>NZ_CP059398.1:0-4470000 GCF_022354745.1 Bradyrhizobium sp. I71
ATCGCGCGATTGTCGCCTTCGAGCGTCGCACGGATGCGGGCATCGATCGCATCGCGCAAGCCTTGCATGAAGGCCGCGTAGCGCAGCCGCGAGCCGACGGCATCCGGCGGCGGTGCGGCCGTGATCGCGCCCATCACGAAGCCGGAGGCGCCGATGCCCTGGAAGAACATGTCGCGGGAGAAATCGTAGCTGCCGGGACGCACCGGCGAGATCGGCGGCAGCAGCCGCGCCTTCAATTGCACGAAGCTGCCGACCTCCGGTGCAGTGCCCTTGCGCACCGACAGGCGCACGCGCTCGAGCTTGACGTCGCTGCGCTGCGCCTCCATCGCGCTGACGCGCAGCACGAAGCGATCGGTGCGCTCGCGGATGTCGCGCGCCTCCACGAAGCCCGACAGCGACACCGAATAGAGCGGCTTGGCCAGCACGGTGTGGGCGATGCGCGCCGTCTTCCAGGTTGCGACGGCAAAGCCGGCCACACCCGCCGCGATCATGATCGCCAGGGCAAACAGCCGGCTCCGTCGCAGCAGGACCGCGCCAAGCGCGAGAACGGCCGCCGTGGCGGCAACGACCCACAGCACCGGCTCATGATCGGCGGCGAAATACAGCGCGATGCCGCCACCAAAGGCGACCGGCACCCAGGGCAGCAGCCGGCCAGGGCCGGCCTCGGCGCGGGCCCATTCGCGCAGCGTTCCGACGATTGCCGGCCAGATGCCAAGGCCCGCCGGCGCAAAGCCGCCGGCCGGTGCGGCGCGGCCGACCGGCCACGTCCCCGCAACTCCCTGGGAGCGCCCTGGCCGGCCCGCCTCCGCCATTCCCCTGCACCTTACGATACGCGACGGGTGCGGAGGCTACCGGAACGCGCGACCGGGCGAATAGCGGTACAGATCAGGAACGGGCGGAGCGGCGCCCTACTTTTCCTCTTCCATCGTCACCGCGACCGAGGCCTTGGCCGACAGCCGGACCTTGTTGCCCTCAACGTCGGCAACGAGGCTCTTGTCGATGAAATGATGGTGCCCCTTGTGGCTGCCCTCGCCGCTGTCCTTCTTGGTCAGCTTGATGCGGTTGCCTTCGACGCGATCGACGGTGCCGATGTGGACGCCGTCGGCGCCGATGACTTCCATATGCTCTGCGATGTTCTGCATGGCGGAATCCTTAGTTGGAGCCACCTCAACGCGCGGAGAGAGCTTCGGTTCGTATTCTTCTGTCATTCCGGGGCCCGCCACCTGGCGCGAGCCCGGAATCCATACTCACGCTGGTGGTTATGGATTCCGGGCTCGCGACTTTGTCGCGCCCCGGAATGACGAAACCGGTTGGTTAAGCGCGATAGCTAAATCAGCGGTGCCTGCGACGAGGCGTGATGATTGACGATCTTCCACTCGCCGTCCTCGCGGATGAGGACCCAGCTCATCTTGACGACGAGAGCGGGGCGCTCGCCGGCGAGATCGAACGCGATGGTCGCGGCCATGTTGATCAGGTCAGGGCCGGCCTGCGCCGCCTGCACGTCGGAAAAGGCCGCGCTCGGCTTGCGCCACCGCGGCAGCCCGTTGAAATAATCGGCGACGCCGTCCCTGCCCCGATAGAGTTTAGGGTTGGAGCCGAAGAAGAACGCGTTCGTCGCGTACAGCGACGACAGCGCCACGGCGTCGAGCTTGGCAAAGCCGGCGCACCATTTCGCGATGACGTCGGAAACGATGGCGTCGGCTTCGCTGCTCATTGCGCATCAACCTTTCGCGACTTCCTTCGCGAACGTGTCGCGCAGGCCGATGGTGCGCGAGAACACCGGCTTGCCGGGGGTCGAGTCCTTGTCGCGCACGAAGTAGCCCTGGCGCTCGAACTGCATCGGCGCGGTCGAATTGCTCTCCGCAACGGAAGCCTCGACCCGCGCATCGGACAGGATCTCCAGCGAATTCGGATTGAGGTCGGCCGCGAAGTTCGAAGCGTCCGGGCTCGGATTGGAGAACAGCTGGTTGTAGATGCGGATCTCCGCCGGCTTCGAGGTCGCCGCCGCCAGCCAGTGCATGGTCGCCTTGACCTTGCGGCCGTCGGGCGCGTTACCGCCCTTGGTTGCGGGATCGTAGGTGCAGCGCAGCTCCACCACCTCGCCCGCGTCGTTCTTGATCACGCCGGTGCACTTGACGAAATAGGCATAGCGCAGCCGCACCTCGGTGCCCGGCGACAGGCGGAAGAACTTCTTCGGCGGGTTCTCCATGAAGTCGTCCTGCTCGATGTAGAGCTCGCGGCCGAACGTGATCTTGCGCGTGCCGGCCGATGGATCATCCGGGTGATTGATCGCCTCGAGCTCCTCGGTCTGCCCTTCCGGATAGTTCTCGATCACGACCTTCAGCGGCTTCAGCACCGCCATGCGCCGCTGCGCCGTGCGGTTCAGCTCCTCGCGAATGCAGAACTCCAGCATGCCGACGTCGACCACGCTGTTGGCCTTGGCAACGCCGATGCGCTTGACGAACTCGCGAAGGGCGGCCGGCGGCACGCCGCGGCGGCGCATGCCCGCCATGGTCGGCATGCGCGGATCGTCCCAGCCCGCGACATGACCGTCACGGACGAGCTGGGTCAGCACGCGCTTGGACAAGAGCGTGTAGGTCAGGTTCAGCCGTGCGAATTCGTACTGGTGCGGCTTGGACGGCACCGGCAGCTTCTCGATGAACCAGTCGTAGAGCGGCCGGTGGTCCTCGAACTCCAGCGTGCAGATCGAATGCGTGATGCCTTCGATCGCGTCCGACTGGCCATGCGCGTAATCGTAGCTCGGATAGATGCTCCACTTCGTACCGGTGCGCGGATGGTGCGCATGCAGGATGCGGTACAGCACGGGGTCGCGCAGGTTGATGTTGCCCGCGGCCATGTCGATCCTGGCCCGCAGCACGCGCGCGCCGTTCGGGAATTCGCCGGCCTTCATGCGGCGGAACAGGTCGAGGTTCTCCTCCACGCTGCGGTCGCGGAACGGCGAGTTCTTGCCGGGCTCGGTCAGCGTGCCGCGCGAGAGGCGGATCTCTTCCTGGCTCTGGTCGTCGACATAGGCGAGCCCGTCGCGGATCAGCTGCTCCGCCCATTCGTACAGGCGATCGAAATAATCCGAGGCGAAGAACAGGTTCTTGCCCCAGTCGAAGCCGAGCCAGCGCACGTCGGCCTGGATGGAATCGATGTATTCCTGCTCTTCCTTGACCGGGTTGGTGTCGTCGAAGCGCAGATGGCAGCGGCCCGGAAACTCCTGGGCGATGCCAAAGTTGAGTGCGATCGACTTGGCGTGGCCGATATGCAAATAGCCGTTCGGCTCCGGCGGGAACCGGGTCACGATCTCCTTGTACCTGCCCTGATCGAGGTCGGCCTGGATGATGTCACGAATGAAATCGCGCCCAACCTCAGTCGCCACCGGTTCTGTCATCACGAAAATCCTGTAGGGAAATCAGCGGCCCTTCTGCCAAATTCGCGTGGCTGAGCCAAGGCCTAGCATGTCCGCCGTCGGGCTTTAGTTATGCTCCGGTCCTGCTATACACCACCGCCTCCAATGCATAGGCCCTGCCAAGAATGACCGATTCCGTCGTCACCCGCTTCGCTCCCTCGCCGACCGGCTTCCTCCATATCGGGGGGGCCCGCACGGCGCTGTTCAACTGGCTCTATGCGAAGAAGCACGGCGGCAAGATGCTGCTTCGGATCGAGGACACCGACCGGGAGCGCTCCACCGAGGCCGCCATCGCCGCCATCCTCGATGGCCTGAAATGGTTGGAGCTCGGCTGGGACGGCGAGGTCATCTACCAGTTCGCCCGCGCCGCCCGCCACCGCGAGGTCGCCGAGCAGCTGCTGGCCGACGGCAAGGCCTACCGCTGCTACGCCACGGCCGAGGAACTCGCGGCCATGCGCGAGAAGGCGCGCGCCGAGGGGCGCACCCGTCTCTATGACGGCATGTGGCGCGACCGCGATCCCGCGACGGCCCCCGCCGACGTGAAGCCCACCATCCGCCTGCGCGCGCCGCAGACCGGCGAGACCGTGATCGAGGACCAGGTCCAGGGACGCGTGGTCTGGCAGAACGAGAACCTCGACGATCTCGTCCTGCTGCGCGGCGACGGCAACCCGACCTACATGCTCGCCGTGGTGGTCGACGACCACGACATGGGCGTCACCCATGTGATCCGCGGCGACGACCACCTGATCAACGCCGCGCGCCAGAAGCAGATCTACGATGCGATGGGCTGGGCGCTGCCGAGCATGTCCCACATCCCGCTGATCCATGGCCCGGACGGCTCGAAACTGTCCAAGCGCCACGGCGCGCTCGGCGTCGATGCCTACCGCGCCATGGGATACCTGCCGGCTGCGCTGCGCAATTACCTCGTCCGGCTCGGCTGGAGCCATGGCGACCAGGAGATTTTCTCGACCGAGGAGATGATCGCGGCATTCGACCTCGCCAGCGTCGGCCGCGCCGCCGCCCGCTTCGATTTCGCCAAGCTGGAGAACCTCAACGGTCACTACATCCGCCACGCCGACGATCAATCGCTCGTGAAGATGTTCGAGGACGTGCTCGACCACGTGCCCGGACGCAACGAGCTTAAGGCCAAGTTAAACGACACCACGCGCGCGCAGCTCCTCAAGGCCATGCCGGCCCTGAAGGAGCGCGCCAAGACGCTGATCGAGCTGATCGACGCCGCCCATTTCATCTTCGCTGACCGGCCACTGGAGCTCGATCCCAAGGCGCAAGCGTTGCTGACACAAGAGAACCGCAAGCTGATCGGCCAGCTTCATTCCGCGCTGGAGAAGGTCGAGACCTGGAGCGGCACCGCCACCGAAGCCGCGCTGCGCGCCTTTGCCGAGGAAAATAGTCTCAAGCTCGGCGCCGTTGCCCAGCCGCTCAGGGCGGCGCTCACCGGACGAACGACGTCGCCTGGTATATTTGAGGTTTTGGACGTCCTGGGACGCCAGGAAACCTTGGGCCGCCTCAAGGACCAGTCTACGACGTAAGTCGACCATGCGTGCGTCGATCTTGCAGCGCACACAGCAATAATATACCCATCTCCCCCGTACATTCTGGAACATCCGGCCTGCCCCCTGATCTGCCTCGGGGCCTCCGGCTTCGGCCCGTTTCACCACACATCGGGGACTACGATGGACGCAAAACCAAGCAACAAGACCGCCACGCTGACGGTAGGAAACAAGAACTACGAGCTTCCGATCCTCAGCGGCAGCGTCGGGCCCGATGTCGTCGATATCGGCAAGCTCTACGGCCAGTCCGGCCTGTTCACTTACGATCCGGGCTTCACGTCGACCGCGAGCTGCCAGTCCAAGATCACCTATATCGACGGCGACGCGGGCGTGCTGGAATACCGCGGCTACCCGATCGAGCAGCTCGCCGAGCACGGCGACTTCCTGGAGACCTGCTATCTCCTGCTCTACGGGAACCTGCCGACCGCCACGCAGAAGAAGGATTTCGACCACCGCGTCACCCATCACACGATGGTGCACGAGCAGATGGCTCGCTTCTTCCAGGGCTTCCGCCGCGATGCTCATCCGATGGCGATCATGGTCGCGGCCGTCGGCGCGCTCGCCGCGTTCTATCACGACAGCACCGACATCAACGATCCGAAGCAGCGCATGATCGCCTCCATGCGCATGATCGCGAAGATCCCGACGCTGGCGGCGATGGCGTACAAGTACACCGTCGGCCAGCCCTTCATCTATCCGAAGAACTCGCTGGGCTTTGCCGAGAACTTCCTGAACATGTGCTTCGCGGTGCCTTGCGAGGACTACAAGGTGAGCCCCGTGCTCGCCGACGCGCTCGAGAAGATCTTCATCCTGCACGCCGACCACGAGCAGAATGCCTCGACCTCGACGGTGCGCATCGCCGGCTCCTCCGGCGCCAACCCGTTCGCCTGCATCGCGGCGGGCATCGCCTGCCTCTGGGGCCCGGCGCACGGCGGCGCCAACGAAGCCGCGCTCAACATGCTCTATGACATCGGCACGGTCGACAAGATCCCCGAGTTCATCGCCAAGGTGAAGGACAAGAACTCCGAAGTCCGCCTGATGGGCTTCGGTCACCGCGTCTACAAGAACTACGATCCGCGCGCCAAGATCATGCAGAAGATGTGTCACGCCGTGCTCAAGGAGACCGGCCATGGCGACGATCCGATGCTGAAGGTGGCGATGGAACTCGAGAAGATCGCGCTCAGCGACCAGTACTTCATCGATCGCAAGCTCTACCCGAACGTCGACTTCTATTCGGGCATCACACTGAAGGCGATGGGCTTCCCGGTCTCGATGTTCACCGTGCTGTTCGCGGTCGCCCGCACCGTCGGCTGGATCAGCCAGTGGAGCGAGATGATCGAGGACCCGCAGCAGAAGATCGGCCGTCCGCGCCAGCTCTACACCGGCGTCACCAAGCGCGATTACGTGCCGATCAAGGATCGCAAGTAAGATCGGCCAACACGGCTTTCGACACGGCGCCATCTCTCGATGGCGCCGTTTTGTTTGCACGACATTGGAGGTGGGCAAGGCGAAAGCGTGCCCACCATCTCGTCTCGCAAGCGAGAGAAGGGATACCCTTCTCGCTTGCCTACCCTAGCAGTCGTCGCTTACCGCCTGCCCTTGCGCATCGTCGCGAGCACGATGTCGGCCGCGAGCACGCTCGGCGACTTGTTGCCGGTCGACATGATCTGATCGAGCTGGGCGAAGGCCTCGACCTGCTGCCGTCGTAGCGGCGAATCCGTCAGGAGTTCGGCGAGCGCCGCAGACAGCTTCTCCGGCGTGCAGTCCTCCTGCAAATACTCGGGAATGACATCCCTGCCGATCACGAGATTGGCAAGGATCACCGAGGAGACGCGGATCGCGCGGCGCAGAATGAAGGCCTCGATCGCGCCGACGCGATACGCCGTCACCATCGGAATACCCGAGAGTGCGAGCTCCAGCGTCACCGTCCCGGATTTGGCCAGCGCCGCATGGGCCATGCGGAATGCGGCACGCTTCTCGTTCTCGCCGATCACAATCTCCGGCTTGACCGGCCAGTTCGCGATACCTTCGCGGATGGTTGCTTCGAGATGCGGCATGGTCGGCAGCATCAGCTCGAACGCGCTCCCCTCCGCCTGCAACCGGCCGAGCGCCGCGCCGAACACGTCGAGGTGATGCCGGATCTCGCTGCGGCGGCTGCCGGGCAGCACCAGCAGCACCGGCGGCTCGCCGTCGCGGCGCGTCTGCTCCTCTGCGTTCGGCCGCAGCGAGGACAATTGCTCGATCAGGGGATGGCCGACATAGCTGCAGGGCGGCCCGCCGAGCTTGCGGTATTCCTCCGGCTCGAACGGCAGCAGGCCGAGCACATGGTCGACATAGCCGAGCATGGTCCGTGCGCGGCCCGGCCGCCACGCCCAAAGCTGCGGCGAGACGTAGTCGACGATCGGGATTCCAGGACTGTGCGAACGCACGCGGCGGGCGACGCGATGGGTGAAGTCGGGGCTGTCGATGATGACGAGGACGTCTGGCGCGGCCTCGGTCACGGCGTCCGCGGTCTTTCGGATCAGCCGCAGGATCTTCGGCAGTTGCTGCACCACCGCGGCAAAGCCGACGATCGACAGCTCCTCGATCGGAAACAAAGATTCGAGCCCCTCGCGCGCCATGGTGCGGCCGCCGACGCCGACGAACTGCACGCCGTCGCCGAGCCGCTGGCGCAGCACCTTCATCAAGGCGCTGCCGAGCCGGTCGCCGGATTCCTCCGTGGCGATCAGGAATATCTTGCGCATGGGATCGCGCCCCTGCATCACGCGGGCAGGCCGATGACGAAAAGATATTTTGCGTCGGCAAGCGCGATCATCGCTTGCGGCTCCGCGGCGATGGTGTTGCCGGCGATGACGGCGATGCCCGCAAGGCCGGCGGCCGCGACGCCCTCGATCGTGCGCGGGCCGATCGTCGGCAGGTCGAAGCGCAGATCCTGGCCGCTCTTCGGCGCCTTCACCAGCACGCCGCGGCCCGTGGCGGCACGGATGCGGCCCTCCTCGCGCAGCCGCGCGACGCGGGCGAGCAGCGCATCGGTTCCCTCGATGTCCTCGACCGCCACGACATGGCCGTCGATCACCACCGCGGCCTGGCCGATGTCGAACGGACCGAGCGCGGTCAGTACCGCGCGCCCGCGCTCGATGTCGGCCTTGCTGGCGTCGCTGGGCCAGGCGCGACTGATGCAGCCCTCGGGCATCAGCAGATCCGGCGCGACGTCCTTGATGCCGACCATGCGAAAGCCATCCTGCTCGAGGAGGCGGCCGACACCGGACAACAGATGATCGTCTCCGCCGCGAAAGGCGCGGATGACGTTGCCGAGCAGGCGCAGCGTCTTGACGTCGAAACGGATCTCCGACAGCGAGGGCCGCACCAGCGTGCCGATGAAGATCAGGTCGCGGCAGCCCTCCTCGCGAAACAGCCGCATCGCGCGGCCGAGCTGGCCGACCGAGATCCAGCGATGGCGGAATTTCTCCACCTGCACGGGATCGCAAGCCCCGCGCAGCGGAAACAGCACCGGCGTGATGCCGTGCGCGGCGAGCGACTCGGCGACCGCGAACGGCATGGCGCCGCCACCGGCGACGATGCCGACCGGTGACGAAACCTGCGAAGCCGCCGATGTCATGTCCGCGGCCATCCCGAACTCATTTCGCGATGGCGGGAAGACAGAGCGGGCGCTTGCCCTTGCCGATGAAGTCGAGGATTTCGGCGATCGCGGGGTCTTCGCCGGCGAGCGGACGCGCCGCCTCCAGACGCTCTGCGAACGTGCCGGGCCCGTGGAAGAGCTTCTGGTAGAACGCACGCACGGTCGCGAGCCGCTGCTTGGTGAACTTGCGACGCTTCATGCCGATCAGGTTGAGGCTCTCCAGCACCGCGTACTGCCCGTTGACGAGCCCATACGGGATGACGTCGTCGCGCACACCGCAGACACCTCCGACCATGACATAGGAGCCGATGCGGGTGAACTGGTGCACCGCAGACAGGCCGCCGATGTAAACAGCATCGCCGATCTCGCAATGCCCGCCGAGTGTTGCCGACGTCGCGAAGATCACATTGTCGCCGACCACGCAGTCATGCCCGACATGGCTGTTGTTCATAAAGTAGCCGCCGCTGCCGACGCGCGTCAGTCCGCCGCCTTTGATGGTGCCGACATTCATCGTCGCACCTTCCCGGATGGTGCAGCCCGAGCCGATCTCAAGCCGGGTCGGCTCGCCCTTATAGCTGAGATCCTGGGGCGCACCGCCGAGCACCGCGAACGGCGAAATCACGCAGCCGTCTCCGATCGCGGTATGGCCGATGATTGTGGCCTGTCCGATCAACCTGCAATTCGCGCCGATCACGACGTTCGGGCCGATGATGCAATAGGGTCCGATCTCGGTGCCCTCGCCGATCACGGCGCCGTCCGCGATCCGTGCGGTGGGATCAATCTTGCTCATCAAGCCAATCTTACTCGTCAAGAAGGTCTGGTTATGTGTTGAAGTCGCTTGGTTTTCCGGTGGTTAGCGCGACTTTGCCCGATCTGTCCAGTGACGTATCATCTCGGCGTATTTCAAGTGCCGGATGAAGCGGTCCGGCCGGCCCTCCAACATGTTCATGCGGAGCTTCAACTATCGTGGTCAGGGCTCTGGTCCTTCTGCTTACGCAGCTCGCCGGTACATCGATCGTGTCCGAGACGATCGAGACCGGTGAACGCCAGCTCGTCGATCTCGGCACGTTCGAGTGCCGCGACATCACCAGGAGCACGGTGCTCCAGCGGGTCTGTTACGATCGCGCGCGGCACGATCTCGTCGTCGCAGCTGACGGCGCCTATGACCGCTATTGCGGCGTGACGGCCGACACGGTCGAACGCCTCCTGGGCGCGCCGTCCATGGGCCAGTTCTTCAACCAGAATATCAGGCGAGAGACGGCCGGCAGCCGCTACGACTGTCCCGCGTGAGGCTCCTGTGTGGGAGCGCTTGGCCGCTCAGTCCGTCAGCATGGCGCCGACATCGGCCTCCGCGACGACCTGCCCGTTGACCTTGGCGTCGCCGTGAAACCACCACATGGCCTTGCGGCGCCCGAGCGAGCGCATGTGATATTCGATGGTATCGCCAGGCAGCACCGGCTTGCGGAACTTGCACTTGTCGATGGTGAGGAAATACACCGCCCGCGGCTTCTCGGTGCCTTCGACCGACTTGATGCCGATCACGCCCGCGGTTTGCGCCATCGCCTCGATCATCATGACGCCGGGATAGACCGGGCGCTCGGGGAAATGCCCCTGGAACGCCGGCTCGTTGAAGGTGACGTTCTTGATGCCGATGCCGCTGTAATCGGCGCGGATGTTGATCACGCGGTCGATGAGCAGCATCGGAAAACGGTGCGGCAGGGTCTGGAGGATCGCGTTGATGTCCACCAACTCGAACTTAACAGGTGATTCCGCCGTCATTCCCGTCCCTCGTCCTTCGGATCGGCCTTGCTGTCGCGTACCAGGCGCTCCACCGCGATGATCTCCTTGAACCACTGCTTGGTCGGCTTGGCGAAATGCCCGCCCCAGCGGCCGCCCGGCGGAATGTCGTCCTTGACCGCGCTCATGGCGGTGACCTGAGCCCCATCGCCGATCTTGAGGTGATTGTTGATGCCAACCTTCGCTCCGAGCGCCACGTTGTCGCCGATGGTCAGGCTGCCGGCGAGGCCGATCTGTGCCGCCAGCAGGCAGTGCCGGCCGATCGTCACATTGTGGCCGATCTGGACCTGGTTGTCGATTTTGGTCCCCTCGCCGATCACGGTGTCCCGCAAGGACCCGCGGTCGATCGTGGTGTTGGCCCCGACCTCGACGTCGTTCTGGATCAGCACGCGTCCGGTCTGCGGCACCTTCAGATGGCCCTCGGGGCCGAAGAAGATGAAGCCGTAGCCGTCCTGGCCAATCGAGCAGCCGGGATGGATCAGCACGTTGTTGCCGATCAGGGCGCACTGGATCGCCGTGCGGGCGCCGACGTTGCAGTCCCGGCCGATCTTGACGCCGGGGCCGATCACCGCTCCGACGCCGATCACCGTGCCGCTGCCGATCTCGGCGTCCGGGCCGATCACGGCCAGGGGATCGACGATCACGCCGTCCTCGAGCCGGGCCGAGGGATCGATGATCGCCGAGGGCGCGATACCGTCATTGCCGACCCAGGATTGCGGCCGCAGCGCGTCGCCGTGCCATTCCCGCGCGATCCTGACGAAGGCGCGGAACGGCTGCGCCACCCGCAGCACGGCCACATGTGCGGGCACCTCCGCCTCGAAACGCGGACTGACCAGGCATGCACCCGCCCTGGTTGCCTTGAGCTGATCGGTATATTTTAGGTTGTCGAAGAATGCCAGATGCATCGGGCCGGCTTCGTCGAGCGAAGCCAGGCCCGTAATGAGATGGCCGCCCCTTTCGGGGTCGACCAGCTGCGCCTTGGTCAGCGTGGCGATATCGGCCAGCGCTGTGGCAGGCGGCCTTGTGAAGAAGATCGGCTGCGCCATTCCACCCCGTCGCGGTCCGGCTTCGGCATGAAGCGGTCTGGCCGCATCATGCCCCATGTCTTGGATTGGCACGATCCCTTTCGGAAACCGGCTCCAGTGATCCGGATCGTGCCGTGCTGATCGAACTAGAACGTGGTGCCGCCGCCGAACCGGAACTCCTGCGTGCGGTCGTACTTGCCCTTCGTGAGCGGCACGGCGTAGTCGAAGCGCAGCGGGCCGAATGGCGACTGCCAGATCAGGCCGACACCGACCGACGTGCGGACCACCTTGCTGTCGTCAAACACGAGGCCGGTGCAGGTGCCCGCTGATGACGGATTGATGGTCGACGGGATACAGCCGGGCGAATTGACCTCGTTGGTCGTGGTCCAACTCGTTGGCCCTTGGTAATCAAAGAGGCCGCCGGCATCGGCATAGACCGCACCCTTCAGACCCACTTCCTTGGGCAGGAACCAGAACGGCATCTGCAGTTCGAGCGAAGCACCCCAGTACTTGGTGCCGCCGAGCGCGTCCTGGGTACCGAAGGGATTCAGGTCGCGCGGGCCGATGCCGTTCGGGGCAAAGCCACGGACGAGGTTCGGGCCCATCTGGAAGTGGTCGAGCATGCGCAGGTCGCTGCCCACCTTGGTCAGAATACCGCCCTGGAGACGGACGATGCCGACAATGTCCGACACCAGCGGAGTGTAATATTTTCCGTCCGCCACGGTCTTCAGATAGGAGACGTCGCCGCCGACGCCGGCGAAATCCTGCCGGAAGTCGATGAGCAGACCGTCGGTGGGGTTCTTGTTGTTGTCCAGCGTGTTGTAGGTGAGCGTGTAGCCGAGCGCCGAGGTCAGGGTCTTGCCGTTGGCAAGCTCCTTGCGCACCGGCAGCGAGGCTTCGCCATCGTTGTAGCAGCCCAGGCCGTTCGTCGACGCAAGGTTGATGCCGTTGGCATTGGCAAAGGCCGGGCTCGGATTGAACAACGGATTCGCGCTGCCATCGGGCAGGAACTGCACGTTGTTACAGTTCGCCAGGTAGCTCGGCAGCGTGATTTCCTGCTGGTAGATCGAGTAGCGCAGCTGGAGCGCCAGATCTTCACGCAGGGAGAAGCCGAGGCGCGGCGAGAAGCCGAGCGTCTTGGTGCCGTAGGAGATGTAGCTGTTGGCCAGCTGCTGGCGCTGATAGAGGTCGAGGCCGAGCGCGACGCGGTAGTCGAGCAGATACGGCTCGACGAACGACAGCGAGTAGCCGCGGGCGTATTGGCCGTAGGTCACCGACGCCTTGGCGAACAGGCCGCGGCCGAGCAGATTGCGCTCGGAGACCGACACTTCGGCCAGCGCGCCGTCGGTGGTGGAGTAGCCGCCCGAGATCGAGAAGTCGCCGGTCGATTTCTCTTCCATGTCGACGATCAGGATGACGCGATCGCTCGACGAGCCCGGCTCGGTCGTGATCTTCACGCTCTTGAAATAGTCGAGGTTCTTCAGGCGCCGCTCGGCACGGTCGACCAGCGCGCGGTTGTAGGCATCGCCTTCCGAGATGTCGAACTCGCGGCGGATCACGTAGTCGCGCGTGCGGGTGTTGCCGCGCAGGTTGATGCGCTCGATATAGGTGCGCGGGCCCTCGTCGATGTTGAAGACGACGGACACCGTGTGCGCCTCGAAGTTGCGGTCGCCGCCGGGCCGGACCACGGCGAAGGCATAGCCGCGGCGCGAGGCCTCGATCTGCATCTCCTCGACCGACTTCTCGACCGATTCGACGTTGTAGAGCGAGCCGACATTGACGCGCGAATAGGCGCGCATCGAGGTTGGATCGAAGTTCGGAATGCTCGAGCGGAAGTTGACCGCGCCGACGCGGTATTGCGCGCCTTCCTCGATCTTGAAGGTGACGTTGAAACCCTTCTTCTCCGGGTCGTATTCGGTGAGCGCGGCCACGACCTGGACGTCGGCGAAGCCGTTCTTGAGGTAGAAGCGGCGGATCAGGTCGCGGTCGGCTTCGACGCGGTCGGGATCATAGATGTCGCCGCTGGCGAGAAAGCTCAGCAGGTTCGATTCGCGCGTCTTGATGACGTCCCTGAGGCGGTAGGACGAGAACGCGCTGTTGCCGACGAACTCGATCGACTTGACGCCGGTCTTGGCGCCCTCCTCGATCGTGAAGATGAGATCGACGCGGTTGTTCGGCTGCTCGATGACCTCGGGCGTGACGCGCACGTCGTAGCGGCCGGAGCGGCGATAGATTTCGGCGATTCGCAGCGTGTCGGACTGCACCATGGCGCGGGAGAAGGTGCCGCGCGCCTTGGACTGGACTTCAGCGGAGAGCTGCTCGTCCTTGATCTTCTTGTTGCCCTCGAAGGCGAGGCGCCCGATCACCGGATTTTCCACCACGGAGACGATGATCTGGCCGCCGGCACCGCGGTTGATCCTGACGTCCTGGAACAGGCCGGTCTCGATCAGCGCCTTGAGGCCGTCGTCGATGGCAGCCTGATCCAGACGGCCGCCCGGGCCCGGCTTGAAATAGGAGCGGATCGTCTCCACCTCGACCCGGCGATTTCCCTCGACGGAAATCGACTGGACGGTCTGAGCGAATGCAGACGAAGACACGAAAACAGCCCCAACCGGGGCAATCACCGGCGCGCCGAACATGATCAGGGTTGCGAGCAAGCCCCCCCGGAGTCGCAGTCCAAACTTCATCGCGCAACGCGCCCTTATCATTCCCTGCCAGACCCAACCCCAACGCCGGTCTGGAGATTCCCCAAGTTCAGGCCGCTTGTAGCCAATTTCGCCGACGGCGCAAACGGCCGAAAGCGCCGTGATTTCAATTTCATTCCAGGACGTTGCTGATCAGCAACGCCACAAAAAAGCCTCTATCAGGAAGCGGCCATCCGCAGGATGTCGTTGTAGGTCGCAAACACCATCAACATCAGGACCAAGCCCAGTCCGATTCGGAACCCCATCTCTTGGGTTCGCTCGGACAAGGGCCGGCCACGGACCACCTCGGCCGCATAGAACATCAGGTGGCCGCCATCGAGCAGCGGGATCGGGAACAGGTTCAGCAGGCCGATCGAAACCGACAGCACCGCGCAGAGATTGATGACGAACTGGAACCCGGCGCTGGCCGCCTGCCCCGACATCTTCGCGATTCCCAGGACGCCGCTGACCTCGTTCGGATTGCCCTGTCCGACGAACAGCGAGCCCAGGAACTTGAAGGTGCTGGTGATGATGAACCAGACCTGCTCGACCCCGATCTTGAGCGCTTCACCGACGCCGACCGGCGCGGTCGAGGCCTCCCCGGCCTGCGACTTGTGCTCGATACCGAGCACGCCGAGACGATGGCTGTTGCCGAACGGATCCTTGCGCTCCAGCAGCGCCGGGGTCGCGGTCAGGGAGACGATGGCGCCGTCGCGCTTTACCTGGAACGCAAGCGCCGAACCTGCGTTCATCGCAACGATTCGCTGCATGTCGGCAAAGCTCTCGATCGGCTTGCCGTCGATCTGGATGACGACGTCCCCGACCTTGAAGCCGGCCGCAGCCGCCGCGCCATCGGCGACGACGCCGTCGACGCGCGCGATCGTGCTCGGCTTGCCGTAATAGAGGGCCATGCCGGCAAAGATCAGCGCGCCCAGGATGAAATTCGCGATCGGTCCGGCCGCGACGATGGCCGCGCGCGGGCCGACCTTCTTGTGGTGGAAGCTGCCGGCGCGCTCCTCGGCCGTCATCGCCGCGAGCGTCTGTGACGACGGTGTCGAGGCCTCGCTCTCGTCGCCGAAGAACTTGACGTAGCCGCCGAGCGGGATTGCCGAGATCTTCCAGCGGGTGCCATGCCGGTCGTTGAAACCGACCAGCTCAGGTCCGAAACCGAGCGAGAAGGTCAGCACGCGAACACCCGCCCAGCGCGCGACCAGGAAA
Organism: Bradyrhizobium sp. I71; assembly: GCF_022354745.1. NCBI lineage: Bacteria > Pseudomonadati > Pseudomonadota > Alphaproteobacteria > Hyphomicrobiales > Nitrobacteraceae > Bradyrhizobium > Bradyrhizobium sp. I71. The sequence continues at coordinate 15,351 of NZ_CP059398.1, forward strand.
TGGCCAAGCTCGTGGAAGAACACGACGATGGTCAGGACGAACAGGAAGGGAATTGCGTAACCGAGGAGCCCATGGCTCAACGTATTGAAACTATGGACGAAAAAGTCGATCATCGATTTCCCTCACCCAGCGCCGCAAGGCCCTGGCACCGAACCAACTAGGATGCCTTTAAGGCAATTTGAGGCAATAGGGCGGCAGCCCTATTTCGCGCAACATGGTCAACGGAAATTGCATCGTCGGCGGACGTCAGGGGTGCCTGGTTCCCACCCTTGATCCAATCGTCAAGGGTCGCCTCGACCAGCCGGGCAATCGCGCCGAACCGGATCTTGCCGGCGATGAAGGCGGCGACCGCGACCTCGTTGGCGGCGTTGTAGACGGTGGTCGCCCCCTTCCCGGTCCGGAGCGAATCGTAGGCCAGCCGAAGCCCGGGGAAGCGCTCGAAGTCCGGCGCTTCGAAGGTCAGCTGGCCGATCTTGGCGAGGTCCAGCCTGGCCGCCGGCCCCTTGATGCGATCGGGCCAGCCGAGGCAATGCGCGATCGGCGTTCGCATGTCGGGCGCGCCGAGCTGGGCCACGACGGAGCAGTCGGAGAACTCGACCATGCCGTGAATGATCGACTGCGGATGAACGAGGACGTCGATCTCGTCGGGCGCGAGCGCGAACAGATAGGACGCCTCGATCACTTCGAGCCCCTTGTTCATCATCGAGGCGGAATCGATCGTGATCTTCTGGCCCATGCTCCAGTTCGGATGCTTCAGCGCCTGCTCGAGCGTGGCCTGCTCGATGTCGGCGGGCTTCCAGGTCCGGAACGGACCTCCCGAGGCCGTGATGATGACGCGGACCAGCTCGTCGCGATTGCCTGAGCTCAGCGCCTGGAACAGCGCATTGTGCTCGGAATCGGCCGGCAGGATGCAGGCGCCCGCCTTTGCCGCGCGCTGCATGAAGAAATCGCCGGCGCAGACCAGACATTCCTTGTTGGCGAGCGCGACATGGGCACCGCGATCAACCGCCGCCAGCGCCGGCTTCAGTCCGGCAGCACCGCTCACGGCCGCCATCACCCAGTCGGCCGGACGCGCGCCGGCCTCGATGACCGCGCTCTCGCCGGCGCCGCATTCGGTGCCAGTGCCCGCCAGCGCGGCCTTGAGCTCGGCGAGCTTGGAGGTGTCGGCGATCGCGACATAGCGCGCGGAGAACTCCCTGGCGAGCTTGGCCAGCGCCGCGACATTGCCGTTCGCCGTCAACGCCTCGACACGATAGCGCTCGGGCGAGGCGCGCAGCAGGTCCATCGTGCTGTCGCCGATCGAGCCGGTGGCGCCGAGAACCGTGACGCTGCGGACGTCGGACGCCGCAAGCCTGTTGTTACGCAATGGGACCGCGCTCATATCCTCACCAAACCATAAGACCGCTTCCGGCGCTATGCACACCATGGCGGAGAAAGCCGATAATCCATGCCGCCAGGATGGCGGCGACGAAACCGTCCAGGCGGTCCATAAGCCCGCCATGGCCGGGAATTAAGTGACTGGAATCCTTGACTCCGAAGCGCCGTTTCACTGCGGATTCGAAGAGATCGCCGAGTTGCGATACCACCGACAGGACGGCGCTGACGAGCAGCAGTGGAACCACCTTTCCGATCCCGCAGGCGGCAAAGCCGGCCGCAACCGCAAGGCTCGCCGCAAAGCCGCCGAGCGCTCCGGACCAGGTCTTTTTCGGGCTCACGCGCGGCCACAGCTTCGGCCCGCCGATGCTGCGGCCGGCAAAATAGCCGCCGATGTCGGTCGCCCACACCACGAGGAGCACGAACATCAGCGCGGCGAAACCGTTGACGAGATCCTGCCGCACCAGGATCGAAGCCAGCAGCGCCGCCGACGCATAGGCAAACCCGGTCGCCGCCCAGACGAACTTCCTCCGCGCAATCAGCGTCACGATCGCGCCGCCGATGAAGCCGCTGATGACGGCCGTCTTGAGGGCGCCGAAGGCCGTGCAAAATCCGACGATGGCAATGACGATCGTCCCCGCGCCCGTCAGCGCGACCGAGCTCGCGCCCACCACCATCAGCCATTCGGCGAACAGTCCGATCGAGACCAGGGTAACGAGAAGTGCCCAGAGCCAGCCGCCGGCATAGGCGAGCGCAATGGCGAGCGGCGCCAGCACCAGCCCTGCGAGGACTCGCAGCACGAGATTGCTCTGGGCGGGCTGAGAGCCCGCCGGTGCGGCGTCCGGTTCGCTCACGAGGCGGTTTTCGCGACCAGGCCGCCGAAACGGCGTTCGCGCCTGGCAAATTCGGCAATCGCGCTCTCCAGCGCCGCCTTGTCGAAGTCGGGCCAGTGGATCGGCACGAACACGAGCTCGCTATAGGCGGCCTGCCACATCAGGAAGTTGGACAGGCGCTGCTCCCCGCTGGTGCGGATGATGAGATCGGGATCTGGAATGTCGGGCGCGTCGAGATGCGCCCCGAGCGTCTCGGCGTCGATCGTGGCTGGATCCCGCTTGCCCTCCGCGACCTCGCGGGCGAGCTTCTGCGCCGCTTTCGCGATCTCCTGCCGCGAGCCGTAATTGAAGGCGACCACGAGCGTCAGGCGCGTGTTGTCGCGGGTCAGCTCCTCGGCCTCGTTGAGGAGCCCGCAGATGTCGCTCTCGAGCCCCTCGCGCTCGCCGATGATGCGAACCTTGACGCCGTCGCGATGCAGGCTCGCCAGATCGTTGCGGATGAAACGCCGCAGCAGGCCGAACAGGTCGCCGATCTCGCTCGCCGGGCGCGACCAGTTCTCCGACGAGAACGAGAAGATGGTGAGATAGCGAATGCCGAGCTCGTGCGAGGCGCGCACCACGCGCCGCAGCGCGTCCACACCGCGGCGATGCCCTTCCGCACGCGGCAGGCCGCGCGCGGCCGCCCAACGCCCGTTGCCATCCATGATGATGGCGACGTGCGCAGGCGCCTCGGACCGGTCGGGCCCTTCGGTTGCTGGCGCGGCGGCGTTGGACATTATGGCGGCCTCAAAGCATGATCCGGAAAAGTGCGAAGCGGTTTTCCGAAAAGATCATGCGCAAACAATAACCTAAAGCGCGATGACCATTCATCGCGCTTTAGACGGTGAGGATTTCTTTTTCCTTGGCGGCCAGCAACTGGTCGATCTCGGCGATGGTACCGTCGGTCGCCTTCTGCACCTCGTCGGCGTGACGCTTCTGATCGTCCTCCGACATCTCGTGATTCTTCTCGAGCTTCTTGAGCACGTCGAGACCGTCGCGGCGGACATGGCGCGCGGCGACCTTGGCGGCTTCGGCGTATTTATGCGCGACCTTCACCAGCTCCTTGCGCCGCTCCTCGTTGAGCTCGGGGATGCGCAGGCGCAGCACCTGGCCCTCGGTCGCGGGCGACAGGCCGAGATTGGAATCGACGATCGCCTTCTCCACCGCCTTGACCATCGACTTGTCCCAGACCTGCACCGAGATCAGCCGCGGCTCCGGCACGCTGACGGTGGCAAGCTGGTTCAGCGGCATGTGACTGCCATAGGCCTCGACCTGAACCGGATCGAGCATCGAGGCGGAGGCGCGGCCGGTGCGCAGGCCGCCGAGTTCATGCTTGAGGGACTGGACGGCGCCCTGCATGCGGCGCTTCACTTCGTTGAGGTCGAAATTACCCGTGGCCATCACGTTTCTCCTTCAAAATCCCGGCGACCGCTCCGCGCCCTTCCCTCGGGGCACGCAAGACGAGCCGTCAGCCGGCGACGATGGTTCCGTGGCCGACGCCACGCAGAATCGCGCCGATCGACCCCGGCTCCGCGATCGAGAATACGATGATAGGCAGCGATGTCTCGCGGGCAAGCGCGAAGGCGGTCGCATCCATCACCTTGTAGCCGCCCTCGATCGCCTGTGAATGCGTCAGACGGTCGAACCGCGTGGCGGTCGGATCCGTCTTCGGGTCGGCCGAGTAGACGCCGTCGACATTGGTCGCCTTCAGGACCGCCTGCGCCCCGATCTCGGCGGCACGGAGCACCGCGGTCGTGTCGGTGGTGAAGAACGGGTTGCCCGTCCCGCCGCCAAGCAGCACGATCCGGCCCTCGGCCAGGTATTTGTGTGCCGCAGTGCGGGTAAACAGCTCGGAAATCTCTGGCATGACGAAGGCCGACAGCGTCCGCGCCGGCGTGCCCTTGCGCTCGATCGCCGCTTCCAGCGCGAGGCAGTTCATCATGGTGGCGAGCATGCCCATGGTGTCGCCGGTTGTGCGCGACACCCCGCGGGAGGAGACCTCCACGCCGCGGACCATGTTGCCGCCGCCGATCACGACCGCGACCTCGGTGCCGAGATGGCGGGCCGCGATCAGATCGTCCACAACCCGGTCGACGGTCGGTTGATCGATGCCAAAGCCTTGCTGTCCCGCGAGATATTCGCCGGACAGCTTGATCACGACGCGACGGTAGACCGGATCAGTCATGAGCACCTTCCTTGTCCGGGCGCCGCTTCCGGCGGCACGCCGGAAGGAACGTTCCGGCGCTTACTTCTTGCCGCTGGCCGCGGCGACCTCGGCCGCGAAGTCGCTTTCCTGCTTCTCGATTCCCTCGCCGAGAGCATAGCGCACAAAGCCCGCGATCTTCACAGCGCCGCCGACCTTGCCCTCGGCCTCCTTCACCGCCTGCGCCACCGACTTGCCGGTGTCGTGGATGAAGGCCTGCTCGAGCAGGCAGACTTCCTTGTAGTAGGTCTTGAGGCCGGACTCGACGATCTTCTCGATCACGTTCTCGGGCTTGCCCTGCTGGCGATATTTGTCGGCGAGCACGTCCTTCTCGCGCTTGACGACCGCCGGATCGAGGCCGGACGGATCGAGCGCCAGCGGGTTGGCGGCGGCGACATGCATCGCGATCTGGCGGCCGAGCGCCGCAAGCTCGTCGGCCTTGCCCGGCGATTCCAGCGCCACGATCACGCCCATCTTGCCGGCGCCGTCGATGACGGCCCCATGGACATAGTGCGACACCACACCCTGACTCACTTCGAGCTGGGCGGCGCGACGCAGCGTCATGTTCTCGCCGATGGTAGCGATCGCATCATTGATGGCGGTTTCGATCGTGACGTCGCCGACCTTGGCGGCCTTGATCTTCTCGACGTCGGCGCCGACGTCGAAGGCGACCTGGGCGATCATCTTGACGAGGCCCTGGAACTGGCCGTTGCGCGCGACGAAGTCGGTCTCGGAATTCACCTCGACCACGACGCCCTTGGTGCCCTTGGTGAGCGCGCCGATCAGGCCCTCGGCCGCGACCCGGCCCGACTTCTTGGCAGCCTTGGACAGACCCTTCTTGCGAAGCCAGTCCTGCGCCGCTTCCATGTTGCCGTCGTTCTCGGTCAGCGCGGCCTTGCAGTCCATCATGCCTGCGCCGGTCGACTCGCGCAGATCCTTGACCATCGCCGCTGTGATCGTTGCCATTGTTGAAATCCTTTGTGCCTGCCGGTTTGCCGCAGCGTGGCATCGTAGCGCCCCGCCGCGCGCCATCTCAGCAATTTGCGTCAACTGAAATGGTGGCCGGATCCTATCCGGCCAACCCATCGTCTTTTTGACTATTCCGCTTCTGCGGTCAGCGCCTTGGCCTTGGCCACCCAGGCGTCCGCGCGGCTCGGCAGACCGACCTCTTCGCCGATCGTGTGCGCGGTGTCGTGGTCGAGCTCGGCGAGCTGCCAATAGTGGAAGATGCCGAGGTCGTTGAACTTCTTCTCGATCGCGCCCGACACGCCCGGGAGCTTCTTGAGGTCATCGGCGGTGCCGCGGGGACCCGCAAGGCCCTGGAAACCGCTCGACGAGGGCGTCGGCAGCTCCTCGGCGACCGGCTGAGCCGCGCCGCCGATGTCGATACCCGAATCGCCCTGGGCGCGCGAGATGCCGTCGATCGCCGCACGCGCGATGAGATCACAGTACAGCGAAATGGCGCGGCCAGCGTCGTCATTGCCCGGCACCACATAGGTGATGCCCTTGGGGTCCGAATTGGTGTCGACGATTGCGGCAACCGGGATGTTGAGGCGCTGGGCCTCCTGGATCGCGATGTCTTCCTTGTTGGTGTCGATCACGAAGATCAGGTCGGGCAGACCGCCCATGTCCTTGATGCCGCCGAGCGAACGGTCGAGCTTGTCGCGCTCGCGCTGAAGCGTCAGGCGCTCCTTCTTCGTGTAGGAATTGGCTTCGCCGCCTGAGAGCACGTCGTCGAGATGACGCAGGCGCTTGATCGAGGCCGAGATCGTCTTCCAGTTGGTCAGCGTGCCGCCGAGCCAGCGCGAATTGACGAAATACTGCGCGCAGCGCTTGGCTGCGTCCGCGACGCCGTCCTGCGCCTGGCGCTTGGTGCCGACGAACAGGATGCGGCCGCCCTTGGCCACCGTGTCGCTGACGGCCTGAAGGGCCTGGTGCAGCATCGGCACGGTCTGCGCGAGATCGACGATGTGGATGTTGTTGCGGGTGCCGAAAATGAACGGAGCCATTTTCGGATTCCAGCGGTGAGACTGGTGACCAAAGTGCACGCCAGCTTCGAGCAGCTGACGCATGGTGAAATCGGGTAGCGCCATCGTTCTAATTCTCCGGTTGGTTCCTCCGGAAACGTGTGAGCAAAACGGAGCGTTCTCGCCCCGGCTGCCACCGGACGGCCTTGTGAGCCATGTTTCCGTGTGAGATGGCGCGCTATATAGCGCCATTTCGGCCAGAAGCAAGGAAATAAGGGGCCATCCGGGACGCCCGCAAGCTCCCTGTCACGTCCCGACGTCCCTGCCCTTCAGCCTCCTAGCACTTGGGCTGGCCGGGCGGACAGGCCTTTGGTGGCGGGCCGGCCGGCCGTGCCGGCGGAGGCGGCGCGGCACGCGGCGGCGCGGCCGCCATGGGAGGCGGTGCAGGCCGCGCGACCGGAGGTGGCGGCGGCGCGGGCCGTGCCATCGGAGGTGGAGGTGGTGCAGGACGCGCCATCGCTGGCGGAGGCGGCGCCGGTCGAGCAACGGGCGGCGGTGGCGCCGGTCGGGCCACGGCTGCGGGCGGAGGAGCCGCGCGCGGTGGTGGGGGCGGCGCGACTCGCGGCGGAGGCGGCGGCGTCGGCTTCGCCAGGGCCTGAGGATGCGGTGGCGGTGCGGCAGGCCTGGCGGCCGGCGGCGAGGGCCGGTGATCCTGAACTCCGGACGGCCCCCGCGCCGCCACTGGCGGCGGTGGCGGTGCCGCGGGTTTGACCGTGGGCGGGACGACCGGCTTGCCGGGGGACGCGCTCGGCGGCGGCAAAGCGCCCGACTGGGACCCGGCCGGCCTGCCGCGCAGGTCAGCCGCAGGTGGCGTCGTCGGCCCCGGCGGCTTGGGCAGGCCTGCGGACGGCGGCGTCGAGCTTCCGGGAGCCGGTGGGTGGTTGGGCGCCGTAGCGGTTGCCGCGTTCGGCGGTGCCGGCGGGACGTTGCCGGTGGGCGTCGTGGCGGCAGCGGGTCTGCCATGAGGCGGAGCAGCGCCGGGCGCGCCCCCTGCCCCGGCCGGAGGCGGTCCACCCGGAGTTCCGGGCACCGGCAGCGTGTTGGCCTGCGGCAGCCTGGTGGCCGCCGGTGCTTGAGGTGTCGCAGCAGGAATGTTGCCGGCGGGGGCCGTCGCGCCCGGACTGGGCGTGCCGCTCGGCCTGACGGCGCCGGGCGCCGTGCCCGCCGGGGGACCGCCAGGAGTTCCCGGCAGGGTATTGGGTGCCGGCAAGGTATTGGCTTGGGGCAGCTTGGCCGCAGCCGGCGGCTGCGCCGTCGTGGCAGGCGCGACATTGGCTGGAGCCGGAGCCGGTGCCGCGATACCCGGTCTCACCGTTGGCTGGATCGTCGCGCTCGGCGGCATCGGCGCCTTGCCCTGCTGGATCAACGCGGCGCGCTGCACGACTGCCTGCGGCACGGCGGCACCTGCCGGCGTGGCGCGGCCGGCAACCGCCGGGCCCAGATTGCCCGGACCGGGCGCCGGCCCCGCGGCCGGCGGCGGCGCCGGCGGGCGGTTGATCACGGTGTTGATGACCGTGGTGTTGTGGATGTTCTGAAAGATGATGTTGTTCGGCGGCGGCGCGACATAGACCGGCGGCCGGACGAACACCGGGATCGGCACGAACACCGGCTGCGGCAGGACGAACAGGCCGACCACGGCCAGCGGCGGCGCCAGCACCACGAAATCCGGCGGCGGCGGCGGCAGATAATAGACCGGCGGCGGCGGTGGCGGCGCGAAGCCGAAATCGGGATCGCTGAAATACAGCACCGGACGGTCGACATAGATGACCTCCTCCGGCGGCGGTGGCGGCACGTCGTAGTCCAGCATCGTGAAAGTCGGCGGCGGCTCGAGCGGCGCAGTCAGGATCGCGAGCCTGCGCCGGGCATCGCCTGCATGTGGCCCGCGCGGATAGCGGCGCAGATACGACCAATAGGCGTCCGGCGTATCGGCGCGATAGGTTCGCCGCCAGGTGATCGCCTCGCGGCGCGCCGCCACGATCGCCATGACGCGCTTTGCAAGCGGGTCATTCGGATAGGCCGCGAGAAACTCCTCATAGGCCGCCAGCGTGTCGCGCTCGAGCGCGGCGGCATAGGCATCCTGCACGCCGAGATCGCGGATCGGCTTGTTGCGGATCGCGGCGACCTGGTCGGGCGTGGTCTCCGGCGGCGGCGCGTCGGGCCCACGCTCGAAGAACGAGAATTGTGCCGATATCTTCTGCTCGTTCCAGGGCACCTGCGCGCCCTTGGAGGCCTCGTTGACGCGCAAGCGCACGCGGTCGAACACCTCGGGCAGCGGCAGGCCGCCGGTGCGGATCATCTCGGCGAGCGACTGGGCATAGATGCCGTAAGGCCCCGGCTCCTCCGGCGCCACCGTGCCGGGCGCGGCGTTGAAGGCGATCAGCATGTTCGCCTCGGGCTCGACCAGCGCCAGGCCGCTCGCGATCGGCTGACCGCCCTCGATGAAGGGCTGCGCGCGCGCCGCGTCGAGCACGACGATGCCGGCCTTGAGCGGAATGGACGCGAGCTGGCGCGCATAGTCGCTGATGCGCAGGGCCTCGGTCGGTATGTCGGTGTCGCGGGTGATGTTGGAATCGACCGGGATGAAATAGTTCTCGCCGGCAAGCTGCACGCCGTAGCCGGCGAGATAGATCATCGCGACGGTGCCCGGGCCCGAAGCCTGGGCCTTCTGGATGAAATCGCGCAGGCTCTTGCGCAGCGTGTCGCCGTCGAGATCGCGCGCGCCGACCACGTCGAAGCCCGCCGCCTGCAGCGTCTGCGCGATCAGGCCGGCATCGTTGGCCGTCGTCGCCAGCGGCGATTTGGCGTAGGCGCCGTTGCCGACCACCAGCGCGAGGCGCTTTTCCGGCTGCTGGGCGCGCGCCGGTTCCGGTACGCCCGCGGCGAGCGCCAGGATCGGCAGCAGAAGGCAGATGAAAGCTCTGAGCGTCCCACGCATGGCTTGCTCGCCCGCTATTGTTGTCGATATCCGGCACGCATGAGGCGCGCAGCCGGCTGAACGGCGGTTGAACGAAAGGCTTGGACGACGAAAAGCTTGGATTGAGGCGGTGGCATGGCCGCCCCATCGCCGGCGTCAGCCCCGCTGCGGCGATATCACGACGCGTCCTCTTGCCGGCGGTTCACTCAACGGGCGAGAATCGACCGGCCCCGGATTCTTGTATCCCGGCGTCATCGCGAAGGTGATTGCTGCTTGTCGACCTTGCGGCCGGCCTCCGGAGGAAGAGGCGCGACCGCCAGGCCTCGATGCTCGGGTGGGCTCAGCCCTGCGCGAGCAACTCGACGCTTCCTGTGCTCAGCCGATAGATACCGCCGACCACCTTGAGCTTGCCCTGCTCGACCGCCGCGTTGAGGATCGGAGCGGCCGATTTCAGCTTGGCGACGTTGTCGAGGACATTCTGGCGAATGGCGTTGTCGAGCGCATTCCCGCTCTGCTGGGCCGCCGTCTTCACCGCCGGCGCGATCGCGGAGACCAGCGTGGGGATGTGCCCCGGCAGCGGCTTGTCGTCCTTCAGCGACTTGATGGTCGCGTCGACCGCGCCGCAATTGTCGTGGCCGAGCACCAGGATCAGGGGCGTTCCGAGCACTGCGACGGTGTATTCCATGCTCGCAACGGTCTCATCGCCAGCGAAATTGCCGGCGACGCGGCACACGAACAGGTCTCCGCGTCCACTGTCGAAGGCATATTCGGGCGCGATGCGAGAATCGGCGCAGCTCAGAACGGCCGCGTAGGGATTCTGGCCGCCGACCAATGCCTCGCGCTCATGCTTGAAGTCGTGGCGGCGCGACACGCCCGACACGTAGCGCGCATTGCCTTCCATCAGCCGCTTCAGCGCCGCATCGGGCGACAGCACGTTCTGCGGTTTCGGCGGCGCCTTTTTCTCCTTGGCGAAGGCGGCCCCGCCGAACGCCGACGCTGCAAGCGCCGACGTGGCAAGGAGCATCATGGAGCGCCGGGAGGGAGCAACAGGTTGATGCAGATTTTCGGAGCATTTGTCGCACATGGTTGTTGTCCTTCCAGGTTTCTCGTCAAACGAGATCGTCGAGCCGACAACTGATAGCTGCGCTCGAGCGACTTCGAAACCACACGCGGGCCAAATAGTTAAGCTTTGGTTTGCGGCGGTGCCGGCGACCTCAGAGCTGCTGCACGTCCACCACGCCCGCGACCGCCTTGATCGCGCCGGCGATCTGCGGCGAGACCTTGAAGCGGCCGGGCAGCTTCATCTCGACCTCGGTCTCGAGGTCGAGCATCAGCACCAGCGAGACCTCGCCGTCGCCGTTGGAGCGCGACGCAAGCGCGGGACTCCCGACTTTCGGCGCGCCGCCGTTCGAGGCCGCCATGTCGGGCCCGGCAAGGCGCTTGGCGATCGAATCCAGCGGCTTGGTGTCGCGCAGGAAGATGCGCAGGCCCTTCTGCGTCTTGGCCGCGGCGTCATCGAGCGGCTCGGCATGCAGCACGCGGGCGCGCACGTCCTCGCCCTGAAGCTCGGCGCCCAGTTGCAGCAGCACGGCCGCGCCCGGCTCCAGCACGTCGCGATATTGCGCGAGGCCTTCGGAGAACAGCACCGCCTCGAAATGGCCGGTCGGATCCGACAGGCCCATGATGCCCATCTTGTTGCCGGTCTTGGTGCGCCGCTCCATGCGCGAGACCACGGTCGCGGCGACCTTGCCGGCGGTGGCGCCGGTCTTCACCGCGCGCGAGAATTCGGCCCAGCTCTGCACCCGCAGCCGCTTCAGCACGGTCGCGTAGTCGTCGAGCGGATGTCCCGACAGGAAGAAGCCGATCGCGTCGTATTCGCGGCGCAGCCGCTCGGCCGGCAGCCACGGCTCGACCTGCGGCAGCATGATGGTCGGCGCGTCGGCCGCGCTGCCGAACATGTCGTTCTGGCCGATGGTCGCGGCCTCGTGCGCGCGCTGGCACGCGGCGAGGATCGAGTCGGCACCGGCAAAGACGCGCGCCCGGTTCGGCTCCAGCGTATCGAAGGCGCCGGCGGCGGCGAGACTTTCGATGATGCGCTTGTTGATCGCGCGCGGCGAGACCCGGGCGGCGAAATCGGCGAGCGAGGTGAACAGGCCGCCTCTGGTCCGCTCCGCGATGATCTGCTCGATCGCCTGGATGCCGACGCCCTTGAGCGCTGCGAGCGCATAGTAGATGGTCTTCTCGCCGACCTCGAAGGTCGCGCCTGACCGGTTGATGTTGGGCGGCTCGACCTTGATGCCGAGACGCTGCGCTTCGGAGCGGAATTCGGAAAGCTTGTCGGTGTTGTTGAGATCGAGCGTCATCGACGCCGCGATGAACTCCACCGGATAATGCGCCTTCATGTAGGCGGTGTGGTAGGACACCAGCGCGTAAGCCGCCGCGTGGCTCTTGTTGAAGCCGTAGTCGGCAAACTTCGCCAGGAGTTCGAAGATGGTCTCGGCCTGCCCCTTCGGCACGCCGTTCTTCACCGCGCCCGCGACGAAGATGTCGCGCTGCTTGTCCATCTCGGCGCGGATCTTCTTGCCCATGGCGCGGCGCAGGAGGTCGGCGTCGCCGAGCGAATAGCCGGACATCACCTGCGCGATCTGCATCACCTGTTCCTGGTAGATGATGACGCCGAACGTCTCCTTGAGGATCGGCTCCAGCACGGGATGCAGATATTCCGGCTCCTCGTCGCCGTGCTTGCGCGCGCAGTAGGTCGGGATGTTCGCCATCGGGCCCGGTCGATAGAGCGCGACCAGCGCGATGATGTCCTCGAAACGGTCCGGGCGCATGTCGATCAGCGCTCGCCGCATGCCCTGGCTTTCAACCTGGAACACGCCGACGACGTCGCCACGGGCCAGCATCTGGTAGCTCTCGGCATCGTCGATCGGCAGCGTGGCGAGATCGACATCGATGCCGCGCGGCTTGAGCAGCTTCACCGCGACGTCGAGGACCGTGAGCGTCTTCAAGCCGAGGAAGTCGAACTTCACGAGCCCCGCAGGCTCGACCCATTTCATGTTGAACTGGGTCACCGGCATGTCGGATTTGGGATCGCGGTAGAGCGGCACGAGCTCGCTCAACGGACGATCGCCGATCACGATGCCGGCCGCATGGGTCGAGGCGTGGCGCGTCAGGCCTTCGAGGCGCTGCGCGATGTCGAAGGCGCGCGCCACCACCGGGTCTTCGTCGCGAAACGCCTGGAGCTTCGGCTCGCTCTCGATCGCGGCGGCCAGCGTCACCGGGGCAGCGGGATTCTGCGGCACCAGTTTCGTGAGCTTGTCGACCTGGCCATAGGGCATCTGCAGGACGCGGCCGACGTCGCGCAGCACGCCGCGCGCCTGCAGCGTACCGAAGGTGATGATCTGCGCGACCTGGTCGCGGCCGTAGCGCTGCTGCACGTACTGGATCACCTCGCCACGGCGGTCCTGGCAGAAGTCGATGTCGAAGTCCGGCATCGAGACGCGTTCGGGATTGAGGAAGCGCTCGAACAGCAGGCCGAACTTGATCGGATCGAGGTCGGTGATCGTCAGCGCCCACGCGACCAGCGAGCCGGCGCCGGAGCCGCGGCCCGGCCCGACCGGAATCCCTTGCGACTTCGCCCATTTGATGAAGTCGGAGACGATCAGGAAGTAGCCCGCATATTTCATGCGCATGATGACGTCGAGCTCGAAGGCGAGCCGCTTGGCGTAGGTCTCTTCCGTCGTGCCCTGCGACAGGCCGTGCACGCGGAGGCGGTTGGCGAGCCCCTCCTCCGCCTGGCGCTTCAACTCGGCGGCCTCCACCGCAGCCGCATCCGAGCTCGACGCGGCGCCGACGGTGAAGAACGGCAGGATCGGCTTGCGCGTCATCGGCCGGAACGAGCAGCGCTCGGCGATCTCCACCGTCGAGGCCAACGCCTCCGGAATGTCGGCGAACAGCACCGCCATCTCGGCGCGCGTCTTGAAGCGATGATCCGGCGTGAGCTGCTCGCGCTCGGTCTCGGCGATCAGCCGCCCGCCCGCGATGCAGAGGAGCGCGTCATGGGCTTCGTAATCGTCGGTCGCGGCGAAATACGGCTCGTTGGTCGCAACCAGCGGCAGTCCCTTGGCGTAGGCGATGTCGATCAAGCCGCTTTCGACGCGCCGCTCCTTCTCGGTGTTGTGGCGCTGTAATTCGACGTAGAGGCGGTCGCCGAACAGGCCGGCCAGACGCTCGCAGCGCTGCGCGGCGAGCTCGGCGTGACCGCCGGCGAGCGCCAGCGAGATCGGCCCGTCCGGTCCGCCCGTCAGCGCGATCAGGCCTTCGGTCTCGCCCTCGAGCCAATCGAACCTGATGAAGGGAGCATGGCTGTCCGGTGATTCCAGGAACGCGCGCGAGTTCAGCCGCATCAGGCTGCGATAGCCGCGCTCCTGCGCTCCCAGCAGCACCACCCGCGACGGCCCCATCGCGTTGCGCGCATTCGGATCCTGGTCGCCGAAATCGATGGCCAGCTCGCAGCCGACGATCGGCTGGATGCCGGAACTCGCCATCTTGTCGGAGAACTCCAGCGCACCGAACAGATTGTCGGTGTCGGTCAGCGCCAGCGCGGGCTGGTGGTCCTTCTTCGCAAGCTCGGCGAGCTTGGCGATCTTGATCGAGCCCTTGAGCAGCGAATAGGCCGAGTGAACGTGAAGGTGAACGAATCCGGCGCTCGGCATGGTCGCGTGACGGCCTCTTGCAGATGAAATGGAGCGGTCGCCGACGCCGGGAGATGTCAGGCAGATCAAACGAGGATCCTGCACCGCCCGGGCGACTCGCCTCGCAATGGTGGGGCGTCACTGCTCCAGAGTCCACGCCGGAGCGGCCGATCGGCCGAGTCGTCCCGCTTTTCCCCAAGCGGCAGCAGCACGCTCACCGGCCTAGAGCTGCGGAATCACCTGCGCCCAGATCGCGATCATCCCGACGAACAGCGTGATCGACGCCAGTGCGGCGGCTTCTTCCACGAAAACCCTGAACATGGCCTGCTCCCTTGTTGGAACGTATGAAGAACATTGTTCTCATTTTGTTCTTTAGAGTCAAGCAGTCCGAGATTTCGCCAAGCGGGATGGTTAACTCGCTGAATGCAAACAACAAAAAGCCCCGGCCGAAGCCGGGGCTTTCGTCAGCCGCTCGCGTTGAGCGATCTGTCTTAGTAGCGGGCCAGCAGCGGGCCGCCGAACTTGTAGTTCAGGCGGACGAGGCCCATGTCGACGTCCTGCTTGATGCGGTCGACTGCACCACTGGCGAAGGTGACATTCTGGTCGCCGAGGAAGATGTGGTTGTACTCGACGCCGACTGTCCAGTTCGGAGCGAAACCGAACTCCAGGCCTGCGCCAACCGTGCCGCCCCAGCGGGTCTCGTCCGCGTTGTCGAGGTTTGCACCCGTGGCAACGCTGTAGACGTCGTACTTGTTGCTGACAACAGCCGCACCACCCTTCACGTAGAGCAGGACGTTGTTCCAGGCATAGCCAACCTGACCGGTGATGAGCCCAAATGCGTCCATCTTGGTCCGGTTACGATTGCCGGGGGCGATCAGGCTGATGTTGTCGCCCGAGAAGTCGGCCCAGTTGCCCTGGCCTTCCACACCGAAAACGAACTGGCCGGTCTGCCAGCGATAGCCGATCTGGCCACCGACCGTGCCGCCGGTCGAGTTGTGCGAACCTTCAGGACCGAAGTTGACGAGGTCCCACGACGTATCCGCCGAACCGCCACCGCCGTTGACGCCGATGTAGAAGCCGCTCCAGTCGTAAACGGCAGCGATCGCCGCCGGCGGAGCTTTGGTGTAGGGCCGCGCCGCGAGGTCAGCAGCCATCGCCGGTGCAGCCGCGCTGAGCGCGACGAGGCTGACAGCGGCAAGCAACAAACTCTTCTTCATTTGATTCCCGTTCCAGTTTCTTCAGTAGGCCCCCGGGCCGTGCGCAACGTCTTAGCAGTGGACGACGGAATTGCTGTAACCGCGACGCAACAGTTTGGTCGAAAGGACCTCGCTCGTTAACGAATGTTTATCAGCAGGTGTGCGGAAACCCTATGAAACAAGTGTTTTCACGAGTTCCAATGTCGACTACAGGACATAAACTGCAGGTGCGTGTAGCAGCGTCGCGCGCACTTTCGCGTGATTGGAGAATCGAAATGCGCGGTCGAGTTCCCTTGCCTATTGTCGCCACATTTTCGCTCGCATTCGTCACATTTGCATTCGCATCGGGTGCAGGCACACCGGCGCACGCATTCGGCAAAAATCATCCATTCTGCCTCACCGGTGATGAATGGCCGGGACTGAGCAATTGCAGGTTCGACACCTACGCGCAGTGTCAGGAGAGCGCATCCGGTCGCGCGCTGACCTGCATCGCCAATCCGTATTTCGTCGGACAGAGCGACGATCCATACGCGTATCAAAATCGTCCGCGCGCACAGACGCCGGGCTACTTCCTGCCGCGCTGAGATGCGCCGCGCCCACCTCGCGCTCATCGCGGTCGCCCAGCTCTCGGCCGGCGGACTTGCGCATGCACAGACCTACGATCCGAGCTATCCGGTCTGCATGCAGATCTACGGTCCCGTCGGCTATTTCGACTGCCGCTACGCATCGCTTGCGCAGTGCCGCTATCTCGCGGTCGGGCGCTCCGCGAGTTGCGTGGTGAATCCGTATTTTCCGCCGAGCAAACCGACACCCCCTCACCGCCCGAGACGCCCCGCCGCTCGCGCCGGATGATCAGAACCGTTCGGCTGATGCCAGGCATCCCGTGACGGAGCCCGTTGCATCCCCTCAGCTCTGCCAGGGCGTGCTGCGGATGCGCGTGCACGCGTTCGGCTTGCGGAAGCCCGGATCGTGATCTTCGATGTAATCGAAGTTGACCGTCCCGAACGTCGTCTGCGGTTTCTTCAGCGCTGAGCAGGTCTGCACCTTCAGGAACTCGTTCTTGAAGTCGCCGCGCGGGAACGCGGAGATCACCTGGTCGCGCTGCTCGGGCGTGTACTCGTCATATCCGATGCCCACGACGTCGACCAGGACGCCTGCGTTGGTGAGCGCGATCTCCGGTCTCATATATTGCGGAATGCCGGGGGTGGTGTGTAGCGCGATCGCTTCCCACACCAGGTCGGCTTGCGGCTCGGCAATGCCGCGCGCCCGCAGAAAGTCGCGCGCGGCGTCGGCGCCGTCGACCTCAAACCGCTTGGTCTCGGTGTGGTAGTGATCGACGAGACCGAGGTCGTGAAACAGCGCCGCGACATATAGCAGCTCGGGATCGAACTTCAGCTTCTGACGCAGCCCCTTGATCGCGCCGAACACGTAGACGCGAACCGAATGGTTGAACAACATCTCGCCTTCGTAGCTGCGCACGAGCTCGGCAGCCTCGCGCGCCAATTGACTGTCGGGAATTTTGACGCCGGAGATCACGCTCGTCATTTTCAGGCTCCTGCTTTCTGTTTCGGCTGATGCCATTCGCCGTCAGGGGCACTCTCGAGCACGGCCTGCGGCGTTTTCCGGAAGCTGATCGACATGCGATTGTACGCATTCATCAGGCTGATCGCGATCGTGAGATCGACGAGCTCGCGCTCATTGAAGACCTTGCGGGCGGCTCGAAAGGCATCATCCGGAACATTGGTCTCGGCGACGCGGGTGACCGTCTCGGCCCATGCGAGGGCGGCGCGCTCGCGTTCGTCGAAGAGATTGCCGGCCTCCGCCCACGCCTGGACCAGCGCGAGCTTTTCGGTCTTCACGCCGGCCTTGAGCAGGTCGCGCATATGCATGTCGAGGCAATAGGCGCAGTTGTTGATCTGCGACACGCGGAGATAGACCAGGGTGACCAGCGTCGCGGGAAGCCCGCTCTGCATGACGTAGCCGTAGACACCACCCAGCGCCTTCGCGCCGGCTGGTGCAACGTGGTTGTAGTCGAGACGTTCACTCATCTGCTTGCTCCTTGATGATCGGAGGGATGAACACTCCCCGTTACCCCTTAGGTGTCCCTGCTCTGGTCCACGAAAAAGTACCAAGAACGCGCAAAAATCATGTACCAAGCAGGCATGACCAAGCCGCTGCGCCTAGAGCTGGATCGATCTGCGAAGACGCCGTTGGCCGAGCAGATCCACAGGGGAATCAGGGCCGCCATCGAGAGCGGCGTGCTCGCCCCGGGCGCGCGCCTGCCCTCCTGGCAGGATCTGGCCGCCCAGCTCGGCGTCGCGCGCGGCACCGTGCGGGTCGCATACGAAAAGCTCTCATCCGCCCAACTGATCGTCGCAAGGCGCGCGACTGGAACACATGTCGCGGACCGGCCACGCTTTCCGGTGCGGCGGGACAAGGCCCCGGCCCCAGGCTCGTTCATGGAGATGTACCAGGAGCTCACGGCCGGGCCGGCGATCTTCCAGATGGGCGTTCCTGCGCAGGAGACCCTTCCTGCGACGTTGCTGGCGCGGATACGCGCGCAGGCGGTCCGCATCGAGATGAGCGCACCGGCGATCTATCCTGATCCACGCGGTGAGCCGGCGTTGCGGCGCGAAATCGCGGCCTACCTTGCGCTGGCGCGCGGGATCGAATGCGCGCCCTCCCAGATCATCATCACCGGCGGTTTCAGCGGCGGCCTCGGCCTGACGCTCCGCGTCCTCGGCCTCGAGCAGAAGAAGGCCTGGATGGAGGATCCGGGCTTTCCCTTCACGCAGCACGGCCTCAAGCTCGCGCGAACATCGATCGTGCCGATCCCCGTTGACGCCGACGGCATCGATGTCGATCTCGGCCTGAAGCATGCTCCTGATGCGGCACTGGTGGTCGTGACGCCAGGGCAGCAGGCGCCGCTCGGAGCGACATTGTCGCTGGCGAGACGCTCACGCCTGCTCGACTGGGCCACGCAAAGCAAGGCGTGGGTGATCGAGGATGACTATCTGAGCGAGCTTCAGCTCAAGGGCCGGGCGACACCGGCGCTCGCCTCGCTCGACCGCGCCGGCCGCGTCATCTACATCGGCTCTTTCAGCAAGACCGTGACTCCTGCGCTGCGACTGGGCTTTGTGGTTGCACCCGCCGCTCTGGCGGCGCGATTTGCCGAAGTTGCGGCGTGCCTCGCACCTGCGCCTGGACCTGCGGTGCAGCTCGCGCTGGCCGATTTCATCAGCGACGGCCATTATCTGCGGCATCTTCGGCGCACGAAACGGGTCTACGCAGCACAAGCCGATGGCTTGCTGAAATACCTGCGCCCGCGCACTGCCAACGTTACGATTGCCGGATTGGCGGCGGTCCTGCGGTTGCCGGAGGGAGCACCCGATCTGGCCATCGCCAGGGAAGCGGCACCGCTTGGCCTCGCGCCTACGCCGCTATCGCTCTGGTTTGCGTCGAAGGACACAGCGCGCCCAGGACTGTTGCTCGGTGTCGCAATGTCTCCTCCTAAGAAGATCGAGGCGTCCTGCGATCGGCTCCTTCAGATCATCGATCGACTGACGTGATCAACACGCGTCGGTATACCCCTCAAAGGTCCTCTTGCGAGAGCCGGGACAAGCCCGTCTGTGAAAACGACATGCAAGCGTGATGGACTGAAGCTTGATTGCTACCTGGAAGCCGGCGTGCTTCGAATCGAAAGGCGCATGACACGATGTGCTCAACACTCGTCGAGCAGACTGCGAATTTTGGCAGCGAGGTCTTCGATCGCAAAGGGCTTCGACAACAGATGCTTGCCGGCGTCGAGCATGCCGTTGTGAACGATCGCATTGCGCGTGTAGCCGGTGGTAAACAACACCTTCAGGCCGGGATGTCGCTTCGACAATTGTGCCGCGAGTTCAGCGCCGGTCATCTCGGGCATGACGACATCCGTAAACAGCAGATCCGGAACGCTGCCGTTTTCGATCGTCCTGATCGCCTCCATGGCGCTCGCAGCTTCGATGACGGTATAGCCGAGCTCGCGCAGGCTTTCGGATGAGATGCTGCGGACACGCTCGTCGTCTTCCACGACGAGAATCGTCTCGTTCTGATGGCTTGCGCCGGGATGGATGATCCCGCGCGACGAGTCCGGGATTGCCTCCTCGCCGATGAACCGTGGAAGGTAGATCTTCACGGTCGTGCCAACGTCGACTTCCGAGTAGATTTTGACATGGCCGCCCGATTGCCGCACGAAGCCGTAGACCTGACTAAGTCCAAGGCCGGTGCCCTTGCCCACGACCTTGGTCGTGAAAAACGGATCGAAGACCTTTCCCAGCATGTCCGCCGGAATTCCCGTGCCGTTGTCCGTGACGGCAATGAGAACATACTGCCCGGGCGCCAGGGCGTATTCGCGGGCATATTTTCGATCTATCGACGCGTTGCTGGTTTCGATCGTCAGCCTGCCGCCCTTCGGCATCGCGTCGCGCGCATTCACCGCGAGATTGATGACCGCGCTTTCCAGCTGGGCGGGGTCGGCTTTGACGCGCCAGAGACCAGCAGCGAGGACCGTTTCGAGGTGGACCAGCTCGCCAAGCGATCGCTCGAGCAACTCGCTCATCTCGCCGACCATCCTGTTGATGTCCAGGACCTCCGGCGCAAGAGGCTGCTGACGCGAGAACGCGAGCAGCCTTTGCGTCAAGGTGGCCGCACGGTTTGCGCCGTCGATGGCACCTTCGAGGAATCGGTCAACGTTGACCTCGCCCTTGCTGAGCCGCCGCTTTGCAAGATTCAGGCTGCCCAGTATCACGGCCAGCATATTGTTGAAGTCGTGGGCGATGCCTCCTGTCAATTGCCCGACGGCTTCCATCTTCTGCGATTGCCGCAATTGCTCCTCGGCCTTCATGCGCTCGCCGATCTCATCGGCGACACGTTGCTCCAGCTCGGCATTGAGCGCCTCGAGCTTGGTCAAGAGCCGGGCGTTGTCGATGGCCGTGGCGGCATGACCGGCAATGCCGAGCAATGCGGCCTCATGCTCTTCGTGGAATTTGCCCACCTCCGCATGACCCAGGAAGAGCCCGCCGAGCACTTCGCCGCTTCGCGAGATCACGGGGACCGCCAGGTAGGAGCGGACCGGAAGATGGCCCTCGGGCATGCCTTTCCGCGGCTCATTCCTGCCATAGCGCGGGTCCTGCAGAACGTCGTCCGACCTCACCACGCCCGTGCCCCTGAACGTCGGCTCGAACATGGCGGTGTTGCGCGGCATTGGGAAGTTTTCGAAAGCCGACCGAGGCACGCCGGATAGCGAATACAGCATGTAGCTGTCGCCGCCCGCTGCCAGGACGTTGTAGAAGAAGGCTCCGAATTGGGCGCCCGTCAGCTCGACGCCGGCATCCGTCACGATCTGAACGATCTTCTCGAGATCGCGTTCGCGGGCAACCGATGCCCCTGTATCGTTGAGTATCCTGAGATGACGTTCCGTTTTCTTCTGCGCGGAGATATCCAGCACGGTCCCAATGAAGCGGGTAGCCTGGCCGTTGGAAAAAATCGCGCGACCAGTTGCGGCGATCCAGCGCTCGACGCCGTCCTCGATACCGACGGTCCGGTATTCGATGTTGTAGCTTGGCGGAGAATGAGGCTTCAGGGCGGCCGATACAGCCTCATGGGCGCGCTGCCGGTCCTCAGGATGAATGCCCCTCAGGAATGATCCTTCATAGCTGACATCGGCGTCAGGTGGGAGGCCGAACACCTCCTTGCAGCGGCTGTCCCATCGGAGAATGTCGTTGAGCGGATCGTAGTCCCAGGTGCCGATGCCGGCCGCCTTGTTGGCGAGGACCAGCCGTTCGGCAGATTCCCGGGCTGCCTGCTCCGATCGGACGCGCTCGATGTGCGCCCATGATCGCTCCGTCACCTCGGTGAGCAAGGCAAGCTCTCGCGCCGTCCAGAGATGCGGGCCCCGGTGATGTATCGCCATCAAGGCCGTCAGCCGCCCTTCCTTCACCAAGGGCATGCAAATGGTCGAACCTATGCCGATGCGCTGGAAAGCGGCGGCTTCCTCCGGCGCGATCTCCTCCCGATTGTCGTTGATGACAAGGGGCCTGCCGGCGCTCAGCTCTCGCACCGCCTTCTCACCGAAGTCGGCAAGGCTATAGTGCCCCAGGATGTGCATCGCACCGGGCGCTGCCCAGTCCCCGCGTATGGTGAAGCCGTCCTGATCAGGATCCATGTCGGCATAGGCGCAGTTCGAGACGCGGAGATGCTCACCGACCATCCTCGTCGTCACCGCCATCACGCCATCGGCATCGCGGACCTTGGCCGTCTCCTTGTTGAGGGCGTCCAGGAAGAGCAGCCGGGCTTCGTTCTCGCGCACGGCCGTTTCCGCACGGCGGCGTTCGACCGCGGTGCGCGTGCGCTCGGCAACATCGCGGATGAGGTCCAGCTCTGCAGGGCTCCATTCGCGCGGCGCGGCATTGTTGAGGTACAACAGCGCCACAACCCCGTCGGGCTCGGAGATCGGCATGTTGACGAGTGCGCGTGCCGAGATCGCCTCGAGAGCACGGGCGCGGTCGCCGACGCGAGGGTCTTTTTCGGCATCGGCGCAGACGACCGTTTCGCCCCGCTTCAGGTCTTCGATATAGCTGCCATAGTCGCGAAAGCGCAGCACGCCGGCCAGGCTCGAGATCCCGGGAGCGTTCCAGTCGCGAGCGATCGTGATGGTTTCGGCGGAGGTATCGACGGTGCCGTAACCTGCCCGGCTGACATTGAGGCTGCGGCCAAGCAGTTCAGCCGCGGCATAGGCGAGATCGTCGGGGTTGCCGATTTCTCGAATGTAGTCGCCGAGGGTGGCTAAGACGGCATTTCGGTCGGCCGAGAGCAGCCCGGTCGCTGTCGTCATCGGTCTTCCCCGGACACTTCCCTGCCTCCACTCGATAGGCTGATGAAACGGTATTCCGCGTTGCGCAGTTCAATTCGATCGGGGCAGCCCGACCTGACGTATGTCGACTGACCGACCAATTAACCTCCGGGTGACACTTGGGTTCCCCGGGCCCTTTGGATCGGGCTGACGGCGCTTCATTGCGCTCGGAAAGAGATCTGCAGCGGTCGTATTCGAAAGCCTGAATGGCTTCGAAGAGAGAAGCTTTATTGAATCGGTGTCCGTCCTACACCGGCGTATAGATCACGAGCTTCAGCGCGGGATCGTCGTTGGCCTGGAAGCTGGTGTGCTCGAAGTGCAGCACACCTTTGGTCGGATGGTTCATGGTCTTGCGCCCCGAGATGGTGCTGCGGATATCGTGTGCCTCCCACCATTTGACGAATTCCGGACTGCCCTGGCGCAGTCGCGTGAGCAACTCCGTGAAGGCGGGATCGCCGGCCCAGACGTCGTGGGTCGCGCGAAACATCGCCACCATGGCCTTGGCGACATCCGCCCAGCCGGCGCCGTAGGATTTTCGCGTCTGCTTGTTGGTCATCATGAGGAGCAGCGTGTTGCGATCCTGCTCCGGCAATCGCCCGAAGGCGAAGACGTCCTCGGCAGCCTCGTTCCAGGCCAGCACGTCCCAGCGGCGCCCGGTGATGTAGGCCGGCTGGTGCAGGCTCTCGATCATCCGCCGGATCGGCGGCGGCACGATTTCGCGCGTGAACGGGCGCTTGTCGCCGTCGCGCGCCAGCGCCCTCAGGTGCGCGTGCTCGGTCTTGCTGAGGCGCAGCGCGCGGGCCAGTGCGTCGATCGTGGTAACGGACGGGCTGACCGTGCGGCCCTGCTCGAGGCGGATGTACCAGTCGACGCCGATGCCGGCGAGCTGCGCGACCTCCTCGCGGCGCAGCCCCGCGGTGCGTCGGCGCCGGCCCATCGGAAGCCCGACGGTCTTCGGCGACAGCTTTTCGCGGCGGGATCTCAGGAAGTCGCCGAATTCAACCCGGCGTGGATCGGCCATGACGCGTGTCCTGCGATGGAGGGCCCAACGAATACTAGGATAATACCAGGCCTTCCTGCGCTCTCCAAGACAGCGCATAGGGCTTCACCCGACCTTGAGGTGAACATCATGAAAGCTGCCGTGCTCAAATCCTTTGGATCGCCGCTCGTGATCGAGGACGTTCCGGACCCAGCCATCGGCACCGGCGAGGTGATCGTCGACGTCGTCGCCACGCGCGTGCTGTCCTACATGAACGAGGTCCTCGACGGGACGCGCAATTATGCGCTCGACCTGCCGATCGTCCCGGGCCCCGGCGGCATCGGCCGGGTCCGCGCGATCGGTCCGGACGCGACCAGGCTTGCCGTCGGCGACTGGGTGTTCTGCGATCCGACGGTACGCTCGCGCGATGACTCCGTTGCGCCCGATATCGCGCTGCAAGGCCTCACCGCCGCCGGGCCCGGCGGAATACTTCTGCAAAAGCACTTTCGCCATGGCTCCTTCGCCCAGCAGATGCGCCTGCCGACCGAGAACGTCAAACGCCTCGGCGCGATCACGTCGGAGGAAGCGACGCGCTGGTGCGCGCTGGGCACGCTGCTGGTGCCCTATGGCGGCTTCCTCGCCGCAGATCTTCGGCCTGGCGAGACCGTGCTGGTGAGCGGCGCCACCGGCAATTTCGGCAGCGCTGCGGTATCCGTTGCGCTGGCAATGGGCGCGGCCTGCGTGGTGGCGCCGGGCCGCAACGAAAAGATCCTCGACGATCTCGTCCGCCGCTTCGACGACCGCGTGAAGCCGGTCAGGCTCACCGGTAACGAGGACGACGACCGCGAGAGCATGAGGCGCGCCGCGCCGGGGCCGATCGACTGCGTGTTCGACATCATGCCGCCTTCGGTGAGCCCGACCGTCGTGCGGGCGGCGGTCATGACGGTGCGCGCTTACGGCCGCATCGTGCTGATGGGCGGCGTCGGCATGGCGGGCGGCGCGGGCCTCGAGCTGCCCTACCCCTGGATCATGCGCAACTGCATCAGCATCCACGGTGTCTGGATGTACCCTCCGGATGCGGCGAGCCGCCTGATCGCGCTGGTGCGCGCGGGGCTGCTCAGGCTGGACGAGTACAAGGCGACGGCCTTCGACCTCGACCATGCCAACGAGGCGGTCGAGCACGCCGCAGCCAATGGCGGGCCGTTCAAATTGACGGTGATCAGACCTTGAGCCCTAGGGGCGCGGCCGAGCGTGGTCGCCGATTTTTTTCGCCAATCCCGCCAAGCACTTGGCTACTGTGCATGGGGTTGTTTTCGCAAGATTGGCTATTCGAGCTCGACCACCTGGCCGTTCGAGAGCGAGACGCGCCGGTCCATGCGGCCGGCGAGCTCCATGTTGTGGGTCGCGATCAGCATCGACACCCGCGTCGCCTTGACCAGCTGCATCAGCGCCTGAAACACGTGATCCGCCGTGTGCGGGTCGAGATTGCCGGTCGGCTCGTCCGCAAAGAGCACGCGCGGCGCGTTGGCGACCGCACGTGCGATCGCAACACGCTGCTGCTCGCCGCCGGACAGCTCGGCCGGGCGGTGGGTGATGCGGTCGCCGAGGCCGAGATAGCCCAGGATCTCCTTGGCGCGCTTGACGCTCTCGGACTTCTTCAGGCCGCGGATCATCTGCGGCAGCATGACGTTCTCGAGCGCCGAGAACTCCGGCAGCAACCGGTGCGACTGGTAGACGAAGCCGATGTCGGTGCGGCGAAGCTGCGTGCGCTCGATGTCGGGCAGCTGCGAGGTCGGCGCGCCCGAGACATAGACCTCGCCGGAATCGGGCGCTTCGAGCAGTCCTGCGATATGCAGCAGCGTCGACTTGCCCGAGCCCGACGGCGCCACCAGCGCGACCGACTGGCCTGCCCACAGCGCCAGATTGGCACCGTCGAGGATCGTCAGCGGCACCTCGCCCTGCAGGTACTGCCGCTTTATCTCGTGGAGATAAATGACCGGTACATCTTCCGCCCCCTGCTGCTGCTCCATCAGCCCCTCACTCGTACCGCAGCGCTTCGACGGGATCGAGGCGCGCGGCGCGCCACGACGGATAGAGCGTCGCCAGGAACGACAGCGTCAGCGCCATGACGACCACCGCCGTGGTCTCGCCGACGTCGATTTCAGCGGGCAGCTTCGACAGGAAGTAGAGTTCCGGCGAGAACAACTCGGTGCTGGTCAGCCAGGACAGGAATTGCCGGATCGATTCGATGTTGAGACAGATCACGAGGCCAACGCAGAAGCCGACCAGCGTGCCGACCACGCCGATCGAGGCGCCCGTGATCAGGAAGATGCGCATGATCGAGCCCTGCGAGGCGCCCATCGTGCGCAGGATCGCGATGTCGCTGCCCTTGTCCTTCACCAGCATGATCAGGCCGGAGACGATGTTGAGCGCGGCGACAAGCACGATCATCGTCAGGATCAGGAACATCACGTTGCGCTCGACCTGGAGCGCATTGAAGAAGGTCGAGTTGCGCTGCCGCCAGTCGACCAGGAACACCGGCCGACCCGCCGCCTCCGTCACCGCCTTGCGAAAGGCGTCGATCCTGTCGGGGTTGGTGGTGAACACCTCGATCGAGGTCACGTCGTTGCTGCGGTTGAAATAGGCCTGCGCCTCGGCCAGCGGCATGAACACGAAACCGAGATCGTATTCGGACATGCCGATCTCGAACACCGCAACGATCTTGTATGGCTTGATCCGCGGCGTCGTGCCCATCGGTGTCACCGCGCCCTTCGGCGCCACCAGCGTCACGCTGTCGCCGGCATGCAGCGACAGCTGGTCGGCCAGGCGCCGGCCGATCGCGACGCCCTGCCCGTCGTCGAAGCCTTCGAGCGAGCCCTGCTTGATGTTCTTAGCGATCGAGGTGAGGTTGTTGAGATCGTCGGAACGGATGCCCCGCACCAGGACGCCCGAGGCGTTCCATGGCGATGACGCGAGCGCCTGACCGTCCACGACGGGCGCCGCGAGGCGAATGCCATCGACCTGGCTGATGCGCTCGGCGACGTCCTTCCAGTCGGTCAGCGGCGATTCCAGCGGTTGGACCAGGATATGGCCGTTGAGGCCGAGGATCTTGTCGAGCAGCTCTTTGCGGAAGCCGTTCATCACGGCCATCACGATGATCAGCGTCGCGACGCCCAGCATGATGCCGAGAAAGGAGAACCCGGCGATGACCGAGATGAATCCCTCCTTCCGCCGCGCACGCAGATAGCGCGCCGACAGCATCCACTCGAATGGCGCAAAAGGCGCAGTTTGCACGGTTTCGGTCATGGTCTCATCCATCGCTCGATAATCCCATGATTCGGGGTCAATTGTGGCCGGATTGGCGGCCGCGATCTCGGGCGATGAACAATATTCAGCCGACCAGCCTTATCAGCCCACAAGTCTTGCGACCGCGTCGGCAGGCGACATCGTCTCGCGAGCGCCGTCGCTGCGTCGTTTGATCTCGACCTTGCCGTCGGCGAGCCCCTTCGGTCCGATCATGATCTGCCAGGGGATGCCGATCAGGTCGGCGGCGGCGAACTTGGCGCCGGCGCGCTGATCGGTGTCGTCGTAGAGCACGTCGACGCCCTTGGCCGTGAGCTCCGCATAAAGCTTCTCGCAGGCCGCATCGACGGCCGCATCGCCCTGCTTGAGGTTGAGAATCGACACGCGGAACGGCGCGACGGCCTCCGGCCATTTGATCCCGGCATCGTCATGGCAGGCCTCGATGATGGCACCTAACAGGCGCGAGACGCCGACGCCGTAGGAACCGCCATGGATCGGCACGTCGACGCCGTCGGGGCCCGCCACCAGCGCCTTCATCGGCTCGGAATATTTGGTGCCGAAATAAAAGATCTGCCCGACCTCGATGCCACGGGTGTTGACCCGCTTGTCCGCGGGCACCTCCCGTTCGAAGCGCGCGGCGTCGTGAACGTCCTCCGTCGCCGCATAGACCGAGGTCCATTGCTTGATGATCGGCGTCAGGTCGCCGTCATAATCGACATCCTCGCCCGGCACCGGCAGGTCCAGCACGTCGCGATTGATGAAGACGCCGGATTCGCCGGTTTCGGCGAGCACGATGAACTCGTGGCTGAGGTCGCCGCCGATCGGGCCGGTCTCGGCGCGCATCGGGATCGCCTTCAGCCCCATCCGCGCGAAGGTGCGCAAATAGGCCACGAACATCTTGTTGTAGGCGACGCGCGCCGCGGCCTCGTTGAGGTCGAACGAATAGGCGTCCTTCATCAGGAACTCGCGGCCGCGCATCACGCCGAAGCGCGGACGCTGCTCGTCGCGGAATTTCCATTGGATGTGATAGAGATTGAGCGGCAGGTTCTTGTAGGACTTGACGTAGGCGCGGAAGATCTCGGTGATCATTTCCTCGTTGGTCGGCCCGTACAACAGCTCGCGCTTGTGGCGGTCGGCGATGCGCAGCATCTCCGGGCCATAGGCATCGTAGCGGCCGCTCTCGCGCCAGAGATCGGCGAGCTGCAAGGTCGGCATCAAGACCTCGATCGCGCCGGAGCGGTCCTGCTCCTCACGCACGATCTGTTCGATCTTCTTCAGCACACGGAAGCCGAGCGGCAGCCAGGCATAGATGCCGGCCGCCTCCTGCCGGATCATGCCCGCGCGCAGCATCAGCCGATGCGAGACGATCTCCGCCTCTTTCGGATTTTCCTTCAGGATGGGCAGAAAGAACCGCGACAACCGCATGGTAATACTCTGGGAATCAGTGATCGTCCGCAGTGAAACCGGATTGAGAGCGAAAATACAAGGCCGAGAATGAGGAAAAGCCGCTAACGCGGCGAAATTCCTCATCATTTTTCCGTCGGCCCAACGTTCGGCCCGCTGTGTGATGTGAGGATCCGTCTCACTTCATTTTCATTCCCGAATGATCCGGCATTTTCTTCATGTCCATGTGACCCGAGTGCCCCGCATCGCCCGGCGCCTGCGCGCCGACGCCCTGGACGTCGAGAGAGACGGCGACCTTGCCGGCCTTCTCGAATTGCAGCGTCACGGGCACCTTGTCGCCCTGCTTGAACGGGCCCTTCAGCTCCTGGAGCATCAGGTGATAGCCGCCGGGCGCGAGCTTCACCTTTTTGCCGGGATCGATCGCGAGCCCCTTGTCGAGCGGGCGCATCTTCATCACGCCGTTGTCCATGGCCATCTCGTGGATCTCGGCCTTGCCGGCGATATCGGCGGACACGCCGACCAGCCTGTCGGCCGCCGTGCCCTTGTTCTCGATGATCAGATAGCCGCCGGCGACCTTGGCACCGCCCGGCGTCGCACGGCTCCACGCCTGTGAAATGACGAGATCGCCGGCCTTGACATCGTCGGCGACCGCCGGTGCTGCACAGAGTGCAAGAGCGAACGTAGCGAGCAGCACATCTTTCAGCCTTGTCTTCATATCGGTATTTCCTTTGCAGATTGAATTTCAGTGTTTGGAGAGCTGCTGCGCCGACCATTTCTCCAGGTCGGACATTTCGGCAGAGCCTTCGATCGTCGTGATGCTCCCGTCCCGAGAGATGAGCATCGTCCTGGGGATGTCGCCCTGCCAGGCAGGATCGATCTCGAACCGCAAGCGCTCGACAAAGCCGTCGTTGAAGATGAAGTTCTCGGTCGACGACAGCCCCGCCTTGTCGAGCATCGATTGCGTCGCGGCCGGCAGGTTCGGCACGAGGTCCGCACTGACCGTGACGACATCGATTCCGGGATGGTCCTTCGCAAACTTCCCGAGCAACGGCAGCTCGACCTTGCAGGGCCCGCAGGTCACGCCCCAGAAATGCACGAGGGTCGGACGACCTGCATGCCCGGTCAGCACGCCTTGCCAGGTGCCGCGTTCGAACGGTTTGAGGCCCGGAGGCGATCCGAGGGCAGACGCCGATGCGAGAAGGATACCCAGACCCAGAATGGTTGCAAATCGACGTCTCATCGTTGGTCCTCGATCGCTGTGAGGCGATAGCCATCTGCTTTCGTCATCCATGACAGGTAGACCTGTCCGGCATTGGCGACGAGCAAGGGATGATCGGATGTGTCGGTCGTGCTCGAGATCGCCTTCGGTGGCGACCAGGTTTCGCCATCGTCATGAGAGATCGTCATCTGGACCGCGGTCTTCTCGCCATCGAACTCCTTCCACACCATCACCGTCCCTGCCGGGCCCGCGAGCACGAAGGGGCGCGTCGGATTGCGATCCGGCCGCCCCAACGCCATCGGCGCAGAGAACGTGCGGCCCTCGTCGCGCGAGTAGGCGTAGAACAATCCTTTACGAGCCTTCCCGTTCGTGTACCAGGCGACGTGATAGGTTCCGTTCGGCCCGATGGTGAGGCTGGGGCCGTGGTGCGGGCAGGCATTGATCTGCCAGTCGTCGTTGCTGACCCGATGGATTTCCCCGGGCGTCGAGACGTCGGTGAATGTCATGATCGCGTGATCGCGCACGCCCCCCTCGAAGATGTTTCTGAAGATCACGGCCGGCCGGCCGGGTGCCGCGAACGTCAGCCCCAACCGGCAGCACTCGCAAGTGCCTTCCCGCGCGAGACGGGCCTCGGTGTAGGTGGCGCCGCCATCGGCGGACGAGGCAAAGAACAGCGCTGCTCCCTCGTACTTCCGTCCCGCCTCCCTTGCAGGGACGCGATTGCGCTTGTCGAGCCAGGCCGCAAAGACCGTTCCGTCCTGATCGAGCGCCAGCGCTTCGAAGCGCTGGCTCTCATTGCTTGCGGTGATGGGCTTCAGCTCCGCGAAGCTCTTTCCACCATCGGCCGAACGCGTGTAAAGCACCTGGCCGTTGAAGGCTTCGTCCCTGAAGATCGAGAACGCGACGGCAATGCCGCCCTTGCGATCGACCACGATCTTCGGCCGCGCATCCGGTCCCCAATCGAGGTTCAGCCGCTTCGTCGTGACCCGGACGGGGACCGAGAAATTGCGGCCCGCATCCTGCGAGCTCGCGACCGAGACCTGCCCTCCCGCCATCCAGACCAGCCACAGCGTTCCGTCCGGAGCAAAGGCGGGCGTCGCCTTGGTCGCACAGCGCAGCGTCGGCTCCTCACACGCCGCTTCGGACGCATGCGGAGCACGCATCTGTCCGAGCGCCGCACCTTGCAGGAATGCGAAAGCGACGATCCCGAGCAGGCCAGTTCGGATCAATGCCCTACTCCCTTCAATAGCTCGGATCATTTGAACGCCACCTTCATACCCGCAACGAAGGTGCGGGGCGAGCCGGCATAGATCGATCCTGTGGTGTTTGCGAGCACACTCGCAGGATTTTGAAGGCCAGCCGCCGTCACCGTGTTGGCGATGTTGTTTGCCGAAGCGATGTAGGTCCGGTCGAATACGTTCCTGACCTCGAGAAACAGATTCAGCGATCTGAAGGTGTCCGACACCAGATCGGTCTTGTAGTGAACGTTCAAATTGACCAGCTCATAGCCGGGTGCCTTCAGCAGATTCGCATTGTCCATGTAGAAGGAGTCCTTCCACTGCAGTTCGACAAAGCCTCCGAGACCTGCAAGCGGCCCGGCGAACTCGTCATATCCAATTCGCGCCGTCAGCTCGTTGGGGGAGATGCCGGGAATCTTGTTGCCTGCACGGTTGAAGCTGAACACCGTCCCATTGGTGATGTTCTCGACATACTCGGTGTAGACCTCGTCGAGATAGGTGTACGCCGCCGTGAACCGCCAGCCCGGATAGAACTTCCAGTCAGCGGCCAGCTCGATGCCGCGGTGCTCCGACCGTGGCGCGTTGAACGAATAGGATATGCCGGCAATCGGAGTCGCCTGACTGACGATCTCGTTGCGGAAGAACTCGTAGAAGCCGGTCGCGCTAAGCTTGAGCGTGTTGTTCGGCGTCCAATCGAAACCGAGGTCGTAACCCAGATTCTTCTGGGTTTGGAGCTGGGTATTGTTGCCCGACAAACCCGTCGGAAGGACGAAGAGGTTCGAAACCTGCGGAGTGCCGTATCCCGTGGCAACTCGTCCGCGGAAGAGCCATTCGTTGTTGAGATTGTAGAGGAGCGCCAACTCTGGCGCGGCATTTTGAAACTGCCGGTCCGCGGTCGTCAGGGTTGTCGTGGTGATGCCGGTGGGACCCGCGTACGCATACGCGGTGTTTGTCCCCTTCAGTAGCGTGGTCTCCCAACCAATGCCGGCGACCGCCGTCAGCGAGGTCGTCAGCCTGAGCTCTTCCCTGGCACGCACACCATAATTGGTCGTTTCGCTGAAAAGATTGCTCGAGAGCCTGCCGAGCGTGGCATTGCCCCCGGGCATCACATTTCGCGTGTCGCTCGACGCCGTCAGAGTGTTGTAGAAGGCGCCGAAGAACGCGGTCGACTCCATCCCGAAGATCTCGCCGCGCTTGGTGAGATCGCTCATGTAGTTGTACGACGGAAAATCTCCAGTCGAGCTGGTCTGTCCGGTCGGCTGGCTGATGTTCCTGTCGTCGAACACGAACTGGTTGCGCCACGTCATCGTGTTGTCGAAATCGTGCTCCCACCGGCCGCCGACGATGGTCCGCCGGTCGTTGCGGCCGAGGCCGGCCTGCGGGGCCGTTTCCGTGTCGGTTCCGGCAGTCGCGTTGAAGCCGTTGTTGAACAGCCTGACCGTCCCGCATCCCGGCGCGGCGGTGGGACCGGTGGCACATCCCTGCTGAAACGGGTTGACGTAATACTGGTTCAGCGACTGCCGGATCGGCAATCGCGTGCTGAGATCATTGTTGATGATCTTGACCGTGAAACGATCGTCGGGCGTTGCCTTGAGCGTGCCGAGGAAGTTGACGGTCTGCGTATTGAACCAGCTGTTGCCGATATAACCATCGCCCCGCACGTCGCTTGCGAACAGCGAGCCCTCGAAATTGCCGACCTTCTTGCCGGCCGCCATATAGTTGTTGAGATAGCCGTAGCTGCCGCC
The DNA here is from genome assembly GCF_022354745.1 of Bradyrhizobium sp. I71. Classification (NCBI taxonomy): domain Bacteria; kingdom Pseudomonadati; phylum Pseudomonadota; class Alphaproteobacteria; order Hyphomicrobiales; family Nitrobacteraceae; genus Bradyrhizobium; species Bradyrhizobium sp. I71. The sequence goes on from NZ_CP059398.1 coordinate 47,411, forward strand.
GTCCACGCCATATTCGACGCCGTCGATCGTGCCGCCGGGCCGTGTCCGGAAATTGAGCGCGCCGCCGGTCGCGTAGTTGCCGTAAAGCGCCGACGACGGGCCGCGGATCACGTCGATCGCGCCATAGGCGTGCGGATCGATCAGGTCGCTCCGCGACAGGCCGTCCGGCTGCGTCACCGGGAAGCCGTCGTCGAAGATCACGAGATTGCGGATGGCGAAACCGTTGCGGGCGTTGGATCCGCGAATCGAGATTCCGAAATCACGGGGACCATTGCCCTGCTTGATCGAAATGCCCGGACTGTCCCGCAAGACGTCGCTGACCGAAAACGCCGGGCGATTGTCGAACTGGCTGCGATCGATGGTCGTCGCGGTCTGGCCGGCCGGCGACTGATTGAGACCAGCCCGCGCTGCGCCGGCAGACCCGGCCAGGTTTTGGGCCGGCGCGCTGGCGGTCGCGTTCTGCGCAACGGGTCTGGCTGCGCGTCCCGCCGAAGCTGAGCGCAGTCGCGATGGCCGGGTGGTTGGTTTGGGACGCGAAGGCTGCGGCGCCTCAACCGTCACCGCGGGAAGCGATTCCGAGGCGCCTTGGGCGAGCGCGTCCGAACCGATCGAGGACACCAGCCCGCAAAGCACGGGCAGGCTCGCGCGGCTGATCGCACGAATGCGTAACATCTCTTGAATTCCTGACATCCGGCACGTCGGCCGGTCCATTGCACACGCCATCGGCACGGCAACGACGCGCGCCAATGGTTCGGTTTGTCGCTACGTCAGGAGAATCGAGGGGGTGCGCGAGCCTGGGCGCTCGAGCCCTTGTAAGCGGGGATGGCGGACACATCCGCCGCGAGCCACACGACACGTTCGGCGTGACGCAAGGGAGTGGCGAGCGCAACCTGCGGCGGCGAATCGAGCGTCGCGTTGGCCTGGGCCAGGCAACAAAGCGCGCACGCGCCGGCATGCGCGGTCGGCGATCCGGTCGGATCATTCGGTCCGCCGCCCTGCTCGCTCGCGCTGTGGCAGATGACGGCGGCGGAAAGCGGATCGGCCATAGCCTGGCCGGCCACCAAGCACGCGGCAATCGGCGCAAGCACCTGCATCACCAGGGCGAGCAGGACAATGGGTAGGAACTTCTGTAGCCGTGCGCGCATCCGCCGAACCATTCGTTCGTCAGCCAACTAAACACTGCAGCCAGGGCCGAGTCGAGGTCAGTTCCGCCGCCTTCTTGGCCCAGCGCAAAATTCTCGAAGACTGTGGTCGCGCGCTCCAGCACCGCCGCCCGTCCGCCGTTTAAGGCAGGGCAACCATCCCAGCCGTCCACAAATTTCTTATACTTGTCATATATTTAGATGACATTGAGCTCGATCGTTTCGTCAACTGCTCGAATTTTGAACATTCGTTGCCGAAAATGATGACAAGTGAGAAAAGTTGATCTAGCATCCCCCTTGCTCAGGCTGGCCGCGAGGTCGAAGTCTGGTGGTCCAAGTCTCGGGAGGAGCCCCTGGCGCGCAAAACGCAGCGTCGCCCCGTCAATCAAGAGCAAATCTTAGAATCGGGGATAATAGGGTCGACACAATTTTCGAGCGGGGCCAGGGCCCCGCTCTTTTTTTACCCGCGCGGCTGAACTGCCGATGAACGTGGCCTCTCATCCAATCCTAGACAACGCGCGGCGATCACAACGCACTCGTTCACCAACGTCGTTCGAGCTCCATCTGGAAACGCAGGCGATGTTCCCCTCGAAGGCAGCGAGTTGGCGAGGGATCGGCGCTCGCATTGACGATCGAAGCGATTTTCGACTTCGCCGGTGAGCGCCGCGGGCATTTCCGGCTGATCGCCTGCGAGGTCGCCTCGCGCGATGCGTACGGCACGCCGCGTCGTCAGGGATACGCCCCGCGATCTGCTTGACGATGAATGGACGCCGCAGATCGCGCAGGCCTGGGATACATTGCCTCGTGGATATCGACGCATGCGCCGCCGCTGCGGCCCGACGCTTTGCGCTGCACCAACACTGGCTGCGGCGATCTCGCGGTTGATTGCAGATTGAGTGCCAACAACTCTTGTGAGAGACTTTCGGACATCGGTCGCGCAAGCAATGACGCGCCGACGACAAAATACATGGGAGCGAGCGATGTCCGGGACGAAAGATTTCTCGACGACGAGGCGCGATCTTCTCCAGGCGGCAGCGACCGCCGGCGCCGCAACTGCCATCCTTGGCAGCATGGGCATAAACCCCGCACTGGCAGCCGCGGTCGGACGCAGCGAGAAGCCGCTGAAGGCGGCCTTCTCCAATGCGGGCCTGCAGGCGACGTGGTGCGCGCAAGGCAAGCAGGCCGCGGAATTCTGGGGCAAGCTGTTCAACGTCGAAGTCACCTGGTTCGACGGCCAGCTCGACGCCGTGAAGCAACGCGCGGCGATCGACAACATGGCCTCGCAGAAATGGGATTTCGTCGCGATCCAGGCCTTCGGCATCGGCACCCTCACCCAGCCGGTGCAGAAGATGATCGATGCCGGCACGCCCGTGATCGACATGGACACGCTGATCGCGCCGCTCGATCAGATCAACGTGCACTCCTTCCTCGCGCCCGACAACGAGTTCATGGGCGCCTCGGTGACGCAGGCGTTGTGCAACGCCATGGGCGGCAAGGGCAAGATCATCATGACGCAGGGCGCGCTCGGGCATACCGGCGCGCAAGGACGGGCCAAGGGCTTCAACTCGGTGGTCAAGCAATTCCCCGGCATTGAGGTGCTCGACACCCAGCCGGCCGACTGGGACGTCTCCAAGACCGCCCGCCTCTGGGAAACGTACCTGACGAAATACCCGCAGATCGACGCGGCGTTCTTCCACAATGACGACATGGCGCTCGCCGCCGCCAACATCATGAAGGCGCGGGGCCGCACCAACATCCTGATCGGCGGCGTCGATGCCATGCCGCCGGCGATCCAGGCCGTGAGCGAAGGCCGCATGTTCGCCACGGTGCGCAATCCCTCCTGCCGCATCCATGGCGGCGCCATCATTGCAGGCGTGTCGGCCGTGGTCGGCGGCGAGAAGAGCGGACAGGGAATCCCGAAGAACGTCGTCACCGACGGCCCGGTCGTGACCAAGGCCAACGCCGCCGGCATGCAGTGGATGCAGGATCACTTCCTGATCTGAGCCTCCAAGACCTGAACTTTCATGCCTGAGGGACAACAGCCCATCCTGGAACTGCAGGGCATCACGAAGAGCTTCGGCGGGGTCGAAGCTCTTCGTGGTGTCGACTTCGCGCTCTATCCCGGAGAGATCCATGGTCTCGTCGGCGAGAACGGCGCCGGGAAAAGCACGCTGATGAAGATCATCGCCGGCGTGCACACCGAATTCTCCGGCCGCTTCCTGGTCGACGGGAAGGAGATGCATTTCCGCTCGGCCCGCGATGCGCACGCCGCCGGCATCGCCATGGTGCATCAGGAGCTCAGTGTTGCGCCCGACCTGACGGTCGCGGAGAACGTCTTCCTTGGCAACCAGCCGATCAACCGGCTGGGCCTCGTGCAATGGCGGCGGATGGCGCGGGAGGCGGGCGAGCAGCTCGCCCGCTTCGGCATCGACGTCGATCCGATGAGCCGGCTCGGCGATCTCCCGATCGGGCTGCAGCAGCTGATCGAGATCGCGCGCGTGCTGTTCTCCGGCGCGCGCATCGTCATCCTGGACGAGCCGACCTCAGCGCTCTCCCCGCCCGAGGTCGAGCGGCTGTTCGCCACGCTCAAGCGGCTGCGCGAGGGCGGTACTGCGATCGTCTTCATCTCGCATTTCATCGAGGATATCTTGCGCGTGTCGGACACCGTGACCGTGTTCCGCAACGGGCGGAAGGTCGCAGAGACGGCAAGCGCCGCGACCAGCAAGGGCGCGCTGATCGAGGCCATGATCGGCCGCGGCGGCGAGGCGCTCGGGCACAGCTACACCGACGATCTGATGCTGCCGCAGCCGAGCGACAGCAAGGTCGTTCTCAAGGCCGATCAGCTGTCGCTGTCCCGCAGCCTTCAGGACGTCTCGTTCGAGGCGCGCGCCGGCGAGGTGCTCGGCATCTACGGCTTCATGGGCTGCGGCCAGCAGGAGCTGTCGCGCATCCTGTTCGGGAAGCTAAAACCGGACGGCGGCACGCTGGCGGTCGAGGGCACGCAAAGAAAATTCGCCAGCACGGCGGCGGCGCGGCGCGCCGGCGTGGCGCTGGTGCCGGAGAGCCGGCGCGACATGCTGTTTCACCAGGAGCCGGTCTACAAGAACATCTCGATCAGCATTCTCGATCGCATCGCGGCCCTGCTGCTCAAGCCGGCGCGGGAGCGCGACATCGCCAAGCGCCAGGTCGAGCAATTGCAGATCCGGCCACCGGTGGTCGGTCTCGATCTCGGCATGCTCTCGGGCGGCAACCAGCAGAAGGTCGCCCTGGCGAAATGGCTCACCTACCCACCGAAGCTCTTGGTGCTGTGCGAGCCGACCCGCGGCATGGATGTCGGCGCCAAGAACGACGTCATCAACATCGTCCGCGACCTCCGCGCCAGGGGGCTCGCCATCATCGTGCTGTCGACCGAGCCGGAAACGGTGCTGTCGCTGGCCGATCGCATCCTCGTGCTCAAGCGCGGCACAGTGGTGCGGGAATTCACGAACGAGCCGGTCAGCAAGGACCGCCTGCTGGAAGCGGCGTGACGGAGAAACACATGAGCAGCGAGACGGCTTTGGCGGCGGGACGGAGGGCGCGGGGCCTTGCGCCCTTCCTGCGCTCGCAGATGCGCAACATCGCACCTTTCCTGACGCTGATCTTCCTGACCGCCTTCTTCGCCTTCGCCAGCCCCTCCTTCGCGACGCTCGACAATCTCGGCAACATCCTGACCCAGGTGTCGGTCACGGGGATCATCGCGGTCGGCCTCACCTTCGTGATCCTGTGCGCCGAGATCGACCTCTCCATCGCCAGCATCGCCAACGTCACGGGCATTGCGGTCGCCTATTTCACGCTGCAGGAATCCTACGTCAACATCGCCAACGTCCCCCTGCCCGGCGCGGTCGCGATCATCCTGTCGATCCTGCTCTGCGCCCTGCTCGGCCTCGTCAATGCGCTTGGCCTGACCGTGATCGGCATCCCCTCCTTCATCATGACCCTGGCGATGATGCAGATCGCCGCCGGTATCTCCGCGCTGCTGGTGCGCGGCCAGATCGCCTACAAGGTCCCGAGCCTGATCACGACCCTCGGCTCCGGCTCGATCGGAGGCGTTCCCTGGATCGTCATCGTCGCCGCCATCATGCTGCTCGGTGGGCACCTGGTGCTGACCTACACGCGCTTCGGCCGCTACGTCTACATGGTCGGGGGCAATCGCGAGGCGGCCGAATATTCCGGCCTCAACGTCAAGCTCATCTTAGGCAGCGTGATGGTGATCTCCGCGGTCTGCTCCGGCATCGGCGGCATGCTCGGCGTCGCCCATTTCGGCAGCGCGCAGCAGAACGAGTTCGACACCTATCTGCTCGACTCCATCGCCGCTGTCGTCGTCGGCGGCACCAGCCTGTTCGGCGGCCGCGGCGGCATCGGCAACACCATCGTCGGCCTGTTCGTGCTCGGCGTGCTCAATAACGGCCTCGACCACGTCAACATCGACAGCTTCCTGAAGATCCTGATCCGCGGACTGATCCTCCTGGCGGCGCTGGTCATCAACGTCTATGCGCAACGCTTGAGGGAAAAAGCGGCGGAGTAGGCGGCGCTCAAAACAAAAACCGCGAAAACAACCCCATGCACAGTAGAAACATGCAGTGAATTCAGCGACTTACCAAGTTCGCGACGACGTGAGTCGACCGCGACGACGGTTTGACTTGTCAGGCAAAACAGGAGCACGATGTCACCATGGCCGCGGTCGTCGCCTCGGCAGTAGCTCCAGCCTTGACCGCACCACATGTCTATCATGCGGCGCTTCAAGCGCCGACCCCGGCCAGCTCCGGCTGCCAATCCCGCAATTTTCGCGCGGCGCCGGTGACGTCAGCGATCGTCCGAAACGCTGCCGTCTCCACCATCATCGCCCTCGCCAGCCGCACCGCACGAGCCTCGCTGGTTGCGCGCCTCCGCGGGTCCTCGATCAGCTCGAAGTCGATGTTGTGGGCGAGGCCGAAGATGCGGCGGATGATCTTGGCGGCGGCGAAGCCGGCCGTGTCGGCGAACAGGCGCTGCATGTAGGCGTGGCGCTCGGCCTCGAGACGTGCGGCGCCCTGCTCACCGGCGAAGAGGCAGACGGGATAGGCGTCGCCGGCGGCCCCACCGCGCCAGAGGTCGAGGAATTTGCGCGCGAACTCGTTCCAGACCTGCGCGACCGTCTCCAGCACCCAGCCTTCGAATGCCTGCCGCTCGCCCGGCGCCCGCTCATGACCGGCTGAGGCGAAATAGGCCATCAAGAGGTTGGCCAGCACCGCGCCGACGTCGAATCCCATCGGACCGTAGAAAGCAAACTCCGGGTCGATCACCCGCGTCTGGCTCTCCGTCACCATGATCGAGCCGGTGTGGAGATCGCCGTGGATCAGCGCCTCGGGGCTCGCCATGAACTTCAGCTTCAGGCGGGAGATCGCGACATGCAGCTCGAGGTCCTCGCGCAAGGCTGCCGCCACGCCGTCGAGATAGGGCGCGGTCCAGCGGTTCTGCTCGGCGATGCGGTAGGGATCGGTGAAGATCAGATCCTCCGTGATCTTGCACAGGGCGTGGTTGCCGGCAAAGGCCGCGATGCCCTCTTTCTTCTCGGCGGCGGAGAGCGCGAGGTCGGAGGTGAAGAACAAGGTCCTTGCCATGAACGTGGTGATGTCGTCCACGAAGCGCGGATATCGCGTTCCGGCGACCAGCCCCTTGCGCATGATGATGTGAGGTTCGAGCAGCTCCATCACCGTCAGCGCCAGCCCGTCGTTGTGATGCAGCACGGCCGGAACGAGGCCGGGCGCGAGTTCAGCCTGCCGCGTCAGCGCGAGGTATTCGTAATGAGCGCGGGACAGCGGCAGCGGCCAGCTTTCTCCGACGAGACGGACATAGGGCAGCGCCTGCTTCACCGCGATGCCGCCGCTGGCGCCCTTGACGATGAAGACGAGGTTGAGATTGCCGTCGCCGACCTCAGTGATGGACCAGGACGCCGGCTCGGCGCCAAGCAATGCCCTGAGCTCGGAGACGCCCGCGAGATAGTCGCGCAGGTCGCCTTCATGCAGAATTCGATAATCCCCTGCCCGGTCCCCGCTCATGACGATCCCATCCCTTGTCTGGACCGGATCGTTACTCCCGATGCTGGAGAGCTCGAGCCGATCCCGGCCATTCTTTTGATCGGATCGTAGTCGCAATCAACGCGGTCCGCCACCTGGGGCGCTGTTGTGCCGGCGCGCAGGACATGGGCGCGAGGTTGTGGGCATCGGGCAACCAGCTGGGACGCTTGGTCGCGAGCCACGATTGGCCGTTTGAGGAACCCAAGCAGGCTGAGACAGTTTTCGGTTTCTAACCTTTCAAAGGAGCTGACCGATGGGTCGCGGAATGCCCTCCATGACCGCCCTTCTGGCGATGCTGGCCATCGCCGGATATCAGAATCGCGACAAGCTGGCTGAGCTGCTGAAAGGCGCGGGGAGCGGCTCGTCCCCGGGCGGTCAGCCGCCGCTTGGGGGCGTGCTCGGCAATCTCGGCGGCATGCTCGGCGCGGGCGGAATCGGGGGCCTGCTCAATGGCGGAATTGGCGAGCTCCTGGAGAGGTTCAACCAGAATGGCCAGGGCGAAATCGCCGACTCATGGGTGAAGCCCGGGCCCAACAAGGACATCTCCTCGCCGCAGCTCAAACAAGCTATCGGCGGCGACGTCCTGGAGAAGCTCGCAGAGCAGACCGGGCTTTCTCAAGACGAGATCATCACACGGCTGTCCCGTGAACTTCCTTCCGCAATCGACAAATACACGCCGGATGGACGCCTGCCCGAAGCATAGAAGCAGCGGCTTAACTCAGAAGAGATGTATCCATGAGCATTCTTTGGACCATCATCATTGGCTTTCTCGCCGGCGTGATCGCCAAGTTCATCATGCCGGGCGACAATGAACCTTCCGGCTTCATCCTGACGACCATTCTCGGCATCGTCGGCGCGTTCGTGGCCTCTTATCTCGGGCAAGCGCTGGGCTGGTATCGCCCTGGTGAAGGGGCCGGCCTGATCGGTGCGGTGGTCGGCGCGATCGTCGTGCTGTTTGTTTACGGTCTCTTCGCTGGCCGGCAACGCCGGGCGATCTAAGCGGTTGAATAGATGATCGGTGCGGCTCGTACACCTCTCCCGCTTGCGGGAGAGGTCGACGCCTCCGGGCGATGCGAAGCATCGTCCCGCGCGCCGCGTGAGGGCTTTCTCCTCGAGGGGATTGTCCCATTGCGGAAACACTCTCTCCCCAACCCTCTCCCGCAAGCGGGAGAGGAAGTGCACCGCCGGTGGCGCAATCAAACCTAATCGCATCATGCTTTAGAACTGGCCGAGACCTGCTGGCGGACTCGCTCAAGCGGAATGTGTGACGGAAGGCTCGCCGGATGCCTGCTTCACGGCGACGCTGCTGCTGCCGCGGCTTGCCGCAGCGTCTCAAAGGCGCTGCGCCAGCCAGATGGTGTGCCCACCGCAATCGGGGTCCTCGACCACATGCGACACGACGCGGAATCCATTCCGATCCAGCAGTGAACGATATTCGGCCGGATCCAGGCTGGCATGATACAGCGGCTCGCCGCCGAACGCTCCGATCTCCTCGCCCTGCGTCGGGCCACTCGTGAACATCAGCGCCGCATCCGGCCTCGCATGGTCGCGAAAAATCGGGAACATGCGGCGCTGGTCGTCAAAACAGAGGTGGAAGAAGCTATCCCAGGCAAGGATGCCGCCAAATCGCCGTCCCAACGCAAGCCGGCGCATATCGGCAACGATCCATTCCTGCTGCGGGAAGCGCCGTCGGCAGGTGTCGATCATGGCCGGCGAGGAATCCACCCCCGTCACGGGATGATCGAGCCCGATCAGATATCTCGCCATCGGCTCTGCCGAGCCGCAGCCGAGATCGAGGACGGAGCCGGCAGGCGGCAGCAGCGCACGGAAACGGTCGAGCCAGGGCTGTTCGAACAGCCTGCTCCGTGCACGGCTCTCGATCCAGTTCGATGCCTTGCGCTGATAGAGATCGATGATGTGGTCGGCGGCGTCCGATGCCATTCGAGAGCTCACGCGCTTCGTTCGCGACTAGAGCATGATCCGGAAAAGTGTGCAGCGGTTTTCCGAAAAGATCATGCTCAAACAAAAACCTAAAGCGCGATGACGATGCATCCCAATCGCATCGCGCTTTAAAAGGTCTCCCGCTCCAGGAAGCTGGAGCCGATGTCGGCCTTCCTCTTGATCGGATCGTAGTCGCAATAGACGCTGTCCGCCACCAGCGTGTAGCTGGCGCTGACGTTGTACTTGTCGAGCTTGACCGAGTTCAGGCCGATCACCGCAGTGCTCTTGCCCCCGTTCCACTTGAACGGCGTCGAACTCTTGGACTGCTCGCAGGCCAACACCGCCTCGTTGAAGACATAGCCCTCGACGAACGCCTTCAGGGTGCGGACCTGCACGGCCATCTTCCATTCGAAATAGCCGATGGCCCCAAGGCCGGCGACGATCAGCACCAGAAGCGCGACGACGATACGCTGAAAAGTCATTGGTTTCCCCCGAACAAGCAAACAAGCGCAAAATTCTAAGCACGCAGTGAGATGAAGCAAGCGCCTCGTCCTTCGAGACGACCGCTTCGCGGTCTCCTCTCCATGAACCACCTGTCTGGCAGGTGGTTCATGGTTCCATGTGCAGCGTCCGCTTTCGGCGCTGGGGGCTCAGGATGAGGCTAACCGACAGCGATGCCCGTTGAGACTGCTGCCGCGCACTCCTGTCCTCATCCTGAGGACCCCGCCAAAGGCGGGCGTCTCGAAGGATGCGCCGCACGAAGATAGATCTAGAACGGCATTCCCATCAATTTCGACAGACGCTCGATCGAGAGATAGCCGGCATGATAGGCCGCTACGCCGATGCCGTAGATCACCGCCGAGATGATCGTGGTCCAGATCAGCTTGCGCCCCATCCGCGTCAGGATCGGCGCGCCGGGGTCCGTGCCGGGTGCGCCGACGCCATCCTCGTGCTGGCTGCGCACGCCGAACGGCAGCGTCAGGAACAGCGCGACCCACCAGATGACGAAGTAGATCGCGATCGCAGTCGATATCTGGATGGCCATGGGACGGCCTTACGCCTGCTCGATCTCGACCAGCGCGCCGGAAAAGTCCTTCGGGTGCAGGAACAGCACCGGCTTGCCGTGGGCGCCGATCTTCGGCACGCCGTCACCCAGCACCCGCGCGCCCTCCTTCACCAGCGTGTCGCGCGAGGCGATGATGTCGACGACCTCGTAGCAGACATGGTGGATGCCGCCATCGGCATTGCGTTCGAGAAACTTCGCGATCGGCGAGGCCTCGCCGAGCGGCTCGATGAACTCGATCTTGGTGTTGGGCAAGGTCGCAAACACGGTGGTGACGCCGTGCTCGGGCAGCGGAACGGCCTCCGAGATCTCGGCCCCGAACGCCGCACCGTAGATCTTCGCGGCCTTGACCGCATCCTTGGTTGCGATCGCCACATGGTTGAGCCGGCCCAGCATGGTTTCTTCTCCCTCAGCGCGTGATCCGGACAAGCGGCGGGCCGCCTTCCCGGGATGCTGACACAGTTACACTGTCAGTACGTGTACCAGACAGGGAGGCTTTTTGCCCCAATGTTCGTTGATCACGGCCCGGACGGCGCGTCGCACCGACTCGCCCAAGGCGTCGGGATCGCGGCGACGCGCCTTCGGCAGGCCCTCGATGGTAGACATCACGGCGTCGAAGACGATGTCATCGAAGGGCTCGCCCGCCCTGTTCTTCTCGGGGATGCCGACCAGATCGACCTCGGGATCGTCGGCGAGCTCGCCCTGCCCGGTCATGGCGATGGCGACGAAGGCGCAGCCGGAGAACGCCATGCGCCGCCGCTCGACCACGGCGCGGGACTTGGAATCCTCCAAGATCGTGCCGTCCTTGTAGAGACGCCCCGACGGCACCTCGCCGACGATGCCGGGATCGCCGGGGCCGAGCTTGACGAGGTCGCCGTTGCGGCAGACCAGCACGCGCGGCACGCCCGCGGCGCGCGCCAGTTTTGCGTGCTCGTGCAGATGCAGGGCCTCGCCGTGGACCGGGATCAGGAGTTGCGGCTTCACCCAGGAGATCAGGTCGCGCAGCTCGTCGCGACGGGGATGGCCGGAGACGTGGACCAGGGCGTCGCGGTCGGTGATGATCTCGACGCCCTGCAGCACGAGATTGTTGATGATCGAGCCGACGGCCTTCTCGTTGCCGGGAATGGTGCGCGAGGAGAAGATGACGCTGTCGCCGCGGTTGAGCGTGATCTCGGGATGGTCGTCATTGGCGATGCGCGCCAGCGCGGCGCGCGGCTCGCCCTGGCTGCCGGTACACAGCGCCAGCACCTTGTCCTGCGGCAGATGGCCGTAGATGTCGGGCGAGCGGAAATTCTGCACGCCGTCGAGATAGCCGGTCTCGCGCGCCACCTGCACCACGCGCTCCATGGCGCGGCCGACCACGACGACCTCGCGGTCGGCAGCCTTGGCGGCGGCGGCCACGGCCTTGATGCGCGCGACATTGGAGGCGAAGGTCGTCACGGCGACGCGGCCCTTGGCCGATTTGACGAGCTCGATGATGGTCCGGGCAACCTCGGCTTCCGACGGTGAGCGGCCATCGCGCACGGCGTTGGTGGAATCGCCGATCAGGGCGAGCACGCCCTGCTCGCCCAATTCGCGCAGCCGCTTCTCGTCGGTCGGGGCGCCCAGGATCGGAGTCGGGTCGATCTTCCAGTCGCCGGTGTGCAGCACCGTGCCGGCTTCGGTGCGGATCGCCAGTGCATGCGCTTCCGGAATCGAATGCGCGACGGGGATGAACTCGACGTTGAACGGGCCGACATCGATGCGGCCCCCGGACGGGATGACGGTCACGGGGATCTCGGGCGCATTGCGCTCGGCGGCGCATTTGGCCTCGAACAGCGCCGCGCTGAACTTGGTGGCGTAGATCGGGCATTTCAGCTTCGGCCAGAGATCGATGATGGCGCCGAAATGGTCCTCATGGGCGTGGGTCAGCACGAGGCCCATCAGGTTCTTGCGCTCCTTCTCCAGGAAGCTGATGTCGGGCATGATCAGGTCGATGCCCGGCAGATGCTCCTCGTCGCCGAAGGACACGCCGAGATCGACCGCCAGCCAGGCGCGCTGGTGGCGGTTGCCGAGGCCGTAGATCGACAGGTTCATGCCGATCTCGCCGACGCCGCCGAGGGGCGCAAATACCAGTTCGTCGGGCCTTGCCATCACGCAGCTCCCACGGAGGCGACGGGGCCGAAGAACACCTCGCCGGCGGCCACCGGCACGCGACGGCCCTCCGCGGTGCGGACAATCAGGCAGCCGGTGTCGTCGATGGTGTCAAAAACGCCTTCCAGCGTCATCGTTCCCGTGTGGATCGCGATCTTCTCCCCGAGGCCGGCAGCGCGTTCGAGCCAGAGCTTCCGGATCTCGGCAAAGCCGCGGCCATTGTCCCAGATGCCGCGGAACTCGACCCAGGCGTCCGAGAGAGCCGAGAACAGCTCCTCGGCGCTGATCTGGACGCCGAGCGCGGCCAGCGACACCGCGGGCGTCGGGGTGCCCTCGGGCGCTGCGACCACGTTGGTGCCGATGCCGACGACGATGGCGAGACCCTTGCCGACGGCCTCGGCCTCAAGCCCAATGCCGACCAGCTTCTTGCCGCCGGCGAGCACATCATTCGGCCATTTCAGGGCGTAGCGGGGGCGGCCCTCGCCGAGGCGGAGCGCGGCCTCGAGGCTCGCCTTCTCCAGCGCAGCCTCCTCCGCCAGCCCGGCGGCAAAGCCCAGCGTGGCGGCGACGGCCGGAGCGACGTCCATGACTTCGAGGATGCTGGCCGCGAGATTGCCCCTGGGCGCGACCCACGCGCGCTGGCGGCGGCCGCGGCCGGCGGTCTGTTCCGATGTCACGAACCACATCGGGCCACGCTCGCCGGCCCTGGCGCGCTCGATCGCCTCGGTATTGGTCGAGCCGGTCCGCTCGAAAGCTGCGAGCTTATAGCCCGCCGACAGTGCGCGAGAACCGAGCGCGAAAGCCATCCTAGAACAGCGACTTTGCCGCGGCGGAGGCGACGCTCACCACCGGACCTGCGAACAGCGCGAACAGGATGTTGAACAGGCCCGCGACCGCCAGCACCGTCCGCACTTCGATGCGCACCGGATCGACCTGGCCCGCCGGCTCGTCGAAGTACATCGTCTTGACGATGGCGAGGTAGTAATAGGCACCCACCACGCTGGTCAGCACGCCGATGACGGCGAGCGTGAACAGGTTCGCCTTGATGGCGGCGACGAAGACGTACCATTTGGCGAAGAAGCCGGCGAGCGGCGGGATGCCGGCGAGCGAGAACAGCAGCATCGCGAACATGAAGGCGAGCAGCGGATTGGTCCGCGAGAGGCCTGCGAAATCGCTGATCTGCTCCACCGCCTGGCCGTTGCGCTTCATGGCGAGGATGATCGCGAACGAGCCGAGCGTCATCGCGACATAGATCACGATGTACATCAGGACGCCCTGCGCGCCCTCGACCGTGCCGGAGGCGAGGCCGACCAGCGCGAAGCCCATGTGGCCGATCGACGAATAGGCCATGAGGCGCTTGATGTTGCTCTGGCCGATCGCGGCGAACGAGCCGAGCGCCATCGAGGCGATCGACACGAAAACCAGGATCTGCTGCCACTGCGAGACGATACCGGGGAATGCGGTCAGCGTGACGCGGGTGAAAACGGCGAGCGCGGCCACCTTCGGCGCCGAGGCGAAGAAGGCGGTGACCGGGGTCGGCGCGCCCTCATAGACGTCGGGCGTCCACATGTGGAACGGTACCGCCGAGACCTTGAAGCAGAGGCCGACGAGCAGGAAAACCAGGCCGAACAGAAGGCCAACATTCGAGACCGTTGCGACCGCGGCGATGCCTGCGAAGCTGACCGTGCCGGTGAAGCCGTAGATCAGCGAGGCGCCGTAGAGCAGCATGCCCGAGGACAGCGCGCCGAGCACGAAGTACTTCAGGCCGGCTTCGGTCGACTTGGCGTTGTCGCGGTTCGAGGCCGCCACGACGTAGAGCGCCAGCGACATCAGCTCGAGCCCGAGATAGAGCGAGATCAGATCGCCCGCCGAGATCAACACCATCATGCCGAGCGTCGAGAGCAGCACCAGGATCGAATATTCGAAGATGCGGCGCGACGGATCGGACAGGAACTCGGTCGACAGGATCAGCGTCACCGCCGAGCCGATCAGGGCCAGGATCTTCATGAAGCGGGCAAAGTCGTCGGCGATGAAGCTGCCGCCGAAGGTCACCTGCTTGCCCGCGGGCTGCATGTAGACGAGCGCGCCGACCACGATCAGGAGCACCACCGAGAGCAACGTGACCGTCCTGGTCGTCTCCTGCCCGCGATAGGCTCCGAGCATCAGAAGCGCCATCGCGCCGACCGCGAGCACGAGCTCGGGCAGCACCGGCGCCAGTTGATAACCTGCAGTCTCAAAGCTCATGGCGATATCCTGACCTGCCCGATCACTGGAGCAGTGCGGCGGCCTTCATGGCCGTCACAGCGGTGTTGTAGTTGTTGACGAGTTGCTGGACCGAGGCGGCCGACATGTCGAGCACCGGCTTCGGATAGACGCCGAACAGGATCGTCAGCGCGATCATCGGGAACAGGATCACGCACTCGCGCAAGGTGAGATCCTTCATGCTCGCCAGCGACGGCTTAGCCAGCGCCCCGAACACGACCTTGCGGTAGAGCCACAGCGCATAGGCCGCCGACAGGATCACGCCGAAGCTGGCGAAGAACGCCGTCGGGATCGAGACCTTGAAGGTGCCGAGCAGCGTCATGAACTCGCCGACGAAGCCGCTCGTGCCGGGCAGACCGACATTGGCCATGGTGAAGACCATGAACGTCATCGCGTAGAGCGGCATCCGGTTGACGAGGCCGCCATAGGCCGCGATCTCGCGGGTGTGCAGGCGGTCGTAGACGACGCCGACGCAGAGGAACAGCGCGCCGGAGACGATGCCGTGCGAGATCATCTGGAACACGCCACCGGCGACACCCTGCATGGTGCCGGCGAAGATGCCCATGGTGACGAAGCCCATATGCGCCACCGACGAGTAAGCGATCAGCTTCTTCATGTCCTCCTGCATCAGCGCCACCAGCGAGGTGTAGATGATGGCGATGGCCGAGAGCGTGAACACCAGCGGCGCGAAGTCGTGCGAGGCCAGCGGGAACATCGGCAGCGAGAAGCGCAGGAAGCCGTAGCCGCCCATCTTCAGGAGGATCGCGGCGAGGACCACAGAGCCCGCGGTCGGCGCCTCGACATGCGCGTCGGGAAGCCAGGTGTGGACCGGCCACATCGGCATCTTCACCGCAAAGGAGGCGAAGAAGGCGAGCCACGCCCAGGTCTGCAGGGACCGCGGCACGGCGGTGTGCATCAGGGTCGGGATGTCGGTGGTGCCGCCGTTCCAGTACAGCGCCATGATGGCGAGCAGCATCAGGACCGAGCCGAGCAGCGTGTAGAGGAAGAACTTGAACGACGCGTAGACCCGGCGCGGGCCGCCCCAGACGCCGATGATCAGGAACATCGGGATCAGGCCGCCTTCGAAGAACAGGTAGAACAGCACGAGATCGAGCGCCGAGAAGGTGCCGATCATCAGCGTCTCCAGGATCAGGAACGCCATCATGTATTCGCGGACGCGGCTCGTGATCGCCTTCCAGCTCGCGATGATGCAGAACGGCATCACGGCGGTGGTGAGGATCACCAGCGGCAGCGAGATGCCGTCGACGCCCATGTGGTAGGTGATGCCGGTGGCGAGCCAGTTCGCCTTCTCGACGAACTGGAAGTCGGGGTTGGCGGGGTCGAAGCGCATGACCAGGATCACCGAGACCGCGAAGGTGATCAGCGTGGTCCACAGCGCGATCCAGCGCGAGTTGCGCCGGGCCGCCTCGTCATCGCCGCGGCTGAGATAGACGATCAGCGCGCCGACCAGCGGCAGGAACGTCGTGACCGAAAGGATGGGCCAGGTTGTCATTTACTGGCCTCCAAAGCCGAACATGAACCAGGTGATCAGGCCGGCGGCGCCGATCAGCATGGCGAATGCGTAGTGGTAGAGATAGCCGGTCTGGATCTGCACGACGTTGCGGGTGACGTCCAGCACGCGGGCCGAAACGCCGTCGGGGCCGAAGCCGTCGATGATGAGCCCGTCGCCCTTCTTCCAGAGCTGGTAGCCGATCCACTTCGCCGGACGGACGAAGATGAGGTCGTAGAGCTCGTCGAAGTACCACTTGTTGAGCAGGAACTGGTACAGCATCGGCTGCGTCTTCGCGAGCTCGACCGGCAGATAGGGCCGGCGGATGTAGAACAGGTACGAGACGAGGAAGCCCAACACCATCATCACCGTCGGCAGGAACGCGATGGTCGCGGGGATGTGGTGCATCTCCTCGATGATGTGCGGGTTCATCTTCACGGATTCGCGGAAGAACTCCTCGACGCCGTGACCGGCGAACAGCTCCTTGAACGGGAACCCTGCGACGAACGAGCCGACCGCGAGCACGCCGATCGGGACCAGGATCCAGAGCGGAGCCTCGTGCGCGGCCTCGTAATGATGCTCGTCGTGCGGCTCGCCGTGGAAGGTCTTGAAAATCAGGCGCCAGGAATAGAACGAGGTCAGGCCGGCGGCCACGATCGTCATCAGGAAGCCGTAGACCCCGAACGGATTGTGCGAGGCGTAGGCGGACTCGATGATCGCGTCCTTGGAGAAGTAGCCGGCGGTGAGCGGGAAGCCGGTGAGCGCCAGGGTGCCGACCACCATCACCGCATAGGTGTAGGGGATCTTCTTCCAGAGCCCGCCCATGTTGCGGATGTCCTGCTCGTGGTGCATCGCATAGATCACCGAGCCGGAGCCTAGGAACAGCAGCGCCTTGAAGAAGGCGTGCGTGAACAGATGGAACATGCCGACCGAATAGGCCCCTGCTCCCATCGCCACGAACATGTAGCCGAGCTGCGAACAGGTCGAGTAGGCGACGATGCGCTTGATGTCGTTCTGGACGAGGCCGATGGTCGCCGCGAAGAACGCGGTGGTGGCGCCGAAGAACATCACGACGGCCTGTGCGTTCGGGGCGAGCTCGAACAGCGGCGACAGGCGCGCCACCATGAACACGCCGGCGGTGACCATGGTCGCGGCATGGATCAGCGCCGAGACCGGGGTCGGGCCTTCCATCGCGTCCGGCAACCAAGTGTGCAGCAGGAACTGCGCCGACTTGCCCATCGCCCCCATGAACAGGAGGAGACAGGTCAGGGTCAGCGCGTCGGCGTGCCAGCCGAGGAAGTTGACGGTCTTGCCGGTGAGGCCGGGCGCAGCGTGGAAGATGGTCTCGAAATCGGTCGAGCCGACCAGCATGAAGATTGCGAAGATGCCGAGCGCGAAACCGAAATCGCCGACGCGGTTGACCACGAAGGCCTTGATCGCGGCCGCGTTCGCCGACGGCTTCTGGTACCAGAAGCCGATCAGCAGGTAGCTCGCCAGGCCCACGCCTTCCCAGCCGAAGAACAGCTGCACGAGATTGTCCGCCGTCACCAGCATCAGCATGGCGAAGGTGAACAGGCTGAGATAGCCGAAGAAGCGCGGCCGGTTCGGGTCCTCGTCCATGTAGCCGATGGAATAGAGGTGCACGAGCGAGGACACGGTGGTCACCACCACCAGCATCACGGCGGTGAGCGTGTCGACGCGCAGCGTCCACCAGACCTGGAGGTCGCCGGAGAAGATCCAGGGCAGCAGCTGGATCCTGTAGTCGTGATGCATGAAGCCGACATCGACCAGCGTCATCCAGGACAACGCCGCCGAGACGAACAGCAGCGCCGTGGTGATCAGCTCGGCGGGGCGCGAGCCCGCCGCGGGCGGCTCGGTCGGGCCATGAGCGTGATCGTCGTGGCCGTGTTCGTCGTGGCCATGGGCGTCATGGGCCGTCGAGGCATGGGCGCCGTGGCCGTGGTCGCCGTGAAGCTCGACCTCGTCGCCCGAGGGGTTGCGGGCATGCGCGCCGAACAGCGCGATGAGGCCGGCCAGAATGGCGCCCAGCAGAGGCAGGAAAACGATTGCCTGAACCATTTGAGAGCTCAGCCCTTCATCAGATTGACGTCCTCAACCGCGATCGAGCCGCGGTTGCGGAAATAGACCACCAGGATGGCGAGACCGATCGCAGCTTCAGCGGCCGCAACGGTCAGCACCAGCAACGCGAAGACCTGGCCGACGATGTCGCCGAGGAAGGTCGAGAACGCCACGAGGTTGATGTTGACCGAGAGCAGGATCAGCTCGATCGACATCAGGATGACGATGATGTTCTTGCGGTTCAGGAAGATGCCGAGGATGCCGAGCGTGAACAGGATCGCGCCGACCGCCAGATAATGTCCGAGCCCGATCGTCATTTCACCCACTCCGCCGCATCGGCGTCCGAGAGCCCCTGCCCCGGCGCCACCTTGCGCATCGCCATCGCCATCTCGGGCGTGCGTGCGTTCTGAACGTTGATGTCCTGCCGCTTCACGCTCGCCTTGTGCCGGAGCGTCAGCACGATGGCGCCGATCATGGCGACCAGCAGCACCATGCCCGAGAGCTGGAAGTAGTGGATGTACTTCGTGTAGAGCACGAGGCCGAGCGCCTCGGTGTTGCTGACATTGGCCGGGATCGCCGCCGTGATCGTCTTGGAGACGCCGGGATTGATGACCCAGAAGCCGACCGTGAGCAGCAGCTCGAACAGGAAGATGCCGCCGATCACGAGGCCGACCGGCAGGTACTCGATGAAGCCCTCGCGCAGCTCGAGGAAGTCGACGTCGAGCATCATGATCACGAACAGGAACAGCACCGCGACCGCGCCGACATAGACGACGATCAGCATCATGCCGAGAAACTCGGCGCCCATCAGCACGAACAGGCCGGAGGCGTTGACGAAGGCCAGGATCAGGTACAGCACGGAGTGCACGGGATTGCGCGAGACAATCACCATCACGGCCGAGGCGACGCAGACGCCGGCGAACAGATAGAAGAACAGCGCGGGAAGGATCATCGGGCATTCCCCGTCATTCCGGGGCGCGGGCAAAGCCCGCGAACCGCAATGCGCAATTGCGCATTTGGGAATCTGGAGGTTGTGACGCGAGATTCCGGGTTCGCGCTTCGCGCGCCCCGGAATGACGAGGAGATGGAGGGAAGGATCATGCCCTCACCTCACCGGTACGGCGCGTCGAGCTCGATCGCTTTCGCGATCTCGCGTTCCCAGCGGTCGCCGTTGGCGAGCAGCTTGGCCTTGTCATAGAACAGTTCCTCGCGGGTCTCGGTCGCGAACTCGAAGTTCGGGCCTTCGACGATGGCGTCCACAGGACAGGCCTCCTGGCAGAGGCCGCAATAGATGCACTTCACCATGTCGATGTCGTAGCGCACGGTGCGGCGGGTGCCGTCGTTGCGGCGCGGCCCGGCCTCGATGGTGATGGCCTGCGCCGGGCAGACCGCTTCGCACAGCTTGCAGGCGATGCAGCGCTCCTCGCCGTTCGGATAGCGGCGCAGCGCGTGCTCGCCGCGGAAGCGCGGCGAGATCGGGCCCTTCTCGAACGGATAGTTCAGCGTCGGCTTCGGCTGGAAGAAATAGCGCATGGCGAGGAAGAACGCCGAGACGAACTCCGACAGCAGAAGCGAGCGTGCAGTGGCGTTGACGTTGATACCCATGACGGCCCTCACTTCGGCGCGATGCCGGCGAAATGCAGCACGCCGGCCACCACGATCACCATCACCAGCGACAGCGGCAGGAACACCTTCCAGCCGAGGCGCATCAGTTGATCGTAGCGGTAGCGGGGCACGATCGCCTTCGCCATCGCGAACAGGAAGAACATGAAGAACAGTTTCAGCGAGAACCAGATGATCCCCGGCACCCAGTTGAAGGGCGGCAGGTCCACCGGCGGCAGCCAGCCCCCGAGGAACAGGATCGTCGCCAGCGCGCACATCGTGACGATCGCGACATACTCGCCGAGCATGAACAGCAGGTACGGCGTCGAGCCGTATTCGACCATGAAGCCGGCGACGAGCTCGGATTCGGCTTCGACGAGGTCGAAGGGCGGACGGTTGGTTTCCGCCAGCGCCGAGACGTAGAACACCACGAACATCGGGAACAGCGGCCAGACGTACCAGTTCAGGATGGTGAGCTGCGGCAGCCCGATCAGGCTGGCGAGGCCGCGCGCGTGCTGGGCCTCGACCACGGCCGACAGGTTCAGCGTGCCGGCGCAGAGCAGCACCGTGATGATGACGAAGCCGATCGAGACTTCGTACGACACCATCTGCGCCGCCGAGCGCAGCGCGGCCAGGAACGGATACTTCGAGTTCGACGACCAGCCGGCCATGATGATGCCGTAGATCGACAGCGACGAGATCGCGAAGATGAAGAGGACGCCGACATTGATGTCGGCGATCACCCAGCCGAGATTGGTCGGGATCACCGCCCAGGCGGCGAGCGCGAGCACGCAGGACACGAGCGGCGCCAGCAGGAACACGCCCTTGTTGGCGCCGGCCGGAATGATCGGCTCCTTCAGCACGAACTTCAAAAGGTCGGCGAAGGATTGCAGCAGGCCCCAGGGACCGACCACGTTCGGGCCGCGGCGGATCTGCACCGCCGCCCAGATCTTGCGGTCGGCGAGCAGGATATAGGCGATCGCGACCAGGAGGACGACGAGCACCAGGACGCTCTGCGCGACCATGATGATCAGCGGCCAGAGGAACCCGGTCCAGAATGCGCTTTCGAAGAATTCCATCAGATCACGCTCACTCCGCTGCGGTCAGCATATGCCCGGAGGCGAGGCGCGAGCATTCCGCCATCACGGCGGATGCACGCGCGATTGGATTGGTCAGGTAGAAGTCCTCGACCAGCGGCTTGAACGGCGCCTTCTCGGGCGAGCCGCCCTTCCCTGCCAGCTTCTTGACCTGGTCGGCGGTGCCGGCCTCGATCTGGTCGAGACGCATCAGATGCGGCACCGACTTGAAGATCGTCTGGCGCAGGGCCGCGAGCGAGTCGTAGCCGAGCTTCTTGCCCAGCGCTTCCGACAACGCGCGGATGATCGCCCAGTCCTCGCGGGCCTCGCCCGGCGGGAACGCGGCGCGGCCGGTCATCAGCACGCGGCCCTCGGTGTTGACGTAGATCGCGGACTTCTCGGTGTAGGCGGCCGCCGGCAGAATGACGTCGGCGCGATGCGCGCCGCGGTCGCCATGGGTGCCGATATAGACGACGAAGGTGCCGTCCGGCGCCTTGATCTCGTCGGCCCCTAGCAGGAACAGCAAGTCGAGCGTGCCGAACGTCGTCATCTGCGCCGCGTTCAGGCCTCCGCTCGTTGCGGAGAAACCGATATCGAGCGCACCGACGCGCGAGGCGGTCTCGTGCAGCACGCCAAAACCGTTCCAACCGTCCTTCACCGCGCCGACATTGAGCGCGAGCTTGGCGGCGGCGGCGAGGATGGCAGCGCCGTCGTGACGGGCGGCCGCGCCCGCACCGACCAGGATGATCGGATTCTTGGCGTTCTTCAGCACGTCCATGAAGGAGTGCTTGCCGGCCGCGAGGTCGGCGAGCGTCTCGGTACCCGCGCCGAGGTGGTCATAGTCGTAGGTGAGGTCGGCCTTGGCGCCGATCACGCCGACCTTGAAGCCGCCGCCACGCCAGCGCTTGCGGATGCGGGCGTTGAACACGGCCGCCTCCTTCCGCGGATTGGCGCCGATGATGAGCAGCGCGTCGGCTTGCTCGACGCCCGCGAGCGTCGGGTTGAAGATATAGGAGCCGCGGCCGAGCGCCGGATCGAAGGCGTCGCCGCCCTGCACCGCCAGATTGCTCGAGCCGTACTTGGCGAGCAGATCCTTCAGCGCGAACATCTCCTCGACACCGGCGAGGTCGCCGGCGATCGCGCCGATGCGCTTGCCGTCGGTGCGCGCCGCCTTGGCGGCAATTGCGGCAAAGGCTTCGGTCCAGCTTGCCGCGCGCAGCTTGCCGGCTTCGCGGATATAGGGACGGTCAAGGCGCTGGGTGCGCAGGCCGTCGACCACGTGACGGGTCTTGTCGGAGATCCACTCCTCGTTCACGGCCTCGTTGATCCGCGGCAGAATACGCATCACCTCACGGCCGCGGGTGTCGACGCGGATCGCCGATCCCAGGCCGTCCATGACGTCGATCGACTGGGTCTTGCCGAGCTCCCACGGACGCGCCGCGAACGCATAGGGCTTCGAGGTCAGCGCGCCGACCGGGCAGATGTCGACGAGGTTGCCCTGCAGTTCCGACGTCAGCGCGTGCTCGAGATAGGTCGTGATCTCCATGTCCTCGCCGCGGCCGGTGGCGCCCATCTCGGGGGCGCCGGCGACTTCCGCCGAGAAGCGGACGCAGCGCGTGCACTGGATGCAGCGGTTCATCGAGGTCTTGACCAGCGCGCCGAGATATTTGTCCTCGACCGCACGCTTGTTCTCGGCGAAGCGGCTGGTGTCGACACCATAGCCCATCGCCTGGTCCTGGAGGTCGCACTCGCCGCCCTGGTCGCAGATCGGGCAGTCCAGCGGATGGTTGATGAGAAGGAACTCCATCACGCCTTCGCGCGCCTTCTTCACCATCGGCGAACGGGTGGATATCTCCGGCGGCTCGCCCTTGGGGCCTGGTCGGCAATCGCGCACGCCCCAGGCGCAGCTGGCGACCGGCTTCGGGCCGCCCTTCACCTCGACGAGGCACATCCGGCAATTGCCGGCGATCGACAGCCGCTCGTGATAGCAAAAGCGCGGAATCTCGGCACCGGCCGCCTCGCACGCCTGGAGCAGCGTGTATTCGGCGGGGACATCGATCTCCTTGCCGTCGATGATGAGCTTGGTCATGTCTCTTACTCCGCCGCGACCATGTTCACGGGATCGCGCACGCCGATATCGTCGATGTCGGCCTTGTGCGAATACTGGTCGATGCGCGCTTCGATCTCGTGACGGAAATGCGTGATCAGGCCCTGGATCGGCCAGGCCGCCGCGTCGCCGAGCGCGCAGATGGTGTGGCCTTCGACCTGCTTCGTCACTTCAAGCAGCATGTCGATCTCGCGCTTGTGGGCGCGGCCCTCGGCCATGCGGGTGAGCACGCGCCACATCCATCCCGTGCCCTCGCGGCACGGCGTGCACTGGCCGCAGCTCTCGTGCTTGTAGAAGTAGGAGATGCGGGCGATGGCGCGGATCAGATCGGTGGATTTGTCCATCACGATCACGGCCGCGGTGCCGAGGCCCGAGCGCAGCTTGCTCAAGGAATCGAAATCCATCGGCGTGTCGATGATCTGCTCGGCCGGCACCATGCGCACCGACGAGCCGCCGGGGATCACGGCCTTGAGGTTGTCCCAGCCGCCGCGAATGCCGCCGCAATGCTTCTCGATCAGCTCGCGGAACGGAATGCCCATGGCTTCTTCGACGTTGCAGGGCCGCTCGACATGGCCGGAGATGCAGAAGAGCTTGGTGCCGACGTTGTTCGGGCGGCCGATGCCGGCGAACCACGCCGCGCCGCGGCGCAGGATGTCAGGCGCAACGGCGATGGACTCGACGTTGTTGACGGTGGTCGGGCAGCCGAACAGACCGACGTTCGCCGGAAACGGCGGCTTCAGGCGCGGCTGGCCCTTCTTGCCTTCGAGGCTTTCGAGCAGCGCGGTCTCCTCGCCGCAGATATAGGCTCCGGCGCCGTGGGCGACGTAGATGTCGAACGGCCAGCCGTTGACGTTGTCCTTGCCGACCAACTTGGCATCGTACGCCTGGTCGATCGCAGCCTGCAGATGCTCGCGCTCGCGGATGAACTCGCCGCGGACGTAGATGTAGCACGTGTGCGCGTTCATCGCGCAGCTCGCGATCAGGCAGCCCTCGATCAAGAGATGCGGATCGTGCCGCATGATCTCGCGATCCTTGCAGGTGCCGGGCTCGGACTCGTCGGCGTTGACGACGAGATAGCTCGGCCGGCCGTCGGTCGATTCCTTCGGCATGAAGGACCATTTCAGACCGGTCGGGAAGCCTGCGCCGCCGCGGCCGCGGAGCCCCGAGGCCTTCATCTCGTTGATGATCCAGTCGCGGCCCTTGTCGATGATGTTCTTCGTGCCGTCCCAGGCGCCGCGGCGCCGCGCGCCCTCGAGCCCCCAATCGTGGAGGCCGTAGAGGTTCTTGAAGATGCGGTCCTTGTCCTCGAGCATATCAGTGCTTTCCGATCAACGATTGGACTGCTTGTAGGCAAGTCCGGCGGCGCAAATACCAAACGTCAGCGCCCAGAGCAGACTGGATTCCAGCGACGCGTTCAGGCCGAAACGCTGAAGCAGGAAGATGAAGGCGGCCGCCACGACGGCGTGCATCGCGATGAAGCCCCACTTCTTCATGGCACCGCTCCCCTGCATTGCCGGCGACGAGAGATCACGCATCAGGTGACCTCCTTCAGCGTGGTCGGCCCGGTGATCGGCGCCGAGTACTGGCGGCCGTTCTGCGGACCCGGCTTGGGCGGGTTGCCCGAAGCAAAACCGTCGAGCACCTTGCCGAAGCTTTCCTTGGTCAGGTCCTCGTAAGTATCCTTGCCGATCAGCACCATCGGCGCATTCACGCAGGCGCCCAGGCACTCCACCTCTTCCCAGCTGAAATTGCCGTCCTTGGAGAGATGGAAGGGCTCGTGATGGATGCGGTGCTCGCAGACGTGGATCAGATCCTCGGCGCCGCGCAGGCGGCACGGCGTGGTGCCGCAGACCTGGACATGGGCCTTCTTGCCGACCGGGGCGAGCTGGAACATCGTGTAGAAGGTCGCGACCTCCAGCACGCGGATATAGGGCATGTCGAGCATGTCGGCGATGACGCGGATCGCGGCTTCCGAGACCCAACCCTCGTTCTGCTCCTGCGCGCGCCAGAGGATGGCGATCACCGCCGAGGCTTGCCGGCCGGCCGGATATTTCGCGATCTGCTGCCTGGCGAACGCGAGGTTCTCCTCCGTGAACGCGAAGCTCGCGGGCTGGACTTCCTTCGGTGCTAATCGGCGAACGGACATCTCTTCAATCTCTCACTGCATGCGGCGCGCGGACTTCGCACTCAAGTTCTTGGCATTCAGGGCATCGATCCTGTCCTGCCAGAATGCGCTTGCGGTGCCGAAAACGTTGTAGCCGACGTGGGTCGAGACCTTGATGCGGTCGAGGATCGACAGCTCGGTCACGGTCTCCATCCGGTTGCTGCGCGGATCGAACACGATCAGCTTCAGCGGGGTCTGTTCGAGGATGTAGCGCGACACGGAGTGATTGCGGTCGCTGCCGTGCTCCTCGCACATGATGACGCTGTCGGCCTCGAGCAGCCGCGCGCCACCCTTGATCGCCTCGATCTCGACGCCCTCGACGTCGAGCTTGATCAGGTATTTGCCGGTGGCCGCGACCTTGCCGTCGTCGATGAGGTTGTCGAGCGCGATCACGGACACTTCTTCACCGCCCGCCGACGGATCGCCGGCAATGCTGAAGGCCTCGTGCTTGGTGCCGGACAGCCGCGCGGTGCCGCGGGCCGCGCCGATGGCGCATTTCATGGTCTCGAAGCGGTTGCCGTTGACGCGGGCGTTGTTGGCGAGCTTCGGATAGTTCTGCCCCGACGGCTCGATCGCGATCGCCTTGTGCGAACCAAACGGCTTGCTCGACACCAGCACCGACCAGTAGCCGTAGTTGGCGCCGCAATCGAGCAGCGTGTAGTCGACGTCGATGGAGTCGGCGAACAACAGCTCGAGCTCGTCCTCGTAATTGTAGGATCGGTTGAGCAGCTTGCTCCAATAGCCGTCGCCGTAGGGGAATTCGAACACGGCGTCGGGATTGAGCCTGATCGCGATGTTGCGCTCCGGCAGCGTCCTGCGCAGCAAATTCGCGCAGGCGATGTAGCCCATGTGCGAGAAATGCGAGGAGATCTTCGATCCGGTCACCAGCGCCAATGCAGCCGTCCGCTCCCACAGGTTGGCCCCTTCCAGGGCCCCCGAGGCGCGGTCAAACTGGATTGGCGCCTGCTGCCCCATCACCGATCGACCTCTCCGAACACGATGTCGAGCGAGCCGAGGATCGCCGAGACGTCGGCGAGCAGATGGCCGCGGCAGATGTGATGCATGGCCTGCAGATGCGCAAAGCCCGGCGCGCGGATCTTGCACTTGTAGGGCTTGTTGGTGCCGTCGGAGACGAGATAGACGCCGAACTCGCCCTTGGGCGCTTCGACCGCGGCGTAGACCTCGCCGGCCGGCACGTGGACGCCCTCGGTGTAGAGCTTGAAGTGGTGGATCAGCGCTTCCATCGAGCGCTTCATCTCGCCACGGCGCGGCGGTGCGACCTTGTTGTCCTCGACGACGACGGGGCCCTTGCCCTCAGGCGCGTTCAGCTTCTGGATGCACTGTTTCATGATGCGCACGGACTGGCGCATCTCTTCCATGCGGATCAGATAGCGGTCGTAGCAATCGCCGTTCTTGCCGATCGGAATGTCGAAATCCATCTCGGCGTAGCACTCGTAAGGCTGTGACTTGCGCAGGTCCCAAGCCGCGCCGGAGCCGCGCACCATCACGCCCGAGAAGCCCCACTCCCAGGCCTCCTTGAGCGGCACCACGCCGATGTCGACGTTGCGCTGCTTGAAGATGCGGTTGGCGGTGAGCAGCCGGTCGAGGTCGTCCACGACCTTCAGGAACGGATCGCACCAGGCCTCGATGTCGTCGACCAGTTTCTGCGGCAGGTCCTGATGCACGCCGCCGACGCGGAAGAAGGCTGCGTGCATGCGGCTGCCCGACGCGCGCTCGTAGAACACCATCAGCTTCTCGCGCTCTTCGAAGCCCCACAGCGGCGGGGTCAGCGCGCCGACGTCCATCGCCTGCGTGGTGACGTTGAGCAGATGCGACAGGATACGGCCGATCTCGCAATAGAGCACGCGGATCAACTGGCCGCGGCGCGGCACCTCGATGCCGAGCAGTTTTTCGGCCGCGAGGCAGAAGGCATGCTCCTGGTTCATCGGCGCGACGTAGTCGAGCCGGTCGAAATACGGGATCGCCTGGAGATAGGTCTTCTGCTCGATCAGCTTTTCGGTGCCGCGGTGAAGCAGCCCGATATGCGGATCGACGCGCTCGACGATCTCACCGTCCAGCTCCAACACCAAACGCAGCACGCCATGCGCCGCAGGGTGTTGAGGACCAAAGTTGATCGTAAAGTTGCGAAGGTTTTCAGCTTGCTCGTTCATGGTCAGGCCTTCGGTCCTGCTTTCTCATCGCCAGGAAGGGGGTAATCCGCACCCTCCCACGGCGACAAGAAGTCAAACTTGCGGAATTCCTGGTTGAGCCGCACGGGCTCGTAGACCACGCGCTTCTCCTGGTCGTCGTAGCGGACCTCGACGAAACCGGTGAGCGGGAAGTCCTTGCGCAGCGGATGCCCCTCGAAGCCGTAATCGGTGAGGAGGCGGCGCATGTCGGGATGACCGACGAAGAACACGCCATAGAGGTCGTAGGCCTCGCGTTCGAACCAGTCCGCACCCGGGAATACGTCGATCAGCGAGGGCACCTGCGTGGTCTCGTCCGCCTGGGCCCGGAGCCGGACCCGCGTGTTCAGCGTCGGCGACAGGAAGTGATAGATCACGTCGAAACGCTTCTCACGATCGGGATAGTCCACCGCCGTGATGTCAGTGATGTTGACGAAACGGCAGTTCGGATCGTCGCGGAGGTACTTGACCACCTCGACGATCTTGACGGCCTCGACATCAACCGTGAGCTGGTTGAAGGCCACCGAATGACCGGTGGCGGCGGCCGGAAGCGCGCTAACGATCGTCTGCCCCAGGGCGTCGAGCTTGGCGTCGTCCATGACGTAAAACCTTAGCGTTCGATGGTGCCGGTGCGCCGGATCTTCTTCTGCAGCAGCAGCACGCCGTAGAGCAGCGCTTCCGCCGTGGGCGGGCAGCCCGGCACGTAGATGTCGATCGGCACGATACGGTCGCAGCCGCGCACGACCGAGTAGGAATAGTGATAGTAGCCGCCGCCATTGGCGCAGGAGCCCATCGAGATGACGTAGCGCGGCTCAGGCATCTGGTCGTAGACCTTGCGCAGCGCCGGCGCCATCTTGTTCGTCAAGGTTCCCGCGACGATCATCACGTCGGACTGGCGCGGCGAGGCGCGCGGCGCGAAGCCGAAGCGCTCGACGTCGTAGCGCGGCATCGACACCTGCATCATCTCGACCGCGCAGCAGGCAAGGCCGAAAGTCATCCACATCAGGGAGCCGGTGCGCGCCCAGGTGATGAGGTCGTCGGTCGCGGCCACGAAGAAGCCCTTGTCGGACAGCTCGGAATTGACCTCGAGGAAGAACGGATCACTGGCCCCGACCGGCTTGCCGGTTGACGGATCCAGGATGCCTTTCGGGGCCGGCGCGACGACCGGACCGGCGGACGGTGCAGGGTTCAATCCCATTCCAGTGCTCCCTTCTTCCACTCATAGGCGAACCCGACCGTCAGCACGGCGAGGAACACCACCATGGACCAGAAGCCGGTCGCGCCAAGCTTGCCGAACGCCACCGCCCAGGGAAACAGGAACGCCACCTCGAGGTCGAAGATGATGAAGAGGATGGCGACCAGATAAAAGCGGACGTCGAACTTCATGCGGGCGTCGTCGAAGGCGTTGAAACCGCACTCATACGCCGACAGCTTTTCCGGGTCCGGCTGCTGAAACGCCACGATGAAGGGCGCGATCAGCAGCACCAGGCCAATGAGGCCCGCTACCCCTATAAAGACGACGAGTGGTAGATAGTTCTGAAGAATGCCGCTCATTGACGAGCCCTTTTTCCCGCAGCCTCGGGACAGCCACGGATTCGTCCGATTTGGAATTATTCTGAGCCTTAGCGCAGTGCACCAATGGGCGCAAGACACGCTCTTTTCAGGCCCTTTGCCGCTCCCAGAACGGTGAAAATCCCGGAATCACCCCGCGGCTGGTATGGAGCAGATCGCCTGCCCCAGCAAGGGCAGTCACGGTTTCGCAGGTCAGCCGTTCTGAGTCAGCAGTTCTGAGATTGCGGCGCTCGGGCCGGGACAGCTATGCGCGATGCGCTGACAACCAAAATGCTCGGCTTTCTTGGTGCGGCAGCACACTCAAACCCCGGCAATGACTGCCGCAGGGCCCCCTCCGCCGCCGCAGCAGCAGATTTTGCCGACAGTCTTCCAGAGCAGCGCAGCCAAGGGAGCCGATCATGACGCCCGCCGCGATCAGGACAGGCGCTGCGGAAGACACTATCCACAGCTGCGAGCGATGGGAAGAGCCATGCGTCACGACGAGGCCGGGTCTCGTCTGGCGAATGCGTCGGCCCGCGCCCATCCCGGACCGGCCGCGAGCGCGGCGGCGGCGACCTGGTCGGTCGCTCGCGCCGCGCCCAGATGAGCTTCGGGCTGGGGGGCATGGCCTGCAGGCTCATCGATCTCCTGACGGAGGATCCGCGTTCGGACGGCTGGGCGGAGCAGAAGGACGATCGCGATCAGCTGGTCCAATTCTCGGAGCCTGCCGCCGCAACGTCCTGCCCTCGCCTGACCTCACCACTTGTAGGAGACGCTGGCGGTGATGCGCCGGCGATCGCCGTAGAAGCAGGACGTGGTCGACGCACAGCTCGCGACATAGATCTTGTCGGTCAGGTTGATCACGTTCAGCGCCGTGCGCCAGTTCTGCCATTCATAATGGAGCGCGAGATCGC
The DNA here is from genome assembly GCF_022354745.1 of Bradyrhizobium sp. I71. Taxonomy (NCBI): domain Bacteria; kingdom Pseudomonadati; phylum Pseudomonadota; class Alphaproteobacteria; order Hyphomicrobiales; family Nitrobacteraceae; genus Bradyrhizobium; species Bradyrhizobium sp. I71. The sequence continues at coordinate 77,236 of NZ_CP059398.1, forward strand.
CGAGCACGACTGCGGGAACCTCGAGCGTATTGGCTGTGTCCGCCCAGGACGAGCCGATGTAGCGCACGCCACCGCCGAAGCCGAACCCCGCGAGCGGCCCGTCCCTGAAGGTGTAGTCCGCCCAGCCCGACACCAGGAGTTCAGGCGTGTTTGTCGGCGTCTTGCCGACGAGCGCCGGATTGAGATCCTTGCTGGTAAAGAGATCATAGGCCGTGAAGGCACCGATCAGCTTCAGCTCCTTCGTGGCGTTGGCCACCGCTTCGAGCTCGATGCCGCGCGAGGTCACCTCGCCCGTCTGGTTCTGCAGCGTGGTGATCACCGGATCGGTGGTGGGCACATTCTGGCGCTTCAGATCGAACACCGAGGCGGTAAAGTAGCCGTCAAATCCCTTCGGCGCGACCTTCACGCCGACCTCGACCTGTCGCCCGGTTTCCGGCAGGAACAGCTGATTTTGCGCGTTGAGGCCAATGACCGGATTGTAGCTGGTTGCATAGGAGACATAGGGCGCGATGCCGTTGTCGAAATTGTAGATCAGCCCGGCCCGCCCGCTGAACCTGCTGTCGTCGCGGCTGGCGAGCGTCGCGCCGCTATCGCGGGCGACCTGCGTCGTCTCGACCCAGTCATTGCGACCGCTCAGCACCAGCGTGAAATTGCCAAGCTTCATCTGATCCTGAAGATAAGTGCCTGCCTGCTTCTGCGTGATCTGGAAGTTGCGGAACGGGGCGCCCGTGAGCGGAATGTCGAGGCCGTAGACGGGGTTGAAGACATTGATCGAAGGGACGGTGCCGAAATTGAAGCTCTGGTAGTCGTCGATCTGATAGCCCTTGAGATCGACGCCAAACAGCATCGTGTGCCTGACGGCACCGGTGTTGAAGCGATACTCCAGCTGGTTGTCGAGATTGGCCTGGTTCGCGGTGTTCTTCGCATACCAGTTATAGCGGCCCATCGTCGCCGTGTTGACGTTGTCCCAACCGTTGCCGATGTAACCGCGATAGGCCAGGTCGATATGCGCAAATCTGGCATTCTGCCGGAACGTGAGATCGTCGGTGAGATTGCGCTCGAACTGGTAACCGAGCATCTCCTGCTCGCGCGTGAACTTGTCCACGCTGGGATCGCCGACGAAGAAGCTGGTCGGAATCTTGCCGAACGGCGCGTTGGTCACCGTGCCCTGGTAAGGCAGGAAGTTGATGCCGCGGGTGTCCGTCTTCGACGCCGACGCAAGAACCGTGAGGGTCGTATCGGCATCGGGCTTCCAGGTGAATGACGGTGCGATGAAGTAGTTGTTGTCAGGCGTGAAGTCGACCTGCGTCCCGCCGTTCCTGACCTCGCCGACGACGCGGTAGAACAGCTTTCCGTCCTGGGGCTGCGTTGCCACGGGACCACCGACATCGAAGCCGACATAGGCGTTGCCGAAATTGTTGACGCCGGTCTCGATGTAACGGATCGGCTCGGCCGGCGGCATCTTGCTGATGACGTTGACGATGCCGCTCGGGCTCGATCCGCCATAGAGCACGGCGGACGGACCGCGCAGCACCTCGACGCGCTCCATGTTGGACGGCGGCAGCCGCCAGCTCGCATAGGACGTGTAGAACAGCTGCAGACCGTCGAGGAACAGCCCGATGTCGTCGGACTTGAAGCCGCGGATCAGCCACCAGTCGTTGCGGGTGTCCGCACCGAATGTCCCTGCCCGCACGCCGGCGGTGTAGCGCAGGGTTTCGTCGAGCTTCATCGGCTTCTGGTCGCGGATCTGCTCGGCGCTGATCACCGACACGGACTGCGGCGTCTCCATGATCGGCGTGTTGGTCTTGGTGCCGGACGAGCTGCGGCCGGCGACGTAGCCGTTCACCGGGCCGCGCGGCGTCTCGACGAAGCCGACATTGCGCTGCGGCTGCTGCGGTCTGTTCCGAGTGGCGACCTGTTCCGACGCCCGCGGCAGACGGCGCTGAGGAGTTGTGGCTGCGCGGCGGCGCGCTTCCGGCGCGGTGACGGTCACCGCCGGCAGGTTTTGCGCGCCACTCTGCGAGGAAGATTGTGCGAGCGATGCCTGCGGCATCAAGACCCAAGCGGATGCGGTCGCCAACACGGCCGACCGCAGCATTCCAAGACTGTTCAACGCGCCACCCCAAAGCTGCATGTTCGCTACGACATGCCGCCTGTCCCCGGACGGCATGCGCTTCGACGTGACGCTTATGGGAGCGCGCGTAAATTCCCTAATTGAAAAGGTCTTAGAAGGACTCTTAGAAGCGATCCAAGATGTCCAGAGATGGCCGCGAGATCAGCGCGCGCTCTTCTCGCTCTCGAGCATCTCTGCGGCGATCGCCGTGAGCTGGTCGACTTGTGCCAGCAGCGTGTGGAACTCGGCTTCGCTCAGTTGCTCCAGCAAGCGGCGGTTACGCTCCTGCGCGCCTTCGACGATCGCATCATGCGCGGCGAGACCCGCAGGGGTGAGCGAGATCAGCACCTCGCGGCTGTCTTTCGGATTTGCGGTCTTCGCAATCAGCTTGCGCGAGAGCAGATTGGCCAGCGCGCGGCTGATCTGTCCCTTGTCCTGGCCGACCGCCTCGGCGAGCCGCGCCACGCTCATCGGCGGCCGGCGGCCGAGCGAGGCGACGAGACCGAATTCGACCGAGGACAATCCGGTGAGGCGCTTGTAGCGCAGGATTGCGCCGCGCTTGAGCAGATTGGCGAGCACCATCAGGCGCGACGACAGCATCACGGTGATCGGGGCCGACGGTTCGCTCTCGTCCAATGCGGGCGATGTCGCCCCGCCCCTGCTCTCGATCTGACTCATGACCCACCTCTGCCAAGAAAGCCGGGACCTGCCAAGCGCCGGCCGGCTCATCAAATGCCTCTAAGAGGCATTTAGAAGAGGCATTTAGAGGATCGTTGACATTGTCATCGAATTATTCTTCACTGTAGGCAAGGCGCGAAAATGCGCACGGCCCCATGGACCGGAGCGGGAGGACCAGCATGACCATCACCCAGCGGGATCGCGATCTCGGCACGGCCTATGCGATGAAGCCGCCGCACACCCGCACCGAGCTGACTTCGGTCGTGCGCGGCACGCCGATGGGCGAGCTGCTGCGCCGCTACTGGCATCCGGTTGGGCTCATCAGTGATGCCACCGACACGCCGAAAAAGGTGCGCGCGCTGGGCGAGGATCTGGTGCTGTTTCGCGACAAGCATGGCCGCGCCGGGCTCTTGCACGCCCGCTGCTGTCACCGCGGCACCACGCTCTATTACGGCAAGGTCGAGGAGGACGGCATCCGCTGCTGCTATCACGGCTGGAAATTCGACACCGAGGGCCATTGCCTGGAGCAGCCCTGCGAGCCCGACGGCGGCCAGTTCAAGGACAAGGTGCGCCAGCCCTGGTATCCGGTCGAGGAGCGCTACGGCCTGATCTTCGCGTATATGGGGCCAGCCGAGAAACGTCCGGTGCTGCCGCGCTATGAATGTCTGGAAAACATGGACGACGGCGAACTGGTCGAGGCCGATGATTCCTCGATCGGCGGCGGTGGTCCCGCCATCATTCCCTGCAACTGGCTGCAGCACTTCGAGAACGTGGTCGACCCCTATCACGTGCCGGTGCTGCACGGCTCGTTCTCGGGGCCGCAATTCACCAACATGATGGCCTCGATCCCGGAGGTGAAGTTCGAGAAATCGCCACGCGGCGTGCTCGTGCGCTCCGAACGCAAGCAGGACGACGGCAAGGTGTTTTATCGCATCAGCGAGGCCGCGCTGCCGACGCTGCGCGTGGTGCCGAACCCGCGCGTCGCGCAATTCGCCCGCGTCGAATCGATCGGCTGGGTGCTTCCAATCGACGACACCTCCTTCCGCATCTATGTCGCCGGCCGCGTCAAGAACTCCGGCGACATCAGCCGCATGCGCTCGAAGTTCAACGGCAAGTTCTGGTGGGATATGACCGAGCAAGAGCACCAGCAATTTCCGGGCGACTACGAAGCCCAGGTCGGCCAGGGCGAGGTCACCGTCCACTCCGAAGAGCATTTCGGCCAGAGCGACCGCGGCGTCCTCATGATCCGGCGCATGCTTAGCGACCAGCTCGAAGCGATGGAAGCCGGCCGTGATCCGATCGGTGTCTCGTTCGATCAAAGCGCGCCGCCGGTCGCATTCGAAGCGGGGAATTACATCCGCGAAGGCTGAGCAACCGGCTCAAGACAAGAGCTGGACCGACAACGATAACAAAGACAAATTGGGGGAAGCGATGGTCGATGTGACGTCACAGATGTCGGTGCAAACGACTGCTGCGGCAACGCCCTCGCCGCGGCGCTATTACGTGCTGGGTCTGCTCACCATCATCTATGCGCTGAACTTCCTCGACCGCACGATCTTCAACGTCCTGATCGAGCCGATCAAGAAGGAGTTCCAGCTCAGCGACACCATGATGGGCCTGCTCGCCGGCTTCGGCTTTGCGCTGTTCTATTCCCTGCTCGGCATTCCCATCGCGCGCGTCGCCGACCGGCTCAACCGGCGCAACATCGTGGCTGTCGCCTTTGCGTTCTGGAGCGCGATGACGGCGCTGTGCGGCGCGGCCACCAGCCTGACTTCGCTGGCGCTGGCGCGCATCGGCGTCGGCATCGGCGAGTCCGCCGGCTCCCCCGCCTCGCAGTCGATCGTCGCCGATCTCTTTGCCAAGAACGAACGTCCGCGCGCGCTCGGCATTTACGCCATCGGCACCTATCTCGGCGTCTTCCTCGGCTATTTCGTCGGCGGTTACGTCAACCAGCACTATGGCTGGCGGATGGCGTTCTATGTCGCGGGCCTGCCCGGCATCCTGCTCGCATTGGTCCTGTGGCTCACGATCTCCGAGCCGAAGCGCGGGGCGATGCAGGAAAGCTTCGTGCCCGAGCCGCTCGGGCCGACGCTGCGCTTCCTCGCCTCGCAGCGCAGCTTCATCATCGTGCTGATCGGGTTCTGCCTCACCACCTACACGAATTACGCGACCGCGGCCTGGATCCCGCCATTCCTGGCACGCGTGCATCATCTCTCCAGTGCCGAGATCGGCACCTATGCCGGCACCTTCAAGGGTCTCGCCGGAATGGCCGGCACCCTGCTCGGCGGCTTCGTCGTGGCGCAAATCAGCCGGCGCGACGACCGCTGGAAGCTGTGGGCGCCCGCTATCACCTCCGGCCTCGCCGGCCCGGTGTTCGCGCTGTGCATGCTAACGCAGGACTTTGCGATGATGGTGGCCATGCTGGCGCTGACCTCGTTTCTGGTCGGCTTCCATCTTGGCCCGATCTTCGCGATCGCGCAGACCGTGGCCAAGCCCAGCATGCGGGCGCTCGCCTCCGCGCTGATCGCGCTCACCGCCACCTGCTTCGGCCAGGGCGTCGGCCCGCTCGCGGTCGGCATGGTCAACGATGCCTTGAAGGGCAGCTATGGCGCCGAGGCCGTGCGCTATTCCCTGCTCTCGGCGGCGGTCACGACCACGCTCGGCGCCCTGCTTTTCATCTGGGCGGCGCGGTCGATCCGGGCCGATATCGAGAGGGCGGCGGCCTGAAACCTTATCCGCCGCAAGCCTGGCGAAACCCGACGGGCGTATTAATGAAACCATTTTGCGGAACCTGCGAAACCGTCCGGAAACAGACGGTCCTTAAGACAAGAGCCATAGACGGCGGCAAAGCCCGTCGGGAGGCTCAGATGAACCACTCAATTCACTCTGCTGATCGTGCGACCCACCTGAAGATCGTGGTGGTGGCGTTGGTGGCCGGCATCATGGTGGCCGGCTTCGGGATCGCAGCCCGCACCAATGCCGATTACGGCCAGACGGCCCAGTCGACGCCTGTGATCAAGGCCGGCAAGCCGGTGGCGGTGACGAGTGCGGCGAGCTCGGAGATTCGCTGATACGTCCTCTTCCGGGCTGACCCAAGGCCGCCTTTCGGGCGGCCTTTTTCGTTTTCCGGGGCAATGCTTAGCCGAGATGCACCGGCGAAGCGCAACGTCCTTGACTTCACCCAGCCCCGCCTTTAATTCCCCCTCGTTCCGCGCGCATCGAGCGAACCACGCGGGAGTAGCTCAGTTGGTTAGAGCGCCGGCCTGTCACGCCGGAGGTCGCGGGTTCGAGCCCCGTCTCTCGCGCCATTTTGGCAATCCCTTCATAGCCTTAGCCTGAACTTCTCCACGCCTGTCGCATCTGCCGGCGTCCGGCGGGAACTCTCGGCATAGTCAGCCCACGCCCGAATCGTCTACGCCTTCCGAGACTTAGAGGGATCCCCACGCGTTTCCGGCTTTTCCGGGGCTTCCTGTGGAATCGAGGAGGCCAGTCATGGCTAAGAAGGATTCGGCGAAGAAGGATTCGGCGAAGAAGGCTGCCGCTCCCGCGACCATCACGCTCAAGCACCTCGCCGCCGATATCGCGGAGCGCCAGGATCTCTCGAAAAAGCACGCCGAAGCCGTCCTGACCGATATGGTCGACCTGATCACCAAGCACCTCAAGAAGGGCGACCGTGTCCGTATCGTGGGCCTTGGCATTCTCCAGGTCCGCAAGCGCGCCGCCCGTACCGGCCGCAATCCCGCCACCGGCGAAGCGATCCACATCAAGGCCAGCCGGAAGGTCGCGTTCCGCCCGGTGAAGGAACTGAAAGAGGCGATCTAGCACTTACGCTTCATTAGGCCTGATCGGGGTTCGTTCGGCCGCATCGCGGCCGGCTTTTCTGATATACCGCCTGCTTCCCTCAAGTTCGGCGGTTCGACCAGAAATGTCCTCTCTCACCTTTTCGCACACCGTGACCGAGCGCTTCCTGCGCTACGTCACCATCGACACCCAGTCCGATCCGGAATCCCCCCGCTCGCCCTCGACCGAGAAGCAGAAGGATCTCGGCCGCGTGCTCGCCGCGGAGCTGAAGGCCATCGGCGTCGAGGACGCTCATCTCGACGAATACGGCTATGTCTACGGCACCATCCCGGCCAACACCGACAAGAAGGTGCCGGTGATCTGCTTCTGCTCGCACATGGACACCTCGCCCGACGTCACCGGCAAGGACGTCAAGCCGCAGATCTGGAAGAACTATCGCGGCGGCGACATCGCCCTGCCGGGCGACCCCAGCCAGGTGATCCGCTTCAATGAGCATCCGGCGCTGAAGAACCAGATCGGCAACGACATCATCACCACCGACGGCACCACGCTGCTGGGGGCCGACAACAAGGCCGGCGTCGCCGAGATCATGGATGCCGCGCATTTCTTCCTCAACAACCCCGATGTGAAGCACGGCACCATCAAGATCCTGTTCACGCCGGACGAGGAGATCGGCCGCGGCGTCGACAACGTCGACCTGAAGAAGCTGGGCACCGATTTCGCTTACACCATGGACGGCGAGAGCGCCGGCTGCGTCGAGGACGAGACCTTCTCGGCCGACGGCGCCACCATCACCATCCACGGCGTTAGTGCCCATCCCGGCTACGCCAAGGGCAAGATGGAGCATGCGATCAAGATCGCCGCCGCCATCGTCGAGCGGCTGCCGAAGGAAGGCTGCTCGCCGGAGACGACCTCGGGCAAGCAGGGCTTTCTGCATCCGATCGGCATCGAGGGCGCGCTGGAACAGGCGACGCTCTCCTTCATCGTCCGCGACTTCACCGAGGAAGGACTGAAGGAGAAGGAGGTCCTGCTCGAGGGCATCGTCAAGGACGTGATGAAGGACTATCCGCGCTCGACCTACAAATTCGAGATCAAGGAGCAGTACCGCAACATGAAGCAGGTGATCGATCGTCACCCGCATGTCCTCGAATATGCCATCGAGGCGATCCGCCGCGCCGGCCTGCGCCCGATGCGCACCGCCATCCGCGGCGGCACCGACGGCTCCCGCCTGTCCTTCATGGGCCTGCCCTGCCCCAACATCTTCGCCGGCGAGCACGCGTTTCATTCGCGGCTCGAATGGGTCAGCCGGCAGGACATGGAAAAGGCGGTGCAGACCATCGTCCACCTCGCCATGATCTGGGAGGAACGGGCCTAGGGCCCCTCACCGTCGCAATATCGAAATGGCCGGGCTCACGCCCGGCCATTTGCTTTGAGATTACGGCACCGGAATCGCGCGCGGAGTGCGGTGGAAGCGATTTGAACTCGCCATCCAGTTCGGCAGCGGTGCGCCGTCACGATGCCGCCCACCGGCGGCGGCCGCCGCCCAGGCCACCACCGCTCCGATCAGGGTCGCGGCTGCGACCGAGAACGCGACGATGATCGAGTTGCGCCGCGCCCGGTTGATGGCCGTCTTGGACTCCGCGATCAGCGCATCGACCCGTTTTTCGGAATCGGGCGCCGCAAGACCCGTGAGCGCGGCCACCTGCTGCACGAGATGGGCCCTGTCGTCGGTGGTGACGCCGCTGTGGCTGGACGACGTCATCAGGATGCGTCCTGCTTCGGCGCGCGGTTCGCGAAGGTCCGTGTTCGGCGGACGCCGCGGCGCGCGGAACAGCTTGTCGAGCTCATAGCTCAGCAGGGGCTCGGCCGCGGACGTACCGCCGGCCGAGCTGCGCAACGGCGAACGGTCAACCGCCGATGCGCCGAGCAGCGCAAGCAAAGCGGCTCCGAGCAGCACGGCGAGCGCCCAGGACGTCAGCCCATGCAGCCCGTCCCACCGCTCGCCGTCGTCCTCGATCGTCGCCAGCGCGGGTGCCGGCCGCGTCGTCCGTCCGGCGATGTAGCCGCCGAAGCCGAAGCTGATGACCGCCTGGATGATCAGATACAGCCCGGAGAGCAGGGCCAGCGCAGCCGAGGCATCGCGCCAGGTCGGCGAGGCCGAACTGACACCAAGGCCGATCGCAACACCAAAGCTCAGCAGGATGAACGACATCGCGCCCGCCGCAAGCGCACCTGCGAACACCGAGCTCCACTGGATGGTTCGGGGAGCCTCGTCCTCCAGGCCGCCTTCCAAGATCTCTTCGCGCATGAGAGTTTCGACCGTCATCGTAGCGCTCTCAGCGCAGGCCGAAGAACGACAGGATCGCCATGATGACCACGATCAAGCCGATCAAGTAAATCAGTCCGTCCATTGTTGGTCCTCCTCAGTTTATTTATTCCGGTCGCTAATCGCGAGGTATGAGGAACGTTCCTAATTGGACGGAGCGGCGGGAACGAACTGCGGAATTGAGGGTTATCGGCTCAAGTCCCAAGGATAGAGATTGTGAGCACACAAGGCCTCAGCCCGTTCGTTCGGGCTGGGGCCTTTTCGCGTTGCAACCAGCTTGCCCGCGCCTGTCCTATGTTAACGACGAAGAAGCCGGGATCATCAAAGATGCGATCGGGGCGGACCCTCCAGATCAGGAGCACCGCGTGGATCGCAGAACCGCGTGCCTGCATCAGGCGAATGCATTCCGGGAGAAGGCCATCGCAGATCCCGAGCACCACGATCAATGGATCGACGAAGCCATCAAATGGCTGGAACGGGCGATGGAAGCGAGCTGTCACGCCGTCATCACCATGGCGGCAGACGACGTTCCGGAGGCGGACCCCGAAGCCACGGCCCCGCATCGGCGCGTCGTGACCCGCCAATAGATGCGCCGGCGACGTATGCGCCGCTGCGGCAATTGTTCCAGTGACGTAACAATGTTGCGGGTCGACTCTGTTCCCGCGCCCATGCTAGGCCGGGCACAGACCGCAACCAGAGAGACGTCGTGCTCGCAAACCGCCAGCCCTCAGGATACTGCCGCCCGCGCAACTGGCGCGGGCTGCTGTCTGTGCTGATCGCGGCCGTCTATCTGTTCGCGAGCGCGCTGCACGGCTCGCATGACATCGACGTCACCACTCCCGGCGGCGGCTCGGAGATCGTGGCGGTCCTTGATGGCCCCGCAGGCCACAGCGACCACAAGGTCATCGGCAGCCATCACTGTCATGGCTGCTTTTCGCTGACGGTGACACAGCCGGCACCGTCGACCGCATCGGTCGCGCTTGTTTCCGCACCGAGCCCGCAACATGCACCCCGGCTCGCCGGAATTATCCTGGATACGGACTCGCCGCCTCCCAAACATATTGCCTGAACGGATTGGTCGGGCGTCCCGCGCCCATTAGGTTCATCCTTTACAGGTCGGCTTGATGTTTTTCAGAGGAATGGCCGCGCGCCTGGCGTGCGCGGCGGCGTGTCTGATTGCCGGACTCGCGATTGCGCCGTCTCACGCCCAGACTTTGACGATGCGGAGCGCGTTGTCGCGCGCACTGGCCGCAAGCCCGCGGCTGACGGCGGCCGAGCGCGACGTCGGCATCGCCACGGGCCAGCGCATCCAGGCAGGCGCCCTCTTCAACCCGGAACTGTCCTACGAGCAGGACGATTCCTTCGGCTCGGGCAAATATCGCGGGACGCGATCGGCCGAGACCACGCTGCAGATCAGCCAGGCCTTCGAGCTGTTCGGCAAACGCGATGCGCGGATTGCCGCAGGCGTCGCCGGCGTCGAAGTGGCCGCCATCCAGCGCAAGGCCGTCAGGCTGGAGGTGCTGTCGGAGACCGCGATCGCCTTCCTCAGCGTGCTCGGCGCACAGCGGCGCATTCAGATCCTCGACGAGCAGATTGCCGCCATCGACCGCCTGACGCCGCTGCTGCGCCGCCGCGTCGAGGCCGGCGCCTCCTCGCCCGCCGAGACCGGCCGTGCCGAGGTCGCCTCCGCCCTGGTGAAAGCCGACCGCGAGCGCCTCAAGGCGACGCTGGCCAGCGCCCGGCGCGAGCTTGCGGTGCTGATGGGCGATCCAGCCGCGAAATTCGGCGAAGTGTCCGGCAGGCTCGACACCACGGGACGCCCGCCCTCGTTTCAGGCGGTGGTTGCCGCCATCGATGCCAATCCGCAACTGGTGCGCTGGACCGCCGTTTACGCGCAGCGCAATGCCGAGCTGCTGCTGGCGCGGCTCAAACCCTATCCCGACGTGCGGATCGCCGCCGGCTGGCGCCACTTCAACGAAACGGGCGACGATGCGGCGCGCCTGACCGTCTCCGTGCCGATCCCCGTGTTCGACCAGAACCAGGGCAACATCCTCTCGGCGCAGGAAAGCCTCGCCAAGACCAGGGCCGAGCGCGAGGCCAACCGCAACACGCTGATCGTGATTGCCGGCCGCGCCTATGACTCGGTCCAGGGCTCGCTGCGCGAGCTCGCCGTGCTGCGTGAGACCGCGATCCCCAAGGCCGTCGAGGCGTCCGAGGCGATCTCGCAGGGCTACGGCCAGGGCCGCTTCACCCTGCTCGAGGTGCTCGATGCCCAGGCCAGCGTCACCCAGGCGCGGCTGCGCGAGCAGGAGGCGCTGCAGAATTTCCATGCCGGCGTTGCGATCATCGAGGGCCTCGTCGGCAATCCCTTCACGCTGGCGCGGGAGAGCGCACGATGAGGACGTCCTCTACCATCGTCGTTGCCATCGTTGCCGCCGCGCTCGGCGCTTACGGCTATTCCCTGCTCGCCCCGGACAAGCTCGCACACACCGAGCATGCCGAGCATGCCGAAAAGAAGCCGAACGACCATGTCGAGCAGGACGAGCACGGCGCCGACCGCATCCGCATCTCCGACGTCAAGCTCGCGGCCGCGGGCGTCACGCTGGCCGAAGCCGCTGGCGCCACGCTGACCGACACGCTCGCCTTCAACGGCATCCTGCGCGCCAACCAGGAAGCCGTGGTGCAGGTGACGCCGCGCTTTCCGGGCGTCGTCAAATCCATCCTGAAGCGCATCGGCGACAAGGTCGCCAAGGACGATCTGCTTGCCGCGATCGAGAGCAACCAGAGTCTCACCGTCTATGAGCTCAAGGCGCCGTTCGCCGGCACCATCATCGAGCGGCAGATCTCGCTCGGTGAATACGCCTCCGAGCAGAAGCCGGCCTTCGTCGTCGCCGACCTCTCCACCATCTGGGTCGATCTGTCGATCTACCGGCAGGACTTGAGGCGCGTCCGCATCAACGACGAGGTGCTGATCGATCCCGACGACGGCCGCGGCGAGATCAAGGGCACGATCTCCTACATGGCTCCGATCGGCAGTAGCGAGACCCAGACCGCGCTGGCGCGCGTGGTGCTGGCAAATCCGGACGGACGTCTGCGTCCCGGTCTGTTCGTCACGGCGCGGCTGATCCTCGCCGCGCGCAACGTCGCGGTCGCCGTGCGCCGTAGCGCGATCCAGACGCTGGAGAACAGGACCATCGTGTTCGTGCGCGAGGACGGCGACAAGATCGAGGCGCGCCCGGTCGAGCTCGGGGATTCCGATCCGAGGTTCGTCGAGATCAAGGCTGGGCTCGCGGCCGGCGAGCACTATGTCGCGGAGAACAGCTTCGTCGTGAAGGCGGAGATGGGCAAGGGCGAGGCCGAGCATGATTGAGCGTCTCATCGCCGCCTCGCTGCACCAGCGCTGGCTGGTCCTCCTGCTCGCGCTCGGCGCCGTCGCTTTCGGGGCCTGGAATTTCCAGCGCCTGCCGATCGACGCCGTGCCCGACATCACCAACGTCCAGGTCCAGATCAACACCCGCGCGCCCGGCTATTCGCCGCTCGAGACCGAGCAGCGCATCACCTTCCCGGTCGAGACCGCCATGAGCGGGCTGCCGAAGCTCGACTACACCCGCTCGCTGTCGCGCTACGGCCTCAGCCAGGTGACGATCGTCTTCAAGGACGGCACCGACATCTATTTCGCCCGCCAGCTCGTGGGCGAACGCATCCAGCAGGTGAAGGACCAGCTCCCGGCGGGCGTCGAGGTCGCGATGGGGCCGGTCTCGACCGGGCTCGGCGAAATCTTCATGTACACCGTCGAGGCCAGGGCGGGCGCCAAGACACAAGGCGGCCACGACTATTCGCTGACCGATTTGCGCACCGTGCAGGACTGGATCATCCGGCCGCAGCTCCGCAACGTGCCGGGCGTGGTCGAGGTCAACACCATCGGCGGCTTCGAGCGGCAATTCCATGTGCTGCCGGACCCCGGCAAGCTGATGGCCTACCGGCTCGGCTTTCGCGACGTCATGACGGCGCTGGCCGCCAACAACGCCAATGTCGGTGCCGGCTATATCGAGCGCAATGGCGAGCAATATCTGGTGCGCTCGCCGGGGCAGGTCGGCAACATCGCCGAAATCCAGGACATCGTGATCGGCTCGCGCGGCGGCAATCCCGTCAGGATCAGGGATGTCGCGACCGTCATCGAAGGCCGCGATCTGCGCACGGGCGCGGCGACGCGAGACGGCGAGGAAGCCGTGCTCGGCACCGCGATGCTGCTGATCGGCGAGAACAGCCGGACCGTGGCGCGGCGCGTCGCGGCCCGCATCGAGGACATCGCCAAATCGCTGCCCGAAGGCGTCGTGACGCGAACCGTCTACGATCGCACCGATCTGGTCGAAGCCACCATCCGCACGGTGCAGAACAACCTCCTGGAAGGCGCGGCGCTGGTCGTCGCCGTGCTGTTCCTGATCCTCGGAAACATTCGCGCTGCCCTCGTGGTCGCCTGCGTCATCCCTCTGTCCATGGCGATGACGATCACCGGCATGGTCGAGACCAAGGTCAGCGCGAACCTGATGAGCCTGGGTGCGATCGACTTCGGCATCATCGTCGACGGCGCCGTCATCATCGTCGAGAATTGCCTGCGCATGCTGGCCGAGGCCCAGCGCGAGAAGGGTCGCCTGCTCACGCTCCCGGAGCGGCTGCAGGCGATCCAGCGCGGGTCGAGCGATGTCATCAAGCCTAGCCTGTTCGGAACACTGATCATCGCCGTGGTCTACCTGCCCGTGCTGACGCTGACCGGCGTCGAAGGCAAGATGTTCACGCCGATGGCGCTGACCGTGCTCATGGCGCTCGGCGCCGCCGTGCTGTTCTCCATCACCTTCGTGCCGGCGGCCGTTGCCATCTTCGTCACCGGCAAGGTGTCCGAACATGAAAACCTGTTCATGCGGGTCGCCAAGCGCGCTTATCTCCCCCTGCTCCGCTTTGCCATCGACAACCGGGCCGCGGTCGCCATCATGGCCGTGGTCATCGTGGTTGCGAGCGGCATCGCCGCCGCACGCATGGGTGGCGAGTTCATTCCGAGCCTGGACGAAGGCGACGTCGCGCTGGCGTCGATCCGGATTCCCGGCACCAGCCTCACCCAGTCGCTGGACCTGCAGAAGGCCTTGGAGAACCGCATCAAGCAGATCCCCGAAGTGAAGGAGTTCTTCACCCGCATCGGCACCGCGGAGATCGCGACCGACCCGATGTCGCCGGCGCAAACCGACGGCTACATCATGCTCAAACCGCGCGCCGAATGGCCCGACCCGGACAAGCCGAAAGCCGAGGTGATCGAGGCCATCGATCATGCTGCTGACGAGATTCCGGGTAGCGCCTATGAAATCTCCCAGCCGATCCAGTTCCGTGTCAACGAGCTGATTTCCGGCGTGCGCAGCGATGTCGGCATCAAGGTCTTCGGTGACGACCTCGACATCCTGCAAGGCGCCGCAAAACAGGTGGAGGCCGCGATCCGGGGCATCCGCGGCGCCAGTGACGTCAAGATCGAGCAGGTCGCGGGCCTGCCGATCCTCACCGTGCGGCTCGACCGCCAGGCGCTCGCCCGCTACGGCCTCAGCGTTGCCGAGGTGCAGGGCATCGTCGAGATCGCCGTCGGCGGCAAATCGGCCGGCAAGCTGTTCGAGGGCGACCGCCGCTTCGACATCGTCGTGCGCCTGCCTGAGCATCTGCGCGGCAATCTCGAGGCGATCCGGGCGATCCCGATCCCGCTGCCGCCCGGTGAGGAGGCCACGGCCAACACGCCGCTCCGAACAGCGTTGTCCGCCTCTTCCCTCACCCAGATGCGCTATGTGCCGCTGTCGTCGGTCGCAACCGTCGATGCGACGCCCGGGCCCAACCAGATCGGCCGCGAAAACGGCAAACGGCGCATCGTCGTCACCGCCAACGTCCGCGCACGCGACCTCGGCTCCTTCGTGGCCGAGGCCGAGGCGGCCGTGGCCGAGAAGGTCAAGCTGCCGCCGGGCTACTTCATCGGCTGGGGCGGACAGTTCGAGCAGCTGGTTTCCGCGACCAAGCGGCTCACCATCGTCGTGCCGGTGGCTCTGCTGCTGGTGTTTCTGCTGCTGTTCATGGGCATGGGATCGGCGGCGGATGCGGCGCTGGTGTTTTCAGGCGTGCCGCTGGCGCTGACCGGCGGCGTCGCGGCGCTGCTGCTGCGCGACATTCCCTTGTCCATCAGCGCCGGCGTCGGCTTCATCGCGCTGTCGGGCGTCGCCGTGCTCAACGGACTCGTGATCATCGCCTTCATCGAGCGTCTGCGCAGCGAGGGACGGTCCGTTGTTGAGGCCGTTCGCGAAGGCGCACTGACGCGGCTGCGGCCTGTGCTGATGACGGCGCTCGTCGCCTCCCTCGGCTTCGTGCCGATGGCGCTCGCCACCGGTGCCGGCGCCGAGGTGCAGCGGCCGCTCGCGACCGTGGTGATCGGCGGCATCATCTCCTCGACCATGCTGACGCTCTTGGTGCTGCCGGCGCTCTATGTCCTGTTCCGTCGTGACGTAGCGCGGGAAGCGCCTACAATGGGGCCCGACTTGGCAGCTTCCGGGGAGCGCTAGAGGTGGGAAGCCACGACCATCACGGCCATCACCACCATGACCATGCCGGCCACGCCCATGATCATGGACTTGGCCATGCGCATGTCCATGCGCCCGCCACTTTCGGCAAGGCGTTCGCGATCGGCATTTCGCTCAACATCGCGCTGGTCGTGGCCGAGGCGGTCTACGGCTATATCGGCAATTCCACCGCCCTGCTCGCGGACGCCGGTCATAACCTTTCCGACGTGCTCGGCCTGGTGGTGGCCTGGGGCGCCTCGATCGCAGCGCGCCGTGCCCCGAGCGGCCGCTTCACCTACGGCCTGCGCGCCTCCACCATCCTCGCGGCACTTGCGAACGCGGCGTTCCTGCTGGTCGCGACCGGCGCGATCGGCTGGGAGGCGATCCTGCGCCTGCAGCAGCCGGAGCCGGTCGCAGGCGTTACGGTGATGGTGGTCGCCGGCATCGGCATCCTCATCAACGGGTTGACCGCCATGCTGTTCGCGAGCGGACGCAAGGACGACATCAACATCGAAGGCGCCTACCTGCACATGGCGGCCGACGCCGCGGTCTCGCTCGGCGTCGTGGTCTCGGCGGCGCTGATCATCTGGACGGGCTGGCTCTGGCTCGATCCCATCACCAGCCTCGTCATCTGCGCAACCATCCTCTGGAGCACCACCAGCCTGCTGCGGGGCTCCATCGACATGTCGATGGCGGCCGCGCCCAAGGGCACCGACCTCGCCGCGATCAGAGCGTTCCTTCTGGCGCGTCCCGGCGTCTCAGGGATCCACGATCTCCATGTCTGGCCGATCTCCACCACCGAGACGGCGCTGACCTGCCACCTCGTGCTGCCCACAGGCGCGGACGACGCATTCCTGATGCAGACGGCGCAGCTCTTGAAGACATCCTTCCGCATCGGCCACACCACCCTCCAGGTCGAGACGCGTCCCGACAACGGCTGCGCGCTGGCGCCGGATGACGTGGTGTAGGATCGCAAATCCATCCACGTCGTCATTGCGAGCGCAGCGAAGCAATCCAGAATCCTTCCGCAGAAAGACTCTGGATTGCTTCGTCGCTTCGCTCCTCGCAATGACAGGCGTGGAGAGAGCGCCGAGCCCTACCTCGCCTTCGCCGTCACGATCCAGATCGCACCTTGCAACTCGACGCTCTGCCCCTCCAGGAACGGCGCGAGCGTCTCGCGGATCGAAGCCTTGGCGGCCTCATACGTCTCGGGCGGATGGCCCTGCAGCGCGCGGCTGGCCGGGCCGATCTGCAGCGAGCCGTCGACGGCCGCATCGAGGCCGCCGCCGATCGCGATGTCCATTGCGAGATTGTGCGGCTCCATCGCCACGTCCACGAAGCCTGCGCCTTTCAGGATGCGCATCACGCGCTCCTCCGAGGCGAAGGCGAACGGGCCCGGCTCTTCCGGCCCGACCGGCGGCATCTTCGGCACGTGCTTGTAGACCGCCATCAGCGGCGCCATCATCCACGGATTCTCCTTCGGCTCGCGCCAGCAGGCGAAGGCGAGCCGCCCGGACGGCTTCAGCGCACGGCGCAGGTTGGTGAAGGACGCAATGGGATCGGCGAAGAACATCACGCCGAAGCGGGAGGCGAGCAGATCATAGCTCGCCGGCTCGAACGGGTGGACGGTCGCATCCGCCAGCACGAAATCGAGCGGCAGGCCCTTCGGCGCAAACGCGCGCGCCTGCGCCAGCATCGGCTCGGAGACATCGAGGCCGAGTGCAAACCCATCCGGCGCCACGGCCTTCGCGAACGCGACTGTCGTCGCACCGGAGCCGCAGCCGACATCGAGAACGCGCTCGCCGGGCTTCGGCCTGGCGCGGTCGATCAGCACGTCGGCAATGGGGCCGAGCAGGTTCTCCTGCGCCGCATGGCGGTCGGCCCAGCGCTGCCCGCTCGGCCCGTTCCAATAGGCGATCTGGTCGGCGTTTTGCTCGTGTCCGCTTGGCTGTTCCATTGGGGCCTCCATCGCTGCGCTGCGAGGTCATACCACGCCGGAAACAGGTCAGGCGGTCAACTGAGGTCGGGGCGCAATGTCACCGCCCCCTTGCTCCGACACCCACGGCAAGGCTAAAGAGGCGCCATGGGGCGGTTAGCTCAGCTGGTTAGAGCATCTCGTTTACACCGAGAGGGTCCGCGGTTCGAATCCGTGACCGCCCACCAGGCTTCCCTGGCCCGCTACGGCTGAGCAAGCCAGAGATCAATCCCCCGGCCTACCCGGCAGCAGCGGCACCGCGTCGATCCACACCGCTGCCGACTGGCACCAGATCTGCCGCACCGGTCGCAATTGGTCGCGCTGGCGGATCGAGCCCCAGCGGATGCCCCAATCGTCGGCTTGGTTGCCCTCGCCGCTCGTGAACAGCGGGGAACCGCATTCGGCGCAGAAATGCTGGAAGCGCATCCGGCCGTTGTCGCCGCGCTTGCCGTAGATTTTTGGCGTGCCGGCGGTCAGGCGGACATCGGCCGCGGAACAGACGGCAGTCACCCGGAACGGAGAGCCGGTCAATGCCTGGCAATCGGTGCAATGGCACACCGAGACCTCCTCCGGATCGATGTCGGCCTCGAAGACGATCTTTCCGCAATGGCATTGCCCGTCGATGTGCATTGCCTCCTCCCCTTCCCCCAAAACAAAAACGGCGCCCGAAGGCGCCGTTTTATCATCTTTCGCCGAACCTCAGTGAGCGGTCAGGCCGCCGGCGGCCTCGTCGCCATCAGGCTTCACCGTCACCTTGGTGTCCTCTTCCCAGACGATCGGCACGGGCTTCCTCACCAGCGCCTTGGCGATGACGTCGTCGAGGCGCGAGACCGGGATGATCTCCATGCCGCCCTTGATCGCATCGGAAATCTCCGTGAGATCCTTGGCGTTGTCCTCGGGGATCAGCACCGTCTTGATGCCGCCGCGGGCCGCCGCCAGCAGCTTCTCCTTCAGGCCGCCGATCGGCAGCACGCGGCCGCGCAGCGTGATCTCGCCGGTCATCGCGACATCGTGGCGCACCGGGATGCCGGTCATGACCGAGATGATCGCGGTGGCCATGGCGACACCGGCGGATGGACCGTCCTTCGGCGTCGCGCCCTCCGGCACGTGCACGTGGATGTCGCGCCGGTCGAACAGCGGCGGCTCGACGCCGTAGTTGATCGCGCGCGAGCGGACGTAGGACGCCGCCGCCGAGATCGACTCCTTCATCACGTCACGCAGATTGCCGGTGACCGTCATCTTGCCCTTGCCGGGCATCATGACGCCTTCGATCGTCAGCAGCTCGCCGCCGACATCGGTCCAGGCAAGGCCGGTGACGATGCCGACCTGCGGCTCACTCTCGATCTCGCCGAAGCGGTACTTCGGCACGCCGAGCAGCTCTTCCAGAGTCTTCTCGGTGACCTTGACCGACTTCTTCTTGGAGATCATCAGCTCCTTCACCGCCTTGCGGGCGAGTGTCGAGAGCTCACGCTCCAGATTGCGCACGCCCGCTTCGCGGGTGTAGCGGCGGATCAGAAGCAGCAGCGCGTCGTCGTCGATCGAGAACTCCTTGGAGTCCAGGCCGTGCTTGGACACCGCGTTCGGGATCAGGTGCTTGCGCGCGATCTCGACCTTCTCGTTCTCGGTGTAGCCCGCGATCCGGATGATCTCCATGCGGTCCATCAGCGGGCCGGGAATATTCAGCGTATTCGCGGTCGTGATGAACATCACGTTGGACAGATCGTAATCGACCTCGAGATAGTGGTCGTTGAACGTCGCGTTCTGCTCGGGGTCGAGGACCTCGAGCAAGGCCGAGGACGGATCGCCGCGGAAATCGGCGCCCATCTTGTCGATCTCGTCCAGCAGGAACAGCGGATTGGACGACTTCGCCTTGCGCATCGACTGGATGATCTTGCCGGGCATCGAGCCGATATAGGTGCGGCGGTGACCGCGGATCTCGGCCTCGTCGCGCACGCCGCCGAGCGAGACGCGCACGAATTCGCGCCCCGTCGCCTTCGCGATCGACTTGCCGAGCGAGGTCTTGCCGACGCCGGGAGGTCCGACGAGGCACAGGATCGGGCCCGTCAGCTTGTTGGCGCGCGACTGCACCGCGAGATACTCGACGATGCGTTCCTTGACCTTCTCGAGCCCATAGTGATCCGAATCCAGGATGGCCTGCGCAGCCTCCAAGTCCTTCTTCACCTTGGACTTCTTGTTCCACGGAATCGACAGCAGCCAATCCAGATAGTTGCGCACAACGGTCGCTTCCGCGGACATCGGCGACATCTGGCGCAGCTTCTTCAATTCATGCTGCGCCCGCTCGCGCGCTTCCTTGGAGAGCTTGGTCTTGGAGATCTTCTCTTCGAGATCGGCGAGCTCGTCGCGACCGTCGTCGTCGCCGAGTTCCTTCTGGATCGCCTTCATCTGCTCGTTGAGATAATACTCGCGCTGGGTCTTCTCCATTTGTCGTTTGACACGAGAACGAATCCGCTTCTCGACCTGCAGCACCGAGATCTCGCTCTCCATCAGACCCAGCACCTTCTCCAGGCGCGTGGTGACGGACAGCGTCTCCAGGATGCCCTGGCGGTCGGCGATCTTGACGGCGAGATGCGAGGCAACGGTGTCGGCGAGCTTGGCGAAGTCGGTGATCGCCTGCACGACGCCGACGACCTCGGCCGAGATCTTCTTGTTGAGCTTCACATAGCTCTCGAAGTCGGACACGACCGAGCGCGCCAGCGCTTCCGCCTCGACCGACTTCGCATCGGTGTCGGCGAGCGCAACGGCAGTTGCCTCGTAATAGTCGGCGCGGTCGGTGTATTTTGCCACGCGCGCACGCTCGAGCCCTTCGACCAGCACCTTCACGGTGCCGTCCGGAAGCTTCAAGAGCTGGAGCACGCTGGCAAGCGTCCCGGTCTCGTAGATGGCATCAGGCGCCGGATCATCGTCGGACGCGTTCTTCTGCGTCGCGAGCATGATCAGCGCATCGTTCTTCATCACCTCTTCGAGCGCGCGGATCGACTTCTCGCGGCCGACAAAGAGCGGCACGATCATGTGCGGGAAGACGACGATGTCGCGCAGCGGCAGCACGGGATAAGCGTGCGTTTCGCCATGGACGATGGTTGGCCGGGGTTTGGGATTGGTCATGGCCTTTTCCTTTTGCTTTGCCCCCTTGCACGCAGCCCGCTGATGATGCGCAACCGCCACAAGGTGCCGAGGTGATCCGCAGAACCGATCGGTCCTCTACGAGTTGGACCGGCTCGCCGGATTGACTGAGGCGAATCTTGAAGAGAATTTTCGCTCGCCGCCGACATTAGGTGGCTATCGACCCGGGGGGTGTCAAGTCATTGAAAAACGCGCGCCATCAGGCGCTTACGCACGCAAATAAGCGACGCAACACCGGCTGCGGAGATACAGTTCCGCAGCCCATCTCGAGGAGAGGATTGGAGCGCTCCAGCGCCGCCAGATCAGGCGCTGGCGTTCTCGACGGCACGATCAGATCGATCGGCATAGATGTAGAGCGGACGCGCCGTTCCTTCCACCACTTCGCGGGAAATCACGACTTCTTCCACACCTTCCAGGCCCGGCAGGTCGAACATGGTCTCGAGCAGGATCGCCTCGAGGATCGAGCGCAACCCACGCGCGCCGGTCTTGCGCTCAATCGCCTTGCGGGCGACCGCGCCAAGCGCCTCGTCGGCGAAAGTCAGCTCGATGTTCTCCATCTCGAACAGCCGCTGGTATTGTTTCACCAGCGCGTTCTTCGGCTCGGTCAGGATCTTCTTCAGCGAGGTCTCGTCGAGGTCCTCGAGCGTCGCCACGACCGGCAGACGGCCGACGAACTCGGGGATGAGGCCGTACTTCAGGAGGTCCTCAGGCTCGACGTGACGGAAGATCTCGCCGGTACGGCGGTCCTCGGGGGCGAGCACCTGGGCGCCGAAGCCGATCGAAGTCGACCGCCCGCGCGCCGAGATGATCTTCTCGAGGCCGGCGAAAGCGCCGCCGCAGATGAAGAGGATGTTGGTGGTATCCACTTGCAGGAACTCCTGCTGCGGATGCTTGCGGCCGCCCTGCGGCGGGACCGAAGCCACCGTGCCTTCCATGATCTTGAGCAGCGCCTGCTGCACGCCCTCACCCGACACGTCGCGCGTGATCGAGGGATTGTCGGACTTGCGGCTGATCTTGTCGATTTCGTCGATATAGACGATGCCGCGCTGAGCGCGCTCGACATTGTAGTCAGCGGCCTGGAGCAGCTTCAGGATGATATTCTCGACGTCCTCGCCGACATAGCCGGCTTCGGTCAATGTCGTCGCATCCGCCATCGTGAACGGCACGTCCAGGATACGGGCGAGCGTCTGCGCGAGCAGCGTCTTGCCCGAGCCGGTCGGACCGATCAGCAGGATGTTCGACTTCGCGAGCTCGACGTCGTTGTGCTTGGTCTGATGATTGAGGCGCTTGTAGTGGTTGTGCACCGCGACCGACAGGACCTTCTTCGCATGGCTCTGGCCGATCACGTAATCGTCCAGCACCTTGCAGATTTCCTTCGGCGTCGGAATCCCGTCGCGCGACTTGACCAGCGAGGACTTGTTCTCCTCGCGGATGATGTCCATGCAGAGCTCGACGCACTCGTCGCAGATGAAGACCGTGGGACCCGCGATCAGTTTGCGGACTTCGTGCTGGCTCTTGCCGCAGAACGAGCAATATAGCGTGTTCTTGGAGTCGCTCGTGCCGACCTTACTCATTCCTGTCTCCGTCCGCGGTTCGATCCCGTTCCGCTCGATCGCTCCATTCCGACACGATGGCCGGCATGAAGCTTAAGTAGAGCAAATTCCGTACCAAAAAAGACCCTACGCATTACATCCCGTGCGAATCACGGTCACTCGATTCTCCCGCGATCATAGCCGATCAGTCGTAGCCAACCATGCTGTCACCCGACTATCAAGAATTCGCTAATCGGACGCCGCCGGCTACCCGTGACAATACCGTGATTTCCGGTCTTGGCACGGACGAAGTGATCGAAATCACCCCGGCGTTGCTGGATTGCCACGAAAAAAGCACGAAAGCGGAACTTTCTGCGTGTCGCAGCGCGCAAAACCGCATTTTGCGACGCGCGCACCCGCACCTAACGTGGCCGCACCCCGACGGGTCCACGGCGATCTGAGGGATCGCCGTGACGACCCGTAGTGCTACGGAGCCTTCACCGGCGCCGGCTCCTCGGCGCGCCTGTCGATGACCTTGTCGACCAGGCCGAACTCCTTGGCGTCGTTCGCAGTCAGGAACTTGTCGCGTTCCAGCGCATCCTCGATCGCCTTGTAGGTCTGGCCGGTGTGCTTGACGTAGATCTCGTTGAGACGCTTCTTCAGGTTGAGGATTTCCTGGGCGTGCAGCATGATGTCGGTGGCTTGGCCCTGGAAGCCGCCGGAGGGCTGGTGCACCATGATACGCGCGTTCGGCAGCGAGAAGCGCATGTCCTTCTCGCCGGCGGCGAGCAGCAGCGAGCCCATCGAGGCCGCCTGGCCCGTGCACAGCGTCGAGACCGGCGGGCGAATGAACTGCATGGTGTCGTAGATCGCAAGGCCCGACGTCACCACGCCGCCCGGCGAATTGATGTACATCGAGATTTCCTTCTTCGGGTTTTCCGCCTCGAGGAACAACAGCTGCGCGACGACCAGCGTCGACATGCCGTCCTCGACCGGCCCGGTCAGGAAAATGATGCGCTCCTTCAGGAGGCGCGAGAAAATGTCGTAGGCGCGCTCGCCACGGTTGGTCTGCTCGACCACCATGGGCACGAGGTTCATGTAGGTTTCAACCGGATCGCGCATGAGTCACCTAGGGTTTTCGGAGACGGACATCGCCGGGCCTGGCCGCCAGTTTGGCTGGATTTGCCGGAAGGGCGAATGGACGTCCTGTGATGCAGGAACTTGGTAGAGGTAGAAGGCGTAGCGACAGATATAGCCCAATTCGCTCCTGACAAGTGCGGAGCGCATTAAGGCTTAATCCTCGAACCAGTTGAAGCTGATTCGTACAAAGAGGCCCAGCCGGCCATCTGGCTAGCTGGGCCCCTTCGCTGATCATCCTTAATGGAAGACTGTCTCAGAGCCCCATTCCGATGGTATCGGAACGGGCCTCTGGATTTTGGTTTTGACGCGTTTTCTCTACGCGAACCGGTATCCACTTCGCTCGAAAACGCTACAGACCCTTCAGGCTGCGGTCTTTTCCGCGTCGTCGTCCTTGTAGAGGTCCTCGCGCGAGACCTTCTTCTCGGTCACGTTGGCGAGTTCGAGGATGAAGTCGACGACCTTGTCCTCGTAGATCGGTGCACGAAGCTGGGCCAACGCCTGGGCGTTGTTGCGGTAATAGTCCCAGACCTCCTTCTCGCGGCCGGGCATCGAGCGCGCGCGCTCGATCACGGCGCGGCCGACCTCGTCGTCGGTCACGGTGATCTTGTTCTTCTCGCCGATCTCGGAGAGCACGAGGCCTAGCCGCACGCGGCGATCGGCGATCTTGCGGTACTCCTCCTTGGCGGCGTCCTCCGTGGTGTCCTCGTCGGCGAAGGTCTTGCCGGCGGAATCCATCTCGGCCTTGACCGAGTTCCACATCAGATTGAACTCCTCGTCGACCAGCGAAGGCGGCGCCTCGAAGCGATGCGCCTCGTCGAGGCGGTCGAGCAGCGCGCGCTTAACGCGCTGGCGCGTCGCGGTCGCGAACTCGGCAGAAAGGCGCTCGCGCGCGGCTTCCTTGAGCTTGTCCAGCGATTCCAGTCCAAGCGACTTGGCGAATGCGTCGTCGATCGCAAGGTCCTGCGGCGCCTCGATCAGGGTCGCAGTGGTCTCGAACTCGGCCGGCTGACCAGCGAGCTTGTCGTTCATGTAGTTCTTGGGGAACGACACCTTCAGCGTGCGGATCTCGTTCGCGCCGATGCCGATCAGCTGCTCCTCGAAGCCCGGGATGAAGGTGTTGGAGCCGATCACGACCTGGATGCCTTCGCCGGTGCCGCCCTCGAAGACTTCGCCGTTGATGCTGCCCTTGAAGTTGATGGTGACGCGGTCGCCCGAGGCAGCCTTGGCGCCCTCGCCCTTGTCGGCAAAGGTGCGGTTGGTATCGGCGATGCGCTTGATCGCCTCGTCGACGTCGGTGTCGGTGACGTCGGCGACGGGCTTCTCGACCTGGAAGGTCTTGAAGTCGGCGAGCGCGATCGCCGGCACCACTTCGATCGCAACCGTGTAGGTCAGATCGGTCTTGCCGCTCAGCAGCTCCTCGACATCCTTCTGCTCCGTCGGCATGGTGATCTTCGGCTCGGTCGCGAGGCGGAAGCCGCGTTCGGAGAACAGCTGCGTGTTGGTGTCGCGAATGGTCTGGTCGATGGTTTCGGCCATCACAGAGCGGCCATAGACCTTCTTCAGGTGCGCGACCGGCACCTTGCCCGGACGGAAGCCGTTGATGCGGACCTTGTCCTTGAGGTCGACGAGCTTGGCGCCGGCCTTGGCATCGAGATCAGACGCGGGAACGCTGATCTTGAACTCGTGCTTCAAACCTTCCGAGAGGGTTTCTGTGACCTGCATGGCGTCCAATCTTCTTCTCGTTCGGTCCCGGCACGTCGCGCGTCGGGACGCTGTCATTAATCGATCCGGCGCGAGGCAAACGCCTCACCACCGGTGGTTCATCGGACCGGCTCCAGACGGACGATCATCCGCAGAAGCAGGTCTCGTAATCCGTGCAAACGCGATAAGCGCTTGGTGCGGGCGGAGGGACTCGAACCCCCACAACTTTCGTCACTGGAACCTAAATCCAGCGCGTCTACCAGTTCCGCCACGCCCGCGTGAATTTGCATCAAGACCGGCCGCGATGCCGCGGGCGGCCGGGCTTATAGCATGTGCCTGACTGTTCGCAGCAAAAAAATGGCTGGTTGGAGGCATGCTTCAAGTAGGCACGATGGCTGGACTTATCCAGCGCGGCATGATCCGGATCGCCCCATGAAACCGCGGATTCACGACCCGACCCGACGCGAGGTTTTGGCCGGTCTCGGGGCCTCGGCGACCGGGTTGATGACCGGCGGCGCAGGGCCGCTTGTGACCGCCCAGCTTGCGCTTCAGGCAAGGCCGGCAACCCTGGCTTCGAAGGCGGGGCAACCAGCTACAGCAATCTGGGAGCTGGCCGCCGTAAGCCATCTCGGGAACGTCCGTCTCAAGCGCGGCGACCGATGCGAGGTGGTGTTTCGCAACGACCTGCCTGTGCCACTTGCGCCGGTCTGGTACGGCCTCAATGGCGCGACTGCCGCCGACCCGCTGCGAGGGCGCGCGCCCGCCGCACCAGACACGACCGAAACATCAATTATTTCAACACCAAACGCGGGAACCCTGCTGGCGGACTTCCGTCTCTTCGAGGGCAGCCTGAAGCAGCCTGCGCGCCCGCTCCCGATCATCGTGGCCGAGACCAGCCGGGTTGCGGCCGACCGTGACGAGGTCCTGTTGATCGAGGAATGGCGTCTGCGGCCGGATGGCACCGCGGTCCCGCCGGGCCAGGACCCGAAGGACACGACACCGCTCTACACGGTCAATGGCAGAACTTCATTCGAACTCTCAGCCGCGGCCAATGAGCGGCTGCGGCTACGCTTCATCAACGGCTCCCAACGTACTGTTCTGGCGATCAGATTGGGAAGCCACGAGGTCCGCGTGATGGCCCTGGACGGCCAGCCGGCCGAGCCGTTCCCCGCCCGCAATGGCGCCCTGGTGCTGGCCCCGGGCGCGCGAGCCGACGCATTTGTGGATGCAGCGACATCGGCCCCATTCCTGCTCCATGACGGCAAGGAGGCGCGCCAGGTCGGAAGCCTCGTCATCTCCGGGAAGTTGGAGCGCGCGCCGCTGTTGCCGCCGCAGCCGCTCCCTTCGAACGACCTTCCCGAGAAGCTCGATCTGAGAGGCGCCCTGCGGTTCGATGTCGCGCTTGGCGCAGCCGACGCCGCCTGGACGCGGCCCGCGAACTTCTCCACGGCCTCCGCCCCCGTCTTCCGCGCCAAGCCCGGCCGCACCGTCGTGCTGACGCTGAAGAACTCCGGTCCGATCGCCACCATCTTCAATCTGCACGGCCACCCCTTCCGCCTGCTCGACTCGCTCGACGACGGCTGGAAGCCCTATTGGCTCGACACGCTCGCGATCGAGCCCGGCCAGACCCAGCGCATCGCATTCGCGGCAATCTCACCCGGACGCTGGCTGATCGAATCCGTCGCAACCGACTGGGCCGCGCCGCGCCTGGTGCGCTGGTACGCGGTGGAGTGAGCGCCTACTGGCGTATCCAGTGATAGCGAGCGTCCGGCTCCTTTTCCTCGTTCCGTGCTCCGTCGGTCTGCTCGATCAGCGTGAACCCGCGCATCTCATAGAAGCGCCGCGCCGACGCATTGCGCTGGAAGGTCCAGAGATCCAGCCGATCGCAGGTGCCTTTGGCGACGTTGAGGAGTTCGGTGCCGAACCCCCGTCCCTGTGCCGCGGGACGAACGTAGAGCTGCTCGACCCAGCCGTCCCGAAACGCGATGATCCCGCTCAGCTGATCGCCGTCGAAGCGTCCCCATACCCGGCACGTCTGGAAAACACGCTCGCGATAGAACCAGCGATCCTGATCCGGCGTGTGCAGCCCGACCAGCCACGGCATCGCTTGGTCAAACGCGATCCGATGGATCTGCGCCGCCGCGCCCATTTCCAGGAGCGCGAGCTGCCTGAGCATCAGTATTCCACCCCGAGCGCATCATAGATGCGCCGGTGCACGGCCGGCAGGGTCTCGGTGAGGTCCTCGGCGATCAGACCCGGCCCCGCCTCGCTTGCCGCCTCGCCGTGCATCCAGACGCCGATGCTGGCGGCTTCGAAAGCCGGGACGCCTTGCGCCAGGAGCCCTGCGATGATGCCGGAGAGCACGTCGCCGGCACCGGCCGTGGCGAGCCAGGGCGGCGCGTTGGCGGCGATGGTGGCGCGGCCGTCAGGGGCGGCGATGGTGGTGTCCGGGCCTTTCAGGAGCACGACGGCGCCGGAGCGTTCGGCGGCAGCGCGGACGCGCTCGAGCTTGGAGCGGCCGGGATGCTTGTTGCTGAGATCGGAGAACAGGCGCGGAAACTCGCCCTCGTGCGGGGTCAGCACCACCGCGTTGTCCTGCGAGGACTTGATCGATTCGAACAGGCGCTCGGGGGTCGCGGCAAAGCTCGTCAGCGCATCCGCATCGAGCACCAGATGCCGCTGCGCGTTGAGGGCAGTGTGAACGAGGTCGCAGGTGCGCTCACCGATGCCCGCGCCGGGACCGATGATGCAGGTACTATAGCGCTTGTCGCCGAGCAGCTCGCCGAACTCGATCGCGGTGTCGACGGGGCGAACCATCACAGCAGTCAGCGCGCCCGCATTGATCGCGAGCGCATCGCGCGGGCTCGCCAGCGTCACGAGGCCTGCGCCAGCCCGCAGCGCTCCGCGCGCAGCGAGCCGCGCGGCGCCTGTCGCTGCCGCATCGCCGGACACCGCCAGCACGTGACCCCGCGCGTATTTGTGGCCATCGATGCGCGGCACCGGAAAGGCGGCGCCCCAGAGGTCCGGATCGTTCTCGAAGGTCTGCGGCGCGATCTCGTCCAGCACCTGCGCATCGATGCCGATGTCGGCGACGCGCACGCGGCCGCAATGCATCCGCCCGGGCAGAAGCAGATGCGCCGGCTTCTTGCGGAAGAAGGTGACGGTCTCGGTGGCGTTCACCGCCACCCCCATGACGGCCGCGCTGGTGCCGTTGATGCCGCTCGGCAGGTCGACCGCGAGCACCGGGGCACCGTTGGCGTTGATCGCCTCGATCATTTCGCGCGCCTCGCCGTCGACGGGACGGCTGAGACCGGCGCCGAACAGCGCATCGACGATCAGCGCAGGCTTTCCGATTGCCTGGGGGTTGAACGGAAGCACCGGATGCTTCCAGCCGCGCGCCGCGGAGGCCGCATCGCCCTGGAGCTGATCGCGCTCGCACATCGGGATCACCGAGACCTCCCGCCCCTGCGCGGCGAGCTCGGCGGCCGCGACAAAGCCGTCGCCGCCATTATTGCCCGGGCCGGCCACGATCAGGATCGGCCCCTCCTCCACCAGGGCATGGGCGGCCTTGGCGACCGCCTGGCCCGCGCTCAGCATCAGCTTGAAGCCGGGCGTACCGGCCGCAATGGCGAGCTGGTCGGCGCGCTGCATTTCGGCGTTGGTCAGAACTTCCATGCCACTTCCTAGTACAATCGCCTCTTCAACAGGCACCTTCCGTGCCGATCCGACGGCGAAAACATCGATCTGCACATATATTGAACCGTTTGCCTATTTCGTAGTCTTCGGTATTTTGTGCAGATCGGCGCCACCACCCAGGGATGCTCGTTAAAAGGCTGATAACGCTCCAATAACCAGGGCATTTGCAACTTGGCATAGACCCTGCTTTCGAGGAAGCCGCTTCGGTTCGTCGTGCTCACTGGCATCTTAGAGGGTGTGGCCGGCCGTTGTTGCCGGACTGGTCAGGGATCCCGGCATAGATGAAGACAAGATCGTGCGTTGAGAAATGCGCATCCTGACGAAGACGTTGCTATTTGATCGAGAGGCCGGGAGTCGCGCAGTGAAGAAAATCGAAGCCATCATCAAGCCATTCAAGCTCGACGAGGTGAAGGAAGCGCTTCAGGAAGTCGGCCTTCAGGGCATCACCGTCACCGAAGCCAAGGGCTTCGGCCGGCAGAAGGGTCACGCCGAACTTTACCGCGGCGCAGAATACATCGTCGACTTCCTGCCGAAGGTAAAAATCGAGATCGTGATCGGCGACGATCTGGTCGAGCGCGCCATCGACGCGATCCGCCGCGCCGCGCAGACCGGCCGCATCGGCGACGGCAAGATCTTCGTCTCCAACATCGAAGAGGCGATCCGCATCAGGACCGGCGAATCCGGGCTGGACGCTATCTGAGCCGGGTGCTATCCCGCATTTTGCGACACTCCGACAAGAAATAAGGCTGCTTCGGCGGCCTGATTTCGTTTGTGCGGTCGCGCAAAACTCGCCCAAAGCGAGAACGAGTTTGCTCATCTGGAAACCGATCCGCAGAGCCAAAAGGGGTATGCATGAAGACCGCCAAAGACGTCCTGAAATCGATCAAGGACAACGACGTCAAGTACGTCGACCTGCGCTTCACCGATCCGCGCGGCAAGTGGCAGCACGTCACGTTCGACGTCAGCATGATCGATGAAGACATCTTCGCCGAAGGGACGATGTTCGACGGGTCCTCGATCGCCGGCTGGAAGGCGATCAACGAGTCCGACATGTGCCTGATGCCCGATCCGGTGACCGCGACGATCGATCCGTTCTTCGCCGAGACCACCATGGTCATCACCTGCGACGTGCTCGAGCCGACCACCGGCGAGCCCTACAACCGCGACCCCCGCGGCATCGCCAAGAAGGCCGAGGCGATGGTGAAGTCGATGGGCGTGGGCGACGCCGTGTTCGTCGGCCCCGAAGCCGAGTTCTTCGTGTTCGACGACGTGCGCTTCTCCTCCACCCCCTACAACACCGGCTTCCGCCTCGACTCCTCGGAGCTGCCGACCAATTCCGACACCGAATATGAGGGCGGCAATCTCGGCCACCGCGTCCGCACCAAGGGCGGCTATTTCCCGGTGCCGCCGCAGGACTCCGTGCAGGACATGCGCTCGGAGATGCTCGGGGCCATGGCCAAGATGGGCGTCAAGGTCGAGAAGCATCACCACGAGGTCGCTTCCGCCCAGCACGAGCTCGGCATGAAGTTCGACACGCTGACGCTGATGGCCGACCACCTCCAGATCTACAAGTACTGCATCCATCAGGTCGCGCACATCTACGGCAAGACCGCCACCTTCATGCCGAAGCCGGTCTATGGCGACAACGGCTCGGGCATGCATGTGCACCAGTCGATCTGGAAGGACGGCAAGCCGGTGTTCGCCGGCAACAAATATGCCGACCTGTCGGAGACCTGCCTCCACTACATCGGCGGCATTATCAAGCACGCCAAGGCGATCAACGCCTTCACCAACCCCTCGACCAACTCCTACAAGCGTCTGGTCCCGGGCTATGAGGCCCCCGTGCTGCTCGCCTATTCCGCGCGCAACCGCTCGGCGTCCTGCCGCATCCCCTACACTGCTTCGCCGAAGGCCAAGCGCGTCGAGGTGCGCTTCCCCGATCCGCTCGCCAATCCCTATCTCGGCTTCGCCGCGATGCTGATGGCCGGCCTCGACGGCATCAAGAACAAGGTCGATCCGGGTCCGGCGATGGACAAGGACCTCTACGACCTGCCGAAGGAAGAGCTGAAGCAGATTCCGACGGTATGCGGCAGCTTGCGCGAGGCGCTCGAGAACCTCGACAAGGACCGCGCCTTCCTCAAGGCCGGCGGCGTGTTCGACGACGACTTCATCGACGCCTATATCGAGCTGAAGATGACCGAGGTCGAGCGCTTCGAGATGACCCCGCACCCCATCGAGTTCGACATGTACTATTCGGGCTGATCGGCTCGAACAGACCACGACAGGCAAAAGGCGCTCCGAAAGGGGCGCCTTTTCGTTTTGGACGTTGCGGCAAGCCTATCGCTACGGGTTATTTGGCCGCGGCATGAAGTGGTCGAGCAAGCCCGTCGGCAGCGGAAAGACGATGGTCGAGGACCGCTCGCCGGCGATGTCGTGCAGAGCCGCGAAGTAACGCAGCTGCATGGCCTGAGGCTCCTGCGCGAGGATCCGGCCGGCTTCGACCAGCTTTTCGGCCGCCTGCTGCTCGCCCATCGCGTTGATCACCTTGGCCCGCCGCAGGCGTTCCGCCTCGGCCTGTTTGGCAATCGCGCGAACCATGGTTTCGTTGATATCGACGTCCTTGATCTCGATGCCGGTGACCTTGATGCCCCAGACGTCGGTCTGCTTGTCGAGGATCTCCTGGATGTCGGCGTTCAGCCTGTCCCGCTCGGCAAGCATCTCGTCGAGCTCGTGCTTGCCGAGCACCGAACGCAGCGTGGTCTGGGCGAGCTGGCTGGTCGCCGCCATGTAGTCGCCGACCTTGATGATTGCCCGCTCGGGATCGACGATGCGGAAGTACAGAACGGCATTCACCTTGACGGACACGTTGTCCCGCGAAATCACGTCCTGCGGCGGCACGACCTGCACCATGACCCGCAGATCGACCTTTACGAGCTGCTGCACGATCGGCACGAGGAGAATGAGACCCGGGCCCTTCACGCCGGTAAAGCGGCCGAGCGTAAAGATCACGCCACGCTCGTATTCGCGCAGGATTCGAATAGCCTGGGACAGAAACACGACGACGAGCAGCGCAAGCGCCGCATATGTCAGATATTCGAGCATCATGACGTACCTCCCTCGCCTGTTCGGGCGGGTGTGCGGCGTATCAGCAGCGTCAGGTCGATGATGTTGGCGACTTCGACGATCTCTCCGGGCCTGAACGTCTCGGCGCCGCGCGCCTGCCAGCGCTCACCATGGGCGAAGACATGACCTTCGTTCCCGTTCCAGTCGAGAATCTCGGCGGGCAAGCCGCGCATGGCCTGTGCGCCGACCAGCGCAGGAGCTTTGCGGACGCGCCGAAGCGAACCAAGCACGATCAGCGCAAAGCCGCTGAACACTGCCGCAGTGGCGCCGATCACCCACCACGACACTTGGTAGCCAGGCGCCTCGCTCCTGAAAAGCATCATCGCTCCCAGCACGAAGGCGATGATCCCTCCGAAGCCGACCACCACGGTCGGGTTGAAGGCTTCGACGGTGAGAAGCACCAGTCCGACCAACATCAGGGCGAGACCGGCATAATTGATCGGCAGCAAATTGAGTGCGTAGAGGCCGGTCAGCAGGCAGATCGTGCCGACGACTCCCGGCGCGACCGCACCGGGAGATACGAACTCGAAGATCAGGCCGTAAATGCCGACCATCAGGAGAATGAATGCCACGTTCGGATTGGTGATGACTGCCAGGAAGCGGGATATCGGTCCGGGGTCGATGGCTTCGACGACAGCATCCTTCGTCGCGAGGCGTTGCGTCCTGCCGCCGGCAACCTCCACCACACGACCATCGAGTTGCCGCAGCAATTCAGCCTGATCGCGCGCGACGAGATCGATGGCATGTGCCTCCAGCGCGCCGTTGGCAGAGAGTGTTGCAGCCTCACGGACCGCCTTCTCGGCCCAGTCCGCGTTGCGGTTGCGCAGCTCGGCGAGGCTGCGGATGAAGGCGACGGCATCGTTCGTGGCCTTCGCCGTCATCGCGTCCTTCGGCTCATCCTTCTTGTCTTTGCCATCCTTCTCGGGTGTGCCGCTCGGCAGGCCCGGAAGCGGCCCGCCAATCTGCACCGGCGTCGCCGCCCCGATATTGGTGCCTGGTGCCATCGCCGCGATGTGGGTCGCATAAAGGATATAGGTCCCGGCACTCGCCGCGTGGGCGCCGGAGGGAGCGACGTAGCCGACAACAGGAACGGGCGACGCGAGCACATCAGCGATGATCTCGCGCATGCTGGAATTGAGACCGCCGGGAGTGTTCATCCTCAGAAGCACGACCTCGGCCCGCCGTTCGCCCGCCTTGGCCAAAGCCTCCTGCACGTAGCTGGCCGACGCCGGGCCAATCGCCCCGTCGATCGTAACAACAAGTGCAACACGGCCGCTCTCCTCCGCTGAACTGGGAAGGAGGCAGCAGATCAAAGCCACGACGGTGATCGTCGCAACGAGGGCCGCCTTCATGGTCTGCACGGCACGGGCTCCCTTTCAGAGCATATGGTGCGCGCCGGTCGAACCTCAATGTGGCCGCGTGCAGACCATTGTCGTGATTGTGCGATGCAATGGAAATCGCCCCGCAGGCAGATTGCGCACAGGGGCGGACCAAGCCTTCGGCTGATCCGCCCGCGCACGATGCCGCTGCTACGGCCGCGCGACCCGCATGCCATCCGCCCCGATCGGGCCGAACGTGCCGGCGATGATCTCGCTCGTCGGCTGCATGCCGCCCAGGGACCAGTGCGAGGGCTCCTGCTCCTCGATCCTGACCCAGACGTTGCGGCGGAAATCGGGGCTGCCCTGCCCTTCGACCTCGACCAGCAGGTCCGTGACGCGTTCGAGCAGAATCTTCTTCTGCGCAGCATCCAGAATGCCGCGGACGGTGGAAATGGTGACGTAAGGCATGTCTCTCTCCAATCATGTCGGTGACGACGGCGCCAGATTGGACCGGACGCTCTCGGCACGGCAGTGGCAGATAAGACGGACATCGGGCAATTTCCGCCACACGCCCGCGCACCGATCGGCTAGGATACGGCATCACCCGGGGGTCTCATGAAGCTCGCAGTTCTGGCGCTGGAAGGTTGCATGCATTCGGCGATCGCCGGCGTCGCCGACGTCCTGTCGCTCGCCAATCACGTCATGCAGCAGAGCGGCGCAAAACCCCGCTTCAGCTGGCAGACGCTTTCGCTCGACGGCAAGCCCGTGCGCGCCGGCGGCGGCCAGCTTGTCGCGGTCGACGGCGCGATCGGCAAACGCGCGTCCCTTGACGCGATCCTCGTTCCCGGCAACCTCGTCGATCACGTCACGGCAAAACGCCTGCAACCGCAATATGCCCGGGCCGGCGCCTGGCTCCGGCGGCAGCACGCGAATGGCCGCCTGATCGGCGCGTTTTGCAGCGGCGTGTTCCTGCTCGCAGGCGCCGGCCTGCTCGACAACCGCCGCGCGACGATCACCTGGTGGCTGCAAGGCGAATTGCGGCAGCGGCATCCAACCATCGACCTCGCCCCGGATGCCGTCATCACCGCGGCGGACCGCATCGTCTGTGCGGCTGGACCGATGTCCTGGGTGGACCTCCTGCTCAGGCTGATCGAGATGGTCGAGGGCAAGGAGACCGCAAGATTGTGCGCGGACTACGTCGTGATCGACACGGCGCAGCGCACCCAGTCGATCTTCATGCCCGTCGGCTATCTGCTCTCGCAGGACCCGCTGCTGACCAGGGCCGACCTGCTGGTTCGACGCACCGGCAAGCGCCCGATGACGGTCAAACGTCTCGCCGGTGCGCTCGGCCTCAGCGAGCGCACGCTGAACCGGAAGTTTCAGGAACTCACGCACGAGCCGCCGCAAGCCTTCATCATGCGCCGCCGCGTCGAGCACGCGCGCACGCTGCTGGAGACGACGGCACAGCCGGTCAAGACCATCGCGCGTGCCGCCGGCTATGAGGACGAAAGCAGCTTCCGCAAGGCGTTTCGCAAGCTGACACTGATGTCACCGCGGGCCTATCGCGCACGGAGGATGGAACACGCGGCGTGAGGCCGGCTGAAATGATCTGCTCCAAGCCTATGACGACGAGATTGCGGACGCAGCCCTTGCCGAAAGCCGTCAGCTCTCGTTCTGCATCTGACTCCACTTCGTTCTCAAAGAACAAATCAGCACCGCAAAAATCGGGGCGGACCAATTCCTACTGATTGGTTTATGCCGCTGAAGATTGGCTTGCCAAGATTTGGAATGCGTATTGATGCTCCGGACGCAGCGCTTCTTCAGTGGTGCGCTGCAGAGCCGGGGTCCATGCAACTGCGCTCCACGGCGCGACGCTGAGTCCGGCTCTGCGCAGCAGCGCAAGAACGCTGCAGCGCGTCCGGGACACGAGCGCGAGCTACGCCGCCGCCCTCTGCCGCGCGACCAGCGCTTGGCCAAAGGCCTCGAACAGCTTGCGGTTGATCGGGTTGTGCTGCGGATCGTACTCCGCATGCCATTGCACGCCGAGCGCAAAGGCCGGGGCTTCAGCGATGCGGATCGCCTCGATGGTGCCGTCCTCGGCGACGCCCTCGATCAGGACGCGCTTGCCGGGTTCGAGAATGCCCTGGCCGTGCAGCGAATTCACCCGGATCTTCTCGCAGCCGAGGATTTTTGCGAACGCCCCGCCCGGCGTCAGGTCGACGTCATGGCGGTCGGCGAACACCACCGTCGGATCGGGATGGATCTCGCCGTTCTCGAGCCGGGGCATGCGATGGTTCATACGGCCCGGGATCTCGCGGATCTCGGGATGCAGCGAGCCGCCGAAGGCGACGTTCATCTCCTGGAGACCGCGGCAGATACCGAACAGCGGGATGCCGCGGGAGACGCAGGCAACTGAGAGCGCCAGCGCCACCTCGTCGCGGTGGATGTCGTAGGGCTCGTGCTTCTCGCAAGGATCGACGTTGAAACGGGTCGGGTGCACGTTCGCGCGGGCGCCGGTGAGAATGATGCCGTCCACGGTATCGAGCAGCGCCGCGATATCCGTGATGTCGGGCGAACCCGCGAACATCACCGGCAAGCCGCCGGAGACCTCAGCCACGGCGCGCAGGTTTCGCTCGCCGACCATCTGGACCTGAAATCGATTTTCGACGCGATGGGAATTCCCGATCACGCCGACGACCGGCTTTCTCATCTGTCGTTCCGCGCCTCCAGGTAAGAAGATTCTGTCAACATGCCCCTCCGATGGAACAAATTCAACAGAAGGGATCGCGGGACGGCAATGCTATTTTCGCGCAAATACCCGGACTGGAGCGCCGTGGCAGGCCGGGCGGCGGCGAGTCCGATCGCTCGAAGGGGACTTACAGCCCCGCGTTGGCGACCAGCGCGCCGATCCGGCGCGTGTCCCGCTTGATCCGCGCCAGGATTTCGCGAAAGAGTGCGCTGGCGCCGCCCCCTCGAAAAGGATCCAATGTGACGATTCCCAGAGATGAACGCCTCCGGACCCGCAGCGACCTGGCTCGGGATCAGGCCTGGGCGATTTCGGTCGGAGGCATCGGGGTCGTGCTGTTCACCGCACTGCTCGCCTTCACCTGGTATTTTGCGGCCACCCTGCTGCTGATCTTCACCGGCATGCTGCTCGGCCTCGGTCTCAACGCGCTGGTCCATGCGCTCGGCCGCCGGGTTCACCTGCCTCATACGGTCCGACTTGCGATCGTCTGCGTCGCGCTCGCCCTGCTTCTCGCGGGCATCGCCTATCTGGGCGGCGCCACCATTGCCGAACAGGCCTCGCTGCTGAGCAAGACCATCAAGTCGCAGATCGTGAATGTCAGGTCCTTCCTGGAAACCCACGGCATCGACACCAGCTTCTTCGATCTCGGCAACGCTGCGTCGGACGCCACGACCTCGCCGGACGCGACGCCCGCGCCAGCGGCGCCATCGCGCGGGCCCTTGCCCGGTGCCGGCGCGCTCGCCTCCAGCGGCGGGGCGATCGTCAGCCAGACCTTCAAGCTGCTGCTCGGCACCATTCACGGCGTGGGCAACATCTTCATCGTACTGTTCCTGGGCCTTGCCTTCGCCGCCCAGCCGGGCGTCTATCATGACGGCCTGCTGTTCCTGGCACCGGCAAGGCACCGCACGCGTGTGGCCCTCGTCATCGACCGTATCAGCGAAACGCTGGAGCGCTGGCTGATCGCCCAGATCGTCGTCATGATCGCGGTCGGTGTCGTGACCTGGATCGGGCTTGCGATCATCGGCATCCCCGGCGCGTTCATCTTAGGGATCCAGGCGGGCCTGCTCGCGTTCATCCCCACCGTCGGAGCCATCATCGCCGGCGTCATCGTGGTGCTGGCGAGCCTCGCCTCGGGCTGGATTCCCGCACTGTCGGCCTTTCTTCTCTTCATGGGCGTGCACGCCATGGAGAGCTACGTGCTGACGCCGATCCTGCAGCGGCAGGCGCTCGACATCCCGCCGGCCACGCTGTTCGCGTTCCAGATCCTGCTCGGCGTCGTGTTCGGCATCTGGGGCCTCGCGCTGGCGCTGCCGCTGGTCGCCATCGCCAAGGTCATGATCGACCATTTCAAGACGTATGAGGCGCCGCCGCTCGCCGAGGCGGCGTAGAGCATGATCCGGAAAAGTGCGCAGCGGTTTTCCTTCGCGACAAACGCGGAACGCGTTTGCGCGGAGATCATGCTCCAGAAATAGAGCCGCTCAGGTCGTCAGCACGGTCTCGGTGTGCTCGACCTCGGGGGGCGAGGCAAAATACTGGCCGACAAGGCCGCGCCATTCGGTGAAATTCTCCGAGCCGCGGAAGTCGACGGTGTGGTTCTCCAGCGTCGCCCACTTCACCATCAGCCGATAGCGCTGCGGCTTCTCGATGGATTTGTGCAACTCGAAGCCGTGAAACCCCTTGGAGCCGCCGAAGGCGGCCTTGGCCTTGGCGACGGCCGCCTCGAAATCCTTCTCGCTACCCGGCTTGACGTCGATTTGCGCGATCTCGGTGATCATCGGTTTCCACCCTTTCGTTCGATCGGCGTGTCTACCGCAGACGGCGACAAAGAAAAAGGCGCCGAAAACGGCGCCTCGGTCCCTGGAATATGCAGGTCTCTTGAATGCAGGCCTGTCAGGCGAGCAGCAGAACGGTGCCCGCAACGATGAACACGCAACCGACGAACATCGCGAACGGCCAATAGCTGCGGTGCTGGCCATAGCGCCCCTGCGCGCGACGCTCGGCGATCAGCGCCGTCTCGTATTCGTCGGCGGTCGAGAAGAGACAGGCGAAGCCGCCGCGTGCGGACGCCGCGGCTGCTTCGAGCGACATCAGGGTGATTTGCGGATTCTGTCGACGGATCGATTCCATGACCGCAATGGTAGGAATCGAACGGTAAACAGAGGATTACCGCAACGCCCCTGCGAGTCAGGCCGTGGCTGGACGCGCCTGCGGCGCGCCGATCCGTGCCGCGCTCTGGCGGCGCCAGTTCTCCAGCGACAGTGGCAGCTCCTCGGCCGCCTCGACGCGGTTGCGGCCGCCGCGCTTGGCCTGGTAGAGCGCGGTGTCGGCCGAGGCCAGCAGCACTTCGAGCTCGGTGCCGGCCGGACCGCCGGCGACGCCGATGCTGACCGTGGTGTCGACCGGGCCCTCGTCGACCACGACGCCGGAGGTCTCGAACGCTTCGCGCACGCGCTCGGCGACCAGCACGCCCTCCTCCAGCGAACACGGCAGGAGCGCGGCGAACTCCTCGCCGCCGATGCGTCCCGAGAGATCGGAGATGCGCAAATTGCTGACGACGACGGTGGAGAACAGCTTCAGCATCTCGTCGCCGGCGGGATGGCCGAAGCGGTCGTTGATCGACTTGAAGTGGTCGATGTCGAAGATCATCACGGTCACGGGCCGCCCGGCCTTGGCCTCGCGCTCGATCACGCGTGCGCAGGCTTCCGAGAAGCCGCGGCGATTGAGCATGCCGGTCAAAGGATCGGTGGACGCCGCGGTCCGGTGCGCGGTGACGGTGCGCTCCGACACCAGCATGAAGATCACGAACACGGTGCCGACGGCGTAGAGCACGAGCTCGACCGCGAACACGGTCACCCAGATGCTCGATGAAAAGCCAGCATCGTGCGGACGCAGGAAGCTGCCGATCAGGATCGGCAGCATCAACACGCAGCCGTGCATCACCGGCACCACGAAGGCGGGCCAGCGCCGTTGCAGGCTCTTGCGCCGCTCGACCCAGAGCTCGCTCGCGGTCAGCGCCGCATAGATCGAGACGATACCGGCACCGAGGAGCATGCGCAGCATGGACGCGGCAGGATCGAGCAGCGTCGCAGCAGTGATCCAGGCGAGCGCACCAAGCACGAGACCGGGCCAGTTCGGCTTGCGGCCGTGGAAGACGCGCGCCGCATTCCACACCATGCCGCAGGCGACGAAACCGACAGCGTTCAGCGCAAGGTAAATATGGGGGCCCAGCCTGTCGCCCGCCGCGGTCCACAGCGCGACCGAGGCGGCACCGAGCAGATAGGCGGTGCCCCACCATTTCAGCGCTGGGCTGTTCTCCTGCTTGCCGAAAAACACCATCATGGCGCCGAGCAGTGCGGCGACCATGGTGGCGACCAAATAGAGCGTGATGCTATCGAGCGACATCATGTCGGCCCCCTCTAGAACATAGCAGTTACGCGATCGGCACATCCGATTTGCGCGCCCTTCCGAATGCGACGCTATGTCTGGCGGGTTCCATTCAGGTTTTCGCCGGTGCCCAAGTTTTCGGGAAACACGCCGTCAATTTGCATACAAACGAACAGCAAAAAGGGCGCTGAAATCAGCGCCCTTTTGCATCTCATTGAAGCCGCTTTCGCGGCGAATGCGACAAAAGCGATTAACGCTTCGAGAACTGGAAGGACCGGCGGGCCTTGGCCTTGCCGTACTTCTTGCGCTCGACCACGCGCGAGTCGCGGGTGAGGAAGCCGCCCTTCTTGAGCACGCCGCGCAGCTCCGGCTCGAAATAGGTGAGCGCCTTCGAGATGCCGTGACGGACCGCGCCGGCCTGGCCGGACAGGCCGCCGCCGGCGACGGTGCAGATCACGTCGTACTGGCCCGAACGCTGCGCCACCGAGAACGGCTGCTCGATCATCATGCGCAGCACGGGACGGGCGAAATAGACTTCGACCTCGCGCGAGTTGACGGTGACCTTGCCGGCGCCCGGCTTGATCCAGACGCGGGCGACCGCGTCCTTACGCTTGCCGGTGGCATAGGCGCGGTTGAACTTGTCGACCTTCTTCTCGTGCTTGGGCGCCTCGGGCGCTGCCGCCGTCTTGAGCTGCGAGAGCTGGTCGAGCGACTGGATGGATTCGGCCATGTTATGCGGCCCTCGTGTTCTTGCGGTTCAACTTGGCGATGTCGATCTTCTCGGGCTGCTGCGCCTCGTGCGGATGATCGGCCCCGCCGTAGACACGCAGGTTGCCCATCTGCACGCGGCCGAGCGGGCCACGCGGAATCATGCGCTCGACGGCCTTCTCGAGCACGCGCTCCGGATGCTTGCCCTCGAGGATCTGGCGCGCGGTGCGCTCCTTGACGTGGCCGACATAGCCGGTGTGCTTGTAATAGGTCTTCTGCTCGCGCTTGCGACCGGTGAGGACCGCATGCTGCGCGTTGATGATGATGACGTTGTCGCCGCAATCGACGTGCGGGGTGTAGGTCGGGAGGTGCTTGCCGCGCAGGCGCATGGCGACGATGGTGGCGAGACGGCCGACGACCAGACCCTTGGCGTCGATCAGCACCCACTTCTTCGTCACCTCAGCCGGCTTTGCCGAAAAGGTTTTCATGTCAGAGTTTCCGTGGACGGGGAGCATCGGCGCGAACACCGCACCGGACTGCGCGGGTTCTAGAGAAGAGACGCGCCACGGTCAATGCCCAGCGACGGAAATTACATTCGTAAAATCAGATACTTACAAATATGGTACTATATTACCTGCAAAAACATCAAACATTTGGAATGGAATAGGTGGAGGTGACATGGGCAATCGGGTCGGGTGAGGTTCCCGACAGCAGGTTCACTTCCCCGACCGCGAGGCGCTTGCCGAGCTTGAGCAGCCGCGCCTCCGCCAGCACGTCCTGCCCGGGCTGGCCCTTGCGCAGGAAATTGATGTTGAGGTTGGTGGTGACCGCGAGCCCGATCGGCCCGATCGCCGACAAAAGCACCACGTACATCGCGAAATCGGCGAGCGCCATCAGCGTCGGGCCCGACACGGTTCCACCCGGCCGCAGCATCCGTTCGCTGTAGCGCTGG
This sequence comes from Bradyrhizobium sp. I71, assembly GCF_022354745.1. Taxonomy (NCBI): domain Bacteria; kingdom Pseudomonadati; phylum Pseudomonadota; class Alphaproteobacteria; order Hyphomicrobiales; family Nitrobacteraceae; genus Bradyrhizobium; species Bradyrhizobium sp. I71. The sequence continues at coordinate 118,149 of NZ_CP059398.1, forward strand.
CGCAGGAGGCAGGTCTGGCCGTCCGCGCTCTCGATCGTGATGTCGTCACCGCTGAAGGCCTGGGGAAATTCATCACGGAGGAACAGCTCAAGCTCCGCCACGCTCATCCTCGCTACCGCCATACCGTTCCCCACCCTCGCTTCGCTTGCTCTGTTACATTAAGTTATCTGCGTCATCCAATTGCAATCATTTAGCGGAAATCGCGTCAATGTCCGTCCAGGCCGCCCGCACCCCCTCCCCGCAACCACAGATCCTGCTGCGCGAGACGATCGGCGCCATCGCGGTCCTGACGCTCAACCGCCCGGCCGCGCGCAACAGCCTGTCGGAGGCGATGATCGCGAGCCTGCATGCCGAGCTCCATGAGATCCGCGACGACAAGGCCGTCCGCGGCGTGGTGATCGCGGCCCACGGCCCCGCATTCTCCGCCGGCCACGACATGAAGGAGCTCACCGCACGCCGCACCGATCCGGATCGCGGCCGCGCCTTCTTCGCCGAGATGATGAACGCCTGTAGTGCGATGATGCAGGCGATCGTGCAGCTGCCAAAGCCGGTGGTCGCCGCCGTCCAGGGCATCGCGACCGCGGCCGGCTGCCAGCTCGTGGCGAGCTGCGATCTCGCGATCGCCTCCGAGGCAGCGAGCTTTGCGACGCCCGGCGTCGACATCGGCCTGTTCTGCTCGACGCCGATGGTGGCGCTGTCGCGCAACGTGCCGCGCAAGCAGGCGATGGAGATGCTGCTGACGGGCGAGCCTATTCCGGCCGCGCGTGCCCGCGAGATCGGGCTCGTCAATCGCGTCGTCCCCGCCGGCACCGAGCGCGAGGCCGCGATTGCGCTGGCGCAGAAGGTCGCGTTGAAATCCGCCTACACGATCAAGCTCGGCAAGGAAGCGTTCTACCGCCAGGCCGAGATGAGCCTTGCAGACGCCTATCGCTATGCGGCAGAGGTGATGACCGAGAACATGATGGCGCGCGACGCCGAGGAAGGCATCGGCGCCTTCATCGAGAAGCGCACGCCGACATGGCGGGATGAGTGAAATCGTCATTGCGAGCGAAGCGAAGCAATCAGGAAATCCCTCCTCTGCGACAGACTGGATTGCTTCGTCGCTTCGCTCCTCGCAATGACAGGGAAAAAGACGAGCCATGAACCACGACGCCTATCCCGACAATTACATCCGCGGCATCCTCAACAGCGTGAAGTCGATCGCGATGGTCGGCGCCTCGCCGGTCAACGTGCGGCCGAGCTATTTCGCGTTCAAATATCTGGCGCAGCGCGGTTACGACATGATCCCGATCAACCCCGGCCATGTCGGCAAGGAGCTGCTCGGAAAGCCGTTCGTCGCCTCGCTCTCCGACCTCGGCCGTCCCGTCGACATGATCGACATCTTTCGCAATTCCAGCCACATCATGCCCGTCGTCGAAGAGGCGCTCACGCTCGATCCGTTGCCGAAGGTGATCTGGATGCAACTCGGCGCACGCGACGATGCCGCGGCGGCAAAAGCGGAGTCGGTCGGCATCAAGGTGGTCATGAACCGCTGCCCGAAGATCGAGTATGGCCGGCTGTCGTCCGAAATCTCCTGGATGGGGGTGAATTCGCGCACGCTCAGTTCGAAGCGGGCGCCGGCACCGACGCAGGGCATGCGGCTATCCCTCAATCGGATGAGTGTCGGCGGCGGCGAAACCGCTGCATCGGATCGCGCCGCGAAAAACAAGAGCGAACAGAGCTGACGCACTTGCGAAGGATTTCTTTCGCGAACGCGACAATGCGCAGCACGATCATTCCGATGTGAAGCCGCGCCTTGACGGCGAGCGCGTCGCCGATCAGCATGCCGCGCGATTTCAGACCACGAGAAACAGGACGCCCAAATGAGCGATCGCCTTCCGGGATTTGCGACTCTTGCCGTGCATGCCGGTGCACAGCCCGACCCCACCACCGGTGCGCGCGCAACGCCGATCTATCAGACGACGTCCTTCGTCTTCAACGACGCCGACCATGCCGCCTCGCTGTTCGGCCTGCAGGCGTTCGGCAACATCTATACCCGCATCGGCAACCCGACCAATGCCGTGCTCGAAGAGCGCGTCGCCGCGCTTGAGGGCGGCACGGCCGCGCTTGCAGTGGCCTCGGGCCATGCTGCGCAGGTCGTGGTGTTGCAGCAATTGATGCAGCCCGGCGACGAGTTCATCGCCGCGCGAAAGCTCTATGGCGGCTCGATCAACCAGTTCACGCACGCCTTCAAGAGTTTCGGCTGGAATGTGGTATGGGCCGATCCCGACGACATCGCGAGCTTCGAGCGCGCGGTGACGCCGCGCACGAAAGCCATCTTCATCGAGTCCATCGCCAACCCCGCCGGCAGCATCACCGACATCGAGGCGATCTCGACGGTCGCGCGCAAAGCGGGTGTGCCGCTGATCGTCGACAACACGCTGGCTTCGCCCTATTTGATCCGCCCGATCGACCACGGCGCCGACATCGTCGTGCACTCGCTGACGAAATTCCTGGGCGGCCACGGCAACTCGCTCGGCGGCATCATCGTCGACGCCGGCACCTTCGACTGGTCCGCGGGCGGCAAATACCCCATGCTCTCGGAGCCGCGCCCGGAATATCACGGCATCCGCCTCCAGGAGACCTTTGGCAATTTCGCCTTCGCGATCGCCTGCCGCGTGCTCGGCCTGCGCGACCTCGGACCGGCGCTGTCGCCCTTCAATGCATTCATGATCCTCACGGGAATCGAGACGCTGCCGCTGCGCATGCAGAAGCACTGCGACAACGCCAAGGCGGTTGCCGAATTCCTCGCCGGCCATCCGGCGGTGGCCTCGGTCAGCTATGCCGGCCTTCCGAGCGACAAGTACAACCAGCTCGCCCGCAAATATGCGCCGAAGGGCGCTGGCGCGGTGTTCACCTTCAGCTTGAAGGGCGGCTATGACGCCGGTGTCAGCCTGGTGTCGAAACTGCAGCTGTTCTCGCACCTGGCCAATGTCGGCGACACCCGCTCGCTCGTGATCCATCCGGCCTCGACCACGCACAGCCAGCTCGACGACGCCGCCAAGATCAAGTCCGGCGCCGGCCCCGACGTGGTGCGGCTCTCGGTCGGCATCGAGGACAAGGAAGACCTGATCGCGGATCTGGAACAGGCGCTGGGGGCGTAGTCGCTGTCGTTCCGGGGCGCGCGAAGCGTGAACCTCAGGTGCGCAATTGCGCACCGGGGAACCTCGACGTAGCATCACAAGCTCGAGATTCTCAGGTGCGCAATTGCGCACCATAGCTCGGTGCTTCGCGCCGCCCCTGAATGACGGTCGCTTTGACGACCGCCAGTTAACAGTCATTAACCATATCGGCCGCATACATCGTCCTTGGATCGCCCCTTTGATTCGGAGCCGACGATGCTGCGCTGGATGGTGCCTGCCCTTGCGGCGATGCTGACGGTTTCAGGCGCGCTGGCCGCCGACCTGCCGGCGACACTGAAGCGGCGCGCCGCCGTGCCGCCGCAGGATCCGCCGCAGGTCTATGTCGAAACCGATCCGGATGCGCTGATCTCGCCAGCCTATGGCATCGGCAGCTACATCCGCAACCTGCCGGGCACGCCGCTGCTGCCGGGCTCACACGCGCTGCCGGGCTATTACGGCCGCCCCTGGAGCTACGATTATCAGGGCGCGTATTACGGCGGGAAGCAGGTCGATTATTTCTGGCGCCTGCCCTACGCGTGCGGCGTTTACGGCTATTGCTGATCCCTGATCAGCCGGGCTCACGGCGATCAGCCGGGCTGACTGACCGGAACCGCGCGCGGCTGTGCCTGCGCTGATTGTCGCGGCGCCAGCCGTTCGACCTGCATCACCGCAAGCGTCAACACCACGATCGCGACCGCCTGGTGGGCGAGCGCGAGATCGATCGGCACCTGGTTGAGCAGCGTGAGGATGCCGAGCACAGCCTGCAGGCTCACGGCCGCAAACAGCCACAGCGCGCCGCTCGCCGCCGACCCTGCGCGCGAGCGCACCGCGTCGACTGCGTGCAGCGCCGCCAGCGCGACCAGCAGATAGGCGGTCATGCGGTGCTCGAACTGCACGGTCAGCACGTTGTCGAACATGTTGCGCCACCACGGCGTCTCGAACCACAACCGCTCCGCCGACGGGATGAACGCGCCGTCGATCTGCGGCCAGGTGTTGTAGACGCGCCCGGCGCGCAGGCCCGCGACCAGCGCGCCGAAATAGATCTGCACGAAGGTCACGACGAGAAGCAGCGCGCTCGTGAGCCGCAGCCGTGCCGGCGCCGAGATCTGCGGCCGCTCTTTGAGCCGCCGCACCGTCCAGACGATCCCGGCGAAGATCAGAAGCGCGAGAACCAGATGTGTCGCCAGCCGATATTGCGAGACCTCGACCCGCCCGGTCAGGCCCGAGGCGACCATCCACCAGCCGACCGCACCCTGCAGACCGCCGAGCGCGAACAGCAGCCACAGCCGCCGCTTCAACTCGCCCGACAGGCCGCCGCGCCAGAGGAAGAACAGGAACGGCAAGAGATAAGCGATACCGATGAACCGCCCGAGCAGCCGGTGGCTCCACTCCCACCAGAAGATCTCCTTGAACTCGGACAGGCTCATGCCGGCGTTGAGCTCGCGATATTGCGGGATCTTCTTGTAGGCCTCGAATGCTTCGGTCCATTGCGCCTCCGAGAGCGGGGGAACACTGCCCGTGACCGGCTTCCATTCGACGATCGAGAGGCCGGATTCCGTCAGCCGCGTCGCACCACCAACCAGCACCATCAGTGCGATCAGCGCGGCCACGGCGATCAGCCACCAGCGCACGGCGCGATGCGGCTCGGACGGGGTGGAAATCGTCGTCATTCGGGACAAAAACCAAGCTTGAACCGGACTGCGTGCCCCTTATAGTCCCCCGCTCCCTCAGTGCAAGTTACGCGAAAGCAGCAAGCTCCCGCCATGACGATCCGCACCCGCAAGTTCCTCGGCGCCATCCTGCTCCTGGTGCTGGCCACCGTATGGGCCCTGCTCGGCATGGCGGCCGCGCAGATGCCGTGGATCGCCGAGTCCGGCTGGCGGCAGGCGATCTACTATGTCGTGGTCGGCATGGGCTGGGTGCTGCCCGCGATGCCGATCGTGAGCTGGATGCAGCGGCCCGACCGCGTCAAGTCCACGCGTTAAGTCTGGCCCATCACGCTGCCCGTCGGTTTCACCGGCGCAAAGGCGACGCCCGACGCCAGCACGCGCATCATCCGCAGCGAACGCACCCGTCCGTCCCAGGAAATCCGCGGCAGCGCGCGCAGATTGGTGCGCCCCTCCGCGTCCACGATGCCCGGGATCGTCGACACCGCGCTGGCAAATCCGGCCTCCTCCGCCATCACGACGTGGCTGCGCCGAAACGAAGAGCGATCGCCGAACGGGAAAGCGAAATGCCTGATCTCGCGGCGGAAGGCCGCTTCCGCGACGGCCTTGCCCATCGTCATCTCGCGCAGCGCGGCGGCATCCTTCATGTTGGCGAGAACGGGATAGTTGACGGTCGCGCTGCCGATCGTCACGAGCGGATCGGCGGCCAGTTGCGCCAGGTCCTCCCAATCCATCGACGCCTCGCGCGAGAGCGTGGCAAGGTCGATCCTGTAGCGCGTGCAGAGATCGGCAATCGCGGCCGACAGGTCCGCGGGCGGCAACGAGCGCAGCCAGCTCTCCAGATACGAAAACAGCGCCTGCTTCTCGGCATTGTCGGTGACCGTGAAACGCTGCTCCCTGTCGCCCATCATCAGACTGATCCGGCTCTCGCGCGCGATCACCTGTTCGAGACCGAGCCACCAGGCTTCGCCGACGCCGTCGGGAAAGGCGGTGGGCACATAGATCGTGAAAGGTACGGCATGGCGCGTTAGCAGCGGATAGGCGAAGTTGATGAGGTCCTTGGGCGCACCATCGAAGGTCAGCGCCACGAAGCGACGCTTCTCCGGCAGCGTCACGGCGCGCCGGCAGACCTCGTCCATGCCGAGGAAATCGTACCTCCACCGCTTCAGCGCGCGAATCGCGCGGTCAAGAAATTGCGGCGTGATCTCGTTCGCGCGCAGCGGCTGAAATCCGCGCCGCCGCGGCCGCACATGCGCAAAGCGCAGGATGACGCCGGCACCGCGACTGTGCAGCATGGCCCGGCCAGTGAACCAGGCCAGTTCGAGGCGCAGCCGTTCCAGCCATCTGTCGTCGGATGCCAAATTCCCACCCTTCGCGCTCGCCGGCGCCCGTTCCCCTCTCCCATCGTCATTACCCTTTGTTGACCTTTGTTTGCAAAGGTCGGCCACAGGCCGAAATACGTATTTTAGATTTCTCGACAGGTTTCGCGAATGACCATGGCTGCGGCGATGCAAAGCCGGACGGCAGAAGCGCCAGCGCGGTCGAAAGCGAGCCGTATCGCGCAGGTCGATATCGTCACCGATCTCGCCGAGGCCGAGGCGATCTGGCGTGCTTTCGAGGCGAACGGCCATCTCTTCACGCCCTACCAGCGCTTCGACCTGCTCGACCCGTGGCAACGCCTGGTGGGCGCCCATGAAGGCGCCCGGCCGTTCATCGTGATCGCCCGCGACACCGAGCGCCACCCGCTGCTGCTGCTGCCGCTCTCGCAACGCCAAAGCCACGGCGTGCGCACGGCCTGCTTCATGGGCGGCAAGCATACGACCTTCAACATGGGACTGTGGAACGCCGAGTTCGCGGCACAGGCCGCCCTCGCCGATCTCGACGCACTGCTTGCGCCGCTGCGTGAGCATGTCGACGTGCTCGTGCTGACGCAGCAGCCGCGGCGCTGGCACGACCAGCAGAACCCGTTTGCGCTGCTGCCGCGACAGAGCGCGATCAACGGCTGTCCGCGGCTGGTGATGGAGCCTGGCGGCCCGCCGGCATCGCGGATCAGCAATTCGCTCCGGCGCCGCCTCAAGAGCAAGGAAAAGAAGCTTCAGTCGCTCGCCGGCTATCGTTATCACCTGGCCACGTCGGACGCAGACATCACCCGCCTGCTCGACTGGTTCTTCCGCGTCAAGCCGGTGCGGATGGCGGAACAGAAGCTCCCGAACGTCTTCGCCGAGCCCGGCGTCGAACAGTTCGTCCGCAGCGCCTGCCTTGCGCCGCGCGATGAAGGCCGCGTCATCGACATCCATGCGCTGGAATGCGACGAGGAGGTGATCGCGATCTTCGCCGGTGTCGCCGACGGCAAGCGCTTCTCGATGATGTTCAACACCTACACGATGTCCGAGCACGCCCGCTACAGCCCGGGCCTGATCCTGATGCGCTACATCATCGATCGCTGTGCCGAACACGGCTACCGCTCGCTCGACCTCGGCATCGGCTCGGACGACTACAAGCGAATGTTCTGCAAGGACGACGAGGACATTTTCGACAGCTTCGTGCCCCTGACCTCCCGCGGCAAGCTCGCGGCGATGGCGATGTCCTCGCTCAGCCACGGCAAGCGGCTGGTGAAGCAAAACCAGATGCTGTTCGATATGGCCCGACGGCTGCGGCAGGCGTTCGGGTAAGCGCCGAACTGCGCAGTATCGTAGGGTGGGCAAAGCGAAGCGTGCCCACCATGTCCGCCGCAAGCGTTGATAGGTGGTGGGCACGGCGCAAGTGCGCCTTTGCCCACCCTACGATTCCGAGCTCGTGGAGAGAGCCCCCTCACCCGTTTCGCGCCAGTATAGAGGGCCTACGCCGCCACGACGCGCGGCGCTTCCATCGCATCCGACGGCTGCACCGGCTTGCTCAGCATCGTCACCTCGCTGAAGCCGACCTCCCTCAGCTGCTCGCACATCAGCGTGCGGGCATCAGCTGCCATCGACGCATCCGGCACCACGACGGCGCGGGCATGCGCCGTCAGCAGTTCGGCCGGAAGATCGGAGGCGCTGCCGGCATCGATCAGCACGTGGTCGTAGGCGCGCAGCAGCGCGTCGATCGCGAGCGCCACGCGCGGCGATTGCAGCAGGCTGCGGTCGAAGCCGGGACGGCCGGCCATGACCAGATGCAGCCGCGAGAGCTTGTCGCGGGTGATGATCTGGGCGAACGAGGCCTCGCCCTGCATCAGCTCGGCGAGGCCCGGCGCCGAAGCATCGACGGACACCGCGGCAATGATCGGCGAGGACGCGGCGAGATCGACGACGACGACGCGGGCATCGCGCGCCAGGTGCCGGGCGAGCGTCAACGTCGACAGCGTGATGGCTTCGCCGGGCGCAGTGCCGAGCACCGTGACCTTCTTCGCCGCCGCGCCCGCGGCACGCAGGCGGTCGGCGAGGTGCTCGATCTCGGTGAACTCGGTCACAGCGGCATCGACCGTGATCTCCGGCTGAAGCGGTGCCGGCTCTTCCGTGACGGGTTCGACGACCGGCTCCACCACCAAGTCTTGCCGAGCCACCGCCGGCTCCCGCCGAACCGCCGCCGGGGTGAACACGGCTGCCGCGCGTGGCGCAGTCTGACGCAACAGCTCACCGGTGACGACGACACCGGACGAAAGCAGCAGCGTCGCGATGGTCGCGATCAGCACGATCGGCAGCTTCTTCGGATAGGCCGGCGTGTTCGAGACGATGGCGCGCGAGATGATGCGGCCGTCCGTCGGCGCGGTATCGATGGTTTCGCGGGTATTGGCTTCGCGGTACTTGGCCAGATAGGTCTCGAGCAGATCGCGCTGCGCCTTTGCTTCGCGCTCCAGGGCGCGGAGCTGGACATCCTGGCCGTTGGTCGAGGCCGCCTGCTTCTTGAGCTGCTCGAGGCTCACGGTCAGGCCATCGACCCGGCCGCTGGCGATCCGGGCGTCGTTTTCGAGCGAGCGCGAGATCTTGGCCGCTTCGTCGCGGATCTGATTGTCGAGGTCGCCAAGCTGCGCCTTCAGCTCCTTGATCCGCGGGTGATTGCCGAGCAGCGTGGATGACTGTTCGGCGAGCTGCGCGCGCAGGGTCACCCTCTGCTCCGACAGCCGGCGCATCAATTCGGAGTTCACGACCTCGGATGCCTCGATCGGCTTGCCGGTCTGGAGCATCTCCTTGATCAGCCGGGCCTTGGATTCCGCATCCGCCTTCATCGAGCGCGCATTGTTGAGCTGGGTGTTCACCTCGCCCATCTGCTGGTTCGACAGCGTGGTGTTGTTGGTCCCGACGAACAGGCTCGACTTGGAACGGAAGTCCTCGACCCTCGCCTCGGCGTCCGAGACCTTCTTGCGCAGGCTCTCGATCTCGCCGGCCAGCCACTGGCTGGCGTTCTTGGCCTGCTCCTGGCGCACGCTCTGCTGGAGCACGAGATAGCCGTCGGCGATCGAATTGGCGACGCGGGCGGCAAGCTCGGAATCGGCGGACTGGAATTCGATCACGATCACGCGCGACTTGTCGACCGCGTAGGCCTGGAGGCGTTCGTAATAGGCATCGAGCACGCGCTCTTCCGGCGTCATCGAGAACGGATCGCGGGCGATACCGATGAGCGCGGCAAGCGACTTCAGAGGCGAGACGCCTTGCAGCACCGGATCGAATTCGGGGCGTTCCGCAAGCTTGTTCTTCCTGATGATCTCCCGCGCGAGATCGCGCGACAACACCAGCTGCACCTGGCTGGTGACGGCCTCGGCGTCGAGCGCCTGTCGCTCCTCGGTGCGGTCGCTGTTCGGGCGCAGGAACACGTTCTCGCGGCCGTCGATCAGGATGCGGGCTTCAGACTTGTAGCGCGGCGTGACGAGATTGACGACAGCAAGGGACGCAACGAGCGCCAGCACCGTCGGCACGATGATCCAGCTGCGCTTGCGCGCCAATGCCGCTCCAAGCGCGCGCAGGTCGATGTCGCCGGATTCGACTTGTGCCTGCTTCGCGACGACAGGCGCAGGGCCCGCTTCAACCTCGGCTTCGATCTTGGGCTCGATCTTGGCCTCGACCTTGGGCGCAGGCTTGGGTCTGGATTTCGAGACTGCCCGCTCGATCACCGCCTTGGCCTTGCTGTCACGCCAGAACGCTAAACGCATCGAACACTCCCGCAGGGCAACGCTGCGACTCTACCTCAACCGGGGCGATTACACTCCATTAAGGTTGCCGCTGGGTTAATCGCGACGGACGGCGGCCGGCCACGCGCGCTCGTCACCGTTTGTTAACCACGAGGACCCTTAATCTCTCACGATTATTTCGTGAGAATTGTTCGGCAGTCGCCGGCGAGCTGGTTTCTATCATGTCCCCTTCTCCCGACCGGCCACTTCGCATCCTGCACGCCGTGCGTGCTCCGGTCGGGGGCATCTTCCGCCACATCCTCGACGTCGCCAACGGCCAGGTCGACCGCGGCCATCATGTCGGCATTCTCGCCGACAGCCTCACCGGCGGGGAGCGCGCCGACAAGGCGCTTGCCGAGCTCGCGCCTCGGCTGAAGCTCGGCGTGCACCGGCTCGCGATCCGCCGCGAGCCGTCGCCCGACGATGTCCTGGTATGGCTTCGCATGAGGCGCCTGATCGCCACGCTCAAGCCCGACGTGATGCACGGCCATGGCGCCAAGGCCGGCGCCTTCATCCGCATGCGGCGGCGCTCCGACGACACCATCCGCATCTACACCCCGCATGGCGGTTCGCTGCATTATCCCCTCAACACCCTCAAGGGCGAGTTCTACGCACGGCTCGAGCGCGCGCTGATGGATTCGACCGACCTGTTCCTGTTCGAGAGCGCATTTGCCCGCGACACCTATCAACGCATCGTCGGCACGCCCAAGGGCGTGGTGCGCTGCGTCTTCAATGGTGTCACCCCCGAGGAGTTCGAGCCGGTCGTAACGGCCGACGATGCCACCGACCTCGCTTATGTCGGCGAGTTCAGGCACATCAAGGGCGCGGATCTGCTGGTCGATGCCGTGGCGCAGCTGCATGCGGGCGGCAGGAAGGTCACGCTGACGCTCGGCGGCGACGGCGAGGAAACGGCGACGCTGAAAGCGCAGGTCGAGAGGCTCGGCCTCTCCGGCGCCATCCGCTTCATCGGCCACGTCAAGCCGCGCTACGGCTTCTCCAAGGGGCGGCTGCTGGTCGTCCCCTCGCGCGGCGATTCCATGCCTTACGTTGTGATCGAGGCGGGTGCCGCCGGTATTCCGATGATCGCGTCCCGCATCGGCGGCATTCCCGAGATCTTCGGCGCCGACAGCCCCGCTTTGTTTGCACCGAGCAATCCCGAGGCCATGGCGGAGGCGATCGCCGCGGCGCTGGACGATCCGCAAACGACCGCGCAGCGCGCGGCCACCTTGCGGGAACGCATCTCCGCACATTTCTCGCAAGCCGCGATGGTCGATGGCGTGCTCGCCGGCTATCGCGACGCATTTACCGAACACTAACCATTCTTAAGTCCCGCTTTAGAGAATCTTCCGATTTGTTCGATAGTCCAAGGTCCAGGGGATGCTCGCCCGGGCGCTCAACGCCGTGCCGCGGGCTTTGGAATGGACGTGGACGCCCGTGGAACCGCTCAACGCACGCTCGATGCTCGATGCCGCGACCAGTGCCGCGGCAAAACCTGCTGACCAGCCCTTCGTGGAGCGCCGTCGCCGGCTCTCAGCTGCCGCGCTCGACGTGGTCAACCAGAAGGTCGCCCGCGCCTATTCGCCGGTCGTGATCGCCGGTTTCGTCCGTCTGGCCGATTTCATGCTGCTGAGCCTCGTCGGCATTGCGCTCTATGTCGGCTATGTCATGCCGCTCTCCGGCGCCTTCAGCTGGATCTATCCCGCCGAGGTCGTCGCCGTCGCGGTCGCCGCCGTGGTCTGCTTCCAGGCCGCCGACATCTACCAGGTCCAGCTGTTCCGTGGTCAGCTCCGGCAGATGACCCGGATGATCTCGTCCTGGTCGTTCGTCTTCCTGCTGTTCATCGGCATCTCCTTCTTCGCCAAGTACGGCAGCGAAATCTCGCGGCTCTGGCTTGCCGCCTTCTACTTCCTCGGACTCGCCACGCTGATTGCCGAGCGTCTGTTGCTGCGCGCGCTGGTGCGTGGCTGGGCGCGCCAGGGCCGGCTCGACCGCCGGACCATCATCGTCGGCTCCGACAGCAACGGCGAGCAGCTGGTCGAGGCGTTGAAGGCGCAGGAAGACTCCGACATCCACGTGCTCGGCGTGTTCGACGACCGCAACGACAGCCGAGCGCTCGACACCTGCGCCGGCGCACGCAAGCTCGGCAAGGTCGACGACATCGTCGAGTTCGCCCGCCGCACCCGCGTCGACCTCGTGCTGTTCGCGCTACCGATCTCGGCGGAAACGCGCATCCTGGAGATGCTGAAGAAGCTCTGGGTGCTGCCGGTCGACATTCGCCTGTCCGCGCACACCAACAAGCTGCGCTTCCGTCCCCGCTCCTATTCCTATCTCGGCGAGGTGCCGACGCTGGACGTGTTCGAGGCACCGATCACCGACTGGGATCTGGTGATGAAGTGGCTGTTCGACCGCCTCGTCGGCAGCCTCGCGCTGCTCGCAGCGCTGCCGGTGATGGGACTGGTGGCGCTGGCGGTGAAGCTCGACAGCCCCGGCCCGGTGCTGTTCCGCCAGAAGCGTTTCGGCTTCAACAACGAACGCATCGACGTCTACAAATTCCGCTCGATGTACCACCATCAGGCCGACCCGACCGCATCGAAGGTCGTGACCAAGAACGATCCGCGCGTCACCCGCGTCGGCCGCTTCATCCGCAAGACGAGCCTCGACGAACTGCCGCAGCTCTTCAACGTGGTGTTCGCCGGCAATCTCTCGCTGGTCGGCCCGCGTCCGCATGCGGTGCAGGGCAAGCTCCAGAGCCGTCTGTTCGACGAAGCCGTCGACGGCTATTTCGCCCGCCACCGCGTCAAGCCGGGCATTACCGGCTGGGCCCAGATCAACGGCTGGCGCGGCGAGATCGACAATGAAGAGAAGATCCAGAAGCGCGTCGAGTTTGACCTGTATTACATCGAGAACTGGTCGGTGCTGTTCGACCTCTACATCCTCCTGAAGACGCCGATCTCGCTGCTGACCAAGAACGAGAACGCGTATTGAGTTTGCGACCACCGAAGACACGCTGTCATCGCCCGGCCAGTGCGCAGTTGCGCACTAGGACCGGGCGATCCAGTACCCACTGGCAGCGAGAACTGCCACGAATGGCTCGGAGTACTGGATGCCCCGCTTTCGCGGAGCATGACAGCGGAAGTTGTGGTGTACGAGTTGCGTAAACGTATGAGCATGTGATGGCGTATGCGGCGACAGCCGATGGAGTGAAACTGGCTGCGCCCGGCGTGCTGGCGCTGCAGCGCGCGCTGGTGTGGCTGGTCGGCGCCTCCGGCGCGATCGTCTTCATCGAGCCGAGCCCGTACGAGATCGCGACGCTGTTCGCCACCGTCACATTCTTCGCCACCGGCCTGCGCCTGCGGCTCGTGCTGATTCCGCTCGTACTGATGCTGGTCCTGCTCAATGTCGGCTACACCATCAGCGCGATCCCGCTGTTCGAGCAGTCCGCGGTGGTGACCTGGATCGCGACTTCCTGGTACATGGCGGTGACGGTGGTGTTCTTCGCGATGGTCACCTCGGAAGACACGGCGGCCCGGCTCGACATGCTCCGCCGCGGGCTCGTGGTCGGCGCGATGGTTGCCTCGCTGTTGGCGGTCGCCGGCTACTTCCACCTCGTTCCCGGCGGCAACGACCTCCTGACGCTCTACGGACGCGCGCGCGGCACGTTCAAGGACCCCAACGTGCTCGGCGCCTTCCTGATCCTGCCGGCGCTGTTCGCGCTCCAGAGCGTGGTCTCGGACAGGCTGGCCAAGGCGTTGCGCAACGTCGTCGCCTTCGGCCTCATGTCGCTGGCGATCCTGCTCGCCTTCTCCCGCGCCGCCTGGGGCGGATTGGTGCTGACCTCCGCCTTCATGCTGGCGCTGATGGTGCTGACCAGCCGCACCAATGCGCAGCGCTCGCGCATCATCGTCATGGCGATCGTCGCCGCGGTGCTGGGCCTCGCGCTGATCGCGGTGCTGCTGTCGTTCGATTCCACCGCCGAGATGTTCAAGCAGCGCGCGAGCTTCGATCAGAGCTATGACGAAGGCCGCTTCGGCCGGTTCGGCCGGCACATCCTAGGCGCGGAGATGGCGCTCGACCTGCCGTTCGGCATCGGCCCCCTGCAATTCCACCGCTACTTCCCCGAGGACACCCACAACTCCTACCTGAACGCCTTCATGTCCGGCGGCTGGCTTTCCGGCGTGTGCTATCCCGCGCTGGTCTTCACCACCGTCATCATGGGCTTCCGGCACATCTTCGTCCGCGTGCCATGGCAGCGCGCCTATCTCGCGGTCTTCTCCGCGTTCCTCGGCACCGTCGGCGAAAGCTTCGTGATCGACACCGATCACTGGCGGCACTTCTGGATGATGCTGGGCGCGATGTGGGGCATGATCGCGGCCGCGCAGGCCTACAAGATCAAAACCGCTAGCGACGAAGCTTCTTCAGCTTGAGTGCCGGCCGCTTCTCCGGCGGCGTATCGAGCAAACTCTTGAGCGCCTCGGTTGCCGTCAGCACGCCCTTGTAGCCCTCATTGGCGAAGCGCAGCAGCAAGCGCAGTTCCTCGTCTGAATAGGCGCCGAAAACCTTCTCCATCGCCTGCTGCATCGGCACATAGAGCTCACCGATCTTCATGGCCTTCTCCGGTACGACGGAAATGAACACCTTGCGGCGGTCTTTCTCGTCCCGCTCACGACGCACCAGGCCGGCCTTTTCGAGCCGATCGACCACGCCGGTGATGGCACCAGTCGTCAGGCCGGTGACTTCGGCGAGCCGGCCCGCGGTGACACGGCCTTCGAGATACAGGATGTCCATGCATTCAAGGTCGGAATTGGCAATTCCGGCAACGTTGGCAACGGTCTGGCCGTAGAGCACGCCCTGCGCGGACGACCTGCGCATCGCTTCCTCCAGCTCCTGCAGCAATGCCGCGCGCCCCTTCGTCCTTGACAAGATCGGCCTCTTCTCTTACTCGGTTTATATCTTAGTTACTAAGAGATTTAGTAACCGTAATTTCTCCCTAGCACCATGGAAAAGTCGGGAGCAAGCCATGACCCACCGTCCCCGCAGGGCCCTGATCATCGGCGCCGGCATCGCCGGGCCCGTCGTCGCGATCCTGCTGCGCCGCGCCGGCATCGAGTCCGCGATCTACGAGGCCTGGCCTTATTCGAAAGGCATCGGCGGCGGCCTTCAGATCGCGCCGAACGGCATGCATGTCCTGGAGGAGATCGGGCTTGCGAACGAATTGATCAGCCGCGGCTCGGTCGCGGAAGCCTTCGACTTCTATTCGCAGGACGGCGAGAAACTCGGCTCGATCAACCGCGACATGGCCCGGCGCTTCGGCCAGCCGGCCGTCAACATCTCCCGCGCCACGCTGAACGAGATCCTGATCGACAAGGCCTGGTGCGCCTGCGTCTCGCTTTATTTCGAGAAGCGCCTGATCAAGATCGAGGATCGCGGCGACCAGCCGATCATCGCCTACTTCGCCGACGGCACCACCGCGGAAGGCGACTTCCTGATCGGCGCCGACGGCGTGCACTCGGTCGTGCGCCGCCAGGTAATTCCGGACGGGCCACAGCCGTTCAACACCGGACTGATCGGCTTCGGCGGCTTCGTGCCGCACGCCGTCCTCGCCCGCAGGCCGATCGGCCGGCACGTCGAGACCACGTTCGGCCAGAGCGGCTTCTTCGGCTACGGCTATTGCAGCCCCGATCCGACCGACGGGGTGATGTGGTGGAGCACCCAGCCCGCGCACGGCATGGACGCTGCGATGTTCCGCGCGCTCGATCACGCCGCGCTGAAGCAGCGTCTGCGCGGCTTCCACCGCGGCTGGCACGATCCGATTCCCGATATCATCGAGGCCGCCGAGAACATCGTCGTCACCGACACGCTCGACGTCGCAACCCTACCGACCTGGTCGCGCAAGCGTTCGCTGCTGATCGGGGACGCCGCGCATGCGACCAGCCCCCATGCCGGCCAGGGCGCCGCGCTGGCTCTCGAAGATGCGATGCGCCTTGCGCGGCTGATGCAGGAGGGCCAGGAGCTCGGCGCCACCTTCCAGGCCTTCGAGGCCGAGCGCCGTCCGCGCACCGAGAAGATCGTCGCGATGGCGCGTCGCAACGGCAACAGCAAGCGCGAGTTCAGCGCCACCGGCGCGTGGATACGCAATCAGATGATGAAATGGCTGCTGCCGCTCGGGGCGAAAGGCATGGAGTTCATGTACGCGTATGACGCGCGGGCGGTGTGACAGAGACGGTGCCATAGGGTGGGCAAAGCGCAACATGCCCACCACTGAGAGATGGTGGGCACGGCGCATTGCGCCTTTGCCCACCCTTGTATTAGCCCGATTGGTTATATTGAGCCGTTCCGTGAGGAATGGCCCAGCCCGGGTGGCCGCCCGAGCTGGGTCGCCGTTCGATCGGATCGGTACCCACCGAAGCCTTGAGGGCTGTCAGACGTAGCAAGATCGCGATCGGCACTTCATCGGGACCCGAATGGTTGAACGAACTTTAGGTTCGCATAACAAGGGAGGGATCGACGAAGATGGCCAAGCATACCACGATCTGTGCCGGGATCGATACCGGCAAACGGAAGCTCGATGTGGCGATCGAGGGCAGCCGCGAGCAGTTGCAGGTGACGAACACGGCGGAAGGCCATGAGGCTTTGCTGACGTGGCTGCGACAGCATCGCATCAAACGCGTCGGCATCGAGGCGAGCGGCGGTTACGAACAGGCTGTCGTCGCCGAACTGCGACGCAAGGGGTTTGTGGTTGTGGTGTTTCAGCCGGCTCAGGTCCGAGCCTATGCCGCATTCCACTTGCAACGGGCCAAGAACGATAAGATCGATGCCGCTCTTATCGCAACCTGCACCGCCGCGGTGCGGAAGATCCATACCGCTCCCGATCCCCGGTTGCTGCCGTTCGCCGAGCAGCTGACCATGATCGATCAGATCGGTGAGGATATTGCACGCCTCAAAAACAGGATCGAAAGCTGCCGCAATGCGGCGATCAACAAGCTCTGGCAAGAGGATATCGCTCGCCTGGAGCAGCGCGTGAGGGTCGCACTCAAGGCTCTGGTCGCCTCGATCCGCAAGCATCCCGACCTTGCCAAGAGACTTGCCCTGATCAACAGCGTTGACGGCATCGGGCTGCCGACCGCCGTGGCCATCCTGGTGCGTCTGCCTGAGATCGGCCAGATCACGCGGGAGCAAGCTGTCGCTCTCGCCGGCCTTGCGCCCTATGACGACGACAGCGGCGACCGGTCAGGCGTTCGGCATATCGAGGGCGGACGAAAGCGGCTGCGCCGCGCCCTTTATACGGCTTCACTGGCCGCATCGTTTCGATGGAACCCGCAGCTCATCAAGCTCTATCAACGGCTGACTGCGGCTGGAAAGGAACACAAGCAGGCGCTCGTTGCCTGTGCCAGAAAGATGCTCATCTTCGCCAACACAGTGGTGGCTCGCGGCACGCCGTGGTGCGGCGAACCTCCGGTAGGATCATTCCCTGCTTCTTAGTTCGACCGAGACGCGCTTCTTCGTCCCGACCTACGGCTCCTCATGACGTCGCGCGTAGCGTCCGTCAAGGATGGCCGTCGCTCGCCCCAACATCACCCGATCTGCCGCCAGGCCACGCCTTGACGGACGCGAGCACGGCGTCATCATGGCAGACGCAGGCGATCCGGACGGCGCAAAACACGGCCGCTATTTAATGGTTGCTACGAGAGCCGACCTAGCTCTCCACCCTGAACGTCAGCCCCGCATTGTCCTGCAGCCGCTTGATCAGCTTGTGCTGCATCGCTGCGCCCGGCGTCCAGAAGCCTCCCGGAACATCCGTCGCATCACGCAGCAGACAGATCGCGCATTCGGAGATCATCTTGGAAGTCGAGCCGTAGCCGGGATCGCGGTCGCCGGTGACGCCGGCGCGAACCTGGCGTCCGTCCGGTGCGATCGCGACGTAGAGCAGATCGAACAAGCCGTTCTCGCGTTCCTCCTTCGACGGCCCTTCGCCCGGCTTCGGCGCATTCGGGCCGGTCTTCTCGGCGTTGACCGCCATCACGCGCTTGGCGTTGGCTTCGCCCTTCTCTCCGGGACCGGTCAGGACCATCTCGTCGTAGACGAAGTCCTTGCCGTAGGGAAAGCCCATCAGCATGTTGGAACGATGGACGTTGCGGGTGTTGATCAGCGCCATCATGAACGGCGCGGCCCAGGATTGCAGATCCTCCTCGTAAGCCGCCCGGTTGCCTTTGGGCTGCTTCGGGCCGGTGAAATCAGGCGTCAGCGCAAAATGGTCGTTGAGAATGGCAACGAGGCTGAGGTCCTTGGCGACCGCATCGAAAGTCGCCTTTGCACTCGCCGCGGTGCCGCCTGACAGCGTGCCGCGCATGTCGCGCACGCGGCCCTTCACGCGCGCGGCCGGCGCGCCGAACATGCGCCTGGCTTCCTCCTGCACGAAGAACGTGCCGAGCTCGAACGGCACGGAGTCGTAACCGCAGGAGAACACGATGCGCGCGCCGCTCGCCTTGGCCGCCGCCTCGTACTTGTCGATCATCTGCCGCATCCAGACCGGCTCGCCGCAGAGATCGAAATAATCCGCACCCGCAGCGACGCAGGCCGCGAGCAGGTCCTCGCCATAGAACTGGTACGGCCCCACCGTCGTGATCACCGACCTCGTCTGAGCGACCATCGCCTTCAGCGACGCCGCATCCGACGCATCCGCCACGATCAGCGGCGTGTCGGCGGGCGCACCGATCGCATCGCGCACCGATTTCAGCTTGTCGAGGCTGCGGCCCGCCATCGCCCATGTCAGGGACTTGTCGTCCTTGTAGTGCGCCGCCAGATATTCGGCGACGAGCTGGCCGGTGAAACCGGTCGCGCCGTAGACGACGATGTCGAATTTCGCAGAGCTCATGGTCGGCCTTTATTTCTTCGCGTAACTCACGCCCATCCCGGCACGGACGTCGCTTTGAATGCCATAGGGCGGGATCGGATAGCGCAGGCCGTTCCTGGCCAGCGCCTTCATGCCTTCGACTGCCTTGGCGAGATGCGACGGCTTCAAGGCCATCAGCATC
This sequence comes from Bradyrhizobium sp. I71, assembly GCF_022354745.1. Lineage (NCBI taxonomy): Bacteria > Pseudomonadati > Pseudomonadota > Alphaproteobacteria > Hyphomicrobiales > Nitrobacteraceae > Bradyrhizobium > Bradyrhizobium sp. I71. The sequence goes on from NZ_CP059398.1 coordinate 137,152, forward strand.
TCCTCGTCCGGCACGCCGCCATAGCGCCGTTCGGCATAGCATGGCAAGGACAGGCTGGGCTCCCCGGTCTTGAGTGCCCGCCCCCAGGAATCCGCACACGCGGTCTCGCCGACCACGCCCCATTCGAACTTCCGGTAGCCGGTATATTGCAGCCCGTTGATCAGGATGATCATCTGCCCCGGCGTCGCATAGACCAGGCAGATGTCGGGCGGATCGAACCGGCCGCTCGCCAGCGGACTGACGGCGAGCGCCTGATACTGCCCGAACGGAACCACATCCAGCGCCTCCTGGCGCTTACGCGCATCCTCCGCCGTGCCGTGCCAGACCCCGACATAGTTTTCGCCGGCGAGCCATTTCTCGTCCTGCGGCGCAAGGCCGATTACCGCGCGGCATTGCGCGCCGACGAGGTCGTCGGCGGTGATGCCGACGGTCCATCCGAGGCGCGCGGCCATGCTGACGATCTGATCGGTGGTGTGAATTGCGTTCGGACGCCGGACCTTCGGGATCGCCTCCATCTCCGCGGCCGTTGCGAACAGCTTCATGCCGATCACCGTCGTCTTCAGCCGCAGCAGGCTGTTGAGGTCGGCGACGAGGCCGGCAAGATCGATCCTCTCTGCGCTCTGCTCCTGCATGGCGGTCCCTCCCGGCCGGCGATCGCGCGCCGTGTGTTGTTGTTTTGCGACCCTCGTTCTAGTCCTTGCCCGGCCCCGGAAGCAACTCGCCGGTCCGGCCCATCAGACGGTAGGCCACGAGGCCGATCCACTCGCGGACGGCTACTTCGGTTCGGCCCAGCCCGTCCGCTCCGACATTGGTGAAGGACAACAGATCGTCTCGTCCCCCCATCCGCCAGTCCACGGGATAGGCCTCGACGTTAAATCCGGCCTTGCGGAAGATCCCCATCGAGCGCGGCATGTGGAAGGCCGAGGTGACCAGGAGCCAGCGCTCGCCCGGCTTTGGCGATACCAATTTCCTGGTGAAGATCGCATTCTCCCAGGTGTTGCGGGAGTCGCGTTCGAGGATCAGGCGTTGCTTCGGTATGCCGAGATTCTCCAGGATCGGCGCGGAGTAGTCGGCCTCCTTCGCCTCGGTCGAAACCAGGTTCGCTGAGCCTCCGGTGAAGACGATGCGCGCGTTCGGATAGCGCCGCGCGAGCTCGGCCGGCGCGAACAGACGATCGGCCGCATGCGCGACGACGGGCGTGCGGTGCGCCGCCGACAGATCGGTGTCGACGGAGCCGCCGAGCACGATGATGCCGTCGGGCGCGCCGCGCGACGGAACCCACGCCGGAAAGCGCGACTCCAGCGGATAGATCAGGAGATTGCCGAGCGGCGAGAACGCAGCGAGCCCCAGCACCACCAGCGTGATCACAGCAAGCCTGCGGCCGAGCGCGGCAAAGCGCGTCGCCATCAGCACGACGGACAGGATCCCGAGCTCGACCAGGAGATTGATCGGGAGCAGCGCGACGCCGAGGGTCTTGGAAAGAACAAAGAACAGGGGAGCCTCGCTGAAATCATCGTGCCTGTCTGTGCAGGGCTTGACCGGCCCCGCCATCTTCAGAAATCTTCTTGAAAGAGGATCGATCGTTGGGTCAAGCCCGCGGCCGATGAAACCAAGCGGACGCGGCAAATGACCCATCATCACCTGCATTCCAGCCCCGAAACCTGCCATTGGGGCTTCTTCGAAGCCGCGCTTCGGCCCGTCCTCACCATCGCCAGCGGCGACGAGGTGACGGTCGACACCATCAGCGGCGGCCCCGACATGCTGCCCGACCGCGACAAATTTCACATTCCGCCCGAGATGCACGAGGTTCATGCGAAGAACGAGCGCATGCTGCCCGGCCACATCCTAACTGGTCCGATCGCGGTCGAGGGGGCCGAGCCCGGCGACGTGCTCGCGGTCGAGGTCCTCGACGTCCAGCTCCGGCAGGATTGGGGCTGGAACATGATCAAGCCGCTGTCCGGGACCCTGCCCGACGATTTCCACGAGACTCGCATCCTCAACATCCCGCTCGACCGGTCGCGGATGGTTGGCCGCATGCCGTGGGGCCTCGACCTGCCTCTCAAGCCGTTCTTCGGCGTGATGGGCGTTTCGCCGCCGCCGGCCTGGGGTCGCATCTCCTCTCTGATCCCGCGCGCGATGGGCGGCAATCTCGACAACAAGGAGCTCGGCGCCGGCGCGACGCTGTATCTGCCGGTGTTCGTTCCGGGCGCGATGTTCTCCTGCGGTGACGGCCATGGCGTGCAGGGCGACGGCGAAGTCTGCGTCACCGCGATCGAGACCGCGCTGCAGGGCCGCTTCCGCCTGACGCTGCGCAAGGATCTCAGGCTCGACTACCCCCGCGCCGAGACGGCGACGCACTACATGACCATGGCGATGGACCCCGACCTCGACCAATGCGTGGTGCGCGCGCTGCGCGACATGATTGCGCTGCTCGGCGAGACACGAAATCTGTCGCGCGAGGACGCCTACACGCTGTGCAGCCTGGCGGCCGATTTGCGGGTGACCCAGACCGTCAACGGCGCCAAGGGCATCCATTGCATGATCGAAAAGGCGATCGTGCACGGCTGAGCCCGCCGGGCCCTTCCCCGACTTGCCGACATCAAGCGGCCGCCCGGTCTTCTCCGCGGCGCGCCGCGGCGTGTTCGATTCCCAAGCGATTCCAACAAGGTGAGCGGCTGCCCCGGCGCTGATTTGACTTCCACCCCCGAACCTAAATAGAGTCTTAATCGTTACTTTTATGTACCCGAGTAAGAGGCTAGCGTTCGGGCCATGGCCACCGAAAAAGCCGAGACTGACCGCATTCCCGTTACCTTGGCGCTCTCGACCATCGCCTATCTGGAGAAGCTGGTGAGACAGGGCACCCACGGCACCAGCGTTCCCGGCGTCGCACGGACATTGATCGAGGAAGGCATCCGTCTCGCCATCAAGGACGGGCTCTTGTCGATCCGCGACAATGGCAGGACGTGAGTGCGCGCCCGACGTGAGGCGGACGGATCTCGAGAGGGCGGATGGCCGACATCTGCAACCTGGGATCGTTACACATGCCTGCTCTCTCACCAACCTGGACCGACGAACGCATTGAACTGCTGAAGCGACACTTCGAGGCCGGCCTCTCCTGCCGCGAGATCGCCGCCGACATCGGCGTCAGCCGCAATGCCGTGATCGGCAAGCTGTCCCGGCTGAATCTGACGCGCGGCCGGGCGGTCGACGACCGCAAGGACCAGGACAGGGGCTTTGCGCCGGCGCGCACGCGGAGGGCCGTGCCGCGGCTGCAATATGAGATGCTCGCCACGATCTATGGCGAGAGCGATGGCCCCGCGGCCGCGTGCCCCATCGACGAGGCCAATCGCTGCTCTCTGCTGGAGTTGTCCGAGAACCGCTGCCGATGGCCGATCTCGACGCCGGGCGAAGACGATTTCTGCTTCTGCGGCAACACGGCTCCCGACGGCCAGCCCTATTGCGCCGGTCACAGCCGCCTCGCCTACCGGCCGAACACGCGCGCTCGCGTGATGCGCGGCTGATGCCGCGCCGTGCTCCAGAAAACAAAAAACCTCCGGCGGGGCATCACCGGAGGTTTCTGGAGGCTTAGCGTGAAGCTAAGAGCCGCAACTTTCGTATTTGGCTGGTCGGTATATAGCTTAGTAACTCAGGTAAGTAAATAAGTTTGAGACGATCGAATCGCATGGCTCGTCTTCGTCCTCTGCAAAGGCCATCCGATTTTCCGAATGCCCTTCCTTGCGAAAAAGCCCCGGCGGTTTCCCGCCGGGGCTTCATCAAGTTCAAAACCTTCGAGCTTACCAGTTGCGCTGGGCGCGCAGCAGGAGGCTGTAGGTGTCCTGGTCCTTCAGCTCGTAGGTCGCACCCGGCTTGGCGACGCTCGTCAGCGCTGGCGTCGTGATCACGCCCGAATACTTCTGGTCGAGATGGCTGTAGACGAAGTCGGCCGAGAAGGTCAGGTTCTTCACCGGCGTCCAGCGGGTGATGACGCCCACCTGGCCGATGTTGAAGTCCGGATTGCATGTGCCGGTCAGGGTCGCGAACGCGGCGCTGCCGCAGATCAGGCCCTTCGCCGTGCTGTTGTAGTTGACTGCAGCCCACGCGCCGTAGAGCGCCGTATTCCAATACGGGCTCCAGTTGTGGGTGTAGGCACCACGGAAGCCGTAGGTCTTGGTCAGCTCGAGCTGGCCGCCCGGGCCGAACACCGCGTCAGAGACGCCAGCGAAGCCGATGCTCTGGTAGGCGGCGTTCGAGCTGCCGAACATCGAGTAGCTGGTCGCGGCCAGTTCCTGGAAGTTGTAGCGGCTCGCGCCTTCGGTGTAGACGCCCGAGACGTTGATCACGTCGCCGGCGCCGGTCGGAATGTTCTTGATCGAGAGAGCGAGCTGAACCGCCCAGCCCCACTTGTCTTCGGGATGACCGGTGACTTCGGTCGCACCGTAATAGCCGGTATGGTTGTCGTGCGCAGCGACCGACGCCTGGAACAGGCCCCAGGCCTGGTCGACGCGGACCGCGCCGACGATGTCGGGAGACCGGGTGCCACCGAAATCGCTCGAGCCGTAGGCGCCGCCGAGAACGCCCGAGGTCGTCATGCCCGCGGTATTCCAGATGTTGGTCTGGAAGATCTGCGTCTGATCCTGCACGGAGACCGTTGCCGTCACGCCCTGGCCGAAATCGGCCGTGTAGCTGACCTGGGGGACGCCGTTGGTGGTGCCGCTGCCGCCGACGAGCTGGTCGAAATTGTTGCCGGGATAGTTGATCCAGGGAGCGTCGAACTGCGACACCGACTTGCCCAGGGTGAAGCCGGCGAACTGGATGAAGGCGTAGTAGACGCCGAGCGAACCGCCCGAGATGCCGCCGTCAGTCGGGTTGAGGTTGGACGTGCCGGCCGTCGTGGCACTGTAGGCGGTCGCGCCCGTGCCAGAGCCGGTGCCGACATAGCTGCCGGTCGTCCAGGTGAAGACCGCGTCGAAATAGGTGCGGACGACGCCGTACTCGGTCGCGGTGCGCGTATCGATGTTGAGATCCTGACGAGCGCGCATCGAGTAGTAGTTGGTCAGGCGGTTGTTGGCCGCGAACACGCCGTTGTACTGGGCACTGTAGTTGCCGCCGGCGTTCAGCGCCACTTCGGCACGCAGGTAGCCGCCCAGCTTGATGCAGGTGTCGCTGCCCGGGATGTAGTAGAAGCCCGCGCCGTACAGCGAGCAGATCTTGACGTACTCGACCGCCTTGGCCTTGACCGGAAGATCGGCCGCCTGGGCTCCACCGACGGCGATCAGACCCGCCGCAGTGCCGAGCAAAAGGCTCTTCACCACTTTCATTTAAAACCTCCAAGTTGCTCATTTTGCGGAGACCGGACCGTGAGGCCCCCCAGATCCCCGTCTCTCAAATCCGCTCGGCCGCTTTGCGCTTTCGGACCACCCGCTTTCGAGGCGAGGGACGTGAGCGAACCACCTGCAACGGGACGATCGAGTACCCCCCACCGTCGCTGTCAATATGCCTGCGCTGTTCCGCTAATTAAAATAGTTTATTAGCTCAGGTTACTGGTTTCGCTAAACCTGTGCCCCGGGGGCAACACCGGGGCCGGGCGAATCTGCTGAGCCAGTCATCTTTGTGGTTCTGGTGACAAAATTAGCCTGCTCTGCACTTGCGTCAGAGCAGGCTTGCGTGGACTATGACGTTCTACGAACACCGACCTGAACAACCGGTTCACGGAGTGACGCTGTGTCCGCGACGAGGAAAGAGGGAGCGCGCCTGCGCACCATCGGCAACCTGGATATCATCAGGCGCTTCACCTGGGAGATATCGTCGATCAACCTGTATCTCGAGGAGCTGCGTCAGTTCTGGGCGAGGACGCTCGGCATCAGCGGGCCGCAATGGCTGATCCTGATGGCCATCTCCGACCTCGACAAGGACGACGGCATCCCGGTCAACGTCGTGTCCAAGCTCCTCCACGTCGATCCGTCCTTCGTCACCACCCAGTCCAAGCTGCTCGAAAAAAAGGGCCTGTTGCGCCGCCGCCCCTCGCCGACCGACGCCAGGGTGGTCCGGCTGTCCCTGACCGATAAGACGCAGAAGCACCTGGCGAGCCTCACTGAGCAGTACAAGACCATCAGGGAATTCGTCTTCCAGGAATTCGACGAGGCCGAGCTCACCGAATTCACCACCAAGCTCGCGACGCTGAAGGGCCGTCTCGAAAAGGCCTGCGTCCGTCTGAGCCTGGACTTCTGACGCCCGGCCCGATCCGGGCAACCGCCGCTAGATGCGCCCGGCGGCACCGAGCCGCGATTCGAGCCAGTCGAAGATGTATTCGTTGGCAAGGCTGGGATTGTCCGCATGGCCCTGTGCCGCGCCGGTCTCGGCCGCAGTGAACACCTTCAGCATGACGTCCGAACCGCCGAGCCTGGAGTTCCGGACGATCTGACGCGCCCGATCGGCCTTGAGCCAACCGTCCTCGCCGAGCGTGATCAGCACCGGGCACTCGGCGCTCGAGGCCATGAGCGGCGCATGCGGCACCGGGACGATGCTGACGTCGCTCATCGCGAACCGGCTGGCGAAGAACGCTCGTTCGTGCAGGTCCCACAGGCCACCGTCGCAGACGGCGGCGGCAAGCCGCGGCTCCTGCAACACCGCGCGCGAGACGAAGGACGAGCCCCAGCCATCGGCGATGATCCCGACGCGCGCGAAGTCGACGTCACCGCGCGTCTCCAGATAGTCCATGACGCCAGGGATCGCGCTCTCGAGATCCCGGCGCCGCAACAGCGCGTCGAGAAAATCGTCGCGCTGGTCGCCGAACAGGTCGATGGCCAGCATCGAGAAACCGCGCTCGCGCGCATGCGGCACGAGCTTGATCAGGAACTCTTCCTTGCGGTGACCGGGCTCGCCGATGCAGATCACGGTCGGAGCCCGCCCGCCGGCTGACGGCGCAGGAAGGAAATAGCCTTGCAGCGAATGCCCGTCGAGCCAGGGTATCGTCACGACTTCGCCGGCCGGGCTGCGCGCGGCGAGATAGCGGCGGGCACAGTCCTGCATCGCCAGCACCGCGACCCAGCGGCGCTCATCCGCCGGATCGAGCGGCATCGCCGCGGCACCATAGTAGTTCATCGCGCGCAGCCAATTGCGCTGCGCGCTCGCCATGTGGCCCTCCGCGAACGCGACTTCGGCGCGCTGCCGATTGGTTTGCGCCAGCTTCTTCCACTCGCGATGCCAGGACCGGTCGTCGCCCCGCTTCAGCTGTCGCGCGATCATGAGGCATTCCGCGATCGTGGCGCCGCCCTCCTGGGCCGCAGTGAGCAGCCGCGTGAACTCAGCGGAAATGTCCTCTCGTTCCGGGCAAAGGGTCCAGTCGTCGGAGAGGCATGCTGGCATCATCGGGAGCTACGCTCGATCGTCGCGTTACTCCCATTAATTAAACGATTTCAGTCCGCCAACCAAGCGGCCGAGCGCCCGATGAGGGGCGTTTCAGATCACCATCGCTTGAACATCGTCATGTCGCATGCGTGACATTCCAATAGGTCATGGAGCGGGCGAACATTGGGAAGAGGTGGCACGCAAGATTCCCTGCGCATCTCTTGCCATGATGATCATCATACCATATTTTCGCGCCCGCTCGGAGACTGTCTCAACCAAGCCGCCAGCCGACCTCCTGCACGAGAGTTTCGTAGAAGGCGCGGTCGTAAGCCTGCTCCGGCGTGGCGCGCACGCGCTCGTCGAGACGTTTTGCGTCCTCGCCGACGAGGATTCGCCAGCGCTCCGCCTTGACGCCGTCGAGAATGATCTTCGCCGCCTGCGCCGCCGTCGTCGGCGCATCCTCCAGAAAGCTGCGGGCGCGCTCGGCGAACACCGCCTGGATGTCCTCGTCCGACATCTTGTCCGCATCCGGCACGCCGGCCGCCACCATGCGCTTGCGGGTCAGCGCCACCTCGTCGTCGCTAAGCCGTTCCGAGCCGTCCGCGCTCTGCACCTTGCGCGAATTCGAGACGATCGAGGTGCCGATGTGACCGGGCATCACGACCGAGCATTTGACGTGCGGCGCGTGCAGGCGGAGATCGTTGATCAGCGCTTCGGTAAATCCCTTCACGGCGAACTTGGCCGAGCTATAGGCGGTGTGCGCCTGGTTCATGCCGATCGAGGCCCAGAAGCCGTTGACGCTCGCGGTGTTGACGATGTGGGCCTCGTCCGCCGCGACCAGCATCGGCAGGAAGGTGCGCACGCCGAGATAGACCCCGCCCCAGCAGATGTTGAAGGTGCGCTCCCACTGCTCGCGCGTGTTGGTGAACAGGCTGCCGCCCCCGCCGATGCCGGCATTGTTGAACAGCAGATGGATCTTGTCCGTCTTCTGCTGCTCGGCGAGCTCGTCGCGAAAACGCTTCAGGTGATCCTCGATCGCGACGTCGGCGACATGGGTCGTGACGCGCAGGCCCTGCGGCAGTTTCTCGGTCTCGCACAGCCGCCTGGTCTCGGCCATCGCGGCCTCCGAGACGTCGCACATCGCGACGTTGCAGCCTTCGGCCACGAGCTGCCGCGCGAGCTCGCGCCCCATTCCCGTGCCGCCGCCGGTGATGACCGCGATCTTTCCAGCAAAATCCTTCATGGGACTTCGGTCCCTCCCCTTGTCGGTATGTTTCTTCGTCACGGCGCCGCTCACCGGGCGCCCGCAAAACTGTAGCAGCGCCGCATCCACAGGTAAAAGCCGCGCGCAGTCAGCTTCGACATCGCTTATTTCGACTGACGGACTATTCCGCTGCACCAGAGCGCGGCCGGCTCCGTACGCCGGGCCCGCCTCACGGAAGGCCGCCGCGCGGAGCTGGTCCCGCAACCGGGGATGACTGCCCCGGCTCCCGTATTTTGCCCGGCTTCGGGTTAAGAGCATTTCTCTTACGATCCGAATCGTCGGATCGGGGGGACACCGGGTTGTTTCGGCCAGGCCAGCGTGTCGCTTGCGTGCAACAGGCTCTGGCACTCCGCTTGCATCCTCCTCGTGGTCAGAAACAACCGATGAGGTGACAGGAATGTTCGTGACCGTCGTTGCCGTACTTTGCCGGCTTGGCGCAGCCAGCTCAGGCAGTTGCGTCGAGGAAATCGTGACCGACAGCAACATGACGCCCGAGATTTCGATGATGCAATGCGCGGTCGGCGCACAGGCCCCGCTCGCGAAATGGATGGGCGAGCATCCGATCTATCACGCCAACTGGCGCCTCGAGCGCTACAAATGCGTGCCGGGCCACTACGAGATCAAGGGCCACGCCTGACGGCCCCGCAAAACTACTGATCCGAACACGACGGATCGAGGAAACGCCCCGGAGGCCGCCTCCGACGGGCCGCACCGCGCCAGTCAGATGAGACGGCGCGCGCCAACGGTCACAGATCTCTTCCATCCCGCAACATCGCAGGCGCAGCCATCCCTCCAGTGGCGGGATCAGCGCGCGATGGTTGAACGCACCCAACCGGGCGCGGCTCTCCGAAAATAGGAACTTGGGCGCTGAAGACGACTTAAAGGGGCGAGGTACAAACCATGGCCATCGATGCATTCGCAGGCACTTCGCCCGTGTTTCTCCCCGAAATCTTCTTTGTCGGGCGCCTGGAAGGTTGGGCTGTTCTTGAAAGCCTCGTCGGCGGGCTTCTCAAGCGCGCGACGATATCGGCTCACGGTGAACTCGACGCGAGCACCGATACGGTGCTCTTGACTGAGACCTACACTTTCGATGATGGCCACAGCGACACACTACGCTGGACGATTCACAAAATAGCTGCAGGTCGATACATCGGTCACGAAAATCGCCTGGAGGGCGAAGCCGTGGGCGAGCAAGCCGGATGCGCGTTTCACTGGAAGTACACCCGCGACACCCCGCAAGGCGATGGCAAGTCTTTCAAGCTGAACTTCGATGATTGGTTTTATGCGATCGATGAAAGCGCGTGCATCGTTCGCGGAAGCGCCGGCCGAGCGGGTATCCCGTTCGCAACCGCGCATGTCACTTATCGAAAGGTGACCTAACGCGCGCGACGCCCGCGCAGGCATGCTCGTACAGAGGCTCAACCTTTAGCAGAACGGGAGGGGGCGTCGATTGCTCGGCAGCCAAGTCGACTGCCTTATGGGAGAACAGGCACGTCCACAAAATGGGAAGATCTTAGCGGGCGCACTGATTGAGTATACCGATAAGCTTCGGCTTGCCGCTTCCGATGCTCATTCCCTCGAATCCGAAGAATACAGGTGCCTCATGCGAGGCCTGAATCGCCACACCAACAGTCTCCCCCTTTCGAAGGACCCCTATTTCCCTTTGTGATAGACTGTATACGACATTGAACAATCCGTTTTGAATCCGCTTGGTATCGGGCCTTAATGGATACACCTGCCCATCGATCAAAAGAGAATGGGCGGCCATATTCTTTAGTTCAGTATCCCTGCGAAGAGCATCGAAGATAGCGAGCAAGACTGTTCGGCGTTTTTCGCAGTACAGGATGAACTTATTTATTCCAGACTCCTCGGTTGTTCGCTCTCCTTTCAGATAAAGTTGGCGGTCCGTACTTTCAATTGTCCAGACAGGTCGAGTCCGCCCGTTATTGACGACGTTCAGCCGTTCCAAAGTCGCCTTGTCGATTTCATGCATGCCGTCAGGGCTCGCCGCGGTGCCCAACGTGAATAGATCTGGATCGACATCCATTGAGCGTATGTATTCTACTGCCAGGGCGGAAACGACTTGAGCAGCTCCTTCAATGCGCTCATCGGCTCGCAGCGACTTGAATTGGTGAACGCCGTATCGGGACCCCTGCTTCAAATACCTGAATTGACCGCCCAAATAGGCGTATGCGCACGCGCTGTAACAGCCGCCCTCATCGATATCGAAGCGCTTTGGAGAGGATGGTGATTTCCGACCGATATCGGTAGAAAATCCATGCTTTCGGATGAGGCGACCGAGTTCTATTCCCGCAACCAGACTTCCACCGGGTGAATTCAGGTAGACAACAGACCGGTCGGGAATACGATTTTGCGTGACATACCGCTCAAACCGCTGGGGTGCGTCGGGATCGATGTCTCCGTCCAAAAAGACGAACCACTGATTGCCCGCTATCTCAATGGGTAACTCCGGCGGAAGTCCCTTTACGGTCATGTTCGATTGCGCATCGGCTGAACCTGACTGAAAAGCCAATAACAGAGCGAGCGCGCAAATTTTTCGCCGCACCATGGCCTTCACAAGCTTCGCCATCGATTCAATTCCTGCATCAAGTGGCACAACGTAGCGTGAGACCATAAGCGGTCGCTATATCTTTGGTAGAAACAATCAGCGCCGGCCTGCCGCGCCGCAAGCTCCATCGAAGCTCCGACCGCTACTGTGCATGGGGTTGTTTTCGGGCATTTTGGTTTGCCGACCACCGAAGCAGCCGCCCGCCGCCGTCGCGCACGCGACCCCGCCGGCGCGAGCCCTGCGCCCGGTCGATCCGCCCGACAAATGATTTGGACAAAATGGTCGGAGCGAGAGGATTTGAACCTCCGACCCCTAGTCTCCCAGACTAGTGCGCTAACCGGGCTGCGCCACGCTCCGAACGTCGTTCCATTAGCTAGGATCGGCGCGATGTGCAAGGCGAGGCCGCAGCATTTTGCCGTTGCCGACACCCGGCCCGGAACTGCCCGCAAAGCCGGCCGGATGCGGCTCCTCACCCGTCCTTCAGCGCCTGATCCAGCATCTCCCGGCAGGCGACGAGGTCGGCGAGCGCCCGGCCTAGGCGCTCCCGGTCCAGCGCGCTGGGGCCGGCGGGCGCAGCAGTGGCGCCGCCCTTGCGGAAGGTGGTGAGGATCTCCTCGTCGTCGATCTCGCTGAAGCGGAAGTCGATGCCTTCCTCTTCGTCGCCCTGGTAGTCGTCATCGTCGGTGTCGGTGACGCCCTTGATGGGCGCCTCGTCCTCGGGCTCGATCAGGCTCGCGCCGATGGCGTCCTCGATGGCCCCGAACGAGACCGCGGCGGCGCTGTCGGCCAAGCCCTGCACCGATTTGACGCCGTGCTCCTTCAGGATCCGCTGCACCCCGCGGATGGTGTAGCCCTCCCCGTAGAGCAGCCGGCGGATGCCCTTGAGCAGGTCGACGTCGTCGGGGCGGTAATAGCGGCGGCCGCCGCTGCGCTTCATCGGCTTGATCTGGGAGAACCGGGTCTCCCAGAACCGCAGCACGTGCTGCGGAATGTCGAGTTCCTGCGCTACTTCGCTGATGGTTCGGAACGCATCCGGCGCCTTGTCCAAATGCCAAATCCTTTGCGAAAGGGTTATGCCTCTTGCTGAGCCTTGCTGGTGGCGTCGCCATTGGCGCGGTGCTGGCCGTTGATCCGCTGCTTCAGGATCGCCGACGGCTTGAACACCATGACGCGGCGCGGCGAGATCGGCACCTCGGTACCGGTCTTCGGGTTACGGCCGATGCGCTGACCCTTCTTGCGCACCATGAAGGACCCGAACGAGGACAATTTCACCGTCTCGCCCTTTTCGAGGCAGTCGGTAATCTCCTTCAGCACGAGTTCCACAAAGGCGGACGATTCCGTGCGCGACAGCCCCACCTTCTGGTAGACGGCTTCGCACAGATCAACTCGCGTTACGGTTTTGCTGGTCTCGGTCATCGCCCTGCCCCACATCACGGCGAACAATTGTTGTCTGAAATTATGAGGTTACGATACGGCGGTCAACAGCGCTCATCAATGCAGACGCATCGATTATCGACGCGAATTCCGGCAAAATTTTATCGACTGTGGCTTACCAGCGCAGCAGCGCGGAGCCCCAGGTGAAGCCGCCGCCCATCGCCTCCAGGAGAATCAGGTCACCCTTCTTGATGCGGCCGTCCTTGCGCGCCTCCGACAGCGCCAGCGGGATCGAGGCGGCGGAGGTGTTGCCGTGACGGTCCACCGTCAGCACCACCTTTTCCGGCGCGATGTGAAGCTTGTGTGCGGAGGCGTCGATGATTCGCTTGTTGGCCTGGTGCGGCACGAACCAGTCGATGCTTTCGGCATTGAGCCCGGTCGCCTGGAAGGCATCGACGATGACGTCGGTGATCATGCCGACCGCATGCTTGAAGACCTCGCGGCCTTCCATGCGCAGATGGCCGACGGTCTGGGTCGAGGACGGACCGCCATCGACGAACAGCTTTGCCTTGTGGCGGCCGTCGGAGCGCAGATGCGTGGTCACAATACCGCGGTCGGTCGCGGCATTGCCGGGCTGCTCCTGCGCCTCCAGCACCACCGCCCCGGCGCCGTCGCCGAACAGCACGCAGGTGCCGCGGTCGTTCCAGTCGAGGATGCGCGAGAAGGTTTCGGCGCCGATCACCAGCGCGCGCTTGAAGGCACCGGTGCGCAGGAAATTGTCGGCGGTGGCAAGCGCGAACACGAAGCCCGAGCACACCGCCTGGAGGTCGAAGGCCGCGCCATGATTGATGCCGAGCCCGTGCTGCACGGCGACAGCCGTCGCGGGGAAGGTGTTGTCCGGGGTCGAGGTCGCCAGCACGATGAGGTCGATCGACTGCGCGTCCATGCCGGCATCGCTGAGCGCGGCCTGCGCGGCCTTGATCGCCAGGTGCGAGGTGAACTCGCCCTCGGCCGCGATGTGCCGCTCGCGAATGCCCGTGCGCTGAACGATCCACTCGTCGGAGGTGTCGATGCGGGCCGCCAATTGGGCGTTGGTCACCACCTGCTCCGGCAGATAAGAGCCGCAGCCAAGCACGACCGAACGAATTTGAGTCACGAAACATCCTCCGGCGCGGGCTGCACGGAACTGAGTGCACCACCCTCGCGGTTGAGCATCTGATTGATCTTGTTCAGGAGATCGTAGTGAGCCATCTCATAGCCAACATCGATCGCATAGGCAAAGCCTTCGGCGTTGGTTCCGCCGTGGCTCTTGACCACCACCCCCCTCAGTCCCAGCAGCACACCGCCATTGGACTTGTTGGGGTCCATCTTGTCGCGCAGGGCCTGGAAGGCGCTGCGGGCGAAGACATAGCCGAGCTTGGAGAGCCAGCTCCGCTGCATCTCGTTACGGAGCAATTCCGCCATCTGGCGCGCGGTTCCCTCGGCAGCCTTGAGCGCGATGTTGCCGCTGAAGCCCTCGGTCACGATGACGTCGGCCAGACCCTTTCCGATACCGTCGCCCTCGACGAAGCCGATATAGTCGAGCTCGGGCAGGTTCCTTGCCCGCAGGATCTCGCTGGCCTCGCGGATCTCCTCGTGGCCCTTGATCTCTTCGGCGCCGATGTTGAGCAGGCCGACCGTCGGCCGCTTCTTGTTGAACAGCACGCTCGCCTTGGCCGCGCCCATGACCGCCATCGACACCAGATGGTGGGCATCGCCGCCGAGGGTGGCGCCGAGGTCGAGCACGACGGATTCGCCGCGCATGGTCGGCCATATCGCGGAGATGGCCGGACGGTCGATGCCCGGCAGCGTCCGTAGGTGGAAGCGCGCCATCGCCATCAGCGCGCCGGTATTGCCGGCGGAGATCGCGACATCCGCCTCGCCCTTCTTGACCGCATCGATCGCCAGCCACATCGAGGAGGTCTTGCGGCCGCGCCGCAGCGCCTGGCTCGGCTTGTCCTCCATGCTGACGGCGACGTCGGTATGGACGATCCTGGAGGCGGCTTTCAGCTTCGGGTGCTTGTCGAGCTCCGGCTCGATCCTGGCGCGGTCGCCGACCAGCAGGAACTCGGTATCGCGATGCCTGCCCAGCGAGATGGCGGCGCCCGGAATGACCACGGCGGGGCCGACATCGCCCCCCATGGCGTCCAGCGCGATGCGAACCTTGCTTGGCATGAAAGTCCTGGAAACCTGGTCTGGTGCGGTCTTGAGCTAGCGGGGCCGCGAAATGGGTTCGCCACGGACATGGCGATCGGCCAGGCGCCACGCCGCACCCGGACCGGGGCGCGACAATAGCGTTTTGTTACCCCGAAACAACCTCTTGCCCCCAGCCTTTTGCATTTGGGGCGATGCGGCCACGAACCCCGGATTGAGCAGGAAAGACATCGAAATCAGGAGGATAAATGCTTCTTTCAAACCATCAGGGGAAATGCCTCGCGTCTCCTCGCAAGGCGGGCACAAGGGGAAATGCCCTATTGGCCCTTCTTCTTGTCTTGAAGCGCCTTCAGCACCGCGAAGGGATTGTCGTCGGGATCTGGGGCGGTGACCTCCGCCTCGAACACGGCCCCCTCCTTGCGCGGATAGGGATCGATGGCCAGGAACAGGGCGTCGGTGGCGAGCCGGCCGAGGTCAATGATGCCACCAGCGATCGGCTCGGGAGGATCGGCGACCTCGGACGGTCCCTCGTCGTCCTGCCCCTCCTCGATCAGATCGGCCAGGCGCCGCGCCTCGGCCTCGGGGGCGAACATCAGGTCGACCTCCTCCTCGATCTCGCTCTCGATCGGATCCAGCGTGACGACGCAGGTCTGGCCGATCCGGCCGCGAACAAGCCCCGTGACCTGGACCCGCCCACCGCTCTTCGGCACGACATCGAAGCTGGCATGCGCGGACAGGATCTCCCGCACGCCCGCGAGCGCCGCCATGGTTTGCCGCTCGGCCGCTGAGGCCTCGAGCTCGCGATGCAGGCCTGCTTCGGGGATCTGCGCAACGATGACGGGCGCCCGCCAGGGATCGGGCTCGGATCCGGCATTCGGTCGACTCATGGCGTGACATCCTCGGGGAGTGCTGGAGGAAACTTGAAGGAGGCGCGCAGCAGCGCGGCCTCGTCGGTCCGGCCAAGATCGGCCTCACTGGCCCGGGCATAGGCCGCGAGCTGCTGCGCCTGGCCGAAGCCGGTCCCATTCAAGATATTCTTGCAGATCGCCGATGCCAGCGCCTCGCCGCCGCCTTCCATGGCCTGGTCATAAGCCTGGACGCGACCGTAGAACGCCTCGCCGAAGGCCCGCATCCGCTTCGGCACGGTCTGGTCGCCCACTCCCATCTCGCGCAGATTGTCGTCCATGTCTTCGCAGAAGCGATCGAATAGCGCCTGGGACAGCTCCGTGGCGCCTCCGGTGGCACTCTGGACCGTGCGCAGGCGGCGCAGCAACAGCCAGAGATGCAGCAGCAACAGGTCGAAACGCCCGTTAACCGTATCGGGCACGCCCAAGTCACGGTAAAATATGGGTTCTCGCGCCTGCGTCACGATCATGCCATAGATGGCTTCAATGGTGCCCGGCGGGGTTAGTCGGGGTTTCCTGAAGTGATTGAACGGCCAAAGCATTGTGGTTTCCGCAAGCGGGCGCGCGCGTGTTGCATTCAGAGCCTCCGCCCGGTACTTCAGCGCCTCGCGCGACGCAAGGGGACGGAATCAGTTCCGCTATGACGACAACGAACCAGACCAGCCTGCGCGCAGATCAGCGGCGCGGCCTCCACGCATGCTGGCGCGGCTTGCGCATGCTCGCAGCTGCCGCCGTGGTCGGCGCGGCTCTTGCGGGCTGTACGGGCGAGCAGTTTCAGAAGGGTTACATCCTGCCGCCCGGCGCGCTCGAGCAGATTCCGATCGGCGCAAGCCAGGACCAGGTGCTGATCGTGATGGGCACCCCCTCCACGGTCGCGACCCTCGACGGTGAGGTGTTCTACTACATCTCGCAACGCTCGGAGCGCCCGGTCGCCTTCATGAACCAGAAGGTGGTCGACCAGCGCGTGATCGCCATCTATTTCGACAAGAACCGGCGCGTGCGCCGGCTTGCGAATTACGGTCTGCAGGACGGCAAGATCTTCGACTTCATCAGCCGTACGACGCCGACGTCGGGCCAGGAGATGAGCTACCTCACGCCGCTGTTCAAGCTGCTCAGCTTCAACTGAGTCTGCAGAGCGCTTTCGCGCGGAGTCGATAACGGCTCGCGCGGAAAAAACGCGGCCAACACGCTGCCAGAGCCCTTCCAATTCCGTCGGAAGGTAAATCGCTCTGAGCTGCGGCGTCGTGCCGCTCTGCGCACGCCACTTGCCCTCGCACGCGACTTGCGGTCGCACGAGCGGTTCCGTACGGTCCCTGCAAAGAAAGAAGCAGGGAGTGGATTCGTGCCTAAGCCTTTGTTGTCCCGCCGTCGCGTGCTCACCGGCGCTGCCGGCCTTTCAGCCGCAGCCATACTGCCGCGATCGAGCCTCGCCGACTGGAAGCCCACCGAAAACGTTCGCCTCGTCGTACCGGCTGCGGCCGGCGGATCGACCGACGTGATGGGCCGACTCTTGGCCGCGCATCTGCAAACCGCCTGGGGCCAGTCGGCGGTCGTGGAAAACCGCTCGGGCGGCGGCGGCACCATCGGGACTGCCGAGGTGGTCCGCGCCAAGCCTGATGGTCACACCATCCTGGTCGGCAATCCCGGTCCGAACGCGATCGCCTACAGCATCTTCAAGAACCTCACCTACAAGCCCGACCAGCTGCAGCCGGTCTCGAACATGATCCGGATCCCGAACATCGTCTCGGCGCATCCGAAGACGGGCATCAAGTCGATCCCCGAGCTGATCGCCTACCTCAAGGCCAATCCGGACAAGCTCAGCTACGCCTCTTCGGGCGTCGGCCAGAGCCCTCACCTCACCGGCGCCTGGTTCCTCCAGCTCACCGGCCTGAAGATGACGCACATCCCGTTCCGCGGCGCCGGACCCGCGCTGCAAGCGGCCCTCGCCGGCGACATCCAGATCCTGTTCGACAATCTCTATCCGAGCCTGCCTCAGGTGCAGAACGGCACGCTCAACGGTCTCTGCGTCACCACGACCGAGCGCAGCGACCTCGCGCCGAACCTGCCGACGATGCGAGAGAGCGCGCCGGAGCTGGCGAGTTTCGACATCTCGTCCTGGTTCTCGGTATTCCTGCCGAAGGGGGTTTCACCCGAGGTGCTCAACGCGCTCAATCTCCAGATCAAGGCGATGCTGGAGCGCGAGGACATCAAGAAGCAGATCGCCGCCATGGGCGCCCGCGCCGACTACGGCACCCCGCAGCAATTTGCCGCCTTCGTGGAGGCCGAGACGAAGAAGTTCGCCGGCATCATCCAGAAGGAAGGGCTGCAAATGGACGTCCAGTAGTTTCTCGTGTCCCGGATGCCGCCTGCGGCATCCGGGACTTGAGCGACTGCTATCCGGTCGTGACCCCGTCGATCGGACTGATATCTCCGACGAAGCGCAAGAGATCGCTCATCAGGAAAGTGCCCGGAGTCTTCGCCGGCAGCGTCGGTTTCCAGTTCCGCTGGCTGAGATAGGATTGGTTATCGCCAGCGACGATGCCAATGAACACCTCGGCCACGATACGCGCGCCGGCCGGACCGAGCCGAAGACCGCCGGTCTTCACCTGGGCCTCTTTGAGGATGTAGTACCAGAGCGGCGTCTTTCGATCGAAGCCATGCGCGGCCGCAACGGCGCCGTCGGTACCGGTTGCGATCTCCGCTGGCTTGAGCACTGGGATCCCCATCGCACGAGCCACATCTTGACCCGACGGCAATCCGAGATTGACTCCGCGCTGCAAGTTGCGGAGCGGCAGGCTGCCGCCGCCACCTGGAAGATCGTGCAATTTCGGAATGAGGAATGGATCGATCTGGCGCGAATGGTTGAACAGGAAGTTCGGCGTCGGCGCGATCGCCGGATCGAATTCGTAGAAGCGGCTCCAGTCGATGATCCAATCCGTGGGCAAGGTGCTGACGTTGGGTGGGGAATTGGGCGCGTTGGGAGTGGTACCGGCAATTTCGCCCAGGATGCGGCCGGAGAGCCCGGAGAAGAAGAACTCGAGGTTGAGGGTCGCCGCAGCAAAGCCGCCGGGCTTCGTGAACACATGGTTGTGGCTGTATGTCTCGCGAACCATGCTGTGTCCGAGCCGGTAGGCTGCCGCCGAGAACTCGACCGGCATGTAGGGCACCTTCTGGAATCGATAGAACTTCCGGCCCTCGTGCAGAATCCTGGCGACGATGCCCTTCTCCGTCAAGCGCTCGACGAAATCGTGCAGCACCATCCATTGATAGTGCCAAGTCACCAGCTTTCGTGCTTCAGAGAAGAGCTGGTCGGGCGCCGGCGCGTTGGGCCCGGCCGCGAGCATGTCGACGACCTTGTTGTGGAATTTCAGGAACGCAAGGTGCGTCTGTGCGACCAGCAGATTCTCGTCATTGCGGTGGTCGCCGATCAGGGCCCGCCCTTCCGAATTCCGCGTCAGATCATTCGGAAAGACGCCGGCCGCGCGCGGCGTGGGCTCTGTCTTGCCGAGCAAGAACTTCGGCCCGGGCTGTGAGACGTTGTTGGTGTCGCGAGCGTAGAGTTGGGGGCTGCCATCCGGTCCCAGACCGTAAATGCTGTCGAGATCGAGCCTCGGCGTGCGGAAGTTTGTGGTGGCTTTGGGATCCTCCTGCTTCTCGGCAAGCGACGTAAGATCAAGCGTGATGTCGTGATCGACGAATTGGCCGAGATAGGTAAAGCCCGACGGAATGTTGGAGTTGTCACCGGTCACATCGTCCGGACTCGCGTCCTTCATTGCTGTGGCAAGCGCCTGCAGCGCAGCCTCCGGCGCCGTGAATGCCGGCAGGTCAAACATCCGGCCGAACAAGCCGGGATCTGCATTGGCGCTGGGCGGTTTCAAACCGGCCCTGGTCGGCTGGCGTCCGGCTTTCCCGTGTCTTGGATTCAGGTTTGCAGCTTGCGTCATTCTTCCCTCCAGTGGGTGAGACAGCAGCCGCACGGTAGTCCCCGGAGGGAAGACACTTTGTAATTGACGTCACAGTTCCCCTGCGACAAAGCCGCCGCGAAGGCACGATATCGTGAAAACAAAAACCCCGCGGCTCACGCCGCGGGGCTCGTCTTGCAAATTCGTGACGCCGCTCAGTGCGCCAAAATCGCCAGCAGCAGCAAGGCCACGATGTTGGTGATCTTGATCATCGGGTTCACCGCAGGGCCCGCCGTGTCCTTGTAGGGATCGCCAACGGTGTCACCGGTGACGGCCGACTTGTGGGCGTCGGACCCCTTGCCGCCGAAATGACCGTCCTCGATGTACTTCTTGGCGTTGTCCCAGGCGCCGCCGCCCGAGGTCATCGAGATCGCGACGAACAGGCCCGTCACGATCACGCCGAGCAGCATTGCGCCCACGGCCGAGAACGCCGCCGACTTGCCGGCCGCGCCGCCGCCCGCGATCACGTAGATCAAGAAGTAGACGACGATCGGCGACAGCACCGGCAGCAGCGAAGGGATGATCATCTCCTTGATCGCCGCCTTCGTCAGCAGGTCGACCGCCTTGCCGTAGTCAGGCTTGTCGGTGCCCTGCATGATGCCCGGCTTCTCGCGGAACTGACGCCGCACCTCCTCGACGATAGCGCCGGCGGCGCGGCCGACGGCGGTCATGCCCATCGCGCCGAACAGATACGGCAACAGGCCGCCGAACAAGAGGCCTACCACCACATAGGGGTTGTTGAGCGAGAAGTCCGGCTTGACGCCGGCGAAGTAGGGATGCTGCGCGGAGCCGGCAACAAAGAACTTGAGGTCCTCGTTGTAGGCCGCGAACAGCACCAGGGCGCCAAGACCGGCGGAGCCGATCGCGTAGCCCTTGGTCACCGCCTTGGTGGTGTTGCCGACCGCGTCGAGCGCGTCGGTCGATTTGCGTACCTCCTTCGGCAGGCCCGCCATCTCGGCGATGCCGCCGGCGTTGTCGGTGACGGGGCCGAAGGCATCGAGCGCGACGATCATGCCGGCCAGCGCCAGCATGGTGGCGGTCGCGATCGCGATGCCGAACAGGCCGGCGAGGCTGTGGGTGACCAGGATGCCGGCGATGATCACGATCGCGGGCAGCGCGGTCGCTTCCATCGAGATCGCAAGGCCCTGGATCACGTTGGTGCCGTGACCGGTCACCGAGGCCTGGGCGATCGACTTCACCGGACGGTAGTCGGTGCCCGTGTAGTATTCGGTGATCCAGATGATCAGCGCGGTGACGACGAGGCCGACCACGCCGCATTCGAACAGCGCCATGCCGGTGTAGTCGACGCCCTCGAGCTTGCCGAAGCCGATCAGGTAGTAGATCACCAGCGCGATGCCGATCAGGGACAGGATGCCGGTCGCGATCAGGCCCTTGTAGAGCGCGCCCATGATCGACTGGCTCGGCCCGAGCTTGACGAAGAAGGTACCGATGATCGAGGTGATGATGCAGATGCCGCCGATCGCGAGCGGCAGCGTCATCATGTTGGAGAGGATCGCCGTCTTGGCGAAGAAGATCGCCGCCAGGACCATGGTGGCGACCGCGGTCACCGCATAAGTCTCGAACAGGTCGGCGGCCATGCCGGCGCAGTCGCCGACATTGTCGCCGACATTGTCGGCGATGGTCGCCGGGTTGCGCGGATCGTCCTCGGGAATGCCGGCCTCGACCTTGCCGACGAGGTCGCCGCCGACGTCCGCACCCTTGGTGAAGATGCCGCCGCCGAGACGGGCGAAGATCGAGATCAGCGAGGCGCCGAAGCCGAGCGCCACCAGGGCATCGACCACGACGCGACTATCTGGCGCGAGCTTCAGCGAGTGGACCAGGAAGCCGAAATAGAGGGTCACACCGAGCAGCGCGAGACCGGCCACCAGAAGTCCGGTGATGGCGCCCGCTTTGAAGGCGAGCTCGAGGCCGCCGGCAAGCGATTTCGTTGCGGCCTGGGCCGTGCGCACATTGGCGCGGACCGAGACGTTCATGCCGATGAAGCCGGCAGCGCCGGACAGGATCGCGCCGATGGCAAAACCGATCGCGACATACAGCCCGAGGAAATAGGCAAGCAGCACGAAGATGACGATGCCGACGAGACCGATCGTGGTGTATTGGCGCCGCAGGTACGCCTGTGCGCCTTCGCGCACGGCTCCTGCGATCTCCTGCATGCGCGGCGACCCCGCATCCGCGCTCAACACCGAAGACGTCGCCCAAATCGCGTAGACGACGGAAAGCACTCCGCAGAGCACTATCAACCATAATGCTGTCATTTGATTTCTGCCTCAGATCCTTGATGTACCCCCGGCGCCTTTTGTTGTCCGTCGTGCGGTGCGGCGCCTTGATTTCGAACAAGGCCGCCCCCTTGCCCAAAAAGGGGCGGCCTCAGTCGGTCGCAAGCTTGCCAAAATCAAATTGAGGGTGCAACGCCGGATAAGGCCGAAACCGCCGATCTCGGCAGGTATTTAGGACCAAGTGCTGAGAACTAAGATGCCGGTTTGGAGCGATTCTTACAGCATGATCCGGAAAAGCGTGCAGCGGTTCTCCGAAAAGATCATGCTCAAACAGTGATCTAAAGCGCGATGACGATTCATCCTGATCGCATCGCGCCTTAGAAGTGGCTGTAGGACAGCCGCCTCAAGAGCAGTTCCTGGCCCTGCCCGTCCAAGAAGCGCGGCCGCTCCTGCCCCTCCACGATCGTGCCGATCATGGTCACCGCAACGCCCTCGGCCCGCCCAGCGGCCATCAGCGCCTCGCTTTGCGCCGGCGGAACGGTGCACAGCACCTCGTAGTCATCGCCCCCCGCAAGCAGCGTCTCGACGCAAACGACTTTGCCGGCGAGCAGGCCGGCCGCCGCGGCCGAGAGCGGCACGCTTGCCGCATCGACGGAAGCCGAGACCCCGGACGCTGCACAGAGCTTGGCCAGATCGCCAGCGAGGCCGTCGGAGACGTCCATTGCTGCGGTCGCATGATCGCGCACCGCTCGCGCCAGCACGTTGCGCGGCTGCGGCACCCGATAGCGTGCAACCAGAAAATCCCGTGCAGCAGGATCGGATATCAGCGCGCCAGCAACGGCCCCCCCTTTGAGCACGTCGAGGCCGAGCGCGGCATCGCCGATCGTGCCCGTCACCAGGATGCGGTCGCCCGGCCTTGCGCCGGTACGGCCGATCATCCGTCCCCGAGGCACACGGCCGAAGGCCGTGATCGAGATCATCTGCGGGCCCGGCGTCGACACCGTGTCGCCACCAAGCAGAGGACAAGCGAAATTCTTTGCGTCCTCGCCCAGCGCATCCGCAAAGGGACGCAGCCAGGCATCCTCCTGGCTGCGTAGCGCCAGCGTCAGCACGAAGCCGGCCGGCAGCGCGCCCTTGGCGGCGAGATCGGACAGGTTCACCCGCAGCGCCTTGCGCGCGATGGTCCCGGGCGGATCGTCCGCAAGATAATGCACGCCCTCGACGACGGCATCGGTGGTAACGACGATGTCGTCGCCGGATGAGGACAGGACCGCGGCATCATCGACCAGCCCGAACGCGCCGGGGTCAGTCGCCAGCGGCTTGAAATACCGCGCGATGAGGGCGTCTTCGGCGGAGGGCTGTGTTCTGTCCTGTGTCACGATAGCCGACCCGTCATCCTGAGGTGCGAGCCCTTGCGAGCCTCGAAGGATGGACGGCCGAGGTGCGACCTCAGCGGCACGCCGCCGCCCTTCGAGGCCTCCGCTTCGCTCCGGCACCTCAGGGTGACGGCTACGGCGGAAGTCGTCGTCTCAATTACCCCCGCCCGAACTCGTCGGCGCGAAACTGCCGGCCGATCTGGTCGAGCACCGCGTTCACCATGCCGGTCTCCTCGCGGTCGACGAAGGCGTTTGCGACATCGACATATTCGGAGACCACGACGCGACCCGGCACGTCCTTGCGATGCTGGAGCTCATAGGCTCCGGCGCGCAGCACCGCCCGCAGGATGGCTTCGATCCGCTTCAGGGGCCAGCCCTTCGACAGCGCCTCGTCGATCAGCGGATCGAGCTTCTTCTGGTCGCGCACGACGCCCGAGACCACGTCGCGGAAGAACGCGGCCTCGGCCGGCAGGTAAGTGTCGCCCTCGACCTCGTTGCCGAGCCAATGGCTCTCGAACTCGGCGAAAATGTCGTTGATACCGGCGCCGGCGATATCCATCTGATACAGCGCCTGTACGGCTGCGAGCCGCGCCGCGCCGCGCCGGTTCGCTTTCTTCTCGGTTCCGAGCGGCGGCTTTCTGGTGTTGTCGGCCATGGCTTCAGGCCTGCGCCAGGCGGCGCTTGATGCGCAGCATCGCCAACGCGGCGCGCGCGGCATCGCCGCCCTTGTCGAGCTCGCTGGCGCGCGCCCGCGCCCAGGCCTGCGCCTCCGTGTTGACGGTGAGGATGCCGTTGCCGAGCGGCAGCTTGCGCGCCACTGCGAGGTCCATCAGCGCGCGCGAGGATTCCTGCGACACGATCTCGAAATGAATGGTGTCGCCGCGGATCACGCAGCCGAGCGCGATCACCGCATCATAGGGCTTGCCGTTCGCCGCCGCGGCATCGACCGCGATGGCGACCGCGGCCGGGATTTCCAGCGCGCCGGGAACCGTGATCACGTCATGCGTCAGGCCGGCCGCCTTCAACTCGGCCACCGCGCCATCCAGAAGCGCGTCCTGGAGATCGTCATAGAACCGCGCCTCGACAATCAGCGCGCGCGCGCCGGAAATGTCGGTCTGGTCCTTCAGGGGTGCGCGCCGCGCGTCTGCCATCGTTCAATCCGTTCTACAGTCGTCGGCGCGTTATGTAGTCGCCGCCGGCGGGTTAGCCAAGTTGAAAGACACTGTCATTCCGGGGCGCGAAGCGAACCCGGAATCTCGAGATTCCCCGGTGCGCAATTGCGCACCTGTGGTCTGGTCCTTCGGACCATACTGGAATGACCGGCTTTGCCGGTCACTTCATTTCCGTCAGCCGCGCCGCGTAGCGGGCCATCAGGTCGACCTCGATGTTGACCTCGTCCCCCGCCTTCCAGTCGCCGATCGTCGTGACCGTCAGCGTGTGCGGGATGATCAGCACCGAAAAGCTCACGTCCTTGACCGTATTGACCGTCAACGACACGCCGTCGAGCGTGATCGAGCCCTTGGTGGCGATGAACCGCGCCAGCTCCCGCGTGGTGGAGAGCTCGAACCGCGCCATGTCGGGCAGATCCTCGCGGCTGCGAAGCGTCGCGACGCCATCGGCATGGCCGGCGACGATGTGCCCGCCAAGCTCGTCGCCGATCTTCAGTGCGCGCTCGAGATTGAGCCTCGTCCCCACCTTCCAGTGCTTGGCGGTCGTCAACGCCAGCGTCTCGGCGGCGGTATCGACGTCGAACCAGGTCCTTTGAGCAGAGCCCTTGCCGCCTTCCACGCCCGAGGCAACCACCGTCAGGCAGACGCCGTTGCAGGCGATCGAGGCGCCGTCGGCAATCGTGCTCTGATCGTAGCGGCAGGCGATGCGCAGGCGGTGCAGCTGCCCCTGCGCCGTGGGCGTGAAGCTGACGATCTCGCCGATATCGGTGACAATGCCGGTGAACATTACGCGCGCTCGTAGATGGTGAGAGTATCCTTGCCGAAGGTTTCGCTAGCATGAACCTTGTAGGCCGGCGACTGCGTGATTTTCGACAGGGGCAATGCATCGAGCGCATCGACGCCGCCGCTGCCCACCGTTTCCGCCCCGCGGAACAGCCAGATCTCGTCCACGAGATCGGCCGCAACGAAGGACGCGGCGACACGGCTGCCGCCCTCGACCATCAGCCGCGTGATCCCTTTCTCGGCGAGCGCGCGCAGCACGGCCGCAAGATCGAGCCCGGACGCGCCCCCCGGCGACACGCGAATGAGCTGCGCACCGGCCGCGCCAAGCCGCATGGCGGCGGCAGCCTCGGCGAGCTCGGACCCCACCACCCAGAGCGGCGTCTCGCGCGCGGATCGCACGAGCTGGCTCGATGCGGGAATGCGCAGGCTCTGGTCGAGCACCACGCGCACCGGCGAGCGCGCCGCCATGCCCGGCAGGCGGCAGGTGAGGAGCGGATCGTCCGCCAGCACCGTCCCGATGCCGACCAGGATCGCATCGCTGCGCGCGCGGAGAAGATGCACGCGGTCGCGCGCGGCTTCACCCGTGATCGCGAGCGGCTTTCCGCCGGCCGCGCCGATCTTGCCGTCGGGCGAAACCGCGAGCTTGAGGATCACATGCGGGCGGTGATCGCGGATGCGGCGGAAATGGCCGGCATGGTCGAAGGCAGCCTCCGCCGCGCAAAGACCCACATCCACATTGATGCCGGCGGCGCGCAGACGCGCATGTCCCTGGCCTGCGACCTCGGGATTGGGATCCTCGATGGCCGCCACGACCCGCTTGATGCCCGCTGCGATCACCGCATCGGCGCAGGGCGGCGACTTGCCGAAATGCGAGCATGGCTCCAGGGTGACATAGAGCGTGGCACCGCGCGCCGCCTCGCCCGCGCGCCGCAGCGCCTCAGGCTCACCATGCGGCCGTCCTCCGGGCTGCGTCCAGCCGCGGCCGACGATGACGCCGTCCTTGACGATGACGGCGCCCACGGCCGGATTGGGCCAGGTCCGCCCCTGCCCGCGCTTGCCCAGCGAGAGCGCCAGCTCCATGAATCGGCGATCAGCGTCCTTGGCCTCGCGGGCCTTCTGCGCGAACTGATCCTCCAGGATGCGGAAGATCATTTGCGGATCGCGGCGAGCCGCGCTTCCTCCTCGCCGGAGAGTTCGCCGAGCACGTCGGCGAAATCCTTGGCCTCGCGGAAATTGCGGTAGACCGAAGCGAAGCGCACATAGGCGACGTCGTCGAGCGTGCGCAGATGCTCCATCACGGTCTCGCCGATCACCTCGGAGGAGATCTCGGCTTCGCCCCCGGTCTCGAGCTCGCGCACGATGGTGGAGACCATCTTCTCCACCCGCTCCGGCTCGACCTGCCGCTTGCGCAGGGAGATCTGCACCGATCGCATCAGCTTGTCGCGATCGAACGGCACGCGGCGGCCGTTGCGCTTGATCACCGTGAGCTCGCGCAGCTGCACGCGCTCGAAGGTGGTGAAGCGGAAATTGCAGGCGACGCACACGCGCCGCCTGCGGATCACGGACGAGTCCTCGGTCGGACGCGAGTCCTTTACCTGCGTATCCAGACTGTTGCAGTTCGGGCAGCGCATCCGCCTGGCCTAGCCTTACTGGTAGATCGGGAACCGGTCGGTGAGCGCCTTGACCCGTTCCTTGATCGCAGCTTCCACCAGCGGCGCCTTGCCGTCGGAGGACTGCGCGATCGCATTGAGGACCTCGGCGATCATGCCGCCGACCTGCTGGAATTCGGCCACGCCGAAGCCACGGCTGGTCGCCGCCGGCGTGCCGAGCCGAATGCCCGACGTGACGAAGGGCGACTCGGGGTCGAACGGAATGCCGTTCTTGTTGCAGGTGATGGCCGCGCGGACCAGCGCCTTCTCAGAGACGTTGCCCTTGAGGCCCTTCGGCCGGAGATCGACCAGCATCAGATGATTGTCGGTGCCGCCGGAGACGATATCGAGACCATGGCCCTTCAGGGTCTCTGCCAGGGCCTTGGCGTTCTCGACGACGTTCTTGGCGTAGACCTTGAAGTCCGGACGCAGCGCCTCGCCGAAGGCGACCGCCTTCGCCGCGATCACGTGCATCAGGGGACCGCCCTGCAGGCCCGGGAAGATCGCCGAGTTGAGCTTCTTGGTCAGCGTCTCGTCATTCCACAGCATGAGGCCGCCGCGCGGACCGCGCAGCGACTTGTGCGTCGTCGTCGTGGTGACGTGCGCATACGGCACCGGCGAGGCATGCACACCGCCGGCGACGAGCCCGGCGAAATGCGCCATGTCGACCAGGAGGTACGCCCCGACGCTGTCCGCAATCTCGCGGAAACGCTTGAAGTCCCAGGCGCGCGAATAGGCCGAGCCGCCGGCGATGATCAGCTTCGGCTTGACCTGCTCGGCCTGCTTGGCCACCGCGTCCATGTCGATGATCTGGTCCTCGCGGCGCACGGTGTAGTGCGCGGCCTTGAACCACTTGCCGCTCATGTTGACGGGCGAGCCGTGGGTGAGATGGCCGCCGGCCGCGAGATCGAGCCCCATGAAGGTGTCGCCGGGCTGGAGCAGCGCGAGGAACACCGCCTGGTTCATCTGGCTGCCGGAGTTCGGCTGCACATTGGCGAAATTGGCGCCGAACAGCTTCTTGGCGCGATCGATCGCAAGGTTCTCGGCGACGTCGACCCACTCACAACCGCCGTAATAGCGCGCCCCCGGATAGCCTTCCGCGTACTTGTTGGTCATCACCGAACCCTGCGCTTCCAGCACGGCCCGGCTGACGATGTTCTCGGAGGCGATCAGCTCGACCTCATGGCGCTGCCGGCCGAGCTCGCCCTTGATGGCGGCGGCGATTTCCGGATCGGCCTGCTCGAGCGAGGCGGTGAAAAACGAATCGGGCGCGGAAGCGGTTTTGGGTGCGGTCATCTTGCGAATATCTCCACCGCCGCAGCCTTGTGGCGGGCTACGGACGGGTCTGGTGTGGCGATCGGAAGCGGCGAGCGCGATCTACCACATCGCCCGCAACAGGCCAAGCATTTGCGGGTCGAGCCTGATATTTATGCAAGATGTGGTGGCGGATTGGATGTTTTGAGCGCGGGAGCGGTTCTATGGAACCACTCCTCTGCACTGTCTCGACGGGCCGCTGCGGGCCTCATCTCCGCCAACAGCCACCGGCTCGAGCCGGCGGCGTTTCACAGCCCGGTATACCCCGCCTTCACCGGATCCACGCTGCCGTCGAGTTGGCGCAGATAGGTCAGGCCGCAAACCGTCAACCTGTGAGGGTCCTTCTCGCCGGCTTCCATCAACGTATTGAGATAGTTCGTGACCTTGGCCCGGGCCTCCGCGCTCGCCGCGGCGGTGCGGTTGGCGAGCAGGTCATAAGTCTGCATGATGCGGTCGATGGCAACTTCCATGGCATCCTCTGGTTGGTCGCGATTTTGGGAGTTTCGATCAGGCAACCGCCTTGGCCTCGATCTGCGCCTGGAACCGGGCAATCGCCTTGTTGGCCAGCCTGATCTTGTTGAATTCGCCTTGCTGGAGCAGCTTGACGATGAGGCCGAGCAGGCGTTCGTCAGTGACGAGCGTGTCGGGGATGGCGCCGGAACGGCGAAGGTAATTCGCGGCGATGCCATAGGCCTCGCTGACGAGTTCCACGTTCATCGCCCGAAGCCCGCGCTCGACCAGCATCGACATCTCTCCGATCCGAAGGAGATAAGCGCCCAGCCCGGAACTGGTTCCTCACGGCCGGCACATTTTTTCGCAGGTGCGAGAACACAAAACGCACCGGTCCGGACGATCCGGGCCGGCGCGCTTGGGGAGGTCAGGCACGTTCGGGAAGGCTGCCGGTCTTGTTGCGGGCCGGCTTGGCCTTGATCCCTTCAGAAAGCTCAGAGGCGATAGAGGATCTGGTCGGTCCAGAACCGCTCGAGGCGGTGCAGCGACTTGTTGAGGGTCGCAAACTCGTCGCCGGAGATGCCGCCGACCTGCTCCACCGTCTTGACGTGCTTCTGGTAGAGCGCATCGACGATGCGGCGGACTTCCTGGCCCTGCGGGGTCAGGCGGATGCGCACCGAGCGGCGGTCAACGCGCGAGCGCTGATGATCGAGGAAGCCGAGCTCGACGAGCTTCTTCAGATTGTAGGAGACGTTGGAGCCGAGATAGTAACCGCGCGTGCGCAGCTCGCCCGCGGTCAGCTCCTTGTCGCCGATGTTGTAGAGCAGGAGCGCCTGGACCGAGTTGATGTCCGCACGGCCGCGGCGATCGAATTCATCCTTGATCACGTCGAGGAGCCGGCGATGCAGCCGCTCCACCAGAGTCAAAGCTTCCAGATAGAGCGACTGCACCGAACCCTGCTGGCCGGAGACGCGCTCTGCGGTATCTGCCGCAGTTGCGACGGCTTTCATCATGACACTTCCCCTGTTGTCGTTTTTATCGACACTTATTCGACGAAACTTGTGTCCCGCCTGATAGGTGCAACTTAAGGGGCGCGTTTGAAGATCGGCTTAAATAAGAGAATAAAGAGATCATGAATTTAAGACAGTGAATTGCGGATTAAGCCTGTGCCACAAGCACTTTTCGCAACCCTCTGTTGACCTTCGCAAGGTCCTGTTCACCCTCCGTCCGCCCCTGTTGTCGCATTCCAGAACAGCCCCGCCCCGTTTCGAAACGCGCGCGTAAGAGCTGTGGCGAAAGCGGCTGGTTAGCGAAAACTTACGTCGAATTTTACGCAACCAACGGTCAACCAAGAGCAACACTCTCATGTCCCGGACAAGCGCCGCGAAGCGGAGCGCAGAACCGGGATCCGGATGTCGCAGGCGAGATCACGGAGAAATGGGCCCCGGCTCGGCAGCGCGTCACCACGTGCTGCGCTGCGTCCGAGGCACGAGTGTTCGCGCGTCGAGAAACGCTGCTACGGCGGCCGTTCGCGCGCGGCCATCCAGGCGAGCGCGAGATAGGCGGCGAGCATGAAGACCTCGACGCCGACCACGACGAGGCTGCCGCCGTAGATTCCGGGGAACATCAGCTCGATCACGGCCATCGACACCACGGTCGTGAGCCACACCACCGCGCCCCAGGGCGTGGCGAGCCAGAGGCCGACCGCGGCCACGAGCTCGATCACGGCGAAGTAGACGGTCGCGGCCTGCCAGGCCATCGACTGGTTCTCGAATGCCTCGTCCTCGCCGCCGACGAACCCCGTCACTTGGGCCCAGTGATAGAGACCCTTCAGGATCGAGAGCAGCGCCATCACCCGCAGGAACAGCACCAGCCTGCGCGTCCAGACATTGTCATCGGACTGGGTGCGCTCCGACGAGATCGCCGCCACCGACAACGCGCTCTCTCTGGCATTGTCTCGGGCGGCGTCCCTGGCCTGGGCGCCGTCGCGGGCCGCATCGCGGGTGGAGATCTCGGACATGGCCCCTTCTGGCTGCTTCGCCCCGCAAAATCAATCGGCTGCCATCCCTTGCGGCAGGTCAAGCCGCGGTGACGGGAACCGTGCGAGCTGGTATAAGAATAATTCCAGCCGGAGGAAGAGTGATGGCGATCAAATACGGGCGTCCGATCGAATTGCGCGAGGTTTCGCGCCGGGATAGCACGGCAGTGCCCCATGCCCTCGATCTGACCGTCCGTCCGCGCCGTAACCGCAAGGCCGAGTGGGCCCGGCGCATGGTGCGCGAGAACATCCTCACCACCGACGATCTGATCTGGCCGCTGTTCCTGATCGACGGCCACAACAAGCGCGAGCAGGTCGCCTCGATGCCGGGTGTCGACCGCCTCAGCGTCGACCAGGCCGTGCGCGAGGCCGAGCGCGCGATGAAGCTGACCATCCCCTGCATCGCGCTGTTTCCCTACACCGACCCCTCCCTGCGCGACGAGGAAGGTTCGGAAGCCACCAACCCCGACAACCTGGTCTGCCAGGCGGTGCGCGCGATCAAGAAGGAGTTTCCGGAGATCGGCATCCTCTGCGACGTCGCGCTCGATCCATTCACCAGCCACGGCCATGACGGCCTGATTTCCGACGGCAAGATCCTGAACGACGAGACGGTGGCGGTGCTGGTGCGCCAGGCGCTGGTGCAGGCCGAGGCCGGCTGCGACATCATTGCGCCCTCCGACATGATGGACGGCCGCGTCGCCGCGATCCGCGAGGGGCTGGACCGCAACGACCTGCTCGACGTGCAGATCATGGCCTATGCGGCCAAATATGCCTCCGCCTTCTACGGCCCGTTCCGCGACGCCATCGGCTCGGCCAAGACGCTGACCGGCGACAAGCGCACCTATCAGATGGACAGCGCCAACACCGACGAGGCGCTGCGCGAGGTCGAGCTCGATATCGCCGAGGGCGCCGACATGGTGATGGTGAAGCCCGGCATGCCCTATCTCGACGTGATCCGCCGCGTGAAGGATACATTCGCGATGCCGACCTTCGCCTACCAAGTCTCCGGTGAATACGCGATGATCGCGGCCGCCGCGAACAACGGCTGGCTCGACGGCGAACGTGCCATGATGGAGAGCCTGCTCGCCTTCAAGCGCGCCGGCGCGGACGGCGTGCTGAGCTATTTCGCGCCGAAGGCAGCGGAGAAGCTGCGAAGCCAAGCTTAAGGCATCGCAGCGTAGGCAGAGCGAAGCGCGCCCATCCTCACGGCTAGCAATCGCGGAATGATGATGGGCACGGCGCTCATGCGCCTTTGCCCACCCAACGGCTGCCTCTCCTTCGTCGCCCCGGCGAACGCCGAAAGAAGTGGGAATTCGCGGCAATAGCTGCGCCGGTCACCACCAAGGCCCCGCCCCCGAATCGCCGGAATATTTCGGTTTGCTGACGCCCGCGCGCCCTTGGCACGGGCATGGTCTGCTCCCATGTCGTGACACGAGGGGTTTTCCTCCCGGGAGGACGGACGATGTCGTATGACTCGAGTGATTCAGGCGTCTGGCGCAATGACGGCGGGGTGCAGCCGCACGCCTACGACCCCTACCTGCATCCGGAACTGTTCCGCGGCGTGGCGACGCGGCGGGTGTTCGCGTTCCTGATCGACATGGTCGTGATCTCGGTGCCCGTGATCCTCGGCTACGTCTTCATCGCATTGTTCGGCGTGGTCACCCTCGGCATCGGCTGGGCACTGTTCTGGATCGCTTGGCCGGCCTCCGTCATCTGGGCCATCGTCTATTACGGCGCCTGCATCGGCGGTCCGTCGTCGGCGACGATCGGCATGCGGGTCATGGACCTGGAATTGCGCACCTGGTACGGCGCGCCCGGCTACTTCGTGCTCGGCGCCACCCATGCCGTGCTGTTCTGGATCACGGTCTCGTTCCTGTCGCCCTTCGTGGTGCTGGTCGGCCTGTTCAACGGCCGCCGTCGCCTGCTGCACGATTTCGTGCTGGGCACGGTCGTGATCAACAATTCCGTCCGCGCTCCCGTGCCTCAGGCGGCAAGACCGTACTGATCAAGAACCTATCAACCAGGACCGACTAAGCTGAGTGATCTGACCTGCCGAGCAGACCGATTGACCAGGGGCTTTCGTAGCGCGATGCTGATGCTCAGTTCGGAGGCCCACGACGTCCCTTGACCCAGCACTCGCGCGACACCCCCCAATTTTACCTCACGGCGCCCTCGCCATGCCCCTATTTGCCCGGCCGGCATGAGCGCAAGGTGTTCACGCACCTCGTCGGCGACCGCGCCGGCGACCTCAACGACCTCCTGACCCACGGCGGCTTCCGCCGCAGCCAGTCGATCGCCTACCGGCCGGCCTGCGACCAGTGCCGCGCCTGCGTCTCGGTCCGGGTGATCGCCAACGAGTTCCGGCCCTCCCGCAACTTCCGGAAGGTGATGGCGCGCAACGCCGACATCATCGGCGAGCAGCGCAGCGCAGTGCCCACCTCCGAGCAATACTCGGTGTTCCGCGCCTATCTCGACGCCCGCCACCGCCACGGCGGCATGGCCGACATGACCGTGCTCGACTACGCCATGATGGTCGAGGACAGCCACGTCGAGACCCGCATCATCGAGTACCGTAAGCGCGGCCCCGACAGCGGCCTCACCGGCCGCGGCGAGGAACTGATCGCGGTCGCCCTCACCGACGTGCTCAGCGACGGCCTGTCGATGGTCTATTCGTTCTTCGAGCCGAACCAGGTCAGCCGCTCGATGGGCACCTTCATGATCCTCGACCACATCGCGCGCGCCCGCCGCCAAGGCCTGCCTTACGTCTATCTCGGCTACTGGATCGAAGGCTCCAAGAAGATGGACTACAAGGCCCGCTTCCTGCCGCAGCAGCGCCTCGCCCCCTCAGGCTGGCTGCGCATCGACGCGCAGGGCGACGTGGCATCCGAGCCGCAGGATTGACGAGCACAGCCGTCTCGCTTGCGTCGTCCCAAGACCGTAGGGGCGAGTGGATACGGAGGTATCCTTGTCGAGCCAAACCTACGATTTGATCGCACGCGCGATCATCGAACGACAACAGGTCCACTGTCTCTATCAGGGTTACCGGCGCGCGATCTGCCCGGCATTGCTGGGGCACACGAAGGGCGAGGAATACACGCTCGCCTTCCAGTTCGCTGGTGGCTCCAGCAAAGGGCTTCCCCGCACAGGCGAGTGGAAATGCCTGAAGATCGCAGAGATGAGAAAGGTCGAGCTTCGCGCCGGAGAGTGGCACGCGGGCTCAAGTCACCGCGAACGTCAGCAATGCGTGAAAAACGTCGATCTCGACGTCAATCCGCTCAGCCCCTACGCGCCGCGACGTCGCCTCGGGCAGTGATCCCTCTCACCCGAACAGCGTATCGGCGAGCAGCTTCAGATTCAAAACCACAATGACACCCGCCACGATCCAGGCGATCGCGGCGACGGACTTGGGTATCGCGAACTGACCCATCTTGCGGCGGTCGGAGACGAAGCGCACCAAAGGAATCACGGCGAAAGGCAGCTGCATCGACAGCACGACCTGGCTGAACACCAGCAGATCCGCCGTGCCGCGCTCGCCATAGATCGCCGTGACGATGATCACGGGAATGATGGCGATGCCGCGCGTCAGCAGGCGGCGCGCCCAGCTCGGCAGGCGCAGGTCGAGAAAGCCCTCCATCACGATCTGGCCGGCGAGCGTCGCCGTCACCGTCGAGTTGAGGCCGGAGGCGAGCAGCGCCACCGCGAACAGCGTCGAGGCGATGCCGAGGCCGAGCAGCGGCGACAAGAGCTCGAAGGCCTGACCGATCTCGGCGACATCGGAATGGCCGCTCTTGTGGAAGGTCGCGGCAGCGACGACGAGGATGGCGGCGTTGATGAACAGCGCCAGCATCAGGGCGATGGTGGAGTCCGTCGTCGCCCATTTGATCGCCTCGCGCCGGCCGGTGTCGTTGCGCTCGTAGGCACGCGTCTGCACGATCGAGGAGTGCAGGTAGAGATTATGCGGCATCACGGTCGCGCCGATGATGCCGATCGCGATGTAGAGCATGTCGGAGTTGGTGAAGATCTCGCTCTTCGGCACGAAGCCGCGCAGAACCTCCGCCACCGGCGGCGCTGCAGCCACGATCTGGATCGCGAAGCAGACCGCGATCACCGCCAGCAGCGCGATGACGAAGGCTTCCAGGAAACGGAAGCCGCGGTTCATCAGGAGCAGCAGCAGGAAGGCGTCAAGCGCGGCGAGCAATGCGCCGCCGATCAGGGGAATGCCGAACAGGAGTTTCAGCGCGATCGCGGTGCCGATCACCTCGGCGAGATCGCAGGCGATGATCGCCGCCTCGCAGGCGATCCAGAGCAGGAAGTTCACTGCCGGTGAATAGGTGGCGCGGCAGGCCTGCGCGAGGTCGCGGTCGGTGACGATGCCGAGCCGCGCGGCCAGCGACTGGAGCAGGATCGCCATCAGGTTCGAGAGCAGGATGACGGAGAGCAGCGTGTAGCCGAACTTCGACCCGCCGGCGAGGTCGGTCGCCCAATTGCCGGGGTCCATGTAGCCGACCGAGACGAGATAGCCCGGACCGACAAAGGCGAGCAGCCGCCGTGACCAATGGCCGGATCGCGGAACTGCGACCGTTGCATTGACCTCGGCGAGGCTCTTGGTGGTGGGCGCGTCGGCACGCCAGCCGGCGGAATCGGGGTTCAGGTGAGGCGATAGGGCATCCATGCCGGCACAATACCCAAGTTCTTTCTTATTGCAACTCATTTGCAACTGCATCTAGCCGCACCGTTCACGCCCAGCCTGTTGGCGGCCCCGCCTGTTGTCGGGAAGCGGGTGGGTCCGGTGGTCGTCAGGGTGAACATTGGCGCCAATTCGCCTTTGCAGGATATGAGCCATGTCAACGCCCCCTCGCCTCCCTGACACCTTCAACCGCCTCGCCTGGTCGAATCTCGCGGCGCAATCGGCCGAGCAGATCGCGCTCGCCGCTGCGCCCATCGTCGCCGTACTGACGCTCGGGGTGGCCGAAGGTCAGACCGGCCTGCTCCAGACTGCGCTCACCTTGCCCTTCGTCCTGTTCGCCATTCCCGCCGGCGTGCTCGCGGACCGCATCTCCCGCCGCCGGCTGATGGCGGGCGCCGAGGCGTTGCGGGCCGCCGCGCTCGCTTCCATCGTGCTCCTGCTGGCGCTGGGGGCCCTCGACTTGCCGCTGCTGGCCCTGCTCGGCTTCGCTGCCGTGTGCGGCACCGTCGTCTACAGCGTCGCCGCGCCGGCGCTGGTGCCCTCGCTGGTGAGCTCGGAGCTGTTGCCCGCGGCGAATGCGCGGATCGAGCTTGCGCGCACCATCGCCTTCGCCAGCGGCCCTGCGCTCGGCGGCGCGCTGGTGGGATGGTGGGGCGCCAGCCCGGCCTTCGGCTTTGCCGCGGCACTCTCGGCCATCGCTGTCGTGCTGCTCTCCGGCATCTACGAGCCCGCACGCGGGCCGGCGCCGCGGCGCCATCCGTTCCAGGAGATCCGCGAGGGCGCGGCCTTCGTGTTCCACCATCCGCTGCTGCGGCCGGTATTCATCACCCAGTTCATCTTCAACACCGGCTGGTTCCTGCAGATCGCCGTGTTCGTGCCCTATGCCGTGCGTCATCTCGGATTGACGGCGGCCGGTGTCGGCGCGGTGCTGACGATGTACGGTGCCGGCATGGTGATCGGCGCGCTCCTCGCCACGCGCGTGATGCAGCGCATTGCCTTCGGCACCGTGGTCGGACTCGGCCCCGTCACCGGCTTCGTCGCCGCATTGGTGATGGCGCTGACGGTGCTGCTGCCCTCGCCGTGGCTCGCGGCCTTGAGCTTCTTCCTGCTCGGCGTCGGTCCGATCCTGTGGTTGATCTCGACCACGACGCTGCGCCAGTCGGTGACGCCGCCGCGCCTCCTGGGACGCGTCTCCGCCATCAACATCATGAGCTATGGCGCCCGTCCGCTCGGCTCGGCGCTGGGCGCGATCGTCGGCGGCCTCTGGAGCGCGGAAGCGTGCCTCTATCTCGCCGCCGCCGTCTTCGGCCTGCAGGCGCTGGTGATCCTGCTGTCTCCGGCGGTGGCGCTGGACCGGCAGCCGGACATGGTGGGGGACGAAGCGGCGGCGCAATGCTAGCCACGCCGTCATTGCGAGGAGCGTAGCGACGAAGCAATCCAGAATCCCTCCGTGGAAAGATGCTGGATTGCTTCGCTGCTCGCAATGACAGAGTATGTCGAAGCAGCGAGGCCTAACCCGCAAGATACCTCTCGTAGCTCCCCGTCACCGGCTCGTTCGCGTCGACCTCCGGATCGAGCGTATAGAGATCCTGCGCGCGTCCGATGCCGCGCAGGGCGTAGCGGCCGGTGGAGACGAGATAGCGCCGGCCGGCGGCATCGAGGCCACCATAGAACTCGGAAGAGGCCAGCAGCTCGCGGTCGACCGACCGGCTCATCGAGGCGATGCGGCTGACCTCGTTGACGGTCGGGCCGACCACGGTGAAATCGAGCCGGTCCTCGCTGCCGATATTGCCGTAAAAGACCTCGCCGACATGCAGGCCGACATAGGCCGATGTGGTCGGACGGCCCTCCGCCGCCCGCCGCTTGTTCAGCGCAGCGACATTCTTGCGGAACAGGTGCTCGGCCCGCAGCGCGGCCCGCCGCGCATCCGCCATATCCTCGCCCCAGAACATCGCAAGCACGCCGTCGCCGATCAGTTTCAGCACGTCGCCGCCGGCGTGGTGGATCGCGTCGATCACCGTCTGCGCATAGTCGTTGAGGAACGGAATGATCTCGTCGGGGCCGATGCTCTCGCTGATCCCGGTCGAGCCGCGCAAATCCGAATACCACAGCACCGCGTTGATGCGTTCGGTCACGCCGCGGGAGATGCGCCCGCGCAGAACCTGTTCGGAGGCATCGCGGCCGAGATAAACCCGGCCGAGCGTGCGCACGATGTCGACCTGCTGTGCCGACTTGATCGCGAGACCCAGCACCGGCACGAGATCGCGCAGCGCCTCCAGCTCCAGTCCGGAGAAACCGCCCTCGCGGCGGGTGGTCCAGCAGGAATAGAGGCAATCCATCAGGCCGAGCGCACCATTCTCGCCGAACCGATGCACGAAGGCGAGATAGTGCTTGTGGCCCTTTTCCGCGAGCTCGCCGATCTGCGAGAAATCCATCGACGGCGCCTCCGCGAGATCGATCACCATCTCGTCGTGGCCATTCTCGAGCATGTGGAAGAACACCGAGCGGCGCCAGCTCCTGGCCGCATCGCCGTCGGCGGTCGAGCCGTATTCGAACGCATCGCTCTCGTTGCTGGGACGGTCGCTCCAGCGGAAGCCACGACCCTCATAGATCGGATGCAGCGTGTCGATGACGACGAGCCCGCGCGACAGTTCCAGCCCCTCGGCGCAGCAGCGCTCGCAGAAGCCGCGGAGCAGCTCGTTCTCGGGCAGGCCCGTCAGCCCCTGGCCGGTCAGCCAGTTCATCAGCCCAAGGCGGGAGGTCAATTGCATACGCCATTATGGCGTGCATTCGTGACGAGCGAAAGGCGCAGACACGCGTAAGCACCAGGCTCCCGTCCCCTGCAG
This sequence comes from Bradyrhizobium sp. I71, assembly GCF_022354745.1. Classification (NCBI taxonomy): domain Bacteria; kingdom Pseudomonadati; phylum Pseudomonadota; class Alphaproteobacteria; order Hyphomicrobiales; family Nitrobacteraceae; genus Bradyrhizobium; species Bradyrhizobium sp. I71. The sequence goes on from NZ_CP059398.1 coordinate 175,315, forward strand.
GTCGAATATGTCGCAGCGCCGGTTGACGCCCTCGCCGCGCGAACGGCAAATGTCGGCGATGATGACTTCGTCGGCCGAAATCGGAAGCCCGCGCGGATGACCCAGCGCCAGCTTCCGATCATCCTGGCGCTCGGCACCACGCAGACCCTGGCCTGGGCCTCGAGCTATTATGTGCCGGCGCTGCTCGCCGATCCCATGGCACACGACCTCGGCGTCTCCTCCAACTGGATCTTCGGCGCGTTTTCGGCCGCGCTGGTGATCTCGGCCCTGCTCGGCCCACGCATCGGACGGCAGATCGATCTCGTCGGCGGCCGTCAGGTGCTGTCGGCCTCGAACCTGATCATCGCCGCCGGCCTCGTGCTCCTTGGGTTCTCGCAATCGATCGCGGTGATGGCGATCGCCTGGCTCGTGCTCGGCATCGGCATGGCGATGGGGCTCTATGACGCCGCCTTCGCAGCGCTCGGCCGCATCTACGGCACCGAGGCACGCCGGCCCATCACCGGCATCACGCTGATGGCGGGCTTCGCCTCCACCGTCGGCTGGCCGCTCACCGCCTGGGGCATCGCCCATATCGGCTGGCGCGACACTTGTTTTGCATGGGCTGCCGCCAACATCCTGATCGGCCTGCCGCTCAATTTCTTCATGCTGCCGGCGATCAAGGGCGCGAAGCAGGCCGCGGCCACGGCCGAGAAGCCACATTTGCCGCTCGACCGCACCATGCTCCTGCTGGCCTTCATCTTTGCCGCGGTCTGGACCGTCACCGGCGCGATGGCCGCGCATTTCCCGCGCATCCTGGAGGCGACAGGGGCCACACCGGCCGAGGCGATCGCGGCCGGCGCACTGATCGGCCCGGCGCAAGTCGGGGCGCGCATGCTCGAGGCCGGCTTCCTCAGCCGCTTCCATCCGCTGTGGTCGACGCGCCTCGCCTGCGTCACCCACCCGCTCGGAGCCGTGATCGTTGCGATCTTCGGCGGCGCCGCGGCAAGCGCGTTCGCGCTGTTCCACGGCTCCGGCAACGGCATCTTGACGATCGCGCGCGGCACGTTGCCGCTGTCGATCTTCGGCCCGAAGGATTTCGGCTATCGTCTCGGCATCATCGGCGCCCCGGCACGGATGGCGCAGGCGGTGGCGCCGCTCGCCTTCGGCCTGCTGATCGACCTCATGGGCGCCAAGGTGCTGATCGTCTCGTCTGCGCTCAGCCTTTCGGCGCTCGTGGCGCTGTTCCTGATCCGCCCCGAGCGGCCGCCGGATTGACGGCGCAGCCGCTTTCGCGCAGAAGCGAGCCATGAACGACGATGCCGGCCCGCCCCGCACATTCAAAGGCCTCCTGCGCTGGGCGACCACGCCGCCGCAGGCCTGGGGCGTCTACCTCCTCGCCGTCCTCTTGGTGTGGCTGCTCTCGTTCTATGCCGGCACGCTGAAGCCGAAGAAAACCCCGGACGCGAGCCCGCCGCCGGTGACCGCGCCGAAAGGCTGATCCTTCTCAGCCATAAAGCCTTGGCGCCTCGTCTTTCGCAGAATTCTCGTAAAGCCCGTCAATGCGGGCAGGTCTCGACCTCGACCGTGACGTGGCTGAGGCCCTTCAGCCCCGCGAGCCGCCGCTTGTAGACGGCCGGCTGCCTCGGCTTGTCCGACACCACCGAGAGCAGCACGGCACAATGGCCGGGGCCGACCTGCCAGAGATGGAGGTCGGTCACGCGATCGTCGCCGACCTCCATGCGGGCCCGGATCACCCGCTCCAGCTTCTCGTCGGCGCGCACGTCGAGGAGCACCGCCCCCGATGACTTGATCAGGCCGAACGCCCAGCTCGCGATCACGACGCTGCCGACCAGGCCCACCGCCGGATCGGCCCAGACCCAGCCCGAATACATGGCGACGGCGAGCGCTGCGATCGCCAGCACAGAGGTCGCGGCATCGGTCATGACATGGACATAGGCGGCGCGAAGGTTGTTGTCGTGGTGCTGGTGGTGATGATGATGGCCGTGATCGTCGTGGTCATGCGCATGGCCATGGTCGTGACCGTGATGGTGATGATCGTGGCTATCGCGCAGCAGCCACACGCTGGCGAGATTGACGCACAAGCCGAGGGCAGCCACGGCCATGGCTTCGCCATAGACGATCGGCACCGGCGTGAACAGCCGCAGCACGCTCTCATAGGCGATCTCGACCGCAATCAGGCCCAGGATGATCGCGCTGGCGAAGGCGGCAAGATCCCCGAACTTGCCGGTGCCGAAGGTGAAATGCGCATTCCCCAGGTGGCGGCGCGCGAAACGATAGGCGAAGGCGGCAATGCCGAGCGCCGCCGCATGCGTGCCCATGTGCCAGCCGTCGGCCAAGAGCGCCATCGAGCCGAACAGCGAGCCCGCCACGATCTCGCCGACCATCATGACCAGCGTCAGGACGACCACGAACCAGGTGCGGCGTTCGTTCTCGTCGTGCTTCTCGCCCAGGAACGCGTGGTCATGGGTCCATTGTTCGATGGAATGGGAATGCATCGAATTCTCCCGAAGATTCAGGTCTGTCGCGCGCAATATAGACGGCGGGCACCAATTTTCTAAGGTCCAATCGTCCCGCGGATTGACAGTGCAACTTAGTTTCGCTGTAATCTGTGCCATGGGGATTTGAGCGATCTCCCCACGAGGCGACAGGCCCAAGCATCGCGTCCCGTTCGTTTCTTGCGAGGACGCATCATGTCAACATTCACGACCATCTCATCTGACAAACTGGCACGGCTGATCGGAACGGCGAACGCGCCTGCGCTGATCGACGTGCGCACCGAGGAGGATTTTGCCGCCGACCCGCGGCTGATCCCCGGCTCCGTCAAGCTCAGCCACGACCATGTGACGGACTGGGGCGGCGCCTTCGCGGGCCGCCGCGCCGTCGTCTCCTGCTTCCGCGGCGAGAAGCTCGCGCAAGGCACTGCGGCCTGGCTGCGCCAGCTCGGCGTGCAAGCCGAAACGCTGGAGGGCGGCTTCGAGGGCTGGAAGGCGGCCAGGCTGCCGCTGGTCGATGCCCGCAAGCTGCCGCCGCGCGATGCCAAGGGGCGCACCGTCTGGGTGACGCGGGCGCGACCGAAGGTCGATCGCATCGCCTGCCCGTGGCTGATCCGCCGTTTCGTCGATCCCAATGCGGTGTTCCTCTATGTCGCGCCGTCGGAGGTGGTCGGCGTCGGCGAACGCTTCGGCGCGGCCCCCTTCGATATCGAGAACGTGTTCTGGAGCCACCGTGGCGAGCTCTGCACCTTCGACGTCATGATCGAGGAGTTCGGGATCGCAACGCCGGCTTTGCTTCGCCTCGCAACGCTGGTGCGCGGCGCCGACACCGCGCGGCCGGATCTGGCGCCGGAGGCACCGGGCCTCCTCGCCGCCTCGCTCGGGCTGTCCCGGATGTACGACGACGACCTCGAACAGCTCGAGGCCGGCATGCTGCTCTACGACGCCTTCTACCGCTGGTGCCGCGACGCCACCGCCGAGACCCACAACTGGCCGACCAACAAGGTGAAGGCGTAGATGGACACGCGTAACGTTCAAGCAGGAGCTGACGCCGGTCACGGCGTCAGCTTCAACGAGGCCTTTCGCGTCTGGCTCCGCGTCGCCTGCCTCAGCTTTGGCGGGCCCGCGGGCCAGATCGCGGTGATGCACCGCATCCTGGTCGAGGAGAAGAGGTGGATCTCCGAGGGCCGTTTCCTGCATGCGCTCAATTACTGCATGCTGCTGCCGGGACCTGAGGCGCAGCAGCTCGCGACCTATGTCGGCTGGCTGATGCATCGCACCGCCGGCGGCCTGATGGCAGGCGGGCTGTTCATCCTGCCCGGCATCATCGCCATCATGGGACTCAGCTACATCTATGCCGCCTTCGGCAATGTCAGCTTCGTCGAGGCGCTGTTCTTCGGCCTCAAGGCCGCCGTGCTCGCCATCGTCGTCGAGGCCGTCGTACGCGTCGGCAAGCGCGCGCTGAAGAACCGCATCATGATCGGGCTCGCGGCCGCGGCCTTCGTCGCGATCTTCTTCTTCGCAGTCCCCTTCCCCGTCATCATCATCGCCGCCGCCATCATCGGCTATGCCGGCGCGCGAGCTGGCCGTCCGGAGTTCGCGCCGGCCGGTCACGGCCCTGGCGGCAGCGGCGCCGTGATCGACAGCATGCTCGGCGATGCCGTGCCCGAGCACGTGCGTCCCAGCACGGCGCGCGCGATCCGCCTCAGCGCACTGTGGCTCGCGCTCTGGCTGGTCCCGGTGATCGCGCTGCTGTTATTCGTCGGACAGGCCAATGTGTTCAGCCAGATCGCGCTGTTCTTCTCGAAGATGGCGCTGGTCACCTTCGGCGGCGCCTACGCCGTGCTGGCCTACGTCGCCCAGCAGGCCGTCGAGCACTATCACTGGCTGAAGCCGCACGAGATGCTCGACGGCCTCGGCATGGCCGAGACCACGCCGGGCCCTCTGATCATGGTGCTGCAGTTCGTGGGCTTCATGGCGGCCTACCGCGATCCCGGCGGCCTGTCGCCGATGCTGGCAGCGACGCTCGGCGGACTGCTCGCGACCTGGGTTACCTTCACGCCGTGCTTCCTCTGGATCTTCGTCGGCGCCCCCTATATCGAGCGCCTGCGCGGCAACATTGGCCTTGCCGGCGCGCTCAGCGCGATCACCGCCGCCGTCGTCGGTGTGATCCTCAACCTCTCGATCTGGTTCGCGCTGCACACCCTGTTCCGCGAGACCGTGCCGGTGCACGTGTTTCCGCTGAACTTCGACAGGCCGGTGCTGACCAGCGTTGACGTGCCGGCGCTCGTGCTGGCGATCGCGGCGGCGACCGCGATCTTCCGCTTGAAGCTGGGGATGCTGACGGTGCTGGCGGGGAGCTGCGCTGCGGGCGTGGCACTAAGGCTGGCGGGAATGATCTAGGAAGAGGAGATCGCCGCTACGCATCCCGCCTCGCATGTCCCGGGTGGTCGATGGCCCGGCTCGGCTTCAGGCTGCGGTGTCCAGCTGACCGAGCGCAGCCTTGATATCCTTGGCAGGCGACAGCCCGAACATGCGCCCATATTCTCTCGTGAACTGCGAGACGCTTTCGTAACCTACCCCGAACGCCGCGCTGCTCACGTCAGAGCCCTCCGACAACATCATCCGACGCGCCTCGATGAGCCGCAGCTGCTTCTGAAATTGCAAGGGACTGAGTGATGTAATCGCCCGGAAGTGCTTGTGAAACGAGGAAGGACTCATGGCAGCCGCTTCCGCCAGGCGCTCGATACGCAGCGGCTTTGCATAGTCGGAACGAATGATCGCCACGGCGCGCGCGATGCGTTGCGCGTGGCTGTCGGCGACCCCGAGAGCCCTTATCGCCGCGCCGTGTCGCCCAGCCAGCAGCCAATAGTGGATTTCGCGAACGAACTGAGACTGCAGAACCGGCAAGGATGACGGACGCTCGAGCAGCCGCATCAAGCGGAGCGCTGCATCGGCAACCTCGGATTCGGTCGGATCGACGCGGACGGGAATGCCTTGCTGCTCGGGAGCAAGGTTCATCTCCACGATCAGGCTCGCGATCACCGCCGGGTCGAGCTCAACGACCAGGGAATAATATGGGAGCTGCGCACTGGCGCGGGTAATCTGGCTCACCGTCGGCACATCCGCCGAGATCAGGAGCGACTCTCCCGCGCCGAAATCGAAGGTATGCGCTCCCATCGTCACGCGTTTTCGGCCCTGCAGGACAAGCGCAACGAGCGGCCGGTTGATTGCGTATTGGAGCTGGCCCCGCGTCGCTGCCCGTATGGCCGTAAGGCCCGGAATCGGCGTCCTGGCCGTGCCGTTTTGGTCGGAATGCAAGTCCGCATAGCGGCGAACAGTTTCGAGCAAGGTCGTCGTCATTCCGCGAATTTATACCAGCCGCGGGCCACGGCAACCGGACATGGCCGGACTGCTTCAACTTGGGGCATGTGAATTGATCGTTCAACGCAGCGTCGGCCCCGCCTGAGCGACGCTCGCGGCCATTTGGAGGAATAGGCAAGAAGGCTCAAGGATCCGGCAACTCGAATGCTGCGGTGTCTGCCACCTTCGCCGTGTCAAACGAAGGAGACATCACATGGCAAAAATTGCAATCATCACCGGTGCGAGCCGCGGCCTTGGCCGCAACATGGCCGTCAACATCGCGCGCAAGGGCAGCGATGTCATCATCACATACCGGAGCCGTGCGGACCTCGCGGAGAGTGCCGTTTCCGAGATCAAGGCGCTGGGACGCCGGGCCGTGGCCTTTCAGTTGGACAGCGCCGACCTCGCCAAATTTCCCTCCTTCGCGCGAAGACTGGGCCAGACGCTGAAGGAGACATTTGCTCGCGAGAGCTTCGACCACCTCGTGCACAATGCCGGCGACGGCCTCTTCGCTCCGCTCGGCGAGACCACCGAGGCTCAGTTCGATCAGCAGATGAACCTGCATGTCAAAGGCGTATTCTTCCTCACCCAGGCCTTGTTGCCGCTGATGGCAGACAGTGGCTCGATCGTCACCATCGGCAGTGGCTTGACGCGTGTCACCTATCCGGGCTTCGCCGTCTACACCATGGCGAAAGCCGCCGCCGACATGATGGCGGTCTGCATGGCCAGGGAACTTGGGCCGCGCGGCATCCGCGTCAACAGCGTTGCGCCCGGCGCGATCGAAACCGACTTTGGCGGTGGCCTGGTACGTGACAATCCCGACGTGAACAAGCAATTCGCCGCCATGACTGCGCTGGGCCGCGTTGGTGTCCCGGATGACATCGGTCCGATGGTCGCGAGCCTGCTGAGCGAGGACAATCGCTGGGTTACGGGGCAACGGATCGAAGTATCAGGCGGGCAGATGATCTGAACGCCGAACATTGCCTTACGACATGCAAGGGTCGCTGCAAGAGCTTGCGGCGGCCTTGGTCGGCCAAGCTCTATGCGGCCCCGGGTCCGTTTCGTGTCCGCAAATATTGGTTGGTGAAGAGATCGGAACCGGAATTTCGCACGACAGCGCGTCATGCGGTGCACGGTCCCCGTCGGGCAAAACAGCCAGGTCGGTTTGACCACGCCGTCTGTCAAGCCCTGCCGATCAAAAATATTCCACTTTACCGAATTTCGGATTTATCGTATGAACGAAACACCCTGGCCCGAGACAAGGGGCGGATCGCGATCGTCACGAACCGCGGGCCGGGCAGCGATGGACGCGACGGCGTCGGGCGCAACGGGCATTGCAGGGCGGGACACCGTGAGCAATCGTCTTCGCGCATACGACACGACGCTGACAGCGTCTTCGCATGGCTTCGAGGGCGAGCACACGCCACCCCTCGGATTCCCAGCGAAGACGTGCGCGGACGGAGAAGTCGTGTGGTCCTGACGCCCGGGGTCTGTGCGTCAAGGCTTGCGGTGATGTGGCGGCCGACCGGCACGCGCATCGATCATCCGCAAGGCGACGGGGGCAATAGTGCATCGCTCCCCGGGGAGAGCACGAAGGACACCGTTAAAACCACTCGCGCAGGGACGGCCGGGCGACCGGCAACACCTGTGGTCCACCCCGTGTGCATTTCTACAGCGCACGGACTCGGGTGCCGCCGGCGCCCGGCCTTCCCTGCGCCCTTGTCTTCTTCGAGGGCGGCACATGAGCAAAACTCGGGCGAAACGCGCCGCGAGAAAGAGATTGTGTATCTGCTGTTTGAACTGTGACTTGGAGAGCGATGGCCGCACCGCTTGCTCCGTCATTGCGAGCGCAGCGAAGCAATCCAGACTGTCACCGCGGAAAGATTCTGGATTGCTTCGCTGCGCTCGCAATGACGCGGAGAGAGCCGCAAGCACCCTCGCCGTCACTCTGATGAGCGAGTTTATGCAGCAGAACTACCGTATCATCATCCGCGAGATCGCCTCTCCAATCACCACCGTCGTAAAATGCGTGTTGGCCCGGCAATCCGACGGCATGATGGAGGCGTCGGCGACACGCAAGCCGGAAATGCCCTTCACCGTGCCGTCCGGATTGACCACGCCGTCCGCATCCCCAACGCCGCTCATGCGGCAGCTGCCGGCGGCGTGCTGAATGTCGCCGGTCTCACGACGCAGCACCGCGTCGAGCTCGTGATCCGGCAGGCTAGCGGCCTGCGGCAGCGTCAGGTCGGTGTCGGTCAGCCGGATCCAGTCGGCGATGCCTGACAGCGCCGGCTGGGAGGTGATCACCGCCAAGCGTTTCACCGCATCCATCATCCGCAGCATGTCGCGGGGATCGGCCAGCATGTTCTCCTCGACGACGGGATCGATCGCGGGATCGGTCGAGGCCAATTTGAGCGTGCCGCGAGAATACGCGTTGAACAGCCCGGCGCCGATCGCCCCTGATACGCCGATGCCGCGATGGTTGAACGCTATCAGGATCATGTCGCGCTTGCCGCCGTCGGCGAGGCCCGACGAATAGGTCACGCAGCAATTGGTGTGGCGCGTATCGGGATCGGTGGGGCGAAGCTCCTCCCGGAGCTGGATCGTGGCGCGAAACAGCGGGTGGTCGAAGAAATGGCGGCCGACCGGCAAATCGCGCGCGACCGCGATTCCCATCGCCCTCAACTCCTCGGCCGGTCCGATGCCCGAGCGCAGCAGGATCGCCGGACTGTGAATGGCGCCGGCACAGAGCACGATCTGGCGCGCGCTGATCTCGCTTGTGCCCTGCCCCTCGATATGAACGCGGACGCCAGTCGCGCGGCCCTCGCTGATCAGCACGCGATCGACCAGCGCATGCCCGCGGATATCCAGATTGGCGCGGCCGCGCGCGGGCTCGAGATAGCCCTCATTGGTGGTGATGCGGCGGCTGTCGCGGCTGTTGATGGGATAGCAGGCGACGCCCTCGCCGTCCGGGCCGTTGACATCGGCACACCAGGGATACCCGGCCGCGAGCGCCGCGTCGCGCAGGCCACGATCGATCGGGCCCCATGTCTCCGGCGGCGCGCGATAGACCGGCAACGGCCCGCCGCGGCCGTGGCCGTCGGCATCGCCGAATTCCAGATCATCCTCGATCACGGAGAACAGCGGCATCACCTCCTTCGCCGACCAGCCGGTGCAGCCATTGGCCGCCCATTCGTCGAAGGCATCGGCAACGCCACGGATGGCGATCTGGCCGTTCATCATCGATGAGCCGCCGAGCCCCTTGCCGCGCCAGTAGAAGCGAGGCTCCTGCCCCGCCACCCGGCGCGTCAACAGGTCAGGCCATTGCCATTTCTCCTGGTATTCACGCTTGTGAATGATCGGGATGGGATTGGGCGTTCGCACCTCCCAGGGCGCCTCATCGGCGCGCCAGTCGCGCCCTGCTTCGAGCAGCAGGACGCGCCGTGCGGGATCCTCGGACAGCCGTGCCGCAACAGCGGCGCCGGCGGAGCCGCCGCCGACAACAATGACATCGTACATCGCGTTACTTCTCAACGTTCCAGAACACCGGGATGGCGGACGGTATCAGACCGCGCAACGTCGCGCGATAGGCGGCCGGCTGCGCGAACTGGCCCCAGGGAATTGCGGGTGCCTGATCGTACATGATGGCCTGGATCTCGCCCGCGATCTTCTTGCGGTCCTCCTCGGCCGGCGCCTTGGCGAAGGCTTCCATCAACGGCGTGATGCGCGCATCGCATTGCCAGCCGGTGAAGTCGGCGCAGTTGAAGGCAACCATCACATTGGTCAGCGGCGAACCCAGATCGAAACCGCCGGCGTGAACGCCGTAGACGCTCCAGCCCTCCTTCTTGGCGCGGCGCGCCAGCACGCTCGCCCAGTCCATCACCTGCAGATCGACGTTGAAGCCGGCGGCCTTCAGCCGCTCGGCAAGCACCTGCGCCGAGACGCGCGGCGCTTCGAGATCGTTGGCCTGCATGACGACGACGGGCTCGCCGGCATATTTGGTCGCCTTCAGCGCGGCCTTCGCCGCCTCGATCGAGGGCTTCGCCGCCGCTTCGGTGCCGGCCTTGCTTTCATAGGTGGTGCCGCAGGTGAAGAACGTCGCGCAAGGCGTGGCGTATTTGGCATCCAGCCCGAGCGCATCCAGCACTTCGCGCTGGTCGACCAGCTTCCACAGCACGCGCCGGATCGCGGGATCGTCGAACGGTTTCGACGCGGCGTTGAGGCGGTAGGCGCCTGCGAACATGTTGCCGCCGGTGAAGTTGACGAGCTTGACGCGGGAGTTCTTCTCCAGCTGCGGCAACAGATCGAACGGGGCGTATTGCATGAAGTCGACTTCGCCGGCCTGCAGCGCGGAGGCCGCCGTCGAACCGTCGGGAATGACGCGGACCTCCAGCGTGTCGACATTGACGCGCTTGCCGCCGGCGAGGAAGTCGGCGGGCTCGGAGCGCGGCACATAATCGGCGAACTTCTTCAGGATCATGCGATCGCCGGTGCGGTGATCGGCCTTGCTGTAGACGAACGGGCCGGAACCGATGATCTCGGTGATGCGCTGGTCGCCGGGCGTCTTGGCGATGCGCTCGGGCATCATGAAGGCGACGGGGCTGACGGGATTGCCGAGCGCGTCGATGACGAGACCCGACGGCTCCTTCAACGTCAGCACGAAAGTCTTGGCATCGGTGGGCTCGAGCGACGCCGTGATCGCGAAGATGCGACGGCCGAGCGCGCTGCGGGTGCCCCAGCGGCGCAGCGAGGCCACGCAATCGGCGGCCGTAACCGGCTGGCCGTCGTGCCACTTCAGGCCGTCGCGCAGCGTGAATGTGTAGGTCAAGTTGTCGGGCGAGACCTTCCAGTCCTGCACCATCTGCGGTTTGATGTCGCCCTTGGAGTCCTTCGCAAACAGCGTATCGAACACCATGTAGCCAAACGTGCGCGAAATATAGGCCGTGGAGAAATGCGGATCGAGGGTGACGATTTCCGCCTCGAGCACCGCGACGAGATTCCCCGCCGCATGCGCGGGCGCCGCGGCCAGCGCGAGGCCGAACAGCGCGGGGATCAAAGACTTGAGTTTGAACATTGGTTTCTTCTTGCCTTGGCGAAACGGTTACGGTCGCCAGCAAAAAGCAATGTTCGTGCCCACACGGCAGAAGCACGTATGCGCACACGGCTATCAGCCGCGCGTTTGCGGCTACACCGTCGGTGTCATCGCCCGGCTTGACCGGGCGACCCAGTATTCCAGATATCCTGCGATGATACGGAAAGGCCGCGGCGTACTAGATGCCCCGGTCAAGCCGGGGCATGACACCAATTGCGTGGCGACGGCCTGCGCCCTACCCGATGCCCCGGCCGAACTTGTTCGACTTCGGAAAACCCTTCGGCGGCAGGCGGCCGGCGTCGGCGCGGGTGCCTTGCCACTCGGCGAGCTCCTTCATGGTCGCGGAGAATTCGCGACCGGCGGAGTCCTTCCAGGTCAGGCCGGCCTTGGCGTCGAACACGGCAACATCCGAAAGGCCGCCATCCTTGTACTTCTGCAAGCGCACGCCGCGGCCGCGCGCCATTTCCGGCACCTGGTCGAGCGGGAAGACCAGCATCTTGCGGTTCTCGCCGATGACCGCGACGGTGTCGCCGAGCACTTCGGTGATCGCGCGCGCCTCGTTCGGCATGTCGACGTTGAGGACCTGCTTGCCCTTCTTGGTGGTGCCGACGCAATCGTCCTCGTTGACGACGAAGCCCTGGCCCTCGTGGCTCGCGACCAGGAATTTGCGGCCACCCTTGTGGACGAACAGCGCGACGGGCGCAGCTTCCTGCTCCATGTCGATGAACAGACGGATCGGCTCGCCGTGACCGCGGCCGCCCGGCAGCTTCGCTACGTCGAGCGAGTAGAACTTGCCGTTGGTCGCGAACAGCAGCAGCTTCGAGGTCGTCTCCGCGAAGAACGCGAAGCCGAGCTTGTCGTCCTGCTTGAAGGCCAGGCCCGAGAGATCCTCGACATGGCCCTTCATGGTCCGGATCCAGCCCTTGTCGGAGACGACGACCGTCACCGGCTCGCGCTCGACGAAGGCCTCCTCGATCGCGGCGAGATCGTGCTCGGGCGCGTCGGCAAAGGTGGTGCGGCGCTTGCCGAGCGGCGTCTTCGGCCCGAACATGTCGCGGACCTTGCCGACCTGCTCGCTGACCTTCTTCCACTGCTCAGGCTCGGAGGCCAGCAGGGCCTCGATGCCCTTCAGCTCCTTCCGCAGATCCTTGTCCTCGGTGCGGATCTCCATCTCCTCGAGCTTGCGCAGATTGCGCAGCCGCATGTTGAGGATGGAGTCGGCCTGCAACTCGGTGAGCTTGAACGCCTTGATCAAGGCCGGCTTCGGCTCGTCCTCGGCGCGGATGATCCGGATCACCTCGTCGATGTTGAGATAGGCGATCAGCAGGCCGCCGAGGATTTCGAGCCGGTGCTCGATCTCGCCCTTGCGGTGCTTGGTGCGGCGGATCAGCACGTCGCGGAGATGGTCGAGCCATTCGCGCAGGGCCTCCGCAAGGCCGACCACCTTGGGGACGCGCCCCTTGATCAGCACGTTCAGATTCAGCGGAATCTTGTTCTCGAGCTCGGTGAGCCGGAACAGCGATTCCATCATCAGCGCCGGATCGACGTTCTTCGATTTCGGCTCGATCACGATGCGGACGTCTTCGGCCGACTCGTCCCTGATGTCGCCGACCAGCGGCAGCTTCTTCTGGTCGAGCAGCTCGGCGACCTTCTCGATCAGGCGCGACTTCTGCACCAGGAAGGGAATCTCGGTGACGACGACGACCCAGCTGCCGCGGGCGCCCTCTTCCTGCTCCCATCTCGCACGAACGCGGAACGAGCCGCGGCCCGTTGCATAGGCCTCCGCGATGGCCTGCTTGGAATCGACGCAGATGCCGCCGGTCGGGAAATCCGGACCCTTGACCCACTTCAGCAGCGCCTTGGATTTCGCGTCGGGCTTCTCGATCAGATGCAGCGCGGCGTCGCAGAGCTCGGCGGCGTTGTGCGGCGGGATCGAGGTGGCCATGCCGACCGCGATGCCCTGCGCGCCGTTGGCGAGCAGGTTCGGAAAGCCGCCGGGCAGCACGACCGGCTCCTTCGACTGGCCGTCGTAATTGGCGCGGAACTCGACGCCGTCCTCGTCGATGCCATCGAGCAGAAGCCGCGCGACGTCGGTCATGCGCGCTTCGGTGTAGCGGTAGGCGGCGGGGTTATCGCCGTCGATATTGCCGAAATTGCCCTGGCCGTCGACCAGCGGGTAGCGCGAGGAGAAATCCTGCGCGAGGCGCACCATGGCGTCGTAGATCGCCTGGTCGCCGTGCGGATGGAACGAGCCCATCACGTCGCCGACGATCTTTGCGGATTTCTTGAAGGCCGTACCCGGGTCGAGACGGAGCAGCCGCATGCCGTAGAGGATGCGCCGGTGCACCGGCTTCAGGCCGTCGCGTGCGTCTGGCAGCGCGCGGTGCATGATGGTGGAGAGCGCGTAGGCGAGATAACGCTCTTCCAGCGCCTCGCGCAGCGGCACCTCGTGGATTTCGGCCGGTTCTTCCGGCGGAACGATTCGTTTTCCCATGCCGCCCGGTTAAACCGTGGAAGCGAATCGGGCAAGGATCGAATGGTTCCCTGTGGGCGGCCTAATGGCCTGCCCAGCCGGCCGTGAATGTCTGGGTTTTGGCCTGACCAGGCGTTTGGGCGGGTGCCGGCGCATTGGTCACGCAGCGCCGTGCGGCCTCGATCTCAGCCTCGGTCGCGCCATGGGCCCGCGCCCATGTCTCTGCGGTGGCAGCGGAATATTTGGCCACATAATACCGGACGACCGTGCAGGAAGCCCGGCGAAACAAGCCGGTTTGCGGCTCGCCGGCCATTGCATCGGGCGCGAACGCAAACAGCGCCGCGGAGAAGGCGAATCCCCTGATCAACATTTAGGCTGTCCCCGTTGTGGAACCTGAAGGCGAACTCGACCGGCCCGATTTCGTTCCGGGGAACTCGATGCCAACGGGCAGTGCAGAGTCCCAATGAGCTCATGGCGCGGGAATCGCTGCCCTCGCCTGCTGCCGTATCAGGGCGTTGATGAAGCCGGCCCGCGCATCCGAATGGCCCTGCCCGCGCGGCTCCAGCACGTGACGCAGCAGGAACAGGCCGGTGAGCCGGAAGCCGTCCTGGAGATCCTGCTCGGTGAGATCGCTCGCGGCCTCGCCATGGCGCAGAAAGGGCGGCAGCCGCAACAGCCGGTCGCGCCACGGCTCGCCCGCACCGCGCGACACCGCACCGCCAGATTTCGGCGAGACGTAGATCAGGTCCGTGGTCTCGCCGGTCACCGCGCAATTGTCCAGCGCCAGGCCGAAACCCAGCTCCGCGAGCATCGCCAGCTCGAAATGGATCAGGTGCACGGCGGCGCTGCCGATGTCCTCGAAATCGTCGAGCGAATGTTCGAGCAACGCAAAGATCTCTTCGTGCGGATCGCGCTCCGGCAAGAGCCGCGCAACCGAGGCGAGATGGGTGACGCCATAGACCCCATGGGACGATGCCAGCAACGTCGCCGCACGCAGCTTCAACCCCTCGACGGCATAGGTACCGAGATGCTCGTCGAGCCGCGCCCGCCACACTGCGCTGACGCTGTTGCCGGGCTGCAGGAGGGGCCGCATCCGCGAGCCGGCGCCGCCGCGGACGAGGCCGAGATGCCGGCCGTGGGCGCGCGTCAAGAGCTCGACAATGGCGCTGCTCTCGCCATGCCGCCGCACCCCCAGCACGATGCCCTCGTCGGTCCATTCCATGGAGGAAATATTACAGGATTCCAGTGAGGAGCGCAGTGCCTTCTCCCCGTCATTCCGGGGCGATGCGAAGCATCGAAACTGGGGTGCGCCCTTGCGCACCCGAGAATCTCGAGATTCCGGGTTCGCCTCTTCGAGGCGCCCCGGAATGACGCTAGGCGTCGAACCAGCCCTGCGCATCGCCGGTGAAGGAGAAATAAAGTCCGATCGCGGTCAGCGCGCAGGAGACGATCTCGATGGCGCTGTCGAGCTCCAGGCCCCTCTCCCCGATGATCTGGCCGAGCGAGATCACCGACAACACCAGGGCCGCCGCCAGCACCCAGCGCGGCCAGTTCTTGCGCCGATGCGCGGCGAGCCAGACGAAATAGACCAGCAGCAGGATCATGCCGCCGGCGAGCAAGGTCGCCGTCATGATCATCTGCTCGGTCATCTCGGCATTGGGCGTGCGGTCCTGCGCCGCGACCGAGAGGGCATCCAGCATCAACGATGCATAGAGCAGCGCTTCGAAGCGCCGGACGTTGCTGGGCACGCTCATCGGATACCGATCTTTTCTTGGTTATTCCCTGGGGAAGTCCAGGCCCATCTCGCGGTAGCGATCGGGGTCGTCGCCCCAGTTCTCGCGTACCTTGACGAACAGGAACAGATGCACCGGCACGTCGAGGATCTGCATCAGTTCCTTCCGCGAATCCGCGCCGATCGACTTGATGGTTGCGCCGCCCTTGCCAAGCACGATCTTGCGCTGGCTTTCGCGCTCGACGAAGATCGTCTGCTCGATCCGCACCGAATGATCCTTGCGCTCCTCCCACTTGTCGGTCTCGACCGTGGACTGGTAGGGCAATTCCTGGTGCAGCTTCTGATAGATCTTTTCGCGCGTGATCTCGGCCGCGAGTTGCCGCATCGGCGCGTCCGACATCTGGTCCTCGGGATAGAGGAACGGGCCCGGCGGCACCATTTCCGCGAGCGTCTTGCGGATGTCGTCGACGCCGTCGCCCGAGATCGCCGAGATCATGAAGGTCCGCGCGAACTTCATGCGCTCGTTGGCGGCTTGCGCCAGCGCCAGCAGCTTCTCGCGCTGGACCAGATCGACCTTGTTGATGACCAGGATCTTCTCGTGATTGACGCCGGCGGCCTTGGCGAGGATCGCCTCCGCTTCCTCGTCGATCCCGGTCTTGGCATCCAGCAGCACGCAGACGAGGTCGGCGTCATGCGCCCCGCTCCAGGCGGTCGAGACCATGGCGCGGTCGAGCCGGCGCTTGGGCGAGAAGATGCCGGGCGTGTCGACCAGGATCACTTGCGCATTGTTCTCGATGACGATGCCGCGGATCAGCGCGCGCGTGGTCTGCACCTTGCGCGACACGATCGTGACCTTGGCCCCGACCAGCGCGTTGACCAGCGTGGACTTGCCGACATTCGGCGCGCCGATCAGCGCAACGAAGCCGCAGCGCGTACCAATGGGCGCCTCGCCGCTTGCTTCAGCCGTCATTGCCGCCGCCAACGCCTTCGCGTTCGATCATCACTGAAGCTGCCACCTTCTCTGCCGCGCGCTTGCTGCCGCCGATGCCTTCCGCCGGCGCCAGCCCCGGCAGATCGACTGCCACGCGGAACTGCGGGTCGTGATGCGGGCCAGTGCGCTCGACCTCGCGGTAAACAGGCGTCGGCAGCCCCTTCCCTTGCGCCCATTCCTGCAGCACGGTCTTGGGGTCGCGCAAGGGACGGCGCGGCTTGTGCATGCGCTCGGTCCAGTTGCGCTTGACGAATTCGGCTGCCGCCGCGTGGCCGCCGTCGAGGAAGATGGCGCCGATCACGGCCTCGCAGATGTCCCCCAGCACGCTCTTGCGCAGGCGCGCATCGGCACTGGGGCCGACCGAGCCGAGCTTGATGTCGTCGACCAGACCGAGCGACTTGGCGACGTCGGCGCAGCTTTCCTTGCGCACGAGCTCGGCCAGACGCTTGGACAGCTCGCCTTCGTCGGCGTTCGGGAAGGCGTGATAGAGCATGTCGGAGACGACGAGCCCGAGCACGTGGTCGCCGAGGAATTCCAGCCGCTGATAGCTGTCGCCGCGCTTGCGTCCGGACTTCAGCGCGGAGACATGCGTGATCGCCTGCATCAGGAGGTTCGGGTCAGCGAAGCTGTGGCCGATGCGCGCCTCGAGCGCCGCGCTCGCATCCGTGGCCTTGGCCTTGCTGCTCCGCACCCGCTTCTTCTTCGCAGGCGCCTTGTCTGCAGCCGTCTTGGTCGCAGCTTCCCCTTCGGGGCCCGCTTGCGCCTCGATCGGTTGGGTCGCGATGTCCTTGGCTTCGTCTTTCATCGGACGATTTTGAAGAAACGATTCCAGCGTACCGCCCACGGCCAGCGCCAGAACATCCAGGCATGCTCGCCTTCGGCGATGGAGAAGAAGATCATCTGGGCGCGGCCGATCAGATTTTCCTGCGGCACGTAGCCGACCTGGCCGAGGAAGCGGCTGTCGGTGGAGTTGTCGCGATTGTCGCCCATCATGAAGAAGTGGCCGGGCGGCACCGTGTAGACGTTGGTGTTGTCCATGTAGCCGTTGTCGGCGCAGTCCAGCGTCTCATAGGACACGCCGTTCGGCAGCGTCTCCTTCCAGCGCTTCACCCGGGAGATGCCGCCGCCTTCCGAGCCACAGGGATCTTCGCCGACATATTCGCTCATGCGCTGCCGCTCGACCGGCGCGTCGTTGATGTAGAGCAGCCCATCGCGCATCTGGACGCGGTCGCCGGGAAGGCCGATCACGCGCTTGATGTAGTCCGTGGAATCGTCCTTCGGCAGGCGGAACACGACGATGTCGCCGCGGTTCGGATCCGAGCCCCAGATTCGCCCCGAGAACAGCGGCGGCGAGAACGGAATCGAATAGTGGCTGTAGCCGTAGGAATATTTCGAGACGAACAGATAGTCGCCGACCAGCAACGTCGCCTTCATCGAGCCCGACGGGATGTTGAAAGGCTGAAACAGGAAGGTGCGGATCACCAGCGCGATCAGGAGAGCATGAATGACGACCCGGATCGTTTCACCGACGCCGCTCTCAGTTTTCGTTCCTGAAGTCACGCTCATTGCTCTCTCAATTCCGGCCGGCGGTCACAGAGCGCCCTCCTGGCGCGAACAGCCCTTTGCTTCGCGGCCCATGGAGATTGTCCTGATTCTGATAGTGAGGGCCAATTCCGGCGTAAAGCCGAATTCGCCCAAGCTGATTTGCGACGGCGGACTTTTAGACGGTTGTCGGAGGCCACGCAATCAAGGATCGCATCAAAACTGAGTAAGACATTGATTTCACATGAGAATTATAAAATCAAACGGATATCCTCAGGGCTTCGCAGGCGGCACAGCGGAAATGATGACAAAGGCCTGCGCCAGCGGCCAGTCGTCGGTGATCGAAACGTCGATCCGCGCCTCGAATCCGTCCGGCGTCAGGGCCTGAAGCCGGGCCAGCGCGCCGCCGGTCAGCTGCATGGTCGGCCGCCCGCCCGGCAGGTTGACCACGCCCATGTCGCGCCACCAGACACCGCGCCTGATGCCGGTGCCGAGCGCCTTGGAGCAGGCCTCCTTGGCGGCGAAGCGCTTGGCGTAGGTCGCCACCACCATCTTCTCGTTCTTGGCGCGCCGCTCCGCCTTGGCCCGCTCGGCCGCGGTGAAGATGCGGTCGAGGAAGCGCTCGCCATGACGTTCGATCACCTTGGCCACGCGGGTGATGTCGATCAGGTCGGAGCCGATGCCGATGATCATGCCCGGCTCCGGCCACGGTCCATCGCCGCGCGCATGTTGCGCACGGTTTCGGCCAGACCCACGAACAGCGCCTCGCCGACCATGTAGTAGCCGATATTGAGCTCCATGATCTCAGGCAGGGCCGCGATCGTCTCCGCCGTGGCATAGTCGAGCCCGTGCCCGGCATGGACCTCGAGCCCCGCATCCCTGGCCAGCTTCGCCCCCGCCACGATCCGCCGCCATTCGGCCTCGGCCTTGTCGGCGTGGCCGTCGACGACGGCGTCGCACCATGCGCCGGTGTGGATCTCGATCACGGGCGCGCGCAGCCGTGCCGCCATTTCGATCTGGGCGGGGTCGGCGGCGATGAACAGCGAGACCCGGATGCCGGCATCGTTCAGCCGCGCGATATAGGGCGCGAGCGCGTTGTGCTGGCCGACCACATCCAGCCCGCCTTCGGTCGTCACCTCCTGGCGCCGCTCCGGAACCAGGCAGACCGCATGCGGCTTGGTGGCGAGCGAGATGCGCAACATGTCGTCAGTCGCCGCCATCTCGAAATTGAGCGGCTTGGAGATCTCCGCCTTCAGCCGCGCCATGTCCTCGTCACGGATGTGCCGGCGATCCTCGCGCAGATGCGCGGTGATGCCGTCGGCGCCGGCCTCGATCGCGAGCAGCGCCGCGCGCACCGGATCCGGATTGCGGCCACCGCGCGCGTTACGCAGGGTCGCGACATGGTCGACATTGACGCCGAGGCGGAGCGGAGTTGCGGGCATTTCAGGACTCACGAAATCGGGGCGACAGGCGCATACGCAAAGCGCCTATCCATTAACACGTTCGACGCGGGCGACGACCGCCTTCGCGCGCAACTGAGCCAGGATCGCGCTCAGGTGCTTCAGATCGTAGACTTCGAGATCGATCGTCGTCTCCGTGAAGTCCGGCGAACGGCGCTGCATGCTGATGTTGTCGATGTTGCCGTCGTGCTCGGCGATCACGGTCGCGATCTGCGCCAGCGCGCCGGGCTCGTTGACGTTCTCCACCTTGATGCGGGCCGGGAAGCGCTGCGGCGTGGAGTCCTCGATGTCCCAGCGGACGTCGAGCCAGCGCTCCGGCTCCTCCTCGAAATCCTTCAGGGCGGGCGCCTGGATCGGATAGATCGTGATACCCTCGCCCGGCGTGACGATGCCGACGATGCGATCCCCGGGCACGGCGCCGCCGTTCGGAGCGAACTTGACCGGAAGGTCGGAATTGATGCCGCGGATCGGGATCGCAACCGGGCTGCGCGGTTCCGAGGACTTCTCCTTGAACTTGGCCGCAAGCCCCTTCTTGACGCCGTAGCGCGCGATCCGCTCCTCCTTGTAGTCCGGGTACATCGCACGCGCGACGTGCGATGCCTTGATCTCGCCGCGGCCCACCGCCGCCATGACGTCCTCGATCGAAGTCCGCGCGAGCCGCGGCAGCGCACCCTTGAGCTTGTCGTCGGCGTATTCGATCTTGGCGCGCTCGAACAGGCGCTCGACGATGCGCCGGCCGAGGCCGACATATTGATCGCGCACCGCGGTGCGCGTCGCGCGGCGGATCGCGGCACGCGCCTTGCCGGTGACTGCGAGCGTTTCCCAGGCCGACGGCGGCGCGGACTGCGCTTCCGAGGTCAGCACCTCGACCTCGTCGCCGTTCTGGAGCTCCGAGGACAGCGGCGCGAACTTGCCGTTGATCTTGCAGCCCACCGCGCTGTTGCCGACGTCGGTGTGCACCGCATAGGCGAAGTCGATCACGTTGGCGTGGCGCGGCAGCGCGATCAGCTTGCCCTTCGGGGTGAAGCAGAACACCTGGTCGTGGAACAGCTCGAGCTTGGTGTGCTCGAGGAATTCCTCGGGATTGGCGCTCTCGGAGAGGATTCCGATGGTGTGGCGCAGCCAGGAGAACGCGTTGGACTCGCGCTTGAGGTATTCGGTCGGCGAGCCCACGCCTTCCTTGTAGAAGACATGCGCGGCGATGCCGCGCTCGGCGATCTGGTCCATCGCCTCGGTGCGGATCTGGAGCTCGACGCGCTGGTTGCCGGGGCCGATCACAGTGGTGTGGATCGAGCGGTAGTCGTTCTGCTTCGGCGTCGAGATGTAGTCCTTGAAGCGCCCCGGCACGACCGGCCAGGTGGTGTGGACGATCCCGAGCGCGCGATAGCAGGCCTCGATGTCGTTGACGACGAGGCGGAAGCCGAAGATGTCGGACAATTGCTCGAAGCCGACCGACTTGCGCTCCATCTTGGTCCAGATCGAGAACGGCTTCTTGCGACGGCCATAGACCCGCGCGCCGAGGCCCCTGTGCCGCAGATTGTTGGAGAGCTGGTCCTCGATCTCGCCGATCAAATTGCGGTTGCGCTCGGCAAGCGCGTCGAGCCGCTGCATCACCACCGAATAGGCTTCGGGATCGAGGGTGCGGAAGGACAGATCCTCCAGCTCCTCGCGCATTTCCTGCATGCCCATGCGCCCCGCCAGCGGCGCGTAGATGTCGAGCGTCTCCTCGGCGATGCGCCGGCGCGATTCCGTCGGCACGAATTCCAGCGTGCGCATGTTGTGCAGGCGGTCGGCGAGCTTGACCAGAAGCACACGGACATCATCGGCAATGGCCAGCAACAATTTGCGCAGGTTCTCGGCCTGCTTGGCCTCGCGTGACACCAGCTCGAGCCGCTTCAGCTTGGTCAGGCCCTCGACCAGCGCGCCGATCTCCGGCCCGAAGATCTGGTCGATCTCGGCCCGCGTCGCCTCGGTGTCCTCGATCGTATCGTGCAGCAGTGCTGCCACGATGGTGGCGTCGTCGAGCTTCAGGTCGGTGAGAATGGCCGCCACTTCGAGCGGGTGCGAGAAATACGGATCGCCCGAGGCGCGGGTCTGCGAACCATGCGCCTTCATGGCGTAGACATAGGCGCGGTTCAGCAGGTCTTCGTTGGTGTTGGGATTGTAGGATCTGACGCGCTCGACGAGGTCATATTGACGCATCATGCGCGCGCGGGGTCTGGCGGGGCGCGCGACCGGCGCAGTCGGGGCCACGGCAACCGATTCGGTTGCGGCCTGCATCTGCGTGGGTCTGCGGCGCCGATATACCATTCCGTCCTGCTTTCAAACGGGCCCGAGGCGGTCCGTTGTATACATCCTAGCTCCGATCGCGCGTGTGTCCGATCAATTCAGTGACAGGCGCAGCGCCAACCGGCAACACTATGGTAACCACGAAAACGTCAACAAAAGCAAAGGCCCGAACACAGGTTCGGGCCTTTGATAAGATCACAAGCAGTCGATGATCACGATGGAGGAATTACTCGTCTTCCTCGGGCTGCTCCTCGGGAGGCGCGAGGCCTTCCAGACCCTTCAGGAGCTCCTCTTCGGTCATGCGCTCGACGGCGACTTCGGTGTCGTCCGCATCGACGCTCGCCCCTGCGGAACCGATCAGCGGCACCGTGTCCGGCTCGGGCTCGTCCACCTCGACGAACTTCTGGAGCGAGTGCACCAGCTCCTCGCGGAGATCCTCCGGCGAGATCGTGGTCTCGGCAATTTCACGCAAAGACACAACAGGGTTCTTGTCGTTATCGCGGTCAACCGTTAGTTGTGAACCGGACGAGATCATGCGGGCTCGGTGGGCGGCCAGCAGGACCAAGTCAAACCGGTTGTCGACCTTGTCGATACAATCTTCTACGGTGACGCGAGCCATGGACTGTCGCTCCGTTGTGGGTGGGACGAAATATGTGGATGATTGGGGCTAGTTATAGGGGCCGGGACGATTTCGCAAGGCCAATTTGTGATTTGGTCTCGCCAAACGGCTCTGCTAACGCCACATTGGGGCTGGGACGGGGTTTTCTGGGCTGCCATCGAGGGCAACCCCGGGTGTATGCAAGTCCGCCATAACTATACCTTGATTGCCCCGACTTCTCCGGACTTGCGGTTTCGACGGGTCTCAGCGGCACTTTAGAACTGCGCGGCTTGCTGTCGCCGCGCCAACAAAAAACGATCAATCACGGACACTACGCGAGCAAACTGAATGTCACTTTCTCCGACCAACAAGATCGCGCTCTTCATCGATGGGGCCAATCTCTACGCGACCGCGAAAACTCTGGGCTTCGACATCGATTACAAGCGTCTGCTGAAGGAGTTTCAGGGCCGCGGGACGTTGTTGCGGGCGTTCTATTACACCGCCATCATCGAAGACCAGGAATACTCCTCGATCCGCCCGTTGATCGACTGGCTGGATTACAACGGCTACACCGTCGTCACCAAGGCGACCAAGGAATTCATCGACGCCTCCGGCCGCCGCAAGGTCAAGGGCAACATGGACATCGAGCTTGCCGTGGACGCCATGGAGCTCGCCGAGCATATCGACCAGATGGTGCTGTTCTCGGGTGACGGCGACTTTCGCTCCCTGGTCGAGGCCGTGCAGCGCCGCGGCGTGCGGGTCACGGTGATCTCCACCATCGCCAGCCAGCCGCCGATGATCGCCGACGAGCTGCGCCGCCAGGCCGACGTCTTTACCGACCTCGTCGAGCTGCAATCCAAGCTCGGCCGCGACCCGTCCGAGCGCCCCGCCCCGCGCGACCGCGGCGAGCGTGGCGAACGTCACCACGCCCCGCAATTCCTCCAGCGCGCAACCACGATGGCGCCGAGGGGCGATGAAGACTTCGAGGAGTGAGGCGGCCCGGTCAAGCCGCCAACCTCTCGCCGTCGTTCCCGACCGTGACTGTCCGCTCTGTCCGCGCCTGGTCGCCTTTCGCGAGGCGAACCGCACACGCGAGCCGTCGTGGCACAATGCGCCGGTTGCGCCCTTCGGCGACCTTGAGGCGCGCCTCCTGATCGTGGGTCTCGCGCCGGGAATGCAGGGCGCCAACCGCACGGGACGGCCCTTCACCGGCGATTATGCCGGCGACCTGCTCTACAGTACGCTGATCGAATACGGCTTTGCCAGGGGGACCTATCAGGCGCGCCCCGACGACGGCCTGAAACTGGTCGACTGCCGGATCGCCAATGCCGTGCATTGCGTGCCGCCGCAGAACAAGCCGCTGCCGGTCGAGATCAACACCTGCCGCCAGTTTCTCGTGGCGAATCTGGCGTCGATGCCGAACCTGCGCGCGATCGTCGCGCTCGGGCGGATTGCGCACGACAGCGTGCTCAAGCCGCTGAATCTGAAGGGCTCGCAGGCCCCCTTCGGCCACGGCGCAGTGCATCAGGCAGGCCGGTTCAAGCTCTACGACAGCTATCATTGCTCGCGCTACAACACGAACACCGGCGTCCTGACGCCGGACATGTTCCGCAGCGTGTTCGCGAAGGTGAAGGCGGACCTGGATTGAAGGCGGACCTGGATTAGAGAGCAGCTGGGGCACCGGCATTGTGAACCCGTCATCCTGAGGCGCGAGTGGCGCGATGCAGAGCATCGCGCCGGGAGCCTCGAAGGATGAGCGGCCGGGATGCAGCCGGGCCGTCGTCCTTCGAGACTCGCCCTGCGTTGCAGGACGAGCACCTCAGGATGACGGGGACGGACTTAGGTGCGCGGCATCGCTGCCATCATTGGCTGGCCATAGACCTGGCCGCATGCGGGATACGCTTTACGTCCTGACCGGATGGGCCCTCAGCCAGTCCAGCACCTCGCCGGCATTCCGGTCGGGCGGAAACACCGGATAGAACACGTGCGTGATCCTGGCGTCGTCGATGACCAGCGCGAGACGCTTGATCAGCGTCAGGCCCGCGACCTCCATGATCGGCAGCTTCAGTACCTGCGTGAGCGCCAGCTTCTCGTCCGACAGCACAGGGAACGGCAGATGCAGCCGTGAGGCCATCTCGGTCTGGTATTCGTTGCTCTGGGTCGAAAGGCCGAACACGTGGGCGGCACCGGCGGCCTTCAGCTCGGCGAACAGATCGCGGAACGCACAGGTCTGCGGCGTGCAACCGCGCGCACCGGGGATCATGTCCCAATCGTCGACCAGTGAGATCTTGCCGGGCTCGCCGGTGCGGGGATAGGCGAACACCACGGTGCGGCCGCGCAGCGCCGACAGCGTGACCGACGTGTCGTCGGTCGCGAGCAGGCCGATCGGTGGCAACGTCATGCCCTTGAGATGCGCGGCGCCGCCGTCGTCGGCAGGCGCGGGAATCTGGCTCCAGTCGACCTCGAGCAGGTTCCGTTGATTCATTTGGTCATCCCCTCGCCCGCATCAGCCGGCCCTTCTCCCGGCTCCAGTCGCGCTTCTTCTCGGACTCGCGCTTGTCGTGCAGCTTCTTGCCTTTTGCAACCGCCAGCTGCAATTTGGCGCGACCACGCTCGTTGAAATAGAGCTTGAGCGGGATCAGCGTCATGCCCTCGCGGTCGACCGCGCCCATCAGCTTGTTGATCTGCCGGCGGTGGAGAAGCAGTTTGCGCGGCCGCTTGGGCTCGTGATTGAACCGGTTGCCCTGGAGATATTCGGGAATGGTGGCGTTGATCAGCCAGATCTCGCCGTTCTTGGAATCGGCATAGGATTCCGCGATCGTGCTCTTGCCGTTGCGGATCGACTTGACCTCGGTCCCCGTCAGCGCAATCCCCGCCTCGATCGTGTCTTCGATCGCATAGTTGAAGCGAGCCTTGCGATTTTCCGCCATGACCTTGATCGGACGTTCGTTCTTGTCGGCCATGACGGATAAAACCCGATTGAGATGCGCGCGGAATCTAACAGTTCGGATGAAGAGCGCGCGTCACTTCTTGAGGAGATCGCGGATCTCGGTCAGCAGTTCGACCTCGGCCGACGGCTTCGGTGGAGCGGCCGGCGCCGCCTCTTCCTTGCGCTTCAGCGTGTTTATGGCGCGGATCGCCAGGAACAATACGAAGGCGATGATGATGAAGTTGATCGTCAGCGTGAGGAAGCTGCCCCAAGCCAGCACGGCTCCTTGCTTTTTCGCATCGGCCAAGTTGGTGGCGGTGACGGCCTTCGACAAGGGGGTGAAGTAGTTCGAGAAGTCGAGCCCGCCGGTAACCGCGCCGATGATCGGCATGATCACGTCGCCGACCAGCGAGTTGACGATGGCGCCGAACGCCGCGCCGATGATGACGCCGACCGCGAGATCGACGACGTTGCCCTTCATGGCAAACTCGCGGAACTCCTTCAGCATTCGCGCGCCCTTTTCCTCGACGGTCATGAAAGGCTCCCCCGACAGGCCGGCGCGTCAGTTGATCAGACCCGCGTGCACCATCGCGCTGCGCACGGCAACGCGTGTCGGCTCGGAGACCGGCACCATCGGCAGCCGCAGCGTCTCCTCCAGCTTGCCGAGCAGCGACATCGCGTACTTGATCGGCGCCGGATTGCTCTCGATGAAGAGGTTGTTGTGCAGCGGCATCAGCTTGTCGTGGATCGCGAGCGCCGCCTTGGTGTCGCCCTTCTGCCAGGCGGCGTGGAACTCCGAGCAGAGGCGCGGCGCGACGTTGGAGGTGACCGAGATGCAGCCATGGCCGCCATGGGCCATGTAGCCGATGATGGTGGCGTCCTCGCCCGAGAGCTGGTTGAAATCCTCGCCCATCGCCGCGCGCTGCTGCGACACGCGAACCATGCTGGCGGTGGCGTCCTTGACTCCGGCGATGTTCTTCAGCTCCCACAGCCGCTTCATGGTGTCGACCGACATGTCGATCACCGAGCGCGGCGGGATGTTGTAGATGATGATCGGAATGCCGATCGCGTCGTTGATCGCCTTGAAGTGCTGGTACATCCCTTCCTGGGTCGGCTTGTTGTAGTAGGGCGTGACGATCAACACGGCGTCCGCACCCGCCTTTTCGGCGTGCTGGGAGAGCTCGATCGCTTCCTTGGTCGAGTTGGAGCCAGCGCCCGCGATGACCGGCACGCGGCCCTTGGCTTCAGCGATGCACCATTCGACGACCTTCTTGTGCTCGTCATGGCTCATCGTCGGGCTCTCGCCGGTGGTGCCGACCGGAACCAGGCCGTTGGTCCCCTCCGAAATCTGCCAATTGACCAGGGAGCGGAACGCCGCCTCGTCCAGCGAGCCGTTCTTGAACGGCGTGACCAAGGCGGTGAACGACCCCCGGAACTTCGTCTTGGCTGCCATGGACTTCCTCCGTACGCGGCTATCTCTTGAGCAAGCCCCATTCATATCGGGTCTATCCTGCCGGTAAAAGGCCCGCTTCTGGATGAGGCAGCGTTTAGGCCGCGATTTTGCCGCGGTGATGGTGCAAATCGGTCCGAGGTAAGCGGCTGTTGGTATTTTGTCCGCATATTCAATCAAATTCAGCTAGGTCTTGAGCCACTTCACTGATTCGGGGCGACGAAACGCCGTGACCTCCTTTGCACGTGCCGCATGGCGATCCACCGGTCTGGTCGTGTGCCTGATGGCAGGGCTGTCGCTGGGCTGCGCCGCCCTCGCCAAGTCCAATGAGACGACCGCAGAGACGGGCAACAAGGAGACCGCGAAGCCAGCTGCCAAGGACGCCGTGAAGGGACCGGCCAAGGACTCGAACAAGGGCTCGAACAAGGGCGCGGCCAAGGAAACAGCGAAGGAAGCAGCCAAAGGCACGGTCCAGGGAGCCGGCAAGGACGCAGCGAAGGGCGCGAGCAAGGGTGGCACCGCGGCCAAGGAAGGCGCGAAGACGCCAGCCAAGGATGCTGCCGCCAAGGAACCGGCGAAGGACAAGCCGAAACCCGCGGCAGCGGTCTCCTCGCCGAAATCTCACCCGGCGAGCAACGGATCGCCGCCCAAGCCCGCAAAGACCGCACCCGCGCCGGCCGTGACGGCCACCGACAGGCTCACCGCCCCGGCCGCCGCCAGACCGCTCGCAGCTCCCGTGCTGGCCCCCGCGACCCGCCAGCATGCGGCGCCACGCAAGCCGGTCATTCCGGCCGCGGTTGCGGCGACATCGTCGACGTCGCAAGCCGACAAGGACACGCTCGAGAGCGTCATCGAGCTCGTACGCAAGCGCAAGGCCGGCGACGCCACCGATGCCGCCGCCGGCATCTCGGATCCGGTCGCGCGAAAGCTCGCCGAATGGATCATCCTGCGCAGCGAGGACAACGGCGCGACCGTGGAACGCTATCGCGCCTTCATCTCCGCCAATCCGACCTGGCCGTCGCAGACCTTCCTGCGCCGGCGCCTCGAGGCCGCGATGTGGGACGACAGGCGCGACGATTCGGTCGCGTGGTCGTGGTTCGAGAACGAGTCTCCGATCTCCGCCAAGGGCCGCTTCACGCTCGCCAAGGCGATGCTGGCGCGCGGCGATCGCGCCAATGCCGAGCGGCTGGTGCGCGAGGCCTGGCGCAGCGATCCGATGTCGGAGGACACCGAGAACAACGCGCTCGACCAGTTCGGTGCCCTGCTGACGCCGGGCGATCAGAAAGCGCGGATGGACACCCTGCTCTACGGCAGTGAGACCGAGGCGGCCCTGCGCGCTGCAAAGCGCCTCGGCGCCGGCTATGTCGCGCTCGCCAAGGCCCGCATCGGCGCCGTCAAGAAAGCGCCGAACGCGCGGGCGCTGCTCGACGCCGTGCCGCGCGAGCTGCACAATGACCCCGGCTACACCTTCAGCAAGATCCAGCTCCTGCGCCGCGAGGAGAAGTTCGCCGAGGCCGCCCAGCTGATGCTGTCGGCGCCCAAGGATCCGGGTCGCCTTCACAATCTCGACGAATGGTGGATCGAGCGGCGCCTCCTGGCGCGCAAGATGATCGACACCGAGGAATTCCGCTCGGCCTATCTGATCGCGCGCGATGCCGCCCTGCCCTCGCGCGACATCTACAAGACCGAGCAGGAGTTCACCGCCGGGTGGATCGCGCTGCGATTCCTCAACGACCCCGCGACCGCCACCCAGCATTTTG
Source organism: Bradyrhizobium sp. I71 (assembly GCF_022354745.1). NCBI lineage: Bacteria > Pseudomonadati > Pseudomonadota > Alphaproteobacteria > Hyphomicrobiales > Nitrobacteraceae > Bradyrhizobium > Bradyrhizobium sp. I71. The sequence continues at coordinate 203,486 of NZ_CP059398.1, forward strand.
CCCGCATCGGCGTCGGCAGCGTCAATCCGACCGCGCTGGCGCGCGCCGGCTATTGGCAGGGCCGTGCGGCCGAAGCGATGGGGCGTCAGCAGGAGGCGCGCAACGCCTATGCACGCGCCGCCGAACAGTCGACCAGCTATTACGGCCAGCTCGCCCGGGCCAAACTCGGCTTGCCGCAGATCGAGCTCAACAGCCAGCCGCGCGGACGCGGCGCCGAGCGGCTTGAGATCGTGCGCGCTGCGCATCTGCTCTACGAGCTCGACGAGCGCGAGCTCGCGGTGCCCATGCTCGCCGACATGGGCGAGAACGGCGATCCCGAAGCGCTCGCCGGCCTCGGCGAGCTCGCCCAGCGCTACGGCGATGCACGGGGCATGCTGCTGGTCGGCAAGTCTGCCCTCAACCGCGGCCTGCCATTCGACTTCTACGCCTATCCCGTCAACGGCATTCCGCAGTTCACGCCGATCGGCCCCGACGTCGAGCGCAGCATCATCTATGCGATCGCGCGACAGGAGAGCGCGTTCAATCCACGCGTGGTTTCGCCGGCGCAGGCCTATGGACTGATGCAGGTGACGCCGGACGCCGCCCGCTACGTCTGCAAGCGCCACGGCGCGACCTACGACCTGGGGCGGCTGAAGAACGATTCGGTCTACAACGCCGCGCTCGGCTCGGCCGAGCTCGGCGGATTGCTCGAGGATTATCGCGGCTCCTACATCATGACCTTCGCCGCCTACAATGCCGGCCGCGGCAGCGTGAAGAAGTGGGTCGAGCGCTACGGCGATCCGCGCGATCCGAAGGTCGATGCGGTCGACTGGGTCGAGCTGATTCCGTTCTCCGAGACGCGCAACTACGTGCAGCGGATCATGGAGAACCTTCAGGTCTACCGCGCCCGCTTCGGCGGTGGCACGCGCTTGCAGATCGAAGCCGATCTGCGTCGCGGCGCCGTAAGCGTGGAATGACGCTGCCCCGTTCCGGTTAGCGGCCGAGCATGGGGGCGAGCGCCTTCGTCTAGACCTTAAGTCGCCGAGACATATCCGGCGACCGGCCACGATCCGCAGGCGAGCTCTTTCGACCGTTGCGGCCCGATCGGCGCGCTCACCGGTGCGCCAGCTGGCGGATGAACCGGTGCCCTGACAGATGAAGGCCTAGGTCGCTCCTGCTGCAGGGCGAAATCGTCGGGGCGCTTGTACGGTTGGGCCGGGCACCGGCGGCTTCTCTGCGCACCCCGGTCGCAGACCGCTTGCAGCGCATCCCTCCACAGTGACTTCCATCAGGTCGCAACCAAGACCGCGAAATCAACGGAGAGTGGCGGTACCAGGTCGGACCTGCCCCGAGCGAACCAGACATGCGACCGGCAAAAGAAAAACCCCGGCGGTTGCCCGCCGGGGTTCTCTGTCAGGTCGTTAGACCGGAACTTACCAGTTGCGCTGAGCGCGGAGGAGCAGGGTGAACGAGTCCTGATCCTTGAGCTCATACACCGCGGTCGGCTTGGAGACAGCAGCAGCCGGAGTGATGACGGCCGTGCCGGCATACTTCTGATCGAGACGGGTCCAGTTGAAATCCGCCGAGAAGGTCAGATTCTTCACAGGAGTCCAGCGGGTGATCACACCCACCTGGCCGATGTTGAAGTCGGGGTTACAGCTGGTGACACCGGCCACAGCCATGACACCGACGAAACCGCCGCCGCCGCAGATGGCGTTCTTAGCCAGCGAGCCGAACTGGGCCGCAGCATAAGCGCCGTAGATCGCGGTGTTCCAGTAGGGATCCCAGTTGTGGGTGTAAGCGCCACGGAAGCCCCAGGTCTTGACGGTTTCCTGCGAGCCGCCGGTCACGAACACGGTGTCCGGAGCATTGGCGAAGCCGATGCTCTGGTACCCGACGTCGGAACCACTGAACATCGAGTACGAGCTACCCGCAAGGTTCTGGAAGTTGTAGCGGGTCGCACCATCGGTGTAGACGCCCGAAATGTTGATCGTGTCACCCGCGCCGGTCGGGATGTTCTTGATCGACAGAGCGAGCTGAACCGCCCAACCCCACTTGTCGTCGGGATGGCCAGTGACCTCGGTCGGGCCGTAATAGGCGACATGGTTGTCATGCGCAGCAACCGACGCCTGGAACAGACCCCAGGCCTGGTCGACACGGACCATACCGACGAGGTTCGGCGAACGCGAGCCGCCGATGGCGTTGGAGCCGTACGAACCGCCAGCGATGCCAGCAACCGTTGCGCCCGTCAGGTTCAGATTGCCTGCCTGATAGTAAGCCGTCGCATCTTCCGCCGAGAACGACGCCGTGATGCCCTGACCGAAGTCAGCGGTGTAGGTGAACTGGTTGACACCAGTGACCGTGCCGCTGCCGCCGACGAGACCGTCGAAGTTGTTGCCGGGATAGTTGGTCCAGGGCGCGTCGAACTGCGACACGGCCTTACCCATCGTGAAGCCGGCGAACTGGATGAAGGCGTAGTACACGCCGAGCGAGCCGCCCGAAGTGCCACCGTCGGTCGGGTTGATGGTGGCGGTACCAGCAGTCGTGGCGGAGTAGCCGGTCGCGCCAGTGGCCGACCCCTGACCGGCGTAGTTACCCGTGGTCCAGGAGAACGTCGCATCGAAGAACGTGCGGACGACGCCGTATTCGGTCGCGGTGCGCGTGTCGATGTTGAGATCCTGACGAGCGCGCATCGTGTAGTAGTTGCTGAGGCGGTTGTGCGCCCCGCCGGTACCGCTGAACTGGCCGCCGTACACGCTGTTGGTGTTCAGCGCGACTTCAGCGCGCAGATAACCACCCAGCTTGATGCAGGTGTCAGTGCCCGGGATGTAGTAGAACCCGGCTCCATACAGGGAGCAGATCTTCACGTATTCGACCGCCTTGGCCTTCACGGGGAGATCGGCTGCCTGCGCTCCGCCCACGGCGATCAGACCCGCCGCTGAGCCGAGCAAAAGGCTCTTAACCAACTTCATGTTAAACCTCCAAGTTGCTCTTCAGGGAAGGTCACTGACCGGACGGCCAATTCCCAAACCCCCTCTAAATCACCGCTCCGAGTCCCTTCGCGCCTTCGGACACACCCGCATGAACGCGAGGGACTTAAGCGAAAGACCTAAACGGGACGACCTCGGGATGCCCCCCTCCGTCGCTCAGCCACAATTACCGAACGCCCTTGCACACACAACAAGAGAACGCTCCGAAACGGGCCGATGAAGCGTGTTTTCCAACGGGTGTTGCACAAATAGCACGCAGATGTGATCAAACTGCCCTCGCAAGGCTTTGTTTTCATTTGTGTTTTTTTGGAGGGTTCCACCCGCCATCAAAGTTCCCCACATGAGGCGCCCAGCCGGGCCCTCGGCCGGGAGGGCTTTGACGACCTCGAATCGCGGAATCAGAAACGAGACTCAATGAGGGGTCTCGCCCGCCTCCGCGGCACCCAGTCTGACGCAAGCTGGGCCACCTGCTGGCGCCTGAGACGGCCGGCAGACACTCTTTATGGAGGCGGGATCATTGGAAGCGGGCCGTCAGCTGGGCGAGCCGAGACGCGGGCAGCCAAGTCTCTATAGCCCTTACTCGCGAGCCATTGAATTTCCTAGCAAATCGGCTTCCGACGTGAGCAAGGACGTTTCCATGCGGGGAACACCCTTGCAATATGCCAGAGGTCAAGCTTCGCGTCCGCTCTCGCAGAGCCACACTCTCGCCGCGACAACAGCCGCCCTGTGGCGAAGATCACTGGGAATATTCGAGCGAAAACACACGCTTCTAAATTGACCGGCCCAAGTAATTAGAGGCATAAGGCTCGCACCGGAGAGGTGGCCGAGTGGCTGAAGGCAACGCTTTGCTAAAGCGTCATACGGTCTCAAGCTGTATCGAGGGTTCGAATCCCTCCCTCTCCGCCACCCAGCAGCAGACTCAATCACCGCGTTCTTTCACTTGGAAGCGATCGTGAAGCCGGCCCACGGACGAGCACGGGGCGTTCAGCCCGATTCGCGTGCTCCTTATATATGTGTGCGCGCACCTAGAGACCGGATCGCCATATCCGCCAATGCGAGGGCGATATCAGCACAGCCTCGCCGGCCCAGACGTTGAACCAGACGCCGCCCTTGCGCCGGCACGGAAAGGACCAGGCCTTGATTCCCGTCTTGTGAAGACATCCGAGTTCCAGGTCGCACTCGTCGGGAGCGATCTGAATCGGAAGCCATCGTCCATTCGTGTTTTGGTCGCCCATGCCGTCGGGTCTTATGCGGCGGCACGACGAGCAAAATTGATTCAGCGCAACCGGGCCCACCCGTGCAAACACGGATCAGAGGCCGTTCTCATCTCAGTGCGCGGAGACCCAGGCCCTCGCCTCGCGCTGGGCGATGGAGATCTCGGCATCCGACATCTGCCCGGCGACTTCCTGGCGCAGCGCCACCGCGTCCTTGCGGCCCTTCAACGCCGCGAGGTTGAACCATTTGTGCGCGGCGACGAGATCGACGATCCCGGAGCGACCGCTCGCCCAATAGATCCCGCGCTCGAACAGCACGTCCGACAGCGCGCTCGCGTCGATCGGCGTCGCCGTCTCCAGATCGAAAGTACCCTGAAACATCACGCATCCCCTTTTATTCTTGTGCCGTCCCGCTCCACCGAGCGCGGCTCCCGTCCAAATAGCTGTTCAACTCTTCCCCGAGTCTTCTTGCCCATGCCGTTTGCCGGCTTGTTGGAGGCGATGATGGCGGGCAAATTTGAATGGCAGTTTAAGTATCGCGATGAAGCAGACGTAAACGCGAGCGCGCGACTTGCGTACGGGAAATTCAAAAAGTCCCTGATTTGCAGGCACTTCTGCAATTCGTCAGATTCGGTTTACCCTGGGATTTTGGGAGATCGATAACCATCGCGCGCGGTGGCGCGTGCTACGGCTCCAATTCATGGAGCGGCGCGCCGTCGTGGCCGCCCCCCCTGTCATTCCCCGCGCAGGCGGGGAATCCAGTACGCTGCGGCCCATCGTTTCAACCACGACCGTCTCGGCGTACTGGATCGCCCGGTCGGAGCCGGGCGATGACACCGCGCCTGGAGAAGCGGCACGCAGACGGCGTGCAATCATGCACGGCCCTCGCCTACCTCAAGGCAGCGCGGCCACGTCGCAGTCCGATCAGCGATGTCGGGGGGAAAGGAATGCCGGCAATACCCCGGCGTCAGGAGAACGAGGGCGTCGGCGAACACGTCAGGACCAGATTCCACGCAAGCCCGAAGGCCGCTTGTGAAATTGCGGAGCTCCTTTTCGGAGGACCGCACCGAACGAAGAAAACTCGTTTCTTCTGCCGGACCGCGAAAGAGAACGGTCCGACCGTTGACCTGATGTCTCGCCGACACCCTCTATCGTCGACCAGAACCCTCTAGGAGGCGCTGATGACGTGCCGGCTATCTGGAGCCGGCAACTTCAGAAGCGAAGTTACTTCTTCTTCTTCGCGACCTTGCGGGTCTTCTTCGCAGTCTTCTTCACTGCGCTCTTCGCCTTCTTCGCCTTCGCCTTCTTCGCTTTCTTGGCCATGTTGCCCTCCGATGTGTGAGATGGCTTTAATCGCTGCGTGCACTCGGGGATCGAATGCACTTCATCCCGAATACACCAACACGAAGAAAAAAACAGCGTCTCGCTTAAAGAAGTGTTGACGGCGCAACGCGCGTGCGCTTGTCGAGCGCGACGCAAGCGCACCGCACGAGGTGTGGCTGCGATCACGGAGAACAGGCGCAGCGTCGACGTTCGCGACTGATGCGATTGCAGAAAAACACTATGCAGCAAGTATTTTTCTGCACGTGCGCATCGCGCGCGACCGACGCGATGATGTGCGTCGCCATTCCCCCGATTGTCTCGCAGAGGCACTTCGCGGACTCTGAGTCGTGAATTTTGGCAACGAAAATATTTTCATCCTTAACGGCGCGAACGCTCGTCTGAGCGTGTGCAAGCCGCCGTTTTGCGCGAATCGCGTGACGGCGATTCGGTCGCCGCGGCACTGTCGATCGGGATGAAGTTTGCTTCCGAGGATGCGCGCGTGCGTCGCACCGAGAACCGAAAGCGAGGCGACGAAACGTGTCCGTCACCTCGCTCGAGCGCGTGAGGCTAGAGGCCGAGCTTGGACTTGAGCAGGTCGTTGACGCTCTGCGGGTTGGCCTTGCCGCCGGACGCCTTCATCACCTGGCCGACGAACCAGCCGAGCGACTGCGGCTTGTCCTTCACCTGCGCGGCCTTGTCGGGATTGGCAGCGATGATGTCGTCGACAACCTTTTCGATCGCCGAAAGATCCGTCACCTGCTTCATGCCGCGGCTTTCCACCAGCGCGCGGGGATCGCCGCCTTCCTGCCAGACGATCTCGAACAGATCCTTGGCGATCTTGCCGGAGATCGTGCCCTCGCCGATCAGGTCGATGATCGCTGCCAGCTGCTCCGCATTGACCGGAGAGCCCGTAATATCCCGTCCTTCCTTGTTGAGACGGCCGAACAGCTCGTTGATCACCCAGTTCGCCGCCAGCTTGCCGTCTCGGGCGCGATTGGCGAGCTTGTCGAGCACCGTCTCGTAGAACACCGCGCTCTCGCGCTCGGCGACCAGCACGCTCGCGTCGTAAGCCGACAGGCCGAAATCGGCGACGAAGCGCGTCTTCTTCTGATCCGGCAGCTCCGGCAGCTTCGCCTTCAACGCGTTGACGAATTCCTGGCTGAACTCCAGCGGCAGCAGGTCGGGATCGGGGAAGTAGCGGTAGTCGTGCGCCTCTTCCTTGGACCGCATCGAGCGCGTCTCGCCCTTGTTGGGGTCGTAGAGCCGCGTCTCCTGCTCGATCTGGCCGCCCTCCTCGAGGATTTCGATCTGGCGCCGCGCCTCGTACTCGATCGCCTGGCCGATGAAGGTGATCGAGTTCATGTTCTTGATCTCGCAGCGGGTGCCGAGCGGCCCACCCGGCTTGCGCACCGAGACGTTGACGTCGGCGCGCAAGGATCCCTTCTCCATGTCGCCATCGCAGGTGCCGAGATAGCGCAGGATCGAGCGCAGCTTGGTCACATAGGCCTTGGCCTGCTCGGCGTCGCGGATGTCCGGTTTTGACACGATCTCCATCAGCGCCACGCCGCAGCGGTTGAGATCGACATTGGACATGGTCGGCGACCGGTCGTGCAGCAGCTTGCCGGCGTCCTGCTCCAGATGCAGCCGCTCGATGCCGATGGTAACGCTGCGGCCGCCGTCGAGCTCGACCAGCACCTCGCCCTCGCCCACGACCGGCGACTTGTACTGGCTGATCTGGTAGCCCTGCGGCGAGTCCGGATAGAAATAGTTCTTGCGGTCGAACACCGAACGCAGATTGATCTTCGCGTTGAGACCGAGCCCGGTCCGGACAGCCTGCCTGACGCATTCCTCGTTGATGACGGGCAGCATGCCCGGCATCGCCGCATCGACCAGGGACACGTGCGTGTTCGGCTCGCCGCCGAATTCCGTGGAGGCGCCGGAGAACAGCTTCGCGTTCGAGGTCACCTGGGCGTGGATCTCCATGCCGATGACCATCTCCCAGTCACCCGTGGCGCCCTTGAGAAGCTTGTGCGTGGCCGTGCTCATGTCCTGCTCCCGAGCAGCGTGGCAGCGATCCGCTCCCACTCTGCCTCCAATGAATCCTTTGCCGTGGGCTGGCCAGCCTGGCGGTACCAGTAGCCGGCATTGCCGAGATCGCCTTCGACGCGGTGCAAGTAAGCGTGCACCCAGGCGGCGTCACGGCCGTTGTCGTCCTGAACGATCTTGTGCGCGCGGTCCCAGTCCCCCTTCGCGGCCCACCAGAGACCCGCGAGCGGCGCGCTCAGGTCCGGCGCGGGCGCCGCGCTGCCGAGGCTCGCGATGAAATCAGCGACATTCACCACCACCTCGCGGGCGTGAAGCGGCCGGCGGCCTGCTCGATCACCTCGCCGAGCGAGAACAGCGTCTCCTCGTCGAACGGACGGCCGATCAATTGCAAGCCGAGCGGCAGGCCCTGCGCGTCCTTGCCGGCGGGCACGGCGATGCCCGGAAGGCCTGCCATGTTCACCGTCACGGTGAAGATGTCGTTGAGGTACATCTCGACCGGATCGGCGCCGCCCTTCTCGCCGATGCCGAAGGCGGCCGACGGCGTCGCGGGGGTGAGGATCGCATCGACGCCCTTCGCGAAGCAGTCCTCGAAGTCCTTCTTGATCAGCGTCCGCACTTTTTGCGCGCGCAGATAATAGGCGTCGTAATAGCCGGCCGAGAGCACATAGGTGCCGATCATGACCCGGCGTTTCACCTCGGCGCCAAAGCCCGACGCGCGGGTATTCTCGTAGAGTTCGATGATGTTCTTGGCCGGCTCGCGCAGGCCGTACCGCACGCCGTCATAGCGCGCGAGGTTGGAGGAGGCCTCCGCCGGCGCCACGATGTAGTAGGCCGGCAGCGCATATTTGGTGTGCGGCAGCGAGACTTCGACCAGCTCGGCGCCAGCCGCCTTCAGCCACGCCGCGCCCTCGCTCCAGAGTTTCTCGATCTCGGCCGGCATGCCGTCGAGACGATACTCCCTGGGGATCCCGATCTTCATGCCCTTCACCGACTTGCCGATCGCGGCCTCGTAGTCCGGCACGGGAATGTCGACCGAGGTCGTGTCCTTGGGGTCATGACCGGCCATCGAGCGCAGCAGCATCGCGGCATCGCGCACGCTGCGCGCGATCGGACCGGCCTGGTCGAGCGACGACGCAAAGGCGACGATGCCCCAGCGCGAGCAGCGGCCATAGGTCGGCTTGATGCCGACGGTGGCGGTGAACGCCGCCGGCTGGCGGATCGAGCCGCCGGTATCGGTCGCGGTCGCGCCCATGCACAGCAGCGCGGCCACGGCCGAGGCCGAGCCGCCGGACGAGCCGCCCGGCACCAGCGTGGTGTTGCTGCCGTCGCGCCGCCAGGGATTGCCGACGGGGCCGAAGCAGGAGGTCTCGTTCGACGACCCCATCGCGAACTCGTCGTTGTTGAGCTTGCCGAGCATCACCGCGCCGTCCCGCCAGAGCTGCGAGGTGACGGTGGACTCATATGTCGGCACGAAATTGCCGAGGATCTTCGAGCACGCCGTCGTGCGCACGCCCTTGGTCGCGAACAGGTCCTTGATGCCGAGCGGGATGCCCGCGAGCGGGCCCGCATCGCCCTTGGCGATCCTGCCGTCCGCCTCGCGCGCCATCGCGCGCGCCTGGTCGGGCGTCTCCATCACGAAGGCATTGAGCACGCGCGCGGCCTCGATCGCGGAAAGATGCGCGTCGGTCAGCTCAAGCGACGTGAAAGTCTTGTCGGCGAGACCCTTGCGGGCCTCGGCGAGCGTCAGCGATGTCAAATCGGTCATTTATTGATCGGGCTGCAGAAGAACGGAGACAGGGTCTTGTCGTTGGCCGGGTCGTCTTTTTTGGCGGCGGCTTTCGCAGCGGCCTCGATCTCGTCGAGCACGGCACTGACGGCGACATTGGGGTCGGCAGCCTTGCCCTGCCGCTCCATCTTGTCGAGATAATTCATGTAGGCCTGATAGGCCTTCTCATCGTCGCAAAGCAGACACATCGGACTACGCCCTAAGACTCTTTGTTTGACGCGTTATCTTCACGCGAACCGGCTTCCGCTTCGCTCGAAAACGCCATGCTACTCGACGACCTTCGGCACCAGGAAGAAGTGGCCTTCGGTCGCGGGCGCGTTGGCAACGATATCGTCGGCGATCTCGCCATCATTGACCACGTCCTGCCGCTTCTTCATCTGCATCGGGGTGACCGAGGTCATCGGCTCCACGCCCTCGACATTGACCTCCGAGAGCTGCTCGACGAAAGCGAGCATGGCGTTGAGCTCGCCCTGCAGATGCGGAACCTCGTCCTCGGAAACCGCAATGCGCGCCAGATGCGCGATGCGGCGGACGGTAGCAGCGTCGACGGACATTATATAAGGCCTCTCACGGCAAAACCCATGTGCCGTATAGCAGAGGCCGCTTTTGCGCCGCAACCGGCGCTAGCGCATGATCCGGAAAAGTGTGAAGCGGTTTTCCGAAAAGATCATGCGCAAACAAGAACCTGGAGGCTTATCCGGCCAGCGCTTTCAGGCGAGCCAAGGCCGATTTGGCCAGATCGCGGGTCAACTCGGCGGCGCCGACCTCGCGGCCTAGCGCAACGGCCTGTCCCGCCCAGAGGTTGGTGAAATCCACCCTGCCCTGCTTTTCGGCCGCGGCCTTCAGCGGCCCCAGCGCGGTCGCGGCATGGGGAAACGGCGGCGCATCCGGCGAGACCGGGCCGACCTCGCGCATCAGGCGGTTCTGGACGCCGCGCGCCGGACGGCCCGTCATGACATTGGTGATGACGGTAGAATCGTCCCGGGCTTCAGCGAGCGCCTTGCGGCCGCCCGCGCTGAGCCTGGATTCCGGACAGCGCAGATAAGCGCTGCCGATCTGCACGCCGGATGCGCCGAGCGCGAAGGCCGCGGCGATGCCGCGTCCATCGGCGATGCCGCCCGCCGCGATCACCGGCACCTTCACGGCATCGGCAACCTGCGGCACCAGCGCAAAAGTGCCGGGCTGTTCTGCGATCCTGTCCGTCAGGAACATGCCGCGATGACCGCCCGCCTCGGCGCCCTGCGCGATCACGGCGTCGACGCCACGCTCTTCCAGCCAGAGCGCTTCCTTCACCGTCGTGGCGGATGCGATGACGAGGCAGCCGGCCGCCTTGACCCGCCCGAGCAGCGCCTGCTCCGGCAGGCCGAAATGGAAGCTGACGACCTCCGGCTTGAGCTCTTCGACGACTTCACAAAAGGCCGCATCGAATGGCGCGCGGTTGGCCGCGGCGATCGGCGCCGCCGGATCCAGACCATGCTCGCCGTAATAGCTCGCAAGCCGCTGCTTCCAGCGCGCTTCCGCCTCAGCCGTGAGCTCGACCGGCGTGTGGCAGAAGAAGTTCATGTTGACCGGCGCCTTCACGCGCTGGCGAATGAGGCCGACCTGCTCGCGCGCTTTCTCGGCCGAGATCATCGCGCAAGGCAGCGAGCCCAGCGCGCCGCCTTGCGCGGCCGCAATCACTAGCTCCGCATCCATCACGCCGGCCATCGGCGCCAGCACGATCGGAAATTCGGTCTTGAACAGATCGATCAGTCGACGGTCAGGCCACATGGTTCTTGCCTCATATTCGCTCTTCCCCTCTCCCCTTGTGGGAGAGGGTGGATCGCCGCGCCAGCGGCGAGACGGGTGAGGGGTATTTCTCCTCAATCACCATGCTAAGTTTGCGGAGAGATACCCCTCATCCGGCGCTTCGCGCCACCTTCTCCCACAAGGGGAGAAGGGAAGGCACCGTTCACCGAATTGCGTCTTCCTTCCAGCAATTGCTCCGCCTCGCCCGCGATCCGCTCGACGATCTCGGCCGCCGGGGGAATATCATGAATCAGCCCGACCGCCTCGCCCGCGATCACGGCCGCGACATCGAAATTGCCGGCCGCTTTCGCCGCGGCATAGTCCACCGCAACTGCGGCGACATTCTGCATCAGCTCGACCTCGCGGCCGATCCAGCGCCGGGCGTGATCATTGATCAGGCACCGCCCGGTGAACGGCGCCGGCCAGACATTGTTGCGCGAGAGATCGAAGATGATGCCGCGCACGGTCGAGCCACTGCTCGCTGCACAGATCCGCCGCTTCGCCTCCTCCGCGCCATCGGCCTCCTGGCTCGCATAGAAGCGCGTGCCGAGCAGCACGCCGCTTGCGCCCAGCATCATCATGGCAGCGAGCCCGCGCCCGTCCGCGATGCCGCCGGCCGCAACCACCGGCACGCGGCCTGCGGCGAGATCGACGATCGCCGGCACGAGATCGATGGTGGTCCGTGAGGCACCATGACCTCCCGCCTCCGTTCCCTGCGCGATCAGGACATCGGCGCCGGCATCGAGCGCCTGTCGCGCCATCGCCTCGTCCTGGACCTGGCAGATCAGGCGTGCGCCGGCGGACTTGATCCTGGGCGCGAACGGCGCGGGATCACCGAACGACAGCATGATCGCCGATGGCTTCACGCCGAGCGCGATGTCGAGAAGCTCGGGCCGCCTGGCGAGGCTCCACGTGATGAAGCCGATGCCGAACGGCGCACGCAGTTCGGCGAGCTTCGCAGTCTCCTGTTCCAGCCACGCTCGCTCGCCATATCCCCCGCCGAGAATTCCGAACCCGCCGGCGCGGCTCACAGCCGCGACCAGGCGGCTGCCGGCGACGACATCCATCGGCGCCAGCAAGATCGGATGCGCGATCTCCAGCAGCGTGGTCAGCGACGTCGTCATCGGCATGGCTTCTCCCCGATCTCTGGACAGCGAGACTAGGCGCGACTAGCATTCTCCAGAAATGAATTGTTGCGAACGCTGCCATCTCGAAAGCGGAACGACGCCATGGAACTCAGCGATCTCCAGACCTTCGCCGTCGTCGCCCGCACGGGCGGCATCACCCGCGCCGCCGAAGAGCTCAACACGGTGCAGTCGAACGTCACCCAGCGCGTGAAGGCGCTGGAGGCGGAGATCGGCACGGCGCTGTTCGAGCGCCACAGCCGCGGCATGACGCTGACGGGTGCCGGCAAGCGCCTTCTCCCCTACGCACAAAGGATGGCGGCGCTGTCGCGCGAAGCCTTGCTCGCCGCACGCGACGATGGCGCGCCGAAAGGACCGCTCGCGATCGGATCGATGGAGACGACGGCGGCCGTGCGCCTGCCGCCGCTGCTCGCCGACTTCCACCGCCGCTTCCCCGCCGTGCGCCTTTCCTTGCGTACCGCGCCGACGGCCGACCTCGTCACCGGCGTGCTTGAAGGCTCGCTCGACGGCGCCTTCGTCGCGGGTCCCATCACGCATGCCGATCTGATCGCGACGAGCGCCTTCCGCGAGGAGCTGGTGCTGGTCAGCGCACGGCGCTGGGCCTCGATGGCCGAGCTGCGCGCGGGAACGCCGGAGTCCGGGCCGACCGCGCTGGTTTTCCGCACCGGCTGCACCTACCGCCAGCGGCTCGAACAAGTGTTCGTCGAGTTCGGCTGGCCGTCTGCCGCGCGCTTCGAGCTCGGCACGCTCGACGGCATGATCGGCTGTGTCGCCGCCGACATGGGCGTAACGTTGCTGCCGCGCGCGGTCGTCGAGCGCAGCGCGATGAATGGCAGCATCGCGATCCACGCGCTGAGCCCGGCGCACGCGCGCGTCGAGACACTGTTCATCCACCGCCGCGCAGGCCATCAAACCAGCGCGCTGAGCGGCTTTGCCGACTGCCTGAAGAAGGACGACGACGTCATCGCGGCCTGACGCGACGCAGCGTTCCACTCCACGAAATTCGTCATAAATCCATCGCGTTTCCACGCTGCCTTCCGCGGCAACGCAGCACATCAAAAAGCTTTGAAGCCCGCGATCATTCTACGTTAGGATGACTGACTGGCCAGCGCAAAACCATAACGAAGCCAAACATCGGCAAGAACATCGGGAGGACTATCGATGCGCAATACGCTCGTGTTGTGCTGTGTCGCTGTGTTGTCGGCGATATCAGGAACTGCAAGCGCACAGGACTGGACCAAATCGAAATGGGGCCCGAACGACGAGATCGGCGCCGCCAACTACATGACGCCCGAGCTCGTGGTGAAGGCGGCATCGCTGGTGAAGACCGGCAAGACCTACGCCCTCGGCATTCCCGTCACGTCGCAGACGCCCGCCTATCCGCCGCGCACCTACAAGATCACGGTGGTGCAGCCGGGACAGGCCGGCATCGCGGGGCTTGGTCCGAACAAGGCCACCTACAACGATGACATCCTCGACAGCTGGGTCGGCATCGGCAGCCAGCTCGACGGGCTCGGCCATCTCGGCGTCGAGCACGTCTATTACAACGGCAACAAGCTCGCCGATTTCGCCGATCCGACCGGGTTGAAGAAGCTCGGCATCGAGAAGGTGCCGCCGATGGTCACCCGCGGCGTCCTGCTCGACATGGCCGCCTATTTCAAGACCGACGTGGTGAAGGAAGGGACCGCCTTCAACGTCAAGGAGATCGAGGAGGCCGCCAAGCAGCAGAACGTCGAGATCCGCCAGGGCGACGTCGTCATCTTTCACACCGGCTGGCTCAGCCTGATGGGTAAGGACGACAAGCGCTATTCGGCCGGCGAGCCCGGCCTCGGCGTCGAGGGTGCAAAATATCTGACTGGCAAGGGTGTCGTCGCGGTCGGTGCCGACACCTGGGGGCTCGAGGTGCTGCCGTTCGAATCCAAGAACGTATTCGAGGTGCACCAGATCCTGCTCGCGATGAACGGGACCTACATCCTCGAAAACATGGATACCGCCGCGCTCGCCCGGGACAAGGGCTATGAATTCCTGTTCGTGCTGGGACAGCCGCGCTGGACCGGCGGCGTGCAGGCGATGATCAACCCGATCGCGATCCGCTGACGCGCGGCCCGCATCGCAAGCGCTCCGGGTGAGGGGCATCAGTGTCTCGATAGAGCACACCGCTCCCCTCACCCGCCCCCGTCCTTGCGCTACTCCGAGGACAAAGCCTAGATCCGAATGTCCTCATAGGATTCGATCCGCCGCGGGCCGACCGAGGTCGCCTCGTGCGAATCCGCATCAGTGAGATTGCCGAAGTCGAGCTTGGTCAATTTCGTCAGGTCCGCGATCGAGACCTGGAAGACGCTGACATCCTCCTCGGACATCCGCTCGAGCAGGTCCGCCTCCTGGATTCGGTCGATCTCCATGACCTGCTTTCGCTGGCTCATCAGGAATGCCGCCGCCTTGAGAGCGTCGTCATCGTCGTTGCGGCGGATCAAGATCTTCCAGAAATACTTCGGAATTTGAACGCCGCCGAAGCTCGGATCCTTGTGCGGCCGGCCGGCCGGATTGGGCAGATCGGATTCCTGGGCATCCGGCCCATCGAACACCGGGCCGTTCATGACGATGCCCTTCTCCTCACCTTCGAGCAGGACATCGCGCGTGTAATCCTCCAGTCCTGCCCAGAGCTGCTTGCCCTGGTTGAACGAGAAGAACTGCGGCGAGCAGTTGGTGAAATGGAAGGAATCGTCGCCATGCTGCTTGGCCGCGGCGACGGTGTCGCCCCAGGTCGCATCGAGGCGGCGCACCAGATGACCGCGGTCGAACGGATTCTTGCTGCGGTCCGCCTCGAAAGTGGCCTGCTTGCGGTAGAACTCGTCGCCGATCTGGGCATCCTCGTCGATGCGCGGATCGCGCAGCCAGGAATCACCTTCACGCTTGCCGACGTCCTGCTGCTTGCCGCCGTCGATATTGACGCAGCTGAAGAAGGCGAGCCTGCGCTCCTTGTTCATGACGACGCTGTAGTTGAAATATTTCAGCTCGGATTGCCTGGAGCGGCCCTTGAGCATCGCGATCCTGGACTTGAGTGCGGCCGGAATCTTCGGCAACGGGACCGAGAACTTGCCGGTGCCCAGAAAATTTGCCTTGTATCCGGGACGCGATTTCAGCGTGCTCTGATCGATATGCACGGCCTCCATCGGCAGGCCGTTCCTCGCACTGATGTGAGGCAACAGGCCGGTCGGCGGCGCAATCAATGGCGTGCCGCCGTTGCGCTTGCCGCCGTCCGTGCCGCCGTTCGGCGTCCGGCCATTGCCATGACCTCCCGCCGGGCTCGGTAGCGGCGCCGTTGGAGCCAGAGGAATCTCCTTCCTGAACATCGGCAGCGGAACGCGGATCGGGACCACCAGAGACGTGCCGTCGACGGATTGCTCGACCCAGACACTGGCGCCGTACGGAGTTGCGTCAACCGGCGGCCGCAAGGCTCGCTCGATCTCGTGCCGGCTCGGCGGGTCCATCTCGTCCAGCACCGGCCTGATCAGAGGGTGAGAGCCGACGGCCACCTTGAGATCGGCGACGATCGCGCTGATCCGGATGCCTTCGTTGGCGATCCAGTCGATCGAGGATTCGTCCATCGACGGCCTCCACACCTTGCCGTCCTTGGTCAGGGTGCGACCCTGCGCATTCTTCCGGGGAACACCGCTGTGGTGCAACGCGACCACCTGCCAGAAGCGGTTGAACGCCGGCGACCCCGACGATCCGGCCGTCGTATCGGTATTGTACCAGAGGAAGTCGCCGACATATTTGAGCAGCTTGTTCTCGCGGACGCAGACCTGCTTCATCTGCCCGCTGGGATGCTGGACGATGGTGAGATACTCGCCCGGGTCTGCCTTGCCGGGCGCGCCACTGAGCGGCAGCCACCCCCAATCCTCGAGTTCCTCGTGGCCTGACAGCGAGGTCGGCGCCACCGCAACGATCGAGAAATCCAGCCGGTCATTGGTGTAGAAGAATCTGCGCGGCTCGAATCCGAACCTCACCGGCACACGCTCCTGTCCCGAAGCGTCCAATTCGTAGTTGAAATCGGCGATCGAATGGGCTGCGTCGGCCGGCCGGCCGAAGACGTGATGGTTCGTCAGCAGCAGGCCGGGCCCGATCAGAAAGCCGGAGCCATAGCCGAGCAGATTAGACTTGAGATCCCTGAGCTGAATACGACAGACCGAGCGCGCGGCGGCGGTCCCCTTGGCGAGATAATTGATGCTGTCGAGATCATTGCCCTGGATGATCCGCTCCAGGCCGATCTCGGCCGTTTGCATGTCGTGCGTCTCGGCCAGAAGCTGACGCTGGCGCAGCCGCATCTTCTCGACGGTCATCTCGATCGGACCGTCGCCCAGTTTTCTGTTCAGGGCATCGGGTGAGAACTCGGCTTGCTTGAATCGCCTTTCTGAGCCCGCGATCAGGCTTGGCTTGATGAGCATCATGACCTCTCAAAATTAAGGGCGAGTATTGGACGTGGTCGGCGCCTGAAAATCTGCGCCAAGGCTGCAGCGCGGACCGGACTGCCGGTCGCTGCCGATCATTCTGAAAATCGGGGCACGCGCCCCGCACTACCTTAGGCCTATATTTCTATCGCTCGGCAACCAGAGCGTCAATCGACGTGCGCTGCCGAGGACGCGACATCATGCCATGGCCTGCGACGTCGCCCGTGTGAGATTCGCCACAAATGATCGTTGCATTTGTGCGTGGCCATTCTCACACGCTTCTTGCTGTCGCCTTCAGGTGCCACCGCCGCAGCGCCACGACGGACCAGATCGCCTCGACCAGCCCGAACGGCCAGGCGCCCTGGAGAAAACCGTAGACCGAGCCGAGCGCGCAGGATGCGGCGAACAGCAGCACGAACCAGTGGCTGCGATCCTCCAGGGCGTAGGTGACCAGCATCGCCGTGACGGCGAACAGGCCGAATAATGTCAGCACGTCCATCTTCCGGGTTCACTCCGCTGCGTAACGCGTGATATGCGCTACGCCATGCCGGCTCTTATCCTGTCCCTCGTCGATGCTGCAACCCACTGGCCCGCGCGCGGCGCGCTGGTCGGGCTCGATCTCGGCACCAAGACCATCGGCGTTGCCGTGTCCGACCCCGATCGTCGGCTCGCGACCGGCGTCGAGACCATCGCCCGCAAGGCGTTCAAGCAGGACGCCGCCCGGCTGCTCGCGATCGCGGCCGAGCGCAAGGTGGTCGGCTTCGTGCTCGGCCTGCCCATCAACATGGACGGCAGCGAGGGCCCGCGCGCGCAATCCACCCGCGCCTTCGCCCGCAATCTCGCAGGACTGACCCAGCTGCCCATCGGTCTCTGGGACGAGCGCCTCTCGACCGCTGCGGTCGAGCGCGAGCTGATCGGCATGGACGTCAGCCGCGCCAAGCGCGCCGAGGTGATCGACGAGCATGCCGCGATCTTCATCCTGCAGGGCGCGCTCGACCGCCTGGCAAATCTGCGCGCGGCGCCGGGGACGGACTGATCCATGCCGGTCGTGGTCGCGGCGCTGCTGCCGGTCTTCATTCTCATCGTGCTCGGTGTCGTGCTGAAGCACAGCCTGATGCGTCTCGACACGCAATGGCACGGGCTGGAGCAACTGACCTATTTCGTGCTGTTTCCGATGCTGCTGATCCAGACCCTGGTGAAGGCCGACCTCTCCAGGGTGCCGGTCGCCGGCGTCGGCGGCGCGCTGCTGCTGTCGGCGCTCGCGATGTCGCTGCTCTGTCTCGCGCTGCGGCCGGCGCTGTCGCGGCTCGGCATCGATGGCCCCGCCTTCACCTCGATCTTCCAGGGCGCAACGCGCTGGCAGACCTTCGTTGCGCTGTCGATCGCCGCCAACATGTTCGGCGATCTCGGGCTGGCGCTCGCCTCCGTGGCCATGGTCGCGATCATCCCGCTGGTCAACGTGTTCAGCGTCTCGGTGCTCGCTCGTTACGCTGCACAGGAGAAGCGATCCCCGCGCGCCATCGTCATGACGGTGATCCGCAATCCACTGATCTGGGCCTGCGCGATCGGCCTTGCCGTCAATCTGATGCACCTGCCGCTGCCGAAAATCTGGCACGAGGTGGCGGACGCGCTGAGCCGGTCCTCGCTCGCCATCGGCCTGCTCGTCACCGGCGCGGGGTTGCATCTGAAAGGCCTGTTGCGTCCCAGCCTGGGCGCAGCCATCGGCGTCGGCCTGAAGCTGGTGCTGATGCCTGCGCTCGCGCTGGGGCTCGCGAGCTGGTTCGGCATCACCGGCAACAGCCTCGCAATCGTCGCGATCTGCGCGGCCGTGCCGACCTCGCCCAGCGCCTATGTGCTGGCCCGCCAGATGGGCGGCGACGCGCCGTTGCTGGCGCAGATCATCACGCTGCAAACGATCCTGGCGGCAATCACGATGCCGATCGCGATCGCGCTGGCGGCCTAACAATTCGAGCGCACCTCTCTCATCTCGTCATTGCGAGGAGCTCTTGCGACGAAGCAATCCAGACCGCCGACACAGCAAGAATCTGGATTGCTTCGCGGAGCTCGCAATGACGGAGTATGAGGCCTAGCTTCCCAGCCACATCGTCAGCACCACCGCGGTCAGATTGTTCAGCGCGTGGAGCACGATGGTGAGCCAGAGCGAGCCGGAGCGATAGCGCATGTAGCCGAACCACAGGCCGATGGCGAGGACTTCGGTGAGGAAGTACAGGTCGTATTGCAGGTGCACGACCGTCCAGATCAGCGACGACAGCAGGATCGCGCCGGGCACGCGCAGGAAGCTCGCCGACCAGCCGCGATAGAGGAAGCCTCGCGCCAGAATCTCTTCCGACATCGGCGCGGCCACGCTGAAGGCGAACAGGAGCAACAGGGCAGCGCCCTTGTCGCGTCCCGATTTCAACAGATCGGTCATGAAGCCCGGCGTCGCCTCGCGCCCCAGCGCGCGCGACATCGTCTCCCACACCAGCACGATCAGGATGAGGCCGACGGCGCCGAACAGCAGCTGCTTCCAGGAAGGCCAATGCAGCGCGAGATAATCGACGAAGGACGCCTTCTTGATGCGAATGGCGATCCAAACCGCACCAAGCGTCGCCGGCAGTCCCATGATGACCGACAGCGCGAGCGTCTGGGGCTCGCGGCCGATGAGCTGGAGCGAAGAGAGGTCCATCGGAAGACCGCGCTGCGCCGCCAGCAGAACGACGGCGCCGATCTGCCCGACGAACATCGCGACGAAGATGAAGACGCCCCACAGCGCCGTGCCCCAGAACATCCAGACACGTGGTGGCGCAGACGTATCGGTCAGCGGCGGATGGTCGGGATTGAGGGAGTCCATCAGGAGGCTTTCGTTAGGTCGCGCAAACTATCGAGCGGTCGTCATGCCCGGGCTTGTCCCGGGCATCCACGTTCTTCGTGCCGCACAGCAAGACGTGGATGGCCGGGACAAGCCCGGCCATGACGAGAGGTTGAGGTGGACACTCCTCACGGCAGCGCCCGTTCCAGCAGCGCGCGCACCTCGCCGCTGTCCAGCTCCACCGCGCCGTACATGCTGGCGTGATTGGCGGAAAGACGCGTACTCGCGAACAATTCGGCATTGTGCGGCGACACGCCGTTGAGCGCCGCAGCCGCGGCAAGCAGCGCCAGCTTCTCGACGGCAAGGCGCGCGACGCGCTCGCCGTCGGCGCGGCGGAAGGTCTTGCCGATGAAGGTGGCCGCCTCCCCGGCCCCCGGCAGGCCCTTGGTCTCGGCCGCCAGCGCTTGCAGCACCGCCATCGCCGCCTCCGGCTCGCGCGAGAGCGCGCGGAGCACGTCGAGGCACATGACGTTGCCCGAGCCTTCCCAGATCGCGTTGACCGGCGACTCCCGATAGTGGCGGGCCAGGATGCCGTCCTCGACATAACCGTTGCCGCCGAGGCACTCCATCGCCTCGTAGAGGAACGGCGGCGCGCTCTTGCAGGTCCAGTATTTGATCGCGGGCGTCAACAGCCGCATATAGGCCGCCTCCGCCGCATCATGCGGCGTGCGGTCGAAGGCGCGGCAGAGCCGCATCACCAGGGCCGTGCTGGCCTCGACATGCAGCGCCATATCCGACAGCACCGCCTGCATTAGGGGCTGATCGGCAAGATGCTTCTGGAACACGCTGCGGTGCCGCGCGTGATGCAGCGCATGTGCGAGCCCCGAGCGCATCAGGCCGACGGACGCAATCGCGCAATCCTGCCGCGTCAGCTGCACCATCTGGATGATGGTGCGGATGCCCTTGCCCTCCTCGCCGACCGCTTCCGCGTAGGCGCCGACGAACTCGACCTCGGACGAGGCATTGGAGCGATTGCCGAGCTTGTCCTTCAGCCGCTGGAACTGGATGGCGTTGACAGAGCCGTCAGGCGCGAAGCGCGGCATGAAGAAGCAGGTCAGCCCGCCATCTGCCTGCGCCAGCACCAGGAACGCATCGCACATCGGCGCTGACATGAACCATTTGTGACCGGTGATGCGATAGCCGTCCCCCTCGCGCACGGCCCGCGTCATGTTGGCGCGCACGTCGGTGCCGCCCTGCTTCTCGGTCATGCCCATGCCGACCGTCATGCCGCGCTTCTGCCACCACGGCGCAAAGGTGGGATCATAGCCCTTCGTCGACAGCACCGGCATCACGCGCGCGAGCAAGTCGGGCTGCATCGCCAGCGCACCCACGGAGGCGCGCGTCATCGTGATCGGGCAGAGATGGCCGGTCTCGACCTGCGCGGCGATGTAGAATTTCGCGGCACGAATGACCTCGGCGGCATCGCCCGCAGGCCGTCCGTCCGCCGTCCAGGTCGAATTGTGCACGCCCGCATGCGCACTGTGCGCCATCAGCTCGTGATAGGCGGGATGAAACTCGACCTGGTCGCGGCGATTGCCCTTGGCATCGAAGCTGCGCAGCTTCGGCGTGTTCTCGTTCGCGAGGCGGCCGCGATC
The DNA here is from genome assembly GCF_022354745.1 of Bradyrhizobium sp. I71. Taxonomy (NCBI): domain Bacteria; kingdom Pseudomonadati; phylum Pseudomonadota; class Alphaproteobacteria; order Hyphomicrobiales; family Nitrobacteraceae; genus Bradyrhizobium; species Bradyrhizobium sp. I71. Next base: position 224,672 of record NZ_CP059398.1, read on the forward strand.
GGCCATCGCCGCAGAGCCCCATTGCTTGCCGAACTCCGACAGCTCCCGCTCCGCCTTGGCCCCGCCATTGGCCCTGACCGCTTCGACCAGCGGAAGGTCCACCGCGAACAGGTCGACCTCCTCGAACGGCGGCGACTGGTTGAAGACCTCGTGGGTCGCAAAGCTCGGCTGGGTCATCAGGTTTCCTCGGCGCGTTCAGTTCCGGCGCGGCTGGATCGGGAAATCATAGGCCGCCCCGCCTGCCCCCGGCAGGGAAAAATGCCACCACTCCTTCGAATAGTTCACAAAGCCTTGCCTGGCCATCGCAGCGACCAGCCGCTTGCGCCAGGTGCGTTGCTCCGGATTGATCGACGTTACAGCGGTATGTCCCTTCACGTCGGTACAGTCGTAGCCTGTGCCCATGTCGACGCTGCCCTCCGGCGCGCGCATCGCGACCGGCGCCGTGCAGTCGGCATAGGTCTTCGACGGGTCGTAGCTGCCCGAATTGTCGGCCTTGAGATCGACCAGCGTGAGATCGAGCGCTGCACCCGTGGAATGCTGCGAGCGGCTCGCAATGTAGCCGAGGCGGAACAGCTCGGTCTTGGGAATGTTCGGGTTGTAGCGCCGCTCGGCCGCGGTCTCATGACCGCTCTGCGACCATTTCACCATGTCGAGCGAGGCCCGCGCCGGCCGATAGCAGTCGAACATTTTCAGCGACAGGTTCTGTGCGGCCAGTTCCTGCTGGACCGCCTTCAGCCGCAGCCCCACCTCGCGCTTCACCACGCATTCGCCGGCGCCGTAGCCGGCGAGCGAACGGCCGACGAAATTGTTCGATGTGGCGTAGCGGATGTCCTGGATGATGCTGGGATCGATGTCGCGCAGATACACGAAGCCGCCGGGGAGAGATTGAGCGTGGGCCGGTGAGATTATGGTTATCGCCATGGCTATGGCCGCAATTGGAATTGACTTCACGAGATGCCTCCGCATCGTCATGGCCGGGCTTGTCCCGGCCATCCACGCCCCTTTTGCGGCGAGCGTGCAAGAACGTGGATGCCCGGGACAAGCCCGGGCATGACGGTGATGAGCCACCATCGACAGATCAGGGGATAACTCCCATCCCACCGTTTGCCCCTTGCTCCCCCCGCCATCCCCCCCTATAGCTCTGCTTTTAATGACATCGAAATCGACCTTCGTCCTCGGCCACCGGCATTTGCTGGGCATCGAGGGCCTTTCTGCCGCCGACATCAGCGGCCTCCTCGACCTGTCCGAAGAATATGTCGAGGTCAACCGCCAGGTAGACAAGAAGCGCACCGTCCTGCGTGGACGGACGCAGGTGAACCTCTTCTTCGAGGCTTCCACCCGGACCCAGTCCTCGTTCGAGCTCGCGGGCAAGCGGCTCGGCGCCGACGTCATGAACATGTCGGTATCCTCGTCCTCGATCCGCAAGGGCGAGACCCTGATCGACACCGCCGTGACGCTGAACGCGATGCACCCGGACATCCTGGTGGTGCGCCATCACGCCTCCGGCGCGGTGGAACTGCTGGCGCGCAAGGTTGACGGTTCCGTGATCAATGCCGGCGACGGCGCGCACGAGCATCCGACGCAGGCGTTGCTCGACGCGCTCACCATCCGCCGCAACAAGGGCCGGCTCGAAGGCCTCGTGGTCGCGATCTGCGGCGACGTGCTGCATTCGCGCGTCGCCCGCTCCAACATCATCCTGCTCAACACCATGGGCGCCCGCGTCCGGGTCGTCGGCCCTTCCACGCTGCTGCCGACCGGCATCGAGCGGATGGGCGTCGAGGTCATGCGCGACATGCGCGAGGGCCTCGAAGGCGCCGACATCGTCATGATGCTGCGGCTGCAGCGCGAGCGCATGAACGGCTCCTTCGTGCCCTCGTCATCGGAATATTTCCATTATTTCGGGCTCGACCAGAAGAAGCTCGCCTACGCCAAGCCGGATGCCCTCGTGATGCATCCAGGTCCGATGAACCGCGGCGTGGAGATCGACTCGATCGTGGCCGACGGCGCCCAGTCCCTGATCCGCGAACAGGTGGAGATGGGCGTCGCCGTGCGCATGGCCGTACTGGAAGCGCTCGCCCGCAACCTGCCGAACGCGTGATGCTGATGTTGACCGATCGCCGCCCCATCCTGCTCGCCAACGCCCGCGTCGTCGATCCCTCCAGGGATTTCGACGGCATCGGCGACGTTCTCATTGCGGACGGCACCATCCGCGAGACCCGCCGCGGCATCGGCGCGGCCGGCGTCCCCGAGGGCACCGACATCGTCAACTGCTCCGGCAAGATCGTGGCGCCGGGCCTGATCGACATGCGCGCCTTCGTCGGCGAGCCCGGCCTCAGCCATCGCGAGACCTTTGCCTCCGCGAGCCAGGCCGCCGCGACGGGCGGCATCACCACCATCATCTGCCAGCCGGCCACCTCTCCCGTCATCGACAATTCGGCAACCGTCGACTTCGTGATGCGCCGCGCCCGCGACACCGCGATCGTCAACATCCAGCCGATGGCGGCGCTGACCAAGGGCATGCACGGCGAGGAGATGACCGAGTTCGGCCTCCTGAAAGCCGCCGGCGCGGTTGCCTTCAGCGACGGCGACAAGAGCGTGACCAACGCCCAGGTCATGCGACGCGCGCTGACCTACGCCCGCGACTTCGACGCGCTGATCGTGCATCACACCGAGGACCCCAACCTCGTCGGCGAAGGCGTGATGAACGAGGGCGAGTTCGCGACCCGGCTCGGCCTGATGGGCATCCCCAATGCCGCCGAAGCCGTGATGCTGGAGCGCGACCTGCGCCTCGTCGCGCTCACCGGCGGCCGCTACCATGCGGCCTCGCTGACCTGCATCGACTCCCTCGACATCCTCCAGCGCGCCCGCGACGCCGGGCTCGCCGTCAGCGCCTCGGTCTCGATCAACCATCTGGCGCTGAACGAGAACGACATCGGCCCCTATCGATCCTTCCTGAAGCTGTCGCCGCCGCTGCGGACCGAGGACGACCGCCGCGCGCTGGTGGCGGCGATCGCCTCCGGCCTCCTCGACGTCATCATGTCCGACCACAATCCGCAGGACGTCGAGGTCAAGCGCCTGCCGTTCGCGGAAGCCGCGCCCGGCGCCATCGGGCTCGAGACCATGCTGCCGGCCGGCCTGCGGCTGGTGCATAATGGCGAGCTGGAGCTGAAGACGCTGATCCGGGCGATGTCGACCCGTCCGGCCGAGCTGCTCGGGCTGCCAGGCGGAACCCTGCGCGCCGGGAGCCCCGCCGACGTCATCGTGATCGATCCCGATACGCCCTGGGTGGTCGATCCCGCCGACCTCAAGTCCCCCTGCAAGAACACCCCGTTCGACGAGGCCCGCTTTACAGGCCGCGTGGTGCGCACCATTGTCGGCGGCCGGACGGTCTACGAGCATGTCTGACATACGCGATCGTTCGACACGCGAATCCTGCCTTTGGAGCTGCCGTCATGGGGCTTGAAGCATTTTTGCCGGTGGCCTTCGTCATCGGCTATCTCCTCGGCTCGATTCCGTTCGGGCTGATCCTGACCAGGCTCGCGGGCACCCAGGATATCCGTTCGATCGGCTCCGGCAGCATCGGCGCCACCAATGTGCTGCGCACGGGACGCAAGAGCCTTGCCGCGGGCACCCTGCTGTTCGATGCGCTCAAGGGCACCGTGGCCGTGGTGATCGCCGGCTACATCGCAGGACCCAATGCCGCCATGGTGGCCGGGCTCGGCGCCTTCCTCGGCCACCTCTTCCCGGTCTGGCTCAAGTTCAAGGGCGGCAAGGGCGTCGCCGTCTATATCGGCGTCCTGCTTGGCCTGTTCTGGCCGGGCGCCGTCGTGTTCTGCGTGCTGTGGCTGGCGACCGCCTTCACCACCCGCTATTCCTCGCTCTCCGCGCTGGTGGCGGCGTTCATCACGCCCATGTTCCTGTGGTGGTTCGGCCACCTCGCATTGTCGGCGCTGACGGCGGTGCTGACGCTGCTCTTGTTCTACGCGCATCGCGAGAACATCCGGCGCCTGCAAACCGGCAAGGAAAGCCGGATCGGCGAGAAGGCCTAGAGCGTTTTCGAGCGAAGTGGATGCCGGTTCGCGTCAAGAAAACGCGTCAAACAAGAATCTGAAGCCGGAAAAAGTACGGATATCGCCGCACACCTTCCGCATTATACGCCAAATCCTGTTCGCAACTTCCGCACCGCTCGGTGCAGACAGTAGCGAACGGGTTCCATGCCTGTCATCCTGACACAGGAAACGGCGTTACGCGGTTGCTCAGAATGAGCGAGATGATTGTCGGCGCGCATTACGGGGTTGGTTCGCTCAGTGCTTCCGGCAGCGCGGCAAGCCGGCTGCTCTCGGCGACCAATATCTGGTCCGATGCGCCGCCGCCCGCCCCTGCGCCCGTTTCGCCGCAAGTGCCGCAGCCTGCGCCCGTTGCGCAAGCCGACGCTCCGCTCGACGTCGTGGTCCCCAGGGCCGCACCGGTCGCGCTCCCGCAGGCGCGTTCCGGCCAATGGCCGCCGCGAAGACTCTCGCTGGCGCTCCAGGGCGGCGGCACCTTTGCCGCCTTCACCTGGGGCGTGCTGGAGCGGCTGCTGGAAGAGCCCGACATCGCGATCGACACCGTCAGCGGTGCCAGCGCCGGCGCCATCAATGCGCTGCTGCTCGCCTGCGGCCTTGCCGAAGGCGGCCGTGAAGGCGCCCGCAGCCGGCTGAACCGATTCTGGGTCCGACTGATGCACGAGGCATCGTTCCGCTCGCTGATGCTGGTCGGCGGCTTTTCGCCGGCGGGCAGCTCGGTCGCGTTCGGCCCGACGCTGCGCTCCGGGCAGTTCGATCCGTTCGATCTCGACCCGCTGCGGCGGGCGCTGGCGCGCGACATCAACTTTTCCATCCTGCGCGACGCAGGATGCCCGAAGCTGCTGATCGCGGCGACGCGGATCCGCGACGGGCAGCAGCAGATCTTCGCCAACGACGCCATCACCGCGGACGTCGCGCTGGCCTCGACCTGTCCGCCGCTGGTTCACTGCGCGGTCGAGATCGACGGCGAGGCCTATTGGGACGGCGGCTTCGGCGGCAATCCGCCGCTGCTGCGGCTGGTCCAGGAAACGGTGGCGACGGATCTGCTGCTCGTCCAGGTCACGCCGACGCGCGACGGCTATGTGCCGATCACGCTCGCCGCGATCGACCGCAGGCTCGACCAGATCGTGGCCAACGCCGCGCTCAATGCCGAGATCGCGGCGATCGAATGGGCGCAGTCGCACATGGCCTCTCCGCTGCGGCTCACCAGGATCGCGGCGGAAGACTCCGTTGATGGTCTGGCGCAACGCTCATCGACCGATCTCGGCCGGGGCTTCATTCGTCTCCTGCACCGAAGCGGCCGCGCAGCCGCCGAGCGCTGGCTCGGGCAAGGTGCGGGCGCAACACAGGACGCCGCACCCTCGCGAGCCGAGCTGGCACTGGTCTGATCCTCGCCTACGCCGCAAAGCCTGACGTTCCGGACGTAGCCGCCTCGCTGAGCGGCTCGATCGCCAACCGGTAGCCGGCAAGGCGCGCCATCGGCGCAAACACGGCGAACAGCAGTTTTTGCAGCCAGATCGGTACGCCAGCAAGATACATGTGATCGCGATAGGTGTGCAGCACCAGCGCGATCAGCAGGAAGTTGGGATCGCCAGCGCTGGAGAACCATTTGGGCTGCTTCACTGTGAGCGTGACGAAATTGGCGAAGAAGCGCAGATGCTGCTGCGCCGGCATGAACGAGACCTCGAACTCGGCGTTACCGTCGCCCGCATTGGCGAAATAATGCGGTCTGCCGCGGGGCACGGTGACGCTGCCGCCGGCGTCCACCAACTGCTCACGTCCGTCGACGACGACCTTGATGCGTCCACTCTTCACTGCAAACTGCTCGTCCGCGCCGGGATGCACGTGCACGAGCGCGTTGCCGCCGCCCGAGCCGCCCTTTTCGAGGATCACACCGAAACGTGCGACGTCACGGTTGTCGAGCAGTCCGGAGAAGACGAACGTCTCCTTGTTGAAGGCATTGCGCAGCCGAGTGCCGCGGGCGAACTCTGTCGACATGTTTGCGTCTCCTTGCGAAGTCTGGAGACGCGCTGGTAGCGGCCTAGGCAACGAACGTATTGTAAAAATCCGACGAGGCGAGTTCGTCATTCCACCCCTGCACTCTGTCGGCCGCAACACGCCGGCAGAACACCTCCGGCGAGCTTCCTGCGAAAGTGCGAAAGTCGCGGATCAGATGCGCCTGGTCGGTGAACCCGCATGCATGCGCGACATCGGCCCAATCGGCGCCGGACCGGCGCGCGGCGATCGCCTGCAGCATCCGCTCGATCCGTGCGAACCGCTTCGCGCTCGCACCGGTCTCGGTCTTGAAGCGGCGCTGAAGGCTGCGTTCGCCGACATCGAGGCAATCGGCGAGCCCGCGCATCGAGATCGCCGGATTCCGCCTGATAGCCCGCATCGCCTGTGCAACCAGCGGATCGAGCCGTGACGGCCTCCGCCTCTGCTCGAGAAAGCCCTGCATGCAAGTCACGCGCGCAGCCGCGCTGCCAGCCCCGGCGAGGCGTTCTTCAAGACATGCAGCAGCGTTGTCGCCGAAGATATCTGAGATTTCGACGCTGGCATCGAGCAGCTCGGCAGGCTTGACCCCGAGCACGCGATCGGCCGCCTCGGGCTTCAACCGCACCAGCACGACACCGACCGGACCACTCGGCTTCAGCGCCGCCGCGCGCGTGTGCATGCCTTTGACGGTGCGCTTGTAGACTCCGCGTTGCGAGGCCATTGGCGATCGATAGTGCACGATCAGCACCGGCGACGTCGCCGGTAGCACCTTGATCGTTCGCGCGCAGGCGGTCGCGGCATCCGCGAGATCGACATCACAAAGCGCCTCGACGATCTCGCCGAGACTTTCGCTCGCAGCGAAGAATTGTGGGCCGCGCGGACCCTGTCGGTGCGGGAGAGCCATGAATTCAGTTGGTCGTCCGAGCGGCGGCGCAGTTGCCTCCGCCGCGTTCACATACAGTTGAGGGCACGCTCACGCCCGCGCCAGCGCGTTCTCCAGGAACCACGCCGTCGCAAGCGCGTGCGCGTCGTTGCCGAAGCGGGCGATCACCTGCACACCGATCGGCAGGCCACCGACCTTCAGCACCGGCACGTTGACGCAAGGATTGCCCATCAGCGTCCAGAGCCGGTTGTAGCGAGGATCGCCTGTGGTCGCGAGCTCCTTGGCCGGCGCCGTGCCCGGCGCCGAATAGGTCAAGAGCACGTCGACACCCTCGAACAGCTCGCCGAGCTCGCGGCGGCCGCGACGGCTGACCCGGCGCGCCTCGTCATACTCCTTCGGCGTCAGCCCGACCGTCGCATCGAGACTGGCGCGCAGCATCGGCGCTATCTCGTCGTGACGCTCGGAAAACTCCCAGGCCATCGCGCGATGCGCCTCGAAATCCTGAATGACAGGATGGATGCGCCAGGCTTCCTGCACCGCCTCGGGCAGATCGATGGTCTGCACGCTGGCACCGGCGCGCTCGGCCGCCTTGATGGCAGCTTGCAGCCCCTGCTCGGCCGCCGGCTCCACGGCGCCCGCGAATTCCTGCCTGACCACGCCAATCCGCGGCGATTTCGCCGCGACGATGCCGGAGAACTCCGTGCGCCCCGTCATCGCGAGCAGCCCACGCGCGAGATCCTCAGCGCGCGCGCCGAACAGGCCGACGGTGTCGAGCGCCCACGAGTAGCATTTCACACCGACCGTCGGCAGCATCCGGAACGACGGCTTGATCGCGGCCGTCCCGCAATAGGCGGCGGGCCGGATCACCGAGCCGCCGGTCTGGGTGCCCAGCGCCAGCGGGATCATCCCGGCGCCGACGGCCGCCGCCGAGCCCGAGGAGGATCCGCCCGGCGAATGACCTGTATTGTGGGGATTGCGCGTCGGCGTCGGATCGCGCGAGGCGAACGCGGTCGTGGTGGTCTTGCCGATGATGGTGGCCCCTACCCGCTTCAGCATCATCACGACCGGCGCATCGGCGCGCGGCTGCCAGCCGCGGTAGATCTCCGAGCCCATCTCGGTCGGCATGTTGGCGGTGTCGATGATGTCCTTGATGCCAACCGCGATGCCGCGCAGCGGCCCGGAGCCTTGCGCCTTCGCCGATTTGTCGTGGCGGACGAAGGCGTGGACGTCCTTCTCCTTGGCTTCGATCGCCGCATGCGATTGCGCGATGGCGGCGTCAGGCGAAAGCTCGCCCGCTTCGATGCGGCGCTGGAGGTCGGCAAGTGAGATCATGGCAAAACCCTTCTTATTGGGATCGCTTTTAGCATCGCAGCAAGGTCGCGCAAGCGCAGGTGACTGTTGCGCAACGCCCTCAGGTTGTTCCATGCTGTCCCTGCAAGGAGACACCGTGGACGCCATCAATCCCAGCGTGGAGCTGACGGAGCCTGACAGGATCGACCGCCTGCGGCTGATCCGCTCCGACAATGTCGGGCCGCGCACCTTCCGTTCGCTGGTCGACCATTTCGGCAGCCCGCGCGCCGCGCTGGAGCGACTGCCGGATCTCGCCCGCCGCGGCGGTGCGCAGCGAACGGGTCGCATCTGTAGTGCCGATGAAGCGAAGGCCGAGCTTGCCGCAAGCCGCAAGTTCGGCATCGCCTGGCTGGCGCCCGGCGAGGACGGCTATCCGGCGCGGCTGGCGATGATCGACGATGCGCCGCCGCTGCTCGCCGTGCGCGGCGACACGAAAACCTTGACGCGGCCGATGATCGCGATCGTCGGCTCGCGCAACGCCTCGGGCGCCGGCTTGAAGTTCGCCGGCCAGCTCGCGCGCGAACTCGGCGAGGCCGGCTTCGTCGTCATCTCGGGCCTCGCCCGCGGCGTCGATCAGGCCGCGCATCGCGCCAGCATCGAGAGCGGCACCATCGCGGTGCTGGCCGGCGGGCATGATTGCATCTATCCGCCCGAGCATGGCGATCTGCTCGCCGCGATCCTCGGTCACGCCGGCGCTGCGATCTCCGAGATGCCGCTCGGCCACGAGCCGCGCGCCCGCGACTTTCCCCGCCGCAACCGGCTGATCTCGGGCGCCTCGCTCGGCGTCGTCGTGGTGGAGGCGGCGCACCGCTCGGGCTCGCTGATCACCGCGCGCATGGCGGCCGAACAGGGCCGCGAGGTGTTCGCGGTGCCCGGCTCGCCACTCGATCCGCGCGCGGCCGGCGCCAACGATCTGATCAAGCAGGGCGCGACGCTCGTCACCGAGGCCGCCGACATCATCAACGCGGTACAGTCGATCATGGAGCGGCCGCTGATGCATCCCGCGGGCGAGCCCGACAGCGAGCCGTTCGAGAGCGATCCGCAGGGCCATGACCGCGATCAGATCACCAACCTGCTCGGTCCGGCGCCTGTTACGATCGATGATCTCGTGCGGATGTCCGGCGCCTCGCCCGCGATCGTGCGCACAGTGCTGCTGGAGCTCGAACTGGCCGGCAGGCTCGAGCGCCACGGTGGCGGGTTGGTCTCGCTGCTTTAGCCGTCGTTGCGCTCGTCGAACCGCGTGCGCGCGGCCGCGATCTGCGCCTGGTGCTCGATCGCCCACTCGCCGAGGGCCTTCACCGGCTGCTGAAGACCGCGGCCGAGATCGGTGAGCTCGTAATCGACGCGGGGCGGGATGGTCGGGAAGATCGTGCGCGTGACGAGGCCGTCGCGCTCGAGGCCGCGCAGCGTCAAGGTCAGCATCCGCTGCGAGATGCCGTTGATCATTCGCTTCAGCTCGTTGAAGCGCTTCGGCCCGTCGCTGAGCATCATGATGACGAACACGCTCCATTTGTCGCCGACGCGGGACAGGATGGAGGCGACCCCGCGGCAGTCCGCATGGTTGGGATCCGGCATTGGCTCGGGACGCTGATTTGGCCTTGGATTTGGCCTCGGCGGAGCAGGCAAATCGGTGTTCTCAGGTTTCAATGATGTGCCCATGGCTCAAAAAAGTGCGTTCTTGCGGGGATTTCGACAGTCACTCATGTAGCGCTGGTTACAAACCTATACCAGGGTGACCCCAAATGAAACTGCTCCACATCGACTCCAGCGTCCTCGGCCCCCACTCCGTCAGCCGGCAGGTCTCCGCCGCCATCGTCGACCGGCTCCGGCAGGCGACGCCCAGTCTCGACGTAACCTATCGCGACCTGACCCAGACCCCGCTTGCCCATCTCTCCGGCTCGCATCTCGCGGCCGCGCAAGGCGCCCCCGCGCCGGCGGAACTCGCGCCCGATCTTGCCGCAAGCGCGGCCGTGCTGGACGAGTTCCTGGGCGCCGACGTCGTCGTCGTCGGTGCCCCCATGTACAACTTCACCATTCCGAGCCAGCTCAAGGCCTGGATCGACCGCATCATGGTGGTGGGGAAGACTTTTAAGTATGGCGCGGCCGGGCCGGAGGGACTCGCCGGCGGCAAGCGCGTGATCGTCGCGATCTCGCGTGGCGGCTATTACGGCGCGGGCTCGCCCGCTGCAGCGCTGGAGCATCTCGAAAGCTATCTGCGCGGCGTGTTCGGCTTCATGGGCATCCACAATGCCGAATTCATCATCGCCGACGGCATCCAGGTCGGACCGGATCACCGCGAGAAAGCGCTCGCGGGCGCGCTTCAAGCGGCCATCAGCCTGCGGGCGGCCTGACGCCGCGCCGAGATCGGCCGCCGCCGAAATGCGGCGGCTGACGGCTGCACGATCTGCAAAGCTGGAACCAGACGCCCTAAATGCCCAGGATCACGGCAACGAGCGAGACGAACAGGCCAATGCCGGAAAACAACGCGATGGCGACGAACTCGGACGTGTCGGAGCGCTTGGCCGGAACGGCGGATCTTTCGGTGAAGATGCGCGGCGATGAAGGCGACGAGAAAAAGCGGGCTGCCTTCGGCATGGCTAGACTCCTTATAAGTAATGAGTCTGCCCCTTCCCATAAAAGGGTCGTTCCAGCTCGCGCGAAGGTTCAACACCGCGCGCAAAGGTTAGGTTCAGTCAATGATCCCGCAAGACGTCGGAACCGGTCGGCGCAACCCATAGACTGCGCCGGCCAGTTCGATTTCGCCTGGTTTGATCAGCCGCGATAGATCGGCGCGCCGCTCGGGGAGGCCACCGCGCCGCCATCGACGAAGATTTCCTGGCCCTGCACATGCGCGGAATCATCGGAGGCGAGGAACAGCACCGTCTTCGCAACGTGATCCGTTTCACCGATGCGGCCGAGCGGCGTCGATAGCGCGATCCGCTTCTCGAACGCCTTCTCGGCTTCGGGCGTCGCGGTCGCGGGGCCCCAGATCGGGGTACGGATCGCGCCGGGCGCCACGACATTGACGCGGATTCCGCGCGGCGACAGCTCCGAGGCCATGATCCGCGCCATCGCCCGCACGCCGGCCTTCGCGGCACCGTAAGCGGAGTAACCGGGAATGCCGAGCACGGAGATCACCGAACCGTTGAGGATGATCGAGGCATTGTCGTTGAGATAGGGCAGCGCCGACTGCACGGTGAAGAACACGCCGGTCAGATTGGTGCTGATGACCTTCTCGAAGACTTCGGGCGTCGCCGAGCCCAGCGGCGTGCCGCCGGCGATGCCGGCATTGGCAAACACGATATCGAACTTGCCGAACTTTTCCCCGCCCTGCTTGATGGCAGCTTCGGTCGCGGCGATGTCGGTGGCATCTGCGGCGAGTGCGAGCGCGTTCGGCCCGAGTTCCTTCGCGGCAGCCTCCAGCGTCTGCTTGTTGCGCCCCGTGATCACCACCTTGGCGCCTTCGGCCGCGAACAGCTTTGCCGTCGCAAGCCCGATGCCGCTGTTGCCGCCCGTAATCAATGCCGTCTTGTCTTTCAGTCTCACGCTCGCCTCCAGTAGTTGCATGATGAAACTATGTTGCCATCTAGGGCATATGGTTTTATGATGCAACCACACAAGCGCGTGATCGGCGCCGGCGCCGTGCGAACGCGACAGGACAGACCGCGATGGTGAAACGAACCAGCTTCGAGGGCGATTCCTGCCCGATCGCACGCTCGCTGGAGGCGCTCGGCGACTGGTGGTCGCTGCTGATCATCCGCGAGGCGCTGTTCGGCGTCCGCCGCTTCGGCGAGTTTCAGAGCAGGCTCGGCATGGCCAAGAACATCCTGTCGGCCCGCCTGCGATCGCTGGTCGACCACGGCATTCTCGAGACCGCCCCCGCCTCCGACGGCAGCGCCTATCAGGAATATCTGCTGACGCCGAAGGGCCGCGGCACCTTCCCGATTCTGGTCGCGCTGCGGCAATGGAGCGAGGCGTTCGACGATCACCCCGAGGAGATCGCGACCATCCTGGTCGATCGTGCGAGAGGCCGCCCGGTGAAGAAGCTGGAAATGCGCGCCGAGGACGGGCGGCTGCTCAGTCCCGCCGACACCACGCTGAAGCCGCGGCCGGCGCGACGGCGGTCGGCTTGACGGCGCACGCGTGGCCCGCCACAGCGTCATTGCCCCCAATTTCTCACCGTCAGCCTGAGGTGCTCGCCTCTTCGGCGAGCCTCGAAGGGCGACGGCCCGGCTTTCTCCGCGCGGCTGCATCTCGGCCGTTCATCCTTCGAGGCTCCCGGCGCGATGCCTGGCATCGCGCCACTCGCGCCTCAGGATGACGGGACTGACAATGACGCAAGGCTCACGACAGCTTGCGCTTGGTCCGCAGCCGCAGATGCTCGTCAGCCTCCAGCTTGGTCATGCCCAGGAGATAATGCAGAACGTCAAGCTTGTGGCGCTCGGCGAGCTTGCGCAATGCTCCGGTCTGCTCGGCGATGAAGGCGACCGCCTCGTCCGCGCCGCCCTCCCCTGGTTCCTCGTGACGCGAGCCTCCCCGCGCGCCCGACGCGGCACGCTTCCGTTTCTTTGGCTTAGTTACCAAGACCCCACCCGAATCCATGGCCCCAGCAGCAACATTACGCCCACATCGACCGCAACTCCAAGGTGGTATTCTGCAACTTTCTCGATATGAAACTTTTCCCATCGGGGCGGCTCTCAACACCCCTCGATTTGACAGCGGAGGCCGCACCACCCATGTTCGGGTCGAAACGGCCGACCCGAGTCCTTTCGTTTTCGGCCCAAGATTTCCCCGTAAGTTACTGGAACTACATGAATATCGTCATCGTGGAGTCGCCGGCGAAAGCCAAGACGATCAACAAATATTTGGGCTCGTCCTATGAGGTTCTGGCCTCGTTCGGCCATGTCCGCGACCTGCCCGCGAAGAACGGCTCCGTCGATCCCGATGCCAATTTCAAGATGATCTGGGAGGTCGATCCCAAGGCGGCCGGCCGGCTCAACGAGATTGCCCGGTCCCTGAAGGGCGCCGACCGCCTGATTCTCGCCACCGACCCTGATCGCGAGGGCGAGGCCATCTCCTGGCACGTGCTGGAGGTGCTGAAGGAAAAGCGCGCGCTGAAGGACCACAAGATCGAGCGGGTGGTGTTCAACGCCATCACCAAGCAGGCGGTCTCCGATGCGATGAAGCATCCGCGCCAGATCGACGGCGCGCTGGTCGACGCCTACATGGCGCGCCGCGCGCTCGACTACCTGGTCGGCTTCACCCTCTCCCCCGTGCTGTGGCGCAAGCTGCCGGGCGCGCGCTCGGCCGGCCGCGTGCAGTCGGTGGCGCTGCGCCTCGTCTGCGACCGCGAGCTCGAGATCGAGAAGTTCGTGCCGCGCGAATATTGGTCGCTGATCGCGACCCTGCTCACCCCGCGCGGCGACACGTTCGAGGCCCGCCTCGTCGGCGCCGACGGCAAGAAGATCCAGCGTCTCGACATCGGCACCGGCGCCGAAGCCGAAGACTTCAAGAAGGCGCTGGAGGCAGCCAGCTACACCGTGACCGCGGTCGATGCCAAGCCGGCCCGGCGCAATCCGCAGGCGCCCTTCACCACCTCGACGCTGCAGCAGGAAGCCAGCCGCAAATACGGCTTTGCGCCGGCGCACACGATGCGCATCGCCCAGCGCCTTTATGAGGGCATCGACATCGGCGGCGAGACCACCGGACTCATTACTTATATGCGTACCGACGGCGTGCAGATCGATCCGTCCGCGATCACCCAGGCGCGCAAGGTGATCGGCGAGGATTACGGCAACGCCTACGTGCCCGATGCGCCCCGCCAGTACCAGGCCAAGGCCAAGAACGCCCAGGAAGCGCACGAAGCGATCCGCCCGACCGACCTCTCCCGCCGCCCCGACAGCCTGAGCCGCAAGCTCGATGCTGATCAGGCGAAGCTCTACGAGCTGATCTGGAAGCGAACGATCGCGAGCCAGATGGAATCCGCCGAACTCGAGCGCACCACGGTCGACATCGTGGCGAAGGCAGGCTCCCGCACGCTGGAGCTGCGCGCCACCGGCCAGGTCGTCAAGTTCGACGGCTTCCTGGCGCTCTACCAGGAAGGCCGCGACGACGAGGAAGACGAGGATTCCCGCCGCCTGCCCGCGATGAGCCCGAACGACGCCCTGAAGCGGCAGAGTCTGTCCGTCACCCAGCACTTCACCGAGCCGCCGCCGCGCTTCTCGGAAGCATCCCTCGTCAAGCGCATGGAAGAGCTCGGCATCGGCCGGCCCTCGACCTATGCCTCGATCCTCCAGGTCCTGAAGGACCGCGGCTACGTCAAGCTGGAGAAGAAGCGCCTGCACGGCGAGGACAAGGGCCGCGTCGTGATCGCGTTCCTGGAGAGCTTCTTCAGCCGCTATGTCGAATACGATTTCACCGCGGCCCTTGAAGAACAGCTCGACCGCATCTCCAACAACGAGATTTCCTGGCAGCAGGTGCTCAAGGATTTCTGGCGCGACTTCATCGGCGCCGTCGACGACATCAAGGATTTGCGCGTCGCGCAGGTGCTCGACGTGCTCGACGAGATGCTGGGGCCGCACATCTATCCGCCGCGCGCCGATGGCGGCGACGTCCGCCAGTGCCCGAACTGCGGCACCGGCCGGCTGAACCTCAAGGCCGGCAAGTTCGGCGCCTTCGTCGGCTGCTCGAACTATCCGGAATGCCGCTACACCCGTCAGCTCGCCGCCGACAGCGAGGCGACCGCCGACCGTTCGCTTGGTCAGGATCCCGACACCGGCTTCGACGTCTGGGTCAAGGCCGGCCGCTTCGGGCCCTACATCCAGCTCGGCGAGCAGAAAGATTATGCGGAAGGCGAGAAGCCCAAGCGCGCCGGCATCCCGAAGGGTACCTCGCCCGGCGATGTAGATCTCGAGCTCGCGCTGAAACTGCTGTCGCTGCCGCGTGAGATCGGCAAGCACCCGGAAACCGGCCAGCCGATCGTCGCCGGCCTCGGCCGCTTCGGGCCGTTCGTGAAGCACGAGAAGACCTACGCCAGCCTGGAAGCCGGCGACGAAGTGTTCGACATCGGCCTCAACCGCGCGGTGACGTTGATCGCGGAAAAGGTCGCCAAGGGCCCGAGCCGCCGCTTCGGCGCGGATCCCGGCAAGGCGCTCGGCGATCATCCGACGCTCGGCACCGTCACCGTCAAGAGCGGCCGCTACGGCGCCTATGTCACGGCCGGCGGCGTCAACGCGACGATCCCGGCCGAGTTCGAGAAGGATACCATCACCCTGCCGCAGGCGATCGCGCTGATCGACGAGCGCGCCGCCAAGGGCGGTGGCAAGGGCGGCGGCAAGGGCGGCGGCAAGGCCAAGACCACCAAGGCGAAGAAAGCGGCCAAGCCGGCCAAGGCCAGGAAGACTGCAGAGAGAACAGCGGACGGCGAAGACGCCGCGCCGAAACCGAAGACGCCGGCCGCGAAGAAAGCCGCGGCCAAAACCAAATCCGAATCCACCAGCAAGGCGCGCGCCGCCGTGTCGTCGACTGCCAAGACGTCACCGACCAAGGCAGCCGCCCCCAAGAATCCTGCAAATACTCCGGCCAAGAAGAGTGCCGGCAAGAGTTAGAGGCTAAGTGAAACGCAAGAATGACCATGGCTTTCCCGACAGGAACGCCATCGTCGCCTTCATCAAGGCAAATCAGGGAAAGGTCGGGACCCGCGAAATTGCACGCGAGTTCGGCCTGAAGAACGCCGACCGTGCCGAGCTCAGGCGCATGCTGCGCGAGCTCGCCGACGACGGCATCGTCAAGACGAAGCGCCACACGATCTCGGAGCCGGACACGCTTCCGCCGACGCTGCTCGCCGACATCACCGGCCGCGACAGCGACGGCGAATTGATCGCCTCTCCCGCCGAATGGGACGAGGTCGAGAGCGGCGAGCCGCCGAAGATCCTCATCGAGATGCCGCGCCGGCCCAAACCCGGCACCGCCGCCGGTGTCGGCGACCGCGCGCTGCTGCGCATCGAGCGCTCGGAGGAGACCGAAGGCCCCGCCTGGCGCGGCCGCATCATCAAGGTCATCGACAAGGCCAAGAGCCGCATCCTCGGCGTGTTCCGCGAGCTTCCCGAAGGCGGCGGACGGCTCGTTCCCGTCGACAAGAAATTCGCCGACCGTGAGCTGAACATCGCCAAGGCCGATACAGGTGGCGCGCAGGATGGCGACCTCGTCAGCGTCGACATCGTCCGCTCGCGCGGCTTCGGCCTGGCCTCAGGCCGCGTCAAGGAGAAGCTCGGCTCGGTCAAGTCCGAGAAGGCGATCAGCCTGATCGCGATCTACGCTCACGACATCCCGCTGCAATTCTCCGCCGCCGCCGAGCACGAGGCGGAGGCGGCCGAGCCCGCCAATCTCAAGGGACGCGAGGACTGGCGCGACGTCCCGCTCGTCACGATCGATCCGCCGGACGCAAAAGATCACGACGACGCGGTGCAGGCGCAGCCCGACGACGATCCCAACAACAAGGGCGGCTTCATCGTCAACGTCGCCATCGCCGATGTCAGCTTCTACGTCCGGCCCGGCACTGCGCTCGACCGCGACGCGCTCGACCGCGGCAATTCGGTCTATTTCCCCGACCGCGTCGTGCCGATGCTGCCCGAGCGCATCTCCAACAATCTCTGCTCGCTGGTGCCCGGCGAGCCGCGCGGCGCGCTCGCGGTTCGCATGGTGCTCGGCCCCGACGGGCGCAAGCGCTCGCACAGCTTCCACCGCATCCTGATGCGCTCGGCGGCCAAGTTGAGCTACGCGCAGGCCCAGGCCGCGATCGACGGGCGGCCGGATGACACGACCGGCCCCCTGCTCGAGCCGATCCTGAAGCCGCTCTATGCCGCCTATGCCTGCGCCAAGCGCGCACGCGACGAGCGCGATCCGCTCAATCTCGATCTGCCCGAGCGCAAGATCCTGCTCAGAAGCGACGGCACGGTCGACCGCGTCGTCGTGCCTGAGCGGCTCGATGCGCACAAGCTGATCGAGGAGTTCATGATCCTCGCCAACGTTGCGGCAGCCGAGATGCTGGAGAAGAAATCGCTGCCGCTGATCTACCGCGTGCATGACGAGCCGACGCTGGAGAAGGTGCACGCGCTCGCGGAATTTCTGGAGACGCTCGACGTCCCCTTCACGAAATCAGGCGCGCTGCGCCCGACGCTGTTCAACCGCGTGCTGGCCCAGCTCGAAGGCCATGACTACTATCCGCTGGTGAGCGAAGTCGTGCTGCGCGCCCAGGCGCAGGCCGAATATTCCTCCGAGAATTACGGCCATTTCGGCCTGAACCTGCGCCGCTATGCGCATTTCACCTCGCCGATCCGCCGCTATGCCGACCTCGTCGTGCACCGTGCGCTGGTCCGTGCGCTCGGCCTCGGTGAAGGTGCCCTGCCCGACAGCGAGACGCCGGAGACCTTGAGCGAAGTCGCCGCCCACATCTCTGTGACCGAACGGCGCGCGATGAAGGCGGAGCGCGAGACCGTCGACCGCCTGATCGCCCATCACCTCGCCGATCGCATCGGCGCAAGTTTCCAGGGCCGCGTCTCCGGCGTCACGCGCGCCGGCCTGTTCGTCAAGCTGAGCGAGACCGGCGCCGACGGGCTGATCCCGATCCGATCCCTCGGCACGGAATATTTCAACTATGACGAGAGCCGTCACGCGCTGGTCGGCACACGCAGCGGCACGACGTATCAGCTCGGTGACGTCGTCGACGTCCGTCTGATAGAAGCAGCCCCGATCGCGGGCGCACTGCGCTTCGAGCTGCTGTCGTCGGAGAGCGAGAGCTCACCAAGGGAGCGCAGGCCGTTCCGCCCGCAGCGAAAATCATCCAAGCCGCATCCTGGACGCAGCCCGGAGAGAAAACGCAAGCCGGAGAAGAAAAAGCCCGGCAAGGGGAAGAAGAGCAAGGGCAAGGGACAGAAGGGCAAGGCATGGTGACGATGAGTACGGCCCCGAAGATCTGGACGCGCGAGAGCGGTCTCGTCGAGAAGCGCGACCTCTGGACGGCAATGAAGCGCGGTTTTCGCGGCCGCTGCCCGCGCTGCGGCGAGGGAAAGCTGTTCCGCGCCTTCCTGAAGACGGCGGACAATTGCGCGACATGCGGCCTCGATTTCACGCCGCATCGCGCCGACGATCTGCCCGCCTATCTCGTCATCGTCATCGTCGGCCACGTCGTGGTGCCGGGCGTTTTGTGGATCGAGACCAACTACACCACGCCGGTCTGGATCAGCTTCGCGGCCTACCTGCCCTTCACCCTCGTCGCCTCGCTCGCGCTGCTGCAGCCGGTAAAGGGAGCTGTGGTCGGCTTGCAATGGGCTCTGCGCATGCACGGGTTTGACGAGAACCCTCCGGATGGTATTCCGCCTGTGTAAGCAACAAGCAAGAAGCGGTTTGGGTGAGGACATGACGGATATTGCGCAGGCAGCGGAGAAAGCCAGGGTCCACGAGGAGAAGGAAGCCGACCATCATCCCTATTTCCGCCCACGGGATGCGGCGACACTGATCCTGGTCGATCGCAGCGGCGCCATTCCGAAAGTGCTGGTCGGCAAGCGCCACGACAAGGTGGTGTTCATGCCCGGAAAATTCGTCTTCCCGGGCGGCCGCGTCGACAAGGCCGATTATCGCGTGCCCTGCGCGGCGCCCATCACGCCCGAGCTGGAGGCCAATCTCGCCAAGGGCAGCCCGAAGACGCCGGCCTCGCGCGCGAAATCGCTCGCCATTGCCGCGATCCGCGAAGCCTGTGAGGAAACCGGCCTGTGCCTCGGCCGCAAGGCCGAGGGCAAGGTGACGAGGCTCGACGGCCCCTGGAAGCCCTTTGCGGATGCGGGCCTGCTGCCTGATCCCTCCGGCCTGTTCCTGATCGCGCGCGCGATCACCCCGCCCGGCCGCGTCAAGCGGTTCGACACCCGCTTCTTCACCGCCGACGCCTCCGCGATCACCCATCGCGTCGAGGGCGTGATCCATGCCGATGCGGAGCTGGTCGAGCTGGTCTGGGTCGAGCTCGGCTCGAAACCGCTCGCCGACCTGCATCCGATGACGCGCAACGTGCTCAACGAGCTCGACGCCCGCCTTGCCACCGGCCCGCTCCACCACGAGGCGCCGGTGCCGTTCTTCCATTTCTACGGCGGCAGGATGCAGAAGGATATTTTGAGCTGAGCCGCTCTCGGCGTCGTTCCCGAAGCGTTGCAAGTTGCTTCTTGGCAGCCGTCGAGCGCGCGCCTCGTCCTTCGAGACGACCGCTTCGCGGTCTCCTCAGGATGAGGCTAGGTTGGATTCTTGCCTGTTGAATCTGGCGCCGCGCCTTCAGTCCTCATCCTGAGGGCCCGCCAACGGCGGGCGTCTCGAAGGATGGCCGCAGGCGACGGCGTCAAATGAAATGACGAGATTGTGCTGAGCGCACATCGAAAAACAAAATAATCTTCCCGCCGTCCGCCAATGGCGGAGCTCCGCCGCGTCCCTATGTCTTCCCGAGCGTCACCAAGAACGGACCCCGGGCGATGGCACAACGGCAACTCAAGCTTGGCGCGTTCATGCGCCCGATCAGCATCCACACCGCCGCCTGGCGCTATCCCGGCGCGTGGCCGGACGCCAATTTCAACTTCTCGCACATCAAGACGCTGATCCGAAAGCTCGAGGCCGGCAAGTTCGACGCCTTCTTCATGGCCGATCACCTCGCCGTCCTCAACATGCCGATCAACGCGCTCAAGCGCAGCCACACCGTGACCTCGTTCGAACCGTTCACGCTACTGTCGGCGCTCTCGGCCGTCACCGAGCGCATCGGCCTGATCGCGACAGGCTCGACCACCTTCGACGAGCCCTATCACGTCGCACGCCGCTTCGCCTCGCTCGATCACATCAGCGGTGGCCGCGCCGGCTGGAACATCGTCACCACTTCGAATCCTGACGCCGCACTCAACTTCGGCCTCGACGACCACATGGAGCACGCCGAGCGCTACAAGCGCGCCCGCGAGTTCTACGACGTCGTCACCGGCCTCTGGGATTCCTTCGCCGACGACGCCTTCGTGCGCGATGTCGAGAGCGGCCTGTTCTTCGATCCCGCCAAGATGCACACGCTCGACCACCACGGCAAATACCTGAAGGTGCGCGGCCCGCTCAACATCGCCCGGCCCGTGCAGGGCTGGCCGGTGATCGTGCAGGCCGGCGCGTCCGAAGACGGCAAGCAGCTCGCGGCCGAGACCGCGGAAGCCGTGTTCACCGGCGGCGGCAGCCTTGCCGACGGGCAGAAGCTCTACGCCGACATCAAGGGCCGCATGGAGAAGATCGGCCGCGACCCCGAGCATCTGAAGATCCTGCCCGGCGCCTTCGTCGTGGTCGGCGACAGCGTCGATGAGGCCCGGGAGAAGCGCGCCCTGCTCGACAGCCGCGTGCATTACGACAGCGCCATCGCCTCGCTCTCCGTCATCCTCGGCACCGATGCTTCCGGCTTCGATCCCGACGGCCCGCTGCCGGAGATCCCCGAGACCAACGCCAGCAAGAGCGGCCGCCAGCGGATGATCGATCTCGCCGCCCGCGAAAAGCTCACCGTGCGCCAGCTCGCCCAGCGCGTCGGCGGCTATGGCGGCCTGTCCTTCGTCGGCACCGCAAAGACCATCGCCGACCAGATGGAGGAATGGCTGGTCGGGCGCGGCTCTGACGGCTTCAACATCATGTTCCCGTTCCTGCCCGCCGGCCTCGACGATTTCGTCGACAAGGTCGTCCCGGAGCTCCAGAAGCGCGGGATTTTCCGCAAAGAGTATGAAGGGCCCACTTTGAGGGAGAATCTGGGCCTGCCGCGGCCGAAAAACCGGTTCTTCGAGGCCTGATCGGCCCGTTTTGAGTGGTTTTCCGGGGCCTAGAGCCCCTTCGTGGCTCTAGGTTGTTGTTTTGACGCGTTTTCTTGACGCGAACCGGTGTCCACTTCGCTCGAAAACGCTTCGAAACCTTGACATCAGGCGGTTTCTGGCTAGGTTGCCGGCCAACGCGGGCCGTTTGGCCGGCTCCAGATTCCCCGATATTCTGAGGTTCAGAACATGGCCAAAGCGGTCACCATCAAGGTCAAGCTCGTGTCCTCGGCCGACACCGGCTTCTACTACGTCGCCAAGAAGAATTCGCGCACCATGACCGACAAGCTGGTCAAGAAGAAGTACGATCCGGTCGCGCGCAAGCACGTCGAATTCCGCGAAGCCAAGATCAAGTAAGATCGCGGGACGTTGAAGACTTTGACGGGGCCCTCGCGGGCCCCGTTTTCATTTTCTCCCCTACGGACGCTACGCTGCGTCCGGGGCACGAGAAGGAGATCGACGCGCACTCTTTCTTTCTCCACGGCGTCATTGCGAGGAGCTCTTGCGACGAAGCAACCCAGAGTCGTTACGCAGAGGCACTCTCGATTGCTTCGCTGCGCTCGCAATGACGGAATGAGGGTGACAGCACTCGTCCCTTTCGTATCCCGAGACTCGCCGCGATTGGCGCAGAACTGACACTTACCGACCCTGTAGAGGCGCCTAAGAAACGCACGAAACAGGCGCTGGCTTGCTCGATGCTGTCGACCACGCTCAGCGCACTTGATGCGGCGGAACCAGGCGCAATAAAAAATGTGAGCCAGCCCACAGATTTTCGCTCGGAAGTATGTCAAGCTGGTGGACAGGTTTGGCGATTGGGGTGGGGTAGCATTCATGGAAACGGTGAAACATTGTCGAGCCCAGTCCATTGAATGCCTCAGCTTGATGCAATCAGCGCGCGACGAGACTGAAGCAAGGCTCCTGAAGTCTCTGTCGCAAAGCTGGGTCCGCCTCGCAAACCAGATTGATCGGTACAAATCGTTTCGTTCGACGCGTGACAAGCGGCCTACCGCTTAGCTACACGCGCCGCTGCACGATCCACTCTGAGCCAGGAAATCCGCGAGGCGATAAGCCCGAAACGCCCGGCGTCAGACTTCGGAGATGACCGTCGTCCAGCTCAAGGACAATCTTGCTCGGCGACGAGCTCACCACCCGGGTGCTGATGACAGTTGCATCACCGAGTATGATCGGCAGGTCGGTTCCTGCCGGTGGATAATCGTGAAATCCGGAATTGGTTCTCAGCCACACCTTAGCTCCGGTCTCAAGTGTCCAATGCTTCGTATGGCCCGCCCATTCCATGTCTTAGTCCCTGTGGCGAGGGGCGTGCTAGCGGTTTTGTGATCAGTCGACTTGACGTCCGACAACTCCTAGCAAGGCAGACTGCGACATGGCGTCCGATAGGGCTACGCCGGGGCGCTATTCCTGGTTACCCAAAAGCCTTTCCCGTTCCGATGGAATCGGAACGGCTCTGGATTCGAGTCTTGACTCGTTTTCTTGACGCGACCGGTGTCCACTTCGCTCGAAAACGCAGACCTCAGCAGAGGCCCTCGACGTCCGCTCCAAACTGCGCGGCGTCCGTTGTAAGCTCCCAAGCTGACGAAAGCGACCAGCCGCCCTGCTACGCCGTCCGCAACACCGGCGCTGGCGGCTGCGATGGGCGGATCAGCGCGAACGCGACCTGCACGATGCCGCCGGCAAGACCCAGCGCCACGCCGATGCGCCAGGCCATGGTGTAGGAGCCGAGCGCGTCGTAGAGCACCCCGCCGCCATAGGCGCCGAGGAAGCTGCCGATCTGGTGGCTCATGAAGGCGAGGCCCTGGATCATCGCCTGCCAGCGCAGGCCGAACATCTCGGCGACCGCGCCCGCGACCAGCGGGCCGACGCCCATCCACAAAAAGCCCATGATCGCGCCGAACAGCAGCGTCGAGAACGGCGTCGCCGGCAGCGTGAAATACCAGGCGAGCGCCAGCGAGCGCAGGATGTAGATGCCGCCGAGCAGTGCCAGCTTGTTCCAGCGCTGGCCGGCCCAGCCGAAGAATAGCGAGCCCAGCACGTTGAAGCCGCCGATCATGCCGAGAGTCTGCGCGCTGAGCATGGGATCGAGGCCGCAGATCGCGAGGTACGACGGCAGGTGCGTGGTGAGGAACACGAGTTGCATGCCGCAGACGAGATAGGCGCAGGTCATCACCACGAAGGAGGCATTGCCGAATGCGGTTCTCGCCGCGGCCGCAGCCGTGGCGTCGTCGATCTCGTCGGCTGCCGGCTTAGGCAGCGGGATCCTGTCGACACGGCCGGCATACCAGGCGGCGGGGATCATCAGCACCGACATGATGACGAATCCGGCAAGGCCAACGCGCCAGCCGAAACCCTCGTTGAGCATCTGCCCGATCGGCGCCGACAAGAGCGCGCCGAGCGAGCCCGCGCCGGAGACGATGCCGAGCACGGTGGAGCGCACCGTTGCCGGCACCGCGCGCGCCGCCACCGACATCGCAATCGCCGCCGCGGTACAGGCCAGCGACGTGCCGATCAGCACGCCCGCTCCGATCATGATGCTGACGAGCCCGTTCGCGGTTGCCATCAGCGCGAGCCCCGCAATGTACATCAGCGCGCCCGCGATCATGATCGGGCGGAAGCCGTAGCGCGCGGTGAGCGCGCCGGCGGGCGGCTGGAGAAAGCCCCAGGCGAGGTTCTGCACGGCCAGCGCCAGCGTGAAATCCGAGATCGAAATGTGGATGTCATGCGTCAGCGGCTGCATGAAGATCCCGAGGCTCTGCCGCAGCCCCATGCTCAGCGTCAGCATGATCGAGGCCCCGATCAGGATCGGCAATGTCGGACGCAGGACCTGCAGCAGGGGCATTTTCTTCTCCCTCGTCGGCACGGCGCAAATGCCGTCGTCTGCTTTTGCCGTTGATTTTGGGTACACAGACCTGTTTACATAGGCTATGGATGTCAGGTGCTGTCAAGCGAACAGGACGCGTGCTACCGCATGGCTCCCCCGCCCAAACAACAGACGATGAAAGAGCGGATCCTCGAGACCGCCGACAAGCTGTTCTATCTGCAAGGCATTCGCGCCATCGGCGTCGACACCATCGCGGCCGAGATCGGCATCTCCAAGCGCACGCTCTACAACCACTTCCCGTCCAAGGACGCGCTGATCGCGGCCTATCTCGAGCGCCGCTTCGTAGCTCAGCGCCCGTCGGACAAGCCGCCGGCCGAGCAGATCCTCGCCACCTTCGATTCGCTGGAGCGGCGGTTTGCGGCGAAAGATTTTCGCGGCTGCCCGTTCGTCAATGCAGTCGCCGAGCTGGGCCCCACGGACCGCGCCGTGAAAAAGATCGCGATCGCCTTCAAGGAAAGCCGCCGCATCTGGTTTCGCGAGCGGTTGACCGAGCTCGGCGTGGCGAACCCGGACGCGCTCGCGACGCAGCTCGTGCTGCTGGTCGACGGCTCCATCGCCCAGGATCTCGTGCGCGACGATCCCGCGATGGCGCGCGCCGCGAAGGAAGCGGCAAAGGTGCTGCTGCGCAATGCGGGCGTGGATGTGGGCGATGATGCGAAGGCGGCTGCTACGCGCGGCAGGCGCGCGTCACAATAGCCGCGGCCGCCGCGTTATGCGGTGTCGTCACCCGCGAAGGCGGGTGATCCAGTATTCCAGAGGCAGCAAGGCTAGAACCGAAAGGCTGCAGTGGACTGGATTCCGCGCTTTCGCGGGGAATGACAGCGGAGTTTGCAGGACCGTCTCGATCCTACCAACATGCTCCTGTTTTGCCCGACAAGTCAAACGGGCGCGCGACCCGCGCATGCCTCTTTGCCACCCGCGTAAGTCATTGATCCGACTGGCGCCGGCTACTGTGCATGGGGTTGTTTTCGCAATTTTTGTGTCGCGGCGGCCTCAGGCCGCATGCGACACCACCCGGTTGCGGCCGTCGTGCTTGGCGCGATAGAGCGCAGTGTCGGCGCGCTTGAGGACGTCGGCAACCGCCTCGCCCTTCCGCTCCAGCGTGGTGAGGCCGATCGAGATCGTGACCTCGATGCGCTTGGTGCCCTTGTGGATCGCGAACGGCTCGCCGGCGATCGAGCGGCGCAGGCGCTCGGCGACCATGCCGGCGACGTGAAGATCGGTCTCCGGCATCACGATGACGAACTCCTCGCCGCCGTAGCGGCAGGCGAGATCGATGCCGCGGATCGACTTGCGCACACGCACCGCGAACTCGCGCAGCACGTCGTCGCCGGCATCGTGGCCGTAATTGTCGTTGATCGACTTGAAATAGTCGATGTCGAGGATCATCAGCGCCAGGGGCTTGCCGCGGATCGAGGCCTGCTCGGCGAGGGTCGCGAGATGGCTCTCCATGTAGCGGCGATTGTGCAGGCCGGTGAGCGCGTCGGTGATCGCCATCTCGATCGAGTTCTGCACGTTGTCGCGCAGATGATCGGTGTAGCGGCGGCGGCGGATCTGGGTGCGGGCGCGGGCCAAGAGCTCGGTCTTGTCGATCGGACGCAGCAGGTAGTCGTTGACGCCGATCTCGAGGCCGCGGAGCAGCCGCGTCGAGTTCTCGGGGTCGGCGATGGCCAGGATCGGCACATGCCGCGTGCGCTCCAGCGAGCGCGCCTGGCTGCACAGCCTGAGGCCGTCGAAATTGTTGAGGTCGAGCGAGACGATCAGAAGGTCGTAATTGCCCTCGGCGGCGTGGAACAGCGCCTCCGTCGGGTTCGGCTCGACGTCGATGGTGTGCTCGGCGGCGAGGATGGTCGCCAGCCGCTCGTAGGAGGACTCGCGGTCGTCCACCAGCAGGATGCGGCCACCCTTGCCGGTGTCGGCCACGGCGCTGCGCTCCGGCGTCTGCATGCCGATCTCGAGCGAGGTGATGGCGCGCATGCGCAGCTCGTCGGTCATCATCTTCAGCCGGGTCAGCGAGCGCACGCGCGCGATCAGCACGACGTCGGAGACGGGCTTGGTGAGGAAGTCGTCGGCGCCGGCTTCCAGGCCGCGGTTGCGGTCGGCGGGGCTGTCGAGCGCCGTCACCATGACGACGGGAATGTGATGCGTGGCCGGATCGGTCTTGAGGCGGCGGCAGACTTCGAAACCATCCATGTCGGGCATCATCACGTCGAGCAGGATGATGTCACATTCGGCGCGCCGGCTGATCGCCAGCGCCTCGGTGCCGTTCGAAGCGGTCATCACGTCGAAATATTCGGCGGACAGGCGGGCTTCGAGGAGTTTGACGTTGGCAGGAACGTCATCGACAACCAGGATACGCGCGGACACTTTGAACTCACTTCCTATCCGATAAAACGCCGGACCGTCTCAATGAATTTGCCGACCGAGATCGGCTTGGACAAATAGGCCTCGCAGCCGCCCTCGCGGATGCGCTCTTCGTCGCCCTTCATCGCGAATGCCGTGACCGCGACGATGGGAATGGCGCGCAGCTCCGGATCGTCCTTGATCCAGCGCGTCACCTCGAGGCCGGAGACCTGCGGCAACTGGATATCCATCAGCACGAGGTCGGGCCGCATCTTGCGAACGAGATCGAGCGCCTCGTAACCGTTGCTGGTGCCCGAAGTCTGATAACCATGCGCCTCCAACAGGTCGCGGAAGAGCTTCATGTTGAGCTCGTTGTCTTCCACGATCAGGACGGTCTTAGCCATCCCGTCCTCCTGATTGGCACGAAGCCGGATACATGTGACGCCTCAGGCGCCGCTTTCCGGCGCTTCGAAAACTGGATTCAAACTAGCCTCAGATTCGCTCTAGTTCGTTAAAGCCGAGGGGCCACTTTCTGCGATGTGGTTTCCAGTTGCTTGCCCCCAGGGTCGCAAGACTCAGGCACGAGACTCGGGCATGATGCAAAGTAGACACCGAAAGTTAACGGAAAGGCAAATCGGGCCCGTGAAAAAGCCTGTTCACAACCCCCGCGAAGTCGCTGAAATCGTTGCGATTCAGGCGCTGTCCTTCGTCGCGAGCGAGCCCGAGCGACTGGGCCTGTTCCTGGCTGAGACAGGTGTGGGCCCGGAGACCCTCCGGAACGCCGCCTCGGACCCGAATTTCCTCCTCAACGTGCTCGATTTCGTGCTGCGCGATGACGCCACCGTGAAGGCCTTCGCGAGCGCCTCGGAGCTGCATCCGACCAACGTTGCCGCAGCGCGCCAGGTCCTCGGGGACGCGCTCGGCGATCCGTCCTGGGAGCGCGACGTGCCGTGACGGCCGCCGACCCGGCCGGGCCCCGCTGCTTCTGCCGGGATTGTCTGGCCGATCTGGACATGGAGGTGCGGCGCTGCGCGGCCTGCGGTTCCCCTCGCCTCGTCCGCCACCGCGCGCTGGCGGGCCTGACCATCGCCCATATCGACTGCGACGCCTTCTATGCCACGGTCGAGAAGCGCGACAATCCTGACATCGCCGACAGGCCCGTCATCATCGGCGGGGGAAAACGCGGCGTGGTGTCGGCCGCCTGCTACATCGCCCGCACCTATGGCGTGCGCTCCGCCATGCCGATGTTCAAGGCGCTGGAGGCCTGCCCGCATGCGACCGTGATCCGGCCGGACATGGCCAAATATGTCCGGGTCGGCCGCGAGGTGCGCCAGGCCATGCAGGCGCTGACGCCGCTGGTCGAGCCGCTCTCGATCGACGAGGCCTTCCTCGATCTCTCCGGCACCGAACGGGTGCACGGCATGATCCCGGCCAAGGTGCTGGCGCGCTTTGCCCGCGACGTCGAGCGTGACATCGGCATCACCGTCTCGGTCGGCCTGTCCTGCAACAAGTTCCTGGCCAAGATCGCCTCCGACCTCGACAAGCCCCGCGGCTTTGCCGCACTCGACCAGGAGGAAGCCCGTCTGATGCTGGCTTCGAGGCCGGTCGGCTTCATCTTCGGCGTGGGACCAGCGACGCAGGAGCGCCTCGTGCAGCGCGGCTTCCGCATCATCGCCGACCTGCAGAAGGCCGACGAGATCGAGATGATGCGGCAGTTTCCGAGCGACGGCCGCCGGCTGTGGCGGCTCGCGCGCGGCATCGACGACCGCCGCGTCGAGCCGGATCGGGGCGCCAAGACGATCTCCAGCGAAACCACCTTCGAGACCGACATCCGCGATTTCGCGACGCTGGAGAAGATTCTATGGCGGCTGTGCGAGAAGACGTCGTCGCGCCTGAAAAGCAGCGAACTCGCCGGCTCCACCGTGACGCTGAAGCTGAAGACCGCCGACTTCCGCCAGCGTACCCGCTCGCAGTCCATTGCGGCCCCGACCCAGCTCGCCGCGAAGATCTTCTCGATCTGCCGCGAGATGCTGGCCAAGGAGATCGACGGCACCGCCTTCCGCCTGATGGGCGCCGGCGTCAGCGCGCTGCGCGAAGGCTCGGCGAGCGACGATACCGACATGCTCGACCGCCGCGCCGCGCACGCCGAGCGCGCGGTGGACAGTTTGCGCAAGAAATTCGGCAGCGCTGCGGTGATCCGCGGCATCGCCTATGACGGGCCGGAGAAGGCGCAGGAGTGATCGCCGGTCGGCCCGCGCTCGTCGTCACAGCCCGTTCAGCCGGGCCCGCAATTGATGGTCCGTTTCGTGGACGAGATCGAGCAGGCCGCGATAGGGATCCCCGGCGATCTCGAGCACGGCGGCGAAGGCTGGCTCCGTCTTGGCACCCTGCGATCTCAGCCGAGCGACGGCGCTGCGCAGGCGACCATCGTCGAGTGCCAGCAGCCTTCTTTCGATCTCGAAGTGCAACCATCCCGGCTGCTCGTCGACCGGCCGTTGCGCTCCGAAAATCTCGAACGGCCATCCGCCCCACACGAAGCGCGCAACCAATGGACGCCCCGCAGACGTCCATTGACAGATCAGGAAATCAGCGCAGGAATGATATCGTCGCCAAATCGTCTCGGCAAAGCCGACGGGATCAAGGGCGTGGCAGACGATATCCACGTCGCTGCCCGACACGGCAAGTCCGAGGGGCAGTGTGCCGACCACGCGCGGGTCGAACGCACGAAGCGACTCCAACACCCCTGAGCTCTCAATCGCAGCTTGGTAGTCCATTTGCGGTTCGTATAGCACCGATTACTGTCGCCGGATTGCGAAGTCATCTACGGAAAGGCAACGCGCCATGACAGGTGAGCTCGATCTCGGCGCATTGTTGAGCAACATGAAGCCGGACCTGCATGGGGACATCTTCGTGTTCTGCACCATTCCGCACGACGAGCCCCTTCCAACCGCCACCTGCCTGCTGACGTTCCGCGAGCATGAAGGCAGGACACTCGTGATGCGGCGTGAGGATGCCGAGCGTGCAGGACTGCACTACGCCTTTGCCTCGCGCCTGATCACTCTGACCGTTCACTCCGCACTCGATGCGGTGGGTTTTCTGGCGGCTGTCACGTCACGTCTGGCCGAAGCCGGCATCAGCGTGAATGCCGTTTCGGCCTTCTATCACGATCACCTGTTCGTACCGGTGGACCGCGCCGACGAGGCCTTGGCGGTTCTGCAAGAGATGGCCAAAGCCAGGTCGGCGTAGCCCGGGCTCAATCCGTGACCGCGATCGCCTCGATCTCGATCAGCCATTCCGGCGCGGCGAGCGCGGAGACGCCGACCAGCGTCGAGGCCGGAGGCTCCATGCCTTCGAAGAAGGCGGAGCGGGCCTTGCCGATGATCGGGCGCAGCTCCGGCTTGTAGTTCACGACGAACGTCGTGATCTTGACGATGTTGGCGTAGGTCGCCCCGGCCGCCTTCAGGGCGTGGCCGAGATTCTGCATCACCTGCGTCGTTTGCGCGGCGATATCGCCCTCGCCGACGATCCGCCCCTCCTCATCCACCGACACCTGGCCGGAGATGTAGATGGTGCGCGCACCGGTAGCGGTCACGACATGGGAGTAAGCGGGATTGTGATGCAGGCCGCTGGGGCGGAGATGGTCGAGCTTGGGCATGGGCTGGCTCCCGCAGGTTTGTGGTTGGACGGAAGCGTAGCGGGAGACGGTGTTGAGGGCTAGATGCAACGAACCCTCAATTACAGGGCTTGCTGTCCTTGACGTCGAACTTGCCCATCGAACCCGAGATCACAAAATCGTTGTAATCGAGCATAAGCTGGCGCGAGACGCCGTTCTCGTAGAGCTCGAACGACATCGCATAGACCGGCGTCTGCTCGCCCTCTTTCTGCTGGGCGTCGCGGTCGAAATAGCTGACGGTGACGGGCCAGCGCTTCAGCGACTTCATGTGCTCGTCCGAGGTCGACGCATCGCCCGAGGTGGCACGGTCGGCGGGGATCGGCTGGCCGATCACGGTCAGCGTGTTGTAGACTTTCTGGCCGTCGTCGGAGCCGTCATAGACGGAGAGCTCGAGCAGCGACTTGCCGTCCCTTGCGGCGGCGATGATGCGCTGGATCTGCTCGGTCGGGAACACGATCTTGCCGTCGAGTGTAAAGCTCTTCGGCGCCGGCAGCTTCAGCTTGACGTTGATGTGGTCGCCGTCGCGCTCGGCCGAGCCGTCGACGCGGCCGGCATCCGCCTCGTTCATGCGCGTCTCGATCTTGAAGCGGTAGCTCTTGCCGGCGGCGTCCTCCCAGGAATTGGAGCGGAGATCGCTGAGCGTGACCTTGCCCTCGCCGCTGTCGAGCTCGGAGACCTGGCGGAATTCCGAGGTATAGCCCTCGCAGGCGTTCCCCGTGAAATTGTAGAGGATGCGGCCGCGGGCGCTGTTGACCGAATTGGAGCGCGATTTGACGAGATTGAGGTCATACAACGCCTGGTGCGCGAGGAACGGACCATTGGCGGCCAGCGCCCCGCCGCCGGGGCCGAAAGCGGCCGCCGCGAGCGCCATCACACCGAGCGAAGTCCGGAAAAGGTGCACCATGTCTGTTCCCTGAGGAAAGCGCAGATTCGACATTTTAATGACCGTTCCATTGCGTCGCAACTGAGGCCGTTTCACGTAAAGTTGCCGCTTCGCGTTGGCCTGCCACAACAAAATGCGCCCCCTTCCGGTTGCTTGCATGTGACGGCACGATGGGCGAAACAGGGCGCGCCCGGCCTTCGAACGGACGCGCCGGGGCAATGATTTTGGACAACGAGGTCGGACATGGCGGGCACGGTCGAGCAGAAACTGGCGGAACAGGGCATCAAGCTGCATGAGGCCCCCACCCCCGTCGCCAACTACGTCCCGTTCGTGCGCACCGGTAACCTGCTGTTCGTCTCCGGCCAGGTCTGCTTCGACCCCGCCGGCAAGCTGATCGCCAAGGGCAAGCTCGGCGCTGGTGTCTCCATTGAAGAGGGGGCGGCAGCCGCACGCGGCTGCGCGGTGAACCTGCTGGCCCAGGTCAAGGCAGCGCTCGGCGATCTCGACAAGGTCGTGCGGGTGGTCCGCCTCGGCGGCTTCATCAACTCGGCGCCGGACTTTCTCGACGGGCCGAAGGTGCTCAACGGCGCCTCCGACCTGATGGTCGCCGCCTTCGGCGACAAGGGCCGCCATGCCCGGACCACCGTCGGGGTCGCCTCGCTGCCCGCCGATGCGGCGGTCGAGGTCGACGGCGTGTTCGAGGTCGCCTGAGGCGCATGCGCGCTCCGGATTGGCTGACAGCCCGGCCGGTCGCCCACCGCGGCCTGCACGACATTTCGCGCGGCATCGTCGAGAACATGCCGGGCGCGGTGCAGGCTGCGATTGCGGGCAATTTCACGATCGAGGTCGATATCCAGCTCTCGTCCGAC
Organism: Bradyrhizobium sp. I71; assembly: GCF_022354745.1. Taxonomy (NCBI): domain Bacteria; kingdom Pseudomonadati; phylum Pseudomonadota; class Alphaproteobacteria; order Hyphomicrobiales; family Nitrobacteraceae; genus Bradyrhizobium; species Bradyrhizobium sp. I71. Next base: position 256,482 of record NZ_CP059398.1, read on the forward strand.
GGCGAGGCCATGGTGCATCACGATCACGCGCTGGGCCGTCTCACCGAGGCCACCGGGGACGTCATCTCGAAGACCGCGGCGGAGCTGAAGGCGGTCAGGTTCAGGGACACCGACGAGCGGATGATGTCGCTCAGCGACCTCTGCGCCATGGTCGCCGGCCGCGTGCCGCTGGTGATCGAGGTGAAGAGTCATTTTGGCGGCGACCGCAAGCTGGTGAAGCGGATGGCCGAAGTGCTGGCGTCCTATGACGGCCCCGCGGTCGGCATGTCGTTCGATCCCGACCAGGTGCTGGCGCTGCGCGAATTGCTGCCCTCCCGTCCGCGCGGCATCGTCGCGCAACGGATCTACGAGGATGAGTATTGGGCTAACCTGACGCAGCAGCAGCGCGACAGCATGCTGTACCTGCGCCACGGCTTCCGGACCCAGCCCCACTTCGTCGCTTTCAAGGTCGATCACCTCCCGGCCCCCGCCCCCTGGATCGCGCGCAACGTCTTCGGCTGCGCCCTGCTCGGCTGGACCGTCCGCACCCCGGAGCAGCGGACGCGGGTCGGCCAATATGCGGACCAGATGATCTTCGAGGGGTTCGTGCCGTAAGAGGACGCCGCTGCACAGCGCCAGCTCTCGTGGCCCGGAAGCGCGCTGCGATGCGACCGGGGCACGAGAGAGCTCAGTTCCCACCCCTTGAAGTCGCTGCTGCAATGCACGATCTTGGGCGCAATGGCATCATCCGACATTACGCTCGAGGCCGTACCATCCATTGGCGAAGTCTCGCCCGAGGATTGGGACGCCTGCGCCAATCCCGGCAAGGCTCTTAACGAAAAGGCTTGCAAGGGGCATGGCCTGGGAACCTCATCCGCCCTTCCAGGCGATTCCCTCGGCCTCTCAAGTCCTGCCTATAACCCGTTCGTCTCGCACGCATTTCTTTCCGCCGCCGAGAAATCGGGTTCGGCGACCATCCGCACCGGCTGGGGTCCGCGGCATCTGGTGGCCAAGCTCGACGGCCGCGTCGTCGGCGTCGTGCCCTGCTATCTGAAATCGCACAGCCAGGGTGAATACGTCTTCGACCGCGGCTGGGCGGATGCCTATGAGCGCGCCGGCGGGCGCTACTATCCAAAGCTCCAGGTCTCGGTTCCCTTCACGCCGGCAACGGGGCCGCGGCTGCTGGTCCGCGAAGGCGTCGACCGTGCGCAGATCACCGACGCCCTGGCGAGCGGCCTGGTGGCGCTGTGCGGCGTCAGCAAGGCGTCCTCGGTCCACGTCACCTTCGCGCGCGAGGCCGAATGGAAGCTGCTCGCCGAGCACGGCTTCCTCCAGCGCACCGACCAGCAGTTCCACTGGCACAACGAGGGGTTTGCGAGCTTCGACGATTTCCTGGCGACGCTGAACTCCCGCCACCGCAAGTCGATCAAGCGCGAGCGGCGCGACGCACTGGCCGCGGGGATCACGATCCACTGCCTCACGGGCAAGGACATCACCAAGGATGCCTGGGATGCGTTCTTCCAATTCTACATGGAGACCGGCTCGCGCAAATGGGGCCGGCCTTACCTGACGCGCGAGTTCTTCTCACTGATCGGCGAGACCATGAGCGAGGACGTGCTGCTGGTGATGGCCCGCCGCAACGGCCGCTGGATCGCGGGCGCGATCAACTTCATCGGCTCGGACACGCTGTTCGGCCGCAACTGGGGCGCGGTCGAGCATCATCCGTTCCTGCATTTCGAGGTCTGCTACTATCAGGCGATCGACTTCGCGATCAGACACGGCCTGAAGCATGTCGAGGCCGGCGCGCAGGGCGAACACAAGATCGCGCGCGGCTACCTGCCGCGCACCACCTACTCCGCCCACTTCATCGCCGATCCGGGCCTGCGCCGCGCCATCGACGATTACCTCAAGCGCGAGCGCGCCTATGTCGCGGAGGCCGGACGGGAGCTCGCCGAGCTCGGCCCGTTCCGCAAGGGCGCCGATGAGGCGCCTTGACGCCTCGCCGTTGCTGGTGACAGTAAGCGCAAAATCTCGAGGAGCCGCCGAGGAGCTACCATGACCGCCTACGACACCAACAACATCTTCGCAAAGATTCTGCGTGGCGAGCTGCCCTGCTACAAGGTCTACGAGGACGAACACGTGTTGGCCTTCCTCGACATCATGCCGCGCGTCCCCGGTCACACCCTGGTGATCCCGAAGGCCCCTGCCCGCAACATCCTCGATATCAAGCCGGACGACTACGCCCATGTCGCCCGCGGCGCGCACAAGATCGCGGCCGCCGCGATGAAGGCGTTCGAGGCCGACGGCATCACCGTGCAGCAATTCAACGAGCCGGCCGGTGGACAGGTAGTGTTTCACCTGCACATGCACGTCATGCCGCGCCACGACGGCGTCGCCATGCTGCCGCCGGCGAGCCGCATGGAAGACGCCAAGGTGCTGGAAGAGCACGCGGCCAAGCTGATCGCGGCGTTGAAGGCGGGGTAGCCCCACAGACTCCGTCATTGCGAGGAGCCCTTGCGACGAAGCAATGACGACGGAGAGAGCGTGACTACTCCATCTCGAAATCGCCCTTCTGCGGCGCGGCCAGTGGCGTGAACTCGCAGCGGTCGGGCTTGAGATCGATCAGCGGTGTGTTGTCGAGGCAATCGAGCCCACGCACCAAGATCGAATTGCCCTCGATGCCGACCAGCTTCACGATCGACGTGCCGATCGGGTTGGGCCGAACCGGCGAGCGCAGCGAGAACGTGCCGCGGGTCTTCTCGTTGTTCTTCGGGCTTTGCAGGATGATGTCGCGGCGCGACTGGTCGAGCCAGTAGAGCACTTCGAGATTGCTGTAGAAATCGACGCCCTTGATCGCCGGCACGAACGGCTCGAAGATCTCGAGCCGGCATATCGGGCCGTCCTGACGCCCCTGCCGCGGCGTCTCCAGGCGCGACGTCCAGGGCGTGCGGATACGGCCGATGAAGACGAGGCCGGCATCTTGCGTCGGCGGCAGCTCGATGGCGACCTCGCCCTCGCGTAGCTCCTGTTCGCGAACCATATTTCAGTTCCTTGCTGTTCGCCGGCGGTTTTAGCCCAACCACCACTTGCCGGCCAGCATGAAGACTTCGCCCGTGACCACGCCGGCGAAGATCGAGCGGCGGGTCAGCAGGAAGACGACGAGCCCGGCGCCGACCGCGCCATAGCGCAGCACGTCAGGTACAGTGGCAAGCGCCCCTGGCGGCTCCACCACGATCTGGGCGATGACACCGGCCAGGATCGCGGTCGCGACCGCCCGCACCCAGACCAGGAGCTCCGAGCCCTCGTCGATGCCACCGCCGAACCACAGGCCCAGCATGCGCCAGATCTGGTTGGGAACGACGCCGGCGACGAACAGCACGGCGAGCGCGTGCCAGTCGCCGATGAGCTGCGCAAAGCTCATGCGCGCACCTCCCGCCACCAATGCACGCCATAGGCGATCGTGCCGGCCGCCACGCCGCTGACGAGGATGTCGAGGCCGGAGTTCATCCTGGCGGCCAGCGGATAGAGCACGATCCCGAGCGCCAGCGCGACGACGTCGGCGACCTCGCGGCTGTTGCGTGCGGTCGAGAACAGGAAGGACAGCGGCGTCAGCAGCAGGATCGCCGCTCCCAGCGTCTGGGTCAGATTGGCGGCGAGGAAATAGCCGACGGTGTTGGCGACGAGGCACACCGAAACGAGGCCACAGCCGAGCCCGTGGACGAAGGCGATGCGCCGCTCCCGCGGCACAAGCGGCAGGAAGCGGTGGCACTCGACCCACAGCGTCACCGCCGTCAGATGCGCGGCGAAGACCAGCTCGCGTCGTTTCGTCGTCGGCGTCCGCATCAGCGGCAGCACCGACACGACCATCGGAAACAGCCGAATGGCGCTCACCGTCACCGCGATCGCTGACTGGATGATGGTCGCGCCCGAGCCGAGCGTCGTGATGAGAATGATCTGCGCGGGACCGGCCCAGACGAACAGCGTCGAGGCGAGCGCCCAGACCAGGCTGAAATGGGTGTCGTGGGCAAGCGCGCCGATGCCGAGATAGGTCACGAACAGCACGATGGTGAGGATCGTCTGCGTGATCGAGCGCAGTCCCCACGCAAACGCGCGCCACGGACTTTGCCATTGAGGGGAATCGAGCGGAGGAAGCGCCACGGGAGTGTCGGTCGGGGTTTACGGAATCGTGCCCGCATAACGGGCAATGGGGGCATCCGCGTCAAGGAAGCCCGCGGCGGGGCTGGCATGCGCGGGCGACGCCTGGCGCGACACCCGCACCGTCATTCCGGGGCGCGACGAAGTCGCGAGCTATGGTGCGCAATCGCGCACCTGAGAATCCATTTCACCACGATCTCTGCGGTCCGATGGATTCCGGGCTCGCGCCCAAGGGGGCGCACCCCGGAACGACGGAGCGGAGCTACCCGCTCACACCGCGGTTCTTCAGCACGAAGCAGGCGCCGCCTGCCTTGCGGATGCGGTTGCACAGATCATCGGCCTCGGCTCGGGTATCCGCGCCGATACGGACCTGGTAGAAGGCGCGCGTGCCGCGGCTGCGCATCACCGAGCTTAGCAGGCTCGGGTCACGCTCGCCGAGCACGGCGCTCAGTTTCGTGACCGCTCTGGAATACATCGCCAGCGCCTTGTTGCGGTCGAAGCCGGCCGCGAGCTGCACGCCCCAGCTCTTTGCGGCGGCAAGCTCCACATGCTGCTCGAGCTCGGCGACAAACGGGTTCGGCGCCCGCTTGAGCAGCGCCATCAGATCACGGCAGCTCGTCGGCGGTGAACTCGGCGGCCCCTTGCCGGTGCTGCCTGCCTTGGCCCAGGCATCGACGCTGGTGCCGGTGATGGCGAAGACGTAGTTGCGGGTTTGCTCCGGCATCGGCCCGGTGCCGGCAAGCCATTCCTGCACGCGGCGCGGACCGGCATTGTAGGCCGCCGCGGCGAGGCCGAGATTGCCGAACTGGTTGCGCAGCTCGTTCAAGAACTCGGCCGACTTCGGCAATGCCTGCACCGGATTGAATGGATTGAGCAGCCCGCGCTCGCTTGCAGTGCCCGGCATGAACTGCGCGATCCCTTGTGCGTGCTCGCCGTTGCGCGTCATCGGGCCGACCGCATCGGCCTGGAAGCGGCTCTCCTGCCAGATCACCCGGGCGAAGAATTCGAGCGGGAGATTGGCATCGCGCGCAGCCGCCTCCACGATCAGGCAAATCGACTCCCGCGTGTCGCTCTCGCGCGCGTCCGCGGGTTTCTCCGCAGGCTTCGCGGGTTCCTCGGCATTGGAAGGCACGACGGGGGCCGGCGCATCCTCTGCGAGCACCGGCGACAGCACGACGGCGTGGCACAAGACTGCGATGACCCGAGCTATTCGCATGGCGTTGACGCTATCGGACAAATCGGACCTTGACTTGGAACCCCAGCCAACTAGCACAAGCGGCAGTATCAACGCAGGTCGCGCCCGAATGGTGACAATCTTTTTTGATCTCGACGGCACGCTGACCAACCCCAAGCCGGGGATCACGCGATCCATCCAATACGCGCTGGAGCGGCTCAACCAGCCTGTCCCGAGCGAGGACGAACTGACCTGGTGCATCGGGCCGCCGCTGCATGCCAGCTTGAAAAAGCTCACCGGAACCGACGAACTCGCCGACCGCGCGCTGCTGCTCTATCGGGAGCGCTTCAGCGATATCGGCCTGTTCGAGAACGAAGCCTATGCCGGCATCATGGACACCCTCACGAGGCTTACTGCGACAACACCGCGCATGTTCGTCGCGACCAGCAAGCCTGCGGTCTACGCCACCCGCATCGTCGATCATTTCGGCCTGAAGCCGTATTTCGAGCGCGTGTTCGGCTCCGAGCTCGACGGCACCCGCGTCGACAAGCGCGACCTGCTTCGCTATGCGCTCGACGAGGCCAGGGTCGACGCGAACAACGCGATCATGATCGGCGACCGCAGCCATGACGTGGTCGGAGCCAGGAGCAACGGCATGACCGCCATCGGCGTGCTCTATGGCTATGGCAGCGAGGCCGAGCTGCGCGATGCCGGCGCACACCACATCTGCGCCGCACATCCCGAACTGCTAGGACATTGTGTGGCTTGACGTAAGCCCGTCTTCGCCCAGCGACGCTCAGCTTGCCGCCGCCGCGATCTCCGTGGCCTCGACGGTGTCGACCGGCAGCGCGAACTGCTCGACGCGCTGGTACCGCTTCTTGTTGAGCAGAAGCCGCGTCACATCGGGCCGCGAATAGTGGCCGGCGGGGTCAGCGGCGTTCTTGGCAACGCCGATGGCGCCAAGATCAATCTCGGCGATCAGCAATCCCTCCTGATCCGGCGCCAGCTTCTCGCCTATCTGACTGCCGTCGGGGGCGTAGATCGCGGCAAACCCGCCGCCAGCATGCAGCAGCGCATGCTTGTCCGGCCGGTCGCAGAGCTCGTCGATCATGGCCTGCGACACCGTCGCGCAAGGCGCCAGCACGAAGCAGGAGCCCTCCACCGCATAGACACGCGAGGCGGCGTTGTTGACCTCGGCACCCAGCGCCGGCGCGAAGGGATCGTAGAGCGAGAAGCTCGGCCAGGCCGCGACATGGACCTGCTCGTTCTGGGCATACATCGCGTATTTCGACAGCGGCTGGAGATGCTCCCAGCAGCACAGTGCGCCGAGACGGCCGATGTCGGGCCGCGCATGCACGGCAAGGTCGCTGCCGTCGCCCTCGCCATAGACGGTGCGCTCGGCATGGGTCGGCCGCAGCTTGCGGCGCTTTGCGATGGTCTCGCCGTCGGGCCCGATCAGCCATTGCGCCAGATAGAGGCTGCCGCCATCGCGTTCGGACAGGCCTATCACGGCGGTGAGCTTTGCCTTGCGCACGGCCTCGCGCAGCCGCTCGGCCTGTGGGCTGTCGTAGGCCAGCGAATTATCGAAATAGCGCTGCACGAAGCCGCGGCCGATCGCCCAGGCCGGCGAGTCCATCCAGATATGCCAGGGGTAACCGGGGATGAAGGCCTCGGGAAAGGCGATCAGCTTGGCGCCCTTTTCCGCGGCCTCCCTGATCAGGGCGATCGACTTGTCGATCGAGGCCTCGAGGTCAAGCCAGGCCGGCGCCGCCTGCACCACCGCGACCTTGTATTTCGGATGCTCGATGCCCATTCCCGCCTCCATTGCCGGTTGATCGGAAACCACGTCCGATGCAGTCTATTTGGCCAAGCCGGGCGGCCTTGCGCTCGACCGCGGCGGAACAAAAATTCGACTGGGAAGGGACCGTCGGTCGGTACGGGATTTGCCTCCGGCAGGCTGGATCCCCGGCGATTTTGCGGGATGTGAAAGGGAGGCTGTCCAGATGACCATCCAGTTCACGACAGACGGCAGCCCCGGCTATCGGCGGCTCGCCCTCTGGCAGGACATCGTCTGCGACGTCTTCGTCGGCCTCGACTGCAAGTCCGACCTCGGCAGCGCCTTTCGCGGCTCGGTCACGCAGGCTTCGCTCGGCAAGGCGGCATGCTCCGAAGTCTGCTCCGACCGCCAGCACGTGTTCCGCACACCCTCTCGCATCGCGCGCTCGGACCAGGATTTTGTTCTCATTGCCCTCGGCAATCGCGGCAGCGGTGGTGTTGTGCAGGACGGCCGGGAAACCGTGATCCATCCCGGCGAGTTCGCGCTCTATGACACCACGCGTCCGTATGAGCTGAAGTTCAACGACGCCTTCACGCAGACCATCTTCAAGGTGCCGCGCGAGATGCTGCGGCGCCGGCTCGGCGGCACCGAGACGCTGACCGCGACGTCGTTCGGCGCCGACGGGCCGCTCGAGCGGCTCGCCTATGATTTCATCTTCCGGCTTTGCCAGAGCGCGGACGGGCTGGCCCCGGACACCGCCGCCGCGCTGTCGGAACAGGCGGTCGATCTGCTCGCCATGGCTTTGAGCGAGTGGCTCGGCAGGACATCGCTGCCGTCCTCGACCCACCGCTCGGCCCTGCTCTACCGGTTGAAGGCGCACATCCGCGCCCGCCTCTCCGATCCCGACCTCTCGCTCGCGGAGACCGCCGGCGCGCTCGGCATCTCGCCGCGCTACGTCAACGATCTTCTCGCCGACGAGGACACCTCCTTCCAGCGCCATGTTCTTGCCGAACGCCTCGCCCGATGCCGGCGCGACCTCGCTTCGCCTGTGCTCGCCCATCGCCACATCAGCGAGGTCGCATTCGGCTGGGGCTTCAACGACCTCTCGCATTTCGGCCGCGTCTTCCGCGAGCATTTCGGAATGTCGCCGCGCGATTTCAGGCAGAGCCAGTTGCGGCACTGAGATCTGGGTGTGACCGCGATCGATCCGGTGCTGGTCGTGATGGCTGGAGCCTGACGCTTCTGCCGCGGCAGGCGGGTGATGCGAACACGTGTGCTCCCTCTCACCCGCAACGAGGCTCGAAGCTCAATCTTTGGTGACGACGTTCGGCGCGCGCGTTGCGAGGCCGTATTCGACGAGATGCGCCCATCCCAAGCAAGGCCGGTATGTGAGCGCGTGATAGGACGCAGCGCCTGCTTGCACTACCATCGACCCGAGGGGCCGCATCGATCAACCGGCGGCCAGCCGAGGAGCACATCGATGGAATACCGACGCTTGGGCAGTTCAGGCCTCATGGTGCCCGCTCTCAGTCTTGGCACCGGCACCTTCGGCGGCGTCGGCCGCCTTGCGGCTTGGGGCGCGACCGACGCGACTGAAGCGCGGCGCCTTCTGGACATCTGCCTCGAAGCCGGCGTGTCGATGTTCGACACTGCGAATGTCTATTCTCTCGGCGAGTCCGAGCGGGTGCTTGGCGAAGCGATCAAGGGCCGCCGCGACAAGGTTCTGATCTCGACCAAGGCGACCTTCCGCTTCGGCGAGGGCCCCAACGATATCGGCTCGTCGCGCCAGCATCTGCTCGCGGCCGTCGACGGTTCGTTGAGCCGGCTCGGCACCGACTACATCGACCTGTTCCAGCTGCACGGCTTCGACGCCTTCACTCCGCCGGAAGAGGTGCTCTCAACACTCGACGTGCTCGTGCGCGCCGGCAAGATCCGCTACGTCGGCGTCTCGAATTTCTCGGGCTGGCACCTGATGAAATCGCTCGCCGTCGCCGACAAGCACGGTTTTCCGCGCTACGTCGCCAACCAGACCTACTATTCGCTGATCGGACGCGACTACGAATGGGAGTTGATGCCGCTCGGGCTCGACCAGGGGTTGGGTGCCGTGGTCTGGTCGCCGCTCGGATGGGGACGCCTCACCGGAAAAATCCGCCGCGGCCAGCCGAAGCCGGAAGTCAGCCGACTGCCCAAGACGGCCGAGTTCGGACCGCCCGTTCCGGACGAGCATGTCTACCGTGTCGTCGAGGCCATCGACGAAATCGCGAAGGAGACGGGCAAGAGCGTCTCGCAGATCGCGCTCAACTGGCTGCTCCAGCGTCCGACTGTCTCGACGCTGATCATCGGCGCGCGCAACGAGACCCAGCTGCGCGAAAATCTCGGTGCGGTCGGCTGGTCCTTGACCAAGGACCAGGTCGCAAAGCTCGATGCCGCGAGCACGGTGACGCTGCCCTATCCCTATTGGCACCAGCGCGTGACCTTCACCGAGCGGAATCCGCCGGCGGCGTAGGACAGTTGAGCTGCATCAAGCCCGCCTGTGTCGGCCGTGACACGCTGCGGCACTCGCGAGGCTGCCGCGCCGATTTGCCATGAGGGCCCTGCGCTGGGAATGATGGACATGAGCGATGAATAGGATCGCGCCAGCGCTGCTAGCCGTTGGCGTTCTGTGGAGCACGGCAAGTCAAGCCCTGGATCTCGAACAGCGGCGCGCCGAAGCATTGCTGCAACGGATGTGCGCGCAGTGCCACGCGGTCGGCAGGACAGGCAAGAGCCGGAACGAGCTGGCACCGCCCTTCCGGAACCTCGGCGAGAACAAACTCTACGACCCCGATTTCATGCAGCGCCTCCAGGACGGCTACAGCAGCATCCACCGCGCCATGCCCACGGCTCGATTTGGCCGAGACGACGCCGAGGCCGTGGTAAGCTACCTCAAGGCGATTCAGGAGCCACGGAAGCCGAAACAGGACTGAAACCGCCCAGGCTTTGGCTGGAACCATCCCGGGTCGGATCAGGTTGCGGACCAGCAACCGCGTCTCGAGCAAGCACGCTTCACGATGTCATCGACCACCATCGAGCATGCCGACGGCCTGCCGCAGCCACAGCGCAACCAGGCGGTGCTGACGATTGCGCTCGGCATCATCATGGCGGTGGTCGACAGCGCCATCGCCAACGTCGCGCTGCCGACGATCGCGGCCGACCTCGATGCAAGCCCGGCCTTCTCGATCTGGATCGTCAACGGCTACCAGCTCGCGATCACGATCTCACTGCTGCCGCTGGCTTCGCTCGGCGAGATCGTCGGCTATCGCCGCGTCTATCTTGTCGGACTGGTGCTGTTCACGCTGGCCTCCGCGTTGTGCGCGCTGGCGCACACGCTGCCGCTGCTGACGGCCGCGCGCATCCTCCAGGGCTTTGGCGCGGCCGGCATCATGAGCGTCAACGCGGCGCTGGTGCGCTTCACCTATCCGCGCAGCCAGCTCGGCCGCGGCATCGGGCTCAACGCGCTCGTGGTCGCCTTCTCGGCTGCGGTCGGACCGACGCTCGCGGCCGGCATCCTGGCCGTCGGAAGCTGGCCCTGGCTGTTCGCCATCAACGTGCCCCTCGGTGCGGTGACATTGCTGATCGGCCTGCGCAGCCTGCCGCACACCAAGCCAGCGAGCCGTTCCTTCGACTGGCAGAGCGCGGGCCTGTCCGCGATCACGTTCGGTGTCGGCATCGCCGCCGTCGACAGCGTCGGTCATGGCGAGGCCGCCATCACCTGCCTCGCACAATTCGCCATCGCCATCGTCGCCGGCGCGCTGCTGATCTATCGCGAAACCCACATGAGCTCGCCGCTCTTGCCGGTCGATCTGTTGCGCATTCCGGTGTTCGCGCTGTCGATAGCGACCTCGATCGCATCGTTCTGCGGGCAGATGCTGGCCTTCGTCGCGATCCCCTTCTATCTCCAGAGCCGCTTCGGCTATTCGGCGGTGCAGATGGGCCTCTTGATCACGCCCTGGCCGATCGCGGTGGCCTTCGCGGCCCCCCTCGCCGGCCGCCTCGTCGAACATTATCCGGCCGGCCTGCTCGGCGGCATCGGGCTCACACTGTTCGCCTGCGGTCTCGCCGCGCTGGCCTTCCTGCCCGCGAGCCCGACCCCGTTCGACGTGATCTGGCGCATGGCGCTGGCCGGTGCCGGCTTCGGCCTGTTCCAGACCCCCAACAACCGCACCATGATCGCGGCCGCCCCGCGCGAGCGCGCCGGCGGCGCCAGCGGGATGCTGGGCACGGCGCGCCTGCTCGGCCAGACCACGGGGGCAGCGCTGGTGGCGCTGCTGCTCGGACGATATCCGGTTGAGGGCACCAGGTTGGCGCTGCTCGTCGCCGTCGGATTTGCGCTCTGCGGCGCGATGCTGAGCATGCTGCGGCTGTCGCCCGCGGGCGCGCGCGGCGCCGAGCACGTCCGCGTCCAGGACGATCAGCGCCTGCGCGGGGACTAGCGGGCGCTACGTCTCGGCTACCGCAATCTCGTGCACAACTCCTGCGTAACTTAACTATCCGGACCAATGACCTATTGCCCTCGCGCTCCGGTTGCGCTCCAGTGACGGCGGGACAAGGGGCATTTCATGCGTTTATTTGGAATTGTGGCGCTCAGCGTCATGCTGGGCGGCTGCGCGTCCGTCACGCGCGGCACGACCGAGAATATCAGCATTTCATCAACACCGTCTGGCGTCGAAGCCGAGGTCACAGGGCTCGAAGTGCCCACAACCTGCACAACGCCATGCGCGATCGTTGCCAAGCGCAGCGCCGACATCACCATCACCTTTCAGAAGGAAGGTTATGAATCCCAGACGGTGCAGCTCACAAAGGAAGTATCAGGCACCGGCGCCGCCGGTTTCGCCGGCAATCTCCTGGCCGGCGGCCTCATCGGCATGGGTGTCGATGCCGCGACCGGCGCTGCGACCGATCACAAGCCGAACCCGGTCATCGTGACGATGCAGCCGTCGGTGCCTACCCGTGCGCGGCCGACCGTTCCGAAAAAGCCACGGCCGGCGGCGGCCCGAGAGGCCGGAACGTAGGGCCGCCCGCAACCTGAAGCAAAAAGGCCGGCTTTGCAGCCGGCCTTTTCGATTTCATCGCGTGCAGATCAAGCCTTGACCAGCGGGCCCTTGGAGGTCGGCCCCTTCGAGCCGCCGGGACCGCCCGGTTTGGACTTGCCCGGCGGGCGCTTGCGAGCACCCGGGAGCTTCTCCTGCTTCGGCGTGACCGGGCCTTCGACGAACTCGAAGCCGATCTTGTCTTTAGTCTCGTCGGCCTCGTCCTTCACCAGGACGACGCGGACGTGACCGCCTCCCTTCAGCTTGCCGAACAGCACCTCGTCGGCTAGCGGCTTCTTGATGTGCTCCTGGATCACGCGGGCCATCGGGCGCGCGCCCATCTGCTCGTCGTAGCCGTGCTGGACCAGCCAAGCCTTGGCCGGCTCGGACAGTTCGATGGTAACGTCGCGGTCGCCGAGCTGCGCTTCGAGCTGAAGCACGAACTTCTCGACCACGGTGCCGATCACCTCGACACTGAGATGGCCGAACGAGACGATGGCATCGAGACGGTTGCGGAATTCCGGCGCGAACTGCCGGTTGATCGCCTCGTGGTCGTCCCCTTCCCGCTTCGAGCGCGTGAAGCCGAACGCCTGCTTGGCGAGATCGGACGCACCCGCGTTCGTGGTCATGATCAGGATCACGTTGCGGAAGTTGACCTGCTTGCCATTGTGATCGGTGAGCCGGCCGTGGTCCATGATCTGGAGCAGCACGTTGTACAGATCGGGATGCGCCTTCTCGATCTCGTCGAGCAGCACCACGCAATGCGGATGCTGGTCAACGCCGTCGGTCAAGAGGCCGCCCTGGTCGAAGCCGACATAGCCGGGAGGCGCGCCGATCAGGCGCGACACGGTGTGCCGCTCCATGTATTCGGACATGTCGAAGCGCAGCAGCTCGACGCCGAGGCTCGCCGCGAGCTGCTTGGCGACTTCGGTCTTGCCGACGCCGGTCGGACCCGAGAACAGGTAGCAGCCGATCGGCTTCTCCGGCTCGCGCAAGCCGGCACGCGCCAGCTTGATCGAAGCCGCGAGCGACTCGATCGCCTTGTCCTGACCGAACACGGTCCGCTTCAAGGTCTGCTCGAGATGCTTGAGCACCTCGGCATCGTCCTTCGACACGCTCTTGGGCGGGATCCGCGCCATCGAGGCGATCGTGGTCTCGATCTCCTTGATGCCGATGGTCTTCTTGCGCTTGTTCTCGGCGACCAGCATCTGCGCCGCACCCGACTCGTCGATCACGTCGATCGCCTTGTCCGGCAGCTTGCGGTCGTGGATGTAGCGCGAGGAGAGCTGAACGGCGGCCTCGATCGCCTCGTTGGTGTACTTCAGCCGGTGGTAGTCCTCGAAATACGGCTTGAGTCCCTTGAGGATCGCGATCGCGTCCTCGACGGTCGGCTCGTTGATGTCGATCTTCTGGAAGCGCCGCACCAGCGCGCGGTCCTTCTCGAAGTGCTGGCGATATTCCTTGTAGGTGGTCGAGCCCATGCAGCGGATGGTGCCCGACGCCAGCGCCGGCTTGAGCAGGTTCGAAGCATCCATCGCCCCGCCCGACGTGGCGCCCGCACCGATGACGGTGTGGATCTCGTCGATGAACAGGATGGCGTTGGGATGCGCCTCGAGCTCCTTCAGCACCTGCTTGAGGCGCTCCTCGAAGTCGCCGCGATAGCGCGTGCCGGCAAGCAGCGTGCCCATGTCCAGCGAGAACACGGTCGCGGCCGCCAACACCTCCGGCACCTCGCTGTCGACGATGCGCTTGGCAAGGCCCTCCGCAATCGCGGTCTTGCCGACGCCGGCTTCGCCCACGAACAGCGGGTTGTTCTTCTGCCGGCGGCACAGCACCTGGATCGCGCGATTGATCTCGGAATTGCGTCCGATCACCGGATCGATCTTGCCGTCCCGCGCCTTCTTGTTGAGGTTGACGCAATAGGTCTCGAGCGCCTCGCCCTTCTTCTTGGCGTCCTCATTGCCCTTGGTCTCGGTCTCCTCGTCGACGCCGCGCACGGGGCGCGCCTCGGATACGCCCGGCCGCTTGGCAATGCCGTGGCTGATGTAGTTGACCGCGTCATAGCGCGTCATGTCCTGCTCCTGCAGGAAATACGCGGCATGACTCTCGCGCTCGGCAAAGATCGCGATCAGCACGTTGGCGCCGGTCACCTCTTCGCGACCGGAGGATTGAACGTGGATCACCGCGCGCTGGATCACGCGCTGGAAACCGGCGGTCGGCTTGGCGTCGTCGGCGCCATCCGTCACCAGGTTCTCGAATTCGGTCTCAAGGTAGTTGACGAGGCTCGTGCGGAGCTTGTCGAGATCGACGCTACAGGCGCGCATGACCGCGGCTGCATCGGAGTCGTCGATCAGTGAGAGCAAAAGATGCTCGAGCGTCGCGTATTGGTGATGACGCTCGTTTGCGATCGCCAGCGCACGATGCAGGGATTGTTCAAGGCTTTGGGAAAAAGTCGGCATTCGCGTCCTCTATGGCCCCCACCATCATGATCGTCCTCGCCCGGTCAGGCAACAACAACCTTTGTCACATATAGTTATACAAGACCGCGGCGAAAGACCGGTTCCGCGACTCGGCGGCGACACACCTGCGGTAATTTCAATGCAAAACCCGTTCCGATTTGGGCGGGATCGGCGCCGGCGCGGAATTCCGTAGTTTTGCCGGCCGGCAACGGGATTCGCGCGCAGCCGTGACTGCAACAATCACGCCGCGACTTGCACAAGGGCCGGCTTCAAACGCGCCGCAAGGCGTCTTACTTCTTTTCCATCACGCATTGCAGCGGATGCTGGTGCTTGCGGGCAAAGTCCATCACCTGCGTCACCTTGGTCTCGGCGATCTCATAGGTGAACACGCCGCACTCGCCGATGCCGTGATGATGGACGTGCAGCATGATCTTGGTCGCCGCTTCGACGTCCTTGTTGAAGAACTTCTCCAGCACGTGGACGACGAACTCCATCGGCGTGTAGTCGTCGTTCAGGATCAGCACGCGATAAAGGTTCGGCCGCTTGGTCTTGGGCTTGACCTTGGTGATGACCGAAGTGTTCGGACCCGAGGGGTTGCCCGAACGGTTCTCGTCATTGCTCATGCGAGGAGCGTCGGCGGCGGCTGGCGCGGACAGGTCGATACTGGAAGTCAATTGCGGCATGGCACAGGCGTTCAAATTCCCCACGGAAGCGCATGGCGGTCACCGCGCGACTCCGCCCTTCGGAGCCTAGCGCAGGCGCGCCGCCTTGTTGGATCGCCGCTCCCGACACATCCGGCTCGAGCCGGACCGTTCGCCAGCAATATGGGCCTGCCCACGGCTGGCCGCAAGCATGCGGAGATCGGGCCGATGCGGCCGTGGCAGTCCCGATTCCCGGTCCGGGCGATCCTCGTCAGGTTAATCAATCCGGGCCGATTTGACAAAAATTTCCGCCCGGCATGTTTAGAACATGTTGACCAGGAACCCGGCAGTTAACCCGCCTGCGACGGTTTTTCGCGGATGGCTCCGGGCTTCTACGGTCCAAACCACCTGTCGTTCAATGGCGTGCCGCGAAATCGGGCAGAATACGGATTTCGTGGACCGCCAAGTCTCGCCTGCCCTCCTCAGGCGCCCTGGTCGACAGCTCGCCCGCTTTGCAGCGGCCGAGCAAGGCCGCCATCGTGGTGCCTGTGCTGGCTTTCATCGGTGCCGCGGTGGAGTATAGCCGCGCAGTGCAAGCACGTACCTCGCTGCAGGTCGCGCTCGATTCGGCGGCGTTTACTGGGCCGCTACACTGATCGCGCCGGCACGATGTCGACGGCGGACATCCACACATCCCGAGTTCTACTGCGGCATGGGGAAATACCCGCAGGCGGGTGGCGATGTTTCTGGATAACAGGATCGATGGTTCAGACCGGCAAAATGACGGGCATGCAAGCCGCGGCCAAAGGACATGATGGGCACCTTGCCCAACTATCACAGGCAGTCGGGCGAGGTTTGCACTTCGATCATCCCGTTCTCGAAGGACGCCAACGTCGGCACCACCAATGTCAGTGCCTCGATCAATTGAATCGGATGGGAGGCCGCGCCCCTATTCCCGCGAACGACAAATCCAGCGCCTTCAACTCGGTCGTGGCCGGATCGGTCACGATCTTCACGATCCAAGTCAACATCAACAATGCGGACGCAAGATCTCAAGCGCTGCAGATTGCGCGACCAGTGGGAACTTCCAAATGGTCAGGACGCCTCTCGGACATCGGACGCGTTCAAGAACACCTTGACGCAGATTTCCAAGCTGCGCGTCGCGAAGTGATTCAATTCAAGTCCGCACCCGCAAACGAAAAGCCCACACAAACGAAAAGCCCGGCCAAATCTGGCCGGGCTCTTGATTCCAGGACCGTGTTGAGCGGGTCAGTTCGCGGCCGGGGTGAACTTCGACACGATGGTCTCGACCGGCTTGAACGCCTGCTTGGCGAGGTCGCTGTAGAGGCCGGCGATCTTCTGCGATTCCGCAACGAAGGTCTCGTAGGCAGAACGGGCAAAATCGGTCTGCGCTTCCATCGCCTTGTCCAGCGACTTCACACCGGACAGCTTCTCGACGAAGGACTTGGTGTCTTCGAACGACTTCTTCGTGTAGTCGCCATAAGCGCTGGCGATCGCCTGGAGGCCGTGCTGCACCGAGGTCGCGGAAGCAACGCACTGCTCGAACTGCTCTTTCCCGTAGCTCTGAAAGTCTTCAACCTTGAACATGTCGGAATCCTTTTCCCTGGCTCGCGTCGGGAAGCCCCGGCTCCCTGACTTCGCCCAAAAATAGTGCAACGCACAAAAATGTCAAGAATCTTGTGCGTCGCACAAAATTCGACGCAAATCGCGGAAATTCCCGGGGTTTCCCGCAAGGGTTCCTTAAGCTTTTGGAAACCGCGGCCCCCTACCCTGATTCCCTGGACGTGTTCACTTCCGCAGGCGGCCAAAGCCGTTTGAGAACATCACCTTAGCCAGAACAGCGGCTCGGGTCCAACGTCCCCCGCGGCGAACACCAGCGGAGGGACAACCTGAGCAGGTAATGATCCCGGGACCATTGGGCACAATTTCGCCCCACGGGCCGGTGATCAAGTCAGAAACGGGGACGGGGTTCCATGCTTCGTAACAACTTGTCTTCCTCGCGCTTGGCGCGGGTTGGCGTTTTGGGGCTGCTTACGGTCACCATCGCGGTCATCTTCACCACCGATGCAGCGGAGGCGCGTCGCCATCGCCGCCACCATGTGCATCACCGCGTCCAGCGTGATGTGTCCGAGAGCTCGAGCTCGAAATTCGCGTCCATCATCGTCGACGGCAATTCCGGCGCGGTGCTCCAGGCAACAAGCCCTGACGGGATCCGCCATCCGGCGTCGCTGACCAAGATCATGACGCTCTATCTGCTGTTCGAGCGCCTCGAGTCCGGCAAGATGAAGCTCGACACCGAGATGCCGGTGTCCCAGCACGCCGCCAATCAGGATCCGACCAAGCTGAACCTGCGTGCCGGCCAGACCATTCGCGTCGAGGACGCGATCAAGGGCCTCGTCACCCGCTCGGCCAACGACGCTGCCGTAGTGATCGCGGAAGCGATCGCCGGCGACGAGGACGACTTCGCCCAGATGATGACGCGCAAGGCGCGTTCGCTCGGCATGTCCAGGACGGTCTACCGCAACGCCAATGGCCTTCCCAACGACGAGCAGGTCACCACCGCGCGCGACCAGGCGACGCTCGGTCGCGCCATCCAGGAGCGTTTCCCGCGCTACTATCGCTATTTCGCGACCTCGACCTTCAATTGGCGGGGACAGTCGATCCGCAACCACAACCACCTGCTCGGCAGCGTCGAGGGCGTGGACGGCATCAAGACCGGTTACACTCGCGCCTCCGGCTTCAACCTCGTCACCTCGATCCGCCGCGGCAACCGCCACCTGATCGGCGTGGTGCTGGGCGGCCGCAGCGGCGGCTCGCGCGACGCCATCATGCGCAGCCTGCTCGCGGAGAATCTCGACAAGGGCGCGACTGTCCACACGGTCGCCGCGGTCACGGAGCGCAACGGCGCCGAAGCCAATACCGACGTCGCCGATGCCTCGGATGCTCCGGCACGCTCCGCACCGCAGGTTCAGGCCACCGGCCCTGCTCCTGAAGCCGCCCCGTCGCGTCTCGCCTCGCGGCTGTCGACGCTGGCCGCTGCGGCCGCCGCGATGCCGCCCGCTCACGCCAGATCCGAAGCCAGCAAGCCTGAAGTTCGGCCGACTGAATCCAAGGTCGAGCCTGCGCCGCTCACCAATGGCGTGATTTCAAGCCAGCCGCTCTCCATCATCCCCGGCTCGTCCGAGCCGATGAAGCCGGTTCGGGTCAAGACGGTTCAGGTCAAGGCCGGCGCCGTGAAGGTCGCCTCCGCCGCCCCGACCCAGGTCGCCCCGCCGGTCACCAGCACCATCCCGCCCCGTTCCGACGTCGCGGAAACCTCCGGCGCCGTCGTCGCCCGGGCGGATCTCATCAACAAGCCCGAGGCGGTCAGCCAGCCGGAAGCACCGAAGGCCGAGATTGCCCGCACCGAACTGCCGCGGCAGCCGGCGGGCTTCGGTACTGGCAACGGCATCCTCGGGGTGCTGCCGGCGGCAACCGCCGCTGCGCCCGCCCCCGCCGGTCCGAAGCTCGCGTCCGCCGACCCGGCGCCGCAGCCGATCCAGATGAGCGCCACCACCAGGCCGGCCGTCGCTCACAGCGGCTGGATCGTCCAGGTCGGCGCGCTCGAGAGCGAGAACGAAGCCCAGCAGCGCATCGACGCTGCCCGCAGCTCCGCCCGCGGCCTGCTCAGCAAGGCCGATCCGTTCACCGAGCCGGTTGTCGCCAAGGACAATCGCAAGCTCTACCGCGCCCGCTTCGCCGGGCTCGAGCGCGACCAGGCCGAAGCCGTCTGCCGCACGTTGAAGCGCGCCGAGATCTCCTGCATCACCGTGCGCAACTGATCTCCCTTCTCCATTCCGAGCCAAATGCCCGCGCCCTTGCGCGGGCATTTTCGTTTTAGGGGTACGGTGATGCCGAGGCTATTCCTGACAAGGCCGCTCGACGACAACCTCTCGTCAAGGATTTACGGTTAAAACTTTACTCAAGGGATCGACCACGCCGACAATGGCGGGCATCGGGGCGACGGCAGACGGAGCGAACGGAGCTCACGCGGTACGGGCGTTTGTAGCGTAGTGCCGGAGTTAGCCGTTATGCGTGCGAAGCAGAGTATCCTTGGCCTCGTTTACCCGGGCAGCGAGATACGTCGAGCCCCCCTGGTCGGGATGGAGTTTCTTCATCAGGGCTTTGTGGGCCCGGCTGATGTCGTCGCGCCCCGCTCCCGGCTGCAAGCCAAGGATCTGATAGGCTTCCTCCGCCGTCATTTTGCCGCTCGCCGCCGTGCGGCGCTGCCGCCCTGCCGCATCGCCCTGCGCGTTCTGACGCCAAGCGGGAAACCGGCGGTCCAGATAGCTTTCAAGTAAGGCCACGCTCTCGGCGTCGAACGTCGGGACCATCGCCAGCAGGCCGGCAAGATCGAAGTCGCCGAGATTGCGCCCGGCGTGAGGTCCGGCGACGATCTGGCCTGTAAGCTGGCCGGAATCGTGGTCGAGCCGCATGTCGAGGAATTGCGAGCGCACGCGCGAAACCTGCCCTTGCGCCGGCGCCGCACCGCCACCGAACAGCCCGCCGATATTGCCGAAGCCGGCATTCGCCAGTGGCGTCCAGCCGAGCAGCCCCGCGCCGAAGATTCCGAGCGGGATCGCAACCGCCAGCTCGCCCCGCAAACCCGTGAAGGCCGCGACCGCCAGCGCCAGCACGCCGCCCCCAAACTTGATGGTTCGCGCCAGCACCGCCGGATTGGCCGCGCGGAACATCTGAAGCAGCAGATAAAGCGTGATAACGGCGACAGCGCCGGCAATCAGGGTCATGACCGGAATATAGTCGCCCTCGCGGCAAAATGCATCGCATCCACCGCCGCCGCGAGCCACGCCAGCCCGATCGCTACTTCATCTGGCCGATCAGAATCGCCGCGCCGCTCGCTGTCTTCGCCAGTTTCAGCAACGCTTCGCGTCCTCCGGCTGCATAGGCCGCAGCTGCCCGCAACAGCTCGCGCAGCTGCGCCGCCGCGCCGGGATCGAACCGGCACCAGGCGCCACCGGTCAGGCGCGCGATCTGGCGGAAGGCCTGCTCGGCGACGGCGTCACGGCCTTCCTGAAACACGAACACGGGCACCTTGAGCATGCCGAGCTCACCGGCCTTGGCGTAGAGCTCGTCGACCTTTTCCTCCATGGCATCACCGACGAAGACCACGGCCCGCACGCCGGACGCCACCGCTTCGCGCCGGGCCTCGCTCAGCACCTTGCCGATCTGGGTATCGCCGCCGCGGCAATCGATCTTGCTCATCAGCGCCGCCAGCTTGGCGCTGTCGGAGATCCAGCCCGTGGCACGGCACTCGTTGAAGCCGCGATAGTAGACCAGCCGGATGTCAAGACTGCCGAGCGCTGCGGTCTCGCGAAACATGTCGGCCTGGAGCGCGCAGGCCAGGTCCCAGGTCGGCTGCCGGCTCATCGTTGCATCCAGCGCGAAGATCAGCCGCCCCTTCGCGCCCGGTGAATGCGGCGAAAGTGCCCGCGCCTTGGCGACGAAGGCGGCGATGTCTTCCGAGGCTGAGGTCGCCGCTTGCGGCAGTGCGCCGTCTGCTTGCGCCGAGACGGCATCGCGACCGCGCGGTTTGATGGGTTCGCCCGACATCGCTGCTTGCACCTTGCGTCAGCGACTAATGTGGTCAGCGCATGCGGTCCGGTCAATGTGCAAAGCCTCCGCGGGAAGGCCGGCGGAGGCTTTGACGATCGATGCAGTCGAGCGGTGACGTCAGCTCTTATAGGTCAACCTTTGGCCGGTGCCATCAGAGCGACCGGACCAGGCTCAAGGATCTTGGGCGGGGACGATTGCGTGTCGACCGGCGCCACTTGGCTGTCGGTCGTGCTCAGGAACTTGTCGAGCATGCTCTGGATCGAGTTCTTCGCCACATCCGGACCGGTGTCGCGCATGTCGTTATGCTGGAATTCGGTCTTCACGACCTGGATGCCCGCCTTCTCGCACTCCTCGTCGGTCGGAAGCACGCCTGCATCGGTCTTGAATTGCGGATCCTGGGAGCGGAACGACAGGATCTTGAACTTGCCGGCGGTGACGAAGGGCACGCGCAGATTGTCGAGGGTGACAACCTTCTTGACCTCATCCGGATACTGCTTGGCGAAGTACATCGTGATGTCGCCGCCCATGGAGTGGCCGACCATCGTCACCTTGTCGTAGTCGGCATTGGGCTGAACCTTCTTCATCTCGTGCATGGCGAGATGAATGTTGGCGACGCCGCGCAGGATCTGCGGCAGGCGGCCGACATAGAGCTCGCCGGGCTTGGTCACCATCGGAGGATCGGTCGGCAGGTCATGCTGCGGGCTCAAGACCATGTAGCCGCGCGCAGCGAAGATGTTGGCGAGGAAGCCGTACTCGGTGTTCTTGACGGTGTTGCCGTGATTGATAACGGCGACCGGCAGCGTGATCATGCCGGCGTTGGCCTGCATTTCCTTGTCGCGGCGCACCGCGACGTAGACGGGCACCGGACGATTGTCGCGCGAGGCGTCGTAGAAGGTGATGGTCTCGTGCTTGATGGCCCACTTGCTCGCCGTGAAATAGGCGATGCCGCAGAGGGCACTGACCGAAACCAGAACGGCAATTCCACGCTTCATTTTCGTCCTCAGCCTCAGGCTTAGCGGCCTGAATCCCTGTTGAAAATCGTGTTCTTCCGGAGCTCTTTGGCCCCTTGTCGCCTATTCCCTAATATATGTCACAGCAGCGTGACAGGAAGGCTAAATAATGTGAAATCGCAGCCCTTCCATTGTGCGACGCACTCGTTTTCTGTGCACCCCATTCTCATACCACTACGTCAGGTGCAGCTCACCATCCGGTGCAACCGGCCCTGATTGGGCTCATTTCGCGGTCAACACGGAGTGAAAACGCGTCGAGCGCAGCTACGGTTCCCGGAGGAACCGGCTGCTTGTATCGATGGAGAGTAGCACCTTACCGCCGTCGCCTCAGACGCCCAGGATGTCGTGGACCTCGAGCGGCTTGTCGACCTGGTTGAACCACTCGGCCCGGTTGGCCGCGCGGCGCCGACCGCGCTCGTCGAGCGGCAGTTTGAGCTGGCGGAGCAGGCTCGTCACCTCCTCCCGCGCGGTAAGATGGCCGAGATTGGGCCGCATGCCGAGCGTGGCCTCGTCGATCTCGTCGAGGGCGGTCAGACCACGCGGAAAGAATTCGCGGTAGACGACGCGTTCGGCGAAGCCGTCGACGTAACGGAAGCCGAGCCGCAGCGACAAATCCTTCAGGCCCTCGGCGACGAGCTGCTTGTTGCGGGAGCCGAGCATCGACAGGCGGTTGCGCACGACGATCCAGTCGGTGGTTGCGCCGTCGAGCTGGCGGCGCTTGCGCCTGACGTCTCGCACCATCTCGGCATAGTGGCTCTCACCCGTCACCGCGTAGTTGGCGGGATCGACGGTACCGAGCACGTCGAAATCCAGGAAGCTGTCGTTGAGCGGCGTCACCAGGGTGTCGGCCATCGAATGGGCGAGCCGCATGAGATAGCTGTCGGTGCCGGGCGTATCGATGACGATGAAGTCGAAGCTGCTCTCGACCACCGAGACCGCTTCCATGAACTGCTGGAACTCGGAATGCTCGTTTTCAGCGATCTGCATGGTCTCGCCGAGCTTGATGCACCGATGCAGCGGCAGTTCGAGATCGAGCTTGGTGCGGCGGGCCCAGGCGGCGCGATTGTCGATGTAGCGGGTGAAGCTCTGCTGGCGGCAGTCGAGATCGATCGTGGCGACGCGCTGGCCAGCCTTGAGGAGCGCAACGGCGATGTGCAAGGCGGTGGTCGATTTGCCGGAGCCGCCCTTCTCGTTGCCGAGCACGACCACATGCGCCGAGCCCGATCGGCCTTGGCTAGCCTGCACAAGCATGATGATCCTCAACGCCGCTCGCGAATATCTTCGAGTTGACCGCGTCTGCGGTCAAGTGAAATGCGTGACAGATCATGCAAATCGCAGCGCGCCTGCTTCATCGTGAATCGCGGCGCCGTCTTTCGTCTGTTGATCCGGTCTGCAATGTCGCGATGTCCTGCGCCACCTTGCGCGGGATGCTGTGCCGCATCCGGATGCATGGCGTCCACGATCGCCGCTTGTTAAGGTTAGCCGGTCGGGCACGACGCCCGCACCCGCGCCGTTTCACAATCCGTCGAGTCCTGATGTCAGCAAGCCCATTGATCGCCCGCACGGTCCCCGCCCTGCGACGCGCCGTCGACAATCTCCGCAAGCGAAAAGCCACGATCGCGCTGGTCCCGACCATGGGGGCCCTCCATGACGGGCATGTGTCCCTGGTACGCCTCGCCAAGCGGCGCGCCAGCCGCGTCGTGGTGTCGATCTTCGTCAACCCGACTCAGTTCGCCCCGACGGAGGATTTTGGCGCCTATCCGCGCACCTGGAAGGCTGACATCGCCAAGCTCGCGGCCGAGGACGTCGATATCGTCTGGCACCCGGGCGTCGAGGCCATGTATCCGGAGGGCTTTGCCACCCGCATCGTGCCGGAAGGACCGGCGCTCGCCGGCCTCGAGGACCGCTTCCGCCCGCACTTCTTCGGCGGCGTCGCAACCGTCGTCGGCAAGCTGTTCACGCAGTGCCGGCCGGACTTTGCGATCTTCGGCGAAAAGGATTTTCAGCAGCTGCGGGTGGTGACGCAGATGGCGCGCGACCTCGACCTCGGCGTCAAGGTCCTCGGCTCCCGCACCGTGCGCGAGCGCGACGGGCTCGCGATGTCCTCGCGCAACGTCTACCTCTCGCCCGAGGAGCGGCAGACCGCCACCGTCCTCTACCGCGCCATGAAGGAGAGCGCCGGGCGCATCCGGGCCGGCGATTCGATCGCGCCAGCGATGGCGGGCGGCGCCGAAATGATCAAGGCCGCCGGCCTGGTGCTCGACTATTACGAGGTCCGCCACGCCGAGACGCTGGCGCCGGTCACCTCGCGCAAGGACGGCCCCCTGCGGATCCTGGTCGCAGCCAAGCTCGGCACCACCCGGCTGATCGACAATATCGCGGTTTAGAGCAGCCCGAGATCACGCAGCTCGCGCCGCATCGGCTCCGGCATCGCCGCGATCGAGCCGGCTGCGGACTTGCCGAGATCGGCCGGAACGGAATCGTCGGTGAGATAGCGCCAGCCCTGGAACGGGCGCATCGGCCGCGGCGAGACCGAGATCACCTTCGGCTGCATCACGATCCGGCAGCGCCCGATGCCGTCCTTGTCGCGGAACGGCTCGATGCCGATGATCTTTTCCCGCGCGGCGATCTCGCCCTTGATCACCCAATAGAGCGAACCGCCGGCGAGGATTTCGGAGTCGCGCTTGGGCACCATGCGGGTGATATGGACGTGACGTTGCGGCAGACCCTTCTTCTTGGCGGTCTGCATCCGTTCGGCCACCCACTCCTTCAATTCCTTGACGGAGTCGCAGCCGACGGCAAGCTTGATCAGATGGAGTGGCATGCCCAAGCATTAACCGGGCAGCCACGCATTGGGAATGCCGATCTACTCGTTATCCGCAGCCGCCGGAGCCGGCGCCGAGGCCGGTGGCGCGAGAGGAACCGGGGCGGCAGCCGGAGCACGCGCGGTCTTCGGCGCTGGCGGTTTCTTGGCGGCGGGTGCCGCTGCCTGCGCCGAGGTTGCGGCAGCCGGCGCGCGCGGCGCAGGCGGCGCTGCGTTGGCTGCAGGCGCGGCCTGGCGCGTTGCCGCGGACGGCTCCGCACTCATGATGCTCACCGGCGGCGTCGACGCAGCGCTCGGGAACTCCGCATTGGTCGGCTTGCCCGTCGGCATCGACGGCGGCAGCCCGGCAAGCGCGGCGGTGGCCGGCATCGCCAGCGCTGTTGCGGGCGTATTCCAGGTCGGCGCGTAGCGCGCGACCAGCGTGTCGTAGAGATGGGAGCCCATGTTGGCGGCGACCTGCTGCTGGTCGGTCAGCGAGCGGAACGCGGCGCAATCGAACTGCGTGCAGCCGTCGCGCACGATCAGCACATGCGCGACAAGGCCGTAGCGATCACGCTCAAGCGACTTGCGCAGCACCTTCATCTCGAGTGTCAGGCTCCTCTCCGCCGTGGCGACGTCGCCGAGCGCGGTCAGCCGGTCGATCCTGGCGGCCGTGTAGGACACGGCGGCGGCCGCGGCGTCAGGCGCGCCGAACAGCGCCTTCTCGCAGCCAGCGGCGACGACATCGCCGGCGAGATCGTCGAGACAGGACAGTGCCGGCAGGCTCGCGGCAACCGCGGCCTGCGCGCGCGCTTCGGCCGGGGCCGCCTGTCCGTCCGGTCCATAGGCGCGCACGGTGGCTGCGCCCGCGATCACGATGGATAGCAGCGCAATGACGGTCAGCGCACCGTTGGCGACCGATCTGTCGGCGCGGTGCAGCGTGAGCAGGAGGATCAATCCGAAGAATCCGGCGGCCGCCAGCGTCATCCACATCGGGAAGGCCGGCGAGTGCCAGATTTGGTCGAACGAAGTGGCCCATGCCCAGTTCATGCGCGACGTCCCCTCACGCGAGCAAAGAGCGAATGGTCAAGCGAGCACCGCGAGTCGGCAACTGCCCCGGCCCACCTTGTGAGCGTGAAGCTGGCCTTTTGACGGCGCAGGATACAAATCCCTGATGGCACCAATGCGCGGGTGCGGTCAGCTTCAGGAGAGCGCGAGCTGGCTTTCCTTGGCGACGCGCTCGAAGGCTTCGGTCGAGCTCTTGATCCGGTACTGGCAGTCGTCGCCGTCGGTCGGCAGCAGACGGATGACTTCGTACGAGCCGCTGGCAGCGGGACGCGCGACGTTGCTTGCCGTGAACAGGACGCGCGATCCCACGGGAAATTTGTGCTTCAACACCCTCTCCATTACTCAAACAGCGCCTACCTCGCCCAGTGCCCCACTGCGATGGCCGGCCGGAAACCCGGGCTGTTATATAGCACGCGACTCGCCGTTTTGGCCAGCGCCATGGCAGCATGGCAAGCACTCAAATTTTTCAGTCATTTCAGAATGATAACGGGACAAATGGCGGGCCGATGATACCAGCGGAGCTGCTCGTTCCGCCGGCATGTCGCAGGTCGGTGTCGCAGCCCCCCGATCCACCGCCCCTCGCTCATTGCCGGCCTGAGGCGGCCGGCCGGCGGGCGGTCGGCCGCCCCCGTCAAGCCTGCGGTCAGGCGTCCTCGAACTTCGCGATGACGAGCGTTTCGGCAAGCCCGTCGCGCGTCCATTCCTGGAACGCCGGCAGTGCCATCATCGTCTCCATGTAGGCCTTGGTGTCCGGCGCCACCTCGATCGCATAGGTGCGAAAGCGGTGCACGACCGGGGCATACATGGCGTCCGCCGCGCCGAAGCGGCCGAACAGGAACGGTCCGTTCGCGCCATAGCGGGTGCGGCACTCGCGCCAGATCGCCTCGATGCGCGCGATGTTGGCCTTGGCGTCCGCCGACAACGCCACGGGGCGGATCGGCCGACGCAGGTTCATGCCGCATTCGTTGCGCAAGGCCATGAAGCCGGAATGCATCTCGGCGCACACAGAGCGGGCATGCGCGCGCGCAGCGACATCGTCGGGCCACAGCTTCACTTCCGGGTAGCGCTCGGCGATGTACTCGATGATGGCAAGCGAATCCCACACCGTGATGTCGCCGTCGACCAGCACCGGCACCTTGCCGGCGCGGCTGAAGGACAGGATCTGCTCCTTGTCGGCGGGATTATCGGTGTAGAGCGGGATGAGCGTCTCCACGAACGGAATGTCGTTGGCGCGGAGCGCGAGCCAGGGCCGCATCGACCATGACGAGTAGTTCTTGTTGCCGATCGCGAGTTTCAGCGCAGCCATATCACCAGTCCTTCTCGATACGCCTTGAAGCAAGCTGCTTTTAGCGCCATCGCCTGCCGCCAATCAATCGTTGCTGCGCCCCGTCATGCGTGGCAATCGTTGCGGTCCTTGCCAGGAGACAGACATGAGCAGGCATTGGGGCGACATCACCGCCGTCGGCTTCTTCATCATCGAATGGCTGGTCTATGCCCTGACGCTCGAGCACTCGGCCTACGGCCGCGACAGCCTGTCGGCGCGCATGAACCGCTATCGCGAGGTCTGGGTGCGCCGCATGCTCCACCGCGAGACGCGCATGGTCGACATGCAGATCATGGCCTCGCTCCAGAGCGGCACCGCCTTCTTCGCCTCCACCAGCCTTTTCGCGCTCGGCGGCGCGCTGGCGCTGCTGCACGCCACCAACGACGCCATCACGATTCTGAGCAAGCTGCCGGTCGACCTCAGCACGTCGCCCGCGATGTGGGAGCTGAAATGCGTCGGCCTCGTGCTGATCTGCGTCTATGCCTTCTTCAAGTTCGCCTGGGCCTATCGCCTGTTCAACTACGTCGCGATCCTGTTCGGCGGCATGCCGCCGGCCGACCGGCGCGACACGCCGGAGGCCGAAGCCCATGTCATTCGCACCTCCCGCCTGTTCGAATCCGCCGGCCGCCATTTCAACCGCGGCCAGCGCGCTTTCTTCTTCGCGCTCGGCTATCTCGGCTGGTTCGTCAGCCCCTGGGTGCTGTTCGTGACCACGGCCGCCGTGGTGGTCGTCACCTGGCGGCGGCAGTTCGCGTCCAGTGCGTGGGCCGCGATGGCGCCGGAAATGGTGGATGGTGAGGAGATGCGGAAGCGCGGTGATTGAGGCGCGTGTCCGGCACGAGCTGCAACGCGCAAGCGTTGCGCCGGGACCCGGGGCCACAGTACGACACAGCGATATGGGCCCCGGCTCTGCAGCGCACCGTCGAAGGGACGCTGCGCTGCGTCCGGGGCACGAGAGTGGAGTTTGGCGCAGGCTCTCTCCTCCTCGTCATTGCGAGGAGCTCTTGCGACGAAGCAATCCAGACTGTCACCACGGAGGGATTCTGGTTTGCTTCCGCCTTCGTGCGAGCGGATTGACCGAGGGCGACACAGCAGAATCCGGCTCCACGCTACCCACCGAAATCCCGCGGGCTGAACGGCAAGTCCAGCACCTTCCATTCCCCGTACTTGTCGGCCGGCAGCATCTTGTAGGGCTGGCAGTTCTGGAGCGCGCTCATTGCGGACTTGACGATAGCCACGCCCTTCACGGACGGCGGGGCTTCGAGCAGGATCGGCTCGCGTGCCAGCGTGCCGTCGGTGGCGAACACCGTGCGCAGCTTGACCTGGACGTTGTCGGTCGGCGCGACCCCCGCCGGCAGCTTGGCGCAACTTCTCAGGTGGCGGCGAAGCGCGGCGATGACCTCGGGTGGAAGCTTCGCGGCGATCGAATCCTTGGCGTCGCCGCCATCGTCCTTGGGGACATCTTTCAGCAGCTCCGTCGGCAGTTCAGGCGGAAGGCCCAGCATGACGCCGTATTTGACGGTGACGTCCGGCTCCGGAGGCAGATAGGCCGGCGGCGGCGCCGCCTGCGGCTGCTGCATTGTCTGAGCTGGCGGTTGCGACGGCAACTGCTGAGGCGGCGACTGCTGAGGCTGCGGTTGCGCATTGGCCTCCTGCTGCTTCTGCGGCTGTGAGGATGGCGGCTGGTTCTGTTTTGCCTCGGGCGAGGCCTGCGGGGATGGCGATGGTGCAGCAGCCTCCTGCTTGGCCGCGGGCTTCGGCGCTGCGTCGGCCTTGTCGGTGACATCCAGCTTCGGCAGCTTCAGATCGGGGAGCGGCTCCGGCGGCTTCTCCTTCGCCTCGTCCTTGGACTTCTCCTCGGCCTTCTCGTCCGCTTTGGCCTCTTCCTGCTTCACCTGCTCAGGCGTGACGATGTCCACCATCACGGTCTCGGGGGGCGCGGCGTGGAACGGATGGACTTCGCTGATCAGGATGATCAGCCCCACCAGCGTCAGATGCGCGATCGCCGACGCCGCAATGTCCGTCCGTATGATCTTCCGCAGTTCCATCGACCGATCTTCGGTTGCTGCCGCGGTCCTAGCATAACGGAGGTCCCCCTCAATCCCATTTTGGCGCGAAGCCGAAATCGGTCAGGCGTCCCCTGGGATTGGCGAGCCCGGCGACCCGGCTCATCTCGTCTTCCGATAGCTCGAAATCGAAGATGTCGATGTTTTCCGACAGGCGCTCGACGCGCGAGGTGCGCGGGATCGCAGCGACATTCTGCTGCACCAGCCAGCGCAGGCAGACCTGCGCCGGCGTCTTGCCGTGGGCGCGCCCAATTTCGGCAAGCGTCTGATCGGACTTGATGCGGCCCCTCGCAATCGGACTGTAGGCGACCAGCGCGAGGCCGTGCTGGTCGCAGGCCGCCCTCAACTTCGCCTGGTCAAGGTAGGGGTGATATTCGACCTGGTTGCAAACAAGCGGCTCGGCCGACAGCGCGACCGCCTGCTCGATCAGCGCCACCGTGAAATTGGAGACGCCGATGTGGCGGGTCAGGCCCATCTGCCTGGCATGCGACAGCGCGCCCAGCGTCTCCGCCAGCGGCACGTGGGAATTGGGCCAGTGCAGCAGCAACAGATCGACGCAGGGAAGCCGCAACCGGGCGAGGCTCTCCTTGACCGAGCGTTCGAGATCGTTGGGCGCGAAATGGTTGGTCCAGACCTTGGTGGTGAGGAAGACATCATCGCGGCGCACGCCGGAGGCGCGCAAGCCGTCGCCGACCTCGCGCTCATTGTCGTAGACCTGCGCGGTATCGATGTGACGATAGCCGAGCCGCAGCGCCTGCTCGACCACGCGCGCGGCGGGCCTGCCGCTCAGCTCCCAGGTCCCGAGCCCGATCGCCGGAATTCTCGCGCCATTGGCCTCGACGAACAGCATGAGGAAGCCTCTCTGTTGCGGCAGCCCGAAATGTCATTATGGACCCGGCCGATGATGCTGCCAACGGACGCCGCAACGATCGGCGCGAATATTCAGGTGCAGGACTAACGAGAGGTGTGCGTCAGACCTTGGCGAGCGCCTGGAACACGGTGTCCGGCGCATGCGCGATCACCGCGAGCAGCGCGCGGGCAGGCCCTCGTGGAGCGCGCTTGCCCTGCTCCCAGTTGCGGATGGTCTCGACGGGGACGCCGAGCTTGGCGGCGAACTCCATCTGGGTCAGGCAGGCGCGACGCCGCAGATCGCGCACCGCGAGCGGGCCGGTATCGCCCGGCGCGGCATTGGCCGCAGGCTGGACCGGAAATTCCTGCCCATCCCGCAATTCGACGATCCGTCCGTCCGCCTTCAGCCGCAACCGCATGCCGATTCCCCCAAGCACAGCGATGATGCGGCAGGTCGCTTAAGTTCGGATTAAAGATGCGAGGTCCCGTGCCTCGGACGCGGCGCAGCGCAGCTTCGCGGTGTGCCGCAGAGCCGGGAGCCATGTCGCAACACCGTGCCGTGCAGCTTTCCAGGTCCCGGTTCTGCGGCAGCAGCGCCATAAGCGCGTTTACGCGCGTCTTCGACGCGCTATTGGCGCCGCAGCGCGCCCGGGACACGAGAGCGCGCAGCAATTTCCCTACTTCAGCCCGAACCAGAGCGTCGCGATGCCGAGGAACGAGAAGAAGCCGACCACGTCGGTCACGGTGGTCACGAAGGTGCCCGACGCCACCGCCGGGTCGGCCCGGACGCGATCCAGCGCCATCGGGATCAGGATGCCGCCGAGCGCGCCGGCGACGAGGTTGCAGATGATGGCGAGCCCGATGACGATGCCGAGGCCCGGGATCTTGAACCAGGCGACCGCGGCAATGCCCGTGATCACGGCGAAGGCGAGGCCGTTGACGAGGCCGACCAGCGTCTCGCGCAGCACCACGCGCCAGGCGTTGGAGGAGCCGAGTTCGCGGGTGGCGAGCGCGCGCACCGCCACTGTCATGGTCTGGGTCGCGGCATTGCCGCCCTGGCTCGCCACGATCGGCGCCAGCACCGCGAGCGCCACCATCTGTTCCAGCTGGCCCTCGAACAGGCCGAGCACGGAGGACGCCAGAAAGGCGGTGGCGAGATTCACCAGCAGCCAGTTGAAGCGGCCGCGCGCAATCGTCAGGAAGGTGTCCGACAGCTCTTCGTCACTGGTGACGCCGCCGAGCGCCTTGAGGTCCTCGTCCGCCTCCTCCTCAATGACGTCGACGACGTCGTCGACGGTGATGACGCCGACCAGGCGGTCTTGGGTGTCGAGCACGGGCGCGGCGACGAGATTGTACTTGCCGAACATGCGCGCCACCTCTTCCTGGTCTTCCAGGACGGAGACGCGGCGGCGGTCTTCGTCGGTCAGCTCGGTCAGCGCCACCGGGCGGCGCGTGCGCAGGAGCACGTCGAGCGGCACCGCGCCCAGCCAGTGCTGGTCCTTGTCGACGACGTAGATCTCGTAGAAGCGGTCGGGCAGATCCGGCGTCTCGCGCATGTAGTCGATCGCCTGGCCCACGGTGAAATCCTGGGGCACGGCGATGAACTCGGTCTGCATCCGGCGGCCGGCGGAGTTCTCCGGATAGAGCAGGCTGCGCTCGAGAGCGACGCGCTCCTTGAGCGGCAGCTTTTCGAGGATCTCCTCCTGCTCGGCCTCGTCGAGGGTTTCCAGGAGCTCGACCGCATCGTCGGATTCGAGCTCGCGGACGCCCTCGGCGACCGTCTCCGGCGGCAGTTCCTCGAGGATCTCCTCGCGGACGGCCTCGTCGACCTCGTTCAGGGCCGAGAAGTCGAAATCGCGCCCTGTCAGCTCGACCAGGCGGACGCGGTCGTCGGGCTCCAGGGCACCGATCAGATCGCCGAGATCGGCCTCGTGCAGCTCGGCGACACAGGCACGCAGCGCAGCGCTGTCGCCAGCCTCGATCGCCCGGGCAATTTCTTCGACGAATTCATGACGAATTTCGCCGTTCTCATTGCGCATCGGCACGTGGTCGAGTACCGAATCGGAGGCGGATGGGGCAACGTCCATATGTTCATCCATGGCGCGCCTCGCCGGTTGACAGGTTGGAACCAGTGGTCTGAGCTGATGGTTCAGGCAATACCCACAAGGCAACTCTGAGCGCAATGACAAAGATGCTTCGACTGAAATGGACATCGATGACGGCGGGCGCGGTCATCGCGGCCATCACCGGCATCGCCTCGGCCGATGCCGCCGAGTGCCCGCGCAAGGACGCGCTCGGCACTTCGCGCATCCTGAGCGTTGACGCGAAGACGTATCCGCGCGTCGGCCTGAAGAGCTTTCCCGCGACGCTGCCGCTGGCAGATCATGAGGTCGTGCTGACTTTCGACGACGGCCCGTTCCCGCCGACGACGTCCAAGGTGCTGGCGGCGCTGGCGCAGGAGTGCGTGCGCGCGACCTTCTTCCTGATCGGCCAGCACGCCGCCGAATATCCCGACATGGTCAAGCGCATCGCCCGCGAGGGCCACACCGTCGGCCACCACACCTGGTCGCATCCGTTCATGGCGCATATCCCGTTCGACAAGTCGAAGGCCGACATCGATCGCGGCATCGCTGCCGACGAGATGGCGCTGCACGGCACCTCGACCACGACACCCTCGACGCCGTTCTTCCGCTTTCCCTATTTCGAGTCGACGCAAGCACAGCTCGACCTGCTTCAGTCGCGCGGCATCGTCGTGTTCGGGGCCGATCTATGGGCCAGCGACTGGGAGGAGATCACGCCGGAGCAGGAATTGAAACTCGTCACCGACCGCCTGGCGGCGAGCGGCAAGGGCATCATCCTCTTCCACGACAACAAGGTGCGCACGGCCGCAATGATGCCGGCCTTTCTGCGGTATCTGAGGGAGAACGGCTATCGGGTGGTCCACGTCGTACCGGCGGGTACGTCACAGAAGAGCGCCGATGCGCATTGATGCCGGAATGTCACGCCAGCGCAAAATGGGGTGATCCTGGCCCAATTAACACTCTGTTCATGCTACCTCCTGCAAAGATGGTTGGGGTATTGCACCTGAACCATTCCGGGGCGTCTCCGACCTACTAAGGCGGCAATCACGCACGAGGGCAGACGAGGTTCATGATCGGAATTAGCGTTGTTTTGCGGACGCGATCGTGGATCGTCCTCTGTCTGGGAATGCTGACTGTCGGCACACCGGCGGCCTTCGCAGCCGACTGTCCCGGCCACCCGGACGCCCTCGGCACCTCCCGCACCCTCGTGGTCGATCCGCGCGAGCATCCGCTGATCGGCACCATGCAGTACCGCGAGACATTGCCGCTGAAGGACCATGAGGTCGTCCTGACCTTCGACGACGGTCCGCTGCCGAAATATTCCAACCAGGTGCTCCAGATCCTCGCCGACGAGTGCATCAAGGCGACATTCTTCATCATCGGCAGCCAGGCCAAGGCCAATCCGGAAGGCGTGCGCAAGCTGGTCGCGGCGGGCCACACCGTCGGCACGCACAGCATGGACCATCCGCTGACCTTCGACCGGATGCCGATCGAAAAGGCCGAGGCCGAGATCAACGGCGGAATCGCGTGGACCTCGGCCGCGATGACCGATCCGTCCCAGCTCGCCCCGTTTTTCCGCATTCCCGGCCTGATGCGCGCCGAGGGCGTCGAGAACTATCTGATCTCGCGCGGCATCCAGGTCTGGAGCGCCGATTTCCCAGCCGACGACTGGCGGCATGTGTCGTCCGACCGCGTCTACCAGCTCGCGATCCAGCGGCTGGAGGCCAAGGGCAAGGGTATCCTGCTGCTGCACGACATCCAGGCCCGCACGGTGGCGGCGCTGCCCAAGATCATCCGCGACCTCAAGGCGCGCGGCTATCGCATCGTGCATGTGGTGCCCGCGACCGCCGAGCGACCGGCGACGCCGACCATGACGGTGGAATGGCTGCTGCATCCGCCGACCGAGACGACGCCGATCGCGCGCTGGCCGCGCGTGCCGAATTTCGTGTTCACGCAGACCCGGACGCTGCCGGCGCCCGCTCTTGCCGACCTCAATGCGCAGGCCGAGCATCAGCCGCTGCTGCCGCTCAGGACCATGGCGCAGGCCAATGTCGCGGCCACCCTGCCCGTGCCCGGCCGCGCGCTCTTTGCGATCCCCGAAGGCTCGGTCGAGGTGCTGCTGTCGACGACCTTGTCGCGGCGTGCCGCGACGCGGCTGGCGATGGCAGCCGAGACATCTCGTGCGGCCAAGGACAAGGCAGCACATGCCAAGGCGGCAAAGGGCAAGGCGGCCAAGCTACAGGGACGGCGCACGGCGCATGCGGCGCCGGCGGCACCGGATCATGCCGCGCAGCCCAAGGGCGCGACAGCCACGGGCGCTGCACCCAAGGGCCCGGCATCCAAGAGCGCCACCACCCGCCCGACCCGCGTCGCCAGCCTGAAGAAGCGCGCTTGAGCTGTCACTGCCGCATGATCGCGGCGACGCAGAGCAGCACGATCAGCGCCAGGAAGAACAGGTCCATATAGGACTTGAGCTCGCCATCGCGCCGCAGCCGCGCCACGTCGGCGACGACCTGCCTGCGCGCCGAGGCTCCGCCTGAACCGTCACTGATCGAAGCCTGCAGGCGCTTGGTCTCGGCCTCCAGCTTCTCGATCTTCTGGAAGAAGTAGAACGCACGCAGCGTCGATGCGGCGCGCATGCCGGCATAGACCAGCACCAGGATCGCCAGGATCGCCCGGTTCGGATACTTCTCCATGAAGTTCAGGCTGAAATAGACCACCGCCATGAACGCGAAATTGGTGAGGAAGCGGTAGACGAAGCTAAGAAAGGCCATGCTGGCTCGAACCTTTGAGGGGGCGCAACTCGATCGTGTTGCGAAATTTCGGGATGGGGGACCCGGACCGGAACGGCCGGCCTGGATGCGGCAGCGGCCCGTCTACGCCAAGTTTGTTTCAACAAAGATACTATCGTCCCGAAACTTGCCGCCTTTTAGCCAGATGTGGCCACAACACAGGCCGGAGCATGGCCGATCGGACTGCCCGCGCGGCATGCCCGCGACGGCTCAATGGCGATTTGGCCGAAGTCGCGGTAAACTGCCGGCCGCCGCCATATGTGGGGTCTGCCGATGCCGAAGAAGGGAATCACGGGCCACGACGAGTGGGTTCTGACCGAGGCGCTCGCAACCGCCCTGGTCGCGCTGGAGCAACTCGCACCGAAGCACCAGCCGAACGCGCATATGGACGACATCCGCAAGCTGCTCGCGAACGGCAAGGAGCCGGCGGCGGTGAGCCTGCACCTCGCCCAGGCCAAATGCCGCCTGTTTCCCGAGATCGACCCGCTGGAGATCTACCGGGAATACGGCATCGGCGAGGAATATGGCTGAAGAGGCGCGATTTGAGTGTCGCAAGGACCGGTGCGCGGCAATGCGCTAGTTTTGCGAGGTCTTCAGCAGCGGGCATTCGCTCTGGCTCAACGGAAGATAGGCTTCCTCGGCAGGTATTCTCTCGACAACGTCGTAATAGTCCCAGGGCGTCTTCACGTCCGAAGGCTTCCTGACCTCGACGAGATAGAAATCGTGCACCAGCTTGTTGTCAGCGCGCAGCCGCGCGCCGGGCGCGTAGAAGTCGTCTACGGGCATTGACCGAATCTGCTCCAGGACAGCATTGGTTTCATCCGTCCCTGCAGCAGCCGCTGCCCTCAGGTATTGCAGGACGGCCGAATAGACGGCGGCTTGTGGCGCGGTCGGCATGGCGTTGTGAAGCTTGTAGAACCTCTGGGCGAACGCCCGCGTCGCCTCGTTGAGCGCCCAGTACCAGGCGGTAACCGTCGTCAATCCCTTGGCCGTTTCGGCGCCCATGGCGTGCACATCGGTCAGAAACATGAGTTCGGCGACGGCCTTCTGAGACCCGGCATTCATTCCGAACTCATTCCATTGCTTCATCGAGGTCACGAGCTGTTCGCCAGCATTGGCGAACGCGACCACTTTGGCCTTCGATGCCTGGGCCTGGAGCAGGAAAGAGCTGTAGTCGGCATTTCCCAGCGGATGAAAGACCGCGCCGAGCGACTTAGCACCAGTCGCCGCGAGCACGCGCTGAGACACTTCGACCATATTGCGGCCGAACGCATAGTCGGATGCGATGAAGAACCAGCTGTCGTATCCTTGCGACACCAGCTTTCGGACCGAGCCGGCGACCAGATTGTAATTGTCGTGCAACCACATCAGACCGGTGCGCGAACATTGCTTGCCGCCGATATCGGTGGTCCCGACCGCCGAGTAGATGACGATCTTGTTCTTGTCGCGCGCAATCGACTGGATGGCGAGCGCGACCGCCGAGTTCCCGACGTCGGCCACCATGTCGACGCCATCCACGTCGAACCATTTGCGGACGATCTGGGCGCCGATATCCGGCTTGTTCTGATGGTCGGCGACGACGATGTCGACCTTCAGGCCCGGCGCGATCTTCTGGAAATCCTGAACCGCCATCTTCGCGGCGACGACGGATCCAGGTCCGGCAAGGTCGGACAATGGTCCCGCCTGGTCGTTGATGATGCCGATCCGGACAACGTCACCGGAAAAATCGGCGGCCAGGCTCCGTTCAGCGAGCGCGACCGGACCCAGCGTCAGGATGATGCCGAAGGCCGACCGGCAAAGTCGGATGTGCCATGACTGCAATGCCCCTACGTGATCCACCATCTTCCCCTCGCTCTGGCACCGCGACGACTGTCGGCAATGATTGCTTCGAAACACCGCGCTATCCCTCCCGATGAATGGCTCTCCTGACGAACTCCAGACGCCTCGCCTGCGCCGGCGCGACCAGCTCCTTCATCGCAGCAACGATCGCAGCCGGTGCGGTATCCGGCGAACCGGCCCGGAAAGGCGGTACGGGATTGTACTCCATGCGCAGCTGGATCATTTCCGCAGCCGCGCGGCCTCTCAACATCGAAACGAGCGTGAGCGCGAAGTCGATTCCGGCGGTGATGCCGCCGCCCGTCATGCGATTGCGATCGATGCAGACCCTCTCGCGCGACACCTCGGCTCCGAAGAGCGGCAATGCATCGGTCGCCGTCCAGTGCGTGGCCGCGCGATATCCTTTCAGGAGACCGGCGGCACCGAGAACGAGCGAACCCGTGCAGACCGAAGTCAGGTATTTCGCGCCCCGCGCCTGCGCTTTCAGAAACGCAAGCACCTCCTCGTCCAGCATCAGCTCGTCGGTGCCATAGCCGCCCGGGACGCAGATCACGTCGAGTTGCGGGCAATCGGCGAAGGTGATGGTCGGCGTCAGCGCAATCACGGAATCGCTCGGCACGGGCTCGATGCGTTTCCAGATCAGATGCACCGTCACGTCAGGCAGGCTGGAGAAGACCTGAGCGGGACCGGTGAGATCGAGCTGGGTAACGCGGGGAAAAACCAGAAGACCGATCTGCAACGGACCCGACATATTCAACCTCGACATCGCGCTTGACGGTGGCAGCCTGCCATGTTGGCCTTGGGGGCGGAAACGGCGTAATTCCCTCATTTTTGGACGCGTTCATGATCGGTTTCCTGATCTTTCCCGAATTCCAGTTGCTGGATGCCGCCGGCCCGATATCGGTGTTCGAGATCGCAAGACGCCACACGCCGCATGCGCCGCGTGTGATAATGGTAGCCACGAAGGCCGGCGCCGTGCGCAGTTCGTCCGGCACCGAGATGCTCGCGCGCAACTTGCGATCGGCAAGCTCAGTCACGACACTTTTCGTGGCAGGTGGCGAAGGCGTCGAGGACGCGGCGCGCTGCAAGACGACGATCGCATTTATTCAGAGATTGGCGCGCCGCGGCGTGCGTCTGGCCAGCGTCTGCTCGGGGGCCTATTTGCTCGCCGAGGCGGGAGTCCTGGACGGTCGTTGCGCGACCACGCATTGGTCCTGTACCCGTGACTTCATCGGACGGTTCCCGAAAGTCCGGCTCGAGCCGGACCAGATCTTCACCCGCGATGGGGGCGTGTGGACATCGGCCGGAATCACCGCAGGAATTGATCTGGCGCTCGCCATGATCGCCGAGGACCACGGTGAACAGATTTCGCAAGCGACCGCTCGGCAGCTGGTGCTGTACCATCGCCGCAGCGGCGGACAATCGCAGTTCTCGACCTTGCTCGAACTGAAGAGGCCGAACGGGCGCTTCGGCAACCTTCTTTCATGGGTGCGCGAGAATCTGGATGCGCCTCTCACGGTCGAGGCACTTGCCGAGCGCGCAGGCCTGAGTTCACGGCATTTCGTCCGCTCCTTCATTGCCGAAACCGGATCCACGCCAACGAAGGCCGTCGAGCGCTTGCGGGTCGAGGTGGCACGGGAGCGCGTGCAGTCCTCCGGAGAAGCGATCGAGCGCGTCGCTCAAGCCACCGGATTTCGCGACCCCGAGCGGATGCGCAGAGCCTTCATCCGCGCATTCGGTCAGCCGCCGAAGTCCCTGCGGCGTTCCGCCCGAACTGCATGAGAGCTGCAGTTGACCGGCGCTAGTCTAAGGCCCGCCGGCAACCGATCCTGCGATCACCATGACCAGCGCACCAAGGTCGATCCTGCAATTGACGGTCAGCTCCTCCGAGCTCTTCGCGTCTCCCGCGCCCTGGACCTTCAGCGCTTGCGGCCGGTCGGCGGCTTGGCGCTTCAACTCGTCGATGATGGCTTCCTTGAGCTTTTCTTCCAGCATGGACATCTCCTCAGGCCGCCATCGCGCGGCAGGATTGTACGCATGAGCGACACATCGCGACGCCTTCGTCCATGCCGCCCGCAATCCTCGGCACATTCGCTGCCGATTTTTCCGATCGATCGCGAGGCTCACCGCCATCGCGCCCGGTCAAGCCAGTTGCTGCGGCAGGCTGCTGTGGATCATGCAGGCGGCAACCGCCGCGTGGCCGAACGCGACCGAGATCTGGTGCAGGTCGGTGACGACGTCGCCGATGCCGTAGAGCCCATCGATCGATGTGCGCTGGTGGTCGTCGACCTTCAGATAGCCCTCCCCGGTATGCTCGGCGCCCAGCGACACCGCGAGCTGCGAGCGCACCTCCGCACCCATCGCTGGATAGATCGTGTCGAATTGCGCCGTGCGGCCGTCGGCGAAGACGGCTTCCACGAGTTCGCCTCTCCGCCGCAAACGCAGATCGGGCGCGAACAGGACGTCCACATCCGCCTCGGCCAATTGTGACGTTGCCGCCTGATCGTCATCACGATCCGTTGCGAGCAGCGTGACGTCTTTCGAATAGCCGCGCAGGAACAGCGCCTTGCCCGCGGCGCGCGCGAGCGGGCCGATGACGCCGATGCGGCGGCCGGACGCCTCGAAGGCGTCGCAGACGGGGCAGTAGCGCAACAGCCCATCCGCAACGGCGGCGCGCCATTCGTCGAACGGCGGATGGGTGTCGACGATGCCGCAGGCGAGAATGACGGCAGCGGCCGCATGCGCGCGGCCATTCCAGCTCGCCAGAAAACCCTGATCGCGTCGCTGCAGGGCGGTGACCTCGGCGTCCACGCGCGTGACGGCGAGCTCGTGCAGCTGGGCCGACATCCGTTCGATCAGTTCAGTGCCGGACAGGCCGTGGACGAAGCCCGGGACATTGTGGCTGCGTGGGATCAGCGCCGCCCGGCTCGCGCCGACGTCCACGACGCAGACGCTGCGACGGAATCGCGCCAGATAGATCGCGGCCATGAGCCCGGCCGGCCCGCCTCCGACGATCAGGCAATCGAGCGGCGGCGCGCCGGTCATTTCGGGTTCGGGTCCGCAAGACCGGTACCGGGCTCCTCGAGGCGCCCGCTCCTTGCAAGCCGGACCGCGTTGCCCAGCGCGCGCGCCGCGTTCTGCACCTCCTGCTGGAATTCCCTGTCCTCGTCGAGATCGCGATGCGAGGTGGCGTATGGCTCCATATAGCCGACATAACCGTCGAGCTCGGCGAAGCGCCCGGCCGAGATCAGCTGCATGTCGGTGAGCCAGTCGGACAAGGCGCGGCGCACGCCCTCGGCGCCGACCGCATCGCCGTGAACGACGAGGCCGAAATGGCGGCCGGCGAGATGGCGCGGATAGGGCCAGCCCTTCAGCTCCATCGCCTTGGCTTCGGTGGCGTTCTTGCCGTGGGTCGAGGTCGGATCGGGATTGCCGCCGTCGGCGCAGACCATGCGGTCCATCATCGCCTTGAGCCCGGCGGGCACGTGATACCAGTGCACCGGCGTCACGATCATGATGCCGTGGGCGGCAACCCAGAGCGGATAGATCTCGTTCATCCAGTCGCCGGTCTGGCCCAGTGAATGGTTCGGATAGCAGCTGCACGGCCAGTGGCAGAGCGGCATGGCGGTGCCGACGCAGGCCTTGCAGGGATGAATGGTCTTGCCGAACTCCGAGGCGAGGCGCGACAGATCGAGGATGTCGACGGCAAATCCCATCTCGATGAAGACGGGCTCGGCCAGCTTGACCAGCCGCCAGGTCTTGGACATCTCGCCGGGACAGGTGTGCTCGCTGCGCGCCGAGCCGTTGATGACGAGGATGCGCGGCGTCTCGTCCGCATCGTCGTGGCGCCGCTGCGCTTCCAGGATCTTCGCGCGCGCATCGAGCCAGTCGAGGGCAAGATCGTAATCGGGGTCGAAGAAGCCTGCACCCGCCTTCCGCGTCAACGGCGCCTTGCGCGAATGGCTGTAGGCGTCCCAGGCCGCAGCAGCGATGACATCGAGCTCACGTTGCAGCGGGGCAAAGGCGGGGTCGACGAACTGCTCCTTGTAGCGTCGCTCGAACTCCTCGCGCGACAGCTTGACGGGCGGCATTCCCTTGCGAACGTCGGCTTCCGTCATGCTGGCTCCTGGCGAAGTCGGTCATCGACCAACCCGGCGCGCAGCCCCCGGTTCCCACAGCTCTACTGTCGAGCAGCCTCCCGCGGCAGATCGAATTGCGCGATCCGCCGGTCGAGCCGCCACAGCTCGATGCGGTGGGCCAGCACGAGCGCGGCCGCTTCGCGTTTGGCCTGATCGTCATCGTCGCAGACCAGATTGATGCATCCGAACACGTGACCGTCCGGTTCGATCTGAAACGCGCGGTAATGCTTGATGCTCCCCACTACGATTGTTCTCGTCTTGGGGAGACAGGTGCGCTCAGCCACTCTGTCAGGTTCGAGGTCACCTCGTTCTGCTTGACGCGTCGCAGCAGCATTTCGCGTTCCCGGCCGGGCGGCAGGCTGCG
Organism: Bradyrhizobium sp. I71; assembly: GCF_022354745.1. NCBI lineage: Bacteria > Pseudomonadati > Pseudomonadota > Alphaproteobacteria > Hyphomicrobiales > Nitrobacteraceae > Bradyrhizobium > Bradyrhizobium sp. I71. The sequence continues at coordinate 297,702 of NZ_CP059398.1, forward strand.
CGCGCGCTCGCGGGCGCTTTCGGCGAAGGCGGCCAGCCGCTCCTGAAGCGATTGGGTCTGTTTCCTGCGGTTACGTTTGGCGGTCATGGATTTTCACGTTGGATCTGGATGGAAGAAAGCTGGCCCCGACGGGAGGTTGGGGGCGCCGGGGCCCAAGTCGCTTGTCAAGTCGCGTGTCAGTCAAGCCGCTGCCGGTTGGGGCGGCCCAGCTCCGGAAGCGCGTTTGCAGTTTCGGCCGCACCTTGCGGTTCCGGCATTTCAATAAGTTAACGCTGCGTGATTTTGCGAAAGCGAAAGGCGCATGGCCGCCTCATCCGGACTGCGCCGGAACCGAAATGCCGATTCGCATGTTCAAGAACGACTTGAAGGAGGACCATCATGGCAAAAGCAGCATGGAAGCGGCCGGGCTCGCCGATCGGCCGCAAGGGACCGCGCAAGGAAAATCCCGCGTACAAGCGCCGCGCGCGCGAGCCCTGGACGCCGGCGGACGTGAGCAAGCTGAAGCAGCTCGCCAAAGCAACACGCCGACCGGCGTGATGAGCATCAAGCTTCAGCGGCCGGTCGCGGCCATCCGCAGCAAGGCGCAACGCGAAGGGATTTCGCTGAGGCCCGTCAACCGCTCGCCCTATAGCCGGCGAACCAAAGCGGCGAAGCGGCGTTGATTTCCCGCACCGCCGGGTGACAACCGGACGCAACGGGGAACGATGGACGTGGTGCTCATTTTTCCGGTTTCTGCCCACGACACCAGCGCATCGGTACGCGCCGACATCTGACCCGTTCCCGGCGCGTGCAGCCTGACCAGCTGCACGCTGCAGCGGCGGTCGCTAGTTGGGCGGCTGCAAGCCCGGCGACCGCAGCCATTCGCTCATCTGCGATCCCGTCTCGGCCTGCCGCGCCTTGCGGAGCATCTCCTCGCGCGCCGCGCCCGGCGGGAGCGATTTGGCCTCTTCGCGCAGCCGCTCCGCTTCGGCGGCCAGCCGCGCCTCCAAACTATCCTCGTGCTTGATCCGACGCCGCATCGTCGTCATGGACGTATCCCTGTCAGTCAGCGGAGCGCGCCGTTGCGTTCACATGTTGATGATGCCAGCAAAATCGCGCTGGCGTGCATCCAACGTTCCTGACGTGGAACGGTTGCTCGGCTCGCCGAAAAACTCCGGCCCGGCGCAACGCAAGTTACTCAAAAGACGTCACTTGCTCAGAAACGCTCCGGCTCCGCCAACGCGAGCTAGTTGTCTTGATTGTCTCGGCGGGCCTTGATTTCCGTGCGAACCATGGCGCTCTCCATGATGGCCAGGCGCAAATCAGCCACGATTTGATCGTGATGCTCCATCAGCAGTCGACGCTCCTCCCGCAAAGCGCGGCTGGCATCGATCGCACGAGTTGCTCGGGGAATAAGGGCGTCGCGCATCCAACAACTTTAAGCCAATTCCGCGAGCCGCTCATTTACGTAGGTTACTCAAAATGAGCAATTGCGCAAAAGTGCACGTAGCACCGAGCTCCTCGTTCCATCGTGCGTGCGCTGGTTGCGCCAACTCATGGCTCGAAGATGGGTGCGCGGCCGCTGGTTACGGCCCCGTGTTTGCGAAGGACTCGGCGAGCTGCTGTTCCATTTGATCGCGGGCCCGCCGGAGCTGCCGCCTGACTTCGGCATTGAGAGCCCGCAGGCGCATACTCTCTTCGATGGCCCGATCGGCGCGCTCCAGAAGACGCCGGGTTTCGAGACCAAGGCGATCGCCATCCATGGCCACGCTCCTCATCTCTATGCAGGCGGGAGCGCGCGATCTCTCAGCCACCGGCGCCTACGGACAGGGCCTCGGCCGGCGATACCGGTAGGCTAGCTCAGATCAGCCCCTGTTCCTAGTGCACAGACGGGAAAAGGCGGGGTTTCATCCGCGCTCTCGACCGCCCCGATAGAGTTGCAGATAACTCGGCGAGAACAGGGCCGCGGTCTTGAGCGCGTCGATATCCTTGATCATCAGCGTACGGTCGCGCAGCACGATCAGCCCCGAGGCGCGCAGCTCCTGGAGCGTGCGGTTGAGATGGACAACCGAGAGGCCGGTGGCGTCCGCCAGGTCCATCTGCGTCACCGGCATCGCGCAGCTATTGCCCTCGACCATGCCGACGGGACGAAGACGCTCGAAAATCTCGCAGAACAGGTGCGCGACGCGCTCGAGCGCGACGCGACGGCCGAGATTGATGGCCCACTCGCGCTGAATCGCGTTGTTGACGAGGGTCTCACACAGGAACGCTTCAGCAAGCGAATGGTCGGCAGCCAACAGGCTCTCGAACTGCGCGCGCTTGATCTCGGCATAGACGGCCTGGGTCAGCGCGGCGATGGAATGGTCCATGGTGGAGAGCAGGAACGCATGAGCGTCGCAGCTCTCGCCGGGAAAGATGAAGTTGACGATCTGGCGCCGGCCGTCCTCGAGCGTCTTGTAGCGGCAGAGCCAGCCCGACAGCACGACGCGGACGCTGTCGACGGGGTCTCCCTCCGAGATCAGGTCCTCGCCAGCGCCGGCGCGCTGCACCCCCTCGAGCATCGCATATTTAAGCGATGCCTGCGCCTCGGGCGACAGCGGCCTCAAGGCATTCAGCCGGCGAATGGCCGGCTCCACCAGGCTGCGATCGGCGATCGACAAGAGCATCAGTCAGTCAGCCACGGCCGGTGTGTGGAAGGAACCCTTGCTCAGTGGGATAGTGATCGTGCATTGCAGCCCCCCGGAATTGAAGGCCATCGTGGTCCGCCCTTTCAACTCGAACGCCAGCGTACGCTCGAGAAGCTCGGTGCCGAAACCCTTTCGCGGCGGCGGCGGCACCCTCGGCCCTCCCTGCTCACGCCATTCGAACATCAGTTGCGCAGGTTCGGTGCTTTCGTCAATGCGCCAGGAGACCTCGATGCGACCCGACGGCTGGCTCAGCGCGCCGTATTTCAGCGCGTTGGTCGCGAGTTCGTGAATGGCCAGCGCGAACGTTTCGGCGGCCTTGGGCCGGAAGCGTACCTTGGGGCCGGAGACCCGCATCTGCTCACCTTCGCGTGCATCATAGGCCAGCAGCTCCTCGACCACGAGATATTCGAGGTCGACGCCGCCTTCGGGGTCGCGGGTGACCAGCGCCTGGGTCCGGGCGAATGCGTTCAGCCGGCCGTCGAGATGCGAAGCATATTCCTCGACCGTGGAGCTCGATTCCGCAGAGCGGCGGGCAATCGAGCGTACCACCCCGAGCGTGTTGCGGACCCGATGCTGAAGCTCGGAGAGGAGCAGGCGCTGCCGCGCCTCGGCGCGTGTAATCGCCGTGACGTCGATGAAGGTGATGACGACGCCTGCAATGAAATTGTCGATGCTCCGGTAAGGCAGGACGCGCGCGATGTATCTCGTACCATCGTCCGGCGCCACCACCTCGCGCTCGACGCTCGCAAGGGTGCGCAGCACGCGGCGAACGTCGTCGTAGAGCTCCTCGATCGGAATGCGCGCCTTGATGTGGGAAATGGGGCGGCCTGCATCGGTTTCCACCAGGTGCAGGATTTGCGTGATCGCCGGGGTGAAGGTCATCACCCGCAGATCGTTGTCGAGGAACACGGTCGCGATCTGCGTGCTTTCGAGGAAGTTCTTGAGGTCGCTGGTGGCGCGGGTCAACTCCTGGACGCGGTGCGCCAGCTCGCCGTTGACGGTGGTCAGCTCTTCGTTGACCGACTGCAACTCCTCGCGTGAGGTCTCGAGCTCCTCGTTGGCGGACTGAAGCTCTTCGTTGAGCGACTGGTATTCCTCGTTCGAGGATTTCAGCTCCTCATTCGTGCTTTCGAGCTCCTCGATGGTGGCTTGGAGACGCTCGCGCGTCGCGCGCAGCTCGCTCTCGAGCCGCTCGACATGCTCGGTGCGAATGACGGCGTTGGGCTTGCTCCGGTCGTCCCCGACCGATTGGGCCGGTCCCTCCTTGAACAGAACGACAAAATTCCGGTGACCGCCGGCGCCCTCCTGAATCGGCTCCACCGTGATGTTCACAAGAATACGGTGGCCGTTCACACCGAGATGCACCTGCTCGGCATGGACAGCCTCGTTGGTTTCCGCCGCGCGGGCGAGCGCCGTTCGCAGCTCCAGGCGGAGATCGCGATGCACGAGCTGGAGCAGGTCGAGCGTTGCGGCGCCTGCGGTCGGCTCGATGTATCGCCCGGTGCGCCCCGAGAAGTGCAGGATCTGGAAATTGTCGTCGGTGATGACATAGGCGGGGGCATATCGTTCCGCGATCCGTTGCGCGCGCCGCTCGAGACCGACATCGGGGCCGAGCGAGCGCATCGGCGGCACGTCGACCGGCACCTTGGTCGCAGCGGCCGTGATCGGAAATTCGGGCGGCAGCCGCGTTCCGGTCTCGAGTTTCCGGAAGATGCGTGCACGGCGGTCGATCGGCACGAACAGCTTCGGATGCCGCGTCACGTTCTCGGAATTGCCGAGAAACAAATAGCGGTCGGGCAACAACGCGAAGTGGAACAGCGGGATCAAGCGGTTCTGAAGCTCCGCGTTGAGGTAGATCAGCAGGTTGCGGCACGAGACGAGGTCAAGCCGCGAGAACGGCGCGTCCTTGATGACGTTGTGCTGGGAGAAGATGCACATCTCGCGCAGCTCCTTGACCACGCAATAGGTGTCGCCCTCGCGCACGAACCAGCGCGCCAGACGCTCGCTGGTCATGTCGGCCTCGATGGAGGTGCGGTAGCGGCCGACCCGTGCGGCGGCGAGCGCGCGGCCATCGATGTCGGTGGCGAAGATCTGCACCTGCGGCGCGCCGTCCATCCGCGCCATGTATTCGCGCAGCAGGATGGCGATCGAATAGGCCTCCTCACCCGTGGCGCAACCGAGCACCCAGACGCGAACCTGCTGTGCCGCGCCCTTGCCTTCGAAGATCTTCGGGATGATCTGGGTCTCCAGCACCTCGAACTCGCGCTTGTCGCGGAAGAACTCGGTGACTCCGATCAGGAGATCGTTGAAGAGATGCTGCACCTCATCCTTGTCGTTGCGCAGGAACTCCACATAAGCGGAGATATCGTCGATCTGGACCACTTGCATGCGCCTTTGCACGCGGCGCAGGAAAGTGTTCTGCTTGTAGCCGTGAAAATCGTTGCCGGTCTTGTTACGCAGGATGTCGGCGATCCGCGACAGCGAGGTCGCGGCCGCGGCCAGCACCTCGTCGAACCCCTGCTTCTCCTCCAGGCGTCGCAGATGGCGGGCATAGAGCTGGATGTGCTCGGGAATCTCCTCCGGCGGCAGCACGTAGTCCGCGATCGCCGCCGGCGTGTTGGCATCCTTGAGAGTGTCGGATGTCTCGCTCGCGATCTTCTCGGCGATGGCCAGACCGCCGTGATCCTTGAGCGTTGCGGTGCCCAGCGTGCCATCGCCGCCGGTACCCGACAAGACCACACCGATGGACTTCTCAGCGCGCTCCTCCGCGAGCGAGACCAGGAAGCTGTCGATCGTGGCACGCTCGCCGGGCGCCTGCTCGGCCCTGCGGATCGCGAAACGGTCGCCCTGAATCGTGGTGATCATCGCCGGCGGGCACAGGTAGACATTGCCGCCCTCGATCGGATGGCCATGGCCGGGGTCGGACAGCCTGCCGCCGTTTGAGCTTTGCACGATCTGACGCAGCCGTGCCTCGTCGAACGTCTCGTGGTGCTGAAGCGCCAGCACGATCGTCTGGTCGGCGCCCAGAGTCAGCCTGGCAAAGAAGCGCTCGATGCTGTCCAGAGCGGCCGGCGAGGCGCCAACGCCAATGACAAGCGGGGACTTGGCCTGGCGCTCTCCTTCGACCGCTTGCTCGCCGACTTCAGTCATGGACCTGTTAGCTCTCTCTCACTGGCCGGCACCGACGGGCGCCCGATCCCTGCAGATAGCAGAAATCAGCGGGACCCCGACAGATCAAAGACAAGAATGCCACAGAGCCTCCTTCGGTTTTCGCAACGTTTGAGCCCTGATGGTGGAGCCGCGCGGCATCCAGGCCGGAGAGACGGCGCGCGGCTTCAGGGCTCCGGCCACTGGCCAGCGTCGGGCTTTCCTGCCGCCAATTGCCGTTGCAGATAAGCGACGCGCTGAGCGATCAGGACGCGGTGGCGCTCCCATTCCGTCAGGGTCTGCTTGAACACGTCGACCAGCCGCTCGGCCTGGCCGGTATCGTGACCGCCGGCGTGAAGTTCGCGCACGCGATCCTCCTGCTTGCGGATGCGCTGACAGCCCTCCTCGATATCGCGGTCGGCCTTCACCAGAAGGCGCTGCTCGGCATCGAGCTGCTCGGTTTGTTCAGCAACAGAGATGGTCATGGCAGACCCCTCACTCCCGCTTACGGGCTGGAGGATCGAGCGATTGTAGCACCACCCGCCTGATCATGTCGGCATATTCTCGATATTCAGCCGCTCTCGCCTGGTACATCTCGGCGACCGCGGGCCGGCCGCTGCGCCGGCCATCGGCGGCCATGCGCTTCACCAGCTCTGCCCGCTCCTCGATGATGCGCAAGGCGACACACAAGGCCTCGTCGACGCGTCCCTCCTGCTCCTTGGCGAGCGTATCGACCGTGAAGGCATGACCGACCTGGCAACGGAAGCGCATCGGGCGCGACTCCTTGACCTCGGACAGAACGCCACCGCAGGCCGGACAGGTCAGCGCGACGGGATCGGCAACCGTGAGCAGCTTGTCGCTGCCAATCCGGTCTCCGGCGGCAATCTCGACCTCCAACCTGATCTCCGGCGGGATCGGAAGCGCGGCTCCGGCCTGCTCCTTGACGAGTTCGGACAGGACGTCACCCATATTCGCACCGCGAACACAGAGGTCGACGGTGGTCTCCTCCATCGCGCGCCGCGGCATCTCGTCGGAGATGGCGTCCGCGGGATCCTGGACCACCGCCATCCCGCCGCAGCGCTTGATCGCATTGAGGCCTGCCGCGCCGTCGGACAACAGGCCGCTCAGGACCACGCCGATCACCCGCGGACCGTGAGTAATGGCTGCGGACCGGAATAGCGCGTCGATGGCCGGCCGCACCAGGTTCTCGCGCGGACCGCGCCCGAGCAGCACCCGATCCTCCGAGAGCAGCAGATGATGGTCCGGCGCGGTCAGGTAGATCTGTCCGGGCTCGATCTTCATGCCGTTTTCGGCCTGGCGAACCGGAAGCGGGCCGGCGCTCCTGGCCACCGTCGACAGGATCCCAATCCCCTGCGCCGGAATGTGCAGAACGATGAAGACGGCTGCCGGCAGATCCGGCGGCAATCGGCTCAGGATCTGCTTCAGCGGCTGGGTCGCTCCCGCCGAGCCTCCGATCACGATGATGTCGCGGTTGCTCATGGAACCCGTTTTCAGTTGCGTCGTTTTGCATCCAAGGCGGGCCCCCGTTTTATGTTCCTACGGGGCGGAAGCGAAGGCTGTAGGCACCATGACGATATCGCGTACGTCATCCGGTCAGCCTGCGCCTCTCACCGGGCGCAGAGTTTTCGTGGTCGAGGACGAATATTTCCTTGCCGATGACATCAGCGCGACATTCCGCGCACTGGGCGCGGAGATCGCAGGTCCCGCCGGTCACATCGAGGACGCAGTCGAGATCCTGCGCGACGGCAGCACGCTGGATGCCGCGGTCCTGGACGTCAACATTCACAGCGAGATGATCTTTCCGATCGCCCGCGAGCTGAAGGCGCGCAAGGTGCCCTTCGTGTTCACCACGGGATATGAAAGGGTCACCGTCGGCCCGGAATTTCAGGACGTGCCGCTCATTGAGAAGCCGATCGATGTTGCCGCAATGGCGCGCAAGCTGGCTGCGCTGATCGCCGGCCCCGCGCGATAGATCAGGCCAAGCAATCAGAGCAGGCGCGCGAATGCGAGCCAGGTGCTCACCGCCATGCACAGGATAACCGCGGCGTAAGGTAGCGCGACGCGCAAGACGGCAAGCTCCCCCGGTTCAGCTCATCATCATCCAGATAATTGCCACCATCATCACGAGAAAACCCGTGACCGCAGTCGCGACAAAGGCCTGCTCGATGCGATCCATCGCCATCGCAGCCCCTTTTGTTTTCAGCCCGTACAATTTGACGGTTTCGAGGCCGCTGCGAATTAGGCTATGTGAATCGGCGGTCTCCCTTGCCGTCCGCAAGACGGTTGGCGCCGCTCCGCGAGATTGCGCCGGTCTCGCCCTACGACCGCGCGGTGCCCGGCTCAGCCATCTTGCGGTGCTGCTTGGCCAGCACCTCGTTCGGCGTGACGTTGGCGACCGTCGTCTGGATCTTGTTCTTCAACCCGGTGACGATGTCGGACTCACCGCGCAGCATTGCGTCGAACCCGGCCTTGGCGACGTCGTAGGCGCTGTCCTTCTTCTCGGTGCCGACCTTGGTGTCCATCATGTCGGCACGGCGGAAAAACTCGGTCTCGGTCGCACCCGGCATCAGGCAGGTGACGGTGACGCCGCTCTCGCGCAGCTCCTCGCGCAGCGCAAACGAGAATGAATCGAGGAACGCCTTGCTGGCGTTGTAGGCCGCCTGGAAACTGCCCGGCATGAAGCCCGCGATCGAGCCGGTGATCAGGATGCGACCGGCATTGCGGCGGAGCATCTTATTGCCGACACGGTGGATCAGATACAGCGTGCCGGTGATGTTGGTGTCGATGAGGCGTCTCACCCTGGCGAAGTCCTGGTCGAGGAAGGCCCTGCCGAGACCGATGCCGGCATTGGCCAGCAGTGCATCGATCGGCCGGTCGGCGACGGCGTCGCAGAGCTTGTCGACGCCCTCGGTGGTGGCGAGATCGGCCTCGACCGGCTCCACGCTGCCGCCGAGCCGGCGCAGATCGACGGCCACCCTTTCGATCTGAGGCTCGTCCGCTGCGATGACAAGGTTGAAACCTGCCTGGGCGCAGCACCTGGCGAGTTCCAGGCCGATACCGGTTGAGGCGCCTGTGACGACGGCGAGTTGATTGGCGGGCATGCGCACATCCTTGAAATCGAGGTCTTGGAATTGAGGTCTTGGAATTGAGGTGATGACGCTCAATCGCCGCCCTGCCCCGTCGTTCCTATTTGCGCAGTGCGAAGAATTTGCGCGCAGCGATAGCAACCATCGTTCATTCCTGGACTTAGATGGCACGTGGTTCAAACCGGGAGGACGGAAGATGAAGGCGCTGGTCTGGCACGGCAAGGAGGACATAAGGTGCGACACCGTCACCGATCCGGAGATCCAGGATCCGCGCGACGCCATCATCAAGGTCACGAGCTGCGCCATCTGCGGCTCCGACCTTCATCTCTTCCACAATTTCATTCCGGGCATGCTGCCCGGCGACATCATGGGCCACGAGACCATGGGCGAAGTGGTCGAGGTCGGCTCGGACGTCGACGGCAAGCTGAAGAAGGGCGACCGCATCGTCGTGCCGTTCACGATCATTTGCGGCGAATGCGACCAGTGCAAGCGCGGCAATTTCTCGGTGTGCGAGACCACCAACCGCAAGCGTCATCTGGCCGACAAGGTCTTTGGACACGCGACGGCGGGCCTGTTCGGCTATACGCATCTGACCGGCGGCTATCCCGGCGGCCAGGCTGAATATCTCCGCGTGCCTTTTGCCGATGCCACCCACATCAAGGTGCCCGCCGGCATCCCCGACGAGCAATTGCTGTTCCTCAGCGACATCTTCCCGACCGGCTGGCAGGCTGCCGTGCAATGCGACATCGAGCCGACCGACACGGTCGCGATCTGGGGCTGTGGTCCGGTCGGGCAGATGGCGATCCGCAGCGCCATCCTGCTCGGCGCCAACCAAGTGATCGCGATCGACTGCCTGCCGGAGCGGCTCAGCATGGCCGAGGCCGGCGGCGCCACCACGATCAATTTCGAGACCGAGAGCGTTCTGGAGCGGCTCAAGGAGCTGACCGACGGCAAGGGCCCGGAGAAGTGCATCGACTGCGTGGGAATGGAGTCGCATGTCATGGCGTCCCTGCCCGACGCGCTGCTCGACCGCGCCAAGCAGATGGTGATGGCGGAGAGCGACAGGCCCCACGTGCTTCGCGAGATGATCTATGTCTGCCGGCCGGGCGGCATCATCTCCGTGCCGGGCGTGTACAGCGGTCTGTCCGACATGCTTCCGATGGGCGCCTTCATGAACAAGGGGCTGACGATGCGGACCGGCCAGACCCACGTCAACCGCTGGACCGACGACCTGCTTCGCCGCATCGAAGAAGGTGAGATCGATCCCTCCTTCGTGATCACCCACACCGTCCCGCTCAGCCAAGGCCCCGAGATGTACCAGGTGTTCCGTGACAAGCGGGATTCCTGCGTCAAGGTCGTGCTGAAGCCCTGAGGAGCAGACTCATGTTTCATTTCTCCAACATCGTACGCACCAAGGGCGACCCGAAGATCATCGAGGGCGGACCGAGCCTGAAGCAGCCCGCGGACCAGCTCGCGCGCGCTCTCGGCTGGTTCAGCATCGGTCTTGGCGCCGTCGAATTCCTTGCGCCAAGGCGCGTCACGCGCACGCTGGGCATGGAAGGCCATGAGACGCTGGTCCGCGCCTTCGGGGTGCGCGAGATCGTGGCTGGGATCATGTCGCTCTCGGTGGACAAGAACGCCGGCCTGTGGGCCCGCGTCGGCGGCGACGGCCTCGATGCCGCGGCGCTGCTTTCAGGGCTGACGCCGGACAACCCCAAGAAGGGCAATATCGCGCTCGCACTGCTGATGGTCGGCGGCATCGCCATGCTCGACTACCGCGCCGCGCAGGACACCAAGCCGCGACGCCCGCCGCGCGACGCACGGCGCAAGCTCTATCCGAACCGCAGCGGTTTTCCCAAGGGCATAGAGAACGCCAGAACTGCGGCAAGGCAGATTGCAGCGCACGCTGGGCACAACGAGGTGAAGCAAGGCGATGAGCACCGGGTCCCGTGACGAAGCGGCGTGGTGGGACTCCGCCGTTATCTACGAGCTGGTTACGACCGATGCGGTCGCAGGACGATGTCCTTGCCTACAAGGCGGACGGAGGGAAGCAACGCAATACCCATCTCAAAGGACACCGGGTGCGCATTGCGCGCCTTCGCGATTGCGGATCGTATCCCGCTTAGCTTCCTACTCCCGCCAGAATTCGGCCAGCTCTTCCGCTGTCAGCAGGTCGACCTGGCCGTGAAAGCGGCTGCGATACATCGTCATGAGCGCATCGTGCCCGACATCAGACGAGCTGCACAGCGCGTCCTCGACAATGACGACCCTGAAGCCGAGATCGACGGCGCTCAGGACCGTCGAAAGCACGCAGACGTCCGTCTCTGCGCCTGATATCACGACGGTACCGATCTTCTTTTCGACCAACACGCTCGCGAGACCGGGATTGCTGAAGGCCGAATAGGCCGGCTTGTCGATGACGGCCGCCGGCGGAACGAAGCGGTTCAAGGCCGGCACGAGCTCAAGGGCGGACGGCGGCAGATGCCTGCGCGTCGCCTGGTGCCAGCGGCGAAAATAGCTCTGCCACTGCCCCGGACGATCCTCCGGATCCGGCGGAGTGATGAAACGCGTGAAGATCGTTCTCGCCGGATTGCGTGAGACGACCGAAACGATCGTCGGCAGGACACGCTCCATCCAGGGCGTCGCCCAAAGGCCGCTGGGAGCGAAGATGTTCTGCATGTCGATGCACAAGTGAACGGCATCTCTGATGTCGGCGACATCCGACGTGCTGTCCCTCATCGTCGTCCACCCCTGACCATGTTGCCCTCATCCAGAATTCACGATGCCGAAATCGGCGCCTCTCCGCCGTCGATGATTTCGGGTGGAACGTCCTTGAACAGCAGGCCCCGCACCAAAACCCGAGATGCCATCGCAAGTTCCTAAGTGCCCGGAACCTTGCGCCGGCTCGCGCGTCATGTCGGGACGCAGGACGAGCATCCAAGCACGGCTCTCAACTTGGCGATCGCGCATCGCCGCCCACGGCCATGGTCAAGATGCCAAGACTAACCTCGAGCGGTGCGCATGATGTGCGCATCGTGGCAGAGGAATGTCCCGTGGCACTCGTCTACGATGGAACGACGGTCGCCGTTCTGATGGCCACCCCCACCGATCTGACCGACCTCGCCCGGGGATTTAGTCTCACCGAGGGAATCATTCGCGACCTCGGCGAGATCGAGGAACTCACGGTCGTGCCCGGTCCCGACGGCATCGAGCTGGGTCTCTGGCTACGACCGGACGCGGGGCGCAGGTTGAAGGAGCGACGGCGGCAGGCTATCTGCGGTCGCGCAAAGAGCATCCCGGACGAACGGCACGCACCCTCTATCGGGCGACACCGCTCGGCAAGCGCGGACTCGCATTGGCCAAGTCGCGGGTCCTCGAGTTCACCGGCGAGGCCCTCAAGAAGTAGCGATCATGCATATGTGATCAGCCCGGCTAAGCCTTCGTCCATGTGATCTTGATGATGGCAGCGGAAAGGTCGGTCCGGGCCCGTCGGCGGCGAAATCGACCTCGGCCGTGGAGTATCTGGGCATGCTGATCGTGCGGTGGGCTTGTTCCCTACCTTCGTGATCTCGAACGAGTGGCGATGCAGGGCACGGGATGCTCGTCGCCGCTGTTGTTGTTCAGCACCAGACGATACCGCTTGCCCCTGACGACGGTGAAGACCGTGTCCGGCCGGGAGGATTCTCGGATCGCCTAACCCAAAGCCCTCGACGGTCAGAGCAGCTGGAACTCCAAGCCATGCAGCTGCGCTGGTAATACCCCCTTCAGCACAATAGCATCGTGAGTGGCGGGCGATGTAATGATCGTGTCCGGGCCGGCGTCGGTTGCTGCAGCCAAGATCTCGGCAACACTGCCGAACAAGTTACGACTGATCGCTATCGTGTCATTATCGACATCGAAATCGCCGATTGTTGCGGTGCCAAAATTCTCATTGAACACGAAATTGTCGCTTCCTCCTGCGCCGAAGATCGTGACGCCGTTGCCGACGTTCTGAAATGTCTCGTCCGCACTGGTACCATTAACAACGCTTAGGTGCGACATGTCTTGTGACGCATAGGTACCGACTATCGTAATCGTCAGCGCCTGACTTCCCACATTGCCGTGCCCGTCATTGACCTGCGCCGTATATCTAATGGTCAATTCATCGCCGGCTTTGAGAAAATCGAGATCGGCATCAGTCGGACTGTAGGTCCAATTCAACGTCTGCGTCGCACCATTTGTCTTGACGATGTCGAACGCGATGTAGCTGGCATCGACCAGCGTTGCGACATCGGCGCCAAAGGGCAGCGTCGTTGAGCCGTTCGAGCCGCTGAATTCAACGCTGGCGTTTCCGATCACTGACGCCGTGAGCGTGTCGCCGATATCGACGTCGTTCACGATCAGCGTTCCCGACACGGGTCCCGCGATGCCGGCGTGGCGATCGAGGACAACTCCCGCAGAGATGTTTTCGAGCTCAAATGCGTTGAAGTTGCCCGTTTCTAGAACCACCCGGTCGAAGGGGTTGATTCCGACAAATTCCAAATAGCCATTCGAAGCGAACACACCCTGATGTGCGCTCAAGAGCGCCCCAACTTCGGCGCCGGTGTAGGATACAACAAGATTCACGCCGTTGTAGAAACTGACCTTGTTCATTGCGTCAATCGTACCCCAATACAGGCCAAACGTGTTTCGCTCCGAGCCAAAGGTGATTGTCTCGGTGCTGCCGGCGCTGAGGCTCAAATAGTCGGTGGTATCCGCGCCGCCTGGCAACGGTCCGAGGAACAGAGCGACCGCGACGCCGGGGATCGATCCATTGATGACGCCGACATTTCCCGATCCCGAAAATGTGGCATCCAGCGAAGCACTGTAAAAGTTGCCGTGGAACGCGTCGGATCCGCTTGGCAGGTCATCGAACGACTCTGTCGCCAGGCCCAGCGAGTTTGTGTTTACCCCCTCGGCCAGCGCGATTGGATTGACCACGACGGCCTGCACCGGTGGATCGGTCTCGCTGAGAATTGTCGGTGGATCGTTGATGCCCGCTACGACCAGCGTCACGGTCGCCGACGCAGTCGCACCATGAGTGTCAGCTAACGTATAAGCGAAAGAATCGGTGACGGTCTGCCCGGCCCCGAGGGCGCGAAGGGCGGCGGCGCTCGTCGATTCGTAGATGATGTCAGCGCCAGAGAGCGACACCGCCGCGCCGCTCGCACTGAGTCCACTGACGGAAAGGACCGCCAGATGATCGCCGGTATCGGGGTCGGTGTCATTCGCAAGCAGAGTGCTTGCGGCGATCGTCAGCGAGCCGCCCTGGCTAACATTCGCCGCGCTCGGAGGAAGCAACGGCAGCACATCAGCATGTGCGATCGGCCCGTCATTGGCGCCGCGGATGGTGATTGTCACCGCCTTTCGTGTGTCGTCGATTGTCGCCACCGTGAAGCTGTCGGTAAGGGTGCCACCGACATCAAGCGCCTTTACCGCACCCCTGGTATCGGTCAGCACGTAAGTCCACACGCCATCCACCGTCATCGTGAAGACACCGTACCCACCATCGCTCGCCTGAGGCGCACTGACTGGTTTAAAGGTGTTGGGCGGGTTATCGACGTCCGTATCGGTAAGCGTGCCTGTTGCCGTCGCCGTGCCGGCGGCAGCATTGGCGGCGGCACCTGCCGCGTCCACCGCGCCCGTCGCGTCGCCGGCGATAATCGCTGCGTCATTGACACCGTTGATGGTGACCGTGAAGGTCTGATCGGCCCTGGATGCACCGTCCGAGACCATGACAACGAAACCTTCGGTTGTCGTCGCAGTCAGCGCATTGATCGCGTGATTATCCGGAGCGAACGCGTAGGCGCCGGTCGAGCTGTTGACGTAAAGCGTGCCATATTGCCCGGCTTTGGAAACATCATATGTCACACCGCCCAGTTTCGCGGCTCCAGTGACCCCGCCGCTTATGCTGTAGCTCAGCGGAGCGCCGGTAAAGTTGATCGCCTTCAGAGCACCGGCAGTCGAGGGGAAATGGTCAAGGGCAGACGTGTCGGTAACAATCGGCAAAGCCGTCACGGTCAACGACCGCACGGGGGGATCGACGATAGCGGGAACGACAAAGATCGTTTGTATCGCCGGCGCAATCTGCGGAAGCGGGGCATCAGGCCTGATAAAATCGATGCGTTGAGGCGTCAGGGGGCTAACGGACGGGGGTGTGCTTGATCCCTTTGCTCCTGTCTCCCTCGAAAAATTGGCGAGCACGTCCTGTTGTGCGGCGCGAAGCTCCTCCATCTGAGCGGCAGTATTGTTGACCTTGTTTACGGCGAACGAGGATCCTTTTTCGTGCAGAACAATAGTCTGTCCGGGATCGTCAACCAGAATATGTCGCGGGATCGCCTCTTTGGTTACGAGTTCGAACTGGCCATGCTCGAGGTCCTTGTAGGTAATGATACCATCATCCAGGAATGTGGCTTCGGGGTCGGCGGCACGAGCTTGCTTTGACTCAGCCAAGATCAGGGCTGTGAACCACAGCATGCCAGTTACATCGGATGGGGCTCGGCTTCCCCCAAACGTCCCAACGAACGCGAGTCCTCTTGTCATCCAACTCGCGAACGAGGCGCGCGCACGATTAAGAAAAGTCGTAGTCCGGGGATTGTCGACAAGTTGACAACGCGGAACCGCAATTGCTTCACCTGCGTTATCCAACTCAGCATGGTGGCAAATCGACATTGCCTCAGCCTCGGCTGTCAAAATCCGCGCGCCGCTCGTGGTTGCCGAATATCCTTGTTATATCGCCTGCGCCTTGAACAGACGCCCTGCGCCGCAACCGACATCTGCCCGTCGAAAATGACCTCGCGCGCATGAAAAAAATCTGGTGCCATGTGGCCTGCACAGAGCTCAGCGCTTCACAGAAATTTGTTCAATCAATGTACTCGACCGAGATGCAGCCGTCTATGCGCGGCGCAACACCGGCACGGGCATCGGAAACCTAGGTCGCTCAGTCTAGCCCGTGAGGCCTAGTCGGTCCGCGATATTCGGAATCGAAAGGCGCGTTGCTTGTGTTATAATCGGTGATCTTCTCGGAAGGGGGAGATTATGTTCGTTCGCACGATTGCCGCGCTGGCGACCTATTTCGTTTTGGCTCTGCCAGGCTCGTTCGCCGGACCAGCAGAAGCGCAAGTCAATGCAGCGCCGCCCGCGATCCAGGATGCAGCGAAGCTCATTGGAAAGGTCGTCAGTGTCACCGGCGCGGTGGCCATCGAACATGCGAACGCAGTCGTCATCGAGGCCAAAGCGTCTGGCTCGACGAAGGTTGGAGACCCCGTCTATGTAGGCGATGTCATCCGGACCGGGGCTGACGGCCGGGTCGGCATCAATTTTACGGATGGCACAACTTTCAATCTATCGACCAACGCCCGGATGGTCCTGGACGAGTTCGTGTATGACCCTGGAGGAAACTCGAATTCGACCTTGTTTAGTCTAACCAGGGGGACGTTTACCTTCGTCGCCGGAAAGGTTGCCAAAACAGGCGATATGAAGGTCGACACTCCTGTCGCGACCATGGGAATTCGAGGGACCACACCGCACGTCGCAATCTCGGATGATGGCTCAGTCAAATTCTCCACGCTTATCGAGGAGGGCAAGAAGAAAACGGAGGCACCCGTGACGCGAGAACCCCGTCAGAACGCTACCCGCAAGTTCGATTTCAAAATCTGTCGAGGCTGCTAGGATCATTGCCATACGCCCAACCGTCGTTCAGCAAATGCCCACAAGGTTCGGTGCACGCCCGCCACGCTGCGGCCGCGCAAACCCGCCGATCGAGAGGCATCGTCGTCATATGCGCCCTGGCCTTGCTACTCCTGCCGTCGTTGGCTGCCGCGCAGAACCCGACGGCCAACAGCCTCCGGGATCTTGAACTCTGCAATGGCTCGGAGCGCAGCTCGCTCGACTCACGGATTTCCGCTTGCTCGACGCTGATCGACTCGCACCAGAGCACGGCAGCAGGCCTGGCGATTTCCTACAATAATCGTGGGAATGCCTACGTTGCGAAGGGCGACTACGACCGCGCAATCCAAGACTTCAATGAATCGATCAAGCTGGCACCTGAATTCGCCAAGCCCTACAATAACCGGGGTGTGGCCTACCTGCTGAAAGGCGAATACGACGTCGCGATTCAGACGCTCGACCAGGCCATCAGGCTGGACCCTGGCTACGCCAAAGCCTTCGCCAATCGTGCGCAAGCGCACCTGAAGAAGAATGAGTACGATGCCGCGTCGTCCGACCACGACGAGGCCCTCCGTCTCACATCGGATCTTGACGAGGTATGGAGCGGCCGCTGCTGGACCAGAGCCGTGCTTGGCGCCCTGCAGGCAGCGCTGGAGGATTGCAACAGATCGCTTCGATCCCAGCTGAACAAGGCGGCCACGTACGACTCGCGCGGGATGGTCCATCTAAAGATGGGCGCGCTCGACGCGGCTGTCGCAGACTACAGCTCGGCGCTGACATTTGACCCAAAGCTTGCGAGTTCCCTCTACGGAAGGGGCTTGGCCAGACTGAAGAAGGGCGACGCGATCGGCGGCGACGCGGACATTGCAGCCGCAAAAGCCATTCGCCCCACGATCGTCGAGGACTTCTCGCGGTACGGCGTGCGATAGGCGCTAGTGTCTCGATAGTGCGACCTCATTGCCCGCGATCGGCGCCGTCGCTGTGACCAGCCACGCCTCATGCGAGGCGTTCCTCGCACGCTATTCGGCAGCAACGCTCAGCAATTGCGCGGACGGCCTGCAGTCCATATCAACGGCCGGATGAACCTCGACGCCGTGTACGGCGCTGCGATACCGCTCGGCGATACCTTTCAGCACGCCGGACTCGTCGGGCTTATTGCCATCAACCTCGCTGATCAGCGTGATTTCATTCAGCGTTCCAACAAACGCCATTCATCCGCGATAATGAGATCCGTTCGCTCGATCGGGCGACACTACTTCCGCGATGAGTTCGTGGTGCGGCGGAAGTGGATCGACGAGCACGCCTACGCCGATCTGGTCGGGCTTTGCCAATTCCTGCCGGGCCCGGCCAGCAGCCAGGCCGGCTTCTCGATTGGATTGATGCGGGCCGGCTACCTGGGCGCGCTCGCAGCCTGGACCGGATTCACCCTGCCCTCGGCCGTGATCCTCGTCCTGTTTGCCTACGGCGCCGGTGCACTGAGCGGGTCGGTTGGCGCCGGCCTGCTCCACGGGCTCAAGCTGACCGCCGTCGCCATCGTGGCGCAGGCCGTCTGGGGCATGGCGCGCAACCTCTGTCCCGACCGGGAGCGTGCGTCGATCGCGGTGATTGCGGCATTGATCATACTCTTCAGCACGGCTTCGATCGCCCAGATCGGCGCAATCGTTCTCAGCGGGCTCGCCTGGCGCGCCCCTCCGCTCATCGTCGTCGCCTTCAGCGCCGCTGCGGGCATAGCGATGACGCATGTCTGAGTTCACGCTACGAGTTTGGTCTTATCGTCTTGTTTCGCCAGCATCGACGCCGGCGCGTTTCGCGAAGAACCACGGAACGCTGCTGCGTTCCGTGGTTCGGTTCAGTCGGCGATGGATCAGACGAAGCGGAAATCGTCTGCCGCGAGCGAGGCCATCTGCAGATTGGCCAGCGTCACGGTGTTGTCGGCATCGAGCGTCACGACGACGTTGTTGCCGACCTGCGTGGTGTGCGACATCACTTCGGCGAAGTTGGAGAACAGGCTGCTCGAGAATTGCAGCACGTCGGCCGAGGCACCGGTGGTGGCGAAGTCGGTGACGGTCTCCTTGCCGAAGTCGGCGGCGAACATGAACACGTCGGCACCCGAGCCGCCGGACAGGATGTCGTTGCCGGCATCGCCCGCGAGGATGTCGGCACCCGAGCCACCCTTGATGGTGTCGTTGCCGGCACCACCATTCAGCATGTCGTTCTCGGAGCCGCCATCGATGTTGTCGTCGCCATCGCCGCCGGAGATGGCGTCGACACCCGAGCCGCCCTTCAACGTGTCCTTGCCGAGGCCACCCTCGATCACGTCGTTGCCGGAGCCACCGTCGACGCCGTCGTCGCCGTCGCCGCCGCGCAGCGTGTCATTGCCGGCACCACCGGCGATGACATCGTTGCCGGCTCCGCCATCGAACATATCGGCGCCGTTGCCGCCTGTAAGATGGTCTGCACCGGCGCCGAGCACGAAGCCCTCGATGCCGCTGAAGTGGTCGGTGCCGATGCCTGCGCCGGTCGCGATGCCGGACGCCAGGTTGATCGTGACTGCACCGGTGGCGTCGGACAGATCCAACACGTCCTGACCGCAGCCGCCGTCGATGGTGTCGTCACCAGCACCGCCTCGGAGCACGTCGTCGCCGAAGCCGCCGAGCAGCACGTCGTTACCGGCACCGCCGATCAGCAGGTCGTCGCCGAGGCCGCCGTTCAGGGTGTTGGCTCCGGCCGAGCCGATCAGCGTGTCGCCAAACGCCGTGCCTACCGCGTTCTCGATCCCGGCGAGATGGTCGGCGCCCGGGAGATAGCCCGGATAGTAGGCCAGCCCGGAGTCGAGGTCGATCGTCAGCTTGAACAGGATCTGACTGTAGTCGATGGTGTCGACGCCGTCGCCACCGTCGTACCGATCCAGACCCGCGCCGCCGATGAAGGTGTCGTTGCCGGCACCGCCGAAAACCAGATCGTTGCCGACGCCACCAACGATCGTATCGCTGCCGCCGGTTCCGATTCGCAGCTTCCAGGTGCCGTCGGCGAAGACGAGTTCCTCGATGTTGCTGAGCGTGTCGGTGCCGTCGGTGCCGACCTGATCAGCGATGTTGATCGAGCCGTCGGCATTGAGCGTCATCGCGTATCCGGCAATCGCGCCGGAGAAGGTCGCTGTGTCGGTCCCGGCGCCGCCGTCGATGATGTCGTCACCGGCTGCGCCCTTGATCAGGTCGCCGCCGTCATTGCCGTACAACGTGTCGTTGTCGGCACCACCATCGACCTGGTCATTGCCGGCGCCGGCATAGATGTAGTCGTTGCCTGCGCCGCCGAACAGCACGTCGTCGCCGCCGTAAGTGTAGTCCATGGCGATGGTGTCGCTGCCATCGCCACCATCGATGACGAAGCCGCCCGCGGATGTCGAGAGCGCGACGTCGTCGCCGACGCCGAGCAGGATCGTGCCGGTCACCGTGGCACCGACGTAGAGGTTGACCTGGTCGTTGCCGGCGCCCATGTCGATCGCCGAACCGCCGGTCGCAACGATCGACCCCGAGTTGTTCAGGGTGTCGCGGCCGCCGCCCATCGAGATGCCACCGACGATCCGGCCGGTGCTGTTGTTGCCGACGAAGTCCTCGTAGTCGCCGACGAGGTTGATCGCCTCGTTGCCGCGGAGGTCGAACCGGGCAGCGTCCTCCGGCGAAACCCCTTCCGGTCCGTGGCCGTCGCCCTGGATCAGACCGTCATTGACGATGGTCGTCGCCCCCAGTGCGTTGCTGTTGCTGGAGTTGTCGACCTGGATCGCCCGGCCGTAACCGTAGATCTCGCCGGTGGCGCTGTTGACGATCTCGCCGCCGCCGATCGCGATCGCTTCGGACACGTTCGGTTCGCCGTCGTGATAGCCCTCGGCACCAAGGCCGGCAATTCGGCCATAGTTCAGCACCTGCACCAAGCCGTCGACGTCGATGGCGTCGCCATCGGAGTCGGCCAGTTCGGCGGAGCGGCCTTCCATCACCCCATGATTGGTGATGAACGCCTTCTGCGCGAGCGACCCGTCGGTGTCCAAGTTCACGGCGGACCCGTTGCGGCCGATCATCGTGCCGCTGTTGATGACGGTGACGGCATTGTCACCGGTTACGGCATGACGCGAAGCTTCCATCCAGCCGCCGGCATAGTTGGTGACCTTGCCGCCGGTGTCGCTCTGGAAGTCGATCAGATCGCCTCCGCCCACGAACGTCGGATCCGTCGTGATCGTCCCCCAGTTGTTGACGACGCCGTCAGTGCCCGGGCGGATCACGTCGGTATCGCCGCCGTGCTGGCGGATGACGCCCCCGGCAAGGTTGTTGATCACCGCCGACGCGCCGCTGTTGTCGAAGGTGCGGAAGTCGATGACGCGGCCGTTCGCTTCGATCAAGCCGGCGTTGTTGACGGTGATGGTCGCGTCGGCGTGACCGGCCCGTTCCGGGGTCAGCGCGCCGCGGACGACGCCGCCGGCCTGGTTGTTGAGGGTCACCGAGCCGGTCGCCCCCGCCGTGGTGGTGAGCGCACGGGTCGAGCCTGAGATCTCGCCGGCATTGTCGATGACCGCGTTGCCACCGCCTTGCCAGACGATCGCGTTGCCGGACACCGAGAGCGCGCCGCCGGCCTCGATGGCGACGCGGTCGTTGTTGTCCACAACGAGGCTCGAAGCCAGCGTCGCGCCGTCCTGGATCGTCACGCCGTCGTACGATGCCGATCCGGCCACCGACCAGGCGCCTGCGGCCACCAGCAGGTTCTCGACATTGAGCGTGGCGACCAGTTCCGCCGTGCCGCCGCCGATCAGCTTGACGGTGTCGTTGCCGGCGCCGCCGTCGATCAAACTCGGCGCGGGGTCGTCGGTGGAGACGATGATGAGGTCGTCGCCTTCACCGGCTTCAGCAGTGTCGCCGGCGCCGGCCACCAGCTCGTCGTTGCCGTCGCCACCTTGCAGGGTGTCATAGCCTTCGCCGCCGACCAGGACGTCGTCGCCTTCGCCGCCGGTCAGGGTGTCGTCACCGTCGCCGCCCGCCAGCCGGTCGTCGTCAGCGCCACCGTCGAGCGTGTCATCGCCTGCACCGCCAAGCAGCGTGTCGTCGCCGTCGCCGCCGGACAGGGTATCATCGCCTTCGCCGCCATCGAGCTGGTCGTCGCCGCCGAGCCCGGCGAGGACGTCGTCGCCCCCGAGGCCGTTGAGGACGTCGTCACCGAGCGCGCCGGTGAGTTCGTTGTCACCGTCGTCGCCGACCAGCACCAGCGCCTCGGTTTCGAGCACCGTGTCCTGACGATAGTCGAGGTTCTGGATGCGCTCGTCGTGCGCCCGATCGGTATCGGCGACGTCGTAGGGCGTGTCGGAGTAGTTCGCCGCCATGTATTCGGCGAAGGCATCCTGCTCGGTGCCTTCGGCGGCGAAGTTCGCCTC
Organism: Bradyrhizobium sp. I71; assembly: GCF_022354745.1. Lineage (NCBI taxonomy): Bacteria > Pseudomonadati > Pseudomonadota > Alphaproteobacteria > Hyphomicrobiales > Nitrobacteraceae > Bradyrhizobium > Bradyrhizobium sp. I71. The sequence continues at coordinate 319,724 of NZ_CP059398.1, forward strand.
CTGCCCCGCATCCGGAACCAGGTCTGGCGACAGATTGACGACGTTGGCAAAGGCGGGATTGGCCGCGATGAAGCTCGCGAACGGATAGCCGTCGCCGCCGGTGAGCAGGAAGCTCAAGGTCACGACCCGGATCGCCATCTCCGGATCGACCACCAGTTCGCCGTTCGCGACCAGCGCCAGCACCGGGTTGCCGTTGTCATCGATCAGCGCTGCCGACTGCACGCGGTTGCCGGCCGGCAGATCCTTGTCGAACGAGAACGCGATGCCGCCGACCTGGGCGAACTGGCCGGGCGTCGCGGTCGCCGTGGTCGCCGCCACCGCGTGCTCGAGCACCTCAAGCAGCTGATCCGCGGTCACCGTGACCATCGACAGCGCGTTGTTGAAGCGCAGCGAGTTGGCGATATCGAGCTGCGACACCTCGCCCGCTTCCTTGCCGACGCTGGTGTTCGCCAGCGGCGGGCTCTCCACCGCTTCGCCGCCGACCGCATAGACGTAGCCGATCGAGTCACGGATGCCGCCGCCGTTCTTGATCGAAACCAGCACGGTCGGGTCGACCTTCTGGGCGTACCACAGGTTCGCATCGGCGGAGAGGTCGCCGAGGTTGGTCTCCTCGGTGCGAGCCTCGCTGCGGCGGCCCTCGAGATAGACGTCCGTCTTGCCGAAAGTGTTGCCGTCCTGCACGTCGATGATGCCGCCCAGCGCCTGGGCGATGTCGTTGACCAGATCGCCGCGGCCGCCGTCGGCAAACGGATCGGCGTCGTCGGCATCTACGTCGCCGTCATCGTCGACATCGACCGTGGTGTTGCCGTTGTACAGCGAGGTGACCACCTCTTCCGTGCTGGCGTAGGCGCCGTTGACCGCCGTGTTGGCGGTGTAGATCACGTTGCCTTCAGCATCGAAATCGACCACCAGCCGTCCGACATAGGAGTACTCGCCGGAGGTGTTGACGATCAGCGTGGTTTTGCCGTCGGCGTTCGCGGTGACGATCGGATAGGTGTCGGCAGCGGTGTCGCCGGCACGGAGTGCGTCGGTCTCGTCCGCCAGCAGCGTGTGCGAGCCGCCGGCGACGATGACGTCGACGCCGTGCAGCAGGGGCGCCAGCGCCTTTTCGAGCGCGAGCTGCTGCAGATGGCTGACCAGGATGATCTTGTTGATGCCCTGGGCCAGCAGGCCGTCGATCGTCGGCTGCAGAATTGCCGCCAGCGCCGCCATGTCATCGACATTGTCGCCGATCACTTCGACGCCGCCGGTCGAGGAGATGCTCTGCACGATCTGCGTGGTCGCGCCGATCACGCCGATCTTTTCGCCGTTCTCCTCGATGACCGTGGCCGGCGCGATCTTCTTGCCGATACCGGCCTCCGGCGGGAAGCCGGTGTAGGCGTCGGCATCCAGGATCGTGCCGGTGTAGACCGAGGCGAGATTGGCATCGGCCGAGAAGTCCAGATTGGCCGCGAGGTACGGGAACTGCGCGCCAGGATAGCCGGCGGTCTGCTTGATGATGTCGGCGAACGCCTTGGTGCCGGCGTCGAATTCGTGATTGCCGATCGCCGAGGCCTGCACGCCGATGATGTTCAGCATCGCCATGTCGGCGGTGCCGAAGCCGGGCGAGATGTTCAGCGTCCCGGCAGCGAGGCCGTAATAGGTCTCCAGCGCGGTTTCGTAGACCTCCTTCAGCGAGCTGTCGCTGCCGGCGCTGAAGAACGGGCTGGGAATGAAATTGTCGCCCGACGACAGCGTGATCGAGTTGTCGTAGGTCTCCTCGAGATAGTCGACGATCGCCGCGAAGTTGCCGGCGCGATCGACTGCGTTCAGGCCCGCCTCGAAGTCCGATGCATGCAGGATTTGCAGCGTGTAAGCCGGGGTCGGCTCCTGCTCCCCGAGATTGAGGCCCACGACCACCGGATCGTGGTCGGACACCCGGATCGAGGAGTCGCCGTCGAAGATCGAGGTGTCGCGGCCGTAGTCGGTGTTGTAGTCGAGCGCGTCAGCCTCGTCGGCGTTGATGTGCCAGGTGGTCACACCGGACACCTGCGCGCCGAGGCTGGCATTGGCGAAGGCATAGTCGAGCGTGCCGGTCTGGCCGTCGAACACATAGGAATAAGCGTCGTCCTCGCGGTCGTGCAGATTCTCATAGCCGGCGCCCTCGATGAGCGCGGTCGACTGCTCCTTGGCGTAGCCGTTGAAGTCGCCGAGCAGCATCACGTCTGGATCGCCCGAGCCGGTCGGATCGCTCGCCGCCCACGCGGTCAGCGCGGTGGCGGCCAGCTCGCGCTGGTTCTGCCAGTTGCCTTGGCCGTCACCCTGATCGGAATCGGCGCCGGTGCCGGTACCGCTCTTGGACTTGAGATGGTTGGCGATCGCCGTGAAGGTTTCGCCGGTCGCAAGCTCCTCGAAGGTCACCGCGATCGCGTTGCGGCTGGTGTTCTCGCCGTCGAACACCGCGCCGACCGTGCTCTGCCCGAGCAGGCCGCCGAGGCCGAGGCCGGGCAGGTCGGCGTCGTTGAGGGTCTCGATGGTCGTACCGTCGGCGATCTTCACCGCGGTGGTGTCATAGATGAAGCCGACCGCGATGGCGTCGCCGCCAACGAACTGCTGGCCGGGATCGACCCAGGCATAGGTACCGGCCCCAGCCACGGCATTGAGCTGTTCGACCAGATACTTGATCGCGTTGCCGGAGGATGCAGCGGAGAAGTCGTTCTCCAGCTCGGTCAGCGCCAGCACGTCGACGTCCATGTCGAGGATGGTCGCGACCAGCTTCTCGGTCTGACGTGCGAACTCCGCGGCGTTGTCGGCGCCGCGCGGCGCTTCGCCGATCGCGGTGGTGCCGCCATTGTCCAGCGTCGTGAAGTAGTTCAGCACGTTGAAGCTCGCCACCTTCAGGCGGCCGCCGACGTCTTCCGGCGCATCGGTGCGCGGATTGTCGCCGGCTCCGAACGAGTTGGCGCCGTCCTCGACCGAGCGGATCCGCCAGGTCGCCCCCGAGGCGGAGTTGCCGGCCCATTGGTAGTCGAGCACGCCGGTCAGGCCGGTGACGGTGTCACCCATCCGGACCGCGTCGGCGGTGCCGTAGTTCGGCGTGGCGGACGTGTCGTCGTTCGGATCGAAGCCGTCGAGGTTGTTGATCGCGGCGTTCTGGACGTTCAGGCCATCGTCATAGGTGATGGTGCGGGCACCGAGCTCGGCCAGATACGCCTGGTAGGCGGCGGCGTCGGGCGCGTTCTCCTGCGTGAACTGTTCGGGCCGTTCGCCCGCCGCCAGCTTGATCTCGTTGAACCGGTCGAGATTGTACTGCTCGGTGACGGTCAGGGTCTGCGGAATCGTGACCAGCATGCCTTCATAGGCTTCAAGATCAGGCTGGTAGTCGCCGTCCTGGCTCAGCGTGGTGCCCATCGACGGCAGGTCGATCTGCACCGCCATCGCGTCGACGTCGGCCACCGCGCCGGCCTGGACGACCGAAATGTTGCTGGCGGTGAGCTCGGTCAGACCGAAATATTCGCTGATCGAGCCGGTGACGCGCACCCGGTCGCCGATCTGGACGTCGGTGGCGCCGCCGTACACGAATATCGCCTCCGAGGTCAGCACGTTGCCGTCGGAATCGGTGGTCTCCTCCTGGATATAGAAGCCGTTGAGATTGCGGTTGGCGTCGGCATCGCCGTTCTGGAAGTCGCCGACCACGATGGCTTCGACGGTCACAGTCTGGCCGACCATGGCGCTGCTGGCTCCGCTGCCCTGAATCGCGCTGATCTTGGTAATGCCGACGTCGTCGTTGACGATGGTGCCGGTCGCCGTCGCGGCGCTGCCTATCGTGGTGGTCACGGCCGCCGAATTCGAAACGTCCTGCAGCGTCAGCGTGAAGCTCTCGTTCGCCTCATTGTCGGTGTCGCCGGCGACGGTGACGGTCACGACCGCGGAGGTCTCTCCCGCCGCGATGATGCCGCTGAAGCTGACCGGCTTGCCGCCGACGTAGTCGGCCGCATCGGTCTGCGCCGAAGCGATCGTTCCCGAGAACGCGACGTCGCCCGTGGTGCCGCCGCTGCGCTCGACGGTGAACTGATAGACGGTCGGGGCGCTGTTACCTTCGTCATGCGACACCGTGAGCGAATCCGGCGCGAAGGCGACGTGCTGAGCTTCGATCGACGATTCGGACGAACTGGTGACGCGGATGTCGTCGATACCGACCCACTCGTCATTGCCGACGGCGTTGGTGGTGAGAATGCGAACCTGGATGTCGTTGCGGCCGTCGACGTCGGCGGGCAGCAGCAGATCGAAGGGCGTCACCTGGGTCGCGGCACCGCCGGTGGTGACGTCGGCGGCGTAACCGCTTGGAACGTTGGTCCACGCCCCGCTCGAACCGAGCCTGTACTGCACGTTGACCTGCTGCGCCGAGTCGTCCGTGCTGGCGTCGAGGTCGCGTGCGTTGAAGCTCAGCCGGACATCCTTGCGGCCGGTGGCGTCGAGGTGGATCACGAGGCTGGGGGCATCCGCACTGTTTGAGCCGTTCAGCGCCACCGTCGGGTTGGCGATCTGGAATTCGGCCACGCCGCCGTTGGTGATGGCGGTGTTGGTCTGGTTGGCGACGACGTCGACGTCTCCTGACGACGATCCGGTAGCCGTACGCGCGTCCACCCCGGTGACCGAAACGACATCGTTGCCGAGATAGCCGACGATCGATGCGACCCCCGACCAGTCATCGTTGGTCGTGATAAGGCCAGTATTGGACCAATCCTGCAGGAAATCGCCGTTCGCCAGGACATGAGGGGTCGTCGACATGTATCGCCACTCCAGCGCTTGAGAAAAGACGTCGCGGATCGCCGCCTCACGGCATGCGTAAGGGCACGGTCCGGACGGTTGATGGTTAACGGATCGTTAATGCGCGTTGATAGAACGCCGACGACAACAGATCGGTGACTGCTTTTTAACGGGCCGGTGAAGTCGCGACACGAAAAGCCCCGAAGACCGTGCGAACCAACGACTCGTCTTGCGACAGGCGGCGCGCTCGACCTCTCGGCCGGCAGCAATCGCCGATGAGTCATCGCGCTACAACTCGATCAGCCGCCGCGAGAGGTGACCACGCCAGGTTTCGATTGGCGGCCCGCGCGGCCGAACTTCCGAACCAAGGCGGCGTTTCGTCGCAGGGTGTCGCGGCCTCGTTGCCATCGGCCCCCGTCATCGCGCACGCGCAGCTTTGTCATGCGCCTGACGTTGAACCTCGCTAACGAACGCCGACCGCATCCGACCGTGACGGTCCGACGTCGTTTTGAATTGAGTAATATGACCGCAACAACGTCCTCCACGTCGACTCCCGCGTCCGGCGATCTTGCGTCGGCCGCGATCGCCTCCTGCAGAACGGCCTTTCTGACGGTGGGACTGTTCTCGGCGGTGCTCAATCTGCTGATGCTCACCGGCTCGATCTACATGCTGCAGGTGTACGACCGGGTCATCCCATCGCACAGCATTCCGACCTTGATCGCGCTGTCGATCGCGGTGGCGGCCGCGTATGCGATGCAAGGGCTGTTCGATCTGTTGCGTCAGCGCATTCTGACACGGATCGGATCGGCACTGCACGCCGCGCTGTGGCAACCGGTCGTCTGCAACATCCTGCGCGGGCCGCTACGCGGCGGCGCCGCGAATCGCGGCCTGCAATTGTCACATGATCTGGACTCGGTCCGGTCGTTCCTTTCCGGGCTCGGCCCGACGACCTTGTTCGACTTGCCGTGGATGCCGCTGTATCTCGCCGGCTGCTTTCTCTTGCATCCTTATCTCGGCTGGACGCTGGTCGTGGGCGCGGTGCTGCTGTTCGGGATCGCGCTGCTCACCGAGGTGCTGACGCGGGCGCCGACCCGGGACGCGTCGCGTGCCGGCGCAATCCGCGGCGTCCAGCTTGAAGCCGGTCGGCGCAACGCCGAAATCGTGGCCGCGCTGGGGATGGAGCAGCGGTTGATCGACCGGATCGGGGCCGCCAACGACGATCTCGTCGCCGCCCAGCAACGCAACGCCGATATCGCCGGATCGCTCGGCGCGTTGTCGAAGACGCTGCGCTTCATGCTGCAATCGGCACTGCTCGGCCTCGGCGCCTATCTGGTGATCGAGGGGCAGGCCAGCGGCGGCGTGATGATTGCCGCGTCGATCATGGGCAGCCGCGCGCTCGCGCCGGTGGAACTGGCGATCTCCATCTGGCGTCCGTTCCTCGGCGCGCGACAGGCGGGCCAACGGCTCCGCGCCGCCCTGCGCGACGGCGACGCCCCGAACCCCGACGTCGCGCCCGAACGCGCCGTCCATCGGCTCACGGTCGAGCAGGTAACGATCGCCGCCCCCGGCGGCACCACCGCGATCGTGCACAACGCGTCGTTCGCACTTGAAGCCGGCCAGGCGGTCGGCATCATTGGCCCGTCAGCCGCCGGCAAATCGACGCTGGCGCGGGCGCTGGTCGGGATCTGGCCGATCGCACGCGGCGAGATCCGCCTCGATAGCGCCACCCTCGACCAGTGGCCGGCAGAAATTCGTGGCGACATGATCGGCTATCTGCCGCAGGACGTCGAATTGTTCGACGGAACGGTGGCGGAGAACATCGCACGCTTCGACCCGGAGATCGACGAGGCGGCGGTGATCGCCGCGGCGAAGGCCGCCGGCGCCTACGAGATGATCCTGAAACTGCCGAAGGGGTTCGAGATGCGGATCGGCGAAGCCGGCGCCACCCTGTCGGGCGGCCAGCGGCAGCGGATCGCGTTGGCGCGCGCGCTCTACAAGGATCCGTTCATGGTGGTGCTCGACGAGCCGAACGCCAGCCTGGACGCCGAAGGCGACGCGGCGCTGACCGACGCCATCCGGCGTGTCCGGGCTCGCGGCGGCATTGCCATCATCATCGCGCATCGACCGGCGGCGCTCGCCGCGGTCGATCTCGTACTGACGCTGGCGACCGGCCAGGTGCAGGCATTCGGCCCGAAGGACGAAGTGCTGCGCAAATCGCTCGCCGCTCATCCGGCGCCGGGCGGCGCGGCGCTGCAGGCGGTGCCCGATGCGCGTTCGGTTCCGGCCGCCGCCGCCAGTTGAGGACCTCCATATGACCGCACCCTCCACGCCCGAAGCTCGCCGCAACGATCCGTTTCGCGATATCCGACGCGCCACCGGACTCGGAATCGGCACGCTGGCGATCGTGGTGTCCACCGCCGGCGTTTGGGCGATGACCGCGCCGCTCGCCAGCGCCGTGATCGCGCCCGCACAGGTGGTGGTCGACAGCAACGTCCGCCGGGTTCAGCACCCGACCGGTGGCGTGGTCGCCGACATCTACGTCAACGACGGCGATCAGGTTCGGACCGGCGACGTGCTGGTCCGCCTCGACGAGACGCTGTCGCGCGCCAACCTTGCGCTGATCGAAAACCAGCTCAACCAGCTTGGGGTGCGTCGTGCCCGGCTGCAGTCCGAGCAGAACGGCCGCGACGCGGTGGTGCTGCCCGGCGAGATCGCCGCACGCGGCGCCGTCGCCGCGATCGCGGAGATGATCGAGGGCGAGACCACGCTCTTCGCCCGGCGGCGCGAGGCGATCAGCGGCCAGCAATCGCAGCTGCGCGAACGCAGGGCGCAGATCGCGGACGAAATCCGCGGCCTGGAGGCGCAGATCGCGTCGAAGCGCGAACAGATCCGCTGGATCGACACTGAGCTGGAGGGCGTCCGCCAGCTGTACGAAAAGCGCCTGGTGCCCTATGCGCGCCTCACTGCGCTCGAGCGCGAGGCTTCCCGTCTGACCGGCGAGGAAGGCCAGCTGATCGCCGAGATCGCGCGCGCCAAGGGCCGGATCACCGAAACCGAACTGCAGATCATCCAGCTGGTCCAGGACCAGCGCCGCGAAGTCGCGACCGAACTGCGCGACGTCGAGACCAAGCTTGCCGATCTCGGAGAACGCCGCATTGCCGCGATGGACCAGCTCGATCGCGTGGTATTGCGCGCGCCGCAGGACGGTCTGATCCACCAGAAATCGGTCTTCACCGTCGGTGGCGTGATCACCGCGGGCGAACAGCTGATGCTCATCGTGCCGAAGGATTCACTTGTGGTCGAGGCCCGGGTCGATCCGCAAATGATCGACCGGCTCAAGGTCGGGCAATCCGCCAAGCTCCGCTTCAGCGCGTTCGACGCCGCGGTGACCCCCGAGCTCGACGGCACGCTGACGCGGATCGCGGCCGACCTGACCAAAGACCCGCAATCCGGCGCGGCTTACTACGTCGCCCGCATCAGCCTCGACGCGAGCGAACTCGCCAAGCTCGACGGCAAGGCGCTGGTGCCCGGCATGCCGGTTGAAGCCTTCATCCAGAACGGCGTACGGACGGCGCTCGCCTACCTGCGCAAGCCTCTGGAAGATCAGCTCGCCCGCGCCCTGCGGCAGAAATAGTCCAAGTCCCCATCGCCATTGTTGTCCAGCATGCGTCCGCATTGCCGCCAGCACGATATCCCGACTTTCGAAGGCGTCAGATCTGCGGATCCTCGCCAGGCGAGCAGGCGTGGTGAGCTGATGTTGCCTGAGTCTGCTTCTGGCCGGCCCTAAGGCGAAGATCGCGGTCGCGCTCGGCACGTCAGCAGTTCAGGCCGGACCAAATTGACGGAGTGGCGCCCAAACGCCGAGCGGCCTCATCATTCAATCACCTGAGCCTGATGTCGAGCCATCCCAGATCATTGACCTCGATCTGATCGCCGTCACCAATCAGGACGGTCGTCGTCTCAGCTTCCACAATTGCCGGACCTTCGATCCTGTTGCCTGGACGAAGTTGATCCGCCGCGAATACTTCTACTTCTCGCCATTCGCCGAAGAATGCTTTCCGACGTCCTTTTGGTTTGCACGGCGCTACGGTCTTCCGCCCACGCGCGATTTGTCCGACGCTCGGGACAGCGCCTATGGCAGCGACCCGCGCATTGACGAATACCGCTTCCTGATCCGGCGACGAGTAGGTGTACAGTTCTTCATGGCGACGATGGAAGCGCTCCTCTATCCGATCGACGATGTTCTCCGAATCCCAATCGAGATCGTTTAGCGGGACGTCAATCTGGAAGATCTGCTCGCCGTAGCGCATCTCGGCGGAACGTTCGACAGCCACATCGCCGCCAAACCACGACCTCAGACGGCCCGTAGCTTCTCTTTCGAGGTCAGCGAAGATGGTCCTGACCTCCTGGGCCGTAATCCGTTGGCCGGCGCTGTAATGCGTACTGCTCACCTCGTACCTCAGATCGCTGGTCAACATCCCCCAGGCGGACAGTACCGAAGCCGCCGTCGGCACGATGACGCGCTTGATTTCAAGTTCACGCGCAACTTCGGCCGCATGCAGACCGGCAGCGCCGCCGAAGCTGAGCAGCGCGAAGCGGCGTGGGTCGACGCCGCGTCGCAAGGTCATCAGACGGATACCATCCGCCATGCGCAGATTGACCATTCGATAGATTCCAGCCGCCGCATCGTCCCGGGATAGCTCGAGCGCTTTCGCGAGCCGATCGACTGCCGCTTCTGCGGCAGCGCGATCGAGCGGCCGCTTTCCGCCCATGAACGCTGAGGCGTCCAGATATCCGAGAACAACATTGGCATCTGTCACCGTCGGCTCGATACCGCCGTTGCCGTAGCACGCGGGCCCCGGCACGGACCCTGCGCTTTCTGGCCCGACGCGGAGCGTACCACCCGCGTCCAGAGTGGCAATCGAGCCTCCACCGGCGGCGATGCTCGCAATGTCGAGGCTCCTGAGCGCGATGCGTTGACCGGCAAGCCCTCCCTCGGCCGACAGCGACGCGCGTCCATCTGCAATCAGCGAGATGTCGGTACTGGTCCCGCCCATGTCGAACGGCACAAGATCGGGAATTCCGAGCAGCTCCGCACAGCGCCGGGCTCCCGAGATGCCGCCGGCGGGGCCGGAAAGTACGGTGCCAGCAGCGAGCCGCGCGGCTTCCTCGAGTGGGGCCATCCCACCATGCGAAAGAATGATGAAAAGGCTGCTGGCCAACCCTGCATCTTTCAGCCGGGCTTCCAGATTGGTCAGATAGCGCCGCACCACCGGAGCGACGTAGGCGTTCACGATCGTCGTTGAAACGCGTTCATACTCCTTGATCTGCGGCAACACATCGCTCGATCGAGAGACATCGAGTTCCGGAAGTTCGCGCTTCAGTTGTTCGACGGTCGCAATTTCGTGCGCCGGATTACGGTAGGCATGCAGGAAGCACACAGCCACGGAGCTTGCTCCGGCGGCGCGGATCGCCGAGATCGCCTCACCGAGGGAGTCTTGATCGAGTGGGATCAGCACTTCGCCGTCCGGCCTAACGCGCTCGCGTACACCGAAGCGCAGTTGGCGCGGTACCAGGGGAGACGGCGGTGCGATGCGGAGATTGTAGCGATCTTCCTTCAGGCCCTCGCGCATTTCGATGACGTCACGATGGCCTTCCGTCGTGAGAAGCGCGACCCTTGCCCCCTTCCGCTCGAGCAATGCGTTCGTCGCGACGGTTGTCCCGTGCACCAGGCGGTCCGTCGCAGCGAGCATCTCCGCTCGCGGCATCTTCAGCCGGCTTGCGAGTTCCTCAAGTCCATTCATGACGCCTAAAGACTGGTCTGCCGGCGTCGTCGGCGATTTTGCGAACACGGTGTTGCCGTCGCGGTCGATCGCGACGAGGTCGGTGTACGTACCGCCAACATCGATTCCGATGGTAAACATCTTCAGGCTATCCGTTAAATCGTTGTGAGTTCGTCGTAAGGCCCTGCATCAGGTCGGCTTCGCGCGCTTGAGCTGACCGTTGACCAGGGGGGCCCCATCCTCCGCCCCCCGAGGAGCGAACCTCGAAGCAGTCGCCGGGACGGACTTCGATGCCGACCTCCTTCGTGCGCAGCACGCGCGGCGCCCGGCCTTGCGACACGAGGGTGTACTGATGTGGAAGCCCATCGCGGCCGCCGAGCATCCCGCATGCTCCATGCTTCGTGCCCTCGCCTGCCGTGTTCGCTCGCGCAGGCTTCGCCGTTTCCACGACGAGATCCAACGATACGCCCAGGCCGCCACGAAACTTGCCGTCTCCGCCGGAGTCCGGACGGAATTCGTGATGCCGGAAATAGAGCGGAAACCGGGCTTCGTCGACTTCGATGCTGCCGAATTTGATGCCCCCGACCGTATGCCACTCACCAATCGATGACCAACCATCGCCGGCCGACGACGCCCCTCCTCCGGGCCTGGCCTGAAACAAATGCCAGATAAAATTGCGTCCTGTCCGCGGATTCTCACCTTGGATGGCGATGCGGAATCTGCGGCTCCACCCGGCCATCGCACGATCGGGACACGACTGGGAAAGCGCCTTGACGATAGCTTCCACGATTTCATTCGAAGGATGGCTGGTGCACATCGTGACCGGACGGCCGGGATCTGCCCACACGATCGTGCCCTGTCTGGCAACGACCTTCAGCGGCCGAAGTGCGCCGGCATTCTTGGGAATATCCGCGTCGATCAGATAGGCAAAAGCCATGACGACCGCAGCCTGCATGTTGGCGTGCGACGAATTGACAAAGCTCGTCGACTGAGGATCCGACTCCGAAAGATCAATCTCGATGTCGGATCCCTTCTTGGTCACTTTCGCGGCGATCCTGATATCGCTCCGGCCATGACCATCGTCGTCGAGATACGCTTCACCATGAAACGTACCGTCCTGCCACGTCGATAGGACTGCCCGCGTCTGTTGTTCGGCGGCGTCGAGAATTGCCTCGACGGCCGCTTCGACGACCTGCCCACCAAATTCGTCGAGCAGCCGCCTGATCCGGCGTTCGCCGAGATGCGCCGCACCAATCATCGCAGCAAGATCTCCGCGGAAATCGCGAGGATTCCTCACGTTGAGTGCCAGCATGTCGAGCAGGTCGTCGCGAAGTTTGCCCGCTTCATAAAGACGGATCGGCGGCACCCGCAATCCTTCCTGCCAAATGTCGGTCGCACTCGGATTGTAGCCGCCGTGGGTGGCCCCACCGATATCGCTCTGGTGTGCGCGCACGATGGTCCAGTACAGCCTCCGCTCCCCGTCGAAGACCGGCACGAACGCGGTCAGATCGGGCAAGTGACTGCCACCATGATAGGGGTCGTTGAGCAGCAGAACGTCGCCGGGCTTGATGTCCTTGAAGCGCTCCTCGATAGCAAGCGTCGCCCAGGACAGCGCGCCGACATGAACCGGAATATGGTCCGCCTGCGCAATCAACCGCCCATTCACGTCGCAGATCCCCAGCGAGAAGTCACGGCTGGAGTTCAGGATCTGCGAGTAGGATGTACGCAGCATCGCCTCACCCATTTCGTTCACGATCGAACTCAGACGATGCTGGACAACGGAACGGGTGATAGGGTCAATCTTGGAGGTCATCGCAAGCCTGCTGGTAGGAATGAGGATCTCAATCCGGCGTCAGGTGAGCGCCGGTCGGAACAGTTCGCGGTACAAGGAGCCTGATCAGCCGAACGCGGCGACCTCCTCCAGGGACTCCGCAGCCGCCTTCACAATCGTATCGACGTCAGCATCGGTCATCGGCAACGACAGCGCCATCAGGCCATAGCTCGCGACGAAAATCCCGCGATTGAGCAACCCGGCGGTGAACACGGCCTGGCGCTTCGCTTCCATCTCGCTCAAGTAAGCTGAACGATAGTCCCGGACGTTGCGATCCGTAAAATGAATCTTGAGAAGCGAGCCCAATCCGACTGCGGTCCCGGCAACGCCAGTCTTGCGGAATGCCGCATTGATACCGTCGCGGACCGTGGTGCCGATCCTATCGAGGCGTGAATAGGCTGCTGTATCGAGCAGCTTCATCGCGGCAAGACCGGCACGCATGGTGACGGGATTGGCCGAGAACGTGCCACCGTGCGGGAGCGCCGGCTTGCCGGAAGATGGATCGAACACCGACATGAACTTCTTGCCGCCGGCGATTGCGCCGACCGGGAAGCCGCCGCCGATGATCTTGCCGAGCGTCGTCAGGTCCGGATCGATCCCCCAAAGCCCTTGTGCACCCTCATAGCCGAGACGGAACGTGATGACTTCGTCGAATATAAGCAGCACGCCGACTTCCCGCGTGACCTGACGGAGCGCTTCCACGTAGGCTCTGTCCGCCGGAACCAGACCTGCTCGGTTCGGCATCGGATCAACGAGTACACAAGCGAGTTCGGGACCATGCTCGCGGATCAAGCTCACGGCCGCTTCGACGTCGTTGAACGGAATGGTCACGACGTCCGCGAGCACGTTGTCGGGCGTGCCTTTGGCATAGGCTACCGATACCGGGGTGTTGCCTCCCCAAGCCGCCGGTGTCGGGTCGAGGCTGACTTCAGCGTAGTCATAGGAGCCGTGATAAGCCCCCTCGCACTTGGCGATCTTCGGACGACCCGTGTAGGCGCGGGCAGCCTTCAGCGCCATCATCACCGCCTCCGTGCCCGAATTGCAGAAACGGACATGGTCTACCGATGGAAGCCTTGCTGCCAGCAATTCGGCGAGCTCGACTTCGGACTCCGTCGGCATGCCAAAGGCCGAGCCCAGCGCGAGCTGCTTGGTCGCCGCCTCGATCAATGCGGGATGAGCGTGGCCATGGATCAGAGACGTGAAGTTGTTGATGCAGTCGATATATTCATTGCCATCGACGTCCCGGACCCGGCAGCCGGCGCCTGAAGCTGCGTAGATCGGAAACGGCTTCATGTAGACTGTGGTGCGCGTATTGCCACCCGGCAGGCTCTTCAGCGCCCGCTGATAGAGATCTCGCGATTGAGAATGATTGGCGGGATACATCTTGCCTCCTTGATTCCGGGTTCAACGGCCCAGATAAGCTTCGCGCACGCGCGCATTGTGCTTGAGTTCGTCTGCTGGTCCTTCGAGCACAATCCGCCCTGTCTCCAGCACATAGGCGCGATCGGCGACCGAGAGCGCGAGCACCGTGTTCTGCTCCACGACCAGGATGGTCAGACCGGTCTCGCCAATGCACCTGACTTGTTCGTAAACCTCTTCGGCGAGCCGCGGCGCCAAGCCGAGCGATGGCTCGTCGAGCAACAGCAACTTGGGGCGAGCCATCAGAGCACGTCCGATCGCGAGCATTTGCTGCTCTCCTCCCGACAATGACCATCCCAGCTGTCGTCGGCGCTCCTTAAGGCGCGGAAACAATCCAAAGACGCGATCGAGATCGGCCGCAATCGACTGCCTCCAACGACGCCAGCTGACGGTCGCGAGGGTCAGGTTCTCCTCGACCGACAATCCGGGAAATATCCTTCGGCCTTCGGGCGCCTGCGCAATTCCAGCGGAAACGCGTTGATCGGTGGGCCATCCGGCGATCGAGCGCTCCTCGAATCTGATGTCTCCCGACGAGACCCGGTTAAGGCCGGAGATCGCATGTAGCAAGGTCGTCTTGCCGGCGCCATTGGCACCGATCAGTGCGACCGTTTCGCCAGCTTCGACCTGGAGGCTCACTCCCTGCAGCGCTACGATATCGCCATGCGCGACCACGAGATCGTTACACGACAGCATGAGCATATCCTTCGCCCAGATAAGCAGACAGCACGGCCGGATCTGCTTGAATCTCCGCTGGAGTTCCCTCGGCGATCTTGCAACCAAAATTGAGAACGAAGATGCGCTCGGCGAGCCGCATGACCATCCCCATATTGTGTTCGATCAACACCACGGCCAGTCCGCGCGCCGCCCGCAACTCCGCCAGGCGATCAATGAATTGGTCGACCTCGCCGGAATTGAGGCCGGCCGCCGGCTCGTCCAGCAAGAGGACGTGCGGCCGGCAGGCCAACGCACGTGAGAGCTCCACCATTCGGCGCCGACCGTACGAGAGCGACCCAATGGCTTCGTGCGCCTCGTCCGCCAACCCCATTTGCTCGATGATCTCCATCGAAGCGTCGCGGAGGCCGGACTCGCTCAGGTCGCCACGTATCGCCGCACCCGTCATCACGTTTTCCAGTACGCTGAGGCGCGCGAACACCCGCCCGTGCTGAAACGTACGGCCGAGGCCGGCGCGAATGCGTTTGTTGGTGGCCATGCGCGTAATCGCCTGACCATCGAGAAACACCTGCCCTTCATCTGGCATCGCCAGGCCAGTCAGAACATTCAGCAGAGTGGATTTGCCGGCGCCGTTGGGCCCGATGACCGCGACGAACTGCCCCTTCTTGACGGTCAGATTCACGTCCGCCAACGCAGCCAGGCCGCCATAGCGCTTGTGAATGCTCCGTGCTTCCAAGGCATTCATGGCACCGTCTCCGGAGCACGAGCAGACGCGAAGACCGGACGTCTCGCCGACCGGCGGCCCAGGCGTTGGCCGAGGCCAACGAGGCCTGTGGGCAGAAACACCAGAATGCCAAGCACCAGCAGGCCGAAGAAGAAGAGGTAGGCGGTACCGAGAAAGCGCAACCATTCCGGCAGAAACGTCAGCAACACCGCTCCGAGGATAGCACCGACGATCGTGCCTTCCCCGCCGACGATCAACATGGCGAGGTATGTGATCGAATGCGCGTAGGTGAAATCCTCGGGCGCGACGAAGCGCACGTGCAGGGCGAACAGGCATCCGGCAACGGCGGCGCAGACCGCGGAGAGCACAAATGCTGCAATCTTGATCCGCGTCGTATCGATTCCGGTCATCTCGGACGCGATCTCATCATCACGCACAGCCATCATCTCGCGGCCGAGACGGGACTTGTGCAACGCGGCCGCCGCTGCGGCGATCAGCGCGAGGACTATAAGTGCAAGCCACAGGAATTGATGCTCCCCGGAGAAGCTGAGCGAGCCAAGCACCAATGCCGGGATCCGCGCGATCCCGTTAGTCCCCCCTGTCATCGCAATCCAATTGGACGTCACGATATAGAACGACACGTTGAGGCCGAGCGTCGCCAACGCCAGGTAGTGCCCGCGCAAGCGAAGCAATGGGTACCCAATCAGGCCGGCAGAGACGGCTGTCGCCGCGATCGCCACCGGCGCAGCGAGCCACGGTGACCATCCGCAAGTGGTGGTTAGGATGGCCAAGCCATAGCCGCCCATGCCGACAAAGGCCGCATGGCCTAGCGAGATCAAACCGGCGTAGCCAAAGGCAAAGTTGAGCCCGATCACCGCTACTGCGGAGATCAGTGACAGGTTCAGCAAGCGAAGATGATATTCCGGCAAAACGATACCGGACAGGCCGCCAAGCACAATGATCGCTGCGGCGATCTGCAGGGGAATACGTATCGCCATGCTGTCAGCCTCGATCCTGAATCTTCTCGCCGAACACGCCTTGCGGACGCACCAGCAAGAAAGCGATCATCATGCCGAACGAGATCAGGTCCTTGTACGCAGACGAGACGTAGGATGCGCCGAGGACCTCGGTCAGGCCAACGAACAGGCCGCCCACGATGGCCCCCGGCAGACTGCCAAAGCCGCCGATGATGGTGGCGGCGAAGGCTTTCAATGCGATGGGGTCGCCCATATTGACGTCCGCGAACCACATTGGTCCGAGCATTAGTCCCGCCACCCCTGCGAGTACTGCCGCGAGGATCCACGATAACGCCAGCAGGCGGTTGACTTTAAGGCCCATCAACTTGGCGGCGTGCACATCCTGCGCGACGGCTCGCATCCCCACGCCAGCCGAGGTGCGGTTGAAGAGAAGCCATAATCCGGCGACCATCACGGCGGTCACAGCGACCACGCCAAGCGCGTGCGTGGAAATGATCGCGCCGCCAAGTGAGACCGCGCTGTCTTCGACGGGAGACGGCAGGCGGAACGGCCACGATCCAAAAGAGAGCAACGCAGCGTTCTGCATCGTGATGCTGATCGCGACGGTCCCGATGATGATCGTCACGATCGACCCACGTCGTAAAGGCAGGTAGACCGAGACAAAAAACAAGGCCCCGAACAGTGCCATGATGATGAGCGCCGCGCCATACGCAACTGGCCAGGGAAGCTGAGCGCTAATAAGCGTCGCAACGCCGGCGAACGTTCCGAACATGACGAATTGACCAGCCGCGAAATTGACCACTCCGGTAGCGGAGTAGACGATCACGAAGCCGATCGCGGCGAGCGCATAGACGCTGCCGATCGCCAGTCCGTTGACTAGAAGCTGGACGAAGTCCGCCATGACGTTCCTACACGATCCCGGTCTGCGGTCGGCGTGCCGAACCGCAGACCACTTCCTTGCGAATGACTAGTTGAGCGTGACAGGCTGCACGAGCTCCAAGGTCTTGGTGCCCGGCTTCGCCTTCACGACAGCGAGGTCGCGTACGCCGTTGCCTTTGCTGTCGTACGAATAGATATGTCCAATGCCCTGCCAGCCCTTGACCGAGGACAGCCATTCGCGCAGCGCTTTCGGATCGGTCCCGACCTTGCGCATGCCGTCGGCCATCAGCATCGCGCCGTCATAGTACGCAAGCCCGTATGGATCTGGATCAACTCCGAACTTCGCCTTGAAGCGCTCTACGTAATCCTTCATCCGGCCACCGACACCGACATCCATGAAAGCATCGACCACCCCCCAGACACCCTCGAGATCTGCGGGGGAAAGAAGCTGTGTCGCCGCGGGTACCAGCGCAGCAGAGGACGTGACGAGCGGCATCTTGAAGCCGAGCTGCTTGGCCTGGCGAAGTACCAGCGCGCCGTCTTGCGGATAGTTGAAGATCAAAATGGCATCCGCGCCCTTGTTACGCAGACTAAGGAGCTGCGCGGAGAAGTCCTTGTCGTTCTGACCATAGGCTTCCATGCCGGCGACCGAGACGCCTGCAGCCTCGAAGCGCTTGGCGGCCGTCTGCGCACCGCCCTGGCCGAAGTCGTTCTGGATATAGAGAATCCCGGGTTTCTTCGCCTTGATGACGTCGACCGCAGCCTTCACCATTCCTTCGGCCGAAACGCTGTCAGCGGGACGGATGCGAAACATCCATTCATTTCCGTTTTCAGCCACAACATCGGCACCGCCCGCATACATCGCAGGCACTTGCACTTTGCCAAGCTCGGGCGCGGTCGCAAGATTCTGCGTGGAGTAGCTCGACAGAAAGAAGAATGCGGGCTTGGTCTCCTGAGCCAGCTTTACGAATGCGTTGACCGCGGTGCCGTTGGACGCCTGCGTGTCCTCAAACACAATCTTGATCTGACGACCGTTGATGCCCCCTGCCTTGTTGATGTCCTCTTCGGCCATCGAAAGAGAGTTCTGGTACTGCTTTCCCGTCAGCGAAAGCGGCCCCGTCATCGGCACAGTCGCGCCGATCAAGATGGGCCCACCCTGCTGCGCTTGAGCCGCACCGACCAACGGCAGCATTCCTGCTCCCATCATCAAACTGAGAAAGGCCTTCCGCGTGATCTTCATGTCGTCTCCTGGACTGAAATAACCTTGTCCATCACGCCCAATGGAGCTTCACGAGGCTTGACAGACGTTCCGTTTTCCGGAACATAATCCCGAATAACGAAACGGTAGACGGCCTCCTCGCCGGGTGTCAAGCCGTTCATTTTTGCTTGCGCCGCACAAAAATTGATCGGATCACATGCGCATGGATGACAATTCGCCCGGCCCGCTGGCTCGGTACATCGACGTGCTCGAATTGATTGCCGCCTTCCCTGGCGCGATCACGCTCGCCGACGTCTCATCGATCCTCGAACTCCCCAAGACAACCGCACATCGACTGCTGAAGGGGCTGGTTCGATCGGGACTGGCGGTCGAACGAGAAGCCGGACGTACCTACTCAGTCGGCGACAGGCTGACGCGCCTCCTGCATGCGAGCGCCGACGACGGCTGGTACGCATCGCTTGCCGGTCCCCATATTCATGCCTTGACGGAGGCGTCCACCGAGACTTGCTATCTCGCACGCCTGGTCGGGGCGCGCGTACTGGTAGCCGTTTCATATTCGCCCGATGTGAGGTGGCGCGGATATGTTCAGCCGGGAATCGAGATGCCCGTGAATGCAGCTGCGACGGGCAAGGCCATCATGGCATTTCAGAGCAAGGAGCTGGTCGCTGAAGCTCTCTCAAATGAGCTTCCTAAGCCGACCGTCAATTCACACACCAACCGAAAGTGGATTGAACAGGAGTTCGCAAAGGTCAGAAAACTGGGTTACGCTACCTGTGTCGGGGAGATCGACGAAGGGCTTGCAGCGCTCGCGGTCCCCATTGTGCTTTCAGATGGCTCAGTTCTGCAATCGGTCGGCATGACCGGGCCGCTTGAGCGTATCATGAACAAGCAGATGGAGGATCGACTTGCTGCTCTGCGGGACACTGCAGCGGCTCTCTCGAAGGCGCTCTCCCGAGGAATGGTTGTAAATAGTCGGCGTTGAGACGTCGCCATCGGCTCGAATTGGAGGGCAACGCGCTCGCCTGGCGCCAGTTGTCGGCTGCTGGCCCTTCGAGACCTTCGACCAACGTCGCTGAGGACATCTGCTCAACGACCTTTGTCGGACGTCACGGCCGCACGGGCGAGCCGAGGCGATTGACCCTTGACCGACTCCAGCCCTCCACGCCCTTGAAGCGATTGAACGGGGCGCCTGGCACTGGCCTCTTCCAGTGAAGTAGGTCTTCCCCAGCAAGCGCCTACACTAGAACATCACTCCGCTGCCCCGGCTCCCCATCGGGGACGAGACCGCCTTGCCGCGCTCCCGCCCAAACTCAGAGGTGCGACGATGGCCAACGAGTTTGACGAGTTGGTACGCTCAGCCGACCTGGATATGCACCGAGAGCCAGATGATGGCCATGTTCGGCTGGACCGATCCGAAAATGCCGGCGCCACTGCATCGCCCAGGCGAATCGAGAGAAGCTCGGCCTCGGCAGCATGGAGAAGATCGTCGCATTCGATCAGAGCCGGTCACACGACGACCTTTTGCGGGGACCGAAGCGAACAGTGTGCGAATGCCGGGCGGGAACAGAGTGATAACATCCCCGGGCAACACCCAAAAAAAGCTAAACGATTTCAAGGACAATCGTGGGTCTATCGTGGGCCTATGGTGCGCTCGGAGGGCGCACGCATTTGTTGCGATTTCAAGGGGTTGCAAGGATCAGCCAAGGTATAAGGTTCATTTCGAACCCAAAAGTGCCTTTGAAGGGGTGGCGCTCTAAGATGGTTCCAAGACCCTTCTCCGCGCCTGCAGCCCTGCCCGAGTGGTCGCTCGCTTTGACTAAGCTTCCGTCCGACAGTGTCTGATCCCGATGTCCTCTGGCCGTCCAATAGCGAATCTTGCACCCATGCCACCCTGCACTGTCTCACTTGCCACGCGAGAGTCTCGACATCCTTGAGACCTCGGCCCGTCCGAAGTTCAACGCATATTTCGCGTTCACACAGAAGCTGTCTAGAACCGTGCCAAGTACCCCGGGCGCTGGGTTCATCTACCCTGACAATTCCGTCATGTCTGATCTGACGATACTTGCCTCGCTTTTCGGCGAGATTGATCAGGCCTTCAAAGACCACTCCACACGGTTGGATTTCGCAGCGGCTCTGGCCGGAGATGCCAATCTTCGCGAGGACTTCCGGCAAATCGTCGAAGGAGATTCCGGTCAAGGCGCCGATGGCTCATTCTGGATTACAGGCCCAGGTGGATTGGAAAAAGTGTCCACCGACGATACCATCCAACATCACCTCGCTGTTGCGGACGCTTCGCAACGGGTTCGCGCATTTCCATTGGCGTTACGACGACCTCTCCGCGCGGGATTATTGGGACGCTCAGAATTGGTCAACACAGGGGGCGCCCATCGCGTTCGAGCTCAACAATCGGCCGCCGAAGAACTACATGACCTACATCGCCGACGGAAATGGCTGGGCCCCAAATCGCTTCTGGAATTTGAGGGACCTCAGGATCCTCGCTACACCCTTACCTTGCCTGCGGTATTTTCTTCATTTGAACCTTCAACAGCTCCTCAACAACGCTCGCGTCAATGTTTTTGGCAACCCAGTATAGAGGCTTCAGCGTCTCTGAGGTGCCGTCCGGCGCTTCCTACCGAGTCCGCTAAGGGTCCAATCGCATCGGTTTTGGCATGCCCCAAGCATAGCCGGTTAGGTGTCGCCTAGAAGACTTCGCATCGGTTCGCTTGGCGTGGGCGTCCACGAGGCAAGGCGCGAGGCGACGCTGCAGAAGCAGCGCGCGGATGCCGCCTGGGCCTTCGTGATGTTGGCCTGCTGGCCGAGCTCGCCTGTGTGGACGATGCTGCCGCGGGCGTAATAGATCTCGATGACGCTCTGCTTGTAGGTGGCGACGCCGGGAAAGCCCTTAAGGCAGATTCCGACGCGCCTGCTGATGCGGTCGGCGACGCCCGGCTGGTAGTGGTCAGTGAGCAGTGTCTCGAATGCGACCGCCAGAGCAACGATAGCCTCGGACTCATTCGCATGTGAACCGAAAGACTGGCGGAACCAGTCTAGCGCCGTCACTAGTCGCTTGTAGAAGCGGGCTTGGGCCTTCGACTTGCTCGTAAGGTTCACATGCTGGAAGTAGCCGCGCTCGACCACCCTGAGTGCCGCCACGACCTGCGCCTCGAGGCGCTTCATGGCGTTCGTCGACATCGCCTCCGTGGACACGACGGCCGCAACGTCCGAAAGCCTCGCGAGATCGAGCGGCGAGACGTTCATCGGGACGCGCCTTGTCGAGATCTTTCCCGTTGGCATGCCTTCGCCGATGAGGTAGTGGCGGATGTCGAGCGTCTGGAAATTGTTGACGTGCGCCGAAGACCGAAACTTGTCGACCGGGCCCTCGCGCTCGAGTGACAACGCGTGAAGCATCAGCAACGCTGAGGCCGCCGATCTGATTTTCAGAGTGTAGACGAACTGGTTCTCGTACATGTCGCCGGTGTGCGACGTGAGCCTCACCAGCAGGAGGGGGTTCCAGCCGAGCCACTTCGCGCTGTGAGCAAAGTGCTGCACGTCCCACCAGTCGATACGCTGGCGTATACCGAGGGCACGGGCCATCTGCGTCAGACGCCTGTAGCCTGCCTCGACGGAGTGCACCTGCGCGCTTGCCGCAAAGCCCGCGGCGCGGAAGACGATGAAGTCCTTTAAATCGGGTGCCGACCGCAGCAGCCGCGGCATTTTCATGGCAAAGCTTGTGAGGGGGTACAGGACGAATCCGGGATTCTCCGCCCCGGAGGATGCCAACTCGCTCAGCACGCGCGCAGGAACGCCTCCGCCGCCTTGCTTCGCACTGGCGAGCACGAATTCGTCTAGCAGCGATCGGCCTACGTAAATCTCCTTCGACCACAGCGCCCGCGCCGTCGCAGCCCGGATATTGAGTATGTGGTGCTCAATCGCCAGCCGATCGGCGGCACTCAACTTTTTCTCATCTGTGACGAGATCGTCGATCGACTTGAAACGGTTTAACTGGTTGTGCTTCGCCGCGAGAAAGTTATCCGACTGCTGTATCGACTTGCCCTGAGGTACAGTAACGCTCGTAATTTTCGGTGCGGCCAATGATCCCCCCGGGTCGCTGTGAGTTCAACCGTTTCGAACCGGCCGGCATTGCCGCGATTCTTCGCTCGCACGGATTTTGCAACATCGAAGACATCAATTTCCAGGAGATCGCGTCCAGGTTTGGCCATGCCGTTCAAAAACTCGCGCCCGGACAGGCGGGTCTTCATGTTGTCCACGCCAAGCAAGCCAAGCTGCCTACACGGTGCTGACGATCATGACTCGCTAGGATAGACTGCCGAATCCTCGCGAGAAAAGCTATCACATGTTTGGGGCACGTCGCGGATAAGAATCCGTATCGCCGGGTTGCCTCATCGTCCAAGCTATCGCAGACGTCTTAGTCCAACTTCTCCGCCGGAAGACTGGCGCTCGCCAGCATATGATCATAGAGCCGACGCTTCAAACGCAACTCCCGAAGGTTTGTTGCCACAGCTTCAGCGAATGTCTTGATCGCCACTGACGCCTCATCAATTCGGGCCGGCAGATCTTCCCGCGCTTTGTTCTCGGCTGCGTCAATCTTCGCCCGGTCGTCGTCGGAGAGACCGTACTCCGGGTCGTCGGCGTAGACAGACCCATTGTAGTCCGACATGCACTTGCTGAGCTGGCCGAGGATGTCGATGAGGTTTTGACGGGCGGCTGTTATCTCGGCAGGCCCGAAGTTTCTGTCTTGCCGTTGAAGTAAACGATCGCGGGTGCTGTCGACTGTTTGGTTCATGTCCCATACCCAATGAGGAAGCACAGCATGGTCATCCTCGCGTTCGTAGTAGCCACGCGCCAATTCTTCGGACAGTTTTTCCAGCGCGACCAATTCTGGCTTGAGCCAACTTTCCAAGCGCTTTTCGCGGTCAGCGTGAACTTGCTGCAAGGCAACGGCGGTCTGCACCGAGGACAGCTTGAGCTGCTTCAGAACAGGCTGGACGCCAAGCCAAGCAACGAAAATCGCGCCGAACATTGCGATCAATGTCTGGTATCGGGAAAACCACCATTCGAGACAACCAAATGGAGCGTCCTTGATTTGCTCGCAACCACCGTTAAAGGTGGCGCCGTAGGCAAATCCGAATACAAGCGCCAAGGTCGCAGCGGCTGCGACAAGGGCGAGCGTATTCCGATTGTCAGCCATTCGGGCGCCAATCGTCATGCGATCACGATGGCATTGGCGACGATCTTCAGCAAGTTGACCTTCTTGAAGAAATCCAAGCTGTGCGACACCACGTCCGCTGCGTCGCTCTTAAGATCGAGTATCTGCACGATGCTCGCGTTGATCTCGCGTTCCAAAAGCGCGAACTCGTAAAGATAGCGACCCACCTTCGCACAGGCGACGTCCAAATCGGCGCTCACGAAATCCTCCCCAAAAGCCCATTACCCGTGTTGAGAGACGCATGTTTTTCATTTAGTCCGATGTTCAGATCGAGCCGAAGGCCCGCCTATGTAGAAATTTTCCAACCTATCCTCGTTGAGGTGGAATTTGACGCGCTGCTCGTTATCAAGCAGCCGAATCGTAAGAACGCTGCGGTCGTCAGCTTCGCCTATCATCGGGGAAATCTGCCCTCGCATAAGCATGGCTTGTTTTTCAGAATTAAGTTCTGCCCAAAACCCGTCGGTAGCAGCGACAAGTGAGCTGCCCTGCTCTACTTTGATTTCAGTGACGTCAGGAAGCATGAACTCCCTGGCCCGGAAACTCCGGGTGAGTCGATGCCTGACGTGACTTTCTGCAATCTCCGCGACTGGAATGTCGTCAATCACATTGGCCAACGTATGTGGCCTGATGAGCCATTGGAGAGGGCTTTTTCCTACCTGCCGTCCCAGCAAACAATCGCCGGCATGTAGAACGAGTGCCGGTCCAGTTCCTGCGAGACACACGATCACATAGCTGGCCTTATCCCGGGGAAACCGCTTCGATAGGCTTCCATGAATTTTGCGCATTTGTGCAGTGAGGGTTTCTGCCGCGACGTCTTCGGCCGTGGCGACGTACCAATCTATGACATCACGGGCGATCTGGCCGGCAAGCTCGCCGCTCTTTGGTCCCGACGTTGAACCATCCAGAACGAGGCACAGCACCCCATCGGGGCGTATTCCGACGCCCCCGTAATCCCGATTGTCGCCGGTCTTTGTTCCCTGCTGACTGCGCCAATCGAGCTGCATTTCCATTTTAGCTGTCGCTCTCGCTTATGGCGACAAAGCGCTCCCGCACAATATCGACGCGCCCTTCCGGCCCTTTGATATTGCCCGCCAGAAAGTGATCAAAATCATCATGTTCCAGCAGAGCTCTGAACTGTTCTGCAATGTAGCGGCGAACATCATCGTCCGCGGCTTGAATTTCAGCGACGAGCTCCTCGCGGCCATCGACGACGAGAAGAATGTCTTCCGTATCGCGGCTTCCTAACAGATCATTGTTGCCGCGACCGAGATACGCCTCCAACTTCGTCGCCAGAAACAATTCCGGCGTGAGGCGTTTGATGGTTATCGTATCGGTCAGAGGATGATCGACCGCCGTTTCAATGCCTTTGGCATACCAGCGATTGCTAAAGCCGAGAATGCTTTCATCATCGGGCATGAAATCGACCTTGAGGTCGCCAAGCCGCATCCGGCAAATCACATCGTCCTCTGGAGATTCCGCAAATCCCTTTTGCCGCAACTGCTCTTGCAGTTGCGCCCATTGCGCACGCCCGACGAGATCAACGATCAGATCCACATCGTCGGTTGCCCGCACGCCTTCGAGCGTGATCTCATCAGTAATGAACAGTGCTGTCGTGCATCCGCCGACAAAGACCAGCCGCCCGCGCAGGTCGTCGCCCAGCGCCTTGGCGACGGTTTCCAACATCACAAGGAGTTGGCCCTTAACGCTGGTCATTTTTCAAAAGCCTTTCTGAAATGCGCTCGACGGCCAGCCCGGTTTCCCGCTGATTTCCAATCCGAATGGCATCAACAAGGGCCAGATATTCATACAGACGCTCGTCTTTCTGGACGGCTTCGGGCACACTCTTGAACAGAGGGTCCAGCGATTGTCCCTGGACCTTGCCTTTCGCGAACGGCCAGACGTAGATATACTCCCCCGCGCTGACTAGGAGACCCTTCAATGAGGGAGCTGCAAAGGCGGTCGGAACGCCTCGCGTCATGGCGCCGGGCCTTCCAGGAAAAACAAACTTCAGTCCGTGGACAATAAAATCGCGGAGGTTGCGGCGGTTGGGCTTCGGCCGGCCGGAATTGCGATCTTTGACCGCAAGGCCTGAAGAGATGCTTCGGTTGACCGAGGCATTGACTTCCGTCTTGCTGATTCCAAGGGAAGCCTCTAAGCCGCGAGCGGAAAAGAGATCCTCGCGGTGCACATCCAACCTTGGATGCCCGCCCCCCTTACGCTCCTCGTGCTCGAGGCTCACCAGCTTCAGCAATATGACGACGTCCTGGCTTTTCATCCGGTATTTCGCCCCTGTCCTTTGTCCTCGGACTGAGGACAGTGAGCCACAGGGATGGCCGCGCTGTCAAACAATCTTTTCTCAGATCAGAAAGAAAAGACAAATAATTCCATGTAATTTCAATTACTTATCAGAGAACGCCAGACCGGAAACGATATCGAACCTATAGGTGCGTTTGGCTGGCTGCTGTCTTTGTCCAAGCGCCCGGCACCGACGCAGCGGCTATCGATCATTCTGGATGAATACAATCCGGATGTCATCGGGCAATCGTCTATCCTGGGCTGGCGGCGCCCCTCGCCGCCCTGCCGTTTCAGCAACTCGTTTTTTCTGCCATTGATACAGAACTCTTGCCCGCTGCGCCGGCATGCGCGGCGTCAACCGCCGGCGCCAGATGGACGAGCCCGCCAAGCGACCAGATCTGTCACAGGAGCAGCAGAATACGGCAGCCCTGATCCAGCAATTGCTGGGAAAGAGCATGGCCGATCGCTATGTCGACTTCTGCCGGCTGGCGTCGGGCGCGCTTCCGCTTCGGGTGTCAATTCCTGTTGCGGCCCACGCCTTGCGCGAGCTCGAATCGATCCTGCGGCAAACGCTGGCCGGGCCGATGGAAATCGCCGTCGATGCCACGCCGGAAGACCTTTCAAAAATCGAAGGCGCCAGGGCGAACTTGCGTGCGATCGGCTTCAGCGATGACGCAATCAATCGCGCCACGAAGGAACTACAGCCGCGGTTGAGCCACAAAGCCCAGATTCAGGCCATCGTCACGCGTCTCGGGCTGGCGGCTGATGGTGACATCGCGCGGGCGTGGATTGCGATTTCGCAAGCTCACGGCCAGGCGCATGGTCGCGCCCTTTATCAGTCACTGGCGGTCGATGCGGCATTTCGGGCCCAGTGGCAAGATCCCTTCGACACCGTCATGCGCGGGTTGATGATCGCGCTTCAGGGAAAATACGCGACCCTGATGCAGCGCGTCGATCAGCTTGCGGCCACGCCGGATCGCGGCGCCGCGGTGAAGAGTTTCGTGAAAGAGATTCCCGGCGCGCTTCCATTGCTGTGGCACTTCTTCAACCAGCTCCAGACACCGGACTGGCTCCCTCACCTCGCCCGGCACAACCTGTTGGCGGCACCAACCCTGCCTCCCGACGAGGAGGCTGAAGGCGACAGGTTGCTGCTGCGGCAATGGCCCGCGGGCCGCTATCTCCTGCGGATGGCCAATTCTCCAGGCACCGAGGCGCGTGCTCTGATCGTCCAGGCGCTGCGCGATGTCGGCGCCTCGCCGCATCCCGATGTGCAACAGATGGGGATGGAAGTGCTAGCGGCACTGCCGCCGGATGACGCCGCCCCCCTCGTGGATCTTGCCGAGGCCTGGCTGACGCGCGACGCGCGATTTGTCATGGCGCAAGGCCCCCACGACCTCATTCGGCGGCTGGCGCAAGGCGGTCATGGGCCGGCGGCACTGCGCGTAGCGCGCGCGTTGTTCCAGGTGTTTGACGAAGACGGCCGGCTCGGCACGCTATTCAGCCGACACATGTACGAGCATTTCCTGCCGGGTGCGGTAAAGGCACTGGCGCCGGTTTATGGCGTGGAGACCGTGGCTCTGCTGTGTGGACTCCTCGACCAGGCGGTTCGGATCAGCGGCAAGGTTCGGGACGATCCGCCTGGTGACTACACTTATTTTCTTTCGCAACGGATCTCCGAGCACGGCACGAAACATGACGTGTTCGGCGGCTTGATCGGCGGAATCGTCCAGGCGGCGCGGCTTGCAATCAGTGCCGATCCTGCATCCACGCGCGAGGTGATCCTGCGGATCAAGCGCCATGCGCCAAGAATCTTTGTCCGCCTGGCGCTGCACGTCCTTTCATCGAATCCAGGTGGCGCCCCGGAGCTGGCGGAAATCTATCTGACCGATGGCAATCTGATCGAGGCAAGCTGGTGCCGCGCCGAGTTTGCCGAATTGGCGCGAGCGTGGTTTCCCTCGCTCTCTCCCCCGGTCCAACAACGCATTCTCGCCTTCGTCGATGGCTTGCCGGACAAATACCGGGATGGCTGGAGGGAGCGCTTCGAAGCGCACAACAAGAAGCCTCCGACGACAGACGATGAAAGAAAGTTCAACACATCCGTGGTACGTGACATATTGTGGCCATGGCAATCGGCGCTGCCCCAGGAGCGACAGGCCGCGCTGACAAACATCGTCAATGAGCTCGGTGATCCCGACGCATGGCGACGGCAGCTCGACGAACCCGAAGCGCCCCCGCCGACAGCCCCGAATTTTTCCTCGGCTCCCATCGACGACATCATCGCTTTCCTGACGAGCTGGCGTCCCCCGCTCGAGGGAAAACGAGAGACTGCGACCGCGCTGGCACAGCGCCTGCGCAATGCCGCGATCGAGAACGCGGCATTTTACTCGGCCCATGCGGCGCGCTTTTTTGACGTTCCGCTGCTCTATGGCCGTGCCGTGCTGGAAGGATTGGAAAACGCCTCGAACAATCGGGTCGATCTCGATTGGAACGGCGCGGTCGCCCTGATCGCAAGGGTCATTCAATCCGGCCAACGACCACCCAGCGGACTTGAGGGGGATGACGCGGACTCCGCGTGGAGTCGGAAGGCCGCCGCCGACCTGCTCGCATCGGGATTGCGGCAAGGCGCGCAAGGCATTCCCTTTGCACATGAAGCGCTCGTGATGGCACTGGTTCAGGAATTCTATCGCAAGGCACCGCGCGAGGCCGAAACCGAGACTTTTGAGGAAAGCTATCGAAACTACCCATATTACGGTGCGCAGGGGACGGCACGCGGTACGGCGATGGAGCTTGTGCTGGTCTTGCCGTTCTGGCTAAGCAAGGATGGTAACAGCGTGGTCGGACGGTCGCCGCACGCGGCACTTGAGAACCTTCCGGATCTGACTGCGATTCTTGATGCGGAATTGCGCGACGTCACGTCGAGCGGACGCATCCCACGCGCGATCATCGGTCGCTACCTGACCTGGATCTCCTACTTTGGCGAGGTCTGGGTCCGGGCCCATATCGCGGACCTGTTTCCGACAGATAACATCGCGCTTCGCGACGCTACGTGGGTCTCTCACCTCACGACGGACAGTCAGCCGGTAAAGGAACTCGCCCCGGCGATGCGCGACTGCTACGCCGCGGAAATTCGCCGGCTCGGCGCGGAAGATGGTCCTGGAGATCACCTCCACGTTGAGGAGCGGCTCTCTGAATATCTGCTGATGCTTTACATCTGGTCGGCGTTGCCGGACGATGTATTCGAGCTGTTTTGGGACACCGCGCCAGCCAGTGCCCGGCAACACGCCATGTGGTTTCTCGGGACGCAGCTCGGCTTACCGGCCGACAAGATTCCCGAACCATTCCGCAGCCGCGCTTTCTCCTACTGGAATCGGCGGCTCGCCGCGGCAAGAACTTCGTCCGACCCCGATCGGTTTCGCGAGGAACTGGGGGCGATCGGCCAGTTCTTTCTTCATGACAACATTGACGGCTCCTGGTTGATGGACCAGGTGCTGGCCATGACCGACTGCGGGTTTGCGCCGTCGGAACCCTATAGCGTGCTGGATCATTTGTCGAAACTCTCGTCCGATCATCCGGAAAAGGCGGTCCAGGTTCTGGCGGCCCTGGTCAAGAACGAGAAGTTTGACCGGTGGGTATACATGACTCAGCAGAAGGCCGTGCGGCTCATCCTCGAAAACGGATTGGCGTCTGGCGCCGACCAAGCTCGATCATACGCCGCGGAGACGATCAGCTATCTGGCTGCCCTGGGCGACGGGGGCTATCTGGATTTGCTTCCAAAGCAGAAATAACGGCGCGCCGGCTAACGGCAAGCTGTCGGATGCCCGACACCCCCGTCGGCCACAATCAGCCGTGGCGGGGCGAAGGAGGATCATGGCAACGCGAACATGACAATCGGCCCGTGATTTGGCCGCCTATCCATACTAAAATGCCCTATTGGCCGCGTCCCGCGCCGATCGCGATTTCCGGTTGAGAGAATTATGCCCTCCTTTGATTTGTCGGATCTCCTGGCGCGAACAAACGAGAGCCTCGATGTCGAATTTAAAGCCTGGATGGACCCCAGGGACAATGAGACGCGGGCGAAACTTGCCCGGCATCTTGCCGCGCTCGCCAATCATGGCGGCGGGTATTTGGTCTTTGGCGTGGACGACAAGGCAAGGACTCCGCTTGGTGCAACGGAATTGGATCTCGCTCTGTTCGGCCAGGATGCAATCGCCGGTATCGTCAAGAAATACCTTGATCCGCGGATCCAGGTTCTCGTCGAACACATCGTGCATGAAGGGGTGACATACCCCGTTGTCGTGGTTCCCTCACATGGTGCGCGTCCGGTCATTGCCATCGCAGACGGACCGCAGGACGGCCGGAATCGTCCTGTCGGCGTGTCGCTGGGAACAATCTACGTCCGGGCAGCGGGCCCGGAGAGCGCGCCTATTCGCGGAGCGGACGACTGGAACGCCTTGCTCGATCGTTGCCTCACGCATCGGAGCGATCTTCTGGGCAACGTCTTGCGACAATCGCTTGCCCGGCAATCGAAGCCTGACGAGCGCGCAGCCAATCTCCTGCGGGCCGCCGTCGATGATACGGCGCAAGATTTTACCGCACAGACCCGACTGCTGGCGGATAAGGTGGACCCGCAATATCGCGACGGCATCGTGAATGCCGGAGCGAACTATTCCGCTCTTGGTTATGCGCTTGTTGGCAGTGACGGCGACCTCGTCGAGATTTCAAATCCGCGCGCGGTGAACGAACGTGTCTCGATCGAAATGCACCGCTATGCACATTATGGCTGGAACTCATTCCTGCCGTTGCACGTCCCTGAGCGGGCACCGCAGGTTCGCTCGTCTACGCTTGCGGGCCAGGAGATGACGTATCTGGAAGGAATGCGTGTCGAAAACACCGGCCTGATCAGCAGTAGCTTTGATTACTGGCGCATTTACGAATGCGGGATCGGCGTCAGCATCGAGTCTTTCCGGGACGATTGGCGGCGCCCTGGGGCCGAGGCGATTCCGCCTCACCTGACGGCAAGCTGGATCTTGATCGTCATTCACTCGCTGCTCGCTCATGCCCGTCTTGTCGGGCAGGAAATACCCGGCGTGACCCAGGTTGTGGTCCGGATGGATTGGCGTGGCTTGAAGGGCCGAATGCTCGCGTGGGACCATTTCCGGCATGCGGCGGGCGGCGGCGGCATGGCCGACGATCGCTTCGTGAAGACCATCGCCATCGACTGGGCGCTGCTGCGAGACAGTTATTTTGAAGCGCTCCGCCGCGTGGCAATTCCCTTCTTCCAGATGTTTGGCGCCGCCGGCTGGTTCAATCCTGACGAATGGCTAACCCGCGAGGCCGTCGAGACGGAGTTTTCTCGACCAAGAATGAACACGATCAAATTGTTCGAAGAAAGCTGACAGCACCCCCATTCGAGCAAGGTCGATGCACAGTTCCGGCCGTTCAGCGATGCGCTGGTCCTGACCGGTCCGCGAGACATCGATGTGCGGGCTGGATACGGCTGGATAGCGAACGACACGTCACTTTGATGGCGCAGGACCGTCGGCCGTGACGACGTCCTGAGAGGCGTTTCCGTCCGTAGCCTGAGCGTTCGGTTGCCTTTCGGGGCGTAGAACGCTTTTGTCGAGCAGTCCTGCCTGGACAAAATGAATCTTGATCGGAGCGGATAGAAAATTGTCGAAAATCCATCGCTTCAATATCTGTGCGTCGATCCCTGCTTCGTGCAGCAACAGCGCATGGTAAAGGACCGAGAGCGCTTCGCTCTTGATGTTGGCGTCCTTCAGAAACTCGGAATAACTGGCGTCATGTCGATCGCCGCCGAAATGCGAAATGTCGTTGCGCAATTTTGCGCATGCGCGGCAGAACGTCCGCAGCTTGTTTTCGTCGAGGCCCAGCGGCAACGCCTCGAAGACCTCGAAAAGCCGCTGCTCGAGAGACGGCTCGTGCGCATGTTCAAGGCGATGTTCCAACCATCGCTTGTCGTTCGCATCATCGATCTTGTCGAGAACCCGTTTCACTTTCGCCACGAGCGCAGCCGGAGCCGAGCCGCCGCCCCTCTTGCGGTGAAAGGCTTCGAGACCCCAGATCAGGTTGACGAAGCGGTGCTCGACATACATGGCCAAACCGCGCCGCAGACCGAGATAGAGGTAGACCCCCGGACCGAACTCCTCTCGCATCGCTTTCCAGCGAGACCAGATCGCGTCGAACTTGTCGCGAAGCTCCGGAAACACCGTGATGGTGTTGTAGTGCGAGGGTGCCTCGACCGCTTCCTTGTTCTTCATCCGGTGAAAATACCATCGGCATCGCGTGCCATCCGGGAGATCCACAAACGGCCAACCCAGCTCATAGTCGGAGCCGGTCAGCAGCTTGAGAAGATCTTCAAACATCTGGAATTGAAGGGCGAGATCGTTCAGGGTATTTGCGGCGTTAAAATCCAGCTTCGCGTAAGCCGTCTGTCTGAGGGAATAGGCGTGCGTTCCGAGCATCCCTGCTGTATCGACCTCGATATCGAAGATGAGCGTCAGACTTCCGTCATCATCCCGGTAAGAGACGTCGTCGCGCCTTCGGTAGCTCATGGCAATCCCGTCGGGTGTATCCTCGACCTTGATCACCCCGAGCCGGAGCCAATCCTCGAAGCCCGTCAGCGGAATGGTCAGCATGGCAAACAGCGGTGCGTCTGCGGCCGTTGAGAAGGTGCCGCGGCCGATCAGGCAGTGGGCGGCGCTAAACTTTTCATAAGAAATGCCGTCGGTGCTGAACTGCCCGCCATTCCTGATCAGATCGCACAGCAGAACACGTTCGCCGCTGCCTTTTAGAAGCCCCTGGATGCAGCGCGTGACGGGTTCACGGGCCATTGCTGCCATCGGGCCATGCGGATTCGATAGATAGCCGTCAAGCTCGAGGACCGCGCGTCCATTGTCTTCAATACGCAGCAGTCCTGCGACATGCGCGTCGGGAGCGAGCAGGCCTTCGGCGATTGCCTCGTCATGCCACCAGAACACGCCGCGTCCTTCAAATACGCTCATTGCCATCCCACCTGGAAATCTCAGGGCTCGACATGATCGTGGCCGCCCAGCGCATGCCATAGCGCGGTATCGAGTCCGCCGTCCGGCTTCAGGAAATGAGCCCGGCGCGCTCTGAGGATTTCGAGCCCTTCTATGGCTTCGCCCGGATTATCCGAGGTGCAGGGCCCCTCATAAACCACCCCGGCCAGAGACCATGAGCGGAGCGTGCCCTGGATGACGGTCAGCATGATGCCGCCGCTGATGCCGCCGAAGTCGAAGTTCGGCGGCGGGGCGCCGCGGATGGGATCAGGCAGCCAGCAGGAACGGTCAAAGAGACTGACCACGTCCCGGTCATTCACACCACTGGCGACACCTGAACCACGCACGAGTCCGAAGGAGACGACGATGGTGCGTGGACCAAGGTGGTCGAGCAGCGTGTCGGCGATCTGCCCGTCATTCGCCTGTCCGGCTGTTAGGCCGAGCCGGATTGGCCGGCCTTGCGCGTCGACGACGACGTGAATCTTAGTCGTGAGCCCGCCGCGTGATCGCCCGAGGCAATGATCTGAACCCTCTCTTTTTGCTGTCGCAGCCTGTTGGTGCGCCCGGATGGAAGTGCTGTCGATCATCTGGATCGTATCGTCGCGCGCGGTGCTGATCGCGTCCATCAGCCGACCCCATGCTCCCGCCTTTCGCCATCGTACGAAGCGATTGTAGCAGGTCGTGCGCGGGCCATAGCGCTCCGGCAGGTCTCGCCAGGGCGCACCGGATCGGAAAACCCAGAAAATGCCGTTCAGCACGCGCCGATCATCTACGCGACGCACACCCCGCGGCTTGTTGGGTAAGAGCGGTTTGATCACCCGCCATTCGAAGTCGGTCAGGTTATATTGGCTCATGTTGGCAGAAAACCAAAATTCAGCTATGTGAAGGCTGATGGGCGGCAAACGGCCCATCCAGCTCGTACAAATCAGCAGTCGCGACGCTCTCCGAAAGAGGACATTCGCCGTCGGCGTATCTTCCCGGCCGCCCAGATCGGTCAAGCCTCCGCAGCTAACCGCGCTTTCAAGCGCGGCGTGACGAAATCCAGAAAGGCGCGGAGCTTCAGCGGCAGATATTCTCCCGCTCCCCGCACCAGACTGAGCGGAAGCGTCTCTCGCCTGAAGTTTGGCAAAACCGAAACCAGGGTGCCGTCCTGGAAGTTCGATGCCACATGATGGGAAAATACCGAAACAATCCCCATCCCTTCCTTCGCCGCCTCGCAGGCAGCGTCGGTCGAATTCACGATGAGCCGATAGCGAACCGGAATCTCACCGTCATCGGCAACACTCCAAAAACCTGATCCGGTAAAGCCCTGCACGCCGATGCAGTCATGTCCGATAAGATCGGCTGGCTTCTGCGGGATGCCTCGGGCCTTGAGATACCCCGGGCTGGCAGCGAATACTCGACAGATCGTGCCGACGCGCGTGGCGATCAAAGCGCTGTCTGGCAGGTCCCCGACGCGAAGGGCGGCATCGATACCTTCCTCGGTCAGGTTGACCTGTCGATTGCTGAGCGTCAGGCGGACGTCGATATCCGGATAAGCCCGAAGAAAATCAGCCAGCACCGGCACCAGATGCAGGCGACCGAAAACGATGGGCGCCGTCACGCTGAGTTCGCCCTTGGGCGCAGTGTACTCCCCCGCCGCGATGCGTTCGGCTTCGCCCACGTCTTCCAGGATTCGCTTGCAGGCGGCGACGTAGGACTTACCTGCATCTGTCAGGCTGATCCTGCGGCTTGAGCGTGTCAGCAGCTGGGTCTTGAGGTGCCCTTCCAGATCGGAAATCTTCCGGCTGACGGTAGTGAGCGGCGTGTCGAGCAGCCGGGCGGCGGCCGTAAGGCTGCCCGCCTCCGCGACCGTCACGAGTATCGACATCGAGTCCAAGCGATCCATCGTTGTTTCCAAAAAATGGAAGGAAGCCTCCCATCTCTACGATATTATGCTTTGAATCGGTAGTAACCATTCTCTGTCCTGCGAGCGGCAAGGCATCACGCAGGAAGGGACAAAGTCGGCGTCATGAGTGGCAACGAGAAGATTTCGGGCCCGAGCGTCGTGCTCTCGCGCCGCACTTTGCTTGTGGCGGGCACAGCCGCTGCCGCAAGCCTGTTGGAGGGTAGGATGGCTAAAGCGCAAATCTCCGGGGGGAACGACGGCCTCAAGGAATACGACGTGGCGACGAACGACATCACCCTTCACGTGACCGATCAAGGTGAAGGGCCAGCCGTGCTTTTCTGCCACGGGTTTCCTGATACGGCCTACACTTGGCGTCGGCAGATGAAAGCCATCGCGGCGGCCGGATACCGGGCGCTCGCTCCGGATATGCGCGGCTACGGACGCAGCTCCGCGCCTGCGGATGCGAGCCTGTACACGCCGCTGCAAACCGCTGGCGACCTCATCGGCCTGCTCGATGCGTTGAAAATCCCGAGCGCGGTTCTCGTGGGGCACGACTGGGGTGCCACGCACGCCTGGAACGCCGCGATGATGCGGCCCGATCGGTTCACCGCCGTGTTCTGCCTGAGCGTACCCTACGTGCCGCGCGGAGAGGTCAGCGTCTTCGAGCGCATGCGGAAGTCGGGCCATGAGAACGACTTCTACATGTTCGAACAGATCCGACCGGACGCCGACCAAATCTGGGCCGACGCTGCGGTGACTATTCCGGGAATTCTGTTCTGGGCGTCCGGGTCTGCTCCCGCCGGGAAGCAGTGGAGCCCGTTGGATCCAGCCCGCAGCCTTCATCGCCCGGCGCCTGGGCCTTTGCCGTCATGGGCGGAGCCGGACTACGTCAAGCACAACGTCGCCGAGTTTCAACGCACGGGCTTCCACGGCGGCCTGAACTACTATCGCGCGGCCGAACCGTATTTCGCGCTGTCCCCCGCTTTCAAAGGCGCCAGGATCGCGCAGCCCTCGTTTTTTATCTGGGGCAAGGCGGACGGCCTGAAGGAACTCTATCCGCTGACGATCGACCAGATGCGTGCGGGTCTGCCGGGCCTGGTGGGCGGGCTCGAACTCGACAATGTCGGCCACTGGGTTCAGCACGAGGCCGCCGACCTGGTCAGCGACCAGCTCGTGACGTTTCTCCGCACCGTGAAACCTGCCTGAGACGCGCCTCGTCAAATTCGAGCGCCCGTTGCCAACCGCGAAGGAGCGACAATGAGCGAGTCTTCAAACATGTTACCCGCCTTCACCGAACACCGCGTTGAGCGTGATCGCGGCAGCCTGTACGTCCGCGACTTTCCGGGCAGCGGGCCCGCCTTTGTCGTGCTGCACGGGTTTCCGGACAACTCCCACATCTACGACGACCTGATCCCGCATTTGGTGGCGGCCGGGCGTCGAACCATCGCGATCGACTTCCTGGGTTTCGGCGCCTCCGATAAGCCGGAGGGTGCGCGCTATAGCTTCGACCAACAGCTTGGCGATCTGGAAGCGGTCGTGGAGGTATTGGGGCTGGAGAAGATCATTCCTGTCGGCCACGACGCGGGCGGTCCGGCCGCCGTCAACTTCGCGCTCAGGCACCCCGAGCGCACGGCATCGGTCTGCTTGATGAACGCGTTCTACGGCGATGCGCCCGGCCTGCGCGTGCCCGAGTTCATCGAACTGTTTTCGAACAAAGGCCTGAGGGCGCTGTCACGGCATTTCCTGGCAAGCCCGCAGCAGTTCGCCTGGCTGCTGGGCTTTCAGCGCGATCAGATGCAGGTGGGCCTGAGCGAGGCACAGAAGGCCCGATACATGGATTTCCTTGGGCCGATCATCGACAACAACTTCCGGCAACGGCCAAGCGCTGGCCCCGCCTTTGCC
The DNA here is from genome assembly GCF_022354745.1 of Bradyrhizobium sp. I71. Lineage (NCBI taxonomy): Bacteria > Pseudomonadati > Pseudomonadota > Alphaproteobacteria > Hyphomicrobiales > Nitrobacteraceae > Bradyrhizobium > Bradyrhizobium sp. I71. Next base: position 356,329 of record NZ_CP059398.1, read on the forward strand.
CAGATGACCTATCAATTGACCGACGAGGTCGCTGCCAATACGGCACGCCTGCTGGAATTCCGGCGCTCCGAAGTTTCACTCCTGCTCATCTGGGGAAAGCACGACCCGTACCTGCATGTCAGCGTCGCCGAGTACATGCGGTCCAATGCGCGACATGGCGTCCTTCACGTCCTCGATGCTGGTCATTGGCCCCAGATCGACGCGGCGGTCGACGTCGCCCGCATCCTGCTTGCGGGGGATCTCCAGACCTTTGGCACGATCATCCAAGATTAGATCTGAGTCCCGATGATGCAGCTTGCCAGCCACAACTTCCGCTCGCCCCGCCACACGACGCATTACTGTGAGGTCGGGCCTGCCGATGGCCCGTTGATGATCTTCCTCCATGGCTGGCCCCAGATCGGCCTGATTTGGCGCGCCCAGATCGAGGCGTTCGCATCCGAAGGTTGGCGGTGTGTTGCGCCCGACATGCGCGGATATGGCAGCTCGTCGGCACCGACAGCCTCCAATGACTATGCCCTTGAGGAACTCGTTGGCGACATGGTCGAGCTTCACGACCATCTAGGCGCGCGCCCGGCCATTTGGGTCGGCCACGATTGGGGCAGTCCCGTCGCCGGTGCGCTGTCAGCGCTGCATCCGGCGCGGAGCCGGGGCGTCGTGCTTATCTCAGTCCCGTATTTTCCCCATGGGTTCGCGCTACCTAACCTTCTCCCGCTGATAGACCGTGACCTCTATCCCGCCGACCAATACCCGGACGGGCAATGGGACTATTATCGCTTCTATCTAACCCACTTCGAGCAAACAGTCGGCGATATGGATGCGGACATCACCGCGACTTTGGCGGCCCTCTATCGACCAGGAAACCCCGCTTCGGCGGGCGAGATCTCGCCATCCGCCCTGTTGACGGCCAACGGCGGACGCTACGGTTCGGCACATCGGGCGCTGCCGACAGCGCCGGATCCTGCGCTCTGGCCGCCCGCCGACTTCGATGTATTGGTGGATGCGTTTCGCCAGCGCGGTTTCCGCCCCGCCAACACCTGGTATCTGAACGATGCTGCCAACATTGGCTATCTACACTCAGCTCCTGAGGGCGGCCGGTTAGGGCAGCCGACGCTGTTCATCAACGGTGACTGGGATCCGATCTGCGACATCAACCGTAGCCGTCTCGGCGAACCTATGCAGCGCGCGTGTGAGGACCTATCCGTGACAAACCTGCCCGCAGGCCATTGGCTGCCACTTGAGCGGAAAGCCGAAGTTGCTCACGCGATGCGCACGTGGCTCAAAACGAAAATGCTCTGGTAGACCGTCTCGAAGCTGACTACTTCGCGATCTGGAGCGTCTGAGCCCGTGGAGAATCGGAGGTCGAGTGTCCGCATCTCGTACCAGCATCTGAAAACGGACGGTTCACCCCCCATCACGGTCATCGCGATTTATGAGTTTACGGCCTAGCAGACAGCTGGCTCGGCGCGCGCTCAAGCGTCAATCTTCATGAGGTCACGCGCCTCCCGGCGCTTGGCGCCATCATTATTGATAACGTGGCGGACGGTCTTGGTATGGGCATCGATCCAATAGAAGAGATCGATCTTCCGCGCATCGTCCCAAAGCTTTCGCTGTTTCTCCCAAGCCTTCTTGAAATCTTTCTCGTTCGGGTCGACCAGCAGAAACCCAGTGCCTCCACCCGGTACCGGCAAGCCAGCGATCGCCAAGTGTAAATCCACAGGTCCCCGCAGCCGCGCATGGCTTACGATAATGAGGATGTTCGGGTAGACGTGATCCGGATTGACGGCATCGAATTGTGCCGCGGCTTTTTCGATCACCCGGGCCAACGCGTGGGCGGCCGGGTTCTCCCGGATCTCTCGCCGGATCTCTCCCGGTTTGAGGTCCCTTGGAACAGCGAGAACCCGGTCGTCACGCGGCGATTTGAGCTCGCAATAGGCCTTTAGCTCGCCACCCTTCATCAGCTTGAAATCAGGGCTCTTGTTTTTGCCCTCAGGTAAACGAACCGCTTCGAGGGCCTGCCCTTTGAAAACGAGCGTGCGCATGAGCGCTTCATCGGCTTTTTCATTGATAGGTTGGGGCAGCACTAGCCGGTGCTGTTCGTAAATCGCCTGATCGGGAAACCGGACGAGGTGGCGGACCTTCTGAATCATTCCCCACGTCGGCCCGTTGAATGGGACCACCACGATGCGGCCAATCTTGTTCAACCCCAAGCCCTTCAGCGTGAGCCGCTGGGAATAGTGGCGCCGGATCGGACTTCGAATCTGCTGAACACGGATATAGCCGGTCATGGTCTCTCCATCCCTTGACCGCACATCAAAGGCGGCGCGTGCCGATCATTCGATCAGAGAAAGGAAGTTTGTGTTTCCACGAGAGGTCAGGAAATTCACGATATCCTTCGCCAAGTTTGATGTAGCAGGGTTGGCGCTCTTTCTGCCCTCACTAAGGATCTCGCGCAGCGCCTGATCCTGTGCCGCAAAAAGCCATCCGTTCGCTTTGGGCTGCCTCACGAGCGCGTTTGTTACCGCAACAATAGCTTCGGCATGTTCCGGCAGTAGTTTGGAGAGGTTATCCACCACGCTGAAAGGCTCGTTCGGCTCAAACCCAGCATTCAACATTTTCGCAAGCTGGTCGAGCAACCATACCCGATCAACGTCAATGCGAAACAATAGGCTGATTGCGCCCAGCTCGCGGCGGTAGGGTTCGGGATCGTCAGCCTTGATCGCGCTATCAAGCCGCCGTTCAAAATACGCCATCGCCCGCGACCGATAGTTGGCAGCGGCCACCATCTGGCGTCCCATATACGCCATGGCGTGGCGGCGCATCTCGCCGGATGACGAGCGTAGGAAGAGATCCAGCAGATCGTCGGGTAATTGCTCATAAAGGAAATGAAGCATTAGGTAGTCCGCCAAGCGATTTCCCGTCTCGGCGAAACCGGGCGGCGCATCGGCCTTCCCAAGGAACTCAAGGTGACGCATATAGTAAGGACGAAGACGGTCCAGCAACGGTCCCGTGGGCCAGCTATGCTCGATGTAACCCAGCCAAGCTGCATCCGCGAGTTCAGGTTTGTCGGCCGGAAAAAGGGCATCGAGCTGTTGCTTGAGCCAAGCCTCACCAAGGATGTGGAGCCAATTTAGGTAGCGGCCGAGCACCGCGCGCGGAATCCATCCCGCCGGTGATCGATCCTCAAGCTCTGCTTCGAATACGCCGCGAAGTTCCGGCGAATTGGCAATCGCTTCTCGCTCTGATCGCCCGATCACGCTCTCTTTGTCTTTGCTCTGCCAAAAGATAAACTGCATGCAAAGATCGATTGCCCCACCACGCAAACTGCCATAGGCAGCGAAATAGCGATGCTTGCGGTCATAGCGGCTCTCGTCCTCCCGCACGGAAGACCGTGAGGCTAGTTGGTACAGGGCCAACACGAGGCCACGAGTCCGCTCTCCATGAGCGAACGGCATGCCTCCCGCACCGCGGCCGAAGGATGATGCCAACACATCAATCGCGCTTCGCACCGTCCATGACCAATCGCCATCATCCCCCGCAGCTGACGCGGCGCCGGACTCAAGCTTGGCGCGGGCAACGACAGTATCCAGCAAATCGAAGATGGATGTCCAATCGAGCTCAAGGCCATTGGCCGCGGGCTGCCTGAGGCCGTCGAGGAAATGCCGGATGAAAACCGGCCGCAGCGCCGCGAACTTCGCCGCGCCGGCTGAAAATATCTGCGGCGAACCTGCAACCGATTCCCGCAGCTCAAACGCCAGTCCGGGCACCGTCCGCGCTTGCGCATCCGAAGGTTTCCAGGCGACGAGGTGCGCGACCGTGTCATCAACCGGTTGCTGCTGCATCACCGCCCGCGTCAAAGTCAGCGGTTCTATTGGGAAATGCCGCTCCATCCACGAGTCCCGTCCGCCGAGTTCGGCGACTGTCTTCTCGAGGGCGGCACGGCGATCCGGTGGCAACACTTCCTGCCATTCCCAAACAATGTCGCGGAAAGTCGCCTCCCGGTGTCGCCGATCGTCCTCGGGGCCGGCCTTTCGCTTGTAATAAGCTTCAAACTCCTCGTGCCAAATCTCGATCCGATCGCTACCGACCGAATCGATGAAGGCGAGGATTTCGGTCTGCCGCGCCGCCGGGAGACGTCCAAACCAAGCGCGCGCCAGTTTCCCATATTCCTGCCTACAGCAATCGGCGTCGATGAGCGTCTGATCCGTCAAACACGCTTCGGCAAGATCAGGCGCGGCCTGGGCCGCACTCGCCAAGGCATGAAGGGCGATACGGCGGAAGATCTTCGGCGAATACTTCCCGAGGATGTCGATCACTCGGCGGATGTTTGCCGGGTCCATTTTGATCGCCGCGTCTGCAAACCGGACAATTGCGCGGACAAGCGCCGAAAGGACGTCTCCGCCGTCCGTTGGGCTCGGCTCCAGCGACGTTACCGAATAGTAGGAATAATCCTCTTCCCTTATTCCCTCGAGATGCGGATCAAGGCGCGAGGCCTCCATGAGGGCATCGCAGAACTGAGGAAGCGCTTCAAGCGGCCCGGCTTTCTCCAGCGAACTGACTGCCGACAGAAGGTAATGGTCGTACATCGTCGGATCAAAAAACGACGCGACCTCTCCGTCGCGGCGGCTGACCCGGAAAAGCGCCGCCGTCACCCGGAGCGCAGCCGCCATTTCACCGCCTTCGGCCAGCCGCTTCAAAAGGGCATGCGGTGAGGCCGAGAGCGGCGCGAATTCGGGCGTCAGCCAGCCTTCCACGAGATCGACCACCGCTGCCGCTTCCGGTACTGGTAACGCCGCCGCCGCATCTAGCCCGGCACGCTGGACATCTGCATGCGTGGACGATCCCACCACCCGGAGCGTGCGCGCCACGATCGCGCGGGTCTCTTCGTTCGTCGATGAGGCCATGCGGACGAGATATTGCCCTGCCGGCCAAGCCCGGAGTTGCGAGACATCTGCCAACTGTTCATCAGGCAGCGGCTCGCCGAGGAGGCCTTCCTTTTCGAGGAAAGGTAGCCAATCTTCCGACAGGTTGTCGTAGAAATATCGGAGAAGCGGCAGCGCTCCCGGAATTTCGCGCCGGAATAGCTTCACACCCTGTGCTGGACGCAGCGTGGCGATTTCCTTCGCCCGCCGCGTCAATGCGGTGTACCGGTCTTGCAGCTGGGTGACGACTGCGCGGATTACAGTATCAACTTTTAACGCAAATTCGGCACGAAATGCCGCATCGGCTTCGAGCCGTTCATGAAACGAGCGTTGATGGGCGAATTCGACTACCTTTGTGAGCTCAAACCATAGCTTGGCGATGTCACCATCTGGAGCGAGGCCGAGCTGCTTCACAATCTTTTCGATCTGCGTGCGGTGATTAAGCTGCGGCTTGAGGGCCTTTTCGGCTCTCTGGAGCGTTGCCTCATCAAACTGCATATCTTTGAGCGCACACAGCGCCGCCGCACGTTTCTTGGCTTGATGTTCGTCCTCTTGCGGGAGCGCCTCCATGGGAGCGGCCAGCACACTTCGGATGAGCGAGTCCAGCTCGCGCAACGCGTGTCCCGCAAGTGGTCGTGAGACTCTTAGCGGCAGGCGCCCGCTGCAAAGGCGGCAAAAGTCGACGTAGCGATCGGCGATGGCCGTCCCAAAAAGCTGGCGCAGCGCCCGGTCGGTGTCCGCCTGCTCCGCGGACAGGGCGTCGGACCCACCATTATCTTCCTCGCTTTCCAACGCATTGCCTCCCATTCGAACGTTCCCGCGCATCGCCTGCGATATCAGTCATCAAACTCGCCTAGCGGACCGCCGATCGGAAAAGGCGGCATATGTTCGGGCGGTACCGCCGCAACAAGCAGAAAATCGTTAGCGAGCGGCGTTCGCGACAAGACCTCCATCGAACCGGTCAAGGGATTGAAGACCTGCCAGCCGACTTGACCGGTGTCCACATCCCAGCAACCTGTGGGATAGTGCGGCGGAGGCGTTGTTCCCTTCATATTTTTGGCCTCGTGCTTCGCAAGAGGCATCCGCAGGACTTCCAGTTTTCGGAACACCGGCTCTAATACAGCGAATTGAGGCGCGCCGGACTCGCGAACCGTCCGCAAGATTTCGTAGAGTCCGAAAACCCACAATACGGAATGCGCCGAGCATTCGGAGAGCAGGCGGTCGCGCTCCTTCTTACCTTTCACGTCACGCGCTAACGCGGCCAGCCTCGCCTCCATATCCAGAAGAAGGCGCTCGGCATAGCCAAGTGTTTGCACACTTAAACTTGCATACGGGCAGTCCACATGCGTCAGCCAAAGACTACTGTAGATCCAGAGCCGCTTCCGTCGCGAAAATTCAGGCGGAACCGCCCGGCCGAGACTCGCAAGTGATCGCTCTGGTTCGCTCATGCGCTGTCAAATTCCGCCATCAGAACTGCGCGGCCCGTTCAACCAGGAATCGAATACCGCCCGGCGGCGCTGAGATATAGCAGATCGAACGCCGCATAGACGCTCGATAGCAAGCCTTGATCTTGCCCCTTGCCAGCGCGGCCGCAACAGTGGCTCTCTTATGATACGCGGCGAACAACAAGCGATACGTTTATCCCCCTCGCCTCCTGAGCTTAGGATCAGGCCGTGCATCTCGTACTGTCGAGCTTTGGAGTTTGCCTCGCTAGGCGTTCCATTGCGCGTCTTCCTCGTCGTCGTCATTTCTCGCGGCCTCAACCTGCTTGCGCATGTGTGCGTGCGTGACCTGTGCCCAACGACGAACGGCACCAATTGGATGCTCAAAAAGGGACCGCAGGGGCTCCTCGTAGATTGCATAGTACGTGGTGAGCGAACCGGTCCAGCCAAACGAGTGCATGTTCTGAACGAGGTAACGATGCACGTCGTCACGCTCCCCGAACTCGTCCAAGAGTCGCCTCATGAGCGGATGAAAATCTGCTCCTTTGGTGCGGGTTGTTAGCACGGGCAGAATGCGGGCTAGAAAGGCAGGTCCTGCATCGGGGTTCGCATGAGCCCAAGCAAAAAGAAGGTCCTCAGGCACGTACAAGACCGCAGGCTGCTTTTTATTGGCAAACGAAGAACTGTCGCCGAGGACATGCTCAATATGCCAAGCCGTTAATCGATCGCGGACAATGGCGTTACCGAACGGAGGCCAAACGAACGGCGCGAAGCGCTCAAGCATGATTGGGAGTAACGGTTTGATAAGATCACGGGCGTTGCTATCAGGGTCCGCGGCAAGGTAAGCCGCTAACTTTCCAGCTGCGGCACGAGCATCTGCGTCATTCCGACCTTTCTTAAGCAACCAGCCCACCATCTCCTTAAAGTAATGCGCATCCATCTGCGAGCCGTGGCGTTTCGTTCGATTTTTAACGTTGTCGACCGCGAGCAGGAGCTGCGGCCGTAACTCCTCCAGACGGTCGGACTGGCCGTGTACGAACATCCCCAAGAGGTCTAGAGCGACCGAATAGCCGATGCCCTCTTGCACGAGGAGATAATCAAACAAGGCCGCTGCGGAACGCGTGTCGAGCTTAGAGAAGACGCCACCCATTCCCCAGTACGACATCGCGGTAGGCGGCAAAGTCCCTTCTTGGAGAGCTGCGCAAACCATGAGTACATCTACCGCGTTGATACCAAGCCGAAGGCACAAAAATGGCAATATGGGCGCATAGACCCCGGAGTGGACGGATTCGCGCTTGAAGGCTTCCACGGCAGCGGGGTGGCGTGATGCAAGGCCAGTGTAAAAACCGGCGATCAGGCCGTAGTTTCGCTTGCCATCGGGGACCGCAGCGTAAGCATCTTTGATCGGCGTTTCCCAGAATAGCGGATCCTCCGACAATTCCGCGATTGCTTGCCCGAAGGGTACCGACATTCGTTGCTCGCTCTCGGAGAGCGAGCCGAGTAACGAAGACAGTTCGTCAGGCTGCAAGAGCAGCTCTTTCGCCAGATTCCGAACTGTATCTACCTGCCGTTTCTCTCGTTCCTGGAAGTCAAGTTGCTCGTCGATCGGGTAATCCCACGGCATCTCTGTGACGATAAACCGGACACGACTCGCCGTATCTTGCGGGGTGAGGTCGGCGATCAGTTCTCGGATGCGGGCCTCTTCACCGGGTTTAAGGTCAGAGAGGTCAAATTGGAGAACGTCGCCTAGCGCGTTGAGAGCCGTTGGCCAATACGGATGGACTGTACGCACTTTGGCCACCCATCGCTCGATGTGGTCAAGAAGATTTCCTTCGACATAAGTGCGGAACTGATGCGCGATGCCATGACGCGCTTCCGCTCCAACTGAATCATCGCGAAGGGCGAGCGTAACCAGCCGATCAGCGCAGGCTATGACGTAATCCCACGCCTCATTCCAATACTTCGGCTCCCAAGGCTCCAATGCAGGCCGGCTGCCATGAATCTCTGGACCCACCATGCGGCTGTTCGAGTGCATGTTGATCGCAGCGACCAGAGCTTCGACAACGATCGGCATCTGTTTTGGATCGTTTTTCCGGAGCAGTTCATCAAACAGGCGAAGCCGCGACGCGGGGGGCGCGGTTGTGTTCGAGAGAAATACCGGAAAAAGCGCTTTGAACTGACCGATCGAGTTGTTCGACCATTGCTCATTTTCAGCAACAGCAAGTTTCAACAAGAGGAGTGCGCCTCGTTCGAAAGTGGACTCAATAAAAGCAATTTTCTCCAATGCGTAAACCAGGCTTCTCCGAAGGTCGCCGCTGACGTTCATAGTCTGTTTTACGGAGAGAGGCTCCAGAATGCGCTCCAGGAGGCTTACGACAACCTCGGCGTCTATCTCGGATAGCGCGTTGATGACTTCTGCCGCACCTTCCGTGGCAAGAGCTTCGAGCGAGGCGAATGGGCCATCGAACCGTGCAGCGTGGCGAGCTACTTGAGGGGCAACCGGTACGGTGTTGAGCATAGCAAGTTGACGAGCAACATTCTGTCGGAGCCGTTCTGGAAGGTTTCCGGCCAGCACTTCGTCCCACTTAGGTGCCCCCCATTGCCGCCATTGACGCTCGGCTAACGCCATAGCAAGCGGTTTTGGTTGGAGACTGATCAAACGTCCATGGCGTTGAACAACTCCCCGTGCCTGAAGATCATCAAATGCGGCACGCAAGTCTTCAGTGGAGCGCCCGCGCGTAAGTGGAGCGACATGGGCGATGTCGTCGAGATCACTACTGATTCCTAGAAGGCGGAAGGCCCCGAGGATCATTCCGGCATCTTTCAGTAGCGGCGCGTCGAAGGGCTTGCGTCCAAGAAGAATTCGATCGATGAGTTCATCGTTCGTGGCTGCCGCTATAGGCATGTCCTTCAACCATGCCTGTCCAAGCAAAGCCGCCATCTGCGGGAAGCCACGAGCAAATTTTAGCAACCGACGATGATCTTCGCCGGGCAAATCGGGCGCAATCTGCTTGATCATTCCCTCCACGACGGTGTCGCTAGCCTGTTGGACGAGCAGCAATTCATCGTCACCTTGAACGGACGGTGGAACCTCGTGGTCAATTGTGACAAGAGAGATGCGGCTGCCAGTGCGCTTCACCATTGCCGCAAGGTCCTGATGGGACCCCAGTGGACAGCGGTCGACAACGACGATTGCGCGAAAGCCGGAGTCTACAAGCGTTTGCACGATGCTCTTGATTGCCACCGTGCCGGCTTCAGACTCGACTGCGTACAGGACAAGATCCGACAGAAGTGCCACAGAGCCCTCCTCCTCGGACGGGCCTAAGGCCTCGTGAACGAGCCGCGACTTGCCTACGCCTGACAGACCCACCACGCGGGCAACACCGCGCGGTCTTCCGACCAAGGAGCGAAGCCTCTCGCGAAAGCTAACCAAACGTGGGTCGATAACCCACGGCAAGCTATCGAACCGGCCCGCCCAGTGGGTCCAATCTTTTAATGGGCCGACCATCCCGGGCTGCGTCTGCTCAAGCACCCACACAGCGACCGGCGGCAGCACGTTCACCCATGAAGCAATTTGGTCTGCGTCGCGAAATTGAATACGTTCTGGGCCGACCGCAAGACCGCCCTTGGCCAAAGCCTTCCGGATACTTTCGACGCGCGCTTTGATCAGCTTGTTCTCATAGAACTGGCCACAAACCATGATGTAGCAGCCGCCCTGCTCCAGAGCGTCGCGCACCATGGGCTTTACATCACCCGCAGTGGTAAGCACGTCAGCACCGGCTTCGGCCGGGGTAATCCGGCCGGCTTTCAGCTGGAACTGGGAAACGCGGTTCGGCAGGAATTTCGTGCGGATCGGGCCGCCTTGCCATTGGATGCGCGCATCTTCACCGCCATCGGCGGCAGTGATGTTCGCGGCAACATGAATGCCATCCATGGGGAGATCGCCACTAAGCGCTTCACTATCGAGCAGGCGGCGCATGAGCAGAACGAGCTTGCGGGGGCTGAGTGCGGAGATGTGCTTGCCGGTCACTTCGAATGGTCGGGCGCCTTCGGATTCGATCGGGGCAACTTTGCCACCCGACAGAGTGATCAATGCTGAAGGGTTCGCGTCTAGAAGGCGCAGAATATTGGCAGTGGCGGCCGCCGGTTTGATCGTCCCGTTCTCGTATTTGGTGAATGCGCGAGGACCTCCGCCAAGGAGCTCCCCGGCCTCGACCTGCGAGAGACCGATTTTCTCCCGTATGCGGCGAATGTCGTGAGACGAAAGCTCATCAGCCATCTCTTACACCATTGCGATCCAATCTGCCATCGTATACACCAATATGGTCACATCGAGGTTTAAACGCAATATATCCCCGTAACATATTGATATCTTGGATTTATACTCGCCTTGCCTCAAGACACGCCTGTACCGCGTCTAGTTGCGCGAATCATCTGCTGGGGCGGCCGACCTTAAAGGCAAGGAAAGGGGACGCAGATGGTGCAGTTCGGCGATTGGTGCGTTTTGGCCGATGGGCAGGTAGGAAATCACTTTCGTCGAGTGATGACAGGGCAGGCTGGGAACCTTGCCGCAGGTGTTCAAGCAACAGCGGCAGTCGTCCCGGGGCACTACGCGTCAGAAGAGCACGTAGCCCGAGCACTCCGGCGGCTTGGAAAACCCGCAGCCGCGGCCTTGATCGAGGGCAAGCTGCCCACGACGAAAGCTATCCGCTCGGGTGATCTCGGCGAAATCTATGCGACGGAATGGATCGATGCCCATAGCGGTGGTTATCACGCGCCGATCAAACGGCTGCGCTGGAAAGACCATCGCAACATGGCGATGCGCGGCGAAGACGTGATTGGTATGCTTCAAGATCCACAAACAAAGCTTTTGCGCTTCCTAAAGACCGAGGCCAAGAGCCGAGTCACTCTCACTGCACAGGTTGTAGCCGAAGCGCGAGCCAGCCTCGACAAGGATGGGGGGCTACCTTCGGGGCATGCCCTCTCATATGTCTCTGCCCGCCTGCTTGAGCTTGGCGACTTGCCCTTGGCGGACGCTATTGACGATGCCCTGCTTAAGCATGGAATTCCGCCCGCGAGTGTACGGCACCTATTTTTCACATTCTCCGGTAATTCACCGGAGGCGATGCTGACTGCCTCACTTCAGGCTTACCCAGGTGCCTTTAACCAGTGGGGCGTTGGTCTCCGCGTCGACGGCCATGCCGCTTTCATCGGCGCTGTCTACGATCAGGTAATCGCCAATGCCAACAACGCCTGAGGCGATAATCGCGGACATCAATGAAGCTGCAACGGCAGGGTTTCGCGGACGCCTGATCGCTCGCGGACAGGCCAGGGCGATCATTTGGCGCGATGGCGTCTTGCCACCAGACGCGCCAGCGTTCGCGCCTCAGCTCAGCTATGATCTGCACTCCTATGCTTACGCCCTGCTTGGCTTGGGTCTTCGTCTCCGCGAACTCGGCGGCAACGCTGCCCAGGCGCGTACCGCCTTTGAGCAAGCCGCCACCGCGCTCGAGGCAGTCATCGCCAAGGGCAATCGTCAGGAGGTCGATCGCGACTTCCACTTCGTCATGGCGGCGGCGAGCTATCATCTCGCGCACCTCTCCGCCCGCGCCTATTCCCTGCTTGCGATCGTCGAAGCCGACGAGAATTTCTCGCCGATCGAACGTGTGCTCGCCCAGTTGATGCGACGGAACTTCGGGGCATTTCGCGCCACTGTCCTCGATTACCGGGCTTCTGGCGAAGGCAGCGATGCCCGAATTGCCGCCGCCATCCAGGCGAACCTCGATCAGGCGGAGGGCGCGGCCAATCCCGTCGATGGAGGCAATGACTTCCTCTTCGACGGCCTCGACGCGGCTCTGACCGATGCCTTCCTGGCGGCCATGTCGCTTTTCCTGCTAGCTCTGGAACGCGGCGAACGGGCCCTGCTCGATCAAGCGGTGGCGCGGCTTCGGGTGAACCTCACCATTTGCAGCGAATTGAACATGCTGCCGCAGTGGTGGACGCATCGCATCGCAATCCACCTCCTGTCGGACCTCTGGTCGAGCACTTTCCACGAGAGAGTGCCGCTACAGCCGGCGGGCGGCGAAGCGGTCGATTGGCCTCGGCTTCGCGAGCTGTTCATTGCATTGCTTCAACAGCGTCCCAAAGCGGAGGTCGATCTCTGGCCATCGCAGGTCGAAGCAGCCTCTCGTGCTGTCGATCAGTCCGACGATCTGGTGGTTTCCCTGCCTACGAGCGCCGGCAAGACGCGCATTGCCGAGCTGTGCATCCTGCGATGCCTGGCTGGCGGCAAAAGGGTGGTCTTCATCACCCCGTTACGTGCCCTCTCGGCACAGACCGAAACCACCCTGCAGAGGTCCTTCGGCCCGCTCGGCAAGACAATCTCGGCCCTCTACGGCAGCATTGGGGTCAGCGGCTTCGATGAGGACGCGATCCGGGAACGGGACATCGTGGTGGCGACGCCAGAGAAGCTCGACTTCGCGCTGCGCAACGATCCGTCCCTCCTCGATGATGTCGGTCTCCTCGTCTTTGACGAAGGGCACATGATCGGCCTCAATGAGCGTGAGGTCCGCTACGAGGTACAGATCCAGCGCCTCCTTCGCCGTCCCGACGCGCACGAACGGCGGATTGTATGCCTGTCGGCGATCTTGCCCGACGGCGATCAGCTCGACGACTTCGCCGCGTGGCTGCGGCGTGATCATCCCGGCGGCCTGATCAAGAATGACTGGCGTCCGACCCGGCTGCGGTTCGGCGAGGTGATATGGACATCGGCCACCGCGCGATTGAACCTTCGCGTCGGCGAGGAACGTCCGTGGGTGCAGCGTTTCCTCACCGGGGCCGCGCCACCCAATTGGATTCCACCAAAGCGCCGCCGGACGCGCATCTTCCCGGACGATCAACGCGAACTCTGCCTGGCGACGGCGTGGCGGCTGATTGAGGATGGGCAGACAGTCCTGATCTTCTGTCCGGAGCGGCGAAGCGTTGAGCCCTTCGCCGACGTGATCGTCGATCTTCATGAGCGCGGGGCGCTGCGCTCACTGCTCGAAGCCGAACCCGCGGTCCTCAACACTGCGATCGCGCTGGGAGAGGAATGGCTCGGGCCGAATTGTGCAATCCTCAAATGCCTTCGCCTGGGAGTCGCGTTGCACCACGGCGCCCTACCAACCGCCTACCGCAAGGAGGTGGAGCGCCTGCTGCGCGATAATGTGCTCAAGGTGACCATCTCCTCGCCAACCTTGGCTCAGGGCCTCAACCTGTCCGCCACGGCAGTGGTTATGCACTCGCTCCACCGCAGTGGCGAAAAGATCGACATCTCCGAGTTCAAGAATGTGATCGGGCGAGCCGGCCGCGCCTATGTCGACGTCGAAGGCATCGTGCTTTTTCCAATGTTCGACGACATTGCGAAGAAGCGACGCAACTGGGAAGCTCTTATCAGCGATCTCGGCGCGCGAAACATGGAAAGCGGGCTGGCGCTTCTGGTTTGGACGCTTTTGTCTCGTATGCACGCGCGGATCGGCGGCGACCTCGGTCAGCTCATCGACTATGTCGTCAACAACGCCGCCGCTTGGACTTTCCCGGAGATCGCGAACGAGGAACCCAAGGATCGCGAGCGCGCGCTCGCCGACTGGGAACGGCATGTCGCAACGCTCGATACGGCCATCCTCAGCCTGATCGGCGAAAATGATATCCCCGACGAGGGAATCGAAGCCGCGCTGGACGACATTCTTCAGTCCTCGCTCTGGCAGCGTCGCCTTCTTCGTCAGAACGAGGAGGTGCAGCAGGTCCTCAAGGCGGGCCTTGTGTCGCGAAGCCAACTTATCTGGAGCCAGTCGACGGCAGTGCGGCGTCGGGGCTATTTCCTGGCTGGGGTCGGGCTGACGACTGGGCATGCACTCGACGCGATCGCAGCGGGCGCCAATCTTCTCCTGATCCAGGCCAACGGCGCCATTCTCCAAAGCGACGCCGAGGCGGCGATTGCCGCCATCACGGCACTCGCCGAGCAGGTCTTCACCTTCTACCCCTTCACGCCGGACCCTTTGCCCACAAATTGGCGGGATATCCTGCGCGCCTGGCTGCTCGGACAGCCTCTTGCCGGCATCGCCGCCGGTCAGGAATCGGAGACGCTGCAGTTCATCGAGGGAGGTCTGGTCTATCGCCTTCCGTGGGCCATGGAGGCGATCCGCGTTCGCGCAGCCGCGAACGGCGATACGGTCGGCGTCTTTGATCTTCCCGTCGAAGCTCACGAGCTTGGTCTCGCCGTTCCCGCCGTCGAAACCGGCACGCTGAACCGTTCTGCGTCAATCCTCATCCAGGCCGGCTTCAACTCGCGGCTCGCCGCCATCAAAGCCGTCACGGATACCGGCGCCACCTTCCAGACCGGGCAAGAACTTCGGCAATGGCTCAATTCCGAAGCCGTCGCGGCGTGGAGCGCGCAGCCGAATTGGCCGACCGCGGAAACCAAGGCGATGTGGATGGATTTCGCGCAAAGCTTTACGCCGCGCGAAAATCGCACTTGGGCCAATCGCCGATATTGGGCGAACGTGGCATGGCTCGGCGCGCCACCGCCGCCAGGCACGCCCGTCCAGATTCATCACTGGGCCGGTCAGCCCCGCCTGCTCTCGACCGACGGCACACCGCTTGGCACCGTGCAGGCCGCGCTCAACCCCGGGAGAGCCGGGGTGTTGCGCGCCCAGGTGGCTCAGGACGTCGGCCGTATCGACATTACCTACGTGGGACCGGCCGACCTGTCCGGCGCATAATGCACTATTATAATGTGCCCGCTGGTCGTGCGCGCACCGCCTTCTCGATATTATCGACGAAGACCTTGATCAGATCGGCCGTGTCCTGAACGAACGCCTTGGTGAAAACCTTCAGCTCGTTCCCGTCCCGGTCGAAGCCGTTCCGGTGGATACAGTCATGGCGCAGCATCACCGCCTTGAAGAGGCTCTGCTTGTCGTTGGCCAGGTTCAGGATGCGGAATCCGAGAGCAATATTATAGAGGACATCGACCTTGGCGAGATTGTGGTACAGGATGGAACGCAGGTGCTCCCGGACCTTGCGTTCGACCAGCCCAGCATCCTTGGAGATATCGGCGAGTGTGAACCTCTCCTTTGCGAGATCGTCATCCTGATCGATCAAGCGCTGCATGGTGGCTTTGTCGGCTATAACCTCATTGATCAGCGTGTCACCCAGATAGGCTTCTAAAGCCGTGACCTGGTGCGAAAAGACCATCCGATTGAGCAGATGGCCGCCGTTGTCCTTTCCATGATCGGCGAGCAGATCGCCAGTATGATGATAGGAACTCATGAAGATCGTGAAGGGATTGTCGGGGGCCGTATAGTCGAGCCACTCATCGGGCTCTGGCTCGCCATGTTCGAGGCCGTAGTCGAAATCCGCAATGACGTGGTGAGGCCCTGCGTTCGTCTCATGATTGTTCTCGATACCGACCGGATACTCCCAAAGGCCCCAGGTCAGCTCGCCTAATTCGGGATGCTCAATAGTCGCCTCATAGTGGATTTCTGGCCCCATCTGGCGCTCGTCGCCGTCCACTGCATCCCAGTCCAGCTCATCGCCTTCGATCTCGTAAACTTCCCCGGTCGTATTGTGGCTGATCCGAGCGTTACCGTTGCAGTAGACCTTCATCACTCCCCTCCCCTCGAAAGCTTGCAAAGATGCTATCACCAAAACTATGGCCGGAGGTCGTTGCCATGGGTTGGCTGGCGTGTCGTCGAGTCATACGACAAGGATAGCGGCAAACATCGCGATTAATCCCGGGACCTGAAACCATTCTGGTATTGTCGCGCGCCATTTTGACGATCCTGGAACGCGATCGATCAAGCAAACAAAACGTGCAAGCGAATCGCTGGCATTGATCACCCAGGACATGATTGCATGTGTCTTCCAACTAATGGACGAGGGCATTCGTTGAACGATGGGCGATAGCGGGCCCAAACCATTCTTCTCCAGCGCACAAATGAATTCAGCGGTTGCGCCAGCGGCAAGATCCGGAAGTGCGGCGAGATCTTCCAGCCCATAGCTACCATCATCCGATCGTGTTGTTCCCACTCGGAGGTGTCCCATCATGGCGCCTCCCTGGTTGCTGACGGCGCGACCGATCAGCTCGGTCAATTTCGTCAGTTGCCCGACATTGGCGGCGACCTCGTCTTCATCGATGATAAA
This sequence comes from Bradyrhizobium sp. I71, assembly GCF_022354745.1. Taxonomy (NCBI): domain Bacteria; kingdom Pseudomonadati; phylum Pseudomonadota; class Alphaproteobacteria; order Hyphomicrobiales; family Nitrobacteraceae; genus Bradyrhizobium; species Bradyrhizobium sp. I71. Next base: position 372,869 of record NZ_CP059398.1, read on the forward strand.
GAGAACATCCTGCCCTGGCGCTGACAGGCCGCTGATCAAAAAGGCACCGAGATGGACGAGCCACATCACTCGCGCAATTACGAGAGGCTTCCAACAAGCTGCGAGTTCCTCCCGTGCCGCACCATCGCTCCCGAAGGTGGGCCGTTCGTTCTTGTGAATTGCGAAAGTGACTAGAACGCCAGTCAAGCTTTCAGCCAAGGTCAAGAATGGCGCCAGAGCATGGCGACGAATTGCATCGTTGAGCGCCTTGAATGCGATACGCCGACGATGAGGCAAGACCTGCTGGCGAAAAGCGCGTTGCTGCTGAAGCCAGCTACCGTTCTGGTCGAGATCGATAACGAGAAAACTGAATGTTTCAAAAGCTTGCTGTCTTAGGCTACCGCCAATATCGCACACGATCATTAGCCGCTGCCCTCGGCTTTTGCGCAGGAGCAACGGTGGCGCGCGAGTCAATCGCTGCTCGAAAACCTCCGCGAGACCGATACCTAGACCGTCTCGGCTGAATTTGGCCGGACCGTATTTCATTGCCAGCCCAAACGACTAAACAGCGACCGTTCTGACGGCAAGACCAAGCGATCATCCCAGTTAATGGTTTTCGCTCTCGGCTTTTTTGAACCATCAGGCGTGACAATTATAAGCTCGCCCTCGTCACGAAGGAGTGCGATCTGGCGACTAAGAATCTCAGACGTGACCGGCGTGTCATTGCAGTTACCTTCAAACAGCTCCTCGAGCGCGAGACCTGCACCATTACGGTTCGCTGTATGAATCATGCGGGGCAGCTGATCGATGACGGCCGCTTCTGAGCGTTTCATCGCGTCATCGTCGAACATAAAAGTCAGAAATCCCTGTCGCAGATCTTTCGACGGGTCGAAACCGAGCGCATGGAAGCCAGCCCCACCGTGATGTTGAAAATGGTTGTTTAACCGCCAATGCAGCTTTCCCATTTCATCGCGTGCCTGACGATGGTTTGACAAGTGTAGCAACCAATAGGATCGATGGGCTTCAACGGAATGAATGAAGAATGGCGTATAGAACCGAGATCCGGTTCGATTTTGGATGTGGCGATACAGTCCATTCTGGATCAGGTAGCGCCAGCCCTCTCCTGTGCGGAGATCGATCAATGCCCGGACGTCTTCGCGATTAAGATCGATATTCAGGAGCGCCTGCGTTTCCGCAGTCTTCACGGACAAGAAGTCGATCAAGGCATCAACGGCGAACGTTAGCAGGATTTCGGGGTTTTTCAGGGTACACAGGATCTTACGGATCGTCTCGAGCCGAACATCACTCCAGCCATATTGGTCCAGGAAGAATAACGAACGATGCGCAGATCCTTTCTTCTGGATGTGCGCGAGCACGTCGGTGCAAGCCTCCTCGAACAGGGCTTCACAGATGAAAATGTCCTGGCCGAGACGGGCACCATAGCCGCGCTTCTCAAGTAGGTCCTTTAGGAAGGCCACGTGATGAGGGTTGGCGTCTATGAAGAAAAAGTCTGCCCTGACGTTGAATCCCTTCGCGCGTGCGGCGTTTAGCGCCTTTTCCGCGGTTTCGACAGCGGCCAACAAACGGAGCGGCGAACCATTAACCTCGGCAGAGCCCTGCCGATAGAGCCCACCACCGCTAAAGCCGTCCACGATGGTCAAGTTGAGCATCGTCTGGCTTGGGGTGCGTGTCAGCCGCTCAATATAGATACCGAGGTATTGTTCGAAAATGTCGTGTTTCGCGACGCTGTGGGCCCCCAGCACAGGAAGTGGCTGGCCGAGCTTCCACTCATACTGTCCACTCATCGCGAAAGGTGCTCCGTTGCTCGTCGCTGATGACGCAGAACCCGAACACTAAGGACGCTTCAATGCGCTGGCGACAACCTCCCATTCTTGCCCAAGAGCAGGACAAGGGCAGGCGTTGCCCATGCAACAGCTTATTGTTGTGTCGAAATAAGCCCCCGCCGTCCGGCTAGGCTATCGAGGGCGACAGCGAAGCCTTCGGCATTTCGTCCCAAACCTTATCGCGATATACGCGCCCGTTGGCCTTTTTGGAACGACGCTTATTGTCTTTCCCCCATGTCCCCCACTGTTTGAAGAAAAATGCCGTATTGTGCATCGCACAACGGTCAAAGATTTCATCAATCCATTCCTCGCGGATCGGGCGGGCAGACCTCCCGCTCTCTCCGCCGACGATCGCCCAATGAATATCGTGAAGATCGACGGCGCCTACCGAACCGATCAGCGGCTCAAATGAGATGAAACGGATCGCCGCCGGCACGGTCCGCAGATAATCGATGCGGCCGACGACGTCAGCGTTCTCGACGCTCGTGCCGAGCCACACGTTCGGGAGGACTTCGCCGATCTTGGAGTGAACAAGAGCGCCCATTCGCTCCGGACGTTTGGTGAGAATCTGATAATGATGGTGGGGCGTAGCGCGCATGACGGCCCAGACTTTCAGGATGAAGGTATCCGTCACCCGATCGTGAAACAGGTCGGACATCGAGTTGACGAATATCTTTCGGGGCTTCTTCCAACCTAGCGGAATATCCAACGCAGTTTTATCTTCGCGAACAACGCCATTCCAAACCGTTCGCTTTCCACTCCGGCGCGTCAGCCCTCTGTATTTCGGGACGCTCATCGCCTGAAGACGTCTTGCCATCTCCATGGCATAGCAGTTCGTGCAGCCGGCGCTGACGATGGAACAGCCTGCAACCGGATTCCAGGTGGCGTCGGTCCACTCAATCTGTGTCTCGGCCATGACCGTCCCCACATCGCACGCTCGATGACGTCGTTCGTCGATCAGTCAATAGCAGCTTAACTGTTAATACCGAGTTGGAACGCCTCGATCGCAGCGGCCATCGCTATGCGGAAGCTGATCATTGCTCCAGATCACATGGCGGTCGTCACGGCTAGGCCAGCGTCAGTTTCGAAGTGCTCATCTCGTTGCCGCCTCGTGCCCGCAGTCGCGGACCTGGCCGATGAGCCAACGCATGAGAACAAATTAGGAACATTCAGCCCCTCAGTCAAGGTCGGAGTCACCTCGGATCGAGGGATTGCTGCCGATCGATAAGGCGGCAGGGCCAAGTCTTCGCGGCAAGTTGATCGTCAGGGATCCGCTTGGACGATGCTGGCGCGGGGTCGTTGGGAACGGCGGCCAACATCCGCCAGGCTGACTCCTTTGGCTTTGCCGCGACTTGCCATCTTTTAGACTAATGCTTCGAAATCGCCTTCGATCAATGATCTCAATTTCAGGTCTTCGAGGCATACCGCGCGAGGCGCTTTCTGACATCTGCTGTCGGCAGGCGGCAACGCGGATGCGTTGAGATGGCCGTCAGGCAAGCGTGCAATCGATCATTCGGCACATGCCGACCTGTCTCCAATTGATCAAGGATCCACAGGACGCCGTGCACGCTAAGCCCTGTTGAAGCGGCGAGCTGGCGCAGACCTCCGTCGCCTGTCAAAAGCGTCCAGCCGCGAACAGTCGCCAGCGAGAAGGCAAATGCGTCGGGCACAGAGAGGGCCAAATTCGCCCGGCGCGTCGAAGTTGCACGCCTCACTTCATCGGGTGTCAGTTCTTCCACACGCAAGCCCAAGGCGATCAGTTGCTCGCCCAGGGGTCCTTTGAGTTCGCGGTGAAAGAGAAGGTCCGGAACGGCGAATTCGAAGGGCAGCCGAAACAGATCCTGCAGAAGCGAGCCCCGCTCCAGGTCGATGATGGCCGAGGTGTCGGAGACAAGGACACGCAAGGATCAGGTGGCCCCCTGATCGAGGCGCGCCTCCAGTTCGCGAACCGATATGCCGAGGAACTCCGCCGCCCTCGCCTCGCCGATTACTTTCTCGGCCAGCGCGCGATAGCATAGCCGCTCGAAACGCTTCGGCTCTTCCCGTTCAGGAGGAATCGTTTCAGGCTCTTTGTAGGGATACGATCGCCAACCGCGGGTCGCGAACACCCGAAAAAGCTGCGAGAACGCCGGCCCGCTGATGATCCCTAGGTCTTTGCAGCGATAAGCGATCGCCTGAATGCTGGCGCCGAAGCGTCCTTTCAGGGCGACGAGTTCGCCAATGCTGATGGACGAGCGATTGGCGCCGACCTCGGCGCGGATAGCATCGGCTGGCATCAGGAAGGCCCCGGCGAAACGATGCGCCGCCTTTTCGGGGTCAACGTCCTGGGCAGGCGCGATCACCATGTGTCCGAGTTCGTGTGCCAGCGTGAAACGCTTGCGTTCTGACCAGGTGTCTTTCCTGACCACGATCACGCGCGCGGCTTCGCGGTCCTTGCGCCGCACCTTGGCTGCCAAACCGTCGATGTCGTCCAGATCAAGAGACAGGATCTTGATCCCTCGCTCCTCCAGAAGTTCGGCGAGCTTCGGGATCGGGTCGTTGCCAAGCCCCCAGTCTTCCCGCACCGAACGCGCGGCGTCTTCCGCGTCGTGCAAGTCATTGACCGGGTGTGGCGCACTGCGAGGCTTTTCCCAGTCGACACTGCGCATCTGCAGGAGATCTTCGACAGCAAGATAACGCTCCAATAGATGAATCGTGCGCGCCTCGATCGTTGCCTCCTCGCGGGAGGACGGAACCCTCTTCCGGAACTCGATACCCTCCAACACCAGCTCTTCATCGCTCAGAAGGTAGTCTTCCGTAACGCCAAGGGCCTCCGCGAGCGCGATCAGCACCCGGGAGCTCGGCATGTCTTCATTTCGTTCGTACTTGCCGATGGCCTGCGGCGTCACCAACCCACCGATCCGGGCCGCTAATTCCCGCAAGGAATGGCCGGACGCAGCGCGGGCCACCTTCAGTCTGGCTCCAATCATGTCCGATTCCCTTTTTCCTGAATAGTTTACAATATGCGAAAATAATTTGCAATTTGTAAACCGCAAGACCTTGCGAAAGTTCAATTACTTCACCATCTATTGAGGAAGATGGCGGAATTCCCCGCCGGTTTTGTAAACCGAGCGCCTCATGAACGAACATGCACGCTTCTCCGGGGGCCGCGGCCCCATCGACCCGTTCCTTGACCCACTTGACGCGATTCTCGCGGATATCGCCATCAACTGCCAGCTTCCGCCTGGCCTGTTCGCCAAGGCGACCGCCCGCTACGAGGCGGTCCGGACCTACATCGAGCGCCCCGGGAGCCCCCTGGCCGGCAAGGTCATCTGCTTCTACCCGCAGGGTTCGATGGCCATCGACGCCACGATCTCGACGCGCGGCACGGACAATGAATACGACCTCGACATCGTCGCCGAACTCGACATTCCGGAATGGATGCCCCCGAACGAAGCTCTCGATCTGCTGGAGGAAGCACTCAGGGGCTATCCGGTGGAGATGGTACGGCAGACCCGCTGTATCACGCTCCGCTACGCCGATCGGATGCACCTCGACATCACGCCGTCTCGGCGGCTCGCGACCCCGAAAGACCGAGAAAGCGTCATCTTTCATGCAAAGAAGGGGGAGCCGACGCACAAGCACAGGTCGGTCGCCATGAACGCGTGGGCGTTTGCGGAGTGGTATCGGCGCCAGACCCCGACCGAGGAACGCTTCGCCCTCGCCCTCAACAAACGCCTCTACGCGGCAGACGGCATGGATTTCGCCGCCGATGCCGATGTGCACGAGGTTCCCGAACAGACTCCCCTGATCATCAAGAGCGTGACCACAGTCGGGTTGCAACTCATCAAGCGTTTACGGAACGTGCTCTATACCAATGCATCTGGCCGGATTCCGCCGTCAGTCATGCTCTCATGCCATGCTGGTCATGCCGCAAGCCCCGGCATGTCGTTGTCGGCGATGGTGATCCGGCAGGCGCGCTGGACGGCCCGCGCCATCGATGCCGCGGCGAGCCGCGGGCATCTGCTCGATGTCCGCAACCCCGAATGGCACGAAGACCGCTTCACGGACCGCTGGCCTGAGAACCAGGCGCAGCAGACGGAGTTCGCGCGTTCCCTGCATGATCTCGCCAACGGCCTGGAAGCCATCAAGAACGGGGATGTGCAGCTCGAGGATCTGCAGAATTGGTTGCGGGACTATTTCGGCGAACGGGTGGTGACGCGCTCGCTGGATACGTTCAACGAGCGCACGGGCCGCGCCATCCGTTCGAGGAGCCAACGTTACACGCCCTCCGGCGGATTGTTCGTGCCCGCCGCGCCCGCAATCATCGGCGCCGCAAGCACGATCTCTCCTGTCGCGGCGAGGTCCCATACCAATATGGGTGAACGCCGTTGAGCGGGATCGTCAGCATCGATCAGCAGATTGCGATGATGACTGATAAATGGCCCGCGTTCGAGGTAATCCGGCGTGAGGGGGCGAGCGCAACGTGGCGCGGACCGCTACGTCCCCTGCTGCAGACCTGCAGCGTCGAGATCAGCTACCGCGCGCCGAGCGTGATCGAACTACTCGACAATCGTCGCTTGCAGCCGCGTGTCCGCATCCTGTCGCCGCGGTTGCGACCGCGACGTGGCGATCCGGAGGGTCAACTGCCACACGTCTACTATATCGGCGACAGCGCGCTCGACGTGGCGCTGTGCATGTTCGATCCGGACAGTGACGAATGGTCGCCGTTGATGACGATCGCCGAGACGACGGTGCCATGGGCGATCGACTGGATCACGTCTTACGAAGGATGGCGGGCAACCGGGACATGGACTGGCGGTGGCAAACACCTCGAAAAGCCGGTTCTGGCTGGGGAGTGAACGATGAACTACGTGCCACCGCGTCGCTCCGATGGGACACTCCAAAAACGGCGGACGAGACTCCCCTGGCCGGCCGGCCGGCCGTTTCGAATCTTGTCGATCGATGGTGGCGGCATCTGCGGCATCCTGCCGGCATCGATCCTGGCGGAATTTGAAACCCGTTTTTTGAACGGCCAACCGATCGCGCGCCACTTCGACATGATCGCCGGCACGTCGACCGGCGGCATCATCGCCCTTGGCCTCGGTCATGGAAAGCGAGCCCACGAGATCCGGGACATCTATGTCGAGCGCGGCGGACATATTTTCCCGCCTGCAGGGTTTTTGGGTGGGTTCTTCCGAAAGGCGAGGCGGATCGCGCGCTATGCCTATGACAGCAAGGCCCTGGAAGAAGAATTGCTTCGTATCTTTGGCGACACCCCGTTCGGCGCGGCGCAGACCCGCCTGTGCATCCCGAGTTTTGAGGGGCGACACGGGGAACCCTGGATCTTCAAGACGCCCCATCACCCCGACTACAAGAAGGACAGGTTCGAGCGCATGGTGCGCGTCGGCCTCGCGACGTCGGCAGCACCGACCTTCCTGAAGGCCCTGCCGAATAACGGCTATGTCATGGTGGATGGCGGATTGTGGGCCAATAATCCCGTGATGAACGCCCTGGTGGATGCGCTTTCCTGCTTCGAGCTTGATCGTGGGCAGATCCAGATTCTCAGCCTCGGCTGCGGCGAAACGACCTTCAAGGTTGACGAGAAACGCGCGAAGGGTGGCGTTTTCCAATGGCGGGACGTCTTCAGCGCCGCCATGCGCGCACAATCCCTGAACGCCCTTGGGCAGGCGTATCTGCTGGTGGGGAAAGATAACGTCTTGCGAATCGATGCGCCCGAGACACCCACCCCGATCCCGCTCGACGATTATCGCCGTGCCAAAGCCGAATTGCCGGCAATGGCGCGATCCCTCGTTGAAGCGTCAGGACATCGCGCCGAGCAACTGTTTTTCGGCTCCTCGGCAGCTATCTATCAACCCTGCCCTTTATGATACTTCATATTCAGGTCACACGTAAAATATGGCGCAATTCAGCTCAGCCACGCGCTGCTGGGTCGTTTGGACAGGTTGCGATAACTTTCTACTATCGCCAAGATGGCTAAATCGATAGTCGATGCCAAATCCTGGCGGTCGCCGCGTAGCTGTCTTTATGACGTGCAAGCGTGCGCTTTGCCGTGATCAGACATCAAAGAACGCCGTCCCGTTATCGCTCTGCAGGTAAATATCGGGCCGATAGCAGGCGGTTCACGATGGTCCTTGCGTTGGGCGATCACAGTTCGGAAACGGCGTTCGTCCGCGGCGCCCAGTGGATCAATCCTTCGCGCCATTCATCAGAAAGATCACGCATTGCGCCTGCCGTAACCGCCGTCGCCGACCACAGCGATCGGCCGCCGTAGCATGAGAATAGAGGGAGACCTGCTCGCCCGCTCGTCATTGTCTATCTGCCGATGAGCTCGCGAAGCTTGAGGCCTAGCATTGGCCTCCTTGCCCGAAAGCGATTTCGCGAACTGCATTGCACTGTGCGTCAAGCCTAGCGATCCGATCCATTTAGAGGTTCACGTCCAGCCGGCCTAATGAAGTTCGATGCGGGTGAAGCGCTCCGACTCAAATTTTTCTTCCGATTTCTTCCAACGACTCCAATTACTTACGTCTTCGGCCTATTTTCGTGTTGGACGTATTGTTGGACGTTTCGTTCGACGCTCAACTTGGCTCGCGTGCCCACTCAAAACTCGTTCTGCCTCTATGGAAATCCGTGAAGTATTGGTGGTAGCGCCTGTATTAGCAACACGGTGCCTCCGCCTAACACGCTGGCACCCACGACGAGCAGGGACAGGACGCGCTCCCAAAGCATCTCGTTGCTGGCAACGTCATTCGAATTTGGCATCTGTTTGCACCCGCTTTTTTCGTGCGACGAAGTCGTCATAGACTGAGTCGTCGGGTCGCCGAGTGGCGAAATTTGCCGGAAAATTAACTCATGATTCACCGACTCGGGCGCCCTGCCCGATGGGCGCTGGTGTCGGTTTCGCGCTCCGATCCGCGTTCGTCCTTCTCGAGTCGGCCCCTTTGTAGAGGGTCCCTCCAGGACCTCGGGAGGGATTCAGCGCATTCGGGGTCGTGGATCAGGCAGCAACTCTACGTCAGCCAACGCGTCTCCCCCAAGCAAGTCGCCGACCTCGCCAATCCGGCCGTCCGACGCGAACTGCAATCGTTCATCGACGGCGTCGGCAACTTGCCCGCCCGGTTCGCCCGACGAATATGCAGCGCTCTTCGCGGCCGTCTATCCGAGCGAGGCGGACCGTCGGACATACATCGCCTCGAAGATCAGGGTGCCAAGCCTTCCAACGGGCAGGTTACATTGGCGACGCTGATGAAAGGCGCGCGTTGTCGGCTGCGCTTGCAAGGCTATCTCTAGTGGTCCGAGCCTTACTCGGGCGCTGTGGCCCTCCAGTCATGGTTCTGGGTAAAAGTAATAAAGCGTTTCAAGTGCTCGTCGGCGAATCGATCGTACCATTGGATACCGATGGTGCGCACGACGTCGAAATCCCTCACACGAACCTGTATAACGTCCGGCGACTGCGTCAGAGTTGGAAAGAGAGAAATGCCCACGCCGGCAGCCACGAGCGCGAGCGCTCTATCGTCCTGGTCCGTTTGATAGGCGATCCTCGTCTTGATACCGCGCGATTCAAGCACCTTCGACGTTTGCTGAAAAGTCTCACAGCTTGTGCGGATGATAAATGGCTCGCTTTCGAGATCAGCCAGCTTCACGCTGTTCTCCCGCGCAAAGCGATGGTGTCTTGAGATGGCGAGAATGTAAGGCTCTTTGAACAGTGGGCGCGTCGTAAACTTCGTGCCATCATTTACCAAGCTTGTGATGATCACATCCAACCGTTGTTCGCTAAGCTGCTCGAGCAAGTCTTCGCGCGAAGCATCGAACAGCTGGACCTCCGTATTCGGCTTTGTCTCCATATATGCGCTCAGCAATTTGGCGACGCGGAATGTAGAAAGAGTCTGAAGGATGCCGATCCGCAGCGGCTTCGGCACGACGGTGCATTTCAGCTCCGCCTTGACAGTATTGCAAGCAAGCAAGATTGACTTCGCCGTTTCGAGGAAACGGTCGCCTGCCGGTGTCAACACGACGCGCGACCGGTGCCGATCAAGCAACTTCACGCCGAGCTCCGTCTCGAGCTTTGCGATGCTTGCGGAAAGAGCCGGCTGCGAGACGGCAGCGTGCTGTCCACCCTTCGTGAAGCTGCCAGTTTCAACGACGGCTACGAAGTGTTTGAACTGATATAGCTTCACCGCGTGCTTAACCTCCCGTGACATTCATAAGGCGACCAACCGCGACTTCGGATCGGCCGCGCTCGATCTTGAAGTCGTGCCCCTTTGGCTTACGCGCGATCGCGTTTCGGATGGCGTGCTCAAGCAATACGTCATCGCTCGACGTGCGCAGCGGCGTTCGCAAGTCGGCCGAATCCTCTTGTCCGAGACACATGAACATAGTGCCCGTGCACGTGACGCGGACGCGATTGCAGCTTTCGCAAAAATTGTGGGTCAGAGGGGTGATGAAGCCGACGCGGCGCCCCGTTTCCGCAACATGCACATAGCGAGCCGGACCGCCGCTTCGATAGTCGCTGTCTTCGAGCGTCCACCGCTCGGCAAGACGTGAGCGCACGAGGGTGAGTGGCATGAATTGGTCGACGCGGTTCGGGCCCATCAGATCGCCCATCGGCATCACCTCGATGAACGCCAGGTCAAACCCCTGCTCGCCACACCACGCGACAAGATCGTTGTGCTCGTCGTCGTTCACGCCTTTCAGAGCAACCGTATTGATCTTGATGATCAGGCCGGCGCTCTTAGCTGCATTCAGCCCATCCAAAACACTCTTGAGCTTTCCCCAGCGCGTAATTGCCTTGAACTTGTCGGCGTCCAAGGAATCGAGCGACACGTTGATCCTTTTGACGCCGGCGGATCGCAATTCATCCGCATACCGGGAGAGCTGGGTGCCGTTGGTCGTTAGTGTGAGTTCGCGCAACATCCCGGACTGCAGATGGCGCCCGAGACGTCGAAAGAGCTCCATGATGCTTGTACGAACGAGGGGTTCTCCGCCCGTGATTCTGAGCTTGGTCGTGCCGAGCCGCACGAGCGTTGAGCAGAGACGATCAAGCTCATCGAGTGTAAGCACGTCTTTTTTGGGCAAAAACGTCATGTCCTCGGACATGCAATAGATGCAGCGACAATCGCATCGATCCGTCACGGAAACACGGACGTAATTTATTACTCTGCTGTACGGATCAATCATCATGTTCGTCTCACAATCCCTAGATCGTCGAGGAGCTCTTTTGTCTCTTTATTATTGAGCGGTGCATCGCAACCTTCTCGAAAACCGCCGAAAATCCGAAACCGTAGATCGCGATCGCGGAGGTTGGTCCGCTACAGCAGCTCTTGCCACACTGCCTGAACCCGACCAGAACGCTACGTACTTCTTACCCTCACTCAATTTTTTGTCGTTATGCGATCCAATGGTGCCGATGACTGGGTTTGTCACTCGGTCAATTGGAAGACTTTATCAAGGCACACGCGGATGCAGACTTGATCGAATTGGTACGGTCACCGTAATTCGTTAAATTCCTATTCAGCTTCATGACATCGCCTGTCGACCGGCTGTCCAAGCTTTTGGAGGTTTGCTGATCAGTTCACGCTTCATACAGTGAACGGACTACAGTAACCGAATGGAGTAGCCGCTCAAGACTACTCCATCCGACTGCCCGATTAGTCTCTGCGCACCATCAACCGACATCGCCGTACAGATTTCGCAGAAACCAGTTCAGTTACCGTGCAAGCTGAATACCGAACAGCTTACGATGTAGCATTCTCCAACCGCTTGTCTCGGCGGACTTGCCCGCCCCAGGCATCTGAGAAGCCACCCCAGTTCTCTGACAGCTCTTCAAGAGCCGAGGTGTATTCCGGACGGTCGATCTTGTAGACCTTGCACATCAAGCCGCGTATCGCGGGCATACCCTGCTCAGGATCGGCGAACTCCTTACTATCGCTAGCAAGCAGGCCGTCCTGGGACTGGAACGCTCCCGAGAAGTTCGGCGCATAAGGCGCCTGCTCCGGGAACCACCACCGGTAAGGTACGCGGGCCACTTTCGGATGCGCGTCGTCGCTGAACCTGACGACGCCAGTAATTTTGCCGTGCGGCGTTTCAACGGCGACATAGTCGCCATCGGACAGACCGAGGTCGTAACCGGCGTCTGGATGAAGCTCCACTGCCGGCTCTGGCATCAGTCTGCGCAACGATGCAATCTGGCGCCCCTGAGACTGGAAGAACGGGTCGTCCTTTTTACCGACGAAATAAGTCAGCGGATATTCCTTCGCCAGCTCCGGATTGCTGACGTAGGTGCTGTTTTGTTCGACCCAGCGGGGCAGTGGATCATAGCCAAACTCTTCCATGATGGTCGAATAGAGCTCGAACTTGCCCGTGGGCGTCGCAAACCCGGTGTTTTCATACTTTTTGTACTCAGTCTCGGGAGCGTTGACGCCTCCGGCAGCCATGAACTCATCGAAGTTCATTCCGGTCTTCTCTAGCCGCCAATCGAAATACTCACGCTGGGTCTCCCACGGCCAGTGATTCCCCTGCCCCATGCGAACCGCGAGTTCTCGCCAGAAATGGAACTCGTCACGGCATTCGCCCGGAGGCTCGAGAGCCTTCTCGCCTCCGATAACAATCGGGTGCCAATCCCAGTGATTGTGAATACCCAACTTCTCGGCCCAGTTCGCGGCAGGAAGCACGTAGTCCGCCAACTGAGCCGTCGGGCACATGAAGATGTCCATCGCCACGATGAGATCGAGGTTCATGAGACCTTCAAAAGCGTGCTTGGGATCAGTGTAACCGGTGAGAGGGTCGGACCCGACAGTGATGAGGCTCTTGATCGGGTAGGGAATCCCTTCGGCCATGGCTGTCCAGATTTCGGCTGGCCGAGACATCGCACCAGCGTGGATCTGACTCGTCCACCTTCTTCCGAAGACCTTCTCAGAGGAATCGTTGAGCTTGTCCCAGAGTTCGTAGCTGTGCACTTTCGCAAAGTCGACGCCGACCTGCTTGGCCATCTGCGCAGAAGAGAGAGCACTGGTCATCGCGATCTCATCTTCAGTTACGATCGTCGGATGATAGCCCATCATCAACTCTCCGCCCTCCACGTCGATGTAACCGCAGATGGCACGGAGAATCATGAAACAACGCAACGAGTGTGTGCTGTTGGCTGTCTGATCGGTGCTGGATGACCACGGCATGATCGATGGGCCCATGGTGGCATACATACGCGCACTGTCCCTGATCTGGTCCACAGGAGCCCATGTGATCTCCGAAACGCGCTCCGGCGTGTATTCCTGAACGCGCTCCTTCAGCTCCTTGAAGCCGTGTGTCCACTTAGCGACGAACTCCTTGTCGTAGAGTTCCTCGTTGATGATTACGTTCAGCCACGCCAGGGCGAGCGCTGAGTCCGTACCAGGACGAATCCTCAGGTGCATATCGGCGCGCTTTGCACTGAAGCAGTTGCGCGGGTCGATGACGATGAGCTTCGCCCCACGCTTAACAGCATCACGCACCCAAAGATATTCCGCTGTCCACTTGTTCGGCTGAGGATCATGCCCCCACAACACGATACACTTGGTGTGCCAGAAATCGGGGAAGGGCATTAACCCGGCCGTGACCTTGGCGACGTCGGCCGTGTTACCCAGGCAAAGATAGCCAGCTTGGATCCAGTTCGGCGAGCCGAGGAGATTGGAGAAGCGGCGCGCCAACTCGAGCGGCACGGTTTCACCGGATGTGTGAACAACAGCTTCCGGGCCGTAATCCTTAACAATCTTCTTCAGCCGTTCCGCAATGCCATCCAGTGCTTCTTCCCACGAGACCCGCTCCCATTTGCCCTCGCCCCGCTTGCCTACGCTTTTCATCGGATAGAGCAGGCGGTCTTTATGATAGACCGTGTCCGCGAAAGCCGCACCCTTGTTGCAGAGGCTGTGCGGAGTGATCGGATGGTTGGGATCGCGGTGAACCTTAATGAGCCGGTTGTCCTCCACGTCAGTGAGAACGTTGCAGAACATGTCGCAGGCTCGGCAAACAACTTTCTTGGTTTCCATGGTATTTTCCTCCCAGTTTGCGAGTTAATTCACGGGTTGTGCATGCGAGTTGTGTTTCAGTAATCGTGTCTCGATAATTGTGTTTCTGTAGATGCCAGTCCTCAGTCGGTTATCTCGCGTCGGCCGACCAACAAGAATGCCCAGATCACGCACATCAACTCGCGCTCCCTGGTTTGGAACTGAAAAACTTGTCGAACTTGTTCGGCAATCCGCGAAACTCCTCAGCGTCCGGCGGCGGGTATTTGGCTTTACGGATTTTGGGCCAAAGCTGCGAATATTGAATGTTCATGCCGGCCCAACGCTGCCCTTCCGGATAACTGTCAGGGACAATGGCATCGACGGGGCAATGCGGCTCACACAGGCCACAGTCGATGCATTCCTCCGGGTGGATGACAAGCATCCGCTCACCTTCGTAAAAGCATTCCGCCGGGCACACATCAACACAATCCATAAACTTGCAGCGGATGCAGCTCTCGGTCACTACGAAAGTCATGACCTCCCCCGCTTTCTTATCAAGATAGAAACAAGCGCGCGTTGGCGCTTCGACAGAGCCTCGCCTCCGGTTCTTTGAATCATCGAGCCCCGTCCTTCCAACTGGCGTCGTATCGTTCGCGCAGAACCACCGTTTGGGAATTTGTCGCGACGATGGATCGAGGCGACAAGCTTTCCGTTCCAAGAATAGCGGGCATTTTCGCAGTTGAAGCTAATAGTCATTCTGACAATATCTCCTAACCCGCGAATGCGCGTTCGAGGACATACTCCGCCGGCTTGTTAGCCGAACCCTCGGCGAATCCTCGACGCTCCAGAAGCGTGCGGCATTCGCCAATCATCGCCAGACTGCCACACAGCATCACCCGGTCTGTGACTGGATCCAACTCTTTGTCGGATCCCTCTGCGAGTATTCCGCGTTCGATCATGTGGGTTATGCGAGCGCGCTGAGGAAAACCGTCACGAGTGACGGTCGGAAGATAGCTAAACTGTGCGAGCGCCTGCTCGCCCACCAGACAATCGTCCGCGAATAAACCGGCCAGCGTTTCCCGATAAGCAAGATCACTGACATATCTGACGCAATGAACGAGGATGATCTCCTCGAATTTTTCGTAGGTATCGGGATCGCGAGCAACACTAAGAAACGGCGCCAGTCCTGTGCCGGTCGCCAAGAGAAAGAGACGCTGTCCTGGTCGCAAGGCGTCCGCGATCAGTGTGCCGGCCGGCTTCGAACTGAGCAGGATGAGATCGTCGGGCTCGATGCCTTGAAGGCGCGAGGTAAACGCTCCACCGGGGACCTTGATCGACAAGAACTCAAGCTCATCAGCGTAGAAGGGGCTGACGATCGAATAGGCGCGCAGCAGCGGCCGACCCGGGGCAGGCAAACCAATCATCACGAATTCGCCTGAGCGAAAACGGAAGCCCGGCGGCCTGGAAATAGCAAAGCTGAAAAGCGCGGAACTCCAGTGATGCACGCGCAGCACCCGCTCGCCGTAAAAGCCCACAGGCACATGGTCGGCGGGAGATGCGCCAAGCACCGCCATATTCTGATAGTCCGCGTCCATGTTCAGGTTTGCTCCTCCAAGACTATCGTTCTTCATGGTGAAAGAACCGTCATGGATCAGCCGGCGTCAGCACCGGCCCGCCGACAGGCCGGCTACAAGCGCACAGATTGTTCGTTTGCAGCGCATCAAGAACACGTAGGGTGTCATGCGGCGCCCGTCCGACGCTCAGGCTCGTCGCGTAGACATGCTGAATAACGTTTTCTGGATCGATGATATACGTATAACGATGCGCGACGCCTTCAGAAGACCGGATGCCGAGGCTGCTGGCGAGCAGGCCGCCGTTATCCGCAAACTGCCAGATCCGGAGCTTCCGAAGACTTTTATGCTCCCGTCGCCATGCCAGCTTTACGAACTCGTTATCTGTCGAACCTCCGAGCACGATCGCGCCGCGCTTCGCGAAATCATTCGAGAGTTGAGCGAACTCAGCGATCTCAGTTGGACACACGAAGGTGAAATCCTTCGGATAGAAAAAGAGGATCTTCCACTTCGACGGGAAGCTCTTTTCCGTCAGAACTTCAAAGGCGCTTTCGTCATTTTCTTGAGGATTTTCGAAGCCCGGCTTGACGCCTACAACCTTAAACTCCGGCACTTTTTCGTCAATTCCAAACATTTTCGCTCCCGTTTTACGTTATTTGCTTGGTCAAAGAGCTTCTTTAAAGTCTCCTTCGAATTGTTCCAGCAAACGTATCACCGGCTCTCCAAAGCAGATATACTACTGAGGTAATAGCTATCGTGGGCGGCGCAGCATTTCCGGGGCGCGGCGGAACTGCTTCACGAGCTGGCGGATCGCCAGCTTTCGCTTGCCGGGATCTCATGTGCCATGACGCTTTTCGAGGCCCTGCTTAACCATGACCTCCTCCGCGTGCCGACCTCCTGAAAAACTACATTTATGTCGTATAATGCGATAGAATGCTGACACGAACTATGACGCCGAATTGCTGGGTTGTAGGGCTGGGCTCTCGGCCATCGGGCGTGGCAAGGGATGATGAATGGCGGGGCGAGGACCGATACGCCGTGGTTTTTCAACTGCGATCGACGCCGTGACGGCGGTGCACGAATTCGCCGAAGCTATCGCTCAACCGGACATCGGCCTAGTCGTCTTTTTTTGCTCGTTCAACTTTGACTTGTTCACTTTAGAGCCTGAGCTAAGGCGGGCGTTCGGCGACTTGCATGTCATCGGCTGCACCACCGCTGGCGAGATCGCCCCGATCGGGTACGTCGAAGGCTCGATCACCGGATTTAGCATCGCCTCTTCCCACTGCCGCGCCGCGACGGTCGTGATGCAAAACCTGACACAGATTCAAATGTCCGATGGCCATGCGGCGACGCAAAAACTAGTGGCCGCGATGGGCGAGCAGGGCTGCGCGCTCGACCCGAGAGATACCTTCGCCATGCTTCTGATCGACGGCTTGTCTCGCAATGAAGAGGTTGTGCTCTCCTCGATTCATATCTTAACTGAGATCGTCCCGCTTTGCGGCGGTTCCGCCGCGGACAATTTATGCCTCACAGGCGCTTTCGTCTATTTCGATGGTGCGTTCCATCGCGATGCCGCACTACTAACTGTGGTCAAGATCAGGGCACCCTTCCGGATTATGAAGTGCCAGAATTTTCTGGAATCGAACGTGCGGATGGTCGTGACCAAGGCCGACCCGGTGAAGCGCAAGATCTTCGAACTGAATGCCGAGCCCGCCGCTCGCGAATACGCGAGAATTCTGAATCTCTCGGAACAAATGCTGACGGCCGCAATATTTTCCGAATTTCCCCTTATGGTGAAAGTTGGCGCAGACTTCCATGTGCGTTCGATCCAGTCGGTGCATTTCGACGGCAGCATGACCTTCTTCTGCGCGATCGACGAAGGTGTCGTTCTGAGGCTCGCGCACTGCGAGGCTATCGTACCTAATCTCACCACGTTCTTTCAGTCTGTGAGCGAAAGCCTGGGGCCACCGGAGCTGGTGATCGGCTTCGATTGCATTTACCGGAGCCTGGTACTTCAAGAAACACAGACAAGGCACCTTGCGAGCGAGATTTTCGCTGCCAACAATGTCATTGGTTTCAGCACCTATGGCGAACAATTCGCGGGAATGCATCTCAACCAAACGTTTACCGCTGTCGCGATCGGGACACCCTATGACGTCGATTAAAATGGGCGATAACAGGCAAGCGGCGCAACCGCCGGCTCCACAGAGCGGTAGCGTCGAAGTCGATGTCAACACACTTCACGCAGAACTCGCCAAGCTCCAGAAAATTAACACTGTCTTGATGGACCGCGTCGAAAACGAGGTGAGTGCGCAAGCCCCCAACGGCTTCACCCTGTTCCAGGCAACGATCACGCTCGGAAACAGAGTCGCAGAGCGCACTGCTGAATTGACGCATCTGACGCATCAGCTTTTCCAGCAGATTGCGGAACGTTGCGCCGCGGAGAAGGCGTTGTCGTTCGCCAAGGCCGAGGCTGAGAAAGCCAATTTGAGCAAGACTAGATTTTTGGCCGCGGCGAGCCACGACCTGCATCAGCCACTGAACGTTGCTCGGCTGTTTCTAGGCACGCTGACTGAGCAGGCAGAGGAACATACCAAGGATGTCGTCGACGGCATTCGGGCAGCACTCGACACGGTCGACGAATTGCTGCGGGCGCTCCTTGATATTTCCCGGCTCGACGCTGGCGTTTGGCCTGTCGAAATCTCGAGCTTCCGGATCACACCCTTGCTCGACCGGCTGCGCCAGGATTATCAGCCTCAAGCCGAAGCCTTGGGTCTGCATTTGCGGGTTGCACCGAGTAGCGCCGTGATAATGAGCGACCACATCCTGCTCGAGCGCGTATTGCGCAATTTCGTCAGCAACGCCTTACGCTATACCGCAAGGGGTTCAATTCTGATCGGCTGCCGCCGACGAGGCGGCAAAATCGCAATTCAGGTCTTGGATACCGGAATTGGAATAGCCGAAGATCACTTTGAGCTGATCTTCGAGGAATTCAAGCAAATTGACATCTCCGCACATGAGCAGGAGCCAGGCCTCGGATTAGGCCTCGCGATCACGCAGCGTATTGCGCGCCTGATCGATGCAAAAATCGAGGTCGCGTCGACACTCGGCCGCGGTTCGGTCTTCAGCGTGTTGGTCGAGACGACCGATGCGCCCGTGGCGGTGCGAAAGAAAAAGTACCCGATCAAGCCGATAGAGTTGGCAGGGCGCTGCATCGTCGTGATCGATAACGACACTCAGGTGCGCAACGCTCTCGTGTCCCTGCTCCGGTCGTGGAAATGCATCGCCATCGCCGCGCCTTCAGCGGCTGAGGCCATCGCGCAACTCGGTGCTGCAGGGGAAATACCACAGATTGTTATCGCCGATTACCATCTCGATGGCAACAATCTCGGAACCGATGCGGTCACCGCACTCCGTGCGGCTTTCGGGGACGGACTGCAGGCGCTGATTATTTCGAGCGATTCCCGCGATGAGTTGCCGCGCGAGCTGAAACGGCTCAGTTTTGATTTTCTCGCCAAGCCTACAATGCCAATGAAGCTGCGCGCCTCGCTGGCTTCCCTCGCGGCGAAGCAAGCTCAGTTGGAATAATCCAAAAGCTACGCCCGTCCGCGCTGGAGCGCAACAATGGCTTGCGTGCGCGTTGTGACGCCAAGCTTACGAAAGATCGTCGTGATATGCACTTTCACTGTCAAATCACTGATCGCGAGTTCGCGCGCGATTTCCTTGTTCGCCTTGCCCGCCGCCAGAAGCCCAAGCACAGCGAGTTGGCGCGGTGTGAGCGGACTGACATCGCTTCCCGCACTGCCCCTCTGGGGAAAGTTGATTTCAGTGTCGCCGGGAACGTAAACACCGCCATCTAGGACGAATTGCAGCGCAAAGGACAAGGCGTCCATGGGCGAAGACTTCGGGATGTAGCCGGAGGCGCCGCAATTGATCGCTTGCGTGACGGTGGCGTCGTCGTCGAGGCACGAAATGACGACGACAGGCGTGGTCGGCGCAATGTTGCGGATCGCAACCAACTCCGGCAGACCGGTCATTCCTGGCATACAAAGATCAAGCAGGATGAGGTCGGGTTGTTCGACATTCAACCGGTCAAACAACTGCGCGCGATCTGCAGCCTCGAAACACGTTAGCTCGGACGGTGGAACCAAAGAACGCATCACGTCTTTAAGGACCAGCCGGAATGCTGGATGGTCATCCGCAATCAAAATTTTCGACATTTCGTTTACGCTCCCTGCTTCTTATTTGTTGCGCGGCGGCAGACTTACCGAGGCCGCTTCGGCGGCCGTTTTGAGTCTAGCGCCGGCGGCTCTCACGTCGTTAGCGCGGCTCACAATGACCACTCAGCTGCGGGGGAATGCCCCCGCGTATTGACAATAAATGGTAGCTCCGTTGAGTCTAGGATTACGTACAAACTCTTTCGCACAATTTGAAGAAGGCTGGCGCTCCGATTCAGCTCTTGTGGGTCTCGACAGACAAACCGAGGATCAGGAAAAGGAAACCGCTTTGCGAGAATACACCGACCGGGACCGCTCAACAACGTGATGCAGATCAGTGACGGGTGGATCGAGGGTCATCCGGACCGCGTCTGGGCGGGGTGACACGCAAGGCGCCGGCCCGACTTCCAAACACTAACAAGTCGTCCGTGAAGAACTCTGTCCTCAGGCTGGAACGGTCTGAGGCGCGGCAGTTAGAGCCGAGAGGATTTGGCGCAACAAAAGCCTGAGCCAGCGGATGAGGCGTCGGAAGTTGTAGCCAGCGGCGGCGAGGACGGCGTTGGCGGCATCGCCGCGACGGAACCAGAGATAATTGCGGCCCATGCGGTGCTCGGCTTTGAGATGGCCGATGACGGGCTCGACAGCGGCCCTGCGACGCAATTCGCGTTTGATGCTGGGTGTCACTCCTCGCTTCTGGCCGGAGATGAAGACCCTGAACCTGTAATCGGGCGGCGCGTTGTGGCCGCGATATCCCTTGTCGGCGAGGAGGCGCGCGATGGTGTTGCCGATCAGCGCCTCCATGTCCGGGATCACGGTGGCCAGCGTGTGACCGTCATAGGGATTGCCGGGCAGCGCCTTCACATGAGTGACGAACTGGCCGCCTTTGGCGTGGCCGATCGTGGTGGCGACGGAGACTTTGACGCCGAACTCGTAAGGCTTGTGAGCCTTACCCTTGCCGATGCACTCGACCTCCGGCGCGTGCAGGGAATAGACCTTCGGCCCCCGTTGACGCTGCTGCTGCTCGCGTACGCGCCGCGCCAGCAACAGCAATTTGGCGAACGCCGCTTCGAGCCCACCATTGCCCTCGATCTTGCGGCCGATGTCGCGGATCACGCGGCCCAGATAGGTTCGCAGCGTCTTGAGCGCCCGGTTGGCGCGCTTGAACTGCTTGGCGTGGGCATGGCGCTGGTGCTTGATCAGGGCGAACTTGCCTACCCGCGCATAGGACTGCCGCAAAGCCACCCCATGGCGCTGCGCCAGCCGCACCAGCTTCTCGCGCGCCCGGTTCAGAAGCTTTGCATCGGTGGGAAACGTCACGTTCTTGGGCTGAACCGTGGTGTCGACGATCACCCGCGACAGCTCCGACGGCTTGATTGCCTTGGTCCTGACGGCAACCGACAGGCTCTCCTGGATCAGTGCCGCCAGCCGTTCCTCACCCATGCGGTTGCGCCAGCGCGTCAGCGACGAGCGATCGAACACCAGCCGGTGCTGGAAGAACTCCTCGCCGCAGAAATGTTGGTAATAGGGGTTCTCGACCCACCGCTCGCACAGAACTTCGTCGGACAGGTCGTAGGTGTGCTTGAGGATCGCCAGCCCCGCCATCAGGCGCGTCGGCAGCGGCGGCCGGCCGGGGTCGTCGTCGTAAACCTCGCCGAACCGCTGTTCCAGAAAGCCCCAGTCCACGGTGCGCGATAGCGTCACCAGCGGATGCCTCATGTCGATGATCTGATCGAGCCGGGAGCGGAAAAGATCCTGCTCCCCCGTCTCGCGACGCTCTGGTGGCCGCATCGAATTCCCCGCCAATGCCGGTTCTTGGGCGAGTGAATCACAAATCAAGTTTGCAAGGAATCCCGCTCCAAAGCCCCGCTTTCCGGCAAATGCCGTTACCGCAAAATGCCGTTTCCTGATTCCAAATCAACGACTTGGGAATTCTTCACAGACGACTAACAATCGTTTTCGCAACAGACGGATGAAGGGAGCGTTGATAAACACGGGTGCGATCTCCTGCAAAACCGGATGCGACATGATTACGCCTCGGCAAGACGGGGCATGAGTTCAACGAAATTGCAGGGCCGGTGCCGGCTATCGAGCTGAGTGAGCAGAATGCCGTCCCAGCCGTCCTTGACGGCACCTGGAGAACCGGGAAGCGCGAACAGATAGGTGCCTCTCGCCATGCCCGCGCAGGCGCGTGACTGCATCATCGATGTTCCCACCGTTTGGTAGCTGAGATAGCGGAATAACTCGCCGAAACCCGAAATTTCCTTGTCCCACACCCGGGCGAAAGCCTCCGGCGTCACGTCGCGACCGGTCAGCCCAGTTCCTCCCGTTGAGATCACGCAGTCGATCCTGGAATCGTCGATCCACTGGCGAAGTTGTTGCGCGATCACGTCGGCTTCGTCCTTGACGATCGCACGATCTCCAAGTTGATGACCGGCGTTTATCAGGCGCTCGACTAGAAGGTCGCCCGATACATCCTCGGCACGGCTCCTGCTGTCCGAGATCGTCAAGACGGCGATACGGATCGGTTTGAATTGACGCGCCGGATCTATCGGCATTTCTGGGACCTCATCTTTCTTCATAGAAAGCTGTAGGGAAGGTAGGACAGGACATCGCCTATCTCGACATCACGGGTGTTTTCATGGACCTCGACAAGTCCGTCGGACCAGGTCAGTGAACTCAGCATCCCCGAACTCATGGACGGATAAATCTCGGCTTGCATCGTGCCGGCCGGACCGGCGCTGACGCGCGCGCGCAGGAATTCCCGCCGACCCGGCCGATGGAAATGATGAAACGTGGAAACGACCGGAAAGCGCGGCAAGGAAAGATCGGTCGCGCCCATGAGACGAAGGATCAGCGGGCGGCCGATCAGCCAGAAAGTGACCATCGCCGAAACCGGATTTCCCGGAAGGCCAAGATATGGAACGCCTGCAACATCGCCCATTGCGACAGGCCGGCCGGGCTTAATCGCCAGTTTCCAGAAATTCAGCGAACCGATGTCTTGTACGGCGGGACGCACATGATCTTCCTCTCCCGCCGATACACCTCCCGATGTGATGACCAGATCGTTTTCGCTCGCGGCTTCGGACAACACATCCCTGATGAGCGATCTCTGATCGGCAACGAGACCGTGATCGGAGACCTCCGCGCCGAGTGATCGCAAAACAGCGCCAATTGTGTGGCGGTTGGAGTCGTAGATGCAGCCCGGCGGCAGCGGCCGGCCGGGAGGACGCAGCTCGTCACCCGTGGCAATGACCGCGACACGAATCTGTCGGTGTACCAGAAGCGCCGGTCGCCCCACGGCGGCTGCGATTCCGATGTCTTGCGGCCGCAGTCTGGTTCCGCGCGTCAACACCGTAGTTCCCTGACTCACGTCCTCGCCGGCCAACCGCCGGTTCGCACCGGCCTTCAGCGTGGTCGGTAGTGCGATCACGCCATCTTCAGAGAAACAGTCCTCTTGGATCGCAACCGTGTCGGCGCCCTCAGGGATAACGCCTCCGGTGAATATGCGTACGACAGTGCGTGGCGGTAACGTGCCCTGAAATGGATGGCCAGCCGCGGCGCGACCCGACATCGGCAAGCGCCCGTCGGGCGGCAGGTCGGACCGTCGGAACGCATAGCCGTCCATAGCGGAACTGTCATGACCAGGCACCGGCCGAGAAGCGATGACGTCTTCTGCCAGAACCCGGAAAAGAGCTTGCGAGAGATCGACATATTCGACCCCACAAACAGGGGGATGCCGGGCGATGTGCGCGACCGCGTCCTCAATGCTGGTCACGCCGCCGGCAACCGGCTTTT
Organism: Bradyrhizobium sp. I71; assembly: GCF_022354745.1. Classification (NCBI taxonomy): domain Bacteria; kingdom Pseudomonadati; phylum Pseudomonadota; class Alphaproteobacteria; order Hyphomicrobiales; family Nitrobacteraceae; genus Bradyrhizobium; species Bradyrhizobium sp. I71. The sequence continues at coordinate 396,253 of NZ_CP059398.1, forward strand.
TCCCACTCACGTCATACGCCTCGCTCGATTACTGCCAGAATTTCCGAACACGCTTCAACGGCGAGAGCGGAACTCACCCTCCTTCATCGCGTATTCGCGCTATCAGTATCACGCAGGCACGCGCCAAGAATAATCGTCCCTTTTTATGGGGCGATCCGTTTATCTGATAGATCTTCACGGCAGATGGAGCAGCTTGAATAGGCAGCGTATATGGACGATGCGCAGCAGCATAATGTCTTTTTATAACAAATGATTTATGTCCAATATTCGAACATTAAATTGTCCCTGCGAACCGGATAGCGCTTAAGTTTGTAGTCTGTAGCCATTTGCGCGATGTGCGCGCGATCGTGGGTGCAGATGACTGCCTCAGGACAACACTTCGATTGGAGCATCGGAGCTAGCCATGACGTTCGTCGTAGCCGAGGCCTATATACGGTGCAAATACACGGACTGTGTGTCGTCTGTCCGGTGAACTAACGAACCTTTCCTTGAATAGTATCGAAAAGTTGAACCTTGAATCTGACCCGTCAATTCTTCCGACAACCGCATCAAGTTTATGGTCGGCAAGTCTTGACAGCAGACTATTTTTGGTGCCGTCGCAGAGCGCGAAGCTTGCACCGGGGTGCATGTGGGAAACGCTCTTGACGAGTCGGCAAACCGGCGGACTGGCAAGCGTTCCAGGAGACGGCACCCTGCGGCCGTCGGAACGACCCGTGATGTACGACGCTCGAGCAGCTTGACCTGATACTCGGCTACCAACTTGGCAACCCTGGCAGATAAGGCCAGCTGGGACACCGATGTGCGTTGAGAACTTCGTGAAGCTTTCCGTTTCCGCGACCGCGATAAAGTGACGGATATGTCTAAGTTCCATTAAGGCCGATCTTCTGTTTCCCCTGCCCCACACCAACGTGCTTGGGCCGCCTCTTGAGATTTTGCCTCCAGGTGCGACCCGGCGCTCTTGCTTTGCGTACCACATGTCCGAAAACACTTTTCCGGCCGTGGCCGCGCGCCTTAGGGGCTGACCCGAAATTAAGCTGAGTGATTTCAGTCATTTGGGATTTAGTCGTGGTTGCGAGCTACGACGGAGGCGCAAATTGGTTTGGACTGAAATCACTCGGGCGAAATATTGTCGAGATGGGCTGAGATACGCAAGCGATACGACAGACGAGGAATGGGCGATGATAGCTGCCTACATGCCCGACAAGAACCGGCGCGGGCGGCCGCGTGTGACGGAGATGCGGGCGTTGGTAAATTCAATTTTTTTCATCGCTCAGGGCGGTTGCCAGTCGCGGTTGCTGCCAACGGAGTTTCCGCCCTACACGACGGTGCAGCGGTATTTCTACCGGTGGCGCGACGATGGCACTTGGCAGAAGATCAACCACCACCTTGTCATGATGGCGCACGAGGCCGACGGCCGGGAGGCAAGTCCCAGCGCAGGAGTGATCGACAGCCAGTCGGTTAAAACCACCGAGGCTGGTGGTCCGCGCGGGTTCGATGCCGGCAAGAAGATCAAAGGGCGCAAACGGCACCTTCTTACTGACACCGCTGGGTTTCTGATCGCAGGCATCGTGCATGAAGCCGGCATACAAGACCGCGACGGTGCCCCTGTGCTTCTCCAGTTGATCCGAAATGCGTTCCCCTGGCTACGTCATGCCTTCGCCGACGGTGGCTATGCTTGTCCGAAATTCAAAAAGGCGATTGCCTCAATCGGCCGCTGGACCATCGAGATCGTCAAGCGATCCGATGCCGCCAAAGGCTTCAATTGTTGCCACGCCGCTGGGCCGTCGAACGAACCATCGCATGGCTCAACCGCAATCGTTGTCTTGCAAAAGACTTCGAGGCACCGATTGCGAGCGCCGAAGCGTGGCTTATGATCACCAGCGTCAAGTTGCTCTCGCGAAGACTTGCCAGAGCATGATCAGCCCCCCAAAACATTAAGAGTCGGACTCTTAGGCCCGCGAATAGCTTATTTTGTCGAATCGAAAGGCCAGCGTATCAACGAGCAATAGGGTGCCGACGAGTGGTGAACCAAGGCCAAGTAGAACACGCAGCACCTCCATTGCCTGTAGTGTTCCGACAATGCCGGCTGCCGCTCCAATCACACCTGCTTCAACGCAACCCGGAATGCCGGGTGGCAATGCTGACGGAAATAGATCGCGCAATCGAGGATTGGATCCGCCTTCTGCGTCCTTCGCATACGGCATCAACGTCGTAAGCAACCCATCGAAGCGACCGAGGGCAGCGATGACGAGGGGCCTTTCACGGCGCTCGCAAGCGTCGGCCAACCGATACCGGGTATCGATATTGTCGCTACCGTCAACGATCACGTCATACCCTGATATGAGCGCATCGACGTTATGCTGTGCCAGGCGAACCGGGTGCGGTTCGACCATCACCCGCGGATTAAGTCGATCCAGCATATCGGCAGCGCTTTCGACCTTTAGCCGGCCGACATCAGGTGTGCCGTGAATAATTTGGCGCTGAAGGTTTGAGAGCTCGACTTCGTCATCGTCGACCACACCCAATCGTCCGACACCGGCAGCCGCAAGGTAGATAAGGACTGGCGCACCAAGACCACCGGCTCCAACGACCAACACGCTGGAGTGTTTGAGAAGTTGCTGCCCGCGCCCTCCCACCTCGGGAAGCATTATATGACGCGAGTAGCGGGCGATCTCGTCGTCCTCGAAGTAAACCATCTCTGCTATCCCCGTTGCGACCCCGAACGGGAGATAGCACGGGCCCATCTATAACTATAATCGATAGTATCGATAGTATCGATAGATAGAAAAAGTTTTGTCTATGAATGAGCTGAGCTTATCTTGCGCGGATGGATCGAAATGGCGCCTCACCAATCCCATGAACCCCGGAGGGGATATGCAGGGAGGAATCTTGAGAAAGGTTCGGCACCGAGTGTTCGTGCGGCGACGCTGATGGTGTGCGGCTGTCGTCGACGGCGTCACTCATTCGGGACGTGGACTTCGAGATGTGAGTGCCACCCGGAATTGAAGCTTGCCGCCAGCCGGTCGAGAAATGGTCTAACGCTTTTCGCAGCGCAATGTATTCGCACGCTGGTTCTGCGTGATGGCCAAGTGGCAAATTCGCTTCCATCTCCGCGAAAGGGTGTCGCTGATGGCCTCGTACGTATCGGATTGAAATGTCGCACGTCTGCATTCGACCAGGGCTAGGGGCAACATGAGCGACTTGCGTACCAATGCCGAAGGGATCGGGAGCGAGGAGAATAGTTTGGTTAGCGACGGACAGCACAACGAACTTACCATTTGCTACTTTTCCTGGATCCGCGACAGGGTGGGCAAGGAAAGCGAACAGATATCGATCCCCTCGCAGGTTATCGATATCGCAAGCTTGATCGACTGGCTCGTGAGCAGCGGTGGCGAACGCTATGCTCGCGCATTCGAGAACCCGGTGGTGACCCGAGCAGCCATTAACCGGCGCCACGTTGGCCCATCGGCATCCCTAAAGGGCGCAAGAGAGATTGCTTTCTTCCCTCCAGTCACCGGGGGGTGACTGTGCCTCGTAAAATTATGATCCAGACCGAGGATTTCGATGTAGGCGCGGAGATCGGAGCCATTTGCTCCGTCGTAGAGGATGCGGGCGCCGTAGCGAGCTTCGTCGGATTGTGCCGTGGCGAGGGTGGCACTCTCGACGGGGTCTATCTCGAATCCTATCCGGCTATGGCCTATCTGGAGTTCGATTCCATTATCAATGCGGCTGACGAACGATGGTCGCTTGGGGCCGTCACAATTATCCACCGATATGGTCGAGTATTGGCTGGGGAACGCATCGTCTTGGTTGCGGTCGCGGCTCGTCACCGCAAAGAGGCCTTTGCGGCTGCGGAATTTATTATGGATTTCCTTAAGCACGATGCGCCCTTCTGGAAGCGTGAATTGCGGGCCGATGGCGATTCTGGTGCCGCCGGTTGGGTGGCAGCCAAAGCTTCTGACGCGTCGGCGGCGGCGCGCTGGGGAGTTGCCCGAAAAGAACGTTGACGGGGATGGCAATCAAGCGTGGGGCGGGCAGAGTATTCGCGATTGGATTTGGATCACGCTCCGCGGTGGAATTCTCTTTCTTCTAGCCCTTTAAGGCTGGGGCCGCCGCAGCGCCGCGATCCCAACTTCCAGCAAGAGTGGAGGCAGACGTGTTTGATGCTCAATGCGACCTTGCCGCGCTTGTTTACGACAAAGGCCAGGATCCGGACGCGATCCTGCGCGATTTCGCGGGCGATCTCGGTGCGCGAGGCTTCCGCGCTGTCGGCATGGTGCAGGCGGGACAATGCGCGGACTCCAGCCTGTCCGCGGTGCTACTCCCCAGCGGCGAAAAGGTGCTGCTGGCCCAGGATTTTGATCCAAACGCGCGCGGATGCCGCCTCGACCTTGCACGGCTGCAGAATGCTGGTGAGCGGATTGTCTACGAAATCGAGGCGGGCGCCGATCTCGTCATCATCAATCGCTTCGGCAAGCGCGAACGCGACGGCAAGGGGCTCGCCTATGTGATTGATCGGGCGCTAGATGCCCACGTTCCCGTGGTGATAGCGGTCGCAAGCGAGTCGTTCGCAGACTGGGACAAATTCGCCGACGGCATGAGCATCAGACTTGCCTGCGAGCGGGGCGCACTGGACCGGTGGTGGCGTAGTGCTTCGATACGCGAACCGGGAGGCGATCAGCCGCGACGGTCAAACCGTTTGTGACTTCAGATAAGTGTCTCGGCGCAGGCTCTTGACGTTGACTGAGTGCGGGCCGTAGCTGCTACGCCGCAGATAATGACGGAGCCGACAGTTCGCGCAGGAGGTCGCGCACGACCGGCTGTCTGCCACCAGGACTTCACACGTACGCCGTTTGCTCACCCCGAAGGTGGTCCCTAGATGAGCGACTGCCTCTCGCCTTGCAGCGGGCGTCACCATTTTTTTGATGCAACGTCCTTGAGCATGGCGTTGTCGAGCATCGCCTCGGCCAGCAGCTTCTTCAGCTTGGCGTTCTCGTCCTCGAGCGTCTTAAGCCGCTTGGCGTCGGACACCTCCAGGCCGTCGTACTTGGCCTTCCATTTGTAAAACGTCGCACTGGAGATCCCGTGCTGCGGTAGACATTGGCCGTAGCCGCGCCCGCCTCCTGCTCCCGGAGGATCCCGATGATCTGCTCGTCCGGGAACCGACTTGGCTTCATGGTCCATCCCTTCAAATGTGACGGACTCTACTCATTCTTGGAGGAACTTGCGGGGCTCAGACCAAGCAGCCCCACTGTCGGACGCTGATGACTTCAAGGATGTCAAAGACAAATATCCGAAGTACTTCAGCCCGCTTCCCGCAGATTAATCTTTCATTCCGAACGGCGCTGGCCGATGCGGACCGACCTGACGTTTTGGTCTTTGAATGCTTATCAGAACCAATCGATATGGCTGCGCTGGTAACGTCACATTCGCGCCGCCATGGGGTGGATTTGATTGAGCGCCTTACGGATGGGCGTAAGCCTGTTCGATCATGAAGCCGGACAACGTGGTGTAGGCAGCAGTCCATGCCTTCGCGACATCGGGTGTCCAGTCACTCCCAAGCCCCTTCTCGAGGGTCCACAACAGAGCGGAACCGACGATGGGATAATGCTCGGCCTTGACGCCGTAGGCGACGTGGCGCTTGGCCAGCGCTTCCGCTGCGGGCAGAACCGACTCGAGATTGGACATACCATTGACCACCACGGCAAGCGTGGCCATCAATTTCTTGCGCTGCTCGGTCATGTCGGCGGGAAACATTGCTTTCACTTGCGGGGTGATTTCAAACAGCCGGTTATAGAATATCACCGCCGCCTGATCGGCGATCGGTGCGACTTTGGCAAAGCTCTGCTGAACGAGTTTCACTTGCTCGGGGATCATTTTTTCTGCCCTTTCCTGCCCTGCGAATACTAATTGATGGATTCATTACACCGCGAGAGAATACTAATAGTGCTTGTACCGGATGACGGACCACGGCGCATGATCCAGATCCATCCGGTGATACTCGGCGCTCGCGTCTTCCATGTCCTCGTATTTGAGGACGCCGAGCTCACCGAATTTATTACGTAACCATCCGTCACCGAAATCGAGCAGGCCGAGTTTCTTCACGCTGGGCACGACTTTGGAAAACAGAGCCCTGCGAAATTCGATCTGCACCGGATTACGCTTCATGATCTCCATGCATTCCTTCACCGGAAGGTCGAGCGCTTCCCAGACCTCTTGAGCAAGAAAGCGATCGCGCAGGCGCAGCGCGCACTCGTAACAAAATTCCTGGCGTTCCCGCAGCTCCGCTGACGTCAAGTCCGAATAGACCTCTCTCAGCGACAGAACACCGAAGGCAACATGCCGGGCTTCATCGGCCATGATGTAGCGCGTGATCTGTTTCAGCAGCGAATCTTTCGTCAATTGATACTGAAAGCCGAAAGCAGCCAGCGCCAATCCCTCAATCACGACCTGCATGCCGAGAAACGTGAAATCCCACCGCGAATCGCTCACGATGTCTTTCAGAAGACCCCGCAGATGAACATTGACGGGGAACTCCCATTCCAGTTTTTCGCGCAGATATTTGGCGTAGACTTCCATGTGCCGAGCCTCCTCCATCACTTGGGTGGAAGCACAGAATTTGGTGTCAACCCAGGGCGCCTGCTGAACAAGCCTGGCGGCGCATGTTAGCGCGCCCTGCTCAGCGTGCAGAAACTGACTTATCGTCCACGATATGCTGGCATGACCGAAATTTGCCCGCTCTTTGGCATTGAGCCGGCCAAAGACGCCCTCATCCGTAATGCAAAGACGATTCATAGGATCACGGGGATCGCGGGCCCGATCGATCTGTCCCTTTATGGTCCAATCGATATCCAAATCCGAATCCCACTGGGATGTCTTTGCCTTTTTATAAAGCGTTTCAATCGGCTTGTTTTCACCCTGTTCATAGTTCCAGGTGAAGAGCGTATCGAACGTGCCCTCGACCGCCATAATGAGAGCCTTCTTGTCCTCAGCGGAGACTGTCTCCATCGGCAGGTCCAAAATTCCAGGAAGTATTTTGTTTGAATCCTTATCGATTGTCACCGTTCGCTCCCGACTGCCCGCACAATCTCGCTCCGCCCCGTTGCCTTGTCAACTGAACGATCGATCACACGTTGACGGAAGCAGAAGGAAGCACTGCTTCTTATCAGAAGGTCGCATTAGTGAACAATTGTTTATGGTTATGAGATCAGAATGCTTTAATTATGCGGTGGAGCGGCTTTGCGATCCCGGGCTGCAGAGCGCCTGTTTGATTTACGCCGATCACTTGCCGCACCAAGTAATACCGCCCTGCAACAACTCCCGACAGCAGCGCCGCGTCCGACTTGGCGTTTCGATATGCCTTGATACGGCATACGAAAACGGTATTTCCAAACTCGATTTCTAAAAAATCGCGTCAACAGCGACACAAAAACATGATGATGCAACGCAATGCTCAACACGCAGGCGTAAGTATAATCAGAACGGATTTCATCATCATCACAAACGATTTTGATTGCCTCCAGCGCGGACGCAATGTCGCCCTCTCGGCGGACCTGGCCGCGCCATAAGCGGCACCCGCGCATGAAGCTCACAACACGGTAGAGGAGAATCCGATGGTTCACGAGGCATTGGCTAAATTCGACAAGAAATTGGCCATGAAGGAACGGTACGACACTTCATCGGCGGAAAATGGATCCCTCCTGTGGAGCGCCGGTACTTCTCGAACATCACCCCGATCACTTCGAAGCAGGTCTGCGAAGTTGCAAGATTATCGGGAGCCGACATCGTAACGGCGCTGGACGCTGCTCATTGCAGCCCGCGCGGGCCGGGGCCGCACCTCGATCGCTGAACGCTCCTTGATCCTCAACAAGATCGCTGACCGCCTCCAGGAAAATCTCGACTTCCTGGCGCTGGTCGAAACCATCGACAACGGCAAGCCGATCCGTGAGACGATGAACGCCGATCTTCCTCTCGTGGTCGACTGCGCACGAAGGATCGCTGGCTGAACTCGACCACGATACGGTCGCCTATCATTTCAGCGAGCCGCTCGGCGTGGTCGGTCAGATCATTCCGTGGGACTTCGCGCTGCTGATGGCGGCATGGAAGCCCGCGCTCGCCGCTGGCAACAGCATCGTCCTGAAGTCGGCCGGACAGACTCCGGTCATCATCATGTTTTCGCCGAGCTGATCGCCGACCTGCTGCCGCCCGGCGTTCGAGGCTGATCTGACCCGACGCGTGGATAGTCTGACCCACGCAGATTTCATCCAGGAGTAGCCAATGGTCGAAAAACACGGCGAACTGATCAGGGAGGCCGTGTTTTCCAAATCGGGGGCCGGTCGGTCGGCCCTGACGGCATCATGGAGTCGGTCGCTACTTGTCCATGGCCTTGATCCGGAAGCGCTTCACCATAGAGAGCTTGCCGACGACATGTCTTGTCGCCAGGCACTCGAACAGTTCGGCGCATTGGCAGCTATTGCTGACAATGCCATGAACCGGTTGTTCGCAGCTGTCGGTTCCAGCGGTTGTTGCGTTGTGCTGACAGACGCTACGGGTTTGATCGTTGCGCGCCGCGGCAAGCCGGGCGATGACGAATCGTTCCGCGAATGGGGTTTGTGGAGGGGGACCGACTGGAGCGAGGCGGCTGAAGGAACCAACGGCATAGGCACCTGTCTGGTCGAGCAGCGTCCGGTCACGATCGATCGCGCTCAACATTTCTTCCATCGCAATATCGCGATGAGTTGCATGGGCGCACCTTTATTTGACCACGAGGGCGAACTCGCTGGCGTGCTCGACATATCTTCGTGTCGAGCCGATCTTACGGATAGCTTCCCGCTGCTGCTCAGGAACGCGGTTGCCGACGCCGCTCATCAGATCGAGACCGAGAATTTCATAGGTTCATTTGCCGGCTTTCGCGTGATCGTTGGAGCGAGCAAAACCAGCGCGGGACCCGAGCTGTTCGCCGTCGACAAGGACGACTTACTCATCGGTGCCACGCGTCGGGCGCGGAGAAACCACGGATTGTCGCGCGGCACTTTCAAGAAGCTCCGTCCGATCCGCGACGTGCTGGAGGATGCGCAACCCGGTCCCGATCTCGGTGCCGCCGAGAGGGCCGAACTGCGCCGGGCGTTGGCCCATGCCAACGGCAACGCTTCAAAGGCCGCGCGCGACCTGGGCATTTCGCGTGCGAGCCTATATCGTCGCATCGCCAAGCTATCGCTGCGTTCCTGATCGCTGCTGCGTCTTTTTCGCCCAAAAGTGTCTCGCAATCGAGACAGGTCCGCCAACGCCGGCGGCTGCCGGGCTGGCCTTTCGCTCCTCCGCTTGCAAACTCCGCCAAAGACGCTTGGCAACAGGCGTTGTCGCAATTGAACGCTAAAACGGCGCCATCGTCCCCAGGGAGGAACTCAATGTACCAGCAGGCTTTAGAAAAGGTCTCCAAGCAGGTTTTGATCCGTGATAGCTACGACAATTTCATTGGCGGGAAATGGGTGGCTCCGGTCGAAGGCAAGTATTTTGATAATCCAAGCCCGATCACCGGTAAGCGGCTTTGCCAGGTCCCCCGCTCCACGGCTGCCGACATCGAGCTTGCACTGGACGCCGCGCACAAGGCCAGAGAATCCTGGGGCCGCACCTCCGTTCAAGAGCGCTCCCGGATACTGAACAAGATCGCCGACAAGATCGAGTCTAACCTCGAACTGCTGGCGCTGGTCGAAACGCTCGACAACGGCAAGCCGATCCGCGAGACGACCTATGCCGATATGCCGCTGGTGGTCGATCACTGGCGCTATTTCGCCAGCGTGGTGCGCGCCCAGGAAGGCGGCATCTCCGAGATCGATCATGATACCGTGGCCTATCACTATCACGAGCCGCTCGGCGTGGTCGGCCAGATCATTCCCTGGAACTTCCCGATCCTGATGGCGACCTGGAAGCTGGCGCCGGCGCTTGCCGCCGGCAATTGCGTGGTCCTCAAGCCGGCCGAGCAGACGCCGCTTGGCATCCTCGTGATGATGGAGTTGATCGCCGACATCCTTCCGCCGGGCGTGATCAACGTCGTCAACGGCTTCGGCGTCGAGGCCGGCAAGCCGCTGGCGCAGAGCAAGCGGATTGCGAAGGTCGCCTTCACCGGCGAGACCACGACGGGGCGGCTGATCATGCAATACGCCTCCGACAACATCATCCCGGTCACGCTGGAACTCGGCGGCAAGTCGCCGAACATCTTCTTTGCCGACGTGGCGGATGCGGACGACGATTTCTTCGACAAGGCGCTCGAGGGCTTTGCGATGTTCGCCCTCAACCAGGGCGAGGTCTGCACCTGCCCGAGCCGCGCGCTGGTTCAGGAATCGATCTACGACCGGTTCATGGAGCGCGCCGTCGCCCGCACCAAGAAGATCAAACAGGGCCATCCGCTCGACGCCACCACCATGATCGGCGCCCAGGCCTCGAACGACCAGCTTGAAAAGATCCTGTCCTACTTCGATATCGGCAAACAGGAAGGCGCCAAGGTACTGACCGGCGGCAAGCGTGCGCAGCTCGGCGGCGAAATCGCCGAAGGCTATTACGTCGAGCCGACGATCTTCGAAGGCAACAACAAGATGCGCGTGTTCCAGGAAGAAATCTTCGGACCGGTGGTCTCGGTCGCCAAGTTCAAGGACGAGGACGAGGCACTGGCGATCGCCAACGACACGCTTTACGGACTGGGCGCCGGCGTGTGGACGCGGAACGGCAACCGCGCCTACAAGTTCGGACGCGCGATCCAGGCCGGCCGGGTATGGACCAACTGCTATCATGCCTATCCGGCGCACGCCGCCTTCGGCGGCTACAAGGCTTCCGGGATCGGCCGCGAGAACCACAAGATGATGCTCGATCATTATCAGCAGACCAAGAACGTCCTGGTAAGCTACGGCACCAAGGCGCTTGGCTTCTTCTAGCATCGACGCAAAGCGCAGGCGCGGGGCCAACCCGCGCCTGCGTTGTTTTTCGGAAAGAGGGAATCCGCATCATGATCAATCGGGTCGAGATCACCGACAAGGCGGCTGACGTCGTGGCGCGCTTGAAGGAACAGCACGGCGGCCTGATGTTTCATCAGTCCGGCGGCTGCTGCGACGGCTCGGCGCCGATGTGCTACCCTGACGGCGATTTTCGCGTCGGACCCCAGGATGTGCTGCTGGGCAAGATCGCCGGATGCGATTTCTATATCGGGGCCGCGCAGTTCGAATACTGGCAGCACACCCAATTGATCATCGACGTCGTTCCCGGACGCGGTTCCGGATTTTCGGTCGAAGCCCCGGGGGGCGTCCGGTTCCTTACGCGCAGCCGCGTGTTCACCGACCTGGAAGTTACGGAGCTTGAAGCGGCAGGTCCTCCAGCCGGCGCTGCGTAGCGCTATCAGAACGTCGCCGTAGCGGCCATTCGGTGCGACCGAGAACAGCCCGTGTCCCAATGGCTGCATTGGCGAGCCTGACCCGCCGGTGAACGCGAAGTCGGGTTTGACCGCCTCGATGCTTCATTTCGGATAAGGACTCGCTCTCAATCCTAGAACTTCGGCGAGTATGTGGCGACGTACTGTCTAGCTGCTTCTCGTGATGAAACACGGGTAAATCTAGCGCAACTTAAAATCGTCTAATACGGCGCTAGCTCTACCGGTGAAGAAAGGAACAGATGAGCGCGCCAATTCATAAGCCGCTAAACGGCAAATGCGATTTAAAGCACCTACATCATGCGGTGACGGCAGCGGAGTACGGCAGCTTCCGCCAAGCTGCAGAAGCGCTTAACATTAAGCAGTCCACATTGAGCCGATCGATACTTCAACTCGAGCACGCCGCCTCCGTGCGGCTCTTCGAGAGATCCCCAGGAGGCGCTGCTGTTTCAATTGCGGGCAGCGACTTCATCCGAATGGCTAGAGCCATTCTTGAACAAACCAACGAGCTTTTTATTTCGAAAACAACGCCGTCGCGCAATGATATGTTACGCGTCGGTATCTGTACATCTCTTTCAGAGGGCGGATTACGGGCAAATCTTCTAGATTTCCATACCCGATTTCCAACTTTTCGATTGGCGATGGTGGAGCGCCGCAGATCTCGGCTCTCGACGAAACTTCACAACGGCACGTTAGACGTAGTTATTTCGACGGGACGATTACCCCTGGAATCCAACAGCATTTCGCTCTGGAGCGAGCGCATTATAATCGCGTTACCTAATGATCATCGTCTTGCCGATCGTGACCACATCTATTGGACTGATCTACGCTCGGAAACGCTTTTGATCAGTCATTACGATCCGTACTGGGAGTTCGAAGACCTCATAATGTCGAAGCTTGTGTTACCTGAGGACCGCCCCCGTCTCGAACGTCATGATGTGAGTCGAAGCATTTTGAAGAGCCTAATTAGCATGAAGCTTGGATTGGCGCTGATGCTGGAATCTGATGTCGGAGCACGAGTCCCTTCCATTGTGTTTAAAGAATTAAGAGACGGCGGCGGCACGACACGAATCGAATTCTCGGCGTTTTGGCGAGAACCAAATGACAATTTAGCCTTAGCAGGGTTTCTGCAGCTTTTACGGGAGCGTTATCCCTCGCCTGCCCTTTGATTCCTGCGACGCGCCTTCGCGAACGCACGGTCGGTCGCCATGAACCGTGCCAGCATGGGCGAAATCAGTTTCAGTGGATCCTGGATTGGCTGTCCGGTTTCGCGCGCAAGAGCCTCCGCGTATGCAAGCAGATCGCGATGCACGGGTGCGGAGAATTCGACCGTCAGCCTCACTGGCTTGTCGTCAGCGACGGCGCCTAGCTTGAGCTTTGCCATGTTTATGTTCTCACCCTTTGTAAGGCGCGAGGACAAGATCGCGATTAACGATCACCCTCACCGGGAATCCCGGCCTGATCGTCAACGTGGGCTGAATATTCAGGTTACGCTGAACAACTTTCTGCCCGGTCTGATTCAGCGAATTCGCCGCACTCAGTCGCAGCGCCTGAATAATATCGGTGTTACTTCCGCTATCCGCTCCTGAGCCAAGCTCTGCTCGTACACCAAGGATCGTCGAGAGCAGCGCCGCTTTGAACAGTTCGGCCCAGTGATTGTCGATCTCATCCTCCAGACCGGAATAACCACCAGCGTCAGCCCCCTGTTGTCGCTCCAATGTGATCGAGCGGCCATTCGGCATGATCAGGCGCGTCCACACTAAGAGAACTCGCGACTGCCCGAATGCGACTTGGCTATCATAGACCCCTATGAGTCGCGCTCCCTGCGGAATGAGCCTGGATCGGCCTGTCGGACTATCGAAAATATTTTCCGTAACTTGCGCGGAGATCTGGCCGGGAAGATCTGACCGAATGCCCGTAATGAGAGCTGCAGGAATGATCGTCCCTGCTTGCACGACAAAGGGTGAGGCCGGGCGCGAGAGCCGGTCGGGCGTTGTCGTCCGTCGATCGACCGGAGCATTGACGAAGAGAAGTTTGCTATCCTGTCCGTTCTGAGTGAAGGTTTCATCAGAAGATGCCGCAGTCTTGGTGGCCGTTTCCTGAGATGCGGCAGGCGGTGGCGCGACGGGCGAGGCGGTCGACGCAAATACCTTGCTCGTCCGGGCCGCCTCGGTTTCCTGGTTGGCACGTTGTTGTTCAGCATCAAGGCCGAACGATGCTGATTGGCCTTCGGCCGCAACAAGGGGACGCCCCAAGTCGCCTGGCAATGGCGGCCCAAGCCGGGGGACGTCGCGGGCAATTCCGGTATAATCCCGCGGCAGCGTTGTCAGGCCATCTGCAACATTATGATGGTCCGTGCTGTAGAGTTCGTCTGTCGCCGCATTGTGTGAGTGGTTGCTCCTCAGCGCCCACAGTACCGCGCCGGAGATGAGCAGCAAAGCCAATGCGGTGCCACCCGCAAGGACTTTGCGGGAAAGCCTTGTAATCCTTGGGCGTTCTGCACGCAGACGCAAAGGCTGCATCGCATCTCCAGATGATGGCGGCGGTCCCGGGACGGGACCGACGCTCTCGTTTTGCCCGTTGCCTGTCACGATCGCCTCCCGTCGTTCCTGACAATTCGGACCTTCTGCTGCTTCTGTCCGCCAAGGCGCAGTTCGGCCGCGGCGAATAAACGGTCGACAATCAGTACATTTTTGTAAGCGCGATAGTTGACGAGCTCGGGCTTACCGTCCTGGCCGATGACGAACAGCGGCGGCATTTCGCCCTGGGCGATGCCAGGCGAGAACTCGATATAGACCTTGCGGCCATCATCATACGCATTGACCGGGCGCCACGGCGGACTATCACCCTCGATGACGTAGCGGTAGCGGCGCTGATCAACTTCCGGGATGATCGGAGTTGGTGGAAACGCCTTGGCGCGACCGGATCGGTCTTCAGTGTAGAACCAAGCGACCGACGGCATGTACGGCTTCTCGCGGGAGCGCAGCTCAATCAGATAAGTCCGACGATCCGTGTTGACGACGAGGTTGGTCTCGATGGCGGGCCTTGTCGGTTTCACCATAATGTGGACGCGCCTGGTATCGCCGTTGCCGCTTTCAGTATCGGCGACGATCCAGCGCACGGTGTCGCCGGCCGCAAGCGGACCTGATCCCGTCAACTGTTCGCCGGGCTCAAGCGCGATGTCGGTGATTTGACCGGGCGCGGCATAGATCTGGTAGAGTGCACCTACGCTATACGGAAAGACCTGGACCGCGTTAAAATAGCCGGCTCGTCGTGGCTCGACCCGTGCCACATCGTTGGCCGTCGCGACCCGATCCGCGGGCTCTTTGGCTTCTTCATCACCTTTCTTGCCGCCGCGCGCCGGCGCCCAGGATGGGGGGACATGCAATGGACGTGCATGGTCGTCTGCCGGCATTGGTAGATCGGGAGACGGCGGCACGTCGTCGTCATAACTGATCTGCGGTGGCTTGAAGGTTGTGCAGCCTGAGAGCGAGAGCGCAAATAGTAGGGCGAGACGCACAGGCGTCCAGTTCCATTTTGGGCTGGAATATCTCGGTGCAGGATTTCTCACTAGCCGAGCTCCTTCGACCAGTTGATGGAATGGACATAGACGCCGAGCGGGTTCTTGCGCAGGCGGTCGGCATCACGCGGGGTTTCGATTGCGACGGAAAGGATTGCGGTCCAGCGCTCTGTCGCGGCGAGCTGGCCGCTGTCGTAGCGTCGCTCGGTCCACGCAACTCGAAAGCTCTCCGGCGACGCACGGATGACGCTCGAGACGTCGATAGAGATCTGCGTGTTGCCGAGCTTGGCGAAAGGATCGTTGTTACGGGCGTAATCGTTTAGTGCCCCGGCACCACGATCGGTCGTAAAGTCATAGGCGCGCAGCCAGTTCTGGCGCAGCACAATGGCGTCGGCCGGAAGTCCCCGCACATCCTCGATAAATCTCGCGAGATGAAATGCGATTTGCGGATCGGTCGGCTGATAGAAAGGACTTGCCGGAGCGACCGCCTGGGCCTGACCAAGATGGTCCACTTCTACGACCCACGGCGTGATGGTGCCCTGGGTGGATTGCCACACGAGCCCAGTGGCAAGCCCACCGGACAGACATAGGCATCCGAATGCCATCAACCGCCAGTTTCTGGCCTGGACACGGGCCGTGCCAATGCGCTCGTCCCAAATTTGAGCCGCCTTTTGGTACGGCGTCACCGGCTCAGGCGTCCGGCCGTAATGAACAGATGGTCGCTTAAACATCAGTGTCCTCCCTCGGAAAGATCAACGGAGGACCCACCCCCCGCACTGTCGCCACTGCGAACGGCATGGGTGGCAGCGGACATACCCTGGTTTACGGTCTGCGCGCGTTTCATGCGGCGCGCCCAAGCCGGCGGTGCTTCCGTGGTTGACGAGCTACCACCGAGCCCGGCGGCCATGCGGCGGAGCGGGCTGACGATCGCTGAGCCGCCTGCCTTGGCGACGCCACTCGAACCTCCCGCTCGGTAAGCACTTGCCGTTCCCGTCGCTACCGTGGCTGCTCCACGGGCACCGCCCAGGAGTGCGCCTCCTGCCAGTCCGGCGCCGCCTGCCGCAAGACCGGCGCCAGCGACGATGGCGCCCCCTGCAGCGAGGCTTGTGCCGACCGCGGCTCCCGCACCGAGTTGCGGTCCGCCCGATACAATGCCATTCGCAATGCCGGGACCGAAAATGCCGAGGCCAAGAAGCGACAAGGCACCAAGCATCAGCGCCATGGCATTATCGATGGTCGGCTGATTGCCGCCGAAACCTGCCGTGAACTGTGAGAACAATGTCGAGCCGATGCCAACGATGACGGCCAGCACCAGGACTTTCACGCCCGACGAAATCACGTTGCCGAGCACGCGCTCTGCGGCGAAAGCGGTCTTACCAAACAGCCCGAACGGTATGAGCACGAAGCCGGCCAGCGTCGTCAGCTTGAACTCGATCAGGGTGATGAAGAGCTGGATGGCCAAAATAAAGAAGGCGAGCAGCACCACGATCCAGGCGAACAGCAGAACCGCAATCTGGATGAAATTCTCGAAGAAGCTGACATAGCCCATCAGGCCCGAGATGGAATCGAGGATCGGCCGTCCAGCATCGAGCCCGACCTGGGCGATCTTCCCTGGCCTCAAGAAATCAGCCGAGGAAAGTCCGGTGCCGGAAGCTTTCAGACCCAAGCCGGCAAAGCTCTCGAAGATGATGCGGGCGAGGCTGTTCCAGTTTCCAATCAGGAAAGCGAACACGCCGACGAACAAAGTCTTCTTGACGAGGCGCGCCAGGATGTCCTCGTCCGCGCCCCATGCCCAGAACAGACCGGCCAGCGTGACATCGATCGCCGCGAGCGTGGTGGCGAGATATCCGACTTCGCCTCCCAGTAGCCCAAACCCGGAATCGATGTACTGGGTGAATGTTCCAAGGAACTGATCGATAATGCCTGTGCCGCCCATCGCTCACTCCTCCCCGGACTGCTGAATCGGAGGGTAACCGGGTGACAGCCGACTCTCGTCCTTAGGGGGTACGAACAATGAGGAGCCCTCTTGAGGAGCCCTCTTGTTGAACGATGATGGTGGAGACTTCTGACCGAGAAATTGCTGGCGCTTCTCGGCCCAAGCCTTTCGGCATTCGGAGAGAGCGTCTTTCTGCTCGTATGTGACGGAGCGGCACTCAGCGAGTTTTGTTGCCAGCGCATCGGCTGCATGATCAGCCGATGTAGCGGACGCGGACTGGTCTTCGTCGCCACGTAACCGGATTGCGCAGGCGGCAACAATGAGGACGACCAGCATCACAGCCGCCATGGTTGGGAGCCGTTCGAGTTTTTTCGTGTTCATCAGTGAAACATCTGTACGGATGTGGGTTGATAGCCGGCACCCTGCGTCATGAAACGGCGCAATTGCTCCCTGCCCTGGTCCTGGGCGGCGGCGCGCTGTGCGGACTCCAGGTTTTGCGCGCGTCCATGGGCCGCGACGACCGCGGTGAGATCCGCGAGTTGTTGGGCTTGCAGGGCCAAGAGTTGATTGCCGGCTTGGCTCACCTGCAATGCGCCGATCGCCCCCTGGCTCGAGGCGACAAGGGCTGACATCTGGGTACGGTTGGTATCGAGGTTGCCGACCACTGTGGCCTGCGTCCGCATCGCGTCCTGCAGACCGGCCATCGCGTTCTGCCAACGCGTTTGCGCGTTCGTTATCAGCGCCTGATTTGACAAGCTCGATGACGCTGGCGCGTAGGTCGTCGAGAATGCCCGATCGATCTGCTGGATGTCATAGGCGATGCGCTGGGCCTGGGCGAGTAACTGTTGCGTTCGCAGGATCGACTTTTCCAACTGCAACAACGACGAGAACGGCAGCGTCGCCAAATTTTTCGCCTGGTTGATCAGCATCTGAGCCTGATTCTGCAGCGACACGATCTGATTGTTGATCTGCTGCAGCGCGCGAGCAGCGGTGAGCACGTTCTGGGCGTAATTGTTGGGATCAAACACAACCAACTGAGCGGAGGCCCGGTTAGGACCAATGAGGACGGCAAACGCAATCACGCTGGCGCTGGCGACACGATGGAGGCGATTCATTTAGATGGCTCCAGCTCAGCGAGTTGCGTGATGAGATCGATCGCCCACGGGATTTCCCGCGCCTTCAGCCAGCCGGAGACAAAATTGTCGCGGCCATGTTCGGCAAAGACCTGCTGGATCGACCCTTGATCGGCTTTGGAGGAAGCCGCGGTGAAGGCCAGTGCGACCTCGCCGAGACCGAGTTCGAACAGGCGATTGCCCCGCCGCGATTGGCAGTAGTAGTCACGCTTGGGTGTGGCCCGCGCGAGGATCTCGATCTGGCGATCGTTCAGCCCAAAACGTCGGTAGATCGCCATGATCTGGGGCTCGATGGCACGGTCGTTGGGCAACAACACTCGTGTTGGACAGCTCTCGATGATGGCCGGCGCGATCGCTGAACCGTCGATATCCGCGAGCGATTGGGTAGCGAAAATGACGGAGGCATTCTTCTTGCGCAGCGTCTTAAGCCATTCACGCAGCCTTCCAGCAAAATCTTCATCATCCAGCGCCAGCCACCCCTCATCAATGATGAGCAGGGTCGGACGACCATCAAAGCGACCCTCGATCCGATGAAACAGATAGGCAAGAACCGCCGGCGCGACCGCTGTCCCAATCAAGCCGTCCGTCTCGAAAACCTGGACGGATGACTCCCCGAGACGTTCGCTTTCGGCATCGAGCAAACGGTCGTAGGGTCCGCCGAGACAATATGACTGCAGGGCTCGCTTCAGGACATTCGATTGAAGCAGAACGGAAAGGCCCGTCAGGGTACGTTCCTCAACCGGCGCAGAGGCTAGCGAACTCAAAGCCGACCAGATGTGCTCCTTGGCTTCCGGGGTGACTTCGATCCGTTCGCGGGTCAAAATCGAGCCGATCCAGTCGGCTGCCCAGCCGCGTTCCGCGACGTCATCGATTCCAGCGAGCGGCTGGAGGGAAACGAACTCGGAGGATTCCCCGGCAATTGCACCGCCGAGATCGTGCCAGTCGCCGCCCATGGCGATTGCGGCCGCACGGATCGATCCACCGAAATCGAAGGCGAAGATCTGAGCTTTTGGGTATCGGCGGAACTGGAGCGCCATCAGCGCCAGCAGCACCGATTTGCCGGCTCCCGTCGGTCCGACCACCAGCATATGTCCGACATCGCCGACATGGAGCGAAAAGCGAAACGGGGTCGATCCCTCCGTCCGGGCCAGGAACAGGGCCGGAGCCTTGAAATGATCGTCCCTCGCCTCGCCGGCCCACACCGCCGACAACGGGATCATGTGTGCCAAATTCAACGTCGAGATCGGCGGCTGCCGGACGTTGGCGTAGACATGCCCCGGCAGGCCGCCGAACCAGGCCTCGACCGCATTCACCGTTTCGATCATGCAGGTGAAATCCCGCCCCTGGATCGCCTTTTCGACGAGACGGAGCTTTTCGTCAGCGGTAGCGGGGTCGTCGTCCCAGACCGTGACCGTCGCCGTGACAAAAGCCTCACCGATCTGGTCGGAACCCAGCTCTTGTAGCGCCGCGTCGGCATCCATGGCCTTGTTGTGGGCATCGGTATCAAGGAGTGCGGAAGCCTCGTTGGTCATCACTTCTTTCAGGATCGCTGCCACCGACTTACGTTTGGCGAACCATTGCCGCCTGATCCTGGTCAGAAGTTTTGTGGCGTCCGCTTTGTCGAGCATGATGGCGCGGGTCGACCAGCGATAAGCGAACGCGAGACGGTTCAGGTCGTCGAGGATCCCAGGCGTCGTCGCCGTCGGAAATCCAACGACGGTCAGGACACGCAGATGCGCACACCCTAGCATCGGCTCGAGCCCACCGGTCAGGGGCTGATCGGCAAGCAGCGCGTCAAGATACATCGGAATCTCGGGTACCCTGACCCGATGCCGCTTAGTCGATACTGTCGAATGCAGGTACGTCAAGGTTTCCTGATCATCCAGCCACGAGCACTCCGGCATGAAGCCCTCGATGAGCTGCAACACCCGGTTGGTTCGATCGACAAATCCGCGGAGAACCTCACGTGCATCGGCGTCGACGGTGCGATTGCCGCCCTCATAGAGCAGCCGTTCCGCTTTCGCGGTACCCTCGGCCGGCGGCAGGTATAGAAATGTCAGGAAATAGCTCGACTCGTAATGCGCACCGGCCTCCTCGAACTGAGCTCGTCGTTCCGCATCGACCAGGGCGGAGGCTACGTCCGGGAACGTGCCAGGCGGATAAGCGCCCGCCGAATGGCGCTGTGCCTCGACAAAGATCGCCCAACCTGATTCCAGGCGCCGCAGGGCGTTGTTCAAGCGACCGGCGATGGCGACGAGTTCAGCCGGAACGGCGCTATCAAGGTCGGGGCCGCGGAATCTTGCCGTCCGCTGAAACGACCCATCCTTGTTGAGGATTATGCCCTCATCGACCAGAGCGGCCCACGGCAGGAAGTCTGCCAGGCGCGTATTCGAACGGCGGTATTCGGCGAGGTTCATCATGGTAGAGCTCATGTGTTGAGGTGACCGGGAATACGGAGGTGTCGGCGAACGACCTCGACGAAGTCGGGATCGCGCTTGGCGGCCCAGACGGCGGCCATGTGGCCGACGAACCAAAGCAGGAGCCCCGCGATCCAGAGGCGCAGACCGATGCCGAGCGCGGCAGCGAGGGTGCCGTTGAGGATGGCGATGGAGCGTGGCGCGCCGCCCATCAGGATCGGCTCGGTCAGCGCGTGATGAACGGGCACGACGAAGTTCGGGATCTGCGGGTCCATCAGATCACCACTCCACCGCCGAACGAGAAGAACGACAGAAAGAAGCTCGATGCGGCAAAGGCGATGGACAGGCCGAACACAATCTGGATGAGCCTGCGGAAACCACCCGACGTGTCGCCAAACGCGAGCGATAGCCCCGTGACGATGATGATGATGACCGCAATGATCTTCGCGACCGGCCCTTCGACCGATTGGAGGATCTGGTTGAGCGGCTGTTCCCACGGCATGTTGGAGCCCGCAGCCAAAGCTGGACTGACGGTCAGATAGGTGGCCGCGACTATGATCGTCGAGACAGTCCCTCGCTTGAGCGAAGTGGTTAAACTCATGGTTGGTCTCCTATGGCTGTAAGGCTGTAATCTCCTGAGGGTCCGAGCCCTGCGACGCTGGCGAGTTCGGCAAGGCGGCGATCGGCACCGCGACCGGAAAGCACGGCGATGACGTTGATGGTTTCCGCGATCAGGGCACGCGGGACGGTGACAACGGCTTCCTGAATGAGCTGCTCGAGTCGCCGCAAGGCACCGAGCGCGGTGCCGGCGTGGATGGTGCCGACGCCGCCCGGATGGCCTGTGCCCCAGGCTTTGAGCAGATCGAGCGCTTCTGCGCCGCGTACCTCTCCGATCGGAATGCGGTCAGGTCTCAGGCGCAGCGAAGATCGCACAAGGTCCGACAGCGAGATCACGCCATCTCTCGTGCGTAGCGCCACGAGGTTCGGTGCCTTACACTGAAGCTCCCGCGTGTCCTCGATGAGAACGACTCGATCCGAGGTCTTGGCAACTTCCGCCAGCAATGCGTTGGTCAGCGTCGTCTTGCCACTGGAGGTGCCGCCAGCGACCAAAATGTTCTTGCGGGTTCCGACCGAAGCCCTCAGAGCTTCGGCTTGGTCCCGGTTCATGATCCCGGTAGCGACGTAGTCATCCAGCGTGAACACTGCGACTGCCGGCTTGCGAATCGCAAAGGCCGGGGCCGCAACTACGGGAGGCAACAGGCCTTCGAAGCGCTCCCCCGTCTCCGGCAGTTCAGCCGATACACGCGGCGCTCCGGCGTGAACTTCGGCACCCACGTGGTGGGCGACCAATCGGACGATGCGCTCCCCGTCGGGAGCTGAAAGGCGCTCACCCGTGTCCGCCAAACCGCTTGACAGCCGGTCGATCCACAACCGGCCGTCGGGGTTGAGCATCACCTCGATGATCGCCGGATCTTCCAGAAAGCGCGCGATCGCAGGTCCGAATGCCGTGCGCAACATGCGCGCACCGCGCGAGATCGCCTCCGATTGAATGGAATGGATTGCCACCGTCGCCCCCAACTAATGAGGCCGTCCCGCGCGGCCTCAGATAGGGGTGAATGAAAAGGGCAGGAAATGGCTCAGCGCAACGGCTGGACCGTGGCGGTCATAGAGCAGCGTAGAAAAAGAAACGTCAGGGAGTGTCCAAACTTTTGGGACCATCCGTAACGAGGCAAGGTGCTCCCGCAGTCAAGCGCTTTAAGTAAGCGCCGAGACCATTGAACTCGAACGCGAGCTCCCATCCGCCGGGGTTTGATTAGGTTCTCGATTGGCTGCCGGGTCCATTGGGCGGAGAAGCTGAGCTAGCCAATCAGGCTGGCGGACAAGTCGTCAGCAACAGAAGAAACAAGGCGCGTTGGGCTCGATACCTCGCCGCTGGTCGGGATCTTTCTCTGCCGTCCATAAGGATCTTTCCAGAGGAATCGCAGATATGCCACTTCCAATGAAGAGACGTTTGATTGACAACCAGTTCAAACATTGGTCACTCGGCGGTTTTTTGCCGCCCGTAAGCCGAGATCTTTCAACCCAGCTGCGGTCTCGCCGAGCCCGCGTCAGCCGACGCCGTTCGTCGGTCACCAAGGTCTCATTGTCAAAGCATTTTTGGCTTTAGCAGTGACTGTCATGGTCGCTCATAGGCCATGTAGCGCAGGATGAGCCACCTGCCGTCCGCGCCACGTCCGAACACATCGAGACCCTCGTCCTCGGTCGTCTCGATTGCCCCAGTCGCCTTGTTCCGCGTCGTCATCGTCCAGGTGAGCCGCACCGCAGCCATATCGTGTTCGGGAAGAATTTCCTTGAGCCTGAAGGCATACAGGTAGCTGTGGTCAGGATCGGCCAGTGCCTGGCGCAGCACCCGGCACTGGGTACTAAAATCCCGCTCGATAGCCCCCCTGACGTCCGCGAGCAGGCCGGCTGCAAAGAGGTCGCAAACCTTGTCGGCGCGTCCAGCATTAAAGTCGCTTGTCCATTGATCGAGTGCGGCAAGGACGCCGCGCTCTGCCGAAGGCGGCTCCGCAATAGCCGAAGGCGCAGCGATGGAAATAAAGAGCAGGAATGCGATGACGGAAAGACGGGGCATGGATGCTCCCAGGAGAAATGGCAGCTTGCCCTCGTATCATAAGATCGGCACTCGCGCGATACGCTCCGCGGCGATGCGCCTTGGCCTTCTCAGCGTGAGGCGACAGCGATGCCCGAAGGTCTAGCAAGCCACACGATCAAGGCGATGAGCGGTGGGCGAAATGGAAACGGGAACGAGCCGGCGGCGTGGAGCGGCGTTGGAGGATGCGATCCTCGACGCGGCCTGGGCGGAGCTGATCGAGTACGGCTACACCGATATGACGTTGGAATCCGTCGCGCAGCGAGCAGGTACGAGCCGGCCCGTGCTGCACCGGCGCTGGCCGAGCCGCACCAAGGTCGCGACAGCCGCGCTCGGGCGGTATCTCGCCCTCAACCCGATTGAGATCCCTGATCTGGGAAGCGTTGGTGTCGAGATGAGCCTGTTTCTGCGCAAGCTGTCCGATCGTGCCCGGCCGGACCTCCTCCGGCTGTTCTTCGACATGACCGGTGACCTAGCGGAGGCAAAGTCCAACTTCGCCGACGTGCGGGCGGAGATCACGAACGGCCGTCTCATTCATACCATCCTCGATCGCGGCATTGAGCGTGGCGAGGTCGATCCTGGCCGCCTCACGCCTCGCATCGCCGCACTGCCGACCGATTTGGCTCGCCACCAGATGCTGATGACGTTGGAGCCGCTTTCGGACGAGGTTATCCGGGAGATCGTAGAGGAAATTTTCCTGCCGCTTGTTCGCCGGAATCCTTCGGCTACCCTCATTGGAGCTGGCGTGGGGTCTAAGATTCAGCACGATCAGCGTTGATCTCGCCGATGAGTTGATCGTCGCGGCAGACGAAAGCCAACCTTTGAAAGGCTGACGGCCGAGCGCATTCAACAACGGCATGGCTCACGTCTGCTTGGGCGAATGGCAGCCGTCCGCACGATGGCCGAGCAGCGCCGGCTTGGCCCGCCCGCGGTGAGCGCGGGCGGGCAGCCAAAAGCTTAACCTACACACCTCAACGTGTCCGTGTTGCCGTCGGCGAAACGTTGTTTGGTGAACTGTCCTTGCTCCCCGGTCACCATTCCATCCCGTCACGTGCCTCAAGGATGGGCTCCTCGATCGGCAGCACGATGGATCCAGCCCAACTACCGAGCTCAGCACGCGGCTGGGCGAACCGGAGTTGGAGGTTTTGGCCAACAGTTCGCAACCAAGGTATCGCGAACCACACCAAAGCGACCACCTGAAGAGCCGTGCTGAGACCGAACGCAACCTGATACGCGACTGTCGGATAGTGACCGTTCTGAGCTGGCCATTGCGCGATGACTAGCCCCGTCCCGTATTGAACTACGAATGCCCAGCCGAAATGCAGGAGGTTGAGAGCCCCGTTGGCACGCGCGGCAAGCTCCTTCGGAAAGTAATCGGCTATCATCGAATAGCTCAGGACAGTGGCAGCGCCCACGACTGATACCGTTGACCAGGGTATAAGTGACGGCAGTGGGGCGCGCAGAATCAGTGCGATTTCGGCCATAACGAACAGCGCTGCTACTATTGCTAATAGCACCTCCGTTCTTATGCCGCGTCTACGGAACCGGTCGGCAACAGTACCCAACATTAATGCCGCAAGGCTGATACCGATAGCCAAGATGAACAGTTGAACCATCTGGCTCGGTCGATCAAGTCCCTCTACGTCCGCAAGCCAAGGTGCAGCCCATAACGATTGTAAAGCCCACGATGATCCGATGCAGGTAGCCGAAAGAGGCGCAATTCTTAGAAATCGGGAGTCCGAAAAGACGGACCACAGGGTCAATGACCCCAAAGAGCTAGCAGCCTTTTCTGAATTCAACTCGGGCTCCGGCACGACGAAGTAGATGAATCCGGCCACAGTGACTGTCACAAAGGTCAAGACTTCGAACAGGTCGCGCCAGCCAATCCAAGCAAGCAACCAATCGGTTGGAACGGTAGCGGTGATCGCTCCAAGCGATCCCAGCATGATCATGTATCCGTTGACGAGCGCGATCCGCTCTCTCGGAAACCAGGTGACGATCGCCTTAAGCCCCGCCATCAAGGACCCTGCCACCCCAAGCCCGATCATGGCACGACCAACAAGAAGCTCAGCGAATCCATCCGCCGTGCCGAACAGCGCGGCGCCACCGACCGCCATAACGAGCAAGACAACCTGGACCCGCCTAGGGCCGAACCGGTCCAGGAGCACCCCTATCGGAATCTGGGCCCCCGCAAAGACCAAGAAGTAGATCGAGGCGAGCAGACCCGTCTTGGCGGCATCGAGCCCAAAATCGGAGGCCAGCGCGGGCGAAACCGAAGCATTGATGGTTCGAAAGAAATAGGAGAGATAGTAGCCGGCCGCAAAGGGAAGAAAGACAGAAAGGATCAAGCGCCATTTTGAAGGAGAGCGCTTCCGTGAAGCCCGTGCCTCACCGATGAATTCCGCCCTCGAAGTTGGCGCCGCTGGCCGTGCAATCGGCTCTCGCTCTGTGAGGGAGCTAGTTCGGCAGGCGGCGAAAGTAGGAGTTGCTGCCGCCCTCCCCGGCGGCAGCAGAGATCGCGAGATCCATGTCGGTGTCTTCAGCCGCTGGGTTATGTTGGCCATTTGAAGGACCAGCGTGCCGCTCACTTACTGTTGGCGGGGATTCGCCGGAATTTCTGGAATTGAGACGGTCGATCGTCTCCTGCATCAGGGGCTCGCCCAGCCGAACGCGCCGGTCGACCTGCTCGGCCAGAACCTTGAAGCGTTCGTCGCCGAGGAGAACCGCCTCGCGCTGCCGCGACTGCGAAATTGGTGGCAATACTGCGAGATGATACCGCGCATGCAGTGCGACAGTTTCAGCCACCATTCGCATATCGCGTTCAAGGCGGTCGAACCTGACGCCCATATCGTCGAAACGCTCTCGTATGACATCTTCCGCAGATGGGGCTGCGCTCAGAAAGTGCTCAAGGGCAGCTTCCACGACCATGCTCTTACCGATGCCGGGTCGTTCGGTTGCAGTACAAAGCCGATCGTAGAGCTCCTCGGTGAGCCGTACAGTCATCTTGCGGCTCCGCACAGATTTACGCTTAGCAACCGACGGAGATTCCGCTTCGCCGTGTCCGACCTGCATTTCGAGTTCGCTCTGGACCTGCATGACCATTCTTCCCCTTCGCCAAGAGCGCTGGGGTCACGATATCCGACACGATGGTCGGATCACCACGCCCCGCGAAATGAGAGAAGAACCTCATCGGCTTTGTTTTCAACCGGCCGAAGATGTCGGTGGTAGTCTGGCGTAGCAAAAGAAAGAAATGGCCGATCGATCAAGCTGGACCCGGCTCGTTCGATTGTCTGACCTGCGGCTCGGTGTCGATGGATATTTCCTGCGCCAGGCTCTGACCCTTGGCTAGCCTACGTCCCAGGGCCTCGACAAACCGCTCGTAGCGCTCCCGACCTTTGGCTTGCGCGGCAGGGAGCGCCGCGTCGGGTACCGGCGGTGTAGCGGTGAGCCAGAACCGCACAAACAAGGCCATCGCCTCGTTGGAGATGGTGACGTGACGTTCGAGGCGCTCGACCTGACGCGTCAGCCGATCCAACCGCTTCCCGAGCGCCGCTTCCATTCTCTCCGAATTGTCCGGCGACAGAAAAGACGTGAGCGCGGTCTCGACAATGAAGGCCTGATGCAGCTTTTTCCGACCAGCATAGTCGGCAAGTTGCCTCGCCAGATCTGGCGGCAGGCGAAATGTATGTTTGGTCCGCATTTCTTTACTCACAAGCCAAGGTCATCGCCGGGATCCATCGCGGCCTGGCGGGCGATATCCATCCCCTGCTTTCTCAGAGTATTTGCGCGCTGGACTTCATCATCTGTTTCTTCTTCGGCGAAGTCGAATTCGGCCTTAGCCGGAGCTGGATCCGGCACGACCTCTTCGTGCTCAGGAAGCTCTGGCTCACGCCGAATGCCAGCGTTGGCTTGATCGCTGATGGGCTCGGCGTTCTGCGGTCGATTGATTGTTTTGGGTTCAGGGACGTTAGCGGGGGGCAACGGTAGGTCTTTCCAGTCATCCTTCGCATTATTGCGAGCCTCTGCGGCACCATCGGGCTTCGCAGGCGGAATCACGCGCTCACGAAATCGCTCGTCTTCGAAATAGCGCGCTTTCATGGCTCGGATCGGCGAGCATCCAGAAATCAGGACCAACTCGTCATTCGACGGTAGTTGCATTACCTCCCCCGGCGTGAGCAACGGGCGTGCGGTTTCCTGCCGTGACACCATCAGATGTCCCAGCCACGGGCTTAGCCTGTGGCCGGCATAATTTTTCATGGCGCGCAATTCGGTGGCCGTTCCCAGCGCGTCCGATATGCGCCGTGCGGTTCGTTCGTCATTGGTTGCGAAGCAAACGCGGACGTGACAATTGTCGAGGATGGAATTGTTCGGACCGTAGGCTTTTTCAATCTGATTGAGCGATTGGGCGATAAGAAAGCTTTTGAGCCCATAACCCGCCATGAACGCCAACGCCGATTCGAAAAAGTCGAGCCTTCCCAGCGCAGGGAATTCATCGAGCATCAGCAACAGACGATGCCGGCGTTTTTGAGTATCGAGATCCTCCGTCAATCGCCGGCCGATTTGATTGAGGATCAGACGTATCAGCGGCTTGGTCCGACTGATGTCGGATGGTGGTACGACCAAATACAACGAGGTGGGCTGCTTGCCCTCGACCAGATCGCTTATTCGCCAATCGCTGCGTCGCGTCACCTGCGCGATGACGGGATCGCGATAAAGACCGAGGAACGACATCGCCGTCGAAAGTACGCCAGAGCACTCGTTCTCACTTTTATTCATGAGCTCGCGCGCGGCTGAAGCAATGACGGGATGTGGACCCGAGTTGCCAAGATGCGCTGTCGTCATCATGGCTTTCAATGTGGCTTCGATCGGCCGCTTCGGATCAGACAGGAAATTCGCGACGCCGGCGAGGGTCTTGTCCTCCTCGGCGTAAAGCACATGCAGGATGGCCCCTACCAGCAGCGAGTGGCTGGTCTTTTCCCAGTGATTGCGCCTTTCCAAGGCTCCTTCCGGATCCACGAGCACGTCCGCAATGTTCTGGACATCGCGCACCTCCCATTCACCGCGGCGAACTTCCAGCAGGGGATTATAAGCGTCAGACCTGCGGTTGGTGGGGTCAAACAGCAAGATGCGGCCGTGTTGAGCGCGAAAACCGGAGGTGAGATTCCAGTTCTCGCCTTTTATGTCGTGCACAATACAACTACCCGGCCAGGTCAGGAGGGTCGGGATGACCAGGCCGACGCCCTTGCCGCTGCGGGTCGGTGCGAAACAAAGGACATGCTCCGGTCCATTATGGCGAAGGTAGTTGCGGCCGAATCGGCCGAGCACGACCCCGTCCGGACCAGTGAGCCGCGCGGCCCGCACCTCTGACGCCGCCGCCCAACGTGCCGAGCCATAGGTCGCGGCCGTCTTTGCCTCGCGCGCTCGCCAGATCGACATGACAAACGCAACGACGATCGAGATGATTCCTCCTGATGCCGCGATGCAGGCGCCCTGCAGGAATATTCTCGGCGCGTAGGCATTATATACGTACCACCACCAGAAAAACGCTGGCGGCAGATAAATAGGTATCCCGCCAATCAGCTCAAACCATGGTTCTCCTAACCGCGGCTGAAATCCCAACTTCCAGGCAACCCATTGTGTCGCCGCCCACATCGTGAGGAGAACGATGCTGAGCACGACGCAGGTTTGACCCCAAAGCACCTTGGTCGAGGACATGAGCGCAAGGTGCTAAACCGCCACCATAGTTCAAGATGAGATCGCCGGGCATCGTACGCGGTGGGGCCATAGCGTGAAAATCGGACGGTTACTCTTCATGGGGTCAAAAGGAGTTGTTCGCAAAAGACCTACGAGGCACATGCAACGGGCTCTGGCATCATTGGCGCACAGATCTTGACCTTTCGGATGCAACGGGGCCAATTACAATCCCAGCCCGCGTTTCCTTCCGAATTCCCATTCGATGCCCCCACCCTCGCGCTGGATGCCGGTGATGAATTGGCCGATGCGCTTTTCGAGAATGGGTTGCCAGGGTACCAACCGGAAGCCCAGTCCATCCTCGATCATGGCGAAGCGTCCGCTCGCAAGAGAGGCGGTGCCGGCGAGACGGCCGCTGACGTATTCGCCGGCTTTGCTGGGCGTGAAGGTCAAGCCTCGCTCGCTAGCCATTTGACGACCGACGCGCTCCACCTCCCGCTGCTCAAGATTTCGGACGGTCTGCGGCGGGATATGCATGACGCCGTCTAGGACGGTGGCGTAGCCTATTTTGACGAGATGATCAGCGCGACGACGCAGAGCGTCCTTGACATCGCGGCCAAAGCCAGTGTCAGCGATGATCAAAGGCTCCCGAGCCGTTAGCTCGCGATCCAGCCAGGTGGCGGCGTCGCTGCCAATCTGTCGATCGAGGCTTTGCGGCGACAAGGTCTTGATCCTCGGGCTGTCACCGCCTCCGGTACGATCGTAAGCCTGACCACGCTCGATGATATCACCGGAGACCTGCCAATGATCGTCATCGATTCGTTCGACAAGACCCGCTCGACGCAGAGCCTCCAACCTTCGGACATGCGAGCGGACGAAGGATTCGGCATTCTTGCCCTCACGTTCGAACTGTTCGTCGATGCGCGCCAGGTGTTGGCTCGGCCGATAGAATCCGTCCTTCCCGCCCGTGTTGAGAGCGATGTTGCGATCGGCGGCTCTGGGGCCGGTGATGGCAGGTGCGACCTCCACGATCGTGCCTCGCCCGATCTCGTTCAGATGGGAGGGGTCGTGGAGGTCGATGTGGTGGACGTGGCCGTCGACCCCGTCGATCACCAGATAGACCCGCTCGTCCATCTCGTCGCCAGCCAACCCTTTGGCCAGGACGCGGCCTACGATCTTCGCGCTCGGCCGAGCACCGTGACGGACGTATTGATCGATCCCTCGTTCTTCTTCCAGGCCGTGAGCTGAGAGCGCCCGATGCATGGTCTTGATGATATCGTTACGCTCCGAGAGTTCCTTTAAGGTGGCCTCCGCGCGATCCGAGATGACCCATTGTCCGGTCTCAACCTCACTCGCCAGGCCGTAGCGTTCCAAGTGCCTGACCCGGCTGATCATGAGCCCCCGGTTCTCACGAAATGCATAGGTCGTTCCTTCTCCCGGCCTTAGGTCAATGATCCCCCTCTCGCGCTGCTCGGTGGCGAGCATCTTGTCGAGCCGAGTCCACCGTTCCACCTCGATCTCGGTCTTCAACTTAGACTGAAGTTCGATCTCGCTCTGGTGTCCGAGCTCCAGCGTCACCAGTTCAGAGGCCCGATAACGGACGCCGTGGGCGATATAGTCTCCGGCGATATTGAGGATTCCACCTCCCTCCAGAACACCGCGGACAATGATGTGGGTATGGGGATGGCCGGTGTTGTAATGATCAATCGCGATCCAATTGAGGCGGGTCTCAAGATCCTTCTCCACCTGCCGCATCAGGTCGCGCGTGAAGCCTCTCAGGTCGGCCATTTCATTGGAATCTTCCGGCGCCACAATGAAGCGGAACTGATGCCGATCCTCTCGGCCCCGCTCGACAAAGGCCTTGCTGTCGGCCTCGTTCTCGATAGCCGAATAGGCCTTCCCCTTCTCGCCGTCCCGGTTCACTCCATCCCGCTCGAGATATCGAAGATGGGCATCGACTGCCTTGCTCGCAGCTCTGGCCCGCTCCGGACCACGTGCACCCTGCTTCCGTCCCGGGGCATCAAGCTTGACGATCCGCGCCTTGACGGCGACACGACGCGACCGGAAGCGGCCGGCGGAGTCCCGTTGCCAACCACCGTTACGACCTTCCCGCAGGAATGAGGGGACGACTTTTGCACCGCGACCTCGCGCGTTGAACCTACCTGTTTTTCCCGCCTCCCGTCCTTCGCCCAGAGCCGGTCCCCGGCCAATCTTGTTAGGGTTTCCTCCAGCCCTCCTCATGGCCACCTGGACCTGCTTCAGGAAAGGCTGAGACCGCATGCTTGTACGCGGCTTGATCCGGGTCCCCCGGCTACCCACGCGTCCGGGCCGCACATGAAAATCGTCGCTTTGATCTGTCGCCATGAGTAGACGATCCTCGTCGGATCCGACCCATGCAAGTATCGCAACACGTCGAGCGCACTAAATCGCAGGGGTGCGCACGAGATCGAACGAAAAGTACAACTCTGCTAATCGAAGTACGCGACTGCCGTCGCTTAGCTCGTTGAAATCCGTCGCAAAACCCGAAAGCCGCCAGCCGGCCCCCATCGAATGTCGTTGACCGCCGGCCGCGGCAGTCTCAAAAACCAATGTGCAGACAAGCACTTCTCGACCGCTGATGGTCGGCGAGTTCGCGAACGCCAGTTCGCTTTATCTTGCCCTCCTCGGTCGCTCGTCTCCAGCGCCCAACTCCCGAGCTGCAGACTTCCAAGAGCGCGAAGCCGCATACGACAAGATGCACTTTCGGTCATCGCGATAATTCCTCAGATGGTTGACGCACGAACGGGTCAGCGGAGAGCGATTTCGGTGCAACGTTTCAGCATTGCGAATGCAGCGCGAGTAGCGGTTACCGTCCTTCGGTACGTTCGACAAACAGCGGAGCTTCCCGCCAGGGAATCGCACGCCTAATGCGAAATGCCGCGTGTTCGGCCTGCCCGTCGTCGAGCAATGGCGTGACTGCCGCAACGTACGCCGTGGTTTCCGGTGGAAGCGGTTGGCCTGTCGCGAGGTGCTGTTCATACCGCGACGGACCCGCGTGATAGGCCGCAAGGAAGCCTGTTCCGAAGCGATCGTACATCTCCTTGAGGTAGCCGCTGCCCGCCAAGATGTTGTCGCGAGGATCGAAAGGATCGAGGCCGAGACCGTAGCGAACGCTGAGTTCGACCCAAGTGCCAGGCATGAGCTGCAGCAAGCCCATGGCGCCGCGAGACGAGATCGCATGCACGTCCCCACTACTCTCAACCTGCATCACAGCGCGGATCCAGCGCGCCGGAAGGGCGAAGCGAGCGGACGCCTCCTCGATGAATTCGGCGAACCGATCCACGGGCTCAGAACGCGTCGCAATCTGTGCGCCCGCGCTCGGAACGAAGACTGTCGAAACGGCGATCTGGCATACGATTGGCGCGATGGCGACGATGATCCGCGTAATCGCTCGGCGTGACCGGAGCCGTGCAATTGAGCACGACAGCTCACGGGCATTTCTTATCCGTTGCAGGCCGACCGAGCGTTTTCCGATTAATGGACCTGGCCGGCAAGGAAAGATCCGAAACAATTTGGAGCAGCCGCCATCAGTCGACGGAGTGAGAATGTCGTGCATGATCACTCCTCATCAGTCCACACGGGTATCGCCCTTCCGATCACCGCGGATGCAGGCAGCGGTCCAAAGTATCGACCGTCGAGCGAGTCCGCGGACTGCCAGTTCATGACAAAAAGATCGCCGTCCGCAATGATCCTGCATCCGTGCCAGACTGGAAGTGGACGACCTCTAGCGTCGCGCTCGTGTGCCTGCCCCATCTCTATGCCATCGACAGCGATCGCTAAGCCATTTCTGCAGACTGTTTGTCCAGGAAGCGCCAACACGCGCTTGAGCATGGGGACGCCGATCGGAAGGAAGCCATTGAGATCGAGAAACGCAGCGAGCAGATCAGGGGGCTGTACGGCAACAAGTTCAGTAACGGCTAGCTGTGTCGCAGGTTGAAGATGATAAAGGCCGATCGGAACACTGTTTGATGCGTTCCATATGTAGTGCGGTGTCGATCCTCCGACCGTGGAAAGGAGAAGACCTGTGGCAACAAATGTCGGGAAAAGTGCAGCACACCGGGCGCTCATGATGTAACCCTCCGGCGATGGAGCCACGCCTGGTGGCGGGATCGGGTGTATGGTCGAGGTATTTCGTTGACCGACAAGCGGTTATGAACGTGGTGCCAATAATCGGGTGCTGCGTCGGCAGGATCTATGTCAAGCGCCTCGACAGCATCGATCAATTGCAGCACTCGTTCGACTTTCGGCCAGCCCGATAGCCGCAACAGGCTTTCACCACCCGGCGTGATCCAGGGAACGGTCGAATAACGTTGCCCCGGTATCGCTGCGCGCAGGATGTCGACGCGGGATAGCACCGTTCCAAAGTCGTTGGACGTCCAGCGCACGAAAGCGAAGATGCTGCCGGGAGCGTACGACAGGACACGCCGGTTGCGGTCCAGAACCTTCTCCGAAACGGGCCGACCAAACCGTACGCGGTTCTCGATGCGTCGTTCGAGCCACAGGAGCTCAACGATCGTCAGCTCGCTCACGCCGTCGTCTTTCGCTGAAGAGCTCTCGGGAGTGTGAGGGTGTGTCTTCATGGGTCAGCGCCGCTCTTTTCCTGCATAGGGAATGGGCGCGTGTCGCTTTGCCGGTAGCACCGTGCCGATGCCGGGGTCGCTGGTGGAGGTTTTGGTGCCGAGATCGGCCCATGCATTGAGATCGGCGACCGAGTAGACGACACGGGCCCCGATCTTCCGGTAAGCAGGGCCAGTCCCGTAAATGCGGTGTTTTTCTAGCGTGCGAGGTGAAAGGCTGAGAAATCGGGCTGCTTCGGCAGTCCGCAAGTATCGTGGCGGCAGGCCGACGTTGGGATCGGACATCTGAAGGGCTCCATGGTCGCCTAGTACGCCAGCGCAATCACCGGCGGGTCGGCGGACACCATGGAGGAAGAAAACCTCAAACCGGGATGGCGAAGATTAGGGGGTGCATTTTCGATACCCCCGACAAGCGCACTATTTTTTTCGCGGAGGCGGCCTTAGCAAAGCGCGGTAGCCGCCCTGCACCAAAGCGAATCCGGTCTTGACCAAGCGGATGATCTGATCCCGCAGTTCGTGCGTTGGCCATTCCCGCTCGGAAATGCGTTGGGCGGGTAACAGCACTTCGGCGATTTCGCGATAGGTAGCGCCGTCGGTGCTTGCATCCGCCGCCCGCAAGGCGAGTGCTATTCGCCGCCGGCGATATGCCGAAATCGCGTGCGGAGGCGCGCCCTGCGGCCGGCCGTTGAGCCCTCGCCACAAGCGAGTACCGGCAGCCGCTCTGAATTCGAAATCGCGGTCGAGTGGCAATTCGACGGTATAGGCAGCGGCGATGATCGGCGATTCCTTGAACCAAATACGATGCTCTACGCCGCGCAAAGATAACACGGCGTGCCAGCCATCCGAGCCTTGCCGAAATTGACTTTCGTTCAGCTCGTTCAGATCTAGCCTGACCTGTGTGTGCGAGCCGACGAGCGACGTCGGACGGACCGGCACAATCGTCGGCACGGCCTCAGGAGCCCAAAAGACTGTCTGTTCGAGGAAGGATCGATCGGGATCAGCTGCGAAAAACCAACCCCCAGTGCTGCCGGATTCGGCCGCTCAAAGTTCGCTCTGATGATGAGATCGACTGATAATCTCGTTCGAACGACGCGTTGCGGCGCAGGCATTCCCACGCGATTCCGGTCATTTCGGCTTGTTCGATGTGGTCGTAGTAAGTGTCATCCAACGACCTCCAGTTGAACTTTGGCATGCACTCGTCCCCAAACCTGAGCTACCGCGCTGGCGGCGGCATAATTCTAACAAGCTCTGGTTGAAGCTAGTCCCTAAGCTTGCATCACGCGATGCGGCGGAGCGACACCAAACGTCCGCGAGAAGATTATTCCACGACGTGCTCAGAGATTTGGATTTGATGCTCCGCCACGAAGCAGGTGGCGATATCCATGCTCCGTCATCCATTTTGCGCGGGTCAGGTGGCTGTCGAACGCTCGTCTCGCGCGATCAGGCTCAAGCTCTGGATTGATGTGCAACACGATTTGCGTCACTTCACGCCAGTCGGCTCCCTCCTTATCCGCATCGAGCATGCGCAAATAAGTAATGATGTGCTCTTCGTCGTAGACCGTGAGCACGGGATCCGTTGGTGCGGCATCCGCAACGTCTGGATCTCGTGGGGGCTTTTTCATAAACCTTCCAAGCGTTGCAGCGGCATCACGCCTTAAATCCGACAAAGTCTAAACTGGCGCGGCGCTTCCCGAAAGGGGGATGAACGTTAAACTTTAGTGAGCTGCGCGGCAGCTAGTTTGTAGAGAATACTCCGTGGATAAATACTCTACAAGAGGATGGCTTCTCGCGTATGGATATACGCGATATTTTAGCTGTCAATTTGAGAAAGCTTAGGCGAGCTCGTGGCTTGTCGCAGGAGGAGCTGGCGCATCGCGCCGAGATCGACCGAACTTATATCAGCTCTCTTGAGCGGAGCGTCTATGCGGCGGGAATAGACGTCGTCGAGCGGCTGGCTCGCGCCCTGGGTGTGGAGGTTGTGGACCTCCTGACACGCCCGGCGGCGTCGAAAAAAAAGCCATCGCGCGCAGACTGACGCCGTTCGCGCCGACGCCAGCGGAGTGATTCTTCGCGAAGCTGAGGCAGGTGCCGAATTGAGAAAAACCCCGCCCGAGAAGTTCGGGCGGGGCTGTCGGAGCGAGACTTACTCGCCGTTCTTCCGCGGCCGCGACCACAGCAGGGTGTAGCCTTCGCCACCCTCGTCGTCGAACAGGTTGGCGTAGATCGGCGCGTTGAAGGACGGATCGTCGAGCTTCAGCGAAAGGTAGTCGCGACCTTCCTCCGAACGCTTCGACCAGGCGGCGCCGATCTCCGTGTTATGTGGTGCACCACATAACACCGATTATGCGAAGCGGAGCATTATGCGGAGCGGTGTTGTCTGAGTTCAGGTTTTCTGCGGGTTTGGGGATCGCCGCGCTCCACATAATCCCGAGGGAAGAGCCGCGACGGCTCGGCGGGCGAGCCGTCGCGGAAGCGGTCGGTCAGCGCGACCAGACCAGCGTGTAGTCGGTCTCGCCCTTGAAGAGGTTGGCGTAGATCGGCGCCGGGAAGGACGGGTCGTCGAGCTTGACCGAGTGATACTCGGTGTTCTCCTTCGAGGTGCGGCGCCACGCGGCCCCTATCTCGACGTTGCCCACCAGCACCCGCAGGTCCGGGGCCTTGTCGTTTGTGGACGTGTCGGCGGGTACGAGCCGTGCCTTGACGTTGAAGGCGAGAGTTTTGATGGTGCCGGCGAACACGCCGTCTTCGCCGCGTGTGAAGGTACCGATCTGGGCCATGATAATCTCCGTTTGCTTTTTCAAGCCCGCGACCATCGCGGCCTTGATGGCGATCCGAAGCCCCGGGACGGCCGACCCGCAGCCGTAAGGCCCACAGCGCAGCGCAGGACGGCTGAAGGCAACTTGTTTGTCGCGCGAGGAAGCTGCGCAGCAGCGGGGAAAGAAGTTGCCGCAAGCCGTTGCGGGGATCAGGCCGGGAAGCGCAGCGACCGCATCCTGGGGCGTGATCCGACATCAAAAGGTCCGCGTGTTCGCAGGGCTGTACAG
The DNA here is from genome assembly GCF_022354745.1 of Bradyrhizobium sp. I71. NCBI lineage: Bacteria > Pseudomonadati > Pseudomonadota > Alphaproteobacteria > Hyphomicrobiales > Nitrobacteraceae > Bradyrhizobium > Bradyrhizobium sp. I71. The sequence goes on from NZ_CP059398.1 coordinate 432,679, forward strand.
CATGAAGGAGATGATGGCTCCAGAGCACCGCCGCGGCGATGACGGCGCTGGCGCTATGGCACCAACACACGCGCACGCCACACAAAGCGTCCGCCCGACGATTCACGACCGAAGCGCGAAGGTCTGGACTGCCTGGGCAAGCCATGCGAGCAGCGGGGCTGCACCGACGGACCTCGACGTATCGTGTCACTCGAGTGCAGCCCGGCTTTCTCACGCAGGCGGTGGCGCTATGTCTGCCAACAGAGAGGCGATCAACGCGTCTGGGGCTTTGAACCGACCGCGCCGCAGCTCCGGCGGAATGACCGCTTCCACCGCCTCCAGCTTTTCGGTGGGATCCATGCGCAGGTAGACCTCCGTGGTGCGGATATCGGCATGGCCCAGCCACAAGGCGACCTTTCGGATGTCGTGCGTGGCTTGCAGCATGATCACCGCGCAACTGTGCCTCAGCTGATGAGGCGATATCGAACGGCCGCGTAGGGACGGACACGTCTCGGCCGCCGCCCGAGCATGCTTCTCCAGCACATATTCGAAGCCGGCTCGCGTCATTGGCGTCCCTCCGGCATTGACGAAGAGCTCGGGCACACGAACCGAGCCCCGCAGCGTCAGCCACGCCCGCAGATCGGCCGCGGTTTCTTTCCAGAGTGGAAGACATCGCTCCTTGCGACCCTTTCCCAGGACCAGAAGGCTCGGCGGCCGCTGCAGGGATAGATTCGCCATCATGGCCCCGACCAGCTCCGAGACGCGCAGTCCGGCCGCGAAGCAAAGATGCATCATCGCCCGATCGCGTACGCCCAGACGTGTCGTGAGGTCCGGCGCATTCAGGATCGCGCGCACCTCCACCATGATCAGGTGACGGATAAGCTTCTGATCGTGGCGCTTGACGGGGATGGCGTGGATCTGACCGATCTGCTCCAGAGCCGAAGGCACCTGGTATTCGACGTAGCGCATGAACGTCTTGATCGCGGCAAGGCGCAGATTGCGGGTGGCGACACCATTGCCACGCTCGCGCTCGATGTGACCAAGAAAGTCCAGGATCAAAGGCGCGTCCAGCTGTTCGATAAGAAGCTGCGACGGCCTTGTCCGGATGCGCTTAGCCGCGAAGGCAAACAAGAGCCGGAAGCTGTAGGCATAAGCTTCGCAGCTATGCGAGCTATAGCCCCGCTGTCGGGGCATGTAGTCGCGCAGGAAGCCGGTGATCAGAGGAGCAAGGAGGGTCATATGGGCTCCCCCATGATCAACGTTTCGGCAGCGGTGGCGATGTCAGTCATCAGCGCCGGCGTCGCCTGAAGATACCAGTAGGTGTGTTTGATATCGACATGGCCCAGATAGGTCGCCAAGGCGACGAAGTGCCGGGCGACCGCGTCACGCTCGGTGTTGCATTGTTCCAGAACATGCGTCGCGAAGCTATGACGAAGGTCATGGATGCGCGGACGACGGGACCGCTCCGGAGCGATATTCGCAAGCCGCAGGACGCGGCGGAATGTACAATTCGCCGAACTATAGGCGAGCATCTTGCCCTTCACGGACAAGAACAGGTGATCATCTAATCCCGCAAAACGGCGGCGCCTGTCGAGATAGCCCTCCAGGGCCGCCACGACGGTCTGGTGCAATGGCACGAGCCGACTCTTGCCGAACTTGGTTTCGCGTATATGCAGAACGCCGCCGACCAGTACGTCGCCAAGCCGGAGTTCGAGCGCCTCGGATACACGCAGTCCCGTGGCAGCGATCAGCCCGAACAGCATCACATAGAGCTGCTGGCGCAAGGGATTGGGCTTCTGCCGGCGGAGCTGGCCGGCGGCATCGAGGATACGGGCTAGTTCATCCCGGGTGTAGATATACGGAACTGGCCGCGATGCGCGTTCGGTAAAGAGATTGACCGGCACCTCATGTTTCGCATTCTCGGCCCGCAAAAAGCGCGCCAACCGGACCACATCACCGAGGCGACGCTGCCGGGCGCCCCGTGTTGGCGCCATCGTCGCCCATTCTAATGCCGTGGCCGCGCTGACATAGGTCTCGCCCCTTTCCATTGCAAAACGAGCAAAGGATTGAAGGTGTCGCGACGGCTTTCGGAGCTTGAAGCCAAGGGTCCGGCGAAGCTCGATGTAACGTTCCGCATCGCCGCTCAGCATGGCAGCCTCCCGATCCAGGGCTGCGCGATCTCCGACAAGAGTGCGAAGTCCACCTTGGCGTAGTGCATCGTCATTGCCGGCGATCTGTGACGCAAGACTGCGCCAACGCCGGTCAAACTGATGCCGTGCCGAAGCATCTCCGTGGCTGCGGAGTGGCGCAGAACATGGGCACCATGATGGGCGCTCTTGATCCCGGCTCGGAGCAGCGTGCGACGCACGATGCATTTGATGGCGATGCGGGTCAGCGGTCGAACCGGCGCGGCTTCGGTGATGAACACGCGAGGTGTCGGCAACCGTGGTCTGGCCCGCTCGATGTAGGCGATCATCGCATCACCGACCTCCTGCGTCAGCGGGAGCCACTCCTCGCGCCGGGATTTGCCCGCAACGGCAATGCGTCCATTCCGCCAGTCGACGTCGGCCAATTTCAGATTGGCCACCTCGCTGGCCCGCAGCCCGAGACGGGCAAGAAGCAAAATGATCGCCCTGTCGCGCAACCGGCCTTCGCCGTCGCAAGCTGCGATGGCGCGGTCGATATCATTGGCAGCAAGGAACCTCGGGACCGACGCCAATTGCCAATTGGCGAAGCCCGGAACAGCATAATCCCGTCCCACCGGGCATTGTCCGGTCGCCACCAGGAAGCGGAGGAACGCGCGCGTCGCAGTGGCAATCGATTTGGCGCGCCCGCGGCTGTGCGGCTTGGCGCGTTCAAGAACAAAGGTCCGGATTGCATGGGCGGTAAAGACTGTCGGATTGTCGCCGAGCGCTTCGAGAAGATCGACCAAGGTCGACTGATAGGTATCAAGCGTCGAGTTGGTGACACCCCGTTGATCGTGCATCCAGTGCCGGAATGCGGCAAGGAGCGGCCATATTTCTGTCGGCGATGGCGGTGGTGCCGATCGGGGAAGGGTTTCTCGATCTTGAAGATAGCGGATGAACAGCCGACCTGCGCCGGCGTATGCGCGGGTACTCTTCTTCCCTTTGAAGACCGCTGAGGATGCATTGAGCCCGTCCAAAACATTGTCGAGCGCAAAACCTGCCGCATGCATCCAGTCGGTCCAGCCTGCGAGCAGCCTCACCTGCTCTTCAATGGTGCTTGGCGTGTATCCATGGTCTTGAAGCCAGTTCTCGAAGCCATCGACATATAGTTTCGCAAAGTGCAGCCGACTCTCCACGCTGTTCCAATGCCTGCGTTTCTGCTTCGACATGATTGCCCCCTTTGTTTGCTTGGAGCCACAGCATGGGGCGTCTCACGTCCTGCGGATCGCGGGGTGCCGAGACAAATCCGCCTGTCCACAGGAGATCGGTGCCATTTTGGATCCAGTACGCATCTCGCTTAGTGTTCCCTCGGTCGCTTTCGAGCACGCTTCACGATTGCCGCGTGAGCACGGTGCGGCCGGACCTTCTCGTTCGCTCGGGTGCCGGATGGGTGCGCTTGTGCATCGCAGAGCGGTTTGGTGCCGGGGAGATCACTGTCGCCGCGGCGGTGCTCTGGAGCCATCATCTCCTTCATGCTGTACAGCCCTGCGAACACGCGGACCTTTTGATGTCGGATCACGCCCCAGGATGCGGTCGCTGCGCTTCCCGGCCTGATCCCCGCAACGGCTTGCGGCAACTTCTTTCCCCGCTGCTGCGCAGCTTCCTCGCGCGACAAACAAGTTGCCTTCAGCCGTCCTGCGCTGCGCTGTGGGCCTTACGGCTGCGGGTCGGCCGTCCCGGGGCTTCGGATCGCCATCAAGGCCGCGATGGTCGCGGGCTTGAAAAAGCAAACGGAGATTATCATGGCCCAGATCGGTACCTTCACACGCGGCGAAGACGGCGTGTTCGCCGGCACCATCAAAACTCTCGCCTTCAACGTCAAGGCACGGCTCGTACCCGCCGACACGTCCACAAACGACAAGGCCCCGGACCTGCGGGTGCTGGTGGGCAACGTCGAGATAGGGGCCGCGTGGCGCCGCACCTCGAAGGAGAACACCGAGTATCACTCGGTCAAGCTCGACGACCCGTCCTTCCCGGCGCCGATCTACGCCAACCTCTTCAAGGGCGAGACCGACTACACGCTGGTCTGGTCGCGCTGACCGACCGCTTCCGCGACGGCTCGCCCGCCGAGCCGTCGCGGCTCTTCCCTCGGGATTATGTGGAGCGCGGCGATCCCCAAACCCGCAGAAAACCTGAACTCAGACAACACCGCTCCGCATAATGCTCCGCTTCGCATAATCGGCTCGGCCCACAAACACGCGGTGGCTCGGAGCTTTGTCGTTGGAGGGATTGGATTCCGCGACGATGCGGACGCCTTTGGCCTGCAGACTGAGGGTGACGATCTCGCCCTGGAAATCGTTGCCGACCTTCTTGAACGAACCGATGGTAGCCATGTCACTTCTCCTGTTGTGTTTCGAGCCCGCGACCACCGCGGCCTCGATGGCGATCTACAGGCCGAAGACGATCGGCGACGCACCCGAAGGGCTGGAGCGCAGCGGAGGATGCTGTCGACGCGACTTTCTTGCCTCGCGAGGAATGGGCGTTAGCCCAGGGGAAGAAAGTCGTGTCGACAGCGTTGCGGCTCAGACGATCGAGGCGCAGCCGGTCTTCGGCCAGATCGAGCCATCACAGAGGCCACGTGCGTCGCGTGCTGAACCACAAGGCCGGGAGAAGATGGCGGCCTTCGGTTCCGCTCCGCAAGAGGTCGAAACTGTTCGGCGTAGGAAAAGAAACGAAGGGAGGTAAAAGGCGCTATCGTCGGCACAAAGCCAACTGCGAACGAACGGCTCTAGCGCCGTGTCTGTGTGGATCCGAACGCAATCAACGCTATGTCATCGAAGTGTTCCGAGGAAGGTCGCGGCTACCTTTCGCTCAAGCTCGCTGACCCATGTTCGGCGCGCCGTTGTAGCCAAAAAGTTTCGACAGCCAGATAGCGCAGGCTCATTGCTTATGCGCTGCGGCTGTGAGAGCCAATCGAGGATCGCTCCCGGTTGCCCCATCCGCATCGAGCGGGCGACTCTCGGTGAAGATAGTCAACCGCGTCCACGCCGTGCCGCCAATAAAGACCGCACTGATGCAGGCGAAGATCTCGCGCCATACCGACGATGGTACGCCGATTTGCGACATCGCAAACACGACCTGATAGCCAGCAAGTGTCGCCGGGACAGCAAACAGGCCGGCAATGATGGCACGGATGATCACGGAGCGCGTCATTGCAAACGCAATTTGACCGATAGCAAGAGTCATCCCGCCGGCGGCAATGCCAAGAATAGGCGCACCCAGGACACCGGCCCCGCTGTGTAACGCCAGCATGAAAACGTAGAGTCCGACAAAGAACGGCAAGGCGTATGCCGCCAGCGTGAAGATCAGCCAGCAGAACAAGCCAATGCCAGCGAAGTTCAGGAGAAGTCCGAGGGCGAGCATGGTGGTGGCTCCATATGCGATGGGGATATGATTGCGCCTTCCACCACCACCACGGCGCAGTTTCGGATATGCAATCGAAACGAGGCGGAGTTGCGGCGATGCAACTCCACCTAGGTGGTGTGGAAGATGGCAGGTCGGCGCTCACGAAGCGCCGAATTTCCAAACGGCGATCCCGAGGCGCTTCGCCTTGTCGGCGAGGTTGTCCTGGATTCCCGTGCCTGGGAAATGCATGACGCCGATTGGCAGCAGTTCGAGTATGGCGTCGTTGCGTCTGAACGGTGCCGCCTTGGCGTGCTTGGTCCAGTCCGGCTTAAAAGTGATCTGGGGTACCTTGCGGTTAACAGCCCATTTTGAGGCGATCAGCTCGGCGCCCTTTGGCGAACCGCCATGGATCAGGACCATGTCGGGATGCTTGGCGTGGACCTTGTCGAGGCGATCCCAGATCGCGTGGTGGTCGTTGAAGTCGAGGCCACCGGTAAGAGCGACCTTCGGTCCTGCCGGCAACATGACCTCGGTCTCGGCGCGGCGCTTGGCTGCGATAAATTCGCGGGAGTCGATCATTGCTGCGGTGAGCGTGCGATGGTTGACGAGTGACCCCGACCGAGGGCGCCAGGACGAGCCGGTATGGATCTCAAAGCGTTCGATGGCCTGATCGCGGAAGAGTTCCAGGCAGTTGCGGCGCTCAATCAGAGTGATGCCTTCGGCCGTCAAGCGCTCGAGTTCGACGGATCGCACTTCCGAGCCGTCCTGTTCGCGCTGGCTCTTGCGTTGCGCCTGTTCGTTGTCGTCGAGCTGGCGTCCGATGCGGTCGGCGGCACGATGGAACAGGTTGACGGTGGACCAAAGCAGATCCTCCAGGTCCGGCTCGAGCCGGGTGTCGTTCAGGGTGGCGACCAGGGCGTCGAAGATGTCGGCGATGGCGCCTGCGATGGCTTTGCCTTCGGGTAGCGGCCTCGGGTCAGGCTCGTCCTGGAAGGGACGGTGTCCATAGAGCTGAAGCTCGCCCAGCAGGTGATCGGTCGGAGAAGAGTCGTGTGGCGGTTCGAGTTCGGTATCGTCGTGGTCGTTCGTCATGGCCCGAGGTCCTTTTGCCGGATCGGCCGCGCCCATCGCGGCCTTCGTGGCGATCACCTGGCGGCAGGCGGAACGGACCAGAACCCGGAGCAGCGCGCAGGGCCGGAGCGAAGCGGAGGATAGCGGAGGGGCGGCTATTTTGCTTCGCGATGCAAAGCGCGCCATCGTCACATATATAATGTGAGCGCCTTTCGGCGACGCGCGGCGGAAAATAGCCGCCCCGCAGCTATTGCCGGGCCGGGCCGCTTGCCGTCCGATCGCCCTCTAGAAGGCCGTGGGCGCGACTCTGGCCGGCAATGCCGGCCTCGGGCCGACCGGCGATGACGATATGCGATCGAAGCGGCCTCCGTCATGCCGTATCGGTCGTCGTCAAGGGTAAGAAGCGGACAATATCCTGCGGCAAAAGCTGCCTACGTAAGGTCGTCCGAAGATCTTCAATGCCTAGCGTGCGCAGGTCCTCATTGAAGTCGCCGAGCGTAGGCGACAGTGGAAACGCCTCGATGCCGCTTTCCCCTGCCCGCGACGTCAAAGTCGCTGCCGCACCCATTCCGGCTGGGTCCGCATCGCAAGCGATATAGAGGCGTCGGACCGTGTACGGTAGAAGTAGGGCCGCGAGATGGTTTGCGGAGAGTGCCGCCGCGATGGGCATGGTCGGAAGCATGCAACGGACCGAGAGCATGGTCTCGATGCCCTCTCCGGCAACGAGCACATCATTGGCCACACCAAAGCGGACAGCATTGCCGAGTAGATCACCCATTGCGCGCCGTGGCGTGTCGATCGGCGCCTTACCGAGCCGGTAGGGATCAAAGCCGTCGGGATCCAGCCACGTGCGGTGCACCCCGGTGATGGTGCCATCGAGATCCGTGACAGCGGCAATCATCGCCGGCCAGATTTCGGCAGGCGAGTCTTCATCGGGCCCGTGGTAATAGCAGCGAGGCTGATAGCGGAGACTGCCACCGTGGTGCAGTTCGACAATACCGCGACGGCGCAAATAGAGCTCCACGAGAGTCCCCTCAGTCGGTCGCGAAATCGCAAAGAGGCGCCTGGCCGCCTCCCGCGATCCGCGCTGTACCGCTGGACGAAGGGGTTTCGGGGAAAGTTCGGGCACCGGGCGAGGCAGATTCAGAAACCGCCTCGCCTCATCAGCAACATCGCGGAAGTCGCGGAAACCAAGGCGTTCACGGATGATGTCGAGCAAGTCGCCATGTTCTCCGGTCGCTGCATCAGTCCATTTGCCGGCAGGTCCTTTTGGGGATTCATAGAGCCGCACGAACAAGGAGCGGCCCGGCGTGTTCTGGACGTCGCCTACCAACCAGTAGCGCCCCTCGCGCTTGCCGTTGGAAAGATAGTGGCGGCACACCGCCTCGGCCTCGCGCGCGAGGCGGCGCGCCAGTTCGGAAGCGTCGCGCACCATCACGCGGCCTCCCGTTCACCGACCCGCTCGACCGGATAATGTTCGAGCACCTTGGCCAGAACACCGATGCCAGTGGCGTCGGTCGGAACGAACATGCGCAGCTTCCAGGAGATGATCTCCGCGAAGAGCCCATAGGCACGGAGACGGTCCCGCATGGTGTCGCTGAAGCCGGATAGTTCGATGCGATGTGCGCCCATCACGCGGACGCGCCGAAGCCTCAGGCCTTCAGCAAGCTCGAGAACGGTGCGACCTTCAAGCAGTGCGGCGAAGGCCGCGTTCGGCGTCGGCGCCGGCGCGTCGCCAGCCAGCGCGGCCGCCGCCCAGGCGGGCGAGACCCTGCGGCCGATGATGCGTTCGCGGACATCGGTCTGAAGCCGGTAGACGCGGGTCGACTCGTTCGGCAATCGCTTCCAGATCGGCAGGAGCAAGCCTGCCACGATATGGATGGTGCTCTCGGTGAACTCGGGCACTTCGGCGAGCTCGGCCTGCCAGGCCGTGCTGAAGCGTTCGCGTTCGACCTCCTCCCAATGCCTTTCCGCCATCATCTTCAGCGGAAGGCTGTTATGCTCCATTGGCCGGATCAGGCGCACGCGCCGTTCGATCTCGCCATCGTCGAGCATGAGGCTCGGAGCCGGCACCTGAACGGCGGCCCGGCCCGAGCGCTCGTTGACGAGCAGAACACCGCACGAACCGGAAAGCCGATCGAACGCCTCGCCCAGCGTCACGGGATGGTTGCGCCGGCGTTCGGTGATGGTGAGCAGCCGTGTCTCCGCGCCGGTCCCGGGATGGGTATAGATGACGCGCCGATCGGCAACGACGAAGCTCTCGGCGCGCAACGTCTCCAGGCCGGCATCGTAGGTGCCGGACGCGATCGCGCCTTCGACGCGAGCGGTGAGCAGTTGCTCGAATACGGTGAACAGGACGTTCTGCAGGTCGATAGTGAGCGCCAACAGCCTGTTCAAGAAGGTGGTGATCGGCGGCAGCTCGTCCTTTATGCCGTTGGCATCCATGAGCTTCAGGCCGGTCGCGTCCTCGAAAGCCTCAAGCGAGCAAGCCTCGACCTTGCCGCGCACGAGCAGATGGTAGAGCTGGCGCAGCGCGTCGCGGGCGTAGTGGCTTTCGAGGTTGTCCTCTGGCTTGAACAAGCCCTGGCCGCCGGTCTGGCGCTGGCCACGCGTGATCGCGCCCAGCGTGTCGAGACGGCGGGCGATGGTCGAGAGAAAGCGCTTTTCCGCCTTTACGTCTGTCGCAATGGGCCGGAATAGCGGCGGCTGCGCCTGGTTGGTGCGGTTGGTGCGGCCCAGGCCCTGAATAGCGGCGTCTGCCTTCCAGCCGGGCTCGAGCAGGTAGTGAACCCTCAACCTACGATTCCGCGCCGAGAGTTCGGCGTGGTAGCTTCTCCCCGTACCGCCGGCATCGCTGAAGACGAGGACGCGCTTGGCATCGTCCATGAAGGCGGCGGTCTCGGCGAAATTGGCCGAGGCAGCGCGGTTCTCAACCATCAGCCTATCGCGCTTGCGAACGACGCGGCGCGAGCGGCCGGTAACCTCGGCGACCATGTCCGTGCCGAACCGCTGAACGATCTGGTCGAGCGCGCCCGGCACGGGCGCCAGCGAGGCGAGTTTCTCGATCAGTCGGTTGCGGCGCGCGACGGCTTCGCGGCTCTCGACCGGTTGGCCGTCACGGTACACGGGCCGGGAACAGAGATTGCCCTCGGAATCGGTGAAGGGCTCGTAGAGCTGCACCGGGAAGGAATGGGCGAGGTAGTCGAGCACGTACTCGCGCGGGGTGATATCGACCTGGACGTCGCCCCAGTCCTCGGTCGGAATCTCCGCGAGGCGGCGCTCCATGAGAGCCTCGCCGGTCGAGACGATCTGGATCACGGCGGCGTGGCCGGCGTCGAGATCGCGCTCGATCGAGCGGATCAACGAAGGCGTCTTCATCGAGGTCAATAGATGCCCGAAGAAGCGCTGCTTGGCGCTCTCGAAGGCGGAACGCGCAGCGGACTTGGCCTGCGCATTGAGCGTGCCGGTCTCGCCGGTAATGTTCGCCGCCCGCATGGCCGCGTCGAGGTTGTTATGGATGATCGAGAACGCACCGGCATAGGCGTCGTAGATGCGGATCTGTTCCGGCGTGAGCTGGTGTTCGACCAGCTCGTATTCGACACCCTCGTAGGAGAGCGAGCGGGCCGCATAGAGGCCGAGCGCCTTGAGATCGCGGGCCAGCACTTCCATTGCCGCGACGCCGCCCTCCTCGATTGCCTCGACAAACTCGGCACGCGTCGCAAACGGGAAGTCCTCGCCACCCCACAGGCCGAGACGCTGGGCGTAGGCGAGATTGTGCACTGTGGTGGCACCGGTTGCCGAGACATAGACCACGCGAGCGTTCGGCAAGGCGTGCTGGAGCCTGAGCCCCGCGCGACCCTGCTGCGACGCTGCCTGGTCGCCCCGCTCGCCCCTGCCGCCGACCGCGTTCTGCATCGCATGCGACTCGTCGAAAACGATCACTCCATCGAAACCGGAGCCCAACCATTCGACGATCTGACGCACGCGCGAAAGCTTTTCTCCGCGTTCATCGGTGCGCAGCGTAGCGTAGGTCGAAAAAAGGATACCTTCCGCGAGCCGGATCGGCGTGCCCTGCCGGAAACGAGAAAGCGGCGTAACGAGCAGCCGCTCCACCCCAAGCGCCGACCAGTCGCGCTGCGCATCCTCGATGAGCTTGTCGGACTTGCTGATCCAGACCGCGCGGCGACGACCCTTCAGCCAGTTGTCGAGCAAGATGCCGGCGGCCTGCCGTCCCTTGCCAGCGCCGGTGCCGTCGCCCAAAAACCAGCCGCGGCGAAAACGGACAGCATTCGACGCATCGTCGGGCGCTGCAGCCACGACGTCAAAAGTCGTATCGACCGTCCAGGAGCCAGCGAGAAATGCCGAATGCGCTTCGCCGGCATAGATGACGCTCACGAGCTGGGCGTCCGAGAGGATGCCGTCCGTTACGACATTGGCTGGCAGATGCGGTCGGTAGGATGGCTTTGGCGGTACGACGGAGGCCATGGCTGTCGACTGCACGAGCTTGGTCGGATGCGCCTGCGCGCCCGGGATGCGAATCGACTGCAGTGTGTAAGCCTCATAAAGCGCGTCGGTGATCTTGCTGGTATCCGTGGGGATCCAGTCGACTGGCTCGTAGGCGACTTCGGTCGCCACGAGATCGGCGGCCGGCACAACCGCCGCTGGCGGGCGCTGGCTGACGTAAGCACGGACCGTTCGAGGCTTTGAAATGCCAGCAATTGCTGGCACTCCCGCCGTCGGGGTGCCCGCGATCGGGCAACGCGGCGAGCGGCGTCAAACCTGGTCGTGGAGACCGCGGGAAAAAGGTCGCTAAGGATGCCGGCGCGGCTCTCGGCAAATTCGTTGAGAATGAGCGACGCGCCGGCGAGTTCAGCGAGGATGGCAAGAAGGCCGGTACCGGCCGACGGTTCCAGAACCACGTCGGCGGGGGTGATCGCGGCAGCGACGCTGGCGACGTATGCCAGTCCAATCGGCGTCGAGAACTGCTGGAGGGATTCACTTTCCTCGGACCGCCGTGTCTGTGTTGGAAGGAGGCCCGTAATCCTCAGCAGCATCGGTAGCATGGCGGCCGGCGAAGCCGCCTTGGCGCGCATGGCAGCGCCGTACCGTCGCAGGAACAGGATGGTCGCCGCCTCGCAAGCGTCATAGGCCGTCTTCCAATTCCAGGCGCCGGTGGCGTCTGAAGCGCCGAACGCTGCCTCCATGGCATTGCGCAGACGAGCAGCGTCGACGCGCCGACCCCGTTCAAGATCGGTCAAAAGCTGGCGCGCCGCCTTAACGGTGGCGGAGGCGACAACTGCGGTGGCACGGATCGGGAGCGGCACGGCGGCGCCGTCGATGAGAGATTCGGTCATGGGAGGGATTTCTCGGAGAGCGGGACTGGGCCGAGCCGCCCGGCGCTCTCTCAAGACCGCGGCAGCTCAAACCCTTCCCGGCCCGGCTCTGCCTCTCCCTGCGATTCTCCTCATGAGAGCAGAGAGGAGAGGACGTGGCGAAGGCTGCGGAGCGGCGTCTGCCGCTCCGCAGCGGTGAGTTATTCGGCAGCGACGGCCTGTGTCGGCTCGAGCTCGCCGATCTCGCCCGCCTGCCCTTCGTCGTCGGAGAGGAACTCCGGCAGTGCTTCTTTGACGTCCGACGGCGGCGCCACTTCGGCGAGTCGCAGCGGCTCGGGGAGCCAGCGGGTGTCCTCGAGCAGACGCTCGGCTTCCTTGGCCATCTCGCTTTTCTTGAGGTGGTCGATGAGCTGCATGGCGCCGTCGCCCTTGGCCTCACGAACCGCTTCGAGGATCCGGCTCTTGGTGACACGGCCGAGATAGTTGTCGACCGTCGGTCGCCAGCCAACCTCCGCCATGTCGAGATTCACCGCCCGCGCCAGGCGATCGGCCTGATCGAGGCGGCGCTGCAAGCCATGGGCGGTGACGCCCGAGCCGCCAAAACGATCGACCTTCTCGAACAACGCGTTGACGCCGAACGAAGTACAATGGGCGAGCAGGGCCAGCCGGCTGGCATCGTCAAGGGTGGCGAGCCAGTCCCACAGCGCCTGTTCGTCGGTCGGCACATCGGCCTTCCAGGCCGCCTGCCGATCCGCGACAGACTTCGCAGACGCACTCTCGTTCAGATCCGGTGTCTGACCGGGAAGCTGGACGTGGCGCACGCCGGCTTCAAGACATGCCGGCGCATAGGTCTGGTAGAAGGCGTCCACGCAAAGCTTGTGCAGAAGCGCTGTCATCGCGACCTGCGGATGGCAAGCGACGGCATCGCGTAGCGCCAGCGTGCGATGCGCGGTCAGTTCCATCACGAGCCGGTCGGGCAACGGCCGGATGGCACTGTCGTCGTCCTCCCCATCCGCACTCGCCTGCCCCGCGACCGTGATCGTGGCGCGCTGGGCTGGTGGCACGCCCTGATCGTCACCATCGGCGTCGGACGTTGCTGCGCTCTCAGGTTCGGTCGTCGCCGCAACGAATGCGATCTCGTCCTCGCGGCGGACGTAGCCTCGCTCGATCTGCAAGCGGCCCTCGCCATCGATGCTGACGAAGGCGCCGGCGTGGAGGATTTCGCCTGGCTTGAAGACGTCCGGCCGGCTCGCGAAGGCTTCGAGCGCCTCCTCGAGTTCGCCGAGACGCGCATCCACCTCGTCCGGCAGTTCGTCGGCGTCTTCATATTTGGCCTGAAGCGCGTCGTATTCGGCCTGGAGAGCATCAAAGCTCGCCTGCTCCTCGGAGGTCAGATCAGCCGGTGTCCCCTCAAGCCGGCGGTGCCCGTGATCGTGGCCGTAGGGAAAGGTTGGGGCGACATCCAGCCACTTCCAGCCTTCGGCGGCGACGATCTCGGCTTCCGTCCGCAGCTTGTCGGCGACAAGACGTTCGAGCAAAGCTATGTCCTCGAGCCAGCCACCGCCATCCTCTTCGAAGAGATCGCGCAACACGCTGCCGCCGGCCGCCTCATAGGCCGCGAGGCCGACAAAGCGCGCGCGCTTGTCGGAAGCCCGCACCGCACGCTCGGTCAGAAGGCGCCTGATCTGGTCCGGCTCGTCGTAGCCGGACTTGTTGACGCTCTCCCAGACCTGTTCCTGTCGCGCGTGCTCGGCGGTGACGGAGAACGCCATCAACTGCTCGAGCGACATGCCGTCGTCGGCGTAGACGTCGAGCAGAGCCGGTGAGACGGCCGCGAGCCGGAGCCGCTGCTTCACCACATTGACGGAGACGAAGAAGATGGCCGCGATATCCTCCTCGGGACGACCTTGCTCGCGCAACGTCTGAAATGCGCGAAACTGGTCGAGCGGATGAAGAGCGACGCGATGCACGTTCTCGGCAAGCGAGTCTTCTTCCGCAGAAATTTCGTCACCGGCTTCGCTAACGATGCACGGGACCGGAGCGGTCTTCGCCAGGCGCTTCTGCTTCACCAGAAGCTCAAGGGCACGATAGCGCCTGCCACCTGCGGGCACCTCGAACATGCCGGTTTCCTGGCCTTCGGCGTCGGAGATTGGCCGGACGTTGAGGCTTTGCAGCAGAGACCGCCGCGCGATGTCCTCGGCGAGGTCCTCGATCGAAATGCCGGCCTTGGTGCGGCGGACGTTGGATTGAGCCAGCACGAGCTTATTGAAGGGAATGTCGCGTGATGGCGATAGCTTGATCTTCTGAACGGCTTTTGCCATGTCAGTTTCTCCGGAACGGCCGGCCGAAAGCCTCTCTCTCGGCCTCCAAGCCGTTCACGGAGCGAAGCGCCGCCCTCTTGCTCCAAGAGGGCAGCGCCACGGATTAGGCGAAACGGAAAGGTGCCGCAGACACGCGAAATTGGTTTCCGCGGCTTCGCGTGAGTCAGGCGGCGCGATCCAAGAGCTTCTTCGCCTTCGCCTCCATATCCAGGCGGACATCCTGATGCGGCTTGTCGCGCGCGACGGCGGTGATGCCCTGCACGAAATCGAAGATGCTTTCAGGCGGGCGCCCTTCCTCCGCCAGCACCGAGTCGATCACCTTGGCTGTCTCGGCCTTCGAGAAGCCGCGGCGGCGCAAGAATTCTGTCCGATCCTCGTCGCTGCGTGCCACGATCCGCTCGCGGGCGGCCTTGATGCCGTTGACGAAGGGCGTGGCCGAGGAGTTGGCGAAGTTCAGGAGCGCCGGCGCCGCCTCGTGCGCAAAGCGGGAAGCGGCATATTTGGAATGGCGAATGATGATCTCCTCGAAATCTTCCACACCCCACAGATTCCGATTTTGGCATACCGCACGGAGGTAGAAGCTCGCCATACCGAGCGTCTTCGCCCCAACTTCCGAGTTCCAGCAATAGAAGCCTCGGAAGTAAAGGTCGGGCGAGCCGTCCCGGAGACGGCCAGCCTCGATCGGGTTCAGGTCATCGACTAGGAAAAGGAAAACGTCCCTGTCGGATGCATAGAGGGTCGTCGTGTCCTTGGAAATGTCGACGCAGGGATTGTAGATGCCGGTCGACCAGTCGAGCACGCCCGGCACCTTCCAACGCGTATCGCCCGTGCCATTGCCGGCGATGCGCTGCACGGCCTCAACCAGCTCATGGTCAAAGATCCGGCCATAGTCTGGGCTGGTGACGGCGCGAAGCTCAACACGGCCATCGTCGGTCTCAAGCGTTTTGATCTGTTCGGCGCGGTTGGCGGTCAGGCCATATTGCAGGTTGATGCCTGCGAGCGTCGCGGGGAGCTGCCGCAGGTAAGCGGCGGGAGCGCCGACCTGGCTTGCAAGCTGGCCGAAGCTCCAGTGGGTCGGCACGACCGGCGTGTCCGAGCCGGGCAGCATCAGGGCCAAGCGCTCAGGGTCGGCGCGGCTTGCTTCCACATGGATGAGCGCGCTTTCGACCACGCGCGTCCGGCTGCGGTCCGTACGATCACGCACCGTGCGGGCCAGTTCATTGAGCGACAGATAGCGCTCATCCGCCGGACGGGAAAACCACTCCGAGGACACCCGACCGACGCGTTCACCGCGACTCACATCCACCCGGTAACCGCCACTGGCATCGCGGCGGGCATCAAGAACCTGCATATTCATGGGAACAATCTCCATGACGGGCGCCGGAAGACTCTCCTCCGGCCTTCAACCCGTCACGGCGAACGCCGCCCCACTCTGCCTCTCCTGCACCGTCGATCGCGGACGCCGATGCGGCTCCGCTCTCGCCGCAGCTTCCGTCAGGGATGGAAGCCCGAAGGGTGAAACCCCGGCTTAAGCCGGGGTTTCAGCGCCAGCCGACAGCCCGGTCCCGAAGGGAGACGGCCCTAAGCTCGCGAAAAGCACGCTCTGAGCATGCTGGCGCCAGATTCACGACAGCTCGACGTCCTCGCGAGTCTTTGTCTGTGCGTCATAGATTTTGATTTGGAGCATGGGAAAACGTTTCTTCAGCTCTTCGGCGCCCGTCTTTGCTCCGTCCCTGGTTGCAAATTCGGCCTTGAGTCGGCCGTCGACTTCGAGTGCATAACCTGAATCCGGCAAATCACGGGCAGCAGCAACCATCCTATTCCCTTTGCGCAGTAAGGAGGTGACAGCGATTGCTTAGCGCGAGTCGCACAGATCGCGCCAGCTCTCCGACGTTGATTTCGCCCTCTCAACTGTTGAAGCTCCGAGTCGCCGCATGACGGCGCGTTCAAGGATGTGCGTTTGCATCATCCGAACAGCTGGTCGGAGTACCACCAGCCCTGATGCAGCCGCGAAACAACCACGGCTCCACATAGCTGCCCGCCCACATCCCGCGACCCGAACGATCGGCCTCGCGCTGGGCGTAGGCGTACTTGCCTTTCGAATATTGCGGCCAATCCAGCGCGAGACCATTGCGCACAAGCCATTCTCCGATATCGGCACCGCCGACGGAACAGGTTGCCACAGTCCGCCCATATTGATCTTCGGCGGTTGGCGTACAATTGACCGGCCGCCGCGCAATGAAGGAATCGAGATCATTCGCTGCCTTCGCGCCACAGCGATACAGGTTGCTGTCCGCACCTCGGCATAGCTGGCTGCTCTCGGGCGCATCGAGACCCCAGAGCCGGATGCGCGTCCCATGAATCTCCAGCGTGTCGCCGTCGACGACGCTGGCTTGGCCAACTAAACCATTCGCGAAGGCCGCGCTCGACAGCAACAGGATCACCAGCATGACGGGGGTTCGGTGCATGCTCTTGAACGTTGGCATCAGTGGTCACCGCAAATTGCGTGGATTGAATTTCGGCCAGTTCTGAAGCGGCTTTAGTGATGGCAGATTCTGGGGCCGCTCGGGATAGTGAAACTCGCTTCCGCGCAGCCAGCGTCCCTCGAAGCGATCCCAAAACAGGATCGCATCCATCTGCCAGGTGAATTCATGGACCCTCCATACGCCGTCGCTCTGGATGACCTCGCCCGTCGCATTGAATGGCAGGCTGTTCAGCCGGCAGAGAGCATCGATCTCATCCCAGTGTTCGCGGATGTAGCGGTCTTCAAGAGCGACGTGGTAGGGGCGATCAGCGCGCCAGCGCGTTCCGCCGCCGCGGGAATAGAAGCCCTGGCGCTGCATCATGAATTCGGGGATGCGCGCGATCGCCTTGCCGATCCGCCGCGCCTCGTCCGACGACAGCTTGCCGGCGCCGACGCCGTAGCGCTGCGTGACATCCCGGCAATAGATCCATGCCAGGGTCACGCCGTTCGCGTCCTTGACCACGTAGCACTCGGAATTTTCCCGGATTAACGTCCAGGGCGGCTTGAAATGGCGGCTTGACTCCATGAGAACAAAATAAGAACATGAGACCTCGACGGTCAACTTGGAACAGGGTTATGCCCTCGGTTTCTCAGTCAGACGAGCGGGACAATGGACTGGAAGCCGCCGCCGACTGGGTGATCGCCGTTTGCGATGGCGCGCAGCCGTTCGTGCGCTGATCGTCGCGAACAACCTCCTGGAATCGGAGATCAAGGATTTGTAGAAGGCCGCATCGCGCGCCTACACGCGCGGACGCTTTCGGACCTACACCGGACAGTCATGCCGCGGGGCCGCTTCGCAGACGGTCAGCATTCCCAAGGCGACCGAGATGTCTATGCGTCTGGAACGCATTTCATTCCCGAGCAGTTGTTTGGCCTATTCGAACGGACGAGTTTGTCGAGCCGCGTGAGAAACGGCAGCCATCGCGATTGCGAACCCCTGCCCGATGGAAGCTGCAGGGAAGGTACGAGCAGGTGCAAGGGATAAGCCAACGATCATTCCAGGGACTGTGTCGTTTGACGGTGTAGCGTCCGTCCGATTTCTACGCCGAGCTAGCCGGCAATACGACGCCAATCATCTAACGCTTTTGTCAGCCGCTCTTTTGGCTTTCCTAGCGGTCCGCTGGCGTGGGCGGACGGGAATTCGCAGGCGCCCTGAACGACAGGAGAAGAGAATGCCGCGGCGTCCGGCCAAGGTTACACAAGCCGATATCGCTCGTGCAGTCCGCGCGGCCAAGGAAGCCGGCGCGAGTGCGGTCACGATCGATGGTGAGGGTGTTATTCGGATAGCCCTCACGGCAAGCACACTACCGATCCAGCCCACCAACCAGTTTGACTGCGAATGGACACCGTCGGAACCGCTGCAGCGTTTCCTGAAACGTACCGAAAGCGGTTGAAAAGCACCTTATCGATTGATGCGGAGTCACCGCATCAATAGACTCCAAGCATTGGTCCCCGGAGAAAGCCAATGCTTGAAACAAAACACCGCGAACCCCGCGCACCTGGGGACACGCGAATGTATCTCTATTTCGACTATTCACCGCTGGGCGCGCTGCGCTGGTACGTGAAGTTGAGCCGCAAGGGTCGTCGGATCGGGATCAGTGAGGAATACGGAACCGAAGCGTTCGACACCGCCTATGACGCGGCGATCGCGGCGCTGGGAGGAGTAATGCGTAAACGCCGTAGCGCGCCTGATCCGTTGGTACAGCCTGAACGCCGTTATGTGCAGGCCGATCGCTCGCAGCGCGGACAAACACGCTATTATGTCCAGCTTCGTAACGGCTTGCCGAAGGTCAGGATCCAGAGTGAGTTCGGCACGAAAGCATTCGACGACGAGTGTGATGCAGCCATTGTTTCGCAGATTGCGCTCTATGGCGATGCGACCGATTACGTCAATGCGCAGAAACGACGCAACGAGCCGCGTCCGGAACTGCGCACCGAGCCGCCGAAGCCGCATACCCTGCGCTGGTATTGGATGCTCTACAAACAGAGCGACCATTGGCTCGGCAACCTGTCGGTCGGCCAAGATGGACTGTCGGGCTCGACTCGGCTCCAGCGTACTGGGCTGATCGAGAGCCTGTTGCCGGAGAATGGAGAGAGGCCGTTTGCCGTGCTGACGCGCAAGGCCATCAAGGCGGAAATGAAGGCACGCACGCCGTCCCAGGCGGGCAATCTGTTGTCTGCATTGCGCGGCATGATCCGCTGGATGATCGACGAAGAACACCTCGAAGATGATGATGATCCGACGATTGGGCTGAAGTCTGGCAAGGCGAAGGCGAGCCGAGAAAGCGGCGGCTTCGTGCCCTGGACCGAGGACGATATGGCCCTCTATCGCACGAAGTGGCCGCTCGGCACCGAGGCTCGGCTGATGTTCGACATTCTGCATTACACATTCTTGCGGGTTGGCGACGCGCATCGCTTCGGTCCCCCTCATTTGCGACAGATCGTGCGCAAGATGGCGGTGCAGATTGCGACCGAAAAGAGCCGCGGCAACACCACCGTTACAGTTCCGGTGCATCCAGAATTTGCGGAAAGTCTGCGGGCGGCCCGAGCGGCTGGGATCATCGGCGCGGAAGTCTTCACCGGCAAAATGGTGAAGGGCCGCGTGCTGACGATGAACAAGAAGGCTTGGGCAATGAAGTTCAAGAAGTACGCCGTGCTCGCCGGCGTCAACGAGCCAAAGAAGAGCTGCCATGGCGTGCGAAAAGCGCGGGCCGAGGTCGCCGCTTACGCCGACTGCACCGAGAGCCAGATGATGGCAATGTTCGGCTGGACCGATCCGAAGATGCCGGCGCATTACATCGCCCAGGCGAACCGAGAAAAGCTCGGCATAAGTGGCATGGATAAGATTATTGCGTTTGATCAGAATGCTGCATTTGACGATTTCATGCCGTCCGGCGAGAACAGCGGAGGAACGCCAGGCAGGAACAAAGTAGTAACTTTGCGTAGTAACTTTGGAAAAAAGACGCCGTAATTTCAATGAATTAGGCGTGGGTATGGTGCGCTCGGAGGGACTCGAACCCCCACGATTTTACTCACTGCCACCTCAAGGCAGCGCGTCTACCAGTTCCGCCACGAGCGCTTTGGGGATGCCGGCTTGAGGCTTGAGGGCCGGCCGGATCAACGGCGCCGATCTAACAAATCCATCAGAGGGGTACAAGCCTGCAAAGGCCCTGAATTCCACAAGCTTTGCAGGAAAGTTCCAGCCTTCTGCCCCGAATCGACCTCGCTGGTTGGCCGGACCGCTAGCCGCCTGCCCAGCTGGTGCCAAACGCCTACCGGGTGCCCGCGGAGCGCGGCAGCATCTGCTTGACCTCGACCGCGATCCGGTTGCGATCGACCAGCACGACGCCGGAGGCGACCGGCAGATTGTTGGCAAGGACCTTGACCTCGTCGGCCTCGGTGGCATCCAGCTCGATGATGGCGCCGCGGGAAAGACGCAATACTTGATGGATCGGCATGGTGGTCGTCCCGAGGACGACCATGAGATCCACGGTGACTTTATCGAGAGTGGGCACTGTCAGGACCGCCGCGACTTGGGACTCTTCATTGCGCCTGCGATCATCACCACGTTATGGTTAGCCAATGGTTAATTCGCCTGAAAACCCCCGCCAAAACCAGCGCCAAGAGCTCGATTTGACGTCGTTTTCCGCCGCAGGCGGCGAGCCCGTCGAATGGCTTATCTCGGATGCTCCGGTGCCCTATCCGGATGCGGTGGCCATCATGGAGGCCCGGGTCGCCGCGATCGCGGCGGGCGAGGCCCCGGAATTGGTCTGGCTGCTCGAACACCCCCCGCTCTACACCTCGGGCACCTCGGGCAAGCAATCAGACCTGTTGGATGCCCGCTTCCCGATCTTCGCGACCGGGCGTGGCGGGCAGCTCACCTATCATGGGCCGGGCCAGCGGGTGGCCTATGTCATGCTCGACCTCAAGCGCCGCCGGCCCGATGTCCGGGCCTATGTCGCGAGCCTGGAGGAATTGATCCTGCGGACGCTGGCTGCCTTCAACATTCGCGGCGAGCGGCGCGAGGACCGGGTTGGCGTCTGGGTCAGGCGCCCCGACAAGGGAGCCGATCACGAGGACAAGATCGCGGCGATCGGCGTCCGTCTGAAGCGCTGGGTGTCGTTCCACGGTATCGCCATCAATGTCGAGCCGGAGCTGTCGCATTTCGCCGGCATCGTGCCCTGCGGCGTTGCCGATCCCCGCTACGGCGTCACCTCGCTGGTCGATCTCGGCCAGCTCGTGACCATGGCCGATGTCGATATCGCACTCAGGCAGACGTTCGAAGAATTGTTCGGGCCAACCCGCGCGCTGCTGCCGGAAGCGGTCGCCTAGCTACCGCGTTCTGCGCGGAATCGGTTATAGTTGATTCCGGCGTCGCCCGCGCCTCCCCCCTCCGCCGGGAAAGCAGACTTCATGCCGGGCGAATTGATCATCGGACCGACTGTTCGAGCGCTGGGCATAAGGAGGGATTGCGATCATGCTCGCAATGGGAGGTTCTCACGATGAGATTGTCTGCGCCGATCTATCATCTCAAGCGCAAGGCGAAGCGCCTGTCCCGCGAGGAAGGCATTCCACTCCACGACGCGCTTGATCGCGTCGCCACAGCGGAAGGGTTTTCCGCCTGGAGCTTGCTCGCGGCAAAAGCCGCGGGCATGACGCCGGCCGGCAAGCTGTTTCCTCAATTCCGGCCGGGCGAGCTGGTGCTGCTCGGTGCGCGACCCGGTCATGGCAAGACCCTGATGAGTCTCGAACTTGCGGTGGAGGCCATGAGGAAAGGTGGCCGCGCCGCGTTTTTCTCGCTCGAATACACCGAGAGAGACGTTCTGGACCGCTTGCGGGCGATCGGCGTGGAGCCAGCGCAGTTCGACAAATTGTTCGAGCTCGATTGCTCCGATGCGATCAGCGCCGATTACGTCGTCAAGCAGATGGCCCCCGCCCCGCGCGGCACATTCGTGGTGATCGACTATCTGCAACTGCTCGACCAGCGGCGGGAAAACCCCGACCTGACCGTTCAGGTGCGCGCGCTGAAATCGTTCGCACGAGACAAGGGGCTGATCGTCGTCTTCATCTCGCAGATCGATCGATCCTATGATCCCGCAGTCAAGCCCTGTCCTGATCTCAGCGATGTCCGCTTGCCGAACCCCCTGGACCTGAAGCTGTTCGACAAGATGTGCTTCATCAACAATTCAGAAGTCCAGTTCCGGGCTGCGAGCTGACGATCCCTTGCAACCGGTCGCGGGTGAGATTGCTCACCCGCGACCAGGCATCACGCCGCCTGCAGCGAAACCTCGAGCTTGCCGGCGATGTAGCGCCGCTCCTGGGTCAGGCCGCCAAAACCGTAGGCGTCGCCCTTGACCTCGTCGACATGCAGATAGGTTTCGGGATGCAGCGGGCCCAGGATCTCGGCCATGCGCTTGAACATCGCAGCGAGATAAGCCGCCTTCTCGTCCTTGGTGTTGGTGCCTTCGGTGACGTGGATGTCGATCCAGTAGCTTGCGAGCTTCTGCTCGGCGAGCGACTTGCCGCCCGCGAACCAGTCGCCCGCATCCACGGACTTCACGATGATGGCGGTGACCTTGGGATCCTTGTGCAGGATATTTGCCGTCAGCTCGGAGACGGCATTGGCGACGTCGGCCTTCAGCGACGGCGACTGGCGAGACGTGGCGTAGGACACGGTGATCAGGGGCATGGACGTTCTCCTCAGGATGCCGCGTGGTGGTCTGCGCGGCGTTGGTGTGAAGCTAGACCTCCTCCGTTCATTTTGGTATCTTATCTCATCTGATATCAGTGATAACGAATTGTAATGACTGCCACCCTCGACATCGCCACGGTCCGGGCCTTCCTGCTGGTCGCCGACCTCCAGAGCTTTACCCGTGCGGCCGAAGCGATCGGCACGACGCAGGCGGCTGTCAGCCTCAAGCTGCAACGCCTGGAGACGTTGGTCGGAAAACGCCTCGTCGAACGCTCGCCGCGCGCGGTTCGGCTCACGGCGGATGGTGCTGCTTTCCTCGATCGCGCCCGCGCGCTCATGGACGCGCATGACCGTGCGCTCTCCGGCGAGGCTTTCGCCGCGCAGTCGCTTTCGCTCGGCATCTCCGACCACGCCGCGGGCCCTGAACTGGTGCCGCTGCTCGAACGGCTGCACGCGATATCCGCAAATCTCACGCTCGCCGTCACCATCGGTTTCTCGCGCGAGATGCAGGACGCCTATGATGCGGGCGAGCTGGACGCCGTGATCGTCCGCCAGGAGGGCAGCCGCCGTGGCGGCGAGAAGCTGGCTGATGACGAGTTCGGCTGGTTCGCGTCACGGCGTTTCACGCTCCCGAAGGGCGAAGCACTGCCGCTGGCAACGCTCGCCCCGCCCTGTGGCGTCCGCGCCATCGCCGTGCGCGAGCTGGACAAGGCCGGCATCGCCTGGCGCGAGCGATTTGTCGGCGGCGGTGTCACGGCGGTGGTCGCCGCTGCGCTTGCCGGACTTGCAATTGCGCCGCTGGCGCGGCGGATCGCACCTCCGGGCTTGGTCGATCTCGGGCCGGCGCACAAGCTGCCGAGACTAGGCAGCTCGAAGGTGATGCTGCATTCGAAAGTCGGCGATCCCGCCAAGCTCGCGGCGCTGCGCGCGGTGGCTGCGACGTTCCGGAGCCTGGCGACGAGCTAGCGGCCCACCGCGCCTCATCGCGGCGGCCTCTGTATACCGAGCGGGATATTGCCTAAAAATGTCCCATAGAATGGGAACAAATCTGCCATGTGCGGCGTTTGTCCCCGTCGAGGCGGGGTCCGGAATGTCCGAAAAGTTCAGTCAACAGAGAGACTTGTTCGAAAGCGAGCGCAGTTTCCGGCTGTTGGTTGAGGGAGTCGCCGACTACGCCCTCTACATGCTTGATCCCAAGGGGATCATCACCAGTTGGAACGTCGGCGGCGAACGCATCAAGGGCTATTCGCCCGAGGAGATCCTCGGCCAGCATTTCTCCCGCTTCTACACCGAGACCGACCGCGCCAATGGCAAGCCGGCGCGGGCGCTCGGTATCGCGCGGGAAAAGGGCCGATATGAGGAGGAAGGCTGGCGGGTCCGAAAGGACGGCACGTTCTTCTGGGCCAGCGTGGTGATCGACCCGATCTACGAGGGCGGCGCGCTGATCGGCTTCGCCAAGATCACGCGCGACATCACCGAGCGCCGCAACGCCCAGCTCAAGCTCGAGGCAATGCAGAAGCAGCTCGCCGAGTCGCAGAAATTCGATGCGCTCGGACAGCTCACCGGCGGGGTTGCCCACGACTTCAACAATCTTCTGATGATCATCAGCGGAAGCCTTCACATCCTGAAGAAGAGCGCCGCCGACGACCCCAAGCTCGAGCGCGCCATGTCCGCGATCGAGACCGCGACCAAACGCGGCGCCGCGCTGACGAACCAGCTCCTCACCTTCGCGCGGCGGCAGAGCGTCAACCCGCAGGCGATCGATTTCGCCGAACGGGTCGCGGCCATCCGCGAGGTGCTCGACGCCGGCGTGGGCAGTTCCGTGCGCCTCGCCTACGACATCGGCTCCGACACCTGGCCGATCAAGGCCGACGTCTCCGAGCTCGAGACTGCGCTGCTCAACCTCGTCATCAATGCCCGCGACGCGATGCCGGACGGTGGCACGGTGACGATCGGCGCGCGCAATGTCGTGCTGAACGAACCTCCTCTCGCCGGCGACTTCGTCGCAATCGACGTCACAGATACCGGGCTCGGAATTCCCTCCGACGTTCTCGACAAGATCTTCGAGCCGTTCTTCACCACCAAGCCGATCGGAAAAGGCACCGGCCTCGGCCTTTCGCAGGTGCACGGCTTCGCTCATCAGGCCGGCGGCACGATAACGGTCGCAAGCGAGCTCGGAAAGGGCACGACATTCACCATCATCCTGCCGCGCGGCACAGATGCGCCGTCGCGCGAGACATCGGGGACGCCTCTCCGCGGCAGCGGCACGGTGCTGCTGGTCGAGGACAATCCCGACGTCGCCCTGGTCAGCATCGGTCTTCTGGAGCAGCTCGGCTATCAAGTGCGCCGGGTCGCCGATGCCGAAGCGGCATTGCGCGAGATCGAGAGCAACGGCGTCGACTTCGTGTTCTCGGACATCGTCATGCCCGGCAAGATGGACGGGCTCAGCCTCGCCCATCGCCTGCGCCAGATCCGCCCCGGCCTGCCGATCCTGCTCGCCACCGGGTACAGCGAGGTCGCCGCCGGTGTGCGCGGCGATTTCCCGATCCTGCGCAAACCCTATGAGATCCATGAGCTGAGCGAGGCGATCGCCAAGCTGCCAAGGTGAAATTTCCCATCGAGCGCTTGGGCACCTCGGCCTCGACGTCGTCATGGCCGGGCAGGCCCGGGCATGACGGTCTTCTGAAGCTACACCGTCGGCAGGACCGAGAACGTCTCCCCTGCCCGGCGCAGATTCAGCTCATCCGCGCTCGCGGTTTCACTGGTGACGCTGTCGACGCGCGAGGACGGCGGGCCGTGGCGGCAAAGCGCGACCATGTCGGCAACGTGGTTCGGCGCGCCGGCGAACAGCGCCTCCACGCTGCCGTCGCGACGGTTGCGGACCCAGCCTTCGAGGCCGCTCGCCGTCGCCTGATACTCGACCCAGGCCCGATAGCCGACGCCCTGCACGCGTCCGCGGATCATGACCTGAAGAATTGCCCGGCTCACTTGTTCAATCCGAGGACATCGGCGCTGCGCACCCTGGCCTCGCCCTCGCGCATGACACGGGCCATCAGCTCCGGCGATGCCAAGCCCTTGAGGCTTTTGGGCGCCGTGCCCTCGCGCAACGCCCTCTGCGTCTCGTAGACGGCCTGCGTCGCGGCGGCGATCGGCGCATGGCCCTGGAGCGCGATGCGTACGCGCTGGCTCGCAAGGTAGTCGAGCGCATTCAATTCGTCCGGCGCACCGCCGAGTACGATCGGCAGGCGCGTGACAGATGCGATGGCCTCGAGCTCGGCGCGCGACTTGATGCCGGTGAAGAACAACGCATCGACTCCGGCAGCCTCGTAAGCCTTGGCGCGGCGAACGGCATCCTCGATCGAGGTGATCGCGGCAGCGCCCGTGCGGCCCATGATCACCAGCGACGGATCGCTGCGGCCGCCAAGCGCCGCCTTCATCTTGCCGACGCCTTCCTCGAGCGAGATCAGCTGCGTCTTCGTTTCGCCAAAGGCAGCCGGCAGCAGCGTGTCCTCGATAGTGAGGCCGGCGGCGCCCGCCATCTCCAACTCCTGCACCGTGCGGCGCACGTTGAGCGCATTGCCGTAGCCGTGATCGGCATCGACCAGAACGGGGAGTGTTGCGGCGCGCGACATCCGCCGCATCTGCTCGGCAAGCTCGGTGAGCGTGATCAGCGTGATATCGGGATCGCCGAGCACGGCGAGCGAGGCCACTGATCCCCCGAACATGCCGAGCGGAAACCCGAGGTCCTCCGCAATGCGGATCGAGATGGCGTCGTAGACCGAGCCGGGATGGACACAAGTTGCGCCCGACAGGATGGAGCGAAGTTTCTCGCGGCGGGAACGAAAGGCCATGGGTGCCCTCTCATTTGTAGCGACGCAGCCGCAACATACTCGGTCATTGCGAGCGCAGCGAAGCAATCCAGGATTTTTCCGCAGAGGCAGTCTGGATTGCTTCGCTGCGCTCGCAATAACGGTGTTCGTGGGGACGCTGAGATCCCCACGAAGACGCTTTACGCAAACTCCAGGATCAGCGCGTCCACCGCGAGTGTCGCACCCGCGCTGGCGTGGATCTTCTTCACGGTGCCGTCCTGCTCGGCGCGCAGCACGTTCTGCATCTTCATGGCTTCGACCACCGCCAGCGTCTCGCCGGCCTTGACCTCCTGCCCTTCGGTCACCGCGATCGAGACCACGAGGCCGGGCATCGGGCACAGCAGCTTCTTGCCGGTGTCGGAGGCCGTCGTCACCGGCATCAGCCGCGCGGAAGCCGCCTCGGCCTCGGTCCAGACATAGACCGGCACCTCGACACCCTGATGCGCGAGGCGGATGCCGTTGGCGATCGGACGCGCCTGCACCGCGACGAGGTGACCGTCGATGGTGCCCTGCCAGACCGGATCGCCGGGCTTCCACGGCGACTGCAAGAGATGCGCATTGCCGGCCTTGCCGTCGGGATCGATGAAGCGGATCGCGATCGCCTCGCCCTCGCGCCCGACCTCGAGCAGGATCTCCTGGCGGTCGAGCCAGACCGAGCGGCGGCGCTCTCGCTGCACGATGCGGCCGCCCATCTGGCCCGAGATCTGCCGCTTGCGCTCACCGAGCACGTGATCGATGGCGGCGCCGACCGCGGCGATCCGCCGCGCGACCTCGCCTTCGGGCACGCGCACCGCAAAGCCCTTGGGGAATTCCTCGGCGATGAAGCCGGTCGAGAGCCGTCCCTCGCGCCAGCGCGGATGGTGCATCAGCGCCGACAGGAACGGGATGTTGTGCCTGATGCCGTCGACGTAGAAGGAATCCAGCGCAGTGGCCTGAGCCTCGATCGCAGCCGCGCGCGACGGCGCATGGGTGACGAGCTTGGCGATCATCGGATCGTAGTGGATCGAGATCTCGCCCCCCTCCTGCACGCCGGTGTCGTTGCGGATGGTGATGCCGTCCTTGCTGGCTTCCGCCGGCGGCCGATACTTCACGAGCCGCCCGATCGAGGGCAGGAAGTTGCGGAACGGGTCTTCGGCGTAGAGGCGGGACTCCACCGCCCAGCCCGTCAGCGTGACGTCCTTCTGCGCGATGGCGAGCTTCTCGCCGGCGGCGACACGGATCATCTGCTCGACGAGGTCGATGCCGGTGACGAGTTCCGTGACGGGATGCTCGACCTGGAGGCGCGTGTTCATCTCCAGGAAGTAGAAGCTCTTGTCCTGCCCTGCCACGAACTCGACCGTGCCGGCGGAGTCGTAATTCACGGCCTTGGCCAGCGCGACCGCCTGCTCGCCCATCTTGCGGCGGGTGGCCTCGTCGAGCAGCGGCGACGGCGCTTCCTCGATGACCTTCTGGTTGCGGCGCTGGATCGAGCATTCGCGCTCGCCGAGATAGATCACGTTGCCGTGCTTGTCGCCCAGCACCTGGATCTCGATGTGGCGGGGATCGACGATGAACTTTTCGATGAAGACGCGGTCGTCGCCGAACGAGGCCTTCGCTTCCGCTTTTGCCAGCCCAAATCCCTCCTCGACCTCCTGGGTCGAGTAGGCGATCCGCATGCCCTTGCCGCCGCCGCCGGCGGAGGCCTTGATCATCACCGGATAGCCGATCGCATCGGCGATTTTGACCGCATGCTTGGCGTCTTGGATCACGCCGAGGAAGCCCGGCACGGTCGAGACGTCGGCATTCGCCGCCGCCTTCTTGGATTCGATCTTGTCGCCCATCGCGGCGATCGCGCCGGGGTTGGGGCCGACGAAGACGATACCGGCCGCCTCCAGCGCGCGCGGAAACGCCTCGCGCTCGGACAGGAAGCCGTAGCCGGGATGCACCGCCTCGGCGCCCGTCCTGCGGCAGGCCTCGACGATCTTCTCGATCACCAGATAGCTCTCGGCCGCAGCCGGCGGACCAATCAGCACCGCCTCGTCGGCCATCTCGACATGGAGGGCATCGCGGTCGGCTTCGGAATAGACCGCAACCGTTTGAATTCCCATCTTGCGGGCGGTCTTGATGACCCGGCAGGCGATTTCGCCGCGATTGGCGATCAGAATCCGTTTGAACATGCTTTTCTTGAGTCTCGACCTTGGGCGGGACCCGTCTCCTGGCCGTTGGGGCCTATGGGACGGGCCGTGTGGCTCCCGTGGTACATCAAAATGGGCCGGAGGCAACGGTCTAAATCCGGGGCCTCTGGCGTGCCAGCGCAAGACCGAAATGGGCCCGGCGAGCCCTAGGGACGCCGTGCCGCTTCCCGGGGCTTCCCGGCCTTGGCCACGTCCCGGACCAGGCCGTGAATGAAGCCCAGCTTGCCAACCACAGCCGGCGACAGGATGAAGGGATAGAGGTCGCGCAGGCCCATGGCGCGGTTGACGCTGTTCATGGCGAAGGTGAAGGGCAGCCATGCGTTGACCAGCGCCTCGATATCCCTTGCCTCGTAGGGGTTGAAACGGATGCGCGCCGTCAACTCTCCGTCGCGGTCGACCCTGGGGCGCACCTCCATGCCGAACTCGGCGGCCATCTCCAGCGTGTCGACGATGTGGAGATAGTGCGCCCAGGTCTCGGCGAAGTCTTCCCACGGGTGTGTCGTGGCGTAGGCCGAGACGTAGCTCTGCCGCCAGTCCGGCGGCGGGCCTTCGGCATAGTGCCGCTGCAAGGCCTGACCGTAATCGACGGAATCGTCGCCGAACACGGCGCGACATTGGTCCAGCCTGCCGCCGTCCCGCACCAGCACGTCCCAGAAATAGTGTCCGACCTCGTGGCGGAAATGCCCGAGCGGCGTCCGGTAGGGCTCGCCCATTTCGAGCCTGCGCCGCTCGCGCTCGATGTCGTCCGCCTCCTTGAGCGCGATCGTGATCAGGCCGCTGTCGTGGCCCGTCATGACCTTCTGTCCGCTGTTCGGATCGTCGGCAAGGAAATTGAAGATCAGCCCATGCTCGGGATTGTCCTGCCGGGTCTGGAGCGGCAGCCTCCAGCGGATCAGGGCATAGAGTAGACGGTGCTTGGCCACCTCCAGCTCACGCCATCCAGCAAGCTGCGCCGGATCGGAGAGGTTCGGTACCGTCCCATTGTGGCGGCAGGCGCGGCAATAGCCGGTGGTATCGTCCGTGTCTGTCAGCCAGTTGCAGGCGTCGTATTCGGCATTCCGGCACAGCATCCGGCCTTCGCCGTTGTCGGCCAATGTCCGCCAGGCTTCTCCGTCGGGCTCGATCGCCGACATTGTCTCCTTCTCCGGCATGAAGGCGACACGATGGCCGCAGCGTTCGCAGGCACGATTCTCGAAATAGAGAACGTTGCCGCAGGCCTGACAGACGAAGAGCTTCAAGATTTAGCCTCTTTGGAAAGGGATTCTTATGAGCGAGTTGGCACCCCGCGAAGACGCCTCGATCAGCCGATCGTTCCAGTCTCCGGAACAAATTGCCAGACCAGACGTTGCCGCCGGGTCGTTCCTCGCGTTCAGGCACGCGCTCCCATTTTCCGATACTTTACCCTCTAAACAATGGTCATCACGCTCCGTCTGTGTGAATATCGGTTCGGCACGTGCGCACCCGCATCACAACGGCCGATGCCTTGAACGATCCCTTGCCCGAGACCATCGCAGCCGAAAGGCTGCGCCAGCACCTCGAAGACGTCGCGCGCGAGCGCGATAACGCCTATCGCGCGCTGCAGGAGCGCGAGGCCGAGCTGGCACGCATCCAGCGCATCGGCAAGGTCGGCGGCGTCGAGGTCGATTTCCGCGAAGGCTTCAAGAACCGTCGCTCGCCCGAATATCTGATGATCCACGGCCTGCCGCCGGAGGCCGCGGACGAGACGCACGAGGCCTGGGTCAACCGCATCCATCCCGACGATCGCGACGCGGCCGTCAAGCATTTCTTCGAGGCTCTCGCCGGAACGAGCGAAGACTACAGCGCTGAATACCGCATCATCCGTCCCAGCGACGGCGAGACCCGCTGGATCCGGGTCGTCGCCAAGATCGAGCGCGACAAGGACGGCCGCGCGATCCGCCTCGTCGGCGCCCACATCGACATTACCGACCAGGCGCTGGCGCGCGCGACGCTGCGCGAGAGCGAGGAGCGCTTTCGGCTGATCGCCGACAGCGCGCCGGTCCCGATCTGGGTCACCAAGCTCGACCGCAAGCGGTCCTTCGCCAACCGGGCCTATGTCGATTTCGTCGGGCTGCCCTACGATCAGGCCATCGACTTCGACTGGCGCAAGGTGCTGCATCCCGACGACCTGCCGCACGTGCTCCAGCAATCGGTCCAGGGTGAAGCCTCCCTCAAACCCTTCGTGCTGGAAGCGCGTTACAGGAACGCAAGCGGCGAATGGCGGTGGCTCCGATCGGAATCGCAGCCGCGCTGGGACCCGACGGGCAAGCATATCGGCTTCATCGGCGTCGCCCACGACATCACCGTCGCCAAGCAGGCCGAGATCGAGCTCCGGCAGCTGAACGAGACGCTGGAACAGCGCATTGCCGAGCGCACCGCCGAGCTCGAATCCAACGAGGCACGGCTGCGCGCGATCCTGGAGACCAGCAATCAGTATCAGGGCCTGGTCAATCTCAGAGGTGAGCTGCTTTACGCCAACAAGACCGCGCTGGACGGCATCAAGGCACGCTCTTCGGATGTGATCGGAAAGCCGTTCTGGGACACGCCCTGGTTCGCCGGCACAAACGGCATGAGCGCCGCCGTGCGAGAGGCCTTCGACACGGTGCTCAAAGGAGAAGCGGTGCGGCTGGAGATGCGCCTGCGCCTTCCCATCGGCGAGCGCGATTTCGATTTCGGCATGCGGCCCGTGCTCGACCGCCACGGCAACATCACCGGCGCGGTGCCCGAGGCCGTCGACGTCACCGAGCGCCGCCGCGGCGAGGAAGCGCTGCGGCAATCGCAGAAGATGGAGGCGATCGGCCAGCTCACCGGAGGCGTCGCGCACGACTTCAACAATCTCCTCACCATCATCCGCTCTGCCACCGACTTCCTGCGCCGCCGCGAGCTGCCGGAGGAACGCCGCCGCCGCTATGTCGACGCCATCTCCGAGACGGTCGAGCGCGCCTCGAAGCTGACGGCACAGCTTCTGGCGTTCGCGCGACGGCAGCCGCTGAAGCCGCAGATCTTCAATGTCGGCAGCCAGGTCGAGGGCGTGGCACAGCTGGTCCGGCCACTGGTCGGCGGCCGCATCGAGATCGCCGTGGAAGTTCGGGATCCCGATTGCTTCACCGTGGCCGACATCGGCCAGTTCGAGGCCGCGCTGATCAACCTCGCCATCAACGCCCGTGATGCCATGGATGGCGAAGGCCGCCTCACCATCGCCGTGCGCAAGGTCCAGGGTATCCCTCAGCTGCGCGCGCAATCGGCGCGCAGCGGCGACTACGTCGCCATCTCCGTCACCGACACCGGCAGCGGCATCGCGCCCGAGCATCTCGACTCGATCTTCGAACCGTTCTTCACCACCAAGGAGGTCGGCAAGGGCACCGGCCTCGGCCTCAGCCAGGCCTTCGGCTTCGCAAAACAGTCCGAGGGCGACATCGCGGTGACGAGCACGCAAGGCAAAGGCGCGACCTTCACCATCTATCTGCCGCAGGCGCAAAGCCCGGCCACCGAGAAGGAAGCCGCGGCGCTGACCAGCGAGACCGCGACCACCGGGCGCGGCTACCGCGTGCTCGTGGTCGAGGACAACGACGAGGTCGGCCAGTTCTCGACCGAGCTTCTGGAAGACCTCGGCTATGTCGTCCGCCGCGTCGCCAACGCCAACGCGGCACTGGCGATCCTCGGCGAGAACGAATTTGCCGTCGACCTCGTGTTCTCCGACGTCATCATGCCCGGAATGAACGGCGTCGAGCTAGCCGGCATCATCCGCGAGCGCTATCCGGGCCTGCCCGTGGTGCTCACCAGCGGCTACAGCAACGTGCTCGCCGAAAGCGCCCATCGCGGTTTCGAACTGATCCAGAAGCCGTATTCGGTAGAGTCGCTGTCGCGCATATTGCGCAAGGCGATCA
Organism: Bradyrhizobium sp. I71; assembly: GCF_022354745.1. Taxonomy (NCBI): domain Bacteria; kingdom Pseudomonadati; phylum Pseudomonadota; class Alphaproteobacteria; order Hyphomicrobiales; family Nitrobacteraceae; genus Bradyrhizobium; species Bradyrhizobium sp. I71. Next base: position 465,078 of record NZ_CP059398.1, read on the forward strand.
CGGAGAAGCTATCCGTGGCACGGTGACTACGCCACCTGACGGAACAAAGCTGCCGTGAAATCGGGTTTCGCCGGGACCTTCCAGCCTGGATCGAGGAATGCATGTCGAGCCAAGACCTTGATCAGGCGAGGCGCGCCGGCCGCGCGCTGGATGCGGCCAATTTCTTCCTCGCCGACGTCCGCGACGGGCTCGGCCCTTATCTCGCGGTCTATCTTCTCACCGAGCAGCATTGGAACGAGGCTCGCATTGGCCTCGTGATGTCGATCGCAACGATCGCCGGCATCGTCGCGCAGACGCCGGCCGGTGCGCTGGTTGACGCCACACGGACGAAGCGGTTGGTGATGGTGGCCGCTGCGATTCTGGTGACGCTCGCCTCGCTCTCGCTGCCGTTGTTCCCCAACCTCCTGCCGGTGATGATCTCGCAAGGCATCGCGCAAGCCGCTGCTGTGGTCTTCCCACCGGCGATCGCCGCGGTCTCTCTTGGCATTTTCGGGCATGCCGCATTTACCAGGCGCATCGGGCGTAACGAGACTTTCAACCACGCAGGCAACGCCGTCGCGGCGGGCATCGCCGGCCTCTCCGCCTATTGGTTCGGACCGACCGTCGTGTTCTACCTTCTCGGCGCCATGGCGATCGCGAGCCTCGTCAGCATCCTGGCGATCCCCGAACGGGCCATCGACCACGACCTCGCGCGCGGACTGCACCACGCTCGTACTAATGGTGCACCCGAACATCCCTCGGGCCTCGGCGTGCTCCTGACCTGCCGTCCGCTGCTCATATTCGCGATCTGTGTCGTCCTGTTTCACCTCTCCAACGCGGCGATGCTGCCGCTGGTCGGGCAAAAGCTTGCGCTGCAGGACAAGAACATCGGCACCAGCCTGATGTCGGCGTGCATCGTTGCGGCGCAAGTGGTGATGGTGCCGTTCGCGATGCTGGTCGGCGCACGGGCGGACCGCTGGGGACACAAGCGGTTCTTCCTTGTCGCATTGTTGATCCTGCCGATCCGAGGGGCACTCTATACGCTCTCCGACAATCCGTTCTGGCTGGTCGGCGTGCAGCTTCTGGATGGCGTCGGCGCCGGCATTTTCGGTGCAATCTTTCCCGTCATCGTCGCCGACCTCATGCGCAACACCGGCCGCTTCAACGTCGCACAGGGCGCCGTCATCACGGCCCAGAGCATCGGCGCGGCGCTGTCGACGACACTGGCGGGCCTGGTCGTCGTCGGCGCCGGTTACAGCGCAGCATTCATCACGCTCGGCGCCGTAGCGGCGATCGGTGCCGTGATCTGCCTCCTCGCCTTGCCCGAGACGCGGCAAAGCGACGACGGCGATCCGCGCCCGCGGGGGAAGACAGCGGCGCCCGCATCGGCTATCGCAGCCGAATGAATCCACTCCCATTCGAGAACTGAACAGTGCCGTCTGACGCCATCTGGACCTGGAGCATCATCGTCGTCGCGACCGCAGGCGTCATCGTCCGGCCCTTTCGCCTGCCCGAGGCGATCTGGGCGGTGATCGGCGCCGGCGCGCTGCTGCTGTCTGGTTTGCTGCCGTGGCCGGATGCGTTGACAGGTATCGAGAAGGGCGTCGACGTCTATCTTTTCCTGATCGGCATGATGCTGATCGCAGAGCTGGCGCGGCTCGAAGGCCTGTTCGACTATCTCGCCGCGCTTGCGGTGGAGTATGCACGCGGCTCTCCGCAGCGACTGTTCCTGCTGATCTACCTCGTCGGCACCCTCGTCACCGTGCTGCTCTCCAACGATGCCACCGCGATCGTGCTGACACCGGCCGTCTATGCCGCGACGCGCGCAGCCGGCGCAAAGCCGCTGCCCTATCTGTTCGTCTGCGCCTTCATTGCCAATGCCGCAAGCTTCGTGCTGCCGATCTCCAATCCGGCCAATCTCGTCGTGTTCGGCGCGCGCATGCCGCAGCTCACCGAATGGCTGCGCCTGTTCGCCCTGCCCTCGGCGGCCTCGATCCTGCTCACATACGTGGTCCTGCGCCTGAGCCAGCACCGCGCGCTCAAGGAGGAAACGATCGCCCGCAGCGTGCCGCATCCGAAGCTTGGACGCGGCGGCAAGCTCACGGCAATAGGCATCGTCGCGATCGGCATCGTGCTGGTCACCGCGTCGGCGCTGGACAGGCAACTGGGCCTGCCGACCTTCATCTGCGGCGTCGCGACGGCGGCGATCGTGCTGCTGATCAACCGGCAATCGCCGTTGCCCGTGCTGCGCGGTGTCTCCTGGAGCGTGCTGCCGCTCGTCGGCGGGCTCTTTGTCATGGTGGAAGCGCTGGTGAAGACCGGCGTGATCGCGCAGCTGAGCGCGCTGCTGCACCAGGCGGTCGCGCAATCGGTGCCCCAGGCGGCCTGGAGCGTCGGCATCGCCACCGCGCTTGCCGACAACATCGCCAACAACCTTCCGGTCGGCCTCGTCGCCGGCTCGGTCGCCGCCAGCGATCATCTGCCCGCACCGGTCATCAGCGCCATCCTGATCGGCGTCGATCTCGGCCCCAATCTGTCGGTGACCGGATCGCTCGCCACCATCCTCTGGCTGGTGGCGCTCCGGCGGGAGAAGATCGAGGTCGGCGCCTGGCCGTTCCTCAAGCTCGGTCTGCTGGTGACGCCGCCTGCCTTGATCGGTGCACTGGCGGCTGCCATCAGGTAGCGGCAAAGGGCGCCGGCTAAACAAGTACAGCCGTTTGCGGTGCATCAATGCCGGCGATGCGGCGGCGGCTAGAGTTCACTTGTCGCGTGCTTCAGACAGGCTGCGGCAAGGAAGGTTGATCATGCAGATTCGATCAAAGTCGCTGCCGCAGAGCTTCTCGCTGCGTCGCGGAATTCAGAGCTTCGTTGCACCCGGCAAAGGCCGCATGGAGACGTCCCATCCCTTGCTCGTCTTCTCCGTCGTGGTGCTGCTGGCCCTGTTCGCCATCCTGGAGATCGACGTCCACACGGCGCAGCTTCAGGCCATCGGCCTGCTCGGCCATGGTACCGGGATCGATCCCGTCTTCCTGAGCCCCTAGCGGGAGGAGCCCGATCGCGACCACACCGGACCGCGACCGGGCTATGCGTCAGTCGTTCTCGTAGCCGTAGACTTCCGGCAGGATGAAGATCGCGGCAAGCAATCCGATCAGCGGGAAGATTGCGACGAACAGCGTGGCGTTGGCCTGTCCGATCGCCGCGAACAGCGACGGGAACAGGAAGATCGCCAGGAACGACGGCAGCTTGACGAACATGTATGCGAAGCCGCTGGCGGTGCCGCGATATCTCGGCCTGGCGACCATGGTCGGGATCGTCATGCAGTTCGACGCATCCCAGTAGTGGCCCCACAGCATGGCGGCGGCCGCGAACGGCAGCAGTATCTTGTTGTCGGTGTAGAGCGCGAAGGCCGCGACCAGAAGCGAAGCCAGCACGATGCCGAAACCGGCGATGGCGATACCGCGATGGCCGATCTTCGGCGTCAGCAGCGGACCGACCCAGCCGGACAACGCGGCGAAGCAGAACAGCCCCATCGTCACCAGGTTATTGCCGAGCACGCTCGACACGCCGACCATCACGAACAGCACCGGCAGGTAGAACGCGAAGGTCGAGAATTCGCTGCCTTGCGCGAAGCAGGCGATCCAGCCGTAGATCGTCGCGCGCCAGCGGATCGGGTCCTTCTTGAGGTCGGCGAGGAACGCGCGGGTCGAGACCTTCGGCACCTGGACGTCCCGATCCGGCAGCATGTCGAGATTGTCGTTGAACATCTCGCGCGCGACCTGCTTGGCCTCGCGGTAGCGCCCCTTCTGCACCAGCCACACCGCCGTCTCCGGCACGTCGTGGCGCATGATCAGGATGATCAGCGCCGGCACCGCGCCGAGGCCGAGCGTCACGCGCCACAGCATCTCGTGGTTCATGTCGATCAGGAGGAAGATCACGATGACGCCGATGGTCAGGACCTCGCCGACGGCGAACATGAACTGCCAGCGGTTGCCCATGACCTCGCGCTCGCCCTTGGCCATGGATTCCATGATGTAGGTGTAGCCGGTCGAGATGTCGGAGCCGAGCGGGATGCCGAGTAGGAAGCGGATTACGACCAGCCACGCAACATTCGGCACGAAGGCCTGCGCCAGCGCCAGCACGATGAACATCACCATCGTCACCAGGAACATCACGCGGCGCCCGATCTTGTCGGACAGCCACCCGCCGAGCAGCGCGCCGATCAGGGCGCCGCCTTGCGTGCCGGCCGCAGCAAGGCCGAGCATCAGCGGATCGGGATTGTACTGCTCCTTGATGAAGATCAGCACGAAGGCGATCGAATAGAGGTCCCAGGCCTCGACCAGGATCGAGGCCATCATCAGCCAGCCGACCTTGTTGCCCTTGGGGCTGTAGTTCGTGATGAGGTAGCGGACCGCGGCTTCGCTCGCGGTTGGTTGTGGCATCGCCATCGTTGACATTTTCTTGGTCCTCTCTTCGAAACTTTCTACGCGCCCAGCAGCGGCTCGATGCTGCAATCGAGCAGCCGCGGATCGATCCCGGCCTCCATGCCCGTGAACATCGAATCCATGTAGTCGATCAGGGCATCGCTCGCCCTCACCGCGTCCTCGACGCGGCGGTTGGCGACGGCCGCGAGAATGGCGAGATGATGATCGATCGTGCCTGACAGATCCGCCTGCCCCGGCATGAAGCGGTGGTGGATGTAGCCGATGCGCCGATACAGCGTGTGCAGTGGCCGCATCGTATGCACCAGGAACGGCTCGCCTGCCGCCTCCAGCACCAGCGCGTCGATGCGGCGGTCGATACTGTTGAATTCGTCGAGGGTCAGGCTGGCGCGGCGCTCGCGCAGCAGACGTTCGATGTGCAGCGCCTGATTGCGATGCGAGAGGCTGGCGCGATCGGCGGCAAGGCGGATCACGAAGCGCTCCATGTCGCGGCGCAGGCCGAGCAGCATGCGCTCGCGCGCCAGATCGATCGGCGCGATGTGCAGACCGTGACGGGGCCGGATGATGATCAGGGTATCTGCCGAGAGACGATTGACGGCGTGATGCACCGGTGTGCGCCCGAAGCCGGTGATATGCTGCAATTCCAGCATCGTCATGAATTGTCCGGGCTTGAGCTCGCAGTGAACAAGGAGCTCTTCGATCTTCTGGTAGGCCAGCTCGAAGAAATTGAGCCGGTTGCGCCGCGAGGGCTTGCCCTCGCCGTCGTTGTCGTCGTTTCTCACCACCTCGAGCGCGCGCTTGCGCTTTGCCATGTCGTTCTCTCCCGTCGGCCCGCGCTCTCGTTGCTGGATGGCGCCCTGTTTGTTGGAGCCTTAAAACATGTTGTGATATATTACAAGCCGGCGTAAGACTCCCGCGCGACCTGCAACATGTTGCAGTGCGAAATGAGACGACGGACGCGCGACGTCTGTAATGGGAGGACAATTGCCGTGAAGATCACGTCGATCGAGACGCTGCGTACGGAGGAATTTTCCAACGTCATCTGGGTCCGCGTTCACACCGACACGGGTGTGATCGGGCTCGGCGAAACGTTCTACGGCGCGGGCGCGGTCGAGGCGCAGATCCACGACACCTTTGCCGGCCGCCTGCTCGGCCGCAATCCCCTGCACATCGAAGCCATCCATCGCGACATGCTGAATTTGCCCATGGCGCAATCGTCGACGGGCGTCGAGTATCGCGCAGCCTCCGCGATCGACATTGCGTTGTGGGACCTGTTCGGCAAGGTCTGCGGCCAGCCGGTGCACCAGATGCTCGGCGGCCTCTGCCGCGACAAGCAGCGCATCTACAACACCTGCGCCGGCACGCAATATGTCCGCTCGACCAATATCAGTCCGGTCGCGAACTGGAATCTCGGCGCTTCCAAAGGACCTTACGAGGATCTCGACGGTTTCATGCATCGCGCCGACGCGCTTGCCGAAAGCCTTTTGGAAAGCGGCATCTCCGCCATGAAGATCTGGCCGTTCGATCCGGCCGCGCAGGAGAACAAGGGCCTCTACATCACCGCCGCGCAGATGAAGCAGGCCATCGAACCTTTCGAGAAGATCCGCAAGGCGGTCGGCGACAGGATGGAGATCATGGTCGAGCTCCACTCGCTGTGGAACCTGCCGACGGCCAAGCAGATCGCGCGCGCGCTCGAGCCCTACAAGCCGACCTGGTACGAGGACCCGATCCGCATGAACTCGCCGCAGGCGCTGGCCGAATATGCGCGCTCGACCGACGTCTGGGTCTGCGCCAGCGAGACGCTGGGCTCGCGCTTCCCCTACAAGGACATGCTCGACCGCGACGCCATGCACGTGGTGATGGCGGATCTGTGCTGGACTGGAGGCCTCACCGAGGGCCGCAAGATCGCCGCGATGGCCGAGACCTATCACCGGCCCTTCGCACCGCACGATTGCATCGGCCCGATCGGCTTCATTGCGGCCATCCACATGTCGTTCAGCCAGCCCAACACGCTGATCCAGGAATCGGTGCGCGCCTTCTACAAGGGCTGGTACAATGAGCTCGTCACCACGATGCCGGTGATCAAGGATGGTTTCGTCTACCCGATGGAAGGTCCCGGCCTCGGCGTCGACCTGCTGCCCGCCGTCTTCGACCGCTCCGATCTCACCGTGCGCCGCTCCAACGTCTGAGGACTTCCCGAGATGAGCACTTCCCTCTTCGACCTCTCCGGCCGCACCGCGCTCGTGACCGGTTCCTCCCGCGGCCTCGGCCGCGCCATCGCCGAGGGCATGGCCAAGGCCGGCGCCAGGATCATCGTCAACGGCGTCGATCCCAAGCGCGTCGAGCAGGCCGTTGCCGAATTTCGGGCCGCCGGGCATCAAGCCGAAGGCGCCGCGTTCAACGTCACCGACGAGCCCGCCATCGTCGCCGCCTTCGAGCGCTTCGACCGCGAAGGGCTCGCCGTCGACATCCTCGTCAACAATGCCGGCATCCAGCACCGCAAGCCGCTGGTGGAATTCACCACCGACGAGTGGCGCAAGGTGATCGAGACCAACCTCACCAGCGCCTTCGTGATCGGCCGCGAGGCGGCCAAGCGCATGATCCCGCGCAAGCACGGCAAGATCATCAACATCGGCTCGCTCGGCAGCGAGCTCGCGCGTCCCACCATCGCGCCCTACACCGCGGCCAAGGGCGGCATCAAGAACCTGACCCGCTCGATGGCGGTGGAATGGGCGCAGCACGGCATCCAGGCCAATGCGATCGGCCCCGGCTACATGCTGACCGACATGAACGAGGCGTTGGTCAACAACGCCGACTTCAACAACTGGCTGATGGGACGCATCCCCGCAAAACGCTGGGGCAAGCCCGACGAGCTGGTGGGTGCTGCGATCTTCCTCGCCTCGGACGCCTCGACCTATGTCAACGGCCAGATCATCTATGTCGATGGCGGCATGATCGCCGCGATGTGACCGCAAACCAGGAGCAGCTCATGCGCGCCGTCGTCATCCACGCACCGAAGGACCTGCGGATCGACCTGTATCCCGATCCGGCGCCCGGTCCGGGCGAAGTCCGCGTCAAGATCGCCAATGGCGGCATCTGCGGCTCGGACTTGCACTATTACCATCACGGCGGTTTCGGCGTCGTCCGCATCCAGCAGCCGATGGCGCTGGGGCATGAAATTGCCGGCGTGGTTGCGGCGGTCGGTGACGGCGTCAGCAGCGTGAAGCCCGGTACCCGCGTTGCAGTGAACCCGAGCAAGCCGTGCGGTATGTGCCTGCATTGCCAGGAGGGCATGCGCAACCAGTGCCTCGACATGCGTTTCCTCGGAAGCGCGATGCGCTTTCCCCACGTGCAGGGCGGCTTTCGCGAATTCATCACGGTCGATGCGACGCAGGCCGTGCCGATCGCGGACAAGCTCTCGCTCGCCGAAGCCGCGGTCGCCGAGCCGCTCGCGGTCTGCCTGCATGCCGGCAAGCAGGCCGGTCCCCTGCTCGGCAAGCGCGTCCTGATCACCGGCTGCGGTCCGATCGGCGCGTTGATGATCCTGGTCTCGCGCTTCGGCGGCGCGGCCGAGATCGTGGTGACCGATGTCGCGGACGCGCCTCTCGCGGTCGCCAGGAAGCTCGGCGCCACGCACGCCATCAACGTCGCGACCGACGCCGCCGCGCTCGATCCCTGGCGCGCCGGCAAGGGCGTCTTCGACACGCTGTTCGAGGCCTCCGGCAATCAGGCGGCGCTGCGGACCGCGCTCGACGTGCTCAGGCCGGGCGCGACGCTGGTGCAGCTCGGCCTCGGCGGCGAGATGACGCTGCCGATCAACTCCATCGTCGCCAAGGAATTGCAGCTCCGCGGCACCTTCCGCTTCGATCCCGAGTTCGAACTGGCGGTGCGCCTGATGGGCGAAGGCCTGATCGACGTCAAGCCCTTGATCACGGCCACCATGCCGTTCGAGAACGCGGTCGCCGCCTTCGAGCTCGCCAGCGACCGCACGCAGTCGATGAAGGTGCAACTGACGTTCTGAACCGCGCTACTGGCTCTCGATCAGCCGGTCGCTGACCAGCCGCACGGCCCCGCGCTTCCAGGAATAGTCCGCGCCCATGCGCAGGCCGCTGTCGCCACGCGTCAGCACCGTGCCGGTCCTGGCATCGCGCACCTGGAAGCCGAACGTGTATTCGGTGCGGCTCACCCGCCGCACCACGCCGATCAGCGACTGATCCGCGCCGAGCTCTTTCGCGATCGCCGCCTCGCAACCGCCACAATCGCGCAAGGCACGCCCCTTCCCCGCCTCGCCGCGCGCGCCGCTGACGTCGACGATGCGGTAGCGGCCGGATTGGCCCAGTGCCTCGCGCACGCCACCGGTCACCTCGGCCATGTATGACGCGTCCGATGCCGCCGATGTGCCGGCCGAGGCGGCGGTCGTATCCTCGAGCTCGAAATCGAACACGGCGAGCGCGACCGGCGCGGGCGTTGCGAGCGCAGCCATGATCTCGCGGGAGACGAAGATCTCGGCGCGCTCCCAGGATTCATCATTGTCGCCGCGGAAGCTGTAGAGCTTGTCCATCACGAGCTTCTTGGCGCCGATTTCGATCACGGCGACCTTGGCCCATTGCACCAGCGTGCTCGTCTTCTGGATGCCGCCGATCACCTTGAACGCCGCGCCGTCCTGGGCGGACGGAACCAGCCGATAGCGCGGGTCCGCGCCAATGTCCCTTCGAAGCGCGGCCATGAACGCCGCCAGCCGCCGCTCGTGGGCGGCGGTCTGGTCGGCCGGCTCGGCCGAGGTGTCGGTATAGCTGAAATCGTCCATGGCTACGCCAATGGCGTCCCCGGCATCGGCCCGTGAACAACAGAGGCCGCCGAGGAGAAAGACGAGAATCAGCCGGGAGCGGTGCATGAACGGGCCTCCTCGATGGAGCGGGCCCGCAAGTCTGGACGGGTCGCCTGACGCCATGCAGCCGTGACCGTCCCGACGAACGCCGGGAAAATTTCACGACGTTGCACTGCGGTAAGGCGGGAACGCTTCCCGCCGCTTGCGTTCTGCCCTTTAATGCGGGAGCGACAAACCCGTTCGCACCAGGTGTCCGCCGATGTGGAATCGCCCTAGGTTCGATCTCAAGATTCGCCTGACGTTGCGCGTGGCCGCGATATCGGCTGCCTGCTTCGCCGCGATTTCCGCCTATTTCCTCGTGACGGCCGACCGCGCCGCGTATGCGCGCATCGACAGTATCGCCGCCATCGTGGCGAAGTCGCTGGAGTTGCAACAGGGCAAGGTCCAGTGGGTGGCCAGCCCGCGCTCGGACTTTCCGAACCTCGATCCTGTTTCCGCCTATGTGATGACGCCCGGCCTGTGTCTGGCATTCCGCGGCACGAGCGGCGACATCCTCCAGCGCTTCTGTAGCGGCGCGCCTGCCCCGGCGAGTCCGCCGCCGCAGGCCTTCACCGCCTTCTACCGCAGCCTGTTCGACCCCGGCCGCGAGGCGGCACGGCCCGTGATCGTGCGCGGAACGAAGCTCGGCGAGACCGTGGTCTCGGTCGATGCGGCCGTGCAGACGGCCGAGGCCTGGCACGAGGCCGGTCGCCTGATGATCGCGCTTGCGATCGCGCTGCCGCTGCTCTGCGCGCTGGTCTATGCTGCGCTGGCCCGCGCCCTGCGCCCCACCCGCATGATCGGCAACGGTCTCGAGCGCATCGCTGCCGGCGATCTCACGACGCGGCTGCCGCCGTTCGACCTCGCCGAGCTCTCCGCCATCCGCGACGTCTTCAACCATCTCGCCGAAAGCCTCGACACCGCGCTTGCCGAACGCAACGAGCTGACGCGGAAGCTGATCGCGCTCCAGGACGAGGAGCGCCGCCATCTCGCGCGCGAGCTGCATGACGAGTTCGGCCAGTCGCTCGCCGCCATCCGCGCGCTTGCCGCGTCCGCCCGCCAGACTGCGGCGCAGGACTGTCCCGCCTTGCTCGGAGAGTGCGACGGCATTGCCCGGACCGCGACCGGAATGATGGAGACGTTGCGCGGCGCGCTGTTCCGGTTGCGGCCGCCCGATGTCGACGAGCTCGGCCTCGTCGCGAGCCTCGAAGGACTGGTGTCGGGGTGGAACGGCCGCAGCCGCGGCCAGACCCGCTTCGATATCCGGTTCGACGGTGCCTTCGAGAGCGTGCCTGCCTCGGTCAGCGCCAATCTCTACCGCATCGTGCAGGAGGCGCTCACCAACGCGGCCAAGCACGCCGGCGCAACGAAGGTCAGCCTGCATCTGGCGATGGCCGACAATGAGATCGCGCTCGCGATCGAGGATGACGGCCGGCCGAACGAGGCTGCCGCCAGATCCGGTATGGGCCTGCTCGGCATGCGCGAGCGCGTCGCCGCGCTTCGCGGCCGGCTGAGCTTCGAGACCGGCCCTCACGGCTCGGCGCTGCGCGTGTTCATTCCGCTCGCGGCCGACGATCGGCAGGCGCTGGAGCACGCGGCATGAGCGCGGCCGACGCCACCATCCTGCTGGTGGACGACCATTCCGTCGTCCGCGAAGGCTACCGCTCCGTGCTCCAGAAGCAGCCGGGCTTGCGCGTCGTCGCCGAGGCGGCCGACGGCGCGGAGGCCTACCGGCTGTACAAATCCGAGGCGCCCGACCTCGTCATCATGGACCTCAGCATGCCCGGCATCGGCGGCATCGAGGCCGTCAGACGGATCAGGCAGTGGGACAAGACGGCACGGATCCTCATCTTCACCATGCACGAGAATGCCGGCTTTGCCGTGCAGGCGATCCGCGCCGGTGCGAGGGGTTACGTCACCAAGACCAGCCCGCCCGAGACGCTGGTGCGCGCGGTCAAAGACGTGCTCGCCGGCAAGATCGCGATCAGCCCCGACATCGACCACGAGCTTGCGCTCAGCCGCATCAGCGGCGAGAGTTCGGCCGCCGACGTGCTGACGCCGCGCGAATTCGAGGTGTTGCGGCTGCTGCTCGCCGAGAACACGACGGAGGAGATCGCCGAGACGCTGCATGTCAGCCCGAAGACGGTGGCGAACCTGCATTCGCTGATCAAGGACAAGCTCGGCGTCGGCTCCGACATCGAGCTGGTCCGCCTGGCACTGCGCCAGGGACTGTTGACCGAGGTCTGATCGCCGTTGCCTTACGGCTCCAGCCGCGCTCCGTCAGGGGAGAACGCCTCCACGGCGTCACCGATCCTGAACGACATCATGTCACGGCCGACGAGCAACGGCCCCTTGTAAGTGGTGCGCGTGCGCAGGATCAGCGGCTCCTCGGGAATGTCGGGCGCGGGCTTCACCGTGCCGAACACGATGTGGGAGTAGACGGCAAGCTTTGGCCTGGACGAGGTAAAGATGCTGCCGGCCTCTTCCGGAGAGGTGTGGTGAGCCTGGATGTCCTTATAGACGGGATTCTTGGCCAGCAGCTCCGGCTCGATGACCGCGACCTCGTGGATCAGCAGGTCGGCGCCCTCGGCCGCCTTCGCGATGCGCTCATCGTACTTGGTGTCGCCCGACAACACGACCTTGTGGCCGCCATATTCGACGATGTAACCGAACGACGGCCTGATCTTCTCGCCGTGGTTCACCTCGATCGCGGTGACCGTCACGCCGTTGTTCTCATAGACCCGCCCGGCTTCGATATCCTTTGCCGCGAACGTGATCGCTACGGGATCGAGATGCTCGTCATCGATGCGGATGCGGACGTCGTCGGCGAAAGCTTTGGTGAGGTTTTCCGTCATGGCGACGGTTCCCTTCGGGCCATAGAGCTTCATCGGCCCCTTACGCGAAGCCCAGGGCGTGGCAAGCCACCCTGTCAGCCAAATGTCGGGAAGGCCGACGACGTGGTCCGAGTGCAGATGCGTGATGAAGTTCGCGGTGATCGCGCCGAGTGGAATCTTCAGCTTGTAGAGCTGGATGGTCGCGCCGCGGCCGAGATCGAACAGCAATTTTTCGCTCCCTGCCTCCACGAGCGTCGACGCGCTGAAACTGGTCGGTCGCGGCGTCGGCACGCCCGTGCCGAGCAGCGTCACCTTCATCGGTTCGGCGGAAGCGACCGTGGTGAACGCGAGCAGCACAAGGCCCGCCCGCAGGAGCGTTTTGAGCATATTTCCTCTTCCTGAGTGTTGGATTGTTGCCGCGGCTCATTCGCGCGCGATCACCTGGTCCAGCCATGCGCAGTTGAGCGGTGGCACGCGCGGGTCGGCGACGCGCACGCCGCGCGCGGCCGCATCTAGTCGCATGTCGCGCAAGCGCTTGCGCTGCTCCTCGGGCATATGGAGCCGCTCGTGGCCCCATAGCGAGGGCCCATCAAAGGTCTCGTGCGGCTGCCAGGTCTCGGGATCGATCACGCGCCCGCCCCAGCCGTATTCGATGAAGAAGCCGGACGGCGTATTTACGTAGAACGAGGTCATGTGGTCATTGGTGTGCCGGCCGAGCGTATAGGCGATGCGCCCCTCGTCCAACTGCGCGAGGTCGTAGCCCTGTCCGACGTCATCGGGACTGCCGAGCTCCACCATGAAGTGATGCATCGCCTTCCGCCCCGAGCCGACCATCGCAAAGGAGTGGTGGCGGCCATTGACGTGGAAGAAATAGAGCCCGTACGGCTTCAGCCCGAAATCGGAGACGTGAAAGCCGAGCACGTCGCGATAGAACGGCAACAGAGGCTCGACATCTTCCACATTGAGCACGACATGCCCCATGCCGAGCGCGCCGGTGCGGAAGCCCGAGATCGGACGGCCCGGCTTGAAGGGCTCGCTCGCAAGCTCCGGCTTGCAAAACGCTTCCAGCCGGTTGCCGGCGGGATCGGCAAACGCGATCAGCTCGGCGACATGCCGCTCGTCAGCGAGCGCGCGCGAGCCTCGGACCACCCCGATGCCATGGCTTTCCAGCCGTCCCGCCAACCGGTCCAGTTCGGCAGTCGAAGGAACCTCCCATCCCATCACCGCAAGGCCGGCATCGCTGCCACCATCGACGATCAAGCGCTGCTTGCGGTCGTCCATGCGGAAGGCGCGCATCTTGCCGCCGCGATCGACCTGCTGCATGCCGAGCAGCCCGGTCGCCATCCGGCTCCACTGGTCGAGCTGGGATGAATTGATCCCGATATAGCCGAGCGCTGTAATTTCCATCGACGTCCTCCCGAGGGCATCGCGATCGCCCCAGTGCGGCGAGCTTGATACCGGCCGCGCGCGATCCTACGGTGGCGTTCCGCAATCGCTTCGCGTTCGCAACGACGATAGCCGCGCCGCGATGTGCCACAAGGGAGGAAATACGAAGTGTCCAAGGAGCGGACGCGGAACGGCCAGCCCCGGCAGTCCGAGGGCGTTCGCGCCTTCAAGCGCGGGCTCGACGTGCTGCACGAAGTCAACCGCTCCGGCGGCATCCGCGCCGGCGACGTCGCCCGCGCGCTCGACCTGCCCCGCCCCACCGTCTACCGCCTGCTCGAAACGCTGGAGGAACTCGGCTACATCGCCCGCAGCGCCAGCGACGACCGATTTCGAGTCACCCGGCGCGCGCTGAGCCTCGGCGACGGCTACGATCCTGGAGTGGTGATCTGCCAGGCGGCGGCGCCTTATCTTGCCGATCTCAGCAAAAAACTGGTCTGGCCGGTCGATCTCTCCACCTATGAGAACGCGGCGATGGTGGTGCAGGAGACCACACACTCTCGCAGCCCGCTCTCGATCGACCGCGGCATGATCGGCAAGCGCCTGCCGATGCTGCGCACGTCTGCGGGCCGAGCCTATCTCGCCGCCTGCCCCGCGCGCGAACGCGATCTGATCGTCAATCATCTGCGCCGGATCGACGAAGCCGACGACCGCCCCTTCCTCGACCAGGGCCGGCTCGACCGCATGGTCGCCGAGACTGCCGCACGAGGTTACGCGATCCGTAGCGAGGGCGAGTTCAATCCCAAGACGGCTTCGATTGCCGTTGCCATCGTGCGCAATGGTGTGGTGTTCGGCTGCATCTCCATCATCTGGATCCGCTCGGCTCTCGGGATCGAGGAAGCGGTGACGCAGTTCGTGGGACAACTTCAGGAGTCGGCATCCGCCATTCCGGTCGAGGTGTAGCGCGGCCCGTATGTCGACGCCTTCAAGTCCGGCCATGACGACCTTCCCCTATGTCCGTCCGCTGGGCGGACACTTGGCGCGGCGGCGTTGATGCTGCGGCGCGGCTTGGGGAAGAGATAGCCCCATGCAAGATAAATCCACCGCTGAAGACTTCGACGTCGTGATCGTCGGCCGCGGGCCGGTCGGCGCCGCGCTCGCCAACCTGCTCGGCCTGTGCGGCGTACGAACGCTGGTATTGGAGCGCGAGGCGCGGACCTATCATTTGCCGCGAGCGGTGCATTTCGACGACGAATGCATGCGCGTGTTCCAGACCATCGGGCTTGCCGACACGATCCTGCCGCATGTCATCCTCAGTCCCGGCATGCTCTTTCTCGATGCCGCCGGTCGCATGCTGCTGGAATGGTCTCGTCCACAGACGCTGACGCCGATGGGCTGGCATCTCAGCTACCGCTTCCACCAGCCGGATCTGGAGGACGTGTTGATCGGCGGGCTCGCCCGCTGGCCACACGTCACCCTGCGTAATCGCTGCGATGTGTTCGCGCTGGAGCAGGACGAGACTGGCGTGCGCGTCCGCTACGAAGACCTCTCCAACGGGAAGCTCACCGAAGTCCGCACCGGCTATGTGATCGGCTGCGATGGTGCCCGCTCGCTGGTGCGCCGCTTCATCGGCTCAGGCATGGAGGATCTCGGCTTCCACGAGCGCTGGCTGGTGATCGACGTCCTGCTCAAGCGCGAGCGCGACGATCTCGGCGACTACAGCCTTCAGCATTGCGACCCGCGCCGGCCGGCGACCTACGTGCGCGGCACCGGTACGCGGCGGCGCTGGGAGATCACGGTCCTCCCCGACGAGGATTCCCAGGAGGTCGCGCAGCCCGCGAAGGTGTGGGAGCTGTTGTCGCGCTGGATCACTCCCGACGATGCCGAGATCGAGCGCGCCGCGGTCTACACGTTTCATTCCGTCATCGCGCAGCAATGGCGGAACGATCGACTGCTGCTCGCGGGCGATTCTGCACACCAGACGCCGCCCTTTCTCGGCCAGGGCATGTGCGCCGGCATCCGCGATGCCGCCAACCTCGCCTGGAAGCTTGCCGCGGTCATTCGCGACGGCGCCCCGCCCCCCCTGCTCGACACCTATCAGAGCGAGCGCCAGCCGCATGTGCGCGAGTTCATCGAGCTCGCCATTCGCCTCGGCGGCGTCATCAACACCAAGGCGATCGAGGCCGGCCTTGCCGCCGGCGAGGTGCGCGAAAATGCGCCGGTCAAGCTGGAGGTGAAAAAGCCCCTGCTCGGCCCCGGGCTCGCGCTCGGCGATCTGCCTCTCGCCGGACATCTCGCGCCGCAGTTCGCGCTGCGAGACGGCAGCCGCGGTGACGACCGGATCGGCTACAGCCATGTCCTGCTCGTCGAGAGCTCGGCCACGCTCCCTTCGCGTCCCGCTCATTCACTGCCGGGAATCAAGATCCTGACCAGCAATGATGCCGAGGGTGTCGGCCCTTGGCTGCGCGAGCACGGCATCATCGCCGCCGTCGTTCGCCCCGACCGCTACATCCGCGGCACCGCCCGTAACGAGACCGAGCTCGACCGGCTCATGGCCGCCATCACGCCTCCAACCCACGTGCCGTCCGCGGCCTGAGCGAACATCCCAAGGATACCCCATGAAGCTGCTCTCTTTCATCGCCAACGGCCGCACCTCGTTCGGAGCCGTCAAGGACAATGGCGTCGTCGATCTGGGCTCGCGCATGACGGGCTGCACAACGCTACGACAGTTGCTTGAAGCTGGCCGCGTCGCCGAAGCGGCCAAGCTTGCAGCCTCCACTGCCCCCGATCATCCGCTCGACAGCATCACCTTCGCACCCGTGATCCCCGATCCCGGCAAGATCATCTGCGTCGGTCTCAACTATCGCGACCACGTGGTCGAGACCGGCCGCACCGTCACCGAGAAGCCGGCTCTGTTCGTTCGCTTCCCATGTAGCCAGGTCGGCCATCTCCAGTCCATTGTGAAACCGAAGGTCAGCGACGATTTCGACTATGAAGGCGAGCTCGCGCTCGTCATCGGCAAGGAGGGCCGTCACATTCCCGCCGGCCGCGCGCTCGACCACGTCGCCGGTTATGCCTGCTACAACGAAGGCAGCATCCGCGACTGGCAGCGCCACACCAGTCAATTCCTCGCCGGCAAGACCTTTGCCGAGAGCGGCAGTTTCGGTCCGTGGCTGGCGACGACGGACGAGATTCCCGATCCGTCAAAGCTCACTTTGCAGACCCGGCTGAACGGCAACGTCGTGCAGGACACCACAACGGATCTCCTGATCACCGCCATCCCCGAGCTGATCGCCTACATCTCCACCATCTGCCCGCTCGTGCCCGGCGACGTCATCGTCACGGGCACGCCGGGCGGTGTCGGCGCCAAGCGCACGCCGCCGCTCTGGATGCGCCCCGGCGACACCGTCGAGGTCGAGATTTCCGGCATCGGCACCTTGCGCAACACGGTGATCGCCGAACCGGCCTGACCGTCAAGACCGATCAATCAACGATAAACTCAGGAAACGCCATGGGCATGACCCGCACCGCCTCCGCCGCCACCCTGCTGATGACACTCGCGCTCGCCGGCTCCGCTGCGCGGGCCGAAATCAAGGGCGACGCCATCCGCATCGGCGTGCTCACCGACATGAACGGCGTATTCGCGACCGCGATGGGTCCGGGCTCGGTCGAGGCGGCGCGCATGGCGGCGGAGGAGTTCGGCGGCAAGATCAACGGCAAGCCGATCGAGATCCTGCAGGCCGATCACCAGAACAAGCCGGATCTCGCGGCATCCCTCGCGCGAAAGTGGTTCAGCGACGGGGTCCAGGCAATCGCCGATGGCGGCAGCTCCGGCGCGGCGCTGGCGGTGCAAGAGCTGGTGCGCGGCAACGGCAAGATCTTCCTCGTCTCCGGCGCCGGCGCAAACCAGCTCACTGATGAAGCCTGCGCGCCGACCAGTGTGCAATGGACCCAGGACGCCTATTCCACCGCAACGGCAGTCGTCTCCGGCATCATGCAGACCAGCAAGGAGCCGTGGTTCTTCATCACCGGCGACTACGCGTTCGGCCATTCGATCGAGGCGACCGCCCGCGACCGCATCGCCGCGCTCGGCGGCAAGGTCGCCGGCAGCGTGAAGGCCCAGCTCGGCACGCCCGACTACAGTTCGTTCCTGCTCCAGGCGCAGTCGTCCGGCGCCAGGATCCTCGCCATCAACGTCGCCGGCGACAACGCCACCGCGATCAAGCAGGCCGAGGAATTCGGGCTCGCAGATCAGGGCATGAAGATCGTGCCGATGTCGTTCCAGAATGTCGACATCGAGTCCGTGGGCTTGAAAGCGACGCGCGGTGATCTCATCGTCACCTCGTTCTTCGAGGACGTCTCGCCCGCCGCCCGAAAATTCTCGGATGCATTCTATGGGCGGCGCAAGGCGATGCCCTCGCAGATCCAGGCCGGCGTCTACTCCGCCGTGCGCCACTATCTGCAAGCGATCAAGGACACCGATTCCGACGACAGCGCGACCGTGATGGCGAAGATGAAGGCAACCCCGGTGTCAGATGCCTACACGCCCAACGGCCGCATTCGCGAGGACCAGCGCATGGTGCACGATCTCTATCTGGTTCAGGTCAAGACGCCGGAGGAATCAAAAGGCCCGTGGGATTTCGTCAAGCTGGTCGCAACGATCCCGCCCGACCAGGCCTTTCGTCCGCTCGACCGCAGCAAGTGCGGCCTGGTCGGCAAATAATCGCTAGGCCAGATAGCGCGTAAGATAGCCTTCCATCGCGTAGAGCGCACAGAGCGCGAGGCTCGACCACACCGCGGCACTGAAATACAGGAACATCCAGGTCAGCTCGCCCTTCCAATGCGCGATGTCGTGGGTCACGACCCAACGCGTCGAAACGTCGTGCAGGCCCTCGAGAAAGCCGAGGAACCTGTTGCCCTCGGCATGCCCCGCCCGCCAGCGGCTGAGATACATCGGCACGTCGACGGTGATGAGGAAGGCGAGGAAGCAGGCGATGCCGACGACGCCTGACATCAGCGCCCAGCGTACCACGCCCTGGAATTCCGGCATCAGGCGGCACAGCGCGATGCCGGCGAGGAAGAAGGTCACCGCCCACAGCGAATTCTCGATCGCGTTGTAGAGATAGTTGGTGGTCACCACCGCGTACCATGAGAAGCACTCGGCGATGATGATCACCGGGACGATCATCCACGCTATGTTCACCACCGTTTCGGCGCCGGTCATGGTGCCGAGCTGATGCAGGATGATGGCCCATTGCGCCGCGAAGCAGACCTCGGCGACGGTCGCGACCGAGCGTCCCACGAAGACGCTCGATAGCCAGGTGTCGAACAGGCAGATGCGCTGCACGTCGGCGCGCGGCAGCACCGAGCGGAAGGCACAGCCGAACACATAGCCGGCGCACAGCAGGAACATCAGCCCGATGTCCGAGCCGCCACTGATGCTGCCCGCGACTGTCGGATAGAACTCCCGATAGAGCATGAACCAGACGAGAATATTGGCGCTGCTCACAAACGTGAGGGATCCCCACCACCACGCGAGGGGATTTGACCGCGCCTGCCACTGCAACATGAGCCGCTCCGCAAAATTATCGATCTGACATGCCGTCGTAATAATCCTGTCACAGGACGGCATGCAATCGCGACAAAAATCTGTTTGCCCGGTCGTTTGAGAGCTGCCTCTCACGGAAGTGTCCCAGGCATAGCCGCGTCCACATATCGGACAATATTTGCGCAATTGGCGAATCTATTGGACATCTGAGCTGTGGCTGTCTGATAATTAGGAATGGCCCCGACGAGCTCATCCAAGCCACGACATCCGCCCTCCTCCGCCGCAGCAGTGCTGGCGGACAGCGCCGACGACGCCGCTTTCGCCACAACGCTGGCAAAGGGGCTCGTCGTGATCGAGGCGTTCAAGGCCGGGAGCACGCTGCTCGGCAACATGGAGCTGTCGACATTGACGGGCATTCCGCGGCCGACAGTGGCGAGGCTGACCCATACGTTGGCCGAGCTCGGCTATCTCCGTTACGACGCCGAACGGTCGAAGTACCGCGTCGGTGCGCGGGCTCTGCGGATGGCGCATCCCCTGCTCGCCGGAATGCAATTCCGCCAGGTGGCGCGGCCGATGATGCAGGAGCTGGCGCACAGCGTCCGCGGCACGGTCTCGATCGGCCTGCTCGATGCCACCTCGATGATTTATGTGGAGACCGCGCGCTCCGGCGATGTCGGCCCGCACGTGCCCGACATCGGCATGCCCATTCCCGTCGTGATGACCGCCATGGGCCGCGCCGCGGCGTCGACCTTGCCGCCGGCCGATGCAGACCGGCTGGAACGGAACATCGCCGCCGAAGACGCCGGGCTGTGGTCGACGTTCCGGGACAAATACCGCGCCGGGATCGCGCAATGCAAAAACCGCGGCTTCTGCACCTGCTGGGGCGAGTACATGGCCTCGATCCATGCCGTCGCCGCGCCGCTGTTTCATGCAAGCGAATCGAAGCAGTCGTTCTCGATCAATTGCGGCATCCCCGCCTTCCGGCTCCAGCCAGGTCAGCTCGAGGGCGAGATCGGTCCGCGCATCGCGGCGCTCGCCGACAGCATCCGCGCCATCGTCGGGCAGGCCGAGCCCACGACGACGACGCGCAAGACCAAGAAAATCACAAGCGCCGGGACATGACATGGCTGGGCCGCTCGAAGGATTGAAGGTTCTCGACATCGCAACGATCATCGCCGCGCCGTTCGCCGCCACGCTGCTGGCCGACTACGGCGCGGACGTGCTCAAGATCGAGATGCCCGGGCACGGTGACGGCGTGCGGTCGTTTCCACCGTTCAAGGACGGCAAGCCACTGTGGTGGAAGGCCGCCAACCGCAACAAGAAGTTTGCCACGCTCGACCTGCGCACGCCGGAAGGGCTTGCGCTGTTCAAGCAGCTCCTTCCCCGCTTCGACGTGCTGGTCGAGAATTTTCGTCCGGGAACGCTGGATCGCTGGGGCCTTTCTAGGGAGGTGCTGTGGTCGATCCAGCCGCGCCTCGTGATTCTGCGCGCCACCGCCTTCGGGCAGGACGGCCCCTATCGCGACCGCCCCGGCTTTGCCCGCATCTTCGAGGCCATGGGCGGCCTCACCTACATCACCGGCGAGCGCGAGGCCGAGCCGACCCATCCCGGCTACCCGATCGGGGATTCGATCGGCGGCCTGTTCGGCGCCGTCGGCGTGCTCGCGGCGCTATGGAAGCGGGCACGCGATCCGCATGCGCCGGGCGAGGAGATCGATCTCGCGCTGACCGAAGCAGTGTTTCGCCTGCTCGATGTGCTCGCCATCGAGCATGACCAGCTCGGCGCCGTTCGAGAGCGCATCGGCAACGCCAACGGCTATTCGGCGCCGGCCGCCGTGTTTCGCACCGGCGACGATCACTGGGTGACGCTCGCAGGTTCGACCAACGCGCTTTTCGCCGCGAATTGCCGGGCGATCGGCCGGCCCGACCTTGTCGACGATCCGCGCTTTGCCACCAACGACCAGCGCGTCAAGCACGCCGCCGAGCTCAACGGCATCTTCGCGGCCTGGTGCGCCGCGCATCCCCTTGACGAGGTCCTCGCGAGGTTCAACGCCGCGCAGGGAACCCTCGCGCCGATCTATTCGATCGATCAGATCGCCGCCGACCCGCAAGTGCAGGCGCGCGAGGGGATCACCCGCGTTGCCGACCGGGATTTCGGCACGGTTGCCATGACCAATGCCGTTCCTCGCTTCACCGTCGATCCCGCGCGATTGCGTCACGCCGCGGGCGACGTCGGCCAGGACAATGACGAGGTGTTCCGGGACTGGCTCGGCCTGTCGGACCACGAGATCGAACGGCTCACCCAACGAAAGGTGATCTGACGTCGCAAGAAGACCAACGACACAAGAAGACCAACAACAAGAGGGAGGACGACAACGGTGGCATCATTCAAGGTCACACGCCGAACCCTGCTGGGCACGATCGCAGGCGGCCTTGCAGCAGGATCAGGCTTGGCGGCGCATGCCGAGGACGCCTGGCCGTCGCGCATGGTGCGGCTGATCTCGCCCTACGGGCCAGGCGGCTCCAACGACATCTCGCTGCGCCTGCTGGCCGAGGAGTTCGGCCGCAGCCTGCGTCAGCAGTTCATCGTCGAGAACAAGCCGGGCGCCGGCACGCGCATCGCCAACGACATGGTCGCTCATGCGCCGGGCGACGGCTACACGATCCTGTACGTCGCGGCGCCCTACGCGACCGCCGAGGCGCTGTTCGGCAAGCTGACCTATGACCGCAAGGATCTGCAGCCGGTCGCGATGGTGGTGATCGCGCCGTTGTTCCTCATCATCAGTGCCGACGCCCCGTTCAAGACGCTGCCCGAGTTGATCGCCTACGGCAAATCGAAACCGGACGGGCTGACCTTCGCCTCTCCCGGCGCCGGCTCGCAGCCGCACCTCGCCGGAGAGCTCTTGTTCCGCGACGCCGGCGTCAAAGGGCTGAACATCCCGTTCCGGGGCGATGCGGCCTCCTACACCGAGCTGCTCGCCGGCCGCGTCGATGCGACGCTGACGGCGCTACCGACCGCCCTGCCCTACATCCAGAGCGGCAAGTTCATCGTGCTCGGCGTCGCCTCGGCCGAGCGCAGCGCGCTCTACCCGCAGGCGCCGACGCTGCGCGAGCAGGGCTTTCCCAACGTGGCCGCCGCCGGGTGGTACGGCTTCATGGCGCCGTCCACGACGCCGCGTGCGATCGTCGACAAGCTCCAGGCCGAGGTTCTGCGCGCGCTCGCCGAACCCGCAATCAAGGACAAGCTGACCGCCCAGGGCCTCGAAGTGCGTGCTGGCACTGGGGCCGAGTTCGGCCGGTTCATCGACAACGAGACGCAGAAGTGGACCAGGCTGATCCGCGACGCCGGCCTCAAGGGCGAATAGCAAGCGGGAGGGACAAGCACATGACAAGCACTCTTCTCAAGCGCGTCGCAGCTTCCGCGCTGCTTCTGGCGCTCTCGATCACGGCAGCGCAGGCGCAGAAGAAATACGACCCCGGCGCGTCCGATACCGCGATCAAGGTCGGTCAGACCGTGCCGCTCAGCGGCCCGGCATCGGCCTACGCCGTGATCGGCAAGACCCAGGCCGCCTACATGAAGATGATCAACGACCAGGGCGGCGTCAACGGCCGGAAGGTGGAGCTGATCCAGTATGACGACGCCTATTCGCCGCCGAAAACGGTCGAGCAGACCCGCAGGCTGGTCGAAAGCGACGAGGTGCTGCTGACGTTCCAGATCATCGGCACGGCGCCGAACGTCGCCGTACAGAAATATCTCAACGCCAGGAAAATCCCGCAGCTCTTCGCCGCGACCGGCGCGGCGCGCTTCACCGACCCGAAGAACTTCCCCTGGACCATGGGCTTCAACCCCTCCTACCTGGTCGAAGGCCGCATCTACGCGCAGTACCTGCTGAAGAACCACCCGAACGCGAAGATCGGCGTGCTCTACCAGAACGACGACCTCGGCAAGGATTATCTCGCCGGCCTCAAGGCCGGCCTCGGCGAGAAGGCGAACATGGTCGTGGCCGAGACCTCCTACGAGATCACCGAGCCGACCATCGACTCGCAGATTTTGCGGTTGAAGGATGCGGGCGCCGACGTGCTGTTCAGCGCGACGACCCCGAAACAGGCGGCACAGGCGATCAAGAAGGTCGCCGAGATCGGCTGGAAGCCGCTGCACATCATCGACATCAACGCCTCCTCGGTCAGCGCCGTGCTCAAGCCCGCCGGCCTCGACAACTCCAAGGGCGTCGTCAGCGTCGGTTACGTCAAGGATGCCGCCGACCCCGAATGGAAGGACGATGCCGGCATGAAGCGCTATTTCGCCTTCATGGCCAAGTACTATCCTGAAGGCGACAAGGATTCGAACCTGAACGTCTACGGCTACATCACCGCGCAGCTGCTGGTGCAGGTGCTGAAGCAGTGCGGCGACGATCTCACCCGCGACAACGTCATGCGACAGGCGGCCAACCTCAAGAACGTCGAGCTCGACCTGACACTCCCGGGGATCTCGGTCACGACCTCGCCGACCGACTATCGGGTCAACAAGCAGTTCCAGATGGTGCAGTTCGACGGCCTGCGCTGGCAGAAGCTCGGAGACATCGTGACGGACGAGGCGAAGGAGTGAGGCGGCGAGACGCGAAAGCGGTCCCGGCGAGTTCTTCGCCGGGACCGCCTTGGCATCAACGCTTCATGCCCGCCACATAGGCGGCAAGCTTGTCCAGCGTCTGGTAGCCGTATTCGACGGCGCCGAAGCCGATCATGCCGTCGCGCTGCTCGCTGGTCGAGGCCAGCTGGCGCATCATCAGAACGGTCTTGCCGTTGCTCTGCTCGGCAAAGGTGACGGTGAAGCGGAACATGCCGGGATCATCGTCCTGGTCGAGGCCGTGATCCATCTCCATCAGAGAAGGCCGCTCGATGCGGCGGAATCGCATGCGGTTCGGGTACACCGTGCCGTCGGGCCCGATCATGTTGAAGCGCCAGACGCCGCCGACGCGCACGTCGATCTCGAAGGTCTCGACCTTGAATCCTTTCGGCCCGAACCATTGCGGCAGATGCTTCGGGTCGGACCACGCCTCGAACACCAGATCGCGCGGCGCGTCGATCACGCGCGACATCACGATCTCACGGTCGAGCGACCATTGCGACAGGGCGGGATTGGCAGACTTCGTCATCACTCGGAACCTTTCCGTTTGGTTGTTCGGGACGGCCGCTTGGCGCCGGCCCTCTCCTTCTCTTTCTTGAGTTTCATCACGTAGGCCTCGAACCGGTCGAGCCGCGCCTCCCACACCGCACGCTGCTGCTGGAACCAATCCTCCGCTCCGAGAAGCGCATCCGGACTGAGGCGGCAGGTGCGCACGCGGCCGGTTTTCTCCGACAGAACGAGCCCGCTCGTCTCCAGCACGTGGATGTGTTTCATGAGGCTCGGCAGCGCCATGTCGAAGGGATCGGCGAGTTCGCCGACCGACGCCTCGCCCGCGCAGAGCCGCATCACGATCGCCCGCCGCGTGGGATCGGCGAGCGCTGCGAAAACATGGTCGAGGCGGGACGATTGGTTAGCCATAAAGCTAACTATAGCGCCGCGGCCCTGCGCCGTCAATAATTGTTAGCTCACAAGCTAAGTATTTTGGCGGCGCAGTCGCCGCCTCAGACCGAGCGCGTCAGGCCGCCGTCGACGCGAATGTTCTGGCCGGTGATGTAGGCAGCGCCGTCGGAGGCCAGGAACGAAATCGTCGCCGCAACCTCTTCGACCTTGCCGTAACGCTTCAGCGGCACGCTGTCGCGGCGCGCGTCCAGCTGCGGCAGGCTGTCGATCCAGCCCGGCAGGACGTTGTTCATGCGAATGTTGTCCGCCGCATGCGTGTCGGTGAAGATCTTGGTGAAGGCGGCAAGGCCGGCGCGGAACACCGCCGAGGTCGGGAACATCGCGCTCGGCTCGAAGGCCCAGGCCGTCGAGATGTTGATGATGGCGCCGCCCTTCTGCGCCTGCATCACCGGCGTCACCAGCCGAGTCGGACGGATCACGTTCAGCAGATAGGTGTCGAGGCCGGCGTGCCACTGCTCGTCGGTAATCTCGGTGATGGGCGCACGCGGCCCGTGCCCGGCGCTGTTGACGAGCACGTCGATCCGCCCCCATTTCGCCATCGCGGCGTCGACCAGGCGCTTCAGATCGTCGTTCGACTGGTTCGAGCCTGTGACGCCGCAGCCGCCGAGCTCGGCGGCCAGCGCCTCGCCCTTGCCGGAGGACGACAGGATCGCGATGCGAAACCCGTCCGCTGCCAGCCGGCGCGCGGCCCCCGCCCCCATGCCGCTGCCGCCGGCGGTAACGAGCGCAACCTTCTCTGCTGCCATGACCGATCATCCCTGTGTTGAGGCGAGCCGCAGGCTCGGCCTATCATGGCGCCTTCTACAGCCAGACCTCGCGGCAGGTCCATGGTCGAAGGCATCCATCATGAGCGACTCGAGATGAGTGATCTGCAGATCCGCAATCTGCGCCCCGACGAAATCGCACTCGCCGTCGACTGGGCCGCGGCCGAGGGATGGAATCCGGGCCTGGCCGATGCCGCCTGCTTCGCCGTCCCCGATCCGCAAGGCTTCTTCGTCGGCGAGATCGACGGCGAGCCGGTCGCGACCGTCTCCTGCGTCAATTACGACGACCGCTTCGCCTTCCTCGGCTTCTACATCGTGCGCCAGTGCTTTCGCGGCGCGGGCCATGGCCTGCGCATCTGGAACGCAGCCATCGCGCATGCGGACGGGCGCGTGATCGGGCTCGACGGCGTCGTAGCGCAGCAGGACAATTACAAGAGGTCCGGCTTCCAGCTCGCTTACGCCAATATCCGCTATGGCGGCGTCGTGGGGGCGCCACCGAGACGACCTGCCGGCGTCGTCACCCTCGACAAGATCCCATTTGCAATCGTTGAAGCTGATGATGCCACCGTGTTCCCTGCCGCGCGCAGCACCTTCCTGCGCGCCTGGATCAACACACCAGGTCACGTCGGCCGCGCATTGCTGCGCGAGGGCAAGCTCGCCGCATGGGGCGTGATCCGTCCGTGCCGGACGGGCCATAAGATCGGCCCGCTCGTCGCCGACGATCGGGCGGCAGCGGAGGCGGTCATGCAGGCCTTGCTGGGAAGCACGAGCGGCGGCGACATTTTCCTCGACGTCCCCGCCGTCAACGGCGAAGCGATTGCGCTCGCGGAGTCGCTCTGCCTGAAGCCGGTGTTCGAGACGGCGCGGATGTACACCGGGCCGATCCCGCCACTTCACATCGACCGCGTCTTCGGCGTGACCAGCTTCGAGCTGGGCTAGTCAGTAGCAGCGCATGATGTTGACGGTGTGTTCGCTGCCGCCGCGGCCGGGCACTGTCACCTGCTCTGTCGGGCAGCTCGGCACATAGGGCCGGTTGGATGGCACGACGTTCGGCGGATAGCGATGCGTCCAGTCCCAGGGAACATCATAGGTGTAGGTGTAACGCACGTCGCTGGAGAGTGGCTGGGCGGCATCGACAAAGGGCTGGCTGTAGCCAGCGCCATCGTACAAGAAGCCGCCGCCGCCCGGCCAATAGACCCACGGAGCGCTGCGGCGATGGAACCGGGCGCCCGGCGCGATCGGCGGACGTGCTCCAACCGGCGGCGCGGTGGTGGCGACGCCGGGCGCCGCGGCCACGGCGGGTCCGGCAGAGCCGTCACTTGCAGTCAGGAGCAGCGCGGCTGCGCTGAGCGAGGCGAACAGCGCCCCATGTGATCTGGCAATCATGATACGCACCACACTCGTTTGGCTTCGCGATAGCGGCTCCCCGCAAGAGGCTAGGCCGGGCTGCCGCCCAGCCGCAAACATATCTTTAACTATTGGTTAAGGCACGCGATTAGCGGGGATCATGGTGCGGCAGAACGCCCGGGATTCTCATCTCGTTTCAGCCACTTCGTTCCGCGGCGGGCGCATCATAACCAGTTGATCGGAGTTGACCGCTCCTGGCCCATGCGTCCGGAACGCTCCCACATTGCAACCGTTGGCCCCCGACACAAGCAAGGAGCATCTCCAATGCAGAACAAGTCAAAACTCCTCTGCCTGATCACGGCATCGCTGGTCGCGGGCACTGCGGCCGCCTCGGCGCAGGGCTACGACTGGAGCGGCCGGTCCGTGGGCTGGGACCGCACGGCGCCCGCCTATGAACCAGTTCAGCCGCGCGCATACTATCCGGACGTGGCCGGGCCGTATGGCGCACTCAACGGCACCAACCATCCAACTCCGAGTTCGACGCAGGGTGATGTCGGCCCTGGCGGGAACAACAACGGCACGCTGACCGGCAGATATCGCTGGTAAGATTGCCTGACGCGAGGCCCACCGTCCGTAACGGGCGGTGGGCCTTCCTGCGTCAGCGGCCCTGCCGCCCGCGCAGCCGACCGCACCGGATCGCGTCTACGGGCACAATCCCTTGCGTTGCGCGACAGGCAAAACACCCAAGCCATCGGTCAAGACGCCTCGCCAAAAATATTCCGCTTTACCGAAATTCGGAAAGGGCGTATGTGTCGCCGCAACCCGGCCCATGGAAAAAGGGGCGTATCGCGATCGTCACGAACGCGGGCCGGGCGGCGGTGGACGCAGATGGCGTTGGCGCGAACGGACTTGCAGGGCGGGCAACCGTGAGCAAGGTCGTCGCGCATACGACCGGTGCCATCAGCGTACGGCAAAATCGTGTGGTCCTGGCGCCCGGGGTCTGTGCGCCAAGTCTTGCGGTGACGTTGCGGTCCGACCGGGCTCGCACCGTCAGTCATCCGCAAGGCGACGGGGGCAATAGTGCATCGCTCCCCGGGGAGATCACGACATAAGCCGTTCCAACCACTGCGCAGGGAAGGCCGGATGCTTTGGCTTCACCTGTATGCCGCTGTGCAGCCTTTTTTAAGCACACGCTTTCGCACAGTGGACCGCGGGTGCCAGCCGGCGCCCGGTCTTCCCTGCGCCCTTTCAATTGAGGGCGAGGCGACAAGCAAAGCTCGGGCGAAGCGCGCCGCGAGGATGTGATGCTGTGTCCGCATGAAGGCGAGTACGTTGCAAACCCTATGCATCACCGTCACCCTGCGCGCGCTGCGGCGCGATAGCGTCGCAGAGCAAGCCTCGAAGGGCGACGGCCCCGCTGCACCAGCTCGGCCGTTCATCCTTCGAGGCTCTGCATGCGATGCGTCCGCATCGCACGCCTCGCACCTCAGGATGACGGATCAATTGTTGTCGCCGCGGAGAGATTCTGACGATGCTGAGGCAGTAAGCGCGAACACCCCGCTCTTGTGCCCCGGACGCAGCGCAGCGTCTCTTCGACGATGCGCTGCAGAGCCGGGGCCCATGTTGCAGCGACCCGTGTGGCCTCCTGGGTCCCGGCTCTGCGCAGCAACGCTTACGCGTTGCAGCTTGTCCGGGACACGAGAGTGACGACAGGGTCCCCTCCCCAGCCCTTGCAGCGGCAACGGGCCTTGTAACAAGACTGTCATCCAGCGAAACTAAACGAAGCTAGGGGCCGCGGTCGCGGCCACGCCGCCTTCACCGCTAGGAGATCCTGATGCGCCGTTCACTGGTGTTGCTGTCCGCCGGACTGACCGTGCTGTCCACCGGACTGGCCTCTGCCCAGAACAGCACGCCCCGCAACCTGATCCTGTTCATTCCCGACGGTCTGCGTGCGCTGAAGGTCACACCGGAAACCGCGCCGGCGATGGCCGAGCTCCGCGACAAGGGCGTCAACTTCAAGAACCCGCATTCGCTGTTCCCGACCTTCACCATGGCCAATGGCTCGGCGATGTCGACAGGCCATTATCTCGGCGACACCGGCGTGTTCTCCAACACGATCTGGACCAACTACACCTCCGCACCTGCGGGCGACACCGTCGTCCCCTTCATCGAGAACGACGCCGTGCTCGGCGACATCGACGAGCATTTCAAGGGCGACTACCTCAACGAAGAGACCATCCTGAAGATGGCCCGCGACAAGGGGCTGAGCACCGCGGCGATCGGCAAGGTCGGCCCGACCTACCAGTTCGACCACACCGACAAGCCTGAAAAGCCCGGCCAGCATTCGGTCGTGTTCGACGATTCCACCGGCGGCAAGAACGGTGTCGCATTGTCCGACGAGGTGAAGGACGCCTTGACCAAGGCCGGCCTGCCCCTCGCCACGCCGCCGCGCGGCGACAATTCCAAGGCGGGCGATGCCAGGACGCCGGGCACCACGGTCGCAAACGTCGCGCAGCAGGCCTATTTCGCGGACGTCGCCACCAAGGTGGTGCTGCCGATGTTCAAGGCGCGCAACAAGCCGTTCGTGCTGGTGTTCTGGTCGCGCGATCCTGACGGCAGCCAGCACAATACCGGCGACAGCCTCAACCAGATCATGCCCGGGATCAACGGGCCGACCTCGATGGCCGGCATCAAGAACGCCGACACCAACCTCGCCCAGCTCCGGAAGGCGCTCGACGAGCTCGGGCTCACGGCCTCGACCAACATCATCGTCTCCGCAGATCACGGCTTCTCGACCATCTCCAAGGAGAGCAAGTCCAGCCCGTCGGCCAAGGTCGGCTATGACGACACGCCGAAGGATTTCCTGCCAATGGGATTCCTGGCGCTCGACCTTGCCAAGGCGCTCGACCTGCCGCTGTTCGACCCCAACGACAAGAACGCGAAGGTCGAAGGCAACAAGCATCCCAGGGCGGGCAACGGCGTGCTCGGCAAGGATCCGGAGAAGCCCGATCTCGTCGTCGCCACCAATGGCGGCTCCGACCTGATCTATCTGCCGAACAAGGACAAGAAGCTGGCGGCGAAGACGATCAAGGCACTGCTCGAACAGGATTACGTCTCCGGCCTGTTCGTCGAGGACTCGCTCGGCCGCTTTCCCGGCACGTTGCCGCTGTCGAGCATCAACCTGCGCGGCAAGGCGGCGACGCCGACGCCGTCGATCGTCGTCAACTTCCGCTCCTATGCCAGCGATTGCGGCGAGGCGCCGACCAACTGCTCGGTGCAGGTCGCCGATACCGTGCTGCGCCAGGGCCAGGGCATGCATGGCAGCTTCAGCCGCGGCGACACCATGAATTTCATGGCCGCGATCGGTCCGGACTTCAAGGCGGGCTATGTCGACGAGATTCCGGTCAGCAATGCCGACGTCGGCATGACGGCCGCCCGGCTGATGGGCCTGCGCGGCTCGCAGAACGGCGGCTTGATCGGCCGCGTGATGTCGGAAGCCATGCCCAACGGCGTCGTACCGAAGGCTTTTGTCGGCACGCTGAAGTCGAAGCCCGCCGAGGGCGGCCTGATGACGGTGCTGAACTTCCAGCGCGTCGGCAGCCAGCGCTATTTCGATGCCGCCGGCTTCCCGGGCCGCACGCTCGGGCTCGAGCCTGACGCCGGCAAACAGAAAACGGCGGGGAAATGACCCCGCCGTTCCCTCGCGTCCTCGAGTGACGCACAAATCTTACATGGCCGGTTTCTTACATCCCGATGTCGAACACGTTCGGCAACTGGCCCGCCAGAGGCAGCGCAGTGGCGCCGACGAAGGTCGCCACCATTGCCATCAGGCGACGGTTGTTCTGGCGCTTGCCGCGCATCTGGCCGGCGATCCACTCCAGCATCTCGCTGTTGACCTTGGAGGCATAGGACGGCGCCCAGCTCTCGATCTCGGTGTCGGCCGACAGCGCCACGCTCCGCGGCGGCACCTTCAGGCCCGAGGCGCTCGCCGCGTAATGGGCAACCGCCTTGGCGAGCAGGTCGTCGAACCGGCCGCCATCGGTGCGCTCGGTCGCGGCCTCGTTGATCTCGAACAGGCGCTCGGCTTCAGCGCGGCTGACCGGCTGGTCGTTGACGGCGGTCGCGGTCAGGATGCGCAGGCACCAGGCGGTGTCATCGGCATCGAGCGAGCGGGAGAAGTGGACGC
This sequence comes from Bradyrhizobium sp. I71, assembly GCF_022354745.1. Classification (NCBI taxonomy): domain Bacteria; kingdom Pseudomonadati; phylum Pseudomonadota; class Alphaproteobacteria; order Hyphomicrobiales; family Nitrobacteraceae; genus Bradyrhizobium; species Bradyrhizobium sp. I71. Next base: position 496,008 of record NZ_CP059398.1, read on the forward strand.
GGCCCTTGGTGGTCGGGCCTTCGCCCGTGATCACGCCGTCGCGCACGATGGAGAGTGCATGAGCCGCGGTGTCGCGGCAGGACGGTTCGAGGGACGGCGACTCAACAGACTTCTCAGCGGACTTGGGCGCAGCGGCAGACATAGTTCACTTCCAGACTTCTTCTGATCGGCCAGCATTTTCATGCCGGCGTAAAGGGGTGGTTAACGATTCGATACGGGGATCGCGACTTTTCGAGATGGTTGCCAATTGGTCGCTGTCAGGACCAATTCGGTTCCGGGGACGCGCCGGGCGAGCGTGATGGAAGTCATAAAAGGCATTATCGGGGCGAGCGAGACCGTGTGACCCCGGATGGGGATGTTTCGCCGCAGGTGCCGCTGTAACAATAAGTTGCTAGGAAATCGGCCCTTCAAGCAAAGAATTCACATTTTACTTGAGCCGGTTCAGTTGGCGTTCACTTGGCCTGGTAAGGGCCCTATACTGAGGATGACGGCCAGAGACGAATCTTCCTGTAAATTCAATGTGATGAGGTAAAATCATGACACTTCCGATCGGCGCTACCGCACCCGACTTCGAAGCCGAGACCACCGAAGGGAAGATCAAGTTTCACGACTGGATCGGCAATAGCTGGGCGCTCTTGTTTTCGCACCCCAAGGACTTCACGCCGGTGTGCACTACCGAGCTTGGCGCGCTCGCCAGGCTGAAGCCGGAATTCGACAAGCGCGGCGTCAAGCTGATGGGGCTCTCGGTCGATCCCGTCGACAACCATGCCAAATGGTCGGAGGACATCAAGGAGACCCAAGGCGCCGCGCCGAACTACCCGATGATCGGCGACACCGATTACAACGTCTCGAAGCTCTACGGCATGCTGCCGGCCGCGATCTCGGGCGATCCCCTCAAGCGTACCGCCGCCGACAACCAGACCGTCCGCAACGTCTTCATCATCGGGCCGGACAAGAAGATCAAGCTCGTGCTGGTCTATCCGATGACCACGGGCCGGAACTTCCAGGAGATCCTGCGCGTCATCGACTCGCTCCAGCTCACTGCCAAGCACCGCGTCGCGACCCCGGCCGACTGGACCCAGGGCGATGACGTCATCATCGCGGGCTCGGTCTCCAACGACGAGGCCAAGACGATCTACCCGCAGGGCTGGAAGGAGCCGAAGCCTTACCTGCGCATCGTGCCGCAGCCGAAATAACGACGCTGTCATCCCGGGGCGATGCGTCAGCATCGAACTCTGGTGCGCAATTGCGCACCCGAGGATCTCGAGATTCCGGGCTCGGTCCTCCGGACCGCCCCGGAAGGACCGTAGCGATTAGGCCGTCCGCACGCGGTCGAGGAAACCGTCGACCTCGGCCTTCAGATGCAGGCTCTCGCCGGACAGCGCCTGGGCCGAGGCAAACATCCGGCTCGAGGTCTCGCCCGTCTCGCTGGCACCCTTGGCGGCGTGCCGGACGTTGACGGCGACCTCGGCCGTGCCTGAGACCGCCGCGCGAACGCTCGCCACGATGTTGTGGGTTGCGCTTTTCTGCTGCTCGACCGCAGCCGAGATCGAGCCGGCAATGCCGCTGATGCGCTCGATGGTCTCGCTGATCGCCTTGATGGCAGCGACCGATTCCTCGGTCGCAAGCTGCATGCTCTCGATCTGGTTCGATATCTCGTCGGTCGCTTTCGCGGTCTGACCGGCCAGCGTCTTGACCTCCTGAGCCACCACCGCAAAGCCACGGCCGGCATCGCCAGCGCGAGCGGCCTCGATGGTGGCGTTCAGCGCCAGCAGGTTGGTCTGCTCGGCGATCGAGGTGATCAGCTTGACGACGTCGCCGATGCGCGTACCGGCCTCCGAGAGCTGCGCAATGCGCTGGTCGGTCGCCTCTGCCTGCCGCACCGCGTCGGCGGAAATCTGGTTCGATTCCTGCACCCGGCGGGTGATCTCGGAGATGGATTGAGACAGCTCCTCGGAAGCCGACGCCGCCGAACGCACGTGCTCGGACGCGGTTTCGGACGCTCCGGCCGATTGCGCCGACAGATCGGCCGTGGCGCGCGCGGCATCGGTGAGCTGTCGCGCGGCGCGCTCGAACTCGCCGGACGATGCGAGCACCTTGTCGAGAATGCCGCCGACGCTGCCGCGGAACTCCTCGACGAAGCTGCGCAGCTCCGCCTTGCGCTGCTCGGCCGCGGCAGTCGCTGCCGCCGCCTGTTCGCTGCGCAGGCGCGCCCGCTCCTGCGAATTGCTCTTGAACACCGCAACCGTGCGGGCGATCTCGCCGATCTCGTCGGCACGGTCCTCGCATTCGATCGCGACGTCGCTCTGGCCCTCGGCAAGCGCGGTGAGCGAGCGCGTGACCGAGGTGAGCGGCCGGGTGATCCGGCGGACGACCAGCAGGGTCAGAGCCAGCACCAGAAGCGCGGCAAGCCCGGCGGCCGCCGCCATGCTCTCGATGGCCTGGGCCAGCATGTTCTCGTACTGGATCATCGGGATGCCGACATAGAGAATGCCGGCGACCTTGCCGGTTGAGTCCAAGATCGGGAAATAGGCGGTCATGAACGTCTTGCCGAACAGCGTGGCCGGCCCCTTATAGGCTTCGCCACGGCGCAGCGCGGCCTGCCCCGGATGATCGGCGGCAAGCTGGGTGCCGACGGCGCGGTCGCCGTTTTCCTTCTTCACATTCGTGGAGCGGCGGACGAACTGCCCGTTCGCCGCGTCGAACACGAACAGGGTCGCATTGCCGCCGACATAGGACACCGCGCGATCGACGATGGCATGGTCCTTGAAGTCGGGCATCTTGGGGATCTCCGCGCGCACGACCGCGCCGTCCTGGACCGTGATCTTGGCCTCGGGAACGGTCTCCGCGAACGCCAGCGCCAGCGTGCGCAGGCTGACGTCGATGTCGCGGAGCGCGCGATCATTGAAGGCGGAGGTCAGCGACCAATAGCCGGCGCCGACCACGAGCCCCGTATTCATGGCGATCAGCAGCACGGCGCACAGGACAGCCTTGGTACCCAGCTTGAACTGCGGCAGGAACTTCGAAGCTTTGAACATGGATGGAATGGCCCCAGTAATTCCTGCATAATCGTGCAATAGGCTTACGGTGGCATTAACGACCATAATACCGCTGCAGGCGGCACGCCTTTCCAAATCGTAAACGAGGACACCCCCTGACCGCGCCAAAGGTGCCGCCCATCATCGTCTGGTTTCGCGACGATCTCCGCCTGTCCGACCACCCCGCCCTGCACGCCGCCGCGAAGACCGGAGCGCCGGTGGTCTGCCTCTATGTGCTCGATGAGACGACCGGGCGGGCACCGGGTGGCGCGGCGCGCTGGTGGCTGGCGCAGTCGCTGCGGGCGCTCGGGGCAGCAATCGCCGAGCGCGGCGGATCGCTGGTCCTGCGCAGGGGACCGGCCGCCAGGGTCATCCCCGAGGTGGTGCGCGAGAGCGGCGCCCGCGCCGTCTACTGGAACGGGATCGCCCAGGCGCCGCATCAGTCGGTTGAGCGAGCGCTCGAATCGGTGCTGGCAAAGCTCGGAGCAGACTCGCAAAATTGTCCCGGCGATTTGCTCGTCCCACCCTCGGCGATCCGCAGCAAGGATGGCCGGGGCCTGCGCGTGTTCACACCATTCTGGCGGCGCGTGCTGTCGCTCGGCGACCCGCCAAAGCCGCTGCCCGCACCGAAGGCGCTGCGCCCTGCACCAGGGATCGCCGGCGATCGTCTGGAAAGCTGGAAACTCGAGCCGGCCAAGCCCGATTGGGCGGGTGGCCTGCGCGAGGCATGGAGTCCCGGCGAAGCCGCGGCACGAGGCCGCCTCCGCGACTTCCTCAAGCGCACCGCACGCGTCTATGCCGGCGACCGCGACCGCCCGGACCGGGAGGGCACCTCGCGGCTCTCGCCGCATTTGAGGTTCGGGGAGCTCAGCCCTCGCCAGGTCTGGCACGCCGCGCGGTTCGCCGCGGCCGAAGATCCGGCGCTCGGGCCGGGCATCGAAAAATTCCTGAGCGAGCTCGGCTGGCGCGAATTCTGCCGCCATCTCCTACACGACCATCCCGACCTCGCCACCGCAAACCTGCAGACCAACTTCGATGGCTTCCCCTGGACGCGCGATGACAAGGCGCTCGCTGCCTGGCAGCGCGGGCGCACCGGCTATCCGATCGTCGATGCCGGTCTGCGGGAGCTCTGGCACACCGGGGTGATGCACAACCGCGTCCGGATGGTGGTCGCCTCCTTCCTGGTCAAGCATCTGCTGATCGACTGGCGCGAGGGCGAAGCCTGGTTCTGGGACACGCTGGTCGATGCGGACCCCGCCAGCAATCCCGCCAACTGGCAGTGGGTCGCCGGCTGCGGTGCAGATGCAGCGCCCTATTTCCGCGTGTTCAATCCGGTGCTCCAGGGCGACAAGTTCGATCCGGACGGCGCCTACGTTCGGCGCTGGGTGCCGGAACTGAAGAACCTGCCGGCCAAGCTGATCCACCAGCCCTGGCACGCAACGCCGATCGAGCTTGCGAGCGCAGGCATCACGCTCGGCAAGACCTATCCGCAGCCGATCATCGATCATGCCAGGGGACGGGAGCGTGCGCTTGCCGCCTACGCAAAGATCCGCAGAGGTTGAGCGCCGCTTTGACACAATTTCGAAACCCGCTATCGTCATCGCCTCAGTCAAACCGCGGGGGACGATATGGACGACGAAAAGCCGATCACCGAACAGGCGATGGACACGATCACCAGCGCCGTGGAAGCGACCAAGGACGCGGCGGTCACCGCCGTCAAGCAAGTCAGGAAAGCCGCCAAGAAGGTCGCGAAGAAAGTAGGCCCGAAGAAGACGTCCAAGAAGAAGGCCAAGAAGAAAGCGAAGACGTCCTCAAAGAAAGCGGCCAAGAAGACCGCAAAGAAGGCCGGCAAGACATCTGCGAAAAAGGCCGCCAAGAAAGCTGTCAAGAAAGCCGTCAAGAAGAAGAAGGCCAAGAAGGCGAAGCGCTGATCACAACGCTCAGAACAGGTCTCCGGGAGTGGACATCCGCCCGGAGACCTGCCCTACGACACGCGATCCTTGCCGCGCGGCGGCCCGGCCGGTCCAGCCGACCACGAAGGTGCTGCGCTCAGCAGGGATGTATTCCGACGCCCCGCCCCGCTTTAGGTTGTTGTTTAAGCATGATCTTTTCGGATCATGCTTCAGAAGCGCCGGTTGACGACGAATACCGCCGCCGCGCACATCGCCATGCCGGCAATCGCCAGCGCATCGAGTCTTTCCCCGAACAGCAGATAGGCCATCAGCGCGGTGACGGCGGGCACCAGATAGAACAGGCTCGCGACCGAGGTTGCCGCAGCGTGGCGGATCAGCCAGTACAACAGCCCGATCGAACCGATCGAGAGCGCCACGGCGAGCCAGGCGAGCGCGAGCACGAACTCCTGTGTCCAGTGCACCACCCGGTCTTCGAACAGGAATGCCCCGATCGCGAAGAAAATGGTGACGGCAACGTATTGCACGAGATTGCCGGCTCGCCAGTCGATGTGGTTGCAGTAGCGGCGCTGATAGAGCGTACCAAGCGTGATGCTGATCAGCGAGACCACCGAGGCAAGCCAGCCGAGCCCGGCTTCGCCGGTCATGGGACGGTTGTGCAGGATCAGCACGACGCCGCCGAGGCCGAGGACGAGGCCGGCCCATTGCACCGGCGTCACCTTCTCACCGAGCCAGCGATTGGCGATGGTCGAAGTCAGGATCGGCTGCAGTCCCGGAATCAGCGCAGAGAGCCCGGCGGGAATCGAATGCGCGATCGCGATCGCGGTGCCGCCGAGATAGAAGCCGTGGACGAGGATGCCGGCGACCGCGCTGTGCGCGATGCCAATCCGGTCGGGCCATTTCGGCCGCGCGATGGCTGCGATGATCGCCATCAGCCCGACCACGATGGCCATGCGGATGGCGAGATAGGTCAAGGGATCGGCATTGTTGACCACGTATTTGGTGCCGATGAATCCCGTGCTCCAGAGCAGGACGAACAGGATCGGCGCGGCGCGGGCGGTCAGGTTTTCTTGATTATGGTTCATTGCCGCCTCATTGCCTCAGCGAAGGCCATGCGGCAATGCGAATTTCGCTCGGACGATGCTGCGCTGCGGCGGATGACAGCGGTCTAGGTCAGCTCATCACCATTCTTCCGGACAGGGATCGATGATCTTCCAGAGCTCGACGCCGTTCTTGATCTTCTTCATGTCGGTGGTGAGTCCACCATTGCGACGAATCCAGTCCTTCACCTTGTCGGGGTAGTAGGACATGAGATCGGAGGTGCCTTCGGCGCTGGTGACCTTGATGCCGAAGGTGAACGCCTTGTCGTAATAGGCCTGGTGGAAACCGAGGCTCGCGCGCGGCGTCACGCAGATCTTGTTCATCGGCACGATGCCGAGCACGAGCGTGCAGGCCGAATTGCAGATACCGTCGATGATGACGCGCTCGCCTTTCTCGCGCACGCGCTTGTACTTGGCCTTGTACTCCTCGACATAGCCGCCATGGTCGCGAGTAATATGCAGCTCGGCGCGCGCCGGCGTAGCGGCAGCGACGGAGAGCAACAGCAGGCTCAGAAGCGTGATGCGCATGGCGAGGTAACGGCGATGGCCTTCAGGAATGCACCGACCTCGAAGGACCCGCAAGTGATCCCGTGGGGACGGCGGCAGGAATCTCAAGCAAATACTCTTTGGTCATACTTGTGTGGGGAATTCGTTAAGCACCCGGAAAAGGCCAAAAATGGGCAGCTTTCGACCGCATGTCCGGCAATTCTGTCACACCCACCCGGAAATCTGCAGGACCGGCCATGATTTCGGGCCTCCGCAGCGATGCCTGACCGCCCGAAATTGCTATAAATGGCTGATCTGTTCGAGCGGGTTCCGGAGAATCGAGATGAGCAAGTTGACGCTTGTAGCCGCGGTTGCGGCCCTGACGGCTGCAATCCTGCCCCCTGGCCTTGCGGAGGCGAATGGATATCACCGGCACCACCGCTCCTATGCCAACCCGCTACCCTACCCGATCAGCTATCTGCACAATTACGGACCCGGCATCACCCCCGGCACCTTCGCCTATTACGACGGTCCGTCGACCAACTACTGCTACCGCAGCGCGGCCGCTTATATCGGCCAGGACGGCCGGCGGCACCCCTGCTACTGAGGCGCCGCGCCCTGTGCGGGTGTCCTATTTCGCGGCGCCCGACAGCAGCAATTGCTTCTCGATCTCGTAGACCGGCAGCTTGACGAGATCCTTGCTGACCTCCCCCTGGAGCGCCTTGCGCACGACGTCCGAATAATCGGCGCGGATCATGCCGAGCGCGCGCGGTGAGGCCACCATGGTCAGGGCCTTGGTCTCGCCGGAGTTGATGGCAGCATCGAGCCGGCCCGCCAGTCCCCGCAAGAAGGCGCGCTCGGCCTCATCGTGCCAATCGGTCTGCTCGACTGAGCTGCGCGCCCCGCCGGCCGCCGGGTGCAACCGGCCCGGCGCATCGCTGCCTTGCGCGGTGGTCGAAGGGTTGGACTGCTCATGCACTTCCCTGGTGTGGAGATTCGGAAACTTGTCGTCGCCGAGATTCTCCAGAATCAGCGCCTTGCGCCCGTCGCACACGACCAGCCAGTCGCCCTTGGCCATTCTCATCTTGTCCATCACAACTTCTCCTTGACACTCGCAGATGCCGCTTCGGCATCAGAGCTGCTCTTCGAATTCCTCGAAGGACTTGCCGAATTGCGCCATCGCTTCTTCCAGATGATCGGCGAGCATGGGGGTGCCGATCAGGTAGGATGCCGTGCGCCGGTTGTGCGCCTGCGCGGCCTGAGCGCGCAGTTCGCGCCAATCGGAGAGATCGCCGTCGCCGCGACCGAGCCAGGTCAGCGCCACGAGATCGATCTGCTCGTCGACATTGAGGTCGCCGATGAAGCCCGCAAGCTCGGCACGATCGGTGGTTTCGCCGCGTCCACCGCGGCCGAAGCTCATGTCGTCGTCACCGGACTCCAGGATGACACCGTTCCCGGCCGCTTCGCTGTCGGACCGGCGCGACTTCGAGATGACGAAGAAGACCTTCTCCGGCGAGATCGACAGATTTGGAATGACTCGCATCCAGTTCACCTTGTCCGGCAGCACGCACAACGCCGCTGCCATGTCGTCGACACTAAAAGCCAAGGCAGACTTGCGAATTGCGCAGGATCAAGGTCCAAGTCACGGGCATGCCCTCGTGGCCCAAGCCAGCTGGCGTGCTGGGATCAGGGCCGGGCCAGTTCGCTGATGGTTTGTTCATCAGCATTACATTTCGGGTCCGCCACAATTTGATCCGAACAACTTCGATATCCTGCATCGCGTAAGCGGAGGAAGACATCATGAATCTCAAGACTGGCCTCGTCGCCACGTCCCTGTTCGGCGCCCTCGCGGCATCGTCGGCGGCATCCGCCATGCCCATCGCGCCCGCACCGGCGACACCGCAGGTCTCCGAAGTCGAGCAGGTCCGCATGGTCTGCAACGCCTGGGGGCAGTGCTGGTGGCGCCCGAACTACTACGGGTATTACGGGCCGCGGCCATATTACGGCCCACGGTACTATGGGCCGCCGCGCTATTACGGCCCGCGCTATTATGGTTACCACGGCTATCGCCGCTGGTGACGTTTGAAGGGGCCCTCGGGGCCCCTTCGCTTTTGCAGGATCATTTCTTGCGCGGCCGTCCCCCGGACTGGATCTGATCCAGATCAAAGTTGAAATCAGCCGATACCGTCATTCTACATGGTGACGAAGCGACGGAGTTGCGTCCTTCGCCAGTCAGCCCGCATGCAGCATTTCATCGACCTCGCCGCCGGCGAATCGATGAGCCGAGAATGTGGCCGTAACATCGAGCCGGCGGATCTCATGGCATGATGTCCGCAATACTACGGTCCGGAATCCGGTTTACTGAGCCTGGATGTTTCGCCATTGATGGCGCTGCATCGACATTCATTTGATTATCTCATTTCAGCAGCCGGCCAGAACCCATGGTGTTCGACGACCTCGCACCGTCCTCCGCGCTTCAACTGATCGGGTTTTCCGATATCGACGCGTTTCGGCCGATCGAGACGATGGAAGATGCGAGAAGCATTCCATTGGACATCCCGAACTTCGCGGCGGCCCGTGCCGTCGTCTCCCTGCCGGCGTGCCGCATCATCATGACGAGATCGTTCGCACGCATCCTCGATACCGCCTATCGCATGCCGGGTGGGATGGTGATCCTGTCCATGACCGACGACCTCCGGGTCAACTTCAAGGGAATGGATCTCGACGCTCGTTTCTTCGTTGCGCTCCGCGGCAACGATGAGTGCCAATTCGTCGAGCCGCGGACCAATCATCATGCCATGATCATCTTCTCCCCTGCGCTGAGAGACCGGGGCTGGTTCGACCACGTCGACGATTTGCAGGCGCATGTCGCGAACCGGCCCGCCCTGCTGCACACGCGACAACTCTTGCTCGACATCCTGCGCACCGCGTCGGTGCAGCCGGGCCTGTTCGAAACCACCGAGGTTGCGGCCCATCTCCAGGAAGGCCTGCTGCTTGCTCTCGACGATCTGTTCCGGATCGATTCGATCCCAGATCGGAGCACCTCGGTCCAGGGCGAGCGAGCGATCAAGCTCGTGCAGCGCATCGACGACTACGTCGCGACCTATCCGACCACGCCGATCTATACAGCCGATCTCGCCCGCGCGTTTGGCGTCTCGATCCGGACGCTCGGCGGCGCCGTCAGCATGGTGCGCGGCATGAGCCTGCACCAGTACATTCGCCTGAAAAGGCTGTGGGCGACCCGCTGCCGCCTCCTCAAGGGCGGCGGCGTCACCGTTGCCACCTGCGCACGCGCCCACGGCTTCCACCATCTCGGTGAATTTGCCGCAGCCTACCGCGCGATATTCCACGAAGCGCCCTCCGACACGCTGTCACGCGGCCGGCGAAGCGGTGTGTCGGCAGGCTGATTGACGCCGCAGGCATCGAGACCGTGACCGGCACTAGCCGTTTCGGAACATATCTAGAACATTGAAATCGTGGCGCGCTCGGAAGGATTCGAACCTCCGACCCTCGGAATCGAAATCCGATGCTCTATCCAGCTGAGCTACGAGCGCCCTGGCCCGGGCACCGGGCCACCGAGATTCGCCAGACCGCGCCGGTGACGAACCAGCACACCGGACGGCGTTCGGATTGGTTCGAATTAGCAGAGAGCCCGGCCAATAAAAAGCCCTTCCCGCCTCGATCGAGGCGGGTCGAAGGCGCTGTCACCAGGTCGTGTTGAAGAGACCGAAATGCGGCTGCTGAGCGACCTGCATCATCGGCCGGCCGGGCTGCGGCGCCGGATGCGCCCTGACGATCTTGCGCTTGGGTTGAGGAGCCGGCACAGGAGAAGCTTGAGCCTGAGCGATCTGAGATTGACTGGCGATCTGAGATTGAGTGGCCCCTGCCTTCTTGGCGGCGGCGGTATTGGTCCTCGGCTCCGGCGTGAACTGGGCGAAGGTCTCGCGTACCCGCGTCTTGGCCGAGATCTCGGCCAATGCCGGCGAGACGTCGTCCTGTACTGGTGGTTGGGGAGCCGCAACAGCGGCAGTCTTCACCGCAGGTGCGGCAATCGTCGGCTCGCTGGTGTCGAGCACGACGCGCTCTGGCAGGTGCCGATTGGACCGGATTCGGATCAGGGGCTGCTCGTTGCCCGCGGTCGCGACGGCTTGAGCTACGGGCGCCGCCGGGAAAACGAAATCCGCCGCGAACAGCAGTGCGAGCAAGGCTCCACCGACAAAAATGAAATACCTAAAGATGGGCATTGGCCGCGCTCCGCCCCCCGCATCCCCGCGTGGGCTCTCCGCCTCAACAGGCGATCTCTCAATTGGTTCCTGACCCAGCCATTTGGTTCAAATGGCGATGCATAGTTTCTTGGCCAAGGTCCGCGTAGAGTAACTTTTCCGCTACCGGAACGTGCCGCCTTTAAGCGCGGCGCGCTGCGACCAGCGAACATTTCGCCTGATCGGCATTCACGTTAACGAAGCCGACGGGGATACGCGCAAAGGTCTTGCGGCTCTTCATGCTGACTGCATTCGCCAGCACCCGGCTACGGTTGGTCAGATGACTGCCGTCGCGCCGCGTAAACGCGCAGACGATCTCGACATCCTTTACGGCATAGTCATTGTCGTTTCGCAGCGTCAACGTCACCAGGGCTTTGGAGCCAAGGCCGCCACGGCGCCAGGTCTGCGATGAGATCCTGAGCCGACTGAGTTCCGCCGTCGCAGGTGCCGGAGCTTCGGACGCCGACGACACCACCGCGGACGCATCGCCCGAAGGAGCCGACTCGACAGCCGCCAGCTCCGGCCTCGCCGCCTCAGCACTGTTGCCTTTGGAAAGGGGCAGCAGCATCCAGATGCCGCAGCCGCCGATGATTGCCGCCAGCAGCCACAGAAGACCACGGCCAAACGAGACGCTCGCGATCGTTACGGCCCGCGCCAATCGTTCGCCGGTTCCGGCGAAGCGCCCCAATCCGATCCGGTCGAGCCTGGCACTCATGGTTGCAGCACCGATCGCAGCCGAGCACCATGAACGATGGACTGGGCCGCTGCTACCTTAATCCGGGCGACGAATTAAGGTTCCCGCACGTGATGCGAGTCGGCATGGACGGTGGCGACCACCGGCCGAGGCCGCTAACATGCGCCGCAGCATCGGAAGACCCCGTTGGGAGAATATGAAATGCCAATCGCCGTCACCTGGGATCACATCCATCTCCGCAGTCCCGATCCAGAGGCCACGGCGGCCTGGCTGCGCGACATCCTTGGTGGCGAGGTGGTGCGCGCCCCCGGACGGATCGACGTGAACCTCGGCGGAGCCAGGATCTTCATCGCACCGCTCGAGGGCGACAACGCCGTCAACCCGCCGCCCCCGCATCCGCATCAGGGTCTCGACCATTTTGGCCTGACGGTGAAGGACATCGACGCCGTCGCCGCCGAGATCAAGGCCAAGGGCGTCACCTTCACGCGCGAGCCGACGACCATTCGGCCCGGCGTGCGCATCTGCTTCATCCGCGGCCCCGAAGGCATCTCCATCGAGCTGCTCGAGCGCGACAAGAAGTACACCTGACGCGGCGCAGGCCGCCTCAGGCATGCCACCGGGACGACGTGAGCCCGCGTGGGGCTAAGTCATGCTACCGGGCATAAAGCAGCGGATGGTGACGCCCATGTAGCCGTAGATCGGCCAGACCATGGTGCGCCCCACCCGATTCGGCTCCGAGATCACGGCCTCCTCGGGCACATCGACCCAGACGAGTTCCTGCTGCTGGCCGTCGAGCGCGTAGCCGTGGCGCGGGACGCGGACACGATAGTGCCCGTCCTTGCTGTCCCAGTCGGAGTCCGAGAGCGCCGAACCGTCGGCATCGGAGCAGCAAGGCCCCTTGCCGCTGCGCAGACTGTCGAACCATGCTTTCAATTCGGCATTGGTGTTGACGAACTGCCCGCGGTCGCGCGCGTGCCCAAAGGGGGCTGCCAGCGCAAGCAAGGCCAAGGCGTAGGCCAGGCTTGTCAGGCTGCGCCGGCGCATCGCACTGCCAATCCGCCGTTGTTCGCTTTTGCAATTCGTGGGACGCGCACCGTACAGACGCGGCTCATCACCGCCGGAATCGATCCAGTTGGTCACGTTCGTCTTGCTCCAGCACCCCGCGGCCAGTGCAACAATGATTATGCATTTCGCGGGCCAACCCCGATTCGTAACGGCGAGCCCCCGCTTCACCATCAGAGCGTCATGACGGCATCAGCACAAGCCGGGACAATTACGGCTCGCCGCTGCAGGCTTCCGCGAGCGGCCGGCAAACTGCCGCGTTGCGCGAGGGGATGGGCTTTGGCATAAAAGCCGGACCGGTGACGCCATTGGGCGATGGCGGCCGGCCCACGGGACGTTATGAAGAACGGCCTCTATTCAATTCACGTGACCCTGCTCGATGGTCGAGTCGGCAAGGGCAGCGGCGTGATTCTTTTCCGCGACGGCAAGATTCTTGGCGGCGATGCCTACCTCTATTACACCGGCAGCTACACGGTGAAGAACAACAACACCTTCAAAGGCGAGGTGCTGGTGCAACGGCACACTTCGCCTCGGGGCGACGACAATCCGCTATTCGGCGGCCCCGCCCCGGTCGGCATCGGCGTCAGCGGCACCTACACGGACACGCGCGCGGAGATGACGGGCACAGCGCTGGTCGGCAAGGCCAGCCTGATTTTCGGCGCCACCCTGCACAAGCTCGCAGAGGTCGATTAGCTATTCCGCAGCCTGCTCGAGCGGCGCCACGCGCGGCAGGATGATCTGGATACGCGTGCCGCCGCCAGGTTCGGAATCGAGATCGAGCCGTCCGCCGAGCCGATTCGTAACGATGCTGTAGACGATGTGCAGCCCAAGGCCGGTGCCGCCCTGGTCGCGCCGTGTCGTGAAGAACGGATCGAAGGCACGGCGGCGGACGTCGAGCGACATGCCGCAGCCATTGTCGGAGAAGATGATCTCGACATTGTCCTTGCCGGATTCGCGCACCTGGATCTCGATCGTCCCGGGCCGGCCGTCCGGGAAGGCGTGTGCCACCGAATTGAGAAACAGGTTGGTCAGCACCTGGCCGTACGGGCCTGGATAGCTGTTCATGTTCAGGTCCGGCTGGCACTCGACGTTCAGCGTCAGATTGTGCTTGCGCAGGCCCGGCCGCAGACTCATCACCACCTGCTCGGTGAGGTCGCCGAGATCGAAAGTACGCTGGTCCGAATAGTTGCGGTCCGCTGCGACCTGCTTGAACGACTGGATCAGCTCGGCGGCACGGTTGAGATTGGAGACGAGCTGCGAGGACGCATCGCGGCTGGTGTTGAGGAAGTCGTTGAGGGTGGAGCGGCGCAGCTCGCCGCGCTCGACTTCGGCGGTGAACATCGCGGTCTTGCGCTCCAGCGCGGAGGCGACCGTGAGGCTGATGCCGACGGGATTGTTGACCTCGTGGGCGACACCGGCGACCAGGCGCCCGAGCGCGGCGAGCTTCTCCGCCTCGATCAACGAGGCCTGGGTTTCGCGCAGATTGCGCAACGCGGTTTCGGCGGCTTCCTTGGCCTTGCGCATTTCCTGCTCGCCGCGCTTGCGCTCGCCGATGTCGAGCGCGACGGTCACGATCCGCTCGATCTCGCCCTCGGCATCGAGCAGCGGCAGCTTGTTGACCAGCCATTGCCGCATGTTGCCTGCCGCGTCCTTGTATTCCTCCTCGTAGAAGCCGAGCCCCTTGCGGAGCTTGAGCACCCTCTTGTCGCTCTCGTCGGACTTGGCCGCGCCATAGCGCGACATCAGATCGGCCGTGGTGCGGCCGAGCGCATCGCCGGGCTCGATGCCGAAGATTCCCGCCATGTAACGGTTCATCAGCACGTAGCGCAGCTCGCGGTCCTTGACGTTGATCACCGCGGGCACGGTGTCGATGACCTGCTGGAGCAGGCGCCGGCCTTCGGCGATGGCGTCCTCCGCGCGCTTCTGGTCGGTGATGTCGCGCAGCGTACCCTCGTAGCGGACGATGTTGCCCTGCTCATCCCGCACGCCCGTGGCGCTGTCGGAGAGCCAGAGGATGTTGCCGTTGCGCTGGCGCACCTGGTACTCGAACTCGCGCACCATGCCGTCGCGCGCCATCAACCGCTGGTATTCGGCACGCGCCTCGGGATGGACGTAGATGGTGTGGGCGATGTCGTTGATGCTGTCGATCAGCTGCTGCGGGCTGTCATAGCCCATCATCCGCGCCAGCGCCGGATTGGCGTTGAGGAGGTCGCCGGCCGGCGTCGTTACATAGATGCCGTCGACCGAGCCCTCGAACAGTTTCCGGTAGCTCTCTTCCGCGAGGCGCTGTTCGGTGAGCGCGTGTACCGCCGCCTCGCGCGCCGTGTCGGCCTCCTCCAGCGCGCGGCGGAACACTTCGGCCGCCCGCGCGATGTCGCCGATCTCATTGTCGAGCTCGGCGGACGGGATCGAGGTGTCTTTCCGGCCGGCCGCCAGCGCGCGGATGGATCGCGCGATCTGGGCGAGCGGACGCACCGTCCTGCGTACGACGAACAACGCAGCGGCAATGCCGATCAGCACGCCGATCGTACCGAGCACGATGCTCTGC
This sequence comes from Bradyrhizobium sp. I71, assembly GCF_022354745.1. NCBI lineage: Bacteria > Pseudomonadati > Pseudomonadota > Alphaproteobacteria > Hyphomicrobiales > Nitrobacteraceae > Bradyrhizobium > Bradyrhizobium sp. I71. The sequence continues at coordinate 511,108 of NZ_CP059398.1, forward strand.
CACCGCGCCTCGGTCAGGGTGCGGGCAAAGTCGCGCGACAGCACGTGGCCGCGCCTTGCGCTGACCTCGCGCAGCAATTCGGTGACGCGGCCGATCAATCGGCCCTCGGTGCCCAGCACCTCGCGATCGATGTCGGCGATCTGCCGTTCGCGGACGGCGACGGCCATGATGGCCTCGGCATAGTCGTTCACAGCCGACTTCAGCGTGGCTTCGCCAATATCAAGCGCCCGCATCCCCTGCGCGGCTTGCTCGGCCGCGGACGGGTTGCGCGCGAGCAGCCCGACCGCGATCCGGCTCTGCGCCTCGGACAGGCGGGATGCAAGCTCGCGGTCCGCAGTGCCTGCGACGGCCGCATCGAACCGTTCGCGCAGCGGCGGCAGGCCGGCGAGCAGCTGGGCGCGGCGGTCGATCAGGGTCGAGATCCGCTCCAGACCGTTGCGATAGGTCGCAAGCCGCTCGGTGACCCCGTCGATCATATCCTGCTGTTCGGGCGCGAGCTCGATGCGGGTCTTCTTCAGGATGTCGCTCAGGGTCGAGGCCGCCTCGCCCACCTGCTGGAACTGGATGCCGGCGCCGGGGTCTGTGACGAAGTCTCGCGCGGCGACGCGCAGCTCGTTCATGCGGCGATCGATGTCCTCGGCGAGATCTCCGACGCTCTGGAGCCGTTGCAGCTCGGCGAATGTCGTGTCGATGTGCCGGATCGCGATCACGCTCGCGGTCGAGGTGACGATGATCACCGCCAGCATCAACAGAAAACTGCCGAAGGTGAGCTGGCCGATGGAGAGCGAAAATGTTCGCCTTTTCTCAGGGGGCGGCGTCAATTCGGCGGACATTGCTGGTTTGAGGACCGGGCTGCTGGAGACCCAATATACGACGTATTGCCGCCCGGGGGGAACATGCCTCGGGGCGCGGAATATCCTTAATTAATATCGGGGCCTGTTGCCCTCTTCAGCCTCGGTCCTACGACAGTTTGACGCTGGCTGCCCTGCGGGCCGGGATGGTCATGGCGGCGACACCGAGGACGACGCAGGCAAGGCCGATCCAGGCGGTCCGGCTCAGGGCTTCACCCAGGAAGGCGACGCTGATGGCGACTCCGATGGGAACGCGGAGAACGCCGAGCTTACTTCGTCAAGCGTCGAAGTGTTCTAGCCGACAGCCCCCACCTCGAACACCTCGCCGTCATAGCCGGCTTCGCGGGGGATGCGAAGCTGGCGGCCGGTTTCGGTTTTGGTCATGACCGGCATCACCGTGACGATGGACAGGCCGCGGGCGTGCTCCAGCGCCGCGCTCACATTTGGCTGCTTGGCGAGCCGGATCAGGTTGCGCGTGGTCGGAAACGGCAGCTTGAAGCGGCCGCTCTCACCGCCCTCCACCGCTTCGCGCGGCGAGACCCATATCGAATCCGTGGACTCGCGGCCGTCGTGGGCGCCGAGCTGGTCGGGCGGAGCTGCCGCGAGGAAGAACCACGTGTCGAACCGCTTGGGCATGCCCTCCGGCGTGATCCAGTGCGCGTAGGGCACGAGCGTGTCGAGCGCGAGCTGGAGGCCATTGACGGCGAGAATGTCGAGAAAGCCGATCTTGTGCTCGTTGAGCGCGACCCGGTGTGCGTCAGCGATCTCGCCAGCGCGCTTGGCATCGACCGGCGCGCCCGTCTCCTTCGAGCGCGCCAGCAGGATGCCGCTCTCTTCAAAAGTCTCGCGGATCGCGGCGATACGAAATCCGCGGTCCGCTTCGCTGAGCCCCTCGCCGCCGGAATACAGGTCCGAGCGCGCGACGATCTCCTTGTCGCCGGCATCGACGCTGCCGCCGGGAAACACCAGCGCGCCCGAGTTGAACTCGATCTGATGATGGCGGACCATCATGAAGACCTCGACTTCCTGTGCGGCACCGTCGCGCAGCAGGAGGATCGTCGACGCGGGGCGCGATGCTGATGTTTCGGCCATTCGACTAGCCTGCGGCGCTGGATTGGGGGCCGAGATTGGCGCGCTTGTCGACACGGGCCACGCGCGACAGCAGGTACTCGACTTCAGCCTTCGCCGCCGCCGTGATGGTGGCGCTGGGCTTGCGCTGGGCGCTGGAAGCGATGACGCCGCGCTTCTGCAGCACGTATTTGCGCACGGCAAGGCCGGCGCCCGGTTGTTGCTCGTAGCGGATCAGCGGCAGATGCGCGTCGAACAGATCGTGCGCGGCGTCGCGCTTGCCTTGCTTCGACAGGCGCACGACATCGATCAGAAGCTCGGGGAAGGCGTAGCCGGTCATGGCGCCATCGGCGCCGCGCTCCATCTCGAAATCCAGGAAGAGCCCGCCATTGCCGCAGAGGATCGAGAGCGGCCGCAGCGAACCGTCCTTCTGGAAGTTGCGCAGCGCCGAGATCTTCTCCAGGCCCGGCCAGTCCTCGTGCTTGAGCATCACGCAGTTCGGATTGTCCATGACGATCTTGCGGATCACCGCGGGCGTGAACACCACCGAGAGGGTCAGCGGATAGTCCTGGAGCACCCAGGGCACGTCAGGGCCGATCGCCTCGGCCGCCTGCTTGAAATAGCCGATAATCTGATCGTCGGTGCGCAAGCTGGGCGGCGGCGCGATCATCACGCCGGCCGCGCCCGCATCCATCGAGGCCTTCGCCAGCGAGCGCATGGTGGCAAAGCCCGGCGCGGAGACGCCGACGATCACCTGCATCTTCTTGGCGCGCTTGACGAAGCGCACCGCCACCTGCTCGGCCTCGGCGGCGTCGAGCTTCGGGGCTTCGCCCATGATGCCGAGCACCGTGACGCCGTCGCAGCCGACCTCCTCGTAGAAATCGGTCAGGCGGTCGATCGAGCGCTCGTCGATCCGGCCGTCGTCGTGGAACGGCGTCGGCGCGATTGCGAAGGTGCCCTTGGCGTCGGCGGTGAGTTGCATCGTCTTTCCCTATCTCTCCTTGCAAGTGACCCAGTTCCGCTCTGGCCGTGTCAGCCAAACAAACGGTGCCACGCGGTATAGAGCAGAACCATGGTCACAAAAACAATCGACCGCCAGTAAAGTACGAACAAGATCGCGAGCGCTGCCAAAGCGAGAAGGCCAATGATTCGGCCGGGACGGCCCATTCAGCGCTTTCTGACTAAAACCGCCGCGCCCCCATCTTGATCTGCTCCTCGGAGAAGAAGATCTCCTTGGCGTGATCGACGATGTCCTGGGCTTTCCAGCCCGTGTGCGGCGGTTTCCAGCCTTCCATTTCCATCATCCGCATTTCGCGCACGCCGCGGGGCCCGGACACGCCCAGCACCTTGCCGGTCTGGTCGCCCGACAAGTCGCTGACCATGTATAGCACGGCGGGCGCGATGCCGTCCGGCCCCAGCGCCGCGCCGGGGTTCTCCTTATAGCGGGGCAGGTCTGCGGTCATGCGGGTCAGGGCCCCCGGGGCCAGCGTCCAGACCCGGATGTTGTACTTGCGGCCCTCGATCGCCAGCACGTTCGACAGGCCCCAGATGCCGCCCTTGGCCGCACCGTAGTTGCTTTGGCCGAAATTGCCGATCAGCCCTGATGTCGAGGAGGTGTTGACGATGACGCCACCGCCGTTTTCCCGCATCCAGCGAAACACCGGCAGGGTGCAACAAAAGGTGCCCTTCAGGTGCACCTTGATGACCTTGTCCCAGTCGGCCTCGGAGGCCTTGGCGAAGGTCTGGTCGCGCAAAATGCCGGCATTGTTGACGAGGATGTCGGCACGGCCGAAATGCTTGATGGCGTCGTCGAATACCGACTGGCCGCCCCCCATGGTGGAGATGTCGGCGCCGTTGGCGACCGCCTTGCCGCCCTCGGCCTTGATCGCGTCCACCACCTGATGCGCCATCGACTTGTCGGCGCCGGAGCCGTCGCGTGGCCCGCCGAGATCGTTGACGACGACAGATGCCCCTTCCCGAGCGAACAGCTTTGCGTAGGCCTCACCGAGCCCCCCGCCCGCGCCGGTGATCAGCGCAACCTTGCCGTCGAGCAATCCCATGGTGGCTTCTCCCTGTTTGTCTTTCTTTCACCTCTCCCCGCTTGCGGGGAGAGGTCGGAAATCAAGCACAGCTTGATTTCAGGGTGAGGGGGAGCCTCCGCGAACTCGACTGTCACCGTCCCTGCGGAGACTCCCCCTCACCCCACCCTCTCCCCGCAAGCGGGGAGAGGGAGTGAGACGCCGGTGCCCGCCTAACCCAGCACCGTCTTGCCGTTCTTGATCACGGTAACGCCGCGCGACTTCACCTTGGCCTCGAACGAGATCACGTTGCCGTCCTTCCAGAGGTCCATGGTCACGGTCTCGCCGGGATAGACCGGCGAGGAGAACCGCGCGACGTGCTGGCGGAACGCGCTTGCGTCGTAGTCGGCATAGGTCTGGAGCACGCCGCGGCAGGTGATGCCGTAGGTGCACATGCCGTGCAGGATCGGGCGCGGGAAACCGGCCTTCTTCGCGAACTCCGGATCGGAGTGCAGCGGATTGCGGTCGCCGCAGAGGCGATAGACCAGCGCCTGGTCCGGACGCGTCGTGATGTCGATGGTCTTGTCGGGCGCGCGCGAGGGGATCTTGTGCGGATCGGGTTGGGTCAGGTTCGGCCCGCCAAAGCCGCCATCGCCACGCGCAAAGCGCGAGGCAACCAGCGTCGCCAGCTTCTCGCCCTTCTCGTTCTTCAGCACGGTCTGGTGAACGATGACGACGCCCTTGTCCTTGCCCTTGTCGTAGACCTCGAGCACGGAGGAATCGGCAGTGATGTTGGCGGCGACCGGCAGCGGCTGGTGGAAGGTGATGTCGCGCTCGCCATCCACCACCATCACGCGGTTGAGATTCATCTCGCCCGGCCCCGAACCCCAGGCCGCGACGGAGGCGAAGGTCGGCACCACCTTCAGCGGACGCGGCGTCAGCGTGCCCTCGTTGACGAAGGCGAGTTCCTTCTCGTCCATGGGATCGGCGCCGAGGCCGATGCCGTAGGCGTAGAGCATCACCTCGCGGTCGGTGTAGGCGTATTTCTGGCCGATGTTCTTCAGGCCTTTGAGCTCTTCGTATCTGGCGGACATTTTCTGGTTTCCTCCCGGCGTTTCTTCGGCGGGCGGCGGCGCCTATTGATGCGCCCTCTCCCCTTGTGGGAGAGGGCCAGATGCTGCCCGCAACAAACTCATTTGGGTGAGGGGTTGGCTCCGCATCGAGAGCTTTCTCCGCGGAGCGATACCCCTCATCCGGCGCTTCGCGCCACCTTCTCCCGCAAGGGGAGAAGGAAGAAAACAGCTACACCGGCGTGAAGAACGGCAGCGGCGCGCCGTCGGTCGGCTTGAACACCACTTTCACCTTCTGGCCGATCTTCAGCTTCTCCAGATCGCAGTCGACGAAGTTGGTCTGCACCGACGGCCCTTCCTTCAGCGTGACGTAGCCGATCGCGTAAGGACCGGTCGGCGACTTCCGCATCAGGCTCCAGGTGTAGATCGTGCCCTCGCCCGACGCCTCCTCCCACACCGTCTTGTCGGAGTAGCAGAACGGGCAGATCGAGCGCGGGAAGTAGTGCGCCTCACCACAGGCGGTGCAGCGCTTGATCATGAACTTGCCCTGCTTCGCCGCGTCCCAGAACGCTGCGGTTTCCGGGTTCGTCACCGGTGCCGGATATTTCTTCGCTTCGCTCATCACACGCGCTCCAGAATGGCGGTCGAGGCGGCATGGCGCACGCCCAAAAGGCCGCCAGTGCCGTGGGCGATGGCGAGATCGCAATTCGGAACCTGCACCTTCGGATGCGCCTCGCCACGCAGCTGCCGCACGGCCTCGAGGATCTTGGTCATGCCGCCGCGGTTGACCGGATGGTTGCTGCAGAGGCCGCCGCCGTCGGTGTTGAACGGCAGCTTGCCGACGCCCGAGATGAGGTTGCCGTCGGCGACGAACTTGCCGCCTTCGCCCTTCTTGCAGAAGCCGAGGTCTTCCAGCTGCATCAGGACGGTGATGGTGAAGCTGTCGTAGATCGAGGCGTATTTGATGTCCTTCGGCGTGATGCCGGCTTCCTCGAACGCGCGCGGGCCGGACCAGACGCCGGCGGAATAAGTGAGGTCGAGATCCTTGCCGCCGCGCGGACCCTTCATCGCCTCGCCATGACCGATCAGGCGCACCAGAGGCTTCTTCAGGCTCTTGGCGATCTCGGGCGTGGTCACGATCAGCGCGCCGCCGCCGTCGGAGACGACGCAGCAATCCATGCGATGCAAGGGATCGGAGATCATCGGCGAGTTAAGAACGTCCTCGACGGTGACGACGTCCTTGAGCATCGCATGCGGATTGTATTGCGCGTGGTGCGATGCCGCGACCTTGATCCAGGCGAGTTGCTCGCTGGTGGTGCCATAGTCGTGCATATGGCGCATGGCACACATGCCGTAGGCATTGTGCGTGGTCGCGCCGTAGGCCGTCTCGAAATCGACCTCGGCGCCGGCCGCGCGCGGCGGCATCGCCCCGGTGCGTGGCTTGCCGGCGAGCGTGATCAGCGCGATCGAGCATTTGCCCGCCGCGATCGCCTCGGCGGCGTGACCGAGATGGATGATGTAGGAACAGCCGCCGGTCTCGGTGGAATCGACATGGCGAAGCTTTTTGGTGTTGAGGCCGAGATAATCGACCATCGGCCAGGCGCCGCCCGGCGCGTCGCCCGCGCAGAAATAGCCGTCGATATCGTCCTTGCTGATCCCGGCGTCCTCGATCGCGCCCTTGGCGACCTCGGCGTGGAGCTGGGCGGTGGATTTGTCCGGCGCATGCCGGGTCGGGTGTTCGTAGATCCCGGCAATGTAGGCCTTGCCCTTGATGGTCAAACTTCAGGTCTCCGCTTGCGCTTCTTCTTGCTCGGTTTTTTTCTGAACCGCGATGGCCTGATTGGCAAGCGCGGAAATATTCCGTCGCGCGAGAGGGCAGCGGGTTGGCGCAAGTGGGGTGGAAACGAGCCCCGAATTCAGCACCGTCATCCTGAGGTGCGAGCCATGCGGCGCAACGCGCCGCTTGGGGAGCCTCGAAGGATGCACGGCCGGGATGCTGCAGCGCTCTCCCTGCCGCAACGGTCGGGCCGTCGTCCTTCGAGGCTCGCCGAAGAGGCTCGCGCCTCAGGATGACGGTCTTGCATTACTCCCTGCCTCAGCAGAGCGATTGCGAGCGCGTTGAAGCATCCTCGCGGCGCGTTTCGCCCGAGCTTTGCTTCCGTCTTGCTCCCTCTCGAAACAAGGGCGCAGGGAAGACCGGGTGCCGGCTGGGCACCCACGGTCCGCTGTGCGCGAATGCGCGAAGAACAGATGCACAGCGGCATACAGGTGCGGCCAAACATCCGGCCTTCCCTGCGCAGTGGCTTTACGGCTTATGTCGTGCTCTCCCCGGGGAGCGATGCACTATTGCCCCCGTCGCCTTGCGAGCGATCGCAAGACTTGACGCACAGACCCCGGGCGTCAGGACCACACGATTTTGCCGTACGCGAGACCACGCCCGTCGTGCGCGCGAGACGATTGCTCGTGCGACGCAGCCCGCGTCCACCGCCACTCACCCCGCGTTTCGTGACGATCGCGATACGCCCCTCTGACTGGGATGAGGTGACAGACGAATACGATAATTCCGAATTTCGGTAAAGCGGAATGTTTTCGTGCCGCTGGATTGACCCGTCTCTTGGGTGTTTTGCCCGACGAGCAGCACAACGGATGGTGTCGTAGGGTGGGCAAAGCGAAGCGTGCCCACGTCTTTTGCGCAACTACGGCGAGATGGTGGGCACGGCGCGTTGCGCCTTTGCCCACCCTACGGGACCGTCCTACTCCGCCGCGATCTGCCTGGGCGCCGGCGGCGGGCTCGCGAGGTCGGCGGCGAGCTGGGCGTAGCGAAGCTTGGCATCGGCCACCGCTTTCTCCTTCACCGGGCCGTAGCCGCGGATGCGGTCGGGCAGCGAGAGCAGTTCGACGGCGGTGTCGATCGTGACGGGAGACAGCAGGCCGAGCACGGTCGTGACATCCTTCTCGTAGCCGGCGATCAGGTCGCGTTCGAGCTTGCGGTCGGCGCTGCGGCCGAAGATGTCGAACGGAGTACCGCGCAGGAATTTGAACCTTGCCAGGACGCGGAAGACGTTCAGCATCCACGGGCCGAAGGCACGCTTCTTCGGGCGCCCGAGCGCATCAACGCCGGACGCCAGGATGGGCGGCGCGAGGTTGAAGCTGAATTTGAAGTCGCCCTCGAACTGGTCGCGGAGCTGCTGCTCGAAGGCGCCGTTGGTGTAGAGGCGCGCAACTTCGTATTCGTCCTTGTAGGCGAGGAGCTTGGCGTAGTTCACTGCGACCGCCCGCGGCAGCGCATCGCCATAGCCACCTTGCTTGGCAGCATCGCGAACCTGGTCGACCAGCTTGCGATAACGTCTTGCCAGCCGGCCGTTCTGATAGGCGGTCAGGTGCTTGGCGCGATGCTCGATGACCTCATCGAGCGTCATCGCGTCCAGCGTCTTCGGCGCGACCACCTCGTCCGTTCCCTTCAGCATCGCGGCAAGGCGCGCGGGGTCCGCGACCGCGAGGCGTCCGAGGCGGAAGGCTTCCTTGTTCATCTTGATCGAGACGCCGTTGACCTCGATCGCCTGCTCGATCGATTCTGCCGAGAGCGGGAACAGCCCCTTCTGGTAGGCGTAGCCCATCATCATCATGTTGGTGGCGATGGCATCGCCGAGCAGCTGCTCGGCCGGCCTGGTGAAGTCGAAGAAGACGGAGTCCTTGTGCAGCGCCGTCTCCAGCACCGCGTTGAGCTTGCGGGTCTGGAAGTTGAAGTCGCGGTTGAGGACGAAGTCGGCGGTCGGGATCACGTGGCTGTTGATGATGCCGCGGGTGCGGCTGGTGTCGCAGAGCGAGATCGTGTCCTTGGCGACGGCGACCACCTCGTCGGCCGCGAGCACGAGATCGGCCGTGCCGGTGACGATGCGCGAGCAGGTCACCTCCGCCGGATGATCCGACAGGCGGACGTGGCTGAGCACCGCCCCGCCCTTCTGCGCAAGGCCTGACATGTCGAGGATCATCGAGGCCTTGCCCTCGATATGGGCGGCCATGCCGAGCAGCGCGCCGATCGTGAGCACGCCCGTGCCGCCGACGCCGCCGACCGCGATGTTGTAGGGCTTGTCGAGAGTCGGTCGCGAGGCCGGCTCAGGCAGCTCGCCGATCTCGCTGAGCTCGGCCGGCGCACGGTGACGCGGCTTGCCGCCGTCGACAGTGACGAAGGACGGGCAGAAGCCCTTCAGGCAGGAATAGTCCTTGTTGCACGAGGACTGGTTGATGGCGCGCTTGCGGCCGAACTCGGTCTCCAGCGGCTCCACCGAGATGCAGTTCGACTGCACCGAGCAGTCGCCGCAGCCTTCGCAAACGGCGGGGTTGATCATGACGCGGCGCGCCGGATCCTCCATCAGGCCGCGCTTGCGGCGCCGGCGCTTTTCGGCCGCGCAGGTCTGCACGAAGACGATCGCCGACGTGCCCTTGTACTCGCGGCACATCTTCATGACGCTGTCGAGCTCGTCGCGGTGATACTTCTTCACGCCGGGCGCGATGGTGTCGGCCGGATAGGCGTCGGGCGCCTCCGAGACCAGATAGATCTCGCGGATGCCCTCGGCGTGGAGCTGGAAGGTGATCTGCTGCGGCGAGAGATCGCCGTCATGGCGCTGGCCGCCGGTCATGGCGACGGCGTCGTTGTAGAGGATCTTGTAGGTGATGTTGGTCTTGGAGGCGACCGCCTGGCGAATGGCGAGCAAGCCGGAGTGGAAATAGGTGCCGTCGCCGAGATTGGCGAAGATGTGGTTCTCGTTGGTGAAGGGCGCGATGCCCACCCACGGCACGCCCTCGCCGCCCATATGCGTAAAGGTCTCGGTCGAGCGGTCCATCCACAGCGCCATGAAGTGACAGCCGATGCCGGCAAGCGCGCGGCTGCCTTCGGGGACCTTGGTCGAGGTGTTGTGGGGGCAGCCGGAGCAGAAATACGGGGTGCGGGAGACAGGCGCGACCGCCTGCATCTGGGTGGCCTGACGGCCGTTGAACCAGTCGGCCTTGACGCGGAGCATCTCCGCGATTTCGGGGTTGAGATTAAGTCGAAGCAGGCGTTCCGTGAGCGAGGTCGCAAGCGAGGCGACGCTGAGCTCGGCGGCGAAGGTCAGGAAGCGCTTGTCGTGCTCGTCCATCTTGCCGACGATGCGCGGACGGACGTCGTCGCGCCAGTTGAACAGCTCCTGCTTGACCTGGTTCTCGACGATCTCGCGGCGCTCCTCGATGATGAATATCTCTTCGAGCCCGACCGCGAATTGCCGCACGCCTTCCGGCTCCAGCGGCCAGGGCATGCCGATCTTGTAGAGGCGAAGGCCGATCTTGGCGGCGACCTCCTCGGTGATCCCCAGTTCGCGCAGCGCCTGCCGCACGTCCTCATAGCTCTTGCCCGACGCCATGATGCCGAAGCGGGCGTTCGGCGAATCCATGGTGACGCGGTTGACCTTGTTGGCACGCGCGAAGGCGATCGCGGCAAAGCCCTTGTAGTCCTGCAGGCGGCGATCCTGCTCGAAGCGGTCGTCGGGCCAGCGCAGGTTGAGGCCGCCGGGCGGCAGCTCGAAATCGGTGGGAATGATGAAAGGCTTCATCTCGTCGGTGAGGTCGATCTCGGCGGTGGTCTCCACCGTCTCGGTGATCACCTTCATGCCGACCCAGCAGCCGGAATAGCGCGACATCGCGATGCCGAGCAGACCCATCTCGATCATCTCGTGGATGCTGGAGGGATAGAGATAGGGCATCAGCGCCGAGATGAAGGCGTGGTCCGACTGATGAGGAACGGTGGAGGATTTTGCGCCGTGGTCATCGCCGGCAAGGCAGAGCACGCCGCCGTTCTTGGCCGAGCCGGCGGCATTGCCGTGGCGGAACACATCGCCGCAGCGGTCGACGCCCGGGCCCTTGCCGTACCAGATGCCGACCACGCCGTCGTATTTGGCACCGGGCGAGAGGTTGAGCTGCTGCGAGCCCCAGACGGCGGTGGCCGCCAGGTCCTCGTTCACGCCGGGCTGGAACTTGATGTTGTACTGCTCGAGATGCTTGCGGGCTGCAAAAAGCTGCTGGTCGTAGCCGCCGAGCGGCGAGCCACGATAGCCGGAGATGAAGCCCGCGGTGTTGAGGCCGTTGGCGCGGTCGCGCCGGATCTGGGCCATCGGCAGGCGAACCAGGGCCTGAATGCCCGTGGTGAAGACGTGTCCGGTCTGCTGGGTGTATTTCTGATCGAGACTGATCGGACCCTGGTTGATGCCCATGCTGTCCTCGTTTCGCCCTGCTCAGGCCCTTGTTATCTAAAAGCCGCTTAAGCCGTTGCCTGCCCGTTGTTTTTAGCTAGGGCGCGCCGACCATCACCGCCACTCTATGTCGGATATTTCATGATCCGCACCACAAATCTGGACGAAAGGGCGCGCCGGGTAAAAATCGCAATTTCGTGGCCTCAAACACGCCGGGCATTTTCAATTTGTGTCACCATACCCCCGCCGTCGCGAAATGAATGGCCGCCCCCATGGCGCCGATGACGGCGATTGGTCGCAGGAGACGCCTTCAATGCGGACGATTCTGGCTGTGATCGCGTTGTGCAGTGCAGTTGCAAATGCAGCCCTTGCTGCCGAACCATCGCCGGAGCTGATCGCCTACGGCAAGGCGCTGGTCGAGGCCGGCGACTGCGCGGGCTGCCACACCGCCGATCCGGCCAAGCCGTTCGCAGGCGGCAAGCGGATCGACACGCCGTTCGGCGCGATCTTTGCGCCGAACCTGACGCCTGACCGCGACACCGGAATCGGCGCCTGGAGGGATGCCGATTTCACCCGTGCGCTGCGCTACGGCATCGCGCCCGACGGCTCGAACTATTACCCGGCGTTTCCCTATCCTTACTTCACCAAAATGACGAAGGACGACACGCTGGCGATCCGCGCCTATCTCGCCACGCTGGCGCCCGTGGCGAACCGCAACAAGCCGCCGGAACTGCGCTGGCCGTTCGGCTATCGCGGCCTGATGCGGCTGTGGAACGCCATGTACTTCAAGCCCGGCCTGTTCGAGCCGGACCAGAGCAAGAGCGCGGCCTGGAACAGAGGCGGCTATCTCGTCACCGGGCTCGGTCATTGCGGCGCCTGCCACACGCCGAAAAACTACTTCGGCGCCGACAGGGACGCGCAGGCGCTATCCGGCAACGAGGTCGGAGGCTGGTTTGCCCCCCGCCTCGATGGCGCCGTCCGCACCGGGCTGAAATCGTGGAGCGAGGAGGACATCACGGAGTATCTGCAAAGCGGGCGCAACGCCAAAAGCCATGCCGGCGGGCCGATGGCGGAGGTCGTCGTCAACGCCACCGCGAAAATGAGCGATGCCGATGTCCGCGCAATCGCCATCTACTTGAAGAGCCTGCCGTCGACGCGACGCGAGACGATCGTGACGCCGCCGGACGATGCCGAGATGAAGGCCGGCCAGGCCGTCTACGCAAAACTCTGCATCGCCTGCCATGAGGCCGACGGCTCCGGCGCCCCGCGCATCTATCCGCCGTTGCCAGGCAATGCGCTGCTGCAATCCAACAACCCAACCTCCACCTTGCGCATCATCCTCGACGGCGCCCACACCGTGACCACACCGCGCGCGCCCAACACCGGGGAGATGCCGGGTTATGCCAAGCAACTGTCCGACGACGAGATTGCGGCGGTGACGAATTACATCCGCAATTCCTGGGGCAATGCGGGCCTGCTCGTGACGCCGGCCCAGGTGGCGAGGGCGAGGAAGAGAGAGGCGAGTGGGGAATAGCGAGTGGCGAATGGCCGAGAACCATTCGCTATTCGCCACTCGCGCGCGACAGCGCTCACCGCTCCTTCTCCTCATCCCCGGTGAACACGAATTTCGGCATCTCCCATCTGTAGTGCACCGCGAGCAGGCGGAAGCTGAGGCCGAGCACGAAGGTCAAAATCGTCCAGAGCTCGGCATTGAGATTGAAGCCGAACGCCGTGGCGTAGAACAAGCCCGTGACGACCGAGACGCTGGCATAGAGCTCGGATCGAAACAGCAGCGGCACGTCGTTGCAGAGCACATCGCGCAACACGCCGCCGGCGCAGCCCGTCACCATGCCCGAGACGATCACGATCGGCAGCGAGGCATCCATCTGCCAGCCGACGTTGCAGCCGATCATGGTGAAAACGACGAGGCCGATCGCATCGAGCACGATGAAGGCAAGGTGCAGCCGATGCACGAGGCGCGCGATCAGGATCGTCAGCAGCGCCGCCCCCACCCGGCAGAGCAAGGTAGATCGGGTTGGCCACCCACACCAGCGGATAGTGACCGAGGAACAGGTCGCGCAGCGTGCCGCCGCCAAGCGCGGTGATGCAGGCGAGAAGACAAACGCCGACATAATCCATGCTGCGCCGCCCCGCGGCCAGTGCTGCCGTCATGCCCTCCGCCGTCAAGGCGACGAGGGCCAGAAAGTGCAGCACGCTATCGGTCGGCGGCAGACTCCACATCGGCTTCGCTCCTCGTCGCGCCCATGGAACTCGCGTCCAGTTCCCGAGCGAACAGGTTCCCGATTCCCGACAGGAGAGCAACATGCGACGAAAGCAGTGGGTGGCGCGGAACGGAATCTCGCACCTGAGGGTTGTCCCGACGTCATAACCCGAGGAGATCCAATCGATGGCTGACGACCGTTTTCCCAACGATCCGTATCGCCCGAACCTCGCCGACGATGAGTTTGCTCGCGCGGCGCGCCGGGATGCCGACCTTCAAGCCGATCCCGAGCTCGGGGAAGGCCCTGCCTCCAGCGGCAAGATCGCGCTGTTTGCGGTAGCGGTCGCGCTGGTGCTGGGCGCGGTGTTCTACGGCTTGAACAATACCACCACGACCAACCAGGCCAGCAACACGCCGGCCTCGCAGACTGCGCAGACGCAGCCGACCAATCCGGCGGCACCTCCTGGCATGCGCGACGTGACCCCGCGCAACAATACCGAGCCGGGCGTGACCACGGGTGCGGCGCCGAGCAGGCCTGCTGCCCCGGCTCCCGATACGCCTGCTGCAAAGCCGGCGCCGGATGCGCAGACGCCGTCCAGCGGCGCGAAGTAACAGTTCGCAATGAGACGTGAGAGCGGCGGGATGCAACATCCCGCCGCTTTTCGTTGGCCTAGCTGAACATCTTGTTGAGCTCGCCGCCGGAATAGCCGCCGCCAAGCTCCGTGAACGTTCCCTTCTCCGCCATCTCCTTTGCAGCGCGCATGAAGCCGCCCCAGGCGGCGCGGGCGAGCGAGCCGCCCACACTGATGCGGCGCACGCCGAGATCTCGGGCTTCCTGCAGCGACAGGCCGGACGCGCCGATCAGGAGGTTGAACGGCTTTGGATGCACCGCCTTCACCACCGCGGCGATGTCCTCGCGGCTCTTCAGGCCGGGCGCGTAGAGACAGTCGGCGCCGGCATCGGCATAAGCAGTCAGCCGATCGATGACGAGCTTGAGGTCGGTGATGCCCCACAAGTAAGCCTCGCAGCGGCCGACCAGCAGCGTGCCGCTGTCGCCGATCGCTTTGCGCGAGGCCTTGATGCGCTCGACCGCAAGCGCGCTTTCGTAGAGCGGCTTGTCCTTGTCGCCGGTGGAATCCTCGATCGAGAGGCCCGCGACGCCGGTGCGCACACAGCGCTCGACATTGTCGGCGACCCTGTCCGGCTCGACGGCAAAGCCGCCCTCGAAATCGGCGTTCACGGGAATGTCGACGGCCGAGCTCAATGCTGCCAGATGCTGACAGACGTCCTCGACGTTGACGTGGTTGTCGGCCTTGCCGATGGTCCAGGCAAAGCCTGCGCTCGAGGACGCGATCGCCTTGAAACCGAGATGTTGCAAGGCTTTCGCGCTGCCGACATCGACCGGATTGGGCAGGATGAAGCAGCCGCTCTCGTGCATCTTCCTGAATGTCGCGCGCTTGTCCGCGGTCGTCACGTGCATGTTTCTCTCCCTCGTTGCTGCGCAGAGATAGGCGCGCGTCTTCAAGTGCGCTAGTGGGCGTCGTGCACCGCGCGGCTATCCTTCGGAGCCTGCTCGCGGTCGGTCATGCTGTAATCCCGGATCACGCTGGCGATGCGCAGATGATAGTCCGCGAAGATTTTTGCGCGGCCTTTCGCCTGCGTGCGGCGATGCTCCATCGTGTTGCGCCAGGCCTGCACGGCTGCCTCATCCCGCCAGAACGACACCGACAGGATCTTGCCCTTCTCGGTCAGGCTCTCGAAGCGCTCGACCGAGATGAAGCCGTCGATGGTTTGCAGCAGCGGCTTGAGGTCGGCCGCGAGGTCGAGATAATCCTGGCGGTGTTCCGGCTTGGGCCAGACTTCGAAGATCACGGCGATCATGGGCATCTCCTTGCATTGATGGCCTACAATACCACCTTGCGCAGGAAGGTGCGCTCTTCCGCGAGGATGAATTTCTCGGCCTCCGCGAAGTTGAAATTCGCCGTGCCGTCGAGATCGGCGCGCAGCCGTTTGCGATAGGATTCGTACGCTGCAAGGCTCTCGAACGAAATCAAGGCGAACGCGATGTTGTTGGTGCCCTCGTGCGGCATGAAGTAACCGATCAACTCGCCGCCACATCTCGGGATGATGGTGAGCCAGCGCTTCGAATATTCCTCGAACTGCGCGCGCTTGAACGGATCGAGCTGGTAGCGGATGAAGACGGTGACGGGCATGATGGATCCTGATTTTCTCGTCGAGAACGCAAAGCGACGCCGTCGCCGCTGAAGCACTAGATTGCTTCGCTCTGCTCGCAATGACGTGTTTGCAGGCACACGTTACGCGCTTGCCCACCGGCGATGCTTCGGCTACCATCGAAGCATGAAATCAGGTCCTGACATCGCGATGGTCGCCTCCCTTGTCGGCGATCCCGCCCGCGCCAACATGCTGACCGCGCTGATGAACGGCCGCGCGCTCACCGCGAGCGAGCTGGCGCAGGAGGCCGGCATCACGCCGCAGACCGCAAGCTCGCATCTTTCGAAGCTCGAGGCCGGCGGCCTCATCGAGCCGGAGAAGCAGGGCCGCCACCGCTATTACCGCCTCACCGATGACGACGTCGCCGGCGTGCTCGAGGGCCTCGCGGGCCTCGCCGCGCGGACCGGCCACATGCGCGTGCGCACCGGACCGAAGGATCCGGCGCTGCGGCGGGCGCGGATCTGTTACGACCATCTCGCCGGCGATCTCGGCGTGCAGATGCTCGACACCATGCGCGAGCGAAACCTGGTCAGGCAGAAGAAGCAGGATATCGAGCTGACGGCCGAGGGCGAGCGCTTCCTCGCCAAACATTTGCAGATCTCGCCCGAGATGCTGGCTCATCCGCGCCGTCCGGTGTGCAAGGCCTGCCTCGACTGGAGCGAGCGGCGCCACCATCTGGCCGGCACGCTGGGCGCGGCCTTGATGCAGCGTTTCGCCGAGCTGAAATGGGCCTCGCGCGATGCCACACCCGGCAGCCGCGTGGTGAATTTCACCCGCACCGGCGAGAAGCAGTTCGCCGCGCTGTTCGGCAGCGTACAGGACTGATCACGCGGGGCGCGTAGGTTCGCACGTTTGCGTGTGAATGCGAGCTCTCGTCGCGGCCGGGCTTGACCCGGCCATCCACGCGTTTATGGCCACGTCAATCCGGGGCGGCTCGTAGAGCAGAGCCCGGAATGACGAGGTTCCGGGTTCGATGCTTCGCATCGCCCCGGAACGACATGGCTAACCACGAGACCCCCATGATCCGCATCCTCTCCGCCGCACTCGCGGTCGCCCTCCTCGCTTTCCCCTTCACGCCCACGCGCGCCGCGGACACGCCGCCCCGCGAGCCCTATGGCATCGCGCTCGAAGGCTTTGCCTATCCCTACCCCGTGCACCTCCTGCCGGTCGTCAACGACGGCGAGCAACTCAGCATGGCCTACATGGACGTGGCCGCCGCGCAGCCGAACGGCCGCACCGTCGTACTGCTGCACGGGCGCAATTTCCCGTCGAGCTATTGGGCCCCCGTGATCAAGATGCTGGGCGAGGCCGGTTTTCGCGTCGTGGTGCCGGACCAGATCGGATTCGGCAAATCCTCCAAGCCGCAGGGCGAACTGCATTTCGACAATCTGGCGCGCAACACCATTGCGCTGCTCGATCACCTCAAGATCGACAAGGCCGAGGTCGTCGCCCACTCGCTCGGCGGCATGCTCGGCGTGCGCATCGCCCGCGCCTATCCCGACCGCGTCGCCCATCTGGTGCTGACCGCGCCGATCGGGCTGGAGGATTACCGCCTCTACGTGCCCCCGACGCCGACCGAGAAGATGATCGAGACCGAGGACAAGCTCACGGCGGAGGGCTATCGCAAGCAGCTCCAGACCAATTACGCGATCAAGCTGCCGGCCGAGGCAATCACGCCGTTCATCGATGCCCGATTCAACATCAAGGGCAGCCCCGACTATCCGCGCTGGCTGCGCGCCTTCGTCAGTTCCGGCCAGATGATCTACCGGGAGCCGGTGGCGCACGAGATCCCGCTCATCGCGCTGCCCACGCTGTTCATCATGGGGGCCGACGACCACAACGCGCCGGGCCGGCCACTCGCGCCCGAGGCACTGCGGGCCAAGATGGGGCAGAACGCCGAACTGGCGAAGGCCCTGGCGGCGAAGATGCCGAATGCGCGGGCAGAAGTGATTCCGAACACCGGGCATCTCGTCTTCCTGGAGGCGCCCGAGAAGTACGAGGAGCTGGTGCTTGGCTTTCTCGGCCGCTAGCGACACTTGCGTGTCGTCTGAGGCAGGATGCGCGGACCGTTCATGCCGCATTCAGGTCATGATTGGCAGGTTTGGATCGCAACGTGTCGGCACGCCCCAGATTTAACGTGTCGAATCGTGTCTCTTGAATCATTGTGCGCCAAAAGCGCCATTCCCCTAGCCTGCCTCCAAGGACGAGAAGGAAGACCCAATGAAATACCTGTTTGCCGCCGTCATGCTCGCCAGCGCGGTCGTCGGTTTCAGCGAGGCGGCCAGCGCCGCCGGCGGTTGCGGCCCGGGTTGGTACCGCGGCCCCTATGGCGGCTGCCGTCCGATGCGCGGCCCGGTGGTCGTTCGCCCCGCTCCGGTGGTGGTTGCCCCGGCGCCGGTCGTCGTTGTGCCTCGCGCGCGTGTTTGCCCCTACGGATTCCGCTGGTACGCCGGCCGCTGCCGCCCGTTCTGACCTCGTCCATTTGCGTTCAAAGTGGCCGCGCGGCAAAAGCCAGCGCGGCCACTTTTTTTGGAGTTGCTGCCGACGCTTCGTCCGCCATGGACCTGGGCGCTTCCAGAATCGAAATGGGGACCGCCGGCGGCGATCCCCTTTCAATCCGCGAACGTCGCGAGCTTACCAGTGATGGCGGCGGTGCCAGCGGCGGCGATGCCGGCGCCAATGACGGTGGCGCCAGCCCCAGTGGCGGTGATGGCCGTAGTGAACCTGCTCCGGCGTCAGCTTGGCGGCTTCCTCGCTGGTGGTGACCGCGGGATGAGCGTCGGAATTGCCCTGAGGCGTACGGGCGGGATCACCGACCGGCTGCGGTGACAGCGGCGCGGCCTGCGCGGCCGTTGCGGCGAAGGCGGCGGCGCCCGCTGTCACCCCCAATGCAAGTTTCAAAAAGTTCCGGCGCTCCATCATTTCTTCCTTTGGTCATCGTGACTGTGATGCAGAGGAAGTGTCGCGTTCACGACATGAACCGAAGCTGAATCGCGCGTTCAGATTAATTGAGCCGCGGATGTCTCCCGCTCATTTCGCAAACTCCTGCGCGAGCACCAGCGTCTCGCGCGTGCGCTTCACGTCGGGCCAGTCGCGATTGAAGTCGGCAACGAGCTTTTGTAGCGCGTCACCTTTCAGCATCGCATTCAGCTTGGCCTCGTCATCGAACTGATACATCGCCTGGTGCAGCGAGGGATCATCCAGGCTCCAGAACCGCCAGGCCTTACTCACGCCGAACGCCTTCACCGCATCGGGCAGATGTTCCGTCTCGTACCATCGGTCGAAGGCGGCGCGCTTGCTGGCATCGGTGACGATGGCGCGGACGACGAAGAAGGCAGCGGGCATCGGGTTTCCTCCTGTTGTTTGAGGCAAGCTTAGCCGGTTAAGCCGACGACGACAAAAAATGCCGGCCCCGATGTCGGAACGGGAGCCCTTCGCTCGTCCTTTGCTTCGAACACGGAGACAGCAAATGACCGACCTCACCCTGACCACCTTCAATTGGGTTCCCGAAGCACCGCGAGGCTTTGTGCGCGACCTTCGTGTGCGCTGGGCCCTCGAAGAGGCGGCGCTGCCCTATCGCGTCGCAAGCGCCCCGTTCGACGATCGCGGGCCTGCGCATTTGGCGCACCAGCCATTCGGCCAGGTGCCGTGGCTGACCGACGGCGACCTCTCGATCTTCGAGACCGGCGCGATCCTGCTGCATCTCGGTGGGCTCAGCGAGAAGCTGATGCCATCCGATCCGCGCGGCCGCGCCGAGACAACGGAATGGGTGTTCGCGGCGCTCAATTCAGTGGAGATGGCGAGCCTGCCCTGGGGAATGTCGCAGTTCATGGGACATCCGACCGACACGGCAGCGTGGAAATTCGTGGACGACTTCCTCAAGCTTCGGCTCAAGCATCTCGAACCGGTGCTGGCCGGCCGCGAATGGCTGGCCGGCTCCTTCTCCGTCGCCGACATCCTGATGTCGGACGTGCTGCGCGTCGTCGATGGTTTCGACGGGCTGACGGACAGTCCTGCCTGCCGCGCCTACGTCGCGCGCGCCACCGGCCGCCCGGCGTTCGCCAAAGCCCATGCCGACCAGATCGCGCATTTCGCGGCGGCGGATAAGGTGCGCGGAATGTGATGTGACTCACACAATTGATTTAGCGCCCGGCGTACGATCGTTGGAAACGGAAGGACGCCATTCGACAGGTGACCCATGGTCCGCATCGAATATCTCAAACAGCAGATCGCCCGCGCCGAGCGGCTCGCCAAAGCCATTCTCGACCGGCAGACCGCCGAGCGGCTTCAAGCTTTCGCCGCCGAATGCCGCACGGAATTGTCGGTGCTGACGCTCAAGACCGCCGCGTGAGGCGTGCTGGCGCGCGTCACACCAGCTTCAGCGGCGCATCGGCAACGACACGGAGGTCGATGCTGCCGATCAGCGCCGCACGCCGCGCCTCCGCAGCGCTGATGGCCTCGTCCGTCTGCCGCAACGTCGAGACGTTCGAGCCGAGCGAGACGATCCCGCCGAGCACCAGGGCGATCGAACCGAGCGCGGCAGTCTGACCAAATCCAAACACGCCGAGGATCGTCACCACCAGCAGCGCTGCCCCGCCCCCGATCGCGATCTTCGACGCCAGGATGTACTTCCGGCAGCGCTCGGCGATCTCGGCGAGCCGCTCGATGCGATCTTCGATGTCGGAGATTTCGTCGGTCGGGTCGTCGTCGGTCATTGGGTCCAGATCGCCGATGCTTGGTCTCGAACGGAGCTTGATGCCAGCGGCCTAGCGGACAGCAAACCAGGCCGAGTGCATCGCCTCCAAGAAGGACTTGTTGATCTGCACTCCTGAGGCGTCCCCAAGAACACTGTCGATTCCACACTCGGGGCACAGGGCGGTGGAATCCTTATCAACCCACTCGACAATCCGATCGGGGTCAAACGTCTGCTTGCAATAGAAACAACCGCAAAGCCGACTGCTTTCGATCTCCGCACGGTGATTGCTGCACTTCTTATGTGCAACCCGTAGCGGGTGGTCCTCAGGCAATTCGAAAACGTCCGGCATATAAGACTGGCCTTCGACTACCCTGCTTTCCCCGGATCTTGCGCCGTAGCCCGCATGAGCGGAGCGACATGAGCAAGAACCCGGATGTCGATACACTCATCCGGGTACACTTCCCTCACAACGGCAAATTGTCGTGCTTCTTCGCCGGCATTTCCGTCTTCTTGTCCTTCAGCATCGCGAGCGCCCGCGCGATCCGCTTGCGGGTCGAGTGCGGCATGATGACGTCATCGATATAGCCGCGCTCGGCTGCGATGAAGGGGGACAGGAAGCGGTCTTCGTATTCCTTGGTGCGCGCCGCGATCTTGTCGGGGTCGCCAATATCAGAGCGGAAGATGATCTCGACCGCGCCCTTGGCGCCCATCACGGCGATCTGGGCGGTCGGCCAGGCGTAGTTCATGTCGGCGCCGATCTCCTTGGAAGCCATGACGTCGAAGGCGCCGCCATAGGCCTTGCGGGTGATGATGGTGACGAGCGGCACGGTGCACTGCGAATAGGCGAACAGCAGTTTCGCGCCATGCTTGATCAGGCCGCCATATTCCTGCGCGGTGCCGGGCAGGAAGCCCGGCACGTCAACGAAGGTGACGATCGGGATGTTGAAGGCGTCGCAGAAGCGGACGAAGCGGGCCGCTTTCCGCGAGGCATCGCTGTCGAGCACGCCGGCCAGCACCATCGGCTGGTTGGCGACGAAGCCGACGGTACGGCCGGCGATGCGGCCGAAGCCGGTGACGATGTTCTTGGCGAAACTTTCCGCGATTTCGAAGAAGTCGCCCTCGTCCACGACCTTCAGGATCAACTCCTTCATGTCGTAGGGCTTGTTCGGATTGTCGGGGATCAGCGTGTCCAAGGACATGTCGACGCGGCCGATGTCGTCGAAGCTCGGCCATTCCGGCACGCCATCCGTATTGTTGGACGGCAGGAAGTCGATCAGGCGCCGCATCTGCAAGAGCGTCTCGACGTCATTCTCGAAGGCGCCGTCGGCGATCGAGGAGCGCGTGGCGTGCACCGAGGCGCCGCCGAGCTCTTCGGCGGTGACGACCTCGTTGGTGACGGTCTTCACGACGTCCGGGCCGGTGACGAACATGTAGCTGGTGTTCTTCACCATGAAGATGAAGTCGGTCATGGCCGGCGAATAGACGTCGCCGCCGGCGCAGGGGCCCATGATGACGGAGATCTGCGGGATCACGCCCGAGGCCAGCACGTTGCGGCGGAAGACGTAGGAGTAGCCGGCGAGCGCGGCGACGCCTTCCTGGATGCGGGCGCCGCCCGCGTCATAGAGGCCGATGATGGGCGCCCTCGCCTTCATCGCCATGTCCTGAAGTTTCGTGATCTTCAGCGCGTGGGTCTCGGACAGCGAGCCGCCGAACACGGTGAAGTCCTTGGCGAAGACAAACGTCTTGCGGCCGTTGACGGTGCCCCAGCCGGTAACGACGCCGTCGCCGGGAACCTTGGTCTTCTCCATCCCGAACTCGGTGGAGCGGTGCTCGACGAACATGTCGAACTCCTCGAACGACCCCTTGTCGAGCAGCAGCTCGATGCGCTCGCGCGCCGTCAGCTTGCCGCGGGCGTGCTGCGCCTCGATGCGCTTTTCCCCGCCGCCGAGTTTTGCGGCGGCGCGACGGTCTTCGAGGGCGTCCAGGATGTGTTTCATTTGCTCCCGCCAGTTCTTAAGTGATGCGGGGTTCTAACACGGCATTTTGCGGGCCGGGAAGCGGCTTTCGGCGTCGCAGGGCTGCCCTGCCGCAGCGTGAAAGCGCAAGGAATTACAGAGCTTTGCCTAGGAGACGAACATGAGCGAAGGAATGGCCGAGGCGGGCGCGGCGACGGGCAGCGTTAACATCCTGTTGCGGCTGGAGGGCCTGACCCTGTTCGCAGGGATGGTGACGCTCTACGCCGCCTGGGACGGGTCCTGGCTGGTTTTTGCCTTGCTCTTCTTCGTGCCCGATCTGAGCTTCCTGGCATACCTGTCCGACGCCAGGTTCGGCGCGATGGTCTACAACGCCGCTCACAGCTACATGGCGCCGGTGGCGCTGCTGACGCTGGGCTTCGGCCTCGCCTCGCCCCTCACTTTGTCAATTGCCTTGATCTGGCTTGCCCATATCGGCATCGACCGGGCGCTCGGCTACGGCCTGAAATATTCCGCAGGGTTCGGCTTCACCCATCTCGGCCGGATCGGCCGCCAGAAGGACGCCTGACCGGCGAGCGACCCTGCGAAGCTTGGACTCCCCGCCCCCTCCGCCGTGGAGGAGTTCTTACAGGCGCCGTTCAAGCCAGGTCAGGGGCAACGGGCGCTGGAGTCAGATCGCGCCGATCTCGGCAAGGCAAGCCTGTGTCAGCGGCATGCGCTCGCCGATCAGACGCGGCTCCTTACAATCCATGTTGAGCGCGAACACGGTGTGCGCCTCGCCCTTCTCGGCCCAGCCGACCATCCAGCCGAGCGACGGCTCGCCGCGCTCGGCCCCGAGCAGGCCCGACTTGGCGCGGATGATGCTGTCGCCGACCTTGGTTACCGGCAGGATGTCGGCGACGAGATCCTGGCTGCGCTTTGAGATCGGCAGCACGCGACGGCGCAGCCGGTCGACGAAATCGACCTGCTCGACCGGATCGATGCGCAGGGCGCCGGTGAGCCAGAACTGGTCGATGCCGCCGCCGATGTCGCGATTGCCGTAGTCGAACTCGTCGACATATTTCTGCATGCGTTCCTGGCCAATGCGCCGTGCAATCTCCTGAAAGACCGGCACCGAGCTCACCGCGATGGCGCTGCGCAGCGTGTGATCCTTGTTCCAGGCCTCGATCGGGCGCTTGACGCCGTCCCAGGGAAACACGTCCTTGTCGGGGTCCGCGACCACTCCGGTCTCCAGCGCAATCAGCGCGTTCGGAATCTTGAAGGTCGAGGCCGGCAGCTTGCCCTCACCCGAGCGCTCCTTGTCGCTGGCGACGATCAGATAGTCCTCGACCTTGTAGCCGACGAAGGTGCCGGATGTGCCGAGATCGGTGAAGCGTTTTGCAAGACTCTCACGGATTTCATTGCGCGGCGGCGCGACGTGGGCGCGCGCGCGGGATGGCAGAACCGCGGCTGCGGCGAGAAGACCTAGGGTGGAACGACGGGTCAGCAAAAGTGATATCCGTGAACTGTGGGAGGCCGCGCGACCATGCAGCCGCTACGTGGTGAAACGATGACAGGTTATTCTTACCGTCCCCGGCCCGACAGCCGCAGCACGAACACCAGCACCTCGGCGACGGCCTTGTAGAGATCCGGCGGGATCTCGTCGCCGAGTTCGACCCTGGACAGCGCGCCGGCCAGAATCTCGTTCTCCTCGATCGGGATGTCGTGGGCCTTGGCGATCTCGACGATCTTTTCGCCGATCGTGCCCTTGCCTTTGGCGACGACGACAGGCGCGTTGGTGCCCTTCTCGTAATGGAGGGCGATCGCAAGCTTGGATGGATCGCTCATGTCGCGCGATCCAGGAAGTGCCCGGCGCGGGCCGGCGCCGGCTGCGGCGGCGGGCCGTCGCGGACCACGATGTCGCCGGGCTTGAGCTCGGCTCTCGTCAATGCCTGGCTGAGCTCACCGACGCCGGCACGGAGCTGCTGCGCGGTCGCCGGCCGCTCCGCCCACATCCGCACGAAGGTCTTGTCGCCGTTCAGCGTGATCAACGCATGCACGGGTCCGGCCGGCTCCACATTGAGGGAGAAGCGCGCGCGCCAGGTGCGCTGGGCGGAATCGCCGGACTCATTGCCGCCGTCGCGCGAGATCTCGAACTGCGCCATCGCGGTGCCCTGCGGGGTCGCGAACGGAATCTCGAAATTCCAGTGCGGCACGGCCGGATCGATGCGGTGCCCGCTGGCATCGATGCGATCGGGGAGCGACGCGATTTGCAGCAGCGTCTGCCGCGCGATCGCCGCATCGGTGTCGTCGAGCAGGCGATGCACGGTGGCAGCGAGCGGCGTATCCGGCGCCAGCGATGGCGCGGAGATGGACTGCGGCGCCGGCAGCGCACCGCGGAATGGCGGGGGCGTCGCGTGTGCGGCGGCCTCGAAGACGTGGCCATCCGGTACGGCCTTGTTGGAGCCCGGCACGTTGCCAGTCAGGCGCGGCAGGTTCTGCGTGACCTCTTGCAGCAGGCTCGCGGCTAGGCCGGCGGACATGGTCCGCGACGTCGCCGCCTGCGAAGCCCCGCCGGCGATGTCGGCGAGCACGCCAGCGGCGGGATTGGCGCGGCCCGGCGTTTGCGGCTGTTGCGCGATTTCGGCTGATGGCGATCCGACCTGCGCCGCCCCACCTGCTGCCGGAGCCGGCGAGGCGCCTTGCATCGGTGGCACGGCCCTCTCAATCGTGGACAGCGCCTGGCGCAGCTCCAGCAGCGCCGCCTTCAGATCTGGCATTGTGCCTGACGACGGTGTTGCGCCTGCGGCGAGCGAAGCCTCGAGGAACAGCCCCGACTTCTGGAATGCGGATTCGATATCGCCGCCGGCAAGCCCGGTATCGAGCGGCGTCTGCTGAGACAGCACGGCCAGCACCGCCTGCTTCAAGCCCGCGGGCAGATCGCTGCCGGTGACGACGGCGGCCAGATTGGCAAACAGCGGCGCCTGGCTGCCCTGCCTGGTGACGGCATCGGCCGAAGCCACCGTGACGGCGACTTGCTCCGGAGGTGTCAGCGTGTTGCGCGCGGCGCCCGCCGACGGCGCAAGCGGCGGACTCTCCACCAGCGAGGCCGCACGCGGCGTCAGCGTGACCACGTCGGCGGCCGCCTCGCCCGCCCCGCCGACGACGGCAAGACGGACGGTGCCGTCGTTCCGCGACACCGCCAGCTGGAGATTTTGCCCGGGCGACAGCGCGACTTCCGACATCACGTCGAGCGATAGATTTGCGATCGCGATCCGCACCAGATTGTCGGCGAGGACGCTGACGACCCTCGCATCGACGACACTGCCGGCTTGAAGCAAAAGATCGGGCGTCGCCGCATCAGCCAAGGGGCTGGCGGCGCTGACGGGAGCAACGGAAGTGACCGGCGTCGGCATCTCAGCGGCCTCAGGGAACGCCGGCCCACCGTAACGCTGCGTCGTAAACCTCTCGTTAAGGACCTGTGGTCCCGGCCGGGCTTGCGGCCGCCAGCACGGCCACGGCGGCCTCGAAATCCCTGAGGCGGATGGCCCGGCGCCTGGCTGCTTCCTCGTCCACGCCCCATTGCTCGGCGTTCCAGTCCTCGTCGACGTGGGCGGCGGTCCAGACCTGGCCGGCGTCCCGCGCGCCATGGGCGAGCGCCAGTGCCAGCAACGCCGAGCCGGTCAGGGTCGTCACCACATGGAGAGCGGCGACCGACCAGGCATCCTGCGGCAGCGCGGCGCGAGCCGCCCGAAGCGCCTGCTCCGGCTGCTTCACATGCATGACGCCCTCGGACAGGATGAAATGCGCTCCCAGCGTCTCCGCCGCCCAGAACAGCACGGGATCCCAATGCTCGGCCTCGCGGGCGACCAGTCCCTCGGGATGGCCGGCACGATAGAACAGCAAATCGGACTCGAAATATCTGGCGAGGTCGTCGCTGACGAGCTCGACGCGATCGACGACACCCTCCACCACGCTGTTGGCCATCCGCGTCAACGGCATGGCCATGGGGTCCATCGTCTCGCCCTGGGCTGCCCATTCCGCGGCCACCGCATCGGCAAGGTCGCGCGAAGGGATGATTACCTGGCGGCCGGACGGCGTACGGATCGGCTTGCCGTCGAGCACGACGGCATACCCGCCATCGGCCTCGCTCACGCCCGCATCCTTGTAGAAGCGCTTGCGCTGCGGCGGACGCGCCGACTGGCGTGCCGCCTCGCGCGGATCTGGCGGGGCTTGCCCCGCAGCTTCATCGAACAATTCGCGCATGTCGGTTTTTCAGTCCCTGCCGCTGAATGCCAGGCTTTTAGGATAAACCCGGCAGCCGATAAAGCGAGCGGCGGGCATGGGGGAACTTGGCGGGCGCTGCGGACCTGTTCGCCGGGCCTGGCCGCTAGATCGACCCTAGTTCGCGCATCTGAGCGCATAGGTGCCGCGGTGAGCGGGGCCCAGCCCCGCGCCAGCGGCATCCTCAAGGCACTTCGAAAAGCGATCGCTGAACGAATTACGCGGGAGCGGCCGGTAGTTGTAGCTCGGCGGCGCATCGAGCTGCGGCATTTTCGGTACCTCAAGCTTCGGCGGCGGTGGCGGCGAAGGCGGCGGAACGACCTGCGTGGGGCCCGGCAGCACAATTTGTGCCTGAGCCGCCTGCCCCAAGAGCAGTGCGGTCAAAACCATGAGACAGAGCGAGAACCGTTTCATGGAGGATATGTTGTGCTCCGATCGCCCCCGTTCAACCTGACTTAACTATTCTTCAGGCGCGTTCTCGATCGGATCAAATCTGGTTGCATCCAGCCCGAGCAGGTTCCACGACTGCTGCATGTGTGGCGGCAGCGGCGCGGTGGCGTCGATCACTCCGCCGCGCGGATGCGGGATGACGATGCGGCGTGCCAAGAGATGCAGCCGGTTTTGCAAGCCGCCCGGCAGCTGCCAGTTCTCGATGTTGAAATATTTGGGATCACCGACGATCGGATGGCCGATATGGGCCATGTGGGCGCGCAGCTGGTGGGTGCGGCCCGTCACCGGCTTCAGCGACACCCAGGTCAGCTTGTTGCCGGCGGTCTCGACCACCGCATAATAGGTCACCGCGTGGCTCGCGCCCTCGTCGCCATGCTGGGCGATGCGCATGATGGTGTCGTCCTCGCTCTCTTCCTTGGCGAGGAAGGTCGAGATGCGGCCCTGCTTGGGCTTCGGCAGGCCCGGTACCAGAGCCCAATAGACCTTCCGCGCCGACCGCGAGCGGAATGCGCCTGTCAGGTGCGAGGCGGCGAAGCGCGTCTTGGCGATCAGGAGACAGCCCGACGTCTCCCTGTCGATGCGGTGCACGAGCCTCGGCTTCTGGCCCTTGGCATCGCGCATCACCTCCAGCATCTGGTCGATGTGCCGCGTCATGCCCGACCCGCCCTGCACGGCAAGGCCGGCCGGCTTGTTGAGGACGAGGACGTCGTCGTCCTCGAAGATCGTCATGTCCTTCAGCGCCTTCAGTGTCTTCTGCGCAGCTTCCGAGAGCTCGCCGACGACCTTCGGCGCATCGAGCTTCAGCGGCGGGATGCGGACGCTCTGCCCTTCCTCCAGGCGGTCCTTGCTGTCGACGCGCTTGCCGTCGACGCGCAGCTCGCCTTTGCGGACGACGCGCTGGATATGGGAGAACGACAGCCCGGGGAAGCGCGCTTCGAGGAAACGGTCGACACGCATGTTGTTCTCGTCGGCCGTCACCTTGACGGTCTGGACCTTGGTCGGCAGCAGCGGCTCGATAGATTTCTCCGGCGCAGGCCTTTCCAGGGCGGCTTTAGGCGGCCGCCGCTCAGAGCGTTCGGGGGCGCGCCGCTCAACACGCTCACCGGCAAAGCGCGGCGGCTTGCCGCCAGGCTTCCCGCCCGGACGCGGGCCGGCCTTCTTCGCGCTGTGCGACTGATGCGGTCGCGAGTCATCGCGCTCGTCACGCGAGCGCGGCTTTGGGTTCATTCTCTTGATACGGCGGCTCATGGTAGCCTGCCTACCCTAAAAGCCGGCTCCCGTCACGGCGAAATGGCCGCCTCTAGCGCGAGCCGCCCCGCTCCTTCCGCAGCTTGGCCCAGTAATCCAGCCGCTTCCTGATCTCCCGCTCGAAGCCTCGCTCGGGCGGGTCGTAGAAGGTCTGGCGGCCGAGAGCCTCCGGAAAGTAGTCCTGGCCCGAGAAGGCGTCGGGGGCATCGTGGTCGTATTCGTACGCTGCACCGTAGCCTTCCGACTTCATCAGCTTGGTCGGGGAATTGAGGATGTGCTTCGGCGGCAGCAGCGAGCCGGCCTGCTTGGCGACCTGGATCGCCGTGCCGAAGGCGGTGTAGACCGCGTTCGATTTCGGCGCGGTGGCGAGATAGACGACGGCCTGCGCGATGGCGAGCTCGCCTTCGGGATGGCCGAGAAAGTCGAAGGCGTCCTTGGCGGCATTGGCGACGACGAGCGCCTGTGGATCGGCAAGCCCGATGTCCTCGACCGCCATGCGCACGACACGACGGGCCAGGAACAGCGGATCCTCGCCGGCATCGAGCATGCGGGCAAGGTAATACAGCGCGGCGTCGGGATCGGAGCCGCGCACCGACTTATGCAGCGCCGAAATCAGGTTGTAATGGCCGTCGGCCGACTTGTCGTAGATCGGCGCGCGGCGTTGCAGGATGTCCTGCAACTGCGCGGCATTGAAAATCTCGTCCGCCCGCGCCGAACGCCACACCTCTTCGGCAAGCGTCAGCGATGCGCGGCCGTCGCCGTCGGCCATGCGCACCAGTACCGCGCGCGCCTCCGCATCGAGCGGCAGCTTCTTGCCCTCGACCGCCTCGGCATGTGCGAACAGCTTTTCGATCGCGGCGGCATCAAGCGAACGAAACACCAGCACGCGCGCGCGGGACAGGAGCGCCGCGTTGAGCTCGAAGGACGGGTTCTCGGTGGTGGCGCCGACCATGACCACCGTGCCGTCTTCCATCACGGGCAGAAAGGAATCCTGCTGGGCGCGGTTGAAGCGATGCACCTCGTCCACGAAGAGCAGCGTGCCCTTGCCCATCTCGCGGCGGGCGCGCGCAGCGTCGAATGCCTTCTTGAGATCGGCGACGCCGGAGAACACCGCGGAGATCTGTTCGAAATGCAGATCGGTGGCATCCGCCAGCAACCGCGCCACCGTCGTCTTGCCGGTGCCCGGCGGGCCCCAGAACACCAGCGAGCCGAGCGTGCGCGTCTCCAGCATGCGCGTCAGCGCGCCGTCGGGGCCGAGGATGTGGTCCTGACCGACGACCTCCGACAGCGCGCGCGGCCGCAGCCGGTCCGGCAGCGGATGTGGCGCCTCGTGGTCGAGCCCCGCCGCGGCAAAGAGAGTCGGCGTTGGCTGTGGTCGCTTCGGACTCATCCGCCCAACGTGACGTTGATCTGCTGGCCGCCGCGCACCAGCGTGATGCGCCATATCCGCGACCGCTCGCCTGCGGCCTTCTCGAGGTCGCCGGTCTTGCTGATCTTCTGGTTGTTGACGGCCAGGATGATGTCGCCCTTCTGGAAGCCGACATTGGCAGCCGCGGTATCGCCGCCGATATCGGTGATCACGACGCCTTCGGTGTCGGCGTCCAGACGCAGTTCGTCAGCGACCGCGGGCGTGATGGTCGAGACCTTCGCGCCCTGGAACGGCGAGCGAGCCGTGACGACGAGCTCGCTGCGCCCGGTATCGGGCGCGGTCTCCAGCGCCACGGTCAGCTTGATCGGCTTGCTGCCGCGCTGCACGTCGATCTGCGCGGTGCCGCCGAGCGGACGGGTTGCGAAACGGTAGTCGAAGGCGTTGGGATCATCCACGGTCTGGCCGTCGATGCCGGTGATGAGGTCGGAGGATTTCAGACCGGCCTTCGCTGCGGGGCCGTTGGGCACCACGCTTGCGACCAACGCACCGGTCGGCGAGCGCAGGCCGAGGCTTTCCGCGATCTCTGGCGTCACCGCTTGCAATTTTGCCCCGAGCCACGGCCGCTTCACTGCCTTGCCGCCGCTCTTGGCGGATGCGACGACGACGCGCACCATGTTGGCGGGAATCGCAAAGCCGATGCCCTGCGAGCCGCCGGAGCGCGAATAGATCGCCGTGTTGATGCCGGCGAGCTTGCCGCTCATGTCGACCAGCGCGCCGCCGGAATTGCCGGGGTTGATCGGCGCATCGGTCTGGATGAAGAACTGGTAGTCGGTGATGCCGACCTGCGTGCGCGCCAGCGCCGAGATGATGCCGTGGGTCACGGTCTGGCCGACACCGAAGGGATTGCCGATCGCGAGCACGACGTCGCCGACCAACAGTTCATCGGAATTCGTGAAATCGAGGGTCGGAAATTTTTCCTTGGCGTCTTTCAGGCGCAGCACGGCGAGATCGGTACGCGAATCCTTCAGCAGGATCTCGGCCTCGAACTCGCGCTTGTCCGACAGCGACACTTTCACCTGGTCCGCGCCTTCGATGACGTGGACGTTGGTGACGACGAGACCGGAGGCATCGACGATGACGCCCGAGCCGAGCGAGCGCTGCATCTGCTCGGGCTGCTGACCCGGCACGCCGAAGAAGCGGCGGAAAATCGGGTCGT
The DNA here is from genome assembly GCF_022354745.1 of Bradyrhizobium sp. I71. Lineage (NCBI taxonomy): Bacteria > Pseudomonadati > Pseudomonadota > Alphaproteobacteria > Hyphomicrobiales > Nitrobacteraceae > Bradyrhizobium > Bradyrhizobium sp. I71. The sequence goes on from NZ_CP059398.1 coordinate 542,007, forward strand.
CCAGCAGCGGATTGCGGTTCTGCACCATCTTGGCGGCATAGACGTTGACGACCGCGGGCTGCACCCGTTGCACGATCGGCGCATAGGACAGCCGCAGCTCGGCCGGCGACGACGGGACGCGGCGGTCCTGCGCAGAGGCCGGATTGAAATGGGCCGAAAAGGCTATGCACAAGGCCGTGACGACGGCGGTCCAGGTCGATCGAAACATTCCTACCTCTCGGAAAAGACGCCGGAATATAGGCGCGTTCGCCCCTCAATAGAAGGGCGCGGGGCGGCAATATTCGGCCTCATTCCGACGGCTCCCCGGATGCAAGCCCGTCGTGCGAAATCGCAATTTTCAGAGCGCCGTGGGTTGGCATGATCCGCGTCCTCTCGCATTGTGGCGCACCGGCAGAATTCGGTTGCGACGAATTTGCATCAGTGGGAACCGCCCAACCGTGACGCGCCGCCGCGGGGCAGTCATCATTCAATCCTAGTCTCTCCCGTCGCGACTTGGGGAGGTTCGTCAAACGATGGAGGTCTGACGTGATCAGGACAAGAATTGCGGCAGCGGCGCTTGTTCTTGCCGGCGTGCTCGCGGCCTCCCAGGCCCAGGCAGAATCAGCCAGCAGCAGCAAGTCGGCGGCGGGAGCTTTGGCGCCCAAGCCATGCGCCGATCCCTGGGATTTCGTCGCCACGAACTGCCTGCTGACCTGGAAGGGTATCACCGTCTACGGCACGATCGACGTCGGGGTTGGCTGGCAGAGCCACGGCGCGCCGTTCGACCCACGGTCCGCCGTCGCGGCGTCATACCTGGTGCAGAAACAGAACAGGTCACCCCTTTGGACTTTAGCGCCCAACGCGCTCAGCAACTCCACCATTGGAATCAAAGGGACCGAGCCGATCGGCGCAGACTTCTCCGTTGTATTCGCGCTGGACGCCGGATTTGACCCATATTCCCTGCGGCTATCTGATGGACCGGGATCGGTTGCCGCGAACATTGGCGTCCCCCAGAACCAGCAAACTGCGTTTTCCGACTCCAGCCGGGCGGGTCAGTGGTACAACGGCCAAGGCTTCGTGGGTGTCAGCTCTCCGACCTACGGCACCTTGACCGTTTTCCGACAGAACTCGCTGACCCTCGATGCAGTCCTGGATTACGATCCGTTCGGCGCCTCCTACGGCTTCTCGCCAATCGGCTTCCAGGGAATCACGTGCGGCGGCGGCAATACCGAAAATTGCAGACACTCGACGTCGCTGAAATACAGGCTCAAGGTCGGCCAGTTTCGCGCGGCCGCACTCTGGCAATTCGGCGGCTATGCCCAGAACAACGCCTCCCATGGCGCATACCAGTTCGGAGTTGGCGCCGATATTCCGACATGGGGCAAAGACGTACTCTCGATCGACACCATCTACAGCTATGTCAGGGATTCAGTGGCGCTTGGACTCGCCCCTGGCAGCAACGACGCCAATGGGACGCCGATTCCGCCGTTCCTCCCGCAGATTCTCACGGCGACGATTTCCGACAACAGCGCCGTGATGTTCGTAGCCAAGTACACGACCGGAGCGCTCAAGCTATACGCCGGTTACGAGCATATTCGATACATGGCGCCGAGCAATCCGCAGACTGCCTTTACCAGTATCTCCGGAGACTTCCTTTGCGAAGGCTGCGCCGCATTCAACAACACGAATATCAACAATGCTGCGTTTGGTGTGAACGGTCTTGGCAACAGGACCTTGCAAATCATGTGGCTCGGGACAAAGTATGCCGTCACGGAAGATCTGGATGTGATCGCCGGCTACTACCATTACATCCAGAACTCCTTCTTCGGAACAGCGGCCGGAGGACCAGCTCCCTGCTTCAGTGCCGCGCGCGCACAATGCGCCGGGACTTTCGACGCGATCTCCGCTGCCGTTGATTGGCGATTCGCCCCGAAATGGGATACCTACGCCGGGATCATGTTCACGCAAGTGAATGGAGGCTTGGCCTCCGGCTTTCTGCAACACAACAACATCGCCCCCACAGTCGGGTTGCGCTTCCGCTTCTGAATTCTCCGATCTGCGAATAGGTCCGATCGTTTCCAGGGCACCGTTCGAACTCGCTCGCTTTGGGTCTGCGGAGCCCGCTGATTAAATTGCAATTCAATGGTGCCCGCGCATTCCAGAACTACATCGCTTCCAGGCGGACCAGCCGGTCCGGTCGCTCGCCAGGTCGGGGCAGCGCCAAACGACCGGCGTCGATGGCCAGGAATAGCGCATTGGCGAGACAGCAAATGAACACCCTAAGCAAACGCCGGCACAGCAGGTCGGTACACGTGACTGTAGCCGTATCTGTCGCAATCGTGGCACAAGCTTTTGTTCTCATAGGCGACTTCGGACCCAGCAACGATTCGCTAGGTGACCGCAGCGCGGCGATGGTCACGGCCGCGGCGGTGTCCAGGGCTGGCGCAATCGAGATTCGCTCAGAGCCCATCAAGCGGCCGACAGTCTGACAACGATCGAATTCCGACACGTTGGAGCCCGCGCGAGGCGATTCAAACAAACGCTACCTCGACCCGTCGTGCACGTGAACGCTGACAGCCGCCGGACCGGTCCTCGGACCGGCGAACGGAATATAACCGTGCGCGAATGAAAGACCCGGCGGCCCATCTTATAGGAGATGCTGAGGTCGCATGGTGACGGCAGAAGCGGATCTTGAACGATCGGGAACCTCGACAACAAGAGGGGCTGTATCGGTGGTTTCCTCGACGCCAGTTCGCGACAAGCTGTCAACATAGCATCTTCATCGCTGCCGGTCTGTGATCTCATGCACCTCATCCCTCCGAATGCGAAGTGCCGCGGACAACTGCAATGACTGTACAGACCACATTGAGGGTCAGAGAGCGATCAATTTGCCCTTCCGGACATGCAAGACCGCTTCCTAGCGATCGCGGGAGACCCATCTGATGGCGTTTGTCGCGTTCATGCTGAAGCGACCCTATACGGTCATCTCGGGATTGATCCTGATCGCGCTGCTCGGCGTCGGTGCCATATCAAGGATGTCCATCGACATCTTTCCTGAGATCGACGTTCCCGTGGTGGCGGTGGTCTGGACCTATAACGGCATGTCGGCGCAGGACATCCAGAACCGGATTCTGACGCTGCACGAACGTCAACTTGCCTCGTTGGTCGATGATATCGAACGCATCGAAGCGACAAGCTACTACGGAGTCGGCGTCGAAAAGATATTCCTGCATCAGGGCGCCGACGTGACACGGGCCATTGCCCAGCTTTCCAGCAGCGCCCTCGTCGTTCTGAAGTACATGCCGCCCAACATCACGCCGCCGCTCGTCCTGCGTTACGGAGCGACGGACGTCCCGATCATCCAGCTCAGCCTCTCGAGCCCGTCGCTGCCCGATTCCACCCTCAACGACCTCGGTCAGAACATCATCCGTCCTGATCTCGCGGTCGTGCATGGCGCCGAGGTCCCCTATCCGTATGGCGGCAAGCCCCGTGTCATCATGGCCGACCTCGACCAGGATGCATTGAACGCGCGCGGCCTGACACCGAGTGACGTCGCCAAGGCGCTGCAGCGACAGAACATCATTTTGCCCTCCGGCGACGTGAAGATCGGCAGCAAGGACTATTCGCTCTCGATGAACAATAGTCCCGACGTGATCGGCACGATCAATCGGTTTCCCCTCAAGCAGATCGATGGCCGCACTGTGTTCGTCCAGGACGTCGCCCACGTCCATGACGGGTACCAGGTGCAGACCAATTCGGTGACGGTCGACGGAACTCCGGGCGCGCTGATGTCCGTGCGAAAGACGGGAGGCGCTTCCACGCTCACCGTGATCAATGGAATCCGAGACAGCCTTTCCAACATCAGGCACTTGCTGCCCGACGGGGTCACCATCAAGCCGATTTTCGACCAGTCGGTCTTTGTCAAAGCCGCTCTGAACAGCGTGGTCATGGGCGGCCTGATGGCGGCAGGCCTGACCGCGTTGATGATTCTGCTTTTCCTCGGCAGCTGGCGACTGACGCTCATCATCCTGGCGACCATACCGATGGCCATCATCACCGCCATATTGGTCATGTATGCGGGCGGCGAGACGCTCAACACGATGACACTTGGCGGTTTCGCGCTCGCGGTGGGCATCCTGGTGGACAACGGCACCGTGGTGATTGAGAACATCGAGCGGCATATTCGCGAGAAGGAGCCGCTGGTGCCCGCGATCATCAACGGCGCCGGCGAAGTGAGCATCCCGACGGTGCTGTCGACGATGTGCATCTGCATCGTCTTTGTCCCGATCTTCCTGCTTCAAGGCGTGGCGAAGTATCTCTTTTCCCCGCTGTCCCTCTCGGTCTGCGTTTCCCTGGTCGCCAGCCTGCTACTGTCCTTCACGCTCGTGCCGCTGCTGTTTCGCGCCCTGATGCGATCGGCTGTGGAGCAACATGGCGAACACGAGGTCAAGCCGCAGACTTCGCTCAGGGAGCGCGCGCTCAAGCCGTTCAGGGCGATCCACAACGGCTTCGAAAAGGGCTTCTCGCGTTTCCGGGAGACTTACCGGAATGCACTCGCGTTCTGCGTTGCGCATTCGGCGGTCACCGCCGTCTTCTTCGGCGTGCTGATGGCCTTTTCCCTGGCGCTTTTTCCCCTGATCGGGCAGGACTTCTTCCCGCAGGTCGATGCCGGTCAGATGCGGCTGCATGTCCGTGCGCCGCCGGCAACTCGGATCGAGGAAACCCAGCGGCAATTCGCACAGGTCGAACGCGCGATCCGCAAGATCGTGGGTGACGATCAGATCGACACCATGCTCGACAATATCGGATTGCCCTATAGCGGGATCAACATCGCGCTGAGCGATTCGGCGACGGTCGGTCCGATGGACGGAGAAATTCTCGTATCGCTGAAAAAGAAGCATACGCCGACCGCCGCGCATGTCGCCGACCTCAGGCGTGAATTGCCGCGGCAGTTTCCTCAGATGCAGTTCTTCTTCCAGGCGGCCGACATCATCGACCAGGTCCTCAACTTCGGCCAGCCTGCGCCAATCGATGTCAGAATATCCGGGCCCGACAGCGACTACAGTTTCGCGCTGGCGTCGAAGATCGCGGCGGATCTCAAGCGAGTTCCGGGAATCGTCGACTCGCACGTGTTTCAGGTCCCCGACGCGCCCGCACTCACGGTCTCGGTTGATCGCGCCATTGCACAGCAGTTCGGATTGCACCAGGGAGACATCGCCGGCAACGTCCTGGTGACTACCAACTCGAGCGCACAGATAGCTCCGAATTTCTGGGTCAGCCCCAAGAACTCCGTCAGCTATCCGTTGGTCATCCAGGCGCCGACCTATCGCCTGGACTCGACCGCCGCCCTCAACACCTTGCCTGTGCTGGCGAGAAACGACGGCGAGCAAAGTCAGGTCCTGATGAACGTTGCGAAACTTGGACGCGAGAAGACTCCGCTCGTGGCGTCCCAGCTCAATATCCGCCCGGTGTTCGACGTCAATGCCGACGTTCAGGGAATCGATCTCGCCACGGCAGCGCGCGAGATCGACAAGGTCCTGGCGGCGAACCAGCCTCCCCCGGCCAAAGCGACCCACGTGACGCTCGCGGGTCAGGTCGCCACCATGCGCGAGAGCTTCAACGGATTGTTTTCCGGCATGGCGGTGGCCGTTATCCTCGTCTACCTCATCCTCGCGATCAATTTCCAGAGCTGGATCGATCCCCTGATTGTCCTGTCCGCTGTGCCGCTCGCGATCAGTGGAGTGATCTGGATGCTGTTCCTGACGGGGACCAACATCAGCGTGCCAGCCTTGATGGGGACACTGATGTGCATCGGCCTGACGACCGCCAACAGCATCCTCGTCGTTACCTTTGCCAATCAACGAATGGCGGCCGGCGACACCCCGATCACTGCCGCGGTGGCAGCCGGCTATACGCGGTTACGGCCGGTGCTGATGACGGCGGGCGCCATGATCCTGGGGATGATCCCGATGGGCCTCGGCGTCGGCGAAGGGGGCGAGCAGAATGCGCCGCTCGCGAGGGCGGTCATCGGCGGCCTGTTATTTGCAACGTTTGCAACACTGATCCTGGTACCAGCCGTCTATCGGCTGATCCGACGCCCTCTGCCGACGGACGACCCGATGGATCGGATCGCAATCGACGAAAATCCATCCGTTCAATAGAGAGCTTTCGAGCCGAGGTATCCATGCCAGCCGATCCCCCGCTGCCCAACGACGAACAGCCACCGAAGAAGATGCTGGACTATGATTTCCGCACCGGATCGCGAATGAGCATAGTCGCCCTCGTGCTCGCGGGAGTGCTGGTCGCCGGGTTCTTCTACGTCAATGCCGAGCGGCGCTACAAGACGAACAAGCTGGCTGCCACGACGCGGGAAGAAATGTCGAGGCCTCCGCCGGTCGACGTCGTCCTCGCCAAGTCGTCGCCGCTCACACATCGTCTCGTCCTGCCCGGCGAGACCGCCGCCTGGCATGACAGCAAGATATATGCCCGGGTGAATGGTTACGTCAAAAAGTGGCTCGTCGACATCGGTGATCCCGTCAGCGAGGGACAGGTGCTGGCATTGATAGAGACACCCGAGCTCGACGCTCAGCTTCAGGCCGCCCGGGCCAAATTGAGTGCCGCGGAGGCCGAAGTGAACGTCAAACAAGCCAAGGACGACTTCGCCAAGAGCACGTATGAGCGCTGGCGTAGCTCGCCTCAAGGCGTCGTATCGGATCAGGAGCGCGAGTCGAAGAAGGCAGCCGCAATAGCTGCGGAATCCGAGCTGGTTGCTGCCAAGGCTCAAGTCACGCTGGACAAGGCGGACGTGGACCGACTGACCTCCCTCACGGAGTTCAAGCAGGTGAAGGCTCCGTTTGGCGGCACCATCGTCGAGCGTGATATCGACCTCGGCGACCTCGTGACAGCCGGCAGCGGATCGGGGATGTCGGCTCTCTTTCGGGTGGTCCAGAGCAGACCGATGCGGGTCTTCGTCGACGTGCCGCAAAGTGCCGCGGACCGCCTTCTGACCGACGCCCCCGAAGCCGACATTGCAGTCGGGGGCGATGCGAGCCGGCATTACGAAGGCAAGGTATCGCGCACCTCCCGCGCCATCAATCCGCGCTCCAGAACCCTTCGGGTCGAGATCGATATTCCGAACGCAGATTCCCGGCTGGTGCCGGGACTGTACGTGGAGGCAAAGTTCAGCCTGAAGAATGCCATCGGGGTCCAGGTTCCGGCAGCTGCGTTGTCGTTCCGACCGGCACCGCAGGTTGCGGTCGTCGACGACAAAAATGTGGTAGAGTTTCGGGATGTCAAAATCGGTGTAGACGACGGGAATGTCGTGCAGATCGAATCCGGCCTCAGGGAAGGCGAAAGGGTCGCACTCAACCTTTCCAGCCAAATCGTGTCCGGGATGACAGTCGAGGCGCATGATCTCGACGCCAGCCCCCGGGACGACAAGGAATCATAGCTTCGGCCTCGCAAGCAGCGAAATCTTGAAAGCCCGGCAAGGGTACCGGATCTCTCGAAGCCCTTAGATGATGGCGGTGGCATATGAACTCGCTCCTTCCCTCGCGGGTATTTAGAAGCTGGATTTTGTGTTGGGGAGCCGCGAGCTTGTCCGCTTGCTCCGTCGGCCCGGATTTCAGCATGCCCGAAGCGCAGCTTCCGGGAAGATACATCGCCAGACCAGACTCCAACGCAAACCATTCTGCCCATGAGCGAACGACAGCCGTCGATCTGTCGCAATGGTGGCGTTCGTTTCGGGATCCTCACTTGGTTTCACTTGTCGAGCGGGCGATCGCGGCCAATCCCGACATCGCAATCGCATTAGGCCGCCTGCAACAGGCCCGCACCAGACAGTTTGTTTTGACCGGCGCGGCCCTCCCGAAAGGCCAGTTGTCAGCGGGCGCCGGATTTGGAACTGGTAGCGACAACACCCGAGGACGAGTCTCGGAGACTCTGCACAGCGCGAGCAATACTGCCGGTTTCGATCACGTATTCGAAGCTGGAGGATTCGATTCAGCATGGGAGCTCGACGTTTTCGGGAAGCTGCGGCGCGAGATCGAGGCCTCGCATTTGGACGCGCTGGCTGCCGCTAAGGCTCGCGACGCGGTCCTAGTCTCGGTCATTGCCGACGTTGCTCGCGTGTATATCGAATTGCGGGGTTATCAGGCCCAACTCGCAGCAGTTCGCAGGAGCATGGAAACCGCCCAGCGGAGTTTGAAGGTCGCGCAGACCCGTTTCAGTGAAGGACTCACGAACGAGCTGGATGTGACGCTCGCGCAACGCCAGGTCGCGACGTTCGAGGCCACGGTTGGACCACTGACGGGGCAGATTCAGTCGAGCCAGTATGTCATAGCTGGCCTGCTTGGACAGTTTCCCGAGACGCTTGCCAAAGAACTCGGGACGTACACGCCTCCTCCGCGTCTTCCGGCCAAGATCCCGATCGATCTACCGGTCAGCCTACTGCAGCGACGCGCGGACATCCAGCAAGCCGAATTCGAGGTTGGGTCCGCGACCGCACGCGTCGGTTCTGCAACCGCAGATCTCTTTCCGCGTCTCGCCGTTACAAGCGCAGTTGGCGGCCAGGGTGGCGCACGCGCAGCCACCGGGACGCCGATTACGTTCATCGGCGGGGTCGGTCCCGCGCTCTATTGGCCGGTGCTGGACTTCGGCACCCTCGATGCCCGCGTCGAGTTGGCCGATTATCAGGCGCGCGAGGCGCTGCTTCGATACAAGGCCCGTGTGCTGAATGCCGTGCAGGAGGTCGACCAGGCGATCGCAGGCTACAATGGTGAGCGGAGTCGCCTCGCCAGCCTGTCACGCGCCCGTAGCGCCTCCCTTGTTGCCGTCAAGCTTGCGTCTGAGCGCTACGAGCGAGGGCTCACGGATTTCCTCAACGTTCTCGATGCCGAGCGACAACAGTTCGAACTCGAGGCCCAATACGTCACTTCTCAGCGCAGAGCGGGAGGTGAGCTAGTGGCTCTTTACAAAGCCCTGGGTGGCGGCTGGGAGTCCTATCAGGCCGTTCCGCCCGTACGGATCCCGGAGCCCGCGATTGCTGCCGCAGTGCGGGAATCCGCCCGGCTGCGTCCGGCCTCTGCAGATCCCGGTTCATTGCAATTCCAACCCTGAAGTGATCGCTGCCTCTTGGCTCGCCGCAGGCGAGCGGCTTGCAATTGGGACACCAGAGGACAACTAGTCTATGAGGACGCTGTTACTCACGGAGATACAGGTATGAAGGCCGTCGGCTACAAAAAATCGCTTCCGATCGAGGATGCGGATTCACTGATCGATTTCGAGACCGCCAGGCCTGAGCCCGGGGGACGCGACATCCGCGTCGCCGTGAAGGCGATCTCGGCCAATCCGGTCGATTACAAGGTGCGCAAGCGCGCAGCTCCGCCCGAGGGCGAGACGAAGATCCTCGGCTATGACGCGGCCGGTGTGGTCGATGCCGTCGGCCCCGACGTGACTCTCTTCAAGCCGGGCGACGAGGTGTTCTACGCCGGCTCGATCCTGCGCCAGGGCACCAACGCCGAATTCCACCTGGTCGACGAGCGCATCGTCGGCAACAAGCCGAAGAGCCTGTCGTTCGCGCAGGCCGCCGCTCTCCCCCTCACGTCCATCACCGCCTGGGAATTGCTGTTCGACCGGCTCGGCGCGGTGCCCGGCAAGAGCGTCGATCCGCGCACGCTCCTGATCACGGGCGGCGCCGGCGGCGTCGGCTCGATCCTGATCCAACTTGCCCGCCGCCTCACCGGGCTGACCGTACTTGCCACCGCGACGCGGCCGGAGTCGCAGAAATGGTGCCTCGATCTCGGCGCTCATGCGGTGATCGACCACGGCAAGCCGATGAAGGAGCAGATCGAGAAGCTGAAGCTGCCGCCGGTCGGGCTGGTGGCGAGCCTGACTTTCACCGACCAGCACTACAAGGCGATTGCGGACTTCATGGCTCCGCAGGGAAGGTTCGGCCTGATCGACGATCCCCCGGAATTTGCCATGAGCACTTTCAAGGGCAAGGCTATCTCGGTGCACTGGGAATCGATGTTCACGCGCTCCTCGTTCCAGACGCCAGACATGATCGCGCAGCATCATCTGCTCAATGATGTCGCCGACCTCATCGACAAGGGCGTGCTGCGCACCACGCTCGACCAGACCTTCGGCACGATCAACGCCGCCAACCTCAAGCGAGCCCACGCGCTCTTGGAGAGCGGAAAGTCGCGCGGCAAGATCGTGCTGGAGGGGTGGTAGGCTTCAGCTCGACGCGGGCGGCGCCTTCGCTTCCGGCGGACGCGTCGCCCGTTCGACAAAGCCTTTGGCCAATGCGTGATAGATGCCCTCTTCGCAGATCATTCGCGAGGTCACGTGCGCGATCAGCGCGGCCGCCATCAACGGCACGACCATGCCGTGATTGTCCGTCATCTCGGTCACGATCACGAACGCGGTGATGGGCGCCTGCACGACGCCGGCAAAGTACGAGACCATGCCGAGCAGCATGATCGCGCCGAGCGGCGCATCGTGGAAGAACGAGGCGATGTTGCTGCCGATGCCGGCACCGACGGCCAGCGACGGCGAGAAAATGCCGCCCGGTATGCCGCTGATCGCGGCCAAGGTCGTCGCCAGGAGCTTGAGCACGCCGAAATCCTGCGGCAATGCGGAGCCGTGCTCCAGTGCCGTCTTCACCTGCTCATAGCCGGTGCCATAGATCGTATCGCCAGACACTAGGCCGCAAACCGCGACGGCAAGTCCGCACGCGAATGCGAACCAGAGCGGATGGACCTTGATCGCGCGTCCGAGCGGATTCTTGAACCCGCGCGCCGTCGCAATGACGATGCGGCTGAACAGGCCGCCCGCGAGGCCGCCTACCACGCCACAGAGCGGAACGGCCAGCCAGTCCGTGCCACGCGCCAGCGACGTCACGCTGCTGCCGAAATAGGCGTAATTGCCGGCGAGTGCCAGCGAGGTCAGGCCGGCCGCGATCACGGCAGCGATGATGAGGCTGCTGGTACGCGTCTCGAAGGCGCGGCTCATCTCCTCGATTCCGAACACGATGCCCGCCAACGGCGTATTGAAGGCCGCGGCGACCCCGGCCGCCGCACCGGCCAGGATCAATCCGGGTTGACGGCGAGGCGACACCCGCCCGATCGCGAACATGACGGAGGCGCCGACCTGCACAGTCGGCCCTTCCCGTCCGATGGAAGCCCCGCACAACAGTCCAAACAGGGTGAGGATCATCTTGCCGGCGGCAATGCGCAGGGACACGAGCCGCGCTCGCGCAGCCTGATCGTTCAAATGGCGCGCAGCGATGGCCTGCGGAATCCCGCTGCCCTGGGCGCCGGGAAACAGGCGGATGGTGAGATAGGCCGATAACATGAAGCCGAGCGGCGTCACCACCAGGACCGCATAGCGCGACTTGGCGAGCAGCAGCCCGAAGACGTCCTGGGCGAGATCGGCGAGTTGCGCCAGCACCACGGCTGCGGCGCCAATGACGATGCCGCCGAGCAGGAAGATCGCCCGCCGCTGCCATCGGGCGGAAGCGATCCTCCACAGCCGCTTGTTGCGTATGAACCGAGCCGTGATCATTCACCGAGTTTTAGCCGGTCACGCCCGGAATTGAAGGGGTCGAGGAACAGATCAGCTAGGCCGGAACCACACCTTCGACGAAGATCAGCCGGCGCTCCAGCGCCGTCCGCCGCAACTTCAGGGCCTCGGCATAGTCCGGCGAGCCGTACCATTCGCGTGCCCGCGCCATCGAGGGAAACTCGACGATGATGACGGTCCCCGGCGACGAGCTGCCCTCCACCACCTCGACGGCGCCGCCGCGCGCGAGGTAGCGGCCGCCATATTGGGCAATGGTCTGAGCCGCGAGCGTGCGGTAGGCCTCCATCGCGGCTCCGTCGCGCACCTCGACCTCGGAGATCACATAGGCCGCCATGCGCGCCGCCTCAGGCGATCGTGTTGACGATGCCGCCCTCGGCGCGCAGCGCTGCACCGTTGGTCGCGGACGCTTCCTTGGATGCGACATAGACCACCATGTTGGCGATCTCGTCGACGCTGGCAAAGCGCTGGATCAGCGAGCTCGGCCGATGCTGCTTGACGAAGTTCGCAGCAGCCTCGTCCACCGATTGTCCATTCTGCTTGGCGAGATCCTTGACGAACGTCTCGACGCCCTCCGACATGGTCGGGCCCGGCAGCACGGAATTGACCGTGACGCCGGTGCCGCGGGTGAGCTGCGCCAGGCCGCGCGCGACGGACAGCTGGGCTGTCTTGGTCATGCCGTAATGGATCATCTCGACGGGAATGTTGAGACCCGACTCCGAGGAGATGAAGACGATGCGGCCCCAGTTGCGCTCGAGCATGCCCTTCATGTACGCGCGCGACAGCCGCACGCCGCTCATCACGTTGATCTCGAAGAAGCGGGTCCAGTCCTCGTCCGGGATGTCGAAGAAGTCCTTGGGTTCGAAGATGCCGGCATTGTTGATGAGGATGTCGACGTCTGGCAGCGCCGCAACGAGCGCCTCGCAGCCTGCCGCGGTCGAGACGTCGGCGGCGATGCCGCGGACCTTCGCCCCTGCCCCTTCCAGCTTGCGGACGGCCGCATCGACCTTGTCCTTACCGCGCCCGTTGATCACGACACTCGCGCCCGAGGCGGCGAGGCCCTTGGCAACGGCGTGGCCGATGCCGGCGGTCGAGCCGGTGACGAGGGCGGTCTTTCCGGAAAGGTCGATGTTCATGCGATGTCTCCATGGATGATGATGGAGATATCGGGAGCGAACTGTGATGCCGCAATCGGGCTCACTGACGCGTGAGGAAGCGCATGTACACGGGCGAACCGCTCACGCATCCAAACAAAAACGGCGCCCGGAAAGGCGCCGCTTTCAATTCATAGAAGCTGATCGGCTTACGCCGCCTCGGCTTCCTTCTCCTGCACCGGGCCGGAATCCTGGCCCTTGGCATCGACGTCGCGATCGACGAACTCGATCACGGCCATCGCGGCGTTGTCGCCGTAGCGGAAGCCGGCCTTGATGATGCGGGTGTAGCCGCCCTGCCGGTCCTTGTAGCGGGTCGCGAGCGTGTCGAAGAGCTTCTTGACCATGTCGACGTCGCGCAGCTCCGCGATCGCCTGGCGGCGCAGCGACAGGCCGCCCTTCTTGCCGAGGGTGACGAGCTTCTCGACGATCGGGCGAAGCTCCTTGGCCTTGGGTAGCGTGGTGACGATCTGCTCGTGCTTGATCAGCGAGGCCGCCATGTTGGCGAACATCGCGCGGCGGTGCTCGGCCGTGCGGTTGAGCTTCCGATGAACCTTGCCGTGACGCATGTGAGTAGTCCTTTTTCGATTGTGTCGCGGTGGTTCAGCGACTGGTTTTCAGGTGGGCTTCCTGCGTTCGCCCTAGTTCGCGAATAGCGAATGGCGAGTAGCAAATGGATGTTCTTCTCCATTCGCTATTCGCCACTCCCAACTCGCTCAGTAATGATCCTCGAAGCGCTTGGCGAGCTCGTCGATGTTCTCCGGCGGCCAGCCCGGCACTTCCATGCCGAGGTGCAGACCCATCTGGGCCAGAACTTCCTTGATCTCGTTCAGCGACTTGCGACCGAAATTCGGAGTGCGGAGCATTTCCGCTTCGCTCTTCTGCACGAGGTCGCCGATGTAGACGATGTTGTCGTTCTTCAGGCAGTTGGCCGAACGCACCGACAGCTCGAGCTCGTCCACCTTCTTGAGGAAGGCCGGGTTGAAGGCGAGGTCCGGGATGATCTCCTGGGCGACTTCCTTGCGCGGCTCTTCGAAGTTGACGAACACGTTGAGCTGATCCTGCAGGATGCGGGCGGCATAAGCCACCGAGTCGTCCGGCGTGATTGCGCCGTTGGTCTCGATCGTCATGGTCAGCTTGTCGTAGTCGAGGATCTGGCCCTCGCGGGTGTTCTCGACCTTGTAGGAGACCTTGCGGACCGGCGAGTACAGGCTGTCGACCGGGATCAGGCCGATCGGCGCATCCTCGGGACGGTTGCGCTCGGCGGGCACGTAGCCCTTGCCGGTGGCGACCGTGAACTCCATGCGGATCTCGGCGCCCTCGTCGAGCGTGCAGATCTGGAGGTCCGGGTTGAGCACGACGACGTCGCCGACGGTCTGGATGTCACCGGCGGTGACGACGCCGGGGCCCTGCTTCTTCACGACCATGCGCTTGGGGCCTTCGCCCTGCATCTTGATCGAGATGTCCTTGATGTTCAGCACGATGTCGGTGACGTCCTCACGCACGCCGGCGATCGAGGAGAACTCGTGCAGCACGCCGTCGATGTGCACCGACTGCACCGCCGCGCCCTGGAGCGAGGAGAGCAGGATGCGGCGCAGGGCATTGCCGAGTGTCTGGCCGAAGCCGCGCTCGAGCGGCTCGGCGACGATCGTCGCGAAACGCGAGGAATCGCTGCCGGGCGTCACCTGGAGCTTGTTCGGCCGAATCAGTTCTTGCCAATTTTTCTGGATCGTCACTGTTTCACCCATACAGGCCAGCCAATTTGAGGCATCAAATACTGGCGTTGGAGAAAGGCCGCAGAGCATTCCTGCGGCTTCTTGCAAAGTCATTGCGGGCGCCGATGCGCCCGCAACTCGTAAAAATCAAACGCGACGACGCTTGCGCGGACGGCAACCGTTGTGCGGAATCGTGGTCACGTCACGGATCGAGGTGACGGTGAAGCCCGCGGCCTGGAGCGCGCGGAGCGCCGACTCGCGGCCCGAACCGGGGCCGGCCACCTCGACTTCCAGCGTGCGCATGCCGTGCTCCTGCGCCTTCTTGGAGACGTCTTCGGCGGCGACCTGCGCGGCGTACGGGGTCGACTTGCGCGAGCCCTTGAAACCCATCGTGCCGGCCGAAGACCAGGCAATCGTGTTGCCCTGCGCGTCGGTGATGGTGATGGTCGTGTTGTTGAACGACGAGTTCACATGCGCGACGCCGGAGGCAATGTTCTTGCGCTCACGACGACGAACGCGGGTGGCTTCCTTGCCCATTGAGTCCCTTTCCTGAAGATCTCAAACGCCGCCGTAATGCCAGCGGCTACACCTGTGGAAGCAAATAGTGAGAGCGAATGGCGAATAGGGATGCTCCCTACTCGCCATTCGCCATTCCCTATTCGCGAGTTTACTTCTTCTTGCCGGCGATCGCCTTGGCCGGACCCTTGCGCGTGCGCGCATTGGTGTGGGTGCGCTGGCCGCGCACCGGCAGACCGCGACGATGACGCAGGCCGCGATAGCAGCCGAGGTCCATCAGACGTTTGATGTTGATACCGACCTCGCGACGCAGATCGCCCTCGACGAGATAGTCGCGGTCGATGACTTCGCGGATCTGGAGCACTTCGGCGTCGCTGAGCTGATTGACGCGACGATCCACGGGGATCTTCACCTTCTCCAGGATCTCACTGGCGATCTTCTGACCGATGCCATGGATGTACTGGAGCGCGATCAGCACGCGCTTGTTGGTGGGAATGTTCACGCCGGCAATACGGGCCACGGCCTTCTCTCCTGTCGCCGATCCTCGTCAGGATCGGGCTTTAAGTGCTTGTGTTCTCGGGCAGGTGTTCACAAACGCGAACACGACGCCCACCCCCGGTCTTCCTGGGGCCCGGCATCGTCTGAAACTATCCGACTTGGATGCGGGGCTTATTAGGGGATTCCGGGGGCTTTCGTCAACCGCTGCTAGCGCTTGGCTCGCTTTTTCGTGACCTTTTTTGCGGTCTTTTTGGCACCCTTTTTGACGGCCTTCTTGGCGGTCGTTTTTGCGGCCTTTTTGGCCGTTTTCTTGGTCGCGGTCTTGGTAGCGGTCTTGGCAGCGGTCTTGGAACCCTTCACGGCTTTCTTGACCGCCTTTTTTGCAGTTTTGGCCGATTTGGCCGCCTTTTTGGCTGCCTTCGCCGGCTTTTTGGCCGATTTCTTCGCCGCCTTGGCCTTTTTGGCCGGCGCCGTCTTGGCCGCGCTTCTCGAGTGGGTCTTGGGCTCGACCGCGCCGAGCGCCAAAAGCTGGCGGTGGATGGCGCGGGTGACCTCGTCGATGGCCATCATGCCGTCGATGGTCGAGAGCTTCCGCCGCTCGGAATAGTAGTGAATCAGCGGTTCCGTCTGGCTGCGGTAGCTGGCCAACCGCTTGGTCAGGACCTCAGGGGTATCGTCGACCCGGACCTCCTCGCCGCGCTCGCGCATCTGGGCAACACGGGTCTCGACGCGGTTCAAGAGCGCGCTCTCGTTGACGCGGAGCTCGATCACGGCGTCGAGCTTGAGATGCTTCTGCTTGAGCAGCTCATCCAGCGCCTCGGCCTGCGGCACGGTGCGCGGGAAACCGTCGAGGATGAAACCGTTCCTGGCGTCCGGCTGGTCGATCCGGTCGGAGATGATTCCGACCACGACCTCGTCCGGAACGAGGCCGCCACCGGCCATGATCTCCTTGGCCTTCAGCCCGACCGGCGTTCCGGCCGCAACCGCCGCGCGTAGCATCTCGCCGGTCGAGAGCTGGACGATGCCATAGCGCTGCACCAAGAGTTGCGCCTGGGTCCCCTTGCCCGACCCCGGCGGTCCCAGAAGTATAATTCTCATCGGCGTACGCCCCCCGGATTGGTGAGCGATACGTCGCGCACCTGTGCCTTGATATCAAGAGCGGTGCAAACCACAACCAGCGCAGCACCACCATTGACGACCATACTATAAGGCAGACCGATCCCGTAAAGGTCGAACACCTCCGGAATCAACTGCAACGCCGTCAGGTAGACGGCTCCGATGACCGTCGTCAATGACACGACGCGATCGAGATAGGCGGCGGTCGCCTCGCCGGGCGCGACACCGGAAATGATGCCGTCGCGTTGCGCCAGGGATTTGGCCGTGTACTCGGGATCGATGACATAAGCGGTGTAGACGAAGGCCAGCACGAACACCGCGACGGATACGAGGATGAGGTGCACCGGCTGCCCCAGCTGAAGATGGTGATAGGCCGCGGCGACCAAGGGGTGATCGGCGCCCATGACGAGGCCCGCAAGGGCGAGCGGAAGAAAGAAGATCCACGGCGCCATGGTGACCGGAATCAGGAACCCCGCGCTGTTGAGCTTGATCGGCAGCACCGCTTCGCGCACCGGCAGTTGCCGTGCGCCGACATTGAGCGCGCCGAACTGGACCCGAACATTTCGCCGTGCGCCTTCGACAAGCACGATGACAGCGACGGTCGCGACCCAGAACACGGCATGGAAGAACACGAGATTGCCCGAGATCGCCCCGCTCCGCACGACATCTGCGATGCCGGCGACGTCTCGCGGCAGGGAGGCGAGCATGCCGACACTCAAGATCAGCGCCAGACCGTTGCCAATGCCGTAGCGGGTGATCTGTTCGCTCAGCCACACCAGCACAACGACGCCGCCGATCATCGAGGCCGTGGCCGTCAGCACGAACCAGCCGTCGGGATCCCTGACGAGCTGCGGAATGGAGATCAGCGCGGAGGAGATGCCGTAAGCCTGAAAGGCGGCAAGAGCCAGCGTGAGTCCGAGCGTGGCGCGGGCCACCTTGCGTCGGCCGTCCTCGCCCGACCGCTCGAGCGAACTAAGGCCGCGCCACACCAACGACAGCAACCGGACAAAGATCGCCGCAGTCAGATAGGGAACGAGGCCGAGCGAAAACAGCGAAAGGCGGCCGTTGAAATCGGGTAGCGACGAGAGGCGCGAAACATCCAGCCCCGCGATCGGGATCTGCGTGCCCAGCCTGAAGAGGAGAAGCGCGCCGATCGTGAAAGCGATTCGGCGCGCGAGCTCCCGGCTCATCTACGGCGGCCGCGCAGCTTGGACTTCCGGATCAGGCCTTCATACTGATGGGCCAGAAGATAGCCCTGGACCTGCGCCACCGTATCCATGGTGACACTGACGACGATCAGCAGCGAGGTGCCGCCGAAATAGAACGGCACCGACGCGTAGGAGATCAGGATCTCGGGAATCAGGCAGACGATCGCCAGATAAATCGCGCCGAGCACGGTAATGCGCGACAGCACGTAGTCGATATATTCGGCAGTGCGCTCGCCAGGACGGATGCCCGGAATGAAGCCGCCGTGCTTCTTCAGATTGTCCGCGGTCTCGGTCGGGTTGAACACGATCGCGGTGTAGAAGAAGGCGAAGAACACGATCAGCGCCAGATACATGATCAGGAACAGCGGGCGGCCATGGCCGAGCTGGGTGTTGATCCACTGGAACCATTCCGGCCCGCTGCCCGCATTGAAGTTCGCCACCGTGGTCGGCAGCAAGAGCAGCGAGGACGCGAAGATCGGCGGGATCACGCCCGAGGTGTTGAGCTTGAGCGGCAGATGCGAGGACTGGCCCTCGAACATCTTGTTGCCGACCTGGCGCTTCGGATACTGGATCAGGAGGCGGCGCTGCGCGCGCTCCATGAACACGATGAAGGCAATCACGGCGACGGCCATGATGATGACGACCAGGATCAGGCCGGTCGACATCGCGCCCTGACGGCCGAGCTCGAGCATGCTGGCGAGCGCCGCGGGCAGCTCGGCGACGATGCCGGCGAGAATGATCAGCGAGATGCCGTTGCCGATGCCACGCGAGGTGATCTGCTCGCCCAGCCACATCAGGAACATGGTGCCGCCGGTCAGCGTGATCGCCGTGGACAGGCGGAAGAACAGGCCGGGCTCGCTGACGACGTTGCCGGCGCCTTCGAGACCTACCGCGATCCCGTAGGACTGGAACGCGGCCAGGATGACCGTCAGATAGCGGGTGTACTGATTCAGCGTCTTGCGGCCGGCCTCGCCTTCCTTCTTCAGCGCCTCGAGCTGCGGCGAGACGGTGGTGAGGAGCTGGATGATGATCGAGGCCGAGATGTACGGCATGATGTTCAGCGCAAAGATCGCCATGCGGTGGATGCCGCCGCCGGCGAACATGTTGAACATGCCGAGGATGCCGCCCGCCTGCGAGCGGAACACCTGCTCCCAGATGTTCGGATCGATCCCGGGCAGCGGGATGTAGGTCCCGAGCCGATAAACGAGCAGCGCACCCAGGGTGAACCAGATGCGCTTCTTCAGTTCGTCGGCCTTGGCGAACGCGCCGAAATTGAGATTGGCTGCCAGTTGTTCCGCTGCAGAGACCATCTTGGACTTTCTCCCGCCGCCTGTTGCGCCGTCATGCCCGCGGCCGGGCTACTTTAGCGGACGCCGGACATTATCTGGGGCTCGGCTTCGATAAGTCCACGTCCCGCATGCGTAAAGGCCCGCGAGCCGCGGGCCAATGACGCAGTTGTTACGCCGCCTCGCCTTCTTCCTTGGCAGGGGCGAGGATCTTCACCGAGCCGCCGGCCTTCTCGACCGCCGCGATTGCAGTCTTGGTGGCGCCATGCACTTCGATGTTGAGCTTGGACTTGAGCTCGCCGCGGCCGAGCAGCCGCACGCCGCCCTTGGCGCGGCGCAGCACGCCGCCCTTCACCAGGGCCTCGACGTTCACGACGCTGCCGGCGTCGATCTTCTTGGCATCGACCGCTTCCTGGAGCCGGTCGAGATTGATCTCGGCGAACTCGATGCGGAAGATGTTGTTGAAGCCGCGCTTGGGCAGACGGCGATGCATCGGCATCTGGCCGCCTTCGAAACCCTTGATGCGCACGCCCGAACGCGCGGTCTGGCCCTTGCCGCCGCGGCCGGACTGCTTGCCCTTGCCGGAACCGATGCCGCGGCCGACGCGCATACGCTTCTTGCGCGAGCCGGCGTTGTCGGCGATATCGCTGAGCTTCATCGCCCTTCTCCTTGTGTCTTGCGCACGATCTTCACCGAAAACCGCTTCCCGCTCTTCGGGATCGTGCGCCTTTGCTTACTTCTCGTCGACGATGCGGACGAGATGGTGAACCTTCTCGATCATGCCGCGGACCGCCGGGGTGTCCGGCAGTTCGCTGATACGGCCGATCTTGTTGAGCTTGAGCCCGATCAGCGTCGAACGCTGCGAGTGATGGCGGCGGATCGCGCTGCCGGTCTGCTCGAGCTTGATCGTCTTTGCGGCCTTGGCCATCGTGGTCTACTCCGAAAAGCTTCCGTTAGTCGGCAGCCGCCTCTGCGTCGCCACCGATACGGCGGGACTGGAGGGTGGACACCTTGATGTTGCGGCGGGCAGCGACCGAGCGCGGCGAATCCTGATGCTTCAGCGCGTCAAAGGTCGCGCGCACCATGTTGTACGGGTTCGACGAGCCGATCGACTTCGCCACCACGTCCTGGACGCCGAGCGTTTCGAACACGGCGCGCATCGGACCGCCGGCGATGATGCCGGTACCGGCCGGAGCTGCACGCAGGTAGACACGGCCCGCGCCATGACGGCCGGCGATGTCGTGATGGAGCGTGCGGCCCTCGCGCAGCGACACGCGCGTCAGGTTGCGCTTGGCGGACTCGGTCGCCTTGCGGATCGCCTCGGGCACCTCGCGCGCCTTGCCGTGACCGAAGCCGGCACGACCCTTCTGGTCGCCGATCACGACCAGCGCTGCGAAACCGAAGCGCTTGCCGCCCTTGACGACCTTGGCCACGCGATTGATGTGGACGAGCTTGTCAACGAACTCGCTGTCGCGCTCCTCGCGCTCCCTGCGTTCACGTCCGCCGCCGCGTTGATCGCGTCCACCACGTTGTTCGCGTTCAGCTGCCATGGTTTTTCCAATCCTTCAGAGGCTTGCGCCCCAATCCTCAAATTCTGTTAGAAGCTCAGCCCGCTCTCACGCGCCGCGTCGGCAAGAGCCTTGACGCGCCCGTGGTAGAGATAGCTGCCGCGATCGAACACGACTTCCTTGACGCCCTTCTCGGCCGCGCGCTCGGCCAGCAACTTGCCGACCGCCTTCGCCGCATCGATGTCGGCGCCGGTCTTGCCGCCGTCGCGCATCGACTTCTCGAGCGAGGAGGCGGAGGCCAGCGTCTCGCCCTTCAGGTCGTCGATGACCTGGGCGTAGATGTGCTTGGACGAGCGGAACACTGACAGGCGCGGACGGCCGCCGGCGGAACGGCGCAGCTTCAGCCGCACACTCCGCTTGCGCCGGGCATTCGTAACCTTGGCTTTCGACATGACCGGCTCCGTTACTTCTTCTTGCCTTCCTTGCGGAAGATGAATTCGCCCACATACTTCACGCCCTTGCCCTTGTAGGGCTCCGGCGGACGATAGGAGCGGATCTCGGCGGCGACCTGACCGACGCGCTGGACGTCGCTGCCCGCCACCGTGATCTCGGTCGGCTTCGGCACCGTGATCGTGATCCCCTCGGGGATCGGATAGATCACGTCGTGGCTGTAGCCGAGCGCGAGCTGCAGGTTCTTGCCCTGCATCGCGGCGCGATAGCCGACGCCGGTGATCTCGAGCTTCTTCTCGAAGCCCTTGGTGACGCCTTCGACCAGATTCGCGACCTGGGCGCGAGCGGTACCGTACAGCGCCCGCGCGCGGTTGGTCTCGGTCCGCGGCTTGACCTTGACCTGGCCGTTCTCGAGCTTCACCTCGACGTCGTCATGGACGATGAACTGAAGCTGGCCCTTCGGCCCCTTCATCTTGACGGTCTGGCCGTCGACGGTCGCGGTAACGCCCGACGGCACCGCCACAGGCTTTTTGCCAACACGTGACATGGATCGAAAATCCTTCTCAGAACACCGTGAAGAGGACTTCACCGCCCACATTCGCGTCGCGCGCGCTGTGGTCGGCCATGATCCCCTTCGGCGTCGACAACACCGAAATGCCGAGTCCGTTGTTCACCCGCGGCAGGTTCTTCACCGAGGCGTAGACGCGACGCCCGGGCTTGGAAACGCGCTCAATCTCGCGGATGACGGGCTCGCCGTCGAAATACTTCAGCTCGATCTCGATCTCGCTGCGGCCCGAGGAATGCTCGAGCGTGGCGTAACCGCGGATGTAGCCCTCGGCCTTCAGAACCTCGAGCACGTTCTCGCGCATCTTCGAGCCAGGCGTGGAAACCTTGGACTTCGAACGCATCTGCGCGTTGCGGATACGGGTGATCAGATCGCTGATTGGATCGTGCGTTGACATCTAAACGACCCTCCTTACCAGCTGGACTTCACGAGGCCCGGGACCATGCCCTTGGAGCCAAGGTCGCGCAGCGCGATACGGGACAGCTTGTTCTTGCGGTAGTTCGACCGCGGGCGGCCCGACAGCTCGCAGCGCAGGCGGATGCGGGTCGCCGACGAATTGCGCGGCATTTCCGCCAGCTTCAGGGTCGCGGCGAACCGCTCCTCCATCGGCAGCGTCTTGTCGACGATGATCGCCTTCAACCGCTCACGCTTGGCGGCGGCGTTCTTCACCATCCGCTTGCGCCTGTTGTTCTTCTCGACTGAACTCTTCTTTGCCATGCTTGGCTCCTGGGTATCCGCGTTTGAGAGGCTCTAGGTCAGCGTCTCACTGCCGGAACGGGAAATTGAAAGCGGTCAACAAGGCCCTCGCCTCTTCGTCGGTCTTGGCCGTGGTGCAGACGGTGATGTCCATACCGCGGGCTTCCGTGACCTTGTCGAAGTCGATCTCGGGGAAAATGATGTGTTCCTTGATGCCGAGCGAGTAGTTGCCGCGGCCGTCGAAGCTCTTCGGGTTCAGGCCGCGGAAGTCGCGGACGCGCGGCAGCGCGACCGTCACCAGGCGATCGATGAACTCGTACATGCGAGCCTTGCGCAGCGTGACCTTGCAGCCGATCGGCTGGTTCTCACGCAGCTTGAAGGTCGCGATCGCGATACGCGAATAGGTCACGATCGCCTTCTGGCCGGCGATCTGGGTCAGCTCGGCAGCGGCGGTCTCGGCCTTCTTGCGGTCGTTGACGGAATCGCCAACGCCCATGTTCAGCACGACCTTGTCCAGGCGCGGAACCTGCATCACGTTCTCATAACCGAACTTCTCGGTCAGAGCCGTGCGGATCTTCGCATCATATTCCGCGCGCAGGCGCGGCGTGTAAGCGGCCTCAGCCATCGATCTCAGCTCCCGAGCTCTTGGCGATGCGGACCTTCTTGCCGTCCGCCAGAATCTTGAATCCGATGCGGGTCGGCTTTCCGTCCTTGCCGACATACGCGATGTTGGACAGTTGGATCGGCGCCTCTTTCGAGATGATGCCGCCCTCCTGGGCCTGCGTCTGCTTCTGGTGACGCTTGACCACGTTGATGCCGCGCACGAGCGCGGTCCCGGCGTCGGGACGCACCTCGAACACTTCGCCGGTGCGGCCCTTGTCGCGGCCCGTCAGCACGACGACCTTGTCGCCCTTGCGGATCTTCGCAGCCATCACAGCACCTCCGGCGCGAGCGAGATGATCTTCATGTGGTTCTTGGCGCGCAGCTCGCGCGGCACGGGCCCGAAGATACGGGTGCCGACCGGCTCGGACTGGTTGTTGATCAGCACGGCGGCGTTGCGGTCGAAGCGGATGACCGAACCGTCGGCGCGGCGGATGTCCTTGCGGACGCGCACCACGACGGCCTTCATCACGTCGCCCTTCTTCACCTTGCCACGCGGAATCGCTTCCTTGATCGACACGACGATGATGTCGCCGATCGTGGCGTAGCGGCGCTTGGAGCCTCCGAGCACCTTGATACACATGACACGGCGTGCGCCAGAATTGTCGGCCACGTCGAGGTTGGTCTGCATCTGAATCATTGATGCACCTCGTCCTCTTTCTCTTTGCGCCAGCCCAGCCGGCGCTCAACATTTCCCTGAAGTCAGTCGGCTAGAGCCAACAGATCAGGCGCTTTTCTTGTGTTCGCCCCGGATCACGACCCAGCGCTTCAACTTCGAAATCGGCTTCGTTTCCTCGATCCACACCATGTCGCCCGGCTTGAACTCGTTGCTCTCGTCGTGCGCGTGGTAGTTCTTCGACCGGCGGATGGTCTTCTTGTAGATCGGGTGCGTGAAGCGGCGATCGACACGCACCACAATGGTCTTGGCTTGCTTGTCGCTGACGACCACGCCCTGCAAAGTACGTTTCGGCATCTTCGTAAGCCTCTTACTTCTTCTTGGCGCGCGTCTGCGCGGCGACGGTCTTGATCCGGGCGATGTCACGGCGGGCCTCGCGCAGGCGCGAGGTGTTCTCGAGCTGCCCGGTGGCACGCTGGAAGCGCAGGTTGAAGCGCTCCTTCTTCAGATTCAGGATGGCGTCATCCTGCTGGTCGGGGCTCATCGCGCGGATGTCTTCGATCTTCATCTGGGCCATGGCCATTACTCCGCAATGCGCTCGACGAAGCGCGTCTTGATCGGCAGCTTGGCCGCCGCCAGGGTCAGCGCCTCACGCGCGGTCTGGGTGTTGACGCCGTCGATCTCGAACAGCACCCGGCCCGGCTTGACGCGCGCGACCCAGAGTTCCGGCGAACCCTTGCCGGAGCCCATGCGGACTTCGGCCGGCTTCTTCGACACCGGAACGTCGGGGAACACGCGGATCCAGACGCGGCCGGCGCGCTTCATGTGGCGGGTCAGCGCGCGGCGGGCGGCTTCGATCTGGCGCGCGGTGACGCGCTCAGGCTCGGTCGCCTTCAGGCCGAACTGGCCGAACGCCAACGTCGCGCCCGAAGACGCAACGCCGTGGATGCGGCCCTTGTGCGCCTTCCGGAACTTCGTTTTCTTAGGTTGCATCATGGCTTCAAGCCCTCAAATTCTGGTGCAGCTCAGGCTGCAGCCGTGTCGCGGCGCTGACGGCCACCGCGATCGCCACCGCCGCCCGTCTCGCCCTCGGCCATTCTCTTGTCCTGGGCCATCGGATCGTGCTCGAGGATCTCGCCCTTGAAGATCCAGACCTTGACACCGCAGGTGCCGAAGGTCGTGAACGCGGTCGCGACGCCGTAGTCGATGTCCGCGCGCAGCGTGTGCAGCGGCACGCGACCTTCGCGATACCACTCCATGCGCGCGATTTCCGCACCGCCGAGACGTCCCGAGCAGTTGATGCGGATGCCTTCCGCGCCGAGACGCATCGCCGACTGCACGGCGCGCTTCATGGCGCGGCGGAACGCCACGCGGCGCTCCAACTGCTGCGCGATCGACTCGGCCACCAGCGTCGCATCGAGCTCCGGCTTGCGGATCTCGACGATGTTGATGACGACGTCGGACGAGGTGATATCCGCGACCTTCTTGCGCAGCTTGTCGATGTCCGCGCCCTTCTTGCCGATCACCACGCCCGGACGGGCCGAGTGGATGGTGACGCGGCACTTCTTGTGCGGACGCTCGATCACGATGCGGGCGACGGCCGCCTGCTTCAGCTCCTTGTGCAGGATCTCGCGGATCTTGACGTCCTCGTGCAGCAGCTTGCCGTATTCCTGCTTGCCGGCGAACCAGCGGGAATCCCAGGTCCGGTTGATGCCGAGACGCAGACCGATCGGATTGATCTTTTGACCCATCGTGTTCTCCTGCGCCCTTAAGCGGCTGCTTCGGCTTCGACCTGACGAACGATGATCGTCAGCTGCGAAAATGGTTTGTAGACACGGCCCGAGCGGCCGCGGCCGCGAGCGGCGAAACGCTTCATCACGAGGCCGTTGCCCACGAAGGCCTGCGCCACGACGAGATCGTCGACGTCGAGGTCGTGGTTGTTCTCGGCATTGGCGATAGCCGATTCCAGGCACTTCTTGACATCGACCGCGATCCGCTTGCGCGAAAACTGCAGGTCGGCGAGCGCAGCAGCTGCCTTCCGGCCGCGAATGAGCTGGGCAACCAGGTTGAGCTTCTGCGGGCTCACCCGCAGCATCCGGGCGACCGCCTTGGCCTCGTTCTCGGCGAGGCTCCGTTCGCGCTTAGGTTTGCTCATCGTGTAATCCTCAAGCCTTCTTGGCTTTCTTGTCGCCGGAGTGGCCATGGAAGGTCCGGGTCGGCGAGAACTCGCCGAACTTGTGACCCACCATTTCCTCGTTGACGGCCACCGGCACGTGCTTCTGACCGTTGTAGACGCCGAAGGTCAGGCCGACGAACTGCGGCAGGATCGTCGAGCGACGGCTCCAGATCTTGATGACGTCGTGACGGCCGGACGCGCGCGCGGCATCTGCCTTCTTGAGCAGAGAACCCTCGACGAACGGGCCTTTCCAGACTGAACGAACCATGTCCGGCGTTCCTTACTTCTTCCGCTTGTGGCGGCTTAGGAGAATGAATTTGTTGGTCGACTTGTTGGTGCGGGTCTTCTTGCCCTTGGTCGGCTTGCCCCACGGAGTGACCGGATGACGGCCGCCCGAGGTACGACCTTCACCACCGCCGTGCGGATGGTCGATCGGGTTCATCGAAACACCGCGGTTATGCGGCTTGCGGCCCAGCCAACGGTTACGGCCGGCCTTACCGATCGAGGTGTTCATATGATCGGGGTTCGACACCGCGCCGATCGTGCCGCGGCAACGGCCGTGCACCAGGCGCTGCTCGCCCGAATTCAGGCGGATGATGACGTAATCCTGGTCGCGGCCGACGAGCTGGGCATAGGTGCCTGCGGAACGGGCGAGCTGGCCGCCCTTCCCGATCTTGACCTCGATGTTGTGGATGATCGTGCCGACCGGCATGTTGCCGAGCGGCATGACGTTGCCCGGCTTCACGTCGACATAGTTGCCGGCGACGATCGTGTCACCCACGGCCAGGCGCTGAGGCGCCAGGATGTAGGCCTGCTCGCCGTCCTGATACTTGATCAGCGCGATGAAGCCGGTGCGGTTGGGATCGTACTCGAGACGCTCGACGGTCGCGGGGACGTCGATCTTCTCGCGCTTGAAATCCACGGTGCGCAGCGTCCGCTTGTGACCGCCGCCGCGGAAGCGCACGGTGATGCGACCGGTGTTGTTGCGACCGCCCGCGGAGTGCTTGCCCTCGGTGAGCGCCTTGACCGGCTTGCCCTTGTACAGGGCCGAACGATCGACCATGACCAGCTGGCGCTGGCCCGGCGTCGTGGGATTGAATGTCTTCAGTGCCATCGTCGTACGACCTTACAGACCGGTGGTCACGTCGATCCGGTGACCCTCTTCGAGGGTCACGATCGCGCGCTTGGAATTCGACTGCGAGCCGAGATTGCCGCGGAAGATCTTCGTCTTGCCCTTCCGGACCAACGTGTTGACGCTCTTGACCTTGACGTCGAACAGCTTCTCGATCGCTTCCTTGATCTGCGGCTTGGTCGCCTTTGCGGCCACCTTGAACAGCACCTTGTTGTGCTCCGAGGCGATCGTCGCCTTCTCGGTCACGACCGGCGACAGGATCACGTCGTAGTGGCGAGGCTCGATGTTCTTCGTCATTTGAAGCGCGCCTCCAGCGCATCGATGGCGGCCTTGGTCAGAACGAGCTTCTGACGGCGCAGGATGTCATAGACGTTGATGCCCTGGATCGGCAGCACGTCCATGTTCGGGATGTTGCGGGCCGCGGCGGCAAAACCGTTGTTGAGCTCGGCGCCGTCGATGATCAGCGCGTTGGTCAAGCCCAGACCCGAGAAGTGACCGAGCAGCGCCTTGGTCTTGGCGGCTTCCAGCGCGGCCTTCTCGATCACGACGAGATCGCCGTCTTTGGCCTTGGCCGAGAGCGCATGCTTGAGGGCGAGCGCGCGGACCTTCTTCGGCAGGTCGGTGGCGTGCGAACGCACCACCGGACCGAAGGCACGGCCGCCGCCGCGGAACTGCGGCACGCGGGCCGAGCCGTGACGAGCACCGCCGGTGCCCTTCTGCTTGTACATCTTCTTGCCTGTGCGCCAGATCTCGGCGCGACCCTTGGCCTTGTGCGTGCCGGCCTGGCGCTTGTTGAGCTGCCACTGCACGCAGCGCGCGATGATGTCCTCGCGCGGCTCGAGGCCGAAAATGGCGTCGGAGAGCTGGACCGAGCCGGCTTCCTTACCTTCGAGGGTGGTGACCTTCAATTCCATCTCACGCCTCCTGCGCAGCCGGAGCGGCTTCCGCGTCGCCAGCAACCTTGAACTTGCCGGGCTTCGGGGCTTCCTTCGGCAGCGGCTTCTTGACGGCGTCGCGCACGCGGATCCAACCGCCCTTGGAGCCGGGAACGGCGCCTTCGACGAGGATCAGGCCGCGCTCGACATCGGTCTGGACGACGCGAAGGTTGAGCGTGGTGATGCGATCGACACCCATGTGGCCGGGCATCTTCTTGTTCTTCCAGGTCTTGCCGGGGTCCTGACGGCCACCGGTCGAACCGATCGAGCGGTGCGAGATCGACACACCGTGCGTGGCGCGCAGACCGCCGAAGTTCCAGCGCTTCATGCCGCCGGCGAAGCCCTTACCGACCGAGGTGCCGGTGACGTCGACGAACTGGCCGACGACGAAGTGATCCGCCTGGATCTCGGCGCCGACCGGGATCATCGCATCCGCGCTGACCCGGAATTCCTCGACCCGGCGCTTCGGCTCGACCTTGGCGACCGCGAACTGGCCGCGCTCGGCCTTCGGCATGTAAACGGTCTTGCGGCCGCCAGAACCGAGCTGGAGCGCGACGTAACCGTTCTTCTCTTCGGTGCGGTGGCCTACGACCTGGCAATTGCCGAGCTTCAGCACGGTCACGGGGATATGTTCGCCGGCCTCCGTGAAGACCCGCGTCATCCCGACCTTTTGTGCGATCACTCCGGAGCGCATCGGCTTGCTTCCTGTTCTTTCTGTCCTTGCGGACTAGCTAATCTTCGTAGTGAGCAAGACCCGGTCCGAGAACCGGTGCCCACTTCTCGGGGTCTTGCTCAGAGCTTGATCTCGACGTCGACACCGGCGGCCAGGTCGAGCTTCATCAAAGCATCGACGGTCTGCGGGGTCGGATCGACGATGTCGAGCAGGCGCTTGTGGGTGCGCATCTCGAACTGTTCGCGGCTCTTCTTGTCCACGTGGGGCGAACGGTTGACGGTGAACTTCTCGATGCGCGTGGGCAGCGGAATGGGTCCGCGGACCTGCGCGCCGGTGCGCTTCGCCGTGTTCACGATCTCGCGGGTCGACGTATCGAGGATACGATGGTCGAACGCCTTGAGACGGATACGAATGTTTTGGCCGTTCATTGCCGTGCTTTCTCTAGTGAGTGGCGAGTAGCGAGTAGCGAATAGAATCCCCTATTCGCCACTCACCATTCCCTATTCGCTTGTTACTCGATGATCGAGGCGACGACGCCGGCGCCGACGGTGCGGCCACCTTCGCGGATCGCGAAGCGGAGCTTCTCTTCCATCGCGATCGGCACGATCAGGTGCACTTCCATCGCGATGTTGTCGCCCGGCATCACCATCTCGGTGCCTTCCGGCAGGTGCACGACACCGGTCACGTCGGTGGTGCGGAAGTAGAACTGCGGACGGTAGTTGGTGAAGAACGGAGTGTGGCGACCGCCCTCTTCCTTGGTGAGGATGTAGGCCTCAGCCTTGAACTTGGTGTGCGGCTTGACAGAACCGGGCTTGGCCAGAACCTGGCCGCGCTCGACGTCCTCGCGCTTGGTGCCGCGGAGCAGCGCGCCGATGTTGTCGCCGGCCTGGCCCTGATCGAGCAGCTTGCGGAACATTTCAACGCCGGTGACGGTGGTCTTCTGGGTGGCGCGGAGACCGACGATCTCGATTTCCTCGCCGACCTTGACGACGCCGCGCTCGACACGGCCGGTCACCACGGTGCCGCGGCCAGAGATCGAGAACACGTCTTCAACCGGCATCAGGAACGGCTGGTCGATCGGACGCTCCGGCTGCGGGATGTACTCGTCGACGTTGCGCATCAGCTCGAGGATGGCGTCGTGGCCGAGCTTCTTGTCGGAGTCTTCGAGAGCGGCGAGCGCCGAACCCTTGATGATCGGGATCTTGTCGCCCGGGAATTCGTACTTCGAGAGCAGTTCGCGGACCTCGAGCTCGACGAGCTCAAGCAGCTCCGGATCGTCGACCATGTCGCACTTGTTGAGGAACACGACGAGCGCGGGGACGCCGACCTGGCGGGCGAGCAGGATGTGCTCGCGGGTCTGCGGCATCGGGCCGTCAGCGGCGGACACGACCAGGATCGCGCCGTCCATCTGGGCGGCACCGGTGATCATGTTCTTCACGTAGTCGGCGTGGCCGGGGCAGTCGACGTGGGCGTAGTGGCGATTCTGGGTCTCGTACTCGACGTGCGCGGTCGAGATCGTGATGCCGCGGGCCTTCTCTTCCGGCGCCTTGTCGATCTGGTCGTACGCGGTGAACGTCGCACCGCCGGTCTCGGCGAGGATCTTGGTGATCGCCGCGGTCAGCGACGTCTTGCCATGGTCGACGTGACCGATGGTGCCGATGTTGCAGTGCGGCTTGTTACGTTCAAACTTTGCTTTGGCCATTTGACTCTCCGTTCAATCGTCAGCTTGAGACCGACGACAATCAGGCAAACTTCTTCTGGACTTCTGCCGACACGTTGGCCGGCGCTTCTGCGTAGTGATCGAACTGCATGGTGAAGGTCGCGCGACCCTGGCTCATCGAGCGCAGATTGTTCACGTAACCGAACATGTTCATGAGCGGCACCATCGCGTTGATGACGTTGGCGTTGCCGCGCATGTCCTGTCCCTGGATCTGACCGCGCCGGGAATTCAGATCGCCGATGACCGAGCCGGTGTAGTCTTCCGGGGTCACCACTTCGACCTTCATGATCGGCTCGAGCAGGACGGACTTGCCCATCTGCAGCGCTTCGCGGAAGCAGGCGCGCGAAGCGATTTCGAAGGCGAGCGCCGACGAGTCGACGTCGTGATACTTGCCGTCGACGAGCGTCACCTTGACGTCGACCACGGGGAAGCCCGCGACCACGCCCGACGACAGCACGCTCTCCAGGCCCTTCTCGACGCCGGGGATGTATTCCTTCGGCACCGCGCCGCCGACGATCTTCGATTCGAACTCGTAGCCCTTGCCGGGCTCGTTCGGCTCGACGATGAACGACACGGCCGCGAACTGGCCGGTACCGCCGGTCTGCTTCTTGTGGGTGTAGCTGTGCTCCACCCGCTTGGTGACGCGCTCACGGAAAGCCACCTGCGGCGCGCCGATATTGGCGTCGACCTTGTAGGTGCGCTTCAGGATGTCGACCTTGATGTCGAGGTGGAGTTCGCCCATGCCCTTGAGGATGGTCTGGCCGGACTCGTGGTCGGTCGACACGCGGAAGGACGGATCCTCCGCAGCGAGCTTGGCCAGCGCCACGCCCAGCTTCTCCTGGTCGGCCTTGGACTTCGGCTCGATCGCGATCTCGATGACCGGCTCGGGGAATTCCATCTTCTCCAGGATCACCTGCTTGTCGGGATCGCACAGCGTGTCACCGGTGCGCGCTTCCTTCAGGCCCGCCAGCGCGACGATGTCGCCCGCGTAGGCTTCCTTGATGTCCTCGCGGTTGTTCGCATGCATCAAGAGCATGCGCCCGATCCGCTCCTTCTTCTCGCGGGTCGAGTTCACGACGCCGGTGCCGCTCTGCAGAACGCCGGAGTAGATGCGGCAGAAGGTGATGGTGCCGACGAACGGGTCGTCCATGATCTTGAACGCGAGCAGCGCCAGGGGCTCCTTGTCGTCCGCCTTGCGCACGACTTCGTTGCCCTTGTCGTCGGTGCCCTTGATCGCAGGCACGTCGAGCGGCGACGGCAGATAATCGACGACGGCATCGAGCAGCGGCTGCACGCCCTTGTTCTTGAAGGCCGAGCCGCACAGCACGGGATAGAACGCGCCGGTCAGCACCGCCTTGCGGATCAGCCTCTTCAGCGTCGCCTCGTCCGGCTCCTTGCCGTCGAGATAGGCGGCCATGGCGTCGTCGTCGAGCTCGACGGCGGCTTCCACCATCTTCTCGCGGTATTCCTTGGCCTGGTCGACGAGGTCTTCCGGAATGTCGACATAGTCGAACTTGGCGCCGAGCGCTTCATCATTCCAGACGACGCCCTTCATCTTCACGAGGTCGACGAGACCCTTGAAGTTGTTCTCGGCACCGATCGGAAGCTGGATCGCGACGGGCTTCGCGCCCAGACGGTCGACGATGTCGGACAGGCACTTGAAGAAGTCCGCACCGATCTTGTCCATCTTGTTGGCGAAGACGATGCGCGGAACCTTGTACTTGTCGCCCTGGCGCCAGACGGTCTCGGTCTGGGGCTCGACGCCCTGGTTCGAGTCGAGCACGCAGACGGCGCCGTCGAGCACGCGCAAGCTGCGCTCGACCTCGATGGTGAAGTCGACGTGACCAGGCGTGTCGATGATGTTCAGGCGCTTGCCGTTCCAGAACGCGGTGGTGGCAGCCGAAGTGATCGTGATGCCACGCTCCTGCTCCTGCTCCATCCAGTCCATCGTCGCGGCACCTTCGTGCACTTCGCCGATCTTGTGGCTCTTGCCGGTGTAATAGAGGATGCGCTCGGTCGTCGTGGTCTTGCCGGCGTCGATATGCGCCATGATACCGAAGTTACGGTAATCCTCGATGGCATGTTGGCGGGGCATGGGTCGTTCCTTGCGAGTCCGAGTGTGGCGCCGTTACCAGCGATAGTGCGAGAAGGCGCGGTTGGCTTCCGCCATGCGGTGCACGTCTTCGCGCTTCTTGACGGCGTTCCCCCGATTATTCGATGCGTCCAAGAGCTCCGCCGAGAGCCGCTCGGTCATCGTCTTCTCGTTGCGCTCGCGCGCAGCCGCGATCAGCCAACGGATGCCCAGGGCCTGACGGCGGGTCGAGCGAACCTCGACCGGAACCTGGTAGGTCGCGCCGCCGACGCGGCGGGAGCGCACCTCGATGGTCGGCATGACGTTCTCGAGCGCCTGCTCGAACACGCCGAGCGGGTTCTGCTTGGTCTTGCTTTCGATGATGCCGAACGCGCCGTAGACGATACCTTCGGCGACCGACTTCTTGCCGGCGTACATCACCGAGTTCATGAACTTCGTGACGATGATGTTCCCGAACTTCGGATCGGGAAGGACTTCACGCTTTTCAGCAGAATGGCGACGAGACATGGACCTGGTTCCCGCTTACTTCGGACGCTTGGCGCCGTACTTCGAACGACGCTGCTTACGGTTCTTGACGCCCTGGGTATCCAGAACGCCGCGGAGGATGTGGTAGCGCACGCCCGGCAAGTCCTTGACGCGGCCGCCGCGGATCATGACCACCGAGTGCTCCTGGAGGTTATGGCCCTCGCCGGGGATGTAGCCGATCACCTCGAAGCCATTGGTCAGGCGCACCTTGGCGACCTTACGAAGCGCCGAGTTCGGCTTCTTCGGGGTCGTGGTGTAGACGCGGGTGCAAACACCACGCTTCTGCGGCGACTGCTGCAGCGCCGGCACCTTCTTGCGCGACTTCTGCACTTCACGCGGTTGAGCGATCAGCTGGTTGATCGTCGGCATCCTGGCCTTACCCTTTGTTCTGCCGCGGCCCCTTCCGGGTCCGCTGTCTTGCCGCGGCCCGTTGCCGGAACCGCAAATTCTTTCGAGCCACCCGCCCGACGAGGCCGCCTCATGCGAACAATCCGCACAAAGCGAAATTGCGCCAACCGCTCCATCAACGAGCGGAAAGCGCTTCGACGCCACAGAGGACCGCAGTATCGAGGCCGCTCGGCGTAAAGCCGCGGCCCGTGCACTGAGGTCATGCATCCGAATTCGATCTCAAGAGAACGTGCTCAAGAGACCTAAAGTCGCACTGGCATTGCCTAGCTATGATCGACAGCGTTTGAGCGGCATTCGTCGAGGTTGGTGCCCGCCTTGAGCGATCCCTCGTGGAACTGGTCCTTTGGGATCAACGGGTGGCCCGTTCCGACGCTGGCGATGCTCACCGCCTGTCGTTAAGTGAGGCGCTTTCTATAGGCGAGAATCGGTCCAGTCAAGGCGAAACGACAGTCAGAAAGCGCTTCATGCGCCTGCAGAAATGGCCTCTTCGGTGCCCTCACCGTGCCGGCCCGATCGTGGAACGAAGGACCTGCTTCGTCGGCCTCGACGATATTATACCCGGATTAAATATACTTTTATTACCAAACCGAGGCCCTTTTCCCAGCTTGTGAGCGAATCCGCCTTGTGCGGCGGGGATCCAGTGCAATTGCCTGCCGTGACACCCGGTCGCGCCAGCGATCTCCGGGCAGCGCGGATCGATCGGCAGGAGTTGATGCCACCAACCTGAGGAAGCCAAAAATCAGCGGCTCGGCTCCGGCCGAACGATTTGCATCCGGGAATCACCGAGCCGGAGCTGCAGTGCCCGGCCCCGGTCACTCCTCGTCCTCTTCGTCATCGTCTTCGTCGTCATCGCTTCTGTCGTCGTGAGCCGGCGCGCCATGCGGCTGGTGGATCTGGTCGTTCCACAGCTTGCGATAGGTGCCGTTCTTGGCGAGCAATTCGGCATGGGAGCCGCGCTCGATCGCCCTGCCCCCTGAAATCACGATGATCTCGTCCATCTCGACCACCGAGGTCAGGCGGTGAGTCGACCAGATCATGGTGCGGCCCTTGGCGATCTTGAGCAGCGTGCGGTTGATCGCCGCTTCCGTGGTCTGGTCGAGTGCCGAGGTGGCTTCGTCCAGCAGCAGCACCGACGGGTTGCGGATGATTGCGCGTGCGATTGCGATGCGCTGGCGCTGGCCGCCAGACAGCGTGTCTCCACGCTCGCCGACCGGCGTGTCGTATCGCTGCGGCAGGCTCATGATGTAGCGGTGGATCTCGGCCTTCTTGGCCGCGTCCTCCACCTCCGCGTCGGTCGCCCCCTCTTTGCCGAGCCGGATGTTCTCGCGGATCGACATGTTGAACAGCATGTTCTCCTGGAACACCACCGCCATGCTCCGGCGCAGCGAATCCAGCGTCACCTTGCGAACGTCGACGCCGTCGATGGTGACGCGGCCTTCGTCGGGCACGTAGAGCCGCAGGATCAGATTGAGCAGCGTGCTCTTGCCGGAGCCACTCGGGCCGACGATCGCGATGCGCTTGCCGGCATTGAGCTTGAGGCTGAGATTGTCCAGCACCGGCGTCTGACTGCCCTCGTACCGGAAGGTGACGTGATCGAAAGTGATGTCGTTGGTGATGCGCGGTAGATCCGGCGCGCCGGGGCGATCGGCGCCGCGGGTCGGCTCGTCGAGCAGTTCCTGGATGTGGCGAATCGCGGCGGCCGAGGAGATCGACACCGGGATGAAATGCATCACGTGAGCGATGTTGTAGGAAACCTCCCAGAACGCACTCTCGAAGGTGACGAAGGTGCCGATGGTGATCTGGCCCTTGGTTGCGAGATACGCGCCGATCGCGAGCACCACGAGGTGCAGGAGCAGCACCGAGATGGTGACCGTCCGCTCCACCATGGTCGAGAGAAAGGCGGCCGAGGCGATCTTGTTGCGGGTCTCGTCGTTCCGCAAGGCGAAGAAGCCGAACATCTTGCGTTGCAGGCTGAACGCCTTGATCACGGCCTGGGCGGCCACGTTCTCCTGCACCATGCCGAGCAGCGCCGACTCGTTGAGCTTCTGCTCGTAGTTGGCCTGCACCGCCTTGGACGTCAGGATCCGCGGGCCGATCAGCGTGATCGGAAACACCAGCAGCGCGACGACGGCGAGCTGCCAGTTCAGGAACAGCATCAGGATGATGCCGGCCACCAGTTCCAGGAACGGCAGCGCGGCACTGTTGGCAAAGGTCTTGACCGAGCCTTCAAAGGCCGAGAGATCGACCGAAAAGCGCGACAGGATCTCGCCGCGCCTGGTGCGGCCGAAATAAGCCGCCGGCAGGTCCTGGACGTGCTCGAACAGGCGCTTGCGGACGTCGGAGATGATGCAGGCGGCGAGGCGCGCATCCCAGCGCTCGTACCAGACGGCAACGATCGAGGTGAAGATGCCGGCGACCGCAAGCACGCCGAGGATCTTGTACAGCGCCTGGAAATCCTCCTCGCCGAGCGCTTCGTCGATCAGGAACTTGAGACTTAGCGGCATGATGACGTTGAACAGCGTCTCCACGAAGACGCCGAACGCCACGAATGACAGCATCCGCTTGTAGTTCGTCAGATAGGGCTTGACGAACCCGACGATGGTCGCGAGCGCGCCGGCGGCTTCGCTCGCGGTATAGACGACGAGGTCCTCGTCCTCATCGTCCTCGTCGAGCTCCAGCTCGTCGTCCCCCTCGTCTTCGCCGTCCTCGTCGTCTTCGAGGTCCGGCTTGGTCGCGGAGGCGAGCTTGTCGTCGAGTTCGACCGCCTCGTCCGTGGCGAGCTTCTGTTTGTCGGCAGAGACGGGCTTGTTGTCGGGCAAGAGAGGCTTGGATGCCATGAAACCAACCGATGCTGACGGCCGGCATGACCGCAGAGAATGCGCTATTGCACCGATTCTATGCGATCAGAATGAATTCGGCAAAACAATTGGCCAATCGATCCGCGCCCCGCGGCTAGTCCTCGTCCTCGACCTTGTCGAAGAAGGAATAGCGCAAACTGTCGGCGTCGGCATACCACTGCCCCGGCCCCTTGTTGGCGGCGAGCGTCGCCTCCCAGAGCGCATCGGTGCAATCCTTGCGGTGCATCGAGAGGTCGAAACCGTTGCCGAAGAACAGTTCGGACCATTCCCACCAAGTGGCGAGCTTCTTGACCCCGCGCAGCAGGTCGTAGCGGTCGATCAGCGCCGGCGCCATGTCCGAGGTGATCGAGCCGAACACGAGGCCGGTCTTGACCACGCGGTTGAGCTCGCGGATCGCACGGGCCACCTGCTTCGGAGACACGTGGCAGAGGCTGGTCTCGAACACGAAGTCGAACATGCCGTCCTTGAACGGCATGTCGGTGATCGAGCCGAGCTTGTTGTACTTCTTCAGCGCTTTCGGCGTCTTGGCGTGGATGGCGCGGTTGTTCTCGATTCCCCACGCATCGATGCCGCGATCACGCAGCGCGCCGACCAGTTCGCCGCTGGCGGAGCCCGCGACCAGCAGCTTGGCGCCCGTCGCCTTGCCCCAGACGATGCCGATCAGCCTGGTGAGGTAATCGGGATCGGTGAAGTGCCGCCACGCTTCATGATAGGGGCCGAGGCCGCGATAGTTCTCGAAATAGTCGCGATCGATCTTGTCCGACAGCGGCTTGTCGTCCTGTGAGCGCTCGCGGCGCAGGCGCATCATCTCGGTCAGGATGATGTCGGTCGCCGCATCCGAAGAATCGAGCAGGCCGTTCAGCGTCGAGTCGAACAGATAGTCGCCGACCACCACGATGCCGGGATGCTCCTTCGGCTCGGGCCGGTGGTTGGTCATCACGTCGCGTACGGGCAGACCGCCGGGAATCGCGTTCACCGACGACAGCCAGCGGTGGATCTTGCCTTCCATGAAATGCGAACGCGCATCGCCGAGAGAAGCCGGCAGCGATTTCAGGGCGGCATCGATCAGCTCCTGGTCCGACAGATTGGCGAAAGCCAGCGCGTCGGAGCCGGGAATGAGCCAGTTCAGAACGCCATGCTTGCCGACGTCGTGGCGCGCGCCCTCGTTGTAGACGCAGCAGCCGCCGAAAGCCTCCGACATGAACCAGGCGCCCGGAATCTTCTCGCCCCAGAACGGCTCGTCGAACAGGATCGAGACGCGCAGATAGTGCGCGGGGCGGTCGAAATAGGCGACGTGCTTGACCATCGACTTGCGCAGCTGCTCGCCCTCCCAGCTAAGGGTGGCGAGCCAGGAATGCGGCAGGCAGACCAGGACAAGATCGAAGTCGCGCGTCTCCGGTCCCTTGCCGTTCATCATCTTGAGCTGATAGCGGCCGGTCGGCGCCTTGCCGACGGTGAGCACGCGGTGATTGAGCTGGATGTCGGCATTGACCTCCGACTGCAGGCATTCGATCAGCTGCTCGTTGCCGTTCTGGATGGAATAGAGGCCGATATAGCCGTCGACATCCATCAGATAGTTCTTGAGCGCGTTGAGACCGTTGGTGTTGTGGCTCTCGGTCGCGATGTCGGAGCGGGCCATCACCTTGAAGAAACGCTTTGCCGTCTCGTCCTCGACCTCCTCGTCGAGCACCTGCTCGGCGGTCTTGTAGGCCCAGGGATTCTCGTTGTCGTGCGCGCCGACGCCCTCGTAATATTCGACCGGCGACAACATCTCGGTGCAGCGCTCGCGGAATGCCTCGATCGCGGCCGCGGTCTTGGCACCGTATTTGCGGCGCATGCCGGGCACGTCATTGAGGAGCTCGCCGCCGAAATGCACCTGCTCGGCGTCCATCGGAATGGTCTGGAGGCCGAAATGCTGGATCAGCTCGCGCAGCGGGTCCGGCCCCGTCATCGAGTAGTCGTAGATCTCGGCAACGCCGGCCTCGTACATCGCGGGCGCCGAATCGAATTTGCGCGTGACGATCTTGCCGCCCAGCCGGTCGGAGGCCTCGTAGATGGTGACGCGGCAGAGATCGCCGAGCTTACGCTTCAGATACCAGGCGCTCATCAGCCCGCCGGGGCCGCCGCCTACGATTGCGAGATCAAGCATGTGAGTTCCGTGGTCCTCCGGCGCTGCCCCCCATCACGGGACCACCGGTCTAAGCTCTCCTAGCAGAAGCGCTTTTACGGCTGAAGGAAAGATGAACAAAGGCTGATCCTGCATCGCAGCAAGCAATCAAAGCAGCAAAAAGGCCGGCAAAAGCCGGCCTTTTCGTTGTCCTCGGTATTCCTACGGATGAACGATCATTCCGCAGGCGGCAGCGCAGGAAGCTCAGCTTCCGGTGCCGGCGACACGACGGCCGTCTGCTTCTCGCGCTCGTCCAGGATCAGCTTGTCGCGCTTCATGGCGACTTCGCGAATCTTGGCCATGGAGGCGCCCGTGCCCGCCGGGATCAGCCGGCCGACGATGACGTTCTCCTTGAGGCCTTCGAGCGGATCGATCTTGCCGTTGACCGCCGCCTCGGTGAGGACGCGCGTGGTCTCCTGGAACGATGCCGCCGAGAAGAAGGACCGGGTCTGGAGGCTCGCCTTGGTGATGCCGAGCAGAACCGGCGTTCCCGTGGCGGGCTTCTTGCCCTCTTCCTTGGCCTTCACGTTCAGCGCGTCGAACTCGATCTTGTCGACCTGCTCGCCGGAGATCATGTCCGTATCGCCCTGATCGGTGATTTCCACCTTCTGGAGCATCTGACGGACGATCACCTCGATGTGCTTGTCGTTGATGAGCACGCCCTGCAGCCGGTAGACCTCCTGGATCTCGTTGACCAGATAGGCCGCGAGTTCCTCGATGCCCTTCACCGCAAGAATGTCGTGCGGCGCCGGGTTGCCTTCCACGATGAAGTCGCCCTTTTCGACGACGTCGCCGTCCTGAAGGTGGATGTGCTTGCCCTTCGGGATCAGGTACTCGCGCGGCTCGTCGGTCTTGTCCATCGGCTCGATCGAGATGCGACGCTTGTTCTTGTAGTCGCGCCCGAACCTGATGGTGCCCGCGATTTCGGCGATGATCGCCGCATCCTTCGGACGCCGCGCCTCGAACAGCTCGGCCACCCGCGGCAGACCGCCGGTGATGTCACGCGTCTTCGCGCTTTCGGTCGAGACACGGGCGAGGATGTCGCCCGGTTGTACCTTGGCTCCGATGTCGACCGAGAGAATGGCATCGACCGACAGCATGTAGCGGGCATCGCCGCCACGGGCGAGCTTGAGCACCTTGCCATCCTTGCCCTTCACCACGATGGCCGGACGCAGGTCCGCGCCGCCGCGCGTCGAGCGCCAGTCGATGACCACGCGCTTGGCGATACCGGTGGCTTCGTCGAGCGTTTCCGAGATCGACTGTCCCTCGACCAGATCCTCGAAGCCAATGGTGCCTTCGACTTCGGTGAGCAGCGGCCGGGTGTAGGGATCCCACTCGACGATGCGCTGGCCGCGCTTGACCATGTCGCCCTCGTCGACGTGCAGGCGCGAACCGTACTGGATACGGTGCGTCGCACGCTCGGTGCCGTCGGCATCGACGATTGCGACAACCATGTTGCGCACCATCGCGATCAGGTGACCTTCGCTGTTGCGGGCGATGGCCTTGTTCCTGATCACGATCTTGCCGTCGAAGTTGGCTTCGACGAACGACTGCTCGTTGAGCTGCGCCGCACCACCGATGTGGAAGGTGCGCATGGTGAGCTGGGTCCCCGGCTCGCCGATTGACTGCGCCGCGATGACGCCGACCGCTTCGCCGTGGTTGACCGGCGTGCCGCGGGCGAGGTCGCGGCCGTAGCACTTGCCGCAGATGCCGTTGACGAGCTCGCAGGTCAACGCCGAGCGGATCTTCACCTCCTGCACGCCACCCTGCTGAATGGCCTCCAGGTGGCTCTCTTCCATCAGCGTATCGCGCTTGATGATCACCTTGCCCGAGCTGTCACGCACGTCTTCGCAGGCCGTGCGTCCGAGGATGCGCGAGCCGAGCGAAGCCACCACGGTGCCGGCATCGACGATGGCGCGCATCTTGATGCCGAGCTTGGTGCCGCAGTCGCTCTGCGTGATGATGCAGTCCTGCGCCACGTCGACGAGACGACGCGTCAGGTAGCCGGAGTTCGCGGTCTTCAACGCGGTGTCCGCGAGGCCCTTGCGGGCGCCGTGGGTCGAGTTGAAGTACTCGAGCACCGAGAGGCCTTCCTTGAAGTTCGAGATGATCGGCGTCTCGATGATCTCCCCCGACGGCTTGGCCATCAGGCCGCGCATGCCGGCGAGCTGGCGCATCTGGGCCGGCGAACCGCGGGCACCGGAGTGGGCCATCATGTAGATCGAGTTGATGTCGGCGTCGGCTCCGCTCGCCGTCTTCTTGGTGGCGGAGATCTCCTTCATCATCGCCTTGGCGATTTCTTCCGTGGCCTTCGACCAGGCGTCGACGACCTTGTTGTACTTCTCGCCATGCGTGATCAGACCATCGTTGTACTGCTGCTCGAAATCCTTCGCCAGCGTACGGGTGGTATCGACGATCTTCCACTTGCCGTGCGGCACGACCATGTCGTCCTTGCCGAACGAGATGCCGGCCTTGAACGCGTTGTAGAAGCCGAGCGCCATGATGCGGTCGCAGAAGATCACCGTCTCCTTCTGTCCGCAGTGACGGTAGACCTGGTCGATGACGCCGGAGATCTCGCGCTTGGTCATCAGCTTGTTGATGATCTCGTACGAGATCCGCGGATTCTTCGGCAGCAAATTGCCGAGCATCACACGGCCGGCGGTGGTCTCGATCCAGCGCTTTGAGACCTTGCCGGTCTCGTCCATGCCTTCCCACCGGTACTTGATCTTGGTGTGGAGGTGGATGACCTTCGCGTGCAGCGCATGCTCGAGCTCGGCCATGTCGCCGAACACCTTGCCCTCGCCGGGCAGGCCTTCGCGCATGATCGAGACGTAGTACAGACCGAGCACGATGTCCTGCGACGGCACGATGATCGGCTGGCCGTTCGCCGGATGCAGGATGTTGTTGGTCGACATCATCAGGACGCGCGCTTCCAGCTGCGCTTCGAGCGACAGCGGAACGTGCACGGCCATCTGGTCGCCGTCGAAGTCGGCGTTGAACGCGGAGCAGACCAGCGGGTGGAGCTGGATCGCCTTGCCCTCGATCAGCACGGGCTCGAACGCCTGGATGCCGAGGCGATGCAGCGTCGGTGCGCGGTTGAGCAGCACCGGATGCTCGCGGATCACCTCGTCCA
This sequence comes from Bradyrhizobium sp. I71, assembly GCF_022354745.1. Taxonomy (NCBI): domain Bacteria; kingdom Pseudomonadati; phylum Pseudomonadota; class Alphaproteobacteria; order Hyphomicrobiales; family Nitrobacteraceae; genus Bradyrhizobium; species Bradyrhizobium sp. I71. The sequence goes on from NZ_CP059398.1 coordinate 583,370, forward strand.
GGATGTCCCAGACCTCGGGCCGCTCCTTCTCGACCAGCTTCTTCGCCTGCTTCACCGTGGTGGACAGGCCCTTGGCGTCAAGCCGCGAATAGATGAACGGCTTGAACAGCTCGAGCGCCATCTTCTTCGGCAGGCCGCACTGGTGCAGGCGCAGCTCGGGACCGACCACGATCACCGAACGACCCGAATAGTCGACGCGCTTGCCGAGCAGGTTCTGACGGAAGCGGCCCTGCTTGCCCTTGAGCATGTCGGCGAGCGACTTCAGCGGGCGCTTGTTGGCGCCCGTGATGACGCGGCCGCGGCGGCCGTTGTCGAACAGCGCGTCGACGGCCTCCTGAAGCATGCGCTTCTCGTTGCGGATGATGATGTCGGGCGCGCGCAGCTCCATCAGCCGCTTCAAGCGATTGTTGCGGTTGATGACGCGGCGGTAGAGGTCGTTGAGGTCCGAGGTCGCGAAGCGGCCGCCGTCGAGCGGCACCAGCGGACGCAGGTCCGGCGGGATCACCGGCACCACGGTCATGATCATCCATTCCGGCTTGTTGCCGGAGTGGCGGAACGCTTCCACGATCTTCAGGCGCTTGGCGAGCTTCTTGTGCTTGATGTCGGAGTCGGTCTCCTGCATCTCGACACGCAGGGAAGCCTCGAGCTTCTCGAGGTCCATGCCCTTGAGCAGCTCGCGGATCGCTTCGGCGCCGATCATGGCGGTGAAGGAATCCTGGCCGTACTCGTCCTGCGCCTTCAGATACTCGTCTTCCGACAGCAGCTGACGGTCCTTCAGCGCGGTGAGGCCCGGCTCCAGCACGACGTAATATTCGAAGTAGAGGATCCGCTCGAGATCCTTCAGCGTCATGTCAAGCAGGAGGCCGATGCGCGAGGGCAGCGACTTCAGGAACCAGATGTGGGCGACGGGAGCTGCGAGCTCGATATGGCCCATGCGCTCGCGCCGGACGCGCGACAGCGTGACCTCGACCGAGCACTTCTCGCAGATGATGCCCTTGTACTTCATTCGCTTGTACTTGCCGCACAAGCACTCGTAGTCCTTGATCGGCCCGAAGATGCGGGCGCAGAACAGGCCGTCGCGCTCGGGCTTGAAGGTGCGGTAGTTGATGGTCTCCGGCTTCTTGATCTCGCCATAGGACCAGGACAGAATCTTCTCTGGGGACGCGATCGAGATCCGGATCTGGTCGAAGACCTGAGCCGGCGTCGTCGGATTGAAGAGATTCATAATTTCTTGGTTCATCGTCTTCTCCTCGCGTGCCGGTCGCCTCCGGCCGCAAATTCGAAAATCATTCAACGAGGCGCCCTGCCCTCAAGGCCTCGAGAAGGGCGCCGATGCCCGGCCGCGAAGGCCGGGCATGAAAGGTCGAATTACTCGGCCGCTTCCGACGTCGGCGCCGGTCCCATCTTGGAGTTGTGCAGATCGACGTTGAGGCCGAGCGAGCGCATTTCCTTGACCAGCACGTTGAACGATTCCGGAATACCGGCCTCGAACGTGTCGTCGCCGCGCACGATCGCCTCGTACACCTTGGTACGGCCGGCAACGTCGTCCGACTTCACCGTCAGCATTTCCTGGAGCGTGTACGCCGCGCCGTAAGCCTCGAGCGCCCACACCTCCATTTCGCCGAAGCGCTGGCCGCCGAACTGCGCCTTGCCGCCCAGCGGCTGCTGGGTGACGAGCGAGTACGGACCGATCGAACGCGCATGGATCTTGTCGTCGACCAGATGGTGCAGCTTGAGCATGTAGATGTAGCCAACCGTCACCTTGCGATCGAACGGATCGCCGGTGCGGCCGTCATAGACGGTCGACTGACCCGAAGCGTCGAGACCGGCAAGCTTCAGCATCTCCTCGATGTCGGCTTCCTTGGCACCGTCGAACACCGGCGTCGCGATCGGCACGCCGCGGCTGAGGTTATGGCCGAGTTCAAGCAGCTCGTTGTCGTTGAGCGACTTGATCGTCTCGTCCTCGCCGTAGACCTTCTTCAAGGTTTCCTTCAGCGGCTTGATGTCCTGCTTCGACAGGTACGCATCGACCGTCTGGCCGATACGCTTGCCGAGGCCGGCGCAGGCCCAGCCGAGATGGGTCTCGAGGATCTGTCCGACGTTCATGCGCGAGGGCACGCCGAGCGGGTTGAGCACGATGTCGGCATGCGTACCGTCTTCGAGGAACGGCATGTCCTCGATCGGCACGATCTTCGACACCACGCCCTTGTTGCCGTGGCGGCCGGCCATCTTGTCGCCGGGCTGGATCTTGCGCTTCACCGCGACGAAGACCTTGACCATCTTCATCACGCCGGGCGGCAATTCGTCGCCGCGCTGAAGCTTCTCGACCTTGTCGAGGAAGCGCTGTTCCAGCCCCTTCTTCGACTCGTCGTACTGCTTCCGCATGGCCTCGATTTCGGCCATCAGCTTGTCGTTGGGCGAAGCGAACAGCCACCACTGCGACTTCGGGTACTCCTCGAGCACCGCACGGGTGATCTTGGTGTCCTTCTTGAAGCCTTTCGGACCCGCAATGCCCTGCCGCCCCTCGAGGAGCTCGGCGAGACGGTTGTAGACGTTGCGGTCCAGGATCGCCTGCTCGTCGTCGCGGTCCTTGGCAAGGCGCTCGATCTCTTCCCGCTCGATCGCCAGCGCACGCTCGTCCTTGTCGACGCCGTGACGGTTGAACACGCGCACTTCGACGATCGTGCCCTGCACGCCCGGGGGAACGCGCAGCGAGGTGTCGCGGACGTCGGAGGCCTTCTCGCCGAAGATGGCGCGCAGGAGCTTCTCTTCCGGCGTCATCGGGCTTTCGCCCTTCGGCGTGATCTTGCCGACCAGGATGTCACCGGCGCGCACTTCCGCACCGATGTAGACGATACCGGCTTCGTCGAGGTTCTTCAGCGCTTCTTCCGAGACGTTCGGAATGTCGCGGGTGATTTCCTCAGGTCCGAGCTTGGTGTCGCGGGCCATCACCTCGAACTCCTCGATGTGGATCGAGGTGAAGACGTCTTCCTTCACGATCCGCTCCGACAGCAGGATCGAGTCTTCGAAGTTGTAGCCGTTCCACGGCATGAACGCGACCAGCACGTTGCGGCCGAGCGCGAGCTCGCCGAGATCGGTCGACGGACCGTCAGCGATGATGTCGCCCTTCTTGACGATGTCGCCGACCTTCACCAGCGGACGCTGGTTGATGCAGGTCGACTGGTTCGAGCGCTGGTACTTCATGAGACGGTAGATATCGACGCCCGACTTGGTCGGATCGAGATCTTCCGTCGCGCGGATGACGACGCGGGTCGCATCGATCTGGTCGATCACGCCCGAACGGCGCGCCGCGATCGCGGCGCCCGAGTCACGGGCAACCACGCCCTCCATGCCGGTGCCGACGAACGGCGCCTCGGCGCGAACCAGCGGCACCGCCTGGCGCTGCATGTTCGAGCCCATCAGCGCGCGGTTGGCGTCGTCGTTCTCGAGGAACGGGATCAGCGCCGCGGCGACCGAAACGAGCTGCTTCGGAGACACGTCCATGTAGTCGACCTTGTCGGGCGTCATCGGCACGACGTCGCGGGTTCCGCTCGAGCGGCAGACCACCAGGTCTTCGGTGAAGCGGCCCTTGGCGTCGACCGGCACGTTGGCCTGGGCCACCGAATAGCGCCCTTCTTCCATCGCCGACAGGTACACGACCTCGTCGGTGACGCGGCCGTCCTTGACCTTGCGGTACGGCGTCTCGACGAAGCCGTACTTGTTCACGCGCGCGAAGGTCGCGAGCGAGTTGATCAGGCCGATGTTCGGACCTTCCGGCGTCTCGATCGGGCAGATGCGGCCGTAATGCGTCGGATGCACGTCGCGCACCTCGAAGCCGGCGCGCTCGCGAGTCAGACCGCCCGGTCCGAGCGCCGACAGGCGGCGCTTGTGGGTGATCTCCGACAGCGGGTTGGTCTGGTCCATGAACTGCGAGAGCTGCGAGGAGCCGAAGAACTCGCGCACGGCGGCGGCCGCCGGCTTGGCGTTGATCAGGTCCTGCGGCATGACCGTGTCGATATCGACCGAGGACATGCGCTCCTTGATGGCACGCTCCATGCGCAGGAGGCCGATGCGATACTGGTTCTCCATGAGCTCGCCGACGGAACGCACACGGCGGTTGCCGAGATGGTCGATGTCGTCGATCTCGCCCTTGCCGTCGCGCAGATCCACCAGCGTCTTGATGACGGAGAGGATGTCCTCCTTGCGCAGCGTGCGCTGGGTGTCGGGCGCATCGAGGTCGAGGCGCATGTTCATCTTGACGCGGCCGACCGCGGACAGGTCGTAGCGTTCGGCGTCGAAGAACAGCGACTGGAACATGGCCTGCGCCGATTCCAGCGTCGGCGGCTCGCCCGGACGCATCACGCGGTAGATGTCGAACAGCGCGTCCTCGCGCGTCATGTTCTTGTCGGCCGACAGCGTGTTGCGGATGTAGGGGCCGACATTGACGTGGTCGATGTCGAGCAGCGGCAGCTCCTTGTAGCCCTGCTCGTTGAGCGCCTTCATCAGCTTGTCGGTGATTTCCTCACCGGCCTCGGCGTGGATCTCACCGGTCTTCGGGTTGACGAGATCCTCGGCGACGTAGTTGCCGACCAGCTCCTCGTCGGCCATGCGCAGCGCCTTCAGCCCCTTCTCCTGGAGCTGGCGGGCGGCGCGGACGGTGAGCTTCTTGCCCGCCTCGAGCACGACCTTGCCGGTGTCGGCGTCGATCAGGTCGTTGACGGTCGAGTAGCCGCGGAAACGGTTGGCGTCGAACGGAACGCGCCAGCCTTCCTTGGTCCGCTTGTAGAGAATCTTCTTGTAGAACGTGGACAGGATCGCCTCGCCGTCGAGGCCGAGGGCGAACATCAGCGACGTCACCGGAATCTTGCGGCGACGGTCGATACGCGCATAGACGATGTCCTTGGCGTCGAACTCGATGTCGAGCCAGGAGCCGCGATACGGGATGACGCGGGCGGCGAACAGCAGCTTGCCCGAGGAATGGGTCTTGCCCTTGTCGTGGTCGAAGAACACGCCGGGCGACCGGTGCATCTGCGAGACGATGACGCGCTCGGTGCCGTTGACGATGAAGGTGCCGTTCATCGTCATGAGCGGGATGTCGCCCATGTAGACGTCCTGCTCCTTGATGTCCTTCACCGACTTCGCGCCGGTTTCCTCGTCGATATCGAACACGATGAGGCGCAGCGTCACCTTGAGGGGTGCAGCGAAGGTCATGCCGCGCTGGCGGCACTCGTCGACGTCATATTTGGGCTGCTCGAACTCGTAGCGGACGAATTCCAGCATCGAGGTGCCCGAAAAGTCGGAGATCGGAAACACCGAGCGGAACACCGCCTGCAGACCCTCGTCGAGACGGCCGCCCGGGGGTTCGTCGACCATCAGGAACTGATCATAGGACGCCTTCTGAACCTCAATGAGGTTCGGCATCTCGGCGACTTCCTTGATGTGTCCGAAGAACTTGCGAACACGTTTGCGACCGGTGAATGTCTGCTGCGCCATCGTGGCCTCTCATTTTCGTCGCCCGCTCTGGGCGCGCCGTCCGGAACGCGGCTGCCACCGCTCTCCGGGTTGAATTTTCGAACCCGCCTTGGGGGCCAGAGACGCAGCTTCAGGCTTGAATGTCCTGAATCTGTTCTTCAGACCTTCAAAACGCAAAACGACGCGCGGGGCGCAAGAGCGCACCCGCCCGTCACAACGATCGTCTTCACGGACTGCAAAAGCCCGAAATAGCCTGCTCTCCCAACGGCTTACAGGGAAATCCGGCATCCCTGCCCACCGCGCTTTCGTGCTGCCGACCCGATATGGGGCGACAATAGTGCAGATTCGAGGGGTAAACCCTCAAATCCCCACACATTTTCGTGTTCGGCCTGCGTCGGGACGTTCCGTCGCACGCCTTTTGCATCTGGCCCACCCCTGTCAGGAGCGGACCGGGATCCCGGACCTCGCCGATGCGCGGCCGGGATCCCGTCAGCAAGCGTTGCTTACTTGAGCTCGACCTTGGCGCCAGCTTTCTCGAGCTGGGCCTTGATCTTGTCGGCTTCTTCCTTGTTCACGCCTTCCTTCACCGGCTTCGGAGCACCCTCGACGAGGTCCTTTGCTTCCTTCAGGCCGAGACCGGTGATGGCGCGGACTTCCTTGATGACCTCGATCTTCTTGTCGCCAGCGCTGGCGAGAACGACCGTGAACTCGGTCTTCTCTTCCGCCGGAGCGGCAGCGGCGCCACCAGCAGCCGGGCCGGCCACGGCGACAGCCGCGGCGGCCGAAACGCCCCACTTCTCTTCGAGGAGCTTCGCCAGTTCGGCAGCTTCGAGCACGGTGAGGCTCGAGAGGTCGTCAACGATCTTCTGCAAGTCAGCCATTGTTCAGTTTCCTTACGTGTAAGTCTGGTTCGGGTTTGAGTTTTGCGAAGGGCGTCAGGCCGCTTCGCCCTTTGAGGCATGAGCCTGGATGACGCGCGCGAGCTTGCCCGCGGGCGCATTGGCGAGCTGAGCGATCTTGGTCGCCGGGGCCACGATGAGGCCGACGATCTTGCCGCGCAGTTCATCAAGCGACGGCAGCGAGGCAAGCGCCTTCACGCCGTCGACATTCAGGACGGTCTTTCCCATCGATCCGCCAACGATGACGAACTTTTCGTTCGCCTTGGCGAATTCGATGGCGACCTTTGGCGCCGCTACCGGATCGTTCGAAGTGGCGATCACGGTCGGCCCCTTCAGCATGGGGCCGATGGCAACGACGTCAGTGCCTTCAAGAGCAATTTTGGCGAGACGGTTCTTCGAGACCTTCACCGCAGCACCCGCCTGCTTCATCTGCTGGCGCAGCTTCTGCATCTGAGCGACGGTGAGGCCGGAATATTGAGCAACGACCGCGACGCTCGTGGTCTTGAAGACCTCATTGAGCTGTTCGACCGCTTCTTTTTTTGCCGCTCGTTCCACAGCAAGCTCTCTCCGGTTGGCGGTCATCGCGAGAAGCGGGACCGCCGGGTTGCACCCATCGTCCCGCCCAAAACCTGAACCTCGGGGCCAAAACCCTTCGGACACGCGCCGGGCAAGACGACAATTCAAAGCCTGCCCTCCGGGAGCACCTGAGGGCACCCACGGCGTGTCGAGGTCCGAACCAGACCCGTTTCGCGAACCCAACCGTTGAAGCTGGGCGCGAAGTGAAATCCGGTCTTCACCCGTCTATGCAGGCCATGCGATTAAGCCGTTGAGAAATCGAAATTTCCCGCAGGCGCCTGCAGTCTTGGACAGGACGAGGCCAGCCGGCGAACCGTCCGACCTCTGCCCGCATCCCACCAACCGACGGGTTTTCCTTCCTTTTCGGGCAAATCCTTGCGGACGTCCTGAAAAGGAATGATCTCCTGTCGCGTCAGGTTTTCGGAATGCGTGCACGAACGCGCCAGCCGAGGCCGGCACGTCCGGAGGCGGTTCTTTAACCGCTCTCTGCCTGCTTGCCAAGAGCAAAATTCACACCAGTTCCAATCGATTGCCGGCCAGGCTTGATCTCGGCCGACAAGGCCCGATTCAGGACGATTTGACCGCGTAAGGGAGCGGCCTGCCGTCGAAGAACGCGGTCAGGTTGGCCAGGACGCAATTCTGCATGGCAACGTGCGATTCCAGGGTGTGGCCGCCGATATGCGGGGCGAAGACCACGTTCGGCAGCGCTGTCAGCGCATCGGGGGCGTGCGGTTCCGTCTCAAAGACGTCGAGGCCGGCGCCGGCGATGGTCTTGTCGGCGAGCGCGGCGACCAGGGCTTTCTCGTCAATGACGGAGCCGCGGGAGATGTTGACGACATAGCCGTCCGCGCCGAGTCGCCGAAAGATATCGGCATTGACGACATGCTGGGTCTCGGCCCCTGCCCGGACCGCGATCATCAGGACGCTGCACCAGTCGGCCAGCGCCTCCAGAGAGGAAAAATATCGATAGGGCAGATCGTATTTGGTGCGGCTGAAATAGCCAACCTCGCTCTCGAAAGCCGCGCAGCGCACGGCGATCTTGCGGCCGATCTCGCCCATGCCGTAGACCCCGATGCGGCGGCCGGGCATGCCGGCCTGAGGCCGCATCATTGGCGACTGTTTTGACGCCGCCCAGTCGCCACTACGGACATATTGGTCGGCGACCAGAAGCCGCCGCGTCGCCGCGAGCATCAGGGTCATCGCGATATCGGCGACCGAAGCCGCATTGGCGCCCGGGCTGTGGCCGACGGCGATGTTGCGCGCGGCGGCTGCCTTCAGATCGACGCCGTCATAACCGGTGCCGTAGCAGATGATGGCGCCGAGCTTTGGAAACAGATCCATCGCCTCCGCGCCGAGCGGGGTCCCGCCCGCGGTCAGCATCGCGCGGATGCCCCTGAGCTCATCCGCCGGAAAAACCTCGTGCGCGGGCTTGCCAGCGGTGTCGAGCAGCTCGAACCGCTCGGCGAAACGCGCCATCATCGTTTTCGGAAAGCGCGAGTAGATCAGGACCTTGTCAGCCATTGTTCTTGTTTCCGGAGAGCGCCGCCACAAATGACGAGGGGCGGAATCGGTTGCCCAATTCCGCCCCTCGCCTCATGCAATTTCCGAACCTTAGCCGAGAATGGTGCCCGGCTCGACCTTCACGCCCGGGCCCATGGTCGAGGACACCGCAACGCGCTGGATGTAGGTACCCTTGGAACCAGCCGGCTTCGCCTTGGAGACGGCATCCGCCAGGGCCTTGATGTTCTCGACCAGCTTCTCCTCGGAGAACGAGGCCTTGCCGACGCCGGCCTGCAGGATGCCGGCCTTCTCGACGCGGAACTCGACCGAGCCGCCCTTGGCACCCTTCACCGCGCCGGTGACGTCCATGGTCACGGTGCCGATCTTCGGGTTCGGCATCAGGCCGCGGGGGCCGAGCACCTTACCCAGACGGCCGACCAGCGGCATCATGTCGGGGGTGGCGATGCAGCGGTCGAAGTCGATCGAGCCGTTCTGCACCTTCTCGACCAGGTCCTCGGCGCCGACGACGTCAGCACCGGCCGCCTTGGCCTCGTCGGCCTTCGCGCCCCGGGCAAACACGCCGACGCGAAGCGTACGGCCGGTGCCGTTCGGCAGGGTCACGACGCCGCGGACCATCTGGTCGGCGTGACGCGGATCGACACCAAGATTGATCGCGACCTCGATGGTCTCGTCGAACTTCGCCTTCGCGCGCTCCTTGACCATCTTGATGGCGTCCGCGAGCGGGTAAAGCTTTTCACGATCAATGCCTTCGCGGGCTTTGTTCAAACGCTTTCCGATTGCCATGACCGCTTACCCCGCAACTTCCAGACCCATCGAACGGGCAGAGCCCTCGACCATCTTCATGGCCGATTCGATGGTGTCGCAATTCAAGTCCTTCATCTTCTTCTCGGCGATCTCGCGCACCTGCGCCTTGGTCACCTTGCCGGCCTTGTCGCGGCCCGGCGCCTTCGAGCCGGACTGGATCTTGGCGGCCTGCTTGAGGAAGTAGGACATCGGCGGCGTCTTCATCTCGAAGGTGAAGGAACGGTCCGCATAGATGGTGATGATCACCGGGATCGGGGTGTTCTTCTCTTCCTTCTGCGTCTGGGCGTTGAACGCCTTGCAGAACTCCATGATGTTGAGACCGCGCTGACCGAGCGCGGGACCGATCGGGGGCGAAGGATTCGCCGCGCCGGCCGGGACCTGAAGCTTCAGGTATCCGGTCACTTTCTTTGCCATGTATCACTCCTGTTGTGCCGGCATGTCGCCGGCGGTTTCAGGTTCGTGGTCGGGATCGATGCGCGGCTGGCAACCGCCCTCGTCCTCCCACGGCCTCTTGTCGCGCAAGGCCTGAAGCCTCACGCCTCGTCCGGTCAGACCTTCTCGACCTGACCGAATTCCAGCTCGACCGGCGTTGCGCGGCCGAAGATCGACACCGCGACCTTCACGCGCGAGCGCGCCTCGTCGATTTCCTCGACGACACCCGAGAACGAGGCAAACGGGCCGTCGGCCACGCGCACATTCTCGCCGATCTCGAACGACACCGACGCCTTCGGCCGTTCCACGCCCTCCTGCACCTGGTGCAGGATGCGCATGGCCTCGGCCTCAGAGATCGGCATCGGCTTGTTTTCCGCGCCGAGGAAGCCTGTCACCTTCGGCGTGTTCTTGATCAGATGGAACGCCTCGTCGGTCAGCTTCATCTTCACCAGCACATAGCCCGGGAAGAACTTGCGCTCGGCATCGATCTTGCGGCCGCGGCGCACTTCCGTGACCTTCTCGGTCGGAACCAGCACCAGCTCGAACAGATCCTCTAGGCCGCGCTGCTTGGCCTGCTCGCGGATCGATTCGGCGACCTTCTTCTCGAAGTTCGAATAGGCGTGAACGATGTACCAGCGCTTGTCGGACAATTGAGCGGTTGCCGTTGCCATCAGTGAATGCCCAGGAGGAAGGTGATGAGGTAGCGGATGATCTGGTCGGCGGCGAAGAAGAAGATCGAGGCGACGGCGACCATGACGAACACCATGATGGTGGTGATCGTGGTCTCACGACGGGTCGGCCAAGTGACCTTGGCGGTCTCCGAACGCACTTCCTGCAAGAACTTGAACGGGCTGACTGCCATCGTTTTGATGTCCAACGTCCGTCGACAGACGCGAATGAATTTCGGGGATCCGAACAGCCGCCGTTGGCCCAGCCCTCTGTCTCGAAGGATGAGCCGGAAACCGGGCTCGATTGTTCGGGGATTTCAAAGCCGCGCCGGAGATCCGCGTCTAACGGGCCGGCTGCGAGTGCCGGGTAAATACTGCGGATGGGGCCAAAGGTCAAGATACGGGGCTTCGCGGCGAGAAGCCGGCGTCCTCAGGCGACCATGCACACCCCAAGGAGGATCAAGGACTTATCCCCCCTCCCCGCGGGGGCGAGATCAGCCCCGGAACCTCCCTGACCAACCCGCCGCCCGGATCAGTCGGCCCGGTCGACCATGGAGACACCCGGGAGCGGCACCACGAATTTTCCACCCTCGGCGAAATAGCGGGCGTGCTTGGCCCGGATCGGGTCGACATAGCGCCAGGCGAACACCACGACGAACGCGGGCTTGCGCTCGTAGAGGGCCGCCGGGGGCAGAATCGGAATGTCGTAACCCGGGCCTGCCATCACGTTCCCCTTCTTGGGGTCGTCGTCCACCAGGAAGTCGATCTTGTTCTCCAGGCCGAACTGCGGAAGCAGCGTCGTGGTGCCGACCGAGACACCGTAGCCGGCAACCAGCTGCCCCCGCGCATGGGCGGCATCGGCCATCGCGACCAGCTCGTCGCGGATGGCCGCGATCCTCTTGACATAGGGCGCATAATAGGCCGGCTGATCGACGCCGAGCCGGTCTTCCTCAGCGATGAACTTCGCAACCTCCGCTGACGGCTTCTTCGTACCGCCGGCGCGCTGGACCGTCACGCGGATCGAGCCGCCCTTGGTCCAGATGTGCTGAACGTCGATCACTTCCATGCCGAGCCGCGCGAAGAAGCGCGTCAACGGCTTGATGTTAAAATAGGACAGATGCTCGTGATAGACGGTGTCGAGCAGGTTCTTCTCGGTGACATCGACGCCGTACTGCGTCTCGAAGACGAACAATCCATCCGGCGCGAGCACGTCGCGAACCCCGATCACCAGCGGATCGAGATTGTCGACATTGGCGATCATGTTGTTGGCGATCACGACGCTCGCCGCACCATGGCTTTGCAGGATGCGGTGCCCGATCGCGTCCGTGAAGAAATCGCCGATGGTCTCGATCCCGGCTTCCGTCGCACGCCGCGCGATGTCGACAGCGGGATCGACACCCAGCACCCGCATGCCGCGCTCCTTGAAGAAGCCGAGCAACGATCCATCATTGCTGCCGAGCTCGACGACCAGCGAGCCCGGCGCGATGGCGAAGCGGCTGACGACGTCGTTGGCATAACCTGCGAAATGCTCCCGCAAGCCGAGCGAGAGCGAGGTGGTATAGACGTAGTTGCGATACTGGATCTCCGGATTGCCGACATGGAGAATCTGGAGGTGGCCGCAGTCCCTGCACAGATGCAGCGCCATCGGTACCGCGGCCCGGAAGACGGGATCGTCGACGCTGGCGTCCGGCACCTGGAAGTTCGGAGTGCCGATGGGCATGCCTGCCATCGGAACGACCAGCTCCTGCTTGTCCGAATGGCAGAGGCGGCAAGTTTGGCGGACGTAGAACAGGTTTTTCATCGTGGAACCGAGATATGAGATACGCGAGCGAATGAGATAATCCCACCCTGTGAAGACCAGATTGGCAACGGGCTCAAGCAGGTCATGAGTGGCTCGAGACTTCCGTGCCCTGCCGCAGCGCGAAACCCGGCGCTTCGTCCGCCGCCCTGGCGGCCTTGTCCGCGGAATACGACCCGCGCTCCGGACTCGCCAGCCAGATCACGCCGCCGACGAGGCCAACGATCACGCTGATAGCACCCAGCAGGAGTGAAACCGACAGCGCCTCCTCGGACGGCACACCCGCAAGACCGAGGCAGGCGACCATCGCCCCCTCACGCACGCCCCAGCCGCTGATCGAGATCGGAACGGCCGTCAACAGCACGACCGGCGGAATCAGGATGCCGGCGTCTAGGATCGAGAGCTGCGCTCCGACTCCGCGCGCCAGGGTGTAGCAGGCCGCCGCCGTCACGAGATGGATGAGAAGCGCGGATCCGAACAGCAAACCACGGCGCTCGGATTGCAGCAGAAGAAACCTGACGAGCGCTCCGAACCGAACGAAGCTTGCGATCGCGGGAAGCGCGATGAGGCGTTTCGGCAGACGGTCGAGCGTCAACAGGACCACGGTGCCGGCGACGCCCGCCAGCGTCAGTCCGCCTATGGCCAGGATCGCGGCGGGATTGGACACGCGTGACAGCAGAAACGGCAATCCGGCCACCATCAGCACGATCAGCCCGATCAACGCCGTGAAGCGGTCTGCCGCAACGCCCTTGACCGCCTCCGACCACTGCACGCCACGTTGGCGGAGCAGCCACATCCGCACCGCGTCCCCGCCGACCGACGACGGCAACACCTGATTGAACCAGAGGCTGATCATGAGGATCCGCCAGCCCGCGAGCCAGTTCAGCGGCACGCCGAGCGCACGCATGATCAGCTCCCACCGGCCGTTGAGCACGAAGGTCTGAAAGAAGATCAGCGCAAACGCGACGACGAACAGGACAGGATCGACCGAGACGAGATGGGTTCGCAATTGGCGCAGGTCGAGGCCGCGCGCGATGTAGACCAGCACCGCGACCGACAGCAGCAGCTTTACCGAAAACAGGGCCGCATGCTTGAATCGCGACTGCATCGGATGCCCGCCTCAGGACGCCGGATATTCCGCACGACCGATGACGAGGTCGATTGCGGCCATCATCCAGAACTGGTGCGTGGTCTCGACAATGTTGTAGCTGCGGCTGTCGACCCAGAAATTGACGTCGCCGAGATTGCGCAGCGGATTGTCCGCATTCATGCCCGACAGCGTGATCACGTCGAGCTTCATCGTACGCGCCTGCGCAACTGCATTGAGAATGTTCTTCGAACGTCCGGACGAGCTGATCGCGACGAGGCAATCGCCGGCGCGGGCATTCAGCCGCACTGCGTGCGCGATCCAGTCCTCGAAGCCGTAATCGTTGGCAAGGCACGACATCATGCTCGCATCGCTGAAGCAGAGTGCAGGCACCGACGCATTCTTCGCCAGATCGATCGCCAGATGCGAGGCGATGCCGGCCGAGCCGCCATTGCCGATGAAGATGACACGACCGCCCTGCTCTCGCGTACGCAACCAGGACGCGCGCGTGGCGGAGATCCTGGCAAAAATACCGTCGTCGATCGCCGTCGCGCGATGCAGGCGGCCCACGTAGTCGTCGAGAAAGGCCTTATGCTCGGGATCGACGGACTCGGCAGGCATGGGCTGGCGGCTCGATTGCAACATGTCCGGGTGATACCGGCTATTACCAAGGATTGCAAAGGTATAATACTTGCAAAGTTTCCGAGCGGCTGGTAGTCGGCTTTCGGGTTTCACTCAACATTGGCGAGCCTGTTTCGCTGGGCATTCGCGTCACGGATGTTCCCCATGAAATGCATCGTTACTGGCGGCGCCGGTTTCATTGGCAGCCACCTCGTCGATCGCCTGCTCGACGATGGCCATGAGGTCATTGCGCTCGATAATTTCGTTATCGGACGCGCCGAGAATCTGGCCGCGCGCGCCAGTTCGAGCCAGTTGAAGGTCGTGCGGGCGGACGTCACCGACCTCGACGCGATCAAACCGTATTTCCACGGTATCGATTGGGTCTTCCATCTCGCGGCACTGGCTGACATCGTTCCCTCGATCGAGTCCCCGATCCCGTATCACCGCGCCAACGTCGACGGCACGGTCAATGTTCTCGAGGCTGCGCGGCACGCGGGCGTCAGCCGCTTCGTCTATGCGGCGTCATCGTCCTGCTACGGCATCCCCGACACCTATCCGACGCCGGAGAGCGCCGAGATCCGGCCGATGTATCCCTACGCACTCACGAAGAATCTCGGCGAGCAGTGCGTCATGCACTGGTGCCAGGTCTACAAGCTGCCTGCCGTGGCGCTACGCCTGTTCAACGTGTACGGGCCTCGCCATCGCACCACGGGCACCTACGGTGCCGTGTTCGGCGTGTTCATGGCGCAGAAGCTTGCGGGCAAGCCCTTCACCGTGGTCGGCGATGGCGAGCAGACCCGCGACTTCACCTTCGTCAGCGATGTCGCCGATGCCTTCGTGACCGCGGCGCGCTCCGATGTCTCTCATGAGATATTCAACGTCGGTTCGGACAACACCTACAGCGTCAACCGGCTGGTCGAGCTTCTCGGCGGCGACAAGGTCCATATTCCCAAGCGTCCCGGCGAGCCCGATTGCACATACGCCGACATCACCAAGATCAAACGGGTCCTGAAATGGGCGCCGAAGGTGAAGTTCGAGGATGGCGTCGCGACGATGTTGAAGTCGATGGACCAGTACAGGGACGCGCCTCTGTGGACTGTGGACAAGATCGCCGATGCCACCAAGGACTGGTTCAAATATCTCGGCGACGACGGCGATGCGGCGTCCGGCACTCCGCAGAAGGCGGGCCGTTGAGCAGACTCGTTCGACCCCGGCGTTCGTGCCGCCAACCGATCATTTCCGGGCCGGCCAGACCGACCCGCGCTTTGGATAATTCACATGGGTAATATTCCGACGGACAAGCCGACCGTTCATCCGGCGCCGCACCAGAAGATCAAGACGGTCGAGGAACTGGGCGAGATCGCGCGGGCCGCGCAGGCCGAGGGCCGGACCGTTGCGCTCTGCCATGGCGTGTTCGATCTCGTGCATCTCGGCCACGTCCGGCACATCCTGGCGGCACGCAACGAGGCCGATGTGGTCATCGTGACCGTCACGGCGGACCGCTTCGTGAACAAGGGTCCGGGACGGCCGATTTTTCCGGAGAACATGCGTGCCGAGATGCTGGCCGCGCTCGGCACCGTCGACTGGGTCGGCATCAACCGGACATCCAGCGCCGAGCCGATCCTCGATACCGTGCGCCCAGACATCTACGTGAAGGGCTCCGACTACGAGAATCCCGAGGACGACGTCACCGGCAAGATCGCGGTCGAGCGGGAGGCCGTCGAACGCCATGGCGGCCGCATCGTCTTCACCCGCGACGTGACCTTCAGCTCGTCGTCGCTGATGAACCGCTACTTCGACATCTACGATCCCCCTCTGCGCGATTACCTCCAGAAGGTGCGCGAAGGCGGTGGCGCCGAACGCCTGCTGAAGCTGATCGACAAGATCCAGGACATGCACGTCGTGCTGGTCGGCGATACCATCATCGACGAATACCAGTACGTCACGGCGCTCGGAAAGGCCTCGAAGGAGAACATTGTCGCCACTCTGTTCAAGAACGGCGAGCAATTTGCCGGCGGTGTCATTGCCGCGGCCAATCACGTGGCGAGCTTCTGCAAGTCGGTGGAGATCGTCACGACGCTGGGTGGCAAGGACTACCCCGAAGAGTTCATCCGCGCGCATGTCCGCCCGAATGTCACGCTCACCCCGATCCGCATTCAGGGCCGCCCGACCACCCGCAAGTTGCGGTACGTCGAGATGGGCTACCTGCACAAGCTGTTCGAAGTCTACACCATGGACGACACGCCGCTCGACGAGGCCGAGCGCAAGGAGATCGACCGTGTCACCGCCGAGCGCGTGCGCGGCGGTGACGTGGTCATCGTCACCGATTTCGGCCACGGCATGATCGCACCCAGCACGATCGACACGCTGATCGCAAACTCGAAGTTCCTTGCGGTCAACGCCCAGAGCAACAGCGGAAACCACGGCTACAATCTGATCACGAAATATCCGCGCGCCGACTACGTCTGCATCGACGCGCCGGAAGCGCGCCTGGCGGCCACCGACAAGTTCAGCGACATCGCGTCGGTGATCCAGGACCGCCTGCACCGCAAGATCGATTGCGACAACATGATCATCACGCACGGCTCCTTCGGCTGCTACCCCTTCTCGTCGAAGACCGGCGTCGCACGCGTGCCCGCCTTCACCAAGACCGTCGTGGATACGGTCGGTGCCGGCGATGCCTTCCTGACGATTACGGCGCCGCTGGTGGCAGCCGGCGGCAACATCGAAGACGTCGCCTTCATCGGCAACGCGGCGGGCGCGATCAAGGTGGGCATCGTCGGCCACCGCAGCTCGGTCGAAAAGGCACCGCTGGTCAAATTTGTCACTGCGTTGTTGAAGTGACGCGAACCGGAATCGGGAGAACGACAGTGATTGGTCAGAAATGGAATGTGATGGTCACCGGTGGCGCCGGCTATGTCGGCAGCGTGCTGGTTCCCCAGTTGTTGGCGGCGGGCCACAAGGTCACCGTGCTCGACCTGTTCATGTATGGCGAGGACGTCTTCAACGGGGTCCGCGACAATCCCAATCTGCGCCTGATCAAGGGCGACATCCGCGATGAGGCCGCGATCAACGAGGCCCTGCGCGGCAACAATGCGGTGATCCACCTCGCCTGCATCTCCAACGACCCCTCGTTCGAGCTGGATCCGGCGCTCGGCAAGTCCATCAACTACGACTGCTTCCGTCCGATGGTGCGCGCTGCGAAGAAGGCCGGCATCAAGCGCTTCATCTATGCGTCCTCGTCCAGCGTCTACGGCATCAAGGACGAGGCCGAGGTGACCGAGGAGCTGTCCTGCGAGCCGCTCACCGATTACTCGAAGTTCAAGGCGATGTGCGAGACCGACCTTGCCGAAGAAGCCGCATCCGGCTTCGTCACCTGTACGGTTCGTCCCGCCACCGTCTGCGGCTACGCACCGCGGCAGCGACTCGACGTCGTCGTCAATATCCTGACCAATCTCGCGGTCAACACCGGCCGCATCCGCGTGTTCGGCGGAACGCAGAAGCGACCCAACCTGCACATCGAGGACATGTCCGCGGCCTATCTGTTCCTGCTCCAGCAGGATGACGCGAAGATCGACGGCAAGACCTACAACATCGGCTACGAGAACCACTCGCTGATGAAGATCGCCGACATCGTCAAATCGGTGGTCGGAGACAATGTCGACGTGGCCGTCGAGCCGACCGACGAT
The DNA here is from genome assembly GCF_022354745.1 of Bradyrhizobium sp. I71. Classification (NCBI taxonomy): domain Bacteria; kingdom Pseudomonadati; phylum Pseudomonadota; class Alphaproteobacteria; order Hyphomicrobiales; family Nitrobacteraceae; genus Bradyrhizobium; species Bradyrhizobium sp. I71. Next base: position 600,937 of record NZ_CP059398.1, read on the forward strand.
CTCCGTTCCTATCACGTCTCATCGGAGAAGATCCGCCGCGAGCTCGGATTTGCGCCAACGCACACGATCGAGCAGGCCGTATCCGGCCTCGTGGACGCCTTCAAGGCCGGCCGCCTGCCGAACTCGCTCAACGATCCCAGGTATTTCAACATCAAGATGATGCAGAACATCAGCCTGAAGTGAGCGGCGTGCGGATCGGCATCGACTTCGACAACACGATCATCTGCTACGACAAGGTCTTTGCCGCCGTCGCGCGGCAGCGTGGGCTGGTGCCGGAGGGCTGGGACGGGCTGAAGACCGAGGTGCGGAACTATCTGCGGTCCCGCGCGGGCGGCGAGCTTGCCTGGCAAGGACTGCAAGGCTTCGTCTATGGCAAGGGAATTGGCGGCGCCGAGATCTATCCCGGAGTCCGCGAATTCCTCTCAACGTGTCGCACGGCAGGCGCGAGCGTCTATATCGTCAGCCACAAGACGCAGTTCGGCCATCAGGATCCCGACCGCGTCGACTTGCGCGAGGCCGCGCGCGGCTGGTTGAGGGGTGCAGGTCTCATCGACGCCGCCGGTACGGCGCTGGCCGCGGGCAACATTTATTTCGAGGACACGCTGGCGACGAAGGTCGAGCGGCTTGCGAGCCTGAAGCTCGATGTCTTCATTGATGATCTCGTCGATGTGTTCGAGCAGCCGCATTTTCCGAAGACGACGCGATCGATCCTGTTCGCGCAGTCGCGGCCTCCCCATCCCGCGCATTGCGAGCCGATCGCGACCTGGGCCGACATCCGCCGCGGAGTGTTCGCGCAATGAGCGAGCCGGACATCAGCGTCCAGGATGCGGTCTCGATCGGCAGCCGCCTCTCCGGCGCGCGGGTCGCGGCCGCCCAACCGGCGCGGTCCGGAGGCAACAACCGGGTGTTTCGGCTGGAGATGGCGGAGGGACCGCCCCTCGCCCTCAAGCACTATCCGTCCGATGGGCGTGATCGCCTGGGACAGGAATATGACGCGCTCTCGTTTCTGTCGCGCCACGGCATCACGTCGACGCCGCGGCCGATCGCGAAAGATCCGGCTGCGTTCTGCGCATTGTATCAATGGTTCGACGGTGATCCGGCAGTTCTGCATCCCCAGGACGATGATGCCGATCAGCTGGCCGATTTCCTGATCGAGCTGCAAAGGCTCCGCAACGCGGACGGCGCGCAGAATTTGCGGAGCGCGTCAGCCAGCATCTTTTCGCCCGAGGAAGCCATCGCGCAGTACGAGCAGCGCCTGGACGGACTGCGGCGCGCATCGCAGGATCATCCGGACCTGCGCGCGTTCATGGACGGCAGCCTGGTTCCCAGCACCGCCATCGCAATCCGGCAACTCCGTCGACGCTATGCGGAACTGGGCCTGGATCCCGCAGCGGTCCTTGTGCCCGCCCATCGCGCATTGAGCCCGTCGGATTTCGGACTGCACAACGCGCTGCGCGCCGACGACGGCAGACTGCGATTTATCGACTTCGAATATTTCGGCTGGGACGATCCGGTCAAACTCGTGACTGACACCGCGATCCATCCGGGCAGCGATCTGCCGGCTGCCGGCGCGAACCGATTGATCGAACGGCTCTCGCGCGCCTTCGAAGCTGGGGATGACGCGTTTGCGATCCGCCGTGACGTACTGTATCCTGTGTTCGGGGCGATTTGGTGCCTGATTGTCCTGAATGCCTATTTGCCGGAAAGCCGCTCCCGGCGCGCTCTGGCTGCGCAAGGTGGCGATCTGACGGTCCGCCTCGCCGGCCAGCTCGACAAAGCCCGCCGGCTCCATCAAACGATTTGCCAACGTGATCCAGATCTCACCCCACGCTGAAGCCGCCCTCACCTGCACGCTGGACGAGCGCAGCCTTTATCTGCGCCGCCTGGTCCTCGGTTCTGTCCGCTCGGCCGGACGCGGCCATGTCGGTCCGGCTCTGTCGCTGATCGAGATGGTCCGCGTGCTCTACGACGACGTGTTGCGGATCGATCCCAACAACCCGCGCGATCCCGATCGCGACCGCGCGATCCTGAGCAAGGGACACGGCTGTCTGGCGCTCTATGCGCTCTTGGCCGATCGCGGCTTCTTTCCCCTGTCGGAGCTGGACGGCTTCTGCGGGTCCGACAGCATCCTGGGCGGACATCCCGAATACGGCATGGTGCCGGGCGTCGAGGCCTCGACCGGCGCGCTCGGCCACGGCCTGTCGATCGGTGTCGGCCTCGCGCTCGCCGCACGCATGCGCGAACGCAGCTACCGGACCTTCGTGCTGCTCGGTGACGGCGAGATCAACGAGGGATCGGTGTGGGAAGCCGCCATGGGCGCGGCCAAGCACGGGCTCGACAACCTGGTCGCGATGATCGACTACAACAAGCTCCAGAGCTACGGGCCGACCGACTACGTCCTGCCGCTGGAGCCGCTTGCGGACAAATGGCGCAGCTTCGGCTTTGCCGTGCAGGAGCTCAACGGCCACGACGTCGGCGCGCTGCGCACCGTCCTGAAGCAGGTCCCGGCCGTTCCGGGCAAACCCACCGCAATCATCTGCCATACCGTCAAGGGCAAGGGTCTGCCGCCGGCGGAATCCAACGCCGATTGGCATCACAAGAACAAGCTGACCGACAGCGAGCTCGACGCCATCCGCGTCGCCGTCGGCGATTTTTGATCGGCTCCCCATGCGCAACACAGCGATGAACATGGTCCACAAGCTCGCCGCGCGCGACGAGCGTGTGCTTTACATCGGCTCCGATCCCGGCGCGGGCACCTTGCGCGCGATGAGCAAGGAGTTTCCCAAGCGCCATCTGATCGAGGGTATCTCGGAAGCGCACATCATCGGCATGTCGGCCGGCCTCGCGATGGAGGGCTTCGTGCCCTACGTCAACACCATCGCGACCTTCCTCACCCGCCGCTGCTACGAACAGGTGGCCGTCGACCTCTGCCTGCACAATCTGCCGGTCCGGCTGATCGCCAATGGCGGCGGGCTCGTCTATGCGCCGCTCGGCCCCACGCACCAGGCGATCGAGGACATCGCCATCATGCGCGCGCTGCCCAACATGACGGTGATCTGCCCGTGCGACGCCGACGAGGCGGCGCGCATGATGGAGCACACGCTTGACTGGAAGGGTCCGATCTACATCCGGCTCGGCAAGGGCGGCGACGCCATCGTCTCGAAGGCGGAGCACGGCTTCGAGATCGGCAAGGCCATCCTGATGCGGTCGCCGGGCGATGTCCTCATGGTGACCACGGGCATCATGCTCCAGCGCGCCCTCGCGGCGGCCGACCTTCTGGCCGCGCAAGGCATTCGCGCCGGCATCCTGCACATGCACACGGTGAAGCCGCTCGACACCGCGGCCCTGCTGCAGGCGATCCGCGGCACCAGGCTCGTGGCGACGCTGGAGGAGCACGTACCCTCCGGTGGCCTCGGCAGCGCGGTCGCGGAGGCCTTGATCGACAAGCTCGGCTCCGGCTTCCCTGCGATGCTGCGTCTGTCGCTGCCGGACCGCTTCATGCACAATTACGGCTCGCAGGACTCGCTCCTGAAGAAGCACGGCCTTTCCGCTGGTGCGATTGCGACCTCGATCGAGCATGCGCTCGCCGCCTCGCGCACCTCCTCCCCTCAACTTCATTCCACCTGACGGGTCACATGTACGACGTTCGATATTCCTACCTGCTCGAGCAATTCGCCGACCCCGCTCCGATCCTGGCCGAGATCGGCCGGCTGGTTGCGACCGGTGACTTCACCCTTGGCAAGCCCGTCGCCGAATTCGAGAAGCGCTTTGCCGAGCTGATCGGCGTGCGTCATGCCATCGGCGTCGGATCGGGCACCGACGCGCTCAAGCTGCCGCTCAAGGCGCTCGGCATCGGCCATGGCGACGAGGTCATCACCGCCGCCAACACGTTCATCGCCACCGTCGGCGCGATCGCGGAGACCGGCGCGACGCCGGTGCTAGTCGATTGCGACGATTCCTTCTGCATGAACGTCGACCAGGTCGAAGCCGCGATCACCAAGAAAACCAAGGCGATCATGCCGGTCCAGCTCACCGGCGAGGTCACCGACATGGGCAAGCTGATGGCGATCGCGCAGCGCCACAATCTTCCGGTCGTCGAGGATGCCTGCCAGGGCATCCTGTCGGAGTTCGCCGGAAAACGCTCCGGCACCCACGGCATCGCGGCCGGCTTCTCGCTGCATCCGCTCAAGAACCTCAACGTCTGGGGCGATGCCGGCGTCGTCGTCACCAATGACGACGGGATGAACGAGCGGCTCCGCCTCATCCGCAACCACGGCATGAAGAACCGCGACGAGATCGCGATCCTCGGCTGCAACTCGCGGCTCGATTCTCTACAGGCGGTGGTGGGCAACTGGCTGATCGGCCAGACCAGCGAGATCACGCGACGCCGGATCGAGAACGCCGCCTATTACGACGCGGGCCTTGCCGGCCTGCCCGGCCTGCGCATCCCGCCGCGCCGTCCCAACGTGAAGCACGTCTACCACCTTTACATGGTGTTCGCCGAGCGCCGCGACGAGCTCTACAAATATTGCCTGGAGAACGGCATCGAGGCGAAGATCCACTATCCGATCCCGCTGTATCAGCAGGAAGGCCTCAAGCATCTCGGCTACGCGCCCGGCACCTTCCCGGTCACCGATCGCCATGCCAAGGAAGTCATCAGCTTCCCCGTCGACCAGCATCTGACGCGCGCACAGCAGGACCGCGTCATCGAGACCGTCAGGAAGTTCTGCCATGGACGCTGACACCGGCCGCCGGCGCATCGGCTACGTCAATCTTCCCGCGCAATTCGAGGAAGAACGCGCCGAGATCATGCAGGCGGTCGAGGGCGTGTTCCAGCGGGGCGATTTCATCGGCGGGGCGGCGGTCGCAAAGCTCGAGGATGAACTGTCCACGTATCTCGGCTCGCCCCATGTCGTGACGCTGAATTCCGGCACCGACGCGCTGATCCTCGCCATGCGCGCGCTCGACATCGGCCCGGGCGACGAGGTCATCACCCCGCCGAATTCGTTCGTGGCATCGACCGCGGCGATCATCGCGGTCGGCGCCACGCCGGTCTTTGCGGACGTGCTGCCGGACCAGAACATCGATCCGGCCGCGGTCGAGGCTGCCGTCACGGCGCGCACCAAGGCGATCATGCCGGTGCATCTGACCGGGCGCATGGCCGACATGGCCCCGCTGATGGCGATCGCGGGCAAGCACGCGCTCGCCGTGATCGAGGACAGCGCCCAGGCGATCGGCTCGACCTGTGACGGCCGGATGAGCGGCACCATCGGCACGTTCGGCTGCTTCTCTGCCCATCCCTTGAAGAACCTGAACGCCGCGGGCGATGCCGGCTTCCTCGTCACCGCCGACGCCGAGCTCGCCGGGCGAATCCGCCGGCTGCGCAATCACGGCCTGATCAACCGCAGCGACGTCCAGGAATGGGGCATCGTCTCGCGGCTCGACACGCTTCAGGCCGAGGTGCTGCGCATTCGGCTGCGTCACCTGCCGTCGGTGATCGAACGCCGGCGGCGCAACGCCGCGCAATACCGCGCGGAGCTCGCGGGCCTGCCGCTGTTCATTCCGCCCTGCCGCAACATCGAGTTCAACACCTTCCACACCTTCGTCGTGCAGACCGACCATCGCAACGATTTCCAGAAATATCTTGCCGACAAGGGCATCGAGACCGCGATCCACTATCCGGTCCCGATCCACCTGCAGCCGGCGGCTGCGCATCTGGGTCATGGCCGCGGCGCGTTCCCGGTGACGGAACGGCAGGCAGACCAGATCCTCACCCTCCCCATCAACCAGTTCCTCTCGGCCTCCGACATCAGCTATATTTGCGCGACCGCCCGGGAGTATTTTGCATGACGGACACGGACTTCCTCCACGCCGACGAGCAGGCGCTGGCGCAGCGCTTCATCGACGATGGCTTCGTCACCACGCCGGCTGACGATCGCGCCGGGCTCGACCGGATCCAGCGTCGTGCCGCCGAGCTCGCGGCGGACTATCTCAAGCTGCCGCACAGCAACGATCCCTACGCGATGCTCGACACCATCCACACGCGGGTGAGCGTGGATGATCTCAACGGCCTGCGGCTGCACGTCTTCAACGGCCTCAACGCCGAACCGTGGTTCCGGCCGACCTACTTCCGTCTGGCGCGCTCGACGATCGAGACCATCGTCGGCAACGAGCTCTGCATGCAGCGCCGCGTCAATCTCAGCATCCAGCTCCCCGGCGACAGCTCGTCGCTGCTGGCCACCCATTCCGACGTCTGGTCGGGCGACTCGCCGTTCGAGGTCGTGGTGTGGGTGCCGCTGGTCGACGTGCGCCGCACCAAATCGATGTATCTGCTGCCGCCGTCCCTGAACGGCGAGATGCAGGACCGGATGGCCAGCCTGCGCAGCGCCGAAGAGCTGTACAAGACCATCAAGCCGCACGCGACTTTCATCGAGATCCCATACGGTCACGTGATGCTGTTCAACCAGACCCTGATGCACGGCAATCGCGTCAACGAGGAAGCCGGCACGCGCTGGAGCATGAACTGCCGCTTCAAGAGCATCATGTCGCCCTACGCGGACAAGCGCTTCGGCGAGTTCTTCGAGCCGATCCTGCTGCGCCCGGCGACTCGCGTCGGCATGCAATACAAGCTGCCCGGAGGCTTCCATGGCTGAGCGAGCCGGCCACCGCGGCTATATCGGCGCCCGGCCGCTGAACGGCAGCCGCACCCCGCAGCACGTCCAGAACATCGTGATCCGCGACTACGCGCGGCGGAAGAACCTGCACTATCTGCTGAGCGCCGCCGAGCACACCATGCCCGGCAGCTACATGGTGCTCGAGGACATCCTGGACGAGCTGCCGCGGCTGCATGGTCTGATACTTTACAGCATCTTCATGCTGCCGCCCGACGAGGCACGGCGGCGGCAGATCTACGACCGCGTGCTGCGCGAGGGTTGCGACCTCCACGCAGCGGTCGAGGAGATCACGCTGTCGTCGCAGAAGGACATCCAGGCGGTCGAGGACATCCTGCTCGTCAATAAGTTCGCGACCATCCTGTGACGATGGCGCGGGGCGGGTGACGATCATGGCCGAGATCAACCTGCTGCAGCCGATGCACGCCTCGACCAAGCGGAACTACGTCCAGCGCGTGGTCGAGCACGACAAGGCGGAATCAGCCACCATCGCGCGACAATGGGGACGCGACTATTGGGACGGCGACCGGCGCTACGGCTACGGCGGCTATCGCTATGACGGCCGATGGCGCCCGCTGGCCCAGACCCTGATCGATCGCTACGACATCAAGCCCGGCATGAGCGTGCTCGACGTCGGCTGCGGCAAGGGCTACCTGCTCTACGAGTTCACCCAGCTCGTCCCCGACCTCAGGATCGCCGGCATCGACATCTCCGACTACGGCATCGCCAATGCCAAGGAGGAGGTGCGGCCGCTGTTGACGGTCGGCAGCGCCGTCGAGCTCCCCTATCCCGATCACAGCTTCGATCTCGTGGTGTCGCTCGGCGTGCTGCACAATCTTCCGCTCGAGGACGTCTTTCGCGCCGTGTCGGAGATCGAGCGCGTCGGACGCGGCGCCTCGAAATATCTGATGGTCGAATCCTTCCGCAACGAGCGCGAGAAGGCGAATCTGCTTTACTGGCAGCTCACCTGCCTGAGCTTCCACGGTCCGCAAACGTGGGCCTGGATTTACGACAAATGCGGGTATCGGGGCGACCATGGGTTCATCTTCTTCGAATGAAGCAGGCCTGCGCCGGCCGTCCTCGTTGCGCGCGCAAAATCCGGAAGTGTACTATTCGGACGACGCGATCGTCACGGCAGACGACGCCACGATCGCGGAGCTGAAGCGTATCGCCGCCGGCAACCCGCGCCTGCGCAGCCGGCTTTGCACGCATCCCGATCCTTCCTCCGGCCTGCACGAGATGCTGATCGTGCATCATCGCGAGGCCTATGTGCGGCCCCACAAGCATTTTGGCAAACCTGAATCGTTTCACCTGATCGAGGGTACCGCGCAGGTCGTGATCTTCGAGGACGACGGCCGCATTCGCGACGTGCTCGAGATGGCACCCTACGGCCAGGGCGCCCTCTGCTATTACCGGATGCCCGAGAAGGTCTACCACTCGATCCTGATCACCTCGGAGTGGCTGGTGTTTCACGAAACCACCGCCGGTCCGTTCGATCCCTCCCGCACCGCATTTCCCGACTGGGCCCCGGACGGCAGCGACGCTGCCGCGGTCCAGGACTATGTCACGAAAATCGGCGCGCTCGCTGCGGAACATCGAGGCGGCTGAGGCAAGGCCTGGGGACGATGGACGATTCTGCCAATTCCGATGACATGACGGCGACAGGAGCCGCGGCTCTCCGACAGCGATCCCGACCGGGCATTGGATTTGTCTACGCGGCCCTCGCTCTTGCTGCTATTGCAAGCGCACCTGCACTGCTCGCGCGTGAGGTCTTCGGCGACGACTGGACCGTTTATTACATCTATTGGACCGAAGGCACAGCCGGCGTTGCCCGCGTGCTGTGGGAGTCCGCACACGCCGGCTTCGCGATTCCCATGACGCTGTTCGTCTGGCTCCTGAACGATACTCCCGACGTCGCCGCCCGCTTCGCTGGACTCTCTTGCCATCTTGTGAACGGCGTGTTGCTCTATTCCGTCCTATCGCGCTCTTCTCTCACAAGAATGATCGCGGCACTCGTTACCGCCCTGTTCTTGCTCAGCCCGTTCTATGCAATTCGCCTGACTCAGAATGCGGTCTATGATTTCTTCCTGCTCTTCTATCTGCTGTCCTATGAGCTGTCCTATTCGAAAGTCCGTGCGCTTCGATGGGCCGCGCCATTTAGTCTGCTTTTCTCGTTGTCGCTCGAGACACTGATCGCCCTCGAACCGCTCCGCGTCGCGCTTGCGTGGTCTAGCCCTGAGCATTGGAGGCAGAAGCTCGCGCGTCTTGTACCGTTCTGGCTGGCTGTTGCAGCCATGATCGTTCTGCGACTGACAATTCTTGGGAAGAGCGGTCACTACGCCGGACAATATAGTTTCGCGAACGATCTCACGATCATAGGCAATGCGCTTTATGCTCATCTCATGGCCTTTCCGCACGGCCTAAGCTACGCCTACTCTCACGGGTTCGCGCTGCTGGGGTTTCCTGCTTCCGTGGTCCTGACATTGGCCGCGATCACCGTGTTTCCTCTGTTCTCTTCGAGAGCATTGTGGACGCCCTGGGTGCTGAACAGCCGCTCGACCAGGAATGCGACACTTCTGCTGCTGATGTTGGGAGCCGCGATTGCCCTTATTGGGGCGCTGCCCTACGCACTTACCGGAATTTATGGCGACGTGACGCGGGGCGAGTCGAGGCTGCTCTTTCCCTCGCAGTTTGGCGTCTTGATCCTGATTGCGACCATTGTACAGGCAATTCCGGGATTGCGCGTACGCGCGGCGGTCGCGGGAGGCTTGATCGCGATCTTCGCATTGTCGTTGGCTCACGATTCCAAATGGCTGCTCTACGACGGGTTGCTCAGTAGCGACATGCTGCGGCAAGTTCGAGCAGCTTTGCTCGCAGATCCCGAGCCAAAGGTGGTGAAGCTCCAGGTCGAGGATTCGCACGTGTTCTCGTTCCGCTCACGATGCCTTGGCGCCAATGATATGAACGTGGCTCAGATGATGTTGCGCGATGCAAATCGAGAGCGGTCGTTCGTCTATACTGATTATTGCGGGGATTTCACCGATCCTCATTTCGTCGTGAACGGCAACTGCCCGGTTTCATATCTCGAGACCTTTCCTTGTCCGCCCCGCCGCGAGAGCTGGCGTTATCGCGCAGCACCGGGACTTCCGCGGCCCGACGACATTGGCTTCGTCGCGTTGCTGACAGCGGTCCTCGGAAACAGCCTCTCGGCCACGGAAGGCCGCGGTGAACTGGTGCAGCTGAAGGACGGAGAGCCGGCGCCTTTGGCGAGAGCCGAGTATCGGCCACCTTGCGACCGGCCCGGCGTCCGAGCGTCGGCCTGGTTGCTGGCTCTCCCCGCCCCCGCATGTGATGGTGCCGCCTCTGGAGTTCGCTAAACCACGCGTTGCGATGATCGAGCCGGCACGCGCGGCCCCGGATTTTTTGCCCGAAATGAACAGGCATGCCGTCAGCCATGAAGGGTTCCAGCGCCCGTCATTTCGAACGCAACATGCCACGCCAGAGGCAACCACGGGCTTCGCGGGATTGTTCAAGGAACGCTGTGGTGGTAGAAGCGCGGCGCAAGGGGAAGTTGAGGCAATTGGGGACTGGACGTGATTTCAGAGAGAGTTAGATTTTCCGCTGTGTTCGACGCAGCCTCCTCCACGACTTCGATCGTAGCCAGCCTCGAGACCTCCTAGTGGAGTACACAAGGGAATTCTCGATCGCCGCCAGAGCAGTTGTGGCCGCCCTGCTGGGATGCGCCGTCGCCTATGTGGTGCTGCTGCTGTTGAAAAATCACCTTCCGTCGTTTCAATCGAATTTCGTCGAAGGCTTCGATATGGCCTTGGCAGACAGGAATTGCGACTTCTGCAAGAAGGCGTTCTACGGCTCGTTCTTCCTGTCCGGGCCGATTGCGGCCGCAGCTGCATTGTATGCGACGCATCGATCATCGGGCTCGCTCACACTGAGCACCATCACGGCGAGCCTCGTCTACCTTGCACTCCACGCCGCCAACGATACGGGCAGGTCCGGGATCGCGATCGCCTTGCTGGCGGCCGCGGCCATCACCGTCGGTCTCAATCGAGGCGCCAACAATTACTTTCCTGCTGCAAGTCCCTCGACCGACACCCGGTTCAGCGTGGGGGCCGCCGATCTGCTCGTGATCGTATTCCTTGCCCTGCTGCTGATCCCCTCCGACCTTGAAGGCGTAACGGCGGCCGTGAGGGACGAAGCGCACAAGGTAAGTTACTTCATCGGTCCGGCGCTCTATGGCTACGCCCCCGGTCTCGTTCCGGGATTGGACTTCCATTCGCATTATGGCCCCGCACTCGGCTGGTTCTTTCATCTCATCATGGGAGACGGCTGGAAATCGGCGGCCATGCGAGCGGTCGGATTGAACATCGCGATCACGCTTGCAACGTACATCCAGGCCTACTTTCTTCTGAACTACTTGATCCGGTCGAAACTCGCCGCAATCGCCATCATCACGGCTCTCGCCGTGCTGGCTTTCTCCACAACCGGCCAGTTCTACTCGCCGTCTGCCTACCCGACGCGATTTCCTCTCTTGATCGTCTTTGCCCTCGCGATCAGCCTGCACTGCACCGCTCCGGGGCGCCTCACATGGCTGATCGTATCGGCCATCATGTGCGCCGTCTCGCTGCTCTGGCAGACCGAGATCGGACTATTCTTCCTTGTGACAGGCACCTTCGTCGCCGCGATCGCCGGAGGTTTTCCGAGCTATCGCAATGCACTTGTGTTCGCAGTCACATCGATTGCCGCTGCAATCTTGATGTGCCTGGTGCTGTTCGGATCGAGAGCCTTCTCCCTGGACTTTCTGATCGAATGCTTCCGCCCGCTCGTACTCTACGGGACGGGATGGGGAAGCACGCCCATCAAATGGGACTTCGGCTGGGGCATCATCTACAATCTGCCGCTACAAATCGTCGGATGCATCACCGTCGGCTGGGCCTCAATTCGGCTGTCACGGCCCTGTGATTCCGCGCAGGACCGGTTCGTGACAGGGATTCTTCTGACACTGTCGATGATTGGCATGGCGCTGATGATCAAATGGGTCAATCGAACGCTCGACGCTGTCTGGCACCAGAACGCGTTGCCGCTGGTGATCGTCTCGGCTTGGTGGATCCGTCAATTTTCAGCCGGGTGGCAACCGTCGTTCCGAAGAGCCGCCGGCGCTACAGCGGCCGTTGCCACCATTCTTGCGCTGCTGCTCGTGCAAGACGAGAATAATCCACACCTCTACGGCCTGAGATCGTATGCAACTTATCCCAGCCTTCTGAGGTGGCCATTCGTCTCGAGCCCACCCGTCACGTGGCAGGAGGACCTTGACCAGATCACCGAGACTGAAACCAAGTTCATCCAGGAAAAAACCAGGCCAGACGAGAGGGTCCTGGTCATCGCCCTCAGGGATTGGGCCCATCTGGCGCAGGCCCATCGGGCGCCACTGGCCTATTTCATGCCGTTCTTGGTGTCCTTTGACGCGCGGTTCCTGGATCGCTCGATGAACCCGGCGGACCGGCTGTTTTATGATAGGATGGTGGAGCGCAGGCCGGAGTATCCCTATGTCCAAGAGGCCATGAAGCGGATCAAGAGAGATTTCGTGGCAGTGGAGACCAGGGGTAATTTGACACTCTATGAGCGGCGGCATTGACCTCGGCCGTGCTCGCGGCCCTTGAGAGCGCACATAGCTGGCCGTATCCACCTCCAATTGATGGGCGGCGGCACATCTTGCAAGACCTATCAACGGCTGCTACCTGCTTTGCCCGAGGACGCATCGGCCGGAGGAATGCTCCGCGCAACCCGGATATGATGTATCCGGGACCGTCTCGTTGCCGGCCACGGCGGCTTTCATTGAAGGTCGCCTCGTCAGACCTGCCCAAATGCGAGAATAATCAGTGACCGACCATTGCCGCCTTTGCCATTCGACCAACCTGCGACCGGTCATCAACCTCGGCCTGATGCCGATTGCTCATAGGCTTCGGCACAGCCGAAACGAGCAGGAGGAACGGTATCCGTTCGAGGTGCTGGCTTGCGGCGAATGTGGCCTGCCGCAGATCGTCAAGCCGATCGATCCCGAAATTCTGTATCGCCAATTCAATTACAATTTCAGCAGCTGGAAGCCGGAGCCGCACCAGGCGGACGAGCTCGACACCATCGCGAAGTTCTCGAAGCATCAGTCCGTGTTCGAGATCGGATGCAACGATGGCCTGTTCATGGACAAGCTGCGCGAGCGCGGCGCGAAGGTCTTGGTAGGCGTGGAGCCCAACCCTGTGTCGGGCAAGATCGCCCGCGAGCGCGGCATCAAGGTCTATTCCGACATGATCAGCCCCGCGCTGTGTCACGACGCCGTTGCCCAGGCCGGCAAGTTCGACCTCGTCGTCTCGCGCCAGGTGCTGGAGCACATCGTCGATTTCGAGAACTTCTTCGACTGCGTGAAGATCGCGCTGCGCGAGGATGGGCTGCTGTTCATCGACGTGCCTGATTTCGCCCCCGGCTCGGCAGCGGGCGATCTTTCCGTGCTCTGGGAGGAGCACGTCAGCTATTTCACCGAACCGACCCTGCTCGCTCTGCTGGCGCGCCATGGCTTCGAGGCGGTGTCCGTGAAGAAGTACAATTTCAGCGGCGGCAGCCTCGCGATCGCGGCCCGTCGTGCCGCGGGCCGCGTGACGCCGCCGCCCGCGCCGTCGGGAGTCGGCGAGAAATTCGGTCAACGTGCACGGGAATATGGCGCGCGCCTTCGTCCGATCCTCGCGAAGGCCCGGGCCAATGGTGCCGAGATCGCCATCTACGGCGCCGGCTGCCGCGCCTGCACCTTCACCAACGCCCACGAGCTGGCGGATCTCGTCGACCTCTCGGTCGACGATCAGAAAGAGCGGCAGGGCTTGTTCCTGCCCGGCACCGGCATTCCGATCCGCTCGCCGGAGGATCTCGCCAGCAAGTCAGAACCGCTCGTCTGTCTTCTCGCCGTGAACGAGGAGAACGAAGCCAAGGTCAGCAGCCGGCTGCGCGAGAACGTGAAGCGGCCGCTGCACGTCGTTTCGATCTTCGCGCCCTCCGACATCTGGAGCGAGCTCGACCGTCTCGAGGCGGCCGCAGGGTCGCCGCATGGTTGAGGACAAGCTCTTCAACTACTACGAACGTCAGGACGTTCTGCCGACGTTCGGAAATTTCAAGTCGTCCGCCGAGCTCGAGGCTTACGGCGGCCAGCGGCGCGAACTGTTCTCGGACAAGCTGGTGCTGCCACCGCGGCTGTTCCGCAATGCCGAGGTGCTCGAATTCGGTCCTGATTCCGGCGAGAACGCTCTGGTGTTTGCGAGCTGGGGCGCGAACATGACGCTCGCCGAGCCGAACCGGCATGCACACCCGAAGATCCAGGCCTATTTCGCTCATTTCGGCCTGACCGAACGTCTCCGCGAGCTTGCACTCGCCGATGTCGAGGGATTCCGCAGCGACCGCGGGTTCGACATCATCGATGCCGAAGGATTCATCTACACGGTGCAGCCGACTGAAAATTGGCTCGGCGTCTTCCACCGGCTGCTCAACCCCGACGGTTACGCCGTCGTGTCCTATTACGAGCGCCATGGCGGATTCTTCGAGCTCGCGCTCAAGGCGATCCATTCGGCCGGCAAGGCATTGACCGGCCGTCCTGCGCTCGAGACGGCGAGGATGCTGTTCGATGCGAAATGGAGCAGCATTCCGCACACCCGCAGCTTCGAATCCTGGCTGATGGACGTGCTCGAAAATCCCTTCGTCCGGCATCGGTACTTCCTCGACGCGGCGGCCTTGTGCACGGCGGCGCATGAACAGGGTTTCGACATCCATTCGGCATGGCCAGCCTATCGCGACAGCTTGGACGTCTACTGGCACAAGAAGGTTCTGCCCAACGACGAGAAGCTGCGGCGCACGGCGCGCCATCTCGACCGCAGCCGCCTGAGCTTCCTTGGCGGACGAAAGCTCTATCTGGTCGGCAACGCCGATGCAGTGGAGGCGATCTCGGCATCGATCGAGACGCTGGTTCCCGACGTTGATGCGATGATCGACGATCCCTTCGGCGAGAGCCTGCCGCGCGTGGTCGCGAACCTCGCGTCCCTGCGCGAGACGATCCGGACGACGGACATTCTCGCCGACGATGCTGCCGACATCGAAGCCATCACGGCAACGCTCGATAGTTTCCATCGCATCTTTGGCGCGATCGGGCGACGGGATGCGTCCGCGGTCACTGCCCTCACCCAGACGGATCCGGCGTTCATCAACACCTGGGGACAGCCGGCGCACTTCCTCGTCATCCGAAAGCGCTCCAAGGAATCATAGCCAGTGAAGCCAGGCATTGGCATCATCGGGACGGGCATGGTCGGCCAGATGTGCCACCTCACCAATTTCGCTGCCAATCCCGCCTGCCGCGTCGTCGCGATCGCCGATCTCCGGCCGGATCTCGCTGCCGCCGCGGCGCAGAAGTTCGGCATCTCGCGGGTCTACGGCACGCACCGGGAGTTGCTTGCGGACAGCGCGGTGTCCGCCGTGGTCGTCGTGACGAAGCGGCGGGCGACCGGGCCGATCGTCCTGGACGCGTTGAACAGCGGCCGCCACGTGCTGTCGGAAAAGCCGATGGCCTACACGACGGTTCAGGCCGAGACACTGGTCGAAGCCGCGCGGCGACAGGACCTCATCTACAGCATCGGTTATATGAAACGACACGACGCCGGCGTGGCACGCGCGCTGGCCGAGCTGGCGCGTATCCGCGCAGACCAGTCGCTCGGACGCATCGTCGCCGCGCGAGGCTGGTGCTTCGGCGGCGACACGGGCCGCGCGCAGGACAATTTCGTGATGACCGGCGAAGCGCGTCCGGACGGGCTCGAACTCTGGGAGGATGGTCCCGACTGGATGCCGCGCGCGATGCGCCCCGGCTACGACAATTTTCTGAACGTCTTCAGCCATATCATCAATCTGGCGCGCTACCTGCTCGGACCATCGCCGACGCTCGCCGAAAGCTCGATCGAGACCTCCGGCGCCGCGCGCATGACCCTTGACTTCGACGGCATCGCTTGCACGCTGGATCTCGTGAACGGGTCCGAAGGCGCCTGGCACGAGGGACTGACGATCGATTTTGAGCGCGGTGCGGTGACCATCGAGCTGCCCGCCCCCTTCGCCAAACAGGAGGCGCAGGTCATCGTCGATCATGACGGCAAATCAACTCGGCTGGTGCGCGCAGCCAGCTGGGCATTTCAGCGCCAAGCCGACGCCTTCGTCACCGATATCATCGAGCGGAAAATACCCTTGGCCTCCGGCGCGGATTCAGTGACCGACATCTCGCTTGCAGAGACGGTCTGGAAGCCGCGGGCTAGCGGCAAAGCATGATCGCGCTTTAGCCGCGGCACCCTTGCTCGCGCTGTCGAGCGGATGGCCAGCGTCATTCAAGTCGAGGTCAAGACTCTCGGACGGAGGAATGGCATCGCGACACACGATTGGCATGCCCGTGTGACGACCGCAAGTCCGGGGCGCCGGGCTCTCTTGACCGGAAAAATGCGACCTCCTATAGACTTTCGCTCTGGCTGGGCCTGAGAGGCGTCCGGGGCGATTTACGCAATGAACATGCTACCGGGCCCGGCGCAGGCCGCTGCAATTGGTCTCAGCATCGCCTTTCCACTCCTGTTGCTGTGTTACGCGCGCATCGCCGCCACCGGCGGATCCGGCCGCCGCTTCCGTCTGGCCTGCGTCAGCGTCGTCGTGCTTTTCGCGATCGCCTGTATCGCGCTTCCAGGTCAACGCCACGTCGACGACGTGCTTGGCGGTCTGCTCCTGCTGGCGACAGCGATGATGTTTTGCTACGTCCTGTTCAGCCTGCTGGCCTGGGGCTTTACGGTCACGCTGCTCACGGCACTGGTCAAGTCCGGACGTCCCCTCACCTTGGACCAATGGGCTGCGGCCTACATGCAGGGCGGCGACCTCGGCACCTTCGCGCACAACCGCCTGAAACTCCTGATCAGCTCGAGGCTGGTGGTGACGGCGGACGGCCGGCTGGCCCCGACGGCCAAGGGGGTAGCGGTCGCACATCTGGTCAAACTCGTTCGTTTATCGTCGGGTCTTGGGTGAGCAGCACAATGTCCTTCGCTGTCGGACTTGTCGCCGTCGTCGTCTTCGCCCTGCTGGCGCCTGCCTTGCAGCTCATGGCCCGCGCTCGCGCATGGGCGCTCGGACCCGTGATCCTGCTCGCGATCGCCGCGGTCGTCTCGCATGGTCTCGGCGTGATGCTCGGAATTTTCGCCGTTCCGCAATTTCAGTATTGGAACGCCGCGTCGATTTTCGGATTTTGCGTCATGGCTTACGTTTTCGCCTTTGGCGCAGTCTATAAATCGGTCTCCCTGGACATCCTGCGCGGCCTCGTCGACCGGCCCGGTCGCAGGGCCCCGGTTTCGGACATCGCCGAAAGGCAGGTTCCGGATCTCTTCCGGGGACGAATTGGGAACCTGGTCGATGGCGGCTTGGTCGAACCGGTCGATTCGCACTTCAGGGCGACGGCGGCGGGCCGGAATGTGGCAGGCCGCATCGGACGGCTGCGCCGCGCCTTCGGCATTGGCGATACCGGCCTCTACGATTTTTCCGACTAGTTGCGCGAAACACACACATCCCGCCTTTCGTGTCCGGTTGTGTGGACCATGTCCGGGAGCCACATTGTTCGCCCGGCTCAGATGACCTAGAGTTGCCCCGGGATTCTACCAGTCAAGGGTAGCCGGCAACGGCGGCATAAGATGACACCTTCCAGGGCGGCTAAAAGGCTTACGATCGTCATCCCTGCACTGAACGAGCAGGACAAGATCGCCGACACCATCGACGGCGTGCTGCCACTCGCCCGCGAGCTGCTCGACGATTTCGAGATCTTCCTGATCGACGACGGCAGCACCGACGCCACCGGCGCGATCATGGACGAGTTCGCGGCCGGCGAGCCACGCATCATCGTGCATCACAACGCCGAACGGCGGGGTGTCGGCGCCGGCTTCGAATTCGCCCTGTCGCGCGCTAAGTTCGATGCCATCACGCTCATTCCCGGCGATCACGCCTTTCAAAACGAAGGGATCGCCCGGATGTTCAAGGCGGCAGGCGCCGCCGACCTCGTCATCACCTATCGCGACAACCAGTCGGACCGCTCCATCAACCGCTCCCTCCAGTCGCATTCCCTCCGGTTCATCCTGAACTGCCTGTTCGGCTTCTGGCTGTCCGACTACCACAGCATGATCGTCTACCCCGTGAAATGGCTGCGCCAGATCGCGGTGAAGGCCGACGGTTACGGCTATCAGATCTGCGCGCTGATCTCGCTGCTCCAGCTCGGCCTCACCTACGTGCAGGTGCCGGTCAGCCTGAACGCGGAGCTGAAGGGCTCTTCCCGCGCGCTGCGGCTGCGCACCTATTTCGAGCTCATCGGGACGATCTTCTCGCTGATCCGCCGCGTTCCCATCCGTCACGTCGATCCCAGCCAGGTTCCCGGCGACCGCGAGCGGGTCCCGGCGCGCTAGGCGGGGCCTGGCATTTGAACGTCGAGAATTGGGACCCGCTCCTTGGCGATTCGTCCGTGGGACGCACCGTCCCTATCCCGCCAGCATCTAGCTTAAGCAATTGATTTGACTGGCAGGAGTGGCAGGGCTCGAACCTGCGACCCCCGGTTTTGGAGACCGGTGCTCTACCAATTGAGCTACACTCCTACGGACCCCGCGTCGCCACAGGATCAGGCGCGCTTTCAAGCACAAGGGACGGCCGCTTTGCAAGGGTGAACCGCGCCGGCTTCGCTTGTTTGTGCCGGGCTTTCTGGGCCACAGTCCGTCGGCGATAACAAAAGCAACCGGGAGTGCCCATGACCGCGACAGCGACCGCCACAGCCGCCCCACAGGCCACGACCGCGCTCCAGACCCCGCCTGTGTCGGAAGCGCGCCCCGAGACGCTCGGGCTGTCGCGTCCCCGCCTCCAGGCCATGTCGGACGCGTTCAAGCGCGAGATCGACAAGGGAACCGTGCCCGGGGTGACCGTGCTGGTGGCCCGGCGCGGCCAGATCGGCTGGTTCGAGGCGCTCGGCAAGCAAAGCCCGGCCGGCGCCGCACCGATGGCGCGCGATTCGATCTTCCGCATCTTCTCGATGACCAAGCCGATCGTCTCGGTCGGCATCATGGCGCTGGTCGAGGATGGCCAGCTCCTGCTCGGCGACGCCGTCGCAAAATTCATCCCGGAATTTGCGAACCAGAAGGTCGGCGTCGTCAAGGACGGCAAGTTGGAGCTGGTGCCCCCGACGCGGCCCATGACCGTGCAGGACCTGCTCCGCCACACCTCCGGCCTCACCTATGAGCACCAGGGCGACGGCCCCGTGCACAAGCTCTACCAGGAGTCCCGCGTCCGCAGCCGCAAGATCAGCAACGCCGAGCACGCCGCGCTGGTGGCGAGCTTTCCGCTGGTCTGCCAGCCCGGCGCGGCGTTCAACTACAGCCGCTCCACCGACATCGTTGGCCGCATCATCGAGGTCGTCAGCGGCAAGACGCTCGGCGCCTTCCTCACCGAGCGCGTGCTCGCGCCGCTCCAGATGGCCGAGACCGGCTTCTCCGCATCCGAGGCCAATGCCGGCCGGCTCGCCGAGCCGTTCGCGGCCGATCCCTGGACCGGCGACAAGGTCGCGCTGTTCAACATGCTCGAGCAGCCGGTGATGGAGTCCGGCGGCGGCGGCCTGGTCTCGACCACGATGGACTATGCCCGCTTCTGCCTGATGCTGCGCAATGGCGGCACGCTCGACGGCAACAGGGTCATCGGCCGCAAGACGCTGGAGCTGATGGCCTCCGATCACCTCGGGCCGGACGTCGCGATCAACGGCACCCTGCTCTCGCCCGGCCACGGCTTCGGCCTCGGCTTCGCCGTGCGCAAGGAGGCCGGCATTGCGCCCTTCCCCGGCAGCGTCGGCCAGTATTTCTGGAGCGGCATTGCCGGCACGTTCTTCTGGATCGACCCGAAGGAGGATCTGTTCGCGGTGTTCATGAGCCAGGGCCCTGGACAGCGCGACTACACGCGGACCTTGGTGCGGGATCTGGTTTACGCTGCGGTGGAGTGAAGTCTCGCTCGTGCCCCGGACGCGACGCAGCGCGTAGCGGTGCGGCGCAGAGCCGGGGCCCATGCCTCTGCAATCTAGCCCTTGGCTTTCTGGGTCCCGGCTCTGCGGAGCGGCACTGCGTGCCGCACCGCGTCCGGGACACGAAACCGTCAACTGATCGTCGCGCCGCCGTCGATCACCATGGTCTGGCCGGTCATGAAGTCGCCGGCCGCAGAGCCCAGGAACACCGCTGCGCCCGCGATCTCGTCCGGAATGCCGATGCGCAGCAGCGGCGAGCGCGAGGTCGAGGCTTTCAGGTTCTCCGGATTGTCCCACAGCGCCTTGGCGAAGTCCGTCTTGATCAGGCCCGGCGCGATGCAGTTCACGCGGATGTTGTGCGGGCCGTATTCACAGGCGAGGTTGCGCGCGAGCTGCATGTCGGCGGCTTTCGAGATCGCGTAGGCACCGAGGATGGTCGAACCCTTGAGGCCGCCGATCGAGGAGACGATGATGATCGAGCCGTCCTTGCGCTCGATCATCTGCGGCACCACCATCGAGATCAGCCAGTTGTTGGCGACGATGTTGTTGTCGAGGATCTTCCTGAACTGATCGTCGGAGATGCCGGCGAGCGGCCCGTAATACGGGTTCGACGCAGCGTTGCACACCAGCACGTCGATCTTGCCGAAGGCACGGTTGCTCTCGTCGACGAGGTTTTGCAGATTCTCTTTCGACGAGATGTTGGCGGCGACCGCGATCGCGGTACCTTTGCCGAACTTATCGTTGATCCCCTTGGCGACCTGCTCGCAGACATCGGCCTTGCGCGAGGAGATCACCACCTTGGCGCCGTGCTCGGCCATGCGCTCGGCGATCGCAAGCCCGATGCCGCGCGTCGATCCCGTGATGACGGCGACTTTCCCCTTCATGTCGAACAAGGTCATGTGTCTCTCCCTGATTGATCTTGGTATTGAATGTCATTCCGGAGCGGTCCGCAGGACCGAACCCGGAATCTCGAGATTCCGGGTTCGATGCGTTGCATCGCCCCGGAATGACAGCTTAACTCAGGCGAGCTTCTTGACTTCCGGCCCCGCCGGCTGGTGCATCGCTGCGTGCGCAGCATCCGCAATCCACGGCTGCTGGTTCACCATCGGCAGCCGCCAGACGGTGCGCTCGGGACTCGCAAAATAGTCCAGCCGCGTCACCGAGCAATTGTCGATGTCGAACGACAGCCCGCGCTCCGGCTGGCCGTCGAGCGCGAGCCCCAGCGCCGCCTTGATCGTGCCGCCATGCGCGACCGCGATGATGTCCTGTCCTGCCGCCTCAGCGTTGATCCGCTCGATGGTGCGGCGCGTGCGGTTGTAGAGGTCCATGAAGCTCTCGCCGCCGGGCGCGGGCTCGTTGACGTCGGCGAACCAGCTCGTGCCGACGGGGCGGCTCGCGATGAACTGGGCCCGGTTCATGCCCTGCCAGCGGCCGAGATTCTGCTCGGCGAGATCCGCCTCCCGCTTCATCGACGCAGGCCTTGGAAAGCCGGCGGCCCAGATCGCCTCGGCGGTCTGGTGGGTGCGCATCAGGTTGCTCGAATACCAGACCGCCGTGCGTGGCAGCACCTTGGCAACGGCATTGAACACATAGGTGTCGCTGGTGTCGCAGGCGATGTCGGACTGTCCGTAGATGTTGCCGCCGTCATTGCGCACCGGCGCGTGACGGACCCACCACCATCGCGTGACGACCACATTTGGCTTGTCTGCACCTGCCATCGAAACCCTTCCATCCCGTCTGATGTCGCTGTACGTGAGTAGCGAACGTGCCTCAAGACACTTTACCGTTTGAAATCTTGTTTGAAATTCCGCCGCGCGGCAAGCGCCGCGCGGGGCACCACAAGGGAGAAACGCATGGGCCGCCTGCAAGGCAAATCCGTCATCATCACCGGCGCCGGCAGCGGCATCGGTCGCGCGGCTGCGCTGCTGTTCACCAAGGAAGGGGCCAAGCTGATCGCGGTCGATCGCACCGAGGCCGTGAAGGAGACCGTCGAGGAGGTGAAGAAGGCCGGCGGCATCGCGGAAGCCATGATCGCGGATGCCGGCTCCGAAAAGGACGTCATCGCCGTGATCGACAAGGCGGTGAAGGCGCATGGCCGGCTCGACGTGATCTGGGCCAATGCCGGCATCTCCGGCGGACTCGTTCCGCTCGCCGAGCAGACGGTGGAGCACTGGCAGGAGATCTTGCGCATCAACCTGATCGGGCCGTTTCTCGCGGTGAAATACGCGATGCCGCACATGGTCAAGCAGCAGTCCGGCGCGATCGTGCTGACCGCCTCCGTCGCAGGCCTCAAGGCCGGCGCCAGCGGTCATCCCTATGCCGCGAGCAAGGCCGGCGTGATCAGCCTGGTGCAGACCACGGCCTATTCGCTCACCGGCACCGGCGTGCGCATCAACGCGGTCTGCCCCGGCCTGATCGAGACGGGCATGACAAAGCCGATCTTCGACCGCGCCAAGGAACGCGGCACCCAGGACAAGATCGGCCAGCTCAATCCGCTCAAGCGCCCCGGCCAGCCGCACGAGCTCGCGGCGATGGGACTGTTCCTGGCGAGCGACGAAGCCTCGTATGTCAACGGCCAGGCATTCCCGGTGGACGGCGGCCTCACGGCGTCGATGCCGTATACGGGCAAGCCGGTTTAATTGGGATCCCGTGTCCCGGACGCGCTGCAGCGTTCTTACGCTGCTGCGCAGAGCCGGGACCCAGGACGCCACACGGGTCGCCGCAACATGGGCCCCGGCTCTGCAGCGCACCGCCGAAGAGACGCTGCGCTGCGTCCGGGGCACGAGAGCGGAGTGTTCGCGCGCAACTGCATCAACGCCGTCATTGCGAGCCCAGCGAAGCAATCCAGAATCCCTCCGCGGAGAGACTCTGGATTGCTTCGCTGCGCTCGCAATGACGGAGTGTGGGGCGGCGTGCATCGCTCTTCCGATCTGAACCTCGTCCGAAGACACACCTTCACGCTCTCGCGGCTCATCTCGCCCGAGCTTTGCTTGGTTGTCTCACCCCCGATGAAAGAGGGCGCAGGGAAGGCCGGGAGCCGGTTGGCTCCCGTGGACCGCCATGCCGGACGCAAACTGCGTGCGCTTCGATGCATAGCGGGTAACAGGGCAACCGGGGACATCCCGGCCTTCCCTGCGCAGTGGTTGGAACGGCTTATGTCGTGATCTCCCCGGGGAGCGATGCACTATTGCCCCCGTCGCCTTGCGAATGACTGACGGTGCGAACCCGGTCGGGCCGCAACGCCACCGCAAGACTTGGCGCACAGACCCCGGGCGCCAGGACCACACGATTTTGCCGTACGCTGATGGCACCGGTCGTATGCGCGACGACCCTGCTCACGGTTGCCCGCCCTGCAAGCCCGTTCGCGCCAACGCCATCTGCGTCCACCGCCGCCCGGCCCGCGTTCGTGACGATCGCGATACGCCCCTCTTCCATGGGCCGGGTTGCGGCGACACATACGCCGTTTCCGAATTTCGGTAAAGCGGAATATTTTCGGCGAGACGTCTTGACCGATGGCTTGGGTGTTTTGCCCGACAGGCAACGCAAGGTCTGGTAGCTCTTCCCTCGTCATTCCTGGGCGCGACGAAGGCGCGAACCCGGAATCCATGTCACCGCGGGTGATGCGGCCCGATGGATCCCGGGCTCGATGCTGCGCATCGCTCCGGAATGACGGTTGCGATGTTGATTTGCCCGACCGGGCGCCACATTGGTATGGTTCCTGCAAGCGTTTCAGCCTCCATTCCCCCGACAGAACGAGACAATGCCAAGCTCAAGACCCGACCGGATCCGAAAACTCCTCGCCGACCTCGTCGGTTTCGACACCATCAGCGACCGCACCAACCTGCCCCTGATCGCCCATATCGAAAACTATCTTGCCGCGTTCGGCATCAAGGGTGAGCGCATCGTCGACGAGACCGGCGAGAAGGCCGCGCTGTGGGTCACGATCGGGCCGGAGGATCGTCCCGGCATGGTGCTGTCGGGCCATACCGACGTGGTGCCCGTCGTGGGCCAGGACTGGAGCCATGATCCCTTCAAGCTGGTGGAGCGCGACGGCAAGCTCTATGGCCGCGGCACCACCGACATGAAGGGATTTGTCGCGGTGTGCCTCGCCATGGTGCCGGAGATGCTGGAGGCCGGGCTCAAGACACCGATTCATCTGGCGATCTCCTATGACGAGGAGATCGGCTGCGTCGGCGTGCGGCCGATGCTGCGCGAGGTCGCGAAGAAGAAGATCAAGCCGCTCGGCGCCTTCATCGGCGAGCCGACGCAGATGCAGGTCATCATCGGCCACAAGGGCAAGCACGGCGTGCGCGCCACCTTTCGCGGCCTCGCTCGGCATTCCTCGATCGCGCCCGACGGCGTCAACGCGATCGAATATGCCGCCGAGCTGATTGTCGAGATCCGCCGCCGCGCCGAGAAGCTTGCGGCCGCGCGGTCAAACGACAGCCTCTACGACGTTCCGCACTCGACGCTGCTCACCAGCATCGTCCACGGCGGCGCCGCGCTCAACATCGTGCCTGACACCTGCACGGTGGATTTCGAATGCCGCGGCATCGGCATCACGGAGTCGCGCGAGGTCACGGATGCAATCGTCGCCTGGGCCAAGGCCGAGATCGAGCCGGCGATGAAGGCAAGACATCCGGAGTGCGGCATCGATTTCGAGGAGATCCTCGACTACCCCGCCCTCGACACGGCCGCCGACGCCGCGATCGTCACGCTGGCCAAGAGCCTCGCCGGGCGCAACGACCACGCCAAGGTCGCCTTCGGCACCGAGGCGAGCCTGTTCGCCGACATCGCCGATATCCCCTCTGTCGTGATCGGCCCGGGCGCGATCGCGCAGGCGCACACGCCGGACGAGTTCGTGGAGATGGCCGAGCTGGAGAAATGCGCAGGCTTCGTGGAGAGGCTGATCGCGTATTGTAAGAACGCGTAGGCAATATCGGCGACGTGACTGGGTCCCGGCTCTGCGGAGCAGCACTTCGTGCTGCACCGCGTCCGGGACACGAGAGTATGGTCAGAGGCTTTTCACGTCGGACTAATTTGCCGCTCCGAGCTGAGCGCAGCGAAATCGTCGAAGCCACGAACCCGGATCTCGTGTCCCGGACGCGGTGCGTCACGAAGTGACGCTCCGCAGAGCCGGGACCCAGAACGCTTGGCGAAGGCATCGAACCATGCAACTCTTGAGCGCATCTCCGGCCGAGATGGCACGACCATGCCCTACTTCGTGTACATCCTTGCAAGCAAACGAAACGGCACTCTCTACATCGGCGTTACGAACGACCTCGTCCGCCGAATCGGCGAGCACAAGGCCAAGCTCATCCCCGGATTCACGCGGCAGTATGACGTGACACTGCTCGTCTATTTCGAAGCGTTTGAGTCGGTACTCGAAGCACGCTCACGCGAACATTCGTTAAAGCGCTGGCGACGTGCGTGGAAGCTCAAACTGATCGAAGAGCTCAATCCGGACTGGCGCGATCTCACGGATGAACTGAATACTTTAGCGACGTGACTGGGTTCCGGCTCTGCGGAGCAGCACTTCGTGCTGCACCGCGTCCGGGACACGAGAGGCGAGCGTTCAGATACAAGAAAAGCGCGGCCACGTCGGCCCGCGCTTTTGTCGTCCTACACCGCGCCCGCCTTCTGCGCGTATTCCCACGACGCCTTCGACAGCGGCACGGTGCGCTTGGCTGACTCCAGCGCCTTGGCGTTGGCGGCGGTGCCGTCGCGGACGCGGCCGGCGATGCCTTGGGTGATGCCGGCGAGGCGGAACAGGTTGTAGGCGAAGTACCAGTTGAGATCAGGCACCGTCATCTTGGTGACGTTGCAATAGATCTGCGCGGCCTCTTCAAGGCTCGGGATGTTGAGCGCCTTGAGGTCGGCGCCCTCCAGGCCCGGCATGATCCACTGCATCAAGAGATACGTGAAGTCGGCCATGGGATCGCCAAGCGTCGACAGCTCCCAGTCCAGCACCGCCTGCACGCGCGGTTCCGTCGCGTGGAAGATCATGTTGTCGAGGCGATAGTCGCCGTGGACAATAGAGACGCGCGCCTGCTCCGGCACGGTCTTCGGCAGCCATTCGGCGACCTTCTCGAACTCGGGAATGTGCTGGGTCTCGGAGGCCCGATACTGCTTGGTCCAGCGGTCGATCTGGCGCGCAAAATAGTTGCCGGGCTTGCCGAAATCGCCGAGGCCGATCGTAACAGGATCGAACATGTGGAGCTTCGCCAGCGTCTCGATCTTGCTGGTGAAGATCTTGCGCCGGTCGTCCGGCGCCTGGCTCGGCAGCGTCGGATCCCAGAACACCCGGCCCTCCTCCATCGACATGATGTAGAAGGCGGCACCGATGACGCTGTCGTCCTGGCACAGCGCATAGGCGCGCGCGACCGGAAAGCCCTGTTTGCCGAGCGCGGCGATCACGCGATATTCGCGGTCGACCGCATGCGCCGAGGGCAGCAATTTGCCGAACGGCTTCCTGCGCATCACGTAGGAGCGGTTCGGCGTGTTGAGGCGATAGGTCGGGTTGGACTGGCCGCCCTTGAACTGGAGCACGACCAGCGGGCCTTCGAAGCCTTCGACGTTCTCGCGCATCCACGCCTCGAGCCGCAGCTCGTCGAAGCGATGACGCTCCTCGACCGGCTTGGTGCCCGAGAACTCCTCGTCTTTCCTGACGCCGTCAGCCACGGTGACGCTCCCTCTTCAGTCCGAACATGATCCTAATCGGTAACCGCTGACGCACTTGCGTCAAGCGGTTACCGCAATTGGATCATGTCCTGTCGTTTCTTCAAGTCGGGAGCGCCGCAGGGCTCCCCCGCTTAGTGATTGGGAGAGTTGGCATACTTCCGAACTTCCAGCCTGGCAATGGCGCGGTTGTGCACCTCGTCGGGACCGTCGGCGAGACGGAGCGTGCGGATGTGGGCGTAGTCCTTGGCAAGGCCCGCCTCGTCCGACACGCCCGCACCGCCAAACGCCTGGATCGCCTCGTCGATGATCTTCAGCGCCATGTTGGGCGCGGCGACCTTGATCATGGCGATCTCGGCCTGCGCGGTCTTGTTGCCGACCTTGTCCATCATGTCGGCGGCCTTGAGGCACAGAAGGCGCGTCATCTCGATGTTGGTGCGGGCTTCGCCGATGCGCTGCTCCCACACCGAATGCTCGACGATCTTCTTGCCGAAGGCGGTGCGCGAGGTGAGCCGCTTCACCATCTTCTCCAGCGCCTCCTCGGCCTTGCCGATGGTCCGCATGCAGTGATGGATGCGACCCGGACCGAGACGGCCCTGCGCGATCTCGAAGCCGCGGCCTTCGCCGAGCAGGATGTTCTCCTTCGGCACCCGCACGTTCTCGAGCAGCACCTGCGCATGGCCGTGCGGCGCATCGTCGAAGCCGAACACGGGCAGCATCTTCTCGACCTTGATGCCGGGGGTGTCGAGCGGAACCAGGATCTGCGACTGCTGCTGGTGCTTGGCCGCCTTGAAATCGGTCTTGCCCATCAGGATCGCGATCTTGCAGCGCGGATCGCCGACACCGGATGACCACCATTTGCGGCCGTTGATGACGTAGTGGTCGCCGTCGCGCTCGATGCGGGTCTCGATGTTGGTGGCGTCGGACGAGGCGACCGCCGGTTCCGTCATCAGGAAGGCGGAGCGGATCTCGCCGTCCATCAACGGGCGCAGCCATTTGCGCTTCTGCTCCTTGGTGCCGTAGCGCATGAACACCTCCATGTTGCCGGTATCAGGCGCGGAGCAGTTGAACACCTCGGAGGCCCAGGTGATGCGGCCCATCTCTTCGGACAAGAGCGCGTATTCGAGATTGGTCAATCCCGCACCGCGGAATTCATCATCCTCATGCTCGTTCGGCGGCATGAACATGTTCCAGAGGCCTTCGGCCTTCGCCTTCTTCTTGAGGTCTTCCAGGATCGGGATGACCTTCCAGCGGTCGCCGTTCTTGTCCTGCTGGTCGTAGATCGGCACCGCCGGACGCACGTGCTTGGCCATGAAGGACCGCACGCGATCGAGCCATTCCTTCTGCTTGGTGGACAGATCAAAATCCATGGGACGCTCCTCGTTTTCTCTCTCGCAAACCCTTTTGCGCCGGACTGTCCTCCCGCCGAACGCGGCCCGCAAGCGCGAAGCTGCGAGGCGCACCGGAACCCATCACAGTTGCGAATGAGTCCTGATTGCGGATTGACTTTCCCGGCCTTCAAACGATAGTTTCATACAACTGTTTGAATTGCAACTCCCTCGACTGCTTTGCAGCCCCATGCGTCATTCCGGGGCGACGCGAAGCGTCGAACCCGGAATCCCGAAATAGTGGCGCGAGATTCCGGGTTCGCGACTGCGCCGCGCCCCGGAATGACGAGGTGTCCCAATCATGGCCAGCGATCATACGAGGTCTGCCATTCTCGCCGCCGCCGAACGGCTCTATGCCGATCGCGGCTTCGGCGACGTGACGCTGCGCGACATCGTCGCGGAGGCCAATGTCAACCTGGCGGCGGTGAACTATCATTTCGGCTCGAAGGACGAGCTGATCGCGGAGCTGTTCGTCACACGCTCGATCGCCACCAACCGCGAGCGCCTGCGCGAATTGAAGGCGGCGGAAGAGCAAGGCGGCGGTCGCGCGCCGATCGAGGTGATCTTGCGCGCGCTGGTCGGGCCGACCTTGCGCGGCTGCCTCGGCCCGGCGAACCAGCGCTCCACCGCCGCGCGCTTCATGATCCGCGCCTCGATCGAATCGGTGCCGCCGATCCGCCGCATCAAGAACCGCGAGATCGACCATTTGCGGAAATTCGCCGGCGCGATGCGCCGCGCCCTGCCCGAGCGCAGCGAGGTCGATATCTACTGGGGCCTCAACTTCGCGCTCGCGATGGCGCACCACACCATCCGCGAGAGCGAACGGCTGACGAAGCTGTCGGAAGGCAAATGCGACCTCGACGACGTCGAGGACGTGGTCGCGCGCGTGGTCAGCGTCGCGACGATGGCGCTGACGGCGGGAAAGGTCGACGCAAAGCCGAGAGCGCTGGCGCGGGATTCGCGCTGATCAATGAACATCGATCGCAAGCCGAGCGAGTTGGTCCGGCTTGCGGCAAGACCTCGGAAGTCCGGGTAGCGGCGACAGCGCCTATATCCGCTGCGGCATCTCCTCGGCCTCTTCCTTGGCGAGCAGCAGCAACATCTCGATGCCCATCTCGCCTTCCTGCGGCGAGCGGATGAACTTTATTTCGTCGGCGCTCTGCCGCAGCGCAGCAACGATGGCGACGGCCTGATTGGCGGTGGCCGCCTCGGTCGCCAGAATGGCCTTCTGGTCCTTGGCCTGGAACCCGATCGTGTAGGACATTCACTTCCCTCCCGAACTCAAGTGGAGGGATCGAATCAGAGTCTCGCGCGAAGGGGAAGCCTGTGCGACTACGGACCGGGATTATTTGGGGATTGCGCGCAAGCTTCAGGCAAGCCCCAGCATCCCGCGCGGGTCCTCGGCTGTCGCAATGGCGCGCCGAGGCTCGCGCTCCCTCCGGCGAAAGCGCAATGCGATGAGGCTGAATCGTCATCGCGCTTCAGGTTGTTGTTCAAAGCATGATCTTTTCGGAAAACCGCTGCGCACTTTTCCGGAGGATCATGCTTCAGATGATCCCCTGCTGCCTCAGCGTCTCGATCTTGCCGGCATCATAGCCGAGCTTGCCGCCGAGCACTTCTTCGGTATGTTCCCCCAGCAGCGGCGGGGCGCGGTAGGTCTGGATCGGCGTCTCCGAGAGGGTCAGCGCGTTGCGGACCAGCGAAAGATCGGGCTTGAAGGGGTGGTCGACCTTCACCCGCATGCCGCGCGACTGGACGTGCGGATCGGAAAACACCTGCTCGAAATTGTTGATCGGACCTGACGGCACGCCGGCCTCCTCCAGCTTCTCCAGCCAGTAGGCCACCGGTTTCTTCAGGAACAGGCCGGCGAAGATCGCCATGATCTCCTTGCCGTGCACGACGCGATCGTTGTTCTTGACGAAGCGCGGATCGTTAGCGAGCTCGGGCTCGCCGAGGACGGCGCAGGTGCGCTGAAACTGGCCGTCATTGCCGACCACCAGCATCAATTCGCCGTCGGCGCAGCGGAACACGCCGGCCGGCATGCCGCCATTGCCCCAGGTGCCGCGGCGCGGCGGCGTCTTGCCGTTGACGAGATAGATCTGCAGCCAGTGCGACAAGGATGCGATGACGGTATCGAACAGGCAGACGTCAATGTGCTGTCCCTGCCCGCCATTGGCATCACGATGGTAGAGCGCCGAGAGAATCCCGATCGAGGAGTTCATGCCGGTCATGTAGTCGACGATCGACGGGCCGACCTTCATCGGGCCCTCGCCCGGCTCGCCGTCGATATGGCCGGTGACGCTCATCAATCCGCCCATCGCCTGCAGGATGGCATCATAGCCGGCACGCGGCGCATACGGCCCGGTCTGGCCGAAGCCGGTCACCGAGCAATAGATGATGCCGGGATTGATCGCCTTGATGGTCTCGTAGTCGAGGCCGTAGCGCTTGAGATCGCCGACCTTGTAGTTCTCAATGAAGACGTCGGCGTCCTTGGCGAGCTCCCGGACGATCGCCTGCCCTTCCGGCTTGGCGATGTTGACGGTGACGGACTTCTTGTTGCGGTTGGCGCAGAGATAGAACGAATTGTTGTTGTTGGCCTTGCCCTCGGGGTCGGTCAGGTAAGGAGGCCCGAAGGCGCGCGCGTCGTCGCCGGTGCCCGGCCGCTCGATCTTGATCACCTCCGCGCCGAGATCGCCCAGCATCTGGGCCGACAGGGGCCCGGCAAGCACGCGGGTGAGGTCAAGGATCTTGATGCCTGAGAGCGGCAAGGCCGACATATCGATTTCCTCCGGGGAACTGATCTTGGCGCGGCGGCGAGATCGAAAGGCCGCGCTCCCTGCGGATACACTATTTTCGCGCCCTGAGCACTGCACTGACGGCATACGGCCATCCCCTGCCGGGCAGCGGCGCCAATTCCTGCCCGCAACTTTCCGCACCGCGAATTTCGCCTCGCGGTCTCAGGTTGCGCCCGCCGCGACCACCCGCGGCCGCCGGCGGCCGAGCAGGACCAGGATCAGCACCGTGGCGCAGGAGAAGACGAAGGTGAGACCGAGCGCCCCGCGGCTGCCGAACTGGGTCAGCAGGCCGACGAGGAGCGGCGGCGAGACCGCCGATGCCAGATTGAGCGGCAGCGCGATCATCGACATGGCCTTGGCGAACTCGGCCTGGTCGTAGAACACGAGCGGGATGGTCGCCCGCGCCACCGCCATCGCGCCGCTGCCGGCGCCGTAGAGCAGGATGAACACCGCGACCGCCCAGGTGGAGCCCTCGCTCATCATCAGCAGCAGCATGGCGACCGGCAACGCGGTGCCCGCCACGAGCCCGGTCGTGATCCCGTCCCACCGCCCGCCACCGAGGAAATCCAGCCCGCGGGCGCTGACCTGGATCACGCCCAGCATCGAGCCGAACGCGAGCGCCTGCGCCGGCGTCAGCCCCTCCGCCCGCAAGAGCTCGATCAGGACGGCGCTGATACCGAAATTGACGAAGGCGTTCAGCGTGATCGCGGCGACGACGAGGCCGAACGTACTCCTCGGAATCGCAGGCGGCGGCGACCGCCTGGCCGGTTCGGCGCCATCGTCC
The DNA here is from genome assembly GCF_022354745.1 of Bradyrhizobium sp. I71. Taxonomy (NCBI): domain Bacteria; kingdom Pseudomonadati; phylum Pseudomonadota; class Alphaproteobacteria; order Hyphomicrobiales; family Nitrobacteraceae; genus Bradyrhizobium; species Bradyrhizobium sp. I71. Next base: position 632,349 of record NZ_CP059398.1, read on the forward strand.
TTTGCGACGATCCGGCGTGGCGCGAAAAAAGCATAGAGCGGGAGGCTGACGACGAGCATCATCGCCGCGTAGACGAGGCACGTCCACCGCCAGCCGAGATGGCCGCTCAGGAACGAGGTGGTCGGCCAGAAGATGCTGCTGGACAGGCCCGTCACCAGCATGAGCGCGCCGATCGCGCTCTTGGCCCGCCGCCCCGCGACCTCGTTCAGCATGATATAGGCGCCGGTCGACAGCGTGGCGCTGCCGGCGATGCCGAGCACGATCCACGCGGCGAAATAAAGCATCGGCTCGCGCGCGAGCGAGAGCAGCACGAAGCCCGGCGCAGTGACGATCGTACCGACCATCATGACCGTCCGCGCGCCATGCCGCGCAAACGATTTGGCGAGCAACGGGCCGCACAGCCCCATCGAGACGTAGAGAACGGATGTCCCGGCGAACACCGCCGGCAGGCTCATGCCGAGATCGGCCGCGAGATCACGCCCGACGATGGCGGGAAGCCCGATCGTGCCCCATCCGACCAGCTGCGTGATCGCGAGCACCAGCAGGACGCCGATGAGCCTGCCGTCAGATTTCAAGAACCGCATTCCAATCGCCTGCCCGCCAGGCGCAGATCGCGCCCGGCGGCACGTCATACCCGGTATACGGGCCGAGCGGGAATGTCGGTTCCGAATGGCACCGCGGCGCCAGCCGCAGAGCGATTGTCAGGACGTGTGGCCGGGATCGATGTGCTTCGGAGTCTTCTTGTCCCGCTGCGGCGTCATCTTGGCCGGGTCAGGCGCACCGGGCACGCCGCGCGGACCGAGCTGCTCGCGCTGGATGTCGTCCTCGGACCGGGGCGGCTCGACGCCGTTCTGCTCACGGAGCTTGGTCATCGCGGCCTCCTTCTCTCGAACGCCGTTCTGCGGCGAGGCGCTCTACACACCGAGCGCGTTGTCGCCGGCTTCGCGGCCGGGCACGCTGACATGGACTTCATGTCCCTCGCGAAGGGCCAGGGACGCCGCGGCCACCGCCGACTCGAAGGCGGCTTCCTTGGTGGCGTATCGGCTCTTGACGTCGCCGTCATGCAGCACGCCCCATTCGTCCTGCACCGGTACGATGGCATATTGAGCAAGGCCCATTGTCGAACTCCTCCCGTTCTCGATATCTAACGTTGCGTCAGCTGCGGATGCGCCGCGCTCACCCGCCAGACCGTGTTGCCGCTGTCGTCTGCGACCAGAAGCGCGCCGGTCTTGTCGATGGCGACGCCGACGGGCCTGCCGCGCGCCTGGTTGTCGCCGTTGAGAAAGCCTGTGACGACGTCTTGCGCCGGACCGCTCGGCTTGCCGTCCGTGAACGGCACGAACACGACCTTGTAGCCATTGAGCACATGCCTGTTCCAACTGCCGTGCTCGCCGACAAACGCGCCGCCGCGATAGGCGGCCGGCAGACCGGCGCCGGTGTTGAAGGCGAGCCCGAGCGGTGCGACATGCGAGCTCAGGGCATAGTCCGGCACGATCGCCTTGGCGACGAGATCCGGCCGCTCCGGCTTGACGCGGGGATCGACGTGCTGGCCGAAATAGCTGTAGGGCCAGCCGTAGAAGCCGCCGTCCTTCACCGAGGTCATGTAGTCGGGGACGAGATCGGGGCCGAGCTCGTCGCGCTCGTTCACTACCGTCCACAGCGCGCCGGTCTGCGGCTCGAAGCTGAGGCCGTTAGGGTTGCGCAGACCGCTTGCGAACACGCGCCAGCGGCCGCTGGCGCGATCGACATCGAGGATCGCAGCGCGATTGTGCTCGGCCTCCATGCCGTTCTCGGTGATGTTGCTGTTGGAGCCGACGCCGGCATAGAGCTTCGAGCCGTCGGGGCTCGCCACCAGGCTCTTGGTCCAATGATGGTTGATCGGTCCGCCCGGCAGCGGCGTCAGCACCGTGCCCGGCGCGGTGATCTTCGTATCCCCTTCCGTGTAGGGATATCGGACGATCGCGTCGGTGTTGGCGACATAGAGATCGTTGCCGACCAGCGCGACGCCGAACGGCGAATTGAGATGGTCGAGGAACACGCTTTGCGTCTCCGGCACACCGTCGCCATTGCTGTCGCGCAGCAGCGTGATGCGATTGCTCACACCGGTATCGCCGCCGGAGGTCGCCCAGGACTCGACGAAGCCCATCACGATCTCTTTGGGCCGCTTGATCGGGGCGCCCTTCGGCGCCTTGGATTCCACCACCAGCACGTCGCCATTGGGCAGCACGTAGAGCGAGCGCGGGTGCTGCAAGCCCGTGGCGAAAGCCTTCGCCTGCAAACCTTGCGCGACGGTCGGCGTCTCGTCCTTCTTCCAGCCGACGATGGGGGCGATATGGATCGGCGGCACCAAATATTGCTGGATGTCGGGAAGTGTCGGGTTGGCGCCTACCTGCGCCCTGGGATCACCGCTGCCGTCATTGCAGCCGGCCAGAAACAGCAGCGACGAGCACAGCAGCGCGTGGGGGAAGAAGTGCTTCATCGCGCAACTCCCACGCCGTGGCGATAAACCATGGCCCAGCCGAGCCAACCCGTGACAGGCAGGATCAGCACGGTGATCGCCGAAAGCACCAGCCCGACCGGCCACACCGAGGTCCAGGCATCGCGCATGTGGATCATCGTGTTGAAGATCGCCAGGATCAGCACTACCGCATTGCCGATCAAATGCGGCCAGGCCGGCGCCTGCGCCCGCACCAGCCGGTTACCGAGGAAATCGATCAGGCCCGCGATGGCCGCCAGCACGCCGAAGATGACGCCGACGAGAAGAAGCCAGGCCGAAAAATCCGCCCACATGATCTCGGCGCTGACGACATAGGCGATGTCGGTCAGCAGCGCCCCGACAAAACACGCGATCGGGATCGGCACCAGCATCGGATGAATGGGATGACCCGCGATCTGCGCGGTGCTGTGCACGCGCACGTCTTCTTGCACGATTGGCCTCGTGTGACTCTCGGCCCCTGCCCGTGCGGCCAACTCAGGCTAGCGATGAAGGTTCCTACCGTTGTGCAGCAAGCCGTGCGCTGACCTCACACGCCCGCCCATGCGCGCTTTCGCCATCGGGAACAACGGCCGGGCCAAATCCTTCACGGTAGTCTCGAGCTTCGAGCCCCAGGGCGCAGCCGATCGCTCCGGGCCAATGCTGCCCGAGGCATCCAGCTACTAACCATCATGCACTCCACAATTCAGTGATGGAGCACCTACGTCCGCAGGCTGTGCTTGTTCAGAACCCTGACCGTGCTGGCCCGTGGTCCCTTCTCTCCGAGATCCTCAACAAAGCTGACACGCGAGCCGACGGCGATGCTCGCGCGCCCCTCCACAACGCTGTTACGATTGAAATAGACCTCCTGGCCGTCGGTCCCTTCCAGAAAGCCGAACTCGCCGCTGGGATCGATACGCACGACGGTCCCAACCGGCTCTCCTTCGTGGAGCTTGGTCTGGCCGTGCATCACAAGCACCTGGTCCTGCAGCTGCCGACGGGCGCGCTTGAATGCATCGTCCACCGCAAAGGTCAGATCGGCGTACCGCTCGTCCTGCTTGGGCGTCCGCCCGACATTGACTTCGCGCCCTTCGGGAAGGCACAGGCGGATGCTCACCTGGTATTGACCGCCCGTCTTGTGACGATCACCAGGGCCTCTCACGATGATGCGACCCGCGGTCGCTCGACCGTAGCGCTTTTCCAGCTCGGCGATGTGCCCGTCGATCGCAGCTCGCAGCTTCGGGGACGCCGTCACGTGCTCGAACTCGATTTGAGCCGGGGTTTGCATGGTCGCGCTCCTCCTATCGGAGGGACATTCTGAGCACACGACACGCCCAAAACTTTGCGCGAGATCAACCCGATCCGATTGGCAATCCGCCGTGGGAACCTTGCGGCACGTCAAAGCAGGCCAGCCCGAGCCCGCGAATAATCAACGATCGGTCTCTGGTCCGGGAGCAACATCATGAGCATGTCCACGGGTGTGACTGCGTTGGACCATTCGGTCCAGGAAATAAATGTCTGGCTCAAGGCCATCGACGAGCAGCTGGCCCTGGAGAACCGCCACCAGGCCTACAGCGCATTGCGAGCCGTTCTGCATGCGTTGCGCGATCGGTTGCCGCCGGAGGTGGTGGTCAAGCTCGGGGCTCAGCTGCCGATCATGGTGCGCGGTATCTACTACGAGGGCTGGCGCTTGGCGGCAACGCCGACCAAGGAACGGCATGTCGAGGAATTTGCGGCACATGTCGCCAGGGAGCTTCCGCCGCAGTTCCCGCTCACTGCGCTCGGCGCAGCCCGCGGCGTCTACGAAGTGCTGTGGGAGAAGCTGGATCCCGGCGAATTCGAGAAGTTGATGGCCCATCTTCCGGCGCCGCTCAGGAATCTACAGGGCTGACCAGACCGGGGGGCGGTGCATGAAACGCGATCAATCGCTCGACGTTCTCATGCCGACGCTGGGGCTGGCAGGAGTGCTGACGCTGCCGGAAAATGCCCGTGGTCTGGTCGCGTTTGCGCACGGCAGCGGCTCCAGCCGGTTCAGCACCCGGAGTATCGCGGTCGCGCGTGGGCTGAACGCACGCGACTTCCCGACGTACGCTGGCGATCAACCCCTGCAGAATTAACGGACGGCGCCCCGGATCCATGCTATCGGAAGTGACGAGAGCTCATTACCGTTTCGCTTTCGGCCTGTTGGCCGGCGGCGCCTTAAAGCAACAAAGAGGAACTCTCCCGGAATCAGATCAAGGTCATCCGCACAAAAGAAAACGCGGATGAAGCGACAGGCCGCCCGAAGGAGTGAGCATGGGATCGCGATGCGCGCGGCAAGCGTCCTTGGGATGAGGGCCCGGACGGCCAGAAGCGAGGCAGCATCGTTGTCCTCGTGCGCTTTGCCTCGCTACCAGATCGCCACGGCCTTCATCAGTTCAGTTGGTTGCAGTGGCTTGCTGAGAAATCGCGCTTGCGAGGGCATTTCGGTTACGTGAGGATGCCTCTTGCCCGACATCAGGACTAATCTGACGGGCGGCCATCGATCTCTCACCGCGCTCGCCAGCTGCAGTCCATCCATGGAACCGGGCATGTCGATATCGGTTAACAGCAGGTCGAACATGCTCTGCGCCAGCATCCGGACGGCAACATCGGCGTTCTCTGCCACGGCCACCTCGTACCCTGCTTCCAGGAGTTGAACTTCAACATCCATGAGAATGAGGGGCTCGTCTTCGACGATCAAGATCTTCAACTGCCCGCTCCTGAGATGAGACCAATTCTTTCCAAGTCCCCCGTTCGAGCTAGGTTCCAGAGACCACAAGAAATGGCGCCAGCCCCCCACGACCTCGCAGACATCATCATCACGGATGAACTCGCAAGAAGGGCCTCGGAGCCGCCCGACTATCTGCGCGAGAAGCTTGCGTTTCGGGACTTGGCCGATGACATGGCCGATAATCCGAAAGCGGTGCTGCCTCGCCTGGTGCGGCTTGCGATGGAGGCCTGCGGAGCGGAATCGGCGGGTATTTCCCTCCTGGAGCACGAGGTTCGCGAGTTCAGGTGGTTTGGACTTCATGGGGCTCTCGCGGCGTTTGAAGGAACACGAACCCCGCTTGATTACAGCCCTTGCGGGGTGACGCTGCAGCAAAATGCTCCAGTCCTGATGAAGCATCCGGAGACGGTCTACGGCTGGATCAGGAGCGCAGGCATCACCATCCCAGAGGTCCTGCTCGTCCCCCTGCACTTGCGACGGCCTGCCGAGGATGGCGGCGCAGGAACGCTCTGGGTCGTCGGTTCGGAGCCGGGCTTCTTCTCCCTGGAACATGTACGTGTCCTGACCGAGCTTGCCGCCTTCTCGAGCGTGGCGATCCGAATGATACAGGCCGAGGAAGTCGTTCAGGCAGCTTTGCAGGAGCAAGAGCAACTCACGCGTGAAATGTCCCATCGCATCAAGAATCTTCTCGCCATCACGGACGGCATGCTGCGACTGACCGCGCGCACCGCGACCACCAAGGAGGAGTTGGTGGCCAAGATGTCGGGGCGACTCCTTGCACTTGCGAACGCCAATCAGCTTGTCAGGCGGCCCTTTGCGCACGACACCATATTGCGGGTCGGGCTTCAGCAGCTGATGGAGACCATCCTCAAGCCGTATGAGCGCGTCTCGACAGAGGGGCCCGACGTTGCGCTGGGCGATCATGCGAGCAACAGCATGGCCCTCGTTTTTCATGAGCTCGCCACCAATGCCGCCAAGTACGGTGCGCTGAGCCGCGACGAAGGACAGGTCAGTGTAGGATGGTCAATCCATGACGATCGTCTGGAGGTGACATGGAATGAATCCGGCGGGCCGCGGGTCAGCCAACCCGAAACGAGGGGGTTCGGATCCACTTTGATCGAGACGACAGTCCACCGTCATAACGGGACAATACGGTATTCCTGGCTCGATGACGGCCTGACCGCTGTGATCATCCTCCCGCTCTCCAGCCTCGCCCGATAGGCGGACCGATTGGGGTCGGCAGCCTCATTGATCGTGCGCGCATCGCGCGTTTCAACTGTCGGCATTTCCGCTGAGGATTTGCTCCTCGCCCACTGATGAGCGCTCTCCATCCCTGACGTCGAAACAGCAGGACTGCCGAACACGTCCCTATTTGCGTCGACCAGGCGACTTGGCCTCCCGAGCCAAGCGCTCCGCCTTCAAGCGCTCGCGGTTGTCTTGAAACGACTGTTGCGCCATTTCATAGTCATTCGGCTGCTTCGTCTTCGTCGTGTCGACCTGTTTGAACAGCTTGTCGGCCTCGCGCTTGGCACGAGCCGTGCGATTGTCATTCGTCCTCATTTCGTTGTCCTTCGATTGAGTGAACGCGGCGCCTGCCGGTCACATTGCCTGATTGTCTGAGGCGAATAGCGCTTGCAAGCAGCTTGATCGATCGTCGTGGCTGGCCACCACAGTGCTTGCGCTCATGGCATCTTCGGGCGCGGCCGCTCGCAAGCCAATCCAAGTCAACTCATCGTTCGACCATGAGTTCCCCCACCTCCACACGAGCCGGGACCGAAGAAGAATTAGCTTGGAACATCGGACCTCTTGCCCCATATTTTCAGGTATCACCGACATCAGCCAACCATGGGCGTCGGTGGCTGAGAGACCACGCGCGCTCCCGCCTGCAGAGGGAGCGCCGTGATGACCCGGTACTACTTCGACATTAGAGACGGCCAGGATCTCTACCCCGACGAAGAGGGCCTTGATCTCGCCGATCAGAAGGCGGCCGAGATCGAAGCTGCAAGAGCGTTAGGCGATTTGGCCAAGGACCTTCCCCCACTCGATGAGCGCCAGCACATGGCGATCGAGGTTCGAACGATGAGCGGACCAATCTTCCAGGCCGCCTTTGTATTTGAGATTGCCCGGCTGAAGCAATAGGACCGGGTGCTTTTGAGATGGCGCTCGTCTTGCGATCCGCCTGCCGTCTCTGCCCCAGCAAGGGACGGAGACACTCTCTTGATGCGATTCCAAAACAATAGCAGCGCCGACGCTGGATGCTTGCCTCCGGCTCAACAGCGGCCAGCATCCCGACTGGATTTCGGTCATCTTGTTGGGGCAAGCGGAAGATGACTATGCTGGCGTCGCCTTCCTCCAGCTCGCCGCAGGGCACAGCATTCTGGCATTCCGCCAGCGAAGTGCGCGCCAGGTTCGACCTCTGCGCTATCGCATCGCGAAGATTTCCTGATGGAACCTGTCGCCGACAGGAAAGCCGTGCGTGGCAAAGTCTCGCCTGAGCGCTTCACCGAAGGCGGTCGGGCCACAGAACCAGATGCTCGCCGTGCGCCATTCCGGCGCCGCTTCGCGAATGCGCTCGCCACTCAGTCGTCCATCACGGGCGTCGACAAGAACGTGCAGGCGTACATCAGCCGAGTGCGCATCCGCTGCAAGCTTTCCCAGCGCCTCCTCGTCGACATCAGCCGTGGTGTGAAAGAGGTGAACCGTCGGCGCAATGGTGCAAGCGGGAGTCCCCGTCTGCATGGCCAGTTCCTTCATGCGGGCGACGAAAGGCGTGATGCCAATGCCTCCGCCGATCCAGATCTGGTGCGCGCAATCGTCGTCGAAAGTGAAGCAACCGTAGGGCCCTTCCACCTTTACTTCCTGCCCGACGCGGAGCTTCTCCCGCAGCCGGCTGGTGTGGTCGCCCAGTTCCTTGGTGATGAAGGTGATCCTGGGGTTTTCAGCCCTCCAAGCGGACGCGATCGTGTAGGGATGGGCGCCCTCCGAGGTGTCCGACGTGGCGAAGGCAAATTGGCCCGGTCTGTGTCCCGGCCAGCCGTGCGGCACCTCGATTTCGGTCTCGATTGCTCTGACGCCGGGATAGTATTTCAGAGAGGTGATCCTGCCATTGACCTGCCGCCCAGCGCCCACGCGTCGCAGGAGCGCAAGAACGGCCGCCCATGTGCCGCAGGCAAGCAGCCCGCCCATGATCCAGCCGAGCGGGGACATCCAGTAGCTGAACTTCATCAGAGTGACGGCATGAAAGACCAACACGAGGTACGCGAGGGCGATAAGCCGATGCGTCTTGTAGAACAGCCGGTAGGGAAACCACTGAACGAGTGCCAGAACGATCAGCACCACAGTCCCATAGAATGCCCACTCGCCGAGCCCCTCCGCCAACCCGCGCAGGCTGGCAAAGAAGGCTTCAATGGGATTCTCGATGATGGGCCTCGCGCCACGCTCCGGTCGCGCCAATAGACCCCAGCCGACTGCCCATTTCGGGCCATTGGCCCATAGCCAATGAACAATGGCCGTCACAAGGGCCGTGATGCCGAGCCATTTGTGCAAGCGGTACATTTTGTCGAGGCCGCCGAGCCACGCCTCCGGCCAGCGCGGTCGCAGTGCGAGGATCATCGCCATGCTCATGCAACCGATTGCCAGGACGCCGCTTAACTGCACCATCCTCTCGCGAAGCGGGAAAAAGGGACCGGTCCCGAATGGACGGGGTTCCGCAACCAGCCAGAGCAGGACGAGAACCGCCAGACTACCCCAAAATGCCCGCTTTAGATTTTGCATGTGGGCCCTGTCTCATGCCGACATCGGCGTGACCGATCGCAGGGCACAATGGAGCCGATCGAGCCGTGTCGCATTGAGCTGACTCAATGCTGCACACATCAGAAGCCACAAGGCACTTGTGGGAGGCCAGCTTCTCCTGCCTGGCAACCCCTCCAGCGTTGATCCACGTCAAGACAAATGGATCGAACTGCGGGCAGGCTTCGACAGGTGTTTCGCTGAACTGGGGTACCGCGATGAGAATGCTGCTCGTCGCAGTTACAGTTGCGACTTCAGCATTTGGTCAGACCGGTCCTGTCGCCGCGCTATGCACGCAAGACATCCAGATCTATTGCGCCAACAAGGGACACGGTTCGCGCCAGACCCGAACTTGCATGGAGGCCAATCGCGACAAGCTGTCTGCCGAACGTCAATAAGCGCCCGAGACTACCGGGCGCGGCAAGGGCCGGAGCAAACAGGGAGCCAAGTTTCCGGCCAGCTACTGGGTCTCCGGATGCGCTGCCGATGTCTCGACTAACAATCGATCGGATCTGGAAGTCGATTGCCGCAGGTATTGCCGGCAGTATCGCCCATTCGCTGCTGATGTATCTCAAATCTCGCGAAGGGCTGCTTCCATCGTTTCAGCCCTACGACAATCTCCAGGCAACGCTCAGTCATTTGGTGGGGAGCGCCGTCGATCCCATTGTGCCGTGGGCGCTATCATTCCTGAACGGTTCCACATTGGTCGGGCTTGTTTTCGGATACTCTTATCAGCGGTTACCCGGCAAGACTGGGGTGACGAAGGGTGCGGTATTCGGAGTATTCGGATGGATCATCATGGGACTGGTATTCTTCCCGATCATCGGCCTCGGCTTCTTTGCACTCGATGCAGGGCTCGGCATCTCGCCGGCATTGTTCTCTCTGATGATGCTGCTCAGCTACAGCATCGTCATGGGCATTGTCTACAATGCGCTCTACGCCAAGGACGGAAAGACCGGCAAAGACCGGCTTCGCCGGTACACTTCCATATTCGAGCGACAGGAGGAGCAAGGAATCCCTCCAGATCAACCTTAGCCCGCCCGCATATCGAGCTGTCGCCTATGCCGCCACGGCTTCGTAGATATCCTCCTCCTGAGCCGTGTGCATGCGCACCAACGTTTCAATCGCCTCGATGACCCGCTGAGCGTCCCGGACCAGATAGCGGTCGATCTTCTCAGACGGAATGTCCTCGACGATCCGAGCGAGCAGCCGGGCGAGGTGCAGGATCTCGCGATGCGCGCGGCTCATGGCAGACAGGCCATGGCGGTCGCGCAGAACCTCCGCAAGCTTTGGATAGACGCTGTCCTCATCCTCGCGCTCGTGCATCACGACGCTATTCTGAACCAGGCGGTGGGCTTCCCCGATCAACGCCGCGGCGGATTCGGGCGTCACGTCGTCCAGCGCGTCGACGATCTCGCGCAGGCGGTCGAGATCCTTGAAGAGGGCCTGATGATCGTGATGCAAGGACAAGCCTTGCTCCGTCGTGATGCGCGGGCCGCCCCTGACCAGGGCCGGAGTGAGCGCCCGCAGCGCATTCAAAATGACCGCAACATCGATCACCTCCTGGACGATCGCCGCGGGCACGGGATCGAGCCAGCCAAGAGTGGCGGCGACCATTGCCACCAGTGACAGCCCCATGCCGACGACAATGCTCTGCACGGCGATACGCCGCGCCCGCTGTGCAATCACGATCGCTTCGCCAACCCGATCGAGCCGGTCCGCCAGAATCACCACGTCCGCGGCCTCGGACGAGGCGCTCGCGCCGCGAGCGCCGAGCGCGACCCCGATGTCGGCCACGGCCAGCGCCGGGGCGTCATTGATGCCGTCGCCGACCATGATGGTCGGATGCTGGCGCTGTTCGGTACGCACCGCCTCGACCTTATCCGAAGGAACGCGGTCGGCCAGCACGGCATCAAGGTCGAGCGCCGCACCGATTGCCTGCGCCGCTGCGGCGCGATCGCCGGTGACCATCACCATCCGCACAATGCCGGCATCGCGCAGCAGCCGGATCGCGCGTGGCGTATCGGGCCGCAGCTCGTCGGCCAGCAGCAGTGCGCCGATTGAACGCCCATCAACAGCAATGAATACGATCAACGCCGAACGCCACGAGGCGCGCCGGATGGCGCGCAGTTCCCACGGCGATAGCTCGGCATGTGAGAGAAGCATCTCTCGCGAGCCGGCGGTGACCTGGCGTCCATCGATCAGGCCGCTCAGGCCCGACCCCATGGTCTCCTTGACATGTTCCGGCGGCCTCAGTTTGAGACCGCGATCGACGGCGGCAGCAACGACCGCCTTCGCGAGCACATGATGCGAGGCTTGCTCGAGCGATGCCCCAAGCGTCAGGACCTCGTCCGCGTCCTGCCCCGGCGCGACCTCGACGGAGAGCAACCGCGCCCCTCCCACGGTCAGGGTGCCGGTCTTGTCGAGCAGGACGGTGTGCGCGCGCGCCAGCGCCTCCAGCGCCGCTCCGCCCTTGACCAAGATGCCGCGGCGGGCGGCTTGCGCCACGCCGGCGATGAAGGCGACCGGTGCGGCCAGGATCAGCGGACAAGGCGTCGCCGCCACCAACACAGCAAGGCTACGGGTCAGATCGCCGGAGATGCGCCACGCCACGAAGGCCATGACGAGCGTCACCGGCAGAAAGATCAGCGCATAGCGGTCGGCCATTCGCACGAAGGGAGCCTTCGCCGTCTGGGCCGCCGTCACCATGCGCACGATGCCGGCGTAGGTGCTCTCGCCAGCCGGCGCGGTCACGGTCAACTCGAAGGTCTCACCCGCATTGAGTGAGCCCGAAAGCACTGCGCTGCCGCGTGTCTTCTCGACCGGAATGGGTTCGCCTGTTACCGCAGACTCGTCGATCGTGGCCGAGACCGAGCCGACGATACCGTCGACAGGCACAATCTCGCCTGCCCGCACCAGGAGCTGTTCGCCGACTGCGACTTCCTCGATCGGCACTTCCTCGATCCGCTCGTTGCTTTTGCGATGAGCCTGCCGCGGTGCCCGATCGACCAGGGATCGCAGGTCGCGCTCCGCCCGCGCGATCGCGATGTCCTCCAGCACATTGCCGCCGGAATACATCAGCGCAACGACGGCGCCGGCAAGCGGCTGGCCCAGCGCCAGCGCCGCGCTCATCGACAGCAGCGCAATCGCGTCCACGCCCAGACGGCCGCCCAGCAGGTCCCTGACGATCGAGACCGCCAGTCCGCCGATCACGGGCGCAGTGCCGAGCGCCCATGCGAGATCGGCCAGATCGAGGCGGCCGACGGCTCGCGCAAGAATACCCGCGGCCAATCCTGTGATTGCAATCGCAACCAGGGTCCATCGCAAGACCCGCTCAAACGACATGGTTTGGTCCCACAGCTGACGGAACGTTACTCTCTCCCGAAACCAGCACCGTTGTTTGAGCAGGATCAACCGCAGAGATGAAGAAACACCAATTCGCAAGCGCTCCTTCACAGGGATCATTGCAAGGCTGGGGCGCAACTGGCGTATGCGGGGCGAAAACGAGAATCCCTGCCACTCACGGACCGCGACATCTCGGGTTCTATCCAATGCGCCCGAACGAAATCCCGTGCGGCGGCAACATTCTCAGCCACGTTCAACGACCTCGCGAGCTTGCGACATCTCTGCGGCCGTCAGATTGACCGAAATCAAGCGGCCTGGCGGCGGCCTCGTCGATAGTTCCAAGCCGCTGGTCCTTGCAGGAGATAACTCAAAGTGGATACCGTGCCGGGATCTGCTGTCGCATCTCCGGCACGCTCGCGGCGGATGCATGCGATGCTGCCGTTCATTGCTGTCGTCCTCGGCCTCCCTTTTCTCGAGCCAGCGGGCGTGGCACTTGATCTATTGCTGCCGGCGGTGACCATGACGTTGATACGAATCCGGCGGGGTTGGGCAGCAGTCGCGATCGAAGCACCGCCACAAGCACAAGAACGTGACGCCGTGCAGTACACATGATGGATTTTCTGAAGCCGAGCCTAAGCCCCGACGTCATCGCCATCATCGTTGCACTCGGCATCGGGCTCCTGATCGGTCTCGAGCGAGAACGCCGCAAGGGCGAGGGACCGGGGCGCTCGCCTGCCGGGCTGCGTACCTTTGCCGCGGCATCACTCGCCGGTGCCGTCAGCGTCATGATCGGCGGCAAGGGCCTGCTGGCGCTCGTGACTGCCGGGATCATGGCCATGACCGCGATCGCCTATCTCCGGTCCAGGAGCGACGATCCCGGCTTGACTTCGGAGACCGCACTCATCCTGACGGTTCTGCTTGGCGGACTGGCCACCCAGCGTCCCCTTTTGGCCGCGGGCGTTGCCGTCATTCTGGCCATTCTGCTTGCAGGCCGTGCGGCATTGCACGACTTCGTCCGGAAGGTGCTCAGCGAAGGCGAGGTCAAGGACGGCCTGATCTTTGCCGCCGCCACGCTCGTTGTCCTACCCTTGCTTCCGGATCGGCCGGTCGGCCCCTATGGCGCGCTCAATCCACGCGCGATCTGGATCATCGTCATTCTGGTGATGGCCATCGGCGCCGCCGGGCATGTTGCAATACGCCTGCTCGGCGCAAGAGGCGGTCTTGCTGTCTCAGGCTTCGCCTCGGGCTTTGTCTCCAGCACGGCCACGATCGGAGCGATGGGGGCGCGGGCTCGCAAGGCACCGGAGCTGCTTGGCGCCGCCACGGCCGGCGCAACGCTTTCGACCGTCGCAACGATCGTTCAGCTCGTCGCGGTGCTCGCAGCGACAAATCTCGCTACGTTGCAGAGTCTGATGATTCCGCTCCTCTGTGCCGGTGCCGCGGCAGGTCTCTATGGCGCGATCTTCACGGTCAAGGGCATGCGAGAGACGAGCGCCGCCGAGCTCCAGCTCGGACGTGCTTTCAGCCTGCCGACGGCCTTGTTGCTGGCCTTGACGCTCTCCGGCGTCCTCGTGCTCTCTGCCGGCCTGCGGGACGCGTTCGGGGAAACCGGCCTGCTGGTCAGCGCGGCCGTAGCCGGGCTCGCCGACACGCATTCGCCAGCCGTCGCCACAGCCACCCTCGCCGCCTTGGGAAAGATCAACTCCGCCGACGCTGTGACTCCGATTCTGGCGGCGCTGTCGACAAACACGCTCAGCAAGATCGTGGTCGGCTGGGTCAGCGGCGGGCGCTCCTTCGCGCTGCGGCTGATCCCCGGCCTCGTGCTGGTCATCGCGGCCGCATGGGCCGGCGCTGTCGGTCCTGACGTCGCTCACCAGATGTTTCAGAGATAGCCGGGAAGAGGCGCAGGTTCTGATGCCGACAAGCGATTTGATGCATGAAGTTGGACTGACAACGGCGACCGCGCATTCGTTGCCGGCGAGCGAAATCCTTCGCGCGCTTCAGGTCGAGCCGGAGCAAGGCCTCGCGGAACGCGAGGCGACCGAGCGCCGCATCCGCTTCGGGTCGAACGCGATCGCTGCAAGGAAGCGGGTCAGCGCCCTGACCATACTTCTTCACCAGCTGCAGACCCCGGTGGTCTACCTGCTGGCGGCAGCCGCTGCGCTCGCCTTCTGGTTCGGCGAACTCGCGGAAGGCGTGGCGATCGTCGCCGTTCTCGTCCTCAACACCCTCATCGGCTTCCTGACCGAAATCAGGGCGGCGCGATCGATCGAGGCCCTGCGCGCGCTTGGCCGGACATCGGCTCGCGTGCGACGCGACGGTCACACGCGCGTGCTCCCGGCGGAGGACCTCGTACCCGGCGACATGCTCCTCGTCGAGGCCGGCGACGCGATCTCGGCTGACCTGCGCATCGTGGAAGCCTCGCGGCTTGCGGCCGACGAGTCGACCCTGACAGGCGAGTCGGTGCCGGTCGACAAGTCGTCCGAGCCGGCCGCCGAAGATGCGCGGATCGCCGAACGCACATCGATGCTGTTCAAGGGCACGGCCGTGACGCGCGGCAGTGGTCTTGGCGTCGTCGTCGCGACGGGCTCCCGGACCGAACTCGGCCGGATCTCTCACCTCGTCGAAGGCGCGGAGCCCGAGAGCTCACCGGTTGAACGCAGGCTCGCACGGTTGTCCGGGCAGCTCGTCTGGGCGGTCGGGCTACTGACCGTCGTGATCGCGGCGGTTGGAATGGCGAAGGGAGAAGACGCTTTCCTGGTTGTGGAATCGTCGATCGCGCTCGCGGTGGCCGCCATTCCCGAGGGCCTGCCGATTGTGGCCACCCTCGCGCTCGCCCGCGGGATGTGGCGCATGGCCCGCCAGAATGCACTTCTGGAGCGGCTCTCCGCGGTCGAGACATTGGGCGCGACCACGGTGATCCTGACCGACAAGACCGGCACGCTCACCGAGAACCGGATGGCCGTGCGGCGGTTGTGGGTCGAATCCGGCGAAGTCGAAAAGGCCGGCGCGGAGGAGCTTGCCGGCGATGCGCTGCTCCAGCGGCTGCTGCATACAATGGTACTTTGCAACGAGGCCTCGCTTGGCCATGGGGGAGTAGCCCATAGCGGTGATCCCATGGAAGTGGCGCTGCTGCAGGCTGGCCGGGCGGCAGGTTTGAATCGCCGCGAACTGCTGCACGGCTTTCCGATCGCGGCCAAGCACGCTTTCGACAACGAAAGCAAGATGATGGCGACCGTGCACCAGCACGGCGGCGCGTATTTCTATGCCGTGAAGGGGGCACCGGAGCATGTGCTCGCGGCGTGCACCGGCATGCTCACCGAGAACGGCGAGACGACACTGGACGAAGCCGCGCGCCGTCTATGGAGCGGGCGGATTGCCGAGCTCGGACAGCACGGCCTGCGCGTGCTCGCCTGCGCGACCAAACTGGCGACATCCGCAGATGCTGAGCCCTATGGCGAGCTGGTATTCGTGGGCCTCGTTGGCCTGGAAGACCCTGCGCGCGCCGACGTTCCGCAGGCGATCCGCGATTGCCGTCATGCCGGCATCCGCGTCGTCATGGTGACCGGCGATCATGCCGTCACGGCCCGCAGCATAGGCCGTGCGATCGGGCTCGAGGCTGACCATGTAGCGGAAGGCCGCCATGTCGAGCATCTCATCGCAAAGCATCCGCAGGAACTGAAGCGCGTTGGCATCTTCGCCCGCGTCAGCCCGGTGGAGAAACTTGCGATCGTACGCGCGTATCAGGCGTCCGGTGAAATCGTCGCGATGACGGGGGATGGCGTGAACGATGCACCGGCGTTGAAGCAGGCCGACATCGGCGTGGCCATGGGCCTGCGCGGAACGGACGTCGCGCGCCAGGCGGCGGCGATGATCCTGCTCGACGACGCCTTTCCGACGATCGTCAAGGCGGTTCGGGAAGGCAGAGTCATTTTCGGCAATATCCGTCGGGCCGCCGCTTACCTTCTGTCCTGCAACATCAGCGAGGTCATGGTTGTTGGGATCGCGATCGCGGCGGCACTGCCCCTGCCGATCCTGCCGTTGCAGATCCTGTACCTGAATCTCGTGACCGACGTATTCCCCGCTTTCGCACTGGCAATGGGCGAGGGAGAAGGCGATATTCTCGAGCGGCCGCCGCGCCATCCGAAGGAGCCGATCCTCGGTCGCCGGCAATGGACAACGATCGTGCTGCAGAGCATTCCGCTGGCGGGCGGAACTTTCGCGGCGCTTGGGCTGGCGCTTTCGGCCGGCTGGACCGGCGAGGCAGTGGTCACCACCACATTCCTGACGATCGCATTCGCGCAACTCTGGCACGTTTTCGACATGCGCAGCAGCCGCTCCGGCGTCGTCGCCAACGAAGTCACGCGCAATCCATGGATCTGGGCTGCCGTCGGCCTCTGCGGCGCTCTGCTCGCGGTTCCTCCCTACTGGCCGCTGATGGCGGAGGTCTTGCACGTCACCCCCCCGACGGCGGCGATGTGGGCCGTCATCATGGGCTGCAGCCTGGCGCCGTCGCTGCTAATTCAGGTCGGCCGCGCCATCATCGCGCTTGCCAATCGAGGTCGCTAAATCACCACGCCAATCGCGCCTGGAATGTTCTCCGCGAGCGCCGCCGCGCGGCCCTTTGGACCCGGAGCAACAGGATCGGGATGGAGCGGGTGAAGGGAATCGAACCCTCGTATTCAGCTTGGAAGTCACGTCCGTCCCATATCATTGGCTATCACCGACAATCACCAAACCACTTAAATTCTCACGATTTTAGCAAGGTAACGGTTGATTCTACATCACCGAAAATCACCACGAAACACCGCCGCTACCGGAATTATGCGCCCCAGGAGCGCCCCGGAAATCTGGGTACAAAGACCCCTCTACGTCGGAAACAAGAGAAATTTCGCGTAACCTAAAGATCGGACTTAGCCCTTTGTGAGATCGGGCACATGAAGTCATTCACGCTCGATATGAATTGTCTGATCGCCATCGAGAACGACGAGCCTGCAAAGGTGCATGTATTGGCACTTATCGAGGCCGCCGACGCCAAGAAAATTGCCCTTTCGATGGTCGCTTCTGGTGCCTCCGAGCGGCAGCCGGGTGGCGTCTACCTGAACAACATCGCTGACTTTAAAGAACGAATGCGTTCGCTCGGGTTCGGTTCGGTCGACCTGCTAAAACCCATAGGGCGACAAGACATCAGTTTTTGGGACCACGCGATCTATGGGTCGGAGGAAGCCGCCGCTAGAGAAAAGCAGATTTTTGAAGCGCTCTTCCCACGACACTCGGCATCTTGGTCTGAGTACGCCGCAGCTCATGGAGCAGACGTGGATAATCTATCATCTACGCAGGGCAGAAAATGGAAGAACATGCTTGGCGATGCCCAGGCCTTTTGGGGGCACGAGTATTACGGGGCGGATCATTTCGTCACCAGCGATGACAACTTTCGCAGGAAACTCGTCCTGACCTGCAAAGTTCCCGCCGACACGATCCTTACCCCGATGGAAGCAAGGGCAAAAATCTAGCGCTCTGGGCAAGCTTGAAATTTTGCCAACTGCCGCTCCGCCCTCTCCAACTCATCCTTCGTCTTCGCCTCGTCAACGTTCGACTGGAGAATGCGGCGCATCTTGTTCTCGGGCGGCTCCTTCACCAGAGAAGACTTAATCAAAGGCTTGCTCACCAAGAGCCGTAGCCCTAGGCCGCCAAGGACCTTGCCGCCGCCCAGCTACGGGCCGACGCGGGCCTTCAGGAACAAGATTGCGCGTGGAACGGCCGCCCTCGCCATTTGTCCAGCACGACAACCTCACGATCCCCACTTCCGGAAGGACCACGGCCTCGGTTGTGCTCGCACTGAGTCGTCATCGGCAATTCGTGATCGGAGACGCGGACCGTCTTGCCGTCGACGTTGACGTAAAGGCTTTTCGACTTCCCGCCGTCGGACTCGCTGACATGCCCAATTTTCACGCCATCAGCCTCAAGCTGACGCTGAATGGCGTTGATCGTAGCATTGCGCCCCTCGGCCTGAGCGCCGTGGCGGTCACCAGCCATGATATGGCCGCGAATGGACTAAACCTCTTCAGGCGTGAAGTCTACCGATGCGCCGGATTATCCAACGCGATTTGACATCTTCTTGTCGAGCGTCCTTGTTCGCGGCCTCCGCGTCTGCCCGTGCTTTGATCTGCGCCTGCTTCTCCTCAGCCCACTTCGCCATCTGCTCAGGGGAGTGCTTGGTGCGCTTATCTTCATGAGCCGCCACGAACGTCTCATCCTTCATGGTGTAGGCGGCGACATGGGCTTTGACCAATAGCTTCAACATGCATCCGTTGAAGCATCACGACGAGACAGCATCGCGCGGCAGCAAGCTCCAGAACGAGCATTGATACTAGTTTCGACTGATTTCATCCTCGCATTCAGCCTCGCAGGCTGATGACACGAGCTGCGCCCCAAGAGCGCCCCAAACGCGCTTTTTCGTCACACGACCGACCCTTGATTAGTTCGCACGGGTCGCGTAACGCCCTGTCCCACAAGTGTATTCTGCTGCGGATGTTGGAGCGGGTGAAGGGAATCGAACCCTCGTATTCAGCTTGGAAGGCTGCTGCTCTACCATTGAGCTACACCCGCGTCGGCCGATCCCCTAACACGGCCGGGCGGCGGTCTCAACTGCCGAGGAGGTCGCTTTCTCGGCCCTCACGGGCTTCGCGGACCGCCCCGGTTCCTCCGGACCCGCCGCCCTTAACAGCGGCGGCAAGCTTGCCTATATTGATGTTTCCCGAAACCAACGAAAGGAGGTGATCCAGTGTCTTATCTCAAGCGCTGTCACCTCGCTGGGATCGCCCGCTGAGCTTTGACTAAAGGCTTGGCATCGGGGCGCTCTCAGCCCTGGACCAGCGAGCAAGAAATCGGGCGCGACGGGGCCTCCCCGCCGCGCCTTTTCCTTGCGATTTCTTTCAAACTGGAAGCCGGTCGGCCGGCGCGAAGCCGCTCATGCGGCGCGACGGCGGCGATCAGCATGCCGAGGCACCTGGCCACGACCGCACGGTGCGGCTCCCGCCAAGCAGCACCGTGAGGAGGCTCGTCAGAAGGCACGGGACGGACCGCCTTGACCGTCCGGCTCATGATTGCGAGCAGGAACGGCATCGCCGCGATCGACAATTGCAGGACGATCATATGAACGACCGGCTCGCCGAAAGGCTTCAGAAGCCGCAGATGTTGAGCGCGCGCGGCCGTTTGCCGCGCCGGCTTTCCACGATCCGCTCGCCGCCGTTCTCGGCCGAGCTGCCGTAATAGCGGTGATGACCGGCCTGGTCGTGCAGATCGGCCGGCTCCGACTGTCCCGCCCGCCGCGCGTCACAGATGATCTTGATGGTATGTCCCGACATTGCCGCCTCCAGCAAAAGCCTTTTGTTTATGGTCCATCAGTCGCGACCCGTTCCGGCGGCGTTCACGTGGCAGGGGCGCAATCGGGTTTCAGAACCGTTTCGCCGCCTTGCCGGGCACGCAATATTCGTCTCGGGATTGTCGGGACGGGCTGCCGTGCTACGTCCTTGGGACCTGTGCAAAGAAAGAGGTGACGATGCTCTACGCGATCCTGGCCTACCACGTGGAAGACGAGATCTTGTCCTGGACGCCGGAGCAGGACGCCGCAGTCGTGGCCAAAGTCATCGAGGTTCAGGCGCCCCTCCGGGCAAGCGGACAGTTTGGACCGGCGGCCCGCCTGGATGAGACCCGAAAGGCCCGCACCTTGCGCGGCCCTGGCGCGGGAATGGTGCTGGACGGGCCGTTTGCCGAGACCAAGGAACAGCTTCTGGGCTTCCACCTGATGCAATGCGCCACCGAGGATGAGGCAATCGCGGCGGCGCGGAAGCTGCGTGCGGTCAATCCGACCGCGGTCTACGAAATCCGGCCGGTCAAGCTTTACGTGCCGGCCGATGGGTTCGGGGCGACGGAGGGGTGAGCTGAAGATCCGGGAAAGTGCGCAGCGGTTTTCCCTCGCGACAAACGCGGAACGCGTTTGCGCGGAAACACCAACCTGAAGCGCGACGGCGATTCATCCTGATCGCATCGCGCGTTAGGCGTCCGGCCCGGTCCGCGGATTGTAGAAGCGCTGGATCACGATTCCGCCGAAGGCGATGAACCACAAGAAGGGCGCGACGTGCGGCGCGAACGCCGCAACGATCGTGCCCGGGATGAACACCAGCAGCGGAAACAGCGCGGCCATGATTTCCTGGCGCCAGCCGCCCAGGATCCTCCACCACAGCCAGGCGTTGAGGCCCGCGATCGCGGTCAAATGCAAGCCGTAGAGCACGGCGACGGCGCTGCTCATGCCGTAATTGGTGTAGAGCCCGTTGGTGACCGGCAGCAGCACGATCGAGAGCAGAAAGAACAGGTTGAGGATCACGTCGCCGCGGCTGCCGACCGGCTGGCGCGCCAGCCGCCGGTGATGGCTGATCCAGAACACGCCGGCGATGATGAAGCTGAGCGCAAAGCCTATCAGCTTGCCCGAATAGACCCGGGCAAGATCGTTCCAGTCCGGCGCGCTGGTGAACACGGCGGCCTTGGGCAGATCATAGGCGAGAAGCGTCATGCCGACACCGAAAATGGTGTTGCTGAGCGATTCCAGCCGTCGCATCTCGAACTGGTCGGGCTTGAGCTCGGTCATGTCGGGCATGGGGTGCGCTGGAACTGGGGGCCATCTTCCCCCTAAATCCTAATTCCGGTTCCGTCCAGCCGCATTGCGATTCGCGCCGGGATCGCCGACTCTCCTCCTTTCACCGGGGCGATTCGTGGCGACATATCTGGACACGCTCAATGCGGAGCAGCGCCGCGCCGTCGAGCATGGCGTGGTCGAGGGCTCGACCGTGGGCGCTCCCCTGCTCGTCATCGCCGGCGCGGGCTCCGGTAAGACCAACACGCTGGCCCACCGCGTCGCGCATCTGATCGTCGCAGGCAGCGACCCCCGCCGCATCCTGCTGATGACGTTTTCGCGCCGCGCGGCGGCGGAGATGGCCGGCCGGGTCGAGCGCATCGCCCGAAAGGTGCTCGGCGAGAACAATGCCGCGATCATGCGCGATGCGCTCACCTGGGCCGGCACCTTCCACGGCATCGGCGCGCGGCTCTTGCGCGAATATGCCGAGCGGATCGGCGTCGATCCCGCCTTCACCATCCATGACCGCGAGGACTCTGCCGACCTGATGAACCTGGTGCGGCACGAGCGCGGACTGTCGAAGACCGCGAGCCGCTTTCCCGCCAAGGGCACCTGCCTCTCGATCTACTCCCGCTGCGTCAACGCCGAGATGGAGATCGAGAAGGTGTTGGGGGTGCACTATCCCTGGTGCAGCGGCTGGGCCGCCGAGCTGAAGGGCCTGTTCGCCGCTTACGTCGAGGCCAAGCAGGCCCAGCATGTGCTCGATTACGACGACCTGCTGCTCTACTGGTCGCAGATGATGAGCGATCCGCTGATCGCGGAAGAGATCGGCGGTCGCTTCGATCACGTGCTGGTCGACGAATACCAGGACACCAACCGCCTGCAATCCTCGATCCTGCTGGCACTCAAGCCCGACGGGCGCGGCCTCACCGTGGTCGGCGACGACGCGCAGTCGATCTATTCGTTCCGCGCCGCCACCGTGCGCAACATCCTGGAGTTTCCGCAAAGCTTCTCGCCGCGCGCGGAGATGATCACGCTCGACCGCAACTACCGCTCGACGCAGGCGGTGCTGTCGGCGGCGAACGGCGTCATCGGCCTCGCCCGCGAACGCTTCACGAAAAATCTCTGGACCGAGCGCGCCTCCGGGCAGAAGCCGCAGCTCGTCACCGTGCACGACGAGGCCGACCAGGCGCGCTACATCGTCGAGGCGGTGCTGGCGAACCGCGAGCAAGGCGCGTTGCTCAAGCACCAGGCGGTGCTGTTCCGCACCTCCTCGCATTCGGGTCCGCTGGAGATCGAGCTCACGCGCCGCAACATTCCCTTCGTCAAGTTCGGCGGGCTGAAATTTCTCGACGCCGCACATGTCAAGGACGTGCTGGCCCTGTTGCGCTTTGCCGAAAATCCGCGCGACCGCGTCGCCGGTTTTCGCATCCTTCATCTGTTGCCGGGCATCGGCCCCGCGACCGCACAGCGCGTGCTCGACCAGATCGCGGAGAGCACCGATCCGCTAGCCGCGCTCGGCCGGCTCCCGGTGCCGGCGCGCACCGGCGACGACTGGACCGACTTCGTCCGCACGGTCGAAAATCTGCGCTATTCGGAATGGCCGGTCGATCTCGAGCGCGTGCGGCTCTGGTACGAGCCGCATCTCGATCGCATCCACGAGGATTCCGAGACGCGCCGCGCCGATCTGATGCAGCTCGAGCAGATCGCGAGTGGCTATGCCTCGCGCGAAAAGTTCCTGACCGAGCTGACGCTCGATCCGCCGGATGCGACCAGCGATAAATCAGGTCCGCCCTTGCGCGACGAGGACTATCTGATCCTCTCCACCATCCATTCCGCCAAGGGCCAGGAGTGGAAATCGGTGTTCGTGCTCAACGTCGTCGACGGCTGCATGCCGTCCGATCTCGGCGCCGGCACCAGCGCCGAGATCGAGGAGGAGCGCCGCCTGCTCTACGTCGCGATGACCCGCGCCAAGGACGATCTCCACCTCGTCGTTCCCCAGCGTTTCTTCACCCATGGCCAGGCCGCCAAGGGCGATCGCCACGTCTACGCCTCACGCACCCGCTTCATCCCGGAGCAGCTGGTCCATCTGTTCGAACGCACCGCCTGGCCGAAGGCTGCAGCAGGTGCTGCGCGCACCGCAGCGCAGGGGCCGAAGATCGACATCGGGGCGAAGATGCGCGGGATGTGGCGGTAGACGCAAGAGGCTGGTCGCGGGACGTGTCAGGATAACTGGAACAGTGGAGCTTCGACATGAAAGCCGTCGTAGTCGAGCAATACGCCCCCATCGATCAGATCGAGCTGAAGGACGTCCCGGCCCCATCCATGGAGCCCGGCCAGTTGCGCATTCGCGTCGAAGCCGCTGGAATCGGCTTTGTCGACGGCTTGAAGATCGAGGGGCGCTATCAGACCAAAGATCCGCTGCCATTCATTCCCGGGACAGAGTTCGCGGGCGTAGTGACCGACGCACCCGACGCACCCGACGGCTACCAGCCGGGCATGCGAGTAATGGGAATGACGCGGTCGGGCGCGCTTGCTGAGGAGATCGTCGTCAGCCCCGCAGCGCTCCATTCCCTGCCGGACGGCGTTGCGGCCGAGGTCGCCGCCTCGTTTCGCGCCAATTATCTGACCGCGCTCTATGCGCTCAGTGCACGCGCCTCGCTCTGCGCAGGTGAACAACTTCTCGTGCTTGGCGCGGCTGGCGGTACGGGAATCGCAGCCGTCCAGATCGGCAAGCTGCTCGGCGCTCGCGTGATCGCAGCGGCATCGACGCCGGACAAGCGCGCGTTCGCGCAGGCACACGGCGCCGACGCCGTGATCGACTACACGCAGGCCGGCTGGCGCGACACGCTGAAGGACTTGACCGGAGGACACGGCGCCGACGTGATCTTCGACCCCGTTGGCGGCGAGATCTCTGTGCAGGCTTTTCGCTCCATCGCCTGGCGCGGCCGCCATCTCGTGGTCGGGTTTGCCGCAGGCGCCATCCCCGCGCTGCCGTTCAACTTGCCGCTGCTGAAAGGCGGCGCCCTGCTCGGCGTCGACCTTGCGCAGATTCCAACGCGCGAGCCCGACGAGCAGACGCGCCTGATGTCGCAATTGACGGGCTGGCTTGCCAACGGCCAGCTGAAGCCCGTGGTCGGCCAGGTTTTCGCCTTCGAGGATTTCCGCGAGGCGTTCAAGACGATGCAGGCGCGCGCTGCGCTCGGCAAGATGGTGGTGAGGATCGCGCGATAGAATTCGCAAACGGAAACCGAGCATTTCCGCAGGTGCGCTTGTGACCGGGCCGCGGTCCCTTAGATCTGGCCGATCCTCCCACAGAGACCTGATCGATGACCGCACCGCTTGAATTCGGACTGGATACCTTTGGCGACGTCACGAGAAATGCGTCCGGCGCCTTGATCACGCATGCGCAGGTGATCCGCAACATCGTGGACGAAGCCGTGCTGGCCGACGAGCTGGGGCTGGACTTCATCGGCCTCGGCGAGCATCACCGCTCCGATTTTGCGATCTCCTCGCCCGAGACGGTGCTCGCGGCGATCGCATCGCGCACCCGGCGCATTCATCTCGGCTCGGCCGTGACGGTGCTGTCCTCGGACGATCCGATCCGCGTGTTCCAGCGCTTTGCCACGCTCGACGCGCTCTCGAACGGACGCGCCGAGGTGATCCTCGGCCGCGGCTCGTTCACGGAATCCTTTCCGCTGTTCGGCTTCGACCTGCGCAAATATGAAGAGCTGTTCGAGGAGAAGCTCGATTTGTTCGCCGCGCTCTTGTCGCAGCAGCCGGTGACCTGGGAAGGCAAGCTGCGTCCGCCGCTGCGGGATCAGCTGGTCTATCCGCCGGTCGAGAACGGCACGCTGAAGACCTGGGTCGGCGTCGGCGGCAGCCCGCAATCGGTAGTCCGCGCCGCGCATTACGACCTGCCCTTGATGCTCGCGATCATCGGCGGCGATCCTGCGCGCTTTGCGCCCTACGTCGATCTCTATCACCGCGCCTTCAGGGAGTTCGGCCGCCCGGCCAAGCCGATCGGCGTGCATTCGCCGGGCTACGTCGCCGAGACCGATGTGCAGGCGCGCGAGGAGCTCTGGCCCGACTACAAGGCCATGCGCGACCGCATCGGCAAGGAGCGCGGCTGGCCGCCGATGGGGCGCGACGAGTTCGTGAGCGAGGCCGAGCATGGTTCGCTCTATGTCGGCTCGCCGGAAACGGTGGCGCGGAAGATCGCGAAGACCGCGAAGGCGCTCGGCATTTCGCGGTTTCAGTTGAAGTATTCGGCAGGACCTTTGCCGCACGAGAAGCTGATGCGGAGCATCGAGCTTTATGGGCGGAAGGTGGTGCCGATGGTGCGGGAGATGATGGGGTAGCGACTTGAGGCGGCTTCAGTCCGTCTTCGCCCTACGGGCTTCGCCGGACACCACGCTTTGCCCTTCGGACCTCACGTGGCTGCGCCACGCGGAGCCCGAAGGGCGAAGCGTGGTGGGGGAGGCAGGACTCGAACCTGCGAAGCCATGAGGCGGCTGATTTACAGTCAGCTCCCTTTGCCACTCGGGACACTCCCCCGCTCGACGGCAGCACAATCGGGCCGGACCTTGCCGGCGACCGAAGTCGGCCATGGAACGTGAAGGCCGCGACAACCCGGATCGGGGCGCGACCGGGCGCGTTTATGGGCGATGCGGTGGGGCAAAGTCAACCGAGGCAAACAGCTAAAATCGCCCTCGCAGCCACCGAAATTGCCATATTCCGGAACCCATGACAGAAGCGAGCCCATGAAGGATCGAAAGTTCGGCCCCAAGGGGGCTCGCAGCGGGGCTAAGCCCTTCAATCGGCCCGGGAAATCGGCCGGCCGCTCGGCGTGGCGCGACCGTGATTCGCAGCTCGACGGCCCCGTCATCCTCTATGGCTGGCACACCGTCACCATGGCGCTGGGCAACCCTCGGCGCCGGATCCGCAAGCTGACGCTGACCGAGAACGCCGCAAGGCGCCTTGCGGACGAGAACATCGAGACCCGCGTGGCGCCGGAGATCGTGCGGCCCCAGGAGATCGACCGGCTGCTGTCGCCCGACGCCGTGCACCAGGGCCTCTTGGCCGAGGCCGATCCCCTGCCCTCGCCCGATATCGAGACCTTGGAGCAGGAAGGCATGGTGCTGGTGCTCGACCAGATCACCGACCCCCACAATGTCGGCGCCATCCTGCGCTCGGCCGCGGCGTTCGCGGTGAAGGCGATCGTGACCACGGCGCGGCACAGTCCGGAAGCGACCGGCGTGCTGGCCAAGGCCGCCTCCGGCGCGCTCGAACTGGTCCCGATGGTCACGGTGCAGAACCTCGCCCGCGCGCTGACGGCGCTGAACGAGCGCGGCTTCCAGACCGTCGGCCTCGACAGCGAAGGCAGCGAGGATATCAGCGATGTCGCGCTGCGCGAGCCGCTTGCACTCGTGCTCGGCGCCGAAGGCAAGGGCCTCAGGCAATTGACCCGCGAGACCTGCAGCGTCGTGGCGCGGCTCGACATGCCCGGCGAGATCAAGAGCCTCAACGTCTCGAACGCCGCCGTGCTCGCGCTCTATGTCGGCGCGAGCCGGCTCGGCCTGATGAAGCGCTAGCACAACAAAACGCCCGCCCGCATCGCGCGGACGGGCGCCTCGTTGGGCTTTAGCCGATCAGAGATCAGTGATAGCGGCGCAGCGCGCGGTGACCGCCATAGTAATGCGGCGCGTGGCGATGAGCGTAGCCATAGCGCGGACCGTGGCCGTAGTGCACGCGCGGCAGATAGCCGTAGCGGGGGCCGTAGCCATAGCGGTACGGACGGTAGTACGGGCGGCGATAGGGGTAAGCGGCCGGCGGCGCGACCGCAGCGGCACGATAGCCATAGCCATAGCCGTAATTGGCGGGCGCAACGACCGCGTCCTCACGGTAGGTCGGATACGGCGCGAACGCGCCCGGACCGGTATAGGTCGGGCCCTGGTTCACGTAGTAATACTGCGTGGTCGGCTCGACGAGACGCTCATAGGCGCCATAACCGTAGCCGTAGCCATACCCATAGCCGCCGCAGCCAGTGTTGCAGCCGGAATAGACCGGCGCAACCGGCGCGCACGTGGTGAAGCCGCAGGCGGCGGCGGGCGCGGTGGCGGCGAACGTCACGGCTGCTGCCGCGACCAGTCCCG
Source organism: Bradyrhizobium sp. I71 (assembly GCF_022354745.1). Taxonomy (NCBI): domain Bacteria; kingdom Pseudomonadati; phylum Pseudomonadota; class Alphaproteobacteria; order Hyphomicrobiales; family Nitrobacteraceae; genus Bradyrhizobium; species Bradyrhizobium sp. I71. Next base: position 659,492 of record NZ_CP059398.1, read on the forward strand.
AAATCATCTGACGCATTACTCTCTCCTGTTGATTTCCGTTTTTTTGGATTGTCACGTTTCTCAACCCGGCGGCCTGCCGGGTAGCTCTGTACGCGGCCGCGGACGAGGAGGCCGAGGACGATCGTTGATCTCGGGCGCGTAGATCACCGGCGGTGGGTCGACGGGCGCGTCCATCTGCGCCGGCAGCGGCGCGGACGACGCGCCCCAACTCTGGTGATAGCTCTCGGCGGGCTTCGGCAATTTGCGGTTCGCGGGCGGCTCGACCTCGAGCCGACCGTAGCCGGGCCGCAGGCCGAGCGTCGGATAGTAATGGCCGACATGGTCGGGCTGCCGATCAGCGATATAGCGTCCGCCATAGATCGTCGGCTGCACCTGCTGGTTCTTGCCCAGACCCCAGACGCCTTCGACCACGCTATAGGACGCGTCGATGTTGTTGATGATGATCGGCACCCCGGGGCGGCCGGGAACGACGATATCGAAGCCCTCGCCGGCAAACGCCGTCGCAGGCAGTCCGATCAGAAAGGCGGCGAGCGCCACGGCGCGCATGAGGAGACCCCGATTATCCGGCGACAACCTAACCGATCGCCACGCAGAGAGGGTTAAGGCCTGCTCACCAATTTCCGGTAAGCCTAATGTGTAAGGGTTGCGCGCCGCTCAAATGCCGCAAAGCGAGCTAGCGAAGTGTTAACGGCGAAGGCTCCGCCGCCGGAACAACGCTGCCGTGCTCACATCCGTTTGACTGTCCAGCTGCGAAAAATCCCACGGTTGCATCGGAACGTCCTGCGCCTTCGGCGTTTAGCCCCCGTCAACAAGATGGGAGCGAACAGCCATGAACATCAAGCTTCTCGGGGCGACGGCGATTGCAGCGACCATGCTGGCAGGCTCCGCCATGGCGCAGGCGGTCGTCACCAATCCCGGCCGCTGCGCGGCGCAATTCCCCAACGCCAACTGCCAGAACCTCGGCCCGGGAAACCCCTACACCGATAGCGGCTATCGTCATCGCCGCGCGTCCTATCGTCAGACCAATAGCGACTGGAATAACGACTGGAACAGGAGCCGCACCGGCTTCTGGCCGACCGACGTCGCAGCGGGCGTTGCCGGCGCCGCGATCGGCACCGCTGGCGCGATCGCCACCGCCCCATTCCGCGCCTGGGACAATTCCTACGCCTATGACAATTCGTGGGACCGCGGCTGGAACAATCGTGGATGGGACAACCGCACCTACGCCCAGCGCAACGGCTTCGTCTGTACGCCCGGGACCTGGTTCAAGGGCGAAGACGGCCGCCAGCACATCTGCCAGTAGGTCAACGAGCGCGAGCGCGATGGATCAGGCGGCCTTCGGGCCGCCTGTTTCGTGCCTGCATCCATCATCGCGGGTTCTGGCACTTTCCGACCAAGTCTGATATTGCGACGCCCGGGCGGACACCGGCGCATATGCCGGGCCCCGCTCTGCTTTCAAGCGTCGCCGGCTTAGCTCAGCGGTAGAGCAGCGGTTTTGTAAACCGAAGGTCGGGGGTTCAATCCCCTCAGCCGGCACCACGTCTTGACTGCAGTTTCAGTTCGAAGTCTTGAGCGCGCTGCTATTCGAGCCGCTATCGGGCTTCGCATTCGGCAATTGATCCAGCAGCCAGAGCCCGAGGCTCTTGTCGCGCCAGCCACCACCGCCCTCCTCGCAATGCTCGTTGATCAGCGTGTCCGGCGCGGGCCAGTTGAACGGCGCCTTCTCCATGTTGAGCGCCCGCCAGTCGCCGTCCTCGCAATCGCGGTTGCCGTCCCATTCGGGAAAGGTGGTGACCAGCAGGAAGCACGCCCCGCTCATCCGAAATTTCGCGAGGGCGCGATCGATGTTTGCAAAGCTCAGATGCACCAGGCAGTCGCGGCAGAGAATGAGATCCGCAAGCGGCAATGCATCGCGCGTGATGTCGGCGACGAGAAACCGGCCAGGCGAAGCGCCGTCTGCGACACGCCGACGGTTGGCCTCGATCAGCGATGGCACGATGTCGATGCCGGTGTAATCGACATCGAGCTCGAGCCGGCCAATCCACCCGGCATCGCCGCAGGGCGCATCCAGCAGCGAGCGCACGCGGAGCCGTTGCAGCAGCGCAGGAAGCGCCTCGCGGATCGCGGCGGTCGCGGGATCCTCCGAGCCGAGGCCGGATACCGAAGTGGCCGCGCCCCAAAGGTTGGTCCGCTCGATGCGCTCGAACCGTGCGGCGAGATCGAGGCCTGCGAGGTTCTCGCGGTCGGCAAGGAAACGTTCATGGGCGAGCACGGGAGGACGACAGGAGATCATCGGACGAGCCTCGAGCCAAGTCGCAAGCAGTGTACGAGCGATGCGTCGCCGCCGAAATAGCTACCTTTCCCTCAGGCCGGCTTCTGCCATTCCATGACGTGAAAAAAGGGCACGCGGCGATGACGGGCGACCTGCTCGGGACTGCCGCCTGTCGGCTGCGGCTCGACGAACAGACGCAACTGCAGACCGTGATCGAGCAACAGGGTCATATGTAGGTGCTCAGCGGACGGTGCCAGTTCTGGATCCGGATGCCGTGCCAGGCGGCCCAGATTGGACGCTCGTCCATGTAGTGATCGATGGCGAAGCGCATCTCGCCCTCGCCGTCGCGTGTCCAGCCGTCCGGCTGGCCGGCGGTGTTGAAGCTCGTCAGGTTGGCGATCAGCAGCGTACCGCCCGGGCGCAGCGCCGCCACCATCCTTGCGATCGCAGTATCGAGATCGGGCATGTCGATCAGGCTGAGATAACTGACGACCAGATCGAAGCTCGCATCGACCTCCATCGTCTCGGCGCGGCCGAGCCGGTAGTCGCCGTCCGGGTCCAGCTCGCGGGCGCGCGCGAGCAACGCCTCGGTCGGATCGATGCCGGTGGTGCGGATGCCGGCCCGCTGCATGATGCGGCAGAAGCGCCCTTCCCCGCAGCCGACGTCGAGCGCATTGCGGAAGCCACGCCCTTCGATGCGCTCCTTCATCGGCGCGTCCAGCACGAAACGGCGACCATAGTCGCCATCTTGCCCCTGCTCGACGATCCAGGCAGCCGCGGACGCGGCCCAGCCGTCGCTGACGTCCTCGTTCATAGGCAGACATTCAGGAGTGGATGTTGGCCGCGGCGCATCGCAGGCGCCGCTACTGATCATAATCTGGATCCGAGTTCAACATGAGGTAGCGTGCGTGTACGATGCGCTCCACCACGGTCAAAGAGAAAGCCAGGATCGCCGCCGGTGCGGTTGCGGCCGTCGTAATGACGGCCGTGCTGTTCGCGATCGCAATGGGTTTTCTGCTGGCACGATAGGTCGATGAATGCCGGACCGGAACCAAAGACGTGCGTTACTCGTTCTTGACCCATGCGGATCAGGGAAGAAAACCGAAACATCATTCTGCTGGTGACAGTGATGCTGTGCTGTGGCGCCGTGGCCGGCACTTTGACGCTGTTCGAGCCGGAGCTGGTGCCGGCCCCTGAAAAGCGCGTCGCCGAGAGAGCCGTGATCGACGTCGCCCGGACATCGATCCAGGCTCCAGTCCGGGTGGTCGGCGCGCCGTTTGAGCCCAACGTCAATCCCCGCGAGCGGTAGCGCTCACCGCGGCGAGGCCTCCCTGCCCTCCGTGGACAGCGCGTGGGCACGCGCCAATTCTTCCGCGAACGCGATCACCTCCGCCCGCTTGTCGGGCGGCAGCGACAGGAACGCGCGGATGAGCCTCAGCCCCTCCACTTCGTCCGACCGTTCTTCTCCCGCAGCCATTCACTCAATGTCGGGCGATCGGGAAAAATATGCAATCCTTTTCGAACCTTCTTGATTCGATGCGGCCGCTTTGCTGGAATGAGCGCGGCTGAGGTGGATCATGAAATGGATCAGGGAGCGCGACGCACTGATCGCGCAGACACTGGCCTTCGTCCAATTGGTGACCGGCAGGAAGGATGACGTCCTGCAGCCGGATGCGCCCGCGGTTGGCTCGCCCGTCGCGCTGGAGATCGTCGCCATGGAGGCGGCCGCCGTCGAGGTCGAGCCGCCGAAAGTTCCGCTTCCGCCCCGGTCCGCACCTCTCACGGCGCGGGAAAGCGGCGATTTCCGCACCGAAATGCAGGCTCGCCTTGCCAATTTCCGGAAGCATCAGGAGCGCTTCGAGCGCGAGCGTGAGGAATACTGTACGGCGACCCTGACCAGATTGCGTGCCGCCATCCGCGACGCCGGCCCACCGGCCAAAAAATAGGGCCCGGTCAAAGGCCTACAGCCAGGACCAGACCAGCCAGAGATTGGCCGCGCAGGCGCCGAGCAGCGCCAGCGTGAGCGGCAGGAGCATGTGCCCACAGGATGTGTTCAGGTCGCTCGTCATGGTGGAAAACATCCGCTGATTCCGGCCGACGAGTCCCAGGGATTCTTTTTTCCGGGATTCAGGACTCGTTAAGGACTCAAGGCCGGCGGCGGCCGATCACGGCCCCGTGATCTGGCGGCGGGCCGGAACCCCTGACCGGGCAAGCTCGTTAATCGGGTTTCTTGGAGCGGGAAGAATGCCCTACGCCCTGTTCTGCAACGATGCCCAGATCAGCAAGGCCTATCCGAGCGAGTCGGACGTCTGGAAGCTCGCGCAGCGAAGCGGTCTCGTCGTGGACGTGGTTACGGACGACGAGCGGCCGGGACCGCGCCGGGTGCTCGACAACGGCTACGAGATCGCCCCGTGCCAGGCAGCACAGGGCGAAGACCCCGCCAAGAACAAGGCTGAGGCCGACCAGCAGGCAAGGATGGAGCTTGAGCTGAATTCCTGAGTTCCGGCACGAAACCGGAGCGGGGGCTCAGGGCGTCGCGGCCGCCAGCGAAGCCTGCTCGCCCGGCATGGCCACGCAGGCCTTGCGGCGATGTAACCCACGGATGGCGCCAGTGACCTTCATCACCTTGCCCGACGGACAGGAAGCGTCCTTGACGAAGGCCACCTCATAAGGTGCCAGCATCAGAGGCTCGGATTTGAGGATTGTCTGTGCAGAGCACGGCAGGAAGGAGAAGCTTGAGAGCACCACTGCCGACACCAAGATACGCATGTCCGTCGTCCCACCAGCCCGATAATTGTCATATAACGCGTTCCGGAGCGCGAGTTCCGTAGATCGCAAAAATTATTTTTGCTTTACCCCGGCCCCATGACGCGCGTGAGAAGGCGCGCCAGCCACCATTTGCAAGCAAATGACGCGCCAGATGGTTCACGCAAAGCAAACAACCGGCTGACAAACCGGCAAAACAAAGGCCGGCGGAGCCGGCCTTTGTCGGGTCTTCAATCGCCGCTGGCAGTTAGTAGCGGGAGCCTGCCGGACCGCCCCAGCCGAAGCGGTAGTTCACCCCGACCTTGACGGTATGTTCGTCCTCCCGGCCGCGAGCGCCGACGATGTCGGCCGGGCCGGAGGTAAAGGTGGTACTGCCGAAATTGTAGTACTGGTACTCGGCCTTGGCCGACCAGCTCGGCGCGAACATGTATTCGAGGCCGGCGCCAACGGTATAGCCGTCCTTGTTGTTGCCGGTGGTGGTGAAGGCCTGCGGCACCCCGGCGACGTTCACGCCGAGGCCATTATTACGCCAGGCATAGCCACCCTTGGCGTATAGCAGCGTCGGTCCCCAGGTGTAGCCGATGCGACCGGTCACAGACCCGATCTGATCGGTGTTGGAGGTCACCTGCGTGCCCAGCGGGAAGGTGGCACCGTTGTTGTTGGTCGGCAGCCAGGAATACTGAGCTTCGATACCCACCACCCAGTTGGGCGCGAACTGGTAGTCGAAGCCGCCCTGCACGCCGCCCATGAAGCGAGCGTCGCTGGATTGGAAGCTGCTGTCGCCGGCAAACGCGCCGCCGACATGGCCGCCGATGTAGAAACCGGTCCAGTTGTAAATGACCTGCGGCGGCGTATAGGCCGGAGCCTTCGCGTAGGTGCGCGGCTGAATGTCCGCGGCGGCGGCCGGCGCGGCCAGCGCAAGCACAGCGGCTGCACCCAGCAAAATCGATCTCATGATCATCCCCGTTCTTTCATAACGACACTCAGGAAACAACGTGGCGTGAATTGGGTTGCTTCGCGGCGATGCCGGAACGTTGATCGTTCGTCACTGTGACGGGGTGGCAACAACGCGATTTTGTTCCGTCACACCACCTTGAGCTAACTGTTTTTGTCGCGTGCACAAGGCTTGGCGCAACGATTTGTCTCAAGAGGAAATCACCCCGTTCAAAGCTCGCCGAAATGTGATCCAGCGGCTCCGGCTGCGTCTGTCTAACAACAGGCGATGAAGGCGGGCTTTGCGCTACCGCGTCATCTTTTCCAGATCCGGAAAGGGTGCGTAAACCGCACTGGCGCACAGATCGCTGGTCCGGTCGACCACGCGGTCCGCCCGGCCGTTGACGAAGATCACGGCCCGTTCGCGCATGGCCTTGTAGCTGCCATCGGTCTCGCGCGGGGTGAAGTGCAGGCAGCTCACATAGAACTGCCGGCCGCCGACTTCGCGCTGCACCGGTTCGGCCATGCTGGCGTCGCGCACGCCGACCGGATTGTTGAGATAGGTCCGCATCAGGGCCAGCGTGTCGCTCCGGAAATTGTCGGGAAACGGCTGCGGCCCGCCGGCCTGGGTCCCGCCCATCAGCGTTGGACGGTCACCGTCGCTGCCGAAACAGGCCGCAAGCGCCAAGGGCAATGCCAATATCACCGCACATCTCGCCAACCGCCCCACAGGCCCCGCTCTCCGCTCGATCAGATCAGGGAGACGTTCTAGCCCCAAGCCTGCACGAAGGGAATTCGCTTGCCGCGGCGCAAGCAGCGCACCGGCCCGCCGCCGGCACCTCGGGCTTTCGCACGAGACTGGGCGAACGGACCGGGCCTGAAGTCCGCGCGCGGCGGCGGGGCAATGCCAGGGATGCCGCCGCGCGGGATCAGCCGTCAGTTGCGCTGGTCTGATGCCGCCGGCTTGGTCACGTCCGGCTGCGCCTTCTGCGACTCCTTGGCCGTGACCTGCTTGTGATGATGGCGATCCTTGCGCACGGTCTTGTGCTCGCGGGTGGTGACCGCGGCGTTTGCATTCATCGCCTTCGACTTGGCATCGACCTTGGCATCCACCTTGGCGTCGGTGGCCTTGCCGTCCGTAGGCTTGAGATCAGCCTTGAGATCAGCCTTGGCGTCGGCCTTGACGCCGGCGTCCGGTTTCGCGGCGGTGGTGGACGCCTTGGTCTGGCTCTGGTCCGCCTTGATCACAGGGGCGGTCGTGGTGGTCTTGCCGGCCTCGGCGGCGAAGGCCGGGGCTGCGATCACGGAAGCTGCGAGCAAGGCTGCGGAAATGGTCTTCAGCATGATGGTCTCCTCTTGGAAGGATCTCGAGGCGGCGCCCTCTCGCCTACCCTTCGATCGTAGGTCGGAACCTAGAGGCGACGCACTGAACCCAGTCTGAAGCCCCTAGCAGGCTTCCGTTCATCTCGATGACAAGTTTGTCATCTGCAGCTGGGCGAACAGATCGTGCGAAGCGGGAATGTTTCCGCCAGACGGGTGTTTCGGTCTTCAGGCAATCGTGTAGGATCGCCACGTTCCATACGGGAGAATTTAGATGCGCAAACTCTCAATGCTTGTCGTGCCGGGACTGGTCGCCATGTCGCTGGCGGCCGCACCGGTGCTGTCCAGCGCCTATGCCGCGGGCGGCGACTCCCCTTCGCCGCCGCCGAGCTCGGACTCATCGACCAAGAAGGGCAAGAAGAAGAGCTCTTCCGTCAGCGATCCCAAGTTCCTCGCCGCCTATCGCACCGCCTACACCGCGATCTACGACAACCACGACTACACCGGCGCGATCGGCCAGCTGAAGTCGCTCAAGCGCGACGACGTCGCCGACGTCGCCAATCTGATCGGCTACTCCTATCGCAAGCTCGGCGACTACCAGTCGTCGAAGGTCTATTACGAGCTGGCGCTGAAGGACGATCCGAACCACGTCCGCACCTGGCAGTATTACGGCCTCTGGCAGCTCGAACAGGGCAACCGCGAACAGGCGCAGTATCATCTGAACAAGATCGCCTCGCTTGCCGGCACCGACAGCTCGGAGTATCGCTCGCTTGCCGCAGCGCTCGACAAGCCGACCGGCGCGACGCTGGTCTACTGAGACATCGCATCCTTGAACGAAGTCGACGGGCACAACCTTTCGGGTTGTGCCCGTTCCGCTTTCTCGGCTAGCCTCCGCCACCAATCTTCCCTGCAGATTGGTGTGCAATGGACACGTGGCTGCGATCCGCGATCGACTACATCGGCTCCTGGATCGAATTTCAACTGACGACAATCCAGCAGCCCGGCGTCATCGTCGCATTCGCCCATCGCGGCGAGGTCGTCGCCGAGCATGCGTTCGGCCTCGCCAATCTCGATACCGGCGAGAAGCTCACCCCACGCCACCGCTTCCGCATCGCCTCGCACTCCAAGAGCTTCACCTCGGCCGGAATCATGAAGCTGCGCGAACAGCGCAAGATCCGGCTCGACGATCCCGTGGGTGATTATGTCGGCGGCCTGCACCCGCGCGTCGCCGAGACGACGATCGCGCAAGTGCTGTCGCACAGCGCGGGATTGACGCGCGACGGCGCCGATTCCGGCCAGTTCATCGACAGCCGCCCCTATCTCGACACGAAAGAGTTGCTCGCCGAATTGACGCTGCCGACCGCAATCGAACCCGGCACCCGCTTCAAATATTCCAATCACGGCTTTGGGCTGATCGGCCTCGTGATCGAAGCGGTGACCGGGGAGCCCTACCCGGTCTGGATCAAGCGCGAGATCATCGAACCTGCGGGCTTGCGCGAAACCGAGCCGAATGCACCGCTTGCCAGGGGCACGCCGTTCGCGTGCGGTCATACGCGCATCGTCCCGCTGGGCGAACGCTGCGTGATCCCCGGCAACAATCCCGCACATGCGATGGCATCCGCCGCAGGCTTCGTCGCCACCGCCGCCGACACCGCCCGCTTCTTCGCGCAGCTCGCACCCAACGCGAAGAAGAGCGTGCTGTCGGTCGCGAGCCGCCGCGAAATGACGCGACACCATTGGCGCATCCCGCAGAGCTTCGAGACCTACTACGGCTTGGGCGTCAATGCCGGCAAGACCGACGGCTGGGACTGGTTCGGCCATGGCGGCGGTTTCCAGGGCTACATCTCCCGAACCTGCTCCATTCCCGCTTGCGAGCTCGCGATCAGCATCCTCAGCAACTCCATCGACGGCGCGGCCCCGTTCTGGATGGACGGCGCGATGCAGATCCTGCGCACCTTCAAGACTCGCGGCGCACCCGACCGCCGCGTGCGCGACTGGACCGGCCGATGGTGGACGATCTGGGGCGCGACCGATCTCGTCCCCGCGGGCAACCGTGTGCTCGTCGCCAATCCGCAGTTCAGCAATCCCTTCATGGATGCCGCCGAGATCGAAGTCACCGGCCGCGACAGCGGCAAGCTGGCCTGGGCGGCCGGCTATTCGAGCCATGGCGAGCCGGTGCGCCGGATCCGTGACAAGCGCGGCAAGATCAGCGACATCTGGATCGCCGGCGCGAACGTGAAGCCGGAGCGCGTCGTGGCGAAGGAAATCGCCCGCCGATATCCGCCGCGCAAACGAAGGCCTACTCCCTGATCAATCGCTCGACCTCGCTGCGGAACGCCTGCCGTGATCCGTCGCGTGAGTAGAACATGTGGCCGCCGGGATAGACGACGAACTTCACGCGTTGCGTCACGAAGGCCGGCAGCTGGTCGAGCACCCGCTTCGTTCCGAAATAGGGCGTGGCGAGGTCGAACAGCCCGTGCCCGACCAGGACGTTCAGCTTCGCATCTGTGGCGAGGATCTGGCGCAGCTCGGAGACCGATTGCGGCGGGTTGATGCCGCGGCCGAAGTCCCAGTGGCCTTCCACGGCGCCGTTCAGGACTTCGTAGGAGCCGTCGGGCCGCCAGTTGAGCTTGCGCGTCAGCACGTCGACCGCTGCGCTCGTCAGCGGCGCCTGCAGCGAATCGCCGGAGGGATCGCCGAAGCGCGAGCTGCTGGAATCCGGATAGGGATCGAAGCCACGCACGGAGGCGTCGTAGCGTCCCGTCACCTTGCCGTTCTTGCGGTCGAACTCGCGGCGGAATTCACCGACGTCGAAGCGGCCGGCCAGCCTGCGGCTCACCGCCTGGTCGATGCCGGTGAGTTCGGCGACCTTGTCGGCCAGGCGATTGGTGGCTTCCTTGTCCGCCTCGCCCTTGACGAGGTCGGCCAGGAACTCGCCGCGCGCGTAAGCCTCGACGTCGGCGAGGTCGGCGCGCTTGACCGGTCCCTTGGCCTCGCGCGCCACCGCGACATAGCTCGGCAGCGTCGCGACATATTGCAGAAGGCTGGTGCCGGTGAACTCGCGAAAATCCAGCAACGGCGACACCATGATGAGTCCCCTGACGCCGACACCGTGTTGAAGCTGCAACTGGCGCACGACCTTCGGGCCGCGAATGCCGCCATAGCTTTCGCCGGCGACGTATTTCGGCGAGGTCAGCCGATCATGTTTCTCCAGCCAGCGGCGGATCACGAGCGCGATCGAATTGGCGTCACCGTCGACGGAGTAGAAGGATTTTCGCGCGTCCTCGCTGCTGGCGACAAATCGGCTGTAGCCGGTGCTGACGGGATCGATGAAGACGAGATCGGTGAAGTCGAGCCAGGTCTCCGCGTTCGGCTTCACCTCGGGCGAGGCCGAGGGCGACAAGGCTTCGCCATCGAGCGGCAGCCGCCATGGCCCGGCCGCGCCGAACTGAAGCCACGCCGAGGACGCGCCGGGGCCGCCATTGAACAGGAACGTCACGGGGCGCGTGGCGCGGTCGGCACCATCGAGTTGATAGGACGTGTAGGCGATGTCGGCCAGCGGCTCGCCCTTGCCGTCGAACACGCGGATCGAGCCGGCCGTCGCGGCGAAATTGAGGGTTCGGCCGGGCAGATCGAGCGTCTGCTTCGTGGTCGAATCCGGCGGGAGACGGTGCAGCTCGGCCGCCGATGGCGACGCCTGCGACGCGTTCTGCGGACCACCGCCGCGACTGCCCTTCTGCCCGGACGGGGCAGTTGTCTCCGGGGGCGGCTTCGGCGGATCGTCCGCGCGCGCAACTCCAGCAAGCGCGAAAGCCGAGACCGCCAGCATCAGGACCGTTCGACGGAGCGCCGGCAAATTCGTGACCATGATCGTTCTCCCTGCCCGGCCGTGACAGCCGGTGAGGACAGAAAGGTTAGCCCGGAATTGCGACGCTTTGGGGAATCCCTGGTCTGGCGGGCCTGAACAGGCCGCAGAGGGTCAAATCACCCGGAGCGACAGTCTCCGTCAGCTTTGGAGGGCGGTCCTCCTCGACAATGCAGGCCCACCTCGTATAGACGAGCCCGGCGGAACTTACTCGAGCCAGCGGCACCTGCCCGGGAAGCCATGACAAAGCCCTCGCGATACGACCGGATCGCCTTCGTCGCCAGCCCGAGCAGCGAGGCGCAGGCCGCCTTCGGCCAGCTCACCAGGGACTATGGCAATTGCGACCCGAAGGATGCCGACATCGTCGTCGCGCTCGGCGGCGACGGGTTGATGCTCCAGACGCTGCACCAGAACATGCACACGGGAAAGCCGATCTACGGCATGCACCGCGGCACGGTCGGCTTCCTGATGAACGAGTACTCGACGCACGATCTGCGGGCGCGGCTCGAGGCCGCGCATGAATCCGAGATCAACCCGCTCCTGATGCGCGCGACCGACATGCACGACCGGGTGCATCTGCACCACGCCATCAACGAGGTCGCCCTGTTCCGGCAGACCTACCAGGCCGCGCGCCTGAGGATCCTGATCGACGAGCGCGAGCGCATGTCCGAGCTGATCGCCGACGGCATCATGGTGGCGACACCGGCGGGCTCCACCGCCTATAATCTCTCCGCCCAGGGACCGATCCTGCCGATCAACGCCGCGCTGCTGGCACTGACACCGATCAGCGCCTTCCGCCCGCGCCGCTGGCGCGGCGCGCTGCTGCCCAACACGGCCTATGTCGTGATCGAGGTGCTGGAGGGCGAGAAGCGTCCCGTCGCGGCGGTCGCCGACCACGACGAGGTCCGCGACGTCCGCCGCGTCGAGGTGCTCTCAGACAGGACCATCTCGATGCGGATGCTGTTCGATCCCGGCCACAGCCTCGAAGAGCGTATCCTGCGCGAGCAGTTCGGCTACTGAACCGTCCGCCCCGCAACGCCTCCGGAGCCCCGATCGCAACCCTTCGTTAACTCCCGGCACGATATGGTTAACGAAGGTTGACCGCTTTGGCCCGGGCGTCATGTTTCGCATCGACTTCAACAAGCTTCGCTTCCTCGTCTGCGACGACAATCCGCACATGCGCCGCATCCTGCGGACGCTGCTGCATTCCTTCGGCGCGCGCGAGGTCTATGAAGCCGAGGACGGCGCCACGGCCCTCGAAATGTACAGCCATTACGTGCCCGACATCGTCATCACCGACTGGGCCATGCCGATCTTCGACGGGCTCGAGCTTGCGCAGATGATCCGGCAGCCCGAATCGAAGGGCAACCCCTACGCACCGATCATCATGCTGACCGGCCATTCCGAGAAGCGTCGCGTCACGGTCGCGCGCGATGCCGGCGTCACCGAATTCCTGGCCAAGCCGATCTCGGCCAAGGGCCTCTATCAGCGCATCCTCAACGTGGTCGCCAATCCCCGCCCCTTCATCAAGACCAAGACCTATTTCGGGCCGGACCGGCGCCGCAACACCAACTCCGCCTATATGGGCCCCGAGCGCCGCGTCGGCGAAAAGCACGAGGTGCTGCAGCAGCCCTCGCTGCTCGACAAGGCCCGCTCCTCCATCTAGCGCAACGTCTTCAGGCGAGGCAGGTATCATGGCGAAGAACAGCGCAAAGGACATCGAGGTCAAGGCCTTCGCCACGCACCACGTCATCACTCAGCCCAACCCGCTGCGCAAGGTCCTGCGCCGCGTCGAAGAACAGGACATGGACGATCCGGTCGGCCGCGCCGAACAAGCGCTCGCGAGCCTCTCCGGCGAGTTCAAGGACTGGATGGCAATCGAGGTCCAGAGACTGTCCACCGCCTGGGCCGCCGTGCAGAAGGACGGCTTCACGAAGAAGCTGCGCGACGAGCTGTTCCACGCCGCACACGACATCAAGGGCGATGCGGCGACGTTCGGCTTTCCTTCGGCAGCGGGAATCGCCGAGAGCCTGTGCCGCGTCATCGAGCACGCGCCTGATCTCGAAAAGGTGCCGGCCGAGCTGTTCACGCACCACATCAATGCCATTCTCGCCATCGTGCACGAGAACACCAGGCTCGACAGCCTCAGCGTCTCCGCCGAGCTCAGCCGCCGCCTGCGCAAGGTCGCCGACGACTATCTCGCCAACGTCAACCGCGACCGCCCAGAGCATCTCGAGGTCATCCTGGCCCCGAGCATCGCGCCGGTGGAGTAAGGTCCAGCTCTCTCCTCGTCATCGCGCGCAGCACTTGCGACGAAGCAATGACGGAATGTGAGGCTGCTTCATCCACACGGGCAGTATCGTAGGGTGGCAAAGCGAAGCGTGCCCAGCAATCGATTTTGAGCTGCGCGGATAGATGGTGGGCACGGCGCTTCGCGCCTTTGCCCACCCTGCGGCATCTCGTTACGCCGCGATCAGGTCGTCGTACAGCGGATCGATTGCATCGTCCGCGACGAGCTCGTCGCAGAACAGCCGCGCCTCTTCCCGTGCCGATTCCGTGGCAAAACGGCGCAGCAGGACCATCAGCGGCTCGGTGACGCCCCGGTCGCTCTCGCAGTGGGTGAGCACGCGCTCGACCATGCGCCGGCGCAGCCGCGCCGCGCCGTCGTCGCTATCGACAAAGCCTTGCTCGTGGCAGGCATCGAGCGCGACCTGGAACGCCGCGAACGTCGCCTCCGGAAGCCCGGCGCGACGGAGCAGCGCGTGCAGGCTATTGCCGCCGCGATCGTGCAGCAGCGCGGAGACACGCGCCAGCGGCAGATCGGCGAGTTCGGCGAGGGCCGCGTCGAACAAATCGAGATTGCCCGAGAGCAGTGCACGCAGGATCAGCCCCGCGGTCAGCTGGCCGGTGATGCGCAAATGCCTGACCAGGCCTTGCATGTCCTCACCGCGCGAGCGCGCCGCGATGTTCATGGTGGAGCGGTCACGTGCCTCGATCGTGATGCGGTCCGCGCGGTCGGCGCTGAGCCAGTTCCGCGCCACGACGAATTGCGCCAGCGTCTGCGAGAGCTTTGCCACCAGCGCCGCGCGCGTTGCGGCCGGCAGATCCTCCAGCACCAGCATCGCCTCGCGGATCGCGGCGAGATGGCCGTGGCGCTCGACGATGCGGTCCCAGGAGAACGGGGCGAGTTCGGCGTGGGGATTCTCGATCAGCTCCAATGCGGCAGCTGCGCAGCCGACTTCGGCGATCGCGGCGCACACCGATACCGGCAACGCGATGCGGCGGGCCACCGCGCATTGCACGTCTTCGTCGCCGGTCGCGACGATGTCGACGAGGTCGGCGTCGATCAGCAGCGGGGAATGTTCGAGCACCGGCAGCGCGACGGTCGGCTGATCCGTCGACAGCGCCCGCACGATTGCGGCCGGCGCCTCGGCGCTGCGGGCAAAGGCCTCGGCCATCGCCTGCCGCACCAGGGGCGAGGGATCGTCGAGCAGCATCAGAAGCGCGCCTTCGGCGGCGATGCGGTCGTCTGCAGAAAGGTCTGAGATCAGCCAGGCCCGCGCCAGCGCCCGTGTCGCCTCGGCCCGCTCGCCTGCGGGCGCCGTCCTGATCCAATTAATGAACTGCCGAACAATCATCCTGCTTCCGGCTTACACAAACAAACGAAAAGAGTGACGGCTCGTCACCTGCAACACAAAATAAACCATGACGCTTAACAAAGCGTTCACCATAACTGACTGGTTTTATTGACGTTTTGTTAATGGAACAAAAGCACTACCCACACGTGCGCCGACAGCAACGCACGCCTTCGGCGAATGCGCCGAGGAGTCGGGCCCGCCTTCGGGAGAGGGGCACGCAGCATGGGTCCCGGCCCAGCGCAGCAGCGTTTCACGCTGCAGCGCGTCCGGGACACGAGACGGCGACTAACTCGAGAACGTGCCGCTACGATCGCTGAAGAGATCGAGCGGCTGCGGCGGCCGCAGGTCCGGCGTCGCCGACGCGACCGAGGTGAGCGAGGCGTTGTTGCCCCATAGTTTCTGCACCGTGGTCGAGACCGGCTGCGTGGCATCGCCGGGCTGATAGATCGAACGAAACACCGGCGTGCCCGCCGCATTGTCCGCGAGCGTCGTCGGCGAGGTCGCACTGACGGGCGTCGCGGCGCGTGTGTTCGGGAAGGTCTGAAGATAGACGGCATTGTCGATCACCGGCGCCCTCGGCTGCACGCCGATCGCACTCGCGACCTCGGTGGTCGACGGCGTGTCGCCATACATCGCCATCGCGCTGCGCGTCACTTTCGAATTGGCCGCACTGGCGTAGCGCGCGTCGAGCACCGAATAGACTTCGGAGACACTGCGGGCGCGGCCGTCTTTGGCGTAAAAGATCGAGCGATTGGCGGACGCCGCGTTGGGAAACAGCCGCGCACCGACCGCCTGCGGATTGTCCTCGGCATTGGCGATCAGCCTGGCCGCGCCGCCGACACCCATGAAATGCGCCATATAGAGCTCGCTGTCGGACGGCCTGCGGCCGAGCAGGCCGGTGAGCTTGAAGCTGTTCGACTGCGTCAGTGCCGCCGCCATGCTGGAGGCGGCTTCGGGGTCGTCGCGCAGCTTCATGATCGACCGCTTCATCACGGGATCATCGACGGTGTAGGTACCGGCCGAGGTTCTGGTGATGGCGTCGGCGTAGCTGCCATAGCCGAGCTGGGTGCCGGCTTCCTTCACCGTGCCAAGCCAGGTCTGGTCGATGAACTGGTAGAGTCCGTGCGCGGACGAGGTGGTGGCCCCCGCCGTCGGATCGAAATCCGATTCCATCTTGGCGGTGGTCAGCATGTACTGGAAGCTGACGCCGGAGATATTCGAGGCCTGCTTGATCGCACCGGCGACACGCGCGCGCGACGGATCGAGTCCGACCGTCTGCGTGGCACTGGAATTGTCGATCGACATGATGAAGTGCCCGCCCCGCGCGGCATTGAGCGACGCCGGCAATTCGGCGCCCGTCGTCTCACCGTGGGACAGGCATGGTTAATGCGGGGTTAATTGGCTTTCCGCGTCATTCCGGGGTGTCACGCAGCGATGAACCCGGAATCTTCCGGGTCGGCTCTTCGAGCCGCCCGAAATGGCGAGGGTTACTTCTTATAGACCTCGCTCGGATCGAACAGCCGCTCCGTATCGGCGAAGACGAGCCTGGCGCCGCCGCCCTCCGCTTCGACCTTGCGATAGAAGCAGGACCGGCGCCCGGTATGGCAGGCCGCGCCGACCTGCTCGACCCGGATCCAGACCGCGTCCTGGTCGCAATCGGTGCGCATCTCGACCACGCGCTGGGTCTGACCTGAGGTCTCACCTTTTCGCCACAAGGCATTGCGCGAGCGGCTGAAATACCAGGCATCGCCGGTCGCGATCGTCTTGCGCAGCGCCTCCTCGTTCATGTGCGCGACCATGAGCACATCGCCGGTGGCGACGTCGGTCGCGACGCAGGTCACGAGCCCGCTCGCATCGAACCTGGGCAGGAAGGCGAGACCTTCTTCGATCTCATGGGAGTGAGCGGACACAGGACCCTCGCGAGTTTACTTTGCGAGGTCAGCGCGTCGTGCCTCGCACCAGGGACAGGAAACGGGCCTGCTCCGCCGGATTGTCGCGGAACATGCCGGTGAAGCGGCTGGTGAAGGTGGAGGCACCATGCTTGGCGACGCCACGCACCGACATGCAGGTATGCTCGGCCTCGATCAGCACCGCGACGCCGCGCGGCTTGAGGATCTCATCGATGGCCGCTGCGATCTGCGCCGTCAGGTGCTCCTGGGTCTGGAGCCTGCGGGCGAAGATGTCGGTCAGGCGCGCAAGCTTGGACAGGCCGACGACACGTTCCACCGGCGTATAGGCGATGTGCGCCTTGCCGTAGAACGGCATCATGTGGTGCTCGCACTGCGAGGTGAATTCGATGTCGCGCACCAGGACGAAGTCGTCATAGCCGGCGGTCTCGCCAAAGGTTCGGTCGAGCACCTCGGCCGGGCACTGGTGGTAGCCCTGATAGAGCTCGTCGAAAGCTTCGACGACCCGGCGCGGCGTGTCGAGCAGGCCCTCGCGCTCGGTGTTCTCGCCGATATAGGCGAGCAATGTCTTCACCGCGGCTTCCGCCTCGGCGCGTGCCGGGCGCGGCTGGTCAGCGCGAACGGCGGCAGCAAGGAATTCTGCAGGATCAAGCTCGGCCGGGCGGCTCTCGGGCTGCCGGTCGGCGGGCTTGTTGGGGCGGATGGATTTGATTGCAGCGTCCATATCGACTCCGTTCGACGGCCTTGCGGCCGGAGTGTCACCGGCAGACGGGGCGGCGAAGCCGCCGGACGCCTGAACAGAACAAGTTTCGGCGGAAAGTCCTGAGGCGATAACGCCGGCAGCGCATATCTGGATCACCGCCACCGCACCGCTGGACTGTTTTTCCACCAGTTCCGTCTCTATATAGGACCGTGGGCGGCGCCCGCCAAGGCCGATCCGGCCCGGAAGTGGCTGTGGACGTGTTGGACTCCATCACATGCTGAACGACATCTACAACAAGCGGATCATCGAACTGGCCGGGAATATTCCGCGCCTCGGGCGGCTGTCGGACCCCGACGCCTCCGCCACTGCCCACTCCAAACTGTGCGGATCGACCGTGAAGGTCGACCTCAAGATGAATGGCGATACCGTCACCGACTTCGCGCATGACGTGAAGGCGTGTGCCTTGGGCCAAGCCTCTTCATCCATCATGGCAAGTCACGTGGTCGGCTCGACTGCGAGCGAACTCCGTGAGTTACGCGAAACCGTTCGCAAGATGCTGAAGGAGAACGGTGCGCCTCCCGAAGGCAAATGGGAAGAAATCAAGTTCCTCGAGCCGGTCCGCGACTACAAGGCGCGCCATGCCTCGACGCTTCTGACCTTCGATGCCGTGGTCGATGCCATCGGCCAGATCGAAGCCAAGGCCAAGCAGCCGGCCGCTGCGCAGGGCTGATCCCAAGCCGATGTCATTCCGGACCGCCCAAAGGCGAGCCCGGAAATCATGCGCTACAACATCTGGATTCAGCGTTCGTTGCTTCGCGACGCCTCGGAACGACCGTGCGGGGAGCTTACTTCTGCGTGGCCGCAGCCGGCGTGGCCACGCCACCCGTCGGCACCAGGGCTTCCGCCGTCTTGGTCGATTTGGCAGGCTGCGCCTGCTCCGGTTCCGCGCCGAACCTGGCCTGCGTCTTCGGTGCCAGCTCCGCCATGGCCGGCGCTGAAATATCCACATGCGGGAGCACATCTGCCACGAGATCGGTCGTGACCAGATTGGTGAGCTTGAGCTCGCCGGGATCGAGCTCGTGCAGGTCTTCCCAGGGCGGAACACTGAGCGCAAGCGACAGCAAGTCGCCGGCGCCGCCCATGTCGAACGTGTACTTGGCGAGTCGGCCGATGTCGCGCTCCACGATCATCAGATCCTGCGCGCTGTAGCTCGCCGCCTTGGCATCGTCAGCCCGGTCGCCCATCCAGATCTGGTGGACCCGGACATGGGCGGCTTCCGGCACGTAGCGCTTCTTGCCGGCGAGCAGCAGGAACACGCACATGGATTCGCAATAGGCCTCCGGCGCGACCGCCGGGCGGGTCGACGGCCCGCCGCGGAGGCTGACGCCGACCGTGGTCAAAAGCCCGAGATTGCGGAAGCGCCGGCCGAGGGTGATCGCGTCATTGACGGACCCGCCGCTCGAATCGAGCACGACGGTCGCGCCCCCGAGCTGGCGCCCGCGCGAAAACTCTTCGAATTCCCTTGGCGTATCGGCGGTGATGATGCCGACCGCGCTGACCCAGCCACGGCAGTTCGGCTCGCAGGCGACCCAGCTGAACTTCATCGGCAGCTTGCGCTCTTCGAGGGTATTGCCTGCCCGGGCCGACGACCCGAAAGTCGCGACGGCGCCAGCCAGCGCAACGCCACAGACGGCGGTTCCCACCAGCAACCAGCCGCGAAGATTGAGCGACGTCAGACGTTTCAAACTGGTCCCTTCCCCAAGCCCCAAGGCGATTCAGGCAAGCCCCGTTTTGCGCGTTCAATGAGTCTACACATGAACGTCACAAAAATGGTATCCGGGGGAATACAGCTCGTCCAGAGATACTTGCTGCACTGCTCCCAAAAAGCACGCAAAATAGGGCGTGCAAACAACAGCTTACGGTTCCCTGCGCCGGAACCGGGCAACCCCTGGCTTAAGGTCGCAGCAAAGCGCACATGAAGCATTCAGCCTGCGAGCATTGTTCCAGCCCTGTCGACGGTGCGCTCCGGCTGCCCCGCAGATTTGGGCGTGCGCTGATCTGGCTGTATCGGCATACGCTGTCGCCCCTGGTCGGTTACAACTGCCGGCACTTGCCGACATGCTCCGTCTACGGCGATGAGGCAATCGAACGGTTCGGGCTCTGGGCCGGCGGCTGGATGACGCTCGCGCGCCTGCTCCGCTGCAATCCCTTCGGCACGTCCGGCATCGACAACGTGCCCCTCGCCGCGCCGCAAGGCGCACGCTGGTATCTGCCCTGGCGCTACGGCCGCTGGCGCGGGGTCAATGCACCCTGATGGAGGCTGCGGTGCTGGTGCATCGCCGCCCTGGCCGGAACCGGCACTTTCCGCTCGCGTTGTTTCGATGCTCCCACGGGAGGAAACAACAATGCGCTGGAAAATCAGCCCTCATTTTCACTACCGGCATGGTCCGAATTTCGCTCACAGAGGACACGATCCCAGAACCATCGACCTGCTCGCCGTCATCGCGCTGCTCGCGCTCGTCCTCGGCTCAGGTTGGTATCTGGCGAGGAGCTTCGCGACACAGCCAAGCACGACGACGTTCATCGTGCCGAGCCAGAGCGTGCATTGGTAGCTCAGAGATCCAGCACCAGCCGCTCGGCATCCGAGCCCGCCACGCAAACCATGAGATAGCGTTCGCGTTCATACGGCGACAGGATGCGGTCGCGGTGAACCGGCTTGCCTTCGATCCATCCGACCTTGCAGGCGCCGCAGATGCCGCCGCAGCAGGATGTCGCGATGTCGATGCCTCCCTCCTGTAATGCGGCCAGCATGGTCTGGCCGGCCCGCACCTCGATCTCGGCGCCCGAGCGCGCCAGTGACAGTGTGAACGGCTTGGCGTCGGGATCGATGACCGGTGGCGGTGCGATGAACCGCTCGATATGGACGCTCGCAGCGGGCCACGCTGCAGTCACCCGCTCGAAATCGTGGGTCATGCTTTCCGGGCCGCAGCAGGCGACCATCGTCTCAGATCCGCCCTCTCCGACGAGCGCTGCGAGATCGGGACGCCCGCTCCGGGACGTCCGATGCACGATGATGCGCCCCTCTTCGACCAGCGAGCCGAGATGCGTGGCGAGCGGCACCTCCTCACGCACGATCAGATGCAGCGTGAAGTCGGCTTGCTTCGTTCGTTCGAGATGCCGCGCCATGGACAGGAACGGCGTCACGCCGATGCCGCCAGCCAGGAACACGTAGCGCGCGATGCGCGCTTGGGGCTCAAGTCCGCCGCGTGGCAGCGACACGCCGATGACATCGCCGATGCCGATTTCGTCGTGCAGCGCCCGCGAACCGCCGCGTCCATCCGCTTCGCGCTTCACCGCGATGACATAGCGCTTGTTGTCCGCGGGCTCGTTGCACAGCGAATAGGTGCGGACCAGCCCGTTCGGCAGATGCAGATCGATATGCGCGCCGGGTTTGAACGGCGGCAGTTCCCACCGGTCGGGATCTGCCAGCGTGAACAGTTTGATGCCTGCCCCCGCCTCCTCGATGCCGGTGACGACCGTCTTGACCGTCGTGATCGGTCGCGCGCTCATGCCGCATTCCGCACGGTATCGCCGACCCTGACGACGCCGCCTTGCAGGATCTTGCAGTTGAGGCCGGAGCGATTGATCAGGGGATCGAAGATCGCCTTGCCGGTGATCTCCTCGATATGCCGGCACGGCACCGACAGCCGCGTCGCTTCCAGCAGGGTCTCGCCCAGCCAGAAGCGGCGGCCGACGAGATGATTCAGCGGCACGCCCTCGACCGTGACGTTACGCCGATGCTCTTCCGGGCCCAGCTCGATCCCGGCGTCGCGCTTCAGCGCAACCAGCGTCTCGAGTTCGAACAGGGTGACCTGCCGGCCCTCTTCCGGCTTGTGCGAATAAAACCCCTCTTCCTTGCCGATCATGTAGCGGTCGCCCTCGATTCCTTTCCCGGCGACGAGGGTGATGGTCTCGGCTGCGCGCATCGGCAGGAATGCGCGCGGGGTGAGATGGAGGAAGCGCACCACGCCGGTCCAGCCGAGCTGTGCTGCGCCCTGCGCCGCACCGGCGCTGATCGTATCAAGCATGACAAATCCTTTTGAGAAGCCGTGGCGCCGCCGGCAGCGGCGCCGCGGGATCAGGTCAGTTCCTTGTTCGCCATCTCCGGCGCGAACGTGGTCGCGATCGCGGTGATGGCGGCGCAGGCGACGAGCAGCAGCGAGACCGGCCAGGTTGCGCCGCCGCTCCAGGCCATCAGAGAGGCCGCAATCAGCGGCGTCAACCCGCCGCTCAGGGCCGCACCGACCTGGAACCCGAGCGAAGCACCGCTGTAACGCAGCCGCGCGGTGAACAGCTCGGAGTACCAGGGCGCGCCGATACCGAACATGACCATCTGACCGAAGGTGATCGCGACCACGATGGTGCAGACAACGATCGTCGGATCGCGGGTATCGAGCAGCCAGAACAGCGGGAAGGCGAACAGCGCCGAGAAAAGACAGCTCGCATAGAACATCGTCTTGCGGCCGACCAGGTCGGACAGCCAGCCAAACAGCGGGATAGCGAGCAGCGCGACCAGCGATGCGGCGAACGCCCCGTTCAGCACCACCGCGCGCGGCAGGCCGAGATTGGCGGTGGCATAGGACATCACAAACACGCCGCCGATGCTGGCATAGGCGATCTCGGAGATCTTCAGACCGACCGCGGTGAAGAACGGCCGGCGGTGGTGCCTGAAGATCTCGAGCAGTGGCAGGCTTGCGACTTCCTTCTTGGCCTGGACCTGACGGAAGGCGGCGGTCTCTTCCATGTTGAGGCGGATGTAGAGACCGACGGCGACCAGGAGGATCGAGATCAGGAAGGGGATGCGCCAGCCGTAAGTCATGAAGTCGCTTTCCGGCAGGCTCGCCACCAGCGCGAACATGCCGATCGCGGCGAGATTGCCGATGGGGTTGCCGACCTGCACCATGCTGCCGAGCAGGCCGCGGCGATGCGTCGGGCAGTTCTCGACCACCATCAGCACGGCGCCGCCCCATTCGCCGCCGAGGCCGATACCCTGGAGAAAGCGCAATCCGATCAGCAGCACCGGCGCGGCAATGCCGATCTGCTGGTAGGTCGGAAGCAGGCCGATCAGGAAGGTGCCGATGCCCATCACCATGATCGTGATCGCGAGCATCGCCTTGCGGCCGACCCGGTCGCCGTAATGGCCAAAGATCGCAGCTCCGAGCGGCCGCGCCAGAAATCCGACGGCGTAAGTGCCGAAGGCCGCGATGGTGGCGAGCGCGGGGTTGCCGGCGGCGAAGAAGACCTTGTTGAACACCAGCGCGGTCGCCGTGCCATAGATGAGGAAGTCGTACCATTCGACCGCGGTGCCGATCACGCTCGACCACACGATCCGTCGCAAGCTCGCCGCCTCGTCCGGCGCTACGTTCAGGGTTACGTCGTCTGCTACGGTCATCGATCTCTCCAAAAGGTACCGGCGCCTGGGAAAAGCAGTTGGCTCGGTCGCGGTGCCCATCGGCAGCCGCGACGGTAAAATCGATCATGTTTACTATTGGAAATCAACGCCGCGGAACGCGGCAAATGCCGACGATCGCGGCAATGCGGACGATTTGCACCAAAATTCAGCGAATATCGGCGTTATACCAATTCACCTGCTCATAATATCCGCGCCCTTGCTCGAAATTTCTGCTCAGGAGTTTTCTAGTGGAATACGCTTGCCGGCGACCGGCGCAGGGCCTTGCCGGCCGCCGGGCTGGCAGTCCGGCGGCTTCTGTTGCAAAACAGGCTTCAGCAGTTCGGGAGACTCATGCGTGCTTGACGTCAGCAAAGCGACAGCGGTCGGGGCCAACATCCGCCAGGCGCGGATCGCCAAGGGCCTGACGCTGGACCAGCTTGCGAGGCAAAGCGACCTCACCCGCGGCTACATCTCGCTGGTCGAGCGCAACCTCAAGATCCCCTCCCTCGCAGCCCTGCTGCGGATGGCCGCAGCGCTCGAGGTCAATGTCGCGAATTTCTTCGACCCGAACGCCGAGCCGGCACCGCGCTACACGCTGTTCCGCCGCCAGGACGGCAGTGTGCCGCTGTTCCAGGACACGTTTGGCGTGGTCCCGCTGGCGACCGGTCGCACCCGCAAGATGATGGAGCCTTTTCTGCTGAGCCCGCCGCACAAGGCAGCCACGCGCGCCTCGCATGCGGGCGAGGAGCTGCTGTTCGTCATCAACGGAAGGATCGCGATCAAGCTCGATGGCGAAGAGCTCGTCCTCGGCAGGGGAGATTGCCTGTATTTTTCAGGCGAGACGCCGCATGAGGTCAGGAGCCTCGGCCGGCAGAAGGCCGAAGTGCTGGTCGTCGTGGCCCAGGCGTCTTGACGCCCAGCCTCGGCAATAGCCTACCGGAACCAGAAGAAACGGCCCTGTGACGGCGGAATCGACTCCGGCGGCCGCAGCCGCTTCGGGCGCGGAGGCCTTGGCGGCGGCTCGGTAGCCGAAGTGGTCTCCGCAGTCGGCGCAGCCTCGCTGCCCGGCACCTTCACCGACAGCAGCAAATTCGATTCGCGCATCCGCCAGCGATAGCCGACGCCGAAATCGATCGGCTGGGCGCGCGTGAACAGTTCGGCATAGCGCTCCTGGTAACGGCCGGGGAATTCGTCGATGGGACCGAGATAGCGGCCGAAAGGGAAGAACCGCCATTGCCGCGCGTTGTAGTTCGCGAGCGGAATGCCGGAATCGTCCTGGATGATGGTGGCACTGTTGGCAAGCAGCCAGTCGCGCACGACGGAGAAATTGCCGGAGTGCAACAGATAGGACGCACTCTTGAGCAGGCTGTTGCCAGGCCCGAGCGTCTCGCAGAACTTCAGGAAGCCCGCGGCGCGCGCACCGGAATTGGATAGATCGGTCGAGAAATAATACAGCGTGCGCGCTTCCCCATCGCTGCCGGCGAAGGTGATGCGGACGCCGCGCGTCGCGTTTCGTCCCGGATTGTCGTCGCCGACATGCACCCCGCCCTTGTCGTCGAGCGCGATCATCTCGACATTGCGGATGGTCTTGCCGGAGCGCGCGAGGAAGACATAGAGGATCGGCAAGGTGCCGTTGACCTGGTTGGCGCGCAGGTCGACCTTCATCTGCTTGGTGATGAAGAAGGAGAAGCTCAGGATCGAGCCGAGCGAACGCTCGACATTGTAGAGCGCGGCGGCGACCGAACCACGCGGCAGCCGCGTCAGGTCGGGCACGGCGCCGACCGGCTCCAGCGCGCCGAGCACATACGTGCTGGCCTTGGAATAGAAGGCATCGGCGTAGAGGAAATCCGGGCCGCTGAACATGTAGAACATGGTCGGCCGGGGCGCGGCGAGATTGGCGTCGGCCCAGCTGCGGATATTGGAGAGCTGCCGCTGTTCGAGCTGGGCGAAGGCGCCGTCGAAGAACTTTGCATGGCGCTGCCAGCCCGGATCCTTGGTGAGCGGCACCAGCGGCGAGTCCGCCGAAGGCTGCATGCCCGCAAGGAAGCGCGCGGTGTCGTCGAAGCTGGCGTCGGCAGCATGCGCGGACGAGACGACCGCAGCCAGCAGGGCAAGAGCGAGCGCCGCAATTCGCATGGGTCGAAACATCTCTATTCGCGGTGTGATGAGTTGCCGGCGGCAGCCGGCCGCCTGCGGAACACAGCATAGATCAACAGGCCCGCGAGCATGACGAGCATTCCCGAGAGCGACTGCACCGGCCGCTCGGTCAAGAGGTAGTACATCATGAAAGCGGTCACGAGCAGGAAAACGAGCGGCGTGAACGGGTATCCCCAGGCGCGATAGGGCCGCGGCAGGTCGGGATCGGTGATGCGCAGCTTGATGACGCCGGCGACCGTGAAGAACGAGCAGAACAACAGCGCGAACTGGATGAAGTCGAGCACCGCCTCGAAGCTGCGCGTGAACAACAGCAGGTTGGCGATGGCGAGCTGGAACAGGACGGCATAGGCCGGCGCACCGCTCGCCGATCGCCTCGAAAACACGCGCAGGGCCGGAATGTCCTCCCCCATCGTCATCATCACGCGCGGCCCGATCCACATCATCGCGCTGATCGAGGAGATCAGGCCGACGCAAATCATGGCGCCGACGATCCGGCCGCCGAGGCTGCCGAAGATGGCGCTGCCGGCGACGCTGGCGACGTCGAGCTGGCCGGCAAGCGCACTCACCGGCGTGGTGTAGAGAAACACCGCGTTCAGCGCGACATACAGCACGAGCACGATCAGCGTGCCCACAAGCAGCGCGCGCGGCAGGCTCTGCTGCGGCGTTTTCATCTCGCCGATGATGTAGGTCGCGGCATTCCAGCCCGAGAAGGAATACATCACGAAGACGAGGCCGATCGCGAACGGCGCGCTGACGATGTGGGCGAGATCGCCCGGCTGCGGCGTGAAGGCGATCGGCTGCTGCGCGCCGACGACAAAGCCGGCGACCAGGAAGGCGATGATCAGGACGACCTTCAGGATGGTCGAGATCAGCTGGAAGGTCGAGGAGTGCCGGACTCCGGTCAGTTGCACGAGCGAGACCAGCCACACCACGCCGATGGCAAGCGGGATCGGCGGCAGATCCGGGACAACCGATTTGGCGTATTCGCCGAACGCCATCGCCGCGAGCGCAACCGGCGCCGCGAAGCCGACCGTGGCCGACACCCAGCCGGCGAGAAAGCCGAAGGCCGGATGATAGGTGCGGCCGAGGAAATTGTACTCACCGCTCGAGCGCGGAAACATCGCGCCCAACTCGCTGTACGCGAACACCCCGCACAACGCGACGATGCCGCCGACGGTCCAGAGCAGCAGGATCGAGAAGCCGGACGGGATGTCCTTGACCTGGAAGCCGAGGCTGGTGAAGACACCGACCCCGATCATGTCGGCCACGACGATGGCGGTTGCGACCGGAACGGAGACCCCGGCCCCGCTCCCGGTCAGCCGGCCCATCCAGGCTGCGGTTCCCGCATCTGATGCCGTCATCGGGGTCCTTAACTTCAGGCGTCTCGCCTCGTGGGCCATCGTGCAGCTTGGCCCAGTCAATTCAAGCAGGGTTAACAAGGGTTAAATGAGGCAACGGTAGCGGGTACCAAAACACCGACCAACCACGCTTTTGGACAATGACGCCTGGATTGCCCCGAAATTCCCCGTTCGCGCTCCCCACAATCAGGACACGATTGCATGGTCCTTTTGAGCGTTCCGGATGTGGGGAAGTTCTCCGGACGCTTAACGTCGCCTAAAGCCAGTCGGCTCAATTGTCTGAAAGCATGCCGACGGACTTGATGTCGTGACTTGGGGTCATGGGTGGATGTTCGGGGCCGTTCCGAGACTGAGAGCTGACTGTCGTGCCGATCGGACAACGTCCGATGCGGGCAGGCGTGCGCTCCGGGGCGGCCTGATCTCGGCCTTGGTGCCGCTGTCGCTGACGCTGGTTCAATGCGGCAA
Organism: Bradyrhizobium sp. I71; assembly: GCF_022354745.1. Classification (NCBI taxonomy): domain Bacteria; kingdom Pseudomonadati; phylum Pseudomonadota; class Alphaproteobacteria; order Hyphomicrobiales; family Nitrobacteraceae; genus Bradyrhizobium; species Bradyrhizobium sp. I71. The sequence continues at coordinate 686,328 of NZ_CP059398.1, forward strand.
GGCGCCCGATCCAGCGGCGCTGGCAACGAGCTCGCAGGCGAATGTCCAGGTCGTCGCCAAAACCAGTTCGCAAACCTCCAACCCACGCGTGGCAAGCGGCGACACGTTCGAGGACCGCTTCCCCGCCCCGCAGTTCAAGGAGCGCTTTCCCTCGGCGAGCGAAAGCTTCCTGCAACGGCAGATGGCGGACTTCTCGCCCAGGCGCGCCGTTCAGCAACAACCGCCGGAGCAAGCGCCTTACAAGGTGGCTTCGCTCGAGCCGCAGGTCCCCTACAAGCGCCCGCCGCGCGACGACCTGACGACACTCGTCAGCATGAAGTCGTCGGCCTTCCCCTATTTCGGCAACAACCCCGCCTCCGATGCGCCCTTCCTCAACATTTCCAAGGGCGACCGCCGCGGCCACCGCAGCTATTCCGGTCGCGTGTTCTGGCAGGACGAGACCTACAGCGACAGCCGGGTGCTGGTGCACGTGCCCGAGCATTTCGACGTGCACAAGCCCGGTGTGATCGTGGTGTTCTTCCACGGCAATGGCGCGACGCTCGAGCGCGACGTGCGCGACCGTCAGCTGGTGCCCAAGCAGATCAGCGATTCCGGCGCCAATGCCGTGCTCCTTGCACCGCAAATGGCCGTCGATGCCGCCGATTCCAGCGCCGGCAAGTTCTGGCAACCGGGCGGGTTCAAGCGCTTCATGGCGGAATCGGCCGACCATCTCGCCCGCCTCAGCGGCGATCCGAACAGTGCGCGCGCCTTCGCCAACATGCCGATCGTGATCGTCGGCTACAGCGGCGGCTTCCTGCCGACGGCCTGGAGCCTGGAGGTCGGCGGCATCAGCGACCGTGTCCGCGGCGTGGTGCTGCTCGACGCCATCTACGGCGAACTCGACAAGTTCGCCTCCTGGATCGAGAGCCACCGTTCCGGCTTCTTCGTCAGCTCCTACACCCGCTACACGGCGCGGCGCGACCGTGAGCTGATGAGCATGCTGCGGCAGAAGGGCATCAGCGTCGCCGAGGACATGGACGGGCCGCTCCGTCCCGGCAGCGTGGTGTTCGTGGAGACCGGCGACGGCATCACACATCGCGATTACGTGACCCGCGCCTGGACGCGGGATCCGCTCAAGGACGTGCTGGTGAAGATGTCCGCAACGCCGTCGCTCGCGCTCACGCGCGTCGCCTCGACCAATCCATCCGCATCGAGCCGCTAGGCCCAATTGCTCAGCTCGATCAGCGACTGAGCCCTGACCTGGCGAATATCAGTTCTTGGGCAGCTTCGGAATGCTCTCGGCAAAGCCGTTGAAGCAGGCCAGCCGCTCGTCCTCTTCCTTGAAGAACCGGCAATCGGCGTAGCCCTTGGCCTTCGCCGGCTTCGGCTTCGGCGCCGGCGGGATCACGGCGTCGTAGCAGTTGAGGCGATCCTTGGTGCCGTCGTCGATCTCGAGGCAGGCCTGGAGCCGGACGGCAATCGACTGCGGCTTGCCCTTCGCTGCCGCGGCGGGATTGGCCGCTGCCTCTTTGGTTCCCTTCGGCTTGACCTGCACCAGCGGCTTGTCCCCGACCATCGGTGGCTTCTCGGTTTGCGCAAATGCGGAAGCTGAATAGAGCACCGCGGCAACCGCCAGAATCATCCTCATCTCAGTCAACTCTCTTTGGTCCCCATGACCGGCCTTCTAACGCTCTCCCGCGAGGTTTGCCAAGCACCTTGCGCACAGGAAAGACGGCGTTCAGGCGGTTGTGGCAGCCGCCGGCCGTGGCCGGGTCAGCACCAACAGGATCAGCGACAGCACGACGAACCCGACCGCGATGAAGCCGAGCGTGTGCAAGAGCTCGCGGGCAAACAGCAGCCCACCGACGGCGGAGCCGACCGCCTGGCCGATATAGAGGACCGAGCTATTGAGCGCGACTGTCGCCGAGGCCAGCGGCGGCGCAGCCGCGACCAACCGCACCTGCTGCATCGAATTGGTCGAGGCAAAGCCGAGTCCCCAGATCGCAACCGCGCCCGCCATCAAGACGAGCGAGCCGGCGCCGAGCGCCCAGCCGGTCATCCCGGCAAACAGCAGGCAGGTGAACAGCAACGAGGTGCGATAGGGCCCCGAGGTGTCGACGATGCGGGTCGCGATGACAACGCCAAGGAAGCCGCAGATGCCGTAAAGCGCGAACACCATGCCGATCGCATCGGCACCCGCGCCGGTGAGCCTGTTGAGCAGCGGGCCCATATAGGTGAACACCACGAACTGCCCCGACATCTGCAACATCGTGATCGCAAGCAGCAGCAGGATCGTCCTGCTCCGGCCGACCGCGGCCCATGTCTTCAGATCTACCGGTGCGCCCTTCAGGCCCGCCGGAAGGCGCAGCAGCAACAGCAGCAGGCTGATGCAGCCGAGCGCGCCGATCCCGCCATAGGCCGAGCGCCAGCCATAGCGGCTGGCGATGAAGGTGATCAGCGGCAGGCCGACGGCGGCCGCCAAAGACCAGCCAAGGAAAATGTATGCTATGGTGCTGCCGCGCCGTTCGGCCGGCACGATCAGCGCTGCCGTGCCGGCGGCCTGCGGCGTGTAGAGCGCGCCGACCGCGAGCATCACGAGGCGAATGACGAGGAGGCTGGCGTAGTCGGGCGCAAAGGCCGAAGCGAGATTGCCGAAGGCGAGCACCGCAAGCGTCGTTGCGAGCAGCGTCCGCCGTTCGATGCGGCTGGTGAGCCAGGCCGTCAGCGGCGAGCCGATGCACAGCGTGACCGCACCGAACGTGATCAGGAGCCCGGCCGCATGGATGCTGACCTGAAGTCCCGTCGCCAATTCCGGCAGCATGCCCGCCGGCGCCAGCACCGAGCAGCCGGTGACGAGATTGCCGAGCATCAAGGCGGTTGGCGCGAAACGGCCGGCGGCGGGGGCTTTTTCCATGCAAGTGCATGTAGAGCAGGCTTGCGGCCAGTTGAAGGGCGCTGCTCGAGATAGTTGGTGCAATGTCCCGGGTTTTGCGCGTCACTTTCTTGGAAATGCCGGATTGCACAGGCCGAATCGCCTGATATATCGCTCGTTCCCGCTTACCTGCGCTCGTTCGCAGGAGTGAGCCTCAGGAGAAAAGCAATGACCGACCAGCCCAAATCCGAGTCCGGCTTCCAGTACAGCCTCTCCAATCTGAAGCCCGTGACTCCCGCTCCCAGAGTCACCCTCACCTTCCCCGACGGCGCCCAGCGCCAGTTCGACAAGGGCATCACCGGCCTCGATATCGCCAAGGGCATCTCGCCGTCGCTGGCCAAGCGCACGGTTGCGATGGCGCTCGACGGTGCGCTCGCCGATCTCAACGACCCGATCGAGGCCGACGCCAAGATCGAGCTCGTCAATCGCGACGATCCGCGAGCGCTGGAATTGATCCGCCACGATTGCGCGCACGTGCTGGCGGAAGCCGTGCAGACGCTGTGGCCGGGCACCCAGGTCACCATCGGTCCCGTGATCGAGAACGGCTTCTACTACGACTTCTTCCGCAACGAGCCGTTCACTCCGGAAGACTTTGCCGCGATCGAGAAGAAGATGCGCGAGATCATCGCGCGCGACAAACCGTTCACGAAAGAGGTCTGGGATCGCGAGAAGACCAAGCAGGTGTTCCGCGACAAGGGCGAGGCCTTCAAGGTCGAGCTGGTCGATGCCATTCCCGGCAACGAGCCGATCAAGATCTACTACCAGGGCGACTGGTTCGATCTCTGCCGCGGCCCGCACATGACCTCGACCGGCAAGGTCGGCAATGCCTTCAAATTGATGAAGGTGGCCGGCGCCTATTGGCGCGGCGACAGCAACAACCCGATGCTGACCCGCATCTACGGCACGGCGTTCGCCAAGCAGGACGATCTCGACGCCTACCTCAAGCAGATCGAGGAAGCCGAGAAGCGCGACCATCGCAAGCTCGGGCGCGAGCTCGACCTCTTCCACTTCCAGGAGGAAGGTCCGGGCGTCGTGTTCTGGCATCCGAAGGGCTGGACCATCTTCCAGCAGCTGATCGCCTACATGCGCCGCCGCCTCACCGGCGACTACAACGAGGTCAACGCGCCGCAGATCCTCGACAAGGTGCTGTGGGAGACCTCGGGCCATTGGGGCTGGTATCGCGAGAACATGTTCGCGGCACAGTCGGCCGGCGACGAAGCCGAGGACAAGCGCTGGTTCGCGCTGAAGCCGATGAACTGCCCGGGTCACGTGCAGATCTTCAAGCACGGCCTGAAGAGCTACCGCGACCTGCCCTTGCGCCTTGCCGAGTTCGGCGTGGTGCATCGCTATGAACCGTCGGGCGCCATGCACGGCCTGATGCGCGTGCGTGGCTTCACCCAGGACGACGCGCACATCTTCTGCACCGAGGACCAGCTGGCCGAGGAGTGCCTGAAGATCAACGATCTCATCCTGTCGACCTATGCGGACTTCGGCTTCACCGGCGATCTCACGGTGAAGCTCTCGACCCGGCCGGAGAAACGCGTCGGCACCGATGCGATGTGGGATCACGCCGAGCGCGTGATGGCCACCGTGCTGCGCGAGATCCAGTCGCAGAACAATCACATCAAGACCGAGATCAACCCGGGCGAAGGCGCCTTCTACGGGCCGAAGTTCGAATACGTGCTGCGCGATGCCATCGGCCGCGACTGGCAATGCGGCACGACGCAGGTCGACTTCAACCTGCCGGAGCGATTTGGCGCGTTCTACATCGACCATGACGGCGGCAAGAAGCCGCCCGTGATGGTGCACCGCGCGATCTGCGGCTCGATGGAGCGCTACATCGGCATCCTGATCGAGCACTATGCCGGCAACTTCCCGCTCTGGCTCTCGCCGGTGCAGGCGGTGGTCACGACCATCACCTCGGAAGGCGACGAATACGCCAAGCAGGTTCTCGAGCAGGCGCGGCGCGCCGGGCTTCGGGTCGAGATCGATCTGCGCAACGAAAAGATCAACTACAAGGTCCGCGAGCATTCGCTGGCCAAGATCCCGGCGCTGCTCGTGGTCGGCAAGAAGGAAGCCGAGACGCATTCGGTCTCGGTCCGCCGGCTCGGCAGCGACGGCCAGAAGGTGATGACGACCGCCGAGGCGATCGCCGCCCTCGTCGACGAGGCGACCCCGCCGGACGTCCGGCGGGCGCGTGGCGGCGTCTGATCCCTGAAATCGATCTAAATTCGCTTCCGGTTGCGGGCGTGCATGCCTATCTCGGCATGGCACGCCCGACGACCAGCCGAAGAGGACATCGCAGTGCCCGACGCCATCGAACTCCTGAAGACCCGCCGCTCGGTCAAGCCGCGCGAAATGACCGGCCCCGGCCCCTCGCCGGCCGAACTCGAGACGATCCTGACCATCGGAGCGCGCGTGCCCGATCACGGCAAGCTCGCGCCCTGGCGCTTCATCATCTTCGAGGGCGATGCCCGCCAGCGTGCCGGCGAGGTGATCGCGAGGGTCTTCGCCCGGAAGAATCCCGGCGCGCCGGCGGCCGACGTCGAGATCGAGCGCAAGCGCCTCACCGATGCGCCGTTGGTGATCGGCATCGTCAGCTTCACCAAGCCGCATCCGAAGGTGCCGGCATTCGAGCAGGAGTTGTCGGCAGGTGCCAGCGCCATGAACATCGTCACCGCCGCCACCGCGCTCGGCTACGGCGCCTGCTGGCTGACTGGTTGGTTCTCGTTCGACCGCGACGTGCTTGATGGGCTCGGCCTCAAGCCGGACGAAAAGCTCGCCGGCTTCATCCATATCGGCACGCCGACCAAGCCGAGCGAGGACCGTCCGCGACCGTTCCTTTCGGAAATCGTGACGCGCTTTTAATCGATGTCTTGTTGACGACTCGAACGTTGCGCGGCTTAGATCCCGGCGGGGGAGGAAGCCCGGATGCGACGGCGTGAATTTCTTGTCGGGGCCGCGATGCTCGCCGGTGCGATGGTGCGAAGCCGTGCTGCCGATATTCCCGCTCCCTCATCCGAGGGGCTCGATCGCATCACGGCGTTTTTCGACAACGAGGTGACGAGCGGCCGGCTGCCGGGCGCGGTGATCCTGGTCCAGCAGCACGGCAAGCCGGTCTATCTGAAGACCTTCGGCGTGCGCGACACCAGGACCGGCCTCGCCATGACGCCGGACACGATCTTCTCCATCCACTCCATGACCAAGCCGATCACGTGCCTTGGCGCGATGATGCTGATCGACGAGGGCAAGCTTGCGCTCACCGATCCCGTGTCCAAATACGTTCCCCTCTTTGCCAAGACCAAGGTGGGCCTCCAGACCACCGATCCACACGGCGAGCTGGAACTTGACTTCGTGGCCCCGGTCCGTCCCGTCAATATCGAGGATCTGCTGCGGCACACCTCGGGTATCAGCTACGACTATATCGGAGCCGAATGGGTCGAGCATGCCTACAAGGCGGCCGACATCTTCGAAGGTCCTTTCAACAACAGGGAGTTCGCCGACCGGATCGCCAGGCTGCCGCTGGCACGGCAGCCTGGAACGCTGTGGCGCTACGGCCATTCCACCGACGTGCTCGGCAGCATCATTGAGATCGTCTCGGGCCAGACGCTGTATCAATTCCTGAAACAGCGCATCTTCGACCCGCTCGGCATGAACAGCACCAAATTCGTGCTCGCGACCGAGGACGAGCTTGCGCGGATGGCGCGGCCGCTGCCGAACGACTTCATCCTGCTTGCCGGCGAACGCGAGCGCCTCGCCCATCCGGAATGGCAATCCGGCGGCGGCGGCCTGCTCTCGACCATCACCGACTATCAACGCTTCTCGCAGATGCTGCTCAACGGCGGCGAGTTCGCGGGCAGGCGCTATCTCAGCCCGGCCGCGTTCAAGGCCATGACGACCGATCACATCGGACCGGGCTCCGGCGTCGCACGCGACTATTTCTATTTCCCGGGCGACGGCTTCGGCTATGGCTACGGCCTTGCGGTGCGGACCGATCCCGGCAACGCGAAACCGCCGCCGCCGGGCTCGCTTGGCGAACTGAAATGGGACTCCGGGAGCGGCACCTATTTCGGCGTCGATCCCAAGCTCGACATGGTCTACCTCATGATGCAACAGACCCAGAACGAGCGCGGCCGCATCACACCCGCGTTCAAGGCGCTTGTCTACGACTGCTATCCGCCCGCACTACGCCGCCCGTGAGGTGCGCTCACCGAATTCGGCGAGGAGCTTTCCGATCTCGGCCGCGGGCCGCGCGGCACTGAACAGGAATCCCTGCACCTCGTTGCAGCCTTCGGCGCGCAGCCAGTCGAGCTGATCTTCAGTCTCCACCCCCTCCGCGGTCGTGGTGATGTTGAGGCTGCGGCCGAGCCCGGAGATCGCGCGCACGATCGCGCCGCAGTCGGGCCGCTGCGCCAGATCCTTGACGAAGGAGCGGTCGATCTTAATCTTGTCGAAGGGAAAGCTGCGGAGATAGCTCAGGCTGGAATAGCCGGTGCCGAAATCGTCCATGGAAATGCCGACGCCGAGTTCGCGCAACTGATGCAGGGTCGCGAGATTGGCCTCGGTCTCGGCCAGAAAGATCGACTCGGTGATTTCGAGTTCGAGCCGCTTCGGCGACAGGCCGGACTGCGCCAAGGCCGAAATCACCACCTGAACCAGGTTGCGGCTGCGGAATTGCGCCGGCGACAGATTGACCGCGACCTTGACGTCGGCTGGCCATTTGACCGCCTCGGCGCAGGCTTCGCGCAGCACCCACTCGCCGAGCTGGATGATGAGGCCGATGTCCTCGGCAACAGGGATGAACTCCGCCGGCGAGATCATGCCCTTGTCGGGGTGATGCCAGCGCAGCAGCGACTCGAAGCCGGAGATGCGGTCGGAGGCGATCGACACCAGCGGCTGATAGTGCAGCTCGAACTCGCCATTGGCGAACGCACGACGCAGGTCGAGCTCCATGTCACGGCGCCTCTGCGCCTGGAGGTCCATCTCGCGCTCGAAGAAGCGGTGCACGCCACCGCCATCGGACTTCGCCCGGTACAACGCCATGTCGGCATTGCGCATCAACTCTTCCGGCGTCGTGCCGTCGCCCGGCGACAGCGCGATGCCGATGCTGGCGCCGATCACCATCTCCTGCCCGTCGAGATCATAAGGTGCCTTCACCATATCGATCAGCAAGGACGCGCAGGCGCTGGCCTCGTTCGGCGAGACGTCGGCGGCCAAGATGACGGCGAACTCGTCACCGCCGAGCCGCGCCGCGAGATTGGCGCCGCGGACCGCGGTGGTCAGGCGCTCGGCGACCTGCTTCAGCAGGCGATCGCCCACCGGATGACCGAAGGAATCGTTGATGTTCTTGAACAGGTCGAGATCCATGTAGAGCACGCCGACCCGTTTTCCATCGGCCTGGTCCAGCGCCTGCTTCAGCCGCTCCTGGAAGAACTCGCGGTTCGGCAGGTCGGTGAGCCCGTCATGGTGCGCCATATGGGCGATGCGGGCCTCGGCCTTGCGCCGCTCGGTGATGTCGACCACCGCCACCAGGTAGCCGTCGCGGTCGTCGAAGGCGACGCGGCGGCCGAAGGTGAGCACCTCGATCTCGCTGCCGTCGGCGCGCAGATGCCGCCAGTTGCGCGAGGAGTGGTAGGCGTCGCCGAGGCGCTCCAGTGCCTCGGCGTGGCTGTCCCACTCGTCCTCCGGCCAGATCTCGTGCAGCTTCATGCGCAGGAAGGTGGCGCGGCTGTAGCCGTAATGCTGGACCGCGGCGTCGTTGACGCTGAGGAACGCCTTGGTCTGCGCGTCGAACACCCACATCGGCATCGGATTGTTGTCGAACAGCAGGCGGAACGAGGCGTCGCGCCGCTTCAGCGCGGTGACATCGGAGATCGTCAGCGAAACCACGTCGGCGAAGGCGGTGGCGCTGAGCCTGAGGTAGCGTGCCTCGCTCTCGATCTCGAAGTGCTCGCCGCGGCCGCTCAGAACGGCCTTGAACAGGAATTCCATCACCTCGGGCAAGGCCAGCAGCGTGCCGCCCTCGCCGATCCGCCGCCACAACAGGCTTCCGCTCGCAACCTTCAGCAGCGCGCCCGCGCTCTTGTTGTGATGCACGACCTGAAGATCGAACGGCTTGCCGCCCGCATCGCGCAGCATCACGAGGGAGACCACCGCATCGTCGGTCGAGGAAAAGATCGCGTCGAGGAGATTGTATTGCGCGCCGCGCTCGTTGACATAGGCGCCGACCAGCGTCGCGCCCCAGCGCGAGGACGTCGGCAGCGCCAGCACGTCGTAGGTCCTGACCATGCCGTCGCGCACGCAATGCGCTCTGCCCCGGTGCGGCCGTCCGGTCGCAAGCGCGCTCGCCGCGGCTTCCGACAGCGCCGTGGCACAATCGGGCGACAGCTCGGCGACGGGAATGTCCCAGGCTTCCTCGCCGAGCCATTTCTGCACGTAGCGTCCGCTGCGCGACAGTACGAGCGCACCGTCGTTCTTCAGCAGCGCGATGTGATCGGCGAGCCGTCCGAGGCTGCCGAGCATCACGTCCTCATAGCGCGGCAGCCGCTCGCCCGGCTTCAATGCCGCATGCCATTTGCGCTGAAGCACCGGGATGTCGTCAAACATTTCGGTGGCCGGTTTTCCCGACACCCTCTTCGCGGCATTCATGGCAGTCCCCAACGCACTTTGCCGGCGCATCCAATGCAGACGCGCTTAACGACGTGTAAAAAGCGCGCAGGCGCGGGTTCCATTCGGCGATTATGACAGTTTTAAGTCAGGCGTTGGTTAGTGGGCGTTAGAGACTATGACAGTTGTGCAAAGGCGATGCTCTCGTGTCCCGGACGCGGCGCAATGCCGCAACGCGCTGTTGCATGGGCCCCGGCTCTGCAGAGCACCGCTTCGCGCTGCGTCCGGGACACGAGATCGATGTTGGGATGCACTGTCTCAACGCCGTCATTGCGAGCGCAGCGAAGCAATCCAGAGTCCCTCCGCGGAAAGAATCTGGATTGCTTCGCTGCGCTCGCAATGACGGAGTGTGTGGGTGGCAGGGCCGCCCTCCAATTCGCAGTTCAATTGCAGACACAGCTGTGCATCCTCGCGGCTCATTCCACCCGAGCTTTGCGTCGATGTCTCACCCTCAAATGGAGAGGGCGCAGGGAAGGCCGGGAGCCGGTTGGCTCCCGTGGACCGCCATGCCGGACGCAAACTGCGTGCGCTTCGATGCATAGCGGGTAACAGGGCAACCGGGGACATCCCGGCCTTCCCTGCGCAGTGGTTGGAACGGCTTATGTCGTGATCTCCCCGGGGAGCGATGCACTATTGCCCCCGTCGCCTTGCGAATGACTGACGGTGCGAACCCGGTCGGGCCGCAACGCCACCGCAAGACTTGGCGCACAGACCCCGGGCGCCAGGACCACACGATTTTGCCGTACGCTGATGGCACCGGTCGTATGCGCGACGACCCTGCTCACGGTTGCCCGCCCTGCAAGCCCGTTCGCGCCAACGCCATCTGCGTCCACCGCCGCCCGGCCCGCGTTCGTGACGATCGCGATACGCCCCTCTTCCATGGGCCGGGTTGCGGCGACACATACGCCGTTTCCGAATTTCGGTAAAGCGGAATATTTTCGGCGAGACGTCTTGACCGATGGCTTGGGTGTTTTGCCCGACGGGAAACGCAAGGTCTGGTAGCCCCGGCGTTGGCTCCATCCGGGCTGCTACGGGTGCGTGCCCGCCAACCGCTCGATCACCAGGTCCAGCAGCGCGCGCAGGCGAGCCAGGCGCTTGAGGTCGCGGTGATAGCCGACGAAGGTATCGCGACCGGGCGGCGACGTACCGATGTCAAGCGCGACGAGGCGACGGTCGCGGTCGCCGAGCGGGCGCGGCAGCACCGCCAATCCGCCGCCGCTCGCGCAGAGCTCGGCCTGCGCCTGCCTGTTGTTGCTGCGCGAAGCCACTTCCGCGTTGGGCAGCGCGCGTTTCAGCCAGGCCGCATCGGGCATGTCGGCGAATTCGACGTTCATGGTCACGACGCGGACGCCACGCCCGTCGCCGGCGCGCGGCGGCTTGCTGCCCTTCTTGCCATAGAGCGCGTAAGGAATGTGCAGCAGCTTCCTGGAAATAATCTCCGGCTCGCTGAACGGCTTAATGCGGAAGACGAGATCGGCTTCGCGGCGCGGCAGGCTGTAGAGGCGCGCATCGGTCAGGAGTTCGACGGTCACCCTCGGATGACGCTTGCCGAAGGCGGCGATCACCGGCGCGAGCATCACCGTCCCGAACCAGTCCGACGACGACAGGCGCAAGAGGCCATCGAGCTGCGTCTCCGCGCCGGAGGCGTGACGTTGAAGGGCGAGCGCTTCCTCCTCAATCCGCTCGGCATGGCGCAGCACGGCGGTGCCCTCGTCCGTGAGGACGAAGCCGTCGGCGGTGCGCTGGAACAGCGTCTGCCCCAACGCCTGTTCGAGCGCGCGAAGCCGCCGGCCCATGGTCGGCTGGGTCTGGCCGATCTTTCGCGCGGCAGCCCCGAGCGTGCCTTCGCGCGCGATCGCCAGGAAGATGCGCAGATCGCTCCAGTCCATCGGAAACCCTCATGCAATAATGCACGTTGATCGTACATCGTCGTTGCTTTTCATGCAAAAATTCATGGGCATATAGGAGGGCGACAATGGAGCGGAACGATCATGACCGAACGATCGACAATGCGTGCAGCCGTGCTGGAGGCGCACAACGCGCCGCTGCGGCTCTCGACCATCTCCACGCCCGGAATCGGCCCGCGCGAGGTGCTGGTCCGGGTGTGCGCGAGCGGGGTCAATCCGCTCGACACCAAGATCCATGCCGGCACGGCGCCGCATGCGCGGCATCCGCTGCCTGCAATTCCCGGCATCGATCTCGCCGGCGTGGTCGAGCAGGCCGGACACGAGGTGACGCGGTTCAAGCCGGGCGATGAAGTCTATGGCATGACCGGAGGCGTCGGCGGCGTGCAGGGATCGCTGGCCGAATTCGCCGCTGTCGATGCCGACCTGCTGGCACCGAAGCCCGCCAATCTCGCCATGCGGGAAGCGGCAGCCCTGCCCCTGATCTTCATCACGGCCTGGGAAGGCCTGATCGACCGCGCGTCGCTAGGGGCCGGCCAGAAGGTGTTGATTCATGGCGGCGCCGGCGGCGTCGGCCATGTCGCGATCCAGATCGCACGCGCCTTCGGAGCGAACGTGTTCGCAACCGGCTCGGCGGCGCAGCGCGCCACGATCGAAGGTTTTGGCGCCATGTTCATCGACCGCAACACGCCTGTCGAAACCTATGTTGCGCGGCATACCGGCGGCCGCGGCTTCGACGTCGTCTACGACACCGTCGGCGGCAAGGTGCTCGACGCCTCCTTTGAAGCGGTGCGCCGCTTCGGCCATGTGGTGAGTGCGCTCGGCTGGGGGACGCACGCGCTTGCGCCGCTGTCGTTCCGCGCCGCAACCTATTCCGGCGTGTTCACGCTGCTGCCGCTGCTGTCGGGCGAAGGGCGCGCGCATCATGGGGAGATCATGATGGAAGCGACGCGCCTGGTGGAGGCGGGCAAGTTGGTGCCGCTGCTCGATGCCAGGCATTTTACGCTGGAGAATGTCGGCGACGCCTATGCGCTGATCCGCGATCACGCAGCAAAGGGCAAGCTGGTCGTCGACGTCTAGGTGAGCCTGTTGCCCGTTGGCGCCGCTAGTCCTCGCTGGACGCGGCGGAGCGGTTGCGCAGATAGGCCTGCGACAACAGAAAGAACAACGCGCGCTCGCCTTGATATTTGGCAGACGGCCGGGTGCGCTCGAAGCCATCGGCAAATATCTTGCCGGACTGGTCGCACACCTGCCATCGCCAGCCAAACCGCTTGCGCCTGGTAAGGATCACTTCGAACATGCCGACGGGCTTGGTCCCTGCTCCTTGCCGGTCTCGCAGACGCACAGGCCTGCTCCGGCTACCCCCATTAGATGGATGACCGACATATAACCCAGTGCGGTGGAAAGAGAATAAAATAGATGATCGGAAATTCGTATCGTGCGCCGGAGTGTGACGAAGCCGCGGTGCGGGAATAAGCCGTGGTCAGCGGTGTTTCCTCCGTCCCCAAGAGGCCATTTGGTCAAAAACACGGGGTGCGGCGGCGAAGAGCGGTTGCTCCCGGCACCCCGGACCGATCTGGCGGTAACAAGAGATGCACGTCCGTGCGCTGGATGAGAACGATCGTGCGGTGCGTCAAGTCAGGCTGCACGCAGCGCCGCTTCAGAAGCGCGATGCGATCAGGGTGAATCGTCATCGCGCTTCAGGTTGTTGTTCAAGCATGATCTTTTCGGAAAGCGCTGCGCACTTTTCCGAATCATGCTTCAGCGCGCGACGACTTCGACTTCGCCGTCGACGCCGTTGACGACGTTGAAACCGCGCTCGTAGACCTTGCCCTCGTTCTTGGCGATGGCGCGGTATTCGCCTTCGGAGAGCACGACGCGCGGGAAGGCGCCGATCGATTCCTTGATGACGTCGCCGCCAGGGGTCAGCACCGACCAGGCGGTGTTGGCGAGCGCCTCGCCGCCCCTGTCGCTGACCAGCTTGAGGGTGATGACGGCGGCACGGTGGGTGATGGTGACGTCGGTGAGCTTGCCGGCCTGGACGCGGATGTCCGAGCGCACCACCGAATTGGCGTCGCCGTAGTTGGAGACGATGTAGTAGGTGCCCTCCGGAATCAGCACGACGTCACCGGCGGCGACGTTCGGCACCAGCGATGCGCGCTCGCCGGATTCGAACTGGCTGCCCTTGTAGATCGCGAACGAGATCTGGTTCTGCGGAATGCGGCTGGTGCCGACGCGGCCCTCGATGCGCAGGCCGCCCGCCGGCAGCACGAAGGATTCGCGGTCCGTCTCCGCCTTCAGGGCGACGGTGCGCACCGCGCTGACGAGGCCGAAGGCAACATGCACGACGTAATTGCCGGGCGGCAGCACGATGTTTGGCGTGGCGTTGCGGTCCTCGCGGATCAGCTTGAAGGTGCCGTTCTCGTCGGGACGGTCGGCGAACACGCGCCAGACCAGGCCGCTGGTGATGGGCGGAGAGTCCTTGCCGTATTTCGCCGTCAGCGACAGCACGCCCTGCCCGGGCACGGCCGCGTTCAGCGGGGCGGCCGGTGGCACGGTCGTGACCGCGGGCGGCGGCATGCTGGGCGTCGCGGGCTGCATCAGCGTCGGCGGCAGGCTTGGGGGTCCCGCGCCAAGGCCGGAGGGCGGCGCCAGGCTGACGGCTCCGCCGGGGTCGGGCACCGATGCCGGCGGCACCGGCGGCGGACGATCGGAGAAAAGCTGCGCCTGCGCAGCAGTTTGGCCTGAGGTAACGAGGCACGCGGCAAGGATCAGCGCCGGCAGCAGCCTGCCGCTGCGCCGCCATCCGATGATGCCGTCACCCCCGCGTGTCATACTTCCTGCTTTTCACCGAAAACGCGGCAAATTCAAGCCTCTGAAACCCCAGGAAATACGGCCCCGCGCGCGACCGCTGGAACCCGATTGACGCTTACGTGATTACCCCGGAGCCAACCATCCCTCGCCATACTCCTGCCCCGTGCCCTTCGCAAAGCGGCATAAACCATGCTTCACCCCTGATCTGGCGGAGCGCAACAGCGGTGCCTAGTCTGGTGATACGGGCTGGCCTCGGCGTTAGGAGGGTTTCGGTGCTGGACAGATTGAAGGGTCGGGGCTCCAATGGCGAGAAGGTGGGACTCGGCAGCATCCGCCGGCCGGTCATCGGCCTCGCCCTCGGCGGCGGCGCGGCGCGCGGCTTTGCCCATATCGGCATCATCAGGACCCTGCTCGCCAACGGCATCGTGCCTGACGTCGTGGTCGGCACCTCGATCGGCGCCGTGGTCGGCGGCCTCTATGCGGCCGGCCAGCTCGACACGCTGGAAGAATGGGGCCGCAGCCTGCAAGGCATGCGCAACATCCTCGGCTATCTCGACATCCGCCTCAACGGCTCCGGCCTGATCGGCGGCGAGAAGCTCGCAATCCGGCTCGAGGAGGCCTGCGGCCAAACCCAGATCGAGGACCTTCCGATCAAGTTCGCGGCCGTGGCGACCGAGGTCCGCACCGGCCACGAGATCTGGCTGACACGCGGCCGCGTGGTCAACGCGATGCGCGCCTCCTATGCGCTGCCGGGCATCTTCGCGCCGGTGCTGATCGGCGACCGCTGGCTGGTCGACGGCGCGCTGGTCAATCCGGTACCGGTTTCGGCCGCCCGGGCGCTCGGCGCCGAAATCGTCATCGCCGCAAATCTTTCCAGCGACATCTTCACCCATTCCACGACGATCTATTCGCACGGCGCGATGCCGGCGACGGTGGCGCCCGAGGCCGGGGAGACGACGGTCAAGCGGCGCTTTCCGCGGTTGTTCTCGCCGGAGAAAACCGTGAAGCGCGAGTTCTTCGGCGGCGGCGGGCGGCCCGGCATCTCCTCGGTGATGGTCGATGCCTTCAACATCATGCAGGACCGCATCACCCGCGCCCGCCTCGCCGGCGATCCGCCTGACATGCTGATCACGCCACGGGTCGGCCAGATCGGCTGGTTCGACTTCCACCGCGCCGATGAGCTCATCGCCTTCGGCACCCGTGCAGCCGAGCGCGCGCTGGATTCGATCCAGGAGGCCATCCATGTGCTGGCGCCGGCGCCCGAGGGCACCGCGCCGAAAGCACAGGAATGAGGTCAGTTGTGAGGCCGGTCAGGCCGTCTTGATGTAGTCGCGCAGGGCTTCCTGCTCCGACTCGTATTCCTGGACCCGGCGCTTGACGATGTCGCCGATCGAGATCAGGCCGACCACCTTGCCGTTGTCGATCACGGGCAAATGGCGGAACTTGCCCGACGTCATCATCTCCATGAGCTCGGCCACGGTGTCGGTCTCCTTGCAGGTCACGACCTTGCGGGTCATGACGTCCGAGACCGGCGCCTCCAGCACGCCGGCGCCGCGCTCGCCCAGCACGCGCACAATGTCGCGCTCCGACAGGATGCCCTCGAGTCGGCTCTGGTTCATCACCAGCACCGCGCCGATCTTCTTCTCAGCGAGCAGCTTGATCGTGGCGGCCAGCTTGGCGTCGGGCTCGACGCTCACGATCTGGTGCCCCTTGTTGTTCAGAATGGAACGTACCGTCATTGCAGCCTCCCTGAATCGGAGCCGTCCGCCCTCGAGGCGATCCGAACTTGTTCTTCGAGTCTTCAACTAACAGTTTTGGCGCCGGTTTCACGCTCAGGCGCGTTGCGAAGCGTCGTCGCTAGCAGCTTGCGGCTTCGAAACATTGTTCTCGGGAATGATGGATGAATTCGGGCCGCGCCGCAAGCGCCGCTTCAAATACGGTTTGAAATGTCCTGTGATGACGCATCCGCAGCATCGCCTCGAACGCGCGGCACGGGATCGAACAGGGCGAACAGCAGCAGACCGGCAAAGAAGCCGCCGATATGCGCCTGCCAGGCGACGCTCGTGGTCTCGGAATCGATCCCGATCGCGCCGACGCCGAAGATGATGTTGACGCCGAACCAAACGCTGAGGAAGCCGATCACCCGTCCGTCGCGCAGCGCGCGCGAGAGCGGCAGCGCCGGAACTTTTGCGGCGGTATCGGCGTCCGAACGGCTGAACGACAGGAAGCTGCCGCGGACGAAGGCGAATCGGATTGCCGCTGCCATCGCGCCCGACACCGAGGCCGAGGCGCCGATCATCGGGGCCACCGCATGCTCGTGGGTGATGAGATGGGCCAGCGCGCCGGCCGCCGCCGTCACCGCCAGGAAGACGAAGAACCTGACCGCGCCGAAGCGCCGCGCCAGCGCGCTGCCGAACGGCAGCAGCCACAGCACGTTGAAGCCGAGATGGGTCAGATTGGCGTGCAGCAGCGAATAGGTGACGAAAGTCCAGACCTTCGCACCCGCCCCGCCCGGGATCTGCAGATTGAGCAGCGAGGAATCGTAGCGCTTCGGGATGAAGCCGAACACGTCGATGGTCCAGTTCTCGAGCTCCGGCGGCAGCAACACCCGCAGATGGATCACCGCCAAAAGCAGGATATAGGCGGTCAGCGCCGCGGGCAGCGTCAGGATCGGCTCCCGCGGAGCCTCCTCGACGACGGCAGGCAAGTCCGGCTGAGGACCTTGCGGTGACGAATCTTGCGGGGAATCCAAGGCAGCTTCGCTTTCAGGCGCGATCGGAGCGGTAGGCTTGGAGATAGTCGCCTTTACCGTCCCTGCGCAAGTGCACAAACGGAAAAGGCAGGGCCCTGGGAAAGCCCTGCCTGTCCGTGTCGGTCTTCCGGTGGCCGGAGAGATAAGGAGTATCCCCACCCCTCCCCGCGGCCCGTGACCAAACTGTTTGACGCCCTGTGTACAGGCCTTGCCGAGAACCTGGAGAAAGCGGCGAGGCTTGCGACCGCGGTCACCATAACAGGCACGCGGCCGGCACAAAGCGCATAGTTAATTTAACGTTAACGACGCAAAGGCAGGCACAACAGGGCCGAAAACGCCGCTGCGGCATGGACGCTGCAAATCCCCTCCTGCACAACAAGAGAAGGGATCGCGGGTGCACTGAAGCGGGACAGGTTTGTCCCGTGAGGTCGCGCCCGGGGGTTAGCGTTCAGACATGAAACATCCGTCGAGCCGCGCGTTCTTCGCGTATTGGAACAAGAAGCGCGGCACTGCGCGGGCCCCTGACCGGGCCGACATCGACCCGGCTGCGGTCCGCGGCCTGCTCGGCGACATCTTCGTGCTGTCCTGCGAGCCGAACCTCGGCTTCCCGTTTCGCGTCGCCGGCACGCGCGTCTGCGCGCTCGCAGGAACAGACCTCAAGGACCAGAGCTTTGCGGCGCTGTTCACTGAAGCGAGCCGCAGCGAGATCGAGGAGATCACGACAATCGTTGCCGACGAGACGCTCGGCGCGATCGCCGGCGTCACCGCGGTGCGCGCGGACGGCAGCAAGGCGCATCTCGAACTGCTGCTGCTCCCCTTCAACGCCCGCCCGCACACGCCGGTAAGCGTGACAGGCGTGCTCGCGCCGTTCGACGACGAATGCGGCACGCTCTCCGCCTTCACCCTCACCTCCTGGCGCTATCTGCACCAGCCGGAGAAACTCCTGCCGCGCACCATCCGCAAATTGCAGATCGCACGCGGGCTGATGGTGTACGAGGGGCTGAGATAGTCTCCGCCGCCCGCGGCGCGACAAGCCAACGCGCGGATGGCCGATTTTGCCGGATCTGCGTCATTCCTGATGTCGTTGCCAGCGGTTAGCTTCCGCCTCGCGTGAAGCAACGAGGATCGGGTGACACCATCATGATATGGCGCATTCTGGCGTGGTGTGGCGTCGGCTGCGTGGCACTGCTGGCGGCGATCGGTGGAACCTGGCTGTTCTTGCTGCCTGGCCCGCCGGCTCAGGGGACCGCGCCTGCGATATCCAAGGACGAGACCGAGGCGACGCTTGCGGCGTTGAAGCCGCCAAAGCGCAAGCGTCCCCTGATCGCCATCGTCGGTATCAACGAGATGAGCGAGACCACCGACTATCTGATGCCGTACGGCATCCTCGCGCGCGCCGATGTCGCCGACGTCCTCACATTGGGGACGCAGCCCGGACCCGTCGCACTCTATCCCGCATTGAAAGTGCAGCCGCATGCGACGATCGCCGAGTTCGATGCTGCGCATCCCGATGGCGCGGATTACGTCATCGTGCCGGCGATGAGCCGCGAAGACGATGCCGTGGCCCTGCAGTGGATCAAAGACCAGGCCGGCAAGGGCGCGATCGTCATCGGCGTCTGCGTCGGCGCCATGGTCGTTGCCAATACCGGGCTGCTTGACGGCCGCCGGGCCACCACGCACTGGTATTCCGTGCGCGACCTGCAAAAGCATCCCGCGATCCGCTATATCGCGGACCGCAGGCTGGTGGTCGACCGCGGCGTCGTGACGACGACCGGCATCACCGCGTCCATGCCGATGGCCCTGACCCTGGTCGAGGCCATCGCCGGCCGCGCCAAGGCGCTAGCCGTCGCCCGCGACATCGGACTTGCGGAATGGGATGCGCGCCACCGCAGCGAAGCCTTCCAGTTCACACGCCCCTTTGCACTGACGGCGATCGCCAACACGCTCGCATTCTGGAACCGCGAGCAACTCGGCATCGCGCTGACGCCTGATATCGACGAGGTGTCACTTGCGCTGATCGCCGATGCGTGGTCCCGCACCTATCGCTCGCACGCGCTCACCTTCGCCGCCACGGCGGAGGCGCGGACGAGCCGCAGCGGCCTCCGCATCCTGCCGGACAGGATCGCGGCCGACTGGCCGGCACAGCAGACGCCGCCGGCCGCCGTCAACCTGCCGCCGGCGCGAGCGCTGGACCAGACGCTGCAATCCATCGATGCGCGCTACGGGCCGCGCACGGCCGACTTCGTCGCGATGCAGCTCGAATATCCGAGATAACGGCACGGCAGCGCGCCGGCTGTCGCGTGCAACGGCCGACGCACCGTGTTTGCGCAGAGCGCCGTTACGGCGTCGCCAGATGCCAGGCACCGTTCAAGAAGCCGTCGCCGGTGATGTCGCCGGGCTTCTGGTCCTTGGCGAAAGTGTAGAGCGGCTTGCCCTTGTAGGCCCACTGCTTCGAGCCGTCGTCGCGCGTGATGATGGTGTAGCCGTCGCCGGCGGCGTCGCCCGCCTCGGCCTTCAGCACCGGCCAGTTCGTCGCACATGGACCGTTGCAGGCCGACTTGCCGTCCGCATCCTTGTCGAAAGTATAGAGCGTCATGCCCTTGGCATCGGTGAGCACACTGCCCTTGTCGGTCTTGCCGGTCTTGGTCGGCGGTGCGGCGAAGGCGGCGGGAACGATCGCGAGCGATATTGCCAGCGCGAGCGCGAGGCGGATCGAGGACGTCATGATGTCTCCTGTCATGCAATTGGCTTGCATGGGTAGGACGCCTCACGCGGCCTCGTATTCCTCGGATCGCAGAAAGATATTTTTCGCTGCGCGCGCCAACGCAGCGGAATAAACTGGACCAACCGAGACGGAACGACGAAGAGACATGAACAAGCCGCACTGGCGTCCCGTGCACCCATCCGATCTGCCCGCGATCAGCGCCATCGCGGCGCGGATCCATCCTGATCTTCCGGAACGCCCCGAGGTATTCGCGGAGAAGATGCGGCTCTATCCCGATGGCTGCCGCGTGCTCGTCGCCGGCGATGAGATCGCCGGCTACGGGCTCGCGCATCCCTGGAAGCAGCATCAGATCCCGCCGCTCGATCGTTTCCTGGAACGACTCCCCGAGGATGCAGACTGTCTCTACGTGCACGATATCGCCGTGCTGCCGGATCAGCGCGGCGGCGTTGCGCGCGCCTATATTGCCGGGATCGCGGAGCTGGCGCGCGCCTCCGGCATCACGGCGCTCGCACTTGTCTCGGTCTACGCCACGCGGCCGCTGTGGGAACGTCTCGGCTTTCGTGCCGTGGCGGCGGATGCGTCGCTGCATGCGAAGCTGGCCTGCTACGGAGAAGGCGCGACCTATATGTTGCGCGACCTCGCTGCGACGTAACATCCCGCCCCCGGCTCACTCGGGCGTGAAACCGCCTCCTCGAACCGAGTCAGATCAGCCTCCGTCGAAAGTGTGTGTGTGCGAGCCCTTCCGGTCTCGCGAACCGAGGCTGGAGAATATCCATGACGCTCACATTGACGAAAGTTGCCCTGATTGCATGCGTTGGGACGGCCGCGTTCACCGCGACCAGCGCCACCGCGACGCAGTACCGGACCTATGACTGCGACACCGCCTTCTTCGAAGGCTGCGGCTTCCTGATCGAGACACCGAACGTGGGCAGAAAACCCACCACCGTCATCCATCGCGACACCTCGCCGATCTACATGAAGCAGACCGATCCCCGCTACAGCTCGTCGATGCGTGATGCCGGCGGTGGTGGTGGCGGAGGTGGAGGTGGTGGTGGCGGCGGAGGCCGCTGAGCCCACACCTGCCTTTTCAGATGGTGTCGCCGGTGCAATCCGGCGTCATCATTGCAGTCCGGGTTGATCGGTGACCGATCAACCTCGCCGCTTCTTCTTGGCCTTCTTTCCCGGCGCGCCCTTCGCGGGCCACGGCGTGACCGACGGCTCTGCGTGGCCCGGCCTGTTCTTGTGCTTCTTGTTTCCGAAGGAAGGAGCATCGGCGAATTTCGGCGCGCGATCGCCGTGAGGCTTGCTGCGATGCTTGAATCCAGCTGCCTCGCGCGGGTGATCGTCGCGCCGTTCACGATGATCGCCGGCCTCGCGCCGGGGCGCGTGAGAGCGCTCCTCCGAAGCTTCCGGCCGGCGCGGCGCCTCCGCCATCGGCTCGATGCGGATGCTGTCTTCCTTGTCCGGACGCTTGATCTTGGCGGCGAACGACTCCGCGGCCCGCTCGGAAATCTCGAACTCGGTGGTGGTGTCCATGATCTTGATGGCGCCGATGTCGCTCTTGTCGATGCCGCCGCGGCGGCAGATCATCGGCAGCAGCCAGCGCGCCTCCGCATTCTTGCGTCGTCCGATGGCGGCGCGGAACCAGACGCTGCCTTCCGCCATGCCGTGTTTCGACGATGCTTTACCAGACTTCGGTCGGAGCCGCGCTGGGCGATCCTCGCCATCCGCGCCTTGAGATTTGTCGCGACCGCGATCATCGCGCGTCCGGCTACCTCGCTCGCCGGGATCGATGATATCCTCGGGCGACGGCAGCCGCGCGCGGTAAAGTCGCGCGAGCGCGGCGGCGATGTCCTCCGCCGAGCGTTCGGCCAGTAGCGCCTGCGCCAGCACCAGATCGTCGGCCGTCGTCTCCTCGGTGAACAGCACGTCCTTCATGCGCGCGTGATCGAGCTTGCGGATTTCCTCCGCCTGCGGCGCCGTCCCCCAGGCCGCATCGATGCCGGAGACATTGAGCAGCAGCTCCGCGCGCCGCCGACGTGCGGGCGGCACCAGGAGGACGCTCGTGCCCTTGCGGCCCGCGCGCCCCGTGCGGCCCGAGCGATGCTGCATCACTTCGGCGTCGTTGGGCAGATCGGCATGAATGACGAGGTCGAGGCTCGGCAGATCGATGCCGCGGGCGGCGACGTCGGTGGCGACGCAGACGCGGGCGCGCCCGTCGCGCAGCGACTGGAGCGCCAGGGTGCGCTCGTTCTGCGTCAATTCGCCGGAGAGAGCGACGACGGAAAAGCCGCGCTCCAGCAGCGCCGCCTGCAAATGCCTGACGGCATCGCGCGTGCTGCAGAACACCAGCGCGCTCGGCGCCTCGTAGAAGCGCAGCACGTTGACGACGGCGTGCTCGACGTCGGCGGGCGCGATGCGGATCGCGCGATACTCGATGTCGGCGTGACCGCCCTCGTCACCGGCGACCTCGATCCGGAACGCGTCGCGCTGATATTGCCTCGCCAGCGCGACGATGCCGCGCGGAAACGTCGCCGAGAACAGCAGGGTGCGACGCGTCTCCGGCGTGGTCTCGAGAATGAACTCCATGTCCTCGCGAAAGCCGAGATTGAGCATCTCGTCGGCCTCGTCGAGCACGACGGCGGCGAGCTCGGAGATGTCGAGACGGCCACGGCGCAAATGATCGCAGAGCCGCCCGGGCGTGCCGACGACGATGTGCGCGCCTGCGGCCAGCTCGCGCTGCTCGCGCCGCGGATCCATGCCGCCGACACAGGAGACGACGCGCCCGCCGGCATGCCCGTAGAGCCAGGCCAGCTCGCGCTGAACCTGAAGTGCAAGCTCGCGGGTCGGCGCCACGATCAGGGCGAGCGGCGCTGCCGCGGGCCCGAACTGCTCGGCGTCATCAAGAAGATTCTTCGCGATGGCCAATCCGTAGGCGACAGTCTTGCCGGAGCCGGTCTGGGCCGACACCAGAAGGTCACGGCCGGTGGCTTCGTGAGCGAGCACGGCGAGCTGGACGGGGGTCAGTGAATCATAGTTCCGCTCGGCCAAAGCGCGGGCGAGCGGCGGGGTCAGGGCCGGAAGGGACACGAGATGGAGAACCTTGGTTGATTCAGGCGCGGAACGGTGATCCGGCGAACCTGAGCTGCATGCGCGGCGAACGGCCCGGCCGCACGCTGGCGATTTGATCTGGGCGCTCTTTACGCCAAGCGCCGGCAAATCGCCATGCCTATGTTGCATGGCTTGACGGAAAGCACCGCGCCCGAAGGTTGCAGCGGATTCTTGCGGCCACCTTGATTAACATCGGCGCAACCGGATCTGGCGGCGACTGAGCCGAGATCGGACCCTAAGGGATGGAGAGCACAACGATGCGATTGGCAGTCATTTCCGATATCCACGGCAACCTTGCTGCGTTGGAGGCCGTGCTGGCCGACATCAAGGCGCGCGCCGTCGATCGGATTGTGAACCTCGGCGATTGCGTCACCAGCCCGTTGTGGCCGAAAGAGACCTTCGAAGCGCTGCAAGCGCTGTCGTTGCCGACCGTGCGCGGAAACCATGACCGCTGGATCGAGGAGTTTCCGGACGACGAGCTCTCCCCGGCAGGCCTGTTCGCCCGCAACGCATTGACAGCGGAGCAGCGTCGCGCGCTGCACGGCCTGCCCACCCAGTTGCGGCTGGACGACGGAATCCTGGCCTGCCATGGCACGCCCGAGAACGACACGACGTGCCTGCTGGAGGAATCGCTCGACGACGGCCGTTTTGTGCCGGCGCGCCGGGACGTTCTGGAGGCACGCCTCGCGAGCGAACTGGCAGCGCGCGTGGTGCTGTGCGGTCATAGCCACCGGCAGGCGGTCGTTCAGGGTCCCGGCGACCGTCTGGTCCTCAATCCGGGAAGCGTTGGCTGCCCGGTCTTCGCGGACCTTCCCATCGCCGCAAGACTCGAACATCGCTCGCCTCACGCCCGCTACGCGATACTCGCGAAGCGAAACAAGCGCTGGCAGGTCGAACTCCTGGCGCTCGAATATGATTGGGACGCCGCATCGGCGCGCGCGCTCGCCAACAACCGCCCCGATTGGGCGCAGGCCATGCTGACCGGGAGCGTCAAATAGCCGGTTGCACCCGAGATCTCCGCATACGCGACGGCAGCAAGATCGCCCCGCAATGACGGTGTTGTCGCGCCCGCCTCGCAATCCCAAATCGTGCCCCACCAGAGAGCAACGGGTGAAACATGACAAATAGCATATCGCTTGCCGACAAGCTCGCGACTTTTCAGGACTATTGGTCGCCGCGCACGGTCACGACCTTCAACGATTGCGACGTGATGGTGGTGAAGGTGAAGGGCGAGTTCACCTGGCACAAGCACGACGACACTGACGATTTCTTTCTCGTCCTCAAAGGCAATCTGGACATCGAACTGCGGGATCGGACGGTGACCCTCGGTCCGGGCGAACTCTACGTCGTGCCCAAAGGCGTCGAACATCGCCCGGTAGCCCGCGAGGAGGTTCATCTTCTGCTGATCGAGCCGACCGGGACGCCGAACACCGGCGACAAGGCAACCGCAGCGGCGCGCAAGCTCGCATAGCGGGCCACTTGCTCGGCGTCATCGGTAGTGCGCTCAGATCTCCGCGTACACCTCGAGCAGATTGCCGTCGGGATCGCGGAAGAACAGCGTGCGATGGCCGAACGACTGGTCCGTCGGCGGCGACAGCAGCGCCACGCCTTGCCGCAGGAGTTCATCGGCGCATTGATCGACTTCGGCGGCGGAGACCTTGAAGGCCAGTTGCAGCGAGGCGCTGCCCGCCGGGATCGGCGCATCGGAGGCAGTCCGGCTCGGCCTCGCCAAGGCCAGCGTGTTGCCGCCCAAGCCGTATTCGATCCAGTTCGGTGACAGCTCGCGCAGCAGCGGGAAGGCGAGGACGTCTTCGTAGAAGCGGCGCATCGCCGCCATGTCGCGCACGAAAATGACGGTGTAGTCGATCGCGCGGATGGCGTTGAAGGGGGAGCGTCGGTTTGGGTCGTCAGTCTCTTCGTTTGTCATTTCATCGTGCAATCCAAACTCCGACGCGTAGCCCGCATGAGCGAAGCGAGATGCGGGAATCATCAGCAAGGCCCCGGATATCGCTTCGCTCATCCGGGCTACACGTCTTCACTCCACCAGTTCCGGCCACGGCACGATGGTCGATTTCACCGTCTTCATCGCCATCGCATCCCTCACCGCCTGTCCGACGCCCTCTTCCGTAAACGGATAGATCGTCTGCATCTTCAGCCACGGGTATTTGTCGCGCGTCCGATACAGCATGTCCACACCGAGCGGCAGATCGTTGCCGGTAAAACCCCAGGATCCCAGCACGTTGAGATCCTTGGTGCAGATGCGGTGCCAGGAGGTGTCGATCGAGCCGGCGTCGGTGAACTGGCCCATCTCGACATAGGTGCCGCCGTCGCGCAGCATCTCGATGCCTTCGGGGCCGGCGGTGGGATGGCCCGAGCAGTCCATCACGAGATCGGCGCCGAAGCCGCCGACGATTTTCCTCACGCGATCGACGCGCTGCTGCGGCGACTTGAGCTCCTCGATATTCACCGTGGCTTCCGCACCGAACTCACGCGCGAGCTTGAGCCGCGGCTCCTCCGGCGCGCCGACGCAGATGACGCGCCCTGCTCCCATTTCCTTTGCGGCCGCGACCGCCAAGATACCGATCGGGCCGGAGCCCTGGATCACCACCGTGTCACCCCAGCTGAAACCACCGGCGCGGGTCGCGCGATTGAAGGCGCGGATGCAGGAGGTCAGCGGCTCGGATAGCGCACCTAACCGCAACGACATGTCGTCGGGCAGCTTGTAGATCTTGGTGCCCGGCAGCATGTCGAGATCGACATAGACGTATTCGGCCCAGCCGCCCCACAGGTGCGGCGCCTTGTCGAAGCCGAGATAGCGGCCGTAATAGACCGGAGTCAGGCACTTGTTGGCTACTTGCGGATAATGGATGCAGTAGTAGCAGCGGCCGCAGGGCATCAGCGGCGGGATCATCACCTTCGAGCCGACGGTCAGCGGCTTGCTCATGAAATCCTCGGAGAATTCATCGCCGCATTCGACGATGACACCGCCGAGTTCGTGGCCGAGCGTGAACGGCCACGGCAGCGGCTTCGGCCAATGCCCTTTCAGAATATGCAAATCGGTGCCGCAGACCCCGCAGGCGCCGACCTTGATCAGCGCGCCCTTGCGGCCGACCTTCGGCCACGGCACGGTGCGGATGACGGGCTCTGAGCCCGGCCCTGCGTGGGTGCAGACGCGGATGGATTCCATGGCTGTTTCCTCGCTGCCCGTCTGTTGTGATTTGTGGTGCGGGCGTATCGCGAAGCTATCATAGCTCAGCCAGCGAAGGCGGAAGTGCCCTATGTGACCGGCGCACCCTCATTGCGCTGCAAGCGCCCGCATTTCGGCAAGATACTTGCAACGACGCAAGCAGTGCCGCACCAATTCCATTTCGGGGAGCCCATGACTGACAATATACGCGCGCTCTTCGATCGCTGGGAGCGGGTTTGGCATGAGGGGCGATTTGACCTCATCCCGGACTGCGTAGGATCGCATTACATCCGTCATGACGAAAGAGGCGACCGGACCGTCACGCGGGACGAGTATGCTGCGGAATTGCACACCGTGCACCGAGACCGGCCCGGAATCCGCGTCGTCGTGTATGACCACTCTTTCTCGACTGACCGCGCGTGGTTCCGATTTGCATTCGTTTGGCCCGATCCCACGACCGGCGAGCAGCGCAGCCGCGCCGGCATGCAAAGCTATCGTATCGAAGGCGGCAAGCTGGCCGAGACCTGGATCACGATGCTTGGTCTTGGAACCACATGGGCCGACGAACCCCAGGAAAGCTGGACCCGCCGCAAGACGTGAGGAGAGCTCAGGTTCGGGACGTCGCTCGTCCGCCCGTCGCGATTTGCGGCGCCGGAGCACGGTCGATAGCGCGACGAAGTCACGGCTACCATGCAGGGCATGGCTGGTCTTCGTCCACGTGCAAAGTCTTGAGCCGTCGCCAGCGAACGTGTAAGGCGCCAAGAGTCCCACTCTGGTCATCCCGTGAACCCCCTCCCCCAAAATCCCATGGCCGCATCCGGATCGTTTGCGGCGATGAAGTCCGTGCCCTACCGTCTCCAGTTCGCCTCTTACGTGCTGGCGATGATGGCGGACAATATCGAGCATGTGATCAGCTATTGGGTGGTGTTCCAGAAATTCCATTCGCCGACGCTGGGCGGGTTTGCCGTGCTGTCGCACTGGCTGCCGTTCCTGCTGTTCTCCGTCGCGGTCGGTGGCCTCGCCGACCGGTTCGATCCGCGCCGCATCATCCAGTGCGGCATGCTGCTGTTCATCGTCGCCTCCGCCGGATGGGGCTTCTTCTTCCTGACCGATACGATCCAGATGTGGCACGCGATGCTGCTCCTGGTGATCCATGGCTGCGCCGGCGTGCTCTGGCAGACGCCGAACCAGCTTCTGCTCTACGACCTCGTCGGCCCGGCCGATCTGCCGAGCGCGGTGCGGCTGAATGCGATGGCGCGCTATCTCGGCATCCTGGTCGGACCCGCAGTCGGCGGCATCATCATGCTGACGCTCGGTCCCTCGCACGGCATCATCTTCAACACGCTGTTCTATCTGCCGATGCTGCTTTGGCTGTTCTGGGCCCCGGTCAGGGACAAGAGCGTGGCGGCGCGTCGCTTCGCGGTGCGCGGCCTTGCCGACATCGTGCTCACCATCCGCACGATCGACACCCAGCCCGTGCTGTCGGCGATGACGTGGCTTGCCGGCCTCACCTCCTTCATGATCGGCAACGCCTATCACGCCCAGATGCCGGGCTATGCCGGCGATCTCGGCCATGGCGATCCCGGCGTCTCCTACAGCGTGCTGCTCGCGGCGGATGCGGCCGGCGCGCTGCTGGCCGGCATCGCACTGGAATCCTGGGGACGGCTGAAGGGCACCCCGCGCACCGCAATCACGCTGGCGATGCTGTGGAGCGTGGCGCTGCTCGGCTTCGCACTGGTGCCGGTCTATCCGGTCGCGATTGCGCTGCTGTTCTTTGCAGGCTTCTTCGAGCTCTCCTTCAACACCATGGCGCAGGCGCTGGTGCAACTGAACGCGCCGCACGACATCCGCGGCCGCGTCGTCGGCCTTTACAACATGGCCGGGCTCGGCATGCGGGCCTTCAGCGGCATCACGGTCGGGGTAGCAGGCGCGGCGATCGGGATCCATTGGTCGCTCGGGCTCTCGGCCGCCGTGCTGCTGGCGCTGCTGTGCCTGCTGTATCAGCGCGCGGCGAAGGCGGCGTGAGGGCGCAGCGTTACGACACAGCCGATTGACTCCGGCGTCCCCTCACCGCACGCTCAAGACTTTTGGGAGATGGGGCATTGCGCAATCGCTGGGGCATTCTTGCGATCCTGTTCGTCGTGCGCCTCACCATCGCGTTCCAGTTCCAGAGTGTCGCGGCGGTCGCCCCGCTGCTGCAACAGACCTTCGGCGTCGGCCTTGCCGATATCGGCATCCTGATCGGGCTGTATTTCACGCCGGGCGTCGTGCTGGCGCTGCCGGGCGGCGCGATCGGCCGCACGCTCGGCGACAAGCCGACCACCATCGCCGCGCTGCTGCTGATGACGGCAGGCAGCCTCGTGATGGCTACCACCGACATCTGGGGCTGGCAGATGGCGGGCCGGCTCGCCTCCGGCGCCGGCGGCGTGCTGCTGACGGTGCAGCTCACCAAGATGGCCGCGGACTGGTTCGCGGGCAAGGAGATCGCCACCGCGATGGCGATCTTCGTCAATTCCTGGCCGGCCGGCGTCGCGATCTCGCTGCTGGTGCTGCCGGCGATCGGCACCGCCCATGGTGCGGGCGCCGTATTCCTGTCCGTGGGCGCACTGACCGCGATCGGCATTCTGCTGATCACGTTCTACCAGCCGCCGCCGGGAGCCGGCGCCGGCGCTGCCGGCTCGGGCCGGCTCGATCCGCTGGCGCTGCTGGCGGTGATCGTCGCAGGGCTCATCTGGGGCCTCTATAATGTCGGCTTCGCCATGATCTTCTCGTTCGGCCCGACGCTATTGGCCGAGCGCGGCTGGAGCATCGCCGCGGCGGGCTCGGCGATCAGCCTCGTGATGTGGCTGTCGGTGATCTCTGTGCCAGCAGGCGGCTATCTCGCCGACCGCTTCAAGCGACCCTTTATATTGGCGATCGGGGCCAGCCTCATCGTGGCAGGACTGCTGGCCTGGCTGCCGCGATCGGACGCGGTGATCACCATCCTGATCCTGATCGGCCTGATCGGAGGCCATCCGGCCGGCCCGATCATGAGCCTCGCCGCCCGCGTGCTCGCCCCGGACACCAGGGCGATCGGGATGGGCGTGTTCTACACCCTCTTCTATGCGACCATGATGCTGGGGCCGGCGGTGGCTGGGCGGCTCGCCAAATCGGCCGGGACCGCCGCGGTCGCGCTCGACCTCGGCGCGCTGACAGTGCTGGCGTGCCCGCCCCTGATGTGGCTTTTCGAGCGCATCGTGTCTGTCCGTTGCCGCCGCGCCCAATCCTAACGCGACATTAACCCTACGCACCTTAGGGTCGTCCCGGACTCCGCCCGGGCGGGGGGTCGGGTGTTGAAAATGGCGTTGGCGAACAAAAAATTTCTTCCGGCCGCCGAGGAGCGCAGGCGCTTCCAGCGGGTGAAGGTGCACCTGCTCGGCCGTTACATGCTGCCGGACCGACGGGAATTCCCCTGCCAGGTGATCAACATGTCGCCGGGCGGCCTCGCTTTGCTCGCGCCCGGCATCGGCAATGTCGGCGACCGCGTCGTCGCCTATCTCGACCATATCGGCCGCGTCGAGGGCAAGATCACCCGCATCATCGACAACGGCTTCGCCATGACGATCGGTGCGACACCGAGGAAGCGCGACAAGCTGGCGGCCCAGCTGACCTGGCTCGCCAATCGCGACATCCTCAATCTGCCGGAGGACCGCCGCCACGACCGTATCGTGCCACGCAACCCCATCGCAGTGCTGACGCTCGAGGACGGCACCAAGATGACGTGCCGCATCATCGACCTCTCGCTGTCGGGCGCCGCGATCGCCGCGGAGAACCGCCCGCCGCTGAAATCGACGGTTCTGCTCGGCCGGGTCCAGGGCCGCGTGGTCCGAAATCTCGAAGACGGCTTCGCGCTGGAGTTCCTGCACGAGCAGCCGATCGAGACACTCGAAGAGAGCGTTACCGCGCGGTAAAGCGCGCGGACGCGAAAACCTCATTATTTCCAAGCTGGAAGGCGGCCTCCGGGATACGGACGCCGCCTTTTTCACGTCGCGCGGCCGCCGCCTTGCGGTTAACGCGTCGGTCGCGGAGCGGCGCGCACGCCGGTTCTGCCAGCGTTTCCAAGTTAATCGGTAAAATTTGAATCGATTGCAGTCATATCGAATTTTATTCGAATTCGATTCAAGTATAGATCGAATTCGCCGCGCCTTTTACTTGCATTCGTCTCGACTTGACTTGACTGACTTAGCGGCAACTCAAAAGCTCCGTGCGAAATGTGGTCCCAACAAGAAACGGGGACCGCAATGT
Source organism: Bradyrhizobium sp. I71 (assembly GCF_022354745.1). Classification (NCBI taxonomy): domain Bacteria; kingdom Pseudomonadati; phylum Pseudomonadota; class Alphaproteobacteria; order Hyphomicrobiales; family Nitrobacteraceae; genus Bradyrhizobium; species Bradyrhizobium sp. I71. The sequence goes on from NZ_CP059398.1 coordinate 716,682, forward strand.
TTGACTTCAGGGGACAGGGGAAGAGGCTGGCGCTGGTCGCCATGCTCTTCGGGATCAGCGCGGCGGCGCAGGCCGGCGAAAGCCGTCTGCTCTACGCGAGCCTCGGCGACACCACGCGTGCGCCGATCGGCTGGGTCGAGTTCTGCGCGGACAACGCCGCCCAATGCCAGGGCGCACCGGTGCAGCCGCGCGACATCGTGATGTCGCAGGCCGCATGGCGCGACCTCGTCAAGGTCAATCGCTGGGTCAACGAGACCGTCAAGCCTTTGACCGACCAGGAGCACTGGGGCGTGATCGAGAAGTGGTCGCTGCCATCAGACGGCTACGGCGACTGTGAAGACTACGTGCTGTTGAAGCGCAAGATGCTGATCGACGCCGGATGGCCGCGCCAGGCCCTGCTGATCACCGTCGTGCGCGACAAGAAGGGCGAAGGCCACGCGGTGCTGACGGTGAAGACCGACAAGGGCGAGTTCGTTCTCGACAATCAGAACGAGAACGTCGTTGCCTGGACGGAGACCGGCTACCGCTTCGTCAAGCGCCAGTCGCAGAGCGATCCCAACGTCTGGGTCTCGCTCGGCGATACCAAGCCGGCGGTCTCCACCGCCAGCGCGAAAGATCAGTAGGAACGAGACAACGAGTTACGCGGCCCGGTCACATCCCCACCCCTCCCCGTCCCAGACCGGTTCGCGCGCGGCCAGCCATCCCCCAATGGCTGGGCGCAACTTCGCCGGCCCCGCGAAAATCGCCAAATTCCTTTGGAATCAAAACGATCTAGCGGGGCCGGTGAAGGCATTTCGAGACGCCTTGACACGGAACATTCCCCAAACGTGACACACCGACACGGGGAAAAACGGGGGAATTTGTTCACTGGCCGTTCCGGTGCGATAAGCGGGTACTGTCCGTATTTAACCCCTAGTGTCCTAAGTTGAATCCGGAGGTGTCCTAATTCGCAACCGGGAACCGAACCGTTGATGTGCATCAATCGTTGTCGACCACAACAGGCTGCGATTGATGCATGGGCAAGGAAACCCAGAACGAACCAAAGGACCCGAACGCCAACGAGGACAAGGCGACGGAGGACCTTAAGAAGGTTGTCCGAGAGGACATCGAGGAGCAGCGCGCCCTTATCGAAAAGCGACGCCGCAAGTTGCAGTAAGGCCGCCTCAGTTGGCGGCCTCTTTCATTGCTTGATAGATCCGCGATGCCTTCGCCCGAATGCTTCGCCCTGACCGTGACCTTGTGATCCATAAATGCAAGAGCCCTCGGCGGTCTCCCGTCGAGGGCTCTGGAGAACTCTCGGCAGTCTCCCACCGAGAGCTCTAAAGCTTAGGTCGTTGTTACCAGTTGCGCTGAGCGCGGAGGAGCAGGGTGAACGAGTCCTGGTCCTTGAGCTCATACGACGCGGTCGGCTTGGCGACATTAGCAGCCGGTGTAACCAGCCCGGTCACGCCTGCGTACTTCTGATCCAGTCGGGTCCAGTTGAAGTCGGCCGAGAACGTCAGGTTCTTGACCGGAGTCCAGCGGGTGATCAAACCGACCTGGCCGATGTTGAAGTCAGGGTTACACGAGGTAACGCCCGGCGTTAACAAGACGCCGGCGAAGCCGCCACCGCCGCAGAGGAAGTTCTTGGCAAGCGATCCGAAGGACGCATGCGCATAAGCACCGTAGAGCGCGGTGTTCCAGTACGGATCCCAGTTATGGGTGTACGCACCACGGAAGCCCCAGGTCTTGACGGTTTCCTGCGAGCTGAAGCCCGTCGCTGCAGAGCCGACAAACACGGTGTCCGGCGCATTGGCGAAGCCGATGCTCTGGTAGGCGACGTTCGAGCCGCCGTACATGGAGTATGAGCTACCCGCGAGGTTCTGGAAGTTGTAGCGGGTCGCACCGTCGGTGTAGACGCCCGAAATGTTGATCGTGTCACCCGCGCCGGTCGGGATGTTCTTGATCGACAGAGCGAGCTGAACCGCCCAACCCCACTTGTCGTCGGGGTGGCCAGTGGTTTCGTCTGCGCCGTAGTAAGCGACGTGGTTGTCGTGCGCCGCGACCGACGCCTGGAACAGACCCCAAGCCTGATCAACGCGGACCATAGCAACCAGGTTCGGCGAACGCGAGCCGCCGATGGCGTTGGAGCCGTACGAACCACCGAGCACGCCGGCCGCTGTGATACCGGCAAGGTTGAGATTGCCAGCCTGATAGTAAGCCGTCGCATCTTCCGCCGAGAACGACGCCGTAATGCCCTGACCGAAGTCAGCGGTGTAGGTGAACTGGTTGACACCAGTGACCGTGCCGCTGCCGCCGACGAGGCTGTCGATGTTGTTGCCGGGATAGTTGGTCCAGGGCGCGTCGAACTGCGACACGGCCTTACCCATCGTGAAGCCGGCGAACTGGATGAAGGCGTAGTACACGCCGAGCGAGCCGCCCGAAGTGCCGCCATCGGTCGGGTTGATGGTGGTGGTACCAGCCGACGTGAAGGTGCCGGCGGTCGCGCCCGTGGGCGAGCCGGTTCCGACGTAGCCAGCGGTGGTCCAGGAGAACGTCGCATCGAAGAAGGTGCGGACGACGCCGTATTCAGTCGCGGTGCGCGTGTCGATGTTGAGATCCTGACGAGCGCGCATCGTGTAGTAGTTGCTCAGGCGATTGTGAGCGCCGGCGGGTGCGCCGTTCTGAATGCCGTAGATGCTGTTCGTGTTCAGACCGACTTCAGCGCGCAGATAACCACCCAGCTTGATGCAGGTGTCAGTGCCCGGGATGTAGTAGAACCCGGCTCCGTACAGGGAGCAGATCTTCACGTATTCGACCGCCTTGGCCTTCACGGGGAGATCGGCTGCCTGCGCTCCGCCCACGGCGATCAGACCCGCCGCTGAGCCGAGCAAAAGGCTCTTAACCAACTTCATGTTAAACCTCCAAGTTGCTCTTCAGGGAAGGTCACTGACCGGACGGCCAATTCCCAAACCCCCTCTAAATCACCGCTCCGAGTCCCTTCGCGCCTTCGGACACACCCGCATGAACGCGAGGGACTTAAGCGAAAGACCTAAACGGGACGACCTCGGGATGCCCCCCTCCGTCGCTCAGCCAACATGATCGATGCCCCATGCACACACAACAAGAGAACGCGCCAAAACGGGCCTATGAAACGCGTTTTCCGTCCGGTGTTGCACAAAAATCACGCAACCTCCAAACACGAAAAGCGACGCAACTAGCAGAAAAGATTAGTAGTTTTGGCCTCACAGCCCTGTGATCAGTTTTTGAAATGGAGTGGAACTCTCGACGGTGACATCAGGGCCGAACGCCGTCGAACCGAGAAGACACTATGCTCGGGGAAGCGAATCGAGAGCGACGGCCAGAATGCCCAAACAGAGCAAGAAGAAGATCTCAGCAGCTCCGAGCTGGCTTGGCCTCACTGACGACCGCTTGTCGTTTGTGTTCTTGCCGGACCGGGCCGAGACAGTGAAAAAGATCTTCGAGCTCGCGATCGGAGGAATGGGAAGCTACGCCATCGCTAATTATCTCGACGAGCAAAGGGTGCCGACCTTCACCCAGTCACTACAGTGGGACCACACCACCATCGACTACATGCTCAGGAACCGCGCCACCTACGGTGAGTATCAGCCGAAATCATTTGCGGCAGGTCATAAGAAGGGAATCCCGAGCGGCGCTCCCATCTCCGACTATTACCCAGCCGTCATAGACAAGGCGACTTTTGACGCTGCGCAGGCTGCGCGTCAGCAGAATCTCGCGCGTCGCGGCCGCAAAGGAAATAACCTTGCCAGCATCTTCGGTGGTCTGTGCACGTGCGCCTACTGCGGCAGCGAGGTCATATTTCATAGCATTTCGAATGTGCAGGTTCTCGTCTGCGAGCGCGTGCTGAATGGCGCTTGCAGCCGTTCGGCCTGGACATACAAAGACTTCGAGATCACGGTTCTCGCCTTTATGGCTCACCCGGTATTGCTCGACAAAGTGAATGAGGGGCAAAGAAGTGACCTGCTAGGTCTCGTCGTGGAAATCGAGGGCCTCTCGGCAGACCAAGCCCGACGCTACGTCAGAAGAGTGAACATCTCCGTCCTGCTCAAGAAGATTGTCGCAAGCATAATCGTTCACAGTGCCGGACGCCTCACACTGCCTCGACATTCTTCTGCTCAAATTCGCAAGGACATGGGCGGGAGATTTCTCGAGATACAGTTACGGCAGGGACCATCCTACCGCTGTATCTCGATAGGATAGATTCACTCGGGAGATGCTGGGAGTTTTCTAGGGAGCGCCGGTGGGTCACATGCCCTTGCGCGACGCATGGCGTCCAAGCCGCCAACGATGGTAGCAACCGACCTAGACCGGGCTTAATCTCGCTCCTGCCTCGGCGCAGGGCGAGGTTTTTGGAGCCGGGGATCATGTCCGCATTTGAGCTTATCTCATCGATCCCGACGGACACATCACCCGGCGGGTTTGACCTCGATTTACAGGATGAACGGCTACCCGCCAAAAAGCAGAACAGCCTTGTAGACAAGCATGCTGGAGCTCTGGGATGGCGCGACAAAGATCGTCCGGTTTGAGCCAATCAGCAGGCACTAGCGGGTTCAACAAACCCTGTTTGTTTCTCTCTGCGTTCACGTGCAATAAAGGGGCGCCATGCCCGCTCTCACCCGCCGCCCCGATACGTATGAGCGCCACAGTTGGCACGTCTATTTCGGCGACATCCGCATCGGCCAGATCGGTAAGCGCTCCGGCGTCCCAAACAACGTCGATCAATGGGGTTGGACCCTTGGCTTTCACCCGGGAACCTCGAGCCTGCAGGCCGGCAGCGCGACCTCCCTCGAGGAGGCTCGGGCACAGTTCGAGACCGCCTGGGCCAGGCTCGCGCCGACGCTGACCGAGGAGCAGTTCGAGATCTGGCGGCGGGACCGCGACTTTACCGCGTGGAAATATCGCATGTGGGACACGGGTTGCCAGCTGCCGACCCAAAGCCGCAACGGCCAAGCGCGCTGCTTCTGCGGTGAGGCCATCAGCAATGCGGACGTCGAGGCGCACATCCAGCGCGCTCACCGAGGAATCGGCGCATGAAGCACGTCGAGGCCCGCCCCTATGCCGACCCGGAAGCGGCCGCGCGCCAGCTCGTCCAGATCGCGGCCAGCATCGAGCCGGTCCAGGACGGCCGCATCCACATCGAGAAGATCAACGCGCCCTTTCTGTTCACGCTAAAGGGCCGCGGTACCGAGTTCATTGCCGGCCTGCATTACGCCGTCGAGAAGGGTTGGCTCGAGCTGCACGAAAGCGGCACCTTGGTGCGGCTGCTGCAGCCCGGTAACGACCTGCTCGGCCACTGATAGGAACCGAGGAACCGCTAGTTGATTGCCATTCGCCGGCTCGCCGCGAGCCGGCGGAGCGGCCCCGGCCCACATCTGTCGCCTCCCGAGCCGGGGCCGTCTCCTCTGCATGGGAGCCCGATCGCCATCCATCCCCACAACCACCCATGTCGAGACTGGTCAGTGGTGTAGCGCGTCTGACCTCGCCCTCAATCATCCCGCAGCAAATGCGGCCGGCGAGGCGCCGACGTCCGGCCGGATTTTCGGCCAGCCCTATGTGAATCTGCTCACGCCGGGTGAGGCGCGAATAGGCTCACCGTCCGTCATGAACTACGGGTGCTCTTCCTTGCGCGCCAAAATCCAATGAGTGCGCGCCATTCGAAGACCACAACCACGACAGCGATGGTGACGACGCCCAGAGTGGACATGAGCAAGATCATTGCCAGCATCGAATCACCCCGCGCGAGCGCGGTTCCTAAGTACCAAAGTGCGCGAAGGTTCCTAGGGCTATTTCGGAGGCCGCAGGCCGGGCGACGTGATCCAGTCGGACAAATGGGCGCCCGTTTCGGCAATTCGAGCCCGCTTAAGCATAGCTTCCCGCTCTGCGCCTGCAGGCAACTGACTGGCTTGGTCCTTAAGTCGAGCGGCCTGCTCGGCCATCCGCTCTTCAAGCGAGCGCGTCTGCTTGCTTCGATATCGGCGCTGGGTCATCGCAAACCTCTTGGAGTCATCGATAGCGACGAGGCTTCAACGAGGATGCCGCAATTTCAGTTCCGGGAAGGAAACCAGGACCTTTAACTTAGCAGGGCATAGAAATCTGGAACCAGGGAGCGGGGAGCAGCTTGAGTGATTCGCCGGCTCGCCGCCGAGCTGGCGGAGCGGCCCCGGCCTACCCTCAAACGCCCCCCTAGCCGGGGCCGGCTCTCCGCCTGTTGTACCGGAGTAAGCGTATGCGTTCCTCACCCTCGATCGTGCCGGCCGACCGCCTCGATCGCGACATCTACCTGGTGCTCGAGGATTTCGGCGCCCGCGCAGGCTGCGCCTGGCGAGAGACCGACGAAGCCGACACAGATCTCGAAACCGTGCTGCAAGGCCTGCTCTCTGGCCATTACGCCTACCCGCTCCGCATCGTGTGCTTCAATCCGGGCGAAGGATGGTCGCGTGATGCCACTTCCGACGTGGCCGACGCGCTGGCCCAGCGCGCTGTGGACACAGATGTGGAAGTTTCGTCCCCATTGCAGGACTTCGTTGCTGCCAACGCCACAAGGCGGTTTGATAGGCAGCTCGCATTGCCGCTGCAGGGTGCCGCATGATGTTTCGCGAAGGAAAGCCGCTTGGCTGGTCGCCTGAAAACGAGCGCGACCACTTCATACGGTGCCCGACTTGCGGCGAGATGCTAGACATGCGCGATCTCGGCCAGATCCTCGACCACTTGCACGGGAAGCAGATCGAGGAGGAACCACCGGGTGCATTGATCATGGCTTGCAAGACTTGCGATGACGTCGGCTGGGTTTGCGAGGCGCATCCGGACTTGCCGTGGGACGGTCCTCGCTCCTGCCCCTGCGGTGCGGCCGGCGCACCATGCCCCCACTGCAACGTTCCAGACGCTGGCGAGGCGCCTCGCATGCCGCCAGGCTTCATTGTCGAGGTGGACGAGGAGACCAAGCTGCACTGAATGCAGCCAGTTCCTTTCTCGGAACAGCCATTGAACGTACGACGACATACTCCTGAAACAAACCGATGTTCTCATTGCACTATCCGGGCGCGATGTTTGTATCCTTAGGTATTTTCATTCCCGGGGCTGGCCTTGTGAAACCTAATCCTTTGAACCGCCGAAAGACTCATGGAGAGGGCCGCTCGCAAGGGGGCCCTTTCTTCTTTTCCGATTCGCTTTTCTGACCGCTGCACCTATATCGGCTGCATGCTTCCTGCGCTTGAATTCTGCCTGCCGACGGCCGCCAAAACCGTTCCCATCGGCCCCGACTGGATCCACGAAATCAAGTATGACGGCTATCGCTTGCGCGTCGAGCGCAAGGGCAAGACCGTCCGGCTATTCACACGCAACGGCCACGACTGGACCTCCCGCTTCCCGTGGATCGTCGAGGCCGCGCTGAAGAACCGCGAGCAGCAGTTCGTCATCGATGGCGAGGCCGTGGTGCTCGGCGTCGACGGCGTCTCCGACTTCAACGCCCTGCACTCGCGCCGGCACGACGAGGAGGTGCAGCTCTACGCCTTCGACATCCTCGCGCTCGGCGGCGAGGATCTGCGGGCCCTTCCGCTGACGATGCGCAAGACCAATCTGGCGCGGCTGCTGCGCGGGCGGCCGGAGGGCGTGTTCGTCGCGCCGTTCGAAGCCGGCGAGATCGGGCCCGACCTGTTCCGAGCGGCGGTCCGGATGGGCCTCGAGGGCCTGGTCTCCAAGCGGCGCGATCGGCGCTACGACGCCGGACGCTCGAAAGACTGGATCAAGATCAAGAACCGGACGCACCCGGCGATGACGCGGGTCGCCGACGCGTTCAAATAAAAAGCCCGGCGCGAGGGGCACCCCGCGCCGGGCTGAAGTCTTTGGAGGTATCACATCGAAGGCGAGGAGCGTCGAGGCCCCTCACCCTTCAGGAACTGACTGCCTCCGCCGCGGCCTTGTCCTTCGGGACCGGATGGAAGTCGACGTAGTAGTATTCGCCGATCACGAGCTGCTCGGCGGCTTTCGGATTGTCGATCACGTACTCGGCATTGCCCGTGGGCGTCGCCTTCTGGAACGACGCATCTTCCTTGGCGAGCTTCTCGTCATAGGCACAGCTGAAGAAGGCCTTGATCCCTCCCCAGTTCTGGCGAAACACGTTGTCGAGACGCATCTTACATCGGATGGCCATGGCCTGATCCTTTCTCGGCTGGATTGCCGGATATCGTCCGGCGGCGAACGCAGGGTTACGCGTCACCACGCTCATCGAGCAACCACGCCTCGACATGCGGCACGATGTCGGAAACTTCCGGGGCGCTCTCGCCCGGAGACCATTGCAGCTTGCCGCGATCGCCGGCATCCCAATCCCGCGCGATCTCGTCAGCGATGTCGTCGGCGTCACCGCAGAAGATTCCGGAGACGAGAAAGGCGCCTTGTCCGCGCGCGGCGTCGAGATAGCCGAACACGCGCTTGCGGATCGACGTGGTCACGTCATCGACCCGTCGCGCGCGAACGCCGCGCCCGCGAAGGCCAGCAGGATCCCGACTGCCACCAGCAGCGAGGCCAGCGTCGATTGCGGTCCGGTACGTGCGCGCCGCGCCATCACGAGGCCGAGCGCCGTAATCAGGGCGGCGAGCACGAACAGAACGATTGCTGCTATCGACATGGATCCCCCACTTTCAAACCGGGCCGAGCACGGCGATGCCGGCGACGACGAGACACATCAGGACCGGCGCCGCGATCAACAACGTCATCACCAGCGCGCGCCATCCGAACCACTCGATCGCCACCAGCACGAACGCGAGCGCAGCGATGACGATCACGGCCAGCAGCACGTTGTGCAGCTCGCCTCGCATCGATGCCGCGTCGACCAGGATGCGTTGCCCCGGACCGTTCACAGCGCCCTGCCCGCAAGCCTTGATGCGCTCTGCGACGCGCGCGGATTGACGATCACGTAACCGGCGATCGAGCGGGCATGCAGCCGCGTGGCATGACCGCCGGAGTTGGCGTCATAGGCCAGCCAGGTCGCACCGCCGAGATGGGACTCGAGCACGAACACATGATGCCGCCTCACCGCGACCGTGCCCGGCGCCGGGGCCGCGCGTGGAAACTTGAACCAGGCCGCCGCCAGCCACAGCGACCGGACCGGGCTGCCGAACAGCCGGACCGCCGCGCCGCAGCCGCAGAACGCACGCCGCGGGCAGCCGGCGGGATGCGGCAGGATCTGCGCCGGCCGGGCTGCCATGCGCGCGCCGGGCCGCGCCGGCCGGGCCGGTGCAGCGACCGAAGCGACCTCGCACGGAAAAATGACGTTGCAGCCGGCATCAAGCGTTGCGGCGCGCACATGGCGCGGGCGAGCGTCGGCCTGAGAGACGAACAGGGCGCAGCAAAGCGCCGCCAGAATGAGGCGAAGCATGTGGTCAATCCGTTGATGTCAGGGCTCTCTAGGGTTGGCCGCCGTCGGCCGCTGTCGCGGTGTTCACGGCCTCAATATTCCCGGTTGATTCCAGGATCTGACGGCGATCGGTTGCGGACGAAGCCATCACCGTGCCTGAGCTCGCGAATGTCCTTCTCGGCTGTTAGCAGACGGGTGTCGAGCACGCGGATGTCGCCGCGCATGTCGGCGATCTTGCCGATGGCCTCGACCAGCTTACGGATCTCGGCCTGGATACCGTCGACGCCGGTTTCCAGCTTGGTAATACGGTTGGAAAGCTTCCAGCCGCCACCAAAGATCTTGTCGACGAAGTTCAACATGAGAGCTCCCGCGGCGATGAGGATGGCCCAGCTACCAGCGTCCATTGCGTCTTAACCTTTCAATCGTCGTCGCGCGGAGACAGCAGCCGGTCGATCGCGCTGCGCGGCGGCCGCGGCGCCGGCGCAGGCGGAGGCACGACCACCGGCGCCGGCTCGATCGGCGGCGCAGCTGCTGGCCATTCCTTCGCCGGCATCACGCGATCGCGGATCCGCGCGACGATGCCGCGGCGCTTCGCCGGTTTTGCGACTGCCGGCCGCGGCGCCGGCGCCGCGTCGATCGAGGCCGGCCGCGGCTGCGGACGCTTCCAGCGGCAGCCGCCGACGCCGCCTTCGACCTGGCTGTCGATCCAGTCCTGGTCATACTGCCGCTTGCCGCGCACCTCGTATTGCGGCGCCTCGAAGATCTTGCACTCGCCGCCGGCAATCGAGGCCGGCCCGCCGTGGCCGCACGCCGCCAGCAGAAGGCCGAGCAGCACGATCGGGATCATCCTGATCATGAGCACCTCCCCTCGCTCTGGATCCAGTGTCCGCCGCGGTCGCGGCATTCGCGCCAGGTCTTGCGCAGCTCGGTCGCGGCGCCGATCGCCCGCTTATCCTCGGCCGCAATGTCAGCGAGCGCGCGAACGTAGCCGGAGCGGTAAACCTTGTGATGCCAGACGCCATATGCGGTCACGACCGCCAGCAGCAGCCCGCCGGCGACGAGAAGCTTTGTCACCAGGCCTGAGGCCCGAAGCAGGGCCATTGCGCCCCTGAGATAGATCATTGCCGTTCTCCGGTTTGCACGGCGAGCGTCGAGGTCTTGATCGCGCGCCAGGAATTGTAGGCGATAAAGGCGAGCCCGCCGGCCCCGAGCAGCCACCAGATCTCGACCGGCAACGCCGTCACATGTCCCCATATCGTCGACACCAGGCCCGGGTGATCGTCGACGATGTCGCGATGATCGGTGAAGAAGTCCCATGCGTCCGAGATGGTGCTGCTCACCCACTGGACGACAGCCGTCGCGGCGGCCACGATCGAGCCCCACAGCGCCGTGAGGAAGTTGCGCTTGGCCGGCACCACCTCTGGCGCGAGCTGCGTCACCACCTTCGGGTCCGCCGCGGCGCGTGCTTCGCTGACCGGCCGGTACCAGTTCTCGGCCTCGGCCTCGGTCAGTTCATCGCGCACCTGATCGGCAATGCCATGGAACGTCTCGACCGACGTCGGCAGCGGCAGCGCCAGGCCGCGGTCATTCATGAAGCCGCTGAGCGCGCCGGAGGTGCCGCTGCCCCAGCGGCCGTCGAGCACGCCGGGCGAGTAGCGGCGCGCCTTGAGACGCTTCTGCACGTCATAGAGCACAGGATCGCCGCGCACGTCAGGATCGAGCGGCTGCACATTCGGCGGTGCAGACGCCGGATCGTCCTGCGTCTCGACCGCGACCGCGTCCTGCTCGGCCGCCGGATCCATGGCGACGAAAGACGCGACCGGCGCCGCCGAATAATCCGCCAGCGCCTGCTTGGCCTTGGCGAGGTACTTGCGGCATTCGGCAAGGCCGTTCCTGCCGCCATTGATGATCCACCGGACCTCGACAACGTCGTCGCGATCGGCGGCCGCGTTGCAGCGGCCATCCTGCGCCCATTCGAGATAGGCGGCCATGAACGCCGAATCCGGCTGGTGAAGTAGCTCCGGATGCTCGACCAGGGGCAGTCCGGTCTTCTTCGCCATCTTCGCGTAGTTGCTCTTGCCCGTGGCCTGCATCATGCCGCCGCCGCGGTAGAGCCAGCCGTCATTCGGCCCGGTGTTGTTGAACTCCCGCATCTTGGTCGGATTGCCGACGCCATAGACCCGGTTGAACAGCACGGGACCACGTTGTGCGACCGGCAGCGCCGCGATGCGCTTCGCCTCCGTCGCGGTCACCGCCGCGCTGTGCTCGCCGACGCCGAAGATCTCCATGATCCGCGCGGCCCGATAGGCCCCGCTCTCCTCGAGGATCTGAAGGCCACCGGTCTCGGTCATGATCTGCGCCAGGAAATGCGCCGCGCGCAGGCGCGTCGTCAGCCCGGCCTTGGCGACTGCATTGGGCCAGCCACGCACGATCGCCGCGACCAAGTCGGACCGCGCGCCGGCGCCGGCGATCGCCTTCAGTTGCGCAGCCGTGATCGATTGCGGCATGGGAAATCCTTTCTGAGGGATGGCCGAAGAAGAGCGAGCAGCGCGCTATTCCGTATTGCCCGGGTAGGTTGCGGCAGCTAAAAGTCGAGCGCCGCACACCCCGCAATCGGTGCGACAAATATCAGCGGGAAGCTTCCCGCCATGCGAGGCAAGAAGGCCACTCCTCACCATGTCTTCGATGGAAACGCCGCCCGACCCGGACGAGCCAGAACCGACTGAGGAGGAGATTAACAAGGCCGTTAAGGAGTTCCTGTTCGACGTTGGCATCCTTGTCGCGCTGGCTGCGACGATAGTCGGATATCTCCAGGCGACGGGACGAATTCACTTTTTCTAGTAGCCGTCGCGCGCGTCAATGAGCGCTCGTTCCCATGAAATAGGTCTTGGTACTCTGCCCATCGACCGTGGCGCCAACGCCTGACGTTTGATAGGCGCGAATGATATACGTATCGCCCTCGTCTGCCATGTCGAACGCGACGCCGCCAACCTGCAGCTCGCTGGTGCCAGAGGCGTGCTTCGCATCCAGGCGATGAAGCGCGACGCCGTTCTTGTAAACCCAAAGCTCGTATCGCGCCTGATCGACAGTCACCTGGAATGTCGCTGCCGCGCGAATCTCGATCTTGCGGGCCCCCGGCGTCCAGGTGCTCGAGGCAAAGTCGCCGGCAATGTCATAGAACTCGGTCCCGAACGACAGTGTCGTCAACGTCGATGCCGCAACGCCCTGGTTGGTGTTGTTGTTGTGAGCGGAAAAGCCCGACCCGACCGCATTCGCTGACTTGAGGACACGGCGAAACTCCTCGACAACCATCGCGCCGCGGACGACCAAGCTCGAACCGATTGTGTCGATCACGTCGGCAGCATTTCGCTGTGACAGACGCTTCTTGTAGTAGCTCTGCGCGCTGTCGAGCGCGGTCACCGCTTCGGTAGATAGCGCCGCGTTGCCGGAATTGATCGGGTGCACGCCATCGGTATCGAGCAGCGATGTGTCCCACAGCACGCTCTTGGCATCGACCGGCACGACCCACAAGCCGAGCCCGACGAGTTCGTCGACGATGTTCGCTATGCCGACGTTCAAACGATCGCGCCGCGTCGCGTTGGTGCCCTGAGCCGACTCGCCCACCCCTGAGAAGTGGTGCAGGTTGAACACGTTCACCAGCGGCATGGCCTCGTTCTGCGCGCCGGACAGGCCAGCCACATAGCTGATGAAGATGTCGTTGCCGGCGCCGGTAGGGGCAAGATTGGCGACCGAGACCTCCAGCTTCGAGTTGTCGTCGATCCCGACGTTCTTGTAGATCCGCACGAACGGGATCGTCTGCGTCGGGAAGCCGCCCGGCGAATTGGACAGGATCGCAGGCCGCTTGAAGGAGATGGTATTCTCGACGATCGGCGCCGAGTGGTCGGAGTTGCCGATAGTCACCGCGCCGATGCCGTTAGATGTCGTATTGGCCCAACCGGCGACGACGACATGCCGGCCGAAGACCGTCGCGCGCTTGACGGCGCCGTTGGTGGTGGTCGTCGTCCCGCCCGGATCCAGCGTACTGCCGATGTTGCCCCATGCACCGGCGGCCACGCTCATAGCCTGGCCGGTGACGCGCTTTGCCGTTGGAATGGCGAGATGGCACAGCAGCGCCCGCAGGCCTTCCAGCGACGTCTGCTCGGTCTTGCGGTTATCGCTCGCGTCGAGGATGCAATCGTTGGTGAGCAGCCAGACGAACGACGGGTTGGCGACCGACGGCGACCGTTGCCAGCCGTAGATCGAGGCCTGGTCGGCGACGGTCGCGCCGGACACGGCATTGGAGACGATCGTTCCCCAGCCCTTCGCCGCCTGAATCAATGCCGGTAGCGCCGGCGATGCATGGGCATTGGTGAACAGGCTGTCACCGATGAAGTAAGGCCAGGGCGAAGCCACCGGCCCATAAGCCGGCCGGATGATTGGATCCGCCGCCAACGCATAGCCTTGCGCGAGGGTGGCGCTGTCCGCGGAATCCGACGCGGAATCCGCAGCTGCCACCTGCGCTGCCTGAGCCGAGGCGAGGATGCCGTCGGCGTCGACATTGGTCGACAACAGCAGCGTGAAGTGATCGGCCGCGCCAAGCATCAGGATCGGCGAATTGATCAGCAGCTCGCCGCCGATCAGGGCGGTCCCGAACGCCGAGCGAACCGGCAGCGCACCCTGATTGTTGTAGTTCAGCGTGGTCGCATCGGTGTTGTTGGCAATCGGCGTCAACAGGAACAGCTTGCGGCCCGGCTGCAGCGGCGTCTCCGGCCCGGTCGCAACGATCGCGTTCGCCGTGCCGCCCGTCACCGTCAGTGGCACGATCACGCTGGGAAGATCGCCGACGCGCGACCATGATCCCGCACCGGAGGCGCCGGACTTGACGTAGAAGCCATTGTTGCCCGGGCTCACGTCGTTATAGACGATAGCCGACGTATTGGCGCCGTGGGTCAGATCCGCGCTGAGTGCGGACAGCGTGGCGTAAGCAAGGCCAGCGGCGCCCGCACCGGCATTGAGCATCGTCTCGAGGAATGTTCCCCAGGCGATGACATCGTCCTTGACGACCGGATTCGGCCCTGACGCGGGCACGCCGGCGGTCACGTAGCGGCGAAAGATTTCAGCGGCAGTCTTGAGCAACGCCATCGGGCAGGCCTTCTTTGATTACAGGAAAAAGCAGATTGCTATTGCAGGGCTAGCAACGCGTCGGGATCGACCAGATTCCATGAGAAGGTCACGCGGCCGTTCACCAGATCGATCGCGCCGCGGTCCTGGATCTCGACGACGCAATCCTCAAGCCCCCGCACCGCGGGAAGCTGCACCCGGACCCAGCGCTGACCCAGATAGCGGAGGCCATAGAGCGTCGTCACGAATGTTCCAGCCATCGCCGAATTGAGGCGCAGCAGCGCGCGCCCCGCAAGTGTCGCCGCCTGGTCGGCATCCTGCACCCAGGACAGGTCGAGCGGCTTGGCACGCACGATACCGGCACGTGCGATCGCCGCCTCATCCCTGACCGAATCAATCTGGTCGGTCGTGTAGGCAAGATCCGGATTGGTATAGGTGACGTCGAGTTGATTGACCGACTCCTCGTCGGCCTGGCCGCGCCGCCAGCTCCATCCCAGAATATGATCCGACGTCAGCGGCGGCTCGACCGGATCCCGGTAGACGCCGACCGTCAGCGCCAGGCTGCCGTCGCCATTCTCCACCATCCATCCGTCGCAGGTCGCGAGGATCTTGTTGACGACGTTCTCCGGCGAATTATCGAACTGGTAAAATCCGGCCGACTTGTAGCGCAGACGGCCGCCGACATCGTTGTCGCAGAGCTCCGCCTCGACCATCCATTGCGCCAGCACGTCGGGCGGAAACAGGACGTCGAACTCCTCCCCCATACCCCCGTCCGCCTCGGTGATGTAGTCCATCAGCTGCAACACCGGGTTTGGTGACGCCAGCCAGGTGGACCGATTGGATCGCGATTGCGCGCCGTCTCGCGGATCGAAAACGGGCGCGCACCTCGCAACGACGGAGAGATCCGGCCGGCCCCGCGGGAATTTCTTCGTGAAATCCTCAGGATTGCCGGGCGCGGTGCAGATGACCGACGCATAGGCAATGCCATTGCCGACATGCGCCGAATCCCAATTCGCAGGCATGCTGGTCATCGGCGCCGGCGTGAGGCCACCGAGCCGCGTCTGTATCGCAACATTGCCTCCGTAGCTGCCGTCCGACAGCGCATCCACGCTGCCCGCGCCGCCCGTGAGGACGGACGGCGTCGTCGTTACGACATCATCGCCCAGGTACAGCGACAGCAGGGTCTCGACCGGCCCGGAGTGAAACGCAATGACATCATAGGAGCGCGAGGGTGGACTGTCGGCCTCATAGAACATATAGGCGCCGCCGAGCCTGTTGATCCAATAACCCCGCTGCCGCGGCGGCACAGCCTGCCGGAGAACCTGCGCGCCGTTCTCCGGCTTCGGAACCTGCGGATTGTTGAGCGCATATTGCAGCCCGATCGTCGCGGCCGTGAGCACGGCCGCACCAACAACAGCGTTGACCGTCAGTGTTCCGACGATGGCCGTCGTTCCGAGAGAAGCCGCGCCGGCTACGCCGGCAGCCTCGATCGAGGCGAAAATGAGCGCGCCAACCGTCTCAGCCACGGCCGACACTCCACGCCGCCAGGACAGGCAACGTCGCGACCACGACACCGCGCGGCCACGACAACAGCGCAACACGTCCTCGATCCATTGCGATCGCGCCGGCGGGAACGCGCAGGCCGCGCGCGTTCGGCGCCAGGACCAGGGCGACGTCTCCGGCCGCCGGCTGCGCGACCCCCGCGAGCCCGACCCGCGCAAAGCGCTTCCGGCACGCCGCCACCATCCCGCCTTCGCTGCGGATCGCGGCCCTATACTCGGCCTCCGTCGCGTAGGTGCCGCGACGGTCCGGCATCGCGTCGGGATAGCCGCGCGCGATCAGCCAGTCGGCCATCAGCGTCGCGCAGTCATGAACCCCATAGGCGCAATCGCGCCCGGCGACGCGCTCGAGATAGATTGCGAGTTGCATCAGAAGATCGGCCATTTCTTGCTGAATCCGTGCGCATATTTTCCCGTGAAGTCGCAGAACGTATCGCCAGGAAAGCGCGCCTGCTGATCCGCATCGGAATAGTAGGAAAAGGACGGCCGGCGCCGACCCGTGAACCGCGTGCCGCAGGACAGCGTCAGCGTGCGCGTGATCAGGCCGCCGGCGGCCGCGACCTGCTCGCCCCCAAGAAAATCCGCAACGTAATAGGCCAGCCAATGCACCGGGCCAATCAATTGGAAGTCGACGCCCATGAGTGCGAAGCCGACGACGACCGCCCTTCCCTTGACCTGCTCGGCGTCGTCACCGGACGCAATCGTTGCGACGGCGCCGGCGACGCCCGACAGGACGAATTCGACGCGCTCGGCCGCGCCGTTGAGCAGCTGCGAGATTTGCGGCACGTCGAGCAGGACACGCATTCCGAGATACCGCGCGCCGGCCGGATCAAACACGTTGACGCCCGGCTCGATCGCGCCAAAGCCGAGCCAGATCCGCACCGGCTCCGGCTCGACGTCGAGGCGAAAGAATATCCCGAGATTGGCGACGCCGGATTGCAGCAGCGTCAGCTCCTCGTCGGAGAATGTCATGTGATCGGCGCCTCGACGAAATCGACGCTTGCACTGTTGAACGTCCACGGCACGATCCGCAGATCCATCGACGACGGCTGCGCCAGCCGCATCAGGCAGCGCGGCCGGTCGAACTCGAGGCTTTCGCCTGATGCCACGGCCTCGCGCAGCGGCGGATTGAACGTGATGGTAGCCTCGCCGTCCGACACCATGTCGACCGTCGCGATCTCATAGAGCCGCCAGCCCCAGGTCGGATGTTCGATCGAGAAACTCTCGCCGCCGAGCAGCGCGCCGGAATTGGCGATCTCGATCTCGAGCGAGGTTGCCCGCAAGGCGGCCGCGCCGGCCGCGACGATATCGATCGTGGGCTGGTAATAGCCGGCATCATCCGAAAACCAGGCGCCGTCGCTGTGCGGCAGCTCGACCGGCGCCTGCGCCGTCCCCTCCGGCCACGGCCGGAACAGAGCATCATTGCGCGGCACGATCAGATTTGTCACGCCGCCGGCGGCGACCTGGCGGACGGCGCGCCAGAGCAAGGTCGAGATCCGCTGACGATCGCGGCCACGATCAGGCACCGCCTGGCCGGACCGGCCAGACAGGCCGATTTCCGACATCTGGCAGGTCCAGTAGCCGCCGCCATCAGAGCGCGTCAGCGTACCGACGCCACTCGCGATCGCCCCGCCCGCAACGGCGACGCCGGCAAGATTCCACGCATGCGACCGCTCGCGCAGCAGCGCGCGCGGGAATTCGACATCGCCCATCAACCGACCCCCGTCGTCTGCATCCGTTGCGTCGTCACCAGAACGCGATTGACCTGGTCAACCTTGCGATGCGCGGCGACGACAGCCGCCTCGAGCTTGTCGATCGTGCCGGGCGAGACATCGCCGGAGACCATGAACGTGTTTTGAATCGTGGTGCCCGACGCGGCCCGGCGCGCGACATTGTTCGGAATGACCTGCGCGCCGCGCGGCAGGTTGACGATCTCCGGACCGCGCTCGCCGACCCAGGTCGGACCGCCGCGCCAATTGTCGGTCCCGTTCGCGTTGAACCCGATTTTCGGAAACAGCTGCGACCCGATCTGCATGGTCCCGACGCCCCCGCCGCCCCCGCCGCCGAACAGGCCGCCGAGCGCGCCGGCAATCGGCCCTGTGATCGCCTGGCGGATCGCGATGCGCGCCAGATCGGCAATGATGGAATTCGCCATTGCCTTGAAGGCATCGGCCGCGCTCTCCGTCCCCGTGATGACACCGAGCAGCGCATCCTCGAATGAATGCAGACCGCTCAGCCCCGCACCCTGCAGCTGCGCATTCGTATCGCGCGCCGCCCGTGCAAAACTCAGCAGCGGCCCGTTTGCATCCTCGGCCGCCGCCTTGGCTTTGGCATAGGCATCGGCGAGCGCATCGATCTGCACGCGCTGCGCTTCCGTGACTGTATTCGCATCGAGGCCGGCCTGCTTGTTGGCCGCCTTGGCGGCCGTCTCGAGCTCGACAGTCTTGCGCGCCCGCTCGCGCGCGTAGGTGCCGAGATCAATCGCCGCGGTCTCGGCCTCCTGCACGGCGATGCGCTTTTTGGTCTGTTCGACCTCGCGCTCGAATGCGTCGGCCTTGTCGACGCCGCCCGTGTCGG
The DNA here is from genome assembly GCF_022354745.1 of Bradyrhizobium sp. I71. NCBI lineage: Bacteria > Pseudomonadati > Pseudomonadota > Alphaproteobacteria > Hyphomicrobiales > Nitrobacteraceae > Bradyrhizobium > Bradyrhizobium sp. I71. The sequence goes on from NZ_CP059398.1 coordinate 735,312, forward strand.
CGGGAAGTTTCGTTTTACGGCCGCCGTCGACGCGGATCCGCTCCGGCTGGATGCCGACCGCGTCATAGAACTTGCCGGCATCCTCCTGCGTCATCTGGACGCCTTCCCCGCCGACCGTCATGCGCTGCTTGGCGGCTTCAAAGCGGTCGATCAATCCGATCGCCTCGCGCACGCGGCCAGAGGCCAGCAGGTCGAAACTGAGCGCGAACATTTTGACGGCAATCTCGAGACCCTTGAAGGTCTCGAGCAGCGCCGGCCCGCCCCAATCAACGGCGATTTTTTTATATGCTGTCGAGGCCCGCTCCTCGATCTTGCGAAACGCTTTGTCGAGCTCGCCGGCCTTGTCGATCAGTCCCTGGTCGAGCACGACGCCGGCGGCCCGCGCGTTCTCGATCAGCGCCGGCAGGCCCTGCTCTGCGATTTCCTTGAGCGTGCCTACCATCTTCGGCCCGGCCTGGCGGCCGAATGCCTCCGTTGCGAGACGCAGCTTTTCCTGCGGCGTCTCGGCATTCGTGACCAGCCTGGCGAAATCGACCAGCAGATCCGTGTTCTCGCGCAAGGTGCCGCTGCTGTCGCGCAGCGCCACGCCGTTCGCCTTGAACAGCTCGGCGAGATATCCGCTCCCGAGCGATGCCTTGGCGATGCTGTCGGAAAACTTGTCAAACGCGCGATCGGCGAGCTCGGCGTCGCCCCCGGCCTGGCCGAGCGTATGCCGCAGCGCCTGGATCGCGTCGGTCGATAGGCCAACCCGCTCGGCCATGTCGCCGAGATCGTCGACCTCGCCGATCGCCCGGCGGATCCCGACGATCGACTGCTCGAGCGCCAGCGCGCCGGCGGCCGCCCCGACCAGGCCGCGGCTAAACGAATTGAGAAAGTTGTCGGCAACGCTCGGATTGATCCGCTTGAATCGCCCCTCGATCGTCTTTGCGGTCGCATCGGTCTGACCGACCGCTTTCGCCAGCGACTTCTCATATTTGGAGATATTCGCCTCGAGCGAGACGACCAGGCGTTCCAGATCGGTTGCCACGAAAGCTATTCCTTAGACTTGAGCCAGTCCCAGAGCTCATCGGCCTCGGCGCCGCTCAGGCCATTGCCGCCGTCGATCTGCCCTGCAATCAGCGCGTAGAATTGCCACATCGACATGGCGTCGACCTGCTGCGGCGACAGGTTCAGTTTTCCGGCTGCGCCGTAGATGACTCCGAACCGGATCTTTCCATTGGGGAGATCGTCGACGCGTGTCCCTCCCCCCGATCCGGAGCCCCTGATTTTTTTTCGATATCCTCCTCCGGCGCGCCGTAGCAGCCGGCAGAGAGGATCGAGATCGCATAGAGCAGGTTTTCCGCCGGCGGCCGATCCTCGACGTAGAGGCGCACCAGCTTCGTTGCCTCGACCGGCGACTTGCCGCCGCCGACCAGGCCCCATCGGATCACGCTGCTGATGTCCTCGAGCCTGCAGGCCTTGCTGTGCAGCCGGTCGAGGATGACGAACGGCCCGGCGTCGCAGGCCTCCTGCAGCTTGGCGAGCTCGCCCCAGGCGAGACGGAAATGATACGTTCCGTCCGCCCAGTCGAGCGTCACTGACGCGTCACGACTCAAGGCGTCACCGCGCGATCGAGCTCGCCGTCGCTCTGCATTTCGATGTTGGCCGTCACCCGGCCGCCCTGCTCGGCGCCGGCGGTAAAGGTCGCGACATGCATGAAGCCGGTCCACGTAATCGTCTTCGCCGGAAACTCGACCTCGATCTTGACCGGGACGCTGTCGACACTTTCCCAGGCATCGAGCCAGGTCTCGACCGATTCCGCGGCGAGCACACCCTCCCCCGAAATCGCGGCCGACAGACTGGCCGCATCGCGACCGACCCACGCCACCTTATCCGGATCGTCGCAGTCCGGCAGATTGACGTCGGTCAGGTCCTTCGTCAGCGTCAGGGACTTCGAAGTAAAGCCGCAGGGCGACGCGTAGACGATCGGCGAAGCACCGTCGCCGAGCAGCACGCGAAACTTGCCGAATTTTGCAGTGGTCGGTTGGGCCATGGATTGGTTCTCCTGTGTTAGGACTGGGGTTGCTCGATCAGGGCGACAAACTCGATGACTGCGTGATTTGTCAGTCCATCCGGATCACGGAAATTGCGGGTCTGCCGATGCCGGATGGAGACAAGCGCATTGTCGGCCAGAGCGAGGTCGTGATCGTGCAGCGCAGCCCGAACCGCGTCGGCAATCCGCTTGACCTCTGGCAATCCGACCGTGCGTGACCAGGCGTCGATCTGGATTGAGACCTCGAAGCCCGTAATGCAATCAGCGTCGTCGGACACAGACTGATCCGGCCCCCACGACACATAGGGGAACACGACCTCGGGCGGCACGCGGTCGAAGATGCGCTCGCCGACGATGGAAGAGAGCGCCGGATAGGTCTTCAGCCGCGCCACGATGGCGCCCTGCAGCTCGAGCGACGGGCTGGTCATTTGCCTGCAACCTTTTTCGCGGCCTTGTTGGTCGCCCGCGAGATCCGCGATTTGACGCGCTTGCGAAGCGCGCGATAGGCCGGATAAAAAAACGGCTGTGCTGTCGTGCCGGGATGATCCGTGCCCTTGAACTTGCCGCCATTCGGATGAGGCGACGTTCCGAATTCGACCAGGTGCGCATAACGCACCTTGCTGTTGCCGGCCGAGATCCTGACCGTCAGATCCGGATCGCCGGCGCCGGCGCTGCCGGCAAGCGACGAATAGCGCGCCTTGTCGCCGCCCCAGGTCTGCACGATGCTATCGCGCAGCGCGCCCGGCGGATTGCCGTGCGATCCCGTCGCGCTGACCGGCGCCAGGCGCTTCTGCATGTCCGTGATCTCGTCGGCGCCCTGCGCGAGCGCCTGCTTGATCGCGGATCGCACCTCAACCGGAAGCGCTCGCATCTTCGCGAGCAGCCGCTCGCGGCCCTCGACCTTCGTTGCCATAAATCTCTCCTGCCTGAGCTGAAACGATCGCGCGCACCGCGGCCTCCGGAACGCGCTGGTAGGTCCGGCCGGCGGCGTAGGCGATGATCACGCCGGCGCGCGGGCGGTAATCGAAACTGCGATGCATCCGCACGGTCTTCACGTCGCAACGCCCTTCTGGCAGAGCAGCTCGAGGAAAGCGCTGCGATCGGTCGGATCCGCGATCGAGCGGATGTTGTAGATCTCGCCGGTCCGCGCATCGCGCGCTCGCCAGTCCGGTTTGATCTGCGCCGTCTGCGAGCTCCGCCGCACTGTGATCGTCACCGGCTGCTGGCCGGAGAGTCGAGCCGCCATCACCTCCTCGCCGCCGAAGCGGGCCTTGACGCCGGCCCAGACCACGAACTGCTGGACGTAATCGGCCTGCGTGTTGCCATAGCCGTCGTCGGCGCTCTCACGTCGATCGAAGGCAACGCGGTGACGGAGTTCGCCGGCGCCAGTCATCACGCGGCCCATCGCTCCAGCTCGGCGCGCCACTCGTCCGCGAACGGCACGTTCTCATAACCGGCCATGGACGGCGTGCCGTCCGTGAAGTGGGCGATCTTGGCCTCGATCGACGGGTCGGTGTGCCCGACCAGAAAATTCCACTCCGGCGACAGTTCGCCGATCAGGCTGTCGTCCAGCCAGCAGAAGGCGTGAAGATCTCGCCCTGGTACGCCGTTGATCAGATCGAGCGTCAAGGCCCGGTTCGCCGGATGGTCGCAGTTGAACGCGACCACCGAGCTCCAGTTCTTGCGCGCGTAACGCGTCTGCTGCTGGCCATCCATCTTGACGCCGGCGGGCGGATCGAACCGGTGCTTGACGCAGTAGACCGCCTTGGCGCGGTCCAGCTTGTCGAACAACCGGCAGATGTTGCTGCGGACCAGGATATCCCCGTCCATGAACACGGCCCAGCCGGTCTCGGCCAAATGCGGCACCAGGAAGCGCGCACAGGCATGCTGCGTCGCCATCGACGCATCCGAGATCGTATCCCACATGATCGGCCGATCGGCTGCGCTGAGCCTCATCTCGATCGGCCGCTTGTAGAGCCCCGCCCGCTGCAATTCGGACAGCACGACGCCGCGCGTTTGCAGCGGCAGCGTCATATGCCGCCGCAACGACCCACGCGCCACCGCATAGGCGTCCGCTTCGCGCGGATCCCAGCCGATCCAGATGCTCTGTTTCAATGGAGAGTCTCCCTCATGCCAGCAAGGCCATAAGCCCCGGCTCAATCTGATCCGCCATCTGCGTGTAGCCGAGCACGTTGAAATGCCCCGTGGCGTTGTTACCTTCCGGCGTCACTTCGACACTCGTGGAAAGAAGCGTGATCCCCAGGGCCGCGGCATTTGCCTGGACCAGCACGTTATAGTCGTAGGCCGTCGTTCCGGGAGCGTCGCCAGTGGTGTCGAAGAGGTAGGTCGCGACGCGGTCCCATCCGTCAGCCTTCGCGGCATTCACGGTGTCGACGAACTTTGCGTAGGCAGTGGCCCCCGTATGCCCCTGAAACTCATCGTTGCCGACGGCAGAGTTGCCGACGATCGCGATGTTCAATCGCGCGCCGGGATCGATGCACCACTTGCCATTGCCATTGTAGTTGGCGAGGTCATCCTCCGTCGTCGAGCCGGATGCCGCGATGTTGTGCCAGATGATCGGCTCTCTCGCGTGACGGTCGGCGATGATCTCCACCCAACCATAGCCGCCGCCATTGTGCTGGAAGTCATAGGCGCCGGTTGCGTCGCCTCCCTGCCCCTGATCGAGGCTCGCACCGGTCACAAGCACGTTGACGCGCGAGGCGTTGTTCGTCTGGTCCGCTATTTGGCCCAGGTTGTAGAGTGATTGCCTGATCCTCGTCGCGACAGCATCCGACGGCGCCTCGTCATAGATGATCAACGCTTCCATGCGGCCGCCGTAGAAATCCTGATCCCCGTAAGGAAATTTCCCGATCGTGCCACCCGTCGCGGGAGCACCTCCCTGCGGGAGTGGAGTGCCCTTCGAGGCCGAATGTTCATTGAACCACATCACGGCGTCGGTCGGCTTCGCCACGATGGCCTGCACCTGCTTGGAGATGCTCAGGATCGGCGCCGTGATTGGCGCGCCCCATGTATCGAAAGCGACCGTATCGACCAGGCCGGTGCTCATGGCATCCGGACTGTTCTCCGAGCTGCTCCACCACCAAAAGCCATTGGAGCCGCCACCCGGCACGAAGATGTCGCTCTGGTGCCCGCCTGTTGCGGCATTCGCGTTGGTCGAGCTGTAAGGCTTATGAAGCGCAAAGACGGCATGGTTGTGCATGTCGAGCGACACGCCGGCATCGACGTTCAGATAGTTGCCACCTGTGTTGCCATTGACGACGCTGAGAAAGCCGCCGCCGAAGTAATAGACCTTGCCGCGAATGAGCCAAAGGTCCGGCTTCTGCAAGATGTCTCCGCTTTGCGTGAAGTTACGGCTCTGCCCGGACTGGTCATAGGCGATGTTGATCAGGGCACCGCCGATACCCGTTACGGGATCGACCTCCAAGATCGCGGCAAGCGCTTCGATATCAGCCTCGAGACCTTTCGCGCTCCATGTGATCGGAGACGCGGGATTGTCGAAGTTGTGGAGCTCGAACAGTGGCCCGTCAGCCCACGCTTTTCTGAGCGGCTTCACTCCAAAAGCCGCGGCAACACTCGGGCCGCCTTCAACATCGAGCGGCAGAATGGCATTTACTCGACCACGGCCACCCAACTCGCCCTGCGCCACAATTGGCCGCAAGATCGGCCGCGTGACACTACGCACTGAACACTCCGCAAGCACCACCCGCGATGCGCGAGAAGCGATAGGTGCCCGGCGCGTCGATCATGGTGCCGGTCTTGCCGGTGTAACCGGAGAGCTCGCCAACTTCGTAATAATTCCCGTCGTCGGCCTTGAGCTCGATCTTGACGACCGCACCGCTATTGACGCGGGCACCGTTGTCGCCCTTCAGTGCGACCGTCAAAGAACTGCCGCTCGTGACGGTCACGTCCGAGCTGCTGAGGGCATTTGTGCCGACAGCGAGAATCTGTGTGGCCATATGATTTTTCCCCTCGTGTAACTCAGGCCCCGATGATGCGGTAGGGCCACAACAACGCTTCTGCTGCCCATGGCATCTCGATGGCGGTCTGCCCGATGATGACCTGTTCCCGGTTTTGGTAAAGCGTTCCGGTCATCAGCTTGATCGCGGCCTTGATTGGCCCCGGCACGTTCGTCTCCGGCGGGCTCACACCCCCATCGAGATAACCGGCCCGAAAGCGGACGATTGCTGATTCCGGACGATCACACGGAAGGGCCGGCCAGCATTCACCCGGCGCCAGGCAGATCCTGCCGCGGTCCCCGATCCCGGTGACGAGATACTTCGCGGGATCGAAGGTCTGCCGGGCGCCGTTCGAATCCAGATATTCGATCGCCTCGACCTCGATCAGCGGCGGCAACCTCAGCCGGATGACCCGCGGAAACCACGCCATGCGCTGTTCCCATGTCTGGTCGACCAGGGCGCGGCCGAGCTGGCCGCCGCGGCCGTCGAGATGCTGCGTGACGGCTTCCGTCATGGCGTCGATCAGATCGTTGTCATCGTCGCTGTCCACCCGCAGGTGCGCCTTCATCTCCTCGCGGGAGACGACCGCCTCAGTCGGGCCGCTGATGAGATAGAGCGCCGATTCCGGCTCCGCTTCGCAGTTGCGCCGCCAATCGCTCATGAGCCGACCCGCTTGAAGATCATTCGGATGCCGAGATGCCCCTTGCTGGGATGCCGGGCACCTTCGAAACGCGAGACCAGTTGAAACCTGCCCCGCAGCACCGCGACGGGATCCACCGGCGCGTTGCCGCTGCGCACATCGTTGATGATGTCGGCCGGCAGCGCGATCGCCAGCATCTTCCCGGCGAGGTATGCGATCTCGTCCAGGAACGCTGCCGGGCGCGCCAGCTTGTGGATGATGTTCAGCGCCAGCACCACGTCATACGTCTCCGACAGCTGATTTTCCGCGCGCCAGGTCTCGAAATGATCGAAGTCGCACGCCTCGAATCTGGCCCGCTCGTCCCCGGCGAATATCTGTCGCGCCGTCTGCAGGTAGGGCTCGTGCTTGTCGAGACCGAGCAGCGTCGAGGCGCCCCCCGCCTCGATGAGCCATTTGCCGATCATGCCCTCGGCACAGCCGAGGTCGAGCACCGAGCCGCCCCGTGACGCGGCCAGCAGCGGCGCAAGCCCGCGGATTCGTTCCTTCAGCTTTCTCTCACCGGTCTGCATGCCCGGAATTTCGAACCAGCCGTGACGGGTCACGATCTATCCCAGGACAGGATGTAGTCGCCGGAGAGCACGGAACGCACCTTGGCGCCCCAGGATCTCAGCAGCGTCACAGCCTCGGTCTCGCCCAGGCCATAGGTCTGCGCCTTGCCTGGCTTCTGCTCGACGATGATACACGGCCTGCAGCGCCTGATCGTCTGCTCGGCGCCGCGAAGCACGAAGAGCTCATAGCCCTCGCAGTCGATCTTGATGAAGTCGACCTCGCCGAATTCGAAGGAATCGAGCGTCCGCATCGGGATATCGATGGCAACGTTGGCCTGGTCCTTCGGGGCGACGAAGGTATCTCCATACGAGCCGGGTGTGCCACACCTCAGGCAGACGGTCTGCTCCCGATCGCCGAGCGCGAGCTCGTGGAGCGTCGCGTTCGGCCGATCGGTGATGTTCGCACGCCAGCAGGCGGCGTAATCCGGCACCGGCTCGAATGCCTCGACCGCCTTGAAATCAGAGGCCATGTTGCGGGACCATTGCCCGATGTGGGCCCCGACATCGATTGCCAGCCGGTTCCGATACACATGCTTCAGCGCGGCCCGGTACTTCGTGAGCTGGTACTGCAGCCGCCCGTCGCGCTTCTGGTTGACCCGGCTCATCCACTCGACCAGGTGCGTTTCGCCGTCAGGAAAATACCAACCGAGCTGCTGCTGCATCATCCACCGATCGCGTTCCAGAGCGCGCCGCGGCGCATCTCATCCAGTGTCCATTGATGATTGGCCAAGCGTGCCGCCCATCGCTCCCGTCCCTCAGGCATCGCGGGGCGCTCGATCCCTCCGAGATCTCCGCTGCCCATCGTTCTGCCGGCACAAGCCGCCGTGCAGATCGCCGGGATGCCGCCCAGGATCGCCATGACGGCCGCGTTCGACATGAAGGTCACGACCGCCCAGCAATCCTTCAGGTCTTCAGCCAATGGCCGCTTCGGCGCGTCGACCTTCCATCTCACCCTGATCGGCCGGTCGGAGTGCCGGCGGATCGCCGCGGTCGTCTCCGCGAGCCATTGCCCCGGCGCAAAGCCGTGAAGCCCGAAGAAGGCTTCCGAGTTCGGACACAGCAGGATGTGCGAGCCGCTGGTCCGCCAATCCCGAACCGGAATTTCGAACTGGCGAAAGCGCACCGGGTCGTCGTCTCCAACATCGCCTGCAAACTGAAACGCGCCCCTGGCGCAGCGGTAGTAGCGCCCGCGGCCGAAGAAGGCGTGATCGCCATAGAACCAGTCAGCCACGGCCTGCCTTGCGGTGAGAAACTCCCGCCAAAGCCGCGGCTGCCCCCAGAACGCGAACGGGCGACCGCGATCGAACGACCTGGTGCACATCAGCTCGCCACCACATCCCACGGCGAAGGCCTGCGACCATTTCGGCGCCGTGCCGCTGATGCCGGGCTCGAGATAGACCGCGATCGACATCAGCTCGCGATCTTCTCGCGCGCGATCGTCCTCAGGCACGCGCTCTCGACCTCTTCCACCGAGATCCGCGCCATTGCCGCCTCGCAGTGGGCGCAGCGGTTGAACGATCCGCAGGCTTCGGCGCCGCCGGTCAGGTTGACGTGGCTGTCGTAGCCCGTCACTTCAGGCGGAATGAAGCCCCCGAACAGCACCACGCCCCGCACGTCCACAGCGGCGGCGCCATGGTGCAGCCCGCCCTCGGGCCCGACATAGAGCGCCGCCCGCGACAACACGGCCAGCGCGTGCCGAAAGCTAGGCGTCGCGATGCCCTTCACCCGTTCGAGCCGCCGTCCACCCTTGTAGTCGAACTGGCGGACGGCATGACCCGCCCTCATCAAGCGGTCGGCGACTTCCTGATAGCGCTCAAGAGGCCACGTCTTATTCGGCGCGACCGACTTGAACTGCGGAACGTTGGGTTCGATCAGCACGAAGCCGGCCGTCTCCTTGCCGGCAAACTCCAGCTCCGCGCGCGAGAAGAACATCTCGCCGGGGACGGCCTGGAAGTCGTAATTCCATTCCCATCGTTCCCCGACGCGTCGGTTGTAGAGGCGATGGCCGACATAGAAGTCGATCCATTCGATGTCGCGCCGATCGTGAGCGCCTGGCTTGGCGACGTTCGGGTTGTTGCGAAAGACCGCCTCGCTATTCTTGTCCCAGATGATCTTGCGGCGATCGCCAAAGGCGATCTTTTTGCCTCGCTTGGCGGTGCCGCGGGCAAGCCCCGTCGCCATCAGATTGTCGCCCAAGCCCATCAGAGGCTCCACCGCTGCATTGCCGTCTCGATACTGGCGATCTCGAAGCATCGCAGCGCGCTGTCCGGCGAGGCGTTGATCACTTCGACCCCCATCCGCTGCAGCTTCGCTGCCTGCGTCGTGAACGCATCCCGCCAGCGCATCAGGTGCTTCATTCCGGGATTATTGGCGCCGCTCCAGGTGTTGCGACCATACCAATGCACCCCATCACCCACGTGCATATCGAAACCGATCAGCAGCACACGCCTGGCGCCGAACTGGACCGCCAGGTTGAGTGCCTGAAACCCGGAATTCCCGCCGGAGCCCACAAGGCCCGGCACGTCGAAGCGAAGCCGGTCGTCGTCGGCAACCTCGATCTTGTGCACGTCCTTGAACGCCGCACACACCGAACTGTCATGCGCAAGCTTGATGCCGGCAAAGTCCGGCAGCCCTTTCCTCGCCCGCCACCATGGCCCGTCACACCCATAGACGACATCCGCCCACGGGCAGAGCCGCACGTTTTCCTTGATCGCTAGGACAGCAATCCGTCCCCTGAGCGCTCCGATCGGCGCGACCGCCGCCGACGGCCCTGAGGCGATGATGGCGCAGGCCCCGCCGCGCCAGTCCCGCCACCAGCTGAATCGAAAGGGCCAAGATCGGCCGCCTCGTTCGCCACGGCCCCATCCCGCGAAACTGCCAGGCCCGGCGCTGCCGGTGAATCGAGGCGATAGGCCAGCCCATGCGCCTCGAGGTCCCTGCGCCGCTGGTCGCTGGCGACCGAAAACTCGCGGCCCCGCTTGACGTGCCCTTCGTTGACGCCGTTGACGCCGAACGGCTTCAACGCTTTCATTCTGATCGGCATTCGGGCTCGCCTCTACGCCGTTGAACTGGTTGCAAAGAGATCCGCGCGAGCTGCCTCGCGCGGATCAACGTCGTGACGAGATCAGGTCGCAGTGTCGAAGTCGCCGTGGATGAACGACTCCGGCCGATAGATGGCAAGCGCCAGGCGCTCCTCAGCGCGCAGCGTCACCATGTTCTTCTCGAAGTCGTCCGAATTCTCGGTCGACAGCAGCACCTCGATCTCCATGCGATCGAAGATCTGCGCACCCAGGTCGAAGGCCCCGACCAGGAACTCGGTCACCGTCATCGACTGCGACTCCACCACCGGCAGATTCCACAGCCGCGGCGCGTTGCCGTTCTGCGGATCACCGATGATATAGCGCTGCTGACCATCCTTGGTGAGCTGGATCTTCGCCCAGTCGGTCGGATGCAGCACGATGCCGCTGGCCGGGAAGTTGGCCAGGAAGACCTGCAGGATCGCCAGCCGGATCACGTCGATGTTGGTCTGGTTGGCGGGAACGAACTGCGCATCGAACGCGGTCGCGCTCGGCACGAGGCCCTTGATGTGGATGCCGGTGCCATCGCCGTTGAGCAGCTCGGTCTCTTCAGTGAGGCGCAGGCCGTACCGCGCACGGGCATCGATGTAGGATCGCAGCGCAGGCGCATCGTCCAGGATCTGGCGCGACGCCTTGAAGATATGCGCGATGGTGCGAACCGGCGCATTCTTCAGTTCGAAGGTCAGATCCGACTTCGGCTTGGTCGCACCCTCGGTGACGACCGCGGCATTGTTGGTGTAGCCGGTCTCCTGGACGAACTCGACCATGCCTTGCGCGGTTTCACCAGGCGCGATCAGGTCGCGGATGGTGAGCTTGCGCTCGGGCGGCGTCACGATGCCGGGGACGCGCATCGAGGTCACCAGCGAGTTCGACGACGAGGTATTGCTGCCGACGGTGCCGGTGACGTTGGTGATGTCGGCCCGGTTCATCTGGACGCGGATGGCACCCTTGCCCTTGAAGCCCTTGAACTCGGCGCTTTCGACGAAGCGCTCGCCCATCGACTTCTGGGAGGCCGGCTCCTGCTCCGATCGGCGCGCGGCGAGCTTCTGCTCGATCTCGGTGACGCGCGATGCGATCTCGCCATGCTTTTCGGCGAGCTCGCCGTGCTGGCTCAGGGCCTTGTCGACCTTCTCCGTGGTCTCGGCCGTAGCCTTGCCGAGATTCTTCATCTCGGTCTGCATAGTCTCGCCGCTCTTCTTGACGTCGTCGGCGGCCTTGGCCATCGACTGTTCGATGGTCGTGAGCTGCGTGGTGAGGGCCTTGAGGTCGTCGGCCGACACGGCCGCGGTTCCGGCCGCAGCCATGATCAAGTGATGATCACCGGCGATGCCGTGCGTCGCCAGCACGGCCAGGACGGCGCAAACCGCGAGGGCGAACGCCCCCGCGAGCACATAACGTTTCATTGGTCTCTCCTAGAGCTTTGGGATGGTGAAGCCCATGGCGCGCTGCCGCAGCTCGGCAAACGCATCAGCAAGGGCGGCTTCGGCCTCATCATCCCCGGACTCACTCCGGAGACTAGCAAGCGCGCGAGAGGCGATAAGCGTGCGCTTGGTCTTCGAGGCGCCTGCATCACGCAGGATCGCCTCAAGCTCGGACGGCGGAGGAATCTCGCCGGCATTGACGCGGCGGGCCCAATCCTCCAATCGACCTGAAAGGTTCTTCGCGTCGTCGGGCACGGCGGACGCCTGGGCGCCCGCCTTGGCGCGCGAGAGCGCGGGATTGGTCTGCACGCCGAACCGCTCGAGCGTATCGGCGAAAGTCGCGATGGTGTCGACCATGCCGCGCTCGAGCAACTCGTCGGCGTTGAACATCATGCCCTGACCGAACCTGTCGTTCACCTCGGACAGGCTGACATTGCGGCCCCGGGCGACGGCGCGCACGAAAGCGGCGGCGAGCTCGTCGACGTTCTGCTGCATCTTGGTCTTGGCTTCGTCGCCCAGAGGCTCGAAGCTGTTGCCCATCACCTTGTACTCGCCAGAATAGATCAGAGTCTCCTTGATGCCCTCCTTGGCCAGCATCTCCGAGATGTCCTCGTGAATGGTGTAGACGCCGATGGATCCGGCCTGGCCGGAGGGCGTCACGATCACTTCGTCGAACTGGGTCGCCAGCCAATAGGCCGCGCTCGCAGCGCAGGTGTCGACCACCGCTACCATCGGCTTGATGCCGCGGGCGTTGTAGATGTCGTCACCCAGCTCCTGGATGCTGCGAGCGACGCCGCCCGGGCTGTTGATGCGGGCAATGATCGCCTTCACCGAGGTGTCGTTGAGCAGCGAGGACAGCTGCTTGCCGATCAACTCGCTCGATGTGCCGCCGCTGATGTCATCGAGCAGGTTCATGCGCTCGCCGATAACGCCGTTGATCGGCAGCACCGCCACCGAGCCTTCGGCCTTGGTGACCTCGCGCGCCCGCTTCTGGGTCACGCGGGCGACCTCCTCGGCGGAGTACTGCCCGCCGGCGGCCTTGAACTTCAGGAACTGGGCGACGCTGACGAGCTTGCCCTTCTCCAGGGCCCACGGCTCGGCCGCGCAGGCCATGATGATGTTCATATACCTCATGGCATATACCTCGCTGGCTCCGTTGCTCCGTCGGGCGTGGTCTTTTGGGGTAGCAGCCGAGGCTTTCCCGCGTCGGCGAGCGGCACCAATGTCGAGTTCACGAGCAGGACGTCGCCGCCGGGCATTGCGGGCCGGTTGGCCTTCTTGCGGCCTTCGTTCGGCGTCATCTGCGCGTTCTGAATCATCTTCGAGAGGAACTCGCCCTTCGCAGTGATGTCCGCGCGCAGCATCGCGTCGCGGTCGATCTCGGCGTAGTACTTCCTGCGATCGGCTGGCCTGAGCAGCCAGCGGTTGATCGACTTCTCGGTCGTCGACAGGAACGCATCGAGGCCAAGGGTCAGCCAAGCGTTGATGATACCCTCGACGCCCGACCCCCACATCGTCTGCCCCTCGCCAGCATGGCCCACCAGGATCGGCGGCGTGCCCATGAAGCGGCAGATCTCCTCGACGTTGAACCTGCGCGAGAGCAGCATCTCGGCGTCCTTCGGCGGGATGTTGACCGGCTTGAACTCGAAGCCGTTCTCCAGGATCCCGTAATGGGCCTCCGCATCGTTCCCGATCAGTGGATCGATAAACGTCTTCGTGAAGTCCTTGCGTTGCTCTTCGTTGAGCCGCGGCCCCGTAAAAAAGCCGGAAGCCCGCAGACCTTGAGCGAACGTCTTGCCGGCCGCCTCTTCTGTCGCCAGCGTGATGCCGAGCGACTGGCGAGCCGCCTGAAGCGGCGACATCCCCATGTCGGACTTGCCGAAGGCGAACTGGCGGACGTGAAACACCTTGTCGCGCGGCAGCCACTCTTCCTTGCCGCGGTCGATGTAGCGGTATTCCAGTTCACCGGCCCTGTTGCGCTGGCGATCGGGAACCGTATTGATCGGTAGCGGTTCGAGCGCAACCAGACGATCGCCCATGAAGCGCTTCTCGGCATAAGCGTTGCCGAGGCCGCAGAGGCTGGCGCCCATGCCGCCCCAGAACTCCTGCGTGGTCTGATCGTCGTTCGGGCTCGACCCCAGCAGATCAGCAACCGGATGGTCGGTGATCTGCCGGCGATTGTCGTCTGGAAGGCGCTCATAGAACTTGATCGGGAGCGTGCCAGCGACGCCGGCATGCAACCGCACGCAACTCCACCATGCCGACAGGTTCAGCGCGTTCTCGATGCTGACGGACTTGCCAGACCAACTCGCCCCGCCGTAATAGGCCGCCCAGAACGGCCCATCGGTAAGCCGGATCGTCTTGCCGAGCCACGAAAGAAGGCCCATTCGCTCTCACCTTCTCGTGGTTACCGCATGACCGCGCTGCGCAGCCACGTGTCGATGTCGACACGCTCGGCTGCAACGGGATTCCAGCTCATCAGGATCGCCGCGCACGCCGTGGCGATCAACGGGTCGATCTTGGCGCTTCCGGCGATCTGCTTCGTGATGATGATGCCGTTGCCGGAGCGCTCAACCTTGGCGTTCCCGACGCAGAAGTTCATCAGCGCAGTGCCACCATGAAAGAACGTGCCGTCGGCGAGCTTGAACTCGATTCCCCACCAGGCTGGCGAGAGCGCCTTGCCCTGAAGCAGCCGGCGAAGCATCTCATCCGTCATACCGCGCGCGGAAAGGTCCTCGATGATCGCGGCCACGTTATTCGGGTCGAGGCCGACCGCATCCTTTTCAGGCAGCAATCCGCTTTTGAACACCTTCTCAAACACGTCGCCGAAACCCTTGATCAGTTCGGCCGGCGTGTCACAGATTTTCAGCGTTCCTTCCCTTTCGAAATCAAGCAGCGCCGGCGCGATCTCCTGACGCAGCTTGAGCACCTTGCGATGTGCGAAGGCCTTGTTCCAGCACAGCCAATGCCGCGTACCCTTCTCGCGGCCGATGACAGCCGCGCCGAGCAAGTCGTCGAGACCGCCGCCGTCACCGCCGAATGTCGCAACCTCTGACCTGCGCAGAAGTTCGTCGAGATCTGCGAGCGCCTTCACCGCGCCGGATTCCCAATATTCGGCGCCGTTCCAGTTCGTGCTACCGAGACCGACGCCAATCTCAATGTTGAGATGTTGCGAAGCCCAAATCTGCTCGGCTTCGTCGTTTACCGTGCCGTTTTCCGTGTAGTCAGCCAGCAAACGCTCCGGGTCTATGGACCGGTTTAGGTTCGGTAGTAGTGGCGCCCAGTGCCGCGGATTGCGCCAATATTCCTTGTCTTTCTGCAGGTGCTTCGGGAATTCCCATATCGCCGGCAGTAGAATCGGGCTGGCGCCACCGCGACCGTCCCGAATTTTGCGCGCCTTCTCGAGCTCAGTAAGAAAGATGCCCGCCGGCTGTTCCGGCGCTTGGGTAGTGATCATCGCCACTTGGCCAGGCACCATGGTGATGCCGCCACCGCGGATTTGCTGCATCACGTTGGCGGCCCCCGCCACCTTCCCCAGTTCGTGGACCTCGTCGATGATTGTCAGCACCGGAATTTCGCCGGTGACAATTTCAGCGCCGAACGTCAGAACGTCGAGTTTGGTTCCGGTCTTACGACGCTCGATCGACTTGATGTGATCGCGGACCCTGAAGATCGCCTTTAGTTTTTGATCAAGGCGGATCATGCCTTGAGCCTGTCCGAAGCACCGAACCGATATCTTCTGACTCGGTGCGACGATCATCATCTGCCGGTTCGGCGCCTCCTCCATGAACAGCGCCGTCAGCCCGAGGGCTGCGATGTAGGTCGTCTTCGAATTCTTCTTCGGTACCATGCAGAAGATTTCCCAGACGAGCCGTTTCTTCGTCTCGGGATCTTCGCTGGCGAGGAATGCGACGAGGATGTCACGAAACCAGTCGCCGCATGCTTCTGAGAGCGGCGGATTACCGGGTACGTCCGGGAGCCGGAGGCGATTGAAGAACGCCAGCGCCTTGGCGGCCCGCTTCTCATTGAGCGGGACGCTTGCCATCGGCGTCTCGCCGGCCTGGATCTTCTCCCACCAATCCGGACAGGCAAATCGCGGGAGCTCCTCAGTGGACAGCGTCGCCATTCTGGCCCGCCGCTTCGCGATCGAGCTCGGCCATCAAGTCGGCGTCGGCATCAATGGCACGCTGCTCGTCGATCACCTTCTTGCCAAGGCGTTCGGCCGCCGGCTTGTCCGCTGCGGCGGCACCCATGCTGTGTTCGATCTCCATGCGATCGTTCTTTTCCAGCATCTGGAAATAAAGTTTCGTGGCGGCGACACTGCCGGCGGCACCCTGCGAGAGGAGCATCGCGCCGAGCTGAGCATCGTGACGATCGCGCGCGACCTCACGGAATTTCAGCTCTGAAAAATAATGCTTCCGGAGCGTCGGCTGCGTGATGTAGAGCGCCGCCGCGATCCGCGCATTCGACCAACCCCACGCCACCAACATACTGACGAGATTCCGGTTTTTCTGACTCGCGATATGTTCCGGCCGGCCGCGCTGGCCCCAGTTGGCCGGAACAGGATCGCCGAACAGGTCAAAAATCTCGTCCATCAGAAAAAAATCCGCGAATGTGGGAGCCGCCGGTCCTTGCGGCACCGACCTGTGGACTTTCGACCACCCCCCCTCTCAGTGCCAGACGCCGCGCATGTGCAGCGATGACTGCTCTTCGCGTTGCTTGATGGTGTCGTGGCAGGCCTTGCAGAGGGTCTGAAGGTTGGTCTCGTCCCAGAATAGGCGCTCATCACCACGATGAGGAACCTTGTGGTCACAGACCAGCAGCGCCGTGTTGCCTTCGAGCTTGCCGCACTCAATGCGCTGGCATGTGAACAGGTCGCGCTGGAAGATGGTCATGCGCAGCTGCTGCCAGCGCGCTGTCTTGTACCAGCGCTTCCAGGGCGGCCCCGATCCCATCGCTCACCCGGAAAGCGAACCGTCCGCCTATACCCCGAGGGCTTGTTGCTGCCGATGGCAGTGGCTTGGGCGGACGGTTCTAAGTCTAGGGAGGAAACGCCCAAGGAGGGCAGCGGCAACGAACCGCGCTACCGCACACCCTATGCAAACACAAAGCCCCGGGCGTTTCCGCCTCGGGGCTTCAGGTCGATGCCATAGCTTCGCTTTTCCCGCGCGATCCCGGCTTACCGGCAATCTGCGCTTCACCCGCCTATCCGTGTCCGCAGCTACAACCGTTGCCAGGAGCTCAATGACCGAAGGCTTCAGTAGGACTCGCCTGTAGCCGATTCGTGAGTGGACCAGCAAGATTGTTACTTCGTTTTCCCGCGCCGCTTGCCCTTGCCTCTCTTGCGCTTGGATGGGCCAGACCGCCGCCGAGCTGATCGCACCACGCTCATGACGGCCCTTCGGCGATCCTCCGCCTCACACTGTTCGCAGCTTTCCTCCCAGCGCAGCCTATCAACCTTCTCGTCAGTGACCCAACCGAGGATCCGCTCAACACCAGGGGTGTTCGCAACCCGGATCCAATTCGCATCGGTCTCCCAGAAAAATACGAAAACGTAGCCGGGAACGAGTGGCACATGCCGCGTCCCCAACCGACCGCGCTGAACGACCCTTTCCGCAATCACAGGAACGAAGATCCCGAAACGCCGCTTCGCCAGCTCAGCTTCTGCGGCTCGGGAATAGACCGAGACCACATACCATCGTGCTCCGCGATCTTCCGTCATTTCCGCGTCTCGCGGATCGAAGGTCAGAACAGGCCTCGCAAGTTCGGCGCGTGCCTCTGGCGAGAGGTTCGCAAGCGCCTCTGCGATCGGTTTCATTCGATAGCTCCAACATCTCGATTTTGCCTGTCGATTTGCTGGCCGTCAGAACCGGTACCCGATCGGAACCGGTTGTCGTTTCTCCGGGAGGATGATCGGGAGCTTGCCCAAAGCCCTGTTCAATCTTCCCGGCAGCTTTCAATTCATTGGTGTCATTGAGGTTTTACTTTCATTTTGGGAGGATGGGAGGATTGGGAGGAATTCCACGCATACATAGAGACTTTAAATCACGGTCTCTTGGACCGCCTCGCGCGCGCCCGCCCGCATGTGTATGCGGAAAATAGCTCCCGATTTACCCGCAACCTCCCATCTTCAATAAGTCCAACATGTTAGAGCCGAATCGATTCTTCCCGTTTCGGGAGGATGGGAGGATCAGATCTCGTCATCGCCCGCGCTTTCGCCATTATCACCGCTGCCCGACACCCGAATTGGGTTGCCTTGCGCGTCGACGAAGTCGTTGACCGACTTGATCAGCTTGATGTCGAGCCACCAGACGACGTCGCTCTGCTTGCGCTCATAGCCGCGCTCGTCCATCGCCAGCGAGAAGCCTCGGTTCTTCCACGGCGTCTCACCGGACGATTTGCACCAGGCCTCATAGACCTGATGCAGAACGGACGACTGCACACGATGGCCCGGCTCCTTGACGGTGCAGTTCTCGAGGAAGCGGCCGAGCACGTCCGACGTGGCGAAGTATTTGGCCGTGGCGTCCGTCACCTCTTTCGGTTCAGTGAGGCCGCCCTTGTCGAGCCATGAGCGCAAGCCGTCGAGCATCCAGTTGAGAATGCCGCTGGCCTCGGCCTTGAGCTTGTTCGCAAGCTGCATGTCGCGCTCCTCCTTTGGAATGGTGACGCTGAAAGGGACGAGCAGCAGACGGCTCTTGATGCCTTCGTCGGTCCCGGACAGCAGCGGCTTGTAGTTGCCTTGGATGGTCAACTTGAACTCGGGCAGGAAGGTAAACATGTCGCCCTGCAGATGCCGCGCATCCATCGGCTCGCCGCCGGTGACGAGCTTGATCAGTGCCTCGGCCAATTTCGCGTTCTTCTCCGGCTCCGACGTCCGCAGCAACCGAACGCCCGGCAGCTTCGCCAGGTCAGGGGTTGCCTGTCCTCCGCTGCGTGATTTGCCCGCATCAAGGAACGTCTCGATCGGAACGCTCTGCGCATAGTCGCCGGCGACATAAGAGACCGCATTGACCAGCACGGACTTTCCGTTGCGTCCTTTGCCGTACAGGAAGGTGAGCTTGTGTGCAGACGTATCGCCGGTGAGCGACAAGCCAAACCATTGTTGCAGGAACAGCCGCGTGTCCGGATCTGGTTGGACGCGCAGCAGGAACTTGTGAAACTCGGGCGCCTCCGCCGACGGATCGTAGTCAACCGGCGACACCTTGGTGATCATGTCCGCGGGATCGTGGGGCCGGAACTGGACGTAGTCGCCATCGTCGCGCTTGCGGACGACCAGCGTGCCGTTGTTGACGTTGATCTTCATCGGGTCTGCATCGATCTGGCCGATGCCGACTGAGAAATATGGTGCGCCGCGCTTGGACAGCGCACCCAGCTTTTGCGCGGACTCTGACGTCCGTCCCCATTTGGCGATCTTTTCGGAGTAGAGCACGACAGTGTCGTCGCGCTTGACTTCGACGGCGAAGTCGCAGGCGCCAGGCTCCGCATCGCCCACATCCCGCCGGCCGCTGTCGGCGACGCAATCGGCTTCATCCTGGATGGCCCGAACGGTTTCGTGTTCGGCAATCATGACGCGCTCGGCGCCGCTTTCGCTGGACCAACGTTTCTTATCCCACGCGAGCCAACCGCGCTGGCGGCCCGGAGATGTGGTGGCGAGCGCCGTGAGGAAGAGCAGCTTGCCACGCTGCCGTTCCCGGAAGCGCTCGGCGTTGCCCAGATCGGTCAACGGAAAGAATGCCAGGCGCCGGTGCAACACGGTCGGGTCCACGTCCGGCTCACGGCTCCCCGCTCCCCCTGCAGACGCAGTGGCCTCCGGCCAATCTCCCATTTGGGAGGTTGGGTCCTCGTTGCCCCCTACGGGGGGCGCGGGGGCGGCCGGGAAGGACGACGACGACGCGGCCTCAGGTGGTGGCGGCTGATCTGCAGGAAAGATCGCATCGTCGCCCGCCACCGGCGGGCGCCCATTGATGTGAGGTGCTCCAAGCGCCGCTGAAGCGGCGCGTCGCACCTCGGTCAGATCCGCCGGGGTCTTTTTGCCGAGCTTCAGGCCGGCGGCGATCGCGCTCTTGACGGCTTTTGCGCCGATGTCGCGGATCAGGCCGATGTCGACCACAGCCGCCTCGAGAGAGGCCTTGGCGAGCGGCTCGGCGATCGCGCCGGCGGCCGCAAGCGCGCCGAGCAGCTCGGCGGTCGCGGACAGCGCCGGCAGCCGGTCGTCGCCCTCCGTGGCCTTGAGGCGCGCCAGGGCGGCGCCCATCTGCTCATTGCCGAACTTGCGCTCGGCCTGGGCGAGGGTTGCGGGGTCGACGTCGACGAACGCGGGGGCGTTGTCGACCAGGTCGAGGACGGCTTCGTGGGTCATACGGTCTCGATCAGCTCCGAGCGACGCAGCAAGCCAGCGCCATTGCTCCAATACATTCCGGGCAGGCTCCCACCGGGCCCGGTCACAGAGCCGAGGCCGCGACGCTGCAGCGCTTTAGCTGCTGCATAATCGGCCCCTGTACGCAGCTCGACACCACAACCCTCATCACCCGTGCGATCGTCGGGCTCGCTTTCGAGCAGCATTCGGCGCTGCGCATCGGTCAACTTCGCGCTCACGCGGCCTCCGCCCTCAGCAAATCGTTGAAATCCCGCCCAGACGGTGCGAACGCGATCCGGATCACGCGGCTCTCTCGCGCATAGCGGCGGGCGGCGCGTTCCATGGCGTTCTCTGTCAGCACCTTCTCGCTGTCGCCGTCGCCGAGCAGGATCAGCTCTTCGACGGAGCCCGGAATCGACAATCCGGGATCCTCGAGATCGGGGAAGCGATCGGGCACCTTCTGGGGCTGGCCGTTCGGGCGCTTCAGGGTGGGGTGGTTGATCGTCCTGTTCGCCCGGCCGGCGAGATTGCCGAGGTCGCCTGCGGCCCAGAAGGCCATATCGTCGAGCGGCCGGCCGCCCTGGTGCATCGCGGTCCAGACCGACAGCACGGTCTCGATCCCCTCGCCGATCACCAGGCGTCGCGGAGCGTCGTGCATCTGAATCGCGATATAGGCGCCGGTCTTGGAGCCGCGCATCTTCTTGGCGTTGAGCACCTCACCGGTGTCGGGGTCGAGGATCTCGGCTTTCGTATACGCAGGTCGCTCCTCAGGGCCGGGACCCTGAGGAGCTGCGCCCTGCAGTGTGGCCGAACCTACTTGTGCAGGGAATTCGCGGAGCCAGGTCAGGTGCAGTCCGCCGAACTTGCCGTCCGGCCGGATGAAGGCGCCGACCATGGCCGGCCCTTCGTAGATCTTGCGCGGGCCGGCCTTGCGGCCGTGATCGTCGACCGTCTCGCCGTGCCAATAGGGCATTACCGGCGCGAAGCGGAGGCCAGGGCAGCGCTCCGGCAGCTGCAGGCCGCGGCCCTCGAGGTAGTGCGCGGCGATGGTGCCGTGGATCGGCTGCGTCTGCTTCCATGTGCGGTGCAGGCGCTTGCGTTCAGCCTCGCGATAGTCAGCGGAAGTCTTCTCCCGCGCCAGTCGCTTGCGCTCGCGTTCCTCGAACAGCTCCCTGGCGCGGGCCGCGTCAATCGCGGTGCGGCCGCCGAGGCGCTCGATCGCGACGCGGAAGTCGCAGCCCTCGACCTTTTCGACGAGGCGGATCACGTCGCCGCCATCGGGGCAGACGGCGCACGCCCAGCTCTGATCCTTTTCGAACACCTCGAAGCGCTGCGAGCTCGTGCGCCCTCCGCAGATCGGGCACGGGCCGACCAGGCGGCCGCCGGCGCGGCGCAGCTTGGTATAGCCGGAGGCGACGTCCGCAATCGGGTTGCGGGCACGGATATCGTCGAGTTCGTCTTCGGTGATGCGAGCCATCAGTCGGCCACCTCGACGTCGGTGTCAGTCGCAAGCACGGTCTGTGCGCTCATCCGTTCCTTGAGCCGATCGATGACGACCTTGTCGGAGAGGATGGCGTCGATCAGCCGGACGATGCCGGCGAAGTCGTCGCGCTTCTTGATCTGGTCGGGCATGGGCTTCTCGATCTCACCGGCGCGCACGCGCGCGTCCTGGGCGATCTCGATGGTCTCGGCCGCGAGCTGGGCGGTCTGCTGCATGCGGAACAGCGTAGACTTGGCGGGAGGCTTCACAGTCCCACCCCTTGTGAGAAACAACAGAACCCGCCAAAATTAAAGGATTGCCTATTGGAGATTTCAGAATGCCCCTTATTACCGATCCATCTCGCGACTCCGAGCTCCGGCCTTTCGAAGGCATCGCGTTTGCGATGTTCGACCTCAATCACCGCGTCCTTTGTTTCGTCACATGGGCTGCCTTGCTCGATCGCGCCGCAAAGGATGGGACCCGTCAAACGGACGTTAGAGGCACGTTTGATCGCTACCGTTGGAAAATCGAAAAGATAGCGAGCGAGAACTACGATCGCGGGGAAGCGAAGCCTGTTGTCCGAACCGAGCAGCTTACCCCACTTGAAAAGCGCTAAACTCATAGCGGCGTCCATTCGATGAGGACACCAACGAACGGTCCCAGGTACTTGAGCTCGTCACCATGCTCCTCGAGCCAGAAGGCGCGCATGCCGGCCCAATCGTCGAAGCCGTCCTTGACCGCAAAGGCGTCGAGATACTTTGCGTTCGTCTTGGCGCTGTAGACGACCTCGTGATCGGTGTTCGGATGAATGATGATCCGGTCGCCGTGCGGGAACACCCTGATGGCAGAGACCGAGCTGCACTTGGCCTCGCCGATCTTGAAGCACTTCGGCGAGCGCTGGGCATGATAGAGCTGAAGCGTTTCACCGGGCCGCGCATGCCGGCGCCGTCCGTTGGCTCTGATGGTCTGGTGCTTCGGCCGGATCTTCGACCCGGGCGCGTAGCCGCCGAGCTCATAGTGGAGATCGAGGACCGGCAAGCCGAGGCCTACGCGGATCGGGGCGACGAAGCGGCCCTTGAAGGAATACGCGACCATCAGCCCTCGCCCTCCGGCCGGTGAGACGTGTTTAGCTGCCTGCAGCAATCTTCCGTTGCCCGTACCAAGCTGGTACCTTTGCAAGCTGAACAGGCTTGGGGGAGCGCTTGGAGATGAGACCTGACAATTCGTTGCTGGCTTTTAGTCTGCTCGCATGCACGGCTCTCCTCGTTGTGTGGCTGGGGCTTCTTGGACCAACCAACGCAACGACGTGGAAGGATTGGCAACCATTGCTGGCCGCGATCATCGCCCTGGGCGGTGCGACAGTGGTTTACAAATCGGCCATGGCTAAGGTGAATTTGGATAGAGCGATCCATGAGCATGCCTCCCGTCGAAGAATCAGAGGCCTTTTGCTCAGAGTATCGTTCGCTCTGCATGTGATCGGCCACGACACTAGGGCTTTCGCTGATGCGCTGCGAGATAGTGTTGAACTTGATGTTGATCCAAAGGACGTTAGGATCCGCGAAGTTCAGGCGATGGACGAAGCGTGGTCCAACCTCGATGAGTTTCCGAGGCAGGTGGCTCTCACGCTCGGCCGCTTGAAGGTAGAGATTTTCAACTTTGAACATTGGCGATCGACGCTCGGTTCGTCATCCTTTGTGACGTCCAAGCCTTTGCCGCCGAACGTGATTCAACTTCGCGATGCGTGCGAGCGCGCGTCTGTCATTTGTGATAAACTTCGGGACGACCTTGAGGATTTGATCGATGCAGCGGGAAGCAGTGCTCATCACTCGTCCCTCGGCAGGTGACAGGCAATCAGCTGCTTCACATCGCGCCTCCCGCCGGCACCAGGCCGGCCGCATTGAGCCAATCGTTGATCTCGATCGCGACAAGGCGCTTGGCTTCAGCAACGTCGACAGCCGGGCGCCAGCCGGTAAAGGCCGATGCCTCTGGGAGGCCGATACGAAAGCAGGCCCGGTAACGCCCGCGCTCGATCGGGCTGATCTCTCCGATCCTGACCTTGCCGAGCAGTATGGCCTCCCGGCCGAGCGTCAGCGGCTCGAACGTCACGATGCCCTCGTGCACCTCGCCCGCCATCGCTAGTCTTGTCCCGGAATGTCGCCGGTGTAGATCATCACCGGCGGATGCTCGGTGCCGAGGATGCGCAGGATCACCGGCGCGCCACAGTCGATCGCCGCGATCTCCTCAGGCGTCGGCAGCCAGGCCGTCTCCATCGCAGGGGTGTTTGGACCGTTGACGGTGCAGTCGATCGTGATGTCGCGCAGCGGCAGGCCGAGATAGCCCTGCCGCTGGCCGATGACGCGCGTGGCGTCCTTGATGCGCCCGATGTGCATCACGCGGCCTTTCGCTTCTTGGTGGCGGTTTTCTTCGTGACCTTCTTTGCCGTCTTCTTCGCCGCCGCCTTGGCCGGCTTCTTGCCGCGCGCCGGCGCGAGCTTGCCGGATGGCTTCTTCACCGGCGGGCCATCGTAGCCCTTGGCGCGCAGCTGGGGCGGCAGCCAGCCGGTCGTCGGCACGTTCTCGAGGGCGAACGCCGCGATCTCGGCTTTCGATCCCTTGGCTTGCTGTCGCGCGATATCGGCGCCCAGGGCCTCCTCGATCGCCTTGAGGCAGAGCGCCTTGTTCACGCCGGCGAAATAGTCCTTGGCGTCGAAGGCGCCGCGCAGGGCCGCGTTCAGCGCCTTGGGCTCGATCGCGTTGCAGATCGCAACAGTTGAGTCATGCTGATCTGTCCCGCCGTCGAGGCTCTTGTTCTGGAAGTCCAGCGCGCCGGCGGCGACCTGGACCAGCAGCTCCATCTTCTCATTGGGCTTCAGCTTCATGGCGAGCGCCAGCGTACGCGGCAGGTCGTCGGGCTGGCCGAACAGCCTACCCGGCGCGCCGCCCATGCCGAGGCCACTGACCGAGACCTTCACGCCGTTTCCGCCGTAGGTGTCGAAGCCGGCGAGCAGCACTGCGAGCGCCAGCGGGGTATCCTCGATCAGCGCGGTGGCCGCTGCTTGGGTCAGCTGGACTGAGAGACGATGCAGCAGCGCGTTCGAGACGGCGGGCTCCTCCGGGGCCTCCGCCGCGGCCGGCGGCGTCTTGCGCGCGCCGGTGTCGCCCGCATCATCATCATCATCATTCCGCGCCGGCGCCGTCGCTTCCTGCGGCCGCTTGATGCCGGCGAGGACGACCAGCCGGCCTTCCTCGATGGTGACGATGCAGCCGAGCTGCTTTCGCTTCTTGTCGGGGTAGCTGCGGAGCTTGACCGCTTGCTCGATCGCGTCGGCATCGAGCGCGAGCCGGTCCTGCTCCTGTTCGAGTTCGTCGGTGATGTCCACCTCTTCGTCGATCGCCTCGAGCCGGGCCCGGATCTGCGCCAGGCGCTGCTCCTCGTCGCCCTCGAAGATCTTCGTCTTGACCTCCAAGACCGGCCAGAAGCGCGCACCCTGCGGCAGGTCGGACAGGATCTCGGCCCAGCCCCAGCCCAAGGCGGTCAGCTCCTCGCACTTGGCGATCAGCAGCTGCCGCGCCAGCTGCTTGAGAAGTGTATCGTCGCTGATGATGTGCGAGGTGCCAAACAGATCCTCGGTGACATGGCCGCCGGCGGCGCGATAGGCTTCAGTGCCGACGACGTTGAGCAGCTGGGCGACCTCTTCATCGGTCGCATAGGCGCCGAGTTCGCGCTTGACGTTGTGGACCGTGACGGCGTGGGCCTTGTCGAGCTGGGCGAACAGCTTGTCCTGCGTGGCGTGGTCGAGCGCGAGCGTGAAGGCTTGCGCGACCTCGGCCTTGATGTCGCCCTTGCGCCAGGCATCGCGGATCTTGGGGCTGAGCCGGCCGAGCGCGAGCGCCTGCTGCACCTGCCGCGCCTTCATGCCGTACTGCTGGGCGATCTCGTCCTGCGTCTTGCCGTGTTCCTCGAGGCGGGCGAAGGCCTCGTACTGGTCGACCGGGTGGAGCTGCTCGGCGGTGATGGCGGTCGTCAGCGAGTACTCGAAGGCCTTGGTCTCGTCGACCTGGTGCATGGTGCACGGGATCGGCAGCTCCGAGCCCTCGGCTTCGATCATGCGCAGCGCCGCCAGGCGCCGGTTGCCGTTGGCGACGGAATAGAAGTCGTCTCCGGCTTCCTTGACGATCAGATTTTCGATCAGGCCCGATGGATTCTTTTCGGACCGGTTGGCGAAGATGTTCGCCGCGAGCGCGGCGATGCCGTCTTCCCGGCCGGCGACGCGGGCGTTGATCCCCTCGCCGTCTTCGTGGCCGAACTTGAGCATCTTCAGCGGGACCTTGATATCCATGGCGGCGGAATCCCTTCAGGTTCTGTTGGGTGAATGGTCGCGCAGCAGTCCTGCGCTCTCGTGATAGCGCTTGCGGAGAAGCTCGACGGTGCTTTCGGGCCCTCGTTTGGCGACAGGCATGATCACCATCAGTGCTTCGATCATGGCGATCTGGTTGAGCAGGATCTGGCGCTCGATGTCGATCATTGCTTCGCCGCGGGCACTGGGGTGAACGCGGGCTTGCCGTCGACGACCTCGAACAGGTAGGGCGCAGGGTCCGACCAGTTCGCAAAGGTCATGGTCACGCGACGCTCTTCGACATCCGTCAGAATGAGCGTCCCGAGCTCGTCCCACTCACGGCATTGAATGCGCCTCGTCAGCTCCTCGAAGCTGTCGCACAGCGTGTCGATATCACCGTCGACGATCAGGGCGTTGTAGACGCGCGGCAGCATGCCATGGAGTTCATAAGTGCCGTCCCGCCGCAGCGTGACGTCCACGTCCCCGAGCCGATCGCAGCTGATGAACTCCACGACCTCGCCGATCGATAGCGGACGATTGTAGAGGTCGGCATAATGGGCGGAGAAATTCTCCGTCGCGGCATCGCCGGCGGCGACATAACCGAGCTGAAAGCCACCATCGATCTGGATGATGAAATCAGCGGGTGAAGCCTTTGCCGGCGGGCAGGTTTCGTCGACCCAGTCGACGGGATACCATTCACGATCTGACATCAGACTTTCTCCTCGACCAGGTAAGCCGCAGCCCTTCCCAGCGGCGATGCCGGCGAGCCGTCCGGGTTGCGCTTCATGGCGTGAGCGATGACGTCAGGCGGGCAGCCGTACTGGAGCGCCAGCGACATCAGGATGGCGCCGTCCTTTGCAAGCACATCCGCCTGCGTGTTCACCTTCTGCGCGCTAATGAACACTTCGGCGATCGGGCCAAAGCGCACCGATCCACCGCAGCTGCCATCGCACACCATCTCCCGGCCGAGGCCGACCTTGTATTTCTGCCCTTCGTGCTCGATGGCGATGGTCTCATGGCGCCGGCGGGCGGCGAGGCGGTGACGGTGGGTCATGGCCGCAATCCCGCCAGCGATACCGACCGGATGCCGGCCTGCGCCTGGTGCTGGTCGATCGCGCGCCGGCCGATCGGCGGGTCACCCATCACCAGCGCAAACGGGTTCGCGTAGCTCAACGAGCCATCGCGCATCGGGTCATAGAGCGCAGCGTCCCGGTTGACGAAGTCGGCTTTGCTCCAGATGTCCGGCGCCTCCGACTTGTGCTTGGCCCGCTTGCGGACGCGATCGGCCTCTCGGTTGCGCTTCCGGGCCTTGCGACGATCGCGCATGTAGTCGCGCATATATTCGCGGTTGTCCTCTTTAGTGCGAGACGTCACGGCTTCGCTCCTTCGCTCTCGGCGATTGCAAACAGCTGCGGCATCCTTTCAAGCACACACTGTTCGCAGACCCAGACGTCGCACGGACCATCGATCACCTTGGCAATGTCAGGATTGGTTCCCATGATGCGAGCCAGCGCCGGTGAGCCAAGCATCTGCTCCAAACCGTACTGCTGCTGAATTCCGCGCGGGTTGAGCGCCGCGCGATCGAAGCGGAGGCGCCAGATGAGGAAATTGCCGTCGTGCGCAACGCCACGTTTGCAGATCGCGCAGGTCTTGATTTCGTCCTGCTTGATACCGGGGAGATCGTCGACGAACTTCTGTGCCGCTGAATTCATGCTGCCACTCCTGTCCACTCGAGTTCGTCGCCCCAGCTCGTCCAGCCCTTACGCGGCCGCCGCGCCTGCAGCTCGAGGTAATCGCCTTCCGTGAGGCGCTCGATGCGGTCGAGCCACTCGTCGGGCTTGCGGGAATGTTCCATCACCGGGGCGATGATCAGCTGGCGCACGTCGGCGTAGAGGCGTTTCGGGTTGCCCTTGGTGGCGAGCCAGCACTGCTCGGGATTAGCGCGGGTCCAGTAGCCCTGCCCCATGTGCCAGGTCGAATTGTCGAACGGATCAAGCGCTCCAACCCCGTTGGTCTTGACCCAGGTGAACGCCGTCGTAACGTGACGCAGGCCCCAATGCGCGAGGAGATCGAGCGCGTCCTGCGGGCACCAGTCGACCATCCACATGTAGAAGGCGCCGTCGTCGGCGAGCAGCTGGCCGACCGGAAGATCCTTGATCTTGTCGACCTCTTCGGTCTTGTAATGGATGTTTGCCGATCGGCCCTCGCCGGCGGCCGAGCGCGTCAGGAATTTCCACTGCGGATCAGAGCCGATCGAGCCGAAGCGCTTGCCGGTCAGCGCCAGCGCGCCGAGATCCGCAACGCAGCCGCCCTTCTCGGTCCGCGCCGCGTGCGCCGCGCGCCGGCCGGCGACCTCGGCATCCTTCGCGGCGGCCTTGATCGGGTCGACCAGGATGGCACCGCCGCTGCGGATCTTGTCGCGGGCGGACGCGATCACCTGCTCGAGCTCGTCCTCATCGAGAGCCGCGGCCTTCTGCGCACGCGCCGAGAGCTTCTTGTCGACGCCGATTTCCTTGAGCGTGACGACATCGGCTGCGCCCTCGCCTTTTGGTTTCGGACCGCGCGCGATCTGGCCAGATTCCTTTGCTGCGGCGAGCAGAATGCCAAGGCGATGCTCGGTGCGGATCTGCAATGCAATCGCGTCCTCGAGCAGGGCCTTGTCCTGGATCTGCCGGGCATAGAGTTTGACGTGCGCAATCTCGTCCCTGATCGAAAGCACCTGGTCGACGCGGGTGGCCTCGGCAAGCGCAACGCGGGCACGATCGTATGCGGCGAGCAGGGTCATGCGGAGCGCTTCTCCGCAAGCTTGCTTTCGAGATGTTGGCCGATCGCGTCGACCAGGCCATCGACGACCTTCGCGCCGGTCTCGATCGAAGCCGTCCTAGCCGCGTTGAACTGCGCCAGGAAGTCGAAGGTCTGCATGGCCATGAGCATGCGCTTCTGGTCTGCGCGCCAGTCGGGCTCCGCCTCGAGCACGGCGCATAGCGCCTCGACCACTTGCTTTCGGATCATGCCGGGATTGCCCCGGCGCGTCTTCGTGATGCAGGAGAGCCCAGCGACGAGTACCTCGCGGCCGTATTTCGCCAATACCGCCTGCAGCATGCCGACGGCCAGCGTCTCGCCGGACTTCATCTTGTTCGCCGGTACCGGATAGCGGCAGATGGTGACGCCGGCCTCCTCGCAGGCCTGCGCCAGCTCGTCCGCGGCCTTATCGCCGGCGGCGAGGCGCGCGGCATGCAGCTGCAGCGGCGACATCGCCGTGACGTTGGCGTTGATCGCGACGAAGGCGTCAGCCTGGTCGGCCTGGTCGACCTGGATGATGACGCAAGGCACGGACTCGAAGCCGCGCGCGCTAGCTGCCGTAGTGCGGTGCTGGCCGTCGATGATGGCGAACAGCCCCTCGCCGATCGGCGCCACCACCACGGGCGTGAACTTCGCCCATTTGAACTTCGGCACGATCGCGACGATGTTATCGGCGCCGCGGCGACCGATCTCGCGCTGATAGCGGGGATCGATCCGCAGGCGATCGATCTTGAGCCATTGCAGCTCCGGCCGCTCGCCGACCTCGGATCTTGGTCCGCGCGGGATTCGCGGCAGGAAGGGCTTTGGATCGATGCGGCGCAGGGTGCTCATGCCGGCACCTTCGGGAATGCGCTATGCTCGACGCCGTCGAGGAGGCGGCCGGCCTTGGCTTTGCCGACGCGACCGACGCACTGCTCGTCGTCAATGTTGCCGTCGACGGTGTCGCACCACATCGGAAAGCCGACGTCGTTCCAGCGGCCGTCCTCCCACTCCATGGTGCGAAAGCGCGTCTGTTCTGGGTGATCCTCGATAGCCGCGCCGTTGAACTGCGACCAGGGAAGGAATTCGCCCCATTGCTTGAAAAAGAAGGCAACGTCGGTGGTCTTGCACCAGTCGCGAAAGTCACGAACCCAAAGCGGATGAACCGGCCGCGCTTTGGCTCCGCTCTCGCCGCCGACGATAACCATGTCGAGCTTGGCGATGGGCTTGTTGTGATCGCCGTCGGCGCTGTCGTCGGGCACGCATTGGACGCCGCGCAACGCATCCAGAGGCTCGCGCGTCCCGAGGTTGATCGCGTGAAGCGAGATGCGATCGAGCATCGGCTCGATCGACACGAAGCGCACCGCTGCCGGCGTCGCGAGCAGCTCCGGAATCCGCTCGTTTGCTTCTTGCTGCCGCTCGGCCGAGACGCCGAGCCAGACGTTCGGTAGTGGCCAGGCAGGTGACTTGCCGTTGTAGCGATCGGCGCCGCGAGCGCCAGGCTTGCCAAGCAGGACGGCCACAGCATCGGCGACGAAGTCCGCACAATTGTGATCGCGCCCGCCGTCGTAACGGTCGAAGTACTTCTTCATCCGACCCGCGCGCTTCGTCAGCACCTGGAACGTATGCTGCGGTGCCAGCGCCATGACAGCGAACATCTTGTCCAGCATCTGATCGGTGACGAAGTCCGCAAACGCGTCCGTCATTGAGCAGACGAAGATCTTGCGTGGCTTTTTCCAGCGCAGCGGCTGGGTCAGCATCTGCTCGTCGAGGAAAATCTCGATGTCCTTGCGATGGCCGGGCTTGAACGGAAGGCCAGTGCCGAAGCGCTTGTTGAAGCCTTCGGAATAGCAGTGCTCGCAGCCGGTCGTGGCGTGTTCGCAGTGCCAGCCGACCTTGCCGGTCTTCAGGTTGCGCGCGCGGATCGGATTCCACGAAGCATCGGTCCATTCGATCTTGCTGCGATCGGCCATCAGCCTGCCCTCTCCGGCTTTGCCTTCAGCACCAGCGCCAGGCCCGCTCGATCGAGCCAGTCACGAAAGGTGTCGACCGTCCCGGGCATACCGAGCACGCTGCTGCCGGCGGCCCGCAGCGCCTCGGCGAGCCGGACGTCGACCATGTGGGCGACTTCGTCGGGATCCTGCCGCATCAGCCGATCTCCGACAGGGCCGCATCGCGCGCGGCATTGAGCTCGGCCATGGCCTCGGTGCTGCCGCCTTTGTCCGGATGGCGCGTGAGCGACAACGCCTTGAAGGCTGTCTCGACATGCGTCCGCGACACGACCGCAACGTCGGCGAGGTCAAGGATATCCCGCCAGTGCTTGCCCTTCGGCGCCGGCAGCGCCTGGAATCCGGAGAAGGTCTCGCGGACTAAAGCGAGCGTGCCGTGGCGCAGCTCGACGCGGCGTGCTTCGATGATGTGATGGATCGCCTGCAGGTTCGCCGCCGGCGTGTCGTAGCGGTCGACCGGGATGCAGACCTGAAGGCCGTCCCAGGAGAACCAGACCGCGACGCCGGGATCAGCGGGCCGGTTGCCGGAATTCGAGGTCAGCGGGTTGAGATCGATATTGCTGGACAGGACCGGGCTTTCGATCTTCTTGCCGCTGTCCTTGGCGAAGAGCTCCAAGCTCTTCTTGACGTTGCGCAAGGCCGTCTCGAAGTTTGTCTTGAACGTGCCCGAGCCGCGGCCGTGCTTCCAGCGCGGGAAGCCGGAGGGCCATTGCAGGGGATAGGCTTGAGCTTGGGGGTTGGAGCGATCGGCCATCACATCGCCCTCGCAAGCCGCAACGCGCTCTCGATGCGCGCATGCGAATTCACCGCATCGACGATGCCTTGCCAGAAGACGAGCTCTTCGGCGTCATCGCCCTCGAACGTGCTCACGTTGCAGCCGTCGCGATCGAGGATCTCGTTTCCCTCGATACGCCAGGGCGCGGGATAGGCTTCGTGGAACGGCGTCGGAGCGCTCATCGCCGCGTCTCCCCCGACACCGCCCGCTCATTCCGCAGCGTCTGCCAGGCCGCCCGGCGCAGCAGCGGCAGCGTGGCGCCGATCAGCATCTGCCAGTGGCAATCGGACTGCGGCTCGGCGAAGAAGCCCTCGATCGCCGTGCACATCACGACCGCAGGCCGGGTGGTGCGAACATCGGCATCGCAGGGCGAGTTGTCAGCCTGCCTGATGGCGGCAGCGACCTCGGAGAAGCCCGCCGGCAGATGCGTCGGGATCTGATGGACCGGCCGCCGCATCATGTCCTCGGCGGTCGCGATCAGCACGGTCATGTGCTCGGAGAGCGGCTTCATGCGCGGTCCTTTGTGAGCTGACGGCTTTCGTTCATCACGAGCTCGACGAGCGAAGCCATGACCGCATGCCAGCGATCCTCCGCCCGCGGCCATCGCGAGAGATCCCGCGCAACCCGGGCGGTCCGCATCATGGTGATAACGAGCAGCTTGACCGGGATCAGGAAGGACGTGGTCTCGGCGTCTTCGATCACCATCAGGTCCAGAAACAGCCGATCGGCATTGTCAGCGAGCTGCTGCACGTTGTGCCGATCGTCGAGGAAGGCGGTCGCGTAGGACACGGCATGGCCGGCGATCAGATTGGCCTGCTCGATGCGGGTGAGGTGGGCTTCACGCATGCTCGTGCCACTTTCTCAGATGTTCCATCTTGCGTTCGGCCCGCGCGGCCATGCGCGCCGTGTCGAGATGGAAGTGCTTTTCAACGAGCGCGATGTTCGCCAGTACGTCGGCGATCTCATCTTCGATGTTGACCCTGTTCGGAATGCCAGTCTCAGGATCAAGGCCATCAATGCCTTGAATGATGGCGCGCGAGATGATCGCACCGAGTTCATTGCACTCCTCGCCGAGCTTACCGAGGTGCTTCAGGTCGACCGCATCTGTGATCGGATGCCACGGATTTGGATCGCGTAGATCGTCAGCATTCGCCATCACACACCTCGCTTCGGAAAGGTGAGAACGACGGCCGTCCCCGACAGGCATGCAGGACGGCCGCCGCTCTCGTTCCGCCGGAGGGCACCCGCGGAATCCAGTTGAGGAATGCCCCATGCGCGGAAGTCGCGCGCCACCATGAGGCGCTCGCGCGGGATGGTCGGCATCTCGCCGAATGGGAAGAAGAACGGATCGTCCGCCACCGCGGAAAGCGAAGGAGACGACGCGGCCCCTCGGCAGACGATCCGTAGCGCGCACGCCAACAGCAGCGCGATCGTGATGAGAATGACGGGCAGGCGTGCCACGAGGATGTCGACGGCCTTCACCGGCGTGCCCTCCGCAGCTGGACGGCGAAGGCGCCAAGCGTCCCGGGCCATCCGAGGATCAGCACGATGGTGATCAGGACGTTGGCGAAGCCGTCGATCACGGCCCCGCTGCCGGTAGGCTCCTCATACATCGGCGCCAGGCGCTCGGAGGAGAACAGCACCATCCAGATCAGGGCGCCGATCAGGGTCCAGGCGAAGCACAGGGTGATCAGGTGTTGCGTGATCATGGCGGACATTGAGATGACCTCCTGTTGCAGGGACGCAGAAGCTCACGCCCGGAAATGACCGGACGGGTGCAGTTTGCTGCGTGATGTCGGGATACGCTGGTGACGCTACTGGAAACTGGAGCGCGAGGCGGGATTAGCTTGCCGCTTCACGGCGATCGATTTCTGCGACTTCCTTTTCGATCAACCAGGCGACGTCCTCGCCCATGCCGACCGACTGGTATGCGGGCTGGGTCCGCAGCACGAGGGCGAAGAGATCCATCGTGTCGACCTTGGCCTGCAGCACTTCGTTGCGACGGCGCAGGGTCAAGATCTCACTCTGCGCTTGCAGCAACACGTTCTTGATGTCAGCCATCGCGGCCACCCCCTCAATTCACCAGAACCATGCCGAGCACGGCGCGCATCTCCGGCGAGAGGCGCCTGGCGGCCCTCTGCCCGGATGGGCTGCGCATCCACTCGTCGCTCTCTTCCCTGGTCGCGTCGAATTCGCCGGCGGCAACGCGCGCGGCGAACTTCGTGAAGCCTGCGGCGCACAGCTCCTTGTAAAGCTGCGTGACCGGGCAGACGTAGGTGTCGGCGTAATCGTCGAACTCACCGGTCTCGGCGCGCTTGGCGAACGCCTCGTATTGCGCGGCGTGCTGGGATGACATGGCTGCGACCTTGCGCAGCTCGGCGGCGAGATTGTCGCGCGTTCTCATGCTGACCTCCCGGAAATTGCGAGGCCCGCGCCTGATCCGGTGATCAGGGACCGTGGATTTCGCGGGCCTCTTCCAAGTGCCGCATATCCAGCGGCGGGAATTGAACCGCGGGGTTCGTCACCCCGCGGGCAGACTGCTGCGCGGCAGTCGCGCCTACTCGCAACCCCGTTCCGGCGGTAGATCGTCTTACGGGAGCCTAGCCCCCAGCCGTTCCGGCTTTGCCTCTGGTTGCTTTCGCTACGGCATTCGAAACTCTTGACCAGCGGCGGCAGACGGTCCCATGCCGAGCCGTCGCATTCGCGTGGCTCGCCCTCAACCCAGGGAGCGCTTGCGCGGACGTAGCTCGTCGAGCACGACCATGAGGACCTCGTAAGACGGAGGCGTCTTGCCTTCGATGTAGAGGTTGGCCTGGCGATACGTGCAGCCGGCCTTCTGAGAGAGCGCGACGCCGGGCTTGTCAAAGCCCCACAGCGCGACGCAGACGCGTCCGAAAGGAGAAAGACTTTCCACGCGGAAGTTTCGAGGAATCTGATTTCCTCGCGTTCTCCTTGGCCGCACCGGCGGCAACGTGCACGATTCGGAAATGGACACGACACACCCCCTACGCAACGCAACAACACTGTCGATCGAACTGGAAACGCGCCTACGCAACGCGGCGATCTATCTGAGACTGAGCCGCACCAGGATGTCTGCCACCACGACGCAGACCGCATCGCCGGACGGGCGGCTCTTTCCGGACAACCAGCGCTTCGCTGTCGAGCGCCCGCAACCGGTGTGCTGGATGAGGAATTTTTCAGTCCGGCGGGGAGCGGCGAACCTGGCAAGGTCGCGGAACGGAATGCGCCTGTCCACAGAGCGAATTTTTTTGGGTCCATTTCTGGACCCGTTGTTCCTACGGCGGGAACCTGACACTGATACAACCCGCCGTTTTGACGTACGCACCATGACGCAACACTCCCCTGAAAAGCGATCGATTCAACGACGAACCCGGCTGTGCAACCTTGCCGCGCGCGATGCACTTCGCGCCAAGATGTTTCATCGCGGCACAACAGTGCACGATGATCGACTTTTGTCGCACCCCGCGCATGGTCCAATTGTGGACCCACGCATGACGCGATTCCGTTTGCGCTGTGTCGCGTTGTTGACACAGAATGGCCGCTCAACCGGCGGGTGCGTTGTGCGATGTCCCGCCTTAGTGCGGGGGAAATTGCGAAATGGGAATTGTAGTGTGCTTTCCGCGGCGGCGTCGTCATGCGCGGGCTCCTTCGACTTCCGGCAGCCGACGCGCAGCAAGTTCTGCGAGCACCTCTAAGGTGATGTCCGACCTGCCGGCGGCCGACGCCATCTTGACGATCCTCGACCAGTGCTTGCCCGGGATGCCGCCAGGGCGCTTCCGCCAGCCGCTCACGGTCGACGTGGATTCGCCGAGCCCTTCAGCCACGGGCTTCGTGCCGCCGCTAGCGTCGATTACGGAGCCCCATGTGTGCGAATCAGTGTTCATGCCTCCAGAATGTGTTCGCACGGTGCGAACATGTCAAGAGTTCGCAACCTGCGAGACGACATCGGCGCCGCTTCGTGGTGCAATCAGCGCCATGATCGACGATCCCAAAACCATAGCTAAGCGTTTGAAAAACCTCCGCGAAGCGCTCGGCTTCGACAGCCAGGTCGCGTTCGCAAAAGAATTGGGGATCGGCCGGAATACGTACAATCCATTTGAAAAAGGCACCCGCGAGCTGACGTTCGAGACCGCGTGCCTGATCCGGGCCAAGTTTAGGATTCCGATCGATTGGCTCTTCTGGGGCGAAGATGACGAACTCCCGTACCACATCAAGGTCAAGCTCGAGGCTCGCCGGCAGGCGGCTTAGCAAGCGCGCCCCGCCCTCTCGGGAGGGGTAGGCTGTGCAAAGCCCAGTAAAGACGGGCATGGCGATCCTGTTTGTGGGAGGCGCCGCGATCTTCGCCATGCTGAGCTTGGACAAGGTTCTCACCGAGAACAAGCGCCTGGATACACTGGCCCAGCAGGCTGGCTTCGCAGACAACGAAGAGATGCAGAGCGCCCAGGCGGCGGGGTTCAGCGAAGCCGGACCGTATCGGGCAAAACTCAAGGCCGACACCGAGGCCAAACCAGAGCAAGAGCGACAACGGGCCGAGGCGGCGGCGCGGGCGAAGGCGGCGGAAGAAGCCGACAAAAAAGTGCGACAAGCTCGATTTGAGCAAGGATCGATGTACGCCATCGCACTGAAGAAGAGCATGAAAAACCCCGACAGCTTCAAGCTGGAGGTGGCGCGGCGGACGGACGATGGAATCTTCTGCTTCGAGTATCGCGCTGCGAACTCGTTCAACGCCATCATCCCAGGCAAAGCGCTGTTCGGCGCCGGCAAGGCTGCCACTTCGGACCAGGCCGGATTCGCTCCCCTTTGGAACAAGCACTGCACTAAGCCGGCGGAGCGCTTCGAAACGATCGTCTACGCGATGAAGAACGGCTATTTTTAGCTCGTTCGCGGCGTGCGAACTTTTCTGTTGACGTGTTCGCAAATCGCGAACATACTGCCTCCCGTGAACTTCTTCACGGGGGCCTTCCATGCCGTCCAAGCCGAAAGTTGCCCAGGCCATCGCGCCCGCCGTCGGCGACTATGTCGTTCGGCCCGCCTATGACGGCAGCTGCGGCGCCTGCGTTCAGCGCAAGACCGGCGAGCGTTACGACGACGTCACCATCATCGGCACCCATTGCGAGACCGACGAAGGCGCCCGCGCTCTCGCCGCGCTCCTGAACGATGCGAAGCGTCTCGCGCAGCGCTTCCATCTCATCAGCACCGCCAAGCCGACCCCGGGCCACTCGCCTGAAGAATGGGTCAAGCATCTGATCGTCGTCGCCGTTGCCAGAGCAATCGATGGACCGCGCCCTCTACCGTTCGGCAGCGTCGAGGCTCGCGAATATGCCGCTCAGCTTTTTGACTTCGAAAAGGCCTGTTTTCAACCAGTGCAAGGAAAGTAGCGTATGCGTACCCTTCTCCGCTCCTCCAACGTCGTCTACGTCGGCAGCCAGCGCGGTGGCGCCGACCGCAGGGCCGTGATGCCCTCCAGCCCCGGCATCACGGCCCTGGTTCTCATCGTCCATGGCCGCAGAGAGAAGGCCCTCCTCGTCTCCGACTGCGGCATCTATTCCAAGGCCGTGTGGGTGCCGAAGGCGATGGTGACGATCGAGCAGCCCTCGGAGCGCGGGGTGCTCGTCGCGACCATGTCGAAGGCCTTCGCGGAGCAGAAGGACCTGCATCCGCGCTTCATCGACCCCGAGCTCTTCAACCAGGCCACGCGCGAGGTGCTCGACCGCGCCGTCGCGCGCGCAGCCAGGAAGCGGAATTTCTACCGCGGGCATCGCTCACCGCATGCCCGTCACGATAGCCAGAACCTGTTCGCTTAGGTCACCAGCGCGGCCGGGCGGCGGCATGTGGCGTAGCGCCGCCGCCCACCCCGCGAGATCTCAACCCAGAGGGACCATTGCCCATGCAAATCGCCCGCACGCCGGCCCGCCACGCCGAGCATCCTGGTACGATCGCCGATTTCGTCAGCCCGCGCCGGATCGCCGCTGCGATGGCCGCTATCGAGGAGCCCTTCGGCGCAGGCGATCGCTGCGCGCTCAGCCCGGATGGCCGGCACCATGCCATCGGATCGTGCGGCGACGTCGTGTGCTGCCATTGCGCGCGGATCTTCTGGAGCTGATGCGTCATGGCCACCCTCCCCATCACCATCCATCCCTTGGTCGACGGCTCCCTTTCGCTCGACGCCGTCCGCGCCCAGCGCATCGCCAAGGTCGCCGAGATGGCCTCGCGCCTAGTCGAGACCGGCGCCTTCGTCGACTACTCCGATTCCGTCCTGGTGCTGGCGTCGTTCGGCTATTCGGCCTTCGAGGTTCACGCGCTCCTGGACGATGCACGGCAGGTCGCGACTGAGCATGTGGTAGCAATGGAGATGTCGGAGGTCGGGCAGTGAACATGCAGCCGGACACCCGCAAAGGCCTTTCCGACGCCGATCGCGCGGAGATCGAACGTCTTTGTTCGACCATGACGAAGCCGACGCCCGGCAAGATATCGAACAAGATCGGTCGCGACGTGGGGACCGTTGCGTGGTTCATGATCACCCATGGCTTGATCGAGCGCCGCATCAGGTACGACGGCCCCGGTTCTTACATTCAAGGCGGCAAAGTCGTCTATCGCTACACGGAGGAGCACGATCGTCGGATCGTGGCCATGCGCCGCGACGGCAAGAATGTCCGTGAGATTGCAGCCGCCGTCTCTCAGGAATTCGGCATCACGCGGACACCTCACAGCATCGACGTGAGGCTCAAGATGCTCGCTGCTTATGAAGGCGGGCCGGAGGGCGAGGCATGATCACCGAGATGCCCGACCTTCCGGAGGCCGCTTGCCGTTGCTTCGATCCCGAAGACATTGAAGAGACCGGCTGCGTCTGCGGCGATAGCGAGCGCGTCTTGCGCGCGATCCATCGCGGCGAGATCAGGTTGACCGACGATCAGCGCGAATGGTGCTTCCGCGAGATCGACCGCGTTGAGGGCTACTCGCGCGAAGAATATGCGCTCTCGGATGATGGCGATCTGGCCAACACTGTCCTGTGCGCATGGACGGATTTCTGCCGCGACAAGGGGCTGCTGTGATGGCCCTTCCTCGCCCCCAACGTGTTTCCCGCCCAGAGCCTCCGGGCTCACTGCTGAAGCGCACAACCGCTGCCGCACAGCGGCGCGCCGAGGCAGAACCGAGAGGAGGTGATTCAACGTACCTTCCGCTGGTACGGCAGCTGCCGTGCCTGAAGTGCGGCAACGAACCATCCGAGGCGGCCCATGTCCGCTTTGCCAGCGCCGCCTTCGGCAAGGCGTCGGGAATGCAGAAGAAGCCGGACGACGCCTTTGCGGTCCCGCTTTGCGCAGGCTGCCACCGTCTCGATCGAGACGCCCAGCACAGCCGCGGCGAGCGGATGTTCTGGGCCGAGATCGGCATCAACCCCTTGCTGGTCGCGCAGCGGCTCTACGCGCAGCGCGGCGACCTGGTGGCGATGCGGGCCGTGGTGCTCGTGGCGATCGCCGAGCGGAGCAATCAATCATGAGCGGCGCCAGCGTCATCATGGCCGCCGCCCTGCAGCGCGATCTTCTGGCCCGCGGCGTGCGGCATCTCGACTTCGGCGACTGCGAGGCGATCGTCGCCCGGATGTTCGATTGCATCAGCACCATCGAGCACGGCACCCGCGAGGACGACGCCCTGCCCCAGCGCTGCGCCACCGACGAAGTCGACCTCGACGACAGCTGCATGGCCTGCGGGGCGGCCCAGGGCGAGGCGTGCAGGGGGCCGCGATGACCCAGCGCCTCACCATCGACCAGGCCGCCGAAATGCTCTGCAAGAGCCGGCGCTGGCTGTTGGAATGGCTGCGGGCCCACCCACGGGATAGCGGGGGTAACCTCTTCTACACCCCGGTCGGCCGGGATAAGATTTTCCATCAATCGGACATTGCCCGCATTGAAGTCGCGTTGAGGGAGGGTCAGCCGTGCCGCTCAAGCTCCGGCCGCCGCGGAAGGGTAAAACGCCCAACTTCGAAATCCGAGGAACCTACCTCGGCTGCCGCGTGGAAGTTAGCAGCGGCACTCACAAACGATCCGTCGCTCGCGACAAGCTCCTCGAGATCGAACAGTGCATCGAGAAGCACGGACAATATCCAGCCCCGGAAGTTAAGCCTGATCCCGGGCGGCCGACCTTCCTGAGCGCGGCCAATGCCTGGATGCAAGCCGGCGGCGATCGCCGCTACGTGCCGGCGCTGCTCAAGCACTTTCGCGAGAAACCGATCGAGGAGATCGACCAGGCCGCGATCGACGATGCCGCGCTGACGCTGCTGCCACACGGCGCACCGGATTATCGCAATCGTGCGGTCTACGCACCCACGATCGCCATCATTCGGCACCAGCTCGGCGAGAAAGCCCCCGCCTTCCGGCGCCCCAAAGGATCAAAGGGGCGGCAGCGCAAGGACTTCCTGTGGCCGGAAGATGCCTTCGCGATCCTCGCTGAAGCGGCCAAGATCGACCCGGAGTTCGAGCTCTATCTGCTGGTGCTGCTCTATCACGGCACCCGCAAGACCGAGGGCCTCGAGATCCTCGCGGCGGACACACGCCCGGACGATCTCACTATCTGGCTGCCGGACACCAAGAATGGCGACCCGCGCATGCTCAGAATGCGTGAGGACATCGCTGCGCGGCTAAAACAGCACATGGCGGCCAATCCCGGCCGGGAGCGGCTTTTCCGCTTCAACGGCGACGGCAGCCATTTCAAGCACATGCTGCTCCGCTGCACGATGGCCGTCTGCGGACTGGACTGTCCGAAGCGCCGACCGACGCCGTGGAAGAAGCCGAAGTTCCGGCTCGGCTTCGTCACCTTCCACACCTTCCGCCACACCTGGGCAACATGGATGCGCATGTACGGCGGCGCCGATACCAAGGGCCTTGTCGCGACCGGCAACTGGCGCGACGAACGCAGTGCCGCGCGCTACGCCCACGTCGTGCCGCGGGCCGAGTGGGACCGCGTCGACGATCTGCCGGCGCCGGGGACAATCCGGGGAAAAGCCGTCAACGACTGAAATTCCCCTGTATATACAACATGCGGCCTTTCCTCCCCCAATGGCTGGCCGCAACTTTTTGGCCTATGCCGGCGCTGTCTCGGCGGCAGCCGGAGCCGCCGCTGGCCGCGCGATCAGGGCATAGGCAACCGGCACCACGAACAGCGTGAACAGCGTGCCGATCGACAGCCCCGTCGCGATCACGAGGCCCATGTTGTAGCGCGAGACCGCGCCCGCGCCGCTCGCGGTGATCAGCGGAACGACGCCGAGCACCATCGCCGCTGTCGTCATCAGGATCGGCCGCAGCCGGATCGCCGCGGCCTCGATGATCGCGTCCGTTGCCGCCTTGCCCTCGAGGCGCAATTCGTTGGCCACCTCGACCATCAGGATGCCGTGCTTGCTGACGAGGCCCATCAGGGTGAGCAGCCCGACCTGAGTGTAGATGTTGAGGCTCGCGCCGCCGATGCCGAGGCTGATGAAGATCAGGGCGCCGGCGAGCGACATCGGCACCGACACCAGGATGACGATGGGATCGAGGAAGCTGTTGAACAGCGCGGCGAGCGCCAGGAAGATGATGATGACGGCGAAAGCGAACGTCGTGACGAAGCCGCCGGACTCCTGCTCGAGCTGCCGCGAGGCGCCGCCGAAATCCACCGTGTAGCCGGCCGGCAGGGTTTTCGCGAGATCCTTGAGCGTGGCGAGCGCGCTGCCCATCGACACCGTCGGCATCGCAACGCCGGAGATCGTCGCCGCATTGATCTGCTGGAAATGGTTGCGCGACTGCGGAACGGTCCTGTTCTCCAGATGGGCGACGGTCGACAGCGGCACCATCGAATTGTCGCTCGCCTTGATGTAGTAGCCGAGCAACTGGTCTGCCGTCAGCCGATCGTTCTGCTTGGCCTGAGGAATTACCTTGTAAGATCGGCCGTCCAGGCTGAAATAATCGAGGTAGTTCCCCCCGAGCATGGTCGCGAGCGCACCGCCGAGATCACTCATCTTCAGGCCGAGATCACCGGCCTTGTCGCGGTCGAAGGAGACCAGCGTCTGAGGCCTGTCGATTTTCAGGTCGGTATCGAGGAAGATGAATTGGCCGCTCTTCAGTGCCTGCACCATGAAGTTGCGCGAGACCTGGTCGAGTTCGTTGTAGGAACCGG
This sequence comes from Bradyrhizobium sp. I71, assembly GCF_022354745.1. NCBI lineage: Bacteria > Pseudomonadati > Pseudomonadota > Alphaproteobacteria > Hyphomicrobiales > Nitrobacteraceae > Bradyrhizobium > Bradyrhizobium sp. I71. The sequence goes on from NZ_CP059398.1 coordinate 776,971, forward strand.
TCGTACCGATCACGAACTGGATCGGAAGGCCGTTGCTGCCGGGCAGCGGCGACGGCTGGAAGGCGACCGAGCGCGTGCCCGCGATGGTGTTGAGCAGGTTCTGGAAATCCGGCTGGAGAGTCTTCGTGGTCAGGCTGCGCTGGTCCCAGGGCTTGAGCACCCAGCCTCCAATCGCCTGGGTGGGCGTGTCGATCTGGAAAAGGGTCTTCGTTTCCGGGCGCTTGGCCACGAGATCGTAGACCTGCTGGCTGTAGAATTGCCGCTGCTGAAGTGTCGCTGAGGGTGCCGACGTCGTCAGCGAGAGCACGACACCCTGGTCCTCGTCGGGCGCGAGCTCGCTGGTCGAGGTCGCGTAGAGCCAGGGAATGCCGGCCAGCAGCAGCAGCGCGAACACGACCACGACCGGCTTCATCGCAAAGACGGCCTCCAGCCGGCGGCGATAGGCGCCTGAGAGCCACTCCAGCACGTGGTCGATCGTCCGGACCAAGCGCGCCTCCCAGTTCGTCGCATCGCGCTCGGTCTTGCGCAAGAGCCAGGCGCAGTTCATCGGCGACAGCGTCAGCGCGATCACCGCCGATACCGTGACCGCGCCTGCGAGCGTGAAGGCGAACTCGGTGAACAGCGCGCCGGTGAGGCCGCCCTGGAATCCCACGGGCACGTAGACCGCGATCAGAACCACGGTCATGGCGATGATCGGGCTTGCCAGCGCGCGTGCGGACTGGATCGCGGCCTCGACCGGCGCGACACCTTCGTCGATCAGCCGGTGCACGCTCTCCACGACGATGATGGCGTCATCCACCACGAGCCCAATGGCGAGCACGAGTGCAAGCAGGGTCAGCAGGTTGATCGAGAATCCCATCAGCAGCATCAGCCCGAATGTTCCGATCAGCGACAGCGGGATCGCGATGACTGGAATCAGGACCGATCGCCACGAGCCCAGGAACAGGAACACCACCACGATCACGATCAGCACCGCTTCCACCAGCGAGTGGACGACCTCGTCGATCGAGGAATTGACGAAGTCGGTGGAGTCGTAGAGCACCTCGCCGACCAGACCGTTCGGAAGCTGCGCCTTGATGTCGGGCAGTACCGCCTTCACACCGTTGATGACGTCGAGCAGATTGGCGGTCGGGGCCGTCTGGATGCCGATATAGACAGCCGTCTTTCCGTTGAATTTCGTTTCGCTGTCGTAATCGTCGTTGCCGAGCGTCACGTTGGCGACGTCGCGCAGGCGGATGATGGCGCCGTTGACGGTCTTGACCACGAGGTTGCGGTACTGCTCCAGCGAATGGAGGTTGGTCGAGGCAGCAAGGTCGACCTGCACGAGCCGGCCCTTGGTCGTGCCGAGGCCGGAGATGTAGTCGTTGCCCGACAGCGCGGTCGATACCTCGCTTGCGGTGAGGCCGTAAGCCGCCAGCTTGTCGGGATCGAGCCAGGCCCGGAGCGCAAACTTCTTGGCGCCCAGCAATTCGGCCGTCTGCACGCCGGCGACGGCCTGAAGGCGCGGCTGCACCACGCGCGCCAGATAGTCGGTAATCTGGTTCGGCGCCAGCACGTCGCTGGCAAAGCCGATGTACATGGCGTCGATAGTCTGACCCACCTTGAGCGTCAGCGTAGGCTGTTGCGTGCCGCTCGGAAACTGGTTGAGGACCGAATTGACCTTGGCGTTGATCTCCGTCATCGCCTTGCCGGAATCGTAGTTCAGCCGCAGATTGACCGTGATGGTGCTGGAGCCGGTGACGCTGCTCGAGGTCATGTAGTCGATGCCGTTCGCCTGGGCGATGGCATTCTCGAGCGGCGTCGTGATGAAGCCGGCGATGATGTCGGAATCCGCGCCGGCATAGGCGGTGCTCACCGTGACGATGGCGTTCTGCGTGCGCGGGTATTGCAGGATCGACAGCGTCGCCATCGAGCGCAGGCCGAGCACGAGGATCAGGGCGCTGACCACGAGCGCCAGCACCGGCCGGCGGATGAAGATATCGGTAAAACGCATCTTGTCCTGAACTCGTTTGTCGCCACTCGTTGCTGCGGTATCCTCGCGCCGTCGCGAAGCCTACTGGTCGACGATGTTTGGCGCGGCCTCGGCCTGCGGCACGTGGGAATTGTCGATCTTGACCGGGCTGCCGTTGCGCAGCTTCAGCTGGCCGGCGATGACCACGGTCTCGCCCGGCTTGATCCCATCGTTGACCGCGACGCGGTCGCCTTTCGGGGGCCTCGTCTTGACGAACATCTGCCGCGCGGTGCCCTGCCCGTCATGGAGATCGTCGACGAGGTAGACCAGGTCGCCGTAGGAATTGTTCACGATCGCGGTGAGCGGGAGGGTGACGACCTGCTCGGGCTTGCCGACGGCGATCTCGACCTTTGCGAACATGCCCGGCAGCAGCCGGGCCTCGGCGTTGCGCAAGGTGGCGCGAACCTGGACGTTGCGGCTGCTCGAATCCACCTTGGCGTTGATTGCCGTGATCTGCCCGGTGAAGCGCTCGGCCGGAAACGCATCGACTGCGACCGACACGTCCTGCCCGATGCGGATCGAGGCCAGCGCCTGCTGCGGCAGATAGAAGTCGACATAGATCGGATCGAGACTCTGCAGCGTGACGATGCTGGTGCCGGCGGAGAGATACTGGCCGAGATCGACGGCGCGGATACCGAGGCGCCCGGAGAACGGCGCCTTCAGCGTCTTCTGCTCGAGCAGGGCCTTCTGCTGCTCCATCAAGGCCTGGGCGTTCTTCAGGTTGGCCCTGTCGCTGTCGACCGTCGCCTGGCTCACCGCGTTGAATTTGATCTGCTCCTCGTCGCGCTTGAGCACGATCGCGTAGTTCTCCGCCGTCGCCTGCAGTGAACGCAGCTTGGCGAGGTCGTCGGTCGCCACCAGCGACAGCAGGGTCTGTCCAGCCGTGACGCTGTCACCCGAGGAGAACTCGATGCTCTGCACGATGCCGGCGACCTGGAGCGCGAGATCGGCGCCGTTGACGGCGCGCAGCGAGCCGACCGCGCTCAGGCTGGACTGCCAGGGCGCGTTCGCGGCAACCGCTGTGGAGACGGTCTGCGGCGGATTGGCCAACGCCCCGATGGCCCGCCTGATCATGACCTCCTTGAAGGTCTGGAATCCATAGAGGCCGCCGAACAGGATCGCCATCCCGCACAGCATGATTGTCATCCGCTTGATCATCGCAACGCGTCCTCGGTCTTCTTGTCGACGCCGGCGAAGTACCCGGCATTGGCGCGCGGCAGCGCGTCCGGCGTTTCATCCACGCGATTCCACCAGCCGCCGCCGAGCGCCTGAAACAGCGCGGCGGTGTCGGTAAAGCGGGTCGCTTGCGCCTTCACGCGCGACACCCGTGCGTTGAGGTAGGATTGCTGGGCGTTGATGATGTTGGCGTACGGAACGGCGCCGGTCTTGAACTGCTCGACCGCCATCGCGAGGCTGTCGGCCGTCGCCTTCTCGGCGGCGGTCTGCGCCTTCAGCGTCGCGGCGTCGTACTGGATTGCGCGCAGGGAATCGGCGACATTCTGGAACGCGGTCACCACCGTGCTCTTGTAGAGCGCGAGATCCTGCTCGAACGCCGCCACGTCGGCTTCCTTGGTGTGGTACAGCGTTCCGCCGTCGAAGATCTTCTGGCTGACGCTGGAAGCGGCACTCCAGACGATCGTCTCGGGCGAGAACAGCCGCTCGGGACTGGTGGCGCCGTAGCTGCCCGAGAGCGTGAGCTGCGGCAGCAGGTTGGCGATGCCGACACCGACGGTCGCGGTCGCCTGATGCAAGGTCGCCTCGGCCTGACGGATGTCCGGGCGCTGCCGCACCAGCGTCGAGGGCAGCGACAATGGCAGCCGGCCGGGCAGGCGCAGATCGGCCAGCCGCACATGCTCGCCGCGGTCCTGGCTCGGCAGCCGGCCGAGATAGGCCATCAACTGGTTGCGCTGTTGCGCCAGCTGCTTCTGCAGAGGAGCCAGCGTCGCCTTGGCTTGCGCCAGCGTCGCCTCTTGCGACAGCAGGTCGGATTTCGAGATCGCACCGATGTCGAACTGGCGCTGGATGCGCGCCAGCTGATCCGACTCCGCCTTGATGATCTCCTCGGTCGCAAGGATTTGATCGCGGAGCGAGGCATCCGTGATTGCGGCCGTCACCACGTTGGCGGTCAGCGCGAGATAGGTCGCCTCGAGCTTGAAGCCCTGATAGTCGGCCTGGGCTTGCAGCGCCTCGACCTGACGGCGCGTGCCGCCCCAGATGTCGAGCGCGTAGGACACGCTGACGGAAGCGTTGTAGAGCGTGTAGGTCGAACCTTGCGCCGGCCACACCCCCGACTGCGACGTGCTCGTCCGGTCGCGCTCCGCCGAGGCGCTGCCGGACACTTGCGGAAACAGGCTGCCCTGTTGCGCCAGCGTATTCTCCCGCGCATAGCGCAAGGCGAACTGCGCCGCCTGCACGTCGGGATGATTACGGATGGCTTCCTCGACAAAGGCGTTGAGCTGCCGCGAGCGAAATAGCGCCCACCAGGCGCCGGGAATGTCCCTGCCTGTTTCGAAGCCCTGCGAATTGCCGCCGGTCACCGGCGCACTCGTGGTGGCGGCCGGGCGCTGCTCGCGTGTGTAGCCGTTTACGGCCGGTCCGGCCGGCGACACGAAGTCCGGTCCGACGGCACAGGACGCCAGCACAACGCCGCAGAGCGAGACGCCGGCCCAGGCCGAGGCCCGCGCCGGCCGCCACCCTCCTGCGACGACGGGGACGTGCCTGGGCCTGCCTGGAAGAGGAGCTGTCAAAGAACTAAACCGTTTAGTTTTTGTCCGGGAGGCTGTATGTTGCAGGTTGGAACCAAAAGTCAAGCCGCGGGGTTAGGGGTCAATGACGACGACAGTGCACAAGGCGCAGATGCGAGAGACCAAAGGACTGGCCGATACGAGTCAGAAGCCGCGCGCCAGGGCCAAGCACAGCCAGATTCTCGACAGCGCTCGCGTTCTTTTTCTCGATCAGGGTTTCGATGCCACCAGCATGGACGCGATCGCGCGCGAGGCCGGGGTCTCGAAGGCTACGCTCTACGTTCATTTCGACGACAAGGACGATCTGCTGCTCGCGCTCGTGAATGAGGAGTGCAAGCGCTTCGGGCCGAAGACGCTATGGCGCGACCACGGCGGCAAGGTCGATCTCAGGGCAGAACTCCACGCCATTGGCACGACGTTCCTCGAAGCCTTTCTCGACCAGCGCGGGCTTGCCGTGCACAGACTCGTGATGTCCTGCGCCTCGCGTTATCCGCGCGTGGCGGAGGTTTTCATGAAGTCCGGACCGGACCGCTGCGACGCCGAAGTGGCCGCCTTCCTGCGTACAGCGCAGGCGCAGGGCCTTGTCGACGTTCCCGACGTCGCCATGGCGGCGACGCAGTTTCTCAGCCTGATCCAAGGCAAGGAGATCCTGAAATGGACCCTCTCGATGAAGATGCCGAGTCCGGCCCGCCATCGCGCGCTGATCGAGAATGGCATCAACGTGTTTCTCGCGGCCTATGAGCGACGTCCCGCGGCGGTGAAGCAGACGCGGCGAAACCCGGCGAAGGCATCTGCGCGCCGCTGAAGCGCGATGCGATTGGGACGAACGTGATCGCGCTTCAGGTTGTTGTTCAACCATGATCTTTCCGGAAAGCCGCTGCGCACCTTTCCGGATCACGCTTTAGTATCAGAACCGCTCAGGCGCCCAGCACGTCGGCGAGCCGCCGATCCGCGGCGTCGAGCTCTTTCAGGAACAGTTCGGCCTCGATCTCCTGCAGATGCGACAACATCAGCGCGCGCGCGGCCTCGCCATCGCGCCGGCCGATCGCCTCGACGATCCCGGCGTGGTGATCGGTGCCGCAAGCCGGCGTGTCGTGGCGGCGGTAGAGCAGGATGATGAGCGAGGAGCGCGCGATCAGCTCCTTCAGGAAGCCGAGATAGATGCTGTGGCCGCTCATCTCGGCGACGAGCCGATGAAACTCGCCGGAGAGCCGCACCGAGGCGCGCGCATCGCCGCGCAGCTCCGCCTCGCGCTCCTCGGTGAGATGGCGCTGCAGGCGATTGATCCAGGCCGGAGACGCCGCATCGATCGCGTGATCGACGATGGCGGGCTCGATCAGGCGCCGCGCCTCGAACACTTCGCGAGCATCGGCAGGCGTCGGCCGCGCGACGAAGGCACCGCGGTTCTTCTCGATGTTGACGATGCCCTCATGCGCGAGCTGCTGCAGCGCGGTGCGCACCAGCGTGCGGCTCGCGCCGTAGATATCGCCGATCTCGTCCTCGCCGAGCTTCGTGCCCGGCAGCAGGCGATGTTCGAGGATCGCGGCGGTCACGCCCTCCCGGATACGGCTGACCCGATCGCTCGCATCTGGCGCATCGGATTTCGGGCGGGTCTTGGCGGCCATTGGTGTGAGGGCTCGATCGGCGACGTTCGGCCAAATGGTAGTCGACGAGCTGTATCCAATCACAGGCGAAACTTTATACAATCTGCGCCTGTTTTGTGTGCAGAAAGGTGCGCCGGCGTCGGCCAGCCAGCCGGGGGCGGAATTGACCTAACGATCTGACTCCACTGCACAGTTTTCTGAAATCGGTTGGCTGAAGGCGCTTGGCACGGAGCTTGCGGAGAGAGGCGCATCGCCCCTGCTCGGACACGCCATGGCCACTCCCGCCGCTCTCGAACTGGTCGCCGTCACCAAGCGCTACGACACCACGCTGGCGGTCGACAACGTCAACCTGAAGATCCCGGCCGGCACCTATTGCTGCCTGCTCGGCCCCTCCGGCTGCGGCAAGACGTCGACCCTGCGCATGATCGCCGGGCACGAGGCGGTCAGCGAGGGCGACATCATCCTCGGCGCGCAGAACGTCACCGACCTCGAGCCGGCCAAACGCGGCACGGCGATGATGTTTCAGTCCTACGCGCTGTTTCCGCACCTCAGCGTGCTCGACAACGTCGCCTTCGCCTTGAAGATGCGCGGCATCGACAAGCCGACGCGGCACAAGCGCGCCGGCGAATTGCTCGAACTGGTCGCGATGAGCCAATATGCGGGCCGTCTCCCGGCGCAGCTTTCCGGCGGCCAGCAGCAGCGCGTGGCGCTCGCCCGCGCGCTGATTACCGAGCCGCAGATCCTCCTGCTCGACGAGCCGCTCTCCGCGCTGGATCCGTTCCTGCGGGTGAAGATGCGCGGCGAGTTGAAGCGGCTGCAGCGCGAGCTCGGCATCAGCTTCATCCAGGTCACCCACGGCCAGGAAGAGGCGATGGCCCTCGCCGACCACATCGTGGTGATGAACCAGGGCCGGATCGAGCAGCAGGGCACGGCGCGCGACATCTTCCACCATCCCCGCACCGAATTCGTGGCGCGCTTCATCGGCGGCCACAATGTCCTCAGCGACTCCGGCAAGCTCATCGCCGTCCGCGCCGATCAGCTCGGCATCGTGCCGTTCGCCGACGGCACGTTCGGCGCACCGGCCTTGTTGACCCAGACCGAGTACCAGGGCTCCTACATCGCCGTCTCGCTCACGCTCGACGACGGCACGGCCCTGTTCTCCCACGTTCCCGAAGCCACCTTCGACGTCCACCCGTTCCGGCCGGGCGATCGCGTGCTGGCCACCTGGGATCCCGCCAAGGCGCAACCCCTGCAATAGCGCCGATCGATCACCGGAATGCGCAACAGAGGAGTGATGATATGACCGAGACCACCAGGACGAAGGGCGTCAGCCGCCGCACGCTGCTCAAGGGCACCGCAGGTCTCGCCGGCCTTGCCGCCGGCTCGGGGGCGATCACAGGCTTTCCCTACGTGAAGTCGGCCGACGCGAAGGTGCTGCGCTATCTCGGCACCGCCGTGAACGAGGGCGACGACATCGCCAAGCAGTGCCTGAAGGACACCGGCATCAAGATCGAATACATCACCGCGACCACCGACGACGTCACCAAGCGCGTGATGACCCAGCCGAACTCCTTCGACGTGCTGGACACCGAATATTTCTCGCTGAAGAAGATCGTGCCGTCGGGCAACATCCTTGCGCTCGACGCCAGGAAGATCAAACAGTTCGACAACATCACGCCCGTCTTCACCAAGGGCGAGACGCCCGGCGGCAAGAAGATCGGCGGCCAGGGCACGGCACCCTGGAAGGTGCTCTACCTCGAAGGCAAGGACTCCAAGAAGTTCGCGACGTCGGCGACCGAATTCGTGACGCTGATCCCGACCGTCTACAACGCCGACACGCTCGGCATCCGCCCCGACCTGATCAAGCGGCCGATCAGCTCGTGGTCCGAACTGCTCAACCCCGAGTTCAAGGGCAAGGCCTCGATCCTCAACATCCCCTCGATCGGCATCATGGACGCCGCGATGGTCGTGGAAGCCACCGGCAAGCACAAATATGCCGACAAGGGCAACATGACCAAGGAAGAGATCGATCTCACCATGAAGGTCATGACCGAAGCCAAGAAGGCCGGTCAATTCCGCGCCTTCTGGAAGGATTTCAACGAGAGCGTCAACCTGATGGCCTCGGGCGAGACCGTGATCCAATCGATGTGGTCGCCGGCGGTGACGAAGGTGCGCTCGATGGGGATCGCCTGCACCTTCCAGCCGCTCAAGGAAGGCTACCGCTCCTGGGCCTCCGGCTTCTGCGTCTCCAAGGGCGTCTCGGGCGCGAAGCTCGAATGGGCCTATGAGTTCGTCAACTGGTTCCTGTCCGGCTACGCCGGCGCCTATCTCAACCGCCAGGGCTATTACTCGGCCGTGCTCTCCACCGCGAAGGCGCATATGGAGCCCTACGAGTGGGCCTACTGGATGGAAGGCAAGCCGGCCGAGAAGGACATCAAGGCGCCCGACGGCTCGCTGCTGGAGAAGGCCGGCGCGGTGCGCGATGGCGGCTCCTACGAGGACCGCATGGGCGCAGTCGCCTGCTGGAACGCGGTGATGGACGAGAACGACTACATGGTCCGCAAGTGGAACGAGTTCATCGCGGCGTGACGTGATGGACACCTCCGAGGACATCCTGCATCAGGCATCCCCGGACTTCGTCCGGGGATCGGAGACGGCGCGCCGCAGCAAGACGGCGCGACTGTCACCGTCTTTGATCTCCTGGCTCCAGGCCGGGCCGATGATGCTGGTGTTTCTCGCCTTCTTCCTGATCCCGCTCGTCTTCGTCGTCATCGTCTCGTTCTGGGATTACAACGAATACCAGCTGCTGCCGGCCTTCTCGGGTCGCGGCTACACCGATACGTTCGAGGGCTGCATCGCGCAGCTCCCCGAACTGTGCACGATCGGCAAGACCTATCTGATGACGCTGAAGCTGTGCTTCATGGTCTGGGCCATCACGCTGTTCATCGGCTTCTGGGTCGCATATTTCCTCGCCTTCCACGTCAAGTCCAAGACCTGGCAGATGGGATTGTCGCTGCTGTGCACGATCCCGTTCTGGACCTCCAACGTGATCCGCATGATCGCCTGGATTCCGCTGCTCGGGCGCAACGGCCTCGTCAACTCGGGCCTGATGAAGACGGGCCTGATCAACCATCCGATCGAATGGCTGCTGTTCTCCGAATTCTCCGTCGTGCTGGCGCTGGTGCACCTCTTCACCTTCTTCATGGTGGTGCCGATCTTCAACTCCATGGTGCGCATCGACAAGTCGCTGATCGAGGCGGCCTATGACGCCGGCGCCACCGGCTTCCAGACCCTCGTCAACGTCATCATTCCCCTCGCAAAGCCAGGCATCGTGATCGGTTCGATCTTCGTCATCACCATCGTGATGGGCGACTTCATCACCATCGGCGTGATGGGCGGCCAGCAGATCGCCGCCGCCGGCAAGATCATCGAGACGCGGGTCAACGCACTGCAATTCCCGGCCGCCGCCGCCAATGCCGTGATCCTGCTCGCGATCACTTTCCTGATCATCACCATGATGTCGCGCATCGTCGACATCAAGAAGGAGCTCTGAGCATGAGGGAAGGACGTCCGCGCTCTTTCTACCTGCTCGCGATCTTCTTCGCGGCCTATGTGCTGTTCCTCTATGGCCCGATGATCGCGATCTACGTGCTATCGTTCCAGGGGCCGCAGGGCGGCCTCACCTTCCCCATGAACGGCGTCTCGACCTTCTGGATTACGAAACTGTTCCAGGGCACCGGCATCGTCGATCTCGGCGCGGCCTTCCGCCGCTCGCTGCTGCTTGGCCTCGTCGTGATGGTCCTCACCGTCGTGCTGTCGGTCGCCGCCGGAATGGCCTTCCGCAGGAAGTTCAAGGCGCAAAGCATCCTGTTCTATTCGGCGATCGCGAGCCTGATCGTGCCCTCGATCATCACCTCGCTCGGTATCTCGCTCGAATTCCGCATCATCGACGATCTGATCAAGGCGCATTGGAACGAGAATTTCGAAACCTCGATGGGCCTGCTCACCTCCGGGCTCGGCGCGCACCTGACCTGGACGCTGCCGTTCGGGCTTCTCATCATGTTCGCTATCTTCAACCGCTTCGACCCGCGCCTCGAGGAAGCCGCGCGCGATCTCGGCGCGACACCATGGCAGACCTTCCGTCACGTCGTGCTCCCGATCATCCTGCCGTCGGTGATCGGCATCGGCCTGTTCGGCTTCACGCTGTCCTGGGACGAACTGGCCCGCTCCAGCCAGGCCATCGGCGCGGTGAATACATTGCCGCTCGATCTGCAGGGCCTCACCACCACAGTGACGAACCCCGACATCTATGCGCTCGGCACCGTGATCTCGGCCGTCTCGTTCACCGTGATCTCGCTTGCGCTCGGCACCATCCACGTGCTCAACAAGCGGCAGGCGGCCAAGGGTTCGGACGCCGGCAAGGGACTCGTCTGACAAGGAACTTGTCTGATCCGATGCGGCTTCACGTCGTCAATCCCAACACCACTGCGTCGATGACGGCGAAGATCGCCGCTGCGGCGCGCAGCGTCGCCCTGCCCGGCACGGTGATCGACGCGCGTCAGCCGACGATGGGCCCGGTCTCGATCGAGGGATTCTACGACGAAGCCTTCGCAGTCCCCGGCATGCTCGGCTGCATCCGTGAAGCCGACCGCGACGGCGCGGACGCGCACATCATCGCCTGCTTCGACGACACCGGCCTCGACGCCGCGCGCGCCGCCGCGACAGCGCCGGTGATCGGCATCGGCGAAGCCGGCTTCCACATGGCGAGCCTGATCGCCGCGCGCTTCGCCGTGGTGACGACGCTCGGTGTGTCCATCGTGCCGATCGAGCACAATCTGAGGAAATACGGCCTCGCCGAGCGCTGCACCCGGGTCCGCGCCGCCGAAGTGCCGGTGCTCGCACTGGAAGAGCGCAATACCGATGCGCTCGGCAGAATTTCGGCGGAGATCACTGCCGCGATCCGAGACGACCGCGCCGAGGCCATCGTGCTCGGCTGTGCCGGCATGGCCGATCTCGCCGCCGATCTTGCCGCCACGCACGGCCTGCCCGTGGTCGACGGCGTCGCCGCGGCGGTGACGCTGGCGGAATCACTGGTTCGGCTGGGGCTGAAGACCTCCCGGCTCGGGCCCTATGCCGCGCCGCGATCGAAGCCCTATGATGGACTGCTGTCGGGCTTTCGTCCGTAAGCGCAGCACCACATACCTATGGACGGCATGAGCACGGGGTCCGTGTGCCCGGCCCGCACCGACACCGCGACGATCGGCCTCGTCTGCCGATTCTGATGCGGAATCACTGACGCGCGCAGCCCCGACGACCGGATCAGCAACGCGTCCTCGGGCGGACGCCTGCGACCCGGATGGAGCGAATCTCGCGAAAATGCGGCGGAAAAGGTGTTATTGAACCTCTTTTTGCAGCCGCCGGTCCCATTAATCCCAACCAGCCTCTTTTTGGTCCTATTCCTTGCCGAAACCTAAGGCTTTCGGGACGCCCCGGTGGCCCTCTGGGTTGCCGGTCTTCGCCATTCGCCAAGTTTCCATTTGGGTTTTGTCAGCGATGATCGATCTCGCCCGGGACACACCGTCCACCTCCCTCCTTCGCCTTGGCGGCCAGCCCATCGCGCTGACCGCTGCAGCCCTCTTGCTCCTGATCGCGGGCGTGACTTCGATCGCGATCTGGCGTGCCTATACCGGCGCCGCCCCTGAGAGCGACCGCATGGTGGCATCGCGGCAGCTCCAGGCCCGCGCGGCCCAGGCGTCCGAGCAGCTGGTCGAGAAGACCAAGGGTCTGGAGGCGACCCAGCAGGAGTCGATCGACCAGCTCCAGGTGGTGCAGGATCAGCTCCTGACCATGAAGCGGCTGCTCGCCGCGCAACAGGCCGATACCAAGCGTCTGTCAGAGCAGGTCGCCACCCTGAACGAATCCATCGACGGCTTGCGGCAGTCATTTGCCAGTGCGCGGGCGACCGAGGTCGAAACACCGTCGGTTACCCGCAGGAAACCGGCGCGGCACCGCATCCAGGCCAGCGCGCGCAAGCGGTCACGCGGCTGAGCCGACAGCCGCGGGAACTTTATTTTCGCCACTTGTGAACTGGATCACATTCGCCCGTAGGATTCCGCGCGATGTTGCCATCTACCGGATGGCGTGAGCCGATTTCAATATCCGGGGCTGGCAAGGTCGTTGACGGTATACTGCGTCAACGGCCTTGTTCTTTAACAGGTTTATTCGGTCTTACTCGCAGACGTCGACGCGGCGGTACCGCCATCCCGACGGCGTCATGACACGCTTCCGCGCGACATAGCAGCCGCCGTAACCGTCGTTGTAGCCGGGGCCGTAATAGTAGGGATCGCCGTAATAGGGATAACCGTAGCCGTAATAGCCGCCGTAGTAGCCGGCACCGACGAAACCCGCGCCGATTGCGACTCCTGGCCAGAAGCCGCCGCCATGCCAGTGGCGATGCCCCCAGCCTCCCCCATGGAAGCCGCCGCCACGAAAGCCGCCGCCATGGAAGCCTCCGCCATGGAAGCCTCCACCATGTCCGAAGCCGCCGCGCGCCTCGGCCGCCTGCGGCGCCAATAGTCCGAACGCCGCCACAGTCAGCGCCGCCACGATCATCTTGCGAAACATCACTCGATCCTCCGCGTGGAGACACTCCACGCTTCAAAGCCGGACCAAGCTAACGTCAGTTGGGAACTCGTGACAGCCACGCTGTCTCACTTCCGCGCGAGCGTCAGCAGCCGCGGCAGATGCTCTTGATCTTCCTGTCGAGCTGCCGGTTCTCAGCATTGACGGCGGCATCAGCCGCCTCACCTCCGCCGGTGCCGGTAGTGACTCCGGAGCCAGGGCCGGATGATTGAGCCGTACCCAGGCTGTTGGTACCGGGCGGCGGAACTGGCGAATTGGCAAGCCCTCCGGTCGATCCTACTGAGCCTCCCGTCGATCCCACTGAGCTTCCACTCGATCCGGCAGAGCCGCCGGTCGTTTGCGCGAACGATGAGGCGGGCAAGGCCGCGAGTGCGAGGATCATGATCATAGTCTTGATTGAACTGGTTGCAGACGATCTGGCCATCGGAAGTTCTCCTTTGCCGGTCAACCGACGCGCCGAAGACAGGTTCCGGAACAGGCGTCTCAGGCGCAACCGGCGTCGCGTTCGCCGCGCAATGCTGCCGAGCTGATTTTGTCCACTCCGCGCCGCACCGCGATGCGTCAACCGATCCGCTTCAGACCCTTCTTGAAGCGCGGGCCGTTGGCGACATAGAACTTGGCCGCGCCTCCCATTCGCTGCACCTGGGCGTCGTCGAGCGTGCGGACCACACGCGCCGGCGAGCCGATGATGAGGGAACGTTCAGGAAATTCCTTGCCCTCGGGAATGACGGAACCGGCGCCGACAATGCTGTTGCGGCCGACCCTGGCGCCGTTCATCACGACCGAGCCCATGCCGACAAGGGCGCCCTCCTCGATGGTGCAGCCATGCAGGATGACATTGTGGCCGACCGTGCAGTTCCTGCCGACGTGAAGCGGAAAGCCGAGATCGGTGTGGCAGGTCGAGCCGTCCTGCACGTTGGCGCCCTCGCCGATCTCGATCCACTCGTTGTCGCCGCGCAGCACGGCGCCGAACCAGACGCTCGCACCGGGCTTCAGGCGCACGCGGCCGATCACGGTCGCGGTCTCCGCGATGAAATAGTTGCCGTCGGCGGGAAGATCGGGCGCCTGCCCGTCGAGCTCGTAGATCGCCATCAAGGTCTCCTGTCGGGTTGACCCAGCCATAGCGAAACGGCGGCCCCGACGCAAAGGGCCGGCCGCGCTCAAAGCGCGGGCGTCAGACCAGGATGCCGGCCGCGCGCAGCGTCATCAGAAAGAAGGTGCCGCTCATCATGCTCCAGAAGCCGGCGATGACGGTCGCCATCATCACGAATTCGACGCGGCGGCTTTCCACCTGCACGCCGCGCAGCGTGTTGCGCATGATGATGAAGGGCGCGGCGAACACCAGGAACGGAACCGCCGCGAAAGTTTTCGGCGCCACGCCATCCTGCAATAGCCCGAAGCCTGCGGGCCGCTGCGCGAGCGCCTGGTAGCCGTTCACGAGCGCGCCAGCGAGCGCGAAACCGATGCAGATCGAGAAGAAGGTATTGAGAGCTTCGGGTGTCATCGGAACAGTCCGCATTTACACAACGCCGGAGCTTTCCTGTGACAAAGAGTGCCGGTTAACGCTACATTATCCTTAAGAGAAGGTTAATGCGGCCGGCCGGTCCACGCAGGGCCGTCCCCGCCTCCCGCAGCCGGGAATGCTCCGCGAAACCGCGCTCGCGTGGCATATTCGCCGCTGATTCGTCGGCCATCGGCCGACCTCCGGCTCGACTTGCGCAATTCATGACGGTGTCTTCGGCAGCTCCCCTCAGGTTCCCCCGCACGCGCACCCGCGCGCATGTCCTCCCGATCGTGCTCGCCGGCACTGCCGCGGCATGCGCGGTTGCGCTCGTCGCCTATTTGTTGTGGCCGACCTGGGGCCCCAGGGGCGCCAACGCCCCGGACAAGCTGCCGGTGAGCATCGGCGGCACACTGTTCAACCTGCCGACGGCTGCGATCCGCATGAAGATCCAGCGGCACTCGGGGCCGCAGGAGCGCATCGATCTCGACTTCCTCTATCCCTCGCTGGAGCCGCCCGGCGCGCCGAAGCACGTCACCTCCGAGACGGTGGAAGCAGCGGTGCAATCGATCGACCGTATCTTCCTGTCGATCGCGGCCCATCACGATGCGCTCTCGCCCGAGCAGCGGACAGCGACGATCTATCCGCGCTATCTCGATCAGGCAGCAGTGATGCCCGCCGACGGGCTGACGATGCGGACGTTCCGCACCGACACGCCTTACGGCAGCGAGGATCTCTATTCCGCGGCAAACCCCGCGCTGGCCGCGCGCTGCACGCGCGATGCGGCCACCCCGGGCATGTGCCTCTCGGAGCGCCGCGTCGGCGGCGCCGACCTCACCTTCCGCTTTCCGCGAAGCTGGCTGTCGCAGTGGCGTGACGTGGCGGATGCGATGGACAGGCTGACGGAGCAATTGCGCGGGCCGAGGGGCTGAACTCGGCCGCTCTCCTCCTGCCCCGCCGCAAGAACGAAGCCTCCCTGACCAAAATAGCGAAAACAACCCCATGCACAGTAGCCAAGTCGCTGCGATTATTCGTATTTTTCGAAGTCAACTTTGACCCGTGGGCATGGGGTGACGGTCGCGGAGGCGACCGCGCAGCTCCGCGTGCGCGACAAGACATAGCTCTTGCGGCGGCGAGGTCCGCCCTCCCTTGACGGAGGCCTCAGTCCCGAACCTTCTGTGCCCGATACAGGCTCGGCGTCGTCCCGACCGCCTTGCGGAAGGCGCGGTTGAAATTGGGCTGCGATGAAAATCCCGCGGCATAGGCGATGTCGACCAGCGGCCGATCGCTGGTGGACAAGAGCCGCTTGGCCAGATCGAGACGCTGACGGCTGACATATTCATGCGGCGCGCTACCTGTCGCCGCCTTGAAGCTGCGGGAGAAATGCGCCGGGCTCATGCACGCCACCGACGCCAGATCCTTCACCGTGAAATCTCGATCGACGGCCGCCGCGATGAACTCCGTCACGCGCGACAGCCGCTTGGCATCGAGCGGTTTCTGGACAGCATGGGATTGCTTCAGCCGGACTGACGTTGCCGCATAGCTGTGCACCAGATGAGCCGACAGGGCCCGCCCCAGGCTCTCGACCAGGAGGCGGCCGGTCGAGGTCTCATGTTCGAGCTCGCCGAGGATCCGGTCCGCGACGTGCTCGATGAAGATGTCGCGGTCGATGCTCTCGTAGCGGATCGACATTCCGGACGGGTCGATGTCGAGATCCCGAAGCATGGTGTCGTCGAACGGGTGTCCGGGAAGAAAGATATGCAGGCACTCCTGCATCTGGTTCTCGACGCGGATGAAGTCCTCGCGGATGCCGGCCGGACACAGCCACACGGTGCCCCTTCTGCCGAAAGTGCGCTGCCGCATGCCTGCACCTTCCCGATCGACGACCGAGTTGCCGCGCAGCAGGATCGCGATCTCGGTGTCGCGCGGCAATTGTGCCGGCAGATCACCCGGATCATGGCTCCACCGCTCCGCAAGCAGGTGCGACCAACGCCGCTCGTTGGATGTCTGAAGCATTCTGCCGGTAACATATTTATCGACAGAATTGCCGAGCATACCCATCGTGTCTCTCCGTCAGACAACGCGATGTGCAGGTAAAGGTAGTGCCGGGTCCAGCAATTAGCATGCCAGAGATCGGCCCGGGCGTCCACCGGCCGAGAGCAGGCTGGGACAACAACACCGCACGTTTTGAGAAGCCAGACCGGGCCCGACGACCGCATCCTTCGGATTGCCTCAAATCAGGAAGCGGAGAGTTCCATGGCAAGGACCACGGTCATTGGCGCATGCCCTCACGATTGCCCGGACACCTGCTCGATTCTGACCACGGTCGAGGACGGCAAGGCCATCGCCGTCCGCGGCAATCCCGACCATCCGTTCACGCGCGGACGGCTTTGCGTCAAGGTCAACAACTACGAGGAGCGTGTCTACAGTGACAAGCGCGTGCTGTATCCGCTCAAACGCGTCGGACCGAAAGGCACCAGGCAATTCCAGCGGATCTCCTGGGAGGAAGCGCTCGCGACCATTGCCTCGCGCTGGACATCCGTCATTGCCGAGCACGGTGCGCAGGCGATCCTGCCCTACAGCTATCTGGGCACGCAGGGCGTCATCAATGGGCTGAACGTCGGCGATCCCCTCTTCAACAAGCTCGGCGCGACGGTTCTGGAGCGCACCTTCTGCGATTCCGGCTCTTGCACCGCGTACATGATGACGATCGGGCACACGCCGGGCGTCGATCCCGAGAGCTTCGTGCACTCGAAGTACATCATCCTGTGGGCCTGCAACACACTGAGCACGAACTCGCATCACTGGCCGTTCATCGAGCAGGCGAAAAAGGCCGGTGCCAAGCTCGTGGTCATCGATCCCGTCCGCACCCGCACCGCGCGCCTCGCCGACTGGCATATTCCGATCCGTCCCGGCACCGATGCTGCGCTGGCGCTCGCGATGATCCACATCATCATCAAGGAGAATCTGGTCGATCGCGACTATATCGACAAATACACCGTTGGTTACGACGAGCTGGCCGAACGGGCGTCCAGCTACACACCCGAATTCGCCTCGCAGGAAACCGGCATTCCCGTCGACGACATCGTCAAGCTGGCGCGGGAATATGCGACGACACCTCCGGCCGTCGTCCGCATCGGCGTCGCGGTCGAGCGGCATGCCGGCGGCGGTCAGACCGTGCGCGCGATCGCCTGTCTTCCGGGACTGATCGGCGCCTGGAAGCACGTCGGCGGCGGGCTGCTCCAGCTCCCGATCTGGGCGTTCCCGGTCAGATGGGACGTGCTGATGCGTCCTGATCTCCAGCCGGAGAAGATGCGCGTGCTCAATTCCTGGCGCCTCGGAGCGGCGCTGACGGGCGAACTCGGCTTCGATCCGCCGATCAAGGCGCTGTTCGTTTACAACGCCAATCCAATGGCGATGGTGACCGAACAGGGCAAGCTCGAAAAGGGATTGGAACGCGAGGATCTCTTCACCGTCGTCAGCGAGCACTTCCTGACCGACACCGCCAAATACGCCGACATCGTTCTGCCCGCAACCACGCAGCTCGAGCAGAAGGACATCATGTTCTCCTGGGGGCATCTCTATCTGTCCTACAACAACCAGGCGATCGCGCCGCTCGGCGAGGCCGTGTCCAACACCGAGCTGTTCCGCCGGCTCGCGCGCGCGATGGGCATCACCGACCCCTCCTTCTTCCGGAGCGACGACGAGATCATCGAGGCCTCCCTCGACTGGAGCAGCCCGGTGCTCGCAGGCATCACGCTCGACGACGTCAAGGCCAAGGGCTATGCACGCCTCAACATGCCCGCACCGGCCGACTGGGCGCCGCACCGCGAGGGTAATTTTCCGACCGCATCGGGGAAGTGCGAGTTCAGCTCGACCATCGCCTCCGGCGGCAACTTCGTGGTGCCGCTGTTCCGCCAGGGCTACAATGGCGATCAGGACGCCACGCCGGTCGATCCTCTGCCCCACTACATCCCGCCGAACGAGAACCCGCGCACCGCGCCCATGCTCGCAACGCGCTATCCGCTCAGCCTGATCTCGCCGAAGAGCCACGCCTTCCTGAATTCGAACTACGGCAACCTGCCGGCGCAGACCGCGCAGGCTGGCGAGGAACAGGCGGTGCTCCTCAATCCGGACGATGCGGCACAGCGTGGCATCGTCGCGGGCGCGCCGATTCGCGTGTTCAACGACCGTGGCGCGTTCGAGGCCTTCGCGACCGTTTCGGCCGACGTCATGCCGGGTGTGGTGGTGGCTCCCTCGGGCTACTGGCAGCGGTCCAATCGCAGGGGCGCGACGGTTCACGTGCTGACGCCTCCCGCCTTCGCCGACCTCGGCCGTGCCCCGACATTCTCGGACATCCTCGTTCAGGTCAGCGGGGCCTGACGATGACATATGTGGTCACCGACAATTGCCGCGGCTGCCGATACACCGAATGCGTCACCGTCTGTCCCGTGGAGTGTTTCCACGTCGATGACACCATGACCTACATCGATCCGGAAAACTGCATCGATTGCGGTGGCTGCGCGCCGGCTTGCCCGGTCGGCGCGATCGAGCCCGACTATCGCCTCGCCGCGGACAAGAAGTACTGGATCGACGTCAACCGCAAGCGCGCGACCGAGACCCCCGTCATCAGTGCGCGCCTGCCGGCCCTGCCGGGGGCCGATGAACGCAGGCAGGCGCTGGGCCGATGACGGGGTCCGCTGCAAACGAAAACCGCATCGCCGTCGTCGGCAGCGGACCGAGCGGCTTCTACACCACCGAGGCCCTGTTGCGCTCGGGCGTGCCCTTGACTGTCGACATGTTCGAACGGCTCCCGGTGCCGTACGGGCTGGTGCGGTTCGGCGTTGCCCCTGACCATCCGAAGCTCAAGCAGGTCACAACGGCCTTCGACCGGATCGCCGCCATGCCCGGGTTTCGCTTCATCGGCGGCGTGACCATCGGAAACGACCTCACGATCGACGAGCTGCGCGAGGCCTATGACGCCGTCGTGCTGGCGACGGGCGCCGAACTGAGCCGGGCGCTCGACATCCCCGGCGAAACACTCCCGGGCAGCCACACGGCGGGCGATTTTGTCGCGTGGTACAATGGACATCCGCAGTTTGCGGATCTGCGGTTCGATCTTCATCATGAGACCGCGATCGTCATCGGCCATGGCAACGTCGCTCTCGACGTGGCGCGCATCCTCGCCAAGACCGCGGACGAGCTGCGCCGGACCGACATCGCGCGTCACGCGCTGGACGTGCTGGCTGAGAGCCGGATCCGCGAAATCCACGTCGTCGGCCGCGGCGGACCGGCGCAGGCCAGGTTCACCGCAAAGGAATTGCGTGACTTTCTCGAACTCAACACGTGCGACACATGCGTCGACATGCGCAACGTCAGCTCTGATGAATTCGAGCCGCGATCTTCCGGCGATCCGGAGCTGACCGAAAAATTGTCGTTGCTGCGCGCGTTCTCGCAGGCCGCCGTGACGAAGCCGCGGCGCTGCGTTTTTCGATTTCGTCTGTCACCCGTGGCGCTCCGCGGACGAGACCGCCTGGAGGCCATCGCGTTCAAGCAGGAATCGGGCGCTATCGAGGACATCGCATGCGGCCTCTCGCTCAGCAGCGTCGGCCGGAAGACCACGCCGGTGGCTGGGGTTCCCTATGACGCGCGTCGCGGCGTGCATGCGAACGTCGACGGACGTGTCGCGGTCGATGGTTCGGTGACCGAGGGCCTCTATGTCTGCGGATGGAGCAAGCGCGGGCCGAACGGCACGATCGGCACCAATCGCGGCTGCGGCATTGCGACCGCAGAGGCCGTCCTGGCGGATATCACCCATCGACGGCCGCGCTCGGACACGCCTGACGCACTGCTTGCGCGCCTGACCAGCCGCGTCGCACGCATCGTGAGCTATCCGGATTGGGCCACGATCGACGCGGCCGAGAAGCGCAGGGGAGCCGTGCTGGGCAAGCCCCGGGAGAAGTTTGTCACGATTCCCGACATGCTCGCCGCCGTGGGCGCGTGACGGAGAAGCGTGCACGGACCGCGAAGGTAACGGCGTCATTGCGAGCGCAGCGAAGCAATCCAGAATCCCTGCGCGGAAAAATTCCTGGATTGCTTCGCTTCGCTCGCAATGACGATGGGGAGCGAGTTCAGCTCGATCTGCGTGCCCCGGACGCAGCGCAGCGTCTCTTCGACGGTGCGCTGCTGAGCCGGGGCCCATGTTGCGGAGATGCGTCGTGCGGCTTCCTGGGTCCCGGCTCAGTACTGCAACGCCGTAAGCGCGTTTACGCGCGTCCTCGACGCGCTATGGGCGTTGCAGTACGTCCGGGACACGAGAGAACGCCGCGCATGGCGAAGACTCAGCTCCGCTCGCGACGACGGCGTACCAGCAGCTACTCCTGATCGACGAGATCGTCCTCGAGGATCGCCATCTGGAACTGGAACGAGCGATCGTCGTCCTCGTCGTCGACGAAGAGCACGCCGATGAACTCCTCGCCGATATAGACTTCGGCGGAATCATCCTTCTTCGGCCGCGGCACGACGCGGATCTTGGGATTGCCGAATACGCGCTTCAGATACGCGTCGAGCTTCCTTACTTCCTTGACGTCCACGGCAAGTCTCCAATCGAAATCTAACGTGGCGGGGTTTTAGGACGAGACGCGACGAACCGCCAGCATGAATTGCCAAAGAATTTGGGGACGACAAGGGCCGGAGAATCCGGCCCTTTGCAACGTCAAACCACGGTCTCAAAGCCCCATGGCGTTGATCATCTGATCCATGGTGCGCGAAGGCTCGGCGCAGCCGGCTTCGCCGACGATCTTGGCGGGCACGCCTGCAACCGTGACGTTGTGCGGCACCGGCTTGACCACGACCGAGCCGGCAGCGATGCGGGCGCAATGGCCGATCTCGATGTTGCCGAGGATCTTCGCGCCGGCGCCGATCAGGACGCCGTGACGGATCTTCGGATGACGATCTTCATTCTCCTTGCCGGTGCCGCCGAGCGTGACGCCGTGCAGGATCGAGACGTCGTCCTCGATCACCGCCGTCTCGCCGCAGACGAAACCGGTGGCGTGGTCGAGGAAAATGCCGCGGCCGATGCGCGCGGCGGGATTGATGTCGGTCTGGAACACCGCGGAAGCGCGGCTCTGCAGATAATACGCAAAGTCCTTGCGGCCCTTCAGATAGAGCCAGTGCGCGAGGCGATGGGTCTGGATGGCGTGGAAGCCCTTGAAGTAGAGCAAGGGATCGATGAAGCGCGAGGTCGCGGGATCGCGATCGTAGACGGCGACGAGATCGGCGCGGAAGGCGTTGCCGAGATCGGGATCGTCGCGCAGCGCTTCGTCAAAGGTCTGGCGCACCAGATCGCCCGACAGCGCGGAGTGATCGAGGCGGTCGGCGACGCGATGGACCACGGAGTCTTCGAGGCGGCTGTGGTGCAGCACCGTCGAATAGATGAAGGTCGCAAGCTCGGGCTCGCGGTGGACGATGTCCTCCGCCTCGCCCCGGATCCGATCCCAGATCGGATCGAGCGATGCGAGCTTTCCTCCCGGATTGACCTGATGCACTGCCATGCGATTTGCTCTCTCGAATTGGCCTCTTTTACCGGCTGTATAGCACAGTCTAGGCGACAAAGTCCTGACGGGCTTGCCTGAGAGTGAACAGCACCTTGCCCCGCGGGGGTACGCCAAGGCTTTGAAACACAAGCATTTCTTCTGACGCCCCCCAGCGGCAAGGTCGGCTCAAAGTGGTCAGAGTTCTGCCAAATTCAAGCGGGGCGGCATCAAACTATTGGTGAATTCTCTCCGAGCCGCTATTGCAGGCGAGGTCCGAACGAGGGGCACGGAACCGATTTGACCATCACCACCGATCAATTGCGCGCACGCGCCGCTGATACGTTTTGGCTTCGGCTCGCGGCGGCGGCCCTGCCCCTCCTGATGATCGCGCCGGCGTTCTGGAACGGCTATCCGCTGTTGCAATGGGATACCGGCGGCTATCTGGCGCGCTGGTACGAGGGCTATCTCGTCCCAAGCCGCTCCACGGTGTTCGGCCTCTATCTGCACTATGGCGAGAGCTTTGGCTTCTGGATCAATCTCGCCGTCCAGTCGCTGGCGACGCTGTGGCTGCTGCAGCTCACGCTCCGTCTGTTCTCGATGATGCAGACCTTCCGCTTCGTCGCGATCAGCCTTGGCCTGATCCTGTCGACCGCGCTGCCCTGGCTTGCAAGCCTGCTGCTCACCGACATCTTTGCAGGACTCTCGGTGCTGTCGCTGTTCCTGCTGGTCATCGGAGGACAGCGCACGTCACGGCTCGAAAAGGTCGCGCTGTTCGCCTTCACCGCCTTTGCCGCCGCAACCCACAGCGCGACGCTCGGCGTGCTGCTCGGTCTCTGCGCCGCGGGCTGGATGGCGCGGCCGTTCGTGGGCAAGCGGCTTCCGCTTGCCGGATTGACACAGGCGAGCCTCACCATCGTTGCGGGCGGCCTGATGCTGGTGTCGGCGAATTATGCGCTGTCGGGCAAATGGACGTGGACACCCGGCGGCTACGGCGTCGCCTTCGGCCGCATGCTGCAGGATGGCATCGTTGCGCGCTATCTCAACGACCATTGCCCGCGCGAACGCTACAAGCTCTGCCCCTATCGCAACGATCTGCCGGCGAGCGCCGACGAATTCCTGTGGGGCAAGAGCATGTTCAACACGCTCGGCCGCTTCGATGGGCTCAACGAGGAGATGGGCTACATCGTCGTGCATTCGCTCGCGGACTATCCGGCCTGGCAAGCCGGCGCGGCGTTGCGCGCGATGGGACAGCAATTGCTACATGTGGCGACCGGCGAAGGCACCAATGGCTGGATCCCGCACACCTACGGCATCATCGAGCGCTACATCCCCTCCCAAGTCGCGCCGATGCGGGCGGCGCGGCAGCAGCAATGGGACATCAATTTCGACTACGTCAACTGGCTGCATGTGCCCGTCGCGCTGGCCTCGATGCTGGGGCTGGTCCTTCTGCTCGCGCATGCGCTGGCGAAGCGCCGGCTGGACGACCTGACGCTGCTGGCCGCGACGGTGACGCTGGCCTTGCTCGGCAACGCCTTCATCTGCGGCGTGATCTCCGGCCCGCACGACCGCTACGGCGCGCGGATGGTGTGGGTCGCCACCTTTGTGGTGCTGATCGCCGCGACGCGCCGTATCGGCGAGGACGTCAAAGCGCGATGAGACTGGGGTGAAGCGTCATCGCGCTTGGATTCGTCCGAGCAGCAATCGCTTTCATCGAAAAGGAACACCCGGAACTGACTTGGCGTTCAACAGCCTCTCCGAGTCGGCAAAGAACCAGAGTCCGATAACAGCCCTTGGCCGGCTCCGGTCGCTCTCGAGCGGGCCGCTTGCACGTCCGCTCGTGCCCCCAAGCGGACATGTAGCGGACGTCCTCGGGCAGCAACGCGGGCCGAAGGAAAAGTAATTAGCAGCCGACCACGATCAGGATGATTCCGGAAAGTCCCAGAAGGATCGACGAGAAAGGCCAGCCGAATTCCCTGCTGCGCATCCGGCTCCGTCATGTCAACGGTGCCGGTGGTCCCCACCTCCACGATGCCTGCCGTGCATGAAAAAATGCATGAGCGGACAAGCTAGGAGAGGCAACCAGAGCAGAGCGCCAAGCACATGGGCCTGATGCTGGGTGAACAGCAGCGCGCCCGCGATAGCCGCGATAACGGCAAGTCCCACAACGGTTAGAGAATTGCGCGACAGGCCCCGGCGTACTCCGGCCTGATCGTGGGCATGGTCTGGCAAGGTCATCGGAGCACCTCAAGACGGCACCATTGCCTGATCGGCGAACAGGGCCAAGTCTCGCAGATCTCGCATAATAATCTTGATGCACGTCAAACTGCGGTTCCCCGTAACGGTCGGCAACGGCAGCGTTGATGTGCATCAAATCGCGATCTCAGGACTGTTGTTTAATGGAATTTCAACAGGTCTGTCTCAACCGGAGGAACGTCCATGACTGCCAAGAATTTTCTCGCTGTGCTGGCGCTCGCTTCTCTCCTACCTGCTCCCGCAATGGCTCAGACCGCAACGAAAGACACTGAAAAGAGCGGTCACCACTATCAGGGCGGGCCGAAGACCGAAGTGCCTCATCACATGGGTAAGAAGGAAACTACCGGAAAGGCGACCACCGGCCAGTCCGGCGGACATCACTACACCGGCGGACCAGCAACATCGACACCGCATCACATGGGCGACAAAAAGTAAGCGGCATGAGAACCGGTGGCGTGCCGCACCGATGATGCGCCCTCCTTATAGGAGTAACTGGCATGGCAAAGCTCCCTTATGTGCGAACTATGTTCGCAACTTGCATGCTGTTTCAGGTGATCTACGTTCTATGCGTGCTTCTCTGGTTGGCCTTCCCAGACTTGAAGGGCCATGAACTCCTCCCGATTGTCTTTCCCGGTTTCAAAACGATTGCGGTCGGGAGCCTCATCTACGGCCTTGTCGCCAGCATGATCTACGGGTGGGCCGTTGCGATCATCTACGTCTTCTTCTTCAATCTTTGGCCGCAACTCGTGGCTGCTGTTATTGGACCGCGAGCGGTGCAACGCACCTAAAACGGACATCGGAGACTACTGACGAACAAACTCCTGCCGCCTGCGAACAACTGACTGGTTGGCTCGAACCGAACGGCGAGATGCCAGCATTTGGCCCTTTGCCGACGTTCCTACTCGCTTCGAACCGACGTCTCATCAGCGCCCTTAGAGGGCTCCAGATCTCTGCGCATGAAGGAGTGGACGGCCTACCCTGAAGGGAGCGGATGCCCTCTTGTGATGGGACATTTCAGAATACGGTGACAGTGCACTAATCTCCGCACGGCGCGGCTATCCGGAGCGCTGATCAGCGCCAACTTTGTGCACGGTCACCGCAATGGAGCATGCCAGCAGGTGCTCGAAGACAAATCCCGGATCACTGAAGCTGAAGCTCCTTAAGGCGAATGCGCAGGCCCTCGCCTCAATGCGTTCACACCGCCTTGGCGAGCGCGAACAACCGGAAATCTTCGAGCGCCGCGTGCCGATGCGGAGCGACTTCGCGCCGGTAGGTCTCGGTGTCGACGATCGCGCGGAAGGTGGCGAAATCGCCGTATTCATTGATCGCCGCTTCGTCCCAGCGTTCGCCTGGCGAGCCGACGAGGCTCGTCAGGACCGGGCCGGAGAACATCCGCGCGAGCGGCTTGCCGGCCGCGAGACGCCGGAATGCCGGCCTGTAGCGCTCATTGAAGGCTTCGCGGCCCGTACAGGGCGCGGCGTCGAACCCGTCCTCGTAACGCGCCTGCGCGCGGTAGCGAAGCAGATTGAGCATAAAGACCGGCTGGCCGGATGGGATCGCCCGCTCGGCGGCGTCAAGGGCTTGCAGAGTGACTTCGATAGGGTTCATCGGACTTCCCGCGTTTTGGCGTCGCAGACTGCGCGCTGGCGCTTCGTGGTTAACCGTTCGGGCCTGGCTCTTGTAGTGACCCCGCAGCCATGACTATGTGGACTCCATGTCCACAACGGCTTTGCCTCCCGATCTCTCGCGTCTTCTCGCCTTCGTCCGCGTCGTCGAGGCGGGCTCCTTCGCCGAAGCCGCGCGGCGGGCGGGGACGACCACCTCGGCGATGTCCAAGGCGGTCGCCCGCTTCGAAAAGGCTCACGGGCTGCGGCTTTTGCATCGCTCCACCCATTCGTTGGCGCTGACCGAAGAGGGCGACAGGCTGATGACGGCGGGACGCGCGTTGGTCGAAAGTCTCGCCCATGTCCAATCCGCGCTCGGCGAAGTCGCGCGCGACGATGGCGGACGGGTGCGCGTGACCGCCCCCGCCTCGTTCGCGCGCGCCTGCATCCTGCCGCGACTGCCCGCGTTCCTGCGGGAACGGCCGGAAATCGAGATCGAGGTCAAATTCCGCAACGAGATTCTCGATCTCGCGGCGGAAGGCGTCGACGTCGCGATCCGCTCGGGGCCGCTCGACCGCGCGCCGGGCCATCAGGCGCGGCGGCTTTGCACGTTCTCCTGGATCGCTTGCGCCTCGCCTGCCTATCTGAACGCGCGCGGCGCGCCGGCCACTCCATACGAGCTTTCCGCGCACGACCATGTCGGCTTCCGGAATCCCGCGAGCGGTCAGATCCTGACCTGGCGCTTCGCCGACCCGCGCGGCAAAGCACCCATTCGCGTCACGCCCAAGCCCAAGCACATCTGCGACGACGCGCACGCTTCGCTCGCTTTGATCGCGAATGGGTTTGGGGTCGGCTGGGGGCCAGCGTGGCTCGTCAACGAAGACCTTCGCACCGGCCGACTGGTCGAAGTGCTGGCGCCCTGGCGCGCGCCTGGGGAACCTCTATGGATGCTGCGCACCTCGGGCCGCCGCCCGCCCCTGCGCACACAGCGCGTCATGTCGTTCCTCACCACGCTTCCCGCCGCGTTCAGCGACAAGTCGGTGTGAAGCATCGGCCGTCACCGAAATCCAGGCGCCAAGCAACTGGGCTCCAGGTCCCAGGAATTGGTGGGCGAAG
Organism: Bradyrhizobium sp. I71; assembly: GCF_022354745.1. Lineage (NCBI taxonomy): Bacteria > Pseudomonadati > Pseudomonadota > Alphaproteobacteria > Hyphomicrobiales > Nitrobacteraceae > Bradyrhizobium > Bradyrhizobium sp. I71. The sequence goes on from NZ_CP059398.1 coordinate 803,981, forward strand.
ACCCCTCTTGGCCCTTTGCCGGCTCAGCCGCGGCGTGACAGGAAATCGAGCACGCCGGTCTTGTAGACCTTGTCGCCGACCGCGCGCATGTGGTCGCGGTTTGGAATGTCGAGCACTTCCGAGCCCGGGATGATCGCGCTGAGCGCGCTCGCACTTCCTGCGACATCGTCGGTGGTGCCGACCGCGATCAGCACGGGCACGTCGATGCGCGCAGCCTCGTCCTTCGTCATGAGATCGCGCGTACCGCGCAGGCAGGCGGCGAGCGCACGGCGGTCGGAGCGCGTCTGATCGGCAAACGCGCGGAACGTGCGGCCGACGGGATCGGTGACGTCCTCGAGCGCCGGCGCTTCCAGCGCCTTGGCGACGTTCTCGCCGGGTCCGGTGCCCTCGATCAGGCCGCCGATGCCGATGCCGCCGAGGATCGCCGAGCGCAGGCGCTGCGGCTCGTTGAGCGAGAGCCACGCCGTCATCCGTCCTCCCATCGAATAGCCCATGATGTCGGCCTGCGGGATGGCGAGGTGATCCATCAGCGCGAGCACGTCGCCGGCCATGGTCGGGATCGAGTACTGTTCGGGCTCGTAGAGCTTCGCGCTTTCGCCGTGGCCGCGATTGTCGAGCGCAATCACGCGGCGGCCGTTCTTGCGCAGCTCCGAAACCCAGGTCGGATAGACCCAGTTCACGTTCTTGCTGGAGGCAAAGCCGTGCACCAGCATGATCGGATCGCCCTCGCCTTCGTCGAGATAGGCAATTTCAACGGCGCCGTTGTGAAAGCTCGGCATCATCAGTTCCACGGGGTCTCTGGGGGGAAGGTTGATCTTAGCCATGATCCGGAATTGTGTGCAGCGGTTTTTCCGCGCGACAAACGCGGACCGCATTTGCGCGAAGATCATGCTCAAACAATGACCCACAGCGGCGACGACGAATTACCTCGATCCCATCAGGTTTTAGGCCCTGACGGCCGCATCCGCCAAAGCGGCATCAGCCGCGATCCGCGCCCGGCGAAGCCGCCGCGCCCGCCTGCGATCGCACCAGGCCTGGGTCAGGCGCTCGGTCGTCGCCTTGATGGAGGACAGAAGGCCGAACAGCGTCAGTGCCGCGCCGAACAGCGCCAGCGCCAGATCGAACGCGCCGCCGATGAGCAGCAGTGCGCCCCGGCCCAGGAGCTTCATGATCGCGCGCGTCTTGCCGCCCTGCGCTTCCGCAAGCCGCGCCGCGCGCGCGACGTCCTTGGGACCCTCGGCCATGCGCAAGGTGTCCATCGCACCGCGCGTGCCGGTCTTTTCGGCGACGCGCGTGACGTCCTTGCCGAGCCGGACCAGCGCACCGGCCTTCTCGGCCCGGAACGCGGCCTTGATCGCGCTCATGGTCTGGCCCGGCCGCAGCACCGAGCCTGATACCACCGCGTTCCGGAGCGTCGGCGTGTCGACGACCTCGCGCGCCGACCGGCCGGCCCATGCGGCCAGTCCCTCGCCGAGCCGTCCGACTTTGCGCGCATCCTTCACCAGCGTCAGTCCGGCGCGCACCGGCGCGGCACCGCCGACGGACACGTAGGTTGCCGCCGTCACCGCAAGGCCGGCAGCCGCAAGCCCGAGCACGAGACGGTCGGTGTCCTCGCCCATGGCAAGATGCTTGCCCTCGCGCACCACGTCCCTGATGTCGCCGAACACGAACAGATCGCCGGCGACCGTTCCCGACAGGCTCGCGACGTCGTCGGCGTTGCCGGTGACGAGACCGGTGGCGAAGCGTTTGGCGAAATGCGAGGTGGAGTTCTCCGCCTTGACGGCGTCGCTGACGCGGTTCAGCAGGTCGTCGGGGAGCGCGATGTTGCGATCGCGCGCCAGCGCAACGAAACTGTCGGCGAGATCGGCATCGCCGGCGGCGAGCGCGGCCTCGATATTGTCCTGAACCAGCCGGTCGTTCCGCCGCAGCAGCGCATCGAGCTTCAGCTCCGACAGCGCGGAGGGATCATCCTGGGCAGCGAGGATCGCGCCGGCCTCACGGGCATGCGGCGCGACCTGCACGAGCATGAAGCTGCACGCCGCGATACCGGTCAACGCTGTGCTGATTCGCAGCCACTTCATGCGGAAAGCCTGGATGGTCCCTTCGGGTCGCTTGCGCCTGACGATTCGTCCTTCGTCGCAACTTGCAGTCGTCCATAGAGATAGTTTGCCAAAATTGCGACACAACGTCCCCGACGAAAGAAGGGCTTCTCTCAGGCCTCAAGATTGTGTCGAATTTGCATGAGCAAATGAGCATGGGGCAATTGCGAACCTTTCGGTTCCACTGGACTAGCAATCATCTGCACCCGTAAGTATGGTCCGCGGCGCCTCAAAGATGCCGCGTCAGTTCTTGATTGTGTCTGCCGCCATTGCCACTCCAGGATGAGTTACGATGTCCGACCATGTCGTCCCGCACTTCCATAACGATGCCGGTGTCCCCGTCATCGAGATCGGCTCGCAAGAGTTCATGTGTGTGGGCGCCAACCCTCCGTTCGACCATCCGCACGTCTTCCTCGACCTCGGCAACGACAACGAGATCATCTGCCCCTATTGCTCGACGCTGTACCGCTTCGCGGCCGACCTGAAGGCGGGCGAAGCCCGCCCGCCGGAATGCGTCCTGAAGGACAAGGTGGCCTGACCGCTTCCACCGGTCAGGGGTGGCGCTCTCCCGAACGATTGTCATCGCCGGTGCCGGTATCGGTGGCCTGACGGCCGCGCTTGCGCTCGCGGCCCGCGGCTTCCGCATCGTCGTGCTGGAAAAGGCCGAGCGCCTCGAGGAAGTCGGCGCCGGCCTGCAGCTCTCCCCCAATGCCAGCCGCGTCCTGGTCGAGCTCGGCCTGACCGAACGCCTCAAGGCGCGCGCGGTAATCCCGGAAGCGGTCTCGATCATGAGCGCGCGCGCCGGCGGCGAGCTCTTGCGCATGCCGCTCGGCGAGGCTGCTTCGGCGCGTGCCGGCGCTCCGTATTGGGTGGTGCACCGCGCCGACCTCCAATCCGCGCTGGCGGGCGCTGTCGCCGATCATCCCGACATCGACCTGAAGCTGGGTGCAACCTTCGAGGACGTCGCGCCCCACGCCAAGGGCCTCACCGTCGTCCATCGCAGCGGCACGATCCGCCGCAGCGATCTCGCGAGCGCCCTGATCGGCGCCGACGGCATCTGGTCGACGGTCCGCCAGCATCTGTTCCCCGAGGTGCAGCCGCGCTTCTCCGGGCTGATCGCCTGGCGCGGCACGCTCGATGCCGCGCAACTGCCGAAGGACTATGCCGCGCGCCGGGTGCAGCTCTGGATGGGGCCGAACGCGCATCTGGTCGCCTATCCGATTGCCGGCGGACGCCAGATCAACGTGGTCGCGGTGCTGCCCGGCACCTGGAACCGGCCGGGCTGGAGCACGCCCGGCGATCCCGTCGAGGTGATGGACGCCTTTGCCGCCCCGCGCTGGCCGCCGGCTGCGCGGATGATGCTCGCCCCGGTCGAGAGCTGGCGGAAATGGGCGCTGTTCGGCGTGCCCGACGGCTGCCCCTGGAGCAAGGGCCCGGTGGCGCTGCTCGGCGACGCCGTGCATGCGATGCTGCCCTTTGCAGCCCAGGGCGCCGGAATGGCGATCGAGGATGCCGCCGTGCTCGCCCGGCATTTGAGCCCTGAGGCCACCGAGAGCACCAAGGACATCGCCGCCGCGCTGACGCAATACGGCCGTGCCCGCCAGGCGCGGGTCCTTCGGGTGCAGCGGACCGCGCGGCAGCAGGGCAGGATCTATCATCTCGGCGGGCCGCTCGCGCTCGCACGCGACCTTGCGATCCGCGCGCTCGGCCCGGAGCGCATGCTGGCGCGGCAGGACTGGATCTATAGCTGGCGTCCCTGATGCGAAGCGCGGTCCGCGGACGCCTCGGCAGATCACCTTTTTCCGGATGTCGAAGCGGGCTTGCCAGCGGGTGATGGCGGCTCCGCCGCAGGCGGCGTCGCCTCAGGCATCTCCCGGCACTTGTTGCGGCGCCAAGCCTCTTCCAACAACTGCGACTGCCCGCGCACAGCAATATAGTCGTTGCGATAGGCAAGCTCGGATACGACCGCGCCACCTGCCCCCGTCTCGGCCTTCTCCATCAGCCTCTGCAGATCGGCAGTGCGCTTGGCGAGCGCCTTGCGCTCGGTCTGCAGCTGCTTGCAGTCGTACAATTCATATCTTGCGGGATCGGCAAAGGCCGGTGCGATCGTCTCGCTCATGCCGGCGCAGCCGGAGAGCGCGGCGCCGGCGACAAGCAGCATGAGGAGCGCGCCAAAGCCGCGCAGCGAAGAGGAAAACGAAGCAGCCATGCCGGATGAATAGTCCCCGTGGATTGAGAATGCCTAAAGCAACAACAGATGTCCGGATTGAGGCTTTGCCTTGTGCGTCCGGCTCGCTTAAGGAAGAACCGTCCCTCCGGGTCCCAACGCGCCAATTCCAGATGGCCGGAGATGGACTTAAGTGTTTGATCTCGTTGGATCAAGCGGGCATGGCGGAATTGGTAGACGCAAGGGACTTAAAATCCCTCGGTGCGCAAGCGCTGTGCCGGTTCGACCCCGGCTGCCCGCACCAACGGAGCTGATGGCGCAGGCCGTGCGCGGCCCGGAGACGACCGCGCGGTGGATCCATGACGTCCTGCAAGGCGCTTTCGCGCCGTGCGAATTCGTCCGATCCAGAAGCATTTGAGCGCGGTGGAGAGCAGGACAAAACTGCTCGATCAGATTCTCCCGCAAAGGAGATCAATGGCACTCGCGCGCCAGCTCGTGATCCTGCTCGACGGCGCCACGACCGTGATGCTGCTCCATCGCGATCTCGCCTATGTCGATGCCGCCGGACAGTTGGCGCTCGACGTGATCGAGCGGGCCCGCAGCACCCGCTGAGCTCCTTGCCGTGAGCTCCGACGGCCCTCACAAAGTCTTGTCCGCCCCTGCTCCGCCTGCCAGCTATCCCGAAACGAGGGTTGTGCAACGCAGCATGAACGGAGATAAAGCCGCTCGATTTCAGGGGTGAGATTCTTGTCTGACGTCAATGCCGACGATTGGGTGTCCGCGGGACACCGCCCGATGGGATTTCCAGAATTCGTCATCGTGATCGCGTCCATCATGGCGCTCAATCCGCTTGCGATGGACATGATGCTGCCGGCGCTACCCAACATCGGCACCGCCTTCCAGATTCCCGTCGCGAACCATCTCCAGCTGGTGCTGTCGACCTTCCTGATCGGCTTCGGAGCCGGACAGTTCGTCATGGGGCCGCTGTCGGACCGTTTCGGCCGCCGGCCGGTGCTGCTCGGCGGCATGGCAGTCTATGCGGTCGCGAGCGTGCTGGCGGTCGCGGCGCCCTCGTTCGAGACGCTGCTGCTGGCGCGCGCGCTTCAGGGGCTCGGCACCGCGGCGACGCGCGTGATCGCGACCTCGATCGTGCGCGACTGCTATGTCGGCCGCCGCATGGCGAGCGTGATGTCGCTCGCGATGATGGTGTTCATCGCGGTGCCCGTGATCGCGCCCTCGTTCGGACAGGCGGTGCTGCTGGTGACGGCGTGGCGCGGCATCTTCGTGGTGCTGATGCTCTACGGGCTCCTCGCGCTCGCATGGTGTGTGCTGCGGCTGCCCGAGACGCTCCCCGAGTCGGAGCGCAGGTCACTGGCACCGGCCGACGTGCTCTCGGCGTTCCGGCAGACCGTGACCAATCGCCAGACCATCGGCTATGCCACGGCTGCCGGCAGCGTGATGGGCGCACTGTTCGCCTACGTGTTCTGCGCCCAGCAGGTCTTCACCGGCATCTATCGCCTCGGCCATTACTTCCCGCTCGCTTTCGCGGCGGTCGCGGTCGGCGTCGCCATTGCCGGCTTCCTCAATGCAAGGCTGGTCGGGCGGCTCGGCATGCGCGTGATCTCGCACGGCGCGCTGACGCTCTACACGGTGGTGGCCGGCGTGATGCTGCTGACGGAAAGTCTCGGCGTGCTGCCGCTCGCCTTGTTCATGGTGCTCTCCGCCCTGATGATGTTCTCGTTCGGCATGATGGTCGCCAACTTCACTGCGCTCGCGATGGAACCGCAGGGACACATCGCGGGGACCGCCTCATCGCTTTACGGTTCGATCACGACGCTGATCGGGATCGTGGTCGGCATGGTGATCGGGCAGAGCTTCGACGGCACGCTGCTGCCCTTCTCGATCGGCTTCTTTCTGTCGACCCTCGCCGCGCTTGCGATCGTGCTGGTGGTCGAGAAGGGACGGCTGTTCAAGCCGCATCATCGCCCTGCCTAAACCATGATCCGGACGCTTCATCCCAATCGCATGGCGCTTTAGGGAACCACGCGCCGGCCTCGATGTTGTCCTGCAGCAATTCGAAAGGGCGCTGCAATGGAACTGGAACACCGCGAAGACCACGCCGAGGTAGAACGGCAGAAGACGGAACGTTCCGAACCGCGCGCTGAGCAGGCCACCTTGACCACGCCGCTTGCGAGCGAGGGGCTCGAAGGGGTACGCGATAGCCACTGCTGAGCACGACGCCTGCTCAGTCGCTCGCGCCGGCTGGCGCCGAAATCATCCGCAGCGCCGACGCGAAACCGACAAACGAAAACGGCGCCGCTGATGACAGCGGCGCCGCGTTCGTTGGCACGAAAGGGAGCGAGACGCACCCTTTGCCTACTCGGTCCTGTCCTACTCCGACTTGTCCATATTCCAGAACACCGGCGTCGCCGGACCGTCGATCACGCCGCTAATCGACTTCCGCCATGCGCTCGGACCCTGATACTGGCCGAGCGGCACATAGAGCACCTGATCGTAGACTTCCTTCTGGATCTCGACCGCGATCTTCTTCTGATCCTCCGCCGAGGTCGCGCGAACGAAGGCATCCTTGAGCTGCTCGACCTTGACGTCCTCCGCCCAGCCGAACCAGCCCCCCTTCTTGCCCTGCCCGCCGACGGCGACGTTGGAGATCGGGTTGACCACGTCGGCGCTGACCCAGTTCGTGATGAACATGTTCCAGCCGCCCTCCTTCGGGGACTTCTGGCTGGCGCGCCGGCTCACCACCGTCTGCCAGTCGGTGGCCTGCAGGTCGACCTTGAAGCCGGCTTCCCGCAGTTGCTGGGCCACCACGATCGGCTGAGCCTTCAGCGTCAACACGTCGCCCGGCGCCATGAGCACGACGGGTGTCCCGTCGTAGCCGGACTCGGCGAGCGCCTTCTTGGCCGCAGCAATGTCACCGCCCTTCGCGAGGGTCTCACCGCCAATGTCGGTCGCGAAAGGCGTGTCGCAGATGAAGATCGCGGCGCAGGTCTTGTAGTACTTGGGATCGCCGATCAGCGCATCGAGCACGTCCTTCTGCTTGACCGCCAGGAGTGCCGCGCGGCGAACCTTGACGTTGTCGAATGGCGGATGGAGGAAGTTCATCCGCGCACCCGTCTGGAATCCGAACTTGTTCAGGATCTCGGTTTTGAGCCCCTTGTCGGCTTCGATGGCGGGCAACATTTCAATGGCGGGATTTTCCATGAAATCGATGTCGCCCGACTGCAGCGCGTTCAACGCGGTCTGGGCGTCCGGCATGGTGATCCACTCGACGCGGTCCACCTTCACCACCTTGCCGCCGGCAGTCCAGCTCGCCGGCTCCTTGCGCGGCACGTAGTCGGTGTTCCTGACGTAGATCGATTTCACGCCGGGCTGGAATTCCGACGCCACGAACTTGAAGGGACCCGAGCCGATCTGCTCGGGGATCGGCTTGTCGGACGGCGTCTCGGCGAGACGCTTCGGCATCATGAAGGCAACGCGCGAGGACGGCTTGCCGATGGAATCGAGCACCAGGCCGTAGGGCTCCTTCAGCTTCAGCGTGATGGTCCTGGCGTCGGTCGCCTCGATGCTCGCGGTGAAGTCCATGAGCTTCTGGCCCATGCCGTCGACCGCGGCCCAGCGCTTCAGCGAAGCGACGCAGTCTTCCGCCGTCACCGGCGCACCGTCATGCCACTTCAGGCCGTCGCGCAGCGTGAAGGTATAGGTGAGCTTGTCGTCGGAAATCTTCCAGTCCGCCATCTGCGGCTGGATCTTGAAGTTCGAATCCGTCGCGATCAGCGTGTCGAAGATCATGTAGCCATGATCACGCGAGATGTAGGCGCTCGTGTAGATCGGATCGAGGACGCGCAGATCCGAGTGCATCACGGCGGTAATGGTCTTGCCCGCAGCAAGAACTGGCGAGCCCAGAGCCGAAAGCGCGACGACCGAAAGCGCAAGTCTGGAGGCGAACGCGCAACGCCCCCTCATGAGTTGGAACATCGGGCTCCCCTGGACTCTTTCCTGGCGGGCGGCGCCGCTGATATCAGCGGCGCCGCGTGGCGATCCGGACGAAGGTCGCGGCGAGAACGCCTCGCCTACTCCGACTTGCTGACGTTCCAGAACAGCGGCGTCGCCGGACCGTCGAGCAGGCCGGTCAGCGATTTGCGCCAGCCGCTCGGCAGGAGATACTGCCCCAGCGGGATGTAGATCACCTGATCGTACGCCTCCTGCTGGATCTCGGCCGCGATCTTCTTCTGCTCGTCGAGCGAGGATGCGCGGACGAAAGCGTCCTTGAGCTGCTCGATCTTGGGGTCTTCGGCCCAGCCGAACCAGCCCTTCTTGCCCTGGCCGCCGATCGAGAGATTGGCGATCGGGTTGGCAACGTCGGCCGCGACCCAGTTGGTGAAGAACATGTTCCAGCCGCCCTCCTTCGGCGGCTTCTGGCTGGCGCGGCGGCTCACCACCGTCTGCCAGTCAGTCGCTTGCAGGTCGACCTTGAAGCCGGCCTCGCGCAGCAGCTGGGCTGCAACGATCGGCTGCGCCTTGAGCGTCGTGACGTCGCCGGGCGCCATGATCACGATCGGTGTGCCGTCGTAGCCGGACTCGGCAAGCGCCTTCTTGGCTGCGGCCATGCCGTTGCCCTTGATGAGAGTCTCGGCGCCGACGTCGGTCGCGAGCGGCGTATCGCACACGAAGAAGGCGCCGCAGATCTTCTGATATTTGGCGTTGCCGACGAGTGCATCGAGAACGTCCTTCTGGTTCATCGCCAGCAGGGCAGCTCGCCGCACCTTCACGTTGTCGAACGGCGGATGCAGGAAGTTCATGCGGCCGAGCGTCTGGAAACCGAACTTGTTGGAGACCTCGATCGTGAGCTCCTTGTTGGCTTCCAGCACCGGCAGCATGTCGAACGGCAGGTTCTCCATGAAGTCGATGTCGCCAGACTGCAGCGCGTTCACTGCGGTCTGCGAGTCCGGCATGGTGATCCACTCGACGCGATCCACCTTCACCACCTTGCCGCCGGAGGTCCAGCTCGCCGGCTCCTTGCGCGGCACGTAGTCGGTGTTCTTGACGTAGACCGCCTTCACGCCGGGCTGGAATTCCGATGCCACGAACTTGAAGGGACCCGAGCCGATCTGCTCCGGGATCTGCTTGTCCGGCGGCGTCTCGGCGAGGCGCTTCGGCATCATGAAGGCGACGCGCGAGGACGGCTTGCCGATGGAATCGAGCACGAGGCCGTAGGGCTCCTTCAGCTTCAGCGTGATGGTCTTGGCGTCGGTCGCCTCGATGCTCGCGGTGAAGTCCATGAGCTTCTGGCCCATGCCGTCGACCGCGGCCCAGCGCTTCAGCGAAGCAACGCAGTCTTCCGCCGTCACCGGCGCACCGTCATGCCATTTCAGGCCGTCGCGCAGCGTGAAGGTATAGGTGAGCTTGTCGTCGGAGATCTTCCAGTCCGCCATCTGCGGCTGGATCTTGAAGCTCGAATCCGGCGCCACCAGCGTGTCGTAAACCATGTAGCCATGGTCGCGCGTGATGTAGGCCGTGGTGAAGATCGGGTCGATGATGCGCAGATCCGAATGCATCACCGCCGTGATGGTCTTGCCGGCCGCAAGCACTGGCGAGGCCAGCGCGGTCGAAAGCGCGACGACCGACAGCGCAAGTTTGGAGGCGAACGCGCGACGCCCCCGGCGCATGAAGTGGAACATAGAAAGTTCTCCTGACGTGAAACTGTTCAAAGGCAGGTCATTGGTTGAGCATGCGGTTCATTCGTTGGGCGAACTAACCTCATGCAATGCCTTTATCTTTTTGAGACTTGCAGACAGTGCCGAGCGCGTCAATCCGGTTTCGTCGCAGCCCCTCACGGCGCGCGCACGGGCTCCACAAAGATCGGTTTGGCTCTACAACACCCTCCGCTTGTCCTGCCCCGCGCCGATGCAATGCGCGTTCCATCTTTCGAAGCTTGAGAGACATTGAGATGAATCCTGCCAATCTTCCCTTTGATTCCGAGGCGATGCTCGAGGGCCTGCGCGGCTGGGTCGAATGCGAGAGTCCGACCTGGGATGCAGGCGCCGTGGACCGCATGCTCGATATCGCGGCGCGGGATATGGCGATCATGGGTGCGACGATCGAGCGCATTGCCGGCCGCCAGGGCTTTGGTGGCGTCATCCGCGCGCGCTTTCCTCATCCCAAGCAGGGCGAGCCGGGCATCCTGATCGCCGGACACATGGATACCGTTCATCCGGTCGGCACCATCGAGAAGCTGAAATGGCGGCGCGAGGGCAACAAGTGCTATGGCCCCGGCATCTACGATATGAAGGGCGGCAATTACCTCTCGCTGGAAGCGATACGGCAACTGGCGCGCGCCTCGTTCACCACACCGCTGCCGATCACCGTGCTGTTCACGCCGGATGAGGAAGTCGGCACGCCTTCGACGCGGGACATCATCGAGGCGGAAGCGGCGCGCAACAAATACGTGCTGGTGCCGGAGCCCGGCCGCGCCGACAACGGCGTCACGACCGGACGCTACGCCATCGCGCGCTTCAATCTCGAGGCGACGGGACGGCCGAGCCACGCCGGCGCCACGTTGTCGGCCGGACGCTCGGCGATCCGCGAGATGGCGCGGCAGATCCTCGCGATCGACGCGATGACGACGGAGGACTGCACCTTCTCGGTCGGCGTCGTCCACGGCGGACAATGGGTCAATTGCGTTGCGACGACCGCAACCGGCGAAGCGCTCTCCATGGCCAAGCGTCAGGCCGATCTTGACCGCGGTGTCGAGAGGATGCTGGCGCTGTCGGGCACCACCAACGACGTCACGTTCAAGGTCACGCGCGGCGTGACGCGTCCGGTTTGGGAGCCGGATGCGGGTACCATGGCGCTCTATGAGAAGGCGCGCGGCATCGCCAAATCGCTCGGCGCGGAATTACCGCATGCCAGCTCCGGCGGCGGCTCCGACGGCAACTTCACCGGCGCGATGGGAATTCCCACGCTCGACGGCCTCGGTGTCCGCGGCGGCAATGGCCACACGCTGGAGGAGTTCATCGAGGTCGATAGCCTGGTCGAGCGCGGCCGGCTGATGGCAGGTCTGCTGGCGACTCTGGAGTAATTGAATCGAATTTGCACTGCACAATACGTCGGCAGTCACGGTCGAAATTTAGCCTTGTCTAAAAATGAGGCGTATCGTACTGCTCGGCCGTCCACGCGATGATGCGGGAGAGATCGCAGCGAAGGCTTTCGGCCTTCGTCGCGGCGCCGACGGAGCAACCGCCCCGGAAACTCTCAGGCAAAAGGACCGTTTCGTCAGGACGATCTGGAGAGAGGCGGCGCGATTTCAGGCAATCGTGACGTCCACCGAAGGGGATAGTCCGTTGCGAGATCCGCAGCGGATCAAGCTCTCAGGTAACCGTGACAGATGGGGCGCCGCCAACGGCCTTACGGCCGGCGGTCCGCCGACTCTAACTCACGGGAGCCCCGAACTTCACCATGACCCATATTGCCATCATCGGCGCCGGCATCACCGGCGTCACGACCGCCTATGCCCTGCTCGAACGCGGCTACAAGGTGACGGTGCTCGACAAGCACCGCTACGCCGCGATGGAGACGTCCTTCGCCAATGGCGGGCAGCTCTCCGCATCGAACGCCGAAGTGTGGAACAGCACGGCGACGATCCTGAAGGGCTTGCGCTGGATGTTTCGGCGCGACGCGCCGCTGCTGATGAACCCGCGGCCGAACTGGCACAAATATTCGTGGATGAGCGAGTTCGTCGCCAACATCGGCAACTACCGCGCCAACACCATCGAGACCACGCGGCTCGCGATCGAAGCGCGCAGGTATCTGTTCGACATCGCGGCGCGCGAAGGAATCGACTTCGATCTCGAACGCCGCGGCATCCTCCACATCTATCGTGACAAGGCCGGCTTCGAATCCGGTCTGCGCGTCAACGCGCTGCTGCAGGAAGGCGGCCTCGACCGCCGCCCGGTGACGTCGGAGGAAATCCGCAGCATCGAGCCGACACTGCGCAAGGACTATTATGGCGGCTTCTACACGCCGTCGGATGCGACCGGCGATATCCACAAGTTCACCCGCGGCCTGGCGGAAGCCTGCAAGCGGCGTGGCGCGACCTTCATCCACGAGGCCAATATCGATTCGATCGCACGTGCCGGCAGCGGCTTCGTCATCGGCTGGGCCGATCTGGCCGCGAGCGATGCCGTCGCGGCCGCGCGCGGCGCACTGAACGCGGACGGCGTCGTGGTCTGCGCGGGCGTTGCGAGCCGTCACTTCGCCGCCCTGCTGGACGAGCGCGTCAACGTCTATCCGGTGAAGGGCTACTCGATCACCGTGCAGCTCGACACCGCCGAAAGCCGCAACGCCACCCCGACGGTGAGCCTGCTCGACGAGGCCGCCAAGATCGTCACCAGCCGGCTCGGCGCCGATCGTTTTCGCGTCGCCGGCACCGCCGAATTCAACGACTTCAATCGCGACATCCGCGCCGACCGCGTGCAGCCGCTGATCGACTGGGTGCGCAACAACTTCCCCGCCGTCGAAACGTCGCGCGTCGTGCCGTGGGCCGGGCTGCGCCCGATGATGCCGAACATGATGCCGGTCGTGCGCGCCGGGCGGATACCGGGCGTGTTCTTCAACACCGGCCACGGCCATCTCGGCTGGACTCTGTCGGCCGCGACGGCGCAGATGATCGCCCAGACCATCGACGGCTGGCGCGGCCTCAACGCTCCGCCGACGGTCCCTTCACTTGGGGTTGAGCGTGAACTGCGACATGCATCCTGAGTGGTCGATATCGGAGACATGCCGGCCTCTTGCTACGGCGCAGCCCTTGGCACACAATTTGCCCTAAGAGGACGGCGTCTCCGAGCGGCCTTTCCAGCCCAAGTGATAGGCATGATAGACACGACAGAGTTCACGGGAGCCTCAGGGCTCCACACGTTCCGTAGCCGGAGATAAGTGCATGCTGGGTTATCTTATTCGCCGCGTTCTGGCCGCGGTGCCCGTGATGGGCGTCGTCGCGCTGTTCGTGTTCCTGCTTCTGCGGCTGACGCCGGGGGATCCCGCCGCGATTCTCGCCGGCGACAACGCGACACCGGAACGGCTCGAGCGCATCCGCGCCTCGCTCGGCCTGAACGAGCCCCTGATCGTGCAGTTCATCACATGGGTGAACAAGCTGCTGCACGGCGACCTCGGGACCTCGCTGATCTCCAACCTGCCGGTGATGAAGATGATCGGCCAGCGCGTCGAGCCGTCGATCTCGATCGCGCTGTCGACCATCATCCTCGCAGTCGTCGTCGCCGTCCCCCTGGGGGTGATCGCGGCCTGGAAGCACGGCACCTGGATCGACCGCTTCGTGATGGGCCTGTCCGTGCTCGGCTTCTCGGTGCCGGTGTTCGTGGTCGGCTATCTCCTGATCCAGATCTTCGCCATCGACCTGCGATGGGTGCCGGTGCAGGGCTTCCGCAGCATCTCGAACGGCTTCGGGCCGTTCTTCGAGCGCATCATCCTGCCGACCTGCGCACTCTCCTTCATCTACATCGCCCTGATCGCGCGCATGACGCGCGCGGCGATGCTCGACGTGCTCGGCGAGGACTATGTCCGTACCGCGCGCGCCAAAGGCATCAACGAGGTCGCGGTGATGATGCGCCATGCGCTGCGCAACGCCGCGGTCCCCGTGATCACCGTGATCGGCACCGGCTTCGCGCTCCTGATCTCCGGCGTCGTCGTCACCGAGAGCGTGTTCAACATCCCCGGCATCGGCCGCCTCACCGTTGATGCGGTGCTGGCGCGCGACTATCCGGTGATCCAGGCGATGATCCTGCTGACGTCGCTGATCTATGTCGTCGTCAATCTTCTCATCGACGTCGCCTACACCCTGCTCGATCCCCGGATCCGGTACTGAGGCAAGGATAAGGATACAAATGTCGGTCGATACCCTTCCCCAGTCGTCCATCCCGATCACGTCGCCGCTGCGGCCGCGATTCGGATTCCTCACCTCGACGCCCATCATTGCGACTGCGACGGTCCTGCTCACGCTGGTCGTGGTGGTCTCGATCCTCGCGCCGCTGATCGCGCCGCATGATCCGATCCAGCTCGCGCCGTCGCAGCGGCTCAAGCCCTCCTCCTCGCAATTCCTGCTTGGCACCGACGCCTACGGCCGCGACCTGTTGTCGCGCGTGATCTATGGCGGCCGCATCTCGCTTCTGATCGGCATCGGCTCGGCGATCCTGTCGATCGTCATCGGGCTCGCGATCGGCCTCGTCTCCGGCTTCTTCAAGCTGGTCGATTCCGTGCTGATGCGCGTCATGGACGGCCTGATGGCGATGCCGAGCATCCTGCTCGCGATCGCCGTGGTGTCGCTGTCCGGCGCCAGCATCTGGACCGTGCTGATCGCGATCACCATTCCCGAGATTCCGCGGGTGGCGCGCCTGGTGCGCTCGGTCGTGCTGTCGGCGCGCGAGGAGCCTTACGTCGAGGCCGCGATCTCGGTCGGCTCCAGCCTGCCGAAGATCATGTGGCGCCACCTGATGCCGAACACGATCGCGCCGCTGATCGTCCAGGGCACCTATGTCTGCGCGAGCGCCATTCTGACCGAGGCCATCCTCTCCTTCCTCGGCGCCGGCATCTCGCCGGAGACGCCGACCTGGGGCAACATCATGGCCGAGGGCCGCCAGTATTTCCAGATCAAGCCGTCGCTGATCTTCTGGCCGGGCCTCTTGCTCTCGATCGCCATCCTCAGCATCAACCTGATCGGCGACGCCGCCCGCGACGCACTCGATCCGCGCATGAAGCAGCGGGAAGGCAAGTGATGACCAACACTATCCTCGACATCAACAACCTCGTCGTTTCCATCGGCAAGAAGCCGAAGGGCGTGAACATCATCGACGGCATCTCGATCCAGGTGCGCGAGCGCGAGACGCTGTGCCTCGTCGGCGAAAGCGGCTCGGGCAAGTCGGTGACGTCGCTCACCACGATGGGCCTCCTGCCGAAGGGCACGCTGGTTCCCACCGGCGGCAGCATCAAGCTGGTCGGCGAGGAACTGCTCACCGCGACCGACCGCCGCCTGCGCCAGCTTCGCGCGACGAAGATGGCCATGATCTTCCAGGAGCCGATGACCGCGCTGAATCCGGTGGTGCCGGTCGGCCGCCAGATCGACGAGGTGCTGCGCGCGCATACCGATCTCGACGGGAAAGCACGAAAGAAACGCATCCTCGACATGATGGAGCAGGTCCACCTGCCCCAGGTCGAGCGCATCTTCGCCTCCTATCCGCACCGCCTCTCCGGAGGCCAGCGCCAGCGCATCATGATCGCGATGGCGCTGGTGCTGGAGCCGAAGCTCCTCATTGCCGACGAGCCGACCACCGCGCTCGACGTCACCACGCAGAAACAGATCCTGACGCTGATCCGCGAGCTGCAGCGCGATCACGGCACCGCCGTGCTGTTCATCACGCACGACATGGGGGTGGTCGCCGAGATCGCCGACCGCGTCGCGGTGATGCGGCAGGGCCGCCTGGTCGAGACCGGCCCGCTCGACACCGTGCTGCGCAATCCGACCATGGAATACACCCGCAACCTGCTCGCCTCGGTACCGAGCCTGGTGCCGCGGGCGCCGCGCGAGGACAGCCGCGAGCCCGTGGTGCTGGAAGCCAACGAGCTCAGCAAGGTCTATAAAGAGCGCTCCTTCTTCGGCAAAGGCCGCGAGGTCGTCGCCGCCGACAAGGTCACGCTGACGCTGCGCAAGGGCCGCACCCTCGGCATCGTCGGCGAAAGCGGCTCGGGCAAGTCCACGGTGGCACGCTGCATCGTCCGCCTGATCGATCCGACCTCCGGTGGCGTGCGCCTCGCCGGTCGCGAGATCGCCGACATCTCGCGCCGTCTGCTCCAGCCGCACCGGCAGAAGATCCAGATCGTGTTCCAGGATCCCTACCGCTCGTTGAACCCGCGCGTGACCGTTGGCGACAGCATCGCGGAAGGCCCGATCAACTACGGCGTCTCCCAGGCCGATGCGATGAAGCGGGCGCGCGAACTGCTCGAGCTCGTCGGCCTGCCGGCAGATGCCGTGTCGCGCTATCCGCACCAGTTCTCCGGCGGCCAGCGCCAGCGCATCGCCATCGCACGCGCGCTCGCGCTCGATCCGGACGTGCTGGTCGCGGACGAGGCGGTCTCCGCGCTCGACGTCTCCGTGCAGGCACAGGTGCTGGAACTGCTGGACGAGATCCAGAATCGGCTCGGCATCGCCATCCTGTTCATCACCCACGATTTGCGCGTCGCTGCGCAAATCTGCGACGAGGTCGTGGTGATGCAGCATGGCCGCGTCGTCGAACAGGGTCCCGCCGCCGAAGTGCTGACGCATCCGAAGCAGGCCTACACCAAGGCGCTCCTCGATGCCGCACCAGGGCGAGGCTGGGATTTTGCGAACTTCCGGCCGGTGGCGGAAGGCATGGGGGCCACACTCTAGCAACATTCTCGCTGTCGTCCCGGCGAACGCCGGGACCCATACCGCGGAATCTACCGGTCGCGTGCGGTGCTAATCCCGGACGACGTATCTTCGCCAAACTCCTCCCTGGGGTTATGGGTCCCCGCGTTCGCGGGGACGACACTGAGAATGTGGAAACGTCGCGGCTCACAACATGCACCGCGTCCGCAGCATTCCCAAAACAGCTTGAGGCCATGCACGGCGAGAGTGCTTCCCGCCTTGCTCTCTCCTTCGCGCCAAGGCTAACGTCGCGCACTTTCAATCGGGACTGAACTGAATGACACGTATCGCCATCGGCGGCTTCCTGCACGAGACCAACACGTTCGCTCCGACCAAGGCGACATTCGCGGACTTCCAGCATGGCGGCGGCTGGCCGGCGATGACGGAAGGCGCCGACGTGCTGAAGGTGATGCGGCGCATCAATGTCGGTCTCGCCGGCTTCGTCGACAGCGCTGAAGCCAGCGGCTGGGAACTCGTTCCGACGATTGCCTGCGGGGCGAGCCCCTCCGCGCATGTCACCAAGGACGCCTTCGAACGCATCGTGAAGGTGATGGTCGACGGCATCGCAGCCGCCGGTCCGATCGATGCGGTCTATCTCGACCTGCACGGCGCCATGGTGACCGAGCATCTCGATGACGGCGAAGGCGAGATCCTGGCGCGCGTGCGCCGCGTCATCGGCAAGGATGTTCCGCTCGTCACCAGCCTCGATCTCCATGCCAACGTCACGCCCGAGATGATCGAGCATGCCGACGCGCTGATCGCCTACCGCACCTATCCGCATGTCGACATGGCCGAGACCGGCCGCGCCTGCGCAAGACATCTGGCGCTGCTGCTGCAGACGAAGCAGCGCTTCGCAAAGGCGTTCCGGCAACTGCCGTTCCTGATCCCGATCAGCTGGCAATGCACCAACGACCAGCCGACCAGAGGCATCTACGAGAACCTCGCCGCGCTGGAGGGCGATGCTATTCCGACACTCTCTTTCGCGCCCGGCTTCCCGGCCGCGGATTTCCGCGATTGCGGGCCGAGCGTATTCGCCTACGGCAAGACGCAGGCGGACGCCGACCGCGCGGCCGATGCGATCGTGAAGCTGATCGAAAGCCACGAGGACGATTTCGACGGCAAGATCTGGTCGCCTGACGATGGCGTGCGCCATGCCATGGAACTTTCTCGGAATGCGAGCAAGCCGATCATCATCGCGGACACCCAGGACAATCCCGGCGCCGGCGGCGATTCCGACACGACGGGCATGCTGCGCGCATTGGTGCGCAACAAGGCGAGCGCCGCCACCGGC
Organism: Bradyrhizobium sp. I71; assembly: GCF_022354745.1. Lineage (NCBI taxonomy): Bacteria > Pseudomonadati > Pseudomonadota > Alphaproteobacteria > Hyphomicrobiales > Nitrobacteraceae > Bradyrhizobium > Bradyrhizobium sp. I71. Next base: position 822,010 of record NZ_CP059398.1, read on the forward strand.
GCGATCTACGATCCGGACTCGGCCAGGGCCGCGCATGCGGCCGGCATCGGCGCCAGCGTGACGCTCTCGCTCGGCGGCAAGTCCGGCATCCCCGGCGATGAGCCCTATCGCGAGACCTTCGTGGTCGAAAAGCTCTCCGACGGCCGCTTCATCGCGCCCGGCCCCTATTACGGCGGCCGCGAGATGGAGATGGGTCCCTCCGCGTGCCTGCGCATCGGCGACGTCCGCGTGGTCGTTTCTTCGCACAAGGCGCAACTCGCCGACCAGGCGATGTACCGCTATGTCGGCATCGAGCCGACGCGAGAGAAGATCCTGGTCAACAAGAGCTCGGTACACTTCCGCGCCGATTTCGAGCCGATCGCGGAGAAGCTGATGATCTGTGCCGCACCCGGCGCAATGCCGGCCGACACGGCTTCCCTGCCCTGGACGCGGCTGCGGCCGGGCATCCGCATCAAGCCGAACGGCCCTGTTTTCGATCCTCCCTCACGCTAACCGGACAGGACACATGCCCACGATCGACCGCATCGACGGCTACGCCGACGAACTCACCGCTATCAGGCGCGACCTCCACGCCCATCCCGAGATCGGCTTCGAGGAAGTGCGCACGTCCGGCATCGTCGCCGACAAGCTGAAGAGCTGGGGCATCGAGGTGCATCGCGGCCTCGGCGGCACCGGCGTGATCGGCGTCATCAAGGGCAAGGGTTCGAGCGGCAAGCGCATCGGCCTGCGCGCCGACATGGACGCGCTGCCGATGGAGGAGAACACCAACCTGAAGTGGAGCTCGAAGATCCCCGGCCGCTTCCACGGTTGCGGCCATGACGGCCACACCACCATGCTGCTCGGAACCGCGCGCTACCTCGCCGAGACCAAGAATTTCGACGGCACCGTGCACCTGATCTTCCAGCCAGCCGAGGAAGGCCTCGGCGGCGCCCGCGCGATGATCAAGGACGGCCTGTTCGAGAAGTTTCCCTGCGACGAGCTCTACGGCCTGCACAACGCGCCCGATCTCAACCATGGCGAGATCGCGATCCTGCCCGGCCCCGCGATGGCCGGTGCCGACTTCTTCGACCTCCGCATCACCGGCTACGGCGCGCATGGCGCGATGCCCGAGCGCTCCAAGGACGCGGTGATCATCGCCACCACGCTGGCTCAGGCGATTCAGACCATCGTCAGCCGCAACGTCGACCCGCTGCAGTCCGCCGTGATCTCGATCACCCAGATCCATGCGGGTTCCGCCTACAACGTCATTCCCGGCGAGGCGCATCTCTGCGGCACGATCCGCACCTTCTCGGACGAGGTCCGCGCCATGATCAGCGAGCGCATCCGCACGATCTGCGCCGGAGTGGCTGCCGCGTTCCAGTGCGAGATCGAGGCCGACATCCGCGACACGTTCGGCGTGCTGGTCAACCAGGTCGAGCAGTCCAAGGTGGTCGAGGAGGTTGCGCGCACCATCGTCGATCCCGCCAACGTGATCACCCGCACCCAGCCGAAGATGGGCAGCGAGGATTTCGCCGACATGCTGCAGACAGTCCCCGGCGCGTATTTCTGGGTCGGCCATGACGGCTCGGTGCCCGTGCACAATCCCGGCTTCGTGCTCGACGACAAGATCCTGCCGATCGGCGCCAGCATGTTCGCCCGCATCATCGAGACGCGCATGCCGGTGGGGGCCCATGCATAAAAAGAGCGTCGAAGAGGCGGTCACCTCGCTGCACGATCTGTCCGCGGTCGATCTGATCGCAGGCTATCGTGCAAAGCAGTTCTCGCCGAGCGAGGTGCTGGAGGACCTGCTCGCGCACGTCGCTGCGTGGGAGCCGCACCTCAAGGCACTCTATGCGTTCGATCCCGACGGCGCGCGCGAGGCCGCAAAGGCCTCGACCGCGCGCTGGACCGGCGGCGAGCCGTCCGGCGCGCTCGACGGCGTGCCCGTCACGGTGAAGGACAACATCGCGACCAAGGGCGTGCCGGTGCCGCTGGGCGCGGCCAGCGTCAAGCTCGTGCCGGCCGAGAAGGATGCCCCGCCGGCTGCGCGGCTGCGCGAGGCCGGCGCGATCATCTTCGCCAAGACCACCATGCCCGATTACGGCATGCTGTCCTCCGGGCTTTCCAGCTTCCATGCGCTGGCGCGTAATCCCTGGGACCTCACCAAGAATCCCGGCGGCTCCAGCGCTGGCGCAGGCGCGGCCGCAGCGGCCGGCTATGGTCCCTTGCATCTCGGCACCGATATCGGCGGCTCGGTGCGGCTGCCAGCCGGCTGGTGCGGGCTCGTCGGCCTGAAGCCGAGCTTCGGCCGCGTGCCGATCGATCCCACCTATGTCGGCCGCGTTGCCGGCCCGATGACGCGCACGGTCGACGACTGCGCCCTGATGATGAGCGCGATCGCAAAACCCGACCGGCGCGACGGCATGAGCCTGCCGGCCGAACCCCTCAACTGGAAGGGGCTGGAGAAATCGCCGCGAAAACTGCGCATCGGTCTGATGCTCGATCCCGGCTGCGGCATGCCGCTGGAAAAACCGGTGCGCGAGGTCGCGGTGAAGGCGGCGAAGGCGTTCGAATCCGCGGGCGCCGTCGTGACCGAGGTCGACGGCATCCTCACGCGCGAGATGCTCGACGGCCTCGACAATTTCTGGCGCGCGCGGATGTGGGACGATCTGTCCAAGCTGACGCCGGCCGAGCAGGCAAAGGTGCTGCCTTACATCTTCAAATGGGGCGAGTCCAGCGCCAGCCTCTCCGGCGTCGACGTGATCCGTGGCTTCAACCAGACCATGGCGATCCGTGCGGCGGCGTCAAAGCTGTTCTGCGAGCTCGACTATGTGATCTCGCCGACCGCGCCGAACGTGAATTATCCGGCGGAATGGGCCTCGCCGACCAACGATCCCATGAAGCCGTTCGAACACATCGCCTATACCGTGCCGTGGAATATGTCGGAGAACCCCGCGATCTCCGTCAATGGCGGCTTCGATGCCAAGGGGTTTCCGATCGGCGTGCAGATCGTCGGCCGGCGCTTCGACGACATCGGCGTGCTCGGCATGGCCAAGGCGTTCGAGGGCCTGCGTGGCCCGCAGCGGCCCTGGCCCGAGCCGCCGGCCAATTGATCGCAGCGTCGTCATTCCGGGTTGCGCCCTCTTGGCGCAAGCCCGGAATCCATTCATCCGCACAAGTGGTGCGGAGAAATGGATTCTCGGGTGCGCAATTGCGCACCGTAGTTCGCGCCTTCCGCCTTCGCTCTGCGAGCTTCGGCGGCCAAGTCGCGCGCTCCGGAATGACGTGCTAGAGAGACCGATAAAGAAACAAGGAAGGAAACCGCCATGGCGTATGAGACGATCAAATACGAGGTCGCCGAACAGATCCTCACCATCACGCTGAACCGGCCCGACAAGCTCAACGCCTTCAATGCGCAGATGCAGAGCGAGCTGATCGACGCGTTCGACGCTGCCGACAAGGACGACAACGTCCGCGCCATCATCGTCACCGGCGCCGGCCGCGGTTTTTGCGCGGGCGCGGATCTTTCGTCCGGTGCCGACACGTTCGATCGCGACGCGCGGCGCGGACCTGTAAAGCGTCTCGCCGACGGCAGGGTCGATTACAGCGATCCGCAGGTGCGCGACGGCGGCGGCCAGGTGACCTTGCGCATCTTCAAGTGCATGAAGCCGGTCATCGCCGCGGTGAACGGGCCCGCGGTCGGCATCGGTGTCACCATGCAGCTCGCGATGGATATCCGCATTGCCTCGGAGGCCGCACGTTTCGGCTTCGTGTTCTCCCAGCGCGGCATCGTGCCGGAGGCCGCCTCGAGCTGGTTCCTGCCGCGCATCGTCGGCATCTCGCAGGCGCTGGAATGGTGCTATTCGGGCCGCGTCTTTCCGGCGCAGGAGGCGCTTGCGGGGCGCCTCGTCAGCAAGGTGGTGCCGCCGGATGATCTTCTGCCAACCGCCCGCGCGCTCGCCAAGGAATTCGCCGCGAAGACCGCGCCGGTCTCGGTCGCGCTGATCCGCCAGATGATGTGGCGCATGATGGGCGCCGACGACCCGATGGAGGCCCACAAGGTCGACAGCCGCGGCATCTACGCCCGCGGCCGCTCCGACGATGTCAAGGAAGGCGTGGTGTCGTTCCTGGAGAAGCGTCCGGCGCAGTTCAAGAACAAGGTGTCGACCGACATGCCGGATTACTTCCCGTGGTGGACGGAACGGGAGTACAAATAGCTTACGGTCATTCCGGGGCTCGCGAAGCGAGAACCCGGAATCTCGAGATTCCGGGTTCGCCCTCCGGGCGCCCCGGAATGACGGTGAGGAACATCACTCCATCACCAGCGCCACCCGCCCGATCGCCTTGCGATCGAGCAACAGCCGCATCGCCTGCGCGTAGTCCTCCAGCGGCAGGCGGTGCGAGACGTTGGGGCGCAGCCTGCCCTCCTCCGCCCATTGCAGCAGCGCCTTCAGGCGCGCTTCGCCAAGCGCAGGATTTTTCCGCACCGCTTCGCCGGCGCGCACGCCAATGACGCTGGCGCCCTTGATCAGCAGGAGATTGGTCCTGGCCGAACCGATGCCGCCGGTGAAGCCGATCACCAGCAGCCGGGCGCCCCAAGCGATGCAGCGCATGGAATCTTCAAAGACCTGGCCGCCGACCGGATCGAACACGACGTCCGCGCCGCGGCCGTCGGTGATCCGCTTGACCGCGTCGCGAAACGGCTCGCGGTCATAGCGCACGAGATGATCGGCGCCGCGCGATTTCGCAATTGCAAGCTTCTCGTCGCTCGAGGCTGTCGCGATCACGATCGCGCCCAGCATCTTGCCGATCTCGACGGCGGCAAGACCGACACCGCCGCCGGCGCCATGCACCAGCAGCACCTCACCCGGCTCGACCCGGCCGCGGTCGATCAGCGCGTGATAGGCCGTGCCGTGGCCGGCGAGATAAGTCGCGGCCTCGGCATAGTCGAACGTCGACGGCATCGGCGTGAGTTGGGCCGGCGTCACCACCACCTCATCAGCGAAGGCTCCATGGCGCATCTTGACGATGACCTTGTCGCCGACCGAAACGCCCCTTGCCTCCGGTCCTACCTCGGTAACATCGCCGGCAGCTTCCATCCCGGGCGTGAACGGCAGCTCAGGCTTGAGCTGATAGTCGCCGGCCGCCATCAGCACGTCAGGGAAATTCAGTCCGGCGGCGCGGATCGCGACGCGCACCTCCCCCGGCTTCAGGGCGCGGGGCGGAAACTCCTCCAGCCGCAACGTCTCGGGCACACCGAGCGCGCGGCATACGACAGCGCGTACCATCAGGCCGCGCTCGCCTTGCTGCGCAGCAGTGCCTCGCGGATCAACGGCAGGCGATCGTTGCCGAAGTACATGTCGGTCTTGTTCACGAAGATCGTCGGCGAGCCGAAGCCGCCGCGGGCGACGACCTCCTCGGTATTGGCCTTGAGCTGATCCTTGATCCCCTGCTCCGAAATACCGGCAAAGAATTTCTGCTCGTCGATCCCGACTTTCCTGCAGATCTCGGCGAGCACCGCATCCTGCGAAATATCCTTGTCCTCGCCCCAATAGGCCTCGAACACGGCCGTCGCAAACGGCACGATGTCCGCATCCAGCCAGATGCAGCCGCGCATCGCCTTGACGCTGTTCACGGGGAATACCGTCGGCGGCATCTTGATCGCAAGCCCGGCCGAGCGCGCCCAGTCCTGAAGATCCTTCTTCATGTAGCGCGCCTTCAGCGGCACCGGCTTTTCGCGCTGGGCGTAGACGCTCGGGTTGACCGTGTTGAAGATGCCGCCGACCAGGATTGGCCGCCAGACGATCTCGGCGCCGAGTCCCTTGGCCAGCGGCTGGATGTTGTGGAAGGCGAGATAGGTCCAGGGGCTGGAACAGTCGAAGAAGAATTCGATCATGGCGTTTCCTTTGCTGACGGACCTCATCCTGAGGAGGCCGCGGAGCGGCCGTTTCGAAGGATGGCCACCCGCGATAGTCGGGCCTTCATGGTTCGAGACGCGCCTGCGGCGCTCCTCACCATGAGGAACGGTCACTACGTCTTTCCTAACAGCTCCTTCGCACGCTGGCCGAACATGATCTTGCGTGATTCCTCGTCGAAAGGCTCTTTCACGAACTTGCCGATCGCGAGCCCGGACTGCACCTGCGGCCTCGCACGAACCTCGGCATACCAGCGTTTCACGTTCGGATAGTCGTCGAGCGTAAAGCCTTGCGCCTTGTGGGTCATGGTCCAGGGAAAGCAGGCGATATCGGCGATGGAATAGTCGCCGGCGACAAAGGCTCCGGTCTTGCCGAGCTGGCGATCGAGCACGCCGTAGAGCCGCGCTGCCTCGTCGCGATAGCGCTCGATCGCATAGGGGATCTTCTCCGCCGCGTAGAGCGCAAAATGTCCATGCTGGCCGAGCATCGGTCCGAGCCCGGCCATCTGCCACATCACCCATTGGATCGTGGTCGAGCGCCCGCGCAAGTCCGTCGGCAAGAACCGGCCGGTCTTTTCCGCGAGATAGATCAGGATGGCGCCGGTCTCGAAGGCCGAGAACGGAGGCCCGCCGTCGGCAGGATCGTGATCGACGATGGCCGGGATACGGTTATTCGGGGAGATCGCGAGAAATTCGGGGTCGAACTGCTCGCCGGAGCGGATGTTCACGGGCTTCACGCTGTAGGGGAGCCCGAGTTCCTCCAACATGATCGAGATTTTCCAGCCGTTCGGCGTCGGCGCGTAATAGAGATCGATCACGACCTTTCCCCTGGCCTTTCCTTTGGGCCTTCCCTGTCATCGCCGTCGGAATAGAGAGCGACTTTTGTTGTTCTGTACCTCGACGTTAAGTCATGGCAGGAAGAGGCGCAACACAACCTGCCGGGAGGGCCGCCATGCTGTTTCCAACCACGATCGCCGGCTCCTTGCCGAAGCCGGAATGGCTGGCCGAGCCCAACATGCTGTGGGCGCCCTGGAAGTCGCAGGGCGACGAGCTTCTCCGGGCCAAGCGCGACGCGACCCTGATCTGGCTGAAGATCCAGGAGGACGCCGGCATCGACATCGTCACCGAGGGCGAGCAGGCCCGGCAGCATTTCGTCCACGGCTTCCTGGAGAAGATCGAGGGCATCGATTTCGCCCACAAGATCGAGATGGGCATCCGCAAGGACCGCTACAAGGCGATGGTGCCGCAGGTGGTCGCCCCGCTCCGGCTGAGGGGACGCGTCCATGCCTTCGAGGCGCGCGTGGCGCGCACACATACCAGGAAGAAGCTGAAGTTCACCCTGCCCGGCCCAATGACCATCATCGACACCATCGCGGATCGCTACTATGGCGACCGCGTGAAGATGGCCTTTGCCTTCGCCGAGCTGCTCAACGAGGAGGCCAAGGGCTTGCAGGCCGACGGCGTCGATCTCGTGCAGTTCGACGAGCCGGCCTTCAACGTCTACATGGACGAGGTCAACGACTGGGGCATCAAGGCGCTGGAGCGCGCCGCGCAAGGCCTCACCTGCGCCACCGCCGTTCACATCTGCTACGGCTACGGCATCAAGGCGAACACCGACTGGAAGGAAACACTCGGCAGCCAATGGCGGCAGTACGAGCAGATCTTCCCGGCAATCGACGCGAGCCCGATCCAGCAGGTCGCGATCGAGTGCCGCAATTCGAAGGTGCCGCTCGACCTGCTGGCGCTGCTCAAGACCAAGATCGTGCAGGCCGGCGTGATCGACGTCGCCAGCGACACGGTGGAAACCGCCGAGGACGTCGTGAAGGTGATCGACGCGGTGTCGCAATTCGTGCCCAAGAGCAACATCATCGCCACCACCAATTGCGGCATGGCACCGATGCGGCGGGAGATCGCCGAGGCCAAGCTGATGGCGCTCGGCGCCGGCGCCGCGCTGGCGCGCGAGAAGCTTGGGTGAGAAGCCAGGCTGACGTCGCGGACCTAAAGCGCGATGCGATCAGGATGAATCGTCATCGCGCTTCAGGTCGTTGTTTAAGCATGATCCTTTCGGAAAACCGCTGCGCATTTTTCCGGATCATGCTTTCGCGCGAGGGCATGGACTCAACAGCGCGGAGCCACAGCCTACCTTCGCGACAGCAACCCGGCGCCCGTCGTCGGCCCGGCCGTTCTGATGACGTCGTGCGGGTGATCACCCTTGCAAGCATGCTCGTCGAGCGACTCCAGCCCGAGCAGATATCGGCCGTGCTCGTGCATGTTGTTCGTCATGTATCTGTCAATACGGCTGAGAAAGTTCAGCATTTGACTCTCCTCGATGCTGCACGAGAAGATAAGTTGCCGGGTGTAGCCGATCGATGGGACCGCCGGGACAATGATATAAAGAGAGTATAGTCGTCGCCGAAACGGCTGCCCGAACGAGTAAGAAAATGTCGACCACGCCTCATGGTCCGCAATAAGAGATCATGGGGAGTGGTGCCGCCTCGTCCGTGACAGCGTCGAGTGCGCGGCCTAGCTGAGCGCCGTCGGATGCAGCGTGGGCCGGTAGCCGGCGTCTAGCGCCCGAAGCGTTGACGGTGGCGTCAGGAGCTTTGCGTCATCGAGCTGACGCTCAACGCTGGCATAGCCTGCCGGCGACCACAGCAGCACCCTGCCCTGCACCACCAGAAAGCTCTCTTCGCCCTGGTGCACCATCGCGCCGTCCGGCAAGTCCGGCCACGGCATCGGGAGCGGATGCAACCGCTTGCGGCCGCGATGGAGACGCTCGCGATGCAGCGCGGCATCCATCGTCTTCGCGCTGATGCCGCTTGCACCATTGCCCGCTTCCCACGCGGCGCGGAATCGCATGGCATCGTCCCGGCGGCAGAAGAAGCAGGGACGATGGCCCGCGGCAAAGGCGGTGGCCTCGTCCAGGAAGAACAGCTCGGTCCAGCTCCGCCGTGCCATCACCGGCCGCCGCCAGCCACGGAATTCGCACAGGCAGGTGATCCAGGCCGGCGACGACCAGCGCTTCTTCAGAAGCGTCTTCGTCGCGGGATCGTGGATGATGCCGCGATTGCCTGTGAACAGGCCGCGATGCGGGGTGGCGATGATGTCGCCAGTGGGTGTGACGCGGTTCTGAAGGGGGCGAGTAGCGAATGGCGAATTGCGAGTGGAGGAGCTGCTACTTGCCATTCGCTACTCGCCACTCGCTCTGGTCACGCCGCCCCGTCGCGAAGCGGCGGGTGATAGGACAACGCGGTGTCCCAGGGGAAGAAGATCCAGGTATCCTGCGACACTTCCGTGATGAAAGTGTCGACCAGCGGGCGCCCCATCGGCTTGGCGTAGACGGTGGCGAAATGGGCCTCCGGCAGCATCTCGCGCACCAGCTTGCCGGTCTTGCCGGTGTCGACGAGATCGTCGACGATCAGGAGACCCCTGCCGGTGCCGCCGCCGAGCTTCATCACCTCGTCCGAGATGCCCTTGAGCACCTTCAACTCGCCCTGCTTGGTGTGGTCGTAGCTGGCGATGCAGACGGTATCGATGACGCGCACGCCGAGCTCGCGTGCCACGATCGCCGCCGGCACCAGGCCGCCGCGTGTGATCGCAATCACCGCATGGAACGGGCCGACTTCGTTCAGTCGCCAGGTCAGCGCCCGGCAATCCCGGTGGAACTGGTCCCACGAAACCGGAAAAGGCCTGCCCGCGCGCTCCTGCGCGCTCAGTTCCGGTGCTTCACCCATCGTCGTCTCCATTCGTCTCGATCGTCTTCTGCTAGCGGGTGATATTCAGCCCCGCCAGCATTTCCTTCACCGCCGCCATCGCCACGGCGAGCTTCTCCGGATCGCGCGAGCGCACCACCAGATTGGTGTTCGGCTTCTGCTCCTCGTCCATGAAGGGATAGCTGCCGATGATGGTGTCGGGATGGGCGGCGGCGATCGCCCGCAGCGGGCTGCCGATGTCGCCCTCGCGCGCGTTGGCGCGGACCGATTCGGAGAGCATGCGCACGCCCGATTTCAGCTTGGGCGAGACGATATCCATCATCGCCTGCATGATCGACGGCACGCCGGCCATGACGATGACGTTGCCGATCTTGAAGCCGGGAGCGAGGATGGTCGCGCTCTGGATCAGCTCGGCACCGTCGGGGATACGGGCCATGCGCAGGCGGGCCTCGTTGAGGTCCTGCTCGCTCCAGCGCTCGCGGAAGCGGGCGACGACCTCCGGATGATGGTCGATACCGACGCCGAACGCCTTGGCGACGGCATCGGCGGTGATGTCGTCATGCGTCGGTCCGATGCCACCCGTGGTGAAGACGTAGCTGTAGCGATGCCGCAGCGCGTCCAGGGCGGCGATGATGTCGGCCTCGTCGTCGGAAACGATCCGGACCTCTTTCAGGTCGATGCCGATATTGGTCAGGTATTCGGCGATGAAGCCGATATTCTTGTCCTTGGTACGGCCGGACAGGATTTCGTCCCCAATGACCAGGATGCCCGCCGTGACGATGTCGCTCATGCCTTAAGTCCCTCACCTGTGACGCCGACTTTGCCGAGGTAACGCGTTGAAGTCACGTGGTTTTGCTTCTGAAATAAGCAGTCCTCAGCCATTTTTTCAGGCAAGCCGCCGGCCGTCCCCGGCAAATGCCCCTCCTCCATGCTTATCGCGCTGGCCCGGCCCTTGCTACCTCCTAGGGAAGTCATGCACTCTCACGGCATGGCCAGGGAGAACAGTCGGATTCTATGGCAGTCGCGTTTGACGAAATGAATATTGCCGGCGGAGACCTTCGCCCCGCCTATCGGGAGCTGGCGCGCTGGCTCAAGGAAACGCCCCCCGAAGCCCTCGAATATCGGCGCCAGGAGGCTGAGCTCCTGTTCCGCCGGATCGGCATCACCTTCGCGGTCTACGGCGATTCCGAGTCCACCGAGCGCCTGATCCCCTTCGACGTGATCCCGCGGATCATGTCCGGCAAGGAATGGGCACTGCTGGAGAAGGGCCTGAAGCAGCGCGTGCGCGCGCTCAACATGTTCCTGCGCGACATCTATCACAGCCGCGACATCCTCCGCGCCGAGATCGTGCCCGGCGATCTGATCTTCCAGAACCCGGTGTTCCGTCCCGAGATGAACGGCCAGCAGGTGCCGCACGACGTCTACGTGCACATCGCCGGCATCGACATCGTCCGGGTCGACGCCGAGGACTTCATCGTGCTGGAGGACAACGCCCGCACGCCGTCGGGCGTATCCTACATGCTGGAAAACCGCGAGATCATGATGCGGCTGTTTCCGGATCTGTTCGCCCGCCACAAGGTCGCGCCGGTCGAGCGCTACCCGGACGAGTTGCTCTCAGCCCTGCGCTCGGTCGCGCCGCTAAGCGCCTCCAGCGAGCCGACCGTCGCCCTGCTCACGCCCGGCGTCTACAACTCGGCCTATTACGAGCACTCGTTCCTCGCCGACAAGCTCGGCATCGAGCTGGTCGAAGGCCGTGACCTCATCGTCAAGAACAACGAAGTGTTCATGCGGACGACGGAAGGGCTGAAGCGGGTCGACGTGATCTACCGCCGTGTCGACGACGATTTCCTCGATCCCCTCACCTTCCGTCCCGACTCCGTGCTCGGTGTGCCCGGCCTGATGTCGGCCTACGCGGCCGGCAACATCACGCTCGCCAACGCCGTCGGCACCGGCATCGCCGACGACAAGGCGATCTACTCCTACATGCCCGACATCGTGAAGTTCTATCTCGGCGAGGAGCCGATCCTGAAGAACGTGCCGACCTGGCGCTGCCGAGAGCCGAAGGACCTCGCCTATGTGCTGGACAATCTGAGCGAGCTCGTCGTCAAGGAAGTGCACGGCTCCGGCGGCTACGGCATGCTGATCGGCCCCGCCGCCACGAAGGCCACGATCGAAGCCTTCCGCGACAAGCTCAAGCGCGAGCCGGAAGGTTTCATCGCGCAGCCGACGCTGGCGCTATCGACCTGCCCGACCTGCACCGCATCCGGCCTCGCCCCGCGCCATGTCGACTTGCGCCCCTTCGTGCTGACGGGCAGCAAGAGCACCACGATCGTGCCGGGCGGGCTTACACGGGTCGCGCTCAAGGAAGGCTCCCTGGTGGTGAATTCAAGCCAGGGCGGCGGCACCAAAGACACCTGGATCCTGGACGAGTAGAGAGATGCTGTCGCGTACCGCCGAAAACCTCTACTGGCTCGCCCGCTACGTCGAACGGGCCGAATATCTCGCGCGCACCATCGATGCGACGCTGCGCGTCACCGCGCTTCCCGCCGCCTATATCGGCAAGACCAATGAATGGGATTCGGCGCTGCTCACCGCCGGGGTCGCCGCCAGCTTCTATCAGACCTATGAGGAAGCCAACGAGCATAACGTCGTCGAGTATCTCTCGTTCTCGCCGAACAATCCGTCCTCGATCAGGAACTGCATCGAAGCGGCGCGGCTCAACTCGCGCTCGGTGCGCACCGCGCTCACCAGCGAGATGTGGGACACCATCAACTCGGCCTGGATCGAGCTTCAGGCGGTGTGGAGCAAGGGCGCCTCGACGCGCGAGGACCTCGCCAAATTCCTCCGCTTCGTGCAGGAGACCTCGCTGCGCTTCGACGGCTCGGCCTACCGGACCATGCTGCGCAACGACGCCTACTGGTTCTCGCGCATGGGCGTGCATCTGGAGCGCGCCGACAACACCGCGCGCATTCTCGACGTGAAATATCATGTGCTGTTGCCCGAGGAAGAGCATGTCGGCGGCCCGCTCGACTTCTATCAATGGAGCTCGATCCTGCGCTCGGTCTCGGCGCTGACGGCCTATCACTGGGTCTATCGCGAGACGCTGAAGCCGTGGCTGATCGCGGATCTGCTCATCCTCAACGACACGCTGCCGCGCTCGCTCGCCAGCTGCTACGGCAACCTCGTGCGCAACCTCGACCAGATCGGCGTCGCCTATGGCCGCCAAGGCCCGGCCCAGCGCCACGCCCGCGGCATCCGAAACCGGCTGGAACACAGCAATATGAACGACATTTTCCAGCATGGCGTGCATGAATTCATTCAGGAATTCATCACGGACAATTCCAGGCTGGGCGAAATCATCACGAAGCAGTATTTGATCTAGCCGAGACTGAAACCTTCACCTTTCGTCGTTCCGGGGCGATGCGAAGCATCGAACCCGGAATCTCGAGATTCCGGGTCTGGCGCTTCGCGCCATCCCGGAATGACGGATCAAAACACCATGCGCCTGCGAATCCAGCACATCACGACCTATCGCTACGAGCCGCCGGCCACCAGCGTGATCCAGATCCTGCGCATGACGCCTGGCAGTCATGACGGGCAATACGTGGCGGAATGGCAGATCGACGTCTCCACCGACACCAAGCTCGACATGCATGAGGACGCGTTCGGCAACGTCACCCACGTGCTGTCCTGCGGACCTGTCGGCGACATCCAGATCACGGCAGAAGGGCTGATCGAGACTCACGATACCGGCGGCGTGCTGCGCGGCACGGACGAGCGTTTCCCGGCCGGGATGTTCCTGCGCTCCACCGACCTCACCTCCGTCAATCCGGCGATGACGGCGGTTGCGCGCCAGTTGCGCAGCGAGGCCGAGAGCGACACGCTGGGCTTCCTGCACGCGCTGATGACGCAGATTGCCGATCACATGACGTTCGACGAAGACCCCACCAACACTGGCACGTCCGCGGTGGAGGCGTTCGCGCTCAAGCGCGGAGTTTGCCAGGATTACGCGCACATCTTCATCGCCTGCGCCCGCGCCGGCGGCGTGCCGGCGCGCTTCGTCTCCGGGCACTTTCTGCGATCGGACGACACGGCGCATCAGGAGGCCGGCCATGCCTGGGCGGAGGCCTACGTGCCCGATCTCGGCTGGGTCGGCTTCGATCCCGCCAACAGCATCTGCGCCACCGACGCCCATGTGCGCGTGGCGATCGGGCTCGACTATCTCGGCGCGGCCCCGGTGCGTGGCACGCGCTATGGCGGCGGCACGGAAACGCTGGCGGTGGCCGTGAAGGTCGAGCAGACCAGCCGCAGCGGGCAGTCGCAATCGCAGTCCCAGCGGCAGAGCTAGGTGCGGCCGGACGAGCGCATGCGCCGTGCTACAATCGCGGGATCAGATCAGACCAGCGAGGTAGCCCATGGCGACTGTAAAACTGCTTTCGGATGAGGAACTCTCCGCCGACGCGCGCGCCGTATTCGACGACATCCGAATGGTGCGGAAGTCGGATTTCGTCAACAATTTCTGGCGGGCGCTGGCGCATGATCCGAAGACGCTGCGGCGGACCTGGGAGAGCATCAAGGAAGTGATGGCTCCGGGTGCGCTCGATCCCAAGGTCAAGGAAATGCTTTATGTGGCGGTTTCGATCGCGCATGGCTGCAGCTACTGCATTCATTCGCACACGGCCGCCGCACGGGCCAAGGGCATGACCGAGGCCGAATATGGCGAGCTGCTCGCCATCGTCGGCATGGCCGCGGAGACGAACCGGCTGGTCACGGCGCTCGGCGTGCCCGTCGACGAGGCGTTTCTGGTCGATGCCGCGGATTGAGGCGGGAGCCGAGCGCTGAGCCGTTTGCTCCTTGTCGTTCCGGGGAGCGCGCAGCGTACGCCCCGGAATGACGACCGGAATCGGGGGTTGGAGCGGCTGCCGAAATTGGCTAGTAATTCCGCGCAAACGCGTTCGGGGACTGGAAATGACCTATTGTTGCGGAATCCTGGTTCGGGACGGTCTGGTGATGATCGCCGACACCCGCACCAATGCCGGCCTCGACAACGTCTCGACCTTCCGCAAGCTGCACATCTTCTCCAAGCCCGGCGAGCGCATCATGGCGATCGCCAGCGCCGGCAACCTCGCGATCAGCCAGTCGGTGCTCTCCACCCTGACCGAAGGTCTGGAGGATCCCAACACGGGCGAGATCGAGACGCTGATGAACGCGCCGACCATGTTCCAGGCCGCCCAGCGCATCGGCCGGGCGATCCGGGCGGTGCATGCCACCGAAGGACCGGCGCTGAAATCCGAGGACGTGTCCTTCGACGTCTCCTTCCTGTTCGGCGGCCAGATCAAGGGCGCGCGCATGCGTCTGTTCATGGTCTACACCGCCGGCAATTTCATCGAGTGCACCACCGACACGCCCTACCTGCAGATCGGCGAGCACAAATACGGCAAGCCGGTGCTCGACCGCGCCATGCATTACGACGTCGAGCTCTACGAGGCGCTGAAGACCGGCCTGATCTCGATGGACTCGACCATGCGCTCGAATCTCGGCGTCGGCCTGCCGATCGACGTGCTGGTGGTGCGCACGGACGCCTGCGAAGCCGATCTCAACCACCGTATCGAGGCGGGCGAACCCTATTTCCACGATTTGCGCTCGCGCTGGTCGGCGGCATTGCGCGCCGCGCACCAGAACATTCCGCGCCCGCCCTACAAGAACGAAAAAGAACCCAAAACCTGACAGCAGAAGAGAAAAGGCAGGAAACGATGAGTGAGGCGAAAAAGATCGCATTGGTGACCGGCGCCGGCACCGGTGTCGGGCGCGCAGCGTCGCTGGCGCTGATGAACACCGGCTTCACCGTGGTGCTCGCAGGGCGCCGGCTCGACATGCTCGAGGAGACGGCGAAGCTCGGCCCCGCCGGAAAGAGCCTCTGCGTCACCGCCGACATGACCAAGCCGGAGCAGATCGCCGCGCTGTTCGACAAGGTCAAGGCAACCTATGGCCGCCTCGACGTGCTGTTCAACAATGCCGGTATGGGCGCGCCGGCCGTGAACTTCGAGGACCTCAGCCTCGAGCAGTGGCAGGCGGTGGTGAACACCAACCTCACCGGCCCGTTCCTGTGCACCCAGCACGCCTTCCGCATCATGAAGGACCAGACCCCGCGCGGCGGCCGCATCATCAACAACGGCTCGATCTCGGCGCATGCGCCGCGGCCGTTCTCGGCCGCCTATACCTCGACCAAGCACGCCATCACGGGCCTGACCAAGGCCAGCAATCTCGACGGCCGCATGTACGACATCGCGGTCGGCCAGGTCGATATCGGCAATGCGGCGACGCCGATGACGGACCGCATGGTCAACGGCCCCGGCGTGCTGCAGCCTGACGGCACCACCAAGCACGAGCCGCGCATGGACGCCAAGGCGGTCGGCGACGCCGTCGCCTACATGGCCAGCCTGCCGCTCGACGCCAACGTGCTGACGATGACGGTGATGGCGACCAAGATGCCGTTCGTCGGGCGGGGCTGACCTAAAACCGCGAAAACAACCCCATGCACAGTAGGGATCTCATTGATTCCGCTGTGCTCTGTCCGCGCCCCTCCTTGCGGGCAGCAATCCGGGGCATCGGTCTCGTGCCAGGACGCTGCGAGGCATGAGCCGGGGCCCATGCCTCCGCGAATCTCGTTCCTGGCCTTCCGGGTCCCGGCTCAGCGCTGCGACGCTGACGCGTTGCGGCTTGTCCGGGACACGAGACCTCCGCCTACTCCAAGCTCTCCACCTGCCGCGGGCTCGGAAACGGGACGCGTTCCGGACCGCCCGGCATTGCCTTTGCAGCGCAGGCGCGGCCATAATCATTGAGGGTTTGGGGACATCATGCTGCGCTTGCAATCGGCATTCGGCATTTTCGCATTGCTGTTGATGGCCTTTGCATTGGCAGAGAACAGGCGCGCCGTGTCGCTGCGACAGGCGGCGATCGGCCTCGCCGCGACCTTCGTCACCGCGGTCGTGCTGCTGAAGCTGCCGGTCGTCGCGCATGCGTTCGGCACCATCAACGACGCGGTCGGCGCGATCTCGGCGGCCTCCCGCGCCGGCTCCGCCTTCGTGTTCGGCTATATCGGCGGCGGCGCCCTGCCATTCGATCTGAAGGTGCCCGGCGCCGATTTCATCCTGGCGTTCCAGGCGCTGCCGATCGTGCTGGTGATGAGCGTGCTGACGACGCTGCTGTTCTATTGGCACGTGCTGCCACCGATCGTGCGCGGCCTGGCCTGGCTGCTCGAGCGCACGCTCGGCGTCGGCGGCGCGGTCGGGCTGTCGACCGCCGCCAATGTCTTCCTCGGCATGGTCGAGGCACCGCTGTTCGTGCGGCCCTATCTGGCACAGATGACCCGCAGCGAGCTGTTCCTGGTGATGACCGGCGGCATGGCGGGCATCGCCGGCACGGTGCTGGTGCTCTATGCGACGCTGCTTGCTCCCCTCATTCCCGACGCCGCCGCGCATTTCGTCATCGCTTCCGTGCTGGGCGCGCCGGCCGCGATCCTCGTCAGCCTGATCATGGTGCCCGAGACCTCCGACAAGCGCACCGGCGGCGCGCTGGAGGATCCGGAAATGAATGTATCCGGCACGATGGATGCGATCGTGAAGGGCACCACTGCCGGCCTCGAACTGTTGCTCAACATCGTCGCCATGCTGCTGGTGCTGGTGGCGCTGGTCTACCTCGTCAACGCCATGCTCGGCCTCCTGCCGAACATTGGCGGCGCCGCGATCTCGCTGCAGCGTCTGCTCGGCCTCGTCATGGCGCCAGTGTGCTGGCTGATGGGATTGCCGTGGGATCAGGCGATCACCGCCGGCAGCCTGATGGGCACCAAGACCGTGCTCAACGAATTGATCGCCTATGTCGACTTTTCGAAGCTGCCGCCCGACGCGCTCGATCCGCGCTCGCGCCTGATCATGCTCTATGCGATGTGCGGCTTCGCCAATTTCGCCAGCCTCGGCATCATGATCGGCGGCCTGGGCGTGATGGCGCCGGAACGGCGCGAGGAGATCAACGCGCTGGGGCTGAAGTCGATCGTGTCGGGGACGCTGACGACGTGCTTGATGGGCGCCATGGTGGGAGTGGTGGCGTAGGTCTCTTCGCCCGTCATTGCGAGGAGCTCTTGCGACGAAGCAATCCAGACCGTTCCCCGCAGATGCATTTCTGGATTGCTTCGCTTCGCTCGCAATGACGAGTGGACAGAGATGTATGCGCGTTTCAGACAGCTCCCTACGCCTTCAACTCCACCGTCTTGAACTCCGCCGGCAGGATCACCTCCAGCAATTCCACATCATCGGAATAATCCAGGATCATGTGCCTGATCTTCGGTGGCTGGGTCCAGGCGCTGCCTTGCTTCATCAGGGTCTCGCCCTGCCCGTCCATGTAGGTCTTCACCCAGCCCTTGAGCACGTAGACCATCTGGAATTCGACGTCGTGATAGTGGAGCTTGGACACCTCGGCCGGATTGCAGGGGCCCTGCAAGCGGATCACATGTGCCTGCGCGAGGCCATGGGTCGCCTCGGCGATGCCGAGATCGCGGTACTTGGCATAGGCGCGCAGGCCGTCGGCCTTGAAGTCTTCCTCGCGGTGATGGCTGACGGCGATACGCTGCTTTGGCCGCACGGGCTTCTTCGGAGCGACGGTGCGCGCCTTCGCCTTCACCGCCTTGCGTGCCGGGGATCGCGCCGCTGCCTTCACGCCGCTCCGCTTCTTCACCGCGGTCTTCGTTGCGGGTCTTGATGCCTTTTGCTTGGCCATTGTCTGCCTCCCTGATCCGAGCCGCGCCCGCCCGACGGGGCCAACCCGAAGGCAGATTACCCAGTCTTGGGCGAGGCAGCAATTGCTGGGCCTGGGGCAATGAGTTCGACGAACCCAACCGGCCGTAGCTTGTCCCAGGCTGTCGTGGCGAGCGGCCATCGTCTCGTATTCACTCTCTCGCTGAATTAATCTCGCCCGGGTATCTGGGGGAATTGATTCATGGGCAGCAGCGTCGGTCAGCGTGCATTTCAGAATGCCCGGCTTCAGAAACGGCAGAAGGCCGAAGTGCTGCCATTGCTCGGGCGCGCACTCGAGTTGCACAAGAAGGGACTTCTGTCCGAGGCTCGGGCCGCCTATCGACAACTGCTGCAGATCGCGCCCGATCAATTCATCGCGCTGCATATGCTCGGCATTCTGGAGTCCGATGCCAGGAACTATCAGCAGGCTGAAATTCTACTGAGCCGGGCGGTTGCCGTGGATCCACGATCTGCCGAAGCTCACATGGGCCTGGGCGTCGCGCTCAACGGGCTGAAACGCCACGATGAGGCCCGAGCAAGCTATCGAAAGGCACTCGCCCTAAAGCCCAACTACGCCCTGGCCCTGTCCAATCTCGGCAATGCAAGCGCGGCGCTTGATCTGCACCTCGAAGCGCTCGAGAGCTACGATCGGGCGCTCGCAATGGACGGAAACCTCGCCGAAGCCCACAACGGCCGGGGCTCTGCGCTCTGCCGTCTGCGCAACTATGACGAGGCTCTCACAAGCCTGAATCGCGCGCTCTCGATCAAGCCCGACTATGCCGCAGCACTGGCGAACCGCGCCGTCGCATTGCGGGAGCTTCAGCGATTTGACGAGGCCATGGCGGATTGCAATCGGGCAATCGCCCTGGCACCCGAGGATGTGAACGGGTGGCTCTGGCGCGCCAATGTCCTGCTCCAGACCCATCGAATTGCCGAGGCATTGTCCGATTGTGAGAGGGCTCTCGCGATCGCTCCCGATTCCGCTCAAGCTCACCTGGTGCTGGGCCTTTGTCTCGCCGGACTTGGCCGGGTCGACGAAGCCCTCGCCAGCTTCGACCGAGCTCTCGACATCCGGCCTGACCTCCAGAGCGCGATTTCCAGCAAGATATTCACGCTCGATTTCGTCGCGGACGCCAGCGTCGAACAGCATCAGCAAGCGCGGCAAGTGTGGTGGGAGCGGATCGGCGCGAAGATCGCTGCAGAAGCGGCGGCATCTCATGACAACGGCCGCGATCCGGATCGGCGTCTGGTGCTTGGCTATGTCTCGTCGGATTTCAACGCGCATTCGGCCGCGTTCATCTTCAAGCCGGTGTTGCAACACCATGACCGCGCGCAGTTCGAGATCGTGTGCTACTCCTGCTCGTCCAAAGCGGATGCAACGACGAGCGAATTTCAGGGGATCGCCGATCGCTGGCGTGACGCCGCGCAATGGACCGACGAGCGCCTCGCCGCTCAGATTCGCGCCGATCGCGTCGATATCCTGATCGACCTGTCCGGCCACACCAGAGGAAACCGCCTCGGCGTGTTTGCGCGCAAGCCGGCACCGATCCAGGTGCACGGCTGGGGCCACGGCACCGGCACCGGGCTGCCGACGATCGATTATCTGTTCTCGGACCCGGTCGCGATTCCTGCCGCGGTTCGGCATTTGTTTGCGGAGACCGTCGTCGACCTGCCATGCTTCGTGACGCTGGCGCCGCTGCCGGCCGGGATTGCGCGGGCGCAGGCGCCGGCTGTCTCGAACGGCTTCGTCACGTTCGGTGTCTTCAACCGCATCAGCAAGATTTCGGACGAGGCCGCGGAAGTCTGGTCCAGGATTCTCGCGCGGCTCCCTGGCTCGCGACTGCTGATCAAGGATGTTGCGCTGGACGATCAGCTGGTTCGCGACAAGCTGCTGGCGCGATTTGCGGCTTGTCGATTGACGGCCGAACGCGTCGATCTGCTCGGAGCCACCTTGCGGAGCGAACATCTGGCATCGTTCAATCGCATCGACATTGCGCTCGACCCGTTCCCGCAGAACGGCGGCGTCAGCACGTTGGAAGCCCTGCAGATGGGGGTGCCCGTGGTGGCGAAGCTCGGGAACAGTCTGCCCAGCCGTGCCGCCGGCGCCATCCTCACCGCGCTTGGCTTGCCGGACTGGGTCGCAGACAGCGATGAGGCATATGTCGAGATCGCAGTCGGCCGCGCGGCGCGGATCGGCGATCTCGATCGATTGCGCCGCGAACTGCCCGCACAGATCAACGCTGCGGCCGCCGGCAACCCCATCTCATATGCGCAAGCCGTAGACGACGCCTATCGCGCGATGTGGACACGCTACTGCAGCGGCGGCGGCTAATCTCTGCTCACTCAATGCAGCCGGAACACGCCGTCCACGGCGCACAGCTCGGCCGGCTTGATCAGCTTGGAATGCGCCACCGTGACCGAATGCAGGGGGCCGTCGAGCTTTTCCTGCCAGAACGCCAGGAAATCCTTCAGCGCCGGAAATTTCGGAAACATGTCGTAGTTCTGCCAGACGTAGGTCTGGAGCAGCGACGGATGATCCGGCATCCGATAGAGAATTTGCGCCGTCGTCAGTCCGTAGCCCAGCATCTGTTTCCGGAAATCCTCGGAAACGCCCCCACTCCGCAGTCCCATGCCAAACCTCCTTTGCAGGAGCGCATTCGGGGGGTGGCTTGCTCGGTGCCCCGGGAGCCACCCGGAAACGATGCGCTCACATGAGAGAAATGTGACGCAAACTGACAACCCATCTCAAGCCTAAAAGTTTAACAAGCTGTTGAAATTCAATGCTTTAGCAGCAGATGCAGCTCCGTGCTAATACGGGCCCGACGCCGGTTAACGATGGCAAAGAGATTCTGGCAGTCCGTGCTTTCGGGTGCTAATTTTTCTGCTAGAAGGCCTTGCCCCCGCAAAATTCCTGGCTTATCTCAGCCTCGCCTGTGCTAGCACTCGCGGGCAACGACTGCTAACAATCTCAAAATCCTCAACACGTGCAATTGCTTAGGAGGACTGCATGAAATTCCGTCCGCTTCACGACCGCGTCGTGGTCAAGCGCATCGACGCAGAAGAGAAGACCGCTGGCGGCATCATCATTCCCGACACTGCCAAGGAAAAGCCCTCCCAGGGCGAAATCGTCGCCGTTGGCCCGGGTGGCCGCGACGAGTCCGGCAAGCTGATCCCGATTGACCTGAAGGTCGGCGACCGCGTGCTGTTCGGCAAGTGGTCCGGCACCGAGGTCAAGATCGACGGCCAGGACCTGCTGATCATGAAGGAGAGCGACGTGATGGGCGTTCTCGAAGTCAGCGAGTCCAAGAAGAAGGCGGCCTAAGAGCCCCCTCTCCCTCCAGTCAAATCATTCCAAGGAAAAATCCAGATGGCAGCCAAAGAAGTCAAATTCTCGGTTGATGCGCGCGACAAGATGCTGCGCGGCGTCGACATTCTCGCCAACGCTGTGAAGGTCACGCTCGGCCCGAAGGGCCGCAACGTCGTGCTCGACAAGTCGTTCGGCGCTCCCCGCATCACCAAGGACGGCGTCACCGTCGCCAAGGAGATCGAGCTCGAGGACAAGTTCGAGAACATGGGCGCCCAGATGGTGCGCGAAGTCGCCTCCAAGTCCGCTGACGCGGCCGGCGACGGCACCACCACCGCCACCGTGCTGGCCCAGGCGATCGTGCGTGAAGGCGCCAAGTCGGTCGCCGCCGGCATGAACCCGATGGACCTCAAGCGCGGCATCGACCTCGCGGTCGAGGCGGTCGTTGCGGACCTCCAGAAGAACTCCAAGAAGGTCACCTCGAACGACGAGATCGCCCAGGTCGGCACCATCTCGGCCAACGGCGACCAGGAGATCGGCAAGTTCCTCTCCGACGCCATGAAGAAGGTTGGCAACGAGGGTGTCATCACCGTCGAGGAAGCCAAGTCGCTCGAGACCGAGCTCGACGTCGTCGAAGGCATGCAGTTCGACCGCGGCTACATCTCGCCCTACTTCGTCACCAACGCCGACAAGATGCGCGTTGAGATGGACGACGCCTACATCCTCATCAACGAGAAGAAGCTCTCCTCGCTGAACGAGCTGCTGCCGCTGCTCGAGGCCGTGGTGCAGACCGGCAAGCCGCTGGTCATCGTCGCCGAGGACGTCGAAGGCGAAGCCCTCGCGACCCTGGTCGTGAACCGTCTGCGCGGCGGCCTCAAGGTCGCGGCCGTCAAGGCTCCGGGCTTCGGCGATCGCCGCAAGGCCATGCTGCAGGACATCGCGATCCTGACCGGCGGCCAGGCGATCTCGGAAGATCTCGGCATCAAGCTGGAGAACGTCACGCTCAACATGCTCGGTCGCGCCAAGAAGGTGATGATCGACAAGGAGAACACCACGATCGTCAACGGCGCCGGCAAGAAGGCCGACATCGAGGCGCGCGTGGCCCAGATCAAGGCGCAGATCGAGGAGACCACCTCGGACTACGACCGTGAGAAGCTCCAGGAGCGTCTGGCCAAGCTCGCGGGCGGCGTCGCGGTGATCCGCGTCGGCGGCGCGACCGAGGTCGAGGTGAAGGAGCGCAAGGATCGCGTTGATGACGCGATGCATGCGACCCGCGCGGCTGTCGAGGAAGGCATCGTCCCGGGCGGCGGCGTCGCCCTGCTCCGTGCCTCCGAGCAGCTCAAGGGCCTGCGCACCAAGAACGACGACCAGAAGACCGGCGTCGAGATCGTGCGCAAGGCGCTGTCGGCTCCCGCCCGCCAGATCGCGATCAACGCCGGTGAAGACGGCTCGGTGATCGTCGGCAAGATCCTGGAGAACAAGGCCTACAATTACGGCTTCGACTCCCAGACCGGCGAATATGCCGACCTCGTCAAGAAGGGCATCATCGACCCGACCAAGGTGGTCCGCACCGCGATCCAGAACGCTGCCTCCGTTGCCGCGCTCCTGATCACCACGGAAGCCATGGTCGCCGAGCTGCCCAAGAAGGGCGGCGCCGGCCCGGCGATGCCCCCCGGCGGCGGCATGGGCGGCATGGACTTCTAAGGTCCAGCCTCTCAGGCACAGTCGAGACATGCGAAACCCCGGCAGCGATGCCGGGGTTTTTGTTTGTGGCAAACCCTCTCCCTTCGTCATTCCGGGGCGCGTCCCTCTTGGGCGCGAGCCCGGAATCCATAATCACGAACCTCAGTTGGTTATCCGGGATGGAAATCAGCCCGGTCCAAATTCCGATCCTCGACTACCGAGTCTTCCAATCCCGCCGCCACTTCTTGCACTCGTTCTTACGGGCGACAGGCACAGCGGGCCATTCCGTCCGCCTGTGGTTATGGATTCCGGGCTCGGCGCTGCGCGCCGCCCCGGAATGACGGAGCAAGCCTCACTCCACCTTTCCCAGCCGCTCGAAGTGCGGCTCGCCGTCCTCGTCGAGCGACCAGATGATCCGCGTCACCTTGCCGATCAGGTTGTCCATAGGCACGAAGCCGAACGTCGACATGCGGCTGTCGGTGGAATTGTCGCGGTTGTCGCCGAGCACGAAGAAGTGGCCCGGCGGCACCGTGAAGACGGCGGTGTTGTCGAGGAAACCGTCGTCGGCGCAGTCGTGGGTGACATAGGACGCGCCGTTCGGCAGCGTCTCGCGCCAGCGCTTGACGGTGGCGCCCTCGTCGACGCCGCAGGTGGAGCCGGCGAGCTTCGTCTCCAGGGCGACGCGCGTCACCGGACGGTCGTTGAGGACGAGCCGGCCCTGCCGCATCTGGATGCGGTCGCCGGGCAGCCCGACCACGCGTTTGACGTAGTCGACCGAATTGTCCTTCGCCGTCCGGAACACGACGATGTCGCCGTATTCCGGATCGGCGGCAAGGACGCGACCCGAGATCCAGGACGGCGCGAACGGGAAGGAATAGCGGCCGTAGCCGTAGGCGTATTTGGCGGCGAAGACGTAGTCGCCGACCACCAGCGCCGGCGTCATCGAACCCGAGGGGATGCTGAACGGCTGGTACAGGACGAAGCGAAACAGGAGCAGCGGCGACCACAGCACCGGGACCATGAGGATCAGGATGAGAATCGCCTTCCATTCCCGCGACTGGGCTGTCGAGGGCCGGATCGTCTGCGAAAGAGTGGTCATGCGCTTGCCCCGGTCAAGTCTCGTCACGAGATTGCGCAACCTTGGCGCGCGCGCAATCCCGGCTCCGCGATCTTTGTCGCACGTCGCGCGGACTGCGTTCAATGCGAAGGCCTTGAACGTCGTCCGGCCTCAGAGCTGCGGGACGTCCTTGAAGCAGTGCCTGACCCAGTCGATCGTCACGCGGGTCGCTGCGTCGCGCTTGAGGTGGTTCTGCACCAGGAGCCAGACGTCGCGCCGTTTCGACAGCAGCGTGGCACGCAGGCTGCGGTCGGCGAGCAACGCGGTGCAGCTGTGCTCCGGCAGCACGCCGATGGCCTGATGCGACTGGATCATGGTCCGGATGATCCGAACATTGTCGGTGACGCAGCGCACGTTCGTCAGCCGCTTCGCGCGCAGGAACTGCGCCTCCGGAATGGTGTCGAGCTCGTCCGGATAGACGCAGGCGATGGGCTCGCCGCCCGAGCGGTCCGCGGGCTCGAAGAAATACAGCCTGACGTCGCCGAGCTTGGAGATGGTGA
Organism: Bradyrhizobium sp. I71; assembly: GCF_022354745.1. Lineage (NCBI taxonomy): Bacteria > Pseudomonadati > Pseudomonadota > Alphaproteobacteria > Hyphomicrobiales > Nitrobacteraceae > Bradyrhizobium > Bradyrhizobium sp. I71. The sequence goes on from NZ_CP059398.1 coordinate 847,009, forward strand.
AGTCGCCCTTCTCCGGCTTGCGCAGGCGGATGGCGAGATCGGCCTGCCAGCGCGAGAACTTGACGTTGCCGCTGGAGGTGAGGAATTGCAGCGTCAGCCCCGGGTGATCGCGCAGGAAGCTGGCCGCATGCGGCGCCAGCAGCTCTTCGGCGACCGCATTGGTCGAGGCGATGCGCAGCCGGCCGACCGGGCCGGATTGAGTGTCCTTGATGCGGTCGATCGCCGCCGCATGCGCCGCCATCGCGCCGACATGTTCGAGCACCGCCTCGCAGTGGCGCGTCGGCCGGCGCTGGCCGTCCACCGCATCGAACAGTGGCACGCCGAGATCGCGCTGGATGCGCGCGAGCCGGCGGCCGACGGTGGTCTCGTCGATGCGCAGCCGCGCACTGGCGCCGGCATAAGTGCCCTCGTCCCTCACCGCGGCAATGATGCGCAGATCGTCCCAGTTCATTCCGCGAGCCTAGCAGGCGATGGCGTATCCTGCAAATTTGCAGCCATATGCCGCACAATATTCCTGCACAATGGCAGGTCACGGCTGCGCTAGGGTTACGTCATCCGACATCCTGAGAAAGGCTGACCGCCATGACCGCTCCAAAGACCCTGCTCGAACTTGCCGGCGCCGATCTCAATCCGCCGAAGCTCAAAGAGGCCTGCCTCGTGCTGATCGACCTCCAGAACGAATATTGCGCCGGTCCGCTGGCCCTGCCCGATGCACAGCCCGCGATCGCCGCGGCGGCGCGCCTGCTGGCACGGGCACGGGAGAGCGGCGCGGCGATCTTCCATGTCGCGCACAAGGGCCGCGCCGGCGGCCTGTTCGACCGCGAGGCCGCGCGCGGCGCGATCGTCGAGCGCCTGACACCGCTCGCGAGCGAGCCCGTGATCGAGAAAGCGCTGCCGAACTCGTTCGCCGGCACCGATCTGCAAGCGCACCTTGCCGCAACCGGACGCAAGAACATCGTGCTGGCCGGCTTCATGACCCACATGTGCGTCTCCTCGACCGCCCGCGCCGCGCTCGATCTCGGCCTGCGCACGACGATCGCGGCCGATGCCTGCGCCACCCGCGACCTGCCCGACGGCCGCGGCGGCACGCTGGACGCCCGGACGATCCATCAGGTCGCGCTGGCCGAATTGTCGGACCGCTTCGCGATCATCGCGCAAGCCGAAGCACTGACTTGATGGAGCATGCGATGCTGCAGCTCTATTTCTTCCCGATGGCCTGCTCGCTCTCGAGCCGCATCGCGCTGATGGAGGCCGGCATCGAGGCGCAGTATCACCTCGCCCATATCTGGACCAAGCGGATCGTGGACGACGGCAGCGATTTCCGCGACCTGTCGCCGAAGGGTGCGGTGCCGGTCCTGGTGCTGGAGAACGGCGAACGGCTGACCGAGAGCGCGGCCGTGCTGCAATACATCGCGGACCTGAAGCCGCAGGCAGGCCTTGCGCCTGACAACGGCGATCCCGATCGCTATCGCCTCCAGGAATGGCTGAGCTTCGTCGGCGCCGAGATTCACAAGGCATTCCTGTTTCCGACCTTCTGGTACAAGGACGACGGCTCGCTCGCCAAGCCGCGCGCAAGGATCATGCAGACCTTGTCGGTGCCATCTGCGCATCTGGCGCAGCGCGAATTCCTCGTCGGCAACAGCTTCACGGTGGCCGATGCGCACCTCACCTGGGCCCTGCTGCTGCTGCGTCCCGCGGGAGTCGACATCGCGCAATGGCCGTCCTTGTCGGCCTATCTCGCGCGCATGCAGGCGCGCCCCGCCGTGCGGGAGGCGATCGCGACCGAGATGGCGCTGCGCAAGACCGTCGCGGCCAGCGCTGCGTGACAGGATGTCACGGCCGGCGGATCCGATCGCCCCGTCGCGAGGGCATTGATGCCGGCGCGGCATGCACTAATCTGGGAGATATTTTTCAATATTTCCCGGACGGTTTTCATGCGCGCTCTTTCAGGTCTTCACCTGCCCGGATTCTCCCTGGCCCTCCTCGCCTGCTGGCTCGGCCTTGGTCCTGCATCAGCCGAGACGCGGGTCGCGCTCGTCATCGGCAACGGCGCCTATGCCTCGACGGCGCGGCTCCCCAACCCGTCGCACGATGCCGAGGACGTGGCGGCTTCGCTGAGGCGCAGCGGCTTCGAGGTGATCCAAGGCGTCGATTTGCGCCAGGCCGACATGCAGGACCTGACCATCCGCTTCGCGCGCGCGGCGAGCAGAGCCGACGTCGCCCTGTTCTACTACAGCGGCCATGCGATGCAGTACAACGGCGTGAACTATCTGATGCCCGTCGACGCCTCGCTGACCGATGAAGCGGACCTCAAGCGTTTCGTCCGGGTCGACGACATCGTGAACGACCTGCAGCAGGCCAAGAACCTGCGCATCCTGGTGCTCGATTCCTGCCGCGACAATCCACTGGCAGAAACGCTCAAACGCTCCGCCGGCACGACGCGGGCCGCCTCGATCGGACGCGGTCTGTCGAAGGTCGAGGCGCCGCGCGGCACCATCGTGTCGTTCTCGACGCAATCAGGCCAGGTCGCCGCCGACGGCGTCGGCCGCAACAGCCCCTACACGACGGCGTTCCTGAAGCACATCGAGGAGCCGCAGGAGATCGGCGACGTCTTTCGCGACATCAGCAGCGACGTCTATGATGCCAGCGGCAAGACCCAGCTGCCGGAGCTGTCACTGTCGATCATCGGCAAGTTCTATCTGAACGGTCCGGTCGCGGTCACAGTCGCCCCCGCGGCGCCGCAAGCCGCGCCGCGGCCCGACCCTTGCGCGGCCGCGGAGGCCCATTGGAAGGCAGCGGACGGCATCGGCACCGTCAGCGTCTTCGAGGATCATCTGGCGCGATTTTCGAGTTGCAGCTTCGCCGGCCTCGCCAAGGCGCGGATCGACAGCCTGAAGCAGAAGGTGGCGGTAGCACCGAGCGGCAATGCCAGAACCACCGGCAGCAATGATTTCGACGGCCACTGGGACGTGACCCTGAACTGCCCGCCCACCGGCAAAGCGCAGGGTTTCACCAGGCCCCTGGTCGCCACCGTCGCCAACGGCGTGTTTCACGCCGAGGCTCAGGGCAAGGACGTCAACCGCCTGGAGATCGACGGCCAGATCCCGGCCGACGGCAAGACGACGTTGAGCGCGCGCGGAACGACCGGAGCAAGCGCGTACACGCTCAACAACCTCGCGCCGGGCTCGCCTTACGCCTTCACGGTCGATGCGCAGTTCGATCGCACCCGCGGCAGCGGCAAGCGCAACGAGGCGCGCCCCTGCAATCTTGTTTTCGTCAAGCGCTGATCGTGCAGAAAGCGGTGAGGCGCGCTGCGCCTCACTCCACCCGCGCCAGCACCGCGAGCTTGCGGATGCCCTTGTTGCGATAGGCGTCGAGGAACGCGTAATAGTCCTTGAACGACACGCAGCCGTTGGAGTCGCCGTTCGGCCCGAGCATGAAAGTGTGCGCGAGCAGGCCGTCGCGGCCGTGGATCGCGCTCTCGCCGCCGATCGGGGTCAGGCGCAGCGCCGGCACGCCGTGGAACAGCGCCTCGCGCGGCTTCAGCGTGTAGATGTGCGGCGGCGTCACGCCGCGCATGCGGATCTTCGAGGAGCGCGGATCGTCGAGATTGGAGCCGAGGCCCGAATGCGCCTCGAGCTTGGTACCGTCGGGCAGATACACCGCCTTGGCGGTGATGTCGTACACCGCGGTATCGCGCTCATAGGGCGGCGCGCCGCCGAACATCGGATTCTGCTCCTTCGGAGCGATGGACGCGGTCACGCTGGCATCCGCCGAGGCGTAGGCGAGCAGCCCGCCGGACGGCTCGCGCTTGCCCCAGAGCTTTTCCACCATCGACTGGCGCGGTCCGGTGATCGACATCACCGCGGCCTTGGCGCGATCGGCGAACGACTTCGGCTGCGCCTCGGGCGCCGGCACGATCTGGGCCGGATCGGCCGAGGCCAGCTGCATCTGGGCATCCGGCGCCCGCTTGGTCTTGTCAGCGGTCTTGTCAGCCGTCTTGGCCGCCGGCTTCAGCGCGTCGGCGACCCTCGCGACCACGCTCTGCTTCGGGGCGTCCTTCGACGTCTCCTTGGCCAGCGCAACCTGGGTCGGGGGCACTGCGCTCGCCGCATTCGACGGCACGCCCTGCGTCGCGGCCGCGGCAAAGCGCTCGTTGAACATCTCGCGCGAGATCGGGACTGCGACCTGGAGCCGGTCGGGCAGCAGCGCGAAGGTTTCCCTGATGGCCTCGCCGGCCTCGCGCAGCACGACCTTGGGCGCGCGCCTGACCACCGGCTCGTCGTAGCCGATGCTGCCGACGGTGGGGTAGACGCTCGCGCCGAGAATGTTGCTGTAAACGATCCAGCCGGCGCCCATCAGGACGCAGCCGACCGCCGCGGTGCCCAGCCAATTGGCCGTGGTCATTTTCCGGGAAGGCTTCCGAAGAGAATTCTTGCCAGGATTTTTGGACTTCCGTGCCGCGATACTTTGCGCAGCGATACTCGTACTCATTCGCCTTGCGTCCAGGACGGTGTCACTCGGTCCCCCTTCAAAGTGCCGCTGGTCACGATCCGGGAACAGCATCTCGCAGAGGGTCGGAGCGTCATTAAGGCGACTTTTAGTTAAATGCAGATTAAGTTCGGGCGGATATGGGGCAGCGCGTCAACGCTGTCCCGTTTTGAGAAAAAAGCCCGCAGAACTACGGACTTAGTCGCATCTGTTAACCATGTTTCTCGACCGGTTTACGTCAGGACTTCGACGCTTGCGGCCGCAACCACGAGACACCCAACAACGTCATTTTCGTGGTCGCCAACCGGCCCTGACCGTAGCGCGGAAGCGTTGCGCGAGGCTGGTGGGCCCGGCGTCCATCGGCCCTGCGCCCTCACGCGGCACGGCGCCGTGACCGAAAGTTGATCACGTCGGTTCTGGTAATCGCCGCCGCGAGAAAGTAGCTCCTACCTCGGCACTTTTCAGCAGCCTCTGCGCGTCATACGGTACCGTATCGATTTGCCCTGAACTGTGCCGTGCACGCAAACGGAGGCTGGCATGAGAGGGATCGCGCGCTCAGGGGTTTTCGCCCTGGCGGGGTTGTTTCTGTTGATTGGATCTGCGACTGCGCAGCCTGGTGCCAATTTGGGCTGTACGGCATCGCCGTCGGCTGCCGGGACGCAGACCTGGCGCTGCGACAACGGCATCACCATCGTTGCGGAAAATGGCGCCAGATTTGAACTTAAGGACGCCAACCGCGACGGACATATAGACTCCGTGGAGTTGAGCAGCAAAGCCCTGCTGGTCGAGGTGCCCCGGAAGCTGCGGGGCAATCCGTTCAAGGTGCTGACGCCGCAAGCGATCGCCGCGGTGCGCGGCACGAAATGGGCGGTCGATGTCGCTGACGCCAAGACCTCAGTGTTCGTCGCAGACGGCCGGGTCGGCGTGACCCGAAGGGCTCGTGGACGCGGCGTCGTGCTTGGACCCGGCGAAGGCGTCGATGTCGAGGCAACCGGCCCGTTGACCGTCAAGACCTGGGGCCAGCCGCGCGTCGACGCGCTCATGGCAAGACTCGGACAATAAGACCGGGTCAACGACGCTCGCCTACGAGATTTGGACGATAGAAGATTGCAGAACGAGCGCATGCGCAGCCGACGCGTTCAGATCCTGGTGGCACTCGTCCTCACCGCGCTGTGGGGAGCGGGCATTTTTGCCGCGCACGCCAACGGCCGTCTGCGCTTTCTCGACCGCCTCGAAGCCACGCTGACGGATTGGCGCACGCAAGCCCGCGGCGTGCGGCGTCCACCCGACCTCGTCACCATCGTCGCGATCGACGACACCGTGGTGAAGCGCGGCGGCAGCTATCCGCTGCCGCGCGCCGATCTCGCCCGTGTCGTCGATACCATCGTGCAGTTCAAGCCGAAGGTCATCGGGATTGATCTCCTGCTCGTCGACCGCAGCGCTGCGATCGGCGATGCCACGCTCGCCAGCACGCTCGCCACCGGTCCCATGGTGCTCGCCGCCGCGGCGATCTTCCCCTCCGCCAGCGAAACCGTGGATCCGAGCAGCGAAGGTCCCCTCACCGTTCTGCCGCAGGCCGAGCGCTTCCTGCAGCCGTTGCCCGCATTCGCCGAACACGCCGAGGTCGGCGTCGTCAACGTCGCGACGGGACAATCGGGCTCACCGCTCTCGGTGCCGATGCTGTTCCGGACGCGCGACAAGGTCGAGCTGTCCTTCCCCTTGCGCGTCGCGGCCCGCGCGCTCGACCAGCCGCTGACGGTCGCGCCGGACCATCTCATGCTGGGCGATCGCGCGGTGCCGACCGACGGCGATCTGGCATTGCCGATCACCTATTACGGCCCGCGCCGCACGATCCGTACCGTCAGCGCACAGAGCATCTTCGACGGCACGCTCGATCGCGCGGCGATTGAGAACCGGATCGTCGTGATCGGCGCCTCGGTCGCCGGCGGCGGAGACTTCTATCCGACGCCCTTCGATTCCCTGATGCCCGGCGTCGAGGTGGTCTCGACCGCGATCACGCATCTCGTCGCCGGCGATGCCATGGTGCGCGACCGCAGGGTCCGTATTGCCGACGCGCTCACTGCGATCCTGCTGCCGATGCTATTGGTCGGGCTGCTCGCCTGGCGGCGTAGCGCGCTGGGCATCATGACGGCGGCCGCGGTGATGATCGCCTGGGCCGGGGTCAACCTGTTCGCGTTCACGCACGGTGTCTGGCTGAACGCCGCAACCACGCTCGCCGCGGCAATGCCGCCGGTTGCGGTCTTTGCCGGCGTGCAGCTGTGGGCCGGGGGCCGCCGCACGCAATATTTTGCCGCCAAGAGCAGGTCGCTTGCGCAATTCCAGGCTCCGGCGCTGCAGGAGTGGCTGGCGCGAGATCCGAACTTCCTGTCGAAGCCTGTCCGGCAGGATGCAGCCGTGGTCTTCGTCGATCTCTCCGGCTTCACCGGACTGAGCGAGCGGATCGATCCGGACGAACTCAGGACTCTCCTGAAGGCGTTTCATGCACTGATCGACAAGGCCGCGATCGCTTGCGACGGCATGATCACCGGCTTTCTCGGCGACGGCGCCATGATCCTGTTCGGGCTGCCGCACGCGATGCCCGACGACGCGGCGCGCGCGCTGAAATGCGCGATCGATCTGCATCGCGGCCTCGAACGCTGGATCGCTTCGCTGCCGCCGGCGATCGCAGGTCAGCTCGGTTTCAAGATCGGTGCGCATTGCGGCCCGATCGTCGCGTCCCGGCTCGGCGAAAGCCATCAGCACATCACGGCGACAGGCGATACCGTCAATGTCGCAAGCCGTCTGATGGAGATTGCCGCCCAGAACGATGCGCAGCTCGCGCTGAGCGATACGCTGCTCGACACTGCCGATTTCAGCGGCGCTCCCGACGGCGTCCTGTCCGGCCCCCTGCTCGCCCAGGTCCGCGGCCGCTCCGGCATCGTGACGGTCTGGTTCTGGCGCGACCGGGATGGGCCGGGTCAGGCCTCGACCAAGGCCGAGATGATCGGCTGAGGCCCGCTACCGCGCTTCCGGCGGCGGCGAGCGATCCAGCACCTCGCCCTTGGCGCCCTCGAGCAGGTCGATGCCGTAGGTCTCGACCACGAGCGGCCCGCGCTTGCGCTGCAATTGCACGATCTGCGTCACCTGCGCAAAGAGGGCATTGAGGGCTGGATGGCCTTCATGGCGCAGCTCGTCGACATAGAGCAGCTTGCCGGCGAGCAGCCTGGGATCGGGCTCGGGCATGTTGACCCAGCGGATGCGCTGGGTCTGCTGCGCAACGCAGGTGCCGCGCGGCAGATAGAATGCGAGCCAGCCCGTGGTGCCGTAGTCCTGCGCCAGCACGCAGGTCGCACCACTGCGCACGCGCACCGCTTCGATCTCGGCGGCAAGCTCGCGCCAGCCGACGCCGACGCTGCGCACCGTGGCATCGCGGCGATATCCGGACAGCCAGCCGGTATTGGCCTGCACGATCAGGGCTGCAAACATCACGATGCCTGTTGGCGCCGCCCAGCGCAGGCAGAAATCGACCAGGCGCCGCTGGCGTGGCTTCCACTGCACGAGGTTGGCGGCGGCCGCCGCGGCGATGACGAAAGGCGGATAGACCGGCGCAAACCAGTTGGCTTCGACGCGGGCATGCAGCGAATGCCAGATGAAATAGACGACGATGGTCCAGAACATCGTCTCGATCAGCACGCGCGAGGCCAGCGCGCCGGCGCGCCGCCAGGTCAGCGCGTGCAGGCCCATCGCGCCGAGGATGAAGACCAGCGGCGTCGCGAACGCGATCTGGGTCGGGATCAGTTCGGCGATGAAGACGGGGCGGAAGTCCTCGATCCTGGCGCGGCCGAGCTGCTTTGTGAACGAGACCCATTGATGGTCCGCATTCCACAGGATCACCGGCGAGAACAGCGCCAAGGCAACGAGGCCGCCGAGATAGGGCCAGGGCGAGAGAAACCAGCGCCTGAGCTTCGGCACGGCCGCGAGCCAGATCAGGATCGCCGGCCCAAAGAACATCGCGGTGTATTTCGACAGCAGTGCCGCGCCAACCGCCGCACCGACTGCGAGCCACCAGGCGCCCCGGCCGGTCTCCAGCACCTTGGCGAGGAAGAACAGCACGAAGCTGGAGGCGACCAGCAGCGGCGCATCGGGCGTGACGATCAGCGTGCCGACGGAGGCCAGCAGCGTCACGTTGAGCAGGATGGCGCTGGTCGCGGCCACGCGCGCGCCGCCGAACAGGATCGCGGCAGAGCGATAGACCGCATAGCTCATCGGCAGCGCCAGCAGGATCGAGACGAGGCGGACGCCGAGCTCGGTATCGCTGGCAATCATGGTGCCGGCGCGGATCACATAGGCGACCATCGGCGGGTGGTCGTAATAACCGCCCGCCAGATTCTTCGACCACATCCAGTAATAGGCTTCGTCGAACGTGATCGGCGTGAATGCGGCCGCAACGAGCCGCAATCCGATCAGCGCGAGAATCAGCAGCGCGGTGTTGCGGACGATCCGCGCGTCGACCCCGCCCATCGCGTGCTATTTCTTGCGCCAGACGAACAGTCCGGACATCGCGTAGTTCCACACCACGCCCATCAGCGCGCCGGCCATGCCGGCCAGCCACCAGATCGGCTCCTGGTCGTACACCGAGAAGGCGACGCCGACATTGGCGAGCAGGCCGACGCTGCATACGATGTAGAAGGCGATGAGACCGCGCAGCAGCGCAAAGCCCTTCAGCCGCTGGTCGCGATAGGTGAGGAAGTTGTTGAGGATGAAATTGCTGGTCATGGCGACGATGGCGCCGGCGGCCTGCGCCTCCGCGAACGGCGCGTTGAACAGCTGAAGCGCGATGAACAGCGTGGTCAAGTGCACCACGAGGCCGATGCCGCCGACCATGGCGAACAGGATGAAGCGCAGCGAGACGATGTCGTTGGTCAGCTTGGCCAGCACGAGACCCAGGAAATCGAGTGCGACCATGGAATCGAGCTTGCTCTCGCCGTGCTGGCGGGCGCCGAACGTGTAGGGGATCTCGACAGCGCGCAAGCTGCCGTGCGCGCTCGCGACGACGTCGAGCAGGATCTTGAAGCCGTGCACGGAGAGCTTTGGCGCGAGCTGCTCGAAACGGTCGCGGCGAATCATGAAGAAGCCGCTCATGGGATCTGCGATCTCGACCCGCAGCATCTTCCTGGCGACCTCGGTCGCGAGCGCACTGGCTCCGGCGCGCTGCTTGTTGAAGCCTTCGCTCTTGTAGCCCTCGATGTAGCGGCTGCCGACCACGAGGTCGGCCTGATCGCTGGCGAGGAGCAACAGCATCTTCGGCAGCTGCGTCTCGTCGTGCTGGAGGTCGGCATCGATCACGGCCACATAGGGAGCGCTCGAGGCGAGGATGCCCTCGATGCAGGCGCCCGAGAGGCCTCGACGGCCGATGCGGCGGACACAGCGCACGCGGCTGTCGCGCTGCGCCAGCGCGCGCACGACGTCCCAGGTGCCGTCGGGCGAGTTGTCGTCGACGAACACGACTTCCCACGCGATATTGGCGAGCGTCGCCTCCAGCCGCCGGTACAGCACCGTGACGTTGTCGCGCTCGTTGAAGGTCGGGACGATGACCGACAGTTCCGGCCCCTCTTGAGCCTGCGGCGGGATGTCGGCGCCGGGTCTGATCGCTTCGTTCATGACGGCAGCGTATATCCGCCGCGTCCTGCGCTGCCAAGCCGGGGTCTCTGGGGAACGGCCGAAAAGGGGTTCTAAAATGCCAACGACCCCGGAACGGCGGACCTGCGCGTACATCCGGCGCAGGTCTGAGCTATTCCAAGGTCGTCCCAGCGACGGAGCTCTTCGCTCGACGTCGCCGTTACAGGCTAGATGGGGACGGCAGAAGCGCTTCGCAAGGGGCAGAAAGCTCGTTTCCTGCCCTATTGGTTGGGCACTTCCCGGATTATCGGGCCGCGCGGCGCGGGCGCGGCGGGAGCGGCCGGTGCCGCCGCCGGCTCGACTTTCGCCGGCCTGGGCGGCTTGCCGTACTGGCCGATCGGCCCGAACACGACGGCAGCCGCAAGCACGATCGCCGCCACGATCGCCCCCAGAATGCCCCCCATCGACTCAGACGACATGCAAGTCCTTCCCTGCTCCAGATGCGGCGAGTGATACCATGGATCAGCGCGCGGCCGGAAGAGCTGCCGAAAAGCGCGAATAGCGAATGGGGAGTAGCGAGTCGGGAAACCGGCCTCCTGCCCCTATTCGCTATTCGCTATTCGCTATTCGCCACTCCCTGCTCGCTATCTCGCGGGCGGCCGGTGCTTGACGAAGGCCATCACGATGTCCTTCTGCGCCGCCTCCACCGCCCTGTTCGCGGTGGCGAGATGGGCGCCGGCATCGATGTTCGGATACTGCGTGGTGAGATAGTCGAGCAGCGCGACCCGGTAATATTGCCGCTCCGATGGACAGGCACCCGCAACCGAGCGGCCGAAATCCTGCTCCGACAGGCCTTGATTGGAGTCGCGCGAATATTCCCGCGCCAGGCAATGCCAGTAATCGTCGCGGCCCTGCTGGGCAAGCTTCTGTGCGCTTCGCGCGTCGTCGTCATCGGCCAAGGCGGGCCATGTCATGGCAGCAGATGTCATCATGACGAGCGCGGCTCCCACCGACAGCATCCGCATCTTGTTCTCCTTTTTTCGCGGGTCCGGGCGCAAGCTTAGACGGGGTGGACCAACTGGCCAATCACAACTGGTTTGACTAGGATGGGGTCCCTCCCCGTCGATGCGAGAAATTCCGTGGCCAAAGCAAAAACCGCGTCAAAAAAATCCGGCAACATCTTCATCGGCATCGGCGGCTGGACCTTCGAGCCCTGGCGCGGCGTGTTCTATCCGGACAAGCTGGCGCAGGCGAAGGAGCTGTCCTATGCCGCCTCGAAGCTGACCTCGATCGAAATCAACGGCACCTATTACGGCTCGCAGAAGCCGGAGAGCTTTCGCAAATGGGCGAGCGAAGTTCCTGATGGTTTCGTGTTCTCGGTGAAGGGACCGCGCTTCGCCACCAACCGCCGCGTGCTCGCCGAGGCCGGCGATTCCATCAAGCGGTTCTATGATTCCGGCGTGCTGGAACTCGGCGACCATCTCGGGCCGGTGCTCTGGCAGTTCGCCCCGACCAAGAAATTCGACGGCGCCGATTTTGGAAAATTCCTCGAGCTGTTGCCGCGCAAGCTCGACGGGCGCGCGCTGCGCCATGTCGTGGAAGTGCGCCATGACAGCTTCTGCACGCCGGACTTCGTCGCGCTGATCCGCGAGTTCGAGACGCCCGTGGTGTTCGCCGAGCACGGCAAATATCCGGCCATCGCCGATGTCGCCGGCGATTTCGTCTATGCAAGGCTCCAGAAGGGCAATGACGAGATCAAGACCTGCTATCCGCCGAAGCAGCTCGATGCCTGGGCCAAGCGCTTGCAGGACTGGGCTTCGGGCGGTGAACCCGACGACCTTCCGAAGGTCGACAAGGGCAAGCCGAAGAAGGAGCCGCGGGACGTGTTCGCCTATGTCATCCACGAGGGCAAGGTGCGCGCGCCCGCCGGCGCCATGGAACTGATCGCGCGGGTGAGCTGAGGGCTACATGGCAAAGGCGAGGAAGCTCTTCACCATCGGCTACGAGCAGACGCCGCCGAAGGCCGTGCTGGACGAACTGGAAGAGGCCGGCGTCAAGCTCGTGGTCGACGTGCGCGCGGTGACGTCATCGCGCCGGCCGGGCTTTTCCAAGAAGCAGCTGTCGGCAGGCCTCGACGAGCGCGGCATCGCCTATGTCCATCTCGCCGCGCTCGGCACGCCGAAAGAGGGCCGCCTCGCCGCCCGCAGCGGACAGTACGACGTGCTGGAGACAATCTACGCAAAGCACCTGAAAACGCCGCAGGCGCGGGAAGAGATGGACGAGCTCTCGGCGCTGGTGAAGAAGGCCGGCCCCGTCTGCCTGCTCTGCTACGAGCGCGACCACACCCACTGCCACCGCCAGATGATCGCGGAAATCATCGAGGAGCGCGACGGGGTGGCGGTGAAGAATCTGGCGGGACGGCAGGCCTGAACGACTTTCTCCGTCATGGCCGGGCTCGTCCCGGCCATCCACGTTCTTCTTCCCAGTGGTCAGGACGTGGATGCCCGGGACAAGCCCGGGCATGACGATGGACGGAGTCTCAACCCTCCCCCACCAGCCGGAACGTCCCCTCCATCATCTGCACGCAGCTCCCGCCGACATGGGCGGAGACGATCTTGCCGTCCTGCTTGCGCACGCGGGTGAGAAGCATGCTCGGACGGCCCATGTCAAAGCCCTGGCCGATGGTGAGCTTCAATTCGCCGTCACGCGTGGGATCGAGATCGGCGAACAGCGCGGCGGCGGCGACCGTCGCGCTGCCGGTGGCGGGGTCCTCGATCAGGCCGCTTGCGCCGGGAAAGAACATCCGCGCCTGACGCTCGCAGGGCGCCTCCGCTGCCGGCACGTCGCGCGTGTAGAAGTAGACCGAGAAAGCGCCGTCGCACGGGAGCATCCGGCCAAACGCTGCCGCGTCGGGCTTGGCCCTGCGCACGGCTTCGCGCGATCCCACCTCCGCCACCACGAAAGGCGTTCCGACGCCGACGACTTGCGGCGCATGATGATCGGTCTTGATGTCATCCGCCGCCAGGGAAATGCAGGCAGCGACGTCGGCCGCGGACAGCTGCGCAAGCCTCGCCAGTTTCTGTGGCGCGGTGAGCTCGGCGCTGGTCACCCTGCCCTGCTCCCGCACGATATCGACCGGGACCAGACCGGCCTTCTCCTCGAACAGCAGCCGCGGCTTCGACTCTTTCGCGATCGTCGCCAGCACGAAGGCCGTGCCGACATTGGGATGGCCTGCGAACGGCAGCTCCCGGACCGGGGTGAAGATGCGTACCTCCGCGTCGTTGGCCTTGTCGCGCGGCGGCAGCACGAATGTCGTCTCGGAATAGTTGAACTCGGTGGTGATCGACTGCATCTGCGCGGTCGAGAGCCCGCCGGCATCGAGCACCACGGCGAGCTGGTTGCCGCCGAAGGCGCGATCGGTGAACACGTCGACGGTGATGTAGCGGCGCTGCATCGTCTCTTCCTCATGCAAGTGACGGCCGCGACCGGCCGCTTCGCCGGCACTCTACAAGCCGGCTGCATCGCTCGTCATGTCCCAAAATTCGGAGCAATCGGAGCAATCGCCGATGATGGAAGAGACCTGCGTGCGGCGACACATGATGCGCGCTACCCCAGCTGAAACACCCGCATCTTCTGCACGTAGCCGCGCACTTCGACTTCACCGAGCGCGACGGCGTCGCTGCCGTCCTCGCCCAGCGCCTCGCGCACAGATGCGGAGATCAGGAGCTGCGAACCGAACTCCTTGTTCAGCGCCTCCAGGCGCGAGGCGAAGTTCACGGTATCGCCGATGACGGTGTATTCCTTGCGCCGGGGCGAGCCGATGTTGCCGGCAACGACCTCGCCGAAATGGATGCCGATGCCGATGCGAAGCGGCCAACTCGTCTGTGCGTTGATGCGGTCCATCGCGATCAGCATCTCGCGGCCGGCGGCGACCGCCCGCTGGGCGGCATCGGAGGCCTCCAGCGGCGCGCCGAACAACGCCAGAAAGCCGTCGCCCAGAAACTTGTTCACGATGCCGCCGTGACGATCGAGGATGTCGACCAGGACCGCAAAGGCGCCGTCGAGCCGATCGACCACCTCCTGCGGGGTGCGCGACTGCGCGCCGGCGGTGAAGCCGCGGAAATCGACGAACATCACCGCGACACGGCGGAGATCGCCGCCCGCGCTGGCTCCGGCGGCCATCAGCCGCTCCACCACCTGGGGGGAGACGTGCTGCCCGAACAGGTTCGTCACGCGGTCGCGCGCGGTCGCTGCCGCAATACTCGCGGCGAATTGCCGCCGCAATTGCGCTCCGACGGCACCCGCCAGCACGCCGCAGATCAGGATGACCACGCTGCGCACGGCGTGGAAGTAGATCAGGGGCTCGCCGGTCTCGCTCGTCGGATTGTAGTACAGCGCGGCCGTCAGAAGCCCGGCGGCAGCCACGAAACCCGTGAATGTGGAAAGCCAGAAATCAAGCCGCAGAGTCGAGAGGATGATGAAGATGAAGTACATGAGCGGTACTGCGAAACCGAGAGCCTGGCTCGCGCCCATGGACCGGATTTGCAGGATGAGGATGACGGTCGGCAGCGAGGTCTCGATCAGCGCGCCGATATAGCGCCTGATCACCGGCAGGTCGCGATCGAGGCGGAGATTCTTCCTGATCTGGGTGTGGACCCAGACCTCGAACAGGATGAAGCCGAGGAGAAGGCCGTAGACATGGATGATCCCTTCCGTCCCGCGCCAGACCCGGTTCACCACAGTGGGATCGAGCAAATAGATCGCGGTGAGGAACAACATCATGACGCACCCCGTCAGGATCAGCGCCCGCACCCGCAACAGCTCGGTGCGCAGCACTTCCCGCGTCAGCTCGCGCTCGAAATCCTTTGAGAGGACGGCATGCTGCCGTGTCTTCCTGCTCGCAAAACGAACCATCATCCCCCCTTGTCATTCCGGGACACGCGCAGCGTGAACCCGGAATCTCGAGATTCCGGGTTCACGCTTCGTGCGTCCCGGAATGACATCGAGGACAGTTTGCCTCAATCCAGCGTGCGACGGAAGCGCGTCACGGCGATGGTCATGGCGAGCAGCATCAGGGCCGCCAGCGCCAGCGTGTCGAAGTGCAGGTTCTGCATGGTCGCGCCCTTCAGCATGATGGCACGGACGATGCGCAGATAGTGGGTCAGCGGCAGGCCCTCGCCGAGATATTGCGCCCACGCCGGCATGCCGGCAAACGGGAACATGAAGCCGGAGAGCAAGATGCTGGGCAGGAAGAACATCATCGACATCTGCATCGCCTGGAGCTGGTTCTGCACCAGGGTCGAGATGGTGTAGCCGATCGACAGATTGGTGGTGATGAACAGCGTCGAGAGCAGCGCCAGCAGGACGAGGTTGCCGAGCACGGGCACGCCGAACAGGCCGACGCCGATGCTGATGATCAGGAAGGCCTGGACGAAGCCGACCAGCACGTAAGGGATGATCTTGCCGAGCATCACCTCGACCGGCCTGATCGGCATCGACAGCAGGCTCTCCATGGTGCCGCGCTCGACCTCGCGCGTGACCGACAGCGCGGTGAAGATCAGCATAGTCATGGTCAGGATGGTGCCGACCAACCCCGGCACGATGTTGAGGCTGGAGGCCGCGGCCGGATTGTAGCGCGCGTGCGCGCGGATCTCGAACGGCATCTCCGGGGGATCGCCGATGTAGAGATCGTGCTTGAGCGCGGTCTGCACGACCATGCCGAGCGAACCGATCGCCGCGCTCGCCGCGACCGGGTCCGTGGCATCGGCGGCGACCAGCAGCGCCGGCTTGTCGCCGCGCCGCACCGCCCGCTCGAAGCCGCGCGGGATCTCGACACCGAACAGCACCTTGCCGGATTTCAGCAGGTTGTCGAAATCGTCGACGTCGTGCACTTCATAGAGGAAGCGGAAATAGGCGGTGTTCTCCAGTGCCTTCAGGATCGAGCGGGCGAGATCGGAGTCCTCCTGGAGCAGCACGGCGCTCGGCAGATGGCGCGGCGTGGTGTTGATGGCATAGCCGAACAGCATCAGCTGCATCACGGGCAACATCACGATCATCGCGAACGAGACGCGATCGCGCTTGAGCTGGATGAACTCCTTGACCAGCATCGCATAGGAGCGCCGCAGAAAGCCGAAGCGCTCGCGGATCTCGCGTCGGGGTGCGGGATGGTCGACGGCGCTCATTGGAAGTTGTCCTTGGAGCGCCCCATCAGCTCGATGAACACGTCTTCGAGCGACGGTTGCGACTTCTGCCAGCGCAGTCCGCCCTTCTCGCGCCAGGGCGCGATGCTGCCTTCGAGCGCCGCGACGTCGCGGCCGGAAACGTGCAGTGAGCTGCCGAACGGCGCCACCATGTCGATCCCGGGCTTGCCCGCGAGCGCGGCCGCAAGCTCGTTCAGTGCTTCGCCCGTGACGGTGTAGGTCGTCAGCGCGGATTTCGCGATCACCTCCTCCACCGTGCCGTGCGCCAGCAGATAGCCGTAGGCGATGTAGGCGATCTCGTGGCAGCGCTCGGCTTCATCCATGTAATGGGTCGAGACAAGCACCGTGAGGCCTTCGGCGGCGAGTGCGTGGATCTCGTTCCAGAAATCGCGCCGCGCCTTGGGATCGACGCCGGCGGTGGGCTCGTCGAGCAGCAACAATTGCGGATTGGGCAGCGTGCAGGCCCCCAGCGCCAGCCTCTGCTTCCAGCCGCCGGAGAGCTCGCCCGCAAGCTGCTCCTCGCGCCCCGAGAGCCCGAGCCGCCTGATCATGTCGCGTGCGGCGCCGCGCGCGTCAGTGACGCCATAGAGCCGCGCGACGAATTCGAGGTTCTCGCGCACCGAGAGGTCCTGGTACAGGCTGAAGCGCTGGGTCATGTAGCCGACCTGGCGCTTGATCTTCTCGGCATCGCGACGGATGTCGTAGCCGAGGCAGGTGCCCTCGCCGCTATCGGGCGTGAGCAGCCCGCAGAGGATGCGGATGGTCGTGGTCTTGCCCGAGCCGTTGGGTCCGAGGAAGCCGTAGATCGAGCCGCGCTTCACCTGCATCGACAGATCGTGCACGACCTCGCGGCCGCCGAACGACTTGGTCAGGCCCTTGACGTCGATCGCGATGCCGTTGCCGCTACTCATCGCTTGTCCGCCACGGGTGTCTTCGGATTGAGATAGACGTCGATCGGCTGTCCCACACGCAAGGCATCCGGACGAGAGGGCCGCGCCTGGATCAGATAGACGAGCTTGCTGCGCTCATCGAGGCTGTAGATGACAGGCGGGGTGTATTCGGCCGAGGTTGCGATGAAGTAGATCTTTGCGGTGAGGTCGGCCGCGCAATTGTCGCACGAGACGCGCACCGTGTCGCCGATCGCGAGCTTGGGCAATTCGGCTTCCGGCACGAAGAAACGCAGCTTCATGTTTCCGGGCGGCATGATCGACAGCACCGGACGCTGCGCCGCCACCATCTCGCCCTCGCGGAAATAGATCTGCTGAATGGTGCCGGCGACGGGCGCAAAGCCCTTGCGCCGCGCCATCCGCGTCTCCGACGTCGCCACCCGCGCTTCCGCGACGCGCAAGGCCGACACGGCGGCATCGAGATTGGCCTGCGTGCCCGAGCCGGTCTTGCTCAGCGAGGCCGCCCGGTCGTAGGTCTGCTGCGCGTTCGCCAGTGTCGCCTTGTTCTGGTTGAGATCGGCGCGCTGGAGATCGTCGTCGACGGAATAAAGGGCATCACCGACCTTGACCTCGTCGCCTTCGCGGACGTTGAGCTTGGTGACCCGCCCCGCTTCGTCCGGGCTGACGAAGATCATGTCGGCCTCGACCCAGCCCTGGAAGCCGGGATCGCGCCTTTCCTTGCATCCGGCAAGCCCGGTTGCGAGCACGACGACCAATGCCAAGACTGAAATTGCCTGCGACGACGTCATGTCGTGCTCCGTTCGCCAAAAATCAGATCGAGATGGACGCGCAGCATCTCTTGCGCGTCCAGCGGCGCGTGCCTCGCAAACAGGCTCTGCCAGATCACCGCGATCATCGCGGGTGCGACCAGGATCTGCGGATAGCGCGCGAGGTCCTTCTGCCG
Source organism: Bradyrhizobium sp. I71 (assembly GCF_022354745.1). NCBI lineage: Bacteria > Pseudomonadati > Pseudomonadota > Alphaproteobacteria > Hyphomicrobiales > Nitrobacteraceae > Bradyrhizobium > Bradyrhizobium sp. I71. Next base: position 865,170 of record NZ_CP059398.1, read on the forward strand.
GATCTCGCCGCGGGCGATGCCGAGCTCGATCAGCGCGCGCATGGCGGCGATCCCGCGCGAGACGACCTCGCGGTAGTAGAAGTCGGCGACGGACGGAAAGCGCGGGCCCTCCGCCACGATCAGGCGCACCAGATCGCCGCGCCTCGTGCCGATCACCTCGTTCAGGAAGTTGCTCGCGAAAGCCTCGATCAGGTCGCGCACCGAGCCCGCCGGCGGCGGCAGCGTTGTCAGCCGTGCGACCACGGGAACGATGACGATACGCACCAGCTCCTCGAACATCGATTCCTTGTCCTTGAAGTGCAGGTAGATCGTGCCCTTTGCCACGCCGGCGCGCTTGGCGATGTCGTCGAGCCGCGTCGCCGCAAACCCGCGCGCGATGAATTCCTCCATCGCCGCTTCCACGATCGCCGCACGCCGCTCCGCCGCGCGCGTAGCGCGGTTCGAGGCAGGCGCCTCTTCGCCGCGAGCGGGCGCAGGGCCCTCGGCACTGGCGCGAGTTGCTGGCGGCAAGGCGGCTTTGGTCGGCTTCCTGGTCATTCGAAATATATGACTGACTGGTCAGTCATAGTCAAGCCCGACGAGAGCGACCGCCCCTTGCGATTAGATTAGTATTGACTAATGCATTAGTTAATGCTAATAGATTGGCATGATCAACGCCGCCCAAAACCCCGTCACCACCGTGATGCGCGCCCTCGCCGACCCGACACGGCGCGCCGTGTTCGAGCGCGTGTTCGAAAGCACGGAGATCAGCGTCGCCGAACTGACGCGCGGCAGCGGCGTCACTCAGGGCGCGATCTCGCAACACCTGAAGTCCCTCAAGCAGGCCGGTCTCGTCGCCGAGCGCGCAGAGGGCCGCAACGTCTATTACCGCGCCGCACCGCAAGGTCTCGAACCCCTGGTGACCTGGATGGATCATTACGGCGTCTTCTGGCGCGAGCGTTTCCAGACCCTGCGTGACCTCTTGAAGGAGATCGATCCGTGAGTGCTGCCGCGTTGAAAGCCGAAACAAGGGACATCGTCATCGACGAAGTCTTCCCTCACACGCCCGAGACGATCTGGAAGGCACTGACCAGCGCGCAGTTGATCGCGCGCTGGCTGATGCAGCCGACCGGCTTCGAGGCCGTCGAAGGCAACAGCTTCACGTTCCAGACCACGCCGGGCGGCAACTGGGACGGCGTGATCCATTGCCGGGTTCTGGAGGTCGTACCAAACCGCCGCCTTGTCTACGCCTGGAAGGGCGGCGATGAACGCAACGCCGGCTATGGCGCACCGCTCGACACCGTCGTGACGTGGTTGCTCACGCCGGTCGAAGGCGGCACGCGGATCCGCCTGGTCCATGCGGGCTTCGTCCTGCCGAGGAACGAGTCGGCCTACACGGTCATGAGCGGCGGCTGGAAGAAGGTTGTGCGCAAGCTCGACGAGATCAGCGGCGAAGAGTGAGTGGGAGATATCGCGATGGACAAGCCCTATACCGGCGGCTGCGCCTGCGGCGCGATCCGCTATTCGATTTCCGGCGAGCCGCTGTTCAGCAATCACTGCCAGTGCCGGGACTGCCAGCGGGAAAGCGGCAGCGGCCATGGCTCGTACGCGACATTCGCGCGCGCCGGCGTCACGCTGACCGGCGAAGCGAAGCATTGGGACATGGTCGCCGACAGCGGCAACGTCAAGACGCGCGGCTTCTGCACGCAATGCGGTGCGCCTGTCTACTTGACCTTCGCAGCGCATCCCGACGTGTTCACGATCCGCGCCGGAAGCCTCGACGAGCCCGCCCGCTACAGGCCGCAGGCAGTCACCTTCGCCGCGCGCGGTCATGACTGGGATCGCCTCGACCACGGCCTCGCGACGTTCGCGGGCATGCCGCCGGGATGAAGCGTCAGCCGAAGTCCAGCACCATGCGGCCCTCGATCTTGCCGGCCTTCATCCGATCGAAGACGTCGTTGATCTGCGCGAGCGGCACCTTGGCCACCTCGGCCTTCACCTTGCCGTCGGCGGCAAACGCGATGGCTTCGTCGAGGTCGCGCCTCGTACCGACGATGGAGCCGCGCACCGTGATGCGCTTGAGCACGACGTCGAAGATCGGCGTCGGGAATTCGCCCGGCGGCAGGCCGACGAGGCTGACGGTGCCCTTGCGGCGCACCATCTTCAGCGCCTGAGCGAACGCGGCAGTCGAGACGGCCGTCACCAGCACGCCATGAGCTCCGCCCCCGGTCGCGGCCAGCACCTTGTCAACAGCGCCGGCTGCGAGCGCATCGACCGCAAGATCGGCGCCAGCCTCACGTGCAAGCGCGAGCTTGTCCTCGGCAATGTCGACCGCGGCCACCTTGAGCCCCATCGCCTTGGCGTACTGGATCGCGACATGGCCGAGCCCGCCAACGCCTGAGATCACCACCCACTCGCCGGGCCTGGCCTCGGTCTCCTTCAATCCCTTGTAGGTAGTGACGCCGGCGCACAGGATCGGCGCGATGGCAGCAAAGTCCACCGTCGCCGGCAGCTTCGCGGCGAAGGCGGCCGAGGCGATGACATACTCGGCGAAGCCGCCGTTCACGCTATAGCCGGTATTGTGCTGGTGCTCGCACAATGTTTCCCAGCCGGTCTCGCAATATTCGCAAGCCATGCAGGCATCATGCAGCCAGGCGACGCCGACGGCATCTCCCACCTTCAGATTTTTCACGCCGGGCCCGAGCGCGGCGACGATGCCGGCGGCCTCATGGCCGGGGATGAAGGGCGGCACCGGCTTGACCGGCCAGTCGCCGGAGGCGGCGTGCAGATCGGTATGGCAGACGCCGCAGGCCTTGACCTTGACCAGGACCTCGCCGGGACCGGGCTGCGGCACCGGCACGTCCTCGATCACCAGCGGCTTGCCGAATTGCTTGACGATTGCGGCTTTCATGGTCGGCATATCTCTGCTCCTTCGCATTGCGAGCGGCAGAGTAGCGGCCGCGCGCGGCCGCCACTTGATCCGGGTCAAACCGCCCAATCATTGCGCAACCTGCCGCCGTCATGACAGTGCGGTGACAGGACTTCCGCAGGTGGACATCAGCTATGGAACTTCAGGCCGTCCACGATCTTGTCGATCACCTTGCGCTCGGCGCGCATGGCGATGCCGACGAGATTGAGTTCGGTGCGCGCCACTGCCCTCACCGCCTCGCGGTTGGCGGCATCGTGCGTGGTGCTGAACATGTCCTCGGTATAGACCGCCGGCATGACGTTGCGCGCGAGCGCGCGGTCCAGCGCGCGCGACAACGCCGGACCGTCGGCGCCATAGATCAGGATCGGCTGGCCGATCAGCGAGTGATATTTCGTGCCCGAGGCGTCTTCATAGGCTTCGCCGATGCATTCGGGAAAAGCGGCGGCGATGCCGCTGGTGAGAAAGGACGCGACGTTGAGCTTCTGCCAGGTCTGAAGATCGGTGCGGATCACGACCGCGATCTTGGTGTCGAACTGCATGGGGTTCCTCAGCTGTCATTCCGGGGCGCGCCATTTTGGCGCGAGCTACGGTGCGCAATTGCGCACCTGAGAATCCATCGCGCTACCGAGCAAGTGGACGAATGGATTCCGGGTTCGATGCTACGCATCGCCCCGGAATGACAGCAAGAGAGATGGATGGAATCAACCCTTGGCGTCGCAGGCCCAGGCGCGGATCACGCATTCCTTGCCGCCGTACTTGTAGCATTCGCGCGTGGCGGCATTGAGCGAAGCCGATATCTTCGGCTTGACGGCATAGCCGTAGGCACCGCAGGGATTGGTGAGATCGACCGACATCGCGGCGCAGGCGCGCTTCATCGTGACCGTCGTGCAATCGCCCTTGCACTGCTTCTGCGCCGCGGCGCGCGCTTCATGCTCGTGACCATAATCGAAGGCTTGGCCATAAGCACCGCATTTGCCGACCGCAAAGGCGCCGGCGGCATGGGCTTCGGTGATGTAACGGGCACCGGCGACACAGACGGACAGCGCAAAGAAAAACATCGCGCAACGGCGCGCGACGACGTTCGAAGGCATGAAAAACCCCTCCCCCCAAGGCAGGTCGAGGCGACTCTAAGCGGCGGTCGTTTCCAGATGGTGAACGGAGGGTTGAAATCGGCGGGCTTGGGAGATGCCGTCGGGTGGGCAAAGCGAAGCGTGCCCACCAATTGTAGATCGCAACGAAGAGATGGTGGGCACGGCGCTGCGCGCCTTTGCCCATCCTACGGCAGCGTCATCCGCCCCTTGCCGCTTCCAGCGCCTGCGGCGTGTCGATGTCGAGGAAGGCGCTCTCGCCCTCGACGGGCACTTCGGCGACCGCCTCGGTGTGCTTGGCGATCAGATGGCGCGCGCCGACGTCGCCGTCGAGCGTCATCAGCTCCTTGAAGAAGCGGCGCGACCACAGCACGGGATTGCCGCGGCGACCTTCGCTGACCGGCACGACGATGAGATTGCCGCGGTCGGGCGCAAAGCTGTCGATGAGGCGGTCGATCAGGCCGGCATCGATCAGCGGCATGTCGCCGAGGCACACCACGGCGCCGCCGCAGGTCTCCGGCACGGCCGCGATGCCCGCCTTGACCGAGCTGGCGATACCACCGGCGAAATCCGGATTGCGGACGAATTTCACCTTTAGGCCTTGCAGCGCCTGCTCGACGAGCTCCGCCTGGTGCCCGGTCACGACGATCACCTCGGATGCTTTCGAGGCCAGCGCCTGCTCGGTGGCAAGGCGCACCAGCTTCTTGCCGTCGAGCTCGGCGAGCAGCTTGTTCGGGCCGCCCATGCGGGTCGAACGGCCCGCCGCGAGCACGATGGCCGCGACCTGGCTGTTGCCCTCCGTCTCCGGCTGTGTGCGCGGCTGCGGCCGCGTCACGATCTCCATCAGGAGACCGCCGACGCCCATGCCCATCAGCTCGGACCGCGTCACCTTGATGCCGGCGAGGAGCCGCATCAAGACCCAGTCAAAACCGTTCTCGACCGGCGAGCGCGCACAACCCGGCGCGCCCAGCACCGGGACGCTGCCGGCGCGGGCGATCAGCAGCAGATTGCCGGGATCAACCGGCATGCCGAAATGCTCGATCTCGCCGCCGATGCCGGTAACGGCCGCGGGGATCACGTCGCGGCGATCGGCGATCGCAGAGGCGCCGAACACGATGACGAGCTCGGCACCGAGGCCCAGCACTTCCTTGATCGCGGCCGACAGCGCGTGCTCCTCATGCGGGACACGCCGCTCGGCGATGATGCCGGCGCCGGCCGGCGCCAGCCGCTCGGCGGTGACGCGCAGGGTCTTGTCGATCACCTTGGAGGACAGGCCCGGCAGCAGCGTCGAGACGACGCCGACGCGCTTGATCACGTAAGGCGCGACCTTCAGCACGTCCTTGCCGGCCGCCTTCACCGCCGCATCGCGCAACGCGCCCTCGACGCCGAACGGGATGATCTTGACGGTACCGACCATCTCGCCCTCGACCACCGGCTTGTAGGCGGTGAGCGTCGCGAAGGTGATGGCCTCGTCGACATTGTTGATGCGGTCGACCGCGGCGCGATCGATCACCAGCACGCCCGGGCGCGCAGCGAACAGATTGGCGCGCCCGGTGAAGGCGCGTTCGACATGGATACCCTCGCCGCCGACGGCGAGCGCGATGCTGGCAGCCGCGACGTCCTCGGAGACGTCGCCCGCCTCCATCCGCACCACGACGATGTCCTTGATGCCGGCACGCTCCAGCGCCTCGACCTCGGCGGCGCCGATCTTCGTGCCTTTCTTCAGCACCAGCGGCCCCTGGCGCAGGGTGTGGACGGTCACCCCGCCAATCGCATCCCTCGGGCTCGCTGGTCCGAATTTCATGCCGCCTCTTCTTTTTCTTTCGGAGGCAGCCGAAGCACGGCCGTGATCTCGGCCATGATCGCCACCGCGATCTCGGACGGCGACACCGCGCCGATCGGAAGGCCAATGGGCGCGTGGATGCGCGCGATGTCGCTTTCCCTGGCGCCCTGCGCCCGCAACCGGTCGGCCCGCTTGGCATGCGTCTTTCGCGAGCCGAGCGCGCCGATATAGAAGCAGTTGCGCTCGAAGGCGTGCAGCAGCGCGGGATCGTCGATCTTGGGATCGTGCGTCACCGCGACGAAGGCGGTGTAGGCATCGACGTTGAGCGGCGGCAGCGCCGTGTCGGGCCATTCGGCGATCAGCGGAATGTCCGGGAAGCGCTCCGGGCTTGCAAAGGCCGTGCGCGGATCGACCACGGTGACGTCGTAGCCGAGCGAGCGCGCCAGCGGCGCCAGCGCCTGGCTGATATGGACCGCGCCGACGATGACGAGCTTTGCCGTCGGCGCGTAGACGTTGAGGAACAGCTTCTTGCCGCCAGCCTCGACACTGGCGCTCTTGCCCATGCGAAGCTGCTTCTCCAGCTCGGTGCGCAGCGGATCCCTGGCAAAATCCTTGGCTTTGACCAGCCGCTGCTCGCCGCTCTCGGTGTCGGTCACCAGGATCACCGGCCGGCGCGCGGCGCGCTCGGCATTGAGTTCGTGCAGGATCTCGAGCTTCACGATTAACCGACCTTCTCGACGAAGACGCGGATGGTGCCGCCACAGGACAGCCCGACATTCCAGGCGGTCTCGTCGGCTACGCCGAACTCCAGCATCCTCGGTTTACCGCTCTGGATCACATCCATGGCCTCGGTCACCACGGCGCCCTCGACGCAGCCGCCGGAGACCGAGCCGAGGAAGGTGCCTTCGTCGTTGATGACGAGGCTCGAGCCCGCCGGGCGCGGCGCCGAACCCCAGGTCTCGACAACGGTGGCGAGCGCAACGCCACGACCGGCCTTCTGCCAGTCCTCCGCCGCCTTCAGGATATCCTCGTCGCGATCGAGCATGGGTGCCTCTCAAGCTGCGGAGCGGATCAGGCTGCGGTGATGCGGCGGCAGCGGCCGGGAGAGCGTCGTGATCAGCTCCTGGATCGAACTCAAATTATGTACCGGGCGGAATTCGTCAACGTGGGGAAGCATCATTTTGATGCCCTGCGCCTTGGCCTCGAAACCGCCGAACCGCAACAGCGGGTTGAGCCAGATCAGCCGCCGGCAGGACCGGTGCAGCCGGTCCATCTCGAAGGCCAGCTTGGAATCGGCTTCCCGTTCCAGCCCGTCGGAGATCAGCAGCACGATGGCGCCCTGGCTCAGCACCCGCCGCGCCCACAATTTGTTGAAGTTGTGCAGCGAGGCCGAGATCCGGGTGCCGCCGGCCCAGTCCTCGACCGAGGCCGAGCAGCTCGCCAGCGCCTCGTCGGGGTCGCGCTGGCGCAGCGCGCGGCTGACGTTGGTGAGACGGGTGCCGAACAGGAACACCGAGACGCGCTTGCGCGCGTCGGTGATGGCGTGGAGGAAGTGCAGGAACAGGCGGGTATACTCGCTCATCGAACCCGAGATATCGAGCAGCGCGACGATCGGCGCCGGCTTCTGGATCCGCCCGAGGCGATGGATGTCGATGATGTCGCCGCCGGTGCGGAGCGATGCGCGGAGCGTGCGGCGCAGGTCGAGCCGCAAGCCCCGGGCGTCGGGCTGGCGCCGGCGCGTCAGAAGCTCCGCCTGCGGCAGGTGCATCCGCTCGATGGCGCGGAGCGCCTCGGTGATCTCGGCCGCGCTCATCTGCGCGAAATCCTTCTTCTGAAGGATCTCCTTGTCGGAGACGGACAGGCGCAGATCCTGCTCCTGGTGCTGCGGCGTCTCGGTCATCCGCGGCTGCGACATCGCCTCCTGCACGCGGCGCGCACCCGCCTGCGGCTTCTTCTTGGCCTGCTCCGGCAGCGGCACCGAATCCAGCATGTGCTTCCATTCCTCCGAGGCGCGGAAGAACAGGTTGAAGGCCTGCTTGAAGATCAGCGCATGCTCGTGACGCTTGACGAAGATCGCCTCCAGCGTCGTGAAGACGTCGGCGCGGTTGCCGATGTCAATCACCTCCAGCGCATTCATGGCATCGATCACCGCACCCGGCCCGACGGGAATGCCGGCGGCACGCAGCGCGCGGGCAAAGCCGACGATGTTGTCGGCGAACTGCTCGGTTTGCTCCGGGGCAAGGTGGTTGATGGCCATGGTCTGTCGCCCCTGCCGTCATTCCGTGGCACGCGTAGCGTGAACCCGGAATCTCGAGGTTCCGGGTTCGATGCTACGCATCGCCCCGGAACGACCCAACTAATTCTCGCTCGTCGCTTCCTTCAGCACCTTCTGCAAGGCATCGCCCTGCATCCGGGTGATGTCGTCCTGATACTTGAGCAGCGCACCGAGCGTGTCGCCAACCACTTGCGGGGTCAGCGACCGGGCATCGAGCTCGGACAGGGCGGTGGCCCAGTCGATCGTCTCGGCGACACCCGGCGACTTGTAGAAATCCTGGTTGCGCAGCGCCTGCACGAAGCGCACGACCTGCTGCGACAGCTTGGCGGAGATGCCGGGCACGCGCGTCTTGACGATCGCAAGCTCACGCTCGGCGGCAGGATAATCCACCCAGTGATAGAGGCAGCGCCGCTTCAGCGCGTCATGGATCTCGCGGGTGCGGTTGGAGGTGATGATGACGATCGGCGGATGCGGCGCCTTCACGGTGCCGAATTCGGGGATGGTCACCTGGAAGTCGCTGAGGATCTCGAGCAGGTAGGCCTCAAACGCCTCGTCGGCGCGGTCGAGCTCGTCGATCAGCAGCACCGGCGGACCGGCGACGTCGGGCTCCAGGGCCTGAAGCAGCGGCCGCTTGATCATGTAGCGGTCGGCGAAGATATCGCTCGAGAGCTGGTCGCGATCGGTGTCGCCGGCGGCTTCCGCCATCCGGATCGCGATCATCTGCGCGGCGCTGTTCCACTCGTAGACCGCGGAGGAAACGTCGAGGCCTTCATAGCACTGGAGGCGGATCAGCTTCCGCCCCAGCGCCGCCGAGAGCACCTTGGCGATCTCGGTCTTGCCGACGCCGGCCTCGCCCTCCAAAAACAGCGGCCGGCCCATGCGCAAGGAGAGGTAGGTCACCGTCGCAAGCGACCGCTCGGCGAGGTAGCCCCGCGACGTCAGAAGTTCGAGCATCGCATCGACCGATGCCGGCAAAGCACCGGACGAATTGGGCGTTGAAGTCATGAGAAAGCCAGTCTTACTACGCCCTCATCGGGACATGTTCGGGGCCGATGCGTGAGGTCACCTCACGCCTTGGCGTTGGCGGCATCGACGGCACGCCGCGTCAGCACCCCGATGAGGTGCGCGCGGTATTCGGCGCTGCCGTGGATATCGCTGTTGAGACCTTCCGCCGGCACCGCGATGCCTTCCAGCGCCTTCGAGGCGAAGCGCTTCTTCAGGGCCTCCTCGAATGCGGTGACGCGGAACACGCCTTCGGAGCCTGCGCCGGTGACGGCAACGCGCACGTCCGAAGGACGCCGCGCCACGAACACACCGACCAGCGCATAACGAGAGGCCTGGTTGCGGAACTTGATGTAGGCTGCCTTTTTCGGCAGCGGAAACATCACCTTGGTGATGATCTCATCGGCTTCGAGCGCCGTGGTGAACAGGCCCTGGAAGAACTCTTCGGCCTTCAGGCGGCGCTTGTTGGTGACGATGGTGGCGCCCAGCGCCAGCACCGCGGCCGGATAGTCGGCGGTCGGATCGTTGTTGGCGAGCGAGCCGCCGATCGTGCCCTTGTGACGCACGGCCGGATCGCCGATCTGGCTGGCGAGATCCGCCAGCGCCGGGATCGCCTCACCGACGATGGCGGAGGTCGCGACCTCGGCGTGCCTGGCGGTGGCACCGATCACCAGCGAGCGGCCCTTCATCTCGATCGCGTTGAGCCCCTCGATATGGGAGAGGTCGACCAGATGCGGAGGGCTTGCGAGGCGCTGCTTCATGACGGGAATCAGCGTGTGGCCGCCGGCGATCACCTTGGCGTCTTCGTTCTTCACCAGGAGGTTGGCCGCCTGGCGAACCGTCCCAGGGCGATGATATTTGAATTCGTACATCTGGATGTCCTGATCGCGGGATGCGCGTTACGCGAGGTCGGATTTCGCCATCGCCTTTGCGCCGGCGGAAATCGAGGCGACGATGTTCTGATAGCCCGTGCAGCGGCAGAGATTACCTTCGAGCTCCTCGCGAATCGTGTGGTCGTCGAGTTCGTGGCCCTTGCGATGCACGATGTCGATCGCGGTCATGATCATGCCCGGCGTGCAGAAGCCACACTGCAGGCCATGGTGTTCGCGAAAGGCCTCCTGCATCGGATGCAGCGGTGCGCCGTCGGCGGCCAGCCCCTCGATCGTCTTGACCTCGTGGCCATCGGCCATCACCGCAAGCGTGGTGCAGGACTTCACGGCCTTGCCGTCGAGATGCACGACGCAGGCGCCGCACTGCGAGGTGTCGCAGCCGACATGGGTGCCGGTCAGCCGCAGATTCTCGCGCAGAAACTGCACCAGAAGCGTGCGTGGATCGACATTGGCCGTCACAGGATTGCCGTTCACGATGAGGGAGATTTTTGCCATAAGCACTCTCTATCAGCGCCCCGACGGGTCCCGTCGAAGCGGTTCTTATAATTATTCCAACCCATCATATGGGCCAATATGCCCGGGGGCAACATCGCCCGGAACGCAAGGCGCCATGCCGAAAGCGATAGGTGTCAGCTTTGTACCGCCTTGGCGAAGTTCGCGAAAAATTCGTCGGCCAGTTTCTTGGCGGCGCCGTTGATCAGGCGCTGGCCGAGCTGCGCCAACTTGCCGCCGATCTGCGCCTCGACGTCGTACGACAGCAGCGTGCCGCCGTCCTTCTCCGCGAGCTTGACCACCGCGCCGCCCTTGGCGAATCCGGCCACCCCGCCCTCGCCCTCACCGGAGATCTTGTAACCGTTCGGCGGGTCGAGATCGGACAACGTGACCTTGCCCTTGAAGCGCGCCGACACCGGGCCGACCTTCATTTTAGCCGTTGCGCGGAAGCCGCCATCGTCGGTCTTCTCCAGCTCTTCGCAGCCGGGGATGCAGGCCTTGAGCACCTCGGGGTCGTTGAGCTTGGCCCACACGGCCTCGCGCGGCGCCGCAAGCTGGACTTCGCCGTTCATCGTCATGGCCATGAGGTGCCTCCCGGATCGGACAACTATAGTGCTGATCAAGTAACGCAGCGGCGCGGCAAAGGAAAGGGCGGGGCCGGGTCACGTGCAATGCATATTCGCAACTGCAAAAAAACGTGTGGGGCCGGTAGGGGATTGGCACAGCCGGGCCATGATGATTAGGTCGCGCGCAACATGAGCACATCCCTCTCCCCCCTGCTCGCGCCGATGCTGTCGAGCGCCGCCATGCGCGCGGTCTGCGACGACCGGTCTACCCTGCAGAACATGCTCGATTTCGAGGCAGCCCTGGCACGCGCCGAGGCCGCCACGGCTGTGATTCCGGCATCCGCCATCGGCCCGATCGAGGCCGCGTGCAAGGCCGATTCCTTCGACATGGCCGCACTGGCCGAGGCCGCGACGCGATCGGGAAATCTCGCGATTCCCCTGGTCAAGACGCTGACCGCCAATGTCGGCAAGACCGACGCGGAGGCCGCGCGCTACGTGCATTGGGGCGCGACCAGCCAGGACGTCATCGACACCGCGACCATGCTGACGCTTCGTGCCGGCATCGATGCGTTGGATGTCGACCTCAGCCGCGCCATCAAGGGCTTTGCCGCACTGGCGCGCAGCCATCGCAACACCGCGATGGTGGCGCGGACCTGGCTCCAGCATGCGCTGCCGATGCCGTTCGGGCTGAAGGCGGCCGAATATGCCGCGAGCCTTGCCCGCGCCCGCTGCCGCCTGCGGCGGCTCTCCCGCGAGGGCCTCGCGCTGCAATTCGGCGGCGCCGCCGGCACCCTCGCCGCGCTCGGCGACAAGGGGATCGCTGTTGCCGAACGGCTGGCGCAGGAGCTCGGTCTGCCGCTGCCGGAGGCGCCCTGGCACACCCATCGCGACCGCATCGCCGAGGCTGCATCCTGCCTCGCAATTCTCGCCGGCAGCTGCGGCAAGATCGCGCGCGACGTCTCGCTGATGATGCAGACCGACGTCGCCGAAGCGTTCGAGCCCGCCGGCGAAGGCCGCGGCGGCTCCTCGACCATGCCGCACAAGCGCAACCCGGTCGCCGCTGCGACCGCGCTGGGCGCCGCCACCATGGCCCCGCAGCTCGCCGCGACGATTTTCGCCGCGCAGGTGCAGGACCACGAGCGCAGCGCCGGCCCCTGGCACGCGGAATGGCCGACGCTGCCACAACTGATGCTGGTCACCTCCGGCGCGCTTGCGGCCATCGTCGACATCGCCGAAGGCCTCGAGGTCGATGCGGTGCGCATGCGCAGCAATCTCGATGCGACGCAGGGGCTGATCATGGCCGAAGCGGTCACCTTCGCGCTGGCCGAAAAGATCGGCAAGAGCGATGCGCATCATCTGATCGAGACCGCGAGCAAGCGCGCGGTCGCCGAGAGGAAGCATTTGCGCGAGGTGCTGTCGGCCGATTCGCAGGTCAACGCGCACCTCTCTCCGGAAAAAATTGCGGCATTGTTCGAGCCGATGGCCTATCAAGGAGCCTCCCAAGCCCTGATCGACCGGCTGCTCGACAGCCTCGACCGCGAATAAGAACCGCAAATACGACGGAGACGCCGCATGCCCATGATCGATGCCGACGGTTGCCTGCTCAACGTCTCCGTCGAGGGCCGCGACGGCGGGCCCACCCTGATGCTATCCAACTCGCTGGGCTGCACGCTGCAGATGTGGGAGCCGCAGATGAAGGCGCTGACGCAGGTGTTCCGCGTCATCCGCTACGACCGCCGCGGCCATGGTAAGTCCAGCGTCCCGCCCGGCCCCTACACGATGGAGCGTTTCGGCCGCGACGTGCTGGCGATCCTCGACGATCTCAACATCGAGAAGGTGCATTGGTGCGGCCTGTCGATGGGCGGCATGGTCGGGCAATGGCTCGGCGCCAACGCGCCTGAAAGGTTCGGCAAGCTCATCCTTGCCAATACGTCCTGCTACTATCCCGATCCTACAAACTGGCATAACCGCATCAAGGCGGTGAAGGAGGGCGGCATCACCGCCGTCGCCGATGCCGTGATCGCGGGCTGGCTGACCCAGGATTTCCGTGAACGCGAGCCGGAGATCACCGCGAAGATGAAATCGATGCTGCTCGCCTCGCCGGTCGAGGGTTATCTTGCCTGCTGCGAGGCGCTGTCGACGCTCGATCAGCGCGAGCTGCTGCCCAGGATCAAGAGCCCGACGCTGGTGATCGCCGGTCGCCACGACGTGGCGACGCCGATCTCGGCGGCCGAGTTGATCCGCTCGAACATTCCGGGCGCGAGCATGACCATCATCGACGCCGCGCACATTTCCAACGTCGAGCAGCCGCACGCATTCACGGATGCGGTGGTGGGCTTTTTGACGCAGCGTTAACCGCAGCCGTCATTGCGAGGAGCGTAGCGACGAAGCAATCCAGACTCTCTCCTCGGACACATTTTCTGAATTGCTTCGCTGCGCTCGCATGACGAAGGAGGAAACATCATGGACGACCAGAAGCGCCGCGATGCCGGCATGAACGTGCGCCGAAAAGTGCTCGGCAATGCCTGGGTCGACAAGTCGATCGCGAACCGCAACGCGTTCAACACCGACTTCCAGGACATGATCACGCGCTATGCCTGGGGCGAGATCTGGACGCGGCCGCATTTCGACGAGCGCACACGGCGCGTGCTGGTGATCGGCACCATGGTCGCGCTCGGGCAATGGGACGAATTCCGCCTGCACGTGCGCGCTGCGCTCGCCGAGGGTGGCTTCACGCCTGACGACATCAAGGAAATCCTGCTTCAGCAGGCGATCTATTGCGGCGTGCCGGCGGTGAACCACGCCGTCAAGGAAGCCTCAGCGATTGTGCAGGAGCTCGGCCTGCTCAAGACCTAGCGGCTCAAGGCCTAGCGGCTCAAGGCTTGGCGTCGCGGCGATCTCCGACGTCTTCGGCGCTGCCGCCGGCTTCTCGATCACCACCACGATCGCGGCACCGAGCAAGAGCAGGAGCTCGGTGGCATGCAGCCGGAGCGCGGCCATCTCGCCGACCTTCGAGGCCATCACCATGCTGGCAAACGAGATCAGGCTGCCGATCGCCAGCGCGATGCCGAGCGCCTCGTCGCAGCCGCCGTTCTTGCGGATTCGGGGAACGGACAGCAGCACAAGGAAGATCGCAAAGAACGCCACGACCGTCAGCCGGCCCAGCGCAAGCAGCCAGGCGGCGCGCACCGTGTCCATCCCCGCCATCTGGAGATGGTCGCTCAGGAACAGCGCGACCGCAACGCTCGGGCGCTCGTAGAGGCCGTGCACCGGGGCGACAATGATGTTGAAGGCAACCATCGCCCAGGCCGGAATGAAATAGGCCGCCAGCAGCGCGCCGTTGACCGAACCGATCCGCCAATTCCCGAACATGCCGCTTCCCGCCTGTTTGCCGGCCTTCGACGAAAAGGCCGCGGCTTCGCCGAGCTAACTCGCATCAGACCGTGGCGGCAATTTAAACTCTCTGTTTACCTTAACTGCCCTGGGGACGGGGAACTGTCCCAGGGACCTGGGCGGCAAAAGGAAAGCCCCGCCTCTCGGCAGGGCCTCCTCACTCCTGGGCTCCCAAACTCGCTATTCCTGATCGCGCTGGCCGCCCTGTTGCTGGCCTGGACGCTCACCTTGGCGCATCGGATCGTTCTGCTGCTGCTGTCCGGGTTTCTGGCCGCCGCCCTGCTGCTGCCCGGGCTGTTGACCGGGGCGCTGCTGGCCGGGGTTCTGACTCTGCTGGCCCGGATTCTGATTCTGCTGCTTCGTCATTTCGGGAAACTCCCTTGTTGGACGTCAGAGCCGAGACAACGGCGGGCATCCACTTTGGTTGCCTGAGGGAACCCGGTTCCTCGCAGTTGAGGAACCGGAAAAGACGACAGTCGTAACGAAATGACCATTGTACAAGCCCGTCTGCCGCGGCTTCGCTAGTTGCAGCCGCCAGTTCCCTCCTGTTACAAAACCCGAAGAATGCTCAAGGGCTGCCGGGGCCCGAGAAGAAACTCAAGACTCTCTCTCGAATAGCTCCCTTTGAGCGGCGTCAGGTTTGGTAACGGCAGCCCATGGATTATTTCGCCCAGCAGCTCATCAACGGTCTCGTCCTGGGCTCGATCTACGGCCTGATCGCGATCGGCTACACGATGGTCTACGGCATCGTCGGCATGATCAACTTCGCCCATGGCGACGTCTTCATGATCGGCGGCTTCATCGCACTCATCACCTTCGTGATCCTGATCTCGCTCGGGCTGACCGCCATCCCCGTGATCCTGCTCGTCGTGCTGCTGGTCTCGATGGCGATCACCGCGCTCTATGGCTGGACCATCGAGCGAATCGCCTACCGGCCGCTGCGCCATTCCTTCCGTCTCGCCCCGATGCTGTCGGCGATCGGCATGTCCTTCGTGCTCACCAACTATTCGCAGGTGGCGCAAGGCGCGCGCGTCAAGCCGATCCCGCCCTTCATCACCGGCGGCTACACGCTGCATGAGAGCGCGGACGGCTTCGTGATCCAGCTCTCCAACATCCAGATCATGGTGGTCGTCACGACCATCGTGCTGCTGGCGATCTTCACCTGGCTGGTCTCCCGCACCCGGCTCGGACGCGACATGCGCGCCTGCGAGCAGGACCAGACCATGGCGGCCCTGCTTGGCGTCAACGTCGACCGCACCATCTCCATGACCTTCGTGATCGGCGCCGCGCTCGCTGCGGTGGCCGGCCTGATGTACCTGCTCTATTACGGCCTCGTCGACTTCTTCATGGGCTTCGTCGCCGGCATCAAGGCGTTCACCGCTGCCGTGCTCGGCGGCATCGGCTCATTGCCCGGCGCCATGCTCGGAGGGCTTGCGATCGGCCTGATCGAGACGTTCTGGTCGGCCTATTTCTCGGTCGAATACAAGGACGTCGCGGCGTTCTCGATCCTGATCGTCGTGCTGATCTTCATGCCGACCGGCCTGCTCGGTCGTCCCGAAGTCGAAAAAGTCTGACGGTCACGCGTGGCAGCTCCCTCGACCATGACGGCAAAACCCGCAACAGGCCTCACCTCCCTCCTGAAGACGGCCTTCATCAACGCGCTGATCGCGCTGGTGCTGTTCTCGTTGATGGTCGGTATCCGCACCGAGGCGGGCTCCGACGGCCAGCTCACCTACTGGACGCGCTTCGGCGAACTCGCCTCCCTCGTCGGGGCGGTGTTCGGCGGCTCGATCGTGATCGAGCTGCTGCGGCAATGGATCGGCCCGACCGGCGCCGAGAAGCTGGTGCCGCCGGCGGTGCAGAGCGGCATGTCCTTCATCGGCCGCTACCTCGCGCCGGCACTTCTGGTCTTTACGGTGCTGGTGCCCGTCATCTTCTATGACCAGCGTTACATCCTCGACCTCGCGATCCTCGTGCTCACCTATGTGATGCTGGGCTGGGGGTTGAACGTCGTGGTCGGGCTCGCCGGCCTGCTCGATCTTGGCTACGTCGCCTTCTATGCGGTCGGCGCCTATTCCTACGGACTGCTCGCCACCAATTTCGGCTGGTCGTTCTGGATCTGCCTGCCGCTCGCCGGCATCCTCGCCGCGTTCTGGGGCGTGCTGCTCGGCTTCCCCGTGCTCCGCCTGCGCGGCGACTACCTCGCCATCGTGACGCTCGCCTTCGGCGAGATCATCCGCCTCGTCATCATCAACTGGCAGGAGCTGACCGGCGGTCCGAACGGCGTCTCCGGCATTCCACGCCCCTCCTTCTTCGGCATCCCGCTCGACAACAGCGACGAAGGGCTCGCCGCAAGGCTCGGCATCGAGTACTCGCCGACCCACCGCATCGTCTTCCTGTTCTACCTGATCCTGGCGCTGGCGCTCCTCACCAACTGGGTGACGATCCGGCTGCGCCGCCTGCCGATCGGGCGGGCCTGGGAGGCCTTGCGCGAGGACGAAGTCGCCTGCCGTGCGCTCGGCATCAACACCACGACCACCAAGCTCACGGCGTTCGCGACCGGCGCCATGTTCGGCGGCTTCGCTGGCGCGTTCTTCGCCACCCGCCAGGGCTTTATCAGCCCGGAATCCTTCACCTTCCAGGAATCGGCGCTGGTGCTCGCCATCGTCGTTCTCGGCGGCATGGGCTCGCAGCTCGGCGTGGCGCTTGCCGCGCTCGCCATGATCGGCGGCTTCGAGCTGTTCCGCGGCCTCGAGACCTACCGCATGCTCGTGTTCGGCATGTCGATGGTGCTGATCATGATCTGGCGGCCGCGCGGTCTGATCGGCCATCGCGCACCCACCGTGTATCTGACCAAGGCGGAGGCGATCTCGTCCGACCTCGTCAAGGAAGGGCACGGATGAGCGCCGACCAGATTCTGAGCGTCGACCGGCTCGTCATGCGCTTCGGCGGCATCGTTGCCGTGCAGGACCTGTCATTCTCGGCGGAGCGGAAGAAGATCACCGCGCTGATCGGGCCGAACGGCGCCGGCAAGACCACGGTCTTCAACTGCATCACCGGGTTCTACAAGCCGAGCGGCGGCACCATTCGCCTCACCCACGACGACGGCAGGGTGATGGCGCTGGAGCGGCTGAACGATTTCCGCATCGCCAAGCAGGCCAAGGTCGCGCGTACCTTCCAGAACATCCGCCTGTTTCCCGGCATGACCGCGCTGGAGAACCTGATGGTGGCGCAGCACAACGCGCTGATGCGCGCCTCCGGCTACACCCTTCTCGGTCTCCTCGGCGTTCCCACCTACCGTGACGCCGAAAAGCGTGCGATCGATCTGGCCACCGACTGGCTGAAGCGGGTCAATTTGCTCGACCGCGCCGACGACGCCGCCGGCAATTTCGCCTATGGCGACCAGCGCCGGCTGGAAATCGCCCGCGCAATGTGCACCGAGCCCGCCCTGTTGTGCCTGGACGAACCCGCGGCCGGCCTCAATGCGCGCGAGAGCGCGGCCCTGAGCGAGCTCCTGCTCTCGATCCGGGACGAACTCGGCACCTCGATCCTGCTGATCGAGCACGACATGTCGGTGGTGATGGAAATCTCCGACCACATCGTGGTGATGGACCATGGCGTGAAGATCGCGGAAGGCACGCCGCGCGAGGTCCGCGACGATCCGAAGGTGATCGCCGCCTATCTCGGCGCCGACGAGGACGAGGCCGTGGCCGTGATGGAGAACGGGACGTGACATCGGCGCCCACTCCCCTGCTCGCGATCCACGGTCTTCGCGCCGCCTACGGCAAGATCGAGGCGCTGAAGGGCGTCGACATCGAGATCAATGCCGGCGAGATCGTCGCGCTGATCGGCGCCAACGGCGCCGGCAAGTCGACACTGATGATGACGATCTTCGGCAAGCCGCGCGCCCGCGCCGGCCAGATCCTCTATGAAGGCCGCGACATCACCGACGTTCCCACCCACGAGATCGCGCATTTGCGCATCGCGCAATCGCCGGAGGGCCGCCGCATCTTCCCGCGCATGAGCGTTTCGGAAAATCTTCAGATGGGGGCGGACTCGACCGAATGCACCGACGCCGAGCGCGAGGCGACGCTGCAACGCGTGTTCGCGCTGTTTCCGCGGCTGAAGGAACGCTATGCCCAGCGCGGTGGAACCCTGTCCGGCGGCGAGCAGCAAATGCTGGCCATCGGCCGCGCGCTGATGAGCCGCCCCCGCCTGCTCCTGCTCGACGAGCCATCGCTCGGCCTCGCACCGCTGATCGCACGCCAGATCTTCGATGCGATCCGGACCCTGAACCGGCAGGACGGTCTGACCGTCCTGATCGTCGAGCAGAACGCCAACCATGCGCTCAAGCTCGCCCATCGCGGTTACGTCATGGTCAATGGCCTGATCACTTTGGCCGGGACCGGCACCGAATTGCTGCAGCGCCCGGAGATTCGCGCCGCCTATCTGGAAGGCGGCCGCCACGGCTGACCGAGCCAAGACCGACAAGTGCGGCCGAATGTGGCGAGATATCTCCGCAAATGCCCGTATTTTGCCGGTGACTTCTCCTCGAATTCATTCAAGAATGGCGCCGGTTTGAACCGGGCATGCCCGGCAACTTCCACAGGCGACCACCCGCGAGGTATCTCATGAAATCACTGAAGCTCATCGGTCTGGCATTCGGCGCATCGCTCGCGCTGTCGGGCGCGGCATTCGCGCAGGATGTCACCGTCGCAGTCGCAGGCCCGATGACCGGCGGCGAGTCCGCCTTCGGCCGCCAGATGAAGAACGGCGCCGAGATGGCCGTGGCCGATATCAATGCCGCCGGCGGCGTCAACGGCAAGAAGCTCGCGCTCTCCGTCGAAGACGACGCTTGCGATCCGAAACAGGCGCGCTCGATCGCCGAGAAGATCGCCGGCGCGAAAATCCCGTTCGTGGCCGGGCACTATTGCTCGTCGTCGTCGATCCCGGCTTCGGAAGCCTATGCCGACGGCAACGTGCTCCAGATCACGCCGGCCTCGACCAACCCGCTGTTCACCGAGCGCAAGCTCTGGAACGTGGCGCGCGTCTGCGGCCGTGACGATCAGCAGGGCCTGATCGCCGCGCAGTACATCGCCAAGAACTACAAGGGCAAGAACATCGCGATTCTCAACGACAAGACCACCTACGGCAAGGGTCTTGCCGACGAGACCAAGAAGGCGCTGAACAAGGCCGGCGTCACCGAGAAGATGTACGAGTCGTACAACAAGGGCGACAAGGACTTCAACGCAATCGTCTCCCGCCTGAAGCGCGACAACATCGACCTCGTCTATGTCGGCGGCTATCATCAGGAAAGCGGCCTGATCCTGCGCCAGATGCGGGACCAGGGCCTCAAGACCGTGCTGATGGCCGGCGACGCGCTCGCCGACAAGGAGTACGCCTCGATCACCGGCCCCGCCGGCGAAGGCACGCTGTTCACCTTCGGCCCCGACCCGCGCAACAAGCCGACCGCCAAGAAGATCGTCGAGGCATTCAAGGCCAAGAACATCGACCCCGAGGGCTACACCCTCTACACCTACGCAGCGATGCAGGTGTGGTCGCAGGCGGCCAAGAAGGCCGGCACCACCGACGCCAAGAAGGTCATGGCGGCGATGAAGGCCGGCAAGTGGGACACCGTGATCGGCCCGGTCGAATATGACGCCAAGGGCGACATCAAGCAGATCGACTACGTCGTCTACAAGTGGGACGCCAAGGGCGGCTACGCCGAGATCAGCGGCAACGGCACCTGAGCGCGCTTGCCGGGCCTTTGGGCCGCCATCCAATCATCATCGCGCCCCGGCCTAGCCCGGGGCGTTTCTTCTTGCGGCAGGATCAGACGGCTGCGGCCAGCTTGCCGCCGGCCGCGGCCTGGGCCTTCCGCAAGGCCTGCAGCAGGTCGTTCGGCCGAAACGGCTTTTGCAGGCAGACCACGTTGGCGAGGTGGGGCGATTGGTCCACGAAATCGAGCGCCGTCATCCCGGAGACCGCAATGATGGGGAGCGTCGGTGCACGCTCGCGCAGGGTCGCGATGACGTCGGCGCCGCTGGTGTCGCCGAGAAAAATGTCGACGATCGCCGCGTCAAAGGGGCTTTCCGCGAAGGCCTTCAGCCCCGCCGCGCCGCTTTCGGCCTCCACGACCTCGAAATGATTGACCCGAAGCACGATCGCGACCATCGCACGGACGTCCTTCTGGTCGTCGATGATGAGAACGCGGGGCATGGGGGAACAACTCCCGATATCGAGATCCGAATCGCCAGGTTCGAACCTGGAACCCGCCACGGCGGAGTTGCATTGTGGCATCGCCCCGGTAAAGGGCACCTTACCCAGGCCCCATTCCGTGTTCCCACCGAGATTAAGAAAGCTGTAACCTTCGGTTGAGTCGTGGCCGGTCCTGTTCACGATCCGCGCCCAGAACCGCTACCATGAACGGACTGCCGGCCGAATGAGACTTGCGGAGATGCTCAGACCCGACCAGCCCAAGACCAACCCGCGAGAGGTGGATGTGCCTGCGACGGTCGACCGGAGCACATTTCTCTCGACCCTGCCGGCCACTTCGGCCGACCGCGCCGCAGCGTCGACGATCGTCGGCGTGTCCTCGCTCCTGTTCGCAGCGGCCGTGCCCTTCGCGGGTACCCCGCTCCTGCCGGTACCGGCCTTCGTCGCGAGCTATCAATCGGCGCTCGCCGTGAGCGACATCGTCACGGCGGTGCTGCTGCTGTCGCAGTTTGCGATCTTGCGGACCCGCGCGCTGCTGTGGCTCGCGACCGGCTATCTCTTCACCGCTGCGGCGGCGCTGGTTCATGCCCTCACCTTCCCCGGACTGTTCGCACCCGCCGGGCTCTTCGGCGCGGGCCGGCAGACCACGGTCTGGCTCTACATGATCTGGCACGCCGTCTTTCCGCTGTGCGTGATGGGTTATGCCTGGCTGAAAGAAAAGGACGGTGGCCCCCGGATCCGCGGCGCGGCAAGCCGGGCGATTTACGCCAGCGTGCTCGGCGTCATCGCCGCGGTGGCGGTGTTCGCCTGGATCGTGACCGCGCAGCACGATCTGCTGCCGGTCCTGTTGCGCGACGGCCGGTACACGCCAACCATGATCGGAGTCGTGTCCTTCGTGTGGTCGCTGAGCTTTGCCGCACTGGTCTCGCTCTGGTTCCGCAAGCCGCATACGGTGATCGACGTCTGGCTCATGGTGGTCATGTGCGCCTGGCTGTTCGACATCGCGCTGTCGGCGATCGTCAACGTCGCACGCTTCGATCTCGGCTTCTATGCCGGACGGCTCTACGGTCTCGCTGCGGCGACCTTCGTGCTCGCAGTGCTTCTCATCGAGAATGTCCGCCTCCAGGCACATACGGTGGGCCTCGTCGGCAGGCTGCGGCAGCAATCGGCCTCGGAACGCGACTATTACGGCAAGCGGCTCGCGCTGTACGGCGCGGTCGTCGAGTCGTCCAACGATGCCATCATCACGAAATCGCTCGATGGCATCATCACCGGCTGGAACAAGGCCGCCGAACATCTTTTCGGCTATTCCGCTGCCGAGGCCATCGGCAAGCCGATCGACATCATCGTGCCGCCGGATCTCAAGGGCGAGGTCAGGAGCATCCTCAACCGGATCGCCGGCAATGAGTCGATCGCCCAGCACGAGACGATCCGGATCCGGAAGGACGGAAGCCCGCTCGACGTCGTCCTCAACGTTACGCCGCTGCGGACCGATGAGGGAGAGATCATCGGCGCCTCCAAGATCGCCCACGACATTACCGAAGAGAAGCAGGCGAGAGAGAAGCTGCGCCGGGAGACCGAAGAACGCCAGCGCATCTTCGAGACGTCGCAGGACCTGATCCTGGTCACCGACGGCTATGGCAATTTCGTCCAGGTCAGCCCGAGCGTGAAGAACATTCTCGGCTACGACCCCGAGGACATGGTCGGGCACAGCGCGACCGAGTTCATCCATCCCGACGATCTCGAGAATACGCGGAACGAGATGCGCGCAGCCCGTCGCGGTGCGGTCAAGCGCAGCTTCGAGGCGCGCTACTACCATTACGACGGTCACGAGGTCACGCTGAACTGGATGGGCACCTGGTCCGAGCCGGTGAAGCGCCATTACTTCATCGGCCGCGACCTCACCGACAAGCAGGCCGCCGAAGCCCAGCTCAGGCAGATCCAGAAGATGGACTCGATCGGGCAATTGACCGGCGGCGTCGCCCACGACTTCAACAACGTGCTGACCGTCATCACCGGCACGATCGGCATTCTCGGCGACGCGGTCGCCGACCGGCCCGAGCTTGCCGCCATCACCAAGCTGATCGACGATGCCGCCGAGCGTGGCGCGCAGCTGACCAGGCATCTGCTCGCCTTCGCCCGCAAGCAGCCGCTCCAGCCACGCGAGATCGACGTCAATGCGCTGGCGCTCGAAGCCGCCAAGCTGCTGCATCCGACGCTCGGCGAGCAGATCACCATCATGCCGCAGCTCACCGAGGATGCCTGGCCAACGCTGGTCGACCCCGGCCAGCTGTCCACCGCGATCCTCAATCTCGCGCTGAATGCGCGCGACGCCATGCCCGATGGCGGCACCCTGGTGCTGGAGACCCGCAACATCTTCCTCGACGACGGCTATGCCAGCATGAACCCCGACGTCACTGCCGGCAATTATGTGATGATCGCGGTCAGCGACACCGGCAGCGGGATCCCGGCGGAGCTGATCGACCGGGTGTTCGATCCCTTCTTCACCACCAAGGAGGTCGGCAAGGGCACCGGGCTGGGCTTGAGCATGGTGTTCGGCTTCGTCAAGCAGTCGGGCGGCCACATCAAGATCTACAGCGAGGAAGGCCACGGCACGAGCGTGAAGATCTACCTGCCGCGCTCGAGCGGGGTGCAGGATGCCGAGTTCGAGGCGCTCCAGAACGCGCCCATCGCCGGCGGCGACGAGAAGGTCCTGATCGTCGAGGACGATGCGCTGGTGCGGCAGTATGTCGTGACGCAGGTCAAGAGCCTCGGCTATACCGCGCTCGAGGCTGCCAGCGGCACCGAGGCCCTCAACATCATCGACAGCGACGAGACCATCGACCTGCTCTTCACCGACATCATCATGCCCGGCAACATGAACGGCCGCCAACTTGCCGACGAAGCGGCCCGGCGCCGCCCCGACCTGAAGACGCTGTTCACCTCGGGCTATACCGAAAATGCCATCGTCCATCATGGCCGGCTCGATTCCGGCGTGCTGCTGCTGGCCAAGCCCTACCGCAAGTCCGAGCTCGCCAAGATGCTCAGGACCGCGCTCGCCGGTTGAGCCTGCGGCATCGCTGCGCTATCGCAGACCGCGAAATGCTCTCAACGACGAGGCCGTCTTGAAAAACCTTCTCACCGATATCGCCGGCGTCCGGGTCGGCCATGCCGAGAATACGGAAGTGGCCTCCGGCACGACCGCCATCATTTTCGACCAGCCGGCCGTCGCGGCGATCGACGTCCGCGGCGGCGGCCCAGGTACGCGCGAGGCCTCGCTGCTCGACGTCGCCAATACCGTCGAGCGGATCGATGCGATCGCGCTTTCCGGCGGCTCCGCCTTCGGCCTCGATGCCGGCGGCGGCGTGCAGGCCTGGCTCGCCGAACAGGGCCGCGGCTTCAGGGTCCGGGAGGCCGTGGTCCCCCTCGTTCCGGGCGCGATCGTGTTCGACCTGCTCAACGGCGGCAACAAGGCCTGGGGTCGCTTCTCGCCCTATCGCGATCTCGGCTATGCCGCCGCTGCCTCCGCCGGCACCGACTTCGCACTCGGCAGCGTCGGTGCGGGCCTGGGTGCGACCACCGCCACCTTCAAGGGCGGGATCGGCTCGGCGTCGGCCGTCACGACGAACGGCGTCAAGGTCGCCGCGATCATGGTGGTGAACGCGGTCGGCAGCGTCACCGTGGGCAACGGTCCCTGGTTCTGGGCCGCGCCGTTCGAGGAGAACGGCGAGTTCGGCGGACGGGGCCTGCCGCCCGCGTTCACGCCCGACATGCTGGCGATGCGCATCAAGGGCGGGCCGGCCGCGCGTGAGCGCGAGAACACCACGATCGGCCTCGTCGTCACCGACGCGATCCTGAGCAAGGCGCAGGCCAAGCGGCTCGCGATGATCGCGCAGACCGGATTTGCCCGCGCGATCTATCCGGTGCACGCTCCGCTCGACGGCGACGTGCTGTTTGCCGCGGCCACCTGCGAGAAGCCGATCGAGGCGCTGGTGGAGCTCACCGAGCTCGGCATGGTCGCCGCCAACGTGGTCGCACGCGCGATCGCAAGCGGCGTGTACAATGCGACCGCGCTGCCGTTCCCGGGGGCGCTGCCGGCGTGGAAAGACAAGTTCGGCTAGTCTAGGCGAGAAACGAAACGGCGGACACGGCGTTGTCCCGGCGGACCGAGGTGTTCCGCCATGCCGTCGTCCGTGGTCCGCTTCTTTCGATATGCGCCAGGCACGCGCGAGCTGAAGGTGACTTTCGTCAGCGGAAGGATCTACCTCTACGAGGACGTTCCGCCGGAGGCCGCCGCTGCATTCAGTCAAGCGCGCTCAAAAGGGACGTTCTTCAATCGCGAGATCCGCGACCGTTATGCCTATCGTGACATCACGCACGAATATGCGGGTTAGCCTTGGGGCGCGCTCACACGCTCATCGACATTGATGAAGCCGACCCCGCCGAAGCCTGCGCCTGACGCTGCATCATCTGCCCGAACCAGTCATAAGGCGAATTGCCGCCGCCGTTGGCATTCGAACTGCTGGAGGCACCCGGCACCGTGGTCGACATCTTGAAGCCGTCGGCATAGGTGACGGTGGTGGTGGTCGAGCCGTCGGCATTGGTCGTCGTGGTCGACGTCGAGCCGCCGCCGGATTGCGACGAGGAGTCCGAACCACCGCCCGAGCCGCCGGCACCCTCTGCGTGATGGCCGTGGCCGCCCCGCAGCGCCTTCGTCATCTCTCCGAGATTGATGTCACCATCCGCATTCGCGTCCATCTTCGAGAACACCTCGTCGGCCTTGGCCAGATTGGTGCCGCCCGCGCCGAGGGCGTCCTCGAACTCGGACTTGGTGATCTTGCCATCACCGTCCCCATCGATCTGCGAGAACAGGTCCTTCAGCGCATCCTCGGGACTCTTCGATGCCGAAGACGCCGACCCGGTCGAGGATGAGCTGGTCGCGCCGCTCGTGTCCGTCGACTGGCCCTGTGCCGCGAACAGCGCGTTCATCGTCTCCGGCGAGATCTGCGGATATCTGCCCGAGTTGACCGACGAGGCTGCGCCGCTGGTCGTGCTGCTGCCGCTGTCGATCGCGAACGGGTTGGTCGCGCCTTGCGTCGATCCCGTCTTCTGCGTCGATGAGGACGATTTCGAGTTCGTCAGCGACTGGATCGCGCCGAGCGCACTCGATACCGCACCAAGGGCGAACAACATTGCACAACTCCAACCGATGCGGCATGCCGCGGCCAATGTTCCGGACTGACGTCAGCAAGCGTCGTGCCATCGTGAAAAGCTCAATGAAATCCGCCTCCGCCGCGCTCGGCACCGCCGGGGAGCACCGGCAATTCGTGCCGGCCGCGGCAGAAATTTCCGCCCACAGGAAGCGCGGCTTCCCTGCATTGCCCGCCACGGAGGCCCATGTTAGGCGAGGCCATCTTTCACGGCCGCCACGGGAAAAAGCGCCATGACCCAAGCCTTCGCCCCCCGCCCCCTGGCCATCGCGCCCTCGATCCTGGCCTCGGACTTCTCCAGGCTCGGCGAGGAGGTGCGCGCGGTGGATGCCGCCGGCGCCGACTGGATCCATCTCGACGTGATGGACGGGCACTTCGTTCCGAACATCTCCTACGGTCCCGACATCATCAAGGCGATGCGTCCGCACACGAAGAAGATCTTCGACGCGCATCTGATGATCTCGCCCTGCGATCCCTATCTCGAGGCCTTCGCGAAAGCCGGCTGCGACCACATCACTGTGCATGCGGAGGCCGGTCCGCACCTGCACCGCTCGCTGCAGGCGATCCGCGCGCTCGGCAAGAAGGCCGGCGTCTCGCTCAATCCGGCGACGCCGATCAGCGCGCTCGAATACGTCCTCGACCTCGTCGACCTCGTGCTGGTGATGTCGGTCAATCCCGGCTTCGGCGGCCAGGCTTTCATCCCCTCGGCGATCGGCAAGATCCGCGATATCCGCGCGATGACGGCGGGCCGTCCGATCGACATCGAGGTCGACGGCGGCGTCGGCCCCGACGTTGCCGGCGCGCTCGCGGCGGCCGGCGCCAACGCCTTCGTCGCCGGCACCTCCGTGTTCAGGGGCGGCACGCAGGACGCCTACAAGGCCAACATCGCCGCGATCCGCAACGCCGCGCTGGGAGCCCGCGGCGAGGCCATCTGACCTCCATTCGAGCGCCGAACCGGCCTTATGGCCGCAGCGACCAATGGGAATGGATGAGATCCGTGCCACTCCCTTCCTGGCAGGCTTGTGGCGCCTGCTCGCCGAGACCTTGCAGGACGGGGAGCAGGTGGTCTGGCAGGGCCAGCCCGACGGCGTTGCCCGGATGATCATGTGGCGATTGCTGTGGTGGATCGGATTCCCCTGGCTGTTGCTGACCGCCGTCGCCGCCGGGAACGATTGGATCGACCAAGCGGCCCAACCTCTCATGATGGTTGGCGTCGCGATGGTTGCGGCTCCGCTGGTGATGCTGCTGCACGACCTGCAGACGCTCTATGTGATCACCGATCGCCGCGCGCTGATCCTGCGAACGGCCTGGGGCAGACGGACCGTCAGCCAGACGCCGTTCCGGGCGATGGACACTGCGTTCGAAATCCTCGACATCGGCGGCGGCGCCGGCCACCTCAACTTCGCGTCAGGGCGATCGACCCGTTCGCCCGATACCGACTACACCGGCCGCTACGGGTTTCGCTGTGTTCGAAACGCTCCGCGCATCCGGGATATCCTCGAGGGCGCACGCGCCGGAAAAGTGCGGCGGTCGCCCGCGCAATAAACGGGGGCGCCTCCAGGCGCTGCAGTGGGCAATTGCTGAAAATTGCAACCTCGTTCCGTACTCCTCCGGACTTCCCTGATTCGCGCAAATCACTGCTAGTGGTTCCTGCCTGTTTTTCACGGGAGCACATCATGACGACGACCCTGGTCTGGACTGGCGTGGCGTTGTGGCTTGGTTTCAGTGCGTTTATTCTGTTCGGTCCTTCGACCGGACCGGTGCAAGTCCCGGCACGTTCGGCGCGCAGCGTCCGTCGCAACCGGATCTGACACCGTGCAATTCGCGCTCGTGAAGCGCCAGCCGAAGCGCAGGTGCCGTATCCCGCGTCGTCCGCATCCGGGCCTCGACTACTTCTTCGGTCGGCTCGAACTTGCCGAAGGCGAGATGCGGGACGATCCGGGAGAGGAAGCGGCAGACCTGGACTACCCGCTCCGGTCGCCGAACCGGCATTGAAGATTCTGGATTGGACTCGATACTGATGAAGCCGCATTGCCCGAACTGCCTGAAGGAAATGACCAAGGCGTCCGCGTCGCGTAACCTGTTCAGTTGCGAGCCTTGCCGCGAGATCATCCAGTATTTTGGCGGCGGCGCGGATCACGGCGAACCCGGCCCGCAATTCTCCTGGCCCATCCGCCGCAAGCGCTCCGTCCACGCGGCCTGATCCAAGCCCGCAACACGCCAGTCGGCCTATCCTGCCCTGTCGCCGGCATCTGAGCCGCCGACATTGCCGGCCAGCCGCTGCGGCCGCACCACGGTGACGGTGCAGCTCGCTTCCGCGGCCACCTTGGCCGAGACACTGCCGAGCAGCGTTCGCCTGAACGAGCTCTGCCGTGCCCCGATGATGACGTGGTCGACCTGGTTGGCCTCGGCGAATTCCAGGATCGCGGCGGCGGGATCGACCGACTCCAGCACATGAGCCGTCAGCCGGCTCTCATCCAGCTTGAGCGGCGTCGCCCAATGCCTGAGCGCGACCAGGCGGTCGATATGCTTGTTGGAGCCCTGCTCGTCCAGCGTCCGGTCGATCGCGATCCGGTTCAGCTTGAGCACGTTGACGCAGGCGAGCCGCGCCGACGGCAAGGTGGCGAGGATGCGCTCGGTGGTCACGCGCAGCGCCTCGTTCAGCTCCGGTGCGCCCTCCACGGTGTCGAGCGCGACAGCGAGGATCGGGCTCGATGCGATCTGGGCCGCGACATCCGATTTCGCGCGCGGCGCCATGGCGCCAAGGTTGAAACGACGCCGCCAGGCGACGCTGAGAGGATCGCGTTTCACCCGCTCCGAGCGCGCGGTGAGCTTGACCTGGTCCGGATGGGCGAGATCGAAGGCGAGCTGGGACGCCGTCGGGTAGCGCCACACCGGCTCGATCTCGAGACACCGCAACACCACCTCCTGAAGCCAGGGCGGATAGTCCGCGCGGATCTTGCGCGGCGGATGCGGGTCGCGCCAGAGCCGGCGCCGCATCGCGCGCAGCGTCTCGCCCTCGCCGAACGGCCGCTCGCCGGTCGTGAAGAAATAGAGCAGCACGCCGAGCGAGAACAGGTCGCTGCGCGGATCGTCGCGCACCCCTGACAGCCGCTCGGGCGCCATGTAGGGCGCGGTGCCGTAAGGCAGGCGGAATTCCTCCTGCAGGAGATCCGGCAGGTGGTTGTGCTGCGACAGCCCGTAGTCGATCAGCACCGCCTCGCCGGAATCGCGGAACATGATGCTGCTGGGCTTGATATCGTGATGGATCACGTTCTGCCGGTGCAGATCAGCGAGCGCGGTTGCGATCTTGGCGACGAGCTGCCGCGCCTCGTCATAAGGCAGCGGCAGGTCAGGGAGCCGCTTGTAGAGCGTGGCGCCTGGGATGCGCTCGATCACGACATAGGCTTGGTGGGCGAAATCACCGGTGCCGAAGCAGGCCGGCACGTGCGGACCCGCGAGCCGCGGCAGGATCATCATCTCCATCTCGAAGGAGACGATCGCGGCGGGATCCTCGCCCTCCGACACCCGCGGGATCTTCATCAGCAAGGGCACGTCGATGCCCGGATGGGTGACGGTCCACAGCGTCGCCATGCCGCCGGCATGCACGCATTCACCGATGGTGTAACCGTCGATCTCCGCGCCTGACTTGACCAGGGGTTTCGGCATCGCGGTCAGCGCCCCTGCGACAGCCTGTCGGCCAGCCAGGGCGGCAGTCCGTTGTCGCGGATCCTGCTTGCCGCGGTCGCAATGTCATAGGGTGCGCGGCAATAGGTGACCTGGCATGAGACCGTATCGAACAGCACGAAGGACGCCGAAGGATCGCCGTCGCGAGGCTGGCCGACCGAGCCGAGCACGGCGAGCCATTGCCGTCCGCGCAGGAGCTGCACGGGGACGTCGGTCTTCGGCACGAAGCTCGTCATCTTGGCCGTCACCGACATCGAATAGAGCGCGGGGCGATGGATGTGGCCGCAGAACGTGACATGGGCGGGCGTCGCGATCAGGCTCTTGGCGGCGTCCACCGTCGAGCGGACATAGTGCCAGCGCTGGGGATGAGAGGCTTCGGAGTGCACGAACAGGCGGCCCTCGTCCTCTACCAGCATCGGCAATTCAGCCAGGAACCGCCGCTGCGCGGTGTCGAGCCGGCCGCGGGTCCATTCGATCGCGATCTGCGCCTCGGCGTTCATGGTCTCGGCCGAGGAATTGACCGCCTGGTCATGATTGCCGCGCACGGCGACGGCGCCCTGCGCAACGAGCTCCATCGCGGTATCCACCACCCACTCGGGATCGGCACCATAACCAACGAAATCGCCGAGCAGGACGAAGCGCTCCGCGCCCTTCGCACGGGCGATCTTCAGGCAAGCTTCAAACGCCTGCCGGTTGCCGTGGATATCCGAGAAGACAGCTAGCAGCACGCACCCTCCACCCTCCAAATCTTATTGAAGGCCGATAAGGCCAAATTGAGGGAGGTCAAGACCATGCGCCGGGACCGCGCCGTTTACCAGCGTGCCCGCGCGGCCGGTGAAGAGCCTACTGCTCGTCCTTGGGCGGCATCCGCGGCGGCGGCAGCGGCGTGAACACGGCGCCTTGCGCGCCGGCCGGCGGCGCATTGAACTCGCCGGTCGAGGAATCGCCGCCGCTGGTCTCCATGATCGTCTTGGGGGTCACATATTCGCGGACCATGTCGATCAGGCTGCCGTCGCCGCCGCCGAAATCCGCGGCGCGCCCGCCTTGAGGATGTCCGGCCGCGATCTCGTTCTCCGCGGCATGGGTCTTGTCGGCGAGTCTGTCGTTGTAGGGCACGCGGAAGGCCCGCGGGATGCCGCTCGGACGATTGTCCTCGTCGAGCTGCTCGACCCACAGATAGATCGAGCCGGGATCGCCCTGAAGCGAATGCGGCTCGACGATGCGGGCCTTCAACAGCTTGAAGGCGGCAGGCAGCCGGTCGGAACTGGCCCAGCCGAGCAGCCCGCGCATCTCGGTGAAGCTGACGACATAGAAGGCGCTGGTCACGATCACCGCGACCGCCTTCAGCGACCAGTGCAGGCGCGCATAGACCAGCACGACCAGCAGCAGCGCGCCGATCACGGCGTAGGCGACCGACAGCGTCAGGATGACCGTCTGCAGGCTAGTCACGGCGTATCCTCATAGGGTTCCCGCTCACACCGGTCCTCGGATCGAGATCGGCGCCGTTGCGCCAACCGCTGCGGAACGTCTCCAGCAGCGATTTCGGCCGCTGGTCGACATTGATGACCTTGCCCTCCTCATCGATCCGGAACCGCACCGCGGTCTTCTCGTCGCCGGTGTGGTCGAGCGTGAACTTGTTGTCGAACACCACCTGCGCCGTCGGATTGAGCTTCTGCACCTTCACGTTGGCCGTGACGGGCTCGCCGGTCGTCGCCACGAAATGCGAGACGTTGACGGTGTATTCGCCGGCGACGATGCCGCGCACGGTGACGATCTCCTCGCGGATCGGCGAGGCGATCTTCTTGCCGTTGACGATGATGAAGTCATTGGCTCCGCCGCGATCATCGCGGTCGAGCGTCAGGAAGCCGGCCTCCCGGTGGCGATACCAGGCGATGTTGCCGGCCGGATCCTGCACGAAGAGGTCGAGATCGTCCGGATGATTGTCCGGCCAGTCCATCGTGATGATGAACTCCGCCTTGGAGTCGATCTTGCCTTCCTTTGCGTCCGGCGAGACCGCGAGCAGCGCCAGGAAGAACAGGAACGCGATCACCTGGAGCGCCTTGAACAGCATCACGCCGAGCGGATCGAACGGCTCCTCGCGCGGATAGAGACCGAAATCATCCATCATGACGGCGCACCGGAACCTTTGCGCTCCAGCACCGGCGTCACATAGGTCTCCGTCAGCAGCACCGCATCCGAGAACACCCGCTGGGTCGCGGCGTCGAGCATGTAGTACTGGATGCGGACCAGGATCGAGCCGACGAGGCCGGCGAGCGTCGTGTACATCGCGACCGCCATGCCGTCGCTCATCAGGCCCATCGAGGAGCGCATCGCGACCTTGTCGGCGGCATCCAGCCCCGCGATCGGCGCCAGCATGATGATGAAGCCGATGATGGTGCCGAGCAGGCCGAGCTTCATCAGCGTGTCCGAGACGAAAGCACCGAAGCCGTTGGAGCCGCGCAACCGATCGGCGAGATTTCGCAACAGCAGCGTCTGGTCGACCGCCCGGTAGTCCTGCGCCGCGGCTTTCGTCACCAGGCTCTGGATGTGGTCGCGCACGAGGCCGCGCGGCAGCACCGCCGCGCTTGCATCCAGCGCCTTGCTGCCGTCCGGCGCCGCCAGCACCGCCCGGCAGCGCCGCGCCGCCGCGCCTTCACGCGCAATCGCCCGCGTGCGCAGGAAGCAATGGCCGCAGGTGAGGACATAAAGCAGCGCGATCACGCTGGAAATGTAGGTCCGGTCCGAGGTCAGCATCAGGTGGATCAGGCCGAAGCGCCACAGCAGCACGACGGCGAAGATCGAGAGCCCGGTGAAGATCATCCAGAACAGGAGCGCACTGCGCTCGGACGGGTCGGTCGCAGTCCCCGCGATCGGTCCAATCGTGATCGAACTCATGCTGCACCGCTCCTGGATTGCAGGCAATGGCCTGCAGCGTGTCCCCACCGAATAGATCAAAGCCGCCGTATCAGGTCCAAAGACCCATGCCCAATCCGGCTTGGGAAATTTGCCCGAGCTGCACTCCGGCCCGCCCCTGCAATTGGCAAGACGCGGCGGCGTTGTTAGGCTGACCTTACCAAACGTCGGGGGTGATCGCATGCGCCTCGTGCTTCAGCTTGTCGCCCGTCTGCTGCTCATCGTCGTGCTCTGCCTCGGAGCCGCGACCGTGTGGGCCACATTCGACGCCTATCGCAGCATCGATCGGGCGACCGCGGCCTCGGCGCAGCGGGTCGCGCAGGCGCTCCAGGCGCTGTATTGGCGCGAGCTTTTGTTGCGCAGCAGCAGAGCGCGCGAGCATCTCCTGCCGGTTCCCGACTGGCGCACGCTGGAGACGATGAAGCTGATCTCGCCCGGCGTCTGCGTCGAGTTCCAGCCGGCTGTGGCATTCGAGAAGCCGCTCTGCGGCCAGAGCGAGGGGCTGGGCAAGGCGCCGCCGCGCTGGTTCGCCGCCATTGTGCCCACCTTCCTCGGCAGCCACGCCGAGGTCATCCGGCCCGTCAGCCCCCGCGCAGCGGCTGCCGGCACGGTGGTTGCGACGCCGGACGGCGCGGCGGCCGTCTCGCTGGCCTGGGAGTACATCCTCAATGTAATCGATGTCGCGCTGCTCATGGCGGCGGCAATTGCGCTGCTCGCCTCGCTCGCGATCGCACATGCGCTGGCGCCGGCGCGCACGATCGTGACCGCCTTGCAGCGCATGGCGCGCGGTCAATATCGCACGAAACTGCCGCGTTTCCGCTCGATGGAGCTGGCGATGATCGGCACCGCCGTCGGCGAGCTCGGCAACCGGCTGGAGGAAGCTACCGAGCAGCGCGCCGCCCTGACGCGGCGCCTGATCGAAATCCGCGACGACGAGCGCCGCGCCCTCGCCCGCGAGCTGCACGACGAGTTCGGGCAGAATCTCTCCGCCATTCTCGCCTTCGCCAACACAATCGAGACAGCGAGCACGAAGGACCGCAGCACCGGAATCGCTCAGGATGCGCGCATGATCTCGCAGGCCACCCATCATCTGATGGCCTCGCTCCGCGATGCACTGAAGCGCCTGCGCAATCCGCTGCCCGAGGAGCTCGGGCTCGAGGCAAGCCTCGTCAATCTCGTCGACAGCTGGCGATCGCAGAGCGCGGCGCGGCCGACGATCCAGCTCGATCTCAGGGGTGACCTCACCGACATCAGCGGTCCGGCCGCCACCACGGCCTATCGCGTGGCACAGGAATGCCTGACCAACGCGCTGCGTCACGGCGTGGCGCGCGAGATCAGCCTGCGCGTCGAACGCCGTGCCGGCGAGGACGATGCGCTGCTGATCCGCGTCGAGGACGACGGCGGCGGCGACGCGGCCCGTGTCGCGCAGTCGGCCGGTTTCGGTCTGACCGGCATCCGCGAGCGCGTCACGGCAGCCGGCGGATCGCTGTCAATCCTGCCGGCCCGCGGCGGCCTCAGCGTTGCCGCCACCATCCCGCTCGCTGCGTGAGGCCGGGATGAGCGAGGTTGCAGCAACAGGCATCTCCGTGCTGCTGGTCGACGATCACCCGATCGTCCGGCAGGGCTACCGGCGCGTGCTGGAAAGCCAGGGCGATCTGCACGTCGTGGCGGAGGCCGAGAACGCCGCGGACGCCTACAGCGCGTTCAAGGCGCATGATCCCGACGTCGTCGTGCTCGATATCTCGATGCCCGGCGCGAGCGGGCTGGAGGCGATCCGCAACATCCGCGCGCGCAGCCCGCGGGCGCGGATTCTCGTCTTCACCATGCACAACGAAGCCGTGCTGGTGAAGGCCGCCTTCGGCGCCGGTGCCTCCGGCTTCGTCACCAAGAGCAGCGAGCCGTCCGCGGTTGTGCACGCCATCCGCAGCGTGGCGCGCGCCGAGCGCGCCATGAGCGACGACATCGCGCATATTCTGGCCGAGGACAGCCTGTCGCCGAGGGGTTCGGCGCTGGACCAGCTGGGTGAGCGCGAGATCGAGATCCTGCGCCAATTCGCCGGCGGCGCCACCACCGAGCAGATCGCGACGCATCTCAATCTCAGCGTCAAGACGGTGCAGAACTATCACTACCTGATCAAGACCAAGACCGGCGCGCGCACGGATGCGCAACTCGTGCGGCTGGCCGCGACCTGTGGGCTGACCAGAATCTAGCAGCCAGGCTGCCGCACTGCGTTATCCCTTGAAGCTTCTCAATCTGCTGAACGAAATTGGAACGGAGCCGATCCGGCTCCGGTTAGTACGCCAGAGAAGGAGTAAAGGGTCATGACTAAGGGTCACCACAAGGCAGTCGACCATCCCCCGATCATCACAGTAGGCGAGCTCATCGACGAACTTTGCCGCCTGCCGGACACAGCCGTCGTCCACTTTCGCTGCCCCATGTTCGATCAGGACCTGACGTTCTACCGCCTTCGAAAGCGGTCAAAGGACTCCGTCGAGATCGCAGTCAATGCATACCCGCATAGCCCGCCGGTCGTGCCGTCCTCCGATCCTGTCTTCCACACGCGAAAACATTCGGCTTCCTCGCCCTCGCTTCGCGATGGCGCCGCTCTCCAGAAGGCGAAAGGTTGATTGGCCGCACCCGCGATTCAATGGGACCTACGGCCCTAGGCTGTCCTCAGCCCGCGCAGCAGCAGAGCGAGCATCGCATCGACGCGCGCGGAGAGATCAGCGTCCTTCCACTCGTCGGCATGGGCCGGATGGTGGAAGCGGACGGTCGCATCGAAGATCGCGCGCGCGGTTGCCTTGACGTCGCCCACGGCGAATTCGCCCCGCTTCACGCCATCGGTCAGGATCGCCGCGATCTGGTCGATCATGGTGTCCTTGTGACATTTGACGGCCGCGCAGGCCTCGCGTGCCAGCGTCAGGTAGGTCTCGAACATCTCGGGATCGTCGAGCACACGCGAACGCTTGGCTGCGAACAGCGTGCGCAGCCAGCGGTCGAGCCTGTCGGGCGCCGGCCCCTGCTCGTTGGCGATCGCCAGCAACGGCGCGTCGATGCGGTCCAGCCAGCGTTTGGCAACGGCCTCGCGCAGCGAGGCCTTGCTGGGGAAATGGCGATAGACGCTGCCGTGGCTCACATCGAGCGCGCGGGCAACGTCGACCACGGTGGCCTTGGCAAGCCCGTAGCGCCTGAGCACGTCCTCGGTGACTTCGAGGATCCGCTCCGGCGTCAAGACAACGGCTTCATTCATGCCAGCACCATGTTCCCGTTTGGGGCTCAGTTACCCGGCAGTAGGGCTGCTTCCGAAGCGCCCTTGCCGGTCGTTCGGAAAGCCTATGCCTTAATGAGGCAGTTTTGCAGCCTGCGCCGCGATCTGGCGCGCCACCAGCAAATTGAGCCAATGCCCAATCACGCCGGTGAGATTGAGGATTTCGGTCGTCATTTCTTAAGTCTCCATTCGTCCGCGGTCCCCGTTCTTCGATCCGCCCTCCGATCCGAGCTTGTTTCGGATGTCGGGCTCTCCGGGGTTTATCGCGGGACGCCCAATCGGAGCGTCCGGAGACGGATATACACGTCCAGATGACAGATTTCAATATCTGTCAGTCAATGATCCGTGATTGACCGCTGATTTCTGCGGCCGGGCGCCCCCCTCGCCGGATACCGGTGCCGGCCGAACCTTGGCGCTGGCTGCCTGCTCGGTGCAATCATCCCCCGCTAGCTTGCGCCCGCCGTTTGTTTAGCCCTCCCCGCTCTGCTAAATCACGGCGTAAAAAACATTTTGGCCGGCACAGCCCCCCTTGGGCGGCCCGCCTACCTTGCTGGAGCCGTCAGATGATCCCCCGCTACACCCGCCCGGAAATGGCCGCGATCTGGGAACCGCAGACCCGGTTCAAGATCTGGTTCGAGATCGAGGCGCATGCGGCGGACGCGCTCGCCGAGCTCGGAACCATCCCCAAGGACGCCGCCAAGACGGTCTGGGCCAAGGCCAAGGACGCCACGTTCGACGTCGCCCGCATCGACGAGATCGAGCGTGAGACCAAGCACGACGTCATCGCCTTCCTCACCCACCTCGCCGAGATCGTCGGTCCCGAGGCGCGCTTCGTGCACCAGGGCATGACCTCCTCCGACGTGCTCGACACCTGCCTCAACGTCCAGCTCACCCGCGCCGCCGACCTGCTGCTCGCCGACCTCGACAAGGTGCTCGCCGCGCTGAAGAAGCGCGCGTTCGAGCACAAGATGACGCCGACCATCGGCCGCAGCCACGGCATCCACGCCGAGCCTGTCACCTTCGGCCTCAAGCTCGCCTACGCCTATGCCGAGTTCTCGCGCGCCAGGGAGCGCCTGATCGCGGCGCGCAAGGAGGTCGCGACCTGCGCCATTTCCGGCGCGGTCGGCACTTTCGCGCAGATCGATCCGCGCGTCGAAGAGCATGTCGCGAAAGCCATGGGGCTCGTGCCGGAGCCGATCTCGACCCAGGTGATCCCGCGCGATCGCCACGCCATGTATTTCTCGACGCTCGGCGTGATCGCCTCCTCGATCGAGCGGATCGCCGTGGAGATCCGCCACATGCAGCGCACCGAGGTACTGGAGGCCGAAGAGTTCTTCTCGGAGGGGCAGAAGGGCTCGTCCGCGATGCCGCACAAGCGCAACCCGGTGCTGTCGGAAAACCTCACCGGACTGTCGCGCATGGTACGGGCCTATGTGACGCCGGCCCTGGAGAACGTCGTGCTCTGGCACGAGCGCGACATCTCGCATTCCTCGGCCGAGCGGATGATGGGCCCCGACGCCACCGTGACGCTCGACTTCGCGCTGGTGCGCCTCGCCGGGCTGATCGACAAGCTGCTGGTGTACCCTGCCAACATGCAGAAGAACCTCGACCGCCTCGGCGGCCTCGTGCATTCGCAGCGCGTGCTGCTGGCGCTGACGCAGAAGGGCGCGAGCCGCGAGGACGCCTACAAGCTCGTGCAGCGTAACGCGATGCCGGTCTGGCGCGGCGAAGGCGACTTCCTCCAGCTCCTGAAGAAGGACATCGAGGTGAAGAAGTATCTCACCGACGCCGAGATCGAGGAGCAGTTCGACCTCGGCTATCACCTCAAGCACGTCGACACGATCTTCAAGCGCGTGTTCGGCGAGAGCTGAAGCGTCGCTTTCGTAGCCCGGGTGAGCGCAGCGCTACCCGGGAACTCTCTCGCGAAAGATCCCGGATGTCGCTGCGCTCATCCGGGCTACAACCAATCAAGAACGGATTCCTCATGCCCATCGTCAACCGCGTTGCCGCCCTCTCCGACGAAATGGCCGCCTGGCGCCATGACTTCCACGAGAACCCCGAGTTGCTCTACGAAGTCCACCGCACCGCCGGCATCGTCGCGGACAAGCTTCGCGAGTTCGGCTGCGACGAGGTGGTGACGGGCGTCGGCCGCACCGGCGTGGTCGGCGTGATCCGCGGCCGCAAGTCGGCCTCCGGCAAGGCCATCGGCCTGCGCGCCGACATGGACGCGCTGCCGATCATGGAGACGTCGGGCGTGCCTTATGCCTCCAAGGTCCCCGGCAAGATGCACGCATGCGGGCATGACGGCCACACCGCCATGCTGCTGGGCGCCGCCAAATATCTCGCCGAGACGCGCAATTTCGACGGGACCGCGATCATGATCTTCCAACCCGCCGAGGAAGGCGGCGGCGGCGGCAAGGCGATGGTCGAGGACGGGCTGATGACGCGCTGGAACATCCAGGAGGTCTACGGCATGCACAACATGCCGGGGCTGCCCGAGGGCCATTTCGCAACCACGCCCGGCCCGATGCTCGCGTCCTCCGACAACATCCAGATCACCGTCCGCGGCAAGGGCGGCCACGCCGGCGCGGGCCCGCACAAATCCGTCGACAGCGTGCTGATCGGCTCGCAGATCGTGAATGCGCTGCAATCGATCGTCGCGCGCAACGTCGATCCGCTGAAATCGGCGGTGATCTCGGTCACGCAGTTCCATTCCGGCACCGCCTTCAACATCATCCCGGAGGTCGCAGAGCTCGCCGGCACCGTGCGCACGCTCGACCCCGAGGTGCGCGATCTCGTCGAGCGCCGCATCGGCGAAGTTGCCGACAGCATCGCCCGCGCCTATGGCGGCTCGGCCGAGACGAAGTACACGCGGATGTATCCGGTGACGATGAACCATGCCCGCGAGGCCGGCATGGCCGCCGAGGTCGCCCGCGACATCGTCGGCGCTGAGCGCGTCAACGACAAGTTCGTCCCGATGATGGGCGCCGAGGACTTCTCGTTCATGCTGGAAGCGCGCCCAGGAGCAATGGTGCTTGTCGGCATGGGCGACGGCAACGAATGCCACCACCCGGGTTACATCTTCAACGACAACATCCTGGGCCACGGCGCGTCGTTCTGGGCGCGCCTCGTCGAAACGCGGATGCCGGCGGACTGAAGCCGAATTTGTCGCACTTGCAGATGAGGTAACGGGGCCGGCCGCCCGGATGACCGACTCGTCGGCCGTAGCTCGAACAGCGAAGGCGGAGCGTACCTCGTCGTCAGTTGCAGATTTCGGCTGGTATCTTGACCGCGGGATTGGAAGGATGATTGGCTGTCCCGAGCCGGCACCCCTTAGCGATCGGCCTGCAACCGGCGCTGGTGCAGATCACCTGCCCCGAAGCTTGCGGCGCTGACGGCGCGGCTTCCGTTTGTCTTCGATCCTGATCCCGTCTTTTCGAATCTTCCCGCGTCGCGACCGGCTTCTTCTCCGGGATCTTCTCGCACTCGTTGTCGTCACCGACGCGATAGCCGGCACGGCAGGTGATCTTTACGCATTGATCGCCGTCGGCCTTGAAGCCGAAATTGCAGACGAGCGGGCAGATCCGGCCCGGCTTCGCCTTCAGCGCATCGAGGGCGTCGACGCTGGCGAGCTTCACGTCGAACTGGGTGCCGGCATATTTGTTGAACAGCGTCAGCGAACGCTGCGCGGCCGACGTCCATTCGCCTTCGGCGGCAGATGTCAGGCAGCCAACGCGGCGCAACTCGCTCTGCACCGACTTGGCGAGGTCAGCTGCGGATAACGTTGATGTCGGGGCCGGTGAGAGCGCGGCCACCTTCTGGGTCTCTGCTTCGGGCATCTGCCGGTCGGCGGCCGGCTTTGTGGTCTGCTCCGCTTTCTCCGCCGCCTGCTTTGCCGCAAGCTCGGCCCTGGCCTTCTCCGCCGCCTGCTTCTCGGCCAGTGCCTTCGCTGCTGCCGCCTCGGCAGCCTTGCGCTGGCGCTCGGCCGCTTCAGCCCTCGCCTGCTCGATCTGCTTCTGCTTCTCCGCGGCGATCCGCGCCTCCTCGGCCGCCTTGGCCGCCGCGGCCGCCTTCTCCTGCTCGGCCTTCTGGGCGCGCTCGGCAATCAGCCTCGCCTTCTCCTGCTCGGCCGCCCTGGCCTTTTGCTCGGCTGCAGCGCGCGTCTCTTCCGCAGCGATCTTGTTCAACTGGCCCTTGGCGAGATTGGCATAGAACCCCTCCGGATATTGCGCCAGGAACGCTTCCCAGCCGTCCCGCGTGCCGAGCTGGAGCGCGAGCTCATAATCCCTGCGAATCGCCTCCTGCGGGTTTGCCTGGGGGCCGGTCGCGGCTGGCCTTGCGACCAGCGGCACGTCGTCACCGCCGAGCGAGCCGTAGACATACGGCTCCTGCTTGTAGCCGGTCGCCTTGAGCACGTCGTCGCGCACGAAGCCGAAGGCCTTGCGCAGGTCGAGTCCCGGCTTCGGCAGATGCTCGACCAGTGCGGTGGCGAACGGACTGTTTCTGGAATCGCCGTCGGAGGCCGTCGATCCCGCCTTTGCCGCGAAGGCAATCATGGTGTTGGGGGTGGTCGGCTCGACCTTGGCCAGGCCGCGCCCGATCGCACGTGAGGCCAGCGTGCGCTTCATCGTCTTCGCGAACGGGTTGTCGCGGCAGGCGTCCAGGATGATCAGGCGCAATTGCTTGGCCGGCTCGACCGCGAACAGCGCGCGCTCCACCGGAATGGTTTCGTCGAGAACGTCGCCATCCGTCTCCAGCGTCGCGTCGGTTGGAATGAGATAATTATTGCCGTCGAGCTCGATGCCGTGACCGGCGTAGTAGATCACCGCCATCTCCGCATCGCGCGACCTGCCGGCAAACTCGCGCAGCATGCGCCGCATCTCGCTGGCGCTGAGATCGAGCCTCACGTCGACGGAATCGAAGCCGGCCTTCTTGAACATGCCGCCGACCAGCGTGGCGTCGTTGACGGGGTTACCGAGCTTCGGCGCGCTCTTGTAGGCGGAATTGCCGATGACAAGCGCCACCCGCCGGTCGGCATGTGCCGGACCGCAAGCAAAACCCATCGCCAATATGAGCCAAACAAATAGCCGAAACGGAATCACTTGCGTCCCCCCGGATGCAATTCCATGAGACTATTCGGTAGCGTCGCCGATTGCCAATTCTTACTATGTGATACCGATCACATAGCGGCTGTCGCTCAGCGATATGGATAACGCGGCGAAGCGTCGCCCTCCTAATCGAAAGTGAGCCCAAACCCGGTCCTGCCTGCGTTCGCTACCTCTGCACCACCTCGTGGCGCATCACGAACGGTGCAAGCAGCGCATGCACTTCGCTCGCAACTACCTCGCGCTGATCCTCCGGCAATCCCGTCAGCGTCACGGTCGCGATCGAGCCATGGCTGCCATGGGCGCCGACCTTCACCTTGCAATCGATGCCGCGCTCGACCAGCGGCGCCAGCACCTTGGTGAACACGCGCTGCGCCGCGTCCCAGCGCAGCTGCGGCTTGAACACCTTTCCGACACCGGTCACCGGCATCGGATCGATCGGAATGACCTGCACCGGGACGGCCGCGCGCTCCGGCGTGCGCTCCCGCACCCACGCCTCCAGCTCGCCCGGCTCGACCTTGGCGCCCGGCTTCAACTGCACGTAGCCCACCGGCAGCTCGCCGGCATAGGCATCGGGCTGGCCGACCACCGCGGCGAAGCCGACCGCGGGGTGACGGAACATGATCTCCTCGATCGGCGCCGGATCGATGTTGTGGCCGCCGCGGATCACGAGATCCTTGGCGCGGCCGGTGATCCAGAGATAGCCGTCGGCATCGAGCCGGCCGAGATCGCCGGAGTTGACCCAGACCTCGTCGACGAAGGCGCCCTTGTTGTGCTCGTCGTTGAGATAGCCGCCGAACACACCGGGCCCGGCCATGATGACGACGCCGATCTCGTCGGTCGCGCAGTCGCGGATCAGGCGTCCCTCGGCATCGAGCTGCACGATTCGCACGCGCGCATAAGGCATGGGAAGGCCGACCGAGCCGAGCCGGATCGGCCGCGACGGATAGGCCAGCGTGTGCACGCTCGAGGTCTCGGTCATGCCGTAGACCTCGACCACCGGCAGCTTCAGCTTCTCCTGAATCGCCGAACCGACCGCGACCGGAATCGCCGAGCCGCCACCTGCCGCATATTTCAGGCTCGATATGTCCGCGTTATCAGGCGGCACCGCGAGGGTGGCGGCAAGCACCGTCGGCACGCTCGACAGCGCTTCGGGCTTGAAGCGCTCGACCAGCTGCCAGATGTTCTTCACTGCATTCGGATTGCGCCAGCCGCTCGGCGACAACACGACCAGCGAGCCGCCGCTCGACAGCGTCAGCAGGACCTGCGTCAGCGAGCCCCCGACGTGGAACAGCGGCATTCCGAACAGCAGGTTTGCGCCGGGCTTCGCCTTCAGCAGCAGATTGAGCGCCCAGGCCTGATAGACTTGGTTGGCATGCGTGTGCCGTACCAGCTTTGGCGTGCCGGTGGTGCCGCCGGTATGGAAATAAGCAGCGATGTCGCTGCCGAGAATCCGGCGTCCGCTGACGAGCCGGTCCGCCGGCTGCTGCTTGATCAGGTCGCCGAAGGCGAAGATGCCCTTGGTGGGATCGCCGCCGCCGAACACCTGCACGATGGCCTTGAGGTGCTTGAGCTGCGGGCGGATCTGCTCGACCTTCTGCCAGATGTCGGTGCCCGGCATCGGTCCGAGCGCCACCAGGATCTTGGTGTTCGCGGCCTCCAGGATCTCGGCGATCTGGTGTGGCTCGAGCAGCGGGTTGACGGGATTGGCGATGCCGGCGGCCTCCGCGCCGAACAGCGTGACGAAGGCATCGGGCACCAGCGGCAACATGAAGCTGATGACGTCGCCCTTCTCGGCGCCGAGCGCGTGAAACATGTTGGCGGCCTGCGTGACGCGCGCGATGAAATCGCGATAGGTGACGACCAGCGGCGTATCGGCGGGATCGGCGTTTTGCAGGAACTGGATCGCCGCCCCGTCGGGATTGCGCGCCGCACCTAGCCTGATCGCGTCATAGGTGCTCTCGGCCGCGACGCGGTCGGCGTAAGGGACCTGCTCGAACGCCCCGACATCCTCGTCCGTCAAAAGATCCGGATAGTCGTTGCCGATGAACCGATCGAGCGCGTGGATGCCCGCCATGAAATTCCGTCCTCCCTCAGATGCATGTCCCCGCCCCCGTATCTTCTGACATCTTGGTTCGGCGAGGCCCCGGCCGATCGCCGGCCGAGCGCGGACAGAATGATGGATGATTGAGCGTTCGTCCATCGCCTACCGGCCGTGGCGCTTGAACCTCTGCGGCTGATCCGGGGACCAAGAACTGGCACTGAATTCGCTCGCCAGCGTCCTGCCGCAAGACTTGAGGTCATCATGACGACGCCCCCGCGGAATCGCATCACATGGCTGATTGCAGCGTTCGCGACGGTATTCGCAATCGCTCTGCCCTCTGCCACTCTCGGCGCGGACACCCAGTTCGACAAGATGCGCGCCAAGGTCGCAGCCTTCGTCGCCGACAAGATGGAGAAGCTGGGCGGATCCCGCATCATCTACAGGGTGGACACCGACGGCTTGCGGGTGGCCGTCGTCACCGATCTGCGCGACGACGTCTACAAGACCTTGCGCGAGGGCCGGATCGCCTTCTCCGGCCTTGCGATCCGCGACGGCGGCGTCGACGTGAAGATCGCGGACGCGAAGGGCCGCGAACAGCTCACGCGCAAACTCGCGTCGGCAGCCGAGGGACTGCCGGCGCATGCGTTCACCGTGACTGATGGCGGAGACGGTCTGATCAGGCTTGCACCGACCGACGCCGCATCCGCCGAGCGGCTGCGCGACCTCGTCGAAGATTCCATCGCCATGATCGAGCAGCGCCTCAAGGATGCCGGCGTCAAGCTTGCCAGTGTTCAAGTCGATGGGACGGACCGCATCCGCATCTTCCTGCCCGGCGTGATGGAGCCCGAGCATGTCACCGCGATCTTCGCCAGGAAGGTCAAGGTCGGCTTCCGCCTGATCGACCTCTCAATG
The DNA here is from genome assembly GCF_022354745.1 of Bradyrhizobium sp. I71. Lineage (NCBI taxonomy): Bacteria > Pseudomonadati > Pseudomonadota > Alphaproteobacteria > Hyphomicrobiales > Nitrobacteraceae > Bradyrhizobium > Bradyrhizobium sp. I71. The sequence continues at coordinate 908,922 of NZ_CP059398.1, forward strand.
TCCGCGGAGCAGGCGCAATCCGGCGCGCCTCCGGCAGGCACCGAAGTCCTGCTCGGCTTCAAGGACAGGCGCCCCTATCTGGTCGCCAAGGACAGCGCGCTCGAGGGCGACGACATCAGCTATGCCGGTCCGGGATTTACGAGCGACACGAAAGAGCCGATCGCCTCGTTCCGTTTCAACGGCCGCGGCACGCGGCGCTTCGCCCACATCACTGCAGAGAACGTCGGGAAGCCCTTTGCCATCGTGCTCGACGACAAGGTAATCTCCGCTCCCGTGATCCGCGAGCCCATCACCGGCGGCTCGGGCCAGATCGCCGGCAACTTCACCCTGGAAGAGGCCAACAGCGTCGCGATGCTGCTGCGCGCCGGCTCGTTGCCAGGGCGCCTCGGCCTCGCCGAGCAGCAGGTCGTGCAACCCGCCACCAAGCCTTAAGCGACAGTCGCGCCACGCCCCGGCTGCACCGGCATCCCGGCCGGTCCGCGACGCCGCAGCCCGCACGGCTGCCCCGAATCACGGCCGCGCCGCGGCCAGGCGGGCAACCAAGAGGCAATTGCCGAAACGCCCGATCAAGCTAAAATTTGCCTCTTGCAGCATGACGGCCGGAAGCGTCATTCAAGCGGTCGTCATTCGATTTCGGCTATACGGGTGCCGACCAGGATTGAAGGCCTTACGCGAGGACCAGATCATGCCGTCCGGCAGCGCAGACATTTCGTCGATCCTCGACCGCATTCTCGATGCGGCAACCGATAACCTCAGGATCGCCAAGATCCTGGTCCAGATGGGCCTCGACCCGAACAACGTCACCTACGACGCGATCTTCAACCGGCTGCTGGAGATCTTTGTCCAGAACATCACGCTGGCCAATCTGTTCGCCGCGGTGGGCGCCGGCTTCTTCGTCGCCACGCTCTTGATGCGGACGATGGTGCCGCTGCGTGTCGCCAACATGATCGGCTGCGGGTTCTTCGCCGTCTTCGGCGCGCTCTCCGCCAACGTCGCGACGTTCCTCCTGTATCTCCTGCTGCTTCCGATCAACGCCCTGCGCCTGCGGCAGATGCTCAAGCTGGTCAGGAAGGCGCGCCATGCGGCCGAGGGCGACATGTCGATCGAATGGCTCAAGCCGTTCATGACCGAGCGCAAATATCGGCGCGGCGACACGCTGTTCAAGCTGCGCGATCCCGCGAAGGAGATGTTCCTCACGGTCACCGGCAAGTTCCTGGTCAAGGAGATCAACGTCGAGATCGGGCCCGGAGCGCTGATGGGCGAGCTCGGCTTCCTCACGCCGGACAACCGGCGCACGGGAACGGTCGAATGCATCGAAGACGGCCAGGTGCTGACGATCACCTATGACCGGTTGCTCGAGATCTACTTCCAGGACCCGCAGTTCGGCTACTATTTCCTGGTGCTGACCAGCCAGCGCCTCCTGCAAAACATCGATCGCCTGCAGAAGCAGCTGGCGGCGGAGCGCGCGGCGACGACGAACAGGATCGCATGACCGCCGCGCGGGCCACGTGACGTCGGCCTCCGTCCGGGACTTTGCGGGGCCCCGCCGCAAAATCGCCCTAAAAACCGAATGGTAACCATGACGGGCTAGGGTATTGGCGTGACCAATTCTGAAACCATCCTGGTGTTCGATTCCGGCCTTGGCGGGCTCACGGTGCTCCGTGAGGTCGTGGCCGCGCGCCCGGGTGCCCATTACGTCTATGTCGCCGACGACGCCTTCTTCCCCTATGGGCACCATGACGAGGCTGAGATCATCGCCCGCGTGGTGCCGCTGATGGGCGAGTTGATCGGTACGCATGATCCCGACCTCGTCGTCATTGCGTGCAACACGGCCTCCACCCTGGTCCTGTCGCACTTGCGCGCCGCATATTCCCTGCCCTTCGTCGGCACGGTGCCGGCGATCAAGCCGGCCTGCGCGCAGTCGAGGACCCGCCGCGTCTCGGTGCTCGGGACCAAGGGAACGGTGAAGCGGGAATACACGAAGGCGCTGATCCGCGATTTCGCGCAAGGCTGCGAGGTGACGCTGGTCGGCTCGCCCGAGCTTGCGTCGCTGGCCGAAGCCGAGCTCCGCGGCGCGCCGGTCAGCGACGAGGCCCTCGCCGCCGAACTCGCGCCGTGCTTCGTCGGCGATCCCGCCGACGCGACGTCGCGCACCGACACGGTGGTGCTCGCCTGCACGCATTATCCGCTGCTGCTCGATCGGCTGAGGCGGCTCGCACCCTGGCCGGTCGACTGGATCGATCCGGCCCCGGCGATCGCCCGCCGCGTCTCCGATCTGCTTGGCCCGCGGATCGGCGCACTCGCGCAGTCGGGCGCTGAGATGATCTTCACCTCAAACCGCGCGCACGGCCTGTCGGCCACGCTGACGCCGTTCTTCGGCGGGCGCGCGCTGGCCTGACTTTGCGCGGCAACGAGCCGCTGCTAGGCTCCGCCGTCGTCATCTTTCCCGCAGGCCATTTCCATGTCGGTCCCGTCCACGCCGCTCAACCGCCTCCGCCAAATGTGGCGCGAGGGTCGTCCTGCCTTCGGCGCCATCGCGACGATCCCGAGCGTGCAGACCGTGCAGATCATGGCGCGCTCGCTCGACTGGATCATCGTCGATCTCGAACACGGCCCGATCGGATTGACCGAAGCGCATGCGATGATCGCCGCCACGACCGGCACGCCCTGCACTCCCTTGGTGCGGATCGCGGCGAACGAGCCATGGCTTGCCAAGGCACCGATGGACATCGGCGCCTTCGGCATCAACTTCCCCATGATCACCAATCGTGCGGAGGCTGAGAAAGCGGTCCGTAGCGTGCGCTACCCGCCACGCGGCGACCGGCTCTGGGGTCCGTTCCACGCCCCGTTCCGTTGGGGCCAGTCGATGCCGGACTACATGGCGAGCGCCGACGACGAGATGATCTGCATGATCACCATCGAGCATGTCGACGCGGTCAATCGCATCGACGAGATCATGGCGACGCCGGGCATCGACGTCGCCGTCATCGGCCCCGGCGATCTCGCCACCTCCATCAACAAGCGCGGCCAGATGGACGATCCGGAGTTGCTCGAACTGATCGCGCGCGCCGAGGCCGGCATCCTCAGAAGTGGCGTGCCGATCGGGGGCGTGGCGCGCACCGCCGACCAGGCCAACGCCCTGATCGACCGCGGCTACCGCGCGATCGCGCTGGGCTTCGACTGGTCGCTGTTCCAGCGCGGCATCATGGCGGCGTTCGAGGGCATCAAGCGCTGAATCGCCGCAACGCGTGTGGCCGGCCTTGCCGGGAACTGCGGCGCTGCTAGGGGTCCGTAGTTCAGAGGGGAAACATGCTCGAGACGACTTTCCTCGCGCAATCCTTGGCCAGCCTTGCCTCAACAGGCCCTGCCTTTGGCGACAAGCAATTGAAAATATTAATAATTTGCGCGGTCGACAAGGCCGAACCGCTGGCTTCACCGGCGCCCTGAAAGCGGCGAACCCAACGGTCCCAAGCCGGTTGGTTCATGCTAGAGCACGGGACGAGCGGACGACCCGCTGGTTGCACATATTTTAATCTTATCCCAGGAATTATAGAGCGATGCGCGGGACGCCCAAGACCATTTCGCTGCGGCGCCGCCTGATCTGCGACCTCATGCACGCCTCGATGGGCGTGCCCTTCGTTTCGCTCTCCCGTTCGCTCAATATCCGCCCCCTGCTGGATGCCCGCGCAGGCGCGGCGGCACCCGCCGGCTGGGCCGCGATCTTCGTCAAAGCCTTCGCCCTGGTTGCCCGAGACGAGCCGATCCTGCGCACCGTCTACGCCAAATGGCCTTGGCCGACCCTCTATGAGCTGCCGAAGAGCGTGGCGCTGGTGGCGATCGCCCGGGTCGAGGCCGGCGAGGAATGCGTGATGCCGCAGCGAATCGCGGCCCCGGAGGCCCTGTCGCTGGCGGCGATCGATGCCGAGATCCGACGCGGCAAGACGGCCCCAGTTGAGGACGTCCCGATGTTCCGCAAGATCATGCGGGCGACCCGGCTGCCGTTGCCGCTCCGGCGGCTGTCATGGGCCATCGGCCTGAATTTCGGCCGCCAGCGCGGCAACTGGTTCGGCAGCTTCGCGGTGAGCTCGGTAGCCGCCTATGGCGGCGGCGAGCTCCACCCCATCACGCCGGGCCCCTTTATCATCAGCTATGGGCTTGTCGAGACCGACCAGACCATCCATGTCGTGATCCGTTGGGACCACCGGGTCACCGACGCCGCCCCCATTGCCCGGGTCCTGAGCCGGCTGGAGCAGGTCCTGAACACTGAAATCGCTGCCGAATTGCGGGCGGCCGGTTCTAAGCCGATCCGGGCGGTCGGGACCTGAACGCGCGGCGGCCATCCCAGCGCTGCGTACCGCCCGGGAATGACCGCTAAAGAATTGACAGCCAGCCCCAAACTCCCCTAAAAGCCGCCTGCTCGCGGGCCGATTTCGGCCCGCGAAGCGTTTCGCGACCCGTGGTCAAATCCCTTAAGCTTTGGGGATCGGACCTGTCGGTGCCGGGCCAGGCCCGTCACACAGGAGGGCGCGTTTCCTCAAACCATGCAACCGAAGAGGACGCGATGACTAAGCGCAGTGAGGCGAAGTACAAGATCGATCGCCGTATGGGCCAGAACATCTGGGGCCGCCCGAAGAGCCCCGTGAACCGCCGCGAATATGGCCCCGGCCAGCACGGCCAGCGCCGCAAGGGCAAGCTCTCCGACTTCGGCGTGCAGCTCCGTGCCAAGCAGAAGCTGAAGGGCTATTACGCCAACATCAGCGAGCGCCAGTTCCACGGCATCTATGTCGAGGCGAGCCGCCTCAAGGGTGACACCGGCGAGAACCTGATCGGCCTGCTCGAGCGCCGTCTCGACGCGGTGGTGTACCGCGCCAAGTTCGTCTCGACGATCTTCGCCGCGCGCCAGTTCATCAACCACGGCCACGTCAAGGTGAACGGCCGCAAGGTCAACATTTCGAGCTACCAGCTCAAGGTCGGCGACGTCGTCGAGGTCAAGGAAGCCTCCAAGCAGCTCGCCCACGTCCTCGAAGCCAGCCAGCTCCCGGAGCGCGACGTGCCCGACTATCTCGAAGTCGACCACGGCAAGATGACCGCGAAGTACACGCGCATCCCCAACCTCTCCGACGTGCCGTTCCCGGTGCAGATGGAGCCGCATCTGGTGGTCGAATTCTATTCGCGCTGATAATTTCGGCAGATCGACGTACAAAGGCCCCGGTATCCGGGGCCTTTTTGTTGTGGTAACGTGCTGTCGATGTCCCGGACGACCGACCAGTTCGCCAAAATCACCCCATCAGCCACGCCTAGCGAGGCGGAGCTTGAGGCGTGGGCCAAGCTGTCCCGCGACGAACAGGTCCGCCGATATCAAGCATTGTTTGCGCAGCCCGATTGCAACGAGTTCACCTCGGACACGCCGGACGACATTCTGGCTGCCGCACGCCAACGCGTTGCTCAACGCCGCCATGGCTGAGTACCGGTTATCGGAGCGTACCCGAGCCGATTTGATCGACATCTACGACTTCACCGAGAGCCGGTTCGGCAAATATCAGGCTGAGGCTTACTATGCAGGTTTGATCCGGTCCTTCGGGCTTCTGGCCGATTTCCCTCTCATTGGCCAACAGGTGGATGAACTCGCGGCTGGCTATCGGCGTTTCCGCTTCCAATCACATCTGATTTTCTACACGGTGCAATCCGACCACGTCGAAATCCGCGCCATTCTCCACGGTGCGCAAGACATCAGGCCGCAATTGTTCGACTAGACGAGACCAGTCATGCTCTACACCCCTCCCCCGATCGATCCCAAGGCGCCACCTGTCCGAATCAACCTGCTCTCGGACACGCAGACCAGGCCGACGGCCGCGATGCGCGAGGCGATGGCGCGGGCGGAGGTCGGCGACGAGCAGGTCGGCGACGATCCGACCGTCAATACGCTGTGCGAGCGCGTCGCGGATCTGCTGGGCAAGGAAGCGGCGGTCTACATGCCCTCCGGCACGATGTGCAACGTGACCGCGACGCTGGTGCATTGCCGTCCCGGCGACGAGATCCTCGCCCATGAGACCGCGCACATCATCGCGCGCGAGGGCGGCGCGCATGCGGCGATCGGCGGCTTCCAGGTCACGCAGCTCAAGGGCGAGGGCGGCCAGTTCACGCCGGAGACTCTTCGCAAGGCGCTGCATCCGCGCACGCGCTACCAGCCGCCGCAGACCGTCATCAGCGTCGAGCAGACCGCCAATATCGGCGGCGGCACGATCTGGAAGAAGACCGCGCTCGACGAGATCGTCGCGATCGCCAGGCAACACGGCCTCGTCACCCACATGGACGGCGCGCGCTTGCTCAACGCCACCGTAGCAAGCGGCATCTCTCCGCGCGACATGACCGCGGGCTGGGATTCGGCCTGGATCGACTTCTCCAAGGGCTTGGGCGCACCGATCGGCGGCGTGCTCGCGGGCTCACGCGCCTTCATCGACGCGGTGTGGCAGTGGAAGCAGCGCCTCGGCGGCTCGATGCGGCAGGCCGGGATCTGCGCGGCGGCCTGCATCTACGCGCTCGACCATCACGTCGAGCGCCTGGCCGACGACCACGCCAATGCGCGGGCGCTTGCCCGCGGACTGTCGCAGATCTCAGGCATCGAGGTCCAGGAGCCCGAGACCAATCTCGTGTTCTTCAAGCCGGACGGCGCTGGCATTCCCGGCGACAAGATGGTCGCCGCGCTCCGTCAACGCGGCGTGACGCTTGCGATGATGGACGGCCGCATCCGCGCCTGCACCCATCTCGACGTCAATGCGAGCCAGATCGAGGAGACGATCGGATACGTGCGCGAGATCGTGCGCGGCGCCTGATCACCGCCCCATCGCCTGATAGATCAGCGTCTTCAGTTCGAGTTGGATCCGGCCGCGCTGCGACGGGGTCTGCGCCATGAAGATTCCGAACAGATCGTCCTCGGGATCGACGAAGAAGAACGTGCCGGCAACCCCGTCCCAGCGATATTCGCCTGTAGGCCAGGACGTGCCCGGAGGCACCGAGGTGCGCACCGCGAAGCCGAGGCCGAAGCCCGAGCTTCCACCCGGATAGTACATCTGGTCGCGGACGATCTTCGTCTCGGGTCCGATGTGGTCCGAAACCATCAGCGCAATGGTCTCGGGCTTCAGATAGCGACGGCCCTCGTAAGTGCCGCCATTCAGCAGCATCTGCGCGAAGCGGGCGTAGTCGCCGATCGTGCCGACCATGCCGGCGCCGCCCGATTCCCATCTCACGGACCGCCTGATGTCGCGGACTGCAGTCGTCGGGCTGATGTTGCGGTCCTCCGGCATCGGCTCGGCGATACGTGCAAACCTGGCGGGATCGGCAACGTAGAACGCAGTCTCGCTCATGCCGAGCGGATCGAGCAGACGCTCCTTCTCGAACTGGAGCAGCGTCCTGCCCGAGACCACTTCGACCACGCGGCCGAGCACGTCGGTGCCAAAACCGTAATCCCACACCGTGCCTGGCTGCTCGGCGAGCGGCAGCGTGGCGAGCTTCGCGACGAACTCGGCATTGGAGAGATCGCTGTTGAAGAGGTCCGCCGCGGCATGGACCTCGCGCACCAGTCCACCGCCACGAAAGCCGTAAGGCAGTCCCGCGGTGTGGCGCAAGAGGTCCTTGATCGTGATCGGACGCTGCTGCGGCTCCAGCATCAGAGAAACCTTGCCGTCCGCTGCTTTCCTTTCGATGCCCACCTTCATGCAGGCAAAGGCCGGAATGTATTTGGACACGGGATCGTCGAGCGAAAGCCTGCCTTCCTCGACCAGCATCATCGCCACGACGGATGTGATCGGCTTCGACATCGAATAGAGGCGGAAGATCGTATCCGCGCTCATCGATATCCGGGTGCCGACATCGCGAACGCCGAAATTCTCGTAGTAGACGGGCTTGCCGTGTTGCTGGAGCAGCAGGATGGCGCCGGGGATCTTGCCGGTGGCAACCTCGTTCCGGATGTAGTCGGAAACCTTCGCCAGCCCTTCCGCGGAGAGAGTGCGGGCAGCGCGTCCCTCGGCGCCGGCCTTCGCACCGACGACGGCAACGAGAAGAACGAGCCCCGCGATGAACGCGCTGCGTCCACGCATGTCATTTCTCCATGGCTTGAACCGACTGCTTCAATGTTTGCTGCACGCGCTCGCACTCGGTCGGGATCTGCTTCAGGAGGACGAGGAACTTTTCCTGCCTCGGATCGATCACGAAACAGCACCGCCGATATCGTTGGGGCCGCCGTGTCGCGCAAGCGCCTCGGCATGACGTTCGGCGCCAGGCTCGGCGAAGCAGCAGAACACCACGTGAGCAACGGACGGCGCAGCGGCGAGCGCTTCGATCGTCGTGCGCACGGCGATATCGGCCGCCCGGTCGGCAGGAAAGCGGAAAATGCCGGTCGAAATCGCGGGGAATGCCACCGAGGTCAGCTCGTGCCGACCGCACAGCTCCATCGATCGGCGATAACAGGAGGCGAGCAGATCGTCCTCGCCGAGCGTGCCGCCATTCCACACCGGACCGACGGTGTGGATCACATGTGCGGCCCTGAGCCGATAACCCCTGGTGATCTTCGCCTCACCCGTCTTGCAGCCGTGGAGCATGCGGCATTCGGCGACGAGCTCGGGCCCGGCCGCCCGATGGATCGCACCGTCCACGCCGCCCCCGCTAAGGAGCGACGTGTTGGCGGCGTTGACGATGGCGTCAACGCAGAGTGTCGTGATGTCGGCAACGATGACCTCAAGCCTGGCGCCGCCGATCCGGCGCGTCAGCACGGTCACGTATCAGGCCGCGACGACGACGCCCTTTTCGGAGAAGAGCTGCTGCAATTCGCCGGCCTGGAACATCTCGCGGACGATGTCGCAGCCGCCGACGAACTCGCCCTTCACGTAGAGCTGCGGAATGGTCGGCCAGTTGGAGAAGGTCTTGATGCCGTTGCGCAGTTCGGCGGATTCGAGGACGTTGAGGCCCTTATAGCCGACGCCGAGATGATCGAGGATCTGGACGACCTGGCCGGAGAATCCGCACTGCGGAAATTGCGGCGTGCCCTTCATGAACAGGACCACGTCGTTCGACTTCACTTCGTTGGCGATGAATTCCTCGATGCTCATATCCATGTCCTTCTGGGCCGAGCCCTCACCAGTCATTTCGGGCCGGCTCGACCGATTTAACCCGATACCTACCTATATATGTAGCCCAAACCGTTGTGCATCCAAAGTAAAATGGCGGCGACAGGCTCCTGGCGGCCGTGCAGAGCCCAACAGGTCCATAGGCTGATGACATCAATATCATCGCCGGAGAGGACTTTCATACCGTACCGGAGCCCCTATCTAGGACGAACCCTCGTTATGGAACCGGGTCGCGCAAACAACGTTCTCTTGTCCTGTCTGGAGAAAAACGTGACGAAACAAGCCTCAGCTACGGCCGCCCCCCAGCTTTCGTCACCGTCCTCGCATCCGGACGACCTCGCCCAGCGGCTGGAGGCAGCGTTTCTTGCCGTCCGCAATGAGACCGAACGGCGGGCAGCACCGCTGTCACCGGAGGACCAGCAGATCCAGTCCATGCCCGATGCCAGCCCGACCAAATGGCACCGGGCCCATACCACATGGTTCTGGGAGCAATTCCTGCTCGGCGAGCACGCTGCGGGCTACCGGCCCTTCCACCCCGATTTCGCGTTCCTGTTCAATTCCTATTACGTCAGCGCCGGCCCGCGACATGCCCGCAATCATCGCGGCGACATCACCCGACCGAGCGCCGATCAGGTCGGCGCCTATCGCAAATACGTCGATGCGGCCGTCAGCAAATTCTTCCGCGAGGCCGGCGCGGACAAGCTTCGCGAGATCGCGCCGCTGGTCGAGGTCGGGCTCAACCACGAGCAGCAGCATCAGGAATTGATGTTCACCGACATCCTGCATGCCTTCGCGCAGAATCCGGTCTCGCCGGCCTACGATCCGGACTGGCACTTTCCGGCTTCCACCCGCGGCGGCGAGGATTGGCTGGCGCTGAACGAGGGCATCCACACCGTCGGCCATGTCGACGACAGTTTCCATTTCGACAACGAGAAGCCGGCGCACCGCGCCCTCGTTGGGCCCGTCAGCATTGCACGCAACCTCGTCACCAATGGCGAGTGGCTCGCCTTCATGCACGACGGCGGCTATCGGAGCGCAACGCTGTGGCTGATGGACGGTTTTGCCGCGGCAAGCAAGGAGGACTGGCAGGCGCCGGGTCATTGGCGCGAGATCGACGGCCAATGGCACGTGATGACGCTGGCCGGCCTCAAGCCGGTCGATCCGGACGCGCCCGTCTGTCACATCAGCTACTATGAGGCCGACGCCTTCGCGCGCTGGTCCGGAAAACACCTGCCGACCGAGATGGAATGGGAGGTCGCGGCCCGCGCTGGCCAGCTCAACGACGCCTTCGGCATCGTCTGGCAATGGACCCGCAGCTCCTATTCACCCTATCCCGGTTACCGCGCCGTCGAAGGCGCGCTCGGCGAGTACAACGGCAAGTTCATGGTCAACCAGCTGGTGCTGCGCGGTTCTTCGCTTGCAACTCCGCAAGGCCACAGCCGTATCACCTATCGCAACTTCTTCTATCCGCACCATCGCTGGCAGTTCACCGGACTGCGGCTCGCCGACTACGACTAGAGCATGATCCGGAGAGGTGTGCAGCGGTTTCCCGAAAAGCTCATGCTCAAACGACAGCCTGAAGCGCGGTCTCATCGCGCTTCAGGTTCATCCGACGATCAATGCGCGCCGGACAGCGCGTTCAGGAGAGTATCATGAATGTGCACGCCAGCGCGTTGGCCGAGGCCCATCTTCCCGACGAGCAGACCACCTCCTTTGCCCGCGAGGCCATCGAGGACCTCTCGCAGCAACCGAAAAAGCTGTCGCCGAAATACTTTTATGACGCGACGGGATCGGAGCTGTTCGAGGCGATCACACGCCTGCCGGAATATTATCCGACGCGCACAGAGCTTGCGATCCTGAGAGAGCGCGGGGGCGAGATCGCAAACATCATTCCGGAGCACGCGGCCCTCGTCGAGTTCGGCGCCGGCGCGACCACGAAGGTGCGCCTGCTGCTCGATCATTGCAGGTTCGCGGCCTATGTCCCCGTCGATATCTCCGGCGACTTCCTGAAGGCGCAGGCGAACGGGCTGAAGCGGGACTTCCCGACGCTCGGCATCTATCCGGTCGCCGCCGACTTCACCACGCCGTTCGAGCTGCCGGCAGCGGTCGCATCCATGCCGAAGGTCGGATTCTTCCCCGGTTCGACCATCGGCAATTTCGAGCCGCAAGAGGCTCAGGCCTTCCTGAGGAGCGCCCGCAAGATTCTCGGCAAGGGCGCGCAGATGATCATCGGCGCCGATCTCGAAAAGGACGAGCGGATCCTCTTTGACGCCTACAACGATGCCGCCGGCGTCACCGCGCGCTTCAACCTGAATGTGCTGGTGCGCATCAATCGCGAGCTCGGCGGCAATTTCGATCTCTCCGCCTTCACCCATCGCGCGATCTACAATCGCGAGCGGCACCGGATCGAGATGCACCTGATCAGCAAGAAGAGCCAGACTGTGCGGCTGCTCGGCACCAGCTTCTCGTTCCGCCCGGGCGAGAGCATCCACACCGAGAACAGCTACAAATACAGCATCGAGCGTTTCGCCGCGCTGGCGCAGGGCGCGGGCTGGCGCGTCCGCGAGAGCTGGACGGACGCGGCGAACATGTTCTCGGTGCACGCGCTCGAGGTGGCGGAGTAGCGCCGGGGCTCAATGCTCCGCCGCTTCTTCCGGCTCGGATCCCAGCGACACCGACTCCCACACCGCCACGACGATCATGATCATCGTGGTGGCGACCGACAGCCAGAGCGGCGAGAGGTCGGCTGCGAACCACCACAGCACCAGCAGCAGGGTGATGCCGATCCCGTGCGAGAGCTGGAGGAAGCCGCGGATCGCGTACTTGAAAAGGATGGTGCCGACCAGGAACACCAGGGGCCCGCCGACCGTGCTCACGATGGTGCGGGTGTCGGAATGGCCGGTCGGGTGCTTCAGCACCAGCTCGTCCGAGACCGCGGTCAGGATGATGCCCGCCACGATCGGCGTGTGCAGATAGGTGTAGGCGAGCCGGGCCAGGCGGCCGGATTCGGCGGACTTCGAGATGCGCTCGGCTCCGGCCTCCGCACCCTTGTGAAAATAGATCCACCACATCGCGATGGCGCCGACCAGCGCCGAGACGAAGGCCAGGATGTTGTTCGCGGTCCACTCGAGCTCGGCAAAGGTGGCGCCGTTGACGACAATGGCTTCGCCGAGCGCGATGATGACGAACAGCGCGCAGCGCTCGGCCATGTGGCCGCCTTCGACGGCCCACGCCTCGATCGAGGAAAACCCGAGCTTCGGGACCCAGAAGCGTGCCGCCGGCGAGATGTATTCCCAGGCCACCGCCGCGATCCACAGCCATAGCCGCGTGTCTCCCTCGGACAGGCCGCCTGCGATCCACAGGACCGCGGAGATCGACAACCAGGTCAGGATGCGGATCGCGTTGTGCCGCACGGCCGTTCGATGCCGCGGCGTTGCGAGCAGCCAGAATGCGGTCCGTCCGACCTGCATGGTCGCGTAGGCAATCGCGAACCACAGGCCGCGCCCCTCGAACGCGGTCGGGATCGTCGTCGACAGCACGAGGCCGCCCAGCATCATAAAAAAGAGCAGGAGGCGGACCGGCGTCAGCTCGGGATTGAGCCAGTTGGTGACCCAGGCGGTGTAGACCCACACCCACCACACCGCGAGAAACAGCACCGCGACCTGCACCGCGCCGAGCGGCGTGAAATGATGCAGCAGCGAGTGCGAGACTTGCGTGACGGCAAAGACGAAGACGAGGTCGAAGAACAGCTCGACAAAGGTGACGCGGCTGTGCTGGCTCGGCACGATAACGCGAAACATCGCGCCGCGAGGATTGTCCGCAGCCATCATCGCCCCCGTGGCACGATCAGGTCAGGTGCCGGGCACGCCGGTTTGCAGCGCCAGCGCGTGCAGGACGCCCCCCATCTGGCCCTGCAGGGACTGGTAGACGATCTGGTGCTGCTGGACGCGCGATTTGCCGCGGAAGGATTCCGAGATCACGGTCGCGGCATAGTGGTCGCCGTCGCCGGCGAGGTCACGGATGGTCACCTCGGCATCGGGGATCGCTGCCTTGATCATCGCCTCGATATCGTGGGCGTCCATGGGCATTCGGGTCTTGCTCCTTCTGGTCCAAGCGTTTTCTGGTCCAAGCGTTCGAATCGTTGCCGGGGTCCCCTCGCCGGCAAGCTCAAACTTAGCGTGAACGGCCTTCTCCGTCACGCCTTCCGGCACTATATCCGTGATCCCATCAGGATAAAGGCACGACAAAGTGCCGCGCGCGGCAGATTGATCGAAAAGGCGTGAAATCATGAAGCTTCCAGGGCCCGACCACCCCATCACCATCACCCCAAATCCCCGGCGCGTCCGGGTGACCGCAGGCGACATCGTCATCGCCGAGACCCGCAAGGCGCTGACCCTGAAGGAGGCCAAATATCCGGCGGTGCAGTATGTGCCACGAGAGGACACCAACATGGCCCTGCTGGAGCGCACCGATCGTGTCACGCACTGCCCGTACAAGGGGGACGCGAGCTATTTCAGCGTCAAGGCCGACGGCAAGATGCTGGACAACGCAATCTGGACCTATGAGACGCCCTTCCCCGCAATGACCGAGATTGCCGGCCATCTCGCCTTCTATCCGGACAAGGTTAAGATCGAAGAAGTGGGGTAGCGCGCTCCGTATGCCGCCGTCATGGCCGGGGCTTCTTCCCGGCCTCCTTGGACGCAATCGATGGATGCCCGGGTCAAGGCCGCTGTCACGACTGAGCGTGTTGGGCGGCGGCCCCGCTAAGCCCTGAAGATCGTGAGGCCCAGTATCAGCAGGACGAGGAAGATCACGACAAAGACGTAGAACAGGAAGCGGGCAATATCGGCGGAGGCGGCCGAAATGTCGGTGAAGCCGAGCACGCCGGCCACGATCGAGACAAGCAGGAAGATCAGCGCCCATTTCAGGATCGTCATGGCCAGCTCCAAACTGCCGTTTTCGTGCGGCCCTCGCCCTCCGGCGGATGCCAACGTCGTTGCGCGGAACTGGTTCCTAGAGGTAGTCCGGGGCCCTTGCTGAATCAGGTTCCCGGCGGCAGAGTCCGGCCGAGACAGAAAGTGTGGGGCGGCCATGATGACGATGTCACATTCAGCGACGATCGGCGCGGACGTGCATGCCGCGCCCACGAGCAAGGTGCGCAATATGGCGATCGATCGCGCCCGCACCTTCCTGACCCTCGTGGTGCTGCTGCATCACGCGGTGCTCCCCTATACCTATTTCGGTCATACCGATCCGAAATATTTCTTCGGCTTCGACATGATCGTGCTCGCCACCGACAGTTTCTTCATGGCGATGTTCTTCTTCCTGTCGGGACTGTTCGTCTGGTCTGGCATCGCCCGGAAGGGAGTGCGGAGCTATTTGGCAGATCGCTTGCTTCGGCTTGGCTTACCCTTCGCGATCTGCGCTCTTACCGTCATTCCGCTCGCCTACTATGCGATCTCCCTGCGGCAGCATCCCGAGATCGGCTTTTCGGAATTCTGGTGGAATATGGTCACGAAGGGCCCGTGGCCGAGCGGGCCGATCTGGTTCCTCTGGGTCTTGTTCGCCTTCGACCTGATGGCCTGCCTCTTGTACCGGCTGTCACCCAATCTGCTCGATCCGATCAATCGCCTCTCGCTGCATGGTCGGCGTCGGCCCGCCGTGTTCTTCGCGGTCATGCTGGCGGTCACCGCCGCGTTCTACATTCCCGGGCTGGTTCACTTCGGACCGAGCAGCTGGTTCGAGTTCGGGCCGTTCTCGGTCCAGCACGGGCGCGTGATGCTGTATGCGACCTATTTCTTTTTCGGTGCCGGCATCGGCGTTGCGCAAATGGATCGCGGGCTGCTCTCTGTCGACGGCCGCATGGCAAAGGTCAGCTGGGACTGGATGGTCCTGGCGATCGTTCCGTATTGCCTCTTGTGGGGGCTGATCTTCATCAAGCGCGAAATATTGGGCAACCCGTCGCCGTTGCCGGACTGGTATGAAGCGCTCTATGCCATCTGCTTCACTATCTTCAGCGTGGCCATCATGTTTCTGATCCTGGCCTTCTTTCAGAGATTCAAGCAATCAGGCCCGGCCAGGCTGCTCGATCCAATGCAGGGCGACGCGTTCGGCATGTTCCTGGTGCACTATCCGATCGCATTGTGGCTGCAATACTGGCTGTTCGACTATGACCTGCCGGCGATCGTCAAGGCAACGATCGGGTTCGTACTGACTGTCGCGGCGAGCTGGGCACTGACGCGAGCGTTGCGGCAGATCCCGGGCGCGTCACGCGTGTTGTGAGGCCAGGCCTCCTCGTTCGTCATTGCAAGGAGCCCTTGCGGCGAAGCAATCCCGACTGTCTCAGCAGTAAGATTCTGGATTGCTTCGCGGAGCCTGTCATCGGGCCGCGCGCGCGGACCCGTTGGCTCGCAATGACAGCGTGTGTCGCAGCGCCTTACGCCGCCTTGCCGCCCATATATTCCGGTAGCCACCGCTCGAACGATGCCCGCAAGCTGTCGATCGACACCGGCGCCTCGCCGGCGATCGCGATGGCATCGCCGCCGGTGGTCCCAATCCGCACACAGGGCACCTCGCAGCCGCGCATCTTGGCGAGAACGCGACCGGCTTCGGTTTCGGGCACCGTGACGAGGTAGCGCGCCTGGTCCTCGCCGAACCAATAGGCGTGCGGCACCAGCGCGGTCGGCGCCGCCAAGAGCTTGGCGCCGATCCCGCCCGCCATCGCCATCTCGGCCAGCGCGATCAGGAGGCCGCCGTCGGAGAGGTCGTGCACGGCGGTCGCGGTGCCCGCATGGATCATCCCGCGCACGCAATCGCCGTTGCGCTTCTCGGCGGCGAGATCCACCGGCGGCGGCGCGCCCTCCTCGCGGCCGCAGATGTCGCGCAGGTACACGGACTGGCCGAGCCAGCCATGGGTCTCGCCGACCAACAGGATCGCCTCGCCCTCGGCCTTAAAGGCGAGCGAAGCTGACTTGGTGAAATCGTCGAGCAGGCCGACGCCGCCGATCGAGGGAGTCGGCAGAATCGCACGGCCGTTGGTCTCGTTGTAGAGCGAGACGTTGCCGGAGACGACCGGGAAGTCGAGCGTGCGGCAGGCTTCCGAGATGCCCTTCAGGCAGCCGACGAACTGGCCCATGATCTCGGGCCTTTCAGGATTGCCGAAGTTGAGATTGTCGGTGATCGCAAGCGGCTTGCCGCCGACCGCGGTGATGTTGCGCCAGGCTTCGGCGACGGCCTGCTTGCCGCCCTCGAACGGATCGGCCTCGCAATAGCGCGGCGTGACGTCGACGGTCAGCGCCAGGCCCTTCGGCCCGTCCTGCACGCGCACCACGGCGGCATCGCCGCCGGGGCGCTGCATGGTGTTGCCGAGGATGACGTGGTCGTACTGCTCCCAGACCCAGCGCTTGCTGCACATGTCGGGCGTGCCGATCAGCTTCTCCAGCGCGGCACCGAGGCCCATCGGCGCCGGCACGTCGCGGGCGTGCACGACCGGCAGCCCGGCGGAGGGGACGTGCGGGCGGTCATAGAGCGGCGCCTCGTCGCCGAGCTCCTTGATCGGCAGATCGGCCATCACGTCGCCGCCATGCTTGACCACGAAACGCTTGCTCGGCGTTGTGTAGCCGACGACGGCGAAGTCGAGGCCCCATTTCCTGAAGATCGCCTCGGCTTCCTTCTCCTTCTCGGGCTTGAGCACCATGAGCATGCGCTCCTGGCTCTCCGAGAGCATCATCTCGTAGGCGCTCATGCCGGTCTCGCGGGTCGGCACCGCATCGAGGTCGAGGTCGACGCCGAGATCGCCCTTGGCGCCCATCTCCACCGCCGAGCAGGTCAGGCCCGCCGCGCCCATGTCCTGGATCGCGATGACGCAGCCCTTCTCCATGATCTCGAGGCAGGCTTCCAGCAGCAGCTTCTCGGCGAAGGGATCGCCGACCTGCACGGTCGGGCGCTTCTCCTCGGACTTGTCGTCGAATTCGGCCGACGCCATCGAGGCGCCGTGGATGCCGTCGCGGCCGGTCTTGGAGCCCAGATAGACGATCGGCATGTTCACGCCGGAGGCAGCCGCATAGAAGATCTTGTCGGCATCGGCGAGGCCGACCGCCATCGCGTTGACCAGGATGTTGCCGTCATAGCGGGTGTGGAAGCGCACCTGCCCGCCGACCGTCGGCACGCCGAAGGAATTGCCGTAGCCGCCGACCCCCGCCACGACGCCGGAAACGAGATGCCTCGTCTTCGGGTGCTCGGGCGCACCGAAGCTGAGCGCATTGAGGCAGGCGATCGGGCGCGCGCCCATGGTGAAGACGTCACGCAGGATGCCGCCGACGCCGGTGGTCGCGCCCTGATACGGCTCGATATAGCTCGGGTGGTTGTGGCTCTCCATCTTGAAGACCACGGCCTGTCCGTCGCCGATGTCGATCACGCCGGCGTTCTCGCCGGGGCCCTGGATCACCCAGGGCGCCTTGGTCGGCAAGCCGCGCAGATGGATGCGCGAGGACTTGTACGAGCAATGCTCGTTCCACATCGCCGAGAAGATGCCGAGCTCGGTGAAGGTCGGCTCCCGCCCGATCAGCTTCAGGATGCGCTCATATTCGTCGGGCTTGAGCCCGTGGGCGGCAACCAGTTCGGGGGTGATCTTGGGTTCATTCTTCATGGATTCGGGGCTTTCGGCGGCGGTTGGCCGTTCTTAGGAACATCAGGCGGCTTGGAAAAGCCCTTTATGGCGCATTTTCCCGCTGTCCCACGTTTTGCGCCGGGCGCTCCGCGGGAACAGGAATTGCACGGCGCGGACAGATCGGATTTAAGGGTTCAAGACCCGCAATTGAAGGCCTGTTTCCCTTGCACGAACTGACCAAATCACCCCCGCCGCGCCGTCCTGACCTCCACGTCGCCACGGAGGGTGAATTTCAGGGCTGGCGGACCTGGATTCGGGACAGTTTCGAGTCCCATGTCGGCCCCTTCTGGCACCGGATCGAGGCTGACGGCAGTGTCCGCAGCGCCTTCCGGGTCGAGAAAAAGCACCTCAACGGCTCCGGGAACGTCCACGGCGGCTGCTTCATGGCGTTTGCCGACTATTGCCTGTTCGCAATCGCCACCCACGAGCTGGATGGGCCGGCGGTGACGACCAACTTCGCCTGCGATTTTCTCGACGCCGCCCGCGAGGGCGAGTTGGTCGAATGCGTCGGCGAAGTGTCTCGGGCCGGCGGCTCGCTGATCTTCCTGCGCGGCAGGCTGACCTCCGGCGGACGGCCGCTGTTCACCTTCTCCGGCACGATCAAGCGGGTGAAGCGGAAACCGGCACCGCAGCCAAACGCATAGCTCGGCAGCTTCCATTCTTGCGCCCCCTCGCCCACACTTGGCCGAGCGCTTTTGCGCCGGGGAGCAGAAACAAGGTGCCGCAGAGCACATCGGAGGCGGGTCGCGCGGCGGCGTCCGCATCAAAGCCGTTGCCGTCCATGCCCGCCACCGGCGCGCGCAGCTGGCGCGACTACGCGCTGCTGCTGGCGCTGGCCTGCTGCTGGAGTTCCACCTATCCGCTGGCGAAGCTGGCGCTGGACACGATCCCGCCCATCACCTTCATCTCGGCGCGCTCGCTGATCGCGGCCGCTTTCCTGTTCGCGATCCTGTGGATGCGCGGGGTCAGCATCCCGACCGACGCGAAAGCCTGGAAGTTGTTCGCAACCCAGCAATTGATCAACTCGACCTTCCCGTTCCTGATCATCACCTGGTCGCAGCAATATGTGCCGGCCTCGAACACGGTGGTGCTGGCCTCGACGACGCCGATCTTCGCCTTCCTGATCACCTCGCTGATCACGCGACACGAGCCGGCAACGCTGCTCAAGCTCGCCGGCGCGATCCTCGGACTTGCCGGGACCACCGTCATCGTCGGCCTCGATGCGCTGCGCGGCTTCGGCAGCGAGATCGTGGCGGAGATCGCGATCCTGCTCGCCACCATCTCCTTTGCCTGCGCGACGATCTTCGGCCTCAGGCTGTCGGACTACGACCCGATGGTGGTGGCGGCCGGTTCGCTGCTGTTCGGCGGCATCATCCTGCTGCCGCCCTCGCTGCTGATCGACCAGCCCTGGACACTGCACCCGACGCCGACCGCGTTCGTCGCCACCATCGTCATGGGCATCGTCTCCAGCGCGCTCGGCTTGATGCTGTTCTACGTCTGCCTCGGCCGGCTCGGCACGCTGACGACGAACGCGCAAGGCTATTTGCGCATCCCGATCGGCGTCGGCCTCTCCGTGCTGCTGCTCGGCGAGAGCGTGCCGTCGAATTTGGCGCTGGGCCTGCTGCTGGTGATGGCCGGCGTTGCCGCGATGACGGTGCCTGCGGAGAAGCTCAAGCTGCGCTAGGGTCTGGACTCAACCAAGCTGTGGCCGTGGAATCAATCTGAACAGGAGAAGCAGACAACATGGTGAGCGACACGAACGTTTGGGCTGGCCAGTGCCATTGCGGTGCGGTGCGCTTCGAGGTGACGCTCAGCGACGGCTTCAATTCGATCCGCCGCTGCACTTGCTCTTACTGCCGGATGCGAGGCGCCGTCATTGCCATGGCGGAAATGAGTGGGTTCAAGTTCCTGCAGGGCGAGGACGCGCTCACAACCTACCGCTTCCATACCGGATCGGCGCAACACTTCTTCTGTTCTCGCTGCGGAATATACACGCACCATCAACGACGATCTGACACGACATCATATGCCGTCAACGTGGCCTGCCTGGACGGGGTAAGCCCATTCGACTTTGCCGAGGTGCCCGTCATGGATGGCGTCAATCACACCAACGATACCGGCAAGCCAACGCGTCGAGCAGGCACACTCCGGTATATCCCGGCTGACTAAAGCGGAATGGCCTTAGGTTGAATCGATCGCCGTGGGCCGTTCACCTCTCCCGCGTGCGGAAGAGGTCGGCGCGTCCGGGCGAAGCGAAGCTTCGTCCCGTGCGCCGGGTGGGGGCTGTCTCCTCTTGGGGACTATCCCACTGCGGAAATACCCTCTCCCCATCCCTCTCCCGCAAGCGAGCGGGAGAGGTTACGGGCCGCAGTTGCTCAACTGGCCTCGATCAAGCCGATACGAGATAGCCCAGCTGGATGGCGAGAGCGTCGTGAATCCCCGTCTGCACGATCTGGGCTGATTGAAAGTTTCCGTTGCCGTTTCCATAGAGCACGCCGGCAGAACCGCCATTGTCGAGCGCGGCAATATCGAGGCGGCCGTCGCCATTGATGTCACCGACCGCTATCGAAATAGTCGTTTGATCGCCGTTCGGTGAAGCACCGTTGGACCAATTGGACTGCGGCTGGAACGTACCGTCACCGTTGCCCAGTATGGTGAAGACGCTGCTATTCACGTCGTGCGTCGCGCCGACGATGTCGAGCTTGCCATCGCCATTCAGGTCGGCCAGGATCAGGTCGGTGGTTTCCTCCGACTGATAGGAAATTGAATTCAACGGAATACCGCTGGAGAGCGATATAGCCGTTTGTAAGGTGCCGTCGCCGTTGCCCAGCAGCACGCTCATGGAGTGGGGTGACTTGCCCGGCGCGAGGTTGTTGTCGTCAAATCCCCCGGTGACGACATCGAGCCTGCCGTCACCGTTGACGTCGCCGACTGCAACCGCATCGGTCATTTCGTGCTCGACGACGATGTTTCCCGTCGAATAGATCGTGGCCTTCCCAAAACTTCCATCGCCGTTCCCGAGCAGCATGCTGACGCTGTCGGTCGAGTTGTCGGCCGTCGACGACCCTGCCGCGCCGACGGTCACGATGTCGAGCTTGCCGTCCCCATTGAAATCGCCGCTCGCCAGCGCGTAGGTGATCTGCGACCGCGTGGCGTAGACGGTCCCGGTGCTATAGGGCTTGCCGTCCTGGAAGGTGCCGTCACCGTTTCCAAGGAGCACACCCAGGCTGCCGACGGACGGGTCACCGCTCACCCCTGCGGTCGCGATGTCGGGCACACCGTCTCCGTTGAAGTCGGCGATATCGAGCGCGAGTGTGTATTCGTGGTTGGGCCCCCATGATGTGCCATCATGATAAGCGGATCCCGAGCCAAAGGTCCCGCCGCCTTGCCCGAGCAGCACCCCGACGCTGGCGCTCGAGTTGGTGCCGAGGCCGGCAAGGCCGGTGGTCACAATATCGGACAAGCCGTCATCATTGAGATCGGCGATTCCGATCGCGGTCGTGTATTCGAGCGTGGCGTTATAATAGCTCGTCCCGTTGTGATAGAGGGCCGGAGCCTGAAATTCACCGGTTTCGTCATGGAGCACAACGGCAAGGGAGCCCGGGTCCGCCACGATGTCCGTGAACTCCGCCCCCGCCACGATATCGAGGTGCCTCGGTTCGTCGGCGCCATGGATAGTCACATCGATGACTTGATACGCCGTGCCGTCCGCGGAGCTGACCGTCAGTTGGTCGTGCCTGACATCATTGGCGGTCAATGCCTGGACATTGGCCGCGCCATTGTCGAGCGTATAGCCCCAGACGCCGGTCGTTGGCTCGAATGCGAAGGTCCCATAGGTGCCCGCCAAGGAAGCAGGCACCTGGAACTGACTCTGACCGTGATCGGGGTCGGTGACGGTCAGCGCGCCATGTGCGGTCTGCATCGCGCTGTCCTCCGCGACCGTTCCGATCGACGTGCCACTGATCGTGGCTGCATCGTTGACGCCGTCGATATGTACGTGGACATGAGCCTCACTCAACCTTCCGTATCCCCACCGGATCGCGTACACGAAATCGTCGTCGATGACGTCCCCGGCCGCCATGGAGTTGAAATCGGTCGCCCCGAGCGCGGACAGCGAATGGCCGAGATCGAGTTCGATCTGGCTGTGACTGATGCGGATCAGATTGCCGTTATCGGTGGTTTCCCAAGGCGAAGCCCCGTCGGGACCAACGTCCTTTGCCAAAAGCGCCCAATCGAACCGCCAGCCGCCACCGTCGTCGATTGAATAGAGCCTTGCGGCATGGCTCGCGCGATCATTTGCGAGGACGTCCAGCGACAGGATACCAGTCGTGAGCCGTTCGGCTTGCGCCTGATCCTCGGTCAGTCCGAAAACGTCATTGACGGCGTGATGATTGACGGCGTGAGAGAACCTCCAACGCCAGGCAGAGCCGAAGTGCATGAGGATGTTTCCATGTTGTCGAGTGGTTCACCTCCTCAGCCGCCACGAATGTACCCACAGATTGCGACCACTTTCGTGCACGGGCGCATCCGACAACCCTGATCGACCGGATTTTTGGTCAGACGCCATCAAGGCGCCGCGGCAGCCGCGGCGCCTGCGAGAAATGAATGATATGGACGGAAGGAGCGCCGCTACTTGTTGGCGTCGTCTGCCAGCATCTTGCGGTACTTCTCGACGTCGCGCGTCACGAGCTTTTGCAGCACTTCGGGCGCGTGCTCGTCGGTATCGGGCGCGACGGTCGACAGGTCGGCAAAGCGCTTCTTCACCGCCTCCGTCTCGACGGCCGTGCGCGCCGCTGCATTCAGCTTGGCGATCACGGCCGGCGGCGTGCCCTTGGGCGCGAACAGGCCGTTCCAGCCCTGTGCCTCGAACTCAGGCAGGCCCGCTTCCGCCGAGGTCGGCAGATCCGGCAGCGTGGCAAGCCGAACGGTCGAGCCGACCACGAGGCCCTTCACCAGCTTCTCGTTGATCGCTTGCGAAACCGAGGCGGCCGCGTCACAGACGCCGTCGATCTGGCTGCCGACCGCGTCAGTCAGTGCCGGCGCTGCGCCGCGATAGCCGACCAGCGTCGCGTCGATCCCGGCGGCCGTGACGAAGCTCTTGCAGATCAGATAGTTGGAGGAGCCGACGCCGGCATGGCCGAGATTGATCTTGCCCGGATTGGCCTTGGCATAGGCGATGAACTCTTTCAGATCCTTCGCCGGAAAGTCCTTGCGCAGCGCGATGATGCCGAACGTCTTCGCCACCATGGCGATCGGCACGAAGGAATCAGGCGTGAACGGCAATTTTGGATAGATCGTGTAGGTCGCGGCATTGGTGCCGGCATTGCCGATCGCAATCGTATAACCATCGGGCTCGGCGCGGGAGGCCCGCGCCAGCGCGGTCGAGCCGCCGGCGCCGGCAACGTTCTCGATCACGATGGTCTGGCCGAGCGCAATCCCCATCTGCTCGGCCACCGCGCGAGCGATCACGTCCGATGTGCCGCCTGCGGCGAACGGCACGATCATGGTGATGGGACGCTTGGGATAATCCTGCGCTGATGCGACCGTCGCGAACGCCAGCGCCGCGACCGCGGCGAGAGCACGCTTCACTACGAGCGAAATCACGCAGCCTTTTCCAGGTGCTGGACGAGGCCGGCGAACAGGCCGCGGCCATCGGTGCAGCCCATGATGTCTTCGACGTGGTTTTCCGGATGCGGCATCATGCCGAGCACGTTGCCCTTGTCGTTGACGATGCCGGCGATGGAGTGCGCCGCGCCGTTGATGTTGTGGGCCTCGTCGACCACACCTTCAGGCGAACAATAACGATAGAGCACCCGCCCCTCGCCTTCGAGCCGCTTGATGGTCTCTTCGTCCGCCTCGTAATTGCCTTCGCCATGGGCGACCGGCACGCGGATCACCTGCCCGGCATTGTAGCCACGGGTGAACGGCGTGTCGGAACGCTCGACGCGCAGATGCACGTCATGACAGATGAATTTCAGCCGCGCATTGCGCATCAGCACGCCCGGCAGCAGGCCGGATTCACAGAGGATCTGAAAACCGTTGCAGACGCCGAGGACGAGCCCGCCCTTGGCGGCATAGTCGCGCACCGCATCCATCACCGGGGCCCGCGCCGCAATCGCGCCGCAGCGCAGATAGTCACCGTAGGAAAATCCGCCCGGCACCACCACGAGATCGGTGCCCGCCGGCAGCGACGTCTCGGCGTGCCACACCATCGCGGGCTCGCTGCCCGAGATCAGCCTCAACGCACGCGCCATGTCGCGCTCGCGGTTGATTCCGGGAAAGACGAGGATGGCGGCTTTCATGACAGAGGTTCCGACGGTGGGCGGGAATCGGGGCTGGCCGACGGGCCAATTCGTGAAGAGACATAACCATTTGACGGGGATTTTACCAGTGCTAGCCTTGGTCGAGCGCCTTGTACACAGGCGACAGTCGCATGCCGATCGGCCAGTCGTTTCGCCCGGGATTGAAGCCATGAACGTCCCGTCGCTGCCCGCATCCCCCTCCGAGCCGGTGCCCACCGAGGGCGTCGTCGCCGCCGGTGCCTATGTCGACGGCCGGCGCGTCGCCAATATCGCCATCAGTGAGGCCTCGAGCTGGCGGGCCAAGCCAGGCCACGTGGTCTGGATCGGCCTGCACGAGCCGAACATGACGCTGCTCGGCGCGGTCCAGAAGCAGTTCGACCTGCACGAGCTCGCGATCGAGGACGCCAACCACGCCCATCAGCGGCCCAAGATCGAGCAATATGGCGAGGCCCTGTTCATCGTGGCGCGCACCGCGCAACTGATCGAGGGCCGGATCGCCTTCGGCGAGACGCACATCTTCGTGGGCGAAGGCTATCTGGTCTCGGTGCGCCACGGCGCCTCGACGTCCTACACACCGGTGCGCGAACGCTGCGAGAGCTGCCCGCGGGCGCTCGCCCGCGGCGAGGACTACATCCTCTACGCCATCCTCGATTTCATCGTCGACAATTACTCGCCCGTGCTCGAGAGCATTCACGAGGAGGTCGAGGGCATCGAGGACGACGTGCTCTCCAAGCCCCTCAGCAAGGCCCAGATCGAGCGGCTCTACATGCTGCGCCGCGACCTGCTGCGGCTCAGGACCGCAATCGGCCCGCTGGTGGAGGTCTGCCGCCGGCTCGAGCATGACGAGCTGTCGATGGTGCGGCAGGCCATGCAGCCGCTGTTTCGCGACGTCACCGACCACGTCAGGAACATCCAGGAGCGCATCGATTCCATGCGCGAGGTGCTGGCCTTCGCCTTCGAGGCGAGCCTGCTGGTCGGCCAGGCCCAGGAGACGGCGGTATCCAAGAAGCTCGCCTCCTGGCTCGCGATCATCGCGATCCCGACCGCGCTCGCCGGCATCTACGGCATGAACTTCAAGTACATGCCGGAGCTGGAATGGGAGTACGGCTATTACATGCTGCTCGGCTTGATGCTGGCGGCGTGCACCACGCTGTACTGGCGTTTTCGCAGCGTCGGGTGGCTGTGAGCAAAGCGTTCAGCCAACAGCAGCTCAGCTAATAGACCCTCATGGTGAGGAGGCGCGCAAGCGCCGTCTCGAACCATGCAGGCCCAGCTCTTACAGCTCGGCCTCCATCCTTCGAGACGCGCGCGAACAGCGCGCTCCTCAGGATGAGGAGTGGCAGCTCAGCCGATCAACTCCACCCGATAATTCTCGATCACGGTGTTCGCCAGCAGCTTGTCGGCGGCGTCCTTCAGCGCGGCTTCGGCCTTGGCCTTGTCGGCGCCGGCGAGCTCGATGTCGAACACCTTGCCCTGGCGAACGCTGGCGACACCGTCGACGCCAAGCGACTTCAGCGCGCCTTCGATGGCCTTGCCTTGCGGATCGAGGATGCCCGTCTTCAAGGTAACGGTGACACGTGCCTTCACGTCAAAAACCTCTCTCAGCTCTTCACCAGCACCGGGCCGGAGCCCTGCGGACGCTCGTTCTCCATGAGGATGCCGAGACGCTTTGCGACCTCGGTATAGGCCTCGAGCAAGCCGCCGAGATCCCTGCGGAAACGATCCTTGTCGAGCTTCTCGTTCGACTTGATGTCCCACAGACGGCAGCTATCCGGCGAGATCTCGTCGGCGACAATGATGCGCATCATCTCGTTCTCGAACAGGCGCCCGCACTCCATCTTGAAGTCGACGAGGCGGATGCCGATCCCGAGGAAGAGGCCGGTGAGGAAATCATTGACGCGGATGGCGAGCGCCATGATGTCGTCGATCTCCTGCGGCGTGGCCCAGCCGAAGGCGGTGATGTGCTCTTCCGACACC
The DNA here is from genome assembly GCF_022354745.1 of Bradyrhizobium sp. I71. Lineage (NCBI taxonomy): Bacteria > Pseudomonadati > Pseudomonadota > Alphaproteobacteria > Hyphomicrobiales > Nitrobacteraceae > Bradyrhizobium > Bradyrhizobium sp. I71. Next base: position 934,991 of record NZ_CP059398.1, read on the forward strand.
ATGGGGTCGTTGAGCTGGTCGTTCTTGTAGTAGAATTCGATGATCGAACGGGGCAGCTGCGTGCCCTCCTCGATGCCGAGGCGCTGCGACAGCGAACCGGCGGCGACGTTCCGCACCACCACCTCGAGCGGCACGATCTCGACCTCGCGAATCAGCTGCTCGCGCATGTTGAGCCGGCGGATGAAATGGGTCGGCACCCCGATGTCGTTGAGGTGCTGAAACAGGTACTCCGAGATCCGGTTGTTGAGGACACCCTTGCCCTCGATCACCTGATGCTTTTTCGCATTGAACGCGGTGGCGTCGTCCTTGAAGTGCTGGATCAGGGTACCGGGCTCCGGGCCTTCGTAAAGAACCTTTGCCTTGCCTTCATAAATGCGACGCCGACGGCTCATGGGGATGTACCGTGTTTTGTTGAAATCCATGAATTTGGTGTGCTCCGGTTGACTAGGATTACGACCCACAGCGGAGCTGCCGTGAACGGCTGGGAACCCATCTATAAACCCTTGGAAACAGAACGGGAACCAAGCCTTCAGGCAACCTATCCGATTGGCTGTCCCAGCACAATCGATCCGGCCGTCCGGCGCCAACTTATACCATCTTGCCTGCGGCTTAACGGCCCGTTGTTTTGCCGATTCGTGCTATCTATGTAGGCATGCAGCCGGGTCGCCGCAACGGAAGGCTCCCGCGCCATTCAGCAGGGGATTTGGAACAAGGCATGAGCGAGTTCGACAAGCGCCAGGAAGGCTTCGAGAAGAAATACGCCCTCGACGAGGAGCAGAAGTTCAAGGCGGAGGCCCGCCGCAACCGGCTGCTCGGCCTGTGGGCGGCGGAAAAGCTCGGCATGTCCGGCGATGCCGCCACCGCCTATGCCAAGGAGGTCGTCGCGGCCGACTTCGAGGAGGCCGGCGATGCCGACGTCGTGCGCAAGCTGGCGGCCGATTTCGCCGCCAAGAACGTCGCCGTCACCGAACAGGCGATTCGCGCCAAGATGAGCGAGCTGCTCGCGGTCGCGGCCGCCGAGGTGAAGGCGGGGAAGTGACACGAAGTGTCATTCCGGGACGCGCGCCAGCGCGGACCCGGAATCTCGAGATTCCGGGCTCGATGCTCTGCATCGCCCCGGAATGACGGGGGTCTGGCTCACTCTTCCTTGAAACCGTATTCCGGCACATTGCCGCTGGCGCCGTAATATTTGTACGGCAGGAACTTGCCGCTCATGGTGATCTTGACGCGGTCGCCCTTCGGATTGGCGACGCGTTCGATTCCCATGTCGAAGTCGATCGCCGACATGATGCCGTCGCCGAACTCCTCCTCGATCAGCGCCTTCCAGGCCGGGCCATTCACCATCACCATCTCGTAGAAACGGTAGATCAGAGGATCGGTCGGCGGCATCGGCGTGCCGGTGCCGCGCATCGGCACCTCGTTGAGCATCGCAACTTCGGCCTTCGACAGGCCGAACAGCTCGCCGGCATTGGCGGCCTGCGGCTTCGTCAATTTCATCTGGCCGAGGATCGCGCCGACGATCAGCACTTCGGAATAGCCGCCGATCTGCTCGCAGATGTGCTTCCAGCTCCAGCCCTTCTCGCGCTTGATGTCGAGCAGCTTCTCGGTGAGATCTTCGCGTTTCATCAGGGGTCTCCGTGTCAGGCAGTCAGTCCGGGACTGGTCCCGGGGGTCCAGGTCTGGCGTGGCTCCTCGCCGTTCGAGGCGATCGTCAATCCGGGCTTGCCGATGTGCACCATCGGCACGTTGCGAGGATCGTGATCGGGTGTCTCGGCGGCAAAGGTCTTGCTGCGCGTCACCAGGAAATCGATGATGTGGTTGCGCAAGGCGTAGTAGAGCGGATGGCGGTGCAGATCGGTGCGGCCGCGATCCCGCGGCAGCGGGTTCTCGACGACCTCTGCCAGCACCGCGCCGGGACCGTTCGTCATCAGGAAGATCTTGTCGGCGAGATAGATCGCCTCGTCGACGTCATGGGTGATCATGAACGCGGTCTGCCCGGTCTCCAGGCAGATGCGCCGCACCTCGTCCTGGAGCGTGCCGCGCGTCAGCGCGTCCAGCGCCGAGAACGGCTCGTCCATCAGCATCATCTTCGGCGTGATCGACAGCGCGCGCGCGATGCCGACGCGCTGCTTCATGCCGCCCGACAGTTCCGAGGGGCGCTTGTGCTCGGAGCCGGTGAGACCGACGAGATCGATGAAGGTCTGCGCATGCGCCCTCACCTTGGCGCGATCCCAGCTCCGCCATTTCGAGCTGACGGCATAGGCGACGTTGCCGAGCACGGTGCGCCAGGGCAGAAGCGCGTGGCTCTGGAAGATCACGGCGCGGTCGAGGCTGGTGCCCGAGATCGCCTGACCGTCGACGATGACGGCGCCCTCGCTCGGCGCATCGAGGCCGGCGAGGATGTTGAGCACGGTGGTCTTGCCGCAGCCGGAATGGCCGATCACGCAACAGAACTCGCCGCGCGCCATCGAAAGCCACAGGTTCTCGAACACGGTTGTCGTGGCGCCGCCCGCGCCGGGATAACGCTTGGCGATGCCTTCGATGGAGACGAATTTGTCGGTCACTTGCCCTACTCCGGAAACGTGACCATGCGCGTGAAGCGCGCGAGGATCTGGTCGAGCAGCATGCCGACGACCCCGATCAGCAGGATCGCGATGATGACGTTGGTGATCGAGAGGTTATTCCACTCGTTCCAGACGAAATAGCCGATGCCGGTGCCGCCGACGAGCATCTCGGCGGCGACGATCACGAGCCAGGCGATGCCGATCGAGATGCGCATGCCGGTCAGGATCGTCGGCGCCGCCGCCGGCAGGATCACGGTGAAGGCGCGCCTGACGGTGCCGACCTCCAGCGTCCGCGCGACGTTGATCCATTCCTTGCGCACGCTGGCGACGCCGAACACGGTGTTGAGCAGCATCGGCCAGATCGAGCAGATGAAGATGACGAAGATCGCGGAGACCGAGGAATCCTTGATGGTGTAGAGCGCGAGCGGCATCCAGGCCAGCGGCGAGATCGGCTTCAGCACCTGGATGAAGGGATCGAGCGCCTTGCTGAGCAGCGGCGACATGCCGATCAGGAAGCCGAGCGGGATCGCGACCAGCACGGCCAGCAGATAGCCGGTGCCGACGCGCGCGATGGAATAGCCGAGCTGGATGCCGAGCCCCTTGTCGTTCGGCCCGTTGTCGTAGAACGGCCGCTTCAGATGCTCCCAGAGCTTGGCGCCGACGTCGAGCGGCCCGGGCATCGCCGATTTGCCCTGCGTCGCGGTCAGGCCCATCAGCTTGGCGTATTCCGGGCTCATCGTGGCGACCGGGGCGGTCGAGCGCGTGGCGAGATGCCAGATGCCGAGAAACGCGGCGAGCAGCACGATGGAGACGAGGCCGGCGCGGAGGCGGAGGGATGATGTCATTGTGCATATTCCCGGTATCGTGTCCCGGGCGCGGCGCAGCGCCACCGGCGATGCGGAGCATCGTCCGGCGTGATGCGACGCAGAACCGGGACCCATGCGGCCCCATTGGGTCCCGGCTCAGCGATGCAACACTCCGTGCTGCACCGCGTCCGGGACACGAGAGCGCTCGCCATCAGGACGCCTTCCTGATCTTGAAGCTCGCCACGTAATCCTCCGGCTTGGTCGGATCGAACGTCTTGCCCATCACCGCGAAGGATTTGTAGGCGCTTGCAGGCGGCGACAGCCCCATCTCGGTCATCAGCTTCTTGGTGTCGGTGGCGAGGTACACCTGCTCGGCCACGGCCTTGTAGTCGACGTCGCCCTTGATCTGGCCCCAGCGCTTCATCTGCGTCAGCATCCACACTGCAAAGGACTGCCAGGGGAACGGATCGAAATCGACCCGCTTGGGATCGGTCTTCACCCCGCCGAGGCCGTCGGCATAGGTGCCGGTCAGGACCTGTTCCAGCACCGTGACCGGCGCGTTGATGTAATTGGCCGGTGCGATCGCCTCCGCGATCTGCTTGCGGTTCTCCGCCTTCGACGCATAGGCGGTGGCATCGACGATGGCCCGCGTCAGCGCCGCAAAGCTGTTCGGCGCCGTCGTGATGAATTCGCGGCTGGCGGCGAAGCTGCAGCAGGGATGGCCGTCCCAGATCTCCTTGGACAGCAGATGCATGAAGCCGACGCCGTCGTAGATCGCGCGCTGGCAGATGTTGTCCGGCGCGAGGAAGCCGTCGATGTTGTCGGCGCGCAAGTTCGCGACCATCTCCGGCGGCGGCACCGAGCGCAGCTGCACGTCGGTGTCGGGATCGATCCCGTGTTCGGCCAGATAATACCGCAGCAGGTAATTGTGCATGGAATAGTCGAAGGGGATCGCGAACTTCAGGCCTTTCCAGTCCTTCGGATCACGCTTGTCCTTGTGCTTGGTCGCGAGCACGATGCCCTGCCCGTTGATGTTCTCGATCGCAGGCACGGCGAACGGAATGGCGTTGGCACCCAGGCCGAGCGAGATCGCGATCGGCATCGGCGCCAGCATGTGCGCGGCGTCGTATTCCTTGTTGATGGTCTTGTCGCGGATCACCGCCCAGCCGGCGGTCTTGACCACTTCGACATTGAGGCCGTGCTTGGCATAGAAGCCCATCGGCGCCGCCATGATGATCGGCGTCGCGCAGGTGATGGGAATGAAGCCGACCTTGAGGTCCTTCTTCTCGGGCGCGCCGGTCGCGGCGAAGGCCTCCGTGGCCGTCTTGAGCGGGAAGAATTGCGACAGCGCCGCGAGCGCGGTCGACGCACCGACCGATTTCAGGAAGGCGCGGCGCGCCACGTCCTGCGGAAACATCGCGCGCATCACGGCAGAGGCGACGACGCCCTCGTAGCGCTTCTCCTCGCTCTCGACCGGCTCGCAACGCAGCGCCGCGGCTGCCTGGTCATGCTCTGCCGCGGATCGGTGCTGGCCACAGGCACAGCCGGCCCGAAGGTTGCGGTCGGGATCAAACGGATTGTCGAACGTGGACATCGGCCCTCCTGCGCGTCGTTGCGAGGAAGAATTACGCAAGGAGCATGCCACGGCTTCCAGATCCGCCAGCGCCTTGACGACGCAGTACTTTCGATCGAGCTTGGTGACTACGAAAATTCGTGATAAACGAGATTTCGTAGTTCAATTACGAGATTTCGCAATGGCACCGACGCCAATGCCCGTCCACGACGATGTGGCTCCCCCGATCGATCCGCGTGTCGCAGCGTTCGAATCCTCGGTCGAGGCGACACTGCTGGTCGATCCCTTCAGCGACCAGATCGTCGATGCCAATCCGGCCGCCTGCTCCCTGCTCGGCTATGACCGCGCGCTGCTGCGGCAGACCAGGCCCAGCACGCTCCACGCCGGCGAGCTTCCGGCCCTCACCGTCTTCACCCAGGCCGTGCTGCACAAGGGCGCCTACTGGACCACGGCGCTCACTCCCCGCCACGCGACGGGGCAGGATCTCCAGCTCGAATATGCAGGCTGCGTGCTGCCGCATGACGGCCGCACGCTGCTGCTGCTCACGCTGACCGATCTCGACGCGCGCCGCCGGCGCAATGTCGATGCCGCCGCCGAGGATCACATGCGCAGCGGCATATCGACCTGGCAGCGGGTCGAGCGCGTCTTTCAGGACATCGAGCGCGAGAACCAGTTGATCCTGCGCGCCGCCGGCGAAGGCATCTATGGCGTGAACGCGGAAGGAAAGACCACCTTCGTGAACCCCGCGGCGGAGCGGATGCTGGGCTGGACCGCCGAAGAGCTGGTCGGCAAGGAGATCCACCCGATCGTGCACCACACCCACCACGACGGCCGCCACTACCCCGATCACGACTGCCCGATCTACGCGGCGTTCCGTGACGGCGCCGTGCATCAGGTCGATGGCGAGGTGTTCTGGCGCAAGGACGGCTCGCCGGCCTGGGTCGAATACACCTCCACGCCCATCCGCGACCGCGGCGTCGTGGTCGGCGCGGTCGTCGTGTTTCGCGACGTCAGCCAGCGCCGCGAGGCCGACGAGAAGCTGCATGCGGCGCTTGCCGAAGTCGATCGCCTGCGCGAGCGGCTCGAATTGGAAAACGCCTATCTGCAAGAGGAGATCCGCATCGAGACCAATCCGCGCGGCATCATCGGTGGAAGCGAGGCGATCCAGAAGACGCTGCGCCAGGTCAAGCTGGTGGCGCCGACCACGGCGGCGGTGATGATCACCGGCGAATCCGGCACCGGCAAGGAGCTGATCGCGCGTGCCATCCACGAGGACTCGACCCGCAGCGACCGGCCGCTGATCCGCGTCAACTGCGCAGCGATCCCGCGCGAATTGTTCGAGAGCGAGTTCTTCGGCCATGTGCGCGGTGCCTTCACCGGCGCAATGCGCGACCGCATCGGCCGCTTCGAGCTCGCCGACGGCGGCACGCTGTTTCTCGACGAGGTCGGCGAAATTCCGCTCGAGCTCCAGGGCAAGCTGCTACGCGTATTGCAGGAAGGCCATTTCGAGCGCGTCGGCGAAGCACGCACGCGCGCGGTCGACGTCCGCGTCATCGCCGCGACCAATCGCGACCTCAAGCAGGAAGTCCAGCGCGGCCGTTTCCGCGAGGACCTCTATTTCCGCCTCAACGTGTTCCCGATCGAGACCGTCCCCTTGCGCGAGCGGCGCGAGGATATTCCGTTGCTCGCCCAGCACTTCCTGACGCGAGAGGGCAAGGCGCTGAAGTCGAACCTGCGTCTGTCCGAGGGCGATGCGCGGCGGCTGACCCGCTACGACTGGCCCGGCAATGTCCGCGAATTGCAGAATGTGATCGAGCGCGCTGCGATCCTGTCCCAGAACGGCCGTCTGCGCATCGATCTGCCTGACGGCTCCGGCGCGCAGGTTCTGTCCGGCACCGCACGCCCGAAGGCCGATGCGCGCCCGGCGGTCATGACCTCATCCGAGATGCGCGAGCACGAGCGCGCCAACATTCTCGCCGCACTCGAGGCCTGCGCGGGAAAAGTCTTTGGCCCCGGCGGCGCGGCCGAGATGCTCGATATCAAGCCGACCACGCTGGCCTCGCGGATCAAGGCGCTGGGGATTGCGCCTCGTCCGCGACCAGGCATGAACAGTTGATCAGGGTTGAGCTTTGGTTGAATCGATGCGAGCCGAGGCGACACCTCTCCCGTAGGGAGAGGTCGGATCGCATCGAAAGATGCGGTCCGGGTGAGGGGTTACAGGCTCACCGAACGCGGCGGCCCCTCACCCGGATTGCTCCGCAATCCGACCTCTCCCCGTCGGGGAGAGGTGAACCCAGCCCTACGGTCGACGCGCAACACTCACGCCGCCTTGGTCGTGACACCAGTCGCAATCGGCAACCCTTGCTCGATCGGCAGCGACGGATCGCGCGACCATTCGTTCCAGGAGCCGAAATACATCCGCACGTCCTTCACGCCGGCATTCTTGAGCGCGAGGAACGTGTTCGAGGCGCGCGCCCCCTTGAAGCAGTAGAGGTAGACCGGCGTCGCCGGCGAGATGCCGACGGTGGCGCATTCCGCCAGGATCTCGTCCTTGGACTTGAAGCGCGGGCCCTCGGCGGTCGGCTTCATCATGCGGTACCATTCCAGCCACACGGCGCCGGGAATGCGGCCCTTGCGCGGGCAGAAATCCTTCCCGTAGGGAGAAGAGCTGTCGCCGATCCACTCGTCGACGTCGCGCACGTCGAGGATCGCGATGCCGGGCTTGCCGACGGCGGCGAGCATGGTCTTCGCGTCGATCAGGATCTCGCCCGCTTCGGGCACGATCGGGAACGAGGCCTTCACCGGGGTCGGAACGTCCTTGGTCACCGGCAAGCCTGCGGCTGCCCAGGCATCGAAGCCGCCGTGCAGCACCTTCACCTTGGGATAGCCGAGCATGGTGAGCAGATAATAGCCGCGGCAGGATTGGCCGAAGCCGGAATTCATCGACTGCTCGTAGACCACGGCCGTTTCCTTGCCGGAGAGGCCGGCCGCGCCGAAGGCGTCGGCGAATTTGGTCTTCAGCTCGCTGATGCCCTCGGGCGTCGAGGTCGCAAGGAACGTGAAGATGTCGTGCACGTTCACGGCATTGGGCAGGTGCCCGGCGCCGTAGGCGTCGGGATTGCGGGTGTCGATCACGACACACGGCTCTAGCTTCAAGAGATCGGCAAGTTCGCTGGCAGAGATCAGAACGTCCGTCATTTGGCAGCCTCTCCGTTGAGGTTAGGTGGACTTCAGGGTGGACTCGTGAAGCTCAGGTGTCGGCGAGCATCTTGCGCAACTGCTTGGTGGCAGGCGTGACGATCGCGACGAAATAGGCCTCGCGCATGCGCCGCTGCGCGCGGTGGCTCTTGAGGTAGCCGCGCGCGCCACAATGCAGCATCGCCGCATGCGCCGCCGCGACGCTGGCCTCGCCGGCGCGAAGCCGCAGTGCGATCACCTTGCGCCAGTAAGTTTCCTCCTCGTTGTAGGGATCGCGTGCCAGCGCCATGGTCTCGGCCTCGAGCTCGGCGGCGAGATCGCGGAAATGCACCGGCTGCTGCGGCAGATAGCGGTTGATATGGCCGAGGGGACTGTCGACCTCGTCCATGATGTTGATGCAATCCTTGATGAGGCCGAGCGCCATGCCGGCCTGGAGCAGGATGAAGCCGGCGCGAATCTTCTTGACGAAGGGCCCGGCCGGATCGGCCAGGATCAGCTCGTCCGGCACGAACACGTCACGGAATTGCACCCCGTAGGTGCCGGTGCCGTCCATGGCGAGGAACGGCTTGCACGGCGTCAGCGTGATCGCAGGGTCCGAGCAGTCGGCCAGGAACATCACCGTGGCGGGCTCGCCGCTTGCGGTGCCCTGATCGTCCTCACGCTCGAAGATGGTACCGAAATAATGGTCGGGACCGAGATTGGAGACCCAGGGCAGCGCGCCGCGCACGATATAGCCGCCCTCGACCTTGCGCCCCTTCAGCTTCAATTTCTCGATGCCGAAGAAGCTCTTCATGGGGTTGGAGAGCCCGGTGCCGCCGAGCACGCGCCCGGTCGAGAAGGCATCGCCGAAGCGTTTGGCGAGCTTCAGGTTGGTCGAGTTCGCCGCGTACCAGACCAGGGTGTCCTGGCACCAGGCCATGAAGGCCGTGGCGCCGCAGACTTCCCCGATCGCGGCCATCGCCTGGATGGCGCAGCGCAGATCGGCCGGGCCTTCGTGCGGCACGTGACTGCCCCACGCCCCGACCGCACCGAACTTGCGCAGCACCTCGGCCGGATAGACCGTACCGTCGTCGATGCCCGCGGCGAGCGGCGCGAGCTGCTCGCGCGCGATCCGCGCCACCTCGCCCGCAATGGACGGTGCGGGCTGATCCATAACTTCGGCCCGCGATAAAGCCAGTGAACCCATGATCGTCTCCCGCACCTTGTCCTGATTGCCGTCTGCTAGATGCCGACCTCGAGATTGACCGGCCGGGTGAAGGTGTTGGCGACCGGTGACCATTTCTTCACATGGGCAACCAGCGCATTGATCTCGTCCTGCGAGACGCCCTCGCATTCCATCTCGACCTTGACGCGGACATCGGTGAATCCGACCGGCTTGTCGGAGGTGTCGCCGGTGCCCCAGACCGCGGTGATGTTGAGATCGCCTTCGAGCTCCAGCTCGAGCTTGTTGACGATCCAGCCGCGATGCACCGCATTGGCGTGCAGGCCGACCGCGAGGCAGGAGCCGAGCGCGGCGAGCGAGGCTTCGGACGGATTGGGCGCGGTGTCGTCGCCCAGCAGCCCCGGCGGCTCGTCGACGATGTAGGGCGGCAGGTTGCGGATGTAGTTGGCGTGGCGGAACTTGCCTTCCGCGACCGTCTTGCACTTCAAGGTCTTGATGACCTTCGGATTCGCCTTGCCGTTGGCGATCAGCTGCTCGAGCCCATTCTTGTCGATGGGCGCGAGGCACCCCGTCAGCACTGTCTTTTGAACGACGGCAGTCATCAGTCTTCTCCCTGGCAGAAGTGGAAATCGGTAGGATACCGAACGGTCTGTTTCCTTGCATGGAGCGTGCCAGAAGCGGCCAAAAGCGAAATGCGAAGCATTGGAGCCGCTTAAGCGTCGCTGCCTGCCGATTGGTCAGCCCCCTCCTGCTCAAAGGCGGAGCAGATGACCGAGCGGATGCGAATCTTTTCAGCGCCAACCAGATGCGGCTTGCTGATGTGATGCAGCTGCGATTAAGTTGCAGCCCATGGCAAAGACGTCATTGAAGAAGAACGCGAACTCGCCCCACGCTGGTGCAGGCGACGACGAATCCGCGCGCGGGCGCCTGCTCAGTGCCGCGACGCATCTGTTCTGCAAGAACGGCATCAACGCCACCGGCATCGATGCGATCATCGAGGAAGCCGGCACCGCGAAGACCACGCTCTACAAATTGTTCGGCTCCAAGACCAATCTCGTCAACGCCGTGCTGGAAAGCGAAGGCAAGCAGTGGCGCGAATGGTTCATCGGCGCCATGGAGCAAGGCGGCGGCGATGCGCAGGCGAAGCTCACGCGCATCTTTCCCGCGCTGAAGAGCTGGTTCGCGGAGGAGCGCTTCTACGGCTGCCCCTTCATCAACGCGGTCGGCGAGCACGACAAGGACGCCAAGCAGTTTCGCAACATCGCGCTCAAGCACAAGAAGATCGTGCTCGGCCATATCGAGAAGCTCGCCGGCGAGCTCGGCTCGACCGAGCCTGCGGTGCTCGCGCATCAGCTCGGCCTGATCATCGACGGCGCGATCGTCGCAGCGATGATCTCGCGCGACCCGGGCGTGGCTGATACGGCGGCACTCACGGCAGGCCCCCTGCTCGGCCAGTCCAAGGCGAAGAAGAAGCGGGCGGCGGAGCAGCTCGAGGCGGTGTGAGTCCGTAGGGACGGTTAGGGAAACGCAACCGATCCCGTCCCTTCAGCGTCACGCGGGTATTCGAATGATGGTGTCCGCGTCCAGTGGGGCAGCCAGGCTTACCGACTCCTCGACCTGCGCACTCGTCGTCGCCACGGAGGCGGCGTTCTTCATTGAGACAAGGGGTGTCCGCAACCAGCAAGCTGCTCCGAGTGCATATTGCGTGTGTTCCGGCGCGTTGCCACTCAGAAGACGACTTGCCGTGTCGGCTCCTTTGGGCGACACTGGCCGTATTTCAGAGAACGTATTTTTCGAGAGGGCGTCATGCCCGAGATACTGGAAGTCATGCTGTGGTGTGCCGCGCTTGCGACGTGGCTGATGCTTCTCTTCGCGTTCTTGGGCGACGCCTTGAAGCCGTTCACAAGGAGCATCCGTCGAGCGATCGAGGACGCATTCAAGCCCCATGTGAAGTGATGCCGCCTATGTTGCCCGGTCCAAGCTGAAGCGGCCTGGCCCGGTGACGAAGATCAACATCGCGCCTCCCATGATCGAGATGTTCTTCAGGAAATTGTTGTATTGACCAATCTGCTGCGCCCCGGCGGGATATTCCCAGTAGCGGTGCGCGATCACTGTCGCCATCAGCACGAACACGAACATCAGAACTGCGCAGTAGCGCGTGCCGAGACCGAATATCAGACCAAGGGATATGAGGACCTCGACCGCTATGTTGATGATGGTGAACAGCTCAGGTGCTGGAAGGTTCAACGATCTGAAATAGCCCACCGAGCCGCCGAAATTGGATAGCGCTCCGTACGCGCTTCCGACGAATACCCACGCAAGCAGAATGCGGCCGATCAAGATCAGCACGCCCGCTCTCCTTGTGGCGAACTCGTCGAGCGTCCGCGACTCCAATTGGGATTTCACTGAAAGAATCCCCCTTGCTGTCCACGACCGGCTGAACACGTCTACGGCGAGAGCCAGCCTATCACGATTGGCGGATCGCACGAAGCGCTCAGACCGCGCGCAGGCCGAACTGCCGCTCACGAGTGTCAGCGGAGTTGACGCATATTCGTGGGACTTAGTCGTGGGACTTAGTGGTGTACGACGCGCCTTGAGCCTGCTGCTACGGAGCGCTCGATCGTTCGGCCATCATCCCCGCAAGCCGCACCAGCTCCGCCTCCAGATCGCGCTCGACGTCTGCCGCCCGCATGTCCATCACCCGATAGTCCCGCGCCTCCAGCCAGGTCCGCCGGCCCGCGCGATCTGCCGCAATCGCCTCGCCCTCGCCCGGGTTCACCAGCTCGATCGCGATCCGGTGCGGGAACGAGACGAAATCCGGGATGTGGCGGCCGACCGGGGTCTGGCGCTTGAACTGGCCGGCGAAGCGGCGGTCGCGCGTCAGCGCCTGCCACAGCAGGCGCTCGGCATCGGTTGGATTGCGGCGAAGCAGCCGGGCGAGGCCGCGCACGGTCGAGCCGCTGTCGGAGACGCCGCCACCCTGCCCATGCTCGGCCAGCAGCGCGCGCAGGCGCGTGGCCTGCTCGCCGTCGAGCACGCCGCCCTTGGCCGGGCCCTTGCGTCCCTCGGCGATCGCCATCACCACGCCATGCAGGGTGTGCATGTCCTGCTTGGTCGGCTCCATCCGGGCGAAGATGTTGCGCAGGTTCACCAGCATGGTGTCGCGCTTCTCGGCCGGGCGCAGGAATTCGACCTTGTCGAGCTCGCGCACGAGGTTGTCGAAGAAGGCCTGCATCTGGTGCTGGGAGGCGCGCTCGGAGCGCTCCGGCATGGCGTGGGGCAGCGCGCCCGAGGTTGCCAGCTTGAACCATTCATAGCCGACCAGCAGCACGGCCTGGGCGAGGTTGAGCGAGGCAAAGCCCGGATTGACCGGGAAGGTGATGATCCGGTTGGAAAGGCCGACCTCCTCGTTGGTCAGGCCCCAGCGCTCGCGGCCGAACAGGATGCCGCACCTGCCGCCGGTCGCGACGTGCCCGGCGATCTCGCTGGCTGCGGCTTCCGGCCCGACCACGGGCTTGGCCTGGTCGTGGGGGCGCGCCGTGGTGGCGAACAAAAGATCGAGGTCGGCGACCGCCTGCTCCACCGTGTCGAACAATTCGACCTTTTCCAGGATGTGGTCGGCGCCGGCCGCGGCGCGCTGGGCAGCGATGTTGGGCCAGCCGTCCCTGGGGTTGACGATGCGAAGCCGGCCGAGCGCAAAGTTGCCCATGGCGCGCGCGGCCATGCCGATGTTCTCGCCGAGCTGCGGCTCGACCAGGATCACGATGGGACCGTCGAGGGATAGACCCGCCTTGCTCTTGTCAGTCCCCGACATCTCGCTTCGCTTTCACACTATCTCTCAAGGCCTTGGCCAGGCGCTCTCAGGAATTGATTCAAGCCGCGCCTTCCGGCCGGCCCCGCCCGCCTGTCGTTTGCCTGTCCTGACGAAATTCTCAAGGGAAATAACGGGTTGGATTCGACTTTTGAATCTCGCTGGGAACGCGAGCCCGGGCCCGGCCGAGGCCCGGCCGGCCGCCCCCATCTGCGGAAGCTTGATGAGCTAAAAGTGCATAATCCCTTGGCTTTCGCCCGCCGCGCGGCGATGCTAAGAGGCGGCGGATATTCCCGTGGCGCACCACAAGCGCCGTTCCCAAGAGGCTTCCCCGATCATGGCAAAAATCAAGGTATCCAATCCCGTCGTCGAGCTCGATGGCGACGAGATGACCCGGATCATCTGGCAGTACATCAAGGACAAGCTGATCACCCCGTTCCTGGATGTCGAGCTGCTCTATTTCGACCTGGGGATGGAATACCGCGACCACACCAACGATCAGGTCACCATCGACGCCGCCGAGGCGATCAAGAAGGTCGGCGTCGGCGTGAAGTGCGCCACCATCACCCCGGATGAAGCCCGGGTGAAGGAGTTCAACCTCAAGCAGATGTGGAAGTCGCCGAACGGCACCATCCGCAACATCCTCGGCGGCGTGATCTTCCGCGAGCCGATCATCTGCAAGAACGTGCCGCGCCTGGTTCCCGGCTGGACCAAGCCGATCATCATCGGCCGTCACGCCTATGGCGACCAGTACCGCGCCACCGACATCAAGTTCCCGGGCAAGGGCACCCTGTCGATGAAGTTCGTCGGCGAGGACGGCACCGTGATCGAGAAGGAAGTGTTCAAGGCGCCCGGCGCCGGCGTCGCCATGGAGATGTACAATCTCGACGACTCCATCATCGACTTCGCCCGCGCCTCGCTCAATTACGGCCTGCTCCGTAATTACCCGGTGTACCTGTCGACCAAGAACACGATCCTCAAGGTCTATGACGGCCGCTTCAAGGACATCTTCCAGGACATCTTCGACCGCGAGTTCAAGAAGGAGTTCGACGCCAAGGGCCTGACCTACGAGCACCGCCTGATCGACGACATGGTGGCCTCGGCGCTGAAATGGTCCGGCGGCTATGTCTGGGCCTGCAAGAACTACGACGGCGACGTGCAGTCCGACACCGTCGCGCAGGGCTACGGCTCGCTCGGCCTGATGACCTCGGTGCTGCTCACGCCCGACGGCAAGACGGTGGAAGCCGAAGCCGCCCACGGCACGGTGACCCGGCACTACCGCGAGCACCAGAAGGGCAAGGAGACCTCGACCAACTCGATCGCCTCGATCTTCGCCTGGACCCGTGGCCTCGCCCACCGCGCCAAGCTCGACAACAATGCCGAGCTGGCGAAGTTCGCCAACACGCTGGAGAAGGTCTGCGTCGACACCGTCGAGGCCGGCTACATGACCAAGGACCTCGCACTCCTGGTCGGCGCCGACCAGCGCTGGCTCTCGACCACCGGCTTCCTCGACAAGGTTGCCGAGAACCTGACGAAAGAGCTGGCGGCCTAGCCGCCATCCGCAATTTCGCCCGACTGGGCCAGACATCATCACGGGCCGCGCGTCAAGCGCGGCCCGTTTCTTTTTGGCTCTTGCGGAGACCACCATGTTCATCAAGCTTGCTGCCCCCACAACACTGCTCGCGGCCCTGCTCGCACCGGCGGGGGCCGCGGAGCCGATGCCCGAGGCCATCGCCGCACCTGGCGAGAGCGTGGTGCTCAGCGTCCACGCCGAGGGCGCGCAGGTCTATGAGTGCAAGGCGGGCACGGACGGCAAGCTGACCTGGGCCTTCCGCGAGCCGATCGCGACTCTCCTGTCGGAGGGCAAGACGATCGGCCGACACTATGCCGGGCCGAACTGGGAGCACGCCGACGGCAGCGCCGTGGTCGGCAAGGCCGTTGCCAACGCGCCGGGCGCAACCGCCGCCGATATCGCCTGGCTGAAGCTGGAGGTCGCCTCCCGCCGCGGCAACGGTGTCCTGACGCCGGTCACCACGGTCCAGCGCATCAACACCCATGGCGGCAAGCTCGACGGCGCATGCCAGAAGGCCGGCGAGTTCAAGAGCGCGCCCTACTCGGCCGACTACGTCTTTCTGAAGAAGGGCTGAGACCAATGCTCTTCATGGTGATCGAACGCTTCAGGGATCGCGACCCGATTCCGGTCTACCGGCGCGTGCGCGACGAGGGCGTCAAGTTTCCGGAAGGCCTCAAATATGTCGGCAGCTGGATCGAGCCGAATTTCGATCGCTGCTTCCAGCTGATGGAATGCGACGATGCCCGCCTGCTGCAGGAATGGGTTTTGAACTGCCAGGGCTTCGGCATGACCTTCGAGATCGTGCCCGTGGTACCCAGCAAGGAGACGCGAGAGGTCGTCGCGCCATTCCTCGACGGGACGTGACGGCTACCCAGCAGGGCCCGCTTCCTTTTCCGCCTGCGCCAGCTCGGCGAGCGCGAGATCGCCGGTGTCGGCGAGCCTTGCCTTGGCGGTGGTATGGACGTGGTCGGCGAGCGTCGGCATGCGCTCGATCAGTGCGTGAAAATCCTGGGCGTCGAGCACGAGCAGCCGGGACTTGCGGGTCGCCGTCACCGTGCCGCTGCGCTTTGTTTTGTGCAGCAGCGCGATCTCGCCGAAGAAGGTACCGTCGGCGAGCCGCACATGCTGGCTCGGCAGCGCGATCTCGACCTCGCCGGCGGTGATGAAATACATCGACGAGGCGACATCGCCCCGCCGCACCAGGATCTCGCCCTGCTCGATGGTGCGCGCGCGCAGCAGCCGCATGATGTCGGCGATCTCCGCGGCCGACAGATGCGAGAACAGCGGCACCCGCGCCAGCATGCCCCAGGTGACGACGAAATCGCGCCGCTTCACCTCTTCCGCGAACGCGGTCGAGATGATCGCGACCGGCAGCGCGATCATGGCGAAGCCGGCGATGATGGCGAAGGTGGAGACGAACTTGCCGAGCGGCGTCACCGGCACGACGTCGCCATAGCCGACCGTGCCGAGCGTGACGATCGCCCACCACATCGCCTGCGGAATGGTGCCGAGCTTGTCCGGCTGCACGTCGCGCTCGATGGCGTAGAGCAGCGAGGCGAAGGTCAGCACCGCGCCGATCAGGATGACGATGCAGCCGACCAGCGCCCGCCGCTCGGCATGCACGGCCGCGAGCAGCGAGCGCATCGCCGGCGAATAGCGGATCAGCTTGAAGAACGGCAGCACGCCGAGCGCGGCCAGCGTCGCATGCCCGCCGGTGGCGAGCACGATTGCCGCCGGCAGGAACGCCATGAGATCGATGATGCCGAGCGCGGAGAATGCGTAGCCGAGCCGGTCGGCCAGCGCGGAGCCCTTGCGCTGGGTGTGCCCCGCCACCGTCCACAGCCGCGCCGCATATTCCAGCGCGAACACGATCACGGACAGGACGGTGATGCCTGCGAACAGCGTGCCGAACTGCGCATCGAACTCCGGCACCGAGGCGAGGATCATCGCGGCCACATTGAGCACGATGACCCCAATGATCAGCTGGATGAAGCGCGACCCGACCGAATAGGCCAGCGGATCGTGCTCCAGCAAATCGTACAGGCGATCCCGAAATTCGGGATCGCGAAGCCCACGTCCGCGCGGAACGGGGGCCATGGCGACTTAAGCGCCCGCCATCGCTTTTTCGATCGCGGTGAGCGCGGCCGCCGCCTTGGCGCCGTCGGGGCCGCCGGCCTGGGCCATGTCGGGCCGGCCGCCGCCGCCCTTGCCGCCGAGCGCCTCGGAGGCGATGCGCACGAGGTTCACGGCGTTGAAGCGCGCGGTGAGGTCCTGCGTGACGCCGACGACCACACCGGCCTTGCCGTCCTCGGTGACGCCGACGATGGCGACGACGCCGGAGCCGATCTGCTTCTTGCCGTCGTCGGCGAGGCTCTTGAGATCCTTCATCTCGATGCCTTCCACCGCGCGCGCCATCAGCTTGACGTCGCCGACCTCGCGCACGCTTGAGGCTGCGCCGTTGCCGGCGGAGGCGCCGCCGCCCATCGCGAGCTTCTTGCGGGCGTCGGAGAGCTCGCGCTCGAGCTTCTTGCGCTCCTCCATCAGCGCGGCAATGCGGGCCGGCACGTCGTCGAGGGAGGTGCGCAGCTCGTTCGCCGCGGTCTTCGCCAGCGCCATGGTGTCGTTGGCGTGCCTGCGCGCGTAATTGCCGGTCAGCGCCTCGATGCGGCGCACGCCGGATGCGACCGCGCTCTCGCCCGTCAGCGTGATCAGGCCGATATCGCCGGTGCGCTTGACGTGGGTGCCGCCGCAGAGCTCGACCGACCAGCCGAGCGCGTTGGCGCCGCGCTCGCGCGCGGTCCTGCCCATCGAGACGACGCGGACCTCGTCACCGTATTTCTCGCCGAACAGCGCGCGTGCACCGGCCTCGCGGGCCTCGTCCACGCCCATGATCCGCGTGGTGACCTCGTCGTTCTCCAGCACCACGTCGTTGGCGATGTCCTCGACGCGGGCGAGCTCCTCCGCCGTGATTGGCTTCGGATGCACGAAGTCGAAACGCAGGCGGTCGGGTGCGACCATCGAGCCGCGCTGGGCGATGTGGTCGCCGAGCACCTGGCGCAGCGCCTCGTGGATGAGATGCGTCGCCGAGTGATGGGCGCGGATCGAGGAGCGCCGCGAATGATCGACCTCGAGCTGCAGCGCGGTGCCGAGCCTGATTTCGCCGCTCTCGACCGTGCCGATGTGAACGAAGAAATCGCCGAGCTTCTTCTGCGTGTCGGTGACGCGGAACTTGACGCCGCCCTCACCCGTCAGCACGCCGGTGTCGCCGACCTGGCCGCCGGACTCCGCATAGAACGGCGTCTGGTTGAGCACGATCGCGCCCGTCTCGCCGGCCTTGAGGCTGGCAACTTCGTGGCCGTCCTTGACCAGCGCGGACACTACGCCTTCGGCGCTCTCGGTCTCGTAGCCCAGGAATTCGGTCGCACCCAGCTTCTCGCGCAGCGGGAACCAGATCGCCTCGGAAGCCGCCTCGCCCGAGCCCTTCCAGGACTCGCGCGCCTTCACCTTCTGGCGCTCCATCGCATCCGTGAACGCCGCCTGGTCGACGCCGATGCCGCGCGACTTCAACGCGTCCTGCGTCAGGTCCAGCGGGAAGCCGTAGGTGTCGTAGAGCGTGAAGGCGACGTCGCCGTCGAACATGTCGCCCTTCTTCAGGCCGGCCGACTTCTCGTCGAGGATGGCAAGGCCGCGCGACAGCGTCTTGCGGAAGCGGGTCTCTTCCAGCCGCAGCGTTTCCTCGATCAGATTCTCCGCGCGCATCAGGTCGGGATAGGCCTGGCCCATCTCGCGCACCAGCGCCCAGACCAGCCGGTGCATCAGCGGCTCCTTGGCGCCCAGCAGCTGCGCATGGCGCATGGCACGGCGCATGATCCGGCGCAGCACGTAGCCGCGGCCCTCGTTCGAGGGCAGCACGCCGTCGGCGACGAGGAACGCGGAGGAGCGCAGATGGTCGGCGATGACGCGGAACGAGGCCACGGTCTGCTCGCTCGGCCCGGTGCCGAGCGCGGACGCCGTCGCATCGATCAGGTTCTTGAACAGGTCGGTCTCGAACACGCTCTCGACGCCCTGGAGGATGCAGGCCATCCGCTCCAGGCCCATGCCGGTGTCGATCGAGGGACGCGGCAGCGGCTGGCGCTCCTCCTTCGTCACCTGCTCGAACTGCATGAACACGAGATTCCAGAATTCGAGGAAGCGGTCGCCGTCCTCCTCCGGCGAGCCCGGAGGCCCGCCCCAGATGTGCTCGCCGCGGTCGATGAAGATCTCCGAGCACGGGCCGCACGGGCCGGTGTCGCCCATCGCCCAGAAATTGTCCGAGGTCGGGATGCGGATGATGCGGTCTTCGGAGAAGCCGGCGATCTTCTTCCACAGGCCCGCCGCCTCGTCGTCGGTGTGATAGACCGTGACGAGCAGCTTGTCCTTCTTCAGCCCGAACTCGGTGGTGATCAGCTTCCAGGCAAGCTCGATCGCGCGCTCCTTGAAATAGTCGCCGAACGAGAAATTGCCGAGCATCTCGAAGAAGGTGAGATGGCGCGCGGTGTAGCCGACATTGTCGAGGTCGTTGTGCTTGCCGCCGGCGCGCACGCATTTCTGCGAGGTGGTGGCGCGCTGATAGGGCCGCTTCTCCACGCCGGTGAAGACGTTCTTGAACTGCACCATGCCGGCATTGGTGAACATCAACGTGGGGTCGTTGCGCGGCACCAATGGCGAGGACGGCACGATCTCGTGGCCGTTCTCGGCAAAGAAGTTCAGAAAGGTCGACCTGATCTCGTTGACGCCGCTCATGTTCATCCAATCGGGTGTGCTTGGACCCGCTTCCTGCCATCCAAACCAGAGGTTAGGGCTGATATCTGCGGGCCAAAGCGCTTTTAGACAAGGCCTGCTTCAGTGTCCAGAAACTGTGCAAGGAGATCAGAGGGTTGCCGCAGGCGCGCAATCCCGGTTGAAAAGGCGAAACCGCCGCGTTGACAGGCTTGGCCGGCCTGTGGTCTGTAACCATCTATATCGTACGGCCACGTCGGGAGAGACCGGCTTTACTGCCGGCGCCGAAGGAGCAACCGCCCCGGAAACTCTCAGGCAAAAGGACCGCGTGGCTTTGACAGCATCTGGAAAGAGGCGCCGACGGGCCTAAGAACCCGGGTGGCGTCCGCCGACGGGATAATACTCTCAGGCACAGCGACAGATGGGGCTTCGACAGGTTGGCCCGGGGAATTGTCCCCGGGGAACCGCCGAGGACCCCTGTGATGCCAGTACCCGACGACCAGAAATCTCTCCGACATACGCCCCTCCACGCCCTGCATGTGTCCCTCGGCGGCAAGATGGTGCCGTTCGCCGGCTATGACATGCCCGTGCAGTACCCTGCGGGCGTGCTGAAGGAGCACCTCCATACGCGCGCCGCGGCCGGGCTGTTCGACGTCTCCCATATGGGCCAGCTCGCGCTCCGGCCGAAGTCGGGCAAGGTCGAGGACGCCGCCCGTGCGCTGGAACGGCTGGTGCCGCAGGACATCGCGGCGATCGCGCCCAACCGGCAGCGCTACGCCCAGTTCACCAATGCGGACGGCGGCATCCTCGACGATCTCATGGTCGCCAATTTCGGCGATCACCTGTTCCTGGTCGTCAACGCCGCCTGCAAGGACGCGGACGAGGCGCATCTTCGCGCGCACCTCGCGGACGACTGCGTCATCGATTCTCTTGCCGACCGCGCGCTGATCGCGCTGCAGGGCCCGAAGGCGGAAGCGGCGCTGGCGAAATTGTGTGCAGAGGCGCCGTCCATGACATTCATGGATGCCGGCCCGCATGAGGTCGCCGGCATCAAATGCTTCGTCTCGCGCTCCGGCTATACCGGCGAGGACGGCTTCGAAATCTCCGTTCCCGCTGCGGACGCCGAGCGCCTGACCAGGACGCTGCTCGAAAACCCGGACGTGCTGCCAATCGGCCTCGGCGCCCGCGACAGCCTGCGGCTCGAAGCCGGGCTTTGCCTGTACGGCCACGACATCGACACCGCGACAACGCCGGTCGAGGCCGCGCTGGAATGGTCGGTGCAGAAGAGCCGCCGCAGCGGCGGGATTCGCGCTGGCGGCTTTCCCGGCGCCGAGAAAATCCTCGCCCATTTCGACAACGGCGCGTCCCGCCGCCGCGTCGGCCTGCGTGCCGAGGGCCGCGCGCCGGTGCGCGAGGGCGCGCCGCTGTTTGCGGATCCGGCCGCAGGCGAGCCGATCGGCAAGGTCACCTCGGGCGGTTTCGGCCCGAGCCTGAATGCGCCGGTCGCGATGGGCTATGTGCCCACGAATCTGAGCGCGCTCGGCACGAAACTCTTCGCCGAGGTGCGCGGCCAGCGCCTGCCGCTCGCAGTCGCCGCCATGCCCTTCGTGAAAAACACCTACAAACGCTGAGGACAAGACAATGACCACGACGCTGTACACCTCCGACCATGAATGGCTCGCGATCGACGGCGACGTCGCCACCGTCGGCATCACCGATTACGCTCAGCAGCAGCTCGGCGACGTCGTGTTCGTCGAATTGCCCAAGGTCGGCCGGAGCTTGAAGAAGGCCGAGGCCGCCGCCGTCGTGGAATCGGTGAAGGCCGCCTCCGACGTCTACGCGCCTGTTACGGGCGAAGTGCTCGAGGCCAACGAGGCGCTCGCCGCCGAGCCGGCGCTGGTGAACTCGGATGCGCAGGGCGCGGCCTGGTTCTTCAAGATCAAGATGGCAGACAAGAGCGAGCTCGGCAGCCTCATGGATGAAGCCGCCTACAAGGCCCATACGGCTTAACGAGGATGGAGCAAGCGATGACCGCGCACCGCAAATCCAACGGCGACACCGCCGCCTCTTTCGTCCGCCGCCACATCGGCCCCTCGGCGCGCGACGTCACCGCAATGCTCGAGGCCGTCGGCGCGAAAAGCGTCGACGCGCTGATGGCGGAGACGCTGCCGGCGTCGATCCGGCAGGCCGCCCCGCTCGATCTCGGCAAGCCGCTCAGCGAAACCGAGGCGATCGCGCATATGGGCGAGCTCGCAGCCCAGAACCAGGTCTTCACCTCGCTGATCGGCCAAGGCTATTCCGGCACGATCCTGCCCGCCGTCATCCAGCGCAACATCCTGGAGAATCCGGCCTGGTACACGGCCTATACGCCCTACCAGCCCGAGATCAGCCAGGGCCGACTGGAGGCGCTGTTCAACTTCCAGACCATGATCTGCGACCTCACCGGGCTCGACGTCGCCAACGCCTCGCTGCTCGACGAGGCCACCGCCGCCGCCGAAGCCATGGCGCTCGCGGAGCGGCACTCGCAGGTCAAGGCGAAGGCTTTCTTCGTCGACAAGGACGTGCATCCGCAGACGCTGGCCGTGATGCGGACCCGCGCCGAGCCGCTGGGCTGGACCCTGATCGTCGGCGATCCCCTCACCGATCTCGACAAGGCGGACGTGCTTGGCGCGCTGCTGCAATATCCGGGCTCCTCGGGCGCATTGCGCGACCTCAGGCCCGCGATATCAGCGCTGAAGGCCAAGGGCGCGCTCGCGATTCTCGCCGCCGATCTCTTGGCGCTGACGCTGATCGCCTCGCCCGGCGAGCTCGGGGCCGATATCGCCATCGGCTCGGCGCAGCGTTTTGGCGTGCCGATGGGCTATGGCGGACCGCATGCGGCCTATATGGCGGTGCGCGATGCGCTGAAGCGCTCGCTGCCCGGCCGCATCGTCGGCCTCTCCGTGGATTCCCGCGGCATGCCGGCCTACCGCCTCGCGCTGCAGACGCGCGAGCAGCACATCCGCCGCGAGAAGGCGACCTCCAACATCTGCACCGCGCAGGTGCTGCTCGCCGTGATCGCCTCGATGTATGCGGTCTATCACGGCCCCGAGGGGCTCTCGCAGATCGCGCGCAACGTCCACCGCCGCACCGCCGTGCTCGCGAGCGGCCTGCGCAAGCTCGGCTTTGCGCCGCAGTCCGAGAACTTCTTCGACACGCTCAGCGTCGATGCCGGCGCCAGGCGCGCCGAGATCGTCGCGCGTGCCGCGGCCGAACAGATCAATCTCGGCATCGGTGACACCGCACTGCGCATCGCGCTCGACGAGACCACGACGCCTGCGACGGTGGAAGCGGTCTGGCGCGCCTTCGGCGGCACCTTCGCTTATGCCGAGATCGACGCCGGGACGCGCGAGGCGCTGCCGGAGACGCTGAAGCGCACCACCCCGTTCCTCACTCATCCGGTCTTCCACGCGCATCGCTCGGAGACCGAGATGCTGCGCTACATGCGCAAGCTCAGCGATCGCGATCTCGCGCTCGACCGCGCCATGATCCCGCTCGGCTCCTGCACCATGAAGCTGAACGCGACCACCGAGATGATGCCGCTGACCTGGCCGGAGTTTGCGACGCTGCACCCGTTCGTGCCGCGCGAGCAGGCCGCCGGCTACCACGCGCTGTTCGCGCGGCTGGAAAAGTGGCTGTGCGACATCACCGGCTATGACGCGATCTCGCTGCAGCCGAATTCGGGCGCGCAGGGCGAATATGCCGGGCTGCTCGCGATCCGCGGCTATCACGCCGCGCGCGGACAGAGCCACCGCAAGATCTGCCTGATCCCCTCCTCCGCCCACGGCACCAACCCGGCTTCGGCCGCGATGGCCGGCATGGACGTGGTGGTGGTCGCCTGCGAGAAGAACGGCGACGTCGACGTCAATGATCTCCGCGCCAAGGCAGAGAAGCATTCGAACGACCTCGCCGCAGTCATGATCACCTATCCCTCGACGCATGGCGTGTTCGAGGAGCACATCCGCGAGATCTGCGACATCGTCCACGCCCATGGCGGCCAGGTGTATCTCGACGGCGCCAATCTCAACGCCCAGGTCGGCCTGAGCAGACCGGGCGATTACGGCGCCGATGTCAGCCATCTCAACCTGCACAAGACCTTCTGCATCCCGCATGGCGGCGGCGGTCCCGGCATGGGCCCGATCGGCGTCAAGGCGCATCTTGCGTCGTTCCTGCCGGGTCATCCGGCAACGAATGCCGAAGCACCGGTCGGCCCGGTCTCGGCCGCGCCGTTCGGCTCGGCCTCGATCCTGACCATCTCCTACATCTACATCCTGATGATGGGCGGCGAAGGATTGAAGCGCGCGACCGAGATCGCGATCCTCAACGCCAACTACATCGCAGCGCGTCTCGATGCGCACTTCCCGGTGCTCTACAGGAACGAGAAGGGCCGCGTCGCGCATGAATGCATCGTCGACCCGCGGCCGCTGAAGACGACCTCAGGCGTCACCGTCGACGACATCGCCAAACGGCTGATCGACTACGGCTTCCACGCGCCCACCATGAGCTTCCCGGTGCCGGGCACGCTGATGATCGAGCCGACCGAGTCGGAATCGAAGGCGGAGCTGGATCGTTTTTGCGACGCCATGATTGCGATCCGCAAGGAGATCGCCGAGGTCGAGGCCGGCCGCTTCAAGATCGAAGCCTCGCCCTTGCGTCACGCTCCGCATACCGTGCACGACATCGCCGATGACGATTGGAATCGCGCCTACACCCGCAGCGAAGGCTGCTTCCCCGACGGCGTCTCGCGCACCGACAAGTATTGGTGCCCCGTGGGCCGCGTCGACAACGTCTACGGCGACCGCAATCTGGTGTGCTCGTGCCCGCCGGTGAGCGATTACGCGCAAGCCGCGGAGTAGGATTTGTAGGGTGGGTCAGCGGGCGGTCGCGCGAAGCGCAGGCCGCCGGCGTAACCCACCACTTCAGCTTTCGCGGAGATAAACAGTGGTGGATTACGCCTTCGGCTAATCCACCCTACTACACCGAAATGCGCCGCTAGGGCGAGATCAACGACCGGCGCTCGCCATCCCAGCGCCAAAGCCGTTCACTGGTGAGACGCGTGCCGCCCCACCAGCGTTTGATCGGGTTGGGACCGCGAAAATCTTCCCGGCCGGCCAGGACCGCTTCGCCAAACTCCGTCAGCGACAGCCGGCTCCGGCGAAAGGCAGCATTGCGACTTCTCGCGTTGTCCGGATCGAGTGTCGCCAGCTTGCCGTCCAGACCCGCGATCGCTGGCGCCGGACCAAATGCGAGCCCTTCGAGCAGCGCGCCCAATTCCCACGGATCGAACACGCGTGTTGCCAGCGCGCCCAGCCGAAACAGCTCATCGGTGCGATTGTGTCCACCTGCAATCCGCTCGAGCAGCCGAGTCTCGGTCGCGCCCAGTCCCGTCGCCGGCGACGGCAGTTCTGCGAGCAGGTCTTCCATGGCCGGCTTCAGGAAAGACAGCTTGCCGAGCGGCCTGCCGAGCAGCCCGGCGCAAAGCTCGGGCGTCGGCGCGCGGTAAGCTTCCCAGGCCATGCTGGCGATCCCAAGATCGCTTTCCGTGATATCGACCTGCCGCACGTCACGGTGACGAAGCTCTGAGGGATCTGCTCCGCGCAGATCGAAATCGACGCGTCGCAATCTCAGCTTCTCCGTGATGGATGGTTCGGAACGCAAGTAATCGAGGAGCCAGATCAACTGCAATTGACTATTGGGTTCAGGATCGAACCACAGTTCGATGAGATCGACCCCGTAGGTTTCGCAGACCCAGAGCAACGCACCCGCCCGATCCTGGCGCCTGAGAAGGGGCGATTGACGGACGCCGACGCAATCCGACCAGTGCATCCCGTTAGACCACCACCTGGAGGCGAGATAGCTGTTGAGGTGGTCAGCCGTGGGAAGTGGCCCGGAAGCGAAGCGATAGATGAAGGGGACGACCATGTCGGCGCGATCGGCGTGGGCAAGACCGACGCCGGACGAGCTGGTCAAGATCACACGCTTCATCTCGACGCGTCCTTCCTCACGCCAAACGAAACGGGCACCGAAGACGTCGGCAACTCAACGTCCTCAGTGCCCGCTCCTCGCGAAAAACTTTTCGTTGGTCGAAGCTTACTCGTCCGCCGGCTCCTCGCCGTCGGCGTCGCGCTCCGGCGTGCCGGCCAGAATCTGCTCGGCGATCAGGCCGGAGTTCTGGCGGATCGCGGTCTCGATCTTGGCGGTGATGTCGGGGTTGGCCTTCAAGAACGCCTTCGAGTTCTCGCGGCCCTGACCGAGGCGCTGGCTGTCATAGGAGAACCAGGCGCCGGACTTCTCGACGATGCCGGCCTTGACGCCGAGATCGAGGATCTCGCCCATCTTGGAGACGCCCTCGCCGTACATGATGTCGAACTCGACCTGCTTGAACGGCGGCGCCAGCTTGTTCTTCACCACCTTGACGCGGGTGGTGTTGCCGACCACCTCGTCGCGCTCCTTGATCGCGCCGATGCGGCGGATGTCGAGGCGGACGGAGGCGTAGAATTTCAACGCATTGCCGCCGGTCGTCGTTTCCGGCGAGCCGTACATCACACCGATCTTCATGCGGATCTGGTTGATGAAGATCACCATGGTGTTGGACTTGTTGATGGAGGCCGTGAGCTTGCGCAGCGCCTGGCTCATCAGGCGGGCCTGCAGACCCGGCAGCGCATCGCCCATCTCGCCCTCGAGCTCGGCCTTCGGCACCAGCGCCGCGACCGAATCGATCACCATCACGTCGACCGCGCCCGAGCGCACCAGCGTGTCGCAGATTTCCAGCGCCTGCTCGCCGGTGTCCGGCTGCGAAATCAGGAGCTCGTCGATGTTGACCCCGAGCTTGCGGGCATAGACCGGGTCGAGCGCGTGCTCGGCGTCGATGAAGGCGCAGATGCCGCCCTTCTTCTGCGCTTCCGCCACCGTATGCAGCGCCAGCGTGGTTTTGCCCGAGGATTCCGGCCCGTAGATCTCGACGATACGTCCCTTGGGCAGGCCGCCGATACCGAGCGCGATGTCGAGCCCGAGCGAGCCGGAGGACACCGCCTCGATGTCCATGGACCGGTCGTTCTTGCCGAGCTTCATCACCGAGCCCTTGCCGAACTGGCGCTCGATCTGCGAGAGCGCGGCGGCCAGAGCTTTACTCTTGTCCATGGAAGATCCTTCGACGATACGCAAGGCAGTTGCGGACATTGGGTCGTGCTCCTTATGGCGAGGATTCGCGTGAGGGACAAACAATTGGCGAGGCAGCTCGGCGATAAAAGCAATGTACCCTATTTGTTCCAGGTTCGCAATATGTTCTTTTGCGGAAGATGCGGGTGCTGGCCTGTTTCCGACCGCAGTGGCCTGGTTTGATTTTGGGAGTGGCCCAGTTTGGACTTTTGGTGCTGGGAGGGCGGGAGAAACCCGTCTGCGCATTTTACGGCGCCCCAGCTGATCGCCTCGCCAAGTCAAACTCTCCCGGCTTGGCTAAGGCCGCCCGCGTTCTAGTGCCAGCTGGATCGAAGTTCAAACTGGCAGAGTAAGGCCACCTCAGTTGGCGGCCTCTTCGTTTTTTCGTCTTTGTTCAAAAGGGACCTCCATCGCGTTTACTGTCCCGAGCGCCTCGTCTTCATCGATGAGACCTGTCATCGCCCGGTCGCAGTCATGGAGCTTCGCAGTCATGGAGCTGCGGTCGTTATGCTCGCCGGAGAGGCCAGCCCCTCGCATCTATGAGTGCACAGTCTCACACTCTCCTGCTTCACGCGGTCGGGAACACGCTATCGTGGCGATGATTCGGATGGCTGATCCGCGCGTGAAGAGGGGTGGGGGTTTATGCTTAAGGGGCGAGCCCGGTGGCATCGCATGATGTCACGGGCGGTGCGTGCGGGCTTTGTGCTCGGCGCGATGGTGTCGTGCGGCCTGGCTGGACAGGAGGCGGTCGCGGCCGAGAACGGGGCGGGTTTCTATCTGCTCGGCGGACGCGGGCCGATGGCGGGCTATCTGGCCTCGCCCGGGGTCTATTTCGAGAGCGACACCTATGTCTACGACGCGTCACTCGATGCGAAGAAATTGCTGCCGGCGGGCGGGCGGATCGTCGCGGATGTCCGCAGTCAGGTGCGGGCCGATTTCCTGAGTGGGACCTGGGTGACGCCCTGGCAGTTTCTCGGCGGCAATCTCGCCGTCGGCGCCACCATGCCTGTCGGCTATGTCCGCGTCTCGGCAGGCGTCGAATACGACGCGCCCGCGACGAAACAGGTCATCAACCAGGCGCTGCGCGACAGTGCGACGGTCGTCGGCGACCCCGTGGTCTCTGCGATGCTCGGCTGGCATTCGGGCAAATTCCACTGGACCACGGGCGTCATGGTCAACATGCCGGTCGGGGACTATCGCGACGGGGAGCTCGCCAATCTGGCCTTCCACCGCTGGGCGAGCGATCTGTCCGGCGCCCTGACCTGGTTTGATCCCGACACCGGGATCGATCTGTCCACCGCGGTCGGCATGACCTTCAACGGCACCAACAACGCGACCGACTACCGGACCGGCACCGAATTCCACGTCGAGTGGGCGGCCTCGAAGGCGCTGACCAGCGCGCTCTCGGCCGGCGTCATCGGCTATCACTACCAGCAGCTCACGGGCGACAGCGGCGCCGGCGCCACGCTTGGCGCCTTCAAGGGGCGCGTGACGGCGCTCGGCGGCACGATCGCTTATAATTTCGAGGCGGGGACGACGCCTGTCTCGGCGCGGATCAAGGTGCTGCGCGAGTTCGAGGCCGAGAATCGCGCCTGCGGGACCGTGGGTTTGCTCACCGTGGCGCTGCCCCTCACTGCGGCACGCTAAAGCATGATCCGGAAAAGTGCGAAGCGGTTTTCCGGAAAGATCATGCGTAAGCAACAACCTAAAGCGCGATGACGTTTCATCCAAATCTCATCGCGCTTTAGCCATGAAAAGGGGCCGCGCCATCGCGCGGCCCTCGCTGTTCGGGACGAACGGCCGTCGTCCTCAGGACTTGTTGAACTCGAGCGGCGGCGGCGTCAGGTTGAGCTTGAAGGGTGCGACCTGCAGACCCTTGGCGTCGAGGTCGAAGCTCATCAGATCGACGGTCCGGAGCACCTGATCCCTGTAGCCCTTGATGTAGTACTTCTTCGCACGCAGATCGGCGATCGAGGTCCATTGCGTGTATTCGAGCTCGCCGCCCTTCGCCGCGGAGTCGATGAAGCCGATCGGAATGTCGAAATTGTTCATGATGTGCTCGACGAGGCGCACCGTCTGCGGGCCGTCGGCAACCTGCTTGGCCGAAGCGGCGTAGCCCAGCGCCCGGATGAAGCGCGAGGGCGGCGTTGGATCGCCGGGAATGCCAAGCAGGCCCGAGCCCTGGCCGAAGGGTTCGAAGCTCTTGCTTCCGATCTTGAGCGCGGCAGCGCCGACCGGCGAGATCCTGACGTAGTTGCGGACATTGGTGAGATGCCAGTCGAAGGTCGGCGAGTTGGTGAGGACACCGAGCGGGTTGTCATAGACCTTGAACTTGCCGTCGATCGGCTCGATCACGATCGAGGCGCCGGTGGCGTCATGGATCGGGAAATGGAAAGGCAGGGTGAAATTCACCATCGGCGCGGGCAGGTCGACGATCACCGCCTTGTCGAGCGCCGCCTCGACCTCCGCGACTGTCGCGAAGTTCGAGAGGACCCAGGTCAGGAACTCCCAGGGCGCGAGCGCCGTGCTCGGATCGGCCTTGTCGACAGGTGTGTAGCCGGCAAAGCCGGGGAAATAGAGTGCGCCGCCAGCGAGGCCTTTCTCATTCATGCCGTCCGAGACGAAGGGCTGGCCGAAGCTCATGACGCCGACGAAGCCGTAGCGGCTGCTCCATTTCGGGGCCGCCATCTTGGCCGGACGCGTGCCGATGAATTCATGGTTGCGCGGTACGACGACGACGTCGGACTGGGTCTCCAGCGCGTACTCCAGGGTGCGGCCATAAACGGGCGTGCC
Source organism: Bradyrhizobium sp. I71 (assembly GCF_022354745.1). NCBI lineage: Bacteria > Pseudomonadati > Pseudomonadota > Alphaproteobacteria > Hyphomicrobiales > Nitrobacteraceae > Bradyrhizobium > Bradyrhizobium sp. I71. Next base: position 964,426 of record NZ_CP059398.1, read on the forward strand.
GTCGGCCGCCAGCAGCAGAATGTTGGTGCAGGCCTGCGCCGGCGCTGCCGCCGCCATCGTGCCCGCCAAGACAGCGGCAATGCCCCGCCTGACAAATCCCCGGCCCCACTTGATCATGCCTCTGTCTCCTTTGTTGAAGCGGGTCTTGATAGGTGGACGGAGCCGCAACAATCGTGAACATGCGCGGCCTCTCATCGCGTTCTGCGCCGAAAAGGAGCGCTGCGGTGAATCGGAGCTTAATTGCCCGACTCGGCAGCTCTCCTGGTTCGGAATCATCCCGGTGCCGCTCGCGCTGGCGCCAGTCGTCGCGACCTCGCCGATCCTGCTCCATATCGGCCTGGACCGGCTGGCTCAGGCGAAGCTCGTTCCCGCAGATGCGCTGGATGCGTCGACGAAGCGAGCGATGCCTGGTGAACTGGACAAGGTTGCAGATCAGGCTCGCGCCAAGCGCGAGGGGTTCAGAGGCTTCGTTCGAAAGCATGCGAGCCGCTCGCTCACGCCAAAGGCGCCAAGTGCGAGCGCGACTGCGGCTCGCTTGAGCCACGCTAGGCAGCTGGATAGCGGGAACATCAGGCTCCGATGCGCCGCTAAGATCAAACGGCAGACGCTGAAAAAAAAGAGGCCGCCTCAGTTGGCGGCCTTTTTCGACTCACAGGATCGACGTCAGATATTCCAGTTCCGTACGGTGGCGCACCTGCGACTCATTCACCTGCAGCGGGCGTCAAACGCGAAGGGCCGCTGCTCTGGGACAACGGCCCCTCATGCGTCCGGGTTTCAATGATTCCGAAATGAAATGGCTTAGCCAGCCCCGGACTTCCATTTTTTCCCGGTTGACAAATCCTTGCCACAACAAATGTGAATCGGACCCCGTATTTTTTTCCGGGTTCATACGGGGACACCACATTCCAGAATCGACTCGCCAATCCAGCGCTCGCGTAGCAGCATGGTACCTGCAAGGTGCGGTAAGGGAGTGGCTCCATGGAAAGATTCATCGCCTCTGCAAACGTGGACCACTACCTGGACCTGCTGAAGATCCCGGACATCTCGACGCATGCGCGGTCAACGATCACAAAGCTGCTGATCGAGGAAGAAGACAAGCTTGGCCGGGACTGCGCTCAACTCGAGTTCGTCGAAAGCAAGGCTGCAACATGCCGTGCGCGCGCCGACCGGCAAAGGCGATTGATGGATTCATTCGCCCCTGGTTCGGACGATTGGGTGCAGGCCGAAAGGCTTCTCGTCAATTTCGAATCGCTTGCCCAGTTCGTCGAGAGCTTCTGTCATCAGATGCGCCGCAGAGTGAATGATCATCTCCTTTGAGAACACCCGGGATTGCATTGACGGAGTTCCGAGATTCATTTCGGCATCCCAATTCGCCTTGTGCGCACAACTGAACAGACGCGGATCCGTTTATGGATCCAAAATGGATCATCACCGCGCGGATCCCGGGCACTATCGGTGACGAGGACGCCGATCGCGCTCCCGCCTTCCTCGCATGGATATGAGAACGCCATGTTCAAGCGGCGACGTTTCAAGCAACAACTGACCCTCCAGGACCGGCTTTCCGCATGGGTGAAGCAGGTCCAGCAGCAGGCCTCCAGGCTCCCACCGGGTGCCGAGCGAGACGCCCTCCTCAAGAAGGCCCGCCAGGCCGACGTCGCCAATCATCTGCACGACTGGGTCAAATCGCCCGGGCTTCAGCCACCGAAATAGCCGGCAATCGGTGTTGCCCTTCGGGAGCGAAGGCTGCCGCGCATCCACGGCGCGCGGCCGGTGCGCCGTCATGTTTCCGCAATCTTGGCGCACCGAACCTTTTCGCGGTCTCAGGCCTTCTTTGGGGATGGGACCGCAACTCCGGGGACCTCAGTCATGACGGACAACGACACGCAGCACGATGCGATCAGACGCAATCCCCTGCTGGAGGCAGCGCAGAAGGAGATGGTGAAGTTCGAGCGCAAGGAAAACGAGTTCCGCAGGAAGGACCGTGAAGAGCGCGCCGCCGAGCTCCGCCTGCCCTTGAACGAGATCAGGATCCACTAAGGCCCGCCGGAACGGGCATGGGCCGAGGACCGTACTCCATGCGGGCAGCAGGCGCCGGTCCGTCGGCCGGCGACCGCCTGCCGATCCCGCTCCGGCATCGCGCGTCGCGGATGCGTGGCCTGTGCAGGCACTACGCGCCGGCTAAAGGTATCTAAATACTGTCGCTAAGCTATTGGCGTGTCGATGAAATTTCCAGGCACCCTACTGTGCATGGGGTTGTTTTCCAGCTTTTGAAAGTCGAGGCGTGCCTGGTGCCATCCACCGGATGGGCACGGCCGCCGTCACCCGGCACGCAAACCCGCCTACAGCACCGCCAGCAGCACCAGGCCAATCACCAGCACTACGAAGCCAGCCGCCGTCGCGGCGGCAAATGACCGCTCTACGTTATCCATGATGCCACCCCGTTGTCGGCGGGCCACGTTTCCCCCATGGCCGCGCCGAACGGATAAAATCTTGCCGACGGGTGTGTCGGCAGTGGTGCGAACGGATGTCGAAATTGGGACGGGTGCGCGGTCAGTCTGCGGCCGTTCGCGCGACTTTCACGTGCTGACCCTACAGGCTTTCTTAAGCCTGCCGGCTGGCGCGCGGGTCCCTCTCCTCCCGGGTCAGGCGAAGCGAGAAGGCGCGGATCGCAGGCGCCGCCAGCAGCACGATGGGCAGCATCGCAGCCCATGCGATCAGCCACGACACCATCCAGTGCCGAACGAAGATCATCGGGCTGCCCGCGGGCAAGCTGGCGATTCCCGCCGCGACCAGCGAGGTCAGTCCGGACTGGATGATCCCGAAGACGAAATGGGAATAGCGGCGGGGAATGCCGAGCATGAGGTATTCCTGGGTGCTTGCCTCATCAGGCAAGCAAGGCACATGCCGTCACCCGGCCGGAATCTGGAAGCCTCGGCGGGAACCAGCGTGCAGCCACGCCTTGACCGGCGCCCGGTGCAACCTGAACGGAGTTCAGGAACTCTGTTCATGGTCGGAGAACCACGGAGTGCGCGAGCGCCCTTTCACGCGCCGCAGCCCGCCGACGGTTCCGTGTAGTCCGTAGCCGCCCGGGATTGATCCGACGGTGGTTTGGGATTGGACTGCGCGCGCCCGGGGCCTTGGGGGCGAGGCTCCATGCGCGCGATCGGTGCCTGCCATGCCGCTCTATTTCTTTCGAATCCGCAACGGCCGCTATTCCGGCTGCGCCGACCAGGCGACGGAATTTGCCAATCGCGATGCGGCGTGGAAGGAGATGACCAGCGTCTGCGCCGACATGACCGCCGGCATTGCCCGCAAGCTCCAGGAAAATTCCGAATGGCAGATGGAGCTGCTGGACGAGGCCAAGGAGCCGGTGTTCCGGATCCGCATCGTTGCCGAAACCCTCGACTAGCAAGGCCTTTGGGATCAGGCCGCGTCAGTCCGCGCTGGGCAGCCGCCGCATGGTGAACTCGATGTCGCCGCCGGGCAGCTCGCGCCAGGTCTCGACTGCACTCATGTAGCCCGCCTTGGGGTAGCGGGCGAAGAAGGCCTGCGCCCTTTCCCGCGCCGCCGCGCGCGGCAGCGTGAAGGTCTCGCGCAGATAGCCGTCGCCGGCCGCCTGGCCCGGCTTGCCGGCCATCTTGCGCCGGCGCGCCATCCGCTCGGCGAGATCCCGCGGACGATCGGCCATGTCCTGCCCTCCTCTACGCGCTCCGCTCTCAGCCAAATGTAGGGCGCGGCCCGGATCAAGAGGAGTCCTGTCCGAAGGCGTCGTGTCGCCCCCGAACGGGGCTGCGGTCAGTTGGCGGCGGTGCCGCTCTTGGTCTTCTTCGGAGTACCGGTTACGGCCGATGCCTTCGATCCCGCCGGCTGCTTCGGCGGATCGGCGCGCATGCCGCCCCAGGGATCGTTGGACGCCTTGGAATCCGGGATCTTCTTCAGCGTTTCCTTGTAGGCCTTGTCGCGCTCGGCTTCGGCGGCCTTCTCCTCCGGGGTCTTGCTCGGGGCATCCTGCAGCAAATTGAGATTGGGCATTTGCGCGTAGGCAGGTCCCGCCAGCACGGCCAGCACCGCGGCCAAACGGAAAAGCTTCATCATCGACTCCTTGATCATCCATGGCGCGCGGATCGCCCGCGCCGTGTCATCCTTGTCTCAGCCCGGTCGCAACCTGAGGCCGCTCAAGGCCGCGTGGGCCCGCTAGAGCCGATCCGATCTGCACGATTTGGGGGCATGCAGCCAGTCGTCCCAGATCGGACCGCATTTGGTGCACCCGCTCAGCGCAAGACCGAGCGCGACCATGCCAAAGACGAGGACACACCGACGCAACATCATCCACCCGTACCCAAGCAGGGCATCATACCGGTCCAAGTCAGGCAATTTCAAGCCGACGGGACCGGCGCGAGACCGGGTGACTTTGCCGCGCCGATGCGCGCACAATGAGGCGAAACATCCGGCAACACAGGAGAGTGCGACAGCAATGCAAATGCAGCCAGAAGCCGAGTTCGGCCTCGCCGACGCCCGCCGCATCCTGGGCGAGGTTTTTGCGCCCTGGGTCCAGGATCTCAACCTCGCGGTCGAGCGCATCGAGCACGCGCAGCCGGCAGACGTCCCGGACTGGCAGCCGGGCGCGCTGCTGCGCATGCCGTTTTCGGAGCGGCTGTGCCGGAACGGCGGCGTGGTCTGCGGCCAGGCCCTGATGGCGCTTGCCGACACCGCCATGGTGATCGCGATCCTCGCGGCCAACCGCGGCTACCGCCCCATGACAACGGTCGACCAGACCACGCATTTCATGCGCGCGGTCTCCTCAATGGACGTGCTGGCGGATGCGCGCGTGGTGCGGCTCGGGCGCACCATGAGCTTCGGCCGCGTCACGCTGCTCTCCGCCGCCGATAGCAAGCCGGTCGCGATGGTGTCGAGCGCGTTCGCGATGCTGCCGGGGTGAACGCTCTCCGCTTCAACGTCGTAAACAAAATCTGAAACGCTGTGCAAGTAGCGCCAGTATTGAGTTTAGTTCAATGTAATTTCCATGCACTAATTCACAATCATCAGCAGGACCTGACGCGGATGATCGAGAAGCGCGCATCGCAACGTCACCGTGTTTTCAAAGGTGGAACGATCACCTTCGAAAACGGCGGCATCGCTTGCACGGTGCGAAACATGTCGGCTGGCGGCGCGGCGATCGATCTGGACGCCCCCGTCATGCTGCCGCAATCGTTCGAGCTCTCGATCGCGCGCGACCGTTTCGCACGGCATTGTCGCACGGTCTGGCGCAGCGACAAGCGCGTCGGCCTCGCCTTCGTGTAGTCGTGCACACGGCGTGAATGACCGTTCGCATCGTACGCGCGACGCCGATCCATGTTCGCCCGATACGACGACCACGCCATCGCAGGCGATGCAGCAAGACGTCGTCCGCCGGGGCGATCGATCATGCGCGACCACAACGACGGCGCATCGCGGCTTGGCTGCACCACAAACAATGCGAGTGCGAGCCCGGCCGAAATCAAACCGGCAGGTCCGCAGGATCAGCGTCACTTCATTTCGGCTTCTTGGCAGGTTCGCTCGGGCGGGCGCCGCCCCACGGGTCGTACTTGTCCTTGGGCTCGGGAATGCGCTCGAGCGCGGCCTTGTAGGCCTTCTCGTCGACCTTGGGCGTGTTGTCCGCCGGCTTGGCTCCATCGTTGGGCTGGCGACGGCCCTGCGCCAGCGCCGAGGCAGCCGTCAGTGCCAAGACCGCCGCCGCTATGACCAAAATCCTCATCGGTGCAATCCCCCTCGTGTGGGGTACAAACTAGCCGGCTATCGGGGAATAGCAAACGCCCACGGTTCGGCGCCTTCAGCAAGTTTTGATTGGCGCGGACTTCGTCGGATCGCATTCGTGCCTATTTGTCGGTCCGCAGGGGACCTTCACGGATGTTGCGGATTATTTCTCATGCAGCGCTGCTCGGTGGCGCGCTTGGTCTCGGTGCTTGCGGCTTTGCCGACAGCCGTGCACCGGTGCCGGAATTCATGCGCATGAAGGAGGCGGAGCAGCCGCCGCCCGAAGCGCCTCCCGACGTCAAGCGCTTGGTGCGCGAGCAGATCGACGTCGTCTTTCTCGCAACGTCCTATCCGCGCGAGGTGCACGTCGCCCCGCCCCGTCGCGAGGTGCGAGGACCGGGCTGGACGGCGTGCGTCCGCGCGCAGCTCACCTCCGCGACCGGCACGCCGCTCGGTGCCCAGACCTACATCGTGACGATATCAGGCGCACGCGTTGTCGACCGCCGACGCGCGGAAGAAGACGACATCTGCCGGACCGAGGCTTACGAACCGATCTAGGAACCCGCTCATGACGATGCGGTTCCGGGAAAAACCAGCACCGCGGCGGGGAACGATCGAGGCCTCCCCTTCTTGTTACCGCCGAGGGCAGCTCGGAGGAGGACATGATGAGGACGTTTACGATTTCGCTCTTGGCCGGCGTCGGTGCTTTGGCAGCCGCGTCGGGTGCGAAGGCTTCCGATATCTACACGACCAGCGAATACACCAATCCGGATCTCGTCCAGCAGGTGCGGCTCGTCTGCGACGACGCCGGCCGCTGCTATCGCACGCGCGGCGGTTCACGCGTGATCGTTCGCGATTCCTACGATTCCTACAACTACATGCCGCGCGACCGCTATTACGAGCGCCGGACCTATCATCGCCATTGGGACGACGGCCCGCGCGCCGGAGTCGGCATTCGTGCGCCCGGCGTGAGCGTCGGGGTCGGTGTCGACGACCGCTGGTAATCGATCAACGATGGGCGGGACCGGACGAGACTAGTCGCCCGGTCCCGTTCCTGTAATCGTATGGGGTGACGCCGCTATACGGCGGCCGATTGCTGCTGGAACTGCTCGAAGGCCGCGATCGCATCCGCGGCGTACATCAGCGACGGCCCGCCTCCCATGTAGACGGCCATGCCGAGCGTCTCCTCGATCTCCTGGCGCGTCGCACCGAGCTTGACCAGCGCCTCGGTGTGAAAGCCGATGCAGCCGTCGCAATGCGCGGCGACGCCGAGCGCCAGCGCGATCAATTCCTTGGTCTTCTTGTCCAGCGCGCCGTCGCGCGTGGCGGCCTGAGCGAGTAAGGCAAATCCCTTCATGGTGTCGGGAATGTCGCTCCGCAGCTTCTTCAGGTTGGCCGAGATGTTCCTCGTGATGTCGACGTAGTTCTTGTCCATCGGTTCCTCGCTAGCTGGATCTGGCTGTGGTCGGAGCCGCCTCGCGCGGCGCGCGCAAGGCGATGTAGATCGCGGGAATCACCAGCACGGTGAGCAGCGTTGACGAGGCGAGCCCGAACAGGAGCGAGATCGCCAATCCCTGGAAAATCGGATCGAGCAGGATGGTTGCGGCCCCGATCATGGCCGCGAGCGCGGTGAGCAGGATCGGCTTGAAGCGGACGGCGCCGGCCTCCAGCACCACGTCGCGCAGCGACTTGCCCTCGGCGCCGCTGTGCCGGATGAAGTCGACCAGCAGGATCGAATTGCGCACGATGATGCCGGCCAGCGCGATGAAGCCGATCATCGAGGTCGCGGTGAACGGCGCACCCAGCAGCCAGTGGCCGATCAGGATTCCGATCAGCGTCAGCGGGATCGGCGTCAGGATCACGAGCGGCAGACGGAAGCTCCTGAACTGGGCGACGACCAGCACGTAGATGCCGAGGATGGCTGCGCCGAAGGCCGCACCCATGTCGCGGAAGGTCACCCAGGTGATTTCCCATTCGCCGTCCCACAACAGCGTCGGACGCGACTCGTCCGACGGCTGGCCGTGCAGGCTGATCGCAGGCTTCGGCAGCTTGCCCCAGTCATGGGCATCGACGCGATCGGCGACGGCGAGCATGCCGTAGAGCGGCGCCTCGAAGCGCCCGGCAAGCTCGGCCATCACCATGTCGGCGAAACGGCCGTCGCGGCGGAAGATCGTCGGCGAGCCCTCCTCCACGGTCGCCTTCACGACCTGGCCGAGTTCGACCACCGTCTTGCTGCCGGGCAGTGTATTGGCCGGCACCGGCGTAGAGGCCAAGGCCTCGTCCCAGACCAGGTCGCGCTTTCCGAGATGCACCGCGATCTCGATCGGGTTGCGATCCTCGCCGCGATGCGAATAGCCGATCGAGGTGCCGCCGAACAGCGTCTGAATGGTGTCGTAGACGTCGCGCTGCTCGACGCCGAAGAATTCGAGCCGGTCCTGGTCGATCGAAAGCCGCAGCCGTGGCCGCTTCTCGCCGATGGAATCGTCGATGTCGACGATGAACGGCACGTCCGCGAAGATCTTCTTGAGCTCGGCCGTGACCGCCCGGCGCGTGGTCGCATCGGGACCGTAGACCTCGGCGAGCAACGTCGACAGCACCGGCGGGCCGGGCGGCACTTCGACCACCTTGATGCTGGTGCCCGCGGGCGGACCGAGCGCCTTCAGCTTCTCGCGCAGCTCGAGCGCGATATCGTGGCTCGCGCGCTTGCGCTCGCCGCGCGCAGTCAGGTTGATCTGCACCTCGCCGAACTCGGGCCTCTCCCGCAAGTAATAGTGCCGTACCAGGCCGTTGAAGTTGAAGGGAGCCGGCGTGCCGGCATAGGATTGCAGCGAGGTGACCTCCGGCAATTGCCGCGCAATCTCGGCCGCGCCGAACAGCGTGCGCTCGGTCGCCTCCAGGCTCGCCCCTTCCGGCAGGTCGACGAGAACGGCGATCTCGGACTTGTTGTCGAACGGCAGAAGCTTGACAGTCACCGACTTGGTCGCAAACAGCGTCATCGACAGCAGTGTCGCGACGCCGACGCCGACCAGGAATATCCAGGCCGACCGCTTGCTCCGCACGATCGGCGTGGCGAAGCGCCGGTAGAGCCGGCCGAGCCGGCCTTCATCGTGGGCCGCATGCGTGGGAGCAATGTCGCCCTTCGGCGCGAGCTTGAGCATCAGCCAGGGCGCCACCACCATCGCCACGAAGAACGAGAACAGCATGGCAGCCGACGCATTGGCCGGGATCGGCGCCATATAGGGGCCCATCAGGCCCGACACGAACAGCATCGGCAACAGCGCCGCGACCACAGTCAGCGTCGCGACGATGGTGGGGTTGCCGACCTCCGCCACCGCCTCGATGGTCGCCTGCAGGCGCGGCCGGCCGTCGCGCATGGCCCAGTGCCGCGCGATGTTCTCGACCACGACGATGGCGTCGTCGACGAGAATGCCGATCGAGAAGATCAGCGCGAACAGGCTGACGCGGTTGATGGTGTAGCCCATCAGATTGGCGGCGAACATCGTGAGCAGGATCGTCGTGGGAATCACGACGAAGGTCACCAGCGCCTCGCGCCAGCCGATCGCGATCGCGATCAGGACGACGATCGAGAGCGTTGCAAGCCCGAGATGGAACAGCAACTCGTTGGCCTTCTCGTTGGCGGTCTCGCCGTAGTCGCGCGTCACCGTCACCTGGACGTCTTCGGGAATCAGGCGCGACTTCAGTCCTTCGAGGCGTTCGGCGATGCTCTCGGACACGATGACCGCATTGGCGCCGGCCCGCTTGGCCAGCGCCAGGCTGACGGCGGGCGTGCGCGTCCACTGTCCGGCGCCGTCACGCGATTCGGTCCAGACCCGGTGCTCGACGGTGCTCGGGCCGACGATGACGGAGGCGACGTCCTTGACGTAGACCGGCCGGCCGTCGCGGCTCGTGATGAGCAATAGTCCGATATCGGGAATGCCGGACAGCGTCTGCCCCGCAGCGACGCTCCGCACGATGCCGGCATCGCGGACCTGCCCCGCCAGGAACGACCGGTTGGCGTCCTTGACCTTGGCCACGAGCTGCTGCAGCGTGATGCCGAACAGCGACAGTCTCTCCGGATCGGCCTCGACCCGGATCTGTTGCGCCGCGCCGCCGGATATGTAGGTCAGGCCGATATCGTCGACCTTCATTAGTTCCGCGCGCAGCTTGTCTGCGAGCTCGTAGAGGTCCTTGTCGGTCCAGCGGCTGGCAGCTTCCGGCTTCGGCGACAGCGTCAATACCGTGACCGCGACGTCATTGATGCCCCGGCCGACGATTAGCGGCTCGGGAATGCCGACGGGAATGCGGTCGAGATTGGCGCGGATCTTCTCGTGCACCCGCAGGATGGCATCCTCGGACTTGGTGCCGACCAGGAAACGCGCGGTGACCATCACGCGGTCGTCCTCGGTCTGGCTGTAGACGTGCTCGACGCCGTCGATGCCCTTGACGATCGATTCCAGCGGCTTGCTCACCAGCTCCACCGCGTCCGGCCCGCGCAGGCCGTCGGCATTGACACGGATGTCCACCATGGGAACGCTGATCTGCGGCTCCTCCTCGCGCGGGATCACCACGACGGCGATCAGCCCGACGACGAGCGCCGCGAGCAGGAACAGCGGCGTCAGCGGCGATGCGATGGTCGACTTGGTCAACCGTCCTGAGAGCCCGAGATTCACGGCCGCACCAATTGGTCGCCGGCTGAAATGCCGGACAGGATCTCGAGCCCGTCGGGGTGCGCCGGCGTCGGCAATTCGCGGCCACGCTGCACCGGTACGTCTATCGTGCCGCTGTCCTTCTGCAGCCGAACGTAGTCGATGCCGAACCGGCTCGTCACATAGCTCGAGGGGATGACGAAGGCCGGTCGCATGCCGCCGGAGATCCAGACCCGCAAGCGGTCGCCGACGAAATATTCGCCGAGGCCCTCGACGGTCGCATCCGCAATGACGCGCCCCTCCTCGATTTGAGGATAGACGAGGTCGATGACGCCCGACTTGGCGGCTTCTCCGACGAACTCCGCGCCGTCGATGCGAATCCTGTCGCCCGCCTTGAGCAAGCGCGCATGCCGCTCCGGCACGCGAAGCCGCAGCTTGAAGTTCTGTTGGGCGACGGTGACGATCGGATCGCCCGCGAGCACGACGGATCCTATTGTGATCAACCGCTTCAGCACGCGACCATCCGCCGGCGCGAGCACCTGACCCTGGTTGAGCTGCTCGTTGATCACCGCACGTTCGGCAGTCTTGGCACGCAGGCCGTTCTCGGCGACGTTCAGCGCGGTGCGCTGCTCGTCGAGCTTGATCCGGGGCAGGATACCGCGTTCGACCAGCCCTTCGGTCCGGCTGAAGTCGAGCTGCGCCTGGTTCGCCTGCGCCTGCAGCGCCTCGATCTGCGCGTCGAGCGATTTCATCTGCAACACGAGCTTTTCGTCGCCGATGGTCGCGATTGCCTGGCCGGCGGCGACGCGATCCCCTTCCCTGACCTTGAGCTGAACCACCGTGCCGCCGATGCGTCCGCGCGCCGGCACCACGCTGGTGCTCTCGACCGTGGCGAAGACGGCCTTTTCATCGGCGATCGATTGCCGCGCGACCACGAGCGTTTCGGCCGCCGTCGCCGGTGTTCCAGACGAGCCGATCGCCGCAAAGGCGGCCAGCAGGCCCAAATATCTCATCATACATCGCATGGAACTTATCCGTGTCATGATCAAAGCATCACCACGCCGCTGCGCAGCTCATTTCATCCGCATCGGAATGGGGCGTGTTGATCCTGCTCAAGGCGCCCTCACCCGAGCTATCCTAAGTTTCATTTTGTCCTTGCGGACCTCGGCGCGCAGAACGCCTGATAGAGCGTCTTCAGCACCTCGCGCGCCGGCTCGCTCGCGATCGAATAGAAGATCGTCTGCGCCTCGCGCCGGGCAGACACCAGTCCGTCCTTGCGAAGGAGCGCAAGATGTTGGGACACCGTGGAGTCCCGGAGGTTCAGGAACTCGGCGAGTTCGCCGACCGACCGCTCGCCATCGATCAACTGGCAGATGATCAGCAGACGATGCCGGTTGGCGAGCGCCTTCAGCAGCTCGCTCGCCTGATCCGCCGCCCGCTCCATGATTTCAGCATTCATCTTCATACTTGCGTATATACGGAATTACGAATATATAGTCAAGCGCCGCACGACAGCTGGAGCTAAATCGGCGGAGCGGCTTGGTCCAACGGAGGTACCCATGGCGGAAGTTGTCGTAATCGGAGCTGGTCTGAGCGGAACGCTGATGGCCTATGAATTGCTGCCGCAGTTGAGAAAGGAGGATCGCCTCAGCGTCGTCTCGCAAGGCGCCGTCTATCATTTCGTCCCATCCAATCCTTGGGTCGCAGTCGGCTGGCGCAAGCGCGAAGAGATCGAGATTGATCTGGCGGACATCATGAAGCGCAAGGGCGTACGCCTGCTGACGCAGGGCGCAAGGCGCGTCCACCCGACCGAGAACCGTGTCGAGCTCGGCGACGGCACGTCGATCGACTACGACTACTTGGTCGTCGCGACCGGTCCCGAACTGGCGTTCGACGAGATTCCGGGTCTCGGCCCACAAGGCCATACCCAGTCGATCTGCCACGTCGATCATGCCACGCATGCGCGCGAGGCTTTCGAGAAGCTCGCGGCGAACCCTGGCCCGGTCGTCATCGGCGCCGTGCAGGGCGCGTCCTGTTTCGGGCCGGCCTACGAATTCCTCTTCATCCTGGAGACGGAGCTGCGCCGCCGAAAGCTGCGCGACCGGGTCCCGATGACGTTCGTCACCTCGGAGCCGTATATCGGTCATCTCGGTCTCGACGGCGTCGGGGACACCAAGGGTCTCCTGGAAAGCGAGATGCGGGAGAAGCACATCAAGTGGATCACCAACGCCCGCGTCGACAACGTCGCCCCCGGCCTGATGTCGGTGGAGGAGTTCGTCGACGACGGTACATCTCGCAAGGCCCACGAGCTGCCATTCGCCTATTCGATGATGTTGCCCGCCTTCCGCGGCGTCGAGGCGGTGCGCGGCATCGAGAAACTGACCAACCCACGTGGCTTCGTCGTCGTCGACAAGCACCAGCAGAATCCCGCCTTTCCCAACGTTTTCGCGGTCGGCGTCTGCGTCGCGATCGCGCCGGTCGGCGCCACCCCGGTGCCGGTCGGCGTCCCCAAGACGGGCTTCATGATCGAATCCATGGTGACGGCGACGGCGATGAACATCGGCGCCCTGCTTCGCGGCAAGGCGCCCACGGCAGAGCCGACCTGGAACGCGATCTGCCTCGCCGACTTCGGCGACTCCGGCGTCGCCTTCCTGGCGCAGCCGCAGATCCCGCCGCGAAACGTGAATTGGTCCTCCAAGGGCGAATGGGTGCACCTCGCCAAGGTGGCCTTCGAAAAATACTTCCTGCGCAAGATGCGGCGCGGCGAGAGCGAGCCGTTCTACGAACGCTTCGTTCTCGACAAGCTGAATATCGCCAAGCTCAAGGAGGTCCGAACCGGCACATGAGCACGACACGCCAGATCGTCTGCGGCAGTTGCGGACGCATCAACCGCCTGCCTGCCGAACGCGCAGCGCAAGATGCGCGTTGCGGCGCCTGTCACCAGCCGATGTTCACCGGTCATCCGACCGAGGTGGACGAGGAGGCCTTCAGCCGCCATGTCGCGAGCGGCGACATTCCCGTGCTGGTCGACGTCTGGGCACCGTGGTGCGGCCCGTGCCGCGCCATGGCACCGATGTTCGAGCGCGCCGCGCAGCAGCTGGAGCCGAACGTCCGGCTGTTGAAGCTCAACTCGGACAACGCACCTGCACTGTCGTCGCGCCTCAACATCAGCGGCATCCCGACCCTGCTGTTGATGCGCGGCGGCCGCGAGATCGCCCGCCATTCCGGCGCGATGGATTCGCGCAGCATCGTCGCCTGGACTGAATCCAACCTGACCCGTTCGTAAGTCGCCAGATAAAAAGGAGTCTGCCATGAATGTCGATAAAGCCGTCCTCGCCTTTGCGGGATTCGTCGTCCTGCTCGGTCTCGCACTGGGCACCTATGTGAATGCGTATTGGTACCTGCTGACGGCATTTGCCGGGCTGAACATGTTGCAGGCCTCGTTCACCGGCTTCTGCCCGGCGGCGATCGTGTTCAGAAAGCTGGGCCTGAGCAGCGGTTGCGCGTTCTCCTGAACGCGCAATACAGCCTGTGATGCGGGGGAATTTGCCATGACCGACGACACCTTCATCGAGGGACCTCTCTACGAGAAGCGGAGGAAGGTCTATCCGCAGTCGGTCCATGGCCCTTTCCGCCGCATCAAATGGGCGATCCTCTGCGTCACGCTCGGAACCTACTATCTGTTGCCGTTCGTACGCTGGGATCGCGGACCCGGTCTGCCCGACCAGGCCGTTCTGATCGACTTCCCGCATCGGCGCTTCTACTTCTTCTTCATCGAGCTGTGGCCGCAGGAAGTCTACTACTTCACCGGCCTGCTGATCATCGCTGCCATGACGCTGTTCCTGATGAACGCGGTCGCCGGCCGGCTGTGGTGCGGCTACCTGTGTCCGCAGACCGTCTGGACCGACCTGTTCTATGCGGTCGAGCGCTGGGTCGAAGGCGACCGGCGCGAGCGCATGCAGGGCGACAAGCGTTACTGGACGTTCGATCACATCCGGAAGGTCGCACTCAAGCACTTCCTCTGGATCATGATCGCATGGTGGACCGGCGGCGCCTGGGTGCTCTATTTCGCAGATGCGCCGACGCTGGTGAAGGAGCTTGCGACCTTCCAGGCGCCCTTCATCGCGTATCTCTGGATCGGCATTCTCACCGCCACCACCTACGTCTTCGCCGGCCACGCCCGCGAGCAGATGTGCATCTATATGTGTCCGTGGCCGCGGATCCAGGCGGCGCTGACCGACGAATGGGCGCTCAACGTCACCTATCGCCGCGACCGCGGCGAGCCGCGCATGTCGGTGAAGAAGGCGGATGCTGCCCGCGCGCAGGGCAATCCCGTCGGCGATTGCGTCGACTGCCATCAGTGCATCAACGTCTGCCCGACCGGCGTCGACATCCGCCATGGCATCCAGCTCGGCTGCATCCAGTGCGGCCTGTGCATCGATGCCTGCGACAACGTCATGAGCGAGATCGGACGGCCCAAAGGCCTGATCGGCTACGACACCGACATCAACATGCAGCGCCGGCGCGAAGGCAAGCCGCCGATCTACCGCATCATCCGTCCGCGCACCCTGGTCTATGCCGCAGCCATCGCCATCGTCGGCGGCATCATGCTGTACACGCTCGCCACGCGCGCGACGATGGACGTCAACGTGCTGCACGAGCGCAATCCGCTGTTCGTCCAGCTCTCGGATGGCGGTGTGCGCAACGACTACACCGTCCGCATCCTCAACAAGGGTCCGCAACGATCGTTCGCGATCGAAGTCTCGGGCCTGCCCGGCGTGACCCTTCGCGTTGCGGGCATCGCGCCGAGTTCCGACGGCAAGCCCGTGGTCGAGGTCGGGCAGGATCAGACCAGCGAAGTCCGGCTATCGGTGCAGGTCGGCCCGGCCGATCTGCCGAAGTCCTCTCGCGACATCGATATCGCCATCACCGACACGGTCAGCGGCGAGCGCGCGGCTGCCCGTGACCATTTCGTCCCGGGTGACAAATAGCCGCCGGTTGGATATCGCCGGCACAGGGGAGGAATGGAAGCCGCTCACGACCGGAACTGGAGACGCCAGGCGTCCGCCAACTCAAGCGAACAGCCGCTGCTCCCGTGCCATCGCAGGTCGGGTCGGAATGGCATCACAGTCCCGCATCTCGTTCGTGATCACCTTGAAGTGCACGAGTTCCGCCTGGCCAAAGGCGGTCGAAATGGCGACGTCGGCTGCATCCCTGCCGCGTGCGATCACGACGCGGCCGATGCGGGGATGATTGTGCCGCGCATCGAACGTATACCAACGTCCGCCGATATAGGCTTCGAACCAGGCGCTGAAATCCATCGGCGCGGGATCCGGCGGCACACCGATATCGCCAAGGTAGCCGGTGCAGTAACGGGCCGGGATGTTGATGCAGCGGCACAAGGTGACGGCAAGGTGCGCGAAGTCTCTGCAAACTCCGATACGCTCCTCGTGGCCTTCGGAAGCCGTCCGGTCGCTTCGCGCGAATTGATAGCCAAACTTGATATGGCCGTGAACATAGTCGCAGATCGCCTGGACGCGGCGCCAGCCGCCGCTGATGTGACCGAACGTCGACCAGGCCAGATCCGTCAGGCGCTGGGTATCGCAATAGCGACTGCCCAGCAGATACACCAACGCTTCGTCGGGCAGCCGGTCCAACGGGATCTGTTCGGCATGAGGCGCAACCTCATCGGGCAACCCACTATCCTCGATGATGAACTCGTTTCGAATGTTGATCTGACCGACAGGGGCGACGAGCCGCGTGCAGACGTTGCCGAACCCATCCTCGTAGTCCCTGAACGCAACGTTCGGCGACACCCGGATGGCATGGTCGGTCAGAAGGTCGCCTTGCCTCGACGGATGAACGGTCAGCAACAGCACCATCGGCACGTCCTGAAAACAGTTGAACGCAATGTCGTAGCCTGCCCGAATCCTCAAGATCGTGTCCTCTCGCATCGCCATTGTGTCGATCGACAAGCTCCGCTGGGATCATTGGTTCCGCGTGCGCTATCGCGAATCTGCTGAAATGCAAGGCACTTGTGCGGTGTGCACACACAATTGGGCTCTTGGAACCGATGCAGAAGCAGGCTCATATGGTGCGAGCCTGAGTACAACAGATGCCCCTCTATTCCGTCCACCACAGCACGACCTACCGCTACCGGCAGCCCGTCAGACTTGGACAGCACCAGTTGCTGTTTCGTCCGCGCGACAGCTTCGATCAGCGTCTGCTCGCGTGCCGAATCGCAGTGCGCCCCGAGCCGTCGGAAGTCCGCTGGATCCACGATGTGTTCGGCAATTGCGTCACCCTCGTCGATTTTGCGGCCCGGACCGACGTGCTGGAATTCGAGACCACGATCCGGCTGGAGCATACCCCCGAGAACGCGCCGGATTTCCGGATCGAGCCATACGCCCGCGAGCATCCGTTCGCCTACGACGAGACCGAGTTGCCGGATCTTGCACCGTACATGCTCCGGCATCATCCCGGCGACGTCGCCGTCGACGACTGGTTGTCGAAATTCATTGCGCCCTCGGCGAGCCGGCCGACGGGGCAACTGCTGATGACGCTCAACGAAGCGATCGCCGAAGGTTTCTCCTATCGGAGGAGAACCTCGCATGGCACGCAAACGCCCGCCGAAACGCTCGACCTGCAGCAGGGAACTTG
Source organism: Bradyrhizobium sp. I71 (assembly GCF_022354745.1). Taxonomy (NCBI): domain Bacteria; kingdom Pseudomonadati; phylum Pseudomonadota; class Alphaproteobacteria; order Hyphomicrobiales; family Nitrobacteraceae; genus Bradyrhizobium; species Bradyrhizobium sp. I71. The sequence continues at coordinate 981,486 of NZ_CP059398.1, forward strand.
TCGCGATTTTGCCCTGCTGATGATGGAGGCCGCCCGATCGCTCGGTTTTGCGGCCCGCTTCATCACCGGTTACGTCTACGTGCCGGACCGCGACGGGCCGGCACGGCTGGGCGGAGGCTCGACCCACGCATGGTGCTCGATCTATGTGCCGGGCTCGGGCTGGGTCGAGTTCGATCCGACCAACGGGATTGTCGGAAACCGCGATCTGATCAGGGTCGGAGTTGCCCGCACGCCGGCGCAGGCGATTCCGCTCTCGGGGTCCTACTGGGGGGAGGCGGACGACGAACTCGGAATGGAGGTCGCGGTCAACGTGAAGACGGAGACCGGGCCGGAGCCCGAGGAGACGGGCACGGCGGCACCCGATCTGGCTGCGGTATCCTCAAGGGGACGTTAACAGGACCGCTCGAATTGATTCTGCGGCCCAACGCTATTTTTCCAGTCTTTGCGCTAAGGATGATCCTGCTGGGACGGGCTTTGCCCGCGTAGACGGGGACGACGGACGTGGTCGACATCGCGCATCAGACAGCGATCAATCCGGCATCGGCAAGGGATGCCGGCGCCGCGCGCGCGCTCGTTCCGCTCACGGCGATCGACCCCGGCCAGTGGCGCGCACTCGCGCAGCGCGCGGTCGAGCCGAACGGATATTACCTGCCCGCCTGGGAGCTGGCTGTCAGTGCGACCGCGCGCGGCCGCAGCAATGCCTCGGCACTGCCGGCATTCGATGGATCTTCGACGCGGCTGATCGGACTGATGCCGGTCATATCGCTCTGGCGCGCCTGGAAGATCCCCCTGCCCGCGCTGGCGAGCGCGCATCCCTACGGCACGCTGTGCAGCCCGCTGATCGACGGCGATGCGCCGATCGAGGCCGCCACGCGGCTGTTGCAGCAGGCGCGCGAGGCCGGCGCGCATGCGCTCGTGCTGACCGACGTCGCGCTCGACGGCGCGGCGATGAATTCGCTGAAACAGGTCCTGGATCGCGCCGGCCTGCGGCCGCGTGTCCTCTCCTCCTACATCCGCGCCAGCCTCGATGCGACACAGGATGGCGAGACGCTGCTGCGCGAGGCGCTCGGCGCCAAGAAGCTCAAGGAGCTGCGGCGCCAGCGCCATCGCCTGGAGGAGCACGGGCCCGTCGTGTTCGAGGTCGCGCGCAAGTCCGACGAGATCGGGCCGGCGCTCGAGACATTCCTGCAGCTCGAAGCCGGCGGCTGGAAGGGCAAGCGCGGCACCGCGCTGGTCCAGCATGCAGGCGATGCGACCTTCATCCGCCGCGCCGTCCCCGCGCTGGCAGAGACCGCGCAATGCGAGATCGTCACGTTGCGCGCCGGCACCACGGCGGTCGCCGCCGGCATCGTGCTGCGCCATCAGGATCGCGCCTTCTTCTTCAAGCTCGGCGTCGACGAACGCTTCGCGAAATATTCGCCGGGCGTGCAGCTCACCCTCGAGCTCACCCGCCACCTCTGCGCCGATCCCGCCATCGCCAGCGCGGACTCGACGGCGAGCGCCGATCACCCCATGATCAATCCGATCTGGCGCGGACGCTTCGCGATCGGCGATGTGCTGATCCCGCTGCGCCGGTACGATCCGATCGTGACGCTGGTTCACGCGGCGGTCGCGGCGCACGGCATCGCGTATGCAGCGGCGCGCCGCGCAGTTCGCCTACTTCGCAAATAGAACAGCTACTCCGCTGCCTGCGCGTTGATCTCCGCCGAGACCTGGCGGATGGCGCGCGCGAGCAGGTTCGGATCCTGCGCGCCGGAGACGGCGTATTTCTGCGCGAAGACATAAGTCGGAACGCCGGAGATACCCTTCTCGGCGGCTTCCTGCGCATCGGCCGAGACGCGCGCCACGTCCTCGTCGGTTGCGAGGCGCTTGCGCACGTCGTCGGCATCGAGGCCGACATCGGCCGCCGCCTGCACCAGCACGTTCACGTCGGTGAGATCGCCGCCGTCGCGGAAGTACAGCTCCATCAGGCGCTGTTTCATCTCGGGCGCCTTGCCGATCGCGTCCGCCCACAGGATGAGGCGATGGCAGTCGGTCGTGTTGGGCTGGCGCGCCACCAGCTCGGGCTTGTAGACGAGGCCCTCCTCGCCCGCCGCCGCGACGACGCGCCCCGCAATGCCCTTATAGGCCTCGACCGAGCCGAACTTCTGGGTGAGATAGGCCTCGCGGCTGATGCCCTCGCGCGGCACCCAGGGATTGAGGAAGAAGGGCCGGAAATTGAGCTTGACGGGAACGTCGGGCACGAGCGCCAGCGCGCTCTCGATCCGGTGCTTGCCGATATAGCACCAGGGGCACACCACGTCGGAGACGACGTCGATCTGGAGCGGTTTCAGCGTGCTCATGTCAGGCGCCTCCTTCGGGCAAGTCACGGGTTCGCCCAAAGATAAGCAGAACCCTCCCCGAGGCAAGCAGGGCTATTGCATATGAGAGCTTTTCCCTGCGGCCATCCTTCGAGATGCCCGCCTTTGGCGGGCCCTCAGGATGATGGACCGAGTGCGCGGCAGCAGTTTCAGCGGGCACAGATGACACTTGGCCTCATCCCGAGGAGACCGCCACCGGGTCCGCGCATAGCGCGGCCCGATCACAGGCTCCGCGGTCGTCTCGAAGGACGAGGCGCGCGCTCAGGCCCGAGGCAAGTACGCTAGGTCATGGCTGATGCGATCTGCTTCAGCCGTTCGGCCGTGCGCTCGTCCGCCGGAAAGAACGTCTCCAGCGCCAGCTCCGACAGGGTGATGTCCACGGGCGTGCCGAACACCATGGTGGTGGAGAAGAAACTAAGTATCTCGCCCTCGTGCCGCAGCTTGAAGGGGATGGCGACATTGTCGCTCGACAGCGGCGCCGAACGCGCCGGAATGGGATAGCTCTTCAGATCATTGTAGAGCTTGATCAGCTCGGGATCGGCCGTGGCCTCGCATTGGCGGTGCAGCCGCTCCAGCAGATGGCCGCACCATTCCGCGAGATTGACCGTGCGAGGCGCCAGCGCCTCGGGATGGAAGGCGAGCCGCAGCACGTTGAGGGGCTGGCCGAGCAGATACGGCGGGACGCCTGCGAGCAGCGGTGCCACCATGCGATTGGCGGAGACCAGGTTCCAGTGCCTGTCCACCGCAAGCGCGGGGTTGGGCTCATGTGCTTTGAGCACCAGGTCGATCGCCCGGCGGGCTGATTTCAAGGCGGGATCCTCCAGCGTGCGCTGCGGGAACGCCGGCGCGTAACCGGCGGCGACCAGCAGCACGTTGCGTTCGCGCAAGGGCACGTCGAGGCGCTCGGCGAGCCTCAGCACCATGTCGCGCGAGGGCGCGGCGCGGCCGGTCTCGACGAAGCTCAGATGCCGCGCCGAGATCTCGGCTTCGCCCGCGAGATCGAGCTGGCTCATGCGGCGGCGCTGCCGCCATTCGCGCAGATGGTCGCCGATATGGACCGGCTGGCTGCGTTCGGTACGTGCCGTGGAAGCATGTGCGTTCATGGTCGAAAAACTAGCATGCGGATTTCGGCCCTTCCATTACCCGCGAGGTAATCGAATTGGGGCGCGGCCGCGCGCATCTTTGGTCGCAACAGGAGATGACCATGATCGCACTGCTGCTCTATCGCACCGTTGCAGACCACGTCCTGCCCTGGGCCATGGCATTCGCAACCCGGATGCTGGCACGCAGCCTCAACATGCCGGAGCCGCTGGTGCATTCGACCGGCGACTATGTCGTCGCCCGGGTCATCGCCTTCGAGTACGGCGTCGGCAGAAGCCTCTGCCCGTTCCGTCTCGGCCGCCTGCTCCGCGCCTGGTGGCGCGGTCGGCGTTGAGTTCCACCCGAGCCCACCCCAACCCAGGAGACCCAAGATGATCGAAGCCTCCACCTTCCTGCGCCGCGCACTTCTCGCCGACGCCGTCTTCAGCGGCATCGCCGCGCTCGGCTTCACCTTCGGAGCAGGCGCGTTCGCGACACTGTTCAATCTGCCCGAAGCATTACTGCTCGAAGCCGGCCTGTTCCTGATCGCCTACACCGCGCTGGTCGGCTGGCTCGCCTCGCGCGCCTCCGTGCCGAGACTGCTCGTCCTGCTGGTCGTCGTCGGCAATGCGGCCTGGACGGTCGGCAGCATCGCCCTGCTGCTCTCGGGCGCGGTGTCACCGAATCTCGCCGGCGAGCTCATGGTTGTGGCGCAGGCGATCGCGACCGGCGTGTTCGCCGAGCTGCAATATGTGGGATTGCGGAAGAGCGCGAGCGTGGTGGCAGCGTGAGGCCGCACCACGTGCCATCGGCGCCCGGCTCGGCCGGGCGACGACAACATTCCAGAGACAATCAACCCATGCGGACAAGCTGCGGCGTGCAGGATGGTTCGGTCCCGGCTCCGTGACACCTGAGCAGGCAACGTGGGCTTGTTATGCCCTTGCGCGACCGACCTTGCCGGTAAAGTGCTTGCCGTTCAGCTTCTTCTTTTTCGCCGACCCGACCTTCGCATTCGCTTTCTTGGCCTTGCGCTCGGTCCGCGCCTTTACCTTGGCGCGTTCGGCCCGCACCTCGGCACGCAGCTTCTTGCGCTTCTTCTCGCAGGAATCGCACTTGCAGCCGATCGGCTTCAGATAGGCTTTGAAATAGTCGGTGCCGTAATCGTAGTTGATCTCGTCGCCCGGCTCGATGTTCCTGATGGCGCGGATGAAGACCTTGCGCTCGCGCGGCCGGACGTCGGATTCGGCGTTGGGCCGGCAGGAATGGTTGATGTAGCGGGCGAGGTTCTTGCGCACCGACCCGTCGATGGTCCAGCGGCCGTTGAGCTCGAACAGATATTTGTTCTCGATCTCGTCCTGCTCGGGAATCCTGGAATCCAGGATCGGTCCGAAATAGCGGATGATCCGGGTGCCCTTCTTGATCGGCTTGGTGGCGAAGAGGCCGAGCCCGGTCTTGGAGCGGCCGACGCGATAGGGTTTGTTCGAGGATGTGGCTGGCATGATCAGGAGTACGAAGGCGCGAACGAGGCTGGAGGAGCCCAAGCGAAGCCGCTCTTCTAGAACGATTCCGTGCCGCTGTCAGGTGCCTGGCGGTGCTGTTTGAACCTTGCCCACAATCAAGGCGTCTGATGGTACGAAGTTCCAGCTGCCTCGAAGTGTCATCATGATCCGCATGACCGCCCCATCGCTCACCGCGCTGCTGATCTGCGCCGGCCTCGGCTGCGCCAACGCCCAATCCGTGGGCAGCAGCTACACCTCGACGGCGCCGAAGGACTGCCGCCAGATCGGCAAGCCCAGCGACCTCGACGGCAGCACCACGCGGGTGTGTCCGGGCAAGGACGGGCTCGTGGTGCTGATCGCCGAGGATGATCTGCGCGAGATCGTCTCCGTCGGCCGAAATCGCAAGCAAGCGGCGGAGGAACCGGCAGCCGACGTCTGGTTCGCGCCATTCAACTCATCGGAAAGCACCGTCGAATGGCGCACTGCCGGCGAAAAGCCGTTTGCGATCATCCAGCGCTGGCACATCGCGGACAACGCCGATCCCGACAAGCAGGGACGGCCGAAGACCAAGGCCATGCTCGTGGTGACCCGGCTGCCGCCGGGCCCGGTCTGCCACGTCGCCTATGTCGACGCGATCGCCAACCCGACGGCCAACGAACTCGCCCGCAAGGCCGCGGACGATTTCGCCCGGGGCTTCACGTGCGGAAAGGACAAGGTGAAGATCATCGGCACAAGCGGGCGCGCCGTCGAGCTGGCCACGATGCGCTAGCCTCTCGCCTTGGCGCGGCGATAGACGCCTCACCATGGCGAGAGTTGCGTTGGGATCAGGGGCCCGTCGGCTTGCCCGTGATCGGCGCCGTCAGCATCGCCTCGAGCAGGCGTTCGGCGGTCGTCCCCTCGGGCAAGCGACCGAGGATGTCCTCGAGCCGCCCATCGAGCAGCAGCATCGTGAAGCCGTGCACCATCGACCAGGCGCGCGCGATCGCCGCGCCCTGGGTCAGCGTCAGCGCGTCTTCGCTGATCTGCTCCTGCCGCATCATGCCGATCGCATTTGCAAGCCCCGCGAAGGAGGCCTCGGCGGCCTCGTGTAGCGAGGGTCTCGAATAGTCCAGCCGCTCGGTGCGGAACATGATGCCGTACATGCCGGGATGCGCCTGCGCATAGGCGACATAGGCTTTCGGCCTCGCCAGCGCGCGTTCGAGCGGCGTTGTGGCGGCATCGCAGGCCGACGCCATCGCGGCGTTGAACTGGCGGAAGCCGACGGCGGCGAGCTCGCTGAGAAGCCCCGTGAGATCGCCGAAATGATGAGTGGGCGCGGCATGCGAGACGCCCGCCTCGCGCGCCACCGCGCGCAATGTCAGGCCGGCGAGCCCGTCGCGCTCGAGCACCCGTTCGGCGGCCCTGAGCAGCGCCTCGCGCAGCGCCCCGTGATGATAGGGTGTCTCGGTCCTCGCAGCCGCCGGGCGCCGCGCGGGACGCGCCTGCGCCTTCGCTGCCGACGATGTCTTTTTCGGAGTGCGCGGGTTACGCGCGGTTTCTCTCTTGCCCATGGGAGAAGCTATATGACGCAATATTGACAGTGTAAAGATTTCGCTTGACCGGAACGACAAATCGGTATTATCTGATCTTTACGATGTAAAGATAGGGAGCAACGCCGTGCAGCAGGTCGCCGAGCGCCGCAACAATATCGCACCGATCCCGTTCGAGGCCGACGCGCCCTTCCTCAAGATCATCGGCGAATTGCCGCGCGAGCTGAACGGCACGCTCTACCGCAACGGTCCCAATCCGCAGTTCGAATCGCCCGGCGCGCACTGGTTCGTGGGCGACGGCATGCTGCACGCCTTTCATCTCGAAAGCGGCCGCGCAAGCTATCGCAACCGGTGGGTCCGCACGCCGAAATGGCTCGCCGAGCACGATGCCGGCCGGGCCCTGTTCGGCGGCTTCGGCCGCAAGCTGCCGGATGCACCGGCCAACCTCACCGATGGTGGCGTCGCCAACACCAACATCATCTTCCATGCCGGCAAGCTGCTCGCGCTGGAAGAAGCGCACCTGCCCACGGAGATCGAGCCGGGCACGCTGGCGACGCGCGGCTATCACAACTATCAAGGCCACGTCGCCGGCAGTTTTACCGCGCATCCGAAGATCGATCCCGTCACCGGCGAACTGGTGTTCTTCGGCTACAATGCCGCGGGACCGTTGACGCCCGCCCTCTCCTACGGATCGATCGACGCATCCGGCAAGGCGACGCGCTTCGAGCGCTTCGAGGCGCCCTATGCCAGCATGGTGCACGATTTCATCGTCACCGAAAACCATGTGCTGTTTCCGATCCTGCCGATCACGGGCAGCATGGAGCGCGCGATGAGCGGACGGCCGCCCTATGCCTGGGAGCAGGACAAGGGCGCCTATGTCGGCGTGATGAAGCGCAGCGGCACCGCCAAGGACATCGTCTGGTTTCGCAGCGAGGCCTGTTACGTCTTCCACGTCATGAATGCGTGGGAAGACGGTGACCGCATCGTCGCCGACGTCATGCAGTTTGAGGAAGCACCGCTGTTTCCACATCCCGATGGCCGACCCACCGATCCGGAAAAGTCGCGGGCCCGCCACTGCCGCTGGACGTTCGATCTCGCAGGTAATACCGACCGCTTCCAGCAGACCTACCTCGACGATCTCACCGGCGAATTCCCCCGCATCGACGACCGCCGCGCCGGGCTGAAAAACCGACACGGCTGGTACGCCTGCGCCAATCCAAAGCTACCGATGTTCGGCGCGCTGTCGGGCATCGTGCATGTCGACGGCAACGGCCGAAGGCTCGGCCATTACCTGCTGCCGGCCGGCGACACCATCTCCGAACCGGTGTTCGTCGAGCGATCGAAAGATGCGGCCGAGGGCGACGGCTGGCTGCTGGCGGTGATCTGGCGGGCGCGTGACAACCGCAGCGACCTCGCCGTGTTCAATGCCACCGATGTCGAAGCCGGCCCGGTCGCGCTCGTCCAGCTCGCGCACCGTGTGCCCGACGGCTTTCACGGCAATTGGGTGGGCGCGGCATAACCATCATCGTCATTCCGGGGCGCGACGAAGTCGCGAACCATGATGCGCAATTGCGCATCCGAGGATCCATTTCACCGCACATTCTGCCGCCCCACGGATTCTCAGCTGCGCAATTACGCCACCCGGTTCACGCTTGGCGTCGCCCCGGAATGACGGAAAGAGGAGTTCCCCATGCACATGCCCTCGATCACCACGGGCTGCTTCGCCCTCCTCGCCCTCGCCTGCATCACGCTCGCCCTCCGAATGATCCGGCTGCGGCGGAGCAGCCATGCCATTTTCAACGGCGGCATCCTGCTCGCCGCCGGCCTTCTCATCGTCTCTGCGCTGCCGATCCTGCCGCGCCTGCTCTGGGCGGGGCTGGTTGACGAGGTGTCCGACCAACTCGTTGCAGCACTTCATTTTTTGGAGGTCGCCTACGTCATTTTGACACTGTAAAGATTCTGCTTGACCCCGACCTCGCTCTTGAACTACTTATCTTTACACCGTAAAGATCGGTTTGACCGAGGCGGCCAATGGCGATTTTCGTGATCCTTGCGCCCTATGGCGCCTTCACTTTTCTGATGCTGGTGACCTCGGCCACTTCAAGCGTGTTCGCAGCTTCCGCGATCTGCCTCGGCACGGTCGCGATCGATGTCGCGCGCGGCCGCTCCGTGAAGATCCTGGCCGCCGGCTCGGCGGTGTTATTCGCAACGATCGGCCTTTACCTCGCGCTGATCGACCCCGCGCTCGGCACGCTCGGCGTCAAGCTGTCGGTCGATGTCGGCATCTTCGTCATTTCGCTGGGCTCGATGCTGATCCGCCGTCCGTTCACGCTGCAATATGCGCTCGAATCCGTGCCGACCGAGACCGCGGCGATGCCCGGCTTTCTCCGCGCCAATTACATCATCACCGCCGCGTGGACGGCAGCCGCCCTGTTGATGACGGCCGCCAATCTCGTGCTGCTCTACGCCCCCGGCTTGCCGCTCTGGTCGAGCCTTGCGGTTGCCTTTGCCGCCCGGAACAGTGCGATTTACTTCACAAAGTGGTATCCCGAGTATTGCCGGATCAAGTACGGTACGCCTGCCCGCGCATTGCTCAGCGCACGCTGAACAGGATTGACGATGAAGGACGTATTCGCCCGCCTCGCCTCCGACCTCTTCTCCGCCATCGTCTTCCTGGTCGTCTATCTCATCACCGATAACGTCATCCTGGCGACGTCGGTGGCGATCGCCGGCGCGTTCGCACAAGTGATCTACGCCCGCATCAAGGGACAGCAGCTCAACTACATGACATATGCGAGCCTCGCGCTCGTCGTCGGATTGGGCGCCGTCACATTGCTGACCAATGATCCCCGCTTCATGCTGGCGAAGCCCGCGATCGCGCATTTCGCGATCGGCCTCATCATGCTCAAGCGCGGCTGGATGCTGCGCTATATGCCGCCGATCGTCACCGAGACCGTTCCGGAATATGTGACGGCTGCGGGCTATGCCTGGGCCGCGCTGATGTTCGTCATCGGCGCCGGCATGATCGCTGTCGCATCGACCGGCGATTTGAAGCTGTGGGCGTTCTACCTCACGGTGGTCGCAGGCGGCGGCAAGATTCTGGCCTTTGCCCTTCAATATGTCGTTCTGCGCCTCATCGTCACCAGCCGCCGGCGTGCCGCCGCCCGCGCCTAAATGTCCCAAAGGCACGATACGACCAGGATGAATCGTCATCGCGCTTTAGGTCGTTGTTTGAGCATGATCTTTTCGGAAAGCCGCTGCGCACTTTTCCGGATCATGCTTTGGCGCAGGGTTAGGCAGGAGCTGCGAGTTGGGCTATAGCCTCGCTCAGGACGGGCCGCGGATCGTCGCGGACCGCCGAAATCTGTTCGGGAGACGGGAATGGCCGTAGACGGCAACTGGAATCTGACGATGACGACGCCGATGGGCGAGCGCCAGGCGACGCTGACCCTGCTGAGTTCCGGCGGCACGCTGACGGGCACGCAGGGCGCAGAGGGCAACACCGCAGAGATCTTCGACGGCACCATCAGTGGCGACGCCGTCAACTGGAAGGTTTCCATCACCAATCCGATGCCGTTGACACTCGAGTTCATCGGAAAGGTCTCCGGCGACAGCATGAGCGGCGAGATGGGCATCGGCCCGATGGGCAGCTTTCCGTTTACGGGCGTACGGGCGTAACGCCGCGGCTTCGGCACATGCCCAACATCCGCCTCGTCGCGGCGACGTTGCTGTGTGTCGCAGCATCGGTGGCGGCGCACGCGGAAGACACCGAACCGGCGTGGCGCGCAAGCGCGCTCGCCATGGTGCCGCCAGGCTTTGTGGCCGGCACCGCCTATCGGACCGATGGCTCGACCGGTTATCTCGCCGTTGATCCCGCGACATCGAATGATCCGAAGACGCCCGCAAGCGTGTTCGCCGCACGCCAGGCGCTCGTGGTCACGCTGACGGCGGATGCGGCACGCGCAGTCTCGGCGGAGTTGAAGCCGCGCCCCGAGCCCGATTCTGACAATGACCACACCGATTTCGCAAAGCTGCACGCCGATCTCGCGGCCAAGCGCGCCAGCTTGCCTGCAGGCACCGAGCCCTGCGATCTCGGCGCCTGGTCCATCGACAAGGACCCGGGCGGCCTCAACGTGCGCGCCGAGCCGTCGGTAAAGGCGCGTGTGCTCGGCACGTTGCCGCCGCCCTACCGGCTCAGGCTCGGAGGCAGCGAGAACACGCCCGACGGCGGCTGGCTCACCGAATTCCGCATCATCGGCTTCAGGGACGGCTGGTTCCTGATCGAAGGCGCGAAGCCGCCCGGGAAGGACTACGAGGACGAGAAGAGATATCCGCGCAGTGCGCCGAAGCCCTATGGCGGGCGCGGCTGGGTCGCATCCAACAAGGTGGGTGCGGCCTATGCCAATGGCGCCACGCGCATGGGCGGGCTGTTCCAGGCACCCTTCGTCGATGCCAAATGGATGCCGGCGCAGCGCGAGCTCGGCGGAGCGCTCGACACCGACGGCGGCCCGAGGCGCCTCTTGGCCTGCAGCGGCTTGTGGGGTCTCGTCGAGAGCCACGACGGCGTCCGCGGCTGGTGGCGCGCGCTGTGCTCGAACCAGGTCACGAATTGCAGTTAGGGCCGCGGAAGCTTCCGCATCGTCGTGACCGGGTTTGACCTTGGCTTGTCCCGGCCATCCACGCCCTGCTCGCGGCACGAAGAATGTGGATGCCCGGGACAAGCCCGGGCACGACGGTCTCCTGCAACATCACCGCGCGCGTGCGCGGTGATGTAAAGCTAGCCCAGGTTCAATTCCTTGAAGAAGTCGTTGCCCTTGTCGTCGATGATGATGAACGCCGGGAAGTCGACGACCTCGATGCGCCAGATCGCTTCCATGCCGAGCTCGGGATATTCGAGCACCTCGACCTTCTTGATGCAGTGCTCGGCGAGATTCGCGGCGGCGCCACCGATCGAGCCGAGGTAGAAGCCGCCGTACTTCTTGCAGGCCTCGCGCACGGCCGGCGCGCGGTTGCCCTTGGCCACCATCACCATCGAGCCGCCGGCGGCCTGGAACTGGTCGACGAAGGAGTCCATGCGGCCTGCCGTGGTCGGCCCGAACGCGCCGGAGGCGTAGCCTTCGGGCGTCTTGGCGGGGCCGGCATAGTAGACCGGGTGGTTCTTGAAATAGTCCGGCAGCGGCTCGCCCTTCTCCAGCCGCTCGCGCAGCTTGGCATGCGCGCTATCGCGCGCGACGATCATGGTGCCGGTCATCGAGACGCGGGTCTTGATCGGATATTTCGAGAATGTCGCCAGAATGTCCTTCATCGGCTGGTTGAGGTCGATCTTGACGACCTCGCCGCCGAGCGACTGCTCGACCTCAGGCAGGTACTGCGCCGGGTTGTGCTCGAGCTCCTCGAGATAGACGCCGTCCCTGGTGATCTTGCCGAGCACCTGGCGGTCGGCCGAGCAGGACACGCCAAGCCCGATGGGGAGCGATGCGCCGTGGCGCGGCATGCGGATCACGCGCACGTCGTGGCAGAAATATTTCCCGCCGAACTGCGCGCCGACGCCGAGCGATTGCGTCATCTTGTGGATTTCCTTCTCCATCTCGACGTCGCGGAAGGCGTTGCCGTCGGGCGAGCCGTGCGTCGGCAGCGCATCGAGATAGCGCGCCGAGGCGAGCTTCACCGTCTTCATGCACAGCTCGGCCGAGGTGCCGCCGATCACGATGGCGAGGTGATAGGGCGGGCACGCCGCGGTGCCGAGCGTGAGGATCTTCTCCTTGAGGAAAGCGAGCAGCCGGTCCTTGGTCAGCACCGATGGCGTCGCCTGGAACAGAAAGCTCTTGTTGGCGGAGCCGCCGCCCTTCGCCATGAACATGAACTTGTAGGCGTCGTCGCCCTCGGCGTAGATCTCGCACTGCGCCGGCATGTTGTTGGCGGTGTTCTTCTCCTCGTACATCGAGAGCGGCGCGACCTGCGAGTAACGCAGGTTGCGGCGGAGATACGCGTCGCGCGCGCCTTCCGACAGCGCGGCCTCGTCGTCACCGTCGGTGATGACGTTGCAGCCCTTCTTGCCCATGATGATCGCGGTGCCGGTGTCCTGGCACATCGGCAGCACGCCGCCGGCTGCGATGTTGGCGTTCTTCAGGAAGTCGAGCGCCACGAACTTGTCGTTCGGGCTCGCCTCGCCGTCCTCCAGGATCGCGCGGAGCTGCTTCAGATGACCGGGCCGCAGGTAATGGTTGATGTCGCCAAAAGCCGCCTCCGACAGCGCCCGCAACGCCTCGCGCGACACCACCAGCATGTCCTTGCCGAGGACCTTCTCGACCCTGACGCCCTCGGACGAAATCTTCTTGTAGGGCGTCTCGTCCTTGCCCAGCGGGAATAGCGGGGTGTGCTTGTAGGGCGGAACGGGCTTGGACTGATCGGGAAAGGCGGTGGGAGCGTTCATGGGGCGGATCTCGGGGTTTCGGGGCCTCGCGGGCCTCCAGGCATAGAAGGGTTCTAAGCGCATTTTGGCCAGAAAAGAAAGGGAGCGGTGCGCATGGGAGAGGCAGGCCGGGCTCGGGAAAGCATTGGCACACCTCGTGGAAATGCCTCTGCCCGCCCTTGCGCTTCGGGCCCGCCGACGCTTGAATGCGCGCGCTAAGGGGCTTTTCATCATGACATTGAACTTGAACGTCCGCGGCGCGATCCTGGTCGCCGCCGCCATTGCCGGCCTTGTGGCCCTCGTCTCTCCCGCCCGCGCCGACCGCTGCGACGACAGCGCCAAGGAGCTGGCGAACCAGGTCGATCGCCTCAAGGTGAACTTCCGCGCCGCCAATGTCGTCTACATGACGCATCCGGCGGCCAAGGAGCTCTCCGTGAGTTGCCGCGGCGACAAATATTCGATCGAGCTCTATGCCAAAGGCGATCGCAAGCCCAAGCCGGAGTTCTATGCGCTGGTGGGATCGATGGCCGCGATCGTCTTCACCGTGACGAAGGACGACACGACGACAGGCGCGACACGCTGCCTGAAGCGGATGGGCCTGCTCCGCGGCGACAAGGTCAGCATGCGCTATCGCCGGCTCAACATGGAATGCACCCGCACCAAGACAGAGGCGTCGATCGCGATCACGCGCGGCAAGGACGAATAGGGCGGCATACTCCTCGCTCTTGCTGCGGGCGCGGCGCAGCTGGCGCGCAATAGCTGGCCACGTACTCCGTCATTGCGAGCGCAGCGAAGCAATCCAGAAATCTGTCCGCGGAGACAGTCTGGATTGCTTCGTCGCATCAGCGCAAAATTGCTACGCAATTTTGTCGCGAGCTCCTCGCAATGACGGGGAGAGGCCTCGTCGTCTCCTGTTTGCACCGCGCAGATGAGACGTATACACGGCATTCACCGCACCAATTCCCTCGCATTTTAGCGATTGCCTTGAAGGAAATTTCGCTCCTCGCAGGGCAGGCTGAATTGTTTCCATATGTGAGGATTTGTGGATGAAGGTTTCCACCGTGGCGCCCCCGCCGATCGCGATCGTGGTCCCTAACTACGACACGACCAAGCAGCAGGACGACCAGACCAAGGTCAAGGACGAGGATCCGACCTTCAAGCCGCAACCGCCCGCGCCCCTGCCGCCGGGTCAGGGCACGCGGATCGATCAGCTCGCCTGAGCAGACTTGCCACGGCTGAGGCGCCCGATCCGGTCGATCGGGCCTTTCGCGCGTCCGGCCGCATCTTTGCCGGATAGCTGCACCAATATCGTGCGCGCTCACCCGGGACCTGCGCATGATCGCACGCCTGCTGTTGCAGAACACGGTCTTCGTCGTCGCCATGGGCGCGGTGCTGTTCGCATCCGCCGGAACACTACAGTGGCCATCGGCCTGGACGTTCCTCGCCACCTCCGCGTTCCTCGGCCCGCTCTGCGGCTGGTGGCTCTACCGGATCGATCCGGCGCTGCTGGCCGAACGTCTGCGGCCGGTGCTGCAAAAGGATCAGCCCGCCGCCGACAAGATGTTCATGACGGTCTTCGTCTTCGTGATGCTGGCCTGGCTGGCCGTGATGGGGCTTGACCGGCGCTTTCCATCCTCCGACATGCCGACTGCGTTGCAGGCGCTCGGCCTCGTGCTGTTCCTGGCCTCGACACTGTTCACCATGTGGGTCTTCAGCGAGAACTCATTCGCCGCCCCCGTGGTGAAGCTGCAGACCGAGCGTGCGCAGCACGTGATCTCGACCGGTCCCTATGCCCATGTCCGGCATCCCATGTACAGCAGCATGGTGCTGTTCTTCGCCGGCCTGCCGTTGCTGCTGGGGTCGTGGTGGGGACTTGCGATGCTGCCGCTCTTCGTCGCCTTGTTCGCGGTCCGCATCTCCATCGAGGAGCGCACGCTGCGCGAGGGCCTGCCGGGCTATACCGACTATGCGGCGCGGGTGCGCTATCGCCTCATGCCCGGCGTCTGGTGAGGGCTGATCCTTTTCCCGTCCGAACCGGCTAACCGTCCAGCTCGCGGTAGCGGCGGAAGATACCCTGCTCGTTGAAGGGAATGCGGCGCTCGCTTTCGAGATAGGCCTTGATGTTCGGCCGCGCGGCGATGCGGTCGTGCAGACCGACAAGGCCCGGGACATCCGCTTCGAACGCCTTCATGCGCCTGGGGAAGGCATAACGCAGCCCGTCGACGATCTGGAATAGCGAGAGATCGACGTAGGTCAGGCGGCGACCGGTGACATAGGTGCCGCCGCTCCCGTCGAGTAGCCGCTCGAAATAGCCGAGATATTTCGGCACGCGCTCGTCCCAGAAGTCGGCCGTGCGCTTTTTCGCCGGTGCCTTCTGGTCCTCATAATAGAGCGAGGGTCCGAGCGGATGATGGGTGTCGTGGATCTCGACGACGAAGTCCGTGATCGTGAGCTGAAGCTGGTGCACCCAGAGCCTGCCGGCTTCCGTCTTCGGCGCAAGCCCATGGCGGGCGCCGAGATAGAGCAGGATGTTGGCGGTCTGGCCGATGACGAGCTTGCCTGCCTTCAGGAACGGCGGCGCAAAGGGCGGCGTGCCCTCGTGCGCATCCATCATCTTCATCATCGCAGCAGTCCCGCGCGGACCGCGCGCGACATCGACGTAAGCGGCACCCGCCTCCTCCAGCGCCAGCCGCATATATTCGCCGCGGCCCTGGATCTCGGGCCAGTAATAGAGCTCGTATTTCATGGGAGGGATCCGTGCAGGTGGGGCGACGGAACCAATGTATCACTCGCCACAAGGTTCCGTCAGCGCCGGAGCGATGGCTGCCGCTAAACACTCCGTCATTGCGAGCGTAGCGAAGCCATCCGGAGTCGTTCCGCGGAAGGCATTCCGGATTGCTATGCTACGCTCGCAAGCCGCGCGGAGAGAGCGGTGGGCCCAACGAAAAGGGCGCCGTGCCCGAGGCACGACGCCCTTCCTCGCAAATCGCTTGCGATCAGTTGGTCTGCTGGATCGCCGACAATTCCCAGCCGCTGCCCGGCCTGCGGGCGAACGTCCAGATCTCGGTGGCCTCGCCCGGCTGCTCGCTGCCGGCAACCACGGCGCCGGTGTTGCGGTCCACCGTCTTGTCGGTGAGCGCGAAGCGCAGCGCCACCGTGGCGTATTCGGTCTCGCCTTCCCGCCAGGCTTCCGCGAGGTCGCCCTGCAGGAGCTTGACGTCGGTCACCTTGTTGACGACGTTGCGCGCACGGTTCTGGGCAAGGTCCTGCTCGAAATAGGAAACCATTTCCGGCGTCGCGAGCGTGTGCAGCTTGGCCACGTCCTCGTTCGACCAGGCGGTCTGGACTTCGCCGAGCAGGCGCTCGAACGCCTCATAGTCGTCCGGCTTGATCTCGAGCGGCGCGTTGTTGGCACCGAAGCCGAAGCCGCCAAGACCACCGCCAAGACCGCTGCGATGGCTCGTCTGCGGTCCAGGCGCTGCGCCTGCATCAGCATTTGCATTGGCATAAGCCGCCCGCGGGGCGTGACGGCGCTGCCACCACGACATGGCCAGCCGCACCACCAGCACAACGAGCGCGATCTGGATGATCAGGCCGAGGATCGAGGACAGGCCGCCGAGGCCGCCGAACAGGCCGCCGCCGAACAGCATGCCGAGCAGGCCGGCACCGAGGAAGCCGGCCGCGAGGCCGCCCAGGAAACCGCCGCCGCGGCCGAACAGGCCGCCGCGCGCGGGCGCGGACGCAGCCGAATTCATGCCTGCGCCCGGCTGGGTGTAGGTTCGGTTGAACTGCGAGGCCGAGCCCGGCGCTGTCGTGGTCGGGGGCGGCGCCGAATAGGTGCGCGAGCCGCGTGAACCCGACGAGGAGCCGCCGCCGACGCGCGCGTCGGCGGACGAGATCGCCAGTGCAGTCGGCAGCGCAAGCGCCAGCACGACGGCGATCGTCTTGAAGAGATTGCGGGAGCGTAGCGAGAAAGTCATATGCGTTTCCCAAATCCCCGGCATGGGGACGTGCGCTTAAGATGGGCAGACTTCCCGAAAAGTGAAGCCGGTTTCGGAGCTCGTGACTGCGGCCCTCAGTCGCGGGGATGTGGCAAAAGCCCATATTTGGCGCGGGCTTGGCGGGGCGTGGCAGGGAACCGCGGCCGCGGGCTACCGGCGCTCTTTCGAGGAAAATTCCGCTTTGTCCTTGTCATTGCGTGCGCAGCGGACGCAATCCGGAATCTCTCCGAGAGAGCAGCCTGGATCGCCTCGCCGCAACGCCTCCTCGCAGTGACGGCAGAGGCTCCTCACCCCTGCTTGGTCATCGTCTCCTTCACCGCCGCCACGAGCTGGCTGAGCGTGAAGGGCTTCGGCAGGAAGTCGAACTGCTGGCCTTCGGGCAGGCTCTTCTCGAACGCGTCCTCGGCATAGCCGGAGACGAAGATGAACTTGATGTCGGGATTCTTTTCCCGCATCGCCTTCAGCAGCGTCGGGCCATCCATCTCGGGCATGACGACGTCGGAGACGACGAGATCGATCGCGCCGCTCTGCTCCTCCAGCATCTCCATGGCTTCGACGCCGTTCTCGGCCTCTACCACGGTGTAGCCGCGCGAGCGCAGGCCGCGGGCGTTGAGCGCGCGCAGGCCCTCCTCATCCTCGACCAGCAGGATGGTGCCCTGCCCGGTGAGATCGGTGCGCGGCTTGGCCTCGGCGGGCGCGGCTTCCTTCGCGGCGCCGCCGGTCGCGCTGGCCGCGGCAGCGGGCTGCTCAGCCTGCACGTCCTGCTCGGCGTGATGGCGCGGCAGGAAGATATGGAACGAGGTGCCCTGCCCCGGCTCGGAATCGACATAGATGAAGCCGCCGGTCTGCTTGACGATGCCGTAGACGGTGGAGAGCCCGAGGCCGGTGCCCTTGCCCACTTCCTTCGTCGAGAAGAACGGCTCGAAGATCTTGTCGCGGATGTCGGCGGGAATGCCGGTGCCGGTGTCGGCGACCTCAATCCGGACATAGTCCGCAGCCGGCATGCCCTTGTAGGCGAGCTTGCCTGCGTCCTCGGTGGTGATGTTTGCGGTCCGGATGATCAGCTTGCCGCCGTCCGGCATGGCGTCGCGCGCGTTCACCGCCAGGTTGACGATCACCTGCTCGAACTGGGAGACGTCGACCTTCACCGGCCAGAGGTCGCGACCGTGGACGAGGTCGAGCTTGACCTTCTCGCCGATCAGCCGGCGCAGCAGCATCGTGAGATCGGAAAGCGCGTCGCCGAGATCGAGCACCTGCGGCCGCAGCGTCTGGCGGCGCGAGAATGCGAGCAGCTGCCGCACCAGCGTCGCGGCGCGCGTCGCATTCTGCTTGATCTGCATGATGTCCTGGAACGACGGGTCGGTCGGCTTGTGCGCGTTCAGCAGGAAGTCGTTCGCCATCATGATGGCGGACAGCACGTTGTTGAAGTCGTGGGCGATGCCGCCGGCGAGCTGGCCGACAGTCTCCATCTTCTGGGACTGGTTGATCTGGTTCTCCAGCGCGCGCCGCTCGGTGGTCTCGAGCATGTGCACGATGGCGGCTTCCGCGTCATTCTCGGCCGAATCGACCGGCGTGACGAAGAACTGGCCCCAGCGCTCCTTGGCCCCTTCCAGCGCCACCTCGACCGGCGCGATGTCGGCCTTGCCTTCGGCGGCCTGGTTGATGGCAGCGATCAAAAGCTGCCGGTCGCGCGAGCTGACCGCGCGGAAGATCGACTTGCCGGCGCTGTCGAGCCCGAGCGCCTGTCCGAGCTTGGCATAGCGCGCATTGGCCCGCACGACGTTGCCGGCGCGATCGACGGTCGCGATCGCCATCGGCGTGTGGTCGAAGAAGCGCATGAAGCGCACTTCGGCGGCGCGGTCGGGGTCGCTGCGCTCGTCGCGGGCGCGGCTGATCACGAGCGTGCGCGACGGCCCCGGCGCGCCGTCGGCGCCGAAGGCGAGCTTGTGATAGAGCCGCACCGGCATGGTCTTGCCGCTGCGCATGCGCAGGTCGATGTCGAAGACTTCGGTCTTCACCTCGCCCGGCACCGCCACGATGGAGGTGAGCAGCGAGGCGCCGTCGCCGGAGACGATGTCGGTGAGCTTGAGGCCGCCCGAACCGATCTCGGCGAGATCGTAGTCGAGCCAGTTCGCCAGCGTCGCATTGACATAGGCGAGCTCTCCGGCCGGATTGACCGAGAAGAAGCCGCACGGCGCGTGATCGAGATATTCGATCGCGTGCTGGAGCTCCTGGAACACGTCCTCCTGGCGTTCGCGGTCCCGGGTGATGTCGGCGATCGACCACACCGCGTATTTCGCCTCGCGCTTTCCGGTGCCGAGCGGGCGCACCCGCATGCGCAGCCAGCGGCCCTGGCTGCCGTCATGGCCGGAGATGCGCACCTCTTCCTGCTGCCGCTTGCCTTCGCGGGCGGCCTTGAGCAGGCGGAACACCGCTTCGGAGACATCAGGGTTGCCGATGAAGACACGCTCGACGGGACGCACGTCCTGGGGGCCGCTGGCGCCGGTCAGCGTCAGATAGGCGGCATTGGAATAGACCACGTGTCCGCGCGCATCGGTGACTGCGAGCCCGTCGAAGGCGTGATCGGAGATGTGGCCGATGATGGGATCATCGAGATTGCGGTCCGCGAAGCGGATGATGCCGGCGGCGAAGGCGAACAGGTTGAACAGGCCGACCATCGCCAGCACGGCGAGGATGCCCAGGATATAGGGCTGCGCCTGCGCGCGCCCGAGCGTCATCAGACCGACGGCGACCGCGACGAGGCCGGCGGCCACCAGCAGCACCAGCGCAATGCTGCCCGAGCGCGGCGACGGCTCGTGCGCCGCAACGGGCTCGCGTGTGAGGTCGTGGTCGGTCTCAGCAGTCATATCGAGCTGGCGCAGCCTGTCGGCAGAGAATCAACGCGTTACGGGGCGCGTGGGGTCCTCCCTGCCTGAATCGGACCCAAAGGTGCAAGGGCAGCAACGGCGAAAGGTACGCTGATTCCCAGATTACGGCCATTTCCGGTATTTTTCGGGTGTTTTATCCCCGCCCGGCGCTGAATCCGCGCTTCAGCCGCATGACGTAGCCGATGACTTCGGCAACCGCATGATAGTGCTCCGTCGGGATTTCCTGGTCGATGTCGACCGTGGCGTAGAGCGCCCGGGCCAGCGGAACGTTCTCCACGATCGGGATGTCGTGCTCGCGCGCGATCTCCCGGATCTTGAAGGCGAGGTTGTCGACGCCCTTGGCGACGCAGATCGGCGCCGACATGCCCCGCTCGTAGGACAGCGCCACCGAATAGTGGGTCGGGTTGGTGATGATCACGGAGGCCTTGGGAACCGCCGCCATCATGCGCTTCTTGGCGCGCTGCTGCCGCAACTGCCTGATCTTGCCCTTGATGTGCGGGTCACCTTCGGATTGCTTGAATTCTTCCTTGATCTCCTGAAGCGACATCTTCTGCCGCTGGAACCAGCTTCGGTACTGGAAGAAATAATCGGCGATGGCGACGATCGCGAGCGCCGCGACCACCGCTCCGAGCAGATGAATGGTCATGCTGGTGGTCGCGCCGAGCATGGCGGCCGGATCGAGCCGGACCATTGCCTCCATGCGGTGCCGCTCCGGCCACAGGATCATGGTCATGACCGCGCCGAGCAAGACCAGCTTGCCGATGCCTTTGAGAAAATTGGCGGCCGCCTGCTTGCCGAAGATGCGCTTGAAGCCGGCGCCGGGCGAAATCTTGTTGAATTTGGGTTTCAGGGATTCGGCCGACCACACCAGGCGGTGCTGGAGCATGTTGCCGGCAATCGCCGCCAGCATCAGCATCAGGAGCGGCACGCCGACGGCCGCGAGCACGACGAATTCGATCTGCTGCATCAGCGCGAGCAGAGCCTTGCCGTCGGTCTTGATCATCCAGGAATTGGCGAGCAGGTTGCGCATCGGCGTCAGCAGCCCGCTGCCGACCGAGCCCGAGAAGGTCGAGACCACCAGCGTGCCGCCCGCCATCATGAACCAGGTATTGATCTCCTGGCTCTTGGCGACGTCGCCGCGTTCGAGCGCATCGTCCAGGCGCTTTTGCGTCGGGTCTTCTGTTTGACTTTCGGGATCGTTGTCTTCCGCCATCGATCGCCCCCGTCACTTGAGCGGCATCATCTGGTGCATGACACCGATGAAATAATCTAGAAACGTGCCCATCATCGCGGTCAGCACCACGGCGAGCACCAGGAAGCCTGCGAAGATCGACAGCGGTACGCCGACGAAATAGACCTGCATCTGCGGCATCAACCGCGCCAGCACGCCGAGCCCGATGTTGAAGACGAGGCCGAACACCAGGAACGGTCCCGAGAGCTGCAAGCCCAGGCGGAACGCGGCGGTGAAGGCGCGCGTCGCCAGCGAGGCGACATCGCCGCTCGATACGGTCTCGCCCGGCGAGAAGATCGTATAGCTGTCGTTCAGCGCGGCGATCACCAGATGGTGGCTGTCGGTGGCAAACAGCAGCGTCACGCCGAGAATGGTCAGGAAGTTGCCGACCAGCACGCCCTGCTGTCCCTGCGTCGGATCGACCGAGGTGACGAAGCCAAGCCCCATCTGCTGCGCGATCACGGATCCCGCAACCTGGAGCGCCGACAGCGTCACGCGCGCTGTCGCGCCCAGCACGATACCGATCGCGATCTCATGCAGCATCAGGACCAGCAGCGGCGCGAGCGAGCCCATGTCGACCTGGTAGGCGTTTCGATGCAGCGGCAGGATGATCAGCGTGAGCATCAGCGCGATCGACAGCTTTATCCGCGTCGGGATGTTGGTCTCGCCGAGCCCTGGCAGCAGCATCACCATCGCGCCGACCCGGGCGAAGGCGAGCATGAAGGAAGCGGCGAGCGCCGGCAACAGCGAGACGTCGATGCGCATAATTCACGCATCTTGCCTCAGCCGCCGATGATTCGCGACGATATACGCATCATGTGGGCGTGGAGCGAGTCGGCCATGAACGGCAGCGCCAATAGCATCGTGGCGAAGATGGCCAGGATCTTCGGCACGTAGATCAGCGTCTGCTCCTGGATCTGCGTCAGCGCCTGGAACAGCGACACGATGACGCCGACCACGAGGCCGACCACCATCAGCGGCGATGACACGATCACGATGGTCCAGATCGCATCGCGTGCGACGTCGAGGGTCTCGGGTCCGGTCATTTGCTGAATTCCTTATTCAAGTTTCATCCCCACCATCCCGGAGAGGATTGTCCGGCCCCTCCCCGTCATTGCGAGGAGCCCTTGCGACGAAGCAATCCAGAGTGGTGCAACGGAAAGATTCTGGATTGCTTCGCTGCGCTCGCAATGACGCTTGGCGGGCACCCTGCCCCCAATTCAAATCGGCATCTTCATGATGTCTTCATAGGCCGCGATCACGCGATCGCGGACCGAGACCAGCGTGGATACCGCGACGTCGGTGTCCGCGACCGCCGTCACCACGTCCATCACGTTGGCCTTGCCGGCGGCCATCGCCACCGTCTGCGCATCGGACTTGCGGCCGGACTCCATGACGCTGCCGACGGCGTCCTTCAGCAGCGAAGCAAAGGATTGCCCGGTCGGCTCGCTGCCCTTGCCGGCGCCGCCGTTCTCGAGCACGCGGGCAAGGTTGGCATAGGCGTTCGCTGCGATTGTCGGTGATGCCATGACTTAAGATGTCCTGTTCAGCTCTTGAGGATGTCGAGCGTGCGCTGGATCATCCGGCGCGTCGCACTGATGATGTTGAGATTGGCCTCGTAGGACCGCTGCGCATCGCGCATGTCGGTTATCTCGACCACCGAGTTCACGTTGGGATATTTGACGTTGCCGCTCGCATCCGCGGCCGGATTGTTCGGCTCGTATTTGACGCGGAAGTCGGACTGGTCGGGCTTGATCCTGCCGAGAGTGACGACCTGCGCGTCCAGCGTGCGGTCGAGCGCGGAGGAGAAGGTCGGAACCTTGCGCCGATAGGGATCGCCGCCGGCGGTCTGCGCCGTCGAGTCGGCATTGGCGATGTTTTCCGAAATCACCCGCATGCGCCCGGCCTGCGCGCGCAGGCCGGAGGTGGCGATCGCCATCGAGCGGGCAAAGTCGCTGCTGTCATTCGCCATGTTTCGCCTCTAGCTCTCCTGGTTCCGGGATCACGCCTAGGCCTTGCCGATCGCGGTCTTGAGCAGGCGCAGGCTCTTCGAATAGAGCGAGGTCGCCGCCGCGTAGTCCATCTGGTTGCTGGCGGCCTTCATCATCTCCTCCTCGAGATTGACGGCGTTGCCCGCAGGGCGGGTCTCGAAGCCGGCGTTCTTGTCCTGGTCGAATGCGGAGACGGCGCCTGATGGCGTCATGTGCGAGCCGCTGGTACGGGTCAGGGCCAGCGGCCCCATGGCCCCCGTGACGGCGCCGGTCCTGTCGAGCTTCGGCTCGACCAGGTCGCGCGGCCGGAATTTGGGCGTGTCGGAATTGGAGACGTTCTCGGACAGGACGCGCTGGCGCTCCTGGTGCCACTGCATCTTGGTGCGAAGCGCCGACAGCACCGGGAGGTCGTTGATGGACATCGTCGCGGCTCCTTCAGCCACCCTTGCGGACCCGAGGTCCGAAGCTAGGCAGAATTTGCCGCCTGTATGGTTAACAGCTGGTTAAGAGCGCTCTCGAAGCATGTCGCCGGGCGAGACACGATTTTCGCGCGCCCGTGATTCTACGCCTCGAAAAGTGGCATTAACCCAACCGCTTGGCGGGGCGTGCACAGGCCAAGAAGTCGTTTTGGATCGGGCGATTCATGGGTTATTAAGAGTTGGGGACGGCAAAACTTGCCGTGGAACGTTAAGAAATCGCAGCTTGGGGCATCGTACGCCGGTGGTTGGCAAATCTGACCATGGGTACGAGAAAAGCGCCATTTGTCGGGGACAAGTATGCAAGGCAGCCCTATCACCTTCATCGTCGCGTTCATCGTCGTTCTGGCGTTGATCGGCGTCGCTGCATGGCTGGTTCGCCGATTCGGCAGCAGCCGGCTGGGCGCCAACACCCAGCGCGGCAGGATGCCCCGGCTCGCCGTGATCGACGCCGCTGCGGTCGACGGCCGGCGCCGTCTGGTGCTGGTCCGGCGCGACAATGTCGAGCATCTCCTGATGATCGGCGGCCCCACCGACATCGTCGTCGAGCCCAATATCGTCCGCGCCGCGCCGAGCCGCGACCAGCTCCCGCAGCGTCCCAACGCCGCCGAGCCGCCGCGCCTTGCTCCCATGCCCGACGTCGGCGGTTGGGCCGACGAGGCGCCGCGACCGGAACTACTCGATCATCCCGAGCCGCAGATGCCCGAGCCCCCGCCGCGGCCCGCCCGCCCATCCTTCGCCGATGAGGTGCGCCGGCCTGCTCCTGCGCTGGCCGAACGTCGCAGCGAACCGCCCCTGGGAGGCTTTACACCTGAGCCGATCGCGCCGCGTCCCGAGCGCGAACCACGGCCCGAGCCCCTGCCGCCGCGCATCGCCCGCGGCGAACCGCCGCTGATGCCGCGTCCGCCGCGCCAGAGTGAGCCGGTGAAGATGCCGCCAATGCGCCCCGAGCGCGCCGCACCGCCACCTCCGCCTCCGCCTCCGCCTGTTGTGCCGCAGGCTGCGCCCGTTCCGCCGCCGGCACCGGCCCCTGTGCCCTCGAGCGCCGAGCAGAATCTCGCCGAAATGGCGCAGCGGCTGGAGGCTGCCCTGCGCCGCCCGGCCGGCGAAACGGTCGCGCCTCCG
The DNA here is from genome assembly GCF_022354745.1 of Bradyrhizobium sp. I71. Taxonomy (NCBI): domain Bacteria; kingdom Pseudomonadati; phylum Pseudomonadota; class Alphaproteobacteria; order Hyphomicrobiales; family Nitrobacteraceae; genus Bradyrhizobium; species Bradyrhizobium sp. I71. The sequence goes on from NZ_CP059398.1 coordinate 1,006,078, forward strand.
GTTGCGCCGGAGCCGCCGGCCGCCCCCCCGCGTGCCGCACGCAGCGAGCCGCCGGCGCCACCCGCCCCGGCAGCGAAGCCGGCCGCGGAAAAGACCAGCTTTGAAAATCTCGAAGACGAGATGGCCTCGCTGCTCGGCCGTCCGAAGCCGTCTTCGTGAGGTTGCCGGCCCTCCCGCGTAGAGTTCTCTTCCTTTCTGTCCTGATCGGCGCGGCCTCGCTTGCGATGCCGGCGCATGCCCAGGACATCAGCATCAATCTCGGCGGCGGCGCTGGCGGCGGCGGCGTCACCGAGCGCGCGATCCAGCTGATCGCGCTGCTCACGGTGCTGTCGATCGCGCCGTCGATCCTGATCATGATGACCTCGTTCACGCGCATCGTGGTGGTGCTGTCGCTGCTGCGTACCGCGCTGGGTACCGCGACCGCCCCGCCGAACTCGGTGATCATCGCGCTCGCGATGTTCCTCACCTTCTTCGTGATGGGCCCGGTGCTGCAAAAGTCCTACGACGAAGGCATCCGCCCGCTTGTCGCCAACCAGATCGGCGTCGAGGATGCGCTCCAGCGCGCCTCCGTCCCCTTGCGCGGCTTCATGCAGAAGAACGTGCGCGAGAAAGACCTCAAGCTGTTCCTGGATCTGTCGGGCGAGCCGCCGCCGGCCACCCCCGACGAACTCGCCTTGCGCATCCTCGTTCCCGCCTTCATGATCTCCGAGCTGAAGCGCGCCTTCGAGATCGGCTTCCTGTTGTTTCTCCCCTTCCTGATCATCGACCTCGTCGTCGCCTCGGTGCTGATGTCGATGGGCATGATGATGCTGCCGCCGGCGACGATCTCGCTGCCGTTCAAGCTGATCTTCTTCGTGCTGGTCGACGGCTGGTCGCTGGTCGCGGGAAGCCTGGTGCAGAGCTACGGAGGGTAACGGCGGCTCGGCCCCACGTCGCCGCCGCATCTTCTCCGCCACCGGCGATTGCGCCCGCCCCCCTCCCCGTCATTGCGAGGAGCACTTGCGACGAAGCAATCCAGACTGCCGCCGCGGAGAGACTCTGGATTGCTTCGCTTCGCTCGCAATGACGGAGAATGTCGAGCCGTCACGGGCCGCGTTTCGCGCGGCAACCAGCCCTACCGCGTTATCTTGATCTGCCGCACGACGGGAATCGTGGGCAGCGCGCCGGTGTGGTCGGACTCGTCCTTGGCTTGCGGCGAACCGGGCGCACGCGCCGTGGCGTCGGGGAAGCGCTGCTTCATCTCGCGCAGGAAGCCGTCCAGCGTATCGACGCTGGCAGCCAGCTTGGCGATCTCGGCGAATTCGGCGCTCGAGGCCGCGGCCGGCTTGCTGGCGATGTCGAAGGCGAGACGGTCGGCGCTTTCGCTCATCAGCGGCGCGTATTTCTCGCGGAAGCGCGACAGGCCGATCGAATCGTCCGCGAGCGCATAGCCGACGGCGGCGCGGATGATGTCGCTCTTCTCGACCGCGTTGAGCGGCTTGAAGTCGCGGAAACGGTCGCCGTAATAGAGCTCGATCTGCTCGGCGGACTCGCGCCAGCGCCGCGCCGCCCAGAAGATGTCGGAGCGAAGGCGGAGCACTTCGCGCCCGGAGACGTTGGAGACGATGTCGAGCGCGAGATCGTGGCGGCCGACGTCGCTCTGCGCGCGCGCTTCCAGGAGCAGGCGCTGCTGCCGGAGCTCGCCGGAGAGATCGCTGATGCGGCTCGCGCGCAGCGCGGTGATCGCCATGTCGGGCTTGCGGTTGGCGAGATAGATCATGGACAGGCGGGCGGCGACCTGGGCACGCGCCGCGCCTTCAAGGCGATGATCGACCTGGTATTGCAGGAGCTCGGCGGCCTGATCGAGCAGATCGATCGAGGCGAGACGGTCGGCGAGCCGGCGGATCAGCTCGTCGCCGCGGCGGCCGATCGGCGTCAGCTCGCGGAACTCGTAGAACATCCCGAGCGCCTCCACCGGCGGCAGTTCGTCGCCCTTCGGCCCGAGAAATATCTGCGTGAACAGCTCGGAGGCGAGATCCTGCGCCTGACGCGAGGCCTCGGCGTTCGGCTGAAGCCTCGTCGCGGTCCGCGCGGCGGTGAGCGCATCCCGGTAACGCCCGTTCTCGGCATACAGCCGCGACAGCATCTGGAGCGTCTTGACCTCGATCGTGTCGCCGCGCCAGGTCATGGACAACGTCTCGAGCTCGCGCAGCGCCTCTTCCTTGCCGATCTCGTCGCGCTTCTGACGCAGCGCGACCTCGAGCTGCTTGGCCTCGGCCGCAGCCGGCCGGTCGCTCGAGGCGACCGCGAACCTGTAGTCGTCCAGCGCATCCTTGTCGTGGCCGAGCGCCTCGGCGAGCCGGCCGCGCAGCACGGCGAAGCCGGGCGCGGCCTCAGGCGGGACACCGACCACCTCGAGCTCGCTGCGGCGCTTGGAGGCGCCTGCATAGTCCTTGACCTCGAGCGAGGCGCGCATCGCGTCCATCGTCACGATACGCTGGATGTCGAGCGGCAGCGAGGCGATGGCGAATTCGACGTTCTTGAACTTCTCGCGCGCGTCCGCCCATTTGCCCTGACGCGCATAGGCGAGCGCCTTCCAGAGCTGGGAATCATGGCTGTTGCCGATCACGGGATTGGCGAGGTCCTTGAGGCCCTGCGCCGGCCGGCCGATCAGGATGCTCGCGATCGCATGCATGATCAGCGCGCCGCTCTCCTCCTTGTTGAGGGGATCGCTCAGCATGACGTCGGTGACGGCCTTGGCTTCGTGATACATGGCGCGCGACATGTAGAACTGCGCGAGGTCCAGCCGCGGCAGCGAACGCAGCGCCGGTTCGACCGCCGAGATCGCCGTCACCAGCTCGCTCTGGCGCACCATGAAGTTTTCCGATTGGCCCTTGCGCCAGCCTTCGGGGCTGAAGATCGGGCGCACCGCGGTCGGCGCCCGCTCGGCCGAGATGTCGACCGGCGAGAGCGTCAATCCCCCCTTCTTGCCGACAATCACCTTGTCAGAGCCGACCTCGACGCCGACCTCGTCGGAGTTGGGCCGGATCGCGATGCCGTGCGCCGATTCCAGGAGCGAGAGATCGACGAGATCCTGCCGCTTGATGAAGCCGCGCACCGGCCGCTGCGCGGTGACGACATAGAGCGTATCGCCGGCGTCGGGATCGGTGAGCTTGTGCAGGAGGCCCGGATTGGCGAAGGGGATCGCGATGTTGGCGAGCGCGGGATCGGTGATGTTGCGCGACATCATCAGCGGCAGCGGCGTCGCCTGGATCTTGTCGGCGAGCGTCAACAGCCAGTTGGTCTCCTTGCCGACCTCCTCGCTCGTCAGCGAATAGACCAGCGGACGGGTGAGACGGATGCGCACCGCCTGCCCCTTGTCGAGCGGGATGCGGCCGACCTCGCCGATCATGGCGCCGCCCTTGGTGCGGATCGCCTCGACATCGATCGGCTTCGGCGTATCGAACACTAGCCACACCGTGTCGCCGCGGCGGAACGCCGCCGCCGGCGTTGCGACCTGAAGCGGGAACGTCACGCGCAATCCGTCGCTGTCGCGGCGCGCATCGACGCTGGCAACGGCGGGCGGCGCGGCCGGCGCCGCGGGCGCAGCCTTGACGACTTCCTTGACCGGCTCTTTCGGCGCGTCGGCCGGCGCCGGCCTGGCAAGCACCGCCGCAGCTTCGGGAGCGGGCGACGCCGGCTTCGCGGCTTCCTTGGGCACTTCCGGAGCGGGCGCAGCTTCGACCGCGGGAGCGGCTGCCGGTTTCGGCGCCTCGGTGGACGGCAGCGCGGCGGGCGCTTCCGGCTTCACCTCGGGCTTGATGTCGATCTTGGCTTCGCGTGCGATCGTCTCGGAGGTCGGCGGCGCGATCTCGCTGCGGGGGTCCTTCGGCTTCTCGGCCGCCGGCTTTTCCGGCGCAGGCGCCGGTGCGTGACCGGCGGGCTTCATCTGCGCGATCGCCGCCTCGGGCGTCGCGGCCGCCTTGCCCTTGTCGGGCTGGAAGGCGACATCGACGACGTAGTTCTTCTCGTCGCGGAATGAATGCACGTCTGAATCGCCGATCAGCGCGATCTCGACATTGGTCTGGTCGATGTCGGCCTTCTGCTTGATCGAGGCGACGTTCGGCGGCGCCGCGACGACCGCGTCCGCCAGGTCGAAATTGAGGTTGGCGTTGAAGGCGAGCGTGAGCTTCTGCTCGTTGAGCACGGAGGAGACGCCGACGCCGTCGGGCATCTCGAACACGAAGCGCACGAAGGTCGGCTGCACCGAGGCACGCACGCGGATCTGCGGACGCTTCCTGGCCTCGGCCGCGGCGCGCTGGGCACGCAGCGCGCGCTCGGCCACGCGCGCGCGCTCGGCGAGCTCCTTGACCACGTCCATGGGCAGGCTCGGCGGCGGTCCCTTCCAGCCTTCGGGCAGCAGGTCGACGAAGGTGCGCTCGCCGGCGTTCATGGTGTTGACGGTAACGCGCCGCGCCAGCGACAGGCGGATCGCGCTCCCATCCGGGTCGCGGCGGGCGGAGTTGACGTAATCGGGCGCACCTTCCGGGATCCGGTCGACGGGAACGTCGACGGGCCGGTCGAAACGGATCACGAGAATGGAGCCTGCGGTCGTCACCTCGGAGGGAACGTCCTCGCCGAGCCTGATCACGAGACGAGCAAAGCCGCCGCCGGCGGAAAAATTCGCCTCGCCCCTGACCGGGTCGGCCGCCCGGACCGGCGCCGCGAGGCCAATCAGGATACAGGCCGTCAGCACGCGCGCCTTCCGGACATGACGCGACAATCCCCGCGCCGCTGCGCGGGCTCGCGACACAAATCCAGCGGCAGCCTCTCGCGCCATTGGCGGCATTTCTTCCGGTTCGGCGGGCGTGGCGGCACTGGCGCCGGCCCGTACCGTTGAATCTAAGGTTTTCCCAATTAAGGACTTCTTAAGTATGAGCCCTCAATTCGGCTTTTGCGTCGGCTTGCCCTCGATCTTGGGAAGATCGCCGGCCGAGGCGGACTGATCGCCGCCGCCATTGGCGCGGCGGGCCATCTCGACCGTCAGCCGCTCGGCCGCCTCCGGCGACATCAATCCCATGATGTCCGACATCTTGCGAGGCGCGATGGCCGAGGCGATCTCGATCAGCACGCCCATCTCGAGCCGGTCGAACACCCGCGCGGCATCCTTGGGCTTCATCCCCTCATACATGGTCACGAGGCCCTTCATGCGCTGGGCTTCGGCGGCCTTCTGCTCGGCCTGCGTCGCGGAGATGCGGGTTTCCACCGCCTTCATCTCCTCGACCTTGTTCTCGATGCGCTTCTCGGCCGATTTCAGCAGGCTTTCCCGAATGTCGATCTCGCGCTGGCGGGCTTCGATCTCCTGCCGCCGCGCCTGCAGCCGTTCCAGGATCGCACGTTCCGAGGCCGAGACCTGGGGCTGGCCTTCCTCCACCTTGACCACGGTGCCCTCGGGCTTGGTCTCCGGTGCGGCCGGCTTGGGCGCCTCCTTCGGCGCACCATGGGTCGATCCGGTGATGTCGGGGTCATCGCGACCGGTCGGGAAATTCAGATTCTCCTGCGCCCAGGATTTCTTGGTCTGGTTCGGCTTGTAGTCGAAGACGTAGCCGCCGTTGATCACGAGGCCCGCCACCTTCAGCGTGGCGAGGCCTGCGACGGCGACCAGGACGACCGGAATGACGCGGATGTTACGAAAGGACTTCATACCCAGGCTTTATGCGGCAAGGCCGTTGGATCGCCGGCGCTCGGAGAAGGCTTCGGCCGCAGCCGCCACCGCCTTCGCCGTCGACGGCTTGGCCGCAGGCGCGGCGGCCGTTTCGGGGTTCGTCACGGGACGCGCGGCGATCGCGATCTTGGACAGGCGCCGCACCACGTTGTCGGCCTCGCCGAGCTGCTTGTAGAGCTGGTCCGACATCTGCGTCGCGGCGGCGAGCTGGCTGCCCAGGTTCTCGTTGACGTCGCGCACGGCCAGCTTCAGCCCGCCGATCGCGCGCTCGGCGATCTCCGTCGCGGTGATCAGCTCGCCGATGACCGCCTTCAGCGAATGCTCGTCCGCCTTCAGCCGCGTCAGCCGCTTGTTGAGCATGACGCAGTAGACGATCGTCAGCATCAGCAGGATAGCCACCAGCGTCTCGATCGCCATTCCCAGGGAGTGGTTCATGGGGCCTCCATCATCTTGTTCTGCTCGTCGACCTTCTCGAACATCGCAAGTGTCGTACTTGGCTTGCGCAAGGGTTTCGTCACGCGGATCGCGACGCGGTCGCCGACCCGGCCCATCCGCCCCTCGGTCAGCGTGACGTCGCCGCAGCGCACGGTGACGTTGGCGTCGGCGCGCATGTCCAGCGGCAGCGTGTCGCCGACCTTGAGCCGCATCAGCTGCTTGAGCGGAATGTCGGCCTCATAGAGCACCGCATCGACGGCGATCTCGGCCTGCACGATCTCGGTGGCGAAGTGGCCTTCCCAGACCGGATCGCGGCCGAACTTTTCGCCCATGAACATCTGGAGCAGGACGCCCCGGATCGGCTCGATGGTCGCGTAGGGCAGCAGCAGCTCGATATTGCCGCCGCGATCTTCCATGTCGATGCGCAGGCGGACCAGGATCGCGGCGTTGGCGGGACGGCTGATCGCGGCGAAACGCGGATTGGTCTCGAGCCGGTCGATCGTGAAGGTCACCGGCGACAGCGGCCGGAACGCCTGCTCGGCATCGGCCAGCACCACCTCGACCAGCCGCTTGACCAGCTCGGTCTCGATCGTGGTGTAGGGCCGGCCCTCGATGCGGAGCTGGCTGGTGCCGCGGCGGCCGCCGAGCAGCACGTCGATCATCGAATAGATCAGGTTGGAATCGACCGTCGCCATGCCGAAGTTCTCCCACTCCTCGGCCTTGAAGACGGTGAGGACGGCGGGCAGCGGGATCGAGTTCATGTAGTCGCCGAAACGCACCGAGGTGATGCGGTCGAGCGAGACTTCGACGTTGTCGGAGGTGAAATTGCGCAGGGACGTCGTCATCAGCCGCACCAGGCGGTCGAAGACGATTTCGAGCATCGGCAGACGCTCGTAGGAGACCATCGCAGAATCGATGATCGCGCGAATGCCGGAATGATCGTCGAGCGTGACGTCGCCGACGGTGAAGCCGAGGAGATTGTCGATCTCCTCCTGCGACAGCACCCGCTCGCCGGAGTTCTTGCCGGTGCCGAGATCGCGACTGCCGTCCTCGACCATGGCCGCCCATTGCAGGGCCATGGTTTCCGACAGCTCGTTCTCGGCGGCAGCCTTTGCGGCCTCGGCGGGATCCTCGGAATCGAGCGAGGCCTCCCACTGGGCGGCAATTGCATCCTGGTCGACCTGGTCGTTGCCCGCCATGATCCCTAGTCCGTCATGCTCACTGGACCACGACTTCCTTGAACAGCACCGCGCTGACCTGGATCGGGGCGACCGCCGCGTTGACGCGCTTGGTCAGCTCCTCCTTGAGGCGGAAGATGCCGGCGGAACCGTTGAGGTCGGAGGGGCGCAGCTCGCGCACATAGGTCTGGAAGATGTCGGTGACGCGCGGCATCGTCGGCTTGATCGCCTCGATCTGCTTCTCTTCCTTCAGCTCCAGCACGATCTTCAGCCGCAGATATTGCACGCGCTCGCCCGGCGCACCGGCGAGGTTGACCATCATGTCCGGGACGTCGACGAAGGCCGGCGGTTTCGGCGGCGGCGCGGCCTCGGCATGATGCTCGGCGTCGCCATGACGGAAGAAGAAGAACCAGGTCGCCGCACCGCCGCCGAGGACGGCGAGCAGCCCAACAGCCATGATGATGAGCTTGAGCTTGTTCTTCGGCGGAGCGGCTTCCGCGCCGTCGGCGGCTGCGCCGCCCTCCTCATTCTCTGCCATGGTTGCCGCGCTCGTTCATTTCTCAAAGGGGTCGAAAGAGCGAAGCCTCCTGGCAGACAGTGACGCGATACAAATGCCCCAGCGCAATGCGCTCCTCTGATGCGCAAACGCTACGGTAATAATGGTTAACGGAACCTTTCGATTGGGCCTCCGCTAGGAAAAATCTGCCGGGCAAACATGGCTAACAGAACCTTTCTGCCGCCCTTCCGCGCCCCTCAAAAATCAGCAACCATTTGAAATTGTGTGCCTTTTTAAGTTGGCACGGCTTTCGCTGAGAGAGGACCGAGACCTCACGGTTTGGGAGAACCCGAGGTCTCGTTCACGGGACCCGCCAAGGCGCTTGGGAGAGCGAAATGGCAGATCTCACTCAGGGGAGATTTTCCGATGCAGAACGCGCTTCTGATCGGCTTGTCACGGCAGATGACGTTGGAACGGCAGATGGACGTCGTCGCCAACAACGTCGCCAATGCCAACACCAACGGCTTCAAGGCCGACCATTCGCTGTTCGAGGAGTATCTCAACTCGAACGCACGTCATGACAATTTCATCGGTCGCGACCGCCGGATCTCCTATGTGCAGGATCGCGGCACCTTCCGCGACGTCGGCCAGGGGCCGTTGGAGCCGACCAACAATCCGCTCGACATCGCGATCAACGGCAACGCCTATTTCGCGGTGCAGGCCAATGGCGGCGAGCTCTATACCCGCGACGGCAAGTTCTCGCTCAACAGCACCGGCCAGCTCGTCACCGCGAGCGGCAATCTCGTGCTCGGCAATGCCGGCCCGATTACCTTCCAGCCGACCGACCACGACATCAATGTCGCGCCCGACGGCACCGTCACGGTGCTCGAGGGTACGGCGCGGACCGACTCGATCCGCGGCAAGATCCGCATGGTGTCGTTCGACGATCCGGCCAAGCTGACCAAGCTCGGCGGCAATCTCTATGGCGCCGGCTCGGCCAACCAGCAGGCCGACACCAGGTCCACCTTGCAGCAGGGTTACATCGAGAAGTCGAACGTGAATGCGGTCGGCGAGATGACCCGCATGGTCGAGGTGATGCGCAGCTACACCGCCATCGCCAGCCTGCTCCAGCAGCAGAGCGACCTCCACAAATCGGCGATCGACAAGCTCGCCGACGTTCCGGCCTGATTGAAGGAGAACTGACATGCAGGCGCTTCACACCGCTGCGACCGGAATGGCGGCACAGGAACTCAACGTTCAGGTGATCTCCAACAACATCGCCAACCTGCGCACCACCGGCTTCAAGAAGCAGACCGCGGCATTCCAGGACCTGATCTATGAGCACGTCCGCCGCGTTGGCGCCCAGTCGTCCGACCAGGGCACCATCCTGCCGGTCGGCGTCGACATCGGCGGCGGCGTCAAGACCGTCGGCACGCCGCGCAGCATGACGCAGGGAACGCTGTCGCAGACCGGCAACGACCTCGATCTCGCGATCTCGGGCGATGGCTTCTTCAAGATCCTGATGCCCGACGGCACCTACCAGTACACCCGCGACGGCACCTTCCAGATGGACAATCAGGGCCGCGTCGTCACCGCGCAGGGCAACCCGGTGCAGCCGACCATCACCATTCCGAACAACGCCTCGGGGATCTCGGTCAGCGAGCAGGGCCAGGTCTCGGTGACGCTGCCGGGTTCGTCGACCTCGTCGATCATCGGCCAGATCGGCGTCACGCGCTTCATCAACAAGGCGGGCCTTCAGCCCGTCGGCAACAACCAGTTCATCGAGACGCCCTCCTCCGGCGCGCCGCAGGACGGCACCGCCAACTCCGAGGGTTACGGCAAGATCACGCAGGGCAGCCTGGAGCAGGCCAATATCGACGTCGTCTCGGAGATGAGCGACCTGATCGCCGCGCAGCGCGCCTACGAGATGAACGCCAAGGTCATCAGCGCGGCCGACCAGATGATGCAGTCGACCACGGCGCTGTTCCGCTGAGGTGATGACGATGATCCGCACCACGCTCGCCTCGATCTCCACCCTTCTCATGCTGGCATTGCCGGCAGTGGCCGCCGACGAATTCATCGCCTCGCCGGCGCTGCGCGCAAGCGTCACCGTCACGTCGGACGTGGTGCGGATCGGCGATCTGATCGAGAACGCAGGATCCGCCGCGCTGATCCCGGTCTACCGCTCGCCAGATCTCGGCACCACCGGCACGCTGACGGTCGGCCAGGTGCTCGCCGTGCTGCGGGCAAAACAGGTGATCGGCGTCACGACCGGCGACATCAAGGAGGTCCAGGTCACCCGCCTCGCCCGCACGCTCGCCAGCAAGGACATCCAGAACGCGGTCACCGCTGCGCTCGAGCGCCGCTTCGGCCTCGGAGAAGCCGCCAACATCACCGTCACGTTCGACCGCAGCGTCGCCGAGATGCGGCTCGATGCCTCCAACACCGGCGCGCTCGAGCCGGTCGCAACCCGCTACGACGCCCGCAGCGGCCGTTTCGACATCGCCTTCGAGATTGCCAACGACAGCAACTCTGCGCCGACCAAGCTGCGCTTCAGCGGCACCGCGATCGAGACCGTGGAAGTGGCCGTGCTGACCCGCGACATCGACCGCGCCGAGCTTCTGAAATCCTCCGACGTCTCGCTGGAACGCCGGCCGAAGGCCGAGGTCACCGGGGAACCGGCCGCGCGCGACCGCAGCATCGGCATGCAGTTGCGCCGGGCGATGCGCGCGGGCGCGCCGCTCCGCGTCGCCGACATCGTCAAGCCCGACTTCGTGCTGCGCGATCAGGCCGTCACCATCATCTACCAGGTGCCCGGCCTCTATCTCACCACGCGCGGCAAGGCGATCGAGAACGGAGCCGAGGGCGACACCGTCAGCGTGCTCAATCTGCAATCCAAGCGCACGCTGACCGGCGTCGTCACCGGCCGCGGCCAGGTGACGGTCCAGGGTGGAAGTCAATCCGCGCCGATGGCGCCGGCCGTCGAGCAGACCTCGTCGATCAAGCGCGACGACGTGCCGCCGGCCGCAGCCCTGGCGCAGAGCCTGATCCAGACACCCGCGTCTGCGGCCCAGATCGCCCAGGCACAGATCCCGCAGCCCCCGATCCCGCAAGCTCGTCTCCCGCAAGCTCCAGCCAAGTCAGAGTAGGTCATGTCCACGTTCAGTTCGGCTTTCCGCCTTCGTCGCATCGCGATCTCTGCCCTGCTGCTGGCAACTTGTGCGCTGGCAAGCGGCTGCTCCTCGATCGACCGCCTGTCGCAGATCGGCGAGCAGCCGAAGCTGTCGGCGATCGACAATCCGACGACGCAGCCCGGCTACAAGCCGGTGCAGATGCCGATGCCGAAGCCGGAAGTTGCCTCCTACAATCCGAACTCGCTGTGGCGCAACGGCAGCCGCGCGTTCTTCAAGGACCAGCGCGCCCGCCAGGTCGGCGACCTCCTGACCGTGACCGTGAACATCACGGACAAGGCCAACATCGAGAACGACACCTCGCGCAGCCGCACCAACAAGGAAGATTCCGGAATCACGGACTTCATCGGCTCGCAAACGATCACCCAGGCCAACAAGATCCTGCCCGGCCGTATCCTGACAGCCGACTCGACCTCGTCCAGCGAGGGCAAGGGCAGCGTCGACCGCAAGGAAGCCCTGCAAACCAACGTCGCCGCCGTGGTGACCCAGGTGCTTCCGAACGGCAACCTGGTCGTCGAAGGCAAGCAGGAGATTCGCGTCAACTTCGAGATCCGCGAGCTGATCGTGGCCGGCATCGTACGCCCCGAGGACATCCAGAGCGACAACACCATCGACTCCACCAAGATCGCCCAGGCCCGCATCGCCTATGGCGGCCGCGGCCAGATCACCGACGTGCAGCAGCCGCGCTACGGCCAGCAAGTGATGGACGTGCTGCTGCCCTTCTAGTCCTCTCCCGAGCTCCCACATCGTGTTCGCGAACCTAGGCGCGAACGACGGTGTACTACGCGGCCTCCGGTAGCTCCCCTGCCGGAGGCCGCATGTGTTTCGGAGATGATGTGCCGCGACGCATGACTTCGAGGCCAGTCGGTGTAATCAAGCGTGCCCCAGCCTCCGTCATTGCGAGCGAAGCGAAGCAATCCAGACTGCCGCCGCGGAACGATACTGGATTGCTTCGTCGCGAAGGGCTCCTCGCAATGACGGTGGCGAGAGCTCACGTAAACTCCGCCTCCACCACGCCCAGCCCATCCAGCTCCATCCGCACCTTGTCGCCGGCTTTCAGCCACAGCGTCTTGACCAGGCTGCCCGTCAGCACGAGTTGCCCCGCATGGAGACCCTTGCCCTCGGCGGCGAGATGGTTGGCGAGCCAGGCGAGCGCGTTGTGGGGATGGCCGAGCACGTCGGCGCCGGTACCCTGGCTCACCTCCTCGCCGTTGATGATGGCACGGCCCTTGACCACCTTCAGGTCCGGAACCGACGAGCGCGGCACCGACGGACCCAGCACGCAGCCGGCGGCGAAGAAATCGTCGGCAATCAAGGTCGGCGCGCCCATCGTTTCCCACTTCACGTAGCGATCGTCGACGATCTCGATTGCGGGATGATAGGCATCGACCGCCTCGCCGACCCATTCGGCCGTGAACGGCGCCTCGCCGGCGGCAAGGTCCCGCTTGAGCCGCACCGCGATCTCGCACTCGACGCCGACCCGGACATAGTTGGAGGTGGCGAGCTTGGCGCCGCTGTCATGGACCCCCTTCTGGAACACGCCACCGCCGCAGGGGTGCGGAATGCCGATGTAGTCCTGCATCACCTGGCTGGTGCAGCCGATCTTGTAGCCAACGAGCGGACCGAGATGCGGCAGCAGGAGATCGTGCAGGGCGCGCTGGACCTGATAGCCCTCGGCTTCATCAGCGGGAGGACGCTCCAGCGCCGCGAGCGGCGCATGGTTGCGGCGCGCCAGCGCGATCGCCTTTGCGGCTTGGAGTATCCTGTCCATCGGCGCCGGCTCCCACGCTACGCATTCGAAGGCGACACTTCAGCATCCCCGCCCGGGCGTGACAAGTCGGGGGCAACCTCACGCCTTGACCAGGCCGAGCCGGATCAGGCTCTCGGCGGTCGCAAGGATCGCCTCGTGGTTGGAACGGGGCTCCCAGCCGAGCAGCGACCTCGCCTTGGCGCTGGTGGAACGCCGCACCCTGCCGAGCATCGGCACGACCGCACGCAGCAGGGGAATCCGGGTCGCGGCCAGCCGCACCAGCCAGTCGGGGGCCTGAAGCCGCGGAACCCGGCGAGCGGACGGCCCGAGTTCCCGCCGCAGCACCTTGGCGATATCGAGGATCGACATCGTTTCACCGGAGACCGCGATGAAGCGCTCGCCCCTGGCCTCGGGCGCCGTCATCGCGCGCAGGTGCAGATCGGCGACATCGCGCACGTCGACCACGCCGAAATAAACCCGCGGCACCGCCGGCATGGCGCCGTCGAGCAGCGATTTGACGATCTCGATCGAGCCAGAGAAGTCCGGCCCCAGCACGGGACCGAAAATGCCGGCGGGATTGACCACCGACAGTTCGAGGCCGCCGCCCTCGCGCGCGATGAAATCCCAGGCCGCCCGCTCGGCCAGCGTCTTGGATTTGATGTAGGGCTGCAGGCCGGAAGCATCGAGATCGGTCCAGTCGGTCTCGTCGAACGGCTTTTCACGCGGCGGATGGCCGTAGCCGATCGCGCCCAGCGACGAGGTGATGACGACGCGCCTGACGCCGGCCTCGCGCGCGGCGAGCAGCACCCGCAGCGTGCCGTCGCGAGCCGGGACGATCATCTCGTTCTCGTCCTTGGGCACGCTGGTCGACAGCGGCGAGGCGACGTGCATGACGTAGTCGCACCCGTCGATCGCCTCGCGCCAGCCCGCGTCTGCCGTGAGGTCCGCCGTGAAGAAGGACACAGTTTCCGGCGAAGCCGCCCCGCCCTCGCGCAGCATCGCCAGCACGTCGTCCCGACGATCGGGCCGGCGTACCGTCGTCCGCACGTCATGGCCCGCGGCCAGAAGTTGCAGGACGACGTGAATGCCGACGAAGCCCGACCCGCCGGTGACCAGAACAGTGCTCATTGCCAACTTCCCCTCGATGCGAGGGTCGGCGGATCGGTTCCGATGCGGCCCTGCTCAAGGCCGCATCTGGTCACTATCTCCAAGGGGACAAGTAGAATGGATTTCGAGACCGGTATGGAAAACCTGACCAGCAACTGCGACCACGACTGCGATTGCAGCCCAGATCCTGCCCTGCTCGGCGACTTCAAGCGCGCCATCCACGCCCTCGGCGGCAAGTGGAAACTGGAGATCCTGTTTACGCTGATGAACGGTGCGGTTCGCTTCGGTGCCTTGCGACGATCGATCGGCGGCATCACCCAGCACATGCTGACCACGCAGCTTCGCGAGCTCGAGCAGGATGGCCTCGTATCGCGCATCGTCCTCACGGAGAAACCCTTGAGGGTCGAGTACGAGCTGACGGATGCGACTTACGGCCTCTTGCCGGCATTTAAGGAAATATTGAGCTGGTCCAGGCTTTATGGGGACGCGCGCCTCCTGGCGTCGCGGCAGACCTGATTGCAGCGATGCTTGATGCAGCTGGATCGGCGTCTCACCATTCGAGCCGACGTCGTTGATGCGACTCGCAAAACCTGCCCCACCTGAAGTGAAGGCTGTTTCTCATCCGAACTCACGTGAGCTCGGAGGAATCGAGTCTAGCCCATTGATCGTGATTCACTTTTCGCGATCACGCTTCGCATGTTGCCGCGCGGCTGCAAGCGGCAGACAAAATGCGGATCACGGCGCCAAACGGCGCCTTGCGTCCCAAAAACAAAGAGCCGCACTTGGCGGCCCGGGCTCTATTCGTCGCGATAGACCTTCTCGCGTTTCTCGTGGCGCTCCTGCGCTTCCACCGAGAGCGTTGCGATGGGCCGGGCTTCGAGCCGCTTCAACGAGATCGGCTCGCCGGTTTCCTCGCAATAGCCGTAGGTGTTGTCCTCGATGCGCTGGAGCGCGGCGTCGATCTTGGCGATCAACTTGCGCTGGCGGTCGCGGGCGCGGAGTTCGATGGCACGGTCGGTTTCGGACGATGCCCGATCGGCGAGATCGGGGTGGTTCACGTTCTCCTCCTGCAAAGCCTGCAGGGTGAGCTTGGACTCTTTGAGGATCTCATCCTTCCAGGCGAGGAGCTTCAAACGGAAGTACTCCTTCTGCCGGTCGTTCATGAAAGGCTCTTTGTCGGTCGGTCGGTAGTTTTTCAACTTTTCCAAGGGAGGCCTATCTGTCTAAGCAACGACTCGCAAACGGAACGAGGTCCGTCGAGCGGGGCGTTATATAGCGGCCTCCTGTGACAGACAATATTTCCCCTCACCGCCCGGGTGCCGCCCCCAAGCCCTTGCACAGGAAGGTTTATCCTGGAGGGACCTTGGGGGCGGCTGACGGCTCAATAGCCGACCGTGAAGCGCTGCCTCAGATGGGCGGGCCGTTCGATCTCGTCGGCGAGCGCGATGGCATAGTCGGCGAAGGTGATCCAGCTCTTTCCATTCGCATCTGCGAGAAGCTGGTCGGTCCCAAGCCGGAACTTGCCCATGCGTTCCCCCTCGACGAACAAAGCCGACGGCGAGATGAAGGTCCAATTCAGGTCCTTTTCCTGCCGCAGCAGGTCGAGGAAGGCCGAGCCCGCCTCCGCCTCAGCCTTGTATTGGGTAGGAAAATTGGGAGTCGTGACCAGCTTCACGCCTGGGGCGACCTCGAGGCTGCCGGCGCCGCCGACCACGAGGTAACGACCGATCTTGGAGTCCTTCGCCGCACCGATCAGCTTGAGCGCGTCACTGGCCAGGAAGTGCACGGAACTCACGGCGACGTCGTGCCCGGCCCACAGCTTGGCCAAACCGGCCTGGTCGAGCACATCCCCCTTGGTCGGCGTGACGTTGGGCAGGGCTGCGATCTTCTCGGGATTCCGGGCGATGGCTGTGACGGCGTGGCCGCGGCGGGACAGTTCCCTGGTGATCTCCGACCCGGCCCGGCCCGAGGCGCCGGCGACTGCGATTTTCATGGAAGGCTCCTTTGCTTCTATAGTAACTATCAGTAACTAGATATCGCAAAGGATGCTGGTG
Organism: Bradyrhizobium sp. I71; assembly: GCF_022354745.1. NCBI lineage: Bacteria > Pseudomonadati > Pseudomonadota > Alphaproteobacteria > Hyphomicrobiales > Nitrobacteraceae > Bradyrhizobium > Bradyrhizobium sp. I71. Next base: position 1,021,993 of record NZ_CP059398.1, read on the forward strand.
TTAAGAGAGCACTTTGTGCTTACCTGATTACGCTGGAGTAACCGGCATGCATATTCGCAAGCGACCAGACTCTCGAGGACCGACGATGAAACCCGACGTTTATGCAGCGAACTGCCCTACCCGCCAAATCCTCGATCGCGTCGGCGACAAATGGGCGGTGCTGATCCTCTTGCTCCTGCGCGAGGAGCCGATGCGCTTCAATCAGTTGCGGCGCACGATTGAAGGCATCTCGCAGAAGATGCTGAGTCAGGTTCTCAAGTCGCTCGAGCGCGACGGCCTGATCAGGCGCCATGCCATCGCGACCGTTCCTGTCACGGTGGAATATTCGATCACGCCACTCGGGCTGACGCTGGCCGCGGCGGTCGATCCCCTGCGCGATTGGGCCGAGCAGAATCTGAAGGACGTGCTCGCGGCGCAGCGCCGCTACGATGCGCAGCAGAAGGAGGAAGCGGCGTAGACGCTAGGCCTGCCCGGCCTTCGCGAGCTCGACTTCGACGCGCAACTCGATCTCCGAGAGCACGGAATCGAGTCCGGCATCGCCCGACGAGGATTTGAGGTTCGCCGCTGCATCACGCAGACGCATCACGGTCGAGGCGTCGAGGTTTCCGGACAGCAGTCCCATCTTCAGATCGTCGAGCACGTCGAGCGCGGTCCTGCCGCGGGCGACCGAGCGCTTGCGGCGCTCGACCGGATCCTCTTCGACGCCCTGCAATGCCAGCAGCGCGTCGATGTTGGCGGTGGCCTTCGGTGCGGCAGCGCTCCGCGTCTCCTGCGCCGACGAGGTGTCGGGCAGCACGAAGGTGCCGGAGCCGGTCCGCCTGGCCTGGCTGGCCGGCGTTCCTAGCGTGGTTCCGTTCGGTCCGTAGATGCGCATCGGAAGGAATCCGGGTGATCGATGCCGGAGCTTCGCCGTTTTATGGTTAACGGCCCGTAAACAGCCCGGCAAAATCTGCCGACAGGCGGCAGTTTCGCTCCTCAGGCACAACGCCCGCTGACACCGGTCGAAACAGATTTATTCAACCTATTCAGCGATCTATCCCGAAGCCCCGGGTTGGCACAGCGCTCGCAAGGAAAGCGCCGGACCAGCTCGTCATGGGAGTGTCGTGCAGGTCCTTCCGATTTGAGGAGCTTCTTTAGGAGCCTTGGGGAGCAGAGGATGCCAGGCGTTCGTTGGGTGAGGATTGTTGGGGTGGCCTGCGCCGCGTTGTCAGCGCTGGCGCTCTCGGTCACGCCTGCAAGCGCGACATCGCGCATCAAGGACCTCGCCAACATCGAGGGCGTGCGGCAGAACCAGCTCATCGGCTACGGCCTCGTCGTCGGCCTCAACGGCACCGGCGACACGCTCAACAACATCCCCTTCACCAAGCAATCGCTGCAGGCGATGCTCGAGCGCATGGGCGTCAACATCCGCGGCGCCACCATCCGCACCGGCAACGTCGCCGCCGTGATGGTGACCGGCAACCTGCCGGCCTTCGCCACCCAGGGCACGCGCATGGATGTCACCGTCTCCGCGCTCGGCGACGCCAAGAACCTCCAGGGCGGCACCCTGCTCGTGACCCCCCTCCTGGGCGCCGACGGCAACGTCTATGCGGTGGCGCAGGGCTCGCTCGCGATCTCCGGCTTCCAGGCCGAGGGCGAGGCGGCCAAGATCGTGCGCGGCGTTCCGACCGTCGGACGCATCGCCAACGGCGCCATCATCGAGCGCGAGATCGAGTTCGCGCTCAATCGGCTGCCGAACGTGCGGCTGGCGCTGCGCAACGCCGACTTCACCACCGCCAAGCGCATTGCGGCTGCGGTCAACGACTATCTCGGCGTCAAGACCGCCGAGCCGATCGACCCCTCGACGGTGCAGCTGTCGGTCCCGCCGGAGTTCAAGGGCAACGTCGTCGCATTCCTCACTGAGATCGAGCAGCTCCAGGTCGATCCCGATCTCGCCGCCAAGATCATCATCGACGAACGGAGCGGCATCATCGTGATGGGCCGCGACGTCCGCGTCGCCACAGTCGCTGTGGCGCAGGGCAACCTCACCGTCACCATCTCCGAGAGCCCGCAGGTCAGCCAACCCAACCCGCTGTCGCGCGGCCGCACCGTGGTCGCGCCGCGCAGCAGCGTCACCGTCACCGAGGACGGCAAGAAGCTGGCCGTCGTCAAGGACGGCGTCTCGCTCCAGCAGCTCGTCGACGGCCTCAACGGCCTCGGCATCGGTCCCCGCGACATGATCAGCATTCTCCAGGCGATCAAGGCCGCCGGAGCGATCGAAGCCGACATCGAGGTGATGTGATGCAGGCAGGCTCCATCAACACCCCGCGCGCCACCACCGCTTCGGCGTTCTCGGTGGAGAGCCGCAACGGCCGGCCGGACTTCGAGCTCGCCGCCGCGTTGCAGAAAGTCTCACCGCAGCAGCAGGCCAAGGCGCAGAAGACCGCCACCGATTTCGAGGCGATGTTCCTCAACAGCATGTTCTCGCAGATGACCTCGGGCCTGAAGGGCGAAGGTCCGTTCGGCGATACGCCCGGCACCGGGGTGTGGCGCTCGATGCTGACCGAGCAATATTCCAAGAGCTTTGCCCAGGCCGGCGGCGTCGGCGTCGCCACCGAAGTCTACCGCACCCTGATCATGCAGCAGGCGAAAACGATCCGCACGGCATAAGGTCAAACGAAATGAACCATTTCCACGCCTCACGTCAGCCGCTGCAAGCCCAGAGTCCGAACACTGCGCCCGGCAGCACCGAGGCGCGCAAGCTCGCCGAAGGCCTGATGGACGCAATGAGCGCGCTGCTCGGACTGATCGAGCGCGAGACCGAGCTCGTTCGCGCCGGCAAGGTCCGCGAGGCGATGACGCTCGAGAGCAAGAAGCAGGAGCTGTCGCGCAATTACGTCGGCGCCGTCAGCCAGCTGAAGGCGAACCAGGCCCAGCTCGCGAAATCCGCGCCGGAGCTGCTCTCGACGCTGCATCGCCACCACGATGCGTTTCGCGCGATGCTCCAGGTCAATCTCACCGTGCTGGCGACCGCGCACGCCGTCTCCGAGAGCGTCGTGCGCGGCGTCAACGCCGAGATCCAGAAGCGCAACGTGCCGAACACCTATACGGCCGCGGGGCGCCGCGCCGCGCCGGGTCCGCGCCACATCACCCCGCTCGCGGTCAGCCGCTCGCTCTGAGCGCACAGGACAAGCGACATTTTTACGAAATATTGCGCGGCGATAGCGTCGCACGGTTAGTCACGTTTCCTTACCAGGTCTTCAAACCTGGTGTTCCATGGTTGCGCTATTAGAGGGGTTGGGATTTGACTCAAGTAAGGCAACCAGGAGGCTGCCATGAGTACAGATTTCAGCATCAGGCCGGTGGGGATCCCGGCACCCGCGCAGATCGTACCGACGTCCAACGTGGCGGCGAACGAGGCTGTGCAAACGGATCTTCCGGTGAGCCAGACGGTCGCCGCGAGCGATACGGGCGCGCCTGTGCGCAATGATCTGCCGAACCACGAGAACGTCTCGCGCCAGGTCGTGTTCGACCAGGCGGCCGCGTCCTTCGTCTTCCAGGTCGTCAACGCCAAGACCGACGCGGTGGTGACCCAGTTCCCCGACGAGGCGATGCTGCGCCGGCGCGCCTATTTCCATGCTCTGGATATGAAGTCCGAGCCCTCGCGTCCGCTCAGCACGGACGTCAGCGCCTGACGACGAGGTGTCGACCGTCACGACGGCGGATCGACACCAGTCGAGTCCGCCGCAAGTTCGGTGGCGATGTCATTGATCCGCCCCAGCGCCGGCTTCCGTCAGCGTCGACCTGGTCCGCGGTCGGCAAATGCTCGACCACGACCGCTCTGCGTCACGGCCGTCCGGACAGGCCTGCAGCGATGTTGCGGTTGATCTCGATCAGCGGGCGGAAATGATCGAACTGCGGGCTCATCTGCAGCGCGGCCGTCTGGCTCAATACGAACACGCTGATGTTGGCGATCTTCTGCCGGACGTCGATCGGCTGCGGATTGGTGTCACGCATCGCCTCGCTCAGGAAGATGGTCCAGAGCTTGCGGTTGAACATCAGGGCCTGCATGGTCTGCTCGCTGAGCGGATCGGCGTTGTTCACCGCGTCCTGGAGCTTGTTGGCCGCCTTGAGCAGGGTCTGCGCCTCGATGTCCCGAGGAGATGCGGTGGTCGTTGCAACACGCGCATAAGCCGAGGCAGCGGAATTCGACATCAATCACACCCTGGACGTTACCTAACGCGTTCTACGCGCTTAAGGATTTCTTTCCCAACCCTAGGCAGCACCGCTTAAGATTTGCTTACGTGTTGTGCTTGGAAGCACTCCGGACAATTACGGGGCACGGAGCTCTTCGTCGCGCAACGCTAGATGCACGCACGCACGATGTAAACTCGCTCGGCGTGATGCGCATCGATCTCAGCTAATCTTGTCTTAGCGATCTCCCTTAAAAGAACGGCGGAGCGTTAGCTCCGCCGCGAAATCTCGAGTAGCGAACTTGCGCCGCGAACTTAGCGGAGCAGCTGCAACACGCTCTGTTGCGACTGGTTGGCCAGCGACAGCGCGGAGACCGCGATCGACTGGCGAGTCGAAAGCGCCTGGCTGTTCGCCGCTTCCTCATTGGTGTCGGCGAGCGTCAGATTGGACGAGCCGGTCTGCAGCACGTTGATCAGGTTCTTGGAGAAGTCCTGACGCACCTGCACGATCGACAGATTCGAACCGAGGGTGGAGCCTTCCGAGCGCAGCGTGCTCGAGGCTGCATTCAGGCTGGCCAGCACCTTGTTGGTGGCGCCGTTGTCGATGAAATCGACGCCGTTGACGAGATTGCTGAGACCGAGGCCCGCCGCATTGAACACCACGCCGTTGATGCTCAGCGTGGAGCTGCCGGTCTCGTTGAAGACGAGCTTCAGCGTGTCGCCGTTGAGCAGGTTGACGCCGTTGAAGGAGGAGTCCTGCGACGTCGTGTCGATCTGGGCCAGGATGTTGTTGAACTGGTTGACCAGGTTGGAGCGCGCGGTCTGCGCCACCGGATCCTGGACCGGCGGCTGCGCGGTGGTGAAGGCCAGAACACCGGTGATCGTGCCGCCGACCGCGCCGCCCGCGAGGGTCGAACCGAGCGTCGACGAGGCGTATTCGTTGACGGTGGTCACCGTGAGCACGCCGTTGGCATCGATCGTCGCCGTCAGGTGGTTGGCCTGCAGCTGCGCGTTGAGCTGGTCCAGCGTCTTGACGGTGCCGTTGGTGCCGTCGCCGAAGGTGACGTTCACCGGGGTGCCGCCGTTGAACGAGGTGAAGGTCAGCGTCTTGCCGCTGATGCCGCCGACGCCGGACGTGCGGGCCGCAGTAAAGGCAGTCGCCGTTCCCGTATTGCCGCTGAGACCGAATGCGCCGAGGGCATTGCCGGTACCGGTGATCGAGAGATCGGCGTTGACGCCGGTAGAAAGCGCAAGCTGACCGCTGCTGTTGACCGACGACGGGATCTGGCCTGCAGTGGTCGACAGCGTCGCCGCGCCGTTGAAGATGCTGGCGGTCTTGACGCCGGTCGCGAGGTCGACGGCGTTGAGCAGGTCGGTCAGCGTCGCGCTCTGGATGTAGACGGTCGAATTGCCGTTGCCGTCCGTGACGATGTTGCCGCTGACGCCACCCGACGTGACGCTCGCGGCCGACTGCGGCGTCTGCGCGTTCTTGAAGGTGATGGTGTGGCCGTCGATGTTCAGCGTCGAGCCGTCCTGCACCAGGGTGCCGAGCGAACCCGCGGTGGTCGACCGGGCCGCGGTGACGTTGGCGTTGCCGGCGCCGGTTGCGGACGTCAGACCGAGCGCCTTGAGGAAGTCGGCCTTTCCGGTCACGCTCAGATCGGCGCCGGTCGAGCTCTTCAGGGTGACCTGGCCGCCCGCGATCGACGATGCCACCTGCAGCGTGCCGACGGGACCGGCCGAGCCGCTGACCGAGATGGTCGCGGCGCCGGCGCTGATCGCGGCGCTCTTGACGCCGCTCGCCAAGTCGATCGCGCTCAAGAGGTCGTTGACAGTGCCGGTGGGCGCGGCGGCCGTGCCCATATAGACGATCGAGTTGCCGTTGCCGTCAGTGGCGATGTGGCCGCTGGCATCCAGGCCCCAGCCGGTCGGCTGCGTCGCGGGCGCCGCGCCGGTCCGGAACGTAATGGTCTTGCCGTTGACGGTGATCGAATCTCCGTCGGCCGGCGACGAGCCGAGGGTGCTGGCCGCCGTGGTGCCGATCAGCGTCGCGCTGCCGGTCAGGGCAGTGGTGCCGTCGGCCATGGTTGTGGCAACGCCGGTCAACGTGCCCGCCGTCGAGCCGAGCGATGCACCGAGGGCGGCGGCGGCCGTAACCGGCGTCACGCCACCGGGGGCACCCGTATAGAGCACGTTGCTGTTGGCGGTTGCGCTCGCATAGGACGTCGTGCCGCGCAGATCGGCCGGCGTCGCACCGGGAATCGTGGTCGAGACGTTCGACTTGGTGGAATAGCCGACGGTGGTCTGCAGCGCCTGGTTGGCGATCGATTTCGCGCTGTCGATCAGCTTTTGCAGCGAGGTGATGCCGGTGTTGGCGGCCTGGAGCACCTGCACGCCGTTGTTGATGCCGTCGAGCAGGTTGCTGATGTCGCTCGCCCGGTTGTCCAACCCCTGCGCCGTGAAGAAATTGGTGGGATTGTCGAGCGCCGTATTGACCTTTTTGCCGGTCGACAACCGCTCCTGCGTCGTGGCCAGCAAGTCGGCCGTCGACTGCAGCGACAACAGGTTCTGGCGAACGGACGCCGAGAGAACGATGTTGGACATTGGCGAGTCTTCCTCTTGAACCGGATACGAATCGGCCGCGCGGTCTGCAAAGCGGGGCTTTGGTCCAGTTTTAGAAGGTGTCCTTTAAAGTATGGTTAACGCCGGTTTAAGGGATAGGGTTAATGGCGGGTGAAGGCCCCTGCCCGCCTCCAAATGCAAAAAGAGCGGCGGGGCAAATGGCCCCGCCGCTCGATTTTACCTCGTAATTTCAGTTGCTTACTAGCGGAGCAGCTGGAGCACGCTCTGCTGCGACTGGTTGGCCAGCGACAGCGCGGAGACCGCGATCGACTGACGGGTCGACAGCGCCTGGCTGTTGGCGGCCTCGACGTTGGTGTCGGCCAGGGTCAGGTTGGACGAGCCGGTCTGCAGCACGTTGATCAGGTTCTTGTTGAAGTCCTGACGGATCTGCACCACCGAGAGGTTCGAGCCGAGGCTCGAGGCTTCCGAGCGCAGCGTGCTCGACGCGGCGTTCAAATTGGTCAGCACCCTGTTGGCGGCGGCGTTGTCGATGAAGTCGACGCCGACGGTCAGCGCGGCGAGGCCGAGACCCTTCGAGTTGTAGGTCACCCCGGTGATGTTCAGGCTCGACTTGCCGGTCTCGTCGAACACCAGCTTGAGCTGGTCGCCGTTCAAGAGGTTGACGCCGTTGAACGAGGAGTCCTGCGCGGTCGTGTCGATCTGGTTCAGGATGTTGTTGTACTGAGATACCAGGTTCGCACGGGCCGTCTGTGCGACCGCATCCTGGACGGGCGTGGAAGCCGTCGAGAACGTCAGCGCCGAGGTCAGCGTGCCGCCGATCGCACCGCCCGCTGCAGTCGAGCCGAGCGTCGAGGAGGCATAGTCATTGGACGCCGTGATCGTCAGCAGGCCATTGGCGTCGATCGTCGCGGACAGGTTGTTGGCCTGAAGCTTCGAGTTGAGCTGGTCGAGCGTCTTGACCGTGCCGTTGGTGCCGTCGCCGAAGGTGACATCGACCGCCGTACCGCCGTTGAAGGAGGTGAAGGTCAGGTTCTTGCCGCTGATGCCGCCGATGCCGGAGGTACGGGCCGCCGAGAACGCCGTCGCATTGCCGGTGTTGCCCGAAAGACCAAACACTGCCAGCGCGTTGCCGGTGCCGGTGATCGACAGGTCGGCATTGATGCCGGTCGAGAGCTGGAGCTGGCCGCTGGTGTTGATCGACGACTTGCTCTGGCCGGTTGCGGTATTCAGTGTCGCCGCACCGTTGGCCGCAATCGACGCGGTCTGCACGCCGGTGGCGAGATCGATCGCGTTCAGCACGTCGGCGACAGTGCCGGCCTGGAGGTAGACGGTCGAATTGCCGTTGCCATCGGTGATCACGTTGCCGCTCTTGCCGAACCCGGCTGGAATGGCCGGCGCACCTGTCGAACCCGGAACCGGCGCGTTCTTGAAGGTGATGACGTGGCCGTCAACGTTCAGCGATGCGCCGTCGGTGATCAGCGATCCCAGTGAGCTCGAGCTCGTCGTGCGGGTGACGCTCAGCGACGCATTGCCGCCGCCGGTCGCGCTGGTGAGGCCCAGCGCCTTGAGCAGGTCGGCCTTGCCGGTCAAGGATAGATCGGCACCGGTCGAGCTTTTGATCGTGGTGATACCCGCGGCAATCGAGGAGGGCGTCTGGCCCGCGCTGTTCGCGATCGTCGCCAACCCGCTTGCGATGACCGAGGTGTTCACGCCGCTGGCGAGGTCGATCGCGGTCAGGAGGTCGTTGACGGTCGCGGCCGGGGTGGCGGCGGTGCCGAGATAGACGGTGGTGTTGCCGTTGCCGTCGGTCACGAGATTGCCGCTGAGGCCCGAGCCGCTCGGGACCGCGGCCGCCAAGGGGGCCGAGCCGGAGCGGAAGGTGATGGTCTTGCCGTTCACCGTCAGCGTGTCGCCGTCGGCGGGAGCCGTGCCGATCTTCGTGGCGGCGGTGGTGCCGATCAGGGTCATCGTGCCTGTCACGGCAGTGGTGCCGTCGGCAGCGTTCACGGCAACCGTATTCGAGAACGTACCCTGGGTCGCGCCGAGAGTGGTGGTTGCGACGGCCGCGGTAACGCCGCCCGCCGTGCCGTTATACAGCACGTTGCTGTAGGCGGTCGCGCTGGCATAGGAGGTCGTGCCGCGCAGGTCGGCGGCGGTTGCGCCCGCGATCGTGGTGGAGACGTTGGACTTGGTGGAGTAGCCGACCGTGGTCTGCAGAGCCTGGTTGGCGATCGACTTGGCGCTGTCGATCAGCTTCTGCAGCGAGGTCAGACCGGTGTTGGCGGCCTGCAGCACCTGCACGCCGTTGGCGATGCCGTCGAGCAGATTGTTGATGTCGCTGGCGCGGTTGTCGAGCGACTGGGCGGTGAAGAAGTTGGTGGGATTGTCCAGCGCCGAGTTGACGCTCTTGCCGGTCGACAGACGGTTCTGTGTGGTGGCGAGGAGGTCGGCGGTGGACTGGAGAGAGAGCAGGTTCTGACGAACCGACGCAGAGAGAACAATACCGGACATGACTCTTACCCTTCTGGCTTACGCGTCTTCGTTCGATCGCTTCGGATCGAGTGACGGGCACAGCCTGCGCGGACATGGCTAACAAAGGGTGAAACGCGTCTCGCCGGCATAAGCGGCGGTTCACCATAAGCTGCCGGAAGGCGCGGATAGCATCGACAATCCGTCTGAAATAATTGGCGTTTCTCTGCGCTTACGCTCCATTAACCATAACCGCTGGTTACTTTTCAGAGCGTCTCCTGGTTTCTCGAAAGATCGAATGACATACGAAAAAGCGGCGGGGCCGAAGCCCCGCCGCCTGATCCTGCTTGCGATGTCGTCCGCGACTTAGCGGAGCAGCTGGAGCACGCTCTGCTGCGACTGGTTGGCCAGCGACAGCGCGGAGACCGCGATCGACTGGCGGGTCGACAGCGCCTGGCTGTTGGCCGCCTCGACGTTGGTGTCGGCCAGCGTCAGGTTGGCCGAACCGGTCTGCAGCACGTTGATCAGGTTCTTGTTGAAGTCCTGACGCACCTGCACGATGGTCAGGTTCGAACCCAGAGCGGAAGCTTCCGAGCGCAGCGTGCTCGACGCAGCGTTCAGGTTGGTCAACACCTTGTTGGTGGCAGCGTTGTCGATGAAGTCGACACCACTGGTCAGCGCAGCAAGGCCCAGACCCTTGGAGTTGTAGGTCACGCCGGTGATGCTCAGGCTCGACTTGGCGGTCTCGTCGAACACCAGCTTGAGCTGATCGCCGTTGAGCAGGTTGACACCGTTGAACGAGGAGTCCTGCGCGGTCGAGTCGATCTGCTGGAGGATGTTGTTGTACTGGTTGACCAGATTGGCACGCGAGGTCTGCGCGACGACGTCCTGGACGGGGGTGGAAGCCGTCGAGAAGGTGAGCGACGAGGTCAGCGTGCCGCCGATCGCACCACCCGCGGTGCTCGATCCGATGGTCGAGGACGCGTAGTCGTTGGTGGTCGAGATCGTCAGCAGGCCGTTGGCGTCGATCGTCGCGGACAGGTTGTTGGCCTGAAGCTTCGAGTTGAGCTGGTCGAGCGTCTTGACCGTGCCGTTGGTGCCGTCGCCGAAGGTGACGTCAACCGCGGTGCCGCCGTTGAAGGAGGTGAAGGTCAGGGTCTTGCCGCTGATGCCGCCGATGCCGGAGGTGCGCGCCGCCGAGAATGCGCTGGCGGTGCCGGTGTTGCCGGCGAGGCCAAGCGCATTCAGCGCGTTGCCGGTGCCGGTGATCGACAGGTCGGCATTGATGCCGGTCGAGAGCTTGAGCTGGCCGGAGGCGTTGATCGACGAGGCGATCTGGCCCGAGGCGGCCGCAAGCGTCGCGCTGCCGTTGGCGGCAATGGTGGCGGTCTGCACGCCGGTGGCAAGGTCGATCGCGTTGAGCACGTCGGCGACGGTGCCGGCCTGGAGGTAGACCGTCGAGTTGCCGTTGCCGTCGGTGATCACGTTGCCGCTCTTGCCGAAGCCGGTCGGGATCGACGGGGCGTTGGTCGAGCCCGGGACCGGCGCGTTCTTGAAGGTGATGACGTGACCGTCGACGTTCAGCGTCGAACCGTCCGTGATCAGAGCGCCCAGCGAGCCCGAGCTGGTCGTACGGGTCGCCGTCGCCGTGGCGTTGCCGCCACCCGTTGCGGTGGTCAGGCCAAACGCCTTGAGCAGGTCGGCCTTGCCGGTCACGGACACGTCCGCACCCGCCGAGCTCTTCAGCGTCACGATGCCGGCGGCTATCGACGACGCCGTCGCACCGGAGGCGGCACCGATCGTCGCAGCACCGTTGGTGATCGTCGAGGTCTGCACGCCGCTGGCGAGGTCGATCGCCGTCAGCACGTCGTTGACGGTCGCAGTCGGCGCCGCGGCGGTACCGATATAGACGGTGGTGTTGCCGTTGCCGTCGGTCACGAGGTTGCCGCTGACGCCCGAGCCGGTCGGGACCGCGGCCGCCAAGGGGGCCGAGCCGGCGCGGAAGGTGATGGTCTTGCCGTTCACCGTCAGCGTGTCGCCGTCGGCGGGAGCCGTGCCGATCTTCGTGGCGGCGGTGGTGCCGATCAGGGTCATCGTGCCGGTCACGGCGGTGGTGCCGTCGGCAGCGTTCACGGCAACCGTGTTCGAGAACGTGCCCTGGGTCGCGCCGAGAGTGGTCGTGCCAGTCGCAGCGGTCGTGCCGCCGGCAGCGCCGCTGTACAGCACGCTGCTGAGCGCCGTGTTGCTGGCATACGACGTCGTGCCGCGCAGGTCCGCCGCAGTCGCGCCCGAGATCGTGGTGGAGACGTTGGACTTGGTGGAATAGCCGACGGTGGTCTGCAGCGCCTGGTTGGCGATCGACTTGGCGCTGTCGATCAGCTTCTGCAGCGAGGTGATGCCGGTGTTGGCAGCCTGCAGCACCTGCACGCCGTTGGCGATGCCGTCGAGCAGGTTGTTGATGTCGCTGGCGCGGTTGTCGAGCGACTGGGCGGTGAAGAAGTTGGTGGGATTGTCCAGAGCCGAGTTGACGCTCTTGCCGGTCGACAGACGGCTCTGCGTGGTGGCGAGAAGGTCAGCGGTGGACTGGAGGGAGAGCAGGTTCTGACGAACCGACGCGGAGAGAACGATACCGGACATTGAGTGTTACCCTTCTGGTACGCAACGCAACAAACTTCGATTAGGATTAATCGATGTGCGGGACGGTGAACGTTGAGGGCTAACAAAGCATGAAGCGTGTCGCGCCAGTCCTTGCGCGGATTCACCATATGGCAGCGTCACGCTCGGTCGAGTTCGCGCATATCGCCCTGATAAGACGACGCTTTCTTGCCCAATGGAAAGGCATTTGCCACTCGTCAACCATAACCAAGAGTACGCAATTGCTGCATCCAGATGTGTCGTCCCGTCTTGGCGAGCGGCACTCAGATGCCGATGCAAAAACAAAGCGGCGGGGCCGAAGCCCCGCCGCCGGATCTGCTTGCGATGTCGTCCGCGACTTAGCGGAGCAGCTGGAGCACGCTCTGCTGCGACTGGTTGGCCAGCGACAGCGCGGAGACCGCGATCGACTGGCGGGTCGACAGCGCCTGGCTGTTGGCCGCCTCGACGTTGGTGTCGGCCAGGGTCAGGTTGGCCGAACCGGTCTGCAGCACGTTGATCAGGCTCTTGTTGAAGTCCTGACGCACCTGCACCACCGAGAGGTTCGAACCGAGGCTCGAGGCTTCCGAGCGCAGCGTGCTCGACGCAGCGTTCAGGTTGGTCAGCACCTTGTTGGTGGCAGCGTTGTCGATGAAGTCGACACCGCTGGTCAGCGCAGCAAGGCCCAGACCCTTGGAGTTGTAGGTCACGCCGGTAATGCTCAGGTTCGACTTGCCGGTCTCGTCGAACACCAGCTTGAGCTGATCGCCGTTCAAGAGGTTGACGCCGTTGAACGAGGAGTCCTGCGCCGTCGTGTCGATCTGGTTCAGGATGTTGTTGTACTGAGACACCAGATTGGCACGCGAGGTCTGCGCAACCGTATCCTGGACGGGGGTGGAAGCCGTCGAGAAGGTGAGCGACGAGGTCAGCGTGCCGCCGATCGCACCACCCGCGGCACTCGATCCGATGGTCGAGGACGCGTAGTCGTTGGTGGTCGAGATCGTCAGCAGGCCGTTGGCGTCGATCGTCGCGGACAGGTTGTTGGCCTGAAGCTTCGAGTTGAGCTGATCCAGCGTCTTGACCGTGCCGTTGGTGCCGTCGCCGAAGGTGACGTCAACCGCGGTGCCGCCGTTGAAGGAGGTGAAGGTCAGGGTCTTGCCGCTGATGCCGCCGATGCCGGAGGTGCGGGCCGCCGAGAATGCGCTGGCGGTGCCGGTGTTGCCGGCGAGGCCAAGCGCATTCAGCGCGTTGCCGGTGCCGGTGATCGACAGGTCGGCATTGATGCCGGTCGAGAGCTTGAGCTGGCCGGAGGCATTGATCGACGAGGCGATCTGGCCCGAGGCGGCCGCAAGCGTCGCGCTGCCGTTGGCGGCAATGGTGGCGGTCTGCACGCCGGTGGCAAGGTCGATCGCGTTGAGCACGTCGGCGACGGTGCCGGCCTGGAGGTAGACCGTCGAGTTGCCGTTGCCGTCGGTGATCACGTTGCCGCTCTTGCCGAAGCCGGTCGGGATCGACGGGGCGTTGGTCGAGCCCGGGACCGGCGCGTTCTTGAAGGTGATGACGTGACCGTCGACGTTCAGCGTCGAACCGTCCGTGATCAGAGCGCCCAGCGAGCCCGAGCTGGTCGTACGGGTCGCCGTCGCCGTGGCGTTGCCGCCACCCGTTGCAGTGGTCAGGCCAAACGCCTTGAGCAGGTCGGCCTTGCCGGTCACGGACACGTCCGCACCCGCCGAGCTCTTCAGCGTCACGATGCCGGCGGCCATCGACGACGCCGTCGCACCGGAGGCAACACCGATCGTCGCAGCACCGTTGGTGATCGTCGAGGTCTGCACGCCGCTGGCGAGGTCGATCGCCGTCAGCACGTCGTTGACGGTCGCAGTCGGCGCCGCGGCGGTGCCGAGATAGACGGTGGTGTTGCCGCTGCCGTCGGTCACGAGGTTGCCGCTGACACCCGAGCCGCTCGGGACCGCGGCCGCCAAGGGAGCCGTGCCGGCGCGGAAGGTGATGGTCTTGCCGTTCACCGTCAGCGTGTCGCCGTCGGCGGGAGCCGTGCCGATCTTCGTGGCGGCGGTGGTGCCGATCAGGGTCATCGTGCCGGTCACGGCGGTGGTGCCGTCGGCGGCGTTCACGGCAACCGTGTTCGAGAACGTGCCCTGGGTCGCGCCGAGAGTGGTCGTGCCAGTCGCAGCAGTCGTGCCGCCGGCAGCGCCGCTGTACAGCACGCTGCTGAACGCGGTGGCGCTTGCATAGGAGGTCGTGCCGCGCAGGTCCGCCGCAGTCGCACCCGCAATCGTGGTGGAGACGTTGGACTTGGTGGAGTAGCCGACGGTGGTCTGCAGCGCCTGGTTGGCGATCGACTTGGCGCTGTCGATCAGCTTCTGCAGCGAGGTGATGCCGGTGTTGGCAGCCTGCAGCACCTGCACGCCGTTGGCGATGCCGTCGAGCAGGTTGTTGATGTCGCTGGCGCGGTTGTCGAGCGACTGGGCGGTGAAGAAGTTGGTGGGATTGTCCAGAGCCGAGTTGACGCTCTTGCCGGTCGACAGACGGTTCTGTGTGGTGGCGAGGAGGTCAGCGGTGGACTGGAGGGAGAGCAGGTTCTGACGAACCGATGCGGAGAGAACGATACCGGACATGACTCTGTTACCTTTCTGGTAAACGACGCTACTGTTACGCGTCTGCTTGGATCGAGATTGACCCAGCGACCGGCGGACCGTGGCGCCGAGACTTCTAACGAAGCATGAAATGAAACCCGCGCTTTTGCCGGGTCACGCGTGATTCGGGGCGCCGAAGCCGCGCACATCGCCACACCGCCGCACAGACATAACGTTGGAAAGATTGAGCTTTTTCTCGCGAATGCCGGAGATTTACAGCTCGTTAACTAATTCCGGGCGAGAATCAGGCCTTGATGAGCCGCAACGAACGCTCGGTTACGAAAGCGTTGATGGAGAACAGGCATGGCCCTCAAGGTCGAGCTCAGACCGCACGAACGCATCATCGTCGGTAACTGCGTGATTACCAACACGGACCAGCGCGCCCGCCTCCTGATCGACGGCGACAACGTGCCGATCCTGCGCGAGCGCGACATCCTCACGCCGGAGACCGCCAATACGCCCGCCAAGCTCGTCTATCTCGCGGTCCAGCTCATGTACATCTCGCCGGATCCGCAGACCCAGCACGGCACCTATTTCAACCTGGTGCGCGACATCGTCACTGCGGTGCCGAGTTCCTGGCCGATCATCGAAGGCATCAACAACAACATCCTGAACGGCGACCTCTACCGGGCGCTGAAGGACGCCCGCAAGCTGATTGCCTATGAAGAGAAGCTGCGGGATCAGTACGCGGCCGCGCATCCCAAGGCCGAAGCGGACAAGGCCGACGTGAGCTCTGCCGCCTGACCACACGCTTTCGCTTCGCCCAAGCTGCGAACGACGACGGCCCCGGATCGCCTCCGGGGCCGTCGTCGTTTCAGGCACGCATCAATGCTACTGCGCCGCGAGCGGCGGCGCTTCGACCTCGATCAGTCCGCCGCGGCTCCGCCGTTCGCCGAACTCCAGCACGGCCGCGACCAGCGCATCGACGTCCGCTTCCTCGGTGCGGTGATTGACGATCGCGGCGCGGATCGCGAGCCTGCCGTCCAGCGTCGTGCTCGACGGCGCTGCGACGCCGGACTCCTGGACGTCGGCAACGATCTCGCGATTGACCGCATCATCGGCACGGTAGCGGAAGCAGACGATGTTGAGATTGACCGGCGCCAGCAATTCCAGCCGAGGTTCGGCCAACACGCGCGCCTCCAGATATTTCGCCAGCGCACAGCTTCGCGCGATCACCGCGCCAAGCCGCTCGGTGCCGAACGTCTTCAGCGTGAACCACGTCTTCAGCGCACGGAAGCCACGCGACAGATCGGGGCCGAGATCGCAGGGCCAGACCGCGCCCGCCGCAAGCCCCCTCGCCTCGCGGCGCAGATAGGCCGCCGGCTGCGCAAAGGCCTGCCGATGCCGCTCGCCGTCGCGCACGAGCAGGAAGCCTGCGTCGTAGGGCACCTGTCCCCATTTGTGGAAGTCGAGTGCGATCGAATCCGCGAGCTCGATGCCGCCGAGCAGCGGTGCAAGCTCGGGCGACAGGATGGCGAGCGCACCGAAAGCGCCGTCGACGTGAAACCAGATTCCTTCCTCGCGGCACAACTCCGCGATCGCCCTGAGGTCGTCGATCGCGCCGATATCGACCGTGCCGGCGGACGCGACCACCAGGAAAGGCTTGAAGCCGACCTCGCGATCAACAGTAATCTGCGCGCGCAGCGCGGCGACGTCGATGCGATGATCGGCATCGACATCGATCTTGCGCAGCGCATCGGTGCCGAGCCCGGCAATATCCATCGCCCTGGAGACGCAGCCATGCGCCGCCCGCGACGTGTAGGCTGTGAGCAGCGCACCGTCATTGCCGATACCGTGCTGCCGCGCCAGCGTGCCGAGCGCACTCGTGCGCGCCACCAGCACCGCCATCAGATTGGCCATCGACGTGCCCGTGACGAAGATGCCGCTCGCGCTGTCGGGGAAGGCGAACAGACGGCGCATCCAGTCGACGATCTGGCGCTCGACCTCGATCGGCATGTGGTCGCGCCCGCCGAGATTGGCGTTGAGCCCTGCCGCAAGCATTTCCGCGAGCATGCCGACCGAGGTGCCGCCGCCATGCACCCAGCCCATGAAGCCGGGATGGACGTTGCCGGTCGCATAGGGGGCGACATGCTCGGCGAATTCGCGATAGACCTCGGCGAGATCGCTCGCCTCGCGCGGCAGATCGGCCCTGAATGCCGCACGGACGTCTTCGGGGATCGGCCGCCAGACGGGCCGCGCCCGAACGTTGGCGATGCCGTCAATCGTCTCGTCCAGCATGCGATGGGCGAGCGCGCGAAACTCGCTCCAGTCCTGCGGATCGAGCGAGGTGCTCGTGACGGAGCTTTGCGTGTTGCGGATGATCTCGTTCATGCTGCGCTCCCCTCGCCCGTCCTTGCCCGCCGCGACAGCATCGCCGTGAATGCGGCAAAGATCTTGCGCATCTGCGGCGGCTTGTAAGGAAACACGGCTGGCGAATCCATGTTGTGCACGACGGCGGTGTTGTCGGCCTCGAACACCAGAAGCTCGCGCCTCTCGTTCTCGGCGCAATCGACGATGAAATAATCGAGGCCGACGCGCCGGCTCATCTCGTCGAGCGCGCTCCTGTGGCGCTCGGCGAAGTCGCGGTCGAAGTCGCGCATGAAGACGGCTTCCTCGGCCCGCTTCTCCTCGCTGAATGCCATGTAGGCGTTGAGATACCAGATGTCCCAGCGGTCGGCGATCGCCATGTGGCAGGCGTAGGGTTTGCCGTCGATCATGGCGAGGCGATATTTGCGGTACAGCCCGTCGGGGCTCACATAATCGACGAAGCGTGCGACGAAGAAGTCCTGCTCCTTGCGTTCGGCGAGGTAGGCCGCGAGCGCAGCCGCATCGCCGAGCTTCGCGAGGCCGACGCCGGCATGCGAGCCGCGCGGCCGCGCGATGATCGGAAAGTGCAATTCGCCCGCGATGTCCTCACAGGCGATCCGGTCCTGGGCGAGATCGGACAATTGCGCGCGCGTCGCGTGGATGGTCGCGGGAATGTCCAGACCCGGCACACCAGCCAGCAGCCGATACAGCTTGTCGCGATCGAGATTGCCGATGCGATCGGGCGGATTGAGCAGCGGCCGGGGCCAGTGCGGCGCGGCCTTTTCGATCAGCGCGAGCGCCTCGCGGCATTCCTCGGAATCGGACGCGATCACGATGGCGACGTCGTGCTCGGGCAAGGTTTCCGGCAGACCGACGCCCTTGACCACGTAGAGTGTCAGCAGCTCGATGTCGGAGCCTTCGAGCAGGAAATCGATCGGCGTGTTGCCGCCCATGTCGATGTCGGCCGCAAGCGCGAGCACGCGCAAGCCGGGCTGCGAAGCCGCACTGGGCGTACGAAAGAGTTGATGGAATGTCAGCACTTCGGACTGGATCGCAAGCCCCTGATCCTTGTCGCCCAGAAGCTGGGTGATCAAGGAGAGATCCAGCCCTTCGCCCGCCAGCGCGGTCCCCGCCGCGATCCGCGCCACGAGCTGGTCGCGCAACGGATGCAGATCGACGCCTTCGAAGGCCTGGCGCGTCAGCTGCGCAAAGCCGATGCGGTCGGCATAGCTCGCCGCAGTCAAACCGATCGGCGCAGAAACTGGATGCTGCATTTCACACCTCGAACTCGGACTTGACCGGCACGGTCGCGGCTGCACCACGGTCGAGCAGCAGCTCGATCTTCACCAGGACATGGGCGATGCGGTCGAGAACGTGCTGCACATTGCGTCGCGCCTTCGCCGTATCCTGCGACCAGGCTTCCGTCACGAGCCGTGCGCCGACGCAGAGGCGCAGCACGGCCTGCGGCGTCTCGTCCTGCCGCTCCAGCCGGACCGGCTGGCCGACCAGGCAGCGCTGCGCGGCGATCTCTCGGTCCGCCGTGCTGCCGCTGATCTCTTCGCTCATGTCACGCGCCAGCGCACGGTGAACGGCCCAGGTCTCGGCGATCGAGACCGGCTTGCCGTCGCGCAGCAGCGTGAACGGAAAGATCGTTGCTTGCGCGAACTCCTCGTCGTCCGCGTCGGCCGTGTTGATCGCGGTTGGAGTTGGAACAGAGCGAAGCGACGGCGACAGCGCGATCATGCTGTCGACGCCGGCGGCGAGCTCGGCGAGCATCTCGGCGCGGGAAACCGCGGGCACGGCGTAATAGCTGCCGATCTCGGCCAGCGCCGCCTCCCAGCGCAGCCATTGACCGAAATTCGGGCGGCGCTCGAAGCGCGAACGCAGCGCCGTCCAGGCCACTGGCCAATCGCAACGGCCGGCGTAGTCGAAAATACCAGGTGCGATCCCCTCACCCCGGTCGAGCGAGCGCGAAAGGCCCTTCGGCACCAGCAGCGCACCGCTGAAGGCAGGTCCGCCGAAGAACTTCGAGCCGGTGATCAGCACCATATAGCCGCGGTCGAGATAGGAGCGCAGCCGGCGGCGGCCGAGCCGGGCCTGGCAGGCATCGACGACGATTTGGACCTCGCGCGGCCAGCGCCGCGCGATCTCGTCGAGGCAGGCCGCGCTCGGCGCACGCCATCCGAGCTTCGAGGAATCCATGATCTGGAGCAGCACGGGCGCGCCTTGCGCGATCGCAGCCTCGACCGCATGCAGCACCGCGGCATCGGCGTCCGCGCGCATCGCGATCCCGGGTGCGGCCTCGCGCAGTCGCAACGCAAGGCTGGCGCCGGCGAGCCCGGCAACCGCTCCGTCCTTGCGAACCGCAACGCCGCTCGCCGTCATGGAGCTGAAATGGTGTCCGCGGGCAGTATGGATCGTCCCGCTTCCGGTCTGGTCGGCGCCGACCACGATCGTCACCGGTCGCACGCCGAGGATCGTCCGCGCCAGGAACAGGGCATGGAGCTGGGAGTCCGTGCCGGACGGCGAGAACACCACGTCGACGCGCGGCGAAAGCTGGAGATGGCGGCGCAGCTCGTCGCGCATGTCCTCGCAACGCGAGTCGAAAGCGACCTCGACCTCGTCGAACAGACACTTGTGCATCAGCTCTTCGCGCGCCAGCACGGCACGGTCATAGGCCGCCTGCGAGATCGTCGATGCGGTCGAGGAGGCGAAATTCCAGATGTCCGGCTCCGGCGAGGCCGCGCATCCATAGACGTTGACGCGGTCCTCGGGATCGAGCGCGAGCCGCGGATCTCCGCCGGAGACGAGCAGCGTGTCGAGCGGCGTGAAGAGATCGCGCAGGCGATAGCGCGAACCGCCGTCAGCCGTGCGTTCCGGTTCTGACGAACGGGATGCGCCGCCGCTCATCCCGGCAGCCTCACGCTGCGGCATCGGCCGCCGCCGCGGGCGCCGGCGCGAATTGCGAGGCGATGTCGCCGCGGAACACCGACGGCCCGACGTGATCGAGCGAGCTCTGGATGTCGGCCCAGATCTCGCCGCCGATATCGGTCCAGCGCTTGCAGAAGGCGAAATCCTCGGAAAGATACGTGCCGGTCACCGGGTCGATCATGCATTCGAACAGCGCGAACCGGTTCTGGCTCGCCGTCAGCGTATCGTGCGAATGCTCGCGGAAGAATTGCAGGTTGGCATAGTCGGGGTGGCGGCACATCGCCTCCAGCACGTGGCGCCGGATCATCAGGAAGCCGGTGCCGGCGTAGCGCACGCGGGTGAAGCCGTTGACCACGACGATGCGGTCGGGATCCTCGATCTCGAGCACATAGTCGAGCGAGGCCGCCGGCACGTCGGTGCGGCCGGCCTCGATCGCGCGCTTCGCCTTGTCCCAGTTGACCCGCTTGACCGGATAGCAGCCGGCGACGACGTCCGCGCCGCATTCGATCAACCGGAACACCTGCTCCGGCTTGAACCCGATATCGGCATCGATGAACAGGAAATGCGTCGCCTTGGGGTCGTCCAGAAACAGCGCGACCAAATTGGCCCGCGCGCGGGTGATCAGGGCGTCGCCGTCGCGCAGGTGTACCTTGAGCTCGAGATTGGACATGCCGTGCACGGCGCGCTGCAGCGCGAAGATCGAGCTCGCATAGATGCTCGACACCTGCCCGCCGAAGCAAGGCGTTGCCACCACCAGCTGCATCCTGTCCGACATCGACCGCCCCGCCCCGCTCCAATCCTCACCAAGAGGTAAACAGGCATGGTTAACGGCGCCTTAACGCCCCCTTACAGGAACTTGACGAGCGACAGCTGGGCGAGGTTCGAGGTCACCTGGTAGGACGCCTGGAGGGCGTTCTGGAGTGCCAGGAGCTCGCTCGCGACCTGGTCCGGCGAGGCCGATTCCGCCTGGTCGATGATGCCCTGGAGCTGCGCCTTGGCCTGGGTCTGGCGCGTGGTCGCGTCCTTCATCGTGTTCTGGGCCATCGCGATGTCGGTCTGGATGTCCTCGATGCGCTGCTGGCCGGGCTGCTGCGTCAGCGCCTGTGTCACCCGCAGGCTCAGCGCCGACACCTGCCCGCCCGAGTACTGGCCGGTCGGCGAGGTCGAGAAGGTCCCGAACACCGCGATCGCCTGCAACTGCCGGCGGATTGCGTCCTCGTTCGCCTGGGCGCCATATTGCACCGTGACGGCATCGTCGACCCGGGCCGTCGCCGTGGAGCGTGGCGACCCCGGCCCGTCATTGCCCAGATACCACTTCACGGTGGTGGCCGAGCCGTTCACCAGCGTCGTCGCCGAACTCGCGGGCGAGGAGCCGACGCGCAGCGGCGGTTGCGTGGCGGTCACGGGCGTCGCGCCGAAGCCGAGCGAGCCCAGCGCCCCCGTATTCGAGCTCGTGATGTTGAGGCTCGCCGCGTCGTCGGTGTTGATCGTGATCGAACCGCCATGGACCGTCGACGGCTTCGACGTCCCCGTGATCTGGTCGATCTTGCTCAGCAGGGTCTGGATGCTGTCGGTAACGTTGAGCTGGTCGCCGGTCGCGCCCGAGCTGACGAAGGTCAGCGTGGTGCCGTTGACGGTGATGGTGTCGCCGGCGACGAAGCCCGGCGAGATCGAGTCCGAGGGGCTCGCGCCGGACAGCGCCGTCGCGCCGGTGACGGGGGCCGGCGGTGCCGCCTGGCTGTTGACCGGCGTGCCGATCGCGGAGCTCGCGGTGTTGAAGAAGTTGTCGCCGGCGACGACCGCGGATGCCGCCACCAGCGAGGTGTTGGCGAGCTTGGTGATCGCGGTGTTCAGCGCGGTGTTGAGGTTGGTCGCGGTGTTGTTCGGATTGACGGGAGTGCTCGCATCGATGGCGAAGCTGCCGAGCGGCGTCGGCGTCGCCGTCGAGGCGGTCAGGTCGATCTGCTCGGTGGTGCCGTCCGGCAGGGTGAACTGAATGCTGAGCTTGTCGCCGTTGTTCGGGTTGACGCCGTTGAGATCGACCGAGAACG
This sequence comes from Bradyrhizobium sp. I71, assembly GCF_022354745.1. Classification (NCBI taxonomy): domain Bacteria; kingdom Pseudomonadati; phylum Pseudomonadota; class Alphaproteobacteria; order Hyphomicrobiales; family Nitrobacteraceae; genus Bradyrhizobium; species Bradyrhizobium sp. I71. Next base: position 1,043,788 of record NZ_CP059398.1, read on the forward strand.
ACACCGGCGAGCCGCTCGGGCCGGTGACGGTCGCGCCCGTCAGCGTCGAGGACACCGCCTTGATCTTGAGCCCGAACGGCGACCCGGCGACGTCCTCCGACACCTGCACGGAGCTCGGCGTCGGCTGCGTCTGCACCAGCCGCCCCATGCCGTTGGCGCCGAGATCGGCGGCCTGGCGCTCCGCCATGACGGTCTTGAAGCCGGCCTGCGTCGTGGTGCCGTTGATGATGTCGCCGGCATCCGCAACCGACTGCGTGTTGACGGCCGTCCCGGAGAACAGATAGCGGCTGCCCGTCTGCGTGTTGAGGACGCCGACCATCGAGCCGAATTGCGCCGCGGCAGTGTTCTGCGCGATCGTCTGGCCGTTGACGTTGAGGTCCTGCGCGGTGTTGGCCGAGCCCGTCTGCACCGTGTTGCGGATCTTCGTCAGCGACTGCAGCGCGGTATTGGCGAGGTTGATGCTGACGTTGACGTTGGTGATCGTGTCGGTATAGCCGGCGATGTTGGAGAGCTGCGCGCGCCCGGCGATCGCAAAGCCCTCGTTGGTGCCCATGCCGGAATAGTTCTGCGACAGCTTGCCGGTCGAAAGCTGGGTCGACAGGTCGGTGAGCTGCTGATTGATGTTGCGGATCTGTGCGCCGAGAATCGACGAAGAGTAATTGATGCTGCTGATCGACATCTTTCAGAGCCCTGTTACTTGTTACACTTGAGCCTGGAGCAACGTGTTCATCATGCTCTGCACCACCGACATGACGTGGGCGTTGGCGGCATAGGCATTCTGAAGCTGAATAAGGTTCGACATCTCCGAGTCCAGGTTGACGCTGGAGGTCGAGTTGAACTTGGCCTGGAGCGTCGAGACCACGACGCTCTGGCCCTGCTGGAGCTGGGTCGCCTGGGTGGCAGCGTTGGCCTGGACGCTCAGGAACTGCTGGAGGTAGTTCGAGACGCTGCCGGTGAAGGGCTGGTTCGCCGAGCCGAGGCCGGTCTGCGGCGAATAGGAGAACACCGCATTGGTGAGCTGCGAATAGAGATAGTCCGAACGCGTGGTGTCGCCTGCGGGCGTCACCGGCGAGGTGTTGTAGACCGACAGCCGGCTCGGATCGGAAACCAGCTGCGTGTTCACGGCGATGCGCCCGGCAAAGCCGGTCATCTGCGAGCCGGACGCCGTGATCGCGCCGGTGTAGAGCGCCTGGCCGCCGTCGGTGAACAGCGGCAGCTGCGGATTGCCCGAGGTCAGCGACGTGATCGTCTTCGTGGTCGACGCCGAGTTCACCTTGGCGAGGCCGGTGTTGTCGTCGGTCACCCGCAGCGTCGTGGCGGTCGCCGGCGCAGGGGCGGCGGAGAACGACAGATGCGTGCCCGACAGCGCGGTGTTGAGCGCGGAGGCGATCGCTCCCATGCCGCCGGAGAAGTTGACGCCGATCCGCATCGGATTGGCGTTCGTCGCGTTCTGAAGCGGCAGCGCGGCCGGATCGGTCACGTTGACCAGCGTGATCTGGCGCTGGGTGTTGGTGGCCGTGTCCGTGTAGGTGATGTTGACGGTGTTGCCCGGCGCCGCGCCGGCAAGGTCGAGATCGAACCCGGCCGGCGGGCCGGTGACCGTGCTTCCGGCCGCGGTCTTGTCGGACAGCGCGCTCGCCATCGTGGCGGCGAGCTGGTCGATCTGGTCCTGCGCCTGGACCAGGGTCTGGTCGCGCAGCTTCAGGTCGGCCGCGATCTGGCCGGACGACACCACGTTGTTGGCGACGACGTCGACCTGGGAGCCGTTCGGCAGCTTGATGTTGAACGCACCGACGCCGGACTTGGCCGGGTCGATATTGTAAAGCGAGGTCGCCGAAAGCGCACCGGCGGAGGCAAAGGAGAATTCCGAGGCCAGCCCGGCGCCGACGAGCTGAATACCGGTCGTGGTGTAGATGTTGGTCTGGTTCGAACCGTCGGTGGTGACGCGAACGTCGACATATTTCGACAGCGTGTTGATGGCCTGGTCACGCTGGTCCATCAGCGTGGCGGCCGAGGGATCGTTGACCGACAGGCCCTGGAGCTTGGTGTTGATGTCGGCGATCTGCTGCATCGCCGCGTTGGCGGCTCGCGCCGAGTTGCCGAGATCCTGCTCGACGTTGGAGCGCAGCGACTGGATGCCGTTGGTGGTGATGTTGAGCTGCTGCGCCAGCGCCTGCGCCGCGCCGAGCGCGACGGTCTGCGCCGACGACGCCCCCGAACTGGTCGAGAGCGCCTGAAGCGCCGTGGTGAACTTGTTCAGCGCGGCTTCGAGCGTGCCGCTGTTGCCGGGCGTGCCATAGACATTCTGAAGCTGCTTCAGGATGTTGGCCATCTGGTCGGCGTAACCGCTGCCGCCGGTCTCGGTCCGCAGCTGGTTCAGCACGTAGCTGTCGAGTTCGCGGGTAACGCCGGTGGTCATCACCGACGAGCCGAAGTCGCCGGTGGTGACCTCGATCTGGTTCGGCGTCTGGACGACGTAACCCGGCGTCTGCGAATTCGCGACGTTCGATGAGACGATCGAGAGCGCGGCCTGATTTGCACGCAGACCGCTCATCGCGCTGGCGAGGGCTGAACTCAAACCCATGTCACTGACCCGCCTTTGGTTACGTTACGCGCCGATCAGCGCAATACGTTCAAGAGATCCTGCACCATCGAATTCGCGGTCGTGATCACCTTGGTGTTGGCCGAATAGGCCTGCTGGGTCACGATCAGCTTGGTGAATTCGTCGGCGATGTCGGTGTTGGATCCCTCCAGCGACGAGCCGCTGATGGTGCCCGAGGCGCCGTCGATGGCGTCTCCCGACTGTTCAGTCGCAGCGTAGGCGCCGCCATCGAGCGCCTTCAGATAGTTGGTGCCGTTGAAATGCGACAGCTGCACCTGAGCGAGGTTGAGGTTCTGGCCGTTCGAGAAGGTGCCGACCACGACGCCATTGTTGTTGACGGCAACCGAGCGGAGCTGACCGGCGGCATAGCCGTTCTGCGTGATGGTGTTGATGGTCACCGCGCCGCTCGTGCTGGCATATTGCGTCAGCCCGCCCGAGGAGATGTTGAAGGCGACCGAGCCGAGCGACTGACCGCTGACGGTGACGTTGTTGATGGTGATGCCCGAGCCGCTCGGCGAGGTCAGCGAGCCGTCGGCGGCAAAGGTGAAGGTCTGGCCGGTGTTGACCCAGCCGACCGTGGTGCCGGTCGCGTTCGGGTCGGTCTGGTAGAACAGGTTCCAGCTATCCGAATGGCCCGCGCCCAGCGAGGCACTGTCGGTCTTGGCCCAGCGCAATTGCAGGTTCACCGGCGTGCCGGCGGCGTTGTAGGCGGTCACCGCGCCGCCGCTGATCGATTCCTTGGTGAAGGTCGCGATGTCGTTGCCGATCACGCCGCCGGTGCCGGCGGTGCCGCCACCATCGCGATTCTTGGTGATGGTCGAGGTGAAGCCGAGCGCGGAGAAGGCAGCGCTGTTGGAGCTCGACACCGAGAGGTTGGAGACAGTGCCGGTGTTCAGCGTGATCACGCCGCCGCTGCTGACCGACGACCCCGAGGCGCCGGAGAGCGCGTCGATCTTGCCGAGCAGGGTCGTGATGTTGTCGGTGATGTTGATCTGGTTCGGTCCCGAGGCGCCCGAGTTCATGAAGGTCAGCGTCTGACCGTTGACCGTGATGGTATCGCCGGCGGAAAAGCCGGACGAGAGCACCTGGGCGCCGCCGGCAGTCGCAGTGCCGCTCAGCACGGTCGCGCCCGAGATCGCGGGCGAGGACAGCACATTGCCGCCGCGCGTCACGCTGCTGATGCCGAGGGCGGTGGCTGCCGTGCCGCTGCCCACCGCCACGTCGGTGCCGGTGCCGGTCGAGATCTGGATATTGCCGCTGACGGAGAGCGAAGCGGTGACGCCGGCGCCGCCGGCAGTCTGAATTGCATTCAGGATGTCGGCCACGGTCGCCGTCGTGCCCGCACCGAGGCCAATCGTCGTATTGCTGCCGACGGTCGAGACCGTGGTGCTGCCGTCGAACGTGACGGTGTTGCCGTTGATGGTCAGCGTCTGGCCGCTCAACGCGGTGAGAATGCTGGAGGCGAGATGCGTGCCGGCGGCGTTGTCAAGGGACGTGGTTGTCGAGGCGACCGCCGACGAATTGTTCTGGAGCGCAACCGTGCCCGTCGCCGTCGTCGACGAATAGGCCGAGCGGATGTTGCCGGTTGCTGCCGCCCCTGACACCGTTGCGTTGGCATAGGGCGCCGGCGGCGTGCCGACCGGCAGCGGGTTGGCGGCGAAATCGGACGGATTGAGCCCGCCGGCCGCCAGCAGCGTGCCGGTCGAGGCAGTCGTTTTCGCCACGGTGTTCGGCTGGGTCGGTAGGTTCGCAGCGTACTGGATCGAGGTGGTCGCCTGCGCCGGAATGAAGTTGTTCTGGAATTGCAGGACGTTCGCCACGCTGCCGGTCGGGTTGCCGGTCTTCGGGTCGACCGTGACGCCCATCAGGTAATAGCCGGCGCCGTTGACCAGGTTGCCGTTGGCGTTGAGCTGGAAGTCGCCACGCCTTGTGTAGTAGGTCACCCCGGTGAACACGGGGACGTTGTCGACGACGCCGCTCGCCTTCTGGATCGAGAAGAAGCCGTCGCCGGTGATCGCCATGTTGGTGGCGACGGTGGAGCCCGAGATCGTGCCCTGCGTGGTGATGGTGGCCTTCGCATTGGCCGTAACGCCGCCCGCGACCTGCTTGCTCGGAACCGAGGAGTCGGGAATGAGATCGACGAAGCTGGTGCCGATGCCCTTGTAACCGGTGGTGGATGAGTTCGCGATGTTGCCGGAAATATTCTGCAGCGCATAGGACTGCGCCTGCAGGCCACCCACCGAGGTGTTCATTGCATCGAAGATACCCATAACTTTGTCTCCAAATCCGATCCCGGCGGCCGGTCGACCATGGCCGCAGTCGGGAGAGACGTCGCAAGGCCTATGCCAATGCAGGGATCTTCAGGAAATCAATGGCTTAAACAAAAAGGCCCCGGTCGGACGACCGGGGCACAATTGCCGGGCCGGCAACAATTGCCGGGGCGAGTGTCGTTCCGGAGCGATGCGTCAGCATCGAATCCGGAACCTCGAGATTCCCCGGTGCGCAATTGCGCACCGGGGGTTCGGTCCTGCGGACCGCTCCGGAACGACGACGAGAAAGACCTACGTCGCCGACGCCGCCGCGGGGTGGAAGACCAGCCCGAAACCGTCGATGCAATAGCGCAAGCCGGTCGGCTTCGGACCGTCGTCGAAGACGTGGCCGAGATGGCCGCCGCAGCGGCGGCAATGCACCTCGGTGCGGACCATGCCGTAGGTGCGGTCCTCGGTCTTGCCGACATTGCCCTCGATCGGCTGGTAGAAGCTCGGCCATCCCGTGCCGCTCTCGAACTTGGTCTCGGACGTAAACAGCGGCAGGTCACAGCCGGCGCAGGCGAAAATGCCCTTGCGGTGCTCCTTCAGCAGCGGGCTGGAGCCGGGCCGCTCGGTGCCGTGATTGCGCAGGATCTCATATTGCTGCGGCGTGAGCTGGGCACGCCATTCGGCCTCCGTCTTCACAATCTCGAACTTTTCCGCGGCCTTCTCGCCGGCCTCGGCGGGGGATGCTCTCAGCCAGCGGAAGGCCGAAAGGCCAAACAGGCCGGCGACAGTCGTCAACAGGATGCGGCGGTCAACCATCTCATTCTCCGTGCGCGGGGAGTCCACGCCATGAGATACGGGCTCTAACGGCCGATGTTACACTTCCGGGCGGGATTTTTCTTGGACCTTATCGCGAGATGCCGGCGTCGTGAGAGGCCGGTTCCCTGCCCTGTTCAACCTGTTCTACGTCTTGGGCCGCAGGTCTCGGCGGCGGGGCCGGCCGCGGGCGAACGCCAGGCGGGGGACGGCGCGGGCCGGTGCCGGCGGCCCGGTTGGCTTTGGCGAGGCGGGCCTCGCGTTCCCTGTCCTTGACCCTGGCACGTTCGCGATAGCGGGCGAGCGAGCCTGCCGCGGCGGAACTCGCCCTGCTCCAGATCCCGACCAGCTGGCCCGCGACGCGTCCCGTGGCGCCGCCCGCCCAGACCAGCTCGAACGGCGAGAACAGCCGCCAGCGCTCATCGCCCCACAGAATGCTGCGCGCGATCATCTGTCCGGCCATGGCGGAGGTGTTCATGCCCTGGCGGCCGAACCCGCTCGCCACCCACAGGCCTTTGCGCAACTGGCCGATCTGCGGCATGCCGTGCACGGTCTGGCCGGTGGCGCCGCCGAACATGTCGGCGATCTCGACATTGCCGAGCTCGGGAAAAATCGTGCGGATCCGCCGCCTGACGGCGCCCGCGAAGCGCTGCGGACGCGCCGCCCAGGTGGTCTCCGGGCTCTCCCACATCAGCCGGTCGCCGTCGACAATCCGGAAATGGTCGACGCCGTCGGAATCCATCACCGATCCCTTGACGGCGATGATCTCATGAAGGCGCTCGCCGAGCGGCGCGGTGACGCCGGCATAGCGCCAGACCGGCAGCAGCGTCTCCGAAAGGCGCTTCAGGGGCGCGCCGAGATGAATGTTGCCGGCGAGCACGATGTGGGTCGCGCGCAGCCGCGCCGAGGGCGTGACGATGCGCTTGCGGATGCCGGAATGATCGATGCTGACGACCGGCGTGTCCTCGAAGATGCGGGCGCCTGCCCGCCGTGCCAGCGCCGCAAGGCCGTGCACATATTTCCGGCCGTCGACCTGGAACGCCCTGGGATAATACACGCCGTGGAAGTAGCGATCGGTCTTGAGCAGCCCGCGGACGTGATCGGCCTGCCAGCCCTCGACCTCGGTATCGAAATCCCCGTTCAGCATCTGCAACCGGCTGATCAGCCGGTCGCCGGTATCGACGTTGGAGACCTCGAGCACACCGTCGCTGAGGCCGATTCCCGGCATGTTCTCTTCCGTGGCGTTGGCCCGGACGAACTCGGCGCCTTCCTTCGACAGGGCCCACAACTCGCGCGCGTCCTCGAAGCCGATGCGCTCGATCAGGTCCGCGAGCGGCAGCGCGAAGCCAGGCATCACGGTGCCGAGCTGGTTGCCGGAGGCGTTCCAACCGACATGACGGCCCTCGAGCACCGCGACGCTGGCCCCGAGCCGGGCCGCCTCCAGCGCGATGGAAAGGCCGGCAAGCCCCGCGCCGATGACGCAGATGTCGGCATCGAGATCGAACGTCAACCGCACGCGGTCGCGCAAGCCGGCTTCTTCCTGGGACACGCTTGTGAAAGTCTCGCTCATGTCGTTTTCTTAGAGCATGATCCGAAGAAGTGTGCAGCGGTTTTCCCTCGCGACGAACGCAAAATGCGTTTGCGCGGAGATCATGCTCAAAACAATAACTCTAAGGCGCGATGGCGATTCGTCCCAATCTCACCGCGCTTTTGGACCTGTCCGGCGCTTGTCACCTTGTTCTCGACCCGCGCCCGTAGATTATTCTGGACACACAACGATTCGAGAATGCCATGCGCCGTTTGATGCTGCTGCGTCACGCCAAGACCGAGACCGACGCGCCGAGCGGCCGTGACCAGGACCGCCGGCTCGACGAGCGCGGCCACAAGGATGCTGCGCGGATGGGCGACTGGATCGCCACCCATCCCCCCTTCCCCGATACCGTGCTGGTGTCGCATGCCGTGCGGGCCCGGCAGACCTGGGACATCGCCTGGGAGGCGATGAAGGACCGCGTCCCCGTGCCGCAGGTCGAGGTCTTGCCGGAACTCTACGGCGCCGATTCCGCGGAAATCCTGGAAGCCATTCGCACTGCAACCGCCCCGGCCGACCCAAAGCAGTTGCTGCTGATCGGCCACAACCCCGGCATGCACGAGGCCGCCCTGATGCTGATAGGCGGCGGCGACCCGGCCGGCGCCAAGGCGCTCAGCGACAACCTGCCCACCGCGGGGCTTGCGATCTTCGACTTTGACGTCAAGGATTGGGGTGACGTGGCTTACCGCCGCGGCAAGCTGGTGCTGTTCGTCAGCCCCAGGCTGCTTCGATCGGGATGATCGCGCAACCTGCCGGCAAGACGTGCTGACCGAAAGATTTGGAGGCGCAGATGTTCAAGTCCATCCTCGTGCCCATCGACCTCGCCGACACCGATCTCGCCAAGCCGGCGATCGCAACCGCGGCGACGCTGTCCCAGACCTGGAGCGGCACGGTGCGCCTGCTCAACGTGCTGCCGATGACGCCGGTGATGCTGGCCGAATACGTCCCGGCCGATTTCGACGAGCAGCAGCGTCAGACCTCGGAGGAGGCCCTCGCCATCGTCGCGCGCGAGTCCGGCATCGAACCGGGCCGCATCTCCAGCATCGTGCGCCAGGGCGGCATCTACCACGAAATCCTGGAGGAAGCCGCGAATATGAAGGCCGACCTGATCGTGATGACCTCGCACCGGCCGGCGATGCGCACCTATTTCCTCGGCTCCAACGCCGGGCACGTCGTGCGCTACGCCAAATGCTCGGTTCTGGTGGTGAGGCACTAGCGCGGACAGGACGCAGCTACAGGCTGACCGCCGGGAACCGCAGCAACAGCTCACGCTGTCGACCGACAAACGAAGTTGCTGCGGAGAAATGGAATCGTGAGGTTGCGGGGTTCGTAAAGGAACGAACGCAGCTCGCCCTCGTTTAGATCAGCTGCAACATTTCTCATTCTGCTGTGAGGCATCGTGCAGACCCGCTCGAGGTGCTGCCAATGACCTTTCTGCAAACTCGTTTCCCCGTGCTTCTGTCCGGCTGCCTGAACGCCTTCAGGCGGTATCCCGCACTCACCGCCATTGCTGGTGCAGTAACGGTCATGGCGGGGGCGGCTCTCGTCAATCGGCAGCTTGCCAGGAAGGCGCAACGCGATAATCCCCCGCAGGGACGGTTCATCGAGGTCAACGGCGTACGTCTGCACTATGTGGAGCGCGGCAAGGGTCGACCGCTGGTTCTCTTTCACGGCAACGGCAGCATGATCCAGGATTTCGAGTCGAGCGGCTTGATCGATCTGGCAGAGGAGAGCTACCGCGTCATCGTGTTCGATCGCCCCGGATTCGGACATAGCTTGCGACCCCGCAATGCCGTTTGGACCCCCGAGGCGCAAGCGGATCTGTTCAAGGAGGCACTCGCTCATCTGGGCGTCCAGCGGGCGATTGTGCTGGGGCATTCGTGGGGAGCGTCGGTCGCAGTGGCGCTGGCGATCAGGCATCCCTCGCTCGTCGAAGCTTTGGTGCTGGCGTCGGGATACTATTTCCCAACCGCCCGCACCGACGCCGCGGCCTCTTTCCCATCTGCAATACCCGGGCTCGGAGATGTCATCAGTCACACCGTCTCCCCGATCTTCGGGCGGCTGATGTGGCCTGTGATGTTGCGTAAATTATTCGGCCCGCGCGAAGTCCCCGAGAAGTTCGCCGATTTTCCCAAGGAAATGGCCGTGCGGCCAGCACAGATGCACGCCAGTGCTGCGGAAGCGGCCTTGATGGTCCCTGCGGCCTTTGTAGCTGCGAAGACCTACAGCGAACTCAAGATGCCCACGATCATCATCGGGGGTGAGGACGACCGTCTGATCGACATCGACAAGCAATCAGTCAGGCTCCATGGGGAGATCAAGCAGAGCAAATTGCATCGGATCGCCGGAGTGGGTCACATGATCCATCAATCTGCGACACCCGACCTGATGGCGGCCATCGACGAAGCCGCTGCCGCGACACTGCATTAGCCGGCAACGTCCAAAGGACATTCGAGATACAAGCGAACCGGGCCGCGCTTCGCGCGGACCCGTTGGCTCGCAAGGACGATGCGGAGACAGTTGCGCGCCGAAGCCCCGCTCTCGTGCCCCGGGCGCTGCGCAGCACGAAGTGATGCGCTGCAGAACCGGGACCAAGATCTCAACGAACTCCGTTACCTTCTAGATCCGGGCCTGCGCAGCAGCGTAAGAACGCTGCAGCGCGTCCGGCACACGACAGAGCAAGCTCACAAATACCGCGTCAACTCGGCCTTGAACTGCCCGTACACCGCATCCTCGATCTGGCTGCGCGTGATGCCGATGTCGCGCAACGCGCGGTCGTCGAGCTCGTTCAGCGTCTTGACGGCGGAGCGGCGCTCCAGGCGGTTGAACAGCGCAGAGGCGGCGTGGGCAAGCACACTGAAAAATCCGCCCGATGAGGATGGGCGTAAACTCGGCCCGGCAGTTTGCGAGATCGTGGTCATTTTTTCTTCTCCGGCGTGTCGTTCCGCGGCGAAGCCGATGCCGTTGGCGCGGGCGCTGTCAGCGCCTGCACCTCATTGCCGTCGGATTGCTCTCGCGCACGCTCGGCTCAATCGCGGATCTTGATGGAACTTAAATGCTCCGGTACACTTCTCGGAGCAAGCAAAACATTGCTCTCGGTGCAATAATGTCCAAGTTCGAGTACGTGAAGCTTGCCGATGCCATTGCGGCCGATATCACTAACGGCACGTTAAGGCCCGGCGACCGGCTGCCGCCGCAGCGCAATTTTGCCTATGACCGTGGCATCGCGGTCTCGACCGCGAGCCGGGTTTATACGGAATTGCTCCGCCGCGGCCTCGTGGTCGGCGAGGTCGGCCGCGGCACCTTCATCTCCGGCGACATCAGGCGCCAAGTCGAGACGACGCGCGAGCCGGCCGAGGCGCGCATCAATTTCGAGGTCAATTACCCGCTGCTGCCGCAGCAATGGGCGATGATCGCCAAGAGCCTTGCGGGGCTGGAGCGCGTCGACGCGCTGGAGTCCGCGCTGCGCGTTTCGACCAGCACCGGCACCAGGAGCGCGCGCAATGCGGCCGCCGCCTATCTCGCGCGCAAGGATTTTACGCCGCAGGCGGACCAGATCTTCTTCACCGCCAACGGCAAGCAATCGCTCGCGGCCGCGCTTGCGGCGCTCGTTCCAACCGGTGGCCGCTGCGGCGTCGAGGCGCTGACCTATCCATACGTCAAGAGCATCGCCGCGCGGCTAGGTGTGACGCTGGTCCCGATTCCGATGGACGAGCACGGCGCGCGGCCGGATGCGATCCAGAAGGCACATCGCGAGGCGCACCTGTCGGCGCTGTATCTCCAGCCCATCATCCAGAATCCGCTCGGCGTCACCATGAACGCGACGCGGCGCGCCGACATCATGCGCGTCGCCGAGAAGCTCGATCTTCCCATCATCGAGGACACCGTCTACGGCTTCCTCGCCGACGATACGCCGCTGGCCGCGCTCGGGCCGGACCGCTGCATCGTGATCGACAGCCTGTCCAAGAAGGTCGCGCCCGGCCTCGCGCTCGGCATCCTGGTCGCGCCGCCTCACTTGCGCGAAAGCGTCATGAGCGCGGTCCGCACCGGCGGCTGGATCGCCTCCGGCCACGCGCTGGCGGCCGGGCAGCGGCTGATGGCCGACGGCACCGTCGCCGAGCTGACGCGCCTGAAGCGCATCGACGCGGCGCGCCGCCAGCAGACCGCCGCGAGGCTCCTGGCCGGCTACCAGCTCGCCGCCGACGCACGCTCCTATCATCTCTGGCTGACACTGCCGCCGCACTGGCGTTCGCAGACCTTCGTCGCCGCGGCGGCAAGGCGCGGCATCGCGCTGACGCCGTCCTCGACCTTCGCGATCGCGCATGGTCATGCACCAAACGCGGTGCGGCTCGCCCTCGCCCCGCCGTCGCCCGAGCAGCTCGATTCCGGCCTGCGCACGATCGCCTCGCTGCTCGGCACCAAGGAAGAGGATTTCGACTCGACGGAGTAGCTCAGACCTCCGGCCAATCCGCGATGAAGCCCCTCGCCTTGTAAGGCTCGATCTTGTCCCATTCGTGCAGCATGCGGCGACGAAATTCGGCATCGGTATGCCAGAGCGCACGCGGCGTCGCGAAGCTGTCGACAGTGAGCAGCATCTTCTCGACCTCCGGCCAGTGCCGCTGCAGCGTCATCGGGTAACGCCGCGCGGTCCAGGTGTTGCCGAGGCAGATCACGCTGCGGATGTTCCGCAGTCCGAGCGCCGCGTCGATGACCGGCAGCGAGAAGATCACGTTCTCGCCCGTGTTCATCGCGCAATGCTCCTCGAGGATGACGTCCGCCGGAATGCCCGCCGCGATCATCGCCGTCTTGATGATCGTGCACTCGGATTGCTCCGAGCCCGGCGTTACACCGCCGCTGACAATCGACCAGCGGAACAGCCCCTCGCGCCAGAGCCTTGCGGCAGTGCCGGCGCGCAAGCCAACGTCTTCACGGGTGCCGAACATGAACAGCAGGTCGGCTGGCCGCAGCGGCGTGTCGGTCAGATGCGTGCGGTTGATTCTGGCGATCTCATCTGCCGTCGGCAGACGGGTGCTGCGGTCCATGACTGACATGAACGCAAGATGCGACGCCGGCGCCGCGACGCGAAGTCACGTTTGATTGCTGCCGATTGCACTCAAGGCAGCAGAGTCTTCTAAGGCAGCAGAGCCTTCGGCACGCGATCGAAACTGTAGCTCTGCGGCTGGTTGCGCCGCACGAAGCCGCCGACCTGCCAGGCGAACAGCGCCGCGAAGCCGAGGATGAACAGCGCACCGGCGAACTCGCCGATCAGAAGCGCGCGGATCAACAGCCCCGCCATCGCCACCGTCAGCACTGCCAGGAAAGCCAGCGCCGCCGCATAGGTGTTGCGGCCAAGGCCGGCGGTCAATTCTGCCCGGCTGCCGGCCTGCGCCATCCGCGCATGCAGCGCGAGAATGAAATCGCGGAAGCCGCTGTCCTGCGGCGCCATCAGCGCGGCGGTCTGCCAGCTCGTCGAGAGGATCGCGATGCGCCCGCCGCCGGTGCGGCTGACATCGGCACGGAAGCGGTGCTGCTGCATCGAGACCGGGCGGAACGACAGCCGGATCGCCGAGATCTCGTCGTAACGCCACAGGCCGGAGCGTCCGGCGATGTGCCAGGACAGCCCCTGCTCCGTCAGCTCGAAACGATGCGCCGACCCGATCAGCGAGGCCTTGTAGGCGTAGCTCGTGGCCGAACCGGCTTCAGCTCCCCGCATCTCGATCATTAACCCCGTTCGCGATCCGCTTGCGCGATCGCCCTCGCCCATCCTACAAGCGAGACATGGCTCAGACGATGTTTTTTCCGCGCCGCCTGATTCTCGGCGCCGCCGTGATCTCCGGCGTGCTGCTCGCGCTCGCGGTCCATATGCTGGGCGCGCGCTATGGTCTCGACCTCGGCGGCCTCTGGCGCTCCGACACGCATGAGTTCATGCCGGCTGGCGCGGCGATCGCATGGTGGCTGATCGCCACTGTCGGCTTCTCCGGCGGCTATTTCACGGCGAGCCTGATGCAGAGCGCCGTCTCCGGACAGATCCCGCATAGGATGCGGCAATTCCTGATCGCGGTCGGCGTGCTGCTGCTTGCGGGAGCGGGCCAGGCGGCCTCGGCGCCGAGCCCGATCCCGACCGTCTCGGGCGTGCTGGCCGGGCTCGCCGCGCTCTGCCTCGGTGCCGTGATGGCGTTTTGCGGCGCGCATTTCGCGTTGCGACGCGGCTGACTTGCTCTGCCGACCCACGCCGGCGCGCTCTAGCACCGAAGATACGCGTCAAAAAAGAAAGCGCCGCGCGTGGTCGCGCAGCGCTTTCCCGGCTGCACCGTGACCGCTAGCTCGCCGCGCGCAGATTCACCTTGCTCTCGGCGAGCGTCGTGAGCTTCTTGTCGGTCGCCTTCTCCTCCTCCAGCGTCTTGGCGAGGACGCTGGCGCAGTCGTTGCGGCCGAGCTGCTTGGCCCAGGCGATCAGGCTGCCATAGCGCACGATCTCGTAGTGTTCGGCGGCCTGCGCCGCGTTGATCAGCGCGGCGTCGAGCACGGCCTTGTCGGCGACTTCGCCGGCGGTCTCGTCGGCTTCCTCGATGATGCCGTCGATGGCCGGGCAGTCGACCGCCTTCACGGCGACGCCGTGCATCTTGAACACTTCCTCAAGTCGAGCGACGTGCTGCTTGGTTTCCTCGAGGTGCGTCAAAAAGCCCTGTTTCAGCTGCGGATCGGTGGCCTTGCTTGCCATCTTCGGCAGCGCCTTGGTGAGCTGCTGCTCGGCGTAATAGATGTCCTGAAGCTGATGCACGAACAGGTCGTTCATGGTTTTGATGTCTTTTGTGAACAGTCCCATCGTTCCGATCCTCTCGGGTTTTGGGGAACACGGAGGCGCCGGCTTGCACGAAAAGCCGCATATTCCGCCATGTTCGATTGCTGATGAAGCCCAACGAGAACGCGGCATCGACGTTCCAAAAAGGCCGAAGCCGCTTGCGCTGGAACAATGCGGACGGCGCCAGGATTTGAAATCGTGTCGGCGCACCAAATGCGCGAGCGGAGCCGGTTTCACGACTCATATGCTTAACGCGCATCCGATGTGAACCGCGTATGACAAAGTCGCCGGTCCAACGCAGAACCTATTGTTGTCAAGGGCTGCACAAGCCGCTGATTTTGCCTTAAATGAGCTTGATCAATGCCTAGCGATCGATGCCTGCCTTTGGCCAAGATCGCGCCCGACCGGCCAATGCCTGGCCCGGTCGGTCTTTGCCCCCCGTCGGGAGGATGAATGCACGGACTGCTGCCCGCGCTGAAACGCGGCTTCAAGAGATGGATCGGCTGGCGACGGCTCGGAATTGCCGCGAGCATCTTCATCATCGCCTTCGCGATCACCACGCTGGTGCGGACCCTCAAGGGCATCGATACCGGCGTCATCCTGACTGCGTTGACAGAGATTCCCCGCGGCAGTATCGGCCTGGCGGCGATCTGCGTCTTCTTCGCGTTCTGCACGCTGACCTTCTACGACTTTTTTGCATTGCGAACGATCGGCAAGAAGCACGTGCCCTATCGCATCGCGGCGCTCTCCAGCTTCACGTCCTATTCGATCGGCCACAACATCGGCGCGACGGTATTCACCGGCGGCGCGATCCGTTTCCGGATCTATTCGGATTACGGGCTGAACGCGATCGACGTCGCGAAAATCTGCTTCCTGTCGGGCCTGACCTTCTGGCTCGGTAACATCTTCGTGCTCTCGATCGGCCTGGCCATCCACCCGGATGCGGCGTCCTCGATGGATCAGCTTCCCCCATCGATCAACCGGCTGATCGCGCTCGGCGGCCTTGCCTCGATCGGGGCCTATCTCATCTGGCTGTGCATGGGCGAGAAGCGGCGCGAGCTCGGCCAGAAGGGCTGGAAAGTGGTGCTGCCCTCGGCCCCGCTGACGCTGGTGCAGATCCTGATCGGTGTGGTCGATCTCGGCTTCTGCGCCATGGCCATGTACCTGCTGATGCCGGCCAATCCGCCGATCGACTTCATGTCGCTCGCCGTGGTGTTCATCCTGGCGACCCTGATCGGCTTTGCCAGCCATGCGCCCGGCTCGATCGGCGTGTTCGATGCCGCCATGCTGGTGGCGCTGCCTCAATTCGGCCGCGAGGAGCTTCTGGCGACGCTGCTGGTGTTCCGCATCCTCTATTTCGTGATCCCGTTCGGCCTCGCCATCTCCATCATGGGAACGCGCGAGCTCTGGATGAACGTGGTCGAGCCCTGGCAGGAGCGGCGGCGGCTGGCGGAGGCCTGTGCGCAGGCCAATTTGCCCAAAGAGGTGACGCCGATGCAGCGCGAGCGGTTGCTGCGGCAGGCCAATAAGCGCTAAGGCAGCGGGTGCAGACAAAGGTTGCGGGCGGCGGAGCAATGCTCTCTTATTTCCGCCTCAACTTTGCCGTTGAAGACCCGGGCCATGATCCCTCTATCCCTTCGTACTCTCGCCGCAGGCGCTCTGCTGCTTGCCGGGCTTTTGACCGCCTTGCCGTCCGAGCGCGCCGCCGCGCAGGATGCGGGCGCCATGCAGATCGATTGGGAGGTGCGTAACCGCTTCCGGCTGTTTCGCGAGGAGCGCGACTTCCTGCTCCATGTCGAGAACGCGCGCAACCGCAGCATCCTCGCCGCCGAGCAATCGCTGGAGCTGCAGAGCGAGGGCCGCGGCTGGGCCCGCAACATGGTCAACCGGCTCTGCATCGACCTCCAGGGCCGGGTCAACCAGCCCTGTACCCGCGACAACGTCAAAGAGAACTACATCACCCCGATCGACCATCCTGTGACGGTGCGACTGACCGGCGCGGTGCCGGTCGGCGCCACCTGTGCCTGGTCGTTCGACGACGGCGACGGGCCGCAACAATCGACCTTCGACTGCGCCGAGCCGATCAATCTGCGCGTCCGCTACGGCAGGCAGACGATCGCGACCGTCGATGTCTCCGCCGGCTCCGATCCGACCCAGCGCCTCCAGACCGAGATCCGGGTCCGCGACATTTTCGTCGCCGGCCTCGGGGACAGCATCGCCTCCGGCGAGGGCAATCCGGACCGGCCGCTGGCACTCTCGGACGAAGGATTTTGCTTCCGCTCCTATCTCGGTACCGCAGGCGCACAGTACTACCGGCCGAGCCGCCACGGCTTCAAGGGCGGCCGCGCCTGCGAGGCGCCGGATACGCTCGCCAACTGGCAGCGCTACAGCGCGCTCTGGTTCAACGCGCCCTGCCACCGCTCGCTCTATAGTTACCAGGCCCGCACCGCGCTGGCGCTCGCGGTGCGCTACACCCACATCGCCGTGACCTTCCTGCCGCTCGCCTGCACCGGCGCCAGCATTGCCGACGGGCTGCTTGGCTCGCAGCGCGCCCGCGAATGCCCGCCCGGCAAGACCGGCGTCTGCAACACCAGCGTGAACGCGCAGGTCGCCGAGCTGCGCGAAGCGCTCACCGCGGCAAAGAAGCGCCAGCCCGATCGGACGCTCGATCTCGTGCTGCTTTCGGTCGGCGCCAACGACGTCTATTTCTCCGGCCTCGTCGCCGACGTCATCGTCGACACCGCGACCGAGCGGACGCTATTCCGCCGCTCCGGCGTGATGGCGAGCGTCGATGATTCCCGCGATGCGCTGACGCGGGAGCTGCCGCAAAGCTTCGTCAAGCTGCGCGAGGCGCTGAAGCCGCTCGTCGGCGGCGATCTCTCGCGCGTCGTCTATGTCTCCTACGCCAATCCTGCGCTCGCCGACGGCGGCGTTCCTTGCCGCGGCGGCCGCGCCGGCTTCGACATCCATCCGTCCTTCAACGCCGATCCGCAGCGCCTCGCCCGAGTCTCCACCTTCGTCGACACGGAATTCCTGCCGCAGCTGAAAGGGCTCGCCACCTGCACCCGCGGTGCGCTGTGCCGCGATCCCGAAGCCGACCGCATGACCTTCGTCGATGCGCACCAGGCCGCGTTCGGCGATCATGGCTTCTGCGCCCATTCGGGCAATGACCCCGAATTCGACCGGGCCTGCTTTGCCGAGAACGGCCAGAGCTTCAATCCCGATATCGTCAGCGCAGCGAGCCAGCCGATGCTGTGCGGCCGCGGCGCCTCGGAATATCGCGCCTACCTGCCCCGCGCGCGCTGGATCCGCGACGCCAATGACAGCTATTTCGCAGCGATGACCTATCCGCAGGGCCTGCCGGCCGCGAGCCAGCCCACCGACATTCACGACGCGACATGGGGCGTGCTCTCCGCCGTCTACGGCGGCGCCGTGCATCCGAGCGCCGAAGGCCACGCCGCGATGGCGGATGCCGCGCTGCCGGCCGCGAGCACCGTGCTGGGGCTCGATGCGGTGCCGCCGAACGTGACGCGCGGATTCTTGCCGCAGCTGCTGCCGAGCGTGCGGCAGTAGCAACGCTGCCGCCACACGCTCGGCGTCATCGCCCGCCTTGTGCGCACTTGCGCACTGGGGCGGGCGATCCAGTACTCCGTGACAGCCGTGATCAAATCGAGGAGCCGCGGCGTACTGGATTCCCCGCCTTCGCGGGGAATGACAGCAGTGTTGCGTGGTACAAGCTCGCACCTAAACATCGCTCTCACATTCTCACGCTCTTAGGTCGTTTCCCCAACCCGCCGTTCCATCGATCCAAAGACGGCATCGATCGATACTTCCTTGAACTTGGACACTTCGCCGCGCGCGCCTCTAGGACTCGCCTTGAGGAAATGTTCGAGTTCTAAGGAGGCGCATGATGAGCGCAGTGGTGTCCGCCGCGGACGTGAGGAGATCTCGCGTCAGGTTGTTCATCGTGACCATGTTGTTCCTGGTCACGACAGTGAACTATGCCGACCGCGCCACGCTGTCGATAGCAGGTCCCGCGCTCTCCAAGGAGCTGCATCTCGATCCCGTCGCCATGGGCTGGATCTTCTCTGCCTTCGGCTGGTCCTATGTCGTAGCGCAGGTGCCGGGCGGCTGGCTGCTCGACCGCTACGGCTCGCGCTTGGTCTATGCCTTCAGCATCATCATCTGGTCGCTGTTCACGCTGATGCAGGGCTGGGTGGGCTTCCTCGGCGCCGGCGCGGCCGTCGTCGTGCTGTTCGCGCTGCGCCTCCTCGTCGGCGTCGCGGAAGCACCGTCGTTTCCCGCCAATGCCCGCATCGTCGCGGCGTGGTTTCCCGGCAATGAGCGCGGCACCGCGTCGGCCTTCTTCAATTCGGGACAATATTTCGCGACCGTGATCTTCGCGCCGCTGATGGGCTGGATCGCGCACGCCTATGGCTGGCGCTTCGTGTTCTTCGTGATGGGGGCGCTCGGCATCGTCATGGGTCTCGTCTGGATCAAGACCATCTATGGCCCGAAGGAGCATCCTTCGATCAACGAGGCCGAGTTCGACTACATCAGGAACGGCGGTGCGCTGGTCGATCTCGATGCGCCCAGGGAGGATCTGAAGCAGGAGCACGCAGCGCAATCCGGCTCCGGGTGGGACCACATCCGCCAGTTGCTCTCCAACCGCATGATGCTCGGCGTCTATCTCGGCCAGTACTGCATCAACACGCTGACCTATTTCTTCCTGACCTGGTTCCCGGTCTACCTCGTCAAGGAACGCGGGCTGTCGATCCTGCAAGCCGGTTTCGTCGCGACGCTGCCTGCGCTGTGCGGCTTCATCGGCGGCGTGCTCGGCGGCATCATCTCCGATGCGATTCTGCGCGGGACCGGCTCGCTGACCATGGCGCGCAAGATCCCGATCGTCGGCGGCATGCTGCTGTCGATGTCGATCATCGCCTGCAACTATGTCGATGGACAGGCGCTCGTGGTCGGCTTCATGGCGCTCGCCTTCTTCGGCAAGGGCATCGGCGCGCTCGGCTGGGCCGTCGTCTCCGACACTTCGCCGAAGGAGGCCGGCGGCGTCTCCGGCGGCCTGTTCAACACGTTCGGCAATCTCTCCTCGATCACCACTCCGATCGTGATCGGCTACATCCTGGCCGCGACCGGCTCGTTCAACGGCGCGCTGGTGTTCGTCGGCCTCAACGCGCTGGTGGCGGCGTTCGCCTATCTCGTCATCGTCGGCAAGATCGAGCGGGTGGTGCTCAAAGGTTCCTCCTGAGGGCTCTCACGGGAGCTTGACCAGGCAACTTGCGGCGGCTCACCAGCCGCCGTCTTTGTATTGGGGGTTATCGATGCTAGAAGTGCCGGGGAAACGCCTTATCCATCTAAGGCATGTATCGATGTTCGACCTCAACCAGCTCCGCTGCTTCGTCACGGTGGCGGAGGAACTGCATTTCGGCCGCGCCGCCGCGCGGCTGAACATGACCCAGCCGCCGTTGTCCCGGCAGATCCAGGTGCTCGAGCACATCATCGATGCGCCGCTACTCGAACGCACCAGCCGCTCGGTGCGCCTGACCCCTGCCGGGCGCAGCTTCCTGCCGGAGGCGCGGCGCATCCTCAAGCTTGCGGAAAGCGCCTCGCAGGTCGCCCGCCGCATCGCGCTCGGCAAGATCGGCTCGCTGAAAATCGGATTTACGGCGGCCGCCGCCTACGGCTTCCTGCCCGAGCTCGTCGCCGCCTGCCGCGCCAAGCTGCCCGAGGTCGATTTCTCGCTGAAGGAGATGGTGTCCGGCGACCAGTTCGAGGCGCTGACCTCCGGCCAGATCGATGCCGGCCTGCTGAGGCCGCCGATCGCGCGTCCCGAGCTTGCCAGCCGCCGCGTCGTCGCCGAGCCTCTGCTCGCGGCGATCCCGAGGAAGCATCCGCTGGCGAACGCCGACACCATCGCCATCAAGGACTTCGACGACCAGCCCTTCGTGATGTACTCGCCCTATGAGAGCCGCTACTTCCACGACCTCCTGGTCGCGCTGTTCACCCGCGCCGACGTGCTGCCGCGCTACGTCCAGCATCTCAGCCAGATCCACTCGATCCTCGCGATGGTGCGCGCCGGCCTCGGCCTTGCCATCGTGCCGGCCGCAGCCGCGAACCTGAAGATCTCCGACGTGCGGCTGCGGCCGCTGAAGCTGCGCAACCGCGTGCCCGTCGAGCTGTTCATGGTCTGGCGGCGCGAGGACGAGAATCCGCTGTTGTCGGCGCTGATCAAAACCGCCGGCGAACTGTCCTCCGCGGAGCTGCCAGAGGATTGATGCTCAATCCGCATCGGTCGATATAGGCTTTGGCTTGGACGCGCATCGAACGGTCTCCTAAACCACGGCGCATGGACGCGCAGGCTTTGCGTCCTCCGCAACACGCACGAAGGGAGCAGCGCCCGTGAGCAAGATGACCCCGCAGGACATGGCCCGAAAGATCGGATCCGGCCTCCTGTCCTTCCCCGTCACGCCGTTCAGGGCTGACTACTCCTTCGACGAGGCGACCTACCGCGCCAACATGGACTGGCTGTGCGGCTACGACGTTGCCGGCCTGTTCGCCGCCGGCGGCACCGGCGAGTTCTTCTCGCTGACCCCGGCAGAGGTTCCGCAGATCGTCAGGGTCGCCGTCGAGGAGACCAAGGGCCGCGTGCCCGTGCTTGCCGGCACCGGCTACGGCACCGCAATCGCGCGCGAGATCGCCATCGGTGCCGAGAAGGCGGGTGCCGACGGCCTGCTGCTGCTGCCGCCCTATCTCACCCATTCCGAGCAGGACGGCCTCGCCGCCCATGTCGAGGCCGTCTGTGCCTCCGTGAAAATCGGCGTCATCGTCTACAACCGCGACAACGCCATCCTCCAGCCCGACACGCTCGCGCGCCTCGCCGAGCGCTGCCCGAACCTGGTCGGTTACAAGGACGGCATCGGCGACATCGAGCTGATGACCCGCGTCTACACCAAGCTCGGCGATCGCCTCACCTATATCGGCGGCCTGCCGACTGCGGAGACCTTCGCGCTGCCGTATCTCGACATGGGCGTGACGACCTATTCCTCGGCCGTGTTCAACTTCGTGCCGGAGTTCGCCACCAGCTTCTACGCCGCGGTGCGCAAGCGCGACCATGAGACCATCCATGCCGGCCTGAAGAACTTCATCCTGCCGCTGATCGCGATCCGCAACCGCAAGAAGGGCTATGCGGTCTCGATCATCAAGGCGGGCATGAAGGTGATCGGCCGCGACTCCGGCCCGGTCCGGCCGCCGCTGACCGATCTCACCGAGCAGGAGATGGCGGAGCTGACGGCGCTGGTGAAGAATCTGCCCGCCATCCGATCGACACAACAGGCGGCAGAATAATCAGACAACGGGGAGGAGCGCGCGATGGCCCGGATTGAGATCTCTGGCGCACCTGTTGTCACGGCGATGCAGGTGATCCCGGTCGCTGGCCGCGACAGCATGCTCCTCAACCTCAGCGGCGCGCATGCGCCGTTCTTCACCCGCAACATCGTCATCCTCACCGACAATTCCGGTCACACCGGCGTCGGCGAGGTGCCGGGCGGGCAGAGGATCTGGCAGACGCTGCAGGATGCCCGCGATCTCGTCATCGGCAAGACCGTCGGCGCGATGAACAACATCCTGGCCGACGTCCGCACCGCCTTCGCCGACCGCGACGCCGGTGGCCGCGGCAAGCAGACCTTCGACCTGCGCGTGATGATCCACGCGGTCACGGCGATCGAATCCGCACTGCTTGATTTGCTGGGCCAGCATCTCGGCCTGCCCGTCGCAGCCCTGCTCGGCGAGGGCCAGCAGCGCAAGAGCGTCGAGACGCTCGGCTATCTCTTCTTCGTCGGCGATCGGCGCAAGTCGAAGCTCGACTATGTCGCGGGCGAGAGCGGCAAGGCGGAATGGTTCAACCTCCGCCATCAGGAAGCGATGACGCCCGAGACCGTGGTGCGGCTCGCGGAGGCGACCCACGACCATTACGGCTTCGCCGACTTCAAGCTCAAGGGCGGCGTGCTCCGCGGCGAGCAGGAGATCGAGGCCGTCACCGCGATCGCGAAGCGCTTCCCGAACGCGCGCGTCACGCTGGACCCGAACGGCGCCTGGTCGCTGGACGAGGCGATCAGGCTCTGCAAGGGCATGCACGGCATCCTCGCCTATGCCGAGGATCCCTGCGGCGCCGAGGCCGGCTTCTCCGGCCGCGAGATCATGGCCGAGTTCCGCCGCGCAACGGGGCTGCCGACGGCGACCAACATGATCGCCACCGATTGGCGGCAGCTCTCCCACGCGCTGCGTTTGGGCTCCGTGGACATTCCCCTCGCCGATCCCCATTTCTGGACCATGCAAGGCTCCGTGCGCGTGGCCCAGACCTGCCGTGACAACGGCCTGACCTGGGGCTCGCACTCCAACAACCACTTTGACATCTCGCTCGCCATGTTCACCCATGTCGGCGCCGCCGCTCCCGGCAAGGTCACCGCGATCGATACCCACTGGATCTGGCAGGACGGCCAGGCGCTGACGAAGGAGCCGCTCCAGATCAGGGGCGGCAAGATCGCAGTGCCCGATCGCCCCGGCCTCGGCATCGAGATCGACCGCGCCGCCATCGAGGCCGCGCATCAGCTCTACAAGAAGCATGGACTCGGCGCCCGGGATGACGCTATGGCCATGCAGGACCTGATCCCCGGCTGGACCTTCGACGACAAGCGTCCGTGCCTCGTGCGATAAGAAACGTCAGTCATGATCCCGGGAAAGTGGACACCGGTTTTCCGATAGGATCATGTCCCTTGAACAAGGAGGAAAAGATGACAGCGATCCTGAAGAACTTCATCGGCGGCGAATGGGTCGACGGCTCGGGCGTCACCAGGAACATCAACCCCTCCAACACCAACGACGTCGTCGGCGAATATGCCAAGGCCGACAAGGCGCAGACCGAGAAGGCGATCGCCGCCGCCAAGGCCGCCTTCCCCGCCTGGGCGCGCTCGACGCCGCAGGAGCGCTATGACGCACTGAACAAGATCTCCGCCGAGATCCTCGCCCGCAAGGAAGAGCTCGGCCGCCTGCTCGCCCGCGAGGAAGGCAAGACGCTCCCTGAGGGCATCGGCGAGGTCGCGCGCGCCGGCCAGATCTTCGCGTTCTTCGCCGGCGAAGCGCTGCGCCTGATCGGCGAGAAGGGCGCCTCGGTGCGTCCCGGCCTCGATGTCGAGCTCACGCGCGAGCCGGTCGGCATCGTCGGCATGATCACGCCCTGGAATTTCCCGATCGCGATTCCCGCCTGGAAGATCGCGCCCGCGCTCTGCTACGGCAACACCGTGGTGTTCAAGCCGGCCGAGCTGGTGCCGGGCTCGGCGCATGCGCTGTCCGAGATCATCACCCGCTCCGGGATTCCGGCCGGCGTATTCAACCTCGTGGTCGGCTCCGGCTCCGTGGTCGGCCAGACGCTGCTCGAGCATCCCGATGTCGCCGCGATCTCCTTCACCGGCTCGGTGCAGACCGGCCGCAAGATCGCGCAGGCCTGCGTGCTGTCGAACCCCATGAAGAAATTCCAGCTCGAGATGGGCGGCAAGAATCCGCTGGTCGTGCTCGACGACGCCGACCTCAAGACCGCCGTCGAGGTCGCCGTCAACGGCTCCTATTTCTCGACCGGCCAGCGCTGCACCGCCTCCTCCCGTCTCATCGTCACCGAAGGCATCCACGACCGCTTCGTCGCTGCGATGGCCGAGCGGCTGAAGGGCCTGTCGGTGGACGACGCGCTCAAGGCCGGCGTGCATATCGGCCCCGTGGTCGACCAGAGCCAGCTCGACCAGGACCTGCGCTACATCAAGATCGGCCAGGACGAGGGCGCCAAGCTCGCCTTCGGCGGCGAGCTGCTCAAGCGCGAGAACCCCGGTCACTATCTCCAGCCGGCGCTGTTCACCGAAGCCAGCAACAACATGCGCATCGCGCGTGAGGAGATTTTCGGCCCCGTCGCCGCCGTCATCCGCGCCAAGAACTACGAGGAGGCGCTCTCGATCTCCAACGATACCGAGTTCGGCCTCGCCTCCGGCATCTGCACCACCAGCCTGAAATACGCTTCGCACTACAAGCGCAACAGCGAGTCCGGCATGGTCATGGTCAACCTGCCGACCGCCGGCGTGGACTATCACGTGCCGTTCGGCGGCCGGAAGGGCTCGAGCTACGGCGCCCGCGAGCAGGGCTCCTATGCCCGCGAGTTCTACACGACGGTGAAAACGGCCTATACCTTCCCGGGCTAACCGCGGGGAATATCTCGTAGGGTGGGCAAAGCGACTTGTCCGCCGTAGCTCGAAGAGCGAAGGCGGAAGCGTGCCCACCGCTTACGTTTCGGTGTGAAGCATGGTGGGCACGGCGCGTTGCGCCTTTGCCCACCGTACGGCTTCGGAGACAAGCGCAAATGGACCAGGACGTCGCAGCGAAAGAGCAGCCCCGCTACATCAAGCTCAACGACCGCGACAATGTCGCGATCGTGGTCAATGATTTCGGGCTTCCCGCCGGCTCCCGCTTCGCCAGCGGACTGACGCTGCGCGCCTTCGTGCCGCAAGGGCACAAGACGGCGCTGGTCGACATCGCGCAAGACCAGCCGATCATCCGCTATGGCGAGATCATCGGCTACGCGCTGTCGCCGATCCTCGCCGGCGAATGGGTGGACGAGGCCCGCATCCGCATGCCGGATGCCCCTGCCCTCGACAGACTGGAAATCTCGACCGCCGTCCCCGCGCCGCTGCCGCCGCTCGAAGGTTTCACCTTCGAGGGTTATCGCAATCCGGACGGCTCGGTCGGCACCAAGAACATCCTCGGCATCTCCTCCTCCGTGCAATGCGTCAAGGGCACGATGGAATATGCGGTCAAGCGCATCCGCGCCGAGCTGTTGCCGAAATATCCGAACGTCGACGACGTCGTGCCGCTGACCCATGCCTATGGCTGCGGCGTCGCCATCAATGCGCCCGACGCGGTGGTGCCAATCCGCACCCTGCAGAACCTCGCGCTCAATCCGAATTTCGGCGGCGAGATTCTGGTCATCAGCCTCGGATGCGAAAAGCTGGCGCCCGAGCGGCTGGTGCCGGAAGGCATCAGCGATGCCATCGTGCGCATGCAGGACGAAGCCTTCGACGGCTTCGGCGCCATCGTCGATGCGATCATGACCCAGGCCGAGGCCCGGCTGAAGGTGCTCAACACCCGCAAGCGCGAGACCTGCCCGGCCTCCGATCTCGTCATCGGCCTGCAATGCGGCGGCAGCGATGCCTTCTCCGGCGTCACTGCGAACCCCGCCGTCGGCTTCGCCGCCGACCTCCTGGTGCGCGCCGGCGCCACCGTGATGTTCTCGGAAGTCACCGAGGTGCGTGACGCCATCCAGCTGCTCACCCGGCGCGCGATCAACGAGGATGTCGGCCGCGCGCTGGTGCGCGAGATGGCCTGGTATGATTCCTATCTTGCCCGCGGCGGCGCCGATCGCAGCGCCAACACCACGCCAGGCAACAAGAAGGGCGGTCTCGCCAACATCGTCGAGAAGTCATTGGGCTCGATCGTGAAGTCCGGATCGAGCGCGATCACCGGCGTGCTCTCGCCCGGCGAGAAGGCAACGCAGAAGGGCATGCTGTTCGCGGCAACGCCCGCATCCGACTTCATCTGCGGTACGCTGCAGCTCGCCTCCGGCATGACGCTGCAGGTGTTCACCACCGGCCGCGGCACGCCCTATGGCCTTGCCGCCGCGCCCGTGATCAAGGTCGCCACCCGCAGCGAGCTGGCGCGCCGCTGGAAGGACCTGATCGATTTCGACGCCGGCAGCATTGCCACCGGTGAGAAGACCATCGAGGAATGCGGCTGGGACCTGTTCCGCCTGATCCTCGACGTCGCCAGCGGCCGCACCAAGCCGTGGTCGGACCGCTGGGGCATCCACAACGATCTCACCCTGTTCAATCCGGCGCCGGTGACCTGAGGGGTCACGGACTGTCGATCAGGTGCATGTCGCCCAGCGTCAGCGGCAGGCTGCGGATGATGAGGTCCGCTATCGCCGCGCGAAGCCGTTCGCTCGAAGCCGAGCCCTCGAACGACTCGTCGACCGATCCGCTCGGGCCGGCGATCCTCACCGTCCCGGTGTTGTCGAGCGGCGCGGCCGCGCGCTTCTCGATCACGTCGAACGTTTTGCCGTCGATGATGCGAACTTCGTACAGCGCGTGGATCAGGCCGTAGTCCGCGAGCAGCGTCCGGTATTCGGCGAGCCCGACGCCCTCGACGTTGCGGCCGTTTCCAAGCTTCGATCTCGCCCGGGTGATGACGATGTACGCATCCAGTCCCTGCGGCGTGACATCGCTGCGAACAAGTTCCTTGAATGGATCGCTGCGCAGCAGATTGACGGGCGCAACCGATCGCCTTGAGCTTCGTCGCACGCGTCTCGAACGCCGCAGCGGCGCCAAGGGCGATACACGCGGCCGCGAGGCCAACCCATAGAAAAGCAATGCGGCGCATGATGACCTATCGGATTCTGAAATCGAACGAATAAGACGCGCCGAGGCCGACTGTCGTCTGGTTCGACGATCCCCGCAGCTTCACCAGCGGACTGTCCGCGACGTCGCCGAGCAGCTTCTCGTATTCGACATAGGCGTGGACCTCCCACTGCGGATTGATGCGATAGGAGATCTGGCTGCCGAAGCCGACAGAATGCGCGCCGCCTCTGGCATCGTAGACCGGCAACCCCGATGCCAGGGCCTGCACGGCGTCGACGCCGAAATACGGTGCGGTCGCGTTGGTGCTCTTCCAGGTGAAGCGGGGGCCGGCCGAGATCGTCAGCCGTTGGATGAGCGGGACGATGACGTCGGCCGAGACGTCGGCCACTGTGCCGGTATGGCCGCCAAAACCCTGACGCAACTCGCTGCGCAGGCGCAGCCAGTCGACCGGATAATATTCGACGAAACCGCCGAGCTCGTAGGCGGCGTCGACATTGCCGAGGCCGGTCAGCTCGGAATATTTGTCGCTCTTGCGCGAGGAGACGTATTTGAACGCAGGCCCGGCGCGAAAATTGCCGACGTCGAGTAGCGCAATGCTGGCGCTGTCGCGCGGACCGCGAAACTGGTCGATCGATCCGGCGCGGCGGATCGTGAAGATCGGGATCGGAAGAAACTTGCTGTTTTTCGATCCGACGAAGTCAGGCGTGTATTCGCCGCCGATGCCAACCATGACGGTCCAGTTTCCGGACGGTGAAGGCAGCATCGGCAGTTCGAACGGTGGTGCTGGCAGCGTGAACGCGCTCTGCCCCGATACAGATTGCGCACTCGTCAAGATCGCACCGAGCGCAGCGAGACAGGCAGTCGTCCGCCGCGCGGTCGCCGTGAGGCGGAGAGCGGCTTCTTCGAAAAACATCATTGCGGGGCCCCCGGACCGGCCTTGCGGGCCTGGTCGACTCGTGTGGTTCAGAGCCACAGCATGTGGTCCGGC
This sequence comes from Bradyrhizobium sp. I71, assembly GCF_022354745.1. Classification (NCBI taxonomy): domain Bacteria; kingdom Pseudomonadati; phylum Pseudomonadota; class Alphaproteobacteria; order Hyphomicrobiales; family Nitrobacteraceae; genus Bradyrhizobium; species Bradyrhizobium sp. I71. The sequence continues at coordinate 1,071,300 of NZ_CP059398.1, forward strand.
AAAATTGCCCCAAGATTGCAAGGCGAGAGCCGTCGTCCGAGACGTCGCGCGCCAGGCGCCGCCGGATCAACATTGCCCGAACATTGCCGCGCCGCAGCCGCGCCCTCAAATCTTGACGGGCGGTGCCCGCGAACTCTCCCGTTCCTGCCTTTTATTCGCCAAGCTCGCTGCCCTAATGGAACCCTAGCGCACGAGCCGAAACGCCAGGCGTCGGCCAGGGAGCGTCACGGTCAGGTCTTGTTGCCCCAGCAGAGTCAAGGACGACCCACGTGCGCTCCCTCGTGATCGAAGACGAACCGCAGATCGGCGCCTATATCAGCCGGCTGCTCGAGCAACTGCACGGTATCGTCGACCTCGTCGGCTCGATCGCTGATGCCCGCCAGGCGCTGGAAAACTTCAAATATGACCTCGCGATCGTCGACCGCATGCTGCCCGACGGCGATGCGCTCCAGGTCGTCACGGCGCTGAGCCAATCGCCGGAGCGCCCGGCGATCATCATGCTGACGTCCAAGGACGCCAAGGAGGACGTCGTCGACGGCCTCAACGGTGGCGCCGACGACTATCTCGGAAAACCGTTCGAGCCTCAGGAACTGATCGCGCGCGTGCGCGCCGTGTTGCGACGGCCCCGGCTGCTCGCGCCCTCCGTGCTCTCGCTCGGCAATGTCGAGCTGCATCTCGGCAGCAACGAAGTCGTGGTCGCCGACAGGAAGATCCTGCTGCGGCGACGCGAGGCACTGATCCTGGGGGCACTGCTGATGCGCCGCGACCGCGTCATCACCCGCGCCGCGCTGATCGAGGAGATCTACGGCTTCGACGACGAGATCGAGTCCAACACGCTGGAAGCGCAGGTTTCCCGCCTGAGGAAGAAGCTGACCGAGCTCGGCGGTGACGTCGAGATCCGCAGCATGCGCGGCATTGGCTACATCCTGCGGCTGGCGACACCGCGATGAGATCGATCGCCCGGACCTTCGCGCTGTCGCTCGGCATCGCCGCGACGACGATCTTCCTGATCATGCTCGGCGTCTTCGTCTGGCGCTATCCGGTGGACGAACGCGAGTTCAGGGCGTGTCGGGTCGTAGCCTCCATTCTCAAGAATGCCACCGTGATCGAAGGCAACACTCTGACGGTCCGCCCAACGCGGGTCCTCGAGGAGTTGAAGGCGAAGAGCCCGCAACTCTGGTACGTCGTGTCCATCGGCGATCTGATCAGTGAGTACGGCAGCGAACGCCGGCCTGCCCTTCCCTTCGCGTTGCCCCGTCACGGGCCGGTCGGCATTTCCGTCTTCAACACACTCGACCAGAAGAGCACCTTCTGCCTTGCCATGATGCAGCAGGGCGCGCTGCAATTCACGATGATGGCAGGAAAATCCCAGGTCCGGTTCCACTGGATCGCAGTGAGCTTCCTGTATCGCAACATTTTCTCGATCCTGATCGTGGCGCTGGCCTTCGCAGCGACGATCGCCGTCGGCGCGGCACTGGCCGCACGATTCGTCTCGCGCGGCATCGAACGGGTAGCGCTTCGCGCGCTTGCGATCGACCCTGCAGCACCGCAAGGTCTGATCCCCCTGTCGGAAGTCCCCTCCGAGTTGAAGCCCCTGGTCGAGGCGCTGAACCGCGCCTTCGGCGAGATCGACGCCTATATCCGGATGCAGCGCCGCTTTCTCGGCAATGCAGCCCATCAGCTCCGCACGCCACTGACGCTGCTGCGCGCCAAGATCGACGACGTGCCCGAGCCGGGCCTGAAGGCCGAGCTGGTACGCGATGTCCGCCGCCTCACCTCGCTGGTCTCCGCCATGCTCGACCTGGCGAGGCTGCAAAATCATGCGATCGAGACAAGACCGATCGACCTGGCCCAGATCACGCTGGAGGTACTCGCCGATTTCAGTCCCTCGGCGCTGGATGCCGGCATCGAGCTTGCGCTGGAGCGCGACGGGGATGGTCCGTTCCTGGTCCAGGGCGTGGACGCCGCGGTTCGCAGCGCCCTCGCCAATCTCGTCGGCAACGCCCTCATCCACGCCCGTGGCGCGCGCCGCATCGTCGCCATGCTCAGCCGCGATGGCGTTTCGATCCACGATGACGGTGCGGGCCTGCCCGATGGCGCCGGACACAAGCTGATCGAGCCGTTTCAGACCGGCAACACCGCCGGCGACGGCGCAGGCCTCGGCCTGTCGATCGTCCGCGAGATCATGGCCGCCCACGGCGGCGAGTTGCTCGCCTCTTCCACGCCCGGCAGCGGCACGACGATGAGCCTGCGCTTTCCCGCCGCCGCCCCGGTCAGATCTTCGCAGCTCGATCTGCAAGAGCGTTGAGCCGGTTATCGTCGTTCCACGGCGCACGACGTGCGAACTCTGGTGCGCCATTGCGCACCTGAGAATCTCGCGCAACGACCTCCGGATTCCGGGTTCGACGCTCCCGCGTCGTCCCGGAACGACATCGAAGTCTTATGGCGTCTAGGTCATGCTGCCCGGCATGAAGCAGCGCACGCGCGGATGACCGTCGATATAGTGCTTCCAGACCATGGTGCGGCCGAACTTGTTCGGCACGGTGATCACGGCACCGTCGGGCACCACGACCCATTCGTCGTCGATCCGCACGCGGTAGCGGCCGCGATCCGACTCCCAATCGACGTCGGCAATGACGTAGCCGTCGGCATCCGAGCAGCACTGCCCGAATTCGCTGTGCAGACTCTCGAACCAGGGTTTCAGGGGCGAGTTGGCGTAGCGGCCGTCGTCGCGCGCCAGCGCCGAAGCCGCGAGCAGCGTCGTCAACCCCAGCAGCGTGGCCGCGCCTGATATGGCAGGTCTCATGTCGTCTCCGCGGTCGAAGTGATCGCCGCGAGGCAAACGCTGCCGTCCGCCCTCCGCGTGGTGCGCGGCGGGCGTGGAGACGGCGACTCGCTCCCCCAGCAGCTTTGCCGACAGCTATGCAAATCCAGCGCCAGCGCGCATTCCGGGGAACTACTGGAGCGAAGCCGGCACACGTTCCCCTTTGGGCGAACGTGGCCGCACGGGCCGTTCAGGGATGAGGAGGGAGCGATACCGCACTGGCTACGCCACTGGAGCCTGTCACCGGGCTCGCCGAAGGCAAGAGCCGGTGGCGGGGAACGAGCTTGCGCCGAAGCTACGGCCGTCGAGGCGGCACAGTGCGCGCAGTACGCCTCTACTGCTTCGGCGGCGCCATCATCGCACCGCCCTTCTTCGCCGCTGGTGCCGTCGGCTTTGCGGCGGCGGCCTGCGCAGGGAGATATTTTGCCACGATGGCGGGATCGATCTGCGCGATGTTGGCATCCGGCAGGCGCGTCCAGGTCTCGTCCTTGCCGAGCAGCGCGATGCCGAGATAGCCGCGCAGCGTCAGGGTCTGGCCGTCGGGGCTGATCCGCATGTTGGCCTTCCAGATCTGACCGTCGCGCGGATTAAGCACGTTGCCACCTTCGTACTTCAATCCTTCGCGCTTCATGTTGCGGACGAATGAAATGCCGAGCACCGGCGCGTTCTTGCGATCGTCGGTGCACTTGCTGCAAACCTCGTTCGGGTTGTCGGTTGGCCGCGGGAAGGTCTTTGCGATCACACCTTCGAAGACGCCGTTGCGGTCGATGAAGAGGAACCATCCGACTGTCTTGCCGTCTTCGACCTTCTGCCAGAGGCCCGCCGCCGTGGGCTCGGTGGTCTGCGCCGCACACGGGCTCACCGTCGCGAGCGACAATGCGAGCGCGAGGAAGGAGAGCAGCCGAAAGCTGGAAAAATTCCGCATGAGATCACCTTGCTATTCCACGACCGGAATGGCCGCAGACTACGGCGATTTCGCGAACGGTTCCAGCACCAGAAACATGGGGCACCGCCTCCCCACTGCGTTCCCTCAGTTGACACCGAGCTTCTTTTGCAGGCTGGAGGACGAAGTCGTGTACTGGAACACGAGCCGCTTCTCCGGATAGACGTAGCGATGGGCTTTTTGCGACATCAGCGCGCCCTCGTGGAAGCCGCACAGGATCAACTTCAGCTTGCCCGGATAGGTGTTGATGTCGCCGATGGCGAAGATGCCTGATACGTTGGTCTCGAACGCGGATGTCTCGACCGGCACCAGATTGTTCTCCAGCGCAATGCCCCAGTTCGCGACCGGGCCGAGCTTCATCGTCAGCCCGAAGAACGGCAGCATGGTATCGCAGGCGATTTCGCTCACGCTGTTGTCATTGCCCTTGATGGTCGCGCCGGTGAGCCGGCCGTCAGCGCCGGAGAGCGCGGTGACCTGGCCGAGGCGCAGATCCATCTTGCCGCCGGCAACCAGCGCGCGCATCTGCTCGACGCTGTGGGGTGCGGCGCGAAACTCGTCCCGTCGGTGCAACAGCGTGATGCGCTTGGCCAAGGGATGCAGGTTGAGCGTCCAGTCGAGCGCGGAGTCGCCGCCGCCGACGACCAGCACGTTCTTGTCGCGGAACGTCTCCATCTTGCGCACGGCGTAATGAACCGAAGTGCCTTCATAGGCCTCGATGCCCGGCACCGGCGGACGCTTGGGCTGGAACGAGCCGCCGCCGGCCGCGATCACCACCACCTTGCATTCGAACACCTTGCCGGCATCCGTGGTGCAGCGGAAGGCGGGATCGCCAATCTTCTCCACGGTCTCGACCATCTCACCGAGATGGAAGGTCGGATGAAACGGCTTGATCTGCTCCATCAGCGCGTCGGTGAGTCCCTGCCCGGAGACATGCGGAATGCCGGGAATGTCGTAGATCGGTTTTTCCGGATAGAGCTCGGCACACTGGCCGCCGACCTTGTCGAGGATGTCGACAAAATGCGTCTTCATGTCGAGAAGGCCGAGCTCGAAGGCGGCGAACAGACCGCAAGGGCCGGCGCCAATAATCAGCACATCGGTTTTGATCACGTCGCTCATGTCGTCTCTTTGTTGGTCGTTATCGGTTGGACGGCGCCCGTCGGGCAGAGGTGACCCTGCCTGTCTAGCCAACGGGGATGGAACAGGGAAGGCATAAAAGCGGGAGCGCCCCGCAGCCGCGCCCACTTGCCGGGCCAAAATAACTGGGTTGTAACGAGGTTGGATATGACGGAGATCAATCGGTGAACGCACCCGCCCGCCTCGACATGACGCCGCGCCTTGAGGACTTTCCGTTTCGCCTCAGCGACAACGTCCGCTTCGGCGACCTTGACCCGAACCAGCACGTCAACAACGCGGTCTACGCCACCTATTTCGAAACCGGCCGTGTCACGCTGATGAAGCTTCCCGAATACGGGCTGACCCCGCCGGGTCTCGCCTGGATCATGGTGCGGCTCGACATGCATTTTCGCGCCGAGCTGCACTGGCCGAATGCGATCGAGCTTGGCCTTGGGGTGGTGAAGCTTGGACGGACGTCCGTGACCTTCGAACAGGTCGTGTTCTCGAACGGGACGTGCATTGCGTCAGCGACGTCGGTCGGCGTCCTGCTCGACGAGGCCACGCGGCGACCCGCGCCGCTCACCGCAGAGGTGATCGAGAAGCTCAGACCCTGGCACAAGCGCGGAATCGAGGTCGCGGCACCGCGCAGTTGAATTGGCGAGGGACGATCAGGCCTGACGTTCCGGCGTCGCCACCACGAGACCGTCGAGGTCGTCGGAAACCTTGATCTGGCAAGACAGGCGCGAATTCGGGCGCACGTCGAAGCCGAAGTCGAGCATGTCCTCTTCCATCGGCGTCGGGCTGCCGACCTTCTCGCGCCAGGCTTCGTCGACATAGACATGGCAGGTCGCGCAGGCGCAGGCGCCGCCGCATTCGGCTTCGATACCGGGAATGCTGTTGCGGATCGCGGCTTCCATCACGGTTGCGCCGTTCTCGATTTCTACCGTGCGGGTTTCGCCCTTGTGGTCGACAAAGTGAATCTTGGCCATGTGTGCTCGTACTGCCGCGGTGCTGGGAATGAAGGAGGGTCCGGGCTGTCCTATAACGGGTCGGTTAGCCCGGCGCCATAGCGTTTTGATGCGAAGAATGATTCCCGCTTTGCGGGAAGAAAACGCGTCAAAACAAAAGACTAGGGGCCCGTCTCCGACCGTATCGGGCTTACGGCTTCAGGATCGCCTCGATGGCGGCGCGGGCCTCGGTCACCGCCTCTTTCAGAGCGGCGAAGGCATGGGACCGGTCATGGCCGGTCCGGATCGCACACTCCAGGCCGGCTGCGGCATCGGCCACCGCAAAGGCGCCTATCCCGCGCGCCGAACCTTTGAGCTTGTGCGCGAGCGCGCCGGCATCGGCCGGACTCGCAGCCATCGCCGCGAGCAGGCGGCCCGCCTGCTCGGCGAACATCGCCAGCACTTCTCGCTCCAGTTCAATGTCGCCGAGCGTCATCCGGGAGAGGTGATCGAGGTCGAGCGGACTGTCGATCGGTGCAAGCGGGGGCGAAGGCATCCAGTCCATCCGTTGCAGTTCAGGCGTCATGGCGCAGGCCCCGGCGTCGCGCGGCGGCCGCCGGTCCGGCGGTCAGGTTCCCTCAGCCAAGCACGAAAATGGTTAACGAAATGTTCCAGCCGTTTGACGCAGATCTGCCCGCTTGTTGACGGAAAGTTGCCGCAATCTGCCGAGTCCGGTGGAGAATTGCATTTATTGCTAAGGCGTTAGGGCGCGATCCTGTTAACGATGATTAAGATTGTCTTAATCGCAGGCATTTCATTCGCGACGCTCTGCCAATAGGATGTTGCGGAAATTGGCGGACAAGCCGTCCGGGTGGGAACGGCTCGGAGATCCGCGCAAGCGGCATGATCCGGTCTGTGGGCTTGCGCCGAGCGCAGGGCTCGCGGGGGGACGCGTACAAGTAACGAGGGCTCGGACTGAACATGGCGAACACTCCGAAAAAGGTCAAAGACCCCACAGAAGTTGCGCTTTCTGCGATCCAGGAAGCCCTGAACATCAGTGACACGGCTGCCGATACCAGTCGCAACGCCACCGCGCGCAACGAAGCGGCGCCCCCGGTGCCGCCGGCGCCCCCGATCTTCGACGAACCGAGCTTCGAGCCGCGACCGGCCGCCAATGAGCGCTCGACCGTGTTTGATACGGTCGAGGAGCCGCTCTCATCGCGCCGCGCCGCGAATGACGACCGCGAGACCATCGGCCAGCTGCTCCAGGCGCTTCAGAAGGGCCGCCCTGCCCGCAGCGTCTACACCTTCGCCACCATCTTCGCCGGCGTCTGGCTCGCCGCCTGCGCCGCGCTGACCGTCGGCTTCCTGCCCTCGATCCAGGCCGCCATGGGCCAGAGCGGCGGCGTCCTCGTCATCGCCGGCCTGATCGCGATGGTCTTCGCGCCGATCATGCTGTTCTACTTCCTCGCCAGCCTCGTCTGGCGCGGCCAGGAAATGCGCATGATCGCGCAGGCGATGGCGCAGGTCGCGATCCGCTTCTCCGAGCCCGAAGGCTCGGCCTCCGATTCCATGGTCACCGTCGGCCAGGCCATCCGCCGCGAGGTCGCGGCGATGGGCGACGGCATCGAGCGCGCGATTGCGCGCGCCGGCGAGCTCGAGACGCTGGTCGCCAACGAGGTCGCCGCGCTGGAGCGCGCCTATAGCGACAACGAGGTGCGCATCCGCGCCCTGCTCCAGGACATCGCGCATCAGCGCGACAATCTGGTCGGCCAGGCCGAGCAGGTCCGCAGCGCCATCTCCGGCGTGCAGATCGATCTGCGCCACGACATCGCGCTGATCTCCGATGCGATCGCCTCCCGCGTCGACGAGGTTGCGAAGTCTATCACCGGCGCGCTCGAAGAGCGCGGGGCCCACATCACGCAGGCGCTGAGCAATGCCGGTGACAACATGATCCTGGCGCTCGGCGAGCGCGGCGGCGACCTGCTCGACCGCCTCGAGGAAGCCAGCAACGAGACCACGCGCGCGGTGCTCGACGCCAGCGAGCGGCTGACCACCAGCCTCAACTTCAAGACCGGCCACGTCCACGACGAGTTCGTCGACCTCGCCGACCGCGTCCACGAGATGCTGAACGAGCGCATCGACCGCATCACCGGCGAATTCGAGCAGCGCTCCGCCGCGATCGTCGACGGCATCTCCGAGCGTACCGAGCAGGTGCACGATTCCCTGAAGAATTCGTCGGACTCGCTGCTGCTCGAGCTCGAGCTGCGCTCCAACGACCTCTCGGCCAAGATCGACGACGCCGGCAACCGGCTCGCCAACCACATCATGACGAGCGGCGACAAGGCGAGCGAGGCGCTCGACGCCACCGTCAACACCCTGGTCGCCAAGGTCGTCAGCCAGACCGAGACCGCGCACGACTCGCTGTCGCTGCAGATGAGCGCCTTCGACGAGCTGGTGAGGAACCAGGGCACCGAGCTGGTCGAGAAGTTCGCCCGCGACTCCGGCACACTGGGCGCGCTGATCACGCGCCACATCTCCGAGTTCGATCGCACCGTGAAGACCTTCGGCGGCGAGATCGTCGAGCGCATGGGCCAGCGCACGCAGGACATCGCCGAGACGCTGAAGACCTATGTCGACAATTTCGATACCCGCTTCACGGCGAACGGCGGCGAGATCACGGCGGTGCTCGACCAGCGCCTCGTGCAATTCGAGACCACGGTCGGCGAACGCGTCAGCAATCTCGACGCCTCGCTGAACGGCAAGATCGCCAGCCTCGACGGCACGATCGAAGGCCACATCAGGACCTTCGACGACCAGCTCGTCGGCCGGGTCGCCGCGCTCGAACAGTCGTTCGACAGCCGCGCGAAGTCCATGACCGAAACCATCGACGGACGCATCAACACGCTGGCGACGTCGCTGACCGACGGTGCCGCGCAGGCGATCCAGTCGATCGACAGCCGCCTCACCTACCTCACGACCTCGCTGACCGACGGCGCATCCCAGACCATCCAGTCGATCGACACGCGGCTGACGCACCTCACGACGACGCTCACCGGCGGCGCGACGCAGGCGCTCGAATCCATCGATTCCCGCCTCACCTACCTGACCACCGCCGTGACCAACGGCGCCTCGCAGGCCGTGCAGTCGATCGACACGCGCCTCACGCTGCTGAGCTCGACGCTCACGGACGGCACCGCGCAGGCGATCGAGGCGGTCGACCGCCGCATCACCGGCGTCACCGAGATCATCGACGGACGCAGCACGCACCTGACCGACACGGTCACGGCGCGCTTCCAGGAGATCCATCAGGCCATCGAGACCAAGGTCGGCTCGGTCGCCAGCGACATCGACGTGCGCGTGGCGCAGTTCGAGGACCTGCTCGGCTCGCGCGTCGAGGCCGTCGCCGGCCGCATCGAGAGCAGCGGACGCCAGGCCAGCGAGGACATGATGTCCCGCGCCGAGATGATCTCGACCGCGATCCGCTCGCATGTCGAGGACGCCGAGCGCTCGCTCACCAACCTCGTCGTCAACACCAGCGAGACGATCCAGACCGGCGCGCGCACCGCTCAGCAGTCGCTGCTGACGGTCTCCTCCGACGTCAACGCCCAGCTCAGGATGACCTCGGCCGAGGTCGAGCAGGCGCTGACCGCGGTCGGCACCGGTGCGGCGAACTCGATCCTGACCAGCGCCCGCGAAGCGCAGTCGACGCTGGTCGCGGCATCGGGCGATGCCTCCAACCAGATCAAGGGGCTCGCGGCCGACGTCGAACGCACGCTGTCGGCAGCCGGCGCTGCCACCGCAGCCTCGATCCTGGCCGGCGCCCGCGAGGTGCAGACCACCCTCGTTACCGCTTCCTCGGACGCGGCCAACCAGGTCAAGACTCTCACCGCCGACGTGCAGCGTTCGCTCACCATGGCCGGCACCACCACGGCGGAATCGATCACCGCCGGCGCCCGCGATGCGCAGAGCGCGCTGGTCGCGGCTTCGACCGAGACCGCCAACCAGATCAAGGCGCTGTCCTCGGACATGCAGCGCTCGCTCACGATGGCGGGCACCTCGACGGCCGAGACCATCATGAGCGGCGCCCGCGAGGCTCAGAGCACGCTGGTCACGGCGTCCTCGGATGCGGCGAGCCAGGTCAAGTCGCTCGCGGCCGAAGTGCATCGTTCGCTCTCGCAGGTCGGCCAGTCGACCGCCGAGACGATCACCACCAGCGCCCGCGACGCCCAGAGCACCCTGCTCGCGGTCTCGGCCGAACAGACCAGCCAGGTCCGTTCGCTCGCGGCCGAGATGCAGCGCGCGCTGGCGACCGCCGGCGGCGCCACCATCGAGGCGCTCACCAGCGGCGTTCGCGAGGCCCAGGGCTCGCTGATCTCCGCCTCGAGCGATGCGGCGAGCCAGATCAAGTCGCTGACGACGGACATCGAGCGCACGCTGACCGCGGTCGGCGCCGACACCGCCTCGACCATCCTCAGCAGCGCGCGTGAGGCGCAGATCTCGCTGACCTCGACCTCGGCCGACGCAGCGAGCCAGATCCGCACGATCTCGACCGAGATCGAGCGGACGCTGAGCGCGGCGGCCGCCAACGCGACCAACGACATCCAGACCAGCGCGCTCAACGCCCAGAACGCGCTGATCTCGGCCTCCAACGAGGCGAGCTCGCGGGTCAAGTCGAGCTCGGCCGACGTCGAGCGCTCCGTGCTCGCCGCCAGCAGCAGCTTCGGCCAGGCCATGACCGGCAAGACCGACGAGATCGTCACCTATGTGCAGCAGCAGGCCGACCGCCTGTCGAACATGATCGACGCCAAGCGCGGCGCGCTGGTCGACGCCATCGGCTCGAAGACCAGCCAGCTCACGCTCGACATCGACCGCGTCACCTCCGATGCGCTGAAGTCGATCGAGACGCGCGGCCAGGCCTTCTCGCAGACCATGATGGGCAACGGCTCGGAAGTCGCCCGCACCATCAACGCGGCGAGCGAGATCGCCACCAGCGCGGTCGGCAAGTCGCTCAAGGACCTCGAGCAGGCCTCGCGTTCCGCGATCGACCAGTCGCGCCAGGTCTCGATCGCGGCCGTCACCGAGATGCAGGAGACCAGCAAGATCCTGCGCACCGACACCGTGGCGCTGTTCGAGCGTCTGCGCGAAGGCAACATCCTGCTCCAGGAGGTGCTGACCGGTGCGCACGACAACCTCAACTCGCTCGAGCGGGCGCTGGTGACGCGCGTCGCCGACTTCGTCTCGGCGATGAACGACGTCACCTCGCGCAACGGCGATGCGACGCAGAACCTGGAAGAGCAGCTCAACGTCTTCAACAGCAAGACCACCAAGGCGCTGCAGGATCTCGGCGAGCTGTCGATCCAGTTCGACAAGCACGGCCAGGCGCTGGTCGAGGCCGCGCAGGTCGTCGAGCAGAGCAACAAGAACACCACCGCCTCGCTCGCCGAACGCAAGCAGGCGCTGGAATCGCTCGTCACCACCATCGACCTGCGCACCGCCGATCTGGACCAGCGGCTGTCGCGCTTCACCGGACTGCTCGATGAATCCCTTGCGGCCGCCGAAGAGCGCGCCCGCGACATCGCCCGCGTGGTCGCCGAGACCGCCGGCGCAGGCTCGGCCGCGATCACCCGCCAGTTCGAGGCGGTGCGCGCGGCGTCCGAGGAGGAGCACCGCCAGACCATCGAGGCGATGCACGACATCTACCGCCAGACCACGGACGAGGCGGATACGATGTTCAAGCAGTCGACCGAGAAGTTCACCAACCTCGTCTCCAGCATGAAGCAGATGGCCTTCGAGATGCACAACGAGCTCGAAGCCACCCGCAACGAGCTGCGCCGCGGCGTGCTCGAGATGCCGCAGGAGGCTGCCGAGAGCACCGCGCAGATGCGCAAGGTGATCGTCGACCAGATCGAGGCCCTCGCCGAGCTCAACCGCATCGTGGCCCAGCATGGCCGCGGCCTCGACGTCACCACGGCGGGCCGCGCCAGCGTGCAGCGCCAGGAAGAGCCGGTGTTGGCGGCCGTCGGCGGCCGGGCTCCCGAGACCCGCATGCGCGACACCGGCAGCGCCTCGACGCTGCCGCCGCCGGACCTCGGCATGCCGGCTCCCTCGCGCCGCACCGAAGCGCCGCCGGTCGCACCCGCCGGCAACGACCAGGGCCGCGACGGCTGGCTGTCGGACCTGTTGAGCCGCACGGACGCCAACCAGGGCGCTCCGACCGGCCGTGAGGCCGCCCGCGGCCGCCCTGCCCCCGCGCCGCTGCCGCAGGCCCCGCAAGGTGGCGGCAATCCGCTGGAATCGCTGTCGCTCGACATCGGCCGGCTGATGGACCGCAACCTCGCCGCCGAGATGTGGGACCGCTACCAGCGCGGCGAGAACAAGGCCTTCACCAAGCGCCTCTACACGCCCGCCGGCCAGAAGGCGTTCGACGAGGTCGCCCGCAAGTACCGCGCCGACCGCAACTTCAAGGGCACGGTCGACCGCTACGTCGCCGAGTTCGAGCGCCTGCTCGACGAGGTCGCCCGCGACGGCCGCGGCCCGCAGGAGCTGCGCAGCCACCTCACCTCGGAGACGGGGCTGGTGTACACGCTGCTCGCGCACGCGGCGGGCCGGCTGGGGTAAGCGCAGCTCGCGAATAGCGAATGGCGAATGAAAAGCGGAGGCCTCGTGGCCTCCGTTTTTGTTTTGCGTTCATCCTCGCTCCCGTGCCCCGGACGCAGCGCAGCGCGTCGCCCCTTGCGACGTGGTGCGCTGCTGAGCCGGGGCCCATGGCGCGGCATCGCACGGTGCGGTCTTCTGGATCCCGGCTCTGCGCAGCAACGCAAGAGCGTTGCAGCGCGTCCGGGACACGAGGCAGCGAACTTACTCGCTCCTACTGCCGCCGCGGCGGCGCCGCCGCCGGCTTCGGCGGCTCGGGCGGCGGGGCGGGCTGCGATGAGTTGCTGGCGCCGAACAGCACGCGGGTCGGGTTGCGGTCGAAATTGTTCACGGCGCGGCTGATGTCGCCGAGGGTGCGGCGGCCGTCGGCCATCAGCGCGCCGGAGCGCTTGTCGAAGTCGTCGGCCAGCTCGCGGATCGACTTCACCGCCTGGAACAGCTCGCCGCCGTCCTTGCCGCCGGCCAGCGTGTTGAGGCCGAGCATGAGACTGTCGGCCTTGAGCATGACGCCGTCGACCTTGGCCATCACGGCGTCGATCTTCTCGGAATTGCGCGCCAGCGAGTTGGTGAAGGTCTCGAGGTTCTTGAGCGAGTTCTTCACCGACTCCTGATTGTCGGCGACGATCTTGTTGATGTTCTGCAGCGTGCCGCGGATCGCCTCGGTGACGTCCTGCAGCTTGTTGGGATCGGCGGTGAGCGTCGGGATGCCGTCCTGGTCGAGCGGCGGCGGGGCCGCGGCCTCGTCGCCGCCCTTGAGCGAGATCGCGGCGACCCCGGTGAGGCCCTGGAATTCGAGGCCGACCAGGGTGTCCTTGCGGATCGGCGCGTTGTTCTCGATCATGGCCAGTGCGACAACCCGCCGCGGGTTGTCCAGCTTCACCGAGACCACCTCGCCCACCCTGATACCGTTGAAATTGACGCTGCCGCCGTTGCGCAGGCCCGCTGCGGGCCCCTCGAACACGACGCGCAGAGGGCTGCGCTGCTTGGTGGTGTGCAGCGACTGGAACCACAGCACGAAGCCGATCGCCGCGGCGATCACCGCCAGCGTGAACGAGCCGATCAATACGTAATTCGCCCGCGTTTCCATCAGGTGCTCCGGCTACTCGACCCAGCTCTTCAACCCATGACCGCGCGGGCGCGCTTGCCATGAAAATACTGCCTCAGCCAGGGATGCTGCGAGGCCTGCATGTCGGCGATCGACCCTGCCGCAATGATCTTACCGTTCCCTAAAACGGCGATGCGGTCGCATGCGGTGTAAAGGCTGTCGAGATCGTGGGTTACCATGAAAACCGTCAGCCCCAAAGTGCGCTGGAGGGTCCTGACCAGCTCGTCGAAATCGCCGGCGCCGATCGGGTCGAGGCCCGAGGTCGGCTCGTCCAGGAAGACGAGGTCCGGATCGAGCGACAATGCCCGCGCCAGCGCCACGCGCTTGATCATGCCGCCGGAGAGCTCGGACGGGAAACGCTCGGCGACTTCGGGCTTGAGCCCGACCATCGTGAGCTTGGCCATGGTGATCTCGTCCATCAGACGCTGCGAGACGCGCAAATATTCGCGCATCGGAAACTGGATGTTCTGCCCGACGGTGAGCGAGGAGAACAGCGCGCCCTGCTGGAACAGCACGCCCCAGCGCCGCTCGACGTTGCGCCGCTGCGACGTGCTGGAGGAATCGAGGTCGACGCCGAACACCTCGATCGAGCCGGCAATTTTCGGCACCAGACCGATGATCGTGCGCGTCAACACGGATTTGCCCGCACCTGATGGGCCGACAAATCCCAAAATCTCGCCGCGCTTGACGTCGAGATTGAGCCCGTCGAGCACGCGCGTCGTGCCGAACTGCACGGTGATGTCGCGGACGCGGATGATGGGATCCTGAATCTCGCCTGCCATCGTCACATCCCGATCGAGGCGAAGAAGATGGCGAACACGCCGTCCATGACGATGACGAAGAAGATGCCCTTCACCACCGATGCGGTGGTGTGCTGACCGAGCGATTCCGCGCTGCCCTGCACGGCGAGCCCTTCGACGCAGGCGACGATGCCGATCACCGCGGCCATCACCGGCGCCTTCACCATGCCGACGATGAAATGATCGATCGAGATGGCGTCGCGCAGGCGCAGCAGGAAGGCCTCGGGCTCGACGCCGCCATAGAGCCAGGCAACCAGACCGCCGCCATAGAGCGCGGCCATCGCACCGAGGAAAGCAAGGATCGGCAGCGCCAGCACCAGCGCCAGCATGCGCGGCAGCACCAGGACCTCGATCGGATCGAAGCCCATGGTGCGCAGCGCGTCGATCTCCTCGCGCATCTTCATCGAACCGAGCTCGGCGGTGTAGGCGCTGCCGGAGCGGCCCGCGACCATGATCGCGACCAGCAGCACGCCGATCTCGCGCAGCACCAAGACGCCCAGCATGTCGACGACGAAGATGTCGGCGCCGAAGCGGCGGAAATGGAAGATGCCTTGTTGCGCGATGATGCAGCCGATCAGGAAGGTGATCAGCACGATGATCGGCACCGCGCGCCAGCAGACCTGCTCCATGTGGTGCACGGTCGAGGTCAGGCGGAACGAGCGCGGGTGGATCAATACGCGAATCCCCGCCGCGAGCACCGCGCCGAGCATGTCGACGAGGCCTGTCACGGTCCCGGCCACACCGGCCACGGTCCGGCCGATCTGCTCCAGCATGCCGGAGATGGTGATCGTGCTGCTGTCGTCCACCTGGGTCGCCCGCACCCGCCGCACCTCGTCCACGAGGCTGGAATAATTGGCGGAGAGGCCCGCGATCTGCGCCTCGACAGCGCCCTGGGTCAGGCTGCGGCGCAGCCGCTCGATCAGCCAGGCGCCGAAAGTATCGAGCTTGGCGACCTCGGAGACGTCGATGAAGATGCTTTGCGGGGTGCCTGCGAGCTTCTCGGCGTCAGCCACCATCCGCTCCAGGACCGGCGCGAAGCTCGCGGTCCAGGTCCCGGTAGCGCAAAGTGCCAGCGCGTTGCCCTTGGCAATCCGTTCGAGCTTCGGATCGCTGCTCAAGATATCCGCTCCCGTATCGGGGCGGAGAAAATCAGATTGTTGCGCACGCGCCCTTACCCAGAGAAGGTATCCCCAAGTGGTTAATGTTAGTTGATAGAGGTAACTAGCCGGTTCAGATTTCGCCAGAGTTCAAAATGACTTCCTTGAAATTTGCAGCCTTGGCGGCGCGAATCGAGCGCTTCCCGATCGCAGGCAGCTTCACCATCAGCCGAGGGGCCAAGACCGAGGCCGTGACCGTCGTGGCGGAGGTAAGCCGGGACGGCCTGACCGGCCGCGGCGAGTGCGTGCCCTATCCCCGCTACGGCGAGACGCCCGAGGCGACGCTGGCCGCCATTCAGGCCATGCAGCAGGCCCTCGCGGGCGGGCTCACCCGGCAGGCCCTCCAGGCCGCCATGCCCCCCGGTGCGGCCCGCAACGCCCTGGATTGCGCCCTGATTGACCTCGAGGCCAAGGCGGCGGGCCTGCGGGCCTGGAACCTGCTCGGCCGCCCGACGCCCGGAGAGCGCATCACCGCCTACACGATCTCGTTAGCGGCCCCCGAGGCCATGGCCGCGGCGACCGCCAAGGCGGCGCACCGGCCGCTGCTCAAGATCAAGCTCGGCGGCGACGGCGATCCGGAGCGGATCGCAGCGGTGCGCAAGGCCGCCCCCGAATCCGAGCTGATCGTCGACGCCAACGAGGCATGGACCGAGGCTGATCTGGAGCACAACCTCGCCGCCTGCGCCGCGGCCGGCGTCACGCTGGTGGAGCAGCCGTTGCCGGCAGGCAAGGACGAGGCGCTGGCGCGGATCAGGCGTCCGATCGCGGTCTGCGCCGACGAGAGCGTGCATGACCGCTCCTCGCTCGCGCCCCTGCGCGAACGCTACGATGCCGTGAACATCAAGCTCGACAAGACCGGTGGCCTCACCGAGGCGCTTGCCATGGCCGATGCCGCACAGGCGCTCGGCTTCGAGATCATGATCGGCTGCATGGTCGCGACCTCACTGTCGATGGCGCCGGCGATGCTGATCACCCCGCAGGCGCGCTTCGTCGATCTCGACGGACCGCTGCTGCTGGCGCGCGACCGTGACCACGGCCTGCGTTACGACGGCAGTCTGGTTTATCCGCCGGATTCTTCGCTGTGGGGATGAGCCGTGAGGCGGTGCCGCGCTGACCAGATCACGAGCGCACCGGCGGCCGCCATCGCGGCCATCACGTAATACAGGCCGTCACCGATGCGGGCGTAGATCGCGCCCGACGCGATCGAGGTCGCAGCCCCCAGGAGGCCGTTGCACGCGGCATAGTAGCCCTGCCCCCGCGCGATCTGGTGCTGCGGCACACGCCGCACCAGGAGACTCATGGTGCCGAGGATGGTCATGCCGAAGCTGAAGCCGTGGCCGAGCTGCACGACCGCGAGCAGTGCCAGCGGCGGCTCGCTGGCGGTGACGACCCAGCGCACGACGGCGCTGAGCCCCCCGATCGCCATCATCGTGGACGGATGCAGCGAGAAGCGCGGCGACAGCGCGAACACGACGATCTCGGCGATCACGCCCAGCGTCCACAGGCCGGCGATGGTCAATCCACTGATGCCATGGAGCTGCCAGTTGATGGCCGAGAAGGTGTAATAGGCGACGTGGCTGCCCTGGATCAGCGCGGCCGCGGCGATGATCGCCCAGAAGCCGGCATCGCGCAGCAGCGCCGTGCCGGCATGCCGCTCCGTCGTCCTGTGCCTGACATCGTCGAGCGGCTGCAGCAGCAAGCTGGCGAGCACCGCAACGACCGCCCAGGCCACGATGACCCAGATCAGATCGCGCGCCGCGATGACGTCGACGAGATAGCCGCAGGCGAGCGAGCCCGCGGCGAAGGC
The DNA here is from genome assembly GCF_022354745.1 of Bradyrhizobium sp. I71. Lineage (NCBI taxonomy): Bacteria > Pseudomonadati > Pseudomonadota > Alphaproteobacteria > Hyphomicrobiales > Nitrobacteraceae > Bradyrhizobium > Bradyrhizobium sp. I71. Next base: position 1,088,653 of record NZ_CP059398.1, read on the forward strand.
CGCCGAGCCCCATAGCCTCAGGGGTCCGTAGTCGAGCCCGTAGCGGGCGACACCGCGCAGCGCATAGGCATCGGTGAGCGGCATCGTCGGTGTCCACATCATGCAGGTCAGCGCATAGATCAGGAACAATGCCAGCGGCTGCTGCTGCAATCCGAGCGCCGTGAAGCCGACCGCGGTCGCCAGCACCGACACCATCATGGCAGCGCGAATGGCATGCCGCTTCTCGGCAAACGCGGTGACCTGCGGCAGCGTGGTGAAGCGCGTGATCGCCGGCAGCGCGTTGATGAGCCCGATCCAGGCCGCGTCGATGCCGATCGCCTTCAGCCAGACCGGAAAGAACGGCAGATGCGTGCCCGAGACCGCGAAGATGGCCGAATAGAACAGGGCGAGGCTCACGGCGAATCGCCGCTTGCTGGCTGCAGCGATGGGGATTTGTGAGTCGGGCGCCATCAAACCAATTGCGATTCGGTCGATATCGTGGTGATCGTTACAGTAACGCGCGATGATTTGCGCGACGAGATTGTCATGGCCAACGAAGCATTCGCCCTCTCGCCCATGTCTGCCCGCGCGGCCGAGCCGAACGAGCAGGATTACGACGCGATCCGCGAAGCCTTCATGGAGACCGCGCGCGGTCGCTGGTTCCTCGGCGAATACGCCAGGCGCAACCGCAATGCCGACACGCGCATGGTGCTGGACGCGGTCGCAAGGATCGAAGAAACCCTTGCAGCACAGCGACAACCCGTCGTCGAGGACCGCCTGCCCGAAGCGCTGGTCGAGATCCGCCGCGCCATCCGCGAGGCCGAGACGATCGCGATCGCGGCGGTCGATCCCGCGGCGATCGAGGCCAGCCTCGCGCCGATCCCGCGCGGGGTGCGCATCATCAAGGAGATCTCCTGGCGCTGGCGCGAGATCGGCGCCGACGGGCGAATCTGCGACCTCATTGATTCGCAGCTCGCCTCGATCGAGGCCGCCTGCGGACAGATTTCGACCATCGACCCCCGCGTCGAGCTCAAAGCCGCCTTCGATCTGCTGAGGGATCGTGTCGAGCAGCTTGACGGCGGCGCAACGCCGCAGGCCGCGCCGTCTGCCGCGCCCGCCGAGACGGCCAGCGAAGCCCCCGTGGCTTTTACGGAAACGCCGCAGGACATCGCAGCAACTCCCGAGCCCGAAGCAGCCGCTGAGAAGGCCGGCACCACCGAAGCGCTCGCCACGGCCGAGCAGGCTGTCGACGCTGCCGCCATGCCGGAAACGGTTGCCGAAAGCGACATCGCGCCCGACCAGGCCGCAGTCGAAGACGTCGCTCTCGAGGAGCCGATCGCCGAACCAGCCGCCTTCGCGGAGGCCGCCGATGCGTTCCCGCCCGATGCCGCCGCGGAAGCCGAGGACGAAGCCATACTCGAGGCCATCGCGCTGGAGATGGCCGCGCCCGATCCGGAGTTCGACGAGATCGTCGAACCGGTCGAGTTGGCCGCGCCGATGCCGGAACCGATGGCCTCGGACGCCGCAGCGCCCGTTGCCGCCGAGCTTCCGGAGCCGATCGCGTCTGAGCCTGTCGTCGCGGAAGAGCCCGCCGCGGACGCACCGATCGCGATGGACTCGCTCGCGCGCCTCACCGACGCGATTGCAGAAGCCGCCGCCGAGGTGATGGAGCAGCAGGCCCCGGCCATGGCGGCCACGGCAACGTTCGCCGCAGCGTCGACCGCGACGCTGCCGATGCCATCGCCCTTGTCCACGTCCTCACCCGAGCCCTCGCTCGGCGCCACCATCCTCGCCAGCGGCATCCTGCAGAAGCCCCGCGCGCCGGCCAACGACCCGCTCGCCCCGATCCGCCGCATGACCCAGGCCGAGAAGATCGCGTTCTTCTCGTAAGCGGTAAGTTTCTTCCGCGCCGTTCACTCGCGTGTCCCGGACAAGCGAAGCGCAGATCCGGGACCCAGACGCCATGCATTCAACTGCAACATGGGCCCCGGCTCTGCAGCGCACCGTCGAAGTGACGCTGCGCTGCGTCCGGGGCACCGGAGCGAGAAGAGGGGCACACTCTCGCATCGTCATTGCAAGCGTAGCGTAGCAATCCAGAGTGTCTCCGCGGAGAGATTCTGGATTGCTACGCTACGCTCGCAATGACGAGGCAATCAGCCGCTTACCCGCAATTCCAGATCGGCCCGATCGGTGTTCGCGTCCAGCACGGGCCGAAGCTGCCGCCATTGTAGCGGCCGCCGTTGAAGCCTGGCCGGCCGAAATAGTGCCACTCGCCATCCCAGCGGTAATATTGCGGAACCGGGTCGATGTACCAATGGCGCCGGTCGTTGCGCGCAAGGCGCCGCATCGCGTCCTTCTGCTTGTAGAGCGGAATGCTGTTGCTCAGCGGCTGCCGATAGCCAGGCAGGAAGCCGTAACCCTTCCAGACCGGCTTGGGACGCTTTTGCGCGGCCTCAGCGGGCGCGACGGACGGCAGCAGCGACAGGATGACAGCAACGAATAGACACACGAGGCGGGACATGCGTCGACCATAGACGCTCGCCTGCTGGAAGGCCATTCAAATTCGAGTGCTGGATGAATGGATCCATGCGCAGGATCATTGCACAAGATGATCGCATTCGGCTTACAGCAAGCGGTGCGTCGATCGAACGCGGCCCCGCTAGCTGATCACGCCCTTGCGGAGCAGGAAGCAGCCATAGCCTCTGCTGTCTCCGACCTGCACGACGCCAAAGCCTGCCGCCGCCGCACGATAGAAATCCGCCCGTGACAGCTTGCCGGGAGTGACGGGGCGGCCGGCGGCGCGCGCGATCTCCGCCAGCACCGCATGCTGCACCTCGGGCACGCGGTCGGGATCGTCGACCGGCATCATCACGCGCACCGGATCGGGATCGAAATCGTCGAGCGGATAGACCGACATGATGGCGCGGATGGCAGTCTCCATGCTCATGCCCGGCAGCCGGATCAGGCGCTGCGATGAGGTGCTCTGCGCAATGCGGGTGGCCGGGTGATTGGCATCGACGAAGACGAGGTCGTCGCCATGGCCCATGGAGGCGAGCAGCCAGAGAAGGTCGGGCGTCAGGATCGGATCGATCGATTTCAGCATGTGGCGGACTATCCTCCCAATCGATCGCTAACCATAGCAGGTTCCAAGCGTGATTCAGATCACGTACGCGGCCACGGTGATAGGGATCGCGGACCACAGGCTCGAACGCGGACAAGCTTGCTCGCAACCAATCTCGCATCGAGATGAGTGCCAAAGGAGCACGCCATGTTCCGCTTAAAGCCTTTCCTGATGACGGCTAGCCTGCTGGGAAGCCTGTTCGGCTTCGCCTGCGGGCCCGTTTCCGCGCAAGTCGCCCCGGTCGCACCGGCCCCCACCGCCCTGCAAGGCCCCGAGCAGCGGGTGGCGCTGGTGATCGGCAATGCGAACTACCAGAACGCGCCGCAGCTTGCGAACCCCGACGATGACGCGCAATCGATGGCGCAGTTCCTGAACTCCGCCGGCTTCGAGGTCGTCGCAGCGACCGATTTGACCCAGAACGACATGCTCCGTGTCGTCCAGGACTTTTCCGCCAAGGTCGCCTCGCGCGGTCCCAACACGGTGGCGATGGTCTATTACGCCGGTCACGGCGTGCAGCTCGCCGGCGAGAACTATCTCGTTCCCGTCGACGCCAAGGTCTCCAGCCCGACCGAGCTCGTCAACAATTCGGTGCGCCTCGTCGACGTGATGTCCACGCTGGAGACGATCCCGAGCCGCATGCGCATCGTCATTCTCGATGCCTGCCGCAACAACCCGTTCCCTGAGGTCAACGATGCCGGCCGCGGCCTTGCCATCGTCGATGCGCCGAACGGATCGATCGTCGGCTACTCGACTGCGCCGGGCGCCGAGGCGCTCGACGGCACGGGCGGTCACAGCCCCTATACCCAGGCGTTCCTGAACGTCGCGCGCGAGCCCAACGTGCCGATCGAGCAGCTGTTCAAGCGCGTGCGCCTGCAGGTCAACCAGACCACGAGCGGCGCGCAGATCCCGTGGGAGAGCTCCTCGCTGACGTCCGACTTCACCTTCTTCGGCGACACCGCGGTGGCCGCCAACCGCGCACCGGTGAAGGCGCCTGTCGTGCAGCTGGCCTCCAACCTGCCGAGCCGTTCGACACGCCAGGCCTATGACTACGTCGTGTCCGAGGACCGTCCGGAATACTATCAGGAGTTCATCCGGATGTATCCGCACGATCCGCTGTGCGACCACGTCCGCTGGCTGCTCAAGAACCTCCTGATCTCGCAGGCCTGGCACAAGGCGGTGCTCGCGAACTCGCCGCTTGCCTACAAGAGCTTCTACGACAGCTACGGCAACAGCCCCTATGCACAGGTCGCACTGAAGCTGCAGGCGCAGCCGAAGCAGATCCCCGTGATGCAGGCGACCAAGTTCCTGGCGCCGCAGAACATTGCGCCGATCCTCAAGATCGGCAATCTCGGCCAGCCCAAATACTTGCCGCTGATGCAGCAGGGTCATGGTGGGTCGCAGACGGGCGGCAACCTGCCGGCCCTGCAGAAGCCGGTCGACGGCAATGGCATCGGCAAGCCCGGCAATGGCGGCCAGATCGTCAATCTGCCGGCTGGCAACAACAACCAGCCGAACCCGCAGAACGGCACGCCGTCGCAGTCCTTGGGCAAGATCGTCACCCTGCCAGCGCCGACCACCACCACCAACAACAAGGGCGGCATCGGCAAGATCGTGACGCTGCCTGCGACCAACACCAAGCCGGACGGCGGCAACGCCAATGGCAAGCCGGGCAAGGTCGTGAGCATGCCGGTGAATGTCGGCAAGGGCGGATCGAAGATCGATGCGAAGCCGATCAATGTTCAGACGCAGAACCGCCCGATCCGCATCACCAACGGCAACACCGGCATCGTGGAGCGCAACGGCAACCCGGTGAACAAGGTGCAGGTGCAGAACAACGTGCAGACCAACCGTCCGCAGCTCAACACGATGCCGAGCCGCATGGTCAACAGCAACAACAACTTCCGGCAGTCGATGAACCAGGCGCCGAGCACGAGCAATGGCGGCAATCGCCGCGGCGGCTTCATGCACTGACTGCGCGAACGAAGAAGGTGCGCTCCCTCCCCCGCTTGCGGGGGAGGGCTATCGCATATGAGATGTGGCTATGGGCATCGACTGTCTCCATAGCGTCATGGCCGGGCTTGTCCCGGCCATCCACGCCTTTCCACGCGGCACAAAGAACGTGGATGCCCGGGACAAGCCCGGGCATGACGACCTCTGCAAAATTCAAATGCGATTGCCCTGCACTTGCGAGGGTTGGGGAGAGGGTCTCTCCACAACGGGACAATCCCCAAGAGGAAAAAGCCCTCACCCGGCACTACGTGCCGACCTCTCCCGCAAGCGGGAGAGGTTGTACCGAGCAAGCCGTGAATTCGAACCGCGAAATCGACAAGACGAAAGGGCAGAGCGGTGACGCTCTGCCCTTTCTTCATCTCAGCCCTTGAACGTCATCATTCCGGCATGCGCCGAAAGGCGCAGGTCCGGAATGACGGCTAGAGCGGAATGGGCTTAGGTTGAATCAGCCGGCCGCGGGCTCGGTGCACCTCTCCCGCTTGCGGGAGAGGTCGGCGCAACGCGCCGGGTGAGGGCTCTCACCTCTTGGGGGCTCTCGATTGCGGAGCTACCCTCTCCCCAACGCTCCCCCGCAAACGGGGGAGGGAGCGCACCTCCGTCGTTGCGGCATCAGAACCTGATCTCATCGTACTCTAGGCCACCAGCTCGGCGAACAGATCGGCGTCGACATTGCCGCCGGAGAGCACGATGACGACGTTCTTCCCAGCGACGTCGAGACGCCCCGCGAGCAGCGCGGCGAGGCCGACGGCGCCGCCGGGCTCCACCACGAGCTTGAGCTCGCGATAGGCGAACGCGACGGCCGCGCCGACTTCCTTGTCCGATGCAGTGACGCCGCGCGCGAGCAGCTTGCTGTTGATCGCAAAGGTCATCTCGCCGGGCATCAAGGCCATCAGCGCATCGCAGATGGTGCGCCCCGCCGGTGCATGCGGCTCGCGGTGGCCGGCGGTCAGCGAAATGCCGTGATCGTCGAATGCCTCCGGCTCGGCCACCACGATCTCGGCCAGCGGATAGCGCGCCTTCACCGCCGTCGCGACGCCCGCGATCAGGCCGCCGCCTGAGGCCGGCGCCACCACGATGTCAGGGGCGAGACCGAGGCTCGCCATGTCCTCGGCGATCTCGCGGCCGGCGGTACCCTGCCCCGCGATCACGAAGGGATCGTCGTAGGGCTTGACCAGCGTCGCGCCGCGCTTCTCGGCGATGCCGCGCGAGATCGCCTCGCGGTCGTCCTTGTCGCGATCATAGAGCACGACCTCGGCGCCGTAGGATTTGGTGCGCTCGCGCTTCGACAGCGGCGCGTCCGCCGGCATTACGATGGTGGCCTGCATGTCGAGGATCTTTGCCGCGGCTGCCACGCCCTGGGCATGGTTGCCCGAGGAGAACGCAACCACGCCGCCGGCGCGCTTGTCCTGCGGGATCGAGAACACCTTGTTGAAGGCGCCGCGGAACTTGAACGAGCCGGTGCGCTGGAGCATCTCCGGCTTCAAGAACACTTTCGCGCCGACACGCTCGTTGAGCACAGGGAAGGACAACAGCGGGGTGCGGATGGCATAAGGCGCGATCACGCGCGCTGCGGCATCGATGTCGGCAGGGCCGACCGGGAGGAGCTGTTCGGTCATGGCGGAATGGTATCGCGGCCGACGAGGCCCCGGCAAGACACCTCCGCGCGAGGATTCCCAAAACGTTCTCGCGCGATCGAGATGGCTCTAGGCGACGAAGCGCGGCTGTTCCGTCCCGTTCCCGCCGGGCAGCACCGCGCCAACCGCCCTGATGCTGTCGATAAAGACCCGCGCCGAGGCTTCCCAGGTGTAGTTGGCGGCGAACGCAACGCAGTCCTGCCGACAGACGTCCAGCGCGGCGAAGCAGGCACTGCCCAGATCGTGATCGAGCGCGCCCACCGGCGCATCGCCGATCACGTCGCGGGGGCCTTTCACCGGAAAGGCCGCCACCGGCAGCCCGCTGGCGAGCGCTTCCAGCAGGACCAGGCCGAACGTGTCGGTCTTGCTGGGGAACACGAACACGTCGGCGGCTGCGTAGATGTCCGCCAGTGCCTCGCCCTGCTTCTCGCCGAGGAAGATCGCATCGGGATAGGCCTCCTCCAGCGAGGCCCGCGCCGGGCCGTCACCGACGATGACCTTGGTGCCGGGCAGGTCGAGGTCGAGGAAAGCCTCGAGATTCTTTTCCACCGCGACCCGGCCTACCGACAGGAACACCGGTGCCGGCAGGCAAAGATCGATGGCACGGGGATGGAACAGGCCGGTATCGACCCCGCGCGGCCACAGCACGACATTGTCGAAACCGCGGTCGGTCAGTTCGCGGGCCAGCGCCGGGGTTGCTGCCATCACGGCACGGCTGGGCGCATGGAAACGGCGCAGCGCGTGCCAGATCAGCGAGCCCGGCACCGGCACGCGGGCGCGGACATATTCCGGGAATCGGGTGTGGAAGCTGGTCGTGAACGGCAGCTTGCGCTGGCGGCAATAGCGGCGGACCATCAGTCCGATCGGCCCTTCCGTCGCGATGTGGATGCTGTCCGGACGCGCTTCCTGGATCAGCCTCGCGATCCGCGCCGGGCGCGGCATGGCCAGCCGCACGTCGCGATAGCTCGGCATCGCGAAGGTGCGGAACGATTGCGGCGTCAGGAACGCGAATTCGACGTCGAGATCCTTGGCCGCGTCAGCAAGCTTGGTCAGCGTCCGAACCACACCGTTGACTTGCGGGTGCCAGGCGTCGGTCGCGACCAGGATGCGCATCAGGCGGCCCTTGTCATGCAGCTCTTGCCGCGACCTGCGGGACCGCCGCCGGCTTCTGCAGATGATCCGCCCAGGTGATGATCTCGAAATGGCCGTCGTCATGCTCGACCAGGGCGGTGCAGCTCTCGACCCAGTCGCCGCAATTCATGTAGCGGATGCCGGCCTCGTCGCGGATCACGGCGTAGTGGATGTGGCCGCAGATCACGCCGTCCGCTTCGTGGCGCCGCGCCTCGGCGGCGAGCGCCTGCTCGAACGCGCCGATATAGTTGACGGCGTTCTTGACCTTCTGCTTGGCCCATTGCGACAGCGACCAATAGGGTACACCGAACAGGCGGCGGAAGAAGTTGACGAGGCGATTCATCTGGATCGCGAAGTCGTAGGCCTTGTCGCCGAGATGGGCGAGCCAGCGCGCGTTCTGCACCACGAGATCGAAGATGTCGCCGTGGATGACCAGATAGCGCTTGCCGTCGGCGCCGGCGTGAACCGTGTTCTCGACGACGTCGATACCGCCGAAATGCGTGCCGTAATAGTTGCGCAGGAACTCGTCGTGATTGCCGGGGATGTAGATGATCTTGGCGCCCTTGCGCGCCTTGCGCAACAGCTTCTGGACGAGGTCGTTATGCGATTGCGGCCAGTGCCAGCTCGATTTCAGCGCCCAGCCATCGACGATGTCGCCGACGAGATAGATCGTGTCGGCATCGTGGTAGCGCAGGAAGTCGAGCAGTAGATCGGCTTGAGAACCGCGGGCTCCGAGATGGACGTCGGAGATGAACAAGGTGCGAAAGCGCCGCTCCGGGCTCTCGTCACTCACAGCGTAACTTCCCATGCGCCAGCCTGTAACAATGTCCCGTGACAGGGGGATGACCGATTGAACCTTGAGGCACCTCAGCTACGAATCAAACTTCGCCTCGCCCTCCCCGCGAATATCAGTCGCATGCGACAATCAGGCGACATGGCGCCGCAGAAGGTGATCGTCATGCCCGGGCTTGTCCCGGGCATCCACGTTCTTCGTGCTGCGTGGCAAGGCGTGGATGGCCGGGACAGGCCCGGCCATGACGATGTGGGGGCTAGAGCGTGCCCCCAAAGTGCACCGCTGCCGCGGGCGGCCCGCGTCAGTAGAACCTGTGGAAATGATGGATCGGCCCATGGCCGTGGCCGACGCTGAAGCGGTCGGCGGCGCCGATCGCTGCGCTGATCCAGGCCTTGGCATTGCGCACGGCGTTTTCCAGATCCTCGCCTCTGGCCAGCCCCGCCGCGATCGCGGAGGACAGCGAGCAGCCGGTGCCATGGGTGTTGCGGGTGGCGATGCGCGGCGCGGCGAGCGCGATCGTGCTGTCCGCACCGACCAGATAGTCGATGCTCTCCGCGCCCTCGCCATGCCCGCCCTTGACCAGGACGGCGCGGCAGCCGAGCGCCAGCAGGCGGCGCCCCTGGCTCTCGATCTCGGCCTCGCTTGCCGCGACCGGCTCATCGAGCAGAGCCGCGGCCTCCGGCAGGTTGGGTGTGATCACGGCGGCGAGCGGAATCAGCCTGGTGCGCAGGGCGTCGACGGCTTCCGCGGCCAGCAGGCGGTCGCCGGAGGTCGCGACCATGACGGGATCGAGCACGACGTGCCGGGGCGCCCAGCGCGACAGCGCGGCGGCGATGGCATCGATGCTGGCGACCTGGGCCACCATGCCGATCTTCACCGCGCCGATTTCGAGATCGGAGAACACCGCGTCGATCTGTCCGGTGACGAACGCGGCCGGCACCGCGTGGATGCCGGTGACGCCACGCGTGTTCTGCGCCGTCAGCGCCGTGATCACGGAGGCGCCGTAGACGCCGAGCGCGGCAAAGGTCTTCAGGTCGGCCTGGATGCCGGCGCCGCCGCTCGAATCGGAGCCGGCGATGGTGAGTGCGACCGGGGTCGTCATGACGATTTTCCGCGTTTTCGAGCCATGATCCGTCTTAGCAAGCCCCCGCCGAACCCAGCAAGTTCGCTTGCTAAATCCGGCCGGTTTTGGCCTATTAGCCGGAAGAATACGCTCTCGGAGTGCCCGCGATGGTTCCCTTTTTCGTCCAGATCAAATGCAAGCTCGGCCAGTCCTATGTGGTCGCCAACGCGCTCGCCGAAGCCGAGATCGCCTCCGAGATCTACTCCACGGCCGGCCAATACGACCTGCTGGTGAAGTTCTACGTCGACAAGGACACCGACATCGGTCACTTCGTCAACGAGAAGGTGCAGGTGCTGCCGGGCATCCAGGACACCCTCACCATCATCACCTTCAAGGCGTTCGGCGCGGGCTAGCTTGAGCCGTATTAGCTGCCCTGCTTGCGTTTCGGCGGCGTCGGCCCGTCCACCGGCGGCAGCGATTTGAGGTACTCCGCCATCGCCGCGAGATCCTGGTCCGGCAATTGCGAGGTGTTCTTGATCACGCGCGTCATCGCGCCGCCGGCGCTGTCGCCATCCGGTAATTCACCGGTCTTGAGGAAATAGGCGAGATCCTTCGCGCTCCACTCGCCGAGGCGCTTCTGGGTGATGTTCGGAACCCATCCCTCGCCTTCCGGATTCGGACCGCCGGCAAATCGCTGGCCGGAGATGATGCCGCCCAGCGCATTGCGCGGGCTGTGGCACTCGGCGCAATGGCCGAAGCTGTTGACGAGATAGGCGCCGCGATTCCACTGCGGCGACTTGCTGGCGTCGGCGACGAAGGGCTTGCCGTCCATGAACAGGAACTTCCAGATGCCGATGTTGCGCCGGATGTCGAAGGGAAAGCTCACCTCGTGATCACGCACCTTGCCTGCAACCGCCGGCAGCGTTTTCAGATAGGCAAAGAGATCGAGCACATCCTGCCGCCTCGCGTGCTGGTAGGAGGTGTAGGGAAAGGCCGGAAAATAGTGCTGGCCCGATGGCGAGACCCCGTGCATCACCGCGTTGACGAAATCGGCGTCCGTCCATTTGCCGATGCCGTCGTTCGGATCGGGCGAGATGTTCGGTGCGTAGAACGTTCCGAACGGCGATTTGATCGCGACGCCGCCACCAAGCCTGAGACGATCGGGCTGATTGGGAACGGCATGGCAGGACGCGCAGCCGCCGGCGTTGAACATCACCTCGCCATTGGCCAGATCGGGCGCGCGGGCCGGGATGGCGCCCGCAGCCGCCACCACCGGCGCACTGAGCCACCAGTAAAGGCCGGCAGCGGCGACCGCGACGAGCAGCGCCGCGACAATTGTTCGTTGCAACATGCGGACCCATTCACTCGTTGCGGCGAACTTACGACCGATGCCGTCGCGGCTCCAGCCACGAAGAATTTAGCCCGCCCTGGCCGGAGACCGGAATAAACTGAAATGCCGGCTGTTGGAAGTTTGGCAGCCCCTTCGGGTTCAACAGGGAGAACGTCATGAACAAGTCCGTCATTGCCGTGTTCGCGCTCGGTGCCGTTGCCTTTGCAGGGTCCGCGAACGCCGAAAAGCTGAAAGCAACGCTCGACGGCAAGGCCGAGGTGCCGGCGACGACCAGCAGCGCCACGGGAACGGCCGATCTCAACTATGATGCCGCCAGCAAGAAACTGTCCTGGACCGTCACCTATTCCGGCCTCTCTGGGCCCGCCACCGCCGCGCATTTCCACGGCCCTGCCGAGGCCGGCAAGAACGCAGGCGTTGCCGTCCCGATCCCGAACGCGGCCTCGAGCCCGGTCAAGGGCGAAGCGACCCTGACCGACGCGCAGGCCGCCGATCTGCTCGGCGGCAAGTACTACATCAACATCCACACTGCAGCCAATCCGGGCGGCGAGATCCGCGGCCAGGTGACGAAGTAAGCCTCGAGGCCGCTTCGTTGCGCGAAGGCCGGGCGCTGCAGGGCGCGTCCGGCCTTTTCGATTCCGGGGGCGCTCAAGCCGCGTTCAGCGCCTGCGCGAGGTCGGCGATCAGGTCCGACGGGTTCTCGATGCCGATCGACAGCCGGATCGTGGAATCGAGGACGCCGATCTTGCGGCGGATGTCGGCGGGGACGCCGGAATGGGTCATGGTTGCGGGCAGGCTCGCAAGCGATTCCGTTCCGCCGAGGCTCACCGCCAGCTTGAGGATCTGCAGCGCGTTGAGGAACTTGACCGCCGCCTGCTTGCCGCCTTCGATGTCGAAGGAGAAGGTGGATCCGGCGCCGAGACACTGCCTCGCAAACGCGCGCCCGGCCGGCGAGTCCTCCTCGTGATGACCGAGGTAATGGACCTTGGCGACCTTCGGATGATCGCGCAGGAAGTCCGCCACGAGGCGCGCATTGTCGTTGGCCTTCTCCATCCGCAGGCTCAGCGTCTCCAGCGAGCGGTTGATCATCCAGCAGGAATGCGGATCGAGCTGGGTCCCGATGGCGCCGCGCAAGGCCTTGATGCCCTTCATGATCGCCTTCGAGCCGAGCGCGGCGCCCGCGATCAGGTCGGAATGACCGCCGACATATTTGGTCAGCGAATACAGCGAGAGGTCCGCACCATGCTCGATCGGCCGCTGAAACACCGGTCCAAGCAGCGTGTTGTCGCAGGCGATGACCGGTGTGTGTCCCTGCGCCTTTCCGATCGCGTCGGCAACACGGCGGATCATCGCGATGTCGACTAGGCCGTTGGTCGGGTTGGCCGGCGTCTCGATCAGGATCATCGACACCCGCCCCTTGCCCATGGCCTCCTCCGACGCCTGCCTGACCGCCGTCTCGTCGATGCCGTCGGCAAAGCCGACGGCGCCGATCGACAGGCGTGCAAGCGTGTTCGTCAGCAGGGTTTCCGTCCCGCCATAGAGCGGCTGCGAGTGCAGGATGACGTCGCCGGGGCGAACGAAGGCCAGGATCGTGGTTGAGATGGCCGCCATGCCGGATGAGAACAGCGCACAACTCTCCGTGCGCTCGTAGATCGCGAGCCTGTCCTCGACGATTTCGCTGTTGGGATGATTGAAGCGCGAATAGACGAGGCCCGCGCCCATGCCTTCCGGCGGCTCGCGCCGGCCGGCGACGTAGTCGAAGAAGTCCTGCCCGTCCTCGGCCGTCTTGAACACGAAGGTGGACGTCAGGAACACCGGCGGCTTGATGGCGCCTTCGGACAGTTGCGGATCATAGCCATAGGTCAGCATCAAGGTTTCCGGATGCAGCATATGGTTGCCGATATGGGTCTTGGACGGAAACGGTTTTGCCATGGCCTGTCTCGCTGTTGCTTCAATTCCGCGCCGGGCGTTGGAACCTCCGGATGCCGTGAGACATCGATGCCGCATCGGCATCACCATAGATAACCTCTTTGACAGCGATCCGTCAGGCCATGCGAACGGAATTCGTGGCCGGCTCGTGGCCAGTCGCGATCAGAGGGAGCGCCAAGCGCGCGGATGGAGCGCAGGCAACCCGGGACAGGCCCATCGGCTTCGACCGGCTGGCGCGGCGATCGCAGCAACCGTAGGTCGGATGAGCTCAGCGAGATATGCTTCCACCGTCCCGGGTGTCGTTGCGGTCGTCCGGGCTACGAAATTCGGGCCACGACCCGCGCCGTCACTTCAGCTTCACACGATACGTCTCGTGGCAATCGTTGCAACGGTCGTTGATCGCAGTGTAGGCGGACTTCAGGCTCGCCACGTCGGTGATCTTGCCCTTGGCGTCGGCGATCGCCTTCTGCACCGGCGGGATCTTCGAATCGAAATCGGCCTTGTTCTGCCAGATCTTTTGCGACGAGCCATAGGTCGCGTCGACCACATCCTGCTTGGGATTGACCGCGAAGGTCTTGGCGATCTTGGCAACATCGGCCTCGATGTTGGCAATGGCCTGATCGGCAGCCTTCTTGTCGAAGGGGATATCGCCTTTCGTCATCTTCTGGATGACGCCATACTGGTTCTTGGCGATCGAGCGCATCAGATTGTCCTGCTGGACGGCAATCTCCTGCTGCGCCATCACGGCGCCCGCACCCAGAAGCAGGGTGCCTGCGACAATCATCGTTCGTTTCATCGGGTATTCTTCTCCGGCTCGCAGAGTTCTTGGGAGATGGGTCACATGAATAGAACCCCGCGGCGGGCGTTTATTCCCGCCCGCGGGGAAGATCACCGTTCACAGGCTGTGGCGGCGATGGTGCTCGTTGATTGCGATCCACACCCGCTCCGGCGTTGCCGGCATGTCGATGTGGTCGATCTTGTATTCGCGCCAGAGCGCGTCGACGATGGCGTTGACGATCGCCGGGCAGGAGCCGATCGCGCCGGCCTCGCCGGCCCCCTTCACCCCCATCGGATTGGTCTTGCAGGGGATGTTGTTGGTCTCGAACACGAAGGCCGGCCCGTCAGCCGCGCGCGGCAGCGCGTAGTCCATGAAGGTCGCGGTGATGAGCTGTCCGTCGGTGGCGCCATACACCACCTGCTCCATCAGCGCCTGGCCGATGCCCTGCATGGCGCCGCCATGCACCTGTCCCGCCAGCAGCAGCGGATTGAGCGTCTTGCCGAAATCGTCGACGATCACGTAGTTGACGATCTTGATGATGCCGGTGGCCGGATCAATCTCGACCTCCGCGACATGGGTGCCGTTCGGATAGGTGCCGTCGGCGCTGGCAAAGGTCGCGCTGCCGTTCAGCTTCGATGGATCGACGCCCGGCCGCTTGGCGAGATCGGCGAACGAGATCGAGCGGTCGGTGCCGGCGATGCGCACCACGCCCTCGGAGATCTCGAGGTCGCCCGCGCTGGCTTCCAGCGCCTGCGCCGCGATCTCCTTCAGCTTCTGGCCGAGCTCGCGCGTGGCACGCTCGACGCTGACGCCGCCCGAGGGGATCGAGGCCGAGCCGCCGGTGCCGAGGCCCGTTGCGATCTCGTCGGTGTCGCCCTGGTGGATGTGGACGCGCTCGGGCGCGACGCCGAACTGCTCGGCGACGATCTGCGCATAGGCGGTCTGGTGTCCCTGCCCGCTCGATTGCGTTCCGATCAGGACGGTGACGTCGCCATTGGGGTCGAGCCGCACATTGGCGGTCTCCTCGCCCATGGTGCCGCACACCTCGACATAGCTCGCAAGGCCGATGCCGCGGATCAGGCCATGCTTCTTGGCGAGCTTCGCGCGCTTGGGAAACTCCTTCCACTCGGCGATCTCCATCGCACGCTTCAGATGCGCGGCGAAGTCGCCGGAATCGTAGACCTTGCCGGTGGCGGTCTTGTAGGGCAGCGCCTTCGGCTGGATGAAGTTCTTGCGACGGACCGCGTCCGGCGTCATGTCGAGCTTTCGCGCGCAGGCATCGACCAGACGCTCGATGACATAGGCCGCCTCAGGCCGGCCCGCGCCGCGATAGGCATCGACCGGCACGCTGTTGGTGAAGATGGTGCGCACCCGGCAGTGGAAGGCCTGGATGTCGTAGAGGCCCGGCAGCATGCCGGCGCCGCCATGGGGAATGTAGGGCCCGAAGGTGGACAGATACGCGCCCATGTCGCCCATCAGGTCGCAATCCATCGCCAGGAACTTGCCGTCCTCGGCCAGCGCCATCTTGGCGGTGGTGACGTTGTCGCGGCCCTGCGCATCGCCCATGAAATGCTCGGTGCGGTCGGCCGCCCATTTCACCGTCTTCTTCAGTTTCTTGGCCGCGACCGCCATCAGGGCGTATTCGCGGTACGGGAACAGCTTCGTGCCGAACCCGCCGCCGACGTCGGGGCAGATCACCCGCATCTTGTCGGTGGGGATGTTGAGCACGTTCTGGCACAGGATGTCGCGCAGCCGGTGGCTGCCCTGGCTGCCGATGGTGAGCGTCAGGTGATCGCGCTTGGCATCGTATTCGCAGACCGCCGCGCGCGTCTCCATGAAGCTCGCGACCACGCGCGGATTGACGATCGAGATCTCGGCCACCGCATGCGCCTTGGCGAAGGCGGCTTCCGTCGCAGCCTTGTCGCCGATCGAGACGTCGAACAGCACGTTGCCGGGCTTGTCCGGCCAGACCTGGGCTGCGCCCTTCTTCACGGCGTTGACGACCCCGGTCACCGCCGGCAGCGGGCTCCATTTGACCTCGATCGCCTCGATGGCGTCGCGGGCCTGGTCGATGGTCTCGGCGACGACGAAGGCGATGGCATCACCGACATGGCGCACCTCGTCCTTGGCGAGGATCGGGTAAGGCGGGCCGGTGAACGGATCGGTCTCGAGATTGAACAGGCACGGCAGATTGCCGAGATCCGCGACGTCCTCGGCGGTGAGGATCAGCGCGACGCCGGGCAGCCCGCGAGCCGGGCTCACGTCGATGGTGTATTTGGCATGCGCATGCGGCGAACGCAGCATCAGGCAGCGAAGCGCAGCCTGCGGCGCGTAATCGTCGGTATAGCGGCCCTTGCCGCGGATGAGCGCGTCATCCTCCTTGCGCAGCACGCTTTGGCCAACGCCGAACTTGATGGGAGCCGCCATTTTGTTTTCCCGTTCTCATGGTTGTTTTGCCGGCATATTGCCGTGGAAAAAGTGGCAAGGCAAACGGGTTTAGGCATGCGCATGGGTCGCAGGCCGAAGAGAGCGCCGCACCCACGTCATGGCGCAGACTGTCGCATGGCTCTTGGAGGATAGGATCGCGCCGCAAAACAAGGCCCTCCCCCTGAGGAGCCCGCCAAAGGCGGCATCTCGAAGGATCGGCCGCAAAGCGACCCGCCAAGCTCCTCGACGAGTTACATCCCACCACGGCTCAATAGATACCTCGTGCTATCTCTGAGCCTGTCGATGGCGCGCTCAGGTGCGATGGAGTCGATCTCACAGCGCGTCAGGCCGATATCCAAAAGCTCCCTGTCGCTCAGGTCCTGCAAGGTGGTTTGTGGGCGGTGGCGCCAGCGCCACTCCTGATATGCACGCCAGTATTGCGTGAGGAAGCTCCGCACATCTGGCGTCGTGACGAGGTCGAGGCGGAGCCTCGCGGCATCGCCCGCCGGGTCGGCCGTGCTGTTGGTCAGTTGAGGTGGCATCGAACGCTCCTGCTGTTGTGCCGGCAGCGAGCGTGGCCAAACAAAAGGCCCCGTCCGATGCCGGCGGGGCCTGGTGAAAGAGATGTCGTCGTCGAATTCCTAGCGCACGACTCCTCCCACCGCCCAGCCGAAGCGGGTGATGTGATTGCGGTTGAGGATGCGCGACGATTTGATCATGCCGTGCTGATACCACGACGATCGCGTAAAATCAAGGGATGTGCGGAGGTCTGCTGCACCCTGGAGGCGAACGCCCTGCTCCGCTAGCCGCGCACCAGCGAGACCAGCCAGCTCCGGCCGAACAGAACCAAAATCGCGAGCGCATAGACGACCGTGCCTCCGACCGCGAGCAGGACCAGCGTCAATTCGTCCCGGAAGTGCATCGGGCCCAACAAAGGACCGCTGAAGCGCGCGATCAGCCAGAACGCCGCGGAGAGAATCAATCCGGTCAGCAGGAATTTGCCAAGCGACATCAGCCAGGCGCGGTCCAGCACGAGGAAGCCCCGCCGCACGGCGAAAAACAGCACCAGCAAGAGATTGGTCCAGACGCCGACGGCGGTTGCCAGCGCGAGGCCGATCTGGGCCAGCGATCCCATCAGGGCGACCTTCAGTGCGACGTTGACGGCGATGCCGGTCAGCGACGCCCGAACCGGCGTCGCCGTATCCTTGCGCGCATAGAAGGTCGCGACCGCACTGCGGATCAGCACGAAAGGAATGAGGCCGATGGCATAGGCCGCGAGTGTGCCGCCGGCGGCGACGGCATCGGCCTTCGAGAAGGCGCCGCGGGCGAACAGCGCACGCATGATCTCGTCGGGCACGGTGAGGAAGGCCGCCACGAACGGGATCGAGAACAGCAGCGTGAAATCGAAGGCGCGACGCTGCGCCTTCATCGCGCCGTCATGGTCGTTGGCGGTAATCCGCCGCGACATCTCCGGCAGCAGCACCGTGCCGATGGCGATGCCGATGACGCCGATCGGCAGCTGGTTGAGACGGTCGGCATAGTAGAGCGCCGACAGCGCGCCGGCGGGCAGGAAGGTCGCGATGATGGTGTCGGCGAACAGCGCGACCTGCGTGCCCATCGAGCCCAGCGTCGCAGGTCCAAGCGCCTTGAAGAAGGCGCGGACGTCTTCGTCGAGCTTCAGCGGTGCAAAGCGCGGAAGGCCGCCATGGCGGGCGAGATCGCCCGCGAGCAGGAAATATTGCAGGAAGCCGGAGATGAGCACGCCCCAGGCTGCGGCATGGCCCGCAGTCGGAAACCACGCGGCGAGCGCCAGCGTCATCATCATCGCGACATTGAGGAAGATCGAGGCGGCCGCGGCGCTGGCGAAGCGCTGCATCACGTTGAGCATGCCGCCGTAGAGCGTCACCAGCGTGATCAGCAGCAGATAGGGAAAGGTGATCCGGGTCAGCTCGATCGCGAGCTTGCGCTGCTCGGCGTCGTCGCTGAAGCCCGGTGCGAGGATGCTCATGGCCTGCGGCATGAACAGCCAGGCGACGATCAGCAGCACCACCTGCGAAGCCAAGAGCAGCGTGAAGATGCGGTCGGCGAACAGGCTTGCCGCCGCCTCCCCCTTCTCGCCATGGACATGGGCATAGGCCGGCACCCAGGCCGCGTTGAAGGCCCCCTCGGCGAAGATCGCGCGGAAATGGTTGGGCAGCCGCAGCGCCACGAAAAAGGCGTCGGCGACGGGACCGGCGCCGAGGATCGCCGCAAGCATGATGTCGCGGGCAAATCCCGTCACCCGCGAGAGCAGCGTGTATCCGCCAACCGTGAAGATGCGTCCGAGCATGCGCTCTTCTAGAGCCTAATTGGGCAGAGGTCGATTGCATCCTGTAATGCGCGTTGCTGTGCCCTCTCCCCTTGTGGGAGAGGGCTGCGCCGGAAGCAGACACATGCTCGTTCGGGTGAGGGGTTTCTCTCCGCGCATTGCCTGCGGAGAGAAACCCCTCACCCGTCTCGCCGCTCACGCGGCGAGCCACCCTCTCCCACAAGGGGAGAGGGCAAGAATTCAGCCCGCGAGCGCGCCGCGGACGGCGGCGATGATTCGCTCCTGGTCGGCTTCGGTCACATAGGCATGCATCGGCAGGCTGATCACGTCCCGCGACAGGCTCTCGCAACCCGGCAGCCCGCCTTCCGCGACCGGATATTGCTTGTAGGCGGTCTGCTGATGCATCGACTTGCCGTAGTAGATCGCGGTCGGCACGCCCTGGGCCTTCAGCGCGGCGGCAAAGCCGTCGCGGTCGGTACCCTCGGGCAGACGGATGGTGTACTGCGCCCAGACCGAGGTATTGCCGGGGCTGAGGCGCGGCACGGTGACCACATTGGACAGGCCGCGCTCATAGCGCTCCGCGACCTTGTTGCGGGCGGCGATCTCGTCGTCAAAGATCTTCAGCTTCTCGATCAGGACCGCGGCCTGCATGGTGTCGATCCGGCCGGTCAGGCCGAGACGGACATTGTCGTATTTGTCCACGCCCTGCCCGTGCACGCGGATGCTGCGCAGCGTGGCCGCGAGCTCGTCGTCATCGGTGAAGATCGCGCCGCCGTCGCCGAAACAGCCGAGCGGCTTTGCCGGGAAGAAGCTGGTCGCCGTGGCATGTGCGAGCGTGCCGAGCTTGCGGCCCTTGTAGCTCGCGCCAAACGCTTGCGCGGCGTCGTCGAGCACGAACAGGCCCTCGGCCTTGGCGATCTCGGCGATGGAATCGTGATCGGCCGGCTGGCCGAACAGGTCGACCGGAATCACCGCGGCGGGCTTGAGGCCGGCCTTGCGGGCGGTCGCGATGCCGCGCTTCAGCGACTCCGGGCTCATGTTGAAGGTCGCCTCGTCCACGTCGACATAAACAGGCGTCGCGCCGGTCCGCGCCACCGGCGAGGCGGTCGCGATGAAGGTGAAGGATGGACACAGCACGGCATCGCCGGGCCCGACATTTTTCGCCATCATCACCATCAGGATCGCGTCGGTGCCGCTGGCGCAGCCGATCACGTGCTTGGCGCCGCAATAGGCCGCGAGCTGCTTCTCGAGCTCGAAGACCTCGGGTCCGTTCACGAACTGGCAATGGTCGAGCACGCGCTTGACGGCCGCATCGAGCGAGGCCCCGAGCCGGCGCCGCTGCGCGCCGACGTCGATGAAGGGAATGGGATCGGAACGCAGATGCTGGTTCATAGTCTGGTTCTTGGCGCCTTGTGACGTTTGAGCGGTCGACATGGAAAAGGATCAGCCGGCGACGCGGCGCGGAGCCTTGCGGACGGGCGACGTCGCCGCAGGCCGCGACGGCGTTTCGAGACATTGCGTGGCGATCTCGAGGCTGGCGACGCCTTCATCGCCCGTTACTGCCGGCGTATCGCCATGGCGCACCGCCTTGAGGAACGCGATCAGCTCGGCGCGCAGCGGCTCATCGTGGCCGACCGGCAGATGCCGCATCGAGTAGCTGCCGTCGGGCTTGAAGCCGAAGCACTCGGTGACCTGGCGCGTGAGCAGATCGCCCATCACGTATTTGCCGCGCGTGGCGACCGTGACGCTGCGCGCCTTGAACGGCGTCAGCCAGTTTGTGTTGATGTGGGCGAGCACGCCGTTGGCGGTGCGGAACTGCAGGAGCGCGATGTCCTCGCGCTCGGCGACGGCGCTCGACAATTGCGGCTGCACCTCGACGATGTCGGATTCGGTGAACCAGCGGATCAGATCGATGTCGTGCACGGCAAGGTCGATGACGACGCCGACATTGGACATGCGCGGCGGAAACGGGCCGACGCGCGTGATGGCGATGGAGAGAATGTCCTCGCCCGCGATGGCCTGCTTGACCGCGGCGACCGCCGGATTGAAGCGCTCGACATGGCCGACCATCAGCGTCACGCCGGCCTTCTGTGCCGCGGCGACGATCTCGCGGCCCTCTTCCACGGTGGAGGCGATCGGCTTCTCGACCAGCACGTGGATGTTCTTGGCGATGCAGGCGAGCGCGACCTCGTGATGCAGATGGGTGGGCGCGGCGATGGTCACGGCGTCGACGCCTTCGGCGAAGAGCTGGTCGAGCGTCTCGAAGCTTTCGCAACCGGCAAGCTCCGTTGCCCGCTCACGATGTGCCGCCGAGGGATCGACGACGCCGACGAGGCTGACGCCGGGTAGACCCGCAAGCACGCGCGCGTGGTTGCTGCCCATCACGCCGGCGCCAATGACGCCGACGCGCAAGCCGGCCTTCGCCGGTGCAGATCCTTTGGAACTCATCTGAGCAATCCCCGATTCAACCCAAATCCCCGGCGCCTCTCCTAGCACGGTCGCCACATTTGTGGCGAATGCGGAGCTGGGAGCCCGGACACGATTTGATTCAAAAAGTTACACGTTCCCCGGGCCTTAAGCCGCAAAAGGCCCGGGTCGCGTGATTCGGAGCTTGCTGGTTACGACCTTTGATAGTCGTCTTCAATCCGGATGATGTCGTCTTCCCCGAGATAAGAGCCGGTCTGGACCTCGATCAGCTCCAGCTGGATCTTGCCGGGGTTCTCCATCCGGTGCACGGCGCCCATCGGGATGTAGATCGACTCGTTCTCATGCACCGTCTTCACGGTCTCGTTGACGGTGACCTGGGCCGTGCCCCGCACCACGATCCAGTGCTCGGCGCGATGATGGTGCTTCTGCAGCGACAGGCGCCCACCCGGCTTCACCACGATGCGCTTGACCTGGTGGCGCTCGCCATTGTCGACGGACTGATAGCTGCCCCAGGGCCGGTGCACCTTCAGATGCTCCTCGGTGACCTTGGGCGCGACCGCCTTCAGCTTGGTCACCAGGCGCTTCAGGCCGTTGGCATCCTTCTGGCGCGAGACCAGGATCGCGTCGGCGGTGGCGACCACGACGAGATCGTCGACGCCTTCGAGCGCGACCAGCGCGGAATCGGTGGTGACGTTGCAGTTGCGGGAGTCCTCGAACACGGCGGTGCCATGCGCCGCGTTGCCTTGCGCGTCCTTCTCGGACAGCTCCCACACAGCGAGCCAGGAGCCGACGTCGGACCAGCCGCACGACACCGGCACGACGGCGGCGCGCGAGGTCTTCTCCATCACCGCATAGTCGATCGAGATCGCCTTCGCCGCGCCGAACGCCTCGGGCTCCAGCGTGACGAAGCCGAGATCGCGGCCGGCATTGTTGACGGCGCTGGTGACGGCCTCGACGCTTCCCGCATCGACCCTGCGATATTCGTCGAGCAGCACGCTGGCCGGGAACATGAAGTTGCCGCTGTTCCAGAGATAGCCCGAATTGACGTAGTCGGACGCCTTCACCGCGTCCGGCTTCTCGACGAAGCGCGCAACCGCATGCACTTCGCCGGAAATCACCTCACCCGGATTGATGTAGCCGTATTCGGTCGCCGGCCGCTCCGGCTTGACGCCGAAGGTGACGATGCGCCCGGCGCGCGCGGCGGTGAGGCCCTCGCGGCAGGCCGCGACGAAGGCGGCATTGTCCTGCACCACGTGGTCGGCGGCGAGCGCGAGCACGATCGCTTCACTGTCGCGGTTCTGCGCGAACACCGCGCCCGCCGCGATCGCGGGGCCGGAATCGCGCCGCATCGGCTCGAGGATCACGTCCGCCTCGATGCCGATCTCGGCGAGCTGCTCCAGCACCATGAAGCGATAGGCCGCATTGGTGATGACGATCGGGCGATCGAACAGCGAGGGATCGGACACGCGCAGCAGCGTGTCCTGGAATGTCGAGCGCGTGCCGAACAGCGGCAGGAACTGCTTGGGGCGAACCTCGCGCGAAGCGGGCCACAGCCGCGTGCCGGCACCGCCGCACATGATCAGGGGGATTATGCGTTTGTCCATCGTGATCTCAAACCTTGAAGTAGTCGCGATACCAGGTGACGAAATTATGGACCCCATGCTCGATCGGCGTTGACGGTGCAAAGCCGGTGTCGCGCATCAGATCCTCGACATCCGCGAACGTTTCCCGCACATCTCCCGGCTGCATCGGCAGCAATTCTTTGATCGCCGTCCGGCCCAGCTCCCGCTCCAGAAGACCGACGACGTGCATCAGTTCCTCCGGATGGTGGTTGCCGACATTGTAGAGCTTAAACGGCGCATTTGCGGCAGCCGGATCGTCCGCGGGCACAAGATCGATCAGCTTCGATACGACGCGGGTCACATCATCGATATAGGTGAAGTCGCGGCGCATCTCGCCATGGTTGAACAGCCGGATCGGCTTGCCCGCCATGATGGCGTTCGCGAACAGAAACACGGCCATGTCGGGCCGGCCCCACGGGCCGTAAATGGTGAAGAAGCGCAGCCCCGTGACCGGCAGGCGGTAGAGATGGCTGTAGGACTGCGCCATCACCTCGTTCGCCTTCTTGGTCGCGGCATAGAAGCTCACGGGATGATCGGTGCGGTCCGCAACCGCAAATGGCAATTTTGTGTTGGCGCCGTAAACGGAGGATGACGAGGCGTAGACGAGATGACGACAGCCGTTGTTGCGGCAGCCCTCCAGCACGTTGAGAAAGCCCAGGAGATTGGAATCGGCATAGGCGTGCGGCTGCTCGATCGAGTAGCGCACGCCGGCTTGCGCCGCCAGATGCACGACTTTGGCAAAACGATGTTGGGCAAACAGCGCCGCCATCGCCTCGCGGTCGGCGAGGTCGGTCTCGACGAAGGAGAAGCGGGAATCGTCCCTGAGCAGCGCCAGGCGCGCTTTCTTCAGCGCCGGATCGTAATAGCTGTTGAGATTGTCGAGCCCGACGACGGGACGTCCTTCGCCCAGGAGCTGCCGGGCGACGTGAAAGCCGATGAATCCGGCGGCACCCGTGACCAAAATCGCCTGATCCGTCATCCTGTTCCCTGGGGATCCCCTAGCCCGGTCCTGTTTAGCCGCCAGCTCGATCGGGTCGCAATAGGCTCGCCGCTGCCCTCACAACACCCCAACGACGGCTATTGCAAGATCGGCGCCAAGACCATACCAAAGCGGCCGAATTCGGCGCCTCGCGTCGGGTTGCCTCAAATCTTCGCAAACCCTGTCCATGCGGGCGAGATGCGCCGAATCCTGTTGTCGACGGCCAAGATCATGATTTCCGCAGCGCTGCTCTATCTCGCGCTGCGCAAGGTCGACCTGTCCGAGTTGTTTTCGCGCTTCACCGTCACCAGCCTGTTCTGGATCGGCGTCGCGATCGCGGTCGCGTTCCTGCAGATCTTCGTCGGCGTGCTGCGCTGGCGCCAGATCAGCGCCGTCTGCGGCGCGCCGCTCGAGCTCAGCCGCGCCATGCGCTACAACGTGATCGGCTCGTTCTTCAACCAGACCCTGCCGTCGGCGATCGGCGGCGATGCGGTCCGGCTGTGGCTGGTCGCGCGCGCCGGCGCCGGCTGGCGTGCGGCGACCTACTCGATCTTCGTCGACCGCGCGATCGGTTTGATCGCGCTCGCGGTTCTCATCGTCGCCAGCCTGCCCTGGAGCTACACCCTCATCACCGATCCGCACGGGCGCTCGGCGCTGCTGCTCGTCGACCTCCTGGCGCTCGCCGGCGGCGTCGGCTTTCTGATTTTCGGCGCACTGAAATGGCCCTGGCTGAAGACCTGGTGGGCCACGCATCACATTCACGCCTGCGCGGTGATCGCCAATCGGGTGATCTTCAGCCGCCCCCGCGGGCCGATCGTCGCAATGCTGTCGGTCCTCGTTCACGTGCTGGCCGTCGTCATCGCCTGGTGCGTCGTGCAGTCGATTGCGGCCCCGGTTCGCTTCAGCGACGTCTTTCTGCTGGTACCGCCGGTGATGCTGATCACGATGATGCCGATCTCGATCGCCGGCTGGGGCGTGCGCGAAGCCACGATGAGCCTTGCGTTCGGCTTCGCGGGACTTGCCGCCAACGAGGGTGTCAACGTCTCGCTGCTGTTCGGCGCCGTGTACTTCATCGTCGGCGCCGTCGGCGGCCTGGTCTGGATCCTCAGCGCGGAGAAGGCCGCGCAAGGGTCGGCCCCGATCGGAGTGCCGGAGTGAGCTCGACCACCGAAGCGCTCGCCGGCGCGCCCGTGCTGCTTGCCGTTGCGATCGCCGCGCTGATCTCGGCGCTCGTCACCTGGACCAGCCGTCCCCTGCTCCAGCGCTACGCACTGGCGCGACCGAACGCGCGGTCCTCACATCGCATCCCGACCCCGCAGGGCGCGGGCATCGCGGTGATCGCCGCGACCCTGATCGTCGCCTCGCTCTGGGGAGCCTCGGCCAATGTCGCGATCCCGCCGGCGCTGGTCGCTGCGACGGTCGTGATCGCGCTGGTCGGCTTCGCCGACGACATCGTGTCGCTGCCCGTGCTCGTGCGGCTGGTGCTGCAGGCGGCCTGCGTCGGCGCAGTGGTGTTCACCGCGCCGGAGACCGCGCGCATCGTGCCGGCGCTGCCGCTTCCTCTGGAGCGCGGCCTCATCGTCCTTGCCGGAGTCTGGTTCGTGAACCTCGTCAACTTCATGGACGGGCTCGACCTGATGACCGTGGCGGAAGTCGTGCCGGTCACCGCGGCGCTGCTGCTGCTCGGATGGGTCGGGGATCTCTCGTGGCCGGCCGTGCTGATCGCCGCCGCGCTGTGCGGCGCCATGCTCGGCTTTGCGCCGTTCAACCGTCCGGTCGCAAGGGTCTTCCTGGGCGATGTCGGCAGCCTGCCGATCGGCCTCTTGCTCGGCTGGTGCCTGCTGGAGCTCGCCTTCCGGGGGCAGACGGTCGCAGCCCTGCTGTTGCCCGCCTATTATCTTGCGGATTCCACCATCACGCTGTTCCGGCGCATCATCAGGCGCGAACCGTTCTGGTCGGCACACCGCACGCACTTTTATCAGCGTGCAACCGACAACGGGTTCACGGTGAAGCGGGTGGTCGGCGAGGTATTCGCGCTCAATCTCGTGCTGGCATTGCTCGCCATCGTCACCATTCGCGCCGGTTCGACGACGATCACGATCGTCTCCCTGTTCGCTGGCGCGGGCGCGGTCGGATTCGTGCTGCGCCGTTTCTCCCGGCCTCAGGGCTCCTGATCCGAGACCGCCAGGCGCAAGCCCTCCTCGAGGGTGACCTGCGGCTGCCAGCCGGTTGCGATCGCCTTCGAAATGTCGAGCTCGAGCGAGCCGATCAGGCCGTCATGCATATCCTGCCGGCCCATCATGCGGAGGACCGCGCCGAGCAGCTCTGGCGGCATGCGGAACAGCCGGACGCTCTTGCCGGAGGCTCGCGCCAGACATGCGACGAATTCAGGCGTCGACACGCTCTCCCGGTCGGCCACCAGGAAGAT
This sequence comes from Bradyrhizobium sp. I71, assembly GCF_022354745.1. NCBI lineage: Bacteria > Pseudomonadati > Pseudomonadota > Alphaproteobacteria > Hyphomicrobiales > Nitrobacteraceae > Bradyrhizobium > Bradyrhizobium sp. I71. The sequence continues at coordinate 1,114,630 of NZ_CP059398.1, forward strand.
CTCGAAATTGCCCCCCGGGTCGGGATGGCCGAGCCGGTGCAGGATGAACGACGACAGGTTCTGCACCGAGAGAAAGTTGCGGCGATTGCGGATCGCCGCGAACGGCAGCGGCAGCCCCAGCCTGACCGCGCGCGCCAGCAGCGGGAAATTGCCCCTGGCGTGCGCGCCGTAGATCAGCGGCGGCCTGATCACCGAGATCTTCATGTCGACGTCGCGGGCCAGCGTGCTCAAGCCCGCCTCGGCCGCGGCCTTGGATGTGCCGTAGAGGCCACGCGGCGTCGGCAAATCGCTCTCGCTGAACGGCGCGCAGCCGTCATTGCTGCGGCCGTGCACCAGAACGGTGCTGATGAAGATGAAATGACGCACGCCGGCCGTTGCTGCGTAGCGTGCCAGGCGCAGCGTGCCCTCGACATTGACCTTGCGGTAGAGTTCGGCCGCGTGCTCGTCGTTCTTGTAATGCACGCGTGCGGCGAGATGGATGACGGCGTCGACGCCTTCAAGCGCCGCCTGCCAATCGGTTTCGGGGCCGATCGAGTCGATCACGACCTCGTCGTCCGCCCCTCCCGAGCTGCGCACCGCGCGGCGGACCGACCAGCCCTCGCGTGTCAATGCGCGCACGATGTGACGACCGACGAAGCCACTCGCTCCCGTTACCAGCGCGACCGGCTTTGTCTCGCTCATCGTTGCTCCGACAGAACAGCGCGCAACCCATCGACCGGCATGGTCAGGCCGCCGTCGACCCGAATTCAGGGACCGCATCCTTCAGGATGGTCCTGATGGTGGCGCGATCGTCGCGGGCGATCGCCTGCTCCAGCGCTGCAATCCACTTGCGCAGCGTCTGCATCGGCGGCTCGTTCGGCTGCGCGGCCATGATGCCGGGAACACCGATCTCGCGGGTCGGCTCCTCGGAGGCGAACAGGATCTCGTGCAGTCGCTCGCCCGGCCGCATGCCGGTGAACACGATCTCGATGTCGTAGCCCGGCTGCAGTCCGGAAAGGCGGATCATGCGCTCGGCGAGATCGACGATCTTTACCGGCTGGCCCATGTTGAGCACGTAGACCGAGACGTCAGGGCGCTGCGTTCCGAGCGCGTGCGTGGCCGCGGTGATGACGAGATCGCAGGCCTCGCGGATGGTCATGAAGTAGCGGACCATGTCGGGATGCGTCACCGTCACCGGGCCGCCGGCCTCGATCTGCGCCTTGAACTTCGGCACCACCGAGCCGTTCGAGGCCAGCACGTTGCCGAACCGGACCGAGATCAGCCGCATCGGCGGCTTGGCGGCGCCGCTGCCTGCGGCGAGCTCGTGATCGAGCGCCTGACAGTACATCTCCGCAAAGCGCTTGGTCAGGCCGAGCATCGACACCGGCTCGATCGCCTTGTCGGTCGAGATCATCACCATCGCCCCGGCGCCGGCCGCCACGGCGGCATCCGCAACGTTGATCGAGCCGAAGATATTGGTCTTGACGCCTTCGCTCCAGTCGCGTTCGAGGATCGGAACGTGCTTGAGCGCCGCGGCGTGGAACACGATGTCCGGCCTGAACTCCGCCATCAGGCGCATGATGCGCTCGCGGTCGCGAATGTCGGCGATCCGCCCTTCGATCTGGGCTGCCGCCCCCCGCGCGGCGAGCGCTTCCGTGATCGCGTAGAGCGCCGGCTCGGAGTTTTCCGCGATCAGGAGCCGCGCGGCGCCGAAGGCGACGACGCGCTCGCAGATTTCTGCGCCAATCGAGCCGCCGCCGCCGGTCACGATGACGGCCTTGCCCCTGATCAGCGCTTCCAGGCGCCCATAGTCGATCGTCTCGCTCGGCCGCAGCAGGAGGTCCTCGACCGCGACCGCGGTGAGCCGCGGCGTGTCGCCGCTCTCCAGCGAAGGCATGCGGTTGACGATCACTCCCAGCTTGCGCGCCCGCATCAGGATCGATTCGGGGTGTGCTTCCGGCTCGAATGCCGACGGTGTCATGATGAGGCGCGCGATCGCCTTGTTGCGCTTGGCGAAGTCCGCGATGACGTCCTCGACGTCGTCGATGCCGCCCAGCACCGGCAGGTTGCGGATGAACTGGCCGCGATCCGCCATCGAGGGCGACAATACGCCGACGGGCCAAATGTGCTTGATGGCCCCGCTCTCGATGCCGCGCAGCAGCACCTCCGCGTCCGCGGCGCGGCCGATCAGCAGCGTCGGGGCGGCATCGTTGCCCTTCGCGTGACGCCGCACCCGCGTATAGCGGAAGTAGCGATAGGCCATGCGCAGCGCGCTGAGGAAGGCGATCTCTAGGAACCAGTAGAGAACGATCGTCACCTTGCCGAGGAAAAAGGCGCCGCGGACGTTGGGAGCGACGAAGATGTAGTCGAGCACGAGCAGGGCGACGGTGAGCACGGTCGCCGCGCGGATGATGTTCAGCGCATCCGGCAGCGAGATGAAGCGCCACTTCGTCGTGGTCAGGTTCAAGACGAAGAACACGACCACGCTGAAGGCGAGAAAATAGGGCAGGATCTGGAACAGCAGCGGCAAGCGCTCGAAGAAGTCTTCGCCACCCTCGAATCGCAGATAGAAGGCGGCAAAAAGCGCGGCCGTGGTCGCCAGCAGGTCGTGGAGCGCGATCAGGAAATTGCGCGAGGTAAGATGCGAAAGACGCGTCATCCGCCGACCGATAAAAACCCAGTTAGATGCAACCTGATCGCGCTGATACCCCATCTGGACAAGACTTGCCAGCCGCGCGACCGCTCAGGAACCAGCTTCCCTCATCTTCGCCTCGGCCTGTTGTGCCCGGATCACCATGCCGCCGGCAACGCCGACGCCGATGACGTACATCCAACCCTCGTGGAAGTCGAACAGATGCGAGTTGAACAGCGAGGTGAAGACGTTCTGCACCACGACCAGGAGCCCGATCCAATTGGCAAGCCCGTCGCCGCGAAACAGCAGCAGATGCAGGATCCAGATCGTGTAGAGAACGGCGACGCCGATCAAACCCCATTGCACGGCAACATTCAACGTCTGATTGTGGGGGTTGCCGATCACTTCGGCTGACGCCTTGTGCTGACCGCCGGGCGTCGCGACGCGCTCGAACAATCCGCGCGTCGAGCCCGTGCCGTGTCCTGCGATCGGCGCCTCCGCGAGGAAGCCGAGCGACTTTCGCCAGAATTCGAGCCGCAGGCCCAGCGAGGTCGGCTCGCCCCTCTCCATATAGCGCGTGTAGTCGTCCGTAAACCTCTCGGCAGTATGGCGCAAATGCGGCGATACCTGCCAGGCGAGAAAGGCGACGGCGAGCAGCGCGGCGGCGACGATCGCAATGCTGCGCCACCTGAGGTGAAGGAGCGCGAACACGCCGAACATGATCGGAATGGTGACGAGCGCGGTGCGCGACACCACCACGAAGGCCATGTTGACGAAAAAGCTGAGCGCAAGCGCCGTGAGCAGGGCGGCGAACCAATATCGCTTCTCCCGCAGCAGCATCACGATCGGATAGGCGAGCGCGACCGCGCAGAGCGTGAATTCCTGGCTCTGGTCGATGTAGTTCTTGACGAAGATGCCGCGCTCGGGCGGATCGGTCTTGAGCGCAAGATCGGGATAGAATGCGACCAGCCACGACATCACCGACAACAGGGCGCAGGACACCAGGAAGGCGACGAAGACCCACCAGCCGCGCGGCGAGCGCTCGAAATGATAGAGCAGGACCGGCAGCACGAGCAGCTTGACGGTCGGATTGACCGCATACAAGCGTGCGCCCCAGGCCGCATCCGACCACAGCGTCCCGACCAGCGCGAGCAGCACCAGCGCGATCGGCGCCACACAGATCGGACGCTTCAGCGATTGCAGGAAGGCGCGGACGTCGAGGAACGGCACCATGCAGAGCAGCATCAGCGCGTTGAATATCCCCGCAAGCGACGTCGACCAGGGCAGCGAGGCGGCGGTCAGGATCGCGAACAGGTCGACCGTCTCGCGCCAGGCCGCCGGACTGCGCAGGCGCCGCCGCAACATCTGGCCGGGAGTCTCTCCGGCAAGCGCCGTCACTTGCCGCCTCCCCGGGCGCGATGAACCAGCGCCGTCGTGCTGAAGCCCTGGAGGATGTCGACCAGCACGACCGTTCCGCCCGCAGCCTCGACCACCTCGTGGCCGACGACCTGCTCGCGGGTGTAGTCGCCGCCCTTCACCAGCACGCCGGGCTTGATCCTGGTGATCAGGTCGATCGGCGTGTCCTCCGCGAAGATGACGACGAGATCGACGGCCTCCAATGCTGCGAGCACCTCGGCGCGCGCGCGCTCGTCCTGCACCGGACGATCGGCGCCCTTCAGCCGCCGCACCGAGGCGTCGCTGTTGAGCCCCACGATCAGGCGATCACAGGCGGCGCGCGCCGCGGTCAGCACCTTGACGTGACCGGGATGGAGGATGTCGAAACAGCCGTTGGTGAAGCCGACGCGCTGGCCCTGCCTCTTCCATTCGACGAGCTGGGCATCGAGCGCAGCCGGATCGAGCACGATCTTCTCCTCGGCCGCGAGAGTGGCATGCGGCAGGATCTTTCGGCGCAGCTCGGCCGCGCTCACGCTGGCGGTGCCCTGCTTGCCGACGGCGACGGCGGCGGCGGCATTGGCCACGCGCAGCGCCGTATCCCAGTCCGCGCCGGCCGCAAGCGATACTGCGAGCGCGGCGGCGACGGTGTCACCGGCGCCGGAGACGTCGCGTACCTTCACCGGGAAGGCCGGAACGTGCACGGCCCCGCCATTGCGCGGCACCAGCGTCATGCCGTGCTCACCCTGCGTGACCAGGATCGCCTCGCAATCGGCGAGCCGCATCACGTCCTCGCTGGCCTCGACGATGCTCTGCACCGTCTCGGCACGGCTGCGGGTCGCCTCCGAGAATTCCTTGCGATTGGGCGTAAGCAGCGTGGCACCGCGATAGATCGCCCAGTTCAGGCTCTTGGGATCGACCACCACGGGCTTGCCGAGCTTTCGCGCGGCGTCGATGGTGTGGCGGATCACGCGCGCGGTCAGCACGCCCTTGGCGTAGTCGGACAGCAGCACGATGTCGGCGCGCGCGATCTGCGGCAGGATCGCGTCGATCAGTTTGGTTTCGATGTCATCGGAAGCAGGCGCCGCCTGCTCCCAATCCGCGCGCAGCATGTGCGTGGAAAAATGCTCGGAGACGAAGCGGGCTTTTCGCGTGGTCGGCCGGGAGGGATCGCACACCAGCACGCTCTCGATACCGGCTTGCTCACCCAGCGCCGATGCCAGCCGCCTGCCCGCATCGTCCTCGCCGACGAGGCCGACGAAGATGCAGCGCGCGCCGAGCGACGCGACATTGCGCGCGACATTGCCGGCGCCGCCGATGTGAATCTCGCTGCGCTGGGCGGCGATGACCGGCGTCGGCGCTTCCGGCGAGATCCGCGACACCTCGCCATAGACGAACTCGTCCAGCATGATGTCGCCGATGCACAGCACCGTGCGGCCTGAGATCGTTTGCGCGAGGGCGTCGAAATCGAGAATGGGGGTCGCCATGATCAAAGGCCTCAGCGGAAGCGGTCGGGCCGGTCGAGATAATCCCCGACATAGGCCTTGACCGCGTCCTCGAGCGTCGTGAAGCCGCCGTTATAGCCGGCGCGGCAGAGGCGATCGACCTCGCTCTGGGTGAAGTATTGATAGCTGTTGCGGATGCTCTCGGGCATGTCGATGTATTCGATGTTGGGCCTGGTGCCGAGCGCGGCGTAGGCAGCCAGCATCAGATCCTTGAAGCTGCGCGCCTTGCCGGTGCCGACGTTGAACAGGCCGGACACCGACGGCGTCGCCAGCAGCCACATGACCACGCGCACGACGTCGTCGACATAGATGAAGTCGCGGCGCTGGTCGCCGTCTTCGATGCCCTCGCGATGCGACTTGAACAGCTGCACGACGCGGCCCGCCTTGACGTCGTCGAAGCGCCGCGCCAGCACGCTCATCATCGAGCCCTTGTGGTATTCGTTGGGGCCGAACACGTTGAAGAATTTCAGCCCGGCCCATTGCGGCGGCAGCGGATCGCCGTTCGCCACGCGCCCGGCGACCGCGAGATCGAACATGTGCTTGCTCCAGCCGTAGAGATTCATCGGCCGCAATTTTTTCAGTGCCGGTAGCGAGGCGTCGTCGCCAAAGCCGGCTTCGCCGTCGCCATAGGTCGCCGCCGAGGATGCATAGATGAACGGCACCGCGTTCATCGTGCACCAGTCCAGCAGGCGCATCGACAGGCGGAAATTGGTCTCGAACACGAGGTCGCCGTCGGTCGCGGTGGTCGCGGAGATCGCCCCGAGATGGATCATGGCGTCGAGCTTGCGGCCCTCAAGCCAGTCGGGCAGCTCGGCCGGGGGAACGATATCCACAAGCTGCCGCTTGGCGAGGTTGCGCCACTTGCCCTCGGTGCCGAGCAGGTCGCAGACCACGACGTCGCTGCGGCCGGCCTGGTTCAGCGCGGCCACGACATTCGATCCGATAAAACCGGCCCCGCCGGTCACCAGCAACATTCCAACTACCTGCCCGATTTTCTTAGTGCCCGGTCCTGCCGTAGCGCATGATCCGCCAAAGTGTAAGCGGTTTTGGGATCGTCGCTTCTGCCGGCTTTACCTGCCGGCCGGGAGCGGCTACCGAACCGCCAACATCAGCACGTCGTCGGTCCTCATTAACGAATGAATATTGATTCGCAATTTGTTGGAGATGCAGACCGGAGCGACACTCGCCCGATCCTGATCATTCCCTACATGTGGATCGGCGATTTCGTGCGGAATCATACCGTCGTGCGGGTCCTGAAGGAGCGCTGGCCGAACCGGCCGGTCGATCTCCTGACCACGTCGCTGTGCGCCCCGCTGATCGATTACATGCCCGGCGTGCGCGCTGGCATCGTCTGGGACCTGCCGCGGAGCCAGCTCGCAATGGGCCGCCAGTTCGGTCTGGCAAAGCTCTTTCGAAAACGGAACTACGGTACCGCCCTGGTGCTGCCCCGGACCTGGAAGGCGGCGATCGCGCCGGCGCTGGCCGGTATTCCTGAACGGGTCGGCTTCGTCGGCGAGTTTCGGTTCGGCCTGATCAACCGCTGGCGCTGGGGCGAGAAGAGACTGCCCCGCTTCATCGACAAGAACGCCGCCCTGGCCCAGCCCGACGGCGCACCCCTGCCTCCGGAATGGCCGGTGCCGCAACTGCGAGTCCCGGCCGAGGAGATCGTCCGCTGGCGCGAGGCCAATCGCCTCGGCGCCGGAGCCGCCGTGGCGCTCGCCCCGGGCTCGGTCGGGGTCTCAAAACGCTGGACCTACTATCCCGAGGCCGCCCGCCTCCTGGTCGAGCGTGGCCTGGAGGTCTGGGTGGTCGGCGGCCCCGCCGAAAAGGGCCTGGCCCAGGAGATCGTTGCCGCGGGCGGCAAGGGGGTCCGGGACCTCACCGGCAACGATCTGCGCAACGGCGTCCTCGCCATGGCCGCGGCCGGCGTCGCCATCTCCAACGATTCCGGCCTGATGCACGTCGCCGCCGCCCTGGACACGCCCACCATGGGCATCTTCGGCCCCACCAGCCCCTACCTCTGGGCCCCCCTCAACAGCCTTGCGGCAACGGTGGTGCAGGACAAGGAAATGCTGCCCTGCCAGCCCTGCCAGAGCACGATCTGCAAGATGAACGATCACCGCTGCATGCGGGACCTCGCGGCATCAGAGGTGGTGACGATCGCGCAGCGGGTGCTGCGGGAGGCGGGAGCAAGGGCAATGACGTGAGGCGATCGGGGCTGGCACCGACAATGGCATCATGCCGGTGTTTTGCCCGACAAGTCAAACCGGATTCGTAAAATCAGCATTCAATCGCCCCCACCGCCAAGCCATTGATTCTCCTAACCCCGGCTACTGTGCATGGGGTTGTTTTCGCGGTTTTTGTTTGCGACCGGCGAAAACCGCGTCAGAGCAGCGGCCGATAGACCTCGCCGATCCGCGCCGCTTCGGCATCGAGGCTGAACTTCTCGAGCACACGCCGGCGTCCCCGCTCGCCCATCGCCGTTGCAGCCGCCACATCGCGCATCAGCGGCTCCAGCGCCGCAGCGAGCGCGTCGGCATCACCCGCCGGGATCAGCACGCCGGTGACGCCATCCTCCACCACGAGTTCGGCCGCGCCGGCGCGTGACGCGACGAGCGCGCTGCCCGCCGCCATCGCCTCGATCAGCGTGAGGCCAAAACCCTCGTTGCGCGAGGTGAAGGCGTAGATCGTCAGCCGCTGATACCAGCGCTGCACCGCCTCGATCGGCAGCTCGCCTGTGATGACGATGCGCGATTGCAATTTGGCTGCTTCGATCCGCTTCTTCAGGTCATTGGCAAAGGGCGTCTGCTCGGCCGTAACCTGCCCGACGATGACGGCGGTAAAATCCGGATAGCGCGGCAAGAGGCGGCACATCGCATCGACGAACACGTCGGTGCCCTTCTGCGCCCGCACGCGGCCGAAGCAGCCGATGGCGTAGCGGCCCGGCAGCGCGGCTTCCGCGAACGCGCCAGCGCGATCGGTCGGCGGCGCATAGACGTCGGTGTCGACACCGTGCGGAATCACCGTCGCCTTCACCTTCAGGAACGAGGCCGAGACGTCGCTCGTTGCGATGATCGCGTCCATGCGCCGGATCAGCCAGCGCGTGATCCAGCTGTGATGCCGCTGCGCCGCCGAGGTGAACACCAGTTTCAGCGGCCAGCCGAGCGCGCGCAACGCGACGCCTGCCATCATCTCGTTGTTGCGGCGCGCATGCCAGATCACGGGCCGCTTGCGGCGCCACAACTTCAGAAAATCCGCAACGCTCAGCCGCGCGATCCCCTCCGGCGCGTCCGAGCCGAACCAGGCCGCGCGGCACAGTTTCGCCAGCCGCGGCGCCACCATCCGGTTGGTCGCGGTGACCCCGGAATAGCGCCTGTGCAGATTTGGCACGATCACGTCGAGATCGCCGGGGAAACTCGCCACGTCACACTCCATTTAGCAAAGTCCCTATACGCAACATTAAGCATAGTGACCAGTTCAGCCGCGCCGATACCCCCTCTTCACCACGCAAGCGCTAGCTTGCGCGTTGATCGAAGACGGGTGAGATCATGACTGTGCTAGTCACCGGCGGCGCCGGCTACATCGGAAGTCACACGGTCCTGGCGCTGGCGGAAGCCGGCGAGGACGTCGTCGTGATCGACGATCTCTCCACCGGTTTCTCCGCTTACCTGCCCGAGGGCGTGCCGCTGTTCATCGGCGATGCCGGCGATGAAAACCTGCTCGAAGGCGTGATCGCCCAGCACGACGTCGAGAGCATCATCCATTTCGCGGGCTCGGTCGTCGTGCCGGATTCGATGCGCGATCCGCTCGGCTACTACCGCAACAACTTCACGACCGCGCGCAACCTGCTCAACGTCGCGGTCAAGCGCGGCATCGGTCGCTTCATCTTCTCCTCGACCGCCGCCGTCTATGGCAATCCGGACCAGGTGCCGGTGCCCGAGCACGCGCCGACGCGGCCGCTGTCGCCCTACGGCTCGTCGAAGCTGATGACCGAGATCATGCTGCATGACGTCGCTGCCGCCTACGGCATGCAATACGTGACGTTGCGTTACTTCAACGTCGCCGGCGCCGACCCGCAGGCGCGCATCGGGCTCGCCACCGTCGGCGCCACGCATCTGCTCAAGATCGCGGTGGAAGCCGCGACCGGCCAGCGCGCCAAGATCGACGTGTTCGGCACCGACTATCCGACCCCGGACGGCAGCTGCATCCGCGACTTCATCCACGTCACGGACCTCTCGCAGGCCCACCGGTCGGCGCTCGCCTACCTGCGCAACGGCGGCGCCTCGACGACGCTGAATTGCGGCTACGGCCGCGGCTATTCGGTGCTGGAGACCATCGACGCGGTGCGGCGGGTTTCGGGCCGCAGCTTCGCCGTGCAGTACGCCCCGCGCCGGCCCGGCGACATCATGACCATGGTCGCAGACACCAGCCGCATCCGCAGCCTGCTCGACTGGCGGCCGCAATATGACGACCTCGAGACCATTGCGGCGCACGCCCTGGCCTGGGAGGACAAGCTGTTCCGCGAACGCCATGGCGAGCTCCGCCACGCCGTCTCGGCCTAGAATCATCCCAAGCGCAAGCCCTTAATTGGGCTTGAAAAACCCGGCTTGAGCGGGCACAGAGGCCCATCGATCCCTGACGCACGGGCAGGTTTTGTCCCGCGCCGTCAATGGACACCGGATGGCCCAGTTTCCGAAGAAAATCACCGACGATCCCTACGCGGCAGCGGTCCTGATTCGCCGCCTGGTCACGGAACAGGGCATCGTCTACTGGCGGCGCTACCTCGTCGCCTTCGCGCTGATGGCGCTCGCAGCAGGCGCGACCGCAGGCGCGACCTATGTGCTCGGCCAGGTCATCAACCAGGCCTATGTCGACAAGAACATCCCGGGCATCGCGATGTTCTCGGGCATCACCGTCGCGTTGCTCTTCATCAAGGGCGTGGCGACCTACGGCCACATGGTGATCCTGACCAAGATCAGTAACGCGATTCTTGCCACCAACCAGCGCCAGCTGTTCGCCAAGCTGATGCGCGAGAGCGTCGGCTTCTTCTCCGAGCGGCATTCGTCCGAGTTCCTGGCCCGGCTGACGGCGGGCGCCAAATCCATCACCGACGTGCTCAACATGCTGGTCAACGCCATCGGGCGCGACCTGTTGATGCTGCTTGCCATGATCGGCGTGATGGTATGGCAGGATCCGCTGATGTCGTTCATCGGCCTCGTCGCGGTGCCGCCGGCAATGCTGGTGCTGCGCAAGCTGGTCAAGCGCATCAAGGGCCTCGCCTTCAACCAGTTCACCGGCACCGCCGACATCATGGAGACGATGCAGGAATCGCTGCAAGGCATCCGCACCGTCAAGGCGTTCACGCTCGAAGAGACCATGCAGAAGCGGATCGACGAGAACATCGCGGTCGTCGAGCGCAACGCCAACAAGATGGCCCGCGTCGCCAACCGCTCCAACCCGCTGATGGAAATGCTCGGCGGCTTCGCGGTCGCCGGCTGCCTGATGTACGGCGGCTATGCCGTGGTCGCGCTCAACGCCACGCCCGGCGCGTTCTTCTCCTTCATGACCGCGTTCCTGATGGCGACCGAGCCGGCCAAGCGGCTGGCGCGGCTCAACATCGACCTCAACAGCCAGCTGGTCGGTGCGCGCATGCTGCTCGAAGTCGTCGACAGCCCGGCGAGCGAGCAGTCCGACGACGACAAGCCGTCGCTGAAGCTGTCAGATGCCCGCATCGAGCTGCGCGACGTCAGCTTCTCCTATCGCGACGGCGAGACCGTGCTCAACCGCATGAGCTTCACGGCCGAGCCCGGCAAGGTCACCGCGCTGGTCGGTCCCTCCGGCGGCGGCAAGTCGACCGTGCTGGCGCTGCTCCTGCGCTTCTACGAGGTGACGCAAGGCGACATCGTGATCGACGGCCAGTCGATCGGTGCGGTCTCGCGCAAATCGCTGCGGGCACAGACCGCCTATGTCGGCCAGGACGTCTATCTGTTCCGCGATACCATCCGCAGCAACATCGCCTTCGGCCGGCCGGGCGCGAGCGAGGACGAAATCGTCGACGCCGCCAAGGCTGCCTGCGCGCATGATTTCATCATGGGCTTCCCGCTCGGCTACGACACGCCGGTCGGCGAGCACGGCACGCAGCTCTCCGGCGGCCAACGCCAGCGCATCGCGGTGGCCCGCGCGCTGATCAAGAACGCGCCGATCATCCTGTTGGACGAAGCCACCGCCGCGCTCGATTCCGAATCCGAGCGGCAGGTGCAGGAGGCGATCGAGCATCTCTGCCGTAACCGCACCACCATCGTGATCGCGCACCGCCTGCACACCATCATGCACGCCGACGCCATCCTGGTGGTCGAGGGCGGCGAGATCGTCGAGCAGGGCCGGCATGACGAGCTGCTCCGCCGCGGCGGGCGCTATGCCTCGTTCTTCCGGTTGCAGCATCGGGACAGCAGCCCCTTGGAGCTGGCGCCGATCAGCGCAACCGCCTAGAATTCTCTTCACCTCAAGTCCAGCGAGACCGCTTCATGAACGCCGCCTCCTACGTCATCCCGCTTCCGCCGCAGGCCTCGCTTCCCGTCGTCGGGGAGAGCGGCCGTTATCCGGTGCGCCGCATCTGGTGCGTCGGCCGCAATTATCTCGAGCACATCCGCGAGATGGGCAATGACGAGCGCGCCCCGCCGTTCTTCTTCGCCAAGCACGCCGACATGCTGGTGCCCGATGGCGCCACCATTCCCTATCCGCCGCTGACCAAGGACCTGCATCACGAGGTCGAACTGATCGTCGCGATGAAGAGCGGCGGCCTCAACATTCCCGCCGAGAAGGCGCTGGACCACGTCTACGGCTACGCCGTCGGCATCGATCTCACCCGCCGCGATCTCCAGATCGCCTCGCGCAAGAAGGAGCGTCCCTGGGAGATCGGCAAGTCGTTCGACTATTCGGCGCCCTGCTCCGCGATTCAGCCGGCCTCGAAAATCGGCCATCCTTCCAAGGGCAAGATCTGGCTGACGGTCAACGGCAAGGAAGCGCAGAAGGGCGACCTCACCGAGCTGATCTGGAACGTGCCCGAAATCATCTGGCAACTCTCGCAGCAGGTGAAGCTCGCCGCCGGCGACATCATCATGACCGGCACGCCCGCCGGCGTGTCGCAGCTCCAACCCGGCGACAAGCTCGAATGCGGCGTCGACGGTGTCGGCACGCTGAAGGTGAGCATCGGCCAGCCGGAATAGCAGCGGCGAACGCATCAAAGCAAAAGCCCCGGAGCACGCTCCGGGGCTTTTCATTTCGCGAAGGCGCATCGCCGCCCGATCACCGCAGCGCGGACCACACGATGAGGCCGAGGATCAGCGCCGTCAGCGAGTATTTCAGCGTGTAGTAGACGTTGCGGTTCCACTCCTTGACCTTGCGGCTGGCGAGATGGATCTCGTAGAGCTTGCCGAACATCTTGTTGAGCACGCCGACATTCTCGCCATCGACGTTCTGGGTCGCCGACGCCTTGACGATGTGATGGCTGACCCAGCGGTTGATCGCGGTCATGAAGCCGTACTTCATCGGACGCTCGACGTCGCAGAACAGGATGATGCGGTTGACGTCGGTCGCATTCTCGGCGCTGTGAATGAAGGTCTCGTCGAACATGAAGGCCTCGCCATCGCGCCAGACGCATTCGACGCCGTCGACGACAATCCGACACTTGTTCGAGTTCGGGGTGACCAAGCCGAGATGGTAGCGCAGCGAGCCCGCGAAGGGATCGCGGTGGGCACCGAGCCTGCCGCCCGGGGGCAGCATCGCGAACATCGCGCCGTGCACGCTCGGGATCGCGTTCAGGAGCTCCACAGTCTTCGGGCACAGTGTGCGTGCCGAGGGCAGGAAGTCGTCGTACCATTTCAGGTAAAACCGCTTCCAGCCGCTCTTGAAGAACGAGTAGAAGCCCCAATCGTTGTTCTTCGCGGCAGCGCGAATGAAACCTTCGTCGAACAGGCGCACCGCCTCGTCGCGGATGGTCTCCCAATTCTCGCTCAGGGGCTTCAGCTCCGGAAACTGATCGACCGAGATCACCGGCTTGTTCGGCACGGCCGAGCCGGCGTACATCAGCACGTTGTAGGGCGCGAGATAGGTCGAGTGATCGCCGAGCTGGCGCGCGAAGCGCAGCCGCTGCTTGCCGCGGAAGTGAACGTAAATCGTCGAGGCCGCCAGCACATAAAGAATGACAAGTTGCGGCGCAAAAAGCTGTTTCAGCATTTCCCCAGTTCCCAAGTGAACCCAGCCGGGGACGTCATCTACTCCGGCCGAGCCCGAGCGACAAGATATTCACCGGAAGGTTGCAATCACGCTGGGGAGAGCGTTCGGCCCGGAACTTGGGGTTGAAAGGGCCGAAACCGTCCGAAATCAGGCCCGCGACAGCGCCTGCAGCCCCTTGAAGGTCAGGCGCTTCGGATCGGTGACGCCGGCCAGGTAGAGTCGGCGGATGAAGGCGATGACGGCGTCGCGGTCGCAATCGGTCAGCGCGACGACAGCGTCGACCGCGATCTTCTGGGCTTCCATTGGGCTCACCTCGGCTTTGCGAGTAACCCCGGCCGAGACAGGCTAGGACTCATCCGTTAAATCGGCGTTAACCGTTTTGGAACCCTCGCCGATTCAGCCGGGCCGCCGTATACGCAAAACAACGCATTGCGGGGGCGCGAAGCGGCTCAGCGCGCCTTGATGCTCTTCTTCAGCAGCGCAAACTGCTTCTTCAGCCGGGGCACGGCGAAGTCGGTGAAGGCCCGCACCTTCGGCACCGAGAGCCGGCCCTGCGGGCAGATCAAATGCGCAGGCATCTCCGGGTCCTCGTCGCCGGCCAGCACGATCTCGAGCTCGCCGCGCGCGACCTGCTCGGCGACCTGGTACGAATACATCCGCGCCACGCCGCGCCCGGCGACGGCAGAGGCCACTGCCGCATAGGTGCTGTTGACGACGAGCCGCGGGGTGAACTGCACCGAGCGCGGCACCGATGACCCCGCCTGCGGCGCGAAGGTCCAGGAATTGGGCAGATGCGCCATGGCGACGATCTGGTGCTTGGCGAGATCGCCGGGCTCGGCGATACGCGGATGCTGCTTCAGATAACGCGGCGCTGCCACCACGACACGGCTGATCTCTCCGACCCGCATGGCAATCATCGCCGAATCCGCCAAGGGACCGATGCGAAGCGCGACGTCGATCCCCTCCTCGATCAGATTGACCGCGCGATCGAACAGCAGGAGCTTTGCCGACACGGTGGGATAGGCATCGAGAAACGCATCCAGAATCGGCCGCAAGACCATCTCCCCCGAGACCACGGGAGCGGTGATCGTGAGCAGGCCGCGCGGCGCCGTGCGCGGTCCCGCCGCGATGTCGTCGGCTTCCTCGAGCTCGGCGAGCACACGGCGGCAGATCGCGGCATAGCGCTCCCCCTCCTCGCTCAGCTTGATCGAGCGCGTGGTCCGGTGCAGCAGCTCGGCCCCCACGCGTTCCTCCAGAAAGGCGATGGCCCGGCTCACCGCCGCCGGCGAGCGGCCGAGCTTGCGTCCTGCGGCAGCCAAGCTGCCTTCGTCCACGGCCAGGACGAACACTTTCATCGCATCCAGACGATCCATTCCCTTCCCGTCTTGCTCTGAGCTTCCGCTCGCAGGCTAGGCGTTCGCTGCAACCTCGACAACTACCCAGCCGCCGGCCCCGCATTCGTTCGCGCGGCGGAAGAGTGTGTGCCGGACAGCGGCTATTCGCGACCGGGCCGCCGCGGCGTACCTCAGCACGCAAGCCAGCCGCTGCTGGCGCAGGTCTCAAAGCCAACAACAGGAGCCCATCATGGGTATCGAGCAGAAGGTCGCCATCGTCACCGGCGCATCGCAGGGTATCGGCGCCGCGCTGGTGCAGGGTTTTCGCGATCGCAACTACCGCGTCGTCGCTACGGCGCGCTCCATCAAGCCGTCTGGCGACGATGATGTCCTCGCCGTTCCCGGCGACATCGCCGACCGTTCCACTGCCGAGCGCGTAGTCTCGCAGGCGATCGCCCGCTTCGGCCGGGTCGACACGCTGGTCAACAACGCCGGCATCTTCGTCGCAAAGCCGTTCACGCAATACACGGCCGAGGACTATGCGGCGGTGATGGGAACGAACGTCGCAGGCTTCTTCAACATCACGCAGCTCGCCATCGCCGAGATGGAGAAGCAGGGGTCCGGCCACGTGGTGCAGATCACGACCACGCTGGCGGATCAGGCCAATTCCAACGTGCCATCCGTGCTGGCCTCGCTGAGCAAGGGCGGGCTGAACGCTGCGACCAGATCGCTCGCGATCGAGTACGCCAAGCGCGGCATCCGCGTGAACGCGGTCTCACCCGGCATCATCAAGTCGCCGATGCATCCGGTCGCGACGCATGCGCAGCTCAGTGCGCTGCACCCGGTCGGTCATATGGGCGAGATGTCCGACATCGTCGATGCGGTCCTCTATCTCGAGGGGGCCTCCTTCGTCACCGGCGAGATCCTGCATGTCGACGGCGGCCAGAGCGCCGGTCATTGAGACGAGGAGAAGCACGATGCCCATCGTCACCATTCAAGTCACCCGCGAGGGAACGACGCCGGGAGCGGCGTCGCCCACTGCGGAGGAGAAGGCCGCGCTGATCAAGGGTTCGAGCCAGCTCCTGCTCGACGTGCTCGGCAAGCCGCTCGATTCCACCTTTGTGGTGATCGAGGAAGTGGACACCGACAATTGGGGCTGGGGCGGCCTGCCGGTGCAGGAATTCAGGCGCCGCCGCGCCGCCCGGACAGGATGATCCGCCCGTCACTACGCGTAGGAGGTCGACAGGACCGACGCAGACACGAAGCAGCAATTCGTGAGCCGGCCGAAACCGCGCTGCGGAGGCGCCGTCAGGAATAGCGCATCACACCGTCGTCGATCCGGCCAAGGCGCAGGGAGACGATGTCGAGCGCGTAGTTCTGGTACAGCCGCCACGGCCGCTTCGAGCCCTGCTTCGGCATCTTGGCCACCGCGCGCTGCACATAGCCCGATGTGAAATCCAGCGACGGCTGCGCTGTGATCGTCGAATCGTCGTTGTGCGGTACGCATTGACGGAAATTGTGCCGGTCCATGTAGTTGATGAGACGGCAGACATATTCGCAGGTGAGATCGCATTTCAGCGTCCAGGACGCGTTGGTGTAACCGAAGGCCGAGGCCATGTTGGGCACGTCGGCATACATCATGCCCTTGTAGGTCAGCGTATTGGCAAAATCGACGGCGCGACCGTCGACACTGACCTCGAGGCCGCCGACGACCTGGAGCACCAATCCGGTCGCCGTCACGATGATGTCGGCCGCAAGCTCGCTTCCGTCCTTCAGGCGGATGCCGTCATGCGTGAACGTGTCGATCTCGTTGGTAACGACGCTGGCGCGCTGCTCACGGATCGCCTTGAAGAGGTCGCCGTCCGGCACCAGGCACAGCCGCTGGTCCCACGGATTGTAGCGCGGGGTAAAATGGGTTGCGACGTCGTAGTCGGGGCCGAGCGCCATTCGCACGCCCTTGAGAATGAGGTCCTTGACCTTGGCAGGCTTGCGCCGGCTGAGCTGGAAGAAGAACATCCCCCACATCACGTTGCGCCAGCGGATCAAATGATAGGCCAGCTGCGCCGGCAGATTGCGGCGCAACTTGTTGGCGAGGGGATCCTGCGCCGGCCGCGATACCACATAGGTCGGCGAGCGCTGCAGCATGGTGACCTGCGCCGCCTTCTTGGCGAGCTCCGGCACCAGCGTGACCGCGGTCGCGCCCGAGCCGATCACGACGATGCGCTTTCCCGCATAGTCGATGTCCTCGGTCCATTTCTGCGGATGCACGATGCGGCCGGCGAAATCCGCAGCGCCCTTGAACTCCGGCGTGTAGCCCGCCTCGTATTTGTAATAGCCCGAGCACATGAAGAGGAAATTGCAGGTAAAGCGAACCAGATCGCTCGCGCCCTCCCCCGTGATGCGCTCGGCCTCGACGGTCCAGCGCGCCTCGCTCATCGACCAAGAAGCGCGCTTGACGCGATGGCGGAAGCGGATGTGTTTGTCGATGCCGTTCTCGCTGGCTGTTTCGCACACATAGTTCAGGATTTGCGGCCCGTCGGCGATCGCCTTCGGGTCGGTCCACGGCTTGAAGGAATAGCCGAGCGTGAACATGTCGCTGTCGGAGCGGATGCCGGGATAGCGGAACAGGTCCCAGGTGCCGCCGATGCAATCGCGCCCCTCCAGGATGACGTAGCTCTTGGTCGGACACCTGGTCTGCAAATGATAGCCCGCGCCGATGCCGGATAGCCCGGCACCGACGATGAGGACATCGAAATGTTCTTTCGCTTCCGTCATGGCGCTCTCCCTCGCCGCAGCATGGCAGGGCCGCGCCGAATTGCAACCATCACGGGACGGTCGCGCCGTAGACCTTGGCGGTGTCGAAATACTCGTGGAATTCGACCGCCTTGCCGTCCTTGAAGCGCCAGTAATCGATCTTCGGCGTCTTCGCGACCTTGTTGGTCTTCTTGTTGGTCCATGCGCACTCCCCGCGCGCGACGACGGTGTCGCCCTGTGCGACGAATTCGTTCATCGTGTAGTACTGCATGCTCCAGTCAGCCAGCAGACCCTCGAAATAGCCGCGCAGTGCATTGCGGTCGTCATAACGCGTGGCAAAAGGCACTGCCGCATCCCCCTGCGGAATCGAATCGAACTTGATCTGCGGGCCGATGACCTTGTCGAACCAGTAGTCGACGTCTTGGCCCTTGCTGTCGCTCCACTGGCGATAGGCTTCCCTCAATAGCTGGACATTGGCTTCGCTGGACATCGCATTCCCTCCATATGCATTTCCGACAATGAACGTGGGAAATCGGCCGCCGGCTCTGGAAAGTGGCAGGCTTGTTTCGGCTCTACCTGAAAGCGTACCACAGGCAGACCCAACAAAAAAAGGCCCCAGATCGCTCCGGGGCCTTTGTGTCGCAACTGCGTACGGCTCAGTAGCGGTAATGGTCCGACTTGTACGGACCTTCCTGCTTCACGCCGATGTAGTCGGCCTGGTCCTTGCGCAGCTCGGTGAGCTTGACGCCGATCTTGGCGAGGTGCAGGCGGGCGACCTTCTCGTCGAGCGTCTTCGGCAGCACGTAGACCTTCTTCTCGTACTTGCCGTCCTTGTTGTTGGCGAACAGCTCGATCTGCGCCAGCGTCTGGTTGGTGAAGGATGCCGACATCACGAAGGACGGATGGCCCATCGCGTTGCCGAGGTTCACGAGGCGGCCCTCCGACAGCATGATGATGCGGTGCTTGTCGGGGAATTCGATCTCGTCGACCTGCGGCTTGATGTTGGTCCACTTCAGGTTACGGAGAGCCGCGATCTGGATCTCGTTGTCGAAGTGACCGATGTTGCAGACGATGGCGCGATCCTTCATCGCGCGCATGTGCTCGATGGTGATGATGTCCTTGTTGCCGGTGGCGGTGACGAAGATGTCGGCGCGGGGCGCGGCGTCTTCCATGGTCACGACCTCGTAGCCCTCCATCGCGGCCTGCAGCGCGCAGATCGGATCGACTTCCGACACCATGACGCGGCAGCCGGCCTGGCGCAGCGAGGCGGCCGAGCCCTTGCCGACGTCGCCGAAGCCGGCGACCATCGCGACCTTGCCCGACAGCATCACGTCGGTACCACGGCGGATGCCGTCGACCAGCGATTCACGGCAGCCATAGAGGTTGTCGAACTTCGACTTGGTGACGCTGTCGTTGACGTTGATGGCCGGCCACAGCAGCGTGCCCGCCTTCTGCATGTCATAGAGACGATGCACGCCCGTGGTGGTCTCCTCGGACACACCCTTGATGCTCTTGGCGATGGCGGCGAAGTAACCCTTCGGCTTCTCCTTGAGCTGCTTCTTCAAAAGCGCGAAGAAGACTTCCTCTTCCTCGGAGCCGGGCTTGTCGAGGAAGGCGGCGTCGCCGTTCTCGGCGCGCAGACCGAGATGGACGTACATGGTGGCGTCACCGCCGTCGTCGAGGATCATGTTCGGGTGACCGCCGCCGTGCCAGTCGAACAGCTTCGCGGTGTAGTCCCAGTACTCGGTCAGCGTCTCGCCCTTGACGGCAAAGACCGGAATGCCGGCGGCCGCGATCGCGGCGGCAGCGTGGTCCTGCGTCGAATAGATGTTGCAGGAGACCCAGCGGATGTCGGCGCCGAGCGCGGCCAACGTCTCGATCAGCACGCCGGTCTGGATGGTCATGTGCAGCGAGCCGGCGATCCGCGCGCCCTTCAGCGGCTGCTTCGGGCCGTACTCCTCGCGGGTGGCCATCAGGCCGGGCATCTCGGTCTCGGCCAGCGAGAGCTCCTTGCGGCCGAAATCGGCGAGCGAAATGTCCTTGACGATGTAATCGGTGAAGCCGGGCTTCGCGTTCATGGGGGGTTCCTGTTTGTTGGCTCGCCATTCCGGGGCGCTCGTGAAACGAGCGAACCCGGAACGACGCAAGAGAACTAGAGCGCGCGCTTGAGCGGCTCGACGAGATCGGTCTTCTCCCAGGAGAAGCCGCCCTCGTTGTCGGGCGTGCGGCCGAAATGGCCGTAGGCAGACGTCCGCGCGTAGATCGGGCGGTTGAGGTCGAGATGGGTGCGGATGCCGCGGGGCGTGAGATCCATCGCCTGGGCCGCCGCCTTCTCGAGCTGATCCTCCGGCACCTTGCCGGTGCCGTGGGTGTCGATGTAGATCGACAGCGGACGCGCGACGCCGATGGCGTAGGCGAGCTGGAGCGTGCAGCGGTCGGCAAGACCGGCCGCGACGATGTTCTTGGCGACGTAGCGCGCAGCGTAGGCCGCCGAGCGGTCGACCTTGGTCGGATCCTTGCCGGAGAACGCGCCGCCGCCGTGCGGGGCCGCGCCGCCATAGGTGTCGACGATGATCTTGCGGCCGGTCAGGCCGGTGTCGCCGTCGGGACCGCCGATGAAGAACTTGCCGGTCGGATTGATGTGCCAGATCGTCTTCGGCGTGATCCAGTCCCTCGGCAGCGCCTCGCGCACATAGGGCTCGATGATGTCGCGGATTTGCTTGGAGGTGAGGTCCTCGACCAGATGCTGGTGCGAGACCACGATCTCGCGCACGCCGACCGGCTTGCCGTTCTCGTACTGCACGGTGACCTGGCTCTTGGAATCCGGACCGAGCACCTTCTCCTTGCCGGAGTGACGGGCTTCGGAGATCAGGCGCAGGATCTTGTGGGCGTAGAAGATCGGCGCCGGCATCAGGTCGGGCGTCTCGCTGGTGGCGTAGCCGAACATGATGCCCTGGTCGCCCGCGCCTTCTTCCTTGACCTCGCCCGGCTGGAGCGCATCGACGCCCTGGGCGATGTCGGCCGACTGCGGATGCAGGAGGATCTCGATGTCGCAGGTCTTCCAGTGGAAGCCCTCCTGCTCGTAGCCGATGTCCTTGATCGCGCCCCGGACGACGCTCTCGATCTGCTCGTTGGTCACCGACTTCGGACCGCGGGTCTCGCCGGCGATCACCACCTTGTTGGTGGTTGCGAGCGTCTCGCAGGCGGCGCGGATGGCCCACGGATCGATGCCCGCCTTCGGCCCTTCACGATAGAACAGGTCGACGATCTCGTCGGAGATCCGGTCACAGACCTTGTCCGGATGGCCCTCGGACACGGACTCGCTGGTGAAGAGATAGGACGCGCGCATCAGTAACCCCTTGTTCCGCCGCTAGCCGGCGGGCGTTTGCGATGTTTACCTTTAATGATGTCAATCACGCCGGCGCGAGATGACGTAGGATTCGTCGAGAAACCAGAGCCCATTGTACTTTCGAAGCACGTCCCTGGCGGCGTCCAGGGTGCGGCTGTTTTGAGTCATTTCCGTCAACCGGTCGTCCTCAATCTGAGCGACATACACTGCCGCATTCCACGCTGCAAAGGCCGTCGAGGTTCCGATAGTGCCCGTGACCTCGTTGGGCAGAGCTTCCATATCATACCTGAAGATCGAACGGCTGTCCGCGTAGGCATTAAAATTTAAGTCGCGGCCCACCGATCCAAGTTCATACTTAACTGCGCGCAATAGCTCATGACGGCTCACTGAGAAAGGGTTTTCTCCCGGCCAGATCGCCTGGATCATTTCCATGCCCGGATCCTGGCCATGGGAGTGGATTCCGATCAGCCGCCCCCCCGGTCGAAGCGCCCGCGCCAGGGGGGCAATGATGCGTTTGGCCCGGAAATTGACCGAGGACAGGGCCCGGTAGGGCTGGGAAGCGATGACGAGGTCGAAATTGGCCTCGGCCTGGCCCGGCCGCGGAATGGTCGCATCCAGAAGAAACCTATGGTCCTCGCGATAGAGAACGAGGACGACGGGCCGCTCGTAGAGCGGCATGGCGGTGCGGGGGCTGATCGCGGCGCGCCAGTTCTGCTCCAGGAATGGCCTCAGCTCCGCGATCTGCTGCTCGAACTCGCCCGACGAAGCGCCGCGAAGCGGCACCTCATGCCAGACGGTAGCGGCCGCCGCAGCCGGCGATGCCGGCGTGAGCCAGGGCGCCTCCGCGTAGAACATGTTGGTGAAGACGAATACCGACGCCGGATGCTCGAAAATGCGATCCGGCACCTTTTCCAGCGTCAGGCGCAGGTCCTCCAGACTGAGCTCCTTGCCGGCGACATAGAACGGCATGTGCGGAAAGCGCTGATGCGTTGCGCGCAGCACCCGCGCCAGCACCGTGCCGTCGCCGACGCCGGCATCGAACAGGCGCAAGGCCGGCGGGCGCGGATGGATGGAGGCCAGTTCCAGCGCGACCCTGTCTGCGATCACTCGCTTTTCGCTGCAGGTGTGGACGAACAGCAGGTATTTCTGGCGGTTCTCGAAGAACCGGAAATTGCCGCGTGGATCGCGCTTCTCGGGCGGGACCTGAAGTCCCCGCGGCGGCGGCATGCCGCCGGCGATCGATGCGGCCATATAGGCCTGGATCCGCTCCAGCGTGTCGATGGTGATGCGTTTTCCCTCGCGCAGGCGATGCACGAGCTTCCCATCATTCACCGCGCGCCGGCCGAACGTCGACTCCGCCATGTCCGCCTTGCGGCAGAACTCCGTGATCTGGCTCAGGATTTCGTCGTTCTTCATGGGTGGGACACGGTGGGCAGAAGGGTTGGGTTACGCCTCCTAGCAAATTCTGCCCACCGAGGGAATAGCGGGGTGGTGGCGACCGTAGCGAGCCGGCCGCCTGTCGCGTACGGGACGGCGCCGGGCGGGCCGCGCGCAACGCCGAGGGCGCGAAAACGTCGTTCTCCCCGGCTCTCGCGCATGTCGGCAAGCCGGCCTGAAGCTGCAGCAGGTGGTGAGACGGGTGCGGGGCTGAGGTGTCGCGCAACGAGGGACACGCAGGTGCCGTGGTCGAACTCGTCGCTGCTGGGCGAGGTTTACCTGGTGGAGAAGCAACGACGCGCCGGCCTTGAACGCCGTGCCATTCGCTGAACACTCAACTGTCATCGCCCGGCCTTGACCGGGCGATCCAGTATTCCAGAGACAGGGGCGACGCAGAGAAGCCGCGGCGTACTGGATTCCCCGCCTTCGCGGGGAATGACAGTGAGTATGAGGAGGCCTGACCGTACTAGAGGCTGGCGCGTGGGGCCTCAGTTGCCCCACACTTCCTTCGCGATCTCGACCGCAAGGCTGAGCTTGGCCCATTGCTCCTCCTCGGAGAGGACGTTGCCCTCTTCCGTCGAGGCAAAGCCGCATTGCGGCGAGAGCGCGAGCTGCTCCAGCGGGGCAAACTTGGCGGCTTCTTCCAGGCGGCGCTTGATGTCGTCCTTCTTCTCGAGCTCACCGAACTTCGAGGTGATGACGCCGACCACGACGACCTTGTTGCCCTTGGGCAGGAAGCGCAGCGGCTCGAAGCCGCCGGCGCGGTCGCTGTCGTATTCGAGGAAGTAGCCGTCGTAATTGGTGCCGGCGAGCATGGTCTCGGCGACCGGCTCGTAGCCGCCCGAGGAGATCCAGGTAGAGCGGAAATTACCGCGGCAGACATGCGTCGTCACCACCATGTCGGCTGGCTTTTCGGCCAGCGCGTAGTTGATGATGCGCGCATAGATCTGCTGGAGACCTTCGGGATCGTCGCCGCGCTCACGCGCCTTCTGCAGTTCGTCCTGCGAGCAGAGATAGGCCCAGACGGTATCGTCGAACTGGAGATAGCGGCAGCCGGCGTCATAAAAGGCCTTCACCGCCTTGCGATAGGTCTTGCCGAGATCCTCGTAGAACGCATCGAGATCGGGATAGACGTCCTTGGAGATCGACTTGCGACCGCCGCGGAAGTGGAGCACCGCCGGCGACGGGATCGTCATCTTGGCGGTGACGTGGGCCTGATCGGCGTATTTCTTCAGGAAGCGGAAGTGATCCAGCATCGGGTGGTTGTCGGGGAAGTCGAGCTTGCCGATGACGCGGACCGCATCGTGGCGGGTCTGCACGCCCGCGAACTGGATGCCGGTGTCGGGGTGGAACAGCTCGCAGCCGGTGAGCTTGGCCAGGAAGTCGAAATGCCACCAGGAGCGGCGGAATTCGCCGTCGGTCGCGAGCTTCAGGCCAATCGAGGCCTGCTTGTGCACGACCTTCTCGATCTCCAAATCCTCGATCTTGCGCAGATCGTCGGCCGAGATCTCGCCCTTCTCGAGCCTGGCGCGCGCCTCCTTGATCTTGGCCGGACGCAGGAGACTGCCGACCTCGTCGGCACGGAAGGGGGCTCTGGTTCGCTGCATTTCTGTTTCTCCCGAAATTTCAGTCGGCGCTCGTTGTACTCCTTCTCCCCGCAAGCGGGGAGAAGCGAAGAATTAGTGGACCGCTGCCCCTGCGACGCCGAGGTGGCGTTCCAGGACCGAGGGGTCGGCCTTCAGCGCGGCACTCGGGGCGTCGTGGACGATCGTTCCGCGTTCCAATATCACAACGCGATCGGCGAGCCCCAGAATCTTTTGGGCATTCTGCTCGACGATGATCGAGCAGATGCCGCCCGCCCGGGTGATGGTCCCGATCGCCTTGAGCAGCTCCTCGACGATGATGGGGGCGAGACCCTCGGTCGGCTCGTCCAGCAGCAGGACCTTCGGATTGAGGGTGAGCGCGCGGCCGATCGCCAGCATCTGCTGCTCGCCGCCGGAGAGCTGGTTGCCGAAATTGCTTCGCCGCTCCTTCAGCCGCGGGAACATCTCGTAGACCTTCTCGACCGTCCAGGGACCGGGCTGCGCCACCGCGGTCATGTTCTCTTCCACCGTGAGCGAGCGGAAGATGTTGCGCTCCTGCGGCACCCAGCCGATGCCGGCACGCGCCCGCTGGTCGGGTCGAAGCAAGGTGATATCGGTGCCGGCGAGCGCGACGCTGCCTGCGAAGCGGCGCGTGACGCCGACAATGGAATTGATCAGCGTGGTCTTGCCGGTGCCGTTGCGCCCGAGCAGCGCCAACACCTGGCCCTCGGCGAGGCGCAAGCTCATCTTCGGCAGCACCACGGCCTCGCCGTAGCCGGCGCGCAGGGAATCGATCGCGAGCAGGTCAGACATTGACCGCCTCCTCGCCGAGATAGACGGCTTTCACCTGCGGATCGCGCGCGACCTGCTCGGGTGCCCCCTCCGTCAGCAGCGCACCGGAGACCAGCACGGAGATTCGGTCGGCGAAGGAGAATACGAGGTCCATGTCGTGCTCGATCAAGAGCACGGTGACGTCGCGCGGCAGCGCGCCGACGACGGCGAGAATGTCATGGCGCTCGCTTTCGGGCACGCCGGCGGCGGGCTCGTCGAGCAGCAGCACGCGCGGCTTGGCCGCAATGGCGACCGCAATCTCGAGCAGGCGCTGCTTGCCGTAGGGCAGCGTCACGGTCTGCTCGTTCATGACGTCGAGCAGGTGGAAGCGTGTCAGGAGTTCGGCGATCTCGTCATTGACGTCGCTGCGCGTGCCCATCCGCCGCCACCAGTCGCCGCCATGGCCGAGACGCTCGGAAACGGCAAGGCCGATGGTCTCGAGCGGGGTCAGGTCGGGATAGAGCTGGTTGATCTGGAAGGTGCGCGACAGGCCGCGCAGCACGCGCTTGTGCACGGGCAGGTCGGTGATGTCCTGGCCTTCGAGCAGGATGCGGCCCGAATTCGGCTTGAGCACCCCGGTGAGCTGGTTGATGACGGTGGTCTTGCCGGCGCCGTTCGGGCCGATCAACGCGTGGCGGGCGCCCTGCTCGATCCTCAAGGACAGATCGCGGGTGACGCGAAGGCCGCCGAATTGCTTTTCGAGGTTCTTCGTTTCGAGCGCGATGGTCATGCGTCGCTCTCCGGCACGGCGACCACGGCCTTGCGCCCGGCGACCTGCTTGATCACCAGATTCGGCACATACAGCACCCAGCGATGCAGCCGCTGGCGGCCGACCAGAACGATCACGACCAGCACGAGCCCGATCCAGAACTGCCAGTATTGCGGGGTGATGGTCGAGAACAACTCTTGGAGCAGGCGGAACACCACCGCGCCGATCAGCCCGCCATAGAGATAGCCGGTGCCACCGATGACGAGCACCAGCATCAAGTCGGCGGATCGCTCGAAGGCGAACACATCGAGCGAGGCGATCGCGGTGGTCTGGGTGAACAGCGCGCCCGCGATGCCGGCATAGAACGCAGCCAGCGTGTAGATCGCGATCAGGCGGCGGTTGACCGGAATGCCGATGGCGGCGGCCCGGAGCGGATTGTTCTTGATCGCACGCAGCGACAGGCCGAACGGCGAATTCACGACGCGGCGGGCGAACAGGAACAGCAGGAACAGAACGGCCAGCGAATAAAAGAAGCCGGCCTTGCCGAACATGTCGAACGGGATCGCGCCGAAGATCGGCTGCATCTCGATGCCCTGCAGGCCGTCGGTGCCGCCCGTGATGTTGGAGAAGCGCTCGGCGAGCGCTTCCAGCAG
The DNA here is from genome assembly GCF_022354745.1 of Bradyrhizobium sp. I71. Classification (NCBI taxonomy): domain Bacteria; kingdom Pseudomonadati; phylum Pseudomonadota; class Alphaproteobacteria; order Hyphomicrobiales; family Nitrobacteraceae; genus Bradyrhizobium; species Bradyrhizobium sp. I71. The sequence goes on from NZ_CP059398.1 coordinate 1,141,023, forward strand.
CAGTGCGATTCCGAGCGTGACCATCAGGCGCGTCAGGTCGACGCCGCGGATCACCAGGAAGCTGGTGGCAAAGCCGAGCACCATCGCGGCAAGACCGGCGACGATCAGCGCCAGCACGGGCTCGTTGACGATGCCGTGCAAGGCAAGCAGTCCCGCGGCGTAGGCGCCGACCCCGAAGAAGGCGGCGTGACCGAGCGAGACGATGCCGGCGTAGCCGAGGATGAGATCGAGCGACATCGCGAAAAGCGCCAGCCGCAGGATATCGGTCATGATCAGATAGCGCGTCGGAAATGCGAAACCGCAAGCCAGCACGATCAGCCAGAAGGCGATTTCGCCATAGTGCCACCGCGCCTGGCGCTGGGCGTGATAACCGACGTCGGAAGAAGCGCTCATCGGCGAACTCAACGCGCGGCCGCGCGGCCGAACAAGCCGTTCGGTCGCCAGATCAGGATCACGATCATCATGGTGTAGATCACGAACGGTCCCATCTTCGGCACGTAATACTTGCCGGCGACGTCGCCGATACCGAGCAGGAGCGAGGCCAGGAACGGGCCGGTGATCGAAGAGGAGCCACCCACGGTGACCACGATCAGGAAGTAGATCATGAATTTCAGCGGAAAATATGGGTCGAGGCCTAGGATCTCGGCGCTGAGCGCGCCGCCGAGGCCGGCGAGCCCGCATCCGAAGGCGAACGTGAAGGCGAACACCTGCGGCACGTTGATGCCGAGGCCGCTCGCAGCGCGCGGATCGTCGACCGCGGCGCGGAGGCGGCTGCCGAAGCGCGTTTTGGCCAGCACCATCTGAAGCGCGATGGTGAGCAGGCCGCAGATCACGATGATCATCAGCCGGTAGCGGCCGATGCCGACGCCGAACAGGTCGAACTGGCCCTGGAGCGCGGCCGGCAAATTGATGAAGACGCGCGAGGAGCCCTGGATGTAGTCCACGGCCGCCACCGACATGAAGGTCAGGCCGATCGTGAACAGAACCTGGTCGAGATGGCTGCGCGCATAGAGGTGGCGGTACAGCGTGCGTTCGAGCACGATACCGATTGCAGCCGAAGAAACGAAAGCGAGCGGCAGTGCGGCGAAGAACGGCCAGCCCATCCGGTTGACCAGCACCATGCAGACATAGCCGCCGGCCATGGCGAAGGCGCCATGGGCGAGATTGACGAAGTTCATCAGGCCGAGCGTGACCGCGAGCCCGCAGGCGAGCACGAACAGCAGCATGCCGTAGGCAACGCCGTCGAACAGGTTGGTGAGGATTGCGGTCATCGGGGGCGGGTCGTTGTCCAGACAATTTGGTCTAGCGGAGCGGGCTGCTGTACTCCCTCTCCCGCTTGCGGGAGAGGGTTGGGGAGAGGGTATCTCCGCAACGGGACAATCCCCGCATTGAGAGAACCCTCACCCGGCGCTTCGCGCCGACCTCTCCCGCAAGCGGGAGAGGTTTGGAGCGCGTCACTTCTTGGTCTTGCCGAGGTCCTTGACGGCTTCGAAGGTCGCGAACTCGACGTTGTAGAGTTCGCCGTCGACCTTCTCGACCTTGCGGATGTAGATGTTCTGCACGATGTCACGGGTCTCGGGATCGATCGAGATCGGGCCGCGCGGGCTCTCCCACTTCTGGCCCTTCATGGCTTCGATCAGCTTGTCGCCGTTGGTATCGCCACCGGTCTTCTTCAGCGCCTCGTAGATCAGATGGATGCCGTCATAGCCGCCCACGGCCATGAAGCCGGGACGGTTGCCGAAGGCCTTCTTGTAGGCTGCGACGAAATCCTTGTTCATCTGCGAGGGATGCGCCGCAGAATAGAGGTGCGCGGTGACGGTGCCGAGCACGGCATCGCCCATGTTGTTGAGCAGGTCGTCGTCGGTGACGTCGCCGGGCCCGATCACCTTGATGCCGGCCTTGTCGAGGCCGCGCTCGGCATACTGCTTCATGAAGTTGCCGCCCTGGCCCGCCGGCACGAACACGAAAATCGCGTCGGGCTTGGCGTCCTTCATGCGCTGGAGGAACGGCGCGAAGTCAGGATTTTGCAGCGGCACCTTGACCTCTTCGACCACCTCGCCGCCGCCGGCCGTGAAATGCTGCTTGAAGAAGTTGAGCGCGTCATTGCCCGGCGCGTAGTCCGAAGTCAGCGTCGCGACCTTCTTGATGCCGTTCTTCACCGCCCAGTCGCCGATGATGGTCGAGGACTGCGCCAGCGTGAAGCTCGTGCGCACGATATAGGGCGAGCGCTCGGTGATGATGGAAGTGCCGGCTGCCATCACGATCTCCGGAATCTTGGCCTGCGTGGCGAGCGGCGCGGCGGCAAGCGCGGCCGGCGTCACGCCGAAGCCGGCAATGAAGTTGACCTTGTCGTTGACGATCAGCTCCTGCGCGGCGGTCTTGGTCTTGTCCGGGATCGCAGCATCGTCCTTGACGATGATCTCGATCTTCTTGCCGGCGACGGTATCGCCCTTCTGCTGCATGTAGAGCTTGATCGCGTTCTCGATCTGCTTGCCGGTCGAGGCCTGGCCGCCGGTCATCGGCAGGATCAGACCGATCTTGACGGTGTCCTGGGCCTTCGCAGGCGCGAGGCCGGCAAGGCCTGCAATGGCCGCAACGGCGGCGGCCCAAGTCGCCTTGTGCGACAGTTGTTTGCGTTCGAACATCAGATGTCCCTCCCCTTCATTCCTGACTCTTGTGTCCTGGACCGAGTGCCCGGCCCTTGCCTTTGATCTTGGACCGCGCGCGAGCGCTCTCGGCGCCACATGGGCGTCTTTCGCGCCCTACTTGTCAATCGGACGTTCGGCGGCCCTTCGGCGCGACCCGAGTGTTCCGAAGACCGGTCGACCGGACGCGGTGCTACGATTGCGTCGGAGCAGCTCGAGCAACCCGCTCGTGACCGCCTTCATTTGTACGAATGTACAAAGAAAATGGACTTGTCAACGAAAACCCCTGCCCGCGGACCAAGCCATGTTGTCGCGAGGCTCGCACCAAGTCTAGAAATGCGATGGATCGCGTGCATGGAGGATTTCGCCTTTCTTTTGCAGAATCTGTACATCCACGCGCCTCACTCAGGCGCAACTCGGTAATAAATTACCTACCTCGAATAAGTCTATTTTACCTTGTTGAAGGCTACGCTTCTTCCTGCCGGCCCGAACTGGCGTCCAATCACCGAACGCGCACACCATGCCCAAGACTCTTCGTTCCGCCCTCGTCCTCGTTGCGCTCGCCGCGGGGCTGTCCGGCTGCGGGACGGTCAACGAAAAACTCTCCGCCGGCATGGGCGACTACGTCCCGCAATGGGCCGGCGGCCTGCCCGCCGATGCTCCGCCGCGACCGGGCACGCCGCAATACGACGCCTACATGAAGGAACGCGAACGCAAGCGCCTGGTGCCGGCAGCGGATCGCGAGAAGGAAGAGCAGGCGCAGAAGGGTGCAGCGGGGACGACATCGGGGAGCCCGGTGCGCTAACGGAGCGAATGGCGGACAGGGAGTGGCGAATATATCCCTCTTCCATTCCCTACTCGCCACTCCCCATTCGCTAATCCACGAACACCACCGTCTTGCGGCCGTTGAGGATGACGCGATCGTCGAGATGGTAGCGGATGGCCCGTGCCAGCACGCGGCGCTCGATGTCCCGGCCCTTCCGGACCAGATCTTCCGGCGTGTCGCGATGGCTGATGCGCTCGACGTCCTGATCGATGATCGGGCCCTCGTCGAGGTCGCGCGTGACGTAATGCGCGGTGGCGCCGATCAGCTTGACGCCGCGCTCATGCGCCTGGTGATAGGGCTTGGCGCCCTTGAAGCCCGGCAGGAACGAGTGGTGGATGTTGATGCAGCGCCCCGACAGCTTTGCCGAGAGATCGTCCGACAGAATCTGCATGTAGCGGGCGAGCACCACCAGATCGGTCTTCGTCTTGCCGACGAGGTCCATGATCTGCGCTTCCTGCTCGCGCTTGGTCTCCTTGGTCACAGGCAGATGGTGGAACGGGATGCCGCCGAAATCGAGCCCGGAATAGACTTCGCGCGGATGGTTGGAGACGATCGCGGTCGGAATCATCGGCAATTCGCCGGTGCGCCAGCGATAGAGGATGTCGACCAGGCAGTGGTCGGACTTCGACACCAGCAGCATCACCTTGCGATGCGCGGCGCGGTCGCGCATCTGCCACTCCATGCCGAAACGCTCGGCGATCGCGGCAAAGCCGGTCTGCAGCGCCGACAGTTCCACGGCGAGATCGGCCGCGGTGAACACCACGCGCATGAAGAATTTCCTGGTCTCGACGTCGTCGAACTGCTGGGCATCGAGGATGTTCTGTCCGTTGTGGGCAAGGAACGTCGACACCGCCGAGACGATGCCGGGGCGATCCGGACAGGACAGGGTCAGGACATATTGATGGTCGGGCATGTTGATGACGGGCTTGGCTCTTGATGAAGGTTTGTGCAGCGGAACTATCCGCGATTTGCGCCCTGCTCTAGCACCGACCCCGCCCTTGCGCCAATCCCGGGCGCAGAGTCAGGATGAACGGACGATTGCAACCCATGATCGGAGCACACCCATGGCCGACCGCTTGAACGGCTACCGCATCTTAATTCTGGAAACGCGGGAGGAGGCGCAGTTTTCGAAGCTTCTGGTCGAGCAAGGCGCCGAGGTCGTGCAATGCCCGATGTTCACCATCCATGATGCGCCGGACCCGGCTCCGGTGGAGGCCTGGATCCGCCGCGCCATCGACCAGCCCTTCGACGATCTCGTGCTGATGACGGGCGAAGGGCTGCGTCGGATCATGAAGCTCGCCGGCGCCCGCGGGCTCGACACCGCCCTCGTCGCGGCACTTGCCAAGGCGCGAAAATTCACCCGGGGCCCGAAGCCCGGCAGGGCGCTGCGCGAGATCGGTCTCGAGGCGCAGCAGACCACGGAGAAGCCGACCACCGAGGGCGTGATCGAGATGCTGGCCAGGCTCGACCTGAAAGGACGACGCCTCGGTCTCCAGCTCTATCCGGACAAGGACCACAGCGCCCTGACCGGCGCGCTTGCCGCGCAAGGCGCCGCCGTCGATAGCGTGCTGCCCTATGTCTACGACTCCAAGGCGGCGGATGCGAACATCGTCGCCGCCATCGACGACATGGCCGAGGGGCGGATCGATTCCATCGCGCTGACCAATCTCGGCCAAGTCCGCCGCCTGATCGAGGCGGCGAAGGCGCATGGTGCCGAAGCGAAACTGCGTACAGGCCTCGAACGGACGTTGATCGCCTCGGTGGGGCCGGCGGTCTCCGGTGAACTCGCCGCGCACGGTCTGCGCACGGACGTCTCGCCGGCGGACGAAGCCTATTTCATGCGTCCGCTGATCTCGGCGATGACCGCGGCGCTGGCGGAGCGGAAGCCGAGAGCCGCGGCGAGCTAAGAGCCGAACGCGGGGGCGGCCTGCGGCGGCTGCGATTGACACAAGCATCGCCGGCGCTAGCTTGCCCGACCGCAAGAAGAAACAACAAGGGCAAGGGAATCGCCGTGATACGCGTCATCGCGTCGTGAGCGTCACCGCACGACCTTCGGCGCTCGCGCCATTCCGCATCCGCAATTATCGTTTCCAGTGGCCGTCCGACCTGCTCACCTCCTGGGCCTTCGAGGTCGAGACGCTGGTGCTCGGCTGGTACATCATTGTCGAAACCGGCTCGGTGCTGCTGCTCACCGTGCTTGCTTCACTCCAGTTCGTCGGAACACTGGTCGCGCCCGTGTTCGGCATGATCGGCGACCGCATGGGCCATCGCGATCTCCTGGTCGCAATGCGTCTTGCCTATACGGCGCTGTCGTCGACCATCATGGTCCTGGCGCTGACCGGTCACCTGTCGCCGCTGAGCGTCATGATCATCGTCGCGATCATGGGCCTGATCCGCCCTTCGGATCTCGGCGTCCGGGGCGCACTGCTTGCCGAGATCATGCCGGCCGGGCAGCTGGTCGGCGCCATCAGCGTTGCGCGCACGACCCAGGACAGCGCCCGCATCGCCGGGGCGTTGACTGGCGCCGGGCTGTTCGCCGTCCTTGGCATTGGGCTCGTGTATGTGGCGATTGCCGGGCTCTACCTCGTGGCTGCGCTTCTGATGCTCTGCCTGACACGGCCGGAAAGGTCGGTCACCACGAGCAATCTCCCGGCGAACGGCCACGCGGTTTCGAGGTTGCTGGGCGATCTGAAGGAAGGCATCGTCTATGCCTGGAATGGCCCGGGAATGCGCGCGGCGCTGTGCGTCGCCTTCCTGGCCAATCTCACCGCATTTCCCTTCACGGGCGGATTGTTGCCCTACATCGCGCGGGAGATCTTTCACACTGACCAGACCGGCCTCGGTTATCTCTCGGCGAGCTTCGCCGTCGGCTCGCTGATCGGCTCCATCACGCTCAGCCTGGTCAGTGGCGTGCGCATTGCCCGGCTTCTGATCGGCGCGACGCTGGCCTGGTACGCCATGCTGCTGGTCTTCGTCGAGGTCAGGACCATGCCGGTGGCGATGGCCTGCCTCGTGCTCGCCGGCGTCGCCCAGAGCATGTCGATGATCTCGGCCGCCGTCATTCTGATGCGCACCGCGAGCGCACATCTGCGAGGCCGCGTCATGGGCGTGCGCATGATGGTCATCTATGGCTTGCCGATCGGACTGCTCGCAGCCGGCGGCCTGATCGACGTCATCGGCTATTCCGCGACGGGCTCGCTCTATGCCGCTGCGGGCTTCTTCGCGATGCTGGCGATCGCGGTGCGTTGGCGCGCCGACCTTTGGCCGGCCCATGCCCCCGCCAACGCGCGGTGACGAATATCCGCCCTAATCCCCGTACCCGCGCAGCCGCTCGATATCGAGGATGGTGACGCCGCCATATTCCAGCCGCAGCAGCCCTTCTTTCTCCAGCCGGTTCAGCGCGCGGTTGGCGTTCTGGCGGGACATGCCGGAAAGCGCCCCGATCTCCTCCTGCGTGATCTCCAGATGCGTGGTCGATTCGGGATAGAGGATCGGGTTGAACAGCGAAGCAATGCTGCGGGCGAGGCGCGCGGTGGCATCCAGCGTGCGGTTGACCTCGAGCATGCCGATGAACTGGCCGAGCCGCTCGTTGAGTTGGCGCACCAGAAAGCGGTTGAAGCCGACGCTGTTCTCGAACAGCCACATGAATGCGCTGCGCTCCATCAGTGCGACGCGGCTGTCGCGGAGCGCGACCACGTCATAGCGGCGCAGCTCGTTCTTCAGCACGCTGCCCTCGCCGAACCAGGCCCCTGCCGTCAGCCCGGCAAGGCTGGTCTCCTTGCCGTCCCGCGAGACCCCGCCCATGCGGGCAAGGCCGCTCACCATGCCGGCCCAATAGGCAAAGATATCGCCGCGCATGAACACGGTCTCGCCGGTGCCGTAGGACCGCTCCGTGATTCCGGCACGCGCGACCTCGATCTCGGCTTGCGTGAGCTCGCGCGACCAGGCGGCGACGCGCTTCAGATGATCTTCTGAAATCATGATCTGGCGGCCAGCCGCACGATTTCGTCACTCCGCTTTCTGCTGCATTGCAACATGATGGTATCGACCGCCATTCGACCAAAGATGAACGCCGCTGCCGTCCGGCAAACTTTGTCGCAGAATTGTCAGCCGGGAGACATTTCAAAATAGCGCTTTCCCCTATTGAGGACCACCTCGGGCGATACGGCTTTCGATCCCAAACGGGAACGAGAGTACGCGGCTCCGGTCGAGACCATCTGCTGCATGGCCTCACCGTCACCGCCGTACTAGGATCGCTCGACAGAACGGACGAAGAGCGCCGCTGAAATGCGCCATGACCGGGAGGGATTCGTTTGGTGGCTACCAGTCTTGAAGTGCGCGGCGTCTCCTTGCGATTCGGCGGTGTTCGAGCGCTGACCGACGTCGGCTTCGCCATTAGGGAGGGCGAGCTGTTCTCGATCATCGGCCCCAACGGCGCCGGCAAGACCTCGATCGTGAACTGTATTTCCGGCCGCTACAAGCCGACCGAAGGCCAGCTCTTCTACCAGGGCCGCGACATCACCGGTTTGACGCCGAATGCCCGCGCCTCGCTCGGCATCGGCCGCACCTTCCAGAACCTGGCGCTGTTCCACCATATGAGCGTGCTCGACAACATCATGGTCGGCCGCCATCACCTCCTGAAGAACAACTTTCTCACGGGCTCGCTGTATTGGCTCACCGGCGCGCGTAAGGAAGAGCTCGAGCACCGCCGCAAGGTCGAGGAGATCATCGACTTCCTCGACCTGCAGTCGGTGCGCAAGGCGACCGCGGGCACGCTCTCCTACGGTCTGCGCAAGCGTGTCGAGCTCGCGCGCGCCATGGCGCTGGAGCCGCGTCTCATCCTCCTCGACGAACCCATGGCCGGCATGAACTTCGAGGAGAAGGAGGACATGGCCCGCTACATCGTCGATCTCAACGAGGAGTTCGGGATGACGGTGGTGATGATCGAGCACGACATGGGCGTGGTGATGGACATCTCCCATCGCGTCATGGTGCTGGATTTCGGCAAGAAGATCGCCGAAGGCGATCCAGCCACCGTGCTCGCCGATCCCCACGTCAAGCGCGCCTATCTCGGCGAGGAGGACGAGGTGCTGGTCGATCCCGACGATGCTCCTCCGGCGCAGGAGAGCGCGGCATGATGGATTATGCAGGCCGCGTCGCGCAGGCCGACACTTATCCGAAGATGCTACGGCTCAATGCCAGGGAGCACGGCAACGAGATCGCTTTGCGGGAGAAGGATCTCGGGCTCTGGCGCATTTTCACCTGGAACGACTACCAGATCCGCGTGCGCGATTTCGCGCTCGGCCTGGTCGAGCTCGGCCTTGCTCGCGGTGATGTCATCGGCATCATCGGCGACAATCGGCCCGACTGGGTCGCGGCGGAAGTCGCGACCCACGCGATCGGTGGACTGAGCCTCGGGCTCTATCGCGACGTGCTCGACGAGGAGGCCTCCTATCTCCTCAACTATGGCGAGGCGCAACTCGTCTTCGCCGAGGACGAGGAGCAAGTCGACAAGCTTCTCACCCTTGCCGAGCGCGCGCCCAAGCTGAAGCACATCATCTATTCCGATCCGCGCGGGATGCGGAAATATGACGACCCGAGGCTGATGTCGGCGGAGAAGTTTGCCGAGCTCGGCCGGGCACGTGCTGCGCGGGAGCCGGAGCTCTACGACAGGCTGGTCGATGCCACCAAGGGCGAGGACGTCGCGATCCTCTGCACGACGTCAGGTACTACCTCGCATCCGAAACTCGCGATGCTCGCGGCCGGGCGCGTGCTCGGCCATTGCGCGACCTATCTCGCCTTCGATCCGAAGGGACCCGATGACGAATACGTATCGGTGCTGCCGCTGCCCTGGATCATGGAGCAGGTCTACGTGCTCGGCAAAGGCCTCTTGTGCCGGATGAAGATCAACTTCGTCGAAGAGCCCGACACCATGATGAACGATCTGCGCGAGATCGCACCGACCTTCGTGCTCTTTGCCCCACGTGTCTGGGAATCGATCGCTGCCGACGTCCGCGCCAAGGTGATGGATGCGACGCCCTTCAAGCAGAGCCTGTTCGACATCGGCATGAAGAGCGGCCTCGCCGCACTCGAACAGGGCAAGCGCTCGGCCTTTGCCGACGCGATCCTGTTCCGCGCGCTGCGCGACCGCCTCGGCTTCACCCGCCTGCGGTCGGCCGCGACCGGCGGCGCAGCGCTCGGCCCGGAAACCTTCAAATTCTTCCAGGCCATGGGCGTGCCGCTGCGCACGCTGTACGGCCAGACCGAGCTGCTGGGGGCCTATACACTGCATCCCCAAGGCAAGGTCGACCCTGATACGACCGGCGTGCCGATGGCCGACAGCATCGAGATCCGCATCGACAATGCCGACGTCCACGGCGTCGGTGAGATTGTGGTGCGGCATCCCAACATGTTCCTCGGCTACTACAAGAATCCCGAGGCGAGCGTCGCCGACATCAAGGACGGCTGGATGTGCTCCGGCGATGCCGGCTATTTCAATGCCGACCAGCAGCTCGTCGTCATCGACCGCATCAAGGATCTCGCGGAGACCTCGCGCGGCGAGCGCTTCTCGCCGCAATTCATCGAGAACAAGCTGAAGTTCTCGCCCTATATCGCGGAGGCCGTGGTGCTGGGCGCCGGCCGAGACGCGCTCGCGGCAATGATCTGCATCCGCTATTCCATCATCTCGAAATGGGCGGAAAAGAACCGGCTCTCGTTCACGACCTACAGCGACCTCGCCTCGCGGCCCGAGGTTTACGCGCTGCTGCAGAAGGAGGTCGAGACCGTCAATGCCACGCTGCCGCCGGCCCAGCGCATCTCGCGCTTCATGCTGCTCTACAAGGAGCTCGATGCCGACGACGGCGAGCTTACCCGGACCAGAAAGGTCCGCCGCAGCGTCATCAACGAGAAATACGAAGGCATCATCGACGCCATCTACCGCGGCGTCGCGGATATTCCCGTCGACACTATGATCCGCTTCCAGGACGGCACCACGCAGCGGGTGCGCACCACGTTGCGTGTGGTGGATCTGGGTGTGCATGGGCACATGGCGGAGGCGGCCGAATGAGCCTTCCGGCCGAGCGCGCGATGCCAGCCGATGCGCCCTCTCCCCTTGTGGGAGAGGGCATCTCTGCAGCCAACCACACGCTCACTCGGGTGAGGGGTTCTCTCTCCCTGCCTTCGCTGCCGAGAGAACCCCTCACCCGTCTTCGCTTCGCGAAGCCACCCTCTCCCACAGGGGGAGAGGGAAAGGGCGCGCCGAATTTGTCAACGAGCATCATTGCATGAACACCGCCTTCCTCATCCAGCTCCTAGTCAACGGCCTCGTCGTCGGCACGCTCTATGGCGTTGTCGCGATGTCGTTCGTGCTGATCTACAAGGCGACGCAGGTCGTCAATTTCGCGCAAGGGGAGCTGCTGCTGGTCGGCGCATGGGTGTGCTGGGCGCTGCTGGCGAAATACCAGCTGCCGTTCTGGATCGGCATGCCGATCACGCTGGTGTTCATGTTCGTGTTCGGCATCGCGATCCAGGTGCTCATCCTGCGTCCGATGATCGGCGAGCCCATCATCTCGGTGATCATGGTCACGATCGGCCTGTCGACAGTGTTGCAGGCGACGCTGAAGTGGCTGTTCGGCGTCAATCCGCAGCCGTTCCCGCGGGTGTTCGAAAGCCAATCCGTCAGCCTGTTCGGGCTCCAGATCCAGACCGTCTATGTCATGAGCCTCGTCGTCTCGGTCGCGATGATGATCGGCATGGCCTGGTTCTTCCGCGCCTCCAAATACGGCCTGGCGATGCGCGCCACCGCGTTCAACCAGCAGGTTGCGCAGTCGCTCGGCATCTCCGTCAAGAGCGTGTTCGCGATGGCCTGGGCGATCTCGGCAACGGTCTCGGCGGTCGCCGGCGTCGTCGTCGCAGTCGTGAACGGCGTGTCCTCGGGCCTTGCCGCCTACGGCATCAAGGTGTTCCCGGCGGCGATCCTTGGCGGGCTGGATTCAGTTGGCGGCGCCGTGCTTGGCGGCATCATCATCGGACTGCTCGAGAACGTCGCGCAATATATCGATAGCGAGTACCTGCACTGGGGCAATCTCTACGAGATCGCGCCGTTCTACGTCCTCATCATCGTGCTGATGATCAAGCCCTACGGGCTGTTCGGCACCCACGACATCGAACGGATCTGACCCATGGCCGGCCCTGCCCTTATCCCCGCTGGTGATTTCCGCACCTCCTACGCGGCCGACACCACAATCTTCCCGACCGCGACGAGCCGCAACTTCGCCATCGCAGGCGTGCTTCTGCTGTGTCTGGCGCCGCAATTCTTCAGCGGTTATTGGCTGAGCATCCTGATCCAGATCGGCATCTTCTCGATCGCGGCGCTCGGCCTCAACATCCTGGTCGGCTTCACCGGCCAGATCTCGATCGGCCATGCCGCCTTCTTCCTGCTCGGCGCATTTACCTCCGCCTACATTTCCAACAACGCGCCGATCCCGGTGTTCTTCGCAATCCCGCTCGCCGGCGTCGTCACCGCGCTGGTCGGGCTGATCTTCGGCATTCCGGCGGCGCGGCTGAAGGGTCTTTACCTCGTCATTGCGACGCTGGCTGCGCAGTACATCCTGCTCGACTTCTTCTCGCGCGCCGAATGGTTCTCCGGCGGCTCGGTGCCGGCGAGCGCCGCGCCTTTCTCGATCTTTGGCTATACGCTGCGCGGCGACAGGCAGTACTTCTACGTCGTGCTGGCCTATGTGCTCGTGAGCTACGTCCTCGTCACCAATCTGATGCGCACCCGTGACGGCCGCGCGCTGGTGGCGATCCGCGACCATTATCTCTCCGCCGAAATCATGGGCATCAACCTCACCAAGTACCGGACGCTGTCGTTCGGGCTTGCCGCCTTCTTCGCCGGCATCGCCGGCGCGCTCTATGCGCACTACCAGCTCGTGGTGTCGCAGGAGGGCTTCGGCATCGAGCGTTCGATCCTGTTCCTCGCGATGATCATCATCGGCGGCACCGGCTCGATCATGGGCACGCTGATGGGCACCGCCTTCGTGGTGCTGCTGCCGGAATCGATGGAGTGGCTGAGCCATCATCTGAAGGGCGGAGCTATCGACCAGGCACTCTCGCTCAACAACAACATCACCTTTCTGCGCGAGATCGCGATCGGGGTGATCATCATCGCATTCCTGATGTTCGAGCCCGACGGGCTCGCGCATCGTTGGCGGCAGATCAAAGCGTATTGGAAACTCTACCCGTTCTCGCATTGAGCGCGGGCAACTTCACTTAAACAATAAACAGGAGGAACCGACCCATGACGACGAAGTCCCTTTTGAGCACCGCATCGCTCGTGCTTGCGATCGCCGCATTCTCGGCGAGCGCTCAGGCGCAGATCGCGATCGGGCATCTCGCCGACTATTCCGGCGGAACCTCGGACGTCGGCACGCCCTTTGGCCAGGCCGTCGCCGACACCTTCGCCTGGGTCAACAAGAACGGCGGCGTCGGCGGCAAGCAGCTCAATCTCGACACCAACGACTATGGCTACCAGGTGCCACGCGCGATTGCGCTCTACAAGAAGTGGTCGGCGCCCGACAACAAGGTCGCCGCGATCATGGGTTGGGGCACCGCCGACACCGAGGCGCTGACCGGCTTCCTCGCTCAGGACAAGATCCCCGACATGTCCGCCTCCTATGCCGCCGCACTCACCGATCCCGAAGGGGTCAGCGGCAAGGCCAAGCCAGCGCCTTATAACTTCTTCTATGGCCCGAGCTATTCGGACGCGCTGCGCGCGATGCTGATGTGGGCGGCCGAGGACTGGAAGGCCAAGGGCAAGCCCGGCAAGCCGAAATTCGTGCACATGGGCGCCAACCATCCCTATCCGAACGCGCCGAAGGCCGCCGGTGAAGCCATGGCGCAGGAGCTCGGCTTCGAGGTGCTTCCGCCGCTGGTGTTCGCGCTCACGCCGGGTGACTACAGCGCACAGTGCCTGAGCCTGAAATCCTCGGGCGCCAACTACGCCTATCTCGGCAACACCGCCGCCTCCAACATCTCGGTGATGAAGGCCTGCAAGACCGCCGGCGTCGAGATCCAGTTCCTCGGCAACGTCTGGGGCATGGACGAGAACGCGGCCAAGACCGCGGGCGATGCGGCCAATGGCGTGATCTTCCCGCTGCGCACCGCGGTGAGCTGGGGCGGCGATGCGCCCGGCATGAAGACGGTGATGGAGATCTCGAAGATGTCCGATCCCACCGGCAAGGTCTATCGCCCCGTGCATTACGTCGCGGCCGTCTGCTCGTCGCTCTACATGAAGGAGGCGATCGAGTGGGCCGCCAAGAACGGCGGCGCCACCGGCGAGAACGTCGCCAAGGGCTTCCACCAGAAGAAAGACTGGGTGCCGGCCGGGATGGAAGGCGTCTGCAATGCCTCGACCTGGACCGAGAAGGACCATCGCGGCACGCTCAAGGTCGATCTCTATCGCACCAAGATCTCGGGCACGACCGACGGCGACCTCAACGATCTCATGGCCAAGGGCACGATCAAGCTCGAGAAGGTCAAGACCGTCGAGCTGCCACGCAAGCCGGAATTGCTGGGCTGGTGAGCCTAGCATTTGCCGAGCCCAGAACTGTCATCCCCCGCGAAGGCGGGGGATCCAGTACGCCGCGGCCTTTCGGGGAACGTCAGGCGTCTCTGGAATACTGGGTCACCCGCCTTCGCGGGTGACGACACCGAGAAAGTAGCTGATCATGAGTGAAACGGCCCAGATCGAGCGTCCCTCCCCCAGCATCGTCCCCGCCCCGCCGCTCCTCGCCGTGCGCAACATCGAGGTCGTCTACGACGACGTCATCCTGGTGCTGCGCGGCCTCAGCCTCGACGTGCCGAAAGGCGCGATCGTGGCGCTCCTGGGCGCCAACGGCGCCGGCAAGTCGACGACGCTGAAGGCAATCTCCGGGTTGCTCAAGACCGAAGACGGTGAGGTCACGCGCGGCGAGATCCTGTTCGAAGGCGAGCGGATCAACGGCATCGACCCCGACAAGATCGTGCGCCGCGGCATCTTCCAGGTGATGGAGGGCCGGCGCATCGTCGCCGACATGACGTCGCTGGAGAACCTCAAGCTCGGCGCCTTCACCCGCAGGGACCGCGAGGTCGATTCCGACCTCGACATGGTCTTCAACTACTTTCCGCGCCTGAAGGAGCGCACTGGCCTTGCCGGCTATCTCTCCGGCGGTGAGCAGCAGATGCTCGCGATCGGCCGGGCCCTGATGGCGCGCCCCAAGATGATCTTGATGGATGAGCCTTCGATGGGCTTGTCGCCGCTGCTGGTGAAAGAGGTGTTCTCGATCATCCAGAAGATCAACCGCGACCTCGGCGTCACCATTCTGCTGGTCGAGCAGAACGCGCGCGCTGCGCTCTCGGTCGCAAGCCACGGCTACATCATGGAACAGGGCAAGGTCGTGCTCGACGGCAGCGCGGACGACTTGCGCGACAACGAGGACGTCAAGGAATTCTATCTCGGCGGCGCCGGCGACCAGCGCAAGAGCTTCAAGAACCTCAAGAGCTTCAAGCGGCGCAAGCGCTGGCTGTAGCGTTTTCAAGCGAAGCGGGAACCGGTTCGCGTGAAGAAAACGCGTCGATACAAAAGAGCTTCAACTCTCAAGCACCTGCTCCGCTTCCGTGACCGCGCAGAGAACATGATAGAACGACGACGCAGGAATGATGTCGATCAGCGATTTGCCGTCGCGATCGAACTGGTCGTACCAGCCGCCCTTCACGGGATGGCTGAGATAATGCCGTTCGAGCCGCACCAGCGCCGCGCGCGCCTCATCCGCCGCCCCCGCCTCGCCGGACTCGGCTTGCGCGATCCACGCCTTCGCGATCTCGGTCTGCGGCCACAGCCGGCGCGTGCTGCGGCGGATGTTGCCGACGTCGTCCCCCTCGTCGATCAGGCAGCCCGTGGCCTCGTCGCGATAGCGCAGCGCGGTCGACAGCAGTTCGGCACGCCGCGGCGCGGTCGGGCAGCCCGTGATGCGCTCGAAACCCTTCAGCAGCCAGACCCATTCCGCCTGGTGACCGGGCTCGACGCTGACCGGCTCGATCTTCGACCAGTCTTCCTCAAAGTACTCGGTCAGGATGCGCTTCTGCTTGTCGTAGAGGTTGGCCAGGAACAGTGCGAAGAATTCTCCGGCGCGGTTCTGAAACGACAGATCGTGGGTCGCCTCGAAGCACGCGATCATCGCCTCGAACAGATGCATGTGCGGGTTCTGCCGGCGCGGCAGCGAGACCGGAAGGCCTTCGTGAACGCCGCCATGCGGCGAGCGCAGATGGCTGTCGAGGAAGGCGAGCAGTGTATCGATCTCGGCACGGACCTGCGCATCCTGGTCGAGGGCGTAGACGGCCGCGAGCGCAAAGAGGACGAAGGCGTGGTCATAGGCATCGCGCCGGGCATCCAGCACCGCTCCCTCGGGCGTCAGCCGGTGCACGTAGCCGGGCCGGCCGTCGGGCGCCTTCGCTCTGGACAGCAGATGCTCCAGCCCCTTCAGCGCGATGCCACGCCCCTCAGGATACCATCCCATCTGCGCCGCCTTGGCGTAGCACCAGATCTGGCGCGCCTGCACGAACACGCGCCGGGGCGCGGCCGCGTCGGCCGTGCCGTCGCGGTGCAGCCGGTCGATGAAACCACCCGCAGCCTGATCCCAGCCGACCGTCGACCACAGCGGCAGCGCCTCGTCGATCATGCAGCGCTTCAGGCGCGCGACGACGTTCGACGCCTCGTCCGCCGCAATGATTCCTTCGTCCGCCATCGGGTCCTCTCTAGGCCTCACCAATGGCGGTCTGATACCCATGCTGGTGGCGGCGCGCAACGGATGCCAATACGGAAAGAACAGCCATGACCGCCCACTACGACGCCCGCGAAACCCGTGAACAGGCAGCGCGCGAGGCCGACCTGTTCTCCCGCCTGCCAGGGGTGCTGCGAGCTGCGATGGCCGCTCCGGCCTATGCCGAGCGGCTCAAAGGCTGCGATCCCGCCGCCGTGACCTCCAGGGCGGCCCTGGCGGGCCTGCCGGTGTTGCGCAAATCGGAGCTGCCCGCCCTGCATAAGGCCTCGGCGCCTTTCGGCGGCCTCGTGGCGGGGCCTCCCGGCTCGTTCGCCCGCCTCTTCACCTCCCCCGGCCCGATCTTCGAGCCGGAAGGACGGCAAGGAGATCCTTGGCGCGGCGCAAGGGCGCTGTTCGCGGCCGGGTTCCGTCCTGACGATATCGTCCTCAATACCTTCAGCTACCATCTCACCCCCGGCGGCTTTATCTTCGACGCCTCCGCACGCGCGCTCGGCTGCGCGGTCATCCCGGCCGGCCCCGGCAATACGGAACAGCAATTCGAGCTGATCGAGGCCTACCGGCCGGTTGGCTACAGCGGCACGCCGGATTTCCTGAAGATCCTGCTCGACGCCGCAGCAAGCTCCGGGCGCGACATCTCCTCGATCAAGCGCGCGCTGGTCTCGGGCGCCGCGTTCCCGCCCTCGCTCCAGGCCGAGATCAAGGCGCGCGGCATCGACGCCTACCAGGCCTTCGGCACCGCCGATCTCGGCCTCATCGCGTTCGAGACCGAGGCGCGCGAGGGCATGGTCGTGAACGAGGACCTGATCCTGGAGATCGTCAAGCCCGGCACCGGAGATCCGGTTGCGCCGGGCGACGTCGGCGAGATCGTCGTGACCTCGCTCGATCCGCACCATCCCTGGATCCGGCTCGCCCTCGGCGACCTCACCGCGGCCTTACCCGGCACGAGCCCATGCGGGCGCACGAACATGCGCATCAAGGGCTGGATGGGCCGCGCCGACCAGACCACCAAGGTCAAGGGCATGTTCGTCCGGCCCGAGCAGATCGCCGAGATCGGCAAGCGCCATTCCGCACTCGGAAGATTGCGCCTCGTCGTCACACGCCAGGGCGAGGCCGACGCGATGACTCTGCGAGCGGAAGCGGCGGCCGCGAACGATGCCCTGCGTGATGAGATCGCAGCCAGCCTGCGGGCAGTGACGAAACTCGGCGGAAGCGTCGAACTGGTCAGTCCCGGCACGCTGCCTAACGACGGCAAGGTGATCGCCGACGAGCGGTAACTTCGACCGACGTCGACAGCAAGATCGCCCTCGCGAACGCAACGAACAGGCGACAGTTAAGCGGATTGGTGTCCGCATGGACACCCCGGATGTGCGAAGCGCATTCCTTCCGCGGCTGCGATCAACTCGCCGGCGCGCAGCGGCATCGCGCGGCGTTTCCGCACTTGATCCACGAGCTGATTCCAACATTCATTCCGTGTGGACCCGTTAACGTGCGCCTTCCCTAAGAGCCGCGGCCACTGTAAACGGCACTTCGTGGCCGAAGCGCTTGACAAGTGCCGTTTTCGCGCAATGCCCCGGGGGCGCAGGAACCTTGCATCGTCCCCGCGGCTCCCGTATTACCAACCGCTGCTACAATATGGCCTGGAATTGGCCCCTTCCGGATCCAAAACGTGCTTGAACCGACCCTCGTCACCATCGCCGAGACCGAGACCATTGAGGAAGCCTTCCGGCGCCTGAATGTGAATATGCTCGGCATCCTGTTCGCACAGGACGCGAGCGGACGAATCGTCGGTGCCGTGACGGACGGTGACATCCGCAGGCGCATGCTGACCGGCATCACGATCCAGGACCGGGTCGCGTCCTGCATCAATCGCAACTTCGTCTGGGCGCCGACCGGCGGCCCGCGCGAGCAGATCCTGAAGCTGCTCGACCAGCGCGTGCACGTGGTGCCGATCCTCGATGGCGAGGGACGGCTGGTCGACGTATTCAGCCGCGAGCTGTTCAACCTCTCGGAAGAGAGCGAGGTGTTCGCGCGTGCCCGATCGCCGGTGCGGATCAGCTTCTCCGGCGGCGGCACCGACCTGACGCATTACTTCGTGGCGAATGACGGCGGCGCGGTCATCAGCGCCACGATCAAGATGTACGCTCACGCGACGCTGCGGCGCCGGAGCGATCCCAGCATCAGGATCTACTCGCACGATTTCCGCCGCACGGTCGAGGCCGACAATCTCGCAGAACTCGGAACGGGCGGAGATCTCGCGCTGATCAAGTCGGTCGTGCGCCTGATCAAGCCGACTTATGGATTCGAGCTCGAAGTCTCCGCCGACTTCCCGGTCGGCTCCGGCCTCGGCGGCTCCGCTGTGGTCACCTCCGCCATCATCGGTTGCTTCAACGAATTCCGGGGCGACCAGTGGGACCGCCACGAGATCGCGGAGATGGCCTTCCAGGCCGAGCGGCTGATGCTCAACATTCCCGGCGGCTGGCAGGATCAGTACGCCACCGTGTTCGGCGGCTTCAATCACATGGAGTTCTTCTCCGACCAGAACACCATCGTGCCGCTTCGTCTCGATCCCAACATCATCGCCGAGCTCGAGGAGAGCCTGGTGCTCTGCTACACCGGCTCGGGCCGCGATTCCGGCGCCATTCACCGCGACCAGAAGGCTCAGCACGAGACCAGCGACGCCGTCGCCGCCGCTGCCAAGCAAAAGGAAGTGACGCGCGACATAAGGCGGCATCTGCTGCGCGGCCAGCTCCTGGAATGCGGCCGGCTGATCGACGAGGCCTGGCACGCCAAACGGAAGCTGAGCTCGAAGATCTCGTCGGACGCGATCGATGCGATCTACGATTTCGCCAAGCAGCATGGCGCAGTCGGCGGCAAGCTGCTGGGCGCCGGCGGCGGCGGTTATTTCCTGTTCTTCGTACGTCCGTTCGAGCGCTACCAGCTCATCGCGGCGCTGGAACAGCAGGGGCATCGCTGTTCGCGCATCATGTTCGAAGAGAACGGGCTGCGGACGTGGAAGTCGCGCGTTCCCGCGCGGCTCGCCTGACGCATATGAGACGAGAATGTTGATGACATCGCCCAAACAGTCTGCTCCGGTCCGCATTGGCAACCGTCTTCTGGGCGAAGGCGAACCCTGCTACGTCATCGCCGAAATCGGCAACAACCACAATGGCGACTTCGACCGCGCCATTGCGCTGGTCGATGCCGCGGTCGCGGCCGGGGCAGATTGCGCGAAATTCCAGATGCGCAAGCTGGACGAAGTCTATCGCGCCTCGAGCCTGTCCGGGAAGGACGACGACCTTGCCGTCGAATATACGCTCGATCTCCTTCGCCGCTTCGAGCTGCCGACCGCGCAGCAAAAGAAGATCGCCGAGTACTGCGCAGCCAAGGGTATCGAGTACCTCTGCACGCCCTGGGACGCGAAGAGCGTCGCCGTGCTCGAAGGCTTCGGCGTGCAGGCCTACAAGATCGCCTCGGCCGACCTCACCAACCTGCCGCTGCTCGCTCGCCTCACCGCCACCGGCAAGACGCTGATCGTCTCGACCGGCATGAGCACGACGGACGAGATCAAGGCCGCGGCGAAATTCCTCGACGACCGCAATGCCAGCTACGCGCTCCTGCATTGCCAGAGCACCTATCCGGCAGCGCTCCACAACATCCACCTGCGTTTCATGGAGACGCTGCGCGAGATTCATCCGGTCGTCGGCTATTCCGGACATGAGCGCGGCATCGCCGTTTCGACGGCCGCTGTCGCGCTCGGCGCGGTGATCATCGAACGCCACATCACGCTCGACCGCGAGATGGAAGGTCCGGACCATGCCGCGAGCCTGGAGCCGGAGGAATTCAAGGCACTCGTCTCCGGCATCCGCGAGGTCGAGGCGGCGCGCGGCGAGAAGCTCGCGGAACGCGCGCTGAGCCAGGGCGAGCTCATCAACCGCGAAAACCTCGCCAAGAGCCTGGTGGCCGCACGCGGCCTTCCGGCCGGTACGATGATCACCGAGAGCGACATCGCCGTGAAGAGCCCGGGACAGGGCCTGTCGCCGTTGAAGATGCCGGCGCTGCTCGGCCGCAGGCTGACGCGGACGATGGCGGCGGACGACTATTTCTTCCAGAGCGACCTCGACGAAGGCGTCGCGAAGGCACGGCGCTACCGTTTCGGCCGGCCCTGGGGTGTGCCGGTGCGTTATCACGATACCGCCCGCTTCCTGGAGATCTGCGAACCCGACATCATCGAATTCCACCTCAGCTACAGCGACATGGAACGCGATCCCGCGGCCTATCTCTCCGGCACCTATGATCTTGGCTTCGTCGTGCATGCGCCGGAGCTGTTTGCCGGCTCCAAGCTGATGGATCTTGCAACCCCCGACGAGGCGCTGCGGCGCTACTCGCTGGAGCAGACGCAAGCGGTGATCGACATCACCCGCGGCCTCAAGAAGTTCTTTCCCAAGACCAAGCGCCCGCCCATCGTCGCCAATATCGGCGGCTTCACCATGGACGAGCCGCTGCCGCCGGAGGAGAAGGCCGAGCGCTATCGCATCTTTGCGCAGAGCTTGACCGAGCTCGACATGGACGGCGTCGAGCTGACGCCGCAGACCATGGCACCGTTCCCCTGGCATTTCGGCGGCCAGCGTCATCAGAACATCTTCATCTTCCCGGAGGAGTCGGCCGCATTCTGCGCCAAGCATGATCTGCGCATGTGCGTCGACATCTCCCACACCAAGCTCGCCGCCAATCATTTCGGCTTCGACTTTGCACAAGGCCTCGCCCAGCTCGGGCCGCACACTGCACATCTGCATTTCGGCGACGCCAAGGGGCTCGACGGCGAAGGACTCCAGATCGGCGAAGGCGAGATCGATTTCGACGAAATCGGACAGGTGCTGCGCAAGCATGCGCCGACGGCGTCATTCATTCCCGAGATATGGCAGGGTCACAAGAACATGGGCGAAGGCTTCTGGACCGCGCTCGAGCGTCTCGAGGGACACATCTGATGGCGCGCAAGACGCTGGCCGTGATCGCCGCGCGCGGCGGCTCCAAGGGCATCCCGCACAAGAACCTGCTCGATCTCTGCGGCAAGCCGCTGATCGCCTGGACGGTCGAGCAGGCGCGCGCCGCACGCGGCGTCGACGTGGTGGCGGTCTCGTCGGACAGTGACAATATCCTGGCCGCCGCCGAGGCCGCCGGCGCCGTCGGCGTGCGGCGTCCGGATGACATTTCGGGTGACCTCGCCTCCTCCGAATCCGCCTGGCTGCATGCCCTTGATGCGACCGAGGCGAGCATGGGACGGTTCGAGCGCATCGTCGCACTTCAGGCCACGTCGCCGATCCGCGAGCCGGGCGACATCGAGAACGCGCTTGCAACCTTCGATCGCGACCATCTCGACAGCCTGCTTTCGGTCTGTGAGGTCGAGGATTACTTCAACTGGCGGATCGGCGCGAGCGGACCGGAGCCGATCAATTACGACTATCGCAACCGCCGCATGCGGCAGCAGATCGAGAAGCGCTACCTCGAGAACGGCTCGTTCTACGTCCTGATCCCATCCCTCCTGCGCGAGCAGAACAATCGTCTCGGCGGCAAGATCGGCTTCCACGTGATGGAGCGTCACAAGATGTTCCAGATCGATCGTCCCGAGGACGTCAAGCTTTGCGCCGCCATCATGCGCAGTTACGGCTATGCCTGAGCTCAGCGCCTTCTCTCTCGCAGGCAAGATCGCGGTGGTCACCGGCGCCTCGCGAGGTATTGGCGCAGCGATTGCCAGCGGCTTGCAAGGTGCGGGTGCCACGGTGTTCGGCCTCAGCCGGTCCGGGACCGCGCCGCAGGGCGTCACTGCCATTGCCTGCGATCTCTCCGACGATGAAGCGATCGACAACGCGTTCCGCGCCATTGCGGCAAAAGCCGAACGCATCGACGCGCTCGTGAATGCCGCCGGCATCAGTCTTCCGGCCCAGAGCGCCGAAAGCGAGCTCGCGCGCTTCCGCGCCACGGTGGCAACCGATCTTACCGGCGTCTACGCCACCATCCTCGCCGCCTATCCGCTCCTGAAGAACGCCGGCTCGGCCGCAATCGTCAACGTCACCAGCATCAACTCGATCCGAGGCTTTCCCGGCAATCCCGGCTACGTGGCGGCGAAGGCGGGCCTTGCCGGGCTGACGCGGGCACTCGCCGCCGACTACGCATCCGACGGCATCCGCGTCAACGCGCTTGCACCGGGCTATGTCGCAACCGAGATGACCGCGAAGAGCTTTGCCGATCCGGTCATGCACGAGGCGAGGCGCCGCCACACCATGCTCGGCCGCTGGGGGCAGCCCGCCGACATGATCGGCGCCGCCATCTTCCTGGCGTCGGACGCCTCCGCCTACGTGACCGGCCAGGAAATCTTCGTCGATGGGGGCTGGACCACCAAGGGCCTCGCCATCAGCTCGGATAGCACATCGTGACCGCAACATTGCAACGCATCGGCTTCATGCAGGGACGCCTGTCGGCACTGGTCGACGGCAAGATCCAGGCGTTCCCGTGGAATGAATGGCGCAAGGAGTTTCCCCGCGCCAAGGCACTCGGCCTGACGCGAATGGAATGGACCATCGATCAGGAGCGGCTGCGGGAGAACCCGCTGATGACCGAGCCGGGACAACAGGAGATTCTGACACTGTCGCGCGAGAACGGCGTGCGCATCCCGAGCCTGACCGGCGATTGCTTCATGCAGGCGCCGTTCTGGAAGGTCGATGCCGTCGTACGCGACGCGCTCGTCGCCGACCTCGACCTCCTGATCGCCGCCTGCAGCCGGATCGGCATCGAATTCGTCGTGATCCCGCTGGTCGACAACGGCAAGATCGAGCGACAGAGCGAGAGCGATACGTTGAAGCGCGTGCTGCTCGCGCGTTCGGAGACACTTGCGAGGCGCAATATCAGGATCGTCTTCGAGTCCGATCTGCCCCCGCGCGAGCTTGCCCGGTTCATGGAGGCATTTCCGGCGGAGGTCTTCGGCATCAACTACGACAGCGGCAACAGCGCTTCGCTCGGCTACGACAGCGCCGAGGAGATCGATGCCTACGCACCGCGCATTCTCAACGTGCATGTGAAGGACCGTGTCAGGGGCGGCACCACCGTGCCGCTCGGCACCGGCAATGCCGACCTTGCGAAGACAATCCGTCTGATCGAGCGATCCGGCTACAAGGGACAGTACATCCTGCAAACCGCGCGAGCCAGCGACGGCGATCACGCCGGCGCGCTGGCGAAATATCGCGACATGACGGTTCGCTGGATCGAGGACGCAGCGCGATGAAGCTCGAGCTGAACGATCGCGTCGCCCTCGTCACCGGCGCCAGCCGTGGGATCGGGCTTGCGATCGCAACGACGCTCGCAGCGGAAGGTGCCAAGGTCGCGCTCGCCGCGCGCGGCACGGATGCGCTGGATGCCGCACGGGCCGCGGTCGGCGGGAGCACATCGGTACACGTTGCCGATGTCACCGATCCGGCTGCCGCGGCGACGCTGGTGCAGGAGGTCGAACGGCAGTGGGGGCGCCTCGACATTCTCGTCTGTAACGTCGGCAGCGGCGCTTCCGTGCCGCCCGGGAAGGAAACTGCGGCGGAGTGGGCGCGGGTGATGGATCTCAATCTCTTCGCCACGACCAACGTGGTCGAGGCCGCCCGGCCGTTGATGGCGCGCGGCAGCGGCGACCGGGCCATCGTCTGCATCTCTTCGATCGCGGGCATGGCGGCGCTTGGCGCGCCCGTCACCTACTACGCCGCAAAAGCCGCGCTGAATGCGACCGTGCGCGGCCTGGCCCGGCCGCTGGCGCTCGAAGGTATCCGCATCAATGCGGTGGCACCGGGCAACATCCTGGCCGCAGACGGCACCTGGGCGCGCAAGCTCGCCGAGGACAGCGCTGCGGTCGAGGAGATGCTCGTCCGCGACGTGGCGCTGCGCCGGCTGGGCAAGCCGGAGGAGGTCGCCGACCTCGTCGCCTTTCTCGTCTCGCCCCGCGCTTCATTCATCACCGGCAGCGTGATGGTCGCCGACGGCGGCCAGTTGCGTAGCTGAACAGGAGCCTCCGATGGCAAGCCCGTCCTCACGCTATGACCTGACCGGCCGCACCGCTCTCGTGACCGGCGCGGGCGGCCTGCTCGGGCGGCAGCATGTCGCCGCGCTTTCGGAAGCGGGCGCGCGCGTCGTCGTCACAGACGTCGGGCTTGCGCAGGCCGAAGCAGCCGTTGCCGCGCTCAAGCAGAACACGCCGTCCGCCGACCTGATCGCGCTTGCGATCGACGTCACCTCCCTTGACTCGGTGCGGGCTGCAAACGAGCAACTTTCCGGCCGCGGTGTCTCCATCGACATCCTCGTCAACAACGCGGCGATCGACCCCAAGGTGACCTCCACACCCGGCGTGATGCATTCTTCCCGCTTCGAGGCGTTTCCGGTGCCGCAATGGCAGACCGAAATCGCCGTGGGCCTGACCGGCGCGATGCTGTGCGCGCAGGTGTTCGGCGGCGCGATGGCCAAACGCGGTCGCGGCGTGATCCTCAACATCGCCTCCGATCTCGGCGTGATCGCGCCGGACCAGCGAATCTACCGCCAGCCACAGGCGACACGCGAGGAGGAGCAGCCGGTGAAACCCGTGACTTACTCGGTGATCAAGCACGGCCTGATCGGGCTGACGAAATATCTGGCGACCTATTGGGCCGACCACGGCGTCCGCGTCAACGCGATCTCGCCCGGAGGCGTCTTCAACAACCAGGATCCCGCCTTCGTCGAGCGGCTGACGCGCCTGATCCCCATGGCTCGCATGGCCGATGTCGACGAATACCGCGCTGCGGTGCAGTTCCTCTGCTCCGATGCCTCGAGCTACATGACCGGGCAGAACCTGGTGATCGACGGCGGGAGAAGCGTGTGGTAGCGGCGGCACTATCGCTCGTAACGGAGGCGAGACAACACTGCCCTGCTCTCCGATGATCGATTTCCCTAATGCTGCAAAATACCGGCGAGATTCATATGCGCTGGCCGCGAATGCTCGATACCCAGCAGTGTTCGCCGGTTATCGTTCGTGCGCTGTAGATGCAGACTCGCGAGCGTGACGCCTACGCAGGTCGTGACGGTGGATCCGCGGCCGCCGAACGGCTTTAGGAAGTCGAACACCCGACTGCCGAACATGTCGACGACCGACATCTCGCGCGCCCCGAGCGGCGGAATCTCGCCGAAATCGGCCTCGATCTGCTCGCCATCCTCGCGGATCAGCTTCGATGTCGGCCGCGCCGCATGAGCATATTCGGGATCGGAGGAGTGATTGATCAGCATCAGACTGCTGACGATGTCGCTGGTCGCAATGATCTTCGGATTGATCCCGGTGAACCCGATATGCGCCTTGAGTCTGCCTTCGTTCAGGGGCCGGGCAAAGGCTCCGGTGCGATAGATCGCGACGTTGTCCTGATCGATATAGGTCATCGAATAGCTGGCAGGCGAGGATCGGAAGCCGTCCATACGCCCGCGCGACATCACGGCGATGACCAGATAATCCTCCTGTGGCAGCTTGAGCGAGGCGAAAAGACGCGACAGCTCGATCTCGACGGAGGAACCCGGCGCATAATTGTCCGGAAACTCGTAGGTCGCCCGGTACTCGCCGTCGCGGGACAGGATGTGCAGCTTGAACCTGAGCTTCTTGCTGAAGCCCGAGGCAACCAGGCTGGCGAGTTCGGGAACGAGATCCTTGACTGTTTCGCGGAAATTCTTGCGCAGGCTGCCGGCGACGAGGCTGCGGAGATACCTGATGTCGACGGGGCGATACCAAGCAGGGATCGAGAAACCCATGCGCGACTCGACACCCGCAAAGGTCGGGAACATGAATCTGGGCTCGTAGGGCTTCCAGGGACTGGACGAGAAACGTGTCACGGACGCGCCCCTAAAAATGATGCAAGCTGAATTTGCCGTTTGCAAACTCATAATAGCTGAACGGGCTGGCGATGTTGGTGCCCTTGAACTCCAGAGCGAAACCTTCGGCCGCGCCGATCAACCTTTCAGCCTCGGGGAAAAGATCAAGCGTGCTGATGCGGACGGCTCCCATCGGCGCGATCTCCGGCAGCGCGCGCTGGCCCAATGCAGTGCCATCCAGGGCCATGAGCCGGGCGGTCCCAACCGAGACGCCCTCGGGCGCCATGCAGGAGTTCACGAGCACCACGCCGGACTCCTTCAGGAATCGCGTAAGATAGGATTGCATCCAGGCCGAGGTCGGGAACGGCGCCGCCGCCACGGGTTCGCGCTCGTGTGACAATGTCACCGCACCGTGCTGCGAGAAATATTGTGCATAGTAGCCGGTGGTCACCTTCCGTCCGGGACGAAGCTTGGTCTCGTGCTTCGGGACCAGCGCCATCGCCACCGTTCCCGAAACCTGCGGACACAGCTCCGAAGTCTGCAACTGCAGCTGTCCGTTGATGCCGAGCTCCCTGTGGAAATACCCGGCCTGCGTGCCCGCTCCGTCGAAGAGCCAGACATGCGCATCCACTTCCGGATGATCATTCATAAAGATCGAGAAGTAGTTGAATGCGCAGACTTGCGTCGTGACGGTCTCGTCGTTGCGCAGGTAGAGCACGGCGGGCGGATAACCTCTCGCGACGGCCTCTCCGATCTGCAGTTCACCGGACATTCGATAAGACTCGGCGGGAGAGCAATGGACCGGCACAGACCAAATCGACCGGCAGCTTTCGACAAACCATACGCGATTTTCCGGCCCGCATGCTGAAACGTCGACGTAATTTGAGCGTCTGTTTACGCTCAGCCGACCGTTGAATCAACCGGGAATGGCGCCACGCCGAGCTGTTCCGAATACACGGCTCGCCACGAGCATGTCAGCAGCTTGGAGGGCAACCTGTCTCTGCGGCCGCGACGTAGCCGGAAAAGAGGCACTTCGACCTCGGTCGGACTTGCCCCCGAGCCCGCCTCGCAACCTTGCGTTGCGTCTGCCGCTCCCATATAACCAAGCTAGCTATGCGACTTGATCCCTGCCTGAACAGCCGGATCAGGGCCCACCCTGGACACCCAGCATGCTTCAACGACCGTTCGTCAGCGCCACGCCAACCACGGCGTCCTTTCAGCCGAGGAATCACTGACGTGCGCTGGCAGACAAAGGCGCGAGCGTTCTCGGTGCTGTCGAGCATCCCGTTCGGCGAAGACATCCACTACGCCCTGCAGCGCTACGTCACACGGCGGCTGCCGCGGCCCGAGAAGCAGGTCAAATCCGTCTACACGCTCGCGCAGCGGCTGCTGGGCGTTCACGAAGCGTACAGTCTACGGCCGCTACGGGATTCGACCTGCTTCGAGTTCGGCACCGGGCGCGATCTGATCATTCCGCTCGCCTTCAGCGCGCATGGAGCGCAGCGCTTCATCACGGTCGACATCGCGCGCTTGGCCAAGCTGGAGCTGATCCGCTCCAATGCCGCCGTCATTTCCAGACTCAGCGGCACCAGCCACCCAGATATCAATTCCCTAGACGACCTCGAACGTTCCTGGAGGATCGACTATCGCGCGCCAGCCGATGCCCGGACGACAGGCCTGCCGGCCGGTTCGATCGACTGCGCGGTCTCCGTCGAAACGCTCGAACACATTCCCAAGGATGACATCGCGGCGATCTTGAAGGAGCTGCGACGCATCATCCGTCCTGATGGACTGGTCCTCATGCAGATCGACTATGGCGACCACTTCAAAGGCTTCGATCCGTCCATCAGCTCGTTCAACTTTCTGACCTATTCCGAGGAGGATTGGGCGCCCTTCCAGTCGCGCTTCCAATACGTCAATCGTTTGCGCCACAGCGAGTATCTGAAACTATTTAGAGAGGCCGGGTTTGAGCTACTCAGCGATCGGCCCGATCGCCGGCCGCCGGAGCGGCATATTCTGGAACGATTGGCACCATGCTTCAGAGGCTTCTCCGAAGAGGATCTGTTCACGCTTGGCTCCCTGATCATCGGCCGTCCGGCCGATCCATCGAACCGAAATTGAAGATCGCCGTTTGCTCGTTGCTGGGCAGAATTGCGGGCTGTGTCAGGGCAATTGCGGACGTCGTACCACAAAGCGGCGAAACAATCGAGTCCTGTCGGCCAGCACCCACGGAAGAATGGGCGCCCGCTCCTCGATAATGATTGCCGCAAACAGCGCAGCAATCTTCACCCAATATGTCGGCGTCGCGACGAAGTTCAGCATGCCGCCGATGTACATCACGTAGATGCCGTACAGCACGTAGAAAGATAGAGCCGCCGTCACATATCGTTCGGCGATGATCGACCGGATCATGACAGCTGAGAGGAGCGCAGTGAGCCAACCGGCCCCCAGCAGGAATATCCAGCCGAAATAAGGACCAAACAGTTCGAAGAAAATTTCGGGAAATCCGCCCGCGAACTGAAAACCGCCTGTGATGTGTTCCGTCGTCCGCGGCTCACCAATGGTTTCGGACATCAGAAGCTGCGGGGTCGTGTTCCGTCCCGCAACGATGGGGCGGTCGAACAGGAAATCGAAGGCGTGGCGCGCGTCCCAATCTCCGTTGACCAGAACGCGTTGATAGGACGCCCATCCTATCTCCGAGGGCTGCACCAGAACGCGCTCGACAAAAGCATCCAGCGCCGCCTGACCTTCGAACCCTCGGACCCTGGTCAGATTCCAATAGAGCGCGAATGCAATCATCATGGCGATCAGCACAATGACGCCGGTGCCGGCCAGCACGATGCGGCGGTCGCTAACCCGGGGCAGCAAGCTGAACAAACTTGCGCTCCCGAGATCTCGCGCCTGAACGATCAGCACCGCGGAAAACGGTATGACAAAGAACGCACAATATCGGTAGAACGGCGAGAAGCGCCCGCCTGCGAGAAACATGTAGAAGGTGAGGACGGCCAGCAAACCCACGAAGCGGTAATCGTATCGCTGGCGCCGCAATCGCTCGGCCACAAACATGGTCCCCCACCAGAAGCAGAGCATGTCGCCTCGCTCGACCACCAGGCGATGGAGGAAGCTGGCCTGTTCGTTGAAGGTCCAACGCTCGATCTTGGCAAACAGCGGAATGACACCTCCCTGAATCAGGGCACCGAAAAGCAAGATTAAGAAGAGGACGGACGCGTAGAACGTGACGTCCGAAAGGGTCAGTTGAGATTGGGACGCAGGCAGTCCGGGAGTTGGAGCCGCCCGTGCCCATTCATCGAGCGCCCTCGCATTGAAGACCCAGAGGAAGGGAAGAAGCGTCAGAAAATACGCGATCGACTGGAACACCGTCATGACGCCGGGTCCAATGAACATTTCAAGCTGGGACGAGAACACGGGCCCCGTGAGATCGATATAGAGCGACGAGATCGTCCGCCATGCGAAGGTAAACAAAAGGAAGGCAAGACAAATGAGGATCGCCGACCTGAACAGCCCCAGCCAGACGAAGAAGAGTAGTATGGAGGCTCCAGCCAGAAGGGTCATTGCCTAAGTCCTAGCCGAGACGCGCCGGCCGCCTCAGAAAGAAGGTCAAAAGACCGACGAAAAGCAGAATGCCCAAGCCCGCCAGGATGGCTCTCTGCACGAGATTAACTTCCCTCGGCCCTTCCGTCGCGGGAGACAAACCATCTTGCGGCCCCGTCATTTTCACGGTGCGTTCGATATAGGCCAGCAGAACAATGCGCGTATCAACATTGAGCATCCTGTCGACCGAAGCCCCTGGACTCTCAACGAAAGCAGCCCCGATGGAACCCCCGTCCGGCCGAGCCGGCGCCAAGTCCATACTGCTCTTCCTCAATGCATCGTTGAGCAGCACTCTCGCATCTTGCAGGCGCGCGCGCACCGAATGCAACAACTCCATCCTCGGCTCGAATAATCTCTGGTGTGCGACCTGGATCGCAAGAACAGCCTGTTGAAGCAGGGTTGCCGCCTCCTCCTTCGAGGCGGAGCTCGCCTCCAGGCGGATCGACGAATCGCCAACAACGATCCCGCGCAATGAGGCTCCGCCGAACGCCCCACGCGAGTCGGGAAGCGCCTTTCGAGCATCGGCCAGAACAGTGCTCTGAAATTGGACCGCTCCGATTCGCGTCACCAGATCACGGGCACTCTCCACGGGTTCAACTCCTGCCCCAGCGAGCCCGAGAATACTTTGAAGAGTGGGCATCGTACCGATCGCGATCGTCGAGGTCGCGGTCCAGGATTCCACCTTTCGGCCGACGGCAAGGGAGCCAAGAGCAGCCAACAAGATCGCCCCGATCATGAGCGAAAGGACCCAATGTTTCCGCGCTGCTCGGACAGCAACATGGAACCATCTCGCGAGCTGCAGAAACGCTGGAGCTCGCGGCGTACGCTCGGCCATCGGCATGTGACTCTTGTCCCCGGCAACCCCCACAACACGGATGGGGAACCCGGTCATCATCATACTGAGCTATCTCTGGTTGATCAATCGGCCATGGCCAAGGGCTCTCGATGAGCGAGCCTCGTATGATCGCCCACCTCCGCCCGGCCGGTTCGTTCGACAAGAGAATCCACGACTTCTCCCTTGCTCGTTGCCTCCGGGCGTCGCTAAGCGTAAACAGAGCCCGCAACAGTTCCTGTCGCAGCGGGCAGCTCGCCATTGACGGGCGTTGGTGCGGGGGCTTTTTCACTCAGTGTCGCGTTCGCCAAGCGTTTGTCGAGGATCGACCGACGTTGGGAGACGATCCGGCCACCACAGCTCGATCCAACGAGAGCAAGAACCTTGAGACAGACATTTGCTGCTCACCTTCAACTGAGGTGCCGATTGGGAGAGCCGTCATGCTGAGACAGGCTGTCGTCCTCGTCGGGGGACTCGGCACCCGCCTCGGCGAACGCACCAAAGCCGTGCCGAAGCCGATGCTCGACGTTGGCGGCTGGCCGTTTCTCGACACGCTGCTCGACGAACTCGTACGCTACGGCGTGTTCGATGAAATTCTTCTGCTTGCGGGCCACAAGGCGGAGATCGTCGAGACGCACTACGCCGCGGCCGCCAGGGGATCGACGCGAATCATCGTGTCGCGCGAGCCCGAGCCGCTCGGCACCGGCGGTGCGCTCGTGCATGCGCGCGACCTTCTGCATGATCGCTTCCTGATGCTCAACGGCGATTCGCTGTTCGATTTCAACCTGCTCGACCTGATCGTGCGCGCCCAAGGGGGACGCGTTCACATGGCACTGCGCGACGGCGTCGTCGGGGACCGCTATGGACGCGTCGTCCTCGACGGTGACGTAGTGCGTGACTTCATCGCCCCGGGTGTGGGTGCTACGGGACCGGTCAATGCCGGCATCTACGTCATCGACAAGTCCATTCTTGCCGATATCACGATGCTTCCCGCCTCGCTCGAGCAGGACGTATTTCCTGGCCTGACCAAGTCCGGCGCACTGCGCGGCACGGCCTATCGCGGTTACTTCATCGACATCGGCATTCCCGACGACTTTGCGCGCGCCGACCGCGAATTGCGGAACAAGCTGCGTCGGCCGGCCGTGTTTTTCGATCGCGACGGCGTGCTCAACCATGATTCAGGATATACTTTCGAGCCGCACAGGCTCGAATGGATCGAGGGCGCACGCGAGGCCGTGAAGGCCGTCAACGACGCCGGCTATTTTGCCTTCGTCATCACCAATCAGTCCGGAGTCGCACGCGGCTACTACGAGGAGCATCACGTGGTCGCGCTGCACCGCTGGATGGCGGACCAGATGGCGCTGATCGGCGCGCATGTCGATGCATTCGAATATTGCCCCGATCACCCCGAAGGAACCGTCGCGCGCTATTGCCGCACGAGCGACCGGCGCAAGCCGGCGCCGGGCATGATCATCGATCTCGCACAGCGCTTTCCGGTCGACATGACGCGCAGCATGGTGATCGGCGACAAGCCGAGCGACATCGAAGCCGCTCGTGCGGCCGGCCTCGCCGGCCACTTGTTCGAGGGCGGCAACCTGGAGACCTTCATGAGACAGCGCCTCATCCCGGCCGGCCGGGCCTAGGCGCGCGTCACGAAAACTGCTGCATCCCCGGGCATTTGGCAGCTTTCCGGCGCTGCTCTGTTGCGCGCGACCGCCAGTGTGCTATAGCGCCATCTTGTTGCGAACACAGGCTTAATCGCCTTCTGGGGTCCGGCATGGCAGATCTAAGGGACGCCCGCGTCCTCGTTACCGGCAGCGACGGCTTCATCGGTTCGCATGTCGTCGAGGAGCTGGTGAAGGCCGGGGCACGCGTCAAGGCGATCGTCTACTACAACTCCTTCAATTCCTGGGGCTGGTTGGACACGGTTCCCGCTGACATCATGAAGTCCGTGGAGGTGGTCGCCGGCGATATCCGCGATCCGCACTTCATGATCGCAACCGCCAGCGGCTGCACCGACGTGCTGCACCTGGCGGCGCTGATCGCGATCCCCTTCTCCTACGTCGCGCCCGACTCCTATGTCGACACCAACGTCAAGGGCACGGTGAACGTGCTCCAGGCGGCGCGCATGGCGGGCGTGCGGCGCTTCGTGCAGACCTCGACCAGCGAGGTCTACGGCACGGCGCAGATCGTTCCGATCAAGGAGAACCATCCGCTGGTTGGCCAGTCACCCTACTCGGCCTCGAAGATCGCATCCGACCAGATGGCGCTGTCGTTCCACGCCTCGTTCGACATGCCGGTTGTCGTGATCCGCCCGTTCAACACCTTCGGCCCCCGGCAGTCGGCGCGCGCGGTGATCCCGACCATCATCAGCCAGATCGCGACCGGCAAGCGCAAGATCCGTCTCGGCGCCGTCAGTCCGACGCGGGACTTCTCCTTCGTCACCGATACCGCGCGCGGCCTCATCGCTGGCCTTACCGCGCCGGCCGAGCAATGCGTCGGCCAGACCATCAATCTCGGCAGCGGCTTCGAGATCTCGGTCGGCGCGACCGTCGAGATGATCGCCGATGTCATGGGGACCACGATCGAAATCGAGACCGACGAGACGCGCCTCCGTCCGGCCAACAGCGAGGTCGAGCGGCTCTGGGCCGACAATTCCAAGGCACGCCAGCAGCTCGGTTGGAGCCCTGAATTCGGCGATGTCGAGGGCATGCGTCGCGGCATGGTCAAGACCGTCAACTGGTTCACCAATCCCGCAAACCTCAACCGCTACAAGGCTGACGTCTACAATGTCTGAGGTGATGGTGGACAGTGTCATGACCAGCTCAGACTTCAAGCCGGAGACGATCGTCGATGCCGTGCGGCACGCGGTGGGGACGCCGAACGGCGTCCTCGGCCTGCACGAACCGGTGTTCGCCGGAAACGAGATCGCCTACCTCGAAGAGTGCATCAAGAGCACCTTCGTTTCCTCGGTCGGCCCCTTTGTCGATCGGTTCGAGCGCATGCTGGAGGAGGTCACCGGCGCCAAACGCGCGGTCGCCGTCGTCAATGGTACGGCCGCGTTGCATGCCTGCTTCAGGCTCGCCGGCGTCGAGCCCGGCGACGAGGTCATCTCGCCAGCGCTGACCTTCATCGCGACGACGAACGCGATCGCCTATTGCGGCGCAGCACCGCATTTCGTCGACAGCTCGCTTGCCACGCTCGGCATGGATCCCGGCGCACTCGCGGTGCGCCTCGGGGCGATTGCGGAACGGACCGCAGGAGGCGCGATCAATCGCGAGACCGGACGCCGCATCGCGGCGATCTCGCCGATGCACACGTTCGGGCACCCCGTCGCACTCGACGAGATCGCAGCGATCGCACACGACTGGGGCATCGCGCTGGTGGAGGATGCCGCGGAATCGCTCGGCTCGACCTACAAGGGTCACGCCGTCGGATCGCAGGCGCGGCTCGCGGCGCTGAGCTTCAACGGCAACAAGATCGTCACCACCGGCGGCGGCGGCGCCATCCTCACCAATGACGAGGAGCTGGGACGCCGCGCCAAGCATCTCACCACGACCGCGAAGCTGCCGCACAAATGGGCCTTCGTGCATGACGAGATCGGCTTCAACTACCGCCTGCCCAACCTGAACGCCGCGCTCGGTTGCGCCCAGCTCGAGCAGCTCGACGGCTTCCTGGCGAGCAAGCGCCGGCTGGCAGCCGCCTATGAGCGTGTCTTTGCCGATGTGCCCGGCGTGCGGTTCTCGCGCGAGCCCGCGGGTACGACCAGCAATTACTGGCTGAACGCGGTCCTGCTCGACGAGGCGCATGCCGAGCGGCGCGACGACGTGCTCACGGCACTGAACGAGGCCGGCTTCGGCGCGCGCCCGGCCTGGACGTTGATGCACAGGCTGCCGATGTTCGCGCAAAGCCCCCGCGGCGATCTTTCCACCGCGGAATCCATAGAACGCCGGCTGATCAACCTGCCCAGCAGCGCCAGCATCAGGCCCCGCGATGAGTAGTCGCGCACGAAAAATCTGCTTCGTCACCGGAAGCCGGGCCGATTTCGGCCTGCTGGTCTGGCCGATGCGCGCAATCCGTCAGACGCCAGGCCTGACGCTTCAGCTCATCGCCACCGGCATGCATCTCGCGCCAGAGTTCGGCTACACCTTCAACTCCATCCGCGAGGAAGGTTTTGAGGTTGACGAGCGCATCGAGACGCTTCTGAGCAGCGATACCGGCGCCGGAGTCGCCAAATCGGTCGGACTCGGCGTGATCGGCTTTGCCGACGCCTTCACGCGGTTGCAGCCGGATCTCGTTGTCGTGCTCGGCGACCGGTTCGAAATGTTCGCGGCCGCGCAGGCCGCGATGTTCATGCGACTGCCGATGGCGCATCTGTTCGGCGGAGACGTCACTGAAGGCGCGGTCGACGAATCCACGCGCCACGCCATCAGCAAGATGTCGCATCTGCATTTCACCAGCAATCAAGGCTCGACGCGGCGATTGATGCAGCTTGGCGAGCACCCGTCCCGCATCCATACCATCGGCTCGGTCGGCATCGACGCCATCAAGCATCTCGATCTGATGGACCGCGACGACATAGGCGACGCGATCGGGATGCCGCTTGGCGAACGCAATGCACTCATCACGTTTCACCCCGTCACGGTCGAAGCCGGGCGGTCGGTGGCCGAGTTGGAGGAGTTGTTCGCTGCCCTGTCGACACTCGATCCCACCTTCCGTCTTGTTTTCACGCTCGCCAATGCCGATGCCGAAGGGCGCGCGCTGAACGATCGGACCAAGGCCTTCGCGGCGCGCCGGCCGAACACGATCGCGGTCGCCTCGCTCGGGCAGCTCCGCTACCTCAGCCTGATGAGCCAAGTAGACGTGGTGATCGGCAACTCCTCGAGCGGCGTGCTCGAAGCACCCTCCTTCGGCGTTCCCACGGTGGATATAGGCGACCGTCAGAAGGGGCGTGAGCGCGCGGCCTCGGTGTTTCATGCAGCGCCCGAACGTGGCGCAATTGCCGCCGCGATCTCGACAGGACTCCAGCGTGGGCGCGAAGCCACCGTCAACCCCTACGGCGACGGTGAATCCAGCCGGCGATTTGCCGACATTGTCGCCGACATCCCCGATTTCAGGCGGCTTCTGGCCAAGGGCTTTTACGAACTTCCTGCAAGCGGAGCGCGGCCATGACGACGCACACGCTGATCATCGCGGAAGCCGGGGTCAATCACGACGGCAGCCTGGAAAAGGCGCTGGCCTTGGTCGATGCGGCAGCCGATGCCGGAGCCGACATCGTCAAGTTCCAGACCTTCAATGCAAAGGCGTTGGCGGGCGGCGCGGCGAAGAAGGCCGACTATCAGCAGCGCACCACCGATGCCGGCGAGAGCCAGCTAGCCATGCTCGAACGTCTCGAGCTGCCGCAGGCCGCGCATGAGACGCTGATCGCGCGCGCCAAGGAGCGCGGCATCGAATTTCTGTCGACGCCGTTTGATGATGCTTCGCTCGACTTCCTTTTGTCTCTGAAACTGGCGCGCATCAAGATTGGTTCGGGCGATCTCACCAATGCGCCGCTGCTCCATGCAGCGGCGAGGGCCGGCGCCATGCTGATCCTGTCGACCGGCATGGCAACGCTCGGCGAGGTTGAGGAAGCGCTGGGTGTATTGGCCCATGGCTACGCGCATCGCAGGGATCCCGCAGGCATCGCCTCGTTCCGCGCAGCATGGCGCGATCGGGCGGCACGTGCCGCGCTGGCGCGGCACGTCAGCCTGCTCCATTGTACGACCGAATATCCCTGCCCCATCGCCGATGTGAACCTCGCCGCGATGGCCACGATGCGATCGGCGTTCCAGCTTCCGGTCGGTTATTCCGATCACACCGATGGGTTCGAGATTTCGATAGCCGCGGTCGCGCTCGGCGCGACCATCGTCGAAAAGCACCTGACGCTGGATCGCAACGCGCCCGGCCCCGACCACGCTGCCTCACTCGAGCCGGACGATTTCAAGCGCATGGTCGGCGCCATCCGCAATGTCGAGACCGCGCTCGGCGACGGCGTGAAGACGCCGAAGGACTCCGAAATCAGGAACGTCCCGGTGGCGCGCAAGAGCATCGTGGCGGCGCGCGCGCTGAGGGCCGGCGAGATCATCGGACCGGCCGACATCACGGCCAAGCGGCCGGGCACCGGGCGGCCGCCGATCGACTATTGGTCCTTGATCGGAACGGCGGCGCCGCAGGCGCTTGACCCGGACGACCCGGTTTAACGACGGGGCTTAGCAGGAACCCCGCGCAGCACGGACCCGGGCGGCCATGAAGCCGTAACGACGGAACCCATCGCCACCAGCGTATCATTGCCAATGGAAATGTGATCGCGGACCCGGCTGCCGAGCCCCACAAAGGAGTTGTCGCCGATCTCTGCACCGCCGCCGACCACGGTTCCGGGAGACAGATGCGTGCAGTGCCCAACTCGCACATCGTGCTCGACGACCGCGCCGGAATTGATGATGCAGTGATGGCCGATCATGCTGCGTGCATTGACGATCGCACCCGGCATGATGACGCTGCCCGCGCCGATCGTTGCCGAAGGCGAGACGAACGCGCGCGGATGGATCACCGACGCCCAGCGCTTGAGCTGCAGCCGGCCGATCAATTGCCGGCGCGCGGGCCCCGCCTGCATCGTTCCGATCCCGACCACGAAGGCGGCATCCGGATAGTTGGGCGCAACGTCATCGGTTCCGAGGTAGGGCGCATTGCCCAGTGTACCCGGCTGGCGATCGAGGAAGCCGACGACGTTGAACTGGCCCGACAGGAGAGCGGCCTCATAGACCATGAAGGCATGCTCGCCGCCACCGATGATGATGAGATCGTCCATCGCATTTCCCCTGCACAGACCAATCTTAGCGACGGGGCTGCGGTACTTCAAATCGACGGGGCCTGGCCCGAAAACACGGGTATTAACAAGGTCAACGCCCGGGCCCCTGGCGGGGTTGACGCCGCCTCTCGCAGCCGCGATATAGCAGGCTCAGCCGTGGGCCGCCCCCAATATCTGGCGTATACGAGGCAAATTGCCATGAAATCCTGGCGCAAAGCCGTCGTCGGTACCCAGGCGACTGTGGGCGAGGCCATCGCCGCGATCGAGAGCGGAAGCATCCAGGTTGCGCTGGTGCTCGACGACCACAATCGCCTGCTGGGCGTGGTCACCGACGGCGACGTGAGGCGCGGGCTGCTGCGCGGCATCCCTCTCACCGGACTTGCGACCGACATCATGAATCGGACGCCGGTGTCGGCCCCTGCGACCTTGCCGCGCGAGGATCGCCTGCAGCTGATGCGGCAGAGGTCGATCAAGCAGCTCCCACTCGTCGACGAGGGCGGCCATCTGGTCGTGGTCGAGACGCTCGATGAGCTGCTCGAACCTCGTCACTATCCTAATCCTGTGCTGATCATGGCCGG
The DNA here is from genome assembly GCF_022354745.1 of Bradyrhizobium sp. I71. Classification (NCBI taxonomy): domain Bacteria; kingdom Pseudomonadati; phylum Pseudomonadota; class Alphaproteobacteria; order Hyphomicrobiales; family Nitrobacteraceae; genus Bradyrhizobium; species Bradyrhizobium sp. I71. Next base: position 1,179,036 of record NZ_CP059398.1, read on the forward strand.
CGGCCTCGGCGAGCGCCTGGGTGCGCTGACGCGCGACGTGCCGAAGCCGATGCTCAATGTCGGCGGCCGACCACTGCTGGAGACGATCGTCCGCAACGTGGTGCAGCAGGGTTTTGGCAACATCTTCATTTCGGTCAACTACAAGGCCCAGACGATCAAAGACTACTTTGCCGATGGCGCCGCCTTCGGTGCCAACATCCAGTACGTGCACGAGACCGAACGCCTGGGTACCGCCGGCGCGCTCGGGCTCTTTTCGACACCGCCGGATCTGCCGATGATCGTCACCAACGGCGACATCCTCACCACGATCAACTATGGAGCGCTTCTCGACTTCCACAACGGAACGCCGGCGGAAGCGACGATGGCCGTTCGCGAGCACAAGGTGCACGTCCCCTATGGCGTGGTTTCCACGTCGGAGGGCTTTCTCCAGACCATTCGCGAGAAGCCGACCGAGAGCTGGTTCGTCAGTGCCGGCATTTATGTGATTGGAAGCTCGGTCTTCCGCCATGTCGCCCCCGGCGTCAGCATCGATATGCCGACCGTGCTGGAGCGGGTGATCGCCGATAAGGGACGCGTCGCCGTCTATCCCATTCGCGAATACTGGCTCGACATCGGCCGCCTTGAGGATTTCGAGCAGGCGCATGCAGAGTTTCACGAGGTCTTCCCGTGACCTCAACAACCGCCGTCGTGGTTGGCCTCGGCTCGATTGGCGCAAGGCATGCGCGGGTCCTGCGCGAGCTCGGACTTCGGGTCGCGACGGTCAGCCGGCGCGAAGGCGGCGACTACGGGTCGATCGCGCAGGCCCTCGCGGCGGCGCATCCGGACTACGTGGTGATCGCTACCGAGACTGCGCGTCATGCGGACAATCTGCAAGAGCTCGCGCAGTCGGGGTTCCATGGCAGCGTCCTTGTCGAAAAGCCGCTGTTCGCAACACCGGCCCCGGCCCCGAAATATCCCTTCGCCCGTGTCAGCGTCGGATACAATCTGCGCTTTCACCCGGTGATGACGGCGCTGGCGGAACGACTGCGCGGGCGCGACGTGATCACGGTCGACGCCTATGTCGGCCAGGACATCAGGGACTGGCGGCCGGGCCGCGATCACCGTGCGACCGCATCCGCCACGGCCGATGCCGGAGGCGGCGTGCTGCGGGATCTCAGCCACGAACTGGACTATCTTTTGTGGCTGTTCGGGCCATGGCATCGCGTCGCAGCGCTCGGCGGCTCCTCCGGCGCTCGCGACATCGACGTCGACGACCATCTCGACCTGCTGCTCGACATGCAGCTGGCGCCATCGGTGCACGTCCACATGGACTATCTCGATCGCCAGGGCATCCGCCGCATTCGCGTCAATGTCGGCGACGATACCATCGAGGCCGATCTCGTCGGCAGCCGTCTCACGGTCAACGGCAAGGCAACGGAGATTCCCAGCGAGCGCGACCAGAGCTATCGCGACATGCATGTCGCGGCGATGCGCGGCGCGAGCCCGGTCTGCTCGCTGCCCGAGGCCCTCGGCGTCGTGCACCTGATCGACGCCAGCGAGCGCGCGCTGCGCACCAAGACCTGGATATCGCCATGAGTCTCGTCTGCACCATCTGCGCGCGAGGCGGCTCGAAAGGGGTGGTCGGCAAGAACGCGCGCGATCTCCTGGGCAGGCCGGTGCTCGCGTGGAGCATCGCGCAGGCGCGAGAGACCGGCCTGTTCGATGCGATCGCCTTCAGCAGCGATTCGGACGCCCTGCTCGAGGCGGCGCTGAAGGCCGGCGCCGACATCGCGGTCAGGCGCCCCGACGAGATGGCGACCGATACCGCGCCAAAGCTGCCGGCGATCCGCCATTGTCTCGAGCAGGCCATCGCGCAAATGGGCGCGACGCCCGAGATCTTCGTCGATCTCGACGTAACCTCGCCGCTCAGGCTCGCCTCCGACATCACCGGTGCGGTGGCACTGCTGCGCGAGAGCGGCGCGCGCAATGTCATTACCGGGGCGCCGGCGCGACGGTCGCCCTATTTCAACCTTGTCGAGCAGCGCTCCGATGGCAGCGTCGGCCTGTCCAAATCTGCCGATCCTCCGATCACGCGCCGGCAGGATGCGCCGCGCTGCTTCGACATGAACGCGTCGATCTATGTCTGGCGCGTCGCGCCATTCCTGGAGCGGCCTGCGGTATTCTACCCGGACACGCGCCTGCTCGAAATGCCGGAAGAGCGTTCGATCGACATCGATTCCGATCTCGATTTCACGTTGGTGGAACTGTTGCTCCGCCAACGACTGGCGGCCTGAGGAGGCGCAAGCGATGACCACGAGCTTCAAGGCTCTGTTCGATCTGACCGGCCGCACCGCCGTCGTGACCGGCGGGTGCGGCATTCTCGGTCGTCGCTTTGCCGAGGGCCTTGCCGAGTTCGGCGCCAACGTTGCGATTGTCGATCTGGATCAGGCCGTTGCCGATGCCGCGGCAGCCGACGTCGCCTCCCGCCATACCGTCCGCGCCAGAGGCTACGGCTGCGACATCACCAACCCAGATGCGGTGCGCAACACAGCCGATGCGATCGAGGCCGACCTCGGACCGGTCTCGATCCTGCTCAACAACGCGGCCAGCAAGACCCGCGACGTCGACGCCTTCTTCGCGCCTGTCGAGAAATTCTCGCAGGAGACCTGGCGCGAGATCATGGCTGTCAATCTCGACGGCATGTTCAACGTCGCGCAGGTGTTCGGCGGCCGGATGGCCGAACGCGGCTACGGCGCCATCGTGCAGACCGCCTCGATCTACGGACTGATGGCCCCCGATCAGCGCATCTACGAAGGCTCCGAATATCTCGGCCGCGCCATCAACACGCCGGCGGTCTATACCGCCTCGAAGGCCGGTGTCATCGGCCTCACGAAGCACCTGGCGACCTACTGGGCAAGCAAGGGCGTTCGCGTCAATACCCTCACCCCCGGCGGGGTGGAGAGCGGGCAAAACGAGACCTTCAAGGCACGCTATGGTGCCCGTATCCCACTGGGCCGCATGGCTCGCGCGGACGAAATGGTGGGAACGATCCTCTTCCTGGTGTCCGATGCGGCATCCTACGTCACCGGCCAGAACATCGCGGTCGATGGCGGCCTGAGCGCGTGGTGAGCGGCGGAGCATGCTCAAACAGCTGATCCGCAACACGCTGATATCCAGTGCAGCCTTCGGAATTGCGGCTGTGCTCGGGCTCGTCGTTATACCCGTCATCATCCGTACTTGGGGCGTAACCGAATTCGGCCTCATCGTACTGGCCCGCATCCTGCTGCCAAGCGGGATGATGGGACTGCTCGATCTCGGCCTCTCCGAGGTCACAACGCAAGCGGTCGCGCGGGCGCGGGAGCATCGCAATTGGCGCATCGCCGGCCAGCAGCTCGCGCTTCTTACCGTGATGGCCGTGGGCCTTGCAGGACTGCTCGCGGTCACGATCTGGATCAGCGCGCCTTACCTGACCATCGCGCTCCGCGTCGATGCTGCTCACGCCGACAGGTTCGCGCAAATTTTGCGCTACACTGCGCTTGCCAACGTGGTGCTGATCCCGGCACTGGTCTGGGAAGGCATCGTCAAGGGCTTTGAACGCTACAATGTCCTGCGGCTGGCGGAGGTGAGCTCCACGATCGCCTATGTGACCTGCACGATCTGGGCCGCCAACACCGCGGCCTCTTTCGAGGTGGTGGCCTACATCTATCTCGCCAGCACTTTGATGCGCGCATGCTTGGCGTTCGCCGCAGCCTTCGTCGCCGTCGTGCGCAAGGTCAAACTCGCGATGTGGGACGCGCCGATCCGGCGCGAGCTGTTCCACCGCTGTGCGCTGTTCGCGCAGGGCAAGCTGACGGGCGGCCTGGCACTCCCGATTCAACCCTTCCTGGTCGGCCTCTTGTTCGGACCCAAGGGCGTGGGGGTATACGACACCCTGGTCAGGCTGCCCCGTGTGTCCAAGGTCGTCGTTGGCCTCCTGACGTCGGCCCTGCTGCCGGTGGCAAGCCGCCTCGACGAACGCGGCAACGCTGCCACGTTCCAGCGCCTTGGCGAATTCGGCCTGGTCATCCTGCCGATGTTCACGGTGCCGCCGCTGATGGCGGCCGCCGTGCTGTCGCGCGAGATCATGCAGGTATGGATCGGACCACAGATGGCCCCCTACGCTGTCTGGATGGGCCTCGGCTTCGTGGTGCCGATCTGCGCTCAATACCTCGCCTTCGGCAACGTCATGTTCCTGACCCGCACAGACGTGCAGTCGCGTCTGAACCGGCTCATGATCTATCAATTGGCGGTGTGGGCCGCGGTGGCGGTTGCGACATTGCACCTGTTCGACGAGCGAGCGCTGATTCTTGGCCAAGTGGTTGCCAACGCCGTAATTCTACCGTTGCAGATCGGCACCGTGAGCCGCGCGTTGCAGCTTGACTCCCACCGCCTCCTTAGAGCACTTCTCATGCAGGCCGTCATTCTCGTGGTCCTGGGCCTGCTGCTCCTCGAGCTTGCAGAGTACCTGGCAATCGACGGCTTCTGGGGGCTTGGGCTTGCGATCGCCTCGTTCTGCGTAGTGAGCTGGACCGCACAGTATTTTCTCGTTCTGGAAGACCGCCAGCGGGCAATCTTCACGGAACTCAGCCAGCGCTTCGGCTGGGCGTCGACCTAGCCTACAATTTGCACGAGTATGTTCGGGAGATCGATGAGCGCCTTGGTCGATACGAGGAGACGTGAACGGTGCGCATAGGCCTGGTGGTCGATCACCCCAAGCGGGACCTGCCGGGTGCGGTCATGCTCGGTTATCAGCTCGCGCGGCGCGGCGTCTCCGTCGTGCTGGTGCCGATGTACGAGCAGGCCGTCGACGTTCCTCGGCTCGGGCTCGACGCGCTGGTCGTCAACTACGCGCGTCCCGTCAACCTAGATCTCATGCGCAGCTTTGCGAGGGACGGGCTCGCGCTCTACGTGCTTGATACCGAAGGCGGCGTGCTCGCGGAAAAGGGCGGCAACTCGCCGCCGGCAATGGCGGCCCACATCAAGGGCTGCGGCTACGCCGACATCCTGGCGGGCTATTTCTTCTGGGGCAGTCGGCTGCACGAGGCCTTCCTCGCGGCCGGAACCATGAAGCCGGAGCAGCTTCACCTCACCGGATGCCCGCGCTTCGACTTCGCTGCGCCGCGCTGGCGCGCGTTGCTCGATGGCGAATTGCGCGACTACCTGCTCGTCAACGCCAACTTCCCGTTGGTCAATTCACGCTTCACCGGCAAGCCGGGCGGCGAGCGCGAAGCGATGGTGCGGGCCGGTTGGGATGGCGGCTATGTCGATCGCTTCATCGCGGACCTCAAGCAGGTCTTCGCCAACTACCTCGCCGAGATCGACCGTCTTGCCGCAGCGCGGCCCGACCGCACCATCCTGGTGCGTCCGCATCCCTTCGAGAGCGAGGAGGTCTATCGCAACGCGCTGGCGCGCCACCCCAACGTCCTGATCGACGGCACCGGCAGCGTACTCGACCGCATCCGCAATGCGGCCGCGGTCGTTCATCTCAACTGCGGCACGGCCGTCGAATCGGTCCTGCTCGGAAAGCTTCCGCTCCAGCTCGAATATCTGAACACACCGACCACCGCCGGCCATGCCGCGCTGCCCGCGCGCGTGAGCCGACCGGTCGCCTCGTTCGAAGAGCTGCTTGGCGCGATCGACCATATCGAGCGCGAGACCGAGAGCTTCGATTTCGCCCGCGTTCATGCCGCCGATATCGAGGCCTTCTTCCATCTCAACGACGGGCAAGCCGCAGAACGGGTCGCTGATGTCCTGACGCGCGCTGCGGGGGCGCGCCGGCCTTACGTGTCGCTACTGGCGACCGTAAAGGGCACGCGCGACAAGCCGAGTGTCGGCCAGATCGTCAAGGGCGCTGCCAGCGCCGCGCTCGGATCGGCCGTGACGGAACGGCTGCGCAGCCGGTTCAACCCGGCCCGGCGCGACAAGCGCATCGAGCCGGTCGTCGTCAGGACCCTGTTGCAGCGTATCGCAGCTCATGACCGCGCGAGCCCGGCGCAATTCGCCACAAGACGCGCACACTGCGCGACGACAGGCTTGCCGCTCGCGAGCATTGCCATCGACCCCACCCGATAGACTCATGGCCACACCCTCAAAGACCATTCTCATCACCACGCTTGCCGAATACCAGACCCGGTTCTGGATTCCGGTCGCGCAGCGGCTGCGTGCGGCAGGCAACGATGTCGAGCTGCTCGCCTTCGACGATCGCAGCGCCGAAATGTCGGCGGCCGAAGGCGTGCCGGTCACCAACATGTACCGCGACGGCCTCAGGACCGATCCCTCGCCCGACGACCGCGGCGCGTTCGACGCGCGCGTCGCCGTCTACGGGCTCGACGGGACCAATTTGCTGTTCAGCCATGAGCGGTTCACGTTCGGCATCCGCGACACCGCGGCGCTGCGCCGGCGCTTCATGATCTATGCCAACGCGATGGAGACGGTGCTCGACCGGCTGGAGCGGCAAGGCAAACGCGTCGAGCTGGTTCAGGAGCTCGGCGGCTTCCTCTCCGTCATCGCGAGCTTCTACGCCGCCAGGCGTCGCAACATCCGCAACTGGTTCATCGAGCCCTCGTTCTTTCGTGGCCGGATGTATTTCACGCCCGACAGTCTCGCCGCGCCCGACGTGATGCCGACACCGGCAGATGCGGTGTCGGCAGAGGTACGCGCCTATCTCGACGACACGCTGAAGCAGCGCGCGATCGTCATCCCCAAAAAGGACCAGCATCATTATTCAGCGGCCTTCAAGAAGGTCGTGAACCTGCGCAATGCCCGCCGCCTCACCGAAAAGCTGTGGGACCAGTTCGCGCTCGGAAAGCATCAGGAGTTCGGACACAATCTGCGTCACGCCCGCGTGCACGCGGCGATGGCGCTCAATGCGACGCGGCTGCGCAAGCTCTACAAGCCGATCCCCGGGGCGCCCTTCGTCTACTATCCATTCCACGTTCCCGCCGACATGGCGCTGACGCTGCGCTCGCCCGACTACCTCGACCAGGTCGCAACGGTCGACTTCCTGCTGCGGACGATCCCGGACTCGCATGTGCTGGTTGTGAAGGAACACCCCGCCCAGATCGGCGCGATCTCGGCCGATCGCCTGTTCGAGCTGGCGCGCCGCTTCGACAATTTCGTGCTGCTGCCGCCGCAGACCAACAATTACACAGTGCTCAACCGCGCCGATGCGGTCATCTCCGTCAACAGCAAGTCGGGCGCCGAGGCCTTGCTGCTCGGCAAGCCGGTCGTGGTAATGGGCGATGCGTTCTACCGCTCCTGCCCGCTGGTCTACGCGGTCGATCGGCTGGCGGACGTGCCCGCGCGGCTGCGCGAGGCGCTCTCCGCCGGGCCATTCGATCCAGCCAAGGGCGCGCCCTATTTCGAAGCGGCCTGGCGCAGGTCTTATCCGGGCGAACTCTATATCAGCGATCCAGGGCTGCTCGACACGTTTGCGGCCTCGTTGTGCGCCGCGATCGCCGAGCCCGCCGCCCGCGCGAATTGAACGGACCCGTCATGCCGCTCGTCTCGATCATCACCCCATCCTGGAACGTCGAAGGCCTGATCGAGGAGACCATCCGCTCCGTGCAGAGCCAGAGCTTTCCCGATTGGGAGCTCCTGATCGCCGACGACTGCTCGACCGACAGGACACCGCAGATCATCGCGGACATCGGCGAGCGCGATCCTCGCGTCAAGCTGATCCGGCAGGCAAAGAACGGCGGGCCGGCGCTGGCGCGCCAGGCCGCGATCGACCGGGCGCAGGGCCGCTATCTCGCCTTCCTCGACAGCGACGATCTGTGGCTGCCCGGGAAGCTGGAGCGGCAGCTCGCCTTCGCCAAGGCGAAGCAGGCCGCGCTGAGCTACACCGCTTTCCGCCGCATCAACGAGACCAACACGGCGACAGGACGGCTGATCGAGGTGCCGGCCTCGCTCAGCTATGGGCAGCTCCTGAAGAACACCGCGATCGCCACGCTGACCGCGATGGTCGACCGCGAGATCGCCGGCCCCATCGCGATGAAGAACGAGGGTTATGACGATTTCTGCCTGTGGCTCTCGATCCTCAAGCGCGGCCATACCGCATACGGCCTCAACGAGGATCTGGCGCGCTACCGCGTCAGGGGCTCCTCCGTCTCCAGCCGCCCGGTGCGCTCGGCCAAATGGGTCTGGCAGATCTACCGCAATGTCGAGCACCTCTCCCTGGCCCGATCGGCCTGGTGCTTCGGCCATTGGGGGGCACGGGCCTGGTTGAAGCGGCGGGAGTTTTAGGCCCAGCCTAAAAAGTGCGAAAACAACCCCATGCACAGTAGAGGTGTTTAGATACCTCGATCCAAGGCATTTGGCTATTGGCGAGTCCGGCCGTTGCCGATACCACTCAGCCGCTCCCTTTGCGAACAATCTGGAACCGATCATGCCGTTTGAAAACTACAGGAACAGCCGCATCCTCGTGACCGGGGGAGCCGGGTTCATCGGATCGCACCTTTGCGAGCGACTGCTCGATTCGGGAGCCGAGGTGGTGTCCGCGGACAACTATTTCACCGGCAGCCGGCGCAATATCGCCCATCTGATCGCAAATCCGCTGTTCGAGGCGGTCCGGCACGACGTCACCTTCCCGCTCTACATCGAGGTCGACGCGATCTTCAACCTGGCCTGCCCGGCCTCGCCGATCCACTACCAGCGCGATCCGGTACAGACCACCAAGACCTCTGTGCACGGCGCCATCAATATGCTTGGGCTCGCCAAGCGGCTCAAGGCGCGCATCTTCCAGGCCTCCACCAGCGAGGTCTATGGCGATCCGCTGATCCATCCGCAGACCGAGGATTACTGGGGCAACGTCAACCCGATCGGCATCCGCTCCTGCTACGACGAGGGCAAGCGCTGCGCCGAGACGCTGTTCTTCGACTATTGGCGCCAGCACGGCCTGCCGATCAAGGTCGCGCGCATCTTCAACACTTACGGCCCGCGCATGCAGCCGAATGACGGGCGCGTGGTGTCGTCCTTCATCGTCCAGGCGCTCAAGGGCGAGCCGATCACCGTATTCGGCGACGGCGGCCAGACCCGCTCGTTCTGCTATGTCGACGACCTCGTCGAGGCCATCACGCGGTTGATGGTGAGTGCGGAAGACGTCACGGGACCGATCAATCTCGGCAACAATTCCGAGTTCACCATCCGGGAGCTCGCCGAAAAGGTCATCAAGCTCACCGGCTCGCGTTCCAGGCTGGAGTTCAAGCCGCTGCCGCAGGACGATCCGCGCCAGCGCCAGCCCGACCTCACCAAGGCGAAGGCGGTGCTGAACTGGGAACCAAAGGTTGCGCTCGAGGATGGGCTGAAGGAGACGATTGCCTACTTCAAGCACTCGCTCGAAATCGCCTGATCCGGCCCGCGGGGCCATTCCCGTGGTTGCGGATAGCTGCGATGTAGCCGGCAGGATGGGACACCGGCGAACCAAGACAGAGACGTTTGCCGGAGAAGCCTCGCGGAAAACGACCACGCCTTCAGGTCAGCTGGAAATCGAAATCGTGACGGGCCTGGAGAAAGTCGGCCAGAATGTCGATTGCAGCCGTGCCGTGACTGTCCGCCGGTCGAGTCCACTGATCCGACGCAGTCCACGGATCGGCGGGTGCCGGGATAAGGTCCGGCGGCTCGGACGGAGCGGTCAACGAGTGGGTGAAATCGAACGCGAAACCGTCGCCGGATGTCGGCGCAGCGCCCACCGTGCCGTCGCCGTTGAGATCCTGCTGCAGCGTCGGCTCCAGCGCTTTCAGAGACGGATCGGACCCGAGCACTTCCGGGGCCGCGGCAAGGGTCGTCAGGAAATTGCCGTTCGCGTCCGTGCTCCAGACTGAATAATGGGCATTCGCCGAGTTCTTCCAGACCACGTCGTAGCCACCGCCCGACACCTTCTCGGCGCCGATCACCGACCAGGTGCCCCAGTTCGCTGTGATCACCGCAGAGCCTGCATACTTCAAGGTCGGCCCGGTACCTGTCGCGATGCTCTCGAGATGGTAGTTGCCGCCGGATGAAACGACGCGCGTCGATCCAAACGCCTCGATCGTGGTGCTGCCGGCAACAGCGACGCCGATCATCCCGTCACCGTTCAGATCTTGCTGCAGCGTCGGCTCCAGCGTCATCAGCGATGGATCGGTTCCCAGCATTTGGGGAGCCGAACCCAGCGTGGTCAGGAAGTTGCCGTTGCTGTCCGTGCTCCACACGGAGTATTGCCCGCCTGCCGAATCCTTCCAGACCACGTCGTAGCCGCCGCCCGACACCTGCTCGGCACCAATCACCGACCAGGTGCCCCAGTTCGCTGCGATCACCGCAGAGCCCGCGTATTTCAAGATCGGCCCGGTACCCGACGCGATGCTCTCGAGATGGTAGTTGCCGCCGGATAAAACCAGACGCGTCGATCCAAGCGCCTCAATCGTGGTGGTGACGGCAGCAGCGACGCCGATCATGCCGTCACCGTTCAGATCTTGCTGCAGCGTCGGCTCCAGCGCTTTCAGAGACGGATCGGACCCGAGCACTTCCGGGGCCGCGGCAAGGGTCGTCAGGAAATTGCCATTCGCGTCCGTGCTCCAGACGGAATAATGGGCATTCGCCGAGTTCTTCCAGACCACGTCATAGCCGCCGCCCGACACCTGCTCGGCGCCGATCACCGACCAGGTGCCCCAGTTCGCTGTGAACACCGCAGAGCCTGCATATTTCAAGGTCGGCCCGGTACCGGTGGCGATGCTCTCGAGATGGTAGTTGCCGCCGGATGAAACGACGCGCGTCGATCCAAGCGCCTCGATCGTGACGGCAACTGGGAAGCCGATCATACCGTCACCGTTCAGGTCTTGCTGCAGGGTCGGCTCGAGCGTCTTCAGGGATGGATCGGTTCCCAGCATTTGCGGGGCCGAACCCAGCGTGGTCAGGAAGTTGCCGTTGCTGTCCGTGCTCCAAACGGAATATTGCCCGCTGGCCCCTTCCTTCCAGACCACGTCATAGCCGCCGCCCGATACCTTCTCGGCGCCGATCGCCGACCAGGTGCCCCAGTTCGCTGCGATCACCGCAGAGCCCGCATAGTTCAAGATGGGCCCGGTCCCGGTGGCGATGCTCTCGAGATGGTAGTTGCCGCCGGATAAAACCAGACGCGTCGATCCAAGCGCCTCGATCGTGGTTGTCACCAAGCTGGAGCTTGCGAAGGTACCATCGGCGAATTGGAAGTACTCTACACCCACGGCAGTGTCGGTTCCGTCGGGCAGGCCGGAACGTTGGTCGACGATTGTGAATATCTGCGTCGCCACGTCGTACGAAATCAGGTAGTTGGCCCGGCTGCCCGAATACACCGCAGTGTCCGTGCCGGTGCCGCCATTTATACTGTCGTTGCCCGCACCGCCCGTGATGGTGTCGTTGCCACCGGCGCCGTTCAGCGCGTTGGCGATGGCGTTGCCAAGGATCGCGTCGTTGCCGGACCCGCCGACGGCGTTGTCGATGTAGGAGCGCGTGTCCCCGTTGTAGAGATAGGCGTTGTAGACGTTGCCCGATGCATAATGGCCGTTGCCGAGATAGGCCAACTGCACGGAGGAGAACACCGACGAAGCGCCGGGATTGAGGTTGATGCTCAGGTTGGTCGTGTAGTTCGACAGGTCGTAGGTATCGACGCCGCCGCCGTCCCAGACGGTCTCGTAGATGCGGTTGGCCGAGCCGCCGACGCCGCCGCCCGGCGCGAGCTGACCGACGCCGTTGATGAACTGCTGTCCGGTGGTCGAATTCCAGGTGTAGACGGTGTTGCTGCTCTGCGTCGTGTAGTCCGCGCCGTACATCGTCTGGAGCGCGAGGATATCGTTGGCCATGTAGGTCTGCGAATATCCATAGGCTTCGTTGGTGTAGCCGCCCGTGGTCGAAGCGCCGACATAGCTGCGATAGCTCATGACGGTATATTCGCTGCTGTCATGCGCGCTCGGCACCGCGACGTTGCCGGGGCCGCCAGCCTCCTGGCTGTGCTTGAGGCCGATCGCGTGGCCAAGCTCGTGCAGCGCAGTGGTGAAGTAATAATTGCCGAGCTTGGCCAGCGAGAAATTGTATTGAGTTCCGAACCAGATGTCGCCGCCGGGCGCATAATTGCCGGGGTAGTAGGCGTAAGCGGTCGGGTTGGCCGCGGACGACTGCGCGACCATGATGTCGGCGCCGTTCGTCCCCGCGTATTGGATGTCGGCGTTGGTGTAGCCGAGGATCAATCCGACCGCGTAGTTGATCGCCGCCTGGATCTGGCTCGGCACCGAGGCAAAGCCCGAAGTGGTCGGCTCGCTGCTGCCGCCGTAATAGGGGTTGGAATAGTCGCCGGGCGCGTCGGGAAAGCTGTAGGTGATCGCGCCGGTCCATTTGTAGCCGGACAGCAGGCCGTCGATCTCGGCGTTGTTGGTGGCACTGACATTCACAGCGGTAGCCAATTGACTCTCCAGAGCAATGCCTCGCCAGATTCGCGGCGGAGGCGCATGATTCTAGCCTGAGAGTTGAACGTTTGGTTTAACTTGGGCTGCGGCGTCCGCTCCCTTCCGTAAGACCTTGTTAGGCGTCAAATCCCGTAGTCATACGGACACCGATGGGATACGGCTTCCGGCCCCCTGGCATGTCCCAGAGACGATATGATGAAACGAGGCGCATTGTCAGCCGGTCTGATCGGTGTCTTCGCGACGTTCGCGGGGTCGGATCATCTGTCCAACGGAGAACAGCCTGCCATGGTCGGGAAAGCCAAAGCGGATGACGGCAGGAAGGAGAGCGGCAAGGCAGGCCGCGCGCCCTCCATGCCAATCGCCCGCGATCCTGCCGTCGCGGTGGCAGAGGAATACGAAGCCGCCCGCCGGAAGGGAACGCGGGAAGCGTTCGAGCTCTTCATTGCGCGCCACGGCGAAGATCCCTTGGCCGAGCAGGCGCGCGCGGAATTGAAGCGCCTGTCGCGCTGACCCTTCCCCACGCGCCGCAGCAAAGCCGCCACGCACCGCAGCAAAGCCGTGTCAGGCATGGCATTTCGGCAGGCGGCATGCGCATCGGACGAGGGTTGCCGCAAGGTCTTTCGGCACTATGGTAGGCCCCGCAATCCGTCCCGGAGCCTCTCAAGATGCCCTTTCCGCATGCCTCGGAAGCCCTGTCGCGCTTCACCGTGCTCGATCTGACCCGCGTGCGCTCCGGGCCGACCTGCGTGCGGCAGCTCGCGGACTGGGGCGCCAACGTCGTCAAGATCGACGCGCTGACCGAGGACGCCGGCGGCGAGCAGCCGGGCGGCCCCCGGCGGGGTTCCGACTTCCAGAATTTGCACCGCAACAAGCGGGCGATGACGCTGAACCTGAAGGACGAACGCGGGCTCGCCGTCTTCAAGCGCCTCGCCACCAAAGCCGACGTCGTCGTCGAAAATTTCCGGCCCGACGTGAAGAAGAAGCTTGGCATCGACTATGACAGCCTCGCCGCAATCAACCCGCGCATCGTCTATGGCAGCATCTCCGGCTTCGGTCAGGACGGCCCCTACCATAAGCGCCCCGGTTTCGATCAAATCGCGCAAGGCATGGGCGGGCTGATGTCGATCACCGGCGCGCCGGGCGGAGGTCCGATGCGGGTCGGCATTCCCGTCGCCGATCTCACCGCTGGCCTGTTCTGCGCCATGGGCATCCTCACCGCGCTGCTCGAACGCGAGGTCTCCGGCAAGGGCCAGTGGGTGCAGACCTCGCTGCTCCAGGCCCAGATCTTCATGCTCGACTTCCAGGCCGCGCGCTGGCTGATGGAGAAGGAGGTCGCCAGGCAGGCCGGCAACAACCACCCGACCAGCATTCCGACCGGCGTGTTCAAGACCTCGGACGGCTACATCAATATCGCTACCACCGGCGGCCGGATCTGGGAGCGCTGTGCGCAGGCGATCGGCGCGCCGGAGCTCTTTGGCCATCCCGACTATGCGACGGCGCCTGCCCGCTCCAAGAACCGGGATGCGCTCAACGCCGAGATCGAGAAGCGCACCGTGACGAAGTCGACCGAGACCTGGGTCCGCGAGCTCAACGAGGCCGGCGTGCCCTGCGGTCCCATCTATGCCATCGACCAGATGTTCGAGGACGCGCAGGTGAAGCATCTCGGCATTGCGCAGGACGTGCCGAACGACGAGAGCCGCCATATCCGCCTGGTCGGCCAGCCCGTGACGCTGTCGCGCACGCCGAGCAGGATGGTGGCGCGGCCGCCGGAATTCGGCGAGCAGACCGATGAGCTGCTGAAAGAGTTCGGTTTCGGCGCCGACGAGATTGCTGGACTCAGGGACGCCAAGGTGGTGTGACCTACAGCATGATCCGGAAAAGTGCGAAGCGGTTTTCCGGAAAGATCATGCGTGAACAACAACCTAAAGCGCGATGACGCTTCATCCAAATCTCATCGCGCTTTAGGTCGGAAACGACAATGCCCGGCAAGGTTGTCGGGCATCGATGGCAGTTCGCGCTGGACAGCTCAGTATTTTGCAACGACGGGCGTTGGAGTGAACGCGTAGTTGAAGCCGGCGCGCAGCACGTGATCGTGGAAGCTTACGTCCGCCTGGTTGGCGGTGCCCGCGAAGTAAGACTTGCTCCCGAAATCCATGTAGAGATATTCGAGCTTGGCCGACCAATTCCGGGTGAACTTGCGTTCGACGCCCGCGCCCACCGTCCAGCCAACTCGGGTATCAGTGCTGGTTGCCCCCGCCCCGATTGGAAAGCTGAAACCTCCGAGCGGAGTCGTGCCGCCGAGACCCGGCCCGAAGACCTGGATTCCAAGCGCGGTCGCGGACGAATATTTGAACTCGCCTACGGCGAGACCACCGGTCGCGTACCAGAGAGTCTGCGGATCCGACAGAATACCGACGCGCCCGCGGAATGTCGCGAACCACTGCAGGTCGTAGGAGAGATTTGCGGTGAGCGTCGCAATGGAGTTGAAGTCGGTGCCGAATGGGAGACCGATGATATTCGAACCGTAGCGCGCGCTCGTCGTGGTCACCGTCCGCGATGACCGCTCGCCGGTCGCCTGAATGTCGCCCTCGAGACCGACGACCCATTTCGGATCGAGCTGCCAGTTGTAGCCCAGCTGACCGCCGGCCAGCCAACCGTCGACGTTCTGGCCAAACGCGCTGAATTGTGTGACCGGAAACGGCAGTGCGATCGGCGCCACAGTCGTCTCTGCCCTGCCCCAGCTGTATCCGGCGTTCAATCCGGCGTAAAAGCCCGTCCAACTCCAGACCGGATCGACGACGGCTGGAGCCTTCACGTAAGGCTTCGATGCCAGATCAGCTGCCAATGCGCTGGTCGCGACCAGCGATGCCACCACAACTCCCGTCACAATCTTCATTGCAATGCCCCGTGAAAAACAAGAAATCCACGAGCAGCATAAGCGCCAAGGCCGGCCCAGGCTGTCGCGCGACAGCAACATTTGGGAACGACCACTAAGCGTCAGCGACCGGACTATGGCGACACGATAGAACTAAGACACAGATCAAATTCACCTTTCATTGCGTCGCCGTTTTGTCCTGCTGCCGCCAGCCGACACGGCCGAGCAAGCCGTCGATCACCGGCCAGAACAGCAGCAGAATCGCCAGCGTCGTGATCGAGCCGACCAGACCGTTCGACCAGAACACCTTCAAGGTCCCACCGGAGCCAATCATCGACAGGCGAAAGGCATCCTCGGCGCGGTTGCCGAGCACGAGCGCGAGGGTAAACGGCGCCAGGGGAATGCCGATCTTCTTGAAGACGTAGCCGACGATTCCGAAACCGAGCATCAGCCAGATGTCGAACATCGCGTTCTGGATCGCATAGGCGCCGATCGCGCAGGACACCACGATCATCGGCGCCACCGCGGCAAAGGGCACGCGCAGGATCGAGGCGAAGATCGGCACTGTCGTCAGCACCAGGACGAGGCCGACGACGTTGCCGAGATACATCGAAGCGATCAGGCCCCAGACGAAGTCCTTGTGTTCGACGAACAGCAGCGGCCCCGGATTGAGCCCCCACACCATCAGGCCGCCGAGCAGGATCGCCGCAGTGCCCGAGCCGGGGATGCCGAGCGCCAGCATCGGCAGCAGGGCCGAGGTGCCGGAGGCATGCGCAGCCGTCTCCGGCGCGAACACGCCCTCGATGCGGCCCTTGCCGAAGCTTTCGGGCTCCTTGGCGAAGCGCTTGGCGAGGTTGTAGCCCATGAAGGAGGCCGCGATCGCGCCGCCGGGGGTGATGCCGAGCCAACAGCCGATGAAGGAGGAGCGCAGCAGCGTCACCCAGTATTTCGGCAGGTCCTTCCAGACGCTGAGCACGACGCGCAGCGAAATGCCCGCCGCATGTCCCCGCAGCGCCAGCCGCTCCTCCATCGTCAGCAGGATCTCGCTGATGCCGAACAGGCCGATGACGGCGACCAGGAAGTTGATGCCGCGAAGCAGCTCCGGCGAGCCGAAGGTCATGCGGAGATTGCCGGACACGGTATCCATGCCGATGCCGGCGAGCAGCAGCCCCAGCGACATCGAGATGACCGTCTTGTGCTTGGCCTCGCGCCCGAGGCCGACGAAGGAGCAGAAGGTCAAGAGATAGACCGCGAAGAACTCGGGCGGGCCGAACTTCAGCGCGAAGGACGAGATCATCGGCGCGAGGAAAGTGATCAGCAGCACGGCGACCAGCGAGCCGATGAAGGAGGAGGTGAATGCCGCGGTCAGCGCCTCCGCCGCCCGGCCCTGCTGCGCCATCGGATAGCCGTCGAAGGTGGTCGCGACCGACCAGGCTTCGCCCGGGATGTTGAACAGGATCGAGGTGATGGCGCCGCCGAACAGCGCGCCCCAATAGATGCAGGACAGCATCACGATCGCCGAGGTCGGGTCCATCGTGAAGGTGAGCGGCAACAGGATCGCGACGCCATTGGGGCCGCCGAGCCCCGGCAGCACGCCGACGAAGATGCCGAGCACCAGCCCGACCATCATCAGCACGAGCGTCTTCCACGTCAGCAGGACGGCAAAACCGTGGAGCAGGAGCCCGAAAGCTTCCATTGCGCGGGCCCGCCTAGCGGCCGAGGGCCGCTTCGAGCGGCCCTTTCGGCATGATGACGTCGAAGGCGATGTCGAAGGTGACGAACATGATCGCCGTGAACACGAAGGCGGTGAGCAGCGACTTCCACAGCGCGATCTTGCCGACGAGGCGCATGAAGCCCGCGATCAGGAGGAAGCTCGCAACATAGAGGCCGAGGAACTGGGTCGCCGCGCAGAACAGCAGCGTCGGGACGAACACCGCCATCACGCGGCGGGCCTGCGCCCGCGTGACAAAGGTCTCACGCACCGCGCGCCGCGCGAGGAGCGCCGCGATCAGGCCGTAGAGGCTGCCGCCGCCGAGGATGATGGCGAGGTAGAACGGGAAATAGCCCGGCTCCGGCCCGGTCGCATCCCAGGACGCGCCGGTACGCCAATTGTCGTAGCCGAGCGTGGCGGCGAGCGCGAGCAGCAGGAGACAGACGACGATCTCGATCGTCCCGGAAGAGACGACGGAGGGGGAGTCGTCTTCAGGCGCGGTCGGATCGTCGACGACGATTTCAAGTTCGGTTTGGGACATGGGCGAGCAACAAATGCTGTGGCCAATCCCCTCTCCCCGCTTGCGGGGAGAGGGTTAGGGTGAGGGGGAGTCTCCGCGGAGACGGCGAGAGTTGGACTCGCGGAGAGTCCCCCTCACCCGGATTGCATCTTCGATGCAATCCGACCTCTCCCCGCAAGCGGGGCGAGGTGAAACAGCTACTTCGCGACGAAACCGGCTTCCGTCATCAGCGACTTGTTCAGCGTATCGTCCTCCTCGAGGAACTGCACCATGTCCTTGCCGGTGAGGAAGATCGGCTTCAGCGCCTGCTTCTCCATGTACTCCTTGTATTCCGTGGTCTGCGTCACCTTGTGGAACAGGTCGACATAGAACGCCTGCTGTTCCGGCGTCACCTTGCCGGGCAGGAACATCGCGCGCAGCATCAGATACTGCACGTCGACGCCCTCCTCCTTGCAGGTCGGGATGTCGGACCAGGACTGCGTCTCCGTCACCTTCGTCGTGTAGGAGATGCGTTCCTTGTCGAACACGCAGAGCGGACGCACCTGGCCCGCGCGCCAGACTTCGAGGTTCTCGCTCGGATTGTTGACGTTGGCTTCGGTGTGGTTGCCGACCAGCTGGGTCGCGGCCTCGCCGCCGGACTTGTAGGGCAGATAGGAGAATTTCGCGCCGGTCTTCTGCTCGAGGAATACGGTGAGCACGTGGTCCTCGCGCTTGGAGCCCGTCCCGCCCATTTTGAACGGCGAACTCGCGGCTTTCGCGGCTGCGACGAATTCCTTCACCGTCTTGGGACCCGCGCTGTTGTCCCAGAGAACGAACTGATCGAGTGCGACCACGGAGACCGGGGTCAGCTCACGCCAGTTGAACGGGATCTTGGCCGACAGCGGCAGCATGTAGATCAGCGAATAGGCGATCAGCACCTTGTTCGGGTCGCCCTCGCTGGATTTCATGTACATCAGCGCTTCCGCGCCCGAGGCGCCGCCCTTGAGCGAGACGACCATCGGCTGCTTCATCAGATTGTTCTTCTGAATCGCGGCCTGCATCATCCGCGCCATCTGGTCGGAGGCGCCACCCGCGCCCGCCGCAACCACGATCTCGACGGGCTTCGTCGGTTCCCAGCCGGCGAAGGCCGGCGTGCTCAACAACAGCGCCGTCGCAGCGCCGACGGCTTTCACTGGAATTCGCACGAGTTTCGCCCCCTGATGTTTTTTTGAGTTGTAGTGCGGAAGAATTCTATCCCTGCATTGTGCGGACTAACGCTGACGAGTGCAAGCAGCCCGGCAATTGGGCGCATATGACTTTCGACGGACGACGCCGATAGCGCATGAGCTTTACTTGCCCTTCCAGACGGGTGCCCGCTTGTTCAGGAAGGCGTCCATGCCCTCGCGGAAATCTTCGCTCATATAGGCCTTGAGGATCAGGTCCTCGCCCTCCTCGCGCGATAGCGTGCGACGGATGCGGCGCACCGCTTCCTTGGTCGCTTCCAGCGTGAGCGGCGCGTGGCCGGCGACGAGCTTTGCGGTCTCGTCGGCGCGGCGTTGCAGCGTCTCGACGTCGGGCACGACCTCGTTGAGCAGGCCGAGCGCCAGCGCTTCCTGTGCCTCGACGAGGCGCGCCTTGAAGATCATGTCCTTGGTGCGGGCGGGGCCGACCAGCGCGACGATGCGGCTGATGTTCGACATCGACAGGCAGTTGCCGAGCGTGCGCGCGATCGGAAAGCCCATCCGCGTCGTCTCGGTGCCGATGCGCAGGTCGCAGCACGCGGCGATGCCGGCGCCGCCGCCGGTGCAGGCGCCGGCAATGGCCGCGATCACCGGAACGCGGCACTGCTCGAGCGTGCCCAGCACGCGGTCGATCCGCGCCTCGTAGTCGAGCGCATCCTGCGCGGTCTTGAAGGCACGGAATTGCGAGATGTCGGTGCCGGAGGCGAACGCCTTGTCGCCGGCGCCGGTCAGGATCAGCGCCTTGATCGAGCGATCGGCGTTGATCTCCAGGCAAATCTCCGCCATGCGGTCATACATGGCGAAGGTCATGGCGTTGCGCGCCTGCGGGCGGTTGAAGGTGATCCGCGCGATGCCGTCCTCGACGGAGTAGAGCAGGTCTTCGTTGGCAGTCGTCGGTGCGTTCATCGCGCGCTCTCTTCTTCGTTACGCCGGTTCAGGCCACCTGAACCTTCAAGCTATCCAGGCCTCAAGCGACCTGGGCCTTGGCCATCGGCACCACGTCGCGTCCCTTCAGGACGTCCATGGCCGCGAGCACGCCGCCGCTCCGGTGCGGGATCTTTGCAAAATCCAGGCCCATCTCGACGCCGGCAAGCGTCCCCATCAGCATCAGATCGTTGAAATGGCCGATATGGCCGATGCGGAACACCTTGCCCTTGACCTTGTTCAGCCCGGTGCCGAGCGACATGTCGAAGTTTTCCAGCACGACCTTGCGGAAAGCGTCGGCGTCGTGCCCTTCCGGCACGCGCACACCGGTCAGCGCGGGCGAATGCGCGGCGGGATTGGCACATTGCGTCTCCAGGCCCCAGACCTTGACCGCGGCGCGCGTCGCAGCGCTGTGGCGCTTGTGGCGGGTCCAGACGTTCTCCAGCCCCTCCTCTTCCAGCATCTTGACCGCTTCACGCAGGCCGTAGAGCAGGTTGGTGGCGGGCGTGTAAGGGAAGGTGCCGAGCTTGTTGAAGTTGATCACCTCCTGCCAATCCCAGTAGGAACGCATGCCCGGGTTGGCCTTGGCCACGGCAAGCGCCTTCTCCGAGACGGCGTTGAAGCCGAGGCCGGGCGGCAGCATCAGGCCCTTCTGCGAGCCCGCGACCGAGACGTCGATGCCCCAGGCATCGTGCTCATATTCCATCGAGCCGAGACCGGAGATGGTGTCGACCATCAACAGCGCCGGATGCTTGACGCGGTCGAGCAGCTTGCGCACTTCCGCAGGCGGCGTCACGCAGCCGGTCGAGGTCTCGTTGTGGACGACGCAGACCGCCTTGATCTTGTGCTGCTTGTCGGCGGCGAGGCGCTTCTCGATCTCGGCGAGATCGGCGCCATGGCGCCAGTCGCCCGGGATGAAGTCGACGTCGAGCTTGAACTTTTCGGCGATGCCGCGCCACAGTACGGCGAACTGGCCGGTCTCGCACATCACGACCTTGTCGCCGGGCGCGAACACATTGACCATCGCCGCTTCCCAGGCGCCGGTGCCCGACGAGGGGAAGATGATCACGGGCTGCTTGGTACGGAACACGCGCTGCATTGCAGCGAGAACGCCGAAACCGAGCTCGGCGAACTCCGGACCGCGGTGGTCCAGCGTCGGCATGTCCATCGCCCGCAGCACCCGGTCGGGCACGTTGGTCGGTCCTGGAATCTGTAGGAAATGCCTTCCAGTATGCACGGTCATCGGCGTCCTTCCCGGTTGAGCCTTGGTTTGGTGGGCGCCGAATAGCACCATTTGACCGGCTTGTCCCCTCTCGAAAGGGTCCGTCCGTGCTTGGCGGACCGGCCCGCCCTCACCTGCCTTTCCTTCCATCACGGCCCCTTACGTGCCGACGATCTTCAAATGCGGCGAGGCATTGCCCTGCGGGCGCTGCTCCAGGAGCTTCATCGCAACGTCGACGCCGCCGGCGCGGTGCGGCACGCCGGCGACCGAGAGGCCCATTTCGACGCCCGTGAGCGCACCGAGCAGCGTCAGCGCGTTGCATTCGCCGAGATGGCCGATGCGGAAGACCTTTCCCGCCACCTTCGACAGGCCCGAGCCGAGCGACATATTGTAATTGTCGAGCACGACTTTCCGGAACTGGTCGGCGTCATGCCCCGGCGGCATCAGCACCGCGGTGAGCACCGGCGAGTACTCGGCCGGCTCCTGGCATAGGATCTCGAGCCCCCAATGATTGACGGCGGCGCGCGTCGCCGCGGCTAACCGCTGATGGCGCGCGAACACGTTGTCGAGCCCCTCTTCCAGCAGCATCGCGATCGCCTCGCGCAGGCCGTAGAGCAGATTGGTGGCGGGCGTGTAGGGAAAGAAGCCTTTTGCATTCGGCTTGAGCATCTCCTCCCAGTCGAAATAGGAGCGCGGCATCCGGTTGGCTTTGGACGCAGCCAGCGCCCTCTCCGAGATCGCGTTGAAGCCGAGGCCGGGCGGCAGCATGAAGCCTTTCTGCGAGCAGCTGACGCTGACGTCGACCTTCCACTCGTCGTGGCGGTAGTCGGCCGAGCCGAGCGAGGAGATGGTGTCGACCATCAGCAGCGCGGGATGCGACGCGCGGTCGATCGCAGCGCGGATCTCGGCGATGCGACTGGTGGCGCCGGTCGAGGTCTCGTTATGCACGACCATCACGGCCTTGATCGCGTGCGCCGCGTCTTCGGTCAGCTTGGCCTCGATCACCGCCGGGTCGGCGCCCCGCCGCCAGTCGCCAGGCACGAAATCGACCTCGATGCCGAAGCGGCCGGCCATCTGCCGCCACATCGTGGCGAAATGGCCGGTCTCGACCATCAGCACCTTGTCACCCGGCGACAGCGTGTTGACGATCGCAGCCTCCCAAGCCCCCGTGCCCGAGGAGGGGAAGATCACGACCGGCCCCGTGGTCTGGAAGATCTGCTGGCTGCCTTCGAGCACGGCGCGGCCGAGCTCGCCGAACTCCGCGCTGCGGTGGTCGATGACGGGCATGTCCATGGCGCGCAGGACGCGCTCAGGGACCGGGCTCGGGCCCGGAATCTGAAGGAAATGACGTCCCTGATGCATGAGGCCTCCCTGGCTGCGGTCTTGGCAAAGTCGACAGCCATTTTGCATTCATTTTTTGCCGTTTCAATCGATTTTTGGTATGCGTTTGTGGACATCGACGCGATCGAATGGGCAAACTATTGTGCTGCAAATGAAATCCACGATTCCCGACAGCGGGGTTCCGATCGCCCTGGCCGCAGGCAATGGCGGCGACCGCCCCGAGGCCTCGCTCCACGGCGAGATCCTGCTGCGGCTGCGCGACTACGTGGTGGAAGGCAACATCGCGGAAGGAGCCCGCATTCCCGAGCGGCAGCTCTGCGAGATGCTCGGCATTTCCCGCACGCCCCTGCGCGAAGCCCTGAAGGTGCTTGCCGCCGAGGGCCTGATCGAGCTTTTGCCCAACCGCGGCGCACGGGTCCGCCAGCTCAGCCAGCGCGACCTCGAAGAGCTGTTCGACGTTATGGCGGGGCTGGAGAGCCTTGCCGGGCGCCTTGCCTGCGAGGCGATTAGCGACGCGGAAATCACCGCGATCGAGCAGTTGCATTACGAGATGTACGGCCACTATCTGCACCGCGACATGCACGGCTATTTCCAGGCCAACCAGCGCATCCATGAGAGCATTGTCGCGGCCGCGCGCAACGAGGCGCTGAAGACGGCCTACGCCAATTTCGCGGGGAGAATCCGCCGCGTCCGTTACTCCGCCAATTTCGCCCGCAAGCGGCAGCGCTGGGCGGAAGCGATGCGCGAGCACGAGGGCATCCTCGATGCGCTGCGCCGGAGAGCCGGCAGCGAGCTCAGCGACATCCTGTTCCAGCACCTGCGCAACAAGCGGACGGCGGCGATCGAGCACCTGACCGAGCCCCAAGAGCCTGCACCGGCCTCGCCCTGAGGGCGGCCAGCCTGCTCACTTTTGAATTCATAATGCGTCGGTCGGGAACAATAATGAATAACTCAACAAGGCGGGGCCTTACTGGAGCAGTCCGGGATCAGGGATGACAAACGCCTCCTCGCTCGAACGGCGCCTGCGGTCGGAACTGACCGGCGACGTCCTGTTCGACCCCTTCAGCCGCGGCCGATACGCTACCGACGCCTCGTTCTACCAGATCATGCCGGCCGGCGTGGTGGTGCCCAAGACCATGGACGAGGCCCTGCGGGCGCTGGCGATTGCCCGCGGCGAGGGGCTGAAGGTCACCCCGCGCGGCGGCGGCACCTCGCAATGCGGCCAGACCGTCAACGACGGCCTGGTGGTCGATCTCTCCAAGCATCTCAACCGGATCCTGACGCTCGACATCGAAGGCCGCACCTGCGTGGTCGAACCCGGCATCGTGCTCGACGACCTCAACCGCCAGCTCAAGAAGCACGGCCTGTGGTTTCCGGTCGACGTCTCCACCGCCTCGCGCGCCACCATCGGCGGCATGGCCGGCAACAATTCCTGCGGCGGCCGCTCCTTGCGCTACGGCACCATGCGCGACAACACGCTGTCGATGGAGGCCGCCCTCGCCGACGGCACTCTGAGCCGCTTCGGCGAGGTGTCGCGCGATCTCTCCGATCTCAAAGCCGGGGACGGCACCCGCGCCTTGTTCCGCGACATGCTCGATCTCGGGGCCCGCGAGGCCGACGAGATCGCGGCTCGCTTCCCCAAGGTGCAGCGCCGCGTCGGCGGCTACAATCTCGACGCCTTGGTGCCGCGCAATGCGCCGAACAACATGGCACATCTCCTGGTCGGCTCCGAAGGCACCCTCGCCTTCACCACCAAGGTCGAACTGAAGCTGTGGCCCGTGATCCGCAACAAGGCGCTCGGCATCTGTCATTTCGGCAGCTTCTACGAGGCCATGGACGCGGCCCAGCATCTGGTGAAGTTGAAGCCGATCGCGGTCGAGCTGGTCGACCGCACCATGATCGCGCTCGGCCGCGACATCGCGATGTTCCGGCCGATCATCTCCGCGGCCATCAAGGGCGATCCGGATGCCGTGCTGGTGGTCGAGTTCGCCGAGGAAGACCAGGCGGACAACCTCCTCCGTCTGAAGCAGCTCGGCGAGCTGATGGGCGATCTCGGCTTCGGCTGGAACAACGACACGCGCAAATGGGGCGGCGTGGTCGAGATTACCGAGCCCGCGCTACAGGGCGGCATCGCCGATTTCCGGGCCGCCGGCCTCAATGTCATGATGTCGATGAAGCAGGAGGGCAAGCCGGTCTCCTTCGTCGAGGACTGCGCCGTGCCGCTGCCGCATCTGGCCGATTACACCGCGCGGTTGAACGAGGTGTTCGCCAGGCACGGCACCAGCGGCACGATGTATGCGCACGCCTCGGAGGGCTGCCTGCATGTGCGTCCGGTGCTGAACCTGAAGCTGGACAAGGACGTCAAGGCAATGCGCGCCATCGCCGAGGAAGCCTTCGCGCTGGTGCGCGAGTACAAGGGCTCGCATTCCGGCGAGCACGGCGACGGGCTGGTGCGCTCGGAATTCCACGAGACCATGTTCGGCGGGCGCCTCGTCGCCGATTTCAAGGAAGTGAAGCGGCGCTTCGATCCCGCCGGCGTCCTCAACCCCGGCAAGATCGTCGATGCGCCCAAAATGGACGACCGTTCGCTGTTCCGCTACCGGCCGGACTATCGCGCCGGCGAGCTGAAAACCAGGCTCGACTGGTCCGCTTATCCCGGCGCGGGTGGCGGTTTCCAGGGCGCGGTCGAGATGTGCAACAACAACGGCGCCTGCCGCAAGCTCGAGGGCGGCGTGATGTGCCCGTCCTACCGCGCGACGCGCAACGAGAAGGACGTCACGCGAGGGCGCGCCAACACGCTACGGCTCGCGATCTCGGGTCAGCTCGGCCCCGACGCGCTGGCGTCGGACGAGATGATGGAGACGCTGAAGCTCTGCGTCTCCTGCAAGGCCTGTCGCCATGAGTGCCCCACCGGCGTCGACATGGCCAAGATGAAGATCGAGGTGCTCGCCGCGCGCGCTACCACGCACGGCCTGACGCTGCGCGACCGGCTCGTCGGCTATCTCCCGCGCTATGCCGGCCTCGCGTCGCGCTTTGCGCCGCTTTCGAATTTGCGCAACCGCAGCCCGCTCTTGCGAAAGCTGTTCGAGCGCTTCGCCGGCATCAGCGCGCGCCGCGCCCTGCCCGCCTTCCGCAGCGACGTGTTCGAGCCGCCGGCCGACAGCGTCGGCCCGGACGCCGGCCGCGAAGTCGTTCTGTTCGCCGACACGTTCAACCGCATCTATGAGCGCGAAAATCTCGACGCGGCGCTCCGCGTTTTGGTGGCCGGCGGCTATCGCGTGCATCTGCCGAAGCCTGCGCGCGGCGGCCGGCCGCTCTGTTGCGGCCGCACGTTCCTCTCCGCCGGCCTCGTCGACGAAGCGAAGTTTGAGCTCGATCGCCTCGTGGCCGCCTTCGCGCCCTTCGCCGCGCGCGGCGTGCCGATCGTCGGCCTCGAGCCGAGCTGCCTCTTGACGCTGCGCGACGAGCTCGCCTCGCTGCGCAAGGACAACGATGCCAAGGCCATCAGTGCCCATGCCCTCACCTTCGAGGAATTTTTGGTGCGCGAGGCCGAGGCTGGCCGTCTGCAGCTGCCGCTCGGGACCGTCGCCGACAAAGCCATTGTGCACGGCCATTGCCATCAGAAATCCTTCGGCGCCTTCAAGCCGGTCGCGCAGGTGCTGCGCCTCGTCCCCGGCCTGAAGGTCGAGACCATCGAGTCCAGCTGCTGCGGCATGGCGGGTGCCTTCGGTTACGGCGCGGACACCTATGACGCCTCGATCGAGATGGCCGAGCTGTGGCTGCTGCCTGCCGTCCGGCGCGCGGACCCAGATACGCTGGTCGTCGCCGACGGCACCTCGTGCCGGCACCAGATCCATGACGGCACCCAACGCGAGGCACTTCACGTCGCGCGCGTGCTGGCGATGAGCCTCGATCGCGCCGAAACCCATTCCACCTCTCAAGCCGCAAAGGAAACCAGCCATGGCTGAACTGACCCTCGACACCGCCCGCAAGATCCTCGACGCCGCCCTCGCAAAGGCCGGCGAGCTCAAGCTGAAGCCGCTGGTCGTCACCATCCTGGACGCGCGCGGCGTGCTCAAGCTTGCGGCCGCGCAGGACGGCACCAGCCTGATGCGCGCCGAGATCGCCCATGGCAAGGCCTATGGCGCGCTCGCCATGGGCATGGGCTCGCGGGCCCTGTTCCAGCGTGCGCAGGAGCAGGCCTATTTCATCGATGCCGTGAACACCATGGCCAAGGGTGCGCTGGTGCCGGTGCCCGGCGGCGTGCTGATCATGGACGGCGCGACCTTGGCTGGCGCCGTCGGCGTGTCGGGCGATACCTCCGACAATGACGAGGCCTGCGCGGTGGCGGGCATCCAGGCGGCGGGATTGAAGGCGAACGCGGGGTAGTCGTCCCAGAGCGCATCACATTGAACCATCACCGCCACCCTGAGGTGGCCGCTTCTTCAGCGGCCCTCGAAGGGCGACGGCCCGGCTGCATCTCGGCCGTGCATCCTTCGAGGCTCCCGGCGCGATGCTAGACGCACCGCGCCACTCGCACCTCAGGATGACGGATCAGCCAGCAGCCTTCTCTCACCGTCCCGTCCAGACCGGCTTCCTCTTCTCGCTGAACGCCTTCAGCCCCTCCTTGGCGTCCTCGGTCATCGCCAGCAGTGCGATCTGGCTTTCGGTATAGGCGATGCTCTCGTCGAACGACATCGAGGCAATCGCCCGCATGGCGTATTTGCCGCGGCGGATCGCGGTCGGCGATTTGTCGACGATGCGGCCGATCAGCCAATCGACCTTGGCGTCGAGCTCGGCGGTGGGCACGACGTAGTTGAGGAGGCCCGCGGCCTGTGCGGCCTTGGCGTCGAACGGCTCGCCGGTGAGCGCCCATTCGTTGACGAGGCGCGGCGGCGCGATGCTCTGGAGCAGGCTCAACACCTGCATCGGGAAGACGCCGACCTTCACCTCCGGCAGGCCGAAGACGACGTGATCGGCCGCGACCGCCATATCGGTCATGCACAAAAGGCCCATGCCGCCGGCCATGCAGACACCACCGACCCGCGCAATCGCCGGCTTGGTCGCGTTCTGTGAGAGACGCAACAGATCGGCATAGTCGACATTTGGCTTGGAATGATCCATCGCGAAAGCCGCGCCGGAGTTCTGCAAGTCGGCTCCGGCGCAGAACGCCTTGTCGCCGGCGCCCGTCAGCACGATGACGCGGACGTCCTTGTCCTCATGCGCGTCGCGATAGCCTTTGCTGATGCCGGCGATCACGTCGCCGTTCAGCGCGTTGCGCTTCTCCGGCCGGTTGATGACGATCCAGAACGCCTGCCCGCGCTTTTCGGTGATGACGGCTGTTGTGTCGGTCATGGCACGCTCGCTTCCTTGGCTCCGCTTGCAGCCATTTGCGGCAGCTCGGGCAGGAGGTGCAAGCGCAAACTGCGGCGCGCCGCTGCTTTAGCGCCTCGACACAAATTGCGAGCCGATAGCGGTGCGCGCCGCTCAGGCGACCGCTTTCCTGATCCAGACCTTGTTGTCGTGGAACGCGGCCCCGCCGATCGGCGCGATCGTGTCCGCACCCGTCAGCGTGTTGATGCCGCGGCCGCCGATGTGGTTCTTGTTGGGATGAACGGACTCTGCGATCAGCACACCGCGCCGCACGCCCTCGAACAGCGTTGCGACCAGCGTGGTCTCGCCGCGGCTGTTGCCGAGCGTCACGGCGTCGCCATCGGCGATGTCGAGCGCGGCCGCATCCAGGGGATGGATCATCACACTCGCCTTGCCCTCGCGCGCCTGAGAGGACGGCGTCTCGTTGAACGTGGTGTTGAGGAAGCTCCGCGAGGGGCTGGTCGCGAGCCGGAATGGGTGGGCCTGATCAGCGTGCTCGATCGCCGCCCAATGGTCCGGCAGCGCCGGCATCTTGTCGACATCGCCCATGGTCACACCGAACGGCGGATGCGCCCAGTCAGCCTTGAAGTGGAACTTCTTGTCGGCATGAGCAAAGCCATCGAGATAGTGCGAGGTGCGGAAATCCGGCTGCAGGTCGCGCCAGAGATCGGCTTCGAGGCCGGCGATGTCGCCGTGATCGCTCAGCTTCAGCGTCGCATCGATCAATTCGCGCGGCGTCATCTCGAAACCCGTATGCTTCGCGCCGAGCCGCGGCGCCAGCGCCTGCAAGACCTCGTGGTTGGAGCGGCATTCGCCGGGCGGATCGATCAGCTTCGGTCCGACCGAGATGTGCTGGTGGCCGCCGCCGTAGTAGAGATCGTCGTGCTCCATGAACATGGTCGCCGGAAGCACGATGTCGGCCATTTGGGCCGTCTCGGTCATGAATTGCTCGTGCACCGCCACGAACAGATCCTCGCGCGCAAAACCCTGCCGCACCAGCGCCTGCTCCGGCGCGACCGTCATCGGGTTGGTGTTCTGGATCAGCATCGCCTTGACCGGGCCCTTGCCTTGCAGGGCTTCGGCATCGCCGGTGAGGATGCGGCCGATCTGAGACTGGTCGAGCGCGCGCGTCGACTTGTCGATCGCGTCGTGGCCTTCGATGATGGATTCGTTGAAGTGCCACAGCGCATAATTGTTGAAGAACGCGCCGCCGCCTTCGTATTGCCAGGCGCCCGTCACCGCGGGAATGCACAGCGCCGCATGCATCTGCGTCGCGCCGTTGCGCGAGCGAGTGAAGCCGTAACCAAGGCGCAGGAAGGTCCGCTTGGTCTCGCCGACCGCCTTGGCAAAGGCCTCGATCTCCGCCACCGGAACGCCGCAAATGGCGGACGCCCATTCCGGAGTGCGCGTTTTCAGATGCGCCTCGAGCTCGGCGGGACAGTCCGTGTACTTGTTCATATAGGCGCGATCAGCATAACCGTCGCGGAACAGGACATGCATCACGCCGCAGGCAAATGCGCCGTCGGTGCCGGGGCGCAGGATGATCTTGATGTCAGCCTGCTTCATGGTCTCGTTGTCGTAGATGTCGACCGCGGCGATCTTCGCGCCGCGCTCCTTGCGCGCACGGGCGGCGTGCGTCATCACGTTGACCTGGGTGTTGACGGGATTGGTGCCCCAGATCACCACGAGATCGGACAGCGCCATCTCGCGCGGATCGACGCCGGCGATCTTGCCGGTGCCGATCGCGTAGCCAATGCGCGCGACGTTGGCGCAGATCGTTTGATAGAAGCGCGAATATTTCTTCACATGGGTGAGGCGATTGAGGCCGTCGCGCATCACAAGGCCCATCGTGCCGGCGTAGTAATAGGGCCAGATCGATTCCGCGCCGAACTCGCGCTCGGCCTCGTTGAAACGGTGCGCGATCTCGTCCAGCGCCTCGTCCCAGGAGATCCGCGCGAATTGCCCTGAGCCCTTCGCACCCGTTCGGCGCATCGGATACATCAGCCGCTCGGGGTGATGGATGCGCTCGGCATAGCGGGCGACCTTGGCGCAGACGACGCCGGCCGTGTAGGTCTGCTGCTTCGAGCCGCGGACGCGGCCGATGCTGCGGCCTTCGATCACCTCGACATCGAGGGCGCAGGCCGAGGGGCAGTCATGCGGACAGGTCGAATGGCGGATTTCGATCTTGGCGTGCTGGTTCATGCCCCAGTTCGTAACACCAAAATACCGGCCAGCCGAGCGCGTTTATCCGGCAAGACCCATGCGATTTGCACAAAGCGCACGCGCCACGGGTTCCTGCTGCAACCGCGAAGACGGCTTGGCCAGGGACAAGAGCGGCGGTTGCGCGCCGGTCAATTTCCGAGGGGCGCGTGCCGCCAGCTCTACGGCGAGAAGCGAATGCCTTCCCTATTTGTGCAGTTGGGTGAGACCAGTCGGTGGGCCGTCGACCGCCGTCCAGCCGCCGTCGACGAACAGCGTGCTGCCACTGACATAGCTCGCGGCATCCGAGGCGAGATAGGCCACCGCCGTGGCGACCTCGTCGGCACTGCTCCAGCGGTTGAACACGGTGTGGCCGGCATAGAGATCGTAGATGTCGGGACGCTGCTTGAACGGGCCGGTCAGCGCGGTCTCGGCGATGCTCGGCGCAATCGCGTTGACGCGCACGCCGGCGTGGCCGACCTCGGAGGCAAAGCCCTTCACCAGCAGGCCGATCGCTGCCTTGGTCGAACCGTAGACGCCGAGGCCCGGCTCGATGGTGACCGCGCGCACCGAGGAGCAGGCGATAATGCTGCCGCCCTTCTGCTCGACCATGATGCGACCGAAGGCCTGGAAGAACCAGACCGTGCCCTTGACGTTGAGGTTGAGGACGCGGTCGAGATCCTCCTCGGTGTAGTCGAGGATGGTCTTGCGAATGTTGAGCCCGGGCGTCGTCACCGCGATGTCGAGCCGCGGAAACGTCTGCATCACGGTTGTGGCGAGCGCGTTGACCTCCGCAGCACTCGCGGCGTCGCAGCTAGCCGCCTCCGCCCAGCCGCTCTTTTCGCGAATGCCGGCGGCGGTCGCCTCCGCAGCGTCAAGCGCGCGATCGGCGCAGACGACGCGGGCGCCGAGCCCGGCCAGCGCCTCGGCCGACGATTTGCCGATGCCCGAGGCGGCGCCGAGCACCACGGCCGTCTTGCCGGTGAGATCGAAGAGCTTGCGATAGTCGGTCACTGATAGCTTCTCCCTGGTACTGCTAGCCCTTGTAGCCCATCAAGAGGCGCGGCAGCCACAGCGAGAATGCGGGGACATAGGTCACGAACATCAGTGCTGCGATCAGCGCGGCATAGAACGGCAGGATGGTGCGCATCACGGCACCGACCGAGATGCCGCCGATGGCGCAGCCGACGAACTGCGTGGTCCCAACCGGAGGCGTGTTGAGCCCGAGGGCGCAGTTGATCAGCATCAGCATGCCGAACTGCACGGGATCCATGCCCGCCTTCATCGCGATCGGCAGGAAGATCGGGGTGCAGATCAGGATGGTCGCCGCCATGTCCATGAACGTGCCGAGCACGAACAGGATGACGTTGATGAGCAGGAAGATCATCCAGGGTTGCGTGGAGACCTTGCTCATCATTTCGCCGGCAAGGTCGGCAACCTCGTAGAGTCCCATCAGGTACTGGAACATCGTGGAAACGCCGATCAGCAGCAGCACCACGCCCGTCGTTTTCACCGCCTTGGCCGCGGCCCGCAGGAAGTTCTGCAAGGTCATGGTGCGATAGATGAAGAAGGTCAGCAGGATCGTGTAGGTGACCGCGATGGCCGCCGACTCAGTTGCCGTGAAGACGCCGGACAGGATGCCCGCAAGGATGATGCCGACGATCAGAAGGCCCGGCAGCGCGGCCGCGAGCGAGCGGAAAACCTCGCTCCAGCCCAGAAACTTGCCGGCGGGATAGCCGCGCTTCACCGCGACTGCGTAGGCGGCGACCAGCATGCACACCATCAGCACCAGTGCCGGCAGCAGACCCGCGGCGATCAGCGCGCCGATCGAGACCTTGCCGCCGGCGGCCAGCGCATAGATGATCATGTTATGACTGGTCGGCATCAAGGCTCCGACCAGCGAGGCATGGGTGGTGACGTTGACGGCGTAGTCGGTGTCGAAACCTTCCTTCTTCATCATCGGGATCATCACCGCGCCCATCGCCGACACGTCGGCCACGGGCGAGCCGGAGACGCCGCCGAACAGCGTGCAGGCGACCACGTTCGACATGCCGAGGCCGCCGCGGATGTGTCCGACGAGGTTCTTGGCGAGTTGCACGATCTTGTCGGCGACACCGCCATGCAGCATCAGCTCACCGCTGAAGACGAAGAACGGAATGGCGAGGAAGGAGAAGATGTTCATCCCCGACATCATCTGCTGGAAGATGACGGCGACCGGCAGGCCCTCGTAGAGGATGGTGCAGATCGCCGACAGGCCGATCGCAAAGGCGACGGGGACGCCGAGGATCAGGAAGCCGAAGAAAGTGGCGCCGAGGATGATCAGTTCCATGAGGGCACGACCTCTTCGCCGCGCAGGAGAGCGATGATGTGCTCGATGGAAAAGGAGAGGATCAGGACGCCGGAAGCGATCAGCGGCACGTAGCGGATGACTTCAGGCAGACCGAGATTGGGAATCTTCACGGTGCCGACCGACGCGCCGAGGATCCAGCCGTTGTAGGCCATCGCAATGCCGAACATCGCGACCAGAACGTGGATCACGATCTCGATCTTCTCCCGCACGTGATCCGGAAGCATGACCAGCAGACTGTCCATGCCGATGTGCCCGGCATCGCGCACGCCCACGGCGGCGCCGATCAGCGTGACGTAGAGGATCAGGACCAGCGCCAGGTTCTCCGTCCAGGTCGGGCTGGAGTTGAGCACGTAACGACCGAACACCTGGTAGAAGACAATCGTGACGATGACGAGCAGGCCGGTCACCGACAGATACATCCCCACGCGCGCAACGGGGGCGTTGATCCGCGACAGCAGGCCGGTGGACGGGCGTGCCGCTACGACGCCCTGCTCGTGGCTTGCGACGTGTGGGTCTGTCATCCCGCGCCTCCATGCGGAGTCCGGTGCCGCCGCGCGGCGACGCCGGACCCGGTCGCCGCCGTGTCTTACTTCGTGTCCTGGATACGCTTGACGAGGCTCTGGAGCTTCTCGTCGCCGGCGAACTTCTGGTACACCGGCTTCATCGCATCGACGAATTCCGCCTTGTTGGCGATCGTGACGACCTGAACGCCGGCGGCCTCGACGGTCTTGCGGGAGGCCTGCTCACGCTCGTCCCAGAGCTTGCGCATGACGGGCACCGATTCCTTGGCCGCCTTGCGGATCATGGCCTGATCGTCCTTGCTCAGCGTGTCCCAGACCTTCTTCGAGATCACGAGAACTTCCGGAGCGAGGGAGTGCTCGGTGATGTTGTAGAACTTGGCAGCCTCGAAGTGACGCGAGGATTCGTAGGACGGCCAGTTGTTCTCGGCAGCGTCCACGAGGCCGGTCTTGAGCGCGGTATAGACCTCGCCATACGGCATCGGCGTCGGGTTGGCGCCGAGGCTCTGGATCATGCCGACCCACAGGTCGGACTGCTGGACGCGAATCTTCAAACCCTTCAGATCCGCAAGCGATTTGACCGGCGCCTTCACGGTGTAAATGGACCGGGCGCCGCTGTCGTAATAGGCAAGCCCCACCAATCCCGCGGGCTCCATCGCCGCCAGGATCTCGTCGCCGATCGGCCCGTCGAGGACGGTGCGCATGTGCTGCGTATCCCGGAAGACGAAGGGCAGGCACAGCGCGATGGTCTCAGGCACGAAGTTGTTGAGCGGCGATGCGTTGATCCGCATCATGTCGAGCGCGCCGATCTTGAGCTGCTCGATCGTGTCCTTCTCGGAGCCCAGGGCGCCGTTCGGAAACACCTTCACGCCG
The DNA here is from genome assembly GCF_022354745.1 of Bradyrhizobium sp. I71. Taxonomy (NCBI): domain Bacteria; kingdom Pseudomonadati; phylum Pseudomonadota; class Alphaproteobacteria; order Hyphomicrobiales; family Nitrobacteraceae; genus Bradyrhizobium; species Bradyrhizobium sp. I71. Next base: position 1,212,590 of record NZ_CP059398.1, read on the forward strand.
AGCTTGCCCCCGCTCGCCGTCGCGAGCTGCTTGCCCATGAACTTGACGGCCTCGACGGTCGGATAGTCGGCGGGGTGAATGTCGGCGGAACGGAAGTCGCGTGCGGTCGCCAGGGGCGCTGAAACCGCCAGTGCAACGGCCGTGATGATGCCGGTGAGTGTCTTCATCTGGGCTCTCCTCCTGGATTGATTATGTCGTTGTCGGGGCAGATGCTCGGCCGCCTTGGGTCGCTCCCCTTCTGGTGTGAAGTCAAGCGCCAATGTCGTCCCTAGGGCGGGCGGCATTCTCTGTCCAAGCCAAATCCGGCATCGATCAATGCAAGAGTTGCATCGATCTGCGCAATCCATGGAGGCGATGGACCGCGTTGACGTCGCCGGCACGTGACTTGACCCAACCAATGAAGGCCCCTCAAGATATCGGAGACTCCGGACCATCTCGAGGAATGCCATGCCGCGGAAGCTGATCGATATCTCGGTGCCGCTCACGAACGACGTGACCGCCGATCCGCCGGGCAATCACCCGACGATCCAGTATATCGATCACCAGCAGGGGCTGCCGCGCATGCTGCAGTTCTTCGACGGCCTCAAGGCGCAGGATCTGCCTGACGGTCAGGGCTGGGCCGTCGAGCAGGTCTCGCTGTCGACCCACAACGGGACGCATCTCGATGCGCCCTGGCACTTCCATCCGACCATGAACCGCGGCGAGCGGTCATGGACGATCGACGAGGTACCGCTCGAATGGTGCTTGCAGCCCGGCGTGAAGCTCGACTTCCGGCATCTGCCCGACGGCTACGTGGCAAGTGCGGCCGACGTCGAGGCGGAGCTGAAGCGCATCGGGCATACGCTGTCGCCGCTGGAGATCGTCGTCGTCAACACCAGCGCCGGCGCGAAGTTCGGAAAGGCCGACTACGTCAATTCCGGCTGCGGCATGGGCTACGAAGCCACCATGTACCTGCTCGAACGCGGCGTGCGGCTGACGGGTACCGACGGCTGGAGCTGGGACGCGCCGTTCGTCTACACCGCGCGGAAGTATGCCGAAACGAAAGATGCCAGCCTGATCTGGGAAGGCCACAAGGCGGGACGGCACATCGGCTATTGCCATCTCGAGAAGCTGCACAATCTCGACCAGCTGCCATCGACCGGATTCACGGTCTCCTGCTTTCCGGTGAAGATCGAGCGCGCGTCCGCGGGCTGGACCCGCGCGGTCGCCATCATCGACGAGTAAAGCGCGATGCGATCAGGGTGATTCGTCATCGCGCTTTAGGAAAAGCGCTACGCACTTTTCCGCACCATTCTTTGGCTCCGGGGCGTCAGTCGTCGTCGAGGCCGCTCTCGGCGAGCTCGCGCAGCGCGTCCGTATCCAGCACCACGATGGCGCCGTGCTCGAGGCGAACCCAGTTACGTCCGGCCCAGACGCGCAATTGCTTGTTGATGCTCTCGCGCGTCATCCCCACCATCTCGCTGATTTCCTGCTGCGTGATGGCGAGCGTGCCGCTGCCGGAATCGAGCTTGCGCTCCTCGGTGAGGCCGAGCAGCGCACTCGCGAGCCGGCCCGGCAGATTCTGGAGGATCACCTGCTCGACCTGCTGGCTGGTCCAGCGCAGACGCGCGCACAGCAGCTCGATGAATTTCATCGCCAGCGCCGGCTGGCTCTTGACGAAGGGCAGGAAGTCGCGGCGATCGATGACGTAGAGCTCGCAATTGGTGTTGGCGGTCGCATCCGCCGACCTGGGGGCGCCGTCGAGCACCGCGATCTCGCCGAAGATTTCACCCGGACCGATAAGATTGAGGATGGCGTTCCGTCCGTCGGGCGACGAGGACGAGATCTTCACCGTCCCCGCGACCACCGCGAACAGGCTGTTGCCGGGATCGCCCTTGGCGGCGATCGTCGCGCCGCGCTTGACGGTGGTGTGCTTGGCGTAGCGGCAGAGCTGATCGAGCGCTTCCGGCTCCAGATCCGCGAAGATCGGGTGCTTGCGCAGGACCGATAATTTGCTGCCCGCCGACTGTCGGGGATCGCCGGTCTTGTCCTGAGGCACGCCGCGGGGCTCCTAAGACTACGAGGCACTGGGTTCCTGCGTAGTCAACGTTATCAGGCTTTTCAACCGGAAAGCACGCGCGCGATTCGAGGTAAATGCCATCAAAAGGACGTGGTACGGCCGAGAATTCACATCCGAAGGATGCATGGATGCGTCTCGGCTGACGCAGAGTTGCAGGCAGCACAGGCTGTGATTGCGTCGAGCTGCCGGTCACCGCCGGCCCGGCAAGAGTCGGCGGTCGACACGCCGGAAGCGGACGAAGACCCGAGGCGCTTCAGCTTCAGGGCTTGGTATCCGGATTGAGCCGGCCCGCGCTGGTTTGCCGGTCTGCCCAAGCCAGAGCCGCGGCAAATGCGACGAAGATCGCGACGACGACGATGGTCACCAGCAATGCGTCAGCAGGCATCATGCTCCTCCCGGATTGTTTGGGGCATTGTTTTGCTACGCACGGCCGGCGTCATTGATCGGGATCAAACGCCCGGGGGCGTTGTGGACAGGAGGTCAGGCCGCAGCCATGGCCTCGACGCGAGCCGGATCGAGCAGGCTGATGCCACCGTGGATGATCTCGATCACGCCCTGACGCTCCAGCTTGGTGAAGGTGCGACTGACTGTTTCGATGGTCAGGCCGAGATAATCGGCGATGTCCTGACGGCTCATCGGAAGCGGTACCGTGTCGGAGAGGCCCTTGAGCGTGACCAGCCGCTCACGCCAGCCGAGTAGAAAGGTCGCGACCTTCTCGTCGGCCGAGCGTCGGCCGAGCAGGACCATATGGTCGCGAGCCTGGCTCAACTCGCGAATGGCCAGCTCGTTGATTCGCCTGAGCAGCTGCGGCCGATCCTCGATGAAACGGCTGAAGGACGCCTTTGCGAATTGGCACACGGTCACCGCACCGATCGCATCGGCCGAGAAGTTGTGCCGGCCGGATAGATTCATCCCCAGGAAGTCACCGGGCAAGGCAAAGCCGACGATCTGCCGCCGGCCGTCGGGCAGCAGCTTGTACAGCCGCATGACGCCTTCGAGAACGTTGTAGAATGAGGTCGTGATCTCCTCCTCGGAGAACACGGTCTCGCCCGAGCCAAAATGGACGCGGCGGCCGAGATGCTCGAATTCCCTGAGCTCGGCCGCATCCAGCGACGAACAAACCGCAGCTCCGCGCACGGCGCAATCGTCGCAAAAATGTCCGTTCGGCTCAATCGTGACCACGGAAGGCTTCATCCACCGCTCCTCGCGCGGGCTGCCCCCGACACCAGGCCGAGTCCACCGCGCGGCTGCATTTTACTGCATCGCGCCAAAGCCGATTGACTCAGATCAAATTTGAGTGGCATCCCCGTCTTATTCTGCCCTCCACGGTTCGACGGGATCACCTTCCATGCTGCAAAGCGCTCTGCGTCACGGCCTGATCGGGCTGCTTCTGACTACGCCTGCGCTGGCGGCCTCCACGGCCGAAAAGCGCGGCAAGGCCTTTGCTCAGGCCAATTGCGCACGCTGTCACGCCATCGACCGCGTCTCCAAAAGCCCGGTCGAGATCGCGCCTCCGCTGCGTACCCTGCATCGCCGCTATCCGATCGACAGCCTGGGCGAGGCGCTGGCCGAGGGCATCTCCACCGGTCATGCCGACATGCCGGTCTTCGAGCTCAATCCGGACCAGATCCACGACCTCCTGTCCTACCTGAAGACGCTGGAATAGTCGGCCTCACACCGCCTGCACGGTCCAACCGATCAGCTCCTTTGTGATGCGCGCGAAGGCTGCATCGAAGGCGGCGACCGCCGCGGCCGGCTCGACCTTGTCGAGCTTTTCGCTGGTCTCAATGAGGCGCGAGGCGATCACCTTGCCGTTCTTGTCCACGATCCGCGCCGACAGTCCGATCTCGGCCCGAATCTCACCCTCCGTGGCGATCCGGAAGCGCCGGATATCGATCAGGAGCTGGTAATCCGCCTGCCCGAGGTCGGACGTGCGCAGCGGGGCGTGGGCGATGTCGTAGTTCTCGAAGCTGTCGATCAGGCGCGCCTGCACCAGTTTCGGAATGCTGTCGGCCCAGAGGAAATCCCCAAAGCCCGGCCTGTCCCCGGCGGGCGCGAACAGCATCCGCTGGGTCTGCAGCATTGCGACCGCTGTCGGCTCGGGAATCGCCAGTGAAGCGGCCAGTGTCTTGCCGGCCGGGCCGAGGTTCTGCGGCGTGCGCAGGTCGTAGGTGACCTTCTGCGCGGGCGTGCCGCCGCCGGTCATCTTCTCGAGGCCCGCCAGAATCCCGTCGATCTTGCCGGTGTTGCGGGCGAGCCCGTCGGAGAAGGTCTTGAAATTCGCAATGGTGTCCTTCAGCGGGCCGGAATTGTCCTGAAGCACCGTGTCGACCCGCCGCAGCGCGTCGCGCGCCGCCTGCGTCATGCTCTGGCCGGCACCGGCTTCCGCGATCAGGGTCACGGGTTCACCGGATTTGGCGACGATGACGCCGCCCTCCAACGTCACCACCGGCACACCGGTGAGGCCCTGGAATTCGAGGCCGACCCTGGTGTCGGAACGGACCGGCGTCGCGGTGGCAACCGAGATCGTCGCATTGACGAAGCGCGGGTTGTCCGGCGCGAGCCCGAGCTGGGTCACCTCTCCGACGCGAATGCCGTTGAACAGCACGCCGGCGCCGACCAGGAGGCCGGGCACCGGTCCCTGGAATTGCACGTGGTAGTTCGTGCGCGGCCCGATGCCGCCGGTGTTGTTCAGCCAATAGACGAAGCCGAACACTGCGAGGATCGCGGCCAGCACGAAACTGCCGATCAGCACGTAGGGAGCGCGGGTTTCCATCTCTCATCTCATCTCGTGTTGCAGCATCTGCGAGCGCTTGCCGTGGAAATAGGCGCGCACCCAGGGATGCTCGGATTGCAGCAATTCGCGCATCGGGCCGATCGCCACGATCTTGCCGTCGGCGAGCGCGGCGACGCGGTCGCAGACCGTGGTCAGGCTCGCGAGGTCATGGGTCACCATGAACACGGTGAGCTCCAGCGTCCTTTGTAGCGTCTTGATCAGCACGTCGAAATCGCCGGCGGCGATCGGATCGAGACCCGAGGTCGGCTCGTCCAGGAACAGGATCGGCGGATCGAGCGCGAGCGCGCGCGCCAGCGCCACACGCTTGGTCATGCCGCCGGACAGCTCCGACGGATATTTGTCGGCATCCTCGGCGCGCAGGCCGACCATTTCGAGCTTGGCGATCGCGATCTCGTCCATCAGCTCCTGCGACAGGACGAGATTTTCACGGAGCGGAAACTGGACGTTCTGGCGGACCGTCAGCGAGGAGAACAGCGCGCCCTGCTGAAACAGGATGCCCCATGCCATCGCTGCGCCCCGGCCGTGGCCGCCGGCGGATTGTCCCATGACCTCGATGGTCCCGCCGCGGCGCGGGATGAGGCCGATGATGGTCCGCATCAGCACCGACTTGCCGCCGCCGGACGCCCCTACAAGCCCGAGGATCTCGCCCCGGCGAACGTCGAGCGACAGATGGTCGAGCACGGTCTGACGGCCGAAGCCGACCACGAGGTCACGGACGCGAATCGCGAACTCGTCTTGCGGTCCGTCCATCGTCACATTCCGATCGAGGCAAAGAAGACAGCGAACAGGCCGTCGAGCACGATCACGAGGAAGATCGACTTCACGACTGACGTCGTGGTCTGCCGCCCCAGCGACTCGGCGCTGCCCTTGACGCGCAATCCCTCGCTACAGGCCACGATCCCGATCACCAGCGCCATGAATGGCGCCTTCAGGATGCCCACCTCGAAGTGGGTGACCGAAATGGCCTCATGCAGCCGCGCGATGTAGATCGCCGGTCCCATGTCGCCATAGAACTGGGCAACGAGGCCGCCGCCATAGAGCGCGGCAATGGATCCGATGAAGGTGAGGATCGGCAGAGCAATGACCAGGGCGGCAACGCGCGGCAGGATCAGGACGTCGACGGGATCGAGCCCCATGGTTGAGAGCGCGTCGATCTCCTCGCGCATCTTCATCGAGCCGAGCTCGGCGGTGTAGGCACTTCCCGACCGGCCCGCGACCATGATGGCGACGATCAGCACGCCAAGCTCACGCAGCACCAGGATGCCGACCATGTCGACCGTATACGACTCCGCGCCGAATCTGCGGAAGTGGAAAAATCCCTGCTGCGCGATGATGGCGCCGATCAGGAAAGTGATCAGCGCAACGATGGGGATTGCCTGCCACCCGATTCGGTAGAGCTGATAGACCAGTGACGTCAGCCGCAGCGATCGCGGCCGGCGCAGCACGCCGATCACGGCCATGAACAATGCGCCGAGCATCTGGAGGAAGATCGTGATGTCTTCCCGCGCCCCGACCGTGGACTTGCCGAGATCGCCCAGCCTCGCCAGAACCGGATTGGGCGCAGGCGCCGGGGCCGGCGTGTGGCGGTTGACCTGGCGCACCTCGTCCATCAGCCCACTGAAATGGTCGGCGACGCCGACGAATTCGGCCGATCTGCCTGACGATGCGGCCCTGCGCGACAGCTTTTCAAGGACCCAGGCGCCGAGCGTGTCGAGCGCGCTGATGCCTGACATGTCCAGGGTTACGACGCGCGACCGGTCGACGTCGCCTCCGACCGACCGGGACAAAGTTTCAAGCGTCACCACATTGGCGGCAGTCCAGGGCCCTTCAGGGCGCAATTTCAGCTCGTCGCCGGACGGCGTCGCGAGCAGCAACGGTTCGTGGTTCACGCTTCCACCTCATCGGGACAATCGGTCCCCATTCAGCCGGCATTTCTAGGCTAGCATGTGGCGGCCGGTTTGACCTGTCTCAAGACCCGATCACGCCCTGCCTCTTGACGCAAATCAAGCGCGATAGCACCGGCGGGCCCTAGACTTGCCTTGATTTAACGAGGATACCGGATCCATGTTCGACAGTGACAGGATGGGCGAAGAACTGCGGGCGCTGAAGGTTGACGTCACACGCCTGCTGAGCACCGCCGGCGAGGAGATGTTCGAGAGCTCGAAAGACCGCGCCGAGGCGCTCGCCGATCAGATCAGGGCCGCGCTCACCGAGCTCGGCGAGACCGTCGAACAAGAGCAGGAACAGCTCCAGGGCCTCGTTGCGGAGCGTCCGATCACATCGCTCGCCTCCGCCTTCGCGCTGGGCGTGGTTGTCGGCTTCATGTTGAGGAGACACTAGGTGAATACCGAGAACGTCGTCAAACATCTGCGCGTGCTGTGGCGTACCGACAGGATCATCGCAGACATCAGGCTGCGCCATCTGCTGATCGGCCTCGGCCTGCGCGCCTTCGCGGCGCTGATCGCCGCGTTCGGGCTCCTGATGCTGGAATTGTCCGCCTATTTCGCGCTGGTGCAGATCTGGAGCGCAATTGCCGCGGCTGCGATCCTCGGCGCCGTCAATTTCGTCATCGCGGCCGTTCTCTTCGTGATCGCCGGCCGCGCCCCCTCAGGACGTGACATCGAGCTTGCCAACGAAATTCACGGCGCCTCGATCGAAGCCCTCCAGCTCGAGGCGCGCGCGCTCCAGGCCCAGGTGACGGGCGCGGTGCATCATCCGCTCAGCACGATCGTGCCGGTGCTGCTGCCGCTGATCGCAATCATCATCAAGAACCTGCGGACGCCGGCCAAGGCGTCCGCCGAAGCAACATCGGCCGAAGCGCGCTCTTGAAGCTCCGCACCTTGTGAAGCCTCGCACCTTGCGCTGACATGCTCCAGCGCACGCTCAGAGCTTCAACTTGACGTCGCAAAGGTCAGGCTCGGCCGGATCCGGCTTGACCTCGAAGCCAAGCTGCCGGCACATGTCGAGCATCACGGTGTTCTCCTGGAGCACGTCGCCCGATATGACCTTCAGTCCTTCCGACCGCGCATAGTCGATGATCAGCTGCATGAGCGCCCAGCCGAGCCCCCTGCCCTTGAGATCGGACCGTAGCAGGATCGCGTATTCGCCGCTCTCGTAGATCGAGTCCGAATGAAGCCGGACGACGCCGACCATCTCGCCGGTGGCCTCGTCGAATGCGATGAAGGCCATCGCGCGCGCATAGTCGAGCTGGGTCAGGCGTGCGATGAATTCGTGGGTGAATTCCTTCATCGGTGCGAAGAAACGCAGACGAAGGTCATGCGGGGTGACGTGGCCCAGGAATTCGTGGATGATCGGCTCGTCCTCGGGCCGCATGGGCCGCACGAAGATGCGCCAGTCGTCTTTGAGCTTGAGGCGGCGCTCCCATTGCGACGGATAGGCGCGAACGGCGAAATTGGCCGGGCCGGAGCCGACAAACTTCCGCTGCGGCGGCCCGACCGCAACGCGGGCATCGACCGCGGTCACGCCGGTTTCGTCCGCCAGCAGCGGATTGATGTCGAATTCGCGGATCTCGGGAATGTCGGCCGCCATCTGCGCCAGCTTGACCAGCACCATGGCGACGGCGTCCGGCTTCACAGCCGGCACGTCCCGGTAAGCGCGGAGCAGCCGCGACACGCGCGTGCGCTCGATCAGGTCGCGGGCCAGCTGCAGATCGAGCGGCGGCAACGCGAGCGCCTTGTCATTGATGATCTCCACCGCCGTCCCGCCCCGGCCGAAAACAACGACCGTGCCGAAGGTCGGATCGTCGGCGAGGCCCAGGATCAGCTCGCGCGCTTTCGCCTTGACGACCATCGCCTGGACGATGACGCCGCCGATGCGCGCCTCCGGACGCAGCTTTTTCGCGCGCGCGATAATGCCCGTGGCGGCCACTCGCACTGCTTCAGGCGTGGTCAGGTTGAGAACGACGCCGCCGACGTCGGATTTGTGGACGATGTCCCGCGACATGATCTTCAGCACGACGGTGTCGCCCTGTGCGAAGATGTCGTTCGCATAGGCTACCGCCTGCTCGACATCGGTCGCCGCATAGGTCGGCACCATCGCGATGTCATAGGCTTCGAGCAGGTGCTTGATCTCGACGGGCTCGAGCCATTCACGGCCATCCGCGACCGCGGCGGTGACGATCTGCCTCGCTCCCCGGGCGTCCGGAACGAAGGTATCGGGCATCGCGGGAGGAACCTGGCTCAGCTCCTCCACCACCTCGCGGTGCCGCACCAGATACATGAAGCCGCGCACGGCGTCGTCCTCGGTCGGATAGTTCGGCACACCGGCGCTGGAGAGTGTCTGGATGATGTGCTGATCGGCTCCAACCCAGGCCGCCAATACGGGCTTCGCCCAGCTGCGGTGCTGCTCGCGATATTTTCTGACGAGCTCCGTCACGGTCGTGGCGATCTCGGCGGCGGAGGCTATCGCCGTTTGCACGTTGAGGACCAGGACTGCGTCGTTGTCACGATCGGCCAGCAGCTCCTCAAGCGCCACCGCGTAGCGCGAGGCGTCGGCATCGCCCACGATGTCGACGGGATTCGCACCGGACCAGGTCGGCGGCAGCGCTGCATCGAGCTTCTTGCGCGCTTCAGCCGAGATGGTTGCCGGAATTCCTCCGAGTTCGACCAATCGATCGATAGCAAGGACGCCGATGCCGCCACCGTTGGTCAGGATGGCGAGACGCTTTCCCGTCGGCGATTCGACACGGCCGAGCGTCTCGGCACAATCGAACAGCTCGCGCAGATCGGAGACCCGCAGGACACCCGCGCGGCGGAACGCCGCGTCGTAGACGGCGTCGGCGCCGGCGAGCGCACCGGTGTGCGTGGCAGCCGCCTTCGCGCCCTGCGCCATGCGGCCGGATTTCACCACGACGACGGGCTTCACGCGCGCGGCGGCGCGCGCCGCCGACATGAACTTGCGCGCGTCCTTGATGGCCTCGATGTAGAGCAGGATCGCGCGGGTCTTGTGATCCATCGCGAAATGGTCGAGCAGATCGGCAATATCGACGTCGATCTGATCGCCGATAGAAACGATGCCGGAGAATCCGACGCCGCGCTGCGCGGCCCAATCGACCATGCCGGCGGCAATTGCGCCCGATTGCGAGATCAGCGCGAGGTTACCCGCCCCCGGCATGTGCGCGGCGAAACTGGCATTCAGGCTGACGCCGGGCATCATGATGCCGAGGCAGTTCGGCCCGACCAGCCGCATGCCGTATTTTCGGGCAGCAGTGCTTGTGGCCTCGTGCAGCGATCCCGGTCCCTGGCCGAGCCCGGCCGAGACGATCAGCGCGCCCGCAGACCCGAGACGCCCGGCTTGGTCGACAATGCCTGGAATCTCGCCTGCGGGGGCGGTGATGACCACGAGCTCGGGCACGAAGTCCAGCCTGTCCAGGCTCTTCACCGCCGCGACGCCGCCGATCTCGGCATGGCGCGGATTGACGAGGCCAAACTGCCCCTTGAATCCGGCCTTGCGAATGTTCTCCAGGACGGCGCGTCCCACGGACCCCTGACGAGCGCTCGCCCCGACGAGCGCGACCGAGCGCGGCGACAGCAGGTTGTTCAGACGATAGGTTGACATGAAAGAAAATGCGCCGGGTCAGCGGCGGTTCCGATTGGTTGACGATCAAGACGAAAGAAGGAGCCTAGTGCGAGATCATAACCCAGCACGGTGGCTGGCCAATGACGGTCTTTGTCACACCGCCCCAGACGATCTCGTTCAGGCGCGAATGATGATAGGCGCCCATGACGATCGCATCGATGCCATGGGAATTCGCCCAGCTTCCCAGTACCTTGCCGATCGAGCTGCCGCCGCATTTCGTTGTTTCGAACGAGGCATCGACCCCATGTTCCCTCAAATGATCGACGAGAGCCGTGCCGGATTGCACGACCGGCTCGGTCTTGTCGTCCGCCACGGTCACCACGCGGACCGAGGTGGCAGCCCGAAGAATCGGCAACGCGTCGGCGACCGCACGCGCGGCGCGAGCAGAGTGATCCCAGGCAATCATGACGTTTTCGAATTCAGGCCGAAGTTCGTCCGCGAGATGTTCGGGACAGAGCAGAAGCGGCCGGCCGGATCCGAACAAGAGGGCTTCGACAATGCCCTCTGTTCGACTGTCGTGCGGTTTCACGGGAACCAGCGTGAGGTCGCTGAAGCGGGCATGCTCGGCCAGGATCGCGCCGATCTGATCCGCAGGCACCTTGCCCGATCGGCTCTGGGCGCGAATGTTGGCGCGGGAAGCTGCGCTGGTGAAGGCATTCAGGAGCCGCTGCATGTCGCCGGCTTCGGGGCCGGCGTGCTCGGAATCGCGATCGTAAGGCAGCATCACCCTCGGTCGCTCGAAGATTTCTTCCTCGAGCGCGAGCGCGGTGATCCTGGCGCCGAGATCGGCGGCAACGGCCACGCATTTCTCTATCGCGACCACAGCCGGTCCGCGCGGCTGGCCGACAAGGGGCAGAAAGACGTCCTTGATGGGCATCCGCATTCTCCTGGGCCGCCACGATAGGCCGGCGCGCGTCGAGGCGCTTGATCCTCGTCAAGCGCAAAAAGACTCTATCCGGTCACCCGGGAACAGGCGTTGACCGGCGTCAAGGACTGGTCGCTTGGTCATTCTATGAATAATTCAATCGGAGCGGTTTGCCCCGGAGAGACTCATGCGTGCGATGGTGTTGCCGGCTCCACGAGCGCGGCTCCAGATGGAGGAGCGGCCTGACCCGATTCCCGGCGAGGGTCAGCTCCGGGTGAAGATCGGCGCCTGCGGCGTATGCCGGACCGATCTTCATCTCGTCGATGCCGAGCTGCCCGATATTCGTTATCCGATCGTGCCTGGCCACGAGATCGTCGGCCGGGTCGACCTCGTTGGGCCGAATGTGACAACACATGCGCCTGGCGACCGGGTCGGCATTCCCTGGCTCGGCTTCACCTGCGGAAAATGTCGATTCTGCCGGGAGGGCATGGAAAACCTGTGTGACGCACCGCTCTTCACGGGCTATACGCGCGACGGCGGCTACGCGACCCACACCATCGCCGACGCACGCTACGCTTTTCCGCTCGGTGAGGCCGGCAGCGACGTGGAGATTGCGCCCCTGCTGTGCGCAGGGCTGATCGGCTGGCGCTCGCTGGTTCTGGCCGGCCCCGCCGACCGGCTCGGCCTCTACGGCTTTGGCGCAGCCGGCCACATCATTGCGCAGGTCGCGGTTTGGCAGGGACGATCCGTCCATGCATTCACGCGACGCGGCGACGCCGCTGCACAAGACCTTGCACGCCGTCTCGGCGCAGTCTGGGCGGGGTCATCGGACGAAGCGCCTGACGAGCCGCTCGACGCCGCCATCATCTACGCACCGGCCGGCGAGCTCGTTCCGGCCGCGTTGCGCGCCGTCCGCAAAGGCGGTCGCGTCGTATGCGCCGGCATCCACATGACCGACATTCCAAGCTTTCCCTATGACTTGCTCTGGCAGGAACGACAGTTGGTTTCGGTCGCCAATCTGACCCGGCAGGATGGCCTCGATTTTCTAAAGGTCGCCCCGCAAGCCGGCGTGCGTACCGAGACGACGGCGTTTCCGCTCGATCAGGCCAACGAGGTTCTTGGCATGTTGCGGAATGGCCAGATTCTCGGCGCAGCCGTGCTGACGCCGTGATGGTGCTTCGAATGCCCGCTCCGATCGAGGATGGAACGGCGGCCCAGGAGCGCATCTTCCAGATGCTGACCGATCATCCCGGCGTGACGCGGATCGACACGCATGGAGCCTCGGTATTCCTGGACGCAAAGCGCGCGCTGAAGATCAAGCGCGCCGTCCGGTTTCCGTTCCTTGACTATTCGACACTCGAGAAGCGCAAGGCGGCTTGCGAGGAGGAGATCAGGATCAACCGGCCGCTGGCGCCGCAGATCTATCACGGCGTCGTGGCGATCACCGAAGAGCCGGATGGATCTCTGAAAGTCGACGGCGCCGGCCGGCCGATCGAATATGCGGTCGACATGTCGCGCTTCGACGAAAACAGGACACTGGATCAGCTGGCAAAGGCCGGTCCGCTGGAGGCGAAGCTCGCCTCGGCTGCCGCTGACGCAATCGCGGCGTCGCACGCGGCGGCGACCCGCGCCGACGGAGAAGCCTGGGTCTCATCCATCCCGGCCCTGATCGACGGCAACAGTGACGGCCTGCGGGCCGGCGGACATTTCAACGCGGAGGACATCGGAAGGCTCGGCAAGGCGCCGCACGAGGCATATCTGCGTATTCGTCCCCTGCTCGCAGAGCGCGGCCGCCAGGGCTTCGTGCGCCGCTGTCATGGCGATCTGCATCTCGCAAACATCGTTCTGATCGATGATCGGCCCGTGCTGTTCGACGCCATCGAGTTCGATGCGCAGATGGCAACGGTCGACGTGCTCTACGATCTCGCGTTCACTCTCATGGACTTGTTGCAGCACGACCAACTGCGCGCGGCCAATGTCGCCCTGAACCGCTATCTTGCAGCGACGCCGGCCGACAATCTCGACGCGCTCTCGGCCCTGCCGCTGTTCATGTCGATCCGTGCGGCGATCCGCGCCCAGGTGGCCCTGGCACGGCTGAAGCGGCCGCATTCCGATCGTCCCGGCATTCTCGACCAGGCCCAGCGCTATTTTGACCTCGCCAGGATGCTGATCCGTCCTCCCGCTCCGCGCCTGATTGCGGTCGGCGGACTGTCCGGCACCGGAAAGACCGTTCTGGCGTACGCGCTCGCGCCGCTCGTCGCGCCGCAGCCGGGAGCCGTCCTGCTGCGCAGCGATCTCGTCCGCAAGCAAATGTTCGGGGTCGAGGACACGCACCGCCTGCCGCCATCCGCCTATACGCCGGAGGTCACGGCCCGCGTCTACGACACGCTGGCTCAGCGCGCCCGGCGGGTGCTGGCGCAAGGTCACTCGGCGCTCATCGACGGCGTATTCGCCCGCGAGGACGAACGCGACGCGATCGCCGCGCTGGCGCGCGAGCGCAACGTGGCGCTGAACGGTCTATTCCTGGTCGCAGACCTCGCGACCCGGCAGGCGCGGATCGGAAACCGCCGGGGAGATGCATCGGACGCCACGCAAGAGGTTGCCGCGCTGCAAGAGAACTATAAGATCGGCCATGTCGGCTGGGCGACCATCGATGCATCCGGGACAGAAGAGCAGACGCTGCAGAACTGCCGGAACGCGATCGCCAAGGGGCACACAACGCAACCTGATTGATGCAGGCAAGGATGTCGGGACCCACCACAAGCTCGAGGGCGACCACGCGTGCCAAGCCGGCGACGCGGCGCAATACCCTGCCCGGCCGCCTCAGCCCCGGCATGGCCTGCGACACGGCCTTCCGGATCATCGCCCGCCGTCACCTCGATGCCGTGATCGCTCAGCACGACGGGACCTGCCGCGGCGATCCCGAAGCTCTGCACCAGATCCGCATCGCACTGACGCATCTGCGTACTGCCATCCGCTTCTTCTCGCCGATGGTCGACGATGCCCTGCGCCCGAACGTCTGGGCCGAACTTAGATGGCTGAACGGCCAGCTCGGCATGGTGCGGGATCTCGACGTGGCGATCGAGCGGGTCGTCGCCGAGAGTGGCGACGAACTCGCCGTGATCGCCGAGCTTCAGCAGTGGGACGAGAAACGGGCCGAGAGCCACAGGCTGCTGGCGCGCGCGCTGCAATCCGCACGGTACCGCCGCCTGGTCGAGCAGACCTCGACGTGGATCGAAAGCGGCCCCTGGTCGACCCGGCGCAGCAAGGAAACCATTCGACTGCGCCGCCGCACGCTCGCCGAACACGCGATGGAGCGGCTGACCGAGTGGGAGACGAGGCTGCTCAAGAAAGCGCGAAAACTCCGCAAGCTCGACGTCGAGAAACGACACAAGCTGCGGCTTCTCAACAAGCGGCTGACCTATTCGATCGAATCGCTCCAGGACCTGTTCGCCGCGGAAACGCCGACGAAACACAAGTCCATCCTCAAGCAATTGCGCAAGGCACAAAGAGCACTCGGACAATTGAACGACGATGCACGAGGACAGACGCTGGCGGCGTCCTTGAACGGCGCCGGCCTCGGTGCCACCGATCGTTTTCTCAACCGAAAGCGGGAAAAGAAGCTGTTGCGAGCCGCGTCGGTGGCCTACCGGAAATTGGACAAGGCCAAGCCCTTCCGCTCCTCGGACCTCGCGCCGGGCTCCGAGCCGGAGGTCTAGGTGTGAACATAGTCTCCCGGCGCATCGGGCAGGCCGGGTGCGCCTCCAAGCCCGATCTGCGGCGGATCGCAGGGCGCGCCGGAGCGCGCCGCGAGCCATTTGGTCCATTCCAACCACCACGACCCTTCAACCCGCGGAGCCAGCTTCAGCCATTCATCCGCGCCGACATAGGGCGCATCAGCAGCCTTGGTCAGCACCTGATAGCTGTGGCCGGGCTCCTCCGGAGGCGCCACGACACCGGCATTGTGACCGCCGCTGGTCAACAGGAACGTCACGTCAGCATCGACCTGATAGTGGATCTTGTAGACGGATCGCCACGGCGCCACGTGATCGGCGAGCGTGCCGACCACGAACATCGGCACGTGAATATCGGAGAGCGAAATACTCCTGCCTCCGACGAGATAGCGCCCTCCCGCCAGATCGTTGTCGAGGAACAGCTTGCGCAGATACTCCGAATGCATGCGATAAGGCAGCCGCGTGGCGTCGGCGTTCCAGGCCATCAGGTCGCTCGGCGGTGCGCTCTCGCCCATCAGATAGTCATGTGACAGCCGCGACCAGATCAGTTCGTTGGAGCGCAGCAGCTGGAAGGCGCCGGCCATCTGCGTCGTGTCGAGATAGCCGCGCTGCCACATCATGTCTTCGAGAAAGGCCACCTGGCTCTCGTTGATGAAGAGCGTCAGCTCTCCGGCCTCGGTGAAGTCGGTCTGCGCGGCAAGGAAAGTGACCGAGCCGAATCGGTTGTCACCGTCGCGTTCCATCGCGGCGGCGGCGATCGACAGCAATGTGCCCCCCAGACAATAGCCGAGCGCATGGGTCTTCCGACCCGGCATGATCAGGCCGATCATGTCCAGCGCCGCCATGACGCCCAGCCTGCGATAATCGTCGAAGGCGAGATCCCGATCCCTCGCATCCGGGTTGCGCCATGAGATCGCGAACACGGTGAAACCTTGACCCGTCAGATATTTGACCAGCGAGTTCTGCGGCGAGAGATCGAGGATGTAATATTTCATGATCCAGGCCGGCACGATCAGGATCGGCTCGGGCCGCACCTGCGCGGTGGTCGGATAATACTGGATCAGCTCGATCAGCTCGTTGCGGTAGACGACCTTGCCGGGTGAAACCGCCACCGTCTTGCCGACCACGAACTGCCCGTCGTCCGCCAGTTTCGAGTTGGAGAGCAGGCGCATCAGGTCGCTGCACCAGTTCTGCCAGCCGAAGATGAAATTCTCCCCGCCGCTCTGGAACGCCTTCTCCAGCACCTTCGGGTTGGTCGCAGCGAAGTTCGACGGCGCCAGCATGTCGAGCAACTGGCGCATCGAGAACTCGACGATGGCTTCATTTGCGTGCGACACGCCGCGTACGCCCGTCGCAGCATCGCGCCACCAGCGCTCTCCGAGCAGAAACGCCTGCGCCAGCAGATTGAACGGCGGGGTCTCCCATTGCGATCCGCTGAAACGACGATCCCGCTGCTGCGGCGCGATCACGGACCACGGCTTTTGCCCGGGCGACGCCGCGTGCGCGGCAGCTTCTGCGAGCCGGCCGACATCGCGAAGGGCGTTCCGCGAAATCTCCATCTGGCGCTGCGGCGCTGCGGCCAGATGCGAGCTCCAATCGAGCCAGGCGAGCGACAGGGCAAGCGGCGAAATCCCGCCCGTGAACCGCGCCAGCATCGCGTGCAAGGCGCGGTCCAGAGGATATGGCTCTGATGCAGGCACGGAATCGGCCGCGACCGGAATGCTTTCGAGTTTTCCCGGGCTCACAGGCAAGGCTTCGGGACCAGCGGCGGGATGGGCGGGGAGAACCTGCACCGCCGGCTCTTCAGCCCGTGGAAATTTCTGCACGACGCTCATAGCTCATGTTCCTGCGGGCTTCAGCTGTACGTACGTAGAGGGTATCGCGAGGCGTCGAAGCCGTGTTGAGCTGCATCAAACCCGGGTCCGGATCACAATTTCTCAATCGGGATCGATCGTGTTTCGCCCGATTGACTTGCGTCAAACAGCACCTCGATACCCGAGCTAGGTTGCGCGCATCGAAGTTTCAACAAAGCGGAGTTATCCATGCGCGCCCACCAGATCATGACCCGGTCGGTCATCTCGGTCACCCCCGACACCAGCATCGTCGAAGCGGCAAATATCATGCTGAAGCGGCATGTCAGCGGACTCACGGTGGTCGACGAGACCGGCAAGCTGGTCGGCGTCGTGTCGGAAGGGGATTTCATCCGCCGCAGCGAGATCGGCACCGGGCGCAAGCGCGGACGCTGGCTTCGATTCATCCTCGGTCCGGGCAAATCCGCCGGTGATTTCGTCCATGAGCACGGACGCAAGGTCTCGGAAGTGATGACCGACTCGCCCGTGACGATCACGGAGGATACGGCGCTCGCGGAGATCGTCGATCTCATGGAGCGGAACAACATCAAGCGGCTGCCGGTCGTGCGTGGCGACAAGGTGGTCGGGATCGTATCCCGCGCCAATCTGCTGCAGGCGGTGGCGGGGCTCGCCCGCGAAGTGCCGGATCCCACCGCGGATGACGACCACATTCGCACCCGGATCATCGATACCATGGAGAAGAGCGACTGGTGCCCGTTCGGACTGAACGTGATCGTGCGCAACGGTATCGTTCACCTCAGCGGCGTCATCACCGAAGAGCGCGCACGGCAAGCCGCGGTCGTCGCCGCGGAGAACGTCGAGGGAGTGAAGAAGGTGCACGACCATCTGTGCTGGGTCGACACCATGTCGGGCGTCTATCTGAACTCGCCCGAGGACGATGAGCTCGCCAAAGCAAGCTAACCAAGGCGAGCTGATCAGGGAGAGCCGATCCCGGCAGAATTCAGCGAGGAATGACGGCGGTGGCTTCGATTTCGACGCGCGCCGCCTTCTCCACGAGGCGGACCACCTGAACCAGCGCCATCGCAGGATAATGGGCTCCGAAGACGTCGCGATAGACCCTGCCCAGTTCCTTCAGATTGGCCAGGTACTCGTCCATGTCGACGACGTACCAGGTCAGGCGCACGAGGTGCTCGGGCCGGGCACCGGCCTCGGCCAGGATCGCGGCGATGTTGCTCAAGGTCTGGCGTACCTGCGCGACGAAGCCTTCCGCAAGGCGCTCTTCTGTATCCCAGCCGATCACCCCGCCGGTGACGACGATGCGCCCTTCGGCAGCCATGCCGTTGGCATAGCCTTTCGGAACCGGCCAGCCTGACGGCTGGAGGATCTGCGCCCTGATGCGCGTTCCGTCCTCGGCTGCCGTCGGCAGCACCGCGAGTTGCGAGCCTTTCGGGGGCGTCACGGACAATTCTCTATCCTTCTCTCATTCCGCAGCGACGCCTGACGACGTCGCCGCGACCTGCGCCAGCTGCCGCAGGGCAAAGCGCTTCAGCTTGCCGGTTTCGGTCTTCGGCAATTGCGTCACGAACTCGATCGCGCGCGGATATTTGTACGGCGCGATCTCGCGTTTGACATGATCCTGCAGCTCCGCCACGAGCTGCGCATCCGCAGTCACGCCGGGTGCGGTGATGACATAGGCCTTCACGATCATGCCGCGCGCCTCGTCGGGGGCGCCGACCACGCCGCACTCGGCAACCGCCGGATGCGTAAGCAGCGCTGCTTCGACATCGGTCCCTGCGATGTTGTAGCCGGCCGACACGATCATGTCGTCGGAGCGCGACTGGTACCAGAAATAGCCGTCGCTATCCATCAGATAGGTGTCGCCGGTGATGTTCCAGCCGTTCTGGACGTATTTGCGCTGCCGCTCGTCGGCCAGATAACGGCAGCCGGTCGGCCCGCGCACCGCGAGACGGCCCATCGTCCCGGGCGCAACGTCGCGGCCCTCATCATCGACGATCTTGGCCTCATAGCCCGGCACGGGCTTGCCGGTGGCGCCGGGGCGGATCTCGTCCTCGGTCGCGCTGATGAAGATGTGCAGCATCTCGGTCGAACCGATGCCGTCCATCAGCTTGATCCCGGTGGCCTTGAGCCAGGCATCGAATGTCGGCTTGGGCAGTGTCTCGCCCGCGGAGACGCATTTGCGAAGCGAGGAGATGTCACGGCCCGGAAGCTTGCCGATCATGGCGCGGTACGCGGTCGGCGCGGTGAAGCAGACCGTCGTCTTGTACTGCTCGATCGCCGACAGCAGGTCGTCCGGCGTCGTCTTCTCCAGCACGACGAAGGACGCGCCGATATGCATCGGAAACAGCACGCCGCCGAAGCCGAAGGTGAACGCGAGCGGGGCCGAGCCGATGAAACGATCCTTCTGCTCGGCGCGCAGGATGTTGCGCGCGTAACCGTCGCAGACCGCGAGCATGTCGCGGTGGAAATGCATGGTGCCCTTGGGATCGCCTGTCGTGCCCGAGGTGAAAGCGATCAGGCAGATGTCGTCGGACGCGGTATCGACGGCTGTGAACTCAGAGCTGGCATCGGCGATCAGCGCCTCGAGAGAATTGTCGGTGTCATTGCCCCAATAGACGACACGCTCGAGACCGGGCGCGGCGGCCTTCGCCTTCTCCATCTCATCGGCGAGCTTTCCGTCGCACAGCGCCAGCGTGATCGCCGCTTTCTGGATCGGATAGGACAGCTCCTTGGCGCGGAGCAGCGGCATCGTCGCCACGACGATGCCCCCAGCCTTGATCACCGCGAGATAGGTCGCAACCATCATGGGGTTGTTGGCAGAGCGCAACAGCACCCGGCCGCCGGGGACGAGATTGAGCTTGCCGACCAGCACGTTGGCGATGCGATTCACCAGCGCCTGCAGCTCGCGATAGGTGTAGCTGACGGAAGGGCTGATGACGCAGGGCGCCTCGCCATGTCCCTGCTCGATCCAGCGATCCAGGAAATAGCTGACGCAGTTCAGTCGCGGGGGGTAGTGCAGCTCCGGCCGCGTGAAGATGAATTCGGGCCAGAGCTCGCGCGGCGGCAGATGTTGCCGCGCGAACATATCGACATGGGCCGTCGCGGCGTTGCCGTCACACGAACCCGACACTTGAATCTTGGCGGCGTTGGCCATCGCACGCTCCTTTCAGCATGGATTGCACCCGGCAGCACGATCTGGAAACATTTTAGGCTTAAAACAATTCGGCGCAATAGCGGATTTTGGGCACGCCGTGCTTTTTCCTGCGGCAAAAGGAATTGGTGGCCGTCCCAGCGGCGGGGCTTACGACCGGCGGCGCGCGGCCGATTTTTGCGCGGACGCCTTGGTCTTGGCCAGGAGCCGCATCAGCTCGCGCACGTCCTTCGGCGTCAGGTCGGCGAAGAGATCGGCGATCCAGGTTTCGTGTTCCGCAGCCATTCGGCGAAACTCGGCGCGCCCGAGCTTCGTGAGGCGGATCACCTGGACGCGGCGGTCCGTCTCCGAGGTCCGCCGGTCGAGATGGCCGGAGTCCACCAGCCGCTCCACGAGGCCGGTCACATTGCCGTTCGACACCATCATGCGTTTGGAGACGTCGGACAGCGTCATGCCGTCAGGCGCCTTGTCGAGCTGCGCCATCAGGTCGAAACGAGGCAGCGTGACGTCGAACCGCTGCCGCAGCCGGCCGCGCACCTCGCCTTCGATCAGCGTCGTGCAGGTCAGGAGCCGCAGCCACAGCCGAAGCTCTTCGGCGTGGTCCTCCGGCGTTTCGACGGCCTTGGTCTCGGAATCGAGCATGTTGATGCAGCCACTCACAGCCGGCATTGGCGCCGGCACGGATTCCCCAACGTTTTGAGCTTCAAATAAATCGGAGCCGGCTGCAAGTCCAAAGCTGCAACAATCGACCGCAGGACAATTTCTTTAGGCTTCAAATAATTGGCGCGCCGCTTGCATGCGGCGCTCTCCGCAGAATGCGACGCCTCGAGCTCGGCTTGCCGCGGCGACCATCATCGGCATAAGTTTGAATTTGGAGTACGTGGCTTGCAGCGCAAGCCAATCGTCACGAGGGACAGATCATGAAGACGCAAATGACCTTGGCCGCAGCCGCCGCGCTGCTCGGCACCGTGGTGACCCCTGCCCTTGCCCAGGAAAAAATCAAGCTGGGTGTGATCGTGACCCTGTCGGGACCTGCGGCCGCGCTTGGCCAACAGGTTCGGGACGGCTTCACGCTTGCCGTGAAAGATCTCGGCAGCAAGATGGGCGGCCGCGATGTCGAGGTCGTCGTCGTCGACGACGAGTTGAAACCGGATGCAGCGGTGACCAAGGTCAAGGGCCTTCTTGAGCGCGAGAAGGTCGACTTCGTGGTCGGACCGATCTTCTCCAACATCCTCCAGGCGATCCACCGGCCCATCACGGAATCGAAGACCTTCCTGATCAGCCCCAATGCCGGGCCGTCGACCTTTGCCGGCAAGGACTGCAACCCGTTCTTCTATGTGACTTCGTATCAGAACGATCAGGTGCACGAGATCCTCGGCAAGGTCGCGCAGGATCGCGGCTACAAGCGCATGTACCTGATGGTGCCGAACTATCAGGCCGGCAAGGATTCGGTGGCCGGGTTCAAGCTGGACTACAAGGGCGAGATCGTCGAGGAATCCTACATGCCGCTGAACACGCTGGACTTCCAGCCGGAGTTGTCCAAGATCTCGTCGCAGAAGCCCGATGCACTGTTCACGTTCATGCCCGGCGGCCTCGGCGTCAATCTCGTCAAGCAATACCGGCAGGCCGGCCTTGCCGACACCATTCCGGTGCTCTCGGCTTTCACGGTGGATGAATCGACCCTGCCGGCGCAGCAGGACGCAGCGGTCGGCATGTTCGGCGGCGCGAACTGGGCGCCCAATCTCGACAATCCCCAGAACAAGAAGTTCGTTGCCGCCTATGAGGCCGCTTATAACATCGTGCCCGGCACCTACGCCTTTCAGGCCTATGACGCCGCGATGCTGATCGACAGCGCGGTCAAGGCGGTGAAGGGCGATCTATCGAACAAGGACGCCGTTCGGGCGGCGCTCAAGAAGGCCGATTTCACCTCGCTGCGCGGCACCTTCAAGTTCAACACCAACGGCTATCCCATCCAGGATTTCTACCTGACCAAAGTCGCCAAGCGTCCGGACGGCAAGTTCCAGACCGAGATCGTCCAGAAGGTCTTCGAGAACTACGGCGACCGCTATGCCAAGGACTGCAAGGCGGCGAATTAAGGCCGCGTATCGCGTTACGGGAGGACTGCAATGAAGAGCGAAATCACCGGCATCACCCGGGCGAATGAGGGCATCCAGGGCATTTCCTGGAGCATCCTCGGCCAGACCTATGTGCCGAAGAGCTACGCCGAACACAGCTTCTCCTGGCATGCGACACTTCCGCCGGGCACGTTCGTGCCGCCGCACATTCATCCCGATCAGGATGAGTATCTCTACATGCTGGAGGGCAAGCTCGATTTCATGCTCGGCAATTCGGAGTCGCAGGCGACCACCGGCGACCTGATCCGGCTCGGCATGGGCGTGCCTCACGGCATCTTCAACAAGTCGGAGCAGACCGCAAAAGTGCTGTTCTGGGTCTCCCCAAGCCGCAAGCTGTTCGACCTGTTCTGGGGCCTTCACAACATGAAGGAGCAGAGGCCGGAGGACGTGGTGACGATGGCCGCCGAGTTCAACATCCACTTCCTGCCGCCGCCTCCCGGCGACTAAAGTGGAAAGTTGGGCTTGTGAAGCGCGGCCACCTCTCCCCAGCGGGGAGAGGTGATTTGAGTTCCGGGCTGGCGCCGATCCTCAAATTCATCCCGATCTACCGGCGACTTCAGGCGCGTACCGCCGCAAGTCCCGGGACGGCGGCAAATCCGGCCTTGGTGGCGTAGCCACGCACGATCGCCTCGCGCTGGGAATAGCTCAGGACGTTATCGACATTGTCGAAGCCGTCAGGCGCAAGCTGCTCGACGGCGTCGATGACGCCCTCAGGACCGCCGCGCCGATTGGAGCGGACGATCTCGGCCGTCATCGGCAGGCGCTTCTTCTCGTATTCGAGCAGCGCCTGGCGCGGATGCTCGGCACGCACCAGCACATCCGCAAGGCAGCGCGCGTCGAGGATCGCCTGCGAGGCGCCGTTCGAGCCGACCGGATACATGGGATGCGCGGCGTCGCCGAGCAGCGTGACACGCCCGGACGACCAATAGGGCAAGGGATCGCGGTCGCAGGTCGGATACTCGTAGAATTCGGGCGTCGCCGAGATCAGGCTCTTGACGTCAATATACGGAACGGAGAAGCGTGCCACATGCGGCATCAGCTCCTCGCGCCGCCCCGGCCGCGACCAGTCTTCTTTCCGCGGCGGCGGTGCATTGCCCTCGCCCACTTTGACCAGCACCGCCCAATTGGTGAGGCGGCTTGCCGCGCTCGATCCTTCCGCGATCGGATAGATCACCACCTTGGCATTGAGACCGCCGGCCACAATCATCGATTTGCCGGTGAGGAACAGCGGCCAGTCGCGGGCGCCGCGCCACAGCATCAAGCCGTTCCAGCACGGCGGCCCCTCGCTCGGGAACAGCGTCTCGCGGACGCGTGAGTGGATGCCGTCGGCGCCGATCAGGATATCCCCACGCGCGGTGTGGACGTGCGTGCCGGCACGATCGAAGAAGTAAGCGGTGACGCCGCCCTCATCCTGCGTGAAGGCACCAAGCCGGCAGCCGGTGTGAATTGCGTCCGGCCCGAGCCGTTCCTCGACGGCACGATGGATGACGCCCTGAAGGCGCCCACGATGGATCGAGAATTGCGGCACATCGTGACCGGCGTCGATGCCGCGGGGTTCGCGCCAGACTTCCTGGCCGTGGCGGTTGAGGTAATAGAGCTGATCGGTGCGGATCGCGACGTCGTCCAGCCTCTGCAACAGGCCGAGCCCGGCCAACTCGCGCATCGCATGCGGCAGCGTGTTGATGCCGACGCCGAGTTCGCGGATGGTGTCGGCCTGCTCGAAGATCTCGCAATCCAGGCCCCGTGAGCGGAACATCAACGCCGTGGTGAGACCACCGATACCGCCACCGACGATAATCGCCTTCATCGCCTTACTCCACTCGAAACACAGGCAACGGGGTTAACGTCGCACGGTCGGTCACTCCGCCGCAAGCGGCTTTGTCGCCTCCGCCTTGAGCTCGGCCCGGGTCCTGGGCTTAGCCTTAATTCTCAGCTCCTCCAGATCCTGCCGGTCGCGCACGCTGTTGCGGAAAATCTGATCCTTTCCCGGCAGATATTGCGGCGGGCAGAATGCGTCGTTGGCGCCGTACCAGGCCGCCGCCTTCATGGTAAAGAAGGGATCGACGAGATGCGGACGGCCGAGCGCGACGAGATCCGCCCGGCCAGCGGCCAGAATGGTGTTGGCCTGGTCCGCCGTGGTGATGTTGCCGACGCACATGGTGGCTACCCGCGCCTCGTTGCGGACCTGATCGGAGAACGGCGTCTGGAACATGCGCCCGTAGACCGGCTGCGCATCGCGCACCGTCTGGCCGGTCGAGACGTCGACGAGATCGACGCCCGCCTCGGCAAAGGCGCGCGCGATGGCGACGGCATCATCGCCGGTGATGCCGCCGTCAGCCCAATCGGTTGCGGAGATGCGCACCGACATCGGCTTGTGCGACGGCCACACCGCGCGCAGCGCTTCGAAGATCTCGAGCGGAAAACGCAGCCGGTTGGCGAGCGAGCCGCCATATTCGTCCGTGCGGGTATTGGTCAGCGGTGAGATGAAGCTGGCAAGCAGATAGCCGTGGGCGCAGTGCAATTCGAGCATGTCGAAGCCGCAGCGCTCGCCGCGCTCGGCTGCCGCAACGAAAGCGTCCCTCACCGCGTTCATGCCGGAGCGGTCGAGCTCGCGCGGGACTTGGCTGTCGGGGAAATAGGGTAGCGGCGATGCCGAAACGGTTTCCCAGCTGCCCTCGTCCAGAGGCCGATCCATACCGTCCCACATCAGCTTGGTTGCGCCCTTGCGACCGGCGTGCCCCAACTGAAGGCAGATTCTTGCGGCCGAGTTGCCGTGGACGAAATCAACAATGCGCCGCCATGCGGCTTCCTGCTCGTCGTTCCACAGGCCGGCGCAGCCGGGCGTGATCCGGGCATCGCGGCCAACGCAGGTCATCTCGGTAAAGATCAGCCCGGCGCCGCCGATCGCGCGCGAGCCGTAATGGACCAGGTGGAAGTCTGTCGGCACACCCTCCTTCGCCGAATACATGCACATCGGCGACATCACCGCACGATTGGCGAGCTTCATCTCACGTAGACGGAACGGCTGGAACAGCGGTACCATCGGTCGATCGGTATCGACATCGAAGCCGCTGCTGCGCACCTGCCTGGCAAACGACTTCTCGACCTCCGCCACGAAATCCGGCGCGCGGAGCTTAAGATTATCGTAGGTGATCGCCTTCGAGCGCGTCATCACGCCGAATGCGAACTGCACCGGGTCAAAATCCCAGAAGCGGTCGACATGCTCGAACCAGACCAGCGAGACGTCGGCGGCATGCTGCGTCTTCTCGACCTCCTCACGGCGGCCGTGCTCATAGACTTCCAGCGCCGCCTCGATGCTGGGCGCCTTCTCCATCGCCTCGGCCAGCGCGATCGCGTCTTCCATCGCGAGCTTGGTGCCCGAGCCGATCGAGAAATGCGCGCTCGCCTTGGCGTCGCCGAGCAGAACCATGTTGTCCTTGACCCAGCGCTTGCTGCGGATCATGGGGAAGTTGCGCCACATCGAGCGGTTGGTCAGCAATCGATGCTCGCCGAGGAACCAGCCGAAGATGTCTGCCATCCGCGCGGCGGACTGAGCTTCGTCCAGCCCTGTCAGTCCCGCCCGCTCGAACGTCTCCGGATCGGTCTCGAATATCCAGGTCGAATGCCCGGCCTCATACTGATAGGCATGGGCGATGAACGGCCCCCACTCGGTCTCCTGGAAGATGAAGGTGAAGGCATCGAGCGGCCTGGTCGATCCCATCCAGGCGAATTTGTTGGAGCGGATGTCGACCTCCGGCTGGAAATGGTCGACGTATTTCTCGCGGAAGCGACTGTTGATGCCGTCGGCGATGAGAATGAGATCGGCATCGGCGAAGCGGGACTCGTCGTCGATGTCCATCTCGAAATGCAAGACGACGCCAAGCTCGCGAGCGCGCTCCTGAAGGATCAAAAGGAGCTTGCGTCGTGAGCAGCCGCAAAAGCCGTTGCCGCCGACGCGATGCACCGTGCCGCGAAAGTGCACCGCGATGTCATCCCAGTATGCGAACTCCTGGGTGATACGGCGGTAACTCGGAAGATCGTGCTTCTCGAAATTGTCCAGCGTGGCGTCGGAGAACACCACGCCGAAGCCGAAGGTGTCGTCGGCCCGATTGCGCTCGTATACCGTAATGTCGGCGGCCGGGCGCTGCTTCTTGAGCAGGATCGCAGCATAGAGACCCGCAGGTCCGCCACCGATGATCGCGACTTTCATGGGAGCCTCGCCAATTCACCCGGCCACGAAACTATTTTAAGCCTAAAATAATTCCGCGCAAGTCCCCGTTGCTGACATGGACGCCGTTAAGGCGATCGGTCTAGTCGCCCCTGAATACCGGCTTGACCTTGTTGGCGAAAGCCTCGAAGGCTCGCTCGAAATCCGCCGTGGTCATGCACAACGCTTGGGCAACGGCCTCCGCCTCGATCGCCTCCTCCACCGACATCGCCCATTCCATGGCCAGCATCCGCTTGGTCATGGTGTTGGCGAAAGTCGGCCCTTCCGCGATCTGCTTCGCCAGAATTTGCGCCTGAGGCAGCACCTGCTCCGGCGTGACGATGCGGCTGAAGAAGCCCCAGCGCTCGCCCTCTTCCGCGGTCATGAACCGGCCGGTGTAGAGCAACTCGGAGGCGCGCGACTGCCCGATGATCCGCGGCAGGATTGCGCAGGCACCCATGTCGCAGCCGGCCAGCCCCACCTTGTTGAACAGGAACGCCACCTTGGCCCCGCTCGCCGCAAGGCGCATGTCAGATGCCATGGCGATGATCGCCCCGGCCCCGGCGCAAATGCCCCCGACCGCGGCAACGATCGGCTGCGGACAGGCCCGCATCGCCTTGACGAGGTCGCCGGTCATCCGAGTGAAGGCGGTCAGCCCCTTCGTGTCCATCTTCACGAGCGGGCCGATGATCTCGAACACGTCGCCGCCCGACGAGAAATTGCCGCCGGCACCGGTGACCACGATGGATTTGACCGCATCGTCGAAGGCGCAGGCACGGAAGAAATCGGTCAGCTCCCGATAGCTTTCGAACGTCAGTGGATTCTTTCGTTCGGGGCGGTTGAGCGTGACCGTCGCAACGCCGTCGACCACAGCCAGCATAAAGTGCTGCGGCGAGTAGTCTGCAAGCGGCACGGTGACGGGATTGGCGGGTCTGCTCATGCGATCTCCTTGGCTTCCTTGTTCCCCGACTGAACCGGGCACGCTAGACCTCGCCCCCGGCCACGGCAATCGCCTGCCCGGTGATTGCGCTCGCGCCTTCACCGCACAGCCAGAGAACCGTGTCTGCCACTTCCTGAGGCGTGATCAGGCGTCCTTGCGGATTGTGTTTCGCGAGCTCTGCGACCGCCTGCTCTCGGCTACGCCCCGTCTTCTTCATGATGTTATCGATGCTGCCGGCAACGAGATCGGTGTCGGTGAAGCCCGGACACACCGCATTCACGGTCACATTGCTTCCGGCCATCTCGAGGGCGAGCGAACGCACGAGACCGACTACGGCGTGCTTTGCAGCAGCATACGCGCTGACATAGGCATAGCCCTTGAGCCCGGCCGTCGACGCGACAGCAACGATACGGCCATAGGGCCGATCCTTCATGCCCGGCAGCACGGCCCGGGCGGCATGCACGACGCCCATGAAATTGACATCCATCATGCGCGCAAAAAGGGCGGCATCCGATTTCGCGAACGGCGCCGATTCGGCGCTGCCCGCATTGGCAATCAGGATGTCGATCGGCTTGCGCGCACTCGCTCCGGCAATGGCAGCTTTCAGGGACGCTTCGTTCGAAACATCAGCGACGGCCGCAAAGTGCGCCGCACCCGCATTGACTGCCTCTTCGAGAACCGCCGCGTTCCGGCCAAGCACGGTTACGGTCGCGCCAGCGCCGACGAGAGAAGCAGCTATCGCGCGGCCGATGCCGCGACCGCCGCCGGTCACCAGTGCGTGCGGCGAGTGCGGCAATCCGGACATGCGCTGTCTCCCTCGGATCTCGTGATCGTTCTTCCGATATATTTTAACCCTCAAATTTTTGCAACGAAACCGGCGCTCGCCTCCCGAACACCGCCGCACAGAAGCGGCCCGGAAATTGCTTTAAGTATAAAATTATCTCTTCCCATCCCCCACAGGCCTGTTAGCATCGACGGGCCAAGCAAAAGGATGTCGCGTGTCGCAGCCTGCGCCAATGATAACAAAGGACGGACGCTTCGCCTATGAAGCCGCGGGCGATCCGGGCGCGATACCCCTGATCTTCCTGCATGGCATTGGCGGCGCGGCGCGAAGCTGGCGGCAGCAGCTTGCCACGTTCGGCGACCGCTTCCACACGATCGCGTGGGACATGCCGGGCTATGGCGGATCGGCGCCGCTCGCCAGCGTCAGCATCGCTGCCCTGGCCGATGCGCTTCAGCAATTCATCGAGCAGCTTGGTGCGGTCAAACCTATTCTGGTCGGCCATTCCATCGGCGGCATGATCGTCCAGAAATGGCTGGTGCAGTCCCCCGGACTGGCACGAGCGGTCGTGCTGGCGCAGACCAGCCCTGCCTTCGGGAAGGCTGACGGCGATTGGCAGAAATCATTCATCGCGGCACGGCTCGGGCCGCTCGATCGTGGGGAGACCATGAAGTCGCTGGCGCCAACGCTGGTGGAGGAGCTGGTCGGCGATGATCCCGATCCGAACGGGATGGAGCTGGCGCGCGAATGCATGGGAAGCGTGCCCGAGGCAAGCTATCGCGCCATGATGCTGGCTCTCATCGGCTTCGATCAGCGCAGCACGCTTGGGGATATCTCCGTCCCCACGCTGCTTCTGTCTGGCTCCAAGGACAACAATGCGCCCGCCCCGATGATGGCAAAGACCGCGACCTATATCCCTGGGGCTGCATATGTCGAGCTCGCCGGCGTAGGCCATCTCGCCAATCTCGAACGCCCTGCCGCCTTTGACGAAGCTCTCGGCGGGTTTCTGAACTCTCTCGCGACCAAAGTCTAAGGTAACTGCGCGATGACCATGCAAGTCAGCAAGACTATTGGCACGACCAACAAGGTCGCGCTGGATGCGCCGATCTTCGATCCCGTTGCTTTCCGCCTGAGCGACGAACAGGCCGGCATCATTGCGCGTGCCCGCGAGATCGGCCAGAGCGTCTTTGCCGGTCGCGCCGCGACCTATGATCGCGAGGCGATCTTCCCGACCGAAAACTATCGCGACTTGCATCGCGTCGGGCTGCTCGGCATCGCAGTCCCCAAGAAGCACGGCGGACTTGGCGCGAACTACCAGACCTATGCCTTGGCTGCCGCCGAGATCGGCCGCTATTGCGGCGCAACCGCGCTGACCTGGAACATGCATGTGTGCTCGACACTATGGTCGGGCCCGCTGGCCGACGATCTCGACATGGATGAGCAGACGCGCGCCGAGCACGAGCGGCGGCGCGCGGTTCACTACAGGCGCATCGTCGAGGAGGGCGCGATCTACTCGCAACCCTTCTCTGAAGGTGGCGCAGCGGCGGCCGGCGGTGTCGCGTTCGGCACGGAAGCAAGGCCGGTGGAGGGCGGCTGGATCGTCAATGGCAAGAAGATCTTTGCATCGCTCTCCGGCCATGCCGACTATTACGGCGTGCTTTGCACCGAAATCGAAGAAGGCGAGAAGGCCTCGCGCCGCAACACGCTTTACCTCGCCATCCCCGCCAAGTCGGAAGGGGTCTCTGTCGTCGGCGATTGGGATCCGCTCGGCATGCGCGGCACGGTCTCGCGGACGCTTCTGTTCAAGGACGTGTTCGTGCCGGAGGATTCTGCGCTGATGCCGCGTGGCGTCTATTTCCAGGCCGCGATGCGCTGGCCGCACATGTTCCTGACGCTGTCGCCGACCTATATGGGCCTCGCGCAAGCGGCCTATGACTTCACCGTGCGCTACTTGCGCGGCGAGGTGCCCGGCATGCCGCCGGTCAAGCGGCGGATGTACCCGACCAAGCAGATCGCGGTCGCGCAGATGCAGATCAAGCTGGAGCAGATCAAGGGGATCTGGTTCCAGGCCGTCACCGAAGCCTGCGCCAATCCGAGCAAGGAGCAGGTGCTGCGGGCCTATGCCGCGCAATATTCGGTGATGGAGGGCGCCAATGAGCTTGCCGCGCTCGCGATCCGCACCTGCGGCGGTCAGGCCATGCTCAGGTCGCTGCCGCTCGAGCGGATCTATCGCGACAGCCGCTGCGGCTCGCTGATGCTGCCCTGGACCGCCGAGCTCTGCCTCGACCGGATCGGGCGCGAAGCGCTGTACGAGGCCGGTGAAACGGACGACTGACGGTGGACCTCTGTAGCCTGATAGACCGCAACGCGGCGTTCGCTCCAGACAAGACGGCTATTTCCTTCGAAGGGAAGCGGCTGAGCTATGCGGCATTCGCCGCACGCATCGAACGGACCGCAACCACCTTGAAGCAGGAGCTTGGCGTCGGCCGCGGCGACCGCGTCGCGATTCTGAGCCTGAACCGGCCCGATTATCTGGTGCTGCTCTACGCGTGCGCGCGGCTCGGGGCTATCCTGGTGCCACTGAACTGGCGGCTGGCTATCGCCGAGCAGCTGTTCATTCTCAGCGATGCCGGCGCCAAGGTTCTCGTGCTTGAGCAAGCATTTGAGGGACTTCTTTCCACGCTCGCGCAGTCCGCACCGGGGACTGCCGTCGTCGGCCTCGACTTCGTACCGCCCGGCGGCACAACATTCGAAGGCCTGCTGGCCAGGAGCGACGGCACCAGCCGAAATCCGCACACCGATCTCTCGTGTCCGCTGCTCATCGTCTACACGTCGGGAACGACCGGGCGGCCGAAAGGCGCAGTGCTGCGCCAGGAGGCACTGTTCTGGAACAGCGTCATGAGCCAGCACATGCACAACATGACGTCCGACGACCACGTGCTGACCGTGCTGCCGTTCTTCCACGTCGGCGGCCTCAACATCCAGACGACGCCGGCGCTCCAACTGGGCGCGACGGTCACGATCCATGCGCGCTTTACGCCCGATACCGCGCTTGCTGCCATCGAACAGGAGCGGCCGACGCTCACGGTGCTGGTGCCTGCGATCATCCAGGCGGTGAGCGAGCATCCCGCCTGGGCGACCGCCGATCTTTCGTCACTCAAGGCCGTCGCAACAGGCTCGACCATCGTGCCTCCGCACCTGATCGAGCGCTTTGTCACGCGCGATGTCCCGGTGCTTCAGGTCTACGGCTCGACCGAGACCTGCCCGATCGCAATCTACACAAGGCTCGGCGGCGACCTTTCGCGCCTGGGATCGACCGGCCTTGCCGGCCTGTGCTGTGAAGCCAAAGTGATCGATCAGGCTGGCAATGAGATGCCCGCGGGCACGCCGGGCGAGATCGCGGTGCGCGGGCCCAACGTGTTCTTTGAATATTGGGGCAACGAGGCCGCAACGCGCGACGCCTTGCACGACGGCTGGTATCGCACCGGCGATATCGGCCTGTGCGATTCTGACGGCTATTTCTGGGTCCGCGACCGCAAGAAGAACATGATCATATCCGGCGGGGAAAACGTCTACCCGGCCGAGGTCGAGCGTGTCCTGCTCGAACATCCTGACGTCAGCGAATGCGCCGTGATCGGCCGGCCCGACCCGCGCTGGGACGAGGTGCCGATCGCCTATGTCATTGCGAGATCCGGCTGCCGGCTCGAGGCGGACGAATTGAGGGCGCATCTTCAGGCGCAACTCGCGCGCTATAAGGTTCCGCGCGAGATCGTCTTCGTCACCGATCTGCCGCGGACGGCGCTCGGCAAGGTCCAGCATTTCCTGCTGAAGCAACTTGATACGCAGTCCCGCACGCAAGGAGAAGCATCTTGAAGATTGCGGTTCTGGGTGGGGGGAACGGCTCTTTCGCGGCCGCGGGCGATTTTGCACTGTCGGGACATGAGGTGCGGCTTTGGCGCCGCGATGCCGATCAGGTCGCGGCACATCGTACCGCGGGCGCGCGCATCACGGTCAAGGATCACAACGGCCGCCACGACGTGAAACTCGCGCTGGTCACGACCGATATCGCCGCAGCCGTCAACGGCACGGAGCTGATCCTGTGCCCCGCCCCCGCTTTCGCACAGCCGGATATCGCCCGCCTGCTCGCCCCGCATCTGCGAGACGGCCACGTCGTGTTTCTGCCGCCGGCGACATTCGGCTCGATGATCTTCGCCCAAGCGGCGCGGGATGCCGGCAACCACGCCAAGGCAAGCTTTGCGGAGACCGGCACGCTGCCGTGGCTGACCCGCAAGCACGGACCATTCGAGGTCGCGATCACCATCCGCGCCAAGCGATTGCCAGTCGGTGTGTTCCCGCTCGACCAGGCGCCCCACGCACTCGATGTCATCGGACGCGCTTTCCCGGGCGTGATCGAGCCGTGCGGGGATGCTCTGTCAGGCGCGCTGATGAATGCAGGACCCATCATCCATCCGCCGCTGATCGTGATGAACGCCGGCCCGATCGAACATTTCGAACGTTGGGACATTCACAAGGAAGGCACGCAAGCCGCGATCCGGCGGGTCACCGACGCGCTCGATGCCGAGCGGATCGCCGTGCGCGAGGCGCTCGGCTATGCTGCACCACATTTCCCGCTCGCTCATCATTACGCGAGAGAAGGCGAGATCTGGATGTATGGCCGGGGCTCGCACGACCGGCTGACCGATTCCGGCGACTGGCGCGAACGGATCGTGCTGAGCGAGCACCGCTACATGCGCGAGGATCTGCGGCTCGGGCTGTCTCTGCTGGTGTCCGTCGCCGATCTGGCTGGTGTGGCCACGCCGCTCGCCAAAGCGTTCCTGTCGATAGGTGGCGTGGTCTGCGGCGAGGATTTTGCGCAAGGTGGCCGAACGCTCGAAACGCTGGGGCTCGGCAATCTCAGGAAGGCTGAGTTGCAGACGCTGCTTCGCAACGGATTCTGATCGATGACCAATCACGTCAATATCGCCTGCCTCGGCGCCGGCCGCATGGGACGCGGCATCGCGGTCGCGTTCGCCTATGCGGGCCACAGGGTCACGATGATCGACATCAAGGCGCGCTCCGCGGAGGATTTCAACAAGCTGGAAGCGGACGCACTCGGCGAGGTCAGGAAGACCTTTGCCAGCCTGTCGAAGCTCGGGCTGCTGAGCGAAGCAGACGTCGAGCCGCTCATCGCGCGGGTCTCGGTGGTCGCGGCCGGCGAAAGCGGTCCAGCGCTCTCTGAGGCCGGCATGGTGTTCGAGGGCGTTCCCGAGGTCGTCGAGCTCAAGCGGGAGGTGCTGGGGGCCGCCTCAAGGCAAGTCGGCCCGGACACGATCATCGCATCGACGACATCGACCATTCTTGTCGACGATCTCTCCGGCGCAATCGTGAACCCTCGTCGCTTTCTCAACGTGCATTGGCTCAATCCGGCCTACCTGATCCCGCTGGTCGAAGTTTCCCCCGGCAAAGCCACCGATCCCGCCATCATCGAGGAGGTCAAGGCACTGCTCGAAGGCATCGGCAAGGTGCCCGTGGTCTGTGCGGCGACGCCTGGCTTCATCGTCCCGCGCATCCAGGCGCTGGCGATGAACGAGGCCGCTCGCATGGTCGAAGAAGGCGTCGCCAGCGCCGAAGAGATCGACAAGGCGATCCGCTATGGCTTCGGCTTCCGCTATGCCGTGCTCGGGCTGCTCGAGTTCATCGACTGGGGCGGCGGCGACATCCTGTACTATGCAAGCCGCTATCTCGAAGGCGCACTCGGCAGCGAGCGCTATCGGGCGCCGGACGTCATTTCACGCAACATGCATGAAGGCCGGATCGGCCTGCGCACGGGTGCAGGATTTCTCGATTATTCCGGGCTCGACATCGACGCCTATCGCGCGAAGCGGCTCCAGGCCATGGTCGACCTGCTCCGGCATTTCGGACTGGCGCGCCCCCCGGTGCTCGACCGCAACTAGCCGAAGACGTCCTGGAGCACGCCCTCCCGGACCACCGCAACGCCGTCGAGCTCAATCGTCGTTCCCATCATCGGCAGGTCGAAATGTCCTGCCGTGTAGCGCCCTGCAAATTCATTCGCGCCGGTCGAGAACAGGAAATTGCCGGAGACGGCCCGAATCTCGGTGCCGTTGGTGTCGCGCTGGTCGTACATCGACAGCGCCTCGTAGCGCGCGCCCGGATTCATGCCGAAGCCGACATGCGACACGGCGTAGGCTTCGCGATCGCCCCAGGCGGCGAGATAGGCACGCATCATCGCAGCATCCGTGCCTTCCCCTTCCAGCTCGACGACATAGTCGTCCTTCAACGTCATCTTCACAGGAGACGTCAGGTAGCGCTTGAAAGTGAGATTGATGTCGCCGGGCGCCATCACCAGCGTGCCGTTGATGGTTCCGCTCTTGGGAAAGCTGACGACGATTCCGCCGGGCCAATGCGCCAGGGTGCCGGGTTTGTCGGTCCAACCCCACACACCGACCGTGGAGGCGCCGACCATGTCGACATCGAGCGCCGTGCCGGCCTTCGAGGTCACCCGCATGCGCTTGGTCGCGCGTAACATCTTGGCCGCTGCACGAACGCGCTTCTCGAGCGCGGAATCCGGCACCATGCGCTCCAGCGCTTCGGGATGCTCATTGGAGATCACCAGGATCCGCGCGCCGGCTTTGAGGATCTCAGGCGTCTCCACCGCGTGCATCAGGCCCTCGATGGTGCAATCCACCACGAAACCGGCCTGCTGCAGCGCGCTGATCACCGGTCCAAGCCGCTGGATCGCCTCGCTCGCTCCGGTCGAACGAACCGGAACGATGTTCCGGTTACGCGGCGTCGGCATCACCACATGAAACGGCCGCGCTCCCATCCGCAGCAGGGCAAGCTCCGCCAGATGCACGTTCAACGCACGCGACTGGGTTTCCGAGAGGATCGCCGCGGTATCGCCGGCCTTGACGGCGCATCGCTCGAATATCTCGCAGAATGCGTCAATCCATTTTGCTTCGATGCGATCGGCCAGCATGGTTCTCTCCCGGTCTTCAGAGTTCTTGTTGTTACGCTTCAGGGAAGCCCCGGAGCAAGTACGAGCGCAGCGCTCCCAGCAGGCCGTTCAGGATCAGCCCCAGCAGCGAGATCGTGATCAGGGGCACGAACATATCGACGGCCTGGAAGGTTCGGGCCGCCGTCACCAGCGCGTGCCCCAATCCGTCCGTCGACGTGATCATCTCGGCCAGAAACACCACGATGCAGGAAATGACAAGGCCGATCCGGCATCCCGTCAGGATCGACGGCATCGCGGCCGGCAGCACCACTTTGAAGAGGATTTCATAGCGCGGCGTTCCTGCCGCCATGGCCGACCAGATCAGCTTCTGCTCGACGGCCGATGCACCGTAATAGGTGGAGAGCAGAATGGGAAAGAGCGCGTCCGCCGCCACCAACGTGATCTTCGATCCGTGGCCGAACCCGAGCAGGAGCAGGAGCGCCGGATAGAGGGCAACCTTGGGCAACGGCGCCAATACGCGGACGATAGGACGGACCACGGCGTTGATCGCGGGGTTGGCGGCAGCCGCGATACCGATGCTCACGCCAAGCACGACCGCAATCGCAAACCCCGCAAACAGCCGGATCAGCGTTGCCGCGATCTCCTGCTGAAACGCGAACGTCACGAGCTGCTGAAGCAGCCGGCCGAAGACGAACCCCGGCGGCGGCAGCAAGACCGCGGGCGCAAAGCCGAATGACACAAGGCCCTGCCATACCGCGATCACCAGCACGATCGGGGCAATCCCAAGAAAGACGTTTGGGGAGAAAAAGCGCGACATCATGAGAAGCTCAGCGGCATGTCGAACTGCGGTTCGGACCAACGCACAAGTCTGGCACGGGCCCTTTCGAAAAGCGCGTCGAGGAAAATTCCCATCGCCCCCACGATGATGATCATCGCAAAGACGGTGTCGTATTGGCCCATGTCGAGCGCATTGAACAGGATATTGCCGGCGCCAGATTGACGGGCAATCATCTCACTTGTGATCATCGTGATCAGCGCCAGCACCAATCCCGTGCGGCACCCGGTCAGGATTTCCGGCAGCGCTGCGGGCAGCACGATCCGCACCAACCGTTGTGCGGGCGAAAGCCCCATCGCAGCCCCCGACCAAAGCATCTTCTCTTCGACGGCCTTGGAACCCTCGAAGCTGTGGTAGATCACGGGGAGGCTGACTCCCAGAAAGATCACCAGTGTCTTGGTGATGTCGCCGACGCCCAGCCAAAGCATGATAATCGGCATCAAGGCGGCCTTCGGCACCGGATAAATCACCATCAGGAGCGGATTGAAGAAGGCCGCGACGCCCCGGCTGCGTCCCATCAACAGGCCCAGTGGAATCGAAACCAGCACCGCCACACCGAACCCGATCGCCATGCGGCGAAGCGAAGCAAGGATGTTGATCAGGGACTCCTTGTCGCCGAGAATGTCCGGAATTGCCCGGACCGCCTCGATCGCCGTCGGGAAGCTGTCGTTCTCCAGCGCCAGCGAGGCAACCTGCCACACCGCCAGCAATCCGATGCAGGCCAGCACCGGAGCAGCCCGCTTGGTCAACGCAGCCGGTGTCATCATGAGACATGCCCGGCTTCGTCGCTCTCATCGAACATGCGCTCGATATCGACGACGTACTTCTGATAGCGGGGATCGAGCAACAGCTCATTGCGGCGGCGCGGCCGCGGCAGATCAATGTCGATGACCTGCCGGATGCGGCCCGGAGATTTCGACATCATGACGACCTTGTCCGAGAGGAAGACGGCCTCGTCGACCGAATGGGTGACGAACAGCACCGTCTTGCGGTCGCGCTCCCAGATGGTCAGAAGATCGTTCTGCAGGCGAGTCCGGGTGTGCGCGTCGAGCGCGCCGAATGGCTCGTCCATCAGCAGAACTTCGGGATGGTAGGCGAGCGTCCGCGCCAGCGCCACGCGTTGCTTCATGCCGCCGGACAATTCCTTGGGGTAGAAATTCTCAAAGCCTTTGAGACCGACCATCTCGATCAGGGCCCGGCTCTGCGCTTCGGCCTCGGCGGCGCGCACACCTTGCTGGCGTGGGCCATACATCACATTTCCCAGCACGGTCTTCCAGGGAAACAAAGCAAACTCCTGGAACACCGGTCCGCGATCCGGACCGGGCCCGGTAATCGCATGTCCCTTGATCTTCGCCATGCCGCTGGTCGGGCTGACAAAGCCACCGACGATATAGAGCAGTGTCGACTTGCCGCAGCCGGACGGACCGAGGATTGAGACGAAGGCGCCCTCCTCGATCGTCAGCGAGATGTCCGACAGCGCCAAATGATCCTTGCGCGCTGAGGTCTGAAAGACCTGCGAGACGCGATCGATCTCGATGATTGCGGAAGCCGGCTCTTGTGGTGTCACCGGTCTCATCCATTCGCTCGATCTCGCAGCCACTACCGTCATCCCGTATCTCGTCTCACTCGCGCGAACATTCAGCGGCACGAGCTTAGCAAGAAACCTGCCAGACAGGCCGTCGTCTCCGCACACGTGCGGTGCGTCATTCGAACCACGGCCATTCTGCCGGACCTTCATGCGTAACGGCTCCGCCCGGCGCTTGGCCGACCAGCCGCGCATATTTTGCGAGCGCACCTGCACGGTGACGCGGCGGGCGTTGCTTCCAATCGCGCCGCCGCGCGGTGAGCTCCTGCTCGTCGAGCAAGACATCCATCTGCCGATTTACAGCATCGATCCGGATCCTGTCGCCGTCGCGAACAAGCGCCAATGGACCGCCAACAAACGCCTCGGGAGACACATAGCCGATGCACATGCCGCGGGTCGCCCCCGAGAACCGCCCATCGGTGATCAGGGCAACTTTTTCGCCC
Organism: Bradyrhizobium sp. I71; assembly: GCF_022354745.1. Classification (NCBI taxonomy): domain Bacteria; kingdom Pseudomonadati; phylum Pseudomonadota; class Alphaproteobacteria; order Hyphomicrobiales; family Nitrobacteraceae; genus Bradyrhizobium; species Bradyrhizobium sp. I71. Next base: position 1,250,525 of record NZ_CP059398.1, read on the forward strand.
ATGCCCTGTCCGTAGATCAGCGCGGTGACACCGAGCATCTCACGCATGCCGGGGCCGCCGACCGGCCCTTCGTTGCGGATCACGAGGACCTCGCCCGCCTTGTAGCTGCGGTCACGAACCGCTTTGACGCAGGCTTCCTCATCCTCGAAAACGCGCGCGACGCCCTCGAAGAACTGGCTCTTCAAACCGGCAACCTTGATCACCGCACCGTCCGGACAGAGGTTGCCCTTCAGAACTGCAACGCCCCCATCTGGCATGATAGGCGCACGAGACGCGTAAACGACCTCGCCATCGGGAGCATTGGCCGCACCATATTCTTCGGCAAGCGTTCGGCCCGTGATGGTGATGCAACTGCCATCGATATGCCCGCTCTGGATCAGCTCGCGGATCACCACCGCCGCGCCGCCGATGTCGTAGACATCTTTCGCCGTGTATTTGCCACCAGGCCGCAGATTTCCGATCAGCGGCGTCCTGGCAAATACCTCGCCCACATCGTCGATCGTGAATGCAATGCCGGCCTCGTTCGCGATGGCAGGAAGGTGCAACGCAGCGTTGGTCGAGCCGCCCGTCGCGGCCACGACCGCCGCGCCGTTCTCCAGGGATTTGCGCGTCACGATATCGCGCGGCAGCGGTCCACCACGCTCCAGCATCTCCATGATCAGCCGCCCCGCGCGTCGTGACATCTGCGCCCGCTCGGCATAGACACCGGGCACCATCGAGACGTTGGGAATGGTCAGGCCCATCGCCTCCGACACCATTCCCATGGTATTCGCGGTGAACTGGCCGGCGCACGCGCCGATCGTCGGCAAGCAGGCGCGCTCGATCCGCTCGAGCGTGGCGCCGTCGATCTCGCCGGTCATGAAGCTGCCGACAGCCTCATAGGAGTCCAGCACCGTCAACGTTCGACCGTCCACGCGGCCCGGCAGCGAGCTGCCGCCATAGATGAAAATGGACGGAACGTTGCAGCGAACCATACCCATCATCACGCCGGGAAGCGTCTTATCGCATCCGCCATACCCGATCAGCGCATCGTAGGCCAGCCCATGCACGACGGCTTCGATCGAATCGGCGATCAGTTCCCGCGAGAACAGGGAGAACTTCATGCCCTCGTGGTTCATGCTGATGCCGTCGGAGACCGAGACGGTCGAGAATTCGCGCGGTGTGCCGCCGGCTTCCTCGACTCCGGTCTTGGCGGCGGCCACCTGGAAATCGTGAGTCATGTTGCAGGGCGTCTGCTCGCCCTTCATGCTGACGATGCCTACCATCGGTTTGGCGATCGCAGCGTCGTCCAGCCCCATGGCGCGCATGAATGCACGATGCGGGGCCCGGTCGAGCCCGTCCGTGGTGACGCGTGATCGCAATTTCTTCATATGTGCATCTTCTTCATGCAGCGTCCCGGATGATCCGGAACGCTGCGGTCTCACGCACGATCGTTCGCCCGCTTCTATTCCAGCGGAGCGACGATCGTCTGATGCTTGAACTGCGCGACATCCAACTTGGGCAGCATTCCTGTCTCTGCATAGATATCCAGCATCTTCTGGATCGCGGGGAAGTTTGGTGCTGCGCCTGGATCGCGACCGAAATCATTGTCTTTGAGCAGATAGGTCTCAAGCACCGGAACGGGCGCCTTCAGCACCTCCGATACGACCTTCAAGGTCTCTTCACGGTTCGCCAGCGCCTTCTTCATGCCTGACGTGATGTCGCGGACATAGGCTTTGACCAGTTCCGGATTCTTGTCGACGAAATCGGCACGGCAGGCTTCCAGGATGTGCACGATGTTCGGCATGGCCTGGGACAGCGAGAACAGCTTCCTCGTGCCGCCCTTGGCCTCCGCGCGTGCGGCAAACGGCTGGTTCATGTTGACGGCATCGACGCGGCCTTGGCGCAGCGCGTCCTCGGAAACTGCAAAGCCGACTTCGACCAGCTTGATGTCCTTGGCCGGATCGACGCCATTCTGCTTCAAGAGCAGGTTGAATGGCCCTTGCGTGCCGCCACCGATCACCGAAATACCGACCGTTTTGCCCTTGAGATCGGCGATTGTCTTGATGGGCGAGTCATCCTTGACGGCCCAATAGACCGAGAAACCGCCAGGCTTTTCGAAGACGTGTTGCGCAACGATATAGGCCTTGAGATTGCCGCCGACCACGCCATTGGAGAGCGACAGTGGCGCCTGCGTCGCGCAGTCCAGCGCGCCGGCCGCCAATGCTTGCGTCATCGGCGCGGTGCCCTGGAATTGGGTCCATTCGATGTTGTAGGTCTTGCCGATACTGGGAAACTCGGCCGGCCTGCGCATCATCCAGTACTTGGATTCCTCGGCCGGGATCGTCCAGCCGACGCGGATCGTCTGCTGCCCCCATGACGGGCTTGCCGCCGCGCTCACGGCTGCTGCCGCCCCCAAAGCCAGGATCCATTTCGAAACGGTTCGCATCGTACCCACTCCGCTGCTCCGGCGCCGACAGGCGCCCCCAACCCGACCGCCTCAAATGTTTCATGGTTCAAACAATCAGGCAAGCCATGCAAGCCGGGCGGTTTTGCCGTCGGATGCACAATGTATGGTAAAGGGGCCGTCGCATTGCGACAGAAGGAGGCAACCTATGGCTGATGCGAGCAAGGCAAACCCGCAAGGTACTGAGAGGCTCGGCTATCTCGGCCTTGGGCTCATGGGCACGCCGATGACCCGACGCCTGCTCAAGGCCGGCTATCAGGTCGCTGTCTGGAACCGCTCGGAGGGCAAGGTGGCGCCGCTTGCCGAGGCCGGCGCCAAGCGCGCGGTCACGCCTCGTGATCTCCTGGTGAACTCGGATATCATCTTCATGTGCGTGACCGATGCGGCCGCGGTCGAGGAGGTGATCTTCGGGCCCGAAGGTCTGGCAGCGGCACCCGGCGCAGGCAAACTTATCGTCGACTTCTCGTCCATACATCCCGACGCTGCGCGCGATCTCGCAGCGCGACTGAAGGACGCGAATGGCGCGGGCTGGATCGATGCGCCCGTGTCCGGGGGCACGAAGGGCGCCGAGGAAGGCACGCTCGCCATCATGGCGGGCGGGGAAGCTGGCGACATCGAGAGGGTGCGGCCCTATGTGCTGGCCATGGCGCGCAGGTTCACTCACATGGGCCCGATCGGCGCCGGCCAGACCACGAAGCTGTGTAACCAGGTGATCGTCGGATGCGCGATGGCCGTCCTCGCGGAAGCGACGCGCCTTGCCGTGAATGCCGGAATCGATGCCAACCGGTTGCCCGAAGCGCTCGCCGGCGGCTTTGCGGATTCCATCCCGCTCCAGCTGTTCGTGCCGCGGATGGTCCAGGGCATTCACAACCCACCGCTCGGTCACATCGCCACGATGCTCAAGGATCTCGATACGGTCGCCGATGTCGCACAGGCGACGTCGACGCCAGTGCCGATGGCCACCCTTGCCGGACAACTTTTCAGGCTGGCGAAGGCCGCGCGAGGTGCGGAAGCGGACGCGTTGGAAATCTACAAGCTATCGGCGCCGGAACGCCAGGCTGTCTAGGCGACCTGAAGCGCGTTACGGCGCCTTCTTGCGTTCATCGTCGGCCATGAAGCGGCCGAACGCCCCCCGGGCGAAGAGCAGCGGCTCCTTCGCATTGTAGGTGTAGGCCTCGACCGCGCCGAGAAAGATCACGTGGTCGCCGCCATAGTAGCGATTCACGGAGCGGCATTGAAAGTTGGCGACGCTCTCGGCGAGTACCGGCGCGTTGCCGAGGCCCGGCGCCCAGTCCAAGCCGGTGAACTTGTCGTCCGATGATTTTGCGAATTTGTTCGCAAGCGCCTGTTGCGAAGCACCAAGCACGTTGACGGTGAAATGGCTGGCGTTCTGGAAGATGGCCAGGCTCGAGGAATAGACGACGAGGCTCCACAGAACCAGCGGCGGGTTCAGAGAGACCGAGGCGAACGAATTGCACGTCAGCCCGTAGGGCTTGCCGTCAGGCGCTGCCGCCGTGATGATCGTTACCCCCGTTGCATAGGTTCCAAGCGCGTTGCGAAAGTCGCGAGGATCGATCTGCGAGTTGTCGCTCGCAAACTCGTTGGCGGGATCGGGAGCGCGGGGCTGCTTCGGCAGATCATTCATCGGCCGGCCTCACAGCGTCAGATTCTCGGACGGCAGGCCGAGTGCCACTCGTCCATAATTGGTCCCGGCCGCATCGAAGTTGAACGCGAGATGCGAGTTGATCGCGTGCGCATCGCGGAACTGCCGCTGCAACATGCCGCTTGTGAATAGACCACGCGCGCCACTCGCGGCAAACAGCATCGAGACCGCGTCCGTGCACAAGTTCACTGAGAAAGATCCGTCGCGCCGATATCTGGTCTTGGTCGCCATGTCAGGGATATGGCCGCGCCGAGCGTCTGTCATGGCATCGAGGCAGGCCGACCGCATGATCAGGCGTGCGGCGTCGATCTTCGCCGATGCTTCCGCGATCTTGATCTGCGTGCTTTGAAAATCGCTCAGCTTGGCACGATTGTAGGTTGAAATGCGATGACGCGCGACCTCTGTGTAGTCGTCGAGGCATGCCTGCGCATTCCCCAGCGCGACGCCGGAGAGAACGTATGGGAAGAGCGAGAACACGGGTAACGCATACAGCGGATTCGGATTGACCTTGCTTCCCGGCGTCGGGCCACCTGAGAGCTCACCGACAGCGACCGTCATGTGGTCGGCCACGAAAGCGTCCCGGACTTCCACGTCGCAAGACCCCGTCCCGCGCAATCCTGCGACATTCCAGGTGTCCAGCACCTTGTAATCGCCCTTCGGCAGCAGGAAGATTCGATACTCGATGCCGTCCGCCTCATCGTCGGAGTAAACCACGCTTGCCAGCATGTTCCATTCGCAGGAGGCAACCCCAGAGGAGAACGGCCAGCTTCCGTGCAGCCGGTATCCACCCGCGACCCGCGTAGCGCGTCCGGCGGGAAAAATGAACGAGGATGCGATCAGCGCGTCCGGATCACGGCCCCAGACCAGATCCTGCGCCTTCTGCTCGAACATGCCGAGCATCCAATGATGGCTCGCCAGGTTGGCGAGATTCCAGGCTACCGACGCATCCGCCTGCCCGAGCAGCTCAGCGCAATCGACGAGGGCGACATAGTCGAGCTCGGCGCCGCCGATCCGGGCCGGTTGGAGCATCCGGAACAGGCCGGCGTCATGGAGATCCTTTTCGGTCTCCGGCGGAAGACGCCGCAGCTCCTCCGTCCGCGCGGCGCGCTCTCTCAGTCGCGGCAGGAGCGCCCCAGCCTTCGCAATCATCGCCGCATAGACCTCTCCACCGGCTTGTCGGCCGGCGGTCTGGATCATGCTTGGCTCCTGGCCAGGCGCCATTCGTGTCCCTCGCTTTCACACATTTATGCGGCGGGACCTTCGCCAAATCAAGCCGAGGGAACGCTCAAGCCGAGGTTGGGGGCTTGACCGCGCCAAAGGCGCCCTTCTCGGCGAACTCCGCGATCCGACGTTCGTCGTAGCCGAGCGCATCCTGCAGGACTTGCTTCGTGTGCTCGCCCAACAGGGGGGCCGCAACGGGATCGATCGCGCCGGTCAGGCTCATCATGATCGGCGGTTCGATATTCGGCACCCATTCCGCCGTAGGATGCGGAATCCGGTTCAAGCGATGGCGCTCGCGCGCCTCTGGCGCGTTGAAGCCCTCCTCGACCGTCCGGAGATAGCCCACCGGAATATTGGCCAGCTTCATCTTCGCCATCCAGTTCTCGAGAGTATCGCTTGCGAAAACCTCCGCGATGGCTGCGCGCAACAGCTCCTTGTTCTCCGAACGGGCCTTGCGCGTCGCAAACTGCGGATCGGTGATGAGATCGGGCCGATTCAGCACCTCGACCACGAGCCGGCGGTAGAGCCGGTCGTTGGCGCAGGCCATGTAGAGCGGTCCGTCAGAGGCCTCGTAGACCCCGACCGTGGGTGACCCGCTCGGCGAATTGCCGAAGCGGCCGGGGTTTTCGCCGTTGATGAGGTAGGCCATGCCGTAGAAGCCGGTCATTCCGATCGCGACGTCGAACAGGGCGACCTCGACATGCTGCCCGCGGCCGAGCCGGTTGCGCGCCAGCAGCGCGAGCAGGATGGCATTGCAGGCGGACATCCCGGTCGCCATGTCCACGATGGGCGGGCCGGTACGCACCGCCGGGCCGTCGGCAAATCCGTTGAGCGACATGAAGCCGCTTTCCGCCTGCGTGATGGGATCGAAGCCGGGACGCGAGGCAAACGGCCCGGTGCGTCCGTAGGCGGAGATCGAGCAATAGACCAGCCGTGGATTGAGCGGCGCGACCGACTCATAGTCGAGCCCGAACTTCTTCATGACCCCGCTCGAGAAATTCTCGACGACCACGTCAGCCTTGCGGATCAGGTCGAGCGCGATCTGGCGGGCCTCCGGCACGGCAAGATCGAGCGCGATGCCACGCTTGTTGCGGTTCAGGCTGAGAAAGGCGGCGCTTTCGCCGCCGATTTCGGCCTGCTCGTAGGCGCGGGTGTCGTCGCCACCGTCGGGATTCTCGATCTTGATGACATGCGCGCCGAAATCGGCCAGCGTCTGGGTGCAGGCCGGTCCGGCGACCACCCGCGTAAAATCGACGACAAATAGACCATCGAGCGCAGCCGGGCCTCCTGTCCCTCGCGCTGAACGTTCCGGCAATTGAGGCTTGGTTGGCATCGATAGCGCTCCTCACATCGGCTTATGGCCGCCGAATTTCCCGCAAGAGCAAACTTAAAGCCCGGCTCCGCCGTCTTCGCAAGTACCTCACCCGCATCGCTTCAATACGCAAAAAGGACCCGGCAGCTCCAGGCTGCCGGGTCCACGGACGTTCCAGACATACGAGCTAGCACTACGTCTCGTACCGCTACGCGATACGTTTCGTGCGGCGGAAGCCCAGCTCATCGAAGCCGCTTCCGCCAATAGAGCGTATGCGCCCACGCCCACGGCGCCTCGGGCTCGAAGAGCCGATAGCCCGCCTGAATGAAGTTGTTGGCGGATACCGCGTTATCGGTCGTGTCGGAAACGATGCTGTTCCAGCCGACGCGCCGTCCCTTGGCCTCGACGACACGCATCAATCTGCGCTGAAGGCCACGTCCCCAATGCCGTTGCAGCACGCCAACCCTGGAAAAATAGCCGCCGTTTCTGACGTGCGAGGATGGAACGACCCCGGCGAAGGCGACCGCATCGTCACCATGATAGGCCAACCACCACGATCCAAGCTCGAACCGAGGCATGGCGGCCGAATTGAAGAAGGTCCACCGATGCAGTTCAGACAGAGTATCGGCGACGTCGTCGTCAGATGGATCGACATTGCGGATTTTGTACATGGATCGGTCCGCGCGCAAGGTATGACGAGACTGGAGGAGCGGCATTGTGTTGATGAAAGCTCACTTGCCAAGCACGACCTTGACGCCAAGCCAGACCGCTCCCATGAGCCCTGTGGCGATGACGGTGATCACGGCCTTGAAGGTGTAGCTCTGCGCCTGTTCCACGCTCTTTCGCCACCTTCGCAAGTGCTGAAAATCGGCCCTCAGCTCCTTTCGGTCGTCATCCTCGATTCCGAATGAGGCCAGCACCGACGCCACAGCCTTCAATACGATCGCGTCGATGCTGTCCTGCTGGAGCCGGTGCTGCTCAGCCAAGGTTTCGGCGACAATGGCCTTGATCTCGTCATCGGGTATCTTCATCGCTTGATGATCCTCGCGACATTTTCGAAGCCGCGCTTGGCGAAGTAGAACGAGACGACGAGATTGGCGGTGATCGCCGCAAATCCCGCCAGGGCGTCGGTCGAGCCCAATCCGAGAACCTTGTCCCAAACCAGGAGCTTTGCGAAATACAGAGCGACGCAGTAACCCATCAACTTGTCAGGCTCGTACCAGTGCCCGATCTCGGCGATGCGGTAGCGCATGATCGCGTTGGCCTCGGCCGTCTGCGAGGCAATCTCGCTTGCGGCGAGATCTGCGGCGATCTTCGCCTCGACATTGCCGGCCTTGAGCTTGGCCTGGTAAGCGTCGATCAGGCCCCTGATGACGGGGCCGCCCAGAAAGCTGAGGATTGTCATCCACATCTTAGAGCGTCCGGCGCCGGGCAATTTCGGTGAGCACGCCGGCGGTAGCAACCGCGAGCAGCATCTTGAACGCAGAATTTGCGTCCATGCTCGTGAGCTGCGTGAAATCATAGCCGGAGAATGCCGCGATCAGGCCGGCGCCCAGCACTCCCAGAACATACTGAGTGCGAGCCCAAAGGATCGTCACGGAATCTCTGAACCAGGCCTTGACCTTGTCGAACGCTGTGGTCATGACTTCCTCTTGAAGATGGCGTTGAAGACATTGGCGATGAACGCGCCGATGGAGCCCTTGGATGGGTTGGCGACGGAAGGCGCCTTGTGCGGTGCTTGCGGCGGCGACGGCGCCACCTTGGCGCCTGTGAAGGTAATGGTGGGATCGACCGCCATCATCGCGAGCAGCATCGCAACACAGCCGAGTTGCTGGTCGACGTGGCTCGGATCGAACCGACCATCGGCGACGTATTTTCCGGACTTGTATTGATTGGTCCCGGCCCAGAGGTAAGGGCTCGGAATGCCCTTGCTGGCGTAGCCAAGACCGTTGTACATCTCGAGCGCGATCAGAACGCCGGCGAGGGACCAGTCCTTGCGCTTCGCAAGATATGGGTGGCAATTGAGCAGCGCGTCGATCGCCGCGTCTTCCCACGAGTTGAACGGGCCTCGGCCCGCCGGAACGTGGACGGAGACTTTATTCCAGGGGTCGCCCTGGGCCAGCGACCGGCCCCAGTTCTGGGACGATTCCCGTTCATGGATGACGGCAATCACGGCCCACGGAACGCCGGTCTTGGCTTCGACCGCCTGGTAGCGTTTCTTGGCGGAAACCAGCGCCGTAGCGACCTTGTCGCTCAAAGTCTTCCGGGTCAGCTTGGCATTTTGCCAGCGGCTTAGGTTCGCCCGCGTGAGGGCGTTGAAGTCCGTCATTTGGTAGGTCCTTTCGGCTACCATGGGTTGATGGTAAGTTGGCTCCCGGCAGGGAGGATGAATTTGCGGAATCTCAGTTCACTGGTGATCGCGGCAGCTTTGGTATTGCTGCTGCAACCGATCTATTTCTTTGCGATGTCGAACCTTGACCACCTCATCTCAAAGGAGACGACTTGGCAGCACATCAAGAGCGCCTTTGATTCTGGCGTCCTGGTCGACGCCTCGCACCGGAATCAACTCATTGCCAGCGGCGATCGGTTTACGGACTGCTATGCGCTCGGCGAAGGCATGAAACCGGGCACGAGCGCAATAGAGAACGGCATCATGGCACCGAGGCCGGCATCCGACCGTCACGCGTGCGACGACCTCAAGCAGGCCGCCGAAAACCCTAGCAGCGTCAATTGGCAAAGCTACGCAAGATATTGGCATGGATATCGTATCTACAGCGCGCCACTGGCGTCGCTCCTACCGATACTTCTTCTGAAGTTCGTAAACCTTGCTGTCCTCGCTAGCGCAGCTATTTTCTTTGTCTTTCAAGCAGATCGGCTCATCGGAACGTGGCCGACCATAGGGCTCTGCGCCCCTGTTCTATTCTTGTCCGACTTCGTTCGCATCTGGCACGTCACACCTCATACGGTCAGCACTGCGATCATTCTCGGGGGCGCCGGGATATTCGCCTGGCTGCTCCGAAAGAAATCCGCTGATCGGACATTGATCATTGCGACAGCTGGTCTTGGTTCTGTTTTCAATTTTGTCGACTTCTTGGTCAACCCGCCATGGTTGCCAATGCTCATGGCGTTCTTCCTTGTGGCGTCCGGACGAGGCTATCGGCTCGCCATCGCTTGCGTCGTGGTGTGGTTTTCGGCTTACAGCGTAACATGGGCATCAAAATGGGTTGCCGCTTACCTCGTAGAGCCGACTTTTGATATCCAGAACGATGTCCTTAATGCCGCGATGTTCAGGATTAACGGGGACTACGCTAGCGTACGGCATTTCCCACTCGCAGCGACGGCCAAGGTATTCACGAACGCCATCTTGAGTTGGGGCATGCTAATTTTTGTACCCCTGCTGATACTGTTCCGCATACCGCTGAAGCGGCCAGAGCTAAGCCAGTTTTGGCCGGTGTTGATTCCGATCGTCTGGTTCGAAGCACTGAGCAACCACAGTCAGATCCACGCCGTATTCGTCTCAAGGAGCGCCGCGGCTGCAATAGGAATCGTACTCGCCGCCGGCTTGATGGGGGCGAATGTATCGAGCGCCCGAGAGCTCTTCACAGCTCGATATACGCGCTCGTTACGAGAGACTTCCCGCTCACAGGAAATTCGATGCCCCTGACGCAGATGAAGATTGCCGTCTTAGTCCCTTGTCACAATGAAGAATCAACTGTCGGCAAGGTAATCACAGGTTTTAGAGACGCTTTGCCTGGAGCAGATATCTACGTCTATGAGAACAACTGCGTAGATCGCACCGCAGAGATAGCCAGCAATTGCGGAGCCATCGTGCGGACCGAGAGAAGCCAAGGTAAGGGGCATGTGGTCCGTCGAATGTTCGCCGACATTGATGCTGACATCTATATTCTAGTCGATGGTGACGCGACTTATGATGCATCTAGTGCGCCGAGGCTCATTGGAAAGCTTATCGCTGAACACCTAGACATGGTCGTTGGTGTTCGCGTCGATCAGTCCGAGGAGGCATATCGGCGAGGCCATCGAGCCGGAAATCGTATGCTAACAGGGCTCTTGGCGCTGATCTTCGGCAGGGCGTTTAGGGATGTCCTGTCCGGCTATCGGGTGTTTTCTCGCAGGTTCGTCAAGTCTTTCCCGGTGTTGTCGAGCGGCTTCGAGATCGAAACCGAATTGTCAGTTCATGCTCTCGAATTGTCCCTTCCTGTTGGGGAGATGGAAACGCCCTATTTCGAAAGGCCCATGGGTTCTCATTCCAAGCTCAATACGTGGCGGGATGGCCTGCGCATATTGCTCACTATGTTGAAGCTCTATCGGTCGGAAAGACCGCTCCAATTCTTTGCCTGGGTTGCGACCGGGCTTGCGACCGCATCGGTAGTTTTGGCAATTCCAATCGTTGTGACGTTCTTAGAGACCGGGCTGGTTCCAAGACTACCGACAGCGGTTCTCTCCATGGGCCTCATGACAATGGCGATGCTGTCTGCTTCGTCTGGCCTCATCTTGGACACCGTTACTCGTGGTCGTCGCGAGATGAAAAGATTGGCTTACCTTGCTCTTGGCGTCACTGGCGCTCCACCTCGTCCTTAAAGAGTCTTGCGCGCCTATACAATCCGGAGAAGCTTGTTGGCTACGATCGTCGGCTGAACGGTCACAATCGGCGTGCTCGTGCCGCCCTGTGCGTTACCCGTAAAGGAATACTGGTTGCCGTTGATTGAGACTTGTCCCGTCTGTAGTTGCGCCACCGTGGTATTGCCGCCGCCAGGCGGCGTGATGGATGAACTATAAAATACAACGTTTGTTTGGCTGCTGAGACCCGTTCCGCCGATTGAGCCGGACGGCGTGTAAGGCGGCAGGTTGGCCGTGACGAGTGTTCGAGATTGGGCGCCGCCAGTCTCACCAAGCGTATCGCCAAATCCAACATTGGCGTCGGTCAAGCGACTGGCAGCCGGCCCGCCCATGGTATCGACACCCGCCACAACACGCCCACGAATGTCTGGAATGTTGAAGGTAGTCGAGCCATCACCTGATCCATAGGTCGTGCCGAACATGGCAAACAAGGCCGAATAGATCGTTCTCGAGATTGCCTGTCCATAGGCAAGCACAAACGAGCTGTTGGGAGCAGTAGGCCCCCAAAAATCGATGCTGGCCCCGATCGGGATGGAATAAGGATTTGTGAAGAACCCATGGAGATAGAACGCTGCATCGCTCGAATTGTAGAGCGCCGCGTAAGGAGTACCTTGCACTAGGACGCCCGCCGGCAAGTCGGTCGAAGGCGCCGATCGAAGTGGCTTCGCGCCAAGACCATCGACGTTGAGCGTTACGGTCGCGCCATTCGTCGCATGCGGCGTGAACGCGATGACCTGACCGCTCAATTGCGCGAGCGTCTGAAACACTTGATAGCTGCTGACCGCATAGGCCGTGGCGGTGCCGGTCGTCACGATCGCGCCGGTCATGTCATCCCGGTATTTCGCAATCGCCGCCATCATCGCGCGCGCCGAGTCGTTGACGCTGGCGGGTGACTGCCCTTCCGCCCAGTTGATTGTCGAATCCGCCGTGGCGTCGACGGACGCCGTTTGGGACCACTTGTAGAGAGTCATGCTGTATCCTTGGTGTGAAAAGACGCTCATGAGCTGCCGGTACGTGGCTCGATCAACTCGCCGCCGCCTGCCGTCAGTCTGGCGTCTTGGTCTCTTTGCTGCAAAGCTCGATGTACTGCGCGCAAAGGCAGGACGGCGCCCGGGCTGTGAGGAGGTTGCGGATCACACCTGCGGGAACCCCGGGGCTTTCGCTTGCGATCCGGGCCACGCGCGCGTCGATGATCCCGTCGATCTCGGCGCGCAGCTCCTCAATGCGGTCTTCAATCCTGGTCACGCGTTCCGGCTTCGTTGCCATTGGTCCTTCCATCCTTCGTTTTGGCCTCGAACGCCGCCAGTTTCTGGCGGGCGGAGGCAGCATCATTCTGTGCGCGCCGGAGTGCGCGTTCGCGCTGTGCCTCGTGTGAGGCGAGATGAACCTGGATGTCGTAGGGTAGTGCGGCGAACCGCTGCTTGAACAGTCCCGGCCAGGACCGAGGCGGCGGGATGGCCGCAATCGCATTTATCGCGCTCGCCGCCGCACCGCCGAGAGTGGGGTCGGCGAGGCCCAGTGATACGTGCATCCGCGATATGTCCTGTACCGCCGGCCAGAGCCGGCTCATACCCAACGCCGCGCAGTCGGCCACAAAACGCGCCACCGACGCAGGCGTCGCTGGACAGGCCGACTCACCGTTGAGCTCACACCACTTGGCGAATATCGGCGCATCGCGGAGGCGCGCCTGCGCAAGCGCCGTCAGCAGCGGATGGGTCATCGCTTGGCTTTGCGCAATGCCTCATGGAGGTCGCCCAGCCGCCGGCGCAGATCGACGAGTTGAACGCGCTTTCGCAGGCTGTGAGGGCTGGAATCGATATCGCCGCCCAGTTCGGTATCGAACCGCTCGAGCGCCGCCACGCGCTTCTTCAGCCCATAGAGCGCGAAGTTCTCCGTTATACGATCCGATGACAACGGTTCCCCGTAGAGATTTCTGGTGATGGATTCGGCGCGTTCGATAAAGTTTCGATTGTCTTCGCTCATGGTGTGCTTTCCTGCCGTGAATTCAGTTGATCGGCTGCGATGAGACGACTGGCGGCTTCTAGAAGGGAAAGAATATTGGTGGGGCGACGCGCCGCTCTGGCCTGCTCGCCCCGCCTGCGAGACGATTGGAGGAGGTCGAGATTGACCATTCCTGGCGTGGAACGGGGGCATTCTTCATCGGAGGAGCAAACGGATTTGGATCCACGTACAGTTCATTCCTGTCTCGGGTTGTCGGCGACAGCCCTGGCGGGAGCTCGATCGGATCGGAAGGCCCTATTTCCTTCATTCTGTCGCGGAAGTGTTCGGCGTGTGCGCGGAGATACCTGACCACATCTCCGAGGATATCCGCCGGATCATTGACGCGCCCCTGCGAGCTCATGAACGATTTGATGTAGCGGTCCAGATCATCCGCCCGGGCCTGCCAGTCCTTCTGGACACCATCCGGATAGTAGGACTGATTGCCTTCCAGGAGATCGCCCAGTTGCTTACGAACGGCATCGTAAATACGCGGACGGTCTGCCTCCGCGATCGTCGTCTCGTAATCCGGGGGAGGCAGATATTGTTGCTCGATTGTAGCCATGACGAACTCCTGCAGAATCATGCCGAAGCGGTCCCGCGATCAACAAAGGATCGCAGAATGATTCAGCTGACGAATAAGGGTGAAAGACGGGCTGGCGGCGCGCCCGGGCGCCGAACTATTTGAAGTCCGAGAACTGCAGATACAGAAGCCCTAAGGGCAGATTTTCAACGTATTCGTTTCTCTTGCGAGCTTGCCCTTCGTAGATCCGCAGGCGAAGCAATGGCTCGGTAAGCTCCTTTGAAACCAGGCGATCGCCACCGAAAAAATAGCAACAACCGTCGCTGCGGCTGCGGCCGCCGTCGGCAAAGACCGTCACCTTATTGGACCACCCTAAACGCTCAACCTTGAGCGATATCGTCAGATCCGATTTTATCAGCTCGATGGTGCAACCCCGCCCGTACTGACATTCTTTCGCGATCCCGACTTCGTTGGACGCACCTGTCGCGCCTCTGGCGACGTCCGCCCTCGTCGTACCATCGAAGGCATAGGAAACGGTGTAATCACCGGCGAATGTCTCGACCGACGGGAGCAGAACTGTGGCGAGACTCGTCACGTATAAAATGCGCTTCAACGACATGGATATCCAATCCTGTATCACAAGTCTGCATTCGGAGCCAAACAAGGTACAACCGGGCGAAAGGCCGGCATCAACCAGTCACCGTCGACCCGCTGTCTTCGCCTGGTAGAGCGCGACCGCATCCTTGAGATCGCCCGTGTTCGAAAGCCGGGCGCTCAGCGACCGCAGATCTTGCTGATCACGCTCCCCGCGGCTGCTAGCCATGCCCGGCCGCTGCACCGGCGGCATCGGCTTCGCATTCACGGCATCTCTCGCCTTCATCATCAACCGGTATTTCCCGGCGTCGTACATCATGCGCTGGAACGTCGCATTGCGCATCAAGGGCTCGCTGTCGAACAGGCGCCGCAGTTCATCGGGCTCGATGCCGCTGGCCTTGGCCGACGCCATGATCTCCTGCGCCACGGCTTGCCGGACCTCTCGCGCCTCGTCCTTGAGCAACGTCTCGAGGCGAGCGTCCTCCGCCTTCGCATAGTTCTGGAAGCCGTGCCGCGAAGCATCCGCCATCCGCCGCACCTCTTCATTCTGGCGCGCACGCAACTGTTCGCTACTCGCGACCAGCGCCTGGATGCGCGCCAGCTTCGCGGGGTCCTGATGCGCAATTTGCGCCAGGGCTGCCGGAAGCTGCTCCGGGGCAAGGCCGACCAATTCTGGAAACTGGCTGACAAAGCTCGCTTGCGCGATCTGCATCGCCGCGTCGAGGCCCTCGACATAGCTCCGCCGCGCGCGCTCGACCTCGCCCACTTTCTCCTCGATCGCAAGGCGCACCTGCGGATGCTGCAGGAACTGCTCGATATCGGGGTCGAGTTCGGCAGGGCGCCTCCCCCGATCTTCAGGCGCATCTGATGGGGCCTCGATCTCCTCGTCGCGCACCTGGTGGGCTTCGGGCTGCTCGAAGCCGTAGAACTCGGGCGCATCGGGATCGTTGGCGGCGACTTCCGCCCGCAGCGCATCGATCTTGGCGGCAAGCGCCTCCGAAGTCTCGGTTTCGGCGGATTGCCTGTCGCCCACCGTTGCATCTGCATAATCTCGCGATGCGCGCGCGAGAGTTACGGCCTCGTTTGCGGCTGCGGGCTTGCCTTCGACGTCTGTGTATTGCCTTACGACGACTTTCGGCTGCTGATCGGACAGCTGGTCTGCGGCATCGCGCAGCGATGCGACGTCGCTGTCGATCGAGGACTGGCTTTCCCCGTCCCTCCCCGGATCCGGCATTTGCGGATAACCTGCGTTCGCCAGGTCGAAAGCAGCCCCGGTCAGCTCCGCTTCAGTTTGGACCACCATGGCTAGCCTCCCCAAATGCCCTTGAACGGATTGAGCAGATTGTTGATACCGCCGGCGATCGTTGCAAACTGCTCGGCCCCGGACTTCTGCTGTGTCCCCGTCGTCGTGCTGTTACCCTGCGTCCCAAGCTGGGCGATCGGCACGCCGATCTGCGCGAGCAGGCCTAACGCCTGCACAGGTATGCCGCGACGCTGCGCCTCCGCCGCCAGAGTCGCGTTGGCTCCATAGTTCTGTGCATCCAGTGCCGCTTGCGCGGCAGCGACGCCCTGCCCCCGATTGGCGAGATCGCTCTGCTGCATCTGCGTCAACGTGTTCGCCGTGGTATTGCCGGCATTGTAGAGCGCGCCTGCCGCGGCAAGCTGGTTTGCGACATCCTGATTGTATTGCGCGGCGATCACTGGCGCCTCCGCCGCCGCAACACCCCTTCCGTAGGCCATGAGGTTCGCACCGCTGAAGTCACGACCGGCAGCGGCAAACTGCGAATTCACGGAGTCGCCCACGTCGGATCGGATCTGTGCAAGCTGGGCCATCAGGGCCGGATTATTGCCGACCATGCTGCCGTTGGCGTAGGGTGTCAGCCGATCACGATAGGACGAGAGGTTATCCTGCACGTTGCCGGCCTGCGCGGTGGCGTCGCCGCCGCTGAGCAGCGACTGCGCGTAGCCTGCGATCTGGCCTGCATAGGGATTACCTGCCGCAGCGTTGTTCTTCAGCGTGTCGAGCGCTGAGCTCTCCGCCGACGTCAGGCCGGTATTGTTGAGTCCCGTGTTGATCTGGCCCAACATCGCTTGCAGTGCGGGCTGCGCGGCAGCCCATGGTGCCGACTGCGATTGCACGGTCTGTGTGGAGGTGGATTGTCCGCCCATGGAGGATGTTTTCCCTGAGTATGAGTTCTTTGCGTGTGAACGCGAACGGGGATGAAATCGACAGGTCGTCGATGTGTCAGTCGAACGGAAAGAAGATTGGCGGCTGGACGGCCTTCTCTTCCGGAAGCCCGCTTCTCGTCGGACTCTTGAGGTCCTTCAGCGGGATTTTCAGCAACGTTTCCAGCTGGTCCGCGTAAAACGGCATGGGTTGAAGGCTTGGCAGCGGTTCGATTGCCTGCCACGGACGCGTGTCCAGAAACGGGTCCGGCGCACCCCGGCCTTGGTCCGGCCATGGAGGTTGCTTTGCACGCCCCTCGCGAAGGGCGCGGTAAGCTTTGAACAGCCAGTCGGTCAAATCAGACTCGGTGCGGTGCTGCACATTGTCCGACCTTGGCCGCAGCGGAGCCGGCATCTCTGGCGGGACACCGAAGGGATCTGAATCGTCGCGAGGGACCGGCGGCGGCGGTGACCACGGAGGGAATGCCGGCGGGACAACTCTCCAACGATCGACATCTGCCCACCAGGGCGGCTTCGGTATCGCACCTTCAACCCCGAAATTGGGTACACGTGTGTAAGGATCTCTGAATGATCGCGCCATCTCTGCACTCACGGAATGAAAATCATGTGAACGGTCTATTGCTCGGCGTGCGGCGCGAACACCCGGTCGAGGGACCGTCGCCGAACCAAGAATTCGTCGATTGCTCGCCTATCAAGGGTCATAGATCACCCGGCGGTTCAGACCCAATCGCCCCGCGATTGCGTCGACCTCTTCCTGGCTCTCCGGATAGTGCTGATAGACCAGCCTGGTCTTGATCGCACTGGCGTGATGGCGAGGATTCCAAGTCCACAACACCAGGGGATACTGGCCCGTCGACCGATACAAATTCATCAGTTGACGTCTGATGAACCTGCTTTCCGGCGGATCGGTGTAGACCGTGTCGACAATTCTATCGCGATAAAATTCTTCCCACAGCCGCGATCTCGGCCTCTCGTCAGGGTAGTCCGACGAGCAGCTCACCCACGTTAGGAAAGCACCCTCCTGGTCCTTGCCCTCGATGAAGCCGATACACTGGCGATCGGGATATCGCTGAAAAAGCCCCCACGCCACCAATGCGCCGTCCAAGACGTAAGTCTCTGACGACGACAGCAGGATAAAACTGGCACAGGCATAAAGGCAGAAATCCCGCACGACGACGATCGCATTGCGGTCTCGAAGCGTGTTCGCCAGTTGAACGGCCCGTACGGGATCTCCTCCGCGGCTGCGAACGACAGCGATGCCATGATCTGCCAAATCGGATGCGATTGCGACGTTCCGGTCGGATGCGATTGCTCCATCAAGACAAAGCACGCGCCTGTCCTGTGACAGCGCGATCGGCCGCGCGACGTCGCCGCGACAATAGTCGGCCGCCCGAGCGTAAGGTGTAAAGTCAGTCTCCTGAGCCACTGACTGGCTTGCATCGCCGCCAGCGATCAACAAGTAGAGCAGCAAACATCCGCCACGCGAAATCCGGAAAGGCCGCGCAATGGGAGCGCTCAGCATCGGCGCGCAACGCCATTCGCCCCTCCTCCTGGCGACGCCAGATTCATCCAGAAGAGGTTCGACGCATGACATCTGAGACCTTGAGCTTGCGCACACACAACCATGCTAGAACATAACAAGAACAACCGCAACCCCAAGTCGCGTCGCGCTATCAGAATTATCTGCCGCGAGGCGGTTTCCAGGACCAAAGCCTATGTGAGCATTTGCGAAGCAATCACCCTGCCGTCGACGAGGGCAGACGCTTGTCGACGATCGCATAGGTCTGCTCGTATCCTTTCAGCACGCGCGCCCAGCCCTTCCGGCCGAAGATGCGCACGCAGCGACACCCCTCCGCTTGCGCATATGTTTCGATCCCGCCGATCAGCGGCAGCCAGCGCTTCATACCCGTCCCGGCGCATGCCGTGATGACGCAGATCTTGCCGGCATCTGTTTGCTGAAGGCTCGTGGATGCAGCCGCCTCGATCATCGAGCCATTCCAGGCGACCCAAAGCAGCGAGGTGCCACGGAGGATGTCGCGCTCAATTGTTGCGAACGCCGATAAGCCTGTTTCGACGGTCGCTTGCCTGAGCAGAGGCGCCGTCAACGGCCAGATCGAACGCACATGTTCCGGATCGATGCAGAGGAGCTGTGTGCCGCCGGCGCAGGGATCGCGCCAGGGGACGTGAGTGCCCGACATTTCAAACCGGGAAGGAAATCGGCGGCTGGAACGACTGATGCGTTGCGGGCTCGTTGGTCAGCAGCCCGCGCAGGCGATCATCGCGGAAAACCATATTCACCTCCATGCCGGGATCCGAGCAAGAACCTCGCCCGCCCGCAAGACGAGCAGGCAGAATTGCATTGTCGGACGATCACCTATGGCCAAGGAGCCAGCCTGCGGCGATGCGTCTATAGTCGGGTGATCGTCGGGGCCAGCCAACGATGCAGCCGGCAGCGGCGCAATGCGCTGGGCCGACTGCGGTCCCGGCGAGAAGCTGTCCATCCGAGCCTTCTCAGCACATGATCCGATTGATCAGATGCGGTGCAGCCAAATCCGCAACGAAGTCCGGATGACGATCCCATCCGGTCCGCGACCTGGCTCCGCTTTCCTGCAACACCTCGAGATTTGGCCCGCGAAGAAGCCGAGCACAGTCGGCGCTCCGATCGTTTGGGCATCGAGCCTTCGTCAATGCGGCCGACGACGATGGCGCGGGACTGTCGACAAACGCTCAACGAAGCCGATCGATGCTTCACGTTAGATCGTTTGCCGGTTCGAATTTTGGTGGTTCATCAGTTGAACCGTCTTCCGGACGCCTTGGACGAAACTCGTTGTAGCGCTCGAGGACGTTCTTTCGGATGAGTCCCGGTGGTGCGCGATCGACAAAATCGCGCTCTCGACCGATATCGGGAACACCTCGCATCATTTGGAGGGACATGATCTCCTCGAGCACGTCGGACAGTTCGTCACCGCGCGAGAGTTTCAACAAGATCCGAGCCTTGTCACCCAACGCTTCTCTCCGAAAAAACCCAGTCCGACGCGCTCGCTCCAATGCAATATCGATCCACTTGAGTGCTTGCTCGGGTTGATCAAGCGCCGAGAGATAGATGTGTGCCTTGCTGATGGCAGGGCGAACGTCGTCAGGATAGCGATCCGACACCTGATCGAGCGTCCGGATTGCTTCGGCATTTCGTCCGGCCTCACGCAACAGCCTCGCGAGGTCAAGGGCAAGGAAGCGATAGTCGTCACCATCTGCTTGCTCCGCCCGCTCGCCAACGATGTCGATGACGCGATGAAGCGGCTGCTCTCGGCGCAATTGCCATACCCAGTCAGCCAGTTTCCAAAGGGGATCATCATCCCGCTCGATCGTCATTTCCCGGTCTCCCATCTGAGCGCGTATTCGAACGCCCATGAGCAATCCTGTCAACTCGACATCTGCGGCGACGTGTCGTCAGCGGCCTAGATTGATGAACACCTCCTCATCCGGATCCAGGCTCCATTTTTTCGGCTCCCACGGCGGCGGTGTCCCACCATTCCGGTTACAGGCATCCCATCGCCTTTCAGCGATGGCGCAATCGCCACGCCATATGAACCTGGCTTTCGGGCTAAGAGTGACGAGTCCGCACTGGGACTACCAGGTGCTAAAAGAGAAAGGAGCGACGAACGCCAAACATCCTGCACTGAACTCCAATTGTCCAATCGCCGCAATTCATCCGGTCGTTTGCAGCGCAGCGGACTTGATATGGGGTTTCACGAAAGCCTTTGCGAGTTACACGTCCTCAACATACCAAAATCTGTTCCGCGTCCAAAATCTTGTGCCCTCTGGAATTTTACTTTTTATGGCTTCAGATTCCTGTGTTCGGCCCAGGCGCTTGAGGCAGGCTGCTTGCCTCAAGCTAGCATCATCGAGAAAAAAACCTCATCGTAGGTCAAGGACAATCGCACAAGCTCCCTTGAGACGAGTTCAGCATCAGTCCAATACTCCCACTCCATGAGATTGAAACTCAGAGCGTCGAGGCCGGTGAGAAGGTATCTAGCGCGAGTACGCTTCCCTTCAAGCTGCGCGACTTTCTCTTGAAGTGCCTGTGGCAACCCGACCAGACTAGTTGCCTGGGGGGAGCCCTCTCGTTCAGCTCGCAGAAGGAATTCAAGTTCATCATACGATAGCTGA
This sequence comes from Bradyrhizobium sp. I71, assembly GCF_022354745.1. Classification (NCBI taxonomy): domain Bacteria; kingdom Pseudomonadati; phylum Pseudomonadota; class Alphaproteobacteria; order Hyphomicrobiales; family Nitrobacteraceae; genus Bradyrhizobium; species Bradyrhizobium sp. I71. Next base: position 1,271,274 of record NZ_CP059398.1, read on the forward strand.
ACGAGAGGGACACAATACGTTCAGCTATCGAAATCACTCGCTCCTCCCGTCGCCCCTGCTCACGAATGCAATAAAACAACCTTTATCAAAGGGCCGCAATCGAGGAGGCACAACTATTCCCTAACGGGAAATCAGCTTCGATAGCCTCACCCCACCACCGCATACAAGAACACCCGCCCGGCCGTCGCGGAGTTCGCATGCGTGACCGTGAACGCGCCGTTCGCAACTGCGCTCACATACATCGTCCCGTTGCCTGCCTCTGCCGCGGCATTCGCTGATGCCGGCACCAGGATCGGCACCGATCCCGCCGCGCAATTCGCCGTTGTCACCGTCGTGCTCGATGCACCCGGTGTCAGCGTCACGCTGCCGACGGCGTTCGATCTGCCGGCCGCAAGCTGCTGAATCGCGAGCACGATCTTCTTCAGGTCGGTCTCGGTGATGCCCGGAACGTAAGCCGTCATAGCGTGCCGTTGGGTGTGAGATCGGGAACGATGCCGGCGCAGAAGGACCAATCGGTCGCAGCCGGGATGCGCACCTTGAAACGGGCGTAGCGGGTGTCGCGCCTGACGTCGCAGCGGCCGGTCCTCGCATTGACCAGCACTTCCGAACCAGGCGTTGCGGCTGCGGCCGGCGTATCGCGCCAGGACACCGACCCGAACAGCGTCGCCGCATCAGTCACCGGGCGAAAGCCGCGGATGGTGATGCGGTTTTCGTCCGTGCCCTGCTCCGCGCTTTCCAGCGTCGCCTCCAGATTGGGACCGCGGAAGAAGCCGAGCACATGAGCATTCGAGAATTGCGCGATCTCCGGCTGCACTGCGGTCGCATAGGCATCGAGACTCAGCGTCAACGCATCCAGCGACGATGAGATGCTGTCGAGATTCTCCAGCGTCAGCCCCGTCTGTGAGATGCCGAGCAGGTATTCGCCCGTGACTGCGACCGGGAAGAAGCGGTCGAGCAGGAAGTCGTAGCCGAGCAGCTTGTCGTAAGCGCCGACGATGCCTGAGACCGACTTGTAGGCCCAGTAAACCCGTGTCGAGCGTGGATCGGCCGCGCCCATGAATAGCTGGAGATTGCCCTTGTCGAGATCCGCGAGGAAGCTGCGGTCGACCTTTTCGCGGCCGATCTGCTGCGGCACGCCGCCCGGTTCGATCTTGTGAAATCCCTGGCCGGCGTAGAAGAAGATGCGCTCGCCGGCGCGGATGATCGAGTATGGCGCGTAGAGGCCCTTGTCCTGGGTGATGCGGTCGATCTGAAAGATGATCGGCGAGCCCGGCACATAGGACATGCGCCGGATCGCCTGGTCCTGGAACACGATGCCGGATTCGCCGCCGGCAACGCCCCGAACGATGCCGCCATCGGGAAAGTCCTGGAAGTCGGACGACTTGATCCCACTGGTCCAGCTGTCGGCGGCGTTGAAATTGTTTAGCCCCGACCACTGGATCCTGTACGGCGTCGACAGCAGACCTGACAGCACCAGGAAGCGTCCGACCACGCTGATATAGGCGGCCTGCGGCGGCGCACCGAGTGCGTCGGTGAAGGCGGTCGACGACGAAAGGTCGAAGACTTGCAACACGGCGTTCGCCTGCGTGGCAAAGACGAAGTTCCCGGTCTGAGCAAACTGCCATTGCGCGGTTGCCGACAGCGCCGAATAAGACGAGGCTCCGTTGGAGACATCGACCCAGGTGAAGTCGATATTGTTGAGCCGGTAGAGCTTGGTGCTCGTGCCGGCGAAGGTGACGACCGTGCCGTCCGACTTCAACGCGTAAAACGCACCCCGGCATGGCGCCGGCAGTGCCGACGTGTAGGCGGAGAAGGAAGGAAACGGACCATAACCGTCGCCGCGCGGAATGACGTTGAGGATGTTGCGCGAGGCCAGGCCTTCATAGTCGCTGACATCAGGGCGGTATTCGCCGTAGGCAAGAAGTGGCATATTCGCTAATTCCATTTCAAGGTGTAAGCGCAGATGCGTTGTTCCGCTCAATTCGGTGGCGACCGTGTCGAGCACGCACCTCGCAAACCCAAGCTCGCCATATCCTCATCGGAAACGGATCGGTCGGCATCACTCGCCAGCCACGGCCGGCAAGGATCTTGAAGAAGATTCGATCTTCAATGTTGTGGCAGGGCGCGGTGCCTGAACGACGAGGAACTTGTTTGGATTTGCGACCATCTAGCCGCTGGATTCCGGCGCGATGGTTGGCCTTGAATCAGCCGCGATGGGCCCACGCAATCGAGGCACCCAACCGGCAGCCAGCCCGTTCTCATAAGCGCGATCTTCTTTGCCGACGTCGCCTGGAGATCTGCCGCCTCTTCTTCGCTATGGCCTCATCGACCATCTCGCATAGCTGGCGTTGAAATTCGACACCGAAACAGAACGGCAAATACCGTGGAAAAACGACCTCGTAAGGCTCCCGGCCAACCTTGACCATTTTCAAGCGGTCGAGCGAGGCGCGAACCGCCATACTTGCAATTGTCAGAGCTTGAAGTCCATCCGCCCCTCGAGCTCTACGGACTTTACTATCTTTGAGGCCCTCGATCTGAAATGAGCAAACCCACTCGTCCTCGTACGCCTCATCGCGTTCGGGAAAACCGAGCCGAGCTACCGCCTTACGTTGCTGTCTACCGTAGTTAAATTCATATTCTATGAGAGCGCGTTCATTCCACGGCATTGACGTAGCCCATTCGGACGTCCAACAGACTGCAGTCAAACAAAGATACAGAGCAAACGCCATCTATAGAACAAACAGGGAACAATGTCAAACCGCGCGGGAGGCGTCGAAGTTGCCAAATTGATTGTCACACCATTCGGTCTTGTTGTTTCCGCTCTCATATGTCTTCGACCAGCAAGCTCGTTTCGCAGTTTCACCTCCACTGTCTTGCTCATCAGATAATGCTCCGGCAAAATTCCTCCCAGTCCTGAGTGCTTCCACTGGCCGCGCGTAGGCAGCGATTAAAGTCGCCGCCGCCACCTGATATGCCTACACGAGGCGAAACGAGGCTCCAAAATTCCCTCAGTCTTCGCCAGAACTCGAAGCGGCATTATTCGGCCGTCCATGGTTCGGGGTCAATCGAAGCAGGTATCCAGGCGTTCTCGCTCTGCACATCGGCCGTCCAGGCGCTTGCAGCAGCGGTGGCTCCACTCCAGGCCGGCGGCGGCAACGTCGCCGCCACCTGCCATGACATTGTGTCGAACGGTCGCCGAACCCAGGCCTCATGGTCCCAGTCGTAGGCTGTACTGCCACCAGCCCACGCAAATGCGCCGGGTCCAGAGCCGAGCGACGTGATAAATGGGACCGACGTCCCTGACAGAAGGATCGCATTCGCCGAAGCGGCCGTGCGGACCGTCGAGTTCGCCGTTGCACCAGTCAACAGGAACGATCCAGCGAGGCTCGCTGGTCGGACTCCGAATGCTGCTGCATTGCCAGCGAAGGCGGCTGACCCAGGACTCCCCGGTTGTGTCACCTTGAAGCCGGCCGATATCCCTGTCTCCAGGAAACCGGTAGTCGTCGCCGGCTCGGATGTCGCGAACGCCACCGATTGTCCTGCGAAAGCGACCGAGCCTCGCGTCGTCAGAAGCACAAAATTGCCGCTGCTCGGCAGCTGGCCGAGCGCCCACCGTCCGAGAGCGTCAAAGCCGAGAAGAGACATCTACAGCCTCGCGCTCGCGGTGAAATGGTAGAGGATCGGTGTGGTGGAGGAGCCGAAGGCGTTGACGATCATGTACTGCGTTTCGCCGACGTTCGAGGCGCTGGCCGCGCGGTTCACGGTATCAAATCCGTTGCCGGACGCGCCGTTGTTCGGCGAGTACAGCGTGACCGTTGGCGCCACGCGCTTGCGTTTCAGGAACGTGCCCGCGCCATATGAAGCCGGCGCCGAGTTCTGCAACGAGCCGCGGACGCCATTGTTGGTCGCGGTTCCGACCGCAGTCGCGTAGTCATAGCTCTTTTCCCAGTAGCGCTGACAACGGTCCAACTCCTCGTTGAAGTCCGGAAGCTGAAACGGCGGGGCCGAATTGCCCTCATGGAGACCGACGTCGAACATCTCGAACACGTTGCCGACCGTACCCATGAAGTTGAATTGATTCGGGGTCGCGATAACGCTGGAAGCCGCGCTCCACGCATTGGGAGATTGGACGAGGCTTGAACCCGCCATCAGAACGAAGATCACCTCCATTCCGGCGGCATTGTCGAAGGCCCAAGTCCCGGTCGCGTCGCCCGCGAAGGTTATGCTCTTGACCACGTCAGTGTTTGCTTCGCCGGCGGCGATGGTGTACTCGCCGACGATGATCCGGTTTTGGGTGCCGTTTCGAACCGCAATGCAATAGGTCCCGGCAGGCGCCTTGACACCAAATTGCACCGTGATCGTCTTCGCCGCGGCATTGCCGAACCTCAGATCGGCGACGCGATTTCCTTCGATCTTTTGCGAGATGACGGCATAGTCCGCGCTCGCAACGGAAGCATCTGCCGTCATTACCGTCGCTCGAATGCGATATGGCGACCCGCCTGGTGTCGAACTTGCGACTTGTGCCGTACTGACGGCACCAGCGTTGCTGAATTCGTTTCGCCACTGATCGACCGGATAGTAGCCGGAGGTCGTACCCGCCGCCGTGCCGTTTTCCTGTGAAACCTGCATCCCGCCGTTGACGATATAGTTCTTCTTGGTCACGCCGATATTGGCCCGGGCTTGCGCCATCTGACCCGCGGTGAAGCCGTTCGGCTCTTCGATCGAAATCAGATCTTCCTTCACGCCGACGATGGCAACGTTCGGCGCGGCGATGAAGCTGATCCTGGAACCCGCGCCCGACTGCCCCGCGGCCACGCCGGATCCTGACGAATTACAAAGTACGGTCGCGCGTGCAAACGTTCCACTCGCGGCCGTGTAAACCCCTTCCGCAATCTCCCATTGAGCCAGGTCGTTGCTGATCGCGATGAATTTGTACTTGCGACCGTCGACCGCTCCGGCGAGCGCCGGCGATTGGCAGCCACCGACCGTCGATGAATAGACCCAATCCGTCGTGCCGCCGGCCGACGGAATGAACCGGCAATTGTTGAGAAAAGCAGCCATGTCAGGTGATCGTCAGAATGCCGTTGGTCTGGTCGAGATCGATGGTGAAGGTATTGCCGTTCGTCAGCGTGATCGCGGTGCCATAGTCCCACCAGCCGATCAGTGGCTTGGTGGGTGGCGTCGAATTGTAGAGCACCGCATATTGAAACGGTCCGATCGATCCACCCGAGGCGGTCCATGCCGGATCGGTGCCGCCGACGAACTTGAACGTCCCCGTCGTTTGCGCACCGGTGATGGTGCCGACGCTGTTGCCGCCGGCGGTATACCCGTTGCCTGCCGCAAGGTCTGCCGGCGTATTGTACACCGTGTTGGTGACGAGCGGCGCCGTGTTGGTCAGATAGACCTTGTAAACCTGTGCCGTGCCTGTTCTCATGTCGTGCAGCGCGTTGGCGACGTCCTGCACGAAGCAATAGAACTTGTTGAAACTTGCCATTGTCGTCTCCTAGATGACTTGTCCGGAAACGCGCACCGTCATCGGCCCGGCATTGAAGGTCGACGTCAGCCCGAGATTGTTCAGATCGGCAAGCGCCGAAGTGAACCCGAGGCCCCAGGTCTGGATGCGGGCGTCTTCCTTGATGTACGGAGCGGTCTCAAGCAGAGCGCCGTAGAGATACAGGTCGGGCGCCATGGTCAGCAGCCAATTGCTGCTGCTCGACCCGAGCGGCGGCACGTTCTGCCGGTAGACCATTTCGATGGTGTATGCAGCATCGGGCGTCGGTGCGAGTTCCAGCTCGTTGCCGAACACGGTGAAGTACCGCGGCTGCGCGGCGATGTCTGACGTCGCGAAGCGATATTCGTCCATCTGCGTTCCCGATTTGAATTCAAGGCTCGGCTTCCCTGTCGCGCTCGACAGCCGAACCCTTCGCATGGATTGAAAATCCGATGGCAACGAGATGAACTCGGGTTCGTTTGAGCCGAGATCGACCACCGCCGTCGCGCGCTGCTCCATCTGCCGGACGAAGAGCTGGCGGTTGAACTTGGCCTCAGCGAGCTGAATGAATGTCGGGATTCGCGCGATCAGCGTCGCATCCTGATCGCGCGCAAGATACTCGGTCACTGCCGTTTGCAACGATATGTAATCGGTGATCTGGGTCACGTGAGCTCCGCTGACCAGCCGGCCTGCAATTTCGGCCTGTCGGTTCGCAAGTAGGCCCATTCGGGATCGTCCAGCTTGCGCTGCACGATCGCGTCGAATTCGGGCGTGAACAGCCGCAGCGAGGTGTTGCCCCTTGCGTGCTCCTCGTTGAGCCATTGGACGTAGATGACATTGGGAATGCGGGCGACGTGCCGCCCCCAGTCACCGTGCTGCTCGTCCTGGCGCGCCTGCCTGTTCCACTCCAGGATCGGCGCCACGTCCTGGATGTGCTCGATCGCAAGCTCGCGGCCGTTGCTGTCGAGGTGAGGTCTGATCGTCATGCCGTCCATCACGACAACTCCGTCACCCACAGCGTGCCGGCAGTCGCAGTGACCAGGCCATTGGTCGCGGCTTTCAGCGCGGCAATGCGCTGGCCAGGACTGACCGTGACGTACTCGACCACATTGGCCGGCAGATAGGGGTCGGAAATGGTGGCCGTCTGTGCGCCATCGCCGATCCGGTAACAGCAGCCTGAATTGGCGACCAGGCGGACCTGAAAGGTCTCCGGTCCGAATGCGTTGGTGGCGCCGACGCTGCTGTCATACGCGACTGTCTGGGTCGGACCGACACGCGAAGAGTTTTGTTTGGAGAAGAACGACATGTCAGGCGGTCCTCACGGAGATCGAGAAATGCATGGGGATCGTCGTGCCGGAAGCGCCCGAAGGGGTCAGCGCGATCACGTCGTCCTCATTGAGATAGGTCGGTGACGGCGGTACGGCCGAGAACAATTGGCCCGTGGCGGATCCTGCCTGCGTCACGGTGAACGTCGCCAGCGTCGTCGCATTGGACGAGGCGGTGATGGTGCCGTCGGCGGTCGTGATCGCACCACCGAGGATGCCGGCGACTTTCAGCAAGCGACAGCGAAAGGGAACGCGGACATAGGCGGCGACGGGGCTCGCGCCGCAGGACGGCGTGTAGGCGGTGAGCTCGGCGGTATTGAGGGTACGATTGCCGGGAAGCGGCATCTTTGGCTCTCCAAAAGGAAAGGGCAGCCCGAAGGCTGCCCCGAGGTTGAGATGGATGATCGTGGTCGCTCAGGAAGTGGTGTTGTCGAAGATGCCGCCGGAGGCCTTCTCGTTGCGGGACACCAGCGCGTATTCGGCCAGGATCTGCCGGCGGTCGGAATCGCCGGTCTTGGCGAGCGGGATCGAGATCATGTTGCGACCGTTGAGATAGGCCACCGCCCATTTATCGAGCTCGAGCACCAGGACGTCGCGCGGCCGCTGGAAGCGATTGGCGACCACCTTGAGCTTGCCGAAATCGGACTCATACGCATCGACGGATGCAACGATCTTCTTCGACTTGGACTCCTCGATTGCGGTGGAGCGTCCCGTGAAGGTCGAGAACACCTGCTTGTTGAAGGCGCCGGTCATGATGGTGCCGGGCTTGCCGCCATTGGTCCAGATCGAGGAGAGCACGGTCCTCAGGCGCACCTCGGTGAAGGCGAGCTGGGTGCCGTCGGTTCGCGTGCCGGTGCCGTCGGCCGCGGCCGGATCCGCCGCACCGCCGGCGGTGCCCTTCGACGTGGCTGACACGATCCAGGACAGGACGGAGGCCGTCTTGCGCGGCGTCGTGGTGTTGCCGACGACCTTGGCCTGGTTGGTGCCGCACAGGATAGTCTCTAGGTCGCGCTTGAGCTCGAGGCCCTTGAGCATCTCCTGATAGGCGAGCTCGTTGTCGCGGCCGGCGTGATCCACCGCCTGCTGCGTGCCCGAGACCCGCGCGACCTTGTAGGAGATCTGGCAGAGATTGCCGAGCCGCACGGTGGGCGTGGTCGTGTTGGTGTTGGGATCGTCGCCTTCGAGCTGCGCATTGGCGGCGTCAGCCGCCGCGAGAGCCTGCGTCTGCCATTCGTGGTTGACGGCAGTCGCTTTCTCCTTGTCGACGCCGCTCATGAACGGCGTGTCGACGGGATCGATGCGATAGATCATGTCGCTGAGGTCTTCGCGGTTGCCCACCGCGGAGTAGGTGACGAAAGTTGAAGTTGGTAGGGCCATCGGGATTCCTTCAAAGAAGCCGCGCGTCACCTGGCGTGCAGGCCGTAGTCCTGCCGTCGGCGCGTCAAGGCGTGGATATTTCAATCTTCGACGTTGCGGTCTCGCCTGAAACGATCGCGCGGAATTGCGATTCCGGTTCGGCAGCGCGAAACCTCTTTGCCGGGAGCCCGCCAAAGGCGGGGGCGGCGTTGCGGCGAAATGCGACGCTATGGCCGCACAATGTACGAACTGAGATGGCGCACCGGCGCAGCAGTCTGTGGCGGCCACGCGGGCGGCGCTGGCTCGTCCGGATTTACGCCTGTCAGCGAAGGCAGAAACGACAAGACGCCACCGCCCTCACCGATCCCCTTTGCGGTGTTCCGAGCTGAGGCGGGATAGCCGTAATCGCTATAGGCCGACGGCTGTTGCCTTGCCGCGGCGCCAGCTTCATAACCTTGAGCAATATTGGCTTCATTGATCTTGCTCAGAAAGAGCTTTCCACTGGTGTCAATGTTATCCCTTGGATGTCTGATCCTGTTGAACAGATTGCGCATCCCTCCACCAGTCTCGGCCAGTTCGCGCGGTAGTCCCGCGGCCCCGGTCACATATCCGAAATGATCAGACGCGGAGCTAGTATAGGCGGGAACGAACGAGTTTGACGGGATGCCCCAGCGCTGATGGCGCTGCAGGTCTTCGGGTCCATCCGCCATGAATGAATGCGTCAACAGCGCCAATACCGGCACTGTACCAGCCCTCGCATCGCCGCGATCGAGTCAGCGACACGTCTGGCCGCAGCCTGATCATGGACTCTTGGAACGATCACGTAGTTGTTGGGATTCGCGATCGAGCCAGGCGTTTTGTTGCCCCCCAATGAATCGGAGTAGAGGAACTGCTGTGATGCTCCGGCCGCTGGATCAATCACATACTTTCCGTTACGCATGAGAAACGTCGATGGAACGTAGCCGGTTATCTTGCTGCTACCGCGCTCCTGTGCTGCAACGTAGAATGTCGGATCTGTCATATCATCTCCTTAAATATGTCGAGTCAGTGCACACTGACGTTTCAGCAGATGCGCGTCGGTTGATCTGATCGAGAGCGCTTGCACGCAACGGTCGCGGAGCGTGCGCCGGATGCGGATCGGATCGCGCCAGCTTGGCTGGTTGCCTTGATGACAGGAGCCAACCGAACCGGTTTTGCAATCTAGGACGTAAGAATGGTCACCGGCCTTCGCGGAACGCCAGCCGGATCTCTTGGGGAGCAGCTCTAGTATGAAAGAGTAGCAAGATAGAAATCGTTAGATAGCCGTGTAGCGCCCTCAAACCTCAAGATCGCCGCTTCAGTCTCTCTAACTTTGTAGAGCGCCCTGTTCCATTCTTGCGACCTCTTAGACTCCGGCTTGAGAAGATTCCCCGTGGGATCATGTATGACCGTGAGATACGCCAATCCGGGGGGAAATCCCGGCTCAAAAGCACTGCTCTCGCAGGCGCTTATTGTGTGCATTTCGCCATTCTCTGCGAAATCGAACTTCTTGCACTTCGCAAGATACTGCTCGATCGGCGAAGCGTGGATGCGAAATCCCCATCCCGTAAGGCCTCCGCCGGACTGCGCTTTGATCATCCCTGCAGCCTGAATGATCACCAGGGTCGCAAGGAGAATCGGCGCGCTCCGAGGCTTGGGCAGAAAGGCGCAGGCGATCAGCCAGATCAGCGCCACAACCGCACCAAATGCGCCGATCAGCAGCAACCAGTAGGACGCGTCCGGGAATAGGAACGTCAGGAAGCGCCCGCCGAACCAGCCCAGAAGGGTCATCGCTGCGAAGATGTAGGTCAGCCAGGGTTGCCGCCGGAAAATCTCTCCGCCGAAAGTTGCCCGAGCGGGCAGCGCCTGATCGGAATTCATATGATTCCCTCAAATTGGTTCACTTCGCCATCGAACGAGCGCCCGGGCTACGGATCGTAAATCACCTTCATGTCGAGCCGTAGCCGGGCCACCATTTCGTCCACCTCGGCCTGCCCCCTCTGGATAGGACTCGTAGACAATCTTTGCCTTGAACAAGTTCGCAAAGTATCTGGGGTGAAGAGTCCAGCCGATATGGTGGTAAGCATGAGTATCGGTATAGAGGGACTTCACGGCCTTTCGCAGATAGCGATTGTCCGGCGGCGGCTCGAAGTACGGGTCGACCATGCGTTCCTTGTAAAATCCGGTTTGGGCCAGCAGGATGTCCTGCCAACGAGCCTCGTCAGCCGGCAAGGGCCGACAGGAGCCGCGCTGCAGGCGGAAATCTCCATCTCGCGTCTTTTCCATCGCGAAGTTGGCGCAGGATGGAAACGCGGGATCGGTGCTCTCATAGTCCCAGGCAACCAGACCTCCCTTCAGTACGTAGGTCCGATCGGACGCAATCAGAAGATAGTTGGCGCAACTCGACAGGCACTGGTCGTACACGACGACCACCGCGCGTCGTTCACGCAGTACCTCGGCAAGAGCAATCGCGGACGCGATGCGCCTCCGGCGCTTCGAACGACGAAGCGACCGCCTTCCTTCAGCTTCTTCGCCGGCGATACGTCGGCATCCTTCTCGATCCGGCCGTCAAGACACAGGATTGCCTGATCGTCGCTGAGCGCGATTGGACGCTCGACAACACTACGGCAATAATCAGCCGCGCGATGGAATGCCGCCTTGTCGAACAAGTTCTCTTGGGCGCCTGACTGACCGAAGAGGAGGAGAGTGAAAGTGCAGAACGAGAGCATTCCTGTGAGCGAACGAAAGATGCCGACCACACCGACGCGCGTGAAGTTTCGTACGAGCATGCTGTTCGCCGCCTGGTTTCCGACTAGCCTCACGAGCGCACGCGCCAATGCATCGTCGCCGATAGTCACCTTGACTCCCAGCGCGATGACAATTGGCGAATGGCAGACCAGTCGCCGAAGCGATCTTTGAAACTGGCGGGCCGCCCTTCCGACAATGGATCATCTTCCGTCACGAATGGCACCGCGGGTAAGCCAATGGTTGCCTGCCGTGCCGTGGCTCTGGCGCAGATAGTCCGCGATCATGCCCGGCAATCCGCCGGGCCGCGGTGCCGTTGCCGATTGAGCGGCGGCAGGGTCACCCGGCCGAGAATTCCAAGCGCCATAGCGATCGGCAACAACACCGTCGCGACTTGGAAAGCCCAATCCGCGCAGGGGAGCCAAAGTGACCGGCGCCCCGGCGGCGGCCGCCGCCTGAACCAGATGAGGGACACTGGTGTCAAATCCTGCAGGGTCAATCGTGGTGTCGCGGTTTACGGCAACGCCAAGAGCTCCTCCATTTCGATAGTCTCGTCCCAAGGCCGGGGTCGCATTTTCATTTTTAATGACCGAGTAATGCAAATGAGGTCCGGTGCTGCGGGCACCAGTGCTTCCGACGTTGCCGATATCTCCGGGCCAGACGCGCTGGCCGGGCTTCGGCATCGGGCTGCCTTCCTGCATATGAGCATAGAGCCCGCTTCATTCCTCACGATGACGGTGTTGCCAAAGTTGTCGTTGAAACCAGAGTAAACGACTTCTCCAGGTGCCGCTGCCGGAATCGGAGTGCCGGGGCGGGCCGCGAAATCCTGGCCTGAGTGGAATTTTCCGAGTTCACCGGTCATCGGATCTTTTCGCCTGCCATAAGCCGAGGTGCCGCGAAACGGCGGCCCGGAGTTGTAAGGATCACTCATTCAATGGCCTTTCCAATATCCAGTATCCATCCGGGCTGGCACTTGTCGTTGGCCGGATCGGGGCATTTCGCGCGTTCCGTCAGCCGCCACGACAGCAATGCGGTAGCGGCCGATGGGGACACATAAAGCCGAGGGTTGGTTTGACCGGCTGCCAGGGTAAACTCCTGCCGGAACAGCAGACGAAATGAATTGTCGCGAAGCTCCGCCGCGTAGCGCTGGTAGGGAACGCTTGAATCGTCGTCAGGCAGCTTCGGGCGGTCGATCGGAACGACGATGCCCATCAAGCCCTTGCCACCGCCTGCGGCCTGCTCAACCCGCTCCTTGAGTTGCACACATCGCCAATCCGCGATGCGGCATCTCACAAAAGAGCCGATGCCCTGAATTTCGTCCGAGAAGAGAAACAGAAACAGTGACTTCTGTTCAGCGTCGAACCACCCTGCGGTGACAGCCGAATCTTTTCGAATCTTGCCTCCTCCGATTCTCTTGCCCTGCGCGTCCATGACATCGACTGTATCGGAGTAGGCCACGAAGAACTTCGAGCTGTCGGGAGACCAAACGATTTTGGAGACCGGCCGCCTCGTCGTCGCGGGGACGCTGATGGTGCGCAACTCTCCGGCTTCGGCCGTCAATTGCAGCGGCTTGTCCGAAGCTACGGTCTTCATGTCTGGGGAGAATGCTATGCCAATGTCCGGACGTGATCGGCCGTCGAACGTCGCCAGGATCGCACTCTTGCCGGTCTCGAGCTCGAACTTCCGCACACGTCCGGCATCATCCTCAGGAAAAACGATGTACTGCCCGTCCGCTCCGCATTGGACCCATCTGGACCCTGTAGGGGAAGGGGCGGAGATCTTGGCGCTTCCATCGTATGCGTCGACATACTGACCATCCGTCGCGAGCAGATAGCGCTCCCGATCTCCGCACCACGCGATGAACTCGCCTTTCGGCAGCGGCGTATGCGGCAATTTCTCGAAGGTCGGAACGGCTGGAGGCTTGGCTGGCGGTCCAGGCGAAGCCCCTTCGGCACGGCACACAGTGGCCGTAACAAGCAATCCCAGCACAGCGAAAAAGAACGAAGAACGGAGATCAAGATCGATCGGGCAGAACCGCATGCAATTACTCAAGCCTTGGGGTGAGGCCACCTGCACAATGCCCATCACCAGCTAAAGAACAAACAAAGAACATTATTGAACGCTCTCGCCTTGGTTGCAAGAACTAAATGATCCCGAACCGCTTCCGCCGCTCCGCCGTCTCCGCGAGCTCCTTCAGCTCCGCCCGCGCCAGCTGGCCGTTGGCAACGACGCCAGCGAGGTGGTCCCGCACCTTGCCGACGATGTTGATGGCGAGGAACAGCTTTTCGCGACCGGCGGCGTCGTCCACCGTGGTGGCACGCCAGGCTGCGACGTAGCTCTTCTCGAGCGCCGCGAACGCCTCATTCAGGATTTCATCATCGAGCAATGCTTTGGCCCTGACTGCCCTTGCCGCCGCCCGCTCCAGAGTGCTCTCGTCAGACATTGCTCCCCTCCCCCTCGTTCGGCCGCCTTTTCATCTCGCGACGCGCCGCCGATGCGGCGAAATCGAGCGCGGCTTCCGCGACATCCATCCGATGCTGCTCCTGCGCATGCTCACGCTTCTGCTCGTGGCCAAGCGCCTTCAGATGCGCATCGAGCACCGCGATCTTCGCATCCAGGCCCGCCCTGATCCTGGCGATCTCGATCTCGGCTTGCATCTTCACCTGCTGGTGGATTGCATCGGCTTGCGCCTTTTCGCGCTCCATCTGCGCCTTGTGCGCGGCAGCGAGCTGGTCGGCCTGGAGCCGCGCCTGCAAGGCCAGCAGCTTCGGGTCGGGCGGCGGCTGCGGCGGTGCCGGGAGCGGATGCAGCAACTGCCCGGTCTGTGGATTGACGGCCATGGGATCGTTGAAGAACTGATCGGGATTTCGGTGCCCCATGATCCGGGTCAGCTCGGCCGCCGTGTTGTAGAGCTGGCGGTCGCCGACCAGGTTGAGCTTGCCGCCCGCGAGCAGCTCCTTCTGGACGTTGGCGATCGCCATGGTCTGGGCGAATTGCTGCGCCTTGCCGCCGGCGCCGAGGCCGACATTGATGGTCATGTCGTCGCGCGTCTTCCAGTTGCGCGGATTGACCTCGACCCAGGAATTGCGCAACCGCACCGTCTCCTGGCGCTGGCCGTGCTTGCGGATCGTGCCATGCAGCAGCGCGAAGATATCGCGCACGCCTTCGGCCATGATGCGCGCGATCAGCTTGATGCGCATCTGCGAGGCCGAGAACACCTGGGCGACCGCCGTCGCCGACTGGTTCTGCAACGCGTTGGCGTCGATGCCCTGCGTCTGCTTGCCGAGCCCGGTGCGGATCTCGAGCTCGGCGTCGATATATTGCAGCATCGGGTAGATCGACGTCGTGATGTCGGGCACCACCTGCCAGTTCAGCCCGCCCGCCGTCTTGGTGCGGACCACCCCGCCCGGCCGCGACACCAGCAAATCGTCCAGCGTGTTCGGCCCGGCATTCTGCTCGGCAACCTCGACGCGAGGATTGTTATGCAGATAGAGATTGTCGAGCGCGCCGCGCTTCAGCGCCGTCTTCTCGCGCTGCAGTGGCATGACGAGGTCGGCGATCGAGCGGCCGAAGAAACGATGGGTCACCGGCACCGGCGTGGTCGCCGCAAACGGCATCTCGTCGAACGGCGTGATGCAGTCCTTGCCGTCCTTGCGCAGGATCTCGGCCTGATCGCCGCCGGTGATCACCTGGTAGAGGCAGGGGCGGCCCGAGCCCTCGTAATCCATCCGCACATAGTGCTCGGTGATGCGCACCAGCCTTGCGGCCGAATTGGCGCCGCCGCCGCCCGCGGTCGCGGACAGATGCTCTTCCACGGTGTCGCGCGCCAGCGTCTCGATCTCGGTGGTGCCCGTATGGGGCTGCAAAGCCCTGATCTGCCCGGCATCGAAGCCTTCCGCGATCAGCTGCGCCTCGGTCTTGGTCACGACCTCGTGGAAGCAATAATTGCAGTCGCGGATGCCGCGCGCACCGCGCTCGATGCCGAACTCTTCGGGAGGCACACCCATCACCCGCGCCTGCGCAAGCTTGCGCGTGGTGACGATGGTGACGTCATGCGTGACAGGAGACCCCATCGGCGCGGGCGGCGCCGGGGCTAGCAAGGGAATGGGCATGTTTTGTTGAACTTTCGATCGCGCCGGGCGCTAATTGCCGCGAGCCGCCAATTTAGTTGGCGCTGCCGCGCTACAGCTTCAGACCGGAAGAGCAGTCTGCGTGGCGTACACCGAAGCGGCACCGCACTGACAGGCTCGACCTTCACTTATCTATCTCAGGGGTCCGAATACACCACCAAGGCCGTTCCAACTGCCGAAGCGGTCCGAGAGATCCCAAGGCGCCGCCCCGGGCGCCGGAAGCGAGTTGTCGAGCGACTGCTGGACCCGTATTGTGCCATCCACAAAGGGAATCGGCGCGGCCCTGAACGCTTCCGCGTCTGACGGGGCCTTACTTCCATCGGGCACCCGGACGAGCTGCCGTACCGGCCTCCTATGATCGACAGCGCCTCGCGCGGCGTCGTCCGATGACGCTGCAAACGAGCGCGTCTCGTAGAGCGGCCGTGACGAGACAGCCGGGCTTGGCACGAACTGTCCGCCAGTCCCGAACGGGCCATGCGTCCCGGCGTCCATTGGTTCCGAATTAAGGTAAATATTGCCACGGTCGTGCGCCGACGGATCCTGTGGCAGTAAACTGCTTGGCGGCGAGGCGGGATGATTTAGCGAGTTAAGAGGATCGCTACCATACAGCTTCCGCCAATAGGTAGGATTCGAATCGTAGAGGGCTCGCGCTTGCTCATATCCCCGAAGATTGAGCTCTCGTTTTATGCGATCGACATACGATTCATCGCGATTTAGCTCGAGCTTCATGATCTCGTTGGCCATAGCTTGAGCCGCTGCCCAAACCGCAGCTCCCTTTCCGACTTTGGTAGGCAGTCGCGACATATTCGCTCTCCATATCTTTTTTCTACGAATGTCGATCGACAGCCCTGTCGATCGAACTCAGATGGTTCGAAAGAGCAGCGTTGATCGAGGATCGTGGAATATTTCAAAATTGGGACGCGCCGTTTAGCGGTCGTGTCAGACAACCAAGGCGCAGCACACCCAAAGGTGCGGCGTCATCCGCTCGTTTCCGATACGAGGAACGAAAATGCGCTCGCTCAGTGGATAAAATATAGAACCCCTGCAAGCCCGGCGCAAAAAATCACCAGGCCGATCAGGGCAGCGAAAGTAGCCTCGATTTCAAGTCGTCCATTTTCGATGCGGCGCAAACCTAGCCAACCAAATCCGCCGGCGTCGCGAGCAGTCCCGACCTGGACATGGCCGAAAGATACAAGAGGCAGCACCAGTCGTGCCACGGCATAACCGACGCCCCACCAAATCAGCTCCAGAAACCACCCGACTACCATCTGATATTGGCTCCATGACGAAAACAAGAAGTCGTCGGCGATCACACATCACTGAGCAAAATCATACTGCCATACTGATCGCACCGACAACAGTTCAATCCGGCCGACTTGCTCCCAGCCGCATACAGTCCTTGTCGTGCCTGCCCAGGATCTCGGCCTGATCGCCGCCGATGATCACCTGATAGAGGCAGTGGGGCGCCGAGCCCTCGTAGTCCATCCGCACATAATGCTCGGTGATGCGCACCAGCCGTGCGGCCGAACTGGCGCTGCCGCCGCCCGCGATCGCCGACAGATGCTCCTCCACGGTGTCGCGCGCCAGCGCCTCGATCTCGGTCGTGCCGGGGTGCGGCAGCAAGGCCCTGATCTGGCTCGCGTCAAAACCTTCGGCGATCAGCTGCGCCTCGGTCTTGGTCACGACCTCGTGGAAGCAACAATTACAATCGCCGATGCTGCGCGCACTGCGCTCGATGCCGAATTCTTCGGGCGGCACGTCCATCACCCACGCCTGCGCAAGCTTGCGCGTGGTGACGATGGTCACGTCATGCGTGACAGGAGAGCCCATCGGCGCAGGCGGCGCCGGGGCTAGCAAGGGAATGGGCATGTTTTGTTGAACTTTCAGTTGCGAGCAGCGCCGAAACGCAGCCGGTCGGGCTAGTAGCCCCTGTCGCGCATGACATCCTGGATGAGGCCAAGAAGTCCACCGGGCCGTCCAGCGGCAGGTGATTGGATTGACTCTTGCGGCGCCGAAGGTGTGACCGACGCCCTCCAATCGTCCATCCCGCCACCTAACGGGCTCCTGTCGCCCGCGTTCAGATATCCCACAGGCGGCGCAGCTGCGGCGGCACCAATCGTGCCGCGGCCGGACGTCAACGTCCGCACCAACGGCGACGCTTCATCCAAAGGGCCCATCGCGCGCGGAGCAAAGAACATCTGCAGCCAATCGGCGATCTGCTCCGGCGTCATCGTCGTCGTCAACGAGGGCGACATGTTCGGCGTACCCACCCCTGCCCCCACGGACGTCACCTTGGGTGCCGCGAGCCGTGGAAGAAGCCCACCCAGATCGGGGAACGTGGCATTCAAGCTCACCGACGGGACGAACGTCGAAGCATTCCCGCTGACACCGAATCCGAGCGTATCGCGGCTGGTCATTCCAGGTGTAAGGAAAACGGTCTCCAATCCCGCTCCCGGCGCACCCAGACTGCGGTTCACGGTCCACCGCGGCGCCGTCGCGGAGCCCGGATTCCAGTAATACGTTCCGCCAATCCTGCCGATGGGCAGGAGCGGAAACGGCGCAGAGAACGACAAGCCATCCGGCCATCGATCCGGGTTGTGGCTTTCCGCCATCACAATCTCCTTTGTTGACCGCAGCGAATCTTTTGGCGATGTTGAAAGCGGCTCGAGATCCGAACGGCGTCCGACATGACCTTGGTATTGACCATCCTCGCAGCGATCTGGGTTTGCGGTCTTCTTCTCATCGCGGGGCTTTATCTCAATGACCTCCGCGTGGTGCTCAACAGCGTGGCGCCTGGCGCGCAGATGTCGATGCTACCCGCGCGCCCACGCTGGATGCACGAGACGACGGCCATTGTGTCGCTCGCATCACTTGAAATCCTGCTTCTCACCGTCGTGTCATTGACGATTGGTCGCGTCTTGAAGATAGGTCATGCTGCGTCGATCCGCATCTCCCAATGCGATCCCGCTTGCTTGACCGATACTGGCCGCCTTCATCTCGCGAACGCCGCCCGGCACGAGCGTCTTGCGCTCGCCTGGTCGATTGCCGGCATCGCATCGATCTTTGCGATCTGCTCCTTCGCCTAGCGGCGTGCCGAGCTGGCGCAAAGCATTGGATGAACCACAAAATCACCGCGAGTGAAGAAAGTGGAGAACCGCTGCAAGTAAGGCGCAACAGATCACCAGACCGATCAGGGCGGCGAAAGTGGCCTCGATTTCAAGTCGCCCCTCTTCGGTGCGTCGCAGACCCACCCAACCAAATCCGCTGGAGTCGCGAGCAGTCCCAACCCGGAGCCTGCCGAAAGAAACAAGAGGTAGCACCGGTCGTGCCACGGCATAACCGACGCCCCACCAAATCAACTCCAGAACCCAACCGACTACCATCGGATACCGGCTCCAACACAAAGCAAGAAGTCGTCGGCGATCACACGTCTCTGAGTCTAAATCGTACAGCCATACTGGCAGCACGGACAACAGTTCAATCCGGTCGGCCTGCTCCCGGCCTAATACAGCCCTTGTCGTCATTGCGCAGAACGACTGTCGTAAACTCTTCGATGATGCCACTATAGAGGTGTTTTGCCCGACGCGTCAAAGCCAATTTCGGATTTTCATATATGATCCAGTACCTGGCCCATGGTAGTAGCCGATGTTGCGCATGTAGTCTTGGATCATGCCGAGCAGTCCACCAGGGACGCCCAGTCGGTGTCCCTACGATCGCTTCCAGTGATAGAGGCGGCCGAGCTTGATGGGCCGACGAAACGAATTTGTGTAGATGGAGACACCTCTCGCCGCGGCGACGAAGAGGCCTCCGATCCAATGCGGCACCGCGCGCAATTGCGCCGGCGGTTTCCCGGTTCGCCCTTGGTCAATCGCATATGGCATTTTGCGCGACTTGGGCGCGCGCCTCATCCTTCGAGACGACCACTTGGCGGTCTCCTCTCCATGTGCAGCGTCCGCTTTCGGCGCTGGGGGCTCAGGATGAGGCTAAGAAGCATCGGTGCTCGTTGAAAATGCAGCCGCGCCCTCAAGCCTCATCCCCTGAGGGCCCGCCAACGGCGGGCGCCTCGAAGAATGGCCACACGCGAAATCGCCTCCATATGCGATTGCCCTGGGTTTGCCCCGACCTGAATCCTAAGACGTTGCTTGCAACGTATCTCTCTCGTCGGTCCCATCGTGCACCGTGTGCGCGACGATCTTCATCGCGCCGTTCGATTCCGCCACATCCTGGGCCAGCAGCGCGAACTGGTCGTCCGTGAGATCGTAATAGGTCTCGCGGCCCTCCTCCTCCCGCTCCTCCCACCAGACCTTGACGATGCCGGCCTTCGACAGCAGCGCGTCCTTGATGAAGGAGTAGAGCACCATGAAGCCGCCGTTCTGCTGCATGAAGACGTGGTTGACGTAGTCCGTCTCCTGCTGTGCGGCCGCGACGTCCTCGGGGCCGACCGGCTCGAAGCGCACGACCTCGTCGGAGCCGGCGAAGATGTCCATCAGCTGCGGCATCAGGCCTTCGATGGTGTCGGCGACGTCGGTCGACACCGCGCGCGAGCGGCCGTCCTGCGCCGGCATGTCCTTGCGCATGTCGCCGAGATAATAGTCCATCGCATCCGCCCGCTCCTCGGCGAGCCGCGCCGCCGACATCGCGGCGAGCGCGTTGGCTTTCTCGGAGGCGAGCATCGCCTTCACTTCGGAAATCGACATCTTTGTCATGAAATACCTTTTGATCAAATTCACCACATCGCGTGGCGGCGCAGCTTCACCAGCGCGACAGGTACGGCACCGGCCGGGCGCCTGTCGTAAACACATCGGCCTCGTTCGGATCATCGCTCCGCGCCAACCGGCGAATGTCGCTGCGACGGACCGCGCGCACATCGATGGCGCATTGTTCGGGCATGCTCGGAGCTGGCGCGCTGGCGGCCTGAGGCGACGGCGCGTCGTATCCATCTCCTGCGGACGCATATGCGGTCGCCGGACTCAATACCCCACCGAGACCGCTCCATCGGCCAAAGCGAACGGAAAGGTCCCAGGGCGCGTCTGGCTGGACCGATGTCGATGGATTCCTGCCGAGCACGCCGGAGCTCGGCAGGGGGATGCGGTACGTTCCTGCATTCGGAGCGGGAGAATACTGAAGCGGAGTTGCTCCGCTACCGAAGGCGCTCGACCGGCTCGCATTCTGCCGCGGCGGATCGTTCGCAATGTTTGCCGCGGCCGGGATGATCGCGCCCGCCGCGTCAACGGTCCAGTTCTCGGGGTGCGTGAGAATGTCGTTGATGAGCAAACCTTGAAGATAGGCACCGTGCGCGGCCCATCCTCCTGCGAGACTCCCCGTGGGTGCCAGCACCGCTCCGCCCGCGATTGCCCCATACGGACCACCAACAGCCTGGCCGCCGGTTATCCCCGCCGCGGCCCCGAGGACACCGCCCCAGGTCTTGCCTGCTCCAACGAGCCCGTCGTGGAGAATATCGCCGCGGGACGGCGGATCAAACTGCGAAAGCCTGTTCGATAACTCTCCTTTTCCGAACATTGCAATCAGGCGAACCAGCAAATTTTCGAAAGCCATTCCATTCCACCCATGTTACGACTCCAGAGGAGACATCAGTGAGATTGAAGATGCCGCCTCCTCCGGAACGAGAAAGCGCGGGTTGTTTGAAGACCGCCCTTGTACACTCCCTCATACTCGGCTTCTTCGGATTCTTCTGGTACCTCATTCTTGGACCCGAGGGGCCCGGACTGGTCCTCCTCTCCTACGTGGCGGGGCTCTCGGGCCTCGCATTCCTCAGGATTTTCGGGCGCGTCGAGAAGAAGTAGCGACTGGTGCGACGCCTGGATGTAACGTCATTCGACGAGCGCGATGGCTTTCTCTGTGGCGAGCATCGCCTTCACTTCGCTGATCGACATCTATGCGGTGAAATACTTTTTGGTCAGAACTGGTTCACCGCGACATCCGGCGGGCTAAGCTTCACCTGTATGGCAAGTACGGTACGGGCGGGGCACCTGACGTAGACACATCCGCCTCGTTCGAAACATCACGCCGGGTCAGCCAGCGAATGTCGCTGCGACGGACGGCGGGTGCATCGACGATGGTCTCTTCGGGTGCGTTCGGAGCCAGCGCGCTCGCGCCTGGAGGCGACGGCTTGTCGTATCCACCCTGGAGGGACGCATAGCTTGCGCTCGCCGGCCCTAACACGCCACCGAGGCTGCTCCAACGTCCGAAGCGATCGGCAAGGTCCCAGGGCGCGGCTCCTGGCGCGGGAAGCGAATTGTCGAGCGCCTGTTGGGCCCGCATCGTTCCGTCCAGGAAGGGTATCGGCGCGGCTCTCGGTGCTCCGGCAATGCGACGGGCCGCATCGGGCGACAACACGTTGGGCGAAGCGGGACGTTGCGGCCAGCTCGTGGCGCCGAACGCCGGCTCCACTGCCTGAGTCTGCAGGAGAGAAGGAATGGGTTGGCTGCCGGCGTCCCACGGCACGCGGCGGGGCGCTGCGGCAGGCCGAGACGCCGCGGCGCTTTCCATCTTCTTGTTTGCCCAAGCGATGACCCAGCTGGCTGTCTTGCCGCGAAGGAAGGCATTGGCCTTGATGGCGTTGTCGTCGAGAATCGACTCCACCGGCGTATTCGGATCCGCCTTCATCAATTTGACGCCGCCGCCCGGGCCGGCGAAGTGCATGAGATAGGTCGAGGTCGGCGTGACGGGGACGCCGGCTCGGCGAAGCCTTGCTTGGTTCTCCTCCGCATACCTGGCCGTCATTTCTTTCGAAATATCGGAATTCTTGCGAAGCTCGAGAATCTCGGCATCCGATTTACCTTCCGCCAACTTGGGCTTGTAGCGCTTGACCATGTCGAGCCAGGTCCCATTGATGAACTGCCCGAGCCCGAGCGCACTCGACGTTTTGTTCGGCTTGTTTGCCTTGTCCGGATTGCCGCTGCTCTCGGCCGAAATGATCTTGTCAAGAATGTCCATCTTGCCACCACAAATGAGAACAGCGGCCCACCAGGACCGCTGTTCAGTTCAGAGATTGATGTTTTCGGTGCGCCGGCGTCGGGAGAGCGTGCCCCCATTAAGGCTCGACCTTGTCGGCAATCGTCAATCAGCGATCAACACAAGAGCAGCCACACACCAGCAGGAGTTGCTTCGCGCTGCGACTTAACCGCATCATTTGCCGCTGCCCAGCGTTTCTCTCAGAGCCTTCTGCTGGGCAGCGCTTGGCCCGCCGAAGTAGGAAATGGTCCCTTCATGAGACAGAGCTCCCCATGCCTGGGTCGCGTTGGGAGCAAACATGACAATCAGCTGGCTGCGGTTACAATTCTGAGACTCGCAGGTGTCAAACAACTCGTAGCCTGTGCCATCGATCGTGACATTGGTGACGGGCGACTCGACGCTCCAACCTTTTCCTCTCCCCATTCCCTGAGCCCACTCAGGCAGCGCGTCAGCATGATCGAGCAATGCATTCAACGCTCGCGCATAGGCCGGATTCGTCTTCATCATCTGGGACAGATAAGGTCCGGTCTTTGGCGGCGGCTCCGGGACATAGAGCTGCCTTTTCAGCGCCGCCTGCTGCGCATCGCTTGGAGCTCCCAGGAAGGATATAACTCCTTTTTCGCTGAGGCCAGCCCACGCCTGCGTGCCGTTCGGCGCGAACATGACGACAATTGAGGTGTCGATGCACTTTGCGACACGCACGCACATGTCAAAGAGCTCGTATCTGGTTCCGGCGATTTCCTCGTGGAATCGCAAGCCGCTCACATAACGGCCGTTCTTCTTGAGAATTTCCTTGGTCCAGCTTGGAGCATTACCCAGCAGGGTCCCCAGGGATTGAACATAGGCAGGCTTTTGCAAGACCCCGGACAGATAACCAATGGCCCTCGCCGGCGGACAGGCCATGCACAACATGACCAAACCGATCGCCGTCCAACGAACCTGCCGTCCCATAAGCACTCCTTCGAATAAACCAGCTATGACCAGCCCACTACCACAGGTGGCGCCACAAATGTACCCATTAGGCGGGATCTGAAGAGCTGCCAGGTATCGCGATAGTCGCAGGTTCGAAAATCCTTCTTGATACGCTCGACGTAACCTCCTGCGGGTTCGTCTCTCTGATGAAGGGAAGCCACGCAGCAGAACATCCGGTGAATTCGAAGAAGAGCCAGTACAACAAATATTCCATCTGCCGAGAGGTCTATCCTCGGAATGACAGGCCGTGAACTATGGCCGCGCTCGCGAGCAGCACCAGGAAGCCAATCCCGAGCCCGCACCGGGCGGTGGCTTCCTGTCGCAATTCGATCCGTCCATCTGCGTCACGACGGAAACACGGTCGGAGCGATGACGGCGCCGATGCACTGAACGGCTCGACATAGATCTTTCCAAATGAAAGGAAGGTCAAAGCAGTTCGCGCGATCGCGTACCCGATCAGCTCAACCAGCATTCGCAAGGCCGACATCGCAAAACTCACGCAGTGGTAGAGTCTGGGTAAACTAGAACGTAACGGGAACATATGTCAACCGCAGGGCACTGATCTCCTCACATCCATCCATGCTCCGCATACCGGATCGGCCGATTGAACGCCGCCACCCTGCCCGGCTGCTCGTAGCAGATCGCCATCAATCCCAGCGCGTCGGCAGCGTGGCTCGACCAGTCGTGCTCGGGGCCGAGACCGATGTTGCGCGTCTCGTCCTTGCGCTCGTGATAGAAGCCGAGCGCTTCGCGGCCGGGCTCGGTCGTCTCCGCGTTGAACCAGAGCTGCGGGCCGAGCCGGCGCAGCGCCTCGATCCGCATCATGGCCGCGCCCGGCCCCTGGTTCTTGACCGGCGGCTCAACCTTGAAGCCGGCCTCGCGCAAATGATCCTCATAGCGCTTGCCGGTGACGTTGTTGGCGGCCATGCCGTCGTGCGGCAGATAAAGCACGGCGTTGTCATAGCCGCGCGAACGCAGCCAGTTGACGTGAAACGCCAGCACCTGGCCGACGCTCTCGTAATAATCCAGAACACGAATCTCGCTGCCGACCCACTGTACGATCCACATCGTGAACGCATCCGCCGCAGCACCGGCCCCGCCGATGTCGATGAAGGCGCGCAGCGGCAACAGCGGATCAGCGGCAACCTTTCCGATCCGTCCCTGCGCACGCGCTTCCGACAGCAGCGAGGCGAAATAGGCGCCCTCGAAGGCACGCGCATACTCGCCCTCCCAGATGTGGTCGTAGCGCTCCGGGTAGAGCTTTTGATCCAAGAGCCGCTCCTCCCCGAGCACGTCCGGAAACCAGGGATTGTCGCGCCAGTTCGCCTTGACCACCACGGATCCCTCGGGCTTGCGCCCGCGCAGAAAATCGTCGATCGCATCGCTCTTGCGCCGCGGATTCCAGCTCGCCCAGAGCTCGGAGTCCTTGGCGCGGATCGTCGGCCGCAGCAGCGCGAGGCTGCGTGCGCTCAAGGATTGCGCCTCGTCGATCCAGGCGATGCGAAACCCCTCCAATGATTTGATCGAGTCGGCCGTGTGATCCTGAAGCCCACGGAAGATGATCAATCCATCTCCGGGTGTCTCGATCTTGTCGCTGAACAGCTTGAAGCCGTGACCGAGGCGCAGGCTTGCGATCTTGCCTTCGATCAGACGCTTCGAGGATTGCGCCAGCGTGCGCTGCGCCTCGCGAATGCAGACCGCGAGCGTGCCGCGCTCGGTCTGGCAGGTCTCGACCAGAAGCTCGCCGAAGAAATGCGATTTGCCCGAGCCGCGTCCCCCGTAGACGCCCTTGTAGCGCGCAGGCTTGAGCAGCGGCTCGAAGATCTTGGCGGTCGGGATTTTCAGGATCGACAATGGATATGCTCGCTCGGCTCAGGGCAGGCCGATGCGCCTGCGCCACATCGCGGACCAGCCTTCGTTGTCAGTGTCGGGTTGCCCCTTCGGAGGGTGACTGAAACCAGCAAGCACGCCGGAAGACGTCGGCCACGATCCGAATCGCCTCTCGAAGTCGCTTTGCGGCGAGAGCGGAAACGACGCTTCAGGAGGAACAAAAGGCACCGAAACACCACCGCTCGAATTGAGCACTGATCGATCCGATTCCCTGGTTGGCATCCTCCTCAAGACCCGCACGTCTTCGCGACGGGTTCGAGGCAAGCGATCCGCCTCTTGCAGATACCGCAAATGCTCCGGGATGTAGGTCGGCGAGCCAGGATTGAGGTCAAGTGGTCCTTGCGCATCGGCATGGGCTACAGGATCGGAGAGACCGCTTGTGAAACGGCTGACCGACCGCTGGTTGGCGGCAAGTCCTGCACGATGGTTGGCTGCATTCCACCGATCGGAAAAGCTGGCGGGCCCATCAGCCAACGCCTGAATGATTGCCGATTCGTTTGCAAGATAGGTTGCACCAGCGCCATCCATCCCCACGCGGGGAACATAAGGGACACCGTTCTGCGCAGCGATCATCGCGTTTCTCAGCGCGCGCGTTGGGGTCGGACCTTGCTTATAAAATTGAACAAGCAGTGCATTTCGGGTCGACGGACCCAAACGGTTCCAAGCGTCAATCCCGGTCGTTAGATCACCCTGGACGCTCATGTTCGATTGATAATTTCGAACGCCATCACGCAAATATGCGGCGATGGTTGACGCCATGAGAGCCCGGTCGCTGCCCTTCTGCAAAGCGACACCGGCCAAATACAAGTCCTTTACATACGGCGCGAAGGCTGGGTCATCGGGATTATTGAGAATTGCCCGAATGGCATTCTGGAATTTCATTTCCAGCCGGACCATAGTCGACAAGCAAAAGGTTGCTAAGTTTCTTTTCAATATCCCGTCCGACCGTCGTCGCATTTGGATCGGCGTTATACTTGCCAGAATAATATCCGAGGCTCCCTGCATGGGATGAGATGGGTTCCTCACCCTCCCGTCAATGAACGCCCTGTCAAGAAATTCGCGCGCGAGAACGGCAGAGCCAACCAAAACGCGCTACGAAAGAGCCAGGATGAGCAAAGAAATTCCAACCCAGTCGATGATGACGCAAACCATAACTACCGTGCTCCATAAGCCGACACGGGTTACGCGCTTGATGCACGCAAGGATCGCGATGAGGACAACGACGAGCGGCGAAAACAGAACGACCGGAATGATGATATCGCCCCGAGAACGGTGAGGCGGAAGCGGCCCAACGATCGTTGTCATCGCAACTGCCAATATCGAAAGACCGAAAACCATGCTCAGCGACAGGACTATCCTGTAAGTCGTAGATTGAAGACGAAGAAAGTAGGTTGGAAGGACGCATACGATCGAAGCGACAGTCGAGAAGTCATTGATCTCGGGGATCGCGTCCACGAGTTGCTTAGTGTCCATGTCCCGCCTCCGCGGACTGATAGTGAGAAGCGACGGCCCGCTCCCAGCAGAGGCAGATCGCGACTTCGTCATCGCTCCAACCAGTGCTCAGACCATACATCAGGCTATCGACACCTCGCACGCATCGTCGGCGCGCTTGTTGCTGCCCCACCTTGCTGGCGCAATCAGCCGCTTCGCCGAAGCCCATTCCGCATCCGTCGAATCGACGGGATGGACGTGTCGGCGGCAGGTCGCAGCGACCGCAGCTCGCCTTCGTCCACATAGGGCGCCCTTTCTCGGAATCGGACGGCCTCCTTTGAACCACGGCAGATCCCGACGCTTCAAGGCCACGAATGTGCAGAATTTCAGGAAAGAACCATACTGGCTTCTGTTGGCGATCGTTCCTCACTCATAGGGATCATCGAAACGAAAAACCCGCGGCCAATTTCTCGGCGCGGGCTGAACCAACTCGAATTCGATGATGCCATTCTGCCAGTGTTTTGCCCGACGGGTCAACCGGCAATCGAGCCGCGATTGCAGATCGGGATCTCCGCCGTCTCGAGCGTCGTGACGGCATCGCCGCTGTTCGAACTCGCCGGATGCACGATGATGCGCTCGATCCGGTGAATCAATTCCAGCATTCCGTCTTGGCCGTTCTCGACGGGCTGTGCGGCCTTGCCCCAGCCGCGATCGAGGATGGCATTGGCCGCCGAGACGCGGGCCGCCGGCGTTGCATCCTCGCTGCGCATCACGCCGACGAGCACCCTGATGGCCGTCCTGGTGTGGCTGCGCGCAAGCGAACGAATCTCGGTCAGGGTGCGCGCCCTCGGCGTCTTCCCCCGCGCGGGCAAGCGGGCTGGTGCAAGCTCGGGCTCGCATTCGATGGTGTCCTCGCTCACGAGAACGTCTCCCAGAGCACGATTGCGATGAGGCCCGCGAGTGCGAGCGATATCAGGTAAGCGGTCATCGTTCCTCCCAGTAAGAAAATGCGCGGCAGATCGCACAGGCGAGGCGCGATCGTTTCGGGCGCGAACCCTATCTCCGTCCCGGAGACCGCAGCGGCGCGGGCAGCGGGCCCGGCGCCGCGGGCCGGCACGTTCGCGCGTGCACGGCCAGCAATGGTTCGGACGGCGGCGCGCCGATCGGCGCTCCAGGTTTGACGAGTGCGTGGCCGCAATGCGCCGCCGCCGTCCGATTGCGAAATCGAGAACGAAAAAACCCGCGGCGGATTTCTCCGCGCGGGTCAACCAAACTCGTCTCGATGATGTCACTATGCCGGTGTTTTGCCCGACGTGTCAAACCCTGTGTTGTGCGCGATTGCCGTCGCACGAAGCGGACATGAAAAAGCCCGCTGCAGATTGCTCCGCGCGGGCCAACCACACTCGTTTCGATGATGCCATTCTGCCAGTGTTTTGCCCGACGTGTCAACGCGGCGGGCGCTAAAGCGGAAGCCCCTCCTCCCGGCTCAATATGTGGTTCGCAAGGGGCTTGCTTCAAGCCCCCGATGATCGCGTAGAAGCCTCGACCCAACAACGAGCCGAGGGGTCACGACATGCCTGTATCGCTTCCGACATCCCGGTCGCGCCGCCGAACGCACGCAAGACGCGCGGCAGCCAGCGGCCATGCGGTCATCATCGCCGGCGGCGGCCCGACCGGGCTGATGCTGGCCGCAGAGCTCGCGCTGGCACATGTCGACGTCGCCGTGGTCGAGCGGCGCGCGAACCAGGACCTCGTCGGCACGCGCGCCGGCGGACTGCACGCGCGCAGCATCGAGATCCTCGATCAGCGCGGCATCGCCGAGCGGTTCCTGCGCGAAGGACAGATCACTCAGCTTGCGGGCTTTGCATGGACGCGGCTCGACATCAGCGACCTTCCCACTCGCCATCCTTACGGGCTCGCGCTGCGGCAGAACCACATCGAGCGCCTCCTGGCCGACTGGGTCGCGGAGCTCGCGGTCCCGGTCTATCGCAACGCCGAGGTGACGAGCTTCGCGCAGGACGCGGCCGGCGTCGACGTCACGCTCTCCGGCGGCGAGACGTTGCGCGCAAACTATCTCGTCGGCTGCGACGGCGGCCGCAGCGTGGTGCGCAAGACCGCCGGCATCGATTTCGCCGGTTTCGATCCGACGCTCAGCAATCTCATGGCCGAAGTCGAGATGCGCGAGGAGCCGGCATGGGGCCTGCGTCACGACGCGCTGGGCTTTCACGGCCTCAGCAAGACGGAGAGCGGGCGCGTGCTTGTCGTCGTGACGGAGGCGACGCTCGATCGGAGCGGCCAACCCACCTTGCGCGATCTCAGCGAGGCCCTCGTCGCCGTGTACGGCGCCGACTTCGGTCTGCACAGCCCCAGCTGGATCTCCCGCTTCACCGACGCGGCGCGGCAGGCTGCATCCTATCGCAGGGGACGCGTGCTGCTCGCCGGCGATGCCGCGCACATCCATCATTCCGTGGGCGGCCAGGGCCTCAACACCGGCCTGCAGGACGCGGTCAATCTCGGCTGGAAGCTGGCGCAGGTCGTCAAGGGCATTTCACCCGACAGCCTGCTCGACACCTACCACGCCGAGCGACATCCCGTCGCCGCGCGCGTCCTGCGCAACACCATGGCGCAGATCGCCCTGCTCCGCCGCGGCGACGACGGCCGCAAGGCCGCGCGCGACGTGGTGTCGGAGCTGCTCGCCATGGAGGCGCCGCGCCGGCGCTTCGGCGCGATGATGAGCGGGCTCGACATCCGCTATGATCTCGGCGAAGGCCACGCGCTGCTCGGGCGCCGCATACCGGATCTCGATCTGACGGTCGAAGGCCGGCCGCAACGATTGTTCACGCTGCTGCACGGCGCGCGCGGCGTGCTGCTCAATTTCGGCAAGCGCGGCAGCATCGACATCACGTTCTGGGGGAAACGCATCGAGATCGTCGATGCCGTTTGCGACGGCCCCTGGCGGCTTCCGGCCATCGGAGAGGTCGCCGCTCCCGACGCGGTGCTGGTGCGGCCCGATGGTCATGTGGCCTGGGTGGGAGACGAGAGCCAGCGCGGACTTGCGAAGGCGTTGACGAGGTGGTTCGGGCCGGGTGGCACGTAGAGCACGAACGTCTCATGCGCCGCCAAAACAAACAACCCCGCGACAGACCCGCGGGCTCGTTGCGAACTTTTCGATGATGCCATTCTGCCAGTGTTTTGCCCGACGTGTCAAATGACGGCTCTCGCTTCACCACAGACGTCATTCGGACCGAAGCAAAGGTCGTATCCAGCGCGAGAACCATTCCTCACTGTCAGTCTGCGGATTGACGGGGCCGTCCACTCCGAAGATGGGTGGAGGAATAAGGTAGCTCGGCTCGTCCGCAAACACGCCGATCGGCTTGCTCGGTTGCGGCTGCTGGCTGCCAGCGGCCGGGACAGTCCAACTGCCAAACCGCTCGTCAAATTCGGTAGATGGTAGATACGGGACGGGCGCACTGCCCGATGTGAACACGTTGCCCGCGTTCGTCTCATTCACGCGGGTGAGACGCCGAACATCCTCGGGCGCGACTGATCCTGCGGCGGATGCGGGCGCGACCGCGAGATCTTTCGCGGGCATGGTGCCAGCCGGGACGGTGGCCCATCCCCCGAAGCGATCGGCAAAAGTGCCAGCGGGCGCCTCGGGATCAAACGAGGAAGCTCCGCTCAGCTGCGGCCTGAAGGTTGATGCCAAAACGCCCCTGGTGCTGGCCGCGTTGTCAACGCTGAGTCCATTGTTCGATGTGCTCGGCGCAGGTGCTCCTGTCGAGAACACTCCTCCGCCAGGAGCGGCAGCGACCATCGTCGCGCCGGAACTACCTTCCTGTGCATTGGCAGCGCGCGTACCGGCCAAGATGGCTCCCAGAGCAAGCAGCCAGCCGGGAATGAAGGGAGCAGCTGCACCGGCCGCCGCCGCTCCGGCCAGCCAAGGAAGTGCATTGCGCACCACAGGTGTGCCGCCGGCCAGCGGATTGTCGTAATATTGATACGTCACTCCGGAGTGCGGGTCGGATTGGAGCACCAGCGGGTCTGATGGCGTGGCCGTTGTCGGGGGCAACTGGCCGAGCCGTTGTTCATTGGGACTTGGCGCTGGAAAGGCTGGCAGCCCGCCCATGAATCGTGGATCACCCCGCGTGAATCCTTCGTTTTTGTCTAGGTCGGAACGAGCGGGTGGAGAGAGGCCCCGCAAGCGAGTGTCGATCAGAGAGGGGACGAGCCCCGGCGCATCAGGGACAGGGGCGACGCCGGTGAATTGCAGTGAAATCGGATTGCCTTTGTTAGCGCGCCTTAATATTTCGATCCTCTCTGTCATGCTGAGACCACTCGTCGGCGACAAAAGCGGAAAAGCCAAGGCCGCATCTCGCCGACCGGCATCGTACAGCTGATCGACCGTTTCCTGCATCTGCCGGATTTGCTCTGCTTGCTCCGCGGCGTATGTCCCGCGATTTGAGAACCATTTGCGGTTCTCACCATTTCCTTCCTCCGCCGTTAGTCCTTCTGGAGTGTTGGGAAGCAAATGGCCGTTTGCTACCGCGTACTTGGCAGCGGCTACAAGTGCGTTCACATCGGAGGCTATCTCGTCCAGCGCACGCTCATCGCCCGCATCAGCAAGGTCGTACTTTGGAGACACCTTGAGAGTTTCAAGATACTCGGAAAATCCCTCGTGGTACGTTCCGAGATGTCCCCCCGTATGCGGGCTCGAACCAAGCTCCGTCGCCAGATTCTGTCTGGACGGCAACGTCACCAAATTTCGAATTCCATTGATATTAAATCGTTTTCCCAAGAGCCGGATGACCGGATGATTTGCAAATTGCTGCGGCAAAACGTGATGATCTTGAAACATGCGACGGCTACTTTCTGACGCAGGCCGGCATTCGAGCTGCTGGTGATCGCAGCCGGCTGGTCTGATCTGAAATGCTTGGTGGATGGCCAGCAGCGAGGGCCGGCCTCTTCGCGCGCGCTAGATACTGATGCGGTCACCGGGCCGACATCGCGGTCGGTGCAGGGCGCCTACAGGCCGTTTGGGT
Source organism: Bradyrhizobium sp. I71 (assembly GCF_022354745.1). Classification (NCBI taxonomy): domain Bacteria; kingdom Pseudomonadati; phylum Pseudomonadota; class Alphaproteobacteria; order Hyphomicrobiales; family Nitrobacteraceae; genus Bradyrhizobium; species Bradyrhizobium sp. I71. The sequence goes on from NZ_CP059398.1 coordinate 1,302,646, forward strand.
AACGGCGGCAGCATTTCGCATACTGCGAGGGCAACAGGGGCATCCGCCCCTGGTGTCGTGCAAATCTCTTCGGTAAAAGAGCGATCTTCAGACGAGCCCAAGAACGGGCAAGTCAGATCTCTACTGGTCTCAAGGCGCGGACCCTAGGGATTGAGGCCTTCGTAATTGCCGTAGGCATATCCGAAACTCAGGCCTTTGACACCGGCAGCCTTACAGGCGTCCTTCATTGTCTGATCACAAAGAACCCACTGCTCCAAAAAGCGCGGCCGGAAGATATGAGCCGAACCGATGGCCTCCTCTCGGAAGACATAGCGGGAAATTGTCGTACCATCGTATCGCCTGAAATCTGTTCCCTCGTCCAGGACTTGGACGATGGACTTTTCTTCGTCAATGACGTCGAGCCGGCGTATGATATCGCAAAGCCAATAAACGGGCGCACCTCCCTTCAGCGACCGCGTTTCGCACTTCAGAAACGCGACCCCCTCTCGATCCACGGCCTCGAGAACGCCCTTCATCCGATCGGATACGAGCCAAAAATCGTGAAACATCTCCCAATCGACCGGCGGCCGCCCAAGCGATTTGTCGATCAGCAGCCTTGGCGTTTCAGCTAGCGCAGGGAATCGTCGCTCGCCTCTCGGCGACCTGAGCACGCGGCCGGCGCCCAAGGCGGCAAGATTTTCCAATTCCCACCCAGGGCGCCTGCTAATCCTGAAATTCAGTGTGATGCGATAGAGCCTGGGCGTCTTTCTCTTTCGGCTGCCATCAGAAGGCGTAGCCATAGACGATCTCTCCGTTCGCATCGCTCATCATTTCGATTTCCATTCTCGCAGCAGAAATTTCGTCTTCGTTCCTCACGACGATGGGCGCTCAAAAATAAAGCCCGCGGAATCCCGCGGGCTCGATCCATAAAATCTTTCGATGTTACCATTCTGCCAGTGTTTTGCCCGACGTGTCAAATGATGGGCTCGCGAGGCGCACCATGCGGGATGCAAATTCTGAGCTATCATTGACGAGAGTCTGCGACGTCATCGGTACATGAAAACACGGGCACTCCACTGAAGACCTGGGAATTCCGATACTGAACCGCGATCCGCTCGGTCGTGCTTGCACCGATCGTGTCGCCGTCCTTCACCACGTTGCCGTGCTCGACCAGATAGACGGAAAGTCCGGCCACCTTGTCGATCAGTTCGGACAGTGTCAGCTTGGCGGTCTCGAACTCGATCTCGCGCCCTGCGAAGGTGGACAACCCGATAGTGATCGCGCCGATCTTCCTATCCGACTGGAAGGGAAGAATGTCGACCCACAGTGTAAAGGGATAGCCGGGAAACGGTGCAAAGGAGCGGCTCGACTCTTCTAGCCAAAGGGCGGACGGTCGCGCCACCCGGCCGTCCCAAACAACACCGCAACATTCCGGCATGGCGGCGATCAACGCGCCGACCACCGCGGTGGTGACGCGCGCGGCGACGAGAGGCTTCTCGTTCTTTGCCAGCGCCGAGACGACCAGGTGACCGCGATGCCGGGCGGCCACGGCCTTGCCCTCCGGCCATATCGTGGCAGCGCGTGCCCACAGAGCGGCATCGTCCGGTATCGGGGACGGCATCGGCATGACGGCAACAAGCTGGTTGCCGCAGCGAAGGAGCGGCGAGCTTGCTTTGACCTGTCGCTCGCCAGGATCGTTCGGCTCCGTCATCAAATCCGGATGTCGCGCGCGAAGGATCTTGGCGACAACAGACATGTCGGGCGTGACCGGTCGGTCCAACAAGACAAAGGTAATAAACGAGTTACTCATGAACTGCCCCGCTGAACCCTTCCGGCGAGACGCACGTTTCGCCCAGAGGTTGATTTCTTCAATAGAACAAACAGAGAACAATGTCAATAAACATCTTGCACTCCTCCATCCGCAGCGAGCTCAACAACACTCGGAAGAGAGCACCACCTTTAAGCTCTTCGGGGGACGATCAGAGGGAGATCCGACACGTCTTCGAACAACATGCCCCTGAAGCTCGCCGATCTCCACGCATCCTTTAGAGTTCGGTCCCATATGACACATTGTTTCGTCGATGACTGTCCAAGGGGCTTTCAATGCTCCAGCCAACGCACCGCATCCCCCGTCACCGCCATCCTCCTCCTTCGGAGGCGCGTCCATTGTCTTCCATCCGAGAAACAGGTTGGATCGTGGTTGCTTCGACAGCTCGCGGCAGTCGCGCACGATCCGCAGCATGTGTTCGGCCCGCTCGCGCCCGGCGGGCAACGGCCGATGGATGCGCACCTGCGCTCGCTTCGCTTGCAGGCAAGAGCGCGCCCGCTCTCTCAGTCACCGCGTCCACGGACGAGAGCCTTGGCCGGCGATGTCGTGCAACGTCGCCTTTGTTCAAAAGTGAACACGGAAATCGCGACGCCGCAAGATGAGTAAGCGGCTCAAGCGGCTGAACCTGCACCTGCGAATTTAATCCGCGCGACATATCATATGATGTGACTCGCTTTCGCCGGAAGCGTAACCTTGAGCCATCACCGCAAGGCCCGAGGCATCGATCGGTGATGAGAACGCCAATTGCGTTCCCGCCCGACCTCCAAGGAGGAGCAGCGCCATGCTGACACGGCGTCGGTTCAAACAGACCAGAACTCTGAACGATAGACTCGCGGACGAGGCCGCTCGCTGCCGCGACGAAGCGCGCGCGCTGGCGCCGGGGCGGCGCCGCGAGATGCTGCTGCGCCGGGCGCGTCAGGACGAGACCGCCATGCAGATCGAGGCGTGGCTGCGCTCGCCCGGCCTGAGGGCGCCGACATGATGCAGCAATATCGCGCTTATCTCGTCGGCGAGAACGGCGTCTTCCGCTCCGCCGAAGCGTTCGAAGCCCCGTCCGATTCCTCCGCCCTGGTCTTTGCGAAGCAGTACACGCGGCTGGGCAAGGTCGAAGTCTGGCAGCTCGGCCGCAAGGTCGCCGTGCTGGAATCCGAGCAGTCTCGGCCGCCACTGCCCGAGCCATCCCGACCGACACTGACGCGTCAATGATCGCGTGACCGGGATCGCGACGTGAGATCTTCGATCTCGAAGCAGAACTTCACCTGCATGACGGGGCCGCCTGCGTCGCGAACGCCGATCGCCATCTCCTGCCGGCCGCCCGAGAACTGCGCGGAGAGCACCGCATCGCGCGCCATGTCGGCGACCGACTTGGCGGCCTCGGCCTGAACCGCGCGCGGGCCGGACAATTCCAGCCCCTCCTCGTCCAGCGCAATTCCGTTCTCGTCGCGAAGGTCGAAGTAATATCGGGGCATGTCCGCATCCTCCGCCGTAATAGGTCGAGCGGCGGACAAAGGTTTCCAGCGGGACGAAAAAATTCTCTTGGGATCAAAGGGTTTCGGGAACGGAGCGCGCAGGCTCAGCCGGGACCGGAGTGCGCCAGCTCGCGCACCCGCCTCTCACTCCTCCGCAAGCTTGCGCTCGATATAGGCGTCCACCGTCTCGGCGAACGAGCGCTGCACGCCGAGCGCGGCATCGTGCTGGTCGAGCGCGTCGCGCTGGAGCACGCGCAGGCCGCGCCCGCGGGCGCTCGCCGGCGCCGTGTTCAGGAACTGATCGATGGCGCCCCTGGCAAGCGGAATGGCCTTGGGATCGCCCTTTGCGATCAGGAGCCGCAACAGGCTCTGGCATTCGGCAAGGCCCGGCATGGCTTCTCTCACCTTTGCTGCGATTTCGGCTTCGGCCGCCTGACCGGCTGGGTATGGGTGCCGAACAGCGCCAGCAAGAACGCGACTTCTTCCTTCGAACCGATCTGGATCATGATTGTCTCTCCCGTTCGCTTCGTTGGTCGAGGCCCGGAGCCGAGTCGTTCAGGACAATCGGGTTTCAGCACTGTTTCAGGCGTGTTTCGTCGAGGTCATCCGCACGGCCCCGCCAGTTTGCGTCCTCAAAATCAAAGCCCGCGACGGATTGCTCCGCGCGGGCTTTCATCGATCGCGCTGTTGCCTCGGGAGGCGCCGAAGCCCTGGCGGGACCACGGCGGCCGCGCCTTCCGTCTCAGTGCATGTGACCGATCAGGTAGGCGCGCCGCCAAGAAGGATCACAGCGGGATGGCCCGAAGCAAAAGCACAGGCATTTCCTCAGTGCGAGGTGCAGATCTTCACCGTCTTCATGCCGGCCTCGGCTTCAGACCTGGTCTTGTACACGGTGTCGCCGCTGACAACCGTCGTTTCCGTGGTCGTCGGCTTGGATTCGGTGATGGTGCACTTCTTGGTCTTGACGTCCTGCACCACGTAGAACGATTGCGCAAACGCGGGAGCCGCAATTGACGTCAGCACAGCGGCTGCAATGATCGCTTTGATGTTCATCGTGTCCTCCTCCAGCAGCCCGGTCATCAGGCCTGTCATCTACAAACAGGACATATTGCCACTTGTTCCCGAGCCGGGATTCGAACCAACCGGCACGGACTGCGTTGGTGCGCCAACAGGAGGCTTCGATGCTGGACGTGCGGCTCGTGACAACTTCTCTGGCGATGCTGGTCGCGCTGCTGGCCGTAGCAGCAGCTGAGCCCGTCAAGGACCAGGCTGCTCCTGTCGTTCAAAGCTCCGCCGAAGCCCGCCCCATCCGCGTCATACTTCCAGCGCCCTGGGAGGCCACGAGGAGCCAAGGCGAACCTGTGAAGTCTTCAAAATAGCAGGCTGCTGGCGAACGCCCCTGCGGCGGACGAGCGACGGCACGGCTCGCTCGACGTTGCCGAGCAAACCGCCGCCGCAAACTCCACCAGCGCATTAGCAACCAATTCGAATCTCGCATGTTGTCGCCGGCACAATCACTTGCAGGAGACAAAAACATGTCACGTCTAACTCTGCTGGCAGCAACCTTGTTGCTGCTCGGCGCGGTGCCCGCGGGCGCCCAGTCGCAGCCGGCGCAAAGCGGGCCCGGAAACAACGCCGTCAACAGCTCCGACCAGAACAACTCAAATGCTCCGGTCGCCGGCCGCAACAGCTTCACCGAGGGACAGGCGAAATCGCGGATCGAGGACGCGGGATTTTCCAACGTCTCCGGCCTGCAGAAGGACAACGAAGGCGTCTGGCGCGGCAAGGCCGACAAGGCCGGCACCAAGACCGATGTCAGCGTTGACTTCCAAGGCAACGTCAATCCCGCCAAGTAAGGAGGAATTAACATGACGACCACCATTTCTCGTCTGTACGACAATTATTCCGACGCGGAGCAGGCTGTCACGCGGCTCGAAAACGCCGGCGTACCGCACTCCGATATCAGCATCGTCGCCAACAACTCGGACAATTGGTACGACTCGTCGTCCGGCAAGGCCGGCCTCGCATCGGGCGGCAAGGTCGATCGTGATCGCGACGGCACCGACGATCGCGCCGAAGGCGCCGGAACGGGTGCGGGCATCGGCGCCGGCATCGGCGGCGCGGCAGGCCTGCTCGCCGGCCTCGGCCTGCTGGCCGTTCCCGGCCTCGGGCCGGTCGTCGCTGCCGGATGGCTCGCTGCGACCGCTGTCGGTGCGGCCGCCGGCGCAGCAACCGGAGGCATCGTTGGTGCCCTCACCGAAGCCGGTGTCTCCAAGGAGGATGCATCGCTCTATGCCGAGGGCGTTCGCCGTGGCGGCACGCTCGTCACAGCCAGGGTGCCGGACCAGGATCGCGCACGCCTCGAAGCGCTTCTGCACGAGAGGTCCGTGAATCTGCAGGATCGCAGCTCAGCCTGGAAGAAGTCCGGCTGGACCGACTTCGATGCCGCCAGCCCGCCACTTGCGCCCGACGATATCCGGCGCGAACGCGAGATGTACGGCGCGGGCTCGCGGCGATAAGCCGGCAGCAGGCCCAACACGACAAAGGCCCCGCGATGCGGGGCCTTTTTCATGCCGAACGCCGGACATCATGGCGACGCCGGCACTCGCCCATGGTCTCATCTTGCCAGTGTTTTGCCTGACGGGTCAAACTTTATCTTAAATGCAGCAAAGCGGATTCGGCGAAACGAAATCTCTTCGCGTCATGCTGGGACATGTCGCCTGGACGGGGCAAGCCGGGAGATCGTCAATGTACTACGTCGCCGCTGCATTGCTGGTGCTGTCGGGACTGTTCTATTCCGCGAGCCGTCATGAGCTCGGCCAATTCGGAGCGGACGTGTGCAGCTATGGCGGCACGTTCTGCGACAATCCGGTGGTTCTCTTCACCGGCGCGGCGCTGGCCGCCGCCTGGGGCATGTTCGTCAGCGTGAAGTAGGACGACCCGGGGCAGCTTCATCCCGGACTGAGTTTCCGGCGCCGGTCGAGAACCGCGGACCGCCGCGGTTTCGAGACGTCTTGCGATGCTGGCAATCTACCCCTGTTTTGCCCGACGGAGCAAGCGAATTTAGCATTATCAGAAATGCCAACGCTCGCGCGGCAGGAACCTATGTTCCCGCATTCGCATTTGCTAGGGACACGCCAGCACTCCTGCGAGGTCCCCGTACATGCGCGACAGCGCCCTCACGCCGACGAAATCCGCGCCGACGCTGATGCAAAGGCTGGGACCGGGCCTCGTCACCGGAGCTGCCGACGACGACCCGTCCGGCATCGCCACCTATTCGCAGGCCGGCGCGCAATTCGGCTACGGGCTGCTCTGGACCGTATTCCTGACCACGCCGTTCATGATCGCGATCCAGCTCGTCAGCGCGCGGATCGGCCGCGTCACCGGCAAGGGGCTCGCCGCCAACGTCATGCAGATCGCGCCGCGCTGGGCGGTGCTGGCGCTCGTCGCGATGCTGGTTGCCGCGAACACGTTCAACATCGCCGCCGACATCGCCGCGATGGCCGAGGCGCTCTCGCTCGTCATCGGCGGCCTCAACCACGAGCACGCGCTGATCTTCGCGGCCGGCTCGACCCTGCTCCAGGTGTTCCTGCCGTATCGGCGCTATTCGCCCGTGCTGAAATTCCTCACCCTGGCGCTGTTCGCCTATGTCGCGACCGCCTTCACCGTCAATATCCCGTGGAGCACGGCGCTGCTCGCCGCGGTGTGGCCGGAGGCGAATGTCAGCGGCGACTATCTCATGATGGTTGTCGCCGTGCTCGGCACCACGATCAGCCCCTATCTGTTCTTCTGGCAGGCCTCGCAGGAGGTGGAGGAGATGAACCAGGGCCAGCGCGACAAGCCGCTTCGCGAGCTCAAGCGCGGCGGCGATCCGGAGCTCGCGCGCATCAGGGCCGACACCATCTCCGGCATGCTGCTGTCCAACGGCATCGCCTTCTTCATCATCCTCACCACGGCCTCGGTCCTGCATGCCAACGGCATCACCCACATCAATTCGGCGACCGAAGCGGCCGAAGCGCTGCGGCCGCTCGCCGGGGATTTCACCTTCGCCCTGTTTGCGATCGGCATCATCGGCACGGGCCTGCTCGCCATCCCGGTGCTGGCGGGCTCGGCCGCCTACGGCGTTGCGGAGATCTTCGGCTGGCGTGCCACGCTGGAGGCCAAGCCGGACCAAGCGGTCGGCTTCTACACCATCATCGCGGCGGCAACCCTCATCGGCTTCGGCCTCGGCTTCACCGGGATCGACTCGATCCACATGCTGGTGTGGAGCGCAGTGCTCAACGGCATCGTCGCCGTCCCCATCATGGCCATGATGATGCTGATCGTCTCGAGCCGCGTGATCATGGGCCGCTTCAGGGCCCGCTCATGGCTGATCGCGCTGGGCTGGCTCGGCACTGCGCTGATGGCGCTGGCCGTCCTCGCTTTGCTCGTCTCTTCGGTGATTGGCTGACGAGACCGGCGAAAGCGCCGCCGGGACGCGCTCGCAGCCGCATCGCTGCGCCCTTCACGCCGGTCCTCGGTTGGCCTAACAATGCGGTCCGGGCCGGGATCGAGCCCCAAGAAGAAGCCCGGGCGACAGGGAGCGACATGAGCAAATCATCAAAAGCAACAAGCCTCGAGATCCTTGCCTGCGATGCCGGCTGGAGAAACTATCATTTCGTCAAGCTGACGACCGAGGACGGCATCGTCGGCTGGAGCGAATTCGACGAGGGTTTTGGCTCGCCCGGCGTTGGGGCTGCCATCCAGCGCCTCTCCGCCCGTGTCATCGGGCAGAACGTCTTCCAGCACGAGCGCATCTTTGCCGAATTGTTCGCGGCGACGCGTCCCGCCGCCGGCGGCGTGGTGGCGCAAGCCCTCGGTGCGATCGAGAATGCGCTGCTCGATGCCAAGGCGAAGTCTCTCGGCGTCCCCTGCTACGAGCTGCTCGGCGGCAAGATCCGCGACCGTATTCGGGTCTACTGGTCGCATTGCGCCACATGGCGCATCAATCACCCATCCTGGTACAAGCCGCCGATCGAAAGTCTCGACGGCGTCAAGGCCATGGGGCGCGAGGTCCGCGAGAAGAAGTTCACCGCGCTCAAGACCAACATCTTTTCCTATGACGACGGCAAGCCGACCGGCTGGCGTCCCGGTTTCGGCTCACCCTTCGCGCCCGAGATCAACGTCGACCGCAAGATCCTGCGCGACCTGCACACGCATCTGGAGGCGATCCGCGACGGCGCGGGTCCTGACGTCGACATCCTGCTCGACTGCAACTTCAACGCCAGGACCGAAGGCTATCTGAAGATCCTGCGCGCCATTGCCGACCTCGACATGTTCTGGGTCGAGATCGACAGCTTCAATCCGCAGGCACTCGGCTATATCCGCCGGCAGAGCCCGCACCCGATCTCATCCTGCGAGACGCTGCTGGGCCTGCGGGAATTCCTGCCCTATTTCCACGAGCAGGCGATGGACGTCGCGATCGTCGACACCCCCTGGAACGGCGTCTGGCAATCGATGAAGATCGCGAGCGCTGCGGAAGCCTTCGAGGTCAACGTCGCCCCGCACAATTTCTACGGCCATCTCTGCTCGATGATGAACGCACATTTCTGTGCCGCGGTGCCGAACCTGCGCATCATGGAGATCGACATCGATCGTCTGTCCTGGGACCGCGAGCTGTTCACGCATGAGCCGGAGATTCAGGACGGCCATCTGATCGTCCCGGACCGGCCCGGCTGGGGCACCGAACCCAACGAGGACGCCTTGCGCGCGCACCCGCCGAAGACGAGCGGGGGGCTCCTCAACTACGGCCGCAGGAGCTGAGAGCTACGGCGTCACGGGATTGACGGTCGGGGACGTCTTCGGCCCCGGGCGTGCCGGCTCGACCGGTGACTTCGGTTCGGTCGGAAGCACGGCGGCGCCCGCGGCGCGCGCCGCTTCTCCCGTGGTCGCGTACATCGCGACATGGGCGGGCTGGGTCTTGGCGCGGCTCCACGGCCCGTGGTCGACGATCAGCATTGCCGCAATCGTCACACCCGCCACGATCAGCGCGATCACACCGGGATGCCGAAGGGCGGTGGAGATGGAGTTTGCGAAACGACCACTCGTCATTGAAGGATCCGCTATTTTCCTGTCGCAGGTTAACTCGATTGCGCCCCACCCGGTTCCCCCCGCCCCATCAAGCAAGTTCCAGGCCAGCACGTCCGTTCCTGCTGCGGCAGCCGAATCCCAGCTAGAATCACGCTTCCGCCCGCCGCGCCTTCAGCGCACGAACGCCGACCGCCGTTTCACTCACCCGGAGCGATTGCGTTGCTCGGCGTCGGCCGGTCTGTAATCTGCTGGCCGAACAGGCTGCCGATCAGCTCGACTGCAGCACGCGCCGTCCGTCCACGTTCATCCAGGAAGGGGTTGAGCTCGACGATATCGACCGATCCTACCAGGCCGGAATCATGCAACAGCTCCATGATCAGGTGCGCCTCGCGATAGGTGGCGCCACCCGGCACCGTGGTGCCGACGCCCGGCGCCACGCAGGGGTCGAGGAAATCGACGTCGAAGCTGACATGCAGCACGCCATTGCTCGCCTTGACCCGCTCGATGACGCGCCGGATCATGACGGCGACGCCGAACTCGTCGATCTGGCGCATGTCGACGATCCTGATCCGACGCAAGCGCATCAACTCCTTTTCGAGCTTGTCGATCGAACGCGCACCGAACAGGTCCAGCCTGTCCGGGTCGATCGACGCGCGCGGATCGTCGCCGAGCAGGCCGTCGAGGCCGGGCTCGCCGCACAGGAACGCAGCTGACATGCCGTGCATGTTCGCGGTGATCGTCGTCTCCGGGGTGTTGTAGTCGGCATGGGCATCGAGCCAGAGCACGAAGAGTTCGCGTCCACGCTCCTGCCAGTGACGCGCCATCGCGTTGACCGACCCCATTGACAGCGTGTGATCGCCGCCAAGGAAGATCGGCAGCGCACCGGTTGTCGCGATTTCATAGCCTCTGCGGCTCAGGACTCGTGTCCAGCGCTGGATTTCGCGGTAGTGATTGGCATTTTCGGGCGGCGAGTCGGTGAGGTCCCGGACTTCGGCTACGGAAAGATCGCCATAGTCGACAACCTCAAAATCCAGGCTTTCGAGCAGCGTCGCCAGGCCCGCAGTGCGCAGCGCCGCAGGCCCCATCAAGGTGCCACGCTGCGAAGCTCCCATGTCGATGGGAGCGCCGAGCAAGGCGATGCGCCGGGCTCGATCCGTCACGGTCCGATCGGTCACGGCTGTCTCCTGACATCAGCAAAGTTGACCCAGCCTAACAGAGATTCGCGCCCGACGTTTCCCGGAGAAGGCAGCCACCATCGACGTATCCCGGAACAAAATCCCGTGCGCTGAATTGCCCATCCAAAGCCGGCACTCGCCGTAAACCACGCGCCTGTCGCGGATAGCCAGTGGTGTCGGCTTCCATCATCAGGCCGGAGGTCGCCCCTTGAGCACGGAGATACCGCAACCCACGTCCCAACCCGGCATGGCCGAGCGTGCCATCGATACGGCGGCGGACGTCTCCCGCACGATCGGTGAAGTCGCCGGAGGACTGCACGCAGCCGTCGACCGCCTGACCTCTGCCGTCGAGGAATCGCGAAGGCCTGGCGGGGCTCTCGCGACGGTCGCAGCGGTCACCCGCGAAGCGCCGCTTGCCAGCCTGTTCGTTGCGTTCCTTTTTGGCATGGCGGTGGCGCGCCGGAGGTAGAAGCGAAGCCCCCGCTCAGGCAGCGGTGGCAGCCTCGTGCCCAGCCGCGAGGAACTGCCGATCGAATGCTTCTGCCGGCATCGGACGGCCGAAGAAATATCCCTGCCCTTCCTCGCATCCCATGCTGACCAGGAAGTCGGCAGTTGCCTTGTCCTCGATGCCTTCAGCCACGACTGTCAGACCGAGCTGCTTGCTGAGACCGATTGTCGAGCCGACGATTGCAGCATCGTCGGAATTCGCGAGAAGACCAAATACGAACGACCGGTCGATCTTCAGCCCGTCGAGCGGAAACTTCTTGAGATAGCTCAGGCTCGCATAGCCGGTGCCGAAATCATCGAACAGGACTCGGACGCCGAGCTCCTGAATTCGCTTGAACATGGCGAGCACGCGGCGTTCGTCATGGAGCAGGATGTCTTCGGTAACTTCGATTTCGAGAAGCGATGGTGTCAACCCCGTGGCCTCGAGCAGCGCTGCAACCGAATGCGCGAGATCGCCGGATTGGAGCTGCGAGGGTGAGAGGTTGATCGCGACGCGCACGTTGTTGCCGGACAGTTCCCAGGCTCGCGCCTGGCGGCAGGCGGTTTCCATAACCCAGTTTGCGATCCGCTCCGACAGGGCCGAAGTATTGACCACAGGCATGAACTCTCCGGGCGAGACGTAGCCGCGCACCGGATGTCGCCAGCGGATGAGTGCTTCGGCCCCGACAAGACCGCCGTCGATCAGACGAACCTGCGGCTGATAGAACAGTTCGAACTCGCCACGCTCCACGGCAAGTGCCAGCTCGCTCTCCAGCGTCAGCCGGTTCTCGAGCTCCTGCCTGATCGCACTTTCGAAGATCACATGGCTGCCGCGCCGCGTCGCCTTCGCGCGGCTCAGCGCCAGATGGCCGTTGCTCAGGAGATCGTCAGCCGTCTGCCCGCCTTCCGGATAGACGGCAACGCCAACGCTGATCCCGACGCGGTGCTGCCGCGTCCCCGCCGCGAGCGGCGCCTCGAACGCATGCGCGATCCGCTCGGAAAACGTCGCGATCGACTCGCCGACTTCCGCGCAATCGATCGCGATGGCGAATTCGTCGCCGCTGAGCCGGGCGACGACCGCCTGACCATCGACTTCGCGCCGGAGACGCTCGGCGACCGCGCGCAGCACGAGGTCGCCGGCCGAGTGTCCGAGCATGTCGTTGATCTCTTGGAATCCGTCGAGCCCGAGCACGAGCAATGCGACGCCGGAAGACCGCCGCTCCGCCGCACTGATCAGGTCAGCGAGGCCCGCATGCAGCATGTTCCGGTTGGCAAGCCCCGTCAGCGCGTCGTGTTCTGCCAGGTAGCGAATACGTTCGGCTTCACGTTTGCGGACCGAAATATCGCGCAGGATCGCTCCGTATTGAAAGCCATCCGTTCCCTGCCAGCCCGAGAAGCTCGCTTCGACCGGGAAGGTTTCCCCGTTCTTGCGCCGGCCCTCGAACTCGACCACGACCGCTCCACCCGGAACAAGAAGCGCCTGACGCGCGGCGTCGTGCATCGACGGCCTTGCACCGCCGTCCGCGGGTAAAGCGCACAGCGTTTCGAACGGACGGCCGATGATCTCGACCGGCATGTAGCCGAAGATCGCACTCGCGCCGGGATTCCAGACCGTGATCCGGCGCTCCTCGTCGGTGCAGACGAGCCCGTCGCCGAGCGACATCGCGATGCGATGGAAGCGGCTCTCGGCGATGCGTCCGAGCAGACTGCGGAAATCGATTTCGTCCAGCGCAATTGCCGTCAGATAAGCGATGATCGCGATGTGGAACAGCGATGTGTCGATGACGAGGGGCCATGTCGCCTGCACGAGGGCTGCGACCAGTTCGGCCGCCACCCCGGCTGCGACGAGGATTGCGACGCGAATTCCTGGAGCGAAGCGGCGCCACGAATACATCATCAGCAGGCAGATCGCACCCAGGCTCAGGATCATGCCGATATCGGACGTCCAGCGCAGCATCCGGTTCTGCAGGATCGATTCAGCGGCCAGCGCCTGGAGGATCGGCCCTGAGATGATCTTGCCGTTCGGAACACTGAACCGGTCTCCGAGCTCGAGCGCCGTAGCACCGATGACGATCTTCTTGTCCTTCAGCTTGCCGAGCGTGACGGTATCGCCGCGCAGCACATCAACATAGGAGACAGCGGGAATGGAGGCCGCACGAATACTGAAGTCCAACAGAAAGGGCGGCCGCCGATTGACGTCCTGTCCCGCCAGCACGACGGCCATCGACGGCATCAAGGCGTCGCCGAGCTTCTCGCCAAACGGATAGCGGCGAACGAGCCCGTCGGATTCGACCGCGACATTGACGACGGCCGGCCACGATTGGTTGCTGAACTGCTTCAGGGGGCGGTTGATGTGAGCCGCGCCACCATTCGTCGCCGGCTGCTTGAAGGACGGAAGGATCGTCGAGCCGCCGACCTCCCGCAGCGCCCCGACGAAGGCTTCGTCGGAGGCCGGGTCGGACGGTGTGCTGAAATCGACATCGAAAGCGACGTCATGCGCTCCCGCCGCATCGAGCCTGCGCAGCAGCTCCGCATGCAACCGGCGTGGCCAGGGCCAGACCCCGATCTGATCGATCGACGGCGCATCGATGGCCACTACGACGACATTGCCGCTGGCGTCACGCGACTGCCACGCGAACCGCAGGTCGGTGAGCGCGTTGCGAAGCGAGCCATGCCATCCCGTGGACAGCACGATCGCAAGCGCGATCACAACCAGAATATGCGGCCGATAGCGTTTCACCCGATCCTCCCGAGCACCCGCTTCATCGGGTGCGCCCCCTCATCCCCTTGCGGAATTGCCTCAGTGTCGGTTGTGGCCATACCCATTGCCATGGCCGTTGCTGCCGTTCCCCCCGCCATTCCCGTTACCATTGCCGTTGTTGCCTCGGCCATTGCCAGCGGCCCCAACATTGCCGTGGCCATTGCCGTTGTTGCCGCTACCATTGTTGCCGCTGTTGCCATTGCCGCCGGCGTTTCCGTTGTTGGCACCGGGGCCGTCGTTAGATGCTCCGGCTGTTGCTGCGGCGATCACCGCACTTGCACCGGCTGAGCTGCTGCCGCCAGCTGTTGCAGCACCGCTCGTCGTCGCCGCAGTCTGGACTGAGCTGTTGGATACTGTCGTACCGGTCTTGCTGTCGCTCCAGACTGTCTCGGCCCCGGTGCTGGCGTTCGCGTTGCGCACTTGGCCGGGAGCAACGACGCCGTGGGCGAGTCCGCGCGTCACCTTGTGGAAATTCAGCTTGACCTCGCCGAGCGAACTCGAAATGCGCACGACGCCGGCCTTGGAGGCATGGGCTCCAGCCGCCTGATGCGATGGCTTCTGTGCGCCGGCCGCCTTCGTGCCCTTGTCGATCGGGCCGAGCGCGTGGATTGCATGGCCGTTCGCCGCATTGCGCGGCGCCGACAGGCCTGATTTCGGCACGGGAATTCGTTCGATCGTGGGAGCGCGCGGCCTGCCGTGCTCGATCGGATTGAAAGTCCCGGCACCGCTTAGGCTGAGACCGGGCTTGCCGTGCTCAAAGACGGCGGCCGCTTGTCCCGGCATGAGCTGGGCAATCTGGCCCGTCTTGAAATCGGAGACTTCGACCTGCCCGCGGAGCACACCGACCTTGGTGCTGCCGGCACCCACCGTGACGCTGAACTGCGTTCCCTTGACCACGGCGGCGAGATAGGGCGTCTCGACCTCGAAATGCTTGACGTTGCGCTTCTCGACCTCGAGCAGGATCGAACCCGCCTGCTGGATGATGGTGGTCGAGAGCCCCTCCTTCTTCTCGGCCGGCAAGCCCACCACCGAATTGGGAGAGATCAGAATCGTCTCCTCGCCGCGGACAAGCAGAACGCGTCCGTTGCGCCCGGTACGAATGGTATCGCCCGGCTTCAGCGTCCCATCCTGGCTCAACGACACCTGCTGCGCGCCGCTCGTGGCAAGCCAGACCTCGCCGGAGGACTTGCTGACAGACCAGACACCGTCATCCGCAGCGAATGCACCGGAAGCCGTTGCCAGGGCCAGCGCCATTACGAAGGCGCACCGCATTCCAACTTTGCCGAGCATGACGATCCTCAGTCCGCGTTACAGCCGGATCTGAGGCGTATCCGAAATCACTCAAGAGAGGATTAGCGGGAAGAAGCCAGTGGCGCGGCCTCATTAACCAATCGTTGACCATAAAAACCTAAGAAAAATCATGCAGCTAACGAACCTTTACCGCCACGGGGCAATCCCTCCGTCAGACTACGGAGACGGCTTTGCTGCGCGCGGCGGGAAGCGGCATTTCATTACCGTATTGGCGTTGTTGGCACCTATTTTCACGGGAGTTCCGCAGGCATTCGCACAACAGGCGAACCAGCCGGGTTTCGATCCGCGTCAGCCCGAGAAATATTTCGAGAACCAAGCCGAACGGGAATCGCAGAGCCGACCTCCGATCGAGCTGCCGACAGTCGACCGGCCCAGCACCGGCGGTGATGCCAAGCTGCAGTTCGTGCTGCGCGGAATCAGCGTCATCGGCGCTCACGCTGTCTCCCGCGAGCGCATCACCGCGGTGTATCAGCCTTATCTCGCCAAGAAGGTCGCGCAGTCGGATCTCGCCGCGATCGCCAGCGCGATCAGCGACCTCTACCGCGAAGCTGGATTCCACTTGAGCCGCGCTATCGTGCCGCCGCAGGACATTGTCGACGGCCGAGTCCGGATCCAGGTCATCGAAGGCGCCATCGTGCAGGCCGAGCTGAAGGGCGACGGCGCCGAGCAGTTCGGCGTGAGGCCGATGCTCGGGCCGGTTCTTGCCGAACAACCGTCACGGCTGGCAACGCTCGAACGCCAGCTCTTCCTGATCAACGGCAGGCCGGGCGTCCGGATCGTCGACACCGCGCTGGAGGAGATCGGCGGTACGACCGGCCGCTTCCGCCTGACCATCTATTTGAAGACCTGGCACGTCTTCTCCTCATTCGCCCTGGACAATCTCGGATCGTCGTCGGTCGGCCCCTGGCAAACCTACGCGACCGGCGCATTCAACTCCTACCTCACACCCGGCGACGTGCTGGCGGTCAACCTGTCGACCATTGCCAACGACCCCCGCGAGCTCGGCTTCGCACGCCTGTCCTATGACGCACCAATCGGCGTTGACGGTGTGCGCCTCGGCGCTTCCGTCCTCTACAGCGCAGTCCGCCCCGGCGACGCACGCCGTCTCGACAGCGACATCACCACGACCGAAGCTTTCGAGGTGCGGGCAAGCACAGTGCCCTTCATGTCGCAATCCTCGGGGCTGACGCTTACCGCGGCTGGGAGCTTCAGCAACGTGTCCGAGCACGACATTTACGGCCCCTGGTACAACGACCACATCAGGACCGCCAGCCTGACCGCCGACTACCGGCTCCAGGATCGCTTCGGCGGCACCAATCTTGCGACGCTGACCTACCGCCAGGGTCTCGACATCTTTGGCGCATCGCATTTCGACGACGATCTGTTGTCGCGCGACGGCGCCTCGTCGAATTTCTCGGTCTTGAACTTCTGGTTCACGCGCTACCAGACACTCAACGGCGCCTGGTCGCTCAAGCTCTCGGCTGCGAGCCAGACGGCATCGCGGCCATTGTTCACCTCGCAGCAGTTCTATCTTGGCGGCGCGGCCTTCGGCCGGGGCTATGGCGCAGCCGAGATCAGCGGCGATAACGGCCTTGCCGGCTCGCTCGAACTGCGCTTCGATCAGACGCTCAATTTCCACTTTTGGACCGGCTATCAGCTCTACGTCTTCGGCGACGCCGGCGCAGTCTGGAACGACGGTTACCGACTGAGCGACGGCCTGTCGCTGACATCAGCCGGGGCCGGTGTGCGGTTCTTCTTGCCGTACGATCTCCAGGCGGATCTCGGGGTGGCTGTCCCCTTGAGCTACCGGGCGCCGGACAACGAGCGCCGCAGCCCACGCTTCCTCTTCACACTTTCGAGCACGTTCCGGGTCTGCCCCGAGCGCGGCAGGGCCTACTGTCTCTAGCTGTCCTTCCGTCGATCGAGCCGGCGTGCGGCCCTTTTGCGGCCACGTCACAGACTTGCCTAAATTTAATCCCGTAACCTTCTCACGATCGCTCGACCGGGAGTTCCCGATCACCCATCTTCAGTCAAAGGTGATTTTGAGACAGAACCATGAGGAAGGTGTTTGCTATCCTGGCTTTGCTCTGCGTCCTTGGTGTCGGGCAGTATTTTGTCGTCAGCCAGTTCGCAATCCGCCATGAGACCCTGACCCTATTCGACGCCTCGCGCCAGCGGCCGATCTCGGTGGAGATTGCCGTGCGGCGCGACGACGAGACCAAGGCCAATCTCGGCCTGTGGAAGCTCCCGCTCGCCATCATCAGTAACGGCAACACCGTCAAGGCCACCGAATATTCCTTCCTCGCCAACGTCCTCGCCGCACGAGGCTATCTGGTCGCCAGCATCCAGCAGGACTTGCCGAGCGATCCGCCGCTGATGACCCATGTCGGTCAGCCATATGTCGGCCGGCGTGAAGTCTACATCCGCTGCGAAGCCAACATTCTCTTCGTATTGAGCGAACTGAAGAGGCGGCAGGAGAACGTCGAATACGACCACATCACCCTCGTCGGCCACTCCAACGGCGGCGATGTCTCCATGTACGTCGCCCATCAGCACCCGGAGCTGGTGTCGAAGGTGATCACGCTCGACAATCTGCGGGTGCCTTTCGTGCTCAGCGACCACATGAAGATCCTGTCGTTCCGATCGAAGGACCCGCATTTCGTGACCGATCCCGGCGTGCTGCCGACACCGGAAGAGGCCAAGGCGCGCGGTATCGATATCATCCATACCGGCGCGCAGCATACGGAGATGAGCGATCGCGGTCCGAACTCGGTCAAGGAGAAGATCCAGGAGACGCTCGACCGCTTCCTGCGTGACAGCGCCAGCAGCGCGCTTGCACCGGCGGATACGAAGAGCCCAATGATCATGAACCCAGGTGACTATTAGCCGGGAATGCTTTGCGGCAGATCAAAGGCGGCTCCAAAGCGGCACGATAGAAGAGCCATATGGCCTCGGAGAGACACGTGTCGCACTATACCGAAACTCTTGATACGAAAAGCCTTCATACGAAAGGCCTTGGCCTGCCCGCGGCAAGAATGCCGGCATTCGTACGGCATCTCTATCGTTCGACCCGCAAGCTGCTGCGGTCGATCATCGCCCGGATTGACCTCTCGCAGTTTCCAGGATCATGCTGCGGATGAGCGCGGCGACCGCGTGCGAACGCAGAAAGATTGCCCTATGTCCCGGCATGTGAGACGGATTTGCCTGCTGCTTGGCGTAATCTCTGGCGTCGGCATGTCGCCCGCCCTCGCCGCTGACGCGGATCACGGTGCCGATCTCGCCAAGCGCTGGTGCGCGAGCTGCCATGTCGTGGCGAACGGGCAAACCCAGGCGAGCGCCGACGTCCCATCCTTTGCATCTGTTGCGCGCAGGCCGGACTTCAGCCCGGAAAGGCTCGCCTTCTTCCTGCTCGATCCGCACCCGAAGATGCCGAATTTTCCCTTGAGCCGGAGCGAAGCCGCCGATATCGCGGCCTATATCTCATCGCTGCGTTAGCAGCCGCCGGACGATCACGACCCGGTGCAAACGCAAATCCCTGCCGGAGGCCGGCAGGGATCAGCAGAAAGGATGACGGACGGCGAATGAGGTCATTCGGTGGCCCATCATGGACCTGCGCCGGTATGGAAGCGCGGATCTCCATGCCGCACAAGGTCAATTTGTGGGCACCCTGTGCACACACCGAGGATCAGGACTTGCCCTTGCCTTGTTGCATGAGAGTGCCGGTCATCTCGCGCATGTGATCTCCGGCGCTGGTGAACTGACTGCGCAGGAAATCCGACTGGATTCGCATCGCTTCCTGGAGATCGGTGGCATGTACCAGCTTGCGTGCATGCTCAAACGCCGACTTCATGTTCTGCTCGGTGAAAGCCAGCGCCTGCTTCGACACCTCCGTCCCCGCGCCCGGAACGGACGACATCGACTTGGTGGCGGCGTCAAAAAACATGCCGAATGCCTTTTCCGCCTGGTCAATCGTCTTCTCAGCCAGGTCGCGCAGTTCGGCCGGAACTTCGAGCTTCGGTTCGATCATGGTCGCACTCCTCCCTTTTCTTCAACTGAATACCACACTTGCCCGACCGCCTTCCAGCGGCCAGCCTCGGGGGAACGGCGCCGGCGCGGCGGCCCAGGCAGAAAAAGGAGGGGAACGGCACAGGGCCGGACTTTAGGACAAGGGGTGCTCGGGAAAAGCTTCTTCCGCGGCGAGATCTTCGACCAGCTTGATCACTTCGAAACGCTGTCGAGGCGCGAGCTTCAGGAACGCGCGGAGCAGACGCAGACTTTCGACCGTGCTGCTTGCGGGCACACCGAGCTTGAGATGCAACTCAGTCGCGAAATCGAGGTTTTTCATCTCGCACCTATGACAAGCACCGGCCTTCGTGATCCGCCCAAGAACCGAACGCCGCACCAGAACCAATCGCGACGAAGCCTCGGCCGGGGGCCGCCGAGTTCACCCACTGAACTGCATCCGAACAAATGGCCTCAACCGTTTGGTTGTAACTATGACAAGGAACAACCCGTCCGGCAAGCCCAACCGTGGGTGTAGCGACGCTTCGTCTGCATCGCATCACCGCGATTTCCGGATAACAGGAATATCGACCGCCGTCACCCACCTGCGTCAAGAAGTTGCATCAATCACGCACACAGCCCTGATCGCGATCAATCCGCACAACGTTTCAGCTTGTTTCCGATGTGAATGCACACGGATTGGCGATGCTTCAGCATGCACACGTAATTGTTGAGCCCGACTTCGGCGGTTGTATCGCCGGCATGAGAGGTCGATCTTGCAGCCGGCCCTGATCTTGACGCGACTGTTCGCAGCCGGAACCGTCGGTCCGGGTACAACTCCGCCGTGAACCGCTGTCCGTGAGCGAGCGACCAAGCCGTTGCGGAACGGCCACGCAGATACGGGCGCCATGGCTGAAGACTCATCGATTTGGGCGCGCGTCAGCACCAAAGGACAACGGCATGCTTTCTCGCTGCGATCTCATCAAGGGCGCCGCGGTCGCGCTTCTCACCCTCTCGATACAAGGCGCATGGGCGCAGGAGACCAGGATGAACCTGTTCAAGATCGTCACCATCAAGGACGAGATCGTCGTCGGATTGTCGCAAGAGGAGCTTCAGGCGCTCGGCGGCAATGATGCGAGCGCCGTTGCACACGCGCTGGCACAGAAGGGCGACCTCACTGTCTGGCAATACAACGTGCATCGTGGCCCGAACGGCGAACTGCAGCAGGCGCCGACCGCCAAGATCGGGCTTCTGGCCAACGCCTCGCTCCGCGTCGAGCCCTACACGACGCCTTACCGGATTGTACCTCATCCGTAGCGGCAGGCCGGCACGCCTGCGGCCGATGCCACAGGCGTGCCGCAATCACCTGCGCCGGTCCGCACGCCGTGTCCCGGCCTCCGTCGCGAAGCCATAGACCAGCGCCAGCCGATCCAGGCATTCGCGAAAGCGCCGCCCGAAATAATCGTTCCAGCGCTGCGTCCGGACGGCCCGACGCTGCCCGATCTGATCCATCGTCAGGCCCAGCACCAGCACGTCGTGCACCAGGGCGGCGCCATCGGTGCCGAGCTCGCGCTCGACCTGGTTCAGCCGCAGCACCGCCTGTCGCTGGCTCTCGGTGACCGGCTCGCGCGTGCCCGTACCATCGACATATTCGCGTGTCGTATCCACCGCCTGAGGGCCCCGCTCCGCCCGCTCCCAGTCATCCTGGAAGGCGCGCCCGCCCCGGTATTGCGCCTCGTCGATCTGGTGGTGTGCGTGCAGCCGGCCGAGCGGATCGTTGCGGATTGAGCGGATGGCCAGGATCTTCTCGCCTGAATCGAGCGCGAGCGGATTGTCGACCTCCACCTCCGCCACCTCGGCATTGAACGGCACCTCCCGCGACCGCCGGTCGTAGATCTGCGCCAATTTGTAGGACTTGTTACGTCGGGCACGAGCCACTCGGATACTCCTTGCAAGACTGCGATTGAACGGACGGCTGCCGCTTCAGTCGGCCGAGATCAGCTTCAGCACGACGGGGCCTGCGGCACGGGCGGACGCAGCCTCGGAACGGCGCGCCAGGCGGGCATGCGGCGCGCAATAGCTGGAGCCCGGCTGGCGCGGGTGGCCGCAGAAGGTGATCTCCTCCCCGTCCTTGTCGCCACCATAGGGATAGCGGCAGTCGGCCGGCTCGAGTTCGACCAGTTGGATCAGGCGCGGCTGGACGCCGACACAACGCAACTTCACCCGCGCCGCAGGCTTCATGGCGGACTTCGGCGGCAGGCTCAGGTTCGGCAACGCCGACCGGCGCGGCGAAATGAGACTGGGCTCTCCCGGCAAAGTTGGCACGATCGACGGGCTCGTCATCCATTCCGGCACGACGAGCCCGAGCCGCTTGGCGCGGCCGACCACCGCGCTGCGCGTATAAGCCGTTCCAAACCTTGCGTTAATCTGTCTTCCGATCTCCGCGTAAGACATGCCTTTGAGAAAATAGTCGCGAAGCGCGTCGGAGTGCTCCGACGGCCATTGGCCCGGTTCCATGATGCTGTCCTGTGATGCGCCTTCCGATCAGGCGACCGGGAAGCGGCACACACATTCCGTTATTCCGAATACGATGTCAAGCGACAATTCTGATATTCATAATTGCATCAATTCCGAATTTCGGATTACAAGAGGCGAGACGGCGCAATCGAGGGAATCACCATGTTGGACGTTGCAATGATCGAACGAGGCTTGGAGAAGACGGGCAAGAGCAAGGGCGGCCTGGCAGCAGCCATGGGCGTGCGGCCCGGCGCGGTCTCGGAGATCCTCGGCGGCGAGCGTCTGGTGAAGGCATCGGAAATCATTCCGATCATGGAATATCTCGAGCTCAATCTCGCGCCGATCATGGGCCGCGTCGGAGCCGGCGCGGTGATCGAGCCGGACTATGAACAGGTTCCCCCGGAAGGTCTCGGCGACATCACATTGCCCTTTCCGATCATGGAAGAGACGATCGCATTCGAGATCGTGGGCGATTCGATGCTGCCCAAATACGAGAGCGGCGACGTGATCGTGGTCTACAAAGACCAGCGCCATCCGCTGTCGAGCTTCTACGGCGAAGAGGCGGTGGTCCGCCTCAAGACCGGCGAGCGCTATCTGAAGACCATCGAGCGGGGAAAATCCCCCTCCGTCGTCAATCTCACGAGCTTCAATGCCAAGCCGATCGTCGGCGTCAAGCTCGACTGGGTGGGTGAGATCTGCCTGTCCATGCCCAAGGGGCAGCTCGAGCGGCTGCGTGCGAAATCGGCGCGTCCTCGCAAGAAAGGCAAGTAAGGACCATACGGTCAGCGATTTCTGATTTATAGAAATCGCGGTTGACAAAGTTCCGTTTTTCGGAAATACTCTGCCGCGTCCCCGACCACGGGGCGCGGCAGGATCGTTTCATGCAATACTTCGTCGTGATGATCGACTACGGGCGGCGCGGCCGAGAGGCCGTCGTCGATCCCGAAATCACGAGGCGAGAGGTCGTCTCCCGCATTGCCTCGGGCGAATACCGGAACATCTCGTTCATCCACGAAATCGTGGAGAATACCGTCGAGGACGTAACCGAGGCCATGCTGACCGAGGCCGCCCTGCCCCGGATTGCGCCCGAGGATGTCGACCTCCAGGCAATCCGCCTTGATCACATCCGCGATCTGCGCAAGCACGAGCGGACGTGACGCAGGCCAAGCAGCTTGCGTCACGGCCCGGCCGAGCATCAGACCAGAAGAACGGTCGATCCCGTGGTCTTGCGAGCCGCAAGATCGGTATGCGCCTTGGCGGCGTCCTTCAGCGGATAGGTCTGGTGCACTTCGATCTTGACCGCGCCGGACTTGACGACGTCGAACAGTTCGTTCGCCATCGCGACCAGATTTTCGCGCTTGGCGGCGTAGGTGAACAGCGTTGGACGCGTGACGTAGAGCGACCCCTTCTGTGCCAGCAGGCCGAGATTGAGCGGCTCGACGGCCCCCGAAGACTGGCCGAACAGAGCCGCGACACCGAGCGGCGCGAGGCAATCCAGCGATTTGAGGAACGTGTCCTTGCCGACGGAATCGTAGACCACCGGCACCTTCTTGCCGCCGGTGATTTCGTCGACCCGCTTTACGAAATCTTCCCGCGTGTAGATGATCACATGGTCGCAGCCATGTGCCTTGGCGAGTTTTGCCTTCTCGTCGGTGCTGACAGTACCGATCACGGTCGCGCCGAGATGCTTGGCCCACTGGCTCAAGATCAGGCCGACGCCGCCGGCCGCGGCGTGAAGCAGGATGGTATCGCCGGCCTTCACCCGATAGGTCTGCCGGATCAGGTATTGCGTGGTGAGCCCCTTGAGCATCATTGCCGCCGCAGTCTTGTCATCGACGCCGTCGGGCAATTTCAACAGCCGGTCGGCGGGGATCAGCCGCGCCTCGGAATAAGCCCCGAGCGGCGAGGCGCCATAAGCGACGCGATCGCCCGGCTTCAGATCGGTGACACCGGGCCCGACCTCCTCGACGACACCAGCCGCCTCGCTGCCGAGCCCGCTCGGCAATTGCGCCGGATAGAGACCCGAACGGTTGTAGATGTCGACGAAATTGAGGCCGACAGCCGTGTGGCGGATGCGCGCTTCGCCGGGTCCAGGTGTGCCGACATTGACCTCCTCCCAGACCAGGACTTCCGGACCGCCGGTCTTGTGAAAACGAATGGCATGCGTCATGGGCGTTACTCCCTTATCGTTGCAGTGAAATCCAGTGAACCCGGCCGGCCTGCGAAACAGGCATTTGGTCCGCCCCTTACAGTACCATCCGTAACAAGAATGTCACAGCGAACGACAAACGCCCGGCGTTCCGCCTCTGTTCGAAAGAGTTGATGAGCGCTCCGGGGGTAACCGGCAGTAGCTTTCGCGCGGGGTTGGTGGTCGCCTGCGAAGGAGAGCCGAGATGCCAGCTTACGTTCAGCATCATCAGGACATCGAGATCGCGCCTGTGAACTGCCCCACCTGCATGGGGTTCCTGCCGATGTATGTGCGCGAAGTCGAGCCGCATTGGAGCCTTGCCAAGATCGACTTCGTCTATGAATGCGCCGATTGCGGCGCCGAGCTCAGACAGACGATCCGAAAGCCAGAGTTGCTGCGGCACTGATCGCGCGAACGGCGAACCGCTTAACTATTTGCGCTAAGCGGAAAAAATTGCCGTTCACGCGGGTCTGATGTCTCCCAAACGAGGCTTGTTCTTTGCCGGGAACGCAGGCAGAACAAGCCTCAACCAAGACCTTTGGGAGCGCCCATTCGTGGCTGATCAGAAGGCCTCGACCTCGATCGAGGCAGTGGAGAGCGGCCTTGCCGCGCAAGGCTATATCGCGAGCCGGCAGATCGCGACCGCCGTCTATTTGTCGCAGCAGATCGAGAAGCCGATCCTGGTCGAGGGCCCCGCGGGCGTCGGCAAGACCGAGCTCGCCAAGGCGATCGCGGCCTGGCGCGGCATGAAGATGATCCGCCTGCAATGCTACGAGGGCCTCGACGAGGCCAAGGCTCTCTACGAATGGAAGTACGCCAAGCAGCTACTCTATACGCAGATCCTGAAGGACAAGCTCGGCGAAGTTCTCGGCGGCGCGCAGACGCTGCATGCGGCGCTGGATCAGCTCCACGATT
Source organism: Bradyrhizobium sp. I71 (assembly GCF_022354745.1). Classification (NCBI taxonomy): domain Bacteria; kingdom Pseudomonadati; phylum Pseudomonadota; class Alphaproteobacteria; order Hyphomicrobiales; family Nitrobacteraceae; genus Bradyrhizobium; species Bradyrhizobium sp. I71. The sequence continues at coordinate 1,327,346 of NZ_CP059398.1, forward strand.
TCGGCGACGTGTTCTTCTCCAAGGAGTTCGTCGAGCCGCGTCCCCTGCTGCAGGCACTGGAGCAGCCGGGCGGCTGCGTGCTCCTGATCGACGAGATCGACAAGTCGGATGCGGAGTTTGAATCGCTGCTGCTGGAAATCCTCTCGGACTTCCAGGTCACGATCCCCGAGCTGGGAACCGTGTCGGCCATCACGCCACCGACCGTGATCCTCACCTCCAACAGCGAGCGCGATCTCGGCGACGCCCTGAAACGGCGCTGCCTGCATCTTCATATCGGCTTCCCCGAGCAGCGCCTCGAGGAACGCATCGTCGAAAGCCGCGTGCCCGGCATCTCCCAGACGCTGCGCCGGCAGATGGTCGGCTTCATCCACGAGATCCGCTCGCTGGATCTGAAGAAGCTGCCGTCGGTCAGCGAGACCATCGACTGGGCGCGCGTGCTGGTGCTGCTCCAGGCTTCCGAGCTCGACACCGAGATCGTCAAGGACACACTCAACGTTCTCCTGAAATACGAGACGGACATAGAGGCAGCGGCGCCGCAGGTGACGACCTTCATTGCCAAGGCGGCACGGTCCAACGTCTTCGGTTGACGCCGATGCGCGAGAACCTCCATCGTTTCTTTCGAGCGGCGCGGGGCGTCGGCGTTCACGTCTCGCCTGCCGAAAGCATCGATGCGATGCGCGCAGTCGCGCAGGTCGGCATCTCCGACCGCGCCGTCCTGCGCGACGCGCTGCTCCTGACACTTGCCAAGTCGCAGGACGAGAAGCTCGCGCTCGGTGACTGCTTTGATCTGTTCTTCAGTCAGCCGGAGCCGCGGCAGGACCAGCCTGAGGCCGACAACGACGACGCTCCGCAGGACGCAGATCAGCCGCCCTCCTCCGGCGCTCCCAGCGATGCCGGCGAAGGTCAGCCTCCCGAAGGTCTAGGCCCGCTCGCTCAGATGCTGCTGTCGCAGGACCGCAATACGATTGCGGCTGCGATTGCCAGCGCCTCCGGAGCGGCCTCCCTGTCCGACATCCGCTACTCCACTCAGCGCGGCATCTTCTCCAGCCGCATCCTCGACGCCATGGGCCTCCAGCGCCTGCGCGACGATCTCGACGGGCTGACCGCGACCAACCCGGCACTGGCCGAGCGTCTGCGCGCCGCGCTGGACGCCTTGCGCGAGGCCGTGCGCGATACGGTCTCTCAGGGGCTTGCACTCTATGCCCGCGAGGAGGCCGAAAACCTCCGCAACGAGATCCTGCGCAATGCGCCGCTTGCCCGCATCGAGCGGCGCCAGGTCGCCGAGATGCGCGCCCTCATCCGTCAGATCGCGCGCCGGCTGCGCGAGCGCTACTCGAAGCCGCGCAAACGCCAGCGCCGCGGCCATCTCGACGTCCGTCGCACGCTCCGCCGGAATGCGGCCTGGGGCGGCGTGCCCTTCCTCACGGCATGGAAGCGCAAGCATCGCGACCGGCCGAAGATCGTAGCGCTGTGCGACGTCTCGGGCTCCGTTGCGCAAGTGTCCGACTTCTTTCTACTGCTCATCCACTCGCTGCACGAGGTGGTCGACGATGTCCGCTCCTTCGCCTTCTCCTCGCACCTGATCGAAGTCAGCGAGATCCTGGAATCGAAGTCGCCGGAGGAGGCGATGTCCGAGATCATGTCCAAGGTCGGCTTCGGCTCGTCGGATTACGGCTCTTCGCTGGTCGATTTCGAGACGGAGTTCATGAGTACGCTGACGCCGCAGACCACGGTGATCGTGCTCGGCGATGCCCGCAGCAACAATCTCGACCCGCGCGCCGACATTTTGCGCCGGATCTCCGATCGCTCGAAGCGACTGGTCTGGCTCAATCCCGAGGGGCGGCTCGCCTGGGGCTTTGGCGATTCCGAGATGCCGCGCTACGCGACCTTTTGCACCGTCGTGCGCCAATGCGCCACTGCGCACCAGCTCGAGCGCGCCGTGTCCGATATCGTGGCGACTTATCAGTGAGCAATATCAGCCAGCCGCGTCAGGCGGCATTCCGCTCGCCCTGCGCGAGATTGCACTCCCGGAAGTGATAGGCGATTTCGTCGAGCGCGCGCTGCTCCCATTCCTCGGCCTGCGCGAGCCAGAATACCCGACGTTCCGAATCGCGCGCCGCGCGCTCGCGGCATAAAAATTCCTGACTACGGATTTCAACCAGCCGCTTCATGCACTCACACTCCTGTCGTGTGAAGCCATTCCCCACGGAATAACTTAGCAGAGCCCGGAACAACTCGTCTCGCCATTTCTGTGCATATCGCGACGCAGAATAGGACAGCGACGTTTCCCGTGCAGCGCGGCATTCGCACTGCAACATCAAGCGCAGATCATCAATTAGTGATCGGAAATTGAGACGGTATTCGCAGGCAAACGATCTTAACTCTTGTGGCGCAACGAAGTGCGGCAATTTGTGAAGAGACGTTCTAAACATCTCATCGAATTCCGGACTTATTGTCGTCGCATGGTCTTCATGCAGCGCCGATAACAGGGGCGCGTGAACGTTACGACCGCCTGAGGCAACATGAACGACGATTTCGACTTTGAGCTTTCGCCGGACCAATGGGCGGCCCTGCGCTCACTTCGCAACCCGTTGTCGAACGGCCGTCTCAAGGCCCATCTCGTCGAAAGCCTCGTCGCACTCGGCCTCGTCGTCATCAACGACGGCGTGCCTGCCATGACGCCGACCGGACGCAAGGTGCTCGTGCGCGGATCGTGCCGGCTGCTGGATCTCGTAGCATGAGCGATACGTCACCGAGTGGATCCGTCAATCCACCGGAGGAGCGGCGTTCCATACGCCCGCCTCCAGACGGACAGGAAGCGCGGAAACCAGGAATGAGCCACGGCGCCCTTATAGGCCCAGGTGCGATACTTCAGACCCTGTTCTGAGATCAGCTCCTGATAGCCGCCGTGAACCTCGGTCGCCGTCCGAATATCCTTCAATATTCCTTGGGCGCAGGTCCGATAGGTCTCGCCGCCAGTGAATTCGTCATAGTCCAGCATGCGATCCGCGAACTCGACGTTGAACGTCGGCCAGCAGGAACGCCCCTGATAGGCCGGTGCCGCAATCCTGTGGATCATCTTGTTCCTGGGATTGTCGGCTGAGACCAGGAAATGAAACGTGCTGGGGATACGAAACCGCGGCTCCGCTATGATCAGATCCGTCGTGGCCGCGAACAGCGCCCGCTCGCTCGCATCGCTCATATTCCAGAATCCACGATGCACGCTGACGAAGTCCAGTGCGACCGATGAGGCTGGCGAACTCGCCGGACCTTCCAGGGAATGCCTGATATGGCCGTCTTTGCCGAACAGGCGGAGCAGGTCCGTCTTGTACTGCGCAAAATCACGCCCGAGCAGCCGCTTCAGCTCGTTCTCGCCGACGACCCCGAGCTGCACGCCCCACACGAAGGTCGTGTAGACGGAAGCATTGGTCACGAAGCGCCTGCGTTCGGCGCGGGTGTCTGTCGCGGCGGAGCGCGGCGCGTGGACATCGCAAAGCAAATACCTGGTACCATCATCATTGAACGGTTCGAGCTCGCTTGCGAGCTGGAGGATCGCTCGCTTCAGGTCACCGCCATATTCGGCCAGCAACAGGCGGCCTGCATGCGCGCATTGTGACATTGCCAGATAGGCGGCCGTCCTGTCTTCGGCAGAGATCATCTGCTGGAGACCGGCGAGAATGCCGAGCAGCGTGTCCGACGGGCGCGAGAAATAGTTCACGCCGAGGTAGCGACCGCGTCCCGCCGGAACGATGGTCGTCGTGACGACGCCGGCGCGAACCGCCTCCAGCAACAAACGGACGCTCTTTTCGAGCAACCGAACCCGCCGCACCGCGTCCTGCGAATCCATGATGGTTTCGGGGTCGAGAACGTCGGGATAGAACCACGCGAAGTCTCGGGGATAATACGCGGAGGCGTGCGGGGCGCCTGTGACGAGGAAAGCCTCGGTCACCGAGAATGCGCTGTCCATCGAGTGCCGATAGAGGTCCTCGATAGCCGACAACGAATGATGCGACTTTCTCAGGAACCGATCACCGAGAAAATTGACGGCCTGAAGAGCGTTGGCGACAAGGGTCGCAACCCCGCCCTGGTAGAACCGGTTTCCGCGATGTGACGGCAGGGGAATGTCGCTCTTCATGTGCACCGAGTGTCTCGCAATCCCGGCGATGGCCGGTCATCATTCCAAGTGTGACCGATTCGTGTCTCGCCACGATGACGAGCGGGGAGCCGGCTGTTCAGCTCGCGGTGGCGCGGCTCTCCCGCGTCTGAAAATTCTCGATCACCCGCAGCAGCACCCGCGCGCCGGCATCGGCATCGGCGAGCTCGACATGTTCATCCGGGTGGTGGCTGATGCCGCCGCGGCAGCGAACGAAGATCATGCCGACATCGGCAATGTCGATCATCGCCATGCCGTCGTGCCCTGCCCCGCTCGGCAGCTCGAACACGGAGACGCCTTCGGCCTCGATCGCCTGCGCGATCTGCTCCTTGAGCCACGGCGCGCAAGGCGCAGTGCGGTTCTCGTGGGTGACGTCAAGCTGAAGGGCCAGCTGCCGGCGCTTGGCGATCGCCTCGATCCGGCGGACGATATCGGCCACCGCACGCTTGCGGTGCATGTCGGTGGGGGCGCGCATATCGATGGTGAAGGATACTTCGCCCGGAATGACATTGGTCGCGCCGGGCCTCGCCTGGATGTAGCCGACGGTGCCGACCAGGCCGCCCTCGTCGGTGCGGCAAAATTGTTCGATCGCACCGATGCATTCGGCCGCCCCGGCGAGCGCGTCGCGCCGAAGCTCCATCGGTACGGTGCCGGCGTGACCGGCCATGCCCGTCAGCCGTGCGGCAAGCCGTGTGGCGCCGGCAATCGCGGTGACGACACCTACAGGCAGGTTCTGCGCTTCCAGCACCGGCCCCTGCTCGATGTGCAATTCGAGGTAGGCGAGCAGCTCACGCCGCGCTCGCGCGGCAGCGCCGATCTGGTCGGGGTCGAGCCCGAACTGCACGAGCGCATCACGCATCGATACGCCATCGCGGTCGCGCGTGTTCAGCACATTCTCGTCAAAGGTGCCGGCCACCGCACGGCTGCCGAGCAAGGTCGAAGCGAAGCGCACCCCCTCCTCATCGGCAAAACCGACCACCTCGATCGCAAACGGCAGGCGCTTGCCGCGGCGGTTGAGATCAGCGACGCAAGAGATCGCCGTGATCACACCCAGCGGTCCATCCCATTTGCCGGCATCGCGCACAGTGTCGTAGTGCGAGCCGAGCATCAGGCAGGGAGCACCCGGCCGGTCGCCTTCATAGCGGCCACAGACGTTACCGATCGCATCGAGGCGCGCGCTCATGCCGGCTTCGCGCATCCAGCCCAGGACGAGGTCCGCCGCCTCGCGCAACTCCTTGGTGAGATAGATGCGGGTAAGTTTGTCACCCTCTTCCGAGATCGCGGCCAGATCGTTGATCCGACCCACGATCACTTCGCCGAGCGATGCATTTTGAACGGCGTTAACGGACCCCATCTCGACAAACTTCCTCTTCTCTGGACCGCGGCGACGGCCGTCCTGGCGACTGGCACGAGCTCGGTGCCAGCAAAAATCACGTACCAGCGCCTGCCCCAACAAGCGCGTGATTAGCATGAATGCGAGTACGCGCCACGCTGCCTCGCGCCGGTCATGCGCGCGGGAGCCCCAACGCCTGCAATTGCGTCTGGCATTTCTTCCTAGTCAGGGATCTGACGGGCCGCATTACCGATATTTTTCAATCGGTTATCCGGAAAATGCCGTCATCAACAACCGTCCGGCTGGCTGGTGATGTTTCACGGCAAATTGTGTATGAAGCACGGATCAGCGAAGCCGACATTCATCGTGGTCGGCCGGCGCATGGCGGGCATTGACCGCGGAGTAGCGATGGACGCCGCGCCCGAACGTGACGAACACTTCCTGCGCCTGTCGTTCGCGGTCGCCCGCCGCTCGCTTAGCCATGGCAATCATCCCTTCGGCTGCATCGTTGTTGCGGCCGACGGCAAGGTTCTCATCGAGAGCGAGAACGGCTACATGCCGGATCATGACGGCACCGCGCATGCCGAACGTCTCGCGGCCACCCAGGCCTGCCGCACGCTCGGGCGCGACGTGCTGGCGAAGGCCACGCTCTATTCGTCGGCCGAGCCCTGCGCGATGTGTGCCGGTGCGATCTACTGGGCCGGCATCGGCCGCGTCGTCTTTGGCCTCAGCGAGCATCGCCTGCGCGGCATCACCGGCAACCATCCGGAGAACCCGACCCTCGACCTGCCGTGCCGCGAGGTCTTTGCCCGCGGTCAGCGCCCGACAGAGGTCATCGGCCCCCTGCTCGAAAAGGAGGCTGAAGCGCTGCACGACGGCGCTTGGAGGAAGTAGCAGCACATCCAAAGGGAGATGACGCCGTTTTTTTCTGATCGCGCCCGATGTGATGCCGAGTTGGAGCAGTTGTCGCGACCTGGTCGCTCAGCACGGTTGACGACCCGCTGGGCCGATGGCCCGCCGAAACGTTGAGCAAGGGATGATGCTTTTTCACATCTTACAGCGCAGTTCAAACTGGCCCACTATCGAGACACGTCACGCATGCAAGCGCATCAGCGAATGTTAGATCCGATGCCCAACGGCCAGCATTCCGGCGATTCCCCGCTCCTGAGGACGATCGGCCTCACCAAGCGTTATGGCGATTTCCTCGCCAACGACTCCATCGACATCGACATCTGGCCGAGTGAAATTCACGCCCTGCTCGGCGAGAACGGCGCCGGCAAGTCGACGCTGGTCAAAGCCATCTACGGTCTGATCCAGCCCAGCGCCGGCGAGATTCGCTGGCAGGGCCAACGACTCGTGCTTTCCGGTCCCTCGGAAGCACGCTGCCGTGGCATCGGTATGGTATTCCAGCATTTCTCGCTGTTCGACAATCTTACCGTCGCCGAGAACGTCGCGCTCGGTCTCGACGGCAAAGAGTCCTTCATGGACATGTCGGCGCGGCTGGAGCAGGTGTCGAAGACCTATGGACTGCCGCTCGATCCCAAGCGCGAAGTCTGGCAACTGTCCGTCGGCGAGCGCCAGCGCATCGAGATCGTCCGCGCCTTGATGCAGGATCCGAAATTCCTGATCCTGGACGAGCCCACCGCGGTGCTGACGCCGCAGGAGGCAGATCAGCTGTTCATCGTGCTGGAGCGGCTCAAGGCCGAAGGCCGCGCGATCCTCTATATCAGCCACAAGCTGGAGGAGGTGAAGCGCCTCTGTGACACCGCGACGATCCTGCGCGGCGGCAGGAAGGTCGAGACCTGCAACCCGCGGCTCGAGACCGCAGCCTCGCTCGCACGGATGATGGTCGGCGGAGAGATCAAGGAAGTGAAGGCCGCATCCGGCCGCAAGACCACCGTGCCGCGGCTCGTCGTCGACGATCTCTCGCTGGCCCCTGCAGACGCGCATGGCGTGCGGCTCGAGCACATCTCGTTCGAGCTGAAGGGCGGCGAGATCCTCGGCATCGCCGGCGTCGCCGGCAACGGTCAGGACGAACTGTTCGCCGCGCTCTCCGGCGAGCGCCTCTCGAAGGACCCCAGCACGGTGGTGATCGAAGGCATCGCCGCCGGCCGTCTCTCGATCACCCAGCGGCGCAAGCTGGGCGCCGCTTTCGTACCCGAGGAGCGGCTCGGCCACGGCACCGCGCCGCGCATGAAGCTGTCGGAGAACGCGCTGCTCACCGGCCATGCCGCCAGCGGCATGGTCCGTCGTGGCTTCATCGATACCGCTGCCACGCTGAAAGTGGTCGACCGTGCGACCGAGACATTCGACGTCCGCAAGGCCAAACGCGATCCGGAAGCCGCCAGCCTGTCGGGCGGCAATCTGCAGAAGTTCATCGTGGGACGCGAGATCCTGCGCTCCCCCGCGGTGCTGGTGGTGAGCCAGCCGACCTGGGGCGTCGATGCCGGCGCCGCCGCCGTCATCCGGCAGGCGCTGCTCGATCTCGCAACCGCAGGCGCCGCCGTCCTCGTGACCAGCCAGGATCTCGACGAACTCGCGGAGATCGCCGACCGCATCGCCGTGATGTTCCACGGCAAGCTTTCCGCTCCGCTCGCAGCAAGCGCAGCGAGCCGCGAAAAGCTCGGCCTCCTGATGGGCGGCAGCAGCCTGGAACCGAAGGAGATCGCGCATGCAGCTGGTGCTTGAGAAGCGCGCCGAGCGCTCCGGCACGATCGCGCTGGTGTCCCCACTGATCGCGATTGGCCTCACGATCCTGACAATGGTCATCCTGTTCGCTATACTGGGCAAGAATCCACTGCTCGCCCTGCACGCCTATTTCATCGCGCCATTGACCGACGGCTATTCGCTCCAGGAGATCGCGGTGAAGGCAACGCCGCTGGTGATGATCGCGATCGGGCTGTCGCTCTGCTATCTCGCCAATGCCTGGAACATCGGCGCCGAGGGACAATTCCTGATCGGCGCAGTGGCCGGAAGCTGGGTCGCGGTGAGGACGCAAGGCACCGACGCCGGCGCCTGGGTGCTGCCGGCCATGCTCGTCCTCGCCGCCGCAGCGGGCGCGCTCTATGCGCTGATCCCGGCGATCTGCAAAGTCAAGTTCGGCGCCAGCGAGATCCTGACCAGCCTGATGCTGGTTTATGTCGCCGACCTCTTCCTCGACTATCTCGTGCGCGGGCCATGGCGCGACCCGCAGGGCTTCAATTTCCCGACCACGGCGGAATTCGATCCAGTGGCGACCGTCCCCCTGCTGATCGAAGGCGGCCGGCTGCATCTCGGCTCGATCATTGCCCTGCTCGTCGTCGCAGCAGCGGCGATCCTGCTCGGGCGCACCATGAAAGGCTTTGAGATTCGCGTGGTTGGAGCTGCGCCCCGTGCCGCGCAGTTCGGCGGCTTCAATGCCAATCAGCTGATCATCCTGACCTTCGCGGTATCAGGCGCACTGGCGGGCCTCGCCGGAATCATCGAGGTTGCAGGTCCGGTCGGGCATCTCCAGCCCGGCATCTCGCCTGGTTACGGCTTTACCGCGATCATCGTGGCATTCCTCGGCCGTCTGAACCCAGTTGGAATACTCATTGCAGGCCTTTTCCTGGCATTGACCTTTATCGGCGGCGAGCAGGCGCAGATCGCGATGAAGATCCCGTTGGACGTCACCAAGGTCTTTCAGGGCATTCTGCTGTTCTACGTGCTCGCCTGCGATTCCCTGATCCTCTACCGCTTCAAGCTGGTCTTCCCGAACCGACAGGTGACTCGTGGAGCTGGTTGAAGCCATCATCCTCGCGGTGCTCGCCGCGTCGACGCCGCTGCTGATCGCGGCGACCGGCGAGCTCGTCACCGAGCGCTCCGGCGTGCTCAATCTCGGCGTCGAGGGCATGATGATCGTCGGTGCGGCCTGCGGCTTTGCCGGCGCCTGGCTGACTGGATCGGTCTTCATCGGCGCGCTGTTCGGCATGGTCGCGGGCACGCTGATGTCGCTCATCTTCGCGCTGATGGCGCTCGGGCTTGCCGTTAACCAGGTTGCGACCGGGCTCGCGCTGACCATCCTCGGCATTGGGCTGTCAGGCCTGATCGGCGCCGGCTTCGTGGGTGAGCGCATCACGCCGGCAATGCACCTCTATATTCCCGTCCTGACGGACATTCCGCTGATCGGCCGCGTGCTGTTCGGCGAGGACGGCTTCGTCTATTTCTCCATTGCACTCATCGTCGGCGTCTGGTGGTTCCTGTACCGTACGCGGGCGGGCTTGATCCTGCGCGCCTGCGGCGACAATCATGTCTCCGCACATGCGCTCGGCTATCCCGTGCTGCGCATCCGCACCTTCGCCGTGATGTTCGGCGGTGCCTGCGCCGGCCTTGCCGGTGCTTATCTGCCGCTCGCCTATACGCCGTTCTTCGTTCCAGGCATGACCGCCGGCCGCGGCTGGATCGCGCTGGCGCTGGTGGTGTTCTCGTCCTGGCGGCCAAGCCGGCTCGTGGCCGGCGCCTATCTGTTCGGCGCGGTGACGATCCTGCAACTGCACGCGCAAGGCTGGGGCGTCGGCATTCCCTCGCAATTCATGTCGGCGCTGCCTTATCTCGCGACCATCATCGTGCTCGTCCTGCTCTCCCGCGCGCGGACCGGCGGCTCGACAGCGCCAGCGGCGCTTGGCACCGTGTTCGTGCCCGACCGCTGAATTCTCGCTTCCGCGGCATGCGCGATGGGGCGCGCATGTTGCCGATCATGGCTTTCCCCTGACGTTTGGAGATCGATGATGTGGAAATCACTTCTTGCGCTGACTGCCGGGCTTTTGCTTGCCGGGAACGTCAGTGCAGCCTCCGCCGCCGACAAGCTGAAGGTCGGCTTCGTCTATGTGGGTCCGATCGGAGACCTCGGCTGGACCTATCAGCACGACCTCGGCCGTCAGGCGCTAGTGAAGGAACTGGGCGACAAGATCGAGACCACCTACCTCGAGAACGTGCCCGAAGGCCCCGACGCCGAGCGCTCGATCGAGCAGCTGGTCCGCGCCGGCAACAAGCTGATCTTCACGACGTCCTTCGGCTACATGGACTCGACGCTGAAGGTCGCCAAGAAATACCCGAACGTGCATTTCGAGCACGCCACCGGTTACAAGCGCAACCCGAACATGTCGACCTATTCGGCGAAATGGTATCAGGGCCGCTACATTCAAGGCCTGATCGCAGCGAAGATGTCGAAGTCGGGCGTGCTCGGCTACATCGGCTCGTTCCCGATTCCGGAGGTCGTCTCCGGCATCAACGCGACGATGCTGGCGGCGCAGACCATCAACCCGAACATCAAGGTCAAGATCATCTGGGCCAACACCTGGTTCGACCCCGGCAAGGAAGCCGACGCCGCCAAGGCACTGATCGACCAGGGCGCCGACGTCATCATGCAGCACACGGATTCGCCCGCCGCCATGCAGATCGCCAGCGAACGCGGCAAGCTCGCCTTCGGCCAGGATTCCGAGATGATCAAGTTCGGGCCCAAGACCCAGCTCACCTCGATCCTGGATACCTGGGGCCCCTACTACATCGAGCGCGTCAAGGCCGAGCTCGCCGGCACCTGGAAGTCCGAAAACACCTGGGGCGGCCTCGACAGCCACATGTTCGCGATGGCGCCCTACACCAACATGCCGGACGATGTGAAAAAGATGGCCGAGGATGCCCAGGCCGCGATCACTACGGGCAAGCTGCATCCGTTCAAATGCCCGATCGTTGGGCAGGACGGCAAGCCTGTCGAGTGCAAGGGCGGCGATCACCTCGACGACGGCCAGATCCTTGGCATGAATTTCTACGTGAAAGGCATCGACGACAAGCTGCCGGGCAAGTAGCACGCTTCTTGCATTCCCCAATACACCTGCTCCTCCCGGAGGAGGTTCGGAGGGGGTGGTCAGAAGCACCCGGCACTTGTGGCTGCCCCCTCTTTCCATTTTGCCTGGCTTATCCCGCCCGCATGGCCCGTGCCGCGGAACTGTGGCGGCGGATGAGGTCTGCCACATCCAGGCCCGGAATCGCGCCGTCGATCACCGTCCATTTTCCGGCCACCATCACCCGGTCGGCCCGATGCGCCCCGCACAGCACCAGGGCAGCCAGCGGATCGCTGTGACCGGAGAAGCGCAGCTCGTCGAGCCTGAACAGCGCGAGATCGGCTGCCTTGCCGACGGCGATCGCGCCGAGTTCCGGCCGCCCGATACAGGCCGCCGAGCCCTTGGTGACCCAGCGCAGCGCGTCCTTGTGACTGACTTTCGTCACCCCGTAGCGGGCCCGTTGCAGCAGGAAAGCGGCGCGTACCTCCTGCATCAGGTTTGAGCCGTCGTTCGACGCCGAGCCGTCGACGCCGATCCCGATCCCGACGCCGGCCTCCTCCATCTCGCAGACGGGACAGCAGCCGGACGCCAGCAGCTGGTTGCTGCAGGCGCAATGGCTGATGGTCGTCTTCGCCTTGCCGAGGCGCTTGATCTCGTCGTCGTTGAAAAAGATGCCATGGGCGAGCCAGGTTCGCGCATTGAGCCAGCCGCATTGCTCGAGATAGTCGAGCGGGCGGCAGCCATACATCTGCTGACAGAATTTGTTCTCGTCCTCGGTCTCGGCGAGGTGGGTGTGCAGGCGCACGTCGAGCTTGTCGGCGAGATCGGCGGTCGCGCGCATCAGCGAGGTCGTCACCGAGAACGGCGAACACGGTGCGAGCGCGATCTGCACCATCGCATCCGCACCGCGCTGGTGATGCTTTGCGACCACGCGCGCGCTGTCCGCGAGGATCGTATCCTCGTCCTGCACGACGCTGTCAGGCGGCAGGCCGCCGTCGCGCTGCGACAGGTTCATCGAGCCCCGGGTCAGCAGCACCCGCACACCCAGTCGCTGTGCCACCGCCACCTCGATATCGACGGCGTCCTCGAGCCCTGCCGGGAAAACATAGTGGTGATCGGTCGTGGTGGTGCAGCCGGAGAGCAGCAGCTCCGACATCGCCACTGTGACGCCGAGCTCGAGCGCCTCAGGCGTCAGCCTCGCCCAGACCGGATAGAGCGCCTGGAGCCAGGGAAACAGCTCCCGGTCCATTGCAGCCGGCAGCGCTCGCGTCAGCGTCTGGTAGAAATGATGATGGGTATTGATCAGGCCCGGCAGCACGACATGCTCGCCCGCATCGAACACTGCGACCTCCGCGGTTGCAGGCGCACCGCCGGCCGGCACCAGCTCGACGATCAGGCCGTCCTTCACCACGATGCCACGTTCGGCACCATCGGCAAGGATGGCGAGGGGATCCCTGATCCAGATGGGCTTCACATCGCTCATGATCCTGCTTCTCCACACACCGAATGACGACCAGCCTGCAAGGGGAACGCCAGCCCGAAACACGATATTGCTGCGACTTGTTTGTTGCGGCTTGGCTCCGGTCTTGCAAGACTCGTCTGCACGATTCACCCGGGCGGAAGCGCTGGCGCAGCCATGGATTTGAATACCATCACGACGGTGGCCCACCCGCAAACGCGCGCGCAACTGCCTGCCTGGACGACGGGTGATGCCTGGCTTGCAGGCGGCACCTGGTTGTACTCGGAGCCGCAGGTCCACCTGAGGCGACTGATCGATCTCACCGATCTGAGATGGCCGGCGCTGACGATCACGGACAGCCATCTCTCCATTGCCGCCACCTGCACGGTTGCACAGCTGGACGGACTGTCCTGCCCGCCCGACTGGCTCGCAGCGCCATTGATCGGCCAGTGTTGCCGGGCCTTCCTCGCCTCGTTCAAGATCTGGAAGACAGCCACGGTCGGCGGCAATCTCTGCATGTCGCTGCCGGCGGGGCCGATGATCTCGCTCACATCGGCGCTCGACGGCGTCTGCACCATCTGGAAGGCCGGCGGCGGCGAGCAGAACATTCCCGTCGTCGATTTCGTCACCGGCAACCAGAGCAACCGTCTCATGCCCGGCGACCTGCTGCGCCAGATCGATATCCCGATTGCGGCGTTGCGCCGCCGCGCGGCCTTTCGCCAGATTTCGCTGGCCCCCGTCGGCCGCTCGGCAGCGCTTCTGATCGGCAGCCTCGATCCGGATGGCAAACTGACATTGACGATCACCGCATCGACGGTGCGGCCGGTCCAGCTCTCGTTTGCCAAGGCGCCGGACGCCGCTACGCTCCGCGCCGCCGTCTCGGAAGGCGTCACCGAGGAGTTGTACAACACCGACATCCACGGCAAGCCGCTCTGGCGCAAGCAGATGACGCTGCGGCTCGCCGAGGAAATTCGCGGTGAACTCCTGGGAGCAACGCGACCATGAGCTTCGAGGTCAACGGCAAGGCATTTTCTCAGGAGCCGCGCGCCGGCCAGTGCCTGCGCACGTTCCTGCGCGAGCTCGGCCATTTCGGCGTCAAAAAGGGCTGCGATGCCGGCGATTGCGGCGCCTGCACCGTGCTGCTCGACGGGGAGCCGGTGCACAGCTGCCTGATCCCGGCGTTCCGTGCCGAGGGGCACGCCGTCACCACGATCGAAGGTCTTGGCGGAGATGACGGCACGCATCCGATGCAGCAGGCCTTCCTCGATGCGCAGGGCTTTCAATGCGGCTTCTGCACCGCCGGCATGATCCTGACCTGTGCCTCGCTGAACCAGGCCCAGCGGACCGATCTCGGCGCAGCGCTGAAGGGCAATATCTGCCGCTGCACCGGTTATCGTTCGATCGAGGATGCGATCCTCGGCAAGACCAATGTCGAGGCGAGCGTCGAGGCCGGCGCCGCGTTCGGCCGTAGCCTGCCCGCGCCGGCGGGTCCCGACATCGTGCGCGGCAAGGCGCGCTACACCTTCGATACCGCCATCGACGGGCTGCTGCACATCAAGCTGCTGCGTTCGCCGCATGCTCACGCCAGGATCGTCGCGATCGACAGGTCGGAAGCCCTTCGCGTAGCCGGCGTGCATGCGGTGCTGACGCATGAGGATGCGCCATCCGTGCTGATGTCGACCGCGCGGCACGAGAAGGACTGGATGGACCCTGAGGACACCCGAATCCTCGACGACGTCGTCCGTTTCATCGGCCAGAAGGTCGCCGCCGTCGTCGCCGAGACCGAAGCCGCCGCCGAGGAGGCATGCCGCAGACTGAAAGTCAGCTACGAGATCCTGCCTGCGCTGATCGATCCGGAGCAGGCGATGGCGCCGGGCGCGCCCATCATTCATCCTGACCGCACCATTGCGAACCGCGTCGCGGACGCGCAGCGCAATCTCGTCGCGGAAACGCATGGCGAGTTCGGCGACGTCGCGGACGCGCTCGCCACGTCCGCCGTGACCTACGAGGCCACGTTCCACAGTCACCGTGTGCAGCATGCGGCACTGGAGACGCATGGCGGCCTCGCCTGGCTCGATGACGCAGGCGTGCTCAATGTCCGCACCTCGACGCAGGTCCCGTTCCTGACCCGGCGTGCGCTGTCGGACATCTTCCAGCTTCCCATGGACAAGGTCCGCGTATTCTGCGAGCGCGTCGGCGGCGGCTTCGGCGGCAAGCAGGAGATGTTCGTCGAGGACATCCTGGCGCTTGCTGCACTGAGGACCGGGCGGCCCGTGAAACTGGAGCTCACCCGCGAGGAGCAGTTCATCGCGACCTCGACGCGGCATCCGATGCGGGTCCACATCAAGGCGGGCGCCGATGCCGACGGCAAGCTCACCGCGCTCCAGCTCGACGTGCTCTCCAACACCGGCGCCTACGGCAATCATGCCGGCCCCGTGATGTTCCACGCTCTGGGCGAGTCCATCAGCGTCTACAATTGCCCGAACAAGCGGGTGGACGGCGGCGCCGTCTATACCAACACCGTGCCGGCGGGCGCGTTTCGCGGCTATGGCCTGCCGCAGACACTGATCGCGGTGGAGGCCGCAATCGACGAGCTGGCCAGGCAACTCGGCATCAGCCCCTACGAGATGCGCCGGCGCAATATCGTCAAGCCTGGCGATCCCATGCTGTCGCCGCCGCCGTCCGAATATCACGATGTGCTCTACGGCTCCTATGGGCTCGACCAGTGCCTCGACCTCGTCGAGCGCGCGATGCAGGCAGATGGCCCGCAGCCGGACCTGTCGCCGGGATGGCTGATCGGCGACGGCATCGCGTTGGCCATGATCGATACGGCGCCACCGGCCGGCCACATCGCCGACGCGACGATCGCGCTCAACAACGACGGCGGCTTCGACCTCACCGTCGGCACAGCCGAGTTCGGCAACGGCACCAGCACCGTGCACCTCCAGATCGCCGCGACCACGCTGGCGACCACGGTCGGGAGAATCCGCCTGCGCCAGTCCGATACGGCCCATGGCGGCCACGACACCGGCGCCTATGGCAGCGCCGGCACCTTCGTTGCGGGCAAGGCGACGCATGCGGCGGCCGTGCAGCTTGCGACCGAGCTGAAGGCGGCGGCCGCCGGCGCGTGGCTGTGCGACGTGAAAACCTGCGTGCTCGATGGGGACGCCGTCGTCAGCGGCGTACGGCGCATGCCCTATACGGAACTTGCAAAGCTCGCGCACGACCGCGGACGGCCGATCACAGGCAGCGGCAATTCCACCGGCACGCCGCGTTCGGTCGGCTTCAACGTGCAGGGTTTTCGTGTCGCCGTGAACAAGGGCACCGGCGAGCTCAGGATTCTCAGGAGCGTGCACGCCGCGGACGCGGGCGTCGTCGCCAATCCCACGCAATGCCGCGGTCAGGTCGAAGGCGGCGTGGCGCAGGCGCTCGGCGCTGCGCTCTACGAGGAGATGGTGATCGATGCGAACGGCCGCGTCATCAACCCGAAATTTCGCGACTACCACCTGCCCTCCTTCGCCGATGTTCCACGCACGGAGGTGCACTTCGCCGAGACGTCCGATACGATCGGACCGCTCGGCGCAAAGTCGATGAGCGAGAGCCCGTACAATCCGGTCGCCGCTGCACTCGGCAACGCAATTGCCGATGCCACCGGCATTCGCTTCACCGCACCGCCCTTCAAACCGGATCGGCTGTTTCCGGCGCTGCACGACAAGTTTGGCGACTAGAGTGGGTTTCACCTCTCCCGTAGGGAGAGGTCGGAGCGCATCGAAGATGCGATCCGGGTGAGGGGTCTAGGTCTCACCGAGCGCCGCAGCCCCTCACCCGGATTGCTGCGCAATCCGACCTCTCCCCGTCGGGGAGAGGTGAACCAGCCCGACCTACGTGCTTTAGCTGCCGCGATAGGTCGAATAGCTCCAGGGCGTGACCAGCAGCGGCACGTGGTAATGGCTTTCCGGCTCGCTGATCGCAAAGCGCAGCGGGATCTCGTCGAGAAACGGCGGATCGGACAGCGGCACATTGCGCTCCGCGTAGTATTGGGCAACGCGGAATCTGAGCTCGTAGCGGCCGATCGGCAGCGGGCGACCGCCGATCACCGGCTGGTCGGTGCGCCCGTCGGCATTGGTCACCGCGCGCGCGATGACGCGGCTCTCGCCAAGGCTCGCGAGCTCCATGAGCTCGATCGCAACGCCCGGCGCAGGCTTGCCAATATGATTGTCCAGCACATGGGTCGAGAGCCGGCCCTGCACCTTCAGCCTGTCATCGGCAATGACGAGCTGATCCAGCCGCAGCGCGGAGATGCGGCCAATTTCCTCGATCGCACGTCGCGTCTCGGTCTTGGCGATATTGAGCAGTCGCGTCTCGAAGTCGCGCAGCACGGAATCCCTGGTGTGACGGCGCACGCAGACGATATAGGGAAAGCCGAACTTGTCGCGGTAGGCGTTGTTGGCACGCTCGAACGCCGCGTATTCGGCCTCCGACAGGCGGTCGAGCCCGGCGCTGTTCTGCTCGTCGGTCGATTCCGCGGTGAGGCCGGCGGCACGCCGCGTCTTGTCGGCGAGATCGGGATGCGCCCGGATCAGCGCCAACTGGACATCAGGCTCGGCGCTCTGGATCGCCGCCATCAGCGCTGTGTGCAGCTGATTGATGCCGGCAAACGGCCGCCTTGCCGCGAGCTGCTCGGCGATCCATGGCGAATATTCGACGACATTGGCGAGCGCGGCGACGAAGTCGGCCCTGCTTGCGGCGTTGAGGTCGGCGAGCGAGATCTGCGACATCGTCCGTTCACCCGATCTCGAATGCGTCGGCGGCGAGATGAGCGTGCCTGTCGTGCCAATGCTGCGCAATCTGCAACCGCGTCGGCACCCAGACGCGCTCATGCTTGCCGACATAGTCGAGGAAGCGCATCAGCCCCGCCGCACGGCCGGGCCGGCCGGCAAGGCGGCAGTGCAGACCGACCGACATCATCTTCGGCGCGGTCTCGCCCTCGGCGTAGAGCACGTCGAAGGCGTCCTTCAGATAGGTGAAGAACTGCTCGCCTTCCGCGAACCCCTGTGGGTTGATGAAGCGCATGTCGTTGGCATCCAGCGTATAGGGAATGATGAGCTGCTTGCCGCCCGGACCCTTCACCCAATAGGGCAGATCGTCGGCATAGGAGTCGCAGAGATAGAGGAAGCCGCCTTCCTCCATCAACAGCCGGTTGGTGTTGATCGAGGAGCGCCCGGTGTACCAGCCGAGCGGCCGCGAGCCGGTCGCCTCGAGGTGGACGCGGATCGCTTCCGCGATCTCGGCGCGCTCCCGCGCCTCGGTCATGTCCTTGTGCTCGATCCATTTCAGACTGTGGCTCGCGATGTCCCAGCCGGCCTCCTTCATCGCCGCGACGATCTCGGGATTGCGCTTGAGCGCAGTGGCAACGCCGAACACGGTGGTCGGCCAGTTGCGCGCGGTGAACATCCGCCACAGCCGCCAGAAGCCGGCGCGCGAGCCATATTCGAACATCGATTCGATATTGGCGTGGCGCTGGCCCGGCCAGGGCTGCGCGCCGAGCACGTCCGACAGAAACGCCTCCGAGGCGGGGTCGCCGTGCAGAATGTTGTTCTCGCCGCCCTCCTCGAAATTGACGACGAACTGCACCGCGATCCGCGCGTTGTCGGGCCATTGCGGATGCGGCGGATTGCGGCCGTAACCGCGGAGATCGCGAGGGTAGCTCGTGTCAGTCACTCAGACTTCCTCGAAGCGGATCGGCAGGGCGCCCTTCCACAGCACGCTCTTGCCCAGTGTCGCCAGATTCTCCAGGCCCGAGGTCAGCGTGATGAAATGGTTGCCGGCGAGCTGGCCCATCTTGCTCGCGAAATGCACGCCGCCATAGGCGAGCAGGATCTCGGTCTCGCTGATGCCGCCCGGGTAAAGGATGATCTGGCCGGGCGCGGGATAGCTGGTGTGGTTCTCGTAGCCGACGCCGAAATCGAGGTCGCCGAGCGGCATCCATACGCCCTCACCGCTCCAGCGCACATGGATGATGTGGCTTTCGAACGGCAGTGCCTTGCGAAACGCTGCGACGGTCTTGGGCGCCAATTGCTCTTCGAAGCGGGCATCGAAGGTGAAATCGCCGGCGCTGATAACGAGTTTGCTCATCTCATCTCTCTGGATCGGGGCCGGTGGCCCCACGGATAACGCTCAAGCAAAGAGCATTCCCGACAGTTTCACGCAAGTGGGGTGGGGTGAAGCCCGGCAGCGCCGGGACCAGAAGACGTCTCGACACCCTTGTCGCCTGAAACCTCAACCGGTTCATTGAACCGGATTGTGGCGGGCAAGTCCACCGGCGCCGCCGGCGGAATTGCCGAATAGTTGGCCGGGCCCCAGGGGCCACACGGCACGATGCCGCAACATGGGCCCCGGCTCAGCAGCGCACCGTCGAAGGGACGCTGCGCTGCGTCCGGGGCAAGACAGTTGAGTATGGCGCAGGCTCTCTCCTCCTCGTCATTGCGAGCGAAGCGAAGCAATCCAGAGTCTTTCCGCGGAGGGATTCTGGATTGCTTCGTCGCTACGCTCCTCGCAATGACGGTGGATGTGGCTGCAGACGCGCCCTCGCGTTCTCGCAGCTCATTCCGCCCGAGTTTTGCTTCGTCGCTCACCCTCTCGAGCCAAGAGGGCGCAGGGAAGACCAGGTGCTGACCTCGCACCCGCGGTCCGCTGCGCGAAAATGTAGCGCAAAGAGACCGCACAGCAGCATACAGGTGGTGCCAATCACTCGGCCTTCCCTGCGCGATGGTCGGACGGCTTATGCCGTGCTCTCCCGGGAGCCGAGTTCGTTCTGGCCTCCCTCACTCCCGCGGAATTCACCGGCGCCGCGCCGGTTGACGCGACTGCCGCATCCGCAAGAGCTTGACCGTGGCAACGACGGCCAGGACCACACGGTTTTGCCGTACGCACGGCCCGCCATTTCGCCGCAGTTTTCCCAGCCCTGTCGACGGAGCCGGAAACTTACAGGCGAGACGAAGCCTAGCAGCGCCGCTCATCCGCACGCAGCTTGGGGCTCACGGAGAGCAATCCGCCCTGCCCTGACTCTCGTGCACGACGCTGCCGCGTCCACCGCAAGCCCGGCTCGCGACAATGACGACCACATGATCGCCCCTCAAGGATGAGCCGGGATGGGCGACACATACGGCAAATCCGAATTTCGGTAAAGTGGAATATTTTCACGGCGCCGGATTGACAGACGACGACACAGCAAGGTGCCGTAGCCCGGATGAGCGGAGCGACATCCGGGTTTTCACAAGCAGGGTCCCGGGTATCGCTGCGCTCACCCGGGCTACAAGGGTACCGATACATCAAAGAGGGCGGCACGAAGCGCCGCCCTCTTCTGGGCAACTCAATCCGTCAGCTGGCCCGCTCAATACGGCGCGTAACCATAGCCCGGACCGTAATAATTGGGACCGCCGCCGTAGTAACCCGGACCGCCGTAATAGCCCGGGCCGCCATAGTAAGGACGCGGGCCATAATAATAGCGGTTCTCGTAGTACTCGCGGCGGCGGCTCTCGGCGATCGCGCCTCCGATCAGACCTGCCGCCATGCCCATGAAGGCGAGACCTGCGGCGTTCGACCCGCCTCGGTGGTAATGGCGACGCCGGGCCGCGCTGAAATCGGTGACGTCGGACGCGGCCTGGCCGGCGACGGCCGCCTTGGCGGCCGGTGTCCCGGCCGAGGCGGCCGTGGACGGTGATGCGGAGGCCGCAATCAGGGCGAGGCTTGCGAACGCGGCCACGACCGTGTTGCGGCCGGCTGCGCAAATCATCGGTCCAATACTCATTTCGACCTTCCTCTGTTCTCGCCAAAAAGACATAAGCAAACCTCCTATAACGCGCAAACCATTGAAATAGTTTCATGATCGCGGCGATCTGCCACGCTTTGAACGATTGTAAACCGAACGATCAGGTCAAGCTTGAACCATCCAACCTGAGCGGTTAATGAACAGCCGCGCCGCTTCTCGGTCGCCGTAAGCGTTTCACGTGAACCAACGCATCAACCGACGCCGTCGGGATCGATGCCATTTTCAAGGGTTCAACGTGATCGACGCGTCCTTTTCCTCGAAAGAAGTCAGATGATTGCGGTTCGCAAACTGCCGGCGCGCTATGCGCCGATCGTCATGCCATTCGTGCTGTCCATCCTCATGACCGCGGTGGTATCGGTCATATCGACGCTACGAAGCCTCGGCGCAACACCGGCGTTCCTGGCGACCTGGCCAGGCGCCTGGGCGCTGTCCTGGCTCGTCGCGTTTCCGACGCTGCTCATGGTCCTGCCATTGGTCCGCCGGATCGTGGCCTGCCTCGTCGCAGCGCCACCCGGCCGATAGCCGATCCTTACGAGAGCGCCCCAAGCACGCCCCTCGTCGCCTTGTCGATCTCCTCGACATAGCGGCGGCGGGCGAAGCTCTCGGTGAGGAAGCCGACCACCTTGCGGCTGTCGGTGGAATCGACCACCGCCAGCATCTCGGCCTCGGCCTCGTCGAACACCGCCATCGCCGATTTCACGTTCATTTCCGGGATCAGCACGATGTCGATCAGGCGGGCGAGCTCGATCACCTGGATGTCGTCGGCGATGCTGTCGAGATCATTGGAGAACAGGTCGGGCAGCATGACCAGCCCGACATATTCGTCCGCATTGTTGACGATCACGATTCCGGGCCGCGAGCCCAGCGCGAACTCGCGGCGGACCGCGGCGATCGTCGTGGTCGACGGCACCTTGCCGACGTCGGAGCGCATCAGCCGTTCGACCGTGAGGTTGCGCAGCCAGCCGACGTCGTTGGCGCTGCGGATGGTCTCGCCGCGCAGATGCAGCCGCCAGGTCGAGAAGGAGTGCCCGAACATGAAGCGGACGCAGATCGAGGTGACGATGCAGCCGGCGAGCACTACGGCGGTGACGTCGACATTGCGGGTCATCTCGAGCACGAGGAACGACATCGTCAGGGGGCCGCCGACGATGGCGACACCGAGCGTCGCCATGCCCGTCAGCATCGCCACCAGCGGATCGATCGCGAAGTTCGGGCTGATCAGGAGCAGCACCGCGGCAAAGAACTTTCCGATCAGGCTGCCGACGAACAACGAGGCGAAGAACAGGCCGCCACGGAAACCCGAGGCGAGCGAGATCAGGCAGGCCGTCACCTTCAAGGCGATGACCAGCGCGATCAGGCCGATCGTCATCTCGTGAAAGAGATCGAGCACCATGGCACCGTGGCCGGCTGCCAGCACCTGCGGCGTGATGATCGCGAAACCGCCGACGATGAGGCCGCCGATCACCGGACGCAGCCAGACCGGCATCCAGGCGAACAGGCGCTCGAACATCGGCGAGGAGCGCATCACGGCGATGCCGACGCCGCTAGTGATGAGGGCGAGCCCGATCAGTGCCAGGTACTGCTCGACGCCGACGGCGCTGACCTTGGGGATCTCCAGCGAATAGGGTGCACCGCCCAGCCATTGCGCGGTCAGGGCGCCCGCCAGCGAGGCCGCCAGGATCGGCGCGGCGCTGCCGACCGAATAGACGCCGACGATCAGCTCGCAGGCGTAGAAGGCGCCGGTGATCGGCGCGCCGAACGCCGCCGCGATCGCGGCCGCCGCGCCGCAACCGACCATCAGACGCAGATCGTTGCGGCGAAGATTGAAGAACTTGCCGAGCAGCGAAGCGATTCCCGAACCGATCTGGGTATAGCCGGCCTCGAGGCCGACCGAGGCGCCGCAGCCGTTGGAGATCAGCGTCTGGCTCGACACCACCACGCTGTCGCGCATCGACAGATTGCCGCCGCGCAGCGCGTTCGCCTCGATCGGGTCCACCGCGTTCGAGATCTTCATGCGCCGCCGCGACCATTCCATGATGCCGAGCGAGAGCCCTCCGAGAGCAGGTGCGATCAGCGCCGCCCACGGGCTGACGCGCTCGTGAGCCGACAGGTGAACATCAATGGGAATGCCGTAGATCACCACATGCGCGAGCTGGGCAATCTGGGCCATCAACGTCACGACCGAGCCCGCGAGCGTGCCGATCACGAGCGCAAGCGGGATCAGGTAGAACTCGTTGCTGCGCAGCAGGGCGCGCAGCCGAACCATGGTGCGGTTCGTCCCCTTGCGATCGACGAGATGCCTGATCCGCACGAACACCTTCTGCCCGCCCTACCCTTCCGCCAGTCCGTAGCCGGCCATGCGCTGGCGGACCCGCTCGATCTCGTCGCCGGAGAGCAGCGGCGGCCGTCCGATCTGGAGGCAGCCGTGATATTGCCGCGCCAGCGTCTCGACCTCGACGGCGAGCCACATCGCCTTGTCCAGCGTCTTGCCGATCGCGATCATGCCGTGGTGGTCGAGCAGGCAGGCAAGCCGGCCCTCCAGCGCCCGCACCGCATGTTCGGACAACTCCGCCGTTCCGAACGTCGCATAGGGCGCGCAGCGGATGGTGTCGCCGCCGGCCGCCGCGATCATGTAGTGCACGGGCGGGATCTCCATGCCCATGATCGCCAGGATGGTGCAATAGGTCGGATGGGCGTGCACCACGGCATTGACGTCGGGCCGCGACTTCAGGATGTCGCGATGGAAGCGCCATTCGCTGGACGGTTTCTGCTCGGGCGCGTGTGTGCCGTCCATGGCCATGAAGACGATCTGGTCCGGCGACATGGCGTCATAGGGCACGCTGGTCGGCGTGACCAGGAGCCCGTCCACATGCCGGACACTGATATTGCCCGAGGTGCCCTGGTTGATGCCGAGCGCGTTCATGCGCCGGCAGGCGTCGACAATGGCCTGTCTCTTGGCGAGTTCGTCCGCTCTCATCGACATTGCGATTTCCTGACGAAGGGCTTGTTAGACCGGAAGTACGTCAAAGCAATATGGCAGCGCAAGCGAAAGAGTCCCGGATCTTCTCCGTCTCGGCGACGTGGCGAAATGGCGGCGGACTTCTGCCGAAGCCGGTGACTTCACCTCCCGGGGCAGCGAGCCCAAAGGGTGCGCCGGTCCGGCCACCGCTTGCCGATCTGGTCCGACGCCGCAGGCGCATGGAACGAGGTTTCGACAGCCGACTTAGCTCAGCATGACCGCAACGGAGATCGGTGGAGACCATCATGAGTGACAGCGGAGTTGGCATGCTCTTGGGCCACGCCTCGGCTCAGATGCTTTGGCTCTGGTTCATCGGCGCGTTCGTGCTCGGCGGGGCCCTCGTTTACGGGGTGATGAAGGCCGGCCACCTGCGCCGCAGCGAGCGGGCACGCCTCGATCGCGCGACGGAAGAGCGGCAGCGCCAAGAAGACCCGTACAAGCGCCCGACCTGAGCGATCCGCGAACGCGGGTTGCAGTTTGGAACTTTCGTTCTCCGAGGGTTTTGATCGCCCGAGGATCGAGGAAGGCGACGCCTTCCCGTGTCACCTCAAGAGGAGGACGTATGGCTAAACGAGCAAAGAAGCGCGCGACCAGGAAGACAGCGGCGCGGCGACCGCGTCAGGCCCCGAAGATGCTCAGCGACCTGTTTCTGGAGACGCTGAAGGACATCTATTTCGCCGAGAACAAGATCATCAAGACCTTGCCCAAGATGGCGAAGGCAGCGCAGTCGAAAGAGCTGACCGCCGCCTTCAACAAGCACCTGCGCGAGACCCAGGGCCAGGTCAAGCGGCTGGACCAGATCTTCAAGATGCTGGGCAAGCCCGCACGCGGCAAGCCCTGCGAGGCCATCAACGGCATTACCGACGAGGGCGCCGAGATCATGAAGGAGTTCAAGGGCGCGCCGGCGCTCGATGCGGGACTGCTCGCGGCCGCCCAGGCTGTCGAGCATTACGAGATCTCCCGCTACGGCACGCTCCGCACCTGGGCCGAGGAGCTCGGCATGCAGGACGCAGCAAGGCTGCTCCAGGAGACGCTGGACGAGGAAGAGGCGACCGATCACACCCTGACGGAGCTCGCCACCTCCGTGATCAACCTGGAAGCGGAAGAAGAGTACCGCGCCGCGGCCTGACCCGCGCCGGCCAATGACGAAACGCCGCGGCCCGTGCTGCGGCGTTTTCTCGTTCGACGCCTTCTTGTTCGATGGCACGACGGCGCATGGCACACCGGCGCCACCGCACTGGATTTCCCGGGAACCAGCCCCATATGCAGGCTTTCCCACCCCCGAGCCCGCATCATGCAACCCAAAAATCCCCTCGACTGGATGCTGTCCGAAGCCCTGGACTCGCTGACCCGCGCCGACCGGCTGCGCCAGCAGTTCGGCCGCCAGGAAGCCTGCTGGGAGCCGCCGATCGACGTGCTCGAAACCGAGCGCGAGCTCCTGATCCTGGTGGCGCTTCCCGGCGTCAATCCGGACAATGTCGAGACGGTCATCCATGACGGCGTTCTCATCATCTCCGGTCAGCGCACCCTTCCGCCGGAGCTTCGCAACGCCCGCATCCATCGGCTCGAGCTGCCGCAGGGGCGTTTTGAGCGCCGCATTGCATTGCCCCTCGGCCGCTACGCCATCAGCCGCTTCGTGATGGACGGCTGCGTCGCGCTGCGCCTCGCCAAATCCTGAGGTCGATCATGGCCAACGAACAGATGAACAACGAACAGACCAATAACGACGTGAAGATCCCCGAGGACGCGCTGATCATCATCCCCGTGCGCGAGATGGTGCTGTTTCCGGGCGCCATCGCGCCGATCACGATCGGCCGGGCGAAGTCCATCGCCGCCGCGCAGCAGGCGCTGCGCGAGCAGCGCCCGATCGGCATCGTCCTGCAGCGCAGCCCCGAGACCGAGGAGCCCGGGCCGGACGACCTCTACAGGGTCGCCACCATCGCCAACATCGTGCGCTACATCACCGCGCCCGACGGCACCCACCACATCGTCTGCCAGGGCGTGCAGCGCGCGCGCATCCTCGACTTCCTGCCGGGGACGCCGTTCCCGGCTGCGCGCATCCAGCAGATCCCCGAGCCGACCACGACCTCGCCGGAGATCGAGGCGCGGGCTTTGAACCTGCAGCGCCAGGCGATCGAGGCGATCGAGCTGTTGCCGCAGGCGCCGCCCGAGCTGGCGGCGATGTTCCAGGGCACCAGCGCGCCCGGCGCGCTGGCGGATTTGGCAACCTCGTTCATGGACATCAAGCCACAGGACAAGCAGGAGGTGCTGGAGACCATCGACCTCGCTCTCCGCGTGGAGAAGGTGTCGAAGCACCTGGCCGAGCGGCTGGAGGTGCTGCGCATCAGCAAGGAGATCGGCCAGCAGACCAAGGCCTCCTTCGACGAGCGGCAGCGCGAGGCGATCCTGCGCGAGCAGATGGCGACCATCCAGCGCCAGCTCGGCGAAGGCGACGGCAAGGCGGCCGAGGTCACCGAGCTGACGGCGGCGATCGCCAAGGCCAACATGCCCCCGGAGGCGGAGGCGCACGCCAAGAAGGAGCTGCGCCGCTACGAGCGCATGCCGGAAGCCGCCGGCGAAGCCGGCATGGTCCGCACCTATCTCGACTGGCTGATCGAGCTGCCCTGGGCGCTGCCCGAGGAGAAGCCGATCGACATCAAGGAGGCGCGCCGCATCCTGGACGCCGACCATTTCGGCCTGGAGAAGATCAAGAGCCGGATCATCGAATATCTGGCGGTGCGCAAGCTCGCCCCGCAGGGCAAGGCTCCGATCCTGTGCTTCGTCGGCCCGCCCGGCGTCGGCAAGACTTCGCTCGGCCAGTCCATCGCCCGGGCGATGAATCGTCCCTTCGTGCGCGTCAGCCTGGGCGGCGTGCATGACGAGGCCGAGATCCGCGGGCACCGGCGCACCTATATCGGCGCGCTGCCCGGCAACATCATCCAGGCCATCAAGAAGGCAGGCAGCCGGAACTGCGTCATGATGCTGGACGAGATCGACAAGATGGGCCGTGGCGTGCAGGGCGACCCTTCCGCCGCCATGCTGGAGGTGCTCGACCCCGAGCAGAACGGGACGTTCCGGGACAATTACCTGGGCGTGCCCTTCGACCTGTCGCGCGTGGTGTTCATCGCGACCGCCAACATGCTGGACCAGATCCCGGGTCCGCTGCTGGACCGCATGGAGCTGATCAGCCTCGCCGGCTACACCGAGGACGAGAAGCTCGAGATCGCGCAGCGCTATCTGGTGCGGCGGCAGCTCGAGGCCAATGGCCTCTCGGCCGAGCAGGCCGAGATCGAGCCGGAGGCACTGAAGCTGGTGGTCAAGGGCTATACCCGCGAGGCCGGCGTGCGCAACCTCGAGCGCGAGATCGGCAAGCTGTTCCGTCACGCCGCGGTGCAGGTCGCCGAAGGCACGGCCACGAAGGTCGTGATCGCGCCGAAGGACATCGCCACCGTGCTCGGCCAGCCGCGGTTCGAAGGCGAGATCGCCCAGCGCACCAGCGTTCCGGGCGTGGCCACCGGCCTTGCCTGGACGCCGGTCGGCGGCGACATCCTGTTCATCGAGGCATCAAAGGTGCCCGGCAAGGGCGGCATGATCCTGACCGGTCAGCTCGGCGACGTTATGCGCGAGAGCGTGCAGGCTGCGATGACGCTGGTGAAGAGCCGTGCCTCGCAGCTCGGCATCGATCCGCAAGCGTTCGAGAAGAGCGACATCCACGTTCACGTGCCCGCGGGAGCAACCCCGAAGGACGGGCCCAGCGCGGGCGTTGCGATGTTCACGGCGCTGACGTCCCTGCTCACCAACCGCACCGTGCGCAGCGACACCGCCATGACCGGCGAGATCTCGCTGCGCGGCCTGGTGCTGCCGGTCGGCGGCATCAAGGAGAAGGTGGTGGCTGCGGCAGCCGCCGGATTGAAGCGGGTGATGCTGCCGGCGCGCAACAAGCGGGACTATGACGACATCCCGAAGAGCGCGCGGGACAACCTTGAATTCATCTGGCTGGAGCGCGTCGACGAGGCCATCGCCGCGGCGCTCGAGCCGACCGAGGTCAAGGTCGAAGCTGCGGAGTGAATGCGATGAAGAAACTGCTGGAGAAAGCGAAGAGATCGCGCAAGACGCAGCGGCTGCGCCAGTTGCTCGATCGCGCGATCGACCGGGTTCGCGATGCGCTTGCGGCGCCTGAGCCGCGGCTTCAGCCGGTCCCGGTCCGGGTGAAGCGCCGCAAGGGTTGAGCCCTCCGTCTCAAGCCCTCGCGGCTGCCCCAAACAAAAGGCCCCCTCCTTCAAGGGGGTCTTTGCGTTCCTAGGACACGGCGTCCTTGGCGGCCTTGACCGGGCGGGCGCGGACGATCTTCCGGGCCGGCTTGGCCTTGAACATCATCTCTTCACCCGTGAACGGGTTGGTGCCCTTGCGCGCCTTGGTCGCGGGCTTCTTGATGACCACGAACTTGGCGAAGCCCGGCACCAGGAACAGGCCGTTCTTCTTGAGCTCCTTGTGGCCGACGTCGGTCAGCGTCTCCATGACGTTCTTGACGTCGCGCTTGGAAAGCTCTGTGGCGGTCGCAATCTTTTCGATCAACTGCGATTTGGACATTTGGGTTGCCATCGTGTCTCCTCTGATTCGTGACGGCTGCATATTAGACCAACCGGCGAAGGCCTATAGCCTTCTGCACAGTTTTGTCGCGATTTTACGGGCTTTTTTGGCCCTCTGTGGCAAAAAACCCTGCATTTTAGCCACTTCCAGTGCGGAAGGAGCCTTGAGCAGCGGATTTTGCCTTGTTTCAAAGGCCCGCACGACATCTTGCTAGAACTGATTCGCCGCTTTCGACAAGCGAAGACCGGCCTCTTTGTGAAAGGCCGGTCGTGTTTCACCCTGAAAAATAAGGGTCGGATCACATGTCGCCGGTCTTACGCCCCGCAAAAACAGGGAGAAAGTAAGGGGCGATCGGCTAGACGCGCTCGATGATGATGGCGGGCGCCATGCCGCCTGCGGCGCACATGGTGACGAGACCACGCTTGAGATCGCGCCGCTCGAGTTCGTCGAGCACGGTGCCGATCAGGATCGAGCCGGTGGCGCCGATGGGATGGCCGAGGGCGATCGAGCCGCCATTGACGTTGACCTTGGCGCGGTCGAGCTGGAGGTCGCGGATATATTTCTCCGCCACCACCGCAAAGGCCTCGTTGATCTCGAACAGGTCGATGTCGTCGATGGTGAGGCCCGCCTTCGCCAGCACCTTGCGCGTCGCCGGCACCGGCGCGTTCAGCATCAAGGTCGGCGAGTCCCCCATGTTGGCCATCGCGACCACGCGGGCGCGCGGCTTGAGGCCATGCGCCTTGGCGTAGGCGGGCGAAGCCAGAAGGATCGCGGCGGCGCCGTCGACGACGCCGGAGGAATTGCCGGCGTGATGCACGAAGTCGATGTTCAGATCGGGATATTCTTGCAGGATCAGGCC
This sequence comes from Bradyrhizobium sp. I71, assembly GCF_022354745.1. Taxonomy (NCBI): domain Bacteria; kingdom Pseudomonadati; phylum Pseudomonadota; class Alphaproteobacteria; order Hyphomicrobiales; family Nitrobacteraceae; genus Bradyrhizobium; species Bradyrhizobium sp. I71. The sequence goes on from NZ_CP059398.1 coordinate 1,356,388, forward strand.
GCGATAGGTCGTGCCCTTGTCATCGAGCGCGTAGTCCGCGATCGCGGGGAATGCTGGCTTCAGGCTGCTCAGGCCTTCCATCGTGGTCTGCGGCCGCGGATACTCCTCGTGGTCGAGCGCGAGGCTGCCGTCTTCGCGGTGGACCGGCACGAGGCTCTTCTTGAAGTGGCCGTTCGCGATCGCATGCGCGGCGCGCTTCTGGCTCTCCAGCCCGAGCGCGTCGACATCCCTTCGCGTGATGCCTTCCATGGTCGCGATCGCATCGGCGCAGACGCCCTGATGCGACTGCGGATGCCGCGCGCGCAGACGGAGATTGCCGCCGTCCATCATCATCGGACCGCCGCCGCGGCGTCCGTCCATCGACATCATTTCGCAGCCGCCGGCGATGACGAGGTCTTCGGCGCCGGCCATGATCGAGCTTGCGGCCATGTTGACGCTGGTGATGCCGGAGCCGCAGAAGCGGTCGAGCGTCACCGCGCTGGCGCGCACGTCGTAGCCGGCATCGAGCGCGGACATGCGGCCGAGATCGCCGCTTTGGGTTGCGACCTGCGCGCTGCAGCCCCAGACGATGTCGTCGACGTCGGCCGTATCGATGCCGGTGCGATCGGCAAGCGCGCGCAGCACGGTTGCGCCCAGTTGCTGCGGATGAATGCCGGAGAGCGCTCCCTTGCCGGCCTTGCCGATGCCTCGTGGGGTCCGGCAGGCATCGATGATGAGTGCGTCGGTCATGGGCGCTGTCCTCTTGTTATGAGTGTTGAGGACAGTTCTGAATAACGGGGAGAGGAGAGTCAATCTGGACGGGCTTCTTCGCCTCTCCCCGCGTGCGGGGAGAGGCCGGATTTTACGCGCAGCGGAAAATCCGGGTGAGGGGGGAGCTTCCGCAAACTCGGTGGCAGACGGACTCGCGGAGAGTCCCCCTCACCCGGAATTTGCTATCGCAAATTCCGGCCTCTCCCCGCAGGCGGGGAGAGGCGAAGAGACCTAGACCGCCGCTACACCCCTGCCGCGTTCTTCGCGATCACGTTGCGATAGAAGCTGGCGCTGAGTTTGGGCGTGCGAACCTGGGTGTCGAAATTGACGTGGTAGAGCCCGAAACGCTTGTTGAGGCCATACACCCACTCGAAATTGTCCATCAGGCTCCAGAGGAAATAACCGCGCACCGGCACGCCCTCGCTGGTGGCGCGCTGGAGCTGGGCGAGATAGTTGCGCAAGTACATGATGCGGTCGGTGTCGTAGATCTTGCCGTCGGGCGTCACCGCGTCGTCGCCGGATGCACCGTTCTCGCTGATATAGATCGCATCCGTCTTCCAGATCTTTGCCGCCAGCTTCGGCACCCAGTAGATCGTCTCGGGCCCGACGCGCAGCCAATCCGAATTCATGTGCGGAAACGATTTCGGGATCGGCAGCGGCATGAAGCCCGCGCCCTGGTCGGAGGCCACGACGTAATTCTGTGGCGCGTAGATGTTGAGGCCGAGGAAGTCGACCGGCGAGGAGATGATCTTGAGCTCCGCATCGGTGAATTTCGGCGCGTTGGGCCCGGCGAATTTCAGGAAGGCGTCCGTATAGCGCCCCGTCATGATGACGTTGAGATAGCCGGCATTCATCTCGCGCAGCGCGATCTCCGCGGCGCGAACGTTCTCCGGCGTGTCGATCGCGGGGGCGCAGGCATCGACGTTCTCGGCCGGTCCCACACGGGTGCCGCGGCGGCCATGGGCGCGCACCGCCTGCACCGCGAGCCCGTGCGCCAGCGCGCTGTTGTGCCTGATCTGGTTGACATCGGCCTGCGGCAGCGTCAGGCCCGGCGCGTCGATCCCGATGCCGTAACCGAAATAGACGAAGCGGCCGCTCTCGTTCAGCGTGAACACGTTCCTGACCCGGTCGGTCAGTCGCTCGGCGACATAGGCCGCGTAATCACCAAAGATCTTGCAGGTATCCGTCGAACGCCAGCCGCCGAAACGGTCCTGGAGCGATTGGGGCAGGTCCCAATGATAGAGCGTCAGCCACGGCTCGATGCCGTTCTTCAGGAGCTCGTCGACGAGACGATTGTAGAAGTCGAGCCCCTTCGGGTTGGGCTTGCCGTCGCCGTCCGGAAATAGCCGCGGCCAGGCCACCGAGAAGCGATAGGCCCTGCAGCCGAGCTCCTTGATGAGCGCGATGTCCTCCTTGTAGCGGTGATAGTGCTCATTGGCGCGGTCGCCCGTGGTGCCGTCCTCGATCTTGCCGGGAATGCGCACGAACTTATCCCAGATCGACGGCCCTCGCCCGTCCTCGTCGACCGCGCCTTCCACCTGGTAGGACGAGGTCGCCGTGCCCCAGACGAAGCCCGACGGAAAGCTGCTTCCACCGCGCAGCGGCCGTGCAGGCTTGGCTTCGGCGGCGTCGAGCGCGCCAGTCATCCCGGCTGCGGACAGCCCCGCGATTTTCGCGAACCGGCGACGCGAGACCATGTTCGACATTGATGCCTCTCCGCTTCCGAACTGTTGCGGGCGCACAATGGCGTGTCCAGGGCGGTTTGAGAAGCGGGCGAACGCGGGATGAGGGTGCAGAATTGCTGACCTGGCAGATTGCCCTCCCCTTTGCCTGGTTGGATCGATCGCAAAGCTGGGAGAAGCGCCCTCGGCCCTCCTTTAAGGTGTACGGCGGATCTTATAGAGAACGAAGCGCCCGGACCTGTCCAACTCCTTCAGCAGCTCTGGCAGCGGGTTCGCGATGGTCGGGCCCACCAGATAAAGATAGTCGAAATCTCGATACCAGGTGCGGACGACGCCGGTGTCATCGGAAGCCGCCGTCTCTCCTGTGGCAATTGCACTCAGGCGGCGTATCGGCACAAGCCCCCCATTCGAGATGACGAGACGCCGGACCTCGGCGCGCGCCTGAATCGGCTGCTTGCCGGTCTCGGTGAATACGTTCGACACGAAAGCATTCGCGTAATGCACCGCGAGCGTCGGCGCATAATACATCGGATATTGGGTGAGGTCCTTGAATGGTGGATCCTCGCTCTCTCCGGTGGTCGCAATCAGTATCTTCGAACCGCGATCGATATGCTGAAAAGACTCGATGACGGCTGAATACTCTGAACGGTAGGACAGCCAGGTCTCGAGCACGACGCCCAGATTGGCGAGCGTTATGCCCCCGACCACGGCGAGCGCAGCCATCGTCCATCGCCGACTGGGCAATGACAGCGAGCAGAAGGCCGGAAGGATCAAGGCGACTGCGGGAAGAACCCGGATATCCGCAAACGCCGTACCAAACAGCGTCGGCGGCATAGCAAGATAGAGGAGCGCGAAGCCGGTTGCGATCCAGATCCCGGCAGGCTTCAGCTTGAGCATGCTGCACCTGGCGGCGACATATAATGCTGCCATGAGCAGGATCGCACTCGCTCCCGAGACAGCCATGCTGTAGCCGTTCATGATGAAGAACGGCCAGAGCAGCTTGTAGTTAAAATACCAAAAGGTACCCTCGCTTCCGACAGAGCCGGCGGTCAGCCGCATGATGACCAACAGGGCTACGACCGGTATCACGAGCGTGACGAACCGCAGTGCGACATCGCGCGCAGGACACTTCCGGTCGAAGGCGCGCCACAACTCATAGAGCCCAAGCGTCGCGCCATAGACTCCCAAGGGAAAGAAATGCGCCGCAAACAGCACCATAACGGAAGCTGCGTTGACAACGAAACGGACAGGCGCTGACTGCTCGGCAACGACCAGATAGGCGGCGATACTGCAGAGACCGATGCCGAGGGCGCCTTCGAAATTGATGAACCCCCAGGAGAACGGAAGGCAGTAGAGGAACATGAGCGCCGCGAAACCGGCGAGGTGAACACGCCGCTTCACAGCCCATTCGAGCGCGAGCGCGCCGCCGACGACCAAGATCTGGCTGAAAAGAAGAAACAGCCGGGCGGCATTCTCGGCGCCGAACAGCCGCGCCATCTGCGGGACCACCAGGTCCATCGCCAGGTTAGGATAGAAAGCCCAGGCCGCCTGGTAGTATGGGTTGGCATTGGCGCTGCCCATTTGGCTCAGAATATACATTCGGGCGAGATGGTTGACGTAGTCCCCCATCGCCGGAACGGGAGCAAGCAGCGTGGGGAGAAGCGAGGCGACGGCGAGCAGGGCGAACACGACGGTCGCGACTGATCGATCGGAGCGAGTGCCACGAGCGATGAGATTTTCTGCGGCCAGGAGAGCAGGTACATTCACGCAAATGCTCCGGGTATTGCAACCCGGCAGGGTTGTTATTTTCTTCTCGAGCCATTTTCGATAGAGCCTTCTAATAATGCGTTAATCGGTTGAGTTACCGAGCACCTTCTACCCGAAGAAGAGCATTGGCCTGTTGGTAAGTTCAACTGGGGGGTCAGGATCGACCACGTTGTGAGGCTGCCGCGGAGCAGAAGTCCTCGGTCGCTCGCCGGGTTTGTCGCCGGCAGGATGTCAGTTCAAGACGATCAGGCGACTGGCGCCGTGGCCGCGATCAGCGCGAGCGCTTCGGCAATTTTCGCAGCTTGTCGGGATTGAACGCCGGCAGTTGCTCGGCTCGTTCGCGTGCAGGCGGCTGCTGTTCCGTCAGGATAAGCGTGCCATGAAGGATCATTCCCGGCACCTGTTGTGCCGTCGCGGTGTAAGTCGCGATCTTGCCGGGGCAGCGTCCCTCGATGTCCAGCGTGAGCTCATCCTCAACGCCAAAGACCGTCGAACGGCCATCGGTATGACGCTTGGTCGATACGGTCGCGGTGAAGCGCTCGCCATCGACCGAGCAGGAGCCGTGATACGTCATCAGGCTGTCACGGCCCCAAATCTGGCCGTCTGCGACATGGACGATCCCGGTACCCTGGTCGAGGGGCGTCCTGTACCACGCCGCGTAGGTGCCGTCCTTCAGCATGGGAGCAGTCTCCCCTGGTATTCCCACGCGGACCATTGGCACGATTTAATGCCAAGAAATCGTTAATGACCGTGCCCGTGCCAATCCGGTCTTTCCTTGCGCAGCTCGGCCTCGAGCTCCTCGATGATGCTGTGAAGGAGATGCGCGGCAAGCGGGTCGGTGACTTCGCGCTCCAAATGCCGATAACGCGCGATCAGGAATTCCTGCTCTCTCAACTGGCGTTCTGTCATCAGACGGGCCCTCCGACAAACCGACGCGCAGAAGACCGAGCAGTTTCATTAAAATTTTCAGATCATTTTCCATGGTTTCTGATCGGTTAAGGGCGACGCAAGCCTGCGGCGCCGGGGCGGCAGCTCAAGTCGCTCATCGTGCGTTCGTGAAACCCGCACGATTGCCCGGAGCAGGATCGGGCAAAACAGAACCGTTCCAGGCAAGACCCGGAGCCTCTGCGCCGCATAGAACTCGCGCCGACCCGTAAAAGCACGGACACCTGATCTGAGGCAGCAAGCGATCAGAAGGAGCCACGCCATGACCGGGAGCACCGCACTCATGCGCAATCCCCCGTCCAGGGGCCAGCCACCCCTGCCCAGCGCACAACCCGTCGACATCGCCATGTCCGAGCGACGCAACGCCGAGGCGGAGATGGCGCGGGTGCTCAGGACCGAACCGACCCGCATGGCGCTGGACTCCTCCGGCGCCGGGATCGCGCACTGGAAACACGATCCATTGCATGACGTCGTCGAGCCCATGAGCCACCACGTGATCATGGCCTATAACGGCGTGATGCAGCGCATGGAGCGCCGATCGGGAAAATCGGTTTCGATCGGCACGTTTCGTCCTGGAGTCGTGATCATCATCCCGGAAGGATCGAGCTCCCGATGGGACATTCCGAAGCCCGTTGATGTCGTTCAGCTCTACCTTCCGAATACGACACTGAAGCGCGTTGCCGGCGAAGCCGGGATCGCAGGAGCGACCGACCTGCTGGAGCGGACCGCGCACCCTGACCCCATTACGTCCCGACTGCTGTTGAGCGCAGCGGATGCGCTCGAAGGCAATGGGGTCCTCGACACGCTGTTCCGGCACCAGGTGACGGATCTTCTTGCCACGCGCGTCCTGGCGGCGCACACGGGTTCACCGGCCACGTTCCAACCGACCATGGGCGGGCTGTCGCCGAAGGTCCTGCTCCGCGCGATCGAACGGTTGCGCTCGGACAGCGATGCGGACGTCTCCCTCGATGCGCTGGCGTCCGATGCCGACCTCTCGCGCTTTCACTTCTGCCGCGCCTTCAAGGAGAGCACCGGGCTCTCGCCGCATGCCTGGCTGCGCCAACACCGGCTCGAGCAGGCCATGAGCATGCTGCGGGAGAGCGACGACCCCGTCGTCTCGATCGCTGCGGCGCTTGGCTATTCCTCGCAGACGGCGTTCGCCGCGGCCTTCAGGAAGCTCACCGGCGAAACGCCGAGCGAATGGCGCAGGCGCATGCGTTAGCAGCAATCGCTCGATAGCGACAGCAATCGCGCTGGGGCAGCGCCGCGCCTGATCGGTTAGACCACCACCATGTCCAATCCCATGACGGAGGCAAATGATGATCGGGAAAGACTTTGTCCACCGGTTGGCCATCACCTCATCACGCAAGGGTCTCGCCACCGCGGTCGTGTACGGACTTACGCTGACTGTTCGCTTCACTTCAGCAACAGGTGATGACATCCCGCCGCAATCCGCACAACGCGCTCACCCGGTGATTTCAGTGATGACGGGCGACAGCTCCCGCCTTCCCTATCAGGACTGGAGCCGCAAGTTCGCGCCGTCGATCGTCTTTCGTCAAGGCTGGCCGACCGGCTGCCCGCTCCAATAAGCGCCAGCAAGCTCGCTTCACTCATTCGCGTCGTCGCTGACCGCGACAGGATTCGCCGCAAACCCGCCGCGGCAGCGGCAACGCGCCTGTGCCCAGGAAGATCAACCAAAGGAGACCGTCAATGCGACTAGTCATCATCGGCGCCGGCTTCGCCGGCATGTATGCCGCCCTTTCCGCAGCCCGCCTGCGCGAGATCCAGGGCGTCTCGCCCGACGAACTCGAGATCGCGCTGGTCGCACCCGAGCCGACGCTGGTCGTCCGCCCGCGGCTCTACGAGAAGAATCCGGAGACCTTGACGGCACCGCTCCTCGATGTGCTCGAGGCGATCGACGTCGCCTATGTTCGGGGCAGCGTCGAGACGGTTGAAACCCAATCCCGCATGGTGAGGATCGCCACGGCGGAGGGCACCAAGAAGACGCTCTCCTACGATCGCCTCGTGGTCGCCACCGGCAGCCGGCTGTTCCGCCCGAACATCCCGGGACTTGCCGAGCACGGGTTCAGCGTCGACTCGCTCGACGATGCGATCGCGCTCGACCGGCACCTGCATGGCCTTGCCAGGCGACCGGCCGTGAACGGACGCGACACGGTCGTCGTCGCCGGCGGCGGCTTCACCGGCATCGAGGCGGCCACCGAAATGCCGGCGCGGCTCCGCGCAATCCTCGGCCCGAATGCCAGGACTCGCGTCATCATCGTCGAGCGCAACAGCGCGATCGCACCCGACATGGGCGCAGGTCCGCGGCCGGTCATCGAGAGCGCCCTCCACAAGCTCGGCGTGGAGACCCGCCTCGGCGCCGGCGTCGCCTCGCTCGACGAGTCCGGTGTCACCCTGTCCAGCGGCGAACACATCGAAACCGAAACCGTGATCTGGGCGGCGGGTATCCGTGCCGCCCCTCTGACGGCGCAAATCCCCGCCGAGCGCGACAATTTCGGCCGGCTGCTGGTCGATCGCTGCTTGCGGGTGCCAGGCGTCGAGGGCGTCTTCGCGACCGGCGATGCGGCCCGTGCCGCCTGCGACGACGAGGGCAATTACGCACTGATGTCCTGCCAGCACGCCACGCGCATGGGCGCCTTTGCGGGCAACAATGCCGCCGCCGAGCTGCTCGGCGTTCCGACCAGGCCCTACCACCAGAAGGCCTACGTCACCTGTCTCGATCTCGGCGAAGCCGGCGCACTGTTCACCCGCGGCTGGGATCGCGAGGTCGAGATGGTCGGTGATGTCGCCAAGAAGACGAAACAGGAGATCAACACGGTCTGGATCTACCCGCCGAAGGCCGAACGCGCCGCCGCGCTCGCGTCTGCCGATCCGGAACGCGTGACCAGCCTCTAACGCGCGACGCGATGGCAGGCGGCGCTCCCCTGGCGGCGCGGCCTGCTCAAACAGAGACCAGCCAGAACAAGAACCGCAACAGGAGACCAACATGAACCTGCACAACACCTCCTACCCCGCGACATCGAAGCCCGAAGAGCTTGTCCCGTCGCGCTACGCGCTGAAGGTCGGCGACATCGACGTGCTGGTGGTGAGCGACGGCGTGCTGCCGCTACCCGCCAAGATGTTGGCGCATAATGCCGACCCCGCGGTCCGCGCGGCCTGGCTGGACGACATGTTCCTGCCGCCGGACGCGTTCGACTGGGCGTTGAACGTGGTCGTGGTGCGCAGCGGAGAGCAGACCATTCTGATCGACGCCGGGCTCGGATTGGACCCGGACCTGCACCTCCCGCGAGCCGGGCAGCTGGTCAGGCGACTGGAGGCCGCCGGCATCGATCTGGCATCCGTGACCGACGTGGTTCTGACCCACATGCACATGGACCATGTCGGCGGGTTGCTCGTCGAGGGCGTGAAAGACCGGCTGCGTCCGGACCTGCGAATCCATGTGGCAGCCGCCGAAGTCAAGTTCTGGGAGTCGCCCGATTTCTCCCGCGTCTCCATGCCGCCGGGCTTCCCGGACGCACTTCGACAGACGGCCAAGCGGTTCGCGCACGAATACCACAACCAGCTCCGGACGTTTGACGCCGAGTTCGAGGTCGCGCCGGGGGTGGTGGTCTGCCGCACCGGCGGTCACACCCCCGGGCACAGCGTGGTCCGCCTGACCTCCGGCGGCGAGCGACTGACATTCGCCGGCGACCTCGTGTTCACCGTCGGATTCGAACATCCTGACTGGCACAACGGCTTCGAACACGATCCCGAGGAAGCCGCCCGCGTCAGAGTGAACCTTTTGCGGGAGCTTGCGGCGAACCGCGAACTGCTGGTGGCCACGCATATGCCGTTCCCGTCCGTTGGTCATGTCGCTGTTGCCGGCGACGCTTTCCGCTGGGTGCCCGTGTCCTGGGACTATTGAGCGCTTGCCGGACGAATCCAAACCGGGGCGCGCGCTCATCGCGATGCGTTTGCGCCCCGGGGACTCCACATGCCCTGAGCCGTCGAAGCCGAAGCGTTGGTCTACGATCGCTCCGGCGATTTCGAACGGCGCAACCACGCGAACGAACATGCAAGAAAACAAAGTCGTGATCATCACCGGCGGCAGTTCCGGCATCGGTCGAGCCGCAGCTCTCCGCCTCGCCAACCAAGGCGACAAAGTGCTCATCACCGGCCGTCGTGCCGGGCCTATTGAGAAGACGATGGCGGAGCATCAGAACATCGCGGGCCTGATTGCAGATACCGCTTCCGCAGAAGACGCCGGGCGGACCATCGCCGAGGCGATCGGCAGATGGGGCCGGCTGGACACGCTCGTCAACAACGCCGGCGCGGGAGCCATCCTTCCGTTGTCGGATGCCGCGGCCGAGCGGATCACGGCCATCTTTTCCGTCAATGTGGTCGGTCCGAGCCTGCTGGCCCGCGCCGCCCTTCCTCACCTGCAGGCAACGCGGGGCACCATCATCAACATCTCCTCGACGTTTGGTCACCGGCCGGCCGCGGGACTGTCCCACTACGCCGCAAGCAAGGCGGCGCTGGAACACCTGACACGCTGCTGGGCGCTCGAACTCGCGCCACTTGGAGTAAGGGTGAACGCGATCGCGGCCGGCCCGACCGAATCCGGCGCCTTGACCGGAATGATGGGATTGTCCGCGGAAGCGGCAGAAGCCGTCAAGAACGAAGAGCGCACGCGAATTCCGCTCGGGCGGCGCGGCGTTCCCGATGACATCGCGCGATGGATCGTGCAGCTTGCAGGTCCCGCCTCACAATGGATGACGGGCCAAGTTCTCGCAGTCGATGGTGGCCTGGGACTGGCCTAGTTCAGACCCCGATCCGGAAAAGTGTGCGGCTTGCCGAAACGATCATGCCCGAAGAATAACCCAAAGCGCGACAACGAATCATCCCAATCGCCTCGCGCTTTGAGACCTGCGCCAGCATTGAATCCGCTGCGCTTCGTATACGCCTAGAACGTCACGCGCATGCCCGCATAGAACGCGCGCGGCCTCGCCGGGCTCAGCGAGCGCGGGTCGACGAACTCCGCGCCGCCATTGGTGAAGTTGGGCAGGGCGTCGCGATCGAAGAAGGTGCCGAGTGTCGAGTAGCGGTGGTCGAAGATATTGTTGACGCGACCATAGAGCTGAACGTTCTTCGTGACCTGATAGGACGTGTGCAGATTGAAAACCGCGTAGGACGGCAACTGCGGAAACTGGTTGGATTCGTCGCCAACGAAAAACTGGCTTGAGACAAAGAGCGCGTCGCCACCGACTTTCCAGACATCGGTAACTGCGTATTCGACGCTGGCCTTGATGAGATGGCGCGGCAGGCGCGGAATCTGATTGCCCGGCAAGACCTGGATATTGCCGTCGGCGTCTGCGAACGGGCTATCCGAGCCCAGCGTTAGCGCATCGAGGAAGCGCGCATCGAGGAATGCATAGCTCGCCTGGAACTGCAGCACGTTCGACTTCAGGCTCACCTCGGCTTCGAGCCCCTGCCTGCGCGTGCGACCAACGTTCTGGAAGAAGCCGAAACCGGTCAAGCCCGGGATCGGGGTCGCGACGATGTCATCGTAGTTGGTGGCCCGGAAGGCGCCGATCTTCCATCCGAGCGAACCGATCATCAGCTCCTTCGTACCGCGGAAGCCCGCTTCCACCGTCTTGGATACCACTTGCTTTAGTGGAGGGTCGGCGACCAGGAATTGTCCGATGATACACGGCCGCGCCGGATCGGCGCAGCCGAGCTCGAGCGGTGTCGGCACTCTGTTGGCTTCGGAGTAGCCGGCATAGGCTGTTATTTCGGGCGTAATCTTGAAGGTGCCCCCGATGATGGGATTGAAGCGATAAAAATCGTGCTCGCCGTTGAGCGCGGTGCCGAGCTGGTCCATCAGCGAGATATGGGCCGCATTGAACCGCCCACCTCCGGAAACCGCAAAGCGATCCGTCACGTTGAACGTGTCCAGCGCATAAAGTCCCTGATACTGGTTGACGGTGCGCAGCGATACCGGGCCGATTGATGTCGGCTCGCCTGACTGGCCCAGGAATATCCCGCTGCCCGTGACGACGTAGTTCGTGCCTATTGTTCCCAGTTCCGTGCTGCCGTTGAATTGCGTGTTGCTGAGGTCGTAGCTTGCGCCAATGACGAAACGGTTGTCATGACCGAACACCTGATCTGTGTTGGTCGCCTGTCCGGACACGCCAAACGAGGTTGACCTTGTGCTGGTGCGATCGATCTGGCTGAGAATGGCACCAGGCCCAAAGGTGTTGGCGAGCTGCACGCCATTCAGGCCGAATGCTGGGACGTCATCATCGTCAAAGCACAACAGGGTTGGATCGTCGCAAGGCAGGGTATCGGTCGGGTTACCGTCGACCGTACTTTGTTTGAAGCGCCGCAAGCGTGCCGTGCCCTCAAAGGTCCAGGTCGGCGTCGCCTCCACCTTGCCGGTCAAGTTGAGGTAAGCGACCTTGTTGGAGATGGTCTGTGGCGTCGTGTAGGTGGCCCCCCAATATTGCTGGAGCAATTCGGCCGGAACAGTACTGGGACCAGCCAGCGAATTGTTGGCGACGCCACCATTGAGGTGAAATTCGTTCCCTTCAAAGCGATAGCCGACGTCGCCGTAGAAGCGCCGGACGTCCGATGACGAGAAATTGCGGAAGCCGTTGTCGTGAATGCCTTCGAGTGCACCATAGACAGACCAGTTTCCATCGACCTGCTTGCCCCATTGCGCAGAACCCTGAATGCGACCGAACGAGCCGCCCATGATGTCGATTTCGGCACCCTGATAGTTGAAACCGTTCTTCATCTGCAGATCGATGGCGCCGCCGAGGGCATTCAGGCCGTACGCCGGGTTGTTGGTCACCACGACCGCTGACCGGATCGCAGCCGTCGGAATCAGATCCCAATTGACGATATCGGAGAAGGCCTCGTTGATGCGCACGCCATTCTGATAGACGGCGAGCCCTTGCGGCGTCCCGGCCAGAGGTGAAGCAACGTAACCGCGAAACTGAATATCGGGCTGAAAAGGATTACCGGTCACTTCGTTGATGCTGACGCCGGGCACGTACTGCTGCAGGGCATCGGCGATATTCGGCGAATTGGTGCGCTTGATCTGACTGGCATCGACGGCATTGATCGCCGACGGGACCTTGTCGACATCGAGACCCCTGCCCGTGCCCGGCGAGGTCGGATAGACATAAAGCCGTGTCCTCGGGGCGGCGGAGCCCGGCGTCCCCACGCGCGCGACCGGTCGCGCCGGTGCGACGCGCCTCGCCGCCGAAGGCGGCGGCGCCGCCACCTCGACCGGCGGCAGGTTCTGGACGTTGGTCTCCTCGTCCTGAGCGGCAACAGCATCAGTCGCAAAGACCATTCCCGTGGAAACTGAAATGATGACCAGACCACGAACGCCCATTCCTGCCCGCCTCCACCCGTATCGTCCGGCTCTCTCGGTTCCCCGCCGGTTAGGCGAACGATACAGGCCAACAGCCGAAGAGCACCAGCCGTAAAAGGTCCGCCCGGTCCGGCGCACGAATTCCCGACCAAATCGGGAATTATTCCCGGTCCGTCCAACGGCTGCGCGAGCCTCATCGGGCGCGACCGGGAACTATTCCCGGCCGCCGCGAGACTTTTTGCCGAACCTCGCGAAAGACCTTCGTGCAATCCTTGGCTCGACATCGCGATCCGATCGCGAGTCATTCATCCGTAGACTCACCCCGCCCTCGCGGGCGGGGTGCCTTTACGGCAATCAAGAATACAGGAGGAAAATGATGACGTGGGGGGACCGCTTTTCCGCTCGATATTCATCGGCTCGGCCAGTCCGCAGCAATCTTGTCGTAGGTCTTCTCGCAGGCTTGGGCCTCGCCGCATCCATCACCGCCGCGTCTGCGCAGGATTCCGCGAAGACCCCGACGCCGGAGAGCATCAAGGCCATCACCTCGCAGGTCGACGGCGCCTACATCGAGGCCAATACCGCAACGTCCAACAACTGGCCGACGATCGGTCTCGACTACGCCGAGACCCGCTTTTCGAAGCTCAATCAGATCACGAGCGACAACGTCAAAGGCCTCGGCCTGGTCTGGTCCTACAATCTCGAATCCTCGCGCGGCGTCGAGGCGACGCCGGTCGTCGTCGACGGCATCATGTACCAGACCGCCTCGTGGAGCGTCGTGCATGCTATCGATGCGCGAACCGGCAAGCGCATCTGGACCTTCGATCCGGAAGTCAACCGCGAGCTCGGCTACAAGGGCTGCTGCGACGTCGTCAACCGCGGCGTTGCCCTCTACAAGGGCAAGGTGTTCGTGGCCGCCTATGATGGCCGCCTGATCGCGCTCGACGCGGCAACCGGCAAGAAGGTCTGGGAAAAGGACACGCTGATCGACCACGAGCATTCCTACACCATCACCGGCGCGCCGCGCGTCTTCAACGGCAAGGTCGTGATCGGACAAGGCGGCGCCGAATATGGCGCGCGCGGCTACGTCACCGCCTACGATGCCGAGAGCGGAAACCAGCTCTGGCGCTGGTTCACCGTCCCCGGCGATCCGTCGAAGCCGTTCGAGGACGAGTCGATGGAGAAGGCGGCCAAGACCTGGGATCCCGCCGGCCAGTATTGGCTCAACGGCGGCGGCGGCACGCCGTGGGACACCATCACCTTCGATCCCGATCTCAACCTCGTCTACATCGGCACCGGCAACGGCTCGCCCTGGAACCGGAACGTGCGCAGCCCCGCCGGAGGCGACAATCTCTATCTCGCCTCGATCGTGGCGCTGAACGCCGACACCGGCAAATACGCCTGGCACTATCAGGAGACGCCCGGCGATCACTGGGACTACACCTCGACCCAGCCGATGATCCTCGCCGACATCAGCATCGACGGCGCGCCGCGCAAGGTCATCCTGCACGCGCCCAAGAACGGCTTCTTCTTCGTGATCGACCGCACCAACGGCAAATTCATCTCGGCGAAGAATTTCGTCGATGTGAACTGGGCCACCGGCTACGACGCCAACGGCCGCCCGATCGAGGTGCCGGCCGCGCGCGGCGACGCGGCCTACGACTCGATCCCGGGACCCTACGGCGCCCACAACTGGCATCCGATGTCGTTCAACCCGCAAACCGGGCTGGTCTATCTGCCGGCCCAGAACGTGCCGCTGAACCTCATTCCGGAAAAGAAGTTCAAGCAGAATGCCGCAACGCCGGGCAAATTCGGCGGCGCCACCGGCTGGAATGTCGGCTTCGTGCTCAACGGAGAGCCGCCCAAGAGTCTTCCGTTCGGACGCCTCGTCGCATGGGATCCGGTCAGGCAGAAGGAAGCCTGGCGCGTCGAATACCCCTCGCCATGGAACGGCGGCACGCTGACCACGGCCGGAAACCTGGTGTTCCAGGGCACCGCGGATGGTCGTTTCGTCGCCTATGACGCCACGACGGGCAAGACGCTGTGGGAAACGCCGACCGGCACCGGCGTGGTCGCTGCAGCCTCGACCTACATGCTCGATGGCGTGCAGTATGTCTCGATCGCCGTCGGCTGGGGCGGAGTCTATGGCATGGCGCAGCGGGCGACCGAGCGGCAAAGTCCCGGGACGGTCTACACGTTCGCGCTCAACGGCAAGGCGCCGCTGCCGGAATTCGTGAAGTACCAGACCGAAGGCCTTCTCCAGGGCGTGAAGTATGATCCGAAGGACGTGCCCGAAGGCACGGCGCTCTATGTCGCCGCCTGCGCCACCTGCCATGGCGTGCCCGGCGTCGACAGGGGCGGCAACGTCCGCAACCTCGGCTACGTGCCGGCGGAGGAGATCGCCAACCTCAAGAACATCGTGTTCAAGGGACCGTTCCGCGACAAGGGCATGCCGGACTTCACGGGCAAGCTGACGGAAGCCGATGTCGTGAAGATTCAGGCCTTCATCCAGGGCACCGCCGACGCAATACGGCCGAAGAAGTGACGCGGCGATACGGCTGCGGCAGGCATTGCCGCAGCCGGCTCACCCGATGCTCGCGACACGCCTCAATCCTTTGAAACATCATGCCTTTCAGAGAGACCCCTTGAGTCCCATACTCGTCGTCGACGACCATCCCATCATTGCCGAAGCCTGTCGCATCGTGCTGGGGGACGTCGAGGACGTGGTCGCTGCGCGCGATGTGCCGAGCGGCTATGCAGCATTTCTGGAGTACCGGCCCGGGGTCGTCATCCTCGATTTGACTTTTCCGGGAGAAGCACTCGGCGGCGTCGACTTGCTGCACCGCATCTCCTCGGATGCGCCGCTCGCCCGCATCCTGGTTTTCAGCATGCATGCGGACGCGAATATCGTCGCGTCCGCGATCAAGGCGGGAGCCATCGGATATTTGCTGAAGGACTCTCCGCCGGACGAACTGCCAAAGGCGGTGCGTCAGGTCCGGCTCGGCCATCGCTATGTCGACGAGCGGATCAATTTGCGCGGCGTGCCCCTGCCCGATCACGTCGACTCCGGCAACGTCGCCATACTCACGCGCAGAGAACGAGAGGCGCTCAGCCTGCTTGGCCAGGGAAATTCATATTCTGCGATCGCCGAAGAGCTGGTCATCACGCCCCGGGCCGTCGCCCGGCTGATCAAGCAGGCGAGGACCAAGCTCGGTATCCGTCGCACGAGCGACCTGCTCCGCCGGGCGCGCGAGCTTGCGGGCGGCGCAGATAGCTCGAACTGACGCGCGAGCCGCCGGTTTATTGCAGGAGCTGAAGCAGCGCGCGTCCGGCAGGCGTCATCGATTCTCTCCCATCCAGCGTTCCATCGTGATCCGGATCGGCTGCGTCGAAGCGCTGAGAGACGATGGCGAGATATTCATTCACCGAGAGCGTTCCATCGTGGTCGGGATCTGCGGCCGCGATCTCTTTGGCGGATAATCTGCCCCGCAACTCCCGCACGTCCAGCGTGCCGTCGTGATCCGGGTCGAGCCTGGCGAAAAGCGCCGTCGCCGCCTTCCTGACCTCGATATGGTCCAGCGTCCCGTCGCTGTCGGTATCGAACTTCTTGACGGGATCACCGCGAGAAGCCGCCAGCGCAGATCCCGACACCATCACGACAGCCAGAACCGGGACCATCCACCGGCCAAATTTCGGCATTTCGAGCTCTCCCGGAGGTCGTAGACGTCACATTCAGATCAGGACGAGGCAGTCGGAATCAAGGCCTCCACGGTCAGGCCGGCATCGCCGGAGACGACGTTGAGCGTGCCGCCCAGCGCCAGGATCCGCTCGCGCATGCCGACGAGGCCGAAGCCGAGCTTCTGCCCCGGCTCCATGCCGCGCCCGTTGTCGCTGACCCGCACCCGGGCGCAGCCGCGGCCGTCGTGAGTCATCTGCTCCACCGGCTCGATGACGACATTGACCGCGGTCGCACCGGCGTGGCGGAATACATTGGTGAGCGCCTCCTGCACGATACGATAGATGGTGAGATCGGCCGTCTCGCCGGTCGGGCCGAGCGCCGGCGAGATCACGGTCTCGATCGCGACGTCGGGATGCGACTGCCGCCATAGCCGCGACAGGGATTCGAGCGCCT
Source organism: Bradyrhizobium sp. I71 (assembly GCF_022354745.1). Lineage (NCBI taxonomy): Bacteria > Pseudomonadati > Pseudomonadota > Alphaproteobacteria > Hyphomicrobiales > Nitrobacteraceae > Bradyrhizobium > Bradyrhizobium sp. I71. The sequence continues at coordinate 1,373,042 of NZ_CP059398.1, forward strand.
TGCGCAAGCCGAGCTCGGCAAGGCCCACGGGCCGAAGGCGCTCCAGCACGCGGCGGTTGAATTGCTGGAGTGCATTGATCTGCTCCAGCATGGCGCTGCCATGTTTTCGCACGGCATCCGCACTCGGGTCGCGTCCGTCCGCCAGCTTCGCCAGCGCGCTCGCATGCGCGCGCAGCGAGAACAGGTAAGGCCCGAACTCGTCATGGAGCTCGCGCGCGATCTCCTTGCGCTCGACATCCTGAAGCGACACCGCACGCTCGGCAAGACGCCGCTTGTCCTCGACCGCCTCACCAAGCGTCGCAGCAAGGTGGTTGAGCTTGGTGCAGATCGCGGCGAGCTCCGGCGCGCCGCCCGGCGCGACACGGGCATCGTAATGTCCGCCTTCGAGCTTCCCCATTGCCTCCGCCAGAGACTGGAGCGGTGCCAGTGCCCGGCCGACCACGTTCATCATCAGGAAGAACAGCGCGAGCGCGATCACCGAGCCGACCTCGAGCTGGGTCACGATCCCGTCCCAGATCTCGGCGATCTCGTCGTCGGGATGCGAGGTGATCAATAGCGAGCCGGGCTTGCCCTGGATCGAGACCGGCACGCTGACCGCGGTCTGCTCGGGATGAACCAGGGCGACGAACCAGGTCGGCGGCGCGCGCGTGTCGGCGTCGGCATCGGCCCGGGGGGGCGTCAGCGGATGGCCGCCGGCGTCCCGAAGCGTGATGCTGACGTGGCGCAGGCGGCTGAGATCGCGCGCGATCTGGTTGAGCCTGGCATCCGGATCGGGGGCCTCGTTGAGATCCGCCACGATCATCTCGATGAACTCTCGGGCAAGGCGGATCACGCTCTGGTCCTCGGCCTGCACGCGCGGCCCGGCCTCCGCGACCTGCCGGCCGATATTGACGGCGAGCCCCAGCGCCAGCAGCAGCGCCAGCAAGAGGTTGATGCGCCCGCGCAAGGATAAATTTCGCCACATTGGTATCGCCTGTGCCTCGCGAAGGATGCCCGCGCCTGTCCGATGACGTTGACAGAGGCGAAGCGCCGGATATCTAATCGGAAGCGTACAGCAATCCCAGCCGGGTTGCATGAGGCCACATGAGACGCGCAGCTCCTCATGCCGGCAGCGTGCGGCGCAAAACAGGCAAATTCCAACACGGGAAACGCGCTGTCGCGGGGAACGCCTATGCGCATTCTGATCGTCGACGATCATCCCATTGTCGCCTCCGGCTGCCGTGCCGTGCTGGCGGACGAGGGCGAGATCGAGATTTTGGAGGCCGCCGACGCCGAAGACGGCGAGTGCGTCTTCATCGTCGAGCGCCCCGAGCTCTGCATCATCGACATCAACCTGCCGACCGTCTCCGGATTCGAGCTCGCGCGCCGCATCCTCGAGCGCGCGCCCGACGCCCGCATCATCATGTTCAGCATGAATGACGATCCTGCGTTCGCCGCGCGGGCGATCGAGTGCGGCGCCAAAGGCTATGTCTCCAAGACCGGCGATCCCGACGATCTCGTCGAGGCGATCCGCGCCGTCGGCGGTGGCGGCACGTACCTTCCGACCGCGATCGCGCGCAGCATCGCCTTTGCAGGGCCGACGCTGGCGCAAAGCCCGCTGTCGAAGCTGAATGCGCGCGAGATGGAGATCCTGCGGCTGCTCAGCGCCGGCAAGAGCCTGTCCGAGATCGCCTGGCTGGTGCAATCGTCCTACAAGACGGTTGCCAATACCTCGTCCATCATGCGCCAGAAGCTCGGGGTGAAAACCTCCGTCGAGCTGGTGCGGCTGGCGATCGACAGTGGCGTCGCCTGACGACGCCACAAATTTCGGTCACACAAGCGTTGCAATGTTGATGTGGTGAGATGCCACGGAGTTTCAGGCATGACGATCCAGACCGTCTCGACGAATAAATCCTATGGCGGTGTGCAGGGCGTCTACCGCCATGCAAGCCAGGCGACCGGAACCGACATGGTGTTCTCGGTCTACGTTCCCCCGCACGCGAGCGACGCCAAACTACCCGTGGTCTGGTACCTCTCCGGGCTCACCTGCACGCATGCCAATGTCACGGAGAAGGGCGAATTCCGCAAAGCCTGCGCCGAGCTTGGCCTGATCTTCGTCGCGCCGGACACCTCACCGCGCGGGCCGGACGTGCCTGGCGATGCCAACAACGCCTATGATTTCGGCTTAGGGGCCGGTTTCTACGTCGACGCGACGCAAGAGCCGTTCGCGCGCAACTATCGGATGTGGAGCTATGTCACCGACGAGTTGCCCAAGCTGATCGCGGAACACTTTCCAGTCGACGTCAAGCGGCAATCGGTGATGGGTCACTCGATGGGCGGTCACGGTGCGCTGACGGTTGCGCTGCGCAACCCGCACCGGTTTCGCGCGGCAAGCGCTTTCGCGCCAATCGTGGCGCCTTCGCAGGTGCCCTGGGGCATCAAGGCCCTGACCGGCTATCTCGGGCCGAACAGGGATACCTGGCGCAACCATGATACGGTGGCACTGATCGAGGACGGTGCGAAATTCTCGGGCTTCCTGGTCGACTATGGCGATGCCGACAATTTCTTGAAGGAGCAGCTCAAGCCGGAACTGCTGCAGGAGGCCTGCACCAAGACCAATATCCCGCTGACGCTGCGCCGGCAGGTGGGCTACGACCACAGCTATTACTTCATCTCGACGTTCATGAGCGATCATCTGCACTGGCATGCGGCGAGATTGACGGCGTGATCTCTGCGCGCCACACGCGCACGCTGCTTCCTTCCCTTCTTGTGGGAGAAGGTGGCGCGCGCATGGAGGCCCCTCGCTCGCCTCGCCGCTGCGCGGCGAGCCACCTCCCGCAAGCGAAGTGGGTGCAGCGGCGCTCGCCGAGCCTCTACTCCGGCCTCCCGTAATTCGGCGCCAGCAGGCGGTTGCGGACCAGATAGCTCAACGTGCGTGACCAGGATTCGTCGGTGTTGCCGCGCATGTCGGCGCTGGCGACGGTGATCATGTCGCCGGTCTTCACGTCGCGCAAATAGATGTTGAGATTGATGATCAGGTTCGAGACCTTCTGCACCAGGCCAGTGATCTCCAGGTCGGCGCCGAGCTGTCCGGCAAGCTTGAGGTCGCAGCCGCCGCAGGCCTGCAGATTCGCGTGACGGGCGGCATCCCGAACCGGCGCGATGTCGAGCATCTGGAACTTGCCTGAATCCGCCAGTTCCTTGCGGAGCTGCTCGCTGATGCGCTCGAGCCGCGCCTGCTCGGGCTTCGAGCCGTAGAACTCGCCGGGCAGGCTGGTGTCGATCAGCTCGAAATCGAACACCGCGAGTTTCGGCGGATCTGCGAGCGCGACCGAGCCCGTCAACAGCAAAGCCGAGAAACAGATCAGTGCTCGCATAATCGTGATTCCCGGTCTCGCGCGCGCGAGGACGAAATGCGGGGTTGCAAGGCGGGCCAAATCGGTCATGCTTGAAGCAGAAACAATTCTCCACCGGCGGTCAAGCCGGGGAGAACACCTGGAGGAAACATGATCCGATGGTTGGCCGGCCTGATCGGCTGGAGTCTTGCCGCAACGAGCGCGCTCGCGGCCGACCCCGTCACGATCGGCGTCGGCTATCTCGGCATCGCCGGCACCAGATCGACGCTGTCCCTGGTCGAGCAGCCCGCCGAGAATGACGGCGTTGCCGGCGCCCGCCTCGCCATCGAAGACAACAACACCACCGGGAAATTCCTCAACCAGCGCTTTACGCTGGAGGAGCGCCGCATCAAGGAAGGCGAGGACGTTGTGCAGGCGGCGTCCGCGCTCGCCGAAAAGAACGGCTTCATCGTCACCGACCTGCCGGCCGATGCGCTGCTAAAGGTCTCGGACGCCTTACGCGACCGCGGCACGCTGCTGTTCAACGTCGGCGCCATCGACGAACGGCTGCGCGAGGCCGATTGCCGCGCCAACGTCATCCATACCGCCCCGACCCGGGCAATGCTCGCCGACGCGCTCGGGCAATACCTGGTGTGGAAGCAGTGGAAGCGCTGGCTGCTCGTGGTCGGCTCCCATGACGAGGACAAGCTGTTCGCCGATGCGCTCCGGCGCACCGCCACGCGGTTCGGCGCCAAGATCGTGCAGGAGCGCACCTTCGAAGACAAAGGCGGCGCACGCCGTACCGATAGCGGCGTGACACTGATCCAGCGCCAGATGCCTGTCTTCACTCAGCAGGCGCCGGCCTATGACGTGCTGGTCGCCGCCGACGAGAGCGAGGTGTTCGGCGCCTATTTGCCCTATCGCACCTGGGATGCGCGGCCCGTCGCGGGCTCGGCCGGACTGGTGCCGCGCAGCTGGGACGCCGCGCAGGACCAGTGGGGCGCGATCCAGATGCAGAACCGCTTCTTCAAGCTGAATTCGCGGCGCATGACCGCGCTCGACATGCAGGCCTGGACCGCGGTGCGCATGATCGGCGAAGCCACCTCGCGCACCAATTCCGGCGACGTCAAGAAGGTGACCGATTTCATCAAGGGCCCGGACTTCTCCGTCGCCGCGTTCAAGGGCACGCGGCTTACCTTGCGCGACTGGAACTTGCAGCTGCGCCAGCCGATCCTGCTGGTCGACGGCCGCATGGTGGTGTCGGTGTCGCCGCAGGAGGGATTCCTGCACCAGGTCTCCGAGCTCGACACGCTCGGCTACGATCGTCCGGAGAGCAAATGCAAGCTGAAGTGAGCGAAGTGATGCGACGGAGCCTCCGCAGAGATGGTGCGCTCCCTCTCCCGCGTGCGGGAGAGGGTTGGGGAGAGGATCTCTCCGCTCGCGAGAACCCCCAAGAGGAGAGAGCCCTCTCCCGTATCGCATCTGTCGATGCGATACGACCTCCCCCGCAAGCGGGGGAGGTGAGGACCGCCCGCGGACGGAGATCGCACCTGCTAAGAGCAGCGTTGCTGATGGTTCTGGCGACCGCCGCAGCGCCCGCACACGCCTTCATCGCCTATGTCTCGAACGAGAAGAGCAACACGGTCTCAGTGATCGACACCGACACCTGGACCGTGACCAAGACCATCAAGGTCGGCCAACGCCCGCGCGGCATCGATTTCACGCGCGACGGCAAGTTCGTGCTGGTCGCGGTCGGCGACGACGACACCATCCAGGTGATCGACGCCAAGACGCAAAGCGTGGTGGACAGCTTGCCCTCCGGGCCCGATCCCGAGCTGTTCGCGCAGGATGCCGCCGGCAAGATCCTCTATGTCGCCAACGAGAACGACAACACGGTAACCGTGATCGATCTCGAGAAGCGCGCACGCCTCGGCGATATCCAGGTCGGCGTCGAGCCCGAGGGCATGACCATCAGCCCCGACGGCAAGACGCTGATCAACACGTCCGAGACGACCAACATGGCGCACTTCATCGACACCGCCTCGCGCCAGATCGTCGCCAACGTGCTGGTCGACGCCCGCCCGCGCTTCGCCGAGTTCAAGCATGACAGTTCGGAAGTGTGGGTATCTTCGGAGATCGGCGGGACCGTGTCGATCATCGATCCCAGGAAGCACGAGGTGATCGGCAAGGTCACCTTCGAGATCCCGGGCCTGCGGAAAGAAGCGATCCAGCCCGTCGGCATCGGCATGACCAAGGACGACAGGACCGCCTTCATCGCGCTCGGCCCCGCCAATCGCATCGCCGTGGTCGATGTCGCCTCGCGCAAGGTGACGAAATACCTGCTGGTCGGGCAGCGCGTCTGGCACGTGGCGTTCACGCCGGACGAAAAGTACCTGCTCACCACCAATGGCGTGTCGAACGACGTCTCGGTCATCGACGTGGCCGCACAGAAAGTGATCAAGACCATTCAGGTGGGCGAACTGCCCTGGGGCGTCACGATCGCGCCATGACCAGCCCTGCCCCGATCGCCGAACCACACGACGCCGCACCAGGGCCCGATCCCGCCGCCGTGCCGGCGCTGGCGATCGACGGCGTCGGCCACGCCTATGGGCCGCGCCGCGCGCTGATGGACGTCTCCTTCAATGTCCAGCCCGCGAGCTTCACTGCGCTGCTTGGGCTGAACGGCGCGGGCAAGAGCACGCTGTTCTCGCTCGTCACGCGCCTGTTCGGCATCCAGTCCGGCCGTGTCGCCATCTTCGGTCATGACATCAGCAAGAGCCCCGGCGAGGCGCTCCGGCTGCTCGGCGTCGTGTTCCAGCCGCGTACGCTCGATCTCGATTTGTCGCTGACGCAGAACCTGCTCTATCACGCCGCGCTGCACGGTATCAGCCGCCGCGAGGCCGCCGCGCGCAGCGCCGAACTGCTCGGCCGCATCGGGCTCGAAGAGCGCGCCGGCAGCAAGGTCCGCGATCTCTCAGGCGGCCAGATGCGGCGGCTGGAGATTGCGCGGGCGCTGCTGCACCGGCCGCGGCTGCTGTTGCTGGACGAGCCTACGGTCGGCCTGGACGTCAAGGCGCGCGCCGACATCATCAACCATGTCCGCCAGCTCGTGACCGATCAGGGCATCGGGGTGCTCTGGGCCACGCACCTGTTCGACGAGATCAATCCCGGCGACGATCTCGTGGTGCTGCACCAGGGCAAGGTGCTGGCGAAGGGGCCGATGAGCCGCGTCATCGCGGAGGCCGGCGCGCAGGACGTCAACACCGCCTTCATGCGCCTGACCGGCGCGCAGGTGATGCCGGGAGGCGGCGCATGAGCAGCATCACCACGCGCGACACCCCGCGCGGCTTCTCCGTCCAGGAGTACCTGACCTGCCTCACCGGCATCGTCTGGCGCGAGGGGCTGCGCTTCCTGCATCAGCGCGAGCGGTTCGTCTCGGCGCTGGTGCGCCCACTGGTGTGGCTGTTCATCTTTGCCGCCGGCTTCCGCCAGGTGCTCGGCATCTCCATCATCCCGCCCTACGAGACCTACATCCTCTACGAGGTCTATATCGCGCCTGGGCTGATGGCGATGATCCAGCTCTTCAACGGCATGCAATCCTCGCTCTCGATGGTCTATGACCGCGAGATGGGCAACATGCGCACGCTCCTGGTGAGCCCGCTGCCGCGCGGATTCCTGTTGTTCTGCAAGCTGCTCGCGGGCACCGCGGTGTCGCTGCTCCAGGTCTACGCATTTCTGCTGATCGCCTGGCTCTGGGACATCACCCCGCCGCCTTGGGGTTACCTCACCGTGCTGCCGGCGCTGATCCTGTCCGGGCTGATGCTGGGCTCGCTCGGCATGCTGATCTCCTCGGGCATCAAGCAGCTGGAGAACTTCGCCGGGGTGATGAACTTCGTGATCTTCCCGATGTTCTTCGCCTCCTCCGCGCTCTACCCGCTCTGGCGGGTGCAGGAGGGCAGCCCTTATCTGTACTATCTCTGCGAGGCCAATCCGTTCACCCATGCGGTCGAGTTGATCCGCTTCGCGCTATACGGGCAGATCAACTGGATCTCGCTGGCGGTGGTGGCAAGCTGCACAATCGTCTTCATGGTCGGAGCGATTTTGGCCTATGATCCCTCGCGCGGGCTGGCGCGACGCGGGCCTGCGGGAGGCGAAGGATGAAGGTTTGGCTCCTGGCTGCCCTGGTAGTCGCGCTGTCCGGCACGACCGCGCGCGCGGCCGATCCGCGCTATCCGGACTGGCCCTGTACCCAGGCCAAGGTGCCGGAGATCTCCCTGGCCGCCGTGTGGGCCGGTCCGCCGCTCGACGATGTCCAGAACAAATGGAAGGACGACGCCAAGGTCAGCGCGCTGGTCGCAAAATTGGCGGCGCGCAAGACGCCGCTGGACGAGGCCGAGAAATCGGTGAAGGAGTTTCTGGCCGCCTCCGGTTCCGACAAGGCGGCGAATGCGAAGCTGCTATTTGCCGGCCTGTTCGACACGCTCAATGCTCAGCGCTCGCAGGTCATGAACGGGCTCGAACGCGTCAGCCGGAAGCAGCGCGAGGCGGCCGACAAGATTCGCGAGGAAACGCTCCAACTCCACACCCTGCAAGGCGCGACACCCCGCGACGAGACCAAGGTCGAGGCGCTCAGCAACGAGCTGATCTGGAAGACCCGTATCTTCGAGGACCGCACCAAGGTGGTGCGCTTCGTTTGCGAGGTTCCAACCACGATCGACCAGCGCCTGTTCGCGCTCGGCCGCGTGATCCAGCAGGAAATGGAATAGCGGCAGCCTCGCTGACGGCTTTCGCGAAAGTTCCGCAATCGTTAACCTTTTGCCGAGCTATCTGCCGGAACCAAATCGATCCAGGATGCCTTGTCGAAGTGAACCCCATACGTCGGGAGGCCTCGATGGGAACAACAAGATTCATCTTCGCGGGCGCTGCGGCCCTTAGCTTGCTCGCATCCAGCGCATTTGCCGAAGACATGACCGGAACGATCACGCGGATCGACCGTCTCAACGGCACGATTTCGATCCAGCAGACGCAGAAAGGGACGGTCGGCGCCAGCGCTGGCAGCGCCGGCGCACTCCAGGAGTACAAAACCAAGGATGCCGCGATGCTGGATGCCGTTCATGCCGGCGACAGGGTGAACTATACGGCCACCGAGACGAACGGCACGGGAACGCTGACGAAGCTGCAGAAGCAGAAGTAGCAGCACTGCGCTTACCCTCTCTCTGCTTGCGGAGAGAGGAAGCGCATCTTCGCTGATCAATATTGCTCGGGCCGCGGCTCCGGCTGCGCGTCATCGGTCGGAAGCTTCGCGCGCTCCCAGCCGTCGGTGCCGTCGGGGTACCAGGCGACGTTGGAATAGCCGTAGGCCAGCGCACGCTTGGCGGCGTTCCAGGACATCCAGCAATCGGCGAGGCAATAGATCACGAGCAATGCGGCCTTGTTGCCGCGCGAGGCGCGCGCGAGGCCGCGCTGGAGATAATCATCCATGGCGGGCGGCAGCGTGCCGTAGCCGGTGTCAGGCAGCCAGATGCTGCCCGGAATGTTCCGGCGCGGCGCATCGCGCCACACCGTGCCCTCGGGAAGGTTCTTCGGTTTCGGCGGGCGCGGCATCACGTCGACGAACGCGCCGCTGTTCGCGCGCCATATCGCCTCCGCCTCCTCGGTCGTCAGCACGCGCGCGCCGGCAAGCGTCGCCGGCACCGGCGCGCGATAATTGTCGGTGCGATAGCCTTCGGGCTCGAACGGCTCCTGCTGCTGCGCCGACGCCGGTGCCATGAGCAGAGCAACGACGACCACAGCGGCAAGCGGTCGTCTCATGGCGTTTTCTTGGCCGCCTCCGCGCCGAGCGGCCGGTCGCTCTCGTCCAGCAGCGGTACGCCGAAATCGAGCAGGATCTTGTTGATCTCGCCCTGGTTGTCCTGGATCAGCTTGTTGAGCTGCCGCTTCCAGTTCTGGTCGGCAGGGCGCACGCCCATGCCGATGCGATAGACCAGCTTCGGCCCGCTGGTCTCCTTCACCAGCGGCGTGACATGGAGCGAAGAGCCGGCCTTCTTCGCATGGTAGCCGGCCATCGGCCCCCACAACACGCCGGCGTCGATCTTTCCGGCGGCGAGGTCATTGATCATCGCCTGTGCCGAATTGTCGAAGCGCGTGTCGATCATCAGTGGATAGGGCTTTGCATCGCCCATCAGGCCGGCCAGCGCCATGTTGGTCGCCGGCGGTGTGCCGGCGACGATGCCGACATGCTTGCCCTTCAACTTGGGGTCCTCGAGCGTGTCGACGTCCTCAAGCCCGCTGCCGGCCTTCGAGACAAGCGCATAGCTCGTGCGGTAGTAGGGATTGGTGCCCTGCACGAGGTCGTCGCCTTGCGGGAAGCCCATGATAACGTCGCAGCGATGCGCACCCAGCGTCATCCGCACGAAACCGGTGGCCTGCGGAAAGAAGACGTAGTCGAGCTTCTTCTGGAGCTTGTCCGCAAGAAATTCGGCGAGCTTGTTCTCAAACCCCTCGCCCTTCTCGTTGGAGAACGGCAGATTGCGCGGATCGGCGCAGACGCGCAACACCTTGGGATCGACCAACTCGAATGAGAGATCGCCGGTCTCGCTGGTCTGCGCGACGGCGACATCGCCGAACGCACAGGATGCGACCACGACCCACAGTGAAAACAACCAGCGACGATGTCGTCCGGCCTCCGTCATCGCGCTTCCTCCTCGTTTTGATTGGATGTTATCCATGCAACGCATGATGCGCCACGTGTGCCAACTTTGTGCTGGCTTTGCTTTGTTGCAGTGCAATGAGAACCCTTTGAACTGAGGCAGAAAAGTGTCTCGCGTCGCTCTGATGATCGCAGCCTTGTCCCTGTTCCGGGCCACGCTAGCATGCGCCTGGGCCGCCGAATTGCCTGTGAGCGAAGTCGCACCGGGAATCTTCGTACACTCCGGGACCGTCGCCCTGATGACCCGCGAGAACGAAGGCGACATCGCCAATGTCGGCTTCATCGTCGGCGATGAGGCCGTGGCCGTGATCGACACCGGCGGCAGCCTTCGCGAAGGCGAGGCGCTGCTGGCCGCCGTGCGGGCCCGCACGCCCAAGCCGATCCGCTATGTCATCAACACCCACGGCCATCCCGACCATGTCTTCGGCAATGCCGCCTTCGTTGCGGAGGGGGCGAGCTTCGTCGGGCACAGCAAGCTGCCGCAGGCATTTGCGACGCGGGGGCCGTTCTATCTCGACAATTTCCGTCGCATCATGGGCAGCGAACTGATCGATCCCGTCAAGATCATTGCCCCGACCCTGCTCGTGACCGACACGATGACCCTCGATCTCGGTTCGCGCCGCCTGAGCTTGCGCGCCTGGCCGGCCGGACACAGCGACAGCGACTTGATCGTGTACGACGAGACGACCAGGACCCTGTTTGCTGGCGACCTGGTCTTTCTCCGCCACATTCCGGTCATGGACGGCAGCATCCGCGGCTGGCTCGAGACATTGAAGCGGCTTGAGGCCATCCCGGCGCTCCGCGTCGTTCCCGGTCACGGCCCCGTGAGCGACTGGCCCGCGGCGCTGATCGATGAACGGCGCTACCTGTCAACGCTGCTGTCCGACGTCCGCACGCTGAACAAGAACGGCGAGCCGATCCGAGCCGCCGCAGACAAGGCGGCCGCGTCGGAACGGCCGCATTGGCAGCTGTTCGACGACTACAACGCCCGCAACGCAACTGCAGCATTCTCTGAAATTGAATGGGAGTAGCGGGCGCGCTAGGCTGCACCTGACGACTGTTTCGGCCGCGCGGGATGACGACCATGACGGGATGCACACGCCGCCTGACCCTCACCGCCCTCCTGCTCGGCCTCGCTTTCGCGATGCCGGCACAGGCGGAAGAGGCCTATGATCCCTGGCCCGGCCTGGTGCAGGACATCTTCAGCAACCGTCCGATGAATGACGGCAGCGCCGTCATCGGCATCGAGATGCCGTATCGCGCCGAAGACGCGGCCATCGTGCCGGTGACCTTGCGCAGCAAGCTGTCGCCCGGCGATGCGCGGCGCATCCGTTCGATCACGCTGGTGATCGACCGCAATCCGGCGCCGATGGCGGCGAAGTTCGAACTCGGGCCCGACGCCAATGTCACGGAGATCTCGACACGCGTGCGCGTCAATAATTACACCGATGTCCACGCGGTCGCCGAGCTCAGCGACGGTCAGCTCTATGTGTCCAAGACCTACGTGAAAGCGTCCGGCGGCTGCTCGGCACCGGCGGGCAAGAACGTCGAGGAAGCCAGGAACCGGCTCGGCCAGATGCGCTATCGCCAGTTCGCGCGCGAGGATGCGCCGGCGAGCCGCGTGCGCGAGGCGCAGGTCATGATCGGCCATCCCAACAATTCCGGGCTCCAGATGGACCAGGTCACGCAGCTCTACATTCCCGCGTTCTTCATCAACCAGTTGAAGCTGACGCAGGACGACAGCCCCGTGCTGTCGATGGAAGGCGGCATCTCGATCTCGGAGGATCCCAATCTGCGCTTCACGTATGTCTCCAACGGCGCCAAGCGTTTCCGCGCGGAAGCAAAGGACACGGACGGGCACGTGTTCCGCAACGAGTGGGATGTGGAGAAGCCGGGGACGTGATAGCGAGCCGTCATTCCGGGGCGGTCCGCAGGACCGAACTCTGGTGCGCAATTGCGCACCAGAGAATCTCGAGATTCCGGGTTCGCGCTTCGCGCGCCCCGGAATGACGGCAGCAAACTAGAAACACCTCACCTCGGCTTCCGCCTGCGCGCGCCTCAAATCGTTCACCGCCGAGTTCGCCTGCTCCGAGGTCCGGAACTGGACGCCGAGATTGCCGCGCACTTGCGACATGCTGAGCGCGGTCTCGGCGGTAACATAGCGCTCGTAGGGCATGATCGAAGCCACCACGTCGATCGAGCAGGAACATTGCTCGATCGCAGCCCGCGTCTCGCCGGTGGCCTTCATGCAGCCATAGACATACTCCGCGCGCGCCGAGGTGGGATAGTCATTGACCTCCTCGGCCCGTGCCACGCACGCGCTCGCAGCCAGCATCACCAATGCGGCGACAATCGGTCGTAGCTGTCCCGCCAGATTCATGCGCATCCTCCCGCTGGTTGCGACCAAGGCTATGCTATGCGTATTGTCCTGAAAAGCACTCCGTCAGAGGAAACGGCTCACAAGGTGATGAGAGCACTCGGTGTGACAAGGGCATTTGGTCGAACATTGGCGCTCGCAACGACGCTGGCGCTGGCGCTCGCCGCGCCCGGCCGCGCCGCGGATGCGATCCGCCTTGCGGTGCAGAAGACCGGAACATTCTCCTGGGAGCTGGCCGCAATCCGTGCGAGCGGCCTCGACAAGGAGGCCGGCCTGTCGCTGGAGGTCACCGAGCTCGCGAGCACCGAGGCCGGCAAGATCGCGATGCGCGCCGGCAGCGCCGACATCATCCTGTCGGACTGGCTGTGGGTGTCGCGCGAGCGTGCGCTGGGCGCCAAGCTCACTTTCTATCCCTATTCGAGCGCGTTGGGCGCAGTGATGGTTCCGGCGGCTTCTCCAATCAAGACGCTCGCCGACCTCAAGGGCCGCAAGCTCGCCGTCGCCGGCGGGGCGATCGACAAGAGCTGGTTGCTGCTCCAGGCGCGCATGAAACAGGACGGCATCGACCTGAGGTCGGAGGCAACCATCGTCTATGGCGCCCCGCCCTTGATCGCCGCGAAGGCGCTCGACGGCGAGATGGATGCGAGCCTCAATTTCTGGAATTTCTGCGCCCAGCTCGAAGCCAAAGGTTTTCGTCGCCTCGCGGGTATCGAGGACATCCTGCCGAAGCTCGGCGCCAAGGGTGCTGTCTCCGCCGTCGGCTATGTCTTCGACGAGAGCTGGGCCGCGAGCCATCGCGACGCCGTGGCGCGCTTCATCGCGATGACCCGCAAGGCCAAAGAGCTGCTGGCGACCTCGGATGCGGCCTGGGACAAGGTCGCGCCGCTCACCGGCACCACCGATCCGGCCGTCCTCAAGACCTACCGCGACCGCTACCGCGACGGCATCCCGCGTCGGAGCATCGACGACGAGGAGAAGGACGCACGCGTGCTCTACCGCGTGCTGGCCGAGATCGGCGGCCGCGAACTCGTTGGCCCTGCAGCCGAGCTCGACCCCGGCACGTTCTATCACGCAGTCCCCGGAGACTGAGGTGCTGCGTCTTCTCTCGTTCGCCCTGTTCCTCGCAATCTGGTGGACCGCCGCGCTGTTCGTCGGCGGCGCGAAGTTGCCCTCACCGTCGGCCGTGCTCCAGGTCATGATCGCGGAAGCCTCATCCGGCGCGCTGTTCCTGCATCTCGGCGCCACGCTGGCACGCGTCACGCTCGCCTTCGTGCTGGCGATGTCGCTCGGCAGCGCGATCGGTTACCTGATGGGCCGGGTGAAGCTCGCCGACCGGCTCGGCGATCCCTGGCTGATCCTGCTGCTCAATTTGCCGGCGCTGGTCGTGATCGTACTGGCCTATATCTGGGCCGGGCTCACCGAGGCCGCCGCGATCGCGGCGATCGCCATCAACAAGCTGCCGACCGCCATCGTCACCTTGCGCGAGGGCGCGCGCGCGCTCGACCGCTCGCTCGACGAGATGGCGAGCGTGTTCGCGATGCCGCGCTGGCGCGCCTTCCGCCACGTCGTGCTGCCGCAGCTTGCGCCCTATATCGCGGCCTCCGCGCGCTCCGGGCTGTCCCTGGTGTGGAAAATCGTGCTGGTCGCCGAGCTCCTGGGTCGTCCGAACGGCGTCGGCTTCGAGATCGGCGTCGCCTTCCAGCTGTTCGACACGCCGCGGCTGCTGGCCTATTCCCTGACCTTCGCCGCCGTCGTGCTCGTCATCGAAACCTTGCTGGTGCAGCCGTTCGAAGCCCGCGCAAACCGGTGGCGGCCCCGTGCGGCTTGAGGTCGAGATCACAGGAAAGACCTTCAGGAGTGCCGCGGGCGGAACGCACGAGGTGCTGGCGCCGGTCCAGTTCGCGCTTCAATCCGGCGAGGTCGGCGTGCTGATCGGCCCGTCCGGCTGCGGCAAGAGCACGATGCTGCGCATCATCCTCGGATTGGACCACGACTTTGCAGGCCGCGTCGCGCGACCGCCGGAGGCGCGGATCGGCATGGTGTTCCAGGAGCCGCGGCTGCTGCCGTGGCGCTCGGTCGAGCAGAATGTACGGCTTGCAGCCCCGGAGGTTTCCGACGCGAAGCTGTCGGAGCTGTTCCGGATCCTGGAGCTGGAAGCGCATCGCAGCCACTTTCCCGGCGAATTGTCGCTCGGCCTTGCCCGCCGCGTCGCACTCGCCCGTGCCTTCGCGGTCGAGCCCGATCTCCTGGTGCTCGACGAGCCCCTCGCCTCGCTCGACGATGCGCTCGCCGGCCGTTTGCGCGACGAGATCGCAACGCTGGTCGCGAGCCGTCCGATGATGACGCTGCTTGTCACCCACAGTCTCGACGATGCGATCCGGCTCGGCGACCGGCTGTTCTTCTTGTCGCCGCGTCCCGCACGGATCGTACAGGAGCTTCCGATCGCCATCCCGCGCGCCGCGCGCAGCGAAGCCGAGATTGCGGCGATCAGGACCGAGCTTGCACGGCGCATCCAGCCGGAACAAGGCGGCGTTCACGCCGGGCGGGATGTCTCATAGGCAACCGCGCGAGGCCCGTGCTAAATTGGGTCGCAGCGGAGTCTGCTGATGAAGCGAAGGATCGCCCTGACGGCACTTGGCCTTGCTCTGCTCGCGACAACGACGCGCGCGCAGGACATGATGCGCGATCTCGATCTGACGTCACCCGCCATGGTCTCCGCCGAAATGAGCCGGCAGGAGGTCGAGGCCGCGCTGGCCAAAGCGAGCGCCGGCGCCCCCGCCGATTTGACCGGCAAGCGGTTATCGGGGCTCGATCTCAGTGGTCTCGACCTCGCCAACGCAATTCTCCGTGCGGCACGGCTCAACAAGACGAAACTCGCCGGTGCCCGGCTTGATGGGGCGATCCTCGATCAGGCGTGGCTGCTGGACGCAGATCTCACGGGCGCGAGTCTGAAGGGCGCCAATTTGTTCGCTTCACAGATGGCACGTGCTCGCCTCGACGGCGCCGATCTGACTGGTGCGCGCATCACGGCAGATCTCACCGGCGCGAGCATGGTCGGCACGTCGATCGCGGATGCGCATCTCGGTGCCGACATGCGCAACCAGTCGATGGGGCTGATGCGCGCGGTGCTGAGATCCGCCAATATGGAACGGCTGAACGCGCGCAACGCTGATTTGTCGCGCGTCGACCTTGAATTCGCGATCCTCAGGGGCGCCGACCTGAGCGGTGCATCGCTGAAAAACGCCCAACTCGGCGGAGCCGATCTGACCGGCGCCATCGTCATCGACGCCGATTTCGACGGCGCCGATCTCGCCTCGACGAAGCTGATCGCGCCGATCGGCCTTGACCGCGCCAAAAATTTCGACAAGGCAAAGAACCGCGAACGCCTGATCAGGGAATGACGGCGCGCCTGTGGGAGGACTGCTTGATGCGTTGGGTACTGGCATTGATCGCGTTGTCGACGCTTGCCGGCGACGCCGCCGCGCAGACCAAGGGCAAGGGCGTAAGGCTCTGGAACCTGACGACGGAGACGATCTCCGGCTTCCAGCTCGCGCCGGCCGGCAAGACCGACTGGGGTCCGAACCAGTGCTTGAACGACAAGGACAAGGAGGTCGACCACGACGAGCGGCTGCGCATCACCGGTGTCGAGCCCGGCCGCTATGACGCCAAGGTCAGCTATCCCGACGCGCGGCAGTGCATCGTCCGCGACATCGAGATCAAGGCGGACGCCGTGTTCTCGATCGCCGACAAGGATCTGAAGGACTGCACGAAGTAGCGCGGGGCGCCCTATGCCCTGTCGTTCGGGTGTGGATATTCGCAGCGCCAACGCACCGCCTGCCACTTCGGATGCTCGCTGACCCATTGCGCGATATAGGGCGGCGCGGCCATCACGCATTGGCGGGGCGACCCGGAATAGTTGAACATCAGATGCTGTTCCTCGCAGGTCGCAGGCGAGAGTACCGCACACACAGTCACCACCAGGTCAATCGGGTTCATGCCGGATCCTCTCGCAAGGGGCGCTGGAGATTAGCACGAAAGATTACGTTGCAAGGAGGGGGAAAGTTTCAAGCGGAGGTGAGGAATGGCGATGGGAACCGCCTCATCCCTTTTGCGACGCAAAACGCCGAATTCCCCAGAGGTGCCCGTGCTTGTCCCCGCCACGACGGTCTCGCAGCTAGAAGTTGATCCCGAACACCATCCGGGCCTGGTGCCGCTCGAAATTGACGAGGTCCAGATTGCCGCCCGATCCGGCCGGACGTCCCCAGGCCTGCATGCTCCAACTCAAGGTCAGCCGCGAGCGCTCGGATAGCTGGAAATATGCGGTGGGGCCGACGAACAGGGCCTGGCCTGCAAATTCTCCGAGGCCGATCCCCTCATATTGCCGGAAATAGCGCAACTCGCCACCGAGCAGCACATTCGGCCGCACGCGCACCAGGCCGGCAAACGCAGCGCCGATCGTTGAGCTCTTCTCGGATATTCCTCCAACCTCGAGGCGCGCCCATTCCGGTTGATAGATCAGGTTGAGGGCGCCGATGGCGAAGTTCGGGATCAGTTCGCGATCGAAGGCCAGCGTGAACTCGGTGCCGTACATTCGCCCTTTCGCGCCGCTGGTCTCGTCAATGCGGTCGCCGTGCAGCTCGGCAGCGATGGTGAAGCCGAACGGTGCGCGGTCGCGATCGAGCAGGCGATAACGCAGGTCGAGCGAGGCGCCCTGGAAGTTGAACTGGCGGCGGTCGTCGATATCAGGGACGCCGGTGATGTCGTGCAAGCTGGCGGTGCCGCCGACCTCGATACGAAAGTTCGGCAGTGGCACCACCTCGATCTCGACCTCGTGCTCGAGCGCGCGATACGCCGCCCCGCCTTTGCCGAAGCGCCCTGTCGTTTGGGTCTGGAATTCGCGCTCGCCGACATTGCCGACATCGGTGCCGATCATGAAGCCGAAAATGTGCTCGGTATCAAAGCCTTCCTCAGCGCTGCTGCGTGCCGGCGCCAGCACGATCGCGCACCCGATCACCAGCCAGAACTTACAGGCTCTGCCGCCCATCCCGTGCCCCGAAGGCGCGCCGCTATGATGCAGCAGCAACGCTCACCGAGCATCAGCGTAGCACACTGCGGCAGAGCAAGGTCGAGATTTTGGTGGAGAGGTCGAAGCCTGCGCACGTGCCGCTTGGCGTCCATCGCAAAGCACGATGAGACCAGGCCGAAATCCGACACTGCCGCGGCTTCGACGGCGCTCGCCATCGAGGCCGCGGCAGGTCGTCAGTCTTACTTGCGCGAAGCGCAGGCGTACATGTTGATTTCCATGCCGACCGGCACTTCCACGATCTTCGGAGCTTTCCAAGCCATTCGGGGTCTCCCAAGGTATTGAGCGCGACATCGCGCGGCGCAAAACGTAGGGCTGCGTCAGGTGCAGTTCAAGCCTCGATTGGACTGCCGAGCGCGTCTGTGTCGATTCTTCGCCACTGCATTTCTCTCTCGGACAAAACCAGTTCTCTCTTGGTCAAGCACGACCAGCGAGACAACAACTTGTGCAACGCACCGCGCGTCTGGTCGACAGCGGCGCCGTCAGCAGCCCTTGTCGGCTATTTCGGTATTCGGCTTGGCGCCTTCGGCGCGCTGGGCGGCGGTCGGCTCACTCTGCATTTGCCGCTGCGCATCCTCGGACGAAGCCGGCGTTTCACCGCTTGCACGATTCATCGTGCTGGTCGGCGGATGCTGGCTGGTATCACTCGTTGAACTGGGCGAGTGCGATTGAGCGGAGCCCACGGTGACCGGACCAGAACCGGCATCCTTGTCGGTGCTGGCGCTACCGGTGTTGCACGGGCCGGCGACGGCAACGCCGGCGCTCAATGTCAGGATGGCGCAGGCAGCAAGAACGGAACGTTTTGTGTTCATCTGCATCTCCTCTTCGCCTGCCGCGCAGCCCCGGCGCCAGGCAGGACGTTGCGGAGAAAACAGGCTGGGCAGCCCGATGTTCCCGGGCGTCAGGCCGGAATGATCGCAAACACGGCCCTCGTCACGTCAGTTCCGATTGCCCCGCTCACCGTAACAATCGCAGCAGGCTGCGGCCGGCGCGCGAGTTCAGCTCCTTCGCATCCAGCGTTCCGTCCTTGTCGGGATTCGCCGCGTTGAAGCGTTGTTCGACCACGGACAGATATTCGTCCAGCGTAAGCGTCCCGTCACGGTCAGGATCGGCGGCGGCGAGCTCTTTCGCCGACAACCGTCCGCGCAATTCGCGCGCATCAAGCGTGCCGTCACGATCGGGATCAAGCTTTGCGAACATTGCGGCGGCCACCTTCTTCACCTCGGCAAGATCGAGCGTGCCGTCATTGTCGGTGTCGAACATCTTGACCGCGTTGCCAGAGGCCGACCACGCCGGACCGGCTGACAATGCAATCGTAAGCGCAAGGGCAAGGGCAATTGAACGACGCGAAATCATCTAGACCTCCCTGACGATGAGCCCCCCAAATCGACGGGGACAGAAACGACTTAAATCCGCAAGCAGGCCTTGGTTCAAGTCCGGACTTGCAACTTGCGCGCGCCACAACCCGGGAGGACCCGGCCGCGCCGCCGGCGTGCCTGCACCCCGGGACCGCTTCGTAGCGCGGAATTTTCTCAGCGTCTCCGCACAAGTGGAAGTTGCTTTCGTAAGGTTTCCGTAAGGTGACCGACACCCCGCGTCCGACGATATCGGCACGGCACTTACGACTTTCGTATTGACGTGTTTTGCTTTCAGGCGGAATGTTGCAATCGCAGCGTCAAAAGGCGCGCATATTGGGAGGAACGGATGAAACGCTTTGCGATGGCCGCAGGCCTCGTCATGCTTGCGTCAAGCTGTGCAAATGCACAAACCACCGAGCAGCTGGTCAAGGGTGCGACCGACACGTCGAACGTTCTCAATTATGGAATGGGCTACAATCTCCAGCGGTTCTCAACGCTGAACCAGATCAACAAGGATACGGTCAAGAACCTCGTCCCGATCTGGAATTACAGCTTCAATGACGATCGTAGCGAGGAATCCCAGCCCATCGTCTATCAGGGCGTCATCTATGTGACCTCGCACAATGCCACCATGGCAGTCGATGCCAAGACCGGCAAGCAGATCTGGAAGAGCAAGATCGAGTATCCCGCCGAGACGCCGAGAATCGTCTGCTGCGGCATCATCAACCGTGGCGTCGCGATCCATGAAGGTAAGCTGTTCCGTACGACCCTCGATGCCAACGTGATTGCAATCGACGCGAAGAACGGCAAGGAGCTGTGGCGGCAGAAGGCGGCCGACATCAAGGAAGGCTATTCGATGACGGTGGCCCCGCTGGTTGCCGACGGCGTCGTCATCACCGGCATCTCCGGCGCGGAATTCGGCACCAGGGGCTTCATCGACGGCTGGGATCCTGCGACGGGCAAGCATCTCTGGCGTACCCATTCGATCCCCTCGCCGGATGAGCCCGGTGGCGACACCTGGAAGGGCGACACCTGGAAGCTCGGCGGCGGCTCGACCTGGATCACGGGCTCTTACGATCCGGAACTGAACACGATCTATTGGGGCATCGGCAATCCCGGCCCGTTCAATTCTGCGGTCCGGCCCGGCGACAATCTCTACACCTGCTCGGTGCTGGCGCTCGATCCGAAGACCGGCAAGATCAAGTGGCACTACCAGTTCTCGCCGAACAATCCATTCGATTACGACGCCGTGGCCGAGATGGTGCTCGCCGATGTGAACGTCGAGGGCAAGCCGACCAAGACGCTGATGAATGCCAACCGCAACGGCTTCTTCTACGTGCTCGACCGCACCAACGGGAAGCTGCTCGCGGCCAACCCGTACGTGAAGGTCAACTGGGCGACCGGGATCGACATGAAGACCGGACGTCCGATCGAGACCGACATTTCCAAGGACGCCCGCGAGGGCAAGAAGGTCACCGTCTATCCGTCCATCCTCGGCGGCAAGAACTGGGAGCCGATGTCGTTCAATCCGCAGACCGGCCTTGCGTATGCCAATACGCTCGCCTTCGGCGGCAGGTACAAGACCGAGCCCGTCACCTACAAGCAGGGTGAATGGTATCTCGGCATGGATCTGACCGACCTCTGGGAGTACGGGGACGGGCCGCGCGGTCATCTCAAGGCCATCGACCCCATGACCGGCAAATCGAAGTGGGAAGCGCCGAGCGACATTCCGCGCTTCTCGGGCGTGCTGTCGACGGCCGGAGGCGTCGTGTTCTCAGGCGCACTGACCGGCGAGTTCGAGGCCTTCGACGCCGACACCGGCAAGAAGCTCTGGCAGTTCCAGACCGGCTCCGGCATCGAGGGACAGCCCGTGACCTGGCAGCAGGATGGCGTGCAGTATGTCGCCGTGACGAGCGGCTATGGCGGCGTCTACTCGCTGTTCTCCGGCGACGAGCGGTTGGCTCAGGTGCCGCCCGGCGGTTCGCTCTGGGTCTTTGCAGTCAAGCAGTAACCACGGGTGCAATGCTGAAACTGTTCTCTCACAAGACGGTGGCGAACCTCGCCACCGTCGCGGTGCTGACGGTCGCGCTTGCGGCGACCGTTCGTGCCGCTGACGACGCGAACGGCAATCCATTGCAGGCTCAGATCGACCATGGCAAGTCGACCTATGCCTCGAAATGCTCGCACTGCCACGGCCCCAATCTGATGAACTCTGGTACCATCACGCCGGACCTGCGCGCCATTCCCGACGACAAGGTGCGCTTCGTCACCACGGTGAAGAACGGCAAGAACAACAAGATGCCGCCCTGGGGCGACATCCTCTCCGACGACGAGATCGGGAATCTCTGGGCGTTCGTCTCCAGCCGGAGAAAGCCATGAGACGATGCCTCTCCATCTGGAGCGTCG
This sequence comes from Bradyrhizobium sp. I71, assembly GCF_022354745.1. Lineage (NCBI taxonomy): Bacteria > Pseudomonadati > Pseudomonadota > Alphaproteobacteria > Hyphomicrobiales > Nitrobacteraceae > Bradyrhizobium > Bradyrhizobium sp. I71. The sequence goes on from NZ_CP059398.1 coordinate 1,394,289, forward strand.
CGGCGATCCTCTTGGCAGCGCCTCTCGGTGCGAGCGCGGCCGCCGCCGAGGATCCGCTCAAGATATGTCTCGATGAAGACCGGCCGCCGCTGTCGATGCATCGAAAGGGCAAGCCGGATGCCGGCTTCGACGTGCTGCTGGCGCAGGCCGTGGCCGAACGCCTGCGACGGCCGCTCGTGATCCAATGGTTCGAGAGCAGGCTGGATGAGGATTCCAGCCCGCAGCTCGAGGCCAATGCGCTGCTCTCGGATGGGCGGTGCTCCCTCGTCGGCAGCTACGCGCTGACGCAGGATTCGCTCGTCGTGCCCGGGATGAAGACGGCGCGCTTGCCGGATTTCGCCGGGGCCACACGCGACGATCGGCGGCGCCGCGTCCCGCTGGGCGTGCTCGCGCCGAGCCGGCCTTACGTCTATTCGCCGATGACGGTGGTGCTCGGGCCGAAGGCCCGCGGCCGCAAGATCGCCGACATCGGCGACCTCGCCGGCCTTCGTCTCGTCATCGAAAGCGGGTCGCTCGGCGACGCCATCCTGATGACCTTCGACAAGGGCCGACTGATCGACAGCATCACCCATCTCGTCCCCGGTCGCGACGACCTCCTCGGCGCGCTCCAGCGCGGCGACCATGACGCGACTCTGATCGATCTTGCCCGCTTCGACGCCCATCGCGCCGCGCATCCCGACACGGCGATCACGGCGTCCGGCTACTACTACCCGATCGGGGCCAATCGCGGCTATGTCGGGCTCGCCAGCGATGGCGCGCTGATCGAGGCCGTCAACAAGGCGCTCGGCCAGCTTGCCGCCGAAGGCAAGATCGCCGAATTCGGCAAGCAGGCCGGCCTCACCTATCTGCCGCCGCGGGAGCCAGCGATTCTGGGCGACGTCTGGACGCAAATCATTCAGCGGTGATTGCAAGCGCGCTGATGTCCGGACGGCACGCAGTGACGCCCCGCAGAGCCTGCGCCCGGGCACGTACTCCCTGCGCGCTGCGCACGCATCATGCGCCAATCTGTCTCGCCTGCCGGCCATGCCCGGCGCCAGCTTGATGCAGTAGGTTCCGCAAAAATCTGGGAGAGAATCATGTCCGCCAAACTCGATCGCCGCCACTTCATCGCCGCCGGTACCACTGCACTGGCGATGCCATTCGTCATACGCGGCGCCTCGGCGCAAGGCACGTGGCCGGCGCGGCAGATTCGCATGATTTGCAGCTATCCCGCCGGCGGACAGACCGACCTGCTCGCGCGCGCCTATGGCGAATTCATCTCCAAGCAGGTCGGCAAGACCGTCGTCGTCGAGAACAAGCCCGGCGCCTCCGGCGCGATCGGCACGGCCGAGGTCGCCCGCGCCGAGCCCGACGGGCACACCATCCTGTGCTCGATCTCGACCACCTACATCATGAACCGGGTGGTGATGAAAAATCCCGGCTACGACATGGACAAGGATCTGGCGCTCGTCAGCGTCATTCCCGGCGCCGGCCTGCTGCTGGTGGCGAACCCGAAAACCGGCGTCAAGACGCTGGAGGATTTCGTCGCCTTCGCGCGCAAGAGCGGCAAGGTGAACTTCGGCACCTACAGCGCGGGCTCAGCCCCCCACATGACGATCAACGAGCTCAACAAGCAGTACGGCCTCAATATCGAGCCGGTCCATTATCGCGGCGAAGCGCCGATGTGGACGGGCATGCTCGAAGGCACGCTCGATGCCGCCATGGGCAGCTACACGGCCGCGCAGTCGGTCCTGCAAAGCGACCGCGGCACCGTCTTCGCCGTGCATTCGAAGAAGGTCGACGCGATCCCGAACGTGAAGACGTTGCCCGAACAGGGCGCGACGTCGAAATTCTTCACCGTGAGCGGGTTCACCGGCTGGGCCGTGCCGAAGGCGACGCCGCAGCCCGTGGTCGATCGCCTCGCCGAGCTCTGTGTCGCCGCCAACGGCGATTCGAAGGTGAAGGAGGTTCTCGCGACTTTCGTGCTCGAACCTGCAATCGGCTTCAAGGAAACCAACGCGCTGTACCAGCGCGAGCTGCCGATCTGGATCGAGAGCGCACGGTCGCTCGGCCTCGAGCCGGCCTGAACCTCAGGACCATTGCCGTCGCGCTTCAGGTTGCAGTTTGGGCATGATCTTTCCGCAAAACCGCGGCGCACTTTTCCCGATCATGCTTTGGAGCATTCGCTCGACAACGCCTAGTGCTCGCCCGAGGCCGCCGCGCCCTGCTGCGCCTTGTGGATCGAGGACGGCACCACGCCGAAATATTTCCGGAACACGCGGCTGAAATGCGATGAGCTGGAGAAGCCCCACGAGAACGCGACGTCGGTGATGGTCTTGCCGGCGTGGGCCTCGAGCTCCTGGCGGCAGTTCTGCAACCGCGCCTGCCAGATGTAGTCGCTGACCGTGGTGCCGCGCTCCGAGAACAGCATGTGCAGGTAGCGCTTGGAGCAGCCGAGCTCGGCCGAGATCTGGTCGATGCACAGATCCGGATCGCGCAAGTGCTCGCGGATGAAGAACTGCGCGCGCACATACATCGCTTCGGGCCCGACACGATCGAACATCGTGTCGGCCTCGCGCAGCGGCAGCAACAGCAGGTCTATCAGGGAATCAGCGACGCCGACCGCGCTGTTGGCCGACAGCTTTGCCGCCTCGTCAAAGGTTGCGTGGACGAAATCATGGGCGATCCGCCCCGTGCCTGTTTTTGAGGACAGCTTGCAGGCGGGCATCCGCTGCGATGGGAAGCCGCGGTCGCGAAGCAGGGCCTTCGGCACGATCACCACGTCATGACGCGTGAAGGCTGGGCTGATGATCGAATGCGGGCAGGAGACATCGTAGGCGATGATGTCGCCGGGGTTGATTTCGATGTGACGGCCTTCCTGCTCGAAATAAGACACCCCGTAGGTCTGGAAGTGGATCTTGATGTATGGGTGTTCATTGGCCTTGGCGCGCGCAAGCGTGTGCGCGATGCGATGCTGGCTCACCTCGATCTGGCAGAGCTTCAGACGCGAGACGCTGGTGTAGTCGATGCGACCTTCCAGCGAGGACGCCTCCAGCGGATCGACGTCGAAATGCCCGCACAGGCTCGTCAACCCGTCGATCCAGCTCTGGATCTGCCGCTTCGGCGTCATTCCGGTCGTCGAGAGCGTGTGAATTGTGTCGGACATTAATCCAGCCACTGGTTTGATCCGGAGATTCGACGCGAATCGCGACCAGCGCTGCCGGAGCCCTCAGCCGTGATTGCGTGACGTTTACCTCGAATTTGAGCGATCTTGTGGAACAAGCGCCACCGTTCCATTGCCACTCTTGAAACTTAATCCTCCGCCTTAGTTGCAGCGCCGTCAAGGGGAACCTGAGCGTTGAGCGCGGCCCGTCGCGGCGCGGAAACGACTGAATTCGCTACTGCAAAATCAAAATCTTTGCCCCCGTGCGCTGTCGAGCAAACTGGCTTCCCTCTCGGGCAAGTTTCCCGATGGCTAAGTCGTTAGGGATTGCGGCAGGAACAATAAAAACGGGCCGCTCCTGCACGTGGACCCGTGGCTCTCATCAGGAGGAGGAAACAGCACAGCATCGTTTCTGGTCCCAATCGTGACCGCCCTGCACGAGCAAACGCCGGACGAGAAGCCCGGCGGTCGAGCAATGCTTCGGAAACAATAAACGAGACCAACGGAGGAATGACTATGCGCAAGGTGCTACTGGCGACCTATCTCGGCTCCGCGGCGGCTCTCGCCGTCGGCAGCGCTTCAGCCAACGACGAGCTGATCAAGATGTCGCAGAACCCGAAGGACTGGGTGATGCCGGCGGGTGACTATGCCAACACCCGCTATTCCAAACTGAACCAGATCAACGCTCAGAACGTCGGCAAGCTCCAGGTCGCCTGGACCTTCTCGACCGGCGTGCTGCGCGGCCATGAAGGCGGCCCGCTGATCATCGGCAACATGATGTACGTCCACACGCCGTTCCCGAACAAGGTCTACGCCATTGACCTTTCCAACGAGAACAAGATCGTCTGGAGGTACGAACCGAAGCAGGATCCGAACGTCATCCCGGTGATGTGCTGCGACACGGTCAATCGCGGCCTGTCCTACGGGGACGGCAAGATCATCCTGCATCAGGCCGACACCAACCTCGTCGCGCTCGACGCCAAGACCGGTCAGGTCGCGTGGTCGGCAACCAACGGCAATCCGGCGAAGGGCGAGACCGGCACTTCGGCGGCTCTGGTCGTCAAGGACAAGGTCATGGTCGGCATCTCCGGCGGCGAGTTCGGCGTGCAGTGCCACCTCACCGCATACGACCTCAAGTCCGGCAAGCAGGCCTGGCGCGCCTATTCCGAGGGTCCGGACGATCAGATCAAGCTCGATCCCGCCAAGACAATGTCGCTCGGCAAGCCGGTCGGCGCGGATTCCTCGCTAAAGACCTGGCAGGGCGACCAGTGGAAGATCGGCGGCGGCTGCACCTGGGGCTGGATCTCCTACGATCCCGCTCTGAACCTCGTCTACTACGGGTCGGGCAATCCCTCGACCTGGAACCCGAAGCAGCGTCCCGGCGACAACAAGTGGTCGATGACGATCTTCGCGCGCGATGCCGACACCGGTATGGCGAAGTGGGTCTACCAGATGACGCCGCACGACGAGTGGGACTATGACGGCGTCAACGAAATGATCCTCACCGATCAGCAGATCAACGGTCAGCCCCGCAAGCTGCTGACGCACTTCGACCGCAACGGCCTCGCCTACACCTTGGACCGCGAGAGCGGCGAACTGCTGGTCGCCGAGAAGTACGACCCGAAGGTGAACTGGACCAGCGGCGTCGACATGGACAAGAACTCGCCGACCTACGGCCGTCCAAAGGTCGTCGCGCAATACTCGACCGAGCACGGCGGCGAGGACAAGAACACCAAGGGCATCTGCCCGGCCGCGCTCGGCACCAAGGACGAGCAGCCGGCAGCCTACTCGCCGGACACGCAGCTGTTCTACGTCCCGACCAACCACGTCTGCATGGACTACGAGCCGTTCAAGGTGAGCTACACCGCGGGCCAGCCCTATGTGGGCGCGACGCTCTCGATGTACCCGCCCCCGGGTGAAAGCCACATGGGCAACTTCATCGCCTGGGACAACAAGACCGGCAAGATCGTCTGGTCGAACAAGGAGCAGTTCTCGGTCTGGTCGGGTGCGCTCGCAACGGCAGGCGGCGTGGTGTTCTACGGCACGCTCGAAGGCTACCTGAAGGCGGTCGACGCCAAGTCCGGCAAGGAGCTCTACAAGTTCAAGACTCCCTCGGGCATCATCGGCAACGTCACCACCTATGAGAACAACGGCAAGCAGTACGTTGCCGTGCTCTCCGGCGTCGGTGGCTGGGCCGGCATCGGCCTGGCGGCAGGTCTGACCGATCCGACCGCAGGTCTCGGCGCAGTCGGCGGCTACGCGGCCCTCAGCAACTACACGGCACTCGGCGGTACGCTGACCGTGTTCTCGCTGCCGAACTAGGCCTCGCTCTGCATCGCTCCGGCGCGTGGATCAACTCCACGCGCCGGCTCGTCTCCCACCGGGTCCCACCGGGCTCCTCGAGGAAAAATCTCTTGCGTAAAATCTGCTCTGTCATTGCTGCGATGATCTTGGTTGCGTCCGGAGGAATTGCGGTCGCGGACGGTCCGGGCGACCCCACCGCAGTGAAAAAGGAAGACGACGGAAAGTGGCTCGATAAGGAAGGGGTTCCGACCTACAAGATTTCGGCCGACGGCACCGTGGACTGGTTCACCTATTCCGGATACCGCCGCTATCATTCCGACTGCCACGTCTGTCATGGCCCCGACGGCATGGGCTCCACCTACGCGCCGGCGCTCAAGGATTCGGTCAAGTCCATGAGCTACGGCGACTTCCTCGGCGTGGTCGCCTCCGGCCGCAAGAACATCTCGACCGCGCAGGAAAACGTCATGCCTGCTTTCGGCGACAACCCGAACGTCGCCTGCTACATGGACGACCTGTACGTCTATCTGCGCGCCCGCTCCACCGAAGCATGGGGCCGGCAGCGTCCCGCCAAGAAGGAGGAGAAGACAGAGGCGTACAAAAAGGCGGAAGACGCCTGCATGGGCAACAAATGAACGTTACGAGGACTGCCGAGACCACCTCTTGGCGTCCTATGAGAATCTGAGGAGTCTTACTATGAAAACACGCGCCGCCGTCGCCTTCGAGGCCAAGAAGCCGCTCGAAATCGTCGAAGTCGATCTGGAAGGCCCAAAGGCCGGCGAGGTCCTAGTCGAGATCAAGGCCACTGGCATCTGCCATACCGACGCCTACACGCTCGACGGCTTCGACAGCGAGGGCATCTTCCCGTCGATCCTGGGGCATGAGGGTGCGGGCATCATCCGCGAGATCGGCCCTGGCGTGACCTCGGTGAAGCCGGGCGACCACGTCATCCCGCTCTACACGCCGGAATGCCGGCAGTGCAAAAGCTGCCTCAGCCAGAAGACCAATCTCTGCACCGCGATCCGCGCGACGCAGGGCAAGGGTGTGATGCCCGACGGCACCAGCCGCTTTTCCTACAAGGGCAAGCCGGTCTACCACTACATGGGCTGCTCGACCTTCTCGAACTTCACCGTGCTGCCCGAGATCGCGGTCGCCAAGATCCGCGAGGACGCCCCCTTCGACAAGAGCTGCTACATCGGCTGCGGCGTCACCACCGGCGTCGGCGCCGTCGTCAACACCGCGAAGGTCACGCCGGGCTCCAACGTGGTCGTGTTCGGCCTCGGTGGCATCGGCCTCAACGTGATCCAGGGCGCCAAGATGGCCGGCGCCGACAAGATCATCGGCGTCGACATCAACGACGCCAAGGAGGAGTGGGGCCGCAGGTTCGGCATGACCGAATTCGTCAACCCCAAGAAGGTCACCGGCGACATCGTCCAGCACCTCGTCGGCCTCACCGATGGCGGCGCCGACTACACGTTCGACTGCACCGGCAACACCACGGTGATGCGCCAGGCGCTGGAAGCCTGCCATCGCGGCTGGGGCACCTCGATCATCATCGGCGTTGCCGAATCCGGCAAGGAGATCGCCACCCGCCCGTTCCAGCTCGTCACCGGACGCAACTGGCGCGGCACCGCGTTCGGCGGCGCGCGCGGCCGCACCGACGTGCCGAAGATCGTCGACTGGTACATGAACGGAAAGATCCAGATCGATCCGATGATCACCCACGTGCTCAAGCTCGAAGAGATCAACAAAGGCTTCGATCTCATGCACGAGGGCAAATCCATCCGTTCAGTCGTCGTGTTCTAGCTCGCAGACATCACACCAAGGAGGATCGACCCATGACTGTTGCACTCCATCCCTCGATCGACAACGGCATCAAGCAAGGCAGCGGCAACTTCGCCGGCGGCACGCTGGTCTGCAAATGCACGGACCATCCGGTCAAGGTCGGCATCAAGGGCGACGTCGCCCACAACCACGCCTGCGGCTGCACCAAGTGCTGGAAGCCGCAGGGCGCGAACTTCTCCGTCGTCGCCGTGGTGCCGCGCCAGAACGTCACCGTGCTCGAGAACGGCGACAAGCTCCAGATCGTCGACCCCTCGGCGGTGATCCAGCGCTACGCCTGCAAGGCCTGCGGCACGCACATGTACGGCCGCATCGAGAACAAGAACCACCCGTTCTACGGCCTCGACTTCATCCATCCCGAATTGTTCCAGGAGCAGGGCTCGCAGGCGCCGCAATTCGCCGCCTTCGTCTCCTCGGTGATCGAATCGGGCGTGAAGCCCGAGCAGATGGCAGGCATCCGGTCGCGGCTGAAGGAGATCGGGCTCGAGCCCTATGACTGCCTGTCGCCGGCACTGATGGACGCGATCGCGACCCATGTGGCGAAAGCCAAAGCCGCCTGAGAAGGCCGCCTGATCGGGCCCGCCGAACCTTCGCCGGTCCCCATCCGCTCGCTGGCGCCTGCCGCTGCCAGCGAGCCGGACCGGTCGTCGTCCCGGGACCAGCGCGGTGATGCTGTCGCTTCTGCACCAGACATATGTGAGGGCCCTTAGTTCCTCAGTCCTGGTCACTGAATGACGGCGCAGGCCGCCCGCTTCCTGCTTGAAGCTCGCGAAGCCTGCGTTTCTCCCTCCCTCGACTGAGGCATCCTGCTTCGTCCGCGCAGTTCCTGGCGGACGAAGCTTTTTTGCTTGGGCCCGTTGCAGAGGCGCGCAACGCGATGACCACGCCCTGCTTTTGACAAACCATCGATGCAATCTTTTCCCGGTGAGAACACTCGGCTGTGAACGCCGAGCCGGAGCGATCTCTGTTACGATCGCACCGTCACGATGCCGCGCGAATACAATCAATCAAGAACAATACGGGGGAGGTATCGAGCACATCCAGACATCGCCATTGGCGTTCCTGCCCCCTTTCGGGATTTGCCCGCGCGGGACGACGGCGGAATGCGGCGAGACGACGCGTGAACCGTCGCCACCGGCGTCGGCGAACTTTACATTTGGCATGCTTATGAAGAGCGAGGGATGATCATGATCAAGGTGAAGATCAACGGCCAGGAACAGAGCTGGGACGGCGACCCGGACCTCCCGCTACTCTGGTTCCTGCGTGACGAGGCCGGACTGACCGGCACCAAATACGGCTGCGGGCAAGCCCTGTGCGGCGCCTGCACCGTCATCGTCGACAAGGAGGCCGTGCGGGCCTGCATCACGTCGGTGAACGACGTCGCCGGACGCGAGGTCACCACGATCGAGGGATTGCATCCCAACGGCGATCACCCGGTGCAGAAGGCCTGGCGTCAGGTCAACGTACCCCAATGCGGCTTCTGCCAGGCCGGCCAGATCATGCAGGCTGCAGCCCTCCTGATGGACAACCCGAAACCCTCGCATGACCAGATCCGCGAGGCGATGTCGGGCAACATCTGCCGCTGCGGCTGCTACCAACGCATCGAGAACGCCGTCCATCTCGCATCGACGGGAGTGTGACATGAACTTCATCGACAATCCCCGCAAGCTTCGCGGCTTCGAGAAGCATATCAGGGTCGAGAAGGTCTCGCGCCGCAGCATCCTGAAGGGGCTCGGCGTCACCGGCGGCTTCGTCCTCGCCGCCCCCGTGATGTCGCGCCAGGCGTTGGCCTATGAGACCGGCGCCGGCCAGATGCCGCACGGTGTCGTGGTCGATCCGCGCGTGTTCGTTTCGGTCGCCCCGGATGGCATCGTCACCATCATCGGGCACCGCTCGGAAATGGGCACCGGCGTGCGCACCAGCCTGCCGCTGATCGTGGCCGAGGAGATGGAAGCCGACTGGTCCAGGGTCAAGGTGCAGCAGGCCCATGGCGACGAGGTCAAGTTCGGCAACCAGGACACCGACGGCTCGCGCAGCACGCGGCACTATCTGATACCGATGCGCCAGATCGGCGCTTCCGCCCGCACCATGCTGGAGCAGGCTGCGGCGAAGCGCTGGGGCGTGCCCGCGACCGAGGTCAAGGCGGTTAACCACGAGGTCGTCCACAGCGCCAGCGGCCGCAAGCTGGGTTTCGGCGAGCTCGCCGCGGACGCAGCCAAGGAATCGGTGCCGAGTATCGAAGGTCTCAAGCTGAAGGATCCCAAGGACTTCCGCTATCTCGGCAAGGGTCAGGTCGGCATTGTCGATCTTCACGACATCACCACCGGCAAGGCGCTTTACGGCGCGGACGTCCGCTTGCCCGGCATGAAGTATGCCGTGATCGCGCGCCCGCCCGTCACGGGCGGCAAGCTGGTCTCGTTCGATCCGGATGCGGCTCTCAAGATTCCCGGCGTCGAGAAGGTGATGCAGGTGCGCGGCTGGCCGTGGCCCTCGAAGTTCCAGCCGCTCGGCGGCGTCGCCGTGATCGCGCGCAACACCGGCGCGGCGATCAAGGGCCGCGACGCGTTGAAGCTGGTGTGGGACGACGGTCCGAACGGCAAATACGACTCCGTCGCCTATCGCAAGGAGCTCGAGGAGGCCTCGCGCAAGCCCGGCCTCGTCCTGCGCAAGGAGGGCGATGCGGACGCCGCCCTTAAGGGGGCCGACAAGGTGATCGTCGGCGAATACTACATCCCGCATCTCGCCCATGTCGCCATGGAGCCGCCGGTCGCGGTTGCCAACGTCAAGGGCGACAAGGCGGAGATCTGGGCGCCGGTGCAGAGTCCCGGCGGCACCCGCGAGGACGTCGCCAAGACGCTGGAGATCCCCGAAGGCAACGTCACCGTCAACGTGACGCTGCTCGGCGGTGGTTTCGGTCGCAAGTCGAAATGCGACTTTGCGCTCGAGGCCGCCCTGCTGTCCAAAGAACTCGGTGCACCGGTGAAGGTGCAGTGGACACGCGAAGACGACCTCCACAACGGCTTCGTGCACACCGTCTCGGTCGAGCGGATCGAGGCCGGTCTCGACAAGAGCGGCAAGGTGATCGCCTGGCGCCACCGCAGCGTGGCTCCCAGCATCGCCTCGACCTTTGCCGCCGGCACGGTGCATCAGGCCCCGTTCGAGATCGGCATGGGCCTCGTCGACATGCCGTTCGAGATCGCCAACATCTCCTGCGAGAATCCGGAAGCAGCCGCGCACACCCGCATCGGCTGGTTCCGCTCGGTCTCGAACATCCCGCGGGCCTTCGCGGTGCAATCGATGGTCGGCGAGATTGCGCAGGCGACCGGACGCGACCAGAAAGACATGCTGCTCGAGCTGATCGGCTCGCCTCGCATCGTCAAGCCGAACGTGAAGGACCTCTGGAACTATGGCGAGCCCTATGACAGCTACCCGATCGACACCGCGCGCCTGCGCAAGGTGGTCGAGCTGGTCGCCGAGAAGGGCGAGTGGGGGCGCAAGATGCCGAAGGGCCACGGTCTCGGCATCGCCGTGCACCGCAGCTTCGTCAGCTACATCGCGACCATCGTCGAGGTCGCCATCGACGACAAGGGTAAGCTGACGGTGCCGCGGGTCGACACCGCGATCGATTGCGGCACCTACGTCAACCCCGAGCGCATCGCCTCGCAGATCGAGGGCGCGGCGATCATGGGCCTGAGCCTCGCCAAATACGGCGAGATCACCTTCAAGGACGGCAAGGTGCAGCAGAAGAATTTTGACGACTTCCAGGTCGTCAGGATCGACGAATCTCCTGTGCTGACCAACGTCTACATCGTGCCGCCGGGGCCCGGCACGCCGCCGAGCGGCGTCGGCGAGCCCGGTGTTCCCCCGTTCGCGCCGGCCCTGATCAACGCGATCTTCGCGGCGACGGGAAAACGCATCCGCTCGCTTCCGATCGGCAAGCAATTGGAGGCGTGAGACGGAACACAAGCGGCCTCGCGCCGTTTGCATCGATCTGACAGGAGCAGATCGATGACCAACATCTCAAGGGCGCTCGCAGTCTCGTTGCTGTCGGGCGCCTTTCTTTTGACCACCACCGGTGCGTTCGCGCAGGGCAGCACGACTCCGCCGACAACGGCGACGCGCCCCAGCACGCCGGACCAAACGTCGCTTCCCAACACCAATGCCCCGCCCGCCTCCACCACCCAGACCACCGGGCAGCACAATCCCGATCCGAAGGTTCAGGAAATGAACCGGAAGGAAAAGGACAAGGTCGAGCGCCAGGGGAAGTAGCGAGGGCCTTGCGTGCACACCATCGTGGCGACCACTGTCGGCGGTGCCAGTTGATGTGCCCTCTCCCCTTGTGGGAGAGGGCAGCGACGCTATTCGTCACAGCCTCTCTTGGGTGAGGGGTCTCTAACCTCGCAAACGGTCTTGCGCGTCGAGAAAACCCCTCATCCGGCGCTTCGCGCCACCTTCTCCCACAAGGGGAGAAGGAAAAAAGGCGCGCGCGATGCTGTCCATCACGATAAAAATGCGGCGGACGTTGCCGTCCGCCGCATTCACCACCCCCCTTGCTGCTCCGCTACTTTCGATCCGCCCGCGGAGCTATTTCTTCAGCGCGAAGACCCAGATGACCCCGCCTTGGGGCACATTGGCTTCGATGCCGATATTGTTGGTCACGAGCGCATCCTGGATGCGCTGTGCGTCCACGCCCCAGCCCGACTGGATCGCGATGTACTGCGTGCCGTCGATCTCATAGGACACCGGCATGCCGACGATGCCGGAATTGGTCTTCTGTTCCCACAGAAGTTCGCCGGTCTTGGCGTGGAAGGCCCGGAAGTTACGGTCGTTGGTCCCGCCGACGAAGACGAGATCGCCCGCCGTCGCCGTGACGGAGCCGAACAGCTGCGACTTCGGGAAGTTGTGCTGCCAGACCTTCTTGCCCGTGGCGGGATCCCAGGCCTGGAGCTCGCCGAAATGATCCGCGCCCGGCCTCGTCTTCAGGCCGATGTCTTCCGGCTTGGTGCCGAGCCATAGCTCGCCCGGCTTGAGCGGGACCTTCTCGCCGGTGAATCCGCCGCAGAAATTCTCGTTGGCAGGCACGTAGACGAGGCCGGTCCTCTGGCTATAGGCGGCCGACGGCCAATCCTTGCCGCCCCACAGCGACGGGCAGAACTCGACGCGCTTGCCGATCACCGGCTTGTGCGCGGGATCCACGATCGGCTTGCCGGTCTCGTCGATGCCCTTCCAGACGTCCGTATAGACGAACGGCCAACCGGCGACATAGTTGATCTTGGTCGGCGTCCGCTCGAGCACCCAGAAGATCGCATCGCGTCCCGGATGGACCAGGCTCTTGATGGTGCGACCGTTGCGTTGCAGATCGATCAGCATCGGGGCCTCGACCTCATCCCAATCCCAGGAATCGTTCTGGTGGTACTGGTGATAGGCCTTGATCTTGCCGGTGTCGGGATCGAGCGCGAGCACCGATGCAGTGTAGAGGTTGTCGCCGGGATGGGTCTCACCGGGCCATGGCGCCGCGTTGCCGACGCCCCAATAGATCGTCTTGGTCTCCTTGTCGTAGTTTCCGGTCATCCAGGCCGACCCACCGCCGTTCTTCCAGTCGTCGCCCTGCCAGGTGTCGTGACCGGGCTCGCCTTCGCCGGGGATGGTGTAGGTCCGCCACAGCTCCTTGCCGTCCTTGGCATCATAAGCCACGATATAGCCGCGTACGCCGAACTCGCCGCCGGACCCGCCGACGATGACCTTTCCGTCCACGATCAACGGCATCAGCGTCAGGTACTGGCCCTTCTTGTAGTCCTGCACCTTGGTATCCCACACCACCTTGCCGGTCTTGGCATCGAGCGCGACCACGTGGTCGTCCGTGGTGGCGAGGTAGAGCTTGTCCTCCCACAGGCCGACGCCCCGGTTGGTCGGATGCAGCTGGAACAGATCGTCAGGGAGCTGCCGCTTGTAGCGCCAGTATTCGTCGCCGGTCTTCGCGTTCAGCGCGATCACCTGCCCCATTGGAGTCGTCACGAACATCGCGCCATTGTTGACGATCGGCGGCGCCTGGTGGCCTTCGACCACGCCGGTGGCAAAGGTCCAGACCGGCGTGAGGCTCTTCACGTTCGAGGTGTTGATCTGGTCGAGCGGACTGTAGCCCTGCCCGTCATAGGTGCGCCGATAGAGCATCCAATTGTTTGGCTCCGGATTCTCCAGCCGCTGCGCGGTGACCGGAGAGTAATTCTCGATCGGGCCGGATACGGCGGCGGTCGAGGCGAGGCAGGTGAAGGCGACGAAGCCGGACAGTAACCATTGCTTCCTTGCCATGGAAGTTTTCATGGACGTTCCCCTTTTCATCCGTTTGAATTCTTGTTGTGAATTCTTGTCGTTCGTCCCGTCGTCCGCCCATCGGCGGAAGCGGCCTCTCGTGGCGCGGGCATGGCCCGCAACCGTCCATCATCCTGGCTGCGCGCCACCTACCTTTCCCATGAAATTGCCGGCGACGCTGAGCGAACCGTCAGCCAGCGCCAGCGGCAGCGTGGCGAGCCGTCGCGGCGCCGGTCCGAACACGACTTGTGCGCCGGCGCGCGGATCGAATTCGGAGTTGTGGCACATGCACTTGAACACCTCCTTGTCGCCGACATCGCTCTTCACCCACGCGGTGACAGGACAGCCCGCATGCGAGCAGATCGCCGAATAGGCGACGATGCCGTCGACAGCACGCGCGCGGGTCTTTTCGTCGAGCTCGGCGGGATCGAGCTTGATAATCAGGATCTCGTTGAGCCGCGAGGCGCTGCGCACCACCGATGTGTTGGGATCCTTCGGCCAGGCATGGAGCGGTGGCCCGCCGGCCTTCAGATCGTCCGTGGTGATGATCTTCCCCTCCTGCTCGCCTTCGGAGAAGACGAGCAGATCGCCCTTCTGCGGCCGCTCGTCGGCGCCGGGCGGATCCTCGCCTGCACGCGCCGGCGGAGAGCAGCCGAGGCACGCGGTGGTCGCAAGCGCGCCGAGCAGCAGCGTCCGTCGCGTTTGCTCGGTGCCCGCGTCGGCTTCAGCTTCCGCTACGCTCTCGGATGGTGATGAATTGACGTTGAACGGTGCGCTCGACATGCCCGCTAGCAGGCGCTGGAACTCTGCCGAAAACAAGGCAAAGAATTGGCGCCGCAGTGCATCAATATGGCTTTGCTCGCGATGATTGAATGATACTGAACGCGTTCAAACGCGTTTTTTTAAATTCTACATCGCATCACGCGAACCGCATGATGATTTTGCAGATCAGACCGATGATGTTGGAATTGGTGCAGCGCGACATCGAGAGATGCGCGTTTCTCAGGCAGGCATCTTGTATTCAGGACCTCAGCACGTGACGCGGCGATGCGATGCGACCTGCGACAGTTGCCGAAGCCATCTCGAAACTGTCGGCGATGCGACGCGCCTTGTCGATGAACAACGCAGCCGCCGCCGGCGGGCAGACCTCGCGCGCGGTCTGTTCGAACAGATCGAGCCAGCGGTCGAAATGATCTCCCACCAGGTTCAGCGGCAGATGCGCCCGCATCGGCGAGCCATGATAGCGGCCGCTCATCAACACCACCGAGGACCAGAAGTCCCGGAGCTTGGCGAGGTGCTCGTCCCAATTCCGCACGATGGCGAAGACCGGACCAAGCAGCGCGTCCTCGCGCACGCGTCCGTAGAAGCGGGTGACGAGCTCCCCGATCATCTCTTCGGTGATCCCGGTGCGTTCGATCGCATCCTGCGTCAACAGGCTCCGCCGTGCAGCCGCAGCTTCGCGCTCGGCCTTCAGTCGATCCGACATATCCTCTGTGTCCGTTCCATTGTTCCCGCAGGCCGCCCGTTCGACATTGTCGGGTCAATTGCGCACGGCGTCTTTGTCGCAGCGCAAATTGCGGGATCCGGCGGCGGACGTTGAGTGCCCGCCGCCGATGCCTTCATCAGGCGCTATAGGTGTAGAAGCCCTGCCCGGTCTTGCGGCCGAGATGGCCGGCATCGACCATTTCCTTCAGCAGCGGCGCTGGCCGGTATTTAGGATCGTTGAAGCCATTGTAAAAGACCTCCATCACCGAAAGCATGGTGTCGAGCCCGACGAGATCGGCGAGCGCCAGCGGCCCGATCGGATGGTTGCAGCCGAGCTTCATGCCGGCGTCGATCTCTTCCGCGGTTGCGATCCCCTCCTGGAGCGCGAAGATCGCCTCGTTGATCATCGGGCACAGGATGCGGTTGACGGCGAAGCCCGGGCTGTTCTTCGCCGTGATCGCCACCTTGCCGACGCGCTTGGCGAAATCGAGCGCCTTGGCATGGGTGTCGTCCGAGGTCTGCAAGCCGCGGATGAGTTCCAGCAGCGCCATCACCGGCACCGGGTTGAAGAAGTGCATGCCGATGAACCGGTCGGGACGATCGGTCGCCGCAGCGAGCTTGGTGATCGAGATCGACGACGTGTTGGTCGCGACCAGCGTGCGCGGCGACAGCTTGGCGCAGAGGTCCTTCAGGATCTTGACTTTGAGCTCCTCGTTTTCGGTCGCGGCCTCGATGACCAGATCGCAATCCGACAGCTTCGACCGGTCGGTGGTGCCGGTGATGCGCTTGAGTGTCGCCTCGCGGTCGGCCGCCGACATCTTGTCCTTCTTGACCAGGCGCTCGAGACTGCCGCCCACGGTCGAGAGGCCGCGGTTCACCGCCGCATCGGAAATATCGACCATCACGACCGAGAGTCCGGCCGCGGCGCAGACCTGCGCGATGCCGTTCCCCATGGTCCCAGCCCCGATGATGCCAACGGTTTGGATCATTGCGTCACATCCTTCATCTTTGCGGGCGCGCCAGGATCGGCCCGGCCCCATTGTCCTGCATCAGGGTCTAGCACCACCACCTGGCGGGTGCGACCTGATCCTGTCCTTCCTAGTGCATCCACCGGCGGAATAAAGCCGTCCACCGCCGCGCCGCGCCAGGATTTGGGCTCTTCCTACCGGAATCTGCCGGATCTTGTGCCCCGCGGCCCCAGAGAGCCCAATGAAGGCCGGGCATCGGGCGGCCGATTCAGAGGGGACAAGCGCGCATCCTGTGCCCCCTGAATTGCAACCTCTTGATTGTGCGGACCGTAGCGGCCACAACCGGCGCAGTTGCCATCCGAGGATGCTCGTGGAGGACCCGGCCTGCCGCCAAGGCGGGCCGAAGCTGTCAGGGGCAGGCTGCCGAGGACGAAGGATTTCGCGATGGACGTGACCAGGATCACCGGCATCGAGCCGGCGCAACAGCGTCAGGCCGGATGAACGATTTCGCACGATCCGTCGGTGCCGCCTTCACGCTGATCGGCGAAGCCGACGCCGAGCTGCTGGGCATCGTCGCATTGTCGGTGCGGGTCAGCCTGTCCGCCAGCATCGTCGCGCTCCTGATCGGCGCACCGTTGGGAGCCCTGCTTGCGATCACCCGTTTCCGGGGACGTCAGGTTATCATCGTCGTGACCAATGCGCTGCTCGGCCTGCCGCCGGTCGTGGTCGGGCTCGCCCTCTATCTCCTGCTGTCGCGGTCCGGTCCGCTCGGGGCGGCGGGCTTGCTGTTCACCCCGGCGGCGATGGTGATCGCGCAGACGCTGCTGGCGACGCCGATCGTGGTGGCGCTGGTGCACCGGCCGGCGAGCCTGCTCTGGGCGGAGTATGGCGATCTGGCGCGGATCGACGGGCTATCGACACTGCGCAGCATCGGCCTGCTGTTCGCGCTCGGGCGAACCTCGCTGCTGACGGCCTTTCTCGCGGCGTTCGGGCGCGCCATTGCGGAAGTCGGCGCCATCATCATTGTCGGCGGCAACATCCGCGGCTTCACCCGCACGATGACGACGGCGATCGCACTGGAAACCAGCAAAGGCGACCTGCCGCTGGCGCTCGGACTCGGACTGATCCTGCTGGCACTCAGCGTGGCGGTGTCGACCGTCGCCTTCGTGCTAGTGGGACGCGTTGGGGAAAAATAGCTGCTCGCCGCCGACCTTGTACCCGGCAATCGCTTCCTGCCCCTTCGGCGAAACCAGCCAGTCGACGAAGGCCTGCCCGTCCTTCGCCTTCACGCTCGGATGCTTTTCAGGATTCACCAGCATGACGCCGTACTGGTTGAACAGCCGCTTGTCACCCTCGGTCAGGATGGCGAGCTCGCCACGGTTCTTGAACGATAGCCAGGTGCCGCGGTCCGACAGGAGATAGCCGTTCGACGACGAGGCCATGTTCAGCGCCGGGCCCATGCCCTGACCGATTTCCCGGTACCAATTGTCCTTGCCGGCGCCGAGGTCAACGCCCGCCTCTTTCCATAGCCTCAACTCGGCCGCATGCGTGCCGGACTTGTCGCCGCGCGAGATGAAAGTCGCCTTGGCCGTCGCGATCTTGCGCAGCGCCTCGACCACATCCTTGCTGCCTGATATCCGCGCCGGATCGCTTCTGGGCCCGATGATGACGAAGTCGTTGTACATGACGTCGAACCGTTTTACGCCCTGCCCTTCGGACATGAACTTGTCCTCGGCGGGCCTGTCATGGACGAACACCACGTCGGCATCCCCGCGCCGGCCGATATCCAGCGCCTGACCTGTGCCGACGGCTACGACCTTCACGCTGATGCCTTCCGCCTTCGAGAACAGCGGCAGCAGATGACCGAACAGCCCCGACTGCTCCGTCGAAGTGGTCGAGGCCACCGTGATGGTGCGATCCTGTGCGAGTGCGATGGTGGACCAGAGCAGGGCCGCTCCGATCGTGGCAAGCTTCCTCATGCGTCGTCTCCGACCAGACAATGACGGTTCTGAATAGCCGCTGGCGACGACGACGGGAACCCCTTGGGAGGGCCGCAACGAAAATTGACGCGAGGGGCTACACGCGTCGGCAGGAACGTCGTCGACGCAGGCGGGTTGTCCGGGGATGTATAGTCAAGGAGAATCCGATGAAGAAGATCATCCTGGCATCCGCATGCATCATGGCACTCGCGACAGGTGGCGCCTTCGCGCAGACACAACCCGTCCCCGGTGCGTCCGGTCAGGGCGACGTCGGCCCCTCGTCGCGAGGCCCGGCGACCAAGGGAATGACGACGGGACGTACATCGAACATGCAGAACGAGGCCAGCGACAGCAAGGGCGCGCAATCGCCGTCTGCCGGCGGTAGCAACACCAACAATATGGGTAGCCAGGCCGGGGGCAGCGCAGGCTCCGCCGGCTCCGGCAAGTGAACTAAGGATCGAATATCCGGAAAGGGGACGGCTGTCCCTCTTCCACTCCAAGCAGCGCGTCGATTGGAGGAATCGCGAACCGCATTCGCAAAGTGGGGGGAAATTCACCTCGCGCAGTGGATGCGTGGATGTTCTGCAATTGGTCCACCCTACATTGACACGAGTGTGACGGCCGGGGCAGGTTTTCTCATTGCTGGCGAATCAGCGATTGCCTCACGCCGAGTACCTCTTGGACAACTCCCAGTGCTTTCGAGACTGATATCGTTGCTGCGCCGCATCCCCGCGGTGAACTGGGCGTTTACCCGACTTCGGCCCTTGCCGCACGGCGGCAGCATTGACGTCGCGCCGATCGCCATGGACGCTTCGCCCGCCATCATCGAAGACGTCGCGGCCACTGCTCAAGCTCCAATCGCCGAGATCAGCACCGCCCCGGTGCGCGGCGACGCTGACCCCGCCACCCAGGCTCCGGTCGCGGAGAACGATGCGGCTGTGTCTGTCGTCGCGGAGAATCCGTCCGACGATATCTGTACCAGCGACGACTCATCTCCGGAGAGAGTGACGGAAATCGAGGCGCCCGAGACGCCGCCAGTCGCCGAGGAGGTGCTGGCTTCACCGACCGACGCGGAGAACGAGCCAGTTGCGGACGCTGATCTCGCCATCATTGGCGATGCATCTCCCGCCGAAATCGTTTCCGTCGTCGCAGAAGAGGTTGTGATTTCATCACCAGACGTCGCGACCGCCTCGACTGACGTCCCTGATGCCGTTGTCGAGGCTGCCCCCTCGCCCAACGTTTCCGCCGAGGTCGAAACGGTCGCCATCGAAGCAATCCCGGTCCTCCTCGGCGATGCCAATAGCGTCGCGCCCGACGTTCCTGAAGCCGGAGCCGACAGCGACCCGGAGCTCGCCGTCGAGGTCGCGCCGGCCCCTGCAAACGATGTCCCGCTCGTCTCAGCTGTTGCGACGGCGGCCAGCGAGTCAGCCAGCGTCGCCATCGAGATCGAACCGGCTCCGCCGCTCGAATCTCCCGCTCCGGAGATCCGCAGCGCACCGAAAGCTCGCGCGAGAGCCGCGGAACCCGCCGATCGCGCCGCGCTGATCCGGCAGCGCTGGGCGGAGACCGGAATCCGTATGTGGAATCCGCGGCTTCACGGCACCGGCGAGGCCGCGCTGAACATCCAGGGAAGCGTCGGGCTACTGCCGCCGGCACCCGGCGAGACAATGCCGCGCTACGACAAGCTGGAATTCAAGATGCTCGGCGGACAGATCATCTGTGAGGGCGTCATTGTCGAGGCGCCCGCGCAGGCGAACCATCGCAGCTTCACTCGACTCGCCGAGCCACGGAATATCGAGCGGGTCCGCGAACCGGCGCGGGAGCGCCAGGCCGCTCTCGCCTGATCCTTTCTTCTGCGACCATGCTCCCGATGTGCTAGCCTGAAATCCCGACATGGGAGATCGCACATGCGCGCAAGGTCGCTGCTTCTGGTCGTGATCGCTTTCGCCATCTCGCAGCCCGCGCTCGCCGCGGGCAAACGGCCGCGTCCCGCAGCCACGGCCGTTCCCGCCACTGATCCAGCCGCGCCCTACAAGGCCGATCGGCTCTCTTCCTCGCGCGGAGAGACGATCCTCGACACGCCCGGCCAGACTACCGTGCTGACGCGGCAGGTCCTCGACGACATGAACGCGACCAGCCTGAGAGGCGCGATGCGCTCCACCGCCGGGGTGACGATCGGGCGCTGACGCGTGACCGGTCGAGCCACGGCAATCACCCGATCCGAACCACAAGAAAACTATGGGAGGCAGACCGCGCTGCTCGTGGCCTGGGAAGCGTGACAAGCCGCTGCCGGACGGGGAGAGGTGGCGCGAGCACACCAGATGCCACCATGGTTAGCAGGTCGTAGCTGCAGTGATGCGGCGAATTGCGCCCGAGACGCACGCATCCAGCGGCGGATTATCCTTAACGGGACCTCACCAGTCGATACGGCCGACAAGACCTTGAGGTAGCGCGCAACCTGTGCCGCCTTCCGCGCGCCCCGATCTAACGCGCCCTTTACCCGCGCCATGCAAGATCGCCCGCGTTTTGAGGGATTCGGGGCTCGTATTTCAATGCCTGTTGCCGATTTGAAGTCTCATCTTGCCGCCGCAACGCGGCTGTTTCGCGTACCGGCCGATAACCCGGACCTGACGCGTGCGCAGTTCGACGCGTTCTCCAAGCAGATCCCGCTGCTCTACTTCATCCTGATCAGCAACACGATCGCGGTCGCCTACACCTATGTGAACGTGGCGCCGGACTGGCTGACGATGATCGTGCCGAGCGTGCTGACCGTGCTCGCGGGCTTACGGACCTTTTGGTGGCTGCGCCAGCGTCACATCGTGCGCAGTGACGCCGACATCCTGCGCAATCTGCGCACCACCAACTGGCTGACCCTGCCGATCGGTGCCGGATTCACCGCCTGGTCCTTCGCGCTCTATCCCTACGGCGATCCCTTCGCCAAGAGCCAGGTCGCCTTCTACATGGCGGTCACCGTGATCGGCTGCATCTTCTCGCTGATGCATCTGCGTTCAGCAGCGCTGATCGTGACGCTGATCGTCGACGTGCCCTATGTGCTGTTCTTCTTCGCCACAGGCGAGCCGACGCTGAAGGCGATCGCCGTCAACAACCTCCTGGTTTCCGGCGCGATGGTGACGGTGCTGTTCATCTACTACCGCGACTTCGCCGATCTCGTCGCCAGCCGCAAATCGCTGCTGGCGCAACAGGCGGCGACGCAGGCGCTCTCGGACGAGAACTTTCGACTTGCCAATCTCGATACCCTCACCGAGCTGCCGAACCGCCGCCGCTTCTTCGCCGAATTGTCGAGTGCCTTCGCAGATGCCGAGCGCAGGAACGTTCGCGTCGCGGTCGGCATCATCGATCTCGACGGCTTCAAGCCGATCAACGACAATTACGGCCACTCGGTCGGCGACCGCGTCCTGATCGAGGCGGGCCGGCGCATCCGCGAGGTCTGCGAGGGCTTTGGCCCGCAGCGCGTGGAGTTCGCCCGGCTCGGCGGCGACGAGTTCGGCCTCGTCGTGTGCGGCGACCCCGACGACGCGGATCTGATGCGACTGGGCGAACGCATCGGCGGCCAGGTCAAGCTGCCTTACCAGCTCGATACCGCCCACACCGGGCTGTCGTGCTCGATCGGATTCGCATCGTTTCCGGACTCCGCGACCACGTCGGAAGCGCTATACGAGTGCGCCGACTACTCGCTCTATCACGCCAAGCGCAATCTGCGCGGCCGCACCGTGATCTTCTCGAGCGAGCTCGAGGCCGAGATCCGCAGTCGCGGGGTCATCGAGAACCTGCTGCGCACGGCCGATTTCAGCACCGAGATGGATCTGGTGTTCCAGCCGATCGTCGACGCCATGAGCGAGTACACCGCCGGGTTCGAGGTCCTCGCGCGCTGGCGCAGCACTCGGCTCGGCATGGTTTCCCCGGCCGATTTCATTCCGGCCGCCGAGCGTATCGGTGTGATCCGGCCGCTGACGCAGGCGCTGCTGGTGCGCGCGCTCGCCATCGCCAGGACATGGC
Organism: Bradyrhizobium sp. I71; assembly: GCF_022354745.1. Classification (NCBI taxonomy): domain Bacteria; kingdom Pseudomonadati; phylum Pseudomonadota; class Alphaproteobacteria; order Hyphomicrobiales; family Nitrobacteraceae; genus Bradyrhizobium; species Bradyrhizobium sp. I71. The sequence goes on from NZ_CP059398.1 coordinate 1,416,332, forward strand.
CCGATCACGTCCGCCTGTCGTTCAACCTCTCCGCCCACGATGTCTGCGCGGCGGAGGGCATTTTGCCGCTGATCTCCATCATCGAGAAGAGTGGGTTGCCGCCGCATCGGATCGACTTCGAGATCACCGAGACCGCCGTGACCTTCGACTTCGTGCGCGCGCAGCAGTCGATCGCGACGCTGAAGGCGATGGGCTGCGGGATTTCGCTTGACGATTTCGGCACCGGCTATTCGTCGCTGAGCCACGTCCACCGGCTGCCGCTCGACAAGATCAAGGTCGACCGCAGCTTCGTCGCCGACATCAACAAAAATCCCGTCAGCCACAAGATCATCAAGTCGCTCACGGGCCTGTGCGACGACATGGAGATCGCCTGCGTCGTCGAGGGCGTCGAGACCCGCGCCCAGCTCGACAGCCTGCGCCGGCTCGGCTGTGACTACATCCAGGGTTACTATTTCGCGAAGCCCATGCCGGCCGATGCGATCGGCGACTATCTGGCGAAGGAAAGCCAGCGCCTCGAAGGCACCGGGGCGAAGGTCGTGGCCTAAAGTCACACCGCGCAATAGCGCTCCTGGATATCCTTGTCCGCGAGCAGCGCCGCCGCGCTGCTTTGATGCACGACCTCGCCTTGATCAATAATGACGGCGCGGTCCGCCAGCCGCAGCGCCCATTCGACGTTCTGCTCCACCAGCAGCAGCGTCTTGCCCTCGTCGCGCAGGCGGCGGAACAGCACGCCCATCTCCTCGACGAGGACCGGCATGATGCCCTCCGAGGGCTCGTCGAGCAGGATCATTTTTGGCTTTGCGATCAGCGCGCGCGCAATGGCCAGCATCTGCTGTTCTCCGCCCGAGAGCGTCACGCCCTCCTGATCGAGACGTTCCTTCAGGCGCGGGAAGGTTTCGGCGATCTCGTCGATCGCCGTGCGCTCCTCGATATCGCCGCCGGCCGCGACCAGACCGAGCCGCAAATTCTCGCGCACGGACAGGCCGGGGACGATGCGGCGCTCCTCGGGCACGTAAGCGAGGCCGAGATGGAAGCGCTGATGCGCGCGGAGCGGCAACAGCTCCCTGCCTGCGAAGCGCACGCGGCCAGCCGCCTTCGGCATGAGGCCCATCATCGCCCGCAAGGTCGTCGTCTTGCCGGCACCGTTGCGGCCGACGAGGGCGACGACCTCACCCCGGTTCACGTGCAGGGAGATGCCGTGGAGGATATGGCTTGCGCCATACCAGGCATGGAGATCGTTGATTTCGAGCAGCGCGGTCTCAGCCATAGCCTTCACTCTGTCCGAGATAGACCCGGCGGACCTCCGGATTGCTCCTGATCTCGTCGGGCGCGCCGTCCGCCAGCAGGCGGCCGTGATGCAGCACGACCACGCGCTTACTGAGCCCCAGCACCATCTTCATCTTGTGCTCCACCAGGAGCACGGTGCGCTTCTCGGCGAGGCGCTCGAGCAGAGCGACCATGTCCTTGGTTTCTTCCGGCCCCATGCCGGCAGTCGGTTCGTCCAGCAGCAGCAATTCCGGCTCGGAAACCAGTGCGATCGCGATCTCCAGTGCGCGCTGCTGGCCATGCGACAGGAATTTCGCCAATTCGTTCCGCCTGGCCAGCAGCCCGACTGCGTCGAGCGCGGCGTCTGCGCGCGCACCCAGTTCAGCGAGCCGGGCGCGGTTGCGCCAGATGTCGTAGCTCACGATCAGCGCCTGGGCGGCCACGCGCACGTTCTCGTGCACGGACAGATCGGGAAAGATGTTCGTGATCTGGTAGGAGCGCGAGATGCCCTGATGCACGAAGCGGTGCTGCGGCAGCCCGTTCAGCTCACGTCCCCTGAAGTGCAGCTTGCCCGAGGTCGGCGTCAGCGCACCCGAGAGGATGTTGAAGAAGGTGCTCTTGCCGGCGCCGTTCGGCCCGATGATCGAGGTGAGCTGGCCGGCCGCGAACGAAACGGTGATGTCTTCGAGCGCGACGAAGCCGCCAAAGCGTTTGCCGATGCCTTCGGCGCGAAGCAGCTCGCCGCTCATCGCCGCGCCTTTCCGACGCCGAGGGCATCGAGCAGCGTACCCCAGATGCCCTTGGGCAGGAACAGCACGAACAGCACGAAGATCGCACCGACGAAAATTTGCCAATGCGGCGTCCAGAGCGAGATCACGTCCTCCAGGATCAGGAAGCTGGCAGCACCAACGAAGGGCCCGAAGAAGCTCCGGGCGCCGCCGAGCAGCACCATCATCACGATCATGCCCGAGGTCTGGTAGTGCAGGATGTCCAGCGGCACGATGGACAGATGCAGTGCCAGCATGCAGCCGCCGAGCGATGAGATCGCCCCCGACAGCATGAACACGACCAGCTTGCTGCGTTCGACGTCATAGCCGCAGGCCCGTGCCCGCTGCTCGTTCTCGCGGATCGCCTCGATGACGGCCCCGAACGGTGAGTTCAGGATGCGCGACTGGAACCACATCGCCAACGCCGCGAAGGCCATCAGCACGTAATACTTGTTGACGGGATCGAGGAAGTTGACCTGGAGGCCGAACAGACTGATGCGGTCGACCGTGAAGCCGCGCAGCCCGTTCTCGCCGCCGGTGAAGGAGGCCGCCTGGAGCGCGACGTAGTAGACGAGTTGCGCCAAGGCGAGCGTCACCATGGAGAAGTAGATGCCGCGGGTGCGCGTCGAGACGATGCCGATTGCGGCGGCCAGGCAGGTGCTGAGAAGTACGGCGATCGGTACGGCGGCGAACCAGGGTATGCCGTAGCGTCCGATCGCGATGCCGGTGAAATAGGCGCCTGCACCGAAGAACGCAGCCTGGCCGAACGACAGCAGCCCGGTGTAGCCAAACAGCAGATTGTAGCCCATCACCACGACGCCGTAGATCAGGACGTTGACGGCCAGCGCCTTCGACGGCAGCAACCAGGGCAGCAAGGCAAGCACGGCAATCGAGAGGAGCACACGCTGGTCGAGGAGCCAGCCGAGCCCGCTGGAGGCAGGTTTGGCGACCGCTTCGCCGCTCGAAGGTAGCGTCACGCCGTCCTCCCTCTCACACCGAACAGGCCTTGCGGGCGGATCAGCAACACCACCGCCATCAGTGCGAACATGACGATAGTCGCCATCTCCGGCGCGAACAGCGCCACCATGCTGATGGATACGCCGACCATGAGACCAGCAACGACTGCGCCAACGATTGAGCCGAGCCCGCCGATCACGGTCACCACGAAAGCTTCCGCCAGAACCAGCGAGCCCATCTCCGGATTGACGCTGCGCATGGGGCCGGCGAGCACGCCGCCGAGCGCGGCAAGCCCGACGCCGAGCCCGAAGATCGCGAGCCAGACCCGCCCAATATCGACACCGAGCACCTGCATGATGGTCGGATCGCGCGCGCCGGCGCGCACGATCAGGCCGACGCGGGTCTTCTCCAGCGTCAGCCAGAGCACCAGCAGCACCATCGCCACCAGCACGATGACGAACAGGCGGTAGCGCGGGAAGAAGCCGATGCCGAGATCGAGCACGCCGACCAGCTGCGGCGGCGTCGGAAAAGGAATGCCGTCGCTGCCGAACACGATGCGCACCCCCTCGACCAGGATGTAGCTGAGGCCGAAGGTCAGCAGCAGCGGATCGTCGATCGAGCGTCCATACAGTCTCCGGATCAGAACGAACTCGATCAGCATGCCGAAGACGCCGATCAAGATGGGTGCGAGCAGCAGCCCCCACCAGAAACTTCCGGTGAGTGATGCCAGATAAAGCCCCGCATAGGCTCCGATCATGAACAGCGCACCGTGGGCGAAATTCACCACCCCGAGCATGCCGAACACGATCGTCAGCCCAAGCGCAGTGATCACCAGGACCGCCCCAAGGGCGATCCCGGAGAGAAGCTGCATGATGATCAGCGACAGGTCCATCGTAAGGGCTTTAGGTCGCGTGGCCGAGCTCGCTGCAGCTGCGCAGCATGTCGTCGGCCCCCGCGTCGTTGGCCAGGATCGCGAACAGATCGTTCTCGTTGGCCATGGCCGACTTCTTCTTGGACTCCAGCACCAGCACCGACTGAACCGACTGATGGTCGCATTTGCGGTAGTGCTGCGGGCCCTTGGTCAGATCGTATTGCAGCTTCTCCAGGGCATCGACGACCTTGTCCGTATCGGTGCCGCCGGCGGTCTGCATGGCGGCCAGCAACGACCCGACGCCGGAATACCCGTAGGCGCCATAGTCGGTCGGAATCGCGCCGCCATTGGCGGCCTTGAACGCCGTGTTGAAGCTGGCGGCCGACTTGCTCTGCGTCTCCAGCCCCCAATAGTAATTGGCGCCGCCGACCACGCCCTCGAACACGTCGGGGCCGACGGCGAGGCGCTGATTGTGCAGGATGACCGGAACGACGATCTTCATCTGCTGCTTGACGCCGAAGTCCACGGCCTGCTTGATCGCATTGGCCTGGTCGCGACCGAAATTCGAGATGCAGAGCACGTCGGGTCGCATCGACATCAGGCGCGGCATGAAGGTGGAATAGTCGGCGGCGCCGAACGGATGCAGGATCTCGCCGACACTGTCCGCACCGATCGCGGCCTGCGCGCGCTTGAAGCCGCGCAGCATCTCGTGACCGTAGGCATAATCAGCGACGAGATGGGCGACCTTCATGCCCTTCTTCAGGGTCTGCCGTGCCACGGCGGCCGTCGTCATGTGCGGGTTCAGCGCCTCGTGGAAGGTGTATTTGCTGAAATCCTTGGCCTCATTGATGGTGTCGGACTGGCTGATCGAGACGTAGATCACGCCGCGAGCGCGGGTGACCTCGTTGACGGCCAGCTGCACCGCGCTGGAGAGCGCGCCGACCACGGCATGGACTTTGTCCTTCTCGATCAGCTCGAGCGTGCGGGTCGCGGCCTCGCCGGCGTTGAGCTTGTCGTCGCGGACCAGCAGCTCGACCTTGCGGCCGGCGATGCCACCCTTGTCATTGACGAGCTTCACCGCGAGCTCGGCGCATTTGACCTGATCGCGCGCTTCAGCGGCGAACGGCCCGGTCAGCGGCGTCGGGAAGCCGATGCGGATCGTCTCGTCGGCGGCGCGGCCGAGCCGCGGCATGGCGAGCAGGGCCGCGCTGGCCGAGAGGCCGGCGAGCGCGGTGCGGCGGGTTATCTTCGGGGTCGAACCGGATTTGGGCATGATTTCCTCCAACTGTCTTTTTTCTAGAAACGCTTCAGGGCTTTCAGGACTCTTGCAGGCGTGATCGGAATCGAATTGACGGCGGCGCCGAACGGCGCGAGTGCATCATTGACCGCGTTGAGCACGCAGGCGGACGCCGCTGCGGTGCCGGCCTCCCCAACCCCCTTGGCACCGAGCTCGGTGTCGGCGGTCGGCGTCTCGACATGGGCGATGACGATGTCAGGCATCTCCATCGGCATCGGGACGAGGTAGTCGGCGAGCGAGCCGTTCACGAGCTGTCCGGTCTCGCTGTAGCGACACTCCTCGAACAGCGCCGCACCCAGCCCCTGCACGATGCCGCCGCGAAGCTGCTCGTCCACCAGCATCGGGTTGATGACCCGGCCGCAATCCTCGACGATGAAATGCTTCAGGAGCTTGATGAAACCGGTGTCGACATCGACCTCCAGCGAGCAGCCCTGAATGCCGTTGGTGAAGGCGAAGGGATAGCCTTGCGGGGCGAAATGATGGCTGACGGTGAGCTGCGCCTGCGTGCCCGGCGGCAACGTATCGGAGCGGAAATAGGCAATGCGCGCGATCTCCGAGATCGGCATGCGCTGGTTCCGCGTGCCTGCGTCCACGACGTCGCCATCGACGATGTCGAGGGCCGACGGCTGCTCCTGAAGGATGAGCGCGGCGATCTCCAGAATGTTGCGCTTGAGCGCGCGCGTGGCCTGGAGCGCGGTCTCGCCGCCGATGCCGGCGCCGCGGCAGGCCCAGGTGGCGCCGCCATGCGGCGTCACCTCGGTATCGCCGGTGATGACCTTGACGTGCTCCTGCGCAAGGCCGAGCTGATCGGCCACGATCTGGCTGATGATCGCCTCGGTGCCCTGCCCCTGCTCGGTCACCGAGATCAGGCAGCGCACCTCGCCCGACGGCGTCAGGCTGACGATCGCCCCGTCCTGCGAGGAGATGCGTGCGCCGCCGACGCCATAGAATGCCGGGCTGGGGTTGGTGATCTCGACAAAGGTGGCAATGCCGATGCCGCGGTAGATGCCGCGCTTGCGCAACTCCGCCTGCTCGGCACGCAAGCCGTCATAGCCCATCATCTCGTGCAGGCGCTCGAGGCACGCCTGATGCGACAGCGCCTCGAAGCGGTAGCCGGTCGGCGAGGTCTGCGGATAGGCGTCATCGGCGATCACGTTCTGCGCGCGGATGGCGAAAGGATCGAGGCCGAGCTTCGCCGCCGCCATGTCGACCATTCGCTCGGTGACGGCGCAGGCGATGGGATGGCCGACGGCACGATATTGGCTGGTCTGCACCTTGTTCTGGAAGATCACCTCCAGCGTGGCGCGGTAGTTCCTGAAGCGGTAGGGCGCGCCGATCAGGCGGATCACCTGGTTGCCCTCGACCACGCTGGTGCGTGGATAGGTCGAGAATGCGCCGATCGCGGTCAGATCCAGCACGTCCATTGCGAGAATCTCGCCCTTGGCGTCCAGCGCCATGCGGGCCCGCACGCGGTGGTCGCGGGCATGGATGTCGGAGACGAACGATTCAATGCGGTCGGCGACGTACTTCACGGGACGGCCGAGCAGGATCGAGAGGCCGACCACCGCCATGTCCTCGTGATAGACATGCAGCTTCATACCGAAGGAGCCGCCGATGTCGGTCGCGATCACGCGAACACGGGCTTCCGGGATGCCATAGTGGCGCGAATAGAGGTCCTGGAACTGGTAGGGAGTCTGGGTGCCATGATGCACGGTGAGCATCCCGGCGGCGGGATCGTAGTCGGCAACGATGGCGCGAGGCTCCAGCGTCACCGCGGTATGGCGGCCGAAGGAAAATTCCTCCTCCACCACATGGGCTGCATGCGCGAAGGCGTCATCAACGGCCCCGCTGTCGAGCTGGCTGCGGAAGCACACATTGCTCACGCTGCCGGGATTCACCAGCGGGCTGCCGGCCTCACGCGCGCCGTCGATGTCGACGATGATGGGAATATCCTCGTAGTCGACCTCGATCAACTCCAGCGCATCCTCGGCGGCCGCACGGTTCTCAGCGACGACAGCGACCACTGCCTGTCCGGCCCAGACCACGCGATCCAGCGGCAGCGGCAATTGCGGCGCGGAGGTCATGCCCTTGAAATGATCGAGCGTGCCGGTCCAGGGCGTGCAGATCTTTGCGAGGTCCGTCCCTGTCGCGACGAGATGCACGCCTTCCAGCGCGCGCGCTTCGTCGGTCCTGATCGAGACGATCTTGGCGTGGGCATGCGGACTGCGCAGGAACGCAGCATGGAGCATGCGCGGCAGACGGAGGTCGCTGACATAGCGCCCACGCCCGGCGAGCAGGCGCTTGGCATTCGGCCGCGGCAGGGAGCGGCCGATGTAGGAGTTCGGGCGGTCGAGCGAGGTCAGCGGCGCAGTCATCTCGCGCCTCCGGCGCTGCGTGCTTTGGCGACGGCGTCGATGGCGTCGACGATGGCTTCATAGCCGGTGCAGCGGCAATAATTGCCCGACAGCGCGTCGCGGATCTGCTCGCGGCTCGGTTGTGCCACCTGCGAGAGCAGCTCGTAGGCGTTGACCAGCATGCCCGGCGTGCAGAAGCCGCATTGCAGCGCGTTGCGGCGATGGAATTCGGCCTGGAGGTCGGCGATCGCCCCGCTCTCGGTGAGACCCTCGATCGTATCGATCCTGGCACCGTCGGCCTGCACCGCGAACATCAGGCAGGAGTGCACGGCGCGGCCGTCGATCTGGACCAGGCAGGCGCCGCAGGCGCCCATCTCGCAACCGGCATGCGTGCCCGTCAGCTCGAGCTTGTCGCGCAGGCAATCAACCAGCGTCTCGCGCGGAGCAACCTCGCAGGCGACCTTGCGGCCGTTGACGACGAAGCGGACCCGCACAGTCTCGTCGGCCTCGTCCAGCAGGGTTTCGTCGAAGCCTCTCATACGCCCTCACCGAGACGTCCAAGCAGGCGGCCAAGCAACACGCGGGCGAGGTGCAGGCGCATCGCAGGCGGCACCTCGTCGTTCTCGGGCGGCGCGAGATCACCCTCGAGCGCCGCCTGTGCGGCAGCGATATGTTCCGCATCGAGGCCGAAGCCGATCAGAGCCGCCTCAGCGGCTTTCGCCCGCGTCGGCCTATTGCCGACGGAGAAGAATGAGATGCGGATGTCGTCGATCCGATCACTCGTGAAAGTCGCGAGCATGCCGCAACCGACCAGCGCATAATCCCCGCGCCGCCGCGCCAGTTCGTCGAACGCAAAGCGCTGATCGGCCTTGAACAGCGGAACGTAGATGGCCGTGATCAGCTCGCCGGGCTGCAATGCCGTCTCGAACAGGTCGATGAAGAACTCATCGGCCTTCACGCGCCGCCTGCCCGAGGCACCTGCGATCTCGATCTCGGCATCCAGCGCCAAGGTCATCGCGGGGAATTCGGAGGCCGGGTCGGCCAGCGCGACGCTGCCGCCGAACGTGCCGCGGTTGCGGATCGCGGGATGGGCGACGAAGGGTGCCGCGGCATGCAGCAGCGGCGCAAACTCCGCGATCAGCGGCTCGCTCAGCATCTCGCAGTGGCGCGTCAGTGCGCCGATGCGCAAATAGGCGCCCTCGCGCCCGATGCCGCGCAGCTCGGCAATGTGCGTAATGTCGATCAAGAGCCGCGGCGCCTGGAGCCGCAGCGACAGCGCCGGCACGAGGCTCTGGCCGCCGGCGATGAAACGCGCATCGTCCCCGGCGCGCGCATGAGCGTCCAGCGCCTGGTCGATCGTCGCAGCACGAAAATAGCTGAAAGCCCTCGCCTTCACTGCGTTTCCTCGAAAATCCATCGGCTCATCAGCCGGGATGCCAGATTTGTAACCATCTGGTCTCAAAATCCTGACACGCCGCCGAGGGGCGGTCAACAAGAAATGACCATTTGGTCACAAATGCGCCTTGGGCTATGAAGGCACCGAGACGCACGATTCAGCGACGAAATGGCCCGGAAAGCGCAGAAAACGGCGAAGCGACTGGTCCGAAAGCGGACCGAGACAGGCAAGTCCGCGCCAAAGCGCCGCAACATGCGCGCGGCGGATCGGGAGCGCGCGATCGTGGACGAGGCTATCCGGTTCTTTGCGGAGCGTGGCTTCGAGGGCCAGACCCGCGAGCTCGCCAAGCGCATGGGCATCACGCATTCGGCGATCTACCGCCACTTCCCCAGCAAGGAGGCGCTGATCGAGCGGGTCTACCAGGAAGTCTATCTCAGCCGCTGGTCGCCCGATTGGGGACCGATGATCCGCGACCGGGCCTTGCCGCTGGAGGCGCGGCTCACCCGCTTCTATCTCGACTATGTCGAACGCGTGTTCGAGTACAATTGGGTGAGGATCTTCGTGTTCTCCGGCATGAAGTCGTTCGGCATCACCAGCCGCTATCTCGACATCGTCCGCCGCGAGATCATCGAGCCGGCAGCCGCCGAGCTGCGTCATGAGCTGAAGCTGCCCGACGCAAAAGCTCACGCATTGAGTGAACGCGAAACCGAGCTGTTCTGGGGCCTGCACGGCCGCATCTTCTATCTCGCGATCCGCAAGTTCATTTACGCGACGCCGATCCCGCCCGATCTCGGCGCCATCGTCCGCGACGCCGTCCAGACTTTCATGGACGGCGCGAAGACGACGATGCCAAGACTGGTAAGCAATACGCCCCGGCTCGGCGTTTGACTTCACCCCTGCCAGAGGGGAGAGGTAGAGCTGCAGCCATTATGCCAAGCTCGGCAGATCGAGCCCCTTGTCACGGGCGCAGTCGATCGCGATCTCGTAGCCCGCGTCGGCGTGGCGCATGACGCCGCTGGCCGGGTCGTTCCAGAGCACGCGCTCGATGCGCCTGGCAGCTTCCGGCGTGCCGTCGGCCACGATCACCATGCCGGCGTGCTGGGAATAGCCGATGCCGACGCCCCCACCATGATGCAGCGACACCCAGGTCGCGCCGCTGGCGCAATTGAGCAGCGCATTGAGCAAGGGCCAGTCGGACACAGCGTCCGAGCCGTCCTTCATCGCCTCGGTCTCGCGGTTAGGGCTGGCGACCGAACCGCTGTCGAGATGATCGCGGCCGATCACGATGGGGGCTTTCAGTTCGCCCCGCGCCACCATCTCGTTGAAGGCGAGGCCGAGGCGATGGCGATCACCGAGTCCGACCCAGCAGATCCGCGCCGGCAGACCCTGGAACTTGATGCGTTCCTTAGCCATGTCGAGCCAATTGTGCAGATGCCTGTCGTCGGGCATCAGCTCTTTGACCTTGGCATCGGTCTTGAAGATGTCCTCGGGATCGCCCGAGAGCGCAGCCCAGCGGAACGGTCCGATGCCGCGGCAGAACAAGGGGCGGATATAGGCAGGGACGAAGCCGGGGAAATCGAAGGCATTCTTCAGGCCCATGTCCTGCGCCATCTGGCGGATGTTGTTGCCGTAGTCGAGCGTCGGAATGCCCTGCGCGTGGAAATCCAGCATGGCCTGGACATGGTCGACCATCGAGGTCTTCGACGCGCGCTCGACTGCCTTTGGATCGGAACCGCGTTTCGCCTCCCAATCGGCCAGCGTCCAGCCTTTCGGCAAGTATCCGTTGATCGGATCGTGCGCGCTGGTCTGGTCGGTGACGACGTCAGGCTTGACACCACGGCGAACCAGCTCCGGGAAGATTTCAGCGGCATTGCCGAGCAGGCCGACCGAGACCGCCTTCTTCGTCTTCGCGGCCTCTGCCAAGATCGCGAGCGCCTCGTCGAGCGTTGCGGCCTGGCGATCGAGATAGCCGGTGCGCAGGCGCATCTCGATGCGGCTGGGCTGGCATTCGATCGCGAGCATCGAAGCGCCGGCCATGGTCGCGGCCAGCGGCTGCGCGCCGCCCATGCCGCCGAGACCGGCGGTGAGGATCCATTTGCCGGCCAGGCTGCCGCCATAATGGCGCCGACCGACCTCGACAAAGGTCTCGTAGGTGCCCTGCACGATGCCCTGGCTGCCGATATAGATCCAGGAGCCCGCCGTCATCTGGCCGTACATCATCAGGCCCTTGCGATCGAGCTCGTTGAAATGGTCGAGCGTTGCCCAATGCGGCACGATGTTGGAGTTCGCGATCAGCACCCGTGGGGCGTCGGCGTGGGTCCGGAACACGCCGACCGGCTTGCCGGACTGAACCAGCAGCGTCTGGTCGGCTTCGAGTTTGCGCAGGGCCGCAACGATCCGGTCGAAGCTCTCCCAGTCACGCGCGGCGCGGCCGATGCCGCCATAGACGACGAGCTCGCTCGGGCGTTCCGCGACATCGGGATCGAGATTGTTCATCAGCATGCGCAAGGGCGCTTCCGTCAACCAGCTCCTGGCGCTGATGTCGCTGCCGCGAGGCGCGCGGATGGTGCGGTCATTGTCCAGTCGGCGGTTCATGCGGACCTCTTCAGCTAAGTCTCGGAAATGGATCGGATGAAAGCGCGGCCGTCGCGACGCCCGTCAGCATGTCGGCCTCGATCAACGCAGCCGCCTTGGCGAGATCGCCCGCCATATAGCGGTCGGCACCGAGTGCCGGCACCTGCTCGCGCAATGCGGCGATGACGGCAGCAAGCGGCCTGCTGGTCGCATGCGGCGCGCGCAGCGTGATGCCTTGCGCGGCGACGAGGAGCTCGATGCCGAGAATGGCGGCGAGATTGTCGGCCATGTCGGACAGCCGCCGCGCGGCGTGCGCCGCCATCGAGACGTGATCTTCCTGGTTGGCACTGGTCGGCGTCGAATCGATCGAGCAGGCGAGCGCGCGCTGCTTGTTCTCGGCATAGAGCGCGGCGGCCGTGACCTCGGCGATCATGAAGCCGGAATTGATGCCGGGATCGGGCGTGAGGAACGGCGGCAGGCCGAAATTCAGCGCGGGATCGACCAATGTCGCAATGCGCCGCTCGCTGATCGCGCCGATCTCCGACAGAGACAGCGCGATAGCGTCGGCAGCAAAGGCGACCGGCTCGGCATGGAAATTGCCGCCGGAGACGATCTCCCCGGTATCGACCAGCACCAGCGGATTGTCGGTGACGGCATTGGCCTCGACGATCAGCGTGCGCGCGGCCTGCGTGATCAGGTCGAGCGCGGCGCCCGCGACCTGTGGCTGGCAGCGCAGGCAATAGGGATCCTGCACACGCTCGTCGCCTTCGAGATGCGAGAGGCGGATGTCGCTGCCATCGAGCAGCGCCGTCAGCGTCGCCGCCGCGGCGATCTGCCCGGCATGGCCGCGCAACGCCTGGATCTCGGGCCGGAACGGCGCGGTCGAGGCCATCGCCGCGTCCACCGACAATGCGCCGGTGACGAGGGCGGCCCGCGCCAAGCGGAATGCACGCAGCACGCCCGATACGGCGTAGGCGGTCGAAAATTGCGTGCCGTTGATCAGCGCCAACCCCTCCTTGGGGCCGAGCGTCAGCGGCGCAAGGCCGGCAGCCGCCAGTGCTTCAGCGCCGGACACGGTTTTCCCGTCAACGATCGCCTGCCCCTCGCCGATCATCACCGCGGTCATATGCGCGAGCGGCGCGAGATCGCCGGAGGCGCCCACGGAGCCCTGCTGTGGCACCAGCGGAGTGACACCCCGCGCCAGCATGGCCTGCAGCTGCTCGATCAACTCGCGGCGCACGCCGGAGGCGCCACGGCCGAGCGAGACGATCTTCAGCGCCATCATCAGGCGGACGATCGGCTCTGGCGTCGCCGCGCCGACGCCGCAGCAATGTGAAACGATCAGGTTGCGCTGGAGCAGCGCGGTCTGATCGGGCGGAATGCGCTTCGACGCCAGCTTCCCGAAGCCGGTGTTGATGCCGTAGACGGGGACATCCGCGCGCGCAGCTCTTGCGACGATCTCCGCCGCCGCTTCGATGCGCGGCCAGAACGAGGGATCGAGCACGACGGGCGCACCATTGAGCACGCACGCGAGGTCATCGAGACTGACCGTTCCCGGCTTGACGACGATCGCTGCGCCCTCGTTCGTCATTGTCCCCTCCACACCCGGCGGTGCAGCGGATTGAAGCCGATGCGGTAGACCAGCTCGGCGGGCCGCTCGATGTTCCAGATCGCGAGATCGCACCATTTGCCGGTCTCCAGCGTGCCGGCTTCGCTGAGGATGCCGAGCGCACGAGCACCCTCACGGGTGACGCCCGCGATGCATTCGGCCACATTCATCCGGAATAGTGTCGCGCCCATATTCATCGTGAGCAGAAGCGAGGTCAGTGGCGAGCTGCCGGGATTGCAGTCGGTCGCGAGCGCCATGGCAACCCCATGCGTGCGGAACGCCTCGATCGGCGGCTTTTGAGTCTCGCGAATGAAGTAGAAGGCGCCGGGCAGCAGCACCGCTACCGTCCCGGCCTTCGCCATTGCGGCGGCGCCGGCCTCGTCGGTGTGCTCCAAATGATCGGCCGACAGCGCCGAGAATTTCGCGGCAAGCGCAGCACCGCCGAGGTTCGAGAGCTGATCGGCATGCAGCTTGACCGGCAGGCCGAGCTCCCTCGCCGTCTCGAACACCCGTGCGGTTTGCGCAGCCGAGAACGCAATGCCTTCCATGAAGGCGTCGACGGCATCGGCGAGGCCCGCCTTTGCAACCGCCGGCAACATCTCCTGACAGACGAGATCGATGTAACGGTCCTTGTCGCCATCAGCTTCCACCGGCAGCGCATGTGCGCCGAGAAAGGATGTGCGGACCGCAACCGGTCGCCGGCGTCCGAGGCTGCGTGCGGCTGCGAGCTGCCGCATCTCGGTCGCAGTGTCGAGGCCGTAGCCCGACTTGATCTCGATCGTGGTTGCGCCCTCGCCGATCAACGCATCGAGCCGCGGCAGCGCACTTGCGACGAGATCGGCCTCGCTCGCCTTGCGCGTCGCGGCCACCGTCGACACGATGCCGCCGCCGGCGCGCGCAATCTCTTCATAACTCGCGCCCTTCAGGCGCAGCTCGAACTCATGCGCGCGGTTGCCGCCATAGACGAGATGGGTGTGGCAGTCGACGAGGCCGGGCGTGATCCAGCGCCCTTCGCAGTCGACCCGTTCGGCGGCATCGGCGTCCGCCGGAAAATCGGCCTGCGCGCCGGCATAGACGATACGGCCGCCGCGCGCGGCGATCACGCCCAGTTCGATCTCGCCGAGGTCGGGACGGTCGGCCCGTAGCGTGGCGAGCCGGGCATTGTGCCAGATCCGGTCGAAGCGCTCTGCCATGCAACGGCCCCTTCGTGGGATGCTTGACTTATATGTCTAGACATATAATCGTGCGGGAGTTCTGTCCAGCCGGCATGGAAACATGACACGACTGCATTTCGCCTCCGCGCTCCTGCCCTCGGGCTGGGCCAATGACGTGCAGGTGGTGATCACCGCCGGCGCGATCGCCGAGGTGACGCCGAATGTCGCGCCCGTGGCCGGCGATGAACGCCACGCAATCGCACTGCCTGGATTGGCGAGCCTGCACAGCCACGCGTTCCAGCGCGGCATGGCGGGACTTGCGGAGCTGCGCGGAGACAGCACCGACACCTTCTGGACCTGGCGCGAGACGATGTATCGCTTTGCGCTGGCCATGACGCCGGACGACGTCGCGGCTGTTGCGACGCTGCTCTATGTCGAGATGCTCGAGCAGGGCTTCACCCGCGTTGGCGAATTTCATTACCTGCATCATGATCGCGACGGCTCGCCCTATGCGGATCCTGCCGAAATGGCCTCGCGCATTGCGCTGGCTGCCGAAGCATCAGGCATCGCCCTCACGCTGCTGCCGAGTTTCTATGCGCATGGCTCGTTTGGAGGAGCAGCGCCGCATGCCGGCCAGCGTCGCTTCATCTGCTCGGTCGATCAGTTCGCCGCATTGATGGGTGCTTCGCGCAAGGCGATCAGCGCATTGCCTGGCGCCAACATCGGCATCGCGCCGCACAGCCTGCGCGCGGTGACGCCGAACGAGCTCACGGCGATCGTTCCGCTGGCCGACGGCGGGCCGGTGCACATTCATACGGCCGAGCAGGTGAAGGAAGTCGAGGACTGCCTCGCCTGGTCGGGACAGCGCCCGGTGCAATGGCTGCTGGAGCACGCGCCAGTCGATCGACGCTGGTGCCTCATTCACGCAACGCACACGACAGACGAAGAGGTCAGCGCAATTGCAAGGACCGGTGCGGTCGCCGGCCTCTGTCCCGTCACCGAAGCGAGCCTCGGCGATGGCATCTTCCCCGCGCGCGAATTTCTTGCCGCCGGCGGTGCGTTCGGCGTGGGCACCGATTCCAACGTGCTGATCGGCGTCGCGGACGAGCTCCGTCAGCTCGAATACGGCCAGCGCCTGAAGCATCGCCAGCGCAACGTGCTCTCCAGTGGCGTTGGCCGTTCGACGGGACGCACGCTGTTCGATCATGCGCTCGCGGGCGGAGCACGGGCGCTGGCGCTGGCGACAGTCGGCCTCACGCCCGGTGCGCGCGCTGACATCGTCACCCTCGACACTGCGCATCCATCGCTGGCCGGACGTCAGAGGGATGCGGCTATCGACGGCTGGATCTTTGCGGCCGGCAGCGGTGCGATCGATTGCGTTTGGGCCGGCGGCGCCAAGGTGGTCGAAGGCGGCCGGCACAGGCTGCGTCAGTCAGCGCGCGAGCGCTTCAATGCGTCGGTGCGGAGGCTCGTCGCATGAGCCTTGCCACTGACACAGCCGACAAGCCGACGCTCTACAAGCGCATCCGTGCCGACATCGAGAAGCGCATCCTGACCGGCGAGTGGCCGCCCGGTCATCGCATTCCGTTCGAGCATGAACTGGTCGCTCGCTACGGCTGCTCGCGCATGACCGTGAACAAGGCGCTGTCGGAGCTGGCGCAAGCCGATCTGATCGAGCGGCGGCGCCGTGCCGGCTCGTTCGTGCGCCGGCCGCAGCATCAGTCGGCGGTGCTCAAGATCGCCGACATTCGCGCCGAGATCACCGCCCTCGGCCGCGCTTACGGCTACGAGCTGATCGGCCGCAAGCTGCGCGCGGCGACCGCTGCCGACCGCGATCGCCTCGGCGTCAAAAAGGCGGGCAAGGTGGTCGCGATCACCTGCCGCCACAGCGCCGACAACGTGCCCTTCGCCGCCGAGGACAGGCTGATCGACCTGTCGTCCGTGCCGGATGCCGCGACCGCGGACTTCTCGCGCGAGCCTCCCGGCTCGTGGCTGCTTCACCATGTCCCATGGACCGAAGCCGAGCACACGATCAGCGCCATCGTTGCGGACGATCGCACCGCGGAGGCGCTCGACATCGCCGTCGGCGCGCCCTGCCTCGTGATCGACCGCTACACCTGGCGCAGCGCGCGCACCATCACCGCGGTGCGCCTGCTCTATCCCGGTGACTCTCACCGCCTTGTCGCTCGATTCAAGGGAGGCTGAGAGGATATGTCGGCACAAATCGTGCAACGCTTCGGGCAACGGTCCAGATGGGCCGACAGTGATCAACAGGACGTCAATCCATCGATCGGCAAGAGGACGACAATCATGCGTAGTTCAAAGGTATTTGCGACAATCATTGCTCTCGCGGCCGCCACTCCCGCGCTCGCCGACGACGTCAAGGTCGGCGTCGGCATCTCCGGATGGACCGGCTTCGCACCGCTGACACTGGCGAGGGAGGCGGGCATCTTCAAGAAGAACGGCCTCGACGTCACCATCAAGAAGATCCCGCAGAAGGACCGCCATCTCGCGATCGCCTCCGGCGACATCCAGTGCGCGGCGACCACGGTCGAGACCTGGATCTCCTGGAACGCCAATGGTGTAGCGACCAAGCAGATCTTCCAGCTCGACAAGAGCTATGGTGCCGACGGCATGGCCGTGCGCAACGACGTCGCCGCGATCAAGGACCTGAAGGGCAAGACCGTCGCCGCCTCCGCGCCCGGTACCTCGCCCTATTTCGCGCTGGCCTGGATGCTCAAGAAGAACGGGCTTTCGGTGAAGGATGTCACCGTCGTGAACCTCGAGCCGGCCGCGGCCGCGCAGGCTTTCGTCTCCGGCCAGAACGATGCCGCGATGACCTATGAGCCGTACCTGTCGACCGTACGGGCCGCGCCCGACAAGGGCAAGATCATCGCCACCACGCTCGACTACCCGATGGTCATGGACACTTTCGGCTGCACGCCGAAGTTCCTGACGGAAAATCCCAAGGCCGCCAAGGCGCTCGCCGACAGCTATTTCGAGGCGCTCGAGATGATCGCCAAGGACCAGGCCAAGTCCTACGAGATCATGGGCGCGGACGTGAAGCAGACCGGCGAGCAGTTCGGCAATTCGGCGAAATATCTGCGCTGGCAGGACAAGGCTGCGAACCAGAAATTCTTCGCCGGCGACTTCCTGACCTTCAACAAGGAGGCCGCCGACCTCCTGCTCGAGATCGGCATCATCAAGGCCGCGCCGAAGGTCGAGGACCTCTACGACGCGAGCTTCATCAAGTAAGCTTCTGCAAGCCGCCGGTTCCGCCACGAGGCGGAGCCGGCTCGTGATCGACTATTCGGATAGACAGTTTGATGCGTCCCCTGGACCCTGTTACATCAAGGCAGCGCGTGGCCTACGGCCTCGCGTTCTTCGTGCTGTTCGTCGCCTTCTGGTCCTGGGCGACGTTCGGCGGCCATGTGTCGAAGACGTTCCTCGCCAATCCGCTGACCATGGTGCAGGAGGGCGTTGAGCTGCTTACCAAGCATGGCTTCCTGTTCGACATCGGCATGACGATCTGGCGCGTCGTCGGCGGCTTCGCCCTCGCGGCGGTCATCGCGGTGCCGCTCGGCGTGCTGATGGGAGCCTACAAGCCGGTCGAGGCGTTCCTCGAGCCGTTCGTCTCCTTCGCACGCTATCTTCCTGCCTCCGCCTTCATTCCGCTCCTGATCCTGTGGGCGGGCATCGGCGAGCTGCAGAAGCTGCTCGTGATCTTCATCGGCTCGGTATTCCAGGTCATCCTGATGGTCGCGGTGACCGTCGGCGCCACGCGGCGCGATCTGGTCGAAGCCGCCTATACGCTGGGCGCCGGCGACCGCGGCATCATCCGCCGGGTCCTGCTGCCTTCCTCCGCGCCCGAGATCGCCGAGATCCTGCGGCTGGTGCTTGGCTGGGCCTGGACCTACGTCATCGTCGCCGAGCTGATCGGATCGTCCTCCGGCATCGGTCACATGATCACCGACAGCCAGGCGCTGCTCAACACCGGCCAGATCATCTTCGGCATCATCGTGATCGGATTGATCGGCCTGATCTCGGACTTCCTGTTCAAGGCGTTCAACGCCTGGCTGTTTCCCTGGAAGCTCGCATGACGATTCTCAAGATCGAGCAGGTCTCGCGCACCTTCCCCGCGCGCCACGGCAACGCACCGACCAGGGCGCTGGAACCGACCGACCTCGTCATCGGCAACAACGACTTCGTCACCATCCTCGGTCCCTCCGGCTGCGGCAAGTCCACGCTGCTGCGCATCGTCGCCGGCCTCGATCGCCCGACCAGCGGACGCGTCACGCTCGACGGACGCGAGGTGACCGGCCCGGGCGCCGATCGCGGCATGGTGTTCCAGTCCTACACGCTGTTCCCGTGGCTCACGGTGCGCGAGAACATTGCCTTTGGCCTGCGCGAGCGCGGCGTGGCGCAGGACGAGCGGAACAAGATCGCCGATGCCTTCATCCGTCAGGTCGGATTGTCGGGCTTCGAGAACCATTGGCCGAAGCAGCTCTCCGGCGGCATGCAACAGCGCACGGCGATCGCACGGGCGCTCGCCAATGATCCGAAGATCCTCTTGCTCGACGAGCCCTTCGGCGCACTGGACAACCAGACCCGCGCCCTGATGCAGGAAATGCTGCTGGGGATCTGGGAGCGCGACCAGAAGACGGTGCTGTTCGTGACCCACGACATCGAGGAAGCGATCTTCCTCGGCAGCCGCGTCATCGTCATGAGCGCGCGTCCCGGCCGCATCAAGGCCGAGATCAATGTGGACCTGCCGCATCCACGCTCCTACAAGATCAAGACCACGCCTGAATTCGTCCAGCTCAAGGAGCGGCTGGTCGAGGAGATCCGCACCGAGGCGCTGAAAGTTGCCGAACATGCCTGACACCCAGCCCCGCGCCGACGGAAATCGCGTCCTCGCCGACCTCCATGCGCTGCGCGCCGTGGGCGCCTACAAGACCGGCGTGCACAAGCCGACCTTCTCCGAGCCGCACAAGCTTTCGCTGGAGTGGCTCGTTCAGAAGCTGCCCGAGGCCAACCTCTCTGCGACGATTGACGGTATCGGCAACGTGTTCGGCACCAGCGCGAAGCCCGGGCCGAAGCTGCTGGCGGGCTCGCATCTGGAGAGCCAGAACTATGCCGGCTGGCTCGATGGTCCGCTCGGCGTTGTCTACGCGCTCGAAGCCGCACGCGTGCTCAATACCGATCCCTCGTTCAAAGGCGCGGTCGAAGTCGCCGCCTGGTGCGACGAGGAGGGACATTTCGGCCATTTCCTCGGCTCGCGCTCCTATGTCGGACAGGTGACAGAGGCCGACATCGACGCCGCGCGCGACCGTACCAGCGGCCGCACCATGCGCGATGCGCTTGCCGACATGGGTCTCGCCGGACGCCCGCGCATCACCGTCGAGCCGGGGCGGCACGTTGGCTATCTGGAGGCGCATATCGAGCAGGGCGACACGCTCGAAAGCGGCCGCCTCGCGATCGGCGTCGTGACCTCCATCGTCGGCATCTGGCAGTACCAGATCAATTTTACCGGCGAGCAGAACCACGCCGGCACCACGCGCATGCCAGTGCGGAAGGATGCTGGACTCGCGCTGGCAAAATTTTGTGTGGGGATCGACGAACGCTTTCCGTCTGCCTGCGGCCCTCGCACGGTCTGGACCACCGGGCGCATCACGCTCGATCCGGGCGCGCCGAGCATCATTCCGGGTGGCGCAGAGATGCTGTTCCAGATCCGCGACGATGATCCGGCCGTGATCGCGCGGCTGGAGCAATTGCTGCGGATCATGGCGGAGGAGGCCAGTTCGAACGGTCCCTGCACCGTCACCGTCGAGAAGTTGCGCACTGGTGCGCCCGCCATGATGAATTCCGGCTTCCAGGACGCAATCGAGGCCGCGAGCAAGACCCTGGCCGGCGGCCGGTCCCTCCGCATGCCCAGCGGCGCCGGGCATGACGCGCAGATGCTCGCGACCGTCATGCCTGCGGGCATGCTGTTCGTGCCGTCGATCGGCGGCATCAGCCATCACTGGACCGAGAACACCGCCGACGCCGATATCGTCACCGGCGCTCAGGTCTTCGTCGACGCTTGCCGGCGGATCCTCCAGAGTTGATGGACGGTCGAGACCCGCGCAAGCGCTTGTGTCCCGGACAAGCTGCAACGCGACAGCGTTGCGGCGCAGAGCCGGGACCCAGAGCCACGCGGCGACAACAACGATATGGGCCCCGGCTCTGCAGCGCACCGTCGAAGGGACGCTGCGCTGCGTCCGGGGCACGAGAGTGGAGTCTCGCGCAGGCTCTCTCCTCCTCTTCGTCATTGCGAGCGAAGCGAAGCAATCCAGAGTCTTTCCGCGGAGGGATTCTGGATTGCTTCGTCGCTACGCTCCTCGCAATGACGGTGGATGTGGCTGCGGACATGCCGTCGCGTTCTCGCGGCTGAATTCGCCCGAGCTTTGCTTCGTCGTTCCACCCTCTTGAGCCAAGAGGGCGCAGGGAAGGCCGGGTGCCGGCTCGCACCCGCGGTCTGCTGCGCATAGAGCACACGCAGAGAACCGCACAGCAGCATACAGGTGAAGCCCAACACACGGCCTTCCCTGCGCGATGGTCGGACGGCTTATGCCGTGCTCTCCCGGGAGCCGAGTTCGTTCTGGCCTCCCTCACTCTCGCGAAATCCACCGGCGCCGCGCCGGTTGACGCGACTGCCGCCTCCGCAAGAGCTTGACCGTAGCAACGACGGCCAGGACCACACGGTTTTGCCGTACGCGCGGTTCGTTGGCGCCACAGGGTTCGACGGCGTTGTGCACTTTGCCGCCGAAATGCTGGCACGACGAAGCCTAGCAGCGCCGCTCGTCCACACGCAGCTTCGGGCTCACGGAGAGCAATCCGCCCGGCCCTTCACCTCTCGTGCACGACGCTGCCGCGTCCACCGCAAGCCCGGCTCGCGACAATGACGACCACACGATCGCCCCTCAAGAATGAGCCGGGATGGGCGACACATACGACAAATCCGAATTTCGGTAAAGTGGAATATTTTCACGGCGCCGGATTGACAGACGACGACACAGCCCGGTCCCGTTGCCCGGACGAGCGAAGCGACATCTGGGATCTCTCTGCGCGTGACTTCCCGGGTGTCGCTTCGCTCACCCGGGCTACAAGAGCATGCCCACCACGCGTCGGTCACGACGAACCGAGCACGCCTCGGCCATAAAGCCGCGGCATTTCTCGGGTTTGTGCTCCGTCCCACCTCTGCTTCCCCGGGAGTTCTCATGTCTTCAGCCGACCGGCCGGCGACCCGCCTTGCGACCAGACTTGCCTTCTTCGTCGCAGGCTTCGGCATCGCGTGCTGGGCGCCGCTGGTGCCGTTCGCGAAGGCGCGGCTCGGCGTCGACGACGGGGTCCTCGGGCTGCTCCTGCTCAGCCTCGGCATCGGCTCGGTCGTCGCGATGCTGCTGACCGGCGTTCTCAGCGCGCGCTACGGCAGCAGACCGATCATCGTCGCAAGCGGGTTCATGCTCGCGCTGGTCCTGCCGCTGCTCGCGATCGCAAGCTCGTCCATGTCTCTGGCGCTGGCGCTCTTTGCGTTCGGCGCCGCGCTCGGCTCGATCGACGTCGCCATGAACATCCACGCCGTGGAGGTGGAGCGCGCCGCGGGACGCCCGCTGATGTCCGGCTTCCACGCCTTGTTCAGCATCGGCGGCTTCGCCGGATCCGCGCTGATGACAGTGCTGCTCTCGTTGCAACTCGGCGCGCTGGCCTGCACATTGATCTGCTCCGTCCTGATGCTGCTCGCGATGTTTGTGACCTGGCCGCGCCTGCTTCGCTCAGTGCAGGTGCAGGAGGGCCCGCTGTTCGTGCTGCCGCACGGATCGGTGCTGCTGCTTGCGCTGCTCGGCGCCATCACCTTCCTCGTCGAAGGTGCAATGCTCGATTGGGGCGCGCTCCTCGTCATCGGCGCGGGGCTCGTCACCGAGGCGCAAGGCGGAGCCGGCTACATCGTGTTCTCGATCGCGATGACGATAGGCCGGCTCGGCGGCGACGCGGTCGTTGCGCGCATCGGGGACCGCACGACCTTGCTCTGGGGCAGCGTCATCGCGATCGCGGGCTTTGTGGTCCTGCTGACGGCGCCTGTCGCGGCGGTCGCCCTCGGCGGATTCCTGCTGATCGGGCTCGGTGCGTCAAACCTCGTGCCGGTGCTGTTCCGGCGGGCCGCGCGGCAAACGGTGATGCCTACCGGGCTTGCGGTCGCGGCGATCACGACTGCGGGATACGCAGGGGTCCTGATCGGCCCCGCCGGCGTCGGCTTCGTCGCACGTCTTGGCGGATTGCCTATGGCGTTCTGGCTGCTGGCCGGATTGATGGGCCTCGTCACGCTGTCGGCGCGGATCGTCACGGCGGAGCAGCGCAAGATGTCGCGCGTCGATGCGTGAGCGGCCTTGCGTCGAATTTATCAACGGGAGAGGCGGGATTGCCACCGGCCGCAATGGTCCCATGCACGTGCGCGTCCATGACCATCATCCTGGCATGCCAGCCTAAACCCTTCTTTCGCAGGCACTTTTGGCAGGCCGAAGCAAGCCCAAGCCATCTGCGCCGGTCTGTCTGCCATGCGGCTTTCGGCCAGTTTACTGGACGCGTCGTTCTGCTAGATCACAACCGAATACCTTTTGACTCCCGTGGAGGGGGCAATGGCACGTGCAGGCTCATAGTAATCACGACTCGCACATTTCCTTTGGGCCATTTCGGCTGTTTCCAAAGTCGCGGCTTCTGGAGAAGGAGGGGGCGCCGCTTCACATCGGCGGCCGCGCGCTCGATATTCTGATCTTGCTTGCCGAGCGCCCCGGTGAAGTCATCGACAAGAGGGAACTGGTCAAGCGCATCTGGGCCGACGTGAATGTCGACGAGGGCAGTCTGCGATTCCATGTCGCAGCACTGCGCAAGGCGCTCGGCGATACCGGCAAGTCGACGCGTTATGTCCTCAACGTGCCCGGCCGCGGCTATTGCTTTGTCGCGCCGTTCGTTCAAGCAGCTCCGCCGGTCTCCTCAGTCGCAGCCGAGATCTCCCCTCCTCGCTCCCTGCCTGCTCAGCTTGCAAAGATGATCGGGCGAGAGGAGGTCATCGAGAAGATTTCGAACGGATTGACCCTGCATCGCTTCATGACGGTGGTGGGCCCGGGCGGCATCGGCAAGACCGCCGTCGCCGTCACGGTCGGGCATCGCCGCTCGGCAGATTTCGGCGGACGCGTCTTCTTCGTCGACTTCGGTCCGCTGCGGGACGCCAGCCATGTCACGACCAGCGTCGCCTCGGTCCTCGGACTGACCGTGAGCTCGGAGGACCCGACGCCGGCCCTCCTGACATTCCTGAAGACCGGCCCCACCCTGCTGATCTTCGACAGTTGCGAGCATGTGCTGGATACGCTGGCTCCGCTCGCGGAGCGTATCGTTCGCGAAGCGCCGCAGCTTCGCGTTCTCGCAACCAGCCGCGAGTCGTTCCGGAGCGAAGGCGAGCGGATCTTTCGTCTGTTCCCGCTGGATTGTCCGCCGGAGCGTGGGGGTCTCGAGGTCGCCGAGGTCCTCGCCTATCCCGCGGCCCAGCTCTTCGTCGAGCGCATCGCGCAGAGCTCGGGTCCGTTCCAGCTCAGCGCTGAAGAAGCGCCGCTGGTGGCGAGCATCTGCCGGCGCCTCGACGGCATTGCGCTGGCGATCGAGCTCGCGGCGGGCCGTGTCAACGCGTACGGCATCGCCGGAACGGCCTCCCTGCTCGACAGCCGCTTTTCGCTGCAATGGCGGGGGCGGCGCACGGCCGTGCCGCGCCACCAGACGCTCGCCGCGGCCCTCGACTGGAGCTACGACCTCCTGCCTCCGGCGGAAAGCGCCACCTTGCGGCGACTGTCGGTGTTCGCCGGGCCATTCGCGCCGGAGGCGGCCGCCGCGGTCGCATCCGGCGACGGCCTCAGCACCTCGGAGACGTTGGAGGCGATCGACAGCCTGGTCACCAAATCGCTGATCTCGCCATTCGGTTCGCGGACGCTGCGCTATCGCCTGCTCGACACCACGCGCACCTACGCGCTCGGGAAGCTGAACGAGCTCGGAGAAGCGCGGACGTTCGCGCGGCGCCACGCCGAGCATTTTCGCGATTTCTTCGAGCACGCGGAGGCCGATACATCGACACCGCTGCCCGAATGGCTGAGCATCTATGCGGGGGAGCTGGACAACGTGCGCGCCGCGCTGGATTGGGCTTTCTCGCCTGATGGCGACGCAAGGCTCGGCATCGCGCTGACGGCGGCCGCGATCACCCTCTGGGTGCGGCTTTCGCTGTTCGCCGAATGCCGAGAACGCAGCAGAACGGCATTGGCGACGCTCGGAGACGGCAGGGACAACGACCGCATCCGCATGCAGCTGCTGTCGGCACTCGGCTGGTCTCTAATGTATGGCGAGGGTCGCGCGCGCGAGGCGCGCCCGATCCTGGAGACGAGTCTCGAGCTGGCGGACAGGCTCGACGACAAGGATTTCCGGCTGCGTGCGCTCTGGGGCCTGTGCATCGACCAGTTCAACAACGGACAGTTCGGCAAGGCCCGTGCGTACGCCGATCGTTTTGCGAGCGCGGCGGCGAACTCTCCCGACAAGACCGACGTCATGCTGGGCGACCGGCTGATGGCTGTCGCGCTGCACTATCTCGGCGACCAGAACGAGGCGCGGCAGCGTATCGACCGGGTCAATGCATCGCTGCACTTTCTGGCGGAGAAGCCCAAGATCTTCCCGCTCGATCTCAGGATCTCGACGCAGTATTTCCGGGCCCGCATCCTGTGGCTGCAGGGTCTCGCCGACCAGGCGCAGGCGCTGGCGGCAAGAAACATCGAGGAAGGCCGAGCCAACGGCCA
Organism: Bradyrhizobium sp. I71; assembly: GCF_022354745.1. Taxonomy (NCBI): domain Bacteria; kingdom Pseudomonadati; phylum Pseudomonadota; class Alphaproteobacteria; order Hyphomicrobiales; family Nitrobacteraceae; genus Bradyrhizobium; species Bradyrhizobium sp. I71. The sequence goes on from NZ_CP059398.1 coordinate 1,441,445, forward strand.
CGCCCTGACCTTCTGCAGCGTGCTGGGCCAGGCCGCCTGCCCGATCGCCTTCTGGGCCGGCGATCTCGACGCCGCGGAACGCCACGGCAGCGAGCTGCTCGAGCACACCGATCGGCACGCGATCCGGCTGTGGGGCCTGTGGGCAAGAGCCTTCAATGCGGCAGTCGTCGCTAGGCGCGGCGACGTCGCGATCGGCCTGCCGCTGCTGCGCGAAGAACTCAACCGCGCCGGCGATGCACGCTTCCTGCCGCGCTTTCTTCCCCTGCTTGGCGAGCTTGCTGCGTGCTTTGGCGAAGCCGATCAGGTCGATCGCGGCCTCGACGTCATCGAGGACGTCCTGACCCGTTGCAACGACCGGCAGGAGCTCTGGTATCTGCCTGAGTTGATGCGCATCAAGGGAGAGTTGATGCTCAGGAGCGCGCGGCATTCAGCGGACGCCGAGACACGCTTTCGCGAGGCCATGGAGATTGCCGTCCAGCAGGGCGCGCGCTTCTGGGAGCTGCGCTGCGCGATCAGCCTCGCGCGGCTCAGAATGGGGGCCGGCCGGAGTGCGGACGCTCTGGCCGTTCTGAAGAATGTCTCCGGATCGTTCACGGAGGGCGCCGAGATCGCCGACATGCGCACCGCACGCGAACTGATGGTGCGACTCCGGAACTGACCGCGCACTGATGCGCGCTAAAGCGCGATGAGATGAGGACGAATCGTCATCGCGCTTCAGGTTATTGTTTGAGCATGATCTTTTCGGAAAACCGCTGCGCACTTTTCCGGATCATGCGTCAACCTCCCACCGCAGCCGCACGCCGCGGCAGCCTCCAGTCAGGCCGGATGAAGTGGCAGGTGTAGCCGTCAGGATAACGTTCGAGATAATCCTGATGCTCCGGCTCGGCCTCCCAGAACTCGCGAGCGGGCGCGACCTCGGTCACCACCTTGCCGGGCCACAGGCCGGACGCCTCGACGTCGGCAATGGTGTCTTCGGCGATCCGCTTCTGCGCGTCGCTCGTGTAGAAGATCGCGGAGCGATAGCTGGTGCCCAGATCATTGCCTTGGCGATTGAGCGTGGTGGGATCGTGGATCTGAAAAAAGAACTCCAGCATCGTGCGGAAGCTGGTCCTGGCGGGATCGAAAATGATCTCGATCGCTTCGGCATGACCTTCGTGATTGCGGTAGGTGGCGTTCTTCACGTGCCCACCCGTGTAGCCGACGCGGGTGGAGATCACGCCCGGCTGCTTGCGGATGAGATCCTGCATGCCCCAAAAGCAGCCCCCGGCCAAAACTGCGCGTTCTGTCGTCATCTGTCCGCTCCCAATTGATCGCTCTGTCCGCTCTGCATCTGCACATCATATATATGCTTTCGTCCGATATATATGCTTTCGGCCGCCGGGCAAAAGCCATGCATTGCACGCGGTGTCCACCCGGCTCCTGGAGCCGGATGGACCCAAAGCAAACGCTTGCCTCTAGCCCAGCTTGGCGTCGAGCGTGATCGTGGCGTTGAGCACCTTCGACACCGGGCAGTTCTTCTCGGCCTCGCCGGCGAACTTCGCAAAGCCGGCCTCGTCGAGGTTCGGCACTTTTGCACGCAAGGTCAGCGCGGACTTACTGATCTTGAAGCCCTTGCCTTCGGGCTCGAGTGTCACCGCGGCTTCCGTCGACAGCTCGTCCGGCGTGAAACCTGCCATCTGAAGGCCAAAGGCCAGGGCCATCGTAAAACAGCCTGCATGGGCCGCCGCGATCAACTCCTCGGGATTGGTCCCCTTCTCGTTCTCGAAGCGGGTCTTGAACGAATAGGGCGTCTGCGCGAGCACGCCGGATTCGCTCGAGAGATGACCGGTCCCATCGCGACCGGTGCCCTTCCAGACTGCCGTTGCCTTGCGGATCATTTCAGTTCTCCTTGTTTGATTTCAGCATCGGCCGCTCGGTAGCGGCGAAAGGCGACATCGGCGTGACCGCCCGTCCGCCATTCCAACCGATCGAGCGCCGAAGCGGTTCCTTGGTCCCGAGATCTCCTCGTTCGATCGGTGCAGTCGATCGGGTTCGAGAACGACACGTCGGTCCGTTCCGTTCAGACTTTGGCGCGGGCAGGTCCGATTTGCAATTCACGACGGCAGCGGCTGGCCGGCCTGCTCGCGGACGACATAGTCGGCGTACCAGTCCGCCCAGTTCTCGTCGTGTCCGCCGGTCCGCCTCTCGTGCTCGCCATGCGCGATCGCCGCACGGCGTAGCGCCGCCGCCAGATCGGCCGTCGATGCGAATGTCGTGGCGCTGCCCGCGATGCGCCCGGGCAGTCGCGTCGTGACCTCCTGAAACAGCCAGCCATTGCCGTCGGGGTCGCTGAACGATGCGAACGAACTGTAGCTGCCGCGCTTCGGGTCGGCACCGCCGACCCGTACGCTGCCGAAGAGATACGGCTCGTCGGGCCCGGCATGAACGTCGCCGGCACCGTGGAATGGCTCGCTGACCTCGACGCCGCGGTCGAGCAGGTCCTGCCGGGCGGCCTCCAGATCGGAGACGATCAGATACAGGCCTCGCGCCGAACCGGGCGCTGCGGCCGTCACGTTCCTGCCGAAGATCACCGAGCAGGCCGAGCCCGGCGGCGTGAACTGGATCACGCGCCAGTCCTCGCCTGACGAAAAATCGGCGTCCAGTCGCCAGCCGAGGCGGGCGTAGAACGCCTTGGCACGGTCGACGTCGGACACGGGGATCACGACGACCTCGAGCTTCAGGTCAACGCTGCGCGATGTCGAGGGCCCGGTTCCGGTGTCGCGATCGATTTCGATGGTGGTCATGTCGAACTCCCTGATGTGAGACGCGGTTGCATGCATGGAAGGGCTTCATGCGACAGTCGGCATCATGATCGTCACCCGCGTGCCGCCCTGCCCCGCCTCGCCATGCAACCGCGCGTGGATGCTGCGCGCGAGCCCTTCGAGTATCCGGCTGCCGGTGCCCTGAAGCGGACCGGTCGCACCGATGCCATTGTCGGCCACCGTGCAGAGCCAGGCGCCGTCGCCGCTCGCCAATTCGATCCGGATCAACGCACCGCTTCGGTCCGGGAAAGCGTGCTTTGCCGCGTTCGTGACCAGTTCGGTGAGCATCAGCGCGAGCCGATGACATTGAGCAGCCGGCAGTCTGCCGCTCTCGATCGCGGCTTCGCAGCGAATGCCTGCCGGCTCCAGCACCGCTTCGGAGAGGGCTCCGCACAGCTTTTCGAAGAACGGCTCCACGGCGATGGCGGATGGATCGTCGTTGTCGGACAGGAGCTGATAGAGCCGGCCGAAGGCGACGATGCGCCGCTCGAGGCGGTCCACCGCCAGCGCCACATCCCTCTTGCTCGCGCGCGTGAAGTCGCGGCGGACTGACGCACCGAGCAGCGTCAGCGTGTTCTTCATGCGATGGTGGGACTCCCGCAGCACGAGCTCCCAGTCACGCGACTGATCATCGAGACTGGCGACGAGTTGAGGTCGAACCACGTGGTCGTTCGACCCAGCGCCGATGCCGGACATCATAGCCTCCCCGTTGAAACGGATCTCACTCGAAGGCTATAGTGGATGCGTCGCGCGCGTTTTGCCCGTTAGACGTTGCAAGATTCTGTTATGATCGGCGGGGCCCGCAATCTCGCGGCGGACACACGTGCCTCGAAGGTCAGGCGCGCTGACGAATTGTCGCAGCCGCGTCGTAAGCCGCTCGCGTTTAAGCAAAATTTGCAGCACACGTCCCAGCGCGATCGGCGGTAGGCCACGCGATTTCGCCACTTTCGGCCGGTTTACTGGACGGCTCTATCTGGTAATCAAATTGCACACTTCAGCTCATTGACTGGAATTGTTGGCCCGTGCCGGACACTAGCGAGCAGGATTCGGTCATAGCCTTCGGGCCATTCCGCCTGTTCGTGAAATCGCGGCTACTGGAAAAGGACGGCGCCCCGCTTCCCCTCGGCGGCCGTGCGCTCGACATCCTCATTTTTCTCGCCGAGCGCGCCGGAGAGGTCATTGACAAGCGAGAGCTGATCAAGCGCATCTGGGCCGACGTGAACGTGGACGAAGGCAGCCTGCGCTTCCACATCACGACGCTGCGCAAGGCTTTGGGCGATGCAGGCGAGGCCTCCCGCTACGTCGTCAACGTCCCGGGACGCGGCTATTGTTTCACGGCTCCGCTGCTCCGGCCCGCAGCATCGGAGGGCCGGACGAGCCCGCCCGCCGCTTCGCCCTCCTCGCTGCCCTCGCCGCTCGCGAAGATGATCGGCCGGGACGATGCGGTCGAGAGAATCTCCGCCGAGCTTGCCCAGCATCGCTTCGTCACGATCGTCGGCCCCGGCGGGATCGGCAAGACGTCGGTCGCACTCGCCGTCGCGCAGGGCGAGCTCGCGGCCTTCGACGGCCAGGCGTGCTTCGTCGACTTCGGCGCGCTGACCGATACCCGGCTCGTCCCCGGAACCATCGCGGCCGCGCTGGGCCTGACCGTCAGTTCCGAGGACCCGATACCGGGCCTGCTGGCGGTCCTGCGCAACCGGCGGATCCTGCTGGTGTTCGACAGTTGCGAGCACATCCTCGACGAACTCGCCCCTTTGGCCGAGCGCCTCATCCGCGAGGCGCCGCAGCTGCATATCCTGGCCACCAGCCGGGAATCCTTTCGCGCCGACGGTGAACGCATCCATCGGTTGTTTCCGCTGGATTGCCCGCCGGAGCGCGACGGCCTCGGCATCGCCGACATCCTTGCCTATCCCGCAAGTCAGCTCTTCGTGGAACGCATTGCCGAGAGCTTGAGCGAATTCGAACTCCGCGATGAGGATGCGCCGCTGGTCGCCGAGATCTGCCGGCGATTGGACGGCATTGCGCTCGCGATCGAGCTCGCGGCCGGACGTGTGAACGCCTACGGCATTGCCGGGACCGCCTCGCTGCTGGACAGCCGCTTCTCGCTGCTGTGGCGGGGGCGGCGTACCGCAATTCCGCGGCATCAAACCTTGAGCGCGGCGCTGGCCTGGAGCTACGACCTGCTGCCGCCGGCCGAAAGCGCGACGCTGCGCGGATTGTCGGTGTTCGTCGGGCCGTTCACGCCGGAGGCCGCGCTTGCCGTCGCGTCCTGCCAGGGGATCAGCGAGCCCGAAGCCGTCGAGGCGATTTCGAACCTGCTGTCCAAATCCCTGATCGCGACCTCGCCCGCGGAGCGGCGGCTGCGCTATCGCCTGCTCGACACCACCCGCGCCTTCGTCGCGGACAAGCTCGTCGAGAACGGGGAAGCGGACCGCGTCGCGCGCGCCCACGCCGAATATATCCGCGACTTGCTGCACGACATTTCCCTCAAATCCACGAGCATGCAGAGCGCGGGCGGCTTCCTTCCCTATGCCGACCATTTGCCGAATGTCAGGGCCGCGCTGTCCTTCAGCTTTTCGGAGAGCGGCGATCGGACGATCGGCGTGGATCTGGCGGCCTCGGCCGCGCAGTTCTTCCTCGAACTGACCTTGCTGACGGAATGCTACCGCTGGACCCGGCAGGCGCTGGCGTCGCCGGATGCGCGCGCCGCGGACATCCGGAAGGAGATGACCTTGCAGGCCGCGCTCGGCGTCTCCGTAATGTTCACGCAGGGCAATACCGAAGGGGTCCGGTCGGCCTTCACGCGCAGTCTCCAGCTTGCCCGGGAACTCGAGGACCTGCACTGGCAGCTCTGGCTGCTGCGCGGATTGCACATCTACCTGACCAGGGTCGGAGATTTTCACGGCGCGCTCGGAATCGGCGAACAGGGCGAGAGCGTCGCGCGAAAGCTGAACGATCCCACGGCCACGCTGAACGTCGAATGGATGCTGGGCGTGGCGCATCATCTGATCGGCAGCCAGGACAAGGCGGTTCGGTTCTGCGAGAGCGCGATGGTGCACAATCCCGGCTCGCAACGGCTGAACATCGGCCATCTCGGCTACGACGACCGCATCGTCGCGCTGGTGGCGCTGGCGCGCGGACTCTGGCTCACCGGCCGGCCCGAGCGTGCGATCGAGGCCGCCAGATACACGGTTCGCGAGGCCGAGCTGCTCGAACAGCCGCTGACCCTCGGCATCTCCCTGATCTGGACGATTTACGTGTTCCTCTGGGTCGGCGACTGGGACAACGCCGAAATCCTGATCGAGCGGCTGATCGACCATTCGGCGCGGCACTTCCTCGGGCCTTATCACGCGGTCGGCATCGGCCAGAGGGGCGAGTTGCTGCTGCGTCGCGGCGACGTTGCCGCAGGCATCGAGCACCTTCGCCGCAGTCAGGCCACGTTGCACGCGGCCCGGCACCGGATCATGACGACCGTGTTTGCGACGGCGCTCGCGGAGGGTCTCGCGTCCCAGAATCAGCCCGACGAAGCCTTGCGGACGATCAACGAGGCGATCGCCCAGATTCCCGATCATGGGGAGTCCTTCGACATGCCGGAGATGCTCAGGATCAAGGGCGACATCCTCGCCCGGTCGGGCAGCGCGGTGGAGGCCGAGAGTTGCTTGCGCAAATCGCTCGATCTGTCGCAGCGCCAATGCGCAGTCGGCTGGGAGCTCCGCGGCGCGATCAGCCTCGGCCGCATCTGGCGCCAGGCCGGAAAGGCAGGCGAGGCACGCGACTTGCTCGCCCCGCTCGTCGGACGCTACCAAGAGGGGCTCCAGACCCGCGATCTGGTCGCCGCAAGGGAGTTGCTGGGCACGCTGAATTGACAGCATCTTCAACGGCATACCGCCAAACTGCCTGCTCGCAACTCCTAACAACTTCTAACACGCCAAGCCGCCTGCGCCCCGCCATGGTGGCGACACTTCATGGTGGATATGGCGGGACATGGCGCTTCTTGACGACGTAATGGATGCCAGCGGCGGCTTGACCCACTGGAACAGCTTGAACCGGTTTACGCTCCACCTTTCCGTCGGCGGATCGCTGTTCTCCAGCGCCGGGCATGCCCAGGAATTCAAGGACGTGACCGCGGAAGGCTCGACCCGCGCGCAATCGCTCCGGTTCACCGGCATCACCGGAGGCGAGCACTCCGGCTCCTTTCAACCCGACGCGATTACGATCGAGAGCCTGGATGGTGAAGTTCTGCGGACCTGGCACAACCCGAGCGTCGCGTTGACCGAGGCCGGCTCGCCTGCGCTTGCGGACGAAATGCATCTGGTCTTCTTCTGCGGCGTCGCGATCTGGAACTATCTGACCAGCCCGTTCCTGCTCGCCCATCCCGATGTCATCGTGGAGGAGCTGCCGCCCTGGTGCGAGGGCGCCGAGACGTGGCGGCGGCTCCGGGCACAATTTCCCCCGCACCTCATCACGCTCGCGCCTGAACAGATCTTCTATTTCGACGAGAGCGCCCTGCAACGGCGGACGGACCACGATCTCTTCGGAAGCAAGGTTGCACATTTCTCCTGGGCTCATGACAGCTTCTGCGGCATCGTCGTGCCGACACTTCGACGCGTGCAGACGCTGCAGCCTGACGGAACGGTCATCGCAAGGCCCGTGCTGATGGACGTCGAGATCTTCGACGCCGTCTTCGAGTAGAGGCGAGCAACCGTGGGAGCGGCCACCACTCTGCCTCTCACCGCCTAACAATACATAACGAGCCAACAGACGGCATCGGGTGCAGATTGCACGCGCGAGCAACCAACGACGTGTGCCATCGGAGCAATGACATGAAGGTTCCAGCTACCCTTGCACTCTCGGCAGCCCTGGCCTGCGCGACTGCGCACGCCTCGGCACAAGACCTGCGATCGAGCCGGCGTTCGATCAGCTATCACACCGTCAATATCCAGGGCCTCGATATCTTCTACCGCGAGGCCGGCCCCGCCGACGCACCGACCGTGCTGCTCCTGCATGGCTTCCCCTCCTCGTCGCGGATGTGGGAACCTCTGCTGCCGCTGCTCGCCGACAGATATCACGTGATCGCACCTGACTATCCCGGCTTCGGCAACAGCAGCGCGCCGCCGCCGTCCGCTTTCACCTATACGTTCGACAACATCGCCGGGCTGATCGGAGAGCTCACGACGAAGCTCGGTCTCGGCAAATATGTTCTGTTCATGCAGGACTACGGCGGTCCTGTCGGCTTCCGCATGGCGCTGGCGCATTCCGAACGTGTCCGCGGAATCATCATCCAGAATGCGGTGTCGCACGAGCAGGGCTTGAGCCCGCTCTGGGAAGCACGTCGCAGGTACTGGGCCGACCCGGCACACGAGCTCGAGGCGCTCAAGGCCAATTTCACCTCGCTGGCGGCGACGCGTCAGCGACATCTCGGCTCAAGCCCGCGCCCCGAACGCTACGACCCCGACACCTGGGGCGACGAATACGCGTTCCTGACGCGTCCCGGCCAGGCCGAGATCCAGGCCACGCTGTTCCTGGATTACCGGACCAACGTCGCCTCCTATCCCAAATGGCAGGACTGGTTGCGCAAGATGCGGCCGCCGACGCTGGTGGTCTGGGGCAAATACGATCCGTCTTTCACCGTCGCCGGCGCCACAGCCTATCGCGACGATGTGCCGGATGCCGAGGTTCACATCCTGGAGGCAGGCCACTTCGCGCTGGATGAAGCCACCGACGAAATCGCCGCGCTCGCTCGCGACTTCCTTGCGCGCCTGGACAAGGACAAGGGCTAGGCCTGGGATTATAGACCCGCCAGCTGATCTCCTCGACGCAGAGGCTTCGGGGTCCAGTGAAGACATTGCACCGGTCTCACACCGGCGCGTCGGTCCACGCGATGCTCTCGTCGCTCTCATCAGGCCCTCCGGTCTGCGCAAATGCGTGACAAATTGGTCCTAACCAGACCCTCTGCGACGAGCTGTCAAACCTGATGCACCCCCACAGAATCTAACAGTTCCTAATCACCCCTAACGGGCGTCCTGGCCAGCTCACGTTTATCCTCTCAGCATGGAAAGCATTGGTTTGCGCGCCTGCCGGCCGTTGCAAGCAACGGCAAAACCAGGAGAGGACGAACGATGTCGAGCAACTTGCACATGGCGCATGACTGGACTGATTGTCCGGCCGCCCCGCGGGATCATGAGAGTCTTCGCCCCACACAGGCAATCGCCCGGGAGAGCCAGTGGCGTCAGATCGATCGCACTCCGGGGGGCATGATCGAGGACATTACGATCTCGCGATGGGATGACCCGCGGAGCACCTCGTCGCACGAAGCGACGACGCCGGACGATCGCTATTTCGTCGGCATTGCCCTGAAGGCCACGCGTGCGAAGCTGACACGCGGCGGCCGGATCGTCTTCGAAGGCGCCATGCCGGCGGGGTCGCTCTACGTCGCCGCCCCGTCGAAGCCGCTCGGCGCACAATTCCAGTCGCCGTGCGCCTTCCTGCACGTCCACATCTCCACGGACCATCTTCCAGCATACGCGGACGGGCTCAACGACCTCGTGCTGTTGCGCGATCCGCTTGCTGCCGAGCTCGCCAGGGCGCTGGTCGAACATGGCGATGCCGCGGATCGGCAATTTACGCACTGCATCGGCCAGACCCTGGCGATGCATCTCACCCGGATGGAGCTGCCGCGCGTCAAGGTCAATGCCTTGCCGAAATGGCGGTTGCGGCGGGTCGAGCAGCACATCGCCGATCATTTCGACCGCTGCATCAGCCTGTCCGAGCTCGCCAATGTCGCCGGCCTATCAAGGATGCACTTTGCGGCGCAATTCCGTGCCGCGACCGGTTATCGTCCCCGCGAATATCTGCTAACGCAGCGGGTCGAGCATGCCAAGACGCTGCTCGCGACCACCGAGCGGCCATTGGCGGAGATCGCCCTTTCCGTGGGCTTCAGCACGCAGGCGCATTTTTCGACCGTCTTCAAGCGCATCAGCGGTCAATCTCCGGCGCGCTGGCGCCTTGCCAACGTGGACGGACAGCTCGAGGTCGAAGCGCGGCCGAGGCGGCACGCGTCTCCGGACCGGGATTGGATCGCCAGCGCCGCTGCATAGCTGATCGGCAGACGGCAGACCGCAGGGATTCAGGCGTATGCCCCTTTTTGTCGTTTGATGCTCCCGCGTTGATCTCACCGCTGCAGGTCCTGGTCTCCCGGACAAGCTGCAACACGAGAGCTCGCGGCGCGAACCCACAAGTCTATACGGTTGCGCGCAGTGAGATGCTTTGCAGCGCAGAGTTGAAGAGACGCTGCGCGACGTCCGGGGCACGCAATCGAGGATCGAGCGCGCAGTCTGCCCCGCATCGTCATCCCCGCGAAAACGGGGGAATCCAGCCTTGAGCCACCGCTACACCGGATCGAACGCTCGGATCGGCGGCAGATTGCCGGTGAATTTCTCCACCTCGACGGTCGTCAACTGGCCGGTGCAACCTTGCGCCAGGGCGGAGGTGCCGATGTCGCGGGTGAGCACGTTCGGATTGCCGTGGACGCAGAGCGGCGCCTCGTCTTCGGGATCCATCGGATCGTACCAGGCGCCGGTCGGAAGCTGGACCACGCCGGGCGCGATGCCGTCGGTGACGTGGACGGCAGCAAGGCATGCGCCGCGCTCGTTGAACAGGCGAATGATGTCGCCGTCCCTGATGCCACGCGCGTCCGCATCAACCGGGTTCATGCGCGCGACTTCGCGGCCGCGATGCTTTGCGGCAAGCGAATGTCCGCCGAAATCGAGCTGGCTGTGCAGGCGCGTCGCCGGCTGGTTGGCGACGAGGAAGCACGGCGCCCCGGGCTTGGGCGTATCGGTCTTGTCGAGCCAGACCGGATGGCCGGGACAATCCGCATCGCCATGACCTGCGATCTTGGCCGAGAAGATCTCGATCCGCCCGCTCGGCGTCGGCAGGGCGTGATTGACCGGATCGTCGCGGAAGCGGCGCAGCCGGCCACCGTCATCGGGCTGCTGGGGCACGACCAGGCTGCCGCGCGCCCAGAACTCGTCGAAATCAGGAGCTTCGAGGCCGCGCTTGGCCAGCGATGCGCGAGTCGGCTCGTAGAGATGTCTCAGCCACTGCCGCGACGTGCGTCCTTCGGTAAAGGGTTCGCGCGCTCCGAGACGGTCGGCGAGATCGGCAAAGATCTCGTAGTCGTCGCGCGCGAGCCCGAACGGCTCGGCGATCCGGTGCATCGCGACCATCAGGGGATCGTTGCTGGAATAGCCGATGTCCTCGCGCTCCAGCGTCATCGTCGAGGGCAGCACGATGTCGGCGTGACGGGCTGTGGCGGTCCATGCGAGCTCGTGCACGACGAATGTGTCCACTTGCGCGAATGCCTTGCGCAAGCGGTTGATGTCCTGGTGGTGATGGAAGGGATTGCCGCCCGCCCAGTAAACCAGACGAATGTCCGGATAGGTGCGCGTCTCGCCGTTGTAGCGATAGGTGCTGCCGGGATTGAGCAGCATGTCGGCGATGCGCGCCACCGGGATGAAATCGGCAACACCGTTACGGCCCTGGCCCAGCGTCGGCCCCGGCACGTCGTTGACGCGGCGGCCGTAATAGCCGATCGCACCCAGCGAATAGGCGTAGCCGCCGCCGGGAAGGCCGATCTGCCCGAGCGCCGCCGCCAGCACCATGCCCATCCACACCGGCTGCTCGCCATGCTCGGCGCGCTGCAGCGAATGGGAGACGGTGATGAGCGCGCGCTTGCGGGCAAGACGCCGCGCCAGCCTGCGGATCGTATCCGCCTCGACGCCGCAGATGGCGGCGGCCCATTCGGCGTGCTTGGCTTGGCCGTCGCTCTCGCCGGTGAGATAGCGCAGGAAGACCGGCCAACCCTCGGTGTAGCGATCGAGGAAGGCCTGATCGTGAAGGTTTTCCGCGACGAGCGTGTGGACGATGCCCAGCATCAGCGCAGTGTCGGTGCCGGGCACGCAGGTGATCCATTCGGCGCCGGCCTCGACCGGCAGATCATCGCGGAGCGGGCCGACCAGGATGAACTCGCAGCCGCGCCGCCGCGCAGCCGCCATCGCGTTGCGCTCGACATGCTTGCTGATCGAGCCGCCGGCCACCATGGAGTTCTTCAACGCCATGCCGCCGAATGCCAGCACGACCTCGGTATGATCCGCGATCTGCTCCCAGGTGACGTTGCGCTTGGTGATGTCCTCGTAGCCGGCCAGGATCTGCGGCAGCAGCACCGAGGACGCACCCGATGAATAGGAATTGACCGAGCGCACATAGCCGCCCATCGCGATGTTGAGGAAGCGATGCACCTGGCTCTGGGCGTGATGGAAGCGGCCGGCGCTCGACCAGCCATAGGAGCCGCCGAACACGGCGCCCGGCCCGCGCGTGTCGCGGATGCGTGCGAGTTCGTCCCCCAGGAGATCAAGCGCCTTCTCCCAGCTGACGGAGACGAACTCGTCGCGGCCGCGGCGATCGTCAGGGCCCGGCCCGCGCTCCAGCCAGCCGCGGCGGATCGCCGGCTGGGCAATGCGCGCCTGGTGGCGGAGCGCGCCGGGAAAATTGTCGATGATGCCGTTCGGATCGGGATCGCCCACATAGGCCCTGACCTCCAGCCCGGCCGCGCCCTGACGCGCGGAGAAGACGCCCCAATGCGAGGTATGCGGCTTGAAGCCGTCCGACAGGTCGAGACCGGGGTCGGGAAAGCCAATCGTATCGTCCATCGTCTGATCCTTGTTCCGGTACCGGCCTGCAATCGGGGTGGTAATATACCGATCTGCTCAGGACGTCTTCGAGATCAGCGTTGACGGAAACGCTGGCCTGCCCCGCGCAATGCCAAGCCAGGGGCGTCGCCAAGGCGCATGCGATGTCAGCAGTGACCCGCACCGGTCGAGGGCCCAGGGATTTGCCCGAACTGCCGATTCGTGTCGCTGCGTCGGCAGGGAGAATTCGTTGCGGGGGCGATTCGTCTGCCGCGGCATCCGCCGGGCACCGGAGCCCGCAGGGAGCGAATCCGTCATGCTGGCGAGGCAGGCATCAACCGCGTGCGCAGCAATCGACCAGCAGATTCCAGATCCGCTGCGCCTCTTCTCGCTTGTGAGCCTCCGGCGCCTGCTTCGTGCTCGACCGATCATTCGCTGCGATGGTGCGTGTTTCGCGCGGCGCGATCCACCGCTCCGAAATCGGGTCGTACCATTTTCCGATATTCATCTCAGTCACGTCGATCGGCTCGCAAATCTGGTCCAGGTGTTTGAGCGATGCGCCTCCCGCGGCTTGCATCAAGCCGTTCGGCTGCGCGCCACCCATTTCACCAATCAGGAGCTGGCGCGATCGTTCCCGACCCGACCCGCCGCTTCAGCCTGGCCGGGCCGGATGAAGCGTGCGCGGGTGCCGCTCGTGCAGCAACCGCGCGAGCTCCTCACGCTCCGTCGGGCGTCCCTTCATGGCGGTCTCGAACAGCGCTTCCTGGATGTCGCGAGGCATGTCGCCCCACACGTCCATCGCCGCGCGTCCGAGCAGGCCTGCAAGATGATCCTGTCCGTCGTTCATTCGGCTCTCCCGGTCTACCCACGGGAATGGAACAGCCACGGCCGCACGGCGTTCCACTGCCATCATTGTGAAAAGGAGACGTCTTTATGGGATTCTTCACCAAGGACATCAAATCGATGGAAGACCTGCTGCTGCACGGGCTGCAGGACATCTATTACGCGGAACAGCAGATCCTGAAGGCGCTGCCGAAGATGATCGACAAGGCGACCAACAGGGACCTCGTCGCCGGGCTGAAAGCCCACCTGGAAGAGACCAACAAGCAGGTCGAGCGCCTCGACAAGGTGTTCGCGAAACTCGGCAAGGAGCCGAGCGGCACTCATTGTCCGGCCATCGACGGCCTCATCAAGGAAGCCGACGAGACCGCCGGGGAGATCGAGGACAAGTCCGTGCTCGACGCCGCGATCGTCGCGAACGCACAGGCCGTGGAGCACTACGAAATGTGCCGCTACGGCACGCTGATCGCGTGGGCCGAAGAGCTCGGCCACGACGACATCGTGCGCTTCCTCACGACCAATTTGAACGAAGAGAAGGCCGCCAACACCAAGCTGAACACGGTGGCGCTGCGCAAAGGCGTCAACGCCAAGGCCTCCAGCGCCGCGTGATTGATGTCGGCTGACCGGGACGAGGCGGCCCCGCTCGCGGCGCCGCCTCGGTCCTTGCGACCCCCTCGGCGCCCGCGGGCATATTCGATCAGATGAACGGCTTCCCGCCGGTGACGGCCAGCGTCGCCCCCGAGGTATAGCTCGAGAGCGGATCGGCCAGCATGACATAGGCCGTTGCGAGCTCGGCCGGCTGGCCGGCGCGCTGCATCGGCACCTGCTTGCCAAAGTTCTTGACGGAGTCCTCCGGCATGGTCGATGGGATCAGCGGCGTCCAGATCGGCCCCGGGGCGACGGCGTTGACCCGAATGCCTTTCTCGGCCAGCATCTGCGCGAGCCCACCCGTGAAATTCTGGATGGCCCCCTTGGTCGTGGCGTAAGCCAGCAGGCTCGGGTTCGGCATGTCGGAGTTCACCGAGGCCGTGTTGATGATCGCGGCTCCCGGCCGCATGCGGGGGACCGCAGCCTTGGTCAGATAGAACATGGCGTGGATGTTGGTCTCGAACGTCCGCTGCCACTCTTCGTCGCTGATATCCGCGATATCCTTGAACGTGGCCTGATGCGCCGCGTTGTTGACGAGGATGTCGATTCCGCCGAGCTCTTCGACGGTGCGACGCACGATGGCGCGGCAGTGATCGGGATCGCTGATATCGCCGGGGATCAGGACGACCTTGCGTCCCTCCCGTTCCACCAGCGCCTTGACCTCGGCCGCATCCTCGTCCTCGTTCAAATAGGAGACGACGATATCCGCGCCTTCGCGTGCGTAGGCGAGCGCGACCGCGCGCCCGATGCCGCTGTCGCCGCCCGTGATGATGGCCTTCTTTCCGGCAAGGCGTCCGGCGCCCTTGTAAGTCTCCTCGCCATGATCCGGTCGCGGCTGCATCGCCCGCGTCGAACCGGGCATCGGCTGCTGCTGCGAGGGATAAGGCGGCTTTGGATAGTCGGTCATGGACAACTCCCGGCGTTTGCTGCGCTAACGGGGCGGCGCCGGAAGTGTTCCTGGTATTGTCCGAGCCACGCCATCGCGCCGCGAGGCTAGCGCCGCCGCCTGAATTCGCGCGCCGTTACGGCGCTGCCGAGGTTCCTATTTGCGCATCCGCCGATCGGGCACGACGATACATGTGGCCGGGCTCCGCCCACAGGAACCCGTTCGAGAAAGGCACAGCCGGATAGGCCGCAGCGAGGCGGCGGTTGCCGCCATCGACGTCGTCGCGACCATCCAAGACGTCGCGAAGCGCGGTGAGATCAGGATGAATCATCATGGCGCTTTAGGTTGTTGTTCAAACATGATCTTTTCGGAGAACCGCTGCGCACTCTTCCGGATCATGCTTTAGAAAGTCTCCCGAGGGCCGATCGCCATAGCGTCATCTTTTAATGACCATGTTGCGGAGAGCATTTTGAAACTCACAGGTGCTTTAAGTGCGTTAAGGTATCTCAAGCAATCGGACACCGGCTTGACTCCAGCAGCCCAATCGAACGAGCGGATTCTCGGACTCCTGAGCGCAGCCGGTGTATTCTGCATCTGGTCTGGCTTTCTCGTCTTCTCGAGGGCCGGCATGCAATCCGGCCTGACACCCTTCGATTTGACGGCGCTTCGGTTCATGGTCGCCGGTGCCCTGGTTCTTCCGTTCGCCAAGGCCTGGTGGCCGCGCCACCTGCCGCTGCACGCAATCCTGTCGATGTCGATTTTTGGCCCCGGCGCGCTTTACAATATCTTGATGTACTTCGGGTTGAAGGGTTCGTCGGCAGCATACGGGGGAGCATTCGCCAACGGCTCGTTACCGATCTTCACCATTCTGCTGGGTTTGTTTTTCGCACGGCGCCTGCCGTCCTGGCGGCAACTCATTGCAGTTCTCGTCCTGCTCGTCGGCGCCGTGCTCATTGGCGTTCCGGGCATGCGCGCCGGCGGCAATAGCGTGGCATCGGCCATTGCGTTCTTCCTCGCGGCGTCAGCTGTGCTCTCGATCTACTTTATGGGCGTGAAGCACTGGCAGGTCGAGGCGCGTCAGGCGCTGGTCCTGGTCAGTGTGCCGAACGCGCTGCTTTTCCTGCCGGTCTGGTTTCTCTTTCTTCCCTCCACCATCCACGATGCGCCGTGGTCGACGGTACTGCTTCAGGCTGCCTTCCAGGGCTTGGGCCCCGGTTTCCTGGCGGTCATCCTGTTCTCCATTTCCGCGAGGATTCTCGGGCCGACGCCCTCGGCCGGTCTGGCTGCGGCGGTACCGGCAAGTGCGACGCTGTTGGCGATTCCGATACTTTCGGAGATTCCAACAACCATCGAGTGGATCGGCATCGCGATTGTCACTGCCGGGCTCGTTCTGCTCCTCGGAGGAGGCCAACCCGAAACCAGGAGCCTGTCCAAATAGCGGTGGCGACGTGGAGAGAGGCGGCTCCTGCTATGTCGATGCCGGAACGGCTGCATCCTTCCTGAGATTAAGCCGCGCACTGCGTGTGCCGTCGTCGGCTGACGCAATCTCCACCTGCACGTCTCTCGGCTTCGCCAGATAGGGCGAGGACGTGACCAGGACATCGGCGCCAGCTTCCGCATAGGCCGCGGCATTTGCCGCATTGACGCCACCGGCGGCGGCGACGAGCGGACGATTTCGTGTATAGGCCATAGATGCCATGCGCTTGACCAATGCAGCTATCTCGGCTGGCGAGAACTTCTCGGCTTGAATCACGTCGAAACCGGCGACCGCCGCGGCTAGTGCGGCATCGGCGGTCTTCACCTCGATCACGAGCTTCTTCTCCGGCGCCGCCCGGCGCAATCGCTCGACGGCTTGAAACAGCGGCAGGTCGCCGAGAAAGACGCGGTGTTCTGGAAACACCAGCACCGTCTCGGACAGGCCGAGCCGGTGCATCACGGCGCCGCCCGCCTTGATGGCCGCGACCGCAAAGCGCTTGGTGCCCGGCACGTTCTTACGGGTGCAGGCGACCGGGATATGAGGTGCGACCGCCCTCGCCGCATCGACGATGGCGCGAGTCTCGCTGGCCACGCCCGACCAGATCTCAATCAGGGTTTGCGCCACCTTCCAGCTCCGCAGCAGGCCCGCGGCCGGACCGCGCGCCTGAAGGATCGGGGCGCCCTGCTCCAGCACCGCGCCGGATGCGGCGAACAGCTCCACCTCGCAGCCGGCGAGCGCGATGATCGCGGCGGCATCCTCGGCGAGCGCCAGCACCATCGGCGCGCGCGCGGCGAACTGCATCACGCCGATGGCCCCGCCGGTCCCGAGCGCCTCGGTGGTGAGATCGCCATAGGGGACATCGTCCTCCAGCAGGCGTTCGAGTTCGGCGCGCGATGCAGCGGTTGCCATGTCGTGCTTCCCTTCATTGGTGTCGGCTTGCCGACGGCCTTGTCGGGAATCCGACACGGATCATCGGTCCCGCCGCTGCGAGAGGCGGAAGCCCCCTCTTTTGACGCCATTCCTGCAAGGCGCACACCAGACTGCGACCGCATATCCGGCACGCCGATTGCTGGGATGCTTCTGGCCGGCGCCTTGCAGCAATCGGGCTGCGCTGAAGCAATTGCCGGCCGCTGGAGTTCATCATGAAGCTGCTTCGCTCGATCACCATCGTCGCGGGATTGCTGCTCGCATGCGCATCGGCGCAGGCCGCGCAGACCAACGTCGCCGTGGCCGCCAACTTCACCGATGCTGCCAAGGAGATCGCCGCCCTGTTCAAGCAGAAAACCGGGCACGAGGCGGTGCTGAGCTTCGGCGCGAGCGGGCAATTTTATACCCAGATCACGCAAGGGGCGCCGTTCCAGGTGTTCCTGTCAGCCGACGATTCACGGCCGAAGCAGCTCGTCGAGGACGGCCTCGCGGTCGCGGGCAGCCGCTTCACCTACGCGATCGGCAAGCTCGTGCTGTGGAGCAAGTCGCCGGGCGTCGTGACGGGCGAGGAGACGCTGAAGGCCGCCTCCTTTGCAAAGCTCTCGATCTGCAATCCGGCCGCCGCGCCCTACGGTCTTGCTGCCGTGGAGACCATGAAGTCGCTGAACCTCTACGACGCCCTGAAGCCGAAACTGGTGGAGGGCGCGACCATCACCCAGGCCTATCAGTTCGTCGAGACGGGGAATGCCGAGGTCGGCTTCGTGGCGCTGTCGCAACTGACCGGCAGCGAGGCCGGTTCGCGCTGGGTGGTGCCGCAGGCGCTCTATAATCCGATCCGCCAGGACGCGGTCCTGCTGAAGGCCGGCGCCGGCAACGAGGCCGCCGGCGCGTTCATCACCTTCCTCAGGGGATCCGAGGCGCGCGCCGTCATCGAGAGATATGGCTACGTGCTGGACGGGCAGAGCTGACGCGCATGGAGATCTGGTCGGCGGAGATTCGCCAGTCGGTTCTGCTGACGGTCGAACTGGCCGCGATCTCGACCGCGATCCTGCTGGTGCTGGCCACGCCGCTCGCCTGGTGGCTGGCGCGCGCCAAAGGCTGGTGGACCGAAATCATCGCGAGCGTGGTTGCGCTGCCGCTGGTGCTGCCGCCGACCGTGCTCGGCTTTTACCTGCTGGTGCTGCTCGGCCCGGATGGGCCGGGCGGTTGGCTCGCGCGCGTCTGGGGCGCGCGCACGCTTGCCTTCACTTTCGAAGGCCTGATCATCGGCTCGGTGGTGTATTCGATGCCGTTCGTGGTGCAGCCGATCCGGAACGCCTTCGCCGCGATGGGCGAGCGTCCGCTCGAAGTGGCCGCCACCTTGCGCGCTTCGCCCCTTCGGACCTTCTGGACCGTCGCGGTGCCGCTGGCGCGGCCTGGTTTCCTGACCGGTGCGGTGCTCGGCTTCGCGCACACCGTCGGCGAGTTCGGCCTCGTGCTGATGATCGGCGGCAACATTCCCGGCCGCACCAAGGTGTTGTCGGTCGCGCTCTTCGACTATGTCGAGACCTCGCGTTGGCGCGAGGCGAGCATGCTCGCCGGCGGCATGGTGGCCTTCGCCTTCGCCGTGATCCTCACCATGACGCTCGTCGACAAGCGCGCCGCGAGGGCTGCGGCGTGAGAACGGCCGAACCCGCTCGCATCAACGCGGCCTTCCGCGGCAGGCTCGGCAGTTTCACGCTCGACGCCGAGCTCAGCCTGCCCGCCACCGGCGTCACTGCGATCTTCGGCCCTTCGGGTTGCGGCAAGACCAGTGTCGCGCGCTGTATCGCCGGCTTGCAGCGTATGGCCGACGGCTTTTGCGCGGTGGATGGTGAAGTCTGGCAGGACGGGTCGTCGTTTCGGCCCGTGCACCGGCGACCGATCGGCTACGTCTTCCAGGAAGCCAGCCTGTTTCCGCATCTTTCGGTGCGACGCAATCTGCTGTTCGGTGCTCCGAAGGCGGCGCGCGCGCAGATCGCATTCAGCGAGGTCGTGGAGCTGCTCGGCCTTGCCGCACTGCTCGACCGCTCGCCCTACCGCCTCTCCGGCGGCGAGCGGCAGCGCGTCGCGATCGGCCGTGCCCTGCTGTCACAGCCCAAACTCCTTCTGATGGACGAGCCGCTGTCCGCGCTCGACCGCACCACCAAGGACGAGATCTTCCCGTTCCTCGAGCGGCTGCACGAGACGCTGTCGCTGCCGGTCCTCTATATCAGCCACGACATGGCGGAGATCGAGCGCTTTGCCGATCACCTGGTGCTGATGGAGCAAGGCCGCGTCGTCGGCTCCGGCCCGCTACAGAGCCTCCACCCGATACCGCTGGCCGGGAGCCGCGATCGGCTTGGAGATTGCTCGCGACAACGGAAGAGCGTAGGAAACCCGATGAGGATGATGTCCATGCCGATCGACTTTCACGATATCGACCCGAACCGCGTCGCCGCGATCCTCTACCGTCCGCAGGACGACGTCGACGGCCTGCTCGCCGACTTTGCTCAGGATCTCGTCCGGTCAGGCGAGCGGATCGGCGGCGTGGTCCAGCGCAACGTCAAGGATGGCGCGGACTGCCAGATCGGCATGCAGGCGGTCGACCTCATGACCGGCGCGGAGATCTCGATCTGCCAGCCGCTCGGCTCGGGCGCCATGGCATGCAAGCTCGACGCTGCGGGCCTTGCCGAAGCGGCGGTCGCCGTCACCCGCGCGATCGCGGCCGATGTCGATCTCGTCGTCATCAACAAATTCTCCAAGCAGGAAGCTGCCGGCGACGGTCTGCGCGACGAGCTGGCCTGCGCCATCGCCGCAGGCATCCCCGTGCTCACGGCGGTGCCGGAAAAATGCCTGGACGCCTGGAATGACTTTACCGGCGGGATCGGCACCAGCCTGTTGTGCGAGCGAGGAGCGATCGAGGGCTGGTGGCAGGACCTGTCGTCGCGGATAAAGCGGGCCCGCGCAGCGCGCCGACCCGCCGATGCGCCTGCGGCGCTACTTGCCGATCATCACGTCGGATGACTTGATCACGGCGGAGACGGTATCCCCGACCTTCAGCGCGAGATCGTCCACGGCCTCGTTGGTGATTGCGGAAAACACCACCAGGCCCGGCGCGAGCTCGATCTTCACATGGGCCGTCGTCGTGCCCTTGGTGACGGAGATGATCTTTCCTGGAAGAATGTTGCGTGCACTGAGCTTCATGGGTCAGCCGAACTTGAACAGAACGCCGTAACCACCGCGCGGATAGCTCCACTCGATGTCGCCGCTCTCCTCGCAGATCACACGGCATGTCCCGCATTCGATGCAGCCGTCGACTGTGATCTCGACCTGGCCCTTGTCATTGAGCTCGTAGCAGCGCGCCGGGCAGGCCTTCAGCATCGTCAGGAGTTCCGGCGACGGCGTGGTGTGCGGGCGCACCTTGATGTGGGCCCGGCCGGCGTCGACCAGATAACGGTTGTAGAACAGCTTGTCCTCGACACGCACGGATGCTTCGATCGACATGGCCTAGTCTCCATCGCCAGTTTTGCGTTTCCTTGAGGTCACCGCCAGGCGCGCGCGAGGCGGAAGGCGTCGCCAAACAACCCGCTCCACGACCGCGCCTTGATGAACGATTTAAACGTCGTCTTTTCCTTCTCGCCCTTCGGCGTACCGTCGACGCGCAGGAAGTTCTGCATCGCCTTCGAGACGAGTTCCGGATAGGTCAGGAAGAAGTTCTGCGACTGGGTGTGCATCAGCGCAGGCATGTCCTTGTACTTCTTCAGGTCCTTGATGACGAAGGACTGATCCAGCATGGTCTTGTAAAGCGACAGGTTCTCCGCCGTCATCGGATCCTTGCGCGACTTGACCTGGAAGATCGCCTCCGCCGCGATCCGGCCCGAGGTCATCGCGAGGTTCGATCCTTCGCGGTGGATGGCATTGTTGAGCTGGGCGGCGTCGCCGACGACGACCCAGCCCTCGCCATAGAGCTGCGGGATCGCTTTGAAGCCGCCTTCAGGAATGAGGTGCGCGGCATATTCCTTCACCTCGGAGCCTTCGATCAGCGGGGCGACCGACGGATGCCGCTTGAAGCAATCGAGCAAGCCATAGGGCGTTTCGCCGGTGCGCTGGAAATCGGCGACGAGGCAGCCGATGCCGAGCGAGATGCACTCCTTGTTGGCGTAGATGAAGCCCATGCCGGTCATGCCGCGGGAGATGGTGCCGGCGGCCTCGATCACCATGCCTTCGTCGCCCCTGAGATTGAAGCGGGCCTCGATGGTCTCGCGCGGCAGGAAATGCATCTCCTTGACGGCGAGCGCGACCTTGTCGGGCTTGGGCCGTTCGCGCAGGCCGGCGCGGGTGCCGAGCAGGCCATTGACGCCCTCCGCCAGCACGACGACGTCGGCATGGATCTCGCCATCCGCGCGGTCGGTGCGAACGCCGATCACCTTGCCATAGGCGTCCTGCGCGAGCTCAGTCACCGTCGTCTCGCACAGCACGATGGCGCCGGCCTCGCGGACCTTCTGCGAGAACCATCTGTCGAACTGCGCGCGAATGATGGTGTAGCGGTTCGGCCTCTCCTCGTTGAAGTCGTCGGAGCGGTAGTGCAGGCCGGTGTGCGAGCGGTCGTCCATCATCCAGAAGCGCTGCTCGACCAGATGTCGCTCCAGCGGCGCGTCCTCGCGGAAATCGGGGATCAGCTTCTCCAGCATGTCGGCATAGAGGATCGCGCCCTGCACGTTCTTCGAGCCGGAATACTCGCCGCGCTCGAGCTGGAGCACCTTGAGGCCGCGCTGGGCCAGCGTGAGCGCCGCCGCATTGCCGGCCATGCCGGCCCCGACGACGATCGCATCGAACTTCTCCTCGATCATGGCGTGCTCCTGTCTCAGCTGGCGATCCGGTCGCGCGAATGCGGCGACAGCCGGGCCCGGAACGCCGCGGTCAAGGCCGGAAGCAACTTGATGGCGTCGGTGACGATGCCCATATGCGCGAAATCGAAGATCGGCGCGTTCCTCTCGGTGTTGATGGCGACGATCAGGTCGGCGCCTTCGACGCCGACGCGATGCTGGATCGCGCCGGAAATGCCGGCGGCGATATAGAGTTTCGGCCGGATCGTCTTGCCGGTCTGGCCGATCTGGCGGTCGGATGTGACCCAGCCTTTCTGCACCAGCGGCCGCGAGCAGCCATATTCGGCCCCCAGCACCGTGGCGAGCTGGCGCACCAGCTGAAAATTCTCCGGTGACCCCAGCCCCAGGCCGCCGGCGACGACGACGTCGGCATAGGCGAGATTGGATTTCGCGGAATCGCGATCGGGCAGGAACGATAGCACCTTCGTCACGATGTCGTCCTCGACGAGGCCGAGCGGGTGGCTGACGATGCGGCCGAGCGGACGCACGACGCGATCCGGCATCGGCATCACGCGCGGACGTACCGTCGCCATCTGCGGCCGGTAGTTGAGCGTGTAGATCGTGCAGAGCAGCGAGCCGCCGAAGGTCGGCCGGGTCGCGGCGAGCGAGCCGTCGGCATCGACGTCGAGCTCGGTGCAGTCCGCCGTCAGCCCTGTAAGCAGCGTCGTCGCCACCGAACCTGCGAGGTCGCGGCCGAGCGTGGTGGCGCCAAGCAGCAGGATCTCGGGCTTGTAGGTATTGACGACGTCGGTCAGCGCCTTGGTGTAGGACTCGTTGCGATAGTCGGCGAGCAGATCGTCGGCGACCATGTAGACGAGATCGGCGCCGTAGCAAAACGACTCCGCGGCGGCGCTCTGCGTCGCCTCACCTTCGGGTCCGATCACGACCGCGGCGAGATCGACCTTGAGCTTGTCGGCGAGCTTGCGACCGGCGCCCATCAATTCCCAGGAGACGGGGTGAACCTGGCCACGCTCCTGCTCGATGAAGACCCAGACGTGCTTGTAGGCCTTGAAGTGCTCGGGCAGCTCCTTCTTGGTCGCGGCGCGGCCCGCAGCGGGTGCGGCGGCTTTCGGTGCGGTGCTCATGTTGCTCGTTCCCCTCGCCTCAATAGCCGCGCGCCAGCGCGGCGAGCTCGGTCTCCAGCGTCGGCTGGCGCTTGAAGATGGCGTCGATCAGCGCCTCCGCCTGCTGCTCGCCGGCCTCGATCAGCGCCGCCTTCTCGCTGCGCGCCGCGGGCGCAAACACCCGCTTGACGATAGTGGGCGAGCCGCGCAGGCCGCATTTCGAGATGTCCTCGACACCAGCGTCCTGCGCGCTCCATTTCACGATCGGCGCGCGCGCCGCACGCAGGGCGTCGGCCATCGCACCGCGGCGGATCTGGTTGGTCGCCTCCAGCATGGTGACGAGGCACGGCAGCCTGGTGCGCAGGATCTGCACGCCGCCCTCGGAGCGCCGTTCCGCGTCGATGGTGCGGGCCTGCAGGTCCAGCGCGCTGATCCTCGCGACATAGGTGAGCTGCAACAGGCCAAGCCGTTTGGCGATGCCGGGGCCGACCTGCGCGGTATCGCCATCGATGGTCTGCTTGCCGGTGAAGACGAGATCGGGCGCGCCGAACTCGGTCGAGATCTTGCGGATCGCGGTTGCGAGCGCATAGGTCGTGGCCAGTGTATCTGCACCGGCAAAGAAGCGGTCCGTCAGCAGCACCGCGCGATCGGCGCCGAAGGTCAGCGCCTTGCGCAGGGAATCCTCGGCCGACGGCGGACCCATGGTCAGCACCGTGACCTCGCCGCCGAACTGATCGCGCAGCTCGAGTGCCGCTTCCAGCGCGAAGAGGTCGTAGGGGTTGATGATGGTCGGCACGCCCTGACGCATGATGGTGTTGGTCACGGGATGCACGCGAATCTGTGCGGAGTCGGGGACCTGCTTGATGCAGACGACGATGTGCATGCGCTTCTCCAGGACTCGTCTTCGGAAAACCTCGTTCAGAGCAGGAACAGCAAGTGTCGTACCAACTGCGCGAACGACGAAATTCAGATGCGGACACAGCGACTTAGAACAGTGACGGTATCGGTTGCATCCGCTTCGGGCTGTAGGGCCGACAACGCTGCTGCGACACGCGTCGCAAATGCGACAGAGCACGGGCTCACTTCAGCGAGCCGATCTGCACCAATGTCGGCGCCTGCTTCGGCTGCGGCGCGACGGCATCCTTCAGGACCTTGAACACGCGCTGGTCGATCGGCGAGGACGCGACGAAGTCCGCATAGGCCCGCTCCAGCACGATCTTGCACCGCTCCGCCACGGTCTCGTCCGCCACGCCGGCAAGATCCTCCCCGGCAAGATATTGGCCCATGCGCCTGAGGATGTGCAGCCGCGCCACGTTGACGACTTTCGGATCGTAGTCGACGCCAAGCAGCGTGAAGAACTCCTCGGCCGCCGAGGCCTCGTTGAGTCGCGCGAGGATTCCATCAGCCATTGTCGGTCTCCATCAGGCTCTGTGGCGCGGGTGCGCCGCATCCCTGGCACGCCTCTGCATGTGGCTCAGCCGCGCCTCCAGGAACTCGACGCGGTCGAGCAACACGGCGATGGCGTCGCCGACGGGATCCGGCATCAAATGATGGTCGAGATCGATCCGCCCGACGACGCGGCGATGACCAAGTTGCGGACGCACGACGCGCGCGGGAATGCCGACCACGGTGACGTCGGGTG
This sequence comes from Bradyrhizobium sp. I71, assembly GCF_022354745.1. Lineage (NCBI taxonomy): Bacteria > Pseudomonadati > Pseudomonadota > Alphaproteobacteria > Hyphomicrobiales > Nitrobacteraceae > Bradyrhizobium > Bradyrhizobium sp. I71. Next base: position 1,466,305 of record NZ_CP059398.1, read on the forward strand.
GCGTGCTGTCGATCACCACCGAATTGGCTCCGACGCGCGAGCCGGCGCCGACCGTGATCGGCCCGAGGATCTTGGCGCCGGCTCCGACCACGACCCGATCTTCCAGCGTCGGATGGCGCTTGCCGGGAAACCACGACGTGCCGCCGAGGGTGACGCCATGATAGAGCGTGACGTCGTCGCCGATCTCGGCGGTCTCGCCGATGACGACGCAGGCGCCGTGATCGATGAAGAAACGCCGGCCGATGCGCGCGCCAGGATGGATGTCGACATTGCTGGCGAAGCGCCCGAACCAGGACAACAGCCGCGCCGGAAAGCGCCAGCCGCCGGTCCACAGCCGGTTCGCGATCCGATACCAGATGACGGCATGGACGCCGGGGTAGGTCAGGAGCGTCTCGATCTGGCTGCGCGCGGCGGGATCGCGCTGGCGCACGCAGCCGACGTCCTCGCGGATCAACTTCAGCAGGGAGAGCTTGACCGGTCCGGGAGCGGACGGTTCGGCGAGCGGAATATCGACGGCACAGGCCATGGCACCCTCACGCGCAATTCAGGAGCGAGCGCTCGCGCACCTCGCGCCAGATCGCCGTCACCGTCTCGCGCGCAACGGCGCCCTTGTGCTCGACGGCATGCTGGCGGACGCGGGCGAGAACGGACTTTGCTTCCTCCGGGCTGACGGACAGCTGGAGCTCGGCCAGCAGCGCGGTGATCGCCGCGAGCCCTGAATGCTTGCCGATCACGATGCGGTTGGAACGGCCGAGCAGCCGTGGATCCAGCGCCTGATAGGTACGCTGATCCTTCAACAGGCCGTCGACGTGAATGCCGGACTCGTGGGTGAAGACGTGCTCGCCGACGATCGCCTTGTTCAGAGGGATGGCGCGCGCGGCCGCGGCCGCGACTACGGCTGCAACATGCTCCAGCTCGGACAGCACCACGCCGGTCTCGCGGCCATAGAGCTGCCTGAGCGCGACGGCGACCTCCTCCAGCGGCGCGTTGCCCGCCCGTTCGCCGAGACCGATTACGGTGACGGAGGCATGGGTCGCGCCGGCCTTGATTGCAGCAAGCGTGTTGGCGGTCGCCAAGCCCAGGTCGTCGTGACCGTGGAATTCGAGCTCGAGATCGGTGGTCGACCGAAGCGCTGCCAGCAACGCAAAGGCCGCGTCAGGATCGAGCACGCTCAAGGTATCCGCTATGCGAAAGCGCCGCGCGCCCGCGGCCTTTGCGGTGGCGATCAGTTCGACCAGGAAATCGACATCGGCACGCGAGGAATCCTCGCCGCCGACCGCGACGTCGAGGTCCCTGTCGCGGGCATAGCCGACCACCCGCCTCACCTGCTCCAGCGCCGCCGGCCGTCCGCCGCCGAGCTTGGCGGCGATCTGCACGTCGGAGGCAGGGATCGACACATTCACCATGGAGACGCCGGCCTCGATCGCGGCATCGACGTCAGACGTCCGCATCCGGCACCAGCCGATCGCGGTCGCAGGCAGGTCGGCCTCGACGATCGCCCGGATCGCGCTCACCTCGTCATGGCCCATGGCGGGCGTGCCGGCTTCGATCTCGGTGACGCCGGCCGAGGCCAGTGCGCGCGCAATCGAGACTTTTTCCGCAGTGGTGAACGCGACGCCCGGCGCCTGTTCGCCGTCCCGCAGCGTGGTGTCGTTGAGGACGACGAGTGGGAGCTGACCGCCATCCAGTCGTTTCGTCGTGTTGGAAAACACCATCCGCGCACTCCAGTCATTCATTCCGATCAGGAGTTCAGCAACCTGCGTGCCATTGTCGGAATAATCGCCAAGCAATTGAGATTACTTGACTTCTCGGCACCGCCCGCTTTGTCGCAAATGCGACAGGCTCAGACAGGCCTGTCAGGTGTCGGCGGACTTGCGGCGGACATGGATGATGATGTCGAGCCGCGAGATCTCGTGGCCCGGCAAGGGCTCGGGCATCTGCGCAAGGACGAGCGTCTCGGGCACGTCGATCAGGACATCCTCGCCGTGAAGGTAGAAATGCGGATGCACCGACGTGTTGGTGTCGAAGAACGACCGCGAGCCATCCGGCCCGATCCGGCGCAACAGCCCGGCCTGGGTGAACTGGTTCAGCGTGTTGTAGACGGTCGCCAGCGACAGCTGGATGTTGGCCTCCGCCGACTCGGCAAAGAGCATTTCCGCTGTGACGTGACGGTGTCCCTGGCCGAACAGCAAATCTGCCAATAACAGGCGCTGGCGTGTCGGCCGCAGGCCGGCGTCGCGCAACCGCTGGAACGTGGAGCATTCACCGTCCCGGAGCACGTGGCACGCAGATGGCCCTTCGTCCGCCACGTCGACAAAGGACCTTTCGGAATACGCGTCCATGATCACCTCACGCCGTTCGGGCGGCATCGACCCGATCGCTGTCGCCCCGCAAATAGTCCCGCCGGCGCTCGGCCATGCGGCTCTCGCCGTTCTCCTCGCCAAAACAGAGGTCGAAATCGTTGCACTGCGTGCAGACCGGCGTCGTGCACATCACGAAGCCGTCGTCCTCGCACAGCATGCGATAGAAGAAGCGCTTCCAGCGCATATTCCTGGTATTGCGGGTCGCCAGCGGCGCGAAATGACGGGTCAGGAGACGCGACAGTTCCGGCCGCTCGCGCAATCCGAGATCTTCCCAGAGATGGTTCGGCTCCATCGCGCGCCGCGCCACCATCGCCGCGAGCCAACGGCCGACCTCGCCGTCGGTCGAACGCTGAGTGAGCAGGAGATCGCGCACCATGGCGGTCTCGTCGTCGACGCTCGCGTCACCCTCGCCTGTCCAGGCAAACGCCCGGGCCGGCACGGATGGGAAGCATTGCGCCAGGAGCGCATCGAGGTCCCGTTCGGGCAGGCCGACCCGCTCCGCGATCGGACCGCCGTCCATGACAGCTGCCGCCAGGACCGAAGCGAGCACGTGTCGATCGAAATCGTCGTCGTCACCAATGTCGGCTTCGGCCGGATCGCTACCGGTCAAGACGCGATAGACTTCTATTCCGGCATGCGTGCCATCGGCGATGGGACCCGCCGGCGATGTCGTTGCGATCGTCACTTGCGCTTCAATCACGGAGGGGCTCCGCCGGTGATGCCGAAACGTGCCGGCCTCCCCGTTCAGGAAGGCCGGCACGATGGTCAGGCCGACATTGCCGCGAGCTCGGCAGCGGTCTTGCCGACGACGGTCTCGTCGACCGGCTTCATGATGCCGTGCTCCATCAGCATGTCCTCGAGCTCGTCCATCGTGATCGGGGTCGGGATGATACCCTTGCCCGCGTTGTTGTGGATCTTGTGCGCAAGCTTGCGATAGTGCTCGGCCTGCTGAGATTCCGGCGCATATTCCAGCACCGTCATGCGGCGCAGTTCCGCGTGCTGGACGATGTTGTCGCGCGGCACGAAGTAGATCAGCTGGGTGCCGAGCTTCTTGGCCATGGCTTCCGCCAGCTCCAGCTCCTTGTCGGTCTGACGCTCGTTGCAGACCAGGCCGCCGAGACGAACGCCACCGGAATTGGCGTATTTCAGAATGCCCTTGGAGATATTGTTGGCGGCGTACATCGCCATCATCTCGCCGGACATCACGATGTAGATCTCCTGCGCCTTGTTCTCGCGGATCGGCATCGCGAAGCCGCCGCAGACGACGTCGCCGAGCACGTCGTAGGACACGTAGTCGATGTCCTCATAGGCGCCGTTCTCTTCCAGGAAGTTGATCGAGGTGATGACGCCGCGGCCGGCGCAGCCGACGCCCGGCTCCGGCCCGCCGGACTCGACGCAGCGAATGTCCCTGTAGCCGACCTTCATGACGTCCTCGATCTCGAGGTCCTCGACACTGCCGGCGTTGGCCGCGAGGCTCAGAATGGTGTCCTGCGCCTTGGCATGCAGGATCAGGCGGGTCGAGTCCGCCTTGGGATCGCAGCCGACGATCAGGATCTTGTGACCCATCTCGGCAAGCGCCGCGAGCGTGTTCTGCGACGTCGTCGATTTGCCGATACCACCCTTGCCGTAAAACGCGATTTGTCTCAGTGAAGACATGTTGCTCTCCATCAACCGATTGCCAATGACTCCGCGCTACTCGCGCGAGATTGCTTCTCTCTCAGAAGCGTGGGCCCGCGGGGTTCGGGAAGGAGAACATCGCTCGCCAGCGGCGTCGGCGTGTTCTCAGCCCTCACTCGTTGTTGCTGCATCCAAATAGCAACTGGCGTGCCATTCGCGGCGCGCTCACTAAGACGCTGATCGCGCTCGCGAAATATTTCGACCCAGGCAGCCGACAGAAGCTGTGTCGAACCCTACAGAGGTAGGGCCTCTGTCAGAAACCGGACAAGACTCGCGGCGATTGCGGTGCAAACGCACCGCGATTTCCGCAGCGTGCACGCGGAACGGAAATTGCTAATCCACGAGGTGAAACAATTCGAGGAGAATGACGGATGCAGATCGGTGTCGAGACGGCCAAGGCAGTCGACCAGCGGCGCGTGTTCGTGGTCGACGAGGACGAGATCACCCGCGCGGCGCTCCAGTTCATGCTGCACGACGAGATCGAGACGCATGAGCTCGCCACTCTGGAGGAGGCCTATGAGAAGGGCGTGGACTGGCTGAAGCCCGACGTCGTGCTGCTCGGCGTCTCCTTCCTGAAGGCTCGCGGCCCTGCTCTGATCGGCGAGCTCGGCGCGAAGTTTCCGGGCGTGCGCATTCTCATCGTCACCGACAAATCCGACGAGACCACCGCGGTCGAGGCGATGAAGGCCGGTGCCCATGGCGCCGTGGTGAAACCGCTGACCTTGGAAGGCGTCCGCAAGAAGGTAGACACCATCCTCGGGCGTGGCGGTGCTGCGCCCCTGGTCCAGCTCAGCATGATGAAATAGGAACGTCCGCGTGGCGACCATCCTGTTCTATCAGAAGCCCGGTTGCGGGACCAACGCTCGGCAGATCCGCGCGCTGGAGGCGGCGGGTCATCAGGTGATCGCGAAGAGCCTGCTCACCGAGCCGTGGACGGCAGAGCGTCTGCTCGCCTTCTTCGGTGCGACGCCCGTCACGTCCTGGTTCAACCCGGCGGCGCCGCGGATCAAATCCGGTGAATTGAAGCCGGCAGAGATCGACGCAGCAGATGCAATCGCCTTGATGCTGGACGATCCCCTGCTGATCCGGCGTCCGCTGATCGACGTTGGCGGCGCCAGATGCGCCGGCTTCGATCGCGAACCGGTCCCATCCCTGCTCGGCGGCGAGCGAAGCGGCCTCGAGGGCTGCACACGGCCGGAGGCAATGCCGCATTGCGCGGAGCCGTGAGGCTCAGCTCCGCGCCAGCACCATCACCAGGCGATCGACGCGCCGGCCCTGCGCGAGGTGCTGCTCGACAATCTCGTCGATGTCCTCCGGCGTTGTCGGCCGATACCAGACGCCGCCGGGGTACACGACCATCAGTGGACCGGCGGCGCAGAAGCCGAGACAGCCCGATGCGGTGAAGCCGACGTCAGTCAACCCCTTCGCTTCAATGGCCTTGCCGAGCCGCTCCCACAGCGGCCCGCCGCCGGACGCTCCGCAGCTTCCGCGCGGATGGCTGGGAGGCCGCTGGGTGTGGCAGGCGAAGACGTGATGACGATAGAGCTGCGGAAGCTCGAACTCCTCGGTCATTCCGTCGCTCATGACGCCGCCACCGCAACGCCCTTGTCGTTCAGCACTGCGGCCAGCTCACCCAGCTTGAACATCTCGCGCACGATGTCGCAGCCGCCGAGAAACTCGCCCTTGACGTAGAGCTGGGGAATGGTCGGCCAGTTCGAGAACGATTTGATGCCCTCGCGGATGTCGGGATCGGCGAGCACGTTGACGCCGGTGAAGGGCACGCCGAGGCCGTTCAGGATCTGCACGACGGCACCTGAGAAGCCGCATTGCGGCGCAGCTGGAACACCCTTCATGAACAGCACGACGTCGCTGCCTGCAATGATGTCCCTGATGCGTTGTTCGGTCGGTTCGCTCATGCTTCTATCCTTCCATATTCACGTCGGCACCGCCGTTTCGAGCGCGAGCGCATGCAGCGCCTCGCCCATCTGTCCCTTCAAGGCGGCGTAGACCATCTGGTGCTGCTGGATCCGACTCTTGCCGGCAAACGCCTGCGAGACGACGCGCGCGCCGTAATGATCGCCGTCGCCGGCGAGATCGGTCACGATCACATGAGCGTCCGGAAACGCCTCTCTGATCAATTGCTCGATCTCCGGTCCCGCCATTGCCATGTTACACACTCCTGCTCCGCGCCTGGTCCATGCAAGCGCCAAACCAGTTTCGGAACATGTGTGTTCAGAGGGACTTGCGTGCCCGGCGCCGCCGCGATGTCCGACTTGCGACAACGCCGCCTGCATGCATGTCGATGACGTGACGAACGCCGACGGCTTCGCTCCGGACACTGCGACGATGGCTCGCAGCGCCTCCAAACGAACGCGCTTTCGCGGCGTTTGTCATTCGGCCCGGCTTTTGCTTTGCAAGGTTGCATCCGTATTCCGATACGCCAGAAGAGGAACTCGAATTGTCTCGCACAGACTCCAGCAGATTGGGCGATCGGCGGCCAATCCCAATGATGGCGAACGTGCTCGTCGACTCCGACGGCATCAATTTCGGCGAGCTCGCGCCCGAGATCGACTCGCTTCTCCAGCAGGGCGTGGTGAGCTACCGGCACGACCCTATCGAGGCCGATCGGATCTTCCGCAAGGCCCTGGATGCGGCCCCGACCGAGCTCGCAGTCTATTTTTGCCTCTACAAAACCCACACCTATCGTGGGCGGCTCGACGAGGCCCTGAGCATCGCCGAGCGCGGGCTGCGGGAGGCCGCTCACCAGGCCGGCTGGAGCCCCGATTGGCGTCGCTGGCAGCCGCAGGCCGAGCTGCCGGACGGCGCCGGCCGCTTCGCGCTCTACACGTTGAAGGCGCTCGCCTTCATCCATCTTCGCAAGGACGAACGACAGCAGGCCCACGAACTGCTGGCTGCGCTGCGCCGGCTCGACCCGACGGGAACGGTCGGCTGGTCGGTCGTTGCGGCACTCGCCGAGGGGCTTCAGTGAGGTGGCGATGACGACCACAGAGCTTGCCGACAACGAGACGCTGATCGCGGGCATCATCGCCGCGCTGCGGACGGTTCACGATCCCGAAATCCCCGTGAACATCTATGACCTCGGCCTGATCTACCGGATCGAGCCGAAGCACGACGGCCTGGTCGAGATCGACATGACGCTGACCGCGCCGGGCTGTCCGGTCGCGGGCGAAATGCTGTCCTGGGTGGAGAAGGCTGTCATCGAGATCGGTGGCATCGAGAAAGTCGCGGTGCAGCTGGTGTTCGATCCACCCTGGGACTCATCGCGGATGACCGACGACGTCAAGCTCGAGCTCGGCCTGCTCTAGCGGAACAACCAGAGACCAATCAGGAGGATACAATGATCGAACTGACGGCCAGCGACGGAGCGAGCTTCTCCGCCTATCGTGCCGACCCCACCGAAGCGGCCAAGGGCGCCGTGGTCGTCCTTCAGGACGTCTTCGGTGTCACGCCCGAGATCCAGAAGATTGCCGATGCATTCGCCGCCAAGGGCTACGTAGCGATCGCGCCATCCCTGTTCGACCGGGTGAAGCCGGGCGTCAGCCTCGGTCACGACCAGGACGGCAAGGCCGAGGGAGCCGCGATCAGCGCGCAGATCGCCAAGGAGCAGGCGATCTCGGATATCCAGGCGACGGTCGACGCCGTGAAGGACACCGGCAAGGTGGCGCTCGTTGGCTATTGCTGGGGCGGCGACCTCGCCTATTCCGCGGCGAACAAGGTCAACGGTATCGCCTGCGTGATCGGCTATGATGGCAGCAACACGGTCGCCGACTATCGCGAAAAGCGCAGGGTGCCGACCCTCCTGCACTTCTGCCAAAGCGATCCTGAGCTGCCGCTGGAGGCCATCACCCAATTCCGCGCCTGGCGCCCCGACGTCAGCGCCTTCACCTATCCGGAGGCAGCCCAAGGCTTCGGCTGCGAGGAGCGCGGCAGTTTTCGCGAGGACGCGGCGGCGAAGGCGCTGGAACGGACCATGTTCTGGATCTCGCAATATGTCGAGGGACAGAAGCCGATCCTGTTGAAGAATGCCGGCGCCTACGCCCAGGCCAAGACCGAGAAGAAGAAAAAGAAGAAGGAAAACGACGATCTCGGACCGCCGATGGATTGAAGGAGTCCAGCGCGATGATGCCGACGACGATTCTCATTGACGATGCGCCGCGCTGCGTCGTGCGGCCGACCGATACCAAGGACCTCAATCGTTTCATCCGCAACGGCAAGACCTTCCTGCTGGCCGAGAAACCGGAGGGCAAGATCACACACCGCCTGGCAAATGATATCGAGATCGGCAAGTGGCAGAGCGGCCTTGCCCTGCACAAGGCCTGGGGCGGCGCCGAGGAGGAGTTCTTTGGACTGCCGCTGTCGGAGTGACGCTGCGTCCCCTCAGCCGTGCCCGCCGCGCGCATCATGCGGATTGCCGGCCTGGTTGCGCATCCAGTCGGCGAGCTTGGTGAGCGCGGCATCGAGCTCTGCCCGCGCCGCTTCGTCGGCGACCGTCTCCCCCAGCGCGCCGCGCATGCACAGCAGCCAGGCGTCGCGCTCGGCGCTACCGATCGGGAAACCCATGTGACGCTGACGCAGCCGCGGGTGGCCCTTCTCCGGCGAATAGAGCTTTGGCCCGCCAGTCCATTCGGTGAGGTATCGCTTCAGCACCTGCTTGGTCGACGTCAGGTCGTCCGCATGCATGGCGCGGATGCCGGCGGCTTCGGGGAGCGCGTCCATCCGGCGATAGAAGCTTTCCACCAGGCGGTCGATGACAACCGGCCCGCCGATCCGCTCGAACATTGAAACAGTGACCACCGTATCGCTCATGCCGATGCCTTCTGTTGTACCTACTCGTCCATGCTCGGCGACAGGATAACCTCCGCCGGCGCGCCCGGGCCTTGATCGGCGACAAATTCCAGCGTGGAGACGCGCGACAGTCCGTCGCCGCTGTCTATCAGCACCACGGCGTCCCGCGGGAGATCCTTGAGGCGATCGAGCAATTGCGCGACGGTCACGCCCTGCCCTCCTAATCCGGGTGGATCATGATGTCCATGGTCTCGTCATGGTCGTCGAAGGCGCCGAACGGACGGTCGTCCTCGACCAGCCGCTCGCCGCACAAGCAGACCTCGCCGTCGACCACGGCAAGCGCGATGGGCTGGAGGCTCTTGCCGTTGCAGGGGCCGTCGATGCAGAGCCCGCTGTCGATCTCGAACGTGGCGCCGTGACGACCGCATTCCAGGAACGCGCGGTCCTGCGTGAAGAAGTCACCACTGCCGATGTTGAGCCAGACACCGTCATGCGGACAGGCATTGACGTAGCCGACATATTCGTTGCCGTGGGTCCGGATCACGACGATCGGGAACGGCCGGCTTTCGCCGGACGCGTCGAAACGCGACAGGCTGAACGCCCTGGCGCCGCCGCGTTCGATCTCGTCGCTGGCGCAGATGACGAAGACGTCGATCTCTCTCGCTCCCATCGTCACTCCTCCAACTGGTCAGGCCGCCGGCGTGGCCGCCTGCCTCAGCGCCGTCAGCTCTTCCCGTGTCAGCCGGAACACACCCCGGCCGCCGGCAAGCGTCTGATAGACGTCGCCGGCCTTGTCGCTGAGAAAGTTGAACCAGGCCTGCGGCGTGAGGCCCTCGGGCCGCTCGCTGATCTCGACCACGGTGCCGTTCGGCGCAAAGCGCGTGTGAAGAATGAGCTTCTGCGTATCCATCGTCCTGCTCCCGCGCTCAGATGCCCGACGAGAAGCCGAGCAGCTCGATCTTGACGTCCTCCGTGCCGAGCACGGTGGCCTGGCAGGCGAGGCGCGACTTCGACCCGACGCCGACAATGGTGTCGAGCTTCTCGTTTTCGAGCCGCGCGATCTTCGACAGCCCCTTGCGCCCCTCCTGCACGAAGATGTGGCAGGAACCACATTTCGCCTGCCCCTCGCATTTGTGAGGGATCGCGATTTCGGCGCCGAGCAGCGCTGCCAGAAGTGTCGTTCCCTCGGAAACCTCGATGGTCTTGCCTGCGGGTAGAACGGTCAGTGTGGTCATGGTCGTCATCCTCTTTCGTTGGTGATCGGCTCTTCAGTAGATCGCCGCGCCTGCGCCTACATTGATCGAGGCGTCCTTCATGGTCTCGACGATGAATTCAATCTGGCTATCCGTCAGATGGGTATGGAACGGCAGCGCGAGAGCGCGATCCGCGATCTTCTCGGTCACCAGCAGGTCGCCGCGCCGGTAGCCGAGATCGAAATAGTGCCGCTGCAAATGCAGCGGATGGCTGTAGGCCGCGGCCTCGACCTGCTCGACCCGGAGATCCTCGGCAATGGCATCCCGGCTGGAGCGGGTGAAACGTGTGCCAAGATGCACGAGATAGAGGAACCAGTTCACCTCGGTCACATCGGGACCGACATAGGGCGGCTTGATGCCTTCAAACGATTGCACATGCGTCGCATAGAGCTGCTCGACCAGCCGGCGACGCTCGATGATCTCGTCGATGCGCTTGAGCTGGGCCAGCCCAAGTGCGGCCGCGAGATCGCTAATCCCGGCCTGATGGGCCGCCGTCGAGCTCACGACAACGGAGGATCGCTCGTTCAGCCGATGTGAGCGGTGACGTCGCAACGTCACGGCAAGATCGATGTCGTCGGTGACGATCATGCCACCCTCGCCGCAGGTCAGCAGCGAGGGCTGTGCGAAATCGAACACGGCGACGTCACCGAAGCTGCCGACCAACCTGCCCTTGTAGCGCGAGCCGATCGCTTCGGTAGAATCCTCCAGCAGGAGAGCGCCATGCCGCGCCGCGATTTCTCGCAGGTCCGACCACGGCGCCGGATGGCCGTTGGTGTTGGCTGCGAGAATGGCCCGTGTCGCGGGCGCGATGCGCTCTTCCACCTTCTGCGGCGCCAGCGTCCCCGACCAATAGTCGATGTCGGCGAACACGGGCCGTGCGCCGGCGAGGCTGATCGCATGCGCGGTCTCGCGGAAGGAATAGGACGAGGCGATGACCTCGTCGCCTGCGCCGATGCCGTACGCCTTCAGCGCGAGCATGAGGCCAATGGTGCCGCTCGGCACCGCGATCGCATAGGCACGACCGACATAGCTCGCAAATGCGGCCTCGAACTCTTCCGCGAGCGGACCGCTGGACAGCCGCGGCGAGCGCAGGACGGCGTCCACCGCCGCGATCTCCGCCAGCGTAACGTCGGGGTCGGAGAGCGGAATGAAGTCATGGCCAGCCGCGACCGCGGGCTCGTCCGTCTCCGCAACGCCGTCATAGGCGAGAGCAGGCTCCGTCATGACACGACTGCCCGCTTCGCCAGCACGATGCCGGTCGCGCGTGCCGGATCGTCGGTGATCGCGGCGCAATGATCGGCGCTGTCGAGCAGATGCAGGTCGAACGCCCCAAAGCTGCGGTATGGCGTCTCCGTCACGTCGGAGGCGTCGCAACGGATACAGGCAAGATGGGGAAATCTTTGCCGCAACTCGACATAAGCCTGTGGAGCCGCATCCGAGGATGCCAGCACCTGCTCGATTTCAGCCAGTTCGATTGCTGCCAGCGACATCTTTCCAACTCCCGCTATTGCCAGAACACGCGCTCGGGATCGGCGTTCAGGACCTCCGTCGCCGACAAGAGCCGCTGATGCACGCCGTGCAGCTTCCAGGACCCGGTTTCGTGATCCTTCCGGAACAGCTTCCAACTCGCGCCCGCCGCGTCGTAATGCAGGAGCGCGACGTCGATGACCCCGCCCTCGGCATCGATGTTCCGCGAGCAGCACGGACTCTCCACGAGATACCCGCCGGTCACGCCCTTCACCACCGGCGAGACATAGCGATAGCGCTTGCGCGATCCGAGTGCGCGCTCGATCCGCCTGGCATCGAGCTCGTTGGGATGCGGGGGCAAGTGCATGTCCGGCTGTCTGAGCACCGCGGCGTTCATCGTGACATCCCTAGAGCGGACTGATTTCTTCCTCGAGACAGCCGACCACCAGCCGCTCGCCGAACTCGACGAGGTAGATCGGCAGGTTGGCGTCGGTATGCCTGCCGACCTGGACGATTTCCCCGGTACCGCCGACGCGGACGAGGAGACCTTCGGCCGGCGCATCCGGAAACGAGCCGTCATTGTGCAGGTCCACCGCCGCCTTCACGCGCTGGCCCCATTGATATTTCGGCAATCTGGGTTCGATCATCATGACACGGTCTCCGGCAGTGGAATGTCCTCGACCGCGTCGCGCGGGGTGACGGGGTCGAGCTCCTTGCGCTTCATCCCGACGCGGTTGCCGCTTTCGAGGAATTCGACGCCATAGATGTAGAACTGCTGAAGGAAGGTGCCGATCGAGACCACGTAGCCGATCTCGCCCTTCTTCGCGAGGATGTCGCCGATCTCCTTGCCGGCATAGGTGCCGTCGTTGCGGATGGTGCGCTTGGCGCGCACCTTCTCGCCGAAGCTGAAGAAAGGAGGCGCCGTCAGCTCGACCACGTCGCTGTCGCGGACGATATTGCTCATAGGGAGGCTCCCGTTCCTCGTTCCAGCCGTACCGCGACCCGCGACCGCGCGATTTCGCGCACCAGGCCGTCCTGGTCCTCGACGAGCCCCATGATCTCGCCGGCCGCAGCACGGCTCGCAACCTCGTAGCGGATGCGCCAATCCGGATCGCGGCGCATCAGTGCCAGCGGCTCCGGCGACAGGCGCTGCGCGACGTCGAGCCGCACGGCGGCGTCGCGGTCGTTGATCATGCCGAGCAGCCATTCGTCCGGAATGCGCCGAGCCACGACGCGGCGAACCTCCGCCTCCTCGTCGCCGATCATCCGGCCGAGCAGCAGCGGCGCGAGCCTGCGCGCAACGACGAGACGGACGTAATAGTCATCGTCGGAGGCCATCGGCAGCAGATCATCGCCATCGATCAGCGTTGCGACCCGCATCCGGACCTCGCGGTGCGGGTCCTTGCGCAATTCCAGCGCGTAGCGCCTGGGCAGGCGGCGAACGGCGTTCCAGCGTACCGTCTCGTCGACGTCGCCGAGCAACGGCGGAAGCAGGAACAGATTCGCGGACTTTGCGGCGATCGCGCGAACCTCGAAATGCGGATGGCCGAGATAGGCGTCGGCGAGGCCCGTATTCCAGTTGAAGAAGCGATCGATGCGGCGCGCGTAGCGATCGTTGACACAGGCATGCTTGATCCGACAGCCGCCGGCATGGTTGAGCGCCAGATGGGCGCAGGCCGTGCAATCGATCTGCTGGCCCTGCCAGTCGAGGGCCTCGTCGATGTCGTCACTCATCGTCGTGCCCCATCCGCTCGAGCACGCCCAGCAGCACCTTGGCCCCGATCTTGTCGGTGGGATCGAGCTCCAGCAGCTTCTGGACCGCGAGCCGTCCCTCGTCGGTCTCGCCGAGGCGCATCTGCAGATAGGCGTAGCCCTTCAGCGAGAACAGAAAGAAGCGCGGCAGAATGTTCTCGTAGCGGCCGAACTCGGCATCGCCAGCCCGCACGGAGCGCCAATCGGCGGGAAGATTGTTCTCCTGCGCCGCCTTGAGCAGGCAGCGACGGGCGACAGCGAGCGCCTCGGCGAGACGGCCCTTGTAGAAATAGAATCGATAGAGGCCGATCAGCACAGCGGCGTGGTCGGGCGCGAGCGCCTCGGCTTCACGCAGATGACGTTCCGCGATGTCGTCCAGGTGATAGGAAAGGCCAGCTTCCCACAAATGATGTTCCGCCTCGCTCGGCAGCCCGCGCCCGAGCAAGGCGCCGGTGACGAGCGCCTCGTTGATCTCGACCTGCGGGCTGACAAACGTGTCGGGCATCATTGCCACCTTCAGTGATGTCCGCAGGAGACCTGCTTCGGATCGTGGAACACGAGCCCGGTCTGCGTCGCCGTATCCGCGAAATCGATGGTGACGCCGTCGAGCAGCAGGCGGCTTTCGGCTGGGAGGAACAGCTTGACGCCGTCACGCTCGACCACCGCGTCGCCGGCCTGCGGTTCGGTACGCACGCTGATGTCGGCGGCAAGGCCGGAGCAGCCGCCGGGGCTGACCGCGAGGCGGAAGCCGCTGCCCGCTCCGCCGTCGACGCGGAGCATCATGCGCATGAACTTCTGCGCCGCCGGTGTAATCGTGAAGTTCATCTCCTTCTCCTCCCTCAAGCAGGCGCCTGGTAGCGCGGCAGCGACGTATCGATGACGCAGGTATTGTCGACCGGGCAGACCGCCACACATTGCGGTTCGTCGAAATGACCCAGGCACTCCGTACACTTCTTCGGGTCGATCACGAACGTCCCGCCCTTTTCGCGGATCGCGACATTCGGGCATTCCGGCTCGCAGGCCGAGCAGCTCGTGCACTGCGAGGCGATGATCTTGAACGGCATCGATTCCTCCTCAAGCCGCCGAGATCAGCGCGCCCTGGCGGATGGCGGCATCGCCGCGCTCCACGTGCTCGATCTCGCCGCTGTTGACCTTGTCGAGATAGGCCTTGAACCAGGCGATCGCGGACTTCTCGATATATTCGTGGGCGTACTGATCGACCGGCTCGATGCCGGCCTTGATCAGGTCGCCTTTCGGGCAGCCGCCGATCTTGGCCACGAACACCGCGTGGCAATCGTTGATGGCGCGGATGATGGTCTCGAGGCTGTCCTCCTCGCCATAACCGCCCTGGCAGTAGAGGTCGACGCGGCGATGGCCGACGAATTTCGCGCCCGCCGTCGAGAGTTCGTAGACCTGGAACTCCTTGGCGTGGCCGAAATGCTCGTTGATCAAGCCGGAGCCCTTGGTCGCGACCGCAGCCAGCACCTTGATGTCGCTGGATGCACCGGCGAGCTCTGCAAGCTCCTCCTGCTTGGCCGCGACCTTGGCGACACGCTCCTCCTCGACCTTCTCCTGATACGCCTTGCGGGTCTCGGCGTCGTATTTGACCTCCATCGCCATGATCTTCTCGGTGGTGAACTCGGCGCTGCGGTCCTCGCCGAGCAGACCGACGGCGTCGGCCCGGCACTGGCGGCAATGCCGCATCATGTTCATCTCGCCCTCGCAGGAATCCTGCAGCGCCTTCAACTCCTGCGCGCTCGGGCCGCGCTGGCCGTTCAGGCCGAATACGGTGCCGTGCTCCGGCGCGGAGATCAGCGGCATGATGTTGTGCAGGAAGGCGCCGCGTGACTTCACGGCCTTGTTGACTTCGACCAGGTGCTGGTCGTTGATGCCGGGGATCATCACCGAGTTGACCTTGCAGAGGATGCCGCGCTCGGTGAGCATCTCGAGGCCCTGGAGCTGCCGGTCTGTCAAGATCTTGGCGGCTTCATAGCCGGTGTAGCGCTTGTGCTTGTAGAAGATCCAGGGATAGATCTTCGCGCCGATCTCGGGATCGACCATGTTGATGGTGATGGTGACGTGGTCGACATTGTATTTCGCGATGGTGTCGACATGATCGGGCAGCATCAGGCCGTTGGTCGACAGGCAGAGCTTGATGTCCGGCGCCGTGTTGTAGATCAGCTCGAAGGTCTTGAAGGTCTTTTCCGGATTGGCGAGGGGATCGCCCGGGCCGGCAATGCCGAGCACGGTCATCTGCGGAATGGTGGAGGCGACGGCCAGCACCTTCTTGGCGGCCTGCTCGGGCGTCAGCTTCTCGCTGACGACGCCGGGGCGCGATTCATTGGCGCAATCGTACTTGCGATTGCAGTAGTTGCACTGGATGTTGCAGGCTGGCGCGACCGCGACATGCATTCGCGCGTAGTGATGATGCGCCTCTTCGCTGTAGCATGGATGGTTCTTTACCTTCTCCCAGATCTCGGTCGGCAGATCGCCCTGCCCGGCCTGCGATCCGCAGCTCGCCTTGCCGCTACCGCCGCTGGTGCCGCAGCCCTTGTGCTCGGCGATGGCCTGCATGATCTCACCGACATCGGCACCGTTGCCATTGCTGCTCGCGTCGTGTTGCGCTGAAACGTCCATGTGCTCAGTTCTCCTTGCAGGCCGAACGGATTTTGCGGGACCCGGATTTCGAGAAACGTCCTAAGAGTGGTTCTAGAAAGGTATTAGCAACCCGCATGCCACCGTCGCGCCGACGACTTTCTTGGCTTGCTTCAAGGAGTTAGAGCTCGTGCGAAAGAATGTCGGGTTGCCAACGCATGTTGGAAAGGTGACAGACGCGACATGGTCGACGAGACGCGTCGATGGACGCGCGATCTCCGCGCGAAGACTTCTCGCGCGGAGATCACCAGATCAGCAACTCGAGGGAGGGTCAGCCCGCCAGCACGATCTCGACAGCGCGTGCAAGCGGAATGCCCAGGGGCGTCAGGCCCTGGCTCACCAGGAAACGCAGCTCGTTCTTCGACAGCATGTCCGGCTCGACGACGGCATAGTGGATGTCCGCGGAACGCTTCGAGACCTGTCGCGCATAGGTGCGCAGGAGCTGATCGTTGAAGCGACAGCCGAGGAACAGGAAGCTTCGGCCCGCGCGCCGCGCCTTCACCTCGTCCGGGATCGGCGTCTGGATGTCGATCTCGGTCAAGACCTCGACATAGTCGGCGTCGGAGATCAGAAAGTTCTTCGCCGGCGCGACGCTGCCATGGGGCTTGTAGAGGATCGTGGTCCAGTCCTTGGCCCGGGCGCGGTCGACCTCCTGGCCGGTGGCATCGTAAAACCGATACCAGCGATCCTCGCCGATGCCGGCGCGGGTGATGCCCTGGATCTCGCCCCAGTCGTCCCGACCGGCCAGCGCCGTGCGCATCGCGCCATCGTACCAGCTATCGACGATCAGGGGGAGCGGCAGCGTGGCGAGATACCGATGCAATGATGTCGGCGCGACCGGCGTCGCAAAGGCCTCCGACATCAGGGCCGTCACGGTGGCGCGATGCCGCGTGCTCTCGATGTGCTGCGCCGCGGCCCAGGCGTTGCCCCTGGCCCGCCGCGGCAGCGCAACCTTGCTACCGAGAAATGCCGCGAGACCTTCCGGGTTCATCGGCACGCTTGGCGCGGACAGCTCGGTCACGCCAGTTCCAAGATAGGGAATGACGCTGCCACTGCGAAGCCGCCCGACAACCTCGCGGAAAATCGCCTCGGCATCGGCCGGATTGGCGAACTCGATCTGGGGGACCGGCGCGTTCATCACTCGTCTCCCTCACCGCCACGCTTCTTGGCGTTGATCGTGATCGGCAGGTTGGTATCGGCAGCCATCTGCGGCAGATCGAGCACCCAACCGTTCGCGATCCGGATCCAGCCGCCCCACAGCGTCTCGTGCTCGGCTTCCACGATCGGCTCCTCGAGATCCTTCTTCGGCACGTAGATCGACAGGCCGGTCTCCGGCGAACGGCGAATCATGACTTTCATAGGCTCATCTCCGCAGGACGAGAGGTGTCGCTCGCGCGCCCTTGCCAGGACGGAGACAATGCTCTCAGTTTCGATAGGATGTCCGGCAATGCGTGCAGGACGCGGTCGATCTCGTCGCCGGTGGTTTCGCGCGACAAGGAAAAGCGGATCGCGCCGCGCAACGACGCGGCCGGCACGTTCATCGCACGCAGCACATGCGAGGGCTCCATAGATCCGGAGGCGCAGGCCGATCCCAGCGAGGCGGCAATGCCGGCACGGTTCAGATGATGGATGATGGCTTCGCCCTCGACATGCTCGAAGGCGATGTTCGAGGTATTCGGCAGCCGGCTCTTGACGTCGCCCAGCACCATGCAATGGTCGAGCCGCAGGATCCCCTGCTCCATCCGGTCGCGCAACGCGGCGATCTGCGCCCGCTCCTGCTCGAATGTCACCGCTGCAAGCTCGGCTGCCTTGCCGAGACCGACGATCCCCGGAGTGTTTTCGGTGCCGGCGCGGCGGCGGCGTTCCTGAGGACCACCCAGAAGCAGCGGCTTGAATTTCGTTCCCTTGCGCACATAGAGCGCGCCGATGCCCTTGGGACCGTGCAGCTTGTGGCCGGAGAGCGAGAGCATGTCGATCTCGCTGGTCTTGAGATCGATCGGAAGTCGTCCGACCGCTTGCACCGCATCGGTATGAAACAGCGCACCGGCCGAACGCGCCATCTTGGCGAGGAACTCGACCGGGAAGACCGTGCCGGTCTCGTTGTTGGCCCACATCACGGATGCGATCGCGGTGCGTGGTCCCAGCGCGCGCCGAAAGGCCTCGATGTCCAGGCGGCCACGTGTATCCACGGGGATGAGATGGCTCTTGATGCCGCGGCTGCCCAGCTCTTCGACCAGCGACAGCACGGCGGGATGTTCCACGGCGGTGGTGACGATCTCGTCCCGTCCTTCCTGCGTGGCGAGCGCTGACAGGATCGCCGCATTGTCCGACTCGGTGCCACCCGAGGTGAAGACGATCTCGTGGTCGAAGGCGGCACCGATCAGCGCCTGCACGCTGCGCCGCGCCTCCTTCACCGCCCCGGCAACGTCGCTACCGAAGGCGTGCATTGAAGACGCGTTGCCGAACTGGTCGGAGAAGAACGGCAGCATCGCCGCGACGACTGAGGAATCCGTGCGGGTCGTCGCGTTGTTGTCGAGGTAGATCGGCCGCACGGAACCCCTCTCCTCAATGGCGCGCTTTGGCCGCTCCGGCGACGGGAATCAGGCGAACGAACTCGCCCAGCCGTTCGATCAGCCGGGCCTGAATACCCTCGAGGGTCGCGCTCGCCAGCTTGCAGAACACGCAGGCCCCGGTGAGCCTGACCATGATCTTGTTGCCATCGATCTCGAGCAGCTCGCAATCGCCGCCGTCGCGCTTCAGATTGGGCCGGATCTCGTCGAGCACGGCGCGGACGATGCGTTCACGTTCATTGGGTTCGGCGGCCGGCAACTGCTTGTGGTGTTCGGATTCGACGAGCATTTCACATTCTCCTTCTTGCGGATCGGCGACGAGCGCCGCTCAGCTGAACGACTTGCCGCAAGAGCAGCTCGACTTGGCATTTGGATTGTCGAAGGTGAAGCCGGAGCCCTCCAGCGCCACGACGAAGTCGATCGTGGTGCCGTTGAGATGCTCGTGGCTCTGGTTGTCCACGAACACCTTCACGCCGCCGTGCTCGATCACGGTGTCGTCGGGCTTGGCTTCTTCAGCGAGGCCCATCATGTATTTGAAACCGGCGCAGCCGCCGGTTTCGACCATGATACGCAAGCCGCTCGCCGGCTGCGCCGCCGAGGAGATCGCGGTCTTCACCGCATTCACCGCGCTGTCCGTCAGGTTGATCATCGCTCGCCCTCGCTATCTGGGTCTGTTCCAATGAGGGATCGCAAGTCTCGTGCCAGAGCACATAGGTCTGAAATTGCTGCATTTTCGTTCCACCACCCGGCTGTTGCCTTTGCGACGCTTGTCGGGTTTGCGACAGGGGGCGTTCGCGGCGCTTGGACACGTGGAATGGCAACGCCATACCGGGCGAAGTGCAGCGGTCGCGCCGAGCCGTCCGGATTCCCGCTGCATTCGAACTTTCGGCGGATACGCAGGCAGGCGGCAAACTCCTTGCATAAGGGCGATCGAGAGCTTCGCGCCGGCCATGGGGCCGCGCGGCAGATGAGACAAGGAGACATTCATGACGTCGATCGACAACACCGCCCTTGGCCGCCTGGACAAGGAAGGCCGGCTCCTGAACGCGGTGCTGAAGGGCGACACGACCAAGCCCGGCCGCTTCGGCTTTCGCGGCGACATCGCGCTGAAATTCCAGGCCCAGGTCGCCGACGAGAAGCGTCCGCCGGATTATTCGATCGAGCAGGTGCTGACCGTGGCGCAGGAGGACGAAGAGACCATTCCGGTGCTCGCCGGTTACCTGCATTCCTACGCCTATCTCGCCGACGTCGCCAAGGTGCTGGACGGCGCGTTGAGCCCGAAAGGCAGCTACTTCATGTTCTGCAACAACATCGACCTGCTGGCCAAGTACCGTACCAGGATCGGGGACATCGAATTCCGCATCCTGCCGTGCGACGAATCGACGGTGTGGAAGGAGATGATGGACCTCGCCGGCGTGGACAAGAACGACATCAAGAAGCTCGATACCGCGGGCAAGCTCGACTATCTGCTCGATGCCGCGAGGAAGCTCGACGGCTCCTATACCGAGATCTCCTTCGAGGACGGCGTTGCGAAGATGGAGCCGGTGAAGAACCGCAACGAGAACCGCCCGGTCTGACCCATCGTCGTCAGACCTCTTCCTCGCAGGCCGTCTCGTCGTCCTCCACCAGCGTCACACCGGTCACGCAGATCTCGCCGTCGAGCACGGCGAGCGCGATCGGCGTCAGGCTCTCGCCCTTGCAGGGCCCATCCACGCAAGTGCCGGTTCCGAGTTCGAAGGTCGCACCGTGCTTGCCGCACATCAGCCTGGTGCCGTTCCCATCAAGGAATTGGTGGCGCTCCCAGTCCAGGTTCACCCCATTGTGCGGGCAGCGATTGAGATAGCCGAACACTTGCTTGCCCCAGCGCACGATCACGATCGGCCAGGGCCGCGGCGTCCCGTCTTCGCCGACGATCATGAGATGAAAGCCGATCGCCCGCTGGCTCGGGATGTCGTTGAAGGCGCAGATCGCATAGGCGGTATTTTGGTCCATGCTGTCCTCGTTCGCGGTCGGATCGTTCGACTGGTGCAAGAATCGCGCTAGGCCAGGGGGACGTCAGGTCAGGAATCCGACACGCGACAGCGTTGTCGCTCCCTGATTCCTCATGCGAGCCCAGTTCCAAGCCGATTCTCCCGGTTTTGGCGACGTCGTCGCTCTCGGGACGCCCACGCGAGGTGGCATGGAAATTGATGCTGTTCAGTCAGGCCCCCTTGGCATGGAGAATGACATGAACGTCGCGTCTGAATTCGCCGCCTGCTCGGAAGACGAGATCAAGGCGTTGCTCGATGGCGGCACGCTGACCGTCTATTCGGTCGCGCGCCCGATCACCGCCGATCGGCCGGTGGATCGCAGCGCCGTCCTCGCCACGTTCAAGTTCGCGACCCCGGCTTTCAGCGGCGACGCCGGCGTGAACCTCGCGGCCAATCCGGTGCCGGCAAACAGCGTCGGCACACCGGGCTTTGCGCGAGCATGCAAGGCCGACGGGACCGTCGTGGCGGACTTTTCCGCCGGCCCCGGCCCGCGCGAGATCAAGTTCGTCGAGGTCTCCTGCTCGCAAGGTGCGCCCGTGAAGATCATCGCGTTCAAGTTCATCGCCGAAGGCGGCTGGCCGGAACGCCCGGACTATTATGACGCCCATCCCCGCCCCGGCTTTGCCATGCCGCTGGTGCCGTGATGGCGATCCTGGTCAAGATCACGCAGGACGGCCGCAAGCTCGAGGTCGTCGGACTCGCGATCACGCTCGGCGGCAAGCTCGAAGCGAACGAGCTGATCGAGGTGAAGGATCACCCCTATCGCCGCGCGATCCGTGCCGCCGCGCCGGAGGCGACCCACATGGCTGGCCGCGTGCCCCTGACGCGCGAGGAAGCCGAGATCGTGCTCGCCGCGTTCAGGCAGGCGGAAGCCGACATGCTTGCCAATCCCGTCGCCATCCACGAGCGTTTCCGCATCGCCGCGATGATGAAGTCGCGCGAACAGGGGATAGAGTAAGGCGGATCGCGGCGTCGCTCGCGCGTCAGTTCAACGCGTGCCGGCGCCGGCGATAGCCGCCGGCTTCGCCGACCTCGAACATGGCCCCGATCCCGGGATGGCTGACCGGCTCGCCGGAATCATCGGGCTCGAGGTCGCGTTCCGCGATACAGGCCACGTAGGGGATTTCATCGTCCTCGGCGAACAGCCGGTAGACCAGACCCGTCGTCGCCCCGTCGGGCTCCGGTTCGCCATCCGTGCCGGCGAGCGATGTGTCGACATCGAAGATGACGCCCCGCATTGCGTAGAGACGATGACGGATCACCTGGCCGATATTGTACCTGGCGAACCTCGTCTTGCTCATCGCTGGGTCCGGCACGGCGTTCAAGCCGCCGCGGGGACGTGGGTCTGGCAGTTGGTCGGACAGACTCGCGCGCAGGCGCCGCAGCCGATGCAGGCGCCGTCGTCGTTCATCACCATCACCTTCTTCTCGACCTCGTCGTCGTCGTCATCGAGGTCGATCATCTCGCCGTCCTCGTTGATGCCTTTCAGCGTCATGACCTCGCGGCCGCAGACCTTGTAGCAGCGCCCACAGCCGATGCACTTCTGGGCATCGATCGACACCAGATAGTCCGGCTTCCAGTCGCGGCCGTCGCGGGTTGCGTAGGACATGATCGGAATCCCGCCTCAGGCCTTTTCCAGCGCCTTGAGGTCCTCGCGCTTGCGCTCGAGGTCGGCGAAAGCGTCGTGGGCCTTCTGGGCCACGCTCAGGATCGAGGTCCAGTTGATCGGAAGCTCCTCCGAGAGATCGTGGAGGTCCATCTTGGCCTGCGTCGCCTTGGCCGAGAGCTTCTTGATTTCGGCCTTCAGGGTTTCGAGATCGCTCATGCTCAAGCCTCAGTAATTCGCCACATCGGGAAATTTGCGGATCATCTCGACCGCGCCTGCGACATGCTTGTCACCTTCAGCCGCAAGCTTGGCCAGATTGTCGAAACCGAACCGATGCACGTCGCGCAGCTGCTTGTTAACGACGACGAGCCGGCCGCCGATCAGGACCATGCGGCCGAAGCCTTCATGGTGCATCTTCAGCATCGGCGAGATCATCACGCCGGTCGCTTTCTCGATCGACAACGCGACAGCGTTGAAGAACAGCTCCATACGCCAGATCGTGTCCGGGTCGGGATCGCCGACGATCGGCAGCGCACGGCGCTTCTCCTTGTCGAGGATATAGGGCTCGAGCAGGTCGAGATCCTTCTTCCCCTCCCAAGCGCCATGGGTGTCCTGGGCCCGCCAGATCTTGACGAGCTCCTTGACGAACGGCGCCTCGGCCGCATTGTCGGGTTGGATCAGTTCAGCCGCTTCAGTCATGGCGGTTCCCTTCAGTCCTCGAAATCAAAGCTGCGTTCCTGTCCCTTGGCGAGCACCTTGCGCAGCCACGGCGGCGGCGAGCCCTTCAACACGCCCTCGAGTTTGACGCAGAGATCGTCGATCGCCTCGGGCTGCGTCACCTTCATGGGGTGGATGTTGTTGGCGACGACCCGCGCCGCGCCCGAGCCGCCGATCGCGGCGACGTAGAGGATCGTACAATCCTTGATCGCCTCGATCTTCGGCGCCAGCTTGTCCTCGTTACCGTCCTCCTTGAGGTCGCCGTCGAACTGGATGGCCTCGACAAAATGATGGCCGTCCGGATTGACGTCGTAGATGGCGATATTCTTGGCCCAGCCGAAATGCGCGTCGACGCGCTTCAGGTCCTGGGTGGCAAAGGCGACTTTCATCG
This sequence comes from Bradyrhizobium sp. I71, assembly GCF_022354745.1. NCBI lineage: Bacteria > Pseudomonadati > Pseudomonadota > Alphaproteobacteria > Hyphomicrobiales > Nitrobacteraceae > Bradyrhizobium > Bradyrhizobium sp. I71. Next base: position 1,489,592 of record NZ_CP059398.1, read on the forward strand.
ATCTGGTCCCTCTTGTTACGTCAGTGCAGTTGCGGCGGGACGACCTCGAGGCCGCTGTCCGTGGTCCGCCAGGTATCAGGCGTCGGCTGGTGGTTCGCCTCGCGATCGGCGATGACGAGATTGGCAAGATCGAAGATCAGACTGCGCGTGCCGCGATAGCCGACCGACAGCTGGTGCCCGGCACCGAGACGGTCGAACATCGGAAAGCCCGCGCGGTAGAACGGGATCCTCAGGCGCGAGGCCGCCTGGCGGCCGTGGGAATGGGTAATAAGGAGATCGCAGTCGCGCGCCTTGGCAAGCTCTTCCAGGTCTTCGAGATCGCCGATCAGGACCTCCTGCGTCCTGACGCGCTCCAGCACGGGCGATGCCGTCGTGGTCACGGCGACCGCGACCTCCGCACCCATCTCGTGCAGCATGCTGGAGAGATCGAACAGCAGGTCCGGCTCGGCGCCGATCGCGAGCTTGCGACCGCCGATGTGGAAATGCGTATCCAGCATTGCGTCCGCGAGCTGGCCGCGCTGCCGGCGGTACTTCGCCGGCACCGGCCGGCCGCTGATCTCGCTGAGGAATGCGATGAATTCGTCGTTCGGGGCGAGGCCGCAGAGCCGCTCGAACAGGCGGAACGGCACGCCCGCCCTCTGCTGCATCGCTTCCGCCGCGCGCTTCATCTGCGCGCCGATGGCGATGGTCCATCCCGCCTGCCCCATGGTCGCGATCTCGTCGACCCCGATGCCGCCGATCGTGGTCGGCGTGAACTCGTCCGGGATGTGCCCGTCGAGCGAGCCGGCAAGGTCCGGCAGGAAGGACGGCTTGAGCCCGAAATCCTCGATGATCGTGCGCAGCTCGTCGAGATCTCCCGGCGTGAGGTGACAGCCCGGCAGGACGTTCACGCGCGCCGGGTCGCGCACGGCACCCGCCTCAGCGGGGTCGACGAGCACTTCGACCATGCGCGCGACGGTCTTCTCCCAGCCGTCCTGGAAAGCGTCCTTGAAATCGGGCGTCGAGACATAGACCAGCGGGAACTTTTCGAGCTGCGGGTGCTTTTGCCGGATCAGGCGGATGAAGCCCTCGACGTCGTCGCCCTTGGTCTCGGTGACGCCGGTCGAATTGATGCCGATGATCTCCGGCTTGGTGCGATTGTAGATGTTGAGGATCGCCTGCTCGACGTTCTCATAGCCGCCGAGCACGGTCGCGACCTCGCTCATCGCGGTGGTCTGCATCGGCACGGCTTCCTTGAAATGCCGCACGAACAGGGTCAGTCCGAACGAGGTGCAGCCCTGCGAGCCATGCAGCAGGGGCATCGCTCCGCGCAGCCCCATGAAGGCGAACGAGCCGCCGATCGGCTGGCTCATCTTGAGCGGATTGACCGAGCAGGCTTTCTTCGAGGTGGTGACGATGGCCATCGGCTGCGCCCTACTCCGCCGCCTGGAGGATCGGCGTCGGCCGAGCGGCGAGGATGTCCTCGATCCGTCCCTTGCAGGCGCCGCAACCGCCCGAGGCGTTGGTGTGCTCCTTGACCGCGTCGACGGTGGAAAGGCCGTGCGCAGCGATGGCATCCTCGATGCTGCCGAGGTCGACGGTCTTGCAGTGGCAGATCTTCCTGGCGCGGCGGGTCGCCTCCGCAAGCGCCGGATCGGCGGCGATCTCGGCGGCCTGCGCATCCATCTGCGCGATCGCCTTGGCCTGCCAGTTCACGCCCGCATCGTCCCACGGCGCGGGTCGGCGGAGCTGGGCCCACATCGGGTTGTAGAGCGCCTTCTCGATCTCCTCCATCAGCTTGACCATGCCGATGTAGCCCATATAGGCGTGACAGCGCTCCTGGTTGATGTCGAGCCAGGGCATCGCCGCTTTCAGCGCAACGAACTGCGACTTGCCGCCGGAGAGCATGATGTCGGCGCGCGCGTCCTTCAGCATCTTGTACATCTCGCGCGGCGTCATGTCCTCGATCATGTGGGCGTCCTGCCCCATCAGCTCCTTGATCCGCTCCTTGTCCTCCTTGGTGGACTTCTTCACGGAGGTGCCGACGATCTCGAGACCCGCCTCCTGGAGCGCGGCGACCACGGACCAGGACTTCACGCCGCCGGTGATCAGCAGCACCTTCTTGTCCTTGAAGCGCGGCTTGAAGCGCTCGATCGCGGCCCAGGCCTTGGCTTCCTCCCGCGCGATCACCGCTTCGGTGCGCTCCATCAGCTCTGCCGGCGCGCCGCGCTCGATCAGCAGGCGGGCGATCTCGCGCAGCGAATCGCTGGAGTCCTGGATGCCGTAGAAGGAGCCCTCGAAGTAGGGGATGCCGTAGCGTTCCTCCATCTTGCGGGCGACGTTGATCATCGCCTTGGAGCACACCATCATCGCGGCCCTGGCCCGATGCGAGTAAGCCAGCTCGCGGTATTTCCCGTCACCGGAGATGCAGGAGAGGATCCGAATGCCGAGTTCGTCCAGCAGCGGCTTGACCTGCCAGAATTCGCCAGACAGGTTGTACTCGCCGATCATGTTGATGTCGTAGGGCGTGGTATAGTCGGGCTCAGCGGTACCGATCACGTGCTCGAGCAGCGCCTCGCCGGCCAGCTTGTTGCCGAGGTTCTTCGGGCCGACGAAGCCGGGCGAATTGACGGGGATGACCGGCTTGCCGAACTTCGTGGCCGCAGCCTTGCAAACCGCGTTGATGTCGTCGCCGATCATGGCCGGCACGCAGGTCTGGTAGACGAAGATCGCTGGCGGGTCGTATTTCTCGATGATCTCCCTGATCGCCTTGTAGAGCCGCTTCTCGCCGCCGAACACGATGTCGGTCTCGTTCATGTCGGTGGTAAAGCTGCGCCGCCAGAGATCGGAGCCAGACGAGGCGCTGCCGCGATTGTCCCAGGAATTGCCCTCGCAGGCGATCGGGCCGTGGACGAGATGAGCGACGTCGGTGAACGGCTGCAGCGCAATCTTGGCACCGTCGAAGGCGCAGCCGCCTGCGGCCCCTCCCGGCTGCAATTGCTTGGTACAGCCCTTCTTGCGCTCGGCCTCCGTCTTGTTGGCGTTCTTGCCGCAGCCCGGCTCGTTGAAGACGTCCTGGATGGTGGCCGACAGCGAGCTCATGCGTCTCTCCTATTCCCTGACCCGCTGCGCGAGCGTTGTGCCCCGCAGTCTCGATCGCTCTGGCTAGACTGGTGGTCTGCCGCCGCCCCGTCGGGCGGCGGCAGCTCTCATAGACGTCAGCGGATGATGTCGAAGCTGTAGTCGGTCTTCGCAGGCACGTTGGTGTTCTTGTCGATCTCGTCGAAGATCTTGTCGAGGATCTTGACCAGAACGTTCATGCCGCCCTGATAGCCCCACACCGGATAGCGGTGGTGGTGGTGACGATCGAACACCGGGAAGCCGATGCGGATCAGCGGCGTGCCGGTGTCGCGCTCCAGATACTTGCCGTAGGTGTTGCCGATCAGGAAATCGACCGGCTCGGTGAACAGCAGCGATCGCATGTGCCAGAGATCCTTGCCCGGATAGGCATGACAGTTCTTGCCGAACGGCGAGCTGGCGAACAGCGCCTGCATCTTTTCCGCCCAAGCCTTGTTGCCGTTGGTCGAGAGCACATGGGTGGGCTCGGCGCCGAGCTCGAGCAGGAAGGCCGCGAGCCCATAGCAGAGGTCCGGATCGCCGTAGATCGCGAACTTCTTGCCGTGGATATGAGCGCTCGAATCGGCCATGGCATCGACGAGACGGCCGCGCTCCTGCTCCAGTGCCTTCGCAATCGGCTTGCCCGTGATGCGCGACAGCGTCATCAGGAACTCATCGGTGGCACTGACGCCGACGGGATGGTTGAAGGCCGCGACTTCGTGACCATGTCCCTCGATGAAGGGGAGCGTCTTCTCGGTGCAGTATTGCTGCATGGAGATAGTCGCCTTGGCGTGGATCGCGTTCGCGGCGTCCTCCAGCGTGGTACCGCCGTCATACATGCGGAACTCGCCGTCGGTCGGCGTGTCGAACACGTCGCTGTTATCAGCGAGTATCGTGTATTCGATCCCCATCAGTTCGAAGATGCGCTTGATCTCGCGGATGTTGCCGACGGTGTAGCCGTCGAAACCGCCGATGAAGTTGATCTTGCCATTCTCCTTGCGCTCCAGCTTCGGCGCGGTGCCGGCCTTGCCGTCCCAAAAATGCTCCAGGATGCCCTTGAGCGCGTTGTCGTAGCCGGTCACGTGGCTGCCGACGAAGGCCGGCGTATGAGCGAAGGGAACGTCGTACTCGTTGGGAACGGAACCCTTTTCCTTCGCCGTCTTGATGAAGGCATTGAGGTCGTCGCCGATCACCTCCGCCATGCAGGTGGTGGAGACGGCGATCATCTTCGGCTTGTACATGTTGTAGGTGTTCGCGAGCCCGTCGATCATGTTGTTCAGGCCGCCGAACACAGCCGCATCTTCCGTCATCGACGAGGAAACGCAGGAGCTCGGCTCCTTGAAGTGGCGAGACAGATGGCTGCGGTAATAGGCGACGCAGCCCTGCGAGCCGTGCACGAAGGGTAGCGTGCCTTCGAACCCGACGGCGACGAACACGGCACCCAGCGGCTGGCAGGCCTTGGCCGGGTTCACGGTCAGCGCTTCGCGGGCGAAGTTCTTCTCGCGGTATTCTGGCGTCTTGGCCCACTCCCGGATCCGCTCGACCTCCGCGGGATCGTGCGGATTCTCGAACAGGGCCTTCTTGTTGGCCAGCATCTGCTGGTATTCCGGTCCCCGGAACAGCTCGAAGTGATCGAGCACGTGTTCGGCATTCTGTGTCATCGTGGCACCCTTGTTGGATTCGTGTTCGATCGCCTGTCTCCGGCTCTTCCCCGAATGAAGAAGAGCCGGACGTCAGCCTCTGTCATTCCGCCGCCATCAGGCTCGGCCGCGGGGCATCCTTCCAGGGTGCCTTGGTCTTCTTCCAGATCGGAGAGTTGATGGCCATGTCCATGTCGCGCGCGAAGATCGCGAACCCGTCATAGCCGTGATAGGGACCGGAATAATCCCACGAGTGCATCTGTCGGAACGGCACGCCCATCTTCTGGAAGACGTACTTCTCCTTGATGCCCGAGCCGACCAGATCCGGCTGGATCTTCTCGACGAAGCGCTCGAACTCGTAGCCGGTGACGTCGTCATAGATCAGCGTGCCGTCCTTGACGTAGTGCTGGGCCGTGCGCTGGTAGTCGTCATTGTGACCGAACTCGTAACCGGTGCCGACCACCTCCATGCCGAGGTCCTCATAGGCGCCGATCACGTGGCGGGGACGCAGGCCGCCGACGAACAGCATCACCGTCTTGCCTTCCAGGCGCGGGCGATACTTGGCGATCACCGCGTCCATCAGCGGCTGGTACTTTGCGATGACGCGCTCGGCGCCCTCCTTGATCTTGTCGTCGAAGAAGCTCGCGATCTTGCGCAGCGACTCCGCGATCTTGGAGGGACCGAAGAAGTTGTACTCGCACCAGGGGATGCCGAACTTCTCCTCCATGTGGCGGGAGATGTAGTTCATCGAGCGGTAGCAGTGCAGGACGTTGAGCTTCGCCTTGGGCGTCGCCTCCAGCTCGGCGAGGCTGCCGTCGCCGGACCATTGCGCGATCACGCGCAGGCCCATCTCCTCGAGCAGGATGCGCGAGGACCAGGCGTCGCCGCCGATGTTGTAGTCGCCGATGATCGCGACGTCATAGGGCGTCGCCTCGAAGGCCGGCTTCGCGTCCGGGGAGATCTTGTCGAAGATCCAGTCCCGCACCGCGTCGTTGGCGATGTGGTGGCCGAGCGATTGCGAGACGCCGCGGAAGCCTTCGCAGCGCACCGGGACGATGGTCTTGCCGTCATACTCCTTGGACTTCACCTTCGAGACGGCCTCGATATCGTCGCCGATCAGGCCGATCGGGCATTCCGACTGGATGGTGATGCCGTGGTTGAGCGGAAACAGCTCCTGGATCTCGTCGATGATCTTGGCGAGCTTCTTGTCACCACCGAACACGATGTCCTTCTCCTGGAAGTCGGAGGTGAACTGCATGGTGACGAAAGTGTCGATGCCGGTCGTTCCGATGTAATAGTTGCGCCGCGCCGCCCAGGAATACTGCCCGCAGCCGACCGGGCCGTGGCTGATGTGGATCATGTCCTTGATCGGACCCCACACAACGCCCTTGGAGCCGGCATAAGCGCAGCCGCGAATGGTCATCACGCCGGGGATGGACTTCAGGTTCGACTTGACGCCGCAATCGGACTTGCCGGCTTCGTGCACATTGAGGTGCTTGGCGCGGCGCTTTGCAGTCTTCTCCGGATAGACCTTCAAGACTTCGTCGATCAGTTGCTTGTTGCGGGCCTTGATCTCGGCGACGCTCTCTGTGGTTGCTAGGCTCATGCGAATATCCCTCGGTTATCCCTGTGTGAACGATCGGACGCCTCAACCGGCGCGCCGCTCTCGCGATCTCTTCCGCGAGGTCGCCTTGCACAAGGACTTTTGCAACGAGTGTGCCAGCGCATGCCGAAGACAAAAAGTGAAGCGATTGGAGACAGATAGCTTCGACGCTCGCGTTTGTTGCAAACCCGACATCGCATCATGTCGACATGTGCGTGCGCGAAGGGCTGTTCGAAACAAAACAATGCGTGTCGTCGCCAGATGGCATTCGTCGATGCATTTTCCTGCAGGGAATCGTCGATCCGCGCTGCGGTATGGGGCTTGCTTGATGCGTCTCACCAATGCATCGAGGCGATCATGCAGCTTGAAACGAACTCTCGGCCAACGCCGATCGGCGACATCATCGAGAACTTCTCGCTCCTCGAAGAGTGGGACGACCGCTACCGCTACGTCATCGAACTGGGCCGCATGCTGACGCCCTTTCCGGAGGAGCAGCGGACCGACGCCAACAAGGTGCAGGGCTGCGTCAGCCAGGTCTGGCTTGCGACCACGATCGAGCACCGCGACGGGCGGCCGTTCCTCACCTTTGCGGGCGACAGCGACGCTCACATCGTCCGCGGCCTGGTCGCGATCCTGATCGCGCTTCTGTCGGGACGACCGGCCGCGGAGATCTCAGGCGAGAATCCCCTCGCCTTGTTCGAGCGGCTCGGGCTCGGCGAGCACCTGACTCCACAGCGCTCGAACGGATTCCGGTCGATGGTTGCGCGGACGCGTGCAGATGCGACGGCCGCACTCGCGGAAGCCGTATGACGCCTGGAGAACGTCAGGCGACGTCGAACGCGGTTCCCATCCGCATCATCTCGTGGTCCGCCATGATGACGAACACCGACCGGGCCGTGAATTCGACCGTGTAGTAGACCTCGCCGAGAAAGCGCCAGCTCTCGCGCACAATGCCGGCATCGCCGGGGTGCACGAGCGGCTCGCCGACATCCTTGTGCGGATACATGCCGTCGTTCCGGATCAGTGCCGCGGCGCGGATCGGTTCACCGACCGAGTACTCGCCGGTGAAGCGCCGCTCCATGTTCCGCACCGTTCGGCGACGATAGGCATCGCAGACGATGCGGGCAACTGGCCGCGGCTTGACGGGACGCGGCCTGGTGGCGATCCGTTCGCTCATGAGAGCAGCTCCTGGGCCCTGGTCAGGGCCGCGGCCAGCGCATCGACCTCCTCCAACGTGTTGTAGAGCGCGAACGAAGCGCGGCAGGTGGCGGTCACGCCGAAGCGGTCGAGCAGCGGCATCGCGCAATGGGTTCCGGCGCGAACCGCCACACCGGAGCGATCGATCACGGTCGCAAGGTCGTGAGCGTGGGCGCTCTTCATCTCGAACGACACGATCGCGCCCTTGTCGGCGGCGGTTCCGATGATGCGCAGCGAATTGATCCCACGCAGACGTTCCTCGGCATAGGCCAGCAGGCTCCTCTCGTGCCTGCGGATCCGCTCCTTGCCGATCGATTCGACATAGTCGATGGCGGCGCCGAGGCCGATGGCCTGCACGATCGGCGGCGTGCCGGCCTCGAAGCGATGCGGCGGCTCGCCATAGGTGACGCCATCGCACGAGACTTCGCGGATCATCTCGCCGCCGCCGTTGAAGGGCGGCATGGCCGCCAGATGCTCGTACTTGCCGTAGAGCGCGCCGATGCCGGTCGGCCCGTACAGCTTGTGCCCGGTGATGACGTAGAAGTCGCAGCCGATGTCGCGCACATCGACATCCATGTGGACCGCGCCTTGCGAACCGTCGACCAGGACGGGAATCCCGCGGGCATGCGCCAGCCGCACGACCTCCTTGACCGGAACGACACTGCCCAGCACGTTCGACATCTGGGTGATTGCAACCAGCTTGGTCTTCGCGTTCAAGAGCTTCTCGAACTCGTCGATCAGGAAATTGCCCTCGTCGTCGACCGGCGCCCATCTGATCACGGCACCCTGCCGTTCCCTGAGGAAGTGCCACGGCACGATATTGGCGTGGTGCTCCATGATCGAGAGTACGATCTCGTCGCCTTCGCCGATCCTTTCGCGACCGAACGTCTGGGCCACCAGGTTGATCGCCTCCGTGGCCCCCCGGGTGAAGATAATCTCTTCGCGCCGCTCTGCATTGAGAAAACGGGCAATCCTATCGCGCGCGCCTTCATAGGCTTCGGTGGCGGCATTGGCGAGATAATGCAGGCCACGGTGCACGTTGGCGTATTCGCTGGTGTAGGCCTGCGTCAGCCGGTCAAGCACGGCATTCGGCTTCTGGGCCGAGGCCGCATTGTCCAGATAGACCAGCTTCTTGCCATGCACCTGCGTCGACAGGATTGGAAAGTCCTGGCGGACGCGGTTGACGTCGTAACTTCCGTTGGCGACCGCCGGATGCATGGAACTATTCCCGTTCCTCGAGCCAGTTGAGCATCACCTGCGTCAATGCCTCACGCAGATCGTCGCGCGCGACGGCGTCGATCACCTCGCCGACGAAGGCCTGGATCAGCAGCGCCTCGGCTTCCTTTTCCGGAATACCGCGCGCCATCAGATAGAACTTCAACTGATCGTCCAGCGCGCCGGTGGTGGTGCCGTGTCCGCATTGAACGTCGTCGGCGAAAATCTCGAGCTCCGGCTTGCAATTGGCGACGGCCTCGTCAGACAGGAGCAGCGCCCTCGCCATCATCCTGGCATCGGTCTGCTGCGCGCCGGGCTGCACCGTGATCCTGCCCTGGAACACGGCCCGAGCCTCATCGTCCACGACCGCCTTGAAGACTTCCCGGCTCTGCGAACCAGCGGCGACATGGTCGACGACGAGCGTGGTGTCTGCATGTTGGCGGCCGGCCAGAAGGCTTCCCTGATGCACATCGGCGATGGCACCCTCGCCCGCCAGCTTCACAAAAAGCTGATTGCGCACCACGGCACCACCGATGGTGAAGCCGAAATCGCGATAGCTCGCGCCCGCCCCGGTCGAGGCCTCGAGCGTCGAGATATGCAGCGCAGCTGCGCCTTCGCCGGTGATCTTGACGTGGTCCAGACGGGCCCTGTCTCCGACATCCACCTGCAAGGCCGCATTGATCTGGTAGTCTGACTGGTCCGGACCCTCATGGGTCTCGACGAGCGTGAGGACCGCACCGCTGCCGAGCTCCAGCCGCGACCGCGTGAACGTCGCGGCGGGCGTACCGCCCGTGGTCACGAAGACGAGATGGATCGGCCGCTCCACGACGACACCCGGGGCGACCGTGATCACGACACCGTCGGCGGCGAGTGCGGTGTTGAGCGCGGCGACCGGATCGCCTCCGGCCATATCGAGCGGCAGAACCATTTCGTCCGCTCCCAGCGCCTCGACCGTCGCGCGAACGACGACGCCGGGTTCGAGCCCGGCGAGATCGGAGAGTTCGGGCGCGAAGGCGCCGTCGACGATCAGCAGTCGCCGGAGGCCGAGGCCAGCGAAAACCGCACCCGCCTCGCGAGCGACACTCCTGGCTGCCGCATCGGAGCGCGGAGCCAGCGGCTTGGCATCACGCAGCAGGCGCCGCAGATCAGTATACCTCCAGGCCTCGGTGCGGGAATGCGGCAGGCCTTGCGCCGCGAAGCGGTCGAAGGCATCGCGCCGGACCGCCCCGATCTTGTCCCCGCCGGGCAGACTCTCGCGCACGGCCGCGAACAGATCGGCGAATCCGATCTCGGCAGCGGTCTTGACGGAACGGACCTCGGCATTCATGGGATCACGCCGCCTCGCTCTGATACTGCGCGTAGCCCGTCGCCTCCAGTTCGAGCGCGAGATCCTTGCCGCCGGTCTTGACGATGCGGCCTGCGGCCAGAACATGCACGACGTCGGGCACGATGTAGTCGAGCAACCGCTGATAGTGCGTGATCACGATCATGCCGCGATCGGCCGCACGCAGGCGATTGACGCCGTCGGCGACGATGCGCAGCGCGTCGATGTCGAGGCCGGAATCGGTCTCGTCCAGCACGCACAGTTTGGGCTCCAGCAGCGCCATCTGAAGCGTCTCGTTACGCTTCTTCTCGCCGCCGGAGAAACCGACATTGAGCGGCCGCTTCAGCATCTCAGGGTCGATGCTGAGCTGCTTGGCGAGCTCGCGCACCCGCTTCAGCACGTCGGGCGAGGACAATTCCTCTTCGCCACGCTTCTTGCGCTGGGCATTGAGCGCCGTCCGCAGGAACGTCAGTGTTGCGACACCGGGAATTTCGAGCGGGTATTGGAAGGCCAGGAACAGCCCTTTTGCCGCCCGCTCGTCCGGGTCCATGGCAAGGAGATCCTCGCCGTTGAAGAACACCTCGCCGCCGGTGATCTCGTAGCCCGGCTTGCCCGACAGCACATAGGACAGCGTCGACTTGCCGGCGCCGTTCGGACCCATGATGGCGTGGATCTCGCCCTTGTTCACGGCGAGGTCGAGCCCGTTGAGAATCTGGCGGCCGTCGATCTCGGCCTTGAGCCCGCGGATATCGAGGAGCGCCGTCATCACACTTCTCCTTGCCTGGTAGGTCCAAAGACAGTCATCCGACGCTCCCTTCGAGCGAGATCGAGATCAGCTTCTGCGCTTCCACGGCGAACTCCATCGGCAGCTGCTGCAGCACGTCCTTGACGAAGCCGTTGACGACGAGGCCGACCGCCTCCTCCTGGCTGAGCCCGCGCTGGATGCAGTAGAACAGCACGTCCTCGGAGATCTTCGACGTGGTCGCCTCGTGCTCGAACGTCGCCGACGAGTTCTTGGCCTCGATGTACGGCACGGTGTGCGCGCCGCATTTGTCGCCGATCAAGAGCGAATCGCAGGCCGTGAAGTTGCGCGCCCCTAGCGCCTTGCGGTGCGCCGTGACGAGGCCGCGATAGGTGTTCTGCGACCTGCCGGCGGCGATGCCCTTGGAGATGATCCGGCTCGTCGTGTTCTTGCCGAGATGGATCATCTTGGTGCCGCTATCGACCTGCTGATAGCCGTTCGAGATCGCGATCGAGTAGAACTCGCCGCGGGAATTGTCGCCGCGAAGGATGCAGCTCGGATATTTCCAGGTGATCGCAGACCCGGTCTCGACCTGGGTCCAGGAGATCTTGGAATTGTTGCCGCGGCAGTCGCCACGCTTGGTGACGAAATTGTAGATGCCGCCCTTGCCTTCCGAATTGCCCGGATACCAGTTCTGCACCGTCGAATATTTGATCTCGGCGTCGTCATGGGCGACGAGCTCGACCACGGCGGCGTGCAGCTGGTTCTCGTCGCGCTGCGGCGCGGTGCAGCCTTCGAGATAGGAGACGTAGGCGCCCTTGTCGGCGATGATCAGCGTGCGCTCGAACTGGCCGGTGTTGCGCTCGTTGATGCGGAAATAGGTCGACAGCTCCATCGGGCAGCGCACACCCGGCGGCACGTAGACGAACGAGCCGTCGGAGAACACCGCCGAGTTCAGCGTCGCGTAGAAATTGTCCGAGGTCGGCACCACCGAGCCCAGATACTTCTGCACCAGCTCGGGGTGCTCGCGGATCGCCTCCGAGATCGGCATGAAGATCACGCCGGCCTTCTTCAGCTCGGCCTTGAACGTGGTTGCGACCGAGACCGAATCGAACACCGCGTCGACCGCGATCTTGCGGCGAGCCGGATCCTCTTCGCCGGGCTTGGGCTCGACGCCCTCGAGCATGGCGACTTCCCGCAAGGGGATGCCGAGCTTCTCGTAGGTCTTCAGGATCTCCGGATCGATCTCGTCGAGCGAGGAGATCGTCTTCTTCGGCTTCGGCGCCGCGTAATAATAAAGGTCCTGGAAGTCGATCCTGGGATAGTCGACGCGGGCCCAGGTCGGCTCCGTCATGGTCAGCCAGCGCCGATAGGCTTCCAGCCGCCAGTGCAGCATCCAGGCGGGCTCGTTCTTCTTCTCGGAGATGAACTTGACGGTTTCTTCCGACAGACCCTTGGGGGCCTTGTCGGACTCGATCAGGGTCTCAAACCCATAACGATACTGGTCGACGTCGATGCCGCGAACCTGTTCGATGGTTTCCTGAACCGCCGCCATCTACCGCTCCGTCCGCGAATGAGATTTCCAGTCCGCCAGCCTCGACCGCGCCATGGAGGTGCCTCAGGCCGGAATACAGGTGTCGGGCACCGGACAGACGGCCGCGCATTGCGGCGTGTCGAAACTCCCTTCGCACTCCGTGCACTTCTTGGGATCGATGACATACATGTCGCGCTTGAGGCTGATCGCCGCGTTCGGGCATTCGAACTCACATGCGCCGCAAACCGTGCATTGCGAGGCGACAATCTTGTAAGACATGTGTTCCGACTCCTTGAGCAGACGATGCCGTCGGACACCTTCTTTCAAGCGCCGTGCCAACCCTGAAGGGTCTGAAATTCAAGCGTAATCTTGTGCGAAGCCGGTTGTCGTGGCCCCGACAGCATGTCGCATCTGCGACAGTCGCCGTCAGAGCCGCTTGACCTCGATGCCGTGCTTCTTCAGCGCGTAGCCGATCTGCCGCGGCGTCAGGCCGAGCAGGCGCGCGGCCTTGGCCTGGACCCAACCCGACTTCTCCATGGCCGCGATGACGCTCTCACGCTCCGCCACGCTCCCGGTCGACGACAGGCTGGAAGCGCTCGCCGCTGGCGCCAGCGGCTCAACGGCCGACGGAGGGGGGCCGGCGCCCCTCTCGCGCGCAGCGGAGGCCGGAAGGACCGAGAGCGGGACGATGGGCAACGAGCGCTGCGGCACGCCCTCGGATGCACCGTTCCACAACATGGCCGACAGGCACTGGCTGTGACAGCACGCGAAGTCGTTCCTGACGATCTCCGGGCCTGGCGCCAGCGTCGCCGTACGCTGCACGCAATTCTCCAGCTCCCGCACGTTGCCCGGAAAGCCGCAGCTCATCAGAACCTCGATCGCATGCCGATCGAAGGACAGCGCGCGGCCATTCTCGGTGTTGAAGTTCTTCAGGAATTCGTTGGCCAGCAACGGAATATCGCTGCGCCGCTCGCGCAGGGGCGGCAGCATCATCGGAACCACGCTGATCCGGTAATAGAGGTCGGCGCGAAATTCGTTGCGCGCGACGGCTTCCTCCAGGTTGCGGTTGGTCGCGGCGATGACGCGAACATCGACCTTGAGCGTCTGGTTGCCGCCGACGCGCTCGAACTCCTGCTCCTGGAGCACGCGCAAGAGCTTGGCCTGGAACGAGGCGGATATCTCGCCGATCTCGTCCAGGAACAGGGTGCCCTTGTCGGCCAGCTCGAACCTGCCCTTCCGTGAATTGAGCGCGCCGGTGAAGGCGCCCTTCTCATGGCCGAATAGCTCGGACTCCAGCACCGATTCCGGCAGAGCCGCGCAGTTGATCTTGACGAACGGACGTTTGGCCCGCGGCGAGAGCTCGTGAATCGCCTTCGCGATCAGCTCCTTGCCAGTGCCGGATTCACCCCGCAGCAGGACGGTCGAGTTCGACTTGGCCACGACCGCGATCTTCTCCAGCAGCCCGCGCAGCGCCGGACTGTCGCCGATGATGCCTTCGACGTGAACCTTGCGGCGATCGCGCGCAGGCTTGAGCTCGGATAGTTCCTTCTGAAGGCGGTAGCTCTCATGCATCAGCCGTTCGCGATCCTGCGCGACGATCCGATGCAGCTTCACGGTCTGGCCGACGAGATTGGCGACCATCGTCAGCAGACGCACGTCGGAATCGAGCCGGTACATCGATCGCTCGTCCCAAACCCTGTCGACCGTCAGGGTGCCCACGACCTTGGCATCGCTACGGATCGGGACGCCAATGAACGATACGCGGATCGTCTCCGAGGCGCCGAGGGTGTTCACGTCCGCCGGGCTGAAGGCGGGATGGGTGGCAATGTTTTCTGCGACCAGCGGCATCGCGGTCGCGACGATCTGATCAACGGCCTTCTGCGGCAACCGCCCGCGATAGCGTTCGTCACTGCCTTCGCTCCATCCGGCCCCGACCGTGAGATCGGGGATGCCGTCGTCCGCGAGCAGCGCGACCACTCCATGGCGCATCTGGAGGAAGGATTGCAGGAGATTGACGACGTTCGCAAGCGTCGTCTCAAGCCGCGTCGGTGCCGTCAGTATCTTTGAGATCTCGAAGATGCCGGTCAGCGCGATCTCACTGATCGGTACGATCGGTGCCGTCTGATCGGCCCGGTGTCGTTCAAGCGAGGGAGCAGCATTCAGCATGACGGAATCTCCGTTGCCTGTTAGATCCTCCCGGCCGCGTTCTCTGGAATTTGTCTTATTCTCATTCATGTCGTGTCGAGAGTCGCGCTCAACTTGTCGGCATTGCTGCAAAAAGATTCCGTCGTACTTGCACGCTTTGTCATCCGTTTCACGGAATTTACTATCGCGATGCGCGACACGCTCGAGATCGAGATCTCCGCATTGATCCAGCGCAAATCCGCGAAACTTTTTCCGTGGCGGGCCGCTGCCGCCTGATTACACGTGCTGCCCTCCGTTGATCGGTACTTCCGCACCTGTGACGTAGCTGGCCGCCTCCGAGCAGAGGAAGAAGATCACCTTCGCGACCTCGTCCGGCGTGCCGACGCGATGCATCGGAATGATCGGCGCAAGTTGGGCCTCGGTCTCCGGCGACAGGATATCGGTCTTGATTTCGCCGGGAGCGATCGCGTTCACGCGAATTCCGAACGGCGCATAGTCGTGCGCCATCTCGCGGGTCAGGCACGCAAGCGCAGCCTTCGACGTCGCATAGGCGGTGCCGGCAAACGGATGCACCCGGGAGCCGACGATCGAGGTGACATTGACGATCGCGCCTGCAGCCAGCTTCAGCTCGTCGACGAGGCCCTGCGCAAACAGGACCGGCGCGAGCAGGTTGACGTGGAACACGCTCATCCAGGTCTCGACCGGCGTCGTCAGCGAGTTCAGCCGTGTGCCATCGTCCGCCTTGGGCGAAATGCCGGCATTGTTGATCAGTGCATTCAGCGGCCCGCCGTTGAGCCGCTCCTTGATCCCGGCGACCGCCCGCGGCAGCGCGCGATGATCGCTCAGTTCCACCTGCACATGGTTGTCCATCCCTGAATCCCAGGGGCACCGTTCACCGTCGAACGGTTGCCGGGAGCAGGTGATGATCCGCCAGCCGGCCTCCGAAAACAGCTTTCCCGTCGCATGGCCGATGCCGCGGGACGCGCCGGTCAGAACCAGCGTTTTGCGCTCGCCATGTTGTGCCCGCGACTTGTCGCCGTGAAACGGACACAGTGCGACATCGGGTGCCGATGTACCCGAAGGGGCACCATCGCGATCCAAAAGACCGAGCGTCATGTCAACTCCTCACGGCGTCCGGACGGACGCCAGACAATGACAACGGGAGCAACTTTGCAGGATTTGGGCCACGCTCCGCCGCTGGATCGCTGCGATTTTCGCGGCTGAATGTCGGCTTCGCGACACGCTGCCGGATTTGCGACATGCACGCGTGCGCTTTCGAACCAAGTGGCGCCGTCACGGCGCAAACCTCCTTCCCGAGTGCTGGCCAGCGGTTGAGAGCTGTTTTTCAATCATTCCAAATGGCCCGGCTCTTGCTCTCCTTGTTCCAAACCTGATCACATCTTGCTGTGCTTCCTCCGCAAACGTGGTTTCAAATGTCCCAGCCGAACCACCATCGACTCTTTGCCGTCATCCTCGGCACCAATGAGATCGCATCCGCGATCGGCATCCAACTCGTGCGCGCCGGATATTGCGTCGTGATGTCACACGATCCGGATCCGCCGGTGATCCGGCGCAAGATGGCCTTTCATGACGCGCTCTTCACGGACACCGTGCAGCTCGAGGACATTATCGCCGAGCGCGTCGACGACGGCGTGCAGGTCCATCAGGCGCTCCGTCGGCCGGCACAAATCCTGGTCACATGGCTCGGCCTGCTTGATCTGCTTCCGGTCCGCCACATTGACCTTCTGATCGATGCGCGTCTGCAGAAGCGCCGGATCACGCCCGACCTCAGGCGACTCGCCCGGCTCGCCATCGGTCTGGGTCCCGGCTTCTCGTCGAACTCCAATTGCGACATCGCGGTGGAGACCCGACCCGGCAAGATCGGGCTTGTCACCGATGCACGCTGGACCGACGCCGCCGATGGCGTTGCGAGTTCACTGGGTGATGTCGGCGCGGAACGCTTCGTCTATTCGCCGTTCGCAGGACGTTGGCACACGCCGGTCGAGATCGGCACCCGCGTCTACCGGGATCTCGTGCTCGGCCATCTCTCCGGCGTCCCCGTGCTCGCGCCACGCGACGGAATCCTGCGCGGCATCGCCCGCGACGGCAGCGAAGTGCCGGCCGGCGTCAAGCTGCTGGAGATCGATCCGCGCGGGCGGCACGCCCAATGGACCGGAACGGATCAGCGCGGGCGCGCCATTGCCAATGCAACAACCGCCGCCATCAAGCTCCACACCACACATCGCATCACGCAACGGAATCCGGCATGATCGTCTGCTCCTGCAACATCATCAGCGATCACGACATCAGGGGTGCGGTCGGCTCGACCGACGACGAGCTCTTTTCGGCCGCGCAGGTCTATGACTGCCTGGGCTGCACCGTCAGGTGCGGACGATGCTCCCAATCCGTGCGGCGGATCCTTGAGGAACAGCCGCCGCGCTGCGTACACGGGAGCGCTCTGATCGGCGATCCCCCTCCTGGTCTGGCGGAAGCCCGGCTGCGTTCGCTGAGCAGCCGCCCGGCACCGTGATCAGGTACGCGCAACAGGCGCCTGACTACTAACGCGCGATGCGATGAGGATGCGACGACGATGACTCTATGCCCTCGCCGCCGGCGTGGAGGCGGCGGAGCCGGCGGAATGTCGCACTGCCAGATCGTCGCGTTGTCGAGCTGAATCGCCAAGCCGTGTGGTGAACTCCACCAAGGTTGAAAGCATCGATCCAGAGCGATTGGCTGGACAGAACCAATCCGGCTACGCGTGCCAGGCATGGCTTCCTATTGTTTGCTTCGGTTCTTGCTCGCGCCTCTGAGCGCGGGCGTCGCCGTTGTCGCAGGTGCAACGCCTGTCATCTGGATGCAGGTGAGGAGATCGACGTAGCTCTGGCTCCCGCCGCTTGTCGCTTCGCCCTCGCATACGTCGCGGACGGCGAGCTTCGTCGCTGCCCAGATCTCGCCGAGCTGCTGCTGCGCCGAGGTCTCGTCGCGCATGCAGTCGGAAAAGCTCTGCGGCAGTGCCAATGCCATCGCCTTGTCCGTCTCGGACGTCGCCTTGCACAAAGCTTCGACTTTCAGCTCCGGAACTTTATCCGAAACCTCTACCAAGGACGAGCTCGCCAGCAGCGCAAGCGAAAATATGGCCGCATTCATGTCTGTCTCCGCTCCCAATGCCGCCCTGGCTGCGCGGGCGGGCTCGGCCAGTCGAACATATCGTTCGGATCGGTACGATCGAATAGGTCCTGTCGCAACACGACAGTCTCTTGCAGCGGAAAGTGCCGCGGCGGTGCGGTTTGGGCGGTCGCCGTGACCTGTGTCGCGAAGCCAGTGGCAGCAAGAGCAAAGACGCGCGACGCAATCTGGTACATGCAAAGGTTCTCCGGCATGTTCGGTAAACGCAAGGAAGCCACGCCGGTCAAGAGCTTGCGTTGATCCAGATCAATGCCAGCGTGTGCTCAGAGATCGCGGCGCTGCGCGCTCCATCAATTGAGTGGGTCGATTCTCGTTCAGTAGCAGGATGTTGTTTCCCATCGTCGCGATCAATAACTGCGCCCCTCGAACGCGGAGCGCCTCAGGAATTCCTCCGCTGCCGCGCGCTCGCCAGCAGCACCAGCATGAACGACGCCGCCGTCATCAGCGTCGAGATCGCTGCAATGGTCGGGTCGATCTCGTCGCGCAGCGCGGTGAACATCCGCTTGGTCAGCGGCTGGTACTGGCCACCCGAGATGAACAAGGCGACGATGGTCTCGTCCATCGCCGAAATGAAGGCGAAGATGCCGCCGGTGATCACGCTGGACTTGATCTGCGGCAAGGTCACCGCGAAGAAGCTGCGCAGCCGGTTCATGCCCAGGCTGCGCGCCACCATCTCCTGCGCCGGATCGAAGCTCTGCAGGCCAGCCAGAACCGAGATGACGACGTAGGGCAGGCCCAGCATCACGTTCGCCAGCACCAGGCCCGGCATGGTCGCCACGAGGCCGACCCTGGCGTATACGAAGAAGATTCCGACCGCGATGATGATGATCGGCACCACCAGCGGCAGCAGCAGCGCCAGATGGATGATGCGCATGATGCGCAGCTTCGACTGGCTGATGGCATAGGCGGCGGCGACGCCGAGCGGCGTTGCAATCAGCACCGTCAGAAGTGCGAGCGTGAGCGTCACCCGCGTCGCCTGCATCCAGGCGGGATTGGCGAAATATTGCTGATACCAGCGCAGCGAGAACGAGGGTGGCGGGAAGGTCAGGAACCGCGCGCTGGAGAACGAGATCGGCGCGATGATCAGGACCGGCAGGATCAGATAGACCAGCACCAGGGCGCTGACCACATAGAGCGCGATCCGTACGGGCGAGAGGCGCGTCATTTCTGCCCCAGGATGCGATCGAGCGCGACGAAGCGGCTGACGACCACGAAGATCAAGAGCACGCCCAGAAGCAGCACCACGGCCACGGCGCTTGCGGCGCCGAACTGGTTGTAGAGCTCGACATTTCGGCTGACCAGCATCGACACCATCACCGTTCGGCCGCCGCCGAGCAGCTCCGGCGTGATGTAGAAGCCGAGGCAGAGCACGAACACCATGGTGCAGCCCGCAAGCACACCTGGCAGCGACAGCGGCAGGAAGACCCGCACGAAGGTCAGCGACGGGCTGGCACCGAGGCTGGCGCCGGCCTGCATCAGATCGCCGGGGATCTTCTGCATGGTGGCGTAGAGCGGCAGCACCATGAACGGCAGCAGAATGTGCACGGTTGCGACGACCGTGCCGAACGTGTTGTGGACCAGCGCGAGCGGTTCGCTGATGACGTCGAGATAGCGCAGAAACTGGTTGATCACGCCGGACCGCTGCAGCAGTGCCAGCCAGGCATAGGAGCGGACCAGCACGCTGGTCCAGAACGGCAGCACGACCAGCGACAGGATCAGGATGCTCCATCCCTTCGGCACGGAGTTGGCGAGATACGCCACGGGATAGCCGAGCAGCAGCGCGATGACGGTCACCGCGAGGCTGATCTCGAAGGTCAGCGCGAAGCTGCGCCAGTAGATGGCCTCGGTGAAGACGCGGCGGTAATGTTCCAGCGTTAAGCCGTCCTGATAGACCGATTGCCAGGCCAGCCAGCCGACCGGCAGCACGATCAGGAGCAGGATCACGAGCAGCGCCGGCGACACCAGCGCCAACATCAGCCCGTTCTCGCGGCGCCGATGCTGCTCCGATGGATCGGACACTGATCTCTTCAACGCTGCCTCGCTGCTCTCGGTTGCTGCACCTCTCCCACAGGCGGGAGAGGGAGAGGAGAATCGATGCCGATGCTCCTCCGGCTCATCTCTCCGCTCGTCCTACTTCTGCAGGAACGACGCCCAGCGCTTCTCGGCCGCTTCGCCGGCCGGCGAGGACCACCAGGCGTAGGACATCAGCGCCTGCCTGGCTGCATTCGCCGGCTCGCTCGGCAATTGTGCGGCGCGCTCCGGCTTGATCACGCCGGTCTCGAATGCCCTGGGATTGCCCGGGCCGTAGTCGATGTGGAGCGGCAGATTGGCCTGGTGCACGGGGTCGACGGCCTCGTTGAGGAACTTCACGGCCGTGTCGAGGTTCGGTGCGCCCTTGAGGATGCAGAGCGAGGTGCTCTGCAAGATGCCCTGATTGTAGGTGAAGGCGACCTTGGCACCTTCCTTGGCGAGCGCGCTGACGCGGCCGTTCCAAGCCATCTCGATATCGACCTCGCCG
This sequence comes from Bradyrhizobium sp. I71, assembly GCF_022354745.1. NCBI lineage: Bacteria > Pseudomonadati > Pseudomonadota > Alphaproteobacteria > Hyphomicrobiales > Nitrobacteraceae > Bradyrhizobium > Bradyrhizobium sp. I71. The sequence continues at coordinate 1,509,792 of NZ_CP059398.1, forward strand.
TCGTTGAGCAGCTGCGCCGACTGCGCGCCCGAGGTCCACCACACCGTGATGTGCGGCTTGATCTCCTCGAGCTTCTTGAAGGCACGGTCGACGTCGAGCGGATAGAGCTTGTCCGGCGGGACGCCGTCGGCCATCAGCGCCGCCTCGAGCGTGGCGATCGGGTGGTTGCGCAGTGCCCGGCGGCCGGGGAATTTCTTGACGTCCCAGAAATCGGCCCAGCTGTTCGGCGCGTCCTTCGGGAAGGCCTTCTGGCTGTAGGCCAGCACGCTCGAATAGAATTCGTAGGAGATCGAATAGGGGCTACGATAGGCCTCCGGCATCGCCGCCGCGTTCGGGATCCTGGAGAAGTCGAGCTTCTCGATCAGCCCCTGCTCGCCACCGCGCAGGCAATAGCCGGTTGGCGTGTCGACCACGTCCCAGATCGGCTTGCCGCTACCGACCTGGGTCTTGATCGCAGGCCAGGCATCGGGAATGGAATCCTGGTTGATGGTGATGCCGAGCTTCTTGGCGGAGGGATCGAGGATCGCCACCGTCTGCGCCTGCTGATAGGCGCCGCCCTGCGAGACGAAGGTGATCTGCTCGGCGGCAGCCGCCGCCGTGCCGCCGAGGGCAATTGCGCCCGCTAAGGCACAGCCCAGTCCAAAAGTCCGTGTCGTCGTCATCCTCGCCTCCTCCATCGCCAAAACAATGTCACTGACCGATCGCGTCGAGAAACTGATACCAGCCGGCGACCATGCGGACGGCCGGCTCGCGCAGCGGGTAGAACGGGATCGCTCTCATGCGCCGCGCATCGAGCAGCGCCAGCTCGGGCGTCTCGCCGCGCACGAGGGCGGCCAGATAGCGGCCCATCAGGCTCGACATCGCGACGCCGGCGCCGTTGTAGCCGACCGAGAACAGCGTGCGGTCGTCGAGCCGGCCGATATGCGGCACCGAATCCAGCGTCATGCCGACGAGTCCGGACCATGTGTAGGCGAGCGGAACGTCGGCGAGATCGGGGAAGATGCCGACCATGGCCTTGCGCAGCGCGTCGAATGCGGCTTGCGAGTCCTGCTTGCCGAAGGCGCCGCGGCCGCCGAAGATCACGCGGTTGTCGACCATGCGGAACCAGCGCATCATGCGCTTGGTCTCGGTGTAGGTGCGGCCCGTCGGCATCAGCTTTCCGGCGAGGTTACGCGGCAGCTCGTCGGTTGCGATGATGGCGCTGCGGAACGGGATCAGCGTGCGCTGCAGACGCGCCGTCGCACCGGTGAGGTCGGAATAGCTGTTGGTGGCGATGATCGCCTGCCTGGCCCGCACGGCGCCTCGCGGCGTTTCGGCGACGATGCCGTCGGTGTCCCGCCGGAGCTTCATCACGGGCGATTCCTGAAAGATCGGAACGCCGCTGCGCGCCAGGCCGTCGGCGAGGCCGCGCAGATAGTTCAGCGGATGAATGCCGCCCGAGCCTGGGTTGAGCACGCCGCCGACGAAGATGTCGGAGCCGGTCTCCTCGCGCACGCCGCCCCTGTCGAGGATGCGGACCTCGGCCGAGCCCATCTCGCGCGTCATCCAGTTGGCCTCGTCGATCGCGGCCCGCAGCGTCGTCTCGTTGTGCGCGGCCTTGACCTGGCCGGTGCGCGTCAGGTTCGCGCTGGTGATGCCGAATTCGGAGACCAGTTCCTCGACGATGTCGGTCGATTCATGCGCGATCTCGTACATGCGCCGCGCCATATCGCGGCCATGCACGGCGTCGATCTGCCGGAACGACAGCCGGAATTTCGCGGTGATCACCCCGCCGTTGCGTCCGCTCGCGCCCCAGCCGGGACGGTTGGCTTCCAGCACGACCGGTGACAGGCCGCTTTGGGCGATGTGGTGCGCAGCGGACAGGCCGGTATAGCCCGCACCGATGATCACCACGTCCGCCTGATGCTCGCCCGCGAGCACCGGAAAGTCGCGCGCCGGCTCCGCCGTGGCGGCCCACAGCGAGTTGGCCGATGGCAGCGCGCTCCACTCCCCTGTCATGCCCGCGCTCACATCCTTACGCCGCCGGCCCGATGGCCGCATCGGCCAGCGCCTTCAAGGTCGGGAAATGGAAGTCCGGCCGGGTCAACGTCTCCACGGCCGGCGTGCCGCCGAAACCGGCGATGCCCTGGCGGCGCTCGATCCAGCACACCTTGTAGCCGAGCTTCCGGGCGATTCCGATGTCGTGATACTGGCTCTGCGCGACGTGCAATATGTCGGACTGCTTGTAGCCGAAGGCGGACTGCCGCCCCTTGTTGTAGGCGAAGAACTCGGGGTTCGGCTTGGCAACGCCGGTATCGTCGGCGCATACGGTGTCGTCGAAGGGATCGCCGAGTGCATGGGCGTAGGCGGACAGCGCGACGCGGTCGGCGTTGGTCATCGCGACCAGGCGGAATCTGGTGCGCAGGCGCTTCAGGGCCTCGACGGAATCGGCGAAGGGGCCCCAGCGCAGCACCGAGAGCTGGAACGCATCGCAGGCGGCATCATCGGCCGGCAGACCAAGCTCCTGGGCGAGATGGCGATAGACGTGGAACATCGCCTCGCTCGAGCGCCCATAATGCTTGTCGCGGCCGCGCTTGTACGGCTCGAATATCCGGTCGTCGCTGAGTTCGGCCGGGGTCTTGCCCGAAATCCGGCGCACCGCGGCGAGGACGCCACTCTCGAAATCGATCAAGGTGCCGACGACGTCGAAGGTGAGGACCTTGAAATGGCTGAATGCGGCTGGGGTGGACATGGTCGTTTCTTCTCTCGGTTGAGCGGGCGTGGGTTCAGTCCACCCGGGGCACGACGATGGTGTCTTCGGGGTGGAGGGTGACGGTGAGGCCGCCGCCGAGCGGCGGAATCCGGCTGTAGGCCTGGTGATAGGCCGGCTGGCGCAGGCTGAGCTCGATGCCGCCTTCCAGCGCCAGGAAGATGCGCAGGCTCTCGCCCTGATAGACGATGTCGGTGACCGTCCCGGTCAGCCGGTTGCAGGCGGGATCCTGCGCGCCGTCGTCGATCAGCAGCTTTTCGCTGTGCACCGCCAGCATCAGGGCGTCGCCATCGGGAAGCGCGCGCGCACTGCGCAGCAGCACATTGCCGAGTGCGACACTGGAGGTGTCGACGCGACGGACCGGGAGCATGGTCGCCTCGCCGATGAAGCTGGCCACGAAGGAATCGGCGGGATGGTCGTGCAGCCGCTCGGGCGTGTCGATCTGGATCAGCCGGCCGTCCTTCATCACGGCGACGCGGTCGCTCATGGTCAGCGCCTCGCGCTGGTCATGCGTGACATAGATGATGGTGGCACCGATGCGCTTGTGCAGCGCCCGCAGCTCGATCTGCATGGATTCGCGCAGCTGCTTGTCGAGCGCCGACAGCGGCTCGTCCATCAGGATCAGGCGCGGCTCGAAGATCATCGCGCGCGCCAGGGCCACGCGCTGGCGCTGGCCGCCCGAGAGCTGCGCGATGCCGCGCTCCTCATAACCGGCGAGCCCCACCATCGCGAGCGACGCACGCACCTTCTCCGGCCAGGTCGCCTTGGGCAGCCGCCGCGCGCGCAACGGAAAGGCGACATTCTCGCCGACGCTCATATGCGGGAACAGCGCGTAGTTCTGGAACACGACCCCGATGTCGCGCTTGTGCGGCGGCATGTAGGTGACGTCCCGGCCGCCGAAATGGATCGAGCCCGACGATGGCAGGATGAAGCCGCCGAGAATGCCGAGCAGCGTGGTCTTGCCGGAACCTGAGGGACCAAGCAGCGAGACGAACTCGCCGGCACCGACATCGAGGGACACGTCGTCCAGGGCGCGAACGGCGCCATACGCCTTGCTCGCGGACCTGATCTCGACGCTTTCCGCTCGCTTGTCCAACGACCGACCTCACCCATCCCTGCAATGGCGTGCCTCACTGCGCGCCATAAGCCTGCTTTATAGACAGGGATTCTGAGCACTCACGGCTGAAGCGTGCAGTGCACCTAACCTTCTCTCGCGAGCCCTGTCTTTAGGCTGTGATGCCAATGACAACAGACTTGGCAAAACCCGGCAATTGCCAAATTATTACGGGCCTCATAACATGACGTTATGCCTGAGTTGCGCCGGATGCTGCCGTCCAGTAACGCCCTGTTCGTCTTCGACGCAGCGGCGCGCAATGGCAGCTTCACCGCGGCAGCCGCCGAATTGAACGTCACGCAACCGGCGGTGAGCCGCATGCTCGGTCAGCTCGAGGAGCATCTCGGCGTGCGCCTGTTCGACCGCACAGCGGGACGCGCGGTGCTCACCGAGGACGGCGAGCTGCTCTATCGCCGCGTGCTCGAGGGCTTTCGCAGCATCGAGAGCGGGCTCGTCGAGATCGAGCGGCGCCGCAAGGGCACCGAGACGGTGACGCTGTCGGTCTCGTCCGCCTTCACCACACACTGGCTGATGCCGCGCATCGACAAGCTGCAGAAGCAGTTCCCGCAAGCCGATCTGCGCTTCCAGCTCATCTCTGGTGCGCTACGCGGACCGGTGGAGAACGTCGATCTCGGCATGCGCTTCCGCGATCGCGACGAGCCGTCATCCGGCGGCACCTTGGTGATGAAGGAAGTCATGCTGCCCATGTGCAGCCCGGGCTATCTCGGCGAGACCGATCCAACGGAGGGCAACACCATCATTCGTCTCGCCGAGACGCCGGGCGACTGGGCCGCGGATTACGCCTCGCTGCTCACCGGGCGCCGCGGCGCGGCCAAAGCGCTGAGCTTCACCGACTATGCCGTCGTGGTGCAGGCTGCGCTGCTCGGTCAGGGCATTGCGCTCGGCTGGCTGACGGTCACCTCGCATTGGCTGCTCACCGGCGCGCTGGTGCCGGCCTCCGACACGCTCACCACCACGCGCCGCATCTGCGAATTCCTGCCGCCGCGCAACCGGCCGATGCGCCCGATCGCCGCCGAGATCCGCGACTGGATCACCGCGCAGATGAAGAGCGAGATCGCCGCGATCGATCGGCTTTATCCGAAGCTCGGCGCGATGGCTGCGTGCTATTGAGGTGATCGCGCGGATCGTACTGCCGCTCGGCTGGCTCTGGTTTTGATTCTCGCATCGCAGACCGAGCCGAACGGAGTCCGGCATTGACCTGACGCTCCGAGAGGTGCGGGTGGAGCACGGCAAATGATCGGGGCGCGCCCATAAAGCCTTGCTTCACTTCAGATAGCTCGCAAGATTCAGGCTCAAGATCTTCCCGAGAGCAGAATAGGACGCCGTGAGTTGCGTCTGGTAAGTCGAAAGCTGCGCCGTGATGGCGGCGACGTCGACGCTGGTCAGGTCATTCGACAAGGTCTCCGCATAGCTCTTGTACTCGGCCTGGCGAGCGCTCGCGGTCTCGATCGAGGACGACGAGCTCGACAGCTTTGCCTGCACGGCGGCGGTGTCGTCGAGCGCCGTGCTGGCGAGGTCGAGCGCGCTGGTGATGTCCGAAGACGACAGCGTGGTGCTGTTGGCAACGAACTTCAGCACGCGCATCACCTCCTCGAACGCCGAATTGTCCGCGGTGACGCCGTATGATACGGTTTCGTCGTCGGCGACCCGCACCGAAGCGATTTCGTTGTCGCCATTGTAATAGCTGGTGTCCGCAGTCGTGGTCGAACCAGTGCCGGACGAAAAGCCCGTGAGATCGACCGGTGCGGTGTCCGTCTTGCCGCCGGCGAAGACGTACTGGCCGTCATATTGCGTGTTCATCAGCGAGCCCATCTGCTCCAGCATCTGCTGAGCGGAGCTGATCACCGAATTCACCTCGGTCGAACTTCCCGTCGAGGCGGCGGTGAGCTGGGACCGGAGCTGGGTGAGGATGTCCGTCACCGAGCCGACCGCCGAATACATCACCTGGACCTTGCTGTCGGCGAGCGTGGCGGCATCGATATAGGATTGCGCGCGCGTCACCGAAACCTGGAGGTTGACGACGTGCTGCGCATCCGAGCCGTAGCCGCCGAAATCGGTCGAGACGACGCCAGAGGATTCCTGGATCTGCATGTTGGCCATGACCGATTCCACGCGCATCGCGTCGGCGATCATCCGGTTCGACTGGGCGAAGGTGGCAACCCGCATCGCGACCATCAGCGCGCCCCCGCTACGTCGACTGCACGGCGGTGAGCATCGCCGAGTACATGGAGTTGATGGCCTGGATCAGGGCTGACGCCGCCGAATATTTGTTCTGAAGCGTGCTCAGATTGGCTGACTCTTCGTCGAGGTTGACGCCGGACTGCGACGCCAGCGAGTTCGCGTAGGTCGACTGAGCGGTTTCCTTGGCCGTGTAGTCGGTAGACGCCTGCGAGGCCTTGCTGGAGACGTCGGACACGATGGCCGAGGCGTAGTCGGCCAGCGAACCCGTGGTGGCGGCAAGCCCGCCGGTCGACGCGAAAGTCCGCGAGTCCGTCAGCGCATCGTACAAGGCATTGACCACGGTGGCCGAGCCCGACGACAGCACCGAACTGCCGACCGTCAGGCTCGAAGACGAATCCAGCGTCGCGAGCTGCAGTTCGTTCGTCCCGGACAGGATCTTGCTGTTGACCGCGATGTCCGAGGCACTCGTTCCGGTCACGAGATCATTGAGGCCGAAATATTCGGAGACTCCCTCGCTGGAGCTTCCGACCGAGCTCGTCATCTCGTTGATGGCGACGCCGTTGCCGGAGCCGGTCGCCGTGATCGAGAGATGGCCGTCCGAATCGACCGAGGCGAACAAGCCGGAAATGCCGTTGATGGCGGTGACGAGATCGCCGACCGTGGCGTAGGACGACAGGTCGAGATCGGCGTAGGAGACCAGGTTGCCGCTCTGGTCGGTGGCCGCGATACGCACCGAGCCAGAGGCGGACAGGGCAGAACTGCTCGTGACGGCCGTCGTCCCGGTCAGGCTGGTCGGCGCCGGCACCGAAGAGGCGCTGTTCGAGACGCTGTTCATCACGGACGCAAGCTGCTGCGCCAGCTGGTCGAGCTGGGACTGCGCGTCCGGCAAAGTGTCGTCACGGAGCGTGATGAGTGCGCCGATGTCCCCACCGGTGATCTGGGAGGTGATGTCCACTCCGTTCACGGTGATCGCGCTGAAGCCGCTCGACGAGGAGCCGGCGGTGTAGGTCGTCGACGCCGTCACATTGGCGGCCGCCGTATAGCTGATCGTATGCGCGGAAGAGTCCACCAGCGCCTGGCCTGACGTGGTGTAGATCTGGAGATCGCCGTTCGACGCCGTGAAATAGCTGATGTTCATCTTCGAGGCGAGGTCCTGGAGCGCGGTATTGCGCTGGTCCTCGAGATCAGAGGTCGACTGGCCGGTCGCCGCCGTCTGCTTGATCTGAGCATTGAGGTCCGCGATCTGCTCCAGGTCCGCGTTGACGTCGTCGATCGACGAGGAGATGTCCTGGTCGGCATCCGACCGGAGCTTCTGGATCCCGCTCGAGGTCTCACGCAGCTGGCTGGCAACGTCATCCAGCGCACTGACGACGTTGGATTGCAGCGAGGCGCTGCTCGGCGTGCTCGCCAGCGACGACAGCGCCGACTCCAGCGAGGCGATGCTGTTGGCGAGTGAGGTCCCCGACGACGAATCGCCGCTGCTGCTGATCGAGCCGTAGAGCTTCTGGAGCGACGTCAGATAGGTACTGGTGGTGTCGGCCGCGCCGAGATCGGAATCCGCGCTAACCAGCGACTTCAACAGCAGCTTGTCCACCGTCGAGGTGATACCCGTCACCGTGACGCCGGTACCGACGCCGTTGGTGACGCTGCTCGACTGGGTCGCGGACTTCTTGGTATAGCCGGTCGTATCGGCGTTCGAAATATTCGACGACGTCACGCTGATCTGCACGGACGTCGCGGACAATCCGCTGAAGGCGATCGATCGTGCGATGTCGAGCGACACGGCGGCTTCCCTCGTTCCGTCAGACGCTGCGGCTGGTGCCGCTGGAGACCGTGCGGGCGGCGGCAACGCGACCGGATGCGCCATAGGGCGACACCGCCGCGATCTGCTCGCGGATCGCCTGCATGACGGCCTCGATCCGGCGGTTGCTGGCCTCGATCGCCGCGCGCAGGCGCACCAGATTCTCGTCCATCGCCGCACGCAGCTTCAGGATCTTGTCCAGAAGCTGCTCGCGCAGGATGCGATCCGTGACGGTCAGGCTCGTCGTTCCCGCCGCGCACTCGGCGACGGTCCGCTCGAAAATCTCCGCGAGCTTGTTCTTCTCGTCGACCTGCTTCAGGCGGGAGGCCGGCAGGCCTTTGGCGAGCTCGGCGTTCTCCTCGGCAACCAGCGCGGTCAGCGTGTCGATCAGCGCGATCAGCGACTTGATGCTGCTATCGCCGCTCGCGGCGTTCGTGCTGGTGGCTTGCCTGTTGGCTTGGGCTACACTCATGGTCATCGCCTTCTTCTAGTTGTGCCGTTTGCCGCGGTCGGCCTGCGAGCTGCGCAAATACGCGCCGATCGCGGTCGTCCTGACGGTTGCCTGCCTCATTTCGCTCTCGATCTCCGCGGCCTGCCGCAGGAGACCGCGCCGCGTCGTCTCCAGATCGTCGAGCAGCGCGAGCAATTGCCTGCGGTCGCTGCTCTTGACCGTCGCGGTCCGCGCCAGGAGCCGCCGTAGCCGGAGCAGCAGAGCCTCGCCGACGGCGTTTGCCTTTTCGCCTGGCATCGCTCACCTCATCGCCGAGATCAGGGTGTCGTACATCTTGTTGACGGTGGAGACGACCTGGGACGCGGCGGAGTACGCCTGTTGCGCCGAGATCATGCTCGAGAACTGGCTGGAGGTGTCGGTGGTCGAGGACTCCAGCTCGCTGCCGTAGATCGTGCCCGCGCCGTTCTCCCCGGAACCCTGCAGCGCGGCGTTGCCCGACGTCACCGTCGCTGAATAGATGCCGTTGCTGGAGGCGGCGAGCCCGTTGGGATCGGCGAAGGTCGCCACCGCGATCTTGTAGATCGCGATGGTCTGGCCGTTGGAATAGGTCGCGTTGACGATGCCGTCGTCACCGATCGAGATGCTCGACAGCTTGCCGTAGGACAGGCCATCCGAATCGATGCTGGTGACGTTGACTGACGGCGTGGTTTCACCCGAGGCATATTGCGTGAGGCCGTCGGTCTTGCCGGCGGTTCCGAGATTCATGGTGATGGTGCTGTCCGCTGCACCGTCGGTCCAGCCGGTGATCGAGATGGTGGCCGGATCAGGATTGGTGCTGGCGAGCGAACCGTCGCTGTTGAAAGTGATGTCGATCGTGCCTGACGCCGTGCCGGTCGCAGTCGTGGTATCCGACGGCGAGGTCGGATTGGCGAAGCTCGCGCTCCAGGTGTTGGTACCACTCTTGGTCCAGGTAACCTGCATCGAATTCGCCGCGCCGAGCGAATCGTAGACCGTCACCGAACTGGTGTAGGTGTCGCCCGTCGCGGCGTCCGACGGCAGGTTCGCAGCGATCGTGGTCTTGGTGGTGGCGCTGCCGCTGGTCGAGGCGACCTGGGTGTTGATGGCTTCGAGATTGCTCGCCGATTCATTGCCGACGACATTGCCATCGGCATCGGTGCGCCATCCCTCGAGATAGTAGCCGTTGTTCTGGAGATAGCCGGCATTGTCGGTCGTGAAGGCGCCGTTGCGGGTATAGGCGACCGTGCCGCCCGACTTGGCGTCGGTCACCACGAAGAAGCCGGAGCCCTGGATTGCCACGTCCGTGGCGTTGGAGGTCGCGGCGAGCAGGCCCTGCTGGGTGATGTTGGCGCGGCCCGAGACGGTGACGCCGCCGGAAGCGTAGGAGGTCGTATTGCTGGAGGCGGTCACGAGCGAGTCGAACATCGCCGAGGTGGTCTTGTAGCCGGTGGTGTCGGAGTTGGCGATGTTGTCGCTGATCATCGACAGGGACTGGCTCTGGGCGTTGAGCGCCGAGATCGCCGAGGACAATGCGCCGGTGAGACTCATGATGAAGCTCCGAGGAAATCAGGACGTGAGATCAGGATGTGACGCCGAGGATGTTGGCGGCGCTGACCGCGACACCGTTCACCGTGAGCGAGGGCGTGGACGTCGAGGTGTCGATGCCGGTCACCGTGCCGCTGACAGTCGTGTAATTGAGAACCGAGTTGCCGGCAGTGTCCGTCGCCGTCACCGAGATGGTGTACTTGCCACCGTCGGAGAGCTGGTTGCCGCTTGAGTCCTTGCCGTCCCAGGTGAAGCTGTTGGAGCCGGAGTTGCCGGTGCCGGTGCCGGTGTAGACGACATTCCCGGAGGAATCCGAGATGCTGATCGAGACGTCCGAAGCGGTCGACGACAGCGAGTAGCCATAGGTCGCCGCGCCGTTGCTCAAGGTCGCCGTATCGGACTTCGCCTCGACGGTGTGGCCGATATAGTTCACCGAGTTCAGCGTCACGAGGCTCGAGAACGAGCTCGCCAGCGACGACAAGTTGGAGTTGATCGACTGCTGCGAGGTGAAATTGGCGTAGGAGGTGAGCTGATTGACGAGGTCGGTGGTCGAGGTCGCATCCAGCGGATTCTGGTTCTGCAGCTCGCTGACCAGCAGGGTCAGGAAATCGCTGGATGTCAGCGTCGAATTGGACGACGCGCTCGACGACGACGATGTCGTGGTGGTCGCAGTCGTTGCAGAACTCACGGCGGAAACGGTCATCGGAGACTCCGGCCTTCTCTTGCTGCCGGCGACCAGTGTCGGCTCGCGGCGCATGAAATCTGTGTGCTGATGAAACGGGTGGGCGTGCGGATTCAGGCGGCGATTCACGCGGCTTTCGACACGGCAAAATCTGCCGTGTGCCCGCGTTTGAAATGCGGCTGGCTCAAGCTGATTTGCGGCGACGGTGGCGGCGCGTTCCCTCGCCCCGCCTGCGGGGAGAGGGTGCGGATGAGGATGAGGAGAAGTCGCCGCGAGGACGGTGGCAGTTGGACTCGCGCAGAGTCCTCCTCATCCGAGTTCGATCTCTTCCCGCGAGCGGCAGGGCTATCGCATATGAGTTCTTGGCGAGGGCCTGAGCGAGCGCCTCGTCCTTCGAGACGACCACTTCGCAGTCTCCTCAGGATGAGGCTGAGTGGCATCGGCGCCCGCTGAAATTGCTGCCGCGCTCTCAGTCCTCATCCTGAGGGCCCGCCAAAGGCGGGCGTCTCGAAGGATGGCCGCAGGAAAAGCTCTCAAATGCGATAGCCCTGCCGCAAGCGGCGAGACATTGAGCCAGCAACGAGATTCACTCGAAGCTGATCAGCTCTCCGCCGTCTCGCCTTCGGTGCGCGGCTCGGCAGTGTCATCTTTCGTTTTCGCGGCCGCAGCGACGATGCGGTCGGCGAGGCCTGCCGGCGCGCGCACCGGCGGTGCCGCGAGCGCAAGGCGCAGGGCGCGCGCCTCTTCCAGCAGGGCCTGAGCAGCGGACGATCGCGACAGCAGCTCTTCGGCGGGCAAGCGCCGGTCGTCGGGCCAGAGGGAGAGATCCTCGCCCAGCCGATCGATCAGTTCCTCAAACTCGGTGACGTCCATCGCCCGCCGATCCCGCCTCGGTCAGGCCCGTCATAAAGCATTGCGGGCGCGGCGGAAACCGGATTTCGGCGGCCTCGGCCGCCGAAAGCGCCGCAGCACTGTGGAAAGCGACGGAAACGGCGGGCTGGATGACGCCTGCCCTCCTCCGCGTCGCATTGGGGCAAACGTCTTCAGCCCTTGCGGGCCGAATCGGCTGGCCCAGGCTTGCCGCCCCGCACGGTCGTGTCGACGAACTCCCAGGCCTCCCGCAGCTCGGTCAGCCCGGCGATGATGCGGCCGAAACTTTGGCGGGCGTGCGGACGGCCATAGGCCTTGTGGCTCGCCAGGATCATCGCGTTGTAGGTCTGGAACAGCCGCTCCGCCACGTCGCCGCCTTTGGCGAAATCGAGGTTGTGGCTGAGCCCACGCAGGATCGCGGTCGCCTTCATCAGGTGCTCGTGCCCTTCCTCGAAACGCCTTGCCTCCTGGGCGGCGAGCGATTTCTGGAGAGACGTGATCGTGCCGCCGAGCAGCATCGAGACCGCCTTGAGCGGCGGTACAGTCGTTGCCGTTCCCCGATAGGCCTGGTTGGCCATGTACGTCATCGGATTATGCATCATCAATCACTCGAGCTGTTGAGCAGGGCCTTGAGATAATCGAGCGTGCTGTTCGCACTCTCGATCGCGGCTTGGTATTTCGCGTACTGCGTCTGCAGCTGCGACTGCAGCGTCGCCGCGGCGCTGTTGATGTCATCGACCTTTTGCTGGAGCTCGTCGTCGCGCGTCGTCAGGCTGGTGATTTGCGTCTGCAGTGCGCCGGTCGATGACGAATAGTTCTTCGCAATCTCGTAGATCTGCGATGCAATCCCGGTGGTCGAGGTTACCGTGATCGACTGCGAGGTCGAGCCGCTATAGGTGAAGGCCATGCCGGCATAGATCGAGCCGGACGCACCGATGATCGTGGTGCCGCTGACGGTAAACAGCGAGGAGTCGCCGCCGACCGAGGCCGCGGACAGGTTGCCGTCGGAATCGACGGTCAGTTCCAGGGTGAAGGATTGCGGCGACGTCCCGGTGTTGACGACGCTGAGCTGGCTCGACGACGTCGTGGTTTGCGCCGACAGCAGTTCGGTCACGCCGCTCAGGTTGGTGCTCAGGATCTCCGACAACGTGCTGGTGTCGAGCTCGAGCTCGTTCTTCTCGTTGAAGGACAGGCCGAGATCGGCCATCGTCATGCCGCCCACGGTGCTGTTCAGGGCGTTCTGGAGCGCATCCATGATGTTGCGCATGGTTCCGTCGCCGAACAGGACCGCGCTCGAATCTGCGGTGCCGTCGGTCGCGGTCGTCTGCTGGGCGATGACCTCGTCGCGAAAGGCATTGTAGTTCGTGACGAAGGTCTCCAGCGCCGATTGGATCTGGCTGGTGTCGGTCTCGATACTGATGTTCAGCGAGGTTCCGTCCGGCGTCGCCTGGAGCAGGCTGAAGGTGACCCCGCTCAGAACGTCGGTGATGTCGTTGGTGTCGCGGGTCATCGAAATGCCGTCCAGCGTGAATTCGGCCGACTGTGCCTCCTGAATGACGTTGGTGAAGCTGCCCGAGCTGTCGGTCACGCCGAGCTCGTTCATGATGTCGTCGCCGGACGTGCTGGAATAGGTGATGTCCGCCGCATCCGCGGTGCCGGTCAGCACCATCTGAAATGACGTGCTGGACACCTGCACGATGGAGGCCTGGACGTTGGTGGTCGAGGTCTGCGCATTGATGGCATCGACGACGTCCTGTAGCGACATCGTGCTGGTGACCGTGATGTCGGACGTAGCCCCGCCCTCCAGACCGATGGAAAACGTGCCGGAATAGCCGAGCTCGTCGGTCTGGCTCGATTGCGAGGCACCGGACACCTTCTGCGCGGTGGCGATCTGGCTGATCGTCAGCGTGTGGTCGCCGATCGCGGCCCCGCTCTTGATGCTCATCGAGAGCGCCGAGGAGGCGCTGACGTCGCCGGTCGAGCCGATGCTCGCCGAGCGCGTCGCAAAGGCGCTTGTGGACAGCGAGTTGACCACCGCAGTCGAAAGCGACGCCAAGCCGGAATACAGCGTCTTCAGATCGCTCTGGAGCGTCTGGTAGGCCGAGATCTTGGCCTCGTTGTTCGTGATCGTCGTCGAGATCGTGTCCGCCTGCGCGGTCTTCGCATCGACGGCGGCCTGGATCAGCGCGGACCAGTCGATACTGCTCGAATTGGTGGTCCCGCTCGTGGTGACGGAGACTGCCGAACTTGCGCTGCTGGTGCTCGAACTGACGGTGGCCACTTTGCGACGAGGTCCCTGATAGTGGACGGGCCGGCATCATGCCGGCCCGTTCGGATCTTCATCAGCCCAGCAACTTGAGCAGGTATTGCGGCATCTGGTTCGCCGCCGCCAGCGCCGACACCGCGGCCTGGGTCTTCACTTCCGCGGAGGAGAGCTTGGACTGCTCGGCCGCGATATCGACGTCCTTGATCGCCGAGTTCGCCGACTGCAGGTTCTGGGTCTGGGTCGAGATCGAGTCGGCGCTGAAATTGAAGCGGGACTCCTGGGCGCCGATGCTGGCACGGGCCGCGGAGACCGTGTCGATCGCAGTATCCAGCGCGGTCAACGCCGAGGTCGCGTCCGACAGCGTGCTCACGTCGAGCGAAGACACGCCGAGCGAAGAGGCCGTGAGGCTCGTGAGAGTGATGGTGATGGTATCCGAGCCCGAGGAGCCGACCAGAACGGAGACGCCGGAGGCGAACACGCTCGAGCCGTCGAGCAGGCTTTGGCTGGAATAGCGGGTGCCGGACGCGATCGAGTCGATTTCGGCCGTGAGCTGCGTGAACTCCGAATTGATGTAGGCGCGGCTGGAGTCGGTCGTGGTGCCCGAAGCCGATTCCGAAGCCAGCGACTTCATGCGTGCGAGAATGTCGGAGATGTTGGAGGCGCCGCCGTCGGCGGTCTGGAGAATCGCGGTCGCCTGCGAGGCGTTGGTCGCGGCCTGCTGCAGCGTGGTGACGTCCGAAGAGATGCGGGTGGAGATCGCGAGACCGGCGGCGTCGTCGGATGCGGAGGTGATCCGCGAGCCGCTCGACAGCTTCGACAGCGAGCTGGTTTCCTGCGCGGAGTTGATGTTGAGATAGCGGACTGCCGCATTGGCGGCAGTGTTGGTGTTGATTGCGGGCATCTGAAGCTCCTGTTTGATGGGCACGGCGTGCCGCTTCGTGGGACTCGACTTACGACGACGCGGACCGCAGCCCCGTCCGTTCGCTCAAACGGCGGAGCGCGAGGAGATCAGGCGCGAAAATCTTTGCGAGGCGATTTTTATGGTTAGCAGTCGGTAAACGCGGTGCGGATGTCGCGCTCGTGCTTGCGCAGGAGCTGGCGAAGCTGCTGGCGGCCGCGCTTGAGCAGCGACTCGACGGCGGCGACGGTTGTATCCATCACCTGGGCAATCTCGCCGTTGCTCATGTTTTCGTGGTAGGACAGGATCACCGCGACGCGCTGTTGCTCGGGCAGGCGCTGCATCGCGAGCTCCAGCATGTCGTTCAGCTCGTTGCGCTCGATGAGCTCGACGGCGCCGGGCTGATTGTCGGCGACTTCCGGCACGGCCTCGACGTTCTCGGTGCGCGGCTTGCGACGCAGATCGATGCAGCGGTTGGAGATGACACGGTAGAGCCAGGTCGAGAATTTGGCGCGGCCGTGCTGCCATCGTCCGCGATGGCTCCAGATCTTGAGCATGGAATCCTGCACCACGTCCTCGGCGTCCGCGGCGTTGCCGACGATACGCAGCGCAATGGCATAGGCGCGATCGATGTGACGCTCGACCAGCATGCGGAATGCGACTTCGTCGCCGGTGGCGAGCTTGTCCAAGAGTTCGCTGTCCTCGTCGTAGACGACATCGGCGGCATCAGGCGCGCCGCCCGGCGCGAGCGGCGCGGACGGCATCATCGGCACCGTCTCTTCGGCCGGCACCGTCGTCGCGATCTCGGCCTCGGCGGGAGCCCAGACATCAGCAGCGTAACTCATCCCGCAACCTCCAACCCGCAATGCCCGCGGCGCCCATGCCACACGGCTTCCAAGCGTTGAACGCGGGACAAAAGCAATCCAGGCGGTGAATTTCCGTTGTTTTTCAAGATGTTACCTGGTCATTTTTGCCGAGTATCGGGCAATAATTGCCGGTCGCGCGATCATCTTGCGCGTCGTACCTGCAATCATCACATCGTCTCGCGCCATGGCGGATCGTTCATCCTGAGCAGATGTCGTCGAGAGAAAACGCTGACATTACGCGGCACTAGGTGATCAAACGCGATACGCGCTCGGTGCGTGAAGAGACAATTGTTTCCGAGTGTGAATGAACGCGAGACGACTTTCGCACCCGGCAATTTTTTCCGAATCACCTTTTGCGAACCTAGCGATTTTTTTGAATCTGTCAGTCACGACGAATGCGATTTTGAATCACGCGTGAACTTTTTTCGCTCCCGTGGCGCCTGACCTCATGCGCACGCACGTTAATCGCTCTGATTGGCGGGGATTGCTGGCATGACGATCACAACGACTGGCGCAGCGCGCCGCGCGCAAATTGTTTCTGCTTGGTCGTTCGATGTTTTCGATACATTTCTGCTTCGCGCCTGCACGACGCCAGATGGCGTGTTTGAAAGGGCTTACGAGCTTTCGGGCATTTCACGATCTTGTCCGAATGTTTCCGCGAGTTTCGTTCAGCATCGTATCCAGGCCGAATCGCGTGCACGCCGGACCGCGAAGGAGAAACGCGGCGTGGGCGAAGTGCACATCGACGAGATCTATTCCTATTTTCCATTCAGGCTCTTCGGTCTGGCGCGCGGCGATCTGACAGATCTGGTCGAATCGGAGTTTGCGGCGGAGATCAAGCTCTGCCGCGCCAATCCGGACATGCTTCGGCAATATCAGGACATGAAGCGCGCGGGCCACCGCGTGGGATTCATCTCCGACACCTATTGGGATTCCGACCGGCTGGCGCGATTGCTGCGGGCTTGTCATCCCGGCCTGAGCTGGGACTTTCTCTACGCATCCTGCGACCACGGCAGCAGCAAGAGCGAGGCGCTGTTCGCGACGTATCTGTCGGAGCAGAGCATCGACGCCAGCGCCTCCTTTCACGTCGGCGACAATGAGAAGGCCGACATCAGGGGCGCGAAGCGCCACGGTATTCGCCCGCGCTACTACCCGCAGGCCACCGCCGAGCTTGCAGCGAGGTTTCAGCGCGAGACCGCGCTGTTCGAGCTGTTGTGCACGGGTGCGCCGTCTCGGCTCGATCACGGCGCACGCACCCTGCGGCGCATGGTCGTCGCGCGCAGCGCCGAGAGGTCTCCGGCCTTCCATCTGGGAGTGACGGTGCTCGGCCCGGTGATGAAGGCATTCGATGCCTTTGTTGCACGGCGCTGCGAAGAGGTCGCAGGTCCCGGCCGAAAGGTCGCCCTCGGCTTCCTCGGCCGCGACGGCTTTCTGCCGCACCGGATCTGGCAGCAGCTGCACGGCATGACTTCGGCCTATGTCGAGATCAACCGCCGCGTCAGCCTGATCGCCTCCGCCGACACGATGCAGCCGATCATCGATCTTCTGGGCAAGATCCTGAAGATCGACGCTCCGACCTTTCACGACATGATGAAGATCCTGCCGCCGAAGGTCGCCGCGTTCTTTGCGAAGTCGCCCGACGGGATCGTGACCGGCCTCGAGATTGCCGAGGCGCTACCCGAGCTGATGGGAGCGGATGAGATCGGCGAGCTCGCGGCCGGCTTGCGCGCGAGGTTGCTTTCCCATCTGCGCCACGTGATTCCCGGCTTCGACGACTGCACCGATCTCGTGCTCGCCGATCTCGGCTATTCCGGGAGCGTGCAGAAGGCGCTGCGTCGGATCTTCGAGCTGGAAGGCCTCAACATACGCCTCCACGGCGCCTATCTGATCTCGCTCGATGACGCCTTCGACGACGTCGCGGAGGAGGACAGCGCCACGGGCTTCATCTCCGATCTCGTCGTCACGCCCCATGTGAAGCGCATGCTGATCCGCAACATTGCGCTGCTGGAGCAGGTCTGCTGTTCGGCCGACGGTTCGGTCCGGG
Organism: Bradyrhizobium sp. I71; assembly: GCF_022354745.1. Classification (NCBI taxonomy): domain Bacteria; kingdom Pseudomonadati; phylum Pseudomonadota; class Alphaproteobacteria; order Hyphomicrobiales; family Nitrobacteraceae; genus Bradyrhizobium; species Bradyrhizobium sp. I71. Next base: position 1,527,298 of record NZ_CP059398.1, read on the forward strand.
ACTATGACGGCGGCACGGTGCTGCGGGAGATCAATCCGCGACCCATCAGCCAGATCACGCTGGCGGCAAACATCCAGGCCGGCACGCTGGCCTTTGCGGAATGCGCCGAACAGGTCGCGGTGGATTTTCGTCTGAGCCCCTATGCCGCGCCCGACGTCGCCGCGCGCTGGTGCGCGGCGACCTTGGCCCGGCTTCTGCTGCTGCCTGATGAGGACGAGCTGGCGCTGCTGGGCGAACTGAAGCATGACGTCAATCTCGGCACCCATGCGCTGGCGCCAATGATCGACGGCGACTACATCCGTCGGCAGATCACCGCCCGCGGTCTCTCAGCCGCCTGCACGACATCGGCACCGCCGATGTGGCTTGCAGGCTGCTTTGCGCGCCTGTCGGCGTCTCACTCCTATCTCTACACGCTGTTCGGCGCCAACCGCCTGCCGGCCGACGTCTTCGAGGAAAGGCCCCGCGGCCCGGTCCAGGTCGGACTGTTTCGCGGGAACGGCGAAGCGACGCTGGAGACGGTGACAGTTCACCACAACGGCCTCGGCGAGCTGCGCGTCCGTATTCCGGTCTCGCGTGCGATGGGTATCGCCACGATCGTCCTGCCGCTGCCCAAGTTCGCCGCCGAAGGTCTGCTGCATGGCGTGACGATCCAGAGCGCCGCCGATGTCCGCGACGCCGCGGAAAGCCAGAGCGTGGTCGGCATCGCGGCCGAGAGCCTGGTCTTCGCCGGGATAGAGCGGAACGGCGACCATTATCGCGCCGAAAGCGAGGATGGCTGCCTGCTGATCCCGGTCGCCCCCATGACCGAGGATATCGCGATCTACTCCGTGGCAATTGCGCCGCTTGGCGCCCATCCCAAATAGCCCGCCTGATCGCATCGCCTCGACCGTTGAAGTCCAGGGCTGAGACCGGGGGGTACGGAATTGACGGACGAAGACCTTGATCGGCTGTTGCAGTCCGGCGGCGTGAGGCTCGGCCGGGCCCAACGCGACCGCCTGGACTGGCTGTTCAAGCAGTATGGTGCGCCGCGCGACGATTTCAGCGAGTGCCGGCGGAGCGGCGTCATCATCCTCAAGGAGCCGCCAAGCGGTGCGGTCGCCGAGCTGTTCTACCGCTCGCTGACGCCCGCCTGCGCCGTCGTCATTCCCAGAAGCGAAAACCCCGGCTTCGACTTCCTCAAGTCCAAGCTGACCGAGTTCGGCACTGTCGGCCCCTGCGGCGCGGACGGCCCGCATGAAATGTGGTGGGGCGGGATCGGATGGTCGAAATTCCTCGCCGCCACCGATTCATCCACCGTCCGTCCGCGGATCGTCTCCTGCTACCCACGCGGCGGCGACGCCACCGCGGCCTTCGCGCTCCGGCATTCGCTCGAACGGTTTGACCTCGCCTGCCACATCGAGCCGATCGACACCCAGCTCGGCGAACGCATCCTCTGCTTCGAGAAGTCCGAGTTCATGATGCGGATGTGGAACAAGTACCGCGAGCCGCTGCTGTTCGTCGAAGCCGGCGCGGTGGTGCGCGAGGCGCCGCTGCTGCCGTCCTTCCTCGGCTGCGACGTGGCCCTGCACAAGTGGAATCGCTGGGAGATGTCGGCGCGCACGCTCTATCTCGGCCGCACCAAGGCTGCGGAGATGATGCTGCGCGCCTGGCAGCAGCTCGCCGCGTCCTATCCTGCGATCTGGGAAGGCTATCTGCTCGACCAGGCCTGGAGCCTGACATCCTCGCAAGCGCCCCTCGACACCGTCTGGCTGCCACGCTCCTACCACGCGCTCCAGGGTGACCTCGGCGCGATGCGTGCCACAATCCTGCACGACCAGCAAACGACGACGCTGGAGCTCGGTCCAGATCCCGCCTTTGCCGGCATCGCGCGCGCAGCCCGCCGCGCCGGACGGACCGGCGCTCGCGACGCCTTCATGGTCATGACGTCGAAAGCCGAGACGGGCCCCGGCATCGCCGTGATCCTGCGGGACGTCTCCGCCAGTGACGCCGGCGCGGTGGCTGCGACCGTGGAAGCCGTGACGGGCGCCTATACCGCCAATTGCGGCGGCTACGGCCGGCTCGAACTGTCCCTCTGCGCCTGGCAGGACGACGTCGGCGCCGCCCGCGAAGCCGCCGCCCAGGCGCGCTGCCGCATCCTGGAGATCGCGCCGGGACAGCGCATCGCCAACGACTTCTTTGCGACCCACGCTTCCGACGAAGCGGTCATGACCGCCCGCCATCTCTTCCCCTGACGGACACCTCACGATGCTCAAGACCATCATCCTGCTCACCGACACCGTGCAACAGCAGCGGCCGCTGGCCAGTCTGCTCCGCGAACACAATCGCGATCTCACCTTCTGCTCGGCGCTGCGCGCGTCCGACCTCGGCGCGATCGAAGCCGACGTGCTGAGCAAGGCTCGGCTGGTGTCGTTTGCCGCCGACGTCGCCGCCCCGGAAAAATTCCTGCTCCGGCTCGGCTATGGTGCCTACAAATTCTACGCCGCGCCGACGCAGTATCCGGGCCTGCCGCCGGCGCCCGACGAGAGCGACGAGGATCCGCGCTGCTATTCCGTGATCGCGCAGTCGATGACGATCTGGCCGGATTTCAAGAAGGTGGTCGGCCTGGAGACCGTGACGATTCCCGACGGCACCTCTGATGCCGAGCGCGAGCGGATGGTGTTCTCTCGCCTCGCGCACCTGTTCTGGCAGATGTCGGGCATGATCGCCGGCGAGGCCATCGATCTCCCTGGCATCATCGAGTCCAGTGAAAACCGGCGTCCAGCGCCCGCGATGATGAACTAAACGCAGCTAGCGCGGTGCGAGGCGACCGAGAGCGCCCGGCGCTGCTCCGGCACCGCGATCGCATCGTCCAGCGCCCCCCGCACGGCAAGGCCGCCGCCGCGCACGGCGGCGGGCGCCCAACTAGAACGAAGTGCCGCCCCCAAACCTGAACTCCTGAACCGTATCGTATTTGCCTTTCGTCAGCGGAACGGCGTAGTCGAAGCGCAGTGGCCCGAACGGCGAGGCCCAGATCAGACCGACGCCGACGGACGACCGCACCAGATTGCCGTCGTCGTATTGCAGTCCGCAGGTCGGGCAGGCCTTGGTGTTGACCTCGCCCGTGGCCGACCAGGAGGTCGGCCCCTGGTAGCCCCAGAGCGATCCGGCATCGGCGTAGACCGCGCCCTTCAGGCCGACTTCCTTGGGCAGGAACCAGAACGGCATCTGCAACTCCATCGACGCGCCCCAGTATTTCGTGCCGCCAAGGGCATCCCCGCTCGAGCCCAGGCTCCAATAGGTGATGTCGCGCGGACCGATACCGTTGGACGCGAAGCCGCGCACGAGGTTCGGCCCCATCTGGAAGTGATCCAGCATGCGCAGGTCCTGGTTGCCGAGCTTGCTCAGGAGACCGCCCTGGAGATGGATCACGCTGACGATGTCGGACACGAGCGCCGTGTAGTATTTGGTATCCAACGCCGTCTTCAGATAGGTGACGTCACCGCCGACACCCGCGAAATCCTGCTTGAAGTCGACCAGCAACCCGTCCGTGGGATTCTTCGTGTTGTCGAGCGTGTTGTAGTTCAGCGTGTAGCCGAGCGCCGACGTCCAGGTCGCGCCGTTCGCCAGCTCTCTCCGGACCGGCAGACTCGACTCACCGTCGCCATAGCAGCCGTATCCGTAAACGCCCGAATCCGTGGAATTGGTCGGGTCCACGCCGCCCAGAACGCTCCTGATGTAGGCCGGCGTCGGATTGAAGGCCAGCGACGTGTTCGATGCGTTGTTGTTGCAATTGTTGTAGGCGCTGGCGAGCGTGATGCTCTGCTGATAGAGCGAATAGCGGAGCTGGAGTGATAGGTCCTCGCGCAACGCAAAGCCCAGGCGCGGAGAAAAGCCCAGCGTCGTCACGCCGTAGCTCGTGTAGCTGTTCGCCAATTGCTGGCGCCAATAGGTGTCGAATCCGAGCGCCAGCCGGTAGTCGAGCAGATAGGGCTCGACGAAGGACAGCGATATGCCGCGCGAATACTGGCCGTAGCTGACGGTCGCCTTGCCGTAGAGCCCTTTGCCGAGCAGGTTGCGCTCGGAGACCGACACCTCGGCCAGCGCACCGTCGGTGGTGGAGTAGCCGCCCGAGATCGAGAAGTCGCCGGTCGATTTCTCTTCCATGTCCACGATCAGGATGACGCGGTCGCTCGACGAGCCCGGCTCGGCCGTGATCTTCACGCTCTTGAAATAGTCGAGGTTCTTCAGCCGCCGCTCGGCACGGTCGACCAGCGCGCGGTTGTAGGCGTCCCCCTCCGAGAGATCGAATTCGCGGCGGATCACGTAATCGCGCGTGCGGGTGTTACCGCGCAGGTTGATGCGCTCGATATAGGTGCGCGGGCCCTCGTCGACGCTGAACACGACGGAGACGGTGCGCGCCTCGAAATTGCGGTCGCCGCCGGGACGGACCAGGGCAAAGGCATAGCCGCGGCGCGAGGCCTCGATCTGCATGTCTTCGGTCGACTTCTCGACCGATTCGACGTTGTAGAGCGAACCGACATGGACGCGCGAATAGACGCGCATCGAGGTTGGATCGAAGTTCGGAATGCTCGAGCGGAAGTCGACCGCGCCGACACGATACTGCGCGCCCTCCTCGATCTTGAAGGTGACGAGAAAACCCTTCTTCTCGGGATCGTATTCGGTGAGCGCGGCGACGACCTGGACGTCGGCGAAGCCGTTCTTGAGGTAGAAGCGGCGGATCAGGTCGCGGTCGGCCTCGACGCGGTCTGGATCATAGATGTCGTTGCTGCCGAGAAAGCTGAGCAGATTGCTTTCATGCGTCTTGATGATGTCGCGCAGTCGCGAGGCCGAGAAGGCGCTGTTGCCGATGAACTCGACGGACTTGACCGGGGTCTTGGCGCCCTCCTCGATCGTGAAGATGAGATCGACGCGATTGCTAGGCTGCTCGATGATCTCAGGCGTGACGCGCACGTCGTAGCGGCCGGACCGGCGATAGATCTCGGCGATGCGCAGCGTGTCGGATTGTACCAGCGCCCGCGAGAAGGTCCCGCGCGGCTTGGTCTGGATCTCGGCCGAGAGCTGCTCGTCCTTGATCTTCTTGTTGCCCTCGAAGGCAACGCGGCCGATCACGGCATTTTCCACCACGGACACCACGAGGCGGCCGCCGGACTGACTGATCTTCACGTCCTGGAACAGGCCTGTCCCGATCAACGCCTTGAGTCCGTCATCGAGGGCGGATTGATCGAGGCGACCGCCGGGGCCGGGTTTGAAATACGAGCGGACCGTCTCGGCCGCCACGCGGCGATTGCCTTCGACCACGATCGTCTCCACGCTCTGTGCAGCCGCCGGCTGCGGCAACAGCACGACGGGAATTGAACTCGCAATCGATACACCACTCATCGCCACCGCGATCAGCAAGCCCCGCAACACCGACATTCCACACCTCAAGAGCACCTCTTGCTCTGAAACGAAACGGCTGTGGCCGCGATGTGGCTTTGAGATTGCTGTACTGTTTCCGGTCGTTGAAATTGATTGGCGGGTCGGCCGCGCGAATACGGCGCCCTGACGACCGCGCGAGCCTTCCGCGGCCAGCGGCCGACGTGCGGACGGTCTCGTACGGGCCGACCAGGCAAGCGCGCAGCAACATCCCGCAACGCCTGAATTCTTTACAGCCTCTGAAGTCGGTGCGAGAGGCGACGGCATCAGGAATTCGCACGGGGCATTTGCCGATGAACGCGCTTGTCATGACCAGAACGGTGCTGGTCGTCCTCCTCACCTCGACCCTCACCGCTCATGCCGCAGCCACGCGCAAGCGCGATCGACAGCAAGCGACGCATGATATCGTCTATGAGTATGGTCCGCACGGGCCCAATCGATCCTACCAGTCCGGCCCGCATACGCGCATCTATGTGAGCAAGCGGTCGTGGCTGGATGGCGGGACCGAAGTGCTTCCCGGGGAGCGTAAGTTCACCGACTACGCCTTGCCGCCCGGCACCTCGTTCGCACGCGGGAACAACAACCGGCCGCTCGACCGTCAACCGCTGAGCCCGGATTCGGACCTGGGCGGATTTGCACAGAGGATTCCGATTTCGTGGTGATCCGGCGCTCTGGTGTCCCGGACAAGCCGCAACGCGCATGCGTTGCGGCGCAGAGCCGGGACCCAGGGCCAGGCGGCACGGCGCGGCGACGTGGACCCCGGCTCTGCAGCGCACCGCTGAAGGAGCGCTGCGCTGCGTCCGGGGCACGAGAATGGAGTATGGCGCACGCTCTGTCGACGTCGTCATTGCGAGCGCAGCGAAGCAATCCAGGCTGTCACCGCGGAGGGATTCTGGATTGCTTCGCTGCGCTCGCAATGAGAGAATGAGGCGGCGGTGCCGCTCTTCCAACACGCATGTTGTATCGCAGACACGGCTTCGCATCCTCGCAGCTCATTCCGCCCGAGCTTTGCTTCGTCGTTCCACCCTCTCGAGCCAAGAGGGCGCAGGGAAGGCCGAGTGCCGGCGGCACCCGCGGTCTGCTGCGCATAGAGCACACGCAGAAAACCGCACAGCAGCATACAGGTGAAGCCCAACACACGGCCTTCCCTGCGCGATGGTCGGACGGCTTATGCCGTGCTCTCCCGGGAGCCGAGTTCGTTCTGGCCTCCCTCACTCTCGCGAAATCCACCGGCGCCGCGCCGGTTGACGCGACTGCCGCCTCCGCAAGAGCTTGACCGTAGCAACGACGGCCAGGACCACACGGTTTTGCCGTACGCGCGGTTCGTTGGCGCCACAGGGTTCGACGGCGTTGTGCACTTTGCCGCCGAAATGCTGGCACGACGAAGCCTAGCAGCGCCGCTCGTCCGCACGCAGTTTCGGGCTCACGGAGAGCAATCCGCCCTGCCTTCACCTCTCGTGCACGACGCTGCCGCGTCCACCGCAAGCCCGGCTCGCGACAATGACGACCACACGATCGCCCCTCAAGAATGAGCCGGGATGGGCGACACATGCGTCAAATCCGAATTTCGGTAAAGCGGAATGTTTTTGCAAGGAGGGCTTGACGCAGCGGCAAAACAGGGTCGATGTCCGGCCCGGCAGGCACCGTGCGGCGGGCCCGAGATGCCCCGCAACATCTGTTTACATCCAGCAACATTCCGGCTGCCGAAAGGCCACGATCGCGCGGCTAGTGGGCCCTGTTCGTCGTACCCTTCCGAAGGCCATGGGCACCGCACGTCCCGCGGCAAGGCCCATGGATCTCAACCGATTTGATGCCGTCACACTTGTTCGCCGCAGTTCTCACGCCATCCACAGAGGAGAACCATCACCCGACGCCGCCCCCACTGCGCGCCGGCCTGTCGCGCGCCGGATCGGCCTGCGTCGCGCTGATGCTGGGTGCCACATTGGCTGGCTGCGCCGTCGGGCCGGATTATGCCGGGCCGCCCGGGCTGGACATGCCGTCGCACTGGAGCGTGCGACCCACGTCCCGGCGGCAAGCCGGCACGCTGGATCGCTGGTGGCTGCGGCTGCGCGACCCCCTGCTCAACCAGCTGATCGAACAGGCGGTCGATGCCAACCCCGATGTCGCCAAGGCCAAGGCGGTCGTGCGCGAGGCGCGCGCAACGGTGCAACAGACCGGCGCCGGCCTGTTTCCCTCCGTCAGCGGCTCGGCCTCGGTGACCAACAACAAGACCAGCGCGGGCTCCGCCTCGGCCGTCGTCGACACAGCGCCCTACGCGCTGCACCAGGCGAGCTTCGATTCGAGCTGGGAGCTCGACCTGTTCGGCGGCACGCAACGGAGCATCGAGGCAGCGGTGCGTGGGCAGCAATCGGCCGAGGAGGATCTGCGCGACAGCCTCGTCACGCTGATCGGCGACGTTGCCGCCTATTACGTGGAGGCGCGCGGCTACCAGGCGCGGATCGCGCTGGCGCAGCGAACATCGGTCTCGCAGCGCGACACCGAAAAGCTTACCCGCAGCAAATACGAGGCCGGCAGCGGCAACGCCGTCGATCTCGCCAAGGCGACCGCACAAGCGGCGAGCACGGAGGCGAACGTTCCGACCTATCAGGCGGCGCTCGCGGCCGACATTCACCGGCTCGGCATCCTGCTCGGACGACCGCCTGACGGCGTCGCTTCGCTGATGGCACGGTCCGCGCCCGTGCCTGCACCGCGCATGCCGCTGCCCACGGGCCTGCCCGCCGATCTCCTCATGAGCCGCCCCGACGTCGCCAGCGCCGAGCGCAAGCTCGCCCAGGCTACCGCCAAGATCGGCGCGGCCGAGGCCGACCGCTATCCTGCGGTGTCGCTGACCGGCTCGGTCGGCACCTCTGCGCTGCGCGCCGGCGATCTCGCAAAATATTCCAACGTGAGCTGGTCGGTGGGCCCCTCGGTCACGGTGCCGGTGTTCGACGCGGGCAAGCGCCTGGCGACCGTCAAGATCGCCGAAGCACAACGCGACCAGGCGTTCGCGACGTTCCATTCGACCCTGCTCACCGCCTTTGAAGACGTCGAGAACGCGCTGGTGTCGATTTCGCAGGAGCGCGTTCGCGGGGTCAAGCTGGCCGAGGCAGCAAAGAACTATCGCGAGGCCGCCCGGCTGTCGCGATCGCTGTTCGAGACCGGCAGCGCCAGCTTCATCGACGTGCTGGACGCCGAACGCTCTCTCTACTCGGCTGAGGATTCGCTGATCCAGAGCAAGGTGTCCGCGGCCAAGGATTACATTTCGCTCGCGAAGGCGCTCGGCGGCGGCTGGTCCGATCCGGTCGACACATCGACGCCGATCATCGTGGACACCAATACAGGACCACACTTCCGGGAGACGGTGAAGTGACTGATATCATCACCGCCAAGCGCGTGAAGATTGCCGCCGCGGTGGTTGCCGTCGTGGCGACCGGGGTGGTGGCCGCCATGCGCTTTCCGGCGACGTCGAGCAAGGCACAGTCCTATATCACCGCGCCGGTCACCGTCAGCGATCTGCGCGAGGAGGTGCTCGCCAGCGGCACGCTCAAGCCGGCACGCCTGACTGCCGTCGGCGCGCAGGTGTCGGGCCGGATCACCGCCCTCAATGTCCGCGTCGGCGACACGGTCAAGGCCGGCGACGTCATCGCCCAGATCGACCCCGTCACCAAGCAGAACGATCTGCGCAGTTCGGAAGCTTCGCTCAAGAACTACCGCGCTCAGAAACTCGAGAAGGAAGCCGCGTTGGTGCTGGCGGAAGCCAACCTCGCGCGGCAGCAGGCGACACTGGCGCAGCGTGCCACCTCGCGCAGCGATTTCGACAGCGCGGATTCGACGGTGCGGCAGACCCGCGCCCAGATTACCGCGCTCGAAGCTCTGATCGTGGGAGCCGAAGCCAGCGTCGAGACGGCGCGGGTCAACCTCGACTACACCAGGATCACCGCGCCCATCGACGGCACGGTGCTCGCCACCGTGGTGCAGGAGGGACAGACGGTCAACGCGGTACAGTCCGCCCCGACCATCGTCGTGCTCGGCCAGCTCGAGACCATGACGGTGCGGGCGGAGATCTCCGAGGCCGACATCGTCAAGGTCAAGCCGGGCCAGGCGCTGTATTTCACCATCCTCGGCGACCAGGACCATCGCTACGAGTCCAGGCTGGAACAGATCGAGCCGGCGCCCGAATCGATCAAGAGCGACGCCAGCTTCTCCTCGACCACCACGTCGAGTTCGAGCACGAGTTCGAGTTCATCGAGCTCCACCAGCACCGCCATCTACTACATCGGCGTCTTCAACGTCCCCAACAAGGACCTTTCGCTGCGGACCTACATGACCGCCGAGGTGCACATCATCACCGGTGAGGCCAAGCGCGTGAAGGTCATCCCCGCGCTCGCGCTGATGCGGAAATCCGACGGCCGCAGCACCGTCCGCACCCTCGATGCGTCGGGTGACGTGCGCGAGCGCGAGGTCAAGACCGGCCTCAATGACCGCACCACGGTCGAGATCAGGTCCGGCCTCGATGAGGGCGACCGGGTCGTCACCGGAGAAGCCAGCGAGCAGACCGCATCGCGCAGCATACCCGGCGGCCCGCCGGGAGGTCCCTGAGATGGCCGATCCGATCATCGCTCTCGAGAACGTCAGGCGGGAATTCTCGGCCGGCGACACGCGCGTGGTTGCGCTCGACGATTTGTCGCTGAGCATCCAGCCCGGCGAGATGGTGGCGATCATCGGCTCGTCCGGATCGGGCAAATCGACGCTGCTCAACATCCTTGGCTGCCTCGACCGCCCGACCTCCGGCACCTATCGCGTCGCCGGCAAGAACGCCTCCGAACTCGACGCAGACGAGCTGGCGGCACTGCGGCGCGAGCATTTCGGCTTCATCTTCCAGCGCTATCATTTGCTCGGCGACCTCTCCGCGGCCGAGAACGTCGAGATCCCGGCGATCTATGCCGGGATGAAAGCCCGGGAGCGCCGCACGCGCGCAGAGCAGCTGCTCGCAAGGCTTGCCGTGGACGACCGGCGCGGCCACCGCCCGAACCAGCTATCGGGCGGCCAGCAGCAGCGCGTCTCGATCGCACGGGCGCTGATCAACGGCGCCGAAGTCATCCTGGCGGACGAGCCGACCGGCGCGCTCGACCGGCGCAGCGGCGAGGAGGTCCTGAAGATCCTGAAGGAGCTGCACGGCGAGGGACGGACGATCATCATCGTTACCCACGATGCCGACGTCGCCGCGCGGGCCGAGCGCATCATCGAGCTGCGCGACGGCAGGATCGTTTCCGATCGCCGCACCGAGACCGCGGGCGCATCGGCGCCGCCTGTTGCGGCGGCTCGTGCCGCATCGGATAGCAGCCCCGGCTGGCCCGGCGCGCTGCGGCGCCTGCGGGAAGCCACGCGGATGGCGCTGGTGGCGATGGCCGCGCACCGGCTGCGCGCCTTCCTGACCATGCTCGGAATCATCATCGGCATCGCGGCAGTGTCCTCCGTGGTTGCGCTCGGCAACGCCTCACAGCGCAAGGTGCTGTCGGACATCTCGAATCTCGGCACCAACACGATCGAGGTGTTTCCGGGCAAGGATTTTGGTGACGCGCGCGCCGGCAAGATCAAGACCCTCGTGCTGGACGATGCCCGCGCGCTCGGCCGGCAGGAATTCATTGCCGGTGTCACCCCGACGGTGTCGACCAGCACGACGGTGCGCTATCGCGGCAGCGAGTCCAACGTGCTCGTGAACGGCGTCGGCGAGAGCTATTTCCAGGTCAAGGGCGCCAAGCTGGCGAAAGGCCGCCTGTTCGACTCCGACGCGGTGCGCAACATCGAGCGGCAAGCCGTCATCGACGACAACACCCGCAAGACCTTCTTCGCCGACGACCAGACCTCGGGGATCGGCCGCGTCATCTGGCTCGGCAAGGTGCCCTGCCGCATCGTCGGCGTCATCGCCCAGCAGCAGGGCGGCTTCGGCTCGAACCAGAACCTCTCGGTCTATCTTCCCTACACCACCGTGCAGGCGCAATTCACGGGCGACCGCTCGCTTCGCAGCATCCTGCTCCGGATCAGCGACGAGATCTCGACCACGCTGGCTCAGGATGCGGTCACCACGCTCTTGACGAAGCGGCACAATACCAGGGATTTCGTCATCCTCAATACCGACGACATCCGCCGCACCATCACCAGCACGACGCAGACGCTGGCGTTCCTGGTGGCGGCGATCGCGGTGATCTCGCTGGTCGTCGGCGGCATCGGCGTCATGAACATCATGCTGGTCTCCGTGTCGGAACGGATCAGCGAGATCGGCGTGCGCATGGCGGTCGGCGCCAGGCGCAGCGACATCCTCCAGCAGTTCCTGGTGGAGGCGACCCTGATTTCGTCGATCGGCGGCATCGCCGGCATTCTCGTCGCGATGCTGCTCGGCCTTGCCATCAACCTTGCCGTGCCCGGCTTTGAGGTCAGCTATTCGACGTTCTCGATCGGCGCGGCATTCCTGACCTCGACCGGGATCGGGGTGGCCTTCGGTTTCTTCCCCGCCCGCCGCGCCGCCTTCCTGGATCCCGTGGTGGCGTTGAGCCGTGACTGACCGTAGGATTGCAGACATGACCGTAGTTCTTCGGGCGAGACAATCGTCCGCAAATCGATCAACGATCGGCAACCCCGATGCGATCTCAAACATGACCAACGGCACGCAGAACATCCTGATCGTCGAGGATGACCGCCAGACCCGCGACCTCATCGCGCGCTATCTGCGCGAGCATTCGTTCGAGGTTCACCTGGTCACGAACGGCAGGGAGATGGACCGGCATCTCTCGCAGAACCGGGTGGACCTGATCGTGCTCGACCTGATGCTGCCGGGCGAGGACGGTCTGAGCCTCTGCCGCCGCGTGCGCATGGAATCCATGACGCCGATCATCATCCTCACCGCGAAGGGCGAGGATCTCGACCGGATCCTCGGTCTCGAGATGGGGGCAGACGACTATCTGCCGAAGCCGTTCAACCCGCGCGAGCTTCTCGCCAGGATCAACGCTGTGCTGCGCCGCCAGGCGAGCGGCCGTGCCGCCGGCGGCGCGGCGACACGCCTGAAATTCCTGGGCTGGATCATCGATCTTCGTTTGCGGGAATTGCGCGACCCCGAGGGCGCGCAGGTGCCGCTGACCAGCGCCGAGTTCGATCTGCTGCAGGCTTTCTGCGAACGGGCCGGACGCATCCTCACCCGCGACAATCTCCTGAGCGTGACGCGCGGCCGGCCCGGCGGCAGCTTCGGCCGCAGCATCGACGTGCTGGTCAGCCGGTTGCGCCGCAAGCTCGACCGCACCCAAGACACGTCCGTGATCAAGACCGTCCGCACCGGCGGCTACATCTTCACGCCGGTGGTGGAGGAAGCATGAGACGCGCCGCCGACATCGTCGCGCTGTTCAGCTTCAGGCGAATCAGCGGCCAGATCGCGGCCCTGGTTCTGGGATCATTGATCCTGATCCATTTGCTGATTGCCGGATATTTTCTGCTCAACCGGCCGAACGTTCTGACGGACAGCCCCTTGGAGCAGTTCGAGCTGGTTGTGAGGATCATCGTCAATACGCCGCAGGAACAGCGAGATGTCGTTCTCGAGAACGTCAGCCGTACCTTTCCGGCGCTGAAGCTGCAATTGAGAAAGGATGTTTCCGCCTCCACCGCTCCATTGCCGGAGCGGACGCGCATGGCCACCCCCTCGACTATTGAAGGCCCGGTCGATCTCATTCGCGGTCCCACACCGGAAGACAATCGCCTCTGGTTCTATCTGGCAAACGGCGACGTGCTCGAGGCGACGATCGGGACATTCAAGATGCCTGCCTTCGTGAGCGGCCTCTGGACGAGCACGCTCCTGTTCCTGGTGGCAAGCGTGACGCTGCTCGGCGTCTGGGCCGGCCGCGCGCTCAGTTCGCCCCTGTCGGCCTTCGCGCGCGCAGCGGAGGACTTCAGCTTGAATCGCTCGTCCGAGCCGTTGCCTGAAAACGGCCCGGAGGAAATCAGATCCGCGGCGAGAGCGCTCAACCGGATGCGCGAGCGCGTCACCGCACTGATGAACGATAGAACTCGAATGCTGGCCGCCATCAGCCACGACCTGCGCACCCCGATCACGCGCCTGCGGCTACGCTCGGAATACATCGAGGATCCGGCACAGCGCACCCAGACCGTACGCGACCTCGATCAGATGCAGTCGATGCTGGAGTCGGTGCTCTCGCTGCTGCGCAGTGAAAGCGCTGCCAGACCGACACTGGTCGACGTTGCCGCGCTGCTCCAGATGGTTTGCGACCAGTTCTCCGATAGCGGCTACGCGGTGCACTATCTTGGTCCGGACAGAGCCGCATTCATCGTCCGGCCGGACGAGATCATCCGCGCGGTCACAAACCTGGTCGAGAACGCCACACGCTTCGGAACCGAAGTCGGCGTCGAGCTCCTCATCTCCGGAAACCAGATCGTCATCGACGTCGTCGACGACGGCCCTGGAATACCCGATGAGAGGAAGGCGGCGATGCTGGAACCCTTCGTGCGAGGAGAGGAAGCCCGCACCATGGACGAAACGGCGGGATTTGGCCTCGGCCTCTCGATCACGCAGGCGATCGTGACCGCGCATGGCGGAAGGCTGCTGCTGCTCGACAATGAACCGAGGGGTCTTCGCGTTCGCCTGCTGCTTTCCAATGAAGACCGTAGCCACGCCTGAAGCTGCCGATCCGCATCAGGGGAACTCTCCGCGCTAGTCTTGGATTCCCGCGCCTCTGGGAGGAAGGCGGTTGGCGGCGCCGGTCTACGCTGCCGGCAAAGCAAAAGAGAACGTCGCGCCGCCGTCCGGATCATTCGCGGCGAGAAGCTCGCCGCCGTGCTCGCGCACAATGCCGTAACTGATCCAGAGGCCGAGCCCCGTGCCCTCGCCGACTCGCTTGGTCGTGAAGAACGGCTCGAAGATGTGGCTGATGTGATCCTTGTCGATTCCCGGACCGTTGTCCGAAATCCGGAACAGGATCTCGTTGCCCTTGCGCGCCGCCGAAACGACCAGCCGCGGCAACTCGGTGCCGCGCATCGCGTCGATCGCGTTCTCGACGAGATTGACGATGACCTGGTGCAACTGTCCTTCGTTGCCGGAGATCCAGAGTTCCGGCTCGAGCTCCATCTGCAGGTCGATCCGCACCTGCTTGGTGCGGACGGCCCACATCACTGCGGTGTTGATCAAACGCTCGATATTGACACGCTCGACCTCGCCGAGCTTGCTGAAGGAGAGTCGGCGCAGATTCTTCACGATCTCGCTGATCCGGACCGCCCCCTCCATGGTGCCCTCGATCAGCGGGCCGAAATCCTCCATGACCTCGTCGATGCGCAGGCTCTTCTTCAGTGCGGCGAGGTCGCTCACCCGACCCTTGCCGTGGATCGCGTCGAGATAGGCGACGATGGCCGCGCGGTAGCGGATCAAGGTGTGGATGTTACCGTAGACGAAGCTGATCGGATTGTTCAGCTCGTGCGCGACGCCGGCGACGAGACGGCCGAGGCTCGCCATCTTCTCCTGCTCGACCAGTTGCCGCTGGGCGCGCTGCAATTCGTGATGGGCCTTGTGCAGCGCCTCATAGGCGCGGCGCAGCTCGCCGATCGGCCGCCCCGTCAGCACCACGCCGATAAAGCGGCCGCGATGATCGTGGCGCGGCGAGCTATTGATTGCGAACAGATCGGTGCTGCCGTCGTCGGTCGCGAACCGCAATTCACCGTCGACGACGTCCGGCGTGCCGCGCGGCTTCAACAGCGGCAGCAGCTTGGCGCCGTCGGCGCCATCGATGACGTCGGCAATGTTCCTGCCGACCACGTCCCCGACGCTGCGGCCGAGCGCATGCTGGAACGCGGAATTGACCTGCTGCACCATTCCCTTGGCGTCGCAGACGATCAGGATGTCCGAGACCGATTCGATGACGTTGGTGACGAAGGCCTGCGCCTCCTCCAGCTCCGCGTTCTTGTGCTCGAGGTCGACCTCATAGCGCAACAGGTCCGAATAAACCTCGTCCATCTTGCGGATGACTTCGATCCAGGCGCCTTCGCGCTCGCGGTCGAACTCGATCGCACCGCCGCTGGTGACCAGCTTGAGCAGTGAATCCGCCTCACTCGCTTCAGGAGAATGCGTCGCCTTTGGCATTTTTTCTCAGATCATACCTGGTCAGCTTGTTCCTGAGCCCTACCCGCGAGAGACCCAGCTCGCTGGCGACACGACTGATGTTTCCGTCGTTCCTCTCCAGGCAGTTCATGATAACCGACTTCTCGAGATCCTCCACCTTGTCTTTCAGCGAGGCCGATCCGTTCAGTTTGCCGTGGGTCGGCAGCGGCGCGGAACGCCTCCCGTTGCGGCGGCCAAGCAGCGGCGGCGCGCGCAGCTCGTCCCGGTCGGCGAGCACGACCATGCGCTGGATCTCGTTCTGGAGCTCGCGTACGTTGCCCGGCCAGTGATATTTGCCGAATTCATCCAGCGCCGAACGCGCAAAGCGCAGATTCGGCCGGTTGAAGGAACTCTTGACCGCCGACAGCACGCCCTCCGCAATCAGCGGGATGTCCATCGGGCGCTCGCGCAGCGCCGGCATGTGCACCGGGAATGCGGCGAGGCGGTAGTACAGGTCGCGCCGGAAGCGACCGGCCTCGACCTCCGCCTCCAGGTCGCGATTGGTCGCCGCCACCACGCGAACGTCGACCTTGCGCACGCGCTGCGCGCCGAGCGGCCGTATCTCGCTCTCCTGCAGCACACGCAGCAGCTTGACCTGGAACGCCGGCGAGGTCTCGCCGATCTCGTCGAGGAAGATCGTGCCGCCATCGGCGACCTCGAACAGGCCGATGCGATCCTGGTAGGCGCCGGTGAAGGCGCCCTTCTTG
The DNA here is from genome assembly GCF_022354745.1 of Bradyrhizobium sp. I71. NCBI lineage: Bacteria > Pseudomonadati > Pseudomonadota > Alphaproteobacteria > Hyphomicrobiales > Nitrobacteraceae > Bradyrhizobium > Bradyrhizobium sp. I71. The sequence goes on from NZ_CP059398.1 coordinate 1,543,570, forward strand.
CAACCGAACAGCTCGCTTTCCAGGAGCTCGTCCGGCAGCGCGCCGCAGTTCTCGACCACGAACGCCTTGTTGGCCCGCGCCGAGCCGTAATGGATCGCTCGGGCCAGAAGCTCCTTGCCGGTGCCGGACTCGCCGGTGATCAGAACCGAGATATCGTAGTCGGCGGCGCGCCTGCCGAGCTCGATCACGGCGTGCATCGGGCTTTCCGTCGAATGCACGATACGGTCGAAATCGTAGAGCTGCTTGGCCACGCCGCGCTTGACCGAGACGACCTTCTTGATGTGCCCCGAGGTCGCCTTGACGTCGACGCCGGCGGTCTCGGTCTCCTTCTGCAGCCGATAGAGCTGAACCGCCTCCTTGACGGTTTCGACCAGCTGGTCCGGCTGCCAGGGCTTGGTGATGTATTGATAGATGCCGGCCTCGTTCAATCCTGCGATGATGTCCTCGGACTCCGAATAGCCGGAGATGATCATCCGCACCGGATCCGGCCAGAGCTCGCGGACGCGCTTCAGGAAGCTCACGCCGGATTCGTGCGGCATCCGCTGGTCGCAGAGGATCGCGTGGACGATCTCGCCCTCCAGCAGCTTCTCCGCATCGGTCGCATTGCCGACGCAGAGCACCTCGAAATCCTCCCTGAGCACGCGCCGCAGCGCTTCCTGCGAACGGACCTCGTCGTCGATGACGAGAATGGTTCCCTGAATGCTCACGATGGCACCGCCATGCCGACAGGCCGATCTGGCGCACGCCTGATACGGTGACCAGCGATGGTCAGCGGCGTGCGCGACTTCGGCACCTTGTGGATGAAATTGTAGCGCGCGACGTGGTAGCTCGGATCGAAGCCGTAGAAATTCAGCTTCATCCGCCGCAGCTCCTCGTCGCGGTAGGATTGCAGGGGCTTCTCGGCCTCGTCGGCGGCGCGCCGCTGCCGCTTGGCGGCGAGGCGCGAGGCAAAGCCGGCATCCGACGCCATGGCAGCGCCGAACTCCACGAGGCTTGCATCGGCGAGCGCCTCGCCCGACAGCACGCGATCGACGATGCCGAGACGCCGGGCCTCCGCCACACCCATCGGGAGCCGGCATTGCGTGATCCGGGTCGCGTTCGCGGCGCCCGCACGGCGCGGCAGCAGATAGGTCCAGTATTCCGAGCCGTAAAGATTGCCCATGTCCTTGTAATGCGGATTGAGGACGATCTGGTCGCTCGCCCAGACCTCGTCGGCGGCGAGACTCAGGAAGACGCCGCCCGCACCCGCGTTGCCGCGAATGACCGAGACGACCAGGCGGTCGGTGGTCTCGATGATCGCGCGGGCAAGATCGTCGATCGCATTGATGTTGCGCCAGGACTCATCCGCGGGGCTGTCGGCCGCCTCAATTTCTGCAAGATGAATGCCGTTCGACCAATAGTCCCGGCCACCGGTCAGGAGCAGCACCCTGGTCGGGCGCGCCAGCGCCGCGCGATAGGCCTCGAGCAGGGCCTCGCAATCGGCAGTCGCCATGGCGCCGTTGTAGAAGGAGAACGCGAGCTCGCCGACCTCGCCATGCTCGCGATACCGGATCGGGGCGTAGCCGCAGCCGGGCCGGCGCGGCAGTTGCGCCGCCTCGGCGGCGAAGACTTTCGCGGCCGGCAGCTTCAGGCTCTTCGGAGCGAGCTTCCTGACATGCCCGATCCAGACCGCACCATCGACCGTGGCGCGCGCCAGCGCGCCGTCGCATTGCGCGACGACGGTGCCGGGCACGCCGGAGATGCCGTGCGCCTCATGCGCATCGAACAGCCTGACCTCCTGGAAGAACAGGCTGTCGACCAGGCCCGGCATGCCGTCGGCGCTGTCGATCTTGCGCAGCACGGTCGCGGTGGTGTCGTGCTGCCAGTCGATCGCCCGGTCCGCCCGGCGGCAAGGCCCGCGCACGCGAATGCGCGGGTCGTCCGCGTCCATCGGCTGCGGGGCAGGCCATCCGGATTCGATCGCCGCGACCGCCTCGAGCACCGCCGCGACCGCGCAGCAGGTCACCTCGTTGCGGTAGATGCTGGACTTGGCTGCGCGCCGCATCGGGAAGCTGCGGAACGCCCAGACCGGACCGGCATCGAACTCGCCATCCGCCTGCAAGACCGTGACGCCCCACTCGCCTGCTCCATCCAGAATCGCCCAGTCGAGCGCCGCCGGACCGCGGTCGCCGGGCGGACCGGGATGAACGACCAGACAACGCACGCCGCGCCAGACGTCATCGGGAATTGCCCGCTTCAGGAACGGCGCGATCACAAGGTCCGGCCGATGCAGCGCCACGCTCTCGCGCGTGACCTCGGCATGGATGTCGAGCTCTACCGCGACATCGTGGCCTCGCTCCCTGAGCTCGACATGGAGCCGCTGCGTCAGGCTATTGAAGGAATGCGACAGGAGCAGAATGCGCATGATGGGCCCTAACAGATTCTCGGCAATTGCTCGCCCGACAGCCAGTCGACGATCCTCCCGCCGCCGAAGCTCGTGGCCATCTGCACGAAATGATGATCGTCGGCCACGGCCTCGCCGATGTCGGCGGCATCGCGGCCGAGCGGATGCGCCCGCATCGCGGCCAGCACCGCACCGGCAAGCTCCGGCGCGACGATCGCGACCAGCTTGCCCTCATTGGCGACATGGAGCGGATCGAGCCCGAGCAGCTCGCACGCTGCCGCCACACCCGGCTTGACGGGGATCGCCTCCTCGCGAAGATGGAAGCCGAGGTCGGACTGCCGGGCGATCTCGTTCAGCGTGGCGGCAAGGCCGCCGCGGGTGGGATCGCGCATCAGGCGGATGCCGCGGCCGCCGGCTTCGACCATCTTCGCGACGAGGTCGTTCAGCGCCGCCGAATCCGAGACGATCTCGGTCTCGAAGGCGAGATTCTGCCGCTTCGACATGATCGCCACGCCGTGATCGCCGAGCGTGCCCGAGATCAGGACGCGATCGCCGGCGCGGGCATTCTCCGCCGAGAGATCGAGCCCGTCGGGCACGACCCCGACGCCGGCGGTCGAGATGAACAGGCCGTCGGCCTTGCCGCGCTCGACCACCTTGGTGTCGCCGGTGATGATGTGAACGCCGGCCGTGCGCGCCGCCTCGCCCATCGATTCCGCGATCATCTTGAGGTCGGCGAAGCGGAAGCCTTCCTCGATGATGAAGCTTGCAGAGAGGTAGAGCGGGCGTGCACCGGCCATGGCGATATCGTTGACGGTGCCGTGCACTGCAAGCGAGCCGATATTGCCGCCGGGGAAGAACAGGGGCGAGACCACATAGCCGTCGGTCGTCATCACCATGCGCCCGGCACCGACGTCGAATGCCGATTGGTCGTTGCCGCGCGCCAGCCATTCATTGCCGAAGGCCTCGTGGAACAGACCCGAGATCAACTGCGCCATGGCCCGGCCGCCCGAGCCGTGGGACAGGTCGACGCAGCCGTTCCTGATGTCGAGCTTGCGCTGGTAGGCCTTCATGACGCGCGCCTTTGCTGATGGTCGCGGAAGCGGCCATAGGTCCAGTGTGCGGCGCAGGCGCCTTCGGAGGAGACCATGCAGGAGCCCATGGGCGTCTCCGGCGTGCAGACGGTGCCGAACAGCTTGCAGTCGACCGGCTTCTTCACGCCGCGCAGGATGGCGCCGCATTCGCACGCGGGATTGTCGTCGACGCGCAGCTCGTGCATGTCGAAGCGCGCCTCGGCGTCGTATCTGGCGTAGGCGCGCTTCAGCTTCAGCCCGCTATAGGGAACCTGTCCGAGCCCCCGCCATTCGAACTGATCGCGCAGCTCGAAGATGTCGGAGACCTCCTCCTTGGCGCGCAGATTGCCGTCGCGGTTCACCGCGCGGCTGTACTGGTTCTCGACCTCATGCCTGTCCTCGTTGACCTGCCGCACCAACATCAGGATCGCCTGCATCATGTCGAGCGGCTCGAAGCCCGCGATCACCACGGGCTTGCCGAACTCCTCGGCAAAGAACTCGTAAGGGGCCGTGCCGATGATCGTCGAGACATGGGCCGGCCCGACGAAACCGTCGATCTCGACCCGGCCGATGTTGCGGATGTCGGGACTTTCCAGGATGTTCTGCATCGCCGGCGGCGTCAGCACGTGGTTGCAGAACACGGAGAAGTTTTCGAGCTGCTTCTTCTCCGCCAGCCGGATCATGACGGCAGTCGGCGGCGTCGTGGTCTCGAAACCGATGGCGAAGAACACCACCTCACGCCCGGGATTGTCCCCGGCGATCCGGATAACGTCGATGGTGGAATAGACCATGCGGATGTCGGCGCCCCGCGCCTTCGCCTTCAACAGCGATGCGCCCTGCGAGCCGGGAACGCGCATCAGGTCGCCATAGATGCACAGGATGACGTCCGGCCGCTCGGCGAGCCGGATCGCCATGTCGATACGTCCGGCCGGCAGCACGCACACCGGACAGCCGGGTCCATGGATCATCCGCACGTTCCTCGGCAGCATGTCCTCGAGGCCGTAGCGCGAGATCGCGTGGGTATGGCCGCCGCAGAATTCCATGAAGCGATAGGGCTTTTGCGGATCGGCTTCCGCGCGGATCGCTTTCGCGAGCCCGAGCGCGATCTCCTTGTCGCGAAACTCATCGGCATATTTCATGACGCCGCTCCCTGCCCCTCGGCGCTGAGCTCGCGCAGCAGCTCGAGCGTCCGCCTCGCCTCCTCCGGATCGATCTTCGTCAGGGCATAGCCGACATGGATGATCACGTAGTCGCCGACGGCGAGATCCTCGATCAAGGCGACGGAAATCTCCTTGCTGACGCCGTCGATGGCGACGATCGCCATCTCGTCGGGCAGGAGCTTCGTGACCTCAGCAGGTATCGCGAGACACATCAGGCTGTTCCTTCCAGGCCGGATTGTTCGAGCCGGAGCGCGGCGATCCAGGCCTGGCCCAGGCTGAGACCGCCGTCATTTGGCGGCAATTGCCGCGGCAGCAGCGGCAAGAGACCGGCGGCGATACAGCCGCGCTCGATCTCGGAACTGAGGATCGCGTTGAGAAAGCAGCCGCCGCTCAGGGCGACGGTCGTGACGCCGGTCTCGCGCGCCGCGCGGCCGATCCAGTCGACGCAGGCAACGGCGAGCGTGCCATGGAACAGCCCGGCCCCCTCGACCGGATCGATGTCCTCGGCCGCAAGGCGCGCAAGCAACGGAAACAGGGACAGCATCCCATCCTCGATTGACCAGCCGTCTTTCATCGAGCACGGCGCGCGAACCCGCGCCTCCAGTTTCATCGCGGCTTCGCCCTCATAGCTCTGCACCTGACAAAGACCCAGCAGCCCCGCCGCCGCGTCGAACAGCCTGCCGGCGCTGGTCGTCACCGGCACACCCGGCTGGTCGAGCAGGACATGGAGACGCGCAGCCTGCGGCTGCGCCGCAAACCGGGTCGCGATCGCGTTGCCGCGGGCCAGCTCATGCAATGCGCTTGCGGCCATGCGCCACGGTTCGCGGGCGGCGCGATCTCCGCCCGCCATCTTCATCGGCGCCAGATGGCCGAGCCGCCGGAACGTCGCCCCCTCGCACAGCAGGAGCTCGCCGCCCCAATTGCCACCGTCGCTGCCGTGGCCGAAGCCGTCGAGCACGAGCGCCAGGGCAGCGCCCGTGACGCCATGTTCCGCCATGACGGAAGCAGCATGGGCATGATGGTGCTGAACCGCGATCGGCCGCCGTCCGCTCGCTTCGGCGAAATGAGTCGAGGCCATGTTCGGGTGCAGATCATGGGCGACGACGACCGGCTCGACATCAAGGGTCGAGAGCAGATGGCTGACGGTTTCCTCGAAAAAGCGAAAGCCTTCGGCGGTGTCGAGGTCGCCGATATGCTGGGAGACGAAGGCCTCGTTGCCGCGCATCACCGTCACGGTCGACTTCAGCGCCCCGCCGACCGCAAGGATCGGCGGCACAGTCCGCGGAAGTCTCACCGGCTCGGGCACGTAGCCGCGGGCCCGGCGGATGAACTGCGTCCGGCCGGCAACGACCATGGCCACGGAATCGTCGGCACGCGTGACGATGTCGCGATCATGCGTGACGACGAGGTCGGCGATGCCGGAAAGCCGCAGCTCCGCCTCGTGATTGTCGATCAGAAGCGGCTCGCCGCCGGGATTGGCGCTGGTGGCGACGATTGCCCAGCTTTCGCCGGGCCGCTGATGCGCCGTGTTCAGTACCTCGAAGATCAGGTGGTGGATCGGCGCGAGGGGCAGCATGACGCCGATCCGTGACAGTTTTGGCGCGATCGCGCCCGCGAGGCGCCTGTGCGACGTCATCAGTACGATCGGCCGCGCCGTCGTTTCGAGCAAGGCAAGCTCGGCAGCACTGGCGTCGGCGATCCCGCCGACGTCGTCGCGCGAGGCGACCATCACCGCGAACGGCTTCTGGTCACGATGCTTGCGTTGCCGCAGCCGCGCGACGGCTTCATCGTCGCGCGCATCGCAGAGCAGCTGATAGCCGCCGAGCCCCTTGATCGCCACGATCCGGCCCACGGCGATCGCAGCCGCGATCTCCGCAATGCCATGGCTGAGCTGCGGGCCGCATTGCGGGCAAGCAATCGCCTCGGCATGGAAACGGCGACTGTCGGGATCGGCATAGTCGCCCGCACAGGCCTTGCACATCGCAAAGCGCTTCATGGCCGTGGTCGCGCGGTCGTAAGGAAGCCGCTCGGCGATGGTATAGCGCGGACCGCAATGGGTGCAGTTGATGAAGGGATAGCGATAGAACCGGCTGGCTGGATCGAACAGCTCGCGCAGGCATTCCTCGCAGGTCGCGGCATCGGCGACGATGCGCGTCGACACCCTGCCCTGCTCGCTGCCGCGGATATGGAACCCGTCGCTCGCCACCGCCCCGACCAGCTGCACCGAGATCTCGTCGATGCGGGCGAGCGGCGGTTTTTCCAGCGGCAACGCCGCGACGAAATCGGACGCGCGCTCGCCCTCGACCTCGATGACGACGCCATGGGAATCGTTGGCGACGAAACCGCCCAGGCGGTAGCGCGTGGCAAGACCGTAGACATAGGGGCGAAAGCCGACGCCCTGCACCGCGCCGCGCACATGCAGGCGCAGCCGCCGTCCGTCCCGCGCTGTGGCCTCGCCGCCCATCGTCACTCCGCCGCCGTCATCGCGGCCGGCTTCATCGCCGCCATCCGCTTGCGGATCCAGGCATAGAACGTTGCAAACCCCTCGCCGGTGCGTGCCGACACCGTCAGCACCTCGATCTTCGGGTTGACCCGGCGCGCATATTCGATGGTCTTCGCCAGGTCGAAGTCGAGCACGGGCGCGAGGTCGATCTTGTTGATCAGCATCAGCGACGAGGCTGCGAACATGTCGGGGTATTTCAGCGGCTTGTCCTCGCCCTCGGTGGTCGAGAACACCACGATCTTGCAGGCCTCGCCGAGATCGAACGCCGCCGGGCAGACCAGATTGCCGACATTCTCGATGAAGAGCAGGCCGCCGTTGAGCCAGGGCAGCCGGTCATAGGCATCGCCGACCATGGCGGCATCGAGGTGACAGCCCTTGCCGGTGTTGACCTGGATCGCCGGCACGCCGGAGGCGCGAATGCGCTCGGCATCGTTGGAGGTCTGCTGGTCGCCTTCGATCACGCCGATCGCAAAGCTTGCCTTCAACTCGGACACAGCGCGGACCAGCAGCGAGGTCTTGCCGGCGCCGGGGCTTGAGACCAGGTTGAAGGCGAGCACGCCGTCGGCCGCGAAGCGGGCGCGGTTGTCGGCCGCAAGTCGGTCGTTCTTGCCGAGAATGTCGCGCTCGACCTGGATGATGCGGTCGCTGCTCATGCCGGCGATCTTCTGGCCCGCGGGATTGGCGCCGCAGTCGAGCAGCCCGGGCTCATCGGGAGCTGGGTCGTGGTCACCACCGTGGTGATGGTGGTGACCATGACCGTGGCCCTGACCGTGGTGGTGATGATGATGGTGGTGCCCGCCGTGCTCATGGCCATCACCGTGATCATGATGATGATCATGCGCATGTTCGATCGATGCCTTGCCGTCGCCGCAGCCGCAGACCGTACACATCAGTCGACCTCCAATTCCCTTACGCGCATCTCTTCGCCGCCCGTCACCTGCAATTGGTAGCCGCCGCAGGACGGGCACGGCTCGTAGCGCTGCCCGATCTCGACGGTTTTGGAACAGGCCATGCACCAGGCCGTGCCGGGCGTCTCGACGATCTCGAGCCGCGCGCCTTGCGCGATGGTCCGCGCGGCGACGGCCTCGAAGCAGAATTTCAGCGCCTCCGGCGCGACATGGCTCAGCGCACCGATCTCCAGACAGACGACGTTCACTTTGGTGAAGGCGCGCTTGCGCGCTTCCTCCTCGACGATACCAATGATGCCTTCGCACAGCGCCATCTCATGCATGGGCCGCCTCGCGAAAATTCAGGCGGAAGCCGACGCAGGGATCGAAGGAGCCGACCAGCGCGCGAACCGCGTCCTGTCCCTGCCGGCCGGCCGCGAGCGTCGCGCCCTTGAGGCTCCTGACCAGCGGTCCGCGGGCGTGAAAATTCCACTCGGTCGGTGCCAGGAACTCGAACTTGACGATGCGATCCTCGTCGTCCAGGACGACGGCATGATGGAGGCGCCCGCGTGCGCATTCGACAGCGGCCGCCCCCTTGCCCGCGCCGAGCCGGTAGCTCGCGACGACGCCCTCATCGAGGTCCGCATCGCCACGATCGAGCCATGCGCAGAGCCGCGCGACCTCGGCAACCCGCGCCTTCAGACGCGCGGCGGGGCCAGCTTCCGCCGGCGAGGGCGCTTCACGGCGCGCCCTGCGCGCCCAGACCCCAGTTTCCGGAATCCGGCCGCAGAGGTCCGGCGCATCGGAATAGGCCGCACCGTCCGCCAGCAGACGCGTGACGATGTCTCGATCGTCCGCCACCGTCAGGAAGGATGGATCGGCCTCCGGCTGTGACACCAGCCTGCCATTGCATCCCGCGACGGAGGCGGCGAGCGCGCTGCCCGGCGCGAGCGTCCCGTCTTCTTCGCCGGCGATCCCCATCGCGCCGAGCGCAGCCTTGATCTGCTCCACCGCGTCGCGATGCAAGGCCGGTGGGACGGCCTCGTCCGCACGGCCGAGCAGCACGCTTGCCTGCATTGCGGCGCGCACCGCCGGCGCGTTTGTGCCGTCGAGCGCGAGCCGTCCGACGAACAGGCCGCGCAGCAGTTCGGTCAGCCGCTCGACGACGACTGCGGTGACGCGGCGCCGCACTGTTGCGGGAGGCGCCTGCCGCCCTTGTGCGGCTTCCACCGCCGACTGGAACGCCACGTGATGGGCGACCGAGCACAGCGAGAACAGACGCGGCAGCACCGGAAGCAGCGAAGCGGCGGGCTTTCCCGCAAACAGCCGCGTCAGCGGTGGTCGGCTGCGCGGCTTGATCGCGACGTCGGCGATCGTGGCGCCGGACAACAGCACCGTGATATCGATCTCATTGCGGAACGAGAGGTTCATCCGCGCCGCTCCGTCAGGGCACCCCGCAGGAAGTTACGCCGATCGATCGGGCTTGTCGCGGGCTCGCGGCGGCGAACCGCCTCCTCGCTGTCCGCCGGCAGCATCATTTCGGCAAGCGCGGCTTCGGCTGTCGCTCGCGCGGCATCCATGTCGGAAAACTGGAACATCGGCGAGAACAGCGAGCAGCTCGCGATCCGGCCGACCCGGGCGACCTCGCTGAGGATGAATTCGATATCGCCCGCGGGAAAACGCATTCGCACGTTCGCGCCCGAGGTGGCTGGCGCAATAGCGCCCGCCGGTATCACCACGTTCATGAACCACGGCGTGACCATGATGCCGACGATCGTGTCGTCGTAGGGACGGAAACCGACCGCCTCGACGCCGAGCGCATCGTTGTAGATGGGCAGATCGCGCATCGCGCGCTCGCCGATCTCCCGGTAGCTTGCGGCCAGAAGCTCGCCCCACGCCGCCGCGTCGGCGCCGCCGGCAGGACCTGATGTACTCGCTGGCGCGCTGCCGGTCATGTTTCGATCGCCATGAACTTGGATTTTGGCGCGTCGCAGTTCGGGCAGTGCCACTCCTCCGGCAGCGCCGCGAACGGCGTGCCCGGTGCGATCTGCGCTACCTCATCGCCATCCGCCGGATCGTAGACGGTCCAGCAGATGCCGCATTCCAGCCGCGTGACGTCGGCAACGTCCTGGCGCACGCCAAAATTCTCGAAGGCGCTCATTTGAAGTAGGCCTCGATGATTTCCTGCAGCCGCTCGGCGGAATCCTCGAAATCCTCGTCCGCTGCCAGCGCAACCGTCGGCACGCCGCCGACTTCGAGCGTATCGAGAATGATGGTGTCCATGGCGTTGAAGAACTGCACCGACCAGACATTGCGGATGCCGGTGGAGAGCACCCGGCAGGTGCCGTAGCCGCGCGACACGAGCTGGATCGGTCCGTTGCGGATCGTGTCCTGCAGGAAGCTCATGTCGACCGGGCTCATCGGCAGCAGCGTGAAATTGATGATCTGCGAGCGAAGGCCGGGCCGCCAGGCCTGTGCCCGCTCGCGGATCTCGGCGAGCACCGGCAGCACGTTCATCGCGCCCTCCGGCACCTGCCCGATCTCGAAATCGGCGGATGTCAGGTCGGCCGCCGCGCGTTTGACGATCTCCGGAATCGCCCCGATCTCGAGATACTCGGAAGCGGCGTCGGTCTCGAGCCGCACACGCCATATTCCCGCCAGCACCGATTCCTGGATCTGCGCCAGCGATCCGTCCGGCAGCGCGACGACGCCGGCGACCTCGCCTTCGCCGAGCACGTCGGCCACCAGCTTGCTCTCGAGCTCGTTGAGATTGGCGAGCCGGAACAATTGCGTCGGCGCCTCCGCCTTCTGGCCTTCAATGGCACCCGCGATCCTCGAGAGCAGCGCGACCGCGTTCGGGCAGCTCTTTGCAAGCTCCGCACTGTCGAGCGTTGCAAGCTTTGCCAGCGCGCCGGCCGCCGTCAGGCTGCCCTTCGCTGCATTGAGACTCTCGTCGCCGATCGGAAACACGTTGACCGGTTGCTCGGCGCCTTCGGGCGCGTCCCAGAAGCCGGCCTTCATAGCCCGACCTCTTGTGCGCGATGCTGGGGAACGATGGTGACGGCGACTGCGGCGCCTTGCCCGCGCGGCCGGTCGATCAGCTTGGTGATGCGGTCGACATAGACCGACCAGTCCTGGATCTTGGCGATCAGTCCCAGCGTCTCGCCCTTGGCGACGAAGATCAGCGTCGGCTGCACGCGCACGCCGAAGCGCTGGCCGAGCGCGCTCTCGTCGCTGCGCGCGATGATCGCACCGCGCAGCCGATTACCGAACGCCGCGATGAGTTCGGGCAGCACCACGGCGACATCGATTGCCTCCGGAAAGCGGTTGGGATCGCCCGCCGACAGCAGCACCGCGACCGCTCCGGCCTCGTCCGCTCCGCCAAGGAAATGATCGACCGTCGCAGCATCGACCTCGGGCAGGCCAGTCCGCGCCGGATCATGCTTTCCCACCTGGAATTCCATCGAACCTCCCCTGACAAGCTTGTGTTTTTGCTCGGACTAGAGGTTAGCAAGGCACGTGCCAGGATTGGTTATCACCTGTCCGGATTTATCCAATTGATCTGTATCATCTATTTCCTGACATCGACTGCAAGCCAAGCTTCTATGGAAAGATACTTGTCATATCTGGTGATAGCTAGCTTTGCAGGTAGAAATCGACCTTCCAGGCGTACGGTGGCCGCCGAGGCCGGCCGGTCCCGGGTGTCGTCAATGCATTCATCGGGAGATGCAGCGGCGCTGCTAGCTGGACCGGAGGTGCTCCGGTAGTTGCGGCTCGCGGTCGATGAGGTCGGCGAAGAAGCGGTCGCAATCCTCGCCGTCGAGCGCCGCGCTGAGGCCTTCGATCGCATTCGCGATGAGGCGCGCCTCGTCCTCGTCCAGCAGCCGGATCGCGGTGTCGATATAGACCAGCACCTTGGCGCCGACCGGCGGATTCGAGAGCAGCAGCACAGAGACCCGGCGCTGTTCGCCGCGATACGCGCACAGCGCCGACACTCCGTCGGTCTCGACAATCGTCATGGGCAGGCCGAGGCACATGGACAAAATCTCCGGCAGTGTGGCCGATCAGGCCGGCCGCGTCTCGTAGTGGAGATGATCGATGTCATTGGCGAGCAGCCGCTCGGCATCTGCCAATGGCTCGGCGCGTTGGCTCACCGTGGCGCCCCATTCGGCCAGGATGGCGCAAGCGAGATTGATCGCCGGCGCGATCTGGTCGCGCACCGGCGGCGTCAGCGGCCCGCCCCAGTCTTCGAGATCGAGCGGCTGGCAGCCGATCAGCACCAGATATTTCGGGCACCGGCCGAGCAGGTCGGCCGCGCTGATCACTTCCTGGAAGCCGGTCTGGTGCAGGCTCATCTTCTTGGCGCCGGTGAAACGCGGCACCTCGTCGTCACGCACAAGCTTCAACTGGCCGGGCTCGAGGCCATAGTCGATCGCGTCGAACACGATCAGGCGGTCCGCCTCTTCCAGATAGTTGACGAGATAGAGCCCCTGGGTGCCGCCATCGAGGATGGTGACATTGTCCGGCACGACGTAGCGGCGGTGGAACTCCTCCACCGTGCGCACGCCAAACCCTTCGTCGGCCCACAGGATATTGCCGATGCCGAGCACCAGGATGCGATCGTCATGTGAGAATGTCGGCATCACTTGGCGTTCCCGTCTCAGTCGCGGAATTGCCGTTCGCCCGAGATCATCGAGGAGATGATGCTCTGGCGCGACATGATGTCTTCGCGGATCGCGGCGTAGATGTGCACCGTCACGAACACGACCAGCGCCCACATGCCGAGGTGATGCCAGGTATGAACGTCCTGGCTGTTCGGCCAAATCGCAAACACCCAGCCGAACAGCTTGTACTGCCAGCTGTCGATGCCCTGCCCTTCCGAATATAGTGCAAAGCCGGTGACGATCATGAAGGCCACGAACAGCGTGAAGCCGGTGAACATCGCGGTCTGCGCCAGCGGATTGTGGCCGACATACATCTTGGGCTCGCGCTCCAGGAACGCATACCAGCGGATTTCGTGCAGCACTTCCTTCCAGAACTGCTTGCGGTGAACCGGGATGTAGAAGATCTGCCGGGAATGGTGGTTGCCGACAAAAGCCCACAGGATGCGCGTGAGGAAGAAGACCGCGAGCACCTGCCCCGCGGCGAAATGGGCGAAGCGGATGTAGCCCATCACGAAATTGTCGGACGCCTCGCCCGCGACCGTCGGCAACGGCGTTCCGATCAGATAGCCGGTCACCATGAGCACGATGATCGAGAACGCGTTCACCCAGTGACAGATCCGTACCGGAGCCTCATAGACATAGACGGTGGGACGACCCACCGCACGTTCCCCGGAAGCATCGGCTGCGATCGCCGCGAGGTCGGGCCTGGCGTCCGAGGCGGGAGCAACTGCATCCATCATGACCCTCTCCTACCTGACCTTGACCTTGGCGAGTTCCTGGCCGTCCGGGCTCATGACGTGCGTCGAACAGGCCAGGCACGGATCGAAGGAATGGATGGTGCGCAGGATCTCCAGCGGCTGCTCGGGATTGACCATCGGCGTGTTCATCAGCGACGCCTCGAAGGCGCCGATATTTCCCTTGGGGTCGCGCGGCGAGCCGTTCCAGGTCGTCGGCACCACGCACTGGTAGTTGTCGATCTTGGTGTCCTTGATCTTGACCCAGTGCGCGAGCGCGCCGCGCGGCGCCTCGGTGAAGCCGACTCCCTTGGCCTCCTTCGGCCAGCTCTCCGGCTTCCACTTGTCGACATTGGCGGTCGAGCTGTCGCCGGCCTTGATGTTGGCGACGAGCTTGTCCTGGAAGTAGCGCATCTGACGTCCGGCCCAGACGGATTCGAGCGCACGCGCCGCAGTGCGGCCGAGCGTCGAAAACAGCGCTGACATCGGCAGGTTCAGATCCCGAAGGAACTTGTCGACGGGATCCTTGAACTCCGCCTTGTTCTGCGCGTAGCCGACGACCCAGCGCGCCAGCGGGCCGACCTCCATGGCGTGACCGCGCCAGCGCGGCGCCTTGATCCAGGAGTACTTGCCGCCTTCGTCGAGCTGCTCGATCGCCGTCTTGGTGCCCTTCGCGTTGGGTCCCAGCACGTAATTCGGCTCGGTGACACCGTCCCAGGGATGAAGTCCCTTGGTCTCGTCGGGATATTTGTACCAGGAGTGCACCACGAACTCCTGGATCTCGTCGGGATTGGCGTGATCGACCGGAAACACCTCGGACAGATTGCCGTTGATGATGGCGCCGCGCGGCAGCTTCAGGCTCTTGGCGGAATAGTCGTTGGCATGTTCGGGCACGTCGCCATACGAGAGCACGCTCTGGCTCGAAAGGCCGCCGCCATAGAGCCAATCCTTGTAGAATGAGCCGATCGCGGCCACGTCGGGCAGATAGACCATTTCGTTGAACTCGATCAGGCGGTCGATGATCGAGGAGATCAGGTTCAGCCGTTCAATGTTGATGGCGCCGACAGCGCCGGTGCCGTCGACATTGATCGGACAGGGCACGCCGCCGACGAGCCAGTTGGGATGCGGGTTCTTGCCGCCGAAGATGGTGTGAACCTTGACGATCTCCTTCTGGAAATCGAGCGCCTCCAGATAATGCGCCACCGCCATCAGATTGGCTTCGGGCGGCAGCCTGTAGGCCTTGCTGCCCCAATATCCATTCTTGAACGGACCGAGCTGTCCGGACTCGACGAACTTCTTCAGCCGGGTCTGCAGATCCTTGAAGTAGCCGGGCGACGACAGTGGCCAGCTCGAGATCGACTGCGCCAGCGTCGAGGTCGCCCGCGGATCGGCCGAGAGCGCGGAAACGACGTCGACCCAGTCCAGCGCGTGAAGGTGATAGAAATGGACGACGTGGTCGTGCACCTGCAGGGCAAGCTGCATCAGGTTGCGGATCGAATTGGCGTTCTCCGGGATGGTGATCCCGAGCGCGTTCTCGACCGCGCGCACCGAGGTCAGCGCGTGCGTGCCGGTGCAGACGCCGCAGATCCGTTCGGTGAACGCCCAGGCGTCGCGCGGATCGCGGTTCTTCAGGATCACCTCGATGCCGCGCCACATCGTGCCAGTGGAGACCGCGTTGCGGATGACGTTGTCGGCGTCGACATTGACCTCGACCCGCATGTGACCTTCGATACGGGTCACCGGGTCCACGACGATGCGCTTGCCGGAATTGTCGAGATTGAAGCCGTTGGGAGTCTGGATACCCATGATTGTCCTGCCCTGCCGTGTCTTTTCGATCAGCTATTGTGGTCGGCGTCTTCGCGCTTGGTCGCGAGCCGCTTGACAGCGGTCACAGCCGCATGCGCAGCCACCGCGGCGCCGACGGCGCCGGCCGCCACCATGCCGATCTGATCGGCGTTCTTCTCGATGCCGAACTGCTTGATGTTGGTGAGACGATCGTAGAACGAGCCCTTGTCCCAGAAGCCGTCCTCCGAGCAGCCGATGCAGCCGTGACCCGACTGGATCGGGAAGGACACGCCGCCGTTCCAGCGCACGGTCGAGCAGGCGTTGTAGGTGGTCGGCCCCTTGCAGCCCATCTTGTAGAGGCAGTAGCCCTTGCGCGCGGACTCGTCGTCCCACTCCTCGACGAACTGCCCCGCATCGAAATGCGGGCGCCGGTAGCACTTGTCATGAATGCGCTGCGAGTAGAACATCTTCGGCCGACCCTGGCGATCGAGCTCGGGCAACTTGCCGAAGGTCGTGATGAAGGTGACGACGCCGGTCATCACCTCGGCGATCGGGGGGCATCCCGGCACCTTGATGATGGGCTTGTTGGTGATCACCTTGTCGATCGGAGTTGCCTGTGTCGGATTGGGCTTTGCCGCCTGCACGCAGCCCCAGGAGGCGCAGGCACCCCAGGCGATGATCGCCATCGCGTCCTCGGCCATCATCTTCAGCTTCTCGACGAACGGCTTGCCGCCGTCGATGCAAAACATCCCGCCCTCGTTCAGCGGCGGATTGCCTTCGACCGCGAGGATATACTGGCCTTTGTGCTTGGCGCGGGTCTCCTCGAGGATGGCTTCGGCCTGATGGCCCGCAGCTGCCATGATGGTGTCGTCGTAGTCGAGCGAGATCATCGACAGCACCGCATCCTTGACCAGCGGATGCGCGGAGCGGATGAAGCTCTCCGAGCAACAGGTGCATTCGAGACCGTGCATCCAGATCACGGGCACGCGCGGTTTGGTCTCGAGCGCGTTAGCAATGCGGCTCGCCGCCAGCGGTCCGAGGCCGAGGCTCGTCGCCGTCAGGCTGCAGAATTTATGAAAGCTCCGACGCGTGATGCCTTGCCGCCTGATCACGCTGTAGAACGTTTCCGTCGCCGCGCCCATGAATCCTCCCGCCTTCGGCTTTGACTTTTCGATGACGCAAAGGACAGCAAGAAGCAGGCCAACAGCCTGGAGCGATTCAAAACTGGAGAGATTCCAGAACGTTGCGGCTTTGAACCACCGTCATGAACGGTACGTGAGGACGCTGCCAACACGAGAAGCGGAAACAATTCGATTTGCAGCCGGCAACGAAGTTTCCGGTCAATGCGCGGTGCACACCATGCAGGGATCGAACGAGCGCACGATGTGCTGGATCGCAACCGCACGCGGCCCGGCCTCGCCGACATCGGTGCCGACCAGCGCCTGCTCCAGCGGGCCGCCGACGTCGAAGGAATCGCGCGGCGAGAAATTCCAGGTGGTCGGCGCGATGATCTGGTAGCGCTCGATCTTGCCGTCGCGCACCGCCATCCAGTGCCCGAGACTGCCGCGGGCGGCCTCGACCAACCCGACACAGCTTCCGTCCGGGAACTCGCGCGAATTGTGGCAGAACGGCTCCGACAGCCGCAGCGCGCGCGTCCACTGCTCCATGGCAAGCGCGATGCGCGCGGTCTCGATCAGCCGCGCGATCACGCGGCTGCGCACGTTGGTGCCGTCCCGCGCGACCAGATCCGTGATCAATGCCTGGCCCGCCACCGTCTGCCGCGCGATCGCGCCGACCTCGATCGGCTGGCCCGACAAACGCGGCGCCTTGCACCAACTGTAGGCCGCCGGCTTGTCGGGATCCGGGACTGTGCTGCTATGGGCGGGATCCGCGGAGGAATTCCGCATCCAGGCATGCGAGACGTCCTCGGTGATTTGCGTCAGCGGCAGGGGTTCGACGATTGCGCGCGGGCCGAACAGGCCGCGCGGAAACAACTCGCCGTCGACACCATGATAGGCGCCGTAGCTCATCATCAGCCCCGCCCCCCGGCCGAGCCCGGTCAATGCCAGACTGTCCGCCAGCCGCAGGAAATGCGCGAAGTCGCCGCCACGGCCATCGCGCCAGCCGTCCAGCTCGTCGGCGGTTGCGATCGCCAGCACGTTCTCCAGCGAATCCGCGAAGACGACGCGCTCAAGGAAGGCTCGAAACGCCGTCACAATCGACAAGAGCCGGATCCGCTCGCCGAGATCGATGGCGCGCGTGGTGCCGCCGGGCTGGAACGCCAGGCTGTGCGGCCATTTTCCGGCAATGATGCCCATGGTCTCGAGCAGCCGCGCCCGCGCCGGCAAGGCATCGCGCGCCGCGCTGCCGCGGGTGGCGGCAAAGCGCTCGCGCGCCTCCTCGTGCCAGCCATGGGCGGCATAGGCCTCGCGGGCAAAGTCCGGCATGAAGAAGATGTAGAAATGGGTCAGATGGTCGGCCGCGTTCTCCGCGGCATGGGCGATGTTGGTGGCGAGCAGCCCGTTGGGTGCCGCCTCGATCGACATGGCGGCGCGCAGGGCGGCCGCAGCCGCGACCGATTGCGAGACCGAACAGATGCCGCAGATGCGCGGTGCCAGCGCCAGCGCATCAAGCGGCGGCCGACCTTCCAGGATCTGCTCGAAACCTCGGTAGAGCGGTGCCGTCACCTCGGCACGCACGACGCGGCCGCTCTCGACATCGAGGCGGACTTCGAGATCGCCCTCGACGCGGTTGAACGGGCCGATCGTGATCCGCGTCATGGCTTGTTCTTCGTCGTCGCGCGACCCGGCGGCACGACCACATGGTCGGCGGTCGCGTTCAGCCGCACGCGGCGCGGCGTCGCGGACTTCGACAACGCGGCGAGTGCGACGAACCACGCCTTCGGCATGTCGGTCGGGAGCCCGACCGGAATGCCCGCGAGCTTGGCGGTCTCCAGAAAGTTCTGCGCCCCTTCGAAGCCCGGCGACGTGCAGGCGATGCAAGCATAGCCGCCCTTGGTGCAGGATCCGCCGCCGTTCCAGGAGCGCTGGTTGCAGTCGCCTACCGCCTGCGTCGCCTTGCAGCCGAGATGCTCCATGAGGCAGCCACGCTCCGACATGGTCTCGGCGCTGGCCTTGAACTCGTAGAACTCGTTGCGCGAGCAGCCGTGATGGGCAAGGTGATTGGCGACGAATTTGGGCCGCCCGTAGGAATCGAGGTCGGTGGCGGTCAGGTCCTTGGTGGTCAGTGCCAGGATGGTTTCCATCATCCAGCCCGGATGCGGCGCGCAACCCGCAACGTTGATGACGGGAAGACCGAGCCGGGAGCGGAAGCCCGCGCCCAGCGCACCGCCGCTGTCGGACCCTTCGAATTGCAAGCCGACCGCATCGGTCGGGTTCGACCCGGCGGCCGGCACGCCGCCATAGGCCGCACAGCTTCCGACCGCGACGACATAGTCGGCGCGCGGCGCAAGATCGAGCATCCAGCGATAGACCGAACGGTTGGTGCCGGCGAGCATGTTGAAGCGGCCGGTGTCGTTCGGCCCCCGCGCCACTGATCCTTCCAGCAGGAGCAGGTCGAGCCGCACCTTGCCGTCGAGCACGGACTGCAGCACCTCGACCGCCTCCTCGCCGGTCTCTTCGCTGACCGACGGATGCCATAGCAAGTTGATGCCGAACTGCCTGAGCTCGTCGAACCAGCCGGAGGCACCGCTTTCGAGGATCGACATCGTGCAGCCGCCGCAACTGGCACCCTGCAGCCAGAGCACGTTGGTCATTCCACCCGATCCGCTCATGGCTCCTCCTCAGCCTCCAAGCATCGGCCGCTCGTAGCACACGAGCACGGCTTTGGCTTCAAGTAACTCAATCTTGCCTGGCCGACGTCCCGCCGTCATGCTTCAAGTGCCGCCTGCGAATCCGGTGCGTGACAATCCAGGTAACGCCGATGGCGACCGGCACGAAGAGCGCAGTCGCGAGCGACGGCTCGACATGCACGCCGCCGTCATGCGCGCCCTTGGCAACATAGCCGAACAGGCTGACAACGTAATAGCCGATCGCTGCCACCGACAGCCCCTCGACCGTACTTTGCAGGCGCAGCTGCAGCTTGGTACGCTCGTTCATCGAGCGCAAGAGGTCGCGGTTCTGCTCCTCCAGTTCGACGTCGACGCGGGTGCGCAGGAGGTCGGCGGCGCGCGCAAGCTTGATCGACAAATTGGCCTGACGCTCCTCCAGAGCGGCGCAGGTCCGCATCGCCGGCGCCATCCGGCGGGCGAGAAACGACGACCAGGTCGGATAGCCCGCGATCTCGCCGCCTTCGACCACCCCGAGCCGAGCCTGCACGATATCGTAATAGGCCCGGCTGGCCCCAAATCTGAAGAGGCTGCCGGCGGCGCCGCGCTCGAGCGAGGCGGCGAGCGCGGTCAGCTCGGTCAACAGATGATTGTTGAGCTTGAAGTCTGCCGCGCCCTGCATCTCCTCGAGCACCTCGACCAGCCGTCGCCCGATGTGATCAGCAGATGGTGCGAGCGCAAGCGCAGCCGGTAAACCGAGCAGCGCCAGCGTGCGATAGGTCTCGATCTCGAGCACGCGCTGCACCAGAGCACCCAGACGGCCTGAAGAAAGACCGTTGTTGCAGACCAGGATCCGCACGAAGCCCTGCTCGTCCACCCGGAAGTCGGAAGCGACCACAGCCTGGCCGCTTCGAACGTTGACCATGGCAAGGCTGCCTTTCTCGAACAACTGTTCGGCGCGATCAACCGCAGCAGATGTCTCCTCGACCTCGAGTTTGAGTGCGACCAGCAATTGTCCGGCCTGAGGAAGCGACCCGATCAGCGCAGCAAGCTCGTCGTCCACATCACCAAACGGACGCGAGGCGCCCGCACGCCTTCTGATCCAGGTGAAGGTCGTGAACTCGGAATGTTGCTCCCAGCGCAAAGTGACGGTGCCGACCGTCACGTGATGGTGTTTTGCGGATGCATCCGGCGCTGCCAGTCCATGTGCGGCGCAAAAGGACGCAAAGCTCTGCCGATCAGCGGTCGCCGTATCGCCCTGGCTGAGAAATGCAAAGCGCAGCACGGCGAGCGGCCCGGTCAGCCGAGTGAACGGGCGCGCATGGACCTCACTCAACACCGCGCCCCGCTGCGGATGCAACTGAAAGCAGGCGAGGTCCAGACCAGGGCTCATCGACGGATCATCTGCTTTTCGCTGCACAGCTTGTTTCTCCTAGACCGTACCAGTTCAAGCGGAACGTCAGCGGCCCGACCGGATGCATCACATAGTCCATCACGCCGTTCTGGCAGACCGCCGTCGGCGCGACGCCACCGGAGCAGAGATTGTAGAGCGTATCGGTCCTGAGCAGGGAACCATAGGCACAAAGTGATCTGGTTCGCTCTGCTGTTGAAGAGATTGAGCCCGTCGAGCTGGACGCGCAAGCCGCTGTCGGCGCGGTAGCTGACGCGCCCGTTGACGACTCTGGTCGCGGATGAACGGAACGCATTGTCCTCGGTCAGCGGCGCATTCGGAATGTAGCTGCCGGGTGGTCTGCGCCGGCAGGCCCGCGAATGAACCGTTCGGCATACGCGCGACGTCGGCGCCGGCCAAACTCAGGCCGCCTCGGTCGCATCGACGCATTCCAGCACTTCTGGCGCCGCAGCGCGCGCGTCATCGGCAAACATCCGGCGATAGGTCACGACCGAGACGAGCCAGGCGATCGCGAACAGGGCGACAACGGCGAAACCGACGTTCGCAAGCGACTCGTTGAGGCCGTCGACCAGCGCCCATGCGCCGCCGGAAAGGCCGAAGCGGTCGCCGACCAACCCGAGCGCCTCGATGCCGCCGATGAACAGCGCGACCGCCACGGAGGCGCCGGTGATCGTCAGGTTGTACCAGAGCTTTCGCAGGGGATCGACGTAGGCCCAGCGATAGGCGCTGACCATCAGCGCCGAATCGGCGGTGTCGACCAGCGCCATGCCGGCGGCAAACAGCACCGGAAAGACCAGCACGTGCACGAGAGAGACGCTGCGCGCAGCTTCCGTGGCGGCGATGCCGAGCAAGCCGATCTCGGTCGCCGTGTCGAAGCCGAGCCCGAACAGCAGGCCGAGCGGGTACATGTGCCAGGATCTCGTCACCAGGCGGAACATCGGACCGAGACATCGCGCTAGAAGTCCGCGGGCCGCGAGCTGCGCATCGAGCCGTGCGGCGTCATGGATCCCTTGCTCGCGCACCTCGCGCAGCGTTCGCCACAGGCCTGCGAAGAGCACCAGATTGACGACTGCGACCACCAGCAAGAACAGCGCCGACACCGAGGTTCCGATCAGGCCGCCAACCTCCTTGAGCAGACTGTCGCCGCCAAGGCTCACCATGCCGAGCGCAAGCAACATCGTCGCAACCACGACGACGCTGGCATGGCCCAGTGCGAAATATAGGCCCGCGGACCGGGGCGCCTGTCCCGCCTGCATCAGCTTTCGCACGACGTTGTCGATGGCAGCGATGTGGTCGGCATCAACAGCATGGCGCAACCCGAACACCCAGGCAAGCAACGCGGTCGCCATCACCGTCGGCCGGTCGCCGAACAGCGCGAAAGCCCAGGTCCATGCGGCGATGTTGGCCGTGACAAGCCCACCGAACAGCAAAATGGGATTGGCAGCCAACGCGCGTCGAGAGCCTTTCCTCGCGCGATGCACTCTAGCCAAGACCTGAGCTCCTCTCGTATGATCTTTGCATCAACCCGTCATACCAAGGGGCAATATTTGGGCCAGACGGCAACCGCCGTTCCGAGGCGCCTGGTTTCCGGACCCAAGTTTTTGTCTTACGAGAAGAATTGCCCTTGCTGGCACTTTTGAAGCTCTGAGCTCACGATGCGCAGCCCTGGAAACCAACTAACCAAAAGCGCAAACATAGTTTGATGCTTGGTCGCGAAATGCTGTCATCATAGCTAGCCAGCACGACGGCTCGCGCGCTTGCATCAGGCCATCGGAAAACGCGGATCGTCGGTCGGCGCAACGGGCGATGCGACCGGCGGCGCCTCAGCTTCTTCGCCAGCACTTTGGAAAGACTGGGAGAGAGTTGAGCTTCCCCTAAATCGGTGGACACCTATAGCTTAGGCATTGAGAGGTGTCAGATGACGAAACGGCAGCGTCGGTCCTATTCGGACGAATACAAGCGGCAGGCAGTTGATCTGGTTTTGTCGAGCGGCCGCTCGGCGAAGTCGATCTCGAAGGAACTCGGGCTTGATGGCTCCGTGCTCAGCCGATGGTGAAGGAGCGGCGGTGGCAGCCGGCGGCGGCGCTGCGGCGCCCGCGCCGGTTGACGCGACTGCCGCCTCCGCAAGAGCTTGACCGTAGCAACGACGGCCAGGACCACACGGTTTTGCCGTACGCGCGGTTCGCCATTTCGCCGCAGTTTTCCCAGCCCTGTCGACGGAGCCGGAAACTTACAGGCGAGACGAAGCCTAGCAGCGCCGCTCGTCCGCACGCAGTTTCGGGCTCACGGAGAGCAATCCGCCCGGCCCTTCACCTCTCGTGCACGACGCTGCCGCGTCCACCGCAAGCCCGGCTCGCGACAATGACGACCACACGATCGCCCCTCAAGGATGAGCCGGGATGGGCGACACATACGAGAAATCCGCATTTCGGTAACGGAGAATATTTTCGCAGGGAGGGGTTGGCGGGTGTTTTGCCCGACGGCATTCCCGCGAGGCAATGGTGCGCCCCGCAGGCTGATGCCGCCGGACGACCCGTTGCACCGACCTCAGCAAGCGAAGGGACAGGGTCGAAAGTCCTTTGCCGCAGGCGAATTCCAATTGGCACCGCGCCGGCGGCGCCAGCTCAATTCACCTGGGCACCCGAGTACTTCACAATCGGCGTCCACTTCTTCACCTCGCTCGCGATAAAGGCCTTGAAGGCCTCAGGGGTCGAGCCCTGGACGATGAAGCCCTGCGCCGCAAAGTAGTCCTTGACGTCAGGAGATTGCAGCGCCTTGTTCACTTCCGCGCTCAGCTTTTCGACCACCTCGGGCGGCGTGCCGGCCGGCGCAAACAAGCCTTGCCATGACAGCGCCTCGAAACCCTTCAGTCCCGCTTCATCCAGCGTCGGCACGTCCGGCAGCAGGGGATGCCTGGTTTTCGAGGTGACGGCCAGTGCGCGAATCTTTCCGGCCTGAAGCTGCGGCATCAGCACCAGGACGTCGCCGAACGTAACCTGGATCTGACCGCTCATCAGGTCGGTAAGCATGGCGGCGCTGCCGCGGTAGGGAACGTGCACCATCGAGACATCGGCCGCCTGCTTGTACATCTCGCCAGTGAGATGCATCGACGTGCCGTTGCCGGCCGAGCCGAAACTCAACTCGCCCGGTTTCGACTTGGCGAGGGCGAGAAACTCGGCTGCCGTGTTCGCCTTCACGTCGGGGTTGACGGCCAGCACCAGCGGCGCAGTCACCAGCGTCGACAGCGGCGCGAAGTCCTTGATCACGTCGTAGGGCAATTTGGCGTACAGCGCCTGCGCGATGGCGTTGCTGCCGGTGACGCCGGCCAGCAAGGTGTAGCCGTCGGGTGCGGATTTGGCCACGAAGTCGGCGCCCAGCGCGCCGCCGGCGCCGGGTCGATTGTCGACCACGACCGGCTGGCCCAAGGCCGCGGCGAGCTTGTCGCCCACACGACGCGCGAGCACGTCGGTGCTGCCGCCCGGTGCGAAAGGCACGACGATGTGGATCGCCTTGTTCGGGTAGTTGGCTTGCGAATGACCCGGCGCGGGCATCAGCATCGCGAGGCCGGTCAACGCCAGCATCGCGCGGCGCGAAATCAGGAAGCGGATCATGGGCAACTCCTTGTGGGTGGATTGGCGGCTTCGGCTGAAGCCAGGGATCCCCAGCCGCCGCCGCCAGCGGTTTCGATAATCAGGCGGTCGCCGGCGGACCACGCGATGCGGGCGCGCGCAGGCAAGAGCTCGACCGCTCCGTCCACACGCAAGACCCGGGCCATCGACGTTGCGCCGGCCCCGCCGCCTCGCGCACCGCGCGCGCGGCCGACATGGCGCTCGCCGCGATAGGCGATCCACCCCTGGCCTTCGAGCAGCCGATAGGCGCGCCGCACGCCGTCGCCGCCGCATTGCAGACCGGCGCCGCCGCTGCCGCGGCGGATCTCGTAGCATTCCACACGCAGCGGCGCTTCGGTCTCGATCACCTCCACGGGGGTATTGCGCGCATTGCCGACGTCGGTGGAGACGCCGGCGCGGCCGGGCGCGTGAACGCTGGCGCCGGCGCCGCTGGCAATGATCTCGGTGAACATCCAACGGCGCCCGTCCGCCCGCGTGCCACTGAGCGCGAGGACGGTGGCCACGCCGGCGTGCGGCGCCACGCCCATCCCGCTTGCCGACTGTGACCAGGCTCCGAGAATCGCGTTGCACGCCAGCTTCACGGTCGCCGTGCGCGCATTGACCGCCGCCGGCAGCGCCGGATTGACCAGGCTGCCGGGTGGAAGCTTCAGCGTCAGTGGCGCAAGGCAGCCGGCATTGTTGGGTGCGTCCGGCGCCAGCGTGCGCATGAAGAAGAGAGCCGCCGACAGCATCGCCGCCGGCGATGCATTGAGGGGCCCCCTCACCTGCGGCGCGGTCCCCTCGAAGTCGATCAGCAGTGTGTCATCCTGCTTGCGCAAGCTCACCACGATGGAAACCGGAGCGGTGTCGATGCCGTCGCCGTCGAGTTGATCGCGCCAGGTCCATTCGCCGTCGGGCGCGGCCGCAAGGGCGGCGCGGGTCATGCGTTCGGTCTGCGCAATCAGGGCATCGCAAACCTCGGCAAAACGAGGTCCGGTGTGACGTGCGATCTGCTTCAGTTCGCGCGCGCCTTGCGTCAGCGCGGTCCACTGCGCCTCCAGGTCGCCACGCAGATTGTCAGGCGTGCGTGAGTTGGCGGCCAGGATGGCGTCGATATCGGGCCGCACGCCTTCGGCACTGCGCCAGCGCACCGGCGGCAGGCGCAGGCCCTCCTGGTACACTTCGGTTGCGTCGGGCGGAATGGAGCCGGCGGCCATGCCCCCGACATCCTGATGGTGCAAATTGGCGGCGGCGAAGGCGATCACCTCGCCATCGTGGAAGACCGGATGGACCAGAGCCAGGTCCGGCAGATGCGTGCCGCCGGACCAGGGGTCGTTGAGCAGATAGGCGTCGCCCTCGGACATCGTTGCGAGCGGAAAGCGTGCGAGCACACCGGCAACGGCCGGAATCAGCGAGCCCAGCAACAACGGCAGCGAGCGCGCCTGGGCGAGCAAGCGTCCGTCCGGCAGGAACAGCGCCGCGGCACAGTCGCCGCTCTCGCGGGCGATGGACGACACGGCGGCGCGCATCATGCCATGCTGCATGCGGTCGGCCGTGCCTTGCAGCGCAAGACGCAGCGGCTCCATGCGCAGGGCGATGACCGGATCAGGTGCGACGTCGTGCGCGCGCGGCATCATGCCTTCGCCTCCAGCGCCAGCGCCTGGTCCG
This sequence comes from Bradyrhizobium sp. I71, assembly GCF_022354745.1. Lineage (NCBI taxonomy): Bacteria > Pseudomonadati > Pseudomonadota > Alphaproteobacteria > Hyphomicrobiales > Nitrobacteraceae > Bradyrhizobium > Bradyrhizobium sp. I71. The sequence goes on from NZ_CP059398.1 coordinate 1,569,230, forward strand.
GCGTCACCCGCCACGACCAGCCCGCCGGCACAAAGACGGTTGTCATCGGCGCGAACAGAGAATGCGGCCCCTCGCCTTGCGGCGGCAGCGAATCCCACGGGCTTTCGCTCGCCGCCAGGCTGACGTCGCCCTCGTCCGGACTGTAGAGCATGCCCAGCGCCGCCATCACGCCGGCGTGCGGCATCACCAGCACGCGGCGCATACCGGCCAGTTCGGCAATCTCGGCCGCATGCTGCGCGCCGCCGCCGCCGATGGCGACGAGCACCGCATCCGCCGGATCCAGGTTGCGCTGAAAGGCGTGGGTCTTGAGCGCCTCCGCCATCCCGGCGGCGGCCGCGCTCACGACGGCTTCAGCGGTTCGAAGCACCGACAAGCCGAGTGCGCCGGCCACGTCGCCAAGCGCGGCCTCCGCAGCGGCGCGGTCCAGCACCATCCCGCCGGCCAGCCGGGGCGGCAAGCGGTCCAGGACGCACAGCGCATCGCTCAGCGTCGGCAAGTCACCGCCGAGACCGAAGGCGGCCGGTCCTGGCCAGGCTCCTTGCGAGCGCGGCCCCAGGCGAAGCGCGCCACCCGGCAGCACCGAGACCACGCTGCCACCCCCGATGCCGATGGAGGCGATATCTGCGCAGCGCTGACGGATCGGCAAGCCGCCGCATTCCAGCGCATCGGTAAAGGTCGGCCTGCCGTCGAGCAGAATGCTGATGTCGGCACTGGTGCCTCCGATATCCAGAACGATCGCGGGACCGGATGCTGCGAGGCCGGCGGCCACGCCCTGCAGCGCCGCGCAGGGACCGGACATGGCGAGGCCGATCGGCTGCGCGGCGAGATCATGCCAGGGCGCAGTGCCGCCGGCCGATCGCATCAGGCGCAGCGGCGGCAAGCCACGTATCTTCAATGCGTCGGCCAGCGCGTGCAGATAATTCGCTGCCAGCGGTTTGGCATAGGCGTCCAGCGCCGTGGTCAGCCAGCGCTCGAACTCCCGCGGTTGCGGATCGACTTCGCTGGACAGTGAAATGTGCAGGCTCGGAAGGCGCGCATGCAGCGCCGCACGCAGCGCGCGCTCATGGGTCGGATTGCGGTGCGAGAACAACAGACCGATCGCCAGCGCGCGCACGCCGGCGTCGCTCACTGCATCCGCAATGGCGTCCACGGCCGACAGGTCGAGCGGCTCCGACTCACGCCCCTCGGCATCGATGCGCCCGCCGATCTCGAAACGCAGCGGCCCCGGAAACAGCTTTGCTTCGGGCACGGCCGGCATGATCACCGGCTCATACAGCTCCTTGCGGTCCTGGCGCGCGAGGATCGGTACGTCGCGCATGCCGCGCGTCAGGACAAGGGCCACCGGCGGCTCGTTCAGCTCCAGCAGCAGATTGGTGATGACGGTGGAGCCGTGCACGACGCGGCCGACGTCATCTGCCCCGATGCCCGCCTGCGCGCACAGCCGATCGAGTGCCTCGACGACCGGCTCCGCCAGCCGGCGTCCGGCGCGCGGATGCTTGAGCGATGCAACGTGCCCGTCGCTCCGCAAGGCCACCGCATCGATGAAGGTGCCACCCATGTCCACGGCGAGTGACCAGGACGCGTTCAACGGAAGCGCTCCAGCGAAAACGGCGTCAGGTCCACCTGCGTCGGACGTCCGGCCACCAGATGCGCGATCTCGCGGCCGGTCGCCGCGCCCATGCACATGCCCATATGGCCGTGGCCGAAGGCGAGCCAGGCGTTGTCGGCCGCGCGGACCGGACCGACCACGGGAAGACTGTCGGGAAGACAGGGACGATGGCCCATCCAGCGCGTGACGGACGATGTGTCCAGGTGCGGGAATAATTGCTGTCCCTGACGAAGCAGTGCATCGGCACGCGCCATGTTGGGTGGCGCTTTCAAGCCGGCGAATTCCACCGTGCCGGCCAGCCGCAGACCCATGGCCATCGGGTTGACCATCAGATTGTGCTCCACCGCCATCACGGTGTGGCGCAGGGCCAGGTTCGAGCTCTGCACGGTGACGTGGTAACCGCGCTGCGTCTCCAGCATCACCGGGCTGTCGAGCTGTGCCGCCAATGCGCCCGACCAGGCCCCGGCTGCCACCACCACGCCGTCCGCCGCCAGCGGCTCGCCGTGCTCCAACAGCATTGCCGTGACGCGCCGGCCCTGCCGCTCGAAACCGCGGACGCGATCGCGGACGTGACGCGCGCCGTCGCCGATGCAGCGATTGTAGATCGCCTTGACGAGGGCAGATGGATCGGACGTGGAGCCGTTATCGGGCGCCAGAATGCCGAACCGAAAACGTCCCTTCAGGTCCGGCTCGAGGCTTTCCAACTCATCCTGCTCCACGTCCTGCATCCGCACGCCAAGTGATCGCCGCAGGTTCATGCCCCAGGCCCATTGGGCCGCCGTCTCGCGAGAGGAAAAGACATACAGACAGCCGCTACGCCGCACCAACTCCCGGGCATCGGCATGGGCGAGCAGCGGATCATAGCAGTCGAAGATAGGCGCCAGCAGCGAACGTAACGCGGTGGCGATGCGTGTCACCTCTTCGCGTGATGAATGATGCAGCATGCGCAGCAGCCATGGCGCCACGAGCGGGGCATAGGCCCAACGCACCGTCAGCGGTCCCAATGGATCCAGCAGCCAGCGCGGGACCTTCTTCCACATGCCCGGCATGCCCACCGGCAGGCAGGCGCTGGGCGAAAGCGAGCCGGCATTGCCGAAGGAGCAGGCCTCGCCCGCGTCTAGCGGGTCGACGAAGGTCACCGCGTGGCCGTCGCGCTGCAGCCACGCCGCAGTGCAGGCGCCGACGATTCCCGTTCCTATGACGACAATGTGCATGCGGGAATTCTGAAAAATAATTCCCCCATCACACAAGCCAATTCTTTTAATATTGTCATCAGGTTTCCTGATAGTCGATCCATTCGAGCGAGGATATGTGATGCGGTCCGCCATTCTTTCCACTCTTAGCCTGCGCCAGATGCGCGCCTTTGCCGCGGTCGCTCGAGCGGGCAGCTTCACGGCGGCGGCGCGACAGATCAACCTGACGCAGTCGGCAGTCAGCATGCTGGTTCAGCAACTCGAGGAGACCCTCGGGCTGAAACTGTTCGACCGCGGCGCGGTCGTGTTGTTGACGGCGGCTGGCCAGCAATTGCTCCCCCTGGCGCGCCGCATCCTGGATGACGTGCAACAGATCGCAGAGGGCGCTTCGGACCTTCGCTCCCTTCGCACCGGCCTGTTGCGCGTGGTAGCGCCGCAGATGCTGGCATGCACGTGGGTGGCGGCAGTGCTGGGCGAGTTCGAGCAAGCCCATCCGGATGTCGGCCTGCGCGTGACCGACGCGATGGCGGACGAGGTGGTGAGCACCGTGCGCCGAGGCGAGGCGGAACTGGGCGTTGGCCCAGAGCGCGCCACCGGCGAGGATGTCACCAGCACATTTCTGATGGATGTACCGATCCGAGTGGTCTGCTCAGCGCAGCACCCGCTGGCGCAGCAACGCGCCGTCTCGTGGAAAAAACTGCGCGACGAGCGCTGGGTCATCTATTCCAGTGAGTTCAACCGGCACCTGGAGAGCCTGCTGCATGCGCATGATAGCTCGCTTTCCATGCAGACCGCCGTCGAGGTCAAATATCTGACGACCGCTTTGGCGCTGGTGGGCGTCGGTACCGGCCTCGCGGCCGTTCCCGACTACGGACGGCTGTTCGCGCCGAATTTCGACGTGCGTTTCATCAAGCTGCGCGCTCCGGAAATCCGCCGCCGCTACTATATATATCAACGACGCGGGCTCGTGCTCTCTCCGCCTGCGGAGGCGTTTGCCAAGCTGCTGCGCCAACGCGCGGCACGCAGCGGTGGGTGAATCCGTGAGCCACCTTCTTCCTGACGATCCGAGCACGTCTGCGCCGCAATCTGCCAGCAGCGTCGGGGCGAAGGGCGCGACAACGATGATGGCGATGTCCAGAACCTTCAATCCGTCGAGCGGCCCGCTCATTTCACCTCCTCGAACCCGTTGACTCCGATCACTCGCTCACGCCCCGTCACGCAGCAGAAGACGCGCGATGTTGAGCTGATGGATCTGGCTGGTGCCCTCGTAGAGGCGGAACGGGCGGACGTCCCTGTACCAGCTCCCAATCGAGGAGTGATCGGCGATGACTGACCACCTCGTCAACGATGCACCTTGCAGCGATGGTGGCGTCCATCGCGTGCCGAGGCGTACCGGCGCCGCGATGGATCGTCTGGCACCCGCCCGAGGTGCCGGCAGTAGACGCCAATCATGACGAACGGTCGTCGGCCTAGAGGCTGCGATAGCGCTCGATACGTGAGAGCTCGGGCGCGATTCCGAGCCCCGGTTCTTGATCCAATTCAACCGTGCCATCCCTCACGTTGAGAACCGGGCCGCAAAAGAGATCGCGCAACGGGTTGTCGTTGACGTCAACCTCCAGCCAGCCTTGGCCGCCGATGCCGGCGAGGAGATGCGCGGACGCAAGCAAGCCCAGGCCTCCGCCGAGATAGTGCGGACAGAACGTCTTGCCCGCCTTCAGAATGTCGCGGGCCAGTGGACTGCACACGCTCAGCCCGCCCCATTTCGCAATATCGGGCTGAACCACACCGAGCACGTCGTCGGCGAGCACCTCCTTGAAGCCCTCGACACTCGAAATGTTCTCGCCGGCGGCAATCGGCATCTTCGCTGCGGCGTGCAGCCTGCGCCATTCCGCGCGCGGGCGATCGGCCCGAATCGGCTCTTCCAGCCAGCGTAGATCGAACTGGGCAAGCCGCGGCAGCATCTCGATCGCCTGCCTGACTGACCAGCCCTGATTTGCATCGGTGGCAAGCATGCCGGCGCCGAGGATCCCACGCAGCGCGGCCAAATTGGCGATGTCGGTTTCGGCGCCGAACCCGACCTTCAGCTTCAGCGCGCAATGGCCGCGCTTGAGCGCGGCTTCCGCCGTCTGCGCCGCGCCGGCGGGATTGATGCCGCTGGCGTAGACCTTGATCTTGCCGGACTGTCCGCCGAGCAGCCGCCATAGCGGCAACCGCCGACGCCGTGCGCAGACATCCCACAGCGCAAGATCGATGCCCGAAATCGCCTGCGCAAACGGACCTGGCTCGCCGCATTGAATCACCAGCACCTCGGTGGCCTTGGTCAGGGTCTCGAAAGCCTGAGTGGGACCATCGAATTTGCGCCCGATGAGCGCGGGCGCAAACACCTCGTTGATGAGCCGGGCGCGGTGCTCCGCGCCTGGCGCTGGAAAGTTGCACCAGGCTTCACCCCATCCCTCGACGCCGTCTTCGTCGACAGCGCGAACGAAGACGGCGGGACGGTCGAGCATCTTGCCAAAAGAGGTCACCACCGGCATTGCCAGCGGATAGCGATAGCAGAACGCCTCGATCGAGCGGATGGTGAAGCCGTCAGTCATGTTGCAATTCCTGCAAGACCACGCCGGACCGCTACCATCCTAGTAGGCGCGTGCGAAGTCACCTTCCAGCTTGATATCGGTAAAGACCGGAAAACGCGGCTTCCAGGGCGTGCCCTTGGCCTTGGTCAGCTCGCTGAGCCGTGCGAGGACGTGGAGACCATCCTTGCTCAGGCTCGCCGAGACCGCCGCGCGGTCCGGGAAGTTCTTGAGGACGGCATCGAGCCAGATGGTCCGACCAGCCAGGAAGCCGCTTGCGCCTGCAGCATAGGAATAGTCGAGCACGCGCTCGAACTTCTCCGGCGCGGCGCCGCCCGAGAGCAGCACCCAGGGAATGTTGCGCGCGCGGCAGATGTCGCCGATCGCATCGAACTCCTTCTGCGCGGCTTTCGCCTCGGCGCTGCCGTCACGGGCCGGCAGGCTCTTGGCCGCAAGCGGGCTCTCCAGCTTGAGGAGATCGACGCCGTATTCGGGCTTCGCGAACTCGCGCACGCTGTCGATGACGAGGCCCGGCAGCTTGCCCGGCGATTCCACGTAATCGGCAGTGTGATTGGCGCTGCCGAGGAACGGATAGACGAGCAGCTCGAGCACATAGGGAATATCGTGGCGGGCGCAGTCCTCGCCGATCTCGCGCACGAACTTCTTCTGGTGCTCGTTGACGGCGGCATCGGCGTCGGGCCGGTACCAGGCCAGCACCTTGACGGCGTCGCCGCCCATGGCGCGGATCTTCTCCACGCTCCAATTGGTGATCGCGCGCGACTTGCGGCCGCCCGCGGTCTCCTCGACGCGGTGCTCTTCCAGCGTCATGATGAGGCCGCAGCGCGGAGGCAGCAGGTCGATGGCGGCAGGCACCGCAAAGTTCGGGTCGAACAGCATTGAGCTGCAATGCGGCGCGAGGTTCTCGACCAGGAGGCGCTTGGCCGCCGTGACGTCGGAAAACTCGACCTGCTCTCGCGTGATGCCCTTGGCCTTCGCGATGGCATCGAACAGTGGCGGCCGCTGATCCAGCGCGACCATGCGAAAGTGGCCGTCCGCATCAGCAAGCCGTGCCAGGCCTCGGTTCTTTCCAATCGCTCTCATGGCTTCGTCCTCATGAATACAAGACACTCATTGATGGTGGGGATTCCATTGCGGCCGCCGGCATGGCGGCATTTCATGGCGGCCGTGGCCGCCGAAAACGCCATGGCGGCGCGCACGTCGATGCCGGCGCCGATCGCAAGCGTATAGGCGCCGTGGAAGACGTCGCCCGCGCCCGTGGTATCGACGACGTCGACGGCAAAGGCGACCTGCCGATGCAGCTGGCCGTTTTCGTACCAGCTCACGCCGCCCTCGCCGCGCGTGACGGCGATGACGCGGCATCCGAAGCGCGCGAGCGTTGCGAGGGATTTATCATCGGCCGATCCGGCAAAGGCTGTGAGCGCGGGCTCGGAGAAGATGGCGTGATCAGTCAGCGGCAGCAGCCGCTCGAACACCTCGGCGTCGGCCATGTCGCCGTCCAGCACGGTCGGAATGCCGCGCGCGCGCGCTTCGCGGAACAACGTGGCCGCGCCCTCGACCCAGCGCGGATCGGCCAGCACGGCGGAGGCGTGCGCGACGATTTCGAGCGGAATCCAATCGGCTGCCTCCGGATACAGGCCGCGGAAGTTGACGATCTGGCGCTCGCCGGAGCTGTCGACGATGATTCCGGAGACCGACGAACGGCCATCGGGAAACAGCCGGAAGTTCTCGACGTCGACGCCTTCGGCGGTGAAGGCCGACTTCATCTCATGGCCGGCAGCATCGTTCCCTGCCCGCCCCCAGAACGCGACAGACGCGCCGAGCTTCGCCACCGCGACGGCAGCATTGGCAGCCATGCCGCCGCCAAGCGTGCCGTACTCGACCGCCCTGATTTTCTCGCTTCCACCCGCGAACGGCCGATCGACGCGCCAGACCTGGTCGAGCGCGGACAGCCCGAGACAGATCACGTGCACGGGCCTCTCCCTGGACGCGACGTCCTCCAGCGCCGAGAGGTCACCGATGTTCACCGACGCGCTCACCGCAGAACCTGTCCATTGGTGGCATCGAACAGATGCGTCTTGCCCGGCTGCGGGCGCAGGTTGATGCGATCGCCGACCTTCGGCCGCAACGCTGGATCGACCCGCGCAATGGCGGGGCCGCCGGCGAGGTCGAAATGGATCAGCGTGTCCGAACCGAGCGGCTCGACCAGCTTGACGTCGATGGCGATGCCATCGGCGTCATCGGTCGCGACGGCGAAATGCTCGGGGCGAATGCCGAGCACGGCGTTACCGGCCTTGCTCAGGCGGCCAGCGGTCTCGCCGTCCAGCGCCACCACCGTTCCACCTTGCGAAAGGACTGCCCGCTCCTGGCGCCACTCGACCGGGAAGAAATTCATCGCGGGCGAGCCGATGAAGCCGGCGACGAATTGGTTGGCGGGCCGCTCGTAGACCGTCTCGGGCGTGTCGTATTGCTGGATCGTGCCGCTCTGGAGCACCACGATCCGGTCCGCCATGGTCATGGCCTCGATCTGGTCGTGGGTGACGAAGACCATGGTGGTCTTCAGCTCCTGCGACAGCGCCTTGATCTCGGCGCGGACCTGCCCGCGCAGCTTGGCGTCGAGGTTGGAGAGCGGCTCGTCGAACAGGAACGCCTTGGGATTTCGCACGATGGCGCGCCCCATGGCGACGCGCTGGCGCTGTCCGCCTGAGAGCTCCTTCGGCTTGCGGTCGAGATAAGGCTCGATGTGCAAGAGCGCGGCGGCGCGCCTCACGCGCGCATCGATTTCCGCCTTGGACACTCCCCGCAGCTCCAGCGCGAACGACATGTTGTCGTAGACGCGCATATGCGGATAGAGCGCGTAGTCCTGGAACACCATCGCGATGTCGCGCTGCGCGGCCTGCACGCCGTTGACGCGCTTGTCGCCGATATAGAGGTCGCCCGACGAGATCGGCTCGAGGCCCGCGATGATGCGCAGCAAGGTCGACTTGCCGCAGCCGGATGGGCCGACGAACACGACGAACTCGTGGTCCGCGATCTCCAGATTGAGATCGGGGATCACGGTGAAATTGCCGTAACGTTTGGTGAGGTTGCGGATCGAGATCGAGGCCATGATCGCTCAGTCCAGCGCCAGCACGGGCTTGATCAGCTCGCCTTCGGCGAAGCGGGCGAAATTCTCAGGGAGTGCCGAGAGGCAGAACTCGCCGTCGACGAGGACGCGATACTCGTCCTTGTACTTGCGCAGCAGCTCGACATTCGGCTCGAAATCCGAGACCGGGAAATAAAAGGTCCGGATCATGTAGAAATCCTTGCGGCGAAACACCTTGCCTTCCTCGATGGTCCAGGGCGCCGCGTTTTCGCCGACCAGCACCAAGGCGCCGCGCGGCAGGACCAGCTCGATGCCGAGATTGCGCGCCGCATGCGCGCCCGAGCATTCCATGATGAGAGCAAAGCGCTTGGAGATATCGCCGACCGGGTGCGCCTTCGCGCCGAAGGATTGCGCGATCCTGAGGCGCGTGGCGTTGGGGTCGGCGACATGGACGTCATCGTAGCCGAGCGCGCGGAGCGCCAGTACGACGCCGAGACCGACGGGCCCCGCCCCCATCACGAGCACCGGTCCGGCCTCGGCCGGCGACACCACGCGGCTGACGAAGCGCACGGCATGGCCCGAGGTGCCGATGGTGTCGAGCAGCAACGGCGCGAGGCTGTCCTCGATGTCGTCGGGGACCGGGAGCAGGCAATTTTCGGGCACCGGCACGTATTCGGCATAGCCGCCCGGCCTGTTCCAGCCGATCAGGCTGGAGACTTCCAGGCACATCTGGGTGTCGCCGCGCTGACAGGCGGCGCAGCGGTCGCAGTGCAAGGGGATATAGACGGCGCAGCGCCGGCCATGCAGGCGATGACCGGGCTGCTCGACCACGCCGAAGATCTCGTGGCCCGCGGTGAACTCGGCACCCTTGTGCCAGAGCTTGAAGTCCGAGCCGCACAGCGCGGTACGCGAGACGCGCACCAGCACCTCGCCCTTGCCGACGTCGGGCATCGGCACGCGTTCGATGGTGATGCGATCGTTGCCGTGGAAGACCGCGGCCTGCATGATCGAATTCGGACGGGATGATACATTCATCAGAGACCTAGCCTTTCACCGCGCCGAGCGTCAGTCCTGAGACGAGCCAGCGCTGAACCAGGGCCGCCAGCACCAGCGGCGGCAATGCGATCAACGTCGCCGCCGCCATGAGCGCACCCCACTGCGTCGAACCCTCGCCGATGAAGTTGAAGGCCGCCGCGATCAGCGTCTTGGTGTCGCCATTGGAAAGCACCAGCGCAAACAGGAAGTAGTTCCACGAGAACACGAAGGCGAGGATCGCCGAGACCGCGACGCCCGACGCCACCAGCGGCAGCGCGATGCGCCAGAGGATGCGCGTGACGCTGCATCCGTCCACCTGCGCCGCTTCAAAGACGCTGCGCGGGATGCCGTCGAAGGACGGCAGCAGGACCCAGATCACGATCGGCAGCGTGATCACGGCGTGGCTGAGGATCAACGCGGTATAGGAGCCGATCATGCCGACCTGCCGGAACATGACGTACCATGGCAGCAGGAACAGCGTGCCCGGCGCCATGCGCGCCGCCAGCGTCAGAATCGCGGGCCAGGAAATCCGCGTCCAGGAGACGGCGAAGGCGGCGGGAATGCCGAACAGCAGTCCGAGCGCGGTCGAGCCCACGGTGACGATGAGGCTGTTGAGCGCATAGCTCAGGAACGGCGTGGTCCTCGTCAGCTCGGCATAGTTTTCCAATGTCGGCGTGAAGACCAGCGTCGGCGGATAGGCGGTGACCTCGAAGGACGGCTTGAACGAGGACAGCACCATCCAGACCGTCGGCGCCATGATGATCGCGCCGGCCAGCACGAGCTGCACCAGGTTGAGCCGGCGGATCCAGCGGTCGGTGTTGGCGGCATCGGTCATGACATCACCACGCCACTGCGCCGCGCAGGCGGTTGAAGGCGAGCACGGCGCCGAACACGATCGCCGTCAACGTCAGCATCAGGGCGCTGGCATAGCCGATGTTGAAGAATTCGAAGCCGACCCGGAAGCCGTAGATGTTGAGCGTGTTCGAGGCGTTGCCAGGGCCGCCCTGGGTGGTGATGTAGATGATGTCGAAGAAGCGCAAGAGATCGACGCTGCGCAGGATCGCCGCGGTGACGATGGTCGGCAGCAGCAGCGGCAACGTGATGCGGTGGAAGGTCTTCAACGGGGACGCGCCGTCGATCTGCGCGGCTTCGTACACGCTCGGCGGCAGCGACTGCAGGCCGCCCAGCACGATCAGGGCGACGTAGGGCGTCCACTGCCAGCTGTCGATCAGGGCTACGGTCGGAATCACCCATGTTGGCGACGCCAGCCAATCCGACGGCGGCAGGCCGAACGATTGCAGGACGTAGTTGGCCGCCCCCAGCGAGGGATCGAGGATCACCAGCCACATCATGCCCGCCACCACCGGCGGCATCATGAAGGGTGAGATGAACAGCGAGCGCACGATGCCCGGCAGACGCTTGGCGTGGAACAGCACCAGCGCCAGCCAGACGCCGAACACGAGCTGCAGCACCAGCGACAGCACGAACAGCGCGATGGTGATCCACAGTCCGTGCCAGAATTCGACATCGGAGATCAGCTTCGAATAATTGGCGAGGCCCGCAAAGGATTGCTTGCCGGTCGAGGAGAACGTCTGGAATCCGAGCCAGATCGTATAGACGACCGGAAACGCGATCATCGCGACCGTGAAGATCACGGCCGGCGCCGAAAGCGCCGCCATCTCCAGCTTCTGCCGGTCCTGCGTAAGTGTCGCAGCCGTGTCAGACATCCGCCCGTTTCCTTGAGAATGAGGTGCCGGCAGGCAGCGAGCCTGCCGGCATGAAGCCGTTACTTCCGGGCGATCAGCGCATCGAGCGCCTTGTCGGCATCCGCGCAGGCCTGCTCGACCGGCTTCTGCTTCAGGATCAGATCCTGCACCGCCTGGCCGATGAACTCGCGCGATTCCGGGTTGGCAACGATGGGATAGCCGACCTCGGAGGAGCCCTTGGTGGCGAGCACGTCGAGCGCGGCCTGCCATTCCTTGCGGACCGGCTCCTCGTCGATCCACTTGCGATATTCAGGGTCCTTGGCGACCGACGGACGCGGCGGGGCAATGCCCTGCAGCGCCATCTTCTTCTGCACCTCGGGGCTGGTCGCCCACTGCACGAAGTACCAGGCTGCCTCGGGCTGCTTGCTGTGCGAGGACACTGCCATGCCCCAGCCGATCGTGGTCGGCACCTGGCCGGCCTCGCCTGCCGGGAACGGCAGCAGGCCGGTGTCCTTCAGGCGCGCGCCGCCTTCCATCACCGTGCGCAGTTCGTTCGAGGATTCGAACGCCATCGCCGCGCGGCCGCTGCGGTAGAGCGCGGAGATCTGCTGAAAGCTGTAATTGACGACGCCCGGCGGACCGAAATCGCGCAGCAGCCGGCTATAGGTATCGAGCGCCTCCTTGCCCTTGGCGGAGCAGAGGTTCGACTTGCCGCTTGCGATGTAGGTGCCGCCGATATTGTGCAGCATGTTGCTGAAGGTGTAGGCGATCGCGGGCTTGAGGCCACGCGAGACGAACGGCGTCACCGCGCCGTCGCAGGTCTTGATCTTCTCGGCGGCCGCCTCGACATCCTTGATGGTCCTCGGCGCCTCGAGGCCGCACTTCTTGAAGATGTCGGTGCGGTAATAGAAGATCGGACCTTCGATGTTCATCGGCATGCTGGTGAGCTTGCCGCTGAAGGTCGCGGCCTTGAGCAAGGCCTGGCTCAATCCATTCGGATCATAGTCCTTGGCAACCTGGTTCTTGGCCATCGCGGTGAGATCGCCGTACCAGCCGGCAGCGGCGAACTGCTCGCCCTCGCGCGAGGGCAGCGTCATGAACACGTCGACCTCGTCGCTGTTCGCGTTCATGACGGTGACCAGGCGCTGGCGCATCTGCTGTTCCTGATAGGCGTCGACCTTCAGGGTCATGCCGGTCAGCTTCTCGAAATCGGCCTTGTAGGTCAGCAGCGCCTGCGCGACCGGATTGTTGTTGGCGAGAAAGGTGACGGTCTTGCCCTTGAATTTCATCCAGTCGAAATCGGCCGCGTGTGCTGGCGCGCTGGCGGCGGCAATCGCGAAAACGGGCAACGCGACATGGGTCGCGAGCATCCTGGCCTTCATCGAACTCTCCTCCCGGCTGGCCGCCTTAAGCTGGCGGACCATTTTGAGTACGTTTGATCACTATCTGAAAACGGTTACAAAATAGACCTCGCATCCGCCGTGTCAAGCGATGGACAAGCTGCACAATCTCCGGCATATTTGCGACATTCCGGCTAACGCTCGGGTTGCGCCGCACAATGTAACGTTACATGAGACTGACCAACGCCAAGTCTGCGAAACAGGGTATCCGCGCCGTGGCGGCGCGCGCCGGCGTCTCGACGGCATCGGTGTCGCGCGCGCTCAACAATCCCGATGCGGTGAGCCCGTCCCTGCGCGCGCGCATTGAAAAGGCCATTGACGCGCTCGGCTACATCCCGCATGCGCCGGCGCGGATCCTGTCGTCGCGGCGTTCGCGCACACTCGGCGCGATCGTGCCGACGATCGACAACACGATGTTCGCGCGCGGCATCGCCTCGCTGCAGCAATATCTCTCCTCGGTCGGATACATGCTGTTTCTCACCACGAGCGGCTACGACCTCGACGTCGAATTGCAGCAGGCGCGCAATCTGATCAGCCGCGGCGTCGACGGCCTGGTGCTGCGGGGCGATTGTCATCACGACGGCTTGCGAAAACTGCTCGCGGACAATGCAGTCCCCTTTATCAACGTCGGCATCTATCAGCCGGACCGGCCCTACCCCTGTGTCGGCACCGACAACGAAGCCGCCGCCCATCGCGCCGCCGCGCATGTGATCGAGCTCGGCCATCGCCGCATCGGGATCGTCTCGGCGCTCCAGCGCAACAACGACCGCGCCAGCGCCCGCGTCGCCGGCTTTCGCCGCGCGCTCGCCGAGAACGGCATCGACCTTCCCTCGCAATGGCATGTCGAGGTGCCCTATACGCTGGACGACGCGCGCGAGGCAGCGCGCTATCTCCTCAATCTCAAGGACCGTCCGACGGCGGTGGTGTGCGGCAACGACGTCATCGCCTACGGCGTCCTGCTCGAGGCGGAGCGCGACGGCTTCTCCGTGCCGCGCGACTTATCCGTGGTCGGCTTCGACGACCTCGACTGGAGCCGCCATTTGCGGCCGAGCCTGACCACGATCCACGTTCCGACCGGAGAGACCTGGCAGCGCGCCGGAGAATATCTGGTGCGGAGCCTTGCCGGCGAGCAGACCATCATGCATCGCGAGATCGATTTCTCGCTGGTGGTGCGTGAATCGACGGCCCAGCCTCCGAAATCCCTGAAATGAGACCCTGCCCATGAGTTCGAATTTCTCCCTCGCACCCGGCTTCCACGCCGTCGTGATCGGCGGCGCCGGCGACATTGGCGCTGCGATCAGCAACCAGTTTTGCGATCTCGGCGCGACCGTGACGGCCACGGGCGCCAACGATGCCGATCTCGACCGCACCCTGCTCAAGCCGCGCGCGGGTCTTGCGCTCGCGACACTCGACGTGACCGATGATGCCGCCGTCACGTCCTTCGCCCGGCAGCACAAGCGCGTCGATGCGCTGGTCAACTGCGCCGGGATTCTCGCGCGCGACAAGGAATTCGAAATCGAGACCTTCATGAAGGTGCTCGACGTCAATCTCACCGGCACGTTCCGAACCTGCATGGCGTTTCAGCCGCGGCTCGCGGAGACTAAAGGCTCGATCGTCAACATCGCCTCGATGAATGCGACGCTGGCGCTGCCGCGCATTCCCGCCTATTGCGCCAGCAAAGGCGGCGTCGTGATGCTGACCAAGGCGCTGGCCTTGAAGTGGGCCGAAGACGGCATCCGCGTCAATGCGGTGGCGCCCGGCTATATCGAAACGTCGATCAACGCCGCCGGCCGTACTGATCTCGCGCATTACCAGCGCATCGCCGACCGCACCGCGTTCAAGCGCTGGGGACAGCCGGAGGAGATTGCCGGCGCAGTGGCCTTCCTCTGCATGCCGGCGTCGCGATATGCGACCGGAACCGTCGTTGCCGTGGATGGCGGGTTCCTCGCCGGATGAGCCATAGGGTCAGGACGCAATATTCTTCGTAGCCGCGCACTATTGCGGACCACCTCGTGCGTGCCTGCGGGCTCGTCGCCTCATAATCGATCTTTACCCCTTCATAGCGTGGGCGTTGGTCTCACAACATACGGAATGTCACACTTTCAAGTTTGGCGGAAAGCAGATTTTCTTTGATCTCCCGGTGCAGGCGTCGTGCACAGGCCGCCTCCTAGCTGATTGAAACACTTGATCTCTCGCCCCCGTCCATCATGGGGACGATGGCTATTCACTTTGCAAAGATCTCGCTCGGTCTCCTGCGTGTCTTAGTGGCGGCGTCACATTCGCGGTCGTCGGCAGGATTGGATTTTAAGGACCTCACTTTCCGGATGGCCTCTCACGTGAAACGACGTCCTCCTTGCTGAAATTCACAGGAACCTCGCCGCAGCGTCTACGTTGGCGCCGCATGCGGAGCGATCTGACTTACAAGACGCCACCCCCCTGAAAGGAATGAGCCCTGTTCTCGAGCGGAACATTCAGGCGCTCGTCGAGCGCCGCCGTCGGCGGCCTCCACTAGTGATCAGGCCTGGTAGATATGATCTCGCCCGTCTTTGAGTCGGCGAGAAACTTCATCTTCTGACCATCCTTGATGCCTTCGCCTTCCCAGCGACCGTCATCGGCTTCGATCTTGCTGACCAGCGCAAAGCCCGACTTAAGAACCTTCTCGATGACTTGCTGGATCGGCATCCAGTCAGGCCCCGGTCGGTCAGCAAGCGCGACGTTTACGGCAACAGCCGACAGAACGATTGCGAAAACAACAGGTGCACTTCTATTCATACGGACCTCCTTGCAGCGGGCGCCGACAAGTCTCGCAGCATTGCGAAACCAGGACACTCCCAATTTCAGCCTAGGACGCCAAGGGATAAATACGGATACCAACGGCTGTGGCATAAGCGAAGCGAGCCTGCAATCGCTCCGTACGTGCATCTGCGTGTAGCATGCGCCGCTAGAACCGGAGGCAGTCGATGGTACCTCGGATCTCACATCTGGCGAAAGATCGTTCGGCCGGCGGAACTCCTCAGGGCGCCACCAATTTCTTGCGGATGGCATAACGGACCAGTTCAGCGGTCGACGACATTCCCAGCTTGCGCATCGCCGAAGCGCGATGGGTCTCGACAGTCTTCACACTCAACTGCAGAATGACGCTTATGGACCTGTTGGTATGTCCTTCCGCGATCAATTGGACTACACTCTGCTCGCGCGAGGTGAGCAGCATATCCGGCTTGTTCAGCTTATTGAGCTGGTAGTCGTGGAGCAACTTCTCCAGCAGCACGCTGGTGAAATAGGGTCTGCGATCCATCAGCGCTTCGATGGCGGACAGCAAGTGTTTCCTCGCATCCGATTTGAACAAGAAGCCACGGACACCCGCCAGAATGGCTTCGGTCAGCAACTCTTCGTTCTCATGCATCGTCAGAACCAGAACTTCACTGCGCGAGCGCAGCGACTTCAGGCGGCGGCTGACCTCCAACCCGTTCATGAGGGGCATCGAATAGTCGACGACGACGACGTCCGGTCTCGTCTCCAAAGCCAACGCGACGGCCTGCTCGCCATTCGTCGCCTCGCCGACGACGATCCAGTCGGCGCGCGTGTCGATGATCGCGCGCAACCCTGAACGCACGACTTCATGATCATCCGCAATCAAGATGCGCTTCACTGTATCGCCTCCTATCCGATCGGAATCGGCGGAGATAGTCGGCAGCAGAACAGTCGCGCGACCGTAGCGATCGTCGGTCAAAGCACTATCCTGCAAAACCCCGAGACGGCCGGCCGAATGTACCGACGTGGCCGCGGCCATCAAATCTCAGCAAGGCATTGTCATGCCTCGACCAGCTGCGCGCGGACGGCATATCGGACCAGGCCCGCAGTCGAACTCACGTTCAGCTTGCGCATCGCGGCGGCCCGATGGGCCTCAGTGGTCTTGACGCTGAGGTCGAGGATCGCACTGATGCCCTTATTGCTGTAGCCTTCGGCAACCAGCTTGACGACGAGTTGCTCGCGTGGGGTGAGCCCCGGGTACCTGTCTGCATTGCTGCCAGATCCACCGTTGAGTTCGCTCCGACACCTTTCGGTACAGAACCGCCTGTGCGCCAGAAGAGATTCGACGGCCGCCACCAGCAATCTGTTTGCGTCCGATTTCACCAGGAAGGCGCGCGCACCGGCCTCAAATGCCTGCTGGGCGAGTAGGCCGGAGTCGTGCACCGTGAAAATCAGGACCTCGGTCTGCAGCGGATATTCCCTGATCCGCCGCGCGACCTCCAGTCCGGTCATTCGCGGCATTGAAAAATCGACGATGGCCACGTGAGGTCGGCTTTCGATCGCCGCCGTCACCGCCTTGCCGCCGTCGTTCGCCTCGGCCACCACTTCCCAATCCGCTCGTTGTTCGAGCACCGCTCGCAAGCCCGACCGTACCGCTTCGTGGTCATCAGCGATGAGAAAGCGCTTCATGGCGAGCACTCCAGTGTCATTACTCGGCGGCTGAGCCCGAAACGAACTCGCTTCCACCTACCGCCGGTGGTCAGTGTTTTTCTTCCCTCAGTGGGTGCCTGCGGCGACCCTCGTGACAGCGGCGTCCTTTCGCCGGCTCCCTGTTCGTGACCAATGCATGCGGAAAGACTGCGCATAGAACGGTGCCGGAACGATGCGTTGTTGGATCGGAGCGGATCTCCAGCGCCCCTCCGATCTGCTCAAGCCTTGCTCTCATGGCCGGAATTCCAACTCCGGTCGATACCGGCTGGTTCGCGCGGTCGGTCTGCAGCCCGCGGCCGTTGTCGCTGACGATCAGCCGAAAATGGCTGCTTGTCCCGTCAATGACGATGCTCACCTCCGTTGCCTTTGCATGGCGGAATACGTTCGTGAGGGCTTCCTGAACGACCCGGAGCAATGAACGCTGCTTCTCGTAGGGCAGTCGATCGACGTCGGCCAGGATCCTGGTCGAGACCCGCAACGACGTGCGCGCCGCGAATCCATCGGCATAATGCTCGATCGTGGCCTTGAGCCCTTCGGCAGTCAGATTCTGCGGGTGCAGCAGGTAGGCAAAAGCGCGGATTTCCCTGAGCGCCCCATCAATCGACGCGTCGACCTCGTCGCAGAGGCGCACGGCCCCGACCGGATCGCCAATGGTCTGCCGGATCCGCATCAGACCGAGGCTGGCAGCAATCAGATGCTGACAAGTCGAGTCATGCAGATCGGACGCAATCCGTTGCTGGATATCCTCCTGGATGGACAGCAAGTTGAAGCTCGCGCGCGCGGCGTCTGATGGTTCAACGGCGTTTTCGAAGAGTCCATTGCGCGCGACGCGATGGCTGCCGATCAACCGGACCGCCCCACCGGTGCCGGCGTCCATGATCGGGACGATGGTCGTTTCGAAGTTCTGACGCTGGCCGCCAAACGCAAGGCGATGGCGAATCCTGACCTCTGTTCCTTCTGCGCGACAGGCGCGGAGAGCTTCGCTGACGGCTCGGGCGTCGTCCCTGCCGAGGCAGTTGGAAACGTCCATCTCCCGGATGTCCTCCGACGAGACGCCGAGACGAAGCTCGAACGCCGGATTGATTCCCTCATACAGGAAGCGCCCTCCGAACGAAGGGCGCACTGCAAAAAGAAGATCGGGTGAGAAGACCCAGTACAGGCGTTCGCTGGCTTCTTCCGAGCCAAGTCGTAACCACCCTCGAACACTGGTTTCACTCGACTCACAGGCGGGGGAGCTATGAAACTTCACGGCAAGCACTCACTATTCGCCGGTGACCCCCAACATTGAAGCTCAACATACTGACGCTCAATACATTGAGGCTGAACGCCGAAAGTCTCCTCCTGCCCCGCAGGCGAGGTATCGATCATCGGATCAGGAGACCCGCGCCCTCGGGATGGTCAAAGTATACACCATCAGGATGATCACACCACCAGGTAGTGATGCTGACGGAATAAAATCCTGCAATGTGCGACGATATCGGGAGGGGATCGGTTGTGGAGTTCTTGCCAGATTATCCCGCTGCGATTCAAATGCAGTGCAATAGATAGCTATCCCGCAAACGGCTTTCACCGTTGCGTCGAGGCGATCGCGCCATGGCTGAAACGCGATGTGCTAGCGGCTCATATCGCCGCTCGTGTTCGACTTGCTCTTGCTTCCTTTCTTCGCGTTTGGAGTTGCCTGTGGAGGCGGCGCGGTCACCAGCGGATGAGACGGCACCCGCAGCCGTTGGGTGCCGGCATCGTCCCTGAGTGCATCGGTATCCAGACGCTGGCTCCGGTCGACAGAGTCGCGTGGGTCCGCCGCTGCGACGGATGCTGCCGTTAAACCGACAAGGACCCCAATCAGCACCCAAGCACGCCTCAACATCATCTTGCAGACCTCTCAAAAGGCAAAGTCAAGTCGGGGACCGATCCTGAGATCCCTGTAGCGTCGCACCATGACGTTCGATTCTCGCACCTCGTACAGCACATTCGTCGTGAGCGAAACGTTGCTGGCGAAATTGTACTTCAGGCCAATATCCGCGGAGTAGATTTGATCCTGTCGTCCCCTGTTCAGCCCGTCCGTGAACCAGAAGGCTTCGAACAAGGGCGTACTCACGATCGACCATTTTGGGTCGAGCTTGACCTCTATGCCGAGCAAGGCATCAAAGCGCCAGCGGCGAGCTTCGGCAAGGTCGGAAAACCGGTATGTCAGGAGCAACAGCGGTGAGAATGTCACATTTTTCACGCGGAGGTCACGCGCAACCGAGCCCATCACGTCGTCTGACGTGAAAGCGAGATCGCGATAGACGCCGTCGAAATCGTATCGGTGCTCGTAGATGGCGGAGAAGCGCCAGCCGTCCCAATTCTCCGTCAGGCGCGCTCCCATCCGTGCCACTGCGGCGTTGCCGTCCTTCTCTCTCGCAAAGGCGTCATATTGTGCGCGTGCATAGAGCCGGTAGGACAGGTCATCTGTGAGATTTCCATCCAGCCTGACGCTCACGTCGGGCTCGTAGAAGAAGTCCGACCTGCGGTTGTCTCGGCTGAACAGGGCATTGTCGGTGAAGTTCGGCGTGACGGAGCCGACGACACTCCAGGACGGAGCGGAGTAATACGGTATGGGGCTGCTCGCCTTCAGTTCAGTGAGATCAACGTCCGCTGCCCAAGCGGTGCCGGTTCCCAACAACCCCAAGACCGGCAAGAGAGCTCTCGACCCGCGCATGGTGCCCCTCGATGGCTATTGCGCGCACCAGGAATTGCCTTAGCCTGGGCGACGATTGTGGCGTGTTAATGGTATGATTTAAAATCATTGATTGAATCCATGAATCGCCATTTCGTAAACTGTCGGGGGCTCTTGGTTGTCGCCGCGGAATAGACGCATGGAGCCAATGCTGCGCCTGACCTCGTCGATCGCCGGGTGCAAGAGGGGCCGGAGCGGCGCTCCGCCCCGGCACGCGGGCCCTCACGATCGAACCCGGTCCGATCCGCATGGTCTAATAGTCCGCCGGATCCCTGGTGATCGGACAAGTCATGCAATGACCGCCTCCCCGGCCCCGCCCGAGCTCCGCCCCGACGATGGTGATCACCTCGATCCCTTCCTTGCGAAGCAAGGTGTTGGTGTAGGTATTGCGGTCATAGGCGAACACCACGCCTGGGGACGCGCAAACCAGATTGGCGCCGCTGTCCCACTGTGTGCGCTCCCGCATATAGGCGTTGCCCCCGGTCTCGATCACGCGCAACTTCTTCAGGCCAAGGGCTTCGGCGACGACGTCCACGAACGGCTTTTCATCCTTGCGCAGATCGAGGCCAGCCGAATTGTCGGCCGGCCGGTAGGAAAAGGCCGCAATGTTGTTGACGATGTCGGGATAGAGCAGAACGCAATCCCTGTCGGCGAATGTAAAGACGGTATCGAGATGCATCGCAGCACGAAGCTTCGGCATCGCAGCCACGATCACGCGCTCCGCCGCCTTCTTCTTGAACAAGGCCGCAGCGACCTGGCTGATCGCCTGCCGCGAGGTGCGCTCGCTCAAGCCGATCAGCACGTTGCCCTTTCCGATCGGCATCACGTCGCCGCCTTCCAGCGTCGCAAGACCGTGGTCCCGCGTCGGATCGCCCCACCAGACATTGACCTTGCCGGCGAAATCCGGATGGAACTTGTAGATCGCTGTCGCGAGGATCGGTTCTTCGTGCCGCGCCGGCCAGTAGAGCGAGTTCAGCGTGACCCCGCCATAGATCCAGCAGGTCGTGTCCCGCGTGTATAGCGTGTTGGGAAGCGGCGGCAGCAGATACTCGGTCATGCCGGCGGCCTCGCGCACGAGCTTGAGCATCTCGCCGCCATGGGCGTCCGGGAAGTCATGGGTCGAAACGCCTCCAATCAGCGTTTCGGCCAGATCGCGCGGTTTGAGGCTATCGAGGTAACCCCGCAGTTCATCGACGAGACCGAGGCCGACCTGATCGGGAACGACCTGGTTGTCGAGAATCCACTTCTTGGCCTCGGGGATCGCGACGGTCTCCGCCAGCAGATTGTGCATCTCAACGACTTCGATGCCGCGGTCGCGCATCTTCTGCACGAAGTCGAAGTGATCGCGCTTGGCGTTCTCGACCCACAGCACGTCGTCGAACAGCAGGGTGTCGCAATTGGACGGCGTGAGGCGCTGATGGGCTCGACCGGGTGAGCAGACCATCACCTTCCGGAGTTGACCCACCTCCGAATGGACCCCAAAGGAAACCGAGCTGTCCGACGCCTGCTTTGCCATGGGAGTTCTCCCCGGGATGCCTTGCCTAGATGGTAATGTAGCCAGTCGCCAATCCGTGGATCCCGACAGCAGCGCCGACGGCAGCGGCGATGAAGATGACCCACTCGACGGCCGTAAAGACCCGCGCCTTCTGTTCCAGACGCGCCCAGAAATAGAGCGCCGTACCGGGCGCATAGAGGATCAAGGACAGCAGCAGGAACTTCATTCCGGCGGAGTAGATCAGGAATAGCGTGTAGACGACGGCAATGCCGGCGAAGACCATGTCGCGCGTTCTGTCGCTGCTTTCCTTGCCATAGGTCTCGCCCCGCCTGACGAGCAGAAGCCCATAGGCCGCGACGAGGAAGAACGGAATGAGCGACATCACGCTCGTCAGATTGAGCATCAACGCGAATGCATCCTGCGACCAATAGGTGCTGATGACGAAGAGCTGAACGATCGCATTGGTGAGCCAAAGCGCGGCAGCTGGCACCTTGTTCGCATTTTCCGTGCCGAACAGGGCCGGCATGTCCCTGGTCCGGCCGGCGGCGGACAGCACCTCGGCGCAGATCAGCGACCATGCGAGATAGGCCCCCAACACCGAAACCAGAAGCCCGACGCTGACGAAGATCGCGCCCCAATGCCCAACGACTGCCTCCAGCACCGTCGCCATCGACGGCTGCCGCATATCAGCGATCTCGGCGCGGGGAAGCACGGCATAGGGCAGCATGGTCACAAGCACCATCAGGCTCGTCACGATCGTAAATCCCAGAATGGTCGCAGCGCCGACGTGCGCACGTTCCTTGGCGTAGCGGGAATAGACGCTGGCGCCCTCGATGCCGAGAAAGACAAATACGGTGACCAACATGGTCGCACGAATCTGCTCGAACAAACTCTTGTCCGGCATGCCCTCTCCGCCCCAGAAATTCGCTCGAAACAGGTCCCCCTTGAACCCGACGAACAGGATGATGATGAAGACGAGGATCGGCACGATCTTCGCGATCGTCACAATCGTGTTGATCGCGGCCGCCTGCTGCACACCTCGCAGGATCATGAAATGGAACAGCCATATTCCGATCGAGGCGACGACGATCGCGATCACCGTGTTCCCGTCCCCGAAGACCGGGAAGAAAGCACCCAGCGTCGACTTGATCAGCACCCAGTAGGAGACGTTGCCGATGCAGCTGCCTATCCAGTATCCGAATGCCGACAGAAAGCCGGGATAGTCGCCGAACCCTTCCTTCGCATAGGCATAGACGCCGGCATCGAGCTCAGGCTTTCGTTCCGCCAGTGCCTGGAACACCCGCGCGAGGGTGTACATGCCCCCGCCCGCGATGCACCAGGCGAAGATGGCTCCGAACGGTCCGGTGGCGATACCGAAGGTTCTCGGCAGCGAAAAGATTCCCGAGCCGACCATCGAGCCGACCACCATCGCGGTCAATGCGAACAGCGAGAGCTTTTGGATTGACGGCGTCTCAGTCATGTGAAGACCTCGCGACACGAGCGTGCGTTGCATCCCGGGTCGATCGACTTGCCCACCGGTTGCACCATGCGCCTTGCGCCGGGGCTGGAATATCGGGGTGATTACCTAGTCAAAGATCGGGATTCTCCTCGCCAACGAGCGAGCGCTCACAATGAGACGAAGCCGAAACTTCGGCTTTCGATACGATGCCGCCGTAATTGCCCGAGGGGGGCGGCAGCGTTGCGCATCAGGAACATTCATCCCCAGGGCCTTAGGGTTTTCTCCGATGCCGTGCCAGGGGGGTGGCAGCTAATCTTTCAGCGTGTCGCGCCGGACCGACCAGGCTTGGCCGGCGGAACTCGACCCAGCAGGAGGCTTGCATGTCCGATCTAGTAGCGATCGTGTATCCATCCGAGGCGAAGGCCGAAGAAGTGCGTCAACGGCTGCTCAGGCTGCAGAAAGAATATCTGATCACAATCAGTGACGCAGTGATCGCCGTGAAAACCGATTCCGGCGGCATCAAACTCAACCAACTCGTCAACACGACGGCGATCGGCGCGATGACCGGAAGTTTCTGGGGACTGCTGATCGGGGTTATCTTCCTCAATCCGATCCTCGGTGTCGCGGTCGGCGCGGCATCCGGCGCGCTCGGCGGTGCCCTCTCCGATTTCGGCATCGACGATGCCTTCATGAAGGAATTGTCTGCGTCGCTCCACACCGGAAACGCCGCCTTGTTCGTCCTGGTCAAGAACATGACGGCGGACAAGGTGCTGAAGGAGATCAAGGAGGCCGGGGGGACCGTGCTCAAGACGTCCCTGGATGATACCAAGGAACAAGCGCTGCGCGACGCGCTCGCAAGCGCGGCGAAGCAGCCGGCGGCCTGAACGGCCGCCCCTTGGCCCGCTCAGCGCCGGCCGCCGGCGAGGCGCAGCAGCATCATGAACAGGTTGATGAAGTTGAGATAGAGGGACAACGCCGAAATCACGGACTTGCGGCCAGCCGAAGTTTCATCATCCCTGTCGTCGTACATCGCCTTGATCCGCTGCGTGTCATAGGCCGTGAGTCCGGCAAACACACCGACGCCCACGACCGAGATCAGCCAGTCCAGCCCGGAAGACTGCAGGAAGAGGTTGACCAGACTGGCAATGATGACGCCGATCAGGCCCATGAACAAGAAGGTGCCGAGACCGGACAGGTCGCGCCGCGTGGTGTAGCCGAACACGCTGAGCGCCCCGAAGGTCGCGGCCGCGATGAAGAAGACGCGTGTGATCGACGCACTGGTGTAGATGTGGAACAACGTCGAGAGCGAGACGCCTACCAGGGCGGCATAGATGAAGAACAGAAGCCGTGCCGTTGATACCGACAGCGTATTGATGCGCGAACTGATGAAGAAGACCAGTGCAAGCGGTGCCAGGATGAAGACCCACATCAACGGGCTCTGCAGCAAGGCCGGACCAGTCAGCTGATAGGTCAGCCACGCGATAACAGCGGTCAGGCCGACGCCGGCGGCCATGTAGTTATAGATGCGCAGCATGTAGTCACGCAGTCCGGCGTCCACCGCGATTGTGCCACCACCGCCCGCACTCGAGGCCGCCAGGTTCTGATCATAGTGTGACATTGCTCGTCTCCTCTCAGAGCTTGCTGACAGCGCCTACGCTATCGCTCGGGCTCAGAGGACGGCATCGGACAATCACCCGAACGGCGGCGGGGAAACCACCCTGTTGCCCCTGCAGTATTCCGGCGATCCGCAGCGACCATCCTGCTCATTACAAATGGGCAACCTGGAACCGCCGCTCACCCCTCCTCCTTTTGGAGGGGGAGCCTTACGCGTTTGTCACTAGGAGATGATCGCGGCGCGGCCTAATCGGCTGACATGCGCTTCTATTTTCACATCGTCGACAAATACGGTCTCACTCCCGATGGGACCGGATGCGAATACGCCGATCAGGATGCCGCGGTTCTGCATGCCCAACGCATTGCGGCCGAACTCGCGAAGGCCGGTGAATTCTGCCGTTCCGGCGTCGTGCTGCTGGCAGCCGTTCCCGGGCCATCACCCAGTGCTGGCGAAGGCGCAACCGACCCCACGGCAGGGGCCTGACCGGCGAGGCGCCGCGCCGATCCGCCTGGCGATTTCCTGCCCCTGCTCCCTACAGAGAATCCCTGATGTGCGAGGGGGAAAGCCGCCTCTAAGGTCTTCGCCGGGTTGGCCGGCATCAGTGCCCGCCGATCGCGGATTGGAAGGCCATCTTGCCATGGCTTCATCAGCGAACGATGTCGATCAAAAACTCTCGCGCAATGCGCTCATCGCGCTCGTGGTGGGGTCGATGGTCGGCTCCGGCATTTTCGCACTACCCGCTTCGTTCGGGCGGACCACGGGTGCGCTCGGTGCGATGATCGCCTGGGCGATCGCAGGCACCGGCATGCTGATGCTGGCCTTGGTGTTCCAGACCTTGTCACACCGCAGACCGGACCTCGATGCCGGCATCTATGCCTACGCCAGAGCTGGGTTTGGCGAGTATGTCGGCTTTGCTTCGGCCATGGGATACTGGATTGGATGCTGCCTTGCAGATGTCGCCTGTCTCGTCTTGATCAAGGCAACACTCGGACAGTTTTTCCCTGTCTTCGGTGACGGCACAACGGCGGTGGCGATCGCTTCGGCCTCCGTCCTGCTGTGGGGAGTGCACGTTCTGCTGCTGCGCGGCATCAAGAACGCCGCCGCACTCAACACGATCGCCACCTACGCCAAGATCGTTCCCATCCTGCTGTTCATTGCAGCCGCCGCCATCGCCTTCGACGGCAGGCTTTTCTCCCTGAACTTCGCGGGAGCGGAGCAGCCGGAGCATTCAAGTGTGCTCACTCAGGTTCGCAGCACGATGCTGCTGACCGTATTCGTGTTCGTCGGGATCGAAGGCGCCAGTGTCTATTCCCGCTATGCACGCAGCCGCAGCGATATTGGATTCGCGACCGTTGCCGGCTTTCTGACGGTGCTCAGCCTGCTCGTCCTCGTGACACTGCTGTCCTATGGCGTGCTGCCACGAGGTGAACTGGCGGATCTGCCGACGCCATCCATGGCCGGCGTCATGGAAGCGATCATCGGCCGCTGGGGCGGCATATTCATCAGCGTGGCGCTCCTGATCTCGGTCCTCGGCAACTACCTGTCCTGGTCACTCCTGGCGGCTGAGGTGCTGCATTCCGCCGCGGTCCACCGCACCATGCCCTCCTTTCTCGCAACAGTGAACGCGTACAAGGTCCCTGCTGGAGCGCTCTGGCTCACCAACTGCGTCATCCAGACCTTCCTCCTCGTCACCTGGTTTGCGGAATATGCATTCACGCTCGCCCTGAAGATGACGAGCGCGATGACGCTGATCCCGTATTTGTTTGTTGCGGCCTACGGTCTCAAGCTCGCCTGGACCGGCGAGTGCTACCGCGCTGGCGAGCGCGCCCGCCTTGGCGACTGGATCCGCTCGGCCGTCGCGACGTTCTACGCGGCCGGGATGATCTACGCAGGCGGCCCGAAGTTTCTCTTGCTGTCGTCGATCCTCTATGCACCCGGCACGCTGCTGTTCCTTCTCGCCAAGCGCGAACGCAAGGAAGCGGCGTTCAGGCCGTTCGAGGCGATCCTCTTTGCGGTGATCACGGTCGCCGCTTGTGCCGGCGTCTACGCACTTTCCACGGGAGCCATCTCGATTTGAGTCTTGTCCCCGGCTGCATGGAGGCGAATATGAGCATTCGATCGATCTGGACCGCCCTGATCCTGGGTGGGCTGGTAGCGGTTTCCGTATCCCCGACACTGGCCCAGTCGACTGACACAGGGACGATGGCGCCAAAGGACACCGGCGTATCGGCGCCGAAGAACGTGACGCCCAACACCAACACGAACCCGACCAAGCACCGCTACTGGCGTCATCGCGGCGGAAAGCATCCGCACTTTGGCAGCCGGCGCGTCCGCACCTAGGTGCAGCGAACCATCACCCACGCTCGCGATAGGACCGATCCATGAGCGATTCCAGAACAGGGCCGGATCGGCTTCGCGAACTCCTCCCGCGCGACGATTCCACCGGCCCGGCGGAGCACGCCGGGCGCAGCGTCCTCGCGACCGGGCTCAGCCTGCTCGCTGCCTGTGTCTTCCTGTTTCTGGCGTGGCAGACAGTGTCCAGTCTCCTGCTCATCTTTGCAGGCGTGTTGTTCGGCGCATTTCTCGATGCCTGCGCAAGGGCGCTGGCCCCGCTCCTTCCGCTCGCTCGCGCCTGGCGGCTGACGCTGGTCCTGCTGCTGTTCTCCGCTCTGTCGGGATTTGGACTGGTATGGGGCGCGGGCAAGCTACCGGAGCAGACGCGCCTCCTGCTGAAGGTCATGGACAACCAGATCGACGTCCTGCAGGAGCATCTCCTGTCATACGGCGTCGACCTGCTCGGCCCGGAATGGGGCCGCGACTTCGCACAATGGTTGTTCTCGGATCAGGGGCGTTTTCTCAGCCACGCTCAATTCCTGCTCGGCGGAGCGTCGAGTCTTCTGACCGGCGCGCTGGTCATCGTGTTCCTCGGAATCCTCTTCGCCTTCGACCCGACCAGCCATCGCGAGAGCCTCGTCATGTTGGTGAAGCGACCCTACCGGGCGCGAACAAGAGCGGTCATGGACGAGATGGGCAGTGTGATGCGGTTGTGGCTGATCGGACAGTTCATCCGGATCATTCTCATGACGCTGTGCGTCTGGGTCGCACTCTATCTGGTCGGACTGCCCGGACCACTTGTGCTCGGACTGCAGGCGGGCTTGTCGAACTTCATTCCTTACCTCGGCCCCATCGTGGCGGCGGTTCCGATCGCGCTGGTCGCAATGCCACTGGGCGGCTCGCTGCTGATCTGGGCCGTGCTCATCTACACAATCATCCAGTCGATCGAAGGCTATGTGATTGGCCCGCTGATCCAACGTCAGGCGGTCGAGATCCCCCCTGCCTGGACGCTGGTCGCGATCGTCATGCTTGGCGCGCTGTTCGGCATCCTGGGCATCGCGATGGCCATGCCCCTAGTCGCGATCGGCCGCGTCGCAATCATCCGGTTCTACGTCGAGGACTATCTCGGTGACGACCCCAAGCTGACGTTCAGCAACAACAGATCGCGAGTGGATGGCGCATGAGCGAGACCGATCTACAACGGATCGAGGACAGGGAGCCTCCCCCGCCTCAGTTCAGGATGGCCTATTTCCTGTGGCAGCAACTCCCTTACGTGGTGGCGCTAGTGCTCGCCGTCGCCGGCGTCGCCTATACCAACGTCTCCCACCAGCCTCTCGTCGGCTACTGGGAATTCCTGGCGCTCGCCATCGGTGTGATCTGCGTCGTCACGAAATGGCCGGAGACGCAAGGCAAGGAGACCCAGCTCCGATTGATCTGGACCCAGGCGCTGCACTGGATCGCCGTCCTGGTCACGATGAACATCATGCTGATGTCGGGTGTCCAGCAATTGCTTCCGACACCGGCAACCGGCCTGGTCCTGCTGATGTTGCTCGCGCTAGGTACGTTCCTCGCGGGCGTCAGTCTTCTGTCGCTGCAAATCTCGTTTCTCGGGCTTGCGATGGGCGTGACCGTCCCGGCGATATCCTGGTTGAAGCAATCTGTCTTCTTCTTCCTGCTTGGCGCGGTGCTGCTGACCGGCCTCGGCATCACGTTCTGGCTTCGCCAGGACCGACGGCCGGCGGCCGCGTCCACGGACAACCAGATGGAGGCTTGAATGCCGATGATACGGTTCCCCTGCATTGCCGCGTGCGTGTTGCTTTGCACCGCCGCCTCGCCCGCCCGCGCCGACGCATTCCGGGTCGGCAGACTGTTATGCCTCAGCTCCCCGCGCGTGGGCTTGGTCCTTGGATCGGCTCAATCGCTGCGCTGTACTTTCTTCTATGCACGCAGACCCCCTCGACAATATATCTATGAGGGACGCATAAGGCGCGTTGGGCTCGATCTGGGAGTGACCTCGGCGGGTTCTCTCTCCTGGGCCGTCTTCGCCAAGAATTCGCGGGTCGGCCCCGGTACGCTGCGAGGAAGCTATGTGGGAGCGAGCGGCAATGTCGCTTTGGGCCCCGGCCTCGGGGCCAATGTCCTGATCGGCGGCTCGCGCAGGAGCGTGATGCTGCAGCCGCTTTCGATCGAGCGATCTATCGGAATCAATCTCGCGGTGGGCGTGACCAACCTGACTCTGGGTCCGCGCGGCAGGCGATAGCTCGTTCACGGGAATCGCACCCGAGACTCCATGCGAACATTCCCGCTCGGTCGCTCAGGGTTTCGTCGGATGTCGACGTTCCGGCTCGGAAGCTACCCTCGCCTCGGGGTGGCGATCACTAGTAGATCAGGAGCGTGGCATGACAGTCTATGACAGCCGGTCCGGCATCGCAGCTCTGGGCCCTCCACCCCTGTGGGTCTGCGCCCTCCTTGGCGTCGTCATGATCGCGGCCGGTATCGCGGCTCTCAGCGATGTGGTGTTCGCGACCATCATCAGCGTGAAGTTGATCGGATTGACGGCGATTGCGGCTGGTGCGTTCGAGATCGCCCACGCCTTCTGGACCAAAGGATGGGGCGGCTTCCTGTGGCAGATCCTGCTCGGCGCCCTCTACGTCGCCTTCGGGCTCGTGCTGCTGACCCAGCCCGCCTCCGGCGCCCTCATTCTCACTTATTTCCTCGGCGCGGTCCTGATCGCCTCAGGCGTCATTCGATGCATGCTGAGCTTCGCCCATTGGCGCCAGAACGGATGGATGATGCTGATCTCCGGCGTCTTCGGGTTGGTCGCGGGCGCGCTGATCCTGTTCAGCTTCCCCACCATGAGCGTGTGGGTCCTCGGATTCCTGCTTGGCGTCGACCTGATCTCGCATGGCCTCGCGTGGCTGCTTTACGCGCTTCAGTCCGTGCGGCGGACTGCCTGAAATAAGGAGAGGAAGATGATGGTCCCCCCTACCCGCCGCGCCTTCCTTGGCCTTGCCCATAATGCCGTAGCTGCCGCGGCGATCGGCGCCATCGGCGTCCGCTTCATTGCGGTGGCGGAAGCGATGCCGATCGCACCCGAGCTCGGCCGGTCCGGCCGGGCGTCGGATCTCCTGACGCAAGCTCAATGGGGACCACCGCCTCATCCTGGCTGGGGTCGCCGGCGACCTCGCAGGCGCCGCTGGGTTTGCTGGTGGCATCGGGGTCGTCGTCGCTGCGGATGGCGGTGGCTCTAGGCCTTGTGCAATCGGCAGTCTGCCGATGGGGTGTGAAGGCAATGCAACCCCAACCAGACGAGGGAGGAGATCGTGCGCCACACCAACGTATGGCTTCTCGGAGCCGTTCTCGCAGCGCTTCTCGTTGTGGCGACCTGGTTCTCCGTGGCGGTATGGCAGGAAACGCCATCAATGCCGCTTTACCGCGACGTCATCCTGGCGGGGGCTGCAATCCTGATGCTGGTGTCCGGCTGCGGCCTGATCGCACTGATGTTCTATAGCCGTCGCAAGGGTTACGACGAGCCGGTGCGCAGCGATCGAACACCGCGGGACTAACAAGGCGCCAGTGAAGCATCGGCTCGGTCTCAAGTTCGGCGCAAGGAGCAGACAATGAACCTTGCTGGCGTCTCGATCAGGCTGCTGGCGGCGACGCTGCTGACGATCATCGCCGGCGGGCTGGCCCGGACCCAGCCCGCCGCGCCGGGCCCACCCGCGGTCGGCGTCGTGGAAGCGACGAGGCGACCGATCACCGAGAGCACTGAATTTCTCGGGCGGATCGAAGCGATCAATCGGGTCAACGTCATTGCTCGCGTCACCGCATTTCTGGAACGGCGCTTGTTCGAGGAAGGCGCCGAGATCAGCAAAGGCGATGAGCTCTATCAGCTGGAGCGTGGTCCCTTCGAGGCGGATCTGGCATCGAAACAGGCGCAGATGGCGCAGCTTCAGGCGACACTCGAGAATGCCAAACAGACGACAGAACGTGCGCGGACCCTGCTCGGAGGCCCTGCCGGGCAACAGTCCACCTACGATGCCGCCATTGCGAACCAGCTCAGTCTCGAAGCCCAGGTCCAGGCCGCCCAAGCTCAAGTCCAAGCCTCCCGGATCAATCTCGACTACACCACGATCCGCGCGCCGATCGCCGGCAAGATCGGACGCACGGCATTGACCGAAGGCAACGTCGTCGGGCCAAGCTCGGGGGTGCTGACCACCATCGTCAGCCAGGACCCAATGTACGTCATCTTTCCCGTGCCGCTGCGCCAAGGACTGGAACTGCGGGAACGATACGGGCCGAAAGGTGGCCTGGAAGCGGTCGTCATCAGGCTGCGACTCCCAGACGGCCGCATGTACGGCCTATCCGGCAAACTGAACTTCGTCGACAATACAATTGCCCAGAACACAGACACGATCACCGTGCGCGGCGAGATCGGCAATCCTATCCTGCGGACGTCGTCGGCGGCCCGCGTCACCGTTCACGAGCTGACTGACGGCGAGTTCGTTACCGTGGTGCTTGAGGGCGTCCAGCCGATCGAGGTTCTGGCGATCCCGCGCTCCGCCGTGCTCTCCGATCAGCAGGGCGACTATGTTCTCGCTGTCGGCGCCGACAACAAGGCCGAGCAGCGCCGCATCCAGCTCGGGCAATCGACCCCGACGATCGCGGCCATCATCGCCGGACTTGCGGCCGGCGACAGAGTGATCGTCGAGGGCTTGCAGCGGGTTCGCCACGGCCAGGTCGTTGCGCCGGGGCCGGCAAGTCCACTGATCCTGTCGAGCATGAAGTCTGAGGATGGTGCGGAATCGCAAGCAGCTCCCAGCACCTCCAGCAAGGCCGGCCGGGCGGACGACAAGCCATGATCTCTGCGGTCTTCATCGATCGCCCCCGGCTCGCGATGGTGATCGCCTTCATCATCACCATCGCCGGCGCGCTCGCGCTGATGCAGATCCCGGTGGCGCAATTTCCCGACATCGTGCCGCCACAAGTTGCAGTTTCGGGCACATTCCCGGGCGCATCCGCCGAAGTCGTCGAGAACAGCGTCGCCCAGCCCCTGGAGGCACAGATCATCGGCGTCGACCGCGCACTCTACATGAAATCGACCAGCGCCAGCGACGGTAGCTACACACTGACGGTTTCGTTCGCGCTCGGTACGAACCCCGACATCAACACCGTCAATGTCAACAACCGCGTGCAGAGCGCTCTGTCGCAACTGCCGACCGAAGTGCAGCAGCAGGGTGTGACGGTGCGCAAGCGGTCCTCGTCCATTCTGCAATTCCTGGTACTCTACAGCGCCCATGGCGAGCAGGATCCGCTGTTCATCACGAACTACGCCATCATCAACGTGCTCGATGCGATCGCGAGCACCCCGGGGGTCGGCCAGGCCAATCTGTTCGCCAAGATGAACTACTCGATGCGGATCTGGTTCGACACGCAGCGACTCACCAGCCTCAATCTCACGCCATCGGATGTCATTGCCGCAATACGCACCCAAAGCGTCCAGGCGCCGGTCGGCCGCATCGGCGCGCGCCCGATCAGCGACGACCAGCAATTCCAGTTCAACGTGCAGACCCTGGGCAGGCTCGCCACCGTCGATCAATTCGCCAATATCGTGCTGCGCGCCAACCCGGACGGCTCGTCCCTGCGGGTGAAGGACGTTGCCCGTGTCGAGATGGGCGCGCAAAACTTCGACAGCGAAGCGCGGATCGACGGGCGCGCGGCCGTTCCGGTCGCGATCTATCTGGCGCCGGGCGCTAATGCGGTGACCACCGCCCAGGCCGTGGCGGCGACGATGCAGCGGCTGTCGCAGCACTTCCCCGTCGGGCTGAGCTACCTCGTGCAATACGATTCCACGAGCTTCGTGCGCGACACCATCGCGGAGGTATGGCAGACGCTGGGCGAAGCCTTCGTGCTGGTCGTGATCGTGGTGTACCTCTTCCTCGGCGATCTCCGGGCAACGGTGATCCCGGCGATCGCGGTTCCGGTGAGTCTGATCGGCACGTTCGCCGTCCTGCTGGTGCTGGGTTATTCGGCAAACACGGTGTCCCTGCTGGCGATGGTGCTCTCGATCGGCATCGTCGTGGACGATGCCATCGTCGTCGTCGAGAACGTCGAGCGGGTCATGCAGGAGGAGCCGGCTCTTTCCCCCACCGAAGCCAGCAAGAAGGCCATGACCCAGATCACCGCGCCGATCGTCGCGATCACACTGGTGCTGCTGTCGGTCTTCGTACCCATCGCATTCATTCCAGGCGTTTCCGGAACGCTGTTTCGTCAATTCGCAGTGACGATCAGCGCGGCGATGATGATCTCGGCGTTGAACGCGCTGACACTTTCGCCCGCTCTGTGTGCGCTGTTCCTGCGCCACACCGGGCCGAGGCGCGGCATCATGGGGCGCGTTCTTGGCTCCATCGACTGGATTCGTCACCGCTACAGCAGCGTCGTCCGTCGCCTCGTGCGGGTGGCCGGCCTCTCCGTTCTGTTCGTCGCGCTCCTGGCCGCCGGCATCTTCGGCGTGTCGCTGATCACGCCGACGGGTTTCCTGCCCGAGGAAGATCAAGGCGCCTTCTTTACCTCGGTCCAATTGCCGGACGGCGCATCGGTGGCACGAACCAGCGAGGTCACCCAGCAGATCGAAGGCATCCTGAAGCAGATGCCGGCTGTGGACCACGTTCTTGCCATCGTCGGCTTTTCCCTGCTCGACGGCGCATCGGAATCGAACAGTGCTCTCGTCGTCACCCGTTTGAAGCCATTTGCCGATCGCAAGGCCGCAACGGATTCTGCGCAAGCGCTGATCGGCCAGGCCTTCGCGGCCGGCGCGCAGGTCCGACAGGCCAATGTGCTGCCGTTCAACCTGCCACCGATCATCGGCCTCTCCACCGGCGGCGGGTTCGAATACCAGCTTCAGGCGTTGGAAGGACAGAGTCCGACCGAGATCTCGAGCGTCACAAACGCGCTGATCGGCGCCGCCAACGCGGATCCACGTTTGGCGCGAGTCTTTTCCACCTTCACTGCGACCAATCCGTCCATCCATCTCGACATCGACCGTGGCAAGGCGCAGGCGCTCGGCGTGACGATCAGCGACATCTTCACCGCGCTGCAGGCGACGCTCGGCGGCATCTACGTCAACAATT
The DNA here is from genome assembly GCF_022354745.1 of Bradyrhizobium sp. I71. NCBI lineage: Bacteria > Pseudomonadati > Pseudomonadota > Alphaproteobacteria > Hyphomicrobiales > Nitrobacteraceae > Bradyrhizobium > Bradyrhizobium sp. I71. The sequence goes on from NZ_CP059398.1 coordinate 1,603,059, forward strand.
TCAACCGGTTTGGCCGCACCTGGCAGGTCAACGTCCAGGGCGAAGCGTTCGATCGCAGCGACATTTCGGACATCTGGCGCATCTATCTGCGCAACAGTACCGGGCAGATGGTGCCGATCAGATCACTGGCCGGGATCAGGATCGTAACCGGGCCGCAGGTGATCACCCGCTACAACAATTACCGCTCAGTGACGGTGAATGGCAGCCCGGCACCCGGGGTTTCGTCGGGCACCGCAATGGCCGCGATGGCCGATGTCTCGAATGCCATACTGCCTGCGGGTTACAGTTTTGCGTGGACCGGCACTGCCTTTCAGGAGGAACAGGCCACCGGCCAGACCGGCATCGTGCTGATGCTTGCCGTGCTGTTTGCCTATCTGTTCCTGGTGGCGCTCTATGAGAGCACGGTGATCCCGATCCCGGTGCTGCTGTCCGTCGTCGTCGGTGTCCTGGGCTCCTATGTCGGCATCAAGCTCGCAGGCCTCAATCTCGACCTCTACGGCCAGATCGGGCTGGTGGTCCTGATTGCGCTCGCCGCCAAGAACGGAATTCTGATCGTCGAATTCGCCAAGGAGCAACGCGAGGCAGGCGTGGCGCTCGACGACGCCGCGGTCCAGGGCGCCCATATGCGCTTCCGCGCGGTCATGATGACCTCCGTCGCCTTCATCCTTGGTCTCCTGCCGCTCGTGATCGCAACCGGCGCTGCGGCCCTCAGCCGCAGGGCTGTCGGCACAGCGGTGTTCGCGGGCATGCTCGCGGCGAGCTCGATCGGAATCTTCCTGGTGCCGATGCTCTACGTGACGTTCCAGCGTCTGCGGGAGCGGCTGAAGATGGGCGCTAATGTCTAAACTGCTGAATTTTCCTAGTGACCTCTGAAGGGCAGATCCTCATCCAGCGGATGTCCCATCCTGATTGATCTCGTAGGCTAAGGTTCTGTCGCAGAACTGCGCAACAGAAGGAGATGGACCACAATAATCGTCGTGATTCCCTCGGCGTCGTCAAAGTGCCGCTGTGTTCGGCGCCATCGCCTACATTCATGGAGGGCGGCGCAAACCGGCTGCCATGCCCGGCACCGGCGCGACTGAGTTAGGTCGTGCGAGGGCTCCCTGAGTGGCCGCCGATGCCCAGTAAGCGGTGACGCGTCCCGCTCCTCCGGCAACTGACGCTGCTCACGAGCGCTCGGCTATCCTCTGCAAGCACGCATTTTGCTCATATGCGCCCGTATCAACGTGCAAAAAAACGCTCTGCGCCACCCCTTAGAGCATGCGCACATAGCCTGCTCTTCCTCAAAGGCTCGCGTGACGTTATCAGGCCAGGAAATTCGCCCTTGTATATGGGCACGACCCACTCCAAGGAGCGACCGACCTTGTCTACCGCCGATGGATTTTGCTTGATCCAACCTTGCACACGCCACCTTCCAAATGGCCGAAAAACTTGAAGTCTCGCTCCAATCCATCATGGGACAGCGCGCGGCGCGGGGTTAGACCGCGAAGTGCCACATTGCGGCATCGGGGCGTGGGTTGATCAGCGTTCGCGAGAAACAACCGCTTGAAAATCCGACCGCTAAACCGGTTTCTCTGGCTAAGGCACTGATTTGGTGGGCGCACCAGGGCTCGAACCTGGGACCCGCTGATTAAGAGGTAGCGACGGGTAGAGAACAATCAATGACTTACTGGTCGCACCACTGGGCTTATCCGGCCGAAAATGGGCATTCGTCGCACGATCATATTGCTTCGATGCACCGCCCCATTAGGCGAGCCTCGCCCGGCGCGGGATGTAGAGCTGGGTGAGCTGCCGGTCGGCGGGACCGATAACCGAATAGCCTACCGTCATCTCGAGAGCCGGCGCATCACCCCAACTGTCATTGCGGAACTTGCGGTTACGCGTCGCTGAAAAGACGCTGGCGCCATTTTCTCGCAGGTCCGGCAAGATGCCATCCGGCTCCTTGGCGAACCTGAGGCGGCTGGACATCGGCACGTCGTCCAGGTCCATCAAGTCCTGCACATAGTCACAGGAGCTGGCAGCCAGCGCCTTCGTGTTGTCGTTCAAGCCCTCGTCGATTGAGAACGACATGCTTAGATTACGTCGGCAAACTTGGCAGCTTCCTGGCCTGAAGCCACCGGCTGAGCCCCGATCCGCACATGGTCGGGATGCTCGTCGTCTAGCATGATTTTCAGACCATCGAAGAAACCGAGTACGCTTTCGATGAACTTGGGATCATCGACGATACGCCCTGCGCAACCCATCGGTGTCTTTGATCGCATCGCGTATCGGTGGTATGATGATGCGCGCTGAAGCCCATGGAAAGCCGAAAGTGTAAGCCAAGGTTGTCGTTTCAATGCGGACCAGGGCCCGACTTCGCGACGTGACCAAGCCCCTGGGCCAAGCGGCGGTGGGCGCGTTGACGATCGGAATATTGCGTACTGCTCGCTATTTCGATCCGACCAAGACTGCCAACTTATTCGCTCGGATCACTCGCTCAATCGGGCCCATGATGCGGGAGCAAAAGACCGGTCGAGCCAATCTAACCGCCGCATTTCCGGAAAGATCGCCTGCGGAGATCGAGACCATTCTCGCAGGCGTCTGGGACAATCTCGGTCGAGTCGGCGCCGAATTCGCGCATCTTGATCACATCTGGAACTACGATCCCGCGCGGCCCGAGGATAGCCGGATCGAAATCGACAAGCGCTCGTATGATTTGTTTACGCAGCTGCGGCTCGACGGGAAACCGGCGCTGATCTTTGCGAGTCATCTCGCTAACTGGGAAATTCCGGCCCTGGCAGCCGTCGCGCACGGGCTGGATACCGCGATCCTGTATCGCCGACCCAACATCGCGTCCGCCGACCGCATCATCCAGGATTTGCGCGCCGTGAAAATGGGCACACTCATTCCAGCAAGTCGTGACGCGCCCTTAAGACTTGCCGAGGCCCTTAAAAGTGGCCAGCACGTTGGAATGCTGGTCGATCAGTATCTGACCAACGGCGTCGAGGTCACTTTCTTCGGCCGCAAGACACGGGCCAATCCGTTGCTTGCCCGGCTGGTACGGCAGATTGAGTGCCCAATCCACGGCGTGCGCATCATCCGTCTGCCCGGACACCGCTTTCGTGGCGAACTGTCTGAAGAAGTGAAGCCGGTCCGCGATGCCGCCGGACAAATCGACATTCAGGGAACGATGCAGGCGGTCACGTCGGTCATCGAGGGCTGGATCCGCGAATATCCCGACCAGTGGCTGTGGCTACACCGTCGCTGGAGGTAGCACTTGGCCAACCGCCGTAGCCCTCGGCAGAGGAACATCGTCCAACTCGGCAATGCGGCGGTCAATCTCGCCGATGACGCGTTCCGAGAACGGCCCGAGGTGCATGTACAGCGCCATCAGCATCACGATGTAACGCAGCGCGCCCGGATTGGTCTTGGCGACGTCGACGAAGGTCTTCCAGAACGGCTCACGAACCTTCGGCAGGGCCCGCATGATCTTGTGTACGCTGTCGATGCCGCCAAGCCTTTTGCGCACATCGCCATCCGGGAGATCGCGGCGCCGGTCGGACCGGTCGAGCATGGCTGCGAGACGCGACAGCCGTCCTGCATAGGCTGCAGGACTGTAGACGTGCCCGAGCACGGCCTTGTAATCGGCAAGGATGTCACGAAGCGGACGCTTGGTATCGAAATTACAGCCGAGCGTGCACTGATCGCCCGCCTGCTCGACGTTCATGAGGTCATGGCCCTGGTGCAAGCGGCCTTCCGCGGCCAACCGCCGTGTAAGCTGCGTCCCAGGCAGCGCATAAAGCAGTCCAACGATGGAGACTGGAATGCTCGCCTCCTCGATGAGGTCGGCCATTGCCTGTCCTATCGAGGCATTTTCGCTATCGAACCCGACGATGAAGCCAGCGGTGACGAACATGCCGTAGCCGTAAATCTTGTGAATGCACTCGGCGATGTTGCGCCTGGTGTTCTGCTTCTTCTTCATCTGCACGAGCGTCTCGGGATCCGGGCTCTCGATGCCGACGAAGATCGCGAAGAAGTTCGCATCCTTCATTGCCTGCAACAGTTCGCTGTCGTCCGCGATGTTGATCGAGGCTTCGGTCGAGAACTCGAATGGATAGTCGTGGTCTTCCAGCCACGCTTTGAGCCGCGGCATCAAGGTGCGGAGGTTCTTCTTGTTGCCGATGAAATTGTCGTCGACGAAATCGACATGCCCGCGATAACCGTGATCGTAGAGTGCCTGCAACTCTGCGAGAATCTGATCGTTGGTCTTGGTACGCGGCACGCGGCCATACAACTCGATAATGTCGCAGAACTCGCAGGTGAACGGGCAGCCGCGCGAATACTGCAAGCCGATGTATAGATAGTGATCGAAGTTGAGAAGATCGTAGCGAGGCATCGGGCTCAGCGTGACATCTATCTTGAATTTCTCGGCGATGAACACGCCTTTGCGTTCGCCGCTTTCCCAAGCGGCGATGAACTGCTCGATGACATGCTCGGCCTCGCCGATCACCTGAAAATCCGCGTCCGCGTAAAGATGCGGGCTCGAGGAGACGTCCGGCCCGCCGACACATACTGGCTTGCCGCGCAGGTGAGCGAGATCGATCAGGTAGATGGCATCCGGTTGCTGGTTGAGCATACCGCCGATCATCACAAGATCGGCCCAATCGAGGTCCGCCTCTGTCAAAGCCTCGGTATTGCGGTTGACGAGCCGGATGTCCCAATGCTTCGGCAACATAGCGGCGACGGTGATCAGGCCGAGTGGCGCCGTTGGATACTTCGCACCGACGAGTTCGCAGGCATCCGCATAGTTCCAAAACGAATTCGGAACGAACTTCGGATAGATCATCAGGACGCGGCAGGGGATTGTCATGCTGTTCCAGCCCGGGCGTTGATGGCACAATGCCCCGCTGTTTATCGGGGCTCAAGGGTTCGCTTCCGCTCGTCGATAAGGCGTTGAGTGCTGATCGTGGAGGTGCGCATGGCGGTTCAGTTCGCGCACCTCGGCGGCAGTGCATTGCGAATCAATCAGGCCTGACGCGAACATCGCCGGCCGCAAGGCTAGTATCAGTATCCTCAGATACGCGTTCTATTTGGATTTTTTTGGGGCACGCTTTTTCAGTCCCGTGCCGGCATCGTCCCCACGGCAGGGCCAAGCATCCCTGAATGCTTCGATCGCGACGGTGATCCCCGGCTCATTCACCCGATCCGGATTGTCATCAAGATACTGCAGAAAAACCTTCGCACTTTGCAAAGGGCTGCCTTGCGCGGGGGGGCATGCACGCACGTCAGCGGGCAGATTTGGTGAAAAGAGCATCGCGGTCTCGATCATTCCCTCACATGCACCTGCGGACCGAGCTTCGTCCTGATTGCGAAGCGAGCTCTTGACAAGCAGCTCGCAGGCCTTTTGCGCGTCGGTTCCCTTATCGACAACCGTGGCGCTGGCCGTCCCGATGATAGCTAGGATTAGGCCGGCAACAATCATATGGACCCGCATCCGCGTCCCCCGAACACCGGCGCGATAGCTTGCAGGCATTGAGTATGCCGCAATAGAGCGGCCGCCCGCGCCGTTCCAGGCGGCTCAGACGGCTTAGCTCAAAAAAAGCGTCTGATCCATCGCGCTCGAATACAGCGACGTGAACTCAGCTCTTCCATTTCCACAGAGCCGAAGGAGCGCTTGTCGACTTGATAACACGCAGCTTTCCGCGCCGTGACCGCTGCAAAGGTCGGCTACACCGCGATCATGATCGCGGATCGCCATAGGCGGCGACAAGCGTGCTGATGGTACAGATCTCGATTCGGCACGGAGAGCGTCTATTATCCCGCCGTTTACGCGACGTGCACTGGTCGATTGATATTGATGCTCGGCCTCGACGCAGAACCATTGCCCAAAACGGCAATCTTCGTCTGCGACGACAAGTTCTGCGAACCTTCCGGAACTACGCCAAGGTGGACTTCGCCCTCGGAACGGCTTCTAACAAGAGCTCAGCAATGTCAAAGCGGAGGTGGAGCTGCCTCGCAGCGCAGCGCCACGGACGTTCCCATAATCTCCCCGCCTATTCATCAACCAAGGCGAGGCAGCCCACGAATGCTGGTCGTATCGAACCGCATCCTCAAAGAACAAGCTCGCTTGAATTTCTTGAAGACCTCACACCCATCTTCACGCGCGGAAAACTGGATGAACTCAATCCGAGGATTCTAGCCTCGACCGGGTTCAAGCTGCACCGTTTTTCGCCCCCCGTTCAGCTCTCTGAGTTTGTTTACGTATTCCTCAGGCTTTAGCAGATGAAACGGAGCGTTGAGGCCCATAAAAGTCGCTATGCGCCCGATGAAAGCAGTGCAGTTGGTCGTTGCTGCATTCCACAGCGGCGAAGTGTCCTGCTGGCGCTTGATATAAGCAAAGACCTTCTTGGCGTCCGCCTCAGACAAATAGACGCGATAGCTGGCCGTCAGATATTGCTCGTCAAGATCACCGTAGGTCGCGCCCGTCTCAGAAGGGACAAACATGATGTGTCCCAGGATATAGGGCACCTCGTCGCCGGCCGGAGCCAGACCAGCGACCTCGACCTGCTTTTCGCCCGTCTTTCCGTACCAGACGAAAGCATGACCGTACGTTGCCGCCGTGCGGGCACGAAAATCAACGTAGTAGGGACCCGTGGCGGCAGCTCTTCGAGCTGGCTTTACATCGGATATCGCCGGCGTAGCAGCAGCCATGCTCGCCGCATGCTTCGTCGCCGAACTGGGGACAGCGTCCCGTTGCTGCTGGTCGGCACGCGCCACGAGTGGTTGCGCGCTACTGATCCCGGCCCCCAAGCCTACAAAGGCCGCCAGCATGGCGGCCTTTGCAAGAAGCTTTAGACCCGGATATTTCCGAATCACTCCCGCCATCTTCGAATCCTCTTGGATCCAAGATCCGATGCCACAGGTAGCCTGCTACCCCAAACGAACGCCGCTGGCGTACGAATGGATAGTCAGATCAACCCTTGGTCACCAATGGAGCCGGGGCAGCGACCGGGTATTTGCCCACGGGGCTCTTACCCACGGGATATTTGCCGATCGGAGCTTTGCCAACCGGCGCGGCGGCGGCAACCGGCTGAGGCCGCGGCAGGTCAGCAGCAGCTGCGGTTCCCACGAAAGCCAAAGAAGCGATTCCAAGGACAGCGAATTTCAACATCGTTTCTCACCATTGTTCGGGACGATTGGATTCACCTGACACGCATAGGAATAACCCGACACTCGCCACGGCACCAACGAATAGACCGGGGGAGTCCGCGGTTCCGACCGCTTTTTCTGCCGTATGTTGCGGAAATGGCACGCAAATCGAGGTGTCTGGTTCCAAATCAGTCTCGTGCGTACCACAGGTCGAGACATGCCGGGACCTAGCTAGAGTATCCACGGGAAGACCCGACCGGTCCGCGCCATATAATCGCGATAGCTGTCGCCAAACGTCTGCAACATCATTCGCTCTTCCCTTGCGACGCGGCCAAAGAACAAGATCCCGAAGCCGGCCAGGCCCGCGAAACCGGCAATCCAATTCGGCAGCAGCAATGCCTGGGCGATAGCCCACAGCCAAAATGCCGAATACATCGGGTGTCGAACTCTCCGGTAAATCCCTTCCGTCACGAGCTCATGATTCTCTCGCACGTCGAGACTTATCGACCAATTCCGGCCGAGTGCACGGTGAGTCAGGTGAAACACGCCCAAAGCCGCAATCGCAAAGAAAGAGCCCAGCCAAGCCAACGCGGGATAAAAGCTGTGAGCCGCGAAACGAGGCATTCCTGTCGCTACGTAGACAAGCGGAACAAGTCCGAGTCCCGAAAGTGATATGAGCAGGAGCGCAGTTTCCAGGGGGCCTCGAGCGCTCCGCACAACCCTCGCACGGCGGGAACGGCGCGCGTACTTATAGCGTATGAGGTACCAGCCGATCACCAACGCAACGAAGATGACTTTTGAAATGGTGGGCGTCATCTGAATCAGGCTGCCGCGCCCGGATTTCCCAGCAGCTCGCTTTCCGACGCCGGCGCGCCCGCAATAAGGCCTCCGTCGTCAGCGATCATCGACACAGCGCCATCCGGGGCGAGCGTCTGGGATTTGGCTGAAATAGGTCCGCATGTGAGCATGAAGTAGTCGTACGATGTTCGCCTGTCATTTCCACTGACGAACTGGCAGTGCACGCGGAAGAAATTGAAGCGGATGCGTTGATACATGTCGTCGTTAAGCATTCGACTAATCTTCACGACCCTGACGGTCGCCTCGTTTTCTGTCGACAAGCCCATTTCGGCCATTGGCCGGCATTTGTAAAAATTCAACACGTCGGTGAGGGCTTGATAGTCGCCCCAGAAGATCGCGCGGGAATTGGCGACGCGTTCCACCGCACTGCGAAAGCGTACTGCCTTCGGGTGCAGGCCGATCTTGAGTATGGATGATCCAACGCTCAAGAATGTGACGGGAATCTTTTTCCGACCGAGCCCAGGGTCCAGCTTCAAGGCGCGATCAAGTAGATCAACCGCTAGCACGGCGCCAAGGCTATGCCCCACGACCAAAATTTCGTCTGCGGCAGAGTTGGTCGCCGCAACCACGAGCTCGGCGGCCAACCTGTCTAGCCTCTGCTCAATTTCCGAATTCCCGCATCGAATATACTCGCGAGAAAAAATCCAATCGTCAAACAAGTCGCTCAGGTGGAGCCAGCGCCACGGGCCAGCCAAAACGGCTACGATCCCGAAGAAACCGACACCGGTAGCCGTAGGAATGGATCCGGTGATCTTGAATGCAACCAGGGCAATCAAACAGGCGGCCGCGATGAACAGCCCGAACATGACGAATGGATAGAGAAAGAACAGTGCGTAGCGCCAGTTGGTCAGCAAGTACCGCCAAAGAGTGCCGGTCAAAACGAAATCCAGAAACGCAAGAATGCCGACGGAAATGCGTGAGCCAATGCTTCGACGCCCGAAGGCCTCAATTACGTCGTGCCATCGGACCAGACGGTAATCGGTTTCGACGAGCCAGTCGGGGCCAGTTGACGTCACATTCCATCGTATCTGGTCGGCGGTATCATGCAAACCGTCAACGGCCGCTTTCACTGACCAGGTACGTTGGAACCTCGCAATTTCGCGCACAAAGCGTCGTTGCGCGCTGGCATGCGACGTGATTGGATCATAGCCGCCGATATGGAATACCAACCGTTTCGCTACAGGCTTGCCGGACATTGTCTTATCCCCGGACTCATGCGTGCTGCTCGCTCCCCACGCGTCAATCGACCTGCAGTCAAAAACAGACGTTTGAAGCCAAGGGTTGTCAAGAGAGAATCGACCAGTTATTGGGGAACATGGGTCGATTTGTTCTGCCATGCGTAAGCCGAACCGCTCGAACAATAGCGTCGATCGGTGCTGCCGTGATTGTCGGTTTGTCTAGCACAGCGCCCTCTCAAGCGCAGGACGAGGCATCATCTGGCCAGAGATGCCTTGCTGCAAATTTGGATGTTTCGCTGGGCGCACAATTGCCCCGCACGGCGGCGCGTTTGAGATCTGGTGAGCCGCTAAAGATTGTCGCGATCGGATCATCGTCGACGGTGGGGCTCTGGGTACTTCGGTCCGCGGCCACATATCCGCAGGTGATGCGCCGAGAACTCTCGAGGCTTAGATCCAACGCAACGATCGAGGTCATCAACAGCGGTCGAGTCGGCGATACGATTCCGAACAACATCGCGCGGTTCGAGCGTGACGTTTTCGCGCACACGCCTGATCTCGTTATCTGGCAATTAGGTACCAATGACGTCGCCTGGGGTGGCCGGCCGGACCAAGGGCTCAAGAGAAGCGTTCTTGAAGGGGTAAGGGCACTTAAGGCGGGGTCTGCCGATGTCGTGTTGATGGATCTGCAATATGCGCCACAGGTGCTCGCTTCCGCTAGCTACTCAACGATGGAGGGCATCATCGCCGATGTCGCGAAGCAGGAACGGGTCGGGCTGTTCTCTCGTTTTGCGCTGATGCGAAACTCGATCAATGCCGGAGTTGCGCAAAGCGCGCTTGTAACGTGGGACGGATTGCACAACACCGCCGATGGTTATGATTGCATTGGACGAGCCCTTGCCCGAGCCATCTCAGCGAGTGCGCGTTGAGAGGCCCTAGCTCAGGCGAATCGAAGGCTGCGGGTTCGCATGAGTTTGGGCACCGGCCGTGACAGCGATGCCGAACGTGCAGATGTCCACCAACGTGAACAAAGACCAACTATCGTCGACAATCACCGCATTTCTCGCAGCGGTGACAGCAATTCGCGCCGACGCTGTCAGGGGGTGCGCTCATGCACCAATATGCCAGCCAACTTGCTGACCTGTTATTGGTGCTTGTTGCCGCGTGGATGGTGCCGGCCACCATTTTTATCACCTACGCCTATTTCGCTCGTCTTAAGAATCCGGTCAGCGAATCGGTCTTTGGACGCGTGGTCATCATATCCTTGTTCATCATAACCACGTCGATCTGGCTCCCGATAATTCTGACCGCCATAGCCCTATCGCTGATCGGCCATTTGTGGTTCCGCTTCAGGGGACAACTACGCAAATAGCTAGATATTGCTGGAGGCGAAAAAGATGGAGCCGAATTAGAGCGGCCCCTCAGCAAACAGAAAAGGGAAGCGAAGCAATGTCCGCGTTTCGGCGGGCGCCGGTGCTTTCTCGTGGTCCAAGCGGGGGCCTCTCGCCTAGACACCAAGATAGTTGCGCTGAATGTCGTCATTCTCCGCAAGCTCCCGCATCGAGCCCTCGTACATGATCTGCCCCTTCTCCAGCACATAAGCGCGATCCGAGACCAGTTGGGCGAAATGGAAATTCTGCTCCGACAGCAAGATGCTGGCGCCGCGCGCCTTGAGAGACAGAATCATGTGCGCCATCTGCTCGACGATGACGGGGGCGACGCCTTCCGAGGGCTCGTCGAGCAGCACTAGGAACGGATTGCCCATCAGCGTGCGGGCGATCGTAAGCATCTGCTGCTCACCGCCGCTCATCTGTCCGCCGCGCCGGCCCTGCATGCGTCCGAGATTGGGAAACAGCTCGTAGAGCGCGTCCGGCGTCCAGTTCAGCGCCGGACTGCCATCCGGCCAATGACGAAGCTGCTGCCGGCCGGTTTCGAGATTCTCCGTCACCGTCAGATCGGGGAAGATGCGACGATCCTCGGGTACGAAACCAAGCCCCATGCGCGCGACCTGGAACGGCTCCTTGGCGGCGATATCGCGGCCCATGAAGCGAATCTGCCCATCGCGGCGCGCCAGCAGCCCCATGATCGCCTTCAGCGTTGTGGACTTGCCGGCGCCGTTGCGCCCCATCAGCGAGATGACCTCGCCACGGCGCACCTGAAGCGCAACATCGAACAGGATGTGCGCGGCGCCGTACCAGGCGTTCAAGCCGGAAACTTCCAGCAGGGCAGGCTCGACGACGTCGCTCATGCGGACATCCTCCCGCCGAAGGCCGGTTGCGGCAGATGCTCGAAGGTCGTCCCGCTGCCGAAATAGACCTCCTGCACCTTGGGATGGTTGCGGATCGCCTCCGGCGTCCCTTCCGCGATCAGCTGGCCGCGCGCGAGCACGATGACGCGGTCGGCATGCGCGAATACCACATCCATGCTGTGCTCGGTGAACAGCACGGCCATGCCGCGCTCGACCACCAGCCGCTTCGTCAGGGCCATCAGCTCGTTGCGCTCGCGCGGCGCCATGCCGGCGGTCGGCTCATCCATCAGCAGCAGCCTCGGATCGTTGGCGAGCGCCATCGCGAGCTCGACGCGCTTGATGTCGCCATAGGCGAGCTCGCTGCAGGGCCGGTCGGCTTGCGCGCGCATGCCGACCTGCTCGAGCAGCGCCAAAGCCTCGGCGCGAAACCGGCCGGCCGCCGGGTGCCAGAGCGCGAACACCTGGCGGTGATGCGACAGCACCGCCATCTGCACATTTTCCGCGACCGTGAAGGAGGCGAAGGTGGCTGCGATCTGGAAGGTTCGTCCGACGCCGAGGCGCCAGATGGCGCGTGGCTTCATGCCGATCAGATCACGCTCCGCCATGCGCACCGATCCGCCGGAGGCACGCAATTGCCCGCCGACCATGTTGAACGTGGTCGATTTGCCTGCGCCGTTGGGGCCGATCAGCGCCAGCAGCTCGCCGGGATGAAGGTCGAAGCTGATGCCATCGACGGCGCGTACGCCGCCGAATGAGATCCCGAGGTCGCGGACTTCAAGCAACGCAGCACTCATGTCAGTTTCTCCTGCCGCTCCGCCGTCATGCTCATTCGTGGGTGCTGCCACCAACTGCGGATCTGCAACGAGATCCCCGCAAGTCCCTGCGGGAAGGCCAGCACCAGAAACAGAATGATGCCGCCGAACAGAGCCCGCCAGTAATCGGTGGCGCGCATGACCGAATCCTGCAGGACCCCGAACACCGCGGCGCCGATGATGGGCCCCGTCAGCGCCTGGATTCCGCCGAGGAGAACCATGACGAGGCCATCGACCGATTTGCCGACCGAGATCACATCCGGCGACACGCTGCCCTTGGAGAACACATAGATCGTGCCGGCCAATCCGCCGAACACGCCGGCGATGACGAAGGCCAGCCACTGCACGCGCTTCACGTCGATGCCGATCGCATCGGCGCGAAGCGGCGAGTCCCGCCCGGCCCGCAACGCGTAGCCGAACGGCGCGAACAGGAACCGGCGCAGCACATAGGCCGAGAGCGCGACCATGACGAGGGTCAGATAGTAATAGCGCGTTCCGCTCAGCCACTCGTCCGGCCAGATGCCGATCATGCCGTTGGAGCCGCCCGTCACCGCGTCCCACTGAAACGCGACCGACCAGACGATTTGCGAGAAGGCGAGCGTGAGCATCGCCAGATAGACGCCCGAAAGCCGCACGCAGAACCAGCCGAACAGCATCGCGCCAAGCCCCGCAAGCAGCGGCGCCGCGAGGATCGCGAGCGGCATCGGCAAGCCAGCCGCCTTGACCAGGATCGCCGCGCCATAGGCGCCGAGCCCGTAATAGGCGGCATGCCCGAACGAGTGCATGCCACCCGGCCCCATCATGAAGTGCAGGCTGACCACGAACAGGATCGCCACCAGCACGTCCTGGCCCAGCACGGCGGCATAAGGCAGCGACTGGTTGAGCAATGGCAGCGCCGCCATCGCGAGCAGGCAGACGGTGATCGCGACTCCATATCGTCCCGAGCCGCGGCGCAGCGGCGCCTCGACCGGCGCCGCATGGCGATTGGTTGCCTGCGGGCGTCCCAACAGCCCCCACGGCCGCACCACAAGAACCACTGCCATGATCAGGAACTCGACCACCAGGGTCAGCTTGGAGAACGAGATCGTGATGCCCGCCAACTGAACCGTGCCGAGCCCGATGCAGATCGACTTCACTTCCGCAATCAGCAAGGCCGCCAGATAAGCCCCCGGGATCGAGCCCATACCACCCACCACCACGATGACGAACGCATCGCCGATCGTCGTGAGATCGCGGCCGAGGCTCGCCGGCTCACGCGGCAATTGCAGCGCGCCGCCGAGCCCCGCCAGCATGCATCCGAGCGCGAACACGCCGGTGAACAGCCAGGCCTGGTTGACCCCCAGCGCACCGAGCATTTCGCGGTCATGCGTGGCCGCGCGGACCATCACACCCCAGCGCGTCCGCGTCAGCAGGATCCAGAGCAGTCCGAGGATCGCGGGCCCGATGACGATCAGGACGAGATTGTAGCTCGGATAGGCACGGCCGAAGAGCTGGACGGCGCCTGCGAGCCCCGGCGCGCGGCGGCCCAGCAGATCTTCCGGTCCCCAGATCCAGAGCGCCGCGTCGTTGAACACCAGCACCAACGCAAAGGTGGCCAGGAGCTGGAACAACTCGGGGGCCTTGTAGATCCGACGCAGCAGCAGCATCTCCACCAGCGCACCGAGCAATCCGACTGCCAACGCCGCGAGCAACAGCGCGCCCCAGAACCCCATAACCCGCCAGGAGCCGCCGCCGAGCCGTTCGATGAGCGAATGAGCCACATACATGCCCAGCATGAAGAAGGAGCCATGGGCGAAATTGACGATCCGGCTCACGCCGAAGATCAGCGACAGGCCGGCGGCAACCAGAAACAACGCGGAGGCTTCCGCCAGGCCGTTCAGCAATTGCGCCAGGAGGGCGTAAAGATCCATGACAGTTCTCTGGCAATCTCGCTCAGGACAGATGTGGCGGGGAATGACGACGGGCGCCCCACCGCATGCGGGGCGCCCGTCGTCGGGTCAATCGGCGGGACGCAGCTTGCGCACCTCGTCGTCCGACGGCAGCAGCGTGTCGCCCGGCGCGAAGTGGTAGTCGACCATCACACCTTTGCCATCCTCGACCGCGAGCTTGCCGACATAGAGACCCCAGGTCGCCTGATGATCGATCTTGCGGAAAACCGTCTTGCCATCCGGCGTATCGAATTCGAGCCCTTCGAACGCCTTGATCATCGACTCCGTATCGGTCTTGCCGCCCGAGGCCGCCACGCCGGCCGCGATGGCCTTGATCGTGGCGTAGCCGATGATCGAGCCGAAGCGCAGATTCTCCTTGCCGTATTTGGCCTGGTATTCGGTCAGGAAGGTCTGGTGGGCCGGCGTCTTGATGCTGTACCAGGGATAGCCGGTGACCACCCAATTTTTCGGAATCTCGTCGCGCAGCGGCTCGAGATATTCGGGCTGGCCGGTGATGATGCTGTAGACCGGCATGTTGTCGCCGAGGAAGCCGCGGGTGGTGCCCTCGCGGACGAACTGCGCGAGATCGGTTCCGAACAGCGCGTTGAACGTGGCTTCAGGCTTGGCGTCCGACAGCGCCTGGACGACGCTGCCGGCATCGATCTTGCCGAACGGCGGAGCCTGCTCGGTGACGAATTCGACATCCGGCTGGCGCTGCTTCATCAGCTTCTTGAAGACGTTCGCGGCCGACGTGCCGAACTCGTAGTTCGGATAGATGAGTGCCCAGCGCTTCTTCTTCAGCTTCACGGCATCGTCGACCAGCGAGGCGACGAGCATGTAGGTCGACGCGTCGAGGCGGAACGTGTAGCGGTTGCCGACGCTCCAGACGATGTTGTCGCTCAAGGCCTCCGTGATCAGCGTGAAGCGGCGCTTCTGCTTGGCATAGTCGGTCAGCGCGGTGCCGATATGGGCATAGAACGCGCCGGCGAGGATATCGACCTTCTCGCGGGTGACCAGATCCTCGGCTTGGCGGATCGCCTCGCCCGGATTGGCGTTGTCGTCGCGGGTGATGAGCTCCAGCTTGCGACCGGCGACGCCGCCTGCGGCATTGATCTGGTCGATCGCGAGCTGCATGCCCTTCTTGTAGCCGTCAGTGAAGACCGGCTGCGACTTGTAGCTATTGATCTCGCCGATCTTGATCGGCTCCTCGGCCCTGGCCGCAGCCGAAGACAGGACACCGACGGCGGCGAGACTGGACAGCAGAACGCACCTTAAACTCACTTTGTTGATCATTACGTCTATTCTCCGGTGAACGATGAGACCTCAAAACGTCAGGACGCGGCGCTCAGCGCCGGCGATGTGTCGAACCGATCGCGACAGATGCGGGCATCATATTGGTAGACCCACTCCGCCTTAATGCCGACCGCGTTGGGATTGCGCGCCTGCTCCTCCTTGAAGGCGAGATCGCGCGCGCGCGATTCCTCCGGAGAAGCCAGGTGATAGGTGCGACCGCGTTCGCGCGCCTCGAGCTGAACCCGCGCCGTGCGCGGGCGCCGCTCCATCTCATAGGCGTCGAGTGCCGCGTCGAGCTTCCCAGGCCCGAAATGATCCAGCGCCTGCGCAAGAACGTAGGCGTCCTCGATTGCCATCGCCGCGCCCTGCGACAGGAACGGCAGCATCGGATGAGCCGCATCGCCGAGCAGCGTGACATTCCCCTGCGACCAGCGTGCCATGGGATCACGGTCGAACAATCCCCATTTGTAGACCTGATCCGGATTGGTCCGAGCGAACAGCCGGACCAGATCGTCATGCCAGCCTGCATAGGCATCGAGCAGCTCCTGTGGCGTGCTCTTGGCCGTCCAGGATTCCTCGACCCATTCGTGGTTCTCGGCGACGGCGACGATGTTCACCATCGCGCCACCCTTGACGTAATAGGTCACCACATGCCCCTTGGGGCCCATCCAGAACGAGGATGTCGGCGTGACGAACGGCAACGGGTGCTGATCGACCGGAACGAGCGCGCGCCAACACATGTGACCCGTGTAGCTGGCCGGCTCCTGTCCCCACAATTCGGCCCGGATCACGGACCGAACGCCGTCGGCGCCGACCACGAGATCTGCAACATGCTCGCTGCC
The DNA here is from genome assembly GCF_022354745.1 of Bradyrhizobium sp. I71. NCBI lineage: Bacteria > Pseudomonadati > Pseudomonadota > Alphaproteobacteria > Hyphomicrobiales > Nitrobacteraceae > Bradyrhizobium > Bradyrhizobium sp. I71. The sequence goes on from NZ_CP059398.1 coordinate 1,619,343, forward strand.
GTCATCGAAGCAGGCGACCATCCGCCCTGCCCGCTGGCGCAGCCCCGTGCAGGCCCGGCCTAGGGTGACGCGCTCCGGCGGGATGTCCTTGGCGAGCATCGCGTGCAGATCGGCGCGATGTACGTGATAGAAGTCGGCCCCGAACACCCGCGGGCACACGGCGCGAAGCGGGCTGCGGAATAACTCCTCTCCGCTCTGCCAATTCCAGCCGACCATGGCTTCGGGCAGGAAACCGGCGGCCGCGAGATCCTCGGCGAGGCCGAGCGCCTCCAGCACCTTGACCGCATTGGGCGTGACCTGCACGCCCGCGCCGATCTCGCCGAAGGCCGCAGCGCGCTCGAACACATGATAGTCGATGCCAAGCAGATCGAGGCTGCGCGCCAGCGCGACGCCGCCGATGCCACCGCCGATGATGGCCACGTGGAAAGGATGTTTCATGCGATCTCCCGGATTGGTCTTGGCAACGCAGACTTGGCAAGGCTTAGATTTGGCAAGGCTTAGATTTGGCAAGGCTTAGATTTGGCAAAGCTCAGATATCGAGTTCGAGCATGGTCCGGCCACGCGAGCAGCAGGCCATCATGGTGGCCGAGGTCGCCCTCGCGGCCGGCGGAATGACCTGGTCGCGGTGATCGACGTCCCCCGAGAGCACGCGGACCTCGCAGGCTCCGCAGACACCCTCTTCGCAGGAGTAGGACAGGTCGATCCCCGCGGCGATGCACGCGCTGAGCACACTCTCGTCGGCGCCGACCTCCAAGGTGCGGCCGGAGCGGACGAGACGGATGCTGAAACTTCCCGAGGGCTCGGCCTGCTGCGGGGCCGCGGCAAAGCGCTCGCGATGCATCAGCTCGGGCGGGCGCCGCGCGGTCAGCGCATCGAACGCGTCGATCATGCGCTTCGGCCCGCAGCAATACAGCTGCGCGTCGCGCGGCACCGCCGGCAGTACGTCGGCCAGGCGCGGCGCAGGCCCGCGCGTAGAGTGCAGATGCACGCTACCATCGGTGATGGCGGCGAGTTCGTCTTGGAACAGCCTGGCCATGGGGCTGCGGGTCCAATAGTGTAATTGCACCGGCTGCTGCTGAGCGACGAGCTTGCGATACATCGAGATGATCGGCGTGATGCCTATGCCGCCGGCGAACAGATATCGGGTCTCCGGCGTCGCCGCTCCGAGCGCGAAGTGATTGCGCGGGAGCGAGGCGCGGTAGACGTCGCCCACCACCGATTGCCGATGCCAGCAGCGCGAACCGCCCCGTCCGTCGGGCGCCTCCTGGACGGCGATCTCGTAGCGATCCCCGGCGGGTTGCGGCCACAGCAGCGAATATTGCCGCACAAGTCCGGGCGCGATCTCCAAATCGAGATGCGCGCCGGGCTCGAACGCCGGCAGCGCGGATCCGTCGGGCGCGGCCAGCCGGTAGAGGTTGATGCCCGGGGCGCCAAAAACGATCTCGACCAGCCGCAAGCCCAGGCCGAGCTCAGATGACGCCATAGGAAATTCCCTTGGCACGCAACCATGTGCGATAGCGCTGGCCCATCAGGTCGGTGCGGTGATGCAACTCGTAGCGCAGCTCGGTCGGGATGCGCTCGGGCCGCTGCGACTCCACGATCTCGCGATCCTGCCCATAGACCACGTCGGCGCGCTCACGGACCGACTTCGGGTCGGGATGCGGCTGCACGTTCAGCGCCGCGCAGACGCGGACGATGGTCGTCTTCTCGTCGATGGGCTGGGCCGTGAAGAAGGTCGTGAACAGGTCGGAGTGATCGGAGACGATGTTTGCAGCAGCGTCGGCCTGTTGCGTCCGCTTGGAGAAATAGGCCACCAGCGGCCGGAACGTATGATAGGTGTAGAAGGCCATCAGCGGCACGCCACGCGCATCGCCGAACGGCTGGAACACCTTCACCTCCGAGGAACGAAGCCCGGTGTCGGCCTCGTGCACGTCGTAGGGATCGAGCCGGTCCGGATGATCCATGACTCCGTTCAGGCCGGCATGCACGAAGGGAAAATGGCTGGCGTCGATGAAGTTCTCGATCGCACGGAAGCCGTTGGCCGCATAGCTGTAAGGTCCACTGTGGACCTTCAGGAAGCTCGCATCGTCCCACTGCGGAAACAGCGGCACGTCGACGCTGGGTTCGCCGAGGCAGACCCACACGAAGCCGTAGCGCTCGACCGCCAGATAGGGAAAGGCCCGCGCCTTCTTCATCGGCGTCTCGTCCGGAGCCGCGGGCATCAGGGCGCACCGGCCGCCCCCGTCATATTCCCAGCCGTGATAAGGACAGACCACCCGGTCGTTCTTGATCCAGCCCTTGGACAGGCGGGCCCCGCGATGGATGCATAGATCCTCCCAGACATGGATCTCGCCATCGTCCGTGCGCCACGCGATCAAGTCGCGCTCGAGCAAGCGAACCGGATGGATCTTGCCCGGGACGAAGTCCGACGCGAACCCCACGACATGCCAGTCATTAAGCAAGACGGGGTCCTGGCAGCCGTCCTGGGCAGTGATCGGCCGATGAGCTGATAAGGTCATGGCGGACATCGATGCTCCTTTACGGGACGTGGCGCCGCCACGTCATCTTAATTGGGTGACCATATAATTTCTTTATTGGTCGCCTATATAATTATCGTTTGCAATCCACATGCCACCTTGAGAAAAGGCGGAAAGCATCGCCATCTTCGTCCATTCGGGGGCAACTGCATGCGACTATCGCGATCTCGACAGAATTCCTTGCATCGATTCCGGGCACCATGCCGCCTCTTTGACGCCGGCTGCGGCGCCGACGGAGCGAAGCACATATGAGTGGCGTGTCCGGCCGACGCGGCCTTCCCTCAACCGAGTCCCGCACCAAGCGTCCGGGCCGGCCGGAAGGCGGCAGCGGCAAGATGCGCGCGGACATCATGGATGCCGCAGAGGTCATCTTCGCCAATCAGGGCTATGCTGGAACCACACTGCGCGAGATTTCCGAGCAGGCCGGCGTGACGCAGGCCCTCATCACCTATTATTTCGGCACCAAATTCGGCCTGTTTCGCGAGACATTCCTGCGTCGCGCGTCTGTCATCGCCGATGCCAGGATCGAAAGCCTCGCCACGTTGAGGGCCGCCGGCCAGGCGAACGACGTCGTCGCCATCATCGAGGCGTTCCTGCAACCGATCCTGAATTTGCGCGTAACGGCGCAAGGACTGGCGTTCCTGCGCCTGCATGCGCGGCTGCACACCGAGCCGCCCAACCTGTCCTACGAGCTCCGCAAGACCGCCTATGATGAATCGACGACCCTCTATATCGAAGCGTTGCACAAGGCCCTGCCCCATCTCTCGCGCGTCGACATCCATTGGCGCATGACGCTGATGATCGGGACCTATCTCTATGCCTTGTCCGACACGAACCGGATGGAGGACATGATGCCGGAAGCCTATGATCCGCGGGACAATGAGAGATTGAAGGTAGAGACCGTTGCGTTCATCGCCGGCGGCATGCGCCGGGACGAGCCGCAGCGCCCCACCGCTCCCTCAAAGAAGTCCCGGCGCAGACGATCAACCGGTAGACCCGCACCGCGATCGCAATCATGACATCCAATCGATATCGCGGACATGCCGGCTGGCACGGCGGGCTGTCGATCGCTAACCCACACGAGACGCTATCCCGTTCCCGGCCGATCGGCATGGTGGCGTGATCGAGGCACGCATGGCGGTGATGAAAACGGCTCGCAATGGAAAGAAACGCGGTGGACCGGGCCGCCCCGAGGGGCAGACTGAGAGCCGAGACGCGCTTCTCGACGCCGCCGAACGCTATTTCGCCGAGCGCGGCTATGCGGCGGCCAATCTGCGCGAGATCGCCGAAGCTGCCGAGGTCACGCAGGCCATGGCGAATTATTGGTTTGGCAGCAAGCAGGAGCTGTTCCGGCAGGTCTATCTGCGGCGCGGCGAATGGCTGGCCGAGCGTCGCATGGCGCTGCTCGGCGAGTTGACGGCGCGAAGGCGCTTCAAGGTCGAGGACGTGCTGCGCGCCTATGTGACGCCGCCCTTCGAGCTGCGGGCGTCGGCGCAGGGACGCGCCTTTCTGCGCCTCCAGGCCCGCCTCCATGCCGAGCCCGACGAAACGGCCTATCAACTGCGCCGCGAGGTCTATGACCGCCCGGTGCGCGCTTACGTCGCGGTCCTGGCCGATTTGCTGCCGCATCTGACCGAAGAGCGCTTGTATCTGCGTTTTGCCCAGTTCATCGGAATCTACATCTACATTCTTTCGGACGCGCACCGGATCGACGAGATCAGCGGAACGAAGCGCAGCGTCCCTCCGTCCGGCGATCTGATCGAGGAGGTCGTCCGCTTCACCACCCTTGGCTTTAAGGGCTGAGGCCGCCGCCAATTCGCGCATCCTGCCTCATAGGCCTGCCTATCACATGGGCTTGCCATTAAATTAATCCATTGTTTAATTTATCCCCGATTGACGAAGAGGATGAGTCATGGACCACGCCGGTTTCACCGAAATCTGCCTGCATCAGCTCAAGATGTCCGGTGTGCGCGACGGCGAGCGCCTGGTCGTTCTGACCCAGGGCAATGATCGCCTGTCCTACGCCGACGCCTTCATGGCCGCGGGCCAGCGGCTCGGCGCGCGGATGTATCACATGCGGCTGCCCACGCCGCTCCCGACTGCCGGCTGGAACGTCGGCGTCACTGGCCTGGCTGCCCTGCCCGACGCCGTCGAGGCCCTGAAGAATTGCGACATGCTGATCGACTGCGTCTTCCTGCTGTTCTCGCCGGAACAGTTCGCCATTCAGGCCGCGGGCACTCGCATTCTCACTGCGGTCGAGCCGCCGGAATTGCTGGCACGGATGCAGCCCTATCCCGAATTGCGCGAGAAGGTCGAGATCGCCGCCGGCCTTCTCGACGCGGCCAAGGTGATGCGGATCACCTCGCCGCACGGCACCGACGTGACCTACAAGCTGAACACCTATGACACGATCGCCGAATATGCCTGCAACGACACGCCGGGCCGCTGGGACCATTGGCCCTCCGGCTTCGTCTTCACCGGCGGCGACGATGACGGGGTCGATGGGCAGATCGTGGTCGCGCCCGGCGACATCCTGTTGCCGCAGAACATCATGGTCCGCGATCCCATCACCTACACAATCGAGCGAGGCTGGGTCACGGACATCAGGGGCGGGCTCGAGGCCGAGATCGTCAAGTCCTACATGGAATCCTTCAACGATAGGCGCGGCTACGGCATGAGCCATGTCGGCTGGGGCATGAACCCTCAGGCACGCTGGCACAATTTCGTCCCCGGCGAGTTTCCCGGAGGGATGGGCATGGAGCCGCGCAGCTTCTACGGCAATGTCATGTTTTCGACCGGCCCCAACAACGAACTCGGCGGCCCCAACACCACCGCGTGCCATCTCGACATCCCCATGCGCAACTGCTCGCTGCTGCTGGATGACGAAGCGATCGTGATCGACGGCGAGGTCGTCGTGAAGGATATTCAGATGAGCCGCAACTAAAGCGAGACGAGATCAGCGATCTCATCGGCCCGCCAGTTCCATCTAAGAAGCGGCATTAACAATGTCGTTCCATTCTCTGGTTGCTCAGTATCCGATGCCAGCGCCAGCGATCCTCGCTCGTCGTCAGCGTCTGCGTTTCTTCGCCCCCTATAACAATATCCCAATCGTAGGCTCGCGGTGTCCAAGCTTTGCCACCTTTTGGAGACCACGTAACGACGCATCATCGCGGGCGGGGCGAACCCAATTCGCCGACTCACGTGTAAGGACAGAGGATAGGACGGTGACGATGAGTCCGTCGCGCCGTCCGCCGAAACCATTCAGCGGTTTGGAAACGCAAGCGCTTCCTCACGCAGCAACAGCCTGGAGGTCGCAGGCTGGCTGGTGGAATGGCTGAGTCATCATGCTCGTCGACCCTAGCCGCAGGCAATAAAAGCAGTTCGAATATGCCGCTGATTTCTGCTTTTGCCCGCGGCGGACTCTGGCTCAGAGCGCAGCGAGGTCTGTTTCCTGAGGGTGACCCGAACAGAGGAACACACGTGATCCAAGGCGGCCTCTGGATCCGAAGCGGACCTCGCTACCCCCTTGACGGATGGTAGTTGTCCTGACCCAAACTCCCAAACTAAGGTCGAGACAACGTTCGTTGGGATGGGCCGAATGCTAACAGTTGTTGTTGCACAGATGTTGTTCCAGCAGCATTTGAGTGACACCCCTAGGGCCAATCACTCGCGGGTAGTGGCCCACATGATGCGGACGCTTGCGCCGGGCTTTTCGGCTTCTGCTGAGCTTTGGGAAGTCGTTGGCCTGCGCCATGATCTCGATTACTTTCACACATTGGACAACTGGAGCCAGCACGGTCTGCTGACGGTTCGCTGGCTTGGAAACAACATCCCCGCTGAGGCTCAAGATGCAATCGCTGCGCACGATCATCGCACGGGCATCCAGGCGGATAGGGTCCTCGCCGACATGCTGAAGACGGCAGATGCCATCGCAATCATTGACGAGAGACTGGGACGCACCACGCTCTGTGACTCGGACCGAGCGAAGCCTTACTGGTGGAGAACTTTGTGAAGCAATATTCGTACATCAACAACGGATTGGTCCGAAGCTGGCACATCCGCGAATGGGCTACAGTCGTCGGCAAGGATGCGTCCTAGATCATGCGGCCGGAATGATGGCAAGAACCTGCCAGTGCCGACCGCCGCACGGGATACAGTCTGCGACGCGCTCACCGGAGACCCGTAAGTCGCATGTTCGAGTCATGCCGGGATTACCAATCTCTCCCTTTGCAATCGCAGGCGAGACTGCACAGCAGCTTCACGGGTGATGCCGCCGTATGATCGCGGCCTGGGCGGCCTGCGTATAGAGGCTCGACGCCAGTTCGAGATGGGAGCCCGCGGCCTCCGACTTTTCGGCCCAGTCGTCCAGTGCTTCCAACATCGGCGGGAGCGTTTCCGCGCGCAAGGCTGCATAGGCTTCAGTGACGTCGTGGCCTCGGTCGGTCACGCGGTAGCGCGTCTCCTTGCGCGATGACGAGCCCTCGGTCTCGATCAAACCGGCCTTCACAAGCTTGCGAGTCGCATATTGCAGATTGGGGACGTCGACGCGGTTGAGCAGCTGGCCGATCTCTGACAGTCGCTTGGGTTCATCGCCCATGCGCACCACGTTGAGCACGGCGACGTCATCTCCGGTCAACGGCACGTCGCAGACGGCGGCAAGGCAGGCAGCCTTCCAGCGATAATAGGCTTGCGCCAGCCGCTCCAGCCTGAACTCGAACTCGGAGAGGCGCAGCTCGGTCTCGGTGCGCGCCAGGTGCCACGAGCCTGGCCGCTCCGTCGCGGCCGGCCGCTGCTTGTCTCTCGCGGCGGTGCCCGTTCGTCGCGCGGCCGCCTTCTGCGTCTTCCTCAACATCGTCTCCTGATTCCCGCCCTCGCTTACTGTCTGGGCAGGCTGTGCTCAATCTATGCTATTTACAAGTTCGATTCTTACATTAAAAATTCAATTAAGAAAGCATGATGAAAAGGCAACCGTCTTCGCCTCGTGCCCGACGCGTCAAACAGACGCGCCGTGATGGGGGAAGGCTCCAGGGGCTCAACGAGGAGAGGGGACGATCACGATGGCTGGACAGTGGATCGAGATCGCTGCCAAGGATGGCGGCACGTTCAAGGGGTACCTCGCGGTCCCAGCTTCGGGCTCCGGTCCCGGCATCCTGCTGTTGCAGGAGATTTTCGGCGTCAACGAATCGATGCGTGAGGTTGCCGACCATTACGCCGAGGAAGGCTATGTGGTGCTGGCACCCGATCTGTTCTGGCGCATGGAGCCCGGCGTCGAGCTCGGCTACACCGAGGCCGATTTCGGCAAGGCAATGGGCTATTACCAACGCTTCGATGCCAATCAGTCGATCAAGGACGCCGCCGACGGGCTGAAGGTGCTGCGCGCGCGTCCCGAATGCAAGGGCAAGGTCGGTGCGCTCGGCTTCTGTCTTGGCGGCAAGCTTGCCTATCTCGTTGCCGCGCGGACGGATGTCGACTGCGCCGTCAGCTATTACGGCGTCGGCATCGAGGCCGATCTTAGCGAAGCGGCCGACGTCAAATGCCCCGTGGTCTTCCATTTCGCCGAGCTCGATCGCTTTGCGCCGGCGGAAGCGCGAGCGCAGGTCATGGCGGCGTTCAAGGGCCGGCCTGAGATCGAATTCTACCTCTACCCCGGTTGCGACCACGCCTTCGCTGCGCCGGAGCGCACCAGCTTCAACAAGCCCGCGACGCTGATGGCCTATACGCGCTCGATCGCGCTGTTCCGGAAGGTGCTGGGCCCGCACTACGACCTCTCGGCGCTGTGGGACAAGCACACCGAACTCGAATTCGCGACGCGGTCGGCCGAGCAGACCATGACGACCATGGTTGCCGAGCCCTATGTCAACCACATCCCGACCATGACGGGTGGTGTGGGCTATCGTGACCTGCTGCGCTTCTACAAGAACCACTTCATTCCGAAGACGCCGCAGGACACCAAGCTGGTGCCGATCTCCCGTACCATCGGTTCGGACCGCATCGTCGACGAGATGCTGTTCTGCTTCACCCACGACATCGAGATCGACTGGATGCTGCCCGGCGTGCCGCCGACCGGCAAGTATGTCGAGATCCCGCTGGTGGCGATCGTGCGCTTCCGTGGCGACAAGCTCTACAACGAGCACATCTATTGGGACCAGGCGTCGGTGCTGGTGCAGATCGGCCTGATCGATCCAAGCAAGCTGCCGGTGGCCGGCGTCGAGACCGCCAAGAAGTTGGTCGATGAATCGCTGCCGTCCAACACGCTGATGGCGCGCTGGTCCGAGAGCGCCGGGAAATAAGCAGATCTGATCGACGGCGCCGTTTTCGCAAATGCTCGCAATCTCTCGTCCATCGTGTTGGGGGTCATGAACATGTCGTATCTCTCTCGTCGCTCGCTTCTCCAGCTTGCCGGCGGCGTCGCCGCGCTGCCGCTCGCCTCGGGTCTCACCGGTGGCGCACTTGCGGCTACGCCGGGCACGCTGACCATCGCTTACAACGTCAATTTGCCGTCGTTCGATCCGACTGTCGGCCTCTCGGCCGTGAACCCGACCATCCAGTCGATCTATCAGGCGGTGTTCGACCCCTATATCGGCCAGGCGCCGGACCTCTCCTTCAAGCCCGGGCTGCTGACGAAATGGGGATGGAACGAGGATCGCAGCAAGATCACGATGGATGTGCGCAAGGGCGCGACCTGGCATGACGGCTCACCGGTGACGCCTGAGGATGTCGTCTGGTCGCTTACCCGCGCGGCGGATCCGAAAGGCGGCAATCCGATCCAGTTCGTCTGGGCCAAGGTCGGCAATTACACGATCGACGGCAACACCATCACCGGCGACGTGCTCGAATTCGAGCCGACGCTGTTCAAATGGATGGCGTTCCTCACCGGTTATATTCTGCCTAAGGCCTATTTCGAGAAGGTCGGTGCCGAAGGTTTCGAGAAGGCGCCGATCGGATCGGGCCCCTACAAGGTCGATGCCTTCGAGCGCAACGCCTTCCTGCGGCTGAAGGCGCATCCTGGCTACTGGGGCGGCAAGCCGGCTTTCGAGACCGTGGTTTTCAAGTTCATCACCGATCCGACGAGCCGCGTGGCCGAGATGGAATCCGGCGGCTCGGATCTCACCTTTGAGATCCCTTACGAAGAGTTCGACCGCCTCAAAGCCAAGCCGGGATTGGCAGGGCAGACCAAGCCGGTGTCCGACATCGCTATGATCTTCATCACCGACATCGACCCAATGCTCGACCGCAACGTGCGGCTCGCCGCCCACCATGCGATCGACAAGAAGGCGATCGTCGACCGGCTTCTCAAGGGCTACGGCGTGCCGATCTCGACACTCGAGGCGCCGGGCTATGCGGCCTTCGATCCCTCCATCAAAGTTGCCTACGATCCCCAGTTTGCGAAAAGCCTGCTCGCCAAGAGCGGCTATTCTCCGGACAAGCCGGTCAAGTTCACGATCCAGACCACGCGAGGCTTCAAGCCGAAGGACTACGAGATGATCCAGGCGATCGTCGGCATGTGGCGCAAGGTCGGCATCGACGCCAATATCGAGATATACGAGATCGCCAAGCATTTCGAGTTGCGCGCACGCCACGCGCTGGCGCCGGCCGCCTTCTACAATTGGGGCAACGCGATCGGCGATCCCTCGACCTCGACCGGCTTTGCGATGTTCGGTCCCTCGCCGCATTGCGCCTGGAAGGGCAAGGATCTCGTCGAGCGCATCGGGCCTCTCTGGGGCGAGAAAGACGAGGCCAAGCGTATCGCCGGCTACAAGGCCGTCGACAAGTACATTGCCGAGGAGGGCGAGGTGATTCCGCTGTTCCAATATGTGCAGCCGATCATCCACAAGAAGGGTCTCAAGGTCGTGTCGCAATCCAACGGCATGATCCTTCCGCAGCTCGTCACGCCGGCTTGAGCCGCCGGCTAGGAAAAAGGGGGCACAAGGATGCGATGGGGCGAGCTGATCAGGCGACTCGTCCTCGTCCCGCCCACATTGTTCGGTGTGGCGGTGATCGTCTTCGTGCTGCTGCGCGTCGTGCCGGGCGATCCCATTGCCATGATGATCCCGCCCGGCGCCTCGGAGGCCGACATCGGCCGGCTCCGAGCGCTCTATGGCCTCGACCAGCCGATCCTCCAACAATTTGCGACCTGGCTTGGCCAGGTCGCAAGCGGCGATTTCGGCCGCTCCATCAGCCTGCGGCAAAACGTGCTGGAATTGCTGCTGGCGCGGCTGCCGGCCACAATCGAGCTTGCGCTGGTGGCGACGATGATCGCCGTCGTGATTGGCGTTGTCGCAGCGCTTGTCGGCATTCTGCTGCGGGGCCGGCGCGCCGAATGGGTCGTCGATGGCGGCATCGGCGTGCTGCTTGCGATTCCGGATTTCCTCTGGGCGCTGATCCTGCTGCTGTTGTTTGGTGTGCTGATTCCGCTGCTGCCGATCTCCGGCCGGATCGATCCGGAGATCGACCTCAACCTGCACAGCAATTTCTTCCTGATCGAGAGCATCCTGACCGGCCACTTCGACGTCGCCTTCGCGCTTCTGCATCACATGATCCTGCCGGCGCTCGCGTTGGCGCTGCCGCTTGCGGCTCTGGTGGCGCGTCTGTTGAAAGCCTCGCTGGCGGAATCCGAGGATCAGGACTATGCCCAGATCGCGCGCGCCCGCGGCTATTCGCGCCCGAACATCCTGCTGCGCGAGGTGTTTCCTAACGCGCTGATCCCGACGGTCGCGCTCGGCGGGGTCCAGGTGACGCTGCTGCTCGGCGGCACCGTGCTGGTCGAGCGCATCTTCTCCTATGAGGGTATCGGCAACATGGCGATCGATGCGGTGATCAACCGCGACTTTCCGCTGATCCAGGGCTTGGTCCTGACTTTTGCGGTGCTGTTCATTGCGCTCAATCTCTTGGTCGATCTCGTGGTCACCATGCTGGATCCGAGGCTGCGCCATGGCTGACATCGCAATCGCCTCTCTTGCCGCGCCGCCGTCGCGCCTGCTTGCGGGCTTGAGGCGGGGCGGTCCGCGTCTCTGGATCGGCACGGTGCTGGTCGCTCTCCTGGTGCTGGCCGCGATATTCGCGCCCGTGTTCGCGCCGCACGATCCGCTTGAGCAGGATTTGATGTCGGCGCAATTGCCGCCGGCCTGGATGACTGGCGGGGATCACGCGTATCTCCTCGGCACGGACAGCCTCGGCCGCTGCGTGCTGTCGCGCCTGACCTATTCGGCGCGTACGGCCGTGATGGTCGCACTGATCGCGGCAACGCTAGCGGCGCTGATCGGCGTCGCGCTCGGCCTGTTTGCCGGGAGTTTTGGCGGCTGGGTCGATCAGTCCATCTCGCGGCTGATCGACGTCTGGATGGCCTTTCCGCCGGTGCTGCTGTCGATCGTGCTGGCTGCAGCGATCGGCGCCGGACTGACCTCGGTGATCGCCGCAATCGTGGTGATCGATTGGACGCGCTTTGCCCGCGTCATTCGCGCCGAGACCATGGTGCAGCTCACGCACGACTATGCGGCCGCCGCGCAAGTGATCGGCCTGAGCCGGGCCAGGCTACTGCGGCTGGAGATATTGCCCAACCTTGTTCCGCTGCTGGTGACCCTCCTCGCCGTCGAGATGGGTATTGCGATCCTGGTCGAGGTCATCCTGTCCTTTGTCGGCATCTCGGTGGCCGGTGACACGCCGACCTGGGGCAGCATGATCGCTGAGGGTCGCCAGATCGTCTATCAGGCGCCGTGGATCATGGCGCTGCCGATCGTCTGCATCATCACCAGCGTGATCGGCCTCAATCTGTTCGGCGACGGCCTGCGTCTCGCGCTAGATCCGGTACAACGCTCATGACGGCGACACTCGCGGTGGAGGGGCTGAAGGTCGCGATCGGCGCCGCCAATGTGCTGCGCGGTGTCAGCCTCGATGTGCAGCCGGGCGAGGTCCGCGGGCTGGTCGGCGAATCCGGCGCCGGGAAGTCCATGCTCGGTCGTGCCGTGCTCGGGCTGTTACCGGCGAACGCAAGCGTCACCGCAGGGCGCATCGCCTTCGAGGGCAGCGATCTGCTGGCCATGGCCGAGGCCGAACGCCGCAGCCTGCTCGGCCGCCGCATTGCGCTCATCCCGCAGGATCCGATGACCTCGCTTAATCCGGTGAAACGCATCGGAGGGCAGATTGGCAATCTGCTGCGGCATCATCTCGGCCTGTCGAAGCGTGCGGCGCTGGCCCGCGCCGCCGAGCTTCTGGCCGAGGTTGCGATCCGTGACCCCGAGCGGGTCCTCGCGCTCTTTCCGCACGAGATCTCCGGCGGCATGCGCCAGCGCGTGCTGATCGCGATGGCTTTTGCCTGTGATCCCGCGCTCGTCATTGCCGACGAGCCGACCACGGCGCTCGACGTTACCGTCCAGCGCCAGGTGCTGCAGCTCGTCGAGCGGTTACGCCTGCGCCATGGCGGCGCCGTGCTGTTCGTCACTCACGACCTCGGCGTGGTCGCCAAGATCTGCCGCAGCATGACGGTGCTGCATGCCGGCCGGGTGCTGGAGGAGGGCGAGACGGCCAACGTGCTGGTGCGACCGCGCCATGCGTATACCCGTGCGCTGCTCGCCGCCACGCCGCGCGCCGACCGGCCTGCCGAAGCGCTGCGTCCAGTGCCGCCTGATCTCATCGACCAATTGTGGTCGGAGGCGCACCGGCTCGATCAGGTTCCGGCGGTGGGTGCGGCATGAGCGATATCCTGCTCCAGACAGGCAGCCTCGGCTTCGGCTATCCGCAGCGTAACGGCCTGTTCGGGAAGCCGACTCTTCGCGAAGTGATCAAGGGCGTCAATCTCGCGGTGCCGCGTGGCTCGGTGGTGGGTCTCGTCGGGGAATCCGGTTCCGGCAAGACCACGCTCGGCCGTTTGCTGGTGCGGCTGTTGAAGCCGACCTCTGGTGGCATCCAGTTTGACGGCCTCGAGATAGGTCAGCTCGACGAGGCCGCGCTGCGCCCGTTGCGCGCGCGCATCCAGATGATCTTTCAGGACCCGCAGTCTTCGCTCAATCCGCGGCTCCGGCTCGGCACGACGCTGACGCGCCCGCTCGGCGTGCACGGGCGGCTGAAGGGCAAGCGCGATCAGCGCGAGCGCGCGGCAGCGCTGCTCGATCTGGTCGGCCTGCCGTCCGATTTCGCCAATCGCTATCCGCACGAACTGTCCGGCGGCCAGCGCCAGCGCGCCGGCATCGCGCGCGCCCTTGCGCTCGAGCCCGATTTCATCGTTGCCGACGAGATCGTGTCGGGTCTCGACGTCTCGACCCAGGCGCACATCCTGCTGCTGCTGAAGGAGTTGCGCACGCGGCTTGGCCTCACCATGGTGTTCATCAGCCATGACCTCTCGGTCGTGCGAGTGCTTTGCGACGACGTCGCAATCCTGCATCACGGCGAAGTGGTCGAATCCGGCCCGGTCGCACGCGTGTTCGGTGCTCCGCAGCACGCCTATACGCGGCAATTGCTCGCCGCGATTCCGTTGCCCGATGTCGAGCCGGGCTGGCTCGATGAATCCTCGGTCGTCTCTCCGCAACAACAAGGATCGGCCGCATGACCGAGACAATCAAAGGTTCCGTCGTGCTCGTCACAGGTGCTGCCGGAGCGATCGCGCAGGCGCTCATGGCCGAACTGAAGGCGCGCGGGGCTGCGAAGATCTATGCTACCGCGCGCGATGTTTTCGCCCTGACAGCCTCGGACGGCATCGTGCCCGTCAAGATGGACGTGACGAGCGACGACGATGTGGCGAAAGCCGCCGGTCAGTTCGGCGACGTCGCGGTGCTGATCAACAATGCCGGAATCAACCACAACACCGGCTTCATGGTCGCTCCCGATCTTGCGATCGCCCGCGAGGAGATTGAGATCAACTATCTCGCGCCGCTGCGGGTGACCAAGGCCTTCGCGCCCGCACTGGTCAGGAACAAGGGGGCGGTCCTCAACATCCTCACCATCCTCGCACGCGTGAATCTGCCATTCATGGGATCGTACTGCGCCTCCAAGGCGGCGGGCCTCAGCCTGACTCAGGGCCTGCGCGGCGATCTCGGCCCGAGGGGCGTGCGTGTCGTTGCTGCACTTCCCGGTGCGATCGACACCCGCATGACTGCGATGCTGACTATCCCGAAGATGACGACCGCGGATGCGGCGAAGGAAATCCTCGACGGCTTCGAGGCCGGCAAGGAGGAGATCTATGTCGGCGAGATGGCGCGCGGCCTTGCACAAGGCCTTGCCCATGATCCCAAGGGTGTCGAACGCCAGCTGGCGTCGCCGGGTTGAATTTCGCGTCAGACGTTGTGCTGCTGCAAACCATGAGGAAGTGATCATGATCCCGTTGAGAGTACTGCTCGCCTCCGCCGTATTATCGCTCGGAGCCTCGATCCTGCCGGCTTCAGCGTATTCCATTCCGGGCCTGCGTGGTCACGACCACACCGGCATCACCGTGCCGGACGTGAAGGCCGCGGCTGCGTTCTTCACCGACGTCCTCGGCTGCTCGCATGCGATGTCGTTCGGACCGTTCATGGACGACAAGGGCACCTTCATGCAGGACGTCGTCAACGTGAACCCGCGCGCCGTCATCGACGAGATCAGCATGGTCCGCTGCGGCTACGGCTCTCCGGCGCAATCTTCGATGAACGTGCGTGGGAAGCGGCCCGTGTTGTCGCCGAAAACGTCGCGGGTGTGAAGGGCGTGATCGATCAAATCGCCTGGATCGAACCGATGTCCGGCATGTGCATCCTGCCTGAACCCACACAACAAGCATGATCGCTTGATCCCCAGACTGACCTGTCCTGTCGCATAAGGACTGGGGCAGGCGGTCATCGTCCGGTATCAATGGTGAGAGGTCCGGAACGTGGAATCCGATAAAGATCAGCACGACACGTTCTCGGCTGGCGGCCTTTCCAACAATGTCCCTGGAACCCAGGCAGGCCTTTCCCAAGAGGAAGCCGAGCGCCGGCTCGTCGAAACCGGTCCGAATGAGCTGGCCTCGGACGGGGGACACCCGGTTCGCCGGGCGCTACGCCATTTCTGGTTACCGGTGCCCTGGATGCTGGAGATCACTATCGTCCTGCAACTGGCAGCCGGCGAGCGACTGGAACATCTCGGAGACCGGAGCGACGAGAACTGCCAGAATGGTAGGTAGCGCTATGTTCGTCGCGATCCAACTCAAGATTGCGATCGTCTCAGGCGACACCTGATACTGCTTGGTATCCTCCGGAGACTCTTCGTAGAACATCGCATTCCGCGAAATCACGTCCTAAACTTTTGCGACGACCTTATCAAGATCAGGCATTGACGTTCCCACTTCGAGCTCAGGCTCGCGGTTTCATCGAACCGCAGTCTTAGTCATTGGCATAATTCGCAGCGTATTGCCGACGTTGAAGGCGCCTATGACATTAGCTATCGTCGGATTATTGATCGTCTAGTGCGCATGACCAACGCCGTTACCTTGTTTCGGGCGCGAATGCCACGATGTCATCGGATCCCACGATCAATCCGACCTCGGCGCCGACCGGGCAGGACGACAAGGCCGCGATCCCTGCCGTGCGCAACAGGAGGGGCCCACGCGCAACGCCGACGACGTTGACATAGAGATCGGTGTGATCGCCCTGAAAGATCTGCGCAGTCACCGTTCCGCGCAGCGCACCTGGCGTGTCTGCCGAGGTCACAGCGAGATGCTCCGGCCGAATGAAGACGTCCGCAACGTCAGCAATAGCCAGCCTCTCAAGCGGCGCGGCCGGAACGCCGAGACGCATATCGCCGATGGATACGATAGCAACCTCATCGTGTCGCGCGACGAGACATCCGGCCAGTACATTCACATCGCCGACGAAGGACGCGACGAAACGATCCGCTGGCCGGCGATAGACATCACCAGGCGCTGCGACCTGACGTATCCGCCCCTCCGACATCACCGCGATGCGATCCGACATTGAGAGCGCCTCACCCTGATCATGCGTCACGAAGATCGTGGTGACGCCAAGCTCGCGCTGGATCTGCTTGAGTTCGACTTGCATCGAGCCGCGTAGATTCTTGTCCAGCGCCGAGAATGGCTCGTCGAGCAGAAGCACCTTCGGCTTGATCACGAGTGCGCGGGCCAATGCGACACGCTGCTGCTGGCCGCCTGACAGCTGCCGCGGCTTGCGGTCACCGAACCCGTCCAGCTTGACCAGTGACAGCGCCTCTTCGACCCGGCGCGCAATCTCCTTCCTATCGATACCGCGAGTTTTCAAACCGTAGGCGATATTTTTCGCGACGCTCATATGCGGAAACAGCGCATAACTCTGGAAAACGATACCGATCTCACGCTGATGGGCTGGAGTTTCGGTAACCAGGGTACCCTCGATAAAGATTTCACCGTTATCGGCTTCGAGAAAGCCGGCAACGAGATTGAGGAGCGTGGTCTTTCCGCAGCCAGACGGACCGAGCAGAGTCATAAACTCCGCCGGCTCGATCTTGAGCCAGGCCTCATGAAGGGCAATGGACTCGCCGAAGCGCTTGGTCACGCCGTCGAGCTGGACCGCCGGCTGGCCCTGCCAGCCGGCCTCTCTGCTCGCAGTCGCGCCCATCCGATCAGTGTGCATCAACATCGAGAATCTTCCCGAGCCCGAGGAAGGCATTGGCGAGACTCAGCAGCAATGCCGTGACGGCGATATAGATTACCGACAATGCAGCCAGCGTCGGATCGGCAAATTCGCGGACATAGTTGTACATCGCGACCGGCAGCGTTTGCGTCGCCTGGCTGCTGACGAACAGCGTCGCTGTAAACTCGTTGAACGACAGGATCGCGGCAAACAGCCAACCGCTCAACAGGCCCGGCAGCAGCAGCGGGATCGTCACCGTCAGCAGAATATGGCCTGGTCTGGCGCCGAGGCTGGAAGCTGCAAGCTCAAGTCGATTGTCGAGATTTTGCAGCGAGATGAAGGTGCTGCGCATCACGAATGGCAGCACCAGCAGCACATGGGTCAGGATAACAAGTGGAAAGCCACGACCCGCACCGCTCTGCGACGCCAGGATCAGCACACCCAAGCCGATCGTGTAATGTGGAATGACGAGCGGAGACAGCAGGATGCCTTCGAGCACCGACTTGAGTACGAAATTATAACGATGGATCGCGATGGCGAAGGCTGCGCCGACGACCAGCGCTACGCTCGACGCCCATAACGTCACCGTCAGGCCGTTCCAGAGACCCCGGCCGAAATCACTGTACGAGAACGCCCGCCAGAACCAGCGCAGCGACCACGCCTGCGGCGGAAATGCCAGAATGGCGCGGTCGTTGAAAGCGGTAACGGTTACGACGACACCGGGCAACAGCACGAACAGAAGGATCGCGACGACAAGCACACGCAGCGACCATCTCAGCACTATGGTGGCAGGAGACCGCCTCATGTCGGGCTTGCCAATCGTTCGAGCCGCATGGTTGCCTGCTTCAGCAATGCAATGACAGCCAGCGACAGCGCGAGGCCGATGATCGACAGGCTTGCCGCAAAGGGGAAATTGAAGGACGAGAAGCCGAGCTGATAGATCAGCGTCGATACTGTGCTGACCCGCCCGCCGCCGATCAATTGCGGCGTCGCGAAAGCGCTGAATGTCCAGGCGAACGCGGTGGAGAAGCCCGCGATGATGCCCGGCATCGATAGTGGCAGCGTGATCGTCAGGAAGACACGGATCGGTCCGGCGCCGAGGCTCTCCGCCGCCTTCTCGCAGTTCCGATCGATATGCGACAGACCCGCGGCCAGCATGATCACCATGATCGGCATCGTCACGTGGACAAGCGCCGCGATCACGCCGCCTGGCGTGAACATCATCTGCACAGGCCGCTCGACGAGGCCGAGTTTGAGCAGCAGCGTGTTGAGGAAGCCGTTATTCCCGAGCACAATCATCCAGGAATAGGTCCGCACCACCTCCCCTAGAAACAGCGGCGTTACCGCCGCAATCAGGATAAAGGAGCGCTTCGCGGAACTGCTCGTGCGCACCAGTGCATAGGCGAGCGGATAGGCAAGAATCAGCGTGAACGCCGCAGTCTCGAAGCAGAGCAGGATCGTGTTCCAGAACGCGAGCGCGTAAAGCGGCCGCAGCATGGCCGCAAAATTCTGCAACGTGAATCCGCCTACCTCCAGCGATCCCGGGATGTAAGTCCTCATGCTGAACTGGAACACGGCCGCCATCGCAGCAGTCAGCCCCAGCGCGACAAGCCCGGCCGGCGAAACGAACCAACCCAGAAACGGGCGCTTGGTCATGGCGAACTCCGCGCGGAAACTCGCGACCCGGCCGTGGCCGGGCCGCTGATTTGGCTCAGGGAGCCATCATGTTTTCGGCGAACCACTTCCGCCACTCGGCCGTTTTTTCGGCGCGCAGCTTGTGATCGATGATCAGCGTCTGATGCGCCCATTGGTCAGGCGTCGTGAACACGCCGGGCAGCGCCGCCACCTCGGGCCGGAGCTTCGCGTTATCGACCACTGGACTGCCTTTCTTGAGATCGGCGATCTGTGCCTGCACCGCCGGATCGAGCGCAATGTTCAGGAATTTGTAGGCCAGCTCAACCTTGGTCGTCCCCTTGGTGATGCCCATCGTGTCGACGCCGAGCACTGCACCTTCCTTGGGAATGACGAGCTTGATCGGAACGCCCTGGTCGCGCATGTAATAGGCATTCATCGACAGCACGACCTGGACCGGCGTCTCTCCGGTCGCGAACATCTGCTGGCTGTTGGCGTCGTTGGTGTAGAAGGCTTTGTAGTTCACCTTCAGTGCCTTCAGCTTGTCCTTCCCGGCCTCCCAGTGCGCGGCATCGGCGCCGGACAGTTTTGCGGCGACGGCGATAACGTGGCTAGGATCGAAATCGGGCGATGAGATCATGCCCTTCAGTGCCGGATTCCAGAGACCTTCCCAGCTGTCGAAGCTGACGCCCTTTGGGAGCTGATCCGGCAGATAGCCGATCGTGTAGACATAGGCCCAGGCGCCGATGTGGTATGGGCTGATGTTGGCCTGCTCGACCAGATGCATGGCGTTTGGGATCTTCGCAAGATCGAGCTTCTCGAACAGGTTGTCATTTGCGTAGAGCCAGCCGACATGGGCCGTCGTGAAAGTGACGTCGCTCTCGGGTTTGCCGGCAGCCAGCTTGGCCTGGTTGAGCCGGTCCATTGTGCCGCCCGTGACGTACTCGACCTTGACGCCGGTCTCCGCCGTGAACTTCTTCGCGATCGACTCGTTGATCAGATCGCGAAAGCTGCCGCCCCAGGTGCTGACAACGAGCTTATCCTCAGCTGAGGCCGAGGACGGCACGGCGCCGATAATCAGCACCGACGACAGCGCCATCATGAAGTGCTTCAGGACACGTTTCATCTCCAACCCTCACAACAATGTTTTGACATGAACCAGAAAGCAAACGGCGTGCCACCCCCACTCACAACCCATTGACAATTCTGGAGAAATACGCAAACGCGCATACCGATCTCTCGCCCGAGAGATCGGCGCTCATCTTGTGAAGAACCGACGGTCGATCAGCTCTGACGCCGTTAAATCATCGAAGTTCCAGCGATCACGTCGATCTCCGTCAGCTTGGCGAGACCTCAGAGGATCCGGTTTGTCGCACCGAATGCGACAGCCAGCTCGTTCATGCCTGTTCGTGCAGCAGCTTGATATAGCCAGCGGCAATCTTCATCCGCGCAGCTGGCGCGCTCATAAGGCCTTTCCATCGATGCGATCCGACAAGCCAGCCGACTTCTTCACGAAATCGAGCGGCCCCGAGAAATCGAAGCTGTTGTAGACCGCGGCCAGATGATTGAAGTGCGGCGCCTGGGCGAATTGCACGAAGGTCAGGCGATGACCGGCATAGTCCGAATTGAGGAGATCGCGCGCGAAGGCAAGCAGCTTGCGGCGATCGTCGGCCTGCCATTGATCGTTCAGGGAGTAGAACTTGTTCAGCCACTCTCCGCTGCCCTTGGCATCGAACGCATTCGCATTGGGCGTGATGCAGATCTGTCCGCCACACAATTCCCGTGCGATGTGCATCATTGCCGGAAGTTGCGAGCAGGCAAACACGCGTCCCGCATAGAGCATGGACTGCTGCGGCATCAGCAGCCCGCCCGAGCTCTTCTCGGCCATCGCGATCGACGCCGTGAGGTGCGCATTGATGCCCTCGCGGTAGCAAACGAGATCGGCAAGCTTCTCACGCACCGACTGGAGCTTGTCGAGACCGGTCTGCTTGGCATTCCACATCGCCGCCCCGATCATCATGTCGGCAACGTAAAGCAGGCGTAGCACGTAAGGAAATGCCGAATAGCGATGCAAGGTCGAGCGAACAAACTGGGCGGCGCGCGTGTGGCGATAGAAGAAGACGTCCTCCCACGGGATCAGGACATCGTCGAACACGACCAGCGCTTCCACCTCGTCGAAACGGTTGGCGAGCGGATAGTCCTGCGGGTTGCTGCGGCTGGCGAAACCGCTGCGGCAGATGTGCTTCACGCCGGGCGCACCCATCTTCACGATGCAGCCTACCGCATAATCCGACAATTTCTCGGTCGACCATGCGCCGACCGTCGGCTTCAGATAGGCCTGGTCGGCATAGGCTGCCGCGGTCTCGTACTTGGCGCCACGGATGATGATGCCGGCGTCGGTCTCGCGCGTGACGTGGACCATCATGTCGGGATCCTGCTGCTGCGGCGGCAGCGAGCGATCGCCCTTCGGATCGGTGTTGGCGGAGACGTGAAACACGTCTTTCTCGATCACGGCGCGGATATGACGGTCGATATTCGGCGCAAAGCGCGGATCGATCTCCGTCAGAACGTCGCGACCATCGGTCAGCGACCACATCTCGCCGATGGTCTCGTCGCCGACCCGCGTGACGACGCCGGAAATGTCCTTCATGAAGTGATCGAGGGCCTTGATCTTGTCGTGCCAGTCCTTTTGGACGGTCGGAGGCTTGTAGAAGATCGAGTGCCGCTCGTTGCTCTCGACATAGGTGAGATCGCCGCTGTAGCGCTCCTCATGCGCCATGTCGTACATGCGCGCCTTGACGTCGATGATTGGCTTCAACGCGGGATGCGTGGTGACGTCCTTGACACGCTCGCCGTCGATCCAGACCTCGCGACCATCGCGAATGCCCTGCTTGTACTCTTCGCCCGTGCGGATCATCGATCGGCTCCTGTTGCACTGGACGAAAAGGTGCCGGAGCAGTTAGCATAAGGAAAATATAAATATCTTTGGAGATGCATAGGAAAACACGATGAGGTTCTCTCTCCGCGCTCTTCGGTACATGGTCGAAACGGCCGACGCGGGAAGTGTGACCGAGGCGGCCAAGCGCCTGAACGTGTCGCAACCGTCGATTTCGGCCGCGCTGGGCCAGATCGAGGCCGAACTCGGCATTCAAGTGTTCGTGCGGCATCTGGCAAAAGGCGTCACGCTGTCGCCGGCGGGCCAGCGCCTCGTCAACGATGCACGATTGTTACTCAATCATGCGCGCGATTTTGCGCAAAGTGCACAGTCCCTCGGCAACACGCTCCGTGGCGAGATCGTGGTCGGGAGCTTCCTGACGCTGGCCACACGCTTCATGCCGGGATTGCTCTCCGGCTTTCGCCAACGACAGCCAGGCATCTCGGTCAAGCTGGAGGAAGGCAACCAGCAGGAAGTCATCGAAGCGCTAATGTCAGGGCGGACCGAGCTTGCCCTCTCCTATTCGTTCGCCATCCCGGACGACATCACGGGCGACAAGCTATGCGAGCTGCCGCCCTACATCCTGCTGTCGGCCGACCATCCGCTGGCGAGGCGCCCTGCGATCAGCCTCGCGGAACTGCGCGACGAGCCGTTCATCCTGCTCGATCTGCCGCATTCACGCGACTACTTCTTTGGGCTGTTTGCCGCCGCCGGAATCGAGCCGCGCGTCGCCATCCGGAGCCGCTCATTCGAGATGATCCGCGGCCTGATCGGTCATGGACAAGGCTATTCGATCCACAATGCGGTGCCGCGCACGACCATCGGCTACGATGGCAGCCGCATCGCCGTCGTGCCGATTGTCGAGCCCTTGCCGCCAACCCACGTCACGGTGCTGCGGCTGAAGCGGCACACGCCGCGTCCAGCCGTGAAGAGCTTTGCCGACTACACCCGCGATGCCTTTACGATCGGCGGCCTGTTCGGGCCAGGGTCAATAGCCCCGCCCGGGGTCGACGCGACTTAGCAACGGCTCGCCGGTCCTGGATCGGCGGACATTCTCACCGATCTGCCGGGCCGCGGACGCCGGCAGCGCAATCGATGCCAGATGAGGCGTGATCAGCACATTGTCGAGCGTCCAGAGCGGGCTTTCCGATGGCAACGGCTCGGTCGCGAACACATCCAGCGTCGCCTCGGCAATATGGCAAGTTCGCAGCGCCTCAACCAGCGCAGGCTCATCGACAATACTGCCGCGTGACACGTTGACGAAGCATGCGCCCGGCTGCATCTGTGCCAGCCTGCCGGCATCCAGAAGTCCGCGGGTCGCCGGGGTCTGCGGCAGCATGCAGACAACGATATCGCTGTTTCTCAAAACTGCTTCCAGCGCATCCAGGCCGGCCGAGGTCTCGATCCCGTCGACTACCTTCGGCGAGCTCGACCAGCCGCGCACCCGAAAGCCCTGTCGCACGCATTCCATCGCCGCTGTCAACCCCAATTCGCCAAGACCGAGCACGCCAACGCTAATCGTCTCGGGATCGCGTGGATGGATGTAGTGCCAGCGCCGCTCGCGCTGTGCCCGTTCGAACGCGGGCATATTGCGCGCGTGACGCAGCACCGCGAACAACACGTAGCCTGCCATCATGCGTGCCATCTTCGGATCGGACAGGCGGGTGATCGGCACATCCGGCAGGTCGGCCCGCCCGACCAGCGCATCGACGCCAGCACCGAGATTGACGACGAGCCCGAGATTGGGAAAGCGTGCGAAGAAGCCATGCGGCGGCTTCCAGACCAGCGCGTGCCGGACACGGCCAGCCTCCACGATATCATCGGCTTGGCGCAATTCGACGTCCTCGACCGCAAGCGCTGCCCGCCACGCGTCGAAATCATCGTGGGCACTGTAGAACGCCATCAACTCGGATGTCATTGAGCTGTTCGCTCCGCGATCAACCGCGAGACGGCCGTCAAGGCCAGCTCGTAGCCGAGCGCGCCAAGGCCGGCAACAACACCCGTCGCAGCGCGCGACACGTGGGAATGGTGCCGAAACGGCTCGCGCTTCCAGATATTGCTCATATGCGCCTCGATGATCGGCCCCTCGAATGCGAGCAGTGCATCGAGAATCGCAACCGATGTGTAGGTAAGCCCGGCGGCGTTGATCACGACGCCTGCGGCCTTCTCCCGCGCCTCCTGGATCCAGTCGACGAGGACGCCCTCGTGGTTCGACTGACGGAAATCGAGCGTCAAGCCGAGCGTGGTCGCATGATCCTCGCATCGCTTCTTGATCGAGACGAAGCTCTCGCGGCCATAGGTTCCGCTACGATCGAGGCCATAGAGATTGGCGTTCGGACCATTGAGGAAATAGATCGTCGGTTTCGTCATGGATGCGCTTACACCTCCGTCCAGCACGGTCGACACTCGCCTCGGCCGTTGGCGATGCAGGACGCATACCAGTCGAAACGCGCACGGCCACACGAACAGTAGCCAGCCATGTCATCTGGACGAAAATTGAAAAAACCTATGGGCTTCGACGGATTTCGATATGCCCTGCCACTTCAGGCAACGCGACGTGAGCCGTTCAGTCCGGCGTGCCCTTTTCGGGCCGGTTCTCCTCTCCCTCGACCAGTCCGCGGAAGGTGCGGCGCTCCATGACGGGCGCGACCATACCCGGGATATAAGCGTCGGAGACGAAGCGCCGGCAATGCTGTTCGAACATGTCGACCAACCTGGATTTGCGTCCCTGGGAGAGAGTCAGCACGCCCATGACCATCGGCCTGTGATCGCCGGACAGCCGAACCCGGGATACGCGCCGGCCGTCCAAGGCAATCTCGCAGCGCGGCCGAACGTTCGCCAGCGTGTAGCCGTAGCCGTTGGCGACCATGGTCCGGATCACGTCCTGATGCGTGGAACGGGACACGATGTTCGGCTCAAGGCCTTCCTTCATGAACATGCTGAGGAAGTATTCGCGGCTGATCGGCAGATCCAGCAGGATCAGCGGCTCTCTCGCAAGCTCCTGCAAACTCACGGCAGAATGGCGTGCCAGCGGGCCGGCTTCGCTGACCACGACATGCGGCGGCAGGCTCGCCAGCGGCAGAAACTCGAACTCGTCGGGGATCAAGAGGTCGTAAGTGATGGCGACATCGAGCTCTGCTCGCAGCAGGCGTTCCAGCAATTGCTCGTGGTCGGCGACCGTCTGAATAATACGCGATTCCGGATAGGTGGACGTGAACGAGTGAGACAGCTCCGGCATCACCATCGGCGCCAGCGTCACCAGGCTTCCCAAAGACAATTGGCCCCGAACGCGTTCTCCGACCTCGGAGGCCACGGAATAGACCTGCTCAGCCTGCTCGATCAGGCGCTTTGCTTCCACCAGAAGAACGCGCCCCGCCGATGTCAGCGACAGCCCTTGGGCGTGTCGGCGCACAAAGAGCTGGGTCCCGAGTTCCTCCTCCAGATGCGAAATCGCCGTCGAGATCGAAGGCTGCGAGATATTCACCCGCTCTGACGCCAGTGTGATGCTCCCGGTCTCCGCTGTGGCGATGAAATACTCGATCTGGCGTAGCGTATATCTCATTAGCTTCTGCTCGGCCCCTGCATCCGACTAATCGAGACCGACTATAGCATGGGCAGGCGCCCGATCAGGTCCTGTCGTCGCCGGCGACGCCAAAACCGGGCGCAACCGACGGGTTTTTCGCTCGATCGATATAAGCATCAACCTGGGGCTGGTAGACCGCCCAGAGCTCCCGGAGCGCCGCAATCGGGCTGACGCTCCAATCGACCCGGAGATCCGCGATCGACCAGGATACATCCCGTACCACGCAGAGGCCCGCCGAATGAACCGGACCGGCCTCTCCCCCTTGGGCCAGCCCGGCCTCCAGCGCTAACAGCAGTCGCTCGACAAACGGTTTGCCGGCACCGGCCTGATAGGCCGAAACCATGGCCGCCGGCACCTGCACATTGGCAAGCATATTGCCCGCAGCCATTGCGCCCTCCCCAGCGTGGGTGGCGTGAATGCCGAGTGTATTGCTGCCGGAATATGACGTGGTGCGTCCCTGCGCATCGACCACGACAAGCTGCCGGTAGGCTATGAACGGCGTCGACGCGATCAGCGCGTCGCACACCTCGGTTGCACTCAGACCACGCGCCAGCAGATCCAGACCGATCTGCCCCAGCGCTGGATCCGTGATGTTCTGGCTCGCGACCGCGCCTACCCTCGCGCGCAGATGGACGCAGCGGGCCGCAACGGCTGGAGACGAGGACGAGATCACCATACCGAACATCCCGGTGTCCGGGCAACGGGCCGTCAGGGAAAAGGTCATGCAACCCTCATCTGCCGTCGGGGATGACTGCCGTCACATCGACCTCGACCAGCCATTCCGGCCGCGCCAACGCGGACACTACGATTCCGGTTGAGACCGGGAAGACGCCTTTGAGGTACTCTCCGATCTTGCGATACACCGCCTCGCGATAACGCGGGTCGGTGATGTAGATCGTGATCTTGCAGATGTCGCCGAGTTCTGCACCCGCCTCCGCCAGCAATGTCCTGACGTTCTTCATCGCCTGCTCGGTCTGACCCGAGGCATCGCCGATCGCGACATTGACCGCGGTCTCGATATCCTGGCCGACCTGGCCACGGACGAACACCATGCTGCCTTTCGCGACCACGACCTGGCACAGATCATTGTCGAGCTTCTGTTCGGGATAGGTGTCCTTGGTGTTGAACTGGCGGATACGTTTGTGGGTCATCGACTGGTCCTGATGTCGTAACGGAGGTAATTATGACGTCTGCGAAGCCGGGATGGGATGGGCCCGGCCATAGACGCGATCGGCGTAGATCAGGGCCCGCCCCGAACCGACCGCCACCGCACCGACCGCGCCGACGAAGATGTGGTGGGTGCCGACGCGCTCGGACGATATGACGCGACAGTCGAACGCCACCACGGTTTCGGCGAGGCGCGGCGCGCCGGACTCACTCGGGAGCCATTGCCCATATGCAAACTTGTCGTCGCCGCCGAATTTGCTGCGGCCGCCAAAATGATCGGCAATATCGGCCTGGTCGTCGCGCAGGATATTGATGCAGAACACGCCATTATCGACGATGGCCGCCGCCGTCTTGCTCTGATGATGGATACAGACCAGAACTGTCGGGGTGCTGCCGTCGGCCGAGACCGACGACATCGCCGACACCGTCACACCGGCACGTCCCGCCGGCCCATCCGTCGTCACGACGTTGACGCAAAATGCGGCACGGCTCATGCCGTCGAGGAACTGCGTCCGAATGTCCATCGCAGCCGATTGCACGTTTGTGGCTCGCATGTAAAATCCCTCCCTGCTACTCGGCCGCATCGCGGATCTGCCCGAACCAATGGTTGACGGCGCGATCCCCAGTCTGAGCGCTCTTCTCTTTCATGACCCTCTCCGACAGCCCCGCCGATCTCCGCACGAAATCGAGCGGGCCGTCCCAATCGAAGTTTCGATAGACAGCGGCAAGATGCGCGAACGGCGCTGACTGCGCAAACAGCTGGAACGTCAGCCGATGGCCCGCATAGTCCGAATTCAGCAGGTCGCGCGCAAATGACAGCAGCCGGCGCCGGTCATCGGCGACCCAATGCTCGTTGACCGTATAGAACTTCTCCAGCCAAGGGCCCGTCTCGGCGTCCTCGAACGCAGCCTTGTCGGGCGTCACGCAGATCTGACCGCCGCACAATTCGCGCGCGACGTGCATCATCTCGTGAAGCTGCGAGCAGGCCAGCACACGTCCGGTGTAGAGCAGTGACTGGTTCGGCATCATCAGGCCACCGGGGCTGCGCTCGGGCAGCGCGATCGCCGCCGTCAGGTGCGCGTTGATCCCCTCGCGGTAGATCGCGAGCTTCGAGAGCTTCTCCTGCACCGCCTGCTGCTTCTCGAGCCCGGTCTGGCGGACGTTGAACAGCGCCGCGCCGATCAGCATGTCGGCCAGCTTCAAATTCCGCTGCACGAACGCGAACGCCGAGTAGCGATGAAGCGTGGCCCGAATATAGGCCGCAGCCTTGGTATGCCGATAGAACAGCACGTTTTCCCAGGGGATCATGACGTTGTCGAAGATCACCAACGTGTCGACCTCGTCGAATCGGTTCGACAACGGGTAGTCTTCGGCCGGCGCGCGACCTGCAAAGCCGGTGCGGCAGATGAACTTGAGGCCCGGCGCATTGAGATCGCAGATGAATCCGACCGCATAATCGGAATAGGCGGCATCGCCCCAATTGGCGATGGTTGGCTTGGTGAACGCCTGATTGGCGTAGGCCGCGGCCGTCTCGTACTTCGCACCGCGCACCACGATCCCCGCATCGGTCTCCCTGACGACATGCAGCAACATGTCGGGATCCTGGTCCTGCGGGGCCTTCGAGCGGTCACCCTTGGGATCGGTGTTTGCCGAGACGTGGAACGGATCGGCGTGCAGCACCTTCAAGATGTGATTACGAATATTCTTGGAGAATTGCGGATCGACGTCGTTGAGCACGTCCTGCCCGTCGAACAGCGACCACATTTCACCGACCGTCTCGTCGCCAACGCGCGTGATGACGCCGCCGGCATCCTCCAGGACCGTATCGGTCGCGCGGCGCTTGTCCCACCAATCCTGCTGGCTGAGCGGCAATTTGTTGTTGATCGCGTTGACCTCTCCGTCCTCACGGTAAGTCATCAGATGCCGCGTCGTCGGATCATGCTGGAGATCGTATATCCGCGCCCTGAGATCGACCAGGGGCTTGAACGCCGGATGGACGGTGACGTCCTTGATCTTCTCGCCGTTCATATAAACCGCGCGGCTGTCGCGAATGGAGGCTTTGTATTCTTCGCCCGTCCGTATCATATCCGCTCCTGTCTCGATTTCATTCGCGCTATCCCGCAACGCAGCCGCGGTCGTGATCAATGCGCGTAGGACGGATCCTCGGTATCCAGGATGCACTTCATTTCTTCGAAATGCGCGATCGAGAAGTCCGTGATCTGCTCCCAATCCTGCGCCGTGCTTTCGGCAACGGCGTCGGGCAGAACCTTCAACGGCTGCCCCGTCGCGTAGGCCTGGACCAGGATCTGGCAGGCACGCTCCAGCGTGTAGATGTCGTCAAAGGCTTCGCCGACCGAGTTGGCGATCACGAGCACGCCGTGATTTCCCATCATCAGCCGCGATTTGTTGCCGAGCAGCGCTGCAAGGCGCGCTCCCTCCTGCTCGCTGTCGGCCATGCCGCCATAGCGATCGTCGATGGCAAGGCGATTGAAGTAGCGCGCGGTATTCTGATCGATCGGCTTGATCTGAGGATCGATAAGAGAGGCGATCGTGGTCGCGAACGGAGGGTGGAGATGCATCACAACCCGCGCCTGCGGCAGTTGCCGGTGCATCTGGCCATGAATGGCCCAGGCCGTCGGATCGACATCGGGCCGTCCCTTGACGCCCTGCTCCTCATCCAGGTCGAATAGAACCAGATCGCTGGCCCTAATACGCGAGAAGTGCCGCCACTTTGGATTCATCAAGAACCGGCGGCCGTCCGCGGAGATCGCGGCACTGAAATGGTTGGCGACGGCCTCATGCATGCCAAGCCTGGCGATGCTGCGGAAGGCGGCTGCGAGATCAATACGAAGCTGCTGCTCTTCCGACGAGGCGACGGAATTCGTCATCTATTGCTCCTACGAGAGGCACGTTCAGGCAAGCGAGACTTATGGATTCCGGTGCGGGCGTAAAATAAGAAAATCGTCGCCGCTGATTACCTGAAAGCTATAGCGGGCCAACGCCGACGCCGTGGGCGAAAAGGCCAATGATTGACCACCGTTCGCCCAATAATTCCTCAGCTGGATCGATTAGGCGTCGTCTAATCAAAGGACCCGGTTTTCGTAATTTACACATCACGGATCCGGGAGGCTTACTTTGCCCCAGTTGACCTGACAGGATCTGTAATGGATGCGATCCGCGCCGTTCCGCCCCTTCGAAGCCGCCGTAGCGACGTGTTTCGTATATTGTGGCGATCGTCGCGCGACGCTCACGATGCGCCTTTAGGGTCTGCCGTGTCCGACGACACTTCCGCGTCGACTGGCCCGCTGCCGTCGAAGGTCAAGCTGCACGTTCGTGGCATCTCGAAGGCTTACGGTGCGGTCACCGTGCTCAAGCCGATCGAGCTGAAGGTTGTTGCCGGCGAGCTCCTCGCCGTTCTTGGTCCATCGGGGTCCGGCAAGACGACGCTTCTCCAGATCATCTGCGGCCTGGTCGAACCGTCGGGCGGCCAGTTGATCATCGACGGCCGTGACGAGACCGACAACTCCGCCGACAAGCGCGACATCGGCGTGGTCTTTCAGAACTACGCACTATTTCCCCACCTCACCGTCCGCGAAAACGTCGCGTTCCCGCTGCAGATGCGGCGAATGCCGGCGGGCGAGATCAAGAGCCGGACGGAGGCGGCGCTCGCGATGGTGGAGCTTTCGGACTTTGCCAGCCGTTTTCCCCGCGAACTGTCAGGCGGCCAGCAGCAGCGGGTCGCGCTGGCGCGCTGCTTCGTCTATCGGCCGTCGCTGATCCTGATGGATGAGTCCCTGTCCGCGCTCGACAAGAAGCTCAGGGAAGACATGCGCATCGAGATCAAGCGCCTGCATCGCGAAACCGGCGCAACGATCATTTTCGTGACGCACGATCAGGAAGAAGCTCTCGCGCTGGCCGACCGCATCTGCCTGATGAACGACGGCCGGATCGAGCAGCTCGGCAAACCCGAGGAAATCTACGAACGGCCGGCCAACACCTTCGTCGCCGACTTCATCGGCGCATCCAACCTGATCCATGGCAAGGTTGCCGCGAACGGATGCCTTGAGAGCCCCGATGGCGTGCTTCCACTGCCCGACGGCTGCGACATGCAGGTCGGGCAATCGGCCGCGTTGGTGGTGCGCCCCGAAAAGCTCCTTCTCTGCAGCGATGACGAGGCGCTGCTGAGCGGTCGTGTTCAGGAAAGCATCTATGCGGGCTCGGAGACGCGGCTACTGGTCCGTCTCGCCAGCGGCACGTTGATCACCGCGCGTCGTGGGGCCGGCCTGCCGCCGGTCGCAATCGATGAAAGCGTCTTTATCCGCTGGGAGCGCAACCAGGCCCGGGTCCTCGAAAGCGGTCCATCAACGGCAGGCGCGTAGCACCGCGCCGTCACATCGCGTCCTCCGACACCGTTCATTACATCACAGAGAGAACAACAATGTCCGCCATCACGCGCATCACAAGACGGAGACTTCTGAAGGCCGCGGGCGCGGCCGCTACCGGCTTGGCGCTGCCGGCAGTCTGGTCCGGAGGGGCCGGTGCGGCCGAGCAGATCACCGTCGCTGACGTCGGTGGCGCTCCCGGTGCCGCGCTCCGCACCGCCTTCTATGACCCGTTCGAGAAGGCCACCGGCATCCGCGTCGAAGGTGTTGCCCACGAATCGGATCCAGTGACGCAGTTCAAGGTTATCGTCGACACCGGCAGCAAGCTCTGGGACGTCTGCATGGTCACCCCCGACGACGTGCTGCGGCTGACCCAGGAGAAGAACTATCTCGAGCCGCTCGAGGTCGACAAGGGACCGGATGACGAACTGATTCCAGGCGCATTGATGCCGAACTGGTTCGGCTTCTCCGCCTATGGCATCGTGATGGCCTATCGCACCGACATTTACAAGAAGGAGGCTCCGACGGGCTGGGCCGACTTCTGGAACACGACTAAGTTTCCGGGACGCCGCGGCCTGTATCGGAACCCCAAGGGCGTGCTGGAAGCGGCGCTGCTCGCCGATGGCGTCGCGCCAAAAGATCTCTACCCGCTTGATGTCGATCGCGCCTTCAAGATGATGGACAAGATCCGCTCCGAGGTCGCGGTGTGGTGGTCGGCTGGCGCGCAGAATACGCAGATCCTGCAGAATGGCGAGGTCGATATGACCGACACGTGGTCGGCACGCGCTTTTGCCGCAATCGATTCCGGCGCTCCGGTCAATATCGTCTGGAAGGGCCTTTACTCGATCGACGGCTGGTCGATTCCGAAGGGCTCGACGAAGCTGAAACAGGCCCGCAAATTCGTGGAGTTCTCGATGCAGCCCGAGCGCCAGGCGGCTTATTCCAGCATTGTCGCCAATGGTCCGAGCAACCTCAAGGCCTACAAGTTCATTACGCCCGAACGCGCCAAGGTGCTTCCGACGCTGCCTGAAAACCTCGCCGGCCTCACCGTGCGCGACTACGCCTATTGGGGCAAGAACTACGCAGCCGTCTCGGAACGCTTCCAGGAATGGCTGCTGATGGGCGGCAAGAAGTAACGTCTGCGGCGCGCGAGAAAACATGGAGGGACGGTCATGAGCAAGAAGAAGCAGATGGTGGTCGGCGCGTTGGTGCACGCCAACGGATCGCACGCGGCATCGTGGTTGATGGACGAGGCGCGACCCCACGCCTCGACCGACATCGACTACTACCGCGAGATGGCGCAACTCGCCGAGCGAGGCAAGTTCGACTTCTTCTTCATCGCCGACACACCGGCGGCGCGCACCGAGAACCTGAGAGCCTGGAGCCGGTCGCCGCTGTTCATGAACGTCCTGGAGCCGATCACCCTGCTTTCAGCCATTGCGGGGGCGACGACCCGTATCGGCCTCGGAGCGACCGCATCAACCAGCTTCTACGAGCCCTATAATGTTGCGCGGCTGTTCTCTTCGCTGGATCACATCTCGCACGGGCGCGCCGCCTGGAACGTGGTGACCTCCGCCAACGACTATGCGGCGCGCAATTTTGGTCTCGAACGGTTGCCTCCGCATGGCGACCGCTACACCAAGGCGAAGGAATTCCTCGAGGTCGTCGAAGCACTCTGGGACACTTGGGAAGACGGCGCCTTCGTTTACGACAAGGAAACCTGCCAGAGCTTCCTGCCGGAGAAGCAGCATCTGGTCGACCACAAGGGCAAGTACTTCACCGTGCATGGCGCACTCAACATCGAGCGTTCGCCGCAGGGCCGCCCGGTCATCATCCAAGCCGGCGCGTCCGACACCGGTCGGGATTTCGCGGCCGAACATGCCGAAGTGGTGTTCGGGTCGAGCGGCAATCTCGATGCCGCCAAGGCTTTCTATAGCGATCTCAAGACCCGGATGGCCAAGTTCGGCCGCCGGCCGGACGATCTGAAGATCGCCTCGGGCATTTCGGTCGTGATCGGCGAGACCGAACAGGAGGCCCGCGACAAGCTCGATCGCTGGCAGGACCTGGTCCATCCTGATGTCGGCATCTTGCGCCTTGGGCAGGACCTCGAAACCGACCTGTCGGATCTCCCTCTCGATGAGCCGGTGCCTGTCAGCCGGATTCCCGCGACGTCCAACCTCCACAAGGCCTATTTCGACGAGATCGCCGGTCTGATCCGCCAGGGCCTGACCTTGCGCGAGATCGCGCGCCGGTTCAATCGTGCCAAGGCGACGTTTTGCGGCACCGCGACGCAGGTGGCCGATCACATGGAAACCTGGCTCGACGCAGGCGCCTGCGACGGCTTCATGATCTCGTTCGTAGCGCTGCCGAGCACGATGACCGACTTTGTCGAGAAGGTGGTGCCGGAGTTGCAGCGGCGCGGACGATTCCGCCACGACTATGAAGGGCGCACCCTCCGCGAGCACCTCGGCCTGGCGCGCCCCGAGAACCGCAACGTGGCATTGGCGAAGACGCCGCTTGCCAAGCGTGCCTAGACCGAGATGACCGCACTGCAACGGGTCGAGCGAGGGCATTGAGAGATGGCCGAGATGACGTCTCTCGGAATTGCCGAGCGTCCGCGCACGAAGGCACGTAAACTCAGGCTTGACCCGCTGTGGCTGGCGCTGCCTGGCCTCGCCTTCCTGGCCTTGTTCCTGGTTTGGCCGACCGCGCAGATGTTGTCCGTGAGCGTGATGGACAAGATCACGGGCGCGCTGACTGTCGCTCCGTTCCTGCGCATCTGGAACGGCGGCCCCTATCTCACCGTGCTGTCGACGACGTTCCAGGTCGCGTGCTGGACCACCGTGCTCTGCCTGTTGCTAGGCTATCCCCTCGCCTATTGGCTGTCGCAAAAGCCGGCCCAGCAGCAGCGCATTGCCACCCTGTTCGTGTTGCTACCATTCTGGACCAGCGCACTGATCAAGAATTTTTCTTGGCTGGTGCTGCTCGGGCGCAACGGCATCGTAGCGAAGACCATGGCCGCGATCGGCCTGAAGGGCGGCGATCAATTGCTGTTCGGGCGCACCACCGTCGTCTTCGCCATGGTGCACACGCTGCTGCCGCTTGCGGTCGTCACGATGTTGCCGGTCATGAACCAGATCGACCGTCGCCTGATGATGGCAGCATCGACGCTTGGCGCCAACGGCTCGCGCGCATTCTGGCAGGTCTTCTTTCAGCCCTCGGTACGCGGCGTCGCGTCGGCCGGCCTCCTCGTTCTTGTCTCCTCGCTCGGCTTCTTCATCACGCCGGCCCTCGTCGGCGGCGCCAAGGACACCATGATCGGGCAGCTTATCATCCTGCAAATCAACGAATTGCAGAATTGGCAGCTCGGCAGCGCGCTCGCGGCGATCCTCCTGATTTCGACCATCACGATCTGCTTCGTCTATGACAGGATCTTCGACCTGTCGGTGGTGACGACAGGCAGCGGCCGGCCGACCAGCGCGGACGGCCCGGTACGACGCATCGGGCTTTCCGTCGTCCACGCCACCGGGCTGATCTGCAGCACGATCGAGGAGCTCTGGAAGCGCAATATCCGCGGCCTGCGCGGGGGCGCCCTGCTCTCGGTCTATGCCTGGGTCGTGATCGCCTTGCTGCTGGCACCGATCATCGCCTTTATCCCGATGGCCTTCACTGGCTCGACCTTTCTGTCGTTTCCGCCGCCGAGTTTGAGTGCCCGCTGGTTCGAGCAGTTCTTCGCGTCCTCCCTCTGGCTCGGCGCGATGACCCGTTCATTCGGCATCGGGTTCGCGGCGGCAGCCGTCACGCTGCTGATCGCATCGATGGCCGCGTATGGGGTTGCCAGGACTCGCAGCCGGCTCGGCAGCATCGCGTTCCTCCTCTGCCTTTCACCGATGATGGTCCCGTCCATTGTCACAGCAATCGCGCTGTTCTATCTGTTCGCGCGAATGGGACTAGTGGCAAGCGACATCGGGATCACCATAGGTCACACCGTCATCGCGATGCCAGTGGTGTTCATGGTCATGCTGGCGACCTTCAAGGGCTATGACTGGCAGCTCGATGCGGCAGCCGCAACGCTTGGCGCCGGACGGCTGCGCATCTTTTGGCGCATTACCTTGCCGCTGGTGGCGGGCGGGCTCGCCGTCGGCTTTGTAACCGGGTTCCTGCAATCGTTCGAGGAGCTGACGGTAGCACTATTCGTCGGCGGCGGCATCAAGACAACCTTGCCGAAGCAGATGTGGGATGGAATCCTGCTTCAGGTGAGCCCCGTCATCGCTGCAGCATCGGTCGTCGTCCTTATTGTCGTGATCGTCATGTTCGCGATTATCGAAATGCTTCAGGCGCGCCGCTCGCGCAGTTCCGGAGCAGCAGTCGCCGGCGATTCTTAAGGCTTGCCGTAATGTTCTCGCGCCTCTCCCTTACGCGACTTGATTTACCGCCGGGCACAGAGAGTAGCATCTTGAACCTTCATGGCGTGAGGTCGCGAGTTCTAAGCGTGCGGACGACGTCCACCCCGCCGGATGCAAATCCGACAGCGTTCGAGACGGAAGTCCAGGCTAACCATCTCCATTACGGCTTCGCCTTGTCTGACAGCACGAATTGAGACGTTCGCGAGGCAACAGCGACACGTAGGGCCAGCATGATCAAATTCACTCTGGAATGGATCGACCTTCGCTTTCCTCCCGCTCGAGCGATCGCCGCGAGAGCGGTGACGGATCGTATCGGCACGAATGAGGCATTGATCGTACCGGTCGCCTTGCTGGTCGCACTTCTATTCGCGGTCAGCATCATAACAAGGGCGCCGCAGCATGCGCCCGCCGACCGTGCCTCGTTCTATGCGTCATCCGGTAGCATGGGCATGCCCACGCTTGCTGTACTGCCGGACTCCTGCCGCCGGCCGCTGAAGGTCGGTTCCCCGCCGCGCCTGCGGCACGCAGACGTGCTCGCGTTGCTCGCGAACGACTGATCCAACCCCGCCACGCCTGATGCACCGCACGAAAACAAATGGCGCCTTCAGTACGATCCAACCAAACTGATAGCTGTCTCATTGCCGAGGCGATTGATCCGGCACGGTGAAAGTTGTCTTCAAGGCGCCGACGCTCGGCTATCACGGTTCGATTCTCATCTCCCCCGAAAGCGCTCGCACAGCCCGCGGCCCAGCAGACCGACCTCAGCAAGATACCCAGCAGCGGATCTTATGTGGTAGTCTCCTGGAAGGAAGGTGACTTCGTCAAGCTGGTCAAGCGCAAGGACTACAAGGGCTCGCCGAACGCGGGCTGCGCTTCGACAAGCGGTTCGTGGTCAATTACGGCTATGATCGCGAGGGCGGCGAGGCGGGTGCGCATGCCGTGCTCGCCTTCGCCGACCGCCCGACTGCGATCTCTGCCACCAACCATCTGGTTGCGATACGCGATCAGTCCAGGCGCGGGACTTGCCGCCCCCGCGGCCTTCTGGATTCCGGCAAATCAGACGCGATCTAATCCACCACTCGCCATTGCAGAAGGGAATACGCCGGATGGGAATCCGGGTGATGTTCGAACACACCTACGACATCGGCTCCGATCACGACGTTCTGTAATGGGTCGCCCAGCAGATTGCCCACCATGCGTACGCCGCCGGCCTGCGGAAGCTCGACAAGTATGGCGAGGTAGGGGCCATGTTGCCTGAGCGCCGCATGCGAGGGATGCCAGATCCGCTCCCAACCGAAGATCCGGCCCTGCGGCTCGACTTCAGTCCAATCCGGATCAAAGATGTGACAGCGATGACAGATCCACTCGGGTCCAAACTGTCAGGCGCTACAATGGCTGCATCGCTGCACCAGAGGCCGGCGCCGACGTAGTCCTTCCCAGTAAGGCGCTGACAGGCTATCGGCCTCGGGCACAGGAATTGGCAGGCCCGAAGGAAGATACGTCGAGCTCGCATCAGCAGTCATAACGTCGCCTCTGAGCCAAGAAGAAGGTTGCTGACGGGAGTAACCATCAGACCGTCGATGACCATTGCGACGTCATTTCTTCGCACCTGGCTCGTCGACACGCCACGTACCTGGCGCACCGCCTCCAGCACGAGCTCGAAGCCGTGCATGTAGCACTCGGCCAGGTTTCCGCCGCTGGTGTTGAGCGGCAGTTGGCCGGACGGAGTAGTCAATTCTCGACCGTCAGGAAGTCGTTAGCATCCTCTGGCTTGAAAAAGCCGTGCTCCGCCAACGCCATCATCACACCTCCGGTGAAATTTTCGTAGCATTGAACCACGCCAACATCAGACGGACCAAGCCTTGCCATCCGAAACAGGTCGGGCGCGACCGTATCGAAGCTTGCGCCGGCGTAGGGTGGCGAATTGTGGGGGATCGCTCCGGCTCTGTATCCGGTGCCGACGGCTGCACCGAGCAGGTAGACCGGCTCGTTTCGGAACTCCCCGGCGCGCTCCGCCGGCACAAGCACGAGCGCGGCGGCGCCATCATTCTCCATGCAACAATCGTATAGATGAAACGGCTCGACGATTCAGCGTGACGCATTGTATTTGGCTTCGTGCAGTGGCTTCGACATAGGCGCGGAAGCATTCGCCGTTGATCGGCCCGTCGAAGACGCAGGGTGCCGTGAGTTGGTCGTGGCGGCGCGCGTCGAGGAACGTGAGGGTACGCCAGTGACCGTGCGGCGCGAAGCCGCACAGGCGGGCCCCTTTGGGGCCCCAGCCCCGCAGAGGGCCATGTTGGTCTTGATACAGGTCTCATCGATGAAGACGAGCCGCTCCGGATCGAGCCCGGCCTGCCAGGATCGCCAGCGCTGGCGCCTACGAGAGACGTCGGCGCGGGCCTGTTCGAGGGCGAACAGTGTTTTTTTGAAACGCAGCCCTTCCCGGCGTAGGGACAGCCAGACCCCGCGGGCTGCCAGCTCCGCCTTCAGACCATGTAGCGTCAGGTGCGGCATCTGAGTGATCCGCTCGACGATGAAGTCGCGGTGCGGATCAAGTACAGGCTTGCGGTGGCCGCCCATCTTGCCGGGCGCAACCGAGCCGGTCGCCCGCTGCCGCTGTGACCACTTCACTACCGACGAGACCGCAACGCCAACCGCTCCCCTACAGACCGGCAGCTCTCGCCCGCCAAAACCGACGCAACAAGTCGTTCGCGAAGATCCAGGGAAAGAGGTCCGGTCATGCAATGCTGGCCTCCAATCCAGTCAGCAACTTGAATCACAAAACGACCGAAACCGGAATCCACTTCCGATTCAATTCAGCAATGAAACGCTCGAGCTGGTTGGTGCGCGCCGCAGTCAGCCCGTGCTGCATTCCGGTGATGCTACGCTGCGCGATCCTTGCCCAAGATGAACCGGGCCGCTCTTTCGCCGATCATCATCGTTGGCGCGTTCGTGTTGCCGGAGACCAGCCGCGGCATGATCGAAGCGTCCGCCACGCGCAGACCGTCGATGCCGCGCACCTTGAGGTCTTCTGAAACGACCGCCATCGCGTCCTCCGGAGGGCCCATCTTCGCCGTGCCTGAAGGATGGAAGACTGTCTTCGAAATCCCGCGCACGTAGTCGCGGAGTGCCTCCTTGTCATCTTCAAGCCCGGGCTTTGGCAAGACGCGCCGCTTCACGAGATGCGCAAGCGAGGGCGCTTGCGATATCCGGATACTCAGCTCGACGCCACGCACGAGGGTGTCGACATCCGCTTGCTCGGCGAGCGAATTGGCGACGAACAGCGCGGAGTCGGCCGGATTGGACGACCGCAAGCGAACAGTTCCCCGCGACTGCGGACGCAAGACACAGGGACCGATCGAGATGCCATGGCCCGGATCCGGCGTGCGATCGGCAAACCCGACAAATGTCGGCAGCACGTGAAACTGGATGTCCGGCTCGCCGGTGCCCGCGGTGTCGGCAAAACCTCCGGACTCCACGAC
Source organism: Bradyrhizobium sp. I71 (assembly GCF_022354745.1). NCBI lineage: Bacteria > Pseudomonadati > Pseudomonadota > Alphaproteobacteria > Hyphomicrobiales > Nitrobacteraceae > Bradyrhizobium > Bradyrhizobium sp. I71. Next base: position 1,658,031 of record NZ_CP059398.1, read on the forward strand.
GGTCGACGTCAATAGTCCGGTCTTGGTCAAAAAATATTGCAACATGTGCGACGCCGCGCGCAGACCTTTGTCTTCGCCGAATATCGAAATCGGGTCCTTAATCTCGCATTGAACGGTCGCCTCGAGATGGTCCTGATAATTTTCGCCGACCCCGGGCAGGTCCGCGACGACATCGATACCGTGCTGACGCAAATGCGCAGCCGGCCCGATACCGGAGAGTTGCAGGATCTTCGGCGTGGCAAGCGCGCCTGCCGCGAGGATCACCTCCCGCCGCGCCTTCACCGTCGAGCCGTCGTCGAGCTTCACGCCGGTCGCAGTTCGTCCTTCAAGAACGACCTTGTGAACGCGGGTCGCGATGCGGATCGTCAGATTGGTACGCCCCTCCGCCTTGCGTAGAAAGGCCTCGGCGGAGCTGCGACGGCGGCCGCGGCTTGTCGTAGTCTGATAGAAACCCACCCCCTCCTGCCGGGCGCCGTTGAAATCTTCGTTGTAGGGAATTCCAACTTCCTGAGCAGCGCGGATGAAAGCCCAGGACAGGGGATGACCGTAAGCCCGGTCGGACACCGTAAGCTCACCTTCAGTGCCGTGATATTCGCCGGACAGGCGCTGGTTATTCTCGAGATCGCGGAAAACTGGAAGAATCTTCTCGTAGCTCCAGTGTCGACACCCCATCTGCGCCCAGGTGTCGTAATCCTGGCGCGAACCGCGAATGTAGACCATCGCGTTGACCGAACTGCCGCCGCCAAGCACATGACCCTGCGGCACGATCGATGGACGTCCATTCAGCCCCTTCTCGGGTTCGGAAGCATAGAACAGGGCATCCCGTCCCTTCTCCAAGACCTTGAAGAACGTCGCGGGTATGTGGATGTACTTGTCGGTGTCGCGCTGCCCGCTTTCGATCAGCAGGACGCGACTGCGCGGGTCCTCCGACAGGCGTGACGCCAAAACGCACCCGGCCGATCCGCCGCCTACGATGATATAGTCGTATTCCTGCATGTCCCCTCCCCCGAAGGACGACTGTCTTCAGACCTGCGTCAGCAGAACACGGTCTGGACCGTCGTAACTTCCTTCAGTCCTTCCAGACCAAATTCGACCCCGAAGCCCGACTGCTTGACGCCGCCGAACGGCGCGTTGGGTTGAATTGCACCATGCTTGTTGATCCACACTGAACCGGCTTCGATCCGCTGTGCGACACGCTTCGTCGTCTCGGGATCGGTCCCCCAGACAGAGCCGCCAAGCCCCATCGAGCTGGCATTCGCTTTCCCTACCGCCTCGTCGAGGTCGCTGTAGCGAATGATCGGCAGCGCTGGTCCGAATTGCTCTTCATCGACCAGGCGACAGCCATGATCCACATCGGCAACGAGTGTCACCGGGTAGAACCATCCCGGTCCATCCGTTGGATCTCCGCCGATCAGCACGCGACCGCCCTTTTCGCGCGCCTCCTTGACGAACGACGAGACGATCTCGAATTGGCGGCGGTTCTGAACCGGACCGAGCGTCGAGCTGTCGGACAGTCCGTCGCCGACGACGACCTGCTTCGCGTAGGCCGTGAGTTCGCGGCACACCTCGTCGTAGAGGCTGTCGTGAACGTATAGCCGCTTCAGCGCGGCACAGGTCTGTCCGCAATTGATGAAGGCGCCCCAGAATAGCCCCTCGACGATCTTCTTCGGCTGGGCGTCGGGCAGTACGATCCCGGCATCATTGCCGCCGAGCTCCAGCGTCAGCCGCTTCAGCGTGCCTGCGGCATTCTGCATGATCTTGCGTCCCGTCGCGGTCGACCCTGTGAAGGTCACCTTCGCGATCCCGGGATGCGACGACATCAGGCTGCCGATTTCGCTCTCGCCGGTGACGACGTTCACCACGCCTGGCGGCAGCTCTTGGTTGATGAGTTCGACGAGCCGGATGGTGCTGAGCGGAGTCAATGGCGAAGGCTTGATGACGACCGTATTGCCCGCGCGTATTGCCGGAACGATATGCCAGCACGCGATCATCACCGGCCAGTTCCAGGGAGTGATCGAACCGACCACACCGATCGGCTTGCGATGAAGCTCAACGCGTCCCTCGTCCCCGTCCTGCAAGACTTCGACAGGCAGGGACAAGTCGGCGGTGTAGCGTGTCCAGGCAACGGCACCGCCGATTTCGAATCGCGATCCCAACCCATTCATCGGCTTACCCTGCTCGAGGGTGAGCAAGCGCGCCAGTTCCTCGGAATGGGCGTCGATTGTCTTCGCGACCGCGCGGCACGCTTCGGCACGCTCGCTATCAGGAACCTCTTTCCAGACCGAGAAGGCCCTTGACGCGGCCGCCACGGCAGCGTCGAGGTCCCTCGCAGTGCCAACCGGCATAGCACCGACAACGCTGCCGGTGGACGGGTTGATCACGTCCTGAAGGCCGTCGGTCTCGACCTTGCGACCATCGATAAGCAAGCTCCAGCGCTGCATGCAAAGCTCTCCCAACTTGTATGGTCGAGCAAAGACGATCTCGCCTGGGCTGTCTTGGAAAAGAGCGCGGCTTCAGTTGGACGAAAGCGCAAGCCTATTTGCGCACAACGTCCTTTGGCGAGCAATCGAAGGCCTTCTTGAAACAGCGATTGAAGTAGGAAATATCGTTAAAGCCGGACGAAAAAGCGATTTCGGCGATGGTGGTGCCCTCATCGGCGCCGCCGCGTTGCTTCTCCACAAGCCGCTCCCTTGCCAGGCGCAACCGGCGATCGCGGATGAAGCTGGTGACTGTCGTCCCGACAGTATTGAAGTCCTCTTGGAGCGTGCGCATGGAAACACCAAGCCGGTTGGCGAGCCATTGCGGCGTCAGCCACTCGGCCGTGAGGTGGCGGTCGACGAGCACGTGCGCGAATTCCAGCCGACCGGAGGCACGCTCTTTCGGGAATAACGGCGCATCCGGCGCATCTGCCGCGAAGGCCTGACGCGTCGCTTGCAGGAAGAGGTGCCGCAATTCACCAGAACGTTTATGGGTCGCCGGCGTCTGCAACATCTTGGCGACGAGCGCCCGCAGCATGATCGACATCGGGTCCTCCGCACCCAGGCGCCGGGACACGTCGAAGTCGTTGGGCTTCTCCGCGAGCAGCAATTGCCGCGGCAGGTGCACTGACAGATGGTTGCTGAACTGGCCATTGAAGTAGAAGTTCGACGGCAGCGAAGAGTCAACCAGGATGCAGTCCCCCGGCGAGATGATACTCTGTTGCCCCTGCTGCTCGATCCCACACATGCCTTGCAGCTGGACCAAAAGGAAGAAATATTCGCCATAGTCGAGGCGAATGTCATGCTGCTCGCGGCGAACCACTTCGACGTCGGTCGCGACTTGAACGATCTCCATACCGGCAGCATCGCGAAGAACTACGCCGCCGTTGACGAGGCTGCGCTCCTCCCATCCGAGTGGATTGAAGCGGCCACAGACGGTCTGAAGTCTGTCTTTCCATTCGTCGAAAGGAGCCGGACTCCAGATGTCGGGAGTCCAGCTGCTAAACTCCTGGAGCTGCATGCGCTCCTCCCCTGGATGGGCCGTCTCGGCGGCACCTTTTCCTAACATGTTAAGCAACTGCCCTGCCGTGTCAACGGCGTTCGGCGCGGCTGCCCGGGAAGAAAGGACGCAGCCTACGGATCGCCTCCCGCGGTCTCGATGCAGCGCAACCAAGCTCATGCAAGATAGGCGCTGTGCAGGATCTCCGGATTACCGATCAACTCCTGTGGCTCGCCCGCAAAGCAAATCTTGCCGCGCTCCATCACATAGGCCGTGTCGGCGATTTTGAGCGCGATATGTGTGAACTGCTCGATCAAGAGAACCCCAACTCCCTGCGCGGCGAGGCTCTCCAGAACGGGAACCAATCGGGCGACCACAACGGGTGCCAGACCGAACGACAGCTCGTCGGCCAGAAGATAACGCGGTCTGGCGATGATCGCCTGTGCGAGCGCAACCATCTGTTGCTGCCCGCCCGAGAGATTCCCGGATCGCGCCTGCAAACGCTCACGCAACTCCGGAAAGGCGCCCAACGCCACATCGAGGGCCGATCTGAGCTGGGCACGCGTGAGATGGCTGCCCGCCACCTTGAGATTGTCTTCGACGCTCAAATCATTGAGCACCTGATGTCCTTCGGGCACGGCCGCAACGCCGGCGGCACGGACCGTCTCCGGCCGCAGTCCGACAATCGATTGACCGTCCAGCGCGATCGTTCCGCTTGTCGCGGGCAAAACGCCCGCCATGGTGAGAACAAGACTGCTCTTGCCGGCACCGTTGGCGCCGAGCAGAGCCGTGATCCTTCCCGGCAAGATGGTAAGATCGACGTTGTGCAGAACGGCTTTGCCGCTCCGAGCGACGTTGAGGCCCTGCACTTCCAGGCCGGCGTTCATGTCGTTTCCTCCAGAACACCGAGATAGGCTGCCCTGACCTTCGGATCGGCAAGCACATCTTGCGTCGGGCCGTAGGCAATTGCAGAGCCAAAATCGAGCACAAGAGTTGCCGTGCACGTTGCCGAGATCAGATCGACATCGTGATCAACCAGTAAGACCTGCGCCCCGCAATACCCGTGCATCTCCTTGATGATATGGCGCAGATGCTCGCTCTCATGCTGTGCCAGACCCGCCCCGGGTTCATCCATCATGACCAGCCGAGGCCTCCCGACGGTTGCGCGAGCGATCTCCAGCATGCGCCGTTGATAGGCGTTCAAGCTGTGGCCGGGCACATTGCGTTTGGCGGCGAGACCGACAAACTCCAGGGCCGCTTCAATCAGCTCTCGACGCGGCCGGCCGTCGGTCGGCACATTGTCGAGCACGGCGGCCACATTCTCGCCTGCGGTCAGATTTTCGACCACCTGCTCGTTCTGGAACGTACGACGGATGCCGAATGCGGCACGCTTATGAATGGCGATATTTTCCAGATCCTCACCATCGACCATGACACGCCCTATTGTGGGCCGCACGAACCCGGAAAGGACATTGATCAGCGTGGTCTTGCCTGCTCCGTTCGGCCCGACGAGACCGGTGACTGGCGCCGGCAGGCTTGCAGTCAAAGTGCTCAGTCCGCGCACGCCCCCGAACTGTACAGTCAGATCGTCGATTTCGATCATGGGCTCGCCCTTCCTTTGCCGCCCAGGAAACCGCGAACTGTCCCGACCAAATCCCTCAACTGTCCGGCCACACCATGTGGAGCGGTGACCAGCGCGTGCAAAAGGCCGATTCCAAACACCATCGTCGCGATGTTGCCGTCGATGCGAAAATCGTTCAGCAGCGCCGGAAAGGCACGCAACAGCAACCCTGCGATGATCGGGCCGATCCATGAATAAGCTCCGCCGACGATGGTCAGCGCGAACAGCATGATCGACTGGCTGGCGGGGAAAGCACTGGCATCGAGCTGCCCTACGCCCCCTGCGAGCAGGCCGCCGGCAATGCCCGCAAGAAAGCCGGCGAGCGCAAAGGCCCAGACCTTGTAGGCGACGATATTGACGCCTCCGGCGAAGGCACAGACTTCGCTGCGACGGATCATCGCCCAGGCGCGGCCGGGTCGCCCGCGAACATGCGCCAGTACGAGAAGATAGCAAAATCCGGTGACGACAATGGCATAGCGCAAATAGGCTTCATCGTTCTGCGCAAGGAAAGGACGCGCCATCATCATGCGCGTACCGGTACTCTTGCCCAAAATTCCCGAACCGCCGTCCGGAAACCCGAACGCGCTGATCAACACCTGGATCGCGCCAGCCACCATCAGAGTGATGATGGCAAGGTACAACCCCCGCATACGGAGCGCCGGCAGACCGATGACGAGTCCGACCAACGCGGCGGCGATCCCGCCGGTCAGGAGCGCGAGCTCAAATGGTACGCCCAGGCCGTGCGATATTCGCAGCGCGAACCATCCGCCGACCCCGAGCAAGCCGAACTGAGCCAGCGAGACCATGCCGAGCTGCGCAAAGAGCAAGCTGACGCTGAGGCTTGCAACCGTCAGCGCGGATACCGAGATGAGGGTGCGCAACCAATAGTCGCTCAGCGCGGCCGGCAATAAATACAGGCCAACGAGCGCACCGGCACACAAGGCGACTGCACGAAACGGAAATCGAGCGACAGGAATGGGCGAGGCTACCTCCAAGCTTTGATCGGTCACGTCGACTCACCTGTAAACGAAAGTTATTCTGCGCTGCATCCACAGCATTGCGCCGACCGCAAACAGAAATGGCACCGCCGTGCGAAAGGGACCGACGATGGGCACCGGTGTCAGAAGAGCCTCGCAAACCCCGATCGCAAGACCGCCGGCTACGGTCGCTGGAAGCGAGGCAAAGCGCCCGACCACGGCGGCGGCGATTGCCGGAATCACCGCAAAAGTGAGAGCTTGGCCACTCAGGCGTTGCAAATCCGCGAGCAGGATTCCGCTGACGCCAGCCAGCACTCCGGAGATCACCCACGCCCACCCGTCGACACGAAACACGCGAACCCCGAGCATCGCGCTGAGTTCGCGACTGCTTGCGAGTGCGCGCATCTGAAGTCCTATGCGGCTGCGCGCGAGAAACAACATGACGGTTGCCGTAGCCAAAACGCCGAGACCGAACGCGATCGCCCGAGTCACCGTGACGCGGACGCCCAACAGCTCGAAGCTCATCGTGTCCGTGGGCAGGCGAAGCCGCCGCGGTGCTTCACCCCAGAGGTAGCCCATGAAGCCCAGCAGAATCAGCGCGAAGCTGAGCGTCGCCACCGCGCGCATGATTGGATCGCTGTAAGCCAGCCGTGGCGCGATCACGCGGCCGTAGAAAAACGAAACGGCAGCCGCAACGACTATTCCCGCAATCCAGGACGAGCCGGCCGGGCCGCCCCGCTCGACGATCGACCAGGATATGAAGGCTGCCAAGGCGCCGACGGCGCCCTGGGCGAAATTGACCACGCCCGAAGCTCGGTAGAGCACCACGATGCCGACGCCGGAGAGCACGTAGGTCGCCGCCGTCGCAAGGCCTGCGACAAGAAAGGGCGTGAAATCAGGCATGATTTCTTACTTCGCGATGCCGATTGTCTTCTCGTAAGCGCGCACGTCGTCGAGCTCGGGATCTTCCGATTCGATACAGACCTGCTTTGGCACGAGCTTGCCGTCCTTGACGAGAGACACGGGCCCCGCGTGATTGGCGTTGTGGCGAGGACCATCTCCGACGTACCAGGGCGAGCACCACATGTCGCTTTCAAAGCGCTTGATGTTCCGTAACGCCGCGGTCACCGACGGTCGGTCGACCTTGGCCCCGTCCATCTTCAGCAGCGTTTCAGCCGTAACGCGAGCAGCCAGATAACCTGCTTGAGAGAAGGTGTCGCGCGGATCGGAGGCTTGTCCATATTTCTCCATTACCGCGAGCCAGTTCTGCATGTCTGGCGTCCCTGCGTCGGCGGCCTTCAGCTCCATGTCCACGGTGACCTTGCCGTCCCAATATTTTCCGATCGCTCGCGGAAAGTTCAAATTGTACAGCGACGCTGGACCGGTGAAGTGCACCTTGTCGGCGAGACCCTGCTCTTCCGCGGCGGCGAAAATCGGGACAGCAAGCCCCTTCGGTGTACCGACACTGATGACATCCGGCTTGAACGCCATCGCCTCGAGCACGATCGAGGTCGCGTCGAGCGAGCCCGGGTCGAACGTGATGATCTTGCCCTCGCCGCCCTGCTTCTTGATCCACGCGACGGCGCCAGTGCAGGACCATTCGCCGAGGTTTGGGATATTCGGCGCGATGCAGACGACGCGCTTGATCTTGCCGGGATAGGATTGCGCGACATCCATCACGGCCTTGGTGTTGCTGACCCGTGGACCGGCATTGGTCGGCGCGTAGTTCTTCTGGAAGAAGCAATCACGGGGCACGCCGACACCGGCGATAACCATGATGTTTTCCTTCTCGTAGATGCCTTGATTTGCTCCGCAATCGACGAAGCTCATATTTCCAACCAGCGCGACCGCCTTTTGGTCCCGGATGAGCTTGACCGCGACCTGGGAAGACTGCTCGGGATTCCAGGCATCATCCTCAAGCAGATATTTGACAGGACGTCCGTTCACGCCGCCGTTGGCGTTAAGGCACTTGAAGTAGGCCGCGGCAGCTTGACCGGAGGAACTGAAATTGTCCGGTCCCGTGACGCTGACGATGCCTCCGATCACGATCGGCTCGCCGGCCGCCGCCTTGCCGGTATTGGCACCGCATTTAGGGTCTGCCGCGTAGGCTGCGCTGCCGACACAGGCCACCAGCAGTCCCACGACCATAGCGATACTGATCTTGAACTTCATTCGTTCCCCTCCCAAGCCCATCTTTTTGGTGGGCATATTGAAATTTCGGCACGAAGGTTCGTTGTCGCAGCCTTGGTCCCTCTGCGCGCGCTTCGGGACGGCAGGTGCGATCCTTCTTTGTTTCTTTATCCGAACCGTCAGATACTAGGCCGGCGCCGCGGAACGCGTCTTGGACTCGGACGCAGTCCGGCTAGGACACAAACGAGCGGCGGGCCGGCTCTGGTCGACCGCCAGCCCTTCGATGCTCAGCCATCACTTGGTCGCCTCCGCCACCAGCCCTGGTATCCGTGAGCTGCTCAAAGTTGACGACCCGGCCCTCTCCTCCATGTCCCAGACGTGAACCACGCGCGCCGTCATGGCTTTTCCGATATTCTTGTATCGTCCCGAGTAAGTCCCGATACCGACGATCGTCTTGGCACCGTCGATCAGCCGCTCCAGTGAGAAAGCATAATCGTCCCATTCTTCGCCAATGCGCTTGAATGCCCCGGCAATGATGGCACCCGAGCCGATGTAGGTGCCCGCATAAGGGAAACCCGCCATCTCCGTCCACCTGGTTTCCTCCGTGATCGGAGCCATCATGGCCTCGACATCCCTGCGGTCCGAAGCGGCATAGTGCGCTTTGATTGCCTCGTAATTCCTGTTCACGCCAGCCGTTCCTCCGGTCAAACCGGCTCCTTGCCTTCGTCGTAGATGGTCTTGGATCTTAGTTTGATGAATGCGCCGGCGGGCTTGTTCTCGACCCTGCCCTCGCTGGTCACACCAAGGAATTTTCCAGTCGAACGCATCGTCTCCCAATCATAGAAGAAGATCGAGGCGACCGGGATGATGAACTCGCGAAAGCCGAATACGTATTGATTGTGATCGAATTTGTAGGTCGTCGTCAGATCGACATCGCCGTGTCCTCGTTGCACACCGACAAGGTTCTGCCACGCATAGCGCTGTGAGCTCAGATAGACGTGCTCGTAAACGTGGTGCGGGCTGTATTCATAATGCGCGGTCATTCCGATCAGATCGCGGGTCGGGGCGGGTTCGACGCCAGCGGGCGGACCAGCGGAAGCGTCGATGGTGCCTGGCGTATAGACCTGCACCACTCGCGGCTCTCCCGGCGCTTCGGTTGCAGCGCGCACGCGCTCGCGTACCGACAGCACGCGACGTGTTTTCACGTTGACAATGAACGCCTCGTCCTCGTCCGGCCTGGTCGCGAACGTCATATTGATGAAGAATACGTCCGGCGCCACATTGATCGCCTCGTACCAGTCTGCGCCCGCCTGCCCGCCGTCAGTCCATTCGACCCTGTCCGCGGATACGAAGGCCAGATGGACGGCACGGCCGTTCTGCAGCTTCATCTTCAAAGCTTGGCCCGAGAGCACGCTGGTGGTCGGCAGCCGATTGGTGGCAATGCCCGCGGCAAAATCGTCGAAATGCTTCCAATCGGCCGGCCCATTCGTCGCTTCCATCCTGTACACCCCTCTTAATCGACAAAGGCCAGTGTCGGAAGGTCAACAACCGTTGAGCCTCCATCCACGGTCACGATCGATCCATTCATCGCAGACGCTTCGCCCGAAGCGAGGAAACAGATGACATTCGAAACCTCTTCGGGAGTTGCCGGGCGACCGAGCGGCACATCCTTGGTAACCAACTGATAGGCCTCCTCGACTGACGAGAGCCGGTACTTCTCGACCATCACCTGCATCTGTTCGTCGGCCATCGCCGTGGCAACCCAACCAGGGCAAACGATATTGGTCCGAACACCTCTGCGGCCGTAGTCCCGCGCCAGCGACTTGCCCAGACCAATGCACGCATGCTTCATCGTCACGTAACCTGCTGCCTGGGGTCCGGCGAAAAGCCCGGCAATCGAGGCGACGATTACGATATTGCCCTTGCGCGCGATCAGATCGGGAAGCCCCTCGCGTGCGCAAACGAATGCGGTGTCGAGATTGAGACGGGTCGACAGCTCCCATGTCTCGTCGGTCATCGAGATCGTTGGGCCAACCCCGTGGCCGCCGGCGTTGGCAATGAGGATATCGAGCCGGCCGAGGTTGCCATGAATCTCGCTCAGTGCCGCCCGAACAGCAGCTCCATCAGCGGCATCTGCCTGGACCACCAGACAGCCGGTCTCATCAGCCAGCGAGCTTAGCGGCTCCCGCCGCCGGCCCATGACAGCTACCTTCGCGCCTTCCGACGCGAGACGTCGCGCAACGGCCGCGCCTATTCCGGTTCCACCCCCGGTGACCAAAGCGGTTCGGCCGACAAATCTCATTGTTTTCGTGACCCTGCACTTCCGTTCGCCGATAATCGCCACGACCGGCGCGCTGACGGGGTACGCGATCCGGCCGCAAGCGTCTTGGACTCCACCGCGGACGCCGTAGGACGAAAACGCGCGCTCAGCGGGCAAGCGCAAAAGCGCCCCCCTGCGCAAATGTTGCCCAGTCTGCTACCGGTCTAGCGGCCGATCCAAGAGTCGCGTCATTGCAGTGCACCTACAGGCGATTGCTAGTGTCGCGGGGGATGAAATCGGCGGCGCGTTCGGCGATCATGATGGTGCCCGCATTGGTATTGCCGCGCGGAATCACCGGCATGACCGAAACGTCGGCAACGCGCAGTCCGCTGACGCCGTGGACCCGCAGTTGCGGATCGACGACCGCCAGCGAATCCTTGCCATGCGGCAGGTCCTCCCTGGGTGGTAAACAGTCTTTGCATATTGACGCACTTTCGCCTCGACGCCCTTCCGGCTGTCATCGACAGGCCGCCCGTCGGGCTCCAGCTCGTCGGCAATCAGTGCCCGCAATGACGGCGCACGGAGAATGCGCCGTGCGATCCGCACCCCCTCGCACAGGACCTCGATATCATCCTCATGCGCGAGCGCGCCGGCGTCCAGTTCGGGTAACGCATGCGGGTCACGGCTGCGCAACCTCAGCCAGCCACGCGACTTCGGCGCAAGCAGGCATGGGTTGAGCGTCATGCCGTGCAGCGCGAGCGGTTCGATGGAGTGCATGACGCCGCCAATATGCCGCTTGATCAAGTACCGCCGGAAGTGATCGAGGATCTCAACAACGCCAAGGCGCGCTAGATCCGTAAACGTCCCGAGACGATCAGCGTCGACCATCGCGCCACGGTCAGCGCTTCCTGACAGCATCCTAAGCGAGGCGTCGCACTCGAGACGCACGCAGGCTTCCTGGTGCGCGCGGACCTGTCTCGCTGTGCAAACCTGAAATTCATGTCTCGTCCCTAAAAGCGCCGGCGGCGCACATCAGGAGACTTGACTCACCCCTTCTGGTCATCATACTGGTCTGACCAAGATCAGACCAAGAGAGACAGGGATGGAGCTCAAGCGGGTTGCCGAGGGCGAAAAAGGGTTCGAGAAGGTGTTCGCCTTCCTGCGCGAGCGCCTGCTGGCGGGCTCGCTCAAACCCGGCGACCGCCTGATTTCCGAGCGAGAGCTGGCAACCCTTCTCGGCGTCAGCCGGCCGATCGTGCGCGAGGCGCTACGCGCCCTCACCGTGCTCGGCATCGTCGAGATCCGCGACCGCATCGGCACCGTGGTGACGCAGCCGGACGTCTCGGTGCTGAACGACTTCTTCACCTTCGCGCTGGCCCAGCAAGCGGACATGCTCGACGACGTCATGCAGGCGCGCGTCGCGATCGAATGTCAGGCGATCCGGCTCGCCTCTGAGCGCGCCAACATCGCCGATTTCGAACGGCTCCAGCGCGCGCTGGCGAAGATCGGCGAGACCATCGACGAAGCCGACGCCGGCGGCATGGCCGATTTCGAATTCCATCGCGCCATCGTCGTCGCCTCGCATTCGGAGACGCTGACGGTCCTGCACGGTTCGTTGGCGGGCCTCCTGACGCATTCGCACCGCAGCCGGCGCGAGTTGGTGCAGGCCTTCCCGTCGATGAAGACCTATCTGATCGACGATCACCGCCGCATTTTCGAGGCCGTCATCGCGCGCGATCCGGAGCGCGCGGATGCGACGCTGCGCAAGCATTTTGCCATCGGCGACGAATATCGCAGGCGCGCGGTCGTCGGCGACACCGACAAGACCAGCGCCTCGCGCTGATCGTTGACGAACCAAGAAACCAAAGAAACGGATCGACAATATGGGACGAGACGACAAGGGAAGCGTCGGATTCATCGGCATCGGCACGATGGGCCGTGAGATGGTGCGCAACCTGCTGAAGGCCGGGCATACGGTGCGTGCCTTCGATCTCAACGAGGCTGCCTTGGCGAACAGCGTCAAGGAAGGCGCAACGCGTGCCAACAGCCCTGCGGATGCCGCTGAAGGTGCCGATATCGTCATCACGATGCTGCCCGACACGCCTCATGTCGAGGCGACCATTTACGGCGAGCACGGCCTGTTGAAATCGCCTCCTCCCGGCAAGCTCATCGTCGACATGAGCACGATCTCGCCGGTCGCGGTCCGCCGCATCCATGCCGATCTGCAAAAGGCCGGCGTCAGTTTCATCGACGCGCCGGTCTCGGGCGGGCCCGTGGGCGCCAAGAACGCCGCGCTCTCGATCATGGCCGGCGGCGATGACGCGGCCTTTGCCAAGGCCGAGCCGTTCTTCCGCGCGATGGGCACGACCATTACCCATGTCGGCGCAACCGGCGCCGGACAGACGGTCAAGCTCTGCAATCAGCTGATCTGCGGCATCAACATCCAGGCAATTTGCGAGGCGCTGGCGCTGGGCCGTGCTTCGGGCCTCGACCTCAATGTGCTGCGCCGAGTGCTGCTCGGCGGTTCCGCGGCCTCCTGGATGCTCGACAAGCTCGGCCCCGCGATGATCGCGGGCGACGTATCCGCCGGCTTCCGGATCGATCTGCAACTCAAGGACCTCCGCCTCGTGCAGGAGCACGCACAGGCCCTGAGCGTGCCCCTGCCCGGCACTGCGCTCGTCACCAGTCAATATGTCGATGCGCGCGCCCACGGCGAAGGCAGCAACGGCAACCAGGCCCTGTTTCGCGTCTACGATCGCATGACCAACCAGACCACCGGCTGAAGCCACGGCGATGAGCCTCCAACTCGACTTTCCCGCAGTGCTGGAGCGTTGGCCGAGCTTTCTCGCCGGCGCCGTGCTCACGCTCGAGCTGGCCGCGTTCGCGACGTTGCTCGGCGCCCTGCTCGGCACGCTCGCGGCGGTCGGGCGCGGCGCGCACAACGCGGTGATCGCGGGCGCCTGCAAAGGCTATGTCGAGACCATCCGCAACACGCCGCTCCTGGTGCAGATCTTCCTGGTCTATTTCGGCCTTGCCAGCCTGGGGCTGAAATTCTCCGCCTTCACGGTGGCCGTGGCCGCACTGACGATCAACGTCGGCGCCTACACCGCCGAGATCATGCGCGCCGGCTTCGAGGCGATCCCGCGCGGCCAGATCGAGGCGGCCGAAGGATTGGCGCTCTCGCGCCTGCAGATCTACTGGCACATCATCCTGCTGCCGGCGATCGAGAAGGTCTATCCGGCGCTGACCAGCCAGTTCGTGCTGCTTATGCTGGCGTCCTCGGTCTGCTCGCAGATCTCGGCCGAGGAGCTCACCGCCGTCGCCAACTACATCCAGTCGGACACCTATCGCGCCTTCGAGACCTACATCATCGTCGCCGCGCTCTACGTCATCCTGTCGCTGGTGATGCGCGCCGGCTTCTGGGGCCTCGGCCTCGTGCTGTTTCCGCGCCGGCGCCGGCTCGGCACGTCATTGTGAGATGACCATGGGCGGACATCTCAACATCAATCATCTCATGTTCCTCGGACAAGGCGCGCTGTGGACCATCGGGCTGTCGATGATCGCGCTGATTGGCGGCGGCATCGTCGGCTTCGTGATCGCGCTGGCGCGGATCTCGCCGCTCAAGTCGTTACGGCTCGCCAGCGCCGTCTATGTCCAGCTCGTCCAGGGCACGCCGCTGCTCGTGATCCTGTTCCTCGGCTATTTCGGCCTCGCCGCGATCGGCCTCAAGGTCTCGCCGCTTGCCGCTGCCGGCGCCTCGCTCACGCTCTATGTCGCGGCCTATCTCGGCGAGATCTGGCGCGGCTGCATCCAGTCGGTGCCGAAGCCGCAATGGGAGGCCGCCGAGGGTCTCGCGCTGAGCCGGACCCAGCGCATGATGAAAGTAATCCTGCCGCAGGCGATCCGCATCGCGACGCCGCCGACCGTCGGCTTCATGGTGCAGATCATCAAGAACACCTCGCTTGCCTCCGTCGTCGGCTTCGTCGAGCTGATGCGCTCGGGACAGATCGTCAACAACTCGCTGTTCGAACCATTCGCCATCTACGCCATCATCGCCGTCACCTACTTCGCCATGTGCTATCCGCTGTCGCTGTTCAGCCAGAGGCTGGAGCGGCGGATGGGACGCGGCCAATCCAACCTCGCGCCGGCCTGACATGCATCAGAACGCCCTCTCCTCCGAACCGATCGTGTCGCTCCGCGACGTGCAAAAGAGTTTCGGCTCGCTCCGCGTGCTCGACGGCGTCTCCTTTGTCGTCGCGCGCGGCGAGGTGTTGGCGCTGATAGGCCGCTCCGGCTCCGGCAAGAGCACGGCACTGCGCTGCATCGACCGTTTCGAAAAGGTCGACGGCGGTGAGATCGTCGTCTGCGGGCATCGCGTCGACCGGCCCGATGTGAACTTGCGCGCGCTGCGCCAAGACGTCGGCATCGTGTTTCAGAGCTACAATCTGTTTCCGCATCTCACGATCGAGCAGAACATCACGCTCGCGCCATGCGCGGTGAAGGGCACGGCGACGTCGCAGGCCAAGGACCTCGCGCGAAAAGTTCTGGCGCAGGTCGGGCTCGAGGAGAAGCTGCACGCCTATCCTGAGCAGCTGTCGGGCGGGCAGCAGCAGCGCGCCGCGATCGCCCGCTCGCTCGCCATGCAGCCCAAGGTGATGCTGTTCGACGAGGTCACCTCCGCGCTCGATCCCGAGCTCACCGGCGAAGTGCTGAAGGTGATCGAGCAGCTCGCGGCCGACGGCATGACCATGGTGATGGTCACCCACGAGATGGGTTTTGCCAAGGGCATCGCCGACCGGATCGTGTTCATGCATCGTGGCAAGGTCCACGAGACCGGGCCTGCCTCGATCCTGACGTCGCCGACCACGCCAGAACTCACGCAATTCGTGGGGACGGGAAACCTAAAATCATAACAGGGAGAGGAGCACTATGACCAACAAGAGACTTCTGGGCACCGCCGCCGCGCTGTGCGGCATCATCATGATTGCGGCTACACCCGCGTCGGCCGATCTGCTCGACGACATCATGAAGGCGAAGAAGATCCGCATCTCGACCGACCTCGCCATCCCGCCCTCGGGCATGATGGATTCCACCATGAAGCCGACCGGCTCCGACGTCGAAGTGGCCCAGCTGCTCGCAAAGGACTGGCGGCTCGAGCTCGAATTCATCCAGACCACCGGCGCGACCCGCATCCCCAACGTCCTGACCGGCAAGGCCGACATCATCATCTCGACCCTGTCGGTGACGCCGGACCGGGCCAAGGTGATCGACTTCACCAAGCGCTATGCGACGCTGCAATCCGACGTCGGCTGCCTAAAATCCTCGACCGTCAAGGACTGGCCCGACCTGAAGGACAAATCGATCGGCGTCTCGCGCGGCACCACGCAGGACACCACCCTGTCCAATATGAAGGACAAGGACCTCAAGATCGCCCGCTACGACGACGACGCCACCATGGTGACGGCGGCGGTCTCGGGCCAGGTCGACTGCGTCGCCTCGTCCGCGACCATCATCAACCAGATTGGGGTGAAGAATCCCTCGCGCGTGTTCGAATCCAGAATTCCGCTGGCGACCTTCGACCTCGCCATCGGCCTGAAGAAGGGCGAGCAGCCTCTGATGGACAAGCTCAACGCCTGGATCACCGAGAACGTCAAGAACGGCAAGCTCAACGCGATCTACAAGAAATTCCACGGCGTCGAGCTGCCGCCGGACATGCGCAGCTAAAACCAAACGCCGTGACAGCCCTCGCGGCTGTCACGGCCAATGCAAGATCAAGAAGGACATTACATGCGTCTCGTCATCGGATCCGACCACGCCGGCTGGCCGCTCAAGCAGACCGTCATCGACCACATCCGCAAGCTCGGCCATGACGTCGTCGACGTCGGCTCCCATGACGACAAGCCGGTGGATTTCCCTGATATCGCGCGAGCGGTCGCACAGAAAGTAACCTCTGGCGAGGCCGCACGCGGCATCATGGTGTGCGGCACCGGCGTCGGCGCCTCGATCGCCGCCAACAAGATGAAGGGCATCCGTGCCGCGGTCTGCCACGACGTCCATTCGGCGCATCAGAGCGTCGAGCATGACGACGTCAACGTCATGTGCATCGGCGCGCAGATCGTCGGCGCCTGGCTCGCCGTGGACCTCGTCTCCTCCTATCTCTCAGCCGAGTTCTCCACCGACGAGGATTTCCGCCGCCGCGTCGAGAAGCTCCGCGTCATGGACGAGCAAGGCTGACGGCCTGCCATGATCCTGGTGTTCGGATCGCTCAACATCGATCTGGTCGCGCAGGTGCCGGTCATTCCCGGCCCCGGCCGCACGGTGCTCGCGCCGTCCTACGAGACGCATTTCGGGGGCAAGGGCGCCAATCAGGCCGTGGCGGCGGCTCGAATCGCCGGACCGGGACAGGTCCGGATGGTGGGTCGCGTGGGCCGGGACGGATTCGGCGACGGCGCGATCGAGAACCTCCGGGCAAACGGCGTGGACACCAATCTCGTCGTCAAGACCGACGAGCCGACCGGCTGCGCCTTCATCACGGTCGATCAATCCGGCGAGAACGCGATCACGGTGGCGAGCGGCGCCAATCTGACCGCGAGTGCTAGTGACCTGCCCGCCGCGCTGTTTGGCCCCGACACGGTATTGGTGCTCCAGATGGAAGTGCCCTTTGCGCCGGCGCTCGAAGCTGCGCGGCGGACAACAGCGGCCTCCGGTACGGTCATCTGGAATCTCGCGCCCGTACCGGAGCACATGACCCGCGAGATGGTGACGGAGCTTCTCGCCGTGACCGACTATCTCCTCGTCAACGAGCATGAGGCACTGGATGCCGCCGCAGCCGTCGGGCTCGACCCAGCCGACTGCGAGGCCGCGGCCGCGGAACTCGCGAAGGCCGGTGGCCTCACGTGCATCGTAACCGCCGGTGCGCAAGGCGCGCTCGCCGTTACCCGCCACGGCACCCGCCTGCGCGCGCCCGCTCCCAGTATCACGCCCATCGATACGACCGGGGCCGGCGACACCTTCGTCGGCGCGCTCGCATCCATGCTAAGCGAGAAAGTTCCGCTGCAAAAGTCTTTGGAAATAGGATGTGAGGCTGCTGCGTTAAAATGCCTTAAGGCTGGCTCACAGGACGGGATGCCGGCCAGAGGTGCGGTAAAGTCGATTGCGTGAATCTCCGATAGCAGATCCGGCAGCGATGGAGATTTGCCGAGGCGGTACGAGACGAGCAAATGTTAGCGCACATCAAAACTGAGTCGAGGCGCTTGCCGGCGGAGGGGTTCGCCTAGCCTCTGACGTGCAAGCCGTTGCGGCGTTCGAGTTCGAAGCGCTGACAACGCGGGACGTGTCCGCTCCCGCCTACTTCAGATAGCCGGCAATCTTGCCGAGAAACAGACAATGTCGCCAGGCGACACGCTTTCGACTGAGCCGCCTTCCCGCTGCAGGCGGCCGAGCTCCGCGGTGACGAGCAACGTCTGGCCGAGTGGATGAGTATGCCGGCGGTGTGCGTGCGCCGGGCTCGAACGTGATCGTGGCGCCGCTTATTCTGGCGTCGCCGCTCCCTTTGAACGGCGCGTCGATCCTGACGCTGCCGGTGAAATATTGCTCGGGCCCCTTCGCAGACGGCTGCGAACCGCTTCGGGTGTGTTCATGTCTACGGTCCTTCGTGTTGTCTCGCCCCCAGCCGTGGCGGCGGGCAAATCAGATAACCCTCGGGCGACAGCGCTCGCCGCAACGACCGTGAGGAAATCCGCCGGCCAGGCGAGCAAGCTCCATCGCGTCGTTTATCCAGATCGATCCTGCAAAATCCGGCTCCGTCTCAGCCCACAGCCGGTAGCTTGTCGATCAGCTTGTCCAGCGTAATCGGATAGTCCCTTACGCGCGCACCCGTGGCGTTGTACACGGCGTTGGCCACCGCCGCCGCCACGCCGCAGATGCCGAGCTCGGCGACGCCCTTCGCCTTCATCGGGGAGGACATCGGGTCGGTCTCGTCCAGAAAGATCATCTCCTGATGCGGAATGTCGGCATGGACCGGCACTTCGTAGCCGGCGAGATCGTGATTGACGAAAAAGCCGATGTTCTTGTCCACGACGAGTTCTTCCATCAGCGCGGCACCGACTCCCATGGTCATGGCCCCGATCACCTGGCTGCGCGCCGATTTCGGATTGAGTATTCGACCCGCGGCGCACACGGCCAGCATTCGCCGGACACGGATTTCGGCGGTGGCGGCATCGACGCCGACCTCGACGAAATGCGCGCCGAACGTCGACTGCTGGTACTTCTTGTGAAGATCGCCGTACTCGATGGCATCCTCAGCGCTGATGCTGCCGTCGCGGGCCGCTTCGACCAGCGGCACGCTGCGATTGCCCGCCCACACCTCGCCGTCCGCAAACTTGGTCTCAGCGGAATTGAAACCGAGCTTCTGCGCGATCATCTCCCGCAGCTTCACGCATGCCGCGTAAACGCCGGCGGTGGAGTTGTTCGCACCCCATTGGCCACCCGAGCCCGCCGAAACCGGGAACGTCGAATCTCCGAGGCGAACCGACACCCGGCCGAGCGGCAGGCCCATCATTTCGGCCGCGGTCTGCGCGATGATCGTGTAGGTACCGGTGCCGATATCGGTCATGTCGGTCTCGACAGTGACCGTTCCATTCGTTTCGAGCCGGACGCGGGCACCCGACTTCGTCAACTGATTGTTGCGGAAGGCGGCGGCCGTGCCGATCCCCATCAGCCAGCGCCCGTCGCGGATTTGGCCGGGCTGGGCATTGCGCTTGCTCCAGCCGAAACGTTCGGCGCCGAGGCGGAAGCATTCGATCAGTTGCCGCTGCGAGAACGGAATGCTCGACGACTGCTTGTCATGGCTGTCGGCAGCGGATTGAGGATCCTGCGATGATGGAGGATTCGGCCGGTCCGGAACGACCTGGGTGTCGTTGAGAATTCGGAAATCTATCGGATCAATGCCAAGCTTCTCCGCCATCTCGTCCATGGCGATCTCGAACGCCATCATGCCCGTCGCCTCGCCAGGCGCGCGCATCGCATTGCCCTCGGCCAGATCCAGCACGGCAAGCTTGGTCTCGGTCATGCGGTTAGGACCGGCATAGAGCATGCGCGTCGGTGCGACGGCGCCATCGGCCTTGCCGCCGGGCAGATCGCCCGACCAGCTTTGGTGGCCGATCGCCGTAATCTTGCCGTCCTTGGTGGCGCCGATCCGGATCCGCTGGATCGTCGCTGGCCGATGGGTGGTGTTGTTGAACATCAGCGGGCGCTGCAGCGCCACCTTCACCGGGCGGCCGGCCGCGCGAGCCCCGAGGGCCGCGAGCAGAGCGTCGGCACGCGGAAACAGCTTGCCCCCGAATCCTCCGCCGATGAACGGCGAGATCAGACGCACGTTTTCCTTCGGCATCCCGAGCGTCTTGGCGATGTCGGCCTTATTCCAGGCGATCATCTGATTGGACGTCCAGAGCGTGAGCTTGTCCCCCTCCCAAACCGCTGTCGACGCATGCGGCTCCATCATCGCATGCGCCTCGTCGGGCGTCGTGTAGGTGGCGTCAAGCTGGACCGGAGCCGACGAGAATGCGCCGGCGAAGTCGCCGACCGCGCTGTCGCCGGGTCCGCCGGTGATCTTCTGGGGCTTCGCGGCGTCCAATTGAGTAGACAGATCGAAAGCTCCATCCGCGCGGACGTAATCGACGCGGACAAGCTGGGCGGCCGCGCGGGCCTGTTCGAAGGTTTCCGCCACAACTACCGCGATGGCCTGATGGTAGTGCTGGACCTCCGGGCCACCGAGCAGCTTGGCGGTGTTGAGATTGCCCTTGTCGAGCTTGCCGGCATTCTCCGCCGTGACGATAGCGAGCACACCGGGCGCGGTCTTGGCCCGATCGAGGTCGATCGAGGCGATACGTCCCTTGGCGATCGCCGATCCGACCACATAGCCGTAGGCGGGGTTTGCGACAACGTCGTGCCGTTCGTAGGCGTAGGGCGCCGTGCCCGTGGTCTTCAGACGACCGTCGATCCGGTCGACCGGCTTGCCTACGATCTTCAACTGGTCGATCGGATTGGTGGTTGCGGGAGTTTCGAACTTCATGAGATCAGCCTTTCGCTTCCGCCAATACCGAGGCGAGCGTGCGCTCGACCAGAGAGACCTTGAACGCGTTTTGGGCGGTCGGATTCGCCCCGGCGAGGAGCTCCGACGTCACGGTCCTCGCGCCGCGCTGCAGTTCGCGCTCCGCGGCTTCTACCCGCCACGGCTTGTGAGCGACGCCACCAAGGGCAACGGTCCCGCTCCCGTCCTGCTGCACGACGGCCGCGACCGACACCAACGCGAAGGCGTACGACGCGCGGTCCCTGACCTTTCTGTAGATGTGTTTGCCGCCGACCGGCTTCGGCAATGTGACTGCCGTGATAAGTTCGCCCGGACCAAGCGTCGTCTCGATGTGCGGAGTGTCGCCCGGCAATTTGTGAAATTCCGCGATCGGGATCGAGCGCGCCGATCCGTCAGGGCCTATGGTCTCGACTTTCGCGGCGAGGGCACGCATGGCGACCGCCATGTCGCTCGGATGGGTCGCGATGCACGCCTCGCTTGCGCCGACGATGGCGTGCTGACGGCTGAAGCCGCCGATCGCCGAACAGCCGCTGCCCGGCTGGCGTTTGTTGCACGGCATGTTGGTGTCGTAGAAGTACGGGCAGCGGGTCCGCTGCAGAAGATTGCCGGCGGTGGTCGCCTTGTTGCGCAACTGGCCGGAGGCGCCGGCGAGCAAGGCGCGCGAGAGCACGCCGTAATCGCGCTTGACGCGCTGGTCGGCCGCTAGATCGGTGTTGCGGACCAGGGCTCCGATGCGCAACCCACCATCGGGACTCGGTTCGATCTTGTCGAGTGCCAGACGATTGACGTCGATGAGGTGAGCCGGGGTTTCGATCTCCAGCTTCATCAGATCGAGCAGATTGGTGCCGCCTGCGATGAATTTGGCTTTCGGGGCACGCGCGGCGGCCGCGGCGGCTTCGGCGGGCGATTTGGCGCGTTCGTAGGTGAATGACTTCATACCTGCCTCCCGGCGACTTCGGTGATCGCCTCGGCGATGTTGGAATAGGCGCCGCAGCGGCAGATGTTGCCGCTCATTCGTTCACGGAGTTCGGCGTTGGAGAACGCCACCGGCGCGTTGAGGTCGGCGGTGGCGTGACTCGGGATGCCCGACTTGATCTCGTCGAGGACGGCCACAGCCGAACAGATCTGGCCAGGCGTGCAGTAACCGCACTGATAGCCGTCGTGCTTGACGAACGCAGCCTGCATCGGGTGCATGTTGTCCGGCGTGCCGAGACCCTCAATCGTCGTGACGCTGTCGCCGTCATGCATGACCGCCAGGGTCAGGCAGGAATTGATCCGGCGTCCATCGACGATCACCGTGCAGGCGCCGCACTGGCCGTGGTCGCAGCCCTTCTTCGTGCCCGTGAGGTGCAAATGCTCGCGCAATGCGTCGAGCAGGGTCGTTCGAGTGTCGAGCTCGAATTCGCGGGCGGCGCCGTTCACGGTGAACGAAACCTTCGATAGCGACGGCCTGCCGGCGGCAAGAGCCTGCGCGATCGGTGTTTGGGCTTTGGCGTTGCCAACAGTCGCGCCAAGCGCAACTGTGGCGGCGGTTCCCGCAAGAAGTTTCCGCCGGGACAGCTCGAAAGCGAAGCTCTTCGACATTGATGCATTCCATCACCTAGAGGGACGTGACGATCAACGCAGGAAAGGCCAATTGTTCCGTAATTTTCGCATTGCGATTCAATCCTGGTACAAAAAGCCAGTTCCGGACGTCGGAAAATGGGGGACCTTCAATTCCGCGGCTTGCGGAAGACATCCCGGGCGACGGTGACCGCGGCAACGGTGATCCGGAAGATGCAGGCCTACTCGAAGCGGATCTCTCACAAGGCATTTGGGTCGAGCCGAAGCTGCTCGCCGAGTTCGATCGGGCAAAGTCGGCGGAGGGCAAAGTGCGATACGATTTTCAAGGGACTGCGCGTGGACCATTGACAGCGCGTGGGAGAGCCGTTGGCGGACGAACTATCGGCGAGAACGGGCGTCTAATGCTGTCCGCGCTCGCTGCAAGGTCCGTTCGATTTGAGGCAACAGACGTGGCAGATCGACAGCGCTTCAGCGCTGCCGGTAGGACAACTCGAACCCGAAATGATCCAGAACCTCGACAAGGAACTTGGCTGGCACACTCTGCGGGCAGCAGATCTCGGGAGCCAATGCTTGGAAGAACGAAACAGCTCAGCAGTTGTCCCTCGGACAGATGGCTCTGAGAAAGAGCTCGGGCAAGCCTCGTCACATCAGGCCAAGTCACATCAGGCCAAGGCTGCGGACCAGTATGTAGACCGCGACCGCAAATATGAGCGCCGCAAAGACCGTATTCAGCGCGCCCTTGCGGCCGGCAAGGGAGGTTGCGGAGCGGGCGCCGAGAAGCCCGCCGAGAACGCCGCCGACGATGAACAACCCGGCGAGAGACCAATCCACAAGTCCGGACACGGCGTAGTTCGCCGCAGTTGTCAGCCCGAGCGCGGTGACCGCCAGGAGAGAGGAACCTACCGCATACAATATGGGCATGCCGGTGGCGGCGATCAGGGCGGGGACGATCAGGAAGCCGCCGCCGATCCCGAAGAAACCGGACAAGGCTCCCGTGGCGAGGCCAAAGGCAACAAGCTTCGGCAGATTCTCCCGGCTCAGCCTTACCGATGGCTCGCCCTCGCCGGAGTTTCCTCTCAGCATCAGCGCGCCCACTACCAGCATGACCAGCGCGAAAAGGGCGAGCAGCTTCTGGCCATCCATGATCTTGCCGAGAGTGGAGCCGAGAAAGGCCCCAGCCACACCGGCGGCCGCGAACACGGAGGCGCAGCGCCACTTCACGTTTCCGGCACGGACATGGTTGGCCAGGTTGGCAGCCGCGTTCGCCGCGACGGCGATGGCGCTCGTCCCAATCGCGACGTGCGGGTCGGTCACTCCGACCAGATAGATTAGGAGCGGGACGGCCAGAATAGAGCCACCGCCGCCGACCAGCCCCAGCGAGAAGCCGACCAACGAACCGGAGGCGATGCCGAGCGCGCCTTGGGTCAGCGACAGCATTGTGAACTCCTCAATTCGCCGTCATGCAACTCCTGACGGCACGTGGCAGCCCCCGCAATTCCAGGACACGCACATCGAGACGGCCACAGGCCGGCACCGCTGCGACGATCAGTCGACACCGATCTGCATTTGGCGTTGAGGCCGTAGGCTCAATGGCGCTCGTTCTCAACCGGCAGACCCGCTTTGCGCCAGGCGTCGAGCCCGCCCTCCACGATGAAGGCTTCGCAGCTTCCGTTCAGTTTAGACGCGAGCCGCGCTGCGTTGATCTGCGTGCGAGCGCCGCTCTTGCAGTGGAAAATGACCTGCTTGCCCTGATGCGCCGCAAGATCCGCCTCGTCGAGCTTCGACAAGGGCAGGTTTCGAGCGCCCACGATCCTTTCGTGGGCGTGCTCGCCCGGTTCGCGGATGTCGATGAGAATAGCGCCTTTCGCGAGGAGACTACGAGCTTGAGCGGGATTGATAGTGGGTAGCGACATTATCGGCTCCTATGTTGCTTATCTGCTCTTCGTTCTGACGGGCGCGCAAAACAGCTTGTAGAGCGTTGCGAAGAGTTGTTCGATGCGCGGATCGGCAATGCAATACCAGAGCGTCTGGCTCTCCCTCCGGAACGCGACGAGACCCTCGTCGCGCATTTTCGCAAGGTGCTGGGACAGGGCCGATTGTGACAGGCCCACGGCTTGAGCCAGGGAACTGACGTTGTCCTCGCCGCATTCAACCAACCTGCACAGGATCATCAATCGGCGCTCATTCGCGAGCGCCCGCAAGATGGCGGCGACCTCGACGGCCTGCTTCTCGAAGGTTTCCGGATCAAACGTTGGAGATGCCATCGGGCCTTCCTCTTTTATTTTAGATATTGCTTATTTAGTTTATGCTAATATATCCGTCAAGACCAACCGGACGATGACATCAGGAGGCTCCAGACATGTCACGACCCATCATCCGATCATTCTTCGACGAGCCGACCAACACGGTAAGCTACCTGGTCGGTGATCCCGCAACGGGAAAGGCCGCTATCATCGACCCGGTCTTCGACTACGACCACAGTTCGGGCGAAGTGGATACGCGATCTGTTGAGGCGATGCTGAAAGCTGCTGAAGATGCCGGCTATACCGTCGAACGGGTGCTGGAGACGCACGCACATGCCGACCATCTCTCGGGCGCGCCGTTCATCAAGGCGAGGACCGGCGCGAAGATCGGCATTGGAGAGCACATCACGGACGTCCAGCGCATCTTTCGACCGATCTTCAACGCCACCGACTTGAAAACCGACGGCAGCGATTTCGATCATTTGTTCCGCGACGGCGAGCGCTTCAAGATCGGAGAACTCGACGTCGAGGTTCTCTACACGCCGGGGCATACGCCGGCGGACATCTCCTACAAGATCGAGGATGCCGTATTCGTCGGCGACACTCTGTTCATGCCGGACTACGGCACCGCGCGCGCCGATTTCCCCGGCGGCGATGCTCACAAGCTCTACCGTTCGATCAAGCGGCTGCTGGCGCTGCCACCGGAGATGCGGCTGTTCATGTGTCACGACTACAAGGCCCCAGGCCGTGATACGTTCGCGTGGGAGACCACGGTACGCGAGCAACGCGAGAACAACGTTCACGTCAGGGACGGCGTTTCGGAAGACGAATTCGTGGCTTTGCGGCGCGCGCGAGACACCAAGCTTTCGGCGCCTAGGCTGCTGCTGCCTTCCATTCAGGTCAATATCCGCGCCGGCAAATTCCCGCCGGCCGAAGCCAACGGGGTGCGCTACCTCGCGATCCCCGTGAAGCTGAAAGGTGGCGCGCAGACCTGCGTATAGGCCCGAGACAATCGCGTGTCATGCCGCGGCACCGGCCCCTGATCGTACATCGAGCGTCAGCTCCGATCTGGTGCCGCTGCTATCTTTGCGATTCGATCTGGTGAGCTGCGCTCCGACCTGGGATTGTCGTCCTGAAATCACTCGTTGATCAGGGCGGCGCACAAGGGCACACCAGCTGTCGCTGGTCTCGCTGCGTCGCGACGCTCTCGCAAACATTGCTCGTGCGAGCGTGTTTGACTGCTGCAATACAGATGCTATTGAAACCGCTGTCATGCCCCACTTGAACACGACCGAACTGGAGCGACAGGCCAAGGAGGTGGCTGCGCTCATGCGCATGTTCGCGAACGAGCACCGCCTGCTCATCCTCTGCAGGCTGGTGGAGTATGGCGAGGTTGCCGCCAGTGCTCTCGCCGACGACGTCGGCCTTTCCGCCTCGGCACTGTCCCAACACCTCGCCAAGCTGAAGGCAGAGGGCGTCGTCGCTGCCCGACGCGACGGCCAAACGATGTGGTATCGCATCGCGGACCGCCGGGTCGAAGAGCTGTTTTCAACCCTGCACCGGCTCTTCTGTCGTCCTCGGAAACGATGAGCTTGTCTCCGCGCACCTCGGCGCGGACAGTAGGACTCGCTCAACCCTTCTTCTGCCTGGCTTCCGTGGATTCGATCCACCAGAAGAACAACCCCGCACCGACTGCCAGTGCGGCGAACCAGACGACGTCGGGGATGCCCGTCACGTCCGGGAGGCGAACCTTGCCCAGCGCCCCGACGTTGAGCACGTTCGCCTTGAGCCAATCGAAGCTCAGAGCGTAGAGGATGGCGCCGGCGACCATACCGAGCGCCCCGACCAGAGCATGGACACTGCCGGTCGCAATGGCGCCAAGCGCCGTTCCAGGACAGTAGCCGTAGACCACCATGCCGACGCCGAACAGTGCGGCGCCGAGCGCGACCGCCAGCATGTTGGCATCCTTCACGTAGTATTTCGTGTTGCCGGTGTCGACGAGCAGCAGCACGCCGATGCCGCCGACCACGATCGCCGTGCCCATCACCTTCAGCACGGTGAAGTCGCGCAAGCGAAATTGATTCTCGATCACGTTGCAGCTGGTCACCTTGCCTCGCTGCAGGAGGAAGCCGAAAGCTGCACCCATCAGTACCGGCCCAAGGATCGTCATCATTGCGGTCATCTCAATTCTCCTCACCGTGTACGGAACATGAGGGCGGAGACAGCGAGTCCGGTGGCGAACATGACCGCCAGGAACAGCCAGCTCGAGACCGCAAGCTGCAACCCGCCGGAGATGCCGTGCCCGCTGGTGCATCCGCCGGCAAGCCGGGCGCCGTACATGATCACGATGCCACCGAGGAACGCGGCGACGAAACGTTTCGCAACTGACGGGCCGAACCGCTCCTTCCAGACGTCAGGCACGAGCTCGAGGCGCCACGTGCCCGACATCACCGCCGAGAGGAACGCGCCAAGCGGTATGCCGATGAGGAACCAGACGCCGTAGTCCCACTTCAGCGGCATGCTCTTCCAATAGGAATTCTGCGCCACGGCCTCGGGCCCGACCACCGGGACGGCGAACAGCGAGGCGACGCGCGAATAGGCGGTGGTGACGCCGAGCGGATCGCCGAACACCGCAAAAGCGATCCAGCTCAACAGCCCGATTCCGGCGCCAACGAGATAGGGCGACCAGTCGATCCGCGCGGTGCGCGGCGTTTCGCGAACATAGCTTTCCGTGATGGTGGTCATGTGCCTTTCCCCGGGGCAGCGGCGCACTACCGCGTTCCTGCGGCTCGATCGGCGCGCATCGACGAAAATCATATTCAAGGAATTTTATTTAGCAATCTCTAAAATAAAGAATCAGACACCCGAGGTCGGCGAGTTTGCCGCCTGACGCGGTCGCGGTATGCCGGCGCGGTCGACGAAGCGATCGGTCAGCCCTGCCCCAAGCCACATGCCAGCAAGCACGAGCCAAGCCGTGAGCGCAAATACCGACGCACCGGTCACTCCGGCGCCGACCGCGCAGCCGCCCGCGAGCATCGCGCCGAACCCCATCAGCACCGCGCCGAATAGATAGCGTCTCATGCCAAGCCCGTCCGAGAATCCCTCCAACTTCAGCTCACCCGCGCGCGCCGCTGCGGCGAATGAGCCGAGGAATACGCCGGGAATAATGCCGAGGTCGAAGCTGAGCCGGAGCTGCGAACTCAGCACCAACATCAGCAACTCGGCCGAAGGCCCGCTGAAGGTGAGGCTCTTCAGCGTCACGGGCGCGAATGACGCCTGCGAGAGCTGATAGGTGAAGAGCCAGCCGGCAACGACTGCCGCTCCCGTGGCAAGCGCGGAGAGGATGAGACCGCGTGGCAGGTTGCTGCGAAAGGCGAAAGCCAATCCGGCAATCAACCACAATCCCCCAAATGCGAGCTTCTCGGGGGCACCGGCGCCGAACACGGCCATGATGTCGCGCGACGGTCCGCCATCGACCAGCCACAGATTGGTCACCCATTCGCGCGCGGGCGACAGCAGACCACGATAAGCGGCCTGGGCGGTCACTGCAAACACCAGACCCGAAAGCAGGGCTCTCAGATTGCCATTGGCGGAGAGCACGAGCAGTCGGCTGGCGCAGCCGCGCGCCAAGATCATCCCGCAGCCAAACATCACGCCGCCCGCGAGCGCGCCGGAGATGCTGCCCTGCTGAGCGAGCTGGCGCGCCTCGGATACGTCGAGCCAGCCGATTGCGACCAGGCCTTGCGTGCCCACCAGCGCCGCGGCAAACGTTAGCAGCCAGACGGCAAGGCGCGGCCCGCCCTCGCCACGGGAGAATTCGACGGCCGCGGCGCGCAGGCAGAAGCGGCTGCGCTGGGCGAAGAACCCGAACAGACCTCCGACCAAGAGGCCGCCGAGCCATGACAACCGGTCTTCACCCAAGAGATCGATGATCGGCGTCAGCACGTCCGCCTCGGCTGTTCCTGTGAGCCTGCCAGTCTAGCGATCTCGTCGTCGCGTCCCATGAGCCAGATCAAGGCTCCAGCACTGCCGCATGCTGGAACATGGCGGCCTCAGGGGCGCAAATAGGCAAATCCCTGCTGCTGCAGCTCGGCGAGCCGCACCACGCCGCCCTTCTCGGCCACCACGAAGCCGGGCGTGAGATCGTCGAGCTTGACGCCTTGCGCCTTCATCGTGTTGGCGCAGGCGTCGAAACCGACGCCGGCATCGACGAGCTTCGTCATCATCGCAACGGTATGGTCCTGGGCAGCGAGCGCATGGAAGGCCCGCAGTGCCGGCCCGTGCACGACCAGCCTGATGTCGGCCTTGCCGGGTCCGCCGACGCCGTCGACATGATTCTGCAGATTGCCCAGAACAAAGACGACACGATCGGCATCGGCGAGATGATAGACGACGCGCTGCTGCACGGGCGTTTCCGTCGCCGCGGAGGCCTGGCGCACCGCGAAGGCACCAAATAGTCCGGCAAGGCTCGCGCGAAGCATGGATCGACGCTGCATGGTCCCCCCTAGCGTGTCTGCTTGATGAACTCGGCGATGCGGTCGGCGACGTCTTCCGCGAACAGGTCGCGGAAGAAGTGATCGGCATCCTCGATCTTGTCGAGCTGCACCCTGCCCCCGCTCGACCCGGCCAGCGGAGCGAAGGCGGCAGCCACGTCGGGGACGACGCTATCCTTGGTCGCGGCGAGCACCAGCACCGGAAGCTTCACGCGCGCCACGAGGCCGGCCGTGTCCTGGCCGGCATCGGCAGCATAGAAGGACGCAAAGGCGCGCGCGGTCACAACGGCGTTGCGGCAATAGATGAAGCCCGGCACGTCCATCCACTGCGCGCCGCGGCCACCTGCAACGGCTTTCGTTGCCAGCTCCAGAAACGGTTCGAGCGGCTTGCCATAGGTCGCGGCGTAAGCGGCCCGCAGATCGGCTTCGGCTTTTGCGGTGACCGGCGCCAGCAGCACCGCACCCGCCACTGCCGGGGTTTCGCTTGCTGCAAGATAGCGCGCGACCTGGTTGCCGCCGCGCGAATGGCCGAACGCGAAGACGAGCCGGGATACGCCTTTTGCCCGCGCAACCCAGGCGCCGATCTCGGCGATCGCATCCTCGACGACATAGGCATGCCGAACAGCGCAGTCATACATGCCCTTGCGGCGATCGGCCCCCAGCGACAGCGTATGCGCAAGCGACGCGATGCCGCGCTGCTCCAGCGCCTTGGCGAGGCTCTGAATGACCTCCATGTCCTTGTGCGCCAGCGTGCCGTGGGTCATCACGACCAGCGGCGTATCCGGCGTCATCGCGTCGGGTGTGCGCAGCGTCGCGAGCGTCGTGCGACCGGCGACCGACAGTTCGAGCTCCTGCTCGGCCGCGCGCGCAGCCCCGGCGAGCGCCAGCAAGACCGTCAGTCCCAGCAACCATCGCATCGTTGGATAACTCCCCTACGGCCGGACAATCGTCCAGTTCTTCTCCGCCAAGTCCATCAGCGCGGCAACCCCGACCTGGGTGACGCCGACGCCCTCGATCAGCGGCGGTCGCCTGTCCTCCTTCGCTGCCAGCGTCTCCAGCGTGTTGCCGCAGGCGATGAAGCTGACATTGGGCATCGATTTCAGGAAATTCACCAGGCGCTCCTTCACCGGCGAGCGGTCTTCGAGCAGCATGTCGATGCCACCGTTGAAGGCGACCACCACAATCTCGACGTCCTCGCCCTGACCGGAATAATGCCGCGAGACGTTGGCGGC
Source organism: Bradyrhizobium sp. I71 (assembly GCF_022354745.1). Taxonomy (NCBI): domain Bacteria; kingdom Pseudomonadati; phylum Pseudomonadota; class Alphaproteobacteria; order Hyphomicrobiales; family Nitrobacteraceae; genus Bradyrhizobium; species Bradyrhizobium sp. I71. The sequence goes on from NZ_CP059398.1 coordinate 1,688,117, forward strand.
GACATCGAGGACGGCGCGCATCTTGACCGGGTCGTCGTCGCTGATCTGCAGCGCGAGCCTGTGAGGCTCGCCCGCCTGGGCCACGGCCGGATGGATCGTGACGAGCAGGCCGGCAACGAGAGCCGCATGCAGCAGCGTGCGGCGGCTCGCCCGGCCGAGGTTCACTCCACGCCCCGCGACTTCTTCTCCTTGCCGTCCTCAGGCGTCACGTCGATGGCGGCAGCGCGTCCAGTGATCTTCACCGGGGCGATGCAATCCTTCATGCAGGGGTCTTTCTGCCAGAACGACTTCTCGCTGGTGGCGCGGTCGTCCATCACAAAACCCTGCTCGTTCGGCATCTTGATCGTGGCGAGGGTCTTCTTGTTCAGCTCGAAATTCTGATCGGTGACGACGTCGTTGAGATAGAGGACGTAGGCGACCAGCGCGTAATACTCATCGACAGACAAGGAGCCCGTATTGCCGTAGGGCATGGCGTGACGGACATAGTCGAACACGGTCGACGCGTAGGGCCAGTACGAGCCCACCGTCTTGACCGGATTGTCTGACGTCAGCGAGCCCTTGCCGCCGGCGAGCACCGGCCAGCGGCCGTTGCCCTCGCCGAACTCGCCATGGCAGGTCGCGCAATTGTCCATGAACAGCTTCTCGCCCTGGGCAACCGTGCCCTTTCCCTCCGGCAGGCCCTGGCCGTCGGGCCGCACATCGATATCCCAGCCGCGGATCTCGTTCGCGGTTGGCGCGCGGCCGATGTGATAGCGGGGAGCACTCTTGGCGTCCGGCTTCTGCTCCGCAAGCGCCTGAGCGCCCAGCGCGCAAGTCATCAGTGCGGCTGCAATGAACTTAGGCGACTTCGACATTCTCGACCTCACCGTTGGCCTGCACATGCCAGGTCTGGATGCCATTGTTATGATAGATCGAATTCACGCCACGAATCTTGCGCAGCTCGGCCTTGCTCGGCTGCACGTATCCGGTCTCGTCCTGGACGCGCGATTGCAGCAGCAGCGGCTCGCCGTTCCAATCGAATTCGTAGTAGAAGCGCGTCAACGCCTTGTCGAGAACCGGACCATCGAGCCGCGCCGGCCACCAGTTGCGGCCGCCGTCGAGCGAGACGTCCACGCGCTTGACCTTGCCGGCGCCGCTCCAGGCGAGCCCCGAAACGATGGTGAAGCCCTTGCCGTGCCTGATCGGCGCCTGCGGGCTCGGGCTCGTGATCACGGACTTCGCGTCCATCGACCAGGTGAAGCGACGCGCCTTGCCGTTCGGCATGAGGTCCGTGTATTTCGACGTCTCCTCCCGGGTGTGCCAGGGCTGGTCGCCGACCTTGATGCGGCGCAGCCACTTGACCCAGAGATTGCCCTGCCAGCCCGGCACCACGAGGCGCATCGGATAGCCCTGCTCGGGATAGAGCGCCTCGCCGTTCATCTTGTAGGCGATGATGCAGTCGTCGAGGGCCTTCTCGATCGGCAGGCTGCGATCCATCGCGGCCGCATCTGCACCCTCGACCAGCAGCCACTTTCCGTTGGTCTTGACGCCGGCTTCTTCCAGCAGCGTGCGCAGCGATACGCCGGTGTACTGCACGCAGTGGATCATGCCATGGGTGAACTGGCAGCCATTGAGCTGGGCACCGCGCCATTCCATGCCCGAATTCGCCGCGCATTCCATGAAGTGGATGCGATTGACGCGCGGGTAGCGCTTCAGTTCCTCCAGCGTGAGGATCAATGGACGCTCCACGAGCCCATGGATCATCAGGCGATGATCGGCCGGATCGACTTCGGCGATGCCGCCGTGATGGCGCTCGAAGCAGAGACCGTTCGGGGTGATGATGCCTTCGAGCTCGTGCAGCGGCGTGAAGCTCACCGAGGATTCGCGCGAGGCGGTCAGCCATTCGACGTCGCGCCGGACCACGTCCTTCTCGAATTTCGACGGCTTGCCGTACGGGCGCACGGCGACGCCCTCGCCGAGCGACTTGGTCCATTCAGGAACGTTGGGCGGCTGGTTGGCGGGATTGCCGGCTCCCGCCGCGGCGGGCTTGGCGAGCACCGACGCCGCGACGCCGGCACCAGCGGCGAGGAAACTGCGTCGGGATTGCCGGGAACTGTCCATCTTCGACATCGCTTCTCACGCTCCGGTAACTTTGACGGCCCGGTTGGGTTCGAGCCGAACGGTTTTCTGTCGCATCAGGTAGTTCGCGACGACGTCCCAGATCGGCGGCCCTTCGGTTCCCTCGTTGACGCTGGCCCAGCCCGCGACCTGGTATTCCCTGGCGGGATCGACCGGCGCGCCGGTCTTGACCATCTGCATGTCCGAGATGCGCTGTCCCTGCGGCTTGGTGACATCGATCGCGTAAGCAAGTCCCCCGATCCGCACCATGTCGCCGCCCTGCTGGTAGTAGGGATCGACGTTGAAGAGATTGTCGGCGACGTCCTCGATGATCTCCTTCAGCCGCGCGCCGGTCATGCCCATGCGGTAGACCGCGGGATAGGTGATCGCGGTTGCGTTGGTGACGTCCTCGAAGGTGATGTCCTGCCCCGGCAGCACGCTGGTGCCCCAGCGGAAGCCCGGCGACAGTGCGATCTCGGCGTCGCGCTCCTGCATCAGCGCCTGACAGATCAAATCGTCGAACGTGCCGTTGAAATTGCCGCGTCGGTAGAGCAACGAATCCGTCTTGCCCAGCACCTTGGCGAGGTCCGACGCAAAGGGCTTGCGCACCTCGGCGATCTTCGCGGCCATCTCGGCGTCCGCCGTGATCACGTCGGAAAACAGCGGGATCAGCTTGTAGCTGTAGGCCTTGACCTCGCCGTCGCGGACGTCGAGATCGAGCCGCGAGACGAACTTGCCGGAGGAGCCCGATGCGATCAGCAGGGACTTGCCGACCTTCACGGCCTCGGGCAACGCGTCATGGGTGTGGCCGGTCAGGATAACGTCGATTCCCTTGACGCGGCTCGCGAGCTTGCGGTCGACGTCGAAGCCGTTGTGCGAGAGCAGCACGACGAGCTGCGCGCCACTCTTGCGGGCTTTGTCGACCTGCGCCTGCACGTCTTCCTCGCGCACGCCGAACGACCAGTTCGGAATCATCCAGCGCGGGTTTGCGACCGGCGTATAGGGGAAGGCTTGGCCGAGCACCGCGATCTTGACGCCGCCGCGCTCGATCATGGTCGAGGCCTCGAACGCCGCCTCGTTCCATTCGGTGTCGCGGATGTTGAGGCCGAGGAACGGGAAGCCAAGGCCATCGATGGCCTGCTTCACCCGTTCGGTGCCATAGGTGAACTCCCAATGGCCGGTCATGGCGTCGGGCCTCAGCAACGCCATGCAGTCGATCATGTCCTGGCCGCGCGTCTTCAAGGACGACCACGAACCTTGCCAGGTGTCGCCGCCGTCGAGCAGCGCGACCTTGTCGCCGCGCTCGGCGCGGATCGCCTTGATCACGGTCGCGGCGCGATCGAGGCCGCCGATCCGGCCGTAGCTCTTGGCCAGCGCCTCGAAATCCTCCGAGGTCAGGGCGTAGGCCGCGGACGAACCGGGCGCGATGCCGAAACGGGCGAGAAACTCCTTGCCGGTGACGTGCGGCGGAAGGCCCTTGGCCTCGCCGACACCGAGATTGGTCGAGGGCTCGCGGAAATAGAGCGGCATGAGCTGGCCGTGAATGTCAGTCACATGCACCAGCGTGACGTTGCCGAGCGGCTGGAAGGCCAGCAATTCCTTCTCGGTCAGTCGCTGTTGGGCGACCGCCCGGGCCAGGCCAGTGCCGACGCCGGTCGACAGGGCCGCGGTTGCCGCGGCAACCTGAATGAACTCGCGGCGAGAGATCATGCGCAATGCTCCTGCAAGCTCATCGTTTCAGTTGCGCACCGACGGCGTCTCGACCGGCAGACCGATGCCGCGCCAGGACACGTAGAGCTCGAGCGCGAGGAACTCGTCCGAGAGTGGCTTGAACGGCTCGGCGCGCACGTCGAACATGCAGCCTTCGAAGCGTTCGTGCAGCGCCACCAGGCGCTGGTCCCGCAGCCGATAGGTCGGAAAGCCGTTGGTCTGGCCCTGGCTCAGGAAGTCGGCACGCATGAACTTGCCGTTGTTGCGCTCGTGGCAGGATTCGCAGGCGAGATCGAGCTGGCCGTAACGGGTGTAATAGATCTGCTTGCCGCGCTCGAACCAGGGCGACATCGGCCCGTCGGTCTTCACCGCCACGGGCATGCCGTGCGACTGGTAACGCACGAAAGTGGTCATGTCGGTCAATTCCCGGGATTTGAACTTCCAGGGCTCCGCCTTCATGTGCTCGGTGCGGCAGATGTTGATGCGCTGCTCGAGATTAACCGGCTTCTTCAGCTTGTCGTCCCATTTCGGCATGGCGGCGCCGACGCCCTTCATGGCGGTCTCAGCCGCGCCGTGGCAGCTCATGCAGGACTTGCCCTCGCTGCCTTCGACCTTCTTCCAGACATCCGCCGCACGCTCTACGGCGAGGAAGCCCGGATTCTCCAGATCGTCGTCTTGCAGCGCCCGTGTCTCCTTGCTGCGAAACTCGTAGCCAGAAATGATGGTCTTGAAGACGTGGCCGGGCGGCGCTGGGATGCCCTTGCGCTCGGCGTCCTCGGCGGAAGCGACCGTCGCAACCGATATGGCGGCCACGATCACAGCAAGCAAACCAACATGTCGTGGCGCCATCCGAGCCTCCCTCAATGCGCGATGCGCATCATGCCTTGAGTGCGATCTTCTCTTCGGCCGTGACCACTGTGCCGTCGTCGTCGGTCCAGGAGAACTTGAACGTCCCGGCTTCATCCACCCTGGCATCGAACTGGATGTACGGATTGGCGGAGATCGCCGGCTCCAGCGCGCAGGCAAACACCGGCTTGCCGTTGAACTCGCAGGCGAACTTGTTGATGATCTTGCGCGGAATGGGCTTGCCCTGCGCGTCCTTGCGCTGGCCCGATTCCATCACGTGCGAGACCAGGGTCTTGATCTGGATGACCTCGCCCTTGGCCGCTTCCTTCGGGAGCTTGATGCGCGGTTTGTCTGCCATCTGTCTTCTCCTTAGCCCTTAGCCGCCGCAGCCGCCGATGGTGACCTTCACGGTCTTCTGCTCCGTAAACAGCGAACCGTCGCTCATCTTCGCGATCGCAACCACGTTTTGCGTGGACGCGAGCCGGATCCGGATCGAGGCCTCTGCCCTGCCCGACAGCGGCGTGAAGGACAGCGTCGCCACGCCCGCATTCGGGTTGCCGTCCGCGAGAATCATGACATCCTTGACGTAGGATTCCGCCGTCATCGGGCTCTCGACGGTGAGCGACAGCGGCACGGTATTGCCATTCTCGGCGATCTCCGGCAGGTCGAGCGAGATCTTGCCCTTGGTGGGCTGCTTGCCGCCGGTGAACTTCTCGATCCACTTGGCCGCGTCGTTGGTCACTTCGGCATCGGCCGCCATGGGCAACAGGGTCAGCATGACGAAGCCGCCCCCGAGCGCAAAGGCCTGCCGTCGATTGATGGCTTTCATTCCTGGTCCTCCCCGCCGTCAGTTCAGCGTCTTGAGAAAAGCGATGACGTCCTCGACCTGCGCGGCCGTCAGGATAGACTTGCCGACGAACTCCGGGCGCACCCGGCTCAAGCCGTCGTTCTTGAAGAATGCGGGCATGACCGTGTTCGTGAAGATGCGCTTGGGGTCGGCAACGATGAGGCGCAGTTGCGCCTCGGTGTAGCGTCCGGCGACGCCGTCAAGCGACGGACCGAACTCGCCGTGGAATTCCTCGGATTTCAGGCTGGTGACCTGATGGCAGGCCAGGCAGTTGCCGAGCGTACGCGTCAAGAACACCTTCTTGCCGGCCTCCGCATTGCCGGGCGTACCGGTCAACGACTTCGGCAACGAGTCGTTGACGACGTCGAGCTTGATCGGCTCCGCAGCCGGCTGCTGGGCGAGCGCGCCTCCGGCCGACAAACACAGTGCAAACGCAGCTACGAGCGAGCGCCGCATGTTCCCTACCCTTATGACGGGGTGACGCCCGTCTTTGATTGCGATGGACTCACAGTCCATCAAATTCATTTATTATGATATGTTCATATAAAAGGCGGCGTCAAGCGAAATTCACGGGGCGCTCTCAACCGTTTGCGGCGAGAAAATCCCGGAACGAGCCGCGCTCATAGGCCCGCTCCCGCACGAAACGAAACATCGAAAGGAAATGCGGCGGCTTGAGATAGCCGGGCGCCCGCGCCACTTCCCGCGCCATCACCTCTTTCGCTTCGATGCCGTCGGAGGACGGCGGAAAGAACTGGAAGGTCGGAGTGAACCTGATCCCGTATTTCTGCGCGAGCTCCTTCTCGGACAATTCCTGGCGATCGAAGTCCGTAACCTTGCGGGAGCCGATCAGATTGAGCTGCAAGACTTCGAAATTGTCGCGGACGTATCTGGTGATATCGGCGTCCGCGAAGTTCACTAAATGCGTCTCGCGGCAGTAGGGACAGCCGCGCAGCTCCCACATGATGGCGAGGCGCCTGCCGCTGGCGGCGGCGCTGTCGAGATCCTCACGCAGATCGAGAAAACTCTGCAGAAACCAGGGTTCATGATAGAGCCCGTCTTCCCCGAGCGACGGCTCTGCTGCGGCCACGCCGCGACCCGCGGCAAGGGCGGCGCCGGACGCCAAGGCGAGGAAGCCGCGCCGCGTGGGTGCGCGAAGCGAGATCAGGGATTCGTGCTCTGGGAGATCTTGCGCGTCGGTCATTTTCGCTATGATATTCGAATATACGAATGTGACAAGGATTTCCGATCGTGCGCCGCATCATCGTCCTGCTGGCATGGCTGGCTTCGAACGCGCTCGCCCTAGGCGCGGACGCCGCAGAACCCGCGGATTTCGCATCGGCGATGGCGCCGATTATGGCCAACCTGCGCACCGCTGCGAGCTATGCCCGCACCGGTAACATCGCGCTGGCCCAGATGGAGACCGGCGAGGCAGTGGCCGCATGGAAGCGGCTCGAGCCGAACGCATCCATCCCCCTGCCCGTCTATGCGCCGGCCGTGCTATCGGACTTTCTCGATCGCGGTCGCGAACGCCTCACGGCAGCAACGCGTGCGCTGGACAGTGGAGACACCGTCGCTGCCGGCCGCGAGCTGCTTGCGCTTCGTCAGTCACTTCATGAGCTCAGGCTTCGTGCGGGCCTCTACGATCTCGGCGACTGCGTCTTCGAGATCGCGCCGGCGATGGAGAAGCTGCGTGTCGCGGCCACGCGGTACGGCGAGCAACCCGTACCGGCGAACGCCGAGGACACCGTTGCCGCCGCGGGTGCATTTCGCGATCGCCTGCAGCGCTGCAACGAGTGGGCGAGCGCGGAGATCGCCAAGACGAGCGAGTTCCGCCGCCTGATCGACGGCGCGATCGCGAGCAGCGGCGCGATTGCGCACGCGGCAATGGTCGGCGACGGGCCGCTCGTGCATCGTTACCTGATCGAGCTGCAGTCCTACGCTCAGTTGCTCGATTTCCGCTTCGGTTGAGACTTAGCCGATGCTGGTCAGGCCGGGGAATCGCTCCAGCAGCCACTCCGAGACCGCCGGCATCAGCCCGGTCAGGAACATCAGGCCGGTCACGACCAGGAAGACACCCATCGCTTTCTCGACCAGGCCGAGATGCCGGCGGGCACGGCCAAGCGCGACAATGAACTCGCTGGTGAAGGCAGCCGCGATCAGGAACGGAATGCCGGTCCCAACCGAATAGGCGAGCAGCAGCAGCGCCCCCCGTCCCGTCGTCTCCTCCGAGCCTGCCATCAGCAGGACGGCAGCGAGGATGGGGCCGGCGCAGGGTGTCCAGCCGAACGCGAACGCCACCCCCATGACGAAGGCTCCCGCCACGCCCGCTGGCCGGTTGCCGACCTGCAAGGTCGCGCTGCGATAGAGCAGAGGAACCTTAAACATCCCGAGAAAATGCAGGCCCATCACGATGATCAGGCCGCCGGCGATGATGCCGAGCGTCGACAGATGCGCCGAGATGAAGCGTCCGGCGAGCGATGCGGTCGAGCCGAGCGCGACGAAGACCAGCGAAAAGCCCGCCACGAAGGCCAGTGCGGAGACCAGGACGCGTGGCCGCATATCCGGCCTGTCGCCGGACAGATCCGTCACCGAGACGCCGGCCATGTAGCACAGGAAGGGCGGCACCAGGGGCAGGATACATGGCGACAGAAACGACAACAGCCCTGCGACAAAGGCAGCTCCCAGCGTGACGTCCAAGGTCATGGCGCCTCATCCCTAGCACATATACGAATTTAATGATATAACGCGCCCAGGAAGTCCAGAGGTCCGTTGCCTGGAATGAACCGAATCATCGCCTCGCTCGCAGTTGCTATCGCGCTCGCGCTGCCCGCGACGGGATTGCGCGCGGCCGAGCTCGTCATGTTCGAGCGTCCCGGCTGCGTGTGGTGCGCGCGCTTCAATGCCGAGATCGCGCCAATCTATGCCAAGACCGAGGAAAGCCAGGCCGCGCCGCTGCGCCGGGTCGACCTGAACAGCCCCCTGCCCGCCGATCTGGCCGGAATCGATCCTGGCGTCTTCACGCCGACCTTCGTCGTGGTAAAAGAAGGCCGTGAGATCGGGCGCATTCGCGGCTATCCGGGGGATGCCTTCTTCTTCGGCCTCCTGGACCGGATCCTGTCCAGTACAGTACCGGAGCCAGCCAAGTCGTGACCGTTCATTGGATTTTGCTCAGGGGACTTTGACGTAATGCCGTTGCCAAAGCTGAAGGAGATCGAGGGCTCCGCCGAGCTCGAGCAGATGATCGAGAAGGCGCGCGAGGCGAGCGACATGCTGAAGGCGCTGTCGCACGAGTCCCGTTTGCTGCTGCTTTGCATCCTCGCTGAGGGCGAGAAGTCCGTGACTGAGCTCGAACAGTTCCTCGGCGAGCGGCAGTCGACCGTTTCCCAGCAGCTCGCGCGGCTGAGACTCGATCGGCTGGTGACGACCCGCCGCGACGGCAAGACGATCTATTACAGCCTCGCCAACGAGGACGTCCGCAAGATTCTCACCGCCGTCTATGACGTGTTCTGCGAGCCGGTACGCCGGCGCCGACGGTAATTTTCCGCGCTGGATTTTCGCAACCCTCCGGCGCAAACTGCCCAAAGAGGCAGAACAAACATCTTGCGGGAGGAATGCTCAATCCCTCGACCATAGCATTCGCATGCGGGTTTGCCGCCGGCGCCGTCCTCGGTATTGCCGGCCGAGCGGGCCGTTTCTGCACGCTCGCGATGCTTGAGGACGCGTTCTTCGGATCGGATCATCGTCGCCTGAAATCCTTTGCGCTCGCTGCGGCCGTGGCGCTGCTGGTGACGCAGGCGCTCGCAGCTTTCGGCATCGTTGACCTGTCGCGATCGATCTATCTCACCGCATCGATCGGGCTTGGCGGTGTGATCATCGGCGGGCTGATGTTCGGCGTCGGCATGGCGCTCGTCGGCACTTGCGGCTTCGGCACGCTGGTGCGCGTCGGCGGCGGCGATCTGCGCGCCATCGTGGTCTTTCTCGTGCTCGGCCTGTCCGCGCTCGCGACCATGCGCGGCATTACCGGCATGCTGCGCGTGGCGTTGATCGAGCCACTGTCCCTGCAGCTTGCAGAGGGTAGCAACCAGACCCTGACATCGCTGCTCGGCGCAGGCAGCACGGCACGCGCGATTCTCGTCGTGACAATTGCCGCCGCACTCGCCTTTTGGGCGCTTGCGGACGGCAGGCTGATCCGGTCGCCGCGACTGCTGGCCTCCGGTCTTGCCGTCGGCGCCGCGATCGCGTTCGGCTGGTTCGCGACCGGATGGCTTGCAGACGACGAGTTCGATCCCGTGCGGGTCTCTTCCCTCACCTTTGTGGCCCCGCTCGGCGACACCATCCTCTACATCGCAACCTTCTCCGGCGCACGGCTGAACTTCGGCATCGGCTCTGTGGCGGGCGTGGTCACAGGCTCGTTTGCCGCCGCGATGCTCGCGCGCGGCTTCCGCTGGGAGGCCTGCGACGACGCCCGCGAATTGAAACGTCACATGATCGGCGCGCTCTTGATGGGCGTCGGCGGCATCATGTCGATGGGCTGCACCATCGGTCAGGGCCTGAGCGCATTCTCGACGCTTGCCGTATCGGCTCCGATAGCGATGCTGGCCATCGCCTGCGGCGCGCGCCTTGGGCTCGAGTTCACGATGACGGGCGAATGGCTGCCAGCCGTGCGAAGACTATTCGGGGCTTCGACCTAGTGTTTCAAGCGAGCTACTCAGCCGTCATCCCCGAGCGCTTCTGCTACTCGGGAATTCAAATTGCGAAAGCTAGTTCCGAGAAGCTGATCGAGCGGGCTTGCATCGAGTGGCCGCTTGCGAGCCCGCCTCTCCAACAAGTCCAAACTTGCATAGGCATCACTCAAGAGAAATGATCCGCACTTGCTCTCGATAGACTTTTCTTGATCTCCCGGTGCACACGCCACCTTCTAACCGATTGAAAGACTTGAAGTCTCGTTCCAATCCATCATTGGCTAAATCGGAGCACCATTCTGGTCGCCGTCTGCTGAGCCAGTCTGCACCTCACCCGCACAACGAACTGCTGGGCTGTAGTGCGATGCCGGCCTTCGCATTATCAATGCAGTGGCGATTGCTGGGGCCAAAAACGACCGTTTGACAAATCAGATGCTCAAGCGGTTTGGATGGCTAAGTCGTTGATTTGGTGGGCGCACCAGGGCTCGAACCTGGGACCCGCTGATTAAGAGTCAGCCCTGGCTTGAGAAAACTCAATGACTTACTGATCGTACGACTGACTTAGCCGACTCCAAATGGGCATTCGTCGCACGATAATAGTCGTAGATGTTTGGACGCGCGCTGTCTGATCTTGTGGGTCAACTGCGGCTACGAGGCCATCGGATAAGTTAAATCGGACGGCCGCAACGACCGATACTGACATTCACCTCAGGTTACGATCTAGCCGAACGCCTCCTTCGTCCCTTTCGCGTCCGACGTCCGTAGCTCGAGCCTAAGCGCCGTGTACTTCTCAATCCATCGCCTGCCCTTACGCGCTACGGTTTGCGAGGTGACCAAAACATCACGGAACTGCCTCCAACAGCCATCATCGTACTTTTCCTTGATTTGCTGTCGCTTCGACGCCGTGGCGAGGCAGTGCGGCGGAGGGTGTCAGGCCATCCCCATTGAAAGTACAAACGGGATCCCTGCACTGCCAGCAGCTCGGGCCAACGCTACATCACCGGACATGCGCGATGTATCACCTCTGGCTGCATTGCATGAGCGACCGGGTTCGCCGGATTGCTTCTCCGTTGGCTCTTAGAGATACGCCTTCGGCAGCAGCATGTGAATGCCTTTATTGCCATCGACGAGTTGCGTGACGCGCAGATTGCCGACCAATGAGCATAGCATGTAGGCTTGGTTCCGCGACAGGTTGGTACGGTCGCAGACGTGCTTGACCATCTGGCGCACCGCCTGCTTGGCGGCGTCGTCAAGATCCTCGTCGAGGCCGATCGACATCAGGTGCGTGGCGCTTTCCGCGAACGGCCAGGTCAGGTCCATGTCCTTGCGGACCGTCAGCCTAAAGGTGCCGGTGACCCCGGTTTCCAGCGCGGTGATGCAGACTTCGCCATCGCCCTGGACGCCATGGCCATCTCCGGCGAAGAACAGCGCGCCTTCATTGAACACCGGCAGATACAACGTCGTGCCGGCACGCAGTTCCTTGTTATCCATGTTGCCGCCGAAGGCGCGTGGCACGGGCGAGCCGCACCGGCCCCAAGCCGGCGGCGGCGCGGTGGCGATGATACCGAAGAACGGATCGAGCGGGATCTCCGTTCCCCACGGCATGATGCAGACATTGCGGTCATGATCGACCTTAGGATGAATGGTTTCATACTCGGTAAATTCGTCCGGCAACGTGCCGAGCAACGGGAGGATCGACACAAATCCCCAATCCTGGCGCACTTTGACGCTGAGGATGTCGACCTGCAACACGTCACCGGGCTTGGCGCCCTTCACGTGCACCGGGCCGGTGATGAAATGCGGGCCCGGTCCCTGTAGCATCGTGTCGAGCGCGTTCAGATAGTCCGCGGGCACGATACTGCGGTCTTCCGGCAGCGTTTCCTTGCCCCCAGCCGGAAACGAATGCAACGTCACGGTATCGCCGGAGGCGACCTCGATCACCGGCGGCGTGGTGCTGTCGAGATAGCCCCACACCATGTTTTCGGGCGTCGCTGGAATTTCGTGGCGGCGGGACATCGCATGGCTCCGTTGGGAGGTTAAACAGGGATCAGATCGAGATATGGCGGGCAAGTGCTTCGCGGCTGGCACGATCGATGCGGCCGGCTTCGGCGACACTGCCGCGCGACAGCACCACGAAGGAGTCGGCGAGGCTGACGGCAAAATCGAGATACTGCTCAACCAGCAGCAGCGACATCCGACCCTTGAACGTGGCCAGCACGTCGCGGATCATCGCAACCAAGTTGGGTTGGATGCCTTCGGTCGGCTCGTCGAGGATCAGCAGGTCCGGCTTCGTCACCAGCGCCCGCACGATCGCGAGTTGTTGCTGCTGGCCGCCGGACAGCGCGCCCCCGGGACGTCGCCACATCTGGCTAAGCACCGGAAACAGCCCGATCGCCTCGTCCATGAACGGCGTTCCGAACGTGCCATGCGCGCGCGCCGCGGCCTCGATGTTCTCGCCGACCGTCAGCTCCGAGAAGATTTCGCGGCCCTGCGGCACATAAGCGAGGCCGGCGGTGGAGCGGCGATGCGACGACCAACCGGCAACGTCGGCATCGTCGACCAGGATCTTGCCACGCGTCACCGACAGCACACCCATCAGGCATTTCAGCAGCGTGGTCTTACCGGCGCCGTTGCGACCGAGCACGGCAAGGCATTCGCCCGGGGCGATTTCGAAGTCGACGCGGCGCAGCACCTGCGCGCTGCCATAGTGCTGGTCGAGACTTTCGACGCGGAAGCGCATCGTCATCGCCCCAGATAGACGTCGACGACCCGCGCATCGGCGCGGGCGTCCTGCATCGAGCCTTCGAACAGCGTCCTCCCCTCGTGCAACACGGTAACGCGATCCGCGATTTGCTCAACGAAGTCCATGTCGTGTTCGACCACAACGATGGCGCGATCAGGACGTCGAAGCTTGCGGACCAGCGCGACGGTGCGCTCGGTCTCCTCGTCGGTGAGGCCCGCGACCGGCTCGTCCAGCATCAGCACCTTGGGTTGGGAGGCCAGCACCATGCCGATCTCCAGCCACTGCTTCTGGCCGTGCGCCAGTTCGGACGCCGGGCGAAGCGCAAGATCTGCGAGCCCAACCTCCGTCAGCACGTCGTCGACGCGCTGCGCGAGAGCGTGAGACGACAGTATCCGCCGCAGCCCGCCTTGCGCGCCGATCGCGATATGCTGACGCACGTCGAGCCCCTCGAAAATGCTCGGTTTCTGGAATTTGCGGCGCACCCCGGCGCGCGCGATATCGGATTCGCTCGACCGGGTGATGTCGATCGTATCGTCGAATATCACCCGCCCCTGTTTGGCGCGCGTGATGCCGGAGGCGACGTCGAGCATCGTGGTCTTGCCAGCGCCGTTCGGACCGATCACGGCGCGCACTTCGCCGAAATCGATCGCCAGCGACAGGCCGTCGATGGCGCGGAAGCTGCCGAACTCCACCGTGACCGCGTCGATCAGCAGCGCGGCCGCCATCAGCGCAACTCCGGCTCGGAGGCGAGACGCTTGATACCCATTGGCCGCGTCAGCTTCAACTTGGCGAGATCCACCAGCCCGTTGGGAAATACGAGCACGACCAGGACGATCAGGCCGGACAGGATGAACGGCCACAATTCCGGCGCCGCCGCGGACAGCCAGAATTTCAGCGCGTTGACCGACACGGCGCCGATCACCGCGCCGATCAGATGTCCGCGCCCACCGATCGCGACCCATACGGCGATTTCCAAGGACAATTCGGGTGACAACAGCCGCGGATTGATGATGCCTACCTGTGGTACGTAGAGCATGCCGGCAAGCGCGGCGATCAGCGCCGACAGGCACCACACCGCAAGCTTCAGCCGTAGCGTCTCATAGCCCAGTGTGCGCAGCCGCACCTCGTCGTCCCGCGTCGCAATCATCAGCACGCCGAAATTGCTGCCGAGCAACAGCCGGCAGCCAAGCAGGACCGCTGCAAGCAACAGCACGGAGACCACCGCCATTGCAATCACCACACCGCGGCCGCCGATCGGCCAGCCGAACAGCACCAAGAAGCCAGTCATGCCGTTGTTGCCTCCGAAGCCAGTATCATTGCGGAACATCAGCAGCATGGCGACATAGACCAGCGCCTGGGTGATGATCGCGAAATACACGCCGTCGACCCGCGAGCGGAACGAGACGTAGCCGAACACGCCAGAGATCAGAATCGTCACCACCGCTGCGACCAGCAAGGCGTACGGGAAGAAGCCGAGCCCGGCCCAGTAGAACGGATAACTGGACCAGCCCATGAACTGCATGAAGTCCGGTACCCGGCCGGTGACTTCGCTCGAATGCTTCAGCAGATGCATCGCCACGACGTAGCCGCCAATGCCGAAGAACAATCCGTGGCCGAGCGACAGGATGCCGAGATAGCCCCAGATCAGGTCGAGCGCGAGCGCCAACACGGCGAAGGCCGCGAGCTGCCCGATGGCGTTCGCAAGGTAAGCTGAGATGCCGAGCGGCGTGACCATGGATCCGGCGAGCAGCGCGGCGACCGCCAGCACGACGGCGAACAGGATCTGAAACGGGCGGTCGGATGCCAGAGGCTTCACTTGCGGCGCCCCTTGATGGCGAACAGTCCTTCAGGTCGCCATTGCAGAAAGGCGATGATCATCAGCAACACGATCACCTTGGCGGCGACCGCGCCCCACAGCGGCTCGATCAGCACGTTGACCTGGCCGATGCCGAGAGCCGCGACCACGGTGCCGACGATGGTGCCGACGCCGCCGAGCACCACCACCATGAAACTGTCGATGATGAAGTTCTGCCCCATCTGTGGATTGACGCTGTAGATCGGCGCCAGCGCCAAGCCCGCAAGCCCGGCAAGCCCCGAGCCCAACCCGAACGCCAGCATGTCGACACGGCGGACCGGAATGCCGATGCAGCCAGCCATGGTGCGGTTCTGCGTCACGGCCCGAATGTTGAGGCCGAGCGGCGTCAGCCGGATAAGGCTCCAGGTCAGCCCCAACGTGACCGCCGCGAAGGCGATCGCGAACATCCGGTTCCACGTGAAGATGAAATCGCCGATCACCGGCACGCCACCGGTGACGTAGAAAGGCGTGACAAAGTTCAGATTCTGCGTGCCGAACGTCACTCGGACGATATTGATCAGGAACAGGCTGACCGCCCACGTCGCTAGAAGGCTCATCAACGGCCGGCGATATAGATGCCGCAGCAGGGCCGCTTCGAGCGCGATGCCGATCGTGGCGGTGACCAGGAACGCGACGGGAGCGGCGATGATCAGGTAGTATTCGGTCAGCGCCGGCGCGAACCGCTGCAGCGCCTCCTGTACCAGCCAGGTGGCGTAGGCGCCGATCATGATCAGCTCGCCTTGCGCCAGGTTGATCACGCCCATCAGGCCGAAGATCACCGCGAGTCCGATCGCCGCCATGAACAGGATGCTGGCGAAGCTCAGGCCATTATACAGCGTCGCCAGCACGTCGCCGATCTTGATGCCGCGCTCGATCTTTCTGACCGTCGCGTCGACGGCACCTTTGAAGGCCGGATCGGCGGCGTAGGCGGGGTCCTTGGTTAAGGGCCCGACCTTGGCAAGCGCGCGCCGGTCCGGGGTCGCGGCGATGCGCTGCAATGCTGCGATCCGCTTCGCCGGGTCGGCGGAATTGAGCGCCGCGGCTTCCGCAACCGCGCTGATCTGCGCTCTCAGTATCGGATCGCTTTCCTCCGCGGCCGCGGACTCGAACAGGAGCTCCGGCAGGGTTACGGCCTGCCGCTCCAACGTGCGAAGCGCCGCCGCGCGCCGTCCCAGCTCGGATGAGCTACGCAGCGCCAGCGCCGCATCGGCCATCTCGAACACGCTGCGGTTCTTGAGGCTGAGCAAGGGCGAGCGACCGCTCTCGGCAGCGGTGCGCGGCGCACCGCTGAGCGCATCCCGGCCGCCGTCAGCGGTTATGGCCACCGCGCCCGCGCCGTCGCATGTCAGCTTACGGTCCATCATCGCCCGCGCGATCGGAGCGGCCCAGGCGCGATCGGCTGCGGAGCCCTCGGCGGCGACACCCATCAACGAGCGACCCGCCTCGCCCAGCGCGGCGGCATCACCGCACAGCCGGTTGATCAATTCCGCCCGATCCAGCTCGGCGGCCGTGGACGAGCCGACGGCCGCAGACAGGAACAACAGAATGAGAAATAAACGCCGCATCAAGTCCGCCGGTTCTGTCGGCCTGATCCCGGCCGACAGTCGCTCATCCATCGCATCATCAGCTGTATGGGCTGAACGGCACCGGCTTCGGTGCGTCCTTCGATTGCCATAGCACGTCGAAGCCCTGCTTCTCGTTGACCGAGCCGATGAACACGCCGCGCGAGGCGTAGTTATTCTCGCCGGACATCTGGATCTTGTAGCCGGATGGACAATCGAAGCTGAGCCCTGCGAACGCCTTGCGCACCTCCGGCACGTCGAACGAGTTCGCCTTGGCGGCCGCCATTGCCCACAGATGCACGGCGTCGTAGGCCGAGACCATTGGGTCGATCGCAACGTCGGCCTTGAACGGCACGTTCTTCGCCTTGACGTAGTCCGCCCACTGCTTGAGGAACTTGGTGTTGGCGTCGCCCTTGGCGTTCTGCAGATACGCCCAGCAGTTGAGGTGGCCAACCAGCGGCTCGGTATTGAGCCCCTCGAGGTCGGCTTCCACCATATCGAGGCCAAGCACCGGCACGTCCGTCGCCTTGATGCCCTGATTGGCAAACTCGCGCAGAAAGTCCGGGATCGACGAGCCGACCACCGTCAGCACCACGATCGGCTTGCCGCCGCCTTGATCGGCGAAAGCTCGGATCTGATTGACCAGCGTCTGGAAGTTGGAGAAGCCAAGCGGGACATATTCCTCCTTCCACGCGCTCTCCGGGATACCCTTCGACTTCCAATACCCCTTGAGTTGCTTATTGATGGTTCGCGGCCAGACGTAGTCCGAGCCGAGCATGAAGAACCGCTTGGCGCTGACACCGTCCTCGCTCATCAGGTAGTCGACCGCGGGCAGCACGGAACTGGCTGGCGGCGAATTGACGTAGACGACGTTCTTGGAATTCTCGTCGCCCTCGAAGTGCAACGGATAGAACAGCAGCCCGTTGGCCTGCTCGACCACCGGTAGCACCGACTTGCGCGAAACCGAGGTCCAGCAGCCGAACAGAGCCGCAACCTTGTCCTGCTCCAGCATCTGTTTGCCGATTTGCGCATAGAGTGGCCAGTCCGAGGCGGGATCGGACACCGCAACTTCGATGGTGCGGCCGTTGATGCCGCCCTTGGCGTTGATCTCGTCGGCGGCCATGCGCACGACGTGATTGAGCCGACCTTCGATATTCGCCATCGTGCCGGATGAGGAGAACAGACAACCAAGCTTCACAGTGCCGGCAGCCTGTGCGGAGCGGATGATAGAAGGCGCGCCGAGCGGCGACGTCAGCGCTGCCGCTGCAAGTCCGGTGGTCTGAAGAAACGAACGCCGCGTAAACCTGCTCATGTGCCAACCCCTGTCGTGGAAGTGGCGCGAGTGTTTGCCCGCGGGCGGCGAAGCAGCAACTCCAAATAACCTGCAACGCTGCTTAATCAGTCAGCAAAAGCGCTTCTCCGACACGCTTGATGTCAATTTTGCCATTTTGGATCGCCGGCATTTCGCTGTAGTCTTTTCGGCATCATCACGGCGTCGCAACTCGACATGGTCGGCGCCGCGAATGATAATCGCCGCAGGTGACTGCACGGGCGTGTTGTGCCGGGCGGGCGGTTTTCGTTCTGCAGCTACGCAACGATGAGAGCGTCAGCCCATGCGCCACTCGCAGCACACCGACACCGAGATCCTGTATCTGTTGCACGAGGCCGAAACCGGTATTCCGATACCGGAAATCTGCCGAACGGCCCACATTTCCGAGCGGACGTTTTATCGCTGGCGCAAGCGCTACGGCAGCCTGACGCCACCGGCGCTCTTGGCCATGAAGGAATTACAGTCCGAGAACCGACGACTGCGGGCTCTGCTGAGCAGGCTGTCGGAGAGCGCCGACACAACAGTCCGTACAACGTCCGAAACTCCGCGGGCACCGGTCCGATCCGACTGCGGGTTCGCGCCGCGGCCCGCTCCCTTCGACGTACCCGATCAGGCGCGCGGCGCATCGCTCGGCCGCTTCGCGTTCGTGCGCGGCACGCGCTGAGCCAGGAGATCAGGTTGGCGGATGGCGTTCGGCGGCTGATCGCGTGCTTGCCGGACCTTTACTCAGCCCGAGTCGGCTCGTCGCAGCTCGTACGCTCCTATGCAACCACCGCGATGGGCGAGATGCGCGGGACGACGCCCTTCCCTCGCTCGCCTTCGAAGCTTTTGTGCGCAACTCACCGATCCATCATGATTGTCCATCGCGCGGCCGTCCGAGCGTTGGAGCGTTTTACCATGCCGGAGGAATATGATGCGAAAGCGCAAGCGGCGCTAACGGTGAGGATCAAGACAGAATTCGGCATGCAGCCGCTCGAGGACATCGCCTCACTGATCGCCGACGCCTGACGCGTCCGTGGAAACGGCTGCCGGCGCAAGCCTGTTTGGTCATAGCCTGCGCGAATAGGAGCCTCCTGGCCAAGCACGTCCGGCATCCGAGGCATCTCACTCGCCCGCGAAAACGAACGAGCCGATCGTTGCTCATTCGCGACCCGCGCGACAATCGCTACCGGCATCGCACGAAATCGTAGAGAATCGCAGTTTGGCGTGGAAAATCGCGCAAATCGCGGAGAGAGTGTCAGTCAATCCCCGTTGAAAGATCAGGGATTTTTGAGTTTCCTGGGCCGAAACCCACAACCTGAACTACGGCCGAAGGAAGGGAATTTTGTCTGCCGAGCCGAGGCCTTTACGCCTAATGCTGAACGAACGCCGCCGGTAACAATCAGCGCTTGCGCGCGGTGCAGGGATCGTGAAGAGCAAGACCTGGGCGCGGCCAGTCCACCGCGATAAGGCGCCCGGTACCAGAGAGCGTAATGAAACCTGTGTGCATGTT
Source organism: Bradyrhizobium sp. I71 (assembly GCF_022354745.1). Classification (NCBI taxonomy): domain Bacteria; kingdom Pseudomonadati; phylum Pseudomonadota; class Alphaproteobacteria; order Hyphomicrobiales; family Nitrobacteraceae; genus Bradyrhizobium; species Bradyrhizobium sp. I71. Next base: position 1,707,281 of record NZ_CP059398.1, read on the forward strand.
AGAGCCACCGAAACAGATATTAGTACAGTAGACCTCATCCGCCTCGTGGAATTCGACGAGATCGCCGTCCGGAGAGAACACGCTGATCCCGCCGCGCACCAGTGTGGCGACGCAGATGTTGCCGCCTTCTTCCACGGCAAGCGAATCGAAACGCTGATACCCCGGCAGCCCGTGCAGCAGCCGGCCGCCGTTCGGCGACGGCCAGGGCTCCTTCGCGACCTCGCCTTCGCCCGTGATCGGGTAGCTCCAGACCCGGCTGGTCTCGGTTTCCGAGACGTAGAGCGTGCGTCCGTCCGGCGACAGACCGACGCCGTTCGGCGTCATGATCGGGAAAATCGCTTCCTTGATCATCGAGCCGTCGATGCGTGCGTAATAGACCGCGCCGCGGTCCATCAGGCGACCATAGGTCTTGCCGAGATCCGTGAACCAGAAGCCGCCCTTGGCGTCGAAGACGATGTCGTTCGGCCCCTTCAGGTGAAGGCCGTCGCAACTGTCATAAAGAGTCCTGACGGCGCCGGTGCCGAGATCAACCTGCTCGATACGGCCCGTGGTATAGTCCTCGGCCCGGCCGGTGGGACGAGCAAAGTTGCTCTTGTCCTTGTGCCAGGAGAAGCCGCCATTGTTGCAGACATAGCATTTGCCGTCCGGTCCGATGGCCGCGCCGTTCGGGCCGCCGCCGAGCTGCGCGATCACCTCTTTCTTGCCGGATGGCAGCACCCGCGTGAGCCGGCCGCCTTCGATCTCGACGACGAGGACGCTGCCGTCAGCCAGCGCGACCGGTCCTTCCGGAAACGCCAATCCATTCGTGATCTCTCTGGCTTCGAGGCGCATCCTGTCACTCTCTCATGCCGGCGCCGGCTGGCCCGCGCCGAGATAGGCGTCCACGACCTCGGCCCGGTTTGCCGCGGTCGCAAGATCCGCCGCGCTGCGATGGCCGACGATCGCGCCATTGCGGACGAAATAGAGCTCGTCGGCAACCTTCATCGTCATGCGAAAATTCTGCTCGACCAGCATGATCGCAAGCCCGGTATCCTGCTTGATGGTGACGAGGCGCTCGAACACCCGCCGGATCAGAAGCGGCGCTAGCCCGAGCGAAGGCTCATCCAGCAGCAGCAGGCGCGGCGCACTCATCAGGCCGCGCCCGATCGCCAGCATCTGCTGCTCGCCGCCACTCAGCATCCAGGCGGGCGACTTGAGGCGACCCGCAATCTCAGGGAACAATTCCAGCATGAGGTCGCGCCGCTGCCGCTGTGTGCGCGCATCAAGGAAGTAGCCGCCGAGCAGAAGGTTCTCGGCAACCGTGAGCGAGCCGACGACGTGACGGCCCTCGGGGACATAGACGATGCCGCGGCGGACGCGCTGTCGCGCGACGAGCGCGCCGATGTCCTCGCCGGCAAAGCGCAGCTCGCCTTCCGCCGGCACCAGGCCTGCAATGGCCTTGAGCACCGACGATTTGCCAGCACCGTTGGCGCCGAGCAAGGCCACCACGCCTTTCTCGGGCACGGAAAGTTCGACATTCTCTACGGCGCGTGCCGCACCATAGCTAACGCAGAGACCGCGCGCGGAGAACAGCTCAGTCATCGACCTCGTCTCCGAGATAGACGCGGATCACATCGGGATGCACGCGGATTTCGGCCGGCGTGCCGCTCGCGATCATCTTGCCGAAATTGAGCACGTAGATCTGCTCGCACAGCTCCATGATCAGGTCCATGTCGTGCTCGACGACGAGCAGCATGAGATCGGGCCGCATCAGGCGTTTCAACGCGCGCATCAGATCGCGCGTCTCGACCGCGTTCAGACCGGCCGCCGGCTCGTCGAGCAGGATCGCCCTGGGCTCGCAGGCGACCGCGCGCGCAATCTCGGCAAGACGCAGCGTTCCCGGCGGCAGATCGGACGGCTTCTCACGCGCGGCGGAGGCGATGCCGAGCTCGTTCAGTGCCGCCATGGCGCGCCGTTCCGCATCCCGTTGCTCGGCCCGCTGCGCCGGCGTCGGCACGAAGGCGCTGAACCAGCCGGACCGGCGCTTCAGGGTGAGACCGACGAGCACGTTTTCCAGCAGCGACAGCTCGGGACACATCGCCAGGTTCTGGAAGCTGCGCGTGATGCCGCATGCGGCGCGCTGCGCGGGGCCGAGGCCGTTCAACGGCGTACCGGCAAAGCTGCTGCGGCCGCGCTGGCCGTGATAGAGCCCGGTGAGACAGTTGAACAGGCTGGTCTTGCCGGCGCCGTTCGGCCCGATCAGGCCGGTGACCACGCCGGGCCGCAGCGTCATCGACACGTCGTTCAGGACGTGGAGCCCGCCGAAGGCGAGCGAGATGCCCTCGGCGACCAGCCCGTCGCTGGTGACAGCTTCCATCATCGCCGGATCCCCCGCGGCAGGAAGCGGCGCAGATCGCCGGCATTCGCCACCAGCGTCACGACGACGAGCGCGACGCCGTAGAGGATCGGGACCCAGTCGCCGGCCCGCGCAAGATATGTCGGCACCAACGTGATGAAGGCGCCGCCGACGAGCGCAGCCGGCAGGGACAACCGATTGAGGCTGACGACCGATCCGACCAGCAGGAAGACGCCGCTGAAGAAGGTGAAGCTGTTTGGGGAGACGGTCGAGGAGGCAAAACCGGTCAGCGCGCCGGCGAGCGCAGCAAGGGCGGCACTCAGGGTGAAGATCGAGATCCGCGCCCAGCTTCGCGTGATCCCCATCGCTTCCGCGGCGCGCGGCTGGGCTTGCGCCATCAACAGCGCCAATCCCTGCGCCGATTTGCGGAAATGCCCGAGCGCGAGGCACACCAGCACGAGCACCGCGAGGGCGACGTAGTAGCGCTGCAAAGCCTTGGGAATGCCGGGGACCAGGTCCTGCGCGATATAGAGCCCTTCGAACCCGCCTGTGAATTTTTCGAAGCCGATGAGGATTTCCGGCAGTGCAAGCGCAAGCGCCATGGTCGCAACTGCAAGATAGATCCCGGACAGCCGACGCGAGGGAAATGCGAAGACGAAGCCGGCGCCCGCGCCGAGCAGAACCGCCAGCGGCAGGCTCACCACGATCGAGAGGCCGAGCCGGTGCTCGACGATCGCCACCGCGTAGGCGCCGAGCGCAACGAAGAAGCTGTGCCCGATCGACACTTCGCCGCCATAACGCACGAGCATGCTGACCGACAGCACCGCCACCGCATTGGCAAAGCACAGCGACAGGCTGTAGAGCAGGAAGCCGCCGGCGAGCAGCGGCGCCAGCAACAGGACCGCGACCAACGCGAGCATGAACAGCCGCACGACGTCGACATGACCGCCGCGGGCGGACATGTCGGCCTTGGACGTCTGCGCGAGATCAGACACGGCCACCGATCGCCCTTTCCAGCAGGCCGTTAGGGAAGAAGTTCAGCGTCAGCAGGATCACGCCGAGCAGGAACGTGTTCATGAACTCCGGCGCGACGTAGAACGAGAACAGATTCATGGCGATGCCGACCAGAATGCCGCCAACGGCGGCACCCGGCAGGCTCGAGAAGCCGCCGACCACGGCCGCCGTGAACGCCTGCAGCATGAAGGACGGGACCGTCGTCGAGCTGAGGAACGTCGTCGGCACGATCAGCAAGGCGGCAATGAGGCCGAGCACGGCGCCGGCGAGCCAGGAGAACAGGTGCACCGAGCGCAAATTCAGCCCGCAGACCTCGCAGGCAAAGGGATTGGTCGACACGGCGCGGAACGCGACGCCGAGCTTGGTGCGCTCGATGATCACGAACAGGCCGCCAACGATCGCGAGCGTGACGGCGAGCACGGCAAGATCGTAAGAGGAGATGCGGATCGCGCCCAGGCTGAAGCTGTAGCGCGGCACCGGCAGGTCGAGATTGACGATGTCCGCGCCGAACACGAGCTGCACCGCGCCCTGCAGGATCAGCCCGACGCCGAGCGTCGCGATGGTGGAGGCAAGATCGGACTTGAAGACGATCGGCGCGATCAGGGCATAGCTGACCACCGCGACTGCGCAGGCGATTCCCAGCGCCAGCGCAACAGCGCTGCCCCAGGACAGGCTCAGCAGGCTGCCGCTGGAGAAGCCGTAGACAACGAAGGCGCCGAGACAGGCGAGATTGCCGTGCGAGAAATTCACCACGCGCGAGCTCTTGAACACCATGACTAGGCCGAGCGCGCCGACACCGTAGAGGCAGCCTGAAATCAGGCCGGACCACAGCAGCGGCAGGATGTCCCTGATGAATCCCCCCACGCTCAGCCCCGCCCTTCGCCGAGCCTGCCGCCCTTCTCGATGAACTCGATGACGCCGGGGAAGTAGCGGCCCGAGAGCCCCTGCTTGCAGGCGGCGTCGTAATAGCGGCGCGCCAGCTCGGCGACGCCAGGCCGGATGCCGGTGTCGGCGGCGAGCTGAAGCACGTAGTCGAGATCCTTCAGCACGTATTCCGGCGGAAACGCCTTGTCCGGGAAATTGCGCGGCAGCATCGCCTTTATGCCGTGATTGCGCAGGACGAAGCTGTCGCCCGAGCCCTTCGACACCGCGCCGAGCAGCGTCTCGGGCTTCACGCCGGCCCGCTCGCCCACCACCATCATCTCGGCGAGCGCGAGCGTGTTCTCGAACACCAATGCGTTGTTGATCAGCTTGACGACCTGGCCGCAGCCGACCTCGCCGCAATGGGTCACGTCGGACCCCATGTAGCCGAGCAGCGGCCCGATCCGCGCGAACACCTGCGGCTCGGCGCCGACCATGATGCTGAGCTCTCCGCGCTGCGCGGCCTCCCGCGTGCGCGCCACCGGCGCATCGGCGAAGTGAAATCCGCCGGCCTTCAGCCGCTCGGACACGCTGCGAGCGAGCGCGACCGGCGTGGTGCTGAGATCGACGATGGTTGTTCCCGGCCTCGCGGCTAGTGCGATCGCGCTTGAGACCGCCTCTACCTGCGGTCCGCCGGGCAATGACAGGAAGATGACGTCGGCGGCCGCGGCGAGTGCCTCGAATGAGCTTGCTGCTTCCGCCTTGGTGTCGGACAGCGCCGCAACCGCCGCCGCATCGCGATCCAGCATCAGCACGCGGCCGGCATGTTTTTTCGCGACGTTGCGGCACATGGGTCCCCCCATGACGCCAAGACCGACAAAGCCGATGGTGTCTGCTGCGCTCATGGCATCAATCCATCAACATGCCGCCGTTGACGTCGAGCACCGTTCCGGTGATCCAGTTCGACGCCGGCGAACAGAGGAACAGAATGCTCTGCGCGATGTCCTCGGGCTGGCCGAACCGGCCGAGCGGCACATTGCCGTTCGCCGACGGCGCGGCACGGCCCGTGACCGTCGCCCACATCGGCGTCTCGACCGGACCCGGCGCGATGATGTTGGCGTAGACGCCCTTGCCGGCGCCATTCTTGGCAACCCATTTCATCAGCCCATGCACCGCGGATTTCGCTGCGACATAAGCCGGTCCCGACGCCACGCCGCCGATCTTGGCGGCGATCGAGCCGAGCGCCACGATCTTGCCGAAGCCGCGCTCGGCCATGACGGGATAGAGCTTCCGGACGGGATTGACCGTGCCCATCAGATTGACGGCGAGGATCCTCTCCCACTCCTCGTCGGTCGACTGAGGCAGCGGCGTGTTGGCGATGGTGCCGGCGCAGAGCACGAGGATGTCGATCTTGCCGCGCGCCTTCAGCTCGTCGTCGATCAGCTTCTCGACCGCAGTCCTGTCCGTCACGTCGCAGCGGCGATAGCTCGCCCTGGCGGGAAACTTGCCGCCGTCTTCCACGATGTCGGTGGCAATAACGTCGGCGCCGGCTTCGCAGAAGGCGGCAACGACAGCGCGGCCGATGCCGCCGGCAGCTCCCGTGATGAGGGCAGTTTGTCCGTCGAGACGCGAGGGGCCGCTCAGAGGCGATCCAGCCATGTCGTATTTTCCTTGTTCTTCTTGGTAACTATCCGGCAGTTCAGCGAGCAGCGGGCGGTCGCGTCTTGCGATCACCCGCCGACGCGATCGACTCAAGCCGGCTTGGCGTCAAAGGCCACGGCTGGATAGGGCTTGAAGTCGCGCACCATGACGAAGGACCCCTGCGCCTGCAGGATCGCCTCCTGGCGCGTGCCGCGGTGATCGGAGCCAGTGAAGGTCACCTTGCGCGCACCGCCGACCGAGGCGTTGCTCAAGCTATTTCCCGCCTCGATCAGATTGGCACGCGTGATCGGCTTGCCGCTGTCGACGAGCGTACCGAAGATGCTGCCGAACAGCGCGGCGTTGCTCCAGCCGTTGAGGCCGAACACACCGACCGGATCGTTCGGATAGTATTTCGTCACGGCTGCGCGATAGGCCTTGATCTCGGGCTCGGCGCTGTCGACCGGAAGCAGCCAGGAGGAGAAGTAGACGCCGTTGAGCAGATCGCCGGTCAGCTTGTAGGTGGCGGGATCGGCCGTGAAGAACGGCGCGAACCAGGTCAACTTGACGCCTTGCCGGTCGGCCGCCTTCAACGCCGCCGCAAGATTGGCATTGGAGCCGAACAGGATCGCGGCGTCGGCCTGGGCATTTGCGACGCGGCGGATATGCGGCGTGAAATCCGTGGTCTTGACCTCGAACGGCACCGATTCCGCCGGCGTCAGCTTGTTCGCCTCCATGAAGAGATCGAAGCCGCGCTTGGCGGAGCGGCCGAGCTCATCGTTCTCCCACAGCAGTGCGATCTTCTTGAGCTTGAGATCGTTGACGGCGAACTCGGCATTGGATGCCGCCGACCAGCCATAGTCGGGCAACAACGGAAAGATGTTCGGCTCGGCGAAGAAGGCGCTGGCACCGCCGATCGGGCCGATCATCGCAAGGCCGTTCTCCTTGGCGTAGGGAATGACGGCGACATTGGTCGCCGTGCCCACCGCCGCGACGAGCGCGAAGATGTGGTTGTCCTCGACGAGGCGCCGGACCGCAGCGACGCTGCGGGCCGGATCATAGCCGTCGTCGAGCGTCACGTAGTTGATCTTCCAGCCCTTGATGCCGCCGGCCTCGTTGACGCTCTTGAAGTAGGCGTCGGCCGCGTGGGTCAGGATCGCGTAGAACGGGACAGGTCCCGTGATCGGGGTAAACCCGCCGATGGTGATGGTCTTGGCAGCGGCATCGACGCCGATCTCGTCGGCGAGGAGCGGACTGCCGGGATAGGCCGACGCGAGCGCGGCGGCACCAGATAGCTTGAGAAAGTCACGCCTCTTCATAGGCCCTCCCCGAGATCTGTTTTTCTTGTCCGACGATCCTTAGCGGGAGGAACCGGCCTGGTCAAGGGAAAATGCATTATGCATTATCTTGGGTTTTGCATTGCGCCGGCCAGGATCAGCTCCGCACGGCGGATCACCGGCGCGTCGATCATCTTGCCGTCGAGCGCGACCGCGGCACCCTGCCCCTCCCTTGCGACCTGCATCACCCGATGCGCCCAATCGAGCTCATCAGCGGTCGGCAGGAAGGCTTCGTTGACCAGCTTGACCTGGGCCGGATGGATGCAGAGCTTGGCGCCAAAGCCGAGCGCCTTCGTCCGGCCGACGGCTGCGCCGAAGGCGGCTGTATCCGTCCACGACGTCGTCACCCCGTCGATCGGCGGCGCCAAGCCGGCCAGCCGCGACTCCAGAACGATTTGCAGACGGACCGGATCGAGCTCCCCCGTCGTTTCGGTCACCCCGGCATCGACGCCGAAATCGAGATTGCCAAAGGCGCACTGCGAAACCAGCCCGCTCTTGCCGATGCTGCGCAGCTCGGCATATCCCCGCACAGTTTCGATCAGCGCGATGATGTCGCACTTGCCCTCCAGCAGACCGACCAGCCGATTGAGGGCGCCAGGCTCGGCCTTCGGCAGCATCAGCCTGGTCACGCCGGCACGGCGAATCATCTCCATATCGGCGGCGAAGAACGGACTGTCCGCGCCGTTGACGCGAACGATCGCATCCGTCCGCCGGGTCCACTGCGCGATGGCGCTGCGCGCTGCACTCTTGTCCCCAGGAGCCACCGCATCCTCGAGATCGAGAATGACCCGGTGGGCACCCGACATCAGCGCCTTGTCGAAGCGCTCGGGCCGGTTGGCGGGGACAAACAGGAACGAGCGGGACAAAGAGCTGGACATCGGGCGACAACCTCGATTATGCATTATGCATTATCGTTTGTACTTCTATCCTCCCTGGTGGCCCGCGTCTATGGTAGCCGCGGCAAATCGGTCGGGGGCAGCGGCATCCAATGGAATATCGGACGAAAGAGGAACAGGTCGCCGACTATCTCCGCGAGGGCATCATCTCTGGGCGGCTGCCGCGCGGCGTCCGGCTCAAGCAAACCGAGATCGCGCAGGAACTGAAGATCAGCATCACGCCGGTCCGCGAGGCGTTGAAGCTGCTCGAAGCCGAAGGCTACCTGTCCAGCGACTCCTATCGCGGTGCCACGGTCGCACCGTTCGACGTCGAGGCCTCCACGGAGATTCTCAAGCTGCGGATCACGCTCGAGACCCAGCTCGTCGAGAGCGCGGTGCGCAACATCACCGCCGAAGAGATCGCCGAGCTGCGCGAGCTGGCGCGACAATTCGAGGACGCCGCGCTCGCCAATGACAGCACCGCGGCACGCGGCATCAACTACCGCTTCCACCGCCGCATGTATGATTTCGCCCGCCTGCCGAAGACGTTGCATTTCGTGCAGGTCTTGTGGGCGCAATATCCGTTCGACGTCATCAACCGCATTGGCGGCCGGGCCGTGCGGGCCGCCAAGGAGCACAATGAGCTGCTGAAGAACGTGATCGAGGGCGATGCCGCAAGCGCGATGCTGACGATGCGCCAGCACATCGAAACCGGCTGGATCGAGCTGCGCAACAGCATGCCTGCGCGAGCCGACACCGGCACCAGATCCAAAGGCTCCGAGAACAAGAACTCTGAGAAGGAGACGCTATGAAGCCGATGCTACTCGTCATGGACATGCTGAACGACCTCGTCCATGAGAATGGCGGCGGAGCCAAGACCTACGTGCCGCTGATGAAGGAGCGGGACGTGCTTGGCCGCACCAAGGCCGTCATCGCCAAGGCGCGCGCAGCGGGCGTGCTGATCGGCTATGTCCGCGTCGGCTTTTCGCCCGATTATCGGGAATGTCCGCCCAATTCGCCGATCTTCTCCCGCGCCAGGAGCGCCGGCATGTTCAAGCTCGGCACGTGGGGCACGGAGGTCCATCCCGAGCTCGCGCCGAAAGCCAGCGATTTCGACATTGTCAAGCATCGGGTGAGCCCGTTCTACGGCACTTCCCTGGAGCCGATCCTGCGCGCCCATGGCGTGACTGATCTGTTCCTGAGCGGCGTTTCGACCAACGGCGTGGTGCACACCGGCGCGCGCGAAGCGCACGACCGCGACTATGGCTGCACGGTGCTGGAAGACTGCTGCGCCGGCGGCACCACCGACGAGCACGACAGCGCGCTGCGCTGCCTCGCCCGCTTCAGCGCGATCAAGAACAGCGCGGATGTGAGTTTCGGCTAGCGCCTTCTTCCTTCTCCCCTTGTGGGAGAAGGTGCACCGAAACTGTGGTCTGGATCTCAGACTATGCGCCCAGCCAGCGCGGATCGATCGCCTGCCGGTAGGTCACGCCGCGCACGGCATCGCTGAACTTCAGCTCGAACTCCATGTTGTGCGCGAACTGCTGCTCGGACAATGTCGGCGGCACCGAGACGGTCGTGCGCTGATCCGAGACCGTGTGCTTGATCAGCGCTGTATCCGTCTGCTGGAAATAGCGATCGTGCAGGATCTGGCCCGTCGCCTCAGGATCGTTGCGGATCAATTCCGACGCCCTGGTCATGCCCCGGACCAGCGATGCGGCGGTCTCCGGATTCTTGTCCAGAAAGTCCGGCCGTCCGCACAGAACGGTATAGAGGAAGTTCTCGATGCCCGGCACTTCGCCGTGCGACGGGCGCGCGGCCCATACCCCGAGCCCCTCTTCCACCGCCTGGTTGTTCGCGGGCGCCGTGGTGTTGAAGCCGTCGATCTGGCCGGAGCGCAGCGCCAGATACATCTTGTCGAGCTTGACGACCGTCAGGCTGACATCCTTCTCGGGATCGAGCCCGCCGAGCGACAGCAGATAGCGCCAGATCTTGTCGGTGCCGCTGCCGCGACCGGAGATCGCCAGCGTCAGCCCCTTCATACGGGCCATGCGCTCCTTCAGCGGCATGTCCGCCACAAGTCCGATCTTCTCGGCGGTCTTCTTCGCGATCACCGCGTCGCTTGCATATTGCGACATCAGCGGCGCGAAGGCGTTGATCTTCTGGCCCTTGGCGACCGCAAGGATCACGTCGCTCATCACGAGACCGGCCACGTCGACGCTGCCGCCGAGGATCGCCGCCATGCTGTTGGTGCCGCTTCCGGTGTCGATCAGGGAGACGTCGAGGCCCGCATCCTTCATGTAGCCGGCCGCCGTCGCGACCAGCAGCGGCAAATAAGCGAAGGTGTAACCGCCGATCGCGATCGTCACCGGCTTGCCGGCGCCCTGCGACAGGGCTGGCTTGACCGAGCCGGCCAGCGCTCCTACCGCGATATTGCCCAACATCGTCCGACGCGTGATCATGATGTCCTCCCTCTTGTTCTCGTTCCCGCAAGGTCTCCTCAGCGCCAGCGGAAGATCCAGCTCTCCAGCCGTCCAAGCACTTCGTTGAGGAGGGTGGTGACGACCATCAGGGCAAACAGCGCTGCGAACACCCCGGCAGTGTCGAGCTGGCCGGCGGAATTCTGCGTGAGGTAACCGATGCCCGCATTCGAGGCCATCATCTCGGCCGCGACCGCGCCGACGAAGCCGTAGGGCAGACCGAGCTTCAATCCCGTGAACAGCCATGGCAGCGCGGACGGAAAGATGACCATGCGCTGGACCGCGAACCGCCCGGCGCCCATGGTCCGCAACGCATCGACCATCTTCAGATCCACCTCGCGCACGCCGCGCAGGGTCGAGAAGAACACCAGGAAGAACACGCTGATCGCCGCGAGCACGATCTTCGGCGCGAGGCCAATGCCGAACCACATGATGAAGAGCGGCGCGAGCGCGACCTTCGGCACGCCGTACACCGCCGTGACGAAGGGATCGACGGTGCGATGCAGGATGTCGCTCGCGCCGATCATCAGCGCGAACAGGACACCGGCGGTCGCGCCCAACACGAATCCGGCGGCGGTTTCCTTGAACGTGATGAGCAGGTGATAGGCGAGCTGCCCGCTGGCGGTCCACGCCACCACCGTCTTGAGAACTGCCGCCGGGCTGCTCACCCAGAACGGATCGAGCAGCGTACCGGATGCAGCCTGCCATGCCGTGAGCATCGCGACCACGAAGACCGTACGGTAGAGCCATACGCGACCGGATTGGCCGAGCATGGGTTCAGCTCGCGTATCGGACAGCGCCTCTGTGCTCATGACATTCGCCTCGCCGGCGGTTCGAGAGCGGCCCAGAGCCGCCTGTAATGTTCTTCGAAGGCGGGATGGAAACGCACCTCATGCACCTCGCGCGGCCTCGGGATATTGATGGGCTCATCGAGCCTGATCTGGCAGGGGCGCGGCGAGAACACCAGAACGCGATCGGCGAGCGTGATCGCCTCGACAATGTCGTGGGTTACGAACACCACCGTCTTGCGCCGCACCGACCACAATTTGAGAAGCTCCGCCTGGAGCACCAGCTTGAGCTGAGCATCGAGTGGTCCGAACGGCTCGTCCATCAACAGCACCGGCGGATCGTAGATCAGCGTGCGGGCGAGCATCGCGCGCTTGCGCATGCCGCCGGAGAGGTGGCTCGGATAGTGACGTTCGAAGCCGTCGAGACCGACCTGCGCGATCAGTTCGCGCACACGGGTGGCGATCTCCGCGCGGTCGACATTGCGCAGCTCGAGAGGAACCGCGATGTTCTGCTCCACCGTCCGCCACGGCAGCAGGCTGTCATGCTGGGTGAGATAGCCGATCCCGGTGTTGATGGCGCCAACCGGCGCGCCCTGACACAGCACCGTGCCCGTGGTCGGCCGATCGAGGCCGGCAAGCAGATTCAGCACGGTCGACTTGCCGGAGCCGCTGGGGCCGACGATGGCGAGAAACTCGCCGCTTTCAAGCGAGAGGTTGAGCCCGCTCAGGACATCGACGCGGCCGCTGCGCGAAGAAAAGTTCTTGCCAACACCGCGCAGCTCGACCGCGGGCGCGCACCGCGCCTCCCCGCCTTGCACCGGGACAACAGAAAGATGCGCCGATCTCATCGCCCTCGCCTCCGCCGTGCTTTTCTTGTTTCCTGGACCGTCCCGATGCGTTCAGACCTCTGCGGAAGCCTTCATCGCCAGCGCGCCGCCCGGTCCGCTGGCCCAGAGGTCGAGCGCGCGCCCGTCCCCCTTTCCCTCCAGGTGGAACGGCGAGCTCACGAACAGCGGTGAGACGCCCCTGAACTCAAAGGATTTGAGCGGCTTGCCGGCATGCTTCTGCGCGAAGCCTTGCAGCAGGGTCGCTGTCAGCGGACCGTGCACGACGAGGTCGGGGTAATTCTCCTCAGCCTGCGCGTATGACTGGTCATAGTGAATGCGGTGGCCATTCGACGTCAGCGAGGAATAGCGGAACAGCAGAACGGTGTCGGGCCGAAACTCCTCCGACCACGCGCCATCCCGTGGAGACGGCGTGGCCGCGGGCGCCGGCGATCCCGGCGCGGCCGCCTCGCGATAGACGATGTCCTGCTGTTCGGTGATGCATGGCGCGCCGTCGCAGGCAATGCTGTGGCTGACGGTGACGAATACCAGCTCTCCGGCACGGCCGGATTTGGCTTCGACCTTCAGGATGGTGCTTTCGCGCACGCCTTCGCCGCCGATGGTCAGCGGCTTGTGGTAGGTGAGCCGCCCACCGGCCCACATGCGGCGCGGCAGCGACACCGGCGGCAGGAATCCGCCGCGCTTCGGATGTCCGTCCGTTCCCAGCTCCTGTCGCGGCACGAAGCGATTGAAGAAGATCCAGTGCCAGCCCGGCGGCAGGGGCGCACCGGCCGCATGATTTCCTTCGAGGCCCAGCGTGGAGGCCAACGCGGCGACACGATCCGGCGCGATGCGCTCGCGGATCGTTTCCTTGCGGCCGACCCAGGCCTGCCAGTCCTCGCCTGCCAATGCTACGCTCTCGCTCATGACGGAAACTCCACTTCAAGCGTTCAGTAAATCACCTGCTGATCGATCAGACTCTGGCGGTCCTCACGGCTGAGGCCGAGCAGATCGCCGAACACGTAGTCCTCGTCCTCGCCGAGCCGCGGCGTGCCGCGCGTCATGCCGACGTCGGACTTCGAGAAGCGGATCGGCGCTTTCAGCGCAGCGCGCTCGCGGCCGGTCGTGTCGACGACATCGACGACCGTCCCGCGCTCGCGCAGATGCCGATCGTGGGCGATGTCCTCCATGTTGCAGGAGACATGCGCGGCGATGCCGGCGGCCTGGAGCTTCCGCTCGGCCTCACCGGCCTCGCGCGTCATTGTCCAATGCTCGACCTCACCATGCAGCACCTGCCGGTGCATGTGACGGCTCGCTCTTGTCTGAAACCGCGGATCGGACAGCAGATGCGGCGCATCGATCAGCTTCGCCAGGCGCCGCCATTCGGCGTCGGTGCCGACGGCAATGGTCAGCCAGCGATCCTCCTCGCGGGTCCGGAACACGCCATGCGGCGCCATCCGCAGATGGCCATTGCCGATCCGCGCCGGTTCTCCGCCTGCGGCGGCGAACAGCAGGGCTTCGCCGACCAGCGAGCAGGCCACCTCGCGCGCGCTGACATCGACATGTCCGCCGCGCCCGGTCTGGCGAAGCCGATACACCGCAGCCACCGCTGCCATGGCGGCGTTCATGCCGACGCTGTGGTCCATCACGTGCCGCATCTCGACCGGCGGCCCGTCCTCATAACCGGTGAGATATCCGAGCGCGCCCCAGGCACCGAACAACGGCGCGTAGCCGGCGAAATGCGAATCCGGTCCGCTCTGGCCCGAGGACGAGACCGACACCATCACCACCGACGGCTTCAGCGCGGCGAGCGCCGAATAACCGAGGCCGAGCCGCTCCATCACGCCCGGGCGAAAGCTCTCGCAGACGAGATCGCTGACACCGACGAGCTTCTTTGCCAGCGCGACTCCCTTGGCGTCCTTCAGATTGATGCGGATCGAAAGCTTGTTGGAAGCAACCTGGTCAAAGCTCGCCGGCCCCATCCGGCCATAAACCGGATGCGGCTTGCGAAAGATGTCCGGACGCGCTGCGCTCTCGACCTTGATGCACTCCGCGCCAAGCTGCGACAGAATGTGAGTGCAGAACGGCCCGGCCGCATGCAGCGAGAAATCGGCGATGCGGACTCCGGCAAGCGGCTTCATGAGACCTCCGCGGTAATTGCAGTCCGTTCGCGATGATGCCTGGCCGAGAGCAGGTGCTGATGTTCGCCGAGCCGGGGCGGCCCGCTTCGCAAGGCCAGCGCGGCGCCGTCGACGTGAAACGGCGCCGACAGCACCGGCAGCCGGCAAGCGCCGGGAATCTCGACAGGTTGAAACAGGTGTCGCGCGGCCTCATGCGGACCGGACAGCACTTCGGCGGGGCTGGCATATTTCGCCATGGGCACACCGAGCGCCTGGGCCCGCGTGACGATATCCGCGGTCCGCTGTTCGCGTGCCCAGGTGCGAATTGCGCGATTTATCTCCGCGCCGCGCCGGCTGCGCTCCAGCGAGTCCGAGAGTTCGGGGTCGAGCATCCAGTCGGGGCGCCCCATCAGTTCGATCAGGCCGCGCCACTGCCGTTCCTCGAGCGTCAGCAGCTCGACATAGCCGTCGGCACATTCGAGCACGCCGCCATATTTGAACGAGCGCGTGCTGCGGTGCTCCAGCGAGCCGTCCCCGAGACGCTGAAGCGCGAACGCGCCAACGGCGAGCGTCGCATCCTGGATGGAGACATCTACGCTTTCGGCACCGCCTTGCGCGCGGCTGACCAGCGCGGACAGTGCCCCCAACGCGGCGACCACGCCGCCCTGATACTCGGCGAAATGACCGTAAACCTTCAACGGCGGACGCTCGGGAAAGAGTTCGGCGGCAAGTCCGTTGGGCAGCAGAAAGCCCTCGCCGGACGCGTGGATCAGATTGATCTCCTCGGCTCGCCAGTCGGCCTTCGGTCCGAAGGCGCCGAACGGCAACACCGAGACATCGATCAGGTTCGGGTGGCGATCCCTGAGCGTCTGCTCATCCAGTTCGAGATTTGCGCGCTCGTCGGGACGAAGATCATGCACGAGGACATCGGCTTCAGTCAGCAGCGCGGACAGTCCCGCCCGTCCGGCTGGCGTCGTCAGATCGCAGGTGACGCTCTTCTTGCCTGCCGCCAGAAACGCGAACAGCGCGCTCGCTTCATGGGCCGGCGGAAGCAACGGCGGCTCGCGGCGAAGAGGATTGCCTTCCGGCGGCTCGACGAGGACTGTCTCTGCGCCGAGGGTGGAGAGCAGCCGGCCGGCATGGCCAGCCGAAACGCCGCGCGAGATCTCGACGGCAATGACGCCCGCAAGCGGAGGCGCAGCAGCCTCGTCCGTCATGGCAACGCTTCCTCGTGTTGTTCTTGGTTGGGTCCGAAGCGTGGCGCACCACGCTTCGGTTCTTGCCTGGGCACGAAGGGCTTCAGCGGATGGTCGGCAGTTCCAGCTCAAGCCCCGCTCCATCGAAGAACACGCGGTTCTTCACGTCGCGCGAGGGCAGCATCACGGTGGCAAGGCCCGGGGTGGTCAACTCGCCGCGCTGGTTCTCACCCCAGATCTCGAGATCGACCAATGCAAAGCCGTCCTTGACATACTTCCTGGTGACCTTGCCTTTGCACCAGGTGGAATCGCCCATGGTGTTGAAGCGCCGCATCTCGGTGCGCACGCGCTTGAGGAAGGCCGCATCGCCCATCCAGTTGCTGACGAGGCTCGCGAGCCAGGACGAGCGCTGCGGACCGTAATCATAGGTGCCGGGCACGCCGACTTCCTTGGCTACGGACTCGCGGTGATGCCCGATGCCGGTATATTCGATGCCGCCGCCGGCCTCCGGATTTCGGAAGAAGTGGCCGGGATGCTTGACGGCGGATTTCAGCACGATGCCGTGGGTGTGGCCGCGGCCGCAGCCGACCAGGAAGCCCATCGTGTCCATCAGCGAGAGCGGGCCGCGCACGATCGGCGGCAGTTCGTCGCCCTCGTTGACGTCCTCGAAATAGCGCATCGTGGTGCCGCGGATCCGCTCGTCCTCCTTCAGGATCGCCTCGTCGAGCGCAGCGAATTCGTCGGCCGTGTATTCGTAGGGCTTGACGTCCTTGTATTTGCCGGCGTCGCGCGCGGCCTTGCGCTCGTGGCGGGTGCAGGTGCCGAGCGCGCGGGCGACCATTTCGCCGCGCTGGTTGGAATAGGTGGCCTCGACATATTGCAGCACGAGACGGCCGGAGAATTTGCTCTCCTTCTCCTCGATGCCTACCACGCGCTCGATCGCGGTGATGCGGTCACCCGGACGGATGTGACGGAATAGCTCCCAGTCATTGCCGGCATAGAAACCATGCACGCCGGGAAGGCCCCAGCGGGTGCGGCCGATCCAGCCGAACGCCATCGGGAACATCGGATGGGCAACGTTGGTGCCGTAGCGGCTTTGGCGACCGTGCTCGGCGTCGCGGTAGAGCGGGTTGAGATCGCCGATGCCGTTGCAGAAGTTGCGAATGGTGTCTTCGGTCGCGTCCTGGAGATACGGCCCTTCCGGGCGAAGCTGAAGCCCGATCATGCCCCGCGCCTGCGCGATCGCCTCGTCGGTGATCCTGCCTTCCGCCGGGGCGTGGCCGACCTCTTTTTCCTTTTCCATCACGTCTGACATTTTCGTCTCCAATCCCTGTACGAGTTGAGTTTGCTATGCTGCGGGTTTCATGGCGCGGGCCAACGCCGAAGCGGCGGCAGAGGCGAGGCCGTCGAGATCGCGCGCGATCACGACACCGGCGCGATCGAGCGCCTCGACCTTCGCCGCCCAGGTCTCGGCGTAGGAGCCGATCATCGCGGCGGCGTGCCCCATCTTCTTGCCGGCGGGCGCGGTGCGGCCGACCAGGAGAGCTGCCGATGGCTTCGCATCCGGCCGCTTGGCGTATTCGGCGAGGGCATATTCTTCCGAACCACCGATCTCGCCGAGATAGATGATGGCGCGCGTCTCCGGATCGTCGTGGAATAGCGCGATTGCTTCCGCGGCGTTGACGCCTCGCACGGGATCGCCGCCGATGCCGATGACACTGCTCTGGCCGAGACCTGCCGACGACAGGCGGAAGCAGGCCTCATAGGACAGCGAGCCGCTGCGCGAGATCACGCCGATCGGCCCGGGCGCGTAGCAGAACGAGGGCATGAAGCCGAGCTTGGCCTTGCCGGGCGAGATCAGTCCGGGCGAGTTCGGCCCGACCAGATGTGCGCCGCGGTGGAGCGCGGCCGCGCGCATCTCCATCGCGTCCAGCACCGGCAGGCCGTCGCCGGGATATGCGATCAGCGGACAGCCGGCTTCGATCGTCTCCAGCACCGCATCGAGCGCAACGACGGCGGGCACGTAGACCAGTGCCGCATTGGCGTGGGTTTCCCGCATCGCCGCCGCGACGCTGGAGAACACCGGAACGTCTTCGATGGCCCGGCCACCGCGTCCCGTCGCCACGCCGGCGACGACCTTGGTCTGGCTCTGCGCGAGATCCTTGACGGAGAAGGTGCCGAACTTGCCGGTGATGCCGACGATCAACACGCGGGCATCAGCATCGAGAAGTATGCTCATGACTGCGCTCCCGCCACTCGCTTGACGATATCGGCGACCGCGCTCTCCAGCGTCGCGTGGTTCTGACGGCCGGCGTCGCGGAGGATCGTGGTCGCAAGATCGCTGCGCGTGCCGTTCAGCCGCAACGTCACCGGCTTCGCCGAGGTTCGCCGCGCCAGAAGCTCGACCAGCGTTTTCGCCACGCGGTCAGTGTGCAGCCCGCCGCCGAACATGCTGACCAGGATGCCTTTCACATTCGGCGCGCGGTCGAGCAGGTCGAACGCAAGCCCAAATCCCGCCGGCGTCGGGTTGCCGCTGACGTCGAGAAAGCAGGCCGGCTGTGCGCCGGCGCCGTCGATGGCGTCCATCGCAGCCATGGTCATGCCGGCACCACCGGAGATCAGCCCGATCTCGCCGTCCAGCCAGACCAACATCAGATTGGCTTCTTCGCATCGGCGGATGTCGTGCTCCGCCTTGTCGCGGGAGGCTGCGATGGCGGATGCCGTGGCGGCCTTGCGGAACGCCGCAGCTTCGTCCAGGACGATCTTGGCGTCCGCGGCAATCAACGCGCCACCTTTGGCAACGACCAGCGGATTGATCTCCACCGTCGTGCATTCGCTGGCCTGCGCGATCTCCAGCAACCGGCGCGCAGTCGAGATGACGCGTTCGCGCACCTTCGGATCGCTCTCGACCGGCTCCAGCAGCGCGCGGAAGGCATGAGCGCGAAAATTACGGGCGAGCCCGACCGGATAGCTCAGCGGCAGCGGGCCGTTCTCGATGTTGACCCCGCCGCGCGGCGAATAGAGCACGTTGAAGCCGCCGATCCGGCTGTCGATCGCGACCGCGAGATAGAGCTCGCGGTCGATGTCGAGCCAGCTCTCGACTAGGACGGACGACGGCGCTTCACCAGCGAACCGCATCCCCATGATCGCCTCGAAGGCGCTTTCCAGCTCCGAGGCGGAGCTCGCCTTGCGAATGCCGCCGGCCTTTCCCCGTCCGCCGGCGGCAACCTGCGCCTTCACGGCGACGGGCAGCGCGATGCGACAGGCCCGCGCTTCGTCGAGGGAGCGCAATTCCTGACTGGAAGGAGTGGCGATGGCGGCGCTGCGCAGCAGAGCCTTGCCTTGAGCTTCAGCGATCAACATATAATGCATAATGCATTCTATTTGACGACGGTCAACACCCTGTCCGGGTAATTTTCGAACGCGTAGGCCGAAAAATGCCGAAAAGCCAGACCAGTCAGGCGAAGCGGCGGGATGATCGCGATTTTCCCGCCTTCAGATAATGCATTTTCTGGCTGCGGGGGCCGGCCTTCTCTGAGCGCGTCGATCCCTCCTCGCCGCGCCTGAAGGGACCTGCAGCCGGCCACCCAAGAAAAAGAGCTCCGCGACCCCAAGGGGTCACGGAGCTCGAGTCCAGGGAGGACGCCCTGAGGGCGACGGCGATCTCATCGACCGCCGCTATTCTCCAGACGACCGATTGCGGCTCCGGAGATTGGAGACGGCACATTCGCGCCGCTCTATTCGCGAGATGAGTCGCGGGCGCCGTTCGGCGGCCACGCAGCTCACATCTTGAGCGCGAACGGATCGCGCTCCTCGTTGGAGAAATCGATCATCACGTTCTTGGTCTGCAGGAACTCGTCCAGCGCCGCGACGCCGCGCTCCTTGCCGAAGCCGGATTCCTTGAAACCGCCGAACGGCGCCATAGCGCTGGAGGCGCGGTAGGTATTCACCCAGACCGTTCCGGCGTGGACAGCCCGCGACACGCGCAAGGCGCGCGACAGGTCCGTCGTCCAGATTCCGGACGCGAGGCCATATTTGCTGTCGTTGGCGATGCCGATCGCCTCGTCTTCCCCGTCAAAGGGAATGATTGAGAGCACGGGTCCGAACACCTCTTCCTGGGCAATCGCCATCTTGTTCTCGACGCCCGTGAAGATGGTCGGCTCGATGAACAGACCGTTGCCGAGAGCATCGCCTGTCGCGGGCCTGCCGCCACACACGAGAACCGCTCCCTCTTTTTGCGCATCGCCGATACATTTGAGGATGCGCTCGAATTGCGGCTCGTTCGCCACGGTCCCCATATCCGTCGCCTTGTCCAGGGGATTGCCGAGCCTGATCTTGTGCGCCCGGGCGACCAGACGTTTCACGATGTCGTCGTGAATGGAACGCTGTACGAGGAGCCGCGAGCCGGCGATGCATGTCTGCCCGGTCGCACCGAAAATGCCGGCGAGAGCCCCGACCGTCGCCTTGTCGAGATCGGCGTCCTCGAAGATGACATTGGGAGACTTGCCGCCCAACTCCAGCGTGACCGGGACAAGAGACCGACCCGCTTCCGCCGCGATCTGGCGGCCGACGTTCGGGCTGCCCGTGAAACTGACCCGGTCGATCCGGCCGCTCGCGAGCAGCGCCTGCCCCGTCCTGTAATCGCCGGTGACGACATTGACGACACCCGCGGGGAAGCCCGCCTGGCGGACCAGCTCGGCGAATTCGAGCGTCGTCACCGACGCATGCTCGGACGGCTTGATGACGACGCAATTGCCCGCCGCCAAGGCCGGCGCGAGCTTGTTCGCAAGCAGGCCCATCGGCGAATTCCAGGCGGTAATGAGAACCGCAACGCCGATCGGCTCGCGGCGCGTGAAGTCAAACACATCGCGCTGGTCGAGCGGAATGGTATCGCCGAAGATCTTGTCGGCACAGCCTGCGAAGAACCTGTAGGCGCGCGCGGCAAAATGCATCTGCCCATGCGTCTCACGGATGATCTTTCCGTTGTCGGTGCTCTCCATGACGGCGATGCGCTCGGCCTGCGCGTCGAGCAGATCGGCGAGCTTGTTCAGCAAGGTCGCGCGGGCAAGACCCGTGGTCTTGCTCCAGACGGTGTCATAGGCCCGTCTCGCCGCCGCGATCGCGTCCGTGACCTGCGCGGGGGTCGCTTGCGCGACCTGCGCCCATTCCTCGCGGGTATAGGGGTTTATGGCGGCGAACCATTCCTGGTTCGGCGTGCTGACCGTCTCGTTGGCAATGGCAATTCCGTACTTCTTTGGCATGGTCGATTGTCTCCGCAACTGGCGAATTGCCTGTCTGATCCGGACGGGACGTCTGTCTTCGGTTGATGGTTAGGCTGGACTCCCGAGGGGATCGGCGTCTAATCGCGCGACCCCGTCGATCCCTTCGCGGGCGGGAGGAAACAGCGAGAGCACCTGCCGGTCGTGACCGGGAATGATGTGCGACGGGCTATCCGCCAGCTTCTCGATGATCGCAAAGCCGTTCAGCATCTGGTTCGTGTCAAACAAGACAGGAAATGGCCGGCGCCGCAGGATGTTGGCGTAATAGTGCGAGGCGTCCGAGGCCAGCACCACGTAACCCCGGCGCGTCTTCACCCTCACGACCTGAAGTCCCGCGGTATGGCCGCCCAGCCAGTGCAGGGATATTCCGTCGTTAAAAGCGGAGTTGGGATCATGAAGGGTCACGCGCCCTTCGAAGTTCCGCCGGACGATATGGCTGACGTCCTCCGCGTTGTAGGCCTTCTTCTGCTCGGCGTCGCACATGCAGCGACCGGTGCAGAAGTTCATCTCGCGCTCCTGGACGTGATAACGCGCTCGCGGAAACAGATCGTGGTTGCCGGCATGGTCCCAATGCATGTGGGTCAGGATGACGTCCTTGACGCTGTCCAGATTGATGCTGATCTGCTTGAGGCCTTCGGCGACCGGGCGCGTCACGGCATAGTTGCGCGGCTTGCCCGCATTCTCGTCGAAGCCGGTATCGACGATCACCGTGCGATCCCGGCCAACCAGCGCCCAGACGAAGAAATCGAGCGGCATCGGAATATCCGGCACGTCGCTGCTGTCGATGAAGTTCTCCAATGCGCGGCGCTCGTCCTTGCGAGCGTATCGGATCGCGTAGATTTCATACTCGGACATGTCGATCCCTACTGGCGCTCGATGCCGGCTTCCTTCGTTGTGGTCGCCCACAATTCGATGTCGTCCTTGACGTGCCTGGCGAAATCCGCCGGACCGATCCATTGAGCCTCGAAGCCGATATCGGCGAGACGGCTGCGGATCTCGGGCTCCGCCAACACCTCTCGGACGCCTTCCGAAAGTTTCGCCACGACCTCGGGCGGCGTGTCCTTCGGCGCGAACAGCCCGGACCATGCGGAGATATTGATGAACGCGAGCCCGCCCTCCTTCATGGTCGGAATATCCGGGAATTGCGAACTACGGGCCGGGTTCGTGGTGGCGATCGCACGCGCCTGGCCCGCCTCCACCTGCGAGACCGCGGGCGCCATGTCCATGAACGTCATCGAGACACGCTGCGCGATGATGTCGGTCACGACCTGCGGGCTGTTCCGGTAGGGTACAGCGGCGATATCGATGCCCGCGCGGCGCCTGAATGCCTCGCCGGACAATTGGCCTAGCGCGTTGGCATAGCCGAATGTCAGCGTGCCCGGCTTGCTCTTGGCCAGTGCCACGAGATCGGCCACGCTCTTGACCGGCAGGCTGGGATCTACGATCAGGAAATAGGGAAACAGGCCGAACTGGGAAATCGGAACGAAGTCGGCGATGGGGTCGTACTGGATCGACTTCAGCATGCTGGGATTGGCGGCATGCGTGGAGGTGCCACCTACCAGCAAGGTGTATCCGTCCGGCGCCGAACGCGCCGCCGCCGTCGCTCCCAGCGCTCCGTTTGCACCGACGCGATTGTCGATGACGATCGTCGTTTTCAAGAGCTCGGACAGCCGCTGGAACACGATGCGCGCGACGCCGTCGGTCCCGCTGCCCGGGGCAAAGGGCGCGATGACGGTAATTCTCTGCGAGGGATAGTTTTCCGCGGCTGCCAGGCTCCAGCTCGACAGAAGCAGCGCGATCGTCAACAACGGCACCCGCACGAAGTCCTCCCGTTGATTGTTCGTCCTGATGGTTCAGCCGGGTTGCCGGCACCTGACCGCTATTTCGAGGAGCGCTCGATGATCTTCACGATGACAGGCCAGTAATTCGCGCCGAAGCCGGCACGAGACGCCTCGGTCAGCAGTCTGGCACCGAGCGCGGCCTCCCTTGCCTCGATGCCGGCGTCCTTCGCCATGTCGAGCGCGTAGGACACGTCCTTGTGCATGTAGTCGGTCGAGAACACCCGCTCGGGAAATTCGCCCGCCGCAACGGCCTTGTATCCGTGATTGCGCAGCGCAAAGCTGTCCGCGGAGCCCTTGGAGAAGGCATCGAACAAGGTCTCGGTCGAGACACCCGCGGCGTTCGCGATGGCGGCGGCCTCGCACAAGGCGGTCACGGTCCCGACCACGACCATGTTGTTGAGGATCTTCACCACCTGGCCCGACCCGACCTCGCCACAATGGGTGACCTCGCTGGCAAAGCAGCGGAGCAGTGGCTCGATGCGGGCGAACACACCTGCGGTGGCGCCGACGGAAATGGCAAGCGTTCCGGCTTCAGCCGCCGCGCGTGTCCGGGCGACAGGGGCATCGGCATAGTCGGCGCCCTTCGCAGCGAAAGCGCCGGCCAGCTCACGCGTCAGCTTCAACGGGCTGGTCGAGAGGTCGACGATGGTCTGGCCGGCGCGCGCAAGCTCAAGAAGCCCGCCCGGCACCTCGCAGATCTTCTTGAGATGCTCGCCGCTCGGCATCGAGATGAAGATGATGTCGGCCTTCGCAAGGCCCGCGATCGAGCCGACATCGACAGCGCCGGCCTGAACCAGGCGCGCCAGCGGCTCGGGGTTGATGTCGTGGATCAGCACTGGCTGCTTCGTCGTCTGCACGAGGTGCCGGCACATGGGCTCACCCATGACGCCCAAACCGATGAAGCCGAAGGTCGAAGTGCCAGTCATGTCAAAACTCCGGAATTTCCAGACTGAGTCATTCAGATACCAAGATAGGCCCGGCGCACATAGTCGCTGGCCAGGAGTTCCTGGCCCTTTCCACTGAGCGCGACCGCGCCGGTTTCCAGCACAAAGGCCTCGTGGCAGAGGTTCAGCGCAAGCTTTGCGTTCTGCTCCACCAGAATGATCGACACACCGATATCACGGTTGATCTCGGCGATGATGCGCGCGATCTCGTCGACGATGATCGGAGCCAGCCCGAGCGAGGGCTCATCCAGCAGCAGCAGGCGCGGCCTTGCCATGAGCGCGCGGCCGATGGCGACCATCTGCTGTTCGCCGCCCGACAGCGACCCCGCCATCTGGCTCCGTCGCTCCACCAGGCGCGGGAAATAACCATAGATCTGGTCCAGCGTCTTCTTCTGCTGCGCCTTGTCGCCCTGCGAGTAGCCGCCGACCAGGAGATTATCGAGCACGCTCATCTGCGGGAACACACGCCGCCCCTCAGGCGACAGTGCAATGCCGCGTCCGACCCGCTGCGGGGCGGCGACGCCATCGATGCGCTCACCGTCGAAATAGATCTCCCCGCCGCTCACCGGCTTCAGCCCGATGATGGCCTTCATCGTGGTCGTCTTGCCCGCGCCATTCGAGCCTATGAGAGACACGATGGATCCATCGGCAACCGACAGGCTCAGATTGCGGACCGCCGTAAGGGGGCCGTAGGCGACGTTGATCCCGCGAACATCAAGCATGGACCGCTTCCTTGCCGAGATAGGCTTCGATCACGACCGGGTTCGATACGACCTCCGCAGGCGTTCCTTGCGCGATCAGCGTGCCGTGATCGAGCACCACGACGCGATTGCAGAGGCCCATCACCGTGCGCATGTGGTGCTCGACCATCACCATGGTGACGCCGCGCTCCGCCTTGACCCGGCGCAGCACCGATGCGAGCTCGGCCGCCTCTTCAGGGTTCAGTCCGGCCACGGGCTCATCGAGCATCAACAGCCGGGGTTCGCTGGCGAGCGCGATCGCAACGCCAAGGCGCCGTTGCTCGCCATAGGACAGTTCGCGCGCCTTCAGGCCCACACGGCGCGCCAACCCGAGCAGGTCGAGCACATGCAGCGCTTTCTCTTCCGCCGCAACGCGCCATTTGTTGGAGAGAAACCCGCCCCACAGGCCGGTCAGGCTCGAGCCCAACGTGCCGCGCGACACGTTTTCGATCACCGTCGCCTCGGGGTAAACGGTTGCGGCCTGGAAGGTCCGCGAAAGCCCCTGGCGCACCGTCTGGTTGGCAGGCTGCCCGGAGATATCGCGATCCATGAACCGGACCGTGCCCGCCGAAGGTCGGAGGACGCCGGAGATGACGTTGAACAGCGTGGTCTTGCCTGCGCCGTTCGGGCCAATGAGACCGAGAAAGTCGCCCTCGCTAACATCGAAGGAGACGTCGCGGACGGCGACAAGGCCGCCGAAGGAACGCTTCAGCCTGTCGACCTTGAGCATGCTCATGGCATTTCCCCGGCCACGAGGGTTGCGCTGGTCGTTGTGACGCGCTGGCGCGCACGCCACATCTGGACAATGCTCGCGAGGCCATTCGGCACGAACATCAGGCAGAGCACCAGCACGGTCCCATAGATGATGTGCTGGAGGCCTTCGGTGGATCGCAGCAGCTCCGGCAGGGGCGTGAGGACGAGAATACCGACGACCGGCCCAAGCACGCCGTCGCGGCCGCCGACGACCAGCATCGTCAGATAGGAGACGGATTCCCAGAACGTGTAGGAATCAGGAGAAATGAAGCGGAGATAATGCGTCGACAATGCACCGGCAAAGCCAGCGATGCCGGATCCGATCGTGAAGGCGATCACCTGGACCCGGTGCGTGTCGATCCCACTGGATTCGGTGAGACGCTGGTTCTCGGCGGTGGCCGCCATCATCGTCCCCAGCGGCGAGCGGTAGAGCAGCCAGGTCAGGACCAGCGTCGTCAACGCGCAGCCGAGCGCAAAGGGATAGAATTGCGGCTTGGCGCGAAGGACATGGCCGAAGATCGAAATCGGAGGCACGCCGACGAGCCCGTTCGCGCCTCCGGTGATGGAGCTCATGTCCAGCGCGAGCAGCACCGCGATCTGGCTGAACGCAAAGGCCACCAGCACGAAATACACGCCGCGCAGGCGCAGGATGATCCAGCCGAGGGCGGCGGCGATCACGGCGGCAACCAATCCTGCGATAAACAGCGTCAGCAGAGGCGGCCAGCCTTTCATCGACAACAGAGCGGAGACATATCCGCCGACCAGCGCAAAGCCGCCATGGCCCATGGAGAGCTGACCCGCTCGGGCAATGATGGCAAGGCCAAGCACGAGCATCAGGTTGATGCAGCCGACCGTCGCGAGGTGAATGTAGAACTGGTTCGGCGCGAGCCAAGGCAGCAGCGCCGCAAGCGCAACCGCGACGAGGACGCAGGTATAATGCAGGGGCTTGATGGTTGGAGACTTCACGCCTCACGCTCCTTTCGGCCGAGCAGACCTTGCGGGCGCAGCAACACGACGGCGATCACGACCAGGAACTGAAGAATCTCGGACAGCGAGGCGCTGACGAAGGTGCCCGCAAAACTCTCGATCAGGCCGATCAGCAGCCCGCCGACAACCGCGCCGGGAACGCTGCCAAGCCCGCCAATGACGACGATCACGAAGGCCTTCAGTGTCGGCGCCAGCCCGATGAAGGGCGAGACCGACAGGACCGGCGCCATCAGAACGCCGGCGAAGGCCGCGAGGCTGACGCCGAGCACGAACGCCGCGGGAAAGATGACGTCGACGCGAATGCCCTGCACCTGGGCAATCTCGGAGTCCTGCGCCACCGCCCGCATGGCGCGGCCGATCCGGGTATACCCGATCAACAGATTGAGCGACACGACGGCGACAATCGCCCCGATGATGACCACCAGCCGCGACCAGGGGAATACGATCCCGCCAACGGACAGAACGCCGGAGACGACGGGCGGCACGGTGCGTGCCGAGGATCCCCACATCAGCAGCGCGCTGTTCTGGATGATGAGAGCGACGCCGACGGAGGCGATCATGCCGTTCAGCTCGTTGCCACGAAACCGGCGGAAGACGACCCACTCCATCACCAGCCCGAGTAGAGCCGTCGCGCCGACCGCGAGCAGAACGCTGGCGGCGAACGGCATCTCATTGCTGCCGTATAGGATGGCGAAAAGGAATGCGCCGACCATGTAGAACTCGCCATGCGCGAAATTGACGATGCGCATGATGCCGAACACCATGGTGAAGCCGATCGCCATCAGCACATAGATCATGCCGACCATGAGGCCGTTCACGATCGTCTGGGCCAGAATGATGTCCATGCTCACGGGATGACTCCAATCGCATCGGCGAGGCGCACGTGGCGCCTCGGCCGTTTCAGCGGACGCTTACTTGCAAGCGTTGACATCGCAGGTGGCGACTTTCGTCACCACGCCGTCCTTGATCTGCCCGACATAGAACGGGAGATCGATCTGGTGCTTGATCCCGTATTTCTGCTCGCCGGTCCAACCCGCCTTCCCCATCGCGGTCGGGACGTCCGACAGCCCATCGAGGGTCTTGGCGATCTTGGTCGTATCGTCGACGGCTCCGGCCTTCTTCATGGCCGTGAACAGCATCTGCAGGCCAGCATAGAAGAACGGGCTGAAGCCGTTCATGTTCTGCCCGTACTTGGCCTTGAAGCGGGTCACGTAGGCCGCGGTATCCGGCAGGCCGGTGTCGATCGGCAGATGGACGTAGGTGCCTTCGGCCGCGTCCTTGCCGGCCACCTTCAGCATCTCCGCCGAGACGTCACCGCCCGTGACGAAGACCGGGCCGCGGTAACCGAGCTCACGGGCCTGCTTGAGAATGAGCCCGGCCGTGGTCGGCGAGTTGCCGCCGAGCTCGAGGCCGTCCGCCTTCATCAGGATGCGCGTGAGAATGGGCACGAAATCGACGCGCTCGCGCTCGAAATACTCGACCTGCAGCTTCGTGCCGGCCTTGGTGTAGGAGTTGAAGTTCGCCACGCCGATCTGCTGCCCGGTCTCGTCGTTGGGAAGCAGCGACACGACCTGCTTGGCCGACGTGCTCTTCATCAGCCACGCCACCTGCGGATCCGAGAACTCGCCGGTCGTGATCACCGGCCGATAGGCGAACGGGGCGTCGGCGCCGAGCGCTCGCGGCGTGAAGGCCAGCGTCATGGTGATGACTTTTCCGGAGGTGGTCTGGTCCTTGGTCGCCACCGCCGCCGCCGAGCCCATCGGGCCGACCACGAAGCGGATTCCGTCCTGGATCATGAGGCGATCCATCGCGGTGACCGCGTCCGCGGCGCGGTAGCGGTCGTCATATTGCTTGAACAGGATCTTGTAGCGCTTGCCGCCGACCTCGAGGCCGCCGTCCTTGTTGACGTCCTCAGCGGCAAAATCGGTGGCGGCGAGCATGCCTTCCGCGAACGCGGCGCCAGCACCGGAAAAGCTGGCGTGCACGCCAATCGTGACACTGTCTTCGGCATAGGCGGCGGAACAGACGACCGACGCGGCCAGCACGGCAATCAACTCAAAACGCTTCATTCCAATCTCTCCCCAGATGTTGCTCTTGTCTGCCTTGCTCGTTTGTTTTCAGGCTCGGCTTTTTCTTGTCAGGCAATGCCAGTCGTTTGCGATGGCGGTTTCACGCCATCGCCCTCGTTCGCGGGGTCAAGGGACCCAATTGGTCTCCTCCGGCTCATGCGTTCCGCGGGGCGCGAAGACGACCTTCTTCGGCGCCGCTCGCATGCCGCGTCCCTGCAACAGGCGCGAGACCGTCGCGAGGTCCTTCACCTTCTCGATCGTCTCGAGCCGCTCAAACAGCGGAGCGACGTCATCGCGCGGCAGGATGGCGCCGACGTGTTGATCGAACTGATCCCAGAGATCGGCCCCCGGCGGCGATTGGAGCGCCAGAAGATCGAGCGCTTCCGCTCCCGGAACGGCCTCGCCAGCGGCGCGCTGGTCGCCTTCGATCATTTGCTTGCAGGATGCCTCGTCCATCGCTTCGGCCAGCAGTGCCGCGAGCAAAGCGTTTCTCAGGCCTTGACCGACCATGAGCGCTTCAGCTCCGCCCTGCCCGGCCGCGGGCGCGCCGGCCTTTGCTACGCCCGCCATCAGCAGCGCGACTGCAATCTTCGCAGCGCTCAGCCCGACCAACCGGGCCGCGGCGGCGACGCTACCCAGCAAGGCAGCTCCAAGCCGGCTAGCCGACGGCAGAGACCGCGAGATCTCGGCCCCCGCAATCAACGCATCAACGAACTCCTGCCCCGTCTTTCCGCGCCCCTCGCAGAGGCCGAACAGCGAGACGACGAAGGCTCCGTTCGCCGCATCGGGTGCCCCGTCGGATCCGGCAACGGCCGCCGTGGCGTTGACCAAAGCGGCCTCGATCGCGCTCGTGCGCCGCTCGGTGCCGAACACAAGCGACGAGCCGCCAGCCGTGGCGACACCTGATGTCGCCAGCAAGGCCGTGGTGATTGCGCTCGGCGTGCCGGACAGCGTCCGGCCGAACGCCGTGATGATGGCCGCCCGCGCGCGCGCGACGGCCTTCGGATCTCGCGGCGGCGGATCGTAGGCACGGATCCGCTCCGCCAGTCCCATCGTCGTGGTGCCGGCGCTCATCGCGATGCCACCGCTTTGGCCTGCGCCACGCTCTGCACGCCCGCAGCATTGCGCCCCGCGATCCGGCCAAACGTCGCACCCGAGACGAGACCAGTGCCTGCGGGATAATTGTCGTAGAACAGGCCGCCGACCAGCTCGCCGCAGCAGTACAGACCCTTGATCGGGCGCCAGTCGGTGCCGATCACCTCGGCATTCTCGTTGATCTTCAGGCCGCCGAACGTGAAGGTGATGCCGCCGGTCGCGCTGTAGGCATAGTAAGGCGGCTTGTCGAGACGGAGCGCCCAGTTGGTCTTTTCGAGATCGAGCCCCTTGGTCGAGAGGCCGTCCTTCTTGGTGGGATCGAAGCCCTCGTCCGCCGATCGCGCGTGGTCGTTGTAGTTGAGGACCGTCTTGAGGGCCTGCGCCTTGTCGTCGATATCGAGCTGCGCGATCAGCTCCTCGAGCGAATTGGCCTTAATCGGGTCGCTGGTCGCATAGCGCGGCTCGAGCAGGTGGACGACCTTGCTGTCGAAGAGCTGATAGGCCTTGGCGCCCGGTTCGGCCAGGATCGCCCGGCCGAACTTCGCGTAGGTGAAGAGCGCGCCGTCTTCGCCCTCATCGACGAAGCGTTTGCCCTTGCGGTTGATCATCACGGAATAGACGTAGGACAGACGGTTGCTGCGGTCGGTCATTTCACGCGGCGCGAAGTCGCCCCAGTCCGCGCTGATCGGGGTGGCGTGGCAGCCACTCCATTGCCCCCACGGCATCGCACCAATGGCGAGCGCCATCCGCAGCCCGTCGCCCTGATTGTGCGGCGTGCCGCGGACTTTCGCGGCGCCGACCAGCGGGCCGATATGCTGCGTGCGCATCTGGACATTCGCCTCAAACCCGCCGCAGCCGAGCACCACGGCTTTGGCACCGAGCGAGCGAACGCCCTCCTCGTCCTTGGTCTTGACGCCGACGACGCAGCCATTGTCGTCGACGAGCAGCTCCGAGACGGCATTGCCGTATCGCACCTCGATGCCCATGCGCTCGCAGGTCGAGAACCAGCTGCGCGAAAGACCGACGCCCTCATGCGCGGCGCGCACGACGAGGCCGCGCGCCCAGACCATGACGTTGTCCTTCTTGACGGCGGACAGGCTGATCGCCGGCTCCATCTTGATGGCGCCGGTGTCCTTCATCCAGCGAACGGTCGCCTGCGAGTTCGACACGAGAAGACGCGACAGGATGGGATCCGTGCGCCCGTTGGTGACGCGCATGAGGTCGCCGTGAAAGTCTTCCTGCGTGTAGGGCGAGATGCCGTCGTAGAAATTCTCGAACTCGTCCTCGATGCCCGGCAGCAGGGCGCCGATCTCGCGCGGCTCGTCATAGGCAAAGCGCAGCACACCACCGCTCCAGTGGGTGTTTCCGCCTCGCATTTCGCGGGGAGCCTTTTCGAGAACGACGACACGATCCGCGCCGTTTTCCTTCGCCGAGACCGCCGCAGCCAAGGCAGCGTTTCCAGCGCCAACGACGATCACATCGAACTCTTCGTGCATTTCCGTTCCTTCCCGCAGGCGCCTTCTGTGCTTCTGTATTCTTTTGAATACCTCTGTATACATTGGAATGCAAGATAATTCAAACGTGCCCGATTGTCAGGGAAAATGCCTTTGAAAACAGTCGGTTACTGAGAATGATGGGGTCAGATGACCGATCGAGGCAGTGCTGAATGCAACAGGGTCAGCTGCGCATGGAGGCGTTCAGGCGCCGTCGTGCTCGCGGCGCTCGCGTTCCTTCGCCAGGATTGCACGACGGGTCTCGAGCGCATTGAGAACATGCGTGCGCGCGAGTTCGTTGGCCTTCTCGTCGTCTCTCTGCGAAATCGCCTGCACGATGGCGGCGTGCTCGGCCTGGGCGACAGCGAAGCGGCCCTTGTCAGCCAAGGTCGTCGGCCCGAGCAGCGCGATCGCATCCTGAAGGGCCGACAAGCTCTTTTCGAGATAGCGGTTGTGCGCCGCGACCTGAATGGCGTCGTGGAGCTCCCTGTTGTGCCGATAGAGCTTCAGGGGATCGCGATCGAGCTTGTCACCTTCGGCGATGAGCCGGGCAAGTGCGGCGAGGTCTTTTGGACTTGCATGCTTGGCGGCCATCGCCGCCGCGGTGCCTTCGAGCGCCGCGCGCATCTCATAGAGCTCTTCGACCGCATCCATGTCGAGCACAGACACGACCAGCCCTGTTCGCGGGCGAAGATCGAGCAGGCCTTCGAGCTCGAGACGCGTCAGCGCCTGCCTCGTCGGCGTTCGGCTGATGCCGAGGTGTTCCGCCAATTCGACTTCGCGCATGCGCCGCCCGGGGGCAAAGCGCCCCTCGACGATCTCACGCCGCAGCGCTGCGTAAGCGTAATCGGCAGCAGATGCGAACTTCGCGCGGTCCGGCAACACCATGTCGTCGTTCATGAAGTCTTCCCGATCTCATTCGGCAGCAGCCGCCCCATGCGAGCGTGAGGCGCCAAGCCGTCCATCATTGATCTGCGCCTGATCCTTCCGACGCACGGAGCACATGACCGACGCAAGATATTCGGCGTCGCGATGCCTGTCTGGAACGAGGCCATCAGCATCCACCGAATAGAATAAGGGTAGCAGGCCGGACCACGAATGTATACAGTGGTATCCAGAGTATACAACGGTATGCAATGGATCGCTCGATGCCCCAGAACAAGCTCAAGGCGACTTTCATGCGCGGCGGCACCTCGAAGGCCGTCGTGTTCAACAGACAAGACCTGCCGGCAGATCCCGCGCTCTGGGATCCGATCTTCGTGGCCGTGATGGGCTCGCCCGACCCCAACGGCCGCCAGTTGGACGGCATGGGCGGCGGGCTGTCGTCGCTGTCGAAGATCTGCGTGGTCGGCTCGCCGACGCGCCCCGATGCCGACATCGATTATACGTTCGCGCAGATCGAGGTGAAGCGTGCCGCGGTCGATTACAGCGCCAATTGCGGCAACATGTCTTCGGCGATGGGCCCGTTCGCTGTCAGTGAGGGCCTGGTGAGTGCGCCCGCGAACGGCGAAGCGGTCGTGCGCATTCACAAC
Organism: Bradyrhizobium sp. I71; assembly: GCF_022354745.1. Taxonomy (NCBI): domain Bacteria; kingdom Pseudomonadati; phylum Pseudomonadota; class Alphaproteobacteria; order Hyphomicrobiales; family Nitrobacteraceae; genus Bradyrhizobium; species Bradyrhizobium sp. I71. The sequence goes on from NZ_CP059398.1 coordinate 1,739,482, forward strand.
ACCAACACCGGCAAGATCATCGTCGCGCGCTTCCCCATGAGCGATGGCGAGGTCGAGATCGACGGCGACATGACGATCGACGGCGTCGGCGGACAGGGCGCACCGGTCCGCCTTGAATTCGTCGATCCCGGCGGCACAAGGACCGGACGCCTGCTCCCGACTGGATGCGCCTGCGATCAATTCGAGATCGCTGGTCTCGGCACGATCGAGGCCTCGCTGGTCGACGCCGCCAACCCCTGCGTCTTCGTCGCGGCAAATTCGGTCGGCAAGGCAGGCGACGAAATGCCTGATACGCTCGAGAGCGATCCGGTCTTCCTCGCGACGATGGAAGCAATACGCTGCGCGGCCTCGGTGGCGATGGGCCTCGCGCCTGATGTCGCGGCCGCCGCAAAGATCCCGAGCGTGCCCAAGGTTGCGATGATCGTGTCGCCCAGGCAGATGACGACCTTGTCGGGACGACATCTGGAGCCTTCGGAGATGTCGCTCGGCATCCGGATGATCTCGATCGGCCAGCCGCATCGCGCGGTGCCGATCACCGGTGCTACCTGCCTTGCGATCGCGGTCCGCATCAAGGGCACGTTGGCGAACCGGTTGGCCCGCGCCGGCGATGGCCCGATCACCATCGCCCATCCCTCCGGCACGACAGTGGTCGATGCCGCGGTCGAACATGCCGACGACCCCGCGAAGGCCCGCGCCATTCATGGCGCGGTCTATCGCACCGCGCGGCGACTGTTCGAGGGCAACGTGTTCTATCGAACCGCCAAGGCGACCGCGCAGGCGCGGCGCAGCGCATAATCTGATCCGGAGCCCTGAACGATGACTTATCTCGTTGCCGCCGAACTTCCCCGCGAATCCGCCGGCCAGCGTTTTCGCGCGCTGTTGAAGCAGCCCGGCATTCTGCAACTGCCGGGCGCTCACAACGGCATGGCGGCGCTGCAGGCCAAGGCGGCGGGCTTCGAGGCGCTCTATCTGTCGGGCGCGGCCATGACCGCATCGATGGGCTTACCCGATCTCGGCATCATCACCGTCGACGAGGTCTCCTTCTTCGTTCGCCAGATCACCCGCGTGTCGGGACTTCCGCTGCTCGTCGACGCCGACACTGGCTATGGTGAGGCGTTGAACGTGATGCACGCGACCCGGGTGTTTGAAGATTCTGGCGCTGGCGCGCTACACCTGGAAGATCAGATCCTGCCGAAGAAGTGCGGCCATCTCAACGACAAGAAGATTGCTGACGCGCATGACATGGCGGCCAAGGTCTCGGCGGCGGCGAAAGCACGGCGCGATGTCGTGATCATCGCCAGGACGGACTCCGCCGCGAGCGAAGGCCTCGACGGCGCGGTCGCCCGGGCGAAGCTCTACATGGAAGCGGGTGCCGATGCGATCTTCCCGGAAGCGCTCAACACCGCCGAGATGTTCCGCGCTTTCGCGGAGCGCATGCCCGGCGTTCCCCTGCTCGCCAACATGACGGAGTTCGGCAAGACACCGTTCTTTACCGCCTCGGAATTCGAGGCGATGGGCTACGCAATGGTGATCTGGCCGGTCTCCTCGCTGCGCGTGGCCAACAAGGCCCAGGCCGAGCTCTACGCGGCGATCGCGCGCGACGGCGGCACGCACAAACTCGTGGAGCGGATGCAGACGCGCGCCGAACTCTACACCACGATCGGCCTGCACGATTACGAAGTGCTTGATAGGTCAATCGTTCAGACAATCGTTCCGGCCGGAATGCCGCAACGGAAGTAGAGACGCGACGCAGACATCCTCTCTCACGCATGGCGCCCGGACAGAATAACCCACGGCGCAAAGTTCTGCGGCCGTCGACACTTACGATTCCGGAGAACGCCACCGCAAATATCGGAGGTTAGCGTAGAAGATCGCGCAGATGGCGGAGAGAGTGTCAGTCAACTCCTATTGAAAGATAAAGCATTTTCGATCTTCATCGACCGAAACCCACCGTTTGAATTACGGTCGTAGAATTCTTGTCGACGAAGGCCTTCGCGCCCGCTGCGGCTTACGCAGGATGCGAGTCGCTTTCAGCGTTTAACAATTGGGTTCGACGCGGGATCATGCCTAAACCGATTCCGGGAACACGCAAATGGGACAGAAAAGCCATTGATGCGGCTCTTGATCGAATGTCCGTCCTCGATTCTAAACTGCAACCGCAGCGATCACCCTATGATGAATGGAAGGCCTCGCAAAATGCGGGTGCGGCTCAAAGGCATCAACAACCTCACAAAGAAACTCGCTGATGGGACAGTGAAGACGTACTGGTACGCCTGGAAGGGCGGGCCACGCATAGATGCTGAACCGGGCACACCGGATTTCATAAGGCTCTATGGAGAAGCTATCGCGACCAAGAAGCACAAGAATGCTCAAACATTCAGTACGTTGATTGACTACTTCAAGGACCAGAGCGAGTACACGAGCCTCGGTGATAAGAGCAAGCGTGCCTACGAACAGTACCTCGCACTGATCGAAGCCGAATTCGGTGAGATGCCGATTGGAGCCCTCGAGGATCGGGCGGGCTCGCGGAGATTTCAAGGCCTTCCGCAACACCTTCGCAGCCACCCCGCGCAAAGCCGATTACGTTTGGACGACGATCGCGCGTGTGCTCTCGGTGGCGAAAGACCATGGCAAGCTGTCGGAGAACGTCTGCGAGCGCGGCGGCCGGCTCTATGAATCCGACCGAGCGGAGATCGTATGGACCGCCGAAGACATTCGCTCTTTTTGCAGCGTAGCGTCCATCGAACTGCAGGCGGCTCTACTGCTCGCTCTGTGGACCGGCCAGCGCCAGGGAGATCTTTTGCGGCTGACCTGGAGCAACTACGATGGCACGTACATTCGACTGCGTCAGTCGAAGGGCCGCGGCAACAACGGCCGGCGGCGCGTAACGATCCCGGTCGGGCCGCCGCTAAAGGCCGCTCTCGACGCTGCGCTCAACCAGAAGCGCTCGGCGGTCACGATTTTGGTCAACTCATTTGGCCGACCTTGGACAGAGGACGGTTTCCGGACAAGCTGGGACAAGGCGTTCAAGAGGACTTCGCTGAAGGACTTGCACTTCCATGATTTGCGCGGAACTGCTGTCACACGCCTCACGCTGTCGAATTGCTCCGTACCCGAGATTGCCGCGATAACAGGACACTCAATGGCCACGGTGCAGCAGATACTCGATGCACACTATCTCGGCGGCCGCGTGGAGCTTGCGGAGTCGGCGATCAAGAAGCTCAGCGCAGTTTATGGGCAGGGGCAGAAATGAACGGTTGGGATGTGGAAGCAATCCCAGATGAAGGCGTTCATCGGCCGCCAAGGCATCTGCGTGAGAGAGCGCCCCGCACCGCCGGGGACGAGACAACCGCTGCCGTAACGCGCAGTCATCCCGCCATCGTGATAAGAGGCGTCGGACGGCACGGAAACCGAACAAAAACTCCCAACTGACCTCCCAACTGAAAGGTCCGTTCTGGTGCACAGCGTCGGTAAGTCTTTGATTTATATGGTGGGCGCACCAGGGCTCGAACCTGGGACCCGCTGATTAAGAGTCAGCTGCTCTACCAACTGAGCTATGCGCCCGAAAGGCGGCTAAAGCCTTGCGAGGCCGGTCGTTTAGCAAAGCGATCCGGGTCTGGCAAGCGATCCGGTGAAGGTTTTCCAAGGGTTTGCCGAGGCCTCTTCCGCGGGACGCAAAAAGCGAAAAGCCGCTGGATTCCAGCGGCTTCACCAAGGTTAATGGCCGGAAACCCGATCCGCTCAGAGCTGGCCCTCGCGGTCCCGGTCCGGACCGCCGTCGCGGTCGAAACGGTCATGGTGGAAGTGATCCATGCCGCGTTCCATCATGCGGTCCATGCCCCGCTCCATGCGCTCCATGAAATGGCGGTGCCGCGGCCCATCCTCGCCGCCGCCGAACGGGCCGCGGTGGCGGGTCAGCACGGCGAGGCGCCGTTTCTGGCCCTCGTCCAGGGTCTTGTAGAGCGGATCGGCGGCATCGGCGATCTTCTTCAGGGCGGCGGAGCTGGCGCCCATGTCCTCGGCGCGCTGGCGCAGGCGGGCGATCGGATCCTCCGGCCTGTCGGTATCGCCGGGGCCGGCATTCATCCGCGCATTGGCGCGATCGATGCGCAGCTTGGCGAATTCCCGCACTGCGGTCTCGACCGGCGGCCACAGCTTCTCCTGATCGGCGTTGAGCTTCAGCCCGGCATGGACGGCGGCGATCCGCGCGTCGACGAAGGCGGCGCGGTCCTCGGGGTTCATGCGCATGTGGCGGACGTGCTCCATCCACGGGCGATGATATTGGGCATAGACCGCGCCTGAGCCGGCGATGCTGAGCACGGCGATGGCTGCGATGGTGAATTTCCTCATACGAACCTCCTCTGGAAGGATGCCCGAGGATGAGCGCGGCGCGGCTGACGCGCAACTTACAACTTGGACAGGGAGCGCGTTGTTACGAAGATGTAACCGCCGATTTTACCTCCAGCCGCGATCGGAAATCATTCGCAACAAAAAGGCTTCCGTGCGGAGCGCACGGAAGCCTTCGTTCATCATTCATCGTCGTTAGGATCAGTTCGTCGTGCTCTTCGCTTCCTTCTGGAACTCGTCGATCAGCGACTGGCCGACGCGGCTCGCGGCGTCCTTGTAGACCGGCTCCATCGCCTTGCGCATCGCCTCGTCCTGCTCCGGCGTGAGCTTGATGATTTCGCTCTTGCCGCTCTTCTTGATCTCGGCGAGCGCGTCGTCGTTCTCCTTCTGCGACTGCGTGTTGCTGAAGGCGGTCGCCTCCTTCATCGCCTTGGAAAGCTGGTCGCGGATGTCGGCCGGCAGATCGTCCCAGAACTTCTTGTTCACGATCACGACGTAGCCGATGTAGCCGTGATTGGTCTCGGTGATGTACTTCTGCACCTCGTGCATCTTCTGGGTATAGATGTTCGACCAGGTGTTCTCCTGGCCGTCGACCACGCCGGTCTGGAGCGCCTGGTAGACTTCCGAGAATGCCATCACCTGCGGCAGCGAGCCGAGCGCCTTGAACTGGGCCTGGATCACGCGCGAGGACTGGATGCGGAATTTGACGCCCTGATAGTCGGCGGGCGTGATCAGCTTCTTGTTGGCGCTCATCTGCTTGAAGCCGTTGTCCCAATAGGCAAGGCCGGTGATGCCCTTGGCATCCAGCAGCTTGAGCAGCTTCGTGCCGAGCGGGCCTTCCGTCACCTTCCGCAGCGTCTTCAGGTCGGGCAGGATATAGGGCAGATCGAACACCTCGAACTCGCGAATGCCGAGCGGCCCGAACTTGGAGTTGGACGGTGCCAGCATCTGCACGCTGCCGAGCTGGAGCGCCTCGAGCTCCTCCTTGTCCTTGTAGAGCGTCGAGTTCGGATAGACTTCGACCTTGACCTTGCCGCCGGTATATTTCTCGGCGAGTTCCTTGAACTTCTCCGCCCCCTTGCCCTTCGGCGTATCGGTGGCGACGACGTGGCTGAACTTGATGATGATTGGCGATTGGGCCAGTGCCGGCCCGGTCAGGCCAAGTGCCAGTACCGCCATGGACGCGGCGATCGCGAAGGTGCGCATAATCTCTCCCTGGGTGTTATTGGGCCGCCGGGCACGCCGAGCGGCCTTTCTTCATGCCGGCTGCATCAATACAGGCCGCCGGCTTACGCCGCTATTGGCCCTTAGCAGGGCAGGTATTCATGGTGAATGCCGCAGGCACTGCTGCGCTCCCTCTCCCGCTTGCGGGAGAGGGTTGGGGAAGAGGGTGTTTCGGCAACGGGACATTCCCCGTGGGGAAAGAACCCTCACCCGCCACGCTTCGCGTGTCGGCCTCTCCCGCAAGCAAGCGGGAGAGGCGAAGAACGTCAGCTCGCCGCCGCCGTCGTCACCGTGTCGCGCTGGCGCTTCATGACGATCTTGTTGAGCGCGCCGAGATAGGCCTTGGCCGAGGCCACCAGCGTATCCGGATCCGCCGCGCGTGCCGTCATCGAACGGCCGTCCTGCGACAGCCGCACCGAGACTTCGGCCTGCGCGTCGGTACCTTCGGTGACGGCGTGGACCTGATACAGCTCCAGCTTCGCCTCGTGCGGCACCAGGCGCTTGATGCAGTTGAACACGGCGTCGACGGGACCGTTGCCCTCGGCCTCCTCGATCTTGATCTGGCCGTCGACGTCGAGCTTCATGGTCGCGCGCTGCGGACCATGGGTGCCGGCGATCACCGTCAGCGAGGTCAGCTTGATGCGGTCGTGGGACGCCGCCATCTCCTCGTCGACCAGCGCCTCGATGTCCTCGTCGTAGATGTCCTTCTTGCGGTCGGCGAGCGCCTTCATGCGCGTGAACGCATCCTCGAGCTGGTTCGGGCCGAGCTTGTAACCCATCTCCTCCAGCTTGTGCACGAAGGCATGACGGCCGGAGTGCTTGCCGAGCACCAGCGAGGACTGCTTCAGGCCGACCATTTCCGGCCGCATGATCTCGTAGGTGGAAGCGTCCTTCAGCACGCCGTCCTGGTGGATGCCGCTCTCGTGCGCGAACGCGTTCCGGCCGACGATGGCCTTGTTGTACTGCACCGGGAACGAGGTTGCCGCCGACACCACCTTCGAGGCGCGGGTGAGCTGGGTGGTGTCGATCTTGTTCCAGTAGGGGAATTTGTCGTTGCGCACGTTGATCGCCATCACGATCTCCTCGAGCGCGGCGTTGCCGGCGCGCTCGCCGATGCCGTTGATGGTGCACTCGACCTGGCGCGCACCGCCGACGATGCCGGCCAGCGAATTCGCGACCGCCATGCCGAGATCGTTATGACAATGCACGGAGAACACCGCCTTGTCCGAGTTCGGCACGCGCTCGATCAGCGTCTTCATGAAGTAGGTGTATTCCTCCGGCACCGTGTAGCCGACGGTGTCGGGGATGTTCACCGTGGTGGCGCCGGCCTTGATCACGGCCTCGACGATGCGGCACAGGAAATCCATCTCGCTGCGGGTGCCGTCTTCCGCCGACCATTCGACGTCATCGATCTGGTTGCGGGCGCGCGCGACCATGGCGACCGAGGTCTCGATCACCTGCTCCGGGGTCTTGTTCAGCTTCACCCGCATATGCAGCGGCGAGGTCGCGATCACGGTGTGGACGCGGCCGCGCTTGGCGAACTTCACCGCCTCGGCGCAGCGATCGATGTCGGCGGGATGGGCGCGCGACAGGCCGGCGATCACGGCGTTCTTGGAGCGGCGGGCGATTTCGCTGACGGCCTGGAAGTCGCCTTCGGAGGTGATGGGGAAGCCGGCCTCGATGACGTCGACGCCCATATCGTCCAGGAGCTCGGCGACCTCGAGCTTTTCCTCAAAGGTCATGGTGGCGCCGGGGCACTGCTCGCCGTCGCGCAGCGTGGTGTCGAAAATGATGACGCGGTCCTTGTCGGACTTGTTCTGGGTGGCCATTACGAAATTTCCTTTTGAGCGTTTGCGCCGTTCAGACCGATTTGTCCCCTGGCGCTTGAGGTGTCCGGTGATCTCGACCAACCCCTGAGCGCCCAGGCGCATGGCGCCCAGCCGGCCCTCAGGGGCAAGTAAGAAGCAGGCCGCCAATAAGGAGGGTGGGCAGCAACGCGGCCGAGGTCGTGGCGGCGGCCAGAGCCACCTCCCCCGAAATCCCCTCGATTTGGCCGCGAATCAACATTGCCAGACCCTTTTGAGCCCCGAAATCCTGGGCGAAAACCGTTGACGGTTGGTTGCCAGGAGGACCGATGCGGCCGTTTCTAGACGACAAACGGGCGCAACTGCAACGCCAAAAGATGGTCAGGAAGACTGACCTGGTTGGAAGCATGGCCCGTCGGCCGTTGGCCTGTCCCCGGCGCGCTCAAAACGCCAGCCGCGAGCGTGCGGGCACGCGTCACGCCACATCGGTGGAAAGTGAAACGCCTTTCCATGCATCGAGCTCGGCCTGCAACGATTTCATCTTTTCGTCGACCAGCCGGACTGCGTCACTGCCGAGAAGCAGGTGCGCCGGCGGATCTGCCGACAGCGCGACTTTCAGCATCGCCAGCGCGGCCTTCCTGGGATCGCCGACCTGTTTGCCACTCAGCTCCATGCGCCGTTTGCGGATCGGCTCGATGATCGCGTCGTAGTCTCCGATCGATCGTGCCGCCCTCACCATCGATCGACCGGCCCAGTCGGTGCGGAAGCTGCCGGGCTCGACCGCGGTGACCTTGATCCCGAGCCCCTTGACTTCCTTGCCAAGGGATTCGGAGATCCCTTCCAGAGCAAACTTGCTGCCGTGGTAATAGCTCAAGCCCGGCAGCGTCATGATCCCGCCCATCGACGTAATGTTCAGAATATGTCCGGCACGGCGCTTTCGCATGGAAGGCAGCACGGCCTGGATCATCGCCACAGCGCCGAACACATTGACCTCGAACTGGCGTCGCAGATCGTCCATGGACGATTCTTCCAGGATGCCCTCATGGCCATAGCCCGCATTGTTCACGAGCACGTCGATCGTACCGAGCCTGCTTTCGATGTCAGCAACCGCAGGCGCGATCGCCCCGGTATCGGTGACGTCCAGGAGCACCGCATGCGCGCCGCGACCGAGCGCCTGGAAGCCCTGCTTGTCGGCGTCGTTGCGCACGGTGCCGGCAACGGTATGGCCGTCGCTCAACGCAGCCTCCGCCAATGCCCTGCCGAAGCCCGACGAAACGCCGGTGATGAGGAAGGTCTTTGCCATGTGAGATGTCCTTCGGGTCGTGATTGCGGGCTCAATATAGTCGGGTTGATTAATGCGATAATCGGCATAAAATGGCATGACCTGATGCAAAATATCGTACAATGCTTCACACCGGTCTTTTCGAACTGCACGCCGTTGCCGCGATTTCGGCGCATCGCAGTTTCCGCGCGGCCGCGACTGAGCTCGGCATTTCGCCCTCGGCCCTGAGCCATGCGGTCGCCGCGCTCGAAAAACGGCTCGGCGTCCGCCTCATCCATCGCACGACGCGGAGCGTGTCGTTGTCGGAAGCAGGTGAGCGTTTCCTCGCACGGGTTGGCCCCGCGTTGCGCGAGATTGCCGGCGCGATTGAAGATGTGAACGAGTTTCGCGACACCCCGACGGGAACGCTTCGCATCAATCTGAAGGAGCGCGCTGCGCACCAGATCCTCCGCCCCGTCGTCGGGAAATTCCTGCGGCGCTATCCCGACATGAACGTCGAACTTGTCCTGGAGGGGCGTCACATCGATATTGTCGCGGAAGGTTTCGACGCCGGAATTCGACTGGCCGAAGCCGTGCCGCAGGACATGGTCTCCATTCCCTGCGGTCCGGCCTCCCGCTTCATCGTCGTTGGCGCGCCGGATTATTTCGCACGCAATCCATTGCCGAGGTCGCCTTCGGATCTCCTCAGTCACGCCTGCATCCGCAGGCGGATGCCGGGCGGCAAGCTCTATCGCTGGGAGTTCGAGAAGCGCGGGGAGGAGATCACCGTGGACGTGCCGGGTAGGCTCACGCTCGACCATGACGCTCTGATGGTTGAAGCCGCGCTTGAAGGACTAGGCCTCGCGTTTGTCAGCGATTTCTGGGTGGCTAAATATCTCGCCACCGGAGCCTTGCAAGCCGCGCTGGACGATTGGACACCGCCGTTCCCTGGCCTGCGCCTGTATTATCCCCGTCACCGCCATATGACGGCCGGGCTTCGCGCCTTCATCGATCTGCTGCAGGAGGAAAGCAAGGCGGAACGCAAGGACGCATTGATATCGACGGCGGGCAAAAAGCGGAAGCAGCTCGCGGCGAAGACGCTCGCGGCCGGGACATAGACATCGGCTTGGAGGTATCCGCTGCAAGCCGGCTCGTCGCCCGCAGCGTCATCGCGGTAAGCACGATGGACCAAGCCGCACCGTCACGATCGATCCAACTCGCATGCCGTTTGCCAGACAAGCACCGCGGCGCCCTTGGTGCCCGGATGGCGCGAAGCAACTCGGCCAGCTATCCCGCGCGGCGGGCGCGGGCCCTCGTCTCCCAGCGGTTCAGCATCTGACCGAGCTCGCCGGTGACCACGGCAGCCGTGGTGGCGCTTGCGATCTCGTTGGTGTTGGCCGGCGCGTTAGCGGGGAGCCAATCCGGCTCACTATGCGCGCGCCAGCGACGTGCCTCCGCACGTCGTTTCCTGGAAATGAATTCACGCGTGAAATAGCCGGCCGCGAACGCGGCTCCCAGCAACAAGAACAGTACGATGACGCCAGCCACGATCAACTCCGTCCGTCGCCCCGGGGCCGGTTGTGCGCGGCAATAGGCGCGAAATCAAGGCTTGAAATGCGTCGAACGCATTGTGTGCCGCGCTTTGCCGTAGAAAATTTCTGCTCGGTCTCGCGGAACGTTTCCGAGCCATGCTGATGTCGCAATGCGAGCACGAAGCGCCGCCATTCCAAGCGCAAAGGAATATGACCGGATTGCGACCCGACTCTGCGGAGAGCCCTATTCCGCGCTCGCAACCGGCTGCGGACCGCATTAACCTCCGCCCAGCTCGGCCGGATCAACCGGCCAGTGAACATGATCGGGAGGACGCGATGACACGCCAGGAGGCTCGTGACCACGAGCAGCGTGACCAGGACGCTGCGCTTTCACGACGAACACTTGTCCGGGGACTTACGTTCGGCGCCGCTGCGACCGTGATCGGAGCCGGCCCCGCGCTGGCCCAGACCGGGCCCGCCGCACCGCCGACGACGATCACCACTCCGCCGCGCGATTTCGGCCCCCACGGTGCGCCGACCACTTATTTCTGGGACCCCGACATCATCGCGGTCGATCCGTCCTTCAACGATCTCGCGCAGCCCAACACCGCAATCAAACGGCTCTACACCGGACTGCTATGGGCCGAAGGCCCGGCGTGGAGCGCGCAGGGCCGCTACCTGCTCTGGAGCGACATTCCCAACAATCGGCAGATGCGCTGGAGCGAGGACGACGGCCGCGTCAGCGTATTCCGCTCGCCCTCCAACAATTCCAACGGCAACTCCTTCGACTTCCAGGGCCGCCAGCTCTCCTGCGAGCACCTGACGCGCCGGGTGACACGCTACGAGCATGACGGCACCGCCACGGTGCTGGCCGACTCCTATCAGGGCAAGAAGCTGAACTCGCCGAACGACATCGCGGCGCATCCCGATGGCAGCTACTGGTTCACCGATCCGCCCTATGGCGGCCAGCTCTATGAGGGCGAGCCCGACGTCGCGGGCGGCCCGAGCAATGCGGGCGGCAAGCTCAATCCGCGGATCGGGCAGCCGGCCGGCTTCGTGCCGGGCAGGCGCGAGCTGCCGACCAATTGCTATCGCATCGATCCTTCCGGCCGCATCGATCTCGTCGTCACCGAGGACCAGGTGCCCGACCCGAATGGGCTCTGCTTCTCGCCCGACTACAGGAAGCTCTACATCGCCTCCACCGGCAAGGGACCGGGCGACACCGGCCCCGGCGGCAAGGGCGAGATCTTCGTGTTCGACGTCGGCAGCGACAACAAGCTCTCCAACCTCAAGAAGTTCAGCGATTGCGTGATCGACGGCGTGAAGTGCGGGCCGGATGGCCTGCGCTGCGACGTCAATGGCAACCTCTGGGCCTCCAGCAATGCCGGCCGCTCGGTCGGCTACAGCGGCGTGACCGTGTGGTCGCCGGAGGGCAAGCTGCTCGGCCGCATCCGCCTGCCTGAAGTCTGCGGCAACGTCTGCTTCGGCGGCCCCAAGCGCAACCGCCTGTTCATGGCGGCGAGCCAGTCGCTCTACGCAGTGTATACGGCGACGCAAGGAGCAGGGCCCGGCTGAGCGAGAGCGAGGGGGCCGCAATCAAGGGCGCCGACGTGAACCGTCGGCGCCCAATGCTTTCCATCCGCACAGCGCGTTGTGATCTGCGGCCGCAGCATGGTCGGCGCCTGCATCGCACGGAGCGCTGGGCTTCTTGCCGCCCTTCGCAGCTGCGGTCGACACCGCCGCCTCATCGACCTTGGGCGATGTTGACTTTCCACCTCCCGCTCCCAATACTTCGCCGAAAATAACCGGGACTATACGGTTCAAAGGGAGGATAGGATGCCGACTTCACGCAGGCAGCTGCTGAAGAGCTCGGCGGCTGCCGCCGCCGCACTCAGCCTCGATTGGACACGCGCCCAGGCCCAAGCCGAGAATCTACGTATCGGCCTGATCTATGACCTCACCGGCCCCTTCGCCGCCGGCGGCTCGGTCGCCTCGTCGATCGGCGCGCAGATCGCGATCGATCTCGTCAACGAGAAAGGCGGTGTCGGCGGCAAGTACAAGATTGCTCCAGTCGCCGCGGATTCCCAGAGCAAGCCCGACGTTGCGATCAACGAGGCCGAACGACTGATCAGTCAGGAGAAGATCGACATCCTCAACGGCGTCTATGCGAGCTCGCATGCGGTGCCGCTCGCGGCCAAGGTCGAGCAGCAGAAGAAGATTCTCTGGATCACGACCGCGGTCTCGACCGCCGTGTTCAAGGACAAGAACCTGCAATACGTGTTTCGCGCGCAGATACATTCGGATCAATACGGGCAGGCCTTTGCAAGCTTCATCAACGAGCATGCGAAAGCCAAGCTCGGCATGGACCCGAAGGAGGTCAAGGTCGCGTTGATCCACGAGGATGGGCCCTATGGTGTCGGCGTCGCCACCGCCGACGAAGCCTATGCCAAGCAGGCCGGCATCCCGGTGGTGCTGCGCGAGGGCTATTCGGCATCCGCACCGGACCTGTCGGTGCTCGTCACGAAGATCAAGCGCGCCAAGGCCGACGTGATCTCGCATGCCGGCTACAACCCCGATATCACCCTGTTCCTGCGCCAGGCACGCGAGAGCGGCCTGCGCTTCAAGATGCTGTTCGGGGCTGGCGCCGGCTACAGCCAGCTCGACAAGCTGCGCGCCACCTTCGGGGCCGACATCGACAATTTCTGCAACATCGACCCGGTGCCGGCGCAACTGCTCGATCCCGCCAAGCTCGCGCCGGGCATTGGCGATCTGATCAACGCCATGGTCACGCGCTACAAGGCCAAGACCGGTGCGACCGACGTGCCGCCACACTGCTCGATGGGCTTCAACCAGACCTGGGTGCTGCTCAACAACGTGCTGCCGGTCGCCAAGGAGAAGTACGGCAGCTTCGAGCCCGAGGCCATCCGCAAGGCGGCGCTCGACGTCGACATCCCCGCGGGCGGCACCATCCAGGGCTATGGCGTGAAATTCTTCCCGCCGGGCACGCCGCTGTCCGGCCAGAACGAACGCTCGACACCGGTGGTGATGCAGAACGCGGGCGAGCACATCTCGGTGGTGTGGCCGACCAACATCAGAACACAGGACCCGGTGTTCCCGCTGCCGAAGGGCTCGACCTACGGGACGTGAGGCGCAGGCCGCGGCGGTGTACCCTCTCCCCTTGTGGGAGAGGGTGGCTCGCCGCGAAGCGGCGAGACGGGTGAGGGGTCGTCTCCACGAGTCCAACTCTTGTTTGAATTCGCCGAGAGAACCCCTCATCCGGCGCTTCGCGCCACCTTCTCCCACAAGGGGAGAAGGATTCCCAGCGTGCGCATGGTGATGTTCTACAGTACCACTCGCCGCCCCTCCTCCGCGGCCCAATAGCCGGCGTAGTTGACCTTGATCGTCTCATACGCGAGCGCGAGGTCCGACAGCGGCTGTCGTCCGGTCGCAACGCATTCCATGAAGTCCTGGATCTCCTGCAAGTAGCCGCGCGTCCATTCCTCCTCGAGGCAGACATATTGCCAGCCGGTCTTGCGGTCGACCTTCTCGGTGATGTAGACGCCGGCGAGCTTGTCCTCGCTGGTCTGGTAGCTCATCAGATGGGTGTTCGGAGTGATGTTGGCGAACAGCGAGCCGCCACTCGTATAGGTCTCGATCAGATTGCGCACGCCGCCCATGATCATGTCGCCGGAGAACACGGTGGCCTTGGTGCCGTCGGAGAACGTGGCGGTGAGAGTGCCCCAGTCCTCGACGTCAACGGGATTGGCCTTGATGTAGACGCGCTCCTCGGGCTTGAGGCCGGCTGTGACGTTGCCGACGTCGCCGGTGACGCTGGCGACGCGGATGGTCTCGCCGCGCGCCTTCGCTTCGACCTGCTTGAGATAGAGCACGGCCGAGAGCGGATGGCAGCCCATGCGGATCAGTGAGCCGCCGCCGGTCATCGCCCATTGCGCGGCATGCGCGGCGTGCGAGCCGGAATGGCTTTCCTCGCCCTTCATGAACAGGATCTTGTCTTTCGTCGCCCTGATGATCTCCGCTATCTTGGTCACCGCCGGCGCGTAGATCCAGTCCTCGGCATACATGAAGAGCTTGCCGGTCCGCTCGATCGCGGCGCGCGTCGCGTCCATCTCTTCCAGCACGCGCTCATACATCAGCGCCTTCGGCACGCGCTTGCCGATGGGCTGCTCGTCGCCCTCGCGGCCGAAATAGCCGGCGAAGGGCTTTTCGCAGATCACATGCCTGCCCGCCTGCATCGCGCCGACGATCATCCCGGCATGGAGATTGGGCGGCGTGCAGATGTCGATGACGTCGAGATCGGCGTCCGCGACCAGATCGGCGAAGCTGCGATAGACGCGCGGGATGCTGTGTCGATCGGCGAATTCAACGACGCGCTCGCCACGCGCCGCAACCGCCGCGACCTCGACGTCCACGCCATAAACGCGCCGGAACGCATACATGTGCAGCTCCGACACGAAGCCGCAGCCGACGACTCCCACCCTGATCCTGGCCATGGCGCCCCCTTGCTTTGGGGCGGCACTATAGCGCGCACAGAGGACTATTCCACCGAGACCCTCACCACGCCCGCGCTCATCATGCCGAGCGCGCGGGCCGCCGGCACCGAGAGATCGACGATCCGCCCGCGGATGAAGGGACCGCGATCGTTGACGCGGCATTGGATCGTGCGCCCGCTATAGGACACCTTGAGCACGCTGCCGAACGGACGCGTGCGATGGGCGCAGGTCAACTCGCCGCCTCTGCCGGCCTTCCCGTATCCGTAATAGGAGGCGAGCCCGCTTTCGGCCTTTGCAACGGACATGAAGGCAAGGGATGAAATCACGAGACCAAGCAATAAAGTCGGCTGCGCGCGCACGGCACCGCTCCCGGTTGACCCTAGCCCGGCCCTGCAACGTCGTCTTGTTCCCTCAGGTTCCAGGAACCCTGCCGGGAATGCGCCGCGGGCCATCACGCTTTGTTACCGCGCGCGAAACACCACGCGCGTCGCCGGCTGGCGCGGGCCGCGGTCGCGAATATCCGGCGCGCCTTCGACACGCTTGTGCACGGCGTGATCAAAGATGAAGACGCGGTCCGTCTTCAGCGTGGCGCGCAGGAATGCCTCGACCGCGAGATAGTAGACCGTCCCCACCTCTTGCGCCGGGTCCGGGACACGGGAGGTGCCTACAGCCCCGGCTTCGCGATCGCATCTGCGAAGGAGCGATCGACGATCTCGGCTGCATCGAGCTTCTGCTTGATCAGACCCCAGCGGAAATAGAGGTCGATCGTGCTCTGCTCGTCCGCAACCACGCCATCGTCGATCGGAGCGATCCGGATCTTTGCGCGAGCCAGCCAGTTCTGCGGCACGGCGGCCGGGATGTTCATCAGCCTGCCCCAGGTCGCGGCATAGCTATCGACGTTGCTCAGCGACCACGCCCGTGCTGCGGTGAGACGTCGGACGAAGTCGGTCAACTCCGCGCGCTTGTCGCGGATCGCGTCCGGCCGCGCCACCTGGAAACTCAGGCCCGGCGTCAGGCCCTCAGAGGTGATGATGCGTCGCGACCTGAACAGCACCTCCTCCTGGCTGACATAGGGCTCCCAGGTCGACCACGCATCAACGGAGCCCTGCGTGTAGGCAATCTTGGCGTCCGAGGGGGCCAGGAATGCGATCTGCACGTCACTCGCACTCCAGCCGTTCTTCTCCAGCGCGGCGAGGATCAGCTGATGGCCAATCGAGCCGCGGCCGGTGGCGATCTTCTTGCCGCGCAGATCGGCGAAGCTCTTGATCGGCGAGCTCTCCGGCACGAGGATCGCGAGGCCCTCGCGCGTCTGGCGGATCGCGGCGATCGCCTTGACCGGCGCGCCGGAGGCGGCGGCGAAGGTGAAGGGCGCATCACCGACGAGCCCGGTCTCGATCGCACCGGCGCTGAGCGCTTCGAGCAGTGGAGCTGCCGCCGGAAACTCCTTCCACTCGATCTTGTAAGGGACGTCCTTGAGCACGCCGGCCGCTTCCATCACGGCCTGTGCATTACCCTTCTGATCTCCGACGCGGAGCGTGGTTTGTGCCGCCGTCAGCCCGACCGAGCCGAGCAGCAGCGCGCCTGCCAGCATGAGACGGATCATTCCGCAGCCTCGCCGCGAACGGCCTGCCGCTTCGCGATCAGCTCGCGCGTCCGCGGGATCAGCTCGCGGCCATACTCGATGGCGTCGATCAGCGGGTCGAAGCCGCGGATCAGGAAATGGCTGATGCCGAGATCGTAATAGTCGCCGAAGACTTCGGAGACCTGCTCGGGAGTACCGACCAGGGCCGTCGTGTTGCTGTTGGCGCCGGTGAGCTTTGCGATCTCCGTCCAGAGCCGCTTGTCGATGCGGCTGCCCTGGTCGGCGAGCGCGAGCAGGCGCCGGGCACCGGCAGTGGCGTGGCCGTCCGCGGGCTTGCGATAGCCGGTCTTGTCCTGGAGCGCGGTGGCGCGCGCCAGAATCTCCTCGGCCTTCTCCCAGGCCTGCTTTTCAGTCGGGGCGATGATCGGCCGCACCGAGAGACTGAAGCGCGGCGTCGGCCGCCCGTGCCGGACGGCCGCGTTGTGGACGCGGGAGGTGATGTCGCGCACCTGCGCATAGGATTCGCCCCACAGCGCAAAAGTGCCGGCGTGCTTGCCGGCCACGTCAATCGCCGCATCCGAAGCGCCGCCGAAATAGATCCGGATGCCCTCCGGACGATAGGGCTTCACCTGCGAGAAGGCGTTCTCGACCTGATAGTACTTGCCCTTATAGCTGAACGGCTTGTCGCTGGACCATTCCAGCTTGAGAACATCGAGAAACTCCGAGGTGCGGGCATAGCGCTCGTCCTTGTCGTCGAGCGTGTTGCCGTCCTGCCGAAGCTCGGTAGCGTTGCCGCCGGTGATGACGTGGAGCGCGACCCTGCCGCGGGAGAACTGATCGAGCACGGCGAACTGCCGCGCCAGCAGCGTCGGCGCGGTGAAGCCGGGCCGCTGCGCGATCAGCACGTTGAGGCGGCTGGTCGTATTGAGCACGTGCTGGGCCACCTGAAGCGCGTCGGGCGTCGTCGAATGAAACGCCAGCAGCGCACGATCGAAGCCGGCGTTCTCGTGCGCCTTCGCCACCGTCTCGATGTGGGTCGGGTTGAGGACCGGTCCTTCGCGGACGACGGTCTCGGACGAATTGTTGTTGCTGATGAAGCCGATGAACTCGATCGACATGATCGTCTCCCTGTTGATGTCCTAGAGGCCGAGTGCGGCGCGGCCGAGACCGACGCGCGTGGAATCGTCCTGTGGCGTGTGCACGCGGCCGCACAGGACGTCGCGATAGTGCCGCTCCAGCGGATTGGTACGGCTGAGGCCGTGATTGCCGGTGAGCGACAACGCATCCTCGACCACGGCGACGGCATTGTTGGTCACCGTCAGCTTGACGGCATTGGACTCGCCGGCGGAAAGCTCGACGCCCTCGTCGACATCGCGGGCGAACGTGTCGATCAGCCGCGCATTGACCGCGAGCCGGGCCTCGATCGCGCCAAGAGTCTCCTGCGCGCGCGGCAGTGTTGCGAGCGGCGCGCCCAGGCTGGCGGGCACGCGCTGTTTCAGGAATGTGATCAGCCAGTCACGTGCGGCGCGGGCGACGCCGTCATAGATCGCGGCGACGAAGACGGCATGGACGGCCGCCTGTGCAAGGTCGGGCGCGCGCCAATCCGCCGGCTTGCGCACGTCGATCTCGGCATCGCGCGGAATCACGACGTCCTCGAAGATCACGTCGTGGCTGCCGCTGGCGCGAAGGCCGTGGTGGTCCCAGGTCTCGACGATGCGCGTGCCCGGCAGGCCTGCCGGCACCAGGAACTGACCGACGCGCGGCTCGGCCTCGTCGGTCCGCGCCCAGACCAGGTACCATTTCAGGATCGGCGATCCCGTCGAATAGATCTTGTGGCCGGTCAGGCTCCAGCCGGTCTCGGTCCGACGCACAATCGTCGCCGGCAGGCCGCCGCGCGCGGGTGAACCGAGCTCCGGCTCGACGCGCAGCGCGTTGATCAGCGCGAGGCCTTCCACACTCTCGCGCGCAAGCTTGCGTGACAGCCGCACCGGCCAGGTCGGGCTGCGTGCCATGACGAGATGATTGATGTAATGCATCGACAGCACTAGCGCGGTCGACGGATCGGCCTTGCCGATGATGCCGATGACGCGCGCGGCGTATCGCGCGCCCGCGCCTGCCCCGCCATGAACGGCTGGCACCGTCAGCGACAACAGGCCCGCCTCGGAGAGCTCGCCAAAATTCTGGAACGGAAAGGTCCCGGTGCGGTCGTGCCCGGCGGCGCGCGCGGCAAAGCCTGCCGCGAGCGTCTCGGTGCGGGCGACGTAGTCGGGCTCGCCATGGACCGTTCGGTCTTCGGCTACGGACGTCACCATGTGGCATCCAACCCCAGCAGACCAAGGATCTGGCGCCGCAGATCGGCCAGATACGGATCTCCGCGATGGCGCGGATATGGACGGTCGACGCGGATGTCGGCCTTCACGCGCGCGGGACGATCGCTGAAGACGATGACTCGGTTGGCAAGCACCAGCGCCTCCTCGGCGTCGTGCGTCACCAGCAGGGTGGTAAAGCCCTTGCGTTGCCAGAGCGAGACGAGCTCGGCCTGCATGGTGATGCGGGTGAGCGAGTCGAGCTTTCCCAGCGGCTCGTCGAGGATCAGGATCTTGGGATCATTGACCAGCGCCCGCGCGAGCGCGACGCGCTGCGCCATGCCGCCGGAGAGCTGGTGCGGATAGGCCTTGCGGAAGGAGGACAGGCCGACGAGATCGAGCGCGGCATCGACGCGGTGACGCTGGCTCTTGAGGATGCCCTGGGCCTCGAGCCCCAGGGCGACGTTGTCCCAGACCGACCGCCAGGGAAACAGGGTCGGGTCCTGGAATACGACCACGCGCGAGGGATGCGGACTTCTGATACGGTCCTCGTCCTCCCGCAGTCTCCCCGCCCTGGGCTTGTCGAGGCCAGCGACCAGCCGCAGCAAGGTCGACTTGCCGCAGCCGGAGGGGCCGAGCAGCGCGACGAACTCGCCGGGCTCGACCGAGATGCTGACGTCGCTCAGCACCGGCAGCTCGGTCCCGTCGATATCGAAGGCATGGCTGACCTGCTCGATGTCGAGCGCGGCGCCGGCGGCCGGATGCGTGGCAATATCGGCCAGGGCTGCCGCTACCATTTCACGGTCCCCTTCTGCCAGACCAGCAAGCGGTCGCGGATCGAAAACAGCAGTGTGATCGCGCCGGAGCAGAGCAGCGACATCACGATCAGTGCCGCGTACATGTTGGCGTAGGCCGCCCAGCCCTGCGCCCACTGCAGGTACCAGCCGAGCCCGGCCTTGACGCCGATCATCTCGGCGACGACGAGCACGGCGAAGGACGAGCCGAGCCCCATGAACAGGCCGACGAAGACGTGCGGCAATGCGGCGGGGATCGCGACCTTCAACACCAGGAAGGACGGCTTTGCGCCCAGTGTGCGCGCGACGTCGTAATAGGCGTTGCTGACGCTCGCGACGCCCGACCAGGTCAGCACCGTGACGGGAAAGCCCGTCGCCAGCGCGATCAGGAAGGTCGAGGCGCTCCAGCTCGAGGGGAAGGTGAAAAAGGCGATCGGGAGCCAGGCGGTCGCCGGCAGCGGACCGATGAAGCGCAGCACCGGGTGCACCCAATAGCCGACCGCACGCGACCAGCCGATCGAGACGCCGGTCAGGAAGCCGACCGTCGCGCCGATCAGATAGCCGCCGAGTTGAAGCTTCACGGACGCAAGGACGCTGTCGAGCAGCTTTGACAAGTCGTCGGTGTAGACCTCGATGATCGCCTGCGGCGGCGGAAAGAACGGCAGCGGCAGCCAGGCGAACTTTGCGGTCGCGACCTCCCAAACCGTCAGGAACGCACCGAGCGCGACGAGCCACGGCGCCCGCTTGTGCAACGCTCGTCCCGCCGCGCCGAGATAGTCGGCGCCGACGGTCCCGAACAGCGCGATGGCAGCAATGACGAAGGCCACGATGCCGAGCGAATGCGTGCGCGACCAGTCGCCGACGTCCGCCCACCACAGGCAGGAGAGGCCGAAGGCGATCCAGACGACGCTGGCGAGAAAGCCGACGCCGGACTGCCGGACCCAATTCGCGAGCAGCGGCGCGCGCGAAAGCCGCGGCGCGCCGGAGGAAAGCCCGTCAGACAGCGAATACGTCGACATAGATGCGCTCCGCGAATTTTGCCGTGTCGGTGCTCTGCTTGAAGACCTGCACGCTCTTGAGATCGTCGGCATAGGCCTTGAGCTCGCGCTTCAAGATCTCGCCGACGGGATGATGATGGTGGGTGTGGTAGCGCACCATGCCCTCGATATCGGCGAGCGTCGCCGCTTTCGGCGCGTAGGGCTGGAACGACTTCGCCGCGACGGACGAATTTTGCGAAGTGAACATCGCCGCATCGAGCAGCGCCTGGGTGATGGCGCGGGCGACCTGCGGCTCCTCGCGCACCAGGCTGCCGCGCAGGCCGAGGATGCAGCAGCTCTTCTCGCGGTATTCGCCGTCGAGGTTGGACGCGACTTCCTTGTATTGCGTGTCCTTGAGCCAGAGATAGGCGAGCGGATCTGACGAGAGGAAGGCCTGCACCTCGCCCTTCTCCACGGCGACGTTGAGCAGATTGCCGGGATAGGCACGCCAGTCCACGTCCTTCACCGGATCAATGCCGAGCTTCGCCAACTGGATCGAAAAGAAATTCTTGTCGGGACCTGCGAGATCACCGACCGCAACGATCTTGCCCTTGAGGTCGGCTAGCTTGGCGACGCCGGAATCGGTGCGCGACAGCACGCGCATGCAGCCGCCATGGGTGCCCGCGGCGATCTTGACGTCGAAGCCCTGTTCCAGCGGCTTCAGCCAGCGCAGCGCCATGCCGAGGCCGGCATCGCTCTTTCCTGTCGCAATCGCCTCAAGCAGCTGGTCGGTCGATCCGGAATAGTTGACGAGTTCGACGTCGAGATTGTGCTTCTGGAAGAAGCCGTGCTCGATGGCGACCGGCACCGGCGCGAGACAGACGGCGCCGGCGTTCCACGACAGCTTCAGCTTGCGCGGCGCGCCGGTGAGCGCGGGCGCATTCGATGCCGTCCGGCACAGCGGAAATTCCGAGAAGTCGACGCCCGGCGCGATTCCGCGCGGCACGAAGGCCTGCGCTCCCAGTGCACCGAGCGGCGCGGCGAAGGCCGCGGCAAGCCCCGCCTGCAGCAGATAACGGCGGTCGAGGCTCGCTCCGCTGCGCTTGTCGTCATTCTTCATCAGCCCCTGGCTCCTGCGCTGGCACGACTCCGCCGTCTGCGCAACGGCTCGCGTTGCGCATGTTCCGGGCGGAGCTGCGTTGAGAGAAGATTTTTCCGTCGGCGTTTTGCGCGCCGCGTTGATGCGATGCTCAAATCATGCGGCGCGTTTGCCGTACCGTCAATGAAATGGATTTTCGAATGTTGCGCGAAGGAAAGTCATTCTCTCCATCGGTGGATGCGGGAGCGATGAAACGATTTCGCCCGCGCATCGGTCAACGGAGCGTAGCGCGACTATCGCCATCCTGCTCCATTCCTGCGCATCGTCGGCCATGTACGCCACACGTTCTCAAAAGCGACGATTCTCTGAAACGTCATTGCCTGGAGCACCCGCAATAAGGTTGGCCATTTCATTGACGGCGCATCGCGCGCTCATAGACTCGATGGTTTCGCAGCATCGCTGGCTCCGCGTCGTGAGCCAGCTAACAAGACAGGCCATATGAGCATCAACTCCCACGACCATTCCATCACCCGCCGGCTCGCAGTATCGCTGTTCGCCGCCGCCATCACGTTGTCGACGGCTGCCATGGCCTTCGCCGCGGACGCGGTCGTGCTTCGCGTCGGCGACCAGAAGGGCGGCAACCGCTCGCTGCTCGAAATATCCGGCTACGCGAAGGACCTGCCCTACAAGATCGAGTGGTCGGAATTCCCTGCAGCCGCGCCGATCCTCGAGGCGCTCAACGCCGGCGCGCTGGACGTCGGATACACCGGCGACCTCTCCTTCCTCTCGGTCTACGCCGCCGGCGCGCCGATCAAGGCGATCGGCGGCACGCGCTCGGATGCGAAGACACAGGCCATCCTGGTGCGCCAGGATTCGTCGATCAGGTCGGCCGCCGACCTCAAGGGCAAACGCCTCGCCGGCACGCGCGGCGGCTGGGGTCAGTTCCTGATCGACGCGACGCTGGAGAAGGCGCAGATCAAGCTCGAGGATGCGACCTTCGCGCCGCTCGGTCCCGTCGACGCCAAGATCGCGCTGGTCGCAGGCTCGATCGACGCCTGGGCGGTGTGGGAGCCCTACGTCTCGTTCGCGACATTGAAGGACAAGGCCCGCGTGATCGCCGACGGCGAAGGCCTGACGCCGACCATCACCTTCATCGTCGCTTCCGATCACGCCATCGCCGCCAAGCGCGCGGCGGTGCAGGATCTCGTGCAGCGTTTGAACAAGGCGCGGCTATGGTCGCTCGATCACCTCGGCGAATACGCCAGGAACACGGCCGAGCTGACCAGGCTGCCGGAGGACGTACTGCTGTCGGCCTACACCGCGCAGCGCACCAGCCCGATCGTGATCGACGATAACGTGGTAAAGGAGGTGCAGGAGGCCTCCGACCGCTCGACGCGTTACGGCATCCTGCCGAAGAAGCTCGACGTTAGCCAAGCCGTCGACCGCAGCTTCACCGCGGCGGCCGCGGGATCGAACTAGGTGGAGGCGGCGGGATGCGTGGGCTTCGCCTCAAGCCCGGCCCATTGCATCTCGCCGCGATCGTGCTCATGCATCTGGCATGCATGAGCTTGATCGTGTGGCTCTCGTTCTAGCCGCGGTGCTTACCAATATCTGCGGTAATAGTGCCGGGGATAGGCACGGTACGGCCGGTAATAGCCATAGCTGTAATACGGACGATAGGGCCGATAGTATCGCGGATAGGCATAGGCCGGCGCGTAGCCATAACCGCCGTAATATGCCGGGGCGTAGCCATAGCCGTAGCCCGGATATCCATAGCCGCCATAGTACGGGCGACCATAATAGCCGTAGCCGTAGCCATAAGGCGCGCCGCTGGCGATGGCGCCGCCGATGATCGCGCCGGCGGCGAGACCACCAAGGGCAAATCCCCAGCCGCCACCGCGCCAATGCACCTGCGTGACATCGTCGCCGGCCGCAGCCTTCATCGTCGCAACGTTGGTCGGCATCGGGCCCGCCGTGGCCTGCCCGATTTGGCCTGCCATGACCACGCCGGCCAGCGAGCAGGCAATTGCCGTCTTCCAGATCCTCATCGTCTTACTCCCTGTCTGACCTTTCGCTTGGAGAAGGATCGCAGCGTCATGATCGGGCATCCTTGCGCCAAGTCAAAGCCTGGAATTTGCGTGCACCGCACAAGACGCATGCCTCCGTTCTGATCAACCGGTGCCCACCGAAGCTTGACGAGCTCGCCTCGTGCGACACCGGCGCGACGGCGCCTGAGGCCCGAACACCCGGAAAGCATTAAGCTTCCGTGCATCCGCAACCAACAACCACCTTCCCGATTTACTATTCGTGCCATTACTATCGGTTCCAATGTGCGCGGCCGGGAGGCTTCTCGCGAGCGCCAGAGTTGTGGGAGGATGACATGAGTGCCGCGAGACCCGAGCCGCTTGCCCGTCAGGCGCTGGCGTTCGTCCTGGCCGGCGGGCGCGGCAGCCGGCTCCTGGAGCTGACCGACCGGCGTGCCAAGCCCGCGGTTTATTTCGGCGGCAAGTCCCGCATCATCGATTTTGCGCTGTCGAACGCCGTGAACTCGGGCATCCGCCGCATCGCGGTCGCGACCCAATACAAGGCTCACAGCCTGATCCGGCATCTTCAGATGGGCTGGAACTTCTTCCGCCCCGAACGCAACGAGAGTTTTGATATCCTTCCCGCCAGCCAGCGCGTCTCCGAGACCATGTGGTATGTCGGCACGGCGGACGCGGTGTACCAGAACATCGACATCATCGAATCTCACGCCTGCCGCTTCATCGTGGTGCTGGCCGGCGACCACATCTATAAGATGGACTACGAGCTGATGCTGCGCCAGCACGTCGAGAGTGGTGCCGACGTCACCGTCGGCTGCCTCGAAATGCCGCGGACGGAATCCTCCGGCTTCGGCATCATGCATATTGACGAAAACGGCTGGATCCAGGCGTTCCTGGAGAAGCCGAAAGATCCGCCGTCGATGCCGGGCAAGCCGGACGTCTCGCTCGCCAGCATGGGCATCTACGTATTCGACGCGAAGTTCCTGTTCGACCAGCTCAAGCGCGACGCCGAGGATCCGAACTCGAACCACGACTTCGGCAAGGACATCATTCCCTACATCGTCAAGAACGGCCGCGCGATGGCGCACCAGTACTCGACCTCCTGCGTCCGCTCCGGCAGCGACCCCCGCGCCTATTGGCGCGACGTCGGCACGGTCGATGCCTACTGGGCGGCCAATATCGACCTCACCGACGTCGTGCCCGAGCTCGACCTGTTCGATCGCGCCTGGCCGATCTGGTCCTATGCCGAGATCACGCCGCCCGCGAAATTCGTCCACGACGAGGAGAGCCGGCGCGGTCAGGCGGTGAGCTCGCTGGTCTCCGGCGGCTGCATCATCTCCGGCGCCTCGCTGCGCCGCTCACTGCTGTTCACCGGCGTGCGCATCAACTCCTTCGCCAACGTCGAGAACGCCGTGATCATGCCCTATGTGAATGTCGGTCGCGGTGCCCACTTGAGGAACGTCGTCATCGATCGCGGTGTCGAGATTCCGGAAGGCCTCGTCGTCGGCGAGGATCCCGAGTTCGACGGAAGGCGCTTTCGCACTACCGAGCAGGGAATCTCGCTGATCACCCAGCCGATGATCGACAGGCTCAATACATGACGCCTGTTCGCGTCCTCGCGGTCGCCTCTGAAGTCTATCCTCTCGTCAAGACCGGTGGCCTTGCGGATGTCGCCGGCGCGCTGCCGGTTGCGCTCAAGGCGCATGGCGTCGAGATGCGCACCTTGATGCCCGGCTATCCCGACGTGATGCGCCTGGTCTCGGGCGCGGAGGAACTCCGGAGCTGGCCGGATTATTTCGGCGGCCCCGGCCGGCTGCTGGCGGGCTCGTATGACGGGCTCGACCTGTTCGTGCTCGACGTGCCGCATCTCTATGCCCGGCCCGGCAACCCCTATGTCACCGCTGAAGGCATCGACTGGCCCGACAATGGTGTGCGCTTCGCGGCGCTGTCGCGCGTCGCCGCCGATATCGGCCACGGCCTCGTTCCGGCGTTCGTGCCCGATATCGTGCACGCCCATGACTGGCAGGCCGGGCTGGCGCCGGCCTATCTGCACTACGACGATCGTCCGCGGCCCGGCACCGTGATGACCATCCACAACATGGCCTATCAGGGCAAGTTCGCTCCCGAGCTGATCGGATCAATCGGCCTGCCCTGGCACTCCTTCAACGCCAACGAACTGGAATATTTCGGCGGCATCAGCTTCTTGAAGGCCGGCCTGCGATTCGCCGATCGCATCACCACGGTATCGCCGACCTACGCGAAGGAAATTCAGAGCGACGAAGGCGGCATGGGGCTCGGCGGTCTGCTTCGTGAACGATCCGGCGTGCTGAGCGGCATTCTCAATGGCATCGACATATCGGTGTGGAATCCGCAGGAAGATCCGCACATCGCCTACCGCTTCGGCGCGGAGGACCTGACGTTCCGGGCCGCGAACAAGGCGGTGCTGCAGCAGCAGTTCAACCTCGATTCCTCCGACGAGGCGCCGCTGCTCGGCGTCATCAGCCGGCTGTCGTGGCAGAAGGGGCTCGATCTCCTGCTCGAGGCCATTCCGACCATTTTGCGCGAAGGCATGCAGCTCGCACTGCTCGGTAGCGGCGACCGCGATCTGCAGGATCGTTATCAGGCTGCGGCCCGCGCCAACCCCGGCCGGATCGGCGTCGCGATCGGGTATGACGAGATTCTGGCGCATCTGATCCAGGCCGGTTCGGACGCCCTCGTCGTTCCTTCGCGGTTCGAGCCGTGCGGCCTGACCCAGCTCTGCGCGCTGCGCTATGGCGCCGTGCCGATCGTCTCCCGCGTCGGCGGCCTCGAGGACACCATCGTCGACATCGGCGAGGCCGATGCGTCCGGCCACGATGCCACGGGATTCAAGTTCGGCCCCGTGACGGCGGATGCCCTCGCCGGCACGCTGCGCAAGGCCAACACCGTCTTCCACGACAAGCTGACCTGGCGCCGGCTGCAACGAAATGGGCTTGCGACCGACGTCTCCTGGCGCAATCGCGCCGGCGACTATGCCGCGCTTTATCGCCGCCTCACGACGGCCCGCGCGTGAGGCGTGGTCGAATCCATGCTATAGAGGCGGCCATGGACCCCTTCGCGATCAAGCTGCTCGGCTTCGCCGCCGCCACCTGCACCACCGTCGCCTACGCGCCGCAGTTCATCAAGGTCTGGAAGACCCGCTCGGCGCGCGACATTTCTCTCGGCATGTTCCTGGTCATGGTGCTGGGCCTGGCGCTCTGGCTCGTCTACGGCCTGCTCTCCGGCGATGCCCCCCTGGTCGCCGCCAACGCCGTGACCATGGTGCTCGCCGGCGGCATCCTCTTCATGAAGCTGAGATACGGGTGAGGCCATCTTCGCCTCTCCCCGCAAGCGGGGCGAGGGACAAGACCAGTCACCCAAACACATACGACGCCATTGCCACGTTCGCGACCTCGTCGACGAAGACGCGGCGTCCGACGTCGCTGCCGGCAGCACCGGCCGCCACCATCAGCGGCAGCAGATGGTCCTCGCGCGGATGCGCAAGGCGTGCGCTCGGTGCATTCTCCCACTCGACCAGCATCGCGTTGCGGCGCGCCGCATCCGGGTTGCTGATCGCCTCGTTCAGATAGGCCTCGAAGTCGTACGAGACCGGCTTGGACTCCGGCCGGTTGAAGCCGCGCATGTTGTGATAGGTGAGCCCGCTGCCGATGATCAGGATGCCGGCGTCGCGCAGCGGAGCGATCGCCTGTCCCACCTTGATGTGCTCGGCCGCATCGTAGCTCGACTTCAGCGACAGCAGCACGATCGGCATGTCGGCGTTCGGATACATCAGCCCGAGCGGCACGAAGGTGCCGTGATCGAAACCCTGGTCGGGATCCTCCCGGCAATCGAGACCGGCGCGTGCGAGCAGCGCCTTCACATCCGCGGCGAGCTCGGGCTTGCCGGGCGCCGGATATTTCAGCTGATAGGTATGCTCGGGGAAACCGTAGTAGTCGTACACCATCGGAGGATGCGGCGAGGTCGACACGGTGAAGGCATCGGCCTCCCAATGTCCGGTGATGACGAGCACGGCCTTCGGTCTCTCGGGGAGAAGCTGCGGCAGACGACCGAACGCCTCGGCGGTCCTGGCATATTGCACGCGCCTGTCCTCCATGAAGGGCCAGGGGCCCCCGCCATGCGACAGGAAGAGGGTCGGAAATCGCGTCATGGGGCTCGTCTCGTTGACAGCGGGCGCGGGCGTACTGTCCGCACGATCCGCGGTGAGCATAGGCAAAGCAGCATGGTTAGCAAGCCGTTAACGATTTGCCGCTCAGAATCCCCGCCGTGGCCGAAGGAGTCGGCCTGAAGACAAGTGAGACGTGAGATGAGGAAGTTTGCGCTGGGGGACGT
Organism: Bradyrhizobium sp. I71; assembly: GCF_022354745.1. Lineage (NCBI taxonomy): Bacteria > Pseudomonadati > Pseudomonadota > Alphaproteobacteria > Hyphomicrobiales > Nitrobacteraceae > Bradyrhizobium > Bradyrhizobium sp. I71. The sequence continues at coordinate 1,767,330 of NZ_CP059398.1, forward strand.
CGTCAACAGTGACAAGGGCCGCCGCGGTGTCGTCCGCGCCGCCTTCAAGTCGAGGGAAGGCCAGCAGTTCTACGCCGTCGAGAAGGACGGCGCGATGGACTATCTGGAGGAAGACCGGCTGACGCCGGCACCCCGCGTCGAACTCGCGGCGTAAATCCAATTCATTTGCTGTCCTCACCGGCCAGCCGATCGAGACGCTCCGCCAGCGGATCGTCTTCGCTCGCGATCCGGTCGTTCGTGATCAGCAGCAGGCGATCGCCGCCCGCCGCGTCCCAGCGTGGCAGGTCGGGACCGTTGGGATCGCCGCTTCTCGCGAAATTGATCCAGTAGGCGCGCATGCGGCTCGCGACGGCGCGATCACGTCGCGACAAGATGCCGGCGCCGGGCACGCCTTCCGCACCGAAGATGAACTGCAACTCCCGCCCGTGGCCAGCTTCCGGATTCGCCCGCCGGGCCTCCGGCACATAGGCGAAGCGATAGCGAAACGTCGGCGCACCACTTGCGACGTGCAGGCGAGCCAGCAATCGCACCGGCTCCGAGAAGACCTTGTCGGTGTAGAACCTTGCCGCGAGATCCGAGGATCTGGCGAGGCCCGGATAGAGCTTGCGCAGTTCGCCGCTTGGAATGCCGGACGACGCAAGCTCCTTCTTGATGTCGATCTCATTGTCCAGACCCGTCTCGTCGTCGTTCGACCCGATGATCAGGGGAATGCGACCTTGACGTCCGGCCGTGAAGCCCGGGGCGAGATCCTCGGTCACCACACGCCCATCCATCATCGGCGCGAAGCTGCGCGGCGACTTCTCCAGCAATTGCTGTTCGGCGGCCAGCACACGCCGCGGCTCGGCTGCGCGCAAACCTGCCTCCCGTCCAAGCGCGGCCACGAACTGCCGGCCGATGGCCTCCGCCTCTTGCACTGAGCGCAGGCGCGCACGAGCGGGCACCGATTGCAGAATGGCTTTCTGGAAGAGGTCGCGCGATTGCACAGACAGCATCAGGAGCGCGACCGACGTCGCGCCTGCACCGCTGCCAAACAAGGTGACGTTGCCCGGATCGCCGCCGAAGGCCGCGATGTTGTCGCGCACCCAATGCAGCGCGGCGATCTGGTCCATCAGGCCGTAATTGCCGCCGCCGTCCGAAAGCGCGGGATGAACGAGCCAGCCGAGCGCGCCGAGGCGATAATTCACGGTGACCACGATGAGGCCCGCCTGCGCCAGCTTGGCGCCATTGAACAGCGGATCGTTCGCCGTGCCCGAGACGAAGCCGCCGCCATGGATGAACACCATCACCGGCAATGGGCCGTCGACCCCGAAGGGACGGAACACGTTCAGTGTCAGGCAATCCTCGCTCGCATCCTGCAGCGACGGTTGAAGGCACGGCGCACCGTAGTCGTAGGCGGTGCGCATCTCCGAGCTTTCGGCCGTCGGCTGCGGCGCGCGCCAGCGCAACGCGCCGACCGGCGGCGCCGCGTAAGCCAGCCCCTTGAAGGACGCCACCTCGCCTTCCACGGCGCCGAGCATCTGACCTTCACGCGTCAACGCGAATGGAAACTGTCCGACCGGCTGAGCCTCAGCCGATCGTGCGCAACACAGGATTGCGCAAGCCGCAACGAGTGCAAGCAAAGACCGCATCTTCGAAGATCTCGATGAAGGATCCCGGGCAGGTTATGTCCAGGGCCGTCAGCGAGGCAAGCCTCGCGCCCGCGCCTAGCGGCCTTTGCCCATCAACTCCGCCAGCGCGCGCCGCGCGACGATGCCGAGCTCGCCGAGCGTGGAGTGGCCGGACTCCGCCGCCTTGATCAGGCGCTCGGCGATGAACCTGCGGCTGTCATGACCGCCGCCATGCGGCAATTGGCGGCATGTCTCCTCGAGAACGACGTCCATGTTCGCTTTGGTGCGCTCACTCAACTCTGTCATGACGCCCGGCCGGTACGCGTGGCTTGTAAGCGCAAGCATACACAGAAGGATGCGCTCTGATTACCCCGGGCTATCACGGCCATTGTGCGTCGCGATGCGTGTGGTGCCGCAAACATTCGCGCGGTCACGATGCGCCGCAAACAACCACCGGGGATTGCACTTGCTCTGATGACAAGCTGAACCTGCGGCGATAGCCTGCCGGCAAAACAGAACATACGGGAGGAATGCCATGCCTGACGCAATGGTTGCCACACGTGCCTCCGATGAGCGCGGAACCGCTCAGCAGGTCGATGTCGCCGTGGTCGGCGCCGGATTTGCCGGCCTCTATCTTCTCCATCGCCTGCGCAAGGCCGGCTTCTCCACGGTCGCTCTCGAAGAGGCCGGCGATGTCGGCGGCACCTGGTACTGGAACCGCTATCCGGGGGCGCGCTGCGACATCCAGACCGTCGACTACAGCTACACCTTCGATCCGGAGCTCGAGACCGCCTGGACATGGTCGGAGAAATACGCGACCCAGCCGGAGATCCTGCGCTATCTCGGCTTCGTCGCCGATCGCTACGATCTCAGGCGCGACATTCGTTTCAGGACCAAGGTCACTGAAGCCAGATGGGACGATGCGTCCGAGCGCTGGCTCATCACCACCGACAATGGCGCACCGGTCTCCTGCCGCCATTACATCATGGCCACCGGCTGCCTCTCCGCGCCGAAGCCGCCGGAGATCGATGGCGTCAAGGACTTCAAAGGCGAGGTCTATTTCACCGGCCGCTGGCCGCATGACGGCGTCAATCTGTCGGGAAAACGCGTCGCCGTGATCGGCACGGGCTCGTCGGCGATCCAGTCGATCCCGCTGATCGCCGAGCAGGCCGCACATCTGACCGTGTTCCAGCGCACGCCGAATTTCGCGTTGCCCGCGCATAACGGCCCGGCGCCATCGGACCGCATGAGCCTGCTGCAGGGCGATCGCGCCGCCTATCGCGAGCAGGCGCGTCAGTCGATGGCCGGTGTGCCCTATCCGCAGCAGGCGGTCGTGAGCTGGCAGCTCACCGACGCCGAGCGCCGCGCGCGGTTCGAGGAAGCTTGGGGCAAGGGCGATCTCGTCTACATCCTGACGCAGTTGTGGGCCGACCAGGCGGTCGACCTCGAAGGCAACAAGCTGATCTGCGATCTCATCCGCGAGAAGATCGCAGCCGCCGTGAAGGACCCGCAAACCGCGGCGGCGCTGATGCCGGACGATCATCCGTTCGGGGCGAAGCGCCCCTGTCTCGACACCAACTACTACGCCACCTACAACCGGCCGAACGTCACGCTGGTCAATCTGCGCCAGGAGCCGATCAAGGCGATCACCGCAGGCGGCATCACGACGGCCAGGCGCAGCATCGACCTCGACGTCATCGTGTTCGCGACCGGTTTCGATGCGATGACCGGCGCGATCCGCGCCGTGCACCCGATCACCGGGCGCGGCGGCAAGTCGCTCTCGGACGTGTGGGCGAAGGGACCGGAGACCTATCTCGGCCTCACGGTCGCGGGCTTCCCGAACTTCTTCATGATCACCGGCCCAGGCAGCCCGTCGGTGCTGTCGAACATGGCGGTGTCGATCGAGCAGCATGTCGACTGGGTCGTGGACCGCCTTGCTGCGCTGCGCGAGGCCGGCTTCACCACGATCGAGCCGACAGAAACTGCGCAGGCCGGCTGGGGCCGGCACATGGCGGACTGTTCGACGCTGACGCTGCACCGGCTCGCCAACACTTGGTACACAGGCGCCAACGTGCCCGGCAAGGTCCAGGGACTGATGCCCTATACTGGTGGCGTCGGCCCCTATCGCAGCATCTGCGACGAGGTGGTCAGCCGCGGCATGCTCGGCTTCAGGCTCACCGGCCCCAACGGTGCCACGCAGTGCAATGACGGCGAGGTGGTGCGCCTGCAGCCGGACGTGCGGCTGGTGCTGAACCTGCTCGCATCGCTGAACCTGCCGCCGATCGAGTCGATGGGCGCGATCGGGGCGCGCGCCTTCGTCAACGAGTTCAACAAGGGCCGCCCGGCAGGACGGCCGATCGGCGAGATCGTCGACGGCACCCTGCCCGGCGCCGACGGTCCGCTGCCCTATCGCGTGTACAAGCCCACAGCGCCCGGCCCGCATCCGGTCGTGGTCTATTTCCACGGCGGCGGCTGGGTGCTCGGCGACGAGCAGTCGGACGAGCCGTTCTGCCGCGACATGGTGCGGCGAACCGGCATGATGTTCGTCAGCGTCGGCTATCGCCACGCGCCGGAGCATCGCTTCCCGGCCGCGGCTGAAGACGGCTATGCGGCAACGCGCTGGATCGCCGAGCACGCCGGCGAGCTCGGCGGCAAACCGGGTCCGGTGCTGGTCGCGGGCTGGAGCGCCGGCGGCAACATCGCCGCCGTCACCTGCCAGCTCGCGCGCGATCGTGGCGGGCCCGAAATCGCGGGCCAGCTCCTGATATGCCCGGTCACGGACTGCACCTTCGATCGCCCGTCCTACAACGACAATGCGACCGGCTATTTCCTGACGCTTTCGCTGATGTACTGGTTCTGGGACCTCTACTGCTCCCCGGCCGACCGCACCGATCCGCGCGTCTCGCCGCTGCGCGGCAAGGTCGCCGGCCTGCCGCCGGCCTTCGTCGTCACCTGCGAGTTCGATCCGTTGCGCGACGAGGGCGTCGCCTATGCCGAGGCAATGGCCGCAGCCGGCGTCCCGGTCGAACAGCTTCAGGCCCGCGGCCATTTCCACTCGTCCTTCACCATGGTCGATGTGGTGATCACCGGGGTGCCAGGCCGGGTGCGGATGGCCGAGGCCTTGCGCCGCTTTGCCGGGCTCCCGCCGGAGGTCAGCCGCGGCGACGAGCACAGCAGCGGTCAGGCCAGCCTCAAGATCGCGGCGGCGGCGAGCTGATCGCGACGAGACGGCGGGAACCTTTTCCCGGCTGCCGCGTTGAGGCGCTTGCGGCATTGAGATGCAGCGATAGGTGCGAGCCCCGGCACGCAAATCGGCGTGCTGGGGTGCTTCTTGCGTGAGGCGAGGCGATGGGGGATGCAGTCGCGGGTTCAAAGGTCGATTTTGGTGCGCTCGCGGTGCTGTATAAATGGCCGTCGCTTGCAAACCAGCGCCGGCCGGATCGGGAATCATACCAGATCAGCGAAGGTACCCTCGACGAGTGCATCTCGGCCTTCATGGAGAAGCCGGCAGCGACCCGGCATCTCTATGAGATCCGGACGGCGCCGCAGCCGCCACTCGTGACTGAGATCCTCTCGCCCGAGCACGTCATCGAGCTGTCGCGGCTGAGGGAATTTCTCTAACGGCAGCTTGCAAGCACGCGCGTAGGAACCTTCATCCGGACTTTTCCGTTGTCAGCGATCGGAAGCCAAGATCGGAAGCCAAGGCGTGAGCGCCTCAGATGCTTGAAGCTGGCATACCTTCACCTGTCGTGCCCTATGGCGCAGACCAGACTCTCTTCGTGGTGATCGATCGCCTCGACCGGTCGACCGAAATCCGCATTGAGCGGAGCGATCTCGAAACCACGATCGACGAACTCGTCGCCGGCTGCTTCAACGACCCCGTCAAGGTGATTTCGTTCAACACGCTCGAGCATTGGATGAAGGACATCTCGGCCGATGTCGCCGGCGAGATAAAGGCGCGCTGCGACATCGATGGCGTGACGCTGCCCGACTATCTCAGCGACTTCGTCGAGAGCCACCGCTAAAGCCCGTTGCGCCGATTGCGGGCGATAAAGAAGCGCCGGCTCCGCGGCGCTCTTCGAGGGCGCACCTCAGTGTCATGTCGTTTTCATGCACGCAGGGACGGCGCCCGAAAAAAGAAGCTCCGCGCCGAATGACGTGGTGCGATGAGCTCAAAGCATGGTCTGCGGGGAACGCGTGCCGCGGTGCTTGCCGGCGATGACCTCGATCTCGCGGCGGCGCTCGCCGGCGAAGTTCAGGAGCTTTTCGATCGTCAGCGTATCCGTGATCCGTTTGGCGAGCCGCTCGGCGCGCGCAGCCTGATCTTCGAGATACTGGATCGTGTTCAAGCGCCGCCTCCCCGAATGCCCCGAATTGTGTGGGCAGTCATGGTGCTTGAGAAGCAGCTAACAGCCGGTTAAGCGCGTCGCATCGGTCTTGCCGAGTCGCGCGCTATTGCACGACCTCCAGCCTGACATTGGTGATGCCCTTGTCGACCATGCCGAGCGCCTCGGCCGCAGAGGGAGTGATGTCGACCACGCGCCCGCGAATATAGGGTCCGCGATCGTTGACCCTGACGGTGACGAAGCGGCCGGAGGAGGTATCGGTGACCCGCAGCTTGGTGCCGAACGGCAGGGTCGGATGCGCCGCGGTCAACTCGTTCTTGTCGAACTTCTCGCCGCTCGCGGTTTCCGTATCCGAATAGAAGCTGGCGACGCCATGCGCGGGGGTCTGCTTGGCGTCACGGTCCGGGGCACGCGCCCGGCTGATCGGGCGTGGATGCAGCGCCGCCACCCTGTGCGGCCGCTCCACCGCGGCATGCCGGCTGGTACCGGCGAGATCGGCCTTCTGGCGGCCGACCGGCGCTTGAGCGCAGGCGGCGAGCGATGCTGCGGCGACGACCGCGAGCAGCAACCGGCACGAGGTTACGAAGGAAATCCGGGCAGTTTCGGCACGTGCAATGCGAGACATGGTACGCCCTCCGAACGACCGGATTTTCGGTCGGCAATGAGGGCAGAACCTTGTCGGAACAAAAGCGGCTCTGCGGCCGCGGACGTTTCACGACCGGCTGTGACGATTCCACCACAGTGCGTGTTCTGAATCGGAACAGTCGGCCCTTGGCCAGCGTGCGAGGCTGCGAAATCAGGCGCTTCACCAGAGGATGGCGAGCGCCTGACCGGAATGCGTTCCGGCGATCCCGATCGCATCGCGCTTTGGGGCCTCAGTATTTCGGCTCGTACATCTGCGACTGGACCAAAGCCTTCACGTCATTCGGCGCTGGTCCGTCCGCGAGCCCGCGCTGATAGGCGACGTCGGCAACGGCCGCAGCGATGCGGACCGAGACCTCGCGGATGCGCGGCAGTGCCGGATAGAGACTGCCTTGCGTGAGGTCCTCCTTGCCGACGCAATCGGCAAGCGTATGGGCCGCCGCCATGAACATCTCGTCGGTGACGAGGCGCGAGCCGCTGGCGATGACGCCGAGGCCGACGCCGGGGAAGATGTAGGAATTGTTGCCCTGGCGCGGCACGAAGCTGCGGCCGTTGAGCTTCACCGGATCGTACGGGCTGCCGCAGGCGAACAGCGCGCGGCCCTCGGTGTAGCGATAGGCATCTTCCGCCGAGCACTCGGCCTTCGACGTCGGGTTGGATAATGCGAACACGATCGGCCGCTCGTTGAGCTCGGCCATTGTCCTGAGCACGTCGGGTGTGAAGGCGCCGCCAACCGCGGCAACGCCGATGATCGCCGTCGGCTTCAGCGTCTTGATCGCGGTGAGGAAGTCGGCGATCGGTGCCTGGTCAGTGTGGGCATAGCGGAGCTTGTGACCGGAGAGGCCCTCGCGGCCGCCGACGACGAGACCGCGGGAATCCACCAGCCAGTTGCGGCGGAGCGCCTCGGCCTCGGTGGCACCCTCGGCCATCATGGCGGAGACTACGAGATCGGCGATGCCGGTTGCGGCCTCGCCCGCGCCGAGGAACAGGATGCGCTGATCCCTGAGCTTGCCGCCGGAAATGCGCAAGCCTGAGAACAGGCCTGCGAGCGCCACCGCCGCGGTGCCCTGGATATCGTCATTGAAGACGCAGGCTTCATCCCGGTACTTGTGCAGCAGCTTGAAGGCGGAATGATTGGCGAAATCCTCGAACTGGATCAGCACGCCCGGGAAAGTCTTTCGCGCAGCCTGCATGAACTCGTCGACGAAGCTGTCATAGGCTTCGCCGGTCAGCCGCCGCTCGCGCAGGCCGAGATAATAGGGATCGTTCAACAGCTCCTCGTTGTTGGTGCCGACATCGAGCACGATCGGCAGGCACGCTTCCGGATGCACGCCGGCGCAGGCCGAATAGAGCGAGAGCTTGCCGACCGGAATGCCCATGCCGTTGGCACCGAGATCGCCGAGGCCGAGGATACGCTCGCCGTCGGTGACGACGATCAGCTTGGCCGGATAGGGCCAGTTCTTCAGGATCTCCGCGATCTGGCCGCGATCGCGCGAGGAGATGAACATGCCGCGCGGCCGCTGGAAGATCAGGCCGTATTTCTGGCAGGCGAGCCCGACCGTCGGCGTGTAGATGATCGGCTGGATTTCGTCGATATTGTCGACGACGACGCGGAAGAACAGCGCCTCGTTGCGGTCATGCAGCGCATTCAGGGCGACGTATTTTTCCAGATCCGTCGGCAGCGTGCGCAGATTGGTGAGCACGCGCTGGGCCTGCGTCTCCATCGTCAGCACGCAAGGCGGCAGGAGGCCGCGCAGGCCGAGCGTCTCGCGCTCCGCTTCCGTGAAGGCAGTCCCCTTGTTGAGCAAGGGATCGCGCAGCAGCGTCATGCCTTGCTGCGAATTGGACGACGTCGATTGGGCAACGACCCGGGTAGGTCTATTCACGAATTCCCCCAAGGAGCTTCTATTTGAACCGCGGACATTGTCGGCCAGCGCTCCATCCAGATCAAGGACGGAGAGACTGGGGCATGAACTGTGATCTCGCACCGCAGCGAGCTTTTCGCGAGCGCCTGGCAGTTGCGCGCGAGAAAAAGGGTTAACGGCGCTACTCCGGCCTGATGTCGGCCGTCACAACGAGAGGCTACCATTTCACCGTCTCGGCCTCATGAAAGCGGCCATGTTCGCGCTACCGCATCAATAGAGGCAAGCCGGAAATCCAGGGGACAGCTTATCCAGCCGCCCGCCGCGGCGTCAGACTGGCGGCGCTATCCGCTGGCGGCGCGATGTGCATCAAAATGGTCTGGGTGGCGGATGCGACCTCGATACCGTTCTGCTGGAAGCGCAGCTTCATGCGCCGGTTGAATTCGCGCTGGACAGGCCAACGCCCGGCCTCGGTGCAGCGGATCTGGCCGACGATCGACACCATCGCACCATCGACCTTGTCGATGCCCCAGAGCTCGAGGTCGCCGCGTATCAACGCACGGAATTCAGGCTCGCGGCGCATCTCGTCGACGATGTCCTTGAGGATCTGGCCGGCACGGTCGGTGTCCTCCTTGTAGGCGACGTTGACGCTGACCGAGGCGTTGCCCGCGCCGCGACTGGCATTGGTGATGGTCGTGACCGCGCTGAAGGGCACGATATGGACGGCGCCGTCGCCGGCGCGCAGGCGAATGGTGCGGATCGAGACGTTCTCGACCACGCCCGAGAGCCCGGAGACGCTGACATTGTCACCGACCTGGACCGTGTTTTCCAGCAGCAGGAACAGGCCGGTGATGAGATCCTGCACCAGCTTTTGCGAACCGAAGCCGATCGCGATGCCGACGATGCCGGCACCCGCGAGCAGCGGCGCGACATTGACGCCGATCTCGCTGAGCGCCGTGAGGCCGACCACCGTGGCGATCAGGCAGAGCAGCGCCGTGCGCAGCATCGGCTGGAAGGTGCGCAAACGCGCGGCGCGGGCATAATGACCGTCCCGGGACAGCGCATTGATCTGGCGGTCCAGCAGCGCGTTGCTGGCTTCCCAGATCGCGGCTGCGATGAACACGGCAAGGCCGATCGTCACCACTGCGGAGATCAGCCTGCTGCCGATCTGGCCGCCATAGAACCAGACGATGGCGTCGACGCCCCAGACTTCGAGCACGGCGACGAAGCCGATGAAGGCGATCACGCCGGACACGATCCTGCGCAGCAGCGGCAGATAGCGGTTGGCACGGGTCTCGAGGCCCGGAAAGCGCTGGAGGATCTCCGGCTTGATGCGGAAGCCGCGGTCGATCAGGCCCAGCGTCACCATGATGACGACGCGCGTGACCAGCGCCACCACGGCCGTGCCGACGAAATATTGCAGCAGCAGCGAATAGCCGTTGCGGATGTTGAGCGCCCAAACCGCCCACAGCGCGAGATCGAGCGCGATGGCAGGATAGTGCCAGCCCCCGGCGATGCGGTTGCGCAAACGGGCCGCAATCCCCTGCCGCTCGGCCGGCGCACGGATGGCGTCGGCGACCTGGCGGCGGCATTGCAGGATGATGACGACGATGAAGAGGTGCACGACCAGCATCACCATGCGCAGCAGCGCGGCGTAGCCGGCGCGATGCAGGCCGAGCAGCAGCGCCACATTGGCAAAGGCGATGCCGGAGACGCCGACACCGACGATGCGGCGCGCCCAGATCTCGATATAGGCGGCGGTCTCGGCGCGCACCGGGAACAGGCCGTATGGCCCCACCAGTGCCCGGATCATGCAGATGAGCCCGCGCGAGAACGCATAGGCGTTGACGACTGCCAGGATCACGAGGCGGACGGTGGTAGGTTCGCCGATCTCGGTCCCGAGCAGTGCCGTAGCAACGCCCACGAAGACGATCACGGGAAGCAGTTCAAGCACGATGCGGCCCAGCACGAAAGGCAGCCGCAGCAACAGCTGCCAGATCCGCGCGAGGCTGTGACGGCGCTTGTGCAGTTCCGGCTCCGGGGTGACATCCGCGACCGATGGCGGCGGATCGGCGATCGGCAGGGCCTGCACTGGCAGACGTGCTGATTGCGGCGCGCGTGCTTCCAGGAACGCGACCGGACGCCGGATCAGGCGGAAGATCACCCATTCCGCGCAGAAGGCAGAACCGAACACCAGCGCCAGCTTCCAGGCGATCTCGATCAGGAGGTTGTAGGCCGCGGGATCGTTCGCGGTCCGCATGATCCAGTAATAGAACGCCGGGAAGTGCGTGAGCGTCCGCGCCATGCTGGCGATCTCACCCGAGATCTCGCCGATCTCCTCCGACACCGTGAGCAGGAGCTGCGCACCGAGGCCGTCGGCTGAGAGCGGGATCGGCGATTTTGGCTCGGGCGCGGGTTGCTGCGGACCGGACGCGTTGGCGATCGCGCGGAGCGTGTCGATCATCTGCGCGCGCTTCTTGTCGTCCTGAAGGGTTTCCAGCGCGCGCTTCGCCTCGTCGGGCGACAGTGCGGCAGCGCTGTTTGCCGGCCGCGAAGACGGCTCGGCACGGGCGCCGGAGGAAGGCGAAATCGTGAGGAAGAGAGCGGCGAGGAGCGCCGCGGCCAGCTTATGCGACACGAGGATTCCCTGGAAATACGAATGCGCCGGCGGCGTCGGGACCGTCACCGACGAAGCACATGCATCATGTCGGATTGCCGCTATTCGCCCGGGTCCTGTGTCGGAAGTTGGCCTTTGAGGCGACATTCTCTTGGCATTTGCCGCAATGCAGGATCAGGAGCCGCGGCGTCAACGAAACGCCTTCGGTCCCCGTGCGCACAAAGACCTCTCCCGTCATTGCGGAACGACGGCGAGGAGCAGGACGGCGGACAGCAGAATGTCATGAATGCCCATCGCGGCGGCCTCGTCACGGCCGTCAGACGCGATCGATGTGATGCAAAATACAGCGCCGGGAAGGTAGGGGCTTTGCCTCACTGATGCAGCCCGCTAAACCTTGTCCCGGCGTGCCGTTCGCGGTTTCTGCCGCTATGCGATAGTCCGAACGAGCTCCATCGCAATTAACGCGGCTGGATTTGCGGAGGTGGCGTCATAGACCTCCCCTTGCTCATGAGGTGGACGTTGCGTGTCGCTTGTTTGCGACCCTCGGCATGGTCCTCCTGCGACACAAAACTGTCAAGCGGGATCAAAGGCCCTAAAATCACATTTGAAGGCGCGTTCCAGGCCGTTCCCACGAGCGATTGGCCCCGTGAAAGCGGCGGAATAAATCCCTGACGGCAGCGTTTGTATCGAAGAGAATATCCGCCTCCGTCGCCCTCGTTCATGTCCGGAAAGCCAGAGATGAAAGCATCATTTTGCATCGCTGTTCTCGCTGCCCTCGTCACCGGATCAGCATTCGCGCAGAACCCGCCGCAGACGTCCACCAGGAAGGTCGACGGCACCGACAACGTCTACATCTTCCGCTATGGCGGCCATCAGTCGATGTTCGTGGTGACCCCGCAAGGCGTGATCGCGACCGATCCGATCTCCTATTTGCGTCCCGCCAAACCCTATATCGACGCGATCAAGGCGGTCACCGACAAGCCGATCAAATACGTCATCTACAGCCACCATCACTACGATCACATCGCCGGAGGCCAGCCCTTCAAGGACCTCGGCGCGACTTTCATCGCGCACCGCAAGACCAAGGAGCGCCTGCTCGAGCTGAAGAAGCAGAAATCTCTCCTCGCGGACGTCGTGATGCCGGATCAGGTGGTGGATGACAGGAAGAGCATCACGCTCGGCGGCACCACGCTGGAGCTGAACTATGTCGGCCGCAACCATTCCGACAATTCGCTGGTGATGCGGCTGCCGAAGGAAAAGCTCGTCTTCGTGGTCGACTTCGCTCCGATCGAGCAGGTCCAGTTCCGCAACATCCCCGACAACGCCTCGCCGCTGGAATATATCGCCTCGCTGAAGAAGCTGGCGTCGCTCGATTGGGAGCGGATGATCCCCGGCCATCCCTATGCCGGCGGTCGCCTCGGCACCAAGAAGGACGTCGAGGACGACATCGCCTACATGGAGGACCTCTCGGCCGAGGTGAAGAAGGCGGCGGACGCCGGCAAGTGCGTCGACGTCGCGATGAAGGAAGTGAAGCTGCCGAAATACGAGAAATGGGCGAATTACGAGACCGCGCTTCCCGCCAATGTCGAGCGCTTCTGCTACTGGTGGGCTCGCGGATATTGAGGGGAGTCTACAGAGGGCCGTGACGGTTCAGGATAGGCAAAGGCGCCAGAGCGCCGTGCCCGCCATCCCTTTCGCATGAACAATAGTGGCCACGCTTCGCCCACCGTACCGGTCCGCGGCGATCATGACATCATGCCCCTGTTTTGCCCGACGAGTCAAACGGCTTCGCCAAATCCGCAAAGCACGAGCTGCCTCGCCAAGTCATTGATTCCGCTGGCACGGGCTACTGTGCATGGGGTTGTTTTCGTACTTTCTTGTCGATGCAGGCGGGGCGACCTAGAGAAACATGTCCGCCAGGTCGACCGTCGAGGATTTTCCGATCTGGTCGAAGTGTCGTGCCAGCCAGCTTCGTGCCGCCTCGCGGCCCTCGTCGCGCAGGCGGCACAACAGGCTCCACTCGGGGTGGAACTGCGTGGCGGTGCCGAGCTGCGACATCAACTGGTCGTTGCCGATCCAGTGCATGTACATGCGACTATGCCTGTCGCTGTCGAGCTCGCCGTCGTCGATCAGCCGCGTGGCGAAGGCGATCGCGCGCATCTCGCGCATCAGGGACGAATTGAAGCTGATCTCGTTGATGCGGTGGAGCACGTCGGCTGCGCTGGTCGGCAGCTCGTCGCGCCGGATCGCCGTGACCTGCACGATGATGACGTCGTGACTGCCCTTGCGGTAGATCAGCGGATAGATCGCGGGATTGCCGAGATAGCCACCATCCCAATAATGCTCGCCGTCGATCTCGACGGCCTGGAAATAGGGCGGCAGGCAGGCCGAGGCGAGCACGGTCTCCGCCGTGAGCAGCGGGCTCTGGAACACCTTGATCTTGCCGGTGCGCACGTTGGTGGCGTTGAGAAACAGCTGCGGCGCCTCGGGCGAGGAATTGAGCAGGTCGAAATCGACCACGCGCTGCAGCAACGCGCGGAGCGGATTGAAATGAAAGGGATTGAGCAGGCCCGGCGGCAGCGTGTGCGTCAGCGTATGGATGACGGCGTGGACCGGATGATATTCCGGCGGCAGCCTCAGCGCCTGGATCCACTGGTTCAGCGGCGACATCAAATCGTACGCCATGTCCATGCGCGACACTTCGTACCAGAAAGCGTGCAGGCTCTCCCGCGCGGCCTCAGCACCTCCGTGCGCCATGCCGGAGGCCATCGCGACCGCATTCATGGCGCCCGCACTGGTCGCGCTGATCGCCTCGATCGCGAGCCTGCCGTCCTCGAGCACCTGGTCGAGCACGCCCCAGACGAAGGCGCCGTGCGCGCCGCCGCCCTGGAGCGCGAAATTGACGGTCTTGCGGTCCGAGGTACGGTTGGCTGTCACTTGGCTTTCTTCCTGCCTCCCGTCTCCTCTTTCTCCAGCGCCTTGCGTACCTGCTCGAACTCGGCGAGGGAGGCCTTGTCGGCGCGAGGAAAGCGCAGGTCGAGCTTTTCGAGCGTCGCGTTGATCACGGAGCCGATCACGACACGGGCGAACCATTTGTGGTCGGCGGGCACGACGTACCAGGGCGCGTGGGGCGTCGCCGTGTGGCGAACGATGTCCTGATAGACCGCCTGGTAGCGAGGCCACAGCGCGCGCTCCTTGATGTCGTCCATCGAGAACTTCCACTGCTTGGCCGGATCCTCCAGCCGCTCGAGGAAGCGCTTGCGTTGCTCCTCCCTGGAGACGTTGAGGAAGAATTTCAGCACGACGGTGCCGTTGCGGCAGAGATAGCGCTCGAAGGCCGAGATGTCCTCGAACCGCTCCCTCCAGATGTGCTTGGTCACGAGCTTCTGCGGTAGCTTCTCCTTGGCGAGAATCTCAGGGTGCACGCGCGTCACCAGGCATTCCTCGTAATGGGAGCGGTTGAAGATGCCGATACGCCCGCGCTCGGGCAGCGCGATCATATGGCGCCAGAGGAAGTCATGATCGAGCTCCTTGCTGCTCGGTGCCTTGAAGGCATGAACCTCGCAGCCCTGCGGATTGATGCCCTCGAAGATCGCCTTGATCGCAGAATCCTTGCCGCCGGCGTCCATCGCCTGGAACACGATCAGGAGCGACCAGCGGTCCTGCGCGTAAAGCTTCTCCTGAAATTCGATCATCCGCCTCTTGTTCGACTCGAGGACCGCCTGCGCCTTCTCCTTGTCGAGATCGCCCCTTTCGTCGGTCTTGTGGTCCTTGAGGTGAAACTTGCCCGAACCATCGTGGCGGAATGGCGAGATGTAGCGGTCAAGTTCCTGGGCGAGCGATTTGGACGGCTTCTTGTTCATGAGCGCGGGGCACCTTGCGTTGCGGCTTCAATCGGTCGAGCAAGCTACCAAGGATGCCCTTGGGAAGGAATATGATGAAAAGGACGAGCAGCACGCCGTAGACGAGGTTGTCCCAGCCGACCGCCCTGGTGCCGAAGCCGATGCGCAACGTTTCGGCCAGCAGAATGGTGATGATGGCGCCGACGGTCGGGCCGAGCGAGACGAACAGGCCGCCGACGATGGCAGCGAACACCATCTGGAGCGACACCGCGATGCCGCTGACCGTGTCAGGCGTGATGAACATCTGGTACTGGCAGTAGATCGCGCCGGCGAGCGCCGTCATCAGCGCGCTGAGCAGCGTGATCTTCAGCTTCTCCGCCGTGACATCGACGCCGGCGGCAGCAGCGGCGTCCTCGTCCTCCGAGATCGCCTCCAGCGCATAGCGCGCCATGCTGCGATCCACCCAGTGCCAGACCACGATGCCGAAGAGCCAGATCCCGAGCGCGATCAGGTACCAGGTCGTCTTGTCGTCGAACTGCAGCGCCAGCAGCTTGTTGCCCGAGGTCCGGTTCGGCGTGTAGCCCAGCGAGCCGCCGGTGTAGTCGCGTGTTGCGGTGATGACCTGAAGCACGATGCCGGAAAGCGCCAGCGTCACCAGCACGAAATAGTGGCCGGTGATGCGGAAGCGGAAGCAGGGATAGCCGACGATCAGTGCCAGCGCGCCGGCCGCGACCATGCTGATGGGGATGCCGATCCAGGGCGACAGGCCGAGGTGATTCCAGAGCAGCGCCGTGACATAGGCGCCGATCCCCATGAAGCCGCCATGGCCGAGCGAGACCAGGCCGAACCGCCCCATCATCGACCAGGAGGTGTAGGCGAACGACCAGATCAGGATCAGCACCAGAATGTGCAGATGATAGGGATCGCGATAGACGAAGGGCAGCGCGATCAGCGCCGCCAGGCCTATTCCCCAGGCTGCAAGCCGCCCCTGCCCCATCATCGGCGCCTCGCAAGCAGGCCCGCGGGCCGGATGAACATCATGACGATGAAGAAGGCGAAGGCGAGCACATAGCCCCATTCGAGATCGGAGAACAGGCCGCCGAGCGAGATGATCTCGGCGAACACGAAGGCGGCGATGAAGCCGCCGATGAAATTGCCGAGGCCCCCGAGCACGCAGATCAGGAAGGTGATCGGCCCGAAGGAGAGGCCGACGAAGGGATGCACGTCGTATTGCAGCACCAGAAGGCAGGCGGCGAGGCCGGCCAGCGCGCCGCCCAGCGCCGAGGTGATCAGATAGATCCGCCTGGTGTCGACGCCCATCAGCGCCATGATCTGGCGGTCCTGCGAGATGGCGCGGATCGCCGTGCCGGTGAAGGTTCGCGTCATGAACAGATAGACGGCGACCATGCCAACCAGCGCCGCCAGGAACGATAGCAGCCGTGCATAGCTGAAGTTCATGTCGCCGAAGGCAAGCACCGGCAGGCGGATGCCGAGATTGCGGAAGTCGATGCCGAAGGCGACGGTGGCAAAGCTCTGGAGCACGAACAGCACGCCGCCGGTCGCGAGCAGCTGGTTGATCGGCGGCGCAGTCAGCAGCGGCGCGATCACGAGGTAGTGCAACGCCGCGCCAAGCACCGCGACCAGCAGGATGGTGAGCGGCGCGGCGACGAAATAGCTGAGCCCGTAGTACTGCACCATGAAGTACATGCCGTACATGCCGATCATCACGAGCTCGGCATAGCAGATCCACGTGACGTCGATGACGCCAAAGATCAGATTGAGGCCGAGCGCGAGCAGCGCCAGCACGCCCCCGAGCAGGATGCCGTTGATCACGGCCTCCAGCAGGTAGATGTCGAAAATGTCCAGGAACGCCTGCATGCCCTTCACACCCCGAGATATGCTTCCTTGACCGTGTCGCTCGCCAGCATCTCGGCCGAGGTGCCGGACGCGCGGATCGAGCCGGCCTCGATCAGATAGGCGCGGTCGACCACTTTCAGCACCTGCTGCACGTTCTGCTCGACGATCAGCACGGTCAGCCCGCTGGCGCGAATCCGCTTCACCAGCTCGAACACCTGCTGCACCACGACCGGCGCAAGCCCCGCCGAGGGCTCGTCGAGCAGCAGCAGCTTCGGATTGGACATCATCGCGCGGCCGATCGCGCACATCTGCTGCTCGCCGCCGGACATGGTACCCGCCATCTGGTGGCGGCGCTCCTTCAGGCGCGGGAACAGCTCGAACACGACGTCGAGCCGCTCGGCATAGTGCCCTCGCGCCTCCTTCATGAAGGCGCCCATCTTGAGATTGTCGTCCACCGTGAGCTGCGGAAACAGCCGCCGGTTCTCCGGCACATGCGCGATGCCGAGGCTGACGATCTTGTGCGAGGGCGTCGCCACGAGGTCGACGCCTTCCATTCTGATCGAGCCGCGCGAGGGCCTGATCAGGCCGGAGATCACGCGCATCAAGGTGGTCTTGCCGGCGCCGTTCGGGCCGATGACGCCGACGGCCTCACCGGCCTTCACATCGAGGTCGACGTCGAACAGGGCCTGGAAGGTGCCGTAGCCGGCATTGACGCCGCGAAGCTCCAGCATCGGCTAGCCTCCCGCCCGGCGGCGCGCTTCGGCGGCCGCGGCCTGCGTGGTCTCGGCATCGGTGCCGAGATAGACCTCGATCACCCGCGGATCGCCGGCGACCGCACTCGGCAGGCCTTCCGATATCTTCTCGCCGTGATCGAGCACCATGACGCGATCGACGACCCGCATCAGCACGCCCATGATGTGCTCGACCCAGATGATGGTGATGCCGAGCTCGTCGCGGATGTTGCGCAGCATGTCGGCCGCCTGATCCATCTCGGCCTCGTCGAGACCGCCGAGGCTCTCGTCGGCGAGCAGCAGCTTCGGTGCGGTGGCGAGCGCCTTGGCGAGCTCGAGCTTCTTCAGGCCGGCAGCGCCGAGGCCATCGACGCTGGCATGGCGATCGGTGGGCAGGCCGACCATGGCGAGCGAGCGCTCGGCCGCCTCTTCCGCCCTGGCGCGGCTGTGGCGGCCCTGGCCGTAGAAGCCGGCGAGCGCAACGTTCTCGAAAATGGTCAGGCGGCGGAAGGGGCGCGGAATCTGGAAGGTGCGGCCGATGCCGCTGTTGATGATCCGGTGCGGCGCGAGGCCCGCGATCTCGTGGCCGGCGAAAAGTATCGAACCTGATGTCGGCGCCAACGTGCCGGAGAGCATGTTGAAGATCGTGCTCTTGCCCGAACCGTTGGGGCCGATCAGACCGAGGATCTCGCCCTCGTCGACCTTGAACGACACGTTGTTCACGGCGGTGAAGCCGCCAAATCGCTTCACCAGCCCGTTCACTTCCAGCACCGCCGCTCTCCGCCGCTACTGGTTGCTGTAGGTGGTGCCTTTCGGCAGCGGCAGCACGGCCTCGCGCTGCGCCTGGCTCTTGGGCCACACCACGTAGGACTTGTCGTCGACGTACTGGATCACGACGGGGAACGAGCGCTCGTTCTGGCCGGCCATTGGCGAGCCATCGCCGTGGAATTTGACGCCGAAGCCGAGCATGGTGCCACCTTCGGGTATGTCGGTGTCGAGTGCTGCCTTGCGCAGGGCGTCGGGATCTATGCCGCCATATTTCTTGATCGCTCGCGGCAGCACGTCGGTCAGGAACAGGTAGGTGTTGGACGCAGCCATGCCGACATGAGCCGAACGGATGGCGACGCCCGGCTTGCGCTTGTCGAACTCCTCGCCAACCGCCTTGATGATCGGCGGCAGCTTCGGATCCATGCTCTTCTGGTTGGCGAGCCAGATCGAGATCGGATCGGTGTTGAAGAAGTAGTTTACATCGGAGCCCAGGCCTTCCTTCAGCTTCTCATAGACCCCGTAGCCGGCGCCATGTCCCACGAGTGCACCGAACTTCAGCCCTTGTTCGCGGGCTTGCCGGAGCAACAGGGTGATGTCGGGATTATAGCCGGTGTGGAAGATCACGTCCGGCTTGGCCCGCTTCAGCTTGGTGACCAGCGAAGACAAATCCGGGGCCGTGGCCGAATAGCCTTCCCTGAGCACGATGTTGAAACCGGCCTTCTTGGCACCAGCTTCATTGCCTTTGGCAACGTCGACGCCGTAGGCGCCGTCCTCATGGATGATGGCGACCCGCAGGTCCTTCGGATCCTTGCCCAACTTTTCCTTCGTGTTCTGCGCGATGAAGTCCATCGTCATCATACCGAACTGATCGCCGGAGGCCTGCGGCCGAAACACGTATTTGTAGTTCTTGTTCTCCAGCACCGCGGACGAAATGCAGGTCGTGATCCACATGAACTTCTTCAGCTGCTCGACGCGCGCTGCCACCGGCACGCACTGCGCCGAGGAAAAGAAGCCGAGCAGCATGTCGACCTTTTCCTGCTCGATCAAACGTATCGCTTCATTGATGGCGACGTCCGGCTTGCTCTGAGCATCGGCATAGATCGCCTCGATCTTGTAGCCCTCGACATCCTTCGCGCTGTACTGATCCAGCATGATTCTTGCGCCGGTATACTGCAGCTCCGAGCCGCCGCCGGCGAGCGGGCCGGTCAGATCATAGATGACGCCGATCTTGAGCTTCTTCTCCTGGGCCTCGGCGGACACCGCCAAGCCTGTCGCTGATATCGCGACCAACAGCCCACGTACCAAACGGGTAGCCATGCGCAGGCGCATCAAAACCTCCCTGGACGATTGTGCATCGCATTCTTGTTGGTTTTGCTTTTTGCCCATCACATGGGCTGAGCGCGGCGATGTCAAGCCTCGCGCATCAGCGCGAGGCGAACTGGCGCTCGACGAAGGCCGTGACAAATCGCGGCATGGACGGCCTCAGATCACCCATGTCGCGCACGAGATGAATGGCCGACAATTCAGGCTCGTCGTCACGTGCGAGATTGGCTTCGATCCGGGCGCGGGCCTCGTCGGCCGGCATGTCCAGGTTGAGAATCTGAATCATCGCAATCGCGCGGCCGGAGACGACGCAGTGCCAGTCCGCCTCCGCCGCGTAGTCGTCGGGGGTCAGCCCGGTTTCCTCCGCGATCTCGCGGACGACGCTGCCGGGAACGTCGAGGGCGCCACCCCTGACGTCGCCGAGGTCGGGCGTGCCCGACGGGAAATAGATGCGGCCCGCATTGGCGGTGTGCTGTCCCATTTCGCCCATCACGAAGGCGCCGTCGGAGGTGCGCAGTGCGCCCATGCCGAAACCGTTAAACACGGCCGTGTCTGGAAAGCCCCAGTCGCGCCAGGCGAGAAAGCTGGCGAAATCGGTCTCGAAATAGGTCGCGGCGAGATGGCGATCGGTGAACACGGCATCGCGCCCGAGCAAGACGCGGCCGTTCCAGATCTTCGGCCGCTCGCGCTGCTTCTCGGCGAAATGCGCCGCAATCTCGGCGCGCCGTTCCTCCGCGAACGGCCACACGACCGGCCGGACGGCAAGATCAAGCGTCGTGACGCGATGAATGACAGGTGACGTCATGACGGGGCGGATACCACGCCTTCGCGTCGGCTATTTGGCATTGCCCGTGGTCTTCTTGGCCTGGTCGACGAATTTGTTGGTGAAGGTCTTGCTGACGTCGATCTTGGCGTTCGCGACCTCGGGCGAGCCGACGCTGAACACCGCGAGCACGGCATCCGCGCCCTTCGGATCCATCTTGCCGGTTTCCGAGAACATCGGGATCGTGTTCTTCAGCGCGGCGAGATAGAGGTCCTTGTTCTTGCCGACCACCTGCTCCGGCATCTTCGCCATGATCTCCTCGGGCGAATGCGCGTGGATCCAGGCCAGCGTCGCGAGGATCGCATTGGTGAGCGCCTGCGTCTCCTTCTCATGGCCGTTGATCCAGGCCGCGGTCGAGTACAGCGCGCCGCCCGGATATTCGCCGCCGAACGTCTCGAGCGTGTCCTTCTGGGTGCGGGTGTCCGAGAGGATGCGCAGATCCTTGTGGCTGCCCTGAAGCACGGTCACCGAAGGATCGAGCATCACGGCCGCGTCGATCTGGCCCTGCTGCATGGCGGCAACCGCGGTGGCGCCGAGGCCGACACCGATCACGGCGGTATCGGCGGGATCGACGCCGTTCTTCTTGAGCATGTATTTGAGGAAGAAGTCGGTGGAAGATCCGGGCGCGCTGACGCCGACCTTCTTGCCGGCGAGATCCTTGACCGATTTGATGTCGTTGGTGCGCGAGGGTGCGACCACCAGCACGAGACCGGGGTAACGGTCATAGACCACGAAGGACTGGAGCTCCTGCTTCTTGGCCGCGAGATTGACGCAATGGTCGAAATAGCCGGAGACCACGTCGGCGCTGCCGCCGAGCACGGCCTTCAGCGCGTCCGAACCGCCCTTGAGATCCACGAGTTCGACATTGAGGCCGGCCTTCTCGTATTCGCCGAGCTGCTTGGCCAGCACCGTGGGCAGGTAGCACAGGCAGGAGCCGCCGCCGACCGCGATGGTCACCTTGCTTTGCGCCGCGGCAAGCGAGGTGGTGAGCGTCAGCACGAGCAGCGCGCCGGCGAGCCTGGCAATCGTGTTCTTCATTGGGTTCCTCCGTTCGGCCGGCGGCACCATAAAGCAGCGGGACGAGCTTGAGAAGCGCTGCTCCGGTCATTCAATCGAGACCGTCACAGCCTAGCCGCGCCCGTCCGACGCGGTCGGCCTCCAGACCAACAGCCGCCGCTCCACCAGCGTGACGCCGAAGTCGATCAGGATGACGAAGGCCGAGAGCACGAACATGCCGGCGAACACACCGGCAACGTCGAACACGCCCTCGGCCTGCTGAATGAGATAGCCGAGCCCCGCCGCCGATCCCAGATATTCGCCGACGACCGCGCCGACCACCGCGAAGCCGACCGAGGTGTGCAGCGAGGAGAACATCCAGGACAGCGCCGACGGCCAATACACGTGCTGCATCAACTGCCGCTCGCTCATGCCGAGCATGCGGCCGTTGTCGAGCACGGTGCGGCTGACTTCTTTCACGCCCTGATAGACGTTGAAGAACACGATGAAGAACACCAAGGTGACGCCGAGCGCGACCTTGGACCAGATGCCGAGGCCGAGCCACAGCGCGAAGATCGGCGCCAGCACGACGCGCGGCAGTGCGTTGACCATCTTCACGTAGGGGTCGAACACGGCGGCGACCAGCGGCTGGCGCGCGAACCAGAAGCCGACCAGCACGCCGCCGAGCGATCCGATCACGAAGGCGAGGATCGATTCCGCCAATGTGATGCCGAGGTGCTTCCAGATCACGCCGGACGAGAACCATTTCACTATCTGGCTGAACACGTCGAATGGGTTGGAGAAGAAGAACGGCGGCAGCAGGATCTTGCCGAACACGGGGACGGTCGACAGCACTTGCCACAGCACGATGCAGACGACCGCGACCAGGATTTGCAGCGCAAGCAGCGTGGGACGCGACATCAGACCGCCTCCGCCGCGTGCGTGGATTGCGCGTAGCCCTTCATCACCTCGTCCTTGAGCACGCTCCAGATCTCGCGATGCAGCGCATGGAATTCCTTGTCCAGCCGCACCTCGAAGATGTCGCGCGGGCGCGGCAGGCTCACCCGCCAGTCGCCGATGATGCGCGAGAACGGCCCGGCCGACATGATCACGACGCGATCGGCGAGCGCGATCGCCTCTTCCAGATCATGGGTCACGAAC
This sequence comes from Bradyrhizobium sp. I71, assembly GCF_022354745.1. Taxonomy (NCBI): domain Bacteria; kingdom Pseudomonadati; phylum Pseudomonadota; class Alphaproteobacteria; order Hyphomicrobiales; family Nitrobacteraceae; genus Bradyrhizobium; species Bradyrhizobium sp. I71. The sequence goes on from NZ_CP059398.1 coordinate 1,789,905, forward strand.
AGCACGGCCTTGCGGTCGGCGCTCCACAAGTCGAGCAGCAGGTTGCCCATGACCTGGCGGGTCTGCGCATCGAGTGGCCCGAACGGCTCATCCATGAGCAGGATTTTTGGATCGCGAATCAGCACCTGCGCCAGCGCCACGCGCTTGCGCTGTCCACCGGAGAGCATGTGCGGATAGCGGCCCGCAAAGGCGCCGAGGCCGACGGACGTCAGCCATTTTTGCGCCCGCGGCAGCGCTTCGGCGCGCGGCGTGCCCTTGATCTCGAGCCCGATCGCGACATTGTCGAGCGCGGTCTTCCACGGGAACAGCGCGTCGGCCTGGAACAGGTAGCCGGCATCCCGGTTCAGCCCCGCCAGCGGCCGGTCGAAGATCTGGACGCTGCCGGCCGCGGGCTTCAGCAGCCCGGCCGCAACGTTGAGCAGCGTCGATTTCCCACAGCCGGTCGGGCCGACGATGGCGACGAACTCGCCCTGGGCGACCGTGAGATGGGCTTTCTCGACCGCCGTATAGACCCGCCCGTCCCCGAGGCGGAACGCGACCTTGGCATCTTCCAGCGCCACTGCCGTGGGCGTCGTCATGTGCTTCCTCCGAGTTCAGGCCGATGCCTTAGCCGCTCGCGCGGCCAAGTTCAATCAAGGCGCCAAGCGTGCTACGCATACCGCGCTGCCGCGCTCTTACCCTCCCCTGGAGGGGAAGGGTAAGAAAGAAGCGAGCTCACCTGCGATGCCCTCCCAGCTGGCGATCAGCTACCAGCACGTCACCAAGAGCTTCGGCTCCCTCATGGCTCTGAGCGATGTATCGCTCGACATCGCCGAGGGCGAGTTTGTGGCGATCGTCGGCGGCTCCGGCTCGGGCAAGACCACGCTGCTGCGGCTCGCCAACCGGCTGATCGAGGCCGACGGCGGTGCCATCACCGTCGAGGGCGAGGACGTGAGAGACGTCGATCCGGTGGCGCTGCGTCGGCGGATCGGCTACGTGTTCCAGAGCGGCGGGCTGTTCCCGCATTTGAGCGTCGCCGACAATATCGGGATCACGCCGAGACTGCTGGGCGTATCGGCGGCGGATATCGCGGCGCGTGTCGACGAGCTGCTCGAGCTGGTGCAGCTCGACCGTGCTGCGCATCGCGACCGTCTGCCGGAAGCGCTCTCCGGCGGCCAGCGCCAGCGCGTCGGCGTGGCGCGGGCGCTCGCGGCAAGGCCTCGCATCGTGCTGATGGACGAGCCGTTCGGCGCGCTCGATCCCCTCACCCGCGATGCGCTCGGCGACGACTATCGCTCGCTGCATCGCAAGCTGGGGCTGACCACAGTGATGATCACCCATGACATGACGGAGGCGATTCTGCTCGCCGACCGCATCGCGGTGATGCGCGGCGGACAGCTGCTGGCGCAGGGCACGCCCAATGAGCTCGCCAAGAGCGGCGACGCCTACGTGCTGGAGCTGCTGCGCACACCGCGGCGCCAGGCCGAGCGGCTCAATGCGCTGTTGCCGCAGAGCGGTGCGGCATGAGCCTCCTCGCCGATCCACGCTGGGGCGAGGCGCTGGCGCATCTGCCCGACTATCTCGGCAACCATGTGCAGGTCAGCCTTGCCGCACTGGCGCTCGGTCTCGCCGTCAGCCTGCCGCTGGCGATCCTCACGCACAATCGCCCGGCGCCGCGCGGCATGCTGCTCGCGTTCGCCAGCATCGTGCAGACCGTGCCGGGACTGGCGCTGCTTGCACTGTTCTATCCGCTGCTGCTCGCGGCGGCCTCGGTCGCGTTGGCCTGGTTCGGCGTTTCCTTCTCCGCGTTCGGCTTCCTGCCGGCGATGCTGGCGCTGGCGCTCTATTCGATGCTGCCGGTGCTGCGCAACGGCATTACCGGGCTCAACGGCATCGATCCCGCGCTGATCGAAGCCGCCAAGGGCGTCGGCATGACCGGACGCCAATCGCTGCTCATGGTCGAGCTGCCGCTGGCACTGCCGGTGATGATGGCGGGCATCCGCACCGCCGCAGTCTGGGTGATCGGCACCGCGACGCTGTCGACCCCGATCGGGCAGACCAGCCTCGGCAATTACATCTTTGCCGGGCTCCAGACCCAGAACTGGGTGTTCGTGCTGTTCGGCTGCCTGGCCTCGGCCCTGCTCGCGCTCGCCGTCGATCAGCTGCTTGGCCTGATCGAGAACGGTCTGCGTCGTCGCAGCCGTCTGCGCGCAGCGCTCGGCTGCGTCGGGATCGCAGCTCTCGTTGCCGCAACATTGGTGCCGACAATGGGCCGTTCCTCGCAGGGCTACATCGTCGGCGCCAAGACATTTGCCGAGCAATATGTGCTGTCCGCGCTGCTCAGGGACCGTCTCCAGGCCGCCGGCCTGTCCGCGACGGCACGCTCGAGCCTCGGTTCGAGCGTGATCTTCGAAGCGCTGAAGGCCGGCGACATCGATCTCTATGTCGACTATTCCGGCACGCTTTGGGCCAACCAGCTGCATCGCAGCGATATCAAGCCGCGCACCGAGCTGCTCGCGGAACTCAAGACAGCGCTCGCCAGGGACAACATCACCCTGCTCGGCGACCTCGGCTTCGAGAACGCCTATGCGCTGGTGATGCCGAGGAAGCGCGCCGAGGCGCTCGGCATCCGCACCATCGCCGATCTCGCCGCACACGCATCGACGATGTCGATTGCCGGCGACTACGAATTCTTCTCGCGGCCCGAATGGGCGGCCCTGAAAAAGGCCTACGGCCTTTCGTTCCGCGCCCAACGCCAGATGCAGCCGGATTTCATGTATGCGGCCGCCGCCAGCGGCGAGGTCGACGTGATCGCCGGCTACACCAGCGACGGCCTGATCGCGAAATACGATCTCGTCGCGCTGGACGATATCAGGCACGCCATCCCGCCCTACGACGCGATCCTGCTGCTCGCGCCGAAACGCGCCGGTGACGAGCGATTGCAGGCGGCGCTGAGGCCGCTGCTCGGCAAGATCGACATCGCCGCCATGCGCGAAGCCAATTTGCGCGCCAGCGGCAACGATGCGAACTCGTCGCCGGATGCGGTGGCGAAGTGGCTGTGGGACAAGATCAGGCGACAATAAGGACGGCTACAGTCCCCTGATCATCCCCGCGTCGATCAGCAGCCGGTTCAGTCGCCGCGCCTCGGCGCCGTCCTTGCAGCCGTAGAAGATGCCCTTGCAGCGGAGCATGATCTCCTTCTGCTCGGCGAAGGACGGGTCGAGCGGGATGCCGGCAGCTTCCTGGATCACCAGCGGCAGATAGGGACCGTCGATCGTGTCCATCACCGCAGCGCTCTTCAGCGGCTCGAAATTGACGGCGTCGATCGCATAATAGGTCGCGTAGAGGCGCGGATCGTAATTGTCCAGCTTCTTGCCGAGAGCACCCTCGTCGAGCCCGGGCTCGAGGATCTGCGGAGCGAATTCCGGCTGGTGATCGCCGTAGCGCACGATCAGGAAGGGCTCGCCCGGAAAGTTCTTCTTCAGGCCTGCGACAAAGGCCCTGTACTGCTCGGCGCTGATCGCCTGCCGGCGCAGATATTCGTCGATCGACGGCACATTGCCCGGCGCGCGCCAGTTCGGCAGCAGCTCGGGACGGAAGCGCGTCTCCCAGGGGAAATGATTGGCGCCGAGATAGATGAAGGTGAACAGCGGTTTGTTCGGCGGCTGCTGGCCCATCAGCTGGAGCGCCTTGTCGTAGAAGAAGCTGTCGGGTTCGACATCCTTCGCGCCGAGATCTTTCGAATCGAGAAAGCGCTCGATGCCGGTCGTCATCTGGAAGCTGCGCGCGCCCATGAAGCCGCCGTTGGCGGGATAGAGCGACAGCGTCTCGTAGCCGCAACGGCGCAGCGCCAGCGGCAGGCCGCGCTCAACCCGGCTCGAGGCAATGCGTGTGACGAAATAGGCGAAGCGTCCGAACGAGCGCGAGGAAAGCCCCGCGAGCACGTTGTATTCGGTGAACCAGCTCGGTCCGCCATTGCTCTCGGCGAGGAACGTGCGCTGCTTGCCGTCCCAGGACATGAAGTGGCTGCCATAGCCCTGCGGCACCTTGATGCCCTGCGCCGCGCGGATGTCGAAGCTCGATTCATCATGGATCATGACGATGTTCGGCCGGCGGCCGGCGGGATGGCAGGCATCGACCAGCGGCATATTGAGCCGTTCATTGGTCGAAGCGGCCGCCTCCATGAAGCCGTGCTGCGCGAAATCCGACACCGCGCTGACGCCAGAGCGGAAGAATTTCGAGAGATAGCCGTCGTCGTAATAGCTGCGCCAGGCTTCATCCGGATGGTAGAGCGAATACCCGACAAGCCCGGCGAGGCAGGCGAGCTTGCAGGCCAGCGCCGGCAGGCGGCGGACGCGGAACGGGTCGAGCCACCACAGCGAATACATCAACGGCAGCGTGACCAGGCCGGCCAGAATCACCGACCAGCGCAAGTTCGGGAAGATCGTGAACAGGAACGCGACGGTGTCGCGGTCGATCATCATCAGGTCGATGAAGTTGACCGTCATCTGCACGACCTCGTGCTTGAGCTGCGACAGCAGCACCAGCACGACGACCATGGTCAGCGACAATGCGCCCGAGAGCGCCGGCCGCCGCAGCAGCGTGATCCAGAAGAAGTTCAGGATGCCCCAGGCGAGCACAAAGGACAGACGCGAGCCGAAATCGGTCTCGGTCTTGTACATCAGCGCGAGCGCAGCGAGATGCGGCGCTGCAACCGCGAGCAGGCGCCAGATGCCAAGCGCGGCGACGCTCGCCAGCACGGCCATCGTGGCGGAAGGACCTGGATTGGGCGCGGACGCCATCGACAATACGCTAAACTTCAAGTCCGGCCCGGTGACACGTCTGACCGGCGGGTCAGGGCGTCCGGCGCAGCCGGAAGCCTGCACCGTGTCATAAAACTGTAACGGAATGGTCAAGGACAGGCAACGCGGACCATCGTCCGCCCCTCGCTCAATGCGGGAGCCGGCGTCTGGCGCGATCAGCGTTCGGAACGCTCGCGCTGATGCCGTCCACACTGACCGACCGGCGGAGCTACAGGCATCTCGATTTGAGGCAGCGCCCGCCACTGCAAAAGAAGGGAGGTTCTGGCCAGTGCGGCGTCGCGCCGTTTCTAAGCCTTGGTGATGCCGGCGATGAACAGGTCGAGCACCCCTTCGGCCATTCGCTCGATCTCACTCTCCTCCACGCCCCAGCGCGGAAAGTGGCCGTCGAGATTCATCCGAGCGAAGCCGTAGACCAGGGCGCGGCCGGCGATCTGGACGCGCTTGAGGTCGGCCGACCGTAGCAGGCCCTGCTCTGCGGCGTCGGTCAGCATCCGCTCGGTCAGCGCGACCAGCTCGGCATTGTCCCGCGTCAGCTCCGGTGAGCTGCCATGGGCAAAATAGCGCCCGGTCGAGATGATCTCGAAATGCGCGGGGTTGCGCATCGCCCAGCGCAGGTAAGCGAGGCCAAAGGCGCGAAAGCGGGCCAGCGGATCGGCGACCGGAGCCTGCGCCAGCGCCGTCTCGATCTCGGCACGAAAGCGCCGCTGCGCCTCTTCGGCTGCTGCCGCCATCAGGGCGTCGCGGGTCGGAAAGTGCCGGAACGGCGCTCCCGGCGACACTGCTGCCCGGCGCGCGGCCTCACGGACGGAGACCTCGGCACCTTCGGCGGCCAGTTGCAGCGCAGCATCGATCAACACGCGGCGGAGGTCGCCGTGGTGATACGGCCGGGCTTCGGCTGCGGGGCGACGGGCGCGCGGCTTGGACGGCTGACGGACAGGCATGGATGTTCTTTCTAACCTCACCCGAACGTGAATGTAAGCAATGATTACACCATTGACGATACCGCCCCGTCCAAATGTAATCGATGATTACATAAAGAGGAGATCGCCCATGTCACGACCTCGAAGCTGGTTCGAAGGCTGGCGGCTGCTTGCCGCCCTCTCCTTGAGCCTGATCGCGCTCAGCCTTTGGATCGCCTCGATGCGGCAGTTCGAGGTCGAGGGCGTCCGCATGGTGATCCGCTTCACGGCGCGAAGCTCGCTCCTGCTGTTCTGCCTTGCCTTCAGCGCCGCGGCCCTTGCGCAGCTCTGGCCCAACGGCTGGACGCGCTGGCAGCGCCGCAACCGCCGCTATCTGGGCTTAAGCTTTGCTGCCTCCCATGGCATCCACGCGGTGGCGATCGTCATCTTTGCCAACATGGATCCGGCGGGCTTTGCGGACGCCACCTCGGCCGCCTCCTACATTTTTGGCGGCATCGGCTATGCCTTCATCATCGCCATGAGCGCGACTTCGTTCGACCGCACAGCCGCGGTGATCGGGCCGCGCATCTGGCGCGCGCTGCACCTGCTAGGCGGCTATTATCTCTGGTTCCAGTTCATGGTGTCGTTCGGCAAGCGCGTGCCGGCGATGCCGCTCTATACCGCTTTCCTCGTTCCGCTCCTGATCGTGCTGATGCTGCGCATGATCGCGATGGCCCGCCACCCGCGCAGGGAAGCGGTCGCGACGCGCTGAGGTGCCGGCATCACTGCGGCACAACCCGCGCCGCTCTGCCGGTATGCAACACGCGAGAGGTCTCAATAGACGCGAGATGAGAATAAGGATGAAGAGTCGGATCCCCGACCATGAAGACGCAGACGTTTTGGTGTTCTAAAGGCCGTGAGAAAGTGCGAGAAGCGACGCGATACCAAGAATGTGGTTTAAACGTCAGTTCTTCGCGTTCAGGCTGCGCGTCAACCCGCAAAGAATTTGAATGAAGCAGCAATGCTTCGTGCGAGATGGAAAGAGCGGGACCGCTGTTTGCGATCTGGCCCGACCATAGCCGCGAAGATTTAAGATTTGGTTTGGCGAGCGAGGCTTGGGTCACTCGTGTCCCGGACAAGGCGCAGCGCACAAGCGATGCGCCGCAGAGCCGGGAGCTGAAGCGCGATGCGATTGAGATGAATTGTCATCGCGCTTCAGGTTGTTGTTCAAGCATGATCTTTCGGAAAACCGCTGCGCACTTTTCCGGATCACGCTTTGGGAGCCGCATGGCCCCCGGATCAGCAGCGCACCATTGCGTGATGCGCTGCGTCCGGGGAACGACGACTAGTTCTTGCTCTTGTCGACCAGGGCGCCCTTCTTGATCCAGGGCATCATGTCGCGCAGCTTGGCGCCGACTTCCTCGATCGGATGCTCGGCGAGCTTGGCGCGGGTCGCCTTGAACGAGGTCTGGTTGACCTTGTTTTCCAGCATCCAGTCGCGGGCGAACTTGCCGCCCTGGATGTCGGCCAGAACCTTGCGCATCTCCTTCTTGGTCTCGTCGGTGATGATGCGCGGGCCGGTGACGTACTCGCCATATTCGGCGGTGTTGGAGATCGAGTAGTTCATGTTGGCGATGCCGCCTTCATAGATCAGGTCGACGATCAGCTTCACTTCGTGCAGGCATTCGAAATAGGCCATCTCCGGCGCGTAGCCGGCTTCGACCAGTGTCTCGTAGCCGCCCTTGATCAGTTCGACCAGGCCGCCGCAGAGCACGACCTGCTCGCCGAACAGGTCGGTCTCGCACTCTTCCTTGAAGGTGGTCTCGATGATGCCGGCGCGGCCACCGCCGATGGCGGAAGCATAGGACAGGCCGAGGTCATGGGCGTTGCCCGAGACGTCCTTGGCGATCGCGATCAGGCAGGGCACGCCGCCGCCGCGCTGGTACTCCGAGCGCACGGTGTGGCCGGGGCCCTTCGGCGCGATCATCAGCACGTCGAGGTCGGCGCGCGGGTCGAGCAGGTTGAAATGGACGTTGAGGCCGTGCGCGAACACGAGGGCGGCGCCCTTCTTCATGTTGTCGTGCAGGTGCTCGCGGTAGATGTCGCCCTGGAGCTCGTCCGGCGTCAGCATCATGACGAGGTCGGCCCATTTGGCGGCTTCGGCGACTTCCATCACCTTGAAGCCGGCGTTCTCCGCCTTCTTGGCCGAGGCCGAACCCTTGCGCAGCGCAATGGCGACTTCCTTGACGCCGGAATCCTTCAGGTTGAGCGCATGGGCGTGGCCCTGGCTGCCATAGCCGACGATGGCGACCTTCTTGCCCTTGATCAGGTTCAGGTCGGCGTCGCGATCGTAGTAAACACGCATGGTCGTTTCCTCGTTCAGGGCCGAAAATCGGCCGATGGTCAGTGTCCGAAGGGTGAAATTTGCGGATTTCGGGGGCTGTCTAGAGCATTTTCAGCCCTGAGGGAAACCCGTTTCTGCATGGAAATCCGCGACATCATGCATCCATGAAAACGGGGTAGAGGGAAGCGAGCAGCAGGATCGCCATCAGGATATTGAAGGCGCGGACCAGCCGCTCGGAGGTCAGGACCGGCCGCAGCGCAGTGCCGAACAGGGCCCAGACCACGGTCGAGACCGTGCCGACGACGAGGCTGATCACGGTCTGGATGGCGATGTTGAGCGGGAATTGGGCGATCGCGGCATAGGCGGTGATGGTACCGATCACGATCACCCAGCCCTTGGCGTTGATCCACTGGAACATGGCCGCGCCCCAGAAGGTCATCGGGCCGCGCGCCTTCTCCTCGCCCGGCTTCGCCGGACCGGACATCGCGATCACGGCGGCCAGGTAAATCAGGTAGGCGGCGCCGGCATATTTCAGGATGGTCTGGAGGATCGGATAGGCCAGGAACACGGTGCCGAGCCCGAGGCCGACGGCTGCGATCATGAATGCGAAGCCGATGACGATGCCGACGATGTGCGGGATCGTGCGCCGGAAGCCGTAGGTCAGGCCGGAGGACAACAGCATGATGTTGTTCGGCCCCGGGGTGAAGTACATCACCGCCATGAAGGCGAGGAAGGCGTAGAACAGCGAGTAGGTCATATTCACCTCACGCGGTCTTGGGCAGGACTTGCGGGCGCTTCGCCAGCACCATCACGGCGATGCCGCCGATCACGGTCAGCATGCCGGCGAGGCGCAACGGTCCGAACCGCTCGCCGAACACGATGCTGGAGGCGGCCGAGCCGACGAACGGCACGAGCAGCGCGAACGGCACCACTTGCGCGGCGGGATAGTCGTGCAACAGGCGGCCCCACAGCCAATAGGCGATGCTGGTGGAGATGCCGCCGAGCATCATCATGCAGAGCGCCGACGTCAGCGATAGGTGCGTCAGCGACGTCCAGGTCGGCGCCGGCCCATCGGCGATCAGCGCCAGCGCGAACAGCGGCACCGCCGCGGCGAGACAGAGCCAGGCGAACAGGTCGAACATCGGCACGCCGCGGGCGCTGCGCAGCAGGAGATTGCCGACGGCAAAGCTGAGCGGCGAGATCATCAGCACCGCGAATGCCGCGACGCTGAAATCATAGCCAACGGTGCCGCAGATCATCAGCAGGCCCGCAGCGGCAACGACGATGCCCAGCGTCTGCACCGGCGTCGGCCGCTCACCGAAGGCGAGCGCGGCGAAGCCGATGGTGAACAGCGCCTGGCTTTGCACCACGACGGAGGTCAAGCCCACCGGAACGCCATGGGCGATGCCATAGGCCTGGCTCAGGAACTGGCCGAGAAACAGCGTGAAGCTGATCGCGATCAGGAGCGACCAGGCAATCTTCGGCTTGCGAATGAACAGGCAGGGCACCGCGGCAATGGTGAAGCGCAGCGCCGTCATCAACTCCGGCGACAGTTCGTCGAGCACGATCCGGCTCGCCACGAAGGCAAGCCCCCAGATGATCGCCACCGTGATCGCGATGAGGATGTCGGCCGGCTTCATTCCAGACTCCCTAACCTCTCCCGCTTGCGGGAGAGGTCGCGCCGAAGGCGCGGGTGAGGGCTTTCTCCTCTTGGAGGTTCTCGCTTGTGGAGATACCCTCTAGACCCTCCCCCGCAAGCGGGGGAGGGAGCGCAGCTACGACGTAGTTGCAGCTTGCTCTCACAGCTTCAGCCTTGCTCGCCGGCTTTCGGTTTGCGCAGCAGATACGTGCCGTGCATGGGTGCATGGTAGTCGGCCGAGACCAGCGTGAAGCCGACATCGGTCAGCATCCGCTCCATCACCCAGCCGAAGGTGGAATATTCGTCGCGCATATGCGTCACCACGCTCCCCCGCGCGAAATCGTGGTTCTTGATCTGGAAGTCGGCCCATTGCTCGACGTCACGCTCGACCGCGTCGGGCATCGCGGTGTAGACGATGTCGCGCAGGTAGAAGCTCGCACCCGGCTTCAGTGCGCGATAGATCCGCGACATCGCCACCGCCTTCCAGAAATCCGGCAGATGGTGCAACGTGAACTCGCTGACGATCAGGTCATAGGAGGCCGGCCGGTAGGCGAAACTGAGCAGGCCCGCCGACTGGGTGCGCACCGGGGCCTTGCGGTCGCGAGCGTAGATCTCGGCGAGCGCCAGCATCGCCGGCGAGATGTCGATGGCGTCGACCTCTGCGCCCATCAGCGCGGCTTCGGTGGCGAGCACGCCGTTGCCGCAGCCGATATCGGCGATACGCCAGCCGCGCTGCACACCGAGCATTTTCAGCGCGGCGCGCGCCCGCAGATCGGCATCGTCATGGCTGTCGTAGATCGATGCCACAGCGGGCTCGATCCCCATCCGATTCCGCTCGTTGTAGTACCAGTCGCGCGCCAACATGGCTCACATCCCTTCAGGTCCGCGACCGATTGCGGCGACGCCGGTGCGCGACACCTCGACAAGGCCGAGCGGGCGCATCAGGTCGATGAACTGGTTGATCTTGTCCGTATTGCCTGTGATCTCGAACACAAAGCTCTCGGTGGTGGCGTCGATCACGCGGGCGCGGAATGCATCCGCCAGCCTGAGCGCCTCGACCCGGTGCTCGCCCTGCCCGCGCACCTTGACCATTGCCAGCTCGCGCTCGATCGAACGCCTGGTCAGGGTCATGTCGACGACGCGGTAGACCGGGATCATGCGATCGAGCTGGTGCTTGATCTGCTCGATCACCATCGGCGTACCCGTCGTGACGATGGTGATTCGCGACAGATGCTTCTGGGCCTCGGTCTCCGAGACCGTGAGGCTCTCGATGTTGTAGCCGCGACCCGAGAACAGGCCGATGACGCGCGCGAGCACGCCCGGCTCGTTCTGCACGAGCACCGCAAGCGTGTGCGTCTCGTTGGGATCGTGGCGGTCCTCGATGAAATAGGCGGATGCGGGCTGGTTCATTGTCGTCCCCTCAAATGTCGCTCGTCACACCAGCGCCTTGCCGCCGGCGAATGCCTTCGCGGTCGCCTCGTCATTGGCCTGCTCCGGCAACAGCATCTCGTTGTGCGCCTTGCCGGACGGAATCATCGGGAAGCAGTTTTCGAGCGCCGCGACGCGGCAGTCGAACAGAACGGGGCGCTTGACCGAGATCATCTCCTGGATGGCGCCGTCGAGATCGCCGGGCTTGTGCACCTGGAGGCCGACGGCGCCATAGGCTTCCGCGAGCTTGACGAAATCCGGCAGCGCTTCCGAGTAGGAATGCGACAGGCGGTTGCCGTGCAGCAGCTGCTGCCACTGCCGCACCATGCCCATGTACTGGTTGTTCAGGATGAAGATCTTGATCGGCAGCTCGTACTGCACGGCCGTCGACATCTCCTGCATCGTCATCTGCACCGAGGCATCGCCTGCGATGTCGATGACGAGACTGTCGGGATGGGCCACCTGCACGCCGACAGCGGCCGGCAGGCCATAGCCCATGGTGCCGAGACCGCCCGACGTCATCCAGCGATGCGGCTCCTCGAAGCCGTAGAACTGCGCCGCCCACATCTGGTGCTGGCCGACCTCGGTCGTGATGTAGGTGTCCTTGCCGCGCGTGGCCTCGAACAGGCTCTGGATCGCATGCTGCGGCAGGATGACGTCGTTGCTCTTCTTGTAATAGAGCGAGTTGCGGGCGCGCCACTGCGCGATCTGCTGCCACCAGCTCTTGATGTCGGGCTTCTTCGCCTCCGCCTTGAACACCTGGAGGATGTCGCCGAGGATGTTGCCGCAATCGCCGATGATCGGCACGTCGACGCGGATGTTCTTGTTGATCGAGGACGGGTCGATGTCGATGTGGATCTTCTTCGAGCCCGGGGAGAACGCATCGACGCGGCCGGTGATGCGGTCGTCGAAGCGCGCGCCGACGCACAGCATGACGTCGCAATCATGCATGGTCATGTTGGCCTCGTAGGTGCCGTGCATTCCGAGCATGCCGAGCCAGTTCTTGCCCGAGGCCGGGTACGCCCCCAAACCCATCAGCGTGGAGGTGATCGGGAAGCCGGTGACCTCGACCAGCTCGCGCAAGAGCTTGGTCGCCTCGGGACCGGAATTGATGACGCCGCCGCCGCTGTAGATCACGGGGCGCTTGGCATTGGCCAGCAGCGCCACGGCCTTGCGGATCTGCGTCGCATCGCCCTTCACGCGCGGCGCATAGGAGCGGTGCACGTCGGACTTGCGCGGCGGATGATAGGTGCCGGTCGCGAACTGCACGTCCTTGGGCACGTCGACCAGCACCGGGCCGGGCCGGCCGGAGGTCGCGACATAGAAGGCTTCGTGCAGCACCTTGGCGAGATCGTTGACGTCGCGCACCAGCCAATTGTGCTTGGTGCAGGGGCGCGTGATGCCGACAGTGTCGCATTCCTGGAACGCGTCGTTGCCGATCAGATGCGTCGGCACCTGGCCGGAGATGCAGACCAGCGGGATCGAGTCCATCAGCGCGTCGGTGAGCGGCGTCACCATGTTGGTGGCGCCGGGACCGGAGGTCACCAGCGCAACGCCCGGCTTGCCGGTCGAACGCGCATAGCCCTCGGCGGCATGGCCCGCGCCCTGCTCATGGCGGACCAGGATGTGCTGGACCTCGCTCTGCTGGAAGATCTCGTCATAGATCGGAAGCACCGCGCCGCCGGGATAGCCGAAAATGTCGGTCACGCCGTGATCGATGAGCGCGCGGACGATCATCGCGGCGCCGGTCATCTGGTTCGGATCGTGGCTCTTGTCGCTCATTGGCTTGCTCCGGATGCGCTGTTGTCAGCGGCTTCGTTCGTGTCGGGTTCGGGAAATAAAAAAGGCCCCGAAGAGGGCCCATGCACACCGCCTGTCTTGTGGATGGCAGCTAGCCATCCCCGGCGGTGTGCCTGGGTACGACGGCGATAAGGAGTTTGGTAATAATGTTACGCATGGCAGGCGATCGGCTTCCCAAAGGTTGCGCGAAACATAGCGGCCAAAGCCCGGATGTCAAGGCAATGCGGCCGTACCCGCGCGATTTTGGCAGTGTAGCGGTGTTCCCGCAGTTCGGCGAGAGGTAAATTCGGGAACCCGGCCCAAAAGCGTGTCGCCTGCCCACGCGCATCGTCATTCCGGGATGGTCCGCAGGGACCAGACCCGGAATCTCGAGATGCCGGGTTCTCGCCTTGTGCCCCCCCGGAAAGACGGTCAGCTGGGGTCCCGGACTGCACTGACGATGGCTGCGAGCCATCCCCGCGCCTCACCCGGCCTCATCCATTCGAATTCCGGCAATTGGTGCCGGAACCAGGTGAACTGCCGCTTGGCGTAGTGACGGGTGTCGGCGCGGCCAATGCTGGCGGCCTCCTCCAGGCCGAGTTCGCCGCGCAGATGCCGGATCAAGGCCGGCACGCCATGGGCTTTCATCGCCGGCAGCAGCGGATCGAGGTGTCGGGCGGCGAGCCGCTCGACTTCCCTCAACGCGCCGGCTCCCAACATGGCGTCGAAGCGGGCATCGATGCGGGCATAGAGCTCGTCCCGCTCGGGCGCGAGAAACACAGCGCGAAAACTGTCCTTCGGCAGCAGCGGTGGCTGTCCCTCCCGGTGCCAGTCGAGCAGCGAACGCCCCGTCGCCTCGATCACCTCGAGCGCGCGCGCAATCCGCGCGCGGTCGCGCAGGCTCAATCGCTCGGCTGCAGCTGGGTCCCGGCGCGCAAGTTCCGCGTGCAGCGCCTCGACGCCATTCCGTTCCAACCGCGCACGCACATCGTCGCGCACCTCGGCAGGAATCGGCGGCACCACGGAGAGGCCGGCCGTCAGAGCCTTGAAATAGAGCCCTGTGCCGCCGATGAAGATCGGCAGACGGCCTTGAGCCCCCGCTTCATCGAGCGCCTTCGCCGCGTCGCTTACCCAGGCACCCGCCGAGAAGTTCACGGCGGCATCGACATGGCCGTAGAGACGATGCGGCACGAGCGCCTCATCCGCCGCCGTCGGCCGCGCCGTGATGATGCGGAGGTCGCGGTAGACCTGCATGGAATCGGCATTGATGACGACGCCGCCGGTGGCGAGCGCAAGCTCGAGCGCCAGCGCCGACTTGCCGCTGGCGGTCGGGCCTGCGATAAGCACGGCCCTGCTTGAATGCCCCTCGCTCACGAAAACCTCAATGTCCCTCGTTGCCACGCTGATCTGCAACCCCGACAATCCCGCGCTCGACTCGACCATCGTCGATGGCGCCCGCGCCGTGCTGCCACAGGCGGCGCCCGCGCACTGGCTGTTCGACGGGGTTGCGGTCGACATCCCCTTCGGCACCGACAGTAACCTCGAAGGCGACCGTCACGCCATCGAGCAGCGGTTGCGCGAGCTTCGCGGCGACCTGCCCATCGACATCGTCGTGCAGCCAGTCGGCGCCCGGCGCAAGAAGCTTTTTCTCGCCGACATGGATTCCACCATGATCGGCCAGGAATGCATCGACGAGCTCGCCGATTTCGTCGGGGTGAAGGCGCATGTCGCCGCCATCACCGAGCGCGCGATGCGCGGCGAGATCGAGTTCGAGCCGGCGCTGCGCGAGCGCGTCGCGCTGCTCAAGGACCTGCCCGCAAGCGTGGTCGACGATGTGCTGGCCAGGCGCATCACGCTGACGCCGGGCGGCAGAACACTGGTCGCGACCATGCGCGCGAACGGCGCCTACACCTGCCTCGTCTCCGGCGGATTCACGCTTTTCACGACCGCGGTCGCCGCCAGGATCGGCTTCCAGGAGAACCGTGCCAACGAGCTCGTCGTGCGCGACGGCAAGTTCACCGGCGAAGTGAAGGAGCCGATCCTCGGCCGCGCCGCAAAGCTCGCGACGCTGGTGGATTTGATGGAGTCGTTCGATCTCGACGACATCGACTCCGTCGTGGTCGGCGACGGCGCCAACGATCTTGCGATGATTCAGGCGGCGGGGCTCGGCGTGGCGTATCACGCCAAGCCCGCGGTGGCCGCGGCCGCGGCGGCGCGGATCGATCACGGCGATCTCACCGCGCTGCTCTATGCGCAAGGCTATCGGCGGGAGGAGTTTGTGGAGGGCTGACACAATCGTCGTTCCGGGATGGTGCGAAGCACCAGACCCGGAACCTCGAGATTCCCGGTTCGATGCTTCGCATCGCCCCGGAATGACGGATGAAGTTACTGCACGCTCAGGGCCACGAAGCGCAGCTCGCCGTCGCCGTTGGAGACCAGCAGCAGCACCGATTTCTTGCCGTCCTTCTTGAGCTGATCGACCCGCTTCTGGATGTCGGCACCGCTGGAAACGGCCTCCTGCGCCACCTCGACGATGACGTCGCCGGCGGACAGGCGCTTCTCGGCCGCGTCCGAATTGGCGTCGACATTGGTGACGACCACGCCCTTGACGCTGTCCTTGATCCTGTAGCGCGCGCGCAGATCCTTGCTGAGCGCTGCGAGGTCCAGGCCAAGCGCCTTCTGCGTCACCGGCTTCTCGGGCGCGGGCTCGTCGGTCTTCACCGCGGCCTGCACCTTTTCGGGGTCCTGGAGGCGGCCGAGCGTGACCTTCTTGGTCTCTTCCTGCCCCTTGCGGATGATGACGACGTCGACCTCCTTGCCGACCGCCGTGTCGGCGACGACGCGGGAGAGGTCCTTCGGATCCTTGACGTCCTTGCCGTCGAACTTGACGACGACGTCGCCGGGCTCGATGCCGGCGGGCTTGGCCGGGCCCTTGTCGTCGACGCCGGCGACCAGCGCACCGCGCGCCGGCTTGATGTTGAGACTCTCGGCGATCTCGTCAGTGACGCTCTGGATGCGCACCCCAAGCCAGCCGCGGCGCAGTTCGCCGAACTGGCGGAGCTGATCGACGACGCCCACCACCGTCTTCGACGGCACGGCGAAGCCGATGCCTATCGAGCCGCCGGATGGGGAGATGATCAACGTGTTGACGCCGATGACGTCGCCGTCGAGGTTGAACAGCGGACCGCCGGAATTGCCGCGATTGATGGAGGCATCGGTCTGGATGTAGCTGTCGTATGGTCCTGATGAGATGTCGCGGTTCTTGGCGGAGACGATGCCGGCGGTCACCGTGCCCCCCAGGCTGAAGGGGTTGCCGATCGCGACCACCCAGTCGCCCAGGCGCAGCTTGTCGGAGTCGCCGAACTTGACTGCAACCAGCGGCTTCGGCGGCTTGATCTTGAGCACGGCGAGATCGGTCTTCTTGTCGACGCCGACCAGCTCTGCCTTGATCTTGGTGCCGTCGTTGAGGATGACGTGGATCTCGTCGGCGTCCGCGATGACGTGGTTGTTGGTGACGACGACGCCTGATGCGTCGATGATGAAGCCGGAGCCGAGCGAGTTGGTCTTGCGCGGCGGGTTGTCGCCGCCCTTGCTGCCGCCACCGGGACCCCGGCGGTTCTTGAAGAAGTCGTCGAAGAACTCCTCGAACGGCGAGCCGGGCGGCAGTTGCGGCATGGTGTTGCTGCCGCCGCCGCCCTTGGCCTCGACCGTCTGCGACGTCGAGATGTTGACGACCGCGTCGATCACCTTCTCGGCGACGTCGGCGATGCCATCCGGTCCGCGCGCATGGGCCGGCGTGCCGAACGCGCTGAAAGCACCGACGGCGAGCGCGGCCAGCCCAATTCGCACACCAAGTCGCACGCAACGGCGCGAGCGGGACGGGGCAGTGGTGGCAGCGGTCATTGTGATCTCCAGATAAAGGGATTCGGCGCCAGACTGCGCTCGAACGGGGGCACGGCGCAAGCGCGGAGCTTAACGGGCCTCAAGACACCGACAATACGACGAAAACCGGTCTGGCGCCTTCACTTTGGCGTTGGCCTGATGCCCTAAATCGGGCGCCGGATAACCCAGATCAGGACCAGACCGGCCACGGCCGAACCGATCCCAACCGCCCGCAGGATGTTGTCCGGCGTAGCGATGGCGCTCTTCATGGCTTTGCGCATCCAGTTGGGACTGGCCGCGAACATCAAGCCTTCCAGCACGAACAGGATGCCTAGGCCGATGAGGAAGTCGGCGAACGCAATGGACCTCATCGGAATGGAACCTCCCCGTTGTACTGTTCTTGTCTGGACAAAGGGCGGCCAGACCGGCCGCCCTTGTCTAGCTTACGGCTTCGCCGGCGTCTCGGTCGCCATCTTGCCGGACGGGTTGCTGAAGTACCGGAAGAAATCCGAATCCGGTCGCAGCAGGAAGCGGGTGTCGTTCGAACGGAGCCCGTTCTCATAGGCCGTCATCGACCGGTAGAAGGCGAAGAAGTCGGGGTCCTTGCCGTAAGCCTCGGCGAACAGGCGGTTGCGCTCGGCGTCGCCAATGCCGCGCGTTTGGTCGGCCTGCGACCTCGCTTCTGCCTCGATCACGGTGGCCTCGCGGTCGGCCTTGGACTTGATCTCCTGCGCCTTCTGACCGCCCTGTGCACGGAACTCGGCCGCCTCGCGCTCGCGCTCGGTCTTCATGCGCTGGTAGACCGCCTGGCTGTTCTGATCCGGCAGGTCGGCGCGGCGGATCCGGACGTCGACGACCTCGATGCCGTAGCCGTCGGCCTCGCGATCGAGCTGGTCGCGGATGCGCTGCATCAGCTTCTCGCGGTCGTCGCGCACCACGTTGATGAAGGTGACTTCGCCGAGCACGCGGCGCAGCGCCGCGTTCAGGAGCGTGGTGAGCTGGACGTTGGCAGCCTGGATCGAGCCGATGCTCTGATAGAAGCGCAACGCATCCTTGATGCGGTAGCGCGCGAAGGCGTCGACCACGAGCCGCTTCTGGTCGGACGCGATCGCTTCCTGCGACGGATTCTCCAGGTCGAGGATCCGCTTGTCGATGTTGATCACCGAATTCCACGGCGCCTTGAAATGCAGGCCGGGCGCGGTGACGACGTCGACGGGCCGGCCGAACTGGAGCACGATCGTCTGCTCGGTCTGCTGCACCGTGAACAGCGACATGTAGGCTACGATCAGGACCAGAAGCAGCCCGAGCAGCGTGACGAAACCTGTAACCGGGGACCTCATCGGCTGCCTCCGCTCGACTGCGGACCGGTGGTAGGCGGCCGCTTGGTCGTCAGTTCGGGAAGCGGGAGATAGGGCACGACGCCCTGCCCCGAGGCGCTGCCGCCGTCATAAATGAGCTTGTCCGCGCCACCGAGCACGCGTTCCATGGTCTCCAGATAGATCCGTTCGCGCGTCACGTCGGGCGCCTTCTTGTACTCGTCGTAGACCTTCAGGAAGCGCGCGCTCTGGCCCTTGGCCTCGGCGACCGCCTGCTCCTTGTAGCCTTCGGCAGCCTGCAGGATCTGCGCGGCACGGCCGCGCGCCTGCGGCACGACCTGGTTGGCGTAAGTCTGCGCTTCGTTCTGCAGCTGCTCGAGATTGGCGCGCGCCGCCTGGACGTCGCGGAAGGCATCGATCACCTGCGCCGGCGGATCCACCTTCTGCATCTGCACCTGGCTGATCTGGATACCCGCGCCGTAGCTATCCAGGGTCCTCTGGATCAGTTCGTGCACGTTCTGCTCGGTGACGTTCCGCGCGCCGGTCAGGATCGGCTGGATCTGCGAGCGGCCGATCACCTCGCGCATCGCGCTCTCGGCGACCGCCTTGACCGTGCCTTCGGGGTTCTGGATGTTGAAGAGGAAGTCGCCGACGCCGTCCGGCTTGATGCGCCAGAGCACGGTAAAGTCGACGTCGACGATGTTCTCGTCGCCGGTCAGCATCAGGCTCTCTTCAGGCACGTCGCGAATGGAGCGGCCGCGCCGCGCCGGATCTTCGATCAGCGTCATGCCGATGGAGGTGGTGTTGACGCGCAGCGCCTTCGGCAGCAGCACGGTCTCGATCGGATAAGGCAGATGATAGTTCAGGCCCGGCTGCACGGTGCGGACATGCTTGCCGAAGCGCAGCACGACGCCGAGCTCTTCGGACTGCACGCGGAAGAAGCCCGACAGCAGCCAGAATGCAACGATCAGCAGGATGATCAGCGTGATACCGATGCCGGAGAAATAGCCGCCCGGCATGATCTGCTGGAGGCGGTCCTGGCCGCGCCGCAGAAGGTCTTCCAGATCCGGCGGCCTCGGCCCGACCGGTTGCGGGCCTGAGCCCCATGGTCCCTTTGGACCCGAGCCCCATGGGCCACCGCCCTGATTCTTCCACGGCATTCGATGATCTCCTCGGCAGGGTCGAATTGCCCCCGCCCGCTTTGTCCGGTCCGGCTTTATAGGGGACAGGCAGGTCCCTTACAACGCAACCCGGGCCGTCTTCCGAGCTATGCTCGGGCACGAAAAAGTCAATGTAAACATTGGCGAATGCGGTTAATGGCCGCCCGCCGACGATATGTCACATAGGAGAAGTCGGCGCTGTCGTCGGGTCCGGCAGGATGACGCATGCGCGTGGTCTCCTCCCACCCGGCCTTGTCGATGTCGAAACGCGTGTCGCCTTCGGGCCGCGCGTGCACTTCGGTGACTTCGAGGCGATCGGCGCGATCGAGCCATTGCCGGTAGATCTCGGCGCCGCCGATCACGGCGATCTCAGTGACCGAACGCCGCAGGGCATCGCCACGCGCGACCGCCTCCGCATCCGCAGCCGATGTCGTGACGACGGCGCCCGCGGCACGATAAGCCGGATCGCGCGTGATCACGATGTTGGTGCGGCCCGGCAGCGGCCGGCTCAAGGATTCGAAGGTCTTGCGACCCATGATCACCGGCTTGCCGATCGTGAGCGCCTTGAAACGGGCCATGTCGGATTTCAGTCGCCACGGAATGGCGTTGCCGGCGCCGATGACGCCGTTCTCCGCAATCGCGACGACGAAGACGATCTCCATCAGGGCGCACTCCCGGCAAGCCGCCTCAGCGAAGGCCCGGTGACGCGGCACAGCGTCCAGTCGTCCATCATGACGGCGCCCAGCGACTTGTAGAACGCGATCGACGGCGCGTTCCAGTCGAGCACCGCCCATTGCAGGCGCGACCAGCCGTTCTCGACGCATTCCCTGGCGAGATAGACCAGCAGCGCCTTGCCGAGGCCCCTGCCCCGATGCGACGGCCGCACGTAGAGATCTTCGAGATAGATGCCGTGGCGGCCGCTGAAGGTGGAGAAATTCGCAAACCACACCGCGAAGCCGACCGGCTCACCGTTCCACTCGGCGATCGCGCAATAGAGTTGCGGCCTTTCACCGAACAGCGCGTCGGCGATGTCAGCCTCGGTCGCCTCCACCTCGTGCGACAGCTTTTCGTATTCGGCAAGCTCGCGGATGAAGGACAGAACGAGGCCGGCTTCTCCAGCCTGGACACGACGGATGGCCAACGACATCTGCGCTAGACCGCGACTTCCGCCTTGATGTGCGGATGCGGATCGTAGCCGACGAGCTCGAAATCCTGGAAGCGGAAGGAGAAGATGTCCTTTACATCAGGGTTGATGCGCATCACCGGCAGCGCACGTGGCGCGCGGGTGAGCTGGAGCTTCGCCTGCTCCAGATGGTTGGAATAAAGATGGGTGTCGCCGAGCGAGTGCACGAAGTCGCCGGGCTTCAGCCCGGTGACCTGCGCCACCATCATGGTGAGCAGCGCATAGGAGGCGATGTTGAAGGGCACGCCGAGGAAGACGTCGGCCGAGCGCTGATAGAGCTGGCACGACAGTTTCCCGTTCGCGACATAGAACTGGAACAGCAGGTGGCAGGGCGGCAGCGCCATCTTCTCGACGTCGGCCGGATTCCAGGCGGTGACGATCAGCCGGCGGGAATCGGGAGTGCGCTTGATCATGTCGACGACATTGGCGATCTGGTCGATGCTGCGACCGTCGGCCGTGGGCCAGGAGCGCCATTGATGGCCGTACACCGGGCCGAGATCACCATTGGCGTCCGCCCATTCGTCCCAGATGGTGACGCCGTTGTCGCGCAGATATTTGATGTTGGTGTCGCCCTTCAGGAACCACAACAGCTCGTGCACGATCGCCTTCAGCGGCAGCCGCTTGGTGGTCAGCATCGGGAAGCCGGCGGACAGATTGAAGCGCATCTGGTGGCCGAACACGGAAAGCGTGCCGGTACCGGTCCGGTCGGTCTTCTCGGCGCCGTCTGAAAGAATCCGCTCAAGCAGGTCCTGATACTGGTGCATGTGCCAAAAACCTTAGGAAGACGGCAGCCTCTGGGGGAGGCGGCGAAGTTAGCGGCCGCCCCCATGCTGCGACAGCAGCGATTCGCTGTCTGTGGCGATTATACCCGGAAAAGTGAGCGGTCCCGGCACAAACGACAAGGGCGGAACCTGCGTCCCGCCCTTCCAGCCTATCGGCTTGATCGCATTGCCTAAGTTGCCGGCTTGAGCACCGGGGTCCACTTCGCGATCTCGCTCTTGACGAGGGCGGCCAGCGATTCCGGCGTCCGCTCGGCGGGGCCCGGGATGACGCTGCCGAGCTCGAGCAGGCGCTTGCGCACGGTCTCGTCATCGAGTGCCTTGACGGCCGCAGCGTTCAGGCTCGCCACGACCGCGGGCGAGGTTCCCTTGGGTGCGAACATCGCGTTCCAGGCCTGGGCCTGGAACTTGGGCAGGCCCGCTTCGGCCGTCGTCGGCACGTTCGGCAGCGACGGATTGCGCTCCGGCGTTGCGATTGCATAGGCCTTGATGGTGCCGGCGTTGATCTGCGGCACGGCGTTGACGATCTGGTCGCACATGTAATCGACCTGGCCTCCGACCAGCGCGTTCATCGCGGGTCCCGTGCCGTTGAAGGGCACGCCGACCGGCTTGATGTCGAGGATGGAGTGCAGCAATTCGCAGGAGACATGCGAGACCGAGCCGACGCCGGCATGCGCGGCGTTCACCTTCTCGGCGTTCGCCTTCACATAGGCGACGAACTCATTGAGGTCCTTCGGCGGAAAGTCCTTGCGCGCAAGGATCAGGATCGGCGTGCCCGCGAGCAGCGCGATGGGCTCGAAGTCCTTCTCCGGATGGTAGGCGAGCTTCGGATACAGCGGCACAGATGCGGCATGCGTGCCCATATGACCGGTGATCAGCGTATAGCCGTCATTGGCCGCGCGCGCGGCGCGCGTGGTCGCGGTGGTGCCGCCGGCACCGACGACGTTCTCGATGATGATGCTTTGTCCCAGTGTCTGCGCCATGTGCGAGGTGACGATGCGCGCGACGACGTCGGTCGGTCCGCCGGCCGCGAACGGCACGATCATCGTGATGCTGCGCGTCGGGTAGGTCTGCGCCTCGGCCGGCGCGATGAAGGCGCCCAGCGAGGCAAGCGCTGCGGCACATGCGCCCGTGAGCGCGCGAAGAAAGGTCATGTGGATCCCCTTGGACACAAACAAACTACCGGCCCAAAGGCCACTATTTTCATTTCACGAAGCCGTCACACAAGTCGATTCGACTTCCGAATGCGGCGCGCCGACGCAGGACGCGGCGCGCCGTTGGGCGGCGACCTCAGTTCTCGGACTCGGTGAACACCTCGTCGCGCTTGGCGCGCAACGCCGGTAGCACCGTAAGGACAAGAAGGCCCGCCGCAACCGCCAGCAACACCGCCGACAACGGACGCGTGACGAACACGCTCCAGTCGCCACGCGAGATCAGCAGCGCGCGGCGCAGGTTCTCTTCCATCAGCGGTCCCAGCACCATGCCGAGCAGCAACGGCGCCGGCTCGAAATCGTGCTTGATCAGCCAGTAGCCGACGAGGCCGAAGATACCGGCCAGGATGACGTCGACCGGTGCGTTGTTCACCGAATAGATGCCGATCGCGCAGAAGATCACGATCGAGGGGAACATCAGCCGGTACGGCACGCGCAAGAGGCGCACCCAGATTCCGACCAGCGGCAGGTTGATGATGATCAGCATCAGATTGCCGATCCACATCGAGGCGATCATGCCCCAGACGAGGTCCGGCTGCTTCTGCATCACCTGCGGACCCGGCACGATGCCGTGAATGGTCATCGCTCCCACCATCAGCGCCATCACCGCGTTCGGCGGGATGCCGAGGGTGAGCAGCGGGATGAACGAGGTCTGCGCCGCGGCGTTGTTGGCGCTTTCCGGCCCCGCCACGCCTTCGATCGCGCCACGGCCGAACCGCGACGGGTTCTTGGCGAGCTTCTTCTCGAGCGTATAGGCCGCGAAGGATGCGATCACCGCGCCGCCGCCGGGCAGAATGCCGAGGATCGAGCCGAGCACGGTGCCGCGCAGGATCGGCGGCGCCGAGTCGAGCAGGTCCTTTTTGGTCGGCATCAGGCCGGTGATCTTCTGCTGCACGAGGTCGCGGTTCATCCCGGCGCCATGGTCGAGGTTGCGGATGATCTCGGCAAAGCCGAACACGCCCATCGCCACGGTCGCAAAGCCGAGACCGTCGGCGAGCTCGGGAATGTTGAAGGCCATGCGCGAGGCGCCGGTCTCGATGTCCGAGCCGACCATCGACAGCAGCAGGCCGAATACGATCATGGCGATCGCCTTCAGCACCGAGCCCTTGGCCAGGACCACCGCGAAGATCAGGCCGAGCACCATCAGCGAGAAATATTCGGCCGGGCCGAACGCCAGCGCGAGCTTCGTGAGCGGCGCGCCGAGGATGGCAATCAGGACGGTCGCGACGCAGCCGGCGAAGAACGAGCCGATTGCGGCGATCGCCAGCGCCGGGCCGGCGCGGCCCTGCTTGGCCATCTGGTGCCCGTCGATGGCGGTGACCACCGATGTCGCCTCGCCTGGAATATTGACCAGGATCGACGTGGTCGAGCCGCCATACTGGGCACCGTAATAGATGCCGGCGAGCATGATCAGGGCGCCGACCGGCGGCAGTCCGAAGGTGATCGGCAGCAGCATTGCGACCGTCGCAATGGTGCCGATGCCCGGGAGCACGCCGACCAGCGTGCCGACGAGCGCGCCGATCAGGCACATCAGGAGGTTGATCGGAGAGAAGGCGACGGCGAAGCCGTGAGCGAGGTTGGCAAAAATATCCATCACACCCTCACTGGATCAGGAAACGCGGGTACATCGGCATCGGCAGCCCGAGCACAAAGGGGAACAGAATGGCGCAGCCGATCGTCAGGCAGGCGCCGACGATCACCGCTTCGAGCCACCGCGTCTCGTGCGAGCCCGTCGCCGCGATCATGAAGCTCGCGAAGGCCGTGACCACGACGCCGAGCGGCCGAATCGCCAGCGCGAAGAAGAGGATCGCGGCCACCACGAACAGCGGTCCGCGCCAGGAATAATGGGCCATCGCAGGCCCATCGGTCAGAAGACCGGTCAAGGCGATGCCGGCGGACAAGGCGACCAGCAGCCCGCCGAACATGCGCGGCGCGGTCCCTGCGCCGAAGGAGAAGCCTCGCATGCCCTGCAAATCACTCGATGCCCACAGCGCGAACAGGGCGACCGCCATCAGGACGACGCCGCCGACATAGTCTTGCGCCGAGCGGATCGTCATGAACAGCGTGAGGATCGCCACCGCGAACAGCGGATAGGAATAGATCAGCGCCAGCAGCACCTCGGACGACATCTTCTTGGTGCCGCCGCCGAACGATCCGAAGATGGCACTGGGCGCGCCGGCGAGCAGCGCCGTCACGTGGCTGGTGATCACCGTCGCCGGGCCGCGGCCGGCCCCCCAGCCGAAGATCGTTCCGATCGACCAGATCAATTCGAAGATCTGCGGCGCAATCGCCAGCAGACAAAAGCCAACCGCCAGCCGGGTATTTCGGGTGGCTGTCGCTGAGTGGCCCATCGTGTCGGCCATGCCTGTCTCCTCCGCGACCGTAAGTCACGAGCACTGTTGTTCTAAATCGGCTGGAACTGGGTCCCCCGCCCGGATCACTGCCTAGCGATTTTCATTACACAATGCCAGCAAAACCCAACACGCCCCCGGCGAGCAGGAGCCACAGTGGATTGACGCGCGAGACGGATGCCATCACCGCAACCATTGCGGTCAGAAGCAGTGCAGCAATGCTGCGATCGGTGGACTGGGCCAGGATCAGGGCACTCGCCGCCATCAAACCGATCGAGAGCGGAACCAGTGCAGCCTGGATCAGGCCGGGCCAGCGCGATTGGCTGGGGCGATTCAGGAGCCGGCTGACATAATAGGCAAGCAGCGCCGTCGGCAGGCACATCGCCAGCGTCGCCGCCAGCGCGCCGGGGACGCCGGCCACGGCATAGCCGATTAACGTCACGATAAGCACGTTCGGACCTGGCGAGAGCTGCGCGATCGCATAGGCGTCCGCGAACTGCTTGTCGGTCATCCAGTGATTCACCTCCACCGCGATCCGGTGCATCTCGGGCACCGCTGCCGCGGCCCCGCCGACGGCAAATAGTGACATCAGACCGAAGGTGGAGATCAGCGACCAGATCGGGCTGTGGCCGGTCATGCTGCTACTTTCCGCCGCAGGAAATAAGTGAGGCCGACACTGACGGGGATCGCGACCAGCAGCACCGCCTGGAGCGGCAGGCGAAGCACGCCGATGGCGAGGAACACACCGAGCATCAGGATCACCGCGAAGGGATCCGCCCGCTTGAGCAGCGGCGTCATCATGCGGAAGACCACGGCGATCAAGAGGCCGACCGCCGCGCAGGAGATGCCGGCAAGGATTCGGCGCAGCACCTCGAGATCACCGAAACGGGCGTAAGCGACCGCAAGCGCCGTCATGATCAGCGTCGGCGGCAGCAACAGCCCGGCGAAGGCGGCCACGCCGCCGGCGATGCCGCGCAGCCGCGATCCGAACACCATCGACAGATTGACGATGTTGGGCCCGGGCAGGAAGTGGCAGAGCGCAAAGGTCTCGTTGAACTCGTCCGCCGTCATCCAGCGGTGCTGCTCGACGATCGCTCGCCGGGCAAACACCAGGACCCCGCCGAAACCCGCCAGCGACATCCTGGCGAAGGCCAGAAACAGCGCGACCAGGCTTGGCGGTGCGGTGGCGAGATCCGGCTCTTGGACGGCCGGTGCTGAACCCGAGGACATGTCAGGAGCTTAGAACGAGGGTCGCGCCGCGGCCAAGACGGTCCGGAACCTATCCAAAGGGAACCGCAGCCAATCCGCTCGAAACCCCTGTTTTTCGAAAGCTTTGCGTCCTATATTGGGAGTGCCGGTTCGCCGGCTATGGAAATAAACGGTCGTCGCAATAAACCATTCGGACCCGGGGGCGGTACCCGGCGCCTCCACCAAAGCCCACTATCGGGCTGTCCCGAAGCGGGCTTTGGCGGGGGCGAAATAGGATCGACGAGGGCGTAAAGGGCGTACTTTTTCCCGGTATTGTTCCGCCGTTATCGGGCTACTGCAATAGTTGCCAACGACAACTTTGCTCCGGTTGCTCAGGCTGCGTAACGCAGTTTGAAAGACCACTCTAAAGTCCTAGCGGGTTAAGCTCCGCTAGGCGGGGTTCGGAGGCACCTGGCAACAGAAGCCTCCACTTTAACTCTTTCATTTCTTCCCCGGCGGGGACTCCTGCTCACCCGTCAGGCGCGGTACTATTGCGGCTTGGCGAGTCGGGCCGGCAGGGTCGGGCTTCGGGGATGCAACAGGACCACCATGGCGACCGATCATATCCGATATGATGTGCTGGCCCGCGACGCGCTGCGCGGCGTGCTGCGGAAGGTGCTGACCGATGCCGCGGCCCATGGCCTGCCGGGCGAGCACCATTTCTTCATCACCTTCGTGTCGAAGGCCGAGGGCGTGAAGCTGTCGCCGCGACTGCTCGCGCAATATCCGGAAGAGATGACGATCATCCTCCAGCACCAGTTCTGGGACCTGACCGTGCTCGAGGACCGCTTCGAGGTCGGCCTGTCCTTTGGCGGCATTCCGGAGCGGCTGGTGGTGCCGTTCAGTGCCATCAAGAGCTTCCTCGATCCGTCCGTGAAGTTCGGCCTCCAGTTCGACACCTCCGACGTCGCCGAGGTCGCACCCGAGACTTTGCCTGCAGCGCCCGCGCCGTCGGCTGTCTCGGTCCCGGCACCTGCGACCGAGACAGCGGAAGCCACCGACGAGCCGACCCCGCCGAGCCAGGGCGGCGCCGAAGTCGTGCGGCTCGATCGTTTCCGTAAGAAATGATCTAGGTTGGGCTTGAGCCCGTCGCACACAGCCAAACTGCGTATATAGAGAGCACATGAAATGGCCGTGCGGCATTCGCGCGGCGGAATGGATGTGCTCATGGCCAAGAAGACCCGCCCTTCACGCTCCGCGACCCGCATCGAAACCGACAGCTTCGGTCCCATCGAGGTCCCCGCCGACCGCTATTGGGGGGCCCAGACCGAGCGCTCGCGCCAGAATTTTCGCATCGGCACCGACCGCATGCCGATCTCGCTGGTGCATGCCCTCGGCATCGTCAAGCTCGCTGCGGCGCAGTCCAACCTCGAGCTCGGCCTGCTCGACCAGCGCCGGGCGGGCGCCATCATCCGCGCCGCGCGCGAGGTGATCGAAGGCCGGCTGGACGATCATTTTCCGCTTGTCGTGTGGCAGACCGGCTCCGGCACGCAGAGCAACATGAACCTCAACGAGGTGATCGCCAACCGCGCCAATGAGCTGCTCGGCGGCGAGCTCGGCGCCAAGAAGCCGGTGCATCCCAACGACCACGTCAACATGAGCCAGTCGTCGAACGACTCGTTTCCCACCGCGATGCACATCGCGGCCGCAAGCCGCATCAATGCCGATCTCGTCCCTGCCCTCGGCGAATTGCTCCGCGCGCTGCGCAAGAAGGAGAAGGAGTTCGCAAGGATCGTCAAGATCGGTCGCACCCACACCCAGGATGCGACGCCCCTGACGCTGGGCCAGGAATTTTCCGGCTATGCCGCGCAGGTCGAAAGCGGCATCGCCCGGCTCAAGGTCGCGGTGAAGGACCTCTATCCGCTGGCGCAGGGCGGCACCGCCGTCGGCACCGGCCTCAACTCGAAGCCGCGCTTTGCAAAGCTGTTCGCAAAGCATGTTGCCCGCATCACGAAGCTCCCGTTCACCAGCGCCGCCAACAAATTCGAGGCGCTGGCCTCGAACGACGCCTATGTGCTGGCGCACGGCGCCATCAATTCGGTCGCGACCGGCCTGTTCAAGATCGCCAACGACATCCGCCTGCTCGGCTCCGGCCCGCGTTCGGGCCTCGGCGAGCTGATCCTGCCGGAGAACGAGCCGGGCTCCTCGATCATGCCCGGCAAGGTCAATCCGACCCAATGCGAGGCGATGACCATGGTGTGCTGCCAGGTGTTCGGCAATCACACCGCCATCACCGTCGCCGGCAGCCAGGGCCATTTCGAGCTCAACGTCTACAAGCCCGTGCTCGCCTACAACATGCTGCACTCGATCCGCCTGATGGCGGATGCCGCACGCTCCTTCACCGAACATTGCGTCAGCGGCATCCGCGCCGACGAAAAGCGCATCAAGGAGCTGATGGAGCGCTCGCTGATGCTGGTCACGGCGCTGGCCCCGAAGATCGGCTACGACAACGCGGCAAAGGTCGCCAAGACGGCGCATGCCAACGGCACGACGCTGAAGGAGGAAGCGCTGCGGCTCGGGTTCGTCTCGGCCGACGAGTTCGACCGTCTGGTACGCCCCGAGAAGATGACCAGCCCGGGATAGATTTCCGAATTCCGACAGCACTCCGTAATGATACGGAGCCTCGACCCTCCAGAAATATGCGGTTTTGGAGGAGGGATTTGATTACCGTCAATGTTACGGCGGAGGGGCGTGTTACGCAGCTCTTCTGCCCTCGACGGGCGAAATTCATCGTTTGATGGCCCGATGGGCCGATTGACGAGGACGAGCGAATGACGATCAAGTCTTGCGGGGCGCAACGCGGCACCCTGTTTCTGAATGTTTCATCCTGCCTGAAGAGGATCGGATGATGGAGACACGGCATGGGGAACGTCATCAACCTGAATCGATTCAGGAAGCGCGCCGAGCGGGAAGCCTCGGCGAAGCAGGCGGACGCCAACCGGGCGAAATTCGGTCGCACGAAGGCGGCACGCTCGGCGGAGGAGACGCGGGTGGACCAGGCCAAGGAGCACCTGGACCAGCACCGGATCGATCGCGAGGAGCAGCCATGAAGTCGCCCGTCGTGAAACGGTCAATCGTCGTCGCTGGCCACAAGACCAGCGTCAGCCTGGAAGAGGCGTTCTGGAACGGCATGAAGGAGATTTCCGGCCTGCGCAACATGACGTTGTCCGAGCTGGTCGGCGAGATCGACAACAACCGCCAGCAAGGCAATCTGTCTTCGGCGATCCGCCTCTTCGTCCTGGACTACTTCAAGAGCCGCGCCATGGCCGCCCAGCCGGACAAGGTCCCGGCCCAGTAGCCCTCGGGGGCGCCCACGAGGGCACCCCGGCTGCAATACTTTAAAATCACTCTAAGGTGCAGCTTCCGCGAACGTGCGCGCTTGACCTCGATGCCTTGCGTTGAAAATACAGGGCATGACCGACACCACCGACACGCGTCCGCACATGCCGCTGGGTCTGGCCCAGCGCGGCTATACCGGCGTCATCCAGCACCTTTCCGCCAAGCAGGCGGGCTCGGCGCTCTCGGACGTCGAGCTCGAAAGCCGCCTGATCGAACTCGGCTTCGTCGAGGGCGCCCGGGTCGAGATCTTGCATGAGGGGCTGGTCGGGCGCGATCCGATCGCCGTACGGGTCGACAGCATCACCATCGCGGTCCGCCGTCGCGAAGCCATGGCCATCATCGTCGCCTAGATCGCGACGGGACGCCTCATCCGGGCCCTGATCACATGGAACTACCCCTGCTGCATCTCGCCCTGGTGGGCACGCCGAACAGCGGCAAGACCTCGCTGTTCAACGCCCTGACCGGCAGCCGGCAGAAGGTCGCGAATTATCCCGGCGTCACGGTCGAGCGCAAGGAGGGCTTCTTCGTCACCCCCCTGGGACGCCAGGTCTCGGTGGTCGACCTGCCCGGCACCTATTCACTGCGCGGCCGCAGCCCGGACGAAGAGATCACCCGCGACTTCGTGCTCGGCAAGGCCAGCGGCGAGACGGTGCCCGATCTCGTGCTCTGCGTCGCCGATTCCACCAATCTGCGCCTGACCATCCGCCTGCTGCTCGAGCTCAAGCGCACGGGACGGCCGATGATCCTGGTGCTCAACATGTTCGACATCGCGAGCCGCCGCGGCATCACCGTCGACGTCGAGCGGCTCGCCAAGGAGCTCGGCGTGCCCGTGGTCACCTCGATCGCGGTGCGCAAGGGCGGCACCGCCGATCTGCTCCAGTTGACCGACGACATCTCGGCGAAGCTCGCCGAGCCGCGGGAGAACAGCTGGCGCGCGCTCAGCGTCAGCGAATTGCGCGCCACCCAGCGCGAGGCCGACCGCATCATCGCCGACTGCGTCAGCCTGCCTGCCAGGCCCGACACCTGGACCGCGCGGATCGACGCCGTGGTGCTGCATCCGGTCGGCGGCCTCATCGTGCTCGCGCTGATCCTGTTCGTGATGTTCCAGGCGGTGTTCGCCTGGGCGCAGCCGCTGATGGACCTGCTCAATTCGGGCTTCGATGCGCTCGGCGAGTTCGTCCACGACACCCTGCCCGGCGGCCTGCTCCAGAGCTTCCTCCAGAACGGCGTGATCTCGGGCGTCGGCAGCGTGATCGTGTTCCTGCCGCAGATCATCATCATCTTCCTGTTCATCCTGCTGCTGGAAGATTTCGGCTACATGGCGCGCGCCGCCTTCCTGATGGACCGCATCATGGGCGGCGCCGGCCTGCACGGCCGCGCCTTCATTCCGCTGCTGTCGAGCTTTGCCTGCGCCATTCCCGGCATCATGGCGACGCGCGTCATCGACAACAAGCGCGACCGGCTGACCACGATCCTGATCGCGCCGCTGATGACCTGCTCGGCGCGCATTCCGGTCTACACGCTGATCATCTCGGCCTTCATTCCGGCCAGGGACGTCTGGGGCTTCATCAACCTCCAGGGCCTCGTGATGTTCGGCCTCTATGCGGCCGGCATCATCAGTGCGCTGCTGGTTTCGTTCCTGATCAAATTCTTCATGCTGCGCGACTTTGCGCCGGCGCCGTTCATGCTGGAGCTGCCGGACTACAAGATGCCGCGGCTGAAATCGATCGCGATCGGCATCTACACCCGCGCCAAGATGTTCCTGCAGCGCGCCGGCACCACGATCTTCTCGATGATGGTGCTGATCTGGTTCCTGGCCTCGTTCCCGCAGCCGCCCGCGGGCGCCACCGAACCCGCCATCGACTTCAGTCTCGCCGCGATCATCGGCAAGGCGATGGAGCCGCTGCTCGCGCCGGTCGGCTTCAACTGGCAGATCGCGGTCGCGCTGATCCCGGGCATGGCGGCGCGCGAAGTCGCGGTCGCTGCCCTCGGCACCGTCTATGCGATCGAGGGCGGCAAGGAAGCGGCCGAGCAGATCGGCCAGGTGCTGGCGACGAAATGGTCGCTGGCGACCGCGCTGTCGCTGCTGGCCTGGTACATCTTCGCCCCGCAATGCGCCTCGACGCTGGCCGTGATCCGGCGCGAGACCGGAAGCTGGGCCTGGATGGCCGTGACCTTCGCCTACATGCTGGTGCTGGCCTATACGGCGAGCCTCGTGACGTACAATGTCGCGGTCGCGTTCGGGGCGGGATAGCCCTCGCCAGATCAAAAACGCGAAAACAACCCCATGCACAGTAGACGGAGGCTGTGAAAACAATGACTTACGGATTATCCTAAGTCCGCTTGCACCGTCGGGCAAAACAGCGGCACAATGGCATCATCGGCTCGCAACGGCATACGGCATGGCGACCTTCTCGAAATGCGTCCATCTGGCTCCATCGATCGCTTCGTCACCGAACGACTGACCGCCGAACGACTGCGCGAGGCTGATCTCGCAGATCTCGTCGCATTGCATCTGGATCCCGAGGTGTCCCGTCATCTTGGCGGCGTGCGCTCGGCCGAGACGACGAAGGAATATCTCGACGTCAACATGGCGCATTGGGACCGGTATGGCTTTGGGCTGTGGGCGCTGCGAACGGGCGACGGGGCGTTCTCAGGACGGGCGGGCCTCCGGCACATCCTGGTGGATGACATCGACGAGATCGAGATCGCCTACGCGTTCACGCGCAACCTCTGGGGCCAGGGACTTGCCGGTGAGATCGCGACCGCGATGACGCGCATCGGATTGTCACAGCTCGCGCTAACGTCCGTCGTCGGCATCGTGCATGTCGGGAACGGTGCATCCCGCCGCGTGCTGGAGAAGTCGAACTACCTTCTCGAGCGGAGCACGAACCGCCACGGCGAAGATGTCGTGATCTACCGCATTCGGCGGTGAAGGTCACAATCACCGGATTGGAGCGCGCTGAAGTCCGGACCTGATTGTGTTCAATCCTGAACAGACAGAACGAGCATCATCCGCACCTGCTTCTGAACGGCGGGACACAGCTCGCCGGGAACTCGACCGCTGCTGAAGAGTTCCTTGTACGGACCAATCTCGGTCCAACCCAGCTTGTGGACGCTTGGGGTAAACATCGGCTTCCGGAACCTGCGTAAGGGGGTACAATGACTGGCCCATCCCAGGCCGCTCCAGACAGCGCCCTCAAGGATTTACCGAGAGTTTCGACTGGCAGCGACGGCCTGGATGACATTCTGGGCGGCGGCTTCGACGCCAATCGGATGTATCTGTACGAGGGGCGGCCGGGCACGGGCAAAACCACGATTGCGCTGCAATTCCTTCTCAGCGGCGTGCGTGATGGTGAACGCGTGCTCTATATCTCCCTGTCCGAGACCAAGCGGGAGCTGACGGTCGTCGCACAGCGGCACGGCTGGTCCTTGCAAGGCGTGGACATCTTTGAGCTGGTCCCCCCCGAGACCACGCTCGATCCGGACCGGGAGCTCACGGTCTTCCATCCCGCCGAGATGGAGTTGAGCGAAACGACCGGTCTGATCTTCAAGGAGGTCGAGCGGATCAACCCTACGCGCGTCGTGCTCGACAGCCTTTCCGAGCTGCGTCTGCTTGCCCAGAACCCGCTTCGTTACAGGCGCCAGGTGCTGGCCTTGAAGCATTTCTTCACCAACCGCAATTGCACCGTCGTGCTCCTCGACGATCTCTCGTCCTCCCAGGATGATCTGCAACTGCATTCGATTGCGCACGGCGTCGTCATGCTCGAACAGCTCGCGGTCGATTACGGGGCAGAGCGACGACGGATCCGCGTAATCAAGATGCGCGGCATTCGATTCCGCGGCGGCTTCCACGACTTTACGATTGCAAAGGGTGGCTTGCGGATCTTCCCGCGCCTCGTGGCGGCCGAGCATCACAAACCGTTTCCCGGCGAGTTCACGCCCAGCGGCAATCCCGAGCTGGACCAACTGCTCGGAGGCGGGCTCGAGCGCGGCACCAACGCACTGTTCATCGGCGCTGCCGGAGTAGGTAAATCCTCGCTCGCACTCACATATGCGATAGCGGCCGCGGAACGCGGCGAGCACGCTGCGTTTTTTGCCTTCGATGAAGGCCGCGGCACCGTGGAAGCTCGCGCCCGGACGCTCGGCCTGCCGCTCGAAAAGTACGTCGAGTCCGGCCTTATCCGCTTTCAACAGATCGATCCAGCCGAGCTGTCGCCGGGCGAGTTCGCGGCGACCCTGCGCCGGAGCGCGGAAATTGACAACGCCCGCGTGGTCATCATCGACAGCCTGAACGGCTACCTGAACGCGATGCCGGACGAGCGGTTTCTCATCCTGCAAATGCACGAACTGCTGACCTACCTGGCGCAGCAGGGAGTGCTCACCATCCTGATCCTCGCTCAACATGGGCTGGTCGGCCCGATGGATACGCCGCTCGACATCAGCTATTTGAGCGACGCGGTGCTCATGCTGCGCTATTTCGAGGCCGGCGGATCGGTGCGGCGCGCCTTGTCTGTCGTCAAGAAGCGCAGCGGCAACCACGAGCACACCATCCGCGAGTTTCGGCTCGGCAGCACCGGTGTCAAGCTCGGCCCGCCTCTCACCAACTTCATGGGCATCTTTTCGGGCAATCCGCGTTATACCGGCACGGACATCCCGGAAGGATCGGCCTGATGAGCGCCGACCGCGGACACCGCGTTCTCATCTTCGCTCCGATCGGCCGCGACGGGCCGGCGTCGGCCGAGCTTTTCCGCGGTGCGAGCCTCGAAGCGGTCAACTGCCGAAGTCTGCCCGAACTCGTCAGCGAGATGAGTGCCGGCGTGGGCGCGGTCTTCCTTGCCGAGGAAGGACTATTCGGGAAAGACACGGCGCCGCTCGCTGAATGGATCGCGAGCCAACCGCCATGGTCCGACCTCCCCTTTGTCGTTCTCACCAGCCATCGAGAGCAGCCCGCGGTCGTCGCCTGGCGCCGCAATATCGTCGCCCTGCTTCGTAACGTTTCGCTGCTCGAACGACCGGTCCAGCCGATCACGCTGACCAGCGCGGTTCAATCGGCGATGCGGGCGCGGCGGCGTCAATATGAGATCCGGGCCCTGATCGCAGCGCGCGAGCAGACTGCGCAGGAGCTCGAAAAACTGGTGGTCGAGCGCACGCGAGAGCTGGAGGAGGCCAACGAGCAACTGCGTCTCGAAATGAACGAGCGCGCTCGCGTCGAGGAAACGCTTCGCCAGGCGCAGAAAATCGAAGCTATCGGCCAGCTCACCGGCGGGGTCGCGCACGACTTCAACAATCTGCTGATGGTGATTTCCGGCGGCCTCGACATGCTGGACCGCCAGACGGATCCAAACCGGCGCCGGCGTCTGATGGACGGGATGATCCAGGCCGCACAGCGCGGCGCCAGCCTGACCAAGCAGCTGCTGGCATTCTCACGCCGGCAGAGGCTGCGCCCGGAAGCCGTCGACGTCGCCATGCAGATCGGCGGTATGCGCGAGCTGCTCGATCGAAGCCTGCGAGGCGACGTCCACGTCGAATTCGACTTCCCGGATGCTCTTTGGCCGGTGGAGGTCGATCCCGGCGAGCTCGAGCTGGTCATTCTCAATCTGGCCGTCAATGCCCGGGATGCGATGCCCAACGGCGGCACCATCGTCGTCCGCGGCGAGAATCTGCCTGGTCTGAATGACGGGGAGATCGCCGGCGACTATGTAAGGCTGTCGGTCATCGATACGGGCGTCGGCATGCCTCCGGAGATCCTGTCGCGGGTCTTCGAGCCGTTCTTCACGACTAAGGACGTCGGCAAGGGGTCCGGACTGGGGCTCGCGCAGGTCCACGGGTTTGCGACCCAGTCACGCGGGACCGTCCGCATCAAATCGCAAGTCGATCAGGGCACCAGCATCGAGCTCTACATGCCCCGCTCGTTGAATCTCGCTTCCAAGCAACGACACTTGATCGATTTCAACAGGGCGGTACGGCCGAAGAAGAACGGCCAGGGCCAAATCCTGCTGGTCGAAGATGACGACGAGGTGGCCGCACTCGTTGGTGAGATGCTTGGTCAGCTCGGCTACGAAGTCACGCGGGCCGCCAGCGCTGCAGCTGCTCTCGGTGCTCTGGCCGATGGTCGGTCTGTCGATCTCATCTTTTCGGACATCATGATGCCGGGCGGCATGAATGGCGTGGAACTCGCGCGGGAGATCAGGAGACGGCGCAGCGACATACCCGTACTGCTGACCAGCGGATACGCCGAGGCCGCGATCCATGAAGCCGAAACGGCGGGTATCCAGATATTAGCCAAGCCGTATCACATCGACGAGCTGGCCGCGGCACTGAATGCCGCGAAGTCGACCCTTCAAATTGATACGCAATCCAAACGCTCCAGCTCTTTGCTGAACTCTTGAGGTTCGGTGCGTCAGGCAGGATTGACCCGTGCCTACCGGAAATATCCCAGCACGAGATCGACATCCGCGCTGCCCGCGACCGCGCCGTTCAACTCCGCGTCGATGACGCGACGGCAGGCATCGACGGCGGCGTGGTCGCCGAGATCGTTGGCGGCTTCCAGCACGAGCCAGGCGGCGTCCACCGACGCCTTGTCCGGTGCGCCGCCGCCGAGATCGGCGGTGACGGCATTGCCGAGGTTCTTCTTGCGAACGGCGGTGCCGAATTGAGGCAACATTGCAAATACTCCCCTTCGAATTCCGGGATGATGCTCAGTGCACCCGACTAGTGGACCTGGAACTCGGGCTGACGGCCCGTAACGGTCTCGGCACCCGCGCCATTCTTGCGCGACTGGTAGAACTTCAAGATGCTGCGCGAGGTCTCGATCTTGAGCCGGCCGTACTCGCGCTCGTTGTCCTGGAGCTCGCGCGCCGTGATCAGATGATCCTTGGCGCCGAGGAACAGGAGCGACATCGTCGTGTCCCAGGAGAAGTCGAGCGCCTTGCACAAGACCAGGATCATCTCGCGGTTGCGGTCCATCAGCGCGCGCTCGATCACGTCGACAGGAAGCGACGAGAGCAGCGACAGGCCGATCTGCACCTCGTCGAAGCGGTGCTGGCGCGCATAGTTCGAGATGGAGTCCTGATTGAGGTTGCCCTGCCGGTACTGCGTCGTGACCACGCGCTTGGCGACGAAATAGCTGCGCGAGGACGGGCCGAACTTGGACTGGAGATCGCCGGTGAGCTCGGTCACCGAGCTCTGGATCTGCGCCATCATCTCGGGCCGCTCGGTCTCGAGGCGGCGGCGCACGTCTTCCGACGCCTTCGAGATGAGCTGCTGGAAGATGTGGCGCGGCACGTCCTTGCGCAGGCCAAGCTGTTCGGCGAGAATCGAATCGCCCTCGGCGCGGCGGACCATGTGCAACAGGCCCGATCCGGAGAAGCGCGCGCCGTCGTTCCTGGCAACCGACGTCACGACCTCCTGGTTGCCGCGCTTGACCAGCACGTCGGTCACGGCTTCACCGATCGACTTGCGCTGGGCGATCGCGAGCAGATGCGACTGGCTCTTGGTCAGGGCACTCTCGACCAGCATCTTCTCGTCGAGACGATTGGACTCGCGCAGCACGGGACCGGCGACCTCGATCTCGTCGTCGAGCGCGAGCTTTTCGATGACGTTGAGCGGCGCGTGATCGCAGGCCGCCATCAGCTCCGAGAGCTGCGCCCGCGCGGCGACCTCGATCTCCTCGGCGAGCCGGCCGATGACCTCGCCGAACGTGGAGATCTCGTCGTCGCTGTAGCGGCCCGTGATCAGGATATCGGTCGCATGCCACAACGCCTTCGCCCGGCTTTCGTCGGTGCCGCGCGCGATCGCGTCGTCCAGATCCTGTAGAAGCGATTTCGCCCCGTTCATCTCGATCACCCCAGTTCTTGGTAGCCGTTCGGCAAGCCGTCCCGCCACTCTTGGCGCGACGCCGAATTCATCTGGGAACCGACGCTAGAGATGAAACGCGAGAATTCAGTAAAATCGGCAAATCAGTTTTGCCGACGAAAATTCGTTCAAATGCGAGGGAATGGGTTAAGGGGCGGGCAACGGAGACGGTGCGCCCCCTCTCCCGCTTGCGGGAGAGGGTTGGGGAGAGGGTGTGTCCGCAACGGGATAGTCCCCCAGAGGAGAGAACCCTCACCCGGCGCTTCGCGCCGACCTCTCCCGCAAGCGGAAGAGGTTAAACGAGCCTGCGGCTCCGTCTCTCCAAACCGACTTCGCCCTCACGGATTCTGCGGCGTCAGCACCAGCGGCGGCTTTGGCCTCGGCTTGGCGGGCGGCGGGCCCGGAGCCGGCTTCACCTCGATCGGCGGCGGCAGCGGCGCGGCCTGCTGGCTTGCGAGCGGCGGGCTTGTGAGTGGAGGGCTTGTGAGTGGAGGGCTTGGCGCGGCGGGAGCGGCCTGCGGGGCCTTCGGCGTCGGCGCGGCCTTTGACTTCTGCGGCGCGCGGCGCGGATCGCGGCCGGGCAGCGGCACATCCAGCAGCGGCGGCTCCGGATCGGGCGACACCAGCGTCGGCAGCGCAGCGGTGGCCGGCGGCGGCTCGCCGCGTTCGATGGCATCGAGCCGACGCGTCTCGCGATCGATCGTGCGCACCGCAAGCCATGACGACAGCGGCGTGAGGTCGATGGTGCGGCTCAGCTTGTCGGGGGGCCCTGCCGCGAACAGCTGGATCTCCGGAGGGGCGCCGGAGAGGCCGGTCATGATCGGCGTCAGGCTGGCGCGGATGTCGGCCTGGTCGGCGGGAATGTCGTAGCCGCCCGAGACGATGGCGCGGGCGTTCTTGGCCTCCAGCGACGTCGCCCCGACGCGCAGCCGGCCGTCGCGGATCGTGAACGGGATCTGTGCCGAGGCGATCGTAATGGGACCCGCCGACAGCGCGGGCTCGACGAGCTGCCGCAGACGGTTGTCGTCCGCGACCTGGCCGCCGTCGCTGGCGCGGATCGCGATCTCGAACGCACGCGGATTGAGGCCGCTGATTTCCGCGGACTCGAGCGTCACCGTGCCGTTGCCGGCGAGCGCACCGGTCAAAGCCGCGACGCTGCGGCCCTGGCTGGTCAGCGCCATCTGCACCGAGGCGCGCCCCTTGGACAGCGCGAGGTCACGATAGCGCAGCGTCGCCGCATCGACATTGCCGAGCTCGATGCGCGCGTTCAGCGCAAGACCATTCGCGCCGTTGCGCGCGTCGAGGCTCGCGGACATCTCGCCGCCGCCGACGCCGCCCTTGAGCGCATCGAACGCGAGCGACTGCCCGTCGCTCCGGATCGTGCCGCCGAAGGGGCGCAGCTCGATGCCGCCCGGCAACGTTCCGCGCAGGGCCTGGAAGGCGATGCGGCCGCGCCAGCCGCCGACGAGCCCCGGACTGAACGGCTCGCCGGACTGATGTCCGGCCGCGCCAATCGCGACTGCGAGCGCGGGGGCAAGATCGAGCGAGTCGAGGCCGACCTCGCCGTCGACGCTTTTCTCCTGATCGAGCATCACCGAAAGATGCCCGCGCAGATGCGAGCCTGCTGCATTGCCGTCGAGATCGTCGAAGGTCAGGCGATTGCCTGACAGCGTGAGGCGGGAAGACAGGCTGACATTCTGCGCCGATTTGTCGGTCGGGCCGGTGCCGAGCAGCGGCGCCAGATTGGCGTTGCGCACGCGCAGGTTCACGCTGGCCTTCGGCTCCGACAATTCGACGCTGCCTTGCGCATCCGCATCGAGCCCGCCGCCGCTGAGCTTCGCGTTCAATTGCAGCGGTCGGCGCCAGGCGCCGCTCAAGCGGCCTTCGAATTGCGTGGCGCCCTCGCCGGCGGCCACGACGCGATCGAGCCCGAGCAGCGCCAGCAGCGCGCCGGCCTGCGATGCCGAGCCCTTCGTGTCCAGCGTGAAGTCGCTGTTGCGCAACCTTTCGAGATCGATCCCTCCGATGGCGGCCGCCGGCGTCTGCGCGACCAGGGTCGTGGTCGCCTTGAGCTGCGGCGCGTCGAGGTCGAGCACGATACGGGCATTGCTGCGATCGGCCTGCTCGGCGTTCCTGTCGAGGCTGAGATCGAGCTTGAGACGGGTCGCGCCGGGCGAGGACGGCAGGGCATCGAAGCGCGCGCGCACCGCGGGCGGAAACGGCTCGATCAGCGCGGTGAGCTCGCGCAGCGAATTGGCCGAGGATTGCACCGCGAGCTTGCCGGTGGCTTTGGTGCGGTCGAAGCTGCCGCTC
Source organism: Bradyrhizobium sp. I71 (assembly GCF_022354745.1). NCBI lineage: Bacteria > Pseudomonadati > Pseudomonadota > Alphaproteobacteria > Hyphomicrobiales > Nitrobacteraceae > Bradyrhizobium > Bradyrhizobium sp. I71. Next base: position 1,829,435 of record NZ_CP059398.1, read on the forward strand.
GCCTCCGTGGTCAGGCCGCTGGCCTGGCCGAAGCGCAACTGCTCCAGTGACAGCGATGCGGGGCTGTAGGCGAGCCTGGCTGCGAACGGCCGCAGCTCCTGGCCGGCGGAGATCGCGCGGCCGATAGCGAGCGAGAGTTTTGCCTCTTCCGGCCACTCGCCCTGCGGCCCCGCGAGCGCGCGGACAAAACTCGCGGCGGCATCGAGATCGAGCCGGTCGGCCTTGAGCTCCGCGTCAATCCGCGAGCCCTTGCTCGCGCCGGTCTGCACGAAGGCGATGCGGCCCTCCACCGCGCCGCCGTCGATGTCGGCCTTCAGCCTGTCGATGGCGAGGTGATTGGCGGCGATGGTCACGTCCCCGGCGAGGCGCAGCGGCCGCGTGCTGCGCCGGTTGACCTCGCTGCGGCCCTGAAGCCAGGCCACCAGCGTGTCCGGATCGGACGATTCGATGCGCAGACGGCCGCTGAAGCTGTCCGCGCCCGGGGTCGCGCCGTTGAGCGAAAGCTGCGTCATGCCGGGCGCACGCAATTCGAGCCGCTGGAAAGTCCATGACCTGCCGTCGGTCTGAAGTTCGGCCGCAATGTTCTGAAGTGGACGGCCGCCGAGCATGATCTGGTCGGCATTGAATTCGATCTGCGCCGGGATTGGCGTCTGCGGGATCGCCGCAAGGCCCGCCCGCAGCGCCGGCAGGACGCGCTGCGGATCGGCATCGTCCCTGGCCGTCAGCCTGTCGGCATCGACCTGCCGCGCCGACAGCACCGCGCGGAGCAGCGGCGAGGCGCCGAACCTGAGATCACCGACGCCGCCGAGCTTCAGCGCGGTATCCTCCGTGCCGAAGCTGGCGTCGATCTGCTCGAATTTCGCGCCGGCCGGATCGGCCTTGAGCCTGGTCGCGAGCTTCCAGGGCGTCGGCCCCGCCTCGCCCGCCTTCTTGGTCGCGGGCACGGCGAGCGTCAGCGCGCCGTCGAATTTCGGCTGGCGGTTGTCGAAGGCGAGCACACCTTCGAGATCGGCGAGGATGGGACGCTCGCCCGGATCGATGTTGAGGTGGAGGCGGGTCGCGCTGCCGTCGGCGCTCGGGCCGGAGGAGACGCGGAACGGGTAGCGCACCCCGGCGGCGGTGAAACTGCCGTCGCCCCGCACCGAGCCCGCGAGCGAGCGCACGTCGCCGGAGAAGGTGATGTCGTTCAATTCAAGCGTCGAGCGGCTGGCGGCATCGTGCAGGGCGATGCGGCCGGTGAGATTCAGCCGCTCGATGGCGAGGGACGCCAGGTTGAAGGTGCCGCTCGCGCTCGACGGCAGATCGACCCGCCCGCGCGCATCCAGGCCGAGATCGACCGCCATGCCGCCCACCGAAAGCTCGGTGGCGCGCCACTCGCCGCGCATCAGCGAGCCCAGGCTGAACTCGACGTCGAGCTTGTCGGCGCGCAGGCGGCCGAGATCGTTGTTGCCGCCGAAGGTGACGCCGCGCAGCCGCAGCGTCGGCGCCGGCAGCAGCCGCGCGTCGAGCTCGCCTGCGACCCGCACTGGCACGCCGATGATCTTGCCGGCCTCCGCCTCGAACTGGGGCCTGAACTGGTTCCAGTCGACGTAGTAAGGCCCGATCAGCGCGGCCAGCAGCGCAATGATGAAGGCAATCGCCAATCCGAGCAGCGTCGTCTGCACGGGTCTCCCCTCGGCCAAACCGGCCCGGGCCGAACCTGAGGGCCTCAGGCGCGCCGGAACAGCCCCTTATATAGAGGGAAGTGTGGCGAAGTCACAGCGACTGTTGCGCGCGGAGGTTAACGCTGGCGCGCCTCACCAGCTCGCCGGCAACCGCTTCAGGCCGCGCAGCACGAAGGTCGGCCGCCATTCCGGGTTCTCGACGTCGTCGATGCGCAAGTCGGGCAGCCGCCGCAGCAGCGTGGCGATGGCGATCTCGGCCTCGATGCGCGCCAGCTGGGCACCCAGGCAGAAATGGATGCCGCCGCCGAACGACAGCGGCTTCACATTCGGGCGGGTGACGTCCAGCCGGTCGGGCCGATCAGGATAGACCGCGGGATCCCGGTTGGCCGAGCCGAGCAGGCACAGCACGCTCTCGCCCTTCGGAATCTTCGCGCCGCCGAGATCGTCGATGTCCTCCAGCGCGACGCGCCCGGTCATCTGCACCGAGGAATCGTAGCGCAGGAATTCCTCGATCGCGCCCACCATCATTTCCGGCCGCGCCTTGAGCAGCGCGAGCTGATCCGGATTGCGATGGAGCGCGAGCAGGCCGTTGCCGATCAGGTTGACCGTGGTCTCGTGGCCTGCGCCGAACAAGAGTATGATGTTGGCGGTCAATTCCTCGTTGGTGAGCTTGTTGCCGTCCTCCTCGGCCTGCACCAGCTGGGTGATGAGGTCGTCGCCGGGATTGCGGCGGCGCAGCTCGAACAGCTGCTGGAAATACATCTGCGCCATCAGGTTGCCGGCGTTGCCCTGTTTGATCTCCTCCGCAGACAAGGGCACGGGATCGAGCAGCCGCCCGCCGTCGCGCGAGCTCTTGTAGAAGACTTCGCGGTGCTCCTCGGGGATGCCGAGCATGTCGCAGATGATGGTGACGGGCAGGCGGAAGGCGAAATCCTCGATCAGGTCCATGTGGCCGCGGTCGATCACGGCGTCGATGGCCTCATCGACGATCTGCTGGATTCGCGGCCGCATGTCCTCGACCCGGCGGGCGGTGAAGGCCTTCACCACGAGGCCGCGCAGGCGGGTGTGGTCCGGAGGATCGGCCTGCAGCATCCAGTAGCTCATGCTGCGAAACACCGGCTCCTTCATGATCTCGGGACCGTAGCGGCGCGTGCTGCGCTCGACGAAATCCTTGCCGAAGCGCTTGTCGCGCAGCACCAAACTCACCTCGGCATGGCGGCTGGTGACGAACTGGCCGAACGGCGTCACATGGATCGGATCGAGCCTGCGCAGCCGGTCGTAATGCGGATAGGGATCGCGGATGAAGTCCGGCGAGAGCGGGTTGAACAGCGGTCCGCCGCCGGCGCCTTGCACGTGCTCGTTCATGGTGACCTCAGACCGGTTGCCGCATGAATCGAATACGCCGGGCAGCCCCTCATGCGCAGCGTAACCATCCCTGAATTATCGAACTCGATACATTGTTGTATCGAGTTGCAGTCTGCCCTAACCTGTGCCGATGTCAAGGGTGAGAACGAGACCGACCAGGGACGACACGCGCGACAGGCTGTTCGAGGCGGCCGCGCGCGTGTTCGAACAGGACGGCATCGGCGGCGCCAGCATCGAGGCGATCGCGGCGGCAGCGGGCTTTAGCCGCGGGGCGTTCTATTCGAACTTCAAGAGCAAGGACGAATTGATCATCGCCATGCTCGAGGACCATGTCGAGCAGTCGATCCGGCGCAACATGGACATCCTCGCGCAGCACGACAATCTCGACGATTTCATCGCGGCGCTGAAGACAATGGACCGCAGCCGGCAGGATCCGATCGGCCGCTCGCCCCTCCTCCACATGGAGATGATCCTGTTCGTCGCACGCGCCGAGAAGCGCCGCCCGGAGCTTGCCAAGCGCCTGCGCGCGCGGCGCAAGCTGGTCGCCGACATCGTCGAGGCGACATTGAAGAGCAACGGGCGCAACGACAATCTGAACCCGCCATGGATGGCCTCCGTCGTGCTCGCGCTGGAAGACGGCTTTCGCCTGCACCGGCTGATCGATCCGGAGACGACGCCGGCCGACAGTTTCCTGCGCGCGATCACGGATCTCAGGCGCAGGACGGGGTTGGCCTCCGGCTAGCGGAGCTCTTCAGAGCGCGGCCCGAGCCAGCGAGTTGCGAGATTCGTCGCAGGATCGGACAAGGCATGTCCGCTTTGGGAAAGATCTTTCGGCGCGCCCTGCGCCATAAACAGGCCCATCGTTCGAATCCAAAGGTTCCGTTCTGCCTCAGTTCCCGAGCGGCGCAGCCACTCCGATGTCCGTCGTCGATGCCTTGAGGGCGGTTGTTGCCGGTCTTCCGCCGAAGGCGCGTGCGAGCTTTTGCTGGGGCCGATGCGTTCGCGGCACCTATGCCCCCTCGGATCAGGCCAGGGAGATCACCAGGTCCTGCAGCTTCACCACGCCCTCCCGGGTGCTGGCGCGTTTCTCGGCGGACGGCGTCCCCGCAAACGCGGCCGATACGGACGGTCGCTCGCTGCGCGGCTTCAGCTTCCGACTCGGCAGCGGCAATCAGTTCTCCGAAATCGTCACCCAGAGCGCCCCGGTTCATTTCGCCAGAACGCTCGACCAGATGCTGGCCTTCCTGCAAGCACACATGCCGGGACCGGACGGCAGGCCGGACATGGCCCGAGTCGAAGCTTTTTCCGCCGCCAATCCCGAAACGCTGCATCAGGCAAGCTACCTTGCCGCGAATCCGCCGCCGGCAAGCCTCGCCCGCACGATCTATTGGGGGGTGCACGCCTTTCCCGCAACGAATGCGAGGGGTGAGACGCGGTTCATCAAGTTCAAGGTCGCGCCGGTCGGCGACGAACGCAGGCCGAGCGAGCACGCCGGCACGGCCAAGTCCACCGGCTTGCTGCGCGATCTCGACTCCCGGATTGCGGCGCGCGATGTCAGGTTCAGCGTGATGGCGCTGCTGGACCGTCCCGGCGATCCCGTCATGGACGTGACCATCCGTTGGCCCGACGAGGATGGACGCGAAGCGGTGCGCCTCGGAACGATCGTGATAACGGGCACTGAACCGAACGGAGCGTGCGAGGCGTCCGTATTCAATCCAGCCAATCTTGCCGAAGGCATCGGCCATCCGCCGGACGAGATATTTGCGGCGCGGCGCGACGCCTATGCCATCTCCCAGACAGAGCGCCGCTGAACGGAGGGATCACGCTTCGCCGTCCGGCACGCCCTGCGCCTCACGGCGCCACATTCCCGGGCTGACGCCGACCACCGAGGAAAACACCCGGGTGAAGTGGCTTTGATTGGCGAACCCGGCCGATATCGCGATCTCCGCCAGCGACAGGTCGCGCACCGTCATCAATTGCTTGGCCGTGTCCACGCGCTGGCGCAGCAGCCATTGGTGCGGCGGCAGGCCGGTCGAGACGCGAAATGCGCGCGAAAAATGACTGACCGAGAGATCGAACTCGGCTGCGATCTTCTCCAGCGAAAGCTTTCCGCGGAGATCGGACTCCAGCCTTTCACAAGCCCGCTTCACCTGCCAGGGGGCGAGGCCGCCGCGCGCCGGCTCGGCGGCGCGCCGCAATCCGCCGTAGGTCGTCGCAACATGTGCTGTGAGCGCGAGCATCATGTGGTCGATGAAGAGCTGGTTGGCCTCTTCAGGCTGCCGCAACGCCGCCAGGAACGACGCGCCGAGATGACGGATCGTCATATCGTCGTGGCCGACGCCGGGCTGATAGGCGAGCTCACCGATCCGCGACGCGCCGCTTTGCCTCGCCATGTCGTCCAACGCCGAACGGGGCAGATGGAAGAACAGAGAATGGAAGGGCTTGTCGATCACGTAGCGTGGATCGCGTTTCAGGTCGTACAGATAAGTGGCACCGGCGCGGATATCGCGCTTGATCACGCACCGGCCGCGCTCCCAGCACTCACAATCGGCGAAATCACGGAATTTGAGGCTGACGAGATAGGCGTCCTCCGAGGGCATCGACTCGGAGAGACGCGGAATCGGATGATCATCCCGTGTCTCGGTGACGGCGAGCTCGGCGCTGCGCAGTGAACGCGTGACCAGCGTTGGCGGCGCATCCTTCAAATGCAAGAACCGTTCGAGCTTCTGCGCGAAGGCGCGCGCCTGTGCCATGGCGTGTGTCTCAATAATGCGAGGAGCCTGGGGAGCGGAGGCGCCACATCAGATCCACGCAATTATCTGACATCGGCAACCGACGGTCCAGATTTACGCGTTGGAACGCCAGCCGTGTGACCGCTCGCCGCAGCTATCGTTCAAGAGAGGTTTTCACATGAGATTTCAACGGATTCTGATGCCTCTCGCGCAATCTCCGTTCAGTACCTCGACAACTCGTCGTCCGCCCATCGTGCATTTGTGAAAGCGCGCGCCTGCTTGGAGCATCCGTGACCGGCCGATCGATGCCGGCCGACAGCTTCCTGCGCGATCACGGTTGCGGCGTCGGAGGGGATCGGCGTCGCATCAGCATCTGTGCCTTCGATCGCCGCGCGACATGCTTGTCGCGCTTTAGATGCGGCCCCCTCGCTACTTCTTCTTCGCAGGTCCGAAATCTGGCTGCCAGGCAGCTTCCTTGCGGGACGGCGCCGCGGCGATCACCTTGGCTTTGTCCTTCTTCGGCTTCTTGACTTCGCGGTTGCCGCGTTGTTGGCCCTTTGCCATGTCGCTCTCCTTTGCTGGTTTGAGTTCGTCGAATTCACTCGGCTGCAGGACCCGGCCGCGCGGGGTACAGACCCTGACGTCCATGTAGCCCTCGCGCAGCAGTTTTTCCGCAAGGCGTAGCGCGACCGCCGCCGTTCCCCGGCCGAGATTGGAGCTGCCGTATTCGTTGGTTCCACTGACCAGATACGGCACGCGTATTGTCCTAGCCATTGAGGACCGCGGCTCCGCACTCGAGAAGCAGGAACAGCGGAACGATCACCGGCGGCACGATCCATTCCGAAATGCGATCACCCGACATCGAACGCTCCAGCGCAGCCTTCGGCGGAAGCACATTTGCCCACAGTCACCGGTCGAAGCCGTCGAGACGCGCGGTGATGGCAGCGAGCCTACGCCCGCGCCGAACCAATAGCGAGCGTTAAGTGCCTCTTGTCGTCGCATCGCGACATGACCGTTGCCCGTACGGACACGATAGTGCTGGCTATTGCCGTGCCAAAAGCGCATGCTCGCAGCAGCCGGCACCGGTTGGGGCTTCACTTGCGAAAGGCAGGCGTGCGCATGACCATCCGCTCGCGGCGAGAGACCGTCACCTTCAGGCATCCGTTCCACATCCGCGGCATCGAGCGCATTCTGCCGGCCGGCGCCTATGAGGTCGTCACCGATGAGGAGACGATCGAAGGCCTGACCTTCGCTGCGTATCGCCGGGTCGCCACGATGATCACCGTGCCAGCCGAAGGTGCGGGCGGCACCATGGAGATGCTGTCGATCGGCTCCGTCGATCTTGCGAATGCTCAAGCTGCAGACGCGAGCATCGCCAATGAGTGACCAGCCGGTCGATCTCGACAAGCGCCGTGGCATGGCCGCGCAAAAGGCCACCGACCTGCGCCGCGCGCTGGCGGAGGTCGAGGCCCATGTCAGAGAGCTGCGCGAGCGCGAGGCCGACCTCGAACACCGCATGATGACAGTGCCCGCTGCGTCCTGGCAGGAAGCCTCGATGAAGGCGCGCCATCTGCTCAACCTCTATGCTGCGGGCCTGCCGGCCGAGGACACGCGCCATCGCGCGCTCGTCTCGGCGCTGTTCGACGATTTCGCTCGGCTGTCCGGAGAGGGCTGAGCGAGGGCCACCTGCATTCTCGACACGTGCATGCTCGGCGGGAGCCGGGGAGCGGGCGCGCGGTACCGTTCAATGATTGGATGGCGCGAACTCGCAAGGAAGCCAACACGTAACGGAGTGAGCCATGACACTGACCAGCAGCCGCTTTATCGACCACGAATACGACCGGATGATCGTCCGGTTCTCGATGCATGACGGCGCCCGGGAGATTCCTTGCGCGATCTCGACCTCCGCGATGGATGACCTCGAGCGCGGCGCGCAAGTCAAGCCCGAGCAGCGGGAAGCCCAATTCGCCCGTCTACGCGATCGCATCGAAGCATGCGCCGAGAGCAAATATCGCGCCACCGAGTTCGAAGGCACGCCGCCGGGCATCGTGCTTCGAGGCATCGATTTCAGGCCATAAGGAAGACAGCAGCCGGGACAGCCAGGCCCGGCCTTTCTGCGGCCTCAGCGGTGACGCGCCATCATGATATCCGGAATCAAGATCGCTTCTACTCCGGCCTTGCTTTGATCTCCGGCAGGGGCGGCTTGCGCTCGAAGGGTTTCTTCTTCGGTGGCGCGGGCAGCAATCCCTCCCTGATCGCCTGCTTCCGGGCGAGCTTGCGGGCGCGGCGAATGGCCTCGGATTTCTCGCGGGTCTTTCTCTCGGACGGCTTTTCGTAGGAACGGCGCTGCTTCATTTCCCGGAAGACGCCCTCGCGCTGCATCTTCTTCTTGAGAACGCGGAGTGCCTGCTCAACGTTGTTGTCTCTGACGAGTACGTGCAATTTGATCCTCCTGGCCCGGGCTGCGAATGCGACACGTCCTGCAGGGCAGCCCAATTGCGCAGGAGCTTCATTGCGAATTTTTGAGGATAGCGATGGCGACATCGTCGCGGCTTCGGACGAGCCGATCTGCCTGTCACGGCGAGCACCTTGGTGGCGTCAACGTGACCACTGTCGCGCAGCGCTGTCAATCGATAACGTCCTGCCTGCAGGTCGACGGACACACGCAAAACGCCTCGATCGGAACAGAAGAACTGGCCCGCAGAAAACAAACCGGCTGCGCTCCTTGCAAAATCGCGAAAGCGGTGTATATTGTGGGTCGTTCGATTAGCCGCTGTGCCTTGTTGAATGCGCCCGCGGGCTCCTTTTCCAAAGACATCGACGAAGTTGAAGATACCTGCGTGATTGTCGCGCGGGATGCGCTTGCGCGCTTTGGAGAAGAGAATGACGACAGGTACAGTCAAGTGGTTCAATGGCCAAAAGGGCTTCGGTTTCATCCAGCCGAGCGATGGCGGCAACGATGTGTTCGTTCACATCAGCGCGGTTGAACGAGCTGGTCTTGCTGGTCTCGGCGAGGGCCAAAAGGTCAATTTCGAGATCAAGACCGACAAGATGCGAGGCAAAGTCAGCGCTGAGAACCTCTCGCTGGCTTGATATCGTGGCGCCGTTTCACGGATGTACTGAAACGGTTGCTTCGCCCGCTCAATCCCGGGATTGAGCGGGTTTGGCTGTTGCGGATCCGGGTGAACGATGAGCACCAAGAAACCGGCAGAGCCGTCACCCGAAAGCATTGCGCGTTCCGATCGCAAGCGCCTCGCCGCTGAAGAGGGAGCCCGGGCATTGGCAGACGTCGAAAGACAAGCCATCGAGGTTCGCAAGAACATGGCGCGGCTTCGAGAGGTGCGCGAGGCGAAGGAAGCGGCTGATGACGCGCTTCGAACAGCTTTGCCGGCGCCTACGCTGAAGAGGCGTTCAAGGAAGCCGGCGCGATAGTCGACTTCAACGCCGCCGGCCAGACTTGAGTGCCGATCTCATTGCCGGAGAGTGCAGATCGTGCCTAGAATCAAGCCAGACCACGGAACCATCACCTTCTTCCTCGCATCCGGCGCAAACCGCCAGCTGTGCCGGCTTGCCACGACATTCAATACCCAGAAGCAGGCCTTCAGCTATCTGCAGAAGCACCGAACGGAGTTCGAGCGTATGGCGCGGGCGCGCCTTGCTTCAGGGGAGCTCGAAGACGGGATTGTCGTGCTTCCGATGCTCTAAAGCATGATCCGGAGAAGTGCGCGGCGGTTCTCCGACAAGATCATGCTCAAACGACGACCTAGAGCGCGATGACGATTCATCCAGCGCACACACGTGGGCGAGAGCGCGATCTCAATTGACCTGGCGAACTCTTTCGCCGATGAATGTCGCTCTCGAGACGGGGCCGCTCGCATCCCGAACAATGATGGCGAGGCCGTCGCTGCTGTCGAACGGTTCAAGCTGCTTGGCGATGTCGGCAAGAGACAGCGCCGCCTCGATCTCCGCGGCCCGCCGGCTGGCCAGATCCAGACCTTCTTCGTCCACGACGAGCGATTCACCGTCCCAGATGTCGAAGTAGAACAGCGACACTCAAGTCGTCCTCTCGGACTGGCTGCGTCGTTCAGCCTCCCTCGCCAACCGTTCAGCCTTCAGCCGTTCGCGATTTGCGTGGAAGGTCTGTTCCGCCTTCTCGTAATCGGTCGCGGGCTTCGTCACGGTCTGCTTGAAGAGACTGTTCGCCTCTTTCGCCGCATGCGATTGGGAATACCGTCTCATTGCTTGTCCTCCATATCGCCGGTGGTTCGAATTGCTTCGGTGTCGGCGACGTCTTGTCACCCAGCCTATTCTCGAATCGGCTTGCTGCATTTGGACCGATCAATTCGTACGCGATCGAACTCCTTGGGTCCATCGAGCAGATCCCGCTTGCGGATTGCCCTGTCCTCCGCCGTCGTCGTCGTGTCGCCCATGCGATCGATCGCATCGCCGGCCATCTTGCGCGCGCGCTGCTTCTGGCGATCCGGAGCGGCGTGCGACGCAAGCCCCAGTTCCACCAGGCGACCTATCGCTTCGGACAGGCTGGGCTCGTCGCTCTGACAAGCCATCCATGCCGTGATGGCCTTGAGCTGCGGTGGCGAAGGTCGAAAGCCTGCCGCTCGGGCAGTGGCGCCGGTTTCCCGTCGTTTCATTTGGGCTCATGCGGTTTGCAAGCAGGACAAGGCCTGGCGCCCCTTCAGGGAGACGTCAAAGACCAAGCCGCTGAGCCTTGATGCGTTCCTACCGGCCGGAAATATCGCTCGAAGGCAGCTACGCCGACCGCTTCACCGCAGTCGCGCCCGCCGGCGCAATATCAAGCCGCCCCAGCATCGCCCTCGCCTGCTCGGCGCAGTGGTCGATCAGCCAGCGCTCGAAAGCGACAGGAGGCAACGCGGGTGTGTAGAGGAACCCTTGGACGATGTCGCAGCCGAGCTCGGCCAGCGTCTTGCGCTGCCCCTCGGTCTCGACGCCCTCGGCAACCACGGTGATGCCGAGGCCCTGGCCGACGCGGACCACCGCGGTGGCGATCGCGAGCGCGCCCGCGTCTTTCTCGATGTCACGCATGAAACTGCGGTCGATCTTCAATTCGCGGATCGGCAAATGCGCGAGCCGGCTGAGGCTGGAATACCCGGTGCCGAAATCGTCCACCGAGAGGCCGACGCCGAGCTCGCGGATCGCGTTCATCGTCTCCAGCGCTGCGACGCCATCCTGCATGAACGCGCCTTCGGTTATTTCCAGCATCAGCGCGTCGGGCGGCAGATCGTATTCGGCCAGGATGTCCTTCAGCCGCGCCGCCAGCGCGACGTTGCGGAAATTGATCGGCGACAGGTTCACCGAGACGCAGGGAATGTTGAGCCCGGCGTGGCGCCAGCTCGCGATCTGCCGGCAGGCCTCGCGCACGGACCACAGGCCGATCTGCTCGATCAGGCCGCATTCCTCGGCGAGCGGGATGAACTTTGCCGGCGAGACGTCGCCGAGCACGGCATCGCGCCAGCGCGCCAGCGCTTCGACGCCATGGATCGCGCCGTCGCAGCTGCGGATCTGCGGCTGATAGCTGAGACTCAGCGCGCCCTCCGCGATCGCGCGGCGCAGCGCCGCGATCAGGGCCAACCGCTGCTCGGCGAGCACGTTCATCTCGGCGCTGAAGATGCGATGGGTCGAGCGTCCGGCCTGCTTGGCCATGTACATCGCGGCGTCCGCCTGCTGCATCAAGGTGTCGATATCGGTGGCGTGATCGGGGTAGAGGCTGATGCCGATGCTGGCGGACATCGGCATCAGCTTCGACCCGAGCCGGAGCGGCCGCGCCAGCGCTTCGGCGATATCGGCCGCGACGCGCTCGGCGCTCTCGACGTTGCGTTGCGGCAGCAGGATGACGAACTCGTCGCCGCCGAGCCGACCCAGCATGTCGCCGGGACCGATATGCTCGCGCAGGCGTTGCGCGAGCTGGACCAGGAGCTCGTCGCCGGCGGCGTGACCGAGCGTATCGTTGACGTCCTTGAAATGATCGACGTCGAGGAAGGCCAGCGCGACATGGCTGCTGGTCGGGCAGGCATCGATGGCCGTGGTGATCAGGTGCCGCAACTGGGCTCGATTGGGCAGGCCGGTGAGGATGTCGTGATAGGCGAGCCGCGCGATCTCGGCGCGCGCCTCCTTGCGCTCGATCGCGAAGGCGCCGAGGTTGACGCAGGCCTCGACGATGCGCCGGTGCCAATTGCTCGGCGCGCGCGGCTCGCGATAGTAGAAGGCGAAGGTCGCGATGACGCGGCCGTCCTTGGCCTTGACCGGGGTCGACCAGCACGCACGCAGGCCGATCGCGAGCGGCATCGCCTTGTAGGGCTGCCAGCGCGGATCGGTGTCGAGGTCGGTCGCCAGAACCGGTGTACCGTAGAAGGCCGCGGTGCCGCAGGAGCCGACATTGGGGCCGATCGCGATGCCGTCCAGCGCGCGGGAATAGTCCTCAGGCAGGCTGGGACCGCCGAGCGGATGGATCAGGCCGGCGGCATCGACGTGAAGCAGCGAGCAGACCACGTCGGGCGCGATCTCCTCGACGCGGCGGCACAGCCGGTCGGCGATCTCGCCGATCGGCACCTCGTCGGCGAGCGCGCTCATGATGAGCTGCTGAAGCGAGCGAAGCTGCTTGGTCTCGGTGATATCCTCGAGCAGCGCGAAGATATGCTTGACCCGGCCCTTGCTGTCGCGGAACGTGTCGATCCGGGCGGAGACCCAGATCTCCTCGCCGTCCTTGTCGTAGACGAGCAGCTCGGCCTCGCCGCGATGTCCGCCGCGCATCAGACGCCTGACGAGCTTCGCGAGGGCCTTGCGGTCGGTGTGACGACCGGCAACGAGGCCGTCGGCGCTGCGACCTGCGGCCTCCTCGCTGGTATAGCCGAACAGCGCCGTGAACGCCGAATTGACGTAGACGATGTTCCGCCCGACGTCGGTGATGATCACCGCGCGGTTGGTCTGGTCGGCGACGGCGTGGAGAAGCCCGATCCTGACGCGCCGCTCCGCATCAAGAGTGACGTCGCGTGCGAACACGATGCGATGGGTCGCGCAGCCAATCGTCGTTGACGACATCGACACCAGCGCCTTGATACGGCTGCCGTCGCGCCGCACGAGGCTGATCTCCTCGCGGAACTCCGGGGTCGCGCCGGCCTCGAGACATTTGAGGGTGAGAACTGCGGCGTTGCGGCCGAGCACCTCGGTGGCAGCAAGCTTCCAGATCCGCTCCGCGGCAGGGTTGAAGTGCGTGATGCGATGCGCGTCATCGACGATGACGACGCCGTCCTCGGCGCGTGCGAGTGCGGCGCGCAGCACGTCCGGCATTTCGGTCGCGGGACAATCGGAGGCAGACATCGTTGGAACCGGACGGCGTCGGGAAGAAGTGGTACTGAGCCGACGCTAGCGCTCCGATGGTGTCCAAGACGTTTTTGCGGGCCCGTGGCGTCACGCCAAGACGCGATATGCTTAACGCTCTCCGAAGAAGAAACGAGCAATGCGATGCTTGAGACAACCTACCGCGCAATACCGCCGGGGAGCTTGTGCAGCCGGCCGGCGACGGCCCGCACCTTGCGCGGCGCGGCCCGCCAGATCGAGAGCGCCGACAATCCGCTCATGACGATCGCAATGGCAAACGCAAGCGTGTAGTCGCCGGCACGATCATAGAGGAAGCCCGTCACCCACGGTCCTGCCGCACCACCCGCCAGCGCCGCCAGCATGATCGTGCCGAAGATACTGCCCTGGTGCCTGCCCTGGAAAATCTCGAACACCACCGCCCCCATGATCGAGGTGAGACCGTAGCCGAGCGCGCCTTGCGTGAGGACCATCAGGTAAACCAGCCACAGCGACGGCTGGAACTTCAGCGCCATCAGCGCCGCAAAACAGATCGCAAAGCCCGCGCAGCTGATCGCCCACACCCATTCTCGCCCGATCCGGTCAGAGACATGGCCGAGCAGGATCTGGCCGGGAATTCCGAGCAGGCTGACGATGCCGAGTGCCCACACCGCAACACTGGCGCTGAAGCCGATGTCGAGCAGGAATTTGGTCTGATGCACCTGCACCGCGTACCAGATGTAAAGGCCGCAGAAATAGCCGAGCGCGATCCACCAGAAACGCGCGGTCGCGACGGCTCGCTTGAGCGTCCAGTCGATCCCGACCCAGACGGGATCGACGATGTTGGAGACCGGTTGGGCTGCGCCCGGCGCCGGGGCGGCGTCGCCGTCCGGTTCAAGGCCGATGTCCTGCGGGCGCTTGTGCAGCAGCAGATTGACCGGCGCCAGCACCACCACGACGAGCAGGCCCATCGCCGTGCAGGCGGTGCGCCAGCCGGTCTGCTCGATCATGTGCTGCACCCATGGCAGCAGCGTCACCGAGCCGATGCCGACGCCGGCGAAAGCGATGCCGATGGCGAAGCCGCGCTTGCGGATGAACCAGTTCGGCAGGAACAGCGACTGGCCGGAATAGCCGAGGCACACCGAGCCCGCACCGACCATGACGCCGATGGTGACATAGAGATGCCACGGCGCGCTGGTCAGCGGTGCGAGCAGCAGTCCGCCGCCCATCAGCACGACGCCGAGCTCCATCACCGCGCGCGGACCGGCGCGATCCATCAGGCGGCCGATCAGCGGGCTGACCACGCCCGACACCACGAAGCCGAAGGAGAAGGCGCCCGCTGTGACGCCGCGCTCCCAGCCGAACTCGGAGATGATGGGCGGAAAGAACAGCGAGAAGGCGGTACGCGCGTTGACGCCGATGGCCATGGTGACGAAGGTCACGGCGACCACCACCCAGCCGTAGAAGAACGGAAGCCGCATGTTGTGCTTGTTTCATCCCTAGACGTTCCTTCGGATCATCCGGGGATGCTCTGGTCAAGCGCTTTTTCGCGCATGCCCGCTGAGCGAGGACGGGGCTTCCACGGCGTCGGACCGGACTTCGTTCCGGCCATACACGCCTCGCCGAGGCGCGTTCAGGCGGCGTCGCGCCGCGAAGGTTTGGCCGGCTCGTCGAACTGGATCCCTTCGATCGGTTGCGGCCTGCCCAACAGATAGCCTTGCGCAAAATTGACGCCGAGCACCTTCAGCCGCTCGAACTCCTCGCACGTCTCGACGCCCTCGGCCGTGACCGACATGTCCAGCCCGCGCGCCAGTGTCACGATCGCGGAGATGATGGCGGAGCTGCGCGGCTGATGCGTGAGGTTGCGGATGAACGACTTGTCGATCTTGATCTTGTCGAACGGGAACGCGGTCAGGTAGCTGAGCGACGAATAGCCGGTGCCGAAATCATCGAGCGCCAGCTCGATCCCGATGCTCTTCAGCCGCTCCATGAAGGCGTGGTTCTCGACCGCGCGCTCCAGCAGCACGGATTCCGTGATCTCGATCTCCAGCCTCTGCGGCGGCAGGCCGGAATCGGCGAGCGCCGCGCAGATCATGTCGAACAGCTCGGCCTCCTTGAACTGGATCGGCGACAAATTGACGGCGACCATGAGATCGGAGGGCCAGCCGGCGGCGTCCGCGCAGGCGCGCCGCAGCACGAATTCGCCGAGCGGCACGATCAGACCGGTCTCCTCCGCAAGCGAGATGAACTGGTCCGGCGGGATCAGACCGCGCGTCGGATGCCGCCAGCGCACCAGCGCCTCGAAACCGCGCCGTACGCCGCTGAGGGCGTCGACGAACGGCTGGTAGTGCACCTCCAGTTGGCACTGTGCGATGGCGTCGCGCAGATCTCCTTCCAGCGTGTTGCGGGCCTCCAGCTCGGCCGACATCGCCTCGTCGTAGATGGTGAAGCAGTTGCGGCCCGCTGATTTCGAACGATAAAGCGCGAGATCCGCTTTCTTCAGGAGCTGCTCCTGATCGCTGCCGTGGTCCGGCGAGATCGCGATGCCGATGCTGGTGCCGATCTCGACGCGGTGTCCCGGCAGCAGGAACGGTTCGCTCACGAGCTTGGCGATCTGCGCCGCCAGCTCGGTCGAGCAGGCGCGCTGATCCTCGCAGGCTTCCTGGATGATGGCGAATTCGTCGCCGCCGAGCCGCGCCAGCACGTCGTTCGCGCGCATCGCGGATCTCAACCGCTGCGCCACCTGGCGCAGCAGCGCATCGCCGGCTGCGTGACCGAGGGAGTCGTTGACGTTCTTGAAGCGGTCGAGGTCGAGCATCAGGATCGCGAAGGGCAGACCAGTCACGCCGGATTGCCCGTTCATCTCGTCGAGCCGGGTGAGGAAGAAGGCGCGGTTCGGCAGTCCGGTGAGTATGTCGGTCTGGGCAAGCTCGAGCACCCGCCGGTTCGCCTGCGACAGCCGCCGCGAATTGCGGCTCGCGAGCATCAGATAGGTCGACAGCGACATCGTCAGCAGCATGCCGACGATCAGCACCGCGCCCGCGCGATCGTAAGTCGTCGCCAGCGGACCGCCGGCGGTTGGAACCGCCCGCACCTGCCAGTCGGTATCGCCGATCTTGAGACTGCCCGACCAGTGCACGGCCTGCGCGATGTCCCGCATCGAACGCGGCGCGGTGGCGGCCGACGAGTAGTCCGGCAGCGTTTCCTCTTCGTTGGCGACCTGCGCCGCGAAGGGCGGGTAGACGTTCATGCTGACCGCCGGGCTTGCTCCGGTGGTCACGCGAATGGACTGGATCAGCAGCGGCAGGTCGAAGATGCCGACCACGAAACCGGCGAGATTGCGGCGCCGGTCCGCGATCTCCTCGCGCGACGTGCCCTTGGCGTAGACGGGAATGGCGACGAGAACGTCGGGCACACCGCTGCCCCCCTGCTTCGGCTCGAAGAGGCGCGTGCGAATGGCTGCGACGCGATCGTTGTCGCGCGCGCGCTCCAGCAGCGCCCGGCGCTCCGGAACGGTCGCGTAGTCCATGCCATAGACCGACGAGGTCTTCGGCTGAGTCGAGTAGAACACCGGAAAATATTCGTCGCCCTGCGTCGCGGTGACGAATCTCTCACCCTGCAGCGACTTGATCCGATAGCCGGACACGCCGTCGGCGATCGCCGCGGCCTCGTATTCGGCGCGCTCCTTGCTGTTGACGCGCGGCAACCAGGCAAGGCGCAGCATGCCGGGATGTCGCTCGAACAGGCGGGCGCTGAAGGTCTCGAATTCGCTGCGAGTGACTTCGTCGCTGGTCGATTCGAACAGCGTGCGCAGTGCGAGGAGCCGCGAGATGTACTCGTTCATGCCGTTCTGCATGACGATCGACTGGGTCTCGGCCGCGTTCTCGAACTCGCCCCGGTTGACGCGATCTTCCCACCGCGCCACGGCGGCAGCCCCCACGATCGAGAACAGCAGGCCGATGCCGATCGCCACGAGCGCAGGGCGATAGAGCCCGAGCAGCGGCGCGGCACGCCACCATCCGCTCATACGCCTCCGATCCTGATCGTTCTGATCGCGATCGCCCATCTTGATCTGCAAGTCCCCATCGGTACGGCGGCACGAACTTCTGGTTGAGCCGCCGGCGCGACTATCGGACCAGGATCGGGGTTAAGAACTGCCCAATTTCGCAAACCGCACCGCCGCGCATCGCGCGGCTTAGTTAACGATTGCCCAGAAAGTTCCGGCAGAGTGGCAGTAACTTGCCGATTTTACCCGGAGTCTTACGGACCGTCGACGCGGCACAAATTAGCGTCCTGTTCAGCCCGCAGGATTTATCGTCTCCACAACGCGTCCTGTATCCGGCAAGCATCCTCATGTCACGATCGCCATTCGCGAGCTACGTCGGCTTGACCATCGCATTGTTGGCCGCAGCAACGTTTTCCGCCAAGGGCGACGAAGTCGGCGTCGGCGAGGACGCGATCCTGTTCGGTCAGGCGGCAGCACTCGAGGGCCCCTCCTCCGCGCTCGGACAGCGCATGCGGCAAGGCATCGTCGCGGCATTCACCGAGATCAACGACAAGGGCGGCGTCCACGGCCGCAAGCTCCAGCTCATCAGCCGCGACGACGGCTACGATCCCGATCGTTCGGTGACGCAGACGCTGCGCCTGATCGAGGACGACAAGGTGTTCGCGCTGATCGGCGCGGTCGGCACGCCGACCGCCATCGCGACAATTCCGATCACCAGCACCAGGAACATTCCCTTCATCGGCCCCTTCACCGGCGCCGAATTTCTCCGCGACCTCGAGCTTCCCAACGTCGTCAACATCCGCGCGAGCTACGGCGCGGAGGCCGAGGCCTGGGTCAAGCACCTCACCGAGGATCGCCGCTTCACCCGCATCGGCATCTTCTACCAGGACGATTCGTTCGGCCGCGACGGCCTCCTCGGCGTCAAGCGGGCGCTTGCGAGGCGCGGCCTCGAACTCGCCGCCGAAGGCACTTTCGAGCGCAACACCCGCGCGGTGGCCGCGGCCTTGCGGATGATCAAGCGCGCCGAGCCCGAAGCCGTCATCATGGTCGGGACCTACGGCCCCTGCGCGGAATTCATCAAGCTCGCGCGCCGCAGCGGCTTCGCTCCGACCTTCGTCAACGTCTCCTTCGTCGGCGCCAACGCGCTCGCCGGGGAGCTTGGCCCGGACGGCGAAGGCGTCATCGTCTCGCAGGTCGTGCCTTTTCCCTGGGACCGCTCGCTCAAGCTCGTCGCCGACTACCAGAGGGCGCAGCAGGCGTTCGATCCGACGCTGACACCGGACTTCGTGTCGCTCGAAGGCTATATCTCCGGTCGCCTCGCGGCCGCGGCGCTGGAAAAGGCCGGACCGCAGCCGACGCGCGCGAGCCTGTTGCGCACCATCAACGATATCGGCCGTTTCGACATCAGCGGCACCATCGTCACTGTCGGCGCGCGCATGATCGACACGCCGCCGAAGGTGTTCCTGACGGTGATCCAGAAGGACGGGACGTTCAGGGCGGTCGATCGATTGTAGCCGTGGAAGATCGGCTCGCTCCGTGATCCAGCGCACAGACGGCCGCATGGCGCAAACGTAGAAAGAGTGACATCATCGCGCGTATTGCCGATCGAGGTGACATCATGCGCCGTCCGACCTTTTCCAATCTTCTGCTTGCATCCGGGCTTCTTGCGCTCACGCAATTGATGACGCCGACCGGCGCCGCCGCCGAAACGCGGCTTGCGCTGGTGATCGGCCAATCCGCCTATCGCGCCGTGCCGGAGCTGCCCAACGCCGCCAACGACGCCAAAGGCATGACGGAGCTGCTCGGCAATGCCGGCTTCACCGTCACCACTGCGGCCAACCTGTCGCAGAACGAGATGCGCGCGGCGATCTCGGATTTCGCCGGCAAGGTCGGTGCCAGCGGCGCCGATACCGTCGCACTGGTGTTCTATGCCGGCCACGGCCTGCAGATCGACGGCGAGAATTATCTGGTGCCGGTTGATCTCGACCCCAAGCGCGAGGCCGACATTCCGCTCCAGGGCGTGCGGCTGAACGACCTGCTCAACACGCTCGGCGCGCTGCCGACGCGGGCGCGCATCTTCATGCTCGATGCCTGCCGCAACAATCCGTTCCCCGCGCTCAGCGGCGCCGGCCACGGACTTGCGATCGTCGACACCAAGGCCGGCGCGCCCGGCTCCTTCATCTCCTATTCGACCTCGCCCGGCGCCGAAGCCGAGGACGGCAACGGCATCGACAGCCCCTACACCGCCGCTGCGCTGACCATCGCCAAGCAGCCCAATCTGCCGATCGAGGAGGTGTTCAAGCGCATCCGTGTCGCCGTGGCGCAATCGACCGACGGCCGGCAGATCCCCTGGGAGAGCTCGTCGCTGACCACGGACTTCAGGTTCTTCGGCGAGAGCAGCGTCCAGACGTCCGCCCTTCCAGGCGCAGCTTCAATGGCGCTTGCGAGTGCCACGCGCAGCCTCGAGGACTGGCGCAAGGAATTGCAGGGCAAGCCGGCCCCGGTCGCCTATGAGCTCGTGATCACCGAGGACACGGTGCCCGCTTATCAGGCCTATATCGAGCTCTACGCGCAGGACACCCGCACGCCGCGCCTGCGCACCGTGCTGGAGCGCCGGCGCCAGATGCTGGCCTGGGAGCGCGCGACCGCGATCAACACACGCGCCTCGTTCGAGGCTTATCTGGCGAACTGGGACAACAGCGATTTGGCTGCCACCGCGCGCAGGCTGCTGCTGCGCGTGCAGAACCGCAACTATGGCCAGCCCGTTGCCGCCGCGGCGACGCCCGCCCCGGTCGCCGTTGCGATGGCGCCGACCTGCCCGTGCTCGACTCCGACGCCGGCGACGCCCGTCAATCCGAGCGTTCCGCCCACCATCAAGAAACGCGTCGACACCCCGCCGAAGCGCAAGGTGGTCGAGACGCCACCGAAGCCGCGTCGGCCGCCCCCGCCCGACGAAGTGGTCGTCTACGAGCGTGCCCCGCCGCCCCCGCCCGCAGCCGTGGGTGTCGGCATCGGGATCGGAATTGGCATGGGCCGCGGTGGCTACGGCGGTGGCTATGGTGGTGGCTATGGCGGCCCGGCACGCGGCGACTACCGCAGGTATTGAGCCGATCCGGCATGAACTCGCACCGGCCCGCGCCCATCGCGCGGGCCGCATCTATTGCGCCAGTGCCGGACATTCGCGCTGAACGGCTTCCCGCATCCAGCCGGCCTGGATTGCGCGGACTGTGCGCTAAGCCTCCGGCACGATCTTGCCGGGGTTGAAGATGTTGAGCGGGTCGAGCGCTTTCTTCAACGACCGCATCGCATCGAGCGCCTCGGGACCGAGCTCGGCCTTGAGATATTTCTGCTTGCCCTGGCCGATGCCGTGCTCGCCGGTGCAGGTGCCGTCCATCGCCTGCGCGCGCTCGACGAGGCGATGCATGAACTCCTCGCCGCGTGCCATCTCGTCGGGATCGTTGACGTCGCAGACCAGCGAGCAGTGGAAATTTCCGTCGCCGACATGGCCGACGATCGGCGACAGCAGGTTGAGCCGCTTGAGATCCTCCTCCGTTTCGCTGACGCAATCGGCAAGCCGCGAGATCGGCACACAGACGTCGGTGGCGACCACGCC
Source organism: Bradyrhizobium sp. I71 (assembly GCF_022354745.1). Taxonomy (NCBI): domain Bacteria; kingdom Pseudomonadati; phylum Pseudomonadota; class Alphaproteobacteria; order Hyphomicrobiales; family Nitrobacteraceae; genus Bradyrhizobium; species Bradyrhizobium sp. I71. The sequence continues at coordinate 1,850,144 of NZ_CP059398.1, forward strand.
GATGCTGTCGCCGGGCCGCAGCGCCTTCACCGACCAATAGGCGTCGTGCCGCGCCTGCCAGAGCTTCGTGCGGTCCTCGGGCTTGGTGGTCCAGGCGAAATCGCCGCCGCCGCACTCCCTTGCGATCTCGCCGAACGCCTTGGACTGCTCGCCGACCTCGATCTCGCTGCCGTGGAATTCCATCAAGAGCAGCGGCGTCTCCGGCAGCGTCAGCTTCGAATAGGCATTGCAGGCCTTGACCTGCGCGGCGTTGAGCAGCTCGATGCGCGCCACGGGAATGCCGGTCTGGATCGCCAGGATGACGGCCTGACAGGCCCCGTGCACGCTCTCGAACGACACCGCGCCCGCCGCGATCGTCTCGGGGATGCCGCGCAGGCGAATGGTCAATTCGGAGATGATGCCGAGCGTGCCCTCGGCGCCGACGAACAGATGCGTGAGGTCGTAGCCCGCGGACGACTTCTTGGCGCGCGTGCCCGTGGTGATGATCTCGCCGTCGCCGCGCACGACCTTCAGCGCCAGCACGCTGTCGCGCATGGTGCCGTAGCGCACCGCATTGGTGCCGGAGGCGCGGGTCGAGGCCATGCCGCCGAGCGAAGCATCCGCGCCGGGATCGATCGGGAAGAACAGGCCCTGGTCGCGCAGATGCTCGTTCAGCGCCTTGCGGGTGACGCCGGGCTGGATCACGCAGTCGAGATCCTCGGCATGCACCGCCAGCACCTTGTTCATGTCGCGCAGGTCGATCGAGATGCCGCCCGCGGGCGCGTTGACCTGGCCCTCGAGCGAGGTGCCGGTGCCGAAGGCAATGACCGGCACGCGGTTTTTGGCGCAGATCCGCACCACGTCCTGGATGTCGGCGGTCTCCTGCGCCATCACCACGCCGTCCGGCGGCTGGTTGGGGATCCATGTGGTGGTATGGCCGTGCTGCTCGCGCACGGCCTGCGAGGTGATGAGGCGGTTGCCGAAGCGTGCGGCAAGCTGCTCCAGCGTGCTCGCGAGGGCTTTCGGCTCCGGCCGCGGCGGATTATTGGTGATGGTCGTACCCACGGAATTCCTCCCGAAAGAAGAACCGTGGCAAAGGACATAAAACCGGTCAAGTCAAGCGACCGGACGCATAGCTGGAAGGAAACATGCCGGAGACCACCGCCTCAGCGCCCAAAGCCGAGCCGTTCCGCGCCTCGATCATGCAGATCGAGCCGCAATGGATCGACTATAACGGCCATCTCAACATGGCCTATTACAACGTGATGTTCGACCGCGCGATCGACCAGCTCTGGAGCGAGCTCGGCATCGGGCCGACTTACATGAAGGAGCGAGGCGGCTCGACCTTCACGGCCGAATGCCACGTCAGATACCTGCGCGAGATCCACCTCGGCGATCCCGTGCAGATCTTCGTCTGGCTGCTGGAGGCCGACGACAAGCGGCTGCACACGTTCGAGGAGATGCGGCACGCGACTGAGGGCTGGCTGTCGGCCACGTCCGAGAACATGTCGCTGCACATGGACATGAATGCACGGCGCGTCGCGCCGTTTCCGCCCGATATAAGCGAGCGCATCGCTGCGGTCACCAAGGCCCACAGCGCGGTGCCGCGGCCCGAGGGCATCGGCCGGAGCGTGGCGATGCCCGCGAAGCGGTAATTTCAAAGCGCTGCCGCAGCGTTATGGCCGCGGTCTGAGCGCGCGCCTCGTCCTTCGAGACCACCGCTTCGCGGTCTCCTCAGGATGAGGCTAAGCGGCATTTGCGCTCTTCGAGACTGCTGCCGCACACTCTGCCCTCATCCTGAGGGCCCGCCGAAGGCGGGCGTCTCGAAGGATGCGCCGCGAGGATAGCGCTATATCCTGTTGCGGCCGCGCGCCAGGCTGACCACGGCCGAGACCAGGAACAGGACCACCGCGATGAAGAAGATGATCTTGGCGATCTCGATCGAGGCGCCGGCGATGCCGCCGAAGCCCAGGATGCCGGCGATCAGTGCAATAACCAGAAACGTCACAACCCAGCCTAGCATGGTCAAACCCTCGTCTTGATGTTGTCTGCGTCGACGCGGCTGGCCGCGCCACTTGCCCAGACAATCTCGACGCGGGAACGATGGTTCCGGCCCGTGCGGGGGCGAAATTCGCGGCCGGCGCTGGAACAAATCGGCCTGCCGCGCACGTGGAAAACCTGTCCCCGGCGCCCCATATAGGCACCAATCCCTGTTAAGAAGGCTCCCTTCCGTCACCCCGCGGTGCCATCGTGGGGCCAATGATTCGCATGACCGAGCCGAGCAAGATCACGTCCCAGAATGTCCCCGACCACCAGCCCGCAGCCGGCGGCATCGCCGCGCGTGCGCGCGCCTCGGTGGGTCCGAAATACCTCTCCGGCCTCAATCCCGAGCAGCGTGAGGCCGTGGAGACGCTGGACGGCCCGGTTCTCGTGCTGGCCGGCGCCGGCACCGGCAAGACGCGCGTCTTGACCACGCGCATCGCCCACATCCTGAGCCAGGGCCGCGCCCGCCCCGCCGAGATCCTGTCGGTGACCTTCACCAACAAGGCCGCGCGCGAGATGAAGCATCGGCTCGGCCAGATGCTCGGTCATGCCGTCGAGGGCATGCCGTGGCTCGGCACCTTCCACTCCATCGGCGGCCGCATCCTGCGTTTCCATGCCGAGCTGGCGCAGCTCAAGTCGAACTTCACCGTGCTCGACGTCGACGACCAGGTCCGGCTGCTCAAGCAGCTGCTGCAGGCCGAGAACATCGACGACAAGCGCTGGCCGGCACGCATGCTGGCCGGCCTGATCGACGGCTGGAAAAACCGCGGCCTGATGCCGTCGCAGGTGCCCTCGGGCGAGGCTGCTGTCTTCGCCAATGGCAAGGGCGGCAAGCTCTATGCGAGCTACCAGGAACGGCTGAAGATCCTGAACGCGGCCGATTTCGGCGATCTCTTGCTGGAGAACATCCGGATCTTCCGCGAGCACCCGGACATCCTGCGGCAGTATCAGCAGCGTTTCAAATACATCCTGGTCGACGAGTACCAGGACACCAACGTCGCGCAATATCTGTGGCTGCGGCTGTTGTCGCAGGCGCCGGCAAAGCCCGCCTCCACTGTCATTCCGGGGCGGCTCGAAGAGCCGAATCCGGAATCTGGAAATGAGTCCTCAGCTCGAGATTCCGGGTCTGCGCCTGCGGCGAATTCCGGAATGACGGCATCTGCAGCAGGCGCCACCAAGAACATCTGCTGCGTCGGCGACGACGACCAGTCGATCTATGGCTGGCGCGGCGCCGAGGTCGACAACATCCTGCGTTTCGAGCACGATTTCCCCGGCGCCAAGGTCATCCGCCTCGAGCGCAACTATCGCTCGACCGGCCACATCCTCGCCGCCGCCTCGCATTTGATCGCGCACAATGAAGGCCGGCTCGGCAAGACGCTGCGCACCGAGGATCAGGACGGTGAGAAGGTCACGGTGACGGGCTCCTGGGATTCCGAAGAGGAAGCCCGCGGCATCGGCGAGGAGATCGAGCAGCTCCAGCGCCAGGGCGAGAAGCTCAACGAGATCGCGATCCTGGTGCGTGCCTCCTACCAGATGCGCGAATTCGAAGACCGCTTCGTCACCCTCGGCCTGCCCTACCGCGTCATCGGCGGCCCGCGCTTCTACGAGCGCGCCGAAATCCGCGACGCGCTGGCCTACTTGCGCGTCATCAATTCGCCGGCCGACGACCTCGCCTTCGAGCGCATCGTCAATACGCCGAAGCGCGGCCTTGGCGATGCCACCGTGCAGATGCTGCACGACCATGCCCGCAAGCGCCGCATTCCCCTGTTCGAGGCAGCCCGCGCGGTGGTCGAGACCGACGAGCTGAAGCCAAAGGCGCGCGGAAGCTTGCGCGACCTCGTCGCCCAGTTCGACCGCTGGCGCGCCCAGCGCGAGGTCACCGCGCATACCGATCTCGCCCAGATCGTGCTCGACGAGAGCGGCTACACCGAGATGTGGCAGAAGGACCGCTCGGCGGACGCCGCGGGCCGGCTGGAGAACCTGAAAGAGCTGGTGCGCTCGATGGAGGAGTTCGAGAACCTGCAAGGGTTCCTGGAGCACATCTCGCTGGTGATGGACCGTGAGGGCGGCGCCGAGGACGACGCGGTGTCGCTGATGACGCTGCATTCGGCCAAGGGCCTCGAATTCGACAACGTATTCCTGCCGGGCTGGGAGGAAGGCCTGTTCCCGAGCCAGCGCACGCTGGACGAACAGGGCCGCGCCGGCCTCGAGGAGGAGCGCAGGCTCGGCCATGTCGGCCTCACCCGCGCCCGCCGCCGCGCAAAGATCTATTTCGCGACCAACCGGAGGATCCACGGCACCTGGTCGACCACGATCCCGTCGCGCTTCCTGGACGAATTGCCGGCGGCCAATGTCGAGATCACGGAATCCAAGGGCGGCTCGGCCTGGGGCGGCACCGGCGGCTACGGCGCCTCGCGCTTCGACGACATGGAGGCGTTCGGCTCCAGCTATTCGACGCCGGGCTGGCAGCGGGCGCAGGCCAATCGCAACCGAGGCGGTCAAGGTGGCCGCAGCGGCGGCGGCCGGGGCGGCTTCGAGGAGGAGGCCACCACGTTCTCCTCCGCCTCGTCCTCACCCGATTTCGGCAGCTTCTCCTCGCGCCGCCGCGGGCCTCTGACCATCGAGGGCGAACTGGTCGCCAAGTCCACCGGCACGACCTCGGAGTTCTCGCTCGAAGATCGCGTCTTCCACCAGAAATTCGGCTACGGCCGCGTCACCAGGATCGACGGCAACAAGCTTACCATCGCCTTCGACAAGGCCGGCGAGAAGAAGGTCGTGGACAGCTTCGTGCAAAGGGCGTGAGGCCAGCATGCCCCACTACATCGCCATCATCGAGGACGCAGGCCCGGACGAGGCCGTCGGCTTGTGGTTTCCCGACCTGCCCGGCTGCATCTCCGGCGGTGACGACGTCGACGAGGCCCTGGAGAATGCGCCTGAGGCCCTCGCGCTCTACGCACAGGAACTGATCGCGGACGGCCGGCAGCTTCCCCCGCCACGGACGCTGGCCGAGCTCGAGGCCGATCCGGAGGTCGCCGACGAGCTGGGGAAACACATGGTCGCCGAGATCGAATTTCCCGCCCGCACCGATGCCGCCGAGTGAGGACTGTTCGCCGCACTGGCCGGACTCCCGACGGTTCTCCGCCGAACAGCCCTTGACCATCGCGAACTTCCCCGTATCAGATAAACCCATGTTCCGGGGCTCCATCACATTGATCGTGCTTGCATTGGGGATGCCGTCGCTTGCGGCGGCGGAGACCATGAGCTTTGGCGATTCGATCGGAAAGCTGGCGGCGAGCTGCGGCGCGGAAATCGTCGCCAATTGCCGCGGCGTCAATCCGGATTCGAACCGGCTGAAGGAGTGCCTGTCGCGCAACCGCGACGTGCTGTCCCCGCAATGCGCGAGCGACTATTTCGGCGTGTTCGACGCCATCCAGAAGCGCGTCGCCGCGCGCGTCACGGTGGCGAACGCGTGCCAGCGCGAGATCGTCAAGGTCTGCGGCGGCTCGACCAAGGAGACCAGCAAATCGGTCCCCTGCCTGGTCTCGACGCCCAAGGGCATCAGCAACAGCTGCCTGAAGGCCGTCGACGACGCGGGGTACCGCTGATGCGCGCGAAGGGGCTCTTCACTGCCGGAACGATCGTTGCGCTGGGGCTCGCCTTGCTCGCGGGCACTGCCGGCGCGCAAACGGCAGCGCCGACCCGCGACGACATCGTCGGCAAGCTGAATCATTTCGAAGAGGCCGCCGAGGTCGATCTGCCCGCGCTGAAGCAGCAGGTGATGGAGCGCGCCAAGACCAGGATCAAGAACGATCCGGGACCCGTGAACCGGCCGCTGATCGCGCCTGACCTCGCCAAGCTGCCGGCCTTCAATGCGCAGATCCAGTTCGACGCTGACACGCCGATCATCCAGCCGGCGTCCTACCAGACCGTCGGCCGGATCGCCGATGCGCTGGTACATGCCTCGCTGCTGCCCTACACGTTCCTGATCGTCGGCCACGTCGAATCCAATTCGAAGACGCGCGAGGCCAATGCGATCCTGAGCCAGCGGCGGGCAGACGCGATCCGCGACGTGCTGGTGAACACGTTCAAGATCTCGACCAAGCGGCTGCATCCGATCGGCCTCGGCGAGGAGCAATTTCTCGACCGGGCGAAGCCGACCTCGGCCGTCAACGGGCAGCTGCAGATCCTGACCTATGCCAAGCTGCCGGAGGAGCCGCGTCCGGCTGCGGCCCCTGCGCCTGCGGCGAAAAAACCCGCCAAGAAGCGCTGAGCGAACGCGGTTCCGCGGCGAGCGGAACCCTTTGAGGCGCTGGCGTTTTGCAGCCTGTCCCGGGGCGCATCAGCACGGCTTGGCGCGACAAAAGCGCCGGTTTGTGCACCGCCGGGTCCAGTGCTATAGCCTCTGTTCGCCCTTCCTGACCCCGTGCAGCATGAGACCGAAATGGGTGGCTTTTTTCAGCGCCAACTTGCCGTTTACGTTGAGTACCATCGCGATCCCCGGAACACGGCGATGCATGTGGTCGGCATTTTGTTGCTGTTCACCGGCGCCGTGCTGCCGCTGACGCTGGTCAAGCTTCCGCTGCTCGGTTTCAACGTCAGCCTGGCGGTGGTCCTCGCCTTGCCGGTATTGATCTATTGGCTGCTGCTCGACATGGCGCTCGGGCTCGGCATTCTGGCCGTCTCCGTCGTCCTATTTTCGGTTGCGACAACGACCGCAGCGCAAGTCAGCACTACGGCCATGTGGGCAATTTTCGCCACGCTGGTGGTGCTCGGCTTCGCCGCGCAGACCATCGGCCACAAGGTTTTCGAGGGCCGCGAGGCCTCGTTGTTCACTTTTCCTTCGCATCTTTTGCTTGGACCGATGTTCGTGATGGCAAAATTGTTCATTGCCTTGGGCTTCCGTCGCGACCTTGCCGCGATTCTGGCGCCTCTTCCGACCAATTCCCTTTCGACCCGATAACTCCAAAAGCGAAACAGCAACCTTCTGCATGGCTCTCGTCCTGGTTACCGGTGGCAGTGGCTTCATCGGACATCATCTCGTCGAAGCGCTCCGCGCCCGTGGGCAGCGGGTCCGTGTTCTTGATGTCCGGGTGCCGGCCACAGCGAATGCCGACGTTGAACACGTCCACGGCTCGGTGCTGGACGGCGCCGCGGTCGATGCTGCGATCGCCGGTGTCGATCAGGTCTATCACCTCGCCGGCCTGCCCGGCATGTGGGTCGCCAACAAGCAGGACTTTCACGACGTGAATTGCCGCGGCACCGAGATCGTGCTCGCGGCTGCCATGAAGCGCGGTGTCTCGCGCTTCCTGCACTGCTCGACCGAATCGATCCTGTTCCCCTATTCCGACCTCAAAGGCGTTCCCGCCGAAGAGGCGCTGCAACCGGCCGACGCGATGCCCGGCGCCTATACGCGATCGAAGTCGCTCGCCGAGCATCATGCCGCAAAGGCGGCGGCCGCGGGCTTCCCGCTCGTGATCGGCACGCCGACCATGCCCATCGGCGCTGCCGACCACAATCTGACGCCGCCGACCGCGATGCTGTGGTACTTCCTCCAGAAGAAGGTGCAGCCGCATCTCAACTTCCTGGTCAACCTGGTCGACGTCCGCGACGTCGCCATGGGCCTCGTGCTGACCATGGAACGCGGCCGCATCGGCCAGCGCTACATTCTCGGCGGCGACTGCGTCCCGCTCGGCAACATCCTGCGGATGATGTCGGCGATGAGCGGCCGCCGGCAGTTTCCGGTCGTCGTGCCCGGAAAGATCGCCGAGCTCTCCGCGATCATGCTCGAATACATCGCCGATCACGTCACGCGCCGGCCGCCCAACGGCACCGCCGAGGGCGTGCGCATCGCGCTCGCCGCGAGCGACCTCTCGATCGGCAAGGCGCGCACCGAGCTCGGCTATTCGCCGCGTCCGATCGAGCCGGTCTTGCGCGAAACCATCACCCATCTGCTCGCCCGCAACGGTCAGCAGGCCTCCGGCGCCATCAAGCATCACGCGCTCTCCTCGCGCGCGAGCTGATCGCTCCGCCCAACGCAAAGAACCTTCATGTCCTTCGATTTCAGCAAGCTTCTCTCTGTCGCCTGGGGTGGCTGGACCACGACCTGGCCGACGCAACTGCTCGCCCTGATCTGGCTCGCCTGGCTCGCCAGCTGGGTCGGCGCCTCGTTCTGGCAGGGGCGCACGCAAAAGCAGGTGATGACGCTGGAGTCCGGCCGCTATCGCATTCCGATCCTGGTCGGCGGAATCCTGTTTACGCCGTGGACCGCCGAAGTGCTGAACGAAAAGCCGCTCTGGGTGTTCAGCAATACGGCCGTCTACATCACGGCGCTGATCGTGCTCGCCGGAATCTCCTTCACGTGGTGGGGCCGGCTGCATCTCGGAAAGTTCTGGTCCAACACCATCACCCACAAGGAAGACCATCGCGTCATCGACACCGGGCCGTACGGCATCGTGCGCCACCCGATCTACACCGGCCTGATCGCCGGCATGCTGGCGACCGGCATCGCGGTCGGCACGGTGACTGCGATGCTCGGCGCGATCCTGATCTCGCTCGGCATGTGGCAGAAGGGCCGGATGGAAGAGGTGTTCCTCTCCAAGGAGCTCGGCGAGGACGCCTACGGCGCCTATTGCCGCCGCGTGCCGATGATCATTCCGTTCCTGTCGCCGCGGTAAGCTCGCAAGCGCGAGACCTGTAGCCGCATGAGCAAAGCGACATGCGGGATCAGTCGCCCCGGATGTCGCTTCGCTCATCCGGGCTACGATCTTCGCCAAGGAACCGCCTCTCCACTCGCCCGTTACCCTCTCGACACCTGCTACCTGCCGCAGAGCATCGAGCCATGTCGGACGCCTACGATTATTTCCGCGCGCACGCGATCGCCGCGCTCCGCAAGGCGCGGGCGCTGCCGCCCGGGCGGACCAAGCAGAAGCAGCGCACGGTCGCGCGGGTGTATCATCTGCTGTCCAGGGAAGCCGCGCTGGCGCCGAACATCCAGCACCTGGATGATTTTCGCGCGGCGCGGCGGCTGGAGCGGCAGATCGGCCGCTGATCTCCGGCGCAAGCGCCGCGCCCGTCCCATGCAAATTCGATCGGCTGCCATTCCATGGGAATTGACCCCGGTGGTGCGCTGCACCGGTTGACGTCTGCCCCGTCAGCCAGTTGGATGCGCGCGCAAACAGGGGCTCCTCATGACCTTCTCCAGCATCTTCGCGCAGTTCGTCGCGATCCTCGGCGGCATGGCGCTGCAATGGCGCAAGATGACGGGCACCGAGCCCGCACCTGCCTGGGGCGAGAAGCCGGCCATTCCCGAGGCGAAGCCGCAAGGCGCGATTCCGACCTTGAAGATGCCGACCGCGCGCGGCTGGCGCGAGGGCCAGCAGCCGACGGTCGCGCCCGGGCTCAAGGTCAATGCGTTCGCGACCGGCCTCGACCATCCGCGCTGGATCGAGGTGCTGCCCAATGGCGACGTGCTGATCGCGGAAGCAACGCAGATCGCCGGTCCCCCGCGCTCCGTGTTCCACTACGCCATGCAGGCGACGATGCGGCGTGCCGCGGCGCTCGGCATTTCCGCCAACCGCATCACGCTTTTGCGCGACAAGGACGGCGACGGCGTCGCCGAATATCGCGGCGCCTTCATGGAGAATCTCAGCCAGCCCTTCGGCATGGCGCTGGTCGGCGACACCTTCTATGTCGGCAACACCGACGGCGTGATGGCCTTTCCCTACGCCGCGAACGCCGACCGCATCACCGCCCCGGGCAAGCGGCTCACGACGTTCAAGCCGGGCGGACACTGGACGCGCAGTCTTCTGGCAAGCCCCGACGGCAAGAAGCTCTATGCCGGCGTCGGCTCGCTCAGCAACATCGCCGAGATGGGCATGGAGGTCGAGCAAGGCCGCGCCGCGGTCTACGAGCTCGACCTCGTCGCCGGCACGCATCGCATTTTTGCGGCCGGCCTGCGCAACCCGGTCGGCCTTGCCTGGGAGCCGACGACGGGCGCGCTCTGGACCGTCGTCAACGAGCGCGACGGCCTGGGAGACGAGACGCCGCCGGATTATCTCACCTCGGTGCGCGACGGCGGCTTCTACGGCTGGCCCTATTGCTATTGGGGCAGGACGGTGGACGACCGCGTGCCGCAGGATCCGGCGATGGTCGCCAAGGCGCTTCAACCGGACTATGCGCTCGGCGGCCACACGGCTTCGCTCGGCCTGTGCTGGATGCCCGGAGGTACCCTGCCCGGCTTCGGCGACGGCATGGTGATCGGCCAGCACGGCTCGTGGAATCGCAGCAAATTGTCCGGCTACAAGGTCGTGTTCATCCCGTTCGAGAACGGCCGGCCGGCCGGTCCGGCGCGCGACATCCTGTCGGGCTTCCTCGCGCCGGACGAGAAGGAGTCCTATGGCCGCCCGGTCGGCGTCGCGATCGGCCCGGACAAATCGCTGCTGATGGCCGACGACGTCGGCAACGTGATCTGGCGCGTGACGGGAGCTTGAGGCTCACGTCCCGACGCAGAGCGTGGCGCGCTGCTTGCGCAGCAGCGCGATCACCGAGAGCGCCGTGATCAGCCCGGTCTTGGGATTATCGGACGGGATGTTCTCGATCGACATCGAAAACCGCGCCGAATCCGCCTCGACCTCGATGCGGTGAACGTTGCGCGTCACGGTCGGGTCGGCCCAGATCTGCACCATCGTGCGGTCGGGCCCGACGCCCGCGAGCGACAATGCCACCGCGACGTTGAGATTGGCCGGAAAGCCCTTCGCGGCCTCGCGCGCCGTGCCTTCGAACAGCTTCAGCGGCTCGCGCAGATTGTCGATGTCGATGTCATTCTTGACGATGAACGGCGCGCCCTTCAGCCCATCGATCGGCTTGCGCGTCACCATCTTCACCGAATGGATGGTGCCGACCGCGGCGGCGTTCACGGCATCGAGCCCGATCAGCGCGCCGGTCGGTACGAGGATGCGGCCGCCATTGGCGCGGGCGAGATCGACGAGATCGAAATTGTCGAGCAATCCGCCGACGCTGACGACGACCGCGGCCTTGCCGCGCTTCACCGCGGGCTCGACGATCGCGCGAAGCTGACTGCTCGGCGCGCACTCGACCACGATATCGGCGGCATCGCCGAGCTGGTCGAGGGACAGAACCTGCGGCGGACGATTCAGGCCGTCAAGGAAGGCCCGATGCTTGGCGGGATCACGCGCAGCGACGGCGGACAGCGCCAGTCCTTCGATGCCCTGGTCGAGCGCCGTCGCGATCTTGGTGCCGATCGAGCCCAGCCCTGCAATGGCAACCCGCAACTCACTCTGGCCCCTCTGATCGGTCATCGCATCCCACTTTCCCGCCGGATTGATGTCATAGCGTATCATTTTCTGTATAAGCCAGCGTCAATTGAATTGGCCCTGCGGCCGGCAAGGACTCGCTGTGGCCCGGACCGTGATCCTCGCCGCAACCTCACTGATACGGAGCATTCCCATGCGCACCCATTCGATCGCAGCCATCCCCGCCGACGGCATCGGGCCCGAGGTGATCTCGGCCGGTGTCCGCGTGCTGGAGGCTCTGGCAAAGCGCAGCGGCGATCTCGCCTTCAACATCACGACGTTCGACTGGGGCTCGGACTATTACAAGAAGCACGGCGTGATGATGCCGGCGGACGGTCTCACCGAACTGAAGAAGTTCGACGCGATCTATTTCGGCGCGGTCGGCGCCCCTGACGTGCCCGACCACATCACGCTGTGGGGCCTGCGGCTGCCGATCTGCCAGGGCTTCGACCAATACGCCAATGTGCGGCCGACAAAAATCCTGCCGGGCGTGGCCTCGCCGCTGCGCAATGTCGGCGTCGGCGATCTCGACTGGGTGATCGTGCGCGAGAACTCGGAAGGCGAATATGCCGGCATGGGCGGCCGCGCCCACAGGGGCCTGCCGGAGGAGGTCGGCACGGAAGTGGCGGTCTTCACCCGCGTCGGCGTGACGCGGATCATGCGCTACGCGTTCCAGCTCGCGCAGTCGCGTCCGCGCAAGCTGCTGACCGTCGTGACCAAGTCGAACGCGCAGCGCCATGGCATGGTGATGTGGGACGAGATCGCGGCCGAGGTTGCCGGTGAATTCCCCGACGTCGGCTGGGACAAGATGCTGGTCGACGCCATGACTGTGCGCATGACGCTGCATCCGAAGAGCCTCGACACCATCGTGGCGACCAATCTCCACGCCGACATCCTCTCCGATCTCGCCGGTGCGCTGGCCGGAAGCCTCGGCGTCGCGCCGACCGGCAACATCGATCCGCAGCGCCGCTTCCCCTCGATGTTCGAGCCGATCCACGGCTCGGCCTTCGACATCACCGGCAAGGGCATCGCCAATCCGGTCGCGACGTTCTGGACCGGCGCGCAGATGCTCGAGCATCTCGGCGAGAAGGATGCCGCCTCGAGGCTGATGGCGGCCGTCGAACGCGTCTGCGCGGCCGGCGTGCTGACGCCGGATGTCGGCGGCAAGGCCACCACCAAGGAAGTGACCGATGCCGTGATCGACGCGATCAACGGGTCGAATGTCTGATCACTGCTCTACGTCATGGCCGGGCTTGCTCCGGCCACGATGTTTCGCGCGGCAATCAAGAACGCGGATGCCGCAGGCGGGACGCGCCCGGGCATGACGTTTTATTTTCGTCCACCCGCCGCCGGCGGTGGCAGTGCCATCGCAGCCGCAGGCTCCGGCGGCGTCAGGTGACGCGGGACAATGATGGTTTGTCCCGGGGTGAGCTGCGCGTTCTCCGGCAACGAATTGCTCTGCGCGAGCGTCCACAGCGGCACGCGATTAGCTGCGGCGATGCTCTCCATGGTGTCGCCTCGGCGCACCGGCACCCGAACGCCGCTGTCCCACAATTCGACCAGCGTGTCCGCCGGCACCAGATAGCGCAGCGGCACGGCATCGGCCTGGGCTTGCGGCGGGATGCGCGGGAGCTGCGTCACCATCTCGACGATCTGGCGGTGGATGTCGTCGGACTTCTCGATGTTGATGTGGCTGACGCGCGAGCTTTCCTTCAGGTCGTAGCTCGCATAATGGCCGCGAAAGCCGGGCACGGCCACGACGTCGCCGCCGCCGAGCACGCTGTCGGACAGGAAGATGTTGATGAAGCGCTCGACGTTGAGCGGCACGTCGCCGGTCGCATGCGCAGGATCGATGACGATGACGAGGCTGATCGGGATGTTCTCCTTGGCCGCCATCTCGGAGATGACGATCGAGCACAGGCCGCCCATGGAGTGGCCGATCAGCACGATCGGCGCCGGCGATTCCTTGTAGCTGGAGATGGCGCGATCGCCGATCCACCGGCAGATGGTGAATTCGTAGACGCTGGCCGAGAAGCCAGCCTTGGTCAGTTTCTCTTCGAGCCGATCCATGCCGGTCGAGAAGATCGGACCCATGGCGCCGCGGAACAGGTAGATCTTTGGCGGCGGCAATGGCTCGAACGGCACAGGCGACGGCGCCGCGGCGGGAGCGGCCGCGTTGGTCTTGGACTTGGCTGGTGTGGCAGCGGCCGTGCCGGTGCCGAAGGCGAGCAGCGCAATCGCTGCCAGCGCGACAATTCGCCTTGGATCAAGCATCAGTCCAGCAGTCCCACTACAGGAAGCAGAGGCTCCCCCGCCGCGCTTAGTGACCGCCGATTGGGTGGAATTTGGGGCACGGAACCGGGACCGTGACACCCGCAGCATCTTGGCATCATTGGAGGGAACCCATTCAATCGAAGGGTGTCCATGCCTCGGCTTCGCAGGCCTCGAGAATCACCGAAGTCTGGACACCCTTGTAGGTGTCATCGTCGAAAAAGACCGAATAGGCGGGGCGCCTGCTGGCTGATGGGCCACTCTGCCTCAGGCAGACGAAATACGATCCCGGCCCGTGGTCGGAATGGCGAACGGCGGACGTCTCCAGTCCCCCGCTCAGCTTGGCTTCGGCAGCCGCTTTCGTGACGCCGTCTTTCACCGCCTTGGCACTGGGCGGCTGCGGAGGTTCATACGCCGGAGGAAGATCGACGCTCGACCCGCAGCCCGCCAGCAACAGTGTCAAGACCGCGGACAAGGCGGCCGCGCTCGATACGCGCCTCATCCTTGGGCCTCATCCTTGGGTCAGAAAGAGATAGAGGCAGCCCGCGACCGTGGGCAGGAACGCGACCACGGTCGCCATCCAGAAGCCGGATTCCAGAATCGAATCCTGGTCGTCCGTCTCGCCGGCCGAACGCCGATCCGCGTTGGTTCGGCTCCACACCTCATCGGCCGTGAACAGGGGCGCGCTCCTCGCGCACACACGCGCATCGGCGCGCGCTGCACCTTGGCGCAAGGGACGGATCGTTGCCTGGGTCATTTCATCTACTCTGGTCAGCCACGAATGTTGTTGAAGTCGGATGTGACGGGCAACGCATCCGGATCATTGCGTGAGCGTCTGCTCTGAATTCACCTGGGTTGCCGGGGCCGGATTCCCGGCCGGACTCTCCTTGGCACCGGAATCCGTCCAGGCCGGCGGCAGCCCGAGCCCCTGCCCCGCGAAGCCGGTGATGCCGGGAAACCGCCCGAACGCCTCGCACGCGACATATTTGGGAGCACCGCCGAACCGCACGGGAATGCTGTCCATCGGAGGCAGCGCAGGGATGCCGCCGAACGGCGACTCTCCCGTCGCAACCAGCTTGGCGAAGTCGGCGCCGAAATCGGCAGCGAGATCGTACGCATCGCCCTCGTTGGCGACCCGCGGAGAATTCGTGATGGAGTTGGCGCTGCGCCCCCAGACCATGGCCGCCTTCTGAAATCCGGCGAAGTCGCGCGCCTCCGCCTCGACCGACAGGCTGCCGAGCCCGACCGGGAGTCGCGGCACCGGCACAGGTACGGCGGGAAGCGCAACGGTCTTGGCGATCGACAGCGCTTTCGACGCGCCCGAGGCGGTCGGGCTGGTCGGCACGGCATGCGTCACCGTCGCCTGCACCGTGAGGTCGGCATCGTCATCGGCGGCAACGATGCGGAAGCGCTCGCTCAGGCGCAGACAAAGCTCGCGGCTGACGGCGTTTGCGACCAGGCGCCGCTCCTTTTCGGTCAGCGCGACGTCGGAACGCGCGGGAAAGACCGTCGTCGCGATCCGGATCGTCTTCGCCGCCAGCAAATCCTTCTTGTTCACGCGGATCTGCGATCGCGTCACCAGTCCGTTCGCATCCGACATCCGGTCGTAGCTCCTGAGCGAGCCGGCCCGTTCGAGCGGCGCGGTCGCGCAACCACCGAGCGCGAGCGTGATAGACACCAGTGTCGCCCATCGAACGCGCATGGTCCCGCTCAGGCCCGGACTCTTTACTAGAGAGATCGATCTATTAATCATTCCCACGCCGGTTGCCGCCCGTCAACATAAATAGATGGAACTCTCTAATTTTGATTTTCTCGTGACGGACCGGCATGCTAAATCGGGCCCTCACGAAAAGGAGAACGCGCCTTGAGGAAGGTGGACCCCGTCAAGCATGAGCGGAAGCGCGGGGAGATCCTCGACGCGGCGATCCGCTGCTTCACCAGGGACGGCTTCCGCGGCGCCAGCACGACCGACATCTGTACCGAGGCCGGGATCAGTCCGGGGCACCTCTATCACTACTTTCCGAGCAAGATCGCGATCATCGAGGCGATGATCGATTTGGGTCTGGCCCGTTCGGCGGAGCGTTTCGAAAAGATTCTCGCGGCCACGGACGTGATCGAGGCGCTGCTCGCCGACATCGAGCAAACCAGCCTGCGGTTTCGTCCTGCCCAGATCCTCAGTCTGGATGGCCTCGCGGAGGCCGCACGCAATCCGGAATTCGCCAAGATCATCGAACGGCACACCGAAGCGGTTCGCCGCATGTGGGCCGACTTCCTGCGCCAGGCGCAAAGCCAGGGCCGGGTGGATCCGGGACTGGACCCGGAGGCGACGGCGAACATCCTGATCGCGATCATCGACGGGTCGCGCGCAATGCCGATCCGCAATCCGAGGCTGGATATCAAGCAGAGCACTGCGCATCTGAAGACGATGCTCATCCGCTTCCTGAGCCCGCCCGGAGCCGAGAGCAAGCCCCGCGATCAAAGGGCCGGCCGTCCCCTCACGCTGGTTAGGAAGCGATAGGGCGTCTACTTGCTACAAAGCGCTCTATCCCGCCTTCCAGGACTTCCCGACCGCGCTATTCCCGCGATCGCCGGAGGATGGCTGCGCGACGAGTCCGTCGCGCAAGGAAGCTCTCAGTTCCTGGCAGGAGCGGCCGCCGCCGAGCGTGCCCGTCGCGGCGTGCCGGGTTCGGCGACCGGCGCCGCCGGTGCGCGCGAGCGCATGATGGCGGCATCGATCTCGGCAATGACGCGACGCTGGATCGCCTCGTTCTTGTCGATCGAGACGTGGCCGACGCCGGTGCCGCGCACGTCGACATTGTCAAGCTTGCCGCGAAAACCCGCCGCGGCCCGCACCGGCTCGCCGGGACCATCGCCGATATAGATGTTGATGTAGCGCTCCGCGCCGGTCGAGAGCTTGGTCTTGAACACGGAGTCGAGGCCGATCGCGAGCTTCACGGGCACGCCGAGCTGATTGAGCTTGGCGATCATGTCCGGCAGCGCCGTCGCGCCGGAGGAATGGCCGACCAGGACGATGGTCTTGAGCCGACCGGCCCTGTAGGCGGCCGCCGCTTCGTCGGCGAGCGAGGACCAGGACACGAAGTTGGCGACGGTCACCGGAATGCCCTGCGCCTGGAGCCGGGCGCCGATCGTGTCGAGCCCGAGCGAGAAGATGTTGAGCACGCCACGGAGCAGGTAGACATGCGTGGTTGCCACAGCGGCCTCGCTCGGCGCGGCCTTGGCGGTGGTCGGGCTGATGGCAACAGCTGACAGCAGGAGCAGGCCCATCGCCCACACCCGCAGGGTGGACAATTGGCGGGCGCCGGCGGTGTGACGGCCGTTCGGTCTCATCGATTTTTTCCCTGGAGACAATACGCTTGGCGATTGGCCGGAATCGTAGCCACGGCCCGCTCGCAGACGCAACAAAGAGCCGCGTGAGCGGCAATCTTCGCAGCAAGCCGTGACCATCGCGCAACACTTGCCCGAAACATGCCACTGAACGGCCTGGTTTGAGACCATTTTCCTCCGGGGAATTGCGGGCCGATGACAGCGTTCCTATTTCAGGGCTCCGCCGACCCGCCCTCCCGGATCGGTCCAGCCCTCCCTCCCCAGCCCTGCCCTCAGCCTCGCGGCCATCATGCCCCCCATCATTTCCGTCGCCAATATGTCCAAGACCTATGGGTCCGGCTTCAAGGCGCTCAAGAACGTCAATCTCGACATCAAGCGCGGCGAGATTTTTGCGCTGCTCGGCCCCAACGGGGCCGGCAAGACCACGCTGATCTCGATCATCTGCGGCATCGCCAACCCGAGCGAAGGCAGGGTCTTGGTCGGTGGCGAGGACATCCAGAGCTCCTACCGCAAGGCGCGCTCGCTGATCGGCCTCGTGCCGCAGGAATTGCACACCGACGCCTTCGAGAGCGTGTGGGCGACCGTGAGCTTCTCGCGCGGCCTGTTCGGCAAGCCGAAGAACCCCGAACATATCGAGAAGGTGCTGAAGGACCTCTCGCTGTGGGACAAGAAGGACAACAAGATCATCACGCTCTCCGGCGGCATGAAGCGTCGCGTGATGATCGCCAAAGCGCTGTCGCACGAGCCGCAGATCCTGTTCCTGGACGAGCCCACCGCCGGCGTCGACGTCGAACTGCGCAAGGGCATGTGGGAGGTGGTGCGCGGGCTGCAACAGTCCGGCGTCACCATCATCCTCACCACGCACTACATCGAGGAGGCCGAGGAGATGGCCGACCGCATCGGCGTCATCAACAAGGGCGAGATCGTGCTGATCGAGGACAAGACGACCTTGATGCAGAAGCTCGGCAAGAAGCGGCTGACGCTGCATCTGCAGGGCAAGATCGCCTCGCTGCCGGAGAGCCTTCGCCACTACGAGCTCGAGCTCTGCGACAACGGCGCGACGCTGGTCTACGACTACGACACCAAGGGCGAGCGCACCGGCATCACCAGCCTGCTCGGCGATCTCCGCGCCGCCGGCATCCGCTTCAACGACCTCGACACGACGCAATCATCGCTCGAGGACATCTTCGTCGACCTCGTGAGGACGTCATGAACCATCGCGCCATTCGCGCCATCTATCTGTTCGAAATGGCGCGCACCTGGCGCACGCTGCTGCAAAGCATCGTCTCGCCCGTGGTCTCGACCTCGCTCTATTTCGTGGTGTTCGGCGCCGCGATCGGCTCCCGCATCAGCCAGGTCGAGGGCGTCAGCTACGGCACCTTCATCGTCCCGGGCCTGATCATGCTCTCGGTGCTGACGCAGAGCATCGCCAACGCCTCCTTCGGAATCTACTTCCCGAAATTCACCGGCACGATCTACGAGATCCTGTCGGCGCCGATCTCCTATTTCGAGATCGTGCTCGGCTATGTTGGCGCCGCCGCGACCAAGTCGATCATTCTGGGCCTCATCATCCTGGCGACGGCCGGCCTGTTCGTGCCGCTGCACATCCAGCATCCGGTCTGGATGCTGGCCTTCCTGGTGCTGACGGCGGTGACGTTCAGCCTGTTCGGCTTCATCATCGGCATCTGGGCCGACGGCTTCGAAAAGCTGCAGATGATCCCGATGCTGGTGGTGACGCCGCTGACGTTCCTCGGCGGCAGCTTCTATTCCATCGACATGCTGCCGCCCACCTGGCGCACGGTCGCGCTGCTCAACCCGGTGGTCTACCTGATCTCGGGCTTCCGCTGGAGCTTTTACGAGATTGCGGATGTCAGCGTCGCCGTCAGCATCGGAATGACGCTGGCGTTCCTGGTGATCTGCCTCGTCGTGATCTGGTGGATTTTCCGGACGGGATACCGGCTGAAGAACTGATCGTCATTCCGGGCTCGCGCTACGCGCATCCCGGAATGACGGCGATGGTCTCACCTGTAGCAATGAAAACGGTGATGGCTGTCGTAATATCCGCGACAGCGGTGCCGGTAATGGCGGTGGGGAACGCCGAGCACGCCCTCGACTGCACCGACAGCCCCGCCAACGCCGGCGCCGACGACACCGCCGACCGCGCCGCCCACGGGCCCGGCGATGCGGTTGCCTTCATAAGAGCCCTCCTGTGCGCCGCGCACGATGCCCTGGGCGTGACTGACTTGCGGCAACGACGATAGCGCCAGCAGAGTGGCGGCGGCGAACAGCAGGCGAATGGGCAGATTGGCCGGCAAAGGCGCAACGGCGAGACGTGCTTTGTTCATTTTCGGGTCCCCAGGAAAGGAAAGAGGTAAACGGCGGCGGACGTGCCGCCTGTCGAGAGAGGCCATCACCAACGCGCCGCGGGGCGGAATGGTTGCGCCTTTGTGACGAATTGTCGGTGTTGTGAACGCGCCTCCGCTCGCGAAAATGTCAGCGCTGCCGCGCGTGACGCGGCACAAAGCGGCCTTGCTTACGCCCGGCATCGCGTTAACGATGGGCTTGCAGCTCGCTGGAACGAAAGCCGGATTGCAGGCATATTGCACGCCGGGGACGGAGAGCCGCGGCGCCTAGCGTGAACAGGCCGGAGGCCGAGATTGATATGCGTTTCCAGATGCGTTCGTTTTTCATTGCTTTCACCTTATCGCTGCTTTTGAGCGCGGGCGCCGCGCAGGCCAAGGTCGAGATCACCGTCGACAAGGACAACCAGCAGATGACCGTCGCCGTCGACGGCGTCGCGCGCTATCACTGGCCGGTGTCGACCGGCATCCCCTCGCGCGAGACGCCGAACGGCGCGTTTCGCGCCTTCCGCATGGAAGAGGATCACTACTCCAAGGAATTCGACGACGCGCCGATGCCGCACGCGATCTTCTTCACCAAGGTCGGGCATGCCATCCACGGCACGGACTCGGTCGGCCGGCTCGGCTCCCCCGCCTCCCATGGCTGCGTGCGGCTGTCGCGCCAGAATGCCTCGACGCTCTATGCGCTGGTTCAGCAGCAGGGTGTGCTCAACACCACGGTGACGCTGACCGGCTCGGCCCAGGTGGCGCTGGCTCGCAATCCGCGCGGCCGCAACGCCAATGCGGTGG
Source organism: Bradyrhizobium sp. I71 (assembly GCF_022354745.1). Taxonomy (NCBI): domain Bacteria; kingdom Pseudomonadati; phylum Pseudomonadota; class Alphaproteobacteria; order Hyphomicrobiales; family Nitrobacteraceae; genus Bradyrhizobium; species Bradyrhizobium sp. I71. The sequence goes on from NZ_CP059398.1 coordinate 1,870,242, forward strand.
CCCGCGCACCGCAGCCGGCTGAGGAGCAATACGCGACCGCCGGCGATCCCGTGAACCTGGCGCCGCCGGCGCAGCCCGCGCGCCGCTACATGCCGCAGGACGACAACTACATCTATCCGGCCGATGGCAGCGACACCGGCGCGCGCTATCCGGCGCCGCGCTCGGCCACCCGCCCGCTCTACGACACGCAGGTCTATCAGCAGCAGCCGCGGACCTATTACGACCAGGGCTACGGCCAGCAGGGCTACTACTATCAGCCGCAGCCGCGGCAGTATTATCAGCCGCGCGGCTATTACTATCAGAACTGACGCTACCGCCATCAACCGCCCTCGCCGGCCGAGGCACCATGAAGCCACGTGCCACGACCATTCTGATCGTGCTCTGCGCTCTGATGGCGGGACGGGCCATGGGATCTGATGTGGGCTTCGATCTCGAGGCGCATCGCGGCGGGCGGGCGCTGTTGCCGGAAAACACGCTGCCCGCCTTCGCCAATGCGCTGTCGATGGGCGTGGACACGCTGGAGCTCGACGTCGGTGTCACCGCCGACGGCGAAGTCATCCTGTCGCATGAGCGCAGGCTCAGCCCCGATCTCGCCCGCGGCCCCGATGGAGCCTACATCACTCCGCCCGGCACGCCTTTCGTGAAGCTGCGGCTCGACGAGGTCAGGACCTATGACGTCGGCCAGATCCGGCCGGACAGTGCCTACGCAAGACAATTCCCCGACCAGCGTGCCGTGCCGGGGACACGCATTCCCACCTTGCGCGAGCTATTCGCGCTGGTGCGCAAGTCCGGCAACGCGCGCGTCGGCTTCAACATCGAGACCAAGATCGATCCGAACCATCCGGACGAAGCGCCTGATCCGCAGGCCTTCGTCGCGAAGCTGCTCGGGCTGATCGAGACCGAAGGACTCTCCGACCGCGTCACGATCCAGTCGTTCGACTGGCGAACCCTGCTTCTCGTCCAGCAGCAGGCGCCGAAGATTCCGACCGTGTACCTGACGCTCCAGCGCGGCTCGAGCCCGACGGTGGCACGCGACAAGGCGACCAACTGGACGGCGGGTTTCAACCCGGCCGATCAAGGCGGCTCGCTGCCACGGACGATCAAGGCTGCGGGCGGCGCGATCTGGTCGCCTTACTTCGGCGATGTGACCGCGTCACTGGTCACCGAGGCCCATGAACTCGGATTGCGCGTCGTGGTCTGGACGGTCAACAAGCCCGAAGACATGGCGCGCATGATCGAGCTCGGCGTCGATGGGATCATCTCGGACAGGCCGGACCTGCTGCGGCAGATCGCCGGCGAGAAGGGAATCGCGCTGCCGGCGGCGACGCCGGTAGCGCCATAACTCCGATCTCGTGTCCCGGCTCTGCAGCGCATCACTTTCGTGCTGCGCAGCGTCCGGGGCACCGGATTCGTCCGGGCGACGGAGCTTCCCTACTCCCCGTCCCGCAAACGCCGATACAGCGCGCCCAGGATATTCGAATAGTCGTCGGTCCAGACCCGCGCCCTGTCATCGGCCTCGGTCTGTACCCATTGCTTGGAGGACGCGAGCCTGCCGATGTCCGCCTCCTCGCGCGCGGAGATGACGACGTCGGTCGAGAAGATGTAGTCGGAATCGCGCCCGGAATCCTCGTTGAAGACCCAGCTCGTGAGATCGTTGGCATCCGCAATGCCGACAACGACCGTCTCGAGATCCAGATGCCGGTTGGAGACGTGCATCACGACCGCGCCGTGGGGCGCGAGCTTGTCCTTGTAGATCTTCATCGCCTCTTCGGTGGCGAGATGAATCGGGATCGCATCGGACGAATAGGCATCGACGATGATGAGATCGTAAGCGCCATCGGGCTCCTTCGCGAAGGTGAGGCGCGCATCGCCGATGACGGGCTTCATGTCCGGCATGCAGCTCGAGATGTAGCGGAAATTCCTGGGGTCGCGCGCCGCGTCGACCATGGACTGGTCGATCTCGAAGAAGGTCCAGCTGTCTCCCGGCTCGGCTGCGCAGGCAAGCGTGCCGGAGCCGACGCCGATCGCGGCGACCTTCAGCGGCGCGCCCTTGCGCTCGCGGATGGCGCTGACGGCCTGACCGATACCGCCGTCCATGTGGTAGTAGGTGATCGGCTCCGGCCGGCCGATGACCGGCGTGCCGTCATTGTTGCGGAAGCGCTCGGCGCCATGAATGGTGGTGCCGTGCATCAGCACATGGAAATAGCCGCCCGGCGTCACCACGATCTTGTGCACGCCGAAGAAGCTGCGCACCGTCGTGACGCGGCCCTCGTCCGCGGGATAGACACGGATCAACGCCAGCGCGAGCGCGACGGTGGCAAATATCTTCCAGCGGCCGGCATTGAGGATCAGCGCGAGCAGCGCGGCGAGCACGCCGACGGCGCCGGCGACCCAGACGCGGTGATCCTCTAACCAGGTCGAGAGGTCGCCGGTCGTATAAGACGGCGCGACGAGCGCCACCGCGAGCGCGGCGAGCGCCAGCCAGTACCATTTGACGATGCCGGCGAGACGTTCGCTCGCGGAGGGGCGGCACAGCGCGGCAAGCGCGATCAGGATCGGATATTCGGCGATCCACGAGAAGGTGAATGGAGCAACGAGCCCTGCGAACAGGCCGCCGACCATGCCGCCGAACGACAGTGCGACGTAGAAGCCGGTGAGATATTTGGCGGCCGGCCGCGTCCGCGCCAGTTCGCCGTGGCAGGCCATGGCGATGACGAAGAAGCACAATTGATGGCCGCCCAGCGTCAGCAGCAGATTCTGCTCGCCGCCGAAGGCCAGCAGCACCACGACGCCGGCGATGGCGACCGGCTGGAGCATCAGCATCCATTTGTGCGGCAGCAGCGGACGCGACTGGAACACGACGACCCAGGTCAGCAGGTACAGCGACAGCGGCAGCACCCACAGAAGCGGCGCCGCCGCGACGTCGGTGGAGATATGCGCAGTCACCGCGATGAGCAGGCCGGACGGCACCGCGGCCAGGAAGATCCAGCGCAGCCGCGTGACAAGTCCGGGCGCCGGCGCGTTCACCTCCTCGTCTCGCGCGTCGACGAGTGCCAGCCTCGGCGAACGCAACAACAGCACGCCGCAGGCGGCGATGAGAAGGATCAACAGGCCATAGCCTCCCGTCCAGAACCGGTTCTGCAGGTGCAGTGTGAACATCGGCTCCAGCAGGAACGGATAGGACAACAGTGCGAGGAAGCTGCCGATGTTGGAGGAGGCATAGAGGAAATAGGGATCATGCCCGGCGGGATGCCCGGTGCGGACGAACCAGGCCTGCAGCAGCGGATTGTTGGCGGCGAGCGCGAAGAACGGCAGCCCGATCGAGACCGCGAACAGGCCGAGCAGCCAGAACGCATAGCCCGAAGCGGGCGGCTCGCCATAGGCGGAGGCGATGCCGAGCGGCAGCGTGGCGAAGGCCGCGATCAGCAGCACCAGATGCACCGCGACGGGAACGATACGGCTCTTGGCCTGCATCAGCAGATGCGCATAGGCGTAGCCCGCGAGCAGCAGCGACTGGAAGAACACCATGGCCACCGACCACACCGCCGGCGAGCCGCCGAGCCGAGGCAGTACCATCTTCGTGAACAGCGGCTGCACCGAGAACAGCAGCAGCGCGCTGACGAAGATCGCAGCCGTGTAGACCGCCAGCAGCAGCCGGTTGCGCGACGACGAAGGCTGCTCCGTGGCGGCGGGTTGCACGATGGAATCCATGGATGCTCCGGCAAGACTCCGGCGGGCGCCGGACGCGCGCAATGGAGCACAAGGCGCCTGATCGGGCAACAAAGGGGCGCGTGATGTTGCAGCGTGAATTGCTTGATATTAGACGTCGTTCCGGGGCGATGCGGAGCATCGAACCCGGAACCTCGAGATTCCGGGTTCTCGCTTCGCGAGCCCCGGAATGACGGTAGACTGGACCTTGCATCTTCATGAGCGAAACCGACGTCGTCATCATCGGCGCTGGCCACAACGGCCTCACCTGCGCGGCCTATCTCGCGATGGCGGGCCTGCGGGTGCGCGTGGTCGAGCGCCGCAAGGTGGTCGGCGGGGCCGCAGTCACGGAGGAGTTTCATCCGGGATACCGCAATTCGGTCGCGGCCTACACCGTGAGCCTGCTCAATCCGCGGGTGATCCGTGACCTCAAGCTCGCCGAGCACGGCCTGCGGATCGTCGAACGGCGCGCGCAGAATTTTCTGCCCGCGCCAGATGGCAGCCATCTCCTCACCGGCGAGGGGCGGACGAAAGCGTCAGTCGCCCGGCTCAGCGCGCATGATGCGGAAGCCCTCGACGGCTTCTCGCGCGAGCTGGAAGACATCGCCGACGTGCTCAGGCAGTTCGTGCTGCGCGCGCCGCCGAACCTGCTCGACGGATTTGGCACGAGCGCGATCCGCGAAGCCGTGAACGCGCTCCAGAGCGCCAACATCCTGCGCGGGCTTACGCTGGAACAGAGCCGCAGCCTGCTCGATCTCTTCACCCGTTCCGCCGGCGAAATGCTGGACGAACGTTTCGAACATGATCTGGTCAAGGCGCTGTTCGGCTTCGACGCCATCGTCGGCAACTATGCCAGCCCCTATGCCGCCGGCTCCGCCTATGTGATGCTGCATCACGCCTTCGGCGAGGTGAACGGCAAGAAGGGCGTCTGGGGCCACGCCATCGGCGGCATGGGCGCGATCACACAGGCGATGGCGCGCGCCGCCCGCGACCACGGCGTTGTCATCGAAACGGATGCCGGCGTCCGTGAGATCATCGTGGAGCGCGACCGCGCCGTCGGCGTCGTGCTGGAGAACGGCTCGGCCGTCCGCGCAAGATATGTCGCGGCCAACGTCAATCCAAAGCTGCTCTACACGCGGCTGGTCGCGGCCGACGCTCTCCCTGCGGACTTCCTCGCCCGCATCCGGCGCTGGAAGAACGGCTCCGGCACCTTCCGCATGAACGTGGCGCTGGACCGCCTGCCCTCCTTCACTGCGCTGCCGGGCGAGGGCGATCATCTCAGCTCCGGCATCATCCTGGCCCCAAGCCTCGACTACATGGACCGCGCCTGGCTCGATGCGCGAGCCCAGGGCTGGAGCCGTTCGCCCGTCGTCGAGATGCTGATCCCCTCGACGCTCGACGACACGCTGGCGCCCGCCGGCAAGCATGTCGCGAGCCTGTTCTGCCAGCATGTCGCCCCGGAGCTTCCCGGTGGACGTTCGTGGGACGACCATCGCGAAGAGGTCGCCGATCTCATGATCGCGACGGTGGACAAATACGCGCCCGGCTTTGCGGCGAGCGTGCTCGGCCGTCAGATCCTGTCCCCGCTCGATCTCGAACGGCAGTTCGGACTGTTGGGAGGCGACATCTTCCACGGCGCGCTGACGCTGAACCAGCTGTTCTCGGCACGGCCGATGCTGGGCCATGCCGATTATCGCGGACCGCTGAAGGGCCTGTACCATTGCGGCTCCGGTGCCCATCCCGGCGGCGGCGTCACCGGCGCTCCCGGCCACAACGCGGCGCAGGCGATCCTGCGGGATCACCGGTCGCTGTTCGGAAGCCGTGGATAGGTCTGTGGACTGCCTGTGGACAGCCTGTCGAAAGGCCTGTGGTCGGGCAGATGATGCCTGGGCCAGACCGCCACGCCGAAGCTGGGGAAAGTCGGTGGAAAATCGCTGGGACAATTGCGGGAAAAGCGGTGGATAGGGTCCCGGCAAGCCGGCGGATAACCTGTTGAAGATCCGCAGAACAGATGCCGCAGAAACGACACCGCCCGCCAGGGAAATCCCTGGCGGGCGGTGATCAGGAACAGCCTCTGAAGAAAAACAGCCCCCCGCTGGGAAATGCAGGCGGAAATTACTTCAAGGAGGTGCTAATCGAAGTGAACTTCTCATTCATGGCGGTGCCCAGGCCGTTCACCACGGTGATGATCGCCAGGGCGATACCCGCGGCAATCAGACCGTATTCGATCGCGGTTGCACCGGACTCGTCCGACCAGAACTTCTGAATCATGCGCTTCAAGACTCGCCTCCGTTTCAACTCCAAGCTGTGCTAGCTGGATCCAACACGTGAGAATGTAGAGGGCGGAACCTTCGGCCCAGTTAACCCGGGAACCGCAACTTGTCGGGAAATTGGTACCAAAAGCTCCAAAAATTGAACTCAATGGAACCCTGAATGCAGCCTTCGCCCACCCATCGCGCCAGCTTTTCAATCGGCAGCGAGGCCGACGCCAGGCGCGTCGTCGACGTGCTCACCGAGGTGTTTTTCGACGGCGATGCCGCGGTCGCCGCCTTCGAGCGGCCGGACGGAGAATGGGACGTCACGCTCCATTTCGCCGAGGCGCCGGATCACGCATGGCTGCGCGAACTCGTTGCAACTTCAGCAGGAAATGAGATCGCCGCGACCCTCGCCTTCGACACCGTCGAGGCCAAGGACTGGGTCAAGGCCAGCCTCGAAGATCTCGTGCCGGTCCCGGCCGGGCGCTTCGTCGTGCACGGCAGCCATGACCGTGAGCGTGTGGCGCCCAACAAGCTCGCCATCGAGATCGAGGCGGCGCTCGCCTTCGGCACCGGTCACCACGGCACGACGCGCGGCTGTTTACTTCTGCTTGACCATGCCCTGAAGAGTTCCCGGCCGCAGCACGTGCTCGACCTCGGCACGGGGACCGGCGTGCTGGCGATCGCAGCGGCGAAGGCGCTGCATCGCGCCGTGCTTGCCTCCGACATCGATCCGCCCTCGGTGCGGGTGGCGGCTGAGAACGCCTCCCTGAACGAAGTCGGCAACCAGGTCCGGGTGATCCGCGCCACCGGGTTTGCGGCGCCGGATTTTGCGCGCGCCGGCCCGTTCGACCTGGTGCTCGCGAACATCCTTGCCAATCCCTTGCGGCAATTGGCGAGCCCGATGGCACAGCACCTTGCGCCCGGCGCCCGCGTCATCCTTTCCGGCCTGCTGACGCCCCAGGCCCCGGCCGTGATCGCCGCCTATCGCGCGCGCGGCCTCGTGCCCCTGAAGCATCTGCGGATCGAGGGGTGGAGCAGCCTGTTGCTGCGGAAGGTCGGGTGAACTGGGCGAGGTGACGACGCCGCCACTGCTGAGGCTACTCTGCCGGCTTCTCGTCGCGGCGCATCGCGCGTTGCTGCTGCAAGGTGCGCCTCGCGCGGCGCTCGGCTAAACGGTCGATCATTTGGCTGATGAGGCCGCGCGGCTTCTTCGGTGGTGTTGCAGCCGGGCCGCGGCGCACTGGCGGCGAAATCTTCTCAAACGTGAACGCTGGCATCGTGTGTCCCCTCGCCGTTGAGATGAACCACTTGCTCGAATTTCCCTGTTATCCGGACGAAGCGCAACTGCCGCATCCTTACTCCACTCGATTCGAATGGAACTATTTCAAGCACAGTCCATGCCACATGCGACGCAAATGCGTCGAGATTGCGGACCGATCCTCATGATCCTAAAGTGATCCACCATGTTCGAAGCACACTTCCAGACATTCGAGGAGCCGGAGGCCGGTGTCGCATTAACGGCACGGCTGGCCGCACTTCGCGAAGAACTCGCCCGTCGCAAGCTGACCGGCTTCGTGATCCCGCGCGCCGATCAGCAGCAGAACGAGTATGTGCCGCCATCGGAAGAGCGGCTGGCCTGGCTGACCGGCTTTACGGGCTCGGCGGGACTGGCGGTGGTGCTGTCCCAGGAAGCTGCGGTGTTCGTCGATGGCCGCTACACGCTTCAGGCCGCCAAGCAGGTCGACGCAAAGGCCTGGGCCGTGGAATCGCTGATCGACCCGCCGCCGGAGAGCTGGGTGGCGGCGCATCTGAAAGCCGGTGACCGCCTCGGATTTGATCCGTGGCTGCACACTTTTGCGGCAGCAGAGCGCCTGTCTGCAGCCTGCGCCAAGGCCGGCGCCGAGCTGGTGGCCGTCGACAGCAATCCGATCGACGCGATCTGGCAGGACCGGCCGCAGCCGCCGCTCGCTCCCGTCGCCGTGCACGGCCTCCAGCATGCCGGCGTCGCTGAGGCCGAGAAGCTGACGCAGATCAGGGGTGAGATCGCCAAGCTCGGAACCGATGCGCTCGTGCTGTCCGACAGCCACGCGGTGGCCTGGACCTTCAACATCCGCGGCGCCGACGTCGCGCATACCCCGCTGCCGCTGTCCTACGCGCTGGTGCCGAAGGAGGGACGGCCGACCATCTTCATCGACCACCGCAAGCTCTCCAACCTGACGCGCGACCATCTCGAGCAGTCCGCCGACGTGCGCGAGCCCGATGCGATGGCGCCGACTCTGATGGCGCTCGCCAAGAGCGGCGCGGCGATCGCGCTCGACAATGCCACCGCGGCCGACGCACTGAGCCGGCTGATCGCGGGCGCCGGCGGCAAGCCGGTGCGCGGCAGCGATCCGGTCGCACTGCTCAAGGCGGTCAAGAACGCGACCGAGATCAAGGGCACCAAGACGGCCCATGTGCGCGACGCCGTGGCGCTGGCGCGCTTCCTCGCATGGATCGATCGCGAGGCGCCAAGCGGCAAGCTGACCGAGATCGATGCGGTGGAGGCGCTGGAAACGTTCCGCCGCGATACCGGCGCGCTCAAGGACGTGTCGTTTCCGACCATCTCCGGCACCGGCCCGAACGGCGCCATCGTGCATTACCGCGTCACCCGCAAGAGCAACCGGCGGATCGCGCCCGGCGACCTGCTGCTGATCGATTCCGGCGCGCAATATGAAGACGGCACCACCGACGTCACGCGCACCATGGCGGTCGGCGAGCCCACGGCAGAGATGCGCGACCGCTTCACCCGCGTGCTGCGCGGCCATATCGCGATCGCGCGCGCGGTCTTCCCCGACGGCACCACGGGCGCGCAGCTCGACACGCTGGCGCGGCAATACCTCTGGGCTGCCGGCCTCGATTTCGAGCACGGCACCGGCCACGGCGTCGGCAGCTATCTCTCGGTGCACGAAGGCCCGGCGCGGATCTCGAAGCTCGGCACCACGCCGCTGAAGCGCGGCATGATCCTCTCCAACGAGCCCGGCTACTACAAGACCGACGGTTTCGGCATCCGTATCGAGAACCTCGAGCTGGTCGTCTCCGCCGACATCAAGGGCGCCGAGAAGCCGATGAATGCGTTCGAGACGCTGACGCTGGCGCCGATCGACCGACGGCTGATCGATGCGGCGATGCTGAGCCGCGATGAACTCGACTGGCTCAACGCCTATCACGCCCGCGTCCGGGCCGAGGTGCGGCCGGCGCTGGACGAGGCGACGAAGGCCTGGCTCGATCAGGCGACCGCGGAGCTGAAGGCTTAATCACTCATTCCGGGCCGCATAGCACTACGCGATCAACGCAACGCTGCTTCCCCATCACAACCGTCATGCCGCGCGCAGGCGCGGCATCCAGGACGCCGCGGCTTCTCCATATCCCTCTTCTGTCTCTGGAATACCGGATTCCCCGCCTGCGCGGGGAATGACACCTGCTTTATCGCGCAAGCAGCGTGCCCAATCATAACCGTCCCGGAATCCGTATAGCCGCATTCCGAAACGCCGATATCCGTCTTGCGCGGGCGCGCTACAGTCGATTCGAATTCGAGAGACGGACACGCATGCACGGCATGATCAGCAAGCCGCCGGGAGCGGCCACCAGCATCGCGACATCGCGCGTCGTGTTGCTGCTGCTGGTCGTCATGACCGGGATCGCGCCGATCTCGCTCTACATGCTGGTTCCGGCGCTGCCGGTGCTGGCGACGAATTTCGGCAGCGACATCTCGATCGCTCAGATGACGGTCTCGCTCTACATGGTCGGCATCGCGCTGTCGCAGCTGATCATGGGACCGCTGTCGGACCGGTTCGGACGGCGCCCGGTGCTGCTCGGAGGGCTGGCGCTGATGGTCGCGGCCAGCATCGCCTGCATCTTCGCGCAGAACCTGCCGCAACTGATCGCCGCGCGCTTCTTCCAGGCGCTGGGCGGCGCCGCCGGCATGGTGGTCAGCCGCGCCATCATCCGGGACATCTACGAGCGCGACCGTGTCGCCTCGATGATCAGCCTCGTCATCGCCGCGCTGATGATCGGGCAGATGGTATCGCCGCTCACCGGGGGCCTGATCGAGACCGCGTTCGGCTGGCGCGCGATCTTCTACGCCATCACCATCGCCGCGATCGTCGTCGCCGTGGGTATCGCGGTGGCGCTGCCCGAGACGCGCCGCAGCCGCGCCGCCGGCAGCGGCTTCCGCGGCGACGTCGGCATGCTGATCCGCAATCGCGCCTTCGTCGGCTATGTCATGTGCCAGGTGCTGGCCTCGCAGATCATCTTCACCTTCGCCGGCGGCGGCCCCTACATCGTGGTGACGCAGATGGGCCGCACCAGCGCCGAATACGGCGCCTGGTTCGCGACGACGGGCTTTGCCTATCTCGTCGGCAATCTGCTCTGCGTGCGCTTTGCGCCGCGGCACTCGCTGGAGAAACTGATCTGGCTCGGGATCGCCCTGCAGCTCTGCGGCAGCCTGTTGAACCTGCTCTGGAGCCTTGTCGGCTGGAACGAGGCGCCCGCCTGGCTGTTCGGCACGCAGATGATCGTGATGGCCGGCAATGCGTTCGTGATGGCGAATTCCGCCGCCGGCGCCATCAGCATCCGCCCGGAGGCCGCCGGCACCGCCTCGGGCGCCATGGGCTTCCTCCAGCAAGGCATCGGCGCGCTGATGTCGCAATTCGGCGCCTATCTCGGCGGCCATTCCGCAACGACTCTGCCGCTCACCTCCGCGGTCCTCGCAATTTCGCTGCTCTGCGCCTGCATGATGATCTTCGTCGTCCCTCGGCGCGAGGTGATGGTGAGCGAGACACTGATCGAGAAGGCCGAGGAGGAAGAGACGGGAATGATGTAGGGGGGCGGTGCTCTCTCCCGCGTCATTGCGAGCGGAGCGAAGCAATCCAGACCGTCACTGCGGAAAGATTCTGGATTGCTTCGTCGCTACGCTCCTCGCAATGACGGAGAGAGACCTCACTCCCCGATCAGCTTCAGCCACTCGTCTTCCGTCAGCACCTTGACCCCGTGCTTGTTGGCTTCCGCGAGCTTCGAGCCCGCGCCGGGGCCGGCGACGACGAGATCGGTCTTCTTCGACACCGAGCCCGACACCTTTGCCCCCAGACGCTCTGCCGTGGCCTTGGCTTCATCCCGCGTCATCTTCTCCAGCGAGCCCGTGAACACCACGGTCTTGCCGGCGACGGCCGAATTGCTCTTCGGCTTCTCGGCGTCGACGATCTCGACCTCCTTGGTCAGCCGCTCGACGATGCCGCGATTGTGGCTCTCGCCGAAATAGTCGGCGATGCTCTTGATCACGGTGTCGCCGATCTGGTCGAGCGCGTCCATCTCCGCGATCGCCTCCTCCTCGCCCTTGGCGACCTTGAGGCAGGCATCGTGGAAGGCCTCCCACGAGCCGTAGCCACGAGCCAGGGCCAGCGCCGTGGTCTCGCCGACATGGCGCATGCCGAGCGCATAAATGAAGCGTTCCAGCGCGATTCTGCGCCGGCTCTCGATGGCGCTGAACAGATTGCGGACCGAGGTCGTGCCATAGCCCTCGATCTCCTCGAGCTTGAGCTTCGCGTTGCGCTTCTCCAGCGTGAAGATGTCGGCGGGCTCCTTCACCCACCCCTCGTCGAAGAAATACTGAAGCTGCTTCTCGCCGAGGCCGTCGATGTCGAAGGCGCGCCGCGAGACGAACAGCTTGAGATGCTCGATCTTCTGATAGGGACAGGCGAATTCGCCGGTGCAGCGGGCGCGCGAGCCCTCCTCGCCCGTCGCCGTCTCCTCGCGCACGACGTCGGTGTGGAGCGGACACGGGCACTTCTTCGGGAAGTGGAATTCCCTGGCGGACTTCGGCCGCTTGTCGAGGACGACGTCGACCACCTGCGGGATGACGTCGCCGGCGCGCTGGATCACGACGGTGTCGCCGATCCTGATGTCACGGCCCTCGCGCAGCACCTCGCCCTTGTTGCCGATGCCCTTGATGTAGTCTTCGTTGTGCAGTGTGACGTTCTGCACGATCACCCCGCCGACGCCGACCGGCTCGAGTTTGCCGACCGGCGTGAACGAGCCGGTGCGGCCGACCTGGATCTCGATGTCGCGCAGCACCGTCATGGCGCGCTCGGCCGGGAATTTGTGCGCGATGCCCCAGCGCGGCGTGCGTGAGACGAAGCCGAGCCGCTCCTGCCAGTCGATGCGATCGACCTTGTAGACGACACCGTCGATGTCGTAGTCGAGCCGAGCGCGCTGCTCCTCGATCGCATGATGGAAGGCGAGCAATTCCTCGACGGAGTGACAGAGCCTGGTCAGTGGATTGGTCTTGAAGCCGCAGCGCTCGAACCAGGCGATCATGCCGCTCTGCGTCTCTTCCGGCATCGCGCTCATCTGCCCCCACGCGTAGGCGAAGAAGCCGAGCGGGCGCGAGGCGGTGATGGTCGGGTCCTTCTGCCGGAGCGAGCCCGCGGCCGAATTGCGCGGATTGGCGAAAATGGTGCCGCCTTCGGCCTTCTGCCTTTCGTTGAGCGCCAGGAAGGCCTTCTTGGTCATGTAGACCTCGCCACGCACCTCGCAGATGTCGGGGACGTTGCGGCCCTTCAGCGTCTGCGGCACGTCTTCGAGGGTGCGGATGTTGGCGGTGACGTCCTCGCCGACCGCGCCGTCGCCGCGCGTTGCGGCGGTGACGAGTTCGCCACCCTCGTAGCGCAGCGACATCGAGAGCCCGTCGATCTTCGGCTCGGCGGAGAAATCGACCTTGTCGTCGTCGAGCTTCAGGAATCGCACGATGCGGCCGACGAAGTCGCGCACGTCCTCCTCGGCAAAGGCGTTGTCGAGCGACAGCATGGGAACGGCATGCCGGACCTTCCTGAAGCGGCCCGACGGCGCCGCGCCGACCTTCTGCGAGGGCGAGTCCGCGGTGACGAACTCGGGAAAGCGCTTCTCGATCGCGTTGAAGCGTTGGCGCAGCGCGTCGTACTCGGCATCGGTGACGGTGGGCGCGTCCTCTTGATAGTAGCGCTCGTTGTGCCCCTCGATCTCGAGCGCGAGCCGCATGTGCTCGACCTTGGCCTGCGCCTTGGTGAGGTCGGCGACGTCGCGAAGCGGTGTTGCTTTGGATCTTGCTGCTCTGGCCATGGTGCTTGGATACGACGGAGCGGGCGGAAGGGTAAAGTCAGTAGAACTCTCGTGCCCCGGACGCAGCGCAGCGCTTCTTCAGCGGTGCGCTGCAGAGCCGGGGCCCACGGGGCGGCATTCTGGGTCCCGGCTCGCGCTATGCGCGTCCGGGACACGGCTTAAGCCGTCGCCGCCTTGAGCAGCCGTTCCGCAGCGGCCCTCGCCTCCGCCGTGATCTCGGCGCCCGCGAGCATGCGCGCGATCTCCTCGCGGCGGTGGTCGGCGGCGAGCGCATTGACGCGGGTGGCGACGCGCTTGCCCTTGTCCAGGGCGTCCTTGGAGATCAGGAGGTGCTGGTCGGCGCGGGCGGCGACCTGTGGGGCGTGGGTCACGGCCATGACCTGGACCTTGCCGGCAAGGCGCGCGAGGCGCCCGCCGATGGCGTCCGCGACCGCACCGCCGACGCCGGTGTCGATCTCGTCGAACACCAGGGTCGGCGCCGAACCGCGGTCGGACAGCACGACCTTGAGCGCAAGGAGGAAGCGCGACAGCTCGCCGCCGGAGGCGACCTTCATCAGCGGACCCGGCTTGGTGCCCGGATTGGTCTGGACCCAGAACTCGACACGGTCGAAGCCTTGCGGACCGGGTGCGGCCTCATCGGTCTCGACCTGGGTCATGAACTTGGCCCGTTCGAGCTTGAGCGGCGCGAGCTCGGCATTGACGGCCTTGTTGAGCTTCTCCGCCGATTTCTGCCGCGCCAGCGACAGCTTCTTGGCGGCGGCGGCATAGCGGCCGTCTGCCTCGATCGCGGCCTGCTCCAGCTTCTTGAGCCGCGAGGCACCGGCATCGATCAGCACGACGTCGGCGGCATATTTGGCGGCCAGCGCGGCGAGGCCGTCGACCGGCGTCGAATATTTGCGCGAGGCGGCGCGAAGGGCGAACAGCCGTTCCTCGATGCGTTCGAGCTCGGCCGGATCGAAATCGGTCGCCGCCAGCGCCGCCTGGAGATGCTGATCGGCTTCCTCCAGCGCGTTGATCGCAGCGTCGATCGCCTTCACCGCAGGCTCGACCAGCGCCGGCGAGTTGACGCCGCGGCGCTCCAGCCGGCGCACCGCCGCCGACAGCGTAGCGACCGGCGAATGATTGCCGCCGACCGCCTCCTGCGCCTCGCGCAGGTCGGAGGCGATCTTCTCGCCCTGCATCATGGTGGTGCGGCGCGAGGCCAGCGCGGTCTCCTCGCCTTCCTTGGGCGCGAGCTGCTTCAGCTCTTCGGAGGCATGGCGGAGATAATCGGCCTCGCGCGCGGCGCTCTCCATGGCGGCGCGATGCTCCTCCAGCGCGGTATTGGCGGTGCGGCGCGCGTCCCAGAGCGATTCGACCGCCGCGACGTCCTTTTCCAGGCCGGCAAAAGCATCGAGCAGGCGGCGGTGGGTGGCGGCATCGACCAGCGCGCGCTCGTCGTGCTGGCCGTGGATCTCGACCAGGGCGGCACCGACCGCCTTCAGCGTCTGCACGCTGATCGACTGGTCGTTGATGAAGGCGCGGGTGCGACCGTCGGCGAGCTGCACCCGACGGAGAATCATCTCCCCGGTATCGTCGAGGCCGTTCTCGGCGAGGATCTTCGCCGCGGGGTGATTCTTCGGGATATCGAATACGGCGGTGACCTGCCCCTGCTCCGCGCCGTGGCGCACGAGGCCGGCATCGCCCCGGCCACCGAGCGCCAGTGCAAAGGCATCGAGCAGGATGGATTTGCCCGCACCGGTCTCGCCGGTCAAAACCGCGAGGCCCGAGGCGAATTCGATATCGAGCCGTTCGATCAGGACGATGTCACGGATCGACAGACGCGCCAGCATGGAACCAAATTTCCTAGCCGAGACCCATCTTCTTGAAGGTCCGGCTGATCCAGGACCCCTGATTCTCGCTCGGCTCGAGACCGCCGGATTTTACAAGATTATAGGCGTCCTTGTACCAGCGGCTGTCAGGAAAATTGTGCCCAAGCACGGCCGCCGCGGTCTGCGCCTCGCCGACGATGCCGATCGCCATATAGGCCTCGGTGAGCCGGAACAGCGCCTCCTCGACATGGCGGGTGGTCTGGTACTGCGTGACGACGGTCTTGTAGCGGTTGATCGCGGCGGTGTAGTCGCGCTTCTGCGCGTAGTAGCGGCCGACGTTCATTTCCTTGCCGGCGAGCTGGTCGCGCGCGCCCTCGATCTTGGCCTTGGCCGAAGTCGCATATTCGGAAGTCGGATATTTGCGCACCACCTCTTCCAGAGCGGCGATCGCCTTCTCGGTGCGAGCCTGGTCGCGGCTGATGTCCGGGAT
This sequence comes from Bradyrhizobium sp. I71, assembly GCF_022354745.1. NCBI lineage: Bacteria > Pseudomonadati > Pseudomonadota > Alphaproteobacteria > Hyphomicrobiales > Nitrobacteraceae > Bradyrhizobium > Bradyrhizobium sp. I71. Next base: position 1,885,640 of record NZ_CP059398.1, read on the forward strand.
CTGGTCGTAATGGGAGGCGGCGATCAGATATTGCGCATAGGCAGCGTCCGGGCTGCCCGGATGCAGCGTGACGTAGCGGGTGGCAGCGCCGATGCAGCCGTCATAGTCGCCGCCCTGATAGGACGCATAGGCCGACATCAGCAGCGATTTGCGGGCCCAGTCGGAATAAGGATGCTGGCGGTCGACCTCTTCGAACTTCTTGGTCGCCGCCTTCATGTCCTTCTTCTCGTTCATGAGGTACAGGCCCTCATTGTAGATCTTGTCGGCGGGCTCCTCGACGAAGGTGTCGTCCTTGGCAGTGAACTTGTCCCAGAGCGAGCCCGTGCCGCAGCCGGCGAGCGGCAGGGCGAACATGATGAAGGTGACGGCCTGCAGCAGCCCACGGGCTCGCGACGAGGCCGAGAAATATCCGCGCGTCATACGCTGTGCCGACATGAGTTTAAGCCCTGACGCCCTGTGATGCGGTGTCCGCCAGCCCACGAACCCCGTCCTGGGCGCGAGTTGTAACCGTGGTGCCTGCCATGCGACCACGCCAATGTATCCGACAAACGATCGTAAACCACCGGATAGGCAGGCATTTCGCCCGGATTAAGGCGAACGTGCCGCAATCCTAGCCGATCTTGGTTACCAGGAGTTTCCCGGGGGGAGGAAGCCGCCAACCAAACGCCGAGGCGACGGGTCTCTTTCAGGACACGTCCGGTCCGAACGCCGCGGCAACCCGGCCACCGACGATGCCGCGACCGACTTCGCCCACGGGACGCGCGGTACGGCGGGCAGCCTCGCCTTCGACCACGCGCCAGGCGGTACGGTCGGCGAGCAGCGCGGTCAGGACAGCGTGGTTGAGCTTGTGGCCGCCACGCACCGAGCGGTAGGCGCCAAGCAGCGGCAGGCCGGCCAGCGAGAGGTCGCCGATCACGTCGAGCACCTTGTGGCGGGCGCATTCGTCGGCGTAGCGCAGGCCCTCGGGATTGAGCAGCCGCTCATCGTCGAACACGACGGTATTGTCGAAGGAAGCGCCGAGGGCATAGCCCGCGCTCCAGAGCCGCGCGACGTCGCACATCAGACCGAACGTCCGGGCCCGGCCGATTTCGCGGCGGAAACCCTCAGGGTTGAGGTCGAAGACGTAGCTCTGCTGGCCGATGACGGGATTGGTGAAGTCGATCTCGACCTCGACGCGGAACCCGCTGGCGTGCGGCCTGATCTCGCCGAAGGAGTCGCCGACCTTGACCGAGATCGGCTTCAAAACCTGAATGAGGCGGCGCTGCGCCGGCTGGCTGACGATGCCGGCCTGCTCGATCGCCGCAATGAAGGCGGCGGCGCTGCCGTCCATGATCGGCACTTCGGGACCATCGATCTCGATGGTGGCGTTGTCGACGCCCATGCCCCGCAGTGCGGCAAGCACGTGCTCGGCGGTGGATACCAGCGGCCCGCTGCGGTCGCCGAGAACGGTAGCGAGGTCGGTTGCCACCACCTGCTCGGCGGTCGCCTGAACTTCACGGTCACTTCCCTCGAGGCCCGTACGGACAAAAATAAAACCTGCGTCGACAGGCGCAGGCCCAAGGGTGAGAGTGACGGGAAGACCGGAATGAACGCCTACGCCTGCCACAGAGGCTTGCGCACGAAGCGTTGTTTGCCGGTTGAGTTTCATCAGGAACCGCCCCACTACGACCATCGCGACTTATACAAACCCGCTTCGCCGGCCAGTGCCGACGCCCCGCGAATCCGTATCCCCAAGTCACGGCAAACCATAGTCACTGCCTCAAACAGCGCCAACTCACGCTTTTTTACCGATTGTTACCCCAAACCCGCCGTATTCGCGCCAAGGCTTAACCAAATTGAGCCCAGGCTTGAGGCGGTTATCGGCAGTTTTACTGAACCACCGAATGTGTAATTAATGATTTAAAATCAGTTGCTTGGTAGAAAAATCGGGGTCTGGGCGGGAGAAAAGGAAAGGTCCCGGCAAGCTTGCTGCCGGGACCTTTTTCCGTCTGCCTTATTGTAACAATCCTCAGGTCGCCTGCCGCCGCAGGAAGGCCGGGATATCAAGATGATCGTCGCCCTGTGGCGCCGGCGCAACAGGCGCGGGGCGGCCGTGCATGTCCAGGCCCTGCGGCGCGGGACGACGGGCATACTCCGATACCGGCTCGCTGGATGCGATCTGCTGCGCCACGGTCTTCTGCGGGCGACGCTCGGGCAGCGGCGGCATGGCGGGACCGGCGGTGCGGGCGGCGACAGGCGGCTCGCTCTCCTCGTCGCGACGGCCGAGGCCGACATTGGCGAGGCGCTGCAGCAGCGACAGGCGGGTCTTCTGCGGGGTCTCTTCCTCGACCTCACCGCGGGCCTGACGAATCTCGGCCTGGGCCGGCATCGGCAGTTCCTCGATGCGCGGCATCCGCGGCGCGCGGACCGGCGGACGTTCCGCCTGCGGCGGAATGAAGTTTTCGGGCGTCATCGGCTCCTGCATCGCGACCGGGGCCATGTCAGGCTCCGGAAACAGGGTCGGTTTCTGCGCGATCGGGCGCACGGTGACGTCGCCATAGGTCTGCGTCGGCGCCGGCGCCTGCGGGGCTTCGGCAACGGCAGCGGCGATGGCGGCGAGCGCAGCACGCTCGACGTTGGGACGGGGCGCGGCAGCACCCGGAGCCGGCGCGGCCGGGCTCTGCGTTTCCAGCTTCTGGGCGCGTTCGGCCAGGCGCTGGTTGTCGGCACGGAGCCGCGCGGTCAGGTCGGCGAGACGGCTCTCGGCAACGGCGGCAGGTGCGGCAGCCTGCTGCGCCTGCGGTGCCGGGTTTGCAACGGGCGCGGAGGTCGCCTGGCTGTTGCGGGCGATCGCGGCCTGCTCGATGCCGGTGGCGACCACCGAGACGCGGATCAGGCCGTCGAGGGCTTCGTCGAAGGTCGCGCCGACGATGATGTTGGCGTCCTGGTCCACTTCCTCGCGGATGCGGGTCGCGGCCTCGTCGACCTCGAACAGAGTGAGGTCCTTGCCGCCGGTGATGGAGATGAGGAGGCCCTTGGCGCCCTTCATCGAGCTATCGTCGATCAGCGGGTTGGCGATCGCAGCTTCCGCGGCGGTCAGCGCGCGCTTGTCGCCGGAGGCTTCGCCGGTGCCCATCATCGCCTTGCCCATCTCGCGCATGACGGCGCGGACGTCGGCGAAGTCGAGGTTGATCAGGCCTTCCTTGACCATCAGGTCGGTGATGCAGGCGACGCCCGAATAGAGCACCTGGTCGGCCATGGCGAAGGCGTCGGCGAAGGTGGTCTTCTCGTTGGCGACCCGGAACAGATTCTGGTTCGGGATGATCAGGAGCGTGTCCACGACCTTGTGCAGCTCGGCGATGCCGGCCTCGGCCGTGCGCATGCGGCGGCCGCCCTCGAAGTGGAACGGCTTGGTCACGACGCCGACGGTGAGGATGCCCATGTCGCGCGCGGTCTTGGCGATCACGGGAGCGGCGCCGGTGCCGGTGCCGCCGCCCATGCCGGCGGTGACGAACACCATGTTGGCGCCCGAGAGATGGTCGCGCAGCTCGTCGATCACCTCTTCCGCCGCCGCGGCGCCGACGTTCGGCTGCGAGCCGGCGCCGAGGCCTTGCGTGACCGCCGTGCCCATCTGCACGATGCGCTGCGCCTTCGACATCGTCAGCGCCTGCGCGTCGGTGTTGGCGACCACGAAATCGACGCCCTGGAGGCCCGCCGTGATCATGTTGTTGACGGCGTTGCCACCGGCGCCGCCGACGCCGAACACGGTGATCCGGGGCTTCAGTTCGTGAATATCAGGAACATTGATGCTGATGGTCATGGTTGCCTCTCGATCACGCGCGCGTGGGTTCGCCCCGGCCGGCGGCCGCGGGAGTTGGTGAAAATCGAAGATTGCGGAAAGCCGTCATCAGAAGCCCTCGCGTAGCCATCGTCCGACCTTTCCGAAATATCCGCCGGTCCCTGTCCTGACCTGCTGCCGCGTATGCCGCGGTTCGACATGTTCGAGGTGAACATATTGCGGGTAGACGAGGAGTCCGGCCGGCACCGCGAACGCGGCGTTCTTCGCCTCGTTGGGCAGCCGGCCGAAACCGAGCGGACGACCGACCCGCACGGGCCGGCCGAGAATCTGGGTGCCGAGCTCGACGAGGCCTGTGAGCTGCGAGGCGCCGCCCGACAGCACGACGCGGCCGTTGGGCTCTGAGGCGAAGGGCGAATCCTTCAGCTTGTCCCGAACCATTTCGAAGACTTCCTCGGCGCGGTGCTTGACGATGTTCGCGATGGTGGCGCGGGAGACGATCTGCGGCAGATCCTGCTCGTCACCGGCCGTCGGCACAGACATCAGCTCACGCGAGTCCGATCCGCCGGTGATGACGGTCCCGTATAACGTCTTGATTCGCTCGGCATCGGCAATGGTCGCGGAGAGTCCGCGCGCGAGATCCATCGTGATGTGTTGCCCGCCGACCGCAAAACCCGCCGCATGCACGAAACGGCCGCCGGCATAGACCGCGATCGTGGTGGTGCCCGCGCCCATCTCGACGACGGCGGCGCCGAGATCGGCCTCGTCGTCGGTCAGCACCGACAGGCCGGCCACGTAGGGGCTCGCCGCCATGGCTTCGACATTGATGTGGCAGCGTTCCACCGCCAGCATCAGGTTCCGCGCCACGGTGGCGTCGCAGGTGACGACGTTCATGTCGACGCCGAACTGGTGCGCGACCATGCCGCGGGGATCGCGGATGCCCTTGACGCCGTCGAGCGTGTAGCCGACCGGCAGCGCGTGCAGCACGGTGCGGCCCTCGCCGGTGGCGTGGCGCATGCCGGTGGAGGTAACACGGCTGACATCGGCCGGCGTCACGGCGCCGCCACGGATGTCCGCGGCGGCTTCGACCAGCTGGCCGGAGAGGCGGCCGCCGGAGACCGACAGCAGCACCGACTCGACCCGCACCTTGGCCATCTTCTCCGCGAGCCCGACCGCCTGGCGCACCGCCTGCTCGCATTCGCCGAGATCGATCACCGCGCCGGCCTTCATGCCGCGCGCCTGGATCTGGCTGTAGCCGATCAGTTCCACGGCGTGGGTGCGGCCGCGCAGCGCATCGCTCGGCGGCGACGGCTTCAGCCGCGCGATCATGCAGGCGAACTTGCTGGTGCCGATGTCGAGGCAGGCGACGATGCCGCCGCGCTTGTGCGGCATCGGGCGCGTCTTCGGCGTCTGGGTGCGATCGAGACCGGTCATGCGGAATCCCCGGCCTTCTTTTTCTTCTTGTCCTTGAACTGATCCTCACGCGCCTTGGCGGCGTCCTCCGACAGCTGCACCACCAGCCGATCGGGCAGGCGCATGTCGACGGCGACGATATCGCGGGAGAACAGCCTGTCGTCCTTGTCGAGCTTCGACAGCATCGCAAGCGCGTTGCCGACGTCCTGCTCGGGCAGGCGGATGTCGAGGCCGTCCTTGAGCCTCAGGTTCCAGCGCCGCTCGCCAACGAAGATCGCGGCTTTCGTCACCGAATTGACCTGCGGATAGCGCGCCAGCAGCGCCAGGAAATCGCGCGCCTGCGTGTCGGCCCCCTTGCCGACCACGAGCGGCAGCGACAGGAAGCGGCGCGAGACGTAGGGTTCGAGCACGGCGCCGTCATCGGCGATGACGGAGAGCCGGCCGGCCTCCTGCCACAGCGCGAACGCCTTGCGCTCGGTGAGCTCGATCATGAGCTGGCCCGGATAGAGCTTCAGCACGGTCGCATCCGCGATCCAGGGATTGGCCTTGAGCTTGTCGCGCACCGCTTCGGCGTCGAGGAACAGCAGCGAGGAGCGGCCGCTGACGCCGCCGATGGCGAGGATCTCGTCCTGGGTGAGCTGCTTGCGGCCGTTGATCACGACCGAGGTGATGCGGAAGCCGGCGGAATTGGCCAGCGCGTTGCGGGCGTTGCTGACCGCGGTGACGAAGTCCTGGAGATGGCCGCCCTTGACGATGCCGAAGCCGCAGCTCCCGATCAGCAGCAGCACGGTCATGCCGAGTCCGACCCGGTGCGGCAGATAGCGCTCGACCAGCGCAACGACGCGCGGTGTCGGCTCACGCTCGACGACGGCCTTGGCCCTGCTCTTGATCTTGTCCTTGGCGGCGGCGCGCGCGGCCTGGAGTCTTTCCTGGCGCTTGTCCTGCACCCACTCGCGCAAAAGCACGACCGCTCCAATCGCGGCCGCCTTCAGGTCAGCTTGGGGCCTCAGCGATCTGAAAAGCGATCGGGTGAGGCTTCCTGCTCCATCCATTGCACGAGCTCGTCAACAGTTTCCCCGCGACAGCGCGCGGATCCTGGCGAACATGACGTCTCGGACCTGCCGGGCCGGGTGCTGGTCTTCAGCAGAAGAAAACCTCTCCCCTTCAAAGCGTTCGCTGGAGGTGACATCACCCGCGACAGCTCACGCGCCGGCAGCCAAAGCGCCATATGCGCCGCCAGCGTTAACCTTCGGACGTCCTGGTAAACAAAAGGTAAAATTCGTTAACGACATGCGCATTTTGCCCCGCGATATCCGGCATTTGTGGCGCGATGTCCGGCATTTTACCGGTTTTGGCCGCCAAACCGGGCGATTTCGCCGATCCGGCCGTTAACCAGTCCCGACTATTTCCGCACGCGCTGCCCGGCGAGCTCGACCAGGCCGCGCAGGAAGTCGACGAACTCGATCCCTGCAGCTTTCAGCGCCTTGGGGTAGAGCGAGGACTTGGTCAGCCCGGGGAGCGTGTTGGTTTCGAGATAGACGAGGCCCTTGTCCGAGACGATGAAGTCCGAGCGGGAATAGCCGGTGCAGGACATCGCGCGATGCGCCAGCATCGCCTGCTCCTCGAGCGCGGCGGTGATCTCGGGTGCGAAGCGGCCGGGACAGATCTCCTGGGTCGACTTCAGGAGATATTTCGCGGCGTAGTCGAAATTGCCCTCGCCCGGGATGATCTCGATCGGCGGCAGCGAGATGATCGAGCCATCGGTGCGCTCCAGCACGCCGCAGGTCGCCTCGACGCCGGCGATATAGGGCTCGATCACGTACTCTTCGTGCTTGGCCGCATTGCGGACGGCGACGAGGTCCTGCTTGGCGTTGACGAAGATCAGCCCATAGCTCGAGCCGTCGCGCGCCGGCTTCGCGATCAGCCGTCCGTATTCGGCGAAGGCCTCGTCGATCTTATCAAGCGCAACGTTCGACGGCGGCGTCACGCCGCCGAGCGCGGCGAATCGCTTGGCCGCGAGCTTGTCGAAGGCGAGGTGCGAGGAGGCCGAGCCCGAGCCGGTGAAGGGCACGCCGCGCACCTCGCACATCACCTGCAATTCGCCGTTCTCGGCCCGTCCGCCATGCAGGCCGAGCACCAGCACCCGCCCTTCGGCCTTGGCCTGGTCGAGCGCCTGCTCCAGCGGAATGCCCGATGTGCCCGGCTTGAACTCGTCCTCGAATGGGCGGGCATGTTCGAGCAGTTGCCGGGACTGGACGACATGCACCTTGTCCTCGACGTCCCACCACCAGAGATCGGCCTCGGGCAATGCCTGATGCAGGGCCTGGGCCGAGGCGACCGAAACCAGACGCTCCCGATTGGAGCCGCCAAAAAGAATGGTGATGCGCATTCGCTGCCTCTGTTTCTTTGTCATTCCGGGGCGCGCAAAGCGCGAACCCGGAATCTCGAGGTTCCGGGTTCGGTGCTTCGCACCGCCCCGGAACGGCATTCACGCGGACATCCCGATCCGCTTGATTTCCCAGTGTAGCTCGATTCCGGAATTTGCCTTCACCCGTTCGCGCACGGTCTCGCCGAGCGTCTCGATATCGTGCGCGGTGGCATCGCCGGTGTTGATCAGGAAATTGCAGTGCATCTCGGAGACCTGCGCGCCGCCAACGCGCAAGCCGCGGCACCCGGCGGCGTCGATCAGCTTCCAGGCGGAGTGTCCCGGCGGGTTCTTGAAGGTCGAGCCCCCGGTCTTTTCCCGGATCGGCTGCGCAGTCTCGCGATGGCTTTGCACCTCCGCCATGCGCGCGCGAATTGCTTCCGAATCCCTGATCGCGCCGCGAAAGCGGGCGGAGGTGAAGATGATGGAGGCATCGACGCCGCTGTTGCGGTAGACGAACTTCATGTCGGCGTTGGAGAAGACGTGCTTCGTGCCGTCGCGCCCCACACCCCTCGCCTCGATCAGCACATCCTTGGTCTCGCCGCCATTGGCGCCCGCATTCATGCGCAGCGCGCCGCCGATCGTGCCGGGAATGCCGAAGTAGAATTCGAGCCCGCCGATATTTGCGGACGCCGCCACCTCCGCCACACGCTTGTCGAGCGCTGCCGCGCCGGCGGTGACGACATCGCCGCTCGCGGTGGCCTCGCCGAAGGCGCGCGGCGCAAGGCGGATCACGACGCCCGCAATGCCGCCATCGCGCACGATCAGGTTGGAGCCGACGCCGACGACGTAGACCGGAATGTCGCTGGCGAGATGCGCGAGGAAATAGGCGAGATCATCCTCGTCCGCGGGCGTGAACAGCGCTTGCGCCGGGCCGCCGACGCGAAACCAGGTGAGCTCGGCCAGCGACTGGTTCGCCAGCAGCCGGCCGCGCAAGTCTGGCATCGCGGCTTTGAGAGCGGGCGTGATGTCGGGGAAGCTCATGCCGCCTCCGAGAGTGAGGTAGGCAAGCTGCTTCCGTTCCCTCCCCCCTTGTGGGTCAGGGAGGGGGGTAGCCCCAAGCGAGAACGGAGTTTGTGGCTACCCCTCTCCCCCACCCTGCCCCACAAGGGGGGAGGGAACGCAGTGTGCCGCGTGGCGGCATAGGAGCTGCACAAGCGCATGCTCACCCCAGCGCCTTCAACTGGTCCGGCAATGCATACGCCCATTGTGTGATGTTGCCGGCCCCGAGGCACACGACGAGATCGCCGGGCTTCGCGAGCCCCTTGACGATGCCCGCCAGCTCCGATGCCGCCGGCAGCGGGATCACCTCGCGATGGCCGTGGGCACGCAGGCCGGCGACGAAGTGATCGCGGTCGATTCCCTCGATCGGCGCTTCGCCTGCGGAATAGACATCGGCGACGATCACCGCATCGGCATCGTTGAAGCAGGTGCAGAATTCCTCGAACAGGGATTGCAGGCGGGTGTAGCGGTGCGGCTGCACCACGGCGATGACCTTGCCGGTGTAGGAATCGCGCGCCGCTTTCAGCACCGCCGCGATCTCCACGGGGTGATGGCCGTAATCGTCGATGATGGTGACGCCGTTCCATTCGCCGGTCTTGGTGAAGCGGCGCTTGACGCCACCGAAACCTGCGATGGCGCTGCGGATCTTGTCGTCGGACACACCGAGCGCGTGAGCGACCGCAATCGCCGCCGTCGCGTTGGAGGCGTTGTGCCGGCCCGGCATCGGTAGCGCGAGGTCGGCGATCTCGTGCGTGGTGCCGGCCTTGCGGTTGCGGATCACGACCTTGAACTTCGAGCCGCCGCCGCCCGCGGTGAGATCGACCAGGCGCGCATCGGCCTGCGGATTTTCCCCGTAGGTGATGATGCGGCGGTCCTCGATCTTGCCGACGAGGCTCTGCACCACCGGATGATCGATGCACATCACGGCAAAGCCGTAGAACGGCAGGTTCTCGACGAAATGGCGGAAGGCGTCCTGCACGGCCTCGAAGGTCTTGAAGTGGTCGAGATGCTCGGGGTCGACATTGGTGACGATCGCGACATCGGTCGGCAGCTTCAGGAAGGTGCCGTCGCTCTCGTCGGCCTCCACCACCATCCAGTCGCCGGCCCCCAGCCGCGCGTTGGAGCCGTAGGCATTGATGATGCCGCCGTTGATCACGGTGGGATCGAGCCCGCCGGCGTCGAGCAGCGTTGCGACCATCGTGGTCGTCGTGGTCTTGCCGTGGGTGCCGGCGATGGCGACGCAGCTCTTCAGCCGCATCAGCTCGGCCAGCATTTCGGCGCGGCGCACCACGGGAATGCGCCTCTCGCGCGCCGCCATCAATTCCGGATTGTCGCGCTTGATCGCGGAGGACACGACCACGACCTCGGCCCCATCGACATTCTCGGCCTTGTGGCCGACCGAAACCTTCGCGCCCTTCTTGCGCAGACGGTCGAGATTGTAGTTGTCGGAGGCGTCCGAGCCCTGCACGGCATAGCCAAGATTGACCAGCACCTCGGCGATGCCGCTCATGCCGATCCCGCCGATCCCGACGAAGTGGATGGGTCCGATCTCGCGCGGCAGTCTCATGGCTGTATCTCTGTCTAGTCCGGCTGCGGCCGCGGCATTACCCCCGTCGTGGCCGGCCAGCGGCGAATCTCCTCCACTTCATGCAAGACCGGACGGATCGGGACAAGCCCGGTGCGACCTCCAAACGAGGTAATTTCCCGCTTGGATGCCCCATTTTGGCCGGTTTCGCGGACCGCGAGGCCCGCACTCGGATCACGGGGACCATGTCGGCGCTGCGGTCAGAGTGAGCCGGTTCGCGCGGCCGCCTCATCCTGGAGATCGAGCACGCGAAGATAGTTGCGCAGGCGATTGGCCTCGAGCGCGCCAATGAGCTTGTTCTGATGATACGGCAACAGGAGATCGGCGAGCGGCGCGCTCCAGGGCGCGTCCAGATCGAAGATCACGCCGAGCCCGAATACGGCCGGGATCTCGGCAAAGCCGAGCTCGCGGCCGCCCCTGAGCGCGTCGGCCAGAAAGTCGTCGATCGCCGTCATCACGCCGTTGCGCGCACCGCCGGAGACCTCGGCAAACGCGAACTGGCCCATGCCGCGAAAGCCACGCCCATCGACCAGGGCTGCCTGACCGGGAACCGCACCGGCGTCAAAGCTGTAGGCATGGCGATACTCGGGTGGAATTCGCTCGGGCGCATAGTAGAAATCGCGCCGACCACACGGCCAGCCGATGTCGTGCACGAAGACCAGAAGCGGCTTGCCGGCGCGACGGCTGATCGTATCGATGTGGCCGAGCTCGTTGTAGACCGTGTACCAGTTGTGATCGCCATCGACGACCCAGGCATCGGCCTCGTCAATATCGGCGAACGCCTCCAGGCTCGTTTTTGCGAGATGGCGAACGTCCGGGCTGATCTTCAGCCACTCCATGAATTCGTGCTTCGGCGCGGGATCGACGGCGGTGAGGTGTCCGCCGCGCTCACGACAATGCGCGGCAAGGAAAGGCGACATGCCACCATATTCCGAGCCGATCTCGACGATCTCGCGCGCATCCGCGAGCCTGAGTCCCTCGAGGACCAGATCGGAAAATTCCGCGAGGGAGTGAATCAGCAGGCCTGCCACCAACAAATCCTCCGCCGGGCACGATTGAACGTGCCGCGCGTGCGACCATCGGGCCGAGCGACCCATGTGCAGGCTTGAACGGCGCGGACGCTAAATTCCGGCGGTCTTCACCACGAGGTCCGCGAGCCTCTCGGCCGCGTCGAGCCGCCCTGCCCCCTTCGCGGCCGCGGCCATGGCGGCGAGGCGCGCGGGCTCGGCGGCCAGACCGGAGATTTCGGCGGCGAGACGATCGGAGGTGAACTCGGTCTGCGGGATCCGGATCGCGCCGTCGACCTTGGCCAGCACGCCGGCATTGGCGAACTGGTCCTGGTCGATCGAGCCGGGCAGCGGCACCAGGATGGAGGGCCGGCCGATCGCCGCGAGCTCGGCGACGGTACCGGCGCCGGAGCGCGACACCACGAGATGGTTGGAGGCGAGCCGCGCCGGCAGATCCGTGAAGAACGGCGCGAGCTCCGCCTTGATCTTGAGCTTGTCATAGACCGCGCGCACGCGGCTCATGTCCTCTTCGCGCACCTGCTGGGTGAGGACGAGGCGGCTCCATAACGCTGGCTCGAGCCGCTCGATCGCGCCCGGCACGATATCGGCCATGATGCGCGCGCCCTGGCTGCCGCCGACGACGAGCAGGCGCAGCGGGCCGTTCACCTCGGGCGCGACATATTTTACCGCAGCGGCTGCGAGGATCGCCGGCCGCATCGGCGTGCCGACGGTCGTCGTCTTGCCTGCCAGCGCCGGATCGCGATCGAGCACGCCGGGCAAGGACGTCGCGATGGCGCGGACGTGGCTCGACAGGAACCGGTTGGCGCGGCCGAGCACGGCGTTGGCATCGTGGATGATACCAGGCACGCCGGCGAATTTCGCAGCGACCAGCGGCGGCAGCGTCGGATAACCGCCGAAGCCGACGACGGCGACGGGCTTCAATCGCTTGATGAGGCGATACGCGGAAAGCGTGCCCGCGGCGAGCGTCAGGCCGGCATAGGCGAGCTGGAGCGGATTACGGCCCCGCGCGGTCTCGCTTGCCACGACGTCGATCATGTCCTTGCTGAACAGCCCGCTATAGCGCAGCGCGCGCTCGTCCGTGACGAGGCGAACGCGAAAGCCGCGCCGGATCAATTCGACGCCAAGCGCCTCGGCCGGAAACAGATGGCCGCCGGTGCCGCCCGCGGCGAGAAGAATCAGGGGGGACGTGTCCATGGTCGGAGGTTTTACAGCCTATCCTCCGTCATTGCGAGCGTAGCGAAGCAATCCAGAATCTCTCCGCGGAGACAGCCTGGATTGCTTCGTCGCTTCGCTCCTCGCAATGACAATGCCTACGCGTAGCTGCGCATCGCCTCGGCATGACCGCTGGCTTCGACCTCGGTGCGCGGGCGCAGCCGCGTCAGCGCCAGCATCATGCCGACACCGTAGGCCAGCGACACGATCGAGGAGCCGCCATAGGAGATGAACGGCAGCGTCATGCCCTTGGCTGGAATCAGCTGGAGGTTCACCGACATGTTGATCGCGGCCTGCACGCCGAACAGAATCGCAAGCCCCGACGCTGCGAAACGCGAGAACATGTCTTCGTTGGCATAGGCGCGCGACAGCGTGCGGATGACGACGAAGGCGAACAGCGCCAGCATGGCGAGGCACAGGATGATGCCGAACTCTTCGGCCGCGACCGCGAACACGAAATCGGTGTGGCTGTCCGGCAGGCTGCGCTTGGCGATGCCCTCGCCCGGCCCGAGGCCGAACCAGCCGCCGTTGTAGAAGGCTTCCATGGCGGTATCGACCTGGAAGGTGTCGCCGGAGGCCGGATTCATGAAGCGCCTGATGCGGCCGGCGACGTGCGGGACGAACAGATAGGCGCTGAACAGGCCGGCGGCGCCGAGACCTGCGAGACCGAACACCCAGATCATGCGCATGCCCGCGATGAAGAACAGCGAGCCCCACACCATCAGGACCAGCATGGTCTGGCCGAAGTCGGGCTCCATCACCAGCAGCGTCACCAGCATCAAGAGCAGCACCAGCGCCATCGAGGTCGCCGGCATCTCCGGCCGCCTGGTCGATTCCGCGAACAGCCATGCCGCGATCACGACGAACGACGGCTTGGCGATCTCGGAGGCCTGAATGTTGACGCCGAGCAGCGTGATCCAGCGCCGCGAACCCTTCACCTCGGGGCCGATGGCGAGCGTCACCACGATCAGGACGATGCTGATCGCGAAGATGATGAGCGCGCTGCGGCGGATGGCGCGCGGCGACAGGAAGGACACTCCGAGCAGCACGATGCAGGACGGCACCAGGAACAGCACGTGGCGGCTGAAGAAATGGAAGGGATCGAGCCCGATGCGCGTCGCAACCGGCGGGCTCGCCGCCAGCGACAGGATCACGCCGGTCAGCATCAAGGCCAGGATGGCGCCCATCAGCGGCTTGTCGACGGTCCACCACCACTCGGAAAAGGGGGTGCGTTCTTCACGGGAGAGCATGGCGGCCGCTTTCGGACAGAGGTCCGTCCATTGGTCGCCGAGGTTGGTTACCGGAGGGTTAACATGATGGATCAAGTTGTGGAGAGTCTCGTGCCCCGGACGCAGCGCAGCGCGCCGCCCCTTTGCGGCGTGGTGCGCTGCAGAGCCGGGGCCCATATCGCGGCAGTGTATCGTGTAGCGGCCTGGGTCCCGGCTCTGCGGAGCGTCACTTCGTGCCGCACCGCGTCCGGGACACGAGAGCCCTACTCGTAATTGATCGTGATATCCCCCACGCGCTGATCGCGCTTGTAGACCTGGACCGTCCCGGGAATGAATCCGATCCTGACCGCCCGCTCGCTGCTCCAGGCGACGACGACATCAAGATGCTCGCGCACGCTGAGAAAGATCGGCGTGCTCTCGGGCGAGAACGTCCGGCCGCGCGCAATCATGCTGGCTTGCGTGCTGTCGGGGACCGTCGCGCCGCATGACTTCCAGACCACGACAACCAGCTTGCTGCCGCTAGGCGAGGCGAATGCGCGCTGGCGAACGACGCGGCACGCACCGAAGCCACTCATGAGATTGTCGACGACGACAACGAAGACAAAACCCGCGGCGACTGGAACAGCAAGAGCAGCGACGACAATTCCGATCCAGCGTCGCCGCGACATAACTCACACCACCGGCTTCACGCCCGGCAGCGCCTGCACCAGCTCGCGGAACTTGGTGCCTCGGATCTCGAAATTGCGGTACTGGTCGAACGAGGCGCAGGCGGGCGACAGCAGCACGACGGCATCAGTCAGGCCAGAGGCTTCCGCATCGCGTGCGGCGTGCTCGACCGCGACATCGAGGGTCTGGCTGATCTCGTGCGCAACCTGCGTGCCCAGCGTGCCCGAAAATTCCTGCGCGGCCTCGCCGATCAGATAGGCCTTGCGGATGCGCGGGAAGAAACCGGTGAGGCTCGTAATCCCGCCGGCCTTGGGCTTGCCGCCGGCGATCCAGAAGATGTCGGCAAACGACGACAGCGCGTGCGCGGTGGCGTCCGCATTGGTGCCCTTGGAATCGTTGACGAACAGCACATTGCCGCGGCGGCCGACCTGCTCCATGCGGTGCGCAAGGCCGGGAAAGCTGCGCAGGCCGTTTTGCAGCACCTCTAAGCTGATGCCCATCGCGAGCGCGGCGGCGGCGGCGCAGGCCGCGTTCTGCGCGTTGTGGAGGCCGCGCAACGAACCGATGCCGCCGAGCGCGGCAATCTCGCTGCGGGCGCCGCCCGCGGTGCGCACGATATTGCCATGCTCGACATAAATGCCGCTCGCCAGCGGATTCTTGACGGAGATGCGCACCACGTTCTTGCCGGCGCGGTCGAGCCGGTCGGCGACATCGCGGCTATAGCCGTCGTCGACACCGACGATCGCGGTGCCGCCCGCCTGCACGCCGGCGACGAGGCGCTCTTTCACCGCAGCGTAGTGCTCGATCGTGCCGTGACGGTCGATATGGTCCTCGCTGACATTGAGCAGGATGCCGACGGAGGGATCGAGCGAGGGCGTGAGGTCGATCTGGTAGGACGACATCTCGATGACGTGGACGCGGCCCATGCGCGGCGGCTCCAGCGACAGGATCGCGGTGCCGATATTGCCGCCCATCTGGGTGTCGTAGCCGGCGACTTTCGTCAGATGCGCGATCAGCGCCGTCGTGGTCGACTTGCCGTTGGTGCCGGTGATGGCAACGAAGGGCGCATCCGGCGCGTGGCGGCGCCGCTCGCGGCAGAACAGCTCGATGTCGCCGATCACCTCGACCCCGGCCTCGCGCGCCTTCAGCACGCTCCAGTGCGGCACGGGATGAGTGAGCGGCACGCCGGGCGCGAGCACGAGGGCGGCGAAATTCGCCCACGAGACGTTGCGCAGATCGGCGGTGATGAAGCCCGCCTGCGCGGCCTTGGCGACGTTCTCGGCATTGTCGTCGGCGGCGATCACCTCGGCGCCGCCCGCTTTCAGGGCATGGCAGGAGGCGAGCCCCGAGCCGCCGAGGCCGAACACCGCGACCGTCTTGCCGGCGAAGGATGTGACGGGGATCATCGAGCGATCACCGCAGCTTCAGCGTGGAGAGGCCGGCCAGCGCCAGCATCACCGAGATGATCCAGAAGCGGATCACGATCTGCGGCTCGGTCCAGCCGAGCTGCTCGAAATGGTGATGGATCGGCGCCATGCGGAAGATGCGCTTGCCCGTCAGCTTGAACGACACCACCTGCACGATGACGGAGACCGCCTCCAGCACGAACAGGCCGCCGATCACGGCGAGCACGATCTCGTGCTTCACTGCGACGGCGATGGCACCGAGCATGCCGCCGAGCGCGAGCGAGCCGGTGTCACCCATGAAGATCGAGGCCGGCGGCGCGTTGAACCAGAGGAAGCCGAGACCGGCGCCCAGCAATGCGCCGCAGAGCACCGCGAGTTCGCCGGTGCCGGCGACATATTTGATCTGGAGATATTCGGCGAACACGGCGTTGCCGGCGAGATAGGCGATCATCGCAAAGCTCGCGGTCGCGATCATCACCGGCACGATGGCGAGGCCGTCGAGACCATCGGTGAGATTCACCGCGTTGCCGGAGCCGACGATGACGAAGGCGCCGAAGATGACGAAGAACCAACCGAAATGCAGCACGGTGTCCTTGAGGAACGGGATCGTCAGCGCCGTCGAGGCGGGATCGCGGTTCAGCCGCACCAGCGCGTAGCAGGCAACCAGCGCGATCACCGCCTCGATCAGCAGGCGAAGCTTGCTGCCGAACCCGGTCGTGGTCTGCTTGGTCACCTTGAGGTAATCGTCATAGAAGCCGACGAAGCCGAAGCCGAGCGTCACCGCGAGCACGATCCAGACATAGGGGTTGAGCGGATTGGCCCACAGCACCGTGCCGACGGTGAGGCCGGACAGGATCATCAGCCCGCCCATGGTGGGCGTGCCCTTCTTGGCGAGATGCGATTGCGGGCCGTCGGAGCGGATCGGCTGGCCCTTGCCCTGGCGGATGCGCAGATGGTCGATGATCCAGGGCCCGAACAGGAACACGAACAGCGCGCCGGTCACGACCGCCCCGCCGGTGCGGAAGGTGATGTAGCGGAAGACGTTCAGGAAGGTGCGAATGGCACCGAAGCCCGGAAATGTGTTGGAGAGCTCGATCAGCCAGTAAAACATTCAGACGGTCCTATGGCGCCTTTGCACACGCAGCCTTGGCCTTGTTCGTGGCCGTTATCCTGGCCTCGACGTGCCTCGCGGGCATTCGCTGGTCTTCGTCATGGGTCGCGCGACCTCTGGGAAAACGGACGGCTTCGCGCCACAAAGGGTGGGATTCGGGAACAGCGCCTTCCAAGCAGTTTACGCCTTCGCCTGCAAGGCGGTCATCAGGCCCGGCACAAACTTGTTGACCCAGAACATCTTTTTGCTGCCCTTGACAACCACGACATCCCCTGCCTTCAGCAGGCTCGCAACCTCGCCCGGCTTCAGCGTGGCCGGATCATCGTGCCAGCCGAGGCCCTTGCCTGATGGCAGCACGTCGTAGAGGTGGCGCATCAAGGGACCGACGCAGTAGACGCCGTCGATGCCTTCGAGATATTTGGCGAGGCCGGTGTGATAGTTCGGTGCGTCCTCGCCCAGCTCGAGCATGTCGCCGAGAACCGCAATGCGGCGGCCGTCGCTCACGTGGCGCGCCTGCAGGCTTTGCAGCGCAGCCGCCACGCTGGCCGGATTGCCGTTGAAGCTGTCGTCGATCACCGTGATATCGCCGACCGCCTGCTCGACGCCGCGGCCGGTCATGATGCCGACGCGGTCGAGCTTGATCGCCAGCGTCGCGACGTCGAGATGCGCAGCATGAACGGCGGCGACCGCGGCCAGCGCATTATGGACCCGGTGCGGCGCGCCAGGGGTGAGGCTGAAGGCGATCTCCTTCTTGCCGATCGCGGCCACGACCTGCCAGCTCTCGCCGTGCGGCGCGTGCGCGACCTCGTGCACCTCGGCATGCTCGCCGCCGAAGCGCACGACCTTGCCCTTCCACTCGGGCGCCTTGATCCCGGCGGGCAGCACCAGCACACCATTCTCGGGCAGGCCGAGCGCGATCGACACCTTCTCGCGCCGGATGGCTTCCAGCGAGCCGAGCTTTTCCAGATGCACGGGCTGCACGTTGACGACGAGCGCGACCGTCGGGCGCGTCAATTCGCTGAGCCGCGCGATCTCGCCTTGCTGGTTCATGCCCATCTCGACGACCCAGAGGCTGGCGTCTCGCCTGGCATTGCACAGCGTCAGCGGCACGCCCCAGAAATTGTTGAAGCTCGACGGGCTTGCATAGGCGTTCGGATAGGCGGCCAGAAATTCCTTGGTGCTGGTCTTGCCGGCGCTTCCGGTGAGCCCGATCACCGGTCCGGCAAAGCGCGCACGCGCGGCACGTGCAAGGCCCCAGAGACCGTCGATCAGCGTGTCCTTGACGACGATCTGCGGAATGCGGATGCCTGCGATCTCGTGCGGCACGATCATCGCGACCGCGCCCGAAGCTTCCGCCTTGTCCGCGAACTCCCAGCCGTCGCGCGCGCTGGCGAAGGCCGAGACGAAGCCGCCGCTCGGGGTGCCGCTGAGCGCGACGAACAGGCTGCCCGGCTTCACCAGCCGGCTGTCCTGCGTGATGAAGTCGATTCCCGTGTCCGGGAACGATCCGGTGACGCCCAGCGCACGCGCGACCTCGGCAACCGTCCATATTGGCGCGCTCATGCAACCCTCGACGCTAGTGCGGCGGCAACCGCCTCGTGATCACTGAAGGGCAGAACCTCTCCGCCGACGATCTGCCCGGTCTCATGGCCCTTGCCGGCGATGAGCAGCGCATCGCCGTCTTCCAGTTCCTCGATCGCGGCGCGGATCGCGGCGGCGCGGTCGCCGATCTCGCGGGCGCCCTTCGCGGTGGCGAGGATCGCGGCGCGGATGGCTTCCGGCTTCTCGCTGCGCGGATTGTCGTCGGTGACGATGACGCCGTCGGCGTTCTCGGCCGCAATCTCGCCCATGATCGGACGCTTGCCGGCATCGCGGTCGCCGCCGGCGCCGAACACGACGACCAGCCTGCGCTTCGCATAAGGCCGCAGCGCCTGCAGCGCCTTCGCCAGCGCATCGGGCTTGTGCGCATAGTCGACGAAGATCGGCGCGCCGTTGCGCTCGCCGACGCGCTCGAGCCGGCCCTTGGCGCCTTCGAGATGTTCGAGACTTGCGAACACATCTGCCGCATCGCTGCCGGTGCCGATCGCAAGGCCCGCCGACACCAGCGCGTTCTCGATCTGGAATTCGCCGACCAGCGGCAGCCGGATGGCGAAGCGCTTGCCGCGATGTTCGAGCGTAAGCTTTTGCGAGAAACCTTCGACCACGGCCTCCGTCAGGCGGATGCCCTCGCCTGCCCCGTCGCCGTTGCGGCCGACCGCCATGACGCGCAGGCCGCGCGCCTTGGCGGCCTCGATCGCTTCGGCCGAGCAATCATGATCGGCCGAGATCACCGCGGCGCCACCCGGCGGCACCAGCTCGCGGAACAGGCGGAGCTTCGCGGCGAGATAATGCGCAACGCTCGGATGATAATCCATGTGGTCGCGCGAGAGGTTGGTGAAGCCGCCGGCGGAGACGCGCACGCCGTCGAGGCGATACTGGTCGAGCCCGTGCGAGGAGGCCTCGAAGGCGAGATGGGTGACGCCCTCGCGCGCGATCTCGTCGATCTGCCGGTGCAGCGCGATCGGATCCGGCGTCGTCAGCGAGCCATAGACGGTGCGCTTGGGCGAGACGAGACCGATGGTGCCGATGCTGGCGGAGGCATGCCCCAGCCGCTCCCAGATCTGACGTGTGAAGGCGGCAACCGAGGTCTTGCCGCTGGTTCCGGTCACGGCGGCGATCGTCGCGGGCTGCGCGGGAAAGAACCTTGCCGCGGCCAGCGCCAGTGTGCGGCGCGGATTGGCCACAGTGATAAACGGCACCTTGGTCGCCGCAGGCGCATGGTCGCCAACGACTGCGATCGCGCCCGCGGCAATTGCCGCATCGATAAAGCGCGCGCCGTCGGTCTTGCTGCCCGCGATTGCGAAGAAGAGATCGCCCGGCTTGACCATGCGGCTGTCGAGCGCGACGCCGCTCGCATCGAGCGCCGCAACAGCGGGCTCGATCGCGGCATCATTGCCCAAGAGGTCGCGCAGCTTCATGGTCTTCCAGTCGACATGCCTGCCGGAAAGCCGAATCCCTTTGAAAATCCCGACTCGGCACCGGCGATGGCCCACCCGGTTGATTACTGGGTTGTCCTGGATGCTGCAAGAATAAGGCGGTCGGACGGCGGCAGGTCGAACCGCGGCTCGACGCCCAGGAGCGGCGCGATCCGCTCGATCACCTTGCCGCCGGTCGGCACCGCGTTCCAGCCCGAGGTGATGAAACCATGCGTCTCGGGCAGCGCCTGCGGCTCGTCCAGCATGATCAGGACGTGATATTTGGGATCGTCGCAGGGCAGGATGGCGGTGAAGGAGTTGAGCACGCGCTTCTTGGCGTAGCGCCCGTTGATGACCTTCTCGGACGTGCCGGTCTTGCCGCCGACGTAATAGCCCTTGACGTCGGCGGTCTTGGCGGTACCGATCTCGGCATTGAGCCGCATCAGATACCGCATCTTGTCGCTGGTATCCTGCTTGATGACGCGCTTGGCCATTGCCGCGGCCTCGGCTTCGCTACGCTTCAAGAACGTCGGCGGAATGAGATAGCCGCCGTTCACCAGTGCATTGATGCCCATCACGGCCTGCAGCGGTGCCACCGACAGTCCCTGGCCGAACGCGGCGGTGACCGTGTTCAATTCGCTCCAGCGCCGCGGGATCAGCGGCGCCGCGCTCTCCGGCAATTCGGTGCGCAGCCGCGTCGTCTGGCCCAGCTTGGCGAGGAACGCCTTGTGCGCCTCCACGCCCTGGTTGAGCGCAATCCGCGCCGCGCCGATGTTGGAGGAGTAGGTGAACACTTCCTTGGTGTTGATGAAGCGCCCGAGCGGATGGCTGTCGTGGATGGTGAACTTGCCGTAGTGCAGGTTGCCACGTGCGTCCCACATCGAGTTCAGATTGATCTTGCCGGAATCGAGCCCCATCGCCAACGTGAACGCCTTGAAGGTCGAGCCCATCTCGTAGACGCCGGTGGTCAGGCGGTTGATGCGATCGGGGTCGTGCGCTTCCTTCGGATTGTTGGGATCGAAATCCGGCAGCGAGACCATCGCCACGATCTCGCCGGTCTTGACGTTGGAGATGATGCCGGAAGCGGCCTTGGCGCGGAACTTGTCCTTGGCCTTGAGGAGTTCGTCGCGCAGCGCATGCTCGACGCGCAGATCGACCGAGAGCTCGATCGGCTTCTGCAGCCGGTCGGTTGCAAAGCCGGCGCGGTGGAGATCGGCGAGCCCCTGGTTGTCGAGCCACTTCTCCAGGCCGGCGATGCCCTGGTTGTCGATGTTGACGAGACCGATGATGTGGGCGACCTCGTTGCCCGTCGGATAGACGCGCTTGTTCTCGCGCAGGAAGCCGATGCCGGGAAGGCCGAGCTTGTGGATGGCCCGCTGCTGCGCCGGCGTGACCTCGCGCTTGAGCCAGGCGAAGCCCTTGCGCGACTTCAGGCGCTCGCGCACCTCGGCCTCGTCGAGGTCGGGAATGGTCGCCGTCAGGAGCTCGATCGCCTCATCCTTGTCGATGATGCGGCGCGGCTCGCTGAACAGGCTCGCGGCCTTGACGTCGGTCGCCAGGATCGCGCCGTTGCGGTCGACGATGTCGGGCCGCGCGGTCGCAACCACCTCTTGCGCCGCGGCGCGGCGCGCCCCGTGGGCGTCCGCGCCGATCGCGAACATCACGAGCCGCCCGCCGATCAAAACATAGACCGAAGCGAAGGCGAGTATCGCAAGGCCCACGCGCGCTCGCGCCTTCACGGCGCGATCGACATTGCGCCCGTAGAGCAGGCTGCGGATCAGCCGCTGCCGCCACGGTTCAGCCGGCTTCTCGGTCGGTTTTGCAGGCGTTGCCGCGCTCATTGCTTGTCCTCGGGCTGAGGTACGGAGCCCGTCACGGTATCGGGATCGCTCGCGGCTTCGATGACGTTTAGCATGGCCCCGATCGGATCGGGATCGCCCGGCCTGAACATCCGTGGCGGGCGCTCCGGCAGATTCTTCAGCGAGTCATATTGCGTGCCATTGACCGGCTTGAGGTGCAGATGCCGGTCGGACAGGCCTTGCAGCCGCAGCGGGGCATCGAGCTTGGCCCACTCGGCCCGCAGCGCCGCGATCGCGTCGCGCTCCTCGCGGATCTCTGCACGCAGCCGCAGCACCTTCTCGGTGCGCGCCGTGGAGTCCATCTTGATCCGGTAGACATGGGCCGCCGCGAAGATCAGCGCGCCGATGACGAGGAGGTGGATGATGCGCATGCGCTAGCCGCCCCTCATCACGTCGGAGAGTTTGGGCCAAGGCGATGCCTCGTCGGCCTCATGGGCCGGCGCCGCGGTGCGCTCGGCGGCGCGCAGCTTTGCGGAGCGCGCACGAGGATTGTGCGCAACTTCGTCTTCGCCGGCGACGACGGGCCGCCGCGTCAGAACCCGGAAGCTCGGCGTCACTTGCGCCACTTCCGGCAGATGCCGCGAACCGCCGCCGGTCCTGGAGCGCTCAGTGAGAAAATTCTTGACGATGCGGTCTTCCAGCGAATGGAACGAGACCACGACGAGGCGGCCGCCGGGCTTGAGCACGCGCTCGGCCGCCGCGAGCGCGGTCTGGAGCTCGTCGAGTTCCTCGTTGACGAAGATGCGCAGCGCCTGGAACGTCCGCGTTGCCGGATGAATGTCCCCCGGCTTTGAGCGCACCACCCTTCCGACGAGATCGGCAAGCGCGCGCGTGGTGGTGAACGGGGTCTCCTGGCGGTCCGCGACAATAGCTCGCGCGATGCGGCGCGAATGCCGCTCCTCGCCGAGGAGATAGATGATGTCGGCGAGATCGCCTTCCGACGCACGCGCGACCACGTCGGCCGCGGTCGGGCCCGTCTGCCCCATGCGCATGTCGAGCGGACCGTCGAGGCGAAAGGAGAAGCCGCGGCCGGCCTGATCGAGCTGCATCGAGGACACGCCGACGTCCATCACGACGCCGTCGATCGCCTCGACGCCTTGCGCCGCGCAGACCTCGGCAAGACTTGAGAAGCGGCCCTCGACCAGCATCAGCCGGCCCGCGGAACGTTCGACCAGCTCGGCACCGCCGGCAATCGCAGTGCGGTCGCGATCAATGGCGATGAGTCGGGTTCCCGGCACTTCCAGGATCGCGCGGCTATAGCCGCCGGCACCAAAAGTGGCGTCGACATAGACGCCGCCCTCGCGCAAGGCGAGATGCGCGACGGCCTCCCGACCAAGAACGGGGATGTGCGGAACCGAGGTCATGCGTAACGCCTGCCGACCGACCGGCCTGACATCCAAGCAAGATCGGGGACGAACAAGCCCATAACGCCTCGAATCATTCCGCGTCGCGGCGGTTCCACGACAAAGCCCCTGTCCAGCATGGTTACCGAGCCCGGTCGTCCCAGGCCACAAACCCAGTGTTCCCAGTGGAATTTGTCGGGCAGCCATGGGATTTCGAGCCAAAATACGCTTTGGCCGCCTCCGGACGCGGGTCGGCACTTCATCCCTCAGTAACGGCCCTTAGCGTTAAGAAAGCGTTGCTCGACTCGATACAAGTCGTAAAGGTGACGAGCGGGGTGATGCCTCATCCACACACATCGCCGAAATGCATCCGTTAACCGCGCCGCGCGATTGCGTACGGTGGACGGTAAAGGAATAGTAAAGAGAAGGGCTTGCCCCTTCTCCGTTCGTTCGAGCTGCTCATGCCCTCCGGTTCGTCCACACCGTCTGGATCTGATTCGAAGCGCCAACGCGTTCTCCCGGTTCCCAAGACCGTGGCGAGCCTGCGGACGTTCGAGCCCGACTCGTCGATCGTCTCGGACATCATCCCCTCGCCCAATTATGGCGAGCGCAACAAGGGACGGCAGCCGGACATGATCGTGCTGCACTACACCGGCATGCCCGATGTCGAGGGCGCGCTGGCACGGCTGTGCACGGCCGGCACCGAAGTCTCGGCGCATTATGTCGTGCTGGAGGACGGCCGCATCGTGCAATGCGTGCCCGAGGCCAAGCGCGCCTGGCACGCAGGCGCCTCCTCCTGGGCCGGCGAGGACGACATCAATTCCTGCTCGATCGGCATCGAGATCATCAATCGCGGCCATGACTGGGGCTATCCCGAGTTTCCGCTGCGCCAGATCGCCGCCGTGATCGCGCTGTGCCGCGGCATCATGCTCCGGCGCAAGGTGCCGTCCCACCGGGTGCTCGGCCATTCCGACGTCGCGCCCGCCCGCAAGAAGGACCCCGGCGAGAAGTTTCCGTGGCATTCGCTGGCCAATTCCGGCGTCGGCCACTGGGTCACGCCCGCCCCGATCGTGCGTGGTGAGACTCTGATGCTCGGCACCATCAGCGACGCCGTGCTGAGCATGCAGCAGGCGCTCGCCAGGTACGGCTACGGCGTGCCGCTGACCGGCAAATACGACGCCGCGACGATGGAAGTCGTCACCGCCTTCCAGCGCCATTTCCGTCCGGCGCGGCTCGATGGCGTCGCCGATCATTCGACGCTGTCGACATTGCAGGCACTGCTGGCGAGCCTGCCGGCGGAAGGCACGACCGTGGCGTCGAAGTGACGGCGTAGGCCACATCCGCCGTCATTGCGAGGAGCTCTTGCGACGAAGCAATCCAGAATGTCTCTGCGGAAAGACTCTGGATTGCTTCGCTACGCTCGCAATGACGGAATGTGTGGCGACTACTCCATCTCCCTCATCCTTCGCGCATAGAGCCTCCGCAACGGCTCGAGCTGCGTCGACTCCGTTGCGGCACGATAGGCCTCGCGCGCCTGCTCCGTCCTGCCGAGCCTCCGCAACAGATCCGCGCGCACTGCGGGCAACAGCTCATAGCCGCGAAGCCCGCCGCGCGCGGTGATCGCATCGACGAGATCGAGCGCTCGTGCCGGCCCATCGACCATCGACACCGCCGCGGCGTGGTTCAGCTCGATCACCGGCGACGGGTTGATGCGCAGCAAGACCTCGTAGAGTCCCGCAATCTGCGGCCAATCGGTTTCCTCAAAGCTCGCCGCACGCGCATGCAGCGCAGCGATCGCGGCCTGCACCACATAGGGCTGCGGCCGGCCGGGCACGCGCAGCGCATCGTCGACCAGACGCAGGCCCTCATCGATCTGCGCGCGGTCCCACAGCGAGCGGTCCTGCTCTTCGAGCAGCACGATGTCGCCGGCCGGCGTCTCGCGTCCGGCGCGGCGGGCGTCGTGCAGCAGCATCAGGGCCAGCAGGCCCTTGATGCCGGCACGATCGGGCATCAGCCGATCGAGCAAGCGGCCGAGCCGGATGGCCTCGGCCGCAAGATCGGGCCGCATCAGGTCCGCGCCCTCGGTCGCAACATAGCCTTCGGTGAAGACGAGATAGATCACGGCGAGCACGCCATCGAGCCGCGGCGCCAGCGCGTCGCGCTCGGGCACCTCATAGGGGATGCCGGCGAGGCGGATCTTCTGCTTGGCGCGGAGGAGGCGCTGTGCCATCGCCTCCTCACCGACGAGAAAGGCGCGCGCGACCTGCGCCGTGGTGAGCCCGCACACCGTGCGCAGCGTCAGCGCGACCTGGACCTCGGGCGCGAACGCGGGATGGCAGCAGGTGAAGATCAGCCGCAGCATGTCGTCGTCGAGCGTTGCCGGCAGCTCGTCGGGGCCCAGCGCGTTCAGTTCGAGCTCATGCACCAGCGCCTGCTGCTTGCCGCGGAAGACGGCCTGGCGACGGATGCGGTCGATCGCCTTGTGCTTGGCGACATTGACCAGCCAGGCGCGCGGATTGCCGGGGACCTCAGACCCCGCCCAGCGTTCCAGCGCGACGGCAAAAGCATCCTGAAGCGCGTCCTCGGCAAGATCGAAATCGCCGACGAGACGGATCAGCGTGGCAAGCGCCCGCCCCGCCTCGTCGCGGAAGATTTTGTCGATCTCGCTGCGGGTCATGTCAGGCGATCACTCCCCTCTCGTCATTCCGGGGCGCGGCAAAGCCGCGAGCCCGGAATCCATAACCACGATTCGGGGATATGGATTCCGGGCCTGCGCCTTACGGCGCATCCCGGAATGACGAAGGTGAGAGTTGTCACTTCTCATACACCCAGATCGGCCGCACCTCGATCGAGCCGATGCGTGCGCTGGGAATCCGCGCCGCGATCTCGATGGCCGCATTCAGATCCTTCGCCTCGACGAGATAGTAGCCGCCGAGCTGCTCGCGCGTTTCCGCGAACGGACCATCGGTCGTCAGCGTCTTGCCCTCGCGCACGCGCACGGTCGTCGCGGTCGTGGTCGGCTGCAGGCGGTCGCCGGCCTTGAAGTTGCCGCTCTGGATGATGGATTGCGTGAAGGCCTGGTATTCGGCCAGCATCTTCTGGCTCGTCGCCGCGTCGTTCTTCGCGTACTCGACCTCGTTCTGATAGATCATCAGCAGATATTGCATTGCTTCACTCCTGTTGCCCGGCTGTGTTGCCGACATCCAGTCGAACGGGACACGCACCAAACGACATCTTCAGGATAAATTATTCGCCGGCGAGGCGCGCGTCGCGATATCGGCTTGACGAAACCGTCACAAATGCCCCATGCGTAGGCCGTCAGTCGGCCGGACGGCCGCTCCGGCACGTGCCGAAAGGCCGCCGGGGAGGAAAGTCCGGGCTCCCTTGACATGCGGTGCCGGATAACGTCCGGCGGGGGTGACCCCAGGGAAAGTGCCACAGAGAACGAACCGCTTCCTCCTCGGAGGAAGTAAGGGTGAAAAGGTGCGGTAAGAGCGCACCGCGGTTCCGGCAACGGAGCCGGCATGGCAAACCCCACCGGGAGCAAAACCGAATAGGGACGGCTTAAGCGGGCTGTTCGCGCAAGCGATAACGCCGCGGGGCGATGTCAGGCCCGCCGTCCGGGTAGGTTGCTCGAGGCCATGTGCAAACACGGTCCCAGAGGAATGGTCGTCACGTATCGTTCGCGCAAGCGGACGGTGCCCTACAGAACCCGGCTTACAGGCCGGCTGATACTCTAAAGCGTTTTCGAGCGAAGTGGGTTTCCGGTTCGCGTGAAGAAAACGCATCTTGCGCAGTAAGCGACGAGGGGTTCGGTGCCAACGCACCGGACCCCTCACCATTTTGGCCGAGCGCGCAGTCCTTCAGCTGGTGTCATTCCGCGTTCGCGACTTCGTCGCGCCCCGGAATGACGAGCGGGAGTCAGGCGACGATCTTCTCCAGCACGCCCATCAAGGCCTCCGGCGCCGTCACGTTCGGCGCATGGCTGGCGTCGAGCTCGACATAGCGCCAGCCGTCCTCGCTCTTCGTCCGCTTGGCGAACTGCCCGAACACGTCGCCCGGCGGGATGCGCGTGCAATAGATGTAGCTGCGCGGCATCGCCGGCTCGCTGTGCTCGAGCCTCAGCCTGGTCTCGAAGCACTTGATCGGCATTGGGACGCGGCGTGCATTGAGCCAGTCGAGATCGGCTTGGGGCGTGTCGGGCGGCGGCGGATTCGGCGGGATGCGATAGCCGTCGCCCGAGCTTGCTGCCCTTCGCATCGGCTCGCGGCCGCCCTCGTTGAGATCGAACAGCGACTGGCCATCGCGCGGCACGAAGGCATCGAGATAGATCAGCTGCGTCACGCGCTCGCGCGCGCGATCGGCGACGCCGGTCGCGACCATGCCGCCATAGCTATGGCCAAGCAGCACGATGTCGCTGAGATCCTCGAAGGCGATGACGTTGAGGATGTCCTGGATGTGCGTCTCCAGATCGATCGTGGGGCTTGCGAGATGCGCGCGCTCGCCGAGCCCGGTGTAGGTCGGCGCCACCAGGCGATGGCCGGCTTGCGCCATCAGCGGATGCATCTTCTTCCAGGCCCATCCGCCGGACCAGGCGCCATGACAAAGCAGGAAGGTCTTCGCGCGTGCGGCCATCGGCGTTTCCATCGTTCTTGTTGGTACGACGGAGTGTAGCGGCCGGGCGCGCGATGTAAACGCCGCTCAGGCCGCGCGGGTATCCGCCTTCACCAGGGCCGGTGCAAGCTCGGCGGCCTCGCGCCGCAGCTTGCTCGCCTCGAAACCGTGCATGCCCAGCTGCCATTGCAGCCCGACGATGGCGCCCTTGGTCGGTTGCAGCAGCGCGAGCGAGGCGAACAGCGTCACCGGCAGCCACACCGCGAGTTGCAACCATTCCGGCGGCGCATAGGCGGTCTCGACCGCGAGGATCGCCGGCACCACGAGATGGCCGACCACGACCATCACGAGATAGGCCGGAAAGTCGTCTGCGCGCTGGTGAAACAGCTCCTCGCCGCAATGGTCGCAAGCATCAGCCACTTTCAGGAAACGGCCAAACATGTGCCCTTCCCCGCAATTCGGACACTTGCCGCTGAAACCGCGCCACATCGCCTTTGCCAGAGAGACCGTCGCCATGACCACACCTCTTCCTTTTCGACGATCCATACAATAGTATCTTGCATCCATACATTCAAAGGATATGGGGCTAAATTGCATGGATTGGACCCCTACAATCTCGGAGCTGAGCGGCCCGCGCTATCAACGCATCGTCGATGCGATGGAGGCCGACATTGCTGCGGGCAGGCTGGTGCGCGGCCAGCAATTGCCGACGCAGCGCGCGCTCGCAAAAGCCCTCGGCATCGACCTGACCACGGTGACGCGCGCCTATACCGAGGCGAGGCGCCGCGGCATCATGGAAGCCCGCGTCGGACAGGGCTCGTTCGTGTCGGAGACCAGCGCGCGCCGCGCGGTCGACCTGCCGCATCCCGTCGCGATCGATCTCTCGATGAACGTGCCGCCGCATCCGCTGGAGGCGCAGCTCGACGAGCGCATCATCGCCGGCATGGAAGCCATCCGCGCGCAATCGGGCCTGACGGCGTATCTCAACTATCAGCCGCCCGGCGGCAGCACACATGAGCGCGAGGTCGCGGCGCGCTGGATGCGCGCACGCGTTGCGCATGCGCAGGCCGACAAGCTCCTGATCTTCCCCGGCGCGCAAACCATCCTGTTCAACCTGCTCGCCCATCTCGCGCGGCCCGGCGACGTCGTTCTGACGGAAGCCCTCACCTTTCCCGGCATCAAGGCCGCCGCGGCCCGGCTCGGCGTCAAGCTCGTCGGCGTCGCCATGGATGACGGCGGCATCCTGCCCGATGCGCTGGCGAAGGCGTGCCGCGCGCACCGGCCACGGGCCGTCTATCTCATTCCGACGCTGCACAATCCGACCACCGCAACGCTGTCCGCCGAGCGGCGCAGTGCCGTCGCAAAGATCATTCGCGATGCCGACACGACCCTGATCGAGGACGACGCCTACGGCCTGCTCGAGCGCTCGGCATCGCCGATCGCGAGCCTCATTCCGGAGCGGACTTATCTCGCGACCACACTGTCAAAATGCATCGCGCCCGCGCTGCGCGTCGCCTACCTGGTGACGCCCGACAGCAGCGCGCAACGGGACATGCGAACATACTTGCAGGCGACCGTGCAGATGCCGCCGCCATTGATGGTCGCGCTGGTGACGCATTGGATCGAAAGCGGCATTGCCGATCGCATCATCGCCGCCATCCGCAGCGAGGCGGTCGGCCGCCAGCAGCTCGCGCAGCGCACGCTGAGGGGTTTTCAATTCCTGGCCAGGCCCGCCGCCCATCATCTGTGGTTGCGGCTTCCGGAAGGCCGGCCCGATATCGCGGCACATCTTCTGCGGAACGGACTTGCGGTCGTCGCCGGCGATGCCTTCACGGTCGACGGGGCACCGCCGCATGCGGCACGTGTCTCACTGGGGGCGGCGCGGAACAGATCGGAATTGGCGGAGGCGCTGCGCATCCTGGTCGGCGCGCTGCAGAAGCCTGCCGACACCAGGCAGATCGTCTAGATCATCGGCGATGACGGCGATGGCCGGAGCGCACGGGGGGTGCCGCAGGTGACGGATAGGCCTGCGATGCATACGCATCGCCCGGCGTTCCCCGCTGACCGAGAGCCGCACGCGCCGCAGGCGTGAGCTGGCCGCCGTTGAGTACATCGCGATCGGGATGAGCGGCCTGATAGGCCGCAGGCTCGGAAAACTGTGCCTGGGCCATTGTAGGCGTCAACGCGACCGCCAGCAGCGCGGCTGCAACGGCAATCTTGGTGCGGGTCATGGTCATTCTCCATCATCGCATTCAGGACTGACCGATCCGGGCGCATGATCGCGTCGGGCGGCCCCGGGATTGAAGTACGGCCATCATGTAGGCGTGTCTTCCGGGAAAGCCCGACGCGGCAGATCACGCTTGCGTGCAGCATGGATTGACCGGAACGGCAGCAAGCATGTTATGCGAGCGATGGCGGTCAGCCATCCGGGATCGCCCCTCGCGACAAGGCTAATCTGTTGGAAACGCTCACCTACGTCCTGCTGCTGTTCGGCGCGCTGGCCGGCGGCTTCGTCTCGGGACTGGCCGGGTTCGGCACGGCGCTGATGGCGCTCGGCATCTGGCTCTACGTCCTGCCGCCCTCGCTCGCGGTACCGCTGGTGCTGATCTGCTCGGTGATCGCGCAGATCTCGACGCTACCCTCGATGTGGAAAAGCTTCGACCTCTCGCTGGTCTGGCCGTTCCTGATCGGAGGCCTGATCGGAGTCCCGCTGGGAACCATGATGGTCGCCACGGCCGATCCGAAGGTATTCAAGCTGAGCGTCGGTGTGCTGCTCCTGATCTTTTCGAGCGCGCTTTATCTCAACAAGAGGCCCCTCGCCTTCAAGTTCGGCGGCAGGATCGCCGACGGAGCGATCGGCTTTGCCGGCGGCATTCTCGGCGGCCTCGCCGGACTCTCGGGGCCGCTGCCGATCCTCTGGGCCAACATCCGCGGCTGGAACAAGCATGAGCGTCGCGGCATCTTCCAGCTCTTCAACTTCACGGTGCTCGCCACCGCGCTGGTGCTGCAGACGGCATCAGGCCTGGTCGAACTGAAAGTGGTCTGGCTCGCACTGGTCGCGTTTCCGGGCACGCTGATCGGCGCATGGGCCGGCGCCCGGGTCTATCACGCCCTGAGCGACAAGCATTTCGGCGATGTCGTGCTCGGCCTGTTGTTCCTGTCAGGCCTTGGCCTCGTCTGGAACAGTGTTGGCACGCACTAAAGCGCGATGCGATTAGGTTTGACTGCTACAACGAAGGTGCACTCCCTCTCCCGCTTGCGGGAGAGGGCTGGGGAGAGGGTGTTTCCGCGATGGGACAATCCCCTAGAGGAGAAAGCCCTCACCCGCGCCTTCGGCGCGACCTCTCCCGCAAGCGGGAGAGGTGGCACCGAGCCAATGGCAATCGATTCAACCTAAAGCCATTCCGCTTTAGCCCACGGCGCCGCAAATTGGCGGGAGACGTGGGGAGCAGGTCAACCGCTATGCGGGCACACGCGCAGGAGGCGCGACAGGCTCAGCTTCCACTCGCTCCGCAGCCTCGTCCTGCGGCAACGGCGCGAAGCGCTTCCTGAATTCGCGACGCAACAGCCACAGGCTCAACGCGGCCTGGAGCGTCGTCGCCGCGATCGACAGGTACCAGACGTGCTCCATCCGGAAGCCTGGCCGCGTCGACAGCCAGATTGCCGGCAGCGAATAGGTGAAGACGCGCGTCGCCGAGCTCAGCAGCACCGGCTTGGTGTTGCCGAGGCCCTGGAACATGCTCGAGCAGGTGAAGATGAGACCCTGCGCCACCATGTTGAGCGAGATGATCCGCAGGAACAGGTAGGCGATCTCCATAGTCTCCCGGTCGTTCGAGAATCCGGCGAGCAGCAGCTCCGGCCTCAGCTGCGCCAGCATCATGAAGCCGGCCATCACGGCGCTGGTGATCAGCGCCGACTTGACGAAGGTTTCCCGCACGCGCGCGCCGTTGCCGGCGCCGAAATTCTGGCCGGCGATCGGCCCAGCCGCCAGCGCCACCGCGAGTGCCGGCATCTGGATCAGGCCGAGCACCCGCTGCCCGATGCCGAATCCGGCCTGCGCCGCCGCGCCGAAATCGCGCAGCACGTAGTAGACCACCGCCATGAAGATGAACATCATCGCGAACTCGCCGCCGGCCGGCAGGCCGACATTGAGAATGCGCATGAGATGACGCGGCTGTGGACGCCACTGCGCCGGATTGAAGGCGACATAGCGCTCGACCTTGCGGAAATAGACAAGCAGCATCAGCCCGCCGATGGCGACCGCGATCGAACTCGCCAGCCCTGCGCCGGCAACGCCGAGCGCGTAGCCGGTGCCCCAGCCCGAGATCAGCACGGGCGCCAGCGCGATGTTGATGACGACCGCGATGACCCGCACCAACATGGCCGGGCGCACGATCCCGGTCGCGCGCAGGGCGGATGCCGTCACCTGCATGACGAATTCCAGCGCGAGCGCCGGCATGAACCACAACAGATAAGTGGTCCCCGCCTCGATCGTGGCCTCGTCCGCGGCGACCGAACGCATGTAGGCGCGCGACAGCACCGCTCCCGCGACCAGGGTCAACACGCCGAACAGCACCGACAGCGCAACCGCCTGGTTGAAGATCAGATTGGCATCGGGTCGATCCTTGCGCCCGACGGCGTGCGCGATCAGCGCCACCGTGCCGACGCCGAGCACCTGCATCAGCGCGTTGACGAGAAAGCCGGCATTGCCGGCCGCGGCGACGCCTGCCACGGCGGCATCGCCCAGGCCCGACACGAAGTACAGGTCGACCAGCTGGCAGACCATGATCGAGATCATGCCGGCCATGATCGGCGGCGTCATGGCCAGGATGTGTCTCACGATGGAGCCGTTCGCCAGGTCTTTCATGTCATTCACCTATGGCGGCGTGACGTCGGGACCTTCGCCCCGCCGCCGCGCGCCTCACTCCGCTGCGATCTGTCCGAGCTCCACCACCTGGCGCTCGAACAGGCCGCGATAGACGCCGTCTTGCTTGGCTGCGAGCATCGCATGCGTGCCTTGCTCGACGATCTCGCCGCGGTCGAACACCAGGATGCGATCGAGGCTCCTCACCGTCGACAGGCGATGCGCGATCACGATCGAGGTGCGGCCCTTCATCAGGCGCTCCATCGCCTGCTGGATCAGCGCTTCCGATTCCGAATCGAGGCTCGACGTCGCCTCGTCCAGGATCAGCACCGGCGCGTCCGCCAGGAAGGCGCGCGCCAGCGCCACGCGCTGCCGCTCGCCGCCCGACAGTTTCACGCCGCGCTCGCCGACCAGCGTGCCGTAGCCCTTCGGCAGGCGCAGGATGAAATCGTGCGCGTTGGCAAGCCGCGCCGCCTGCTCGATCGCCTGGAGGCTGGCGCCGGGCCGGCCATAGGCGATGTTCTCCGCAAGCGTGCGGTGGAACAGGATCGGCTCCTGCTGCACGATCGCGATCTGGCTGCGCAGCGACTGCTGCGTGGCGAGCGCGATGTCCTGCCCGTCGATCAGCACGCGGCCACCGGTGACGTCGTAGAGCCGCTGCACCAGCTTGACGAAGGTGGTCTTGCCGGAGCCGGAGCGGCCGACCAGGCCAACGCGTTCGCCGGCGCGGATCTTGACAGACAAGCCGTCGTACAGCGGCGCGCGATGGCCGCCATAATGGAACGTGACGTCGTCGAACACGATCTCGCCGCCCTCGATCGCGATCGGCCGTGCGTCGGAAGCATCCGCAATGCCGATCGGCTCGTCATGGATCGCCACCAGTTCGTCCATGTCGTTGACCGAGCGCTGGAGGTTGTTGATGTGCATGCCGACGTCGCGCAGGTAGGCGTGAATGACGTAGTAGCTCGTGAGCACATAGGTGACGTCGCCGGGCGAGGCGTGACCTGACATCCACAGCAGCACCGATCCGCCGATCACGGACGCGCGCAGGCACAGCAGCAGCGCAAGCTGCGACATGGCGGTGTAGTTGTAGCGAAACCAGGTCCGCCGTACGCGCACGCGCCAGCGGTTGATGACACGGGCGAGCCGCGTGTCCTCGCGCAGCTCCGCGCCGAACGATTTCACCACCGCGTTGCAGGTCAGCGCGTCCGCCAGCGTGCCCCCGACCTTGGTGTCCCAGGCATTGGAGATGCGCGCCGCCGGTGCGATGTAGCGGGTCGAGAACACCACCGTGATCGTGACGTAGAGGATCGCCCCGATCGCGATCACCAGGCCGAGCGAGGTCCAGTGCGCGCCGATCAGGATCATCGAGCCGACCAGCACCAGCAGCGACGGCGCCAGAGCCATCAGGATGGTGTCGTTGAGCAGGTCGAGCGCCCACATGCCGCGGGTGATCTTGCGCACCGTGGATCCGGCAAAGGAGTTCGCGTGCCAGTCGGTCGAGAAACGCTGCACGCGCGTGAACGCGTCCTGCGCGACGTCGGACATGATTTTCAGCGTGAACGGCACGATCGCCTGGAGACCGACGAGACGCAGGACCATCGAGGCCGCGCCGAGCGCCACGATGGCGCCGAACGCGACCAGCGCCGCGTGGCGCGCATCCGGATCGGACGGACCACGGGTCAGCGCATCGACCAGATGTCCCGAGAATACCGGCATGAACAGGTCGGCAACGGTCGCACCCAGCAGCCCGCCGGCCACGATGAGGCCGCGCCCCGGCTGCTTCAGCCAGTGCCGGAACACGAAGGGCAGCACCACGCGAATCGCGGCGGGCTTCTTTGACAGAGCGGTCATGACATCATCCGGCCGCACGCGCGGGCCGGCTCCATCGATGGACGCAAGCCGGCCGCGAAGGCCGGAACGGCGTCACTCAAAACTGACTTTGACTTGGGAAGCGGAGCGATCGCGCTGGGTCGAAACCTTGGCCCAATCGAAGCTGGCGGAAGAGGCCTCTAACAGGCCGCGTACATACCGAGCCAGGACATCATCGAGCGCGGGCGTACGATCTGCGAATGCGACGAAATCATGCAAATCCCTCCCGGTTCGAATGAATGAGGTGCGCTTTATAGATGTGTCGTTTGCGATTTGCAACGGGGCCCACGCGAAATCACGGACGAGTGTTGCAATTTGGTGCGCCTCGCCGCCGCACCAATCTCCGCCAAATGCTGGATCGCCCGGTCGCGCCCGGCGACGACAGCGAACGTGGAGCAGGCTAGTGCGCGTCGCCGCCGGCGCCGAACGGCGAGGCCGGCTTGCTCAGCAGCGCGACCAGCAGGCTGAGGCCGAGATAGAACAGCGTCAGCATGAGGAAGGTGTCGCCGAAGCTCATCACCACGGCCTGGCGATGCACGAGCTGGGAGAGCTGCTTCATCGCCATCAGCGTGGAATCGCCGAGCCCCTGGAATTTCTGCATGAACATGCTCAGGGTTTCGGTCGCGGTCGCGTTGCCCCAGGTCACGCGTTCCTGGAGGCGGGCGATGTGCAGGTCGGTGCGGTCGTTGAGCACGGTGTTGATCACGGCAAGACCCACCGCGCCGCCGAGATTGCGCATCAGGTTGAACAGGCCGCTCGCGTTCTTCACCCGGTCAGGTGGCAGCGTGCCGAGCGCGACGTTGTTGGTCGGCACCATCGCGAACATCATGCCGACGCCGCGCAGGATCTGCGGCACCAGCAGCTCGTAGAAATCGTATTCGCGGGTGATCCAGGTCATCTGGTAGGAGCCGATCGCGAACACGATGAGGCCGAACGCGATCATGTAGCGCATGTCGAGCGTGGCCATCAGCCGGCCGACCAGCGGCGCGACCAGGAACATGGTGATGCCGGAGACGAACATGGTCTCGCCGATCATCAGCGCGCTGTAGCCTCGCACCTGGGCGAGATAGAGCGGATAGATATAGGTCAGGCCGTAGAGGCCGATGCCGATGCAGAACTGCAGCGTGCAGCCGACGGCAAAATTGCGATCGGAGAAGGTGCGCAGATTGACGATCGGCTCGTCCACCGTGAACACGCGCCAGAAGAAGGCGATCGCCGAGATCGCGCAGATCCAGGCGCAGATCGCGACCGACGTATCCTGCATCCATTCATATTGCGGGCCTTCCTCCAGCACATATTCCAGCGTCCCGAGGAAGCTGGCCATGAACAGCAGGCCCCACCAGTCGAAGCGGTCGAGCAGTTCGAACTGCGGCTCGTCGAAATCGACCAGCGCCAGCACGCCGATGGTGATGCCGATGCCG
The DNA here is from genome assembly GCF_022354745.1 of Bradyrhizobium sp. I71. Lineage (NCBI taxonomy): Bacteria > Pseudomonadati > Pseudomonadota > Alphaproteobacteria > Hyphomicrobiales > Nitrobacteraceae > Bradyrhizobium > Bradyrhizobium sp. I71. The sequence continues at coordinate 1,921,479 of NZ_CP059398.1, forward strand.
GGCACGACGTTGATGAAGAACAGCCAGTTCCACGACATCAGGTCGGTGATGTAGCCGCCGACCGTCGGCCCGATGGTCGGCGCCAGCGTCGCGACGAGGCCGATGATGGGCCCGACGATGTGGAATTTCGTCCGCGGGAAGACGGTGTAGGCCGAGGCGAACACCGTCGGAATCATGCCGGCGCCGAGAAAGCCCTGAAGCGCGCGCCAGACGATCATCTCCTCGATGGTGGTGGCGAAGCCGCAGAGCAGGCTCGAGGCGGTGAAGCCGGCCGCCGAGATCGCGAACAGCAGCCGCGTGCCGAAGGCGCGCGACAGAAAACCGGACAGCGGGATCGCGATCACCTCGGCGATCAGATAGGCGGTCTGAACCCAGGAGACCTCGCTGGAGCTCGCCGACAGTCCGGCCTGGATCTCGCTGAGGGAAGCCGAGACGATCTGGATGTCCAGGATCGACATGAACATCCCGAACACCATGATGATGAACGCGAACAGCCGCTTCGGCGCAATGCGCTCCGAAGCGGGATCCGCCGTCATGGCAGGTGAAGCAGTGGTGGCGTCGGCCATGGTGTCAGCTCCGACTGGAGCAGGCTGCGAGTTGGGTACACCTCTCCCGCGCTCAAAGAGCGCGGCGGGTGAGGGCTCTATCCTCTTGGGGAATCTCCCTGGCCGAGACACCCTCTCCCCAACCCTCCCCCGCAGGCGGGGGAGGGAGCGCACCTGCGCTCGGGGTAAGAGTGCGTCGAGGCTCATGTCACCGCGCTTACTGCGGATGGACCGCGGGATCGTCGAGATCGACCTCGCTGTCGGCGTCGGCGGCGCCCTTGTTGGTGTCGACGGTCGCGTAGACCGACATGCCGGCACGGAGCAGGTTCTGCTTCGCCACCGATTTCGGCACGCGGATGCGGACCGGCACGCGCTGCACGATCTTGGTGAAATTGCCGGTGGCGTTGTCCGGCGGCAGCAGCGTGAACACCGAGCCCGCACCCGCCGCGATGCTGTCGACGACACCGGAGAACTTGCGCATGCCGTAGGCGTCGACCTTGATCGTCACCGGCTGGCCGGGGCGGATGCGCTTGAGCTGCGTTTCCTTGAAGTTGGCGTCGATATAGACGTCGTCGAGCGGCACGATGTTGCCGAGGCGCTGGCCGACCGCGACGAAGTCGCCGGTGTTGACAAGGCGGTTGGAGAACGTGCCATTGACCGGCGCGCGCACCGCGGTGAAGGCGAGGTCGCGCTCGGCCTTGGCGAGCGTGGTCTTGAGCTCGGCGAGCTGGGCCTGGGCCTCGGCCTGCTGCGCCCTGGCGACATCGACATTGCTGACGGCAACGTCGTAGGCGGCCTGCGCGGCCTTGACCGCGGCGGCGCCCTGATCGCGTCCGGCTTCCGAGCTCTCGAAGGTGGCGCGCGAGGCAAAGCCCTTGCTGCTCAGCGCCTGCTGGCGCTCATAATCGAGGTCGGCGCGCTTGAGGCCCGCCTCCGCGGAGACGAGCTGCGCCTTGGCCTGCGCGACCTGGCTGTCGAGCGCGGCGACCTGGCGGCCGATGCGATCGATGGTGGCCTGCTGGGTCGCGATCTTGGTCGCCGCGGCTTCGACCGCGATCTTGTAGTCGCCGTCGTCGATGCGGAAGACGATGTCGCCGGCACGCACCGGCGTGTTGTCGCCGGCGAGGATCGCGGCAATGTGGCCGGCAACGCGCGCGCCGAGCATCGTATTGTTGGCGCGGACATAGGCGTCGTCGGTGGAAACATAGAAGCGGCCGACCAGTGTGTAATAGCCGGCGTAGCTCGCTGCCGCGAGCGCGAGGACGAGGCCGACGCCCATCAGGACGAATTTGCGCTTGCCGGAGTTGCGCGCACCGGCGGCGGGTGCGCCTGGCGCGGGTGCGGCCGGCTTGTCTGTCACGGGCTTTGGCGCCTCCGGGGTCGGACGTTTCGCTTCCTCGGCCACATGAGCGCGCAACTGCTCGGCATGGGGTGCGGATGTCTCGGACGCAGCATCGTCCCCCGACTGCTCCGCCACCGCGTCCTGGCGAAGGACGCGAGCAGTCTGGTCTCTCGATACGGCCATAAAGGCCTCCCCCAAATAGGTGCGATCGAGGGCGGCCGCTGCGCAGCCGGTTCCCTCTCGCTGATCCCAAGTATCATTGACCGAACCGTTCGGTCAATATAGACAATCTTCACGGACAGACCATACGACCTCGAAGGCTTTATTCGGGTCTCATGGACCTGATCCGGTCCAAAAACTTTCCGAGACTCTAAACCAATGGTTGTAGTTGCCAAGGAACATCCGCAGGTTGTCCATGAAGAGGACAGCTCCAAGCGCCGCCAGATCCTCGACGGCGCCCGCAAAGTGTTCATGGACCTCGGTTTCGATGGCGCCAGCATGGGCGAGATCGCGCGCGCCGCTCAGGTCTCGAAGGGCACGCTCTACGTCTACTTCGCCGATAAATCCGCGCTGTTCGAAGCCATCCTCGAGCAGGAAGCGCTCCAGCACGGCCAGGTCGTGTTCAATTTCGATCCCACCCGTGATGCCAAGACCACGCTGAAGGAGTTTGGCCTCGCCTACCTTCACCTGGTCTGCCGGCCCGGTGGCGGATCGGCGATCCGCACCGTGATGGCGATCGCCGAACGCATGCCCGATGTCGGCCGCCGTTACTATGGGCGCGTGCTGGACAAGTCCATCAACCGCCTTTCCGGTTATCTCAAGGCCCGCGTCGCCGCGGGCGATCTCGATATCGACGATTGCGATCTTGCCGCCTCGCAGTTCATGGAGCTGTGCAAGGCCTCGCTGTTCCTGCCCTTCGTCTTCCAGGCCGCGCCCGCGCCTTCGGAACAGCGCATGACCGAGGTGGTCGACAGCGCAACGCGGATGTTCCTGGCGGCATACAAGACGAAGTAGCAGCGCGTTGCGCAGACGGGCCGGGCAGCACTATATTGCGGCCATGTCTCGTGATCTTCGCCCGCCGGTCGACATCCTCCACTATGAGATCGTCCAGGAACAGGCCTCGGCGCTTGGACGGATGGGCCGCGCACTCGAACAGAGCCTCGCGCGTTTGCGCGAATTCGACGCCGCCCACGCACCTTCGGAGGTTCCGGCCTCAATGCAGCCGGCCAGGCGCAAGCTGGTGATGGAAGCCGGCCACGCGCTTTGGATGTTCGTCGTCCAACGTGAGGCATCCGGCCTGCGCGACAGCCGCCACATCATGCGCACCTACAACGTTCCGGGTGAGGTGCAGCGATGCATGGGGCTGGCCCCGGTACCGTCAAGCCGGTCTCGTAGATCGTAGTCGGCAGGGAGCGAAGCGGAATGCGGGGACGATTGTCCCGGACTGCGCTTCGCTCCATTTCGGCCACGGGTGAAACGCGCCGCTATTCGTCGATGTACTCGTCTTCCTCGTGCTTGCGCGCCATGCTCCTGCGCGCACCGAGTGAACCGGTCACCGATGGCTCGCGCGCACTCGCATAGGGTCTGCGCGACTGCGCGCGCGCGGCGACCTCCTCGCCGGACGCGGCGGCAGGCTGGCAGATCAGGCGGCGGCTGGCGCGGCGCATCAGGTCGACGTGAATGTGATCGTAGTGAAAGACGTTCGAGCCCGGCGCGAGCACGGTGGTGAAATGCGCACACGCTCCCGATTGCACGTCGCGGAGGAAACCCTGTTCCTCCGGCATGCCGCGCCAGCCGTCCTTCACCGTGACGCGGCGGCCGTCGGCCAGCACGAAGGCGGAGATGTCGAGCGCGTTGCCGAAGGCGTGCTCGGAGATGTGAGCACGCGAATTGCCGTTCATGCCGCGGCAGGAATAGGCGGAAATCTGCCTGATCTCGGCGACGCGGACGCCGAACCAGCGCATCGCCGATGGCTGCACGGTGTCGGCGAGCCAGCGGTCGAGCTCGGATACGATCGGGCAGGCGAGCGTCGCCGTCGGCTTGATCGCGACGGGACCGAGAGTCGTAACGGGATTGCCCTGCGCAGGGCCAAGACGTGGCAGCGGCTGCTGCGCTGGCGCCTGCGAGTAAGGCGCTGGCCGTGCCGGATAGCTCGGTGCGTTCATGTAGCGCGCCGCACCCGCGGCGTCGGTACCGTCGGGCGGCAGGTCGATCTCGTCCTCCTGCGGCGCCACGCCGGGCGCGTTCAGCGATATCGGCCCGGTTGAGGTGCCATAACCGCCGGGCTGGCGCACCGCGCCCTGGGGATAGTTCGAGCCTTGCGGATAGGTCGATGCCGGATCGTTCTGGCTCTGCGGATAATTCGATCGCGGCTGCGTCACCGGCCAACGCGGCTGGCCGCCGATGCTGGCCGGCGGGCGCAGCGCCTCGTCGGCAAAGCCATAGCTGCTCGAGGGTTCGCCGATGGCGGCGACCTTGAGCGGAAACTCGGCACCGCACATGCCCGGGCCGGAGATCGGGTCGATGCGGACGAGATCCGGCCCCTCCTTCACCGCGCCCGATTTCAGGCATGCGGCTTCCGCCTCGGCCCGCCACGGTTCGCGTTCGGCCTGGAAGAAGCCGCGACCGCAACCCGCTAGCGAAACAAGGACGATGGAGCCGACGAGATACAAACGAACTCCGCGCGTCATGCACGCACGTTCGGTGAATTTACTTAAAGACTCTTCAACACGTTGATTTCAGCATTCCTTAACCATGGCGGCCGCGCGCGCTGCCGGCTGCCGACGATGAGCGACAGCGAGACTGCCTTTTTCGCGAGGTGACTCTCTGTTAACCATGATGGTCTTGGCAGAGCGCGCGACCATCGGGAGCGACTCATGACGTTCGCCGGCAGACTGAGCGTTATCACCGCCTACCTCGCCATGGCCTTCGTCGGTGCCATTGTACTCGGCATGATCTAACAGCGTTCACCGACCGCATCACAGCCTGCCATCAGGCCGCCGAGGCTCTAAAGCGGTGTGAATGCCAGCCTGAGCCGAGTGCTAGCCAACCGAGCTCTGCATCAGCGAGTGAAACATCAGGTATCGCGGCATGGCGCCGTGGACGAACAGCGATGCACCCGGGACCGCTGCGACGTTGGGGTCGGCAACGTCGAGGAAGCTCGACGACTTGCCGAGGTCCTGCCACCGCGGCAGCGGAATGTGGATCCCCTTGTTGAGGCGGAATTCCTGCACGACCTGGTTCAGCTTCACCGGGCGCTGGTCGTAGGTCAACACCTTCGGGGCGAAAGAGCGCAGTCCCTCACTCTTGTCCCTGCTCGTCGAGAAGCGGCCGTCATAGTCCCAAACCTCTTTCAGAGCGGACTTGAGGTCCTTGGCTTTGTTCAGGAACGTACTCATGTATTCCACGCCGGCGCTGTAGCTCGCCGTGATCACTTCCTTGAGGTCCATATCCTCGTTTTTCCGTCCCGGAAAACGCTGGTCGCGGATATGCCTCAGGATCAACTCGATCAAATCCTTCCACTTGTCGGGAAACACGCCGCACGTTCCCGTCGACGCGAGGCTGAAGATCGGCATGATGAGCACGATCTTCTTGTTCGACGCGGCGAGCTGGGCGCCCTGCTGCTCGCAGTAGCGGTAGATGTTGTGCCAGCCGCCGGTCTGGTCCGCGTACTGTCCGTCGTCGTATCCGGCCCGTGGTGTGGGCAGCGGATGGAAGAAGATGAGCGCGCGGGTGAACTCGGTCGTGCCGTCCGGCACCACGGCGCATACGCGCGCCGGCAACCCTCTCGCGTATGCAAACACGAAATTCCTGAACCCGTTGTGCCCGGCCGTCCCCGACCGCAACACCCTGTCGGCCACGACCGTATCCGGAGCGGCGACCTGGAGCCTGTCGTTCGCCGGAAACGCCTTGGCGCTCGGGTGATCCTTGAGTTCTCGAATCATGGGGACGCTCTGCGTCTCGAGCGGCCTCTTTGGCTCCCGCTCGACTTCACGCGGCGATCGGTGCTCCAGCTCCGGAACGTCTTTCACCATGCGTGACCCCTTGTTCGTCGTGGACGGAGGAGCGCGTCAGTGACGGCTGGCTGCGCAGGAAGGCAGAGCGATCAATTCAGAAGCCGGAGCGATCAACTTAATCGAAGGGCTGCAGGGAGTCCAGAAGTCGAGGCGGTTGCAAATGGGCGAGAAGCGGACAGCGTCGACACATCTGACGCGAATGATGGATGTCAGTTGCCCAATTGAGAAAGCCGCAACGATATTCATTCCCAAGTTCATTCCCAAGTTCATTCCCAAGAACGCGTGGCACGGATTCACTACTCCCGATAACGAGTTGTGCTCTGGGTAACGGCGCTTGCCGGTCTGGATGGCTTCTTCCGCAAGACCGAGCAAGCAGCGAGACGCTGTTACGACCGCGAGCCGCCCGACACTTTGCGCTGCGCGGGCCGGCGGCCGTGACTTCAGTCACAGAGGGAGCGAGGCTTGCGGCCTAGGGTCGAACCACGCTCGCTGGCTTAGCGACATAGACCATACCCGCTCAAGGCTGCATCTTTGGAGGTCTCATGAAGAAGCTCTATTTCGCCGCCACCGCGCTGTTGCTCGCTTCGACTGCCGCCGCATATGCCGGCAATTCGATCTCGTTCCAGATCGAAGGGCAGCGCATTCGCATCGAGACGCCGCGCAACTGCGCCTCGCTCGATTGCGTGACCATCGTCGCGCCGGGCCTGTCGGACAAGCCGATCAAGCTGAACGACATCAACCTCAAGGGTCTTGGCGGTTTCAAGGACGATGACGCCGACACCGCGCCGGCTCCCGCCCCCACGACGGCGCAGCCTGCGCCGGCTCCGGTCCAGGCGGCTGCGCCCATGGCGCCGGCCGTGACGCCGCCCGCCGCCCCGGCAGCGACCGTTGCCGCCGCTCCGTCCGTCGCCGTCGACGCCACGCAACCTGCGCCCGCTGCTCCGGTTGCCCCGCCCGCTCCCGTCGTTGCTGCTCCCGCGCCGGCCCCGGCTCCTGTTGCCGCCGCGCCCGTCGCGGCGCCGAACTCGCCGATCGGCCTGTGGGCGACCGAAGGCAACAAGGGCAATGTCCGCGTCGAGCAGTGCGGCGCCAATCTCTGCGGTTACGCCGAGAAGACCAATGCGCGCATCCTGATCAACATGAGGCCCGACGGCTCGACGTGGAGCGGCCGCATCCACGATCCCGACTCCGGCCGCAACTACGATTCCACGATCGCGATGAAGGGTCCGAACGCGATGCGCGTGCAGGGCTGCGCCTTCGGCGGCATGTTCTGCGGCGGCCAGACCTGGAAGCGCGTGAGCTGATATTACCACCGTGGGGCGATGCGAAGCATCGAACTATGGTGCGCAATTGCGCACCTGAGGATCTCGCTCCGCAGACCCACTCCAATTTCGAGATTTCGGGTTCGCGACGTCGTCGCGCCCCGGAATGACGAGCAAGAAGGCGACGCCACATTCTGGGCGAACGTGGCTTTCAAACGCCCCTCGCCCTGCGAAACATGTTCATCCGCCATTCAGCCAAACCCGGCTCATATCCGCAGCTCTCGCCTCGCGTTCTCACCGGGACTTTTTCGTGGATTTGATGGTGGCTCGGCGCCGCTTCGCGTTCGCGCTTGTGCTGCTGGCCTTGTCGCTGGCCGGCGGCAACGCGGCTTGTGCATTCGAGGCCTTCGAGCTCGCCCAGACGCAACCGCAAGCACAGCCGCTACCCGGCCCCTCCCCGACGCCGTCGGCCTCACCGACGCCGTCTGTAGACGCGCAGCCCGCCGCCGTCGAGCCGATCGGCAACGTCGCGACGGTGACGGGGATCGCCACCGTGATCCGCGACAAGAACTCCTATCCGCTGCGCGTGCGCGACGACATCTATCTCAACGACGTGGTGCAGACCTCGTCGAACTCCTCGCTCGGCATCACCTTCAACGACGCCACCACGTTCAATCTCTCGGCCAGCGCCAAAATCACGATCGACAATTACGTCTACGAGGACGGCGGCAGGCAGAATTCGGCGATCTTCGACGTCGGCAAGGGCACGGTTGCCTTCGTGGCGGCAGCGGTGGCGAAGACCGGCGACATGAAGATCACCACGCCGACGGCAACGCTCGGCATCCGCGGCACCACCGGCGTCGTCGAGGTGCCGGAAGGCGCGGCGGCGAGCAGGGCCAGCAACGTCAACATCAAGCTCTATCCCGACGCCGATGGCCGGGTCGGCCACATCGACGTCGACGACCGCAGCAGCGGCACGCGGCTCGGCGCGCTGACGCAGGCGTCCAGCGGCTTTGCGATCCGGCCGGGTGCGGGCGGCGGCGTCATGCGCTTTGCCGCGGTACCGATCACGATTCCCGCGCAGCAGATCGCGCGCGACCGCGGCTTCGTCAGCCAGGTGCATCTGGCACAAACCACGGGCCGCCAGATCGTCACCGAGCAGCGCGACTTCCGCCGCGCCAATCCGGGCGCGCTCAGCCGCATTCCGCGACCGGTCCAACCGCAGCAGCAGCAATTGCGGCCGAATACGCCGCCGGGACAACAGCGACCGAGCGGCCAGCCCGGCCAGAACATCCGTCCGGGTCAGCAGCAGCCGGGTACGCCTGACCGGCGAGGCGCGCAGCCGCCGCAGCGGCAGGGACAAGGCGGCGCCATGCAGCCGGGTGGCCGGCGCGCAGGCCAGGGACAGCAGCAGGGCCAGCAGCAAGGCGCAGGTCGCCCGACAGGCGCACCGCGCCGCGGAGAAGCAACGCAGCCGGGCGCCGCGCCGCAAACCCGGCCGCAGCGCGATGGACAGATGCAACCCCAGCCCGGCGGAATCGTGCCGCCGCAGCCGGGCCAGCCGGCCGCGACTCAACAGCCAGGCATGCAGCGCCCCGGTGGATTCCAGCAGCGCCCCCCCGCCATGCAGCGCCTCGCACCGCCACGAAGACCGGCGCCTTCTCCGAGGGAAAAGAAAGAGCGGCGGTGACGGCGCCGCCCCTCCGTCATTGCGAGCGCAGCAGAGCGGCGTGAACAGGTCTCACGCCTCGCCGCGCAGCCACGCCCTCACCTTCTGCAGCAAACCGTGGCGCAGCTCGTCGACGGACGCCGCCTCGGCCGGAGTCAGCGTCTGCAAGGCGGTATCGATGTCATCGGCCGCTTGCGCCTGCTCGGGCGGCGGCGGCGACGCTGCCAGCCCCGCCGCCGCAAGCGCGATCGGGCCGACCTGGTTGAGGAACGCGCGCTCATATTCGCGCGACAGGCGGGCAATCGCATCGTCCAGCGTCAGCCAGTCGACCGCCTTGATGTCGTTCATCAGCTTGCGGACCGGCCCGCCGTCAGCTTCCATCCGCCAGAAATGCACGACCTTGGAGCGCCCGCCGGACTGATAAACGAGGGTGCCCAGAAATTCGTGCACGGCAACCTCGTGGCCGGTCTCCTCCAGCACCTCGCGGTGCGCAGCTTCCTTCGGCGTCTCGCCGTCGTCGAGCTTGCCCTTGGGGAGGACCCATTCGTTGCGCTTGCGCTGGCGCACGACCGCGATCAACGGCGCCGAGCCACGCCGCAGCACAATACCCCCCGCGGCCAAGACCGGCGCCCGCGCCATCGCTCACACATCCAAATCGTCGTCCCCGACAGACGATATAGCCAGCGGGGACGGCAGATTGAAGGCTAGTTTCTCCTCAAGAGCGCTTGACCCGCGCGAATGCGCGAACCCTCGGCGATGCCGTCGCAAAAGTTGAAATCGCCGGGCGCCAGGATGATGATGGTCGAGCCGTGCTCGAACCAGCCGAGCTCCTCGCCCTTGGCCACGTTGACGTCACAGGGGAAATTGACCGGCCCCTTCGTCTGCGCGTTCAGCACCATGTCGAGGAAGTGCAACCGGATGCTCGCGACCAGGATCGCCGCAACGGGCACCAGTGTCACCGCCTCGCCGGTAGAGAGGTGGGTGCGGATCACCGCGCGCTCGTTCTTGCAGAACAGCCGCTCGACGCGCTTGAGCGCGATCGGGTTGACGTTCCAGACGTCGCCATGGATCAGCGTGACACGTTCGATATGGGCGTCATAGGGTGCGTGGAAGCGGTGATACATGCTCGACGTCAGCCGCAGCGTGACGAAGGAGCCATTGCGGTGCTGGTCGACCAGCGCGGAATCGCCGAGCAGGTCGAGCAGCGAATAGGGCGCACCCTTGACCTGGAACAGCTCGGTGTCGGCGATCTTGCCGTGGGCGCCGACGATTCCATCAGAGGGACTCGCCACCACCGCCGGATCCGGATCGAACGGCCGCAGGCCCGGCTTCAGCTCCCGGGTGAAGCAGTCGTGCAGGCTCTTGAAATGCGTCTTGCGCGCCTCCGACAGATCGAGGTCCGAGAACAGCTTCCACAGCGCAATCGAGAAGTCGCGGACGAGCGGATTCTCGACCTTGGAGAACCAGCCCATGAAGCGGGTCAGGGCCGCGCGGGGGATGCGGTTGGTCAACAGGAAGTTGAGGTCTTCCTGCTGGGTGAAAGAGGCGATGAGGGCTTTGACTGTCATGAATCTGTCAGCTCGCAGGGTTAGCGCTTGTTGTCATGGAAACGACACTCCCGATTCTCTCGATGTCCGTGGCCGCCGCAGCGTCCGCTGCCGCCGCCTTCCCGAAGCTCAAGGCGCGCATCGAACTCTCCCGCGCCAAGCACCGGTCGCTCGCCGGGCACTCCAAGATGTCGCGCCGGGTAGCGCGGCTGCTGCCGTTCTACGAGTACGGAGAGAACGACTATTTCTCCTGCGACGGTGCGCCCGCGAACGTCGCCGCGCAACGCAAGGACGGCTTCTTCCGTCTCGCCCGCCTCTACGCCGAGCGCTACCCGAAGGGCCGCGCGATGACGAAGGAGGCGGCGGAGAAGATCTCCGACCTGAACTTCACCGAGAGCTACCGCGTGCCGTTCCAGTTCTCGCGTCTCGTCCGCGAGCACCTGGGCACCTCGACCTTCATGGAGTCCTCGCGCGGCGTCACAGTCACCGACGTCGACGGCAACACCTCTTACGATCTCACCGGCTCGTACGGCGTCAACATCTTCGGCAACGACTTCTACAAGGAATGCATCGAGGGCGCCGAGAAGCGGGCACATGCGCTCGGACCGGTGCTCGGCCCCTACCATCCCGTCATCCTCGACAACGTGACCCGGCTCTGCCGGATCTCGGGCCTCGACGAAGTGTCGTTCCACATGTCCGGCACCGAGGCCGTGATGCAGGCGGTGCGGCTGGCGCGCTACCACACCAAGCGCACGCATCTGGTCCGCTTCGCCGGCGCCTATCATGGCTGGTGGGGCGACGTGCAGCCCGGCGTCGGCAATCCCATCCCCGCGCACGAGACCTACACCCTCGCCGAGATGTCGGAGAAGACGCTGCATGTGCTGAAGACGCGCAAGGACATCGCCTGCGTGCTGGTCAATCCGCTCCAGGGTCTGCATCCCAACGCCAACGCGCCCGGCGATTCCTCGCTGGTCGATTCCTCCCGCGGCGGCAATTTCGATCGGGCCGCTTACACGGAGTGGCTGAAGAGGCTGCGCGAAGTCTGCACCGAACGCGGCATCGTCTTGATCTTCGACGAGGTCTTCGTCGGCTTCCGTCTCGCCGCCGGCGGCGCCCAGGAATATTTCGGCGTGCGCGCCGACATGGTGACCTACGGCAAGAGCCTCGCCGGCGGCCTGCCGGTCGGCGTGGTCTGCGGCAAGAAGGATCTGATGCGCCGCTTCCGCGACGATCGTCCCGCCGACATCTGCTTTGCCCGCGGCACTTTCAACTCCCATCCCTACGTCATGACGGCGATGGACGAGTTCCTGAGCCGCCTCGCCAGCCCGAACTTCCGCGCGGTCTATGACGGCCTCGAGGAGACCTGGAACGGCCGCGTCCAGAAGCTCAACCGGATGATGGAGAGCGCTGACCTGCCGGTGCGGTTCGCCAACTTCTCCTCGATCTGGACGGTGAAATACACCACGCCTTCCCGCTACAACTGGATGCTGCAATATTACCTGCGCGCCGAGGGCCTGGCGCTGAGCTGGGTCGGCACCGGCCGGCTGATCTTCAGCCTCAACTACACCGACGCCGACTTCACCGAGGTCGCCGAACGCTTCGTCCGCGGCGCCGAAAAGATGAAGGCCGACGGCTTCTGGTGGCACGACGGCGTGCTCACCAACAAGAACATCAAGCGGCAGATCCTGAAAGAGATGCTGGCGAAGCGCTTCGGGCGCTGAGGGCAACAGTCCAACCACATTCATCGTTGTTCCGGGGCGAGGTCTCTCCTCCCCCTCTCCCCGCTTGCGGCAGGGCAATCGCATATGGTGCGCACGGTGCGGCGGCATCGGCACTAGGCTCCCTCCCCCGCTTGCGGGGGATGGTTGGGGAGAGGGTATCTCCGCGCTGCGATTATTGAGATTAACTGAGGACGTCCCTGCGTGGCGAGAGCCCTCACCCGCCGCGCTCTGCGAGCGCGTCGGCCTCTCCCGCAAGCGGGAGAGGCGGAGCAAGCCAGCGGACAATCCCCGTGAAATCCATATGCGATTGCCCTGCCGCAAGCGGGGAGAGGGTTGGGGTGAGGGGGACTCTCCGCGCGCGCGGTGAGAGTTGGCGCACGCCCCGCTGGCAGCGCCCCCGCGGTGACTCCCCCTCACCCGGATCGCATCTGCGATGCGCTCCGGCCTCTCCCCGCAAGCGGGGAGAGGCGAAGAAGCCGCCCCCAAGACGTGGATGCCCGGCGCGAGGCCGGGCATGACGCAACCATCAGACATCGGAGTGTTTTGCGTACGCGGCGCGCTCAGGCGTGCCGCTCTTCGAGTGTGGGCTCGACGATCAGGCCCAGCGTATGCTCGGGATTGAGGTGCAGGCCCGGATCCATGAGCTCGCCGCGCATCAGCGCCAGCGGCGCCTTGTGATAGAGCATCAGGTCGTGGAACGGATCGGTCAGGATCTTGGTCATCCAGACGAGACCGGTCTCGACGTCGCGGATGAAGAAGAGGTGCACGGTGCGGAACAACAGGCCGCCGCCGCCGACCACGAGCCAGATCTTGGCGACCTGGCGCATGAAGTCGGTCGCGCTCGCCCAGGGCGTGAACAGGCCGAACAACGTCGGATCGACAAACAGGACCAGCGGCGACAGCGCCCAAATCGCCATCAGCACCACCTTGCGCTGCAGGTTGTAGCCGACCTTGATCTCTTCCTTGTACTCGTGCGTCGCATGGTTGATGTGATCGTAATCGTGCGGCTCGAAGAAGAAGTGGCCGGCCTGACGCGAGGTCATCGAGATCAGCCAGCCGACCAGCGCGGAGACCACGGGATCGATGAACAGCCAGACATAGGCGAACAGGAAGCTCAGCGCGCTGACGAAGTGCAGGCTCTGGTTGATGCGGCTGTGGTGATAGTAGCGATGGTCGTCCCAGCGCTGGATCCGCAGCTGCTCGAGATAGTTCTTGATCATGCTCTCCCCCAAAATGCTTTCGGGTACGGGATTACAGGGATTCGATGTAGGCCGTGTGACATCATCATTTTGTCATGTGACGATGCGCAGCGGCGCGATGACGCACGGATTACTCTCTCCCCTCATCCTGAGGAGCGCGCTCTTGCGCACGTCTCGAAGGATGAAGGCCGAGCTGCAGCAGCGGGGCCTTCATGCTTCTCCGAGCGATGCGAAGCATCGTCCGGGAGACGGCGCTTGCGCGCCTCCTCACCATGAGGAGCAAGAACTCAAGCCGCCTTGGCGACGTCGACCTTGCGGAAGCGCACCAGCGAGAAGTGACCGAGCGGCGGGATCAGGCGGCGCTCGGCGAGCTCGATGCCGTTCGCGCCGGAGAGCCACTTCGCATAGCGCGACCAGGCGAACTCGGCGGTGCGGAAGCCGAGCGGACGCACCACCGGCTGGAGCCTCTGCTCGATGAAGCGGCGCATGCCGGCATCGGCGCTGACGCGGGTCAGGATGATCAGCTCGCCGCCCGGGCGCAGCACGCGGGCGAATTCGTCGAGCGCCTTCTCCGGGTTCGGCACGGCCGTCACGACGTATTGCGCCATCACGACGTCGAAGGAATTGTCGGGGAATTCGAGCTTCTCGGCGTCCATCACCGCGAGGCCCTCGACGTTCTTCAGCTTCTGCTCCTTCACCCGGCGGCGCGCCTTGTCTAGCATCGCTTCCGAAATGTCGGTGCCGAAGATGCGAAGGTTGGGGCCATAGAGCGGCAGCGAGATGCCGGTACCGACGCCGACCTCGAGCACGCGGCCGCCGATCTTGTTGGTGGCCGCGATCGCGGCCTGCCGCCCCTTGGCGAACACGCCGCCGAACACGAGGTCGTAGACGGGCGCCCAGCGGTCATAGGCCTGCTCGACCGTGCCACGGGTGAGGTCGAGCTGCTGCGTGCCGTCAAGGTTCATGATCTTAGCCATCGATGAGGTTCTCGCTGTGGTTCGAATTGACGATCAGCTGCGCACCGGCCGCCGCGCCATGCGAGGCGAGGCACGCAGCATGCGGCTGGGCTGAAGAGAGGTGAGATTGCCGACGAACTGGCGCGCGCTGTTCTCCCAGGAGCGCTCCAGCGCGAAATTGCGGCAGGTCTCGCGCGACATGGTGAGCGCGCGCAGGCACGCGGTGCGCAGGTCGTGGTCGATCGCGCCGATCGGGTGATCGGCGATGACGTCCTTCGGCCCCGTCACCGGAAACGCCGCAACCGGCGTGCCGCAGGCGAGCGCCTCGAGTTGCACCACGCCGAAGGTGTCGGTCAGGCTCGGAAACACGAAGACGTCGGCAGCGGCGAGATGCGCGGTCAGATCCGCGCCCTTCTTCTCGCCGAGGAAGACCGCGTCCGGGTACTTCTTTTCGAGCGCCGCCTTCTGCGGGCCGTCGCCGACGATGACCTTGGTGCCGGGCAGGTCGAGCGAGAGGAACGCTTCGAGATTCTTCTCCACCGCCACGCGGCCCATGGTCATGAAGATCGGCCGCGGCAGGTCGAGCCTGGCCGGAGAATCGGGATGGAACAGTTCGGTGTCGACGCCGCGCGTCCAGAAGCCGAGCCGCTTGAAGCCGCGCTCGGACAGTTCCTGCCGCAGCGAGGGCGTCGCCACCATCGTCATGGCGGCGGCATCGTGGAAGTGGCGCAGCACGGCATAGCCGACGGCGGCCGGGATACCGGTCCGCACCGCGACATATTCCGGAAAACGCGTCGTGTAGGAGGTGGTGAAGGCGAGCCGGTTGCGGCGGCAATAGGCCCGTGCCGCCCAGCCGATCGGGCCCTCGGTCGCGATGTGCAGCGCGTCCGGCGCCGCCCGCTCGATCCGCCGCGCGATCTCCTTGGCGCCAGGCAGCGCGATGCGCAGCCCCGGATAGGTCGGCAGCGGCCAGGACGGAAAGCCGTCCGGCGTGAGGAAGTCGATCTCGACGTCGAGGGCCTTGGCCGCGTTCGCCAGCGAGGTCAGCGTCCGCACCACACCGTTGACCTGCGGATGCCAGGCGTCAGTCGCGATTAATACCCGCATGGGGAAATTCCGAGAGTTTGATGATTCTCAGGCATCGACCATCAACGAAGGATATTTCAGGCGTGTGACGTCACAGAAGTGTCGGCGTGCTGTTTTGTTCGTTAACGGGCGCGCGGAGCCACGAAACTGTCATGAAACAATCCTTTCCGCGACGAAACCGTTTTCGGTTTTCCGCGCAAATGTCCCGAAACGTTTCGCCGTTAAGACTTGAGGCAACGGAGCACCGAAATGGTGCCGCGGTGAGCAGAAACACCGAGCAAACAGGGGCGACCAATGTTCAATCTGGATACGTTCAAGACATTTTCGCGCGCCGTTGCATTCGGTGCAGCCGCGATCTCCGCAATCGCATTCACAGGCGCAGCCAACGCCGCGCCCGCGCAGCTTTTTCCTCTCTTCCAGCCGCTGCCGCCAATGGCCGCGCCGCAGCCGATCCAGCCCTATCAACCCTATCAGGCAACGCCTTACCAGGCTGCGCCGTCGGAAGATCAGGACGCGGTCGAGATGCCGGCCCGCTTCCGCCGCCAGACCGTTTCCTACGCGACGCGCGAGGCGCCGGGCACCATCATCATCGATACGCCCAACACCTATCTCTATTACGTGCTCGGCAACGGCCAGGCGTTGCGCTACGGCATCGGCGTCGGCCGCGACGGCTTCACCTGGTCCGGCATTCAGTCGGTGAGCCGGAAGGCGGAATGGCCGGACTGGACCCCGCCGCCCGAGATGATCGCCCGCCAGCCCTATCTGCCCCGTCATATGGCCGGCGGTCCCGGCAATCCGCTGGGCGCCCGCGCCATGTATCTCGGCGGCACCATCTACCGCATCCACGGCACCAATGCGCCGGACACCATCGGCAAGCGCGTCTCCTCCGGCTGCATCCGCCTGACCAACGAGGACGTCACCGACCTCTATTCCCGCGTCAATATCGGCACCAAGGTGATCGTGCTGCCGATGACCGAACGCAGGGCCGAGCTCGGCACGGCGACGCGCTGAGCGACCGGACATTGTGACGCAAGCGGCCCCGGAACCCGCCGGGGCCATCTTTGTTTGCCCTCGACATCCCGACGCGCTTGCTGCGGCGCGATCCCCGATGGAGGCGCAAATGCAACCCCGCCTGCAACCTTCGTCAAAAGCGTGGATCGGCGCCGGGGCACTGACGCTGCTGTTGTCCGCGCCCTTCTCGCTCGCGCAGCAACCAGCGAGTGACGATACCGGCCAGCAGGCCTTCAACAACTCCTGCCGCACCTGCCACTCCATGAAGGAGGGCGACAATCGACTCGGTCCCAACCTCAACAAGATCGTCGGACGCAAGGCCGGCTCGCTGCCGGACTACAACTACTCCTCGTCGATGAAGGAAGCGGGCTTCGCCTGGGACCAGGACAAGCTCACCCGCTTCATGGTCAAGCCGGACGAGGTCGTCTCCGGCCACAAGATGCAGCCCTATGGCGGCGTCTCGGCGGAGGAAGCGGGCAAGGTGTTTGCGTATCTGCAATCGACCGGAAGCCAACAGGAACGGCGCTAGGTGCCCGTTGGCTCATACCGTCGCTCGACGTGGAACGATTTCGCCGTGATCAACCAGCTGTCATTGATGCGGTGGTACGCCAGATAGTCGACATACTGGAGTACATCGATCCGAACCCGAACCTTCACGAGCGCTTGCGCGGGCGACACCACGTCGATCAGCAAGACCTCCTGAAGCCGCGGCGCATCCTTGGATTCTGGCGAAGGGGTCGACGCCAGCAGGGTTCTGTAGTCGCGAACCGGCAGTATCCGCAATTCCGCGTCGCGAATTCCATGGAGCTGCGCAGTCGGCGCAAAAACGCGGTCGAACTGCGAAACGTCATTGTCGTACATCAGCGTGAAGTAACGGTCGACAGCCTCCAGCAGGGGCGCGAGAGTCGGGCCTTCGGTCATGGTTCACTCCATTGTTGGCAGGATCGGAGCACTCCATCCCATGGAAAGCCGAGGCATGTCCTTGCGAACTAGGCTAATCTCGACGGCTCGGGCGCAACATCGTGCCCTTCTTGATCCAATGGGATGCGGTTCATGCCAAAATGCGAGCTGGATGCGATCGACCGGCGCATCGTCACCGAACTCCAGACCAATGCACGACTGAGCAATATCGAGCTGGCGGACCGGGTCGGCTTGTCGCCATCGCCTTGCCTGCGGCGCGTGCGGCGACTGGAGCAGGAGGGATATATCGACGGCTATCGCGCCTCCTTGCGGCGTGGCCGTCTCGGGCTCGGCTTCTCGGCCTTTCTCGGCGTCAAGATCAGCGGCCACGCCAACGACCAGGCGCTGAGCTTCGAGAGGACCGTCGTCGCCATGCCCGAGGTCGTTGCCTGCCACCTCGTCGCCGGAGAGGCCGATTACCTGCTCGAAATCGTCGTGCCCGAGCTCGAGGACTATCAGCGCTTCCTTGTCGACAAGCTGCTGAATCTGCCGATTGTGCGAGAGGTCCGCAGCAGCATCGCGATCCAGACTCTCAAGGCCGACGCGCCCCTGCCGCTGGCGCATCTGTCCTGGCCATGATCAAACTGCTGACGCCTGCCGACGCCTCGCTCTACCGCGGGATCAGGCTGGAGGCGCTCGCCGCGCATCCGGAGGCCTACTCCAGCACGCTCGCGCGCGAGCAGGGAAAGCCGCTCGCTTGGTTCGAGGAGCGCCTCACGACATCGGACGTCTTCGGCGCTTTCTGCGCCCAGGAACTCGTGGGCATTGCCGGCTTTCGCCGTGTGGACGGCGCAAAGACCGAGCACAAGGCGGCGCTCTGGGGCATGTATGTGCGGCCGCAGGCGCGCAAATCCGGTACGGGCCGGAGGCTCGTCGACGCGATCGCGGCGCACGCTGCGACCCGCGTCGAACAGCTGCAACTCGCAGTCGTCAGCGAGAACGAGGCCGCCTTGCGCCTCTACGCCGCCGCCGGCTTCGTCGAATACGGTCGCGAGGTGAAGGCGCTGAAGCAGGACGGCCGATACTACGATGAGATCCTGATGGCCTTGCACTTCGGCGGACAAGGCTCGTGACGATGCGGCCCCGGCGAGACCGGGGCTTGTTTGTGCCGGAGTCATCCGTACCTACTGACGCGCGGCGTGCCTTCGCCCCGCAATCTGCCGCAGCCACGCCGATGCGTGAAACGCGCTCATCAACAGATACATCGGCACCATTCCGCCCAGCGCGGAACCTGGTCCGGCGGAGCAGAGCGCGTCCGCCGGACCGCCGGCGAGCACGGCGGTCAGCAGCGCCATGATCGCGAAGGTCGGCGTGGCCGCCAGAGCGAGCCATCGGGCGAGGTGACCCGCGGTCGCGGCGCCGTCGTGGCCGGCGCCGGGGGCCGCGCTGGCCGGACCGGTCATTTCCGTTCCCCCGCGGCCTCCTCGCGAAAGGCCTTCTCGCCGGCGTCCGAGATCTCGACCCATTTTTTGTCGGGCTCGGCGCCTTCGGTGTAGCTGTCGTGCCAGTTCCACCATTTGTAGGTCGGCGTCTGCGGATAGCCCTCCGGCGAGTCCTCCCACACCTCCTGGCGGCCGAGCGGCGTGATGTCGAGATAGTTCCAGGTGCCGCCCATCTGCTCGTCGCCCCGGCTCTTGACGAAATAGGTGCGAAAGATGCGGTTGCCGTCGCGGTAGAACACGTTCGTTCCATGCCATTCGCCGACGCCGAAATCGGCATCGAAGCTGTCGGTGATGGTGACCCACGGCATGGTCCAGCCCATCCGCCGCTTCAGCCTGACGATGTCGGCCTGCGGCGCGCGCGAGGCGAAGACGAGCGTGGTGTCGCGGGCGTTGAGGTGCGCGACATGGGCGACCTGGTCCGCCACCATGGAGCAGCCGCGGCAGGCATGATCGGGCCAGCCGAACACGCCGGGCTCGAAGAACGCGCGGTAGACGATCAGCTGCCGCCGGCCCTGGAACAGGTCGCGCAGGCTGAGCTTGCCGCCGGGGCCCTCGAACGCATAGGTTTTGTCCACCGCCATCCACGGCATGCGACGCCGCTCGGCGGCCAGGGCATCGCGAGCACGGGTATGCGCCTTTTCCTTCACGAGCAGTTGCTGACGGGCTGCCTCCCAGTCCTGCGGCGACACCACCGGCGGTGTCTGCATGGCGGTCTTTCCGTGCGTCGCTGCGTTGTCTGCTGAATTCATCATGGTCCTCCAATTCCCTTGCCTGGGCGAAGCTCCGCCGCACCTTGACGGTCGCGGAACCGATCGTCCCTCGCCGCACATCGTCGGCCGTCAGCGATTTCTGGCACCGGACAGCAGCGCGGTGGGAGTAACAAGTGTGGCGGGATTGACATGGAGTCGCTGATCACCGCCGCGGCGCGCGCGCTCGAAGCCGGCGATCCGCTCGGCGCGCTGAACCGCGTTGCGTTGCGCAACGATGCGCCGTCGCTCGCGCTGCGCGGCATCGCGATGGCGCAGCTCGGCGATCTCGCCAAGGCCAAGACGCTGCTGCGAAGCGCCGCGCGCCGCTTCGGTCCGCGCGAGGCGGTGGCACGCGCAAGATGCGTGGTGGCCGAAGCCGAGATTGCGCTGGTCTCGCGCGATCTGAGCTGGCCGGTGAAGACCCTCGCAGCGGCACGCGCGACGCTGGAAAACCATGGCGATCTCGCCAATGCCGCCCATGCGGGCCATATCGAGGCGCGCCGTTTCCTACTGGTCGGGCGCCTCGACGAGGCCGAGCGCACGCTGGCCGACGTCCGTCCTGCGCCGCTCCCGCCCGCGTCCCAGGTCGTCCGCGAACTCGTGGTCGCCGGCATCGCGATCAGGCGGCTCAGAACGAAAGAGGCGCGCACGGCACTCAGCCGCGCGGCTCACGCAGCGCGGCTGGCCGAAATCCCGGCGCTCCTGGCGGAGGTCGACAGCGCGAGCCTCATGCTCGACACGCCGGCAGCGCGCCTGATCGCGCGCGGCAGCGAACACCCGCTGTTGCTCGGAGAGGTCGAAAGGCTGGCGACCTCGACGGCGCTCGTCGTGGACACCTTCCATCATGTCGTGCGCAGGCAAGGCGTCGTCGTGCCGCTCGGAACGCGACCGGTGCTGTTCGCGCTCGCTCGCCTGCTGGCGCAGGCATGGCCCGCGGATGTCTCGCGGGAGGCGTTGATATCAGGCGCCTTTCACGCAAGGCACGCCGATGAGTCGCACCGCGCGCGATTGCGCGTCGAGATCGGACGGCTCCGCACCAAGCTGAAGCCACTGGCCGAGATCAGCGCGACGAAGCCGGGCTTCGTGCTGACGCCGCGGAAGACGCGCGACGTCCTCGTGCTGGCTCGGCCCCTCGAGGAGAAGCACGCGGCCGTGCTGGCCTTTCTCGCCGACGGCGAGCCATGGTCGAGCTCGGCGCTCGCAGTTGCGCTTGGGATCAGTCCGCGCACAGTGCAGCGGGCGCTCGACGAGCTGGCGCGGTCGCACAAGGTGCAGTGCTTCGGACACGGACGGGCGCGCCGCTGGATGACGCCGCCCGTTCCGGGTTTCCCGACAGGCTTGTTACTCCCCACCCCGCTCCTGAAGACGTAGGATGCGCGCAAGCATCAGGGATCGAGCACATGAAACGTTCGGCCGCCGAGATCGTCACCGAGTATGGGCCCTTTCCAGGCGTCGAGACCGTGCATGGCGTCACCTATGACGGCAGGCACGTCTGGTTCGCATCCGGCGACAGGTTGAACGCCGTCGATCCGGCCAGCGGCAAGATCGCGCGCTCCATCGACGTCGCCGCGCATGCGGGAACGGCGTTCGACGGCCGGCACCTGTTCCAGATCGCCGAGGATCGCATCCAGAAAATTGATGCCGCCTCGGGCAAGGTGCTCGGCACCATTCCGGCGCCCGGCGGCGGCGGCGATTCCGGCCTTGCCTGGGCCGAGGGCTCGCTCTGGGTCGGACAATATCGCGAGCGCAAGATCCATCAAGTCGATCCCGAAACGGGAAAGGTCCTCCGCACCATCGAGAGCAAGCGCTTCGTGACCGGGGTGACCTGGGTCGACGGCGAGCTCTGGCACGGCACCTGGGAGGGCGAGGAGAGCGATGTGCGACGGATCGACCCTGATACGGGCAAGGTGCTGGAGCAGCTCGACCTGCCCGCCGGGACGGTGGTGTCGGGGTTGGAATCCGACGGCGGCGACCGCTTCTTCTGCGGCGGCGGCAATCGCGGCAATGTGAGGGCGATCCGCCGTCCTCGGCGCGGCTAAAGCATGATCCGGAAAAGTGCGCAGCGGTTTTCCGAAAAGATCATGCTTTAACGACAGCCTAAGGCGCGATGACGATTCATCCCGATCGCATCGCGCTTTAGCCCCGCAATGCTTGAACGCCTAGTAACGGCGCGTTCGCGGCCGTTAACCTGTTCGCCCCAATTCCACCCCACCTGTGCGCTCTAGCGCCCTCTTCGCCCGCCCTGTAGAATCCCGCCGGGGCTGCTTGGGGGATTGATGCGACCGACGTTGAATCTGAAGACCATCCTGATCGGCTTGGCAGTGCTCGCAGCGTCGTTCTTCATCAGCCTGAAGGCGATGGACTTCCTGTCGCCGCACGCGACGAACTCGGCGCCGCCGGTCGCACAACTGCCGCCGCTGCCGCCGGCGTCGAAGAGCTCCATCGTCATCGCGCCGGTCGCCATCGCGATATCTGCGATCCGCGAGCAGGCCGAGAAGGCCGCGCCGCGCAATTTCGCCGGCAAGGCCGACAACCCGATCTCGCAAATCCTGGAGAACGCCGATATCGGCTGGTCCGCCGCGCGCGGCCCGATGGCGGCTGCCGGAGACAAGGACGTGCTGACGATCTCGACGCCGCTCAGCGGCAGGCTGAACGTGACGGGGTCGCTGTCGTCGAAAGCCACGGGCGCGCTCGGCGACGCGCTCGGCAGCGTGCTCGGCGGTGACGCGGCGAAACGGATCGGCGCCGTCAACATCAAGAACCTGAACGCCAGCGCCGAGATCAAGGGCAACGTGGTCGTCACCTCGCGCCCGAAGCTCGCGGCCGCCTGGCATCTGGAGCCCAATCTCGGCGCCCAGGTCAATCTCGGCGACACCAATCTCGCGGTCGCCGGCGCCAAGGTCAACGTGCCGGCGCAGGTGAAGCCGCTGATCGACAAGACGGTCGGCGAGCAGATCAACGCGGTCGCCGAACGCATCCGCAACGATCCTTCGCTGCGGGAGAACGCCAGGGTGCAATGGGCCAAGGCGTGCCGCTCGATTCCGCTGCAAGGCTCGGGCTCCTCGGCCGCGCTGCCGCCGCTCTGGCTCGAGATGAAGCCGGTGCGCGCGATCGCGGCGCAGCCGCGCGTCGATGCGCAGGCCGTGACGCTGCTGCTCGGCCTCGAGGCCGAGACACGTGTCACCTCGACGGCGACCAAGCCGGAGTGTCCGTTTCCCGACAAGATCTCGATCGTACCGCCGACCGGCACCGGTGTGAGCATCGGCGTGCCGATCGACGTACCTTTCACCGAGATCAACAAGCTGATCGCAGCGCAGATGGTCGGCCGCACCTATCCCGAGGACGGCTCCGGCCCGGTCGACGTCACCGTCAAGAGCGCCAACGTGACCCCTTCGGGCGACCGGCTGCTGATCTCGCTTCTGGTGCGCGCCAAGGAGAAGAAGAGCTGGTTCGGGCTCGGCGCCGAGGCGACCGTGCACATCTGGGGCCGGCCGATTCTCGACCAGGCACGGCAGACGCTGCGGCTCGACGACATCGAGCTCGCGGTGGAATCCGAGGCCGCCTTCGGCCTGCTGGGCGCTGCCGCGCGCGCGGTGGTGCCGCAGCTGCAGCAGGCGCTGTTGCAGCGGGCAACGCTCGATCTGAAGCCGATCGCTGCGAACGCCCGCGAGAAGATCGCGGCCGCAATCGCCGACTACCAGAAGAGCGAGGACGGCCTCAAGGTCGAGGCCAAAATCGACAGCCTGACGCTCGCCGACATCGCCTTCGATTCCAAGACCCTCCGCGTGGTCGCGGAAGCCGGCGGCTCGCTGAACGTGTTCGTGACGAAGCTGTCGGGCATGTAGCGCGCCTTCATTCCGGACCCGCACGCGCCTTCGCCGCTTCCGCCGCTGGCATTCTCGCCCGAGGATGCTAAGCTGTTCCTCGCGACATCGGACGAGGTCGTGGCAGCAACGTAGCTGATAACGCGAGGACGACATGGAAGCCGGCATGGTCACACCTGCGCCGGCACTGGTACGCTTTTCCGGCATTCAGAAGACCTATGATGGCGAGCATCTCGTGGTGAAGAACCTCGATCTCGACATCAGGAAGGGCGAGTTCATCACCCTGCTCGGCCCGTCGGGCTCGGGCAAGACGACGACGCTGATGATGCTGGCCGGCTTCGAGGTGCCGACCCATGGCGAGATCTATCTCGCGGACCGCCCGATCAAGAACGTGCCGCCGCACAAGCGCGACATCGGCATGGTGTTCCAGAATTACGCCCTGTTTCCGCACCTGACGATCGCGGAGAACATCGCCTTCCCGCTGTCCGTTCGCAAGACGAACAAGGCGGAAGTGCAGGAGCGCGTGAGGGCAGCGTTGCGCATGATCAAGATGGAAAGCCTGGCGCACCGGCGGCCGGGTCAGCTCTCCGGCGGCCAGCAGCAGCGCGTGGCGCTGGCCCGCGCGCTGGTCTTCAATCCGCAACTCGTGCTGATGGACGAGCCCCTTGGCGCCCTCGACAAGCGCCTGCGGGAGCAGATGCAGCTGGAGATCAAGCAACTGCACGAGACCACGGGCATCACGATCGTCTACGTCACCCACGATCAGAGTGAAGCGCTCACCATGTCGGACCGCATCGCCGTGTTCAACGATGGCATCGTGCAGCAGATCGACAGGCCCGATGCGCTGTATGAGCATCCGGTGAACAGTTTCGTCGCTCACTTCATCGGCGAGAACAACGTGCTCCCCGGCACCGTCGAAGCGGTCGACAAGGGCTATTGCCGCGTCGCGCTGACGGCTGGCGGCACCGTGACCGCTCGGGCGATCAATGTCGCAGGCGCGGGCGCATCGACCTCCCTGTCGGTGCGGCCGGAGCGCGTCGCCATTGTCCTGGACGACGGCTCCGGCGAGGGACCGAACCGGCTGCCGGCAAGGGTGCAGAACACCATCTATCTCGGCGACCACGCGCTGGCCGTGCTCGACGTCGCCGGCAACGGGGAGTTCATGGTCAAGCTTCAGCCGGGCGCGCATGACAGCCTGAGACATGGCAGCCTGAGACATGGCAGCCTAAGGCCTGGCGAAGACGTCTTCGTCACGTTCCGCCCGGAGGACTGCCTGGCCCTCGATCCCGCCTGATCCACGCGAACGGATCTGCATCGACCAACCTCAATGCAACTCACATGAAGAAGGAACAAAGACCATGCTGAAGCGCAAGAATGGCAAGACGGCTCTGGGCTTGGTCGCGGCACTGAGCGCCAGCGCTGCACTGGCGACGGTTGCGCAAGCACGCGACCTCACCGTCGTGTCGTGGGGCGGCGCGTATCAGGATGCGCAGAAGAAGGTCTATTTCGAGCCGTTCAAGAAGGCATCCGGGATTCCCATGAACGACGAGTCCTGGGACGGCGGCGTCGGCGTGTTGCGCGCCAAGGTGCAGGGCGGTGCCGCCACCTGGGACGTCGTCCAGGTCGAGAGCGACGAACTGGCGGTCGGCTGCGAGGAAGGCCTGTTCGAGAAGCTGGATTATTCCAAGATCGGCGGCGAGGCCGCCTATATCCCGCCATCGGTCAACCCTTGCGGCGTCGGCGCCATCCTCTACGATTTCGTTCTCGGCTACGACAAGGACAAGCTGAAGCAGCCCCCCGGCGGCTGGGCCGACTTCTTCGACACCAAGAAGATTCCGGGCAAGCGCGCCTTGCGTCAGGGCCCGAAGACCACGCTCGAAATCGCCCTCATGGCCGACGGCGTCGCGCCGAAGGACGTCTACAAGGTGCTGGCGACCGACGAAGGTATCGATCGCGCCTTCAAGAAGCTGGACACCATCAAGGGCGACATCGTGTGGTGGAAGGCCGGTGCCCAGCCGCCGCAATTGCTCGCCTCCGGCGAGGTGGCGATGACCTCGGTCTACAATGGCCGCATCGACACCGCGAACAAGAACGAGAAGAAGAATTTCGGCATGGTGTGGGACGGAGCGCTGTTCACCCTCGACAGCTGGGTCATCCTGAAGGGGAGCCCGAACAAGGACGCGGCCTACAAGTTCCTGGACTTCGTCGGCAAGGCGGAGAACCAGTCAAAACTGTCGGAGAACATTGCTTATGGCACTTCGAACAAGGATGCGGCCGGACGGCTCCCAGCCGCCGTCCTGAAGGATCTGCCGACCGCGCCTGACAACATCAAGAACGCGGTCGAGATCAACGTTGCCTTCTGGCTCGAGAACATCGACCGCCTGACCGAGCGTTTCAACAAATGGGCGGCGAAATAGCACGCGGCAGCACCCGCGTGCGGCGCACATGGAAAGCAGTTTCATTGCGGCCATCCTTCGAGACGCCCGCCTTAGGCGGGCTCCTCAGGATAAGGGTTGAGTGTGCGGCAACGACTTCACAGACACCGATGCCGTGGAGCCTCATCCTGAGAAGACCGCGAAGCGGTCGTTTCGAAGGACGAGGCGCTCGCTCAGGCCGCGCCAAGAGACCGCATGCGATTGCCCTGCACGAATTGGCGAGTGATGTCCGTTCAAAAGGGCTCATGCCATGACGGATGCACTCTTGACCGGCGCCGATACGTCGACCGAGGTGCCGCTCAAGCGCCGATTGAAGCGCGCCGAGCGGACACGCCAGGTCAAGGCGTTGGCGCTGGTAGCACCGCTTCTCGTCTTCCTGCTCTTCACCTTCGCCGGGCCCATCGCCGGCATGCTGTGGCGTGCGGTCGACGACCGCGAGGTCCGTCAGGTTCTGCCGAACACCCTGGCTGCGCTCGCCGCGTGGGACGGCAAGGACCTGCCGGACGAAAACGCCTACACCGCGCTGGCAAGCGACATCCTGGCGGCGCGCGCCTCCGGCACCATCGCCATCGCAGCCAAGCGGCTGAACTACGCGCTGAACGGCTTCCGCACGATCCTGACCGGCACGGCCCGCAATCTGAAGGCGGAGCCGGAGCGAGGGACGGCCAAGGAGACGCTGGGCAGGATCAACCCGGCCTGGCGCGAACGCACCACCTGGACGACGATCAAGGACGCCGGCGGTCCACTGACCAGCTTCTACCTGCTGGCGGCGCTCGACCTGACGCGGAACGTGGACGGCGCGATCGTCGCGGCCCCGCCGGACCAGGCCATCTATCGCAGCCTGTTTGCCCGCACCTTCATCATCAGCCTCAGCGTCACCGTACTCTGCCTGATCCTCGGCTTCCCGGTCGCTTACCTCCTGGCGACGTTGCCGCCGGCCCGGTCGAACCTGCTGATGATCTTCGTTCTGCTGCCGTTCTGGACGTCCCTTCTGGTCCGCACCTGCGCCTGGATCGTCCTGTTGCAGAGCAAGGGAGTCGTGAACGACAGCCTGCTGTGGCTCGGCATTGTCGACGAGCCGTTGCGCCTGATCTACAACCGCTTCGGCGTCTGCGTGGCCATGACCCACGTTCTGTTGCCGTTCATGATCCTGCCGCTGTACAGCAGCATGAAGGCGATCTCGCCTGCCTACATGCGTGCCGCGGCCTCGCTCGGTGCGCCGCCGGCCACGGCCTTCCTGCGCATCTACCTGCCTCAGACCCTGCCCGGCATCGGCGCGGGAAGCCTGCTCGTCTTCATCCTGGCGCTCGGCTACTACATCACGCCGGCGCTCGTCGGCGGCGCCGCCGACCAGATGATCAGCTACTTCATCGCGCTCTACACGACCGAGACGGCCAATTGGGGCCTCGCTTCGGCTTTGGGTGCGGTGCTGCTGCTGGCCACCGTTCTGCTCGCCCTCGTCTACGGCAAGCTGGTGCAGGGACAGCAGGTCACGGGAGGCATGAAGAATTGAGCGATAGCCCCTCCCTCCGCACACCCAGCCAGCGCATCGCGTGGACCGCGACGATCATCGTCTCCACGCTGGTGTTCGTCTTCCTGATCGCGCCGATCCTGGCGATCATGCCATTGTCCTTCAGCTCGGGCTCGTACCTCACCTATCCGCTGCCAGGCCTCTCCTTGCGCTGGTACGACGATTTCATCAGTTCGCCGCGCTGGATGAACTCGCTGAAGAACAGCATGATCATCGGCGTCGCCTCGACGGCGCTGTCCATGGTCCTTGGCACGACGGCCGCGCTGGGGCTGGCGCAGTGGAAGAGCCGGTTCAAACCGCTCGTGCTGGCTTTCGTGCTGTCGCCGGTGGTCGTGCCCGGGGTCATCACCGCGGTCGGCCTGTATTTCTTCTTCGCACCAATCGGGCTGACCGGCAGTTATCTCGGCCTGATCCTGGCCCACACCGCGCTGGCGACGCCCTTCGTGGTGATCACGGTCGGTGCGACGCTGCAAAGCTTCGACACCAATCTGGCACGCGCCGCCGCCTCGCTGGGCGCCTCGCCGCTTCAGGCGTTCCGCCGCGTGATCCTGCCGCTGATCCTGCCGGGCCTGGCGTCGGGTGCGCTGTTCGCCTTCGCGACCAGCTTCGACGAGGTGGTGATCGTGCTGTTCATGGCGGGCCCCGAGCAGCGCACCCTGCCGCGCGAGATGTTCAGCGGCATCCGCGAGAACATCAGCCCGACCATCACGGCAGCGGCGGTGATTCTGACGACGGTCTCGATCATCCTCCTCGCCACCCTGGAAGGCCTGCGCCGGCGCAACGAGCGGCTCAAGGGCAGCGGGGCCTGAACGGCGGCGTCGCAATTTCGTCGCGCGCTGCTCGCGATGGCGAAAAGACTCGACAGCGCGCCCAGTGAGAACCGGGCGCGCTTCGTCCAGGCAGTTACGCGAGCCGCATTACTCCGAGTACTTGAACTCGGGCATGTTCTTCAGCTCGTCCTTGCTGGCGTTGAACACGGCGTGGTCCGGATACCATTTCGACGTCGACGACGTCGTGGTCGCAGCGGGCCTGTCGGTGCCGGTCGCAGCGCCGGTGGTGGTGGTCGTGGTCGCGCCCGGCTTGGCGCTCGTGCCGGTATAGGCGACGGCCTCGTTGACGAACTTCAGCTTCTCATAGGGCACGGCGACCAGATGCTCGCCCACGCCGAGGAAGCCGCCGACGCCGATCACGGCGATCTTGATGGCGCCGCTCTTGTCCATCAGCAGATCATTGATCGTGCCGATGTTCTCGTTGGCTTCGTTGTAGACCTTCAGGCCGTCCATCTTGGACGTACGCCACTGGCCCGTCGCGGTCGTGGATGTCGTGGTGGCGGCCGCGGTCGGCGCCTTGTCGGTGGTGGCGGTCGGCGATTGCGCGAACGCGACGGTTGCAAGAAGTGCGGTGCCGGCAAGGCCGGCGGCGATCGATTTCGTCAGCATGTTTGTCCTCTCCTTCACTGAAAACTCGTGCGGGAAGAACAGCGCTGATCACTTGCAGTTCCTTGCGCGCCGCAATTTCGTCGCGCAATGCGCGAGCGGGAGCCACAACTATTGTTCCTGCGTCACTCAGGAACATTTTGCGATGCACGGTTCCCCGCCGACAATCGTGCGCCCTGGGTAACGCATGACCGCGGCGAGGACCGCGCCCGACCTCAACTCGCTCAGGTCAGCTCTTGAAGTCGATCAGGAGCGCGGAGAAATCCGAGCTGCTCGATGAGCTGCCGTTGGCGCCGTAGGACGATGCCGACGATTGCGACTGTTGCAGCGCCTGCAGGAACTGCTGGAGGATCTCGGCCGTGGTCTGGTCCGTCGAGCTGCTGCTCGTCGAGTCCGTCGTCGTCGAATCCGAGGAGTCGTCGTCCGGCGGCGGGCCGCCTGCGCCACCCGGTCCACCCGCGCCGCCCGCGAAGGCGGATTGAAACACGCTTTTCAGCTCCTCGGCCTGGTCGGAGGTCAGCGTCCCGTTCGACACTTCGTTCGAGATGAGGTCGTCGATCTTCGACTGCATCTCCTCCTTGGAGGGAGGCGCGCCGCTCGACTGCTCGCTCGATCGGCTCTGCTGGAGCGCCGTGTCGATATCGGTCAGCGCCGTCGAGAGCGCGGACTGGTCCGACGACGAGATCGTGCCGGTGGAGACTTGCGATTGCAATTCCTGCTGAAGCCGCTGGAGCGGCGATTGATAGCTGCCGGCGGAGGCCGCCGAAATCGAGGTCATGATGGCTCCGTGGTTGTTGCGGGGTTTCGTCGCCGACCACGCCACGGTATGGTTAACGGCCTTAACGCAGTCTTGCCGCTCCGCCATCCGTCGATTGCCGCTCGTTTCAGGCAGCCGAACAGAAACAAATCGAAACAAAAATATTCGCCATTTGGCCCGAATCTTGGTCAAACAAATCGCATGGCCATCCCCAATCCCAACATCCTGGTCGTCGAGGACGACCGCGAAACCCGGGCGTTGATTGCAAAATATCTGCGCAGCAACGCCTGCAACGTCACCGCCGTGAGCGATGGCCGCGAGATGTCGCGGGCGATGGCCGACCATCGCGTCGACCTCATCATTCTCGACGTCATGCTGCCCGGCGAGGACGGTCTCAGCCTGTGCCGCAAGGTGCGCGCCGAATCGCAGACGCCGATCATCATGCTGACCGCGCGCGGCGAGGACGTCGACCGCATCGTCGGCCTCGAGATGGGCGCGGACGACTATCTGCCGAAGCCGTTCAACCCGCGCGAGCTGCTCGCCCGCATCAACGCGGTGCTGCGCCGCCAGGCCGCGGCGCAGGCAGCGAGCGCGGTCGAAGGCGCGAGCACGCTCGCCTTCGAAGGCTGGCGCATCGATCTGCGCCTGCGCGAACTGCGCAATCCGGAGGGCGCGCGCGTCGCGGTGACCAGCGCCGAGTTCGATCTGCTCAGGACGTTCTGCGAGCGGCCGGGCCGCGTGCTGTCGCGCGACAGCCTGCTCGATCTCACGCAGGGACGCAACGCCGGCTCGTTCGAGCGCTCCATCGACGTGCTGGTCAGCCGCATCCGCCGCAAGATCGAGCCCAATCCGGCCGACCCCACCCTCATCAAGACGGTGCGCTCCGGCGGCTATCTGTTCACGCCGAGGACGGAAGCGGTCGCGACGCCTCTGAGCGGCTGAGCCTGCCGAAGATGAAGCCGCCCGGGTTCTTCCACCTCAACGGCATCGGCGGGCAGATCGCCGCGCTGGTGCTGGCGTCGACAGTCGCGCTCCATCTCGTCGTCACCACCGCTTTCCTGATCGGCCGGCCCGACCGCCAGGAGACGCCGCCGGACGGCGCCCATCAACTGACCGATGCCGCACTGCTGCTCGGCGCGGCCGAGGCGAGCGAGCGGCCGCGCCTCGTCGCCGATCTGGCGCGCGCCTTTCCCAGGCTCGGCATCGAGATGCCGGCACCCGGCACCGCGACCGCCGAGACGAGCGACAGTCCGCACCTGCGCGGGATGCGCCGCCACCTCCCCCCGGGCTTCAAGGCGGTGCAGCTCGCCCCGGACGGGAATGCGCGCCGCGTCGGCATCGAATTGCCCGACGGCACGATGATCGCAGCCCGTGTCGACGGCGGCCCGCGGCCGATGTTCTGGGGCGCGCCCTGGCTAACGGCGCTGATGACGGCCTTCATCTGTGTCACCGTGCTTGGCCTGTGGGCGGCGCGTACGCTGACGAGGCCGCTGTCGTCCTTCGCCAAGGCCGCCGAGAATTTCAGTCTCGACCGCACTTCCGAGCCGCTGCCCGAGCGCGGCCCGGAAGAGATCCGCCAGGTCGCGCGCGCGCTCAACCGCATGCAGGAGCGGATCGCGCGGCTGATGGCGGATCGCACGCGGATGCTGGCCGCGATCAGCCATGACCTGCGCACGCCGATCACGCGGCTGCGCCTGCGTGCCGAGTTCATCGAGGACGAGGGCAACCGCAGGCGCATGCTGATCGACCTCGACCAGATGCGCTCGATGCTGGAATCGGTGCTGTCGCTGCTGCGCAACGATCGCAAGATCGAGGCCTTGACGCTGGTCGACATCGCCAGCACGCTCCAGCTCATCGCCGACCAGTTCGGCGACATGGGCCATGTCGTGCGATACGACGGGCCGGCGTCCGCGACCGCCGCCGCGCGGCCCGACGATCTGCATCGCGGCGTCACCAACCTCGTCGAGAACGCGGTGCGCTTCGGCGCCGAGGTGACGATCCGTCTCGTCGTCTCGGGCACGACGCTCGTCATCGACGTCGAGGACGACGGCCCCGGCATTTCGGATGCGCGCAAGCAGGAGATGCTGGAGCCGTTCGTGCGCGGCGACGACGCGCGCACCATGGACGAGTCCACCGGCTTCGGGCTCGGCCTCTCGATCGCGCGCGCGATCGCGATCACCCATGGCGGCGAGCTGTCGCTGCACGACCGCGAGCCACATGGCCTGATCGTGCGGATGCGATTGCCGATCTGGCAGGAGCCGCGGCTCGCGGCTTGACGCACCTCACGCCGCGAGCGGCGGGTGCTCGACAGCCTCATGCGGGAAGATTGCCACCGCCTCGAAGCGATAATTGCAGGCGCGGCAGGTCCAGAGGTAGGAGACGCGCCCCTCGCCCGGCTCGATCCAATCGGGCTGCGCGATCGGCGTGCCGCACTGGGCGCAAGGGTTGTGTCTGGGGATGTCGCCGGTGTGTGCACTGACGAGGCTGGCTTTTGTCATGGCACCTCTCCCGATTTGCAGCGCTTGCGTGCTCGCTTTCGCGAGCCGGCACGAATAGACAGGCGTGCTGTCGCGAGCGGGGGTCATCCGCCCCGGAAGCCCAATTACGCCAGCTTTGAGTCGTAACGGCGGCACGGCACCGCAAAAACGTTAACGGCGTCGTTTGGTCACATCATCGCCGCGTTCGGGTTGCCTAACAGCAGCCGGGCGCAGGCAAGTCGGGAATAACTGATGAAAATTTTACGCGTTGCCGCGTTGCTCGCGGCCGGATTGATTTTGCCGCAGGCCGCGTTCGCCGGCGAAGCCGAATATGCCGAGATGGTCGCGGCCCATGCCCGCGCCAACGGCGTGCCGGAAGCGCTGGTGCACCGCGTGATCATGCGCGAGAGCCGTTACCAGCCGCACCTCGTCGGCCGGGGCGGCACCATCGGGCTGATGCAGATCAAGCTCGCGACCGCCCGTGGGGTCGGCTACACCGGCGATGCCGCCGGCCTGCGCGATCCCAACACCAACCTCACCTACGCGGTCAAATACCTCGCCGGCGCCTATCGCGCCGCCAACGGCGATCATGCCCGAGCCGTGCGTTATTTCGCGGGCGGCTATTACTACGCTGCAAAGCGCCAGCGACAGGAGCAGCAACAGGCGATCGTGCAGCAGGCCAGCAACGAGAGCTGGCTGGAGCCGAACGGCAATCCGCAGCCGATGTTCGGAACCGCGCCGCGCCGCAAGCTCGCACAAGGCTTCCGCAACGCGCGGGCGCAGGCCTTGAAATAAGCTTCTTGTGTCCCGGACGCGCTGCAGCGTGCAACGCTGCTGCGCAGAGCCGGGACCCAGCAACCTCGCGCTCCAGCCCTGGGCCCCGGCTCTGCGACGCACCACGCCGCAAAGGGCGGCGCGCTGCATCTCGTCCGGGGCACGGACACTGAGGTTCCGGGCCAACACGCGTTGACACCGCCCGCCACTGGCATACATTAGCACCGTTCCGAGGGGTGCTCCGAGGAGGAGCTGAGATACCGCTAAATGGGCAATCCTGCCCAGGACCGCGGTGACCCTTTGAACCTGATCCGGGTCATGCCGGCGAAGGGACAGGGATGTTGCAGACCACCAAGCGACCGGATTCCCCGGTATCCATCATCGGCGCAGGCATCGCAGGCGCCTGGCAGGCCTTGCTGTTCGCACAGGCCGGTCACGCCGTGACCCTGCACGAGCGCGGTGACGAGGCGATGACGGACGCCACCAGCCATTGGGCCGGCGGCATGCTCGCGCCCTATTGCGAGGCCGAGGTCGCAGAACCCATCATCAGCCGCCTCGGGCTGCGCTCGCTCGACATCTGGCGGCGCGAGCTGCCCGACACGCCTTTCAACGGCTCGCTCGTCGTCTCCCATCCGCGCGAGCGCAACGATTTCGAGCGCTTCGCCCGGATGACCGAGGGCCACGAGCGGCTCGACGCCGCCGGCCTCGCCGCGCTGGAGCCCTCGCTGGAGGGACGCTTCCGCGACGCGCTGTTCTTCCCGGCCGAGGGCCATGTCGAGCCGCGCCGCGTGCTGCCGAAGCTGCATGAGCGCATCCGCGCCGCCGGCGGCACCATCAAGTTTTCCAGCGACGTCACTGCAAACGACCTCGCAAAGGATCCCGAGGGCATCGTGATCGACTGCCGCGGCATCAGTGCCCGCGACGAGCAGCCGGAGCTTCGCGGCGTCAAGGGCGAGATGATCCTGATCGAGACCAGTGAGGTGCAGCTGGCGCGCCCGGTACGGCTGATCCATCCGCGCTGGCCGCTCTACGTCATCCCGCGCGAGGCGGGCCTGTTCATGCTGGGCGCGACCTCGATCGAGGCCGAAGACACCGGCGTCAGCGTGCGCTCGGCGCTGGAGCTTTTGGGCGCGGCCTATACCGTGCATCCGGCGTTCGGCGAGGCCCGCATCCTCGAATTCGGCTCGGGCCTGCGGCCCGCCTATCCCGACAACCTGCCGCGCATCGGCATCCGTGGCGGCAAGATCAGCGTCAACGGGCTCTACCGCCACGGCTTCCTGATCGCGCCAGCGCTTGCCGAGCTGACGCTGGCCTATGTCCAGCGCGGCCAGATCGACAATGAGGTGATGCAGTGCTTGTGATCGTCAACGGGGAGCAGCGCGAGGTGAATTCCGCAAGCGTCGACGCGCTGCTCAACGAGCTCGACTACGAAGGCACCCATTTCGCCATCGCGCTGAACTACGACGTCGTGCCGAAAAGCCGCTGGGCCGAGACGCCGCTGAAAGCCGGCGACGAGATCGAGATCATCACGCCGCGGCAGGGAGGGTGAGCGGGATGAGTGAAGCTATCGCCTTCCTTCGCCTCTCCCCGCCTGCGGGGAGAGGCCGGAATTTGCAAAGCAAATTCCGGGTGAGGGGGACTCTCCGCGAGTCCAACTCTCACCGTCCCCGCGGAGGCTCCCCCTCACCCCAACCCTCTCCCCGCAAGCGGGGCGAGGGAGCGCACTGAATTCGAGGAAACACCGCCATGGTGACCTTCTACGGCAAGACCTTCGCCTCCCGCCTCCTGATCGGCAGCGCGCTCTATCCCTCGCCCGCGATCATGCAGGACGCGATCCGCGCGTCCGGCGCCAACATCGTCACGGTGTCGCTGCGGCGCGAATCCGCCGGCGGCAAGACCGGGGACGCGTTCTGGAAGCTGATCCGCGAGCTCGACGTCACCGTGCTGCCGAACACCGCTGGCTGCCGCACCGTACGCGAGGCCGTGACCACCGCGAAACTTGCGCGCGAGCTGTTCGGCACGAACTGGATCAAGCTCGAAGTCATCGCCGACAACGACACGCTGCAGCCCGATGTCGTCGGCCTCGTCGAAGCTGCCAGCATCCTCGTCAAGGACGGCTTCGAGGTGTTCCCCTATTGCACCGAGGATCTCTCGGTCGCCAGCCGCCTGGTCGAAACGGGGTGCAAGGTGGTGATGCCGTGGGCCGCGCCGATCGGCAGCGCCAAGGGCATCACCAACCGCGACGCGCTGAAGCTCTTGCGCGACCGGCTGCCCGACATCACGCTGGTGGTCGACGCCGGCCTGGGCGCGCCGAGCCACGCGGCCCAGGCGCTCGAGCTCGGCTACGACGCCGTGCTGCTCAACACCGCCATCGCCAAGGCCGCCGATCCCGTCGCCATGGCCAACGCCTTCCGCCTCGGCTGTGATGCCGGCCGCACCGCTTATGAAGCCGGGCTGATGAACGCCCGCGATTTCGCCTCCCCCTCCACCCCTGTCGTTGGGACCCCGTTCTGGCATGCCGTATCCTGATCGTTTCTATCCCGTCGTCGACAGCCTTCAATGGGTCGAGCGCCTGACCAAGCTCGGCGTCGGCACCATCCAGCTGCGCGCGAAGGAGCTCGACGACTCCCAGGCGCTGCAGATCGTCAGCGACGCGCTGGCGATCACGAAGGGAACGCAAGCCAAGCTGGTGGTGAACGACTATTGGCGCGCGGCGGTCGTCGCCGGCGCAGAATATCTGCATCTCGGCCAGGAGGATCTCACTGAGGCCGACCTCAAGGCGATCCGCGAGGCCGGCCTCAAGCTCGGCATCTCCACCCACGACGACGACGAGCTTGCGACCGCGCTCGAAGCCCAGCCCGACTACGTCGCGCTGGGTCCGATCTTCTTCACAACGCTCAAATCGATGCGCTTCGAGCCGCAGGGCATCCCGAAGATCACCGAATGGAAGAAGCGCATCGGCGATATCCCGCTGGTTGCCATTGGCGGCATCAAGTTCGAGCACGCCGCAGAAATCTTTGCGGCCGGCGCGGATTCGATCGCGGTGGTCAGCGACGTCACCCAGAACGCCGATCCCGACGCGCGGGTGCGGCAATGGCTCGGCTTATCCAAGGAGGCCGCATGATGCAGGTCCGCTCTTCTTCGTCCCGTCACCCTGAGGTGGCCGCTTCTTCAGCGGCCCTCGAAGGGCGACGGCCCGGCTCGTTCATCCTTCGAGGCTCTCGTTGCGGCGCGGGCGCCCAACATCACCTCAGGATGACGAGATCAGACATCGCACAACAAAATTGAACCGGAGGATCCCCATGAACATCCGCTCCAATCCCGACAAGACCGTGCCCGCCGTCACCACCGGCCCCCTTCCCTCCTCGCGAAAAATCTTCGCAACGCCTGACGCCGCGCCCGACCTGCGCGTGCCCCTGCGCGAGATCATCCTCTCCGAGGGCGCGGGCGAGCCCAACCTGCCGGTCTACGACACCTCCGGCCCCTATACCGACCCGTCCGTCACCATCGACGTCAACGCCGGCCTGCCGCGCAACCGCAAGCAATGGGTGCTGGAGCGCGGCGGCGTCGAGGAATATGAGGGCCGGCAGGTCAAGCCGGAGGACAACGGCAACCTCTCCACCGACAAGGCCGCGCGCGCCTTCTCGGCCTATCACAAACCCTTACGCGGCCTTGACGGCCACAAGATCACGCAGCTCGAATTCGCCCGCGCCGGCATCATCACCAAGGAGATGATCTACGTCGCCGCGCGCGAAAATCTCGGCCGCAAGGAGCAGCTCGAACGCGCCGAGGCAGCGCTGGCCGACGGCGAAAGCTTCGGCGCGTCGGTCCCCGCCTTCATCACGCCGGAGTTCGTGCGCGACGAGATCGCGCGCGGCCGCGCCATCATCCCCTGCAACATCAACCACAGCGAGCTCGAGCCGATGATCATCGGCCGCAACTTCCTGACCAAGATCAACGCCAATATCGGCAACTCGGCGGTGACCTCGTCGGTCGAGGAAGAGGTCGAGAAGATGGTGTGGGCGATCCGCTGGGGCGCCGACACCGTGATGGATCTCTCCACGGGCCGCAACATCCACACCACCCGCGAATGGATTCTGCGCAACGCGCCGGTGCCGATCGGCACCGTGCCGATCTACCAGGCGCTGGAGAAGTGCAACGGCGATCCCGTCAAGCTGACCTGGGAGCTCTACAAGGACACGCTGATCGAGCAGTGCGAGCAGGGCGTCGACTATTTCACCATCCACGCCGGCGTGCGCCTGCAATACATCCACCTCACCGCCAGCCGCGTCACCGGCATCGTCTCCAGAGGCGGCTCGATCATGGCGAAGTGGTGCCTGGCGCATCACAAGGAAAGCTTCCTCTACACCCATTTCGACGAGATCTGCGACCTCATGCGCAAGTATGACGTCTCGTTCTCGCTCGGCGACGGCCTGCGTCCGGGCTCGATTGCCGATGCCAACGACCGCGCCCAGTTCGCCGAGCTCGAAACGCTCGGCGAACTCACCAAAATCGCGTGGGACAAGGGCTGCCAGGTCATGATCGAAGGCCCCGGCCACGTGCCGATGCACAAGATCAAGATCAACATGGACAAGCAGCTCAAGGAATGCGGCGAGGCGCCGTTCTATACGCTCGGACCGCTGACCACCGACATCGCGCCGGGCTATGACCACATCACCTCAGGCATCGGCGCTGCCATGATCGGCTGGTTCGGCTGCGCCATGCTCTGCTATGTCACGCCGAAGGAGCATCTCGGCCTGCCCGATCGCAACGACGTCAAGACCGGCGTCATCACCTACAAGATCGCCGCCCACGCCGCCGACCTCGCCAAGGGCCACCCCGCCGCGCAACTGCGCGACGACGCCCTCTCCCGCGCCCGGTTCGAATTCCGCTGGACCGACCAGTTCAACCTCGGCCTCGATCCGGACACCGCGAAGAACTTCCACGACGAGACCCTGCCGAAGGAAGCCCACAAGGTCGCCCATTTCTGCTCGATGTGCGGCCCGAAGTTCTGCTCGATGAAGATCACGCAGGACGTGCGGGACTATGCCGCGACGCTGAACGATCCGAACAGCGTGGGCATGTCGATGAGCGGCACCGCCGAGGACGGCATGAAGCAGATGAGCGCGAAGTTCAAGGAGATGGGCTCAAGCGTGTATCTGGACGCGGAGAAGGTGAAGGAGAGCAATCGGGTGTTGTGAGGCCCCTCCGTTCGCCATGCCCGGGCTTGACCCGGGCATCCATCTGAAAATTGAGAGGCCGGGCAAAAAGCCCGGCTTTTTTTTTGCGAAGCATCCCTTCAAGAAACCATTTTCTTCAACAGCGGCTGATCCTTTTTGACAGCGGGTGAGCATTCCGCCTCCCAGGGGAAACGCCTATTGAGGTCTTGCCAGATGACTTGGAGACACGGGAATGCGAACCGCGACTTCTGGTAAAACCAGATCGCCGTGCCAAGATATTCGCGATAGACACCGAGCG
This sequence comes from Bradyrhizobium sp. I71, assembly GCF_022354745.1. NCBI lineage: Bacteria > Pseudomonadati > Pseudomonadota > Alphaproteobacteria > Hyphomicrobiales > Nitrobacteraceae > Bradyrhizobium > Bradyrhizobium sp. I71. Next base: position 1,959,696 of record NZ_CP059398.1, read on the forward strand.
GCACCTGCCAGAAGCCGAGCTTGTAGCCGTTCTCCAGCATGTCGTCGGCGACATCGCCGTCGACGAATTGATGCCCTGATGCGACGCGGTCGCGGATAAGGTTGATGATGGCCTGCGCCGTTTCGGCTCTCTGGCCGAAAATGATGAGTTCGGGATGCCCATAGTTCAGATATAGACCGATTGAAAATGCAAACGGTGGATTTGCATCTGGTATGCCTGTGACATGGCAGCCGTGATTGCGGACGTTACGCAAAATGACCTTGTCGGCTTCGGGTTCGGGCTCGGGCCATTCGAACTGATCTTGCATTTTCACCCCAGATGAAACAAGCGTAGCCAGGATGAGCGTAGCGACATCCGGGGTCTTTGTCGCCCCGCATATCGCTACGCTCATGCGGGCTACAACTCCGCGGATAAATGATTTGTCCGATAGCAAGCTCCACCGCCTCCCCGACCAGCTCCGTCCCGACCTCCGCCTCGTCTTCGTCGGCACCGCCGCCTCGACGCGCTCGGCCGAGCTCGGGCACTACTACGCCCATCCCGGCAACCGCTTCTGGCGCGCGATCCACGAGGCCGGCATCACGCCGCGGCGTTATCAGCCCAGCGAGTTCGCTAGTCTGATCGACCTCGGGATCGGCTTCACCGATCTCTGCAAGACGGGCGCCGGGATGGATCACCAGATCGCGGCGGAGCCGATCGACGTGCCGGGCTTCAGGGCGAAGATGGAAACATATCGGCCGCGGACGATTGCGTTCACGAGCAAGAAGGCGGCGAGCCTGTTCTACGGCAAGCCGTCGAGCGGGATTGTGCTGGGGCGGCAGAAGCGCGAGGCGAGCCTGCCGGAGGTGTTCGTGCTGCCGTCGCCGTCCGGCGCGGCGTCCGGGCATTGGACGATTGAGCCGTGGCGTGAGCTGGCGGCGTGGATCGCTGCGTAGTTTGTAGGATGGGTAGAGCGCAGCGAAACCCATCAGCTGAGCCGAAGCAACAGGTGCACCCGTTCGATCACACCAAACGCTGACTGGACCGCAGACCCGGCGATGGGTTTCGCTGCGCTCTACCCATCCTACAGACCTGCGCAGGGTGAGGTGGCGTAGCCCGGATGAGCGCAAGCGACATCCGGGACCAGCAGGCGACCCGCATGTCGCTGCCGCTCATGCGGGCTACGAGATCGTCCATTGGGCTCGTGTCGGAATCCGCATCGGCCGTTCGTCCTCCGGTGCAAAGCACGATCAACCAGGAGCCGCCAGATGCCTCCCACCATCACTGCCTTCGCAAACTCGCCCGATCGCGGCCGCGGGCAGGCGCGCGACATGCGGGTGCGCTGGGCGCTGGAAGAAGTCGGCCAGCCTTACGACGTTCGCCTCGTCTCGTTCGAAGAGATGAAGCAGCCGGCGCATCTTGCGCTGCATCCGTTCGGGCAGATCCCGACCTTCGAGGATGGCGATCTCGCGCTGTTCGAGTCCGGCGCGATCGTGCTCGACATCGCCGAACGTCATGCCGGGCTGCTGCCGCTTGAGCCGAACGCGCGGGCGCGTGCCATCGCGTGGATGTTTGCGGCCCTGAACACGCTGGAGCCGCCGATCGTCGAGCTCGGCATGGCCATGCTGGTCGAGCGCGACAGGAGCTGGTACGCGGAGCGCTTGCCCCTGCTGCAGGACCGCGTCCGTGTCAGGCTCGGCGAACTGTCCCGCCGCCTCGGCGGTGCCGACTGGCTCGACGGCACCTTCAGCGCCGGCGATCTCATGATGGTGACGGTGCTGCGCCGGCTGAATACATCTCGCCTGCTGGACGAACATCCTGCCATCGCCGCCTATGTCGCCCGCGGCAAGGCGCGGCCGGCGTTCAAGCGCGCGTTCGAGGCGCAATTGGCGGTGTTCAACGCCTCGTCACGTTCACAACCCGGATGAGCGCAAGCGATATCCGGGGCCGGCAGTCGACCCGTATCTCGCTTCCGCTCATGGCCTCCGGGAGGGCATTGCATCCATTTCGGCCCCCCTGCATTCTGGGTTGCCCCACACGGAGGAGCGCGCCGATGCTGACCCTCTACTCCTACCCGGACCTCTTCGGCGTCGCCGACAACAACGGCTACGGCCTCAAGGTCTATGCCTTCCTGAAGCTCGCGGGCGTGCCGTTCGTGCAGGAGCACATCTTCGATGCCTCCACCGCGCCGCGCGGGCAGCTGCCTTACATCGTCGATGACGGCGAGACCATCGGCGACAGCGAAACGATCATCGCGCATGTCGTCGCGAAATACCGGCTCGGCATCGATGCCGCGCTGTCGGCTGCGCAGCGCCGCATCGATCATCTGGTCACGCGCATGCTGGACGATCTCTACTGGGTGATGTCGTATTCGCGCTGGAAGGACGAGCGCTTCTATCCCGCGTTCCGCGACGGCTTCATCGCGCAGCATCCGCAAATCGACGCGGAAGGGTTCGAGAAGGCGAAGGCGTACAACGCGCAGCGCTATCACCACCAGGGCATCGGCCGCTACACGCCCGAGCAGGCCTACGCGCGGGGGCTTGCCGATCTGCAGGTGCTGGCGGAGATCGTGCCGGCCGCGGGCTTCGTCCACGGCGCGGCGCCGACCAGCGTCGATGCCGGCATCTACGGCTTCGTCGCCAACATCTACTATTTTCCGATCCCGACGCCGCTGAAGGCCTTCGTCGATGCGCACGAAAATCTCGTCGCGCATTGCGAGCGGATTCATGCGATGGTGAGCGGAGTGTAGCCCGGATGAGCGATAGCGACATCCGGGGCCGAGCGTTGACCCGCATCGCTATCGCTCATGCGGGCTACGAAGTGAGGCGGGCGCGCCCTACCGCATCGTGATCGCGAGCCCGCTGAGATCCGCGTTCGCCATCAACCCGACCTGGTGACCCGTCAGTTCCAGCACCGCGCCCTTTTGGTTGGTCAGCACGATGGCGCGGGCGCCGCGGCCGACGGCAAGGCCTGCACCCGCCGCGCCGTAGACGCCGGCGACGTCCGAGGGGCGGTTGATGTTGGAGACGCGCCCGCGCAGCACGGTTTTCGAGCCGCCGAACACGAGGCCGTAGTCGAGGCCGCCGGTGGAGAGCGCATAGGAGCGGCCGCGGAAGTTGAGCACGCCCGAACCGCCGGAGCCGCCGATGATCCAGCCCGCCTTGTAGATCGTCAGCGTCACGAAGCCGCTGTCGGCCCGCGCGGCGGTCGAAAGTCCGGCCAGGGCGGCGATGGCGACCAGCGCGGCGCGAAGGGTGGTTGCGAACTTCATGGATGTCTCCGGAGGCTATTTTTCAAGGCAGGATTGGCGAATCAGACGCAGCGAACTTACCCCATCGATCGGGGCGGCAACATGATGGGGCGCGGCATGGCAGTAGGCTGCCTTCGCTACGCGGCAAGGCAGTCTCAAGCGAGGTCAGCATTTAAGGCACGTGCCTCCACAGCGTCATGGCCGGGCTTGCCCCGGCCATCCACGTCTTCCTCTCGGCACAACAAACGTGGATGCCCGGGACAAGCCCGGGCATGACGGCGAGGTTTGGTGCTGGACGCTGGAGCCCCGCGATCATGCCATTCTGCCCCTGTTTTGCCCGACGGAGCAAGCGGATAGTTCGCCGTTCCCGAATTCTGAAAAAGCCCAATGATCTCTGCACGATCCCTACTGTGCATGGGGTTGTTTTCGCACTTTTTGTTTTGAGCATCCTCCGCCTGCCGCTACGCTCAGGCGTCAGCGACCTTCCCGAGGTGATCCCATGCCGATCCAGCATTTCGCGCCCCCGCCGCACGTCAAGGCCCCGCCGCTGTCCTTTGCGACGCGGGTCGGCGATCTCCTGTTCGTCTCGGGCATTCCCGGCTTCGATGCCAGTGGCGCGCTGCCCGACGGTTTCGAGGCCCAGTTCGCCAACGTCGTCGTCAACATCAGGCGCGTGCTGGGGGAGGCCGGCGCTGATATCCGCGACCTCGTCAAGGTCAACGTGCTCCTGACCCGCGCCGCCGACGTCGCCGCCATGAACGCGCTCTATGCCGGCGCCTTCGGCCCGCCGCCCTATCCTGCGCGCACGACCTGCGTGGTACAGGCCCTGCCCGATCCGAAGATGCTGATCGAGATCGAGGCGGTGGCGTCGCTCTCCAAGTGAGAGTCATGTCAGGTTCAAGTCAGCTGGCTGTGGCCCATCGGGCACGCGGCCGAACCAAATGCTTTCGGATCGGCTGACATGTCCGTGAGCGGCCGCTCCCCGGCTTGCCAAGGTCCTGCTTTTACCGCACGAATTTTCCGATCCACCTTCCCCACAGGAGATACTTCATGCGTCGCGTTCTCGCCCTCTGTGCCGTTGCCGGCATCGCCAGTTCCGTGTTCGCCGTGCCGGCCTCGGCGGCGGTCGGCTATTACGTGATCCGCTGGGACAACACCGGCATCTGCCAGGTCTGGAACGAGGACCTCAAGTACAAGCCGTTCCAGTTTGGCGCCTCGACCTACAAGGTCGTCAGCAAGCCGTTCCCGACCTTCCAGGAGGCGTCCGACGTCCAGATCAAGATGCGCGCCGAGCGCCGCTGCACGCTCTGAGCCCGACGCGACGGGATCGCGTATACGGATGAGTTTTCATGGGGCGGACCGCGCGAACGGTCCGCCCTTCTCTTTTGCAGAATCTGTTCAAATTGCGTATTTCCCGCAGCGGCTCTTTTGAACCTGACCGGCCGGCGGAACTACTCACATCTTGTCCGGGGCGCATCCCCCAAAGCGTCCCGCGCCACCCCCTCCCGTCATTGTCGGGAGGTGCATCACGTCTTTCATTTTGAGGAGCTGATCATGCGTCGTATTTCCGTGCTGTGCGCAGCCGTCGGTCTTGCCGTCACTGCCTTCGCCGCCGCGAGCCCAGCGGAGGCCAGCTATCATCTGATCCGCTGGCAGGACAGCGGCTTCTGCCAGATCTGGGACGAGAGCATCCCGACCACGCCGTGGCCGGCGGGCTACCACCGCGCCAGCGCGAGCGTGCCGACCTTCATCGACGCCCTCGCCATGAAGGACGCCGCGCTCAAGAACGGCCAGTGCACCTGGTAACAATTCGATCGGCGGACGAAGAGCCGGGCAGGACGCCAGCGTCCCTGTCCGGTTTTTTTCCACTCCGTAGCCCGGATGAGCGAAGCGATATCCGGGACGCGACTCGTTCTCCCGTCAGCCTTCCTCGGCACGCTCACCGAAGACATCCCCACTTTCGCTCGCCTCACCGGACCAATCCCCCGGGAGCAGCCCAGTCCGCACGTATCGGTGAAAGGACGAATGCGGCCAATCACCAACGCGCCGAACGTAGCCGTGCTTGACGGGATTGAAGTGAACGTAATCGATATGACGTGCAAAGTCGTCTTCGTTGCGGACCGTGTGCTCCCAGTATCGCCGCTGCCATAGCGCCAATTCTCCATTGGAGTGGCGAGCTATGTCGACACCGGCATGCAGCAGAGCACTGCTGAAGTGCCCCTTGATCCGACGCCACCGTCCTGCAAAATCAGAGTCGTCCAGCGGCAGTTTCATGACCGCATGCAGATGATCCGGAAGGATCACGATGGCGTCGAGCTCAAACGGTCGCTCGTTCCGAGCGGTTCGGAAGGCGTTGCGAAGAGCATCGATGTTGTCAGTAAGGACGCTCGACCGACGGTCGAAAAGCGTCACTGTGAAAAAGTAAGTGCCGCCGGGAATGAAATTTCTGCGGTACAGAACCATGGCGAGACCTGCCCCGGATATCGCTTCGCTCATCCGGGCTACAGTCTAGCACATTGATGTTCACGCGTCCTTGTACGCGCCCGGATGGATCAGGAGATCGCGCGCGGCGGCGAGGTCGATGAAGCCTTGCGCGCTGCCGCCTTGGTCGGGATGCATGCCCTTGGCGGCGCGGCGATAGGCCTGGTTGATGTCCTCGCAGGTGAGCTGCACCGCGAGCGGCAGGCCGAGCACCTTGCGGGCGCGGTCCTCCCTGGACATCTGCTTCGGCATGGCGTTGCGGCGGCCGAAGCGCGGGGCTGTCAGATCGTGGACGACCTCGAGCACCACGCCGAGACGGCGCTGCGCCGCCAGCGTCACGCCGTGGTCGTCATTGTCCGCGGCCTGGCGCAGCACCGGCAGCGCCTGCTCGGCGGCCTGGCGCAGCGTGACGTCGCTGCTCATCCGCGCGATCTCGGCCACGAGCCGGCCCGCCTCGGCCCAATCGGGCGCGTGCGCCGACCGCAGCCGTTCGAGAGCGAGTTTCCAGGAGTCCAGCCGTTCCATCATGCGCGCAACGTTTAGCAATCAGGATCAGTATGCCAAGGCCGCCGTTTCCGCCCCCTTAATTTCGAGTTAGCTTTTCGTGAAACTTCGAAAAGAAACCGGGAGGAATATGTCATGGCATTGCTCGCAAACCACATCGCCGTCGTCACGGGTGCCGGCTCCGGCATCGGCCGGGCGATCGCCGCCGGCTACGCGCGCGAGGGCGCACAGGTCGTGCTGCTCGACGTCAACGCCGAGACGGTGGCGGAAGCGGCTCGGGAGATCCGGCAGGCGGGCGGCAAGGCCGAGAGCTTTCCGCTCGACGTTGTCAGGCGCGAGGACTGCTTTGCCCTGGCCAAGCAGGTCGAGGGCAAGGTCGGGCAGGTCTCGATCCTCGTCAACAATGCCGGCATCACCCGCCGCAACGCCTTCACCGCCGAGACGGAGACGGTGGCGAAGGACTGGAACGACATCATCTCGCTCAACCTGAATGGCGTCTTCAACATGACGCAGGCGTTCCTCGCACCCTTGCGCGCGAGCAAGGGCCGCATCGTCAACATCGGCTCGATCCAGTCCTTCGTGCATCTGCGCACGCCGAGCTCGGCGGCCTACACCACCTCGAAGCACGGCGTGCTCGGCTTCACCAAGGCGCTCGCCGCCGAGCTCGGCAAGGAAGGCGTGCGCGTCAACGCGATCGGTCCCGGCTTCATCGAGACCAACATCAACGCCAATGTGCGCGCGACCAATCCGGCGCTGGTGCAGGCCTTCCTCGATCACACCCCGCTGGCGCGCACCGGCAAGCCCGAGGACATCGTGGGACCCGCGATCTTCCTGGCGTCGGACCTGTCGGCCTACGTCACCGGAACGATCGTGATGGTGGACGGCGGGTACCGCACGGTGTGAGGGAGAACGCTTTCACCACATACACGGTGTCATCACCCGCGAAGGCGGGTGATCCAGTATTCCAGAGACGCTAACATCCCACGAGGGGCCGCGGCGTACTGGATCGTCCTCTTCCGCGGACGATGACACCGTACTTGTCGCGCGAGATAGGTCCGCACCACGATGCATCCTTCGCCAATCGCGGCGGCTTCGCGGCATTCCTGGGGTCAATTGGTGGGCTCGCTCCCGATTAACCCTTCATTAACCAAACAGGACCACCGTGAAATTACGGCTTGGGGGTCGTTGGTTCTCGATCCGCTTCCAATGATGGAAGCGGCGTTGATCGGGAGGTGTGTTGATGACCACTGTTCATGTCGCGTCCGAGCCGGGCGCGCAATTTCTTGCTCCCAACCAGATCGTTCCGCTTCTGATCGGCGCCACGGTCGACGAGGTCGAGCGTGAGCTCGTGCTCCAGACGCTCGCACGCTGCGACGGCAACCGCACGCGCGCAGCGCGCGTGCTCGGCCTGTCGGTGCGCACGCTGCGCAACAAGATCAGGATCTACGCCGCCTCCGGCATCGAGGTGCCTGCCTATCAGGATTAGCGGGCGACATCAGTCCGCCCGCGATGGCGAGCTGCGCCGCAAGCGGCGCAGCTCGTGCCGCAGATATACGCCGGCGATGACCGCAAGCGCGATCATCGCGACCGAGGCGGCAATCAGCTCGACCGCGCGGAGCAGGAACGCCGTCATGACGGCCCATAGCGGTTGCGGCTCCTCGGCGAATCCGACCGGCACGATATCGGGCACCAGCAGCTGAGCGAGGCCGAGCGAGACGACGAGAACGACCGCGAACAGGCAAAAGACTTTCCACGCTGCACGCATCGGTCGCTCCTCCAAGCGGTGTGGCCGTGCGCGATCGATGACATGGCGGCTCGCCCCGACGATTGATGTTGATCAAGCCTGACACGGTGCGCGGGCAGAATTGCTGCTGTCGTCAAAGGCCGCTAAGTAGCTTGCTTCCGGTCAAGGGAGCGGTGGCGTGGCAGACGATCAGGGACGACGGCAGGGACCTCAGGGTCCGCGCGGGCGGCAAGGCGAGCCGGGGCGGCCGGGGCCGCAGGGCCATCCGGGCCGGCGCGGCCCGGACGGAGCGCGCGGCAAGCCCGGACCGCAGGGCAAGCCGGGGCCGGTCGGAAAGGCTGGCCCGCCCGGCAAACCCGGTCCGCAAGGCAAGCAGGGCGAAGCCGGCCCGCGCGGCGCAGCCGGCGCGCCGGGACCTGCCGGGCCACAGGGGCCGGCGGGGCCGCAAGGCCCGCGCGGCGAACCAGGTCCGCCCGGCCAATTGCCGTCGATCGAGCAAGTGCTGCCGTGGCTCGACCAGCTCTTCGACGCCTGGGACGAACGCCGCCGCCAGCGCGAGCGCGAAGCCGCCGAGCGCGAAGCGCTCGCGGCCGCCGTCCAGGAGCCAGACGAGACAATCGTCGATGACGAGAGCGATGACGGCGACGACCACAAGAAGAGAAAGAAAAAGAAGAAGCACGGCGACAAGGCCTAGCAGACGCGTCTATTTCGGCCGATCCTCGTCTCGCGGCAACATGCCCATGCGCTCGAACTGCCAGCGCATCGCGCGATACCAGAGGTAGCCGACCGCCGCGCCGCACAGGGCGAGGATGACCATGTTCGCGCTCGAGAACGAGCCGCTCCACCACATCATCCACGCAGTCCACAGCAGCGTGAAGACGATGGCACCTGCTTTCAAGGGAAGAAGGGGGCAGCTCATGGTCGTGCTCCGGGCGGTCAAAACCCCGGCCGACACCATCGCAAGCTGAGGCAGCAGATACCGTGAGCCAGGTCACGGAGTGCGCCGTTCGAGCTCACGAACCGAAGCGCAGCCGCGAGCGCTCTCTTGCCTTGTCCGCCTCGACCTCACGGTCGCGCGCCGGCGCATGGGTATGCAGCGACGTCAGGAGCTTTCGTGCGGCCTCCGCGACCTCCGCCACCGCACGCTCGAACGCCGCCTCGTTCGCCTGCGACGGCCTGTTGAAACCGGACAGTTTTCGCACGAACTGCAGCGCGCTGGCATGGATCTCGTCCTCCGTCGCCGGCGGCTCGAAATTGAACAGCGTCTTGATGTTGCGGCACATGCACTCTCTCCCGACGTTTTCTTGAAGACGAAGGTCTAGGCCGAAATCCTACATCGGCCTTCGCGCTTCTGCGAAGTTCCATCGCGCCATGCCGATCAACTCCGTGGCTGCGCACCGCCACAAGCTGTCTCATCTCGCAACGCATCATGTGCGGCGCCCCGGCGCAGCGTATTATTTGAGCATGCATTGCGCCGACAGCTCGGGCTTAATTGCGCCGACGATGCGAATCGGCGCGCGGGACAATCGGGCGCCAATGGCACGATACGCGATGAGGAGGATCGCATGCACGGGCTGGCACTGTGCGTCTGGCTGGCTGCAACGGCAGCGCTGACGAGCGCGGCATTCGCGTTCGACAACGGCCAATACGACCACGTCCCGCCCGATATCCGCGCCTGGTTCAAGAGCGTGATCGCTCCGAACGGCGTGCCCTGCTGCGATATCTCCGATGGCCATCGCACCGAATACGACGTGCGCGGCGGCGCCTATTGGGTGCCGATCGACGGACAATGGATGGAGGTGCCCGCGCGCGCCATCATCCGCGACCGCGGCAATCCCGTGGGCCAGGCCGTGGTGTGGTACGTCCACCATCGCGGCGCCATCATCATCAGTTGCTTCGTGCCGGCGGATGCAGTCTAAAGCGCGATGCGAATAGGATGAATCGTCATCGCGCTTTAGGTTGTTGTTTGAGCATGATCTCTTCGGAAAACCGCTGCGCACTTCTCCGGATCATGCTTTTGCGCGCTGGATTTCGTTGGCTGAATGCGCCCTGGTCGGGTAGCTTTGGGCCGAGTTGAAGCGGAGGCACGCCGTTGACCGATCTTAGCGCCGAAGACCTCGCCGCCATCTACGCCAAGCCGACCCCGCGCGTGATCGCGAAAGCGCGGCCGGCGATCGATGCGCATGCGAAGAAGTTCATCGAGATGTCGCCGTTCTGCGTGCTCGCGACCTCGGGCGCGGACGGCAGTGTCGACGCCTCGCCGCGCGGCGGCGGCATCGGCTTCGTCCACGTCGCCGGTCCCAACCAGTTGTTGATGCCCGACCGCTCCGGCAACAACCGCATCGACAGTTTTCGGAACGTCGTCGAGGGCTCGGGCTTCGTGCAGCTGCTGTTCTTCGTGCCGGGGATCGACGAGACGCTGCGCGTCGGCGGACGCGGCACGCTGTCGGCCGATCCGGATCTGCTCGCCGCCATGGTGGAGTTCGGCAAGCCGCCCCGCGCGGTGCTGAACGTCGCGGTCAGCGAGGTCTATTTCCACTGCGGCAAGGCGCTGATGCGCTCGAAGCTTTGGTTATCCGAGAAGGTACAGCGCTCGGTGATGCCGAGCATCGTCGAGGTCATCCACGACCAGACGGGCTTGGGCGAACCGGAGAGCCAGGAGATCGTAGAGGCTCGGTACAAGACGCAGCTGTAGGCGATCAACAATCACGGTGTCGTCCCGGACAAGCGCAACGAAGCGGAGCGCCGATCCGGAACCGATGACCAGCTCGTTTGGCGACGGCGGAGCGTGGAGTGCGCCGCCAGAGCCGAACTAGTGCCCCTCGCCCTCGAGCCCGCCGACGTGCTTCTGGGTGTAGAGTTCGAGACCGATGCGACCAATGAGGTCGAGCTGGGTTTCGAGGAAGTCGATGTGGTGCTCCTCGTCGCTCATCAGCTTCTCGAACAGGTCACGCGTGACGTAGTCCTTGGCGCCGTGACAGTAGGTCGCCGCTTCCTGGTAGAGCGCACGCGCGCTCATCTCGGCGGCGAGATCGCATTCGATGATCTCCTTGACGTTCTGGCCGATGCGCAGGGGATCCAGCACCTGCATGTTCGGAAAGCCGTCGAGGAACAGGATGCGCGCGGTGAGCTTGTCGGCATGCTCCATCTCCTCGATGGACTCCTTGCGCCAGACCTTGGCCATGTCCAGCAGGCCCCAATTGTCGAGGAAGCGGTAGTGCAGCCAGTACTGATTGATCGCAGTCAGCTCATGACGCAGTGCCTTGTTGAGATAGTCGATGACCTTCGCGTCGCCCTGCATGGTTCACTCCAGCTTTGCAGTCCAAATCGGCCCTAAACCGAATTTAGAATGCTTCTAAATGAGTTTGCGCATGCCGGCAACCGGCTACGCGGACGCAGCCGGGGAAAAGCTCAGCTGAGGATGCGGAAGTTTTCAGCAGGCTGCGAGGGCGAACTGGGCGGGTTCGGCCGTCTCGTCATTGGCGGCGACGGTGTGGCCATGGGGACAGCCGGCGCAGCAAGACTGGGCGCAGGGGCCAAGCGCTTCGTCGATGATGGTCTTGATGGTCCGGGCACAGCGACCGCATTCGGCGCTACAGCCGAGACACCCATAGACCTGCTTGGCATGGCGCACGGCGTCGTCGGACTCGGCGACGGCGGCGCGGATGTCTTCATCGCTCAGCACGTTACAGGAACAAACGATCATGGAAGCGGCAGGCCCTTCGGTGATGCGCCATCATCGATATTTAACGGGCCGGCCGGATGCAAAAGGAAAAAGCGGTATTTGAAGCTATTCCAAACTGGCCCGGCAATCAGCCTAGAACGGCTCTAAAAACCAGGTATTGCGGTTGATCAAGATTGTGGCGGAGCTAGTCGCCGCCACCGCCTCCACCACCATCGCCGCCACCTCCGCAGTCCCCGCCACTGCTGCCGCCATCGCTGCTGGAACAGCTGCCGCCGTCGGTCGAGCTCCCCGAACGGTCGCTGGAGAACCAGCTTCCCAACGAGAAGCCGTCGCTTGTCCCCATGTAGGTGTCGGCGCCACTACCACCGCCATTACCTCCGGCCCCGACACGCGTGCGCCGCCGGCCCCGGTTCTGGAGGTGAGCGATCCAGCCGTAGCCGATCGCGAAGACGACCCCGGCAGCAATCAATGCATTGACCATCACGTTGCCCATCAGCGTCTCCTGATGAAACTGGGGCCCATGCCGGTTGGTCGTCTCCGGCAAAGGGGCCGTTCATTGATCATTCAAGCGAAGTATGGAACTTTGCGCCCCAAACAGTTCCCACGTGTGATAAGGTCAAGCGCATGAAGAAGTCGCTCCTGGCAGTCGCTGCCGTCCTCACTCTGGCCCTGACGGCCGGCACACCCGCCCATGCCCAGCGCGGTGTCGCGGCGGGCGTGGCGGCCGGGATCATCGGCGGCGCCATCGTCGGTGGCGCACTGGCCTCTCCGTATTATTACGGACCAGGTCCCGGTTATTACCAACCGGGCTATTATCCGCCCCGCTACTACGCCCCCGGTCCGGGCTATGTCGCCGACGACTATTACGGCAACTGCGTCTGGCAGAAGCAGCGCTTCTGGGACGGCTATGCCTGGCGCGTCCGCCGCGTCAGAGTTTGTGGCTGAGGCGCGCGCTTAACCGGCGCACTACGGATGCGCCGTTCATCTCGGAGCCCGAAAAAGACCGCTTTTTCTCGTCACAGCTCCGTGTGCGTTTACCGTGGATTGACCATTTGCGCGCTTCCTAACCGCAAGGCCAAATTCCATCAGAGTGTGCGTGAACCTTTGAAACCCGGGCCATCCCTTACAGGGGAAGTCCATCTCCCAGGAGAGCCAAGAGCATGAAGAAGACTTTAGTTGCTGCCCTCACGGTTGCGACAGTCGCCGGATCGCTGGTGACCGCCACCCCGCCCGCCAAGGCCGGTGACAACATTGGCGCCGGCATCGCGGCCGGCCTGATCGGCGGCGCGATCGTCGGCGGCGCCATCGCGTCGAGCCGTCCGGCCTATGGTGGTCCCGTTTACGTGGCCGAGCCCGGCCCGCTGCCCCCGCCCTGCTACTGGCAGCGCCAGCGCTATTGGGACGGTTATGGCTGGGTCGTTCGCCCGGTTCGCGTCTGCTACTGATCTGATCGCACGGCGCTCGCAAGCGCCGCGATCGAAGCCCGGCCGAGACCATCGGCCGGGTTTTTTCTTTTGGTCCTGCGCTATCGCCCCGCCTGGATCGAGCGCAGCACCTCTTCGCTCGGCCAGCAATCGACCTTGAGGCCCGCCGACTTCTGATAGGCGCCGAGCGCGGCGCGCGTCTGCATGCCGGCCTTGCCGTCGATCTTGTCCTTGTAGAGCCCGATGCGCGTCAGCTCGCGCTGCATGGTCTCGACGTCTTTCGTGCGCAGCTGCTTCGAAGCCGACCACGCCGTTGCGAATGGCAGCGGGCTGGTCATGCGGTCGCTGAGATGCCCGACGAACAGCACGTAGAGGTCGGAGAAATTGTATTCCTTGATGACGAAGTAGTTCCTGGTGGTCAGGAAGGACGGGCCGTAGATGCCTTCGGGCTGGAGCAGCGAGGCCTGCTGCGCCTGCTCCGCGGCACCGAGTTTCTGGCCACGCACCGGCACAAAGCCTTCGCGCAGCCATTGACCGATCGGCTTCGTCACCTCCGGTACGCCCGTGGTGCAATCAACCTTCGCTGGCGCCTGCACCTCATAGGCCCAGCGGAGGCCACTCTGCCAGCCCTTGTTGACAAGCTGCTGCGCGGCGGAGGCCAGCGCATCCGGCATGGAGTGCCAGATATCGATGCGGCCATCGCCGTCGAAGTCGACGCCATGCTTGTAATATTCCGACGGCAGGAACTGCGTCAGCCCGGTGGCGCCGGCCCAGGACGAGCGCATGTCCTTGCGCGTCACCACGCCCTCGCCGAGAATCTTGAGCGAGAGGATGAACTCGTTGCGATACTGGTCCTTGCGACGTCCGACATAGGCTTGCGTCGCCAGCACGCGCACGAGATCGTAAGGCAGCGTGTAGCGGCCGTAATCGGTCTCACGGCCCCAGATCGCGAGCATCACGGTAGCGGGCACACCGGAGCTTTTCTCGATCTCGGTCAGCGCGGTGCGATATTTTTGCAGCAGCCGCTGCCCCTCGCCGGCGAGCCGCGCGATCGACGCTTCCCTGACGTAATCGGCCGGCACCTGCACGAACTCGGCCTGCGACGGCGCGCCGGTCGCAGGCCGGCCCGGCAGAAGCAGGTCGGGCAGCTTGTAATCAGGCTCGAGCCCGCGCGTCTCCCGCTCGAACGTCGCGCGCGAGACGCCCGCGGTCTGCGCCTCCGGCCAGAGCGAGGCGACGAATTGCGTGAAGGCGGCGTCTGCTGCGCGGGCGGACGACCAGCCGCAGGTGACCACGATCACCGCAGCGATGAGCGCCCGCCGCATCATGCCGCCATCACCGCGTCAGCTTCTTGTACTTCACGCGGTGCGGGATGATGCTGTCCTGGCCGAGGCGGCGCATCTTGTCCTTCTCGTAGTCCTGGAAGTTGCCCTCGAACCATTCGACATGGCTGTCGCCTTCGAAGGCCAGGATGTGGGTCGCGATGCGGTCGAGGAACCAGCGATCGTGGCTGATGATGACGGCGCAGCCGGCGAAGTCCTCCAGCGCCTCTTCGAGCGCGCGCAGTGTGTCGACGTCGAGGTCGTTGGTCGGCTCGTCGAGCAGCAGCACGTTGGAGCCGGACTTCAGCATCTTGGCCAGATGAACGCGGTTGCGTTCACCGCCGGAGAGCGCACCGACCTTCTTCTGCTGGTCCGCGCCCTTGAAGTTGAAGGCCGAGCAATAGCCGCGCGAATTGACTTCCTTCTTGCCGAGCAGGATCAGCTCGTTGCCGCCGGAGATTTCCTCCCACACGGTCTTCTTGCCGTCGAGCGCATCGCGCGACTGGTCGACATAGCCGAGATGCACGGTCTCGCCGACCGTGATCGTGCCTGCATCCGGCTTCTCCTGGCCGGTGATCATCCGAAACAGCGTGGTCTTGCCGGCGCCGTTGGGGCCGATGACGCCGACGATGCCACCGGGAGGCAGCTTGAAGGTGAGATTGTCGATCAGCAGGCGATCGCCGAAGCCTTTGCTGAGACCTTCGAAATCGACCACGTTGGCGCCGAGCCGCTCGGCCACGGGAATGATGATCTGCGCGGTCTGGGTCTGCTTCTCGCTCGCCTTCTTGAGCAACTCCTCATAGCGCTGATAGCGCGCCTTCGACTTGGCCTGACGAGCCTTCGGCGATGAGGCGACCCATTCCTGCTCGCGGGCCAGCGTCTTCTGGTGCGCGGCGTCCTCGCGCCCCTCCTGCTCCAGGCGCTTCTGCTTCTGCACCAGCCAGGACGAGTAGTTGCCCTCATAGGGGATTCCGCGGCCGCGATCGAGCTCGAGGATCCAGCCGGTGACGTTGTCGAGGAAGTAGCGGTCGTGGGTGACGATCAGGATCGCGCCGGGATAGTTGCGCAGGTGCCCTTCCAGCCACGACACGGATTCGGCGTCGAGATGGTTGGTCGGTTCGTCAAGCAGCAAGAGTTCGGGCTGGTCGAGCAGCAGCTTGCACAGCGCGACGCGGCGGCGCTCGCCGCCGGAAAGCTTGGTCACGTCGGCATCATCAGGCGGGCAGCGCAGCGCGTCCATGGCCTGGTCGACCTTGCTGTCGAGATCCCAGAGGCCCTGGGCCTCGATCTCATCCTGGAGCTTGGTCATCTCGTCGGCGGTCTCGTCGGAATAGTTGACCGCGAGTTCGTTGTAGCGATCGAGGATCGCCTTCTGCTTGGCGACGCCCTGCATGACGTTCTCGCGCACGGACAGCTTGGGATCGAGCTGTGGCTCCTGTTCGAGATAGCCGACGCGGGCGCCCTCTGCGACCCATGCCTCGCCGGTGTACTCCTTGTCGAGGCCAGCCATGATCTTGAGCAGCGTCGACTTGCCCGAGCCGTTGACGCCGAGCACGCCGATCTTGGCGTCGGGGTAGAAGCTCAGGTGGATGTTATCGAGCACCTTCCGGGTCGGGTAGCTCTTGGTCAGGCCCTGCATGAAATAGATGAACTGGCGCGCCATCGGTCCCGTGACACCTTCGATTTGAGGAAATTTGCTTGCCGCCGATGTAACGATCCCGCCCCAAAAGGGCAATGTTTTCCGTCCGTTCACCACGGATGAATACGGAATGGACACCATCCGGACGCCAATCCGGACAATTGAAACTATCTTTTAATAAATCAGGCCGAAAGCTCGGTTTCGCGCGGAAACAGCGCCACCCGCCAGAATGAACGGGAGCACAGCGAGGCCGCATCATGGCTCTGATCGAGACGCATTCTCATCCTGTTCCGGCAGGAGCCGGCCACGTCTTCGGGTTCGTTTCGGAGGTCAAGGGCTTCTGGAAGCGCTTCTTCGCCACCGCCTTCAATCCCTACCGGCCCGAACTGCACTACATGCGTGGACCCGGTCCCGCCTGGCGCGCCAAGCACGGCATGGATGCGCCGTTCCGCCTGAAGCCCCGCGATCTCTGAGCGTCTCCTTCCTATCGGACTTTTGAAGTCGTCAGCTGCTTGCGCACGGGTGTGATTGCGCGCAACCATGGCCGGGCTCCGACGACGGTGCCCGCCTGCGCCGTCATCTCTCGCCATGGATGAACGCTGATGAGCCGGCTGCGCTGTGCAATTCTCGACGACTATTTCAACCTCGCGCTCGACGTCGCCGACTGGCCGAAACTGTCCGACCGGGTCGACGTCACCGTGTTCAGCCACCCCTTCGTTTCGGAGCAGGCCGCGGCGAGCGCACTGGCGGACTTCGACGTCATCTGCGCGATGCGCGAGCGCACCGCTTTTCCCAAGAGCCTGTTCGAGAGCCTGCCGAAGCTGAAGCTGCTGCTGACGTCAGGCATGCGCAACGCTTCGATCGACATGGAGGCCGCGAAAGCGCGCGGCATCGCCATCGGCGGCACACAATATTCCCGCGATCCGACGGCGCCGCTCACCATGGGCCTGATCCTGGAGCTGACCCGCGGCATCGGCCGCGAGAATGCACGCATGCATGCCGGCGAGCCCTGGCAGAGCTTTGCCGGCGTCGAGATCGAGGGCTTGACGCTCGGCATCGTCGGGCTCGGCAAGCTCGGCAGCAAGATGGCGGGCATTGCGAAGGCGTTCGGCATGAACGTGATCGCCTGGAGCCCGAACCTCACGCCGGAGAAGTGCAAGGAAGCCGGCGTCGGCTACGCCAGCAAGGAGGAGCTGTTCGCCAAGGCCGACATCGTCACCATCCATGTGGTGCTGAGCGAGCGTTCTCGCGGGCTGGTTGGAGCTGCCGATCTCGCGCGGATGAAGCCGACCGCCTTTCTCGTCAACACCGCGCGCGGGCCGATCGTGGACGAGCAGGCGCTGCTCGAAGCGCTGCAGCAGAGGAGGATCGCAGGCGCCGGCTTGGATGTGTTCTCGGTCGAGCCGCTGCCGGTCGACCATCCCTTCCGCAAGCTCGACAACCTCGTGCTGACGCCACACCTCGGCTACGCCACCGCGGACGGCTTGCGCATGCATTACGGCCAGATGGTCGAGGCGATCGACGCCTTCGCCAGGGGCGGCGAGCTGCCGCGCAGGCTGGCCTGAAATGAAAAGGGCGCGCCGACGGCACGCCCCTTCTGCAATCTGGTAGGGACGAAGCGCTCAGCGCACGGTGACCGGCGCGGGCAGCGGCGGTACGACCGTCGGCTGGGTGCCGGGGACCGGGCCGGCCTGAGCCGCGACGGATGCAGCTCCCGGCGTCGGCGCAGCGGAGGCGGTCGCCGTTCCCGGCGGCGGGCCACCCGGCAGCACCACCACGCGGGTGCCGACCTTGACGCGATCGAACAGGTCGGAGACGTCCTCGTTGAGCATGCCGATGCAGCCGGAGGAGACGAACTTGCCGATCGTCGAGGGCTGGTTGGTGCCGTGGATACGGTAGACGGTCGAGCCGAGATACATCGCGCGGGCGCCAAGCGGATTGCCCGGGCCGCCGGCCATGAAGCGCGGCAGGTAGGGCTGACGCTCGATCATCTCGGTCGGCGGATGCCAATCCGGCCATTCGGCCTTGCGGGTGATCTTCTGCACGCCGGTCCAGGTGAAACCGTCGCGGCCGACGCGGACGCCGTAGCGGATCGCACGGCCATTGCCGAGCACGTAATAGAGATAGGTATTGGACGTATCGACCACGAGCGTGCCGGCTGGCTCCTTGGTCTGGAACGCGACCTCCTGGCGGCGCAGGTTCGGCGGCAGCTGCACCGGCGCAGCATCGGGCTGCTCCTCGGGCGGTAGCGCGGCCAAAGTCATCGGCCGGCCGGCGGCGCCGCCGGGCGGCTGGGCGGCATCGACCGTTCCGGTCGCGGCGGGACCACCGACCGCCTCGGGCGGACGCAGGCCGTCACTGGCGGGCGCCTGCTGCCCCGGACGATTGGCATAAATCACCGGCGGCGGACCGGCGGGCCGGCCGTAGCGGGGATCGTCCGGCGACATCACGGGCCCCTGGGGCGCCGCCGAATAGACCGGCGGAGCGCCAGCCGGACGACCATAACGGGGATCATCCGGCGACATCACCGGCCCCTGCGGGGCGGCGGAATAGACCGGGGGCGCGCCGACGGGGCGACCGTAGCGCGGATCGTCGACTGGGCCGGGCGGCGGCAGCGAGGCCTGCGGCATCGAGTCGTCGTCTTCGTCCAGTGCATCAAAATTCGGCGTGCGGTCACCGGGCCGATATTCGGCCGGGGCGCCATAGCTCGGCGCCTGCTGGACCGGATAGCTCTGAGCCTGAGCGAGCGAGGTTCCCGCCGCAGCGACTGTTGCGGCAGCGCATATCGTCAGAAAGTGTTTGATCATCATCGCTCTTGTATAGTCCCGAAGCCCAATCGGACCGTTAACGGCCAGATGACGGAAGATAGCGGCACATTCAAGACATATCAGGCCTATTTGCGCCGGATTTGCCGATTTGTGATCCGCGAGACGACCGTTGCCCCGTTGCATCACGGGGCTGAAATCGTATTGCGCCATCAATTGCCGTGTTATTCGGCCGCGATTTTAGCGGAACGGCGCGGGATCGTTGCGATATGGTCGAATCAGCCTGATTCGCCACCTTTCCGAGCTCCGATCCCGCGTGGCGAACGCGGCAATCAGTACCGTCACCGCGTTCAGATGGCTCTTTGGCCCTGGCCACCTCGCCGCCGGGGCGGAAATTCGCAATCGCTCGATGCTTCCCGGCTTTCGCTTCCTGTTTGCCGCGATCCTGCTGTCAACCTCCATCCTGGTGTTCGGCCTAGGAGCCGCCGCGCTGCTGCGGGCGACCCATCAGCAATATGTCAGCAACCCCTCCTGGCGGAATGGCCCGCAGGAGCAGGTGTTTGCGCAAGTGCCCGAACCGGCCCAGCCGGTGCTCGCGGTGTTGCGAGAGGAGCCGGAGATCGCGCCAGATCCCGCACCGTCGCTCCGCGACCGGGTGCCGACGATCGGGCTGCCGGCGAGCGGGCCCGAGCAGGTTGCCGCGCTGACGAGCGAGGCTGACCCTCAGCCTCAGGTCACTGAAGCCTCGCCTCCGGCCCCTGAGCCGGCCAAGCCCGAGACGACGACGGAAGCCGAAGCGCCAGCGCCAACGGACACGCTCAGCACCGCTGACACGCTCACTCCCGCCGACACCACGGCCTCGATCCCCGAGGCCAAGCCGGACTTTGCGCCTGCCGCCAGCGAGCCGGCGCAGGTTGATCCCGGTGCCGCGCTCGCCTCCTCTGCGGTTGATGTCGTCTCGGCGAACGTGGCCGCGCTGAACGACCCCGCAACCTCAGCCGTGAAGGACGCGCCGGCGAAGGCCAAGGCCGAGAGCAACAAGCCGGATGGCAGCGCATCCGACGGCAAGGCGACGCAGCGCAAGGCGAAGGCGAAGGCGAAGAAGCGGCCCCGCGTGGTGCGGCGTCCGCCGCCTCAGCAGTTGCAGCAGCAGCTGGATCCGTTTGGACAGCCACAGCCGGCTTTCGCGACAACGACCGCGCGCACGCGCTGACTCCCTTCCTTCGCCTCTCCCCGCTTGCGGGGCGAGGGGGCGCACCGTCGTCCCGGTGTTACGCCGGCCCCGTCGCGATCGGCGGGCCGCCGGCCTGGCCCCATTCCGACCAGGAGCCGTCATAGAGCGCGGTGTCGGTGATCCCCAGGCGATAGAGCGCGAGCGTCAGCACGCCGGCGGAGACGCCGGAGCCGCAGCTCGTGACGATCGGCGCATCGAGCTTGACGCCGGCGCCCGTGAAGGCAGCGCGCAGCTCCTCGAGCGGCTTCATCTCGCCGGTCGCGGCATCGAACAGCAGGTTGTAGGGCACGTTGCGGGCGCCGGGGATGTGCCCGGAGCGGATGCCCGGCCGCGGCTCGGGCGCGCGGCCCTCGAAACGGTCGGCGGCGCGCGCATCGATCACCTGCTCCTTGCGGCTTTCGACATTGGCGATCAGCTGCTGCATGCTGCGCACGCGGTTTGAATCAGAGCTGGCCTTGAACGTCGCAGGCTTCGGCTTGACCTCGCCACTCTCCACGGGGCGGCCCTCGGCACGCCACTTCTTCAGGCCGCCATTGAGGATGCGCACATTGCCGTGGCCGTAGGACAGGAACATCCACCACGCGCGCGGCGCTGCGACCCAGCCGCCGGCATCGTAGAGCACGACGGTATCGCTATTTCCGATACCGAGATTGCCGACATCGCGGCCGAACTGCTCGGCGCTCGGAAACATGTGCGGCAGCGGATTGGAATGATCCGACACCGCATCGACGTCGAAGAATACCGCGCCCGGCAGGTGCACGGCGAGATAGTCGTCCTTCGGCAGCGGCAAGACGCCCGGCAGCTTGAAGCTGGCGTCGAGGATCTTGACGTTGGCGTCGCCCATGTGCGCGGCGAGCCATTCTGTGGAGACGAGGGGGTCGGTGGCGGTCATTGGCATTCTCCGGCAATTGTCTCGGTCGTCATGGCCGGGCCTGTCCCGGCCATCCACGTTCTGTCCTGTGGCGAAGACGTGGATGCCCGGGTCAAGCCCGGGCACGACGGAGTATGTGAGGCGAGGGAGGTGTGCCCCCTCACCCCTTCTTCTTCGGCTCCCATTTCTCCGTCGGACCGCCGGCGTCGCGCCAGGCGGCGTAGCCGCCGGCGATGTGGGCGACGGGCTTGAGGCCCATGTCCTGCGCGGTCTTGGCCGCGAGCGCGGAGCGCAGGCCGCCGGCGCAGTGGAAGACGAATTTCTTGTCCTCCTGGAAGATCGGCTTTGCGTACGGGCTCTGCGGATCGATCCAGAATTCGAGCATGCCCCGCGTGCAGGCGAAAGCGCCGGGGATGCGGCCGTCGCGCTCGATCTCGCGGGGGTCGCGGATATCGACGATGACGACATCGCCGTTCTTGGAGATCTCGATGGCGTCCTTGGCGGTGAGGGTCTCGATCTCGGCATTGGCCTCGTCGATCAGCGCCTTGATGCCGCGGGTGATGGTCTGGGGCATGTGTCTTCCCTTCTTGTTACGTCGTCATTCCCAGGCGAACTGCCGGAGGTGGAGGTCACCTCTCCCGCTTGCGGGAGAGGTCGCGGAACTCGGCAGCGCACTTGCGCGCCTGAGCGACGCGGGTGAGGGCTCTCTCCTCTTGGGGAAGGTCGCTCGCGGAGAGAACCCTCTCCCCAACCCTCCCCCGCAAGCGGGGGAGGGAGCGCAGTCCCGTCGCCGACAGAGCCGGGCTCACTCATGCATCAGTGCGTCAATTCCTTCATCGCGTTCTCCAGCCCCTCGATCGTGATCGGATACATCCGATTGGCGAAGATGCGGCGGATGATGGTGGTCGATTCCGAATAGTCCCAGTGCTTCTGCTGCACCGGGTTCAGCCACACGCTGTGCGGATAGGTGCGGATGATGCGATCGAGCCAGACCGAGCCCGGCTCCTCGTTGACGTGCTCGACCGAGCCGCCGGGCACCATGATCTCGTAAGGCGACATCGAGGCATCGCCGACGAACACGACCTTGTAGTCGTGCGGGTATTTGTGCAGCACGTCCCAGGTCGGCGTGCGGTCGGTAAAACGGCGCTTGTTCTGCTTCCACACGCCTTCATAGAGGCAATTGTGGAAGTAGAAATACTCCATGTGCTTGAACTCGCTCTTCGCCGCCGAGAACAGCTCCTCGACCTGCTCGATATGCGCGTCCATCGAGCCGCCGATGTCGAAGAACACCAGCAGCTTCACCGCGTTGCGCCGCTCGGGGCGCATGTGCACGTCGAGATAGCCGTGATTGGCGGTCTCGCGGATCGTGGTGTCGAGATCGAGCTCGTCGGGCGCGCCGGTGCGCGCGAACTTGCGCAGCCGGCGCAGCGCCACCTTGATGTTGCGGATGCCGAGCTCGACATTGCCGTCGAGATCTTTGAACTCGCGCTTGTCCCACACCTTTACGGCGCGGTTGTTGCGGTTCTTCTCCTGGCCGATGCGCACGCCCTCGGGATTGTAGCCGTGGGCGCCGAAGGGCGAGGTGCCGGCGGTGCCGATCCATTTCGAGCCGCCCTGGTGCCGGCCCTTCTGCTCCTCAAGGCGCTTCTTCAGGGTCTCCATGAGCTTGTCCCAACCCATGGCCTCGATCTGCTTCTTCTCTTCCTCTGTCAGGTATTTCTCGGCGAGCTTCTTCAGCCACTCCTCGGGGATCTCCGCCTTGTCCATGGCCTCGAGCAGGCTTTCCAGCCCCTTGAACACCGTGCCGAAGACGCGGTCGAACTTGTCGAGGTTGCGCTCGTCCTTCACCAGCGAGGCACGGGACAGATAATAGAAATTCTCGACGGTGTAGTCCGCGAGGTCAGCGTCGAGCGCCTCCATCAGCGTGAGGTATTCGCGCAGCGTCACGGGGACCTGCGCGTCGCGCAGAGAGGTGAAGAATTGCAGGAACATGGCTGACAGATTGCCCGTCGGGTGGCGAACGTCAAGGGGCGCCGCTCCACCTCTCCCATCGGGAGAGGTGAAGCCACCCGCGTCGGCGAACCAATTCAACGTGGACCCGACGCCTTTTTGCTCTAGAATTGGCCTTCTCACGGGGTTGTTTTGGGGACGTTTGCAATGGGAATTCTCGCAGCGCTCATCATCGGCGCGATCGCAGGCTGGCTCGCGGGCAAGATTGTCCACGGGGCGGGATTTGGGCTGGTCGGCAACATCGTCGTCGGCATCATCGGCGCACTGGTTGCGGGCTGGGTGCTGCCCCAGCTGCACATCCAGCTCGCCACCGGCACGTTAGGTGCCATCGTGGACGCCACGATCGGCGCGGTGATTGTGCTGGTCATCCTTTCGCTGATAAAACGGGTCTGAAAGCCTGACCGAACCAGGAACGGCCGCCATGCGCGGCCGTTCGCTTGTCGTGACCAAGGCAACGAAATTGGCATTGCCTCACGACGACGACCAACAAGGACGCGCGATGAAATTTACCGGCACCAAGGACTATGTTGCGACCGACGATCTCAAGGTCGCCGTCAATGCCTCGATCGTGCTCGAGCGCCCGCTCCTGGTGAAGGGCGAGCCCGGCACCGGCAAGACGGTGCTGGCGGAGGAAGTGGCGAAGGCGCTGAACGCGCCGCTTTTGACCTGGCACATCAAGTCCACCACCAAGGCGCAGCAGGGCCTCTACGAATACGACGCGGTCTCGCGCCTGCGCGACAGCCAGCTGGGCGATGCGCGCGTGTCCGACATCAAGAACTACATCAAGCGCGGCAAGCTGTGGGAGGCCTTCACCGCCGAGCAGCGCCCGGTGCTCCTGATCGACGAGATCGACAAGGCCGACATCGAATTCCCCAACGACCTCCTGCTCGAGCTCGACCGCATGGAATTCCATGTCTACGAGACCGGCGAGACGATCAAGGCCAAGCAGCGCCCGATCATGATGATCACCTCCAACAACGAGAAGGAGCTGCCGGACGCCTTCCTGCGCCGCTGCTTCTTCCACTACATCAAGTTCCCCGACGCCGACACGATGGGCCGCATCGTCGACGTCCACTTCCCCGGCATCAAGAAGCGCCTCGTCGAGGAAGCGCTGCGCATCTTCTTCGAGGTGCGCGAGGTGCCCGGCCTGAAGAAGAAGCCGTCCACCTCGGAGCTTCTGGACTGGCTCAAGCTGCTGCTCAACGAAGACATGAGCGCCGAGCAGCTGCGCGAGCGCGACCCGCGCAAGCTGATCCCGCCGCTGCACGGCGCGCTGCTCAAGAACGAGCAGGACGTGCATCTGTTCGAGCGGCTGGCGTTCTTGAGCCGAAGGGAAGTGTGAGGCTTCTCGTGTCCCGGACGCGCTGCAGCGTGCAACGCTGCTGCGCAAGGCTTGCTCTGAGTGTTGCTTGAGGACATGGGCCCTGGCTCTGCAGCGCACCGCTGAAGTAGCTCTGCGCTACGTCCGGGAAACGAGCGTTGAATTGACGTACGCTCCCCCACATCATCATTGCAAGCGCAGCGAAGCAATCCAGAATCCCTCCAGTGACAGTCTAGATTGCTTCGCTGCGCTCGCAATGACGGCGCAAGAGGCCGCGGCGCCATTCTCAAGTTTGCACCTGCGTTGCAGACACGCCTTCACATCCTCGCGGCGCATTTCGCCCGAGCTTTGCTCTCTCCATCGCCCCCTTCAGGAAAGGGCGCAGGGAAGGCTGGGTGCCGGCTCGCACCCACGGTCCGCTGTGCGCATGTAGCGCAAAAAGACTGCACAGCGGCATACAGCTTGTAGGATGGGTAGAGCGCAAGCGAAACCCATCATCGTGCGGCGTTCGCTAAAGCATGATGGGTTTCGCTGCGCTCTACCCATCCTACAGCGCCTTCAACTGCGCTCCCCGAACTTTGCACCGTCGCCGTATTGAGACAGATCGCCAGCCCAATCCGGCGGGTAGATGCCGAGCGCCACGTGGCGATGGAACGACGATGGTACCCAATCGCAGACTCGATTGACCAGTCCGTGCTTGACGGGATTGATGTACACGTAATCAATATGCCGCGCGTAGTCGTCCTCGTCACGAATGGTGTGCTCCCAATAACGACGCTGCCAGATGCCGCGCTCGCCTTTGGCGGCCCGGCTCGGCGAAACTGGCTCGACGTTGTCAAGATTGCGAGAAAAGGCGGATTTGATCTGCCTCCATCGCATTGCGAAATCCGCATCGCCGTTCGGCATCGTCCAAACCGTGTGAAGGTGCTCAGGCAGCACCACGATCGCATCGATTGTGAAAGGGTGACGCCGGCGGGTCTGGCGAAAGGCGGCGCGCAGCAGATCGACATGCGCGGTCAGCAATGAGAGGCTTCGATCCGCCAGGTTGACGGTGAAGAAGTAACTTCCGCCGGGGACGAAGTTGCGCCGATAGGAGGTCATGCCGCACCGTAGCACAACTCAAGATCGAGTTCATGCGGCTTGTAGGATGGGTAGAGCGCAGCGAAACCCATCATCGTGCAGCACTCGCTGAAGCATGATGGGTTTCGCTGCGCTCCACCCATCCTACAAGATGTCACGCCACCGCCGTGTCCGGAATCCGCGCGGCTTCCATCGGCTGCTTGCCGCGAATCAAATCCGACGCGCGGTCAGCTATCATCATCGTCGAGGCATTCAAATTCGCCGAGATCATGCGCGGCATCACCGAGGCGTCGATGACGCGGAGGCCTTCGAGCCCGTGGACGCGGAGCTGATCGTCGACCACCGCCCAGGTGGAATCGGCCGGGCCCATGCGGCAGGTGCAGCCGGGGTGGAAGGTGGTGGTGCCGCGCTCGGTGGCGGCGTGCAGGAACTCGTCGTCGGTGTTGACGTTGGGGCCGGGGAAGTCCTCGTAGGCGTAGTAGGGCGACAGCGGCGCGGACTTCAAAAGGCGCCGCGCGAGCTTCATGCCGCCGACGACGACGCGGCGGTCGAGCTCGGCGTCGAGATAGTTGGTCTGGATGATCGGCGGCGCGAACGGATCGTTCGAGCGGATGCGGACATAGCCGCGACTCTCCGGGCGCTGCTGCCAGGAGGCCACGGTCATGCCGGGCTCGTCCTCGAGCTGGCCCTGCACGCCTTCCTTGTAGCTCGCCGGCGTGAAGGTGAGCTGGAGATCCGAGCTCTCCGCGCTCTCGCCGGAGTGCCAGAAGCAGTAGACCATGGTCGGCGACAGCGACAGCAGGCCGCGGCGCGCGGTCGCCCATTTCAGCGCCTCGATCCAGAGCGAGAGGCCGCGGCGGAGCTCGTTGATGGTCTTGATGTCCTTCACCCGCGCCACCGTGCGCGGGGCGTAATGGTCCTGCAGGCCTTCGCCGACGGGGAGCGCGTGGCGCACCGCGATCCCGTGCTGCTGCAGCAGATCCGGCGAGCCGATGCCGGAGAGCTGCAACAGCTGCGGCGAATTATAGCTGCCGCCGGAGAGGATCACCTCCTTGTTGGCGCGCACCTCGACGGGATGCCCGCCGCGGCCGCCCTTCATGTAGCGCACGCCGACGGCGCGCTTGCCTTCAAAGATGATCTCGGTCGCATGCGCATGCGTGTGCACATGCACGTTCGGCCGCTTCATCGCCGGCCTGAGGAACGCGGTCGCGGCGGAGACACGCAGGCCGTTGTTGATGGTGCGCTGGCAATAGGAGACGCCTTCCTGGGTCTTGCCGTTGTAGTCGGGGTTGCGGGGAATGCCGAGCGAGACGGCGCCTTCCATGAAGGCTTCGCAGAGCGGATCGCGCCAGTCCATGGTGGTGACCGTGAGGCTGCCCTCCCGGCCGCGATAGAGCGCCTCGCCGTCGCCGACGCGTTTCTCCAGCCGCCGGAAGTAAGGCAGCACGTCGGCATAGCCCCAGCCGCGATTGCCCATCTGCGCCCAGGTGTCGAAATCCATGCGCTGGCCGCGATTGTAGATGTGGCCGTTGATCGAGGACGAGCCGCCGAGCGTCTTGCCGCGCGGCGCGTAGATGCTGCGCCCGCCGGTCCAGGGCCCCGGCTCCTGCTGATAGGCCCAGTTGATGCTCTTCATGTGGAAGGTCTTGATGAAGCCCGCCGGCAGATGGATGTAGGGATGCCAGTCCCTCGGGCCAGCCTCCAGCACGCAGACGCTGGTGTTGGGATCTTCGCTCAGCCGGCTGGCGAGCACGCAACCGGCAGAGCCCGCGCCGACGATGACGTAATCGAATCTGTCCATGGTGCCGGCCGCCTCTAGCGTGTCGTGAGATTGAATGAATTGCAGCCGCGCACGCTGACACCTCTCCCCGTAGGGGAGAGGTCGATTTGCGCAGCAAATCGGGTGAGGGGAGTTAGGTCCCACGAGAGACCTGTCCCCTCACCCGCGCCTTCGGCGCGACCTCTCCCTATGGGAGAGGTGATCGAGCTCGCGGCAAGATCGGGGCACATCATGACTAGCGCGGCTTGTCGTTGAGTTGAAATTCCAGATGCGCCTGCACCGTCGGCCATTCGGCGGCGGTGATGCTGTAGACCACGGTGTCGCGCAGCGTGCCGTTCGGCGCGATCTGGTGGCTGCGCAGGATACCGTCCTGCTTGGCGCCCAGGCGCTCGATGGCGCGGCGGCTCTGGTGGTTGAAGAAATGGGTGCGGAACTCGACCGCGATGCAGTCCAGCGTCTCGAAGGCGTGGCGCAGCAGCAAAAGCTTGCACTGCGTGTTGAGCGGGCCGCGCTGCGCGCCCTTTGCGTACCAGGTCGAGCCGATCTCGACGCGGCGGTTGGCGGCATCGATGTTCATGTAGGTGGTCATGCCGACGATCCTGCCGCCGGCGTCGAACACGGTGAACGGCAGCATCGAGCCCGCGGACTGCAGCCCCAGGCGGCGGTCGACCTCCTTCGCCATGCCCTCAGGCGTCGGGACCGCGGTGTACCAGAGCTTGAATAGTTCGCCGTCCCTGACGGCCTCGACCAGACCGTCGCGATGCTGATGCGACAGCGGCTCCAGACGGGCGTGCTGTCCGCGCAGGGTGATGGGATCAGGCCAGGGCATTGAAAGTCTCTCCTTCGTCATTGTGCAGCGAGGCATCCAGACGCCAGATCCTCCTCCTGAGGAGCGCGGAACGCGCGTCTCGAAGGATGAAGGCCCGGCTGTGGCCTCGCCCTTCGAGACGCGCGCCAAGGGCGCGCTCCTCAGGGTGAGGGTCTGAAAGCTGCTTTGCCTCGCTCGCAACGACGGTCACTAGCACCGTTTACTTGTTTAGGAAATTGAGCGGCAAACCGCCGCGTGGCCAGTCCATGGCGATCAGTTCGCCCTTGCCGGACAGGGTAATGTAGGCGGTCTTCAGCTCGGGGCCGCCGAAGGCGATGTTGGTGGTGACGCGGTCGCCGGTCGGAACCTGCTCGACCAGGGTGCCGTCGGGCGCGATCACCGAGATGCAGCCGGAGACAAGGGTCGCGACGCAGACATTGCCGCCCGCCTCCACCGCGAGCGAATCGAACATCTGGTAGCCGCCGAGGCCGCAGATCGGCTTTCCCCGCTCCCCGCGGTAGATCACGTCGCGGGGCTTGAGCGTGCCCGGCGCGGAGAGCTCATAGGCCCAGAGACGGCCGGTCGGCGTCTCCGCGATGTAGACGGTGCCCTCGTCCGGCGACAGCCCGATGCCGTTGGCCGGCAGGATCCCGTGCACGACCTCCACGATCTCGCTCATGCCGGGCTTGAGGTAATACATGCCGCCGACGTCCATCTCGCGCGCGCGGCGCTTGCCGAGATCGGAGAACCAGAGGCCACCCTGCCTGTCGAAGACGAGGTCGTTCGGCCCGCGCAGGTCGTGCGCGCCGCATTTGCTCACGACGGTCTCGACCTTGCCGGACTGCAGATCGACGCGCTGGATCGCGCCGCCGAGATAATCGTCCGGCTGCGGACCCGGCATGATCATGTTGCGGGTCGGGATCCAGGAGAAGCCGCCATTGTTGCAGATGTACATCTTGCCGTCGGGGCCGAGCGCGGCGCCGTTCGGACCGCCCGGAATCTTGGCGACGATCTCCTTGCGGCCGTCAGGATAGACGCGCGTCAGGCGCTGGCCGCGGATCTCCACCAGCACCACCGAGCCGTCGGGCATCACGACCGGGCCTTCGGGAAATTCGAGGTCGGTGGCGAGAACGCGGATGTTGGTCGTGGCATTCGACATTGGGACCCTCCCGGCTGCTTGTTATGGCTTGCACGGGATGTCCGGCACGGGCTCCGCAGGCAAGATTTGCCTGCGGTTATGACAAAGTCGCCAAGCCTTGCCAAGCAAGCCGGACGGTATGCCAGCGTTGCGCTGCAAAGCACGATGAAGGTCATCGCGCCTTGCGTCCTCGTTCGAGCATGATCCTTTCGGAAAACCGCTGCACACTTTACGCTAACGCGGCCCTTCGGGTCCGGATCATGCTATTCCCTCACCGGCAACCAGATCTCGAAACCGCCATTGCCGGTTGCAGGATCGAACGTCTCGTCGTAGCGCTCGAAATTCGGCGCGTCCGCGGCTTTGAGACCGGATGCCGGCAGCCACTGATTCCAGATCGTGTTCACGGTGCGCCGGATCGAAGCGACGTGCTCGGTATGCGTGAACACGGCATAGCGCTGCTCGGGAATGCGGATGCGGCCGAAGCGGCGCGGCAGGTCGGAGAAATCGGCGACCTCGATCCCGGCGATATAATCGAAATTGCCGGCGTCATCGCCGTTGCAGCAGACGCCGTAGGCGACTTGATTTTTTCCTTGGCCGACGCGCGCGGGAATGTCAGCGATCTCCTGATGGAAGCGTTGCCAAAGACCGGGGATCATTGCGCCGTTGTCGCAGGAGATGCGCTCGGCGGGGCCGGCGACGAGGAAGGCCTTTGCGATCTCGAAACGCGGTGGGGCAAGATGGTCGAGCATGGTGGAATTCATGAGGATCGGCTCCTGAAGCTCGAGGTGACTCACGCACGTTGCCGCCCTCACCGCTTCGGGCGTGGTGCCGAAAAGGTCGCGGAACGCGCGGGTGAAGGCTTCGTGCGAGCCGTAGTCCGCCTCCAGCGCCAGCGATAGGATGTCGGGTGCGCCCTTTGCCAGACTGCGCGCCGCCTCCGTCAGCCGCCGCGCGCGCACGTACCGCATCACCGGAAAACCGGTGGCTGCGGCAAACGCACGCACGATGTGGAACCGCGACACGCCTGAGATCGCCGCGATCTCGTCGAGCGTCATCGGCTCGGCCAGATGGCTCTCGATATACCAGAGTGCGCGCTGGGCTGGATTCATGGCGGTTCAGGCTCACGTTCGAAGCGCGGCGATGATGCGCCGGTCTCTGCCGCTCTGCTTGATCGGCATTGCTGTCCTTCGCGTCAGGATAGTCCGGCAATCGTCACTGGCAACGCCCTGCTGGTCGTGGCTACACTCGTTGAAACCGCTCACGAGAAAGAGGGAACCGGGTCATGGAAATCACCGATGTGCGGGCGCACCATATCCGCATCCCCTATGACGCCGGTGTCGCAAGCTTCCGCCAGGGTGCTTCCGCGATTTCCGCGCTCGACATCGTCCTCGTCGAGGTCACGACCGATGCCGGGCTGACCGGCTGGGGCGACGCCTTCGCCTATGTCTGCCCGCGCACCACGCGCAGCGCCGTCGAGGAGATGATCGCGCCGCAGGCCCGCGGGCTGAAGGTGCCCGATGCTGCCGGCATTCCCGCGGTGATGGAACAGATCCAGCGCAATCTGCATCTGTTCGGCCGCTACGGCATCACCATGTTCGCGATCTCCGGGCTCGATATCGCATTGTGGGACCTGGCTGCGAAGGTCAAAGGCGTGCCGTTGCACCGCCTGCTGGGCGAGATCAGGCGCACGGCCATTCCAGCTTACGCGAGCCTCCTGCGGATCGGCTCGCCCGACAACATCGCCGCCGAATGCAGGAAGGCGCTCGCGCTCGGCTATGGCGCGATCAAGCTGCACGAGACCACGGCCCCTGCAGTGTTCGCCGCGCGCGAGGCGATCGGGCCAGCCATTCCGCTGATGGTCGACATGAACTGTCCTCTGACGGGCGAGCAGGCGATCGCGTTTGCGAAAACATGCCGGGAGGCGCAGCCGATGTTCCTGGAGGAGCCGGTCTGGCCACCGGAAGACTTCGCCACGCTTGCCGACGTCCGCAGCAAGGGCGGGCTCGGCGTCGCCGCCGGCGAGAATGCCTGCACCGAATATCAATTCCGCCAGATGATGGAGGCGGGCGCGGTCAGCCACGCCCAGCCCTCGGTCATCAAGGTCGGAGGCATCACGGAATTCCTGAAGGTCACGGCGCTGGCCGATCGGCTCGGCGTCAAGATCGTGCCGCACTCCCCTTACTTCGGTCCCGGCCTGCTGGCGACGCTGCATCTGCTCGCAACGCGCGACGACGGGCTGGTCGAGATGTTCTATCTCAAGCGCGAGGCCTGCCTCTGGGGCGGACGCGCCGATGTCGATGCCACCGGCCATGTCGCGGTGCCCTCAGGCCCCGGGCTCGGCTGCGACCCCGATCGTGCCGTGATGGAGCGCTATCGCGTCGCGTGAACGGCGCGCTTATTTCGCGGCGTCCTTGGGCGGCGGCGCATCCTGCTTCTTCTTCAGATCCTCGGCGGCCTTCGCCTGCGCGGCCTGAAGCTCGCCGAGCGTCTTCTGCAAGCCGGCGAGGCTCGACTTCAGCGTGTCGATCTGGCGATTGGCGGCATCCAGCTTCTGCTGATGATCAAGGGCGAGCTTGGCGATCGTCTTCTGCAGGAAATCGACATTGCTCTGCAGGCAGCTGGTGCGCCGCTCCATGGTCTTCTCGACGGTGCAGATCTCGATCCCGGGCACGTCCTGCGCGCGGAGCGGCAGCGGCGCCAGCGCTGCGAGCAGCAACATCGCGAAACAAATGCCGGTGTTTCGAAGCAGCATGCAGGTTCCTCGTCCGATCGATCACAGCAATGTGCGCCGTTTGCGCGCCGCAGCGTGACGCTACCACACTCGTACCGCATTCTCGCGTTGAGCTTGCGTCTGTTCCCAGGGATGGGGAACGATGATCCGCAGGCGGAAGAAGTGGGCACTCTTTCCGCGGCTTTGTTTAGGGGAGATTTTTGGAATGGCAACGCGCGACAGACGTTTGGCGGAGTTCGACGGAGCCGGAGAACCACCGCCGGGCCTGCCACTCGAAGTGCTCTGCGAGGATCACAGCGGAACATATCAACTGCCGTTCGCCTGCCGCTACGTCGAGGGACGCTGGCAGAACCACGAGGCCGGCATCGCGGTCGAAGCAACCGTCATCGGCTGGCGCCTGCCGCGCGTGAAGCAGCGCGGGGCCGCCTGAGCGCGGCTTCTGTTTCAAAATGCAACGGCGCCGCGCTCCGCCTTAACCTTCGGAACGCGGCCCGAACGAATCACGTCCGAATCAGCCGAAAGGCCGTGTACGCAGCTGTTCACGGCTAGATGTCGACATGGCTGTGCGGGCGCGCACAATATCTGCGCAGCACGCGGGATGGGCCCGGCCTGTCACCGACGCCAAAGGTTAATCGCGGCAAAGGCATCGCCGTGAGGCCGCCGCGCGAGGGCTCCGCCCCCGAAACAGGCAGGGCGGCGCAACACCTGCCTAATATTCGACCTCGAGCTCCTCGATCTCGGCTGGCTCCTCCCGCGCCGCAGCGATCCATTCCTGCATCTCCGGCATGGCCATGATGGTATCGGCATAGGCCTTCAGGCGCGGATCAAGCTTGACGTCATAGGTCACAAAGCGCGTCACCACCGGGGCGTACATCGCATCCGCCATGGTGCGCTGCGCGCCGAACAGGAAGGGGCCGCCCGATTTCTCCAGGCAGTCGCGCCAGATGAACGCGACGCGGTCGATGTCGGCCTGCGCCCGCGACCAGATCTTGAAGCCGGGAAAGTGTCCCTTCAGGTTGACCGGCAGCGAGGCGCGCAGCGTGGTGAAGCCGGAATGGATTTCGCCTGAGATCGAGCGGCAATGGGCGCGCTGGATACGGTCGGCCGGCAACAGGCCGGCGTCCGGCATCAGCTCGGCGAGATATTCGGCGATCGCCAGCGTATCCCAGACCACGGCGCCCTCGTGCCGCAGGCACGGCACCAGGATCGACGACGACAGCAGCAAAATCTCGGCACGTGCCGACGGATCGTCCGGGGCGGTGACGATCTCCTCGAAATCGAGCCCGGAGAATTTCGTCAGCAGCCAGCCACGCAGCGACCAGGACGAGTAGTTCTTGCTGCTGATGGTCAGTGTCGCCTTCGCCATATGGCCCTTCCCTGGTCCCGACATCAGCCCGGACGTGCCCGTGGCCTGAACTTTCCATGGGTCTGAGCAGCAAGCGACGTGCCAATTCTGCGACGGCCCGACCCGCCGTCTGGCGTCCTTATTGCATAGCAGCACGGGACGGGATGGGCGTTTCAGCATGATGTCGATGTTTTATCAGGCCTTTCAAAACCACATGGACCTGACGGCGCCCTGGCGCGCAGGGGCTTCGTCGGCGCTCAGATTCCTTAATCTGGTGCCGCAAGGCAGGTCGGATCAGGTCGTCGGCCGGCTGTCGGCCGCGCTGGAGCTGATCTCGCGCTCCACCCTCACCTACGACCGGCCGGCCTACGGCATCGACAGTGTCATGGTCGGCAACCGCGAGATCGCCGTCACCGAGGAGATCGCCTACGCGACGCCGTTCGGCTCGCTGCTGCGTTTTCGCAAGGACGGCGTGGGCGAGCAGCCGCGCATGCTGCTGGTGGCGCCGATGTCCGGCCATTTCGCCACGCTGCTGCGCGGCACCGTCAAGACACTGCTCCAGGACCACGACGTCTACATCACCGACTGGCACAATCCGCGCGACATCCCGCGCAGCGAGGGCCGCTTCGGGCTCGACGACTACACCGATCATCTCATCGACTTCCTCGGACAGCTCGGGCCGCGCCCGCACATGGTGGCGATCTGCCAGCCGTCGGTCTCGGCGCTCGCGGCCGCCGCCGTGATGTGCGAGGGCAACCATCCGTCACGCCCGGCGACGCTGACGCTGATGGCGGGGCCGATCGACACACGCATTCAACCGACCCGGGTCAACGAGTTCGCCAAGAGCCGGCCGATCGACTGGTTCGAGCAGAACCTGATCAACTACGTGCCGGTGCAGTGCCGCGGCGCGCTGCGCAAGGTCTATCCCGGCTTCGTGCAGCTCACCGCCTTCGTCTCGATGAATCTCGAGCGCCACATCAAGCAGCACATGGATCTCGCCAACCACATCGCCAAGGGCGAGAAGGAGAAGGCGGCGACCATCAAGACCTTCTACGACGAATATTTCGCGGTGATGGATCTTCCTGCGGAATTCTACATCGAGACCGTGCGCGACGTGTTCCAGGAGCACCTCCTGCCGCAGGGCAAGCTGATGCATCGCGGCCGCCCGGTGAACACCAAGGCCGTCAGCCGCATGGGCCTGATGACGGTCGAGGGCGAGAAGGACGACATCTGCTCGATCGGCCAGACCCTCGCCGCCCAGGACCTCTGCACCGGCGTGCGCGCCTATCGGCGCGTCCACCACATGCAGGCCGGCGTCGGCCATTACGGCGTGTTCTCCGGCAAGCGCTGGAACAACGAGATCTACCCGCTGCTGCGCGATTTCGTGCACGTCAATTCGTGAGCGCGAGCGGCGACACGGCGTTCAGATTGGACGGGACTGTCTCCGAACCGCATCTGCGATAGGCTTCAGCGATTCAGGAGCGGCACGGCCAACCAGACTATAGCCCAGCCCGTCGTCGGCCCAGGTATAGCCTCCGACGTCGCCCTGCGATTGATGCGTCATGGGCGCGTTCTGATCCGCCCTGCTCATGGACCGGATCAGCACGACGATCCGGCTGCCACGGTCATCGTCATACATGAACATGGCCGCCGGACCATGCGGACTGGCAACAACGCGACCTCCCATCAACCGATAGCCTGACGCGGCAAGGTCCGGCACCTTCACCGGCCGGCGCAGCCGGTCAGAGACCCAGTGCACGAGCTCGGCGCTGTCGGAGGCGCGAACCTCGACGGGCCGGACGCGATCCGGTGCGTAGACGCTGTAGGTGGACGCCGCCTCCTGCCCGAGCGCAGCCAGTCCGCTCGGCGACGGCTGGAGCGCACCGCGCATGGACCAGCCGCCGACGCCGCCAATGCTCAAGAGCAGAAGCGCCGCCGCGGCCCAGGGCACGAGGGACGGCCTTCGAGCCCGCCGCTCGATGATACGCGACAAATTCAGCTCTGCGGGCAACGGCTCCTCGGCAACAGGCGCGAGCGCCGCGCGCAACAGCTCGCGCTGGCTGGCAAAGGCGGCCGCGCGCCTGGCGACATCCGGATGATCGTTCAGATATGCAGCGACCTCTGCCTGCCGCTCCGGCTCGAGGACCCTGTCCACATAGCCATGGAGATCATCTTCCGTGATCGGACGATGGCTCATTCTCTCGCGCTCCGGATTGACACGATGTTGCCTGCAGCGCCGATAGACGGTCGTTCAAGCTCCTGCTGCAGCCTTTCTCGCGCACGGGACAGCCGCGACATCACCGTACCCACGGGAATGTTGAGCACTTTGGCAGCATCCGCATAGGACAAGTCCTCGACCGCGACGAGCAGAAGCACCGCCTGCTGATCCCTCGGGAGCTTCGCGAGCTTGTTCAGCACATCCTGATACATGAGCTTCTGCTCCTGTGCAGCAGCCTCGCCGAATTCGTTCTCGTCTCTCTCGTCAATCGGAACGTGGCTGCCGCGCGACGCCGATCGGCGAAACTGATCGACTGCGAGGTTGTGCAGTATGGAGAACAGCCAGGAGCGGACATTGCCATCGCGCCGCTGATACCAGCGACTGACCGCGCGCTCCAGGCAATCCTGTACCAGATCGTCGGCGGCCACACGATCGCGAACGAGCGAGCGCGCGTAGCGGCGGAGCGCGGGGATCAGCGGCTCGACCTGAACCAGCATGTCCTGCATCGCGCGTTCCGCCTGCTCTCTCTGTTGTCTTCAGAATGAACGCTATCGGGACTCGATCTGGACCGGTTTGCCCGGCATTGCCGCATCGCCGGACGCAATGACCAAATATCGCCTGTCCGTCCTGGAGTTCGTGTCGACGATCTGACGGATCGGGCCTGTGGCGTTGACAATAGCAGATCCGGCCGGATTGGTCATGAAAGCAGCCAGCGGCTGCAACGGGCCGCTACCATCTTCATGCCTGGCGAGCGCCAGCACATATTTCTGCTTTGGCTGAAGTCCGGTGACGGAGGCCTGCAGGATCTGAACCAGACCCTGATCGAACAGCGATACGGTAGTCGGCGCCCTGCCGGCCCTCCCTCCTTCCTTCGGCGCCAGCGCGAGGTGCGCGACCTGGCCGGCGACGCCGAGGGCCTGCAGGTTCTGGCGGTCATCGGGATCGGGGGCGGCATTCGGCACATAGGCGATCGCCTGCGGCGCTTGCCCGATTGGGACATTGGCGATGACTTTGTTGGTCGCAGTATCGATCGCGGCCAGCGCATCTGCGTTCTCCAGCCCGACATAGACGCGCGTGCCATCACCCGAAGGCCACACGCCATGTGGAAGATTGCCGACCGGGATGGTTGCGACCTGCGAGAAGTCGCCCGTGCTGAACACCTTGACCTCGTTCAATCCGCCCACGGTGACGTAGGCGAACGTTCCTTTTGCCGTATGGGCGAAGTTCACGTGATTGGTAATCGGTCCGGTGTCGATCGTCTTGATTGGATCGAACGGCGGCCTGGCGTTGAATACCTGGGTCTTGCCGATGTCCTTGAGCGTGAACCAGACCTGGTCGCCTTCCGGCGTCACCGCGATGTTCGGACAGAATGGGCTTTCCTGCTTCACCTTGGCGATGATCTTGTGCTCGGCGACCGAGACGACGTCGGTCTCCGGATTGAAGGAGGAACATATATAGCCGTACTTGCCGTCCGGCGAGAACATCTGCATGCCCGGGCCGCTCGGCGTCGTGATGCGGTCCTTCTCCTCGAAGGTTCCGGCATCGAGCACGGAGATGTAGTTCTCCCCGCGTACGGTAACCCACACCTCCTTGCCGTCAGGCGTGAAGAACGCCTCATGCGGCGAGCGGCCGATATAGGTGACATGCTTGATGGCATTGCTCGCCGTATCGATGAAGGTCACCGAGTTCGAGCCGATCGAGACTACTGCGAGTGTGCGGTGATCGGGCGAATAGCCCATGCCGTGGACGAGCACCTGGCCCTTGTAGAGCGGGCTGAAGTTGCCGGGCTGAGGATCACCGAGCCTGATCACGCCGAGCAGTTTGTTGTCGACGGGATCCGTCACAGAGACCGTGTTCGAGAACTGCTCGGCCGCGTAGACACGGTCATGATGGCCGATCGGGAGATCGGGCGAGGCCAGTGCGCCCGGAGCTTGGCCGGCCCACGCGGCGCCACTGGTCGCAAGCATTGTGGCCGCCAAGAAAAGTGTCTTCAAGGTTTTCATGTCTGGCTCCTAGTGTTTCGTTCCGGCGGGCATGTTCAACTGCATGTCCGAATGGTGATCCTGCGCCGGCGGGACGAGCTGCGGCTGGGTCGGCGCGGGGGCGGTATCGGTCACGGGCTCGCCGATCGCGAGCTTCATGGCTGCGATCTCCTGCGTCTGGTCGACGATGATCTCCTGCGCGATTCGCCGAAGCTGCTCGTTCTTGCCGTAGCGCAGTTCAATCACGGCCATGTCGATGGCGCCCTGATGATGCGGGTTCATCATGGCAACGAAATCGCGATCGATGTCGCCGGTCGGCTTCACCGCCATGTCGTTCATCATCTTCGTCATGGCGGCATCGTTCTCCTTGAGGAACGCACTCTCGTCGGCGTTGAGCGCCGTCGGATGGCTTTCGACCGGATGGCTTTCGTGAGCAAGGAGCAATGACGGAACCGCAAAGGCGAGCAGCAGCCGCGCGCCGAATGCAGCTGCGGCGAGACCCGGTCGCCGAACCTTGCCAATGAGCGCCGTCATGACGCTGCGAAACCCTGACCTGTGCATTTTGAACTCCGCGGGTGTATTGAGGGTGTGACGTCTCGCAACGCCTGTTATTCCGCCTACCGCTTCAAGATTTTTGCCGTCTCCGATGGTGGTCATCCCAGCAGCAGGGACTGAGAAGTAGGACGAGCCGGCGCACGTCCTATTCCATCGGCGCACTCAGAAATTCCGGAGCGACGGGTCGTGGGCTGGAAAATGCAGGCGTTACAAACGCTAAGGGATCGCCAGGAAATTCGATCACATAAACGTCAGCGTTGCCGGCGCGGAAAACCGCAGTTGGAAGAGATGGTGAAGCGAAGTCTCGAGGTGCTCCGCGCCTTCACGCGTCAGGCCGACCACTCCTCGCCCCACGCCTGAACGACATGGCCCGGCGTGACCTCGCGGTACTGCCGGATCGGCGGCTGGTAGTCCGGCGCGCGAACCGGGCTTCTGATCTCGTCGTTCGAGGCCTCGCGCCGGACTCCGCGACGCGACGGGTCGGGCACCGGCACGGCGGCCATCAGCTTCTTGGTATAAGGATGCTGCGGATCGCCGAACACCGCAGCGCGCGGGCCGATCTCGACGATCTCGCCGAGATACATCACCGCGACGCGATGGCTCATGCGCTCGACCACCGCGATGTCGTGGGAGATGAAGAGATAGGCGAGGCCCATGCTGGCCTGGAGGTCGAGCATCAGATTGACGACCTGCGCCTTGACCGAGACGTCGAGCGCGGAGACGGCTTCGTCCGCGACGATCAGCTTCGGCCCAAGCGCGAGCGCACGCGCGATGCAGATGCGCTGGCGCTGGCCGCCGGAGAACTCGTGCGGGAAGCGCGCCGCCATGTCGGCGGTCAGGCCGACGCGCACGAGCAGGTCGGCGACTTTCTCCCGCGCCTGTGCCGCCGAGGCGAGCCCGTTGGCGAGCAAGGGCGCAGCGATCGCCGTTCCCACCGACATGCGCGGATTGAGGCTCGCGAACGGGTCCTGGAACACGATCTGCATCTGCTTGCGAAAATCGCGTAAGGCTCGGCAGTTCATGGCCAGCACGTTCTCGCCGTCGACCAGGACCGTCCCGCTGTCCGGCTCGAGTAGCCTCAGGATCGAGCGCCCCGTCGTCGACTTGCCGCAGCCAGATTCGCCGACCAGCGCCAGCGTCTCGCCGGCGCGCAAGGTGAAGGAGACGTTCTCGACCGCGTGGACGCGGCCCGAGACCTTGCCGAACAATCCGGAGCGGATGGGGAAACGCGTGGTGAGGCCCGAGACTTCCAGCAACGGCCGCTCGGCCGTCGAAACGGTGTCGGGCGTCTCCACCGGCTGGTCCGAAGTCCCCGTCACCTTGTCGACGATCGGAAACCGCATCGGCCGCGCCCGTCCATCCATCGAGCCGAGACGCGGCACGGCCGCCAGCAGCGCGCTCGTGTAGGGATGCGAGGGTGCGGCGAAGATGCGCGGGGTCGCGTCGATCTCCACCGCCTGGCCGCCATACATCACCACGGTGCGGTCGGCGATCTCGGCGACCACGCCCATGTCGTGGGTGATGAAGAGGATCGACATCCCCTCCTCCTGCTGCAGCTCCTTCAACAGCTCGAGGATCTGGGCCTGGATGGTGACGTCGAGCGCGGTGGTCGGCTCGTCCGCGATCAACAGCCTCGGCCTGCAGGCCAGCGCCATCGCGATCATCACGCGCTGGCGCATGCCGCCGGAGAAGCGATGCGGATGCTCGTGGAAGCGGGATTTCGCTGCGGGGATGCGGACGCGATCGAGCAGGCGGATGGTTTCCGCCTCGGCGGCCGCGCGCGACAGGCCGCGATGCTGGATCAGCGCCTCGGCGATCTGGAAGCCGATGGTGAGCACCGGATTGAGGCTCGTCATCGGCTCCTGGAAGATCATGGCGACGTCATTGCCGCGAATGCTGGTCATGCTCGCCTCGGGCAGCGCGAGCAGGTCGCGGCCGGCCAACATGACGCGGCCCTCGACGCGACCGATCTCCTGCGGAATCAGCCGCATGATCGAGAGCGCGGTGACGCTCTTGCCCGAGCCCGACTCTCCGACGATCGCCACGGTCTCCCCGGGCGCGACGTCGAATGACACGTTGCGCACGACGGGAATCCATCGCCGCTCGATCATGAAGGAGGTGGTGAGGCCGGAGACCAACAGCACGGGGGCCTGCGACTCGACAACGACTTGGCCGGATCTGCTGGCGTCGGTGTTCATGCGATGGTCCTGGCGCGTGCCGCGGAGGAGGTGCGCCCCCTCCCCCGCTTGCGGGGGAGGGTTGGGGAGAGGGTGCTTCCGCAATCGAGCCCCCCCAAGAGGAAAGAGCCCTCACCCGGCGCTTCGCGCCGACCTCTCCCGCGAGCGGGAGAGGTGAACCGAGTCCGTGGCTGCACCGATATTCCCATCATTATCGCGCCCTCAGTAACCACGACTGCGATCGACGAGCCCCGGCAGCTCCTCGCCGCGGCGGTGACGGGCGATGACGTCGAGCACGAAATCGACGGCGGTGTCGGGCGTCGTCATGCTGGCATTGTGCGGCGTCAGCAGGATGCGCGGATGGCTCCAGAACGGATGGCCTGGCGGAAGCGGCTCGGGATCGGCGACGTCGAGCACCGCGCCGGACAGTGCACCACTGTCGAGCGCCGCGAGGAAATCAGCCTCGACGAGATGCGGGCCACGGCCGACATTGACGAGCCCTGCCCCGCGCGACAGGCGCGCGAACAGGTCGGCATTGAGAATCCCACGCGTCTGATCCGTCAGCGGCAGCAGGCAGACCAGAATGTCGGCCTGCGCCAGAAACTCCGGCAAAGTATCCAGGCCCGCGTAGCAGGTGACGCCTTCGATCTCGCGCGGCGAACGATTCCACCCCGACAATGCAAAGCCGAACGCCTTGAGACGTTCGAGCACCGCCTGGCCA
Source organism: Bradyrhizobium sp. I71 (assembly GCF_022354745.1). Classification (NCBI taxonomy): domain Bacteria; kingdom Pseudomonadati; phylum Pseudomonadota; class Alphaproteobacteria; order Hyphomicrobiales; family Nitrobacteraceae; genus Bradyrhizobium; species Bradyrhizobium sp. I71. The sequence continues at coordinate 2,000,457 of NZ_CP059398.1, forward strand.
AGCTGGCCCAGTCCCATCACGCCGACACGCCGCCGCTTCGCCGGCGTGATCCGGATCTCGCGCCAGACCTGCTGCTTCTGCTGGTTGATGAAATCCAGGAGATCGCGATGCAGCGCGAGCACGGCCATGGTGACGTATTCGACCATGGTCTCGGCGATGCCGGGCTCCAGCATGCGGACCAACGGAATATGCGCTGGAACTTTCGTGGTATCGAACTGATCGACGCCCGCGCCGACCGAGAAGACCAGTTCGAGATTGGGAAAGGTCGTCGCAATGTCATCCGGCGGCACCCACGCCACCAGATGGCGGACGTCGGCGGGATTGCCGATGTCGGGCCAGAGCCGGAACGGCACGTCGGGCGCGCGCTCCGCGAAGAAGCGCGCCCATTCGGCACCGCGAACCATGTTGGCCTTGTAGAGAACCGTCATGCAGCTAACGCCCTCAGAACGGGCTGACCGGCGCGAGCCGACGGCCGTCGATCATGCGCTTGTGGCTGTAGGCGGCGGGATCGACCAGCGGCGTCGCGCCGGTCACGATGTCGGCGGCGAGCTTGCCGGCTGCGGGGCCGATGCCAAAGCCGTGGCCGGAGAAACCGGTGGCGAGGAAGAAGCCCGGCAGCGCATCGACCGCCGAGATCACGGGGATCGTATCCGGCGTGCAGTCGATCGTGCCGCCCCAAGCTTCCGCGATCTCGATGTCCTTCAATTCCGGATTCGACTTGATCAGCGCTGATAGTGCCGAATTGACCAGCGACATGTCGGGCGCGGGATCGCGCACGCGCTCGGCCTCGAACGGCGACGGCTTGTCGAAGCTCCAATTCGTGCCGCGCATGAGCTGGTCGAAGAACGACTTGCCGAACGACAGCTTCAGGCCGGTCTTGCGATGCTGATAGGTCGGCCAGAAGGTCCAGGCGTAGCGCAACAGATCCGGCGATAGCTCCACCGTGCCGCGGTTGCGCAGCGCCAGCGTGAAGCCGCCGTCGAGGCGGCGACGGATGCAGTAGAAATCGGTGCCGAGCGCGCCCGACGTGATCTCCGGCCCCGGCGTGGTCCGGCAGGCGGTGGCGTTGACGAGACCGATCGGCAGCTCGATGCCATGGCGGCGGCAGAACAGCGACGACCAAGCGCCGCCCGCCAGCAGAACGGATTGGGTGCGGATCGTGCCCTTCTCGGTGACGACGGCGCTGACGCTGCCGCCGGTCGTCTCCAGCCCGCGCGCGGCGCAGCCCTGATGGATGGTGACGCCGTGCTTGCGCGCGGCGGCCGCGAGCGCGGGCACGGCCATCGACGGCTCGGCGCGGCCGTCGCTCGGCGTGTGCAGGCCGCCGACCCATGTGTCGGTATTATCAGGCATGCGCTCGGCGACCTCCGCCGGCGTCAGGACGGTGGAGTGGACCTGCATCTCGCGCGCGACCGCGGCCCAGCGCTCCCAGCTTGCGAGCTCGTCCTTGCTCTTGGTCAGGAACAGCACGCCGGTGCGGCGGAAGCCGGCATCGACGCCCGCATCGTTCTGCATGTCCTCCCACAGCCGCAGCGCCTCGCGCGCGAGCGGAATTTCCTCGCGGGCGCGGCCCTGCTGCCGGCACCAGCCCCAATTGCGGCTCGACTGCTCGCCGCCGACATGACCCTTCTCGACCAATGCGACCGAATGGCCCTTCTTCGCGAGATGATAGGCCGCGGAGACGCCGATGACGCCGCCGCCGATGACGACGACATCCACCTGCTGCGGCAAGCGTTCGTCGCTGTTGATACGGTTGAGCGGCGGGGACATGGGGCACTCCTGGAGTTCAGTTCGATCGAGGTCTTGCTCGTCATGGGATGTTCATGCGCGGATCGAGCGCGTCGCGCAGGCCGTCACCGAGGAAGTTGAAACTGGTCACCGCGAGCGTGATGGCGAGGCCCGGCGCGATCGCGAGCCAGGGTGCGCTGGTGAGATAGATCTGCGCGTTGTTGAGCATGTTGCCCCAGCTCGCGGCCGGCGGCTGGATGCCGTAGCCGAGATAGCTGACATAGGATTCGAGCAGGATCGCCTTGGCAACGTTCAGCGTCGCCGCCACCACGATCGGCGCGATCGCGTTGGGCACGAGCTCGCGGAACATGATCCGCAGGTTCGACGAGCCGAAGGCGAGCGCGGCGACCGCGAACTCGCGCTCGCGCAGCGACCGCACCTGGGCCTCGACGACGCGAGCGACGGCCATCCAGGCCGTCGCCGCGATCAGCACGGTGGTGGTGACGAGGCCGGGCTCGGTGAGCGCGGCCAGCGCCAGCAGGAGGAAGATGGTCGGAAAGCACAGCACGGCATCGACAAGCCGCATCAGGACCGCACCGACCACGCCGCCATAGAAGCCGGCGAAGGCGCCGACGGCAATTCCGACCGCCATCGCGATCACCATCGCGACGATGCCGATCGAGAGCGAGACGCGACCGCCCATCATCAGCCGCGCCAGCACGTCGCGGCCGAGTTCGTCGGTGCCGAGGATATGCGCGCCCGACAGCGGCGGCGCGAACCGCTTCATGATGTCGATATAGGTGTCGTCGAACGGCAGCAGATAAGGGCCGAACGCCGACCCGAGGACGAGAACGAGGATGATCACCGCGCCCGCGAGCGCGAGCCGGTGGCGACGAAAACGACGCCACGCGGCCTGGCCGGGCGCGGGCTGAACGGTGGAGATGGTCGCAGCCGTCATCGCTAGCCCACCCGGATGCGCGGATCGACGACGGCATAGAGGATGTCGGCGAGCAGGGAGCCGATCAGCACCATGGTCGCCGAGAACATCAGGATGCCCATCACCACGGGATAATCGCGATAGCCGATGGAATCGAGGAACAGCCGGCCCATGCCGGGCCAGGTGAACACGGTCTCGGCCACCAGCGCGCCGCCGAGCAGCGTCGGAAACTGCAAGCCCGCCACCGTGATCATCGGCAGCAGCGCGTTGCGAAGCGCGTGCACCGTGAGAATGCGCCATTCCGGCATGCCCTTGGCGCGCGCGGTGCGGATGTAATCCTGGTTGATGACCTCGAGCATGGAGGAGCGCATGAAGCGGCCCCACATCGCGGTTTCGACCAGCGCCAGCACCATTGCCGGCGCGATCAGATGATGCAGCAGGTCGAGGAAGGAGCCGTCGCCGATGGTCTGCCTGTTGCCGGCCGGCAGCCAGCCGAGCTTCACCGAGAAGACGTAGATGGTGACGAGGCCGAACCAGAAGGTCGGAATCGACAGCGCGATCATGGCACCGACGGTGGCGAGCGTGTCGAACAGCGAGTAGCGGCGCAGCGCACCCAGCACGCCGATCCAGCAGCCGAGCAGCACCGCGATGATCGTCGCCGTCGCCATCAGCTCCAGTGTGGCGCCGAGATGCGAGGAAATCACCGACAGCACCGCCTCGCCGTCGCGATAGGAGCGCCCCCAGTCGCCCCGTACCATGCGGCCGAACCAGTCGATATATTGGATCGGCACCGGGCGATCGAGCCCGAGCTGCCTGGTGACGCGGTCGAGATCCTCCTGCGTCATCTGTCCGGAGACGGCGAACTGCGACAGCGGACCGCCGGGCGCCAGATGCAGGATTGCAAAGCCGATCGCCGAGACGATCACCAGCAGCATGATCGCCTGCGCCAGGCGGTTGACGACGTAACGGGCCATCTCAGGCGATCCAGCGTGCCTGAGACATCAGGCCCAGTACCATTCGCGGATGTTCCAACAGTTGATCGAGGTGTTGATGTTGGGACGGAAGCCTTGCAGCCCTTCCTTCACGCCTTCGGCGATGAAGCCCTGAAACATGGGCAGAATCGCAAGGTCGTTGCGGATCAGCTTTTGCAGGTCGCCATAGGTGGTCTTGCGCTGGGCGAGATCGAACTGCCTGGCGCCGTCGGCGAGCAGGCGATCGGCCTCGGGGCTCTTGTACTGATAGGTGTTGTAGCCGCGGCCGCCCTTGGCGGGAATGGCGCCGGAGCCGAAGCGCGGCGTCACGTCGGGGTCGCTGCCCAGCATGAAGTTCACCGACACCAGCACCGAGTTGAACTTCGACTGCTGCCAGAACTCGCCCCAGATCACGGCCGCCGGCATGTTGTTGACGCGCATCGCAGCCCCGATCGCGCGCCAGTCCTGGATCAGCAGCTGCTGGGTCTGCTCACGCACCGCATTGCCCGACGTCGTCGAGTTGGTGAATTCGAGCTTGACGCCGCCCTTCTCACGAATGCCACTGGCGCCGCGGACCCATCCTGCCGCATCGAGCAGCGCATTGGCCTTGGCGGGATCGTATTTGTGCTGCGGCAGGCCCTGCTGAAACGACCAGGCCTGCTGCGGCACGAAGCTCTCGGTCTGCGTCGGCAGGCCGTAATAGAGCGCATCGATGATCGCCTGCTTGTTGATGGCGAGGTAGAGCGCCTCGCGCACGGCGCGGTCGGCGAAGGGACCGAACTCCAGATTGGGCGCGATATGCTCCACCGAGGAGGTCGAGGAGACGAAGACCTTGCGGCCCTTCAGCGTCTTCGCCTCCTGCACGAAGTTCGGCAAGATGCCTTGCAGGCCGGTGTAATCGACCTGGCCGGTGCGGAACTGGGTGTAGAGCACGGTGAGGTCGGGAATGTACTTGAAGACCACGCGTTCGACGTAAGGTCCCTTGCCGTGATAGCCGGCGTGAGCATTGAGCAATATGTGGTCGCCGGGCACGCGCTCGCCCCAGCGGAACGGCCCGGTGCCGACGGGCGCGTTGTGGAACGGCGAGGCGTTCGGATCGGACACCTTCTCCAGGATGTGCTTCGGCACGATGAAGGTCAGCGATCCCAGGATCGACATGTAGGGCGAATAGGGCGCTTCCATGCGCCAATGGATCTCGTCGGGCGCGACGACCTTGATGTCCTTGACGAGGCTGTGGCCGACGCGGCTGCGCGCGCGGAAATTGGGATCGTTGATCAGCTCGAGCGAGAATTTCACGTCCTCGGCCGTGAACGGCGTGCCGTCATGCCATTTCACGTCGTTGCGCAGCTTGATCTTCCAGGTCAGGCCGTCGGCCGACAGGCCGCCATTCTCGATGGTCGGGACTTCGCGGGCGAGGTCGGGAACGAAATTGCCGGCGGGATCGATGAACCAGAGCAGCGAGAACACCTGCCACCAGACGCCCTGGTCGACCTCGATGCCCGGCATCAAGGGATGAAAGACGGTCGGCTCCTGCGACAGCGCCGCGATCACCTGGCCGCGCGGCTTGTCCGGCGGATTGGTGGGTCGTTCGGTCTGCGCGAAGGCGCTGCCTGAAAGCGTCCATCCCGCCGCGGCTCCCGCGCCGAGCTGGAAGAATTGACGGCGATTCGGAATGCCGAGATGCAGTGCCCCAACGCCGAGCTTGCCGGTGTCGCCTGCCATGACCACTCTCCGTTGTCGCACGCGGCACCGTCTCCCGCGCCCCCGAGACCCCGGCAAAAGGGACAGGAGTGGGCTTTAGTGCTTCTAAATTATTGTGCCAAAATTTCATCACGACTAAATACAGCTGTCAATCGGATTGCTAGTGTGCGCAGTCTTTTCACTCGGACTGACGCTCCGACCGATACGGTTGCGGGCAGATGATGCATTGGGAGAGCGACATGGACGGTCGCGGCGGCACGAACGGCCCCAAGGAACTCGCGACGGCCGAGCCCGGTGACGCGGTCGACCAGCGTCTGGGTGAAACCGTGCGGCTGCTGCGGCAGCGCGCGGGCCTCTCGATCCAGGACGTCGCCAACAAGACCGGCCTCTCCACCGGCATGATCAGCCAGCTCGAACGCGCGCGCGCCATGCCGTCGATCCGCACGCTGCGCCTGCTCAGCATCGCGCTCGACGTTCCCATCTCCTATTTCTTCGAGAGCAGCGATCCCGCCGACGTGCCGCGCTACATCGTGCGGAAGACCAACCGGCGGCTGCTGCGTCTCACCGCCAGCGGTGTCGTCAAGGAAGCACTGACCCCGGAAGGCAAAGGCCAGCTCGAGCTCTACGAGCTCACGCTCAATCCCGGCGCCTCCTCCGGCACCGACTTCCTGCAGCACACCGGCGAGAAGGCGGGCTACATCCTCTCGGGCAGCCTGCGGCTGTGGCTCGACAACCAGGCCCATGTGCTGGAAGCCGGCGACAGTTTCCGCTTTCCGAGCACCGTGCCCCACATGTTCGACAATCCGACCCAGCAGGCGGCGCGCGTGATCTGGGTGACGACGCTGCGCGAAGATCGCGGGACGAAGTCGCAAGATCGGTAAATCAGCTCATCCTTCGCCGCAGCGTTGCCGACGGCGTCTCGCCGAATTTTTCGCGGTACGCGCCGGCCATGCGGCCGAGATGGGTGAAGCCGAGATCGAAGGCGAGGTCGGTGATGGAGACACCGGCGGAAGCCTGCGCGAGGCGGGCGTGGAGGCCGGCGAGCCGCATGTCGAGCAGCATCTGCGAAATGGGCACGCCGAAGTGACGGCGGAAGCCGAGCTGGAGCGCGCGGATGCCGATGCCGGACACGCAGGCGAGTTGCGCGAGATCGAGCGGCTCGCCGGCATTGTCCGCCAGATGGTCGCGCGCAACGCGGAGCGCACGCGGCAGGCGCTCGGCCTGCCCTGAGAACGTCCTGATCGCATCCGACAGGCCATGCCGCTGCCCGTTGAGGAGATGATCGAGCAGCAGCTCGCGCCAATCGGCCATCGCCACCGGCGAAAGCCTTCCCGATGGCCCGAGACGCTCGGCAAGCGTCATCAGCCCGGCGAGACTGGTCTGCAAGGCCCGCCCGGACGGCGCCTCCAGGTCGATCGCGGGATCGAACTCGACCACCCCGGTCGCCCTGCCCGACAACGCCGCAGCGCGCTGCTCGACCAGGCGGCGGTCGAGCAGCAGGATCGCTTGGGCGCAGTCGGCCCAGATCATCCGGGTCGGGACGGTCGGCGACAGCAGCGACGCTGTCCGGGCCGGCGCGACGTCGAGCTCGCTGACGCCGGCACGAATGCGGGCGGAGCCCGCAAGCGGGACCTGCACCAGGAAGAAGCGCTCGAGGCAGCCGGGATCGATGCCGACCGATCCGCCATAGGCCACGTAGTTGATCGAAAAGCCGTCGAACGCAGCGCAATTGTGCCGGGCGGAGAAGCCGGCGGCGCGCGCCTGCGCGGGCTTGAGATCGTGCGGGCAAAAGATGCGCCCGATCTGCTCGGCCGCTTCGTCGACATCATCCGTGGTGACGCGGGCGAAGTCCGCGAGCCGTTCGGCTGCAGAGGCTCTTGCGCTCGTTTCCAGCTCGGCTGCGGACATCGTCGACCATGCTTCGCGCCCGGGAATTATTTTAAGCCTATAATAGTTCCCGGCGGACGAAAAGGGCCGCGTCCACCTTATCGTCGTGCTGCATGGCGATAAGCCGCGCGGGATTCGTTTAGCGGATAGACAGGCGGCCCTTGGCTGGCCGATGCTCCGTCCCCGCCGGAATCCATCAGGAGGCGAGCATGACTGCACTCGAAAAGGGCATTACTGCAAACGGCACGGGCTATGGCGGGAAGAGCTGGAATATCCTGGGCCAGGTCTATTTCCCCAAGGCCGTCACAGACTCCACCTTCGCGTTCGAAACCAACAGCGATCCCGGCCAGTTCGTGCCGGTGCACATCCATCCGACCCAGGACGAGTTCATCCTGGTGCAGGAAGGCACGCTCGACCTCAAGCTGGACGGTCAATGGGTCAAGGCCCATGCCGGCGACCTCGTCCGCATGCCGCGCGGCATCCCCCACGGCTATTTCAACAAGTCCGACAAGCCGTGCCGCGCGCTGTTCTGGGTCTCGCCGATGCAGAAGCTGGAGGCGCTGTTCGAACAGCTGCACAATCTGACCGACCCCGCCGAGGTCGTGCGCATCTCGGCGCTGCACGAGGTCGACTTCCTGCCGCCCGAGGCCAACGACTAGGCGATCCGCCTTCTCGTCCACTTTCATCTGCTTGCAGCTCGGCCGGCCGCGCCTTGCGGCCGAACGTGGCCGCTTGCGCGAAACACAGTGATTGCGAGCCATCCCATGGTCAACCCCAAGCAAGTCTGCGTGATCGGCGCCGGCGTCTCCGGACTTGCCGCCGCAAAGGCGTTCTCCACCCGCGGCCATCGCGTCACCATCGTCGAGCGCAGCGGCGATCTTGGCGGCGTCTGGGAGCCGGCGCGCTCCTACCCGGACGTGCAGACCCAGAGCCCGAAGGAGCTCTACCGCTACACCGATCGCGCCATGCCGGACGCCTATCCGGAATGGCCGACCGGACCGCAGGTCCATGCCTATCTCGCCGACTACGCCAGGAGCTTTGGCCTCGATCGCATGCTGCGCCTGAACACGGAGGTCGCCGGCATGGAACGGCGCGCCGACGGCAAGCCGGGCTGGACGCTGTCCCTGAAGGACAAGGACTGCACGAGCACGAGCGAGGATTTCGATTTCGTCGCGATCTGCACCGGACAGTTCAACGAGCCACGCGAGCTGCATTGCCCCGGCGAGGACGGCTTTCTCGCACAGGGCGGCCAGATCCTGCATTCGTCGAAATACGGCGATCCGACGCTGGCGAAGGGACGCCGCGTCGTCGTGCTCGGCGGCTCGAAGTCGGCGACCGACATCGCCGTGAACGCGGTGAAATCGGGCGCGCGCGAGGTGACGATCGTGATGCGCGAGCCGGTCTGGCGCATTCCCTATTTCATCGGCGGCCTCGTGAACTTCAAGCGTATCCTCTACATCCGCGCGCAGGAGGAGATGTTTCCGGGCTGGGGCATCGGCCCGATGGCGCGGCTCGCGCACCGCCTCGCCGCGCCGCTGGTCTGGGCGAACTGGCGCGGGCTGGAGAGCCTGTTGAAGGCGCAGCTCAAGCTCAAGCAATGCAAGATGGTGCCGAAGGACCGGATCGAGGACGGCGTCAACTGCTCGGTGCCGATCGCAACGCCGGGCTTCTATCCGATGGTCGCCGACGGCCGCATCAAGGCGGTGTTCGGCACGTTCGGCCATTATGAAGGCGACAGCATCGTGATGAGCGGCGGCGAGCGCGTCGGTGCCGACGTCGCGGTGCTCGCGATCGGCTACAAGCTCGGCGTGCCCTTCCTTCCCGAAGCTTACAGGCAGAAGCTGGTCGATGCCGACGGACAGTACCGGCTCTATCGCCTGATCGCCAATCCCGATCTGCCTGAGCTCGGTTTCGTCGGCTTCAACTCGTCGTTCTGCACCGTGCTCTGCGCCGACCTCGCCGCCAACTGGCTGGTGCGTTATGCCGACGGCCAGCTCGCCAACCAGCCGACGGCGCAGGCGATGCGCGACAACATCGAGATGATGCTGCACTTCAAGCGCGTCGAGCGGCCGGCCGCGGGCGTCTATGGCGGCCTGTGCGTCGCGCCCTATCATTACCGTCATTTCGACGAGCTGATGGCCGACATCGGCGCGAAGAACCAGAAGCGCGGCGGTCTCGCAGGCCGCTTCCTGCCTCCGGACGCCGATGAATACGCCAAGTTCCTGGCTTCCGCGCCGGAGTACCCGGTGACGGCGTGACGGCTGGCAGGTTGCCGCCGACCCGAACTCGCGGCTCGCCAGGCCAGGCCGTATTGCCTACGCTTCCGGCTGACGAATCGGCCGGCCCGGGAGCCCGCGATGGAACCAAGACGTCACGCCGCCGCGATTGTCGCCGTGCTTGCCCTGCTTCTCGCGGCGCCTGCCATGGGACAGAGCGCGCTCACGGCCAGGCAAGCGGAGGCACTTGCCGCCTATGATCGCGCGCTCGGCGATTTCAAATCCATCCTCGCCGAGCGACGGCGCCAGATCGAAGCGAAGCAGCCGCTGCCGAACCTGCCGGGACAGGCGCTCTACCTCGCGCGCGTCGCCGTGATCAGTACCTACAAGGATATCACTGACGCCATGCCGTCGCGGATCGGCCGGCGCAACAAGTTCGAGATTCCTCCCGCCTATTTCGATGCCGACATCGAGCCGCTGGTCGACGAATATGGAAAGCTGTTCGACATCATGGAGGCACCGCCTGCCAGCGCGCAGGACTCGCCAACGCCGTTCAAGGACGTGGTCGATCTCGCCGTTGCGATCGCGCGCGCCAAGGGGCTTGCGCCTGAACATGCCGAGACTGCGGGCCGCATCAGCCTCGGGCTGTTCTTTGCGGAAACCAATGGCAAGCAGAACGTCCGCAACGCGCGCTCGAACACCTATATGGGCAGCTTCCAGACCGGCCCCTCCGAAGACCGCAACGGCCACCGGAAATGGGAGGCCATCAAGGGCGATATCGCCGCGATCGATCCGGGGCTGAGCGCGCGCGACGACAGGGAAGAGGCCCGGGCCCGCGGCACCGATCACCGCTTCAACCACTGGACCAACGTGCGCGACGGCCTGATGAACGCGCACGCTGAGCTGTTCCGCGAGATCCCTGGAATCGTGAAGACGCTGCCTGACCCGATCGACCAGATGAAGCTGTTCGAGCTGATCCAGATCGTGCCGACCCCGACCAGGTCCGCGCTCAAATCGGGCGATCTCCTGAACTACAGGGTGTCCAGCCCCACGATCATGAAGCACCTGCGCAACAACAGCATCTTTGCCTTCGGACAGGCCGACCGGGCGCGCACCTCGGCAAGCTACCGCGAGATCCTCGCTGCCATGTGGCTGTTCAACCGGAAGTTCGAGCGCGCGATGGCGAAATATGCGGAGATCAGGCCGCGCTGATGGATCGGTTGCAACCGCCACCTGACGTTGTAGTCTCGCGATCTCATCGGAGACACGGACCCTTACATGCGCGTTCTCATTCTCGGCGGCAGCCAGTTTCTCGGACGGGCGATCGCAAGCCATGCTTGCGCGACCGGCCATGACGTGACCTGCGCTGCCCGCGGCCTTGCGGGGCCGATTGCCGCGGGCACGCGCTTCGTACGGATCGATCGCGACGTCGCCGACGGTCTTGCGCCGCTCGCGGGCGAGACATTCGACGCCGTGGTCGATGTCTCGCGTCATCCCGGCCAGGTCCGCCGCGCGGTCGCCGCCCTGAAGCGGCCGGGCGTGCATTGGACCTTCGTGTCCACGATCAGTGTGTATGCGGACAACCGCATTCCGGGGCAACGCGCCGACACCGCGCCGCTGCGCGAGCCCAGTTCAGCGGAGATCGCGCACAGCACCGACGCAATCTACGGCGCCGCCAAGGTCGCCTGCGAACAAGCGGTCGGCAACGACGCCTTCATCTGCCGGGCCGGCCTCATCGCCGGGCCGGAAGACCCGACCGGGCGGTTCGCCTACTGGCCGGCGCGGCTGGCACGCGGCGGCGAGGTGCTGGCGCCGGGATCGCCGGAGGACGCCGTCCAGTTCATCGACGTGCGCGATCTCGTGCAATGGATCGTGCATGCGGCAGAGATTCGCCTCACCGGAATCTATGATGGGATCGGGCCAATTCGCACACGCGGCGAATTCCTGGCCGAGTGCGCATCCGCGCTGAACGCATCATGCACCTTCACCTGGGTCGATCGCACCTTCCTCGAAGCGCACGACGTGCGGCGCTGGGCAGGTCCGCGGTCATTGCCGATGTGGCTGCCCCTGCCCGACTTCGCCGGATTCCTGACACGCGACACCTCGCCGGCGCGCGCGGCCGGACTGATCTCGCGACCGGTCGCGGTCACCGCACACGACACCCTTCATTGGCTCAACGCCAGCAACGGTCCGGTCATCGGGCTTACCGCCGATGAGGAGCGGGACGTACTTGCGGCCTGGCATGCGCAAGGGGCGGCTGCGACCCGGATCTAGCCCCATCGCGCCGATGGACCATGCCATCCCGATGGGTAAGTCAACCATTATTGTCGTGAGCCTTGCGCGGCGTGCCGCTGGTCGTCGTCGCGCCTTTGATGCAATTGGGGTCGACCGTGCACCCAGTGCGAAGCGGTCTGTGACGACAAAACAAATCTGCCGTCGGCCACACTGCACCTTGCAAGGCCGGTGACTGCCATGGCTATGGTGTTCCACGGCCAGTCATTTGTTGCTAGCCTGCCGCACCGACAGACACTCATCGGGGACCACCGAATGACCTCAGCGAATCCCGCATCTCCCACACGGCGCAATGGAGTGTGGCGACATATCGGGCGGGGACTGGCCATCGCGGCATCCATGGCCGTGCTCGCCGGCTGCGAGGACAAGAACGCGTTCGTGGCGCCGCCCCCGCCCAAGGTGGACGTCGCGACGCCGGTGCAGCGTGCGGTGACGCGCTACATCGAGGCCACCGGCAACACCGCACCGATCAAGAGCGTCGATCTGGTCGCGCGCGTGCAGGGCTTTCTGCAAACGATCGACTATCAGGACGGCGCCTTCGTCAAGCAGGGCACCCAGCTGTTCACGATCGAGCCGGAGACCTACAAGCTCAAGCTCGAGCAGGCGCAGGCGGCCGAGGCCGGCGCGCAGGCCTCGCTCCGGCAGGCGGAAGCCGATTACAAGCGGCAGGCCGAGCTGGTGCAGCGCCAGGCCGTCTCCCAGGCCACGCTCGACACCTCCACGTCCAACCGCGACAATGCCCAGGCCAATCTGCAGCAGGCCCAGGCCAATACGAAACTCGCCGAAGTGAATTACGGCTACACCAAGGTGACGGCGCCGTTCGACGGCGTCGTCAGCGCCCATATGGTCTCGGTCGGCGAACTCGTCGGCGTTTCCTCGCCGACCCAGCTCGCCACCATCGTCGCGATGGACCCGATCTATGTGAACTTCACCGTCAATGAACAGGACGTGCTGCGCATCCGCGCCGAGGCGGCTCGCCGTGGGCTGACTCCCGCCAATATGAAGCAAATCCCGGTTCAACTGGGACTGCAGACCGAGACCGGCTATCCCCATGAAGGCAAGCTCGACTACGTTGCGCCGACCCTGAACCAGTCGACGGGCACGCTGGCGGTCCGCGGCCTCGTTCCCAACGACAAGCGGCTGCTGCTGCCCGGCTATTTCGTCCGGGTCCGCGTGCCCTTCGACCAGGAGAAGGACGCCCTGCTCGTTCCCGACACCGCGCTCGGAAGCGACCAGGGCGGCCGCTATCTGCTGGTGGTCAACGGCGACAACGTCGTCGAGCAGCGCATGGTGCAGATCGGCCCCGTCGACAACGGCCTGCGCGTGATCGAAAGCGGCTTGAAGCCGGACGACCGCGTGGTGATCGCGGGGCTGCTGCGCGTCATCCCGGGCCAGAAGATCGACCCGCAAGCGACGAAGATCGACCAGTCTCAGGCCTCGGCCAAGTGAGGGGCTGCCAGCCATGATCTCGAAATTCTTCATCGAGCGGCCGGTCCTCTCGAACGTCATCGCGCTTCTGATGGTCCTGATCGGCGGAGTCGCGCTGTTCAACCTCGCCATCGCGCAATATCCCGACGTGGTGCCGCCGACGGTGCAGGTCACCACGCGCTATCCCGGCGCCAGCGCCAAGACCGTGATCGACACCGTCGCGCTGCCGATCGAACAGCAGGTCAACGGCGTCGAGGACATGCTGTACATGCAGTCCTACAGCGGCTCCGACGGCACCTACACGCTGACCGTGACCTTCAAGATCGGCACCGACCTCAACTTCGCGCAGGTGCTGGTGCAGAACCGCGTCTCCAGCGCGCTGTCGCAATTGCCGCAGGCGGTGCAGAACCAGGGCGTCACCGTGCAGAAGCGGTCGACCTCGATCCTGCTGTTCGTGACGCTGACCTCGCCGGATGCGAGGTACGACAGCCTCTACTTGAGCAACTACGCCACCATCAACATCCGCGACGAGCTCTCCCGCCTCCCCGGCGTCGGCAACGTCACCGTGTTCGGCGCCGGCCAGTATTCGATGCGGGTCTGGCTCGATCCAAACAAGCTGCAGGTCCGCGGGCTGGTGCCGCAGGACGTGATCCAGGCGATCCAGCAGCAGAGCCAGCAGGTCTCGGCCGGCCAGGTCGGCGCGCCGCCGACACCGCCGGGACAGGCGTTCCAGTACACGCTCAACGTCAACGGACGGCTCGACGACGTCGGCCAGTTCGAGAACATCATCGTCAAGTCAGGCGCCAACGGCGATGTCACGCGGGTGCGCGACGTCGGCTGGGTCGAGCTCGGCGCGCAGACCTACAGCCAGATCTTCTCGCTCAACAAGCAGCCGGCGGTCGGCATCGGCGTCTTCCAGTCGCCCGGCGCCAATGCGCTCCAGGTCGAGCAGGCCGTCGAGAAGAAGATGGCCGAGCTCGCCAAGCGCTTTCCGGAAGGCATCAAGTACGACACGCCGTTCGACACCACCAAGTTCGTGGAGGCCTCGGTGCACGAGGTCTACATGACCCTGATCGAGGCCGGCCTGCTCGTGCTGGTCGTGATCCTCGTGTTCCTGCAGGACTGGCGCGCGATGCTGGTGCCGGCGACTACCGTGCCGGTCACCATCATCGGCGCCTTCGCCGCGATGGCGGCGCTCGGCTTCACCATCAACATGTCGACGCTGTTCGCGATCGTGCTCGCGATCGGCATCGTGGTCGACGACGCCATCGTCGTGGTCGAGGGCGCCGCGCACAACATCGAGCAGGGCATGAACGGCCACGATGCCGCGATCAAGGCGATGGACCAGCTGTTCGCGCCGATCGTCGGCATCACCCTGGTGCTGATCTCGGTGTTCCTGCCGGCCTCGTTCCTCGCGGGGCTGACGGGACGCATCTATTCGCAATTCGCGCTGGTGATCGCCGCGACCGCGCTGCTCTCCGCCATCAACGCGGCGACCTTGAAGCCGACGCAATGCGCGCTCTGGCTGCGGCCTGCAGTGCCGCCGGAGCAGCGCAATTTCTTCTATCGCGGCTTCAACGCGGTCTATGACCGCGTCGAGCGCGGCTATACAAGGCTGATCACCTTCCTCGTGAGACATGCCACGATCTCGGTCGCGTTCGCGCTGCTGATCATCGGAGCCAGCGCCTACGGCCTGTCGCGGGTGCCGACCGGCTTCCTGCCGATCGAGGACCAGGGCTATCTGATCGCCGCCGTGCAGCTACCCGACGGCGCCGCACTGGAGCGGACCCAGAAGGTGCTCGACAGAGCGAGCGAGATCATCAAGGACACCCCTGGAGTCCAGCAGGTCATCACCATCGCCGGCATCTCGGCGCTCGACAACAGCGCGAGCCTCGCCAATGCCGGCGTCGCCTATATCATCCTGAAGGACTGGGACGCCCGCAAAGGGCCCGGCGAGGATTTGCGCTCGCTGGTCTATGGACTGAACGACAAGCTCGCGACGATCATGGAAGCGCGCACGATCGTGCTGCCGCCGCCGCCGATCCAGGGTATCGGCAACGCCGCGGGATTCTCGATGCAGGTCGAGCTGCGCGACGGCAACAGCGATTTTGCCAAGCTGCAGGCGATCACCAGTGCGATGGTCAGCAACGGCCAGAGCCAGAGCGCGCTGCAGCGCGTGCAGTCCTCGTTCCGCTCGTCGGTGCCGCAATTCAACGTCGAGATCGACCGCGTCAAGACCCAGACCCTGCACGTGACGACGGACCAGGTGTTCTCGGCGCTGTCGACCTATCTCGGCTCGTCCTACGTCAACCAGTTCAACAAGTTCGGCCGCGTGTTCCAGGTCTATACCCAGGCCGATCCGGCGTTCCGCGTCACCGAGCGCGACATCGCCAACATGCAGGTGCGCAACTCGAACGGCGACATGATCCCGATCGGCACCGTCGCCAAGATCACACCGGCAACCGGCCCGTCGCTGATCAGCCTCTACAATCTCTATCCGTCCTCGACCGTGATCGGCCTGCCGGCACAGGGCTACTCCTCCGGCCAGTCCTTGAAGCTGATGGAGGAGATCGCCGACAAGACGCTACCGCCGGGCACCGGCTATGAATGGACCGCGATGTCCTATCAGGAGAAGGCGGTCTCGAACCAGATCTACTGGGTGTTCGGCCTCGCCATGCTGCTGGTCTATTTCGTGCTCGCCGGTCAGTATGAGAGCTGGTACGCGCCGATCTCGGTCATCCTCGCGGTGCCGCTGTCGCTGCTCGGGCCGATGCTGATCCTCTCCGGGCTCAAGATCGACAACAACCTCTATTGCCAGATCGGCCTGATCCTGCTGATCGCGCTGTCGGCCAAGAACGCCATCCTGATCGTCGAGGTCGGACTCGAACTGCACGGCCGCGAGGGCAAGCCGATCATGGAGTCCGCCATCGAAGCCGCGCGCGCCCGCTTCCGTCCGATCCTGATGACCTCCTTCGCCTTCATCCTCGGCGTGGTGCCGCTGGTGCTCGCCACCGGCGCCGGCGCCAGCGCGCGCAAGTCGATCGGCATCACCGTGTTCTCGGGAATGCTGGCCTCGACCTGCCTCGCGGTGCTGTTCGTGCCGGCCTTCTTCGTGGTGGTGCAGCGCTTCGAGAACTGGCGGGCGTCGAAGAAGACGCCGAAGGCGCAGGCGGTGGCGGAGGTGAAGTAGGCGACCGCTATCGACCACGATCGACATTGCGAGCGCAGCGAAGCAATCCAGGATCTTTCCGCGGAAAGAGTCTGGATTGCTTCGTCGCTTCGCTCCTCGCAATGACGGCGGAGAGAGATTTCAAGCCCTCTCCGCCGGTGCCTGCCGCGCCTCGCCGCTCGACACCAGGAGCACAGACACTTTCGACTGCCTGAGCACGGCGTCGGCGACGCCGCCGAAGGAAAGGTGATCGGCCTGGATGCGGTCGACGCCCATGACGACGAGATCGACGTCGGTGGTATCGATCTCGCGAAGGATCGCCGCCTCCGGGGCCCGGTTCACCCGCAGCGTGGTGGTGATGTCGACGTCGTAGCGGGCGGCGAGATCGCTGGTGTCCTTGAGGATGCCCGTCTCCTGGCCCAGCCCGCGGGAGACCCCGCGCTGCGCGCCCTTGTCCCGCGTCGTCGCCACATAGATCACCCGCAGCGAGCCCGATCCGGCCTGCGCCAGCGCCACCGCCACCTCGGCCCCGCGTTTGGAGACGCCGCTGCCTGAAACGGGAACGAGGATGTTGAGCGCGTCGGGCATCGGCTGCTTCAGGTGCTTGCCCTTGGCCGCGACGATCGCCAGCGGTCCTTCGAACGCCGCGGCGATGTCGTCGATCTTCCGGTCGAAGCGGTCCTTGGTCGCGGTCACCCTGTCGATGCCGACGACCAGAAGATCGAAGCCCTTGCGCGCTTCGTCGGCGATGGTCGCGCCGAGCTCCGCCTGCCTCGCACGGGTGACGACGTCGATGTTGCCGGTGTCTCCGTGACTCTTGACGGACACCGTCTCGGCGGCCTTCTTCACCACGGCTTCGTGGCTTTCCTCCTCGCCGCGTCCCTTCCCCTGTTCCTTGGCGCGCTGGCCGATATGCAGCACGGTGATCGGCAGGCCGCGCATGCCGGCGATCAGGCCCGCAATGTAGGCGGCGAAGCCGGCGTTGACGCTTTCGTCCACCGCCAGCAAGGGGCGCTCGAGATTGGCGACGAAGCCGCGCTTCTCGAATTCTTCGCGCTCCAGCCGCTCCCTCTCCTCCTCGTTCATCGGGAGCCTCGCCAGCGCCGCGCGCAGCATCGGCGGCATCGCCATCGTGGTCACGATCGCCATGGTCACGATCATCGTGAACAGGTTCTGGCTGAGCACGCCGATGGAGAGGCCGATGGTGGCGATGATGACCTCGGTCGAGCCGCGCGCGTTCATGCCGCTGGCGAGCGCCAGCGATTCCCGATAGCTCAAGCCGCCCGCGGTGCCGCCGACAAAGGCGCCGCCGAACTTGCCGACGCTGGCAATGACGACCAGCAGGCCGGTGAGCATCAGGAGGTTGGGATCGCGCAGCACCGAGAGATCGGCGCTGAGGCCGGCGAGGCCGAAGAACACCGGCATGAAGAAGCTCGAGATCAGTCCGCGCAGGCGCTCGTCGATCTGCCGCGTCAGGATCGGGGACTCGCCGACCAGGATGCCGGCGACGAAGGCGCCTAACACGGTGTGGACGCCGATCAGATGCGTGATCATCGCCATGACGCTCATCAACAGCAGGATCACCGTGATGACGGCCGCCGCGCTGACGAGATTGTCGTTGGCCCAGCGGATCAGCAGGAACACCAGGCGGCGTCCGATGGTGAAGCTGACGGCGAGGAAGGCCAGCGTTCCCAGCACGGCTTTCGCCACCGAGGCGACATCGAGCGTGCCGTGCGAGGCCAGGCTGAAGATGACCGCGATGATGATCCAGCCGATGGTGTCGTCGATGACGGCGGTCGCGACGATGATCTGCCCGACATTGCGGCGCATGAAGTTCATCTCGCGCACCACCACGGCGACGATCTTCACCGAGGAGATCGACAGTGCGGTGCCCATGAACAGCGAGGCCACGAGGCGCTCCTGCGGATTGGGCAGCAGCGCGTCCGGCAGGAATTCACCCAGCGCAAAGCCGCAGGCGAAGGGCACGACGATGCCGGCGATCGAGATCGCGATCGCCGCCCTGCCGACCTTCCGGACCAGCTTGAGGTCGGTTTCCATGCCGGTGAGCAACAGCAGCAGCAGGATGCCGACTTGCGCGATGCCGTCGATCATCGCCTTCTGCTCGGGCGTCTTCGGGAAGATCGCGGCTTGCGCCTCTGGCCAGATCCAGCCAAACAGCGAGGGCCCGAGGATGATGCCGGCGAGCAGTTCGCCGATCACCGAGGGCTGACCGATCCGCTGCATGACCTCGCCGAGCCCGCGGCCGACCGCGATCAGCAGGACGATCTGTACGATCAGGAGGAATTCCGACGGGCCGGCCGATTTGCCCGCTTCGGCACTGGCCGCAAGGGTGGTGAGGACAAGCGCCGCGGGGACGAGGACGACCGGTCGGAGCAGGCGCCATGGCATGCAGGTGTCTTTCCCCCTTCATCCGCCCCGGCGTCGGGGCGCCACAGGGACAGAACCCGCGGAAGGCGGCGCCGGTTCCGCCGCGCGCGGTGGGGTCAAAAACGAAAAGTGCGAAAACAACCCCATGCACAGTAGGGATGGGTTTGAAAAACCTCGCGAAAATTTCGGCCTTGCCGAAGTGACTTGCGCCGTCGGGCAAAACACTGGCAGAATGGCATCATGGGTGGCATGCGTGATGGGCCCCGCCTCATCCTCCGTCATTGCGAGCGCAGCGACTTGTCCGGGACACGAGAGCGGTGTCCCTTCACACCGCCTGCGGCGTCCGGATCTCGCGCGGCAGGATGATCGCGGCCGCGATCGCGAGCAGGCAGAGCGCGGCGAAGGCGTGCAGCATGGTGACGAAACCGCCCTGCTCGTAGAGCCAGGCGACCAGGCCGACCGACGCGCCGGCCGCGGTGAAGCCGACGAAATAGCGCACCGCATAGGCGCGCGAGCGCCACTCCTCGGTGGTGTACTTGCCGACCATGGCGTCGTTCACCGTGACCTGTCCGAACGCGCCCATGACGATGCCGATCGACACCAGGATGAGCGGCAGGTTGTTCAGGCTGGCGGCCAGATACAGGAACGGCGCCAGCATGAAGGACAGCGGCAGCGCCACCGTCTTCAGCGAATAGCGATCAAGCAGCCGGCCGATCGTGTACTGCGTCATCGCGCCGAACACGTAGACGCAGGCGGCGATGACGCCGAGCAGCGCCGGGCTCCTGGTCAGGTCCGCGAGCCGCTCGGCAAACAGCTTCGGCAGCGCGACGGTGACGGCGTTGAAGGTCGTGGAGATCGCGATCACGACGATCAGCAGCGCCAGGATCACGCGCCACATGTCCTGCCTAGCGACCCGCGCCTGGGCCGCCGCCTGCTTCGAGCCCTTGCGATCCTCGTGCACGACGCTCATCGCGAAGCCAACGCCGATCAGGACGGTGACCACGCCGGGAACGATGAACGCGAAGCGCCAGCCGAGATATTGGCCGATCACACCAGTGACCAGTGCGGAGGAGGCAACGCCGAGATTGCCCCAGACACCGTTGATGCCCATCTCGCGGCCGAGCCTGTCGGCATAGGACACGATCATGGCGGTGCCGACGGGGTGATAGATCGAGGCGAAGATGCCGATCGCGAGCAGCGCCGCGCCGAGCTGCACCGGGGTCTGCACGAAGCCGACCGCGATCATGGAGGCGCCGATGCCGACGAAGAAGATCAGCATCATGTGGCGGCGGCTCCAGCGGTCCCCGAGCCAGCCGGTCAGCAGCGAGCCCGCTCCGAAGGCGACGAAGCCCGGCGTCGCGTAAGGCAGGAGTTCCGAATAGGCCATGCCGAGCGCCGGGCCCATGATGATGACAGCGGCGGCGAAGATCAGCATCGAATAATGGTCGATGAAATGGCCTGCGTTGACGAAAGCGATGACCCGGCTTGGGCTGTTCATACGAATCCTCTCCTGCTCCGAAATGAGTTATATGTCGTGCCCATGACGGGATGCTGCCAATGACTGTCTTGGAAACGCCAATCTTGGAAACGCCAATCCTGCGGGAGGTCCGGAGCAATCACCGCTCGCCTGCGGGCGTGCACCTGGTCGCGCGCGACTATCCCAGGGGCATGCGGATCGAACCGCACCTGCACCGCGAGGCGCAGCTGATCTATGCGGCCAAGGGCACGATGCAGGTGACGACGCCGGGGGGACGCTGGCTGGTGCCGCCGGACCGCGCGGTCTGGGTGCCGGCCGGGCTTCAACATGCCATCGACCTGCTCGCCGACATCGAGATGCGCACGCTGTATTTCGACCTGCCCTGGCTCAAGCACGAGAAGCGCTATGAGGGATTGACCAGGGAATTCGTGGTCCGGGTGTCGCCGCTGCTGAACCAGGCCATCCTGGCGCTGTTCGACGCGCGCAATTCGGAAGAGCGGACCGAGCTGCTGGTGCGCCTGGTGATGCTGGAATTGCACCAGGCCGAGGATTCCGCCACCTTCGTGCCGTTGCCGCGCGAGCCGCGCTGCCGCCGCGCCGCCATGATCGTGCTCGACGACCCCACCGGCCTGCACGACATCGACACGCTGGCGCGCGAGGTCGGAACCTCCGCCCGCACGCTGTCGCGGCTGTTCTCGAGCGAGACGCAGCTGAGCTTCAAGACCTGGTGCCAGCGCGCCCGCATCGCTTCCGCGATCCAGCGCCTGTCGACGGATGCTAGCGTGTCGGTGAAGCAGCTCGCCACCCAGCTCGGCTATGCCAGCGTGCCGGCATTCTCGGCCGCGTTCCGTCAGGTGACGGGGCGCACGCCGACGGAGTTTGCGAAGGGGTGAGGAACACTCTGGATAGCGCTAGCACAATGAACGCAAGGGCCGTCATGCCCGGGCTCGTCTCGGGCATCCACGTTCTTTGTGCTGCGTGGCAAGGCGTGGATGGCCGGGACAAGCCCGGCCATGACGACGTGGAGGCTTGGACGCCCAGCGCGCACCGCCTTCGCGGGACATGTCGGCATTCTCGAAACGCACGGCCCGACTGAAGTTGCCAAATTCCCCCGCTTGATTGTGATCGGCTTCCGCCCAAATCTTGTGTAAACTTCCGCAACGCACAAACCTGGAATCGAAAAGCCCAGATGGCCAATGCCTTCTTCTCCGACCTGCTCGCCACCATCTCCGAGCGCGGCCGCACGCTGCTTCGCCGCGGGGACTCCGCCGATACCAGGCGGGACGCCGATGGGCTGATCGAGCTTTGCGATGCGCTGCTGTCGGGCCGGGGCGAAGCCTCCGGCACCGCGATGGCGCGTGAGGTGCTCGACATCTACCGGGAGCTGGATGCGGCAGGACGCCGCGCCTTCTTCGAGGGACTGGTGCGCGATTTCGGCCCCGATCGGGAGCGCCTGTCCAAGGCGATCGAGACATGGCGCGCCGCGCCCAGCGACGAGGACGCGAGCTCGTTGCACTTCGCCTCGGAGCCGCGGCGGCAGGAGCTGATCCGCCGCCTCAACCGTGCGCCCGGCGGGACCGGCGATCTCGTCAACATGCGCGCCGATCTGCTCGGCATGATGAACGGGCACACCGATCTCGCCGCGCTCGACCGCGACGTCTCGCACCTTCTCTCTTCGTGGTTCAACAGGGGGTTTCTCGTGCTGCGCAGGATCGACTGGTCGACCCCGGCCAACATCCTCGAAAAGATCATCCGCTACGAAGCCGTGCATGAGATCAGCGACTGGGACGATCTGCGTCGCCGCATCGATCCGGTCGACCGCCGCTGCTACGCGTTCTTCCATCCCGCGATGGTCGACGAGCCCCTGATCTTCGTCGAGGTGGCGCTGACCGAGACCATCCCGGGCGCAATCGCGCCGCTGCTCGCGGTCGACCGCCAGTATCTGCCGATCGAGCGCGCACGCACCGCCGTGTTCTATTCGATCTCCAATACCCAGCGCGGCCTTGGCGGCATCTCGTTCGGCAGCTTCCTGATCAAGCAGGTGGTGGAAGAGCTGCGCCGCGAGTTGCCGAAGCTCGACACCTTCGTGACACTGTCGCCGGTGCCGGGCTTCATGGCTTGGGTGAAGCAGGACAGGGACCTGCCGCTGTCGGACGAGGACCGCGAGGTGCTGAAGCGTCTCGACGATCCCAAATGGTTCGAGAGCCCCGAGACGGCGGCGCTGCTCCGCGGCGTGCTGGAGCCGCTCGCGGCGCATTATTTCCTCAAGGCACGCACGCCGAAGGGCCGGCTGATCGATTCCGTCGCGCGCTTCCATCTCGGCAACGGCGCAAGGCTCGAGCGCATCAACTGGCTCGGAGACCTCTCGCCGAAGGGCATCCGCGAATCGGCGGGCATCATGGTCAACTACCTCTACCGCCTCGACGACATCGAGAAGAACCACGAGGCCTACGCCAACGACGGCGAGGTGGTTGCGTCGAGCGCGGTGAAGAAGCTGCTGAAGAGCGAGGGACGAAGGTTGCTGGACATGAGGCTGTCGTAGGGGGCCGGTCGGCTCGCACCACATTCGTCATTGCGAGGAGCGTAGCGACGAAGCAATCCAGATTGCCGCCGCGGAAAGATTCTGGATTGCTTCGCTTCGCTTGCAATGACGGAGTGTGCGGCACCAGCCGGGCTACTCCGCCAATGCCTTCATCTCCTTGTAGAGATCGGACTTGCCTTCGAAGCCGATGCCTGGCAGCTCCGGCATGGTGATGTGGCCGTTCTCGACGCGGACGCCGTCCGGGAAGCCGCCATAGGGCTGGAACAGGTCGGGATAGCTTTCATTGCCGCCGAGACCGAGGCCGGCTGCGATGTTGAGCGACATCTGGTGGCCGCCATGCGGGATGCAGCGGCTGGGCGACCAGCCGTGGGTCTTCAGCACTTCCAGCGTGCGCTGGTATTCGCACAGTCCGTAGGACAGTGCGCAGTCGAATTGCAGCCAGTCGCGGTCGGGACGCATGCCGCCGTAGCGGATCAGGTTGCGGGCATCCTGGTGGCTGAACAGGTTCTCGCCTGTCGCCATCGGGCCCGGATAGAACTCGGCGAGCGCGGCCTGCAGCGCGTAGTCGAGGGGATCGCCGGCCTCCTCGTACCAGAACAGCGGATAGTCGCGCAGCATCTTTGCGTAGGCGATCGCGGTCTCCAGATCGAAGCGGCCGTTGGCGTCGACGGCGAGCTGCGCGGCGTTGCCGATCTCCTTCAGCACCGCCTCGATGCGGGTGCGGTCCTCGTCGATTCCCGCGCCGCCGATCTTCATCTTCACGACGTTGTAGCCGCGGTCGAGATAGCCGCGCATCTCGCCGCGCAGCATCGAAAGATCCTTGCCGGGATAGTAATAGCCGCCGGCGGCATACACGAAGACGCGCGGATTGGCGGTCAGGCCGTGACGCTCGGCGAGCAGGCGAAACAGCGGCTTGCCTGCGATCTTCGCCACCGCGTCCCACACCGCCATGTCGATGGTGCCGACCGCGACCGAGCGCTCGCCATGGCCGCCCGGCTTCTCGTTGGTCATCATCGCGGCCCAGACCTTGTCGGGGTCGAGATTGCCGCCGGCCGCATCCAGCAGCGACTTCGGATCGGCCTCGAGGATGCGCGCGGCGAACCGCTCGCGGATCAAGCCACCCTGCCCGTAGCGACCGTTCGAGTTGAAGCCGTAGCCGACGACGCGCTTGCCGTCGCGCACGACATCGGTGACGACGGCGACGAGACTCGTCGTCATCTTCGTGAAGTCGATATAGGCGTTGCGGATCGGGGACGAGATCGGTTTCGTGATCTCGCTGACGTCGACGATGCGGACGGACATGGTTGTTCAGCCTTCGGTGGTCGAGAGGAACTTCGTCGGACTGTTTCCCCCGTCATCCTGAGGTGCGAGTGGCGCGATGCAAAAGCATCGCGCCGGGAGCCTCGAAGGATGAACGGCCGAGGTGCAGCCGGGCCGTCGCCCTTCGAGGCTCGCCGAAGAGGCGAGCACCTCAGGGTGACGGATATGCATTTGGACGCGTCGCGCCCCTTCATTGCAGTGACGGCTTCGCCGTCACTTCTTATCCCTGAAATACGGCTCCACGGGCCCGTGCACCTTGATGGTCAGCGGATTGCCGTGGCGATCCTTGGCGTTGCCGGCGGTGACGCGGACCCAGCCTTCGCTGATGCAGTATTCCTCGACATTGGTCTTCTCGATGCCCTTGAAGCGGATGCCGACGTCGCGCGCCAGAATGTCCGCGTTGTAATAGGGGCTGTTCGGGTCGACCGACAGGCGGTCCGGAAATTCGTCGCTCATGATTGTCTCGCTCACAACAGGGTCTCGATTTGCTGCCGCAATCCTTCGGGCCGTGCGGTCGGCGCGTAGCGCGCGACCACCTTGCCGGCACGATCCACCAGGAATTTGGTGAAATTCCATTTGATGGAGGCGCCGAGAAGGCCGGATCGCTGGCGTTTCAGGTAGTCGTACAACGGATGCGCCTGCGGCCCGTTGACGTCGATCTTCTCGAACAGGGGAAAGGTGACGTCGTAATGGGTCGAGCAGAACTCCTGGATCTCGCTCGCCTGCCCCGGCTCCTGCGCCCCGAACTGGTTGCAGGGAAAGCCGAGCACGGAGAAGCCGCGCGGCGAGAGATCGCGGTGGAGATCCTCGAGGCCGCGATATTGCGGCGTGAAGCCGCATTTGCTCGCGGTGTTGACGATCAGCAGCACCTGTCCCTCGAAACGCTTCATCGGCACCTCCTCGCCGGCAAGCGAGTTGGCCTTGAAGTCGTAGATGGCGGTCATCGCTAGCCCACGGGATCGATCGGCGACGGCGGCACGCCGCCGGCCTCGATCGCTTCGCCTGCGAGCAGGCAGAGGTCTTCGCGGTAGCGGCCGGAGACGATATGCACGCCGACCGGGGCCTTGCCGACGAGCCCGGTGGAGACCACGAGGCCCGGCAGGCCCATGAAGGGAATGGCGATCTGCGGCAGCTGCGCCTCCCACACCCGCTTGAAGGATTCGTCGTCCTTGCGGTCGAGATGATCCGGGAACGGCAGCTCGCCGGAGACCGGCGTCAGCAGCACCGCATATTGTTCGAAGAACAACATCCATTCGCGGGTCAGCGCGGCTCTTCGGGTCAGCGCCTTGGCGTAGTTCGCCTGGTCCATCGGCGTGACCCTGGCGCGGTTGCCGCGCAGGCAGGCCAGCGCGCCGGGATCGCCCTCGCGCTCGGCCATCTCCAGCTGCGCCTCAAAGCCGTCGCCGAGCCAGAGCTTGATCTGCCACTCCACCGCCTCGCGCATCGGCGGCGTGTCTTCGATGATGTCGACGGTCCAGCCGGCACGTTCGAGGCGCTTGCCGGCATCGCTCACTGCGGCCTTCACCTCCGGCGTGGTGGCAAGACCGCCCGGGTTGAGGCAGAGCGCGGCGCGCTTGTCCCGCGCGGGCCCTTGCAGCGGCACCGGCACGAACCAGGGATCGCGGATGTCGCGGGCCGACATCGCCTCGAGCGAAATCCTGATGTCGTTGACGGTGCGCGCCAGGGGTCCCGACACCGCCATGATCTGCGGCCCGATCGGGCGCTCCGGCAGCGCCGGGTTGAAGGCAGGGATCCGGCCGAGCGTCGGGCGCAGGCCGTGCACGCCGCAGGCATAGGCGGGATAGCGGATCGAGCCGGCGATGTCGGTGCCGTGGGCGATGTGGCCGATGCCGGCCGCGACCGCCGAGCCGGCGCCGCCGGAGGAGCCGCCCGGCGTCAGCGCGGCGTCGCGGGGGTTTTTGGTATCGCCATGAATGAGATTGGTGGTGAACCAGCGGTAGGAGAAGGCCGGGCAATTGGTCCGGCCGAGCAGGACGGCGCCGGCCTTGCGGAAATTGGCGACCACCGGATTGTCCTCGCGCGCGATGACGTCGCGCTGGAGCTTCAGGCCGTTGGTGGTGGCAAAGCCTTCCTGGTCGACATTGGCCTTGATGGTGACGGGCACGCCGGCGAGCACACCGGGGTCCTCCCCCCGGGCGATGGCGGCATCGACGGCATCGGCCTGCCTGAGGACATCGTCCGGCCGGTGATCGATCACCGCGTTGAGCCGGGGATTGACGGCATCCAGGCGCGCAAGGCCGGCCTGCGCGGCCTCCCTGGCGGACACCTTTTTGGATTTGACGAGGGTGGCGAGGTCGGCGGCCGAGAGGCGCCAGAGATCTTGCATGGCTTGCTCCGTGTAATCGGCGTCTTTTAGCGCCGGGAACGCGGCAAAGCCATGCGGATTTCGCGGGGGTGAGGGGGTCGCTCACCTCTCCCGTAGGGAGAGGTCGGAGCGCATCGAAGATGCGATCCGGGTGAGGGGTTGCGGTCTCACAGTCTGGTGCGGCCCCTCACCCGGATTGCTTCGCAATCCGACCTCTCCCCGGCGGGGAGGGGTGGACACCGCCGCCTCAGCCATAGCCGCGGCTAATGCCTTGTCGCGGACTGGTCGGGGATGTCGAGCAGCGCCTCGGTGAAGGGAAACTCCAGCACGATCTCCCCATCATCGTCGGTCACCTCGATGACCGCCTCGAGCAGCGCCGGCTGTGCACCCTCGGACTTCACCACCTCCAGGATCATCTGGCGGGCGACCTCCCAGGCGCGGTCGGGGTTGCGCAGGTCCTCGCCGTCGGGGTCCACGATCAGCTCGTCGCCGATACGGGTGTTGAAGAAGTATCTGGGCATATCGAGATCCAGTTGGTTCGCCTGTATCGGATTGAAGCTGCACTGCACTCCACAAACAGCTTTATCAGGGCAGGGTTCGCGACCGAATGCGTCTGACGCAAGGCAGCGCTTCAGAAGTGAAGTTCCCCTAGCATTTTTCGCGGCGCAGCATGACCTTCTCGGGAAAATTTCACTGGCGAAGTTCTCCGCCAGCATTAGTCTAACGGGTGGGCGGATACGTCCCGAATTCGCGAATATGGAGAGCCGAAATGGCCTGGAAAGCCCCGAAGATCGTCGAAGTGCCCTGCGGCATGGAAATCAACATGTATGTGAGCGCCACCCGCAAGTAAGCGGTTGGTGAGATTGCGTTCCGCGCAGGTGGATCTTTCGCCCCGAGCTCTTCCGGTCACGATACGTTTCCGGAAGACAGGATTTGTGTGGGGGCCTGAGATCCACCTCGCGACCTTACCTCCAGGAGACGGATCATGCTTCGCGTCGTCGTCCTGGGCGCCGGGGCCGGCGGCGGAGTTCCACAATGGAATTGCGGCTGCGAGGGTTGCCGAGCGGCCCGTAGCGGCGGCCACGAGTTGCAAAGGACCCAGGCCTCGGTCGCCTTCAGCGGCGACGGCGAGCACTGGTTCCTGATCAACGCCTCCCCCGACCTGCGGCAGCAACTGAACGCCACGCCACAGCTGCACCCCAAGGCGGGCGCGCTGCGGCACACGCCGATTGCGGGCGTGATCCTGACCAACAGTGAAGTCGATGCGGTGGCGGGCCTGCTGTCGATGCGCGAGGGCTCGCCCTTTACGGTCTATGCGCACGAGAAGGTGCTGGCGATCCTCGCCAGCAACAGCATCTTCAACGTGCTGAATGAGAAGAACGTGCGGCGCCAGCCGATCACTCTCCGCGAGCCGTTCGAGCCCCGCCTGCCGGATGGTGCGCGCTCCGGCCTGGAGGTGCTGCCCTTCGCGGTGCCGGGCAAGTCGGCCTGGTATCTGGAAGGCAAGGCGCATCCGGGCGGCGAGAGCGGCGACGGCGACACGCTTGGCCTTGCGATCACCGACAAGGCGACGGGCAAGTGCTTCTACTTCATCGCGGCCTGTGCCGAGGTGACCGACGCGCTCAAGGCCGAGATCGACGGCGCCGCGCTGGTGTTCTTCGACGGCACGGTCTGGCGCGACGACGAGATGATCAGGGCCGGCCTCGGTCACAAGACCGGCAAGAGCATGGGACATGTCGCCATGTCCGGCGACGACGGCGCGATCGCGCGGCTGGCCGACCTCAATATCGACAGGAAGCTGTTTCTGCATATCAATAACTCGAATCCGGCGCTGCTGCCCGGCTCGCCCGAGCGCAAGGCCGCCGAGCAGGCGGGCTGGCAGATACCCGCTGACGGAACGGAGATCGTGCTGTGAACGCCGCATCACTGACTGGAATGACCGCGCTCTCGATCGGCAAGGGCATCAGGCTCACTAGCGCCGAGGAGCTCGAGGCGACGCTGCGCCATATCGGGGCGACGCGCTATCACAGCCTGCATCCGTTCCATAAGCTGCTGCATGGCGGCAAGCTGAACAAGGGCCAGGTGCAGGCCTGGGCGCTCAACCGCTACTATTACCAGAGCACGATCCCGATCAAGGACGCGGTGGTGATCTCGCGCTTCCGCGACCGCGCCACCCGCCTGGAATGGCGCCATCGCATCGAGGACCATGACGGCGATGTCGGCAGCGAGGGCGGCATCGAGCGCTGGCTGAAGCTGACCGAAGGGCTCGGGCTCGATACGGCCTACGTGGAATCCACCGAAGGCATCCTGCCGGCGACGCGCTTCGCCGTCGAAGCCTACGTCCACTATTGCCGCGAGAAGAGCCCGCTGGAGGCGATCGCCTCCTCGCTCACCGAGCTGTTCGCGCCGAACCTGCATGAAGAGCGCATCGCCGGCATGCTGGAGCATTACGATTTCGTCAATCCCGACATCATGAGCTACTTCAAGCGCCGCCTGACCCAGGCGCCGCGCGATGCCAATTTCGCGCTGGACTATGTCAAGACGCATGCGAGGACGCCGGGGGAGCGCGCCTCCGTCTGCAATGCGCTGATCTTCAAGACCAACGTGCTGTGGGTGCAGCTGGACGCGCTCCAGCACGCCTATGTCGAGGGCCACATTCCGCCGGGCGCGTTCGTGCCCAAAGCGAGCTGAAGGACTAGCGATGGCCGGGCCGCGGAACATCAGCGTCAGCGAGGCAAGCCGCCCCGTGCTGCCGCGGCATGCCAAGCTGAAATATGACGAGACCCGAAAGGTCTGGGTGATCCTGGCGCCGGAGCGGGTGCTGGCGCCCGACGAGATCGCGGTCGAGGTCCTGCAGCTCTGCGACGGCCAGCGCAGCGTCGGCGACGTCTCCGATCAGCTGGCGGCGAAATACGCAGCTCCCCGCGAGGCAATCCTGGCCGACGTCATCGCCATGCTGCAGGATCTCGCCGACAAGGGCTTTCTCACCGAGATCAGGGAGAAGACGTCATGAGCGACGTGACCATCCCACCCAGCGACAGCCTCGCGGTGCTGGAGAAGCAGCGCTCGACGGCGGAGACCTTCGGCATCCCGCTCGCGGTGCTGCTCGAAATCACCCATCGCTGCCCGCTGCAATGCCCCTATTGCTCCAACCCGGTCGAGCTCGACCGCTCGGCCAAGGAGCTGACCACCGGGGAATGGAAGAAGGTGCTGAGCGAGCTCGCCGAGATCGGCGTGCTCCAGGTGCATTTCTCCGGCGGCGAGCCGACCGCGCGCAAGGATCTCGTCGAGCTGGTGAAGCACGCCAGCGACGCCGGCCTCTACACCAACCTGATCACCTCGGCGGTGCTGCTGACGCGCGAGAAGCTCGGCGATCTCGCAGATGCCGGGCTCTGCCACGTGCAGATCTCTTTCCAGGGCATCGAAGAGGGCCTCGCCGACCGCGTCGCCGGCTACAGGGGCGGCCACCGCAAGAAGCTCGAAGTGGCGAAGTGGACGCGCGAGCTCGATCTGCCGCTCACCGTGAACGCGGTGATGCATCGGCAGAACCTGCATCAGCTCCCTGACATCGTCCAGATGGCGCTCGACCTCGACGCCGACCGGCTCGAGGTCGCCAATGTGCAATATTACGGCTGGGCGCTGAAGAACCGCGCCGCGCTGATGCCGACCGTGGCGCAGCTCGACGAGTGCACCCGCATCGTCGAGGAGGCACGCGAACGGCTGAAGGGCCGGCTGACGATCGACTACGTCGTGCCGGACTATTACGCGCTGCGGCCGAAGAAATGCATGGGCGGCTGGGGCCGGCAGTTCTTCAACATCTCGCCCGCCGGCAAGGTGCTGCCCTGCCACGCCGCCGAGAGCATCACCGGGCTCGACTTCGAATCCGTGCGCTCCAACCATTCGATCGCCTGGATCTGGCAGAACTCGGAGGCCTTCAACCGCTATCGCGGCACCGGCTGGATGAAGGAGCCGTGCAAGTCTTGCGAATTCCGCGAGATCGATTTCGGCGGCTGCCGCTGCCAGGCCTTTGCGCTGACGGGCGATGCGGCCAATACGGATCCGGCCTGCGCGCTGTCGCCGCTGCACGAGACGATCTTCAAGCAGGCCGAGCGCGAGGCCGAGGGCGAGACCAACCGCTTCCTCTATCGCAATTTCGCCGGCGGCACTCTGGAATCCGAGAATGATGCCTGACGCCGATGCGGCCAGCGCGGTCAAACGCGCTGATCCCTTTGCGCCGCTGACCTCCGAGATGCTCG
The DNA here is from genome assembly GCF_022354745.1 of Bradyrhizobium sp. I71. Taxonomy (NCBI): domain Bacteria; kingdom Pseudomonadati; phylum Pseudomonadota; class Alphaproteobacteria; order Hyphomicrobiales; family Nitrobacteraceae; genus Bradyrhizobium; species Bradyrhizobium sp. I71. The sequence continues at coordinate 2,031,095 of NZ_CP059398.1, forward strand.
ATGTCGGCGACGGCCACGAGCTCCATGTCGAGAGCGTCGGCCGCGCTGCCGGAATCCCTGCGGTCTATCTGCACGGCGGGCCGGGCAGCGGCTGCCAGCCCGACCATCGCCGACTGTTCGACCCTGATCGTTTCTGCGCCGTATTGTTCGACCAGCGCGGCTGTGGCCGCAGCCGGCCCAAGGGATCGCGCGCGCACAACACCACGGCGCATCTGGTTGCGGACATGGAGAAGATCCGCGAGAAATTCGGCTTCACACGCTGGATGGTGGTCGGCGGCTCCTGGGGCGCGACGCTGGCGCTGGCCTACGCCGAGGCGCATCCGGAGCGCGTCTCCGGCATTGCGCTGCGCGCAACCTTCCTCGGCACGCGCGCCGAGGTCGAGGCGGCCTTCACCTCGCGCCTGTCGCAGTTCTATCCCGCGCTCTACGAGGATTTCCTGAGCGTGCTGACGCCCGAGGAACGCGAGCAACCGGTGGGCGCCTATTGGCGCCGTATCCTCGATACCGATCCTGCCGTGCACGGTCCCGCGGCGCGGGCCTGGCACGACGTTGAACGCACCCTGTCCGAGCACAAGCCGGCGCGGACCCGGCTGGACCTCGCCGCGCTGAACGTCTGGCGCACACTGCCGGCGACGCCTTTCATGGAGGCGCATTATTTCGTCAACGACAGCTTCATGAGCGAAGACCAGCTGTTGCGAGACGCGCATCGGCTCGCCGGCATTCCCGGCATCATCGTACAGGGCCGCTATGACCTGCTGTGTCCTCCCGGGACATCCCAGGCGCTCGCGAAAGTTTGGCCGGGTTCCGAGATTCGCGTCGTAGAAGAGGCCGGACATTCGCTCTATGATGGCGGCGTGAGGGATGCCGTCATGAAGTCGATTGCGGACCTCGCGTCGAAGATCGGGCATTAGGGTCTATCTCCTCATCCTGAGGAGCGCTCGGAGAGCGCGTCTCGAAGGATGAAAGGCCGAGATGCAGCAGCGGGGCCTGCATGGTTCGAGACGGCGCTTACGCGCCTCCTCACCATGAGGGTCTGGGTTCGCATGGGAAGGACAACAAGAAAATGCCGCTCGCCGCGAAAGGCATGCTGCTGACGTCGATGAATATCGACGCAGCCGACGAGGCCGATTTCAACCGCTGGTACGATCGCGAGCATCTGGAAGAGCGCGTCGCGATCGAGGGGTTCGTCGAAGCGCGGCGCTATGTCGCGCATGCCGCCAGTCCCAAATATCTCAGCCTGTATTCGACCGCGACGCTCGACGTGCTCGACAGCCCCGCCTACCGGGCGCGGCTCGCGAACCCGACCGACTGGTCGCGGCAGACCATGGCGCGCTTCAAGGACATGCTGCGCGTCGTCGCGCGCATCACCATCAGCAACGGCACCGGACGAGGCGCAGCGCTCGGCCTGGTGCGGCTGCGGCCGACGCCCGACAATGCCACGTCCTGGCGTGATGCGCTGCAAGAGAAGCTGGCGCCGGACAAGTGCGACGGCATCATCTCGATGCATCTGCTCGAAAGCGAGCCCGAATTGTCGGGTGCAACGGCAGGAATTCCGGCGACGAGTAACGAAGGCGCGCGCGACTGGTTCGTGCTGATCGACGGCACGCATGTCGGCGCAGTCTCGGCCGTGATCGCCGAGCGCTTCACCGGTCCCGCTGCTGCGCCCCTCCCGCTTCCGATCTCGGTCGGCACCTACTGCCTGATGTGGGACCTCGCGAAGAGCGATATCGCCCGCGGCTGAGGCAGTCATCCGCAACGCAATATATTGCACCGCACATGCTGCGCGCGGGCGTTAATGCTCTGCGCGCGCAGCTCCCATGAAAGGCGATGATCGCGCAACTTTGCCGTTGTACTTCGGAACGGTTCTAATAAGCTAACCCAATGACGTCATTCAGAAACCAGATCGAGACGCGTTAAGCGTCCGCCAAGCTCAAACAAAAAAGGCCGCGGGGTCTTTGAGCCTGCGCGGACAGGGTAGGAATGAAACCGACCGATATCGCGGCCCCCGACTACTTTCACAAAGTGGTCGATTGCCAATGGGCCTGTCCTGCGCACACCCCCGTTCCCGAATACATCCGACTGATCGCACAAGGCCGCTACAGCGACGCCTACATGATCAATTGGAAGTCGAACGTGTTTCCCGGAATCCTGGGACGCACCTGCGACCGTCCCTGCGAGCCGGCATGCCGGCGCGGACGCGTCGAGGAAACCCCTGTGGCGATCTGCCGCCTCAAGCGGGTCGCCGCGGACTTCAAGGACGACATCAGGCAGCGCCTGCCGCGGCCCGCGCCGAAGAACGGCAAGCGCGTCGCGCTGGTCGGCGGCGGTCCCGCTTCGCTGACGGTGGCGCGCGATCTCGTACCGCTCGGCTATCATTGCACGGTGTTCGATGCCGATCCGGAAGCCGGCGGCATGATGCGCACGCAGATCCCGAAATTCCGCCTGCCCAACTCCGTGATTGACGAGGAGACCGGCTACATCCTGGGTCTCGGCGTCGACTTCAAGGGCGGCCACCGCATCGACAGCATGAAGGCGCTGCTCGCGGAGAAGTACGACGCCATCTTCGTGGGCTCCGGCGCACCGCGCGGCCGCGAGCTCGACATTCCCGGGCGCAAGGAAGCCGCCGGCAACATCCATATCGGCATCGAATGGCTGGCCAACGTGTCGTTCGGCCATGTCGACAAGATCGGCAAGCGCGTGATCGTGCTCGGCGGCGGCAACACCGCGATGGATTGCTGCCGAACCGCGCGCCGCCTCGGCGGCGAGAAAGTCACGGTGATCGTGCGCTCCGGCTTCGAGGAGATGAAGGCCTCGCCGTGGGAGAAGGAGGACGCGATCCACGAGGATATTCCGATCCTCAACTACATGGTGCCGGTGGCATTCAAGCAGGTCGCCGGCAAGCTCATCGGCGTCACCTTCCAGCACGTCAAAGCCGAATATGACGCCAAAGGCCGCCGTAACCTCGTGCCTTCGGGCGACCCCGATCAGACCATTCCCTGCGACGACGTGCTGGTCGCGGTCGGCCAGGAGAACGCCTTCCCCTGGATCGAGCAGGATTGCGGCATCGAGTTCGACAAATGGCACATGCCGAAAGTCGATCCGAACACCTTCGTCTCGACCAACCCGAAGGTGTTCTTCGGCGGCGATGCCGCGTTCGGCCCGAAGAACATCATCTGGGCGGTCGCGCACGGCCATGACGCCGCGCTGTCGATCCACAAGATGCTTTCGGGTGAGGATATCAGCGAGCGGCCGCTGCCGGAGGTGCATGTCTCCTCGCAGAAGATGGGCATCCACGAATGGAGCTATGACAACGACATCTCCGTCGACAAGCGCTACAAGGTGCCGCATCGCGACAAGGTCGTCGCGCTCAAGGACATCCGCGCCGAGGTCGAGCTCGGCTACGACGTCAAGCTCGCGCTCGGCGAAGCGCATCGCTGCCTGAACTGCGACGTACAGACGGTGTTCTCCACCTCGCTCTGCATCGAGTGCGATGCCTGCGTCGACATCTGCCCGATGGATTGCATCACCTTTACGGGCAACGGCGAGGAAAGCGACCTGCGCCAGCGCCTGAAGGCGCCTTCACTCCATCCGGACCAGGACCTCTACGTCTCCAGCGACCTCAAGACCGGGCGGGTGATGGTCAAGGACGAGGACGTCTGCCTGCATTGCGGGCTATGTGCCGAGCGCTGTCCCACCGGCGCCTGGGACATGCAGAAATATTTGATCGAGATGACCTACGCAGGTTCGACATGTCCGACAAAAAGCCGATCAGCAGCGTAAACGACTTCGTCGTCCGCTTCGCCAACGTCAACGGCTCGGGCTCGGCCAGCGCCAACGAGATGTTCGCCCGCGCGATCCTGCGCCATGGCGTGCCGGTGTCCCCGCGCAACATCTTCCCCTCCAACATCCAGGGCCTGCCGACCTGGTACGAGGTGCGGGTGACGGAAGCCGGCCATCTCGGCGCCCGCGGCGGCGTCGACATGATGGTGGCGATGAACCCGCAGACCTGGGACAAGGACGTCGCCGGCATCGAGCCCGGCGGCTATCTGTTCTACGATTCCACCAAGCCGATGCCGTCGACCAAATTCCGCGACGACATCACCGTGATCGGTGTGCCGCTGACCGCGATCACCAATTCGACCTACACCGATCCGCGCCAGCGCCAGCTGTTCAAGAACATCATCTATCTGGGCAGCCTCAGTGCGCTGCTCGACATGGACCCGAAGCTGATCGAGCAGCTGATCGGCGAGCAGTACAAGGGCAAGGAGAAGCTGCTCTCCTCCAACGTCCACGCGCTGCATCTCGGCCGCGACTGGGCGCTGCAGAACCTGAAATGCCCGATCGGGCTTCGCGTGAAGAAATCCGACAAGGTCGGCGACCGCATCTTCATCGAAGGCAACAGCGCCGCCGCGCTCGGCGCGGTCTATGGCGGCGCGACCGTGTGCGCCTGGTACCCGATCACGCCGTCCTCGTCGGTGGCGGAGGCTTTCACCGCCCACTGCAAGAAGTACCGGCACGATCCGGAGACGGGCAAGGCGAAATACGCCATCGTGCAGGGCGAGGACGAGCTGGCTTCCATCGGCATCGTCATTGGCGCGTCCTGGAACGGCGCCCGCGCCTTCACCGCGACCTCGGGCCCCGGCATCTCGCTGATGACCGAGTTCATCGGCCTCTCCTATTTCGCCGAGATCCCGGCCGTGATCATGAACATCCAGCGTGCCGGCCCCTCCACGGGCATGCCGACCCGCACCCAGCAATGCGACATCATCGCCTGCGCCTATGCCTCGCACGGCGACACCAAGCATGTGCTGCTGTTCCCGGAAGATCCCGCCGAGGCGTTCGAGTTCGCGGCGGCCGCCTTCGATCTCGCCGAACGGCTCCAGACCACGATCTTCCTGATGCTCGATCTCGACATCGGCATGAACCACCGGCTCTGCCGTCCGCTGAAATGGGACGACGCCCGGCAATACGACCGCGGCAAGATCATGACCGCGCAGATGCTGGAAGAGGGCCGCGACTTCGGCCGCTATCTCGACGTCGACGGCGACGGCATTCCCTACCGCACCTATCCCGGCACCCATCCGACCAAGGGCTCCTACTTCACCCGCGGCACCTCGCGTGATCGCTATGCGCGTTACTCCGAGGAAGGTACGGTCTACGCCGACAACATGCAGCGCCTGGTGCGCAAGTTCGAGACTGCGCAGGATCTGGTGCCGCGGCCGCTGCAGGCCAATGCGGAACGACCGACCAAATATGGCGTGATCTATTTCGGCTCGACCTCGCCGGCGATGGACGAGGCGATCGGATTGCTCGAGGCCCGCGGGCATCAGCTCGACCGCCTGCGCATCCGCGCCTTCCCGTTCCACTCAAGCGTCGCGAGCTTTCTCGCCGAGCACGACTTCGTCTACGTGGTCGAGCAGAACCGCGACAGCCAGCTCCGCCAGCTGATCGTCAACGAGAACGGCATCGATCCCGTCCGCCTCGTGCCGATCGTGCATTACGACGGCTCTCCGATCACCGCCCGCTTCATCGCAAAAGCCATTGGCGACCACCAGGATCACCTCAAGGTGACCCCGCTCCGCAAGGCCGTGTCATGACACGCGATTCTCTCTCTCCGCCGTCATGCCCGCGCTTGTCGCGGGCATCCACGCCTTTCTTCTCTCCCGCCAGGACGTGGATGGCCGGGACAAGCCCGGCCATGACGAGGCTGGGACTACGGGTGCTCGCATGACCTACATCGCAAAGCCGAAATTCCATCATCCGGGCCTGAAGAAGAACGAGCTCGGCTACACGCATCGCGACTACGAGGGCAAGATCTCGACGCTGTGCGCCGGCTGCGGCCACGATTCGATCACGGCCTCGATCATCGAAGCCTGCTACGAGCTCTCGATCGAGCCGCACCGGGTGGCAAAGATCTCCGGCATCGGCTGCTCGTCGAAGACGCCGGACTATTTCCTCGGCAATTCGCACGGCTTCAACTCCGTGCACGGCCGTATGCCCAGCGTGCTCACGGGCGCCAACCTCGCCAACCGCGACCTGATCTATCTCGGCGTCTCCGGCGACGGCGATTCCGCCTCGATCGGTTTCGGCCAGTTCGCGCATTCGATCCGGCGCGCCGTCAACATGACCTATATCGTCGAGAACAACGGCGTCTACGGCCTGACCAAGGGCCAGTTCTCGGCGACCGCCGACCGCGGCTCGAAGAGCAAGAAGGGCGTCACCAATACCGACAACGCCATCGACCTCGTCGCCATCGCCCTGCAGCTCGGCGCCACCTTCGTCGCCCGCTCGTTCTCGGGCGACAAGACCCAGCTGGTGCCGCTGATCGCAGCCGCGATCCGCCACAAGGGCGCGTCCTTCATCGACGTCATCAGCCCCTGCATCGCCTTCAACAATCACGCCGGCTCGACCAAGAGCTTCGACTATGTCCGGGAGCACAACGACGCGGTGAACCGGCTCGACGTGCTGGTCGGCCGCGATCCGATCGCCGTCGATTACGCGCCGGGCACGGTGCAGGTGGTCGAGCAGCACGACGGCAGCAGGATTGCGCTGCGCAAGATCGATGCCGACTACGATCCGCATGACCGCCTGGGGGCGATGACCTTCCTGCAGAAGCACGCCGCCAAGGGCCAGATCGTCACCGGCCTGCTCTATGTCGATCCCGACGCAGACGACATGCACGAGCATCTCAATACGGTCGAGACGCCGCTCAACAGCCTCGAGGCGGACTCGCTGTGCCCGGGCTCGGCGGTGCTGGACAAGTTCAACGCCAGCCTGCGGTGATCATCGGCGCCGGACCGAAACGGGCTGCCTGACTCGCACGGTGATCTTCTCGGACACGACAGGCGGCTCGAATGGATAGTGCTTCGCATCGCCGAGCACCAGCTGCAGCGTGTGCGTGCCGGGCGGAAGCTCGAGAAGAGTCTCGGTCTGCCCGGCTCCGAAATGCAGATGGGACTTGTCCTGCGGGATCGGTTCCTTGGGATCGATGGGAGCGTTGACGTCGACCAGCAAATGATGATGACCGGCGTTCTGGTAGTCGTCGCCGGCATGCGTCACGCCCATGTTGCGCAGGCCGAACCGGACCCAGAACCCACCACGGATCTTCTGCCCGTCCTGCGGCGTGATGAAATAGAGCTTCGCGTCCTTGGGAGCGGTCTTGCCCTGAGAGTAAGCCGTGCCCGGCAGCAATGCGAGCGCCGCCGCCAGCGCGGCGCAGCAAATGATCTTCATCAAACCTACTCCAGCTCAAAAACCGCGATGCGACCAGGAAGAATCGTCATCGCGCCTTGGGTTATTGTTTGAGCATGATCCTTTCGGAAAACCGCTGCACGCTTTTCCGGATCATGCGTCAGGGACTGAGCGCGATCCGGAATCCATGCGTGGGATAACGGACATTGGTATCGTAGCCATCGCGGTTGGACGGCCGCACGTATCTCGAATCGTTCTTCCAGGAGCCCGAGCGCAGGACGTGCGATGAGCAGTCGCCGCTCGTCCATGCCGAACCGTCGACCGGCGCACCCTGATAGTTCTTGTGCCAGCAGTCCTCGACCCACTGGTCGATGCCACCGCCCATGTCGTGGAGCCCGAATGGATTGGGCTTGAAGCTGCCGACCTTCGCCGGCTGCTCGGCGGCGAGGTCGCCGCAGTCCTTGCATCCGGCCATGCCCGGCTGGAGCTTGTCGCCCCACCAATACTTGGTTTGCGTTCCGCCGCGGGCCGCATATTCCCATTCGGCCTCGCTTGGGAGCCGATACTGCTTCTTCGTCGCCTGCGACAGAAAGGCGGCATATTGCTGCGCGTCGGTCCAGCTCACGTTGCTGACCGGCGCATCGTCCTTGCCGGTCGCGGTGAAACCGCACGCGCCCGCAGCCGCGCATTCGTTCCACTCCCGCACCGTCACCGGATATTTTCCGATCGAGAACGGCTTGACCGTGACCTGGTGGACGGGACGCTCGGTCGGATCATCATTGCTTCCCATCGCGAAACTGCCGCCGCGAATGGCGACCATTTCGGGCTCGCGCACCGGCGTCGCGGACGCGCTTGGCGCCGGCGCGGGCGATGAAGGCGCCGAAGCCAAGGAGGGAGATGGTTGCGGCGCCTGCGTCGCCGCTTCGCGCGGCGGAGCTTGCGGAGCGGGGGACGGCGCCGGAGAAGCGGCGGGCGTTGCGACCTGCTCGCCCACCCTGCCCTGAGGCTGTGCCAGCAAATACCAGAGTGCGCCGGCGGCAATGACGAGCAGCGTGACGCCGAGGAGAAAGATCAGCGTGTTCTCGCGCCGGCTTCTTGTCTTGCCGACGGCATCGGCATCCGGCAGCACCCGATAGACGCGCACGGGATCGGTGATGTTCTTGACCTTGCGGTCCCCGAGCGACTCATAGCCGCACACGACCTTGTGCTTGATCTGTTCGTAGATCGCGCCGGAGATGTAGACCTGCCCCGGTTCCGCGATGCCCTCGATACGCGTGGCGATGTTGACGCCGTCACCATAGATGTCGTCCGGCTCCACGATGACATCGCCGAGATTGACGCCAATCCGATATTCGAGCCGGGAATGCTTGGGAAGCGAGGCGTTGCGGCCGATGAGATTCTGCTGGATGACGATGCTGCATCGAACGGCCTCCACGGGGCTGTCGAAGATGGCGATGAAGCCGTCGCCGGTCGTCTTCACCAGGCTTCCATGGTGCTCGATGATGCTGGGCTGGATGAGATCCCGCTCGATCCGCTTGACGCGAACATGCGTGCCTTCCTCGTCGGCCTGCATCAACCGACTGTAGGAAGCGATGTCACCGACGATGATCGCGGCGAGTCGACGAGGCACTCCGCTGTGCGACGGCGGCTCATCCTGACTTCCGGATCTGAAGTTGCGAATTTCGCCCATGCGGGGGGACTCCAGAAACTGCGAGGCAGCCCCAGCTTACGACAGCCAAAGGCGGCCGTCTGTGAAGGCTATCACATTGACGAACCGAGACAATGTCGCAGCGATCGCCGGCGTCGGGTTCCGTCGGACCAAGGCGCTGCATCCATTGAACCTTCTTGATCGCAGCAATGACTAAGGCCCGGCCGGTGCCTGCCGGCCCGTGGCCCCTGCTCGCGGCTACACGCGCGACGTGCGAACGTTGAACGCGGTGCATCTGCCGGGCGTCTAACGGACAGCGATTCTATTGTGCTGCGATAAGGTCGTCACATGAAGCTCTTCCTCATTGCTGCCCTGGCTTTCGCCGCCCTGACCGGCGTCGCCCACGCCGATGAGGCCGACAAGGTCCGGGAGACCACAAAGGCCGAAGCCGACGCCTTCAATGCGCGGCTCCATGCGGGGACGCCCGGCGTCAAGTCCTATGCCTGCTTCGTCCGTCGCTACGATGCCGAGCATCTGGCGCGGCACCCCAAGCAGAAGGTGGCTTCCATGAAGCTGCTGATCTCGGCGGAAACCGACAAGGAGGACAAGCAGCTGCGCAATTCCTTCCGTCTGGGTTTTCGCTATCGCCATCGCTCCGGCGATTTCGACTCCAGCGGCTCGTGCGGCAGCCACGCGGTGCTTCTCAGCCAGGGGGACGAGGTCCGCCTGGGCTGCGGCGTGGACTGCGAAGGCGGCGGCATCGAAGTGGCTCTGTCCAAGGACAACAAGTCCGCGATCGTCCGCCTCGAGCGGATCAGGGTCTGGCAGAACAACAAGCCAGACGACGACGCCGAGCAATCGCTGGTCGCCGGCGCCGACGACAAGATTTTCCGTCTCGACCGCACCGACAACAGCGAGTGCGCCTCGCTCGTGACCGACCGCAAGGAGCTCGCCGCACTGCGCCACAAGTGATATCTGTCGCGCGAGCTCAGTGCAGCCGAAGGAGATCGCCATGAACCGACGGAACATCTTGTGGAGCGCCGTCTCGGCCCTGGGCGCGGCGCTGGGCGCCTCCAGCGCGAAAGCTGCGACGGAAGCCGGCACGGGCAACAAGCTGAAGGTCGTCTATCATCTCAACGATGCCGAGAAGGTCAGTTTCGTGCTCGGCAACATCCAGAACCACATCGATGGCGTCGGTGGTCCCGAGCACGTGACCCTCGCGCTGGTGATCCACGGGCCGGCGCTGAAGGCGTTTCACGCCGCCCAGGCCAATCCCGATGTCAGCAAGCGTGTCGGCGCGTTCTCCAAGGACGGCGTCGAGCTCGCCGCCTGCGGCAACACCATGAAGGCGCAGAACGTGACGCTGAAGGAGCTGCTTCCTGGCTTCGTCAGCGCGGAGAACGGCGGCGTGGTCCGCCTCGCCGAATTGCAGTCGCAGGGATATTTGTATCTGCGGCCGTAAAGTCACTGCACTTGCCACGAGAGAGGTGCGCTCCCTCCCCCGCCTGCGGGGGAAGGTTGGAGAGAGGGTGTCTCCGGCAATGGGACAGTCCCCTAGAAGAAAGAGCCCTCACCCGGCGCACGGGACGATGCTGCGCATCGCCCGGCGCGCCGACCTCTCCCGCAAGCAAGCGGGAGAGGTAAGAGGAGCCCGCGGATGCCTTTCGCTTCAAAACTACAGGCGCCGCCAGTCCCACTTGACTTACCCATAACTCCGCGGTTATGAATTAAATCATAACCTACGAGTTATGGATCCTGCATGTCTGCCACCCCCGACCTCCTGTTCCGGACGCTCGCCGATCCGACCCGGCGGGCGATCTTCGAGCGGCTGTGCCGCGAGGGGGAGCAAACCGTCGGGGCCCTGACGGCGCGATCCGGCGTGTCGCAGCCGGCCGTGTCGAAACATCTCGGCGCCTTGAAGCAGGCCGGCCTGGTGCGCGACCGCCACGAGGGACGCCAGACCCATTACAGCGCGCGGCCCGGTGCGCTCAATCCGCTGATCGACTGGACCGGCCAGATGGCCGGCTTCTGGCAGAACCGGCTCGACGCGCTCGACGATCTCCTGAAGAGGATGGACCAATGACCGACACCGCGACCGAGAAGCGTTCAGTCGTCATCGAGCGCGAATTTGCCTATCCGGCTGAACGGATCTGGCGCGCGCTGACGCAGCCGCATCTAATCGAGGAATGGCTGATGAAGAACGACTTCAAGCCGACCGTCGGTCATCGCTTCAACCTGCGCGGCGAATGGGGCGGCGTGCTGGACTGCGAGGTGCTCACCATCGAGCCCCAGAAGACGCTCGCCTACACCTGGAATTTCACCCATGAGGACGCCGCGTTCGACCTGAAGAGCGTTGTGACCTTCACGCTGACGCCGACGAACACCGGCACGCATTTGCGCGTCGAGCAGGCGGGCTTCAGCCCGACGCAGAAGCAGGCTTTCGGCGGCGCGCATGCCGGCTGGAAGCAGTTCTTGGCCAGGCTGGACGACGTGCTGGCGCGGGCAGGCTAGCTCCGCCGGCGTCAGTTCCAATCGGTTGCAAGGGAGGACCCAATGAGCACGCATATGTGGATTCGGCAGATTCATCGCTGGCTGTCGATGGCCTTCACGCTCGCGGTCATCGCCAACATCGTCGCGATGATCATGCAGGTCCAGGCCGTGTGGATCGGCTTCCTCGCGTTCGTGCCGCTGATCCCGCTGCTTGCGACCGGGCTCTATCTGTTCGCGCTGCCCTATGTCCGCCGCGGCACCCGCGTGAACGAGGCGCGATGATGAAGACGGCGAAGAAGACTGGCGCGAAGGACGCGAATGCTGCATCGCCTTCCAGGATGATCGACGGCCGGATCAAGGAGCTCGGCGACTGGCGCGGCGAGATGCTGGGGCGAATCCGCGGCCTGATCAGGGAGGCCGACCCTGATGTGGTCGAAGAGTGGAAATGGCGCGGCGTTCCCGTGTGGGAGCACGACGGCATCATCTGCACCGGCGAGACCTACAAGGAAGTGGTGAAGATGACCTTTGCCAAGGGCGCGGCGCTGGAGGATCCGTCAGGCCTGTTCAACTCCAGCCTCGATGGAAATGTGCGCCGCGCGATCGATATTCGCGAAGGCGAGACCATCAACGAGAAGGCATTGAAGGCGCTGATCCGCGCCGCGGTGAAGCTGAATACGTCGAAGAAGAAGCCGAGCAGGAAGCAACCGGCGTAGAGCGCAATAGGTTGACGTTGATCGCTCTTGGCAGCCGCGGGCGGGCCTTAGCCTCTCCCGCTTGCTTGCGGGAGAGGTCGGCGCGTAGCGCCGGGAGAGGGTTCTCTCCTCTGGGGGAGTCCCACTGCGGAAATACCCTCTCCCCAGCCCTCCCCCGCAAGCGGGGGAGGGAGCGCACCTTTCATCGGAGCGCGAGCTGAAGCTCAATCATCAAGTGCCCGCAGAGCCAGCCGCCTCAGGCCACCGCCGCGGGAATCGGACGCGGGCTCACGACGTATTCGCGCAGGACCTTGTCGTTGGCATCGACCTCGATCAGCGCGACGTCGTAGGTCCAGAGATCGGCAAGGTGCTGGAGCACGCGCTTGGCGTCAGTCTCGTTGAGCTGGGAGCCCTTGATGACGTGGTGATGCAGGATCAGTCGGCGGTCGCCGGACAGATCGACGTCGACCACCTCGATGTTGGCGTCGATGAAGCCGACATCGTGCTGCCGCGCCAGCTCGCGGCGGACGCGGCGGAAACCGCGCTCGTCATGGATGGCATCGACGCGGATGCCGGCGCGCTCCTCGGGATCGTCGTGCAGATGGAACATGCGGAAGTGCCGCATCAATTTGGGACTCAGGAACTGGCCGATGAAGCTCTCGTCGCGGTAATTGGCCCAGACGTCGCGCAGCACGCCCATGACGTCGCCCTTTCCGGCGATGTCCGGGAACCATTCGCGGTCCTCGTCTTCCGGCCTGGTGACGATGCGCTCGATGTCCTGCATCACGGCAAAACCGAGCGCATAGGGGTTGAAGCCCGAGAAGCGCGGGTCGTCGAACTCGGGCTGGAACACCACGTTGGTGTGCGATCCCAGGAATTCGAGGAAGTTGCCGTCGGTGATGCGGCCCTGCTCGTGCAGCCTGGTCATGATGCGATAGTGGACGTAGGTCGCCGTCCCCTCGTTCATCACCTTGGTCTGGCTCTGCGGATAGAAATATTGCGCGATGTGGCGGACGATGCGCAAGAGCTCGCGCTGCCAGGGCGCCAGCCGCGGCGCGCTCTTCTCCAGGAAATAGAGCAGGTTCTCCTGCGGCAGGCCGAGCAGCTTGCGGCGACGCTCGATGCTGAGCGTCGACCGGCTCTTGGCGACGCCCTTGGGCACGGTGCGCCAGAGATCGTTGAAGACCTCCTCCTCATGCTGGCGGCGGCGCCCTGCCCGCTTCTCCTCGGCGCGCAGATCGAGCTTCTTCTTGCCGGGATAGCGGTCGATGCCGTGCGACATCAGCGCATGCGCGGCATCGAGCGTGCGCTCGACCTCGATGCGGCCGTAGCGATCCTCGCACTGCATGACGTAGTTCTTGGCGAAGTCGAGATAATCCAGGATGCCGTCGGCATCGGTCCACTGCTTGAACAGATAATTGTTCTTGAAGAAATGGTTGTGGCCGAAGGCCGCGTGCGCGATCACCAGCGTCTGCATCGTCGCCGTGTTCTCCTCCATCAGATAGGAGATGCAGGGCGAGGAGTTGATCACGATCTCATAGGCGAGCCCCATCAGGCCCTTGCGATAGGACGCCTCATGGAAGGCAAAGTGCTTGCCGAACGACCAGTGCTTGTAGAACAAGGGCATGCCGACCGAGGAATAGGCGTCCAGCATCTGCTCGGCCGTGATGACCTCGATCTGGTTCGGATAGACGTCGAGCCCGAGATCCTTCAGCGCCACCTCCTCGCAGGCATCGGTGATGCGCTGCAAGGTGTGGAAATCCCAATCGGCGCCTTCGAACAATCGTTCCGTCATGGAGCAGTCTTCTCCTGGGCAGTTTCGCGGCGCTGGAACAAGTCGTGGAACACCGGAAAGATCTCGCTGCGCTCCGAGACCTTGCGCATCGAGAGCGGTGCGCCGTTGTTGCGCAGGCGCTCGTAGAGGGTCCAAAGCGAGGAGTCGGAGAGATCGAAGGCGCTGCCGCCTGCTTCCCCGACCTCGAGATAGGCAAAGAACTGGCAGACCGGCAGGATCTTCTCGGTCAGCAGGAGCCCCGTGAGCTCGCCGTCGGAATAGGAATTGTCGCCGTCGGAGGCTTGCGCGGCGTAGATGTTCCAGTCCGACGGGTTGAAGCGCTCGCGCACGATCTCATGCATCGCCTGGAGCGCGCTGGAGACCAGCGTGCCGCCCGAAGCCGGGCCGTAGAAGAAGGTCTGCTCGTCCACCTCCTCGGCGCGGTCGGTGTGGCGGATAAAGACGATCTCGACATGCTTGTAGCGGCGCTTCAGAAACACGTAGAGCAGCATGTAGAAGCGCTTTGCCAGATCCTTCATGTGTTCGGACATCGAGCCGGAGACGTCCATCAGGCAGAACATCACGGCCTGCGCGACGGGCTTCGGCACCGTCTCGAAGCGCCGGTAGCGGATGTCGAGCGGATCGATGAAGGGAATGCGCTTGGACTTCGCCTTCAGCCTTTCCAGCTGAGCGACCAGCTCCGCGCGCTCGTCCTCGTCCGTGCATGCTTCGATCGCGGCTTCCAGCTCCTCGATCTCGTCCTTGCGGGGACGCTTGAGCGCGATGCGGCGCGCAAGCGCGAGCTTCACCGTCCGGCTCACCGAGATGTTGGCGGGCGAGCCCGACATGGTGTAGCCGGCGCGCTGGATGCCCTCGCTCTCGGTCTGCGCGATTTTGCGCTTGGCGAGATCCGGAAGCTCGAGGTCGTCGAGGAAGAGATCGACGAACTCGTCCCGGCTGAGCACGAAGCGGAAGGCGTCCTCGCTGTCGCCTTCGCCGGGACCGGAATCCTTGGCGCTGCCCTGGCCGGAGCGCTGCAGATAGTCGCCTTCGACGAACTTCTTGTTGCCGGGCAGGACCATGTCCCGCGTTCCGCCTTCACGGCGGAAGCGCGGCTCGTGCATCCCGTCGAGCGGAATCGTGACCTCACCACCCTCCAGGACGTCCTTGATGTCGCGTTCCTGCGAGGTCTTCTTGACGGCGCCCTGCACCAGGGACTTGGCCCGACGCAAGAACCGCTGACGGTTCTCAAGACTCTTGCCGCCTGGATTCAGGCGCCTGTCAATGATGTGGATGGGCACTTTTCCATTCGCCTCCCAGGCGCCTCAACCGGCCTGCTTCACGCGCATGTACCATTCGACGAGCCGGCGAACCTGACGCTCGGTGTAGCCGCGCTCCACCATGCGTGCCACGAACTCGCCGTGCTTCTTCTCCGTCTCGCCGTCCTTCTTCGACCCGAAGGAGATGACCGGAAGCAGGTCCTCGACCTGGGAGAATATCCGCTTTTCGATCACATCGCGAATCTTCTCATAGGAGGTCCAGGTCGGATTCTTGCCGCCGTTCTGGGCCCGCGACCGTAACGAGAATTTGACGACCTCGTTGCGGAAGTCCTTGGGGTTGGCGATCCCCGCCGGCTTCTCGATTTTCGTCAGCTCCTGGTTCAAAAGCTCGCGATCGAGCAGCTGGCCGGTGTCGGGATCCTTGAAGTCCTGGTCCTCGATCCAGGCGTCGGCATAGTCGACGTAGCGATCGAACAGGTTCTGGCCATAATCCGAGTAGGATTCGAGATAGGCCTTCTGGATCTCGTTACCGATGAACTCGGCATAACGCGGTGCCAGATCCGCCTTGATGAATTCGAGATAGCGCTTCTCGACCTCCTCGGGCAGCTGCTCGCGCTTGATGGACTGCTCGAGGGCGTACATCAGATGCACGGCGTCGGCGGCGACCTCCTGCGGATCGTGGTTGAAGGTCGCGGCCAGGATCTTGAAGGCGAAGCGGGTGGAGACGCCGTCCATGCCCTCATCGACGCCGGCGGCATCGCGATATTCCTGGACGCTGCGCGCCTTCGGATCGGATTCCTTCAGGCTTTCACCGTCATAGACCCGCATCTTGGCGTAGATCGTGGAGTTTTCATGCTTGCGCAGCCGCGACATCACCGAGAACCGCGCCAGCGTCTCCAGGGTCGAGGGTGCGCAGGGCGCAGCCGCGAGCTCCGAGCCCTGGATCAGCTTCTCGTAGATCTTCTGCTCCTCGGTGACGCGCAGGCAGTACGGCACCTTGATGACGCAGATGCGGTCGATGAAGGCTTCGTTGTTCTTGTTGGCCTTGAAGCTCGCCCACTCCGCTTCGTTGGAGTGCGCCAGGATCACGCCGGTGAACGGGATCGCGCCGATGTTCTCGGTGCCGATGTAGTTGCCTTCCTGCGTTGCGGTCAGCAGCGGGTGCAGCATCTTGATCGGCGCCTTGAACATCTCGACGAACTCGAGCACGCCCTGGTTGGCGCGGTTGAGGCCGCCGGAATAGCTGTAGGCGTCGGGATCGTTCTGGGCGTAGGTCTCGAGCTTGCGGATGTCGACCTTGCCGACCAGCGAGGAGATGTCCTGGTTGTTCTCGTCACCGGGCTCGGTCTTGGCGATCGCGACCTGACGCAGCCGCGACGGCTGGATTTTTGCGACCCGGAACTGGGAAATGTCGCCGCCGAAGGCCTCGAGCCGCTTGTAGCACCACGGGCTCATCAGGCCGGTGAGTCGACGGCGCGGAATGCCGTACTTCTCTTCCAGCATCGGGCCGAGCTGATCGGGATCGAACAGGCTGAGCGGGCTTTCGAACACGGGCGAGAGTTCGTCGCCGGCCTTGAGCACGTAGATCGGATGCACTTCCATCAGCGACTTCAGCCGCTCGGCGAGCGAGGACTTGCCGCCGCCGACCGGGCCGAGCAGATAAAGGATCTGCTTGCGCTCCTCCAGGCCCTGCGCCGCATGACGGAAGAAACCGACGATGCGCTCGATCGTTTCCTCCATGCCGTAGAAGCCGGCGAAGGCCGGATAGGTGCGGATCGTGCGGTTCAAAAAAATACGGCCAAGGCGTGGGTCCTTGGCCGTGTCAATCGTCTGGGGCTCACCGATCGCCGCTAGCAGTCGTTCGGCCGCGTTCGCGTATTTCATGGGATCGCTTCGACACGATTCCAGATATTCCGCCATCGACATGTCGTGCTGGCTTCTCGCCTCGAACGACCGAGCGAAAGCGTTGAATAAAGAATCGTTGTACATGATCCCTCTCCGCGTGAGTTCCGCTACAAGCTGAAACGAAAGCAGTTACCGGACCGTTCCTCAGGCCGTTTCGAATCAGCGTGAGCACATGACGATCATTGGACACCCGGGTGCCAACTCGACGCAACGCACAACGTAGGCACTCTCTGAGTTACGAACAGGCACATGCCTGTAATTTGTGCGAATCTTTGTCTATATTGGCTCATTTCCAGAAAATGTCACTCGGTCGCAACATCCGGGCATTCCCGGGGATACGTCCATCCGGCAATGCAGCATAGCGATCCGGGCGCGGCGATCTTATGACACTTGTACGGCGAAGCCTTGTACGCCGAGCCTTGGGGACCGCGTTCATCTTCCTGCTGCAATGCAGTGCGCGGGCTGCTGGCAGCGTGACAGTCGCGGCAAGCGCGCAACAGTGTATCAAAATCGGTCGCCAGGCCCTCCGACCGGATGACGATGCGATCATCCCGCGGCTGCGGCATGCTTCAACCGAAATGTCGGCGCGATGCCGACATTGCCATCGTCGTCTCGTCGTCGCTGAGACCATCCCACCAGTCGATGGCAAGGCTTGCGCTGAGCAAGATCATGGCAAGGCCCGCCGCGACCAGCAGCCGCAGTCGCGTCGCGCATCGACTGGAATTTGAGATCACGCAATCCGTCGGCGCTGACCGCAGACGCACCCCATCGCTGGCTGTCGGCAACGGCCAGCGCCAAATCTTCATGACGGGGAACATGTGTTTTCAGCATGGCCCTTCGCGGCCACACGACATCACAACACCCGCCTGGATCGCCATGATCGCGACGGAGTTACACCGGAGGGTATGACGCACATACCCTTGATTGGTTCCCTCCCGGGAGCATGTAAGCTAGAGGATAGCGCGTCAGGACCGGCGCGGAAACCCCCTCGTCCGCAGGCTTGGAGAAAATAAGCATCATGAATCCCGTCAAAGAACTGGAAAAGCACGGACAAGCGGTCTGGCTGGACTTCCTGGCCCGTGGCTTCATCGCCAAGGGTGACCTGAAGCGGCTGATCGACACCGACGGCGTCAAGGGCGTCACCTCCAATCCATCGATCTTCGAGAAGGCGATCGGCAGCTCCGACGAATACGATGCTCCGATCGGCAAGGCGCTGAAGCGCGGCGACCGGAACGTGGCCGACCTGTTCGAGGCCGTCGCGGTCGAGGACATCCAGAACGCCGCCGATGTGCTCCGCCCGGTCTATGACCGCCTCAAGGGCGGCGACGGCTATGTCAGCCTGGAGGTCTCGCCCTATCTCGCGATGGACACCGCCGGCACGGTCGCCGAGGCGCGGCGGCTCTGGAAGGACGTCGGTCGCAAGAACCTGATGGTGAAGGTGCCGGCAACGCCGGAGGGCCTGCCGGCGATCGAGCAGCTGATCGGCGACGGCATCAGCATCAACATCACGCTGCTGTTCTCCAAGGCGGTATACCTCGAGGTGGCCGAAGCCTACATCGCCGGCCTCGAAAAATACGTCGCAGGCGGCGGTGACCCCTCGCATGTCGCGAGCGTGGCGAGCTTCTTCGTCAGCCGCATCGACTCGGTGGTCGACAAGCAGCTCGACGAGAAGATCGCGCGCGCCAACGATCCGTCCGAGAAGGAAAGGCTCGCCGCGCTCAAGGGCAAGGTCGCGATCGCCAATGCCAAGCTCGCCTATCAGGACTACAAGCGCCTGTTCTCGGGTCCCCGCTGGGAGAAGCTCGCCGCCAAGGGCGCCAAGCCGCAGCGCATGCTGTGGGCCTCCACCGGCACCAAGAACAAGGACTACAGCGACGTCCTCTATGTCGAGGAGCTGATCGGTCCCAACACCATCAACACCGTGCCGCCGGCGACGCTGGATGCGTTCCGCGACCATGGCAAGCCGCGCGACAGCCTGGAGGAGAACATCGAGGACGCAAGGCGCGTGCTGGAGGAGCTGGAGCGCTCCGGCATCTCGCTCGAGGCGATCACCGAGGAGCTGGTCAAGGACGGCGTCAAGCTGTTTGCGGATGCCGCCGACAAGCTCTACGGCGCCGTCGCGCACAAGCGCGCGGTCGTGCTCGGGCCCGCACTCGACCGCCAGCTTCTCTCGCTCGGCGACGGGCTGGGCAAAGCCGTGGCCAAGAGCACCGAGGACTGGCGGGCGTCCGCCAAGATCCGCAGGCTTTGGCAGCGCGACAAGTCGGTCTGGACCGGTGCGGACGAGGACAAGTGGCTGGGCTGGCTCGACAGCGCGGCCAAGGCCGACATTGCCGACTACGAGGACTATGCCGGCCGCGTGAAGGGCCAGAAATTCTCCGATGCCGTCGTGCTCGGCATGGGCGGATCGAGCCTGGGGCCCGAGGTGCTGGCCGAGACCTTTGGCAAGAAGCCCGGCTTCCCGAAACTGCATGTGCTGGATTCCACCGATCCGGCGCAGGTGCGGGCGATGGAGGCGAAGATCGACATCGCCAACACCGTGTTCATCGTCTCCAGCAAGTCCGGCGGCACCACAGAGCCGAACGCGATGAAGGACTATTTCCATGAGCGGGTTGCCAAGGCCGTCGGGCCGAAGGTGAAGACCGGCCATCGCTTCATCGCGGTCACCGATCCCGGCTCGTCGCTGGAGAAGGCGGCTAAGAAGCTGAGCTATGCCCGCATCTTCCATGGCGAGCCCTCGATCGGCGGCCGCTATTCGGTGCTATCGCCCTTCGGCCTCGTGCCGGCGGCGACCGCGGGCGTCGACGTCAAGACCTTCATCAAGCATGCGCTGGCGATGGCCCGCTCCTGCGGGCCGGACGTGCCGCCAGCTGAGAACCCGGGCGTGCAGCTTGGCCTCGCCATGGGCCTCGCAGGCCTCGAGGGCCGCGACAAGGTGACGATCCTGGCGTCGAAGAAGATCGCCGATTTCGGCGCCTGGGCCGAGCAGCTCATCGCGGAGTCCACCGGCAAGGAAGGCAAGGGCCTGATCCCGATCGAGGGTGAGCCGCTCGGCGATCCCAGCGTCTATGGCAACGACCGGTTCTTCATCGACATCCGTGTCGACGGCGAAGCGGACGCCGCCCATGACTCCAAGCTCGCCGCGATCGAGGCGGCGGGCCATCCCGTCGTGCGCATCGTCATGAAGTCGATCGAGCATCTCGGCCAGGAGTTCTTCCGCTTCGAGATGGCGACGGCGGTCGCCGGCGCGATCCTCGGCATCAATCCGTTCGACCAGCCGGACGTGGAAGCGGCCAAGATCAAGACCCGCGAGCTCACCGCCGCGTTCGAGAAGACCGGCGCGCTGCCGGAAGAGCAGCCGGTGGTCAGCACCGACGAGGCCGATCTCTACACCGACGAAGCCAACGCCACCGCACTGCGCGCCGCCGGCGCCAATGGCGACCTCACCTCCTGGCTGAAGGCGCATCTCTCCCGCTCGAACCATGGCGACTATGTCGCCCTGCTCGGCTATATCGCGCGTGACAAGGCGACGATCGACGCGCTCCAGGCCATGCGGCTCGAAGTGCGCGAGAAGCGGCACGTCGCGACCTGCGCCGAGTTCGGACCGCGCTTCCTGCACTCCACCGGACAGGCCTACAAGGGTGGCCCCGACAGCGGCGTGTTCCTCCAGATCACGGCGGACGATGCCAGGGATCTGCCGGTGCCGGGGCAGAAGGCCAGCTTTGGCGTCATCAAGGCGGCGCAGGCACGCGGCGATTTCGACGTGCTCACCGAACGCGGCCGGCGTGCGCTGCGTGTGCACCTGAAGGGCGGAGTCAAGAAAGGCCTCGCGGCGCTCAATGCGGCGCTCAACGACGCGCTGAACTAAGGGAATCTCTCACATGCAACTCGGCATGATCGGCCTCGGCCGGATGGGCGGCAACATCGTTCGCCGCCTGATGCGACAGGGACATTCGACCGTGGTCTACGACAAGGACGCCAAGGCCGTCGCCGGCCTTGCCGCCGACGGTGCGACAGGTTCGGCGACTCTGGAAGAGTTCGTCTCGAAACTCGAGCGGCCGCGCACCGCCTGGGTGATGCTGCCTGCGGGACACATCACGGAGACGACGATCGACACAGTCGCAGGCGTGATGCAGCCAGGCGACGTCATCATCGACGGCGGCAACACCTTCTGGCAGGACGACGTCCGCCGCGGCAAGGCATTGAAGGCGCGCGGCATCCACTATGTCGACGTCGGCACCTCCGGCGGCGTCTGGGGGCTCGACCGCGGCTATTGCATGATGATCGGCGGCGAGAAGCAGGTGGTCGACCGGCTCGATCCGATCTTCGCCGCGCTCGCGCCCGGCGCCGGCGACATTCCGCGCACGGAGGGACGCGAGGGCCGCGATCCCCGCATCGAGCAGGGCTACATCCATGCCGGCCCGGTGGGCGCCGGCCACTTCGTCAAGATGATCCACAACGGCATCGAATACGGCCTGATGCAGGCCTATGCCGAAGGTTTCGACATTCTCAAGAATGCCAACATCGAGGCCTTGCCGGCGGATCACCGCTACGATTTGGATCTCGCCGACATCGCCGAAGTGTGGCGGCGCGGCAGCGTGATTCCGTCCTGGCTGCTCGACCTCACCTCGACCGCACTCGCCGACAGCCCGCTTCTGTCGGAATATTCAGGCTTCGTCGAGGATTCCGGCGAAGGCCGCTGGACCGTGAATGCTGCGATCGACGAGGCGGTGCCGGCCGAAGTCTTGACCGCGGCGCTCTACACACGTTTCCGTTCCCGCAAGGAACACACATTCGCCGAAAAAATTCTCTCTGCGATGCGTGCAGGGTTCGGCGGCCACAAGGAGCCGAAGCAGCCGGGCGCGGCGAAGCCCAAATGAGATCAAGCAGGACGTAACAAGCGAAGGCCGACCATTCGTGACAAAAGACCCGCAGCCAAAGCGCAAGCCGGAAAATTGCGCCTTCGTCATCTTTGGCGTGACCGGCGACCTGACCCATCGGCTGGTGATGCCATCGCTGTATAATCTGGCGGCCGAGAATCTGTTGCCGGAAAAATTCTGCGTCGTCGGCGTCGCCCGCAAGAGCCAGTCGGATGACGAGCTGCGCGACGGCCTGATGAAGGGCCTGCGCGAATTTGCGACGCGGCCTGTCGACGATGACATCGCCAGGCAGCTGCTGCAATGCGTCACCTTCGTCGAGGCCGATCCGAAGGACCCGCCGTCGTTCGACCGCTTGCGCGAGCATCTGGATTCTCTAGAGTGCTCGCAAGGCACCGGCGGCAACCGCCTGTTCTACCTCGCGACTCCGCCGGCCGCATTCGCGCCGACCGCGCGGGAGCTGGGCCGCACCGGATTGATGAAGGAGAACGGCGCCTGGCGGCGGCTGGTGATCGAGAAGCCGTTCGGCACCGACCTCGCCTCGGCCCGCGCGCTCAACGCCGAGCTCCTGAAGATCATGGACGAACACCAGATCTACCGGATCGATCACTATCTCGGCAAGGAAACGGTGCAGAACATCCTGGTGCTGCGCTTCGCCAACGGCATGTTCGAGCCGATCTGGAATCGCAACCACATCGACCACATCCAGATCACGGTGGAGGAGAAGCTCGGCGTCGGCCATCGCGGCGGCTTCTATGATGCCACCGGTGCACTGCGCGACATGGTGCCGAACCATCTGTTCCAGCTGATGTCCCTCGTCGCGATGGAGCCGCCGACGCGCTTCGATGCCCATTCGGTCCGCTCCGAGAAGGCCGAGGTGCTCACCGCGATCCAGCGGCCGAGCCGGGAGGAAGCGCTGAGGAGCTCAGTGCGCGCGCAGTATCTCGCCGGCCGCATCGGCGACGAGGAGATTCCGGACTACCGCAAGACCGCGGACATCAAGCCCGGCAGCACCACCGAGACCTATGTCGCGCTCAAGCTGATGATCGACAATTGGCGCTGGGCCGGCGTACCGTTCTATCTGCGCACGGGCAAGGCGCTGGCGCACAAGCGCACGGAAGTCGCGATCAAGTTCAAGCAGGCGCCGCTGTCGATGTTCTCAGGCACGGACATCGACCGCCTGTCGCAGAATTTCCTGACCATCGGCATCGCGCCGACCGAGACCATCGAGCTGCAGTTCAACGCCAAGATTCCGGGGCCAAGCATCACCATCGACGGCGTCGAGATGAAGTTCCGCTACGGCGACTACTTCCGCGTCGATCCCTCGACCGGCTACGAGACGCTGATCTACGACTGCATGATCGGCGACAATATCCTGTTCCAGCGCGCCGACGGCGTCGAGGCCGGCTGGCAGGCGGTGCAGCCGTTCCTGGACGCCTGGACAAGCGCCGGCACCAACGGCATCGAGACCTATGAAGCCGGAAGCGACGGCCCCGCCTGCGCCGATGAGCTGCTGCGGCGCGACGGGCGAAGCTGGCGGAAGTACTCGTGATGGCGGCGGCCGACCAGCCGAAGCTGATCGTCGAAGCTGATGCCGAAGCTCTTGCCCGCGCCGCGGCCGAACGGGTGACGGCGCGGCTCGCGGCCAATCCCGGACGGATCGCGATCTGCCTCACCGGCGGCTCCAGCCCGAAGAAGCTCTATCAGTTGCTCGGCAGCGAAGCCTGGCGCGGCCGGATTCCGTGGGACCGCGTGCACTGGTTCATCGGCGACGAGCGCTTCGTGCCCGAGAGCGATCCCCTCAACAACATGGCGATCGCGCGTGCGGCGTTTCTCGATCGCAATGCGCCCGCCGGCCACATCCACCCGATTCCGACCACGGCCGAGACTCCGGATGCCAGCGCGGACGCCTATGCAAACGAGCTGCAGGCCTTCTATGGCGCAGACCGGCTCGATCCGCAGCGCCCGCTGTTCGATCTCGTCCTGATGGGCGCCGGGCCGGACGGCCACACCGCCTCGCTATTTCCGGGTTATCCCGAGATCGAAGAGACCCGGCGCTGGGTCGTCGGCGTCGCCAAAGCCAATGTCGCGCCCTTCGTGCCGCGGGTCTCGCTCACCCTGCCCGTTCTGGCCTCCTGCCGCGAGATGCTGTTCGAGATTGCCGGGCACGACAAGCGACCGATCTTGACGCGCCTCCTCAATGGCGAGAATCTGCCGGCCTTGCGCGCGCGCTCGAATGGCGAGACCGTCTGGCTGGTCGACCAGGCCGCGCTTCCGGAGGAAATTCGTGGGCCACGCTGAAGCACCTTGTGCATTGATCGTGATGGGCGTGTCGGGTTCGGGCAAGAGCACGGTTGCGAAGGCGCTCGGCGAGCGGCTCGGCTGGCGTTTCGAGGACGGCGACAGCTTCCATCCCGCCAGCAACGTCGAGAAGATGCGGGCCGGCCATCCGCTCACCGACGAAGACCGCTGGCCCTGGCTGAACGCCATCGCCGACGAGATCGCGCGCGTGTGCGGACGCGGCGAGCACGTCATCATCGCCTGCTCGGCGCTGAAGCACGGCTATCGCGACGTGCTGCTGCGCGGTCGCGACGACGTTCGCTTCGTCTTCCTGAAGGGCACGAAGGAGCTGATCGCCGAACGGCTGGCCCATCGCAAGGGGCACTTCATGCCGCCCGAGCTGCTGACGAGCCAATTCAACACGCTGGAGCCGCCCGAGGCCAGCGAGCACGTCGTCACCGTCTCGATCGACGAATCCGTCGAAGCGATCGTGGACGGCGTGGTGCGCCAATTGAAGCTGGGCAGCGCAATACCCAAGGTCCTGCCATGACGCAAATCTCACTCGTGGTCTCCGATGTCGACGGCACGCTGCTGACCAAGGACAAGACGTTGACCGAGCGCGCGAGAGGCGCGGTGCAGCGGCTGCACCAGGCCGGCATCGGCTTCACCATCACCTCCAGCCGCCCCGCGATCGGCATGCGCTTCCTGATCGAGCCGTTGGCGCTGTGGCTGCCGGTCGGCCCGTTCAACGGCTCCTCGATCGTCGATCCCGAGATGAGGCCGGTCGAGCAGCACCTGATCCCCGCGAGCGCGGCCGAGCGGTCCTTGCAGATCCTCCGCGAATTCGGCGCCGACATCTGGCTCTTCACCACCGACAAATGGCTGATCGACAATCCCAGCGGCAGCTACGTCGCCCACGAGCAGCACACGATCCGCGCCGACCCCACCATCGTGTCCGATTTCTCGCCCTACCTTTCGAGCGCCTGCAAGATCGTCGGCGCCAGTGCCGATGCCGCCGGGCTCGCGGCTTGCGAGAAGGCGATGCAGGAGGCGCTCGGCAGCGAAGCCACCGCGGTGCGCTCGCAGACCTACTATCTCGACATCACCCCACCCGGGTTCGACAAGGGCACCTTCGTCAAGGCCATGGCAAAGCGCCTGGGCATCGCCACCGACGCGGTCGCCACCATCGGCGATATGCAGAACGACCTTGCCATGTTCCGCGTCAGCGGCACCTCGATCGCCATGGGCAACGCTGCCGACAACGTCAAGGACCAGGCCACCCACGTCACCGCGAGCAACGAGCAGGACGGTTTTGCCGAGGCGATGGAGATGATCCTGAAGCGGAACGGGATTGGCTAGAGCTAATTGGCCTTGAACGGGCGGATCAAGCCGCGGGCTCGCTGTAACCTCTCCCGCTTGCGGGAGAGGTCGCCGCGCCGCGGCGGGTGAGGGTTCTCTCCTCTTGGGGGTTCTCGCGAGTGGAGATACCCTCTCCCCAACCCTCTCCCGCAGGCGGGAGAGGGAGCGCACCTCCCTCGGAGCACCAGCTTACTTCGACCGCTGCACCGCCGCCTTCTCGCTCTCCTGCCTTGCCGCCGACAGATTTTGCGCCGTGTTGATCAGCGCGATGTGGGTCAGCGCCTGCGGGAAATTGCCGGTCTGGCGCCGTGCGACTGAATCATATTCCTCGGCCAGCAGGCCGACGTCGTTGGCAATCCCGGCCACGCGATCGAGCAAGGCTTGCGCCTTGTCGAGATCGCCTGACAGCACATAGGCATCGGCGAGCCACAGGCTACAGGCCAGGAACGCGCCTTCGAGCGGCGGCTGGTCCGCCGGCAGCTCGCGCGGATCATGCCGCAGCACGAAGCCGTCGCGCATCAGGCATGTCTCGACGGAAGCAATGGTGCCGCGGATGCGCGGATCCGATGCCGGCAGGAAGCCGACGGCCGGCAACAGCAGCACGCTGGCGTCGAGCAGTTTCGAGCCGTAGGATTCGACGAAGGCGTTCTCCTCCGCGTCGAAGCCCCTGTTGCAGACGTCGCGATGAATCGCATCGCGCAAGGTGCGCCAATGCAGGAGCGGCGCCTTGAAGCCGAAGGTCTCGGCGCTCTTGATGCCGCGATCGAATGCGACCCAGGTCATCACCTTGGAGAAGACGTAGTGCTTGGGCTGTCCGCGCCGCTCCCAGATGCCGTGATCGGGCCGGTCCCAGACCTCGGCCAGATGATTGAGCACGGCGCATTCCAGCGCCCAGGTCTCGTCGTCGAGCTGGAGCTTGGCCATGCGCGACTGGTGAAAGGCATCGATCAACTCGCCATAGACGTCGAGCTGGAGCTGCGCGTGCGCTGCGTTGCCGACGCGCACGGGCTGGGCGCCCTCATAGCCGCCGAGCCAGCCCGCCTCCCATTCCAAGAGCCGCCGCTGCCCCCAGATGCCGTACATGATCTGCATGTTCGCCGGCGAACCCGCGGCTGCGCGCAGCAGCCAATTGTGCCAGGCCAAGGCTTCCTCGGTGTAGCCCGAGTTCATCAGTGCCAGCAGCGTGAAGGTGGCGTCGCGCAGCCAGCAGAAGCGGTAGTCCCAGTTCCTGCTGCCTCCGAGCTTTTCCGGCAAGGAGGTGGTGGGTGCCGCGACGATGCCGCCGGTCGGGGCGAAGGTCAACGCCTTCAGCGTGATCAGCGAGCGCAAGACGAGATCTTGGTATTCGCCGTCGCGGGTGCAATGGCTGCACCAGTCCTGCCAGAACTTCTCGGTCTCCTGGAGAGCGACCTCCGGATCGATCGACCCGGGCGGCTCGATATGCGAGGGGCCGTAGGTCAGCACGAAGGGCACGGTCTCGCCTTCCTTCACCTCGAAGTCGGAGACGGTGGTCAGGTCCTCGCCGCGGGTCTCGACCGGCGTGCGCAACACCGTCATGTCCTGGCCGGCGATGGCCATCAAGGAATGGTCGATCCGTCGCACCCAGGGAATGTCCACGCCGAAGCCGAAGCGGATGACGAGCTCCATCCGCATTTTCACGGTGCCACGGATGCCGCGGACCAGCCGCACGATGTCCGACGCCTTGCCGCGCGGCGGCATGAAGTCGATCAGCGCGACGGTGCCGCTCTTCGTCTCAAAACGCGTTTCGAGAATGAGGGTATTGCCGAGATAGCGCCGCGTGATGCGGTTCTCCGTCTCGCTCGGCGCGATCAGCCAGCGTCCGTTCTTGGGCGTGCCGAGGATGGCGGCAAAGCAGGCGTCGGAATCGAAGGCAGGCCAGCACAGCCAGTCGATCGAGCCGTTGCGCCCGACCAGCGCCGCGGTCTCGCAATCGCCGATCAGCGCATAGTCCTCGATCCTCTGAGACAATGTCGTACAACCCTGGGAAACCCCGGCCGTTCAACTCCCGCCGGGCAATGAACGTTCCCGCGTCGCGGCCTTCAAGGCCGCGAGATCGATCCTGGACGCGATCTTGTCGAGGGCAACAGGAAGGCGCTGGCGCCAGTTCGGGTGCTCGTCGATCGTGCCGGGAATGTTGGGCTGGTCGATCACGCCGAGCAGGTCTTCCATTGACACCGCGAGCAGCCGGGACTGCGTGCGCGACAGGAAGGCGAGCACCGAATAGAGGTCGTTCGCTCGAATCCCGTTCTGGCGCAGGATCTCGTCGAGCCTGCCGAGCGCGTCCCAGCGCGCCTGGTCGTTCTCGCCGGGATCGAGCCCGAGCGAGCGCTTCATCTTGAGGTCGCTGAAGGAGCGCCAGCCGGCATAGGTCGACAGGTCATGCGTGTTCAGCGTGACCAGCGCATTGGGCCTGTAGTGGTCGACATTGCGGAAATGGCCGGCATCGTCGCGCTCGAACATCATGACGAGATAGGACCAGATGCCGAAATCCTGCATCATCTCGCGAAAACCTTCAGGCACGGTGCCGAGGTCCTCGCCGATCACGATGCATTGATGGGCCGCGCTCTCGCGCGCCACGGCCGCCAGCAGCGCCTCGAACGGCATCTGCACATAGGCGCCGTTGTCGGGCTTGAAGCCGCGCGGCACCAGATAAAGCCGCTTCAGGCCGAGCACGTGATCGAGCCTGATGGCGCCGGCATGGCGCATCGACGCCGCGAGCATGTCCGCGAACGGCACGAAGGACTGCGCTTCGAGCCCCCCGGCGTTGAAGCCGGCGAGACCCCAGTCCTGGCCGATGGTGTTGAGCACATCGGGTGGTGCGCCGACGGCGAGATGCCGGGAAATCGCCGTCTGCTCGTTCCAGGCATCGAAGCCGTTGGACTGCACGCCGACGGCAACGTCGAGATAAAGCCCGACCCGCATGCCGAGCCGGCTGGCGAGCTCCTTGGCGGCGTGCAACTGGCTATCGGCGGTCCATTGCACGAATTCGACGAACTCGACCTCGCGCTTGTCCGGCCCCTTGCGCAGCTCGGCGCATTTCGCCTCATCCGGCTGCTGCCATTCCAGCGGCCATTCCCACCAGGGGGCGTTGAAGCGATGGCGCAGCACCTCGAAGCAGGCAAAGCGGGACAGCAGCGGCCCGCGGGCGGCACGGAAGGCGTCAAACGCCTTGCGGCGTGCCTCGCTCGCGCTTGTCACGAAGCTGTCAAAGGCGGCGCGAAGACCCCGCCATTTCAACGCCGCCATGTCGGCATAAGGGACGCGGTCACCTTCGCGCAGGCGGGCGGCCGTCGCCGCCGCGCCGGGCACGAGGCCTGCCAAGAATTCGGGAATCGCCTCGACATCGATATAGAGCGGGTTGAGAAAAAGCCGGCTGTTCGGCGAGTAGGGGCTGCAATCGGCCGGGTGGTCGTCGAACAGGACATGCAGCGGATTGAGCCCGACGCCGTCGGCCCCGAGCTGCTTGGCAAGCCGGACCAGCCCTGCGAGGTCGGTGAAGTCGCCGATGCCCCAATTGCGGTCCGAACGGACGCTGTAGAGCTGGACGGCCAGCAGCCAGCCGCGGTCGAAATCGCCGCCGAAGGCGCGCTCGGGCGCCACGATCATCGGCACCTCTTCCGTCACGCCTGCGGCATCGGTCAGCGTCAAGCGGTGGTACCCGAGCGCCAGGCCGGCGGGCCAGGCGATCACAGGCTCGCGCGTCTCGCCTTGGGCGATCACATTGCCGTTGCCGAGGATTTTCCATTGCAGCGGCGGCGTGCCGATCGCCGCCAATTCCGTGCGCGGATGTCCCAATGCGCGGACCACGACCGGCCCGCTGACGAAGCGGTAGACCCGCCTCTCCGGCAGGGCATCGAGGATGGATTTGAGCGCCTCGGGCGCGGTGATGCGCAGCTTGCCGAGGGCGTCAACGAATTCGGACTGAACGCCCTTGATCCGGGCTTGAGCTAAAAGATCCATTCGGCACGCAGCTTGCAGGCCATTGTTTGGCCAAGGGCATCGATTTTAACGAGGTCGCGGAAGACGTTAGTCGGGCTCAACTCACGAGTCATGCCTGCCGTTCCCGGGGGGAACTAATGACACACAAGCGGCTTTCTATATAGGTATCAAGCGTAGGTTCCCGACAAGGGAAACGGGCCCCTGCTTTCTTGTCAATGGCATCACCGTGAACAAGACAATTCAAACTGTCGAAAGTGCCGCAGCCGGCAGCGCTTTCCTGATCGAGGACGTCTATCCCTCGGTGGATGGCGGCCGCTTCGCGGTGAAGCGGATCGTGGGCGAACCGGTCGAGGTCTGGGCAGACATCTATCGCGGCGGCGACGCCGTGATCGCTGCCGCGCTGATCTGGCGCCGCGAGCAGGAGCGCGAATGGCGGAGCGAACCGATGACCCATCACGGCAATGACCGCTGGTCCGGTGCGTTCACGCCCGTTGAGCCCGGCCAATATGTCTACGCGATCGAAGCCTGGACCGATGAGTTCGCCACCTGGTCTCACGCGGTCGCGCGCAAGCAGCGCGCGGGAGCCGATGTCAGCCTCGATGCGATCGAGGGCGCCGGACTCCTGACCAAGGCGCATGGCGCGCGACAGGACGCAGCGGCGGTCATCATCAGGCAGTGCGAGGATTATCTCAGGAACGGCGACGTCAATTCGCTGCTCGCAACCGAGCTCGGCGAAGCCATGGCCGAGAGCCAGTCCCGGCCCGACCTGACGCGCTCGGAGCTCTTCCCGCTGACGGTCGACCGCGACAAGGCGCGCTTCGGCGCCTGGTATCAGATGATGCCGCGCAGCCAGAGCGCATTGCCGGGCCGGCATGGGACGCTGCGCGACTGCATCGCGCGCGTGCCTGACATCGCCGCCATGGGCTTTGACGTGCTCTACTTCACGCCGATCCACCCGATCGGCCATACCCGCCGCAAGGGCCGCAACAATGCGCCGGTGGCGCGCGACGGCGATCCCGGCTCGCCCTATGCGATCGGCTCGGCCGAGGGCGGCCACGATGCCCTGCATCCCGAGCTCGGCACGATCGAGGATTTCCGCGCGCTGGTCGCGACCTGCCTCGAATACGGCCTCGAGCTTGCGCTCGACTTCGCCGTGCAGTGCTCGCCGGACCATCCCTGGCTGACGCAGCATCCGGAATGGTTCAAATGGCGGCCGGACCGCTCGGTCCGGACGGCGGACGGCCCCTATTCCGACATCGTCATCCCCGACTTCGGCTCGGTGGATCGGGCCGGCCTATGGAACGCGTTTCGCGATGCCATGCTGTTCTGGATCGACCATGGCGTGACCATCTTCGCCATCGACAATCACGACACCGCACCGCTTGCATTCTGGGAGTGGCTGATCCGCGACATCCGCCACCGTCACCCCGAGGTGATCCTGTTCTCCAAGACCTACGCACGGCCGAAGCTGATGAAGGGCCTCGCCAAGCTCGGCGTTGCGCAGTCCTTTACCTATTTCCCCTGGCGCACCTCGCGGTGGGAGCTGGAGCAATATCTCGGCGAGCTGACGCGCTATCCCGAACGCGACTTCTATCGTCCGCACATGTTCGTCAACACGGCCGACCTGTTGCCCTATCACCTCCAGAGCGGAGAGGCCTGGGCATTCAAGTCGCGCGTCGCGCTGGCGGCGACGCTCTCGGGCAATTACGGCATCTTTGGCGGATTCGAGCTGCTGGAGCATGAAGCGATTCCCGGCCGCGAAGAATATCTCGATTCCGAGAAGTACCAGATCAGGCAGCGCGACTGGGACAAGCCCGGCAACATCAAATCCTACATCGCCGAGCTCAACCGCGTCCGCTACGAGAACGCGGCGCTGCAGCAGACGGCCAATCTGCGCTTCCTCGGCATCGAGGACGGCGAGACGATCGCCTTCGCGAAGGAGGCGGCTGATCCGGCCAACACTGTCGTCATCGTGATCGCACTCTCGCGTCATGTGCGTGAATGCTGGCTGCCGCTCGGCGACGTCACCGTTGACGCCGGTGGACGGCGCCACCATGTGACGGCACTCGAAGACCTTCTCACCGGCGAACGGTCCCGCATCGAATGGGGCGGGATCAGGTTGCGTATTGATCCCGACCGCGATCCGGCGCTCCTGTTCCGCTGCCTGGCGTAAAGGTTCACGCCATGAATGTTCTGTCTTCCGTCGACACCAAGAAGGCCGAGGTTGCCGAGATCGTGGATGAGCTGTGGTACAAGGACGCCATCATCTACCAGCTCCACGTCAAGGCCTTCGCCGACAGCAACAATGACGGCATCGGCGACTTCGCCGGACTGACCGAGAAGCTGCCCTATCTGCAGGAGCTCGGCGTCACCGCGCTGTGGCTGCTGCCGTTCTATCCCTCGCCCGGCCGCGACGACGGCTACGACATCGCCGATTACGGCTCGGTCAATCCCGATTTCGGGACGATGAAGGATTTCAAGCGCTTCATCCAGGAAGCGCAGAAGCGCGGCCTGCGCGTCATCACCGAGCTCGTCGTCAACCACACCTCGGACCAGCACAAATGGTTCAAGCGCGCGCGCCGCAGCCATCCGGGCTCCAGCGCCCGCAACTGGTATGTCTGGAGCGACACCGACCAGAAATACCAGGGCACGCGCATCATCTTCACCGACACGGAGAAATCGAACTGGACCTGGGACCCCGAGGCCGGCGCGTTCTACTGGCACCGCTTCTTCTCGCACCAGCCGGACCTCAATTTCGACAATCCGCGCGTGGTCAGCGCCATCATCCAGGTGATGAAGCGCTGGCTCGATGCCGGCGTCGACGGCTTCCGGCTCGACGCCATTCCCTATCTCTGCGAGCGCGAGGGCACCTCGAACGAGAACCTGCCCGAGACGCACACCATCATCAAGCGGCTGCGCCAGGAGCTCGACGCGTATTCGAAGGGCAAGCTGCTGCTGGCCGAGGCCAATCAATGGCCGGAGGACGTGCAGGAATATTTCGGCCGCGG
Source organism: Bradyrhizobium sp. I71 (assembly GCF_022354745.1). Lineage (NCBI taxonomy): Bacteria > Pseudomonadati > Pseudomonadota > Alphaproteobacteria > Hyphomicrobiales > Nitrobacteraceae > Bradyrhizobium > Bradyrhizobium sp. I71. The sequence continues at coordinate 2,063,559 of NZ_CP059398.1, forward strand.
CGACGAATGCCACATGGCCTACCATTTCCCGCTGATGCCGCGCATCTACATGGCGATCGCGCAGGAGGACCGCTTCCCGATCACCGACATCCTGCGCCAGACGCCGGATATTCCCGCGACCTGCCAATGGGCGCTGTTTCTGCGCAACCATGACGAGCTGACGCTGGAGATGGTCACCGACGTCGAGCGCGACTATCTCTGGACCACCTACGCCAACGATCCGCGCGCGCGCATCAATGTCGGCATCCGCCGGCGCCTTGCGCCGCTGATGGACAACGACCGCCGCAAGATCGAGCTGATGAACTCGCTGCTGCTGTCGTTCCCGGGCACGCCGATCATCTATTACGGCGACGAGATCGGGATGGGCGACAACATCTATCTCGGCGACCGCAACGGCGTGCGCACGCCGATGCAGTGGAGCCCGGACCGCAACGGCGGCTTCTCGCGCTGCGACCCGGCCCGCCTCTACGCGCCACTGATCATGGATCCCGTCTACGGCTATGAATCCGTGAACGTGGAGGCGCAGTCGCGCAGCCTGTCCTCGCTGCTCAGCGCCACCAAACGGCTGATCTCGGTGCGCAAGTCGACGCTCGCCTTCGGCCGCGGCAGCATGACCTTCATCCGCCCGGCCAACCGCGCCGTGCTGGCCTATGTCCGGCAATACCGCGACGAGGTGATCCTCTGCGTCGCCAATCTCTCGCGCGCCGCGCAGGCGACCGAGCTCGACCTGTCACCGTGGAAGGACCGCATCCCGCAGGAGATGCTCGGCCGCACGCGCTTCCCTGCGATCGGCGAACTGCCCTACATGATCACGCTCGGGCCCTACGGCTTCTACTGGTTCCAGCTGCTGGAACGCGACAAGTCCGAGCCGGTGACGCCGCGCGCGGTGCCGGAGTTCGAAACGCTGGTCGTGCCGGTGAATTCGAACTGGGTCTCCCTCGCCCGCGAGCGCGGCGTGTTCGAGCGCGACGTGCTGCCGGGATTCCTGTCACGGACGCGGTGGTACCCCGAGCATAATCCCAAGCAGATCAAGACCGCGCTGACCTCGGCGGTGCCGTTCTGCGACATCGGCGACAACAGGCCCTGGATCGCGTTCTTCGAGACCGGGCAAGGGGACGCGGCCGCGCGCTACGTTCTGCCGCTGCAGATCGAATGGGTCCGCTTCGACCGCGAGCGCTTCAATCCCAGGGCGCTCGCTGCCGTGCGCCAGGGCGCACGCGAGGGCACGCTGCTCGACGTCGCGACCGACCAGATCTTCATCGGCCTGTTCCTGCGCAATCTGTCGCAGCATCTGGTGGTGGAAGAAAACAATCTGCGGCTGGAGTTCAAGCCCACCAGCCGTTTCGCCGACTACACCATCAAGGAGCCCGAACGCATCCGCGCGATCGAGCAGTCGAACAGCACCGCACTGGTCGACAACCAGTACGTCGCCAAGATCTATCGCCAGCTCGAAAGCGGCATCAGCCCCGAGATCGAGATCGGCTACTATCTCACGGAGGTCGCGCGCTTCGCCAATACGCCGGCGCTGCTCGGCAGCGTCGAACTGGTCGAGGGTGACCAGCGCAGCGCGCTCGGCGTGCTGCACGCCTATGTCGAGAACCAGGGCGACGGCTGGACCGTGACCACGGGGTATCTCGATCGCTATATCGACGAGCAGCGCGTGTTGCCGGCGGGCGAGAAGCTCCGCGAGACCCAGGAGCAGGCGCCTTACCTGCACTTCGTCGCGCAGATCGGCCGGCGGCTCGGCGAGCTGCATGTCGCTCTCGCGGCGGCAAAGCCGGACGATCTCGCTCCGGAGCCGATCGGCTCCGCATACATCAGGCGCCAGGTATCCGACCTCAAAGCACGCGCCGAACGGGTTCTGGACCGGCTGGCCGAGAGCCGCGACGGACTGCGGGAGGCGGACCGCCCGCTGATCGATCAGCTCGCGGAGGCCCGTGCGAGCCTGTCCGACCGACTGAATGCGCTATTGCCTTCCGGGATCGGCGGGTTGAACATCCGTCATCATGGCGACTTCCGCCTGGGGCAAACTCTGATCGTGAAGGACGATATCTTCATCATCGACTTCGACGGCGATCCGCGTGTGCCGCTGGCCGACAAGCGGCGCAAGGCGCCGGCGGCGCGCGACGTCGCGGGCCTGATCCACTCGATTGAAGTTTCGATTGACACGGCCCTCAATCGCGCGCTCAAGGGCGGCTCCGACGAGCAGGGCCGGCTCACGGCGGCGCTCGACGAATGGCGCGAGCGTGCTACCGCGACCTTCTTGTCGGCCTATCACGAAACCATGACCGATCGGCGGTTATGGCCGGAAGATCGGCGAGCCGCGGAAGGCCTGTTGAGGTTCTTCCTGCTTGATCACGCATTCAACGAAGTAGAGTACGAGCTGTCCTACCGGCCTGAGGGGCTGCATGCGCCGCTGACCGGACTGCTTCGCATTCTGTCCAGTGCCGAGAGCGAAGCCCATGCCTAAACTGCCTGCCGAGGCCTATGCGATCATCGAGGGCCGCCATTCCGATCCCTTCCACTATCTCGGGCTGCATCCCGAGGGTGGTCGAAGCGTGGTGCGCGCGTTTCTACCCGAGGCCGTCAACGTCGAGGCGGTCGGCGAACATGGCGAGGTCGCCCCGCTCGACCGCGTCCACGACGCTGGCCTGTTCATCGGCGCCCTGCCCAATGGCTCGAAGCACTACCAGCTCCGCGCAAAGTTCGGCAACGACGTTGTCGAGTTCGAGGATGCCTACCGTTTTCCGCCGATCCTGACCGATTTTGATCTCTACCTGCTCGGCGAAGGCACCCATCAGCGCCTCTACGACAAGCTCGGCGCGCACCCGATGCAGCTCGACGGCGTCGACGGCATCGGCTTCGTGGTGCTGGCGCCGAATGCGCGCCGCGTGTCCGTGGTCGGCGACTTCAACTTCTGGGACGGTCGCCGCCATCCGATGCGGGTGCGCGGCAGCGGCTATTGGGAGCTGTTCATCCCGCATGCGAAGACCGGCGATCACTACAAGTTCGAGATCATCGGCCCGCATGGTCATCTGATTCCGCTGAAATCCGATCCGCTGGCATTCGCGAGCCAGGTACGGCCGAAGACGGCGTCCATCGTTTTCGACGAAGCGCACCTGCCGCGGCCGCGGCCGGCGCCCGACGGCATCAATTCGCTGTCGGCGCCGATGTCGATCTACGAGGTCCATCTCGGCTCGTGGCGGCGCAAGAACGACAATGAATGGCTGACCTATCGCGAACTGGCGGAGCAGCTGCCGGCCTACGCCCGCGACATGGGCTTCACCCATCTCGAATTCCTTCCCGTGAGCGAGCATCCCTTCGACGGCTCGTGGGGTTACCAGCCGACCGGCCTCTATGCGCCGACCAGCCGCTTCGGCACACCCGACGAGTTTGCGGCACTGGTCGATGCCTGCCACCGCGAAGGCATCGGCGTGCTGCTCGACTGGGTGCCCGGTCATTTCCCCGATGACCCGCACGGGCTCGGCCATTTCGACGGCACCTCGCTCTACGAGCACGCCAACCCGCTGCAGGGGCGCCACCTCGACTGGGGCACGCTGATCTACAATTACGGCCGCACCGAAGTGACGAACTTCCTGGTGTCAAATGCACTGTTCTGGCTGGAGCGCTATGCGATCGACGGACTGCGCGTCGATGCGGTCGCGTCCATGCTCTATCTCGACTACAGCCGGCCACCCGGCGCGTGGATTCCGAACCAGTATGGCGGCCGAGAGAACATCGAGGCGATCGACTTCCTGCGCCGCTTCAACACGGAAGTGTTCGCCCGCTTCCCGCAGGCGACCACGGCCGCCGAGGAGTCCACCGCCTGGCCGCAGGTCTCGCGCCCGGTCGAATTCGGCGGGCTCGGCTTCGGCTACAAGTGGAACATGGGCTGGATGCACGACACGCTGAACTACATCAGCAAGGATCCGATCCACCGCAAGCACCATCACGGCGAGATCCTGTTCGGCCTGCATTACGCGTTCTCGGAGAACTTCATCCTGCCGCTGTCGCATGACGAGGTCGTGCACGGCAAGCGCTCCATCCTCGGCCGCATGCCCGGCGACGAGTGGCAGCGCTTCGCCAATTTGCGCGCCTATTACAGCTTCATGTTCGGCCATCCCGGCAAGAAGCTGCTGTTCATGGGCGCGGAAATCGCGCAGAGCCGCGAATGGAATCACGACCAGTCGCTCGACTGGCACCTGCTCGAATACAAGTACCATTCCGGCGTCCAGGCGCTGATCCGCGATCTCAACCGGCTCTATCGCGCGGTGCCGGCGCTGCACCAGATGGATTGCGACCAGGCCGGCTTCGAATGGCTGGTCACCGATGACGCCAACCGCAACGTGTTCGCCTGGCTGCGCAAGGGATTCGACGAGCACGCGCGGTGCCTGGTGATCGTCAACTTCTCGCCGAACGTCTACCAGAACTATCGCGTTCCCGTGCCCCTTGGCGGCAAGTGGAAGGAAGTGCTCAACTCGGATTCCGCCCATTATGGCGGCAGCAATGTCGGGAATATCGGCGAAGTTCATGCCGAGGACGGCGAGCTCCGCCTCACCATTCCACCGCTCGCTGCGATCTTTCTCGTTCCGGAAAGTTGACTGATGCGTCTGACTGCTGGATCGCCCGCACGCCTCGGCGCAAGCTGGGACGGACGCGGCACCAATTTCGCGCTGTTCTCCGCCAACGCGCAGAAGGTCGAGCTCTGCCTGTTCGACGCACAAGGCCGCCGCGAGCTCGAGCGCATCGAACTGCCTGAGAAGACCGAGGATGTCTGGCACGGCTATCTCAACGACGTTTCGCCCGGCCAGCTCTATGGCTACCGCGTGCACGGCCCGTACGAGCCCGAGCACGGTCACCGCTTCAACGCCAACAAGCTGGTGCTCGACCCCTATGCCAAGCGGCTCTCGGGGCGGCTGGTCTGGAGCGATGCGCATTTTGCCTACCGCACCGGGAGCCCGCGCGAGGACCTGTCCTTCGACCGGCGCGACAATGCGCGGGGCATGCCGAAGGCCGTCGTGGTCGACGAGACCTTCAACTGGGGCCGCCGCGAGATCCGCCCCAACATCCCCTGGGAAGACACCATCATCTACGAGACCCACGTCAAGGGCCTGACGCAGAAGCGCGACGACGTGCCGCCGAATCTGCGCGGCACCTATGGCGGCCTGTCCTCGCCGGCGATGATCGAGCACCTGAAGAAGCTCGGCGTCACCACGGTCGAGCTGCTGCCGATCCACAGCTTCGTCGACGACCGCATCCTCGTGGAAAAGAAGCTCGCCAATTACTGGGGCTACAATACGCTGTCCTTCTTCGCGCCCGAGCCGCGCTACGCCCAGGACAATGCACTGGATTCCTTCCGCACCACGGTGGCGCGGCTGCACGATGCCGGCATCGAGGTGATGCTCGACGTCGTCTACAACCACACCGCCGAGGGCAACCATCTCGGCCCGACGCTGTGCTATCGCGGCATCGACAACGCCTCCTATTACTGGCTGAACCGCGAGAACCCGCGCTATTACGACGACTTCACCGGCTGCGGCTCGTCGGTGAACCTCACCCATCCGCGCGTGCTGCAGATGGTGATGGATTCCTTGCGCTACTGGGTCGAGGTCTGCCACGTCGACGGCTTCCGCTTCGACCTCGCCACCACGCTGGCACGCGGGCCGAACGGCTTCGATCGCGGCAGCTCGTTCCTGACCGCGGTCCGGCAGGACCCGGTGCTGGCGACCGTCAAGCTCGTCGCCGAGCCATGGGACCTTGGCCTCGGCGGCTACCAGGTCGGCGCCTTCCCCTCGCAATGGTCGGAATGGAACGACCGCTATCGCAGCGCCATGCGCCGCTACTGGAGCGGCGAAGGCAGCCTGATCGGCGACATTTCCAGCCGCATGACCGCCTCGTCCGATCTGTTCAACCACGACGGACGGCGACCGCGCGCCAGCATCAACCACATCACCGTCCACGACGGCTTCACGCTCGCCGACCTCTTCAGCTACAACGAGAAGCACAACGAGGCCAATGGCGAGGACAATCGCGACGGCTCCAACGACAATCACAGCAACAATTGCGGTGTCGAGGGTCCGACCGACGATCCGAACATCATCAGCCTGCGCCGGCAGCTGCGCAAGAACGTGCTGGCCTGCCTGATGCTGGCGCAGGGCGTTCCGCTGATCCTCGCCGGCGACGAGGTCGGCAACTCGCAATCCGGCAACAACAACGCCTATTGCCAGGACAACGAAGTCGGCTGGGTCGGCTGGGACAATCTCGGCAAGGAGGGCGACGACATGGTCGACTTCGTCGCCCATCTCGCCGACATCCGCCGCCGGTTCTCGCAGCTCCGCAGCCATCGCTGGCTCGATGGCCGTCCCAAGGACGGCGTGTCGTACGGTGCGCTATGGCTGACCCCAGCCGGCCACGAGATGACGGAGAGCGACTGGAAATTCCCGGAAGGCCGGTTCCTCTCCTATGTGATGGGGCCGATGGAACCGGGCGGTGCTGCGATCTTTATCGTACTGAACGCCGCTCCCGAAGAAATCGCATTCAAATTGCCGCAAATGACCGAATACAAGAGCTGGCAGCAGATCCTGAACACGACCGATGCCATGCTGAATACGATCGACTTCCTGCCCGGGAGCGACAGCAAGGCGCCGCCGCGTTCCGTGCTCGCCTTCGCGGGGGCGCTATGAGACCGTCCTTCGGGGCGAGGCCGACGAAGGATGGCGTGTCGTTCCGACTATGGGCGCCCGCCGCGCGCCGCGTCGACCTCCTGCTCGACCGCGGGCACGCGATGCAGCGCCGGCAGGATGGCTGGTACGTCGCAGAGATTGCCGGCCTCACGGCCGGCAGTCCCTACAAGTTCAGGATCGACGACGAGATCGACGTGCCGGATCCTGCTTCGGCCTTCCAGCCCGAGGACGTGTTCGGCCCGAGCGAGGTGATCGATCACGACGCCTTCGTATGGCGCGCGCGCGAATGGCGCGGCCGGCCCTGGGAAGAGACGGTGCTGATCGAGACTCATGTCGGCACCTTCACGCCGGAGGGCACCTACCGCGCCATGATCGACAAGCTCGATCATCTGGCGGCGACCGGCATCACCGCGCTCGAATTGATGCCGCTGGCTGATTTCGCCGGACGCCGCGGCTGGGGCTATGACGGCGTGCTGTGGTATGCGCCCGACAGCGCCTATGGCCGGCCGGAAGACCTGAAGACGCTGATCGACGAGGCCCATCTGCGCGGGCTGATGATGTTTCTCGACGTGGTCTACAATCATTTCGGCCCGGAAGGAAACTACCTCGGCCGCTATGCGCCGACCTTCTTCACCGATGCGCACACGCCGTGGGGCAGTGCGATCGATTATCGCGTGCCGCAGGCGCGAGCCTTCGCCGTCGAGAACGCGCTGTCCTGGCTCGGCGACTACCGCTTCGACGGCCTGAGGCTGGATGCCGCCAACCACATCATGGCGATTCCCGGCGAGCAATCGATGCTGCAGGACCTGAGCGTTGCCGCCGGCGAGCTCGCCAAGGCCACGGGACGCCACATCCACCTCGTGCTGGAGAACGGCGACAATCGCGCCAGCCTGCTCGACGCCGCGCAAGAGCCGCCGAACGGCAAATATCGCGGCCAGTGGAACGATGACTATCATCACGTCTGGCATGTGATGCTGACCGGCGAGCTCGCCGGTTACTACGCCGACTACCAGACGCCGCGCATGGACCTCGCGCGCGCGCTGGCCTCGGGCTTCGTCTATCAGGGCGAGATCTCGGAATTCTGGGGCAAGAGGCCGCGCGGCGAGCCGAGCGGTGAGCTGCCGCCGGCGACCTTCGTCAATTTCCTGCAGAACCACGACCAGATCGGCAACCGTCCGCTTGGCGAGCGGCTGGAAAGCCTGGCATCGCCGGAACAGATCGAGGCCGCCCTCGCAGTGACCCTGCTCGCGCCGATGGTGCCGATGCTGTTTCAGGGCGAGGAATGGGGCTCGACGGTCCCCTTCCCGTTCTTCTGCGATTTCCACGGCGGACTCGCCGAGGCCGTGCGCAAGGGTCGCAAGCAGGAATATGCCTGGGCTTACGAAAAATACGGCGACGAAGTGCCCGACCCGCTCGATCCGGCAACGCTGCAATCCGCGGTGCTCGACTGGACCGGCCGCACGCCGCAACAGGACGCGCGGCTCGCGCTGGTGAAAGACCTGCTCGCGCTGCGTCGCAAGGAGATCATGCCCCGGCTCAAGGGCGCAAGCTTCGGCGACGCCGAGGCGGCCGACAACGGCCTGCTCACCGCGCATTGGCGGATGGGCGACGGCACGACGTTGCGCCTCGTCGCCAATCTGTCGGATCACGAGATCACCTCCACTACCAGCGCGGGCACGCCGATCTGGGGCGGCGCCAGCGAGCGGCTCCCGCCATGGTCAGTGGTCTGGCGGCTCGGAGGTTGACATGCCTCCCGCCATTCTTCTCGCGACCTACCGGCTTCAGCTCACCGCGGATTTCGACTTCGACAAGGCCGCCGCGGTCGTGCCCTATCTCAAGGCGCTGGGTATCACGCACCTCTACGCCTCGCCGGTGATGAAGGCCCGCAAGGGCTCGACCCATGGCTACGACACCGTCGATCACAGCCAGTTCAATCCCGAGCTCGGCGGCGAGGCCGGCTTCGCACGACTGAACGAGGCGCTCGAGGCGCACGATCTCGGGCTCATCATCGATTTCGTGCCCAACCATGTCGGCGTGCATTTCGCCGACAACCCCTGGTGGCTCGACGTGCTGGAATGGGGCCAGGCCTCGCCGCACGCCGCCTCCTTCGACATCGACTGGGATCAACTGGCCTTCCGCGCCCGCGGCGGCGTGCTGCTGCCCATCCTCGGCTTGTCCTACGGCGAGGCACTGGAGCGCGGCGAGATCGAGCTGCGCTACGATCCCGAAGAGGGAAGTTTCTCCGCCTGGTATTTCGAGCATCGCCTGCCGATCGCACCTGAGCGCTATGGCGAAATTCTGCGCGTGATCGTCAAGGAGGCGGATGCGGCGGAGACGGAGCCCGGCAAGCGCCTGCTGTCGCTCGCGACCCGCTACACGGGGCTGCGCCGTCCCAATCGCAAGGAAGCTCCCGTCTTCAAGACCGAGCTCAAGGAGATCGCGGGCGCCGCCGACGTCATCGGCCGCGGCCTTGCCGTGTATCGCGCCGGCAAGGACCGCCCGGCGCAGACGCTGACGCTGCATCATCTGCTGGAGCGCCAGCACTACAAGCTCGGGCACTGGCGGCTCGCCTCCAGCGACATCAACTATCGCCGCTTCTTCGACGTCAACGGCCTCGCCGGCTTGCGCGTCGAGGATCCCGGCACATTTGCCGCCACGCACCGGCTGGTGAAGCAACTCATCGCCGACGGCAAACTACAGGGAATCCGGCTCGATCACATCGACGGCCTGCGTGACCCCGCACAATATTGCCAGCGATTGCGCCGCTTGGTGCGCGACGCCCAGGGCAACACGAAGCCTTTCTATACCGTGATCGAAAAGATCCTGTGCGAGCACGAGCGCCTGCAGAAGTTCGCCGGCGTCCAGGGCACCACGGGCTATGAATGGATGAACGTCATCACCCATGTGCTGGTCGATCCCAAAGGCCTCGAAGCGCTGGACGAGACCTGGCGGCAGATCAGCAACCGGCCGCCGCGGCTTGCGCCTTACGTCAAGGACGCCAAGCGGCGGGTCCTGGAAACGTTGCTCGCCAGCGAATTCACCGTGCTGTCGCGTCTGCTCGCGCGCATCGCCAACGGGCACTACTCGACACGGGACTTCTCGGCCGACAGCCTGCGGCAGGCGCTCGAGCTTTATGTGCTGCATTTCCCGGTCTATCGCACCTACCTGACGCACAGCGGCCCGACGGCACCCGACCGCAAGCTGATCGAGGACACCATCGAGCGCGCCCGCGGGGAGTGGTTTGCCGCCGACGAAGGCATCTTCGACTTCCTGCGCGATGCCCTCACCATGGACCTGCTCAGGCCCGGTCGCCCTCCGCACAGCGCCACGCGCGTGCGCCGCTTCGCGCTGAAGGTGCAGCAATTCACCGGACCGATGATGGCAAAGTCGCTGGAGGACACCGCGTTCTATCAATTCCACCGGCTGCTTGCGCTGAACGAGGTCGGCGGCGATCCCGCGAGCACCGGCCTCACCGTTCCCGCCTTCCACCAGGTCATGCAGACCCGCGCCAGGGAATGGCCGCAAGGCATGACCGCGACCGCCACGCACGACACGAAACGCGGCGAGGATGCCCGCACGCGCATCGCCGCGCTCAGCGAGATTCCCGGCGAATGGACCAGCGCGGTGGCGCGCTGGAAGGTGTTGAACGCGCCGCATCTGACGCACCATGGCAGTTTCCGCGCGCCGTCGGCGACGTTCGAATACATGCTCTACCAGACGTTGCTCGGCGCCTGGCCGCTCGAGGAGCCGGCCGATGCCGCTTTCGTCGAGCGCATCCAGGCCTATGCGCTCAAGGCCGCGCGCGAGGGCAAGGAGGAGACGAGCTGGCTCAACCCGCATGAAACCTATGAGGACGGCATACGGGACTTCGTCGGGAAGATCCTCGATCCCGCCCGGTCCGCAGAATTCCTGGAGGCATTGCAAACGCTGGCTCGCCGCGTAGCACTGCTCGGCACGTTGAACTCGCTGAGCCAGCTCACGCTCAAGGCGACGCTGCCGGGCGTGCCGGACTTCTATCAGGGCACCGAGTTCTGGGATTTGTCGCTGGTCGACCCCGACAACCGCCGCCCGGTGGACTTTGTCGCACGCCACACGGCGCTGAGCTCGCTGGAGGATCCGGATTGGCGCGGCCTGAGCAAGAGCTGGCCGGACGGCCAGCTCAAGCTTGCCTGGACGCGGCATCTTCTCAAGCTGCGCAACGGACTCGGCGACGTATTCGCCCGGGGTGATTATCAGCCGCTCGAGGTGCGCGGCGCACATGCCGACCACGTGATCGCCTTTGCGCGCCGTCATGGCCGCGCGGCCGCGATCGTCGTGGTCGGGCGTCATTTCGCACCGTTTACCCAAGGGGGCCGGGAATGGCCCGCGGTGGAAGGCTTCGATGCGACCGTCGATATCAGCGGCTATACCGCGACGGGCCTTGCGGGGAACGAAGTCCGGCTCGCGCAGGCCTGGCGCGATCTTCCCGTAGCCGTCATCGAGGCGCGGACTGCGAACGCGGTGAAGCCGATGCGGCAGCGCGTACGCGGCTGAGGCTACTTGCCGCCGTCCTTGGTCAGCAGCAACTGGCCCCGCTTCCTGATCGTCGCCTGCGCCATCTCGGCAAAGCGCTGCAACAGCCAGGGCAGCACCACCTCGACCCTGACCTGGTCGTCAGCGACGTCGACCTGGCCGGTCGCGATCTGCCCAAGCGCGCGGATGCGGAAATTCATGCTGTCGCCGGTCCAGCGTTCCTCCTCGACCTGCATTACCGGAATGCTTGCCGCGGCGCGGCCAAGCCCGGTCTTGAGCCGGCGCACCGCCTCCTCGCGGCCGAGACGATGCGGGATTGAAACGACAAGCGGTGCTGACATGGTTCCTGTCCGGTGATGGCTCTTCCCACATAGTCATGCCCGCTGCACCTGCAAAGGTTCCATGCAAGTTGGACCCTCGGCCTTGTTTCAATGCGGGAACTTTACAACCTGCGGCAAGTTGCCCCCGCACGACGGGACAGGTGCAAACGACCCTTTCAACAAAGGGCTGGAGGAGACTCGCATGTCAATCGGCACGATCATTCTGATCATTCTGATCATCGCCCTGCTTGGCGGCTTCAGCGGCATCGGCGGCGGGCCGTTCTACGGCACCGGATATTATGGTGGCGGCGGCCTCGGGCTCGTCATCATCATCCTGCTGATCCTGCTACTGATGGGACGGATCTAGTCAGGGCGGTCATTCCGGGCGCGCGCCCGCGCCACACCGCTGGATTCCGGGTCTGCGCTTCGCGCAGCTCGGAATGACGTCTTGGAAAGCGCCTACTTTACCTTCGCCGCCAGCTTCTTCATCGCCGCCTTGATCGAAACGGCGGCATCGTCATAGCCCTCCCACGCCTTCGATCGCGGCAACAGGCCCGGCACGGAGCGCAGCGTGTAGCGCTTGGGATCGAGATCGCTCTTCACCTGCGCCCAGGTCAGCGGCATCGATACCGTGGCCCCGGCGCGCGCCCGCGGCGACAAGGGGGCCACCGCCGTGGACATGCGGTCGTTGCGCAGATAATCCAGGAAGATCTTTCCCTTGCGCAGCTTCTTCGACATGTTGATCAGGTAGCGTTCGGGATCGTCGTCGGCCATCCACTGACAGACGCCCTGCGCGAACGCCTTGGCCTCCTTCCAGCTCACCTTGTCGCGCGCACCGTGGAGCAGCGGCACCACGACGTGCAGGCCCTTGCCGCCCGTGGTCTTGCAGAAGCTGTCCATGCCGATGTCGGAAAGGCGCTGCCGCATCTCCTTGGCCGCCTCGACGACGCCGGCGAAGTCGACGTCGGGCGCGGGATCGAGATCGAACACCAGCCGACCCGGCGTGTCATAGGCATAAGGCGCGCAATTCCAGGGATGCAGCTCGACGCCGCCGATCTGCGCCACGGCGGCGAGCCCCTCGATCCGATCGATCTGAAGGTAGGGCTTGCGGTCGCCGGAGACCCTTGCGAGCTCCAGAAGGTTCGACGTCCCCTGCATCGCATGGCGCTGGAAGAAGCACTCGCCCTTGATGCCGTCCGGCGCGCGGATCAGCGAACACGGCCGGCCCTTGAGGTGCACGATCATCCATTCGCCGACGGCTTCGAGATAGCGGGCAAGGTCCAGCTTCGTGACGACGCCGCCATCGCCGTCGTCAGGCCACAGCTCTTTGTCCGGCTTGGAGATGACGACACCCATGACCTCGGTATTTTGAGCGGTCTGCTTCGACTGCCGCCCCGCCTTCGTGCGCGCCGCCTTCGTGGCGGAGGGCTCGGCGAGCTCGGTGTCGACGGGCGTCTCCGCCTCGACCTCCTCGGCAGGCTTGTCCTGCCGCAGTCCCTTGAACGCCGCCTGGCGAATGTTGCCGTCGGCGGTGAAGCCGGCGAACTCGATCTCGGCGACGAGCTCCGGCTTCAGCCAGTGCACGTCGCGGGTCTTCCTCGGCGCATTCTTGCCGCCGAAGGGGCTGTCCTTGGCCGCCATGGCTTTCAAAGCAGGCATGATGCGCTTGACCTTGTCCGCGCCGAAGCCGGTGCCGACCATGCCGACAAAGGCGAGATGATCGCCGCGCTGCACGCCCGCCATCAGCGAGCGGAACTTGCCGTTCGTGGTCTTGTAGCCGCCGATCACCACCTCGTGGCCGGCGCGACATTTCGACTTGACCCAGCTCTCGGTGCGGCCGGAACGATAGGGCGCGTTCAGCTTCTTCGAGACGATGCCCTCGAGCTCGAGCTTGCAGGCCGATTGCAGCACGGCATCGCCGCCGCTCTCGAAATGCTCGACATAGCGGAGCTGGCTCGATTTCCGCCTGCCGGACTCCAGCAGCTCCTTCAGCCGGGCCTTGCGTTCGCCGAGCGGCAGGCGGCGGTCATCCTCGCCCTCGGCGAAGAGCAGGTCGAAGGCAAAGAAGATCAGCTCGTCGGTCTTGCCGTCGGACAACGCAGCCTGCAGCGAGGAGAAGTTCGGCGCGCCGTTATGGTCGAGCGCGACGATCTCGCCGTCGATCATCACGTCGGGCAGCGCAGCCGCTTCCTTGGCAATGGAGGCGAACTTGCCGGTCCAGTCGAGACCCTTGCGCGTCTTCAGCGTCGCCTCGCCGGCCTCGACCCGGAGCTGCACCCGGTAGCCGTCAAACTTGATCTCGTGGCACCAGCCCTGGTCGGCCGGCGGCCGCTCCACCAGCGTACAGAGCTGCGGCGCGACGAAATCCGGCATCTCCGCGACCTTGCTGGCGCTCGTCGAAGTCGTGGCTCTCTTCTTCGCCGCTCTGCCGTCCTTCAGCGCGGTGCGCGGCGCCGGCTTGACCGTGCGCCCTTTCGTCTCCTCGGCACGGTTGGATTGCCAGACTGCATCGGCCCTGCCCCTGGGACCCTTAGGACCATTGGCCAGCATGAACGGCTTTGGCGCGCGACCCTTGCCTTCGGCGATCTGCTCCATCGCGCGGCCGGAGGCGACGGACTTGTCCTGGTCGAGAACGTCGTTGTCCGCGCCTTCGCGGACATATTCGTCACGATGCTTGATCAGGAGCCAGTTGGTACGCTTGCCGCCGGTACGGTCGTTGCGCATGCGCACCAGCACCCAGCTTCCATGCAGCTTCTCGCCGTGCAGGGTGAACTTCAGATCGCCCTTCTTGAAGCCGGCTTCCGGGTCATCCGATTCCCAGGTGCCGCGGTCCCACAGCATCACCGTGCCGCCGCCATATTGCCCTTCCGGAATCGTGCCTTCGAAATCGCCATAGTCGAGCGGATGGTCTTCCACCTCGACTGCCAGCCGCTTGTCGTGCGGATCGAGCGAGGGTCCTTTCGTCACCGCCCAGGACTTGAACACTCCGTCGAATTCGAGTCGCAGATCGTAGTGCAGGCGGCTGGCGTCGTGCTTCTGGATGACGAAGCGCCGCTGCTTCGACGGCGCCACTGCGCTCTTGCCCGATGGTTCGGGCGTCTTTTCGAAATCCCGCTTCCGTCGGTAAGTGGAGAGTTTTTGCAGCACGACCGGTCCCGCTTCTCTTTCGGCATCCAAGCCTATCACGGCGAAAGTCCCGCCCGGAACCAAAACCCTATGGGACGGTTGGGGTTCCAAAACGCCTTGAAAACGCTGGAGAACGGAATGGCCCCGCGCGCCTATTGGAAGGGAACGTTGAAGCTGTCGCTGGTTAGTTGCCCGGTCGTGCTTTATCCGGCGACCACTGCGGCCGAGAAGACGCGGTTTCACCTGATCAACCGCGAGACCGGGAACCGGCTCAAGCAGCAGATGATCGATTCCGAGACCGGCGACGTCGTCGAGAGCGACCAGAAGGGCCGCGGCTACGAGCTGCGCAAGGGCAAATATGTCGAGATCGAGCCGGAGGAGCTCGAAGCGGTCCAGATCGAGAGCAATCACACCATCGACATCGAGAGCTTCGTGCCGCGCGATGAGATCGACCAGCGCTATCTCAACCATCCCTATTACATCGCGCCCGACGGCAAGGCCGCGGTCGACGCCTTCGCCGTGATCCGCGACGCCATGAAGGACGAGGAGCGCGTCGCGCTCGCCAAGATCGTGCTGACCAACCGCGAGCACGTGATGGCGATCGAGCCGCTCGGCAAGGGCCTGCTCGGCACCACGCTGCGTTTCCCATACGAGCTGCGCGAGGAGGACCAGTTCTTCGACGACATCAAGAGCCCGAAGATCACCAAGGACATGGTCGAGCTCGCCGGCCATATCCTGCGCACCAAGGCGGCGCATTTCGACCCCGGCAAGTTCAAGGACGAGTACGAGGACGCGCTGAAGGCGCTGGTGAAGCGCAAGGCCAGCGGCAAGAAGATCGAGCTGCCGGAGCCCGAGGAGCGACCGAGCAACGTCGTCAGCCTGATGGACGCGCTGAAGCAGAGCCTGAAGGGACGCGGCGGGAAGAAGACGGCGACGCAATCCCATACGCGGCGTGCGAGCGGACGGCATCGCGCCGCGAAGAAGCCGCACCGGTCGACGGCGAGGCATCGGAAGGCGGGCTAATCCGGCTCGACGTGAGCTCGCGCCTCAACCTCCGTCGTCATGCCCGGGCTTGACCCGGCCATGACGGCTCGCTCGACGGTGCTAATCCCCCGCCTTCAGCCGGTACCCGATCCCGGTTTCCGTCAGCACGTATTGCGGCCGTTCCGGATCTGCTTCGATCTTCTGCCGGAGCTGGCGGACATAGACACGCAAATATTGCGCGTCGGTCAGTTCGTCCCACAGCTCCTTCAGCAGGAACCTGTGCGTGAGCACCTTGCCGGCATGCTGCACCAGCACGCGCAACAGGTCATATTCCTTCGGCGAGAGCTTCACTTCGCGCTCGCCGACCTTGACGATGCGACGGACCAGATCGACGGAGAGATCGCCGGTGCGGAACACAGGGCGCTCGCCCTTGACCTGAAGCTGGTGGCGCAGCGCGGCGCGCAGGCGCGCCAAAAGCTCCTCCATGCCGAACGGCTTGGTCAGATAATCGTCGGCGCCGAGATCGAGCGCCTGCACCTTGCCGGCTTCGTCGCCGCGGCTCGACAGCACCACGATCGGCACGCCTTCGTTGCGGGCGCGCATGGTGCGGAGCAGATCATGCCCCTGAACGTCGGGCAGGCCGAGATCGAGGATGATCAGCGCCGGCCCTTCGTCAAGCTTCTCCAGTGCAGCCTTGCCGTTCGACGCCTCCAGGATCTCGTAGCCTTGCGTCGTCAGCCCCATCCGCAGCAGTTTGCGGATCGGCGGCTCGTCGTCGATGACCAGGACCTTGATCGGAGCAGCGCTCATGCGGCGGTATCCAATGCGTGGCTCTCTGCCGGAACGGGCAGGCGAATGGTGAGGACCGCGCCGCTCCGCTCGCTGCGATTGGCGGCGGAGATCGTGCCGCGCATCGCCTCGACGAAGCCGCGGGAGATGGCGAGCCCGAGCCCGGTGCCGGGCCGGACGTGATCGCCTTTCTGCGCGCGATAGAACTTGTCGAACACGCTCTCGAGCTCGTCAGGCGGAATGCCGGCCCCCTCGTCGGCGATATCGAGCACGACATGACCGCTCTCGCGCCGGCCGCGAATCGAGATCGTGGTCTCTGGCGGCGAATATTTTGCGGCATTGTCGAGCAGATTGAACAGCACCTGCTCGAACAGCACGGCATCGAGCTGGAGCATCGGCAGATCGGCGGCCAGCACCAGCTCGACCTTGTGTCGGTTGAGGATCTTGCTGGCGCGCCGCAGCGCGCTGCCCACGATTTCGCCGAGATCGTGCAGCGCCGTATTGGGCACGATAGCGCCGGATTCGAGCTTGGTCATGTCGAGCAGATTGGCAATGAAGCGGTTGAGCCGCTCGGATTCGTCAATCACGGTGGCGAGCAGGTCGCGCTTCTCGGTGTCGGAGAGGGCGCCGGCGAGATCGCGCATGGTGGAGGCCGCTCCCAACACGGAGGCGAGCGGCGTCTTCAGATCATGCGAGATCGAGGTCAACAGCGCCGAGCGCAGCCGCTCGGATTCGACCGTGCGCTTGACGCGGTCCATGTCCTCGACCAGCAGCACGCGCTCGATCGCGAGCGCGCCCTGGTCGACCAGCGCATCGAGCAGCCGGCGCTGGTCCGGCGTCAGCAGCGGGCCGGTGCGGTCGTTGTCGATGCCGATGACGCCGATCGGGCCGCGCCCGGTTCGCATCGGCAGAAACAGCCGCTTTGCGCCCGGCAACGTGTCCGAGCCGCGGCCGGCGGGGCGATCGTTGCTCCAGGCCCAATTGGCGGCGGCAAGATCGGCCTGGTCGAGCTCGTCTTCGGGCGGATAGCCGGACTTCACCGTGAGCAGGCCCTCGTCAGGCAGCAGCAGCACCACGCGCACCTTCAGCATCAACGCGATCTGGTAGGCGGTCGCCCACAGCACGTCGTCGAGCGTGGCGGTGCCGGCGAGCTTGCGGCTGAAGGCATAGAGCTGCTCGGTCATCCTGATCCGGCCGATCGCGGTGTCGGCCTGGATGCGCACGCGCGCCGC
The DNA here is from genome assembly GCF_022354745.1 of Bradyrhizobium sp. I71. Lineage (NCBI taxonomy): Bacteria > Pseudomonadati > Pseudomonadota > Alphaproteobacteria > Hyphomicrobiales > Nitrobacteraceae > Bradyrhizobium > Bradyrhizobium sp. I71. Next base: position 2,081,205 of record NZ_CP059398.1, read on the forward strand.
GACATTGGAGACGATCATCGCCACCACCATGAACAGCACGAAGGCGGCGACGTTGGTCGGGTCGGTGATCGTGAAGGTGTAGATCGGCGGCAGGAAGAAGAAATTGTAGGACAGCGAGGCGGCGACGGTCGCCAGCAGCGACGGCCATAGGCCATAGCGCACGGCAACCACGACCACCGCCGTCAGCAGCACGAGGTCGACGTTCTCGATGCCGAAGCGGGGCTGGATCAGCTCCGCGGCGCCGAGGCCGATCAGCACGATGCCGAGCGCCTTCAGATAGGGCAGCGGATTGAACGGCTCCGACCGCGCGGCGGTCTGCACCGCGGTCTTGGGCGCGGCCTCGCCGGGCATCTCGTCACCGGCGATGACGTGGACGGTGATGTTGCCGGCGCGGCGCACCAGGTCGTGCACGACGGAGCCGCGCGTCATCTCGAACCAGCGCGAGCGCGTCGACTTGCCGATCACGATCTGGGTGACGTTGTTGCCTTGCGCGAAATTGACGACGTCATCGGCGATACGGCGGCCGACGGCGGGAATGGTCAGCGCTTCGCCGCCGAGGGCTTCCGCCAGCCGCAACGTGTCGGCCAGCCGATCGCGCTCCTCGTCCGACAATTGCAGGGATCTCCGCGTCTCGATCGAGATCGCGGTGAAAGGCGCATGCAGCCGGTCGGCCAGCCGCTTGGTGTAGCGCACGAGGCCGGCGGCCCGTGGATCCTCGCTGACGCAGACCAGGATGCGCTCACCCGCGGCCCAGGGCCCGGCGATGGCATTGGCCTGCATGTGGTTGAGCAGCTGCTCGTCGACCCGCTCGGCGGTGCGCCGCAGTGCGAGCTCACGGAGCGCGGTGAGATTGCCCGGCGAGAAATAATGCTCCAGCGCCCGCTCGGCCTGCTTGGGCACATAGACCTTGCCCTCCTTCAGCCGCTGGATCAGATCGTCCGGCGTCAGGTCGATCAGCTCGATCGCATCGGCGCGGTCGAATACCGAATCCGGCACGGTCTCGCGGACCCTGACATGGGTGATCTGGGCAACGACGTCGTTCAGGCTCTCGATGTGCTGGATGTTGACGGCGGTGTAGACGTCGATGCCGTGGGAGAGCAGCTCCTCGACGTCGAGATAGCGCTTGGGATGGCGGCAAAGGGGCGCGTTGGTGTGGGCGAGTTCATCGACCAAAGCAATCTGCGGCCGCCGCGCGATCACCGCATCGAGATCCATCTCCTCGACAATCTGGCCGCGGTACTCCAGCCTCTTGCGCGGGACCACTTCGAGGCCGCGCACCAGCGCCTCGGTCTCGGCGCGGCCATGGGTTTCGACGAACCCGACCACGACATCGATGCCGGCCTTGCGCTTGGCATGGGCGCTTTGCAGCATCTCGTAGGTCTTGCCGACGCCGGGAGCGGCGCCGACGAAGATCTTCAGCTTGCCGCTGGCACTCTCCTCCCGGCGCGCGGCTTCCAGCAGCGCTTCGGGAGAGGGACGTTGTTCGGGATCGCGGCGCTCTCGGACCATCTCGCCAATATAATCATCTGCGTGCCGCGAGCCTAGACTGCTACTTCGCGGCCATGCGATCGAGCGCGAGATTCAGCGCCAGAACGTTAACCCTGGGTTCGCCGAGCAGGCCGAGCAGACGGCCTTCGGTGTTGGCGGTCACGAGCTGCTTGACCTGATCCTCAGGCAGATTCCGCGCCTTTGCCACGCGCGGCACCTGGAATTGCGCCGCTTCCGGCGAGATGTTCGGGTCGAGGCCGCTGGCCGAGGTCGTCACCAGGTCGACCGGCACGGCCGCGTTCGGATTCTCGCGCCTGAGCTTGTCGACATCTTCCTTGAGCCGGTCGGCCAGCGCCTTGCTGGTCGGGCCGAGGTTGGAGCCGCCCGAATTGGCGGCGTTGTAGGGGGCCGACACCGTCTTGGTCGAATCATTGGGGTCCGGCGCAAGCGTCGCCGAGAGACGGCCATGGAAGTACTTGTCGTCCTTGAACTCCTGCCCGATCAGGGCGGAGCCGACCACCTTGCCGTCCTTCTCGATGAGGCTGCCCTGCGCCTGCACGGGAAACAACGTGCCGGCAATGGCGGTCATCGCGAGCGGATAGGCAAGGCCGGTGATGGCGGTGAGCGCCAGCAAGAGGACGATGGCGGGGCGGATTTCTCTGAGCATTTGAAGTCTTCCTTTCTTTCGTCATTGCGAGCGAAGCGAAGCAATCCAGGGGCGTTCTTGGGAGGCAGTCTGGATTGCTTCGTCGCTTCGCTCCTCGCAATGACGGCGTTATGCCAAATGCAAGGCGGTCACCACGAGGTCGATCGCCTTGATGCCGATGAAGGGAATGACGATGCCGCCAAGCCCGTAGATCAAGAGGTTACGCCGCAGCAACGCACCGGCACCGACCGCGCGATAGGCGACGCCCTTCAGCGCGAGCGGGATCAGCGCAATGATGATCAACGCGTTGAAGATGATCGCCGATAGGATGGCGCTCTGCGGGCTCGACAGGTTCATGACGTTGAGCACGTTGAGCTGGGGGTAGAACGCCAGGAACATCGCCGGGATGATCGCGAAGTACTTGGCCACGTCGTTGGCGATCGAGAACGTCGTCAGCGCGCCGCGCGTCATCAAGAGCTGCTTGCCGATCTCGACCACCTCGATGAGCTTGGTCGGGTTGGAGTCGAGGTCGACCATGTTGCCGGCCTCGCGGGCGGCCTGGGTGCCGGTGTTCATGGCGACACCGACGTCGGCCTGGGCGAGCGCCGGCGCGTCGTTGGTGCCGTCGCCGCACATGGCGACCAGCTTGCCCTTGGCCTGCTCGTCGCGGATCAGCTTGAGCTTGTCCTCGGGAGTTGCCTGCGCCAGGAAGTCGTCGACGCCGGCTTCCGCGGCGATGGCGGCGGCCGTCATCGGATTGTCGCCGGTGATCATGATGGTGCGGATGCCCATGCGACGCAGCTCTGCGAAGCGCTCGCGAATGCCGCCCTTGACGATGTCCTTGAGCTGGACGATCCCGAGCAGGCGGCCGTCCCTGGCCACCGCGAGCGGCGTGCCGCCGGACTTCGAGATCTCGTCGGCGATGGCGCTGATCTCGCGCGCAACGTCGGAGAGCGCCGCGGGCTGGATGGCCCGCGCCGCGTTGCCCGAGGCGACCGCCGTCGGCGCGCCGCCGTTGACATAATTGAGGATGGCATCGACCGCACCCTTGCGCACCGACGAGCCGCCGGCATCGACACCGCTCATGCGGGTCTGCGCCGTGAACGGAACGAAGGTGGCGCCGAGCTCCGCCATGTCGCGGCCGCGGATACCGTACTTCTCCTTCGCCAGCACGACGATGGAGCGACCTTCCGGCGTCTCGTCCGCCAGCGAGGCGAGTTGGGCGGCGTCGGCCAATTCCTGCTCGGTCACACCGCGCACGGGACGGAACGCGGTCGCCTGCCGGTTGCCGAGCGTGATGGTGCCGGTCTTGTCGAGCAACAGCGTGTCGACGTCTCCGGCGGCTTCGACCGCGCGGCCGGACATCGCCAGCACGTTGAAGCGGACCAGGCGGTCCATGCCGGCGATGCCGATCGCCGACAGCAGCGCGCCGATGGTGGTCGGGATCAGCGTCACGAACAGCGCAACCAGCACGATCACCGAGATCGAGCCGCCGGCATAGGCCGCATAGCTCGGGATCGTCACGGTGGCGAACACGAAGATGATGGTGAGGCCGGCGAGCAGAATGTTGAGCGCGATCTCGTTCGGCGTCTTCTGCCGCTCGGCGCCCTCGACCAGCTTGATCATGCGGTCGATGAAGGTCGAGCCCTGGGCTGCCGTGATGCGGACGCGGATCCAGTCCGACAGCACCTGCGTGCCGCCGGTCACCGCCGAACGGTCGCCGCCGGATTCGCGGATCACGGGCGCCGACTCGCCGGTGATGGCGGCCTCGTTGACGGAGGCGACGCCCTCGATCACCTCACCGTCCGAGGGGATCGTGTCGCCCGCCTCGACCAGCACGAGATCGCCGACCTTCAGGCTCGTGCCTGATACGAGCTTGTAATCGCGGCTCGCGCCGCTCAGGAGCTTGGCCTGGCTCTCGGTGCGGGTCTTGCGCAGCGTCTCGGCCTGCGCCTTGCCTCGGCCCTCGGCGACTGCTTCGGCAAGGTTGGCGAACAGCACGGTGAACCACAGCCAGAGGATGATCTGGAAGGTGAATCCGAGATTTTCCCCGCCGGTCAGCAGATCGCGCAGGAAGATCACGGTGGTGAGCGCAGCGACGATCTCGACCACGAACATGACCGGGTTCTTGATCATGGCGCGCGGATCCAGCTTGGCGAAAGCCGCGCCGATCGCCGGCATCACGATCCTGGGATCCAGCATCGCCGACACCGGCATGCGCTTGTTGGGTTTATGGACGGGTTCCATGGAGGTCACTCCGAAAGAGCTGGATCAGAACAGGTTGCCGGCGTTCATCGCGAGTTGCTCGACGATGGGGCCGAGGGCGAGCGCCGGGAAGAACGTCAGGCCGCCCATGATCAGGATGACGCCGACGACGAGACCGACGAACAGGCCACCGGTGGTCGGGAACGTGCCCATCGACGGCGGGATCGATTTCTTCGCCGCGAGCGATCCCGCGATCGCCATCGCCGGCACGATCATGAAGAAGCGGCCGACGAACATCGCGCTGGCGAGCGTGAGATTGTAGAAGAAGGTGTTGCCGGTGAGGCCTGCGAAGGCCGAGCCGTTGTTGGCGGTCCCCGAGGTGAAGGCGTACAGCACTTCGGTGAAGCCGTGCGGCCCGGCATTCGCCATGGAGGCGACCGCCGCCGGATAGACCACGCCGACGGCGGTCCAACCGAGAATCATCAGCGGCAGGACGAGAATGGCGAGCATCGCCATCTTGACCTCGCGCGCCTCGATCTTCTTGCCGACATATTCCGGCGTGCGGCCGACCATCAGGCCCGCGACGAAGATCGCGAGGATGACGAACAGCAGCATGCCGTACATGCCGGCGCCGACGCCACCGACGATGATCTCTCCGAGCTGCATGTTGATCAGCGGGATCATGCCGCCGAGCGCGGTGAAGCTGTCGTGCATGGCATTGACGGCGCCGCAGGAGGCGGCCGTAGTGATCACGGCGAACAGCGAGGACGCGACGATGCCGAAGCGGACCTCCTTACCTTCCATGTTGCCGCCGGTCAGGCCCAGCGCATGCATGGTCGAGGTGCCGTTGGCTTCCGCCCAATAGCAGACGCCGACGCCGGCGACGAACAGCACGCCCATCACGGCGAGGATCGCCCAACCCTGGCGCTGGTTGCCGACCATGCGGCCGAACACGTTGGTCAGCGCAGCGCCAAGCACGAAGATCGACAGCATCTGCACGAAGTTCGACAGCGCGGTCGGATTCTCGAAGGGGTGCGCGGCGTTGGCATTGAAGAAGCCGCCGCCATTGGTGCCGAGCATCTTGATCGCGACCTGCGAAGCGACCGGGCCGACCGCGATGGTCTGCTTGGCGCCTTCGAGCGTGGTCGCCTCGACATAGGCCCCGAGCGTCTGCGGCATGCCCTGCCAGACCAGGAACAACGTGAAGACGATGCAGATCGGCAGCAGGATATAAAGGGTGCAGCGGGTCACATCGACCCAGAAATTGCCGACGGTGCGCATCGAGGCGCGGGCAAAGCCGCGGATCAGCGCGACCGCGAGCACGATGCCGGTCGCCGCCGACAGGAAGTTCTGGTGCGTGAGGCCGACCATCTGGGTCAGATAGGACAGCGTGCTCTCGCCGCCGTAGTTCTGCCAGTTGGTGTTGGTGATGAAGGAAATCGCGGTGTTGAACGACAGGTCTTCGGCGACCGCGGACTGCCCGGCCGGATTGAAGGGCAGCATGGCCTGGAGCCGCATCAGGCCGTAGATGATGAGGAAGCCGCCGACATGAAACAACAGCATGGCGACCGTGTAGGTCAGCCAGTGCTGCTCCCGCCTCTCGTCGACACCGGAGATCCAATAGATGCCGGCCTCGATCGGGCGCAGGACGGGCGACAGGAATGTGCGCTCGCCGTTGAACACGCGCGTCATGTACCAGCCGAGCGGCATGGTCAGCGCGACGACGATCGCACAATAAAGAATGATCTGGAACCAACCGATGACAGTCATGGCATTAACCCTTCAGGCTTCGGGTCCGGCGCAATAGCGGCAGGAGCAGCGCAAGCAGGCCCGCGACGAGCGCAGCGTCGGCCAGCAGCAATTCGACGAGCAGCAGCACGGCGTCAGAACCGTTCGGGCCGCAGCAGTGCGTAGGTGAGATAGACCAGGAGGCCGAACGAGACGGCGCCGGCGAGCGTATAGTCGAAGATCATGGTCCGCTCCCTCACAGCCGTTCGCAGGCGTAGGTGTAACCGATCGCGAGCGCGAAGAAGCCGAAGCCCAGCGCCAGCATGAGAATGTCCATCATCGAAGTGCTCCTCGTTGCGCTCTGCCTCTGGCGCAACCATGTCTCTGATTCCGGCAGGCAGCTTGCGATTGATCAAGCACAGCGCATGTCCCGCGGCGCCCGCCTGGAACTTTCACTGCACTGACTTGCCACCGCGCACATAGGTTTTCGAGATGGAGCCTATGGCGACGTTATAGGAATCTCATAAAGGCCGGCTCGCCATGACCGGCGGCGACGTGACGCCGGCAATGCATTCCAGGCGGTCGTTCCGGGTCGGCAGCGCAGCGGCGCGGCCCACCATCGCCCTCGCAATCGTGGTTACAGCAAGCCGTGGCCAAGGTCTTTTCAAAAAGCCCTTCTTCTATAAGCCCCCACCTTCGGCGGAGATGACAGTCGAAGATCCGGCGCGCCTGGACGGAAGACTCCGTACACTTATGAAATCCCTATATCTCTCGCCCGATCCCTATCTCGTTTTCAAATGCCCTCCGGGCCATCTTGGAGAGGCCGGCCGACTGACCGACGCCAACTCCAGGAGGCCTGACATGACCGCTGCTCTCCGACGCTACGATCCCCCATCACTCGGCGACCGCTTGCGCAATGCGCAGGCGATGACGCGACCGTTGATGATCGAGATCATCGAAACGGCCTGCCGGCGCATCCCCTCGCTCGGCCAGAACGGCCGCACCGAACGCCTCACACGCCTGATCGACGCCGAGGCATGGGCCGACGCGGCGCTGGTGCTGATGGAGCTGGAGCTGCCGATGTGGCAGGTCCGCCGCATCGCCTATGACGAGGGCGAGTGGCATTGCGCGCTGTCGCGCGAGCGAGAGCTGCCGGACTGGCTGGACGCCGCGGTCGAGGCGTGCCATGCCGACCTCGCGCTCGCCCTGATGTCGGCGTTCCTCGACGTCCGGGCGCTGCCGGCGGATGTATCGCGGCCGAGCGTTCCTTCCGTTCGTCCCGTCCCGGATCCGCTCTGCGAGCCGGTCGTCTGCGACAACTTCGCCTAGACACGCCCGACGGATCGAGGCCATGCCGCAAGCTCCGGACATGCCGCGCATGCTGAGCCCGGCGCGCGTGATCGCGCGATTCGCCGTCCGCCTCGTGCTGCTCATGGGCTTTGCCGCATTCGGCAGCGTCGGCTTCGGCCGGAGCCTCGCCGTCCTGCTCTGGATGTCGATCGTCCTGTGCGCGCTCGCCAGCCTCGTCAGGCGGGAGCCGCTGTTCGGAGCTGCGCTCAATCATTGGGACGAGGCTGTCGCGTTCGGCGCACTGTTCGCGCTGGTCCACGTCGTCATCGATCCGGCCTGAACCGCACGGCTCCGGCTTTATGATCTTCCTATGAGATCGCGGCTCACCCGCCCTCGAAATCATATTCGCGACTGAGGATATTGAGCACGCCGGCGAGGACCTGCGTCCGAAGCCGGCGTCGTTCAGAAGGATCAAACCCGTGAAACTCGTCGAACCTCCCTCGTGCAGCTCGCCCTCGACCATCGTCTTCATCGGCCGCAATCGCCGGGGGCAATGGGTCGCTCAGGAGCAGAACGGCCTCTATGGCGGCCTGTTCGTCAGCCGCGCCCAGGCGATCAAATATGCACTGTTCGAGAACGGACAGCATCCCGAAACCATCGTCGAGCTGCCGCGCGAGATCGAGCTCGACATGGGCAAGAGCCCCAATACCACCGTCGCGCAGCGCGCCGCCTGAGCCAGCGCCAACAGGGGAAAACCAATGCTCATCCCTCCCGCCGCCTGGTTCACCGGATTCATTCCCGACCTGCCGACCCCGTTCGACGGGGCAGATGCGATCGATCTCGCGGCGTTCGCCGCACTGTGCGAGCGACAGGTCGCGGCCGGCGTGCCGGCCATCGTGGTCTGCGAGACGGCCGGGGAAGCGCCGACGCTCTCGTCGGCCGAGCAGGAGCTCGTCATTCGCACCGCGGTCGACGTCGCTCGCGGCCGCGTGCGGGTCATCGCAGGCGCGGTATCCAACGCAACCAGCCACGCCATCGAGCTTGCGCGGCGGGCGGAGGCGGCCGGCGCCGATGCCGTCATGTCGGTCGTGCCCGCCTACAACAAGCCGATGCAGGAAGGCATGCTCGCGCATTTCCGCACCATCGCCGGTGCGATCGGGCTGCCCGTGATCCTGCACGACAATCCCTCCCGCACGCTGCGCCCGCTCGCCGACGAGACGCTTCTGCGTCTGGTCGAGTCCCGCCAGTTCGTCGGCCTCCGCGATGGGAGCGGTGACATCACCCGTCCGATGCGGCTGTCCCGCAACTTGCCGGCAAGTTTTCGCTTTCTCTCCGGCGACGACACCACCACATTCGGCTTCATCGCGGACGGCGGCGATGGCGCGATCTCGGAAGTCGCCAACATCGCGCCGGATCTCTGTCGCACGATCTTCTCGCACGTCAGGCAGGGCCGGCTGCAATCCGCCCGCTATCTGCACAAGCGCCTGATCCCGCTCATCGCCTGCCTGTCCAGGGAAAGTCCGGCCGCGCTCAAATACGGTCTCAACCTCCTTGGCCTGATGTCCGCCGCCACCAGGCTTCCGATCGTGCCGCTGGACGCAGCCGCGCAGAGAGGCGTGGTGCGCGCATTCGCTGCGATCGCCGACGAAGAATTGATCGACAGCGTCGGAGCCTGACGCGGCTATAGCGCGATGAGATTGGGATGAATCGTCACCGCGCTCGAGGTTATTGTTTGAGCATGATCTCTTCGGAAAACCGCTGCACACTTTTCCGGATCATGCTCTAGGCCGTCCGGAATTGCATGCTCAACCCGCTCGATGGATCTGACAGGCTGCTCCACGCCTGGAAGCTGGCGCTGCTGCGCTTTGCCGTGACACGGGATGAAGCCGACAGGCTCAACGTTGCAGCACTCGCGGCGGAGCTCGATCGCCTCGGGGGACGGCGCACCGCCGACGAGACGTTCCACTTCTTCCGGCGAACCAGTTCCCAGCTCTGCGCGGCGATCAGCGGGCAGCCACAGAACGCGGCGGACATCCTGGACCGGTTCTGCAGGCAGATCGAGGAGCCGCGGCTGCGCCTCGCCTTTGCCGCGGCGGTCGAGATCACGCATTCGGATTCCGCGCCGTCTCAGGCCCCCCGACCGAAGCGGAACCCCGATCTCTTCAGAGGGCTGCCGGCGCGAGGATCGGCATCTTTATGACATTCATATGCGGATGCACCGGCGCTCATCTCGCAATCCTACGCAACGATGGACATCATAAGCGGCAGATTGGAGCGGCCGTCTCGCTGCGCCAAGGACAAGGACTTCCACGATGTCGATCCTGACACATGGTTTCGACCGGCCCTTCGGCGCCGAACGCACGGCGCGCATCTCCGAAGCGCGCAAGGCCCGGCTCGAGCGTATCGCGCTCCGGGCGCTCGGCCTGCTCTCGATGGGCAGCGTGCTCACCGCGCTGATCGCGCTGAGAACCGCAATCCATGTCTGGCATCTCCCCGCCTGACCGGCGCGGCAGACGTCGTGACCTTGCAGATCTGTGAGGAGGCCGCCATGGCCGCGATCGCCCTTCAAGCCGTGCACCGCCTGCCGGAGTCGCGAACGACGGCGCCTGAAATCGGCACGACGACGGCACTGAAGCCACTCGACCCTGATGTCGTCAGTACCGCCATTCCCGCTTTCTTCATCGGACGTAACCGTGCCGGGCTCTGGGTGGCCCGCGAGGCCAGGGGGCGCGTCGGCGGCCTCTTCCTGTTCAGGAGCTCCGCGATCGATTTCGCCAACCGGCAGAGCGCACCGGCACGATTCGCGCTGGTGTTTCCGGCCGAGGCCTTCGAGCTCGACGTCGCGAACCAGGGCAATCCGCTGGGCGCGCTGGCGGCGCGATGGCTGAGCGGGGCGAAGCGGCGCCTGGCGCGCCTTGCGAGGTAACGACATGATCGAGCTCAAGATCGTCATCCTGGTCGCATTGATGGGCGCGTTGCTGCTCGGCATGCGCGCCACCGCGAACCCGACCTCGGACGGCTAGCATGCAGCCCTTCAGGGGAACTCTGGAGCAGGCAATAACCGTGACCATTCTGACGATGACGCTGAGCTTGGTCTGGGGCGGCATCCTGACGCTCGTGATCACGCTGGTGGCGCGCGGGCTTGGAGTCTAAAGCGCGATGCGATTAGGATGAATCGTCATCGCGCTTTAGGTTGTTGTTTAAGCATGATCTTTTCGGAAAACCGCCGCGCACTTTTCCGGATCATGCTTTAGCTCATCCGCTCCGCTTCGATCAGCCGTGCCAGCTCGCCCGCGGTGACTTCGATCGGCCGGCGGCTACGCTCGACGCGGGCCTGGATCAATGCGCCCTGCAGCGCCGACGTGCAGAGCACGGCCAGCGCCTCCGCCCGTGGCCTGGCGAAGCCGTCGGCGACCAGCTTGTCGCGCAGGATCGCCAGACGCGCCGCATAGGCTTTGCGACCGGCCTCCGACACGGCCCGTTCGCGCGGCGCGAGCTCGAGCAGCACGGTCGTGATCGGGCAGCCGTTGCGGAAGCCGGAGCCCTGCATCCAGCCTGCCAGCAGCCTTGCGTGCGCGCGCAACAGCTCGCCGGTCGAGCCGCACTCCGCCGCGAGCCTGGCGACCGTCGCCGCGACGCGGCGCCCCGCCTCCTCCACCGCTGCCACCGCGATCGAGGATTTTCCGTCCGGAAAGTAATGGTAGAGCGATCCCTTCGGCGCGCCGCTGACGTCGACGATGTCGTTAAGGCCGGTGCGGGCAAATCCCTGCCGGCGGAACAGGGTCACCGCGGCATTGATGATGGGCTGACGGTGCTTTGGCACGGCCGGCATGGCACTCTCCTCCGGTCAAGAGTTTATATTGATTGGTCTACATCAGCCTCCGACAGTCAAGACATGACCATGACAGGGAGAGGCAGATGCCCAAGGGAGTGACCTACGAACTCAGAGACGGCGTGGCGCGGATCGGGCTCGACGACGGCAAGGTCAATGCGATGTCGGCCGCGATGCTGGGCGAGATCGCAGCCGCCTTCGACCGTGCCGAGACGGAAGCGGAGATCGTGGTGCTGCGCTCGGCGCGGCCGGGCGTCTTTTCCGCCGGCTTCGACCTGAAAGTGTTCGCCTCGGGCGATGCCGCCAGGAGCCTCGAGATGGTCCGGGCCGGCGCGGAGCTTGCGCTGCGGCTGATGTCGTTTCCGCATCCGACCATCGGCGTGATGGAGGGCCATGCTTATCCGATGGGGGCGTTCCTGCTGCTCGCCTGCGACGTCAGGCTCGGCGCACGCGGACCGCACCGCATGGGGCTGAACGAGGTCGCGATCGGCATCGCGCCACCCAGCTTTGCCATCGAGCTCGCGCGCAGCCGCCTGCATCCGGCCTGGCTCAGCCGTACCGCCACGCTGGGCGAGATGTACGAGCCGGAGGAGGCGTTGACCGCCGGCCTTCTCGATCGCGTGGTCGCGCCGGAGATGGTCGACACCACGCTCGAGAAGATCATCGCTGGCTTGCGCGCCATCCACAAGCCGTCGCATGCGACCGCGAAGAGGCGCCTGCGCCAGCCGGCCATGGACGCCATGCGCATGGCGATCGACCGCGAGCTGACCATGGCTGCCTACGAGGCGAGCAACCGCGCCCGCAGCGCGGTCGCGATGCCCCGTTAGGCCGCGTCTCCCACGGAAAAGACCCGGCCGATCTGGCGCAATTTCATGGAACGGTGTAGAGCGGTTTCATGAGCGCCAGCAACGTCAACGTCGTCGCCCACCCCCTGGTCCAGCACAAGCTCTCCCTGATGCGGGAGAAGGACCGCTCGACCAAGAGCTTTCGCGAGATCCTGAACGAGATCGGGATGCTGCTGTGCTACGAGGTGACGCGCGACCTGCCGCTGGAGCTGGTCGAGATCGAGACGCCGATCGCGCCGATGCGGGCGCCGAAGATCGCCGGCAAGAAGCTCACGCTGGCGCCGATCCTGCGCGCCGGCGTCGGCTTCCTCGACGGCATGCTCGCCTTGATGCCTTCGGCGCGCATCGCCCATATCGGGCTCTACCGCGACCCCGAGACGTTGCAGGCCGTGGAATATTACTTCAAGGCGCCGCAGGACCTGTCCGACCGCACCGTGATCCTGATGGACCCGATGCTGGCGACCGGCAACTCGGCCTGCGCCGGCGCCTCCCTGCTCAAGGCGCGCGGCGCCCGCGACATCCGTTTCGTCTGTCTTCTGGCCGCGCCCGAGGGCATCGCGCAGTTCGAGAGCGAGCATCCCGACGTGCCGATCTGGACCGCCGCGATCGACGAGCGGCTCAACGACCACGGCTACATCGTGCCGGGCCTGGGCGATGCCGGCGACCGGATGTTCGGCACCAAGTAGACAGCTTGGCGCGATCGGGTTACTCCGATTGCCATGAGCGCCAACGATTTTTCACTGCAATCGCTGATCCGTATCGAAACCGCCGCCGATCCCGCCCTGGTATTCGACGGCAGACCAGTCTCTCGCGCGGAATTCTCGACGAAGGTCGATCAGACCGCCGCCTGGCTTGCGGGCCAGGGCATCGGCAGGGGCGACGTCGTCGCGGTCTGGCTGGTCAACCGGATCGAGTGGCTGGCATTGTTGTTCGCCGCCGCACGGCTCGGCGCGGTCGTCGCCGCCGTCAACACGCGCTACCGCAGCGCGGAAGTCGCGCACCTGCTCAAGGTGTCCGCTGCCAGGCTGATGGTGGTCGAGGCCGCATTCCGCTCGATCGACTTTGCCGCCATCCTCGCCGATATCGCCGAGGCCGAGGTGCCCGCGCTGCAAAATCTCGCCGTGGTCGGCGCGGATGCGATCCCGGCACACTGGCCCTGCGTGCGGTTCGATGCCTTCGACAAGTCCTATCCGCCGGCTCCGCCTGCTCAAGGCGACGTCGACCTGCCGGTGCTGCTCTACACGACATCAGGGACGACCAAGGGGCCGAAGCTCGTCGGACATTCGCAGCGGACGCTGGCGACGCACGCCGCCTCCGTCGCCCACGCGCTCCGGCTCGATCACCAGCGTCACTCGCTGCTGGCCATGCTGCCGTTCTGCGGCACCTTCGGCATGACCAGCCTGCTCGGTTTCATCGCAGCCGGCGCCACCATCCATGTACTCGACGCCTTCGAGGCCGCGCCGGCCCTGAAGATCCTTGGCGAGCACGGAATTACGCACTCCTTCGGCTCGGACGAGATGTTCCGCCGCATCCTCGCCCTCACCGATGCGCCACGCCCATTTCCAAATCTCGAGGTCTGCGGCTTCGCCGCGTTCCAACCCGGTTGGCGCGAGCTTGCAGCGGAGGCCGAGACGCGCGGCATGCCGTTGTTCGGCCTCTACGGCTCGAGCGAGGTGCAGGCGCTGTTCTCGATCGCCCGCGCCGGTGATGCCTTCGCCGACCGCATCGAGGGCGGCGGCTGGCCAATGTCGCCCAATGCGAAAGTCCGCATCCGCGACCTCGAGACCGGCGAGCTTGCGGCTCAGGGCGTCTCCGGGGAGATCGAGATCAGCGCACCATCACGCTTCCTCGGCTATTTCAACAATCCCGAGGCGACGCGCGAGGCGATCACCGCCGGCGGGTTCTTCCGCACCGGCGACATCGGCCGGCTGCGCGGCGATGGCTCCTTCGTCTACGAGACGCGCGCCGGCGATGCGATGCGGCTCGGCGGCTTCCTGGTCGGGCCGGGCGAGATCGAGGACGAGCTCAAATCGTGCACCGGCGTGGCCGACGCCCAGGTGGTTGCAGTTGATCTGAAGGGCCAGGCGCGCTGCGTCGCCTTCGTGATTCCGGCAGGGGAGCCGCCGCAGCAGGATGCGCTCGCGGCACGCCTGCGCGAGCGGCTCGCCGGCTACAAGATGCCGGCGCGGATCTATGTCGTGGACGCTTTCCCCGTCACCGACAGCGCCAACGGCGTCAAGATCCAGCGCGCCAGGCTCCGTGCCATGGCGATGGAGCGGATCGCTGCCGAATAGGCCGCCTCTCTGGTTTGCGCCAACAAAACTCGCTCAGTACGACTTCGCGAGCCCGAGCACCTTTTCCGCGATGAAGCTGAGCGCGAGCTGCGGGCTGACCGGCGCAATGCGCGGGATCAGCACTTCGCGCAGGTAGCGCTCGACGTGGAATTCCTTGGCATAGCCGAAGCCGCCATGGGTCATCACCGCCTGCTCGCAGGCCGAGAAGCCCGCTTCGCCGGCGAGATATTTCGCGGCATTGGCCGCAGCACCGCACGGCATGCCCTTGTCGTACTGCCAGGCCGCCGACATCACCATCAGCCAGGCGGCCTCGAGCTCGACCCAGTTCACTGCGAGCGGATGCTGGATGCCCTGGTTCTTGCCGATCGGGCGATTGAACACGACGCGGGTCTTGGCGTATTCGGTGGCGCGCGACAGCGCGAGCTTGCCGAGGCCGACCGCCTCCGCGGCAATCAGGATGCGCTCGGGGTTCATGCCTTCGAGGATGTACTCGAAGCCCTTGCCCTCTTCGCCGATCCGATCCTCCATCGGAATTTCAAAGTCCTCGAAGAACAGCTCGTTGGAGTCGACGATCTTGCGGCCCATCTTCTCGATCTCGTGGACCTTGATCCTGTTGCGGTCGAAATCGGTATAGAACAGGCTGAGGCCATGGGTGGGCGAGCGCACCTCTTCCAGCGGCGTGGTGCGCGCCAGCAGCAGGATCTTGTGCGCGACCTGCGCGGTCGAGATCCACACCTTCTGGCCGTTGACGATGTAGCGGTCGTTCTTGGCGACCGCACGGGTCTTGAGCTGCGTGGTGTTGAGACCGGTGTTGGGCTCGGTCACGGCAAAGCAGGCCTTCTCGCGGCCCTCGACCATCGGCGGCAGCATGCGCCTGCGCTGCTCCTCGGTGCCGAACACGACGACGGGATTGAGGCCGAACACGTTAATGTGCACCGCGGAGGCGCCGGACATGCCGGCACCCGACTCCGCGATGGTGCGCATCATGACCGCGGCTTCGGTGATGCCGAGCCCGGAGCCGCCATATTCTTCCGGCACGCAGATACCGAGCCAGCCGGCGTCCGCCAGCGCCTTGTGGAAGTCGTGCGGGAAGCCGCCGTCGTGATCCTTCTTCAGCCAGTATGCGTCGGGAAAGCCCTCGCATATCTTGGCGACGGCGTCGCGAATGGCTTCCTGCTGATCGGTGAGCGCGAAATCCATGTCGTTGGTCTCCTTCTTGGGAGCCGCGACCGCGCCATCTCCCTTCTTTCGCGTTCCCCACGCAAAGGCCGTGGCCGCTTGCTGCGCCCTGACGCCTCGCCTGCGTTCTTTAGCTCGAAAAACCGGGTACAGATACGTGAAATTGGCGATCAACTGTGTCTACCATGCATGGGGTCATGCGGCGCGAAGGTATGCGTGCGCCGTAATTTCGCAGGGAGGAAACCGCGATGGCAGGACTTTATTTCGAAGACTTTTCCGTGGGCCAGGAGTTCAGGCATCCTTTGACCCGGACCGTCACGGAGATGGACAACACCATGTTCAGCCTGCTGACGCTCAACCCGCAGCCGCTCCACATCGACGCGCATTTCGCCGAGAAGACCGAGTTCGGCCAGCGCATTTTCAACAGCCTTTACACCCTCGGCATCATGATCGGCATGACGGTCTATGATACGACCATGGGGACCACCGTCGCCAATCTCGGCATGACCGACGTCACCTTTCCAAAGCCGGTCTTCCATGGCGACACGTTGCGGGCCACGACAAAGGTGCTCTCGGTGCGGGACTCCAAATCGCGGCCCACGGCCGGCATCGTCGAGTTCGAGCACCAGGCCTTGAACCAGAACGACGAGATCGTCGGCAAATGCCGCCGCATGGCGATGATGCACAAGAGGCCGGTCTGATGCGTTCGATGCTGTTCGTGCCGGGCGATTCCCCGCGCAAATTCGAGAAGGCGAGCGAAGGCAAGGCCGACGCGCTGATCATCGATCTCGAGGACTCCGTCGTCACCGAGAAGAAAGCGGAGGCGCGCGGGCTGACGCTTGCGACGCTGAAGGGTCGCAGCAAGCCACATCAGCTCTACGTCCGGGTCAACGCGCTCGACACCGGCATGACGCTGGCCGATCTCGCCGCGGTGATGCCGGGCAGGCCCGACGGCATCGTGCTGCCGAAATCGCAAGGTGGCGACGACGTGCGGCAGGTCGCGACCTGGCTCGAAGCCCTGGAAGCAGCAGCCGGCATCGAGATCGGCACGACTCGTATCGTCTGCGTCGCGACGGAGACCGCCGGCTCGATCTTCGGGCTCGGCAGCTACAAGGGCTGCTCCCCTCGCCTTGCCGGCCTGATGTGGGGCGCCGAGGATCTCTCCGCCTCGCTCGGCGCGACCGAGAAAGCGAGCGGCGGCGTCTTCCACAGCCCCTATCGCCTCGCGCGCGATCTCTGCCTGATGGCCGCGGCGGCGGCCGAGGTCGCGCCGATCGACACGGTCTACACCGACATCGACAACCTCGCGGGCCTCGAAGCCGAGACGCGCGCGGCGCGGCGCGACGGCTTTTCGGCCAAGGCGCTGATCCATCCCAAGCACGTCGACATCGTCAACGCGGCCTTCGAGCCGACCGACACGGAGCGCAAATGGGCAGAGAAGGTGATCGCGGCGTTCGCGAGCAATCCCGATTCCGGCACGCTGCGGCTCGATGGCCAGATGATCGACAAGCCGCACCTTCGCGCCGCGAGGAAGATCCTGGGCCAATCCTAGGCCAGGACGCAAGCCCCGCCAGCTCGATCGGCTGCGCCCGAAGCTTCGACTTGAAGTCCCGGCTTCAGTCGAATCCCTGAACGGGCGGCGCCGAGGTTGGGGCCGGCGCCGCAGGCGCGGCTTGAACCGGTGGGGCCGGATTGCCGGCAGCTCGCATCTGGCCGTTGGCAGCCATCGCCTCTCGCGTGCGCGGTGCGGCGCGGATCGCGGCCGCGCGGCGAGGCGGCTGCCGGTGTGTTGCCGGCCGCGAACCTCTCAGGCCCCAGGAGCGGGCGATCGAAGGTCCGGCAGTGTAGCCGATCAAGGCTCCGGCGACCGCTCCGACCGGGCCCAGCACGACCGCGCCCGACACCGCGCCGAGCGCCGCATCGCCCGCGCGCTCCTGCGCAATCGCGCTCGCCGGCACGCACGCCAGTATTGCAGCAGCGGTGATCAGAGCTTTGGTCATCGGAGCGCCTCCCTCTCGGGAAATCACTCCTGCCGAAATATGGCCGCACGAGGTTCGCTTGCCGGCCAACAAGAGGCAATGGCCAAATGGAACTCGGGCAACCCGCGTCAGACCGGACCATCAGCGCCAAACGTGCGGAGCGCACGCGGCTTCCTGGCCGAGTGGATCGGGCCGAGCACGCGGCGTGGTCGAAGTTCAATCTCCGAGCGCTTCTGCCGCCATGTCTTTCTCGAGATCGCGAGGACGACAGCGGCACCGGCTTCGCACGTCTTGACACCGATCTTCAGTTGCTTATTTTTTCGCCGAGAAGAACTTCTCGCCCCTCGACAATCAAAGGACCTGAAGACCGTCTGGAGAGACGATGATGCTCGATGAGAATCTGGCCCGCATTCGTGCGCACCGCAACAACATCCACCGCTACCGGCGTCTGCTGAATACCAGGCTGTCGCAGCTGGAGCGCCAGTTCGTCGAGAGACGCCTCGCGGAAGAGCAATCGGCGCTCGATGGCCTGACCGCGGCGACCTTCCCTGTCAGCTTCCGCACCTCCGGAGCGCCGGCCAGTGCGACGGGGATGGCGCAATGAACAGCCAGCGAGACCTGCTCATTCGAGGCAGCGAGAAGGTCATCGGCCATTACGAGCTGCTTCTTGCAAGCGCCAAGACCGAGCACGAGCGCGAGCTCTATCGCCAACGCATCGAACGCGAGCGGCGGCTGATCCGGGACCTGCAAGGCGGGCTGGATCACCGCGCCGCCTGAGCTGGGAGATCACACGCCCCGTCACCCCAGGGCAATCGCATTTGAATTTTGCAGAGGTCGTCATGCCCGGGCTTGTCCCGGGCATCCACGTTCTTGTGCCGCGTGGAAAGGCGTGGATGGCCGGGACAAGCCCGGCCATGACGCTGTGGAGACAGCCGGTGCCCATAGCGACATCTCATATGCGATAGCCCTGCCATCGCAGGGGACGACCTGCTTGCGCGGTTCGTCCCCGCATTCGTTTCAGCGAACGAGGCGATTGGGGCCTGCGAGCGCGCTGCTGGGCTCAGTCGCCGGCGCCACTCTCACGGTAGCGGTGAGCGGCGCACCCTTGCGCAGCAGAGTGAGCTTCACGTCCTCGCCGATGCGCGCAAGGCCGATCGTGTTGCGGAGCTGGGCGGCGGTGCGTATCGGGCGGTCGTCGGCTCCGGTCACGATATCGCCCTTGCGCAAGCCGGCCTTCTCTGCGGGCGAATCCGCAGCGATCTCGGCGATGACGGCACCTTGATTCAATCCCTTGTTGATCGAGGGATGCAGGTCCTTCAGCGAAACGCCGATACGGCCGCGCTCGACGCGGCCGTTGGCGATGATCTGCTCCATCACCTTGCGCGCCATGTTGACCGGAATGGCAAAGCCGATGCCGACATTGCCGCCCGCCGGCGAGATGATCGCAGAGTTGATGCCGACGAGCTCGCCGCGCAGGCTGACCAGCGCCCCGCCGGAATTGCCGGGATTGATCGCCGCATCGGTCTGGATGAAATCCTCATAGCCCTGCTTGCCGAGGCCGGTGCGGCCCAGCGCGCTGACGAGCCCTGACGTCACGGTCTGGCCGAGGCCGAAGGGATTGCCGATCGCAAGCACGAAATCACCGACCTCGAGCCCGTCGCTGTCGCCGAAGGGAAGCGCTTTGAGCCCGGCCGGGTTCTGGACCTGGAGCACCGCGACATCCGTCGGCGGATCACGGCCGATGACCCTGGCGGAAAACTGGCGGCCGTCCTTGGTCGTGATCTGAACGGCGGCGGTGCCTTCGACCACGTGATTGTTGGTCAGCACATAGCCGCGCTGGGCGTCGACGATGACCCCGGAGCCGGTCGCATTGACCTCCTTCTCGATCTGCCTGGGAACGTCGAAGAATTCGCGGAAGAGCGGGTCGCGATAGAGCGGGTTGTCCTCGCGCACGCGGCCGTGCACGGAAATGTTGACCACGGCGGGCGTCACCTGGCGCACCAGCGGCGCCAGGGTCGGCACCGAGCCGCCGGTCTTCAGATCCGGAATCTGGCCGGCGGCAGGCTGCGACGCCGTGAGCGTCAGCACCAGCAGGGCCAGCGAGAGCAGACGCACAGCATTCATCATCGTCACCTGCCGCTTGTGTTGTGTGGATGTTCGAGACCTTCGTCAGCCTTCGTCGCGTGAGGCGACGATCCAGCCCTGAAGGGCCAGAAACGGAACGGCCCAGGCGGCCGCGGATTGGCCGAGCAGCACGAGCCCGAGAACGGCGGGCGTGAACATCATGCAGCCCGCTCTTCTGCGGCGGCCCATGGCCGCCGCAGCCGCATCGGCACGCCGCCGCCCCGCGGCGGATCGTCATTGTCATTGTCGCCGTCGAGCTTGCGCAAGGCGGCCAGAATGTCGGCGAGCCGGACCGTGTGGCTCATGCCGGGAATCTCGCGCAAGGCGGGACAGGATTCGACCGCGTACATGTCGGATGCCCAGGACGACAGGATGATGCGCTTCTCCGGCGAAGACAGCTCCGGCGCGTTCAGAACGTCGGCGGGCGACTCGTAGTGGGCCGCAGGATGAAACAGCGGATTGAGAGTGCCGGGATTGGTATTCGCGTTGGTCATCGGTGTGTCTCCCTCATGCTCCTTTCCGGGGGACGGTTTTGTCGACGACGGGACGGCGGCGCCAACCGTCGCCGTCCCGCTTGACATCAATGCGTGTTGATCGCGATGCGCTTGACGCCTTCGCGCGCCTTCTCCGATTTCGGCAGCGACACGGTCAGGACGCCGTTCCTGAACGACGCCTCGGCCTTGTCCTCCTCGACGCCCTCCAGCGGGATCTGCCGCTCGAAGGCGCCGTAATAGCGCTCGGTGAAGTACCTGCCTTCGCCGTTGCGCTCTGCCTTCTTCTCGCCGCGGACGGTCAGGACGCCATTGGCGATCTCGACCTGCACGTCCTTCTCGGTGAGGCCGGGTAGCTCGGCCGAGACCGTCAGCGTCTTGTCGGTCTCGCTGAGCTCGACCTTCGGCCAGCCGAACCGGCCTTCCATCAGCGGCGACAGGCCGGTCCCGCCGAAGCCACGGAAGACGTCGTCGAACAGACGGTTCATCTCGCGGTGAAGCGTCAGGAACGGATCGAAATTGTCGCGCGCGGGCGCCAGCTCCTGGTTTCTCGACCAGGGAATGAGATCACGAAAAGCCATGGTTCTCTCCTTCATGCATCGGGAGCGCGGCCCGCGCATCCGCGCGCCGCGTTCCGCCATTCAATCGATCGAGCGCTTTAGGCTGCTTTCTTCTGCTCGATCTGCGATGCCGCAGGAGCGCCGTTCGTGATCGCGATCCGGCGCGGCTTCATGGCTTCCGGAACCTCGCGGACGAGGTCGATGATCAGGAGCCCGTCCTGGAACGAGGCCTGCTTCACCTGGACGTAGTCGGCGAGATTGAACACGCGCCGGAACGGTCGCGCGGCGATGCCCTGGTACAGGTATTCGCGCGCGGCGGTCTCGGGCTTCTTGCCCTCGATGGTGAGCGCGTTCTGCTCGGCCGTCACGGTGATGTCGCTGGCGCCGAAGCCTGCCACCGCAAGGCTGATCCGGTAATGGTCTTCGCCGGAACGCTCGATGTTGTAGGGGGGATAGTTGTCCTCGGTCGCCTGGCGCAGCGTGCTGTCGACGAGGTCGGCCAGGTGATCGAAGCCGATGGTGGAGCGCCACAGGGGCGCGAAATCAAAACTGGTCCTCATAACCAAGTCCTCCTGAGAGCAAGATGGATACGAAGGAGCGCAAGGCGGGGATTCAGACGGGTCTGAAAAGACCAGCCCGGCGCCCGTGCCGGACCCGATTCTGGCATCCGGCACACCGCTCTCGCGGCGAAAAACGACTTAGAAAATCGGAAATCGATTTCAAGGGCCCGGCCGAAAAAAAATCCGAGGCCCCCCGGGGCTGTTCAGACCGGGGCAGGGCTATCGCATTTGAGCGCTTTCCCTGCGGACATCCTCCGAGACGCCCGCCGTTGGCGGGCCCTCACGATGAGGACGGAGTGCGCGGCAGCAGTTTCAGCGGGCACCGACGCCACTCATAGCCCTGCCCCCGGGATCGGGCGTTGATGGTCAGGATCTCAGCGCGTCCCGCGCCGTCTCCGGCGCCAGCAGCGTGGCGATGATCGTGACGATCGACAGCGCGATGATGTAGACGGACACCGCCCAGTACGAGCCGGCCCATGCCAGCAGCCCAGCCGCGATCAGCGGCGAGAAGCCGCCGCTCAGCGCTGCCGCGACGTTGGCGCCGAGCGAGGCACCGCTGTAGCGCACCTGGGTGCGGAACAGCTCCGGCATGAACGCGGCCTTGGGGCCGAACAACAGCGCATGGGTCAGCGTCATCGTGACAACGAGCGCGAGCGTGATCAGCGCCGGCTCCCTGGTGTCCAGGAACCAGAACAGCGGAAAGGCCAGCGCCACCGAGAAGACGCCGCCGGCCAGATACAGCGCCTTGCGGCCGAAGATGTCGGAGAGCCAGCCGGCCAGCGGCAGCGTCGCGAACTCGACGATGGCGGCATAGACCACCGCATCCAGGATCACCTGCCGCGGCAGGCCGAGCCTTGTCGTGGCATAAACCACGGTGAAGACGGTCAGGAGATAAGCGAGCCCGACCTCCGATACCGTGATGCCGATCGCCAGCAGGAAGCTGCGCCAGTCGCGGCGCAGCACCTCGAGGGCCGGCTGCGCCAGCACCTCCTTGCGTTCGACGATCTCCTTGAAGTGAGGCGTCTCCGCGAGCTTGAGACGCACGATGAAGCCGACGCCGACGAGCAGAATGCTGATCAGGAACGGCACGCGCCAGCCCCAGCTGAGGAAGTCCGCCTCGGGCAGCTTCGTCATCAGAGCGAAGATGCCCGTGGAGGCGGCGACCCCGACGGGAAAGCCGATCTGCACCAGGCTGCCGTAGAAGCCGCGGCGATTGCCGGCGTGCTCGATCACCATCACCACCGCGCCGCTCCACTCGCCCCCGAGCCCGATGCCCTGAACGAAACGGAAGATCACGAGCAGGACCGGGGCCCAGAGGCCGATCTGGCTGTAGGTCGGCAGGCAGCCGATCAGGAAGGTGCCGAGTCCCATCGCGATCATGGTCGCGACCAGCATGGTCTTGCGGCCGAGCCGGTCTCCGTAGTGCCCGATGATGGCGCCGCCGATCGGCCGCGCCACGAAGCCGACCGCATAGGTCGAGAACGCCGCCAGCGTGCCGACGAAGGGATCGAAGCTCGGAAAGAACAGCTTGTTGAAGACCAGCGCTGCCGCCGTGCCATAGATCAGGAAATCGTACCACTCGATGGCGGTGCCGAGCGCGCTCGCCCACACTACGTGCGCCGTCGTCGATCTCTCCGCCGAAGCGGAGGCCCCTACTGCTGCCGTCATGCCCTGCCCAGAGATTCCGTTGGGCATCATGGCCAATCGCAGCGGCCGTTGCAACCTGCGGAAGCGCCGGCTCTCGCACGATACGGCGCGAGATTTTGGCGCACGACTGCCACATCAGTCATTGCGGGGAGCCCTTGCGACGAATCAATCCAGAATGCCTCCGCGGGAAGATCTGGATTGCCTCGCTTCCGTTTCCGCTTTCGCTCTTCGAGCTTCGGCGGACAAGCCGCTCGCGATGATGGTGGTGAGGCAATTGCATCGCCGGGCGATCGTGGAACCCCACCCCGCATTTATTCGCCATTGACAAACTTATTCGCTATTATCTAATTTACCTCCAGAACAACCTGCCGCGCCAGGCGGCCGATCAAGTGAGGGAACGATGATGAGAGGGCTTCTGGCCTGCGCCATGCTCGCGGCGATGACTTCGGCCGCCATGACCACAGCGGCCACCGCACAAGTCTCCGACGACGTGGTGCGGATTGGCGTGCTGACGGATCTGTCCAGCTGGGGCCGCGACAATAGCGGGCCGGGCTCGGTGGAAGCGGCGAAGATGGCGGTGGAGGAGTTCGGGCCGACCGTGCTCGGCAAGCCGATCGAGATTATCGGCGCCGACCATCAGATGAAGACCGACGTCGGCGTGCAGATCGTGCGCGGCTGGTTCGACAACGGCAAGGTCGACGCCGTCGTCGACATCCCCAATTCCGGCATCGCGATCGCCGTGCACAACATGGTGCGCGAGCGGGGCAAGATCGCGCTGCTGTCCGGTCCCGGCGCGAGCTCGCTGACGGACGAGCTGTGCAGCCCGAACACCGTGCACTTCACTTATGACACCTACGCGCTGTCGAAGGTGACGGCCTCGGCCGTCATCAAGGAAGGCGGCAAGTCCTGGTACTTCATCACCGCCGACTACGCCTTCGGCCAGCAGCTCGAGAAGGACGCAACCCGCTTCATCAACGAGATGGGCGGCAAGGTGCTCGGCGGCGTGAAGCATCCGACCAACACCGCCGACTTCTCCTCCTTCGCGCTCCAGGCGCAGAGCTCGAAATCCGACGTGGTCGCCTTCGCCAATGCCGGCCAGGACACCGACAACGCCATCAAGCAGTCCGGCGAGTTCGGCCTGGTCCAGGGCGGCCAGAAGCTGGTCGGCCTCCTGATGTTCGACACCGACGTGCACGCGATCGGCCTGAAGGCTGCGCAGGGCACCTACATGACCACGGCTTCCTACTGGAACATGGACGAGGCGACGCGCGCCTGGTCCAAGAAGTTCTACGAGCGCACCAAGGTGATGCCGACCATGATCCAGACCGGGGTCTACGGCGCGGTTCTGCATTATCTGAAGGCCATCAAGGCCGCCGGCACCGACGATTCCGCCAAGGTGATGGCCAGGATGCGCGAGCTGCCGATCGAGGATATCTTCGTTCACGGCGGCAAATTGCGCGAGGACGGCCGCGTCATCCGCGACATGTATCTCGCCAAGGTGAAGACGCCCGAGCAATCGAAGGAGCCGTGGGACTATCTGGATATCGTCAAGACCGTGAAGGGCGAGGACGCCTTCCGCCCCGTCTCCGAATCCAAATGTCCGCTCCTGAAGAAATGAGGTGAGGCATGACCGGCAACGAGCATGGCGCCATTGAGACTTACGAGTGCGATGTGCTCGTGGCCGGATCGGGCTGCTCCGGCATGTCGGCCGCGATCACCGCGCGCTCCCGTGGCCTCGATGTGCTGATCGTCGAGAAGGAGCCGCGCTTCGGCGGCACCACCGCGCGCTCCGGCGGCTGGCTCTGGATTCCCGGGACGTCGCTGGCGAAAGCCTACGGCATCGAGGAGACGCCGGAACAGGCCCGCACCTATCTTCGCCACGAAGCCGGCAACAACTACGATGCCGCGCGCGTCGATGCCTTCCTGAGCGCCGGCCCCGAGGCGGTCGATTTCTTCACGACCAGGACCGCGTTGCGCTTCGACATGCCGCTGGTGTTTCCGGATTATCACGCGGAGGCCCCCGGTGGCGCCCAGGGCGGCCGCTCCATGGTGACGCGGCCGTTCGACGGGCGCGAGCTCGGTGATCAGATCAAGACGCTGGGCATGCCGCTGCCCGAGCTGACCGTGTTCGGCATGATGCTTGGCTCCGGCAAGGAGATCATCCATTTCATGCGGGTGACGAAGTCGCTGACCTCCGCGGTCTACGTCGCCAAGCGCCTGTCGCGGCATCTGATGGACGTGCTGCGCTACGGCCGCGGCATGACGCTCACGAACGGCAATGCGCTGGCGGGGCGCCTCGCAAAATCCGCGCTGGATCTGAAGATTCCGATGTGGCTGTCCTCGCCGGTGCGCGAGCTGACGGTCGAGAATGGCGCCGTCACCGGCGCGATCGTCTCGCGCGAAGGACGCAACGTGCGCATCCGGGCACGCCAGGGCGTCGTGCTCGCCTGCGGCGGCTTTCCGCATGATGTGGAACGGCGCAAGAGGATGTTTCCGCATGCACCGACCGGCAACGAGCATTTTTCGCCGGGGCCGACCGGCAATACCGGGGATGGACTACGTCTGGCGGAAGCCGCCGGCGGGCATGTCGAGGACCGCCTGCCGAACGCGGCAGCCTGGGTGCCGGTGTCGCTGACCACTCGCAAGGACGGCTCCAAGGGCGTGATGCCGCATTTCATCGACCGCGCCAAGCCCGGCGTGATCGCGGTGATGCGCGACGGCAAGCGCTTTGCCAATGAAGGCAATTCCTATCACGACTTCGTCCAGGCCATGGTCAAGGCGGCCAAGCCGGGCGAGGAGATCGCCGCGCTCCTCGTCTGCGACCACAAGACGTTGCGCAAATACGGCCTCGGCTGCGTGCCGCCCTTCCCGATGCCGCTGGGCCATCACCTGAAGTCCGGCTATCTCATGCGCGGCGACACGCTGGAGGCGCTGGCGGCGAAGGCCGGGATCGATGCCAAGGCGTTCGCCGAAACGGTCAGGCAGTTCAATGCGACCGCCCCACTCGGTCACGATGCCGCCTTCGGCAAGGGCTCGAAAGCCTACAACCGCTACCAGGGCGACGCACTGCACGGCCCGAACCCCTGCGTCGCGCCGATCGAGGACGGACCGTTCTACGCCATCAAGATGGTGATCGGCGATCTCGGCACCTATGCCGGCATCGTCACCGACGAGAACGCGCGGGCGCTCGACGCCGAGGGCCGGGTGATTCCCGGCCTTTATGCCGCCGGCAACGACATGGCGAGCATCATGGGCGGCAATTATCCAGGCGCCGGCATCACGCTTGGGCCGGCGCTGACCTTCGGCTACATTGCCGGACGGCATCTTGCCGACAGCGCCGCCAAGCGCGACGCAGCGTAGGCCACCCGCCAGGAGGCGCATGAAGAGAGAAAGCCGCGGCATCCAGTCGATCGAGGTCGGCGGAGAATTGCTCCGCGCGCTCGCAAGATGCGGCGAGCCGATGATGCTGCGCGATCTCGCACGCGAAGCCGGCATGACGCCGGCCAAGGCGCATCCCTATCTCGCGAGCTTCTCCCGCATCGGCCTGATCGAGCAGGACGAAACCACCGGCCGCTACGAGATCGGCGCGCTGGCGCTCGAGCTCGGCCTGATCAGCCTGCGCCGGCTCTCGGGCGTGCGCATCGCGCGTCCCAGGATCGCGGCGCTCGCGAACCAGATCGGACATGCAGTCTCGCTCGCCGTCTGGGGCACGCACGGTCCAACCGTGGTGCAGCTCGAAGAGCCGGCCCAGCCCGTCCACATCGTGATGCGGGCCGGTTCGGTGATGGCACTGCTGGAAACCGCGACGGGCCGCGCTTTTGCGGCGTTCCTGCCGGAGAAGACGATCGCTGCCGCGCTCGAAAGCGGGCTCGATCGTCGCGGCGTCGGCTACAACCCGAAGCGCGCCGTGAAGGGCGCGAAAGTCGCAGAGATACTCGCCGAGGTCCGCAAGCACGGCCTTGCCCGTGCGCTCGGCGATCCCCTGCCCGGGGTCAACGCATTCTCGGCGCCGGTGTTCGACCATTCCGGCCATGTCGCGCTGGTCATCACCGCGATGGGGCCGGAAGGCACGTTCGACGCGCGCTGGGACAGCCCGATCGCGCATGCCTTGCGCGACTGTGCGGGAGGCATTTCGAAGCGGCTGGGTTACGGGATCAATGTTGCGGCGGAGTGAGGCGTCGTGGCCTCCCTGCCGTCATGGCCGGGCTTGTCCCGGCCATCCACGCAGCACCGTGATTGCCGAAAGCCGTGGATGCCCGGGACAAGCCCGGGCATGACGACTGAGATACAGCGAGGCCTACTTGTCCTTCACAGGCACCGTATAATTCAGGATCAGCCGGCCGCCATCGGGATAGATCGTCTGCCCGGTGATGTAGGACGCATCGTCGCTGGCGAGGAACGCCACGACCGACGCGACCTCGCTCGGCTCGCCGCCGCGGCCGGCCGGCGTGCGTGACATCACGGTCTTGCGGGCATCCTCCGAGGTGTAGATGGACGAGGCCACCATGTCGGTCAGGATCGTGCCCGGCCCGACGGCAACCACGCGGATGTTGTGCGGCGCCAGCGCCACCGCCGCGACCGAGGTGAGCTGCTTCATGCCGCCCTTGGACATCGCGTAGGTCGCCAGCGCCGGGATCGCGAGCAGCGCATTCACCGAGGACATGTTGATGATGACGCCACCACCGCCTTGCGCGATCATTTGCCTCGCCGCCGCCTGCACGCCGAAGAACGCGCCTTTCAGGTTGATGCCGATGATCTCGTCGAACTCCTCTTCGGTGATGTCGAGGATGTCCCGGTTGCGGGCGACGCCGGCATTGTTGACCATGATGTCGAGCCGGCCGAACTCCTTCACGGCGGTCGCGACGAGCTGATCAACATCGGCACGCTTGGCGACATTGCCGACCACAGTGCGCAAGGCATCCGGCCGCCCCAACTCGGCAGCCGTCCCGGCGAGGCTCTCGGCATCGACATCGGAGATGACGACCTTGACGCCATCGTCCAGGAATCTCTTCGCGCAGGCCTTGCCGATGCCGCGCGCCGCGCCGGTGATGGCCACGACCTTGCCGGATAGTTTCATGGGTTCGCTCCAGGACTTGTGACGATCTCGCGGACGCGTTCACGCAAAGACGCGCGGGCGCAGTCCGGCGTAAAACCAGGTGATCATGGAATAGATGTCGTAGACCGGCAGCCCGACTTCGGCTTGAAGCGCTGCGGCATAAGGCGGCATGTTGGTGCATTCGAGCACGATGGCGCCGACATCCGGATTCCTGGCGACGAGCGCCTTGCCGGCCTCGACCACGTCGCGCTCCGCTTGCGCGACGTCCATGTCGTCCTTCTCGGCCTTGATCAGGACGCGGAAGAACTCCTTGCCGTTCTCGGTGCCGACCAGCGGCGTGTCGAGCGGCACGCCGGCGCCTTCGAGATGGGCCGGCGTCAGGGTCGAGCCCGACACCGTGACGAGACCGACGCGCTTGCCCGGCGGCAACGTCGCCTGCACCCAGGGCACCTGCATCAGCGACGAGGTCGCGACGGGGACGCCGACGGCCGCCGCGATCTCCTTCTGGAACAGCGAGAGGAAGCCGCAATTGGTGGTGATGGCTTCGGCCCCGAGCCGCACCAGATCCTTGGCCGCGTCGATGAAGTCGGGCAGCAGGCCGGCTGCGCCATTCAGCACCACCTTCTCCGGCGAAGCCCCACTCACCACACGATAGAGCACGGGGAACGGCCAGGTCGTGCCGTTGCCCATGTCGCCGGGAATCCGGGGGAAGCGCGCCTCCAGCATCAGGATGCCGAGCGGCGCGCCATAGATGGCCTTGCCACCACGGGCGATGCGGGAGGACGGACTGGCTGAGACGATCATGGTGCGCTCTCAGAGGAAACGATGGGGCGCGAATGGCGCGAGTGGAATCTCCGGCGCCTTGCCGCTCACAAGCTGGGCGACAAGACGGCCGGTGCGGGCCGAGCCAACCAGGCCGACATGGCCGTGGCCGAAGGCATACACGATGTCGCGCGAGGCGCGCGCGTAGCCGATACAGGGACGCCCGTCCGGCATGCTCGGGCGATGGCCGAACCAGGTCTTGATGCGCGAGGCCGGGATGTCCTTCGGCAGTTTCGGGAACATGCTGAGGAGGTGGCTGCGCAGGATCTCGGCGCGTTTCCAGTTCGGCGCGGCTTCGAGACCGGCAATCTCCACCGTGCCGGCGGCGCGCAGGCCCTTGTTGGTCCAGTTCACCACCATCTTGGCGTCGGACGCCATCATCGAGCTACGCGGACCGGACTCAGGATTCTCGATCACGACGTGATAGCCACGCTCGGTCTCGAGCGGCAGGGGATCTCCGACCGACGCGGTGAGCTGCCTGGATCGCGCGCCGGCGGCGATCACCGCGGCATCGCAGGCAATCTCGCCGGTCTCGGTGATGACGGCGACGAGCTTGTTGCCGGAAAGCTTGAGCCCCGTCGCCTTGGCGCGCACCAGCCTGGCACCGCTCACCAATGCATGTGCGGCGAGCGCGGCGACATAGGCACCGGGATCGCGGCACCGTCCGGCCTCCTCCACCACCACGCCAAAGGTGTAGCGCGGATGCAGGTCCGGCTCGCGCTGCCGCATCTCGTCCGCGTTGAGCTCGAGCCATTGGACGCCGACCTTCCTGCGCAGGCGCCAGCCGAGGTCATTGTCGAAATTGCCGCGCGCGGGGAAGACATGCATCACGCCGTTGCGCTCGATCAATTCAGGCACGCCAGCCTCTTCCGCGAGCTTCCGGTGCAGCAACGGCGCATCCTTCAGGAGATCACGCAACGCGAACGCCGTCGTCTCGACGCGCGAGGCGGTCCAGCCCGAGAGCAGGTACTTGACCAGCCAGGGCAGCGCCTTTGGCAAATAGGACCAGCGGATCGCGAGCGGCCCGAGCGGATCCATCAGATATCCCGGCACCTTCTTCCAGATGCCCGGCTCGGCCGGCGGGATCACCGAATGCGACGACAGCCAGCCGGCATTGCCATAGCTCGCCGCCTGTTCGCCGCCGGGCTCGCCCGGGTCGATCAGCGTGACGCGATGGCCCTCGCGCAGCGCCTCGATCGCGCTGATCACGCCGATCGCGCCGGCACCGATGATGGCGACGTGGCGGACGGCCGACATCGCTTTAGGCCTTCACCGCGGGCACGAAATCCTTGCCGACCGAGATCGCACGGGGATCGATGATGCAGTGGAGGATCGACGGCTTTCCCGAGGCCAGCGCGCGCTCGAAGGCCGGAGCGAATTCTTCGGTGCGCTCGACGCGCTCGCCATGGCCGCCGAACGCCTTCGCATACATCGCGAAGTCCGGATTCTTGAGCTGGGTGCCGACGACACGGCCGGGATAGTCGCGCTCCTGGTGCATGCGGATGGTGCCGTATTGCGAATTGTCGATGACGACGACGATCAGCGGCGCGTCATACTGCACGGCCGTCGCGAATTCCTGGCCGTTCATCAGGAAGCAGCCGTCACCGGCGAACGCGACGACGACGCGATCCGGATACTGCCGCTTGGCGAGCACGCCGGCCGGCACGCCATAGCCCATCGAGCCCGAGGTCGGCGCGAGCTGGGCGGCAAAGCTGTGGAAGCGGTGATGGCGATGGATCCAGCCGGCATAGTTGCCGGCGCCGTTGCAGACGATGGCGTCCTTCGGCAGGCGGTCGCGCAGCCAGGTCATCACCTGGCCGTACTGGAACGATCCCGGCAGCTCGCGCGCCTTTTCGGTCCAGGCGAGATAATCGGCGTGCGCCTTGGCGGCCTCGCCCTTCCAGGCCACCGTGCCTGATGGCTTCAGCGTCTCGACGGCGGCAGCGAATGCGGCCGGCGTTGCCTGGATCGCAAGCGCCGGCTGATAGACCCGGCCGAGCTCTTCGGAGCCCGGGTGCACATGGATCAGCTTCTGTTGCGGGGTCGGAATGTCGAGCAGCGTATAGGATGAGGACGGCATCTCCGACATGCGGCCCCCGATGAGCAGAATGACATCGGCGCCCTCGATGCGCGCCTTCAGGCCCGGGCTCGGCCCGATGCCGAGATCGCCGGCATAGTGTGAATGGTCGGCATCGATCAGCGAGGCCCTGCGGAACGAGGTCGCGACCGGCAGGTCGAACCGCTCGGCAAATCGCGCAATGCTCTTGGTCGCCTCATCGGTCCAGCGCGTGCCGCCGAGGATGACCAGCGGCGCCTTGGCGCTCGCAAGCATCGCGCCGACGCGTTCGATATCGGCAGGCGCCGGCCAGCTCACGGCAGGCTCGATGCGCATGGCATCGGCAACGGCGGCGGTCTCGGTCAGCATGTTCTCCGGCAGCGCGATCACCACGGGACCGGGGCGGCCCTGCATGGCGACGCGGAAGGCGCGCGCGACCAGCTCCGGAATGCGGTCGGGGCGATCGATCTCGACTGCCCATTTCGCCATGGAGCCGAACACCGCCTTGTAGTCGAGCTCCTGGAACGCCTCGCGCTCGCGCATGCCGGTATCGACCTGGCCGACGAACAGGATCATCGGCGTCGAATCCTGCATCGCGATGTGGACGCCATGGCTGGCATTGGTCGCGCCGGGCCCGCGGGTGACGAAGCAGACACCGGGCCGCCCCGTCAGCTTGCCATAGGCCTCCGCCATCATCGCCGCGCCGCCTTCGGCCCGGCAGATCATGACGTCGATCGGGCTGTCATGCAGTGCGTCGAGCGCCGCCAGATAGCTCTCGCCCGGCACGCAGGTGACGCGCTCGACGCCTTGGGCGACGAGCTGATCGATCAGGATCTGGCCTCCGGTGCGGGTGTTGCGAATGGTCATGTCGGCTCCCTCGAGACTTCGGCGATGCCCCTCACCGCCTCGCAAAATTGCGTTCGGACGTGGCGTAGGACAGGCCGACAGGACGCGCAAGATCGAAAGGCTTTTCGCAGCCTGCGCAGGCGGCATGCCCGTCCCTGCCGTTTGCACGACCGCCCGTATCGCGGCCACCCAGGACCAGATCCGCGAGCAGATACCGAAGGGCTTGGAGCTCCGCGGCTTCAGCGAGGAGCGCGGCGTGCCGTTCTGACCCGGTGCCGGCCTAACTCCGCTCCGGCCGAATCCAGCCGGTTGCAATCGCGCTCGCCCAGGTGAGCATGCCCTTGCTGCGCGCCAGTGCGGCCATGGCCGCGCTATCGTAGGGCACGTAGCGGATCGTCGCGGTCCAGGCTCCTCCGGCATGCTCCAGCAGGGCATAGCACGCGTGGGGCGTGCCGACCTCAACCACGTAGGGCACAGGCAACTTCCCGTCGTAGCCAGGCAGCCCGACGCTGCCGGGGTTTACGACCAGTCGCCCATCCCTCAGACGAACGACCCTCGGAATGTGAGTGTGCCCGCACAGGATGACCTGGGCAGTGATCCCCGCGGCTTCGGACTCGATCGCCTCGATCGGACTGGCACGCACGCCGC
The DNA here is from genome assembly GCF_022354745.1 of Bradyrhizobium sp. I71. Lineage (NCBI taxonomy): Bacteria > Pseudomonadati > Pseudomonadota > Alphaproteobacteria > Hyphomicrobiales > Nitrobacteraceae > Bradyrhizobium > Bradyrhizobium sp. I71. The sequence continues at coordinate 2,113,501 of NZ_CP059398.1, forward strand.
CGTCATCGGCTATCTGATCGAGCCAAAAGGCGGCATCGTTCCTGGGTGACGCATGGCACAGGAACACGCGGTCTCTGTACATCAGCGTGGGCGGCATGCTCGCCATCCAGTCGAAATGCTTGCGCGCGAGTTGCTGGAAATCGCTGCGCGCGGAAGTACCCGCCTGCCGGAGCTCCAGCAGGATTCGATCCTGATCGCCCCGCACCGACGGAAAGCCCCGCTCGATGAGCAGGTCTGCGGTTCTTGCCGCCTCGAGGGGTCCGCTGACGTGGTCTCCAAGATTTACGACGTCGTCGATACCGAGCGCGGCAATGTCCGCAAGAACGGCGTCCAGCGCCGGACGATTCCCGTGCACATCCGCGATCGCAGCAAATTTCATTTGACCCTCCCAGTCGAGATGGCCGACGATTCACGCAATGCGGGACGATGCAGGGATAGCGGTTCTCTTTAGCTGCATTTGTAGAAGCGCCCGCAAGCTGAGGATCAAATCGGCGCGGGGGAACAATGACACAACGAAGGCGCCGCAATCAAGGGACGGCTACCGAGCTTCGGCATCTTCGTCTACGATGCGATTGAATCACTGCTGGGAGCACTGGAATGCAAACCATCGGCCTGATCGGCGGCATGAGCTGGGAGAGCACCGCGCTCTACTACAAGCTGATCAACGAGCGGGTCCGCGACCGCTTGGGCAAGCTGCATTCGGCTCCCTTGTTGATGTATTCCTACGATTTCGAGGAGATCAAACAGATGCAGTACGCCGGCCGCTGGCAGGAGGCGGCGGCCAGCCTGGCGGAGGTCGCACGGCGGCTCGAAAGCGCCGGGGCGCGTGCGATCGTGCTCTGCACGAACACGATGCATAAGCTGGCGCCCGAGATCACGGCGAGCTTGACCGTTCCGTTCATCGACATCGGCGACGCGACGGCGCAGCGGATTCGGGCCAAGGGATACCGGCGGGTCGGGCTGCTCGGCACCAAGTTCACGATGGAGCAGGATTTCTACATCGATCGGCTGCGCGCGCATGATCTCGATGTGCTGATTCCTCCGGCCGACGAGCGCGCCGACGTGAACCGCATCATCTACGACGAGCTGTGCCTCGGGAACGTCGCCGCTCCCTCGCGCCGTCGCTATCAGGAGGTGATGGCGGCCCTCGTCGACCGCGGCGCCGAGTGCATGATCCTCGGCTGCACCGAGATCACGATGCTGGTCGGCCAGGACGATACCTCGGTCGAGACGTTCGACACGACGGCCATTCACGCGGAGACGGCAGCCGATTTTGCGATCGGATGATGCGTCTTCGCCCGCCTTCCCCCGCGTGGATCGCCCACAGAGCAGGCGCGATCCTGAATGCTGCACTGCGGCCAAAATCGACGGAAGTCGCGCTTGATTTTTGCCTGTCCTTGCCCCACCCCGGAGGCATGGCAAAGGACAGCAAGGTCATCGCCGCCAACGCGGCCTTCTACGCCGCCTTTTCGGCCGGCGATTTCGACGAAATGCAGCGGATGTGGGCGGATGACGACGCCATCTCCTGCATCCATCCCGGCTGGCCGGCCATCATCGGGCGCGCCACCGTGATCGGAAGCTGGCGCGACATCCTGCAAAACCCGGAGCGGCCGCAGATCGTCTGCGCCGAGCCACAGGCGATCGTCGATGGCGACAGCGCGCGGGTGCTCTGCATCGAGATCGTCGACGGCACCGCCTTGGCCGCCGCGAACCATTTTCGCCGCGTCGGCGACGACTGGCGCCTGGTGCACCATCAGTCCAGCCCGATCGCGCAGATTGTCGAACAGGCTGAGGACGATAGAACGAGCCACCGCGTCCACTGACCGCAGCGATCACGTGGGCGTGATCTACTGTGCATGGGGTTGTTCTTCAGTTTTTTGTTTGGCGGCACCGAGTTCCGACAGGTCGTCCAGCACCACCCGCGCCGCGGTGAAGTCATCGTCCCCAAAGAACATGCTGCGCGTGATCAGAACCGGGATGCCGGCACGCGAGGCCGCAATCAGGCCGTTGGCGGAATCCTCGATCGCGACGCAGTCGGGCGCGCCCAGCTTCAGCCGCGCCAGGATCTCGAGATAGACGTCCGGCGCAGGCTTCTTGTGCCGCACGTCATCGCCGGCGACGATCGCCTCGAAATCCGCGGCCCAGCGCTTGCCCAGCACCTGCGAGAGCAGCGCATCGATGTTTCCATGCGAGGTGGTGGTCGCAATGGCAAGCCGCTGGCCGCGCGCCCGGGCCGCAGCGAGTAGATCCGTCACGCCAGGCCTCAAGGGACAGCAGCCCGTTTCGATCAGCTCGGCATAATGCGCGGTCTTGACGCGGTGCAGCTCTGCGATGTCCCTGTCCGACAATGGCGGAGCGGTCCCGAGCCTCGTGTGGTAGGCGCGCATGCGCTCCTTGCCGCCCGTCACGCGCAACAGGTCCTTGTAGACGGCACGGTCCCACCGCCAGTCGAGACCGTGGCGGACGAAGGCGAAGTTGAAGGCCTGCCGATGCAGCTCCTCGGTCTCGGCGAGGGTGCCGTCGACGTCGAAGATCAGCGCCGCCGCGCGCCGGATCAGCTCGCTGGCATCGCATCGCACTGCCGCGGGCGCCTCCGCCTGAATGATCGACCCGGTCGCCAACGACGCCTCCCTCCCGAGCTGCCTGTGACATGCGAGCATTGCCCGCAGTGGCGGGCGTGACAAATCGCAATATCTTTTGCCGGACCCAAAAATCTCTTATGAGCGAGAGGCGCCACGGCGCGAGCGGGAACTCCGACCTGCACAGGAGACGCATGCGGCTCTTCATCCTCGGCCTCGGCTACAGTGCCCGGCACTTCGTTCGCCAACACGGCAGCAGCTTCTCGCATGTCGCTGGCACCGTGCGCGACCCCGCGCAACGGAACGACCTCGGCCGCCTGGAGGTGCATCCGTTTTCCGGCAGCCGTCCGTCGCAACAGACGGTTCAACAGGTTCGCGATGCCGATGTCCTCCTGGTATCGATCCCGCCCGGCAGCGCCGGCGATCCCGCGATCACGGCGTTCGGCGACGTGCTACAGGAAGGCCGCCGCAAGGTCGTCTATCTCTCCACCATCGGCGTGTACGGTGATCACGGCGGCGCGTGGGTCGACGAGAGCACGCCGCCGCAGGCCGTCCTCGACCGCACGCGCATGCGGGTTGCTGCGGAGCAGGCCTGGACGGACGCGGCGCGCGGCGATGCGGCGATCCTGCGGCTCGCGGGCATCTACGGTCCCGGTCGCAACGCGCTCGTGACGCTGCGCGCGGGAACGGCGAGGCGCATCATCAAGCCGGGACAGGTGTTCAACCGCATCCACGTCGACGACATCGCGAGCGCGATCATGGCCGCTATTCGTTACCCGAACGGCGGCACCTGGAACGTCTGCGATGACGAGCCCGCGCCGCCGCAGGACGTGATCGCCTATGCGGCGAAGCTGATGGGCGTGGCGCCGCCGCCAGAAGAGGCGTTCGCGACCGCCGACATGTCGGCAATGGCCCGCAGCTTCTATGCCAGCAGCGCCCGTGTCTCCAATGCGAAACTGAAGCGCGAGCTCGGCGTCTCGCTGGCCTGCCCCACCTATCGGCACGGCCTCGACGCGCTGTGGCGGACAGGCGAAGGACGATAGGCCTGCACTCCAACGCCTCCCTGACATGCCTTGCCCGCGCTTGACTTCATCCCGGTGCGGTCGTGATCTAGCCATCGAGCGAGCCACCACACAACGAGCTCGCCTCTTGGGAGAATGCAATGAACAAGACGATCGCCATGATCGCTGCGACTGCCGTCATCGCGCTCGGTGCGGCGCGTGCCGCCCCGCTGCCCGAAGCCAATCCCGACGACGTCGGTTTTTCGAAACAAGGCCTTGCACGCCTCGATAGCTTCTTCGCGCGCGAGATCGCGGCCAAGCGCGTACCCGGCGCAGTCGTCGCCATCGCGCGCGACGGCAAGCTCGTCCACTACAAGGCCTATGGCCTGCTCGATCCCGCCAAGAGCACGCCGATGCCGATCGATGCGATCTTTGCGCTGGCCTCGATGACCAAGCCGATGGCCGCGGTCGCCGGCCTGACCCTGATGGAGCAGGGACGTCTGCCGCTCCAGGCCAAGCTGTCCGATTACTATCCGGGCTTCGCCGACATGAAGGTCGGTGTTCCCCAGGCCGACGGTTCGCTCAAGCTCGAGCCGCAGGCCTCGCCGATCTTCATCCACGATCTCTACCGGCATACGTCGGGATTGATGTATGGCGGCCGCCCGGACTCATCGAGCCCGGTGGCGCGGCAATATCCCGACGGCGTCGCGCCGGCGATCGAAGGCGACACCCAGGCCTTCATCGACCGCATCACCAAGCTGCCGCTGGCGCATCAGCCCTCGACCGAGTTCGAATATGGTTTCTCGATCGACGTGCTCGGCGCGGTCGTCGAGAAGGTGAGCGAGCAGAAGCTCGGCGACTATCTCGCCGCCAACGTCTGGCAGCCGCTCGGCATGAAGGATGCGACCTTCCACCCGACCGACGCCCAGCGCCCTCGCCTTGCCCGCCCGTTCACGAACGATCCGCTGACCGGCAAGCCGCAGGCCATCAAGCTCCTGGACACCCCGACCAAGTTCGATTGTGGCGGCGCGTGCTCGTTCGCGACGGTCGGCGACTACATCCGCTTCGGACAGATGCTGCTCAACGGCGGCGAACTCGACGGCCAGCGCATCCTCGGTCCGAAGACCGTGCATCACATGACGTCCAATCACCTCGGCCCCGGGATCAGGAACAAGGTGGCCAATGTCGAGCCGCATCGCGGCGGCTTCGGCTTCGGCCTTTCGGTTGCGGTCCGGACCAGCGAAGGATTGTCTTCAGTCCCCGGCAATCCCGGCGAGTTCACCTGGAATGGTGCCTTTGGAACGCAGTTCTTCTGCGACCCCAAGGAGCGTCTCGTCGTCGTGGTGGGAACGGCCGCGCCCGGCGAGCTCAGGAAATATTACCGCGAGCAGGTTCAGGACATCGTCTACGGCGCGATGACGAAGTGAGACCGGTACGCATTGATAGAGAGAGGGCGGCCGCTTTGGCCGCTCTCTTGATGCCCAGCATCAGCTCAACACGCCGTATTTCTTGAACCAGGCCTGCGCCTGCTTCCAGGCGTCTTCTGCGGCTTCCTTGCGGTAGCTGCTGCGATAGTCGGCATGGAAGCCGTGCGGCGCTTCGGGGTAGATCTTGAACTCGGCCGTCTTCTTGTTCTGCTCGAGGGCTGCCTTCATCTGCTCGACCTGGGCGACGGGAATGCCGGTATCGGCGCCGCCGTAAAGGCCGAGCACCGGCGCCTTCATCTCGGGCGCGACCTGCATCGGGCTCTTCGGCCACGCCGGATTGGCAGGATCGACCAGCGTGCCATAGAAGGCGACGCCCGCCTTGAGAGCGCCGCTATGGGCGGCGTACTCCCAGACCGTGCGGCCGCCCCGGCAGAAGCCGATGATGCCGAGCCTGGCGGTGTCACCGCCCTGCGATCCCGCCCACGCCGCCGTCGCATCGAGATCTGACATCATCTCGGCGTCCGGCTTGGCATTCACCACAGCCAGCAGGTCCTTGATGTCCGACGCCTTGGTCAAGTCGACGCCCTTGCGGAAGTAATAGTCGGGCGCGACCGCGAACGCGCCGAGCTTGGCCAGGCGCCGCGTCACGTCCCTGATGTATTCGTGCAGGCCGAAAATCTCCATCGCCACGACGACCACCGGCGCCTTGGCATTGCCGGCCGGGCGGGCGAAATAGACCGGCATCTCCTCGGAGCCGGCCTTGATCTTGGCATCGCCGGCCTCAAGACCATTGGTGTCGGTCGTGACCACCTCGGCGCGCACGGGCCCGGCCGCAAGCGTATAGCCCGCCGCGACGGCCGCGGTGGCACTCATGAATCCACGACGTGAGACCGGGGCGCTTTTGGTCAGCCCGACGACGTCGGATGTCGTGGTGATTTCGAAGCTCATCGGTTCATCCCTTCCTGCTGCCTGCTATCCCCTGGCGCGACGCATTCGCCAATAGTTGCCGGCGAAACGCAAATCACCAGCCTGCGAGCACGAGGCGACGAATTCGAGGATGCTGCCGATCGTGGCCACGAAGGCGGCACGTTTCGACGTCGAACCTCGCCTGCCTGTCCATCTCGCAAGGACACCCGGTCCCTGGATCGCGCGTGTACCGGACTTAACCGTCTAGCTACATTGCATCGCAACATCCATTAACCGAAGAATATGGTTCCTTCCCGGCCGGCCACGCTGCGAGAGGTCGCGAAGGATGCCCTTGTTCGCACGCTCGACATGCTCAGCCGCAACAAATGGCCACTGCAGCGGCGGCAATGACACATCATGTTGCTCGCGCATCGCACATCATCGCCAATTCGCGGGCGAACCGTCGTCATTTGATTGAAATTTTCCGAGGATCCGAGCCGCGCGATTTACTCGAACTTTCTTTGTGACGCACTAGTCCACGGCCGGAAGTTCCATCTCCGAAACGGAGAGGCTTCTTCCCCCAAGCGTGATCCGCCGCCCATCAACGGACGAAGGAGCGCCTGCGGGCTTCATTCTCGTCACCCGGATTGCGCTACCCAAGGCTCAATTGAATAGACGTTTATACGACCTGGAACTGAAATGAATTTGGCTCGCGAATCGATTGAATTGTTGGAGCAGGCCGCGCGCATCCTGTGGTTCGAAGGCACCAAGCACGGCTTGCGCGACCGCGAATGGATGGCGCTGCGCTTCCTCTCCCGGGCCAACCGGTTTTCCCGAACGCCGTCGGCGCTGGCGAGCTACGTCGGCACCACGCGGGGCACCGCCTCGTTCATCATCGGCGAACTCGAGCGGCTCGGCTACCTCGAACGAAAACGTTCGGCCACGGACAAGCGGTCGGTGATGTTGAGCGTGACCCAGCAGGGCAAGAAGTTCCTGGTGCGCGACCCCGTCAACGTTCTCGTCGAGGCGATTGCCGTTCTCGACGACGACGTCAAGATCCGCTTCCGCGACACGTTCCGGCACGTGCTGGATCAGTCCGACGCAGCCGAGCAGCGGCATCACACCGACGTTTGCAAGCGATGCATCTTCCTGCGGGAAGATCGCACCACCACGGACAGCAAGACGACGGTCGAGTTCAGTTGCCGCCTGTTTCGTGCACCGATCGCGGAGACAGAGGTCGATCTGCTATGCACCAGCTTCGAGCATCACCGTCAATAGAAGGCTGCTCAAGGCGTCGCCTTGCGTGACGAATAGATGACGCCGCCGCTGGATTCCACCACCAGGCGCCCGTTCTCGTTTCTGATCTCTTCGATGCGACCGAGGCCGGGCACTTGTTGTCCCAGCACGGCCTCGATGACCCCGTTCGGGCCTTGCAGAATCGCAATCCCCTCATAGGCCTGGCGGACCGACCAGCCCTTGATCATCTTGCGCGGCACCGACGTACGCTCGGACGCAGGCACCGAGCCCGTGAATTCGGGCGCCGCGACCGAAGCCATCACCGGTCCTTGCTGCGACGCCGGCTGCGATTGCACCATTGCCGGCGCCGGAGCCTGGGCCTGCGCCTGAACCTGTGCCTGGGCAAGCTTGTCGAGCTTCGCCGTCGAGGACGAGCTCACCCGCTCGATCCGGTCCAGGTTCTCGGCAAATCTGCCGAAGCGATCATTCGTCGCCTTGCTCGATTGATCGACCGCAGTACGCAAGCCATCGAGATTTTCGGACACGCCCGACACCTGCCTGCGCAGTTGCGCCACGGTCTCGCGCAGATTCCTGATCTCGGTATTGGTCGCAACGTTGTTCTGAGCGGGCTGGGTGGTGAGATAGGCGATCACGCCGGTGCAGGCGCAGACCACCAGCATGGCAGCGACTGCCAGAGTTGCGAGCGGTGCGACCCATGTCGGACGGGGCGGCGGTGGCTTGGCCACGATCACGGCCGGCTTGATCACGGCCGGCGCAGGTTTCGGGATCGCCATCTTGTCGAGGCGCGCCTTGGCACGAATGCGCTTCAGCCCCTCGAGAGCTTCCTTCGCGAGAACTTCGTCGCTCGCCGCGGCCGATACACGCTTTGCGCTCGCAACGGGCTTGTCCCCTCGCGTCGCACTGTCCTTTGTATCGCGCGCCTCCGGAGCCGGCTTCGCCGCCGCGGAAGCATCCGCGGTCGCGTTGGGACGAGCTTGTCCATCGGACAACATGCGAAAATGCTCCGTTCGTTCGATCTGTCGAACGGTGACGCTATTTGCCGAAGCTTGTCTGAAACATGTGCATCGAAAACTTTCCATAGCGCGCGATCTGGCGCTGCAAGAGTCGGATCGCGTCATACACGCGGCGATAGTGCGACTCGAAAGACACACACTCGCCAAGATTTCACCAAGCTGGCATCGTGTCGCCACAAGTGAGTCGACTTGTCGCAGGTGGAAAAACAAGCGCCGGAGTCAATCCGGGGTTGAAGACAGATCGATTTGCAAGACCGTTGCGGTACTCAAAACAGCTGCAATTGTACGGGGATGCGGAACTTTATATCCGCTGCGGTGCAAAACTAGTTTGGTATCCAAATCAACTGATGCGATTGAATACACCAAGAAACAACCGGAAACGAATCAACAGCATCAAGCACGTGTAGCAACCGCTTTGTTGCGCACGCTTGATCGGAAACCGGCAATTGTTACGGTCCTACTCAAGTGATTCTCGCCAGTTGGCGAGGAGATCGACACAGTTCAGCAGTGTTCGGAAGCGATGAGCAACTTGGCGCACCTGATCTAGGTCGTTTCTCAATCCGCTCCGCGAGGTGATCCGCAAGGCACCCGCCGAGCCTCACGCCAGTAAGCGTTCAGTATCGAGTTGATGTAGCAGGCCTGCGTGACGCAGGCACTGAATGCGTAGGGCTGCCCGCGAATATCGAAACCATAACAACGGTTCGCGGGAAGGAATGTCGTCAAACAGCATCGTTGCCGAGCCGGAGCATCACAACAACCAGCCGGCCGCAACAAGTGCGAAACAGGGGCGAAAGACTGATGTATATTATCGTTGATGATCGCGAGAGCGTCGCGAACAGCTACGTCGGAGGGCTCGTTCGCGAAGGTGTATCGTCGATCGGCTTCTCTTCCGGAGAATTCTGGGACTGGCTGCAATCCGCGAGTGAATCGGATTTGGCAGCGGTGGACGCCTTTCTCCTCGGGGATTGCGATGCACGCGGAAGTCTGCCACGGGCGATGCGCAAGCGTTCCTCGGCGCCCATCATCGCCGTGAGCGGCCAGAAGATGCTCAAGAACACGCTGGAGCTGTTCGAATCGGGCGTCGACGACGTCGTGCACGTGCCGGTTCACCTGCGGGAGATCCTCGCCCGAACGGCCGCGATCGCGCGGCGCCGGGTAGGCGAGCTGCCGAGGCCCTGCGAGAGCAGGATTCAGGTCTTCTTCAACGGCCGTGACCCCGAGATCGCGGGCCACGCCCTCACCCTGCCCCGCCGCGAACTGCGCATTCTCGAATATATGGTCGCCAACCACGGCAAGTGGATCACCAAGACGCAGATCTTCAACGCGGTCTACGGCATCTTCGAGTCCACCTTCGACGAGAGCGTGATCGAGAGTCACGTCAGCAAGCTGCGCAAGAAGCTCCGCGACCGCCTCGGCTTCGACGCGATCGTGGCCCGACGCTACGTCGGATACCGCCTCAACATTCCTGCCGGCGAGACCCTCGACGAGCCGGTGCAGGAGCTCGACGAGGTCGGGATCCTCCTGAACAGAGCCCATGCCGCCCCCGCGGCCTATTCGGCCGGAAACTGACGCGGCAGGAGGCTGCCGCCAGACCTGCAACGGCCTCTGCGAGCAACTTCGCAGAGGCCGTTGTGCTTTCAGCGGCAGAGGCGGCAGGACAGATGCCTGCATTCGGGGCGCGACTGTCGTGGCGCCGGCGTCAGCTGGCCATTTGGGGCACGATCCTCCCGGAAACGCCGTCCGGGATGGCTTGCTCTAGGGCTTCTGCTGGAATTCTTCCTTGGACACGTAGTTGAAGTCCTCCACCAGGACGTCCTGGACGATTTCAGCCTGCATCCGCTCGTTGACACGCTGCTTGATGGCCGTGGTCAGGATGGAAAGGTCGTAACGGGCGAGCTTCCTGAAATCGAGACGCTCGTCGGCATAGATCCTGCGAAAGGCCTCGTCGACGACGAACGGTTCCGGCGGAACGTTCAGCTGGTGCATGGTCCGACCCTCGACGGTGTAGACGAAGCGCGCGACGATGTAGCCCTGCACATTGCCGTTCTCGACCATGGGCACGCTGAGTGCCCGCGTCTTCTGATATTGCAGCCCGTCGAGATATTCGTCCTTCGCCGGCAGCAGGCTGCCGTTCTCCTTCCAATAGGCGACGGCATAGCTCGTGCCCGCGGTGAGGATGCATACCCACAGTCCGGCCAGCACCAGCCTGATCATTTTCCGTCCTGCGTTGCGCGACCGGTATAAGTGCCGTCCGATTCGGCTTCCTTGATCGCCGTGACGATGATGCTCGCGACCTCACGCACCGCATCGTAGTGCATTTCCAGAATGGAACGATTCCGCTCGAGCTTCTCGCGCAGCCGCTGGATCTCCTCGGTGATCTCGACTTCACTGCCGAGGTGCATCCGCGCCCGCATCAGGCGGACGAATTCGAGCATGCTCCGGCTCTTCCGCGCGCTGAAGTCGTCGAAATCGATCTTCCGACCCGTCGCGAGCGCGGCCGTCTCCTCCTCGACGATACTCGCGAGCCGGCGGATTGCGGCTAAGAGGCCGCGCACCTCGTCCGATCTCACCGCGTCCGCGGCCTCGACCACCGCCTCGCCGCCCGCGATCGGCAGCAGGACGGGCAGCAGCGCATCGCTTGCTGCTGCTTCCGTCGTCATCATTTCGCTGTCCGCGACCGCCTGGTCCATCGCCATGGCCGCCGCGCCTTCTTGTGCCTGCATCGGAAATTCACCCCTCAACTTCTGTCACCCGTTCGCAGATCATGATCCAGCCTTCCCCGCCGCGTCCGGTCCGGCCGGATGTGCGGCGGCGAGCTGCCTGGCAATGCCAATGCCCTTGCCCTTTGCCAGCTGGTTGCCAAGCTGCTCCGCAAGCATCGACTTCCAGACGCCGCCAGCCGTGCCCTTGCCAAACACCTCCTCCGACTCCTTCGGCAACATCGTCTCGACGAAGGTCTGGAGGATGAACGCTTCAAACTTGCGATAAACATCGCCGGATGCCGGCGCCTTGATCACCTGCACCGGCGAACCGTTCACTGCACCCGGCTGCGCTTCCGAAACCTTCGCGGATTGATCGGCGGCAGCCTTGCCGATCTCGGCGTCCATCGTGGCGGCGAAGTCGGCATCGGCGGATTTCAACGCGTCGAGCTTCGCGGTCGCCGCGCGCTGCGACACGGGATCGGCGGCTTCGAGGACATCGAGAACGAGGTCGGGTGTCGCGGTCACGATCATATCTTGTCCCGGTTGGCTGGCCGTGGCATCCACGCGCGCACGGCAGGGCTTGTTCCCGTCATCTCCTCGAGCGCGCGCTTCTCCGCGTCACGGAGCTTGTCGGCGAGCGCGGCCTTCGCCACCTCCTCGAGCTGCCTCACGCGGCGGCTTTCCGCGCGAACATGGTCGAGCTGCTGCGCGGCCTGCGCCCGCACCGCGCGTGCGCCGACGCTCGTCCTGTTCAGGCGCCGCGCGATCGATTCGCTCGACGATCCAGCGGGCGGCCTGCCGTCGTTCAGGGCTCCGACCAGCCATTCCTGCTCGTCCTGCAGGCTGCGCTCCTGCTGCCGCAGTTGCGCGAGCTGCCATTCGGACAGCCGGAGCTGGAGCTTCACCAGCGAGACCATCCGGCCGAGCTTGTGCGCGCGCGACGTCATGACCGGGTCACTCCGCCAGCCACGACGAGACGCCGAGCATGAATTGCGTCAGCAGTTCGTCGCTGGTGAGATAGAGCAGCAGGAAGCCGCCGAACAGCACGAAGGGCACCGAGATGAAATAGACCGGGATCGCCGGCGTCAGCTTGTTGATCAGGCCGACCGCCAGGTTGACGATCACCGAATAGACGATGAAGGGACTGGTGATCCGCAGCGTCAGCACGAACGCTTCCGAGAGGCGACCGACGAGCAGGTCGAGCGCCATGCTGCCACCAAGCTTGCTGCCGGGCTGCCAGACGTCGTAGGAGTTCATCAGCCCGCGCAGCACCTGCCAATGCTGGTCGGTCATGAAGAACAGCGTGGTGACGGCCGCCATGATCAGAGGCACCAGGGCCGGCGCCGGATCGGTGTCGCCGACCGGGGTGCCCGGGATGTTGCTGAGCCCGATCGCACTCGCCATCATGGTCGCCATGGTCTGGAGCGCGAGGAAGAACACGCGCCCGCCGAGCCCGATGACGCTGCCGACCACGAGCTCCGAGCAGATCAGGAGCGCCAGCGTCAGCGGTGCCGCGTTGTCCGTGAGCGGCTTCAGGACCGCGATCAGGATCGGCGTCAGCGCAAACGTCGTGACCAGCGCGACGAACAGGCGCACCTGGGGCGGAACGTTGACGCTGGAATAGCCGGGCACCAGCATCAGGCAGGCGCCGATGCGGCAGAACACGATGAACGTCACCAGTACGCTGTCGGCGAGGCCGCTGATCACGATACGGCTCCGAGCGCCCTGATCTCGGCACTGCGCGCGACTTCGACGTGCGACAGGATCGGCAGGGTCGGGAACACCCGCTCCAGGATCATCCGGACGTAGGGACGGGCTTCGGGGGTCACCGCCAGCACCACGCTGGTGCCGTTCTCGGTGAACTTGCGGATCGCGGCGCTGGCTTCGGTCGCGAACTGCTCGATCAGGCGCGGATCGGCGTCGAACTCGACGACGTCGCCCTTGCCATCGCGCTTCAGGCTCTGGTGGAACGCCAGGTCCCAGCGGTTGCCGAGACGGACCACGTTGAGCACGCCATTGTCGGAGAGGTCGCCGCAGATCTGCTGGGCAAGCCGCGTCCGCACGTGCTCGGCGACCTGCTCGGAGCGCCGCACATGGGGCGCGATCTCGGCGATCGCCTCGAGGATCAGATGGAGGTTGCGGATCGACACGCGCTCGGCCAGCAGAATCTTGAGGATCGCCAGCAGGCCCGAATAGGAGATCTGCGAGGGGCAGAGATCCTCGACAAGGCGCTTGTATTCGGGATCGAGCCGGTCGAGCAGGCCCCGCATGTCCTTGTAGGACAGGAGCTGGGCGAGGTTTGCCCTGATCACTTCGCTCAAATGGGTGAGCAGCACCGACAGATTGTCGACCGGCTTGCAGCCCTGCCGCTTGACCTCGTCGGTGAAGGCTTCCGTCACCCACAGCGCCTTCATGCCGAAGGCAGGCTCGATCACCTCGTCGCCCGGCACGTCGGGCTTGCCGTCCTTGTCGACCAGCACCAGCACCTCGCCGAGCCTGAGCTCACCATGGGCAACGCGCGTGTCGTGGATCCGGATCTGGTAGCTCTTGGGATCAATCGACAGATTGTCGGTGAGCTTGATCTCGGGAATGACGAAGCCGTACTGCTTGGCAAACTTCTTGCGGATCTTGGCCACGCGGTGGGCGAGCTCGGTGCGCGAGCCCAAGAGATGGACCGAAAGGTGGCCGCCGAGCGCCAGCTCGATCTCGGCGGTCTTGAGCTGCTCCTTCACCGATTCCTTGGCCTCGGCCTGGGCGCGCTCGTCGGCCTTGGATGCAGCCTCCTTGCGCTCCCGCGCCGCCTGCCGCCTCGGCAGCGAATAGCCGACGAAGGCCATGACACCCCCAAGCAGCACGAACGGCGCCATCGGCAGCCCCGGCATCAGGGCGAGCACGAACATCATCAGCGCGGCAGCCGACACCGCGCGCGGATAGCCGCCGAGCTGCCGCAGCACCGCCTGCTCGGCCGAGCCCCTGGTGCCGCCCTTGGAGACCAGGAGGCCCGCGGACAGCGACACGATCAGCGCCGGCATCTGCGATACCAGACCGTCGCCGACGGAAAGCTTGGTGTAGACGTCGGCGGCGCGGGAGAGAGTCAATCCGTGATGGGTGACGCCGATGACGATGCCGCCGAAGATGTTGATCGCCGTAATGATGAGGCCGGCGATGGCGTCGCCGCGGACGAATTTCGAGGCGCCGTCCATGGCGCCGAAGAACGCGCTCTCCTCTTCGAGCTCGCGCCGACGGCGCTGGGCTTCCTTGTCGTCGATCAGGCCTGCGGAAAGATCCGCGTCGATCGCCATCTGCTTGCCGGGAATGGCGTCCAGGGTGAAACGGGCGCCGACCTCGGCGATACGCGTCGCACCCTTGGTGATCACGACGAAATTCACGGTGACAAGGATCGCGAAGATGATCAGGCCGATGACGAAGTCGCCGCCCATGACGAACTTCGAGAATCCGGCGACGACATGGCCTGCGGCCTGTTCGCCCTCCCCGCCCCGCGACAGGATCAGGCGCGTCGTCGCGATGTTCAGCGCCAGGCGCAGGATCGTCGCGATCAGCAGTACGGTCGGGAAGGCCGAGAAGTCGAGCGGACGCTGAATCCATAGCGCGACCATCAGAATCAGCGCCGACAGCGCGATCGAGAATGCGAGGCCGAGATCGATCAGGATCGGAGGAATCGGCAGGAACAGGATCGTGAGCATGGTCACGATGCCGGCCGCGAAGAAGGCGTCCGCTCCGAGGCGGCGCGGGCTGGGCAGGCTGGCAGCTAACGTATCGGCCATGGGTCACCGGCAGAAGGGTCCGCCCGCAATCTGCCGCGCAAAGCTTACGCGAGGGTGGTGCCGGGCTGTCCGGATCAGAAGCCGTGTTCGATCCGCGAATAGACCATCTCGGTGAAAGTCGACAGATGCGCACCGATGAAGGAGCCCGAGACGGCAACGACGAGGAGAATGACGATGATCTTCGGAACGAAGGTCAGCGTCACCTCCTGGATCTGGGTCAGGGCCTGGATCAACGCGATGACGGTGCCGACCAGCATCGCGGCGCCGACCGCGGGACCAGAGGCGACGATGATGGTCCAGATCGCGGCCTGGACGATATCGAGAGCGTCCCGCTCGTTCATGACTGGCTGATCGTGAGTCCGGGCCCGACGGCGACCTTCGTGCCGTCCGCGAGCGTCGCGATGGAGCCGTCGCTGTTGATGGAGACCGAAACGACCTTGCCGCTGAAACTGGCACCGGTCGAATCGGTGAAGCTGACCGTCTTCCCGATCAGCCCGTTGGCCTGCGACAAGGACTGCGAGGACAGCAGCGCGTCCAGCTTCGAATTCGTCTGCATCGCCTGCTCGACCGTCGAGAGCTGGGCGAACTGGCTCATATATTCCGAGGTATCCATCGGATTGGTCGGATCCTGATTCTTCATCTCGGCGATGAGGAGCTGAAGAAACGTGTTGTAGTCCACACTGTTGCTCGACGTCGGCGAGTTGGTGCTGTTCGAACTGGAGCCATTTCCGGTCGTATCGGTCGCGCTGGTGACGTTCATCTGGCCTCTCCGCTGTCAGGCAGCCTCGAATGGGGAAACGGTGGCGGCGCCGGCCAGGATGGCCTGCTCCACCGGGAACAGTGCCCGAATTCGCTTGAGCGCTTCGAAGTAGCGGGTCGACTCGACCAGTTCGTCGATCGCGCCGAGTCCGTCCAGCATCTCGCGGTTTTCGCATACAGCACACAGGGCGGCGTGATGCTGCGCGTAGAGCGCCGCAGCGTCGCGGACGTCGGTCGGGTTCATCAGCATGAGCTGGACGATGAAATAGAGCTGCCGCAGCGCCGTGGTGGCGTCGGAAGCCTGCATGATCTGCCCTTCGAGCAGGAACATCACGTCGTTGACGAGCTCGACGGAGACCTTGCGGTCCACGCGAAGCACCGCGCCATTGATGTAGATCCGCTCGCCCGCCCGCAGGGAAATCTTCATTAGAGCGCGTCTCTGATCAGGCGGTTGATCTCGATGAGTTGCACCACGTCGTTCGACCTCTGCTCGCGAAGACGGTCGGCTTCCTTGACGACCCATAGGCCGATCGAGATGATGTCGGCGCGCAACTTCTCCGGCAGCCCGTTTTCCGGGTGCGCGAGATCTTCGATGAAGATCGTCCACAGCCGCCGCACATAGAGCAGGCTCTCGACCAGGTCCTCGGCGCTGAAGCGACCCTTCTGGATCCGCTCGAGCCGGTCGATTCCGAGAGTGAGCGCCTGCCGTTCCCGGCTTCGCGCCTCATAGCCACTTTCGTCAACGACCGCTTCATAGGCTTCAAACGTCATCAGGACCACTCTTCGCAGGAGACCGAACAACTCGACAAGGGTTACGAGGCTTCCAGGGGCAGCCTTGGCTCAGAGATAATTGATGAGGCTGATCTTCTGGAGCTGCGAGGTGAGCGCCAGGGCGGTCTGGATCTGGGTCTGCAGGGTGTTGACACGGACCGAGGCTTCGGTCGGGTCGACCTTCTCCATACCGACGATCTGATTGTTCAGAATGTCCTGCTGCGTCTTGAGCTTGGCGGTTGCGGTGGTGATCCGCTGCTGGACCGTGCCGACGCTGCCGCCGAGCGCAGCGAGGTCCGTGATGGCGTTGCCGACGAGCCCGATCGCCTTGTCCACGACGACCTGGAACGTCTCCTGGCTCAGGTTCACATTCCCGAGATCGGCCATCATGGTGTAGGCCTCGGCGAGCTTGCGGAAGCCGGCCTCGTTGGCACTGACGGACGTATCGGCGATCTCGGTCGTCGAGATGCGGCTTTGCATGGTCTGGTCGGTGGCCGATGACCAGTTGGTATTCCAGGCCGGGCTCGCGAACTCGGCATCGAACGTGGTGTCGAGGAAGGTCTGCATCTGGGCCGGGGTAATGGTGCCCACGGCGGGCGAAGATTGCGAGAAGCCGAAGGTCGCGAGGAAATCCGCGTCGACCTGATTCTTGCTGGCCGAGCCGGCGGTGTAAGCCGTGATGGGCGTGTTCTGCGTGTTGATGCCCGAGAACAGATACGAGCCGTTGTAGGAGACGTTCAGCGCCCCGATCAGATCCTGGAGATTGGAGGCCGCAGGCGGCAGGATGACCCGCCCGCCGCCGTCGGTGCTGCGGGCCGCGATCAGGTCCTTGAGGAAGTCCGTCGCGGTCTTGCTGAGCTGGGTGATGCGGTTCTGCGTCACGTCCAGGCGTCCCGCGACAAGCCCGTTGGTATCGACGAGCTGATCGGCGAAGCTGAAGTCAGCCCGCAGCGTGAGGTCGCTTCCCGTCGTGGCGCCAAGCTCGAGGCCGACGTCGTAGAAGCGGCCGGTGGTCGCCTCCGTCGAGGCCCTGCTCAGCGCAGCCTGGTTATTCGTGATCGAGGACCTCAAAGACGAGGACAGCATCAAGGTCGAGACGTAGTTCGCGCTCATCATGGCTTAGTTCCCCACCGCAGCCAGCAGGCTCTGCAGCATTTCATCGACGGTCGAAATGATCTTTGACGAAGCCGAATAGGTTCGCTCGACCTGGAGCATCAACGCCATCTCGTCGTCCATGTTGACGCCATTGACGTTCGACAACGCCGTGATGCTGCGGTTGAGCAGCGTGTTCTGGTACTCGGAGTTGTCGTTGGCGGTCTTGCGCTGGTTCTCGATCCAGCTCGTCGACGACGACGCGAAGTCGATCAGGTTGCCGCTCGGCTTGCCTTGCGTTGTTGGATCGAACGGCTGCGACGCATCCATGCCGTCGATGAGCTGCTGCAGCCGGGTCGAGTAGCCGCCGTTGCCCGCGGTGTTGTATTGGTAGGCGGGGTTGCCGCTGATCGCGCCGTCGCGCAGCAGATTCGGGTTGCCGCCCTGGGCCGGACCGACCGATGCGGCGACCGAGATCGTGCCGGCGAGGCCCACCGAGACGGTGGCGCTCGCGGGCATGGCCGGCGCGCCGGGATAGGTGAACAGACCGGGGACGTCGGGCAGAGCCGCAGCGGTCTGATCGCTTTCCCTGAAAGTGTTGATCAGGCCGCGCGCGATTTCGTCGAGCTGGCTCTGATAGGTGACGGCGTCCTGGTCACGCAGCTGGGCGAGGCCCGCGAGCTTGCCCGACTTCAGCGGCATCACCGAATTGGCCCCGGTCACGGGGACGCCGTCGATGTAGACGGCATTGCCCGTGGTGCCGGCGGTGTAGGCATTCGTCGGCGCAAAGCTCACGGTCCGCGCCGTCTTGTCGAACAGCACGACGCCGCTGTCGGCGTAGAGCGCAGCGTCGCCGTTGGGACGGATCGACATCGTGACGCCGACCTCCTGCGACAGCTGCGAGACGATGTTGTCGCGCTGGTCGAGGTAATCGGTGATGTCGTCGCCGGAGATCGTGCCCTTCACGATCGCGGTGTTCACGGTCTCGAACTGGGAGAGCAACTGGTTGATGTTCTGGACCGACGTCCTCATGTCGGCATCGGCGCCCTCGCGGACCGACTGCACGGTCCGGGTCGCCTGGTTCAGCGCGGTGGCCATGTCCTTCGCGGATGCGACCGCCGCCTGCGCCAGCGTGGTGTTGTCCGGGGCATTGGCATATTTCTGCAGCGCTTGCTTCAGCTCATTGAGCTGCGCCGTCGGCGATTGATCAAGCTCGGGATCATCCACGGTCGATGCCGCGATCTTCTGGAGACCGTCATAGATCACGCTTTGCTTGGCGGACGCCGAGGTCGCGGTCAGGACGTTGGTGAACAGGCCGCCGCTCGCGGCGCGCTGGATCGCCGCGACATAGACGCCGGCATTTGGCAGATTGTCCAGCACGGCGATCTTGCGCGAATAGCCGGCAGCGCTGGCACCGGCGATGTTGCGCGAGATCGTCGAAGACTGAATGCCCGACGCCATGAGCGAAGCGCGCGCGGAGTCGAGAGCGGAGGTCAGGGACATGGGTTGCTCTTGCCCGGAATGGGCGCTGAAGAATTCAGCGCTTCAAGTTGACGACGACGTCGAGCAGGTCGGCACCGGTCTGGAACGACTTCGAGTTCGCGGTGAAGCCGCGTTGGGCCTCGATCATCCCGGTGAGCTCGTCCGCGAGGTCGACGTTGGAGGCTTCCAGGGCGCCGGACTGGATCGTGCCGAGCCCGCCGGTGCCGGCATTTCCCGCTTGCGCGTTGCCGGAATCCATGTTGGTCGAATAGACGTTGCCCGGCTCGGGCGTCAGATTGTCGGGACTCGCGACGTCGGCGAGCATGATCGTGTAGAGCGTCAGCTGCTGCCCGTTCTTGAGAATCGCCGTCACGTGGCCCGCATCGTCGACGTCGACCTTGTCGATGGCCGAGGGAACGCTGCCATTGACGGTCGCCTTGAAGCTGAAGTCGGTTCCGACCTGCGTCATGTTCGACAGGTCCATGGTCAGCGCCGCACCGCCGGGGACGGTCACGGTGAGACCGGTCGGGCTCGCCGCGTCCAGCGCGCCCCTGCCGGCCGCCGTGGTGTCGAAGGTGAACGTGGTGGCGGCGCCGAGCGAGGTGCCCGTCGCGGAGTCATAGACCTGAATCTGCCAGGTATCCGAGCCGGCAGCCGTCGCCGTGTGGGACATATAGACGTCGAGCGTAACAGCCTGGCCGATATTGTTGTAGGCCACGATCGAGCTCTTCGATGAGTATGACGCCGGGCCGGGCGGACCGGCGATAACAGCCGCCTTCGGATCCAGATTTCCGGTCGTGAGCGTTGCCGCCGTCGACGGCACAGGCACCTGGGGAACCTGGGCAACGTTGACGATCTGCAAGCCGGACAGGCTGTTCTGCGAGAAGTTGGTCACGAGACCGGGCTGCCCCAGAAGATAGTAGCCGGCCGCGTTGACCAGATTGCCCTGACTGTCCGGCACGAAGGAGCCGGCGCGCGTCAGATACTGCTGCGTGTTGTTCGCGTTCGACACCACGAAGAAGCCATTGCCCTGAACGGCGAGGTCCGTGCTCGACGTGGTGAACTGCGTATGCCCGGGATCGGTGATGGCGTAGCGGACCGTAGTCTCGACGGCGCCGGAATCGTAGTTGCCGGAGCCGCTCTTCAGGATCAGCGAGGAGAACTCCGTGGAAGCCCGCTTGTAGCCGGTCGTGTTGACGTTGGCGATGTTGTCCGAGACCGTCGACAGCTTGTTGGACTGCGCAGACATACCGGAAACGCCGGTGCGCATAACACCATACAGGCTCATGAATTGGGCTCCTTTGGTAGGTTGCAGCTACAATGGGGGGTCTTGCTTGCGCGGGGCTGATGATTGGAAGCGATGCACAACTTCATGTTGTCATGTCGTTTTCGGTTGGCAGAACGAGCGCGCCTTGTCGGTCCACGCGCCGAACCCGCTCGAGACGAGATGAGCGACGATGTGACAGACGTAGCGCTTCTGTGCCGGCTGGTTGTTGGGACCGGCATTGTAGCGCGCGACCGCCATGGTCCAGCTGCCTTCGCGCTGCTTCAGCTCCTTCAGGAAGCGCGCGGCGTAGTCGACGTTCCTGGCGGGATCGAACATCGCCCGTACCGAAGCGAACTTGTCGCCGTGATAATAGTGGTTGATCTGCATGCAACCGAGGTCGATGAGCTTGATCCCCTTGCTGCGCATCGCCTCGAAATTCGCGATTGCGTCAGTCATGTCCTTGGCGAACACGGTCTGGCCGTCGGCACCGAGGGCGTAAGGATGCAGCGCGCCGCGCCGACCGGTCTCGGTGAGGCCGACCGCGTAGAGAATGCCGAGCGGAATCCCGTGCTGCCGAGCCGCGCGCGCCATCTCGCGCTCGCAGGGGCGCGCAGTTTCGGCGGCCGCCTGGGCAGCGCTCGCACTAGAGATAAACAGGGCCGCGACGATGATGCGGCGCCACGTCCTGATCATGACGCGTCTCCTGGTTGAACTGGTGCTCCTGCCGGGCCTGCTTCGCACCGCCGTCGGATTGCCCCGACGACGTGCCGGCACCGCCGAACGTGCCTTGCGACTGCGACGAGGGCTGGTGCTGGCCCGAGAGCTGCGGCTGAGATTGGCCGGAGCCGCTTTGGAATCCGTCCAGCGAGCCGTGCTGGACCGGCGCGACGTCGGCGACGTAGCCCGCCGACTGCATGAGATCGCGGATCTGGTCGCGCTGCTGGTCGAGCATCTGGCTCGTGTCCTTGCGCTCGGCCGCAAGCTGGACGGACACCTCGGTGCCGACGAGACGCAGGCGCACGGTGACGTTGCCGAGCGCCGGCGGCTCGAGATTGACGGTCAGGATCTTGAGCGGCTGATCCGGCGCATTGGTCTGGGAAGCCGCAAGGTCCGACGCAGCCGACGCCGCCGGTGCCGGGGACTCCTTCAGCTCGGCGATGACTGCATTGGCGACCTGTTGCGGGGCGTTGAACTGCGCCGGCGGCAGATGGGTCTCCTGCTGGACCACGGTGACCTTGGTCGTCTCGGGCAGCGCGGCGCGCGCCGAGGCCTTGGCGGCGCGCTCGACATTGGCCGTGACCGCCTCGAAGCCCGCTGACGCGGGCATTGCGCTCGAAGCCTCCGTGCCTTGCGTCGGTGCCGACTGCTCCGCGCCCGTCGCTTGCGAAGCCGCAGCCTGCGAGCGCGCGGCGGTGGGAGCGACACCGGATGGGGCGGTGTCGACCGTCGCCACCTTCGCCGCGCCCGTGCCGGAAGCCTCGCGCTTCGTCGTGGAGGACCGCTCGTCGCGGGCGGGTCCGTCCTTGTCGGCGGACAGCAATTGCAGCTGCGTCTTCACGGCAGGCGCGGCAGCGATCTCCTGCCCAACCGCCACGGCAATGCCCGATTGACCCTGGACGTCTGCCCCGGCGGCTTGATCCACCGGACGTAGTTTCTCCGACGACCTGTCGGCCTTGTCGTCGGAGGACTCCTCTGTGGCCTCTGGTCCCTCGGACGCCGCGATGCGCTCGCGCACCGCCGCGTCCTTCGGCTTCTCCTGCTCGCTGGAATGGGCCAGACGCGTGCGCAGCGTTCCGGCCTTCGCGGTCGTGTCGCTGGCACCATCGCTCAGTGCCTGCTTCGCGAGATTCGAGACGGTGTGGAGCAGATCGTTGAACGACGAGTTTGCCTGCGGTCTGGTCCCGGCGCTCTTCGCGGATCGTGACGTCCCGCGCACGTTGAGGCTCTCGGCGAGACCCGAGAAGAGCTGTCCGGAGGTTCCACTGAGCTTGGTCATGGACGGCGGTCCCTGGTAAGGAGTTCGAGCTCGCCGAGCTGCTTCTGCGCGCGCGCGAGCGTCACGGTCGATGAGGACAGATCGAGCCGCGCCGGCGTTGCCGGAGGCTTGTCGGCAGCCGCAACGGATCCGAGCGCGAACGGCTTGCGGACGTCGAGCGCGAGCTGCACCGTGGCATTCAGAAGGGGGACGTCGCGCTCGGGCAGCTTCGACCGGTCGAGCGCCTTCAACTCGGCGAGACCGCCGTCATATTCGTCGGTAAGCACCCGCGAGGCACCGCGGAAGAAATGGGCGCGCTCGCGATCCGCCGAGGCGTCGGCGCTGAGCGCCAGCGCCCGCTCGCCGGCAAGCCGGGTCACGGCCAGCCGTCCGCGTACCATCGCGGCGCGCGCGATCACGAGGTACAGCTTGAGGCGGCTCGCACGATCGATCTGCTCCAACAGGGCCGTGATCCGCGCAAAACGGCGCTCGTCGAGCGCCAGGCTCGATTGCGTCAGCCCCGCGGAGAAGCGCTGCCAGAAGTCGCCGGCATAGATCGAGTTGCGGTAATGGCGGATATAGGCCAGCGTCAGGAACTCGAACTTCTCGAAATCCTCCGCCTGACCCACCAGCAGTATCTCGCGCCGCAGCGCCGCCTCCTCGACGAGCGTGCCGGGCAACAGCAGGCGCGCATCGTCCAGACGCTCGATCGCGAGCGATGCCTCTGCGCGCGCGAACAGCGCGCCCTGGACCAGCGCGACCTGTCCGCCCAGGCCCGAGGGAATCGTCCGCGGCTTGACGTCCTTGAGCAGCTCCCGCGCTTCGTCCTGACGACCCTCGACATAGGCGAGCGCACCATTGAACAGCCGCTCGTCGACGTTCATCCTGTCGCGCGGCAGCTTGCGGACCACTTGCGGCGCACCGCCGCTGAGCAGGTAGATGACCACAGCCTGGCTGTTCTGCGGATTGCTCCACACGGCGGGATCGGCCGCGAGAAACTTCTCGCCGATCTGCCGGATCAGCGAGATGTGGCTGCTATGCGCGGCGGTGTCGCCGTTGGCGATGCCGTCCTGCACCGCCTGTAGCGCACGAACGAGCTCATAGGGCTCGCCGGGCTGGGGCGCAGGCTGGGCAAGCGCGCTCGCCGCCGTGAACGGCAGCAGCAGCAGGGCGGCGCGGCGCAGCAGCCTGATCAAGGGCGTTTCTCCCGGATCAGGATCTCGATCCGGCGGTTCTGTGCGGCCGCCGGATCGTTCGGAAGCTTCGGCCGACGGTCGGCGTAGCCTTCGATATGCTCGATCCGCCGCGCATCGACGCCGGAGCGAACCAGCATGTAATATGCCATTTGCGCACGAGCAGTCGACAGCCGCCAGTTGTCGTAGGTTTCCGAACGATATGGTCGATTGTCGGTATGGCCGCGGACGATGATCGTGCCCTGGCGTTTCGTCAGCAGCGGCCCGATCTTGTCGATCACGCGGATCAGCTCGGGCCGCGGCTCGGCCGAGCCGACCGCGAACATGCCGAAGCTCGCATCGTCGGTCAGGCTGACCAGGAGACCTTCCTCGACCTGACGCACCTCGGCCGCCGGTCCCGCCCCCGCTTTGATATCCGACAGCGCGTCCGCGATCGCGGACTGAAGCTGCTTGAGGGTCGGCTGCTGAGTTTGCGCCGCATCGCGCGGTTCGGACTCCTTTACCGTGTCGTTGGGACGCGCCTGGGGGGCGGCATTGGCTTGAACGCCAGGCTGGGCGCCCTCGCGCGAGGATTGCGTGGGTGCGGGGCCCGGCGGCAGAAGGGGCGACAGGCTTGCGGACGGACTATCTGCGTTCGGAGCCACGCTTCCGCCGGCCTCTTCCGCCTTGGCACGGCGTGCCTGCGGCTCGCCCGGGTTTGGTCCGGCTGCACCGTCGCGCGCGGAGGCATTCGGCTTGGGCTCGCTCTCGATGAAACGATCGGCGTCCTTGGACGCCTGCGGCGCCAGCTTCCAATAGCCGGGATCGAAAGGATCGCGGTAGGCGTCGCCGCCCTTGAGGCCGTCCTCTTCGACCGACGTCAGAGCGCCCGCACGCCGCTGACCCGTGGACTGGTTCGCGCTGTTGGCGATCTCCGCGAGCGTCGCATAGGGATCGCGGAACAGGACCTTCTCCTCGAAGGAGGCCGGCTTCTCGGCCGTCGGAGAGTCACCGCGACGTTCTTCGTTCGGCCCGGCCGGCTGACGCTTGCCGTCCTGGCCTTCGAACGAGGACGGCTCCTTCTTGGAGAGATCCTTGAGACCCTTTGGAGCAGGTGCGTTCTCCGCGAGCTTGATCGGATTGAAATAGCTCGCGACCACCTGCTTCTGGTCCTGGTTGAGCGCATTGAGCAGCCACATGACCAGGAAGAACGCCATCATCGCGGTCATGAAGTCCGCATAGGCGATCTTCCAGACGCCGCCGTGATGCGCCTCCTCGGCGAAGGCGCTACGCCGGCGGACGATCACGATCTCATGCTTGACCTCTTCCATGGCGGACTACCGGCGCGCTTCCCTGAGGCGCTCGCTCCACGCGGAGATCTGCGTCTCGATCACGGTCTGGTCGGCCACGACGCGGACCTCGAAGGTGTCGGCGGCCTCGTACTCGATGCCGGTTCGCCTGGAAGCCTCGAGCTGCGTCTTCACGAGGTCGAGCAGCTCGCTCGGGCCGGTGACCTTGAAGACCGGCACCGGTGAACCGCCGGTCAGCACCGCAATCTGCTCGACCAGTGACCCGATGGCCTTGTTGCGCACCGCCTCGGTGAGGAACGGCAGCAATATCCGTGCAACGGAGCTTGCGATGTTGCTCTCGATCTCCCGGCAGGCCGCCTCGAAGCCGCCAACGATCGCGACCGCCTGCTGGTCGGACCATTTTGCCCGCTCCTCTCCGAGCCGGATCGCACTGCGGACGCGCTCCTCCGCCAACTTGGCCTCGCCTTCCGCGACGCCGGCGGCATGGCCTCGCCGATAGGCATCGTCCAGGAGGTTGGCGGATGGAGCTTCCGTCGCGGGCGCCGGAGGCGGCGCCTGTAGCTGCGGCTGCGGCTGGGTCTGGGGCTGCGGATGAGGTTGCGGCTCGCGCCAGGCTTCCTTCGACCGCGTCAGCACGTCCTGGATTTTCGGCGACGGAGGCGGCGACGACTTGACCCGGCCATTCGCGTCGAACTGCGTCAGGAGTTTTCCGATTGCCGCGTTCATGCCGCCTCCTCACGTCGCATCCAGTCTTTAAGGATCGCAGCCGCCTGCATCTGATCGAGCCGGACGATCTGCTCCAGCCGCTTCTGCGGCGTTCGCTGCATCTTGCCTTCGAGGTCTTCGACGAGGTTGAGCTCGGCCTCCTCGCTGTCGGGCAACGCAAGGGCCGCCGCAGCCTCGATTTGGGCGGCCTCAGCCGCCTCGGCCTGCTCCTGCTCCGCGCGATGGGTCAAAATGCCGTTGACCGCGGGCCGAAGCCCGAACCAGACAAGCATCGCAGCAACCGCCAGAATCGTCACTGCGTTGATGACGCTGCCGAGCTGCTTGTTGATCATCTCGACGAAGCTGATCGGGGGCACCGGCGCCAGTTCGCGCGAGCCCTCGATGAAGTCGACCGCCGTCACCTGGATCTGGTCGCCGCGCGTCTTGTCCAGTCCGCCCGCCGTCGCCGCGAGCTGACTGATCTCTGCAAGCTTGCTGTCGACGATGGCCTGGTTGCTCTTGTCGCCGAGATCGGCGACCAGCCGCGCGCGGTTGACCAGGACGGCGATGAAGAGCTTCTTGACCGAATAGCCGTCGCTTACCGTCGTCGTGGTCTTGGACGAGACCTCGAAATTGGTGACGTCCTCGCGGCGGCTCTTGTCCTCGCTCGAGTTCTTGCCGCCGCCGGCATTCACCTGCTGGTCGGGAAGATTCTGCTGCACCGTGGTCGGCGTCGAGCGGTCGGCGTTCTGCGACGATTCCTTCTCGCGCACGTTCCGGACCGAACGTTCGGCGCGGCTCTCGGGATCATAGACCGTCTCGTTGATCTGCCGCTTGTCGGTGGAGAGCTGCGGCGCAACGCTCACCTCGAAATTGTCGAGGCCGAGATACGGCGTCAGCGCCTTGCGGATGTTCTCCTGCACCATGCCGCCGACCGTCTTCTGAAGGCTCGCCATCTTGGTCGGCGCGGCGCTCGCCTCGTCCTCTTCGGCGAGCAGCATCGATCCGTCGGCGTCCAGCACCGTCACCTTGTCGCGGCTCATGCCGGGGATGGCGGCGGCGACGAGATGACGGATCGACTGCGCCGTGCGCGCCTCGATCGCGCCGTCGGTGCGCAGCACGACCGAGGCCGATGGCGGCTGCTGCGTCGCGCGGAACGAGCCGCGGACCGGCAGCACGATGTGCACCCGCGCCGCCTTCACGCCCTTCATCAGTTGCACCGTGCGCGCAATCTCGCCCTCCAGTGCGCGGAGCTTGGTGACCTCCTGCATGAACGACGTCAGGCCGAGCGAGCCGATCTTGTCGAACAGCTCGTAACCGGAGTTGGCGCTGGTCGGCAGCCCCTTCTCGGCAAGCAGCATCCGCGCCTGCATGGTCTGGCTCGGGCGCACCGAGACCGCATCGCCGGCGGAATTGACGTCGAAGGTGATGTTCTGCTCGCGCAGCGCCGCGCCTATGCGCGTCACATCTTCGCGGGTGAGGCCGGTATAGAGCGTTTCGAACTCGGGGCGGCTGAGATAATAGGTACCGCCGACGACGGTGACGAGAACGGCAAAGCCGATCAGTCCCAAGGCCATCAGGCGTCGCGGCCCAAGCTCCAGCAGATTGTTGAGCAGTTGCTGTACCTGCGCACGACTGAGCATATGACCTCGTACCAATGCGAACGTACAGGACACTCAGCTGCCAACCTTGTCTGAAGGTTGCGCGAGGCCGCGAATGTGTCAGTTCGCTGGCGAGGCGTTGCAATTTTGCAAGAAGCCAGGACGACGCAATCCGTTCGGCGGCCACAAGCCGACGCTCGGGCGCATGGCAGCGCTATCGGCTGCGGCGTATTGCATGAAGTCTGGCGTCGGAAGGTCGATGCCGGCGTGTCGTGTGCCGTCGCATCCGCCGATCATGGCGGGGATCGTGCTCCCTGAGGGAGCACGGTCATTTCGAAAGCGCCGCTTAGCCGCGGAACAGCGACAGGATGCTCTGGCTGTTCTGGTTGGCGATCGAGAGCGCCTGAACGCCGAGCTGCTGCTGGGTCTGCAGAGCCTGGAGGCGGGTCGATTCCGCGTTCATGTCGGCGTCGACGAGCTGGCCGACACCGCGGTCCACGGAGTCCATCAGGGTCTTCACGAACTCCGAGTTGGTCGAGATGCGGTTCTTGACGGCACCGAGATCGGCGGCAGCCGAGCTCACCGAGTTGATCGCAGCGGTGACCTGCGCGATGTAGGCATCGAGCGTGGTCTGATCAGCCGCCGAGTCGGTCAGCGCGGAGATGTTGATCGTGTCGACCGACGCGCTGCCGCTCACGGTGTCCAGGATGCCGGTCTGCGTGGTCGAGTACAGCGTGTAGTTGGCGGTCGTCACCGTGATGGAGCCGATGGTGGGCGTGCCGCCGACACGCGAATACGACGATACGAGATTGAAGCTCGTCGGGGTGGTACCGGTCGTCGTGCTCAGCCAGTTGATGCCGTTGAAGGTGGCCGAATTGGCCTTGAGCTTCATATCCTGCTGGATCTGGGTGATGTCGGCCTGGATCTTGGTGCGATCGATACCGGCGGTCTTGGCTTCGACCAGCAGCGCCTGCAGCTTGGTCAGGCCGGATTCCTTGTCGCCGATCACCGAGGTCAGAGCGGTATATTCGGTGTCGACGGTCGCGGCCGACAGACCGAGCGAGTCGGAGACGGCGGAGAGCGCGGCGTTGTCGGAGCGCATCGACGTCGCGATCGACCAGTAGGCGGCGTTGTCCGAAGCGGTGGCCACACGCTGGCCGGTGGAGATCCGGTTCTGGGTGGTGGCGAGTTGCGCGCTGACAGACCGCAAGGTCTGGAGCGCGGTCATGGCGGAGGAGTTGGTGAGGAGACTAGAACCCATTTTGATGTCCCTTTGAAGATTGAATCGAGCTTGGGGGACATACCGGGCTTGCACCGGTACGACAGGGCGGCGTCATGCCTTTGGGCTTCCCGCAAACGCGGATTCAGGGCCCAATCTGTCGTAACGGCGAGGTTAGCGAGCGAAGCTTGTGCGAGGCTTGTGGCGCTGTGCTCCAGCGGCAACAGGGAGCCGAAATGACGGCGTGCGCGTGGCGTCACGCCCCAACGAAAGGGCCGCGCTTCGCGAGAAGCGCGGCCCTCCTCCGATGACTTGAGTCTTAGCGGAACAGCGACAGGATGCTCTGGCTGCTGTTGTTGGCGATCGAAAGCGCCTGAACGCCGAGCTGCTGCTGAACCTGAAGAGCGGCCAGGCGGGTGGATTCCGCATTCATGTCCGCGTCGACGAGCTGGCCGACACCGCGGTCAACCGAGTCCATCAGCGACTTCACGAAGTTAGTGTTGGTCGAGATACGGTTCTTGACGGCACCGAGATTGGCGGCAGCCGAGGCCACCGAGTTGATCGCAGTGGTGACCTGCGCGATGTAGCCATCGAGCGTGGTCTGGTCAGCCGCCGAGTCGGTCAGCGCGGAGATGTTGATCGTGTCGACCGACGCGCTGCCGCTCACCGTGTCCAGGATGCCGGTCTGCGTCGTGGAGTAGAGCGTGTAGTTGGCGGTCGTCACCGTGATGGAGCCGATGGTGGGCGTGCCGCCGACACGCGAATACGACGATACGAGATTGAAGCTCGTCGGGGTGGTACCGGTCGTCGTGCTCAGCCAGTTGATGCCGTTGAAGGTGGCCGAGTTGGCCTTGAGCTTCATATCCTGCTGGATCTGGGTGATGTCGGCCTGGATCTTGGTGCGATCGATACCGGCGGTCTTGGATTGGACCAGCAGCGCCTGGAGCTTGGTCAGACCCGAGTCCTTGTCGCCGATCACCGAGGTCAGAGCGGTATATTCGGTGTCGACGGTCGCGGCCGACAGACCGAGCGAGTCGGAAACGGCGGAGAGCGTGGCGTTGTCGGCGCGCATCGACGTCGCGATCGACCAGTAGGCTGCGTTGTCCGAAGCGGTGGCCACGCGCTGGCCGGTGGAGATCCGGTTCTGCGTGGTGGAGAGTTGCGAACTCACAGACCGCAGGGTCTGGAGGGCGGTCATGGCAGTCGAGTTCGTAAGCAGGCTTGACATTGCGAATGTCCCTTTTTTGTACGCGATACATTTTCACGAGGGGACATACCGGGCTTTCACCGGTACGGAGGGACGGCATCATGCCTTTGGACTGATGTGGGTGGGGTCCAACCCGCCGTGCCGCATTGCTAGCACGCCGAATCTTGCCTCCAGATTAAGGCCGGCCTGAATTTCGGCGTAAAATCATATGGTTAACATTACCAGCCGCTAACCATATCCCGCGCCGATCGCTTAACCATATCCATCCGGTCAGCGATCTCGGCTCTTACGAGAACGAGCGCACCAGTCCGGAGGCCAGCAGGTTCCAGCCGTCGATCAGCACGAAGAACAGCATCTTGAACGGCAGCGCGAGGATCGTCGGCGGCATCATCATCATGCCCATCGACATGGTCAGCGTCGCCACGATCATGTCGATCACCAGGAACGGCAGGATGATGAGGAATCCGATCTCGAACGAGCGCCTGAGCTCGGAGATCATGAAGGCCGGAATGATGACGCGCAGATCAACGCGCTTGTCGTCGAACTTCTTGCGGAAGCTTTCCGCGGCGAGCGCTTCGAAGGTCTGGAGATCCTTGTCGCGGACATGGGCCAGCATGAACTCGCGGAACGGATCGGTGATCTTCAGATAGGCTTGCTCTTCGGAGATCTCGTTCTTCATCAGCGGCTGGACGCCGGTCTCCCAGGCCCTGTCGAAGGTCGGTGCCATGACGTAGAAGGTCATGAACAACGCGAGACTGATCAGTACGAGGTTCGCAGGCGTGGTCTGCAGGCCGAGACCGGCGCGCAGGAACGACAACGCCACCGCAAATCGCGTGAAGCTCGTCACCATGATGAGCAGCCCCGGCGCGACCGACAACACCGTGATCAGCGCCATCAGCTGGATGATGCGGCCGCTGGTCGAGCCGTTTCCCGGCGGCAACAGGGAATTCAGGTCCGGAATCTGGGCCAGCGCCGCTTCGGGCAGCACGACCAGGACAAACGCGAGCAGCAGGACTTTCACTCTCACTGGATCACCAGCGTCTCGATGATCAGTTCGCGGACCTTGCCCGACGAGCGGATGTTGGCGCGCTCGGTCAGGTCGTCACGCAGATGCTGGAGCCCACGCGATCCCTCGAACTGCGCAACGGTCGCCGACCGCAGGTAGGTCACGATGTCCTCGCTGATGTGGGCGGCCAGAATGCCGGCATCCTCGTCGCTCATGCTGTCAGTCACCATGGAGGCTTCGATGCGCGCCCAGTTGTTGGCCGGCGCGGCGAGATTGGTCACGATCGGAGACAGTTTCCTGAGCCGCGCG
Source organism: Bradyrhizobium sp. I71 (assembly GCF_022354745.1). Lineage (NCBI taxonomy): Bacteria > Pseudomonadati > Pseudomonadota > Alphaproteobacteria > Hyphomicrobiales > Nitrobacteraceae > Bradyrhizobium > Bradyrhizobium sp. I71. The sequence continues at coordinate 2,144,046 of NZ_CP059398.1, forward strand.
CTGCCGGCGTAGCTCGAGGCGATCGGCGGCGGCGTGGCGCTCTTCTTCGCATCGGCAACGCGCTCGGCGGTCGCGATCAGATGCAGGCCGGCAAGGGCGCCCGCGCCGATCGCGATCAAGGTCAGCACGACGATGGCGGCAATCAGGCGCATAACGCCCCCTGCCATCGCGGCGCGACCCGTCCGCAAGCCTCAGAATGGTGCCACGGCATCATAGATCCGGTGTCCCCATCCAGGCTGCTGCACGTCCGACAGATTTCCGCGCCCGCCATAGGATACGCGCGCCTCGGCGATCTTGTCGTAGGAGATCGTGTTGGTTCGCGAGATGTCGCGCGGACGTACGATGCCGCCGACGTTGAGCACGCGCATCTCCGTGTTGACGCGAAATTCCTGCGAGCCGCTGATCATCATGTTGCCGTTCGGCAGCACGTCGGTGACGATGGCCGCGATCGACAGCTTGATGTCCTCGGTGCGATCGATCTGGCCGTTGCCCTTGATCTGGGTATTGGTGTTGAGGTTGGCGTTGGCTTGGCCGGTGTCGCTCCAGCCTGCGACGTCCATCAGCCAGTCGAGCCCGAACTTGACCTGGGAATCGCGGGAACGGTCGGTCTTGTTGTCGAGCTTGGCCTTGTCCTGCATCGAGATGATCACCGTCACGACGTCACCGGTGCGCCGGGCCCGGGGATCGCGGTAGAGATCGGTGCCGTCGTCCCAGGTCGAACGATAGCTGACAGGCGTGCGCATGCGCGGCGTCACCGGGATCGGATCGGCCTGCATCCTCAGGCCGCTGCCGACGGGCGACATTTGCGGACCGGTCAGGACTTCGGCCGGATCATGGAAGCATCCCGCCAGGACCACGGACGCCAGCAGAAGCGAAGGGATGAGGATCGGCTTGTTCATCTATTTGGTCTTTCCGTCGTCCACGCGACGCATACCGCCGAGCAGGTCGGCGAGGTGGGCCGCGCGAGCCGTATCCATCTCATTGAAGATCGCGCTCGAGTTCCTCGGGCTGAGCTTGGCGAGCACCGCGGCGGCGGTCTCGTCGCTCATGCCGGCGATCTGGGTCGCCGCGGCCTCGGGCTTCATGCGCGAATAGATCTCGACCATGCTCGCCTCGGCCTTCTTCAGGAAGTCGTCGCGCAGCGCCATCCACTTCTCGTATTCGGCGCGCTTGGCCTCGACCTCGGCAATGCGCTCGCGCAGTTGACTCTCGGCCTTCTCCAGCTCCCTGAGCTGCCAGGCCAGCCTTGCGTCGACGGCGGGATCGGCGACGTTGCTGCAGAACAGGGCGATCTCGTTGTCAGGGGCCGGCGCAGCCTGCGGCGGCGCAGGCTTCGGCGGCGCCGCGACGCTGCCGGGCTTGGCCGGACGGACCGGTGCGGGCGCAGGCGCGGGTGTCGGGGTCTCGGAAGCCGGCATCGCCCCGGTGACCGCGGGTCCTGACTCTTCGGCCGCCCATGCCGTCGCCCGGATCGAAGCACTCTCGCCGGAATTCGGGGCGGCCGGCACCTGCGGCTTCTGCGGTCCCGCCGCGCGGGCGCGCGCGAAGGAGAGCAGGTTGAGCGGCCTCGACGGCCTCGCCTCGTCCAGCGCCAGCACGGGCGATGCGCTCGCGAGCATTGAGGCCGCGGCCAGCAGGAGGAGTTTGGCTTTGTGATCCAGCTTCAGCATCGGGCCGCGTGCGATTCTCGGTCGAGACTTGAGCATTGAGCGACCAAGCTTGCACGACGCTTATGCATCATTGCACGATGACGTCGGCCTGGAGCGCGCCTGCCGTCTTGATCGCCTGGAGGATCGCGATGATCCCCGATGGCTTCAGGCCGATCTGGTTCAGCCCGCGCACCAGGCGCTGGAGGTCGACCCCGCTCAGGATCGCCACCTGCGCTCCCGCCTCGTTGGCCTCGACCACCGTCTGCGGGACGACCACCGTCTGCCCTCGCGAGAACGGCGCCGGCTGCGACACGACCGGCATCTCCGTGACACGAACCGTCAGATTGCCGTGGGTGACGGCAACGGTCGATATCCTCACGTCGCGCCCGATCACTACCGTGCCGGTGCGCTCGTTGATCACGACCCGCGCCGGCGTATCCGGCTCGACCGTCAGTTCGCCGATCTCGGCCAGGAAACGGACAGGGCCAATGTGACGCGGCTTCGACAGCACGATGGTGCGGTAGTCGCGCTCGAAGGCGATCTGCGCACGGTAGCGTCCGCCGGCGTATCGGTTGATGGCGTCGAGGATGCGCGTCGCGGTGACGAAGTCGGGGTTCTTCAGCTCCAGCACCAGGAACTCCATCTCGCGGAGACTTCCCTGCACCTCGCGCTCGACCAGTGCACCGTTCGGGATGCGCCCGGCCGTCGGCGTACCCTGGCTGACGTTCTGCGCCTGGCCTCCGACGCTGTAGCCGGCCACCGTGATCGCGCCCTGCGCCACCGCATAGACGGCGCCGTCCGCGGCGCGCAGCGACGTCATGACCAGTGTGCCGCCGAGCAGCGACGTCGCATCGCCGAGCGACGACACGGTGACGTCCATGCGCTCGCCGGGCCCGATCGATGGCGGCAGGTCCGCGGTCACCATCACCGCCGCGACGTTGCGCGTGCGCAGCGTCGTCGGACGCGGGGGATTGTTGGTGCTCGTGGTCTCGTTCCTGACATTGATGCCCATGTTCTCGAGCATCGATTGCAGGGACTGTTCCGTGAACGGCGCGTTGCGAAGCGTGTCGCCGGTGCCGTTCAGGCCGATGACGAGGCCGTAACCGACGATCTGGTTCTCGCGCAAACCCTTGATGTCCGCAATGTCCTTGACGCGGACGGCGGCCTGGGCGCCGGCGACCGACATGAGCAGGACGAACGCAAGCAGGAGTCTTGTCATGACCCGTCCACGACCTTGACGGTGCCGTCCGGCTGGACGACGCCCCTGATGATCACCCCGGTATCCGTATTGCGTACCGGGATGAGCGCGCCGGCCGCACCCGACTGCATCGCCGAACCGTAGGTGACGATGGACAGGCCGCTGTCTTCGACCACGACCTTGACCGTGGCGCCGCGGGCGACGGTCCAGGGGTCTTCCACCGCATTGGTCGGAATGGGCTGGCCCGGAAACAGAGCGCGCCGCGCCATGCGGCCGACCAGGACCTGACGGCCCTCGATGAACATGGCGACGCCGAGCAGGCTCGGCGCGAAGGCGCGTTCGGTGATCATCTCCTCCCGGATCAGCTCGCCGGCGCGGATCGAGACGGCCGGCACGGGAAGCCGCTTCTCCTCGGCCGCAGCGCCGCGCGCCGCGACGAGAACCAGCAGCACGGCGGCCAACCCGCGCATGATCAGGCCCACCCTGTTCAACATCGAGACACCGGAACTAGCGCATGCCCTTCGAGACCGTCTGGGCCATTTCATCCGAGGCCTGGATGACCTTGGCATTCATTTCATAGGCGCGCTGCGCCGAGATCAACTCGGTGATTTCCTTGACCGGATCGACGTTGGAGGCTTCGAGCCATTTCTGGTTGATCTTGCCGTAGCCGGCATCGCCGGGCAGCCCGACGACCGGCGTGCCGGACGCCGTGGTCTCGCGATAGAGATTTCCGCCCAGCGGCTCCAGGCCCGCTTCATTGGCGAAGTTGGCGAGGTTGAGCTGACCGATCTGCCGCGGGTTCACTTCCGTATCCAGCTTGGCAAACACCTGGCCGGTGGCGTTGACCGTGACCTCGACCGTTCCCTGCGGCACGGTGATCGCGGGATCCAGGAGATAGCCGTCGATCGTGACGAGCTGAGCGTTGGCATTGGTGTTGAACGAGCCCGCGCGGGTGTACTGCACCTCGTTGTTGGGGCCGAGCACCTGAAACCAGCCGCGACCGTTGATCGCGAGGTCGTAGGGGTTGCCGGTCTGGGTCAGCGCGCCCTGGATGTGCAGCTTGCGGATCGCCGCCGACTTGACGCCGAGGCCGAGATTGGCGCCTTCCGGAATCGGCGAGGAGCCGTTGACGTTGGCCACGCCCTGCATGCGGTCCATCTGGTAGAACAGATCGGTGAACTCCGCGCGCGCCCGCTTGTACGAGGTCGAGTTGATGTTGGCGATGTTGTTCGCGATGACTTCGATGTTGGTCTGCTGGGCGTTCATGCCCGTGGCCGCAATGGCGAGCGATTTCACTTATTTCATTCCTTCAGATCAGATCGACATCCGAACGACTTCTTGGTAGGCCTGCACGACCTTGTCGCGAACCGCGACCGCCGTCTGCAGGGCCTGCTCGGCTGACATCAGCGCCTCCACGACGCGACGCGTCGATTCCTTGCCCTGCATCGCCGAGATCGACGCCGCCTCACCCGCCTTCAGCGTCCCGATCGCGTCGGTCGTCACCTGCTTCATCACGGATTCGAAGCCGAAATCGTCACCGGTCTGGATCGCCGTGGTCGCCGCGGGCGAGACGGCCTGCGTCTCGGTCGCGCGGGTCGCCGCCTGGCCAGCGGATATCGCCGTGGATGAAATCGCCTCTAGCATTGTCAGTTCCTCAGAAGATCGATGGTCATGCCGAGCATGGATCTCACCTGCTTGACGACCTGGAGATTGGCTTCATAGGACCGGTTGACTTCCCGCATGTCGGCCATTTCGATCATCATGTTGACGTTCGGCAGCTTGACGTAGCCGGCCTTGTCGGCAGCGGGATGTCCCGGATCGTACTCCACGCGATACGGCGTGGTGTCGACCCCGATCTCCTTGACCTTCGCGAGCTGCGCGCCCGAGGCCCGGTCCATCGCGGCATCGAAGGTGATGGTCTTGCGCTGATACGGATCGGCGCCGGCAATGCGCCCGGTCGAGGTGGCGTTCGCGAGATTCTCCGAGACGATGCGCATGCGCGTCGACTGCGCTTCGAGCCCGGAGCTCGCGACCGTCAACGAAGATTGCAGTGAGTCCAGCATGTCAGTTCACCTCAGGCTTTTGCGCTCGACAGAACCATGCGGTGGAACGACCGCACGATCGCCGAGTTCATCGAATAGTCGCGATTGACGTCGCTGCCCTTGATCATTTCCTGCTCGAGGCTGACGGAGTTGCCGGAGTGAACCACCTCCCAGCTGTCCTTCTTCGCGGTCGCCCGCGTGTCGGTCTCGGTTGCGGACAATTGCATGTGCGACGGCGACGTCGTCGCAAGCCTGACCGGCATGCCGTCGAGCACCTTGTTGAACGGCTCGACGTCGCGCGCCCGAAAGCCCGGCGTGTTGGCGTTGGCGACGTTCGCGGCGATGGTCGACTGGCGGAGTTCGAGGTACCGCGCCTGCGACGATGCGAGTTCGAAGAGATAAAGCGGTCCCACGACAGCCCCATTCTGGTCCATTCGAGAGAAGCTTAGGGCGTCAAGCTTTCGTCAGGCTGATGAGGCAGACGCCATCCTCCGAAATTCTACTGGACCTTCTCCGGCCGCGGCGTCTGCTTGGATTGGAGGAAGTAGATGATCTCGGCGACGGGTCGGAAGAATTCAGCCGGAATCACCTGATCGACCTGGACCGCCTCGTAGAGCGCGCGCGCCAGCGCCTTGTTCTCGATGACGGGGATTCGGTTCTGCTCGGCAACCTCGCGGATCTTCAGCGCGATCACGTCCATGCCCTTGGCCACGACGAGCGGCGCGGCATTTTCCTCGCGCTTGTAGCGCAGCGCGATCGCGAAATGCGTCGGGTTCGCGATCACCAGCGTCGCGCGCGAGGCCGAGGCGATCATGCGCTGGCGCGAACGGTCGCGCGCCAGCGAGCGCAGGCGCGCCTTGATCAGCGGATCGCCTTCCGCCTGCTTGTGCTCGTCCTTGATCTCCTGCTTGGTCATGCGCAGCTCGCGCCGCCAGTGAAAGCGCGCCCAGGCGAGATCGATCGCCACCAGGACGATGGTCGCGATGCAGATCGCCGAGACGATCCGCATCGCGATGTTGAGAATCATCTCCGGCAGCGCGACCGGATCGGTGTACATCGCCTCGAACGCCCTCGCTTCGGACGAGCGCAGTACGAAGGCGACGACGGCGCTCACCGCGCCAAGCTTGAACAGCGACTTGGCGAACTCGATCAGGCCCTGCGTCCCGAACAACCGGCTCCACCCGCTGATCGGGGAGATCCGGTTCAAGTCCGGCTTGATGCGCGCGAGCACCACGCGCGGGGCGTTTTGCAGCAGCGAAGCGGCGAGCCCGAACACCACCAGGATGACGACCAGCGGCACCAGGAACCGGAGCGCCTGAAGTCCGACCACGGTGAGCAGGTTCTGCGCGTCTGCGCCCGTGCTGAGCGGGAAGCCCTCGGGATCGTCGAGGAGGCTCTTCAGCGTCGGCGTCAATTGCTGCACGCCCTGGCCGATCAGGAAGGCCTGGATCACCATCAGCGCGGCCATCGAGGCGAATATGGAGGCCTCCCGAGAGACCGGAATCTTGCCCTGCTCGAGCGCATCACGGACTTTCTTCTCGGTCGGCTCTTCTGTCTTGCTCTCCGGATCGGATGTTTCTGCCATGCCCGTTCAGCGGTCAGCGGAAGACCAGCTCATCCTCCTGCTCGGGGTTGAGCTCGATTTCGCCCTTCTCCGCCAGCTCGAGCGCAAGATCGGTGATCACGCGTCGCGCCTCCAGCACGTCGCGCTGGTTCGACGGCTCGCCGATGGCGAGCTCGTGCTCGACCACGCGGCGGACGCGCGAGGCGACCGAGGACAGGATCAGCTCGCGGAAATGCTTGTCGGTGCCCTTCAGCGCGACGACGATGCGATCGGTCGGCACCTGGTCGAAGATCATGGTGCGCGCCTTCGGCGTCAGGTTGACCACGTCGTCGAAGGTGAACAGCAGCTCCTTCAGCACTTCGGCCGACTTCGGCCGCTTCTCCGACAGGCTCTTCAGCATGTCCTCGATATGACCGCGTTCCATCTTGTTGATGATGTCGGCGACGCGGGCGTAGGTGTCGGCACCGAGGTTGCGGGCGAAGTTCAGCGTCAGGTCTTCGTGCAGCGTCTTCTCGATGATGCGCATGGCATCGTCGACGATCGGCTTGAGGCTCAGAACGCGCCGCATCAGTTCGTTGCGCAGGCTCGAGGGCAGCTGGCTCATCACCTTGGCGGCGCAGGCTGGCTTGACCTTGGAGAGGATCAGCGCCGCCGTCTGCGGATGCTCCTTGGACAGATAGCTCGCGAGCGAGTTCTCAGACACCGACGAGACGCGGTCCCACACCGACCGGCTCGAATTGCCGAGCAGATCCGACATGATCTGCGAGACCTGGTCGGCCGGAAGCACGTCGCCGAGCACGGCTTCCAGGCCGCCGAGGGTGCCGAGGATGTTCGCGCCCATCGAGAACTGCTGGGCGAACTCCTCGACGATTCCCTCGAGCTCCTGCGCGGTGATCGGCCGCAGCTCCGCCGCCGCCTTCGTAACGATGCGGATCTCCTGCGGCTCGAACTGCTGCAGCACGCTCGCCGCCGCCTGCCGGCCCATCGCCAGCAGGAGCGCGGCAACCTTTTCCGTGCCGCCCAGCGTGGTAACACCTCGCTGCTTGGCTGGCGCGATGCCGACCGGTGCCGCCATGATCAGGTATCACCCTGGCCCAGCGGACCAACGATCTCCGTGAGCGAGACGCCGAAGCGGGAATTGTCCTCTTCGACGACGACCACCTCGCCGCGGGCGACGATGCGGCCGTTGACGACGACGTCGACGGGCTCTCCGACCCGGTGATCGAGCGGAACCACGGCGCCGCGGCCGAGCTTCATCAGGTTCGCCACCGGAATGGTCGCCGAGCCGAGCACCACTTGCATGGTGACGGGAATCCGCAGGATGGCGTCGATATTGGCGAACTTGCCGGTCTCCTCGGCCGTGCGCTGGGCGATCTCCGCCAGCCGCTCAAGAGGAGACGTTTCGGCTTCTGCCGATGCGGGTGCAGATTCATAGTCGAAGGATTGCGCCATCTGGTATCGCCTCTTGGTATGTCCGCTGCCGGAGCGCCGTGGCGTTCCGATCGTAGTCGTCCTGCCGGCTTCGGCTTCAATGCTTGTTCAAGTCGGCGCCGCCTGCGGTCGCGGCCGGTGCGAGGCCGCTTCTGGCATCGAGCGCCGCGATCGCCTCGTGGGCCTGATCGATCTTCGTGCTCAGCACGTTGGCGAGCCGTCCGAGATTTGCGGTGGAATCGTGCGCCGCCGTGATGACCGTGTCGAAGGCGCCCGCCGTCTCGTGCACGATGGTCGAGAATTCGCCCTGATAGCTGCGCAGCCGCGCCAGCTCGCGGTGCATCCTTGTCACCCGCATGCTGGTGAAGGCGAGCGCGATCAGCAGCACGGCATCAACGAGATAGGATATCATCGACGAACTCCCGTTTCTGGTCGACCGGATCTGCCACCTGCATGGCGTAATAGCCGTCAAGCTGGCCGATCTGACACCAGAACAGCACCTGATTGTTGCTTTCGAGACGGGCCAGCGTGCGCGGCGTGGCCTCAAGCTCGAGCACCTGCCCGACCTGGAACTTCACGACGTCGCCGAGAGACACCGTCTTCTCGTCGAGCACCGCGCTGAGCGTCACCTCGGTCCGGTGGACCTCGCTCTCCATCTGCTCGCGCCAGCGTGGGTCGGCCGCGCGACCGTCGCTGACCACGACATGAGCAAGCTTCTGCCGGAGCGGATTGAGCGCGGAGTGAGGAATGATGAGGAACATCTGGCCGCCGCGATAGAGCGCCTGCAGCATGATGTTCGCGCAGATCGACATGTTGCCGCTTCGCCCGATCGCCAGCGAAGCCATCGCCGTCTCGACCCGCTCCACGCGAAAGGTGACGTTCGAAGTGCCGGCGAAGGCGGATTGCAGCGCCTTGGCGAACCGCTCGAACAGTGCCTGCACCAGGCGGAGCTCGATGTTGGAGAAAGAGCGCTCGACGTCGAGCGGCGGCTCGGCGCCGTCGGAGCCGAACATCGCCTCGACCATCGTGAACACGAAGTCACGATCGAGCATGATGATGATGCGGGAGTCCCACTGCTCGGCATAGAGCACCGCCGCGACCGCGTTGGCCTCGTAGTCCTTGATGATGTCGCCGACGCGGTCGTTGGTGATGCCGTTGACCGAGAAATAGCAGGGTGTTCCAGCCATCGGCTGGAGACTGTCGGTGCACGATGCCGCCATGCGATCGAAGATCACATTGAGCATCGGCATACGATCGATCGATATGCCGGCTGCGTCCAGCAGGTAGTTCGGCAGCTGCTTGCGCTGATCCACTTCGGCGTCTTCCATCATCATGCGCGCGCCGCCTTGGGTTCGGCTTCGGCCACGACCGGCTTGGGACCTGCGATGGTCTCGTTCTCGACGACGTCGATCGACGGCCGCTCCGTGCTTGCGATCATCTTGCGGCCGTGCTCGACCGCGATCTGCGGCATGGCGCCGTTCATGAACGCCAGCAGCGTCTGCTTGACGATGATGTAGGGACGGCACTTCTTCTCGCGCGTCATCTTGATCTTGATCGCGAAGGGCGAAAGCACGCCATAGGACAGGAAGATGCCGGCGAAGGTGCCGACCAGGGCAGCGCCGATGAAGCCGCCCAGCAGCTTCGGCGATTGGTCGAGCGCGCCCATGGCCTTGATGACGCCGAGCACGGCGGCGACGATACCGAGCGCCGGCAGCGCCTCGGACACCGTCACCAGCGCATGATAGGGCGCCAGCTTGCCTTTCACGATGGTATGGATCTCCTCGTCCATCAGCGCCTCGATCTCGTGGGTGCGCGCGTTGCCCATGATGATGAGGCGGACGTAGTCGCAGATGAACTGGAGCAGCGAAGGATCGCCGAGCACGCTCGGAAACGCCTTGAAGATCTCGGAGGACGAGGGATCGTCGATATGCGCCTCGACCTCGTTGCGGCCCTTGCCCCGCAGCTCACGCATCAGGGCATGCAGGGCCCCGAGCAGGTCGAGATAATAGCGCTGCCCCGGCACCGCGCCGGTGATGGCCTGCATGCAGGCAACGCCGGTGTCCACGACCGTCTTCCAAGGATTGGCCACGATGAAGGTGCCGACCGCCGTGCCCACGATGATCACGAATTCCCACGGCTGCATGAGCACGGCCAGATGCCCGCCCATGGCTGCAAAGCCGCCGAGCAGTGCCGCTACCGTGATGAAAATCCCCACGAAACTGCCCAACGCGCCGCTCCATCGCCGATCCCATCGGGAATATCTAGTCGGCCACGCTTGCGCGAGGCTGGCTTCTTCGTCGCCAGCCTCGCGCAAGCAATTCGCGGCAGTTTGAGGCGAAGCCGCAACAGCGGCCAGAGGGGCGCGCGTCATGCTATCCACCATCGCGGACTACACCCGACTGACCAAGGACATGGGCAAGTCGCTGACGCAGGTCGCACAGCAACCGGACGTCAGCCGCGAGACCGACTACTTCCTCAGCCATATCGGCAACGTGAAGACCATCGACGATTTCCTGAAGGACTATCGTCTCTATTCCTACGCCATGAAGGCCTACGGCCTCAGCGACATGACCTATGCCAAGGCGTTCATGCGCAAGGTGCTGACCGAGGGCGTTGCGAGCAAGGACGCCTTCGCCAACAAGCTGACCGACACCCGCTACCGGCAATTCGCGACCGCGTTCAATTTCGCTGCCCTCGGCGACAAGGCAACGCAGGCCGCCGCAGCCACGACCGGCACCGCGACCCAATACGTCACGCAGACGATGGAAGAGAAGGCCGGCAATCAGAACGAAGGCTTGCGCCTGGCGCTGTATTTCACCCGCAAGGCTTCCACGATCACGACCCCCTACCAGATCCTCGCCGACAAGGCGTTGACGCAGGTGGTTCAGACCGCGCTCGGCCTGCCGTCGACGATCAGCTCGGCCGACATCGACGCGCAGGCCAAGCTGATCGCGAGCAAGATCGATCTCGCCGATTTCCAGGACCCGGCCAAGGTCACCAAGTTCGTGCAGCGCTTTGCGGCGATGTGGGACGCGACCCAGGCCCAGAACGACACCTCGACCAACCCCGCGCTGGTCCTGATCGCCGGCGCCGCGACGTCGATCAGCATGGATACCAACCTGCTCGCGACACTTCAGAACATCAAGTTCAACAGGTAAGCCATGCAATCGGCTCTCTATGTGGGATTGTCGGCGCAGGTCGCCCTCGAAAAGCGCCTCCAGACGATCGCCAACAACGTCGCCAACGTCAACACGGCGGCGTTCCGCACCGACGTGGTGAAGTTCGAGACCGTGCTCTCCAAGGCGGGCCCGACGCCGGTGGCGTTCTCCTCGCCCGGCGACAACATCATCTCCCGCGAGATGGGCAGCATCACCGAGAGCGGCAACCCGCTCGACGTCGCCGTGGTCGGACAGGGCTGGATCGCCTTCGCCGGTCCGAACGGCACGGTCTACACGCGCGACGGCCGCCTCCAGATCGCTCCCAACGGCGATCTTCAGACCGTGAGCGGCTTCCCAGTCGTCGATTCCGGCGGCGCGCAGATCACGCTGGACCCGAACGGCGGACCGATCTCGATCGCGCGCAGCGGCGCGATCACCCAGGACAACAACGAGATCGGCACCATCGGCCTGTTCAACATCCCCGCTGATGCCAATCTCGAACGCTACGGCAATTCCGGCGTGACGCCCGACCGGCCCGCGACCGCCATCGCCGATTTCTCGCGCGACGGCTTCAAGCAGGGCTATGTCGAGGGCTCCGGGGCCAATCCCATGATGGAATTGACCAAGCTGATCGCGGCCTCGCGCGCCTTCGACGGCACCAATTCGATGATCGAGGGCACCGAGAGCTCGCTCCAGAACGCGATCCGGACACTCGGCGAACCCGGCAAGTAGACTGCGCCTCGCGCGCGTTGAGATTGAGGTTGGACGGTTTCCTTGAACGCTCTTCGGCAACTCGAGTGGGCGCTGCTGGAGCTTCAGCAGAGCACTCCCCTGGCAAGCGTCAGCGGCGCGATCTCCGAGATCGCGCCGACGCATTTCCGCGTCTCCGGCCTGTCGCGCTTCGTCAGGCTCGGCGAGCTCATCGGCGTCAATTCGGCCGGAAAGCGCCAGATCGGCGAGGTGGTGCGGATCGACAGCGACGGCATCGTTGCCAAGCCGTTTGACCGCCAATTTGCCGGCGGGCTCGGCTCGGTCGCCTACCGGATGCCGCCTCTGTCCTTCGCGCCCGATCCGAGCTGGAAGGGCCGCGTCATCAACGCTCTCGGCGCACCGCTGGACGGACAGGGCCCCCTCATCCAGGGCCCCCAGGCGGTCTCGGCGGAAGCGGAGGCACCGTCGGCCATGAAGCGCGCTCGCGTGCACAAGCCGCTGCGCACCGGCGTGCGCGTCATCGACCTGTTTTCGCCGATCTGCGCCGGCCAGCGCGTCGGCATCTTCGCCGGCTCCGGCGTCGGCAAATCGACGCTGCTTGCGATGCTCGCCCGCAGCCAGGGCTTCGACACCGTCGTGCTGGCCCTGGTCGGCGAGCGCGGCCGCGAGGTGCGCGAGTTCATCGAGGACGTGCTGGGCAGCGACCGTCTCCGCGCAGTCACCATCGTGTCGACCGGGGACGAAAGCCCGATGATGCGGCGGCTGGCGCCGAAGACGGCCATGGCGGTCGCCGAATATTTCCGCGATCGCGGCGAATCAGTCCTGCTCATGGTCGATTCGATCACCCGTTTCGCCCACGCCGCTCGCGAGGTCGCGCTCGCCGCCGGGGAGCCCGCGGTCGCGCGCGGCTACGCGCCGACGGTCTTCACCGATTTGCCGCGCCTCCTGGAGCGCGCCGGTCCAGGCGAGGAGGGATCCGGCACGATTACCGGGATTTTCTCCGTGCTGGTCGACGGCGACGATCACAACGAGCCGATCGCCGACACCATCCGCAGCACGCTTGATGGGCACATCGTGCTCTCCAGGCACATCGCCGACCAGGCGCGCTATCCGGCCGTCGATGTTCTGGCGTCGGTCTCACGCCTCGCCCATAACGTCTGGGACCCCGAGGAGCGCGAATTGGTGAGCAAGCTGCGCGCCATGATCGCGCAATACGAGGACACGCGCGATCTTCGCTTGATGGGCGGATATCAGTCGGGACGTGATTCGGGTCTCGATCAGGCGGTCGACATGGTTCCGAGAATCTACAACGCGATGCGGCAGGGCGCTTCGGCTCCGCCGAGCGCCGATCCGTTCCGCGAGCTCCGGGACATGCTCAAGGGCGACCAGCGAACGGAAGGGTGAGGCGGCGTATGAGAGGCGCCTGCCGCCCGTCCTGGTCGTGGTTTTCGACAGGAGATTGCGCATGGTGTTACGCTTCCGGCGCATGCGTTCCCGTATCCGTCACCGATTTCGGTCATGAGCCCGTCACCATTCGGGTGAGCACCGCGCGCCGCCGCGGTGCAAGCGATCGAGCGCGACGATTCTGCGAGCACGGCGACGACAACCGCCACGTGTAATTCCTGTGAGTTCCCTTGGGCGATTCTCCGCCGGAACGCACAAGTTGTGGATGACGTGCCGACACACATCATCGTCGTGCACAAGCTTCGGTCAATTTGCGTCGACGACAGACAACAACATGCCGCGCAATCAGCCGCTCGCAAAGTCGGGCGCATGTTGCTCGTCGAGTAGCGCATTGCGTTCACCATCATGTGTCCCGAAGAGCGCGATTGTCTTGAACGTTACAGTCGCTTACGACGACATCCAGTCTCAGCGAGCGTCTTGACTTGATTTTGTTGAGAAGCTCATTCATCGTTTCGCTCGAGTATAAGAAACGTCTGCCTGTGACTTGAACTTTTGGGGGCTTCGGTTGAACCACTCCGATCCACCGTCTGCCGGTGACGGCAACCCGGGCTCCCGCGCGACGACGACGCTGCTGGCATGCCATCGACGCAGCCTCTCGTTCCGGACGACGCGTTCCGCAACGGCCAAGGTGCGGCGCGTTGTGGTCCGTGCCTTTGAACGAGAGTTCGGCACGACAGGCTCGTCGCACACTCAGGGCGCAGAGCGGCTCCGGGGCGCCGCAGACAAAGTTCCGGGGACGAGGTAGATTCCATGCCGTTGGCGCGAGAAGCCGTCGAGCTGCTGGTTCAGGCGGCGAGGGCTTGGTATTTCGAAGGCGATCAGCATGGATTGCGCGATCGGGAGTGGATGGCGCTGCGCTTTCTCGGCCGCGCCAACAGGTTTTCGCGCACCCCGTCCGCGCTGGCCGGCTTCATCGGCGCCACCCGAGCGACTGCATCGCAGATCGTGAAGACTCTGGAGGGCAAGTCCTTTCTGGTGCGAAAGCCGTCGCATGAGGACAAGCGTTCTGTCGTCCTGCACGTCACCGCCCAGGGCGAGAAATGCCTGAGCCAGCACGACCCGATCAATCACGTGGTGAATGCGGTCACTTCGCTCGGGACCGACGAGTGCATCAGGTTGCGCGACTCTCTCCGCGAGATCCTTAATCACCTCGATGCTGCCCATCAGCGGCTCAATGCCAGTATCTGCCGGGACTGCATGTTTCTCGCAGAGCGCGGTCCGGGCACCGGCAAGGGACGTGCAACCGCCGAATTCATGTGCCGGCTCTATCGTGCGCCGGTCTCCCTCGAGGAGACCGAGCTGCTCTGCACCAGTTTCGAGCGCACGCGCGACCGCCCCAAGATCGAGCAGCATCTCGACCCCGCGCGCGCGGCGAGCCGGGGGTGAGGCGGACGGCTCGACCGCAGCCGTACAGCCTGGGATGACGACCCAAGACTTGCGGAAGATGCTTGCGGAAGATCTCGCAGCGGAAGAATCTCTTCGAGATGCGCACGTGTCCCTCCCGCGAGCACGTCGGCATTGCGAGCGCAGCGAAGCAAATCCGGTGTGTTTCCCTGGAGGGATTCCAAAGTTTCATTCAGCGCGCGTCTGCTCCTCAAGCCTGGTTCCAACTCGCAATTGCGGAGCACAGGCGTCATCGCAGTCCCAACACGCATTTCAACTTGCAAGACATGCCTCCGCGTTCTCGCGGCTGAACCCGCCCGAGCTTTGCTCGTCGCTCCACCCTCTTGAGCCAAGAGGGCACAGGGAAGGCCGGGTGCCGGCCGGCACCCGCGGTCCGCTGCGCGAAATGCACACGCAGGAAGAACCGCACAGCAGCATACAGGTGAAGCCCAACACACGGCCTTCCCTGCGCGATGGTCGGACGGCTTATGCCGTGCTCTCCCGGGAGCCGAGTTCGTTCTGGCCTCCCTGGCTCTCGCGAAATTCACCGGCACCGCGCCGGTTGACGCGACTGCCGCCTCCGCAAGAGCTTGACCGTAGCAACGACGGCCAGGACCACACGGTTTTGCCGTACGCACGGCCCGCCATTTCGCCGCAGTTTTCCCGGCCCTGTCGACGGAGCTGGAAACTTACAGACGAGACGAACCTGACAGCGCCGTTCGTCCGCGCGAAGCCTCAGGGCTCACGGAGAGCAATCCGCCCTGCCCCGGCAACTCGCGCCCGACGCTGCCGCGTCCACCGCAAGCCCGGCTCGCGACAATGACGACCACACGATCGCCCCTCAAGGATGAGCCGGGATGGGCGACACATACGATAAATCCGAATTTCGGTAAAGCGAAATATTTTCGCGACACCGGGTTGACAGAGGGCGACACAGCAAAGCCCCTTGCCCCCGGATGGCGCGCAACGCCATCCGACAATCGCGTCTCAGGCGCGGACGACCGGATGTTCGCAGCGCACGATCGGACAACCGATCCAGTTTCATGGCGCATACCGTACAACAAAAAAGCACCCGGCGGTTTCCCGCCGGGTGCTCGTCGAAATGCTTCGACAGATCTTACCAGTTGCGCTGGGCGCGGAGCAGCAGCGTGAAGCTGTCCTGGTCCTTCAGCTCGTACACAGCAGTCGGCTTGGCCGTGTTGGCAGCCGGGCTGAGCACGGCAGTGCCCGAGTACTTCTGGTCGAGACGGGTCCAGTTGAAGTCGCCCGAGAAGGTGAGGTTCTTGACCGGGGTCCAGCGGGTGATGATACCGATCTGGCCGACGGCGAAGTCAGGGTTACAACCCGTGACACCGGCGAGACCGCCGAACACGCCGCCTGCACCGTTGGCGCCGCAGAGCGTGGTCTTGGCGAGCGTGCCGAACTGGGCCTGAGCGTAAGCACCGTAGAGCGCGGTGTTCCAGTAGGGATCCCAGTTGTGGGTGTAAGCACCACGGAAGCCCCAGGTCTTGACGGTCTCCTGCGAGCCGCCGGTCACGAACACCGTATCCGGAGCATTGGCGAAGCCGACGCTCTGGTACGCATTGCCCGAGCTGCCGTACATCTGGTAGGAGCTGCCCGCCAGGTTCTGGAAGTTGTAGCGGGTCGCACCGTCGGTGTAGACGCCCTGGATGTTGATCGTGTCACCCGCGCCGGTCGGGATGTTCTTGATCGACAGAGCGAGCTGAACCGCCCAACCCCACTTGTCGTCGGGGTGGCCAGAGGTCTCGGTCGCGCCGTAATAGGCGACGTGGTTGTCATGCGCGGCAACCGACGCCTGGAACAGACCCCAAGCCTGGTCGACACGGACCATACCGACGAGGTTCGGCGAACGCGAGCCGCCAATGGCATTCGAGCCATACGAACCGCCAACCATGCCAGCGGCGGTCGCGCCGTTCAAGTTGAGGTTGCCGGCCTGGTAGTAGGCCGTCGCATCTTCGGCCGAGAAGGCTGCCGTGATGCCCTGACCGAAGTCAGCGGTGTAGGTGAACTGGTTGACACCAGTGACCGTGCCGCTGCCGCCGACGAGGCTGTCGATGTTGTTGCCGGGATAGTTGGTCCAGGGCGCGTCGAACTGCGACACGGCCTTACCCATGGTGAAGCCGGCGAACTGGATAAAGGCGTAGTACACGCCGAGCGAACCGCCCGAGGTGCCGCCGTCGGTCGAGTTGATGGTGGTGGTACCAGCCGTCGTGGCTGTGTAACCGGTCGTGCCCGTACCCGAGCCGGTGCCGACGTAGCCACCGGTCGTCCAGGTGAAGACCGCGTCGAAGTAGGTGCGGACGACGCCATATTCGGTCGCGGTGCGCGTGTCGATGTTGAGATCCTGACGAGCGCGCATCGAGTAGTAGTTGCTCAGACGGTTGTGTGCACCGGCCGGAGCGCCGTTCGAGATGCCGTAGTTGCTGTTGGTGTTGAACGCGACTTCGGCGCGCAGGTAACCACCCAGCTTGATGCAGGTGTCGGTGCCCGGGATGTAGTAGAAGCCGGCGCCGTACAGCGAGCAGATCTTCACGTATTCGACGGCCTTGGCCTTCACGGGAAGATCGGCTGCGAACGCACCGGAGACGGCCATCAGGCCGGCTGCCGAGCCGAGAAAGAGCGTCTTCGTCAACTTCATTGGTAAACCTCCACGTCGGTTCAGGGGGCTCGGCTCCTCGGCGGAGGCCGCTTTACCCACTTTAATTTCCGTTCAATTCAGATCCGCACTGAAGGTCCGGACTGAAACGACAGCGAGGTGCCCCCCCTCCGTCGTACCTCACGTATAGTTTATAAAATTCATTGCCTCAATTTATTGATCCAGTGAATTGAAACTTCCATTGGGGATGTTGCCCGAGCGCAACAGGCGGCCCCAACGCACCTAAGAAACGGCTTGAAATAAAAGAAAAAGCCCCCAGGGGGCATCCCGAGGGCTTTCTTGGAGGTCTCACATCGCTGCCTATCGCAACGGTCAAGAGCAGCAAATTCTGAGTGCGAAGAGACGTAATCTAATTAATTGTTTTTTGCAAGCATCGAAGCGCTGGTTTGTTTTTGCGATGCGGTGTCTACCGTTCCATCTTTACGCGAAGTCCGAGACGGCTCCGCAATATCCGGCTAAAACACTGCTCCAGGGCACAACAAGAAGAACGATCAGAGCAGAATGGGGCAGCTGGATGATCGAGAAGAAACTCGACAGGGCGATCATGGACTTCGTCTGGAACGTCGTCGAAATTCACTCGCAGCTGGAGAACATTCACACCAGCTGGGCCGGACTGCTGGGCATTACCCAGCCGCAATGGCTGATCCTGATGGCGATCACCGAACTGGACGAGGGGCGCGGCGTCGCCGGGATCGACATCGCCAACAAGCTGCGGGTCCACCCGGCTTTCGTGACCAACCAAACCAAGACCCTCGAAAAAGGCGGCTTTCTGTCACGACGACCGGCGGCGGACGATGCCCGCTTCGTCCTGATGTCGCTCACGGCGAAGGCGACGACCGAGATCGAGAAATTATCGAAGCGAAAGCTCGCCCTGAATTCGACGATGTTCAACGATTTGGACGAAAAGACCTTGGCTGAATTGAACGCTTCGCTCGCAATGATCGCCAAGAACGCCCGGCTGGCTGCGCGATTGCTGGCTATCGACGCGTCCTGATCGGCCGATGCCGGGCGCAGAATGCAAGCCGGACGCTGCTGTCGTCGCGCCGCGGGGACCTGCAATTCCGCCGGACCAGGCTAGAGGTGGGTCACCGGGTCGAGCTTGCGGGCAGTTCCAAGCTTGCTGTCGAGCCACTCGACAATGAAGTCGTCAACGGCGACGAAATTCTCGACCTCGCCGAGCGGGTGCGGGAAGTTGTTGGGCACGACGACCGAGCAATCGGCTCCAATCCGCCGGTAGTCGGCTTGCAGCTCGAGAGCATCCTGCTCCCACACCATGGAGCGACTCCCGACGACCATGAGCAGCGGGCACGGGACTCGACGCGGCGGCAGCATTGCCTCTCTCGAGACCTCGTCAGGGACGGCCTGCCCGAAGCCGGTCATCCAGCGAAGTGACGCCTGGCACATGACCGGCCTCACAAGCCCGCCGTCGCACACGGCGGCCGCGATCCTGCGATCCGAGAGCGCAAGGCGGGAGGCATGAGCGGCGCCCGCCCCTTCGCCGTAGATACCGATCCGCCGCGGGTCGACATCGGGGCGGGCTTCCAGGTAGTCCAACCAGAACTGAAGCCTGTGCTCCGGCTTGAAGGAGCGATGAACGGTCGAATTGCCGGAGTCAACGAGCAGCAGCGACATGGTCCCGCAGAGCGAGGCGGGCAACAGCCTGCTCATCATCGAGCCCAGGGTGGCATCGTCGTCGCTGACGCAGATCACCGCCGGCGCGGCAGAGCCGCGACGAAGCGCGGGCAGGAAGAAGCCAGCCAGGGCGCCTTGATCGAAGCAGTCGATCTTGACGCGCTCGATCGGCAGACCAGCCTCTGTCTCGAGGCCTCTCAGGCCGGTGACGACCTCGTCTGCGAGGTCGGCACTCTCGACATCTCCCGGACTACTCAGACTTCTGACGACTTCGAGGGCCGTCAGCGAGCACAGCCACGCTTCCCCGGCAATCTGAGCCGAACGCGTCTCGCGCGCAGATTCGGCCAATGTCCGGTAGTCGTCGGCCACGCTCAACCAGTCCGAAATCCACAGATGCCGGTGCGACTCGTGCGCAAGCTCCATGACGGACAGGCTTTCGAAAAACTGGGAGGCTCGATCCCGCAAATGAGCCAGATTTCGTCCGGCGCCGTCGCACGAACGGTGAGGCGAAGTTTCACCTTCCATGTCGGCCCCCGAACGCCGCCGCCAACGATTGCGCGGACCTGCGTCCAGACTCGCCGGCGTCGTGCTCTGCGCGGGGCCACACACGCCCGATCGCGGGCGCGCCTGATTGCGTCTGCGCCCCACAACGCTGCCTGACTCGGTGATGGTCTTCGTCGCCATCTCGACGCCGCGCAGCAAAGCTGCTGCGCGAAGCGATCCGCATTCCAAACGAGCGGGCTTGGGCACAAAATCCCGGCCGGCTCACCCCAATCGTCACGTTTCAGCTCCGTCGCTGATCCACAGTCTAGCGCCACGCAACCTACGAGGTTTACGCAGCGGGCTTTGTCGTTTCTTGTTGCGATCGGCGAGTCAAAACCATTCGTGCCGACACAAGAGACATGCCTGTGTAAGCCCCGATTGTGAAAGCACGATGTGGTGAAGGGTGCAGCGCACTACCATCGTGTGCCAAGCCCGCAGGAAGACGCCAAGATCTTCCATTGTGACAGTCGTTCGCGAAGGGCGCGTGACGACGACGGTCGCGCCCGCGAGGGAGTGGAATAGCCGCAACGCCAACCCAATCCGGGAAGCTCAATCGCCTTGAAGGAACAAGGTCCGAGCCTCGGCCTCGGGGGCAGTGGCGCCTCCTTGTATGCATTATCCCAGTTGCCAACTTCCCGCAGTTCGCCTTACATGCCGCCAACTCGCCCGCAGAGAAAGGGCAGGGCTGAAAATTGCACACATTCAAAGGGACGGAGCATGGCGCGCAACATATTGATTCTGGGGGCTTCTTACGGCTCGCTGCTGGGCACGAAGCTGCTGATGGCAGGGCATAACGTAACCCTGGTCTGCCGCGCCAAGACCGCGGAGCTGATCAATCGGGATGGTACCGAGGTGCGCATCAAGTTGCGCGACGAGGCGGTGCACCGTGCGATCTTCTCGCGCGACCTGCCCGGCAAGCTCGATGCGGTCACGCCGGCCAATGTCGACCTCTCCCGTTACGATCTGGTCGGACTTGCGATGCAGGAGCCGCAATACACCAACCACACGGTGCGCGTTCTCATGGTCAAGATCGCCGCGGCGAAACTGCCGTGCCTGTCGATCATGAACATGCCGCCGCTGCCCTATCTGAAGCGGATTCCGGCACTCGCCGACATGGATCTCGAGGAGGCCTACACCAATGCACAGGTGTGGGAGCGGTTCGAGCCGGGGCTGGTGACGCTGTGCTCGCCCGATCCGCAGGCATTCCGTCCGCCGGAAGAAGCCGCCAACGTGCTTCATGTCGGCCTGCCGACCAACTTCAAGGCATCGGTCTTTGCCGACGAGAAGCACAACAAGCTGCTGCGCGAGCTCGAAGCCGACATCGACGCCGTGACGCTCGACGGCCACGACGTGCCGGTGAAGCTGAAAGTGTTCGACTCGCTGTTCGTGCCGCTGGCGAAATGGTCGATGCTGCTCACCGGCAATTACCGCTGCATCACGCCCAGCGAGCCGCAGTCGATCCGCGATGCCGTGCACGGCGATCTCAAGCGCTCGCAGACGATCTACGACCACGTCGACGCGATCGCCCGCCGGCTCGGCGCCGATCCGCAGGACCAGGTGCCGTTCGCGAAATACGCCAAGGCAGCAGAAAGCCTGCTCAAGCCGTCTTCGGCCGCGCGCGCGGTCGCGAGCGGCGCGCCCTTCATCGAGCGCGTCGACCTCCTGGTGAAACTGATCTCGCATCAGCTCGGCGTCCCGAACGCCGAGATCGACCGCACCGTCGACACCGTGGACCAGAAGCTGAACGAGAGGATCGTGCAGGGTGGATCGGGCGCGCAATAACGCGCCGTTTCCAGCGACGTCGGCGCTCAGGCGATCAGAAACGATTGAAGCCAGATCAGGCCGGTCACGGCGACCAGCGTGACCGCGCCGGTGCGCGCGATCAGGTCGGGATGCCCGAGGTGGCGGGCGCCGCGGCCGAGCGTTGCGCCCAGAATGATCCACGCGGCTCCAGCAGTGACGATCTGAAGCGCGATCACGCCGAGCCAGGGCAACATTTCAAGCGGCCCGGCCCCAAGGGGCAGGAGCAGGAACGCGAAGACCAGCGCTTTCGGGTTCAACAGGGTCGTCAGCAGCACCTGGCCGAACGTCACCGCAGCCCCCTCGCGCAACTCGCGCGTGTTGACGCGCCAGAGCATGACGGCGAGGCACAGGATGTAGATGGTCACGGCGACGCGGAGCACGACCGCCGCAATCGGGATGTCGCTGATGACGGGACCAAGCGCCAGCCGCAGCACTGCGATCGCCAGCAGGTAGCCGCACAGCTCCGCCGCGAGCAGATGAAGGGAGCGCGAGATACCAGCCCCCGCGCCTGATGTCGCGAGCAAGGTGTTGGTCGGCCCCGGCACCGCCAGCAGGAAATAGGCCGCCGTGATGAAGGTCAGAAAAGTCATACGGCCAAATAACAGGCCTGGGGCTCACGGATCTTGATCTGCGTCATTCCGTGGCGAGCGCGGGATCGCCTCTTGCATTGCCGCTCGCCCAGCTTCGGCGCGACGCTGTTCCCGGTGTTGCACAAACTCAACGACAATTCTTGCGCCTCATCGGCCACACGATTGGCCGCGCCTGCGCGCGGACCGCCGATATCACGACTGCGTGAGACGACCGCATGCCGCTCGTCATAACCCGGCGCTTCGTGGGCAAAGCGAGCCGATTCCACGCGGAATCAGCTCGCACACGCGCAGGTCCTTCATTCGCGCAAACGTTGCATGCACGCAGGACGGGCACGGCGTCTTGCTCCGCCACGGGGAGATGAGCAAGATACGTTTCTAGGTCAGGTTTTCGCAACCTGTTAGCCGGTCCGTTTGTTCCGGCGCGATCGCTATGCACTACTGAGTTAGCCAGACAAGAACAACAAGAATGGATCAGGCGATGCTGAGCGTCGTCCGCGCCGTGGAGGCGGGCGCGACGACGATGAAGGGCGTGATCGACGCCACCGGACTATCCCGTCTCAAGATCGAACGTGCGTTGAATGCGCTGGAGAAGCAGAAGCTGCTGGTCCGCGACGCACAGGGCTTTCGCGCGACCGGCCTGCCGAAGACGACCCGGCCGGCCCGGCAATGCGGATCGTGCAACGCCTGCTGCGATATCCTCGAAGTGGCCGCGGTCGACAAGCCGGTGAACCAGCTGTGCCGGCATTGGCAGACCGGCACGGGGTGCACGATCTATGACCGCCGCCCGCAAATGTGCCGCTCATTCGCGTGCGCCTGGCTGCAGGGCCATCTCGACGACGACTGGTTTCCCGAGACGGCCGGCCTCGTCGTGCATTTCAGCCAGGACGCCGTCAATGTCACCGTCGACGACGACTGCCCGGATCGCTGGCGCGGGGAGCCATATTTCAGCAAGCTCGCCGAATGGTCGCTGAACGGCATCAGGCGGATCGGAAACCGCGGCTATGCCACCCTCGTCGTCTCCGCCACCGAGCGCTTCCTGCTGCTTGGACGCACCATCGTTCCCGAGCCGACGCCGTTCGGCACCGCCTTCCTGCCGCTCACGGCCGACACTTTCCAATTCTGGAAGGCGACATCGCCGGAGCATTTGCAGCGGCTGCACGAGCGAATCGCCGAGATCGAGCGGATCAGGCAGGAATTCGGCTCCTGCGCGATCCCCGAGACCGGGGACGATGATCCGCAAGCCCCCTATCGGCCCGCGCTTCTACGGTTGTCGGGGCACGCCTGAACCCCGTCGTGGGCAACGCGGCATGATTCGCCCTGCACCGCTCGACGCGCCGCGACGGGATTGATAAGCCCCTGTCCGCGAATGATGGGGACTTGAGTCGGGGACATGACGGTTGCGATCGAGATGGGGCAGACCACGGCAGGCGCCGCGGCCGCCATGGACCTCGAGGAACTGCTGGCGACCCGCCTCCTGGTGCAGGGCAATTCGGGCTCCGGCAAATCGCACCTGCTGCGGCGGCTCCTGGAGCAGAGCGCGCCCTGGGTGCAGCAGGCCATCATCGATCCCGAAGGCGACTTCGTGACACTGGCCGAGCGCTTCGGCCATCTCGTGATCGAGGCCGAGGACCACACCGAGCGCGGCCTTCAGGTCGCGGGCGAGCGTGCCCGGCTGCATCGCGTCTCCACCGTGCTCAATCTCGAAGGGCTCGACGCCGAGAACCAGATGCGGCGCGCCGCGGCCTTCCTCGGCGGCCTGTTCGACGTCGACCGCGACCATTGGTATCCGATGCTGGTGGTGGTGGACGAGGCGCAGCTGTTCGCGCCGGCCGTTGCCGGCGAAGTCTCCGACGAGGCGCGAAAACTGTCGCTCGGCGCCATGACCAATCTGATGTGCCGCGGCCGCAAGCGCGGGCTCGCCGGCATCATCGCGACCCAGCGGCTGGCGAAGCTCGCCAAGAATGTCGCGGCGGAAGCCTCCAACTTCCTGATGGGCCGGACCTTCCTCGACATCGACATGGCGCGCGCCGCCGATCTGCTCGGCATGGAGCGGCGGCAGGCCGAAGCCTTTCGCGACCTCGAGCGCGGACAGTTCATGGCGCTGGGACCTGCGCTGTCGCGCCGTCCGCTGCGCCTGAACATCGGCCCGACCGATACAAGTCCGCGCAATTCGACGCCGCGGCTGATGCCGCTGCCGGAGGCAACCCTGGAGGATGCGCGCGCCGTGATCCTCGCGGCACCACCGCCCGATGCCAGCCGGCAACAGCGCCGGCCTGCGCCGGATCTGCTGGAGCAGCTTCGCGCAGCGAAGGCGGCCGCCGCGCCGGAGATCCGGACCGAAGTGGCCGAGGTGCCGGTGAGCGCAGAAGAGCTCGCCGAGCGGCGCGAACGCGTCGCCCGCACCTTGCGCGCCGTGCTGGCGGAGCCCGATGCCGGCTTCCGCGCCATCGGCGTGCTCTATCAGGAGTTCGTGGTCCGCTGCCGCATCGAGGGCCTCGGCGCGGCGGTGCCGGACCTCAACGAATTCCGCCGCATGCTGACGCATGCGCGCGCCGGGCTCGGGACTGATCTCGCCGATGACGACGCCTGGCAGGACGTCACGCTGCGCGCCTCGATCCTGCCCGACGACATGCAGGGCGTGTTCATGATGATCGCGCGCGCGGCCAAGGAAGGCTGGCCTTGTCCCGGCGATGCTGCGATCGCCCGCGCCTACGGCTCGCATTCGCTGCGCCGCGCGCAGCGGCTGCTCGGCTATATGGAGGAGCAGGGCCTGATCGTCTGCCAGCTTGACGGCGGCGGACGCCGGATCGTGACCCTGGTGGAACTCGCCTGGGCGACCGCGCCGGGCGATCCCAACGCCGATGACTTGCCGGTGGAACAGGTCCAGAGCGCGGCTTCGCTCTGAATAGGTGGAATCAGGGACGTCTCACCACGACGGCCTCGGTCGCATCGAAGCCTTCTGCCGCGTCCGCCGATCCTCGCCCGTCATCCGAGAACATGCGGCGATAGAGCACGATCGAGGCGAGCCATGCGATCGCGAACAGCGCGATCACCGCGAAGCCGACATTCGCCAGCGACTCGTTCAGGCCGTCGACCAGCGTCCACATGCCGCCGGAGAGGCCGAGCCGATCGCTGATCAGGCCGAGCGCTTCGATGCCGCCGATGAACAGCGCGACCGCGACGGAAGCGCCCGTGATCGTGAGATTGTACCAGAGCTTGCGCAGGGGATCGACGAAGGCCCAGCGATAGGCGCTGACCATCAGCGCCGAATCGGCGGTGTCGACCAGCGCCATGCCGGCGGCGAACAGCGCCGGGAAGACCAGGACATCGGCGAGCGAGGCGCCGCGCGCGGCTTCGCTGGCGGAGATGCTGAGCAGACCGATCTCCGTCGCGGTGTCGAAGCCGAGGCCGAACAGGAACCCGAGCGGATACATGTGCCACGGCTTCGTCACGAGACGGAACAGCGGACCGAGCAGCCGCGCCAGGACGCCGCGACGGGCGATAAGCGCATCGAGGCCTGCGGCATCGTGAACGCCCTGCTCTCGCGCCATGCGAAACGTCCGCCACAGGCCGGCGAAGATGGCGAGATTGATGGCTGCGATCACCAGCAGGAACAGCGCCGACACGGACGTGCCGATCAGACCGCCGATCTCCTTGAGCAGGCTGTCACCGCCAAGACTCACGACGCCGAGCGCCAGCAGCATGGTCGCGACCACGACCACGGTGGAATGGCCGAGCGCGAAATAGAGACCGACGCTGCGCGGCGCGCCGCCCGCCTGCATCAGCTTGCGCACGACGTTGTCGATGGCGGCGATGTGATCGGCATCGACGGCGTGGCGGAGGCCGAAGACCCAGGCCAGCAGCGCCGTTGCCATCACCGTCGGCCGGTCGCCGAACAGCGAGAAGGCCCAGGCCCATGCGGCGACGTTGGCGGCGACGAGCCCGCCGAGCAGCACCACCGTTCCGGGCTCGGCCGCCCGCACCAATTTCGTCACGAAGTTCATTCCGTCCCGCCGCACACCCTGTCGCGCCAACGGTATGATTTTTTCATAGATTGGTCACACTGGCTAGTCCCGGAGAGGGTTCGTCATGCCGCGCTTGTCCCGCCTGCGGGCGCGTCATCGCACCCGAATTGCTACGCTGCCTCGGAGCCGCCGAGATAGGCATCGCGCACCCGCGGATCATCCTTCAGCGCTCGCGCCGGGCCTGACAGCACGATCCTGCCGGTCTGCAGCACATAGGCTTCATGTGCGATCTCGAGCGCGAGGCTGGCGTTCTGCTCGACCATGAACACCGAGACGCCCGCCTGGTTGATGGAGCGGATCAACTCCAGCACGCGATCGACATAGAGCGGCGACAAGCCCATGGTCGGCTCGTCCATCACGATCATGCGCGGCCGGCTCATCAGAGCGCGCGCCATCGCCACCATCTGCTGCTCGCCGCCGGACAAGGAGCCGGCGCGCTGCGACAGCCGCTGGCCAAGCTTCGGGAACAGCGTCAGCATCCTGTCGAGATCCAGCGCCACCGCCTCACGGTCGTTGCGCACGAAGGCGCCCATCAGGATGTTCTCGCGCACGCTCATGTCCGCGAACAGCCGCCGCGCCTCCGGCACCGAGGCGATGCCGCGGCGGACGATCTGCGGCGTGGAGAGGCCGATCAGTGAGGCGCCGTCGAACGTCACCTCGCCCGAGCGCGGTTTGACCAGACCGAGAATGATCTTCATCGTCGTCGACTTGCCGCTGGCATTGCCGCCGAGCAGGCAGACGATGTGGCCGCGCGCAACCGTGATCGACAGGTCGAAATGCACCTGCGCCTGGCCGTAGAACGTGTTGACGTTGAAGAGGGTCAGCAGCAGTTCGGGCGAAGGATTCGTCATGCCGCACTCTCCCGCTCCGTCGTGCCCGACAGGCCGTGGCCGAGATAGGCCTCGATCACCTTGGGATCACCACGCACCTCTTCGCCCGGCCCTTCCGCGATCTTCTTGCCCTCGTCCATGACGATGACGCGGTCGGACAGGCGCATCACCATCTCCAGCTTGTGCTCGATCAGGAGGATGGTCAGCCCTTCCGCCTTCAGCCCGGCGACGAGGCCCTGCATCTCCGCGGTCTCGGTCGGGTTCATGCCGGCGGTGGGTTCGTCGAGCAGCAAGAGGCGCGGCCTCAAGGCGAGCGCACGCGCGATCTCGACGCGGCGGCGGTTGGCGTAGGACAGACTATAGGCGGGCTGGTCGATCCGCGGCAGCAGCCGCTCGCCGAAGCGGGCGAGAATGGCCTTCACTTCGTCGCGCAACCGCTCCTCTTCGGCCCTGACGCTGGCGGGCCGCAGCAGCGCAAGGCCCAACTCCAGCAGCGGGCCGATCACCGGCACCGTCGGCTTCACGGCACGCAGTCGCGTATGCGCGCCGATCAGGACGTTGTCCATGACGCTGAGATTGCCGAACACGCGCCCGAGCTGGAAGGTGCGGGCGATGCCTTCGGCCGCGAGCCGTTCCGGCGAGAGACCGGTGATGTCCCGGCCTTCGAAGCGTACGGCGCCGCCATCGGGCCGGTCGAGCCCGGTCACGAGATTGAACAGCGTCGTCTTGCCGGCGCCGTTCGGGCCGATGATGCTGATGAGCTCGCCCCTGGCGAGGTCGAGATCGATCGCATCGACCGCGGTGAGGCCGCCGAAGCGGCGCGTCAGGCCGCGCAGGGACAACATGGGCGCGTGCTGCTCCACCATCAGATCGTCCCCAACAGGCCCTGCGGCCTGAACCTCACGAGCAGCAGCAGCACGATGCCATAGATCAGGATGCGGTACTCGGCCGCGATGCGGAAGAGTTCGGGCAAGCCGACCAATGCGACAGATCCGAGGATCGCGCCGACCACGTTGCCGAGGCCGCCGAGGATCACGACCGTCAGCGCCAGGATGGATTGCTGCGTGTTGAAGGTCTCGTGGTTGATATAGGAATAAAGATGCGCGGCGATGCCGCCGCTGACGCCGGCGGCGAAACCGCCGAAGATGAAGGCCAGCGACTTGTAGCGGTTCAGGCTGAGCCCATAGGCACGTGCGGCGATGTCATCGTCGCGGATGGCGCGAAAGCTGCGGCCGAGATGCGAACCGAGCAGCCGTCCCTGCAGCAGGGCCAGCACGAGCATCACCGCGAAGCTGAACCAGTAGACCGAGAACGGGCTGATCAGGTCATAGCCGAACAGCGACAACGGCGGGATGCCTGAGATGCCGATCGGACCGCGGGTGACGCTCTCCCAATTGAGGATCACCAGCGAGACGATTTCGCCGATGGCGAGTGTCGCAATCGACACATAGTGCCCGCGCAGGCGAAACGACGGGGAGATCAACAGCGTGCCGAGCGCAGCACTCATCAGGCCGCCGCCGATGACGGCAAGGCCGACCGGAACGGCCAGCGTCAGTGACAGCAGCGCCGAGGTGTAGGCGCCGATCGCGAGCAGCGCGGCGTGACCGAGCGAGACCTGGCCGATCGTGCCCGCGACCAGCGTCAGGCTGAGCGCGAGCATGCCGAGCAGCCAGGCGTTGATCAGGGTCTGGAGCACGTAGGAGGACACCGGGAAGAACGGCAGCACCGCGAAGGCAGCAGCCGCGACCAACAGGGCCCAGCGCGGAATGCGGACCGGACGGCTCGGCGCGATGAAGGTGCCGGTGAGCGGCTCGGGCGGGGCCTGCCGCGCGCTTGCGAACAGGCCGTTCGGGCGCAGCACGAGCACGACGACCAGCAGCAGGAACGCGAACAGATTGCGGTAGCTGGTGCCGAACACGGCGACGCCGTAGCTCTCCACCAGTCCGAGCAACAGGCTGCCGATCACCGCGCCGGGCACGTTGCCGGCGCCGCCGACCACTTCCGCGACGACGCCTTTGAGCGTCGCCTGCAGGCTCATCGCAGTGTCGATCTGGTTGTAGTACATGCCGACCAGCATGCCGGAGACGCCGCCGAGCGCGGACGCGATGCCGAACACCGCCTGATTGACGCGGTTGACGTCGACGCCCATCTGCATGGCTGCGTCGCGATCCTGCGCGGTGGCACGCACCGCCCAGCCGAGCTTGCTGTAGCGCAGGAATACGAACAGCAACAGCGCGCTGGTGATGCCGACGCCGGCGATCAGAAGATCGAGCGGCCCGACGGTGCCGCCACCGAGCTGAAAGCGAACGTCAGGCAGCTGGCTCGGCAGCGCGCGCGGATTGGGCGAGAAGGTCAGCATCACCAATTGATCGAGCACGAAGCTGATGCCGATGGTCGCGAGCAGCGGCGCGATCCGCACCGAGTTCTGAAGCGGACGCAGGCCGAACCGCTCGATGATCAAGCCGACCATCGCCGCGACCACCGCCACCACGATGATGGTCAGCGGCAGCGGTGTATGCAGCTTCACCACCGCGACCCAGCCGATATAGGCCCCGACCAGATAGATCGATCCTTGCGCGAAGTTGATCAGCCGGCTGACGCCGAAGATCAGCGCGAGCCCGACCGCAACGAGGGCGTAGACATTGCCGACGATCAGCCCGTTGATCGTGTAGTCGAGCCAGGAAGACAAGCGATGATCCCCGCGAAAAGAGAAGCGCGGCCGGAGCGCCCGCTCCGGCCATCAGGTCAGGTCGGCTTGCCGTCCCACAGCGTGAACTGGCCCTTGCGCACGACGAGCTCGGCGTTCATGGCACCCTTGACGCGGCGGCTCTCGACGTCGAACGTCGCCTGGCCGTAGATGACGCTGGAGACGTCCTTCACCTTGGCGAAGGCGTCGCGGATGGCCCGGCGGTCGGTGCCGCCGATCTTCACCACGGCAGCGGCCATGTTCATCGCGTCATAGGAATAGGCGTTGAAGGCGTCGGGCTCCTGTCCGTTGTACTTGGCCTTGAAGCCCGCGATGAACTTCTTCACCTCTGGCCGCGGATCTTCCGGGAAATAACGCGTGCCGAGATGGACGTCCTCGACCGCTTCGCCGCCGAGCTCCAGGAATTTCGGCGAGTACACCGAGCTTGCCGCGCAGATCGTCTGCTTCAGGCCGACCTGGCGTGCCTGGCGGGCGATCAGCGCACCGTCGGAATAATAGGAGATCAGGATCAGCCCGTCCGGACTGGCGTCGCGCACGCGCACCAGCGTCGAGCGGAAGTCGCGCTCCTCCGCGATGTAGCCCTCGGTCACCGCGACCTCGGCGCCGTACTCCTTCGCCGCCTTGACGAAATGGTCGCGGCTGGTGCGGCCCCAGTCGGTGTTGAGGTGCAGCACCGCGAGCTTCTTCAGGCCAAGGCGCCTGACAGCATAGGACGCCAGCAGCGGCTGCTCGTCGGCCTGGCTGACGGACGTGCTCCACATGAAGTCGCCGCCCTTGGTGAAATCGGGGTGTGAGTTGGTGAAGCCGAATTGCACGAGGCCGCCGCGCTGATAGATCGGCGAGGCCGCCATCGAGGCGGGACTGGAGAAATCGCCGAGCTCCATCACGATGCGGGGATCGGAGACGAATTTCTGGGCGATCGCCACCGACTGGCGCGGATCGCTCTGGCTGTCCTCGAACTGGTAGGCGAGCTTGCGTCCGTTGATCCCGCCGGCGGCGTGAATCTCGTCAAGCGCGAGATCAAAGCCCTGCTTCCATTGGGCGCCATATTGCGCATTGGGCCCGGTCAAGGGGCCGCTGACGCCGAGCAGGATCGGTTCGGCGGATTGCGCAAGGGCGGCGCGCGAAAAGGCCGCCCCCGCCATCATGGCGGCGAGTGAGCCCCTGACCAGGGTGCGGCGATCGATGTTGCTCATGCACGGCTCCATCCATTCAATGTTGAAACAGCAGCAATTCTCGTGCCGGTGAGATTGCCTATTTCGAGGGCTCGCCGAGCGACAGCATCAGCCGGTTCGCCCAGTTGAAGAACGAGGCGCTGTTGATGACGTCGACGATCTCGGCATCGTCGAGGCCCGCACGGCGCAGCTCCTCGATATTGTCGGGACCGAACGTGATCGGCGTCGCGGCCAATGCCACGGACGCCTTGACCACGGCATTCCAGCGTTCGCCGAGTTCGGCTCCAACGCCTTCGTCGAGCAGGCGCTGCACGTCGTCGCGGCGTTTGGAGTAGGTGCTCGCGAACCGCGCATGCACGGAGGCGCAGTAGATGCAGCCGTTGTAGCGCGAGGTCGCAGCCGCCGCGAGCTCGCGCTCGGCGCGCGGCAGGCCGTCAGCAACGTTGTAGAAGATGTCCTTGTCGGTCTTGGTGCGGGCTTCCAGCACCTCGGGATCGCGCACCAGGAGCCGGAAATATTCCGATTTGGCGCGGGCGCGGTCGACCAGACCGGCGAAGTGCCGTTCGGTCAGCTCGGTCTCGGGCAGCGGATCGATCCACGAGACCCAGCCGAGTTCGTCCTGAGTGAAGACGACGGGCGGATTGACGGCGTTCATGATGCGACCTCCTGCGCGCTTGCCGCTGCGAGCGTGCGCAAGCCGCTGACGACGCGCACCTGGAACGACAGGAACGCAACGAGCTGGGAGAACGTCACGATGCCGGTGCTCGACCAGCCGGCCGTCAGCAGCGCCTTCATGTCGGCGGACACAGCATCGCGCGGGTGGAACACCAGGAGATGCGCGTGCTCCAGTGCCGCGGCCAGCCGGGCGCCGAGGACAGTCTTCCGCTCCGCGCTGACGCGATAGATCAGCCCGGCCTTGTTCTCGATCGACAACGGACCGGCCGGATAGGCGCCGTACGGCCCGGACGTCCTGCCGCGCGCGATCTCGGC
This sequence comes from Bradyrhizobium sp. I71, assembly GCF_022354745.1. Taxonomy (NCBI): domain Bacteria; kingdom Pseudomonadati; phylum Pseudomonadota; class Alphaproteobacteria; order Hyphomicrobiales; family Nitrobacteraceae; genus Bradyrhizobium; species Bradyrhizobium sp. I71. The sequence continues at coordinate 2,175,618 of NZ_CP059398.1, forward strand.
CTTGATCGCTTCGAGCAAGGGCGCTCCATCCGCGCTCGTGGCAAGCTTCTCGCGATAGAAGGCGGCGACGGGGGACTCGCCATGAAGCCCGGTCACGAAAGCCGCCACGGCTGCGCGCTCGGAAAGCGAGAATTCGCTCGAATCGATCGGGTCGAACAGGGCGAGATAGCTCTTCTGCGCGTTCTCGCGCGCCTGCGGACGACGCGCGCGGATGGCGTCGAGAGCCGATCCCGGCTCGATCCCGGCGAGCGTGTCGATGATGTCCAGTGTACCCATCAGTCAGCCTCGTGCAGCGCGAACATGTTTCATTCCGGCTAGCCCGCCAGCGCCACTTCGGGTGCCGTCCGGGTCCAGCCTAGCGCCGGCGCGACCTTGTCGGCGACGAGCTCGATCGATCGCAGCACATAAGGATGTGGCGCATCGACCGAATGCACCTGGAAGACGAGATCGGTCACCCGCTCGAGCGTGGCATCCGTGCGGAGCGAGGCGATCACCTCATCGGCGCCGCCGACATGGGTGTCGAACGCGGTGATCATTTCCTCCAGCGTCTCGCCCGGCCTGGCGTGGCCTCCCTTGAGGAACTGCGGCAGGGCGCGACGCAGTCCGATGTCTGCGAGGCGCATCGCCTCGCGATGGTCGTCGGCGACGAAGACGCTGCGCGAGGCCATGATGCGGGGCTCGCATCCCGGCGGCAGCGCTGCGAGATAGGCATCGATGATCGGGTTCTGGATCTCGGCGAGCGTGGCTTTCGGCGCCTCCTTGGCCCGCGGCTGGGTGCGCGACAGCAATAGTCCATCGCCGGCCTTGCCGGCCCGGGCACCGCCCGCGACCGAGAATGTCGCCTGCCAGATGCGCTTGTCCAGTTGCGGCCGCAACGGATAGATCGTGTCGCCGCCGTCGAGCGGCTGGCCGACCAGGGCCGTGCGAACGATTTCGAGATTGCGCGCAAAGATCTCGTTGCGCTGCGCGCTGTCGAGGCCGAAAGCGGCAAAGGCCGAGGGATTGCCGCCGGTGCCGACGCCGAGCTCGAAGCGGCCGTTGCAGAGCAGATCGAGCACCGCGGCATTCTCCGCAACCCTGACCGCATTCTCCAGCGGCAGCGTGACGATGCCGGTGCCGAGGCGGATGCGCGAGGTTTGCGCGGCGACGTAGCCGAGGAACGTGAAGGGCGACGGCAGGCCGCCCTCGCGCTCGTGAAAATGATGCTGCGCGATCCATGCGGAATCGAGCCCGGCCTTCTCGGCGTGCACGATCTGCTCGGCCGCAAAGCGATAGCGGTCCGCCGGCGGCGCCTCGTCGAGCAACCGCGTGAAGAAGCCCAGACGTTTCAGGTTTGCGAAGCGTTTCATACGACCCCTGTCGGGCGAGGATTGCCACGCCCCCGATGATGTCGGTTGCCGCAGCTCCAGACAAGCGGGGCATTGCGCAAGGCTGCCCGCCGGATCGCCGTTACTTGGACTTTACGCAGGCAGATTGCCTACCAGCTCGGCAGCACGGCGCCCTTGAACTTGGTCAGCACGAACTCCTTGACCTCCGGGGTGTGATAGCTGTCCACGAGGATCTTGACCCAGGGCTTGTCCTTGTCGGCGGTGCGGACGGCGATCAGGTTGACGTAGGGGCCCTTCGGATCCTCGCGCAGGATCGGATCCTTGACCGGATCGAGGCCGGCCTGGGTTGCATAATTGGTGTTGATCGCGGCGGCATCGACGTCGTCGAGCGCGCGCGGCGCCTGCGCCGCGTCCACCTCGATGAACTTCAGCTTCCTGGGATTCTCGGTGATGTCGAGCACCGTCGGCTTGAAGCCGACACCGTCCTTCAGCTTGATCACGCCCTTGTCGCGCAGCAGCAGCAGCACGCGGCCGCCATTGGTCGGATCGTTCGGGATCGAGACCTTGCCGCCCTCGGGGAGGTCGGCGAAGGCCTTGTGCTTCTTCGAATAGACGCCGATCGGGAAATTCACGGTCAGGCCGACGGCCTCGATCTTGTAGCCGCGATCGGCCTTCTGGTTGTCCAGGTAGGGCTGATTCTGGAACGAATTGGCCTGGATCTCGCCGGCGTCGAGCGCGGCGTTCGGCACCACGTAATCGGAGAACTCGAGGAGCTGGATGTCGAGCCCCTGCCTGGCGGCGATCGGCTTCACGGCCTCGAGGATCTGCGCATGCGGACCCGGCGTCACCCCGATCTTGATCGTCTCGGCGGTTGCTGCGGCGGACCAGACGGCGAGCACGGTCGAGAGTATCAAAGGGAGGCGAAACGACATCTTGGTCTCCGTAGGTCTGCGACAGACAAATATGGAACCGTATTCGCTTCCCCGCCGCGCGAAATCAATGAAATGGAAAACCATATTGGCAGGCCCCCGCGGACGCACGTTCTCCATTCGACATCAAACGGAAAAGAAATCACGCCGGGCATCCGTCATGTGTGGCGATTTCCCGGCCGCGGCAATGATTCTTTCGCCAGCGCAACACTCCGAAACTTGATGGATCTGCGCCTGCCGGGTTAGCGTTTCGGTGCGGCCTTAGAACTTCCCCAAGTTCACCTAGATCGCACCGGATCGCCACCTGGGTCTCTCAGGCAGGCGATCCGGGTCCGCGCCCCGACCGGGGGGCGCTCTCCGCATCGTCATTTCGTCGCATCCCCGCCTTGCCGGCATTGCCGCCCCGGCCGTCATGAAACATGATGGTTGCTTGGCGACGAGTTGCGCAGGTGGAGGACATCCGATGAACGAGAACGAAATTCGCGGTTTGATCGCCGAGGTCAAGCAAGGCAGGCTGTCGCGACGCTCGTTCATTCGGAAAGTCGCCGCGATCGGGATCGCGGCACCGGTCGCGAGCCAGATCCTGGTTTGGCACGACGTGGCGATGGCGGACGCCAGGCTGCAGTACAAGCCGACCAAGGCCGGCGGCGGCGGCACGCTCAAGATCCTGCTCTGGCAGGCACCCACCCTGCTCAATCCGCATTTCGCGATCGGCACCAAGGACCAGATCGCCACGCGCATCTTCTTCGAGCCGCTCGCCGGCTGGGACAAAGACGGCAATCTCATTCCCTGCCTGGCCGCCGAGGTGCCGACCAAGGCGAACGGCGGCCTTGCCGCGGACGGCATGAGCGTGATCTGGAAGCTGAAGCGGGGCGTCAACTGGCACGACGGCAAGCCCTTCACCGCCGACGACGTCGTCTTCACCTGGCAGTACGCCGCGGACCTCGCGACCGCGGCTTACACCACGGGCTCCTACAAGGACATCAAGGTCGAGAAGATCGACGACTACGCCGTCAAGGTGCTCTTCAAGGCGCCGACGCCGTTCTGGGCCGACCCGTTCGTCGGCGGCTCGGTCGGACAAATCCTGCCAAAGCATCATTTCGGCGACTATGTCGGCGCCAAGTCGCGCGAGGCGCCGGCCAATCTGAAACCGGTCGGCACCGGCCCCTACAAATTCGTCGAGTTCAAGCCCGGTGACCTGATCCGCGCCGAGCGCAATCCCGACTATCACGTCAAGAACCAGCCGCATTTCGATACGCTCGAGGTCAAGGGTGGCGGCGACGCGGTGTCTGCGGCGCGCGCGGTGCTGCAAACCGGCGAATACGACTTTGCCTGGAACATGCAGGTGGAGGAGGAGGTCCTCAAGCGCATGGAGGCGGGCGGCAAAGGCAAGCTCGACATCACGCCTTCGGGCAATGTCGAGTTCATCATCCTCAACACGACGGACCCCTGGACCGAGGTCGACGGCGAGCGTTCGAGCGTCAAGACCAAGCACCCGACACTGTCCGATCCCGCGGTTCGTCGGGCGATCAATCTCCTGATCGACCGCGATTCGATCCAGAAATTCATCTACGGGCGCGGCGCCCTCGCAACCGCGAGCTTCGTCAACGCGCCCAAGCAGTTCAAGTCCCCCAGGCTGAAATACGAGTTCGACATCGACAAGGCCAACAAGATCCTCGACGAGGCCGGCTGGACCAGGGGCGCGGACGGCATCCGCGAGAAAGACGGCAAGAAGCTCAAATACGTCTTCCAGACCTCGACCAACGCCCCGCGCCAGAAGACCCAGGCCATCATCAAGCAGGCCTGCCAGAAGGCCGGCATCGAGATCGAGATCAAGGCCGTGACCGCATCGGTGTTCTTCTCCTCCGACGTCGGCAACCCCGACACCTACTCGAAATTCTATGCCGACATGGAGATGTACAACACGACGCAGCCGCAGCCCGATCCGGAGCGCTTGCTGAACCAGTGTGTCTCCTGGGAGATCGCCACCAAGGACAACAAGTGGCTGGGCCGCAACAACTCGCGCTATTCCGATCCCGAAGCCGACAAGGCCTACAAGGCCGCCCAGAACGAGCTCGACCCGGTCAAGCGCGCCGCGCTGCTGATGAAGGTCGACGAGATCTTCTGCGGGGCCAACGTGTTCCTGCCGCTGCTCTCGCGCCACATCGTCAACGCGAGCGTCAACAGCCTCATGACCGACATCTCCGGGTGGGACACCATCACATGGAACCTGGCGGCGTGGTATCGGAGCTGACGGGGAGCTCGCCGAAATCTCTCGGGTCCCGGACAAGCTGCAACGCAGATCGCGTGTCGAAGACGCGCGTGAATGCGCTTATCGCGGTGCAGCGCCGGGATCCGGAAGGCGACATGGACCGAATCCCTTCCATTGTGTGCTCCAGATCACAGCAGAAGCGCGCGCCTTCCCCTACAAAGACCAGGCATGGCCGCAAACAAGGTAACGGCGGTACGCACGAGCTGCGGAGACGATCGACAGCTACGGACTTTCGAAAGCCGCCAGGGCGAGGAACCCGGCGGCTTTTCTCCTTCTTGCGAGAGGTACGGGCAATCAAGCTCTCAGGAACGGTAGAGCAAGCGAAGCCCATCAACGCCCCGAAGCGCGATGACGATTCATCGCAATCGCATCGCGCCTTAGTGCCACGTCGCGTCCGCTTCGACGATCACCACCCTGACTTCGGGATCTTCGGCCGTGTTGCAGATGCAGGGCATGCCCTCGCCTCAGCGGCAGCCGGCCAGCTTCTCACTCCAGACCCGGAACGGGTGGTTTTCGCAGACCCATCCCAGTCCGTGGCAGGAGGGGCAGGTCTTGTCGGTCACAGCGTATCCGGCGTCCGCAACGTGTTCGACTTGTCCTCGTTGCGCAGCTCCTGCTCGGCGGCGTGCCAAAACTCTTCCTCGCGGCCTTCAGGCCTGCCGGCTTGCTCCCACAAGCGATGCGCGCGTTCTCTGATCTCTTGCTCGGTCGGCTCGGACAATTGCACCTCCTGCTTTGGAAGCACGGCCCCACCCTTGGGGGTACTGGGGGGCTTGGAGGCGGGGCCGTGCAGGCCAGCCATCGGCGGCGACGCTGGCCCGCGGAGTCAAGCTTCGACCATGTGCAAGAGTTCCTGCGCGCCCGTCCACGCCGGGCGGAATCCATTCTCACCAGCGAAATTGCCGCTGGCCTCGGCTATCAAATAGCGGCTGCGGCTTCGCGCTCTCGCGGCGCAATCCGCCCAAGCTTTGCTTGATCGCTCCACCCTCTAAAGCCAGGAGGCGCAGGGAAGGACAGGAGCTGACCTCGCACCCGCGGTCTGCTGCGCGAAATAGCGCCAGGAGACCGCACAGCAGCATACAGGTCGTGCCAATCACTCGGCCCTCCCTGCGCGATGGTTGCACGGCTATGCCGTGCTCCCGGAGCCAGAAACTTGCTGGCGGCGCACGACCCAGCTGCTAGCTGTAGAAGATGCCTCCGTCGACGTTGAGGGCCTGGCCGGTTACGAACGCGGAATCATCCGACGCAAAGAACGCTACTGGACCGACGACGTCCTCCGGTTGGCCGAGCCGGTGGAGGTCGGTGACCTTCTCGAAATAGGCAACTCGCTCGGGATCGCGGAGATTGTTGAGCCCCATCTCCGTCACGATGATGCCTGGACATACGGCATTCACGGTGATGCCGTGGCCTCCGAACTCCATGGACGAGACGCGCGTGAAGCCGACCACGGCCGACTTCGATGCAGCGTAGTGGGACTGTCCCGGACCGCCCGTTCGGGCGGCGAGCGAGGCGATGTTGACGATTCGCCCGTATTTGCGCTCCTTCATATGGGCCACCACGGCCTGGGTCATCTGGAACACGCCGCGCGTGTTGACGGCGAACGTCTGATCCCACGTATCGGTCGTCAGCTCGTCGATGGTCGCCAGCCTGAGGATTCCCGCATTGTTGACGAGGACATCGATGTGCCCAAGTCCCTGGATGGCTTCAGCCACGGCCCGCCTGCAATCGCCGATATCACTCACATCGCCCAGCACCGGGATGCATCGGCCGCCAAGCTTCCTGACCTCTGCAACGGTCTCGAGAAGGACCTTCTCCTGGGCAGCGATGTCGGTCAGCGCGAGATCGTAGCCGCGCCTTGCAAGGCCGATGGCTATCGCGCGGCCAATTCCGCGGCTTGCTCCCGTCACGATCGCATGTCGGGCCATGTTGCGTTCTCCCCTGTTGTTCGAATGAATAGTTTCTGCCGGTGTGAATGGATCAGGCGCGAGCGGCCTTGCGGACCGGGAAGGTGTTCATGGCCTTCACGGTCTCCTCGAACGAGACGAGATTGGCGCCCGAACCCAGCCCGGTCGCGACGATCGCGGCCGTCGCGGTCGCGAGCCTGGCGCAGTCGAGCAGGTCCCAGTCGCGAACCAGACCGGCGATGAAGCCGCCTGTGTAGGAATCGCCACATCCCGAGGTGTCGCGGACCGCGACCTCGAACGCCGGCACGGTGAACTGGCGTCCGTCACGCGTCATCACGAACGAGCCATCGGCGCCAAGAGAGATGGCGCAGGCCCCCGCGCCCCTCTCGATGAAGAACCGCGCGCACGCGGCAGGATCGTCGGTTCCGACCATCGCATTGGTCTCATCGATGCTCGGCATGAAGAAGTCGACATAGGGCAGCAGCGGCTCGACCAGCGCCAGCGTTTCACGCCGCGCCTGGATGAGATCGAGCGTCGTGGTACAGCCGGCCGCCTTCGCCTCGCGCAGCAATGCGACGGACGGCGCTCCATCCATCGCAAGCAAGGAGCCGACCCCGCCGAGATGCAGAATTCTGCTTCGGCAGGCAGCGGTTTGCGTTTCGGGCGCGATGCGCCAGCGGGCGGACGCACCCCTTGCATGCATGACCGGACGCGAGCCGTCGGGCCTGATCGGCAGGATCGTGGCCGAAGTCGGACTGTCGGCCATCCGCTCCATGAGAGAGATGTCGATGCCTTCACGCTGCAGCGCGCTCAACATCCAGTCGGCCTTCTCGTCGGAGCCGACGGCGCCCACCGCGAGCGCCTTCAGACCGAGGCGCGCGCAAGGGACGACCGTTCCGCCGGCGGTGCCTGCGACCGCGAGACGTATCTCTTCGATCAGCAAGCGGCCGCCACCGGGCGGAATCTCCGTCACCGGAACTCCCAGAATATCCAGAATATAAGTGCCGCAGACGCTGACGTCGTGAGAATGAGCCATGGGGTCTCGCAGGATAGTTGTTTGATCGTGATCTAGCTCGAATGCTGGGGGATCTTGGGCGCACCCTCGCTATCGCGCAGGCCGTATTGCCCCCATCGCTTCAGGATGCTGTCGATTTCCTCGTCCGGCAGCAGCGGAGGAGAGCCAAGCTGAAGACAGCCGTGATACTGCTTGGCGAGCACCTCGACCTCCACCGCGAGCCACATGGCCTTGCGCAGGTTGGGACCGATGGCGATCAGCCCGTGATGCGCGAGCAGGCAGGCGCGGCGATAGCGAAGCGCGTCCAGGGCGGCCTGCGACAGCTCCGCCGTGCCGTATTGGGCATAGGGCGCGCAGGGAACGTTGTTTCCGCCGGCAGCGGCGATCATGTAGTGAATCGCGGGGATCGAGCGATTCATGATCGCGATGATCGTGCAGAAGATCGGATGGGCGTGAACCACGGCGCCAACCTCCGGCTTCGACCTCAGGATGTCGAGGTGAAAACGCCATTCCGTCGACGGAACGTTGCCGGCCGAGGCGGTCCACGAGCCGTCCCACTTCATGGCAACGATGTCTTCGGGCTTCATGCGGTCGTATGGAAGACCGGACGGCGTGAGCAGGATGCCGTCGTCGGTTCGGACGCTGATGTTTCCGGACGTTCCCTGGTTGATGCCTTGCGCCGCCATCTCGCGACACGCATCGATGATGGATTGACGAAGTTCGAGCTCCGTATCGCAGCCGCTCATGCCCTGTTTCCCATTCGCGTTCATGCACTTGCTCCGAGCTGGACCTGCCGGTCGACCAACAGCCAGGTGGCTCGCGCGGTCGCCAGCACCTCCTGCTCCGCATCAAGCAGGGCGCTTTCGGCAAAGAGCTTGCGGCCTTCCCGCCCCGTCGGCCACGCCACCACCACGCATCGATCCCCGGGACGCGGCCGGCGATTGATCCGTGCAGCCATGCGTCCGAGCAGGACCGTCTCGTCACCGTTCAATCCCAGGTGACGGGCGCCCACGCTGCAATAGCCGGTCGGGCAATCGAGAGCGGCCCAGACGAATTCGGGCGCGACATGACCGTCCTCGCCGGACAGACTGCCGTGAGGCACCCAGGAGGCCGCGAACACGACGGGCTTGCCCGGGACTGCCCCCGCCTGCAGCGGACCTGCGAAGATCCGGAGACCGTCGCCATGGCCACGTGCGGGGCCGCAGACGAAGCATCCCGGAAGGTTGTGGGTCTGCTCGTCGTAGGGTGTTCTGCCGACCGCCTCTTCGGCCACCTCGTAGCTCACCCTGGGAACGTCCGACACATCGATGCCTGCTGCACGCGCCGTCGCGAGCAGCTCGTCCTTTTCGCGCAACTCGATCCCGCCGTCGACCTTCGTCAGCACGTCGAGCGGCCGCTCCAGCGGCGGCGGGGCGCGCAACGTCACTTCGGCGTCTCCGGCGACGTACCTTGCGAGACATCCGCAAACGTAGCCTCCGTTGCCGGAATTGGGCGGGCCCCGGAAGCGTCTGTCGATGACCAACGATACCATTTCAGTTTCCGTCCGCGGCGTTCAGCGTCCCATCGCGAAGAACTCGTCGTTCGGACGCATGCTGGTGACGTTGGCGAGGCGGTTCGACATGCCGAAGAAGGCAGCGATGGCGGCAATGTCCCAGACGTCCTCCTCGGTGAAGCCGTGTCCCTTGAGATCGACGATGTCGGAGTCGTCCACCTCATAGGCGCGCGCCGAGACTTTCATCGCGAAATCGAGCATCGCCCTCTGCCGGGCGGTGATATCGGCCTTGCGGTAGTTGACGGCGACCTGGTCCGCGATCAGCGGATTCTTCGCGCGCACGCGCAGGATGGCGCCATGCGCGACGACGCAATACTGGCATTGATTGGCGCTGCTGGTCGCGACAACGATCATCTCGCGCTCGGCCTTGGTGATCGGCCCGGGCTTGTCCATCAGAGCGTCGTGATAGGCGAAGAATGCCCGGAACTCGTCAGGACGATGCGCGAGTGTCAGGAAGACGTTGGGGACGAAGCCGGACTTCTCCTGAACCGCCTCGATCCGCGAGCGGATATCCTCGGGGAGTGTCGCGATATCGGGGACGGGAAAGCGGCTGATGGCGGGCGCAGACATGTTCCAAGCTCCTGTTAGACTGCCGCGAGCGCGACGAGCGTTTCCTGATAGGCCTCGAACGCATCGCGCCGATCGGCGGCGTACGGCTCGACTCGCACGAGGCAGGTATGGGCCGAGCAGCCCTGGCCGAATTGAGACGTTCCGATATCGAGCGTGAGCACGTTCGGATTGCCTGCGATCTCCAGGCCGCTATTGCCGGTCGGCGTGAACCAGGCACCGGTCGGAAGCACCAGTACGCCCTGACGGACCTTGTCGGTGACCTCTGCCGTCGCGAGGCACTCCCCGCGGCCGTTCCAGATGCGGATCGTCTGGCCGTCGGCGATGCCGAGAGCAACCGCGTCGTCAGGATGAAGGCGGGCCTGTTCACGGCCATTGCGCTTCATGCTCCGGCTCGATGCGCCGGTTTCGAGCTGACTGTGAAGACGGCCGGCCGGCTGGTGCGAGATGAGGTGCATCTGGCCGGCGTCGGCGGCGTTGCCGAGCCATTCAGCCGGCTCGATCCACGCGGGATGCGGGCGGCAGTCGGCATAGTCCAGCCTGGCCAGAGTCTCGCTGCCGAGCACGATCTTTCCGCTTTCGGTCCCGAGCGGATGCGCCTCCGGCTCGTTGCGGAAGTCGGACAGGAACGTATGCCCTGCCTTGACCGGGCAGCGCGCATAGCCGGCTTCCCAGAACGCATCGAAATCCGGCATCGCGAAGCCGAAGCGCTGCGAGGCGTCGCTGCGGCAGGCTTCGTAGAGATGGCGGACCCAGTCCATTTCGTCCCGGCCCTCGTTGAACCGATCGGCCACCCCGAGCTTACCTGCGATCGCGTTGAATATCTCGAAGTCGGAGTGGGATTCGCCGAGCGGCTCGATCGCCTTCTTCATCGCCAGGATGAAGTCGGAGCGCCTGTTGCCGGCAAGATCGTTGCGCTCGATCGACGTGGTTGCCGGCAGCACGATGTCGGCCCGCTGGGCTGTCGCCGTGAACATCGGGTCCTGCACGATGATCGTTTCGGGCCTCGTCCAGGCTTCCGACAGGCGGTTGAGATCCTGGTGATGATGATAGGGATTGCCGCCCGCCCAATAGACCAGCCTCGTATCCGGATAGGTGCGGATCTCGCCTTCGTAGCTGAACGGCCTGCCAGGATTGAGCAGCATGTCGCTGATCCGCGCCACCGGAATGAAGCTGTCGATCGGCCTCGTCAGCTGTGAAATGGCAGGAGAGCGGCTCAGATTGAGCGGTGCCCCCACGCCCCCCAGCGAGGCGTAGCCGTAGCCGACGCCGCCGCCCGGCAACCCGATCTGGCCGACAACCGATGCAAGTCCGAGCGCGGCCCAGAACGGCTGTTCGCCGTGATGGGCACGCTGCAGGCTCCAGCTCACCGTCAGCATGCTCCGCGTGTCGACAAGGCGCCTCGCGAGCTCGGCAATCCGGCCCGCATCGAGCCCGCAGATGCCGGCGGCCCACGCGGCATCCTTGCGTCCGCCATCCGCCTGGCCTTCGAGATAGCGAAGAAGGCGATCCGCGCCGCTGGTGCAGCGCGCGAGGAAATCCCTGTCGTGCCTGCCCGCCTTCACGATCTCGCCGGCAAGCCCGAGCATCAGCGCAGCGTCCGTGTTCGGTCGAATCGGCCACCATTCGGCATCGACCCACTCCGGCAGATCGTCCTTCAGCGGCGAGACGTGGATGACCTTGACGCCGCGCTCGACGATCTTCCTGAGATAAGTCTCAAGACGGTGGCTGCCAATTCCCCCGGCCTCGTTTTGCGCGGTTCGCGGCGAGAGAGCACCGAACACCATCAGCGTCTCGGTGTGCTGCGCGATCGTGTCGAGCGTATTGGCGCGGCCGCCGCATGCGTCGTCGCTGCCCAGCGTGTGGCGCAGGATCACGGGACCTGCCGCGATCGAATAGGTGTCGACGTGCCTGGTGAAGCCGCCCACCAGATTGAGCATGCGCTTCAGAAGCGAAGAAGCATGATGCAGGCGGCCGGAATTGGTCCAACCATAGGAGCCCGCGAAGATCGACGCATTGCCGAACGTACCGGCCACGCGGCGCACTTCGTCGGCGACCAGCGTCGTCACCTCGTCCCAGCTCACCGGCACGAATTTCTCGCGGCCGCGGCCCCGGCGATCGCTTTTCTCGCGCTTGTCGAGCCAGCCCGAGCGGACCATCGGTCGCAGCACGCGCCGCTCGGGGTTGGCCCATTCGGCAATGGAGTGGATGATCGGGGAAGGCGCCGGATCGTGCTCGAACGGCTCGACGCCGACGATGCGATCGTCCTCGACGAGGATCGTGTACGCACCCCAATGGCTGCAATGCGGGACCCGCTTGATCCTGCTCATGCGTCGACCGCCACAAGATCGCGCCGCATATGGGCGGCGAATTCGGGATAGGTCTCGGCGAGCTCGTCGAAGACACGGCCGCGGAGCAGGTCGAGCGTCGATCGATCGGGCAGCGGGGTCTGCCTCGGCTCGGCATCATGGCCAAAGCGAAAACCGGTCGCTTGCTTGATCTCCGCAAGATCGTGCCCGGGATGGACGCTCTCCAGGTCGAACCCCGGCCGCCTCTTGTCGAATCGAAAGAGTCCCTTGCCGGTCAGGAGAGCAATGGGGCCGCCGCTCCGGAAGACTCCTTCAGGACTGACGCCCGGCGCACTGATGAAGTCCACGTGCTCGACGAAGACGCGGGGCGTATGCTCCTCGCGGAAGAGGATGACCCGCGGCACGACAAAGTAGAGATAGGCCGACCCGAACGAGCCGGGCCAGCGCACGCTGGAGCGCGGATAATCGCCGGTCCCGACGAGGTTCACGTTGCCGAAGCCGTCGATCTGGCCTCCGCCGAGGAAGAACGCGTCGATCCGGCCCTGACCGGCACAATCGAACAGCTCCGCCGAACCGTTGGTGAAGAAATTATGCTCGACAGAACCGAGAATGGAGATGCGTGGCCCGACGGTGCCGCCCGCTTCCTTCATTGCACGCAGCAGCATCGCGCCGGCGGCAGGAATCGGAGAGGAGGCACCTACGGCGACGTGCCTGACCCCGTCGAGCAACCGCGCGATCGTGCAAATCAGCACTTCGCGAGGGAGAACTTCAGCCATCACGCGGGCTCCATCTGCGCCTGCGCCATGTAGGCAGAGAAGCCGTCGGCCGTTCGCGCGGCCTTCGCGTAACGTGCGATCTCCGCGCTATCGGCCGGATATTCGCCCCACAGACCGTAGGGCCACGCCCCCTTCGGAGCGCGCGCGACTGCCGTGACGTAGAGTGCCGGCAGCACGCCGGCAGCGCTCATCTCGTCGGCGAGCAGATTTTCCTCGACGATTCGCTCCACCGTGACCAGAACGGTGCGCGAAGCGTAGGCCATGGCGGCAAGCTCGCGTCGACGGCCGATCCAGACATTGCCGAAGCGATCAGCCATGGGCACGTGGAAGATCGTGACGTCGGGCTTGATGGCGGGAATCAGCACGATCGGATCGCCTCCATCCGCCAGCGGATTGTCGACGACGCGCCAATCGTCGCGATGGCGGAGCAGATCCGTTCCGATCAGCCCCCGGAGCGGCATGAAGGGACTGCCCTTCTGCGCCGCCATCAGGCCGGCATGGATGGCAGGACACGTTGCGTCCTTCAATCGAACGGCGCCCTCCTTGACCGCAGCGTTGAACCGGGGCGCGGCACCGGCTTCACCCAGCGAGACGGCGCTGGTCTCCACGGTCCGGACAAGACCCGCGCCGACAAGCTGGTCGACCTGCAATCCGCCGGTTGGCACGCAGACGAGATCGAGATTGCCCGCGCCATGCTCGATGATGGGCCGCGTCATGGCCATGGAGACGCCGGCGTAGTCGACCGGCAGCGCCACGCGCATGCCCGGCTCGATGTGCTTCGCCATTGCGCGAGGCTCACTCAACACCATCGTCCTCCCTTCGGTATGTTCTATATTGTAGAACGCTATTCCAAGTTTATGTTAGGCGGATCGGGATGACACTGTCAATCTGGCTTCACGAATGGAGCCTTTGTTTGCAGGGGATCCGGCCTCCGCATGGATCGCAGCAGCGCGCCATCGCGCCGCGATCGGGTGTCTCGACTTGACAAGACGGCGCGCTAGGCCAACAATAATTGGAATAGCGTTCTACAATATAGAACAATTTGGGAGGAGAGAATGGCTGAGCCAGCGGCTCTGCGCGCAATGCGCGCCGGCGACGCGAACGTTGGGACCTCGCCGACCGGCCGCCTCCGGGAACGCGACGCCATCGGATCGAGCATCGCCGTCCGCGACGCGGTGAAAAGATACGGCAGCTTCCACGCGGTCGACCGCATCAGCATCGACATCGAGCCGGGCGAGTTCATTACGCTTCTTGGCCCTTCCGGCAGCGGAAAGACGACGCTGCTCAATCTCGTGGCCGGATTCCAGAGCCTCGACAGCGGCGAAATCCTCGTCGACGGCAAGCCTGTCCACAACGTTCCGACGCACAAGCGCGGCTTCGGCATGGTGTTCCAGAGCTACGCGCTGTTTCCGAACATGACGGTCAGCCAGAACGTCGCGTTTCCACTTCGCATGGCCGGTGTCGACCGGGCGACTGCGGAGCGGCGCGTCGCCGAAACGCTGGAGATCATGCGGCTGACGGAGCATGCGACGAAGTCTCCTTCGCAAATGTCGGGCGGGCAGCAGCAGCGTGTCGCGATCGCCCGCGCGATCGTGAGGAGGCCCAAGGTCGTGCTGATGGACGAACCCCTCAGCGCCCTGGACCGGCGGTTGCGCGAGTCGATCCAGATCGAGATCCGCGACCTTCACCGGACCATCGGGAGCACGATCCTGTTCGTCACCCATGACCAGGGCGAAGCCCTGACGATGAGCGACCGCATCGCGGTACTCAACGCCGGCAAGATCGTTCAAATCGGCCGCCCGCTGGACATCTATCGGCATCCGATCGATCGCTTCGTCGCCTCGTTCGTCGGCGAGAGCAATCTGATCGAGGCTGAGATTCTGCACAAGCGCGGATCGACGCTGACGATGAAGAGCCGCGCAGGATACGTGTTCAACGCCGAAAGCCGGGACACGATCGACGTTGGGCGCGCAACGGTGCTCGTGCGTCCGGAACGCATCGCCGTGTCGAACGAACCGACTGCGAATTCCGCGCCCGTCAGCGTCACGTCTGCGATCTTCCTCGGCGAGATCCTGCGGATCGAAGCCCAGATGGACGGCGGAGAGCCACTCCTGATCAGGTGCACCGACATGGCCGACCGGCCCCTGCCGACCGTCGGGGATCGTCTGCACGTGAGCTGGGGCGCCGCGGACTGCTGGGTGCTTGCATGACCTCGGCATCGATCGGCGTCCAGGCAGACCGTCCCGCGGATCTTGATCTCGTCAGGAGGTTGAGGGATCCCGCGCTGCTGCTCCTGCCTGCGCTCGCCTTCCTGGCCTTCATCTACCTGCTCCCGCTGATTGACCTCATCCGTATCAGCCTGAGCGGGCCATCATGGACGTCCTACTTCGAGCGGGTATTCGCGATACCGCTCTATTGGGATTCGCTCGTCCGCACGATGCAGATCTCGGTCACCGTTGCGGGCCTGTGCCTGCTGTTCGGATATCCGACCGCGCTGCTCATTCACCGCAGTCGCGGCATTGCCCAGGTCCTGATCGCGACCGCGATCGTGCTGCCCTATTTCATCGCCATCCTGATCCGGACCTACGCCTGGATGGTCCTGCTCGGCCGCAACGGGCCGGTCAACAAGATGCTGGTTTCGATCGGCATATTGAGCGAGCCGGTGCAGCTGCTCTTCAATCGCGGCACGGTGCTTCTCGGCATGACCGCTGTGCTTCTGCCGTTGATGGTGCTGACGATCTATTCCAGTGTGGCGCGGCTCGATCAAAGCCTGACGCGCGCGGCGCTGGCCAGCGGCGCCGGGCCCATTGCGGCTTTCTGGCGCGTGATGTTGCCACTGACCTTGCCCGGCATGGGCGCCGGCTTCCTGCTCGTCTTCGTCGCCGCGATCGGCTTCTTCATTACGCCAACCCTGCTCGGCGGACCCGGGGACCAGATGTTTGCCATGCATATCACCCAGCAGGCGGACTCGGTCACCTCGGAGGGATTCCTGCAGGCCTTGGGCGTGGTGCTGCTGACGATCACATTGGCGGTGGTCGCGGTGGCCGGACGGTTCCTTGGATTCGAGTTCATCTGGGGCGGCCGCAAGCTGACGGAGGCCACACCGAGGACGATAGACCGCCACGCCGCCGATGTCGGCCGCCGCAGTCTCGGCGCCTCAGCTGCCGACGTGATCGGTTGGCCGCTTCTGAGGCTGTTCGGGCGCCTGCCGGCGAGTTGCGGGACCTGGACCGTTCGCATCATGGGCGGCCTGGTCATTGCCATTCTCATCCTGCCGATCATCGTCGTGATGATCATTTCCTTCAGCAGCGCAAGCTATCTGACCTTCCCGCCACCGGGCTTCTCGCTGCGCTGGTACGAGCAGTTCTTTTCCGATTCGAACTGGATGCGGGCGTTCTGGACATCCCTGGTCGTCGCGGCGATGTCCTCCGGAATCGCGATCGTGCTGGGCGCGTCGGCCGCCCTCGGCATCGTCAGGAGCAGCATTCGCGGCAAATCCGCCATCATGCTGCTTCTCGTCAGTCCGATCATCGTCCCTCCGGTCGTGCTCGGCCTGTCGCTCTACAGCCTGTTCCTGCGCTTCGATCTCGTCGGCTCCGTCTTCGGCCTTGCCGCGGCGCATGCGATCGGCGGCCTTCCCCTCGTCGTCGTGATCCTGTCCGCCTCGCTTCAAGGCGTCGATTCCAGGCTCGAACAGGCGGCCGCCGTCCATGGCGCGTCGTCCTTGACGGTGTTCCGCCTGGTGACGCTGCCTGCCATCATGCCGGGCCTGGCTGCGGCGACATTCTTTGCCTTCCTGCATTCGTTCGACGAGCTGGTGCTGACGCTATTCCTGTCGAGCGCGGAGCTGAAGACGCTTCCGCTCATGCTGTGGGGCGACGTCAACTATCGGCTCAACCCGGTGCTGGCCGTGGTCTCGACGCTGGAGGTGCTGCTGGTGGTCGCCGGGCTCGCCCTTGCACGCCCCGTTCTCGCGACGTCGCGGAAAGCGACGTCACAATGATCGATTTCAACAGGAGGAAAGAGAAAATGCTGGGAATGAAACGCTGGCGGCTATCGGCTTCCGTATTGGCCTCGGCCCTGTGCATCGCGATGGGGACGGGTCTGGCTCAAGCGCAGAGCAACGTCGTGATCATGCAGGATCCGGGCGGCGGATATGGCGATGCATTGCGCAAGGTCATGTACGACCCGTTCGAGAAGGAGACCGGAATCAAGGTCGTCACCGTCCAGGAAGCCCGTAGCGGCCCGCGCATCAAGGCTCAGGCCGAAGCCGGCAAAGCGCAATGGGACCTGACGTTTATCTTCGACCAGGAGACGAAGCTGCTCGGCGACTGCTGCCTGGCCGATATCGACTATTCCAAGCTGTCGGACGGGGCGAAGCAAACGCTGGCGGCGATGCCGGACAATCTGAAGCGCAAGAAGGGCGTAGCCTTGCAGGTGATCGGCGTCGGCCTCGTCTACAACAAGGACAAGTACAAGGGAGAAAACGTACCGACGAGTTGGGCCGACTTCTGGGACGTGAAGAAATTCCCCGGCCGGCGCTGCATGCCCGCCTGGCCCCGCTTCGTGTTCGAAGCGGCGCTGATGGCTGACGGCGTGGAGAAGAGCAAGCTCTACCCGATCGACATGGAGCGGGCGCTGAAGAAGGTCAAGGAGATCAAGCCGCACATCGCCAAATGGTGGACGACGTCGGCACAGCCGCCGCAACTCCTGCTCGACGGCGAGGCCGACATGTGCATGGCCTATACCGGCTCGATGAGCAAGCTCGCCCTGGAGGGCGCGCCGATCGACCTGACCTTCAACCAGGGCTTCGTCTACTACGACTTCTTCTCGATCCCCAAGGGAGCGCCGAACTACGACAACGCGCTGAAACTGCTGTCCTGGCGGCTCGAGCCCAAGCGCGCGGCGCAGCTCACCTCGACCTTCCCGGTAGCCCTCCCCTCCCGGGTCGTGTTCGAGGCGGCGACCGACAAGAAGCTCGCCCGTTACTGGGCCAACAACCCGGACAACATCTCGAAAGCAATCGAATGGAGTCCGGATTATTGGGGCGCGGCTTCGCCGGCCGGAAATTCCACCAACGAAGAGTACGGGCAGGAGAAGCTCAACGCCTTGCTGGCCCAGTAAGCAGGCTGATCGGCCCCGATCCGAAAGGATCGGGGCCGATTCCACACCCGGGCTATTGCCGTTCGCGCGGCCATGCTAGATCGAGTGAAAGATCATTCTATTTTGGCTGGTGGATGGATAAGGCTTTTACCAAGGGACTGCGTCTCCTGGAAGCGCTTGCTCTGAGCGAGCGGCCCCGCGGGGTCACGGACCTCGCGAGCGAGCTGAAGCTCACCAAGAGCAACGTGCATCGGCTGCTGATGACTTTGCAGTCCCAAGGCTATGTGCGCCAGATCCCCCCGCACAGCACCTACGAGCTCACGACCAAGATCTGGGCGCTCGGCAGCCATGTCATCCACCGGATGGATCTCATCAACGTCGCGCGACCGGCAATGACCAAGCTTGCCGAGATCACCGGCGAGACCATTCACCTGTCCGTGCTCGAAGATACCGACGTCGTCTACGTCGACAAGATCGAAAGCGCTCACCATATCCGCGCCCATACGAGCGTGGGCATGCGCGCACCCGCTTTCACCATGGCGACGGGGAAGGCAATGCTCGCACATATGCCTGATGACTACCTGGAACGATTCCGGCCGCATCTGAGGCGCTACACGGAAACGACGCGAACGACGATCGAGGAACTGCGGGAGGACATCGAGCTGGCACGCGCGCAAGGCTACTCCTCCGTGCTGCATGGCGAGTGGCGCGAGGGCATCGCGGCCTGCGCTTGCGCGATCCTCGGCCGCTCCGGCGAACTGGTGGGAGCGATCGGCATGTCCGGCCCCGACACCCGCGTGAAGCGCAAGCAGATCAAGGAGTATTCGGTTCACGTCATGGAGGCGGCCCGGACCATCGGCGCCGCCCTCGGCTATTCCAGCAGGCCGGCGGCGTACGCTGTCGTGAGAGGCGATTCTACACCGTCACATCAATTACGACGCGCCCGTTGATCTTGTTTCCTTTGGAGGGCATCCTGGCTCGGACCCTTGCGCGCTGAAAAAGCGTCAGGTGATGGGAAAGTCCGCCGGTCCTTCCGTCTCGCCAATTTCTCCGCATCACGATAGCGCCGGAAGTGTCGCTGACGCCTCCGATATCAGTCGCCTCGAGACCTCGCGCCTGCCGACGCGGGAGATCTGCGACAGGACAATCGCAATCTCCTCGGCAACAATGGGCCATCGCACGACGTCAGAAATACCAGCCCCCAACAACGCATCGGCACCGATCTCGAATGCCGTCCTCGTCGCAAGGACGATCGGAACCGACGGAAGCTCGTGATGCAGCACGGTCGCCAGTTCAAGGGATTGCCCGAGCGAGCCGACCGGACCGACGACCACGAAATCGAACCGGTCGGGAGCTGCTTTGGACGCGGAACGTGCAGCCTCAGCCGTGGCGAAGCCCACGGCTTCGAAGCCGAGCGCAGCAATCATTTCCTCGTCACCACGAAGGCGGTGAATGTCGCCGGCTACGAGCATCACGACCTTGCCCTGTCCTGTCATATGCTCAGGCGGGCGCTGCTCCGGCAAGGCCGCCGCCGTGGCCCGCGGCAACCAGACGTCGAAATGGCTGCCCTCGCCCGGACAACTGCGCACATTGATCCCTCCGCCGTGGTCGAGCACGATCTCCTTCACCGTTGCGAGTCCCAATCCGTTTCCGCTGGACCTCGTCGTGAAGAACGGCTCGAATATCCGGTCCAATGTCGGTCCGTCCATGCCCGCCCCCGTGTCCGAAACCGAAATTCGCACGTACTGGCCAGGCTCAATCTTGTCGTGGCTGAGGCAGATCGGATCGAGCACCTCATGCAGCTCGATCTCGATCTCAATTCGTCCTGACTCCGGTATCGCGTTCGCCGCGTTGTTGCACAGGTTCATGATGACCTGTTGCAGCTGCACGCTCTCGCCAATGACGATCAATCCGGCCGGATGCTGTCTGACCACCATTTCAATCCGGGGCGGCAGCGCAACGCGCAACAGCGAGACCGTTTCGGCGACGAGCGCACCGATGCTGACGGAGTCGCGACGAATGTCGGAGCGACGGCCGAACATGAGGATTTGACTGACGAGATCGCGGGCCCGGTCTGCGCTTCGCCGTATCCCGGCGAGATAGCGCACCAGCGCGGGGCTGGAGCGGGCGTGCTCTTCCATCACTTCGGCATAGCCGAGGATTCCTCCCAGGATGTTATTGAAGTTATGAGCGATGCCGCTGGTGAAAGTGCCGATCCTCTCCATGCGGCGCGCCTGCTGCAAGCGCTTCTGCAGGCGATTTCGCTCCTCGTCGACACTTCGCCGCTCGACTGCATGGATGAAAGTGTCCAAGGCCATACGCAGGAGAACGAGTTCGCCGGCGTGAGAAACGCGACACTTGCAACCGACGGCATCGAAGCCGAACGCGACCATGCGGCCTTGACGATCGCTATTGATCGCACATGCCCATCCCCCGAGACCCATGCCCTCCAGGAAGAGCTTGTTGTCGCCCACGGGCATGCGGCGCACGTCGGGCACGTGGACGACTCCTTCCCCGTCGACCATCCGGCAGGCCAGATCGACCGCGGCTTCAGGCCAGCCGGGCGGGAACTCCCTGCCCGGCTGATGCCAGACATACGACCGTGTCGTCGCGCCGGACACGACGACATAGACGCGGTCAGATCCTGCAAAAATACCGAACGAAGCGATGGCTCGCTGGATTTCCGCTTCGATGCCTTGCGGAGTCGCATTGATGAAATTCATCGATATGTCCGCAATAATGTGTTCCAGCGCCGCGCGCCGATGCAGCGCGTTGGCGCGTGATCTCAACCGGAGACCGAGATAGATCAGGAATGCGATCAGCGCGATCGAGGAGCCGTAGAGCATTGCGCGATAGAAGCGGGCCGAATTTCGCGAGGTGACCTGCAGGTCCAGGATAGTCGCGCGCAAGGCCGCCTGATCCTGCTTGTGTCGCAGCGTCAACATCTTCTTCAGGATGTTGTCGACCGAAGGCAGCAGCCGATGCAGCAAACGGCCATGAGCGAGGAAGGGCTCGATCAGGACCACCTGCCCGGATCCGGCCGCCTGCCCGTCCAGTTCGTCCAGGCGCTCTTCGGCTTCCTTGACCGCAGTCGACGACGTGTCCAGCGTCAGGTGGAGAATGGCCGTCCCCGCCGACCTGATGGCGAGGTCCAGATCGCGGCGGTCCGAATTCGTTGCGAAACGCGCGAAGAAGGACAGCGAGTTGTGCATGACCGCGTTCTGGCTCTTGAAATACTCGACCAGTTCCTCCTGGCGGTCCACCGAGGCGGCGAGCCGATTGACCATGTCGGCGGTCCGGCCGTCGACCTCGACGGTTGCGCGCAAGCGGGCGATGGCCTCGTGCAGCCCATCGATCTCGCTGACCAATGGATCATAGTTGAGTAACAGGCCCGCGCGGGCGGTGAAGAGGTCACGGTACAGCGCATCCTCGATCAAGCCGAAACGATCGATCTCGATCAGCGCACGATCATAAAGCTCCGCCTCCGGATTCACCGCGCGCCATGAGAACCAGGTCAGCAGAACCGACAGCCCGATCACGACCGCCGCCCATCGCACGGCCCTCATGGCGCCGCTCCGGTCACGGGTTTGCCACGGTAATTGCCCGTCAAGGTTCCGAGGAAGGCTACCAGCGAGGCAACCTGATCATCGTTCAACGTCCGATCGAGCTGCGCAGCCGCCATCCGGCGCACCGCGTCTTCCAGGGTGGCGCCGCTTCCGTCGTGGAAATAGGGTGCGGTGACGGCGACATTGCGCAGGCTCGGCACACGAACCCGGAAAGGCCCGCGTGCAACCAGGGGACGGAAAATGCCCTGACGAGCGATCAGATTGCCCCCGATATTGACGCCTTGATGGCACGCGCTGCAGCCGAAAGCCTTGAAGGTCTTGTAGCCTTCGAGTTCGGCCGGAGAGAGCGCGGATGCATCGCCTGCGAGCCACCGATCGAAGCGGCTGTCCGGCGTGAGCAGGGATCGCTCGAATGTCGAGATGGCATCGAGCAGGCTGTCGCGATCGACGTCGCGGCCGTAGGCAGCACGAAACTGCTTGTTCAGGGCCGCATCGGCCTTCAACTTCTGCACGACGTCGGCAACGGTGCTGCGCATGCTGGTCGGGCTGCTGATCGAATCTTCCGTCTGATCGGAAAAACTGCGAAAACGGCCTTCCCACGTCAGACGAAAGCTCAGAGCGGCATTGAACACGGTGAGCGTGTCGAGCTGCCCTGATGCCGGATTCCGGCTTCTGCCTCCATCCGCTCCATTGGTGCGGAGGTCGTGGCAGGATGAGCAGGCAAACCTCCCGTCGGCGGACAGCCGCGTATCGCCAAACAGGCGCTCGCCCAGAGCGAGTTTTCGGGGATCAGCCGGCGGCGGCGGCGGGATCGGCGTGATCGGCTCGCCATCGGCTTCGGTCGGGGCCGTCGAAGACGATACCGTCGACGGCCCGAGGCCGGCAAACGTTCCTGCAAGTAACACTGTTGCGCAGACGGCTGCCACGATCGATTTCATCTCAGATCGATTTCACCTTTGACTGCGTTTTCGATATCGAGACGACAAAGCCCCATGTCTCGCAGGAGCCGATCATCGAGCTGGCGCAGTTCGGCCACGGAGCGCCGCACGGCCCTGCGTTCGCCGATCGATCTGCCCAGCGCCAGCGCCGCCGCGCCGATCGATGCATACCAGGCTGGGGACGATTGCGCGGGGCGACTGACGAGCGGAACGTCGGACATGAACGGCTGCGCATCCGGCAGCGGCAGCGGCCGATGCGATTCCACGTCCTCGACCGGCAGGCTGACCTGACGCGCGATCAAGCGCAGGTTTCCCCGACCCCTGTGCGCCCGATCGCTCTTCGCCTGATCGGGAGCGGGCTCGATCTCGACTTCCGCTTCGCGTTCTTCCGGCAGAGCATGGTATGGATACATCGCACAAGCGTAGGCGGCACAACCAGCAAGGAACTCGGCAGTCAGCACGGAGCCAACGGTCACCGTGAAATCGACAAGCGCTTTGGCCGGGACCATCGCCGATCGTGCGAGGACATTCGTGAAGCGCCTCGTCACCTTCGGTTGAAGCGCACCTTCATCGATTCGCGCGGGCCAGGATGAGGGCCTTATTGCGGGCAGAGATCGTTCGTGGCGCACACGTTCGTCAGGTCGCTCCTGGATCGCGCTTCGTGGACCATCGCATGTTGTCTTCTTGACCATCAGCATGATCGTCTCCATGTCGTTTGCATGGGAGACTCTGCTGCCGTCACGTTTCCAGGACATTCCAACGCGGGCCAAAACGACTACATCTGTAATACGAATTCCGGCACATTCGAAGCGGCGCGCCATGTTACCAGCCCGCCGCCGAATGGGCGGCCCCTCACCGCTCCGACCGTCAAAGCCGCTCCACCGATAGCGTGAAGACATAGCCAATGCCGCGTTCGGTCCGGATGATGGACGGCACACTCGGATCTGTTTCCAGCTTGCGGCGCAGCCGGAGCACCTGCACGTCGATGCTCCGGTCGTATACATCCTCGTGCAGACGCGTCGCCTGCAAGAGATGCTCACGGGACAGCGGCTTTTGCGGCGCATCGAGGAAGGCCATCAGCAGCGCATATTCGCCTTTCGTGAGGCCGACTGGTTCGCCGTGCGAATTCGTCAGCCGACGCAGGCGCCGATCGACCTGCCAGCTGCCAAAGCGCCAGCGGCCGTTCTCGGCATCACGCTGCTGGGCCAGGGACGGTGCGGCCTCCCGCCGCCTGAGAACGGCTTTGATGCGGGCGACGAGTTCCCTCAGACCGAAGGGCTTCGTCAAATAGTCGTCCGCGCCCAACTCGAGCCCGATCACGCGATCGATCTCGTCGCGCCGATGCCCCGTCGTGATGATGACCGGCACATCCGATTGCGCGCGTATCTCGCGCAGCAGATCCAGACCGTCCTCCTGACCAAGGCGAAGATCGAGCACCACGAGGTCCGGTGAATTGCGGAGAAGAAGAGCCGGGACCTCCTCTCGTCGCGAAGCAGAGAGAGTCCGAATGTCATGGTCTTCGAGATAGTTGGTCACCAGATGCCGCATGGTCATGTCGTCCTCGACGACAAGACAGAGTGGCACCCGGCGCTTCGAGGTGTCGCTTGGGGGCAATGGACCATCCGACCGCATCAATTCCGAGGATGGGTGGCAAGCGCGGTCGGTCTGGTAGTCCTTTGGGTGTTCCATGTCGCGGCTCCCCGAAGATATAGGAAGGCCCCCCGAACTGCAGCACACGTTTTTGAGAGTTGCTGTCAGAACGCATCTGGCCTCCGCTCGCAGCGAAGCACCCCAGCTGGCGACGATTACAATGGTAACAAGGCGCTTCGCGCATGAGCATTGGGATCACAACCGATCACGCCGATATCAAGGCGGCATTGAGCACAGCTCAACGAACGCAACCTTCTTTCGATTGTTAGCCGAACCATATCACTCGCGAAGGAGGAGTCTCGTGCCTGACAAAACGAACAGCCGTCGTGATTTCCTGACAATCGCCGGAGCCGCCGCAGCTGGGACCATCCTGGCGCCGTCGCTGGCAACTGCCGCACAGCAGCCCCCTCACGGAGACAGAACCATGGCCAATCGCGCAAAACACAGGAGGAGTTCGCGATCGCGATGAAGGGGGCCTTCCCCACGCTGTCCCGGATGCGGGAGGAGGGCATCATCAAGGCGTGGGGGACCGGGGTAAACACGCCGGAACCGATCCTGCGCGTCATGCAGGAGGCGGACCCTGACGTGTGCCTGCTCGCCTCGCAGTACTCCCTGATCGATCACGCCAATGCGCTGAACAATCTCTTCCCAGTCGCACGGCAAAAGAACGTGAGCTTCGTCGTGGGATCATCCCTCAATGCCGGCTTCATCTCTGGTCGTTCGCGATACAATTGCGGCCAGAACAGCTGGAAGATCCCGGCGGAGCACATCGTCAAGCGGGACAAGCTGCGTGCCATCGCCAACCAGTTTGGCGTTGATCTTCGCACGGCCGCGCTGCAGTTCTCGTCAGCACCGGATGTCGCCGTATCGCTGGTCGTCGGCACCCACACGGAAGCTCAATCGCCGGCTCTCGTCACCGATGGTTGAGATCCGTGCTCGCGGGCATCCGACAGCCGTCTCGTCAACGCGGCAGCTGAGAGCGCGCGGCCCAGGCGCGCTGACTGACCGCACCACAGCGGGGTGAAATCCGTGCGCCCTTGACGTTCGGATGCAGCACGCAACGGCGCCAGTGGAGCTGCCGGAATGGGGAATTCGGGCATGTCGATCCCGATCGGGCCAAGCTCTCGAACGACCCGCGTGTCGCATACGCGCGCAGGCCGTCCGGTGAAGACGTTGGTGATCACCGTTTGCTCGGGCGGCGTCGAGCGCGCCGCCTCTCGATACAGAGGGGAACCAGGCCTCCTCACGCCGCCGGTCCCGTGTGGGCGCCTCATGGCAAAGAAAGTTCAGGTTGAGCGGCCTCGGCGTGCGCCGCCGTATTTCGCGGACGATGCTACGGGTCTGTTCCGCATTGAGTCCGGACGCAGGAAGCGAGCCGAGCCCGCCTGCTTCGGCAACTCCAATGACCATGTCGGTTGTCACCATGCCGAGCATCGGAGCCTGGATGATCGGCAGATCAATTCCGAACAAGTCGAGTATGGGTCGAGGATAAACGCTCAACGCTCTCTCCCGTATCCTGACACCCGGAGATCCCTCCGGCGGTCACCAACGACCGGCGTTGGCGCCGCCATCGACGTGCAATATCTCCCCGGTCACGAAGGATGCATTGTCGAGATAGAGGACCGCGTCGACGATATCCTCAATTTCTCCAATGCGCCCGATCGGGTGCATCGTCGCTAGAAACCCATGGCTCTCGGGGGCATGCATCGGCGTGCGAACCGCGCCGGGAGCTACCGCATTCACGCGGATGCCCTTATCCGCGTATTCGATCGCAAGCGACCGTGTCGCCGCGTTGACGCCACCCTTGGTGATTGCCGTCAAAGCCGCGGGCAATCCTTTCACCGGCTGCTCGGCCAGGAGACTGGACGTAATGTTGATGATGTGGCCGCTCGCCTGACGAAGCATCTGGGCAATGGCCAGCTGCGAGATGTGAAAGAAACCTCCCATATTGACCTGGACGAGGTTCGCAAACTCGCTTTCCGTGTACTCGGTGAAGGGCTTCGACAGGAAGGCACCGGCATTGTTGACAAGGGTATCGAGGCGGCCGAAGCGCTCTCTTGCCGCCTGGATCACGAGCCTGGCGGTCTCGGGCCGTGCGACGTCGCCGGCCACCTCGACAAGATCTGGCCGGCCGCTGCTGGTGATGTTTCGCGAGCAGGCGACGACGCGGTAGCCGTTGTCGAGGAGTTTCTCGACTATTCCGGCGCCGATGCCCTGGGATGCCCCGGTCACCACAGCCACTTTCTCCGAATTGCTCATCGTTCCTCTCTCATCGAGACAATCGCACCCGGACCAGCGTGACAAGATCGGCGATATCCGTCTTGGCAGTATCGGACGGCTGCGTCAGGTTTACGTGACAGACGTAAATCGCTCACGTCTCGGCGCGCTTCCGTGATGCTTGCGGGACGCTGCGACCGAACAAAGCCCACGCTTCGCCGGTTAGAATGCCTCAACCGGGGGAGTGAACAGATAGCCGACCGCGCGTTGGGTCTTGATGATCTCGGGCGCGCGCGGATCGATCTCGAGCTTGCGTCTGAGACGCCAGACCCGCACATCGATGCTCCGATCGAACACATCCTCGTGGATTCGGGTTGCCTGCAGCAATTGCTCGCGCGAGAGCGTCTGCTGCGGTGCTTCGAGGAAAGCGACGAGCAGGACGTATTCGGCTTTCGTCAGCACCAGGGGACTGCCGTCGGGCCTAAGCAGGCGTCGGGCGCGGCGTTCGAGCGTCCACCCGCAGAACCTGAAGCCGCCGCGCTGCGAGCCGTTCGTCCGAGCCGCTCGGCCGCACTTCTGCCGCCGAAGCACGGCGCGAGCGCGCGCGAGCAACTCCCTCAGGCCGAACGGCTTGGCGATATAGTCGTCGGCCCCGAGTTCGAGGGCAATTACGCAACTGATCTCGTCGCGGCGGTCGCCGGTCGCGATAATGGGGACGTCGAAGCGGGATCGAAGCTCCCTCAAAAGGTTCAAATCGCTGTCCTGGCCCAGTTGCAGGTCGAGAATGAGCAAGTTTGGATGATTGCAGGCGAAGTATCGACTGATCTCATGCCGGCGGGAGATGGCATGAACGGCAAAATGATGATCTTCAAAAAGATCGACGACCGACGAGCGCGTTTCCGGGTCGTCCTCGACAAGGAGGATATTGTGCGCGGCGCTCGTGATTGCACCCGCACTGTCGCAAATCCGAGATAAGCTTGGATAGACAGAGGGCTTCTCCGCCGCATTCTCAACGGGCCCGGGGTCCCTCAGGCGAGCCAACATGTTTCACCTTCGCTCGAAACAACCAATGCGTTTCAGCTAGGTGAGCGTTCAAAACCGCTCTTGGCCGTTTCGGAAGTCCGCATCAACTAATTGCGACCGACCGTTCCGGCCGTTCGCTGGATGATGAGGTTGGCTTCGTCCATTCCATCGGCCCCGATGTGCAGCTCGCGCGTGAAGAATTGCGTTGGTGCCTCGCCCACGAGATCATGGAACTCGCCGATGAGATGGGCTTGATCGGAAAGACCACAGGCATGGGCGACCTGCGCCCAGGAGCGGTCGAGGCGCCGCTCAGCGAGAATTCTCTGAAACCGCGCAAGGCGCGCAAACCGCTTCGGGCTGAGGCCGAAGGCTCTCTTGAAGCCGCGTGACAGGTTGCGCTCGCTGGTGCCGAGCAGCGCGGCCAGCGCGCTGACAGGCATGGCCGGATTTTTTCTGAGATACCCAGCCGCGCGGTTGGCGAGACTGTCTATTTGGGGACTCAGCTGCCGAAGCAGGAAGGCCTGGACACCGGCGATCCGCTCCTGGCTCGTCCTCGCCCCGGCGAGCAGGTCGTCGCACATCTCGACTTCCCAATTGCCGAACAGATCCCCGAGATAGAGACTGGCGTTCGCGAACTCCCTGAACGGAGCCTTGACGATGCGGCTGGCTGCGTCCGGCCTGAGGCAAACGATGACGGCTCCGAACGCTCCCGTGGGGAACAGAGTGAGAGCATGCGTCTGAACATGGGTAGCGCATTTTGACGGAAGGACCGTCTCGCTCTGTGCGATTCTGGCCGGCTTCCGGTACTGGCCGATCAGCTGCAAGGATGTGCCGGGCGGGCACTTGATCGTAAGCGACTTGGCGAAATCGCCATCGGGAATGTCACAGTCCCAGATTGCTTCGATGATGTCGGATAGTGGGAACGATCGAAAACACCTCAGAACACCAGGCTGCTCCTGCGCCGAAATGGTCGCACCGCCCCCGATCGGATACTCCACAACGTTCATTCAGTATGACACTCCGTTGTCGCAGAAGGTGAGGGCTGAGGAACTGGTGAGACTGGCGACGCTTCACGTAGTTGCGGCCGCGACCGCGATCAACTCACGTCTCTGTCAAGCAGGGAAGGATACGAGGCCGCTCGCGGACTGAGGCAGGGCAATCGCATATGGGGGTCTCACCGCAACGGTTCGGCAACGACAGCACGCGTCGCCGCGTTCTCGTGCGGCAGACCAATCGTGATACGGACCCAGCGCTCAAGCGGCGGAAAGGCGCGGCCAATGTCGATACCTTTGCTCCGCAGGGCCGCAGCAATCTCGGTCTGAGGACGGTCGGCCTCGAAGAAGATGAAGTTTGCCCGCGAGTCGGAGTGGCGAAGCTTCAGACTGGCGAGCAACTGGTGCCATTTGTCCCGCTCGGCGGCGACCTTTGTACGCGTCGTCGCCACATACTCGGTATCCCGTATGCTTGCTGCCGCCGCCACGAGTGCGAGCCGATCAAGTGCGTCGACCCGACCGAACCCGGCCCGCCTAAGCGACGTTGCGAGCGCCGGAGGCGCCGCCGCATAGCCAAGCCCGAGACCGGCCAATCCGAACATCTTGTCGAAAGTCCGGAACACGACCACGTTCTCGCCCGCCCGGACGAGGTCCATGACCGTTCGCTTCTCGAAATCAGGATCGAACTCCAGATAGGCCTCGTCGACAATGACGGCCGTTTGCTTCGACATCGCGCGAACGTGAGCGCGAAAAGCTGCCGGATCGCTGACGGTGCCCGACGGATTATGAGGATTGACGAGGTAGATCGCCCGCGTCCGTTCGCTGACTTTGGCCGCAATGGCGTCAAGATCGTTCTCGAGCCTCGAATTGAGAGGAACGCCGACCACGACCCCGCCGCTTGGCCGCGTCGCATCCACCAGAGCCGCATAACCCGGCTCGGAATAGATGAACTCGGCTACGAGCGGCGCGCCTTGGGCGAGATGCAATCCGAGCGGCTTGAGGATATCGCCGATCACGATCTGATCGTCCAGCACGCGTTCGCGCAAGGCCAGCAACTCCGTGAGGGCAGATCCGAGATCCCCGCCATAGCGGCACAGTTCGCCAATTTGATCGCGGACCGCCGCGAGCGCGCGGGGCGATGGGCCGAACGGGTTCTCGTTCAGTGAAAGCCGGATGCGATCCGACTCTGCAGCGCTGGCAGCTGCGGGTTTTGCGAGCCCGCTCAGTGCAAGGCAGCTGGTGATCAGACAGTCGCGACGGTTCAAGGATGCGGCTCCCATCTTCTGTTCGCCAGGCGCCACCCGGCAGGTGACGGTTGAGGCTAGGGAACCTGAGGCACCGCGATGTCCGCATCATTGCAGATCGGCAAAGTCACGCTGCGGCTGCAACATCGGCAGTCTCTTTTGGCCACATTGTCGCCTGTCGACTGGGGCGGCTGGCATTGTGCCGTACGTTTCGGAGCGTTCCGAACGGCACCGCTGCGAGCCTGCCGCTGCGAATCGCAGCTTCCCGCCGTTGAGTTGGTAGCCGCCGCGCACTGGGACGTGCAGCCAAGCTGGGCTGCGTCCCGAATTGGCCTTGCTGCGTTTCCGCCGTAACCAATTGGAGGCCGCGCCGAAGCTTGGCCGTAACAGTCGGCTTAGCACCCTCCCTCTGCTAGTCGACCAGCCACGGTCGAGGTTCGACAATCAGAGGCCAACAATGAAGATTCTCATCGCTTCGACGCTTGCGGCGGGCCACATCAGTCCGATGCTCGCGATCACGCGGATACTTCTCGACGACGACCACGAGATCGCCTTCCTGACCGGGACCGCATTTCGCGATCGCATCGAAGCCAGCGGCGCGCAATTCCTTCCTCTTCCGGCCAACGCCGATTTCGACGGGCGGGATCTGCCCTCGCCGATTCCCGAACTGAAGGATATCCCACCGGGATCCCAGTGGCTGCGCATCGTCTGCGAACGCCTCTTCGTCGATGCCATCCCTGCCCAGGACCGAGGCCTTCGCGAGGCGCTGAAGCACTTTCAAGCCGACGTCATCGTCGGCGATGACTTGCTGTTCGGCGTCCTGCCGATGCTGCTCGGACCGCGCGAGATGAGGCCGCCGATCGTGCTGTGCGGCACATCGTTCTTGCACTGGAAGCGCGATGACGGCGCACCGGATTTCGTTGGCCTGCCACCCGCGACGACGAAGGATCAGCGCGAGCAATACGCCGTCCTGGCGGGAGAGCGCGACGCCAACGTCAACCAGCCCGTCCTGCGCAAACTGAACGAGGTGCTGAAGACCTACGGCGTGGGACCGGTGTCGGTGCCGCTCTTTCATTCCGTCGTCAGCCTGGCCGATGCCTACTTGCAGCTGTCAGTGCCGGGCCTCGAATTCCCGCGCGAGCTTCCACCCACGGTGCATTTCGTCGGAACGCCGCCCATCATCCGAAATCAGGCCCCGTTGCCGCCTTGGGCGCACGAGCTGGACGGTTCACGCAAGGTCGTCCTGGTCACGCAGGGTACCGTGACCAACCACAATTTCGGGCTCCTGCTCGCGCCAACACTTGCGGCTCTCGCCAACGAGCCCGACTTGCTGGTTGTCGCCACCGCCGGCGGCCGACCGATTGAAACGATTCCCGGACCCATACCCTCCAATGCGCGGCTTGCCAGCTATCTGCCGTTCGAATGGCTGCTCCCCCGCGTGGATGCACTCGTCACCAACGGAGGCTATGGCACCGTCAACCAGGCACTGAGCTTCGGAATCCCTCTGGTTACGGCGGGCCTGATCGAGGACAAGGCCGACGTCAACGCACGCGTGGCGTGGTCGGGCGTCGGGATCAACCTGGCGACCAACGCACCGACATCTGAAGCACTGCGAGAGGCAACGCGAACAGTGCTCGATCGTCCTTCCTACCGCATGCGCGCCACCCAAATGGCCGACGAATTCGCCAGCATCGACACGCGCTCGGAGGTTGTCCGGACCATCCGCCGTCTGGAAAGCCAACGACGCGCGCAGCCGCGCGCCGCCACCATGAAGCCCGCCCGCTCCCGCCGAGCAGCAAGGTGACATAGCCCTGGGTTGGGAAACGATCCCCTCTCTTGTCCGGGCTATCGCATAGGAGAGAAACCCGATCGAATGGCCCCTGGTGAACCATTCCCTCAAGGCGCCCGCTTCCGGCGGGCGCCTTGTCTCGTTCTGCGGCCAAGGGAAATCCTTCGGCTCGGAATGGACACGAGTGCCACACGAACGGGCGCTGTCACCTCCACGCAGTCAAGCGTGAGGCATCGAGTTCGATAGCGTAAATTCTTGACGCAGTTGGCGCATTGCCCATCGAGGCGCTCGAGCGCCGTGTCCGCCCTGGACGGCTTGGGGTTCAACAGCCGCGGCAGATGATCAGTCTGCGATCGACCTCCTCATCGATCTGTCTGAGCTCCAGTTCAAGCGGCGACAGACGCATCCCCTCAGGAATGTCGCCTGGCCGCGGCTGCCGGTGACCTATGGGAGCCTGGCGGAACGTGCCGGCATGCTCCGAGGCTTGATCCTGGCCAAGCGAGCAGGCTGCGATCCCGTGGACCGCACTGGTCGTGTTTGCATCGGCCGCAAGGGCGGGCACCCAGTTGAACAGCAACGAAGCGGCGACCGCCGTCCGCCGCCCAAATCGTTTGTACATCGGCATTCCCTTATCTCGATTCACGTCGATCGTCCCGGTTGCGAACGACCGCCTGTCATGGATAGGACGTGCGCGCTACATCAGGACTTCGCGTGCGCGATATCGCGCTACCGCTGAAACCGCCTGATCGTTCGGACCGGCCATAGTCGCTCCTGCGCGGGAGCGACACGAAGCATGCGGCTCGCCGATGGTGTGGAGAAGTCTCTCCCCTCGAGCGTGGGCTCATTGCCGGGGAGATTGATGGCGAGCCGCACCACGCGAGCCGCAATGACGCACTTGGATTACGATTGTAACGCAGGGTGCCGGGCCTGAAATGGGACGGTAATTCTGCGCTCGTAGTCGGAAGAGCGCCGTTCGGCGCGCCGCAGAGATACGGCGGCGATTTTGGTCGGAAGCGGCAATTGATGACCGAGACATCACGCTGCTCTGATCGTGCGGGTTGAGGAAGGCGAGACCGCTACGCGATGGCCAGTGCCTCTTGTTCCATGAGGATGGTCGTGAATGTCACGGCCAGGATCTCGCTGGCGGCTTGCCGGGGGAATTGCGCTCGTTTGGATTCGACCCTGGTATCCTCAGGGATCAGGATGAGATAGCGGATTTTTGAGTGAAGTATGCATGCAGTTGGCCACGTCGTAGTTGTCGATGACGATCCCGCCTTGCGACAGATGGTGATGAAATATCTGGAGGAGCACAATGTCCCGACCAGGGCGGCGTGCAACAGGTCCGAACTCAAGCATCATTTCGAGGCCGGCCGGCCCAGCCTGATCATTCTCGACCTTCGCCTTGGTCAGGACGATGGTCTGGATGTGCTGCGGGAGATCCGTTCTCATTCCGATGTGCCTGTCATCATCACGACGGGCCACCGCCCAGACGAAATCGATCGCATCGTCGGGCTCGAGCTCGGCGCCGACGACTACATCGTCAAGCCGTTCTCGCTGCGCGAACTGCTGGCACGCGTTCGGGCGGTGTTGCGGCGGCAGGAGATAGGCCGAGCCGCGCGCGGCCGCGATCCCGAGCGCGGAGGCTATCGCTTCAATGGGTGGAAGCTGGAACGGCGTGGCCGAAAGCTCATCGATCCCAGTCAAGCGCAGGTCCCGCTCAGCAAGGGAGAATATGCCTTGCTGCTCGCGTTCCTCGAGGCGCCACAGCGTCCCCTGACCCGCGAGCATCTGCTTCAGGCGACGCGCATTCATGAAGACATTTTCGACCGCAGCATCGACGTTCAGGTGCTGCGGCTGCGGCGCAAGCTGGAGGTCGATCCGAGTGCGCCGCGCGTCATTCAGACCGAACGCGGCGTCGGCTATATCTTCGCGGTTCCCGTAGATCCGTTCTGAAGCGCGATGCGCATGTATCCAGGAACGGGGTTCCCCGACCGTATGCGCGGCCCTATCAGCCGACGCAATTCACGCATCGGGTCGGCTTCCTAGCGCTAGCGGATGAGATCGCAGCAAATCGCAGTTCAGCGGGCAAAATCGAACGATTGGTAGCGGGGGAGGGACTCGAACCCCCGACCCCAGGATTATGATTCCCGTGCTCTAACCAGCTGAGCTACCCCGCCACAGGGATCGCGGCGGCGACTGAGGCCGATCTCGCGAACGCGCGGCATATAAAGAAGCGGGCGGCGGGAAGTCAAGCAAAGTGGGCCGCCTTTTTCCGGCCTCGCCGAGGCCAGGTCGCACAAGCCACTTGGCGAATACGGCCTCTTTTTCAATACCTTCGTCATGGCCGGGCTTGTCCCGGCCATCCACGCCTTCATTCGCAGCCCAGGAACGTGGATGCCCGGGACAAGCCCGGGCACGACGAGATTCTGGGGGACTAAAGGCCTATTTCGGCCTCACATTCGGATCGCCGCCGGGGCTGCCGGGGGGCGGGATCACGGGGGTGTTGCCGCCGGTGTCGGGGGCCGGCGCGTGCATCTCGGGGTCGATGCCTGAGGGCGGGCAGAGCACGCCGTCGGATTTGGCCAGCCTATCGCCGAGCGGTTCCCGGGACTGGCCGGTGGTGGTGCCGTCGGCCTGACGATTCGGACGGTCCTGCGGCGTGCAGTTCACCGCGTGTTGCGGGGACGGCGGCGCGGTCTGTTGCGGCGGCGTCGCCGGGGCGGGCGGGGCCTGCGCGATCGCGCTGCCTGAAGCGGCGATCAGGAGGCCGGCCAGAATGATGTGTGATGTCGTGCGCATGGAAAGGAAACGCCCGCGCGGCGTCCCCTGTTCCCATGTCATGCAATCACGATTTGCGGTAGCGGATCAGCGAGAAATGGCCCATCGGCGGCATGGGGCGGCGCTCGGTGAGGGTGATGCCGCCGTGCCTGGCGGCCCAGTTGACGAGGCGAGCCCACGGGAATTCCGGGCGCCAGCCGAGGCGGCGGGCGATGGGAGCAAAGGCGAGTTCGAACAGCTTTCGGGGGCCGCTCTCGGCGCCGATGTGGTTGACGAGGATCAGCTCGCCGCCGGGCTTGAGCACGCGGACGAACTCGTCGAGCGTGCCTTCGGGATCGGGCACGGCAGTGATGACATATTGCGCGACCACCGCGTCGAAGGCGTTGTCGGGGAAGGCGAGGTTCTTCGCATCCATCACCGAGAGCACTTCGACGTTGCTCAAGCGAAGCGCGCGCACGCGCGCCTGCGCCTTGCGCAACATCGGCTCGGAAATGTCGACGCCGCATACCTTCGTCGTGCGCGCGTAGTCGGAGAGCGAAAGCCCGGTGCCGACGCCGACGTCGAGAATGCGGCCGCCGATGCGGTCGGCCTCCGCGATGGTCGACTGCCTTCCGGCGTCGAACACCTTGCCGAACACGAGATCATAGACCGGCGCCCAGCGGCCATAGGCCTTCTCGACCCCGGCCCGCGAGATGTCTGCTGCCATGCCCCTGCCCTTACTTCACCTCTCCCCGACGGGGAGAGGTCGGATTGCGCAGCAATCCGGGTGAGGGGCCGCGGCATACAGTGGACCGTAACCCCTCACCCGGATCGCATCTATCGATGCGATCCGACCTCTCCCTGCGGGAGAGGTGACCCCAGCCCGACCAGCTGCGCTGAATGTCGTCATTGTCTTGCGCATGATCTTGTCGGAAAACCGCTCACACTTTTCCGGCTCATGCTGCTCAGCCGCGGACCGCTTCCGCCAGCGGGCGCGAGGTGGCCGCGCCGACCTTCGCCGCGGCGCTCTGGATGAAGCCGCCGCCGAGCACGCGGGCCTGGCCGCTGGCTGCGTCGTAGAAAACGCAGGCCTGGCCGGGCGAGACGCCCTCCTCGCCGGCGACGAGCTCGACCTCGTATTGGCCATTGCCGCCGCGCAGCCACGCCGGCTGGGGGCTGCGGGTCGAGCGCACGCGCACGAACATCTCGAGGCCGCCGCCGATCGCGCTGTCGATGTCGCCATCGCCGATCCAGTTGACGTCGCGCAGCACGATGCGGTGCATCTTCAGCGCATCGCGCGGACCGACGACGACGCGGCGGTGTGCTGCATCCAGCCGCACCACGAACAGCGGCGAACCGGATGCGATGCCGAGGCCGCGGCGCTGGCCGACGGTGAAATTGGCGATGCCGTTGTGCCGGCCGAGCACGCGTCCGTCGAGATCGACGATGTCGCCGGGGTCCATCGCGTTCGGACGCAGGCGCGTGATGATGTCGGTGTAGCGGCCCGTCGGCACGAAGCAGATGTCCTGGCTGTCGTGCTTGTCGGCGACCACGAGCCCAAAGCGGCGCGCCAGCTCGCGGGTCTGCGGCTTGGTCATGTCGCCGAGCGGAAAGCGCAGGAAGTCGAGCTGCTCGCGCGTGGTCGCGAACAGGAAATAGCTCTGGTCGCGGTCGGCATCCGCGGCGCAGACCAGCGCCCGCGAGCCATCGGGCAGGCGGCGGGAGGCAACATAATGGCCTGTCGCGAGCGCCTGCGCGCCGAGCTCACGCGCGGTCTTCAGGAGATCGCGGAACTTGACCGAGCGGTTGCACTCGACGCACGGCACCGGCGTCTCGCCGAGCGCGTAGGAGTCGGCAAAGTTGTCGATGACGGACTCGCGAAAACGGTCCTCGTAGTCGAGCACGTAATGGGGAATGCCGAGCTTGGCCGCGACATCGCGGGCGTCGTGGATGTCCTGGCCCGCGCAGCAGGCGCCCTTGCGGTGGGTCGCCGCGCCATGGTCGTAGAGCTGCAGCGTGATGCCGACGACGTCGTAGCCCTCCGCCTTCAGCAGCGCAGCCGTCGTCGAAGAATCGACGCCGCCCGACATGGCGACGACGACCCTGGTGTCTTCGGGACGGCCTTCGAGATCCAGACTGTTCAGCATGGGCCTTAAAGCGTTGTGACGGCGGCGTAGCGCGATCCGCGATTCCTGTGCCTTCTCGCGGGGCATCGGCGATCCCCCGGAACTTTAGTTCCCGAAGGGCACGGCTGCCCAAGTCGAAAGCGGCTGAGAGTGACCTCTTTAATATAGGCGGCATTCCGGTGAAGCAATCACGCGGGCGGCCAGCTTAGGGCAATTCTTGCCGGGGCCGGCAGAAATGGCGGGGGGCGCGGCGCGCTGCCGGGCGGCGGCATAAACAATCAACACATTGATTTTGCTGCATAAATCTACATGGAGAGACGCTGGCCCGCTCCTTGCTACGCCTTGTCCGAAGTTGCTTCCAAGGGGTCGCCTGTGGTTGGTCGTACGTCAGATGTCGTGGCAAGCGTGCAAGTCCAGAGCGCGCAGCAAAAGCCTGCCCGGTCGCAAGCCTCGAAGGACACGCCCGCGAGCGACGCTTTCGGCTCGCTGGTCGACAGCAATACCCAGGCAATCAGCAACAAGGCGCAGGCGCAGGATACGGCGCGCCGGAGCGATTCGACGTCATCCTCCACGGCATCCGACCGGAGTCCGCGCGACACCTCTTCCACGGAGCAGTCTTCGCAGAGCAGGGCGAGCGACGATACCGAGACGTCTGCGCCGGCGAAGAACGACAAGAGCGACGCGGCCAGTGATCCCGCCAAGGACGCCGGCAAGATCAAGGACAAGTCCGAGACATCGGACGCCAAATCGGCGGACGAATCCGACGAGACCAAGGGCGACAAGACCGACGGCACCGACGCCCTCACCACCACTGTCGACGCGGCTGCCGCCGCGCCGACCGATGCGACGCAGCCCGCCCTGCCCGATCCGAACGCGATTGTCGTTGCCGCGCCCGTTGTGCCGGCCGATCCGAATGCGGCTACGAGCCAGGCCGGCGATGCCGCCGCCTCGCCGCTGACGATCGCCGCAGCAGGTCTTGCCGCCAGTGCCTCCACTGCGGCGCAGATCGCCGGCAACAAGACCGATACCGCCGGCGACAAGAGCGCCAAGGCCGCAGGCGCCGAGATCGATGCCGAGACCACGACGACGCTCGGCGAGACCGCGACCGGCGCGAGCGAGGCGACCGCGACCGATGCAAAGGCCAATGGCGGACTGATCGCCGCCGCCAGCCAGGGCACGCCGAAGACCTCGTTCAAGGACGCCGCAACCGCGCAGGCCCAGACCGACGTCTCGAATATCGGCCAGGACACCGGCAAGACGAACGCCGCGCAGGCTCCGGCGACCGCGACGGCCGCGCATCCGCAAACCGCAAAGCCGCAGGCAGATGGCGGAGCGACCGAGGCCAAGGCAGCCCTCGCCGACCGCGCCGCCGACCCGGCACAGGGCGCGCCAGCCACGCACGCGCATGCGGGCACGCAAGCCACCATCGCCCCGACGGATACCGGCGCGCAGGCCGCTTCCGCCGTGCAGGCGCCGCTGACCAATACGACCTCGGCCGCCACAGCATCGACCGCGACGCTCACCGCGACCGCGGCAAGCCATGCGACCGTGCCGATCAGCGGCGTGCCGATCGAGATCGCGGCTGCCATTCGCGCCGGCAAGTCCCGGTTCGACATCAGCCTCGACCCGGCCGAGCTCGGCCGCATCGACGTCCGCATCAATGTCGACCGCAACGGCCAGGTCACCTCGCATCTCACGGTGGAGAAGCCGGAGACGCTCTCGATGCTCAAGCAGGACGCACCGCAATTGCAGCGCGCGCTCGACGATGCAGGCTTCAAGACCGGCAGCAACGGGCTGTCCTTCAGCCTGCGCGACCAGAATTCATCGGGCCAGAATTCCGGGCAGAATCACGAGAATGGCGGCAATGCCCGCCGGCTGATCATCAGCGAGGACGAAACAGTTGCCGCCGCGCCCGTCGGACGCGGCTACGGCCGCATGCTCGGATCGAGCAGCGGCGTCGACATCAGAGTGTGAGGAGTATTCGAAAATGGCCACCACGAATGCCGCCACCGCCCCTTCCGTCGTCTCCGGGACGACCGACATCCCGAAATCCTCCTCGTCGAACTCGATGAGCTCGACCACGGGGTCGACGCTCGCCGGCAACTTCCAGACCTTCCTGACGCTGCTGACGACGCAGCTCCAGAACCAGAACCCGCTGGATCCGCTCGACACCAACCAGTTCACCCAGCAGCTGGTGCAGTTCGCCGGCGTCGAGCAGCAGCTCAAGACCAACGATTCGCTGGCCCAGCTCGTCACCCTCCAGCAGACCACGCAGGCGACCCAGGCGCTGGGCTTCGTCGGCAAGACCGCGCTGGTCGACGGCTCGACGACGAGCATGACGAACTCGGCGGCGATTTGGCATCTCAACGTGCCGACGGACTCCACCGTCGAGATCTCCATCGCCAATTCCAGCGGCCAGACCGTGTTCACCGGCAAATACAGCTCCTCCGCCGGCACCGACATTCCCTTCACCTGGAACGGCATGGGCAATGACGGCACGCAATGGCCCGACGGCAAGTACACGATCTCGGCCACGGGCAAGGACGTGGCGAACAACAATGTCGGCATCGCCGCGCAGGTGCAGGGCGTGGTGTCGTCGGTCGACCTGACCCAGTCGCCGCCGCTGCTCACCATCGACGGTGCCAGCTACACGCTGAGCCAGGTCAAGAGCATCATCGCGACAAGCGCCTATTGAGGGGAAACGCTGCAACGACAAATTCAGTGTCATCCCCGCGAAAGCGGGGATCCATAACCCCAGGAAGTCGTTTTCGCGTGAGGCAGTAACCCCGAGTCTTCGTAAGAACTACTCCCTAGGGTTATGGGTGTCCCGGGCTCGCGCTACGCGCGCCCCGGGACGACGGTTGGGGCGTCGGCGGCACCGCGCTCGGGTCCGGTTCGTTATTAAAGTATTTACCTTCTGTCCCGCTTGGCCCGCCGGAATCGCGTCTCCCGCCGTCGAGACGGCCGTGTTCCCGCAAGTTTCAACGAGAATTGTATTGAAGCCTTAGGCTTAGCGGATTTTTAAGCCGCGGGGCGTAGGGTTACTGGCGTGAGTTCAGTGGTTGAGAGTTTGTGAGTACGCCATGACAGAACCCCATCGCCCGAGGGTAAAATACGTCATCGGGCCGGACGGCAGTCCGTTGACGATCGCGGATCTGCCTGCTCCGGGCACCAAACGCTGGGTCATCCGCCGCAAGGCCGAAGTCGTCGCCGCTGTCCGTGGTGGGCTTCTCTCGCTCGAGGAGGCCTGCAGCCGTTATACCCTGACGGTCGACGAATTCCTCTCCTGGCAGTTTTCCATCGACCAGCACGGTCTGGCGGGTCTTCGCACCACCCGCATCCAGCAATATCGCCAGTAGGCGATCCGGAAATCTGCTGCTTTTGACGAAAATCGGCCTCGCCCTGCGAGGCCGATTTTTTTGATGATGCAGTTTTGTCCGACCTCTTAACTCTCGTTAACCATATCGAAACCATCACCTAGGCAATAATTGCCCACTCGGCCTTTCCGGTGAAAGCGGCCGAATCTGTTGGGGCGGTTGCTTGCAAGGGCTTGCGGACTTTCTGAAGAGTATCGGTGCCGCCCGGTTCGGGGCGATGATCGCGGTCACTGCCGCGCTCATCGGCTTCTTCGCCTTCGTCATCATGCGCGTCACCACGCCGCAGATGACGACGCTGTTCACGGACCTCAGCGTCGAGGATTCCTCGAGCATCATCAAGGACCTGGAACGCCAGGGCATCCAGTTCGAGATCCGCAATGAGGGCTCCATCATCATGGTGCCCAAGGACAAGGTCACGCGGCTGCGGATGAAGCTTGCCGAGGGCGGCCTGCCCAAGGGGGGCGGCGTCGGCTACGAGGTGTTCGACAAGTCGGACGCACTCGGCACCACCTCCTTCGTCCAGAACATCAATCATCTCCGCGCGCTGGAGGGCGAGCTCGCCCGCACCATCCGCGCCATCGACCGCATCCAGGCCGCGCGCGTCCATCTGGTGCTGCCCGAGCGCCCGCTGTTTGCGCGCGAGGCGCCGGAGCCGTCGGCCTCGATCGTGGTCCGCGTCCGCGGCTCGCTGGAAGCCCAGCAGATCCGCGCCATCCGCCATCTCGTCGCCTCCGCCGTCAACGGGCTGAAGCCGCAGCGGGTCTCGATCGTCGACGAGGCCGGCCAGCTGCTCGCCGACGGCGCGGCGACCGATCCGGAGCAGACGGTCGGAGACGAGCGCCGCATCGCCTTCGAAAAGCGCATGCGCAAGCAGGTCGAGGACATCGTGTCCTCCGTGGTCGGCTCGGGCCGCGCCCGCGTTCAGCTCTCCGCCGATTTCGACTTCAACAAGATCACCCAGACCTCGGACAAGTTCGACCCCGAAGGCCGCGTGCTGCGCTCGAGCCAGACCCGCGAAGAGCAGAGCATGACCGCCGACAACAACGGCCAGGTCACCGTCAACAACGAGCTGCCCGGCAACCAGCAGAACAACGCCGCCGCCGTCGCCAAGGACCAGAGCAAGAAGTCCGAAGAGACCAACAATTACGAGATCTCCCGCACCACCAAGACCGAGGTGACCGAAGCCGGCCGGGTCAACCGCATCTCGGTCGCGGTGCTGGTCGACGGCATCTACAGCAAGAACGACAAGGGCGAGCTGGCCTATCAGGACCGCACCAAGGAGCAGCTCGACAGCATCGCCACCCTGGTGCGCTCGGCGATCGGCTTCGACCAGAAGCGCGGCGACCAGGTCGAGGTCGTGAATCTGCGCTTTGCCGACGCGCCCTCAACCGCGCCGGTCGGCGAGTCCTCAGGCTTCCTCGGCATGCTCCAGTTCACCAAGGACGACGTCATGTACTTCGTCGAGCTCGGCGTAATGATGCTGCTCGGCCTGGTCGTGCTGTTCCTGGTGATCCGCCCGCTGGTCAAGCGCATCCTCGCCTCCGACGAGGTCGCCGCCGCCATCTCCGGCGTGCTGACGGGCCCCGCCGCGTCGGAAGAGGCCGCGCCGGCCTCCGGCCAGCCGCTGCTGCCGAGCGGCGCCGCCAGCGCCATCGACGTCGCCACCATCCAGGGCCAGGTCCACGCCCAGTCCGTTCATCGCGTCGGCGAGCTCGCCGAGCGCAACCCCAACGAAACCGTCGCCATCATCCGCCAATGGCTTACCGAACCCGCGAAATAACCCAAGCCACGCAACTCTGCCAAGTGCATCAAGAAGTGATCTGACATGGCCGCCTCCCTGCAAAACGCCAATTCGAATGACATCACCAGCGTGATCTCCACGCTGGGCCAGCGCGCCGGCAGCCGCGGGGGCAGCAAGTCCGAGGCGCTGGCCGGGCCGAAGCGTGCTGCGATCCTGATGCTGGCGCTGGGCGAGCAATATGGCGGCAAGATCTGGAGCCTGCTCGACGACGACGAGGTGCGCCAGCTCTCGCTGGAGATGTCGACGCTTGGCACCGTCGAGGTCGAAACCGTCGAGGACATGCTGCTCGAATTCGTCTCGCGCATGTCGGCTTCCGGCGCACTGATGGGCAATTTCGACGCCACCGAGCGCCTGCTCCAGCAATATCTGCCGCCGGAGCGCGTCAACGGCATCATGGATGAGATCCGCGGCCCCGCGGGACGCAACATGTGGGAGAAGCTCTCCAACGTGCAGGAAGAGGTCCTCGCCAACTACCTCA
Source organism: Bradyrhizobium sp. I71 (assembly GCF_022354745.1). Lineage (NCBI taxonomy): Bacteria > Pseudomonadati > Pseudomonadota > Alphaproteobacteria > Hyphomicrobiales > Nitrobacteraceae > Bradyrhizobium > Bradyrhizobium sp. I71. The sequence goes on from NZ_CP059398.1 coordinate 2,217,331, forward strand.
AGAACGAATATCCGCAGACCATCGCCGTGGTGCTGTCGAAGCTGAAGTCCGAGCATGCGGCGCGCGTGCTCGGCATCCTGCCCGAGGAGCTCGCGCTCGACGTCGTCAACCGCATGCTGAAGATGGAAGCGGTGCAGAAGGAGGTGATCGAGAGCGTGGAGAAGACGCTGCGCACCGAATTCATGTCCAACCTGTCGCAGACCCGCCGCCGCGACGCCCACGAGGTGATGGCGGAGATCTTCAACAATTTCGACCGCCAGACCGAAACCCGCTTCATCACCTCGCTGGAAGAGGACAACCGCGAATCGGCCGAGCGCATCAAGGCGCTGATGTTCACCTTCGACGACCTCGTGAAGCTCGATTCCGGCTCCGCCCAGACCCTGATGCGAAACGTCGACAAGGACAAGCTCGGCGTCGCGCTGAAGAGCGCCAACGAGGACGTCCGCAACTTCTTCTTCGGCAACATGTCCTCGCGCGCGGCCAAGATGCTCCAGGACGACATGGCGGCGATGGGCCCGGTGCGCCTGCGCGACGTCGACGAAGCGCAGGCGCTTCTGGTCAATCTCGCCAAGGATCTCGCCGCCAAGGGCGAGATCATGCTGACCAAGAACCGCGCCGACGACGAGCTGGTGTACTGATGGCCGCTCCGGCAAAATTCCTGTTCGATACCGACTTCGCGGCGCCCGAGCGGACGACGCGCGAGAAGGCCGCGACCGCAGCCGAGATCGCCCAGAAGATCGCGGAAGCCGAGGCGCGCGCCTACCAGCAGGGCTTTGCCGCCGGCCAGCACGAGGCCAAGGCCGAGAGCGACCGCCGCGTCGCGCTCGCCATGGAGGAGATCAACATCGCAATTCGGGGCGTCGCCTCCGGCATCGGCAACATCGAGACCAGGATGGAGACCGAGGCTGTCGAGGTCGCGGTCGCGGTGGCGCGCAAGCTGTGCGCTGATCTCGTCGCCGCCGAGCCGCTCGGCGAGGTCATAGCGCTGGTCAAGGACTGCTTCTCGCATCTGGTCGCGACGCCGCATCTCGTCGTCCGCATCAACGATGCGCTTTACGACGCCGCGCGAGAGAAGATCGAGCAGCTCGCCAAGCAGAGCGGCTTCGAGGGCCGCCTGGTGATCCTGGCCGAGCCGGAAATCGCCACCGGCGACTGCCGGATCGAATGGGCCGATGGCGGCGTCGTGCTGGAGCGCGGCGCCATCGCGGCCAAGATCGACGAAATGGTCGGGCGCTATATCGCGTCCCGCAGGGGGAATTAAGCCATGAGCGAAACAGACGGACAGGTCCCGCTGCCCGATCTCAACGGCCCGATGCCGCCGACCGGCACCGACGTCGGCTACAGCGAGGACGAATATGCGGCGCGTGCCGCCGCCGACCTCGAAGCGGTGTTCGACGTGCCGGTGCAGGTCTCGGCCGTGCTCGGCCGCTCCAAGATGGACGTCGGCGAGCTCCTGAAGCTCGGACCAGGCACCGTGCTCGAGCTCGACCGGCGCGTCGGCGAAGCCATCGACATCTACGTCAACAACAAGCTGGTCGCCCGCGGCGAGGTCGTCCTGGTCGAGGACAAGCTCGGCGTCACCATGACGGAAATCATCAAGGCCGAACGCGGCTAGCACAAGGACATGACGCGCGGCAGCGCGAACAGACGGACAGGAGACTGACATGCGGCTTCTCATCGTTGGCACATTGAAGGGCCAGCTCACCACCGCCACCAAGATCGCGATGGAGAACGGCGCCACCGTGACCCATGCCGAGGATCACGAGCAGGCGATGCGCGTGCTGCGCGGCGGCAAGGGCGCCGACCTCCTGCTGGTCGACGTCGCCCTCGACATCCGCGACCTCGTGCTGCGGCTGGAGGCCGAGCACATCCACGCCCCGATCGTCGCCTGCGGCATCACCAACGACGCCCGCGCCGCGGTCGCCGCGATCCACGCCGGTGCCAAGGAATACATCCCGCTGCCGCCGGACCCGGAACTGATCGCCGCGGTGCTCGCCGCGGTCGCCAACGATTCCCGCGAGCTGGTCTATCGCGACGAGGCGATGGCGAAGGTGATCAAGCTTGCCCAGCAGATCGCCGGCTCCGACGCATCGGTGATGATCACGGGGGAATCCGGCACGGGCAAGGAGGTGCTGGCCCGTTACGTCCATACCCGCTCGGCGCGCGCCAAACGCCCGTTCATCTCCATCAACTGCGCCGCGATCCCCGAACACCTCCTGGAGTCCGAGCTGTTCGGCCACGAGAAGGGCGCCTTCACCGGCGCAGTCGCGCGCCGGATCGGCAAGTTCGAGGAAGCGACCGGCGGCACGCTGCTGCTCGACGAAATCTCGGAGATGGACGTCCGCCTGCAATCGAAACTGCTGCGCGCCATCCAGGAGCGCGTGATTGACCGCGTCGGTGGCACCAAGCCGGTGCCGGTGGACATCCGCATCATCGCCACCTCGAACCGCAACCTCGTCGAAGCCGTGCGCGAGGGCACGTTCCGCGAGGACCTGCTGTTCCGCCTCAACGTCGTCAATCTGAAGATCCCGCCGCTGCGCGAGCGCCCTGCCGACATCCTGGAGCTCGCCCAGCATTTCGTGAAGAAGTATGCGGAGGCCAACGGCGTGCCGCTGCGCCCGATCTCGGCGGAAGCCCGCCGCGTGCTCTCCGGCAACCGCTGGCAGGGCAACGTCCGCGAGCTCGAAAACACCATGCACCGCGCGGTGCTGATGGCGCACGGCGACGAGATCGGACCCGACGCCATCATCACGCCGGACGGCGACCGCCTCGATCTCGCCAAGACCGCGCCGGCCGTGGCGCATGCCACCATGGCCGCCGAGCAGGTGACGCGGGCGCTGGTGGGGCGCACCGTGGCCGATGTCGAGCGCGACCTCATCCTGGAGACGCTGAAGCACTGCCTCGGCAACCGGACCCATGCCGCCAACATCCTCGGCATCTCGATCCGCACGCTGCGCAACAAGCTCAACGAATATGCCGACGGCGGCATCCCGATCCCGCCCGCGGGAACGCCGGGCGAGTATCCGCGCATGCCGATGATGGGGGCGTAGCGCTCCTGCCGAACATCGAGGATGCAAATGCCCGGGCTCAGTCCCGGGCATTTTTGTTTGGCGCGCACCAATACTCACCCCGTCATCCTGAGGTGCGAAGCGCGATGCGAACCCATCGCGTGCGGAGCCTCGAAGGATGAACGGCCACAGCCGGGCCGTCGCCCTTCGAGGGCCGCTGAAGAAGCGGCCACCTCAGGGTGACGGTGAGAGAACTTCGGCTGCTTCGAATGCAAAGGGGAGCCGCATTCGGCGACTAGGTCAAGCCGGCACAACGCCCTATAACCACGCCCGAAAACCACGCGAGGGACCACATGTCTGAAGCTCAAATCACGGATTGGCTGGCGTCGCAGCGGCAGGCGATGATCGATCTGCTCCGCGACGTCGTGAACATCGATTCCGGGTCCTACGACAAGGAAGGCGTCGACGCGGTCGGCGCGCGGTTCGAGCGGCATTTTGCCGAGCACGGCATTCCATTCCGGCGCGAGGCCAACGCCACTTTCGGCGATGCGATCCATGCCGAGGTGGCAAAGCCCGGCAGCAACGAGAAGCCCGTGCTGTTGATGGGGCATCGCGACACCGTGTTCGGCAAGGGCGAGGCCGGGCGGCGTCCGTTCACGATCAGAGATGGCCGCGCCTATGGACCGGGTGTCGCCGACATGAAGTCCGGCCTCGTCATGAACGTGTTCGTGGCAACCGCCTTCCACAAATTCGGCGGCTCACCGCACCCGATCAAGGTATTGATCACCTCGGACGAGGAGATCGGCTCGCCCTCCTCACGCCCGGTGATCGAACGTGAAGGACGCGCCGCGCGCGCGGTGTTCAATTCCGAGCCGGGCCGCCCCACCGGCAATATCGTCACCGGCCGCAAGGGCGGCATCTTCATGCATCTCGGCATCACCGGCAAGGCCGCCCATTCCGGCGCCAATTTCGCCGCCGGCATCAGCGCGATCGGCGAGCTCGCACACAAGATCGTGCAGATCCATGCGCTGACCGATCTCGACAAGGGCATCACGCTGAATGTCGGCCTCGTCTCGGGCGGCCAGTCCGTCAACACCACGGCGCCCTACGCCGAGGGCCAGATCGACCTGCGTTACGTCGATCCGGCGCATCGCGCGAGGGTGATGGCCGCAATCGAGACGATTGTCGCGACCTCCTACGTGCCGGGCACGAGTGCAACGCTGACGATCAAGGGCGAGTTCGTGCCGGTGGTGCAGAGCCCGGATTCGAAAGCGCTGTTCGAAAATTATCAGGCCGCCGCAAGACAGGTCGGCCTCACCACGCTCCAGGGCGAATTCTCCGGCGGCTGTGCTGATTCCGGCTTCACGGCCGCGGTCGGCACGCCGACCATCTGCGGCCTCGGCCCGGTCGGCGGGCTCGCGCACACGCCGGAGGAATATCTCGAGCTCGACAGCATCGTGCCGCGCGCACAGGCGCTCGCGCTGGCGATCTTGCGGGGGTGAATGCAGCTGCCGTAGGGTGGGCAAAGCGAAGCGTGCCCACCACTTCCGTCACCTGCGGGAAAGATGGTGGGCACGGCGCAAGGGCGCCTTTGCCCACTCTACGAGACCGACCAAGTTCTACGAATAACTCGGCGCGTCGGGCTTGCGGAAGATGTGGATGGGGTCGCCCGGCACGATCGGAGAGCCTGAGAACATCGCGTAGGCGTAGAGCGCGAGATAGGCGATCGCAAGCGCGCCGACGGCGTAGAAGGCCCAGGTCGCAACGCGTTTCATCGATCCGCTCCATTGCCGTCCCGCATGGGGGTTCAGGCGCTTCTAGAGCGACGACGGGGAAAAGGCCAGCCTTCCGCGCCGACACGCGCGGCGATCAAATGCCGCGCCGGCCGCGCGCGGGAAGGCTGACATCCGCAAGCCTGGCCGCGTCCTCGTCCTGGTCGACCGCCACATACTGGCCGTGCCAATAGGCCAGTGCAGCTGTGCGGGCCGAGCTCCTGATGTCCCTGACACGGCCGATGACGATGCCGTGCGAGTGGCGTTCGACGATCTCCTCGACCTCGCAATCGAAGGCGGACAATGCGCCGAACAGCAGGGGAACGCCCGAGACCGCCGTCACCCATTTGGCGCCTGCGAAGCGATCGGCGCCCTTCAACCCGCCCTTGCCGGAAAAGCGCTCGGCAATCTCGAGCTGGTCGGCGTTGAGGATGTTCACGCCGAAGGCGCCGTGGCGCTTGATCAGCGGAAAGGACGACGCATCGCGGTTGATGCTGACCAGCAGCGTCGGCGGCTCCACCGACAGCGAGGTGACCGAGGTCACCGTCATGCCCGTAATATCCTTGCCCCGCCCGGCGGTGATGACGCTGACGCCGCCGGTGAGGTGGCGCATGGCGCCGCGAAAATCGGCAGACGAGACGGGGATTTCGGTCATGAGATCGCGGGGCACTACATTCATGGCATTGCTCCCCGAAGCGGGGATCCCTCTTATTTAGGTACGATCGTCCGCCGACAAAAGGTGGCTGAGGATCGAGCCTTCAAGGCTTGCGAGCTCGGCCGAGCCGCGCTGGCGTGGCCGGGCCGCGTTGACGGTGACGTCATGGGCGATCCGGCCCTCCTCGATCACCAGCACCCGGTCCGCCAAGGCGACGGCTTCCGAGACGTCGTGGGTCACCAGGATCGCGGTAAAGCCCTGGTCACGCCAGACGCGTTCCAGGAGCCGCTGCATCGAGATGCGGGTCAGTGCGTCCAGCGCGCCGAGCGGCTCGTCGAAGGCGAGCACGCGCGGGCGCGAGACCAATGCGCGGCCGAGCGCGACGCGCTGCTTTTGGCCGCCCGACAGCACCGAGGGCCATTGGTCGCGCTTGTCGGCGAGACCGACCTCGCTCAAGGCTTTCTCGGCACGCGCATGCGCATTGCCGGAGGCACGATCGCGGCCGAGGCCGACCTCGACATTGGCGAGCACGCGGGCCCAGGGCAGCAGCCGCGGCTCCTGGAACATCACGCGGATGTCTTCGGGCTGGACGTCACCGCCGAAGCTGATGCTGCCGGCATCGATCTCGTCCAGGCCGGCGATCAGACGCAGCAGCGTGCTCTTGCCGCAGCCGCTCTTGCCGACGATCGCGACGAACTGGCCGGCGGGGATGTGCAGATCGATGCCGCGCAGCACCTCGTTGGCGCCGAAGGATTTGCGCAAGCCCCGGATGCTGAGCGGCCGGCCGCCGGTGTGAACCGGACGCTCCTCGTGCACGGCACGCGCATGAGGGACGAAATTGGCCCGGCTGGCGAGCTCGGTCTCGGGAAGAGAGGTACGAAGCGCTGTCTGCATGTGATTCCCAGTATTTCTTGCTCAACGTTTCTGGAAGGCGGGGTGCCAGGAGAGCGTCAGGCGCTCCAGCACGCGGGAGGCGCTGTCGGCAAGCTTGCCGAGCAGGGCGTAGATCAGGATCGAGAGCACGACGACGTCGATCAGCATGAACTCGCGCGCCTGCATCGCCATGTAGCCGAGGCCCGAGGAGGCCGCGATGGTCTCGGCGACGATCAGGGTCAGCCACATGATGCCGAGCGCGAAGCGGATGCCGACGAAGATCGAGGGCAGCGCGCCAGGGAAGATCACGCGGCGGAACAATTCGCCGTCGGTCATGCCGTAGATGCGCCCCATCTCGATCAGCTGGGGATCGACCGTGCGGATGCCGTGCAGCGTGTTGAGATAGATCGGGAAGAAGACGCCGAGCGCCACCAGGAACAGCTTTGCGCTCTCGTCGATGCCGAACCAGAGGATGACGAGCGGGATAAGCGCCAGATGCGGCACGTTGCGCACCATCTGCAGCGTGGTGTCGGTGAGCCTTGCCGAGAGCTGCGACAGGCCGTTGGCGAGGCCGAACGCAAAACCGATGCTGCCGCCGATCAGAAAACCGATCGAGGCGCGCCAGAACGAGACCCAGATGTTGCGGACGAGTTCGCCGGAGAGCAGCAGCTTCCAGCCGGCCAGCACGACGTCGCTCGGCGCCGGCAGCACGCGGGTCGGCACGAAGCCGGTGACGCTCGCGACCTGCCAGATCGCGATGATGGCGAGCGGCACGATCCACTGGATCAGGCCGTCGAGGCGCGGCAGGCGCAGGCTGCGCGGAAGCGAAACGCTGTCGATCAGGCTCATGACTGCGACACCCGGTGCTGCGGACGGAGATCGCTGCCGACCGTCTCGCCGAACGGACCGCCGTTGAAATGGAGCTTCGTCACGTTGCTCGGCTGCTCCAGCGAGAGCAGCGGGAACACCAGCTCGGCGAAGCGATAGGCTTCCTCCAGATGCGGATAGCCCGACATGATGAAGGTATCGATCCCGAGATCCTGATACTCCCTGATGCGGGCCGCGACGGTCCGGGCGTCGCCGACCAGCGCCGTGCCGGCGCCGCCGCGCACGAGGCCGACACCGGCCCACAGGTTCGGCGCGATCTCGAGCTTGTCGCGCCTGCCGCCATGAAGCTGCGCCATGCGCTGCTGGCCGACGGAATCCATGCGGGCGAAGTTCTTCTGCGCCAGCGCGACGGTCTCGTCGCTGACATGCTTGATCAGCTCGTTCGCCGCGCTCCAGGCCTCTTCATTGGTCTCGCGCACGATCACGTGAAGGCGAATGCCGAAGGAGAGTTTCCTGCCGCGCGCGGCGGCGACCTCCCTCACCTTAGCTATCTTCTCGGCGACCTGCGCCGGCGGCTCGCCCCAGGTGAGATATTTGTCGACGGTGTCCACGGCGACATCGATGCCGGCATCGGACGAACCGCCGAAATAGAGCGGCGGCCGCGGCGACTGCACCGGAGGAAACAGCAGCCTGCCGCCCTCGACACGGATGTGCTTGCCTTCGACATTGACGGTCTTGCCGGCGAGCAGGTCGCTGTAGACGCCCAGGAACTCGCGGGTGACCTCATAGCGCTCGTCATGGCCGAGGAAGACGCCGTCGCCCTTGTTCTCGACCGGATCGCCGCCGGTGACGACGTTGACGAGGAGCCGGCCGTTCGAGATGCGATCGAGCGTCGCCGTCATGCGCGCCGCCACGCTCGGCGATTGCAGGCCGGGACGGACCGCCACGAGATAGCGCAGCCGCTCGGTGAACGGCGCCACGCTCGAGGCGACGATCCAGGAATCCTCGCACGACCGGCCGGTCGGGATCAGCACGCCGAAATAGCCGAGCTGGTCTGCGGCCTGCGCGATCTGGCGCAGATAGTTGAAGTCGACCTCGCGGCCGCCGATGCCGGTGCCGAGATAGCGCCCGTCGCCATGGGTCGGCAGGAACCAGAGGATATTGCTCTTGGATTGGCTCATGGATGTGCTCCTAACCGTAAGTCGTGCCGACCGCGGCGGCGACGATGCCGATCGAGAGCACGATGGCCGCGATCGGACGCTGAATGATACGTCTCATGTTCAAACCCCTGTGGATGGGAAGGCCGGTCGGCACGATCAGGCTGCCGGGTTGCGCCAGACGATGTCGCGAATCACGATCGGCTTCGGGATCAGGCCGAGCTTGTGGAAACGGTCGGCGACGCCCTGCTGGGTCGCGACGATGTCGTCGGTGACGGGGCCGACCACGAATGACGAACGGTTCGCGGCGATGGTCTGGATGTCGAGGGGAATGCCGGTGACCGCAGCGAGCGATTTCGCGACCTCGTCGCGGTGCTGCTCGGCCCATCTGGCGGTCGCGGTGGTGACGTCGACGATCTGTTGCAGGATCGCGCCGTGGTTCTTCGCGAAGTCGCGGTTGGCGATGTAGAACGAATTGGTCTTGGTGACCTCGCGCGCATTGATCAGGATGCGGCCGCTCTGCCTGGTCTCGCCGATCGCGAAGTAAGGATCCCAGATTGCCCAGGCCTCGATGCTGCCATTGGCGAAGGCAGGGCCGGCGTCAGGTGGCGTCAGGTAGACCGGCGTGATGTCGGCATAGGTGAGGCCGGCCTTCTCCAGCGTCTGCACCACGATGTTGTGCGCGCTGGAGCCCTTGGTGAAGCCGATGCGCTTGCCTTTCAATTCGGCGATGGTGCGGATCGGCGAATCCTTCGGCACCAGGATGCCCTGGCCGTTGGTGATGGGCTGGCCGGCGGCATAGACGATCGCGGCGCCCGCGGCCTGGGCGAACACCGGCGGGGAATCGCCGACCGCGCCGTAGTCGACGCTGCCGACGTTCATCGCCTCCATCATCGGAGGCCCCGAGGAGAACTCGACCCACTTCACCTCGATGCCTTGCGGGGCGAAATGTTTTTCCAAGGCGGCCTGCTGGCGCGCGACGACCAGCACGCCGTTCTTCTGGTAGCCGATACGAATTTCCTTCACCGCGCCTTGCGCGTTGACGCGCGAGGCGAACGCGGCGACGGCCGCAGTTCCGACGGAAAGTCTCAGAAAGTCTCGACGCCGCATTCCACACTCCCGGCCGCATGCGGCCGTCATTCATTCGCGTTGCCCGAATGATGGTGCGGCTTATTGCGGGTGTCGAGACGTGCGGAAAAATAGCGATGCGAGCACTGCGCGCGAGGCGCGGGGCATGATTAATCTTTCAATCCGCGGAGCGAATGCAGAGCGAATTTTTCCGCACGCGAATGTGACAATCGCAGCGCACAGGGACCCAAGACCAAAGAAATGCGAGAACAACCCCATGCACAGTAGCCAAGGTCTTGTTTCGAAACATATTTCGTATTTGCCGAATCTCACTTGACCCGTCGGGCAATACAGTGACAGAATGTCATCGTGCGGCAGGAGGAGCAGGCAGGCCCTCGGCAGCTAGTGCTGCCATCTCACGGGCAGATTGAGCAGCCCACGAAATGCCCAGCCGCCGATCCGCACTTCCTCGTCATCGGCCAATTCGAGCCGTTTGGCGCGGGCGAACACGGTCGGCAGCGCGACGTCGGCGATCATGGCGCGGGAGGCGAAGGCGCCGGCGCAGAAATGCGGGCCGGCGCCGAAGGCGACGCTCTTGGAGGTGTCTCGTCTCACGTCGAACGCATCGGCGCGCTCGAAGTGCTTCTCGTCGCGGTTGGCGGAGCCGAACATCAGGAATACGCGCTCGTCGGTCTCAAACGAGACGTCGCGGATGCTCCAGGGCTTTGCGATCCGCCGCGGCGACATGCCGATGGGCGAGATCCAGCGGGCATATTCCTCGAAGGCCTGCAGCCAGGACACCTCGCCCTTGCGCACGAGATCGAGTTGCTCGGGATGGGTGAGCAGCGCCCACACCGTGCCGGCGATCGCCTTGCGCGGCTCGTTCTGGCCACCCGAGATCGCGAGCTTGACGTTGGCACGCACGCTCTCCATCGGCATGCCCGAGGCGAGGAGCACGCCGAGAATGCTCTGGTCGGGATGCTTGCGCATCACCGGCAGCATGTCGTCGATCGCGGCATCGATGCCCGACGTCGCGGCATGGCAGCGCGCCTCGACCTCGGGGTCGCCGGCATAGTTGGCGATGCCCTCGATCATGCCTTGCGACCACGCATCCATGGCCCCGAAGCCGATATTGGTGAGGCCGGTGATCGACTTCAGGCACTCGCCGGAGAAGGGCAGCGCGAAGTCGCGCATGAAATCGATCCGGCCCGGTTTGATCGCATCGAGGATGCGGTCGGCATGGGCCTGGAACAGCGCGGTCCAGTGCGCCTTCACCGTCTTCGGCGAGACCGTCGGAAACATCGCGCGGCGCTCGACCTGGTGCGCCTCGCCGTCCTTGCGCATCATGTTGTGGCCCATCAGCCGGTTCATCAGGCCGGCGGGCTGGTGCGAGGAGAACACGTCGATCTGCTTCTCGGAGATCGAGATGTCGTCGCGGCTCGTCAGCAGCGTCGAGCCGAGCTGCGGCACGAACGCGATCGGCGCCTCTCGCCTCATCTTCGCGAGCATCGGATAGGGATCGGCCCAGAAGGCGGCCGGGTCGATGTCGATGCGCGGCGCGGTGCTCAAGGCGGTCCCTCCTGGAGTCTCGTTTCCAGGAGACTAGCGAGGTCCGACGCCGGCGTCTGTCCCTAACGATAGGGACGGGCGGCATTGGAGTTACCGGGCCTCGGCGATCTTCGGTCCGGATGACGGCATCTGCGCGTTGGCCGCCAGGGGCCGCTTTGACGGCGATGCCGGATCCGGCAATCGGAAGGCGGCATCGGGCGGCGTTCCCGGACGACGGGCAGCGGTCGCCGGAAGCACGATCACTTTCGCTCCGACCTTCACCCGCTCGTAGAGATCCGTGACGTCCTCGTTGGTCAGCCGGATGCAGCCAGACGACACCTTCTTCCCAATCGTCGCGGGATTGTTGGTGCCGTGAATTCGATATTCGGTCTCGCCCAGATACATCGCCCGGGCGCCGAGCGGATTGCCGGGGCCACCTGCCATGAACCGCGGCAGATAAGGCTGACGTGACACCATCTCCGCAGGCGGATGCCAATCCGGCCATTCGGCCTTGCGGGCCACAGTCTGCTCACCGGACCATGTGAAACCTTCGCGGCCGACACCGATGCCATAACGCATCGCCTGCGCGTCGTTCAGAACGAAATAAAGGAATGTGTTCTTGGTATCGATGATCACGGTGCCCGGCGGCTGGCGGCTGGCATAGTCGACCACCTGCCGAACGAATGCTCCGGGACCTTCAGCGGCTTTTGGCGGTTCGACCAGAGGCGCCGGGGCCGGAATCGGAGCAGGAGCCGGAGCCGGCGCTGATGCATGAACCGGGGTGGCCACGTAAACGGGCGTTGACGATGCCTGGGCTTGTGGTGCGGACGGCTTCTTCGCCTGCTGCACGCTCGCCGGACGGGACAGCAAACCGTAGCCCAATGCGGCGACGGCCACCGCGCCCATGGCAACTCTCGCGGCCATCGGCAGCGCGAGCGTCTCCGCCTTTCCACGTTTGGCCCGCTTGCTCACGTCTCTCCCCAGGTCACCATGCCCAAGAGAGGTACCCAGCAAAATTTAAGAAACTTCCAAGCGATTTCGCTCAGACCGGAACCGTTAGCTGTGGTTAACGCTGAACTCCTGTTCGGCAACACAGGAACCGGGAGTACCGTCTGCTATTCAGGCCGCGGCATGAACGCGCGCTTCTCGTCGTGGAACGAGTCGAGATTTGAATCGCCCGGCGGAGCGGACACGCCGCCCTTCATGAACCGCGGCTTCGGGGCCAATCGCGTCGATTTGGCTTGGGTTCTGCCAAGTCCGATCTAACCTCGACCGCTGACGCGGCCAGACGCCATCACAATCTTCGCCTTCGGGCCCACTGCAGACGTGCGGAGCGTACCTTATGATCGGATTGGCTGCCCGATTCCCAGCACGTTGCCTTCGCTGTCGCGGAACCAAGCGCCCCTCTCACCGATACCCTTGCTGGGATAATTCCCGGTAATTTCTGCGATCCCATCAACGGTCTTCAGTCCTGGCAGGTCATACTCCTCGAACTCAACTCCCCGGGCACGAAGCTCGCGCACGGTTGTCTCGATGTCCTCGACTTCCCAGGCCATCTGCGTGTGCGTGCCGGATTGCATTCCAGCCGAGACGAAGATCGCAAACTCACCGCCCGCACAGACGTAGCGGAGCCCACCCTCACGCTGTTCGACCGGATCAAGCCCAAGTTTTTCCGAATAGAACGCCCGCGCCCGATTCAGGTCCCGGGCGGGAAGCCTGGCTGCCACCTTGGCGTTTATTAGCATGCCCGCTCTCCTCCCAAGTCTTAGGCGCGGTCGTCTCCATACACATTGATACTAGGGATCGACGACACCGCCTGGTTCGATGGAAGTTCCACTTTTGCTCACAACAATGACCGTAGTGGGTCCGCCTTTGCCCGCTCGCATCGCCCTGTTCGGGTCAGCTAAAGGAAGCGGACCTTGCGGCGCTTTGGGCCAAGGTCAGGCACGGCCAAATACAGACATTCCCTGCTTGGCTTCCTGATCAGAATATCATTTTCGCTGGGAGATACGACCGGAGCAGGAATGCCGAATGCGTGTCCGAAGGTCGGGGGGAGGTGCCGCTGGTGTGCCATCGCTATTGCACCTCTGCTCAATGCCGCTGCACAGCTGGGCACCCTACGGCCCGCAAGCGAGCATGAACCTCCTCACATGCGTATTGCACTAACATCAAGGCTGTAAACCTGGGGAGGCAGTGTTGGCGGTAGACACAAAAGCAGACGATTGGTTTATTGCTGCGCACGTACTAAGGATACGCACGGAATCGGGTGCCGCTTCGATATCGTTTAAGATTGGCAGCAGAATAGCCAACATCGCAGCATTATTAGGCTGCTCCGGAGCAATTTCTGGATCCGGTGTTTCGGACACAGACTTCCAATTAGATAGCCAACTTGTGCGCAATTTCAGCGGTCCATGGTCATTGAAGGACATAAAGGGACATCGTGGCGACGTCACTCAAAACGTGTCATTTTTGCCAAATGCGCTGTCGGGCGTGGCACTTAACAAGAATGGAAGCGTCTTTTTCAATTTCGAGATACCCAACCCCGATCCGATGACCTTTACGATCAGGGGCCAGTGGGTGATAAAGGCGGTCCTCAACCTTAGCACGACGTTCGTAATCTAGCCGCCAGCCTCGCAGCTTGCGCGAAGCTTACTCGGGCCTGCCTACCCCCGTGACCGCCCTGATCTAAGAACACCGAGAGGGGGCTGCTTCCTTGGTTCCGAATACCGGGCCGTCGTTGGTTCTGCCCTCATTGAATATCTGATTGACCTCTGAGGAGTTCAACCGAAAAGGTCGGCTTCGGGTCAAAGGCGCCGTTTGAGCAGTCAGTCGGATACGTCCGGTCTGCCCCAATGAACGGACATCTTCAGAGCCGGTCGCCATATCTCAAAGGTGCCACTTCCAGGATTCGCAGCACGCCTCAGAAGTAGACGTTCGCGTTACGAGGACGGCCGCGACACCACCTGTTATCAGGCCCTGCCGCAGGACATCGCCGCTGGTGGCAGATATGCGCCACTCACGACGAACATGCTGCCGCTCGGCGGCCCGCGCTTGAACTCCTAAGCCGTCCCTGCCCGGCCAAGCTGGAGACCCAGCTTGCCTACTTTCAAGATTCCGCTCTACACTCTTAGACGGTATCGACCAACTAAAGTATCCACAAGTTGTGTCCCGCAATTGACGGGACATTAACCTGCGGCTCAAGCGCGTACCGTGGCCTTGTCGGACAGGAGTGGACCAGCCCCATGTGGAAAGACCCCATCAAGAGCACGCCTTCGATCATCCAGACCGATTTCGGGCCCTTCGGGCAGAGCCTGCCGGGGGACGGTGAAGCCTATTGCGGCCCGACGTCGATGGTCATGGGCCTTTACTGGCTGTCGGCAAACGGCTTCACGCAGGTTGCTCCTGCGGTCTACAACGGCGAGGACGACCCCGTGGCGATCAACCTGGAAAGGGTGGTCGCAGGCTTGATGCGGACGTCGAGCGAGAGCGGCAGCTTCGTGGACGGCATGACCAGCGGGATGGCCGACTATCTGTCGGCCTGCGGAATCGGGCCTGATCTCTATCATTTGACGAGCACTTCCAATCCGGACCTCGCGTGGCTCGCCGATCAGTTGGCCCCGAACGTGTCCGAGAGTCCGCAGACGATCGTCTTGGCCAATTTCGCGGTTGGCTGGTATTCCGTTTCCCAGACGACGAAGGGATACATGGAAAATAACGGCGGCCATGTCCTCGCGCCGCTCACGGTGAACCTGACGGGCGGCACGATCACCATCAACAACGCTTTCCCCGCCTCGTTCGAGAACGTACCCAACCTCCCGTCCAGCAATCCGCAGACCGTCCAGATCGCGCAGATGCCCAGCGGATGGACGCTGGAAAATCTGCCGCTACCCTCCGAAGACTACAGCCAGGTCGTCACCGACGCGCTCACCGGGTGGGGCGTCTACGCCGTGCTCTGGCAGGGGCAAGCCTGGGCGATCTCGCCGTCGGCGCTGCCCTCGACATCCGGATATGAACCCAGCACGTGGACGATCAACCAGCCTAAGGTCATCAACACGAACGGCGGCACGCTGACCGTCGTCGCGCCGATCTCCGGGCTGGGCGGCCTCCACAAATACGGCGAAGGCACGCTCCTGCTCACCAACACGAACCAGCTGATGGGACACAACACCGTAGGCGCTGGGACGCTGGCAAGTACCCGGACATCCGGCACACCATTTGGCAGCTTCAGGGTGATGGTGACGAACGGCGGAATACTCGAGCTTCGTTCGGACGGCGCGACGGTCGATGTGCAGATCGCCTCGGGATCTCTGGCGACGTTCGTCATCGGCTCTACAGGAGGCGCCTTGCAGCTTTCCGGAAGCGGCAACTATCGCGTCGTAATCGGGGGCAATGACGACGGTACCCTGACGAACATTGTCCGCAACTCCGGCGGAACTCTTGTTATCGTGCCGGGCGGCGGCATGGCCCAGCTTGGGCTGACGCAACAGGTGTTCGTGGCAGGAACGGGAGCAAACCTGCCCATCATCACGAACGGGATCGTCGCTCCCTACATTCTCGGAGAGGACGACGACGCGGCCAGTTCGGGCAAGTTCCTGACCTATTCGCCCTCCGAGGGCTTCGCGAGCGCGGCGACCGTGTCGTCGACGGATGTCGGCATCAACGACGTTCCGGCCGATGCCGTCTACGAGGTCGTCGACAGCCAGGCGGTCGAGAGCAGCGGTGTGCCGCAGGTGGCGGCGCTCGAAGTGAACGGCGGGGCGATTACGGGCGGCGATGCGAGCATTCTGGTCGGAAGCCAGGCGAGCGGCGACGCCGCGGGCCTCATCATGAACGGCGGCAGCATCGCTACTGCGAGCCTTTCGTTCGGCGCGGCAGAAGGCCTGATCTACACCAATGCCAGCGGCGGTAGTTCGCAGATCGCAGCCGCCATCGAGGGATCGGCGGGCCTGACGATCTTCGGTCCCGGCACGCTGACCCTGAGTGCAGACAGCAGCGGCACGCTTTCCGGTCTGATCAGGGTCAATGGGGGTACGCTGATTGCCGGCGGTACCGGTGGATCAGCAACGGGTGCCGGCGAGGTGCTGGTATCCTACGCGGCGACGCTGGAGGTCGCCGGCACGGTGACCGGCGCGGTTGTTGTCGGCGAGTCGGGCACACTGTTCATGAACGGTGGGACGGTCTCGGGCCCGGTCACCATTGCAGCGACCGGCACCGATACGCCTGCTCCCGGCGGCATATTGCAAGGGAGCGGAACAATCAGCGGGACCACCTCCATCAGCGGCATCATCCAGTCAGGCCCGCAGGCTGGCCTGATCACGTTCACCGGCGAGACCACTATGACCGGCGACGCGAGCTTCTATTGGCGGCTGCAGAAGCTCGTGGACGATGCTGATCCCGGAGCCGGACCTGGGATCTACTGGAACGCGCTGCAGTTCAACTCGCCGGATACGAACCTCGGCACCAAGAATGCACCTCTCTGGCTCTTCCTCGACTTCAGCGCCCTCGACGGGGACCCGGACGGCGGCAACGCGTTCTGGAAGAAGCCCCATACCTGGACGCTCTTTACCTACGCAGCCGATGCCGGTTACTTTTGGCCGGCGTACGAGAACTTCTCGTACCAGTCCGGGAGCTTCAACACGGTCTTCGACAACTGGGTCGTGTCCCTGCAGTGGAAACCGGCCGCCTCGCCGCAGAGCCTCCCCGAGCGATGGCGCGCGAACGCTCGTGCGAGAAGCCGGTAACCGACCCGCGGCAACTGGATAGCCGTGCCAGTCTGCGCCCAAAAATGCGCGCGCCGGGGGACTTCCGCTTTCCCCCGATAGCGGCCACAGAGCGGATATCGCTGGATGTCTCGAACGGGCTACAAGCCGAATTGCCCGGCCCGGGTTGGTACTTGCCCTGGAATCGAGCGCGACCCATCGAACAGCGCGATGACGTTGCTGCTAACGGGCAAGCGCATCCTTGTAGATGATTCCATCTTTCATGATGATCTTGAAATTCTTGGCGGGGTCGGCAAGAAGGCCGATATTGTCCAGGGGATTTCCGTCGACGAGCAGCAGATCCGCGAGTGCGCCCTGTTCCACGAGGCCGAGCTTGCCGGGATAAGGATTTCGTTTGCCCGATAGCGCCAGCAGTTCGGCGTTTGTCGATGTCGCCATGGTCAGCGCTTCGGCGGGCGTGTACCAGCGAGCGAGTGAGGCCAGGATGGCCCCTTGTTGGCGCGCCAGCGCTGCAGAGAACAGGACGTCGGTGCCCCACGCCGTCTTGATCTTGTACTTCCTCGCCAGCTCGTAGGATCTGGCTATGCCGGGCCAGACCTCATCCGCCTTGGCTCGCTGGACCGAGCCTGGCGGAAAGCCTTCCCTCAATTCCTCCGGGAGAGGTTGCGTACTGAGCCATATCCCTTTTTCGGCAATCAGTTTGGCGGTGGCATCATCCATGAGGAAGCCGTGCTCGATGCACTTCACACCGGCGGCAATCGCCCGCTGGATTGCTGCAGGCGTGAACGCGTGGACAGTGACGTAAGTGCCCCAATTGTCGGCCGCTTCAACGGCCGCCCGCAGTTCCAGTTCCGTGAAAGTCGACACGTCGATGGGACTGAACGGCGAGGAAACACCGCCACCGGCCGTCAGCTTGATCTGGGAGGCACCTTGCATGAGTTGCTCGCGGACGCGGACGCGGACTTCGTCGGGGCTGTCGGCGACCACGCTGCCGCCAATCTGCTCCATGCGGCTGAGCATGCCGCCGATCGTGCGCGGCAGCTCCGACAGCTGGCGAAAATCCCCGTGTCCACTGGTCACCGTGATCATTGCTCCCGAGGGATAGATGCGGGGCCCTGCCACCAATCCCGCATCGATGGCGGCTTTCAGTCCAAATACGGGACCGCCTACGTCGCGGACCGTGGTGAAACCACGCATCAGCGTGTCGGTCGCCTCGACGGCTGCGGCAATATTGTTGTATCCGACGTCACCCGCTATCGCCTGGGCAGGATTTGGCCGGATCAGCATCGCATGCCAGTGGGCGTCGATCAGGCCGGGCATGAGGGTTCGCCCGTTCCCGGCGATCACAGATACGCCTGGGTCTGCGGCGATCGGCTCCGTCGAGATGCGCTCGATGATATTGCCTCTGACCAACACATTGGACGATGCGGAGAGTGAAGCGCCCTTGCCGTCGAAGATGCGCACATTCTGGAACAACGTCGCACCGGTATTGGATGACGGGCTGCCTTGAGCGCGAGCGGCGGCCGCAAGCCCAATTGCTACAAGCGGAAGCGTCGCGACAATAATCCTTCGGGAGATTGGATTCATTTTGCGCGCCCTCCCGACCGATGTCTTCCGAGCCTTCACAATTTTGCGTTGAGCATACAAGCTCGGCCAGCACGTTTCAACGAGGCTGGGCGTGGGTTTGCAGCTGATGTCCAAAATGGGTCAAAGCGTCAGTCCAGCGCTCGGCTGCAGACTTCCGGTCTACCCTCTGAACCGTCATGTAGCGGCACCGCTTTAACGGCAGCGAAGGGTCAAAAGCCGAAGTTTCCCTTATATATTCATGTGGTCTATTTGCAGAGCGGTGGCGTCGCTGATTGGGCCACACTGACTAAGGAGCGCCCATGAGCCGACGGGTACATTCTCCGACCGGAATCTTTGACAGCCTACATTATGGATTCGCGCAAGTGGTGGTTGTCCCGACGCCCTTCGGTGACACCGTGCACGTGTCCGGTCAAGTCGCCTGGGACGCCGATCGAAAGGTCGTTGGCGCGGGAGATATCGGGCGCCAACTCCGAAAGAGCTTGGAGAACCTCGCTGTCGCACTTGCATCGGTAGGCGCAAAACTTGATCAGGTCGGTGCATTGCGGCTCTACATAAAGCAAAGCCATATGCACGAGGGCGAGGCCATCAGTGGCGCACTCAGAGCAACGTTCGGTGACGATCCGCCGTGTGCTACATGGATTGGAGTGCCAAGCCTCGCGAACGATGAATTTCTTGTCGAGGTGGAACCATCTGTAGTTTATCTTGCAAAAGCCTAGATGATTAAACGTCACGCGCATTGCCCGACAACGTCAGCTCCGGGTCCAAAAGGCGACGATCATGGCGGCCAGACTGCGTGTCCGCTTTGCTCCCGGAAGCAGATATCGCGAACCCAGTGTCCCTCAGTTCAGGCTGTGAGGTCCCGAGAGCAAGCGGAGCACGATCGCGAACAGCTCGCTCTGCGAGGAGATGCCGAGCCGCTCATAGGCGCGCTTGCGATAGGTCAGTGTCGAATGCAGGCTGATGCCGAGTGCTTGCGAGATCGCTTCGGAGCTGAAGCCGGACAAGATACGCCGGCAGACGTCCTGCTCGCGCGGCGTGAGATCGGCGAGCGGCGCGCGCGTCGCGAACAGCGCGGCGAGGGTCTGGTCCGGCGTTGCGTTTGCCTGGAAATGGCGGGCGACACTCGCCGCGATCGCCGGTGCGATTCCCTCGAGCCGTCGGCGCTGCTCGTCGCCGAAGCGGCCCTGCGCCGCGATGCGGTAGAAGTTGACATAGAAGCAGGTGTCGCCGGTCCAGATCGCGGTCGCGCATTTGTCGACGATGCCGGAATCGTTGAAGAAGATCTTGCGATAGCGCGCGCCGTACATGCGCGGGGCGAACGCCGGGAGCATGATCGGCGCATCGCCCTCGGCCTCGAACAGCGCATCGCGGTTCGGATCGGATTCGTGGAACTGGCCGGCATAGGCGGCGCCGAGATCGCCGCCGATCGGGATGTTGCCGGCGTCCAGCAAACAACGGGCCGCGCCCGCGCGCGTCAGCGCAAACACCATGCAATGACCGACCCCCGCCTGCCGGCGCAGCGTGTCGATGAGGATGTTCGGAAAGTCAGGCCGGCCGATGGCGAGCACCGCCGGCGTGACATCGCCGGCCGCAGGATTTGAGACCATCCCTTGGGGCCGCATTGGTTTCCTCCACCGAAGTTCTTTTAGCGGAGGATAGCAGGCGCGGGATGTTGCCGAAAGCCGGAGACGGCGGCTCACGACGCCTCCGGGTCCCGGCTCTGCGCAGCAGCGCTTGCGCGCTGCAGCGCGTCCGGGACACGAGAGGAGCAAGTCGATCGACAGTCTCGTGCCCCGGACGCAGCGCAGCGTGCAGCGATGCGCTGCTGAGCCGGGGCCCATGCGGCCAGGTGCGAGCCCTACCCCGCCGCAGCCTTCGCCGGCGCGACGTTGATCGCGAGCTTGCCGTAGCGATCCGTAAAGGCCTCCGTGTCGATCTCCTCCAGCTCGATCTCGCCGCTCATCACGCCTCGTTTCCATTCGGCCTGCGCCGGATCTTTCTGGAACTCCGGCATCACCTCGCGGCCGAACAGCTCCAGCGATTCGCAGATGTGCTCGTGGCTGTTCTTGCCGGCCTGGTTGAGCAGGATGACCTGGTCGATGTGCGAGGACTGAAAGCGCTTCAGCTTCCTGCGGATGGTCTCGGGCGAGCCGATCAGGCCGCCGCGCAAGCTCGCCTCCTGCGCTTCCGGATTGTCGCGCTTCCACTTGTTGTATTCGTCCCACATGTTGACGGTGTAGGGCGCGGGACGCTGGCGGTTCTGCGAGGCGCCGTAGAAGCGCAGCGCGAACTGGAAGAAGGTGGCCCCCTCGGCGCGCGCACGCGCCTCCTCGTCGGTCTTGGCGCACATGAAGAACGAGACCAGCGCCATGTTCGGGTTGATCTCGTAATCGGCCAGCTTGTGCAGCCGCTTGGTCATCGCGTTGTAATAAGCGTGCACCCAGGCGTGCGCGGCATCGGCGCTGACGAACTGAAAGCCGAGCGCGCCAAAGCCGTGGCGGCCGGCGCGCTCGATG
This sequence comes from Bradyrhizobium sp. I71, assembly GCF_022354745.1. NCBI lineage: Bacteria > Pseudomonadati > Pseudomonadota > Alphaproteobacteria > Hyphomicrobiales > Nitrobacteraceae > Bradyrhizobium > Bradyrhizobium sp. I71. Next base: position 2,238,063 of record NZ_CP059398.1, read on the forward strand.
GTCGGCAGCTGCGAGCACGCCATCCACAGCGGTGGATGCGGCTTCTGCACCGGCTTCGGCACCACGTTGCGCAAGGGGATGTCGAAATACTTGCCGTGGTGCTCGCTGCCCGCATCCCTGAACATCGGGAAGATCGCGGCGACCGCCTCCTCGAACACCTCCTTCTTGGTCTCCATGTCGCGCCCGAACGGCGTGAGCTCGGTGATGGACGCGCTCTCGCCCATGCCGAATTCGCAGCGGCCGTTCGAGAGCAGGTCGAGCACCGCGACACGCTCGGCGACACGCGCCGGATGGTTGGTGGTGAGCTGGAGGATGCCGTGGCCGAGCCTGATGTTCTTCGTGCGCTGGCTCGCTGCGGCCAGGAACGATTCCGGCGAGGGCGAGTGCGAATATTCCTCGAGGAAGTGATGCTCGACGACCCAGGCGTGGTCGTAGCCGAGACTGTCGGCGAGTTCCATCTGCGAGAGCGCGTTCTGGTAGAGCCTGAGCTCGTCGCCGGGCACCCAGGGCCGCGGCAGTTGTAGCTCGTAGAAGATGCCGAACTTCATGACGCCTCCCGCTTCTTGTTGTTGATCGCATCTTAGTGGGTGAGGCGGCGCTGTCTACGGAGCGGCAATTCCGTCGTGCGGGAGAACGATCCCACACCCGTGCATGGCATATCGCACCGCCGCGACGCAGCGCTGCGACATCCGCGCAAACCGGCAGATTGATCCAGATCAACGCCGCGAAGGCCCGATTGCATCAGAAGTGCAGCAAGGCAACGGCCCGGATGCCGTCCCAATCCCCACATTTCAGATGAGACCGAATATGTCGGCCCCAGACGACGCGACTTCGCGCGTGCGCCGCAAGCGCATGGAGATTTTCGCCTTCCTGTTCCTGACCGCGGTCGTGATGCCCGCCCTCGCGGTCGGAACCGTCGGCAGCTACGGGCTCGGGGTCTGGATCTACCAGATGTTTGCCGGCCCTCCCGGCCCGCCGTCCCGACATTGATTCCCCCGAAGCGAAAGACAGGCATCATGGCCCAAGCCGCCCCCCACAGAGCCACACTCAACCGACGAGCCTTGATCACCGGCCGGGTGCTCAGCGCCGATCGCATCATCCCGCCCCCGGGCGCCGAGATCGCCAGCATCCTGGTGCAGGCGCGTCCCGAACGTCTCGCCGAGCTCGAAGCCGAGATCACCGCGCTGCCCGGCTGCGAGATTTACGGCCGCGACGCGCGCGGCAAGCTCGTCGTCGTGACCGAAGCGCCCGACTCCGGCAGCCTCGGCACCCTGCTCAACACCATCCAGTCGCTGCCAAACGTCTATTCGGCGGCGCTGGTCTTCCACGCCATCGAAACCGCCTGAGTCAGGAAGAGCCATCATGACATCGCCCAAGCTCGACCGCCGCCAGATGCTGAAGTTGGAGGCGGCCGCGATCGCGGCGGCCGCCGCCGGCATGCCCGCTCCGGCGCTCGCCGCCAATCTCGTCGCCGAGCGGAACATCAGCGAAATGAAGTGGGACAAGGCCGCCTGCCGCTTCTGCGGCACCGGCTGCTCGGTGATGGTCGCGACCAAGGAGAACCGCGTCGTCGCCACCCATGGCGACACCAAGTCCGAGGTCAATCGCGGCCTCAACTGCGTCAAGGGCTACTTCCTCTCCAAGATCATGTACGGCCACGACCGCCTGATGCAGCCGCTGCTGCGCAAGACGAACGGCAAGTACGACAAGAACGGCGAGTTCACGCCCGTCACCTGGACCGAAGCCTTCGACATCATGGAGCTGAAGTGGAAGGAGGCGATCAAGAAGCGCGGACCGAACGGCGTCGCCATGTTCGGCTCCGGCCAGTGGACGATCTGGGAAGGCTACGCCGCCTCCAAACTGTTCAAGGCCGGCTTCCGCACCAACAACATCGACCCCAATGCCCGCCACTGCATGGCCTCGGCGGTCGCCGGCATGATGCGCACCTTCGGCATCGACGAGCCCCCGGGCTGCTACGATGACATCGAGGCCACCGACGCCTTCGTGCTGTGGGGCTCCAACATGGCGGAGATGCATCCGATCCTGTGGACGCGCCTGGCCGACCGCCGGCTCTCTGCGCCGCATGTCCGCGTCGCCGTGCTCTCGACCTTCGAGCATCGCTCGTTCGACCTCGCCGACATCGGCATGGTGTTCAAGCCGCAGACCGACCTCTACATCCTCAACGCCATCGCCAACCACATCATCAAGACCGGCCGCGTCAACAAGGACTTCGTCGCCAAGCATACCGTGTTCAAGCGCGGCCAGACCGACATCGGCTACGGCCTGCGGCCCGAGCATCCGCTGCAGAAGAAGGCGACGGGCGCGGCGAAGCCCAACGACGCCACCGACATGAGCTATGACGAGTTCGTCAAGTTCGTCTCCGAGTACACGCTGGAGAGGGCCGCCGAAATGTCGGGCGTGCCGCTCAACCGTCTCGAAGCGCTCGCCGAGCTCTACGCCGATCCCAAGACGAAAGTGGTCTCGTTCTGGACCATGGGCTTCAACCAGCACACCCGCGGCGTCTGGTGCAACAACCTCGTCTACAACATCCACCTGCTGACCGGGAAGATCTCCGCGCCCGGCAACAGCCCGTTCTCGCTGACCGGCCAGCCCTCGGCCTGCGGCACCGCGCGCGAGGTCGGCACCTTCTCACACCGCCTGCCCGCCGACATGGTCGTCACCAACAAGGCGCATCGCGATCACGCCGAGCACATCTGGCAGCTGCCCGAAGGCACCATTCCCGACAAGAACGGCGCCCACGCCGTGCTGCAGAGCCGGATGCTGAAGGACGGCCTGATCAACGCCTATTGGGTACAGGTCAACAACAACCTGCAGGCCGGCCCCAACATCAACGAGGAGATCTATCCGGGCTTCCGCAACCCCGACAATTTCATCGTGGTCTCGGACGCCTATCCCTCGGTGACCGCGCTCGCCGCCGATCTGATCCTGCCCACCGCGATGTGGGTGGAGAAGGAAGGCGCCTATGGCAACGCCGAGCGGCGCACCCAGTTCTGGCATCAGCTCGTCTCGGCGCCCGGCGAATCGAAATCCGACCTCTGGCAGCTCATGGAGTTCTCCAAGCGCTTCAAGATCGAGGAGGTCTGGCCCGAGGAGCTGATCGCCAAGAAGCCCGATGTCCGCGGCAAGACGCTGTTCGACGTGCTCTACAGGAACGGCCAGGTCGACAAATTCCCTGTCACCGACATCGAGCCGGGCTATCTCAACGACGAATCCAAGGCGTTCGGCTTCTACGTGCACAAGGGCCTGTTCGAGGAATATGCCCAGTTCGGCCGCGGCCATGGCCACGACCTCGCTCCGTTCGACACCTATCACCGCGAGCGCGGCCTGCGCTGGCCGGTGGTCAACGGCCAGGAGACGAGGTGGCGTTTCCGCGAGGGCAGCGATCCCTACGTCAAGCAGGGCACCGACGTGCAGTTCTACGGCCATCCCGACGGCAAGGCGCGCATCTTCGCGCTGCCTTACGAGCCGCCGGCGGAATCGCCCGACAACGAATATCCCTACTGGCTCTCGACCGGCCGCGTGCTGGAGCACTGGCATTCCGGCACCATGACGCGCCGCGTGCCCGAGCTCTACAAGGCCTTCCCCGAGGCCGTCTGCTTCATGCATCCGGACGATGCCCAGGAAGCCAAGCTCCGCCGCGGGGATGAGGTGAAGGTGGTCTCCCGCCGCGGCTTCATCCGTGCCCGCGTCGAGACGCGTGGCCGCGACCGGCCGCCGCGCGGCCTCGTGTTCGTGCCGTGGTTCGACGAATCCAAGCTGATCAACAAGGTGACGCTGGACGCCACCGATCCCATCTCGCTGCAAACCGATTTCAAGAAATGCGCCGTGCGCATCGAGCGGGTGAACATGTCATGATGAAACGATCCGCAATCGCCCTGCTCGCCTTCGCGATCGCAGCCGGCGCGAGCTCGCTCACCGCGCAGACGGTGACGTCGGGCCTGCGCGGCCCGACCCCGCTCAACGACGAGGGCCCGGCGCCGCCGATGCTGCCGAACCGCAACACCTCCGAGAGGGAGGTGCGCAACTATCCGGAGCAGCCGCCTGTCATCCCGCACAGTATCGACGGCTACCAGGTCGACCTCAACGGCAACAAATGCCTGTCCTGCCATGCGCGGGCGCGCACCGCTGAATCGCAGGCACCCATGGTGTCGATCACGCATTTCATGGACCGCGACGGCCAGTTCCTGGGCTCGGTCTCGCCGCGACGCTTCTTCTGCACGGAGTGCCACGTGCCGCAAAACACCGCCAATCCGCCGGTCAGCAACGACTTCATCGACATCGACACACTGCTGTCGCGCGCAAGCCCGGGTGGCCGCCGATGACGACGACCGCTGACGAGCCCGAAGTCAAACGCGGCTTCATCGCGCGGTGCTGGGCTTTCGCCCGCGAGCTCTGGCAGGTGCTGACCCGGCCGAGCTCCGTGTTCGCCCTCGGCACCCTGGTGCTGGCCGGGTTCGTTGCCGGCGTGATCTTCTGGGGCGGCTTCAACACGGCGCTGGAGTTGACCAATACCGAGAAGTTCTGCACCGGCTGTCACGAGATGAAGGACAACGTCTACGCCGAGCTGAAGTCGACCATCCACTTCTCTAACCGCTCCGGCGTGCGCGCGACCTGCCCGGACTGCCACGTGCCGCACAACTGGACCGACAAGATCGCACGCAAGATGCAGGCCTCCAAGGAGGTCTGGGGCAAGATCTTCGGCACGATCGACACGAGGGAGAAATTCCAGGATCACCGCCTCGAATTGGCGGCGCACGAATGGGCGCGCTTCAAGGCCAACGATTCGCTGGAATGCCGCAACTGCCACAGCGCCGATTCCATGGACATCACCAAGCAGTCGCCGCGGGCCTCGGTGGCGCACCAGCGCTTCCTGTTCACCAAGGAAAAGACCTGCATCGACTGCCACAAGGGCATCGCCCACCAGCTGCCCGACATGCGCGGCGTTCCCGGCTGGCAGTAGGACCGGCAGCCCCGCTTGAACCGGCGGGGCGAATGGTTAGTTTTGGGGGGATGGCGAATCGCCTCTTTCGCCCCTCCTCAAGACAGACATGGCCACTTTCACCCCGCATCAGGATGCCGCGCTCAAGGCCGTCGGCGACTGGCTCAAGGCCAAGCCGGGCCGCAACGGCACGCCGCCCGTGTTCCGCCTGTTCGGCTTTGCCGGCACCGGCAAGACCACGCTGGCGCGGCACATCGCCGACGGCGTCGATGGCGAGGTGAAGTTTGCCGCCTTCACCGGCAAGGCCGCGCTGGTGATGCGCAACAAGGGCTGCGACGGCGCCTCCACCATCCATTCGCTGATCTACCGCGCCCGCGAATCCGGCGAGGAGCAGCCGAGCTTCGAATTGTGGGACGACGCGCCGGCGTCGAAGGCGAAGCTGATCGTGATCGACGAATGCTCGATGGTCGACGCCGAACTCGGGCGCGACCTGATGTCGTTCGACTGTCCCCTCCTCGTGCTGGGCGATCCCGCGCAGCTGCCGCCGATCCAGGGCGGCGGCTTCTTCACCAATTCCGAGCCGGATGCGATGCTGACCGAGGTGCACCGCCAGGCCCAGGACGATCCGATCGTGCGGATGTCGATGGACGTCCGCGAGGGCCGCGAGCTCGACATCGGCCGCTACGGCGAGAGCGAGGTGGTGTCGCGGAAGGAGCTCGATCCCGATCGCGTCATGGGCGCCGACCAGATCCTGGTCGGGCGCAACAACACCCGCCGCGCCTACAACATGCGCGTGCGCCAGCGCCAGAACATCGAGGACGCCTTTCCCGTCGCTGGCGACAAGCTGGTGTGCCTGCGCAACAACCGCAAGAAAGGCCTGTTCAACGGCGGGCTGTGGCGCGTGAAGTCGCGCAATACCTCGCGCTCGAAATCCCGCATTCTCTCCATGCGTCTCTCGCCCGACGAGGATTTCGGCCACAAGGTGACGAAGGTCTCGGTGCGCGCCGATTGCTTCGAGGGCGGCATCGAGCAGATCGCCTGGGAGCAGCGCAAGCCCTATGACGAGTTCGACTACGGCTACGTGCTGACCGTGCACAAGTCGCAGGGCTCGCAATGGGACGATGTCGTGCTGTTCGACGAGAGCTTTGCGTTTCAGGATTCCAGGGCCCGGTGGCTCTATACCGGCATCACGCGGGCGGCGAAGCGGCTCAGCGTGGTGGTGTAGAACTCGCCAATCTCCGAGTGAGCGGCTTCACCGAGATGCATTCACTGCCCGCTAGGCTTTGCGATGTATCCGTACGAAAACCGCATTGGAGTGGAGCGAATGATGGCGCGCGCAACAAGGCCCGAGCATCCCCATACCGATCTCGAGGGTCTCACAGCGAGCCGTCGGGACTTCCTGAAATCGGCGAGCGCGGCAGCCGGTTCGCTCGCGCTGTCGATCACCGCTCCAGGGATTGCCTTTGCGGCGTCCGGCAGATCGGTGCGAATCTCGAAGGAGCGGCTCAATACGCTGGCGGCAAAATTCTATGCCGTCTTCAACGAAGGCAATATTCTGCCGGCGAGCTTTGCCGACAAATATGCGGCGCGCCATGACGTGGAGCTGAGGCGCATCGTCACCTTCACGCGCATCCCGGAGACGGGAGAACGCGTCAAGGTCAGCGGCCTGCTTGCCGTCCCGGCCGGCGCGCGCGGCGCTGTTTCGGTGTTGTCATGGCAGCACGGCACGATCCTGTCGTTCGACCAGGTCCCCTCGAACCTGCTGCGGCTGGAGGACGAGACATACGAGCTGCGCGACAACGTCGATTCGATCGAGACCTTGTTCAACGTGCAGCGCTTCGCCGGCAACGGCTACGCGGTCGTCGCGGCCGATTATGTCGGCAAGGGCCCCTATCGCAATGGCCGGAGCGAAGCCTATGCCGTGAAGGGCGCGACCGTGCAATGCTGCAGCGACATCTTGAAGGCGGGACTGCTCGAGCTGCGGATACTGGGCCTGCGCCAGTCGTCCCTGTTCCTGAACGGTTGGTCGCAGGGTGCCCTGAACACGCAGTGGCTGAAGCAGGAGATGCAGCGCCGCGGCATCAAGGTGCGTGCGACCGCGACACAGAGTCCGTTCAACAATCTCGCCGAGAGCTTTCACTACTGGGCGAACCCCGCCGCTTTTATTCCGGCTTCGGACAGCTCGTATCCGATGCCGCCGGCCTGGATCACGCCCTGCATGATCGTCCTGCTCGGAAGTTATCGGCGCTATTACGGGCTGAACGGCTTGTTCAAGACGGCGATCAAGCCGCAATATCAGGCGTTCGCGGAGACGTACTGGTCCGACTACAGCCTCGAAGGCGAGATCGCGAAGAGCATTCCTCCCGCCGGCGATTTCCTCGTCGATGGCTTCTTCGATCGCTTCACCAGCGATGCGAACAGCGCCCTCCAGCGCCGCCTCGGCGCCAACAGCGCGACCTTCTGGGATTATGATTCCCCGATCAGATTCTATTACGGACTGGCCGACGAGGCTTTGCATCCACGCCTGGTGCAGCCCGCAATCGCCGCGGGCGGACATTTCGCGGAGGGCGTTCCGGTCAAGGGCGCAAGCCATCGCGGCACGTTCCTGTCGAGCCTCTATGGCGAGGCGGACGTCCTGAACGGACGGTCGACGGCGTTCGACTGGTTCAATTCGCTGGCGTGAGCGGGCGCGGGCAAGCGCGGCGTGCTGACGTCGCCCGCGCCGCCGGGCGATCGCGCCGTCACGATCTCGTGTCCGCCCCGGCGTAACAATCGGCGGCTGCGTCCGTATCTCGGATGATACGAAAACGCGGCCGAGCGGGCTGTTCGCCTGCTGCCGGCCGCCCTAGACTGTCAGCCCTTCCGAAAGAGGATTGCCATGCGCCGAACCGCCATCGCCTCCCTGCTCGCCGCAACCACCGCCCTGACGCTGGCTTTCACGATGCCGTCCCGGGCCGCGGAGGATGCGGTCGTGATCCCCGCCCCCGTTGTAGACGCTGCACCCGCGAACGGCATCCAGACCGCCGTCCTCGCCGGCGGCTGCTTCTGGGGCGTGCAGGGCGTCTTCCAGCACACCGCGGGCGTCGTCAACGCGGTCTCCGGCTATGCCGGCGGCACCAAGGCGACCGCCGACTACCAGACCGTCTCGAGCGGGCGCACCGACCACGCCGAGTCGGTCGAGATCAAGTACGACCCGAGGAAGATCTCCTACGGCAAGATCCTTCAGATCTACTTCTCGGTGGTGCACGACCCGACCCAGCTCAACCGCCAGGGCCCGGACGTCGGCCCGCAATATCGCTCGGCGATCTTCACCACCTCCGACGAGCAGAAGAAGGTGGCCGAGGCCTACATCGCCCAGCTCAACGCGACCAAGGTCTTCAAAAAGCCGATCGTGACCAAGCTCGGCGCGCTCGAGGCGTTCTATCCGGCGGAGGCCTATCACCAGGACTATCTGACGCTGCACCCGAACCAGCCCTACATCGCCTATAACGACATCCCGAAGGTCGAGAACCTGAAAAAGCTGTTCGCGGACAACTACATTGAGAAGCCGACGCTGGTGAATGCCAGCAAGGCCACCAACTGATCGCAAGAGAGAAACGGGAGACCCATGCCCGACACCAAGACGAAGATCACGGACGACAAGGTCATCAAGAGCGAAGAGCAGTGGCGGCGCGAATTGACGCCGATGCAGTACGCGGTGCTGCGTGAGAAGGCGACCGAGCGTCCCTTCTCGGGCGAATATGAGCACGACGAGCGCGCCGGCACCTATGTCTGCGCCGGCTGCGGCAATGTGCTGTTCGCGTCCGACGCCAAGTTCGATTCCGGCTGTGGCTGGCCGAGCTTCACCCAGCCCGCGGTCGAGAGCCATATCGACGAGGAGCGGGATACGAGTCACGGCATGATCCGCACCGAGGTGCTCTGCTCCAAATGCAGCGGCCATCTCGGCCATGTCTTCCCCGACGGCCCCGGGCCGACCGGCTTGCGCTATTGCATCAATTCCGCGGCGCTGAAGCTCGAGCCCAAATAACCTTGGGCGCTGCCGGGTTCCCCGGTGGAACCCGGCGGTGTGATGTGCTTTTCTTCCTTGGCGGTGCGGCCGATCAGCGCATTCGGCGGCCGCCAGGGAGGATGCCATGACGCTTGGGACCATCCTGATCATCCTGGTGATCATCTATCTGCTCGGCGGCCTGTCCGGCCGGTTCGGCGGCTACGGCTATGGTCTGGGCCATTCCGGCATGGGCATCGGCGGGGTCGTGCTGGTGGTACTGGTCGTGCTGCTGCTTCTTGGCAAGATGTAAACCATCTAAGTTATTGAAATAATTCAATTTATTTCGCTCGCGGAGCTGCCATGCGTGGATTCATCATCTCGCGTCGCAGGGGTCGCATTTCTGTCAAATCGGCCTATATTAGTGGACGAGAATGACATGCGGCGGGCCCGCCTGGCGGCTCCTGCCCTCCCCAACCCCACGCGCTTAAAGCCCCAGAGAAGATCACGAGGTCTTTGACCATGCGTCCACTGCGTCCGTTCAACTTCAACACCTCCGCCGAACTCTTTCCCGCCGCGATCCGCAAGAAGAAGCGCGCAGGTTTCACCTATCGGCGGTTCGGCACCGCGGCCGAGGCCGTGCAGTTCGCGATGGAGCAGTTGCCGACGGATTCGCTGAACGGCGCCTATCTCCAGGTCGAGGAAGCCCGCTTCGACCAGAACGGCATCCGCTCGCTGTACGAGAGCGAAGCCTTCCCGCTGCCCCGTCGGCCCAAGCCCGCGCCGGCCGCGGAGACCGACGCCGACGCGGCGTAAGCTTTTCGCAAGCCTCCGATGTGCGCAGAAAGCGCGATGGCCGAAAGGCCGTCGCGCTTTTTGCGTTTGGGGCTTTCATGCTTCCACAGCGTCATGGCCGGGCTTGTCCCGGCCATCCACGCCTCGCGCCGCGGCACAAAGAACGTGGATGCCCGGGACAAGCCCGGGCATGACGACCGTTCGAGCATATGCATCAATTGCGGAGAGGAGCGATCCTACATCCGCGGCTGCTTCTCCAGCCAGCGGCCGAGCAGGCGCACGTTGCGCATGTTGGCACGGAACATCACGTCGAAGGCGTCGCCCGCGAACGGCACCAGGCCGACCACGCCGTCGAGCGCGACATTGCCGAGCATGCGCCCGGTGATGTACCAGGGCGCGCCCAGCGCGCGGGCCTCGCGCACCAGCCACAGCGAGATCGCGGTCGTGACGATGTCGCCGACGACGGGGATCAGGCCGATCAGCCCATCGATGCCGTAGCGGATGTTGGTGCCGGGCAGGACGAAGGCGATGTCGAGCAGCTTCGCGATCGCCTCGATACGCGCGATCCGCTGCTCGCGCGTCAGGTTGCGGAACGGACTCCCTTGCCCGAACTCGAAGCGAAACTCGCGAAATCCCCGCTCCAGGCTCTCGGGCCTGATCTCGTGGCCTTCCTGGTCGATGATCGGCCCGCGCGCCTCCTTGCCGGAAAAGGGCGCACGCGAGCTGCTCCCCGTACGGGATCTGCGAGGAGCAAGGATGTCATCGTCGGACATGGTCATGGTCTCTGGACAACGCGCCGCGGCGACGGAGGTTGCCGCCGCGATCGAATGCCGCGCGTCAGGTCGGCGCCGCCGCTGCCTGCGGCTCCTCGACATAGCGATGCACGAGCCAGGATGAAATCGCCGCCGGCACGAATCCGACGAGGCCATACAGGATGAACTGCACCGCGCCCGAATCCGGCCCGCGCGAGCTGTAGGTGAGCGACGCCAGGACGAAGGCGAACAGGCCGACCAGGAGCATCCGCAGGCCCGGACCGATCCGGCGGATATGGATCAGGATGTCGTCGACCGCGCCGATCATCAGCGCGGGCAGGAAGCCGAACAGATAGCTGTATTGCAGGGTCTTGAAGAACACCGCGAACAGCTTGCCGACCTCGCCGAGGCTGGTCTGGGCCCAATAGCCGGACTGATAGGTCGTCGTCAGCAGCAGCAGGAACCCGCCCACGAACGGGCCGACCAGCGCAAACACCAGATAGCGTTTCATCAAATACCCTCACCCTTCGCCAATATTATAGCAGCGCAGCGGGAACCTTGAACAGCGGGGCGCCGGGGCCCTCACCCGAGCGGAACAAGTGGCAAGGCGACGAGTTCATGCTGGACCTGAACTTGACCCTGGCAGATTGGAGCCGCCGATGTCCCCTCAACTCGTTCTGGCGACAATCATGCTGGCAATCCTGGGCGGCCTCTCGAGTGTCCCCGCATTCGCCCAAGGCCACATGGGCACGCCGCAGGAGCAGAAGGCCTGCTCGCGGGATGCATCGCGCTTCTGCCGCAAGGAGCTCGGCAACGACATGGCCGTGCAGGGCTGCCTGCAGGCCAACCGCGCCAAGCTGTCGCGCGCTTGCAGCAAGGTCTTTCAGAGCCACGGCATGTGAGGATCGGAACCCATCCCGCGAACGGAGAGTGATGCCATGTTGCGCGACGAACAACTCTCGATCCTGCGGGACATCAGCCAATCCGTTGCCTTTGCCGACGAGCGGCAGGGCAAGGTCGGGCAATTGATCGCCGACGGCTACGTGATGAAGGACGGCGATCTGTTCGAGCTCACGGCGAAGGGCGTCACCGCCGTCGAGGAACACGCTGCCGCTCTCGGCGTGAGCGATGCGGAACAAGCGCGCGCATCCTCCGATCGGCTGATCTGATCGCGCGCGACGTGACTCGCGTGCAACAATTGCGAATTCCTTTGCGCCGGCCATTGCAGCCGCGTGCCAATGGCGCATACTTCGCTCGGGCGGCGCAGCACTTTCGATTCGAGCATCAAGAAATCGAGCGACCACATGCGGGACCAGAGTTCCCGGCGTGAAGGCTGTGACGTACGGCAGATCAAGCCGCGTGCGGCGCCCCAAGAACCAAGTGGCTCAAGCCCTAGGGAAATCGGGGACCCATCTGCATGACACGCCATCAGACGATCGCTTCGCTCTTCGCTTTCGCCGTCACCAGCCTCGCACTCCAGACATCACCTGGCTTCGCCTTCTCGTCCGAAGCACAGCAGATGTGCTCGGGCGACGCGATGCGGCTGTGCTCCAGTGAGATCCCGGACATTCCACGGATCACCGCCTGCATGGTAAGGAACAAGTCGCAGGTCAGCCCCGGCTGCCGCGCCGTGATGGACCGCGAGCACGCCGCCGCCGCGGCATCGCGCAAGCGCGAAGCGGCGGCGCGGTAAAACGGTTCAATTTCGACTAGGTCACTGACCGCGAGACGGTTTGCTTCACCTCTCCCGTAGGGAGAGGTCGGAGCGCATCGATAGATGCGATCCGGGTGAGGGGTTGCGGTCTCACAAGATGATGCGGCCCCTCACCCGGATTGCACCGGACGATGCTTCGCATCGCCGAGGCAATCCGACCTCTCCCCGCTGGGGAGAGGTGAAGAGCTCAGTCGCCCCACTGCGCGAAGGCGTCGTTGAAGGCGCGCTCGCCGGGGGCGCCCTTCTCGATGGCGATGATGGCGCGGCGCTGGTTCGCGTAGACCAGGGGCACGTCGAACCAGGAGCGCTCCTTCAGGAGCTGGACGTTGCGGGCGCGATCGGCATCGACGTTGGAGAGGCCGACCAGGAAGAAGCCGTCGGTGACCTTGACCGCGAGGCCTGCGAGCGGCGTGCCGCGCGCCTGCTCGTTCGACTTCATCAGGATGCCGGGCACGTTGGAGACGCTGCCGCCCGGAAAATCCGGCGGCAGGATGAAGGTCAGCTCCGCGGTGTGGCTCGCCGGCAGCGAGGAGTCGGTGTTGCGGCGGAACGACATCGTCATCTTGAACTTGCGGTCGGGGATCTCGATGTCGGCGCGCACGGCGACATCGGCCTTCTGGTTGCCCGAGGCCTTGATCGGCTCGAGCCGCCAGACCACCGAGCCGACATATTGCTTGCCCTTCGGATCGGACGGATCCTCGTCATAGAGCACGACCTTCTGCGCCACCGGCGCGACAGGCTGGTCGCTGGCCGAGGGCTGGCCGACGCGATCCGGAATCTTCGGCTTGCTCTGCGGTTGCGCCGGGCTCGGCGTCTCCGCGACCTGAGTCGCGGACGGTTTGAGAAAGCCGTTGACGATCTGAACGGCCTGCTTGCCCCAAAGGATGCCGGCGCCGACCAGGATCAGAACGATGCCAACGGCGATCGCGCTCTTGAACGGAAATGCCGAGCCGGTGCGGACGCGCTTCTTGGCCTCGCGCTCGGGCACGGCGCGCGGACGCGGCGACGGCGGCGCGTAGCGCTCGGCCTCCTCGATCGCTTCATCGTAGGAATAGGGCGCCTCGGACTCGCCGGTGCGGTTTTCCAGGCTCGGCTCCAACCGGTCGAATTCCGGCGAGGGCGAGGGCACGTTGGCATAGGTGCGGCGCGCGGCGCGACTGGCCTGCGCGGCAGCGCCGCCGAGATCGTTGGCATCGGCCGTGATGTCCCGGAAGCCGCGCACGCCCGGTGTCGGCGGCAGCGGCGGCGGGGGTCCGACGTCGGGCGGACGGCGCGCGCCCGCGCGATCGCGCCCGGCGGGTGGCGGCTCCGGCGGCGGCGGGGGGGCGGACGGTCCCGGCGGGCGCGGGGCATCGAAACGGGGAGCGCGGGGCGGGCGCGGGGCCTCGCCCTGCTCATCGACGCTGATTGACGGGCGGTCGGCCCGCGGCGGCGTCGGGGCCGGTCGCGTGCGCGGCGGAGCCGGCTGAGATGCGGGAGCGTTACCCTCGCCGGCGCGGGCGCTGGCCCGGCGGAAGGCATCACCGCTGCTACGGGCGCCGCCACCCGGGCGAGAGGCCTCGCGGGCACGCTGGGCGGCCTCCGATTCGACCTTGCGAACGGCCTCTTCCAGCGACAGCCGTTCGCGCGTGATCTCGGATTCGGAAAGCGGCGGCTGCACGCTCCGCAGCTGCGCGATCAGGGCCGTGCGCGCCCTCTCATAGAGCGCGCGACGGCTTTCGCCGGGAGCGTTGGGGTCCAAGGCGGCAATAGCACGGGCGATCAGCGGATAGTAATCAGCCATTTCTACTCAACTATACGCGCGTCCCGGTAAGATATCGTTAAGCCTCAAACGGATTTTGCACGAGGATAGTATCTTCGCGTTCGGGGCTGGTGGAAAGCAGCGCGACCGGGCACCCCACCAATTCCTCGATCCGCCGGACATATTTAATGGCCTGGGCCGGCAGGTCGGCCCAGGACCGCGCGCTGGCGGTCGGCTCCTTCCAGCCCTCGATGGTCTCGTAGATCGGCTCGACCCGGGCCTGGGCGCCCTCGCCGGCCGGGAAATGGTCGATCTCCTTGCCGTCGAGCCTGTAGCCGGTGCAGACCTCGATCGAATCGAAGCCGTCGAGGATGTCGAGCTTGGTCAGCGCGAGGCCGTTGATGCCGCAGGTCCGGACCGCCTGGCGGACCAGCACGGCGTCGAACCAGCCGCAGCGGCGCGGACGGCCGGTATTGGTGCCGAACTCGCGGCCACGCTCGCCGATCTTGCGGCCGATCTCGTTGTCCTGCTCGGTCGGGAACGGGCCCTGCCCGACGCGGGTTGTGTAGGCCTTGCACAGGCCGAGCACGTAGCCGACCGCGCCCGGCCCGAGGCCGGCGCCGGTCGCGGCCTGCGCCGCCACCGTGTTGGACGAGGTGACGTAAGGATAGGTGCCGTGGTCGACGTCGAGCAGCGCGCCTTGTGCGCCCTCGAACAGCATGCGCTTGCCTTCGCGCCGCTTGATGTCGAGCAGCCGCCACACCGTCTCGGCATAGGGCAGCAGCTGCGGCGCCAGCGCGGTCAGTTCCTTCAGGATCTCCTTGCCGTCGAACTCCGGCAGATTGAGCCCGCGGCGCAGCGCGTTGTGGTGGGCCAGAAGCCGGTCGATCTTGTGCGGGAGCGTGTCGAGGTCGGCGAGGTCCATCAGGCGGATGGCGCGGCGACCGACCTTGTCCTCATAGGCAGGCCCGATGCCGCGACGGGTGGTGCCGATCGCGGTCGCGGCGCTGGCGGATTCGCGGTGCGCATCGAGTTCGCGGTGCAGCGGCAGGATCAGCGTGACGTTCTCGGCGACGCGCAGATTGTCCGGAGAGACCGCAACGCCCTGCGCCCTGAGCTTGGTGACCTCGTCGAGGAAGGCGGAGGGATCGAACACCACGCCGTTGCCGATCACCGACAGCTTGCCCTCGCGCAGCACGCCGGAGGGCAGCAGCGCGAGCTTGTAGGTCTTGCCGTTGATCACCAGCGTGTGGCCGGCGTTATGACCGCCCTGGAAGCGGACGACGATATCCGCCTGCTCCGACAACCAGTCGACGATCTTGCCCTTCCCTTCGTCGCCCCACTGGGCGCCGACGACGACAACATTGGCCATGCGCGGGTAATCCTTCGAAGATTTCTCTGTAAGTGGCATGATCCGAACGGAAAACCGGGATCCACTTTTCCGGGATCATGCCTGCGCCCAGCCCAATTCCCGGCCGAGGCCGTTCGCACGCGAGGCAGCCCAACCGGATAAAGGAAGCAGCCCCTCTAGGCAAGCAAGAACGGGGCTTTTTTCAGGCTCAACGCGCACTCCAAGCCTTTGATATCCCCCGAAAATCCAGAAACCTTCCGGGCCGGCGCGATGGCTTCGACCAAAGCGCGAGAGGCCGCCTTCGCCGCTGCATGGTCGCGATGCGTCCGCGCCCCATTGATGCAACCTCGATTTCCGTGTCTTTGGACAGCGCCGGGTGATCAGCCGGCCCGGGTCTCGCCGGGCCGGAGGCTTCGGCGTATTCCACGCGGGGCCCCAACAGCCACATGTCCGCCACCGGCCACACCACGAGCGCGGAAACATCCGGACACAGCTGGATCGCCAACCAGCCTTATCTGCTGCTCAGCATTACCGCGCTGTGCTGGGCCGGCAACGCCATCGTCGGACGGCTCGCCGCCGGCCACATTCCGCCGGTCACGCTGTCGTTCCTGCGCTGGTTCTTCGCCTTCCTGCTGGTCCTGCCGTTTGCCTTCAAGCACCTCGTGCAGGACTGGCCGGCGATCCGCGGCAAGCTCGGCCTGATGATCACGCTCTCGGTCACCGGCATCGGCGCCTTCAACACGCTGCAATATTGGGCGCTGGAGCATACCCAGGCGCTCAATACGCTGCTGCTGCAATCGGCCGCGCCGCTGCTCGTGGCGCTGTGGTCGCTGGTCATTCTCGGCATCCGGCTCACCGCGGCGCAGGCCTTCGGTGTGCTGCTGTCGATGTGCGGCGTGCTGACCATCCTGCTGCACGGCGATTTCACCACGCTGTCGAACATCGACTTCAACAAGGGCGACCTGATCTTCCTCCTCGCGCTCCTGATCTTCGCGCTCTATTCGGTGCTGACGCTGAAGCGGCCGCCGATGCACGGCCTCTCGTTCCTCGCCTTCACCTTCGGCTGCGGCGCCGCCTGTCTCATTCCGCTGGAGATCTGGGAACTGTCCGCACGCCCGGTCATGAAGCTCGACGGGCCGAACCTGCTGACCCTGTTCTACGTCGCCGTTTTCCCCTCGGCGCTCGCCTATCTCTGCTTCAATCGCGGCGTGCGCCTGATCGGCGCCAACCGCGCCGCGCCGTTCTTCCATGTCGTGCCCGTGTTCGGTTCGATCATGGCAATGGCGTTTCTGGGCGAACACCCGCAGGCGTTCCACTTCATCGGCTTCGCGCTGGTGCTGGCGGGCGTGTTCGCAGCGTCAAGGAAGCAGGCGACCTAGCTCTTCCTTCTCCCCTTGTGGGAGAAGGTGGCGCGAAGCGCCGGATGAGGGGTATCCATACGCACATTCCAATGAGAGTTGGACTCGCGGAGAGAAACCCCTCACCCGTCTCGCCGCTTCGCGGCGAGCCACCCTCTCCCACAAGGGGAGTGGGGAAGAAGCGCGCCGCGCGACGGACAGCCTACCTCACCTTGAACTTGCTGTAGGCTTCGCTGGTGGCGATGATGACATGCTCGGCGCAGCCGTTGACGCGATGCGGATCGGCCTCGCGCTCGTAAGCCTCCGACGTCATCATGTCGAGGAAGGCCGCGACCGTCGGATAATAGACCAGCGCCACAAAGTCCCATTCGTTGCCGTCGTGCGGACCGAGCGCGACCGTCTTGACCTCGCCGGTCCAGAGCAGCGTGCCGCCGCGTGCCCTGATCATCGGCACCGTGATCGCGCTGTAGCGAAGATAAGCATCCCAGCCGGACCCGTCGCCGTCGCGCGAACGCGCATGGAAACGCATCAGGTTCAGCATCACCACCGGCGCCTGCGCATCGAGTTGCTCCAGGCCCTCAATGTTCAACATATTGACCGCCAATGGCACCTCCTCGGGTCATGCCTGCATTGTAGCATTGCGGCCCTGTGACTTGTGTCACAACGACAAACCGGCGCAAGCTCGCA
Organism: Bradyrhizobium sp. I71; assembly: GCF_022354745.1. NCBI lineage: Bacteria > Pseudomonadati > Pseudomonadota > Alphaproteobacteria > Hyphomicrobiales > Nitrobacteraceae > Bradyrhizobium > Bradyrhizobium sp. I71. Next base: position 2,255,406 of record NZ_CP059398.1, read on the forward strand.
TGCAACGCCAATGACGACCGCTTCGCCCGCGCCACCGGCCTCGAATCCGGCCAGCTGGCTCAACAACCAGCCTTATCTGCTGCTCAGCCTGACCTCGCTGTTCTGGGCCGGCAACATCGTGCTCGCACGCCATGTCGGCGCACATGTGCCGCCGCTGACGGTGACCACGATCCGCTGGTACGGTGTGTTCCTGATCCTGTTGCCGTTCGCCTGGCCGCATCTGAAGCGCGACTGGCCCGCCCTGCGCAGGAGCCTGCCGCTGATGCTGTTCCTGTCGCTGGTCGGCTTTGCCTTCAACAACGCGATCTCGTACTGGGCGATGCAATACACCGAGGCGCTGAACGCGCTCTTGATCCAGTCGGCAGGCCCCCTGTTCGTGGCGCTGTGGTCGCTGGTGCTGTTCGGCGTGCGGCTGACGAGCGCGCAGCTCGGCGGCATCGCGATCTCGCTTCTCGGCGTGCTGATCATCATCCTTCGCGGCGATCTGGCCGCGCTCAAGAGCATCAGCTTCAACAGGGGCGACATCATGTTCGCCTCCTCGCTGGTGGCATTCGGCATCTACTCCGCCTTCATCCCGCGGCGGCCGAAGATCCATCAGCTCTCCTTCCTGTCCTTCACCACCTGCTGCGGCGCGACGATGCTGCTGCCGACGGCGATCTGGGAGGGCGCCAGCGGCCGCGTGCTGCAATTCGACCTGATCACGCTGGCGACGCTGGGCTACATCCTGATCTTTCCCTCCACCCTCGCCTACCTCTTCTTCAACCGCGGGGTGGCGCTGATCGGGCCGAACCGGGCGGCGCCGTTCTTCCATCTGGTGCCGGTATTCGGCTCGGCGATGGCGATCCTGCTGCTGGGCGAAAAGCTGCAAGCGTTTCACCTGATCGGCTACGTGCTGGTGCTCGCCGGCGTCGTGATCGCATCGCGCCAGGGCTCGGCAGTGAAGTAATTCCGCGTGACGGACGTGAGCGCTCTCGCGTCCCGGAAGCGCAGACCCGGGACCCAGTTCGCCGCAGCATGGCCCGGCTCTGCAGCGCATCACTTCGTGCTGCGCAGCGTCCGGGGCACGAGACAAACTCCCGTCTTCCGATTTCAACGTAGAGACGCTAGGTTCCCCGCCAACGAAAAAGAGGGAACGACCAAATATGATTTCAGCGTTGATTCGAAACCTGCGGACCGTCGGCGCGGCCGTACTCTGCCTCGCCGCAGCATCCACGGCTCAGGCCGACAACTATCCGAGCCGTAACATCACGCTGGTGCTGCCGTTCGCGGCCGGCAGCGGCACCGACACCACGACGCGGCTGATCTCGCAGCATCTGTCGCAGGCGCTCGGCGTCGGCATCGTGATCGAGAACAAGGCCGGCGCCAACGGCATGCTCGCGGCGACCTATGTCGCGAAGGCCGCTCCCGACGGCTACACGCTGCTGGTGACGACCAACACCACGCATTCGGCCAATCCCTATCTGCTCAAGAGTCTCACCTACGATCCGGTCAAGGATTTCACCCCGATCGCGCGCACCGGCGACCTGCCGTTCATGCTGGTCATCAATCCGGAAGTGCCGGCCAAGTCCGTCGCCGAGCTCGTCGCCTACGGCAAGACCAATCCGGGCAAGCTGAGCTACGCTTCGGGCTCGTCGTCGGCGATCGTTTCGGGCGCGACCTTCGCGCACAATGCCGGGCTCGACCTCCTGCACGTGCCCTACAAGAGCTCGCCGCCGGCGCTCAACGACGTCATGGGCGGCCGCGTCTCGATGATGTTCGTGGACATCCTGACCGGCCTGCCCCACGTCAACGGCAACGCCCTGCGCGCGCTCGCCGTCACCACCAAGGATCGCTCGCCGCTGGTGCCGCACCTGCCTTCGATGCAGGAGGCCGGCGTGCCCGACTTCGACATCTCGTCCTGGCAGGGCTATTTCGGGCCGGCCGGCGTGCCGAAGGAGATCGTGACCCGGCTCAACACCGAGATCAGGAAGATCGTCGAGAATCCGGAGATCAAGGCCAAGCTCGCCACGCTCGGCATGGACGCGTTCTCGGGGACGCCGGAACAGCTCGGCACGTTCGTGAACGAGCAGCTCGTGCTGTGGGAGAAGCTGATCACGAACGCGAAGATCGAGAAGCAGTAGAGTCCACGGCACGGCTCTCGCAGGGTGGGCAAAGCGTAGCGTGCCCACCGACATCTCGACGAGCTCAAAAAGAAAAGGTGGGCACGACGCTTCGCGTCTTTGCCCACCGTACGAGTTCAGCGTACTCCGCATTCTCCGTCATGGCCGGGCTTGTCCCGGCCATCCACGGATATCCGCGCGCGGTGCCCGAGAACGTGGATGCCCGGGACAAGCCCGGGCATGACGTCGGAGTTGATGGCAAAGCTCTCGTGTTGAGCTTACGCCGTGCGCACCTTGGCGAGGAAGCCGTCCACCGCGCTGCGCAGCGCGCCGGACTGGCTGTCCAGCTCGCGGGCGTTGGTGAGCACGTCGGTGGCCGCCGTGCCGGTTGCTTCCGCAGCCGAGGTGACGCTGCCGATATTGGCGTTGATCTCGTTCGATCCGGCCGCGACCGACTGGATGTTGCGGGCGATTTCGCGGGTCGCCTCGCCCTGCTGCTCGATCGATGCGGAAATGCCCGCGGTGATCTCGCTCATCTCGGCGATGGTCTGGGTGATGCCGGAGATGGCCGTGACCGCGTCGCTGGTCGAGGTCTGCATCGCCGCGACCTGCGCGGAGATCTCCTCGGTCGCCTTCGCCGTCTGGTTGGCGAGCGCCTTGACTTCGGAGGCGACGACCGCGAAGCCGCGGCCGGATTCACCGGCACGTGCCGCCTCGATGGTGGCATTGAGCGCGAGCAGGTTGGTCTGCGCGGCGATCGAATGGATCAGCTTGACGACTTCGCCGATCTTCTCGGCGCCGGTCGAGAGCACCTGCACGGTGGCGTTGGTGCGCTCGGCGTCGCTGACGGCGCGGCTCGCGACCTCGGTCGAGCGGGTGACCTGGCGGGAGATTTCCGCAACCGAGCTCGACAGCTCTTCGGCGGCTGCCGCGACCGTGCCGACATTGCCGGAGGCCTTTTGCGAGGCAGCGCCGACCGTCGCGGCACGCGAGGAGGCGTCGCTGGCGGTTGCCGTCATCGACTGCGCCGTCGTCTGCATGCCGGCGGCGGCCGAGGAGACCGAGCGGACGATGCCGTTGACGCTGCGTTCGAAGTCGTTGGCGATCTCCTCCATCGCGCTGCGACGTTCCGCCGCGGCGCGCTCCTTGGCATCGGCCTCGGTCTTCTCGAGGGCACGGATGCGAACCGCGTTGTCCTTGAAGATCTGCACGGTCGAGGCCATCGCGCCGACCTCGTCGCCGCGGCCGACGCCCGGAATGTCGCCCTCGAGCTTGCCGTCGGCGAGGTCCTTCATGCGGGCGCCGAGCAGCGCCAGCGGGCGGCTGATGCCGCGACCGATCAGCCAGGCGACGCCGCCGGCAACGATGACGATGCCGAGCATTGCAATGCCGAGCATCCAGTAGACCGGCCCCATCTTGGCATCGATGTCGTCGAGATAGGCGCCGGTGCCGAGATACATGTCGAGACCGGGCACCGCGACCGCGTAACCGATCTTGCGGATCGGCTTCTCCTGACCGGGCTTCATATATTCATAATGCAGCAGGATCGACCCGTTGGCCTTGACGCCGTCCATCAGCTCGACGGACAGCTTGCGGCCGTTGGTCATGACGTCCATGCGGTTCGCACCGATCACCTTCGGATCGGGCGCGAGCTGGGTGATGCCGTCGTATGAGGTGCCGAACAGGTAGCCGGCGCCGTTGTCGTAGGTCATCGCGTTGCCGTAGCGGCGAAGCTCGGCCATCGCCGCGTCCTTCGTCATCTCGCCGGCGTCGACGCGCTTCTTGAGCGCGGCAGCATAGTTGCGCGCCATCTCCACGATCGCCTTGGCTTGGTCGATGCGTGCGCTCACCATCTCCTGCTTCATCAGGTAGCCGGCGAGGACGCCGGAGAAGCAGAGCCCCAACAGCGTGACGCCGACGAGAATGCCGAGCTTCGGGGCGATCTTCAGATTACTCAATTTCACGGTTTGGCTCCGGCAATGATGGGATACGGGCGCGCGACGAGAACGACTAAAATCGAATCAACTTTTAGTGCGGGAGCCCTTAGCAACTTACTTACGTGCCTCCGTAGAAACCCTGACGCAGTCGCCGGAAACGGCAGATTTATCTCCCCCGACAACCGTGAATTGTACGCGACGGCATCGATTTCGCGTAAAAGACGCACAGGCCTGCCCGCGGAGGCGGGTCACAACAAGAACCGACAAACCAAATCGGGAGCGGAAAATGCCGAAATACAGGGTGGTGACGCCGAAGGGTGCGAGCTTCACCGTCGCGGGCAGCGATTACTCCTATGAGCGCGAGGCGCTCGATCCGATCGATGCCGAGATCGTCGAGGCGCCCGCCGACGAGGCCGGGTTCATCGCCGCCGCGAAGAATGCCGACGCCATCTACGCCAAGGGCATCCCGATCACCAAGTCGATAATCGACACGCTCGAGAGCTGCAAGGTCATCACCCTCGGCTCGGTCGGCGTCGACAGTGTCGACGTCAAGGCCGCCACCGCGCGCGGCATTCCCGTCACCAACATCCCCGACACCTTCATCGAGGAGGTCGCCGACCACGCCATGATGCTGCTGCTCGCGGGCTTCCGTCGCCTGGTCGAGCAGGACAGGATGGTGCGCAGCGGCCGCTGGGCCGAGGGCCGGCCGGCGCTGCTCAAGATCCCGAGGCTGATGGGCCAGACGCTCGGCTTCATCTCGTTCGGCCGCGTGGCGCGTGCAGTTGCGAAGCGCGCGGCGCCGTTCGGCCTGCGCATGATGGCCTATGATCCGTTCATCCAGGAAACCCTGATGTACGACCACGGCGTGATCCCGGCGACGCTGAACGAGGTGTTGTCGCAATCCGACTTTGTGTCGATGCACGCACCGGCCCGCCCCGAGGTGCATCACATGCTGACGGAGAAGCATTTTCGGCAGATGAAGAAGGGTTCGATCTTCATCAACACGGGTCGCGGCGCCACCGTGGACGAGGAGAGCCTGATCAAGGCATTGCAAGAGGGCTGGATCGCGCACGCCGCCCTCGACGTTCTGGAGAAGGAACCGCCCTCGCACAACAATCCGCTGCTCGGCATGGAGAACGTGACCCTGACCGCCCATGTGGCGTCGGCCTCGGCACGGTTTGACGAGGCACGCAAGCGCCGCGTGGGCTACGAATTGTCACTGGTGCTTCAGGGCATGTGGCCGGTAAGCTGCGTCAATCCGTCGGTGCTGCAGAACACCGCGCTCCGCCGCTGGCAGCCCGTCAGCATGGACCGGGGACCGAACAGCTAGGCGGGCGGCGTAGAACGCGCCGACGACCGAAACGGCCCTTCACCGGCGATCAACGCCGGGAAGGGAGACATCATAGGGAGGAACCGATGAGGAACGACATTACACGTCGTGACGCCTTGGCGCTGGGCCTGTCCGCTGCAACGCTCGCAGCCACCGGTGCTGCAGCGCAAACATCCAATATCAAGGCCGCCGACGTGGCGGCACCCAAGCGCGAGATCGAGAAGGGCGCATCCTTGCGCATGCTGCGCCCGGTGCGCTTCGTCCAGGCCGACGAGGACGTGTTCCGCGCCAACGCGGCAAAGTTTACCAAGGAGACCGGGGTCGAGGTCAAGGTCGACTTCGTCGGCTGGGAAGACATCAACCAGCAGACCGCGGTGACCGCCAATTCCGGCGCCGGTCCCGACATCATCATCGGCTTCTCGGATGCGCCGCACATCTACATCGACAAGCTGATCGAGCTGACCGACGTCGCCGACTATGTCGGCAAGCGGTATGGCGGCTGGCTGCCGCTGGCGCAACGCTATGGCAAGAAGAACAAGAGCGACGCCTGGATCGGACTACCGTTCGGTGCCACCGCGGGCCCCCTGATCTACCGCAAGTCGATCCTTCAATCGGTCGGCTTCGACAAGGTGCCGGAAGACCATGCCGGGATTCTCGACCTGTGCCAGAAGCTGCACAAGGCCGGCAAACCGGCCGGCTTTGCGCTCGGCAACGCCAAGGGCGACGGCAACGGCTTCGCAAACTGGGCGCTATGGTCGCACAACGGCTCCCTGCTCGACGAGGAAGGCAACGTCGTCATCAACAGCAAGGAGACGATCGCCGCGCTGAACTGGGTCAAGCAGCTCTATCCGACCTTCATCGCCGGCACGCCGTCGTGGAACGACGTCAGCAACAACCGCGCCTACTCCTCGCAGGAGATCTCGCTGACCGCCAACGGCGTCTCGCTGTATTTCTCGCTGAAGAACGACCCGGCAACCAAGGCGATTGCCGAGGACAGCGAGCATCAGCTGCTGCCCAAGGGTGTTGCGAAGATCTCGCCCATGGCCGGCCTGACCCTGAACGCCATGGCGTTCAAGCACAGCCAGTACCCCAACGCCGCCAAAGCCTTCCTGCAATACATGCTGGAAAAGGACCAGTACGAGCCGTGGCTCAATGCCAACTCCGGCTACTGGTCCCAGCCGCTGGCCGCCTATGCCGAGGCTGCCGTGTGGTCGCAGGATCCCAAGGTGAAGCTGTTCAAGGACACCATGAACAGCACCTATTACGACGGCTACAAGGGCCCGATCTCGACGGCGACGGGTGCCGTCAGCGCCGACTACGTGCTGATCCAGATGTTCGCGTCCGTCGCAACCGGCGCTGCCACTCCGGAGGCCGCCGCAGCAGAGGCCGAGCAGCGCTGCAAGCGGTACTTCCGGCGGCAAGCCGCGAAGTAACGTCCCGATAATGCGGCCGTCATTGCGAGGAGCAATGACGAGCCGTCATTCCGGGATGGTGCGCAAGCACCAGACCTCAGGTGCGCAAATGCGCACCGGGAAATCTCGAGATTCCGGGTTCGATGCTGCGCATCGCCCCGGAATGAGCTTGGAGCCCTGAAGAGACAAAGGTCCGATGTCCGTAACCGCTCTTTCAACGCACAGCGCGCTGGCCCGGCAGCCGAACTGGATCGTGCGATTGTTCGACTACAAGCCGTTCCTGATCGTGATGTGCCTCGCGCCCGCGATCGGGCTGCTCACCGTGTTCCTGACCTATCCGCTCGGACTCGGCATCTGGCTCGCCTTCACCGACACCACGATCGGCCGGCGCGGCACCTATGTCGGCCTGGAAAACTTCCAGTATCTGCTCACCGATCCCTTGTGGTGGAACGCAGTGTTCTACAGCGTGCTCTATACGGGAGTCGCGACCTTCGGGAAGTTCGCGCTCGGCTTCTGGCTGGCGCTCCTGCTCAACAACCATTTTCCGTTCAAGAGCCTCTTGCGTGCGATCATCCTGCTGCCATGGATCGTGCCGACGGTGCTCTCGGCGCTGGCGTTCTGGTGGATCTACGATCCGCAGTTCTCGATCATTTCCTATCTTTTGGTCGACGTACTGCACTGGCGGTCGAGCAATATCGACTTCCTCGGCTCGCCCTGGCCAGCGCGCTTCTCGCTGATCGCCGCCAACATCTGGCGCGGCATTCCCTTCGTCGCGATCTCGCTGCTGGCGGGCCTGCAGACCATCTCGCCCTCGCTCTACGAGGCCGCGATGCTCGACGGAGCCAGCGCCTGGCAGCGCTTCCGCTACATCACCTTCCCGATGATGATGCCGATCCTCGCCATCGTCATGACCTTCTCGATCATCTTCACCTTCACCGACTTCCAGCTGGTCTACGCCATCACCCGCGGCGGCCCGGTGAACTCGACGCATCTGCTGGCGACGCTGGCCTTCCAGCGCGGCATCGCCGGCGGCGAGCTCGGCGAAGGCGCGGCGATCGCGGTTTCGATGATCCCGTTCCTGGTGTTCGCGACGCTGTTCTCCTATTTCGGCCTGGCGCGCCGCAAATGGCAGCAGGGAGAGGCCAATGACTGACACCGTCGCGCAACCGACCGCGGATGCCAAAGCCCCGCCCGACACCATGGCCTGGGATTCCGGGCTGCGGCGGCTGATGATGATCTACCTGCCGCTCGGCTGCTTCGTGCTGATCCTCTTGTTTCCGTTCTACTGGATGGCGATCACCTCGTTCAAGCCGAACGCGGAGCTGATGAACTACAAGGACAACAACCCGTTCTGGATCTCCTCGCCGACGCTCGCCCACATCAAGCACCTGCTGTTCAACACCGCCTATCCGCGCTGGCTGACGACGACGATGCTGGTCGCGGTCGGCTCGACCACGCTATCGCTGATCGCGAGCACGCTGGCCGCCTACGCCATCGAACGGCTGCGCTTCCGCGGCAGCCCCTATGTCGGCCTCGGCATCTATCTCGCCTATCTGGTGCCGCCGTCGATCCTGTTCATTCCGCTCGCCACCGTCGTGGTGCAGTTCGGCCTGTTCGACTCGCCGCTTGCCCTGATCCTGGTCTATCCGACCTTCCTGGTGCCGTTCTGCACCTGGCTCCTGATCGGCTATTTCAAGTCGATCCCCTACGAGCTCGAGGAATGCGCGCTGGTGGACGGCGCGACACGGCTCCAGATCCTGCGGCGGATCACGCTGCCGCTCGCGGTGCCCGGCCTGATCTCGGCCGGCATCTTCTCCTTCACGCTGTCCTGGAACGAGTTCATCTACGCGCTCGCCTTCATCCAGAGCGGCGCCAACAAGACGGTGCCGGTCGCGATCCTGACCGAGCTCGTCACCGGCGACGTCTACCAGTGGGGCGCACTGATGGCGGGATCGCTGCTCGGCTCGCTGCCGGTCGCGATCTTCTACTCGCTGTTCGTGGATTACTACGTCTCGTCGCTGACCGGCGCGGTGAAGGAATAGACGACGGCTTCGCGCGAGCGATCGTGCGATCGTGATAGACCGCTCCACTGTTTCGGTCCCACCTGCCACGCGGAAGGCGGGGTCGATCGTTGGCGCCGTCGATGGTCGCGCGAAAAGCGAGAATTGCATGGCATCGCCAAGACTCGATTCGTTGTCCAGACGAGGCTTCTGCTTGTGTTGCGTCGGCGGCGCAGCGTTCGCGGCCACCGCGGGCTGGCTCACGCCGCGCCAGGCCTATGCCGAGGCCCGAGGCATCGTCAGCCTGATCAAGGACAGCGCGGCAACAGCGCCCATCACGACCTACAAGCTGCGCAACAACATCAGCGTGCTTGAGGGGTCCGGAGGCAACATCGCCGTCCTGACCGGGCCAGACGGCAAGGTGCTGGTCGATGCCGGAATCGGCGTATCACGGCCGCAGCTCAGCAAGGCGCTGGCCGAACTCGGCGGCGAGCCGGTCACGCATCTGATCAACACGCACTGGCACTTCGACCATGCCGACGGCAATGAGTGGCTGCATGCGGCGGGTGCGAAGATCGTAGCCCACGAGAACACCCGCAAGCATCTTTCTGGCATCCAGCGAGTCGAGGACTGGGACTACAATTTCCTCCCCGCGCCCGCCGGTGCCCTTCCGGCCGAGGTCTTCGCCAAGGAGCACAGGCTGAAGCTCAACGGCGCATCGATTTCGCTTAAGCACTACGGAACCGCACATACCGATAGCGACGTTTCCGTCTCGTTCGCCGAGGCCAATATCCTGCATGCGGGCGATACCTACTGGAACGGCATATATCCCTTCATCGACTATTCCACCGGCGGCAGCATCGATGGCATGATCTCGGCGTCCGACGCCAATCTCGCCGCGGCCAAGAGCGATACCATCATCATTCTTGGCCACGGCAAACCCGTTAGCAACAAGGCCGAACTCCAAGAATTCCGCGACATGCTCGTTGCCATCCGCGACAACGTCGGCAACCTCAAGAAGCAGGGAAAGACGAGGGACGAGGCCGTTGCTGCCAAGCCGACCGCAGCGTTCGACGCGAAATGGGGGCAGTTCGTCGTCGATCCCGGCTATTTCACCAGGCTGGTCTACGAAGGCGTGTGACGTGCTGCGGGCAGCTGCGGCGTTTGGCCCAGCTTCACAAACTGCAACGTGCCGTCCGAAGGCGTGCGTCCGCCAAGAGGGGACGCACATGCGGGGCTTTTCTCAGCACCGTCGCAACGATCATTCTCACCGCAGTTCTGCGCTGGCGCAGAGCGAGGGCGAATTCCCGGCCAAGCTCGCCGGCCACGTGGTGATGCCGGCCGAGTCGTTCATCGACGCGCCGGCCGATCTCAAGGCCCCAAGCGCGGTGAAGGAATAGCTAGGCCAGCCGCGCCTTGAGGCGCGGCGTGGCCCAATCCAGAAAGGCGCGGAGCTTGAGCGGAGCGGGCTTTCGCTCCGCGTAGATGATATGCACCGGCCAGGGCGCCTGCTCGAATTCCTCCAGCATGAGGACGAGCTTGCCGGAACGTCGCGCAGCCTCCATCTTATAGGACATCACGCGCGTGACGCCGGCACCTGCGACGGCAGCTTCGACCGCCGCTTCCGAGTCGCTCACCGTCAATCTCGACCGTATCGGCACCGTGACTTCGCTGCCGTCCTTGACGAACTTCCAGCTCTTCTGCGCCGCATGGCTATCGACGCCGATACAATCGTGCGACGCGAGATCTGCGGGCTCGCTCGGGTGCCCCCGCTTCGCGAGATATCCGGGACTGGCGCAGAGCACGAACCGCACCGAGCCGACCCGCATCGCGATCAGGTTGCTGTCCGGCAGACTGCCGATTCGAATCGACACATCGATATTCTCGTGGACGGTGTTGACGATGCGATCGGTAAGGACGAGCCGCAGCGCGATCTCGGGATAAGCCTCCATGAACTCGAGCGCGATCGGCAGAAGGTGCATGTGGCCCAGTCCCCACGGCGCCGTCACCGCGAGATCGCCCCTCGGACTTCTGTACTCGCCGGAGACCTCCCTCTCGGCATCGTCCACCTGCTCGATGATCCGCTTGCAGGCCTCGATATAGGATCGTCCCGCATCGGTCAGCGTCATCTGGCGCGACGACCTCTGAAACAGCTGGGCGTTCAGCCGCGTCTCAAGCTCGGCAACCGTCCGGCTGACCGTTGCGACCGGCATCCTCAGGCGCCGGGAGGCTGCCGAGAAGCTTCCTGTTTCATTGACGGCGATGATCACCGACATCGCCTCCAGCCGGTCCATCAGACGCGTCTTTCCGTAACCTGAGAAGTTGCTTCTCGATCATATGGACTGATCCCGGCGGTCGCAATCGGTTACCCGAAGCTTGCTGCGGACTTTGGAATGGACGGCTGGAAGGTGCCTGGAAAACGATCATTCGACGAACGCCGGACATCATTCGGCTGCTCGCAATTCCGACATCTCGGCCTCACGCGCGAAGACAGCGTGGATTTGGATCTGCCTTCGGCATCCTCCGGCGCACCAGCCACAAGCCGCCGAGCACAAGTCCACCGGCCGCTTTGACGACGTCATCGCAGAATGCAGCGCCGGGCCTGCGGGTACCGACGAATACAATCATCACCGATTTTGACTGGGAGATCGACATGAGTACCGAGAACATCACACGCCCATCAGCCGGCCTCGATCGCCGACACCTCGTCCTTGGCTTGTCCGGAGTTGCCGTTGCCGCGGCTGCGCCGGCTGCCGCGGCGAAACCGCAGCGCGATCACGCCGGAGCCGCGGGCTATCCCGTCACATACCATCGGACCAGGACCGTCGACGGGATCAAGATCTTCTACAGGGAGGCAGGGCCGAAGGATGCACCCGTGGTGCTGCTGCTGCACGGCTTTCCGACTTCGTCGCACATGTTCCGCAACCTGATTCCGGCGCTGGCCGACCGGTACCACGTGATCGCTCCCGACTACCCGGGCTACGGGCAGAGCGACATGCCGCCGCGCGCGACATTCAAGTATACGTTCGATCGTTTCGGCGAGCTCGTCGATGGTCTGCTCGACCAGCTTGGCGTCAAGCGCTACGCGATGTACGTCATGGACTACGGCGCGCCAGTCGGCTGGCGGCTGGCGCTCAAGCATCCCGAGCGCATCAGCGGCCTCATCGTCCAGAACGGCAACGCCTACGACGAAGGACTGAAGGAGTTCTGGAATCCGATCAAGAAATACTGGGCCGACGGGTCAGACAGCAGCCGTCAGGCGCTGATGAAGCTGCTGACCCTGGAGACGACCAAATTCCAGTACACCGACGGCATGTCCGACGTGAGCCGCATCTCGCCCGACAACTGGGTCCATGACCAGGCGCTGCTGGACCGGCCCGGCAACAACGAGATCCAACTGGACATGTTCTACGACTACCGGACCAATCTGCCGCTATACCCGGCAGTGCAGGCCTACTTCCGCAAGCATAAGCCGCCGACGCTGATCGTGTGGGGCAAGAGTGATTTCATCTTTCCGGCCGACGGCGCCCATCCTTACAAGCGCGACCTTCCCCAGGTGGAGTTTCATCTCATCAACTCCGGCCACTTCCTGCTCGAGGACAGGTTCGACGAGGTAACGCCCCTGATCCGCGATTTCCTCGCTCGCAAGATGGCCTGAGGCGCAACGAGATCGGATCGCGCGTCACCGAACCCGATTCCGATCTCCTCGCCGCCAAGAAGTAGCCGGGCCTGCGGCCTTTGGCCCGGCTTCACAAAACTGCAACGTGCCGTCCGCATAAGGCGTGCGTCCACCAACAGGAGACGCACATGCGCGCGACTTTTCTCAGCACCGTCGCAACGATCATTCTCACCGCCAGTTCTGCGCTGGCGCAGGGCGAAGGCGAATTCCCGGCCAAGCTCGCCGGCCACGTGGTGATGCCGGCCGAGTCGTTCATCGACGTGCCGGCCGACGCACCCGCCGATCTCAAGACCCCAGGCAAATATACCACCGGCAAGCGGGTCGACGCGCTTGGCACCGTCATGGGCAAGTCCTACGAGCGACCGACCGGCGTGTCGCTGCCGTTCAAGGGCCAGCCGCTCCAGGGGAATTCGGGCATCAAGACCATGCCCGACGGTAGCTTCTGGGTCATCACCGACAACGGCATGGGCGCGCGCGCCAACTCGCCGGATTCGATGCTGTACCTGAACCGCTACAAGATGGATTGGGCGAGCGGCAAGATCGAGCGACAGGAGACCATCTTCCTGCACGATCCCGACAAGAAGGTGCCCTTCCGCATCGTGCATGAGGATAGCCAGAAGCGCTATCTCACCGGCTCCGATTTCGACACCGAAGGCTTCCAGATCGTCGGCGACACTTTCTGGATCGGCGACGAGTTCGGCCCCTATGTCCTGAAGGCCGACAAGTCGGGCAAGATCCTCGGCGTGTTCGACACGGTCGCCGACGGCAAGCCGGTGCGCTCGCCGGACAATTGGGCCGTCGCAACGCCGGGTGCGCCGGGCGCGACCTACACCAACGTCAATCTCCGCCGCTCCAAGGGCTATGAGGGCTTCGCCTCGTCGAAAGACGGCAAGTTCCTCTATGGCCTGCTCGAAGGACCGCTGTGGGATGCCGAGAAGAAGGACTGGGAGAAGGTCGACGGCAAGGAAGCCGCCCGAATCCTCGAATTCGACGTCGCCGCGGAGAAGTTCACCGGCCGCTACTGGCAGTATGTGTTCGAGCAGAACGGCAACGCCATCGGCGACTTCAACATGATCGATCAGGCCTCCGGCCTCATCATCGAGCGCGACAACGGCGAAGGCACCGCCGACAAGGCCTGCCCGCAAGGCACCCGCGGCGAGAACTGCTTCCCTGACCTGGCCAAGTTCAAGCGCGTCTACAAGATCGAGCTCTCCGACGCAAATGTCGGCAAGCCCGTGCGCAAGATCGGCTATATCGACCTGATGAAGATCAGGGATCCCGACAAGAAGGCGCGGAAGCCGCTCAACGACGGCGTCTACACCTTCCCGTTCTTCACCATCGAGAACGTCGATCGCGTCGACGACACCCATATCATCGTCGGCAACGACAACAACCTGCCGTTCTCCTCCAGCCGCGATCCCAACAAGGCCGACGACAACGAGTTCGTGCTGCTCGAGGTCGCGGATTTCCTGAAGGCGAAGTAGGACGAGTTCGTTCCTCTCCCTCTCCCCACCCGCGGGGAGAGGGCTGGGCCTCATCCCCCGTCGTTGCGAGCGCAGCGACGCAATCCAGAATCTTTCCGCGGAGACAGTCTGGATTGCCTCGCTGCGCTCGCAATGACGACGATAGAACTTCAGTCCCATCTCTCAATGAGGTCGCGGAGACAATCCCTCGCACCCTTTTCACGTCAGACCGTGAATGGGTGTGAGCGAGCATCATCACCTCACCGTAAACTCCACCGGGATCGTAAAACTCATCGAGCCGGTCCTGATCTCGTCCGGAAACGGCGGGAAAGGCGAGGCTTGGCGGATCATCGCCATGGCCTGCGCGTCGAAGGCGGCGACGCCGGACGAGCCTCCGAGACGGCTGGACGTGACTTGCCCGCCACGGCCGAGGGTGAAGCTCAGCCTCGCGACGCCGCGCTGGCCACCTCCAGCTGACGGATATTGATGGAAGCGCATCAGATGCGCGCGGACGCGTTGATTGTAGGATGCAATCGCGGAGGCCGTCGCACCCGCACTCATGGCAGATGCCATCGGCGCCTCGCGCTCGGCGCGCGGCGGTGCGCTGGTGCGCGGCGCGGGCGTTGCCTCCGACGGCTTCTTCGCCTCGCGGCGAACCACCTTCGGCTTCACTGCGGCAGGCGTTTCGACCGGCACGATCTTCGCCGGCTCGGGCCTGGCCGGTGTCGGCTCCAGCTTCCGCTCCGGCGGCGCCACGACATCCGGCTGCTCCTGCGGCGGCGTCGGCGCGATGGTCTCCTCGACGGCCTGCTGCTGGACGGGTTCGGGCGGTGAGGCGTCGGCCTCTTGCATGACCGGCCCCGGGGCGAGGTCGTCCTGCGTCGGCTGCGGCGCCGAGGTCACCGGGGCCATGTCGATCATGATCGCGGGCAGGCTGACGCCCTGCTCGGGCTGCGACTTGAGCCAGCTCGCCGCAAGCAGCGCGGCAGCCACGTGCAACGCCACGATCACGGCCGCCGAGACACCCCAGCGCGCGCCCTCGTGCTCGCCGAGCGGCTCGTGCAGGGCGAAGGCGTTCGCGGCCATCAGCTGCGTCCGTCGAGGCCGACCAGCGCGACCTTGAGATAGCCGGCATTGCGCAAGGCGTTCATCACCTCCATCAGGTCGCCATAGGAAACGGCCTTGTCGGCGCGCAGATAAATGCGCTCGTCCTTGCGGCCTTTGGTGGCAGCATCGAGCGAGCTGCCGAGCGCGTCGCGACCCACGATATCCTCACCCACCGCGATCGAAAGATCCGGCTTGACGGTGACGAAGACCGGCTTGTCGGGCCGCGGCGCCGGTTCGGCCGCGGTGGCCGGCAGATCGACGCCGATGTCGACGGTGGCAAGCGGAGCCGCCACCATGAAGATGATCAGGAGCACCAGCATCACGTCGATGAACGGCGTGACATTGATCTCGTGGGTAACGTCGAGATCGCCCGGGTCACCGCGCGCGAGCAGCGATGGCGAACGTGCGCCGAGCTTGGTGGCCATGGCCTACTCCGCAGCCCGCGCCAGGCGGAGATGGCCGTGGTCGCGCTGGCGGCTGACCAGCAGCATGAGCTGCGCCGAGGCGTCGCCGAGCAGGGCGCGGTAATTGGCAATGCCGCGGACGAGATGATTGTAGATCACGACCGCCGGGATAGCGGCGACGAGACCGAGCGCGGTCGCGAGCAACGCTTCCGCGATGCCCGGCGCGACCACTGCAAGGCTGGTAGTGTGACTCTCGGAGATGCCGATGAAGGAATTCATGATGCCCCAGACGGTGCCGAACAGGCCGACGAACGGCGCGGTGGCGCCGATGGTCGCGAGCACGCCGGTGCCGCGCGCGATCTGCCGCGACATCGCCGCCTCGACCCGCTCCAGCCGCAGCGCGACGCGCTCCTGCAGGCCGTCGTCGAGGATGCCGCCCGAGAGCTCCGCTTCCCTGGCGCAGGACTGGATGAGCTGGGCGACAGCGTCGCGCGCGTCGCCAGCTCTTGCGGATGCCTCGGCCAGCGTCATGTTGCCCTCGAGGCCGCGCGTCCGCCGCAGGGCGAGCGAACCCTTGCGGCGCAGCTCGATGGTCTTGGCGAGCCACACCGTCCACGTCACCAGCGAGGCGATGGCGAGCCCGACCATCACCGTCTTCACGATGATGTCGGCGCTGACGAACATGCCCCAGGGCGACAGATTGCGCGGCAACAGGGCTTGGTCGATCGCGAAGGCGGGTGCCGGCGCGAGCGCCAGCGCGATGGCTAGGATTGCATGCCGAAGCCTGGAATTGCACAGCATCCCGATCTCCCGACGAATTGAGGCGAGCTACGCCGCTGCGGCGGCCGCGGTCCGGTCCGCAAGTTGACGAAACCGCGCCAGCTGGTCTCCGCGTAGCGCCCGGGTCTCGTCCCGGCCGACAAACACCTTGAACATGATGCCGCCATCGGCGTTGACGAAGGCGACGAAGGCGGACGTCTTGCCCATGAAGGGACGCTCGACGAAGGCAACGGCCGCACACCGCTCGTGGCGGAGATGGCCGTGCAATCCCTTCGGCTGCATCAGGTTGAAATAGCCGCGGCCGATCTCCCCCGCGGGAATTGGGCCCGTGAACTCGAAGATCGCATCATCCGTGTGCACGATGAGGGTGACCTCGCCCCATTCCGCGATGTCCTGCATGACGGCCGCAAAGTGCTCGCCGCCCCCGATGCGCATCATGGCAGACGGCAGCGCCTCGATCACCGCGCGCGGGGTGACCTTGCGCTCGCGCGCGACGTCCTCGATCACCGCGCCGGGATTGTCGGCCATATAGGCCTTGAGATCGGTGCTCGGCATGTCCGGCTCCCTTTCGTGATCGGCCGCGATCTAGGCGGCCGCACTCGCCTTGCGCTCGGTCATGATGACCTCGAACCCTTCGAACTTGGGATGACTGAGATAGAGGCTCTCGCCGGTCTTGTTGTCGGCGCGCGCATGGGCGCGGCGGAATTCCTCCGAGCGCGTCCAGGCCTCGAAGGCAGCCTTGTCGATCCACACCGTGTGCGAGGAATACAGCGTGTGGTCCTCGGCGACCGGCCCCTTGAGCAGATGGAATTCGACGAAGCCCGCCATGCTGCCGAGATAGGACTCGCGCGTCCGCCAGACGGTTTCGAACGCGGCTTCCGAGCCGGGTTTCACCTGAAAGCGATTCATAGCGATGAACATAAAGGTCTCTCCTTGCTATCAAGACGAAAACGCGCCGAAGCCGCGCTGGAACATCAGCGCGGCCCGGCGGGGGTTGTGGAGCTGCGGGGCCGGTCGGCTTACGCACCTCCAAAGTGGATCTTCATTCCGGCCTTGTAGACCCTGCCCGGACCCGGGCTCGACCACAGCACGTCGTTCTGCGACGTGCCGTCGGTCGAGCTGCCGGGAATGGCGTAAGGCCGGTAGTACTGGTTCAAGAGATTGTCGATCGAGGCCGAGATCACGATGTCCCTGGTCGCATTGTAGGTCAGGTACAGATTGACGAGATCGTAGCCGGTCGAGCGGATATAGTTGGCCGGCACGTCGTTGTTGGGGCCGTACGACGCCCACTGCGCCGACAGGATCAGCGTGCGATCGAGCAGGCGGACGCCGCCGGTGGTGACGACCTTGGTCGGAGTGATGGTCGCAAGCCCGATATTGGTCTGGACGTTCTTGCCCTTGATGTAGTGCCCGGCGACGCCGATGAACCAGCTGCCGGCATCGTACATCGTCTCCGCCTCGAAGCCCTCGATGCGAGCGTTGGCGATGTTCTGGTACTGATAGTACTGGCTGAACGATCCGAACGGCGGCACCGCGACCGGCGCCGAAGCGACGAGGTCGATGTAGTCGCTGACATCGTTGCGGAAGAGATTGATCTTGCCGCGAAACGAGTCGTTGGCGCTGAAGATGTTGTCGTATTTCAGGTTGAAGCCGACCTCCTTGTTCTTGCCGACCTCGGGACGAAGGTTCGGGTTGGGCAGGAAGCAGAACAGGCCGACGGTGCCGTCAGGACAGGGGAAGAAGGCCGGCCCGCCACCCGTCGCATGCGCGCCGGAGATCACGGTCTCGGTGATCGACGGCGCGCGATAGCCTTCGGCGTAGCTGACATAGGGCTGGAAGCCCGGAACCGGCGTGACGCCGAGGGTAATCTTCGGTGAGAAGCGGTCGCCGCCGGCGCTGGTCCTGCCGGAATCAAGATCGTAGCGGTCGTAGCGGATCGCGCTCACCGCCTCGAACCAGGTGCTGTAGTTCTGCTTCAGCTGAAGGAAACCGCCCGACACGGTGCGGATGCCGCTCGGCGTCGTGATGTTGGAATTGCCCCGGCTGTCGGTCGTGATCACGTCGTCCTGGAAGGCGTCGATGCCCCAGGTGACGGCGTTGCGCCAGTCGCCCACGTTGAAGCGCGTGGTGTTGTTGACGTCGATGCCGTAGGTATCGAGGACATAGCCGCGCTTGTCGCCGACACAGCCCGAAATGTTGTTGCCGAAATTGCCCGTCCCGCAATAGGCGCCACCGGACGTGGAATAGTGATAGGTCTTGGTCTGGTCGTTGTCGACGCGATTGCCGTAGATCGACATGTGCCAGTCGAACAGATTGTCGCTCGGCAGCGAATAGTTCCAGGTGATGGTCCCGGTGTAGTTCTTCGCATCGGAGGCGTAGACCGACGAGCCCTGATAGAGCGCGCGCTGCGCCGCTGTTACCACCGGACCGCGGTTGAACTGGCCGATATCGTATTGATAGTCCTGGAAGACGGCGCCGAACTTGACCTCGTGACCGAGGGCCGGCCGCACCGTGAGCTTCATCAACCCGGCCTCGACCTGGTTGCCGGTGTTGCCGATCTCGGTGCCGTTGCCGTCCTTGTAATTGCCTTGCGTGCGGTAGACCGCGCCGCCGAAGATATCGACGTCGGGCGTGGCGCGCACGCCGCCGAACACCGAGCCGAGGCCGCGATTGTTGTTGGAGCCGTAGGAGCCAGAGAGATCGACGCCCCAGCGCTCGCCGGGGCGCAGCACGTCGTTGATGTCCTTGGTGCGGAACGAGACCAGACCGCCGATCGCGCCGGAGCCGTAAATGTTGGCGGTCGGTCCGCGCACCACATCGACCCCGCCGATCAATTCAGGATCGAGGAAGAAGGAGCCGTTGGCGTTGTGGCCGGTGCGCTGGTAGTTCTGCCGCGCACCATCGACGACGACCGCGACGCGCCCGAAATCCTGCAAGCCGCGAATGTTGATGACGGTCGCGGGATCGTCGCCGCGCTCCTGAAACGATACGCCGGGGATGGCGTAGAAGATGTCCGACAGCCGGTTGGGCTGGAGTCCCTGGATCTTGTCCAGCGAAATCGAGCTGACGGGCGCGAGCGCATCGATCGCCCGCTCCGGGGTCTTGGTCGCGGCGACCGTGATGGTATCGAGCGTCTGCACGGGTGGAGTACCGGCCGCTTGCGCGTGCGCATTCATGACGTCTGGCGTTGCCTGCTGCGCCGCCTGCGGCTTGGCCGGCTTGCGCTTTGCCTGCTTCGGCCGCTCCGACGAGGCGCTTTCGGCTTGCGGCGATGCGGTCTGCGCGAGACTGCTCTCCGTCACCAATGCTGCAAATGAAACCACCGACGCGCCCAAAATCAGGGCGCGCGAATACCTAGCCCCGTCAGCCATATCAGCCCCAGCCTGCACTTCGCTTTAATTTTGGAGTCTCTTGGCTGGCGCGCGTTCGCAACGCGAACGACTGGCTGGCTGATCTTCTCAAACCGCGGGGACGTCACCCCGCTGCCACAATTGGTTACGTGGCAACACTCCGACGGTCAATGACAACTGATTGCAGTTTATATCGATTGTAAATTGCCGCCGTTGGAATGCGCCTCGCGCCGCTTATACAAGGCAAGACACGTCAGAAATTTCGAAAGCGCACCCCGACAACAATGTCAGCATCATCCGGAGACAGCGGCGGCGGCGCGGCAGGGCCGGCAGGAAGCCCTTCCGCAACAACGAGAACCCTCACCATGCGAGGGAGCCGGATCGACAGCCGCGAGCTGTTTGCGGCCGAGCGCGAGATCATCATCGCGCATGGCGAGGACAGCTATCGCCTGCGCCTGACCTCGCAGAACAAGCTGATCCTGACGAAGTGAAGCGCAATGGCATTTTGTCGCACCTTCGCTCATGTCCTGCTCGCCGGCACGATCGCGCTCGCGTCTGCCGCGCACGCGGCCGGCATCACCGTACATGATGCGCGCAATCGCGAGGTCGCGGTGAACGACTTCGCGCGCACCGTCTCGATCGGCGGCGCCATCACCGAGATCCTCTATGCACTCGGGCTGGAGAGCCGGCTGGTCGGCGTCGATACGACGAGTCTCTATCCGCCGGCGGCGCTGCGCGACAAACCCAATGTCGGCTACATGCGCCAGATCTCGGCCGAAGGCGTGCTGGGCCTCAACCCCACCCTGATCCTGGCGATCCAGGGATCGGGTCCACGCGAGACCATGGAGATCCTGGAGACGGCCAAGGTGCCGCTGGTGCTGGTGCCTGAGACTTTCTCCGAGGAAGGCCTGATCGAAAAAATCAAGCTGGTCGGCCACGCCATGGGTGTCGATGCGCGTGCCGAATGTCTGAGCGCAGCTGTCGGCGCCGACCTTGCGCAGCTCCGCGCACTGCGCGCTAGGGTGACGAAGCCGGTGCGCGTGATGTTCGTGATGTCGCTCCAGAACGGGCGGGCGATGGTGGCCGGCCACAAGACCGCGGCCGACGAGATCATCCAGCTCGCGGGCGCGACCAATGCGGTGGACGATTACGACGGCTACAAGATCATCGGCGACGAGGCGATCGTGGCGGCCAGGCCCGAATTCGTGCTGTCGATCGAGCGCGGCAAGGAGTCGCTCCAGGCCGGCGCGATCTATGCTCATCCCGGTTTTGCACTGACGCCGGTTGCGGCCAGCAAGAGCTTCATCACCATGGACGGGCTCTATCTGCTCGGCTTCGGGCCGCGGACGGCGGCGGCGGCGCGTGATCTCTCCGTCAAGCTCTATCCGGCATTGGCCGACCACGGCGGCGCGTTCACGTCGGCCCTTTCGGCGGCGAACTGCCGGCAATGAGCGTGGCGGTCGGGATCGACGCACGGAGCCCGCGACGAAGCGCCAGACGGCGGTCCGCATCCTTCGCGATTCCTGTCCTGATCGCGGTGCTCGCGGTGACGGCGATCGTCGCGCTGACCGTCGGCGCCGCGGGCATCCCTCTCTCCCGCCTGCCTGCCGCGCTGGGCCTTGCCGGCGAAAGCACTGCCATGACGGTTCGCGACCAGCTCGTTCTGTGGTCGATCCGCATTCCACGGATCGCGGCAGCCGCGATGGTCGGCGGCCTGCTTGCCGCGGCCGGCGCGATCATGCAGGGGCTGTTTCGCAATCCGCTCGCCGATCCCGCCCTGGTCGGCGTCTCCAGCGGCGGCGCGCTCGCAGCCGCGAGCGCGATCGTCTTCACCGATTCACGCTTCGGCGAGGCGCTGCGCTTTCTCCAGACCGAGCTGTTGCCGCTCGCAGCCTTCGCGGGATCGCTGGCGACGACCGCAATCCTCTACGGCATCTCCAGCCGATCGGGGCGGACCTCGATTGCGATCTTCCTGCTCGCCGGCGTCGCCATCACCGCCATCACCAATGCCGGCATCGGCCTCCTGGTGTTCATCGCCGACGACCGTCAGCTGCGCGACATCACGTTCTGGATGCTCGGCTCGATGAGCGGCGCGACCTGGACCAAGGCCGCCGTGCTCGCGCCGATCCTCGTCATCGGGCTGGCCGCCTGCGCCTTCATCGCGCGCGGTCTCGATCTGCTGGTGCTCGGCGAGGCCGACGCTTTCCACGGCGGGGTCGACGTCGAGCGCCTGAAGCGGATCTCGATCGTCATGGTCTCCGGCATGACCGGCGTCGCGGTGTCGATCAGCGGCGTCATCGGCTTCGTCGGCATCGTCGTGCCGCATCTGCTCCGCCTCGTGATCGGGCCGGCGCATCGCCTGCTGCTGCCGGCCTCGGTGCTATCAGGCGCCATCCTGATGGTCGGCGCCGACACGCTGGCGCGCACCATCGTGGCGCCGGCGGAGATGCCGATCGGCATCCTGACCGCCGCCGTCGGCGCACCCGTGTTTCTCTTCATCCTGTTGCGGCAGCGCGGGCTCGGCTCGCTATGAACGCGGTGATCGAGGCACGAGCGCTGGGCAAGCGCGCCGGCCGCGCGACGCTGCTCGATGGCGTCGGCCTGACGGTTGCGGCGGGCGAGATGGTCGCCATCATCGGCCCGAACGGCGCCGGCAAGTCGACGCTGCTGCGGCTGCTCTCCGGCGATCTTCGCCCGAGCGCAGGCGAGGTGCGCCTGAAGCAGCGCGACATCGGCAGCTTCACGCCGTGCGAGCTTGCCGCGCGCCGCGCGATGCTGTCCCAGCACATCAACGTCACCTTCCCGTTCACGGTCGAGGAGATCGTGCTGATGGGAGCAGGCGAGCGCAGCCTGCGCGAGGCTGGATCACTCGTCGACTCCGCCCTGAACGAGGTCGGCCTCGCACATTTCCGCGAGCGGCAATTGCCGACGCTGTCAGGCGGCGAGCAGCAGCGCGCCCATTTCGCCCGCGTGCTGGTGCAGCTCGCCTGCGGCGAGGCTGAGCACGGCCCGGGGCTCTTGCTGCTGGACGAGCCGACCTCGAGCCTCGATCTGCGTCACCAGATCGACCTCGTCGAAGCGGCGCGCCGCCGCGCGGCTGCCGGCACCGCCGTCATCGCGATCCTGCACGATCTCAATCTCGCGATCCGCTTCGCCGACCGGCTGATCGTGCTGAATGGCGGCCGGCTCGTCGCCGACGGGCCGCGCGCGGAGGTCGTCACGCGCGAGATCATCCGCGACATTTTCGAGATCGACGCCGTCGTCCATCAGGCCGATGGCGTGCCATTTGTATTGCCGCAGTCGATGCGGGCGAGCTCGCCCTCGCGGTGAAGGTACGCTCCCTCCCCCGCTTGCGGGGGAGGGCCGGGGAGAGGGTGTCTCCGCACGCGAGAAGCCCCAAGAGGAGAGAACCCTCACCCGGCGCTTCGCGCCGACCTCTCCCGCAGGCGGGAGAGGTTAAGAGAGACCGCGGCACGGTCCTTCCGCCTCACGCCAGCGCACCGCCTACCCCGCCGGCACGATCACCATGCTCTTGTCCTTGGGCCAGCGGATGCGCCAGGCGAAGTTGATGTCCTTGACCTCGCCGGGCTTGGCGTCGAACGACCATTCCAGCACGCCGCGCCTGTCGCGGATGTTGCTCGCGGTCGGCTGGGTGCTCGAGGGCAGCATCTCGACGACGATGTCCTCGTTCTCGCTGACCGGCAGCTGATCCTCGATCGCGACCTTGATCGGGAAATCATGGCCATTGCGGATCGTGGTCTTGAACGAACGCTCGTCGGTCTTCGACGTCGTCACGAGCAAGCCGGCCGAGCCCTCGTTGCGCTTGAGCACGGCGCGCTCGATTCTAACCTTGTCGTCGGCGCCGAAGCCGAGCCGCACGATGTCGTCCTTGGCGGACGCCGTGATCTTGCCGCGGCCGACGAAGGTGCCGTCGCGGTAGATCGCGACCTTGCCCGGCAAGAGACTGGCATCGTCGGTCTGCTTGAAGCTGGCTTCGAGGAAGGCGGTCGGATCCATCACCGGGGCCGCGCGAACCGCGAGATCGGCGGGCACGGTCATGGAAGTAATGCGCAGGCTCTTGGCACCCTCGGCGGCGCCGAGGCTGACGCGGCCGGGAATTCTGAAGGTGGCCTGGAAATCGCCGATCTCGGCGACGGCCTGTTGCTCGTCGGCGCGCTCGGTCGCCTCTGCGATCTTGGACATGGGCTCGAACTGCGCCGAACGCTGGCGGGCGGTTGGCGCGGGCCGCGCCAGGTCCGAGGCGCTGCCGAGCGCAAGGGGCCTCGGCACTTGCGGATATTGCGCGACCAGCGAGTTCAGCTCCGGCGCGCTGCCGCCGCGGCCGATGCGGACCGTGGAGACGCCGAGCGTCACGTTCGACCAGTCTTCGCCGGTCGACTGCGTGACCTCGGCGCGGCGGACGAGCTCGAGCTGCGGCTTGCGATCCTTGGCGCCGGTATCGAGCCGGGCGTCGTAGAGCGGCACCCAGCGCGCGTTGCGCACGGCGTAGGTCACCCGCAATGTCGCTTTGGTCGCAGCCGCCGAGGCGACGTCGATCCGCACTTCCAGCTTGCTCGGCGGCTTGGCCGAGCGCTCGGCTTCCAGTTGCGCGATCTGTCGATCGATCTCGCGCTGTTTTCGCGTGGCATCGCGGATTGCGGTGTCAGCGGTCGCAATCTCCTCGGCAACCGCCGCAAACGCCGCGCGCCATTCGGTGATCGGCCGCGCCTCGCCCCTCTCGCCGAGGCCGGCCGGGGAGGCTTCAGCAAAATGCTGCGCAAATTTACGCCGGGCGTCGGCAGAGTCGATCGCACCTTGCAGATCGGCCCGCTGATCTCTCAGTGCTTCGATGCGCTTGTCGAGTTCGGGGAGATTGGCGGGCTGCGCCGCCCTCGGCGGCCGCGCATCGATCGTGCCGATGGTGAGCTTGGTGCCCGCCTCGCCTTCGACGCGGAGCGACGACGGATCGAGCGAGAGCGGAAAATCCCTGGCGACCAGTGTCGAGTCCCCGGAGGCGAGATTCAACGAAATGATGCGGGTGACGGTTGCGCCGTCGGGATAGACGGTGACCGTATCGATCGCCGACGTGGCGTCCACGTTGGCCGCCCATGACGACGATGCAACGGCCGTGGTCACCAGGACCAGGCTCGTGGTTGCCAACCATTTTGCGGTGATGCGCATAAAGTCCCTCCTGCCGGTATCGCCGCGCCGCCAGCCGGACGCATGCGATGAAATGCCTCGCCATCGTGATGAGACGCGGCGGGGAAGGAACCGGTTCGATTGGGGTTTCCTTGGGGCGCAGCCGCGGCAGCAGCATGGCCGCGGAACGCAGCCGCGCGCGGCCTCAGGCCTGCGTGGGCGAACCCTGGCCGAAGATGCGCCGGAGCAGATCGGTCACGTTGCGGGCGCCGGCCTTCTTCAGGATGCTGGCGCGGTAGCCCTCGACAGTCCGCGCGCTCAAATGCATCCGCCGGGCGATCTCCTTGTTGGTGAGGCCGGCGGCGAGATGCTCGAGCACGTCGCCCTCGCGCGCGGTCAGGGGCTCGCAGCCTGTCAGCCAGCGTTGCCGGCTCGCGCCGGGTTGCGCGAATTCGTCGATGGCGGCATCGATCCGGCCGACGATGTCGTGGGTGCGGAACGGCTTTTCAATGAAATCGGCCGCTCCGCTCTTGATGGCGTCGACGGCCATGGCAATGCTGCCGTTCGCCGACGTCACCAGCACGGGCGCCATGCAGTTCTCCCCGCGCAGCCGCTTGAGCACGTCGAGGCCGGACCGATCGGGCGGCAGCTCCAGCAGCACGCAGGCCGGCATCCGCGCCCTCGCGGCGGACAAGAGGGATGCACCGTCGGCGAAACAGATCACCTCGTAGGCGTTCTGCTGGAGCGCGGTCGAAAGTTGTTCGCGGGAGGCAGCGTCGGTGTCGATGACGAATATCTCACCCTTGGAAAGCATGTTTCCCGGCATGATCCCGATCCAGCAATGTCTTGGTCAAAAGGCCTGAGACGGTAGCGGGCTCCATCGCCCTGCCGCGCCGTCGTAAACACGGCATTCACGCCCGTGCTTCGGTTTCCCCTATGTATGTTCCGCAGGGTTCCTGGATTTGACGGACCGGGACAGAAATTTTACATTTCGGGACATCTGCGGGAGCAGCTGGCAGGAACGGTTCGCATGACCGACCTCATTCGCAGCTCGAGCCTGAGTTATTATCCGGAGGTCGCCCGGTCGGTCGGGCTCGACCCCAGGCAGATGATGCGCAAGGCCAGGCTGCCGACAGCCTGCCTCGACACGCCCGACACGCCCATTGCCGTCGCTGGCCTGCGCCGTCTGCTCGAATTGTCCGCGGAGGCGTCCGGCGCCGAAGATTTCGGCTTGCGTCTCGCCGAGCGCGGCGGCCTGACCAATTTCGGCACGGTCGGCTTGATCGTGCGCGAGCAAGCGACCGTCGGCGAGGCGATCGATGCGTTCTCGCGCTTCATCCATATCCATCACGATGGCATGCGGCTGGACGTTGCGCGCAGCAAGCAGACCGTGACCATCACGATGCATCTGCGCGGCCGGAAACCGAGCGCGCCGCGGCAGTCGATCGACGTGGCGCTCGGCAGCGTCCACCGCACCATCCAGTCGCTGTTCGGGCATGACTGGCGGCCGCGGGAGGTGCACCTGCATCATCCGCCGCCGCACGATCGCAAGCGCTATCGCGAATTCTTCGGCTGCCGCGTGATCTTCAACGCGAGGGATGACGCGATCGTCTTGTCCGCGCACGATATGGAACGTCGGATCCCGAGCGCGCATCCGCTGATTGCGAGCTATCTCCGCAAGCGGATCGAGGCGATCGAAACACGGCCCGCAAGCTGGGAGCAGAAGGTCGACGAGGTCGTACGTCTCCTCCTTGCCGGCGGCGACTGCACGATCGAGCGCGTCGCCGAGCATCTCGCCTGCACCCGCCGCACCATCCACCGCCGCCTCGCAGCATCGGGCACCAGCTTCTCGGCCATCCTGGACGCGCAACGCGCCGATCTCGTGATCCAGTTGATCGACGCTCCCGGCCGGCGGCTGGCTGACATCGCGATGCAGCTTGGCTTCTCCGCGCAGAGCGCCATGGCGCGCTGGTTCCGCAGCCGGTTCGGCTGCACCATCACCGCGTGGCGCAAGGGCGTCCGGCCCGTCACGGCACCGCCCACGGCGACTGCAGCTTGAGTTCAGCGTGCGGGAGCGGGCACGCCCATCGTGGCGAGGCCACGCCACCGGCTGCCGGCGAGCAGCGGGCCGAACGCGATGGCAAATCCGAGGAAAGCGACGATCCAGCCGCAGGCGGCGATGTGCAACAACACATCGCCATGCGCGGGCAACACGACGGCAGCGATCCGGGCCAGAGCCGCGATGATGATCGCAGCATAGATTCCCTGGATCGCCGGCGAAGCCGTCAACGCCTGTCCGGTGTGGCCGAGACTCGCGCGGGTCATGACCGCGAGCGTCATGGTTCCCGCCGCACCTGCCATCCAGGCGTGGATGCCGGCGCTTGGCGGCAGCACACCGAAAACCGCGAGGGCATGCAGGATGAAACCGAACGGCACGAAGACGTAGCCGACATGCAGGATCACGAGCAGCCGCTCGCGGAAGGTGCGATCTCCGGCCCAGCGTGCAAGCCGCACCAAGTGCAGCCCGCCGACAAGTGCCATCAGGACACCCGTGACGGCATTCGACGGCGCCACGATCCATGAGACGAGCGCGACCGCGCTACATCCGATCACGGCGCCGTCGAAGCGTCCGAACGGCACGGGCAGTCGGCCGGGATTGAACTTGACCAGCCAGTTGCGGGTGAAGCTTGGGATGATGCGGCCGCCAATCAACGTAATCAGAAGAATGACCACGCTGATGCCGACGCGGATGCTGACATCGGCCGCGCCCTGCGCATGCGTTTCGACATGAAAAGCGACGTTGCCGGCGAGCAGAACGAGCACCAGCCCCACCACGGGCAGGTTGCGCCAGTTGCCGCCTGCGATGATCTCGCGCATCGCGGCCGCGACGACCAATGCCAGGAAGGCGGCATCGACGATCAGCGCAAACGCCCAGCCGATATCGGCCGACATCGTCACGGCGATGCGCCCGGCGAGCCAGACCATCAGCAGCGCCCCCAACGGCATGCCCTGGATCGGCAGCCGCCCCGTCCAGTTCGGGATGGCCGTGAACAGGAACCCGGTGATGACGGCCGGCAGGAAGCCATAGAGCATCTCGTGGATGTGCCAGTCACGTGGCCCGAATGCGGAACTCACGGACAATTCGCCATAGAACATCGGCAGCCAGGCCAGGATCGACAGCGCCGCCTGGATCGCGGCGAGCAGGAAAAAGGGCCGAAAGCTGTTCGCAAACAGCGGCCAGCCCGCAAAGTTACGGGATCGGGCGCCAGCCATGGCATCAACTCCAATCAATTCAGATCGTTGTCTGGAAAAATACCGCCGCCCGACCCGGCCCGTTTTGCGTTACCGCAAACACCAGGACGATTGCAGGTGCCATCACACTCCCGAGCGCCAAGGAGGCAGAATGGCCAAGGTCGACACATCGCTGGTTGCGCATTTGCCGCTGTTTGCGGGGGTGACGCCGGAAGCTCTGGACGAGATCCTGCGTGAGGCCCGCTCGGCCCGCTTTTCCAAGAACAGTGCCATCTTCGAGCAGGGGGCCGACGCGCAGTCCTTCTTCCTGCTGTTGCACGGCCATGTCCGTGCGGCCAAGACCACGCCGACCGGTGAGCAGATCGTGGTACGCTATGTCGCGCCCGGCGAAACATTCGGGCTCGCGATGGCGATCGGAGCCGCGCGTTATCCGGCGACGGCGATGGCGGTCGACGACAGCGTGGTGCTGATCTGGCCGACCTCCGCCTGGCCTCGGTTGATCGAGCGGTTTCCGGCGCTTGCCGCCAACACGCTCCAGACCGTCGGCACCCGGCTTCAGGAGAGTCACACCCGCATTCTGGAAATGTCGACCCAGCAGGTCGAGCAGCGCATCGCGCACGCGCTGCTTCGCCTCGCCAAGCAGTCCGGCAAGAAGCTCGACCACGGCATCGAGATCGACTTCCCGATCAGCCGCCAGGACATCGCGCAGATGACCGGCACCACGCTGCACACCGTCAGCCGCATCCTGAGCGGCTGGGAGAGCCAAGGCCTCGTGGAGAGCGGCCGCCAGCGCATCATCCTGCGCGAGCCGCACAAGATCGTCGTGCTGGCGGAGCGGAATGCCGACGGCGGCGCGGCGTGAGAGCCGACGCCGGGATGCCTCCGCTGAAGGGATGAGGGGCGCTTCCGCTTACGGCGAAAACGCTCCCTCATCCGGGAACTCGCGCGCCCGCGCGATTCCAGACCGTTTCACGCCGGCACGCAATCGCTCAATGCAGCGAGGAATTTGTCGCGCTCGATGCCGTGCTCGCGGCAGGCATCATCCACGGTGTGGAAGGTCGCGATCGGACAGCCGACGCAGGCCATCCTGAAGGCGAGAAACACGCGGATCGTGTGCGGCGCCGTGCGCATGATGTCATCGACCAGATCGTCGGATCCGAAGGGCATGGACAACTCCGTTCCGAATTGACGATAGCGGAGCTAGCGGAAGCCTCTTTGTTGAAGCGCAAGCTGTTGCCAGTTCCGCCGCCATCATCCCGGGGCTCGCGGTTCGCGCAACTAAACCGCCCGGCTGTGCAGTTGCTTGCCGGGATCCAGATGCGCATCGAATGCGGCGGCGACGCTGCGGACCAGGAAGCGCGAATCCTTGGCGACTGCGAGTCGGTCGCCGTCCAATCGCACGACGCCGTCGGAGATCAGCGGCTTCAGACGGGCCGCCGATTTCAGCATCGCGCCGGCCTCTGCGCCATGACGGGCGCAGATGTCGCCGAGATCGGCACCGAACTCGCACATGATGCGTTCGATGATGTCGGCGCGCAGCCGGTCGTCGTCGGTGAGCCCATAGCCCTTCGCGGTGGCGAAGCGGCCGGCGGCGATGCTCTGGGCATAGGCGCCGATCTGCACCTCGTTCTGGACATAGCCCTGGGGCAGATGTCCGATCGCGCTCGCGCCGAAGCCGAGCAGGACTTCACTCTTGTCGGTGGTATAGCCTTGAAAATTGCGCCGCAGCGTCCGCTGCTCGAACGCCACCGCCATGGAATCGTCGGGCCGTGCGAAATGATCGAGCCCGATCTGCACGTAACCGGCCTCCTTCAGGGCATTCGCGATCGCGCAGGCCTGGTCGTGGCGCGCAAGGCCGTCGGGCAGCACGGCCTCGTTGATCATGCGCTGGTGCTTCTTGAAATCAGGCACGTGAGCATAGCCGAACACCGAGAAGCGGTTGGGCGCGAGCGCGAGGCTGCGCCGCACGGTGTCCAGGCACGAGGCGACAGTCTGGTGCGGCAAGCCGTAGATCAGGTCGAAATTGATTCCCTCGATGCCCGCGTCGCGAAGCATGTTGACCACGGACGAGGTCTGTTCGAAGCTCTGCACGCGGTTGATCGCCCTCTGCACCACGGGATCGAAGCTCTGCACGCCAAGGCTCGCGCGGTTGACGCCGGAGAGCCGCATGGCCTCGACCATGTCGCCGGACAATGTGCGAGGATCGATCTCGACCGCGATCTCGGCCGAAGGCAGCACGAAGAATTTCTGGCGCATCGTCGCCATCAACTCGGCGAAAGCCTCCGGCGCCATGATCGTCGGCGTACCGCCACCGAAATGGATGTGCTCGACCTTGATGCGGCGGCCGATGGTTTCGGCGGTTAGCGCGATCTCGCTGCGCAGCGTCCGCTGATAGCCGGCGACGAGATCGTCGCGGCGGACGATCTGGGTATGGCAGCCGCAGTACCAGCACATCTCCCGGCAGAACGGCACGTGCAGATAAAGCGACGCGCTGGCGCCCGCCGGCAGTTCCGCCAACCACCGAGCATAGGTATCTGGACCGATCGCGGGCGAAAAGTGCGGTGCGGTCGGATAGCTCGTGTAGCGTGGCAGACGTTCCTCGCCGTAGACCGCCGCAAGATCAGCTCTCATGTCTTATCCATTCGTAAATTTCTGCCGCGCGCAGACATCACGGCAAATCACGGAATGCGTGTTAATTAACCCGGATGCGCGGAAACGACTTTGCGCTCGCGCAAAGCGCGGCGGCCGGTTCCCGGCCATGATTTGAGAAATTCGCGTCGCCATCCGGAGCGCTAGCCATGAGGCTTCTTGCACTCGAACTCATTCTCTCCCTGCTCGACGTCCGCGGCCATATCCCGCGTTTCGACGACTTCCGGCCGGCCCCGGCTACACCAGCCGCCAGCGGCGTGGTGCGCGCCCTGGCCGCAGCGATCGCCGTCTTCGTCGTGCTGTCGCTGGCGATCTGGGGAACGGTCGGGCTTGCCATGTATCTCCCCTAAACCAGTCGCCTCTTCGCGAAGGCCTTTGCCGGTGCGTGCCTCCCGACGTCCCTGCCCGGACACGCCGGTCCCGCCGGGATCGTAACTCCACCTTGAAGATGCGAACGAGTTGCCTCTGAGCGCCGATGCGGTTGCGGTCACGCTCGCCAATCCGTGGCGACAGTTACCGCAAAGGCCGATCGCATCTGCAACGAGCAGTGGCGTGTCAGAATATCCGCACGGCTATCCGGCCGCTGGTCGCTCGCCCCCGACATCCGCATCGCATCACGCCTCCGGACGCGATCGAAATGGCATCACCGATCCTGCTCCGCTGAGCACCTAAGTACTGTTGCGGAGGTGAATCCGGCGGGAGCTTGTCGCAGCGCAACCACGCTTGCCGCGATCGGCGCACACTGCATTCCGTCATCAAAACCTTTTCATGAAGGATGCTTCCGATGTTCACCCGCAGAGCCGCATTGATCAGCGCCGCCGCAACCGCCCTGATGCTGGCGACCCCGGCTTTCGCCGCCAGCGATCTCAAGCTGCCGCGTCAGAAGGTAGAGCTGGTCGCTCCGCCTTTCGTGCACGCGCACGAGCAGGCCACGACGCAGGGGCCCAAGATCGTCGAGTTCAAGCTGACGGTCCAGGAGAAGAAGGTCGTCATCGACGACAAGGGCACCACCTTCCAGGCGATGACGTTCAACGGCTCGATGCCGGGACCGCTCATGGTCGTGCACGAGGGTGACTATGTCGAGCTGACGCTGGTCAATCCCGCCACCAACACCATGCCGCACAACATCGACTTCCATTCCGCGACCGGCGCGCTCGGCGGCGGCGAACTCACGCTCATCAACCCCGGCGAACAGGTCGTGCTGCGCTGGAAGGCGACCAAGACCGGCGTGTTCGTCTATCACTGCGCACCGGGCGGCCCGATGATCCCCTGGCACGTCGTCTCCGGCATGAACGGTGCCGTGATGGTGCTGCCGCGCGACGGGCTGAACGACGGCAAGGGCCGAGCGCTGAAATACGACAAGGTCTACTATATCGGCGAGCAGGACATGTACGTGCCGCGCGACGAGAAGGGCAACTTCAAGTCCTACGAATCGCCCGGCGAAGCCTTCACCGAGACCGAAGAGGTGATGAACAAGCTGATCCCCACCCATGTCGTCTTCAACGGCAAGGTCGGCGCGCTCACCGGCAAGAACGCGCTCACCGCCAAGGTCGGGGAGAACGTGCTGATCGTGCATTCGCAGGCCAACCGCGACAGCCGTCCGCATCTGATCGGCGGCCATGGCGACTATGTCTGGGAGACCGGCAAGTTCGGCAATGCACCGGAGGTCGGGCTCGAGACCTGGTTCATCCGCGGCGGGTCGGCGGGAGCTGCGCTGTACAAATTCCAGCAGCCCGGCATCTACGCCTATGTCACGCACAATCTGATCGAGGCGGCCAATCTCGGCGCCACCGCGCACTTCAAGGTCGAAGGCAAGTGGAACGACGATCTGATGACCCAGGTGAAGGCCCCCGCCGAAATACCGCCTGCCAGCACCAACTAGACGCGACAAGGGGCCGGTGATTGATCACCGGCCCCTTCTTCCTTCGGGGGGATCGTCATGCTGATCGCATTCAAGCTCAAACTGGTGCTCGCCTGCGCGGCCGGGCTTGTGGGGCCTCTGGCCGTTGCGCCTCTGGTTTCCGAGATGGCGACGCATGATGCGGGAGGCGAGCCGGCCATGGTCGAGGTCGTCCGCGGCAGCTTCTCATATCGTGAGGCCGGCGACTTCACCCGCGGCGGGCAGCAGGCGGAAGCGCCGCTGCGCACGATCCGGATCGACCGGCCACTGCACATCATGCGGAATCAGGTCTCCTCATCCGACTATCAGCTTTGCGTGAAGGATGGCGCCTGCCGTGCGCTCGACCGTGACGTGGCGATCGCCCCCGATCGCCCCGCGGTGCAGGTGAGCTGGCACGACGCCGAAGCCTATGCAGGCTGGCTGTCGCGCAAGACCGGCCGGCATTACCGCCTGCCGAGCGACGAGGAATGGGCGTTTGCCGCCGGCTCCAGGTTCAGGGATGATGGTGTGCCGGTCGATGCTAGCGACCCTTCGAAGCGCTGGATCAGCCGCTATGAGCGTGAATCCGAACGCGGCCTCACCGACACCACGGCCTATCCGTTCGGCAAATTCGGCCCGAACGAGCACGGCGTCGAAGATCTCGCCGGCAACGTCTGGGAGTGGACCTCGAGCTGCTTCGTGCGCTCGCGTGTCGACGACGCCGGAAATGCCGGCCGCCCGACCGTGAACTGCGGGGTGCGTATCGCCGAAGGCGCCCACCGCGCCTATGTCACCGATTTCATCCGCGACGCCCGCGCCGGCGGCTGCGCCCAAGGCGTGCCGCCCGCCAATCTCGGCTTCCGCCTGGTGCGCGAGGAGACATCATGGCTGGTCAGCGTGTCGCAGCGCCTGAGCAAGACGCGGCCGGCAAGATCATAGCGGCGCTCATCATTTTCCCGTCAA
This sequence comes from Bradyrhizobium sp. I71, assembly GCF_022354745.1. Classification (NCBI taxonomy): domain Bacteria; kingdom Pseudomonadati; phylum Pseudomonadota; class Alphaproteobacteria; order Hyphomicrobiales; family Nitrobacteraceae; genus Bradyrhizobium; species Bradyrhizobium sp. I71. The sequence continues at coordinate 2,288,849 of NZ_CP059398.1, forward strand.
CGCCTCCATCCATTAATTAGAATCGATCTAAAGACATTATTGGAATCCCTCTAAGTCATGGCCCTCGCGACATCGCGTCGCTGACGTTGCCGCATCGCCTGCGCTACTCAATCGGGCGTTCAATCGCGCGCCTGGAGCAGCCCTTATGATCAATCTTCGCGTCCTCGTCGCGTCCGCGGCGGTGTTGAGCCTGACCTCGTCCTTCGCGTCGAAGGCAGCCGCTAACGGCGAGGTCAACGTCTATACCTATCGCGAGACCAAGCTGATCCAACCGCTGTTCGACGCCTTTAGCAAGGATACGGGCATCAAGGTCAATGTCGTCTCCGCAAGCTCCGGTCTGGAGCAGCGCATGAAGGCGGAAGGCGCCAACAGCCCGGCCGACGTGCTGCTGACGGTGGACATCGGCCGCATCGACGAGGCCGTGCAGGCCGGCGTCACCCAGCCGATCAAGTCGGAGGTGGTCGACAAGGTCGTGCCGGCGCAGTATCGCGATCCGGACGGACACTGGGCCGGCATCTCCATGCGCGCGCGCGTGATCTATGCCTCGAAGGATCGCGTCAAGCAGGACAAGATCACCTATGAGGAGCTCGCCGATCCCAAGTGGAAGGGCAAGATCTGCATTCGCTCGGGCCAGCACATCTACAACAACGCCCTGTTCGCGGCCTACACGGCCAAGCACGGCGAGGCCAAGGCCGAGGAATGGCTGCGCGGCGTGAAGGCCAATCTCGCGCAGAAGCCGTCGGGCGGCGATCGCGAAGCCGCCCGTGACGTTGCCGCCGGCAAGTGCGACATCGGCATCGGCAACACCTATTACTGGGCGCTGATGATCAACAACGATCCCGAGAAGAAACCGTGGGCGGAGGCGACCCGCGTCATCCTGCCGACCTTCGAGGGCGGCGGCACCCACGTCAACCTCTCCGGCGTGCTGCTCGCCAAGCACGCGCCCAACAAGGCCAACGGCATCAAGCTGATCGAGTGGCTCGTTAGCGAGCAGGCGCAGCAGATGTATGCCGACCAGAACTACGAATATCCGGTTCGGGACGGTGTCGCCATCAACTCTACCATCGCGGGCTACGGCAAGCTCGGCCCAGATCCGTTGCCGATCGCAAAGATCGCCGCCAACCGCAAGGCTGCGGCCTCGCTGGTGGACAAGGTCGGCTTTGACAACTGATCTCTGGCGGCCCTCGTCACTCAAACTGGCAGAAGCTTCGGGCGCACGGCCTCGTTTGAGAGGCCGTGCCCACGCCGGGCGCGCCGCGACCGCAATCGCGATCGCAACCGCGATCCTGGTCGCGGCGCCCGTGATCTCGATCGTTTCGCTGGCTTTGCAGCCGGCGCCCGATGTGTGGCACGACCTGATCAACTACGTGCTGCCGGCCGCCCTCCTGGACACCGCCCTTCTGCTCGTCGGGGTCGGCGCGCTCACCCTTCTGATCGGCGCCGGCACTGCATGGGTGATATCGCGCCACGATTTTCCCGGCCGGGGCATGCTCCTGTGGCTGATGCCGCTGCCGCTGGCGATTCCGACCTATCTTGCGGCTTACGTCTATGCCGACCTGTTCGAACCGCTCGGCCTGGTGCATCGCACCCTGACGATCTGGCTGCCGCTGCGCGATGCCCTCGGCCATCTGCCCAACCTGCGCTCGCTGCCGGGCGCCATCTTCGTGATCGGGCTCGTGCTCTATCCGTACGTCTATCTGTCGGCGCGCGCGACGTTTCAGGTTCAGTCTGCCGAATTCGCCGAGGCGGCTACGACGCTGGGGGCCGGCCGATGGACCGTTTTCTGGCGGGTTTCACTGCCGATGGCGCGGCCGGCGCTCGCGGTCGGCGTGGCGCTGGTCGCGCTGGAAACGCTCAACGACATCGGCGCCAGCGAATATCTCGGCATCCGCACGCTGACGGTCTCGATCTTCACCACCTGGCTCAACCGCGGCAGCCTTGCCGGGGCGGCGCAACTCGCATGCCTGATGCTTGCGATCGTCGCCGGCCTTATCGCGATGGAACGTTACGGCCGTCGCAACGCCAACGCCGAATTCTCGGCCGAAAGCCCGCATGTGAGGCAGCGAACCCCGCTTTCGGGCGCAAGAGCGTGGATCGCGTTCGCGGTCTGCGTGCTGCCGGTGCTGATCGGCTTCGTCGTGCCGCTGTTCTATCTGGCGCATCAGGCTCTCGGTCGCGGACTGCTTGCAAATTTCGACCCGCTCCTGTGGCGCCACACCTTCCATTCGTTTGCCTATGCAGCGCTCGCGACGCTCGTGGCGCTGATGCTTGCGCTCGCCACGACGATCGCGCACCGCTTTCGGCCGGATCCTCTGCGATATGTGGCGATGAGCATCGCGCAGACCGGCTACGCGCTGCCGGGTCTCGTGATTGCCCTCGGCCTGCTGACCCCCGTACTGGCGGTCGACAACGCGCTGAGCGCGGTCGCGGCCTGGACGGGACGTTCGCTCCCCGGGCTGATCCTGGTCGGCTCCGGGACGGCCGTCGTCATCGCCTACACGATTCGCTTCCTGGCCGTGCCGGTCGGCATGATCAAGGCCGGGTTCGACAGCATTCCGCGCGACTACGACGAGAGCGCGCGCTCGGTCGGCGCTGGCCAGGCGATCATGTTGAGCCAGATCTATCTGCCGTTGCTCCGGCCCGCGATGCTTGGCGCCGTGATCATCATGTTCGTCGACTGCCTGAAGGAGCTCCCGGCAACGCTGCTCTTGCGGCCCCTCAACGTCGAAACGCTGTCGACGTCGATCTACCAGTTCGCAAGCCGCGGCAATTTCGAGGACGGCGCGCTTGCGGCCCTCCTGATCATCGCCGCCAGCATCGGCCCGGTTGTCTGGCTGACCCGGTTCTCCGAGGTGCCGAGCGGCCCCGCTTGAAGGCATGGGCACATCGTCCGAGCACCCGTGGTGCTTCGAACAATCGAGTTGTCATCGCCCAACCTGATCGCTGAACAAAAATCGTAAGGACGCGCAGACCGTATTGTGATGCGCGCCCCCAGCGTTTCCCGCTTACGTGTTCTTCAGCGCGACGCGGAATTCGGCTTCGGTCTTGGACTTGACCTCGTCGAGCGAGACGCCCTCGGCGAGCTCGATCAGCGCCATGCCGCCGCTGCCATGCTTGTCGATGGTGAAGACGGCCAGATCAGTGACGACCATGTCGACCACGCGCTCGCCGGTCAGCGGCAGATTGCACTTCTTCAGCAGCTTCGGGCCGTCCTTGGCCGAATGCTCCATCACCACGATGACGCGCTTGACGCCGGCGACGAGATCCATCGCGCCGCCCATGCCCTTGACCATCTTGCCGGGGATCATCCAGTTGGCGAGATCGCCGTTCTGGGCCACCTGCATGGCGCCGAGGATCGACAGGTCCATGTGGCCGCCGCGGATCATGCCGAAGGAATCCGCGCTCGAGAAATACGAGGTCGAGGGCAGCTCGCTCACGGTCTGCTTGCCGGCGTTGATGAGATCGGCGTCTTCCTCGCCCTCATACGGGAACGGGCCCATGCCGAGCATGCCGTTCTCGCTCTGCAGGCTGACGTCCATGCCGTCCGGGATGTAGTTCGAGACCAGCGTCGGGATGCCGATGCCGAGATTGACGTAATAGCCGTCGCGCAACTCCTTCGCGGCGCGCGCGGCCATCTGTTCACGGGTCCAGGCCATCTGATTCTCCTGATCTCAAGCTGCCGGGCGCGGGCGGGTGTTGCGGAATTCGATGCGCTTCTTGGCCGTGCCGACCTCGACGATGCGCTTCACGAAGATGCCGGGTGTGTGAATGTGGTCGGGATTGAGTTCACCGGCCGGAACCAGATGCTCGACCTCGGCCACCGTGATCTTCGCGGCGGTCGCCATCATCGGGTTAAAATTGCGCGCAGTCTTGCGGTAGATGAGGTTGCCGGCGGTGTCGCCCTTCCAGGCGTGGACGATGGCGAGGTCGGCGAACAGGCCGCGCTCCATCAGGTATTTCTCGCCGTCGAATTCCTTCACTTCCTTGCCTTCGGCGATCAGCGTGCCGACGCCGGTCTTGGTGTAGAAGGCCGGGATGCCGGCGCCGCCCGCGCGGATGCGCTCGGCCAGCGTGCCCTGCGGATTGAATTCGAGTTCCAGCTCCCCGGCGAGGAATTGCTGGGCGAACAGCTTGTTCTCGCCGACATAGGACGAGATCATCTTCTTGATCTGACGGGTTTCGAGAAGGCGGCTGAGGCCGATGCCGTCGACGCCGGCATTGTTGGAGACCACCGTCAGGCCCTTGACACCGGACTCCCGGATCGCGTCCGACAGCTCCTCGGCAATGCCGCAGAGGCCGAAGCCACCCGACATGATCATCATGTTGTCTTTTAGAATGCCGTCGAGCGCCGACTTGGCGTCGGGATAGACCTTGTTCATGCAAAAACCTCGACTGAACCTTCGGCTTGCTGGCCGTCGCGCCTTATTGGCGGCGATTATTAGGCGAAATCGTCCGAAGCCGTCAATGATACGGGGTTCTCCGCTGCGCCGCTGGGTGGTAGAAGCTGCCCACGCCGTGGGCATAACCGTGCAGCGGCCTTGAAAGCGTCAAGAAAACCCATCAAGTTGCGGGGGTTGGGTGTGGGCGCGCAGGTTTCCCGGCCCGCCCTCTGGCTCCAACGACCAACCCGATCAGGACATGCCATTGACCATGGCCCAAGGAATGAAGCGCCTCGGGACGCCGATCGCGGCGCTGCTCGGCGTCGCGCTGATCGCCCTGATCGCGACCTCCTGGCTCATCAACCGCGACGCGCTGCGCAAGGCGGTCGAAGCGCAGATCCGCGACGTCACTGGGCTGGAGCTCAATGTCGCAGGCAGCATCGACATTTCGGTGCTGCCGGCGAGCTACATCTCCTTCCACGACGTCGGCCTCAAGGGCGGCGGCACCAGCACGCCAGCGCTCCAGGTCGACGTGCTCACCGCAAATCTGCGGCTGCTGCCGCTGCTGCTGCAGCGGTTCGAGATCGCCGACCTGATGCTGCTGCGGCCGCGCATCCATGTCAGCCTCAAGCCGGACGGCGAGAGCAACTGGACGCCCTTCATCCAGACCATCGCACGCACCATGAAGCCCGGGGCCGAGAACCAGGTCTCGTTCTCCGAAATCCGGATCCAGGACGGCGTGCTCGACTACGAGGACGCCGCCACGCGTGCCACCGAGAAGCTCGAGGACATCGACCTGTCGCTGGCCTGGCCCTCGATCTCGCGCTCCTTTGCCGCGACCGGACAGTTCGACTGGCGCGGCGAGCGTGTCGACGGCTCGATCAGCTTTTCCGATTTCGTCGCCGCCCTCTCCGGCGACCGGTCCGGCCTGAAGGCGCGCATCGCCAGCGCGCCGCTCAAGCTCGCCTTCGACGGCAGTGTCGCCAATCGCACCAGCCCCATGATGGAAGGCACGCTTACCGTCGACAGCCCGTCCTTGCGCAACGCACTGCGCTGGACCGGGCAGCCGCAGCCCGGCAGCGGCGGCTTCGGCCGCTTCGCGCTGAAGGCGCGCGCCAACGTCGTCGGTGCCTCGATCGCGCTCACCAATGTCAATGTCGAGCTCGACGGCAACGCCGCCGAGGGCGTCATGACCTACGCCAACAACGGCCGGCAGACGCTGCAGGCAACGCTCGCCGCCGATGCGCTCGACTTCACGCCCTATATCTCGACGTTCCGCCTGCTCGCGAGCGGCGCGCGCGACTGGAACCGGCAGCTGTTCGATCTCAACGGATTGTCGACCACCGACCTCGACATGCGCCTGTCCGCGGCCAAGCTGACGGTCGGGCCGACGAAGCTCGGCCGCACCGCGATCGGCGCCAATTTGCGCAACGGCACGCTGGCGCTCTCGGTCGGCGAGGCGCAGGTCTATGGCGGGATCGCAAAGGGCTCGTTCGGCATCGCCCGGTCCGACACCGTCGCCGACATCAAGGCGCAATTCCAGTTCACCGACGTCGATCTCCAGGCCTGCGCCACCGAACTGTTCGGCCTCAACAAGCTGTCCGGCCGCGGCAACATCAACGTCTCGCTTCTCGCCTCCGGATCGAGCCCGTTCGGCCTCGTGCAGTCACTCGACGGAAGCGCCACCGTGACCGGGCATGACGGCGCGATCGCAGGCTTCAACGCCGAGCAGCTCCTGAAGCGGCTGGAGCGGCGGCCGCTGTCGGGCGGCGGCAATTTCCGCAACGGCTCGACGCCCTACACCAATCTCACCATCGCCGTGAAATTCTCCGACGGCATCGCCACCGCCGAGGACATCCGCGTCGAAGGGCCGGCGGCGAAGATCACGCTCACCGGCACCGCCTCGGTGCCGACGCGCGAATACGACATGAAGGGCGTGGCGAGCCTCAACAGCGCGTCGGGGTTCGAATTGCCGTTCGTGGTGCAGGGCCCCTGGGACGATCCGCTGATCTTCCCCGATCCGGAAAGCCTGATCCGCCGCTCGCCGGCCTCCGCGCCGCTGCTCGACATGCTCAAGGACCGCAAGGGGAACGATGCGGTGCGCTCCGCCATCGAGCGCATCACCGGCAGCGGAAAGCGCCCCGCACCGACGGAATCGCCGACGGCGGAGAACGCCAAAGAGAACGCGAAGTCGAATTGAGAAACGTTTGCCGCTGCCCGGCCATCGCGAATTGATCAGGGCGAATTGATGCGGCGATTGGATCGATGCACGCCTCAAGCATCTCCGCGCGGCCCTGTCTCCACGACCTATGTCTGACAACATGCCGCTAGATCGGACTACCGCCATGCGCTAGTGTTTTATACGACCGGTTAAAAACACCGGCCGTTTGAGGGAGAAAAACGTGAGATCCAAGGTTATTGGCGCAGTATCATTGGCGGTCGCTGCGGTTGGGCTTTTTGCCGCCACTGCACCCGCCTTTGCGCAGCAGAAGACGATCACCGTCTGGTGGGGCAAGGGCTTCTATCGCTCCGAAGACGACGCGCTGATCGAGACGATCAAGAAATTCGAAGCCAAGACCGGCATCAAGGTCGAATTGTCGCAATACGCGATCCAAGACATGATTCCGAAGACGGTCGCGGCGCTCGATGCCGGCACCGTTCCCGACGTCGCCTATTCCGATTCCTATGACGTGCAGGCGCAGGGCAAGTGGGCCTATGAGGGCAAGCTCGAGGATCTCACCGACGTCATGGATCCGATCAAGGGCCGGTTCGTGCAGAACACGCTCGATGCGTCGATCCTCTACAACGATGTCGCCAAGAAGAAGGCCTATTACGGCTTTCCGCTGAAGCAGCAGAGCATGCACGTCCAGATCTGGAACGACATGCTGGAGAAGGCCGGCTTCAAGCAGAGCGACATCCCGAACGACTGGACAGGCTATTGGACGTTCTGGTGCGACAAGGTGCAGCCGGCGATCCGCAAGGCCACTGGCCAGCGCCTCTATGCCGTCGGCCAGCCGATGGGCGTGGAATCCACCGATTCCTTCCAGTCGTTCTACACCTTCATGGACGCCTATCATGTCAAGTTGGTCGACGACGACGGCAAGTTGCTGGTCGACGACCCGAAGGTCCGCGACGGCCTGATCAAGGCGATGAAGGACTATACCGACACCTACATCAAGGGCTGCACCCCGCCCTCCTCGACCACCTGGAAGGATCCCGACAACAACGTCGCGTTCCACAACAAGACCATCGTGATGACCCACAACTTCACGATCTCGATCGCGGCGAAGTGGTTCGAGGACTCGCAGAACCAGGCGCTCACCCAGGAGCAGCGCGACGCCGGCAAGAAGGCCTATGAGCAGGACATCATCACGGCATCCTTCCCGAAGGCGCCGGATGGTTCGACCATCCGCTACCGCTCGGACGTCAAGACCGGGCTGGTGTTCACCGCGGCCAAGAACAAGGCCGAGGCCAAGCAGTTCATCAGCTTCCTGCTCCAGGAAGATAACGTCCGTCCCTACATCGAAGGCGCGCTCGGCCGCTGGTTCCCGGTGACCAAGGAAAGCCAGGAAAGCCCGTTCTGGCAGGCTGACAAGCACCGCAAGGCCGTCTACGCGCAGTTCAAGGGCGGCACCGCCGCGTTCGATTTCACCAAGAACTGGAAGTTCACGATCCTCAACAACGAGAACGTGTGGGCGAAGGCGATGAATCGCGTCGTCAGCGAGAAGGTTCCGGTCGACAAGGCCGTCGACGAACTGATCGCCCGCATCAAGCAGGTCGCCGGCTAAGGTCTATCCCCTCCCTCTCCCCGTTCTTACGGGGAGAGGGTTGGGGTGAGGGGCTCTATCCGCTAGTTGCGCGCGTAGTGAGTCCTGTACCCCCTCACCCGGATCGCCCGAAGGCGATCCGACCTCTCCCCGCAAGTGGGGAGAGGTTTTAGATTTGAGAAGAGTTCGAAAGAATGGCGATCACGCTCTCTGGCGATCAGGCAGTCCCGGGCCCGCCCTTGTCGTCGCGGCTGACCCCGGCGCAGGTCTGGGGCATCATCCTGCTCGCGCCCTATCTGCTCGTTTTCCTTGCCTTCGTCGTCTATCCCGTCTGCTACGGGCTGTGGCTGGCGCGGGCCCCGTCGAATTACGTGGCGCTCTACAATGATCCGATCTTTGCGCGCGCCGCGGTCAACACGCTGATCTTCCTGGTCATCGGCATCAACATCAAGATGCTGATCGCATTGTTCCTGTCCGGCTTCTTCGCCCAGCAGCGCACCTGGATCAAATGGCTCTCGGTGATCTTCATCCTGCCCTGGGCGGTGCCGTCGATCCCGACCATCCTGTCGGTGCGCTTCATGCTCAATCCCGAATGGGGCATGATCAACCATTACATCTTCGCCTTGACCGGCGATGACGGTCCGAACTGGCTGAACGATCCGACGGTGGCGCTGACCATGGCGATCGCCGTGCACATCTGGAAGTCGCTGCCGTTCTGGACGCTGATCCTGATCACCGGCCGCCTCGCGATCTCGCACGACCTGTTCGAGGCCGCCGAGGTCGACGGCGCGAGCTGGTGGCAGAAATTCCGCTACATCACCTGGCCGTCGATGCAGACGCTCTACGTCACCTGCACGCTGCTCTCGATGATCTGGACGCTCGGCGATTTCAACAGCGTCTACCTGCTCACCGGCGGCGGCCCGGCCGACCTCACGCACGTGCTGGCGACGCTCGGCATCCGCTATCTCCGGCTCGACCAGCTCTCGCTGGCCATGGCATCGATCGTCTGCGCGATGCCGTTCGTCCTGCCGCTCGTGTACTTCATGATGAAACGGTTGTCGCGATGAAGCTCCCCTCCTTGCGCGAAGTCGGAACCGAAGCGCGGCTGCTGCTGATCGGCATCCCCGTCTTCCTGTGGACGATGATCCCGATCTATCACATGTTCCTGTTCGCGATCTCCCCGAAGGAGGACGCGTTCTCGGGCAAGCTGTGGCCGGATCACCCGACGCTGCACAATTTCGAGATCGTGTTCAAGCAGCAGCATTACTTCCTGCGCGACTTCTACATCCAGTTCTGGAATTCGACCGTGATCGCGGTCTCCGTCGGCGTGCTGACACTGTTCATCGCGACTGCGGCGGCGTTCTCGATCTCGCGGCTGAAGGTGCCGGGCGGGCGCACGGTGTTGAACCTCGCGCTCTTCACTTATTTCATCCCCGCGGCGTTCCTCGCCGTGCCGATGTATCGCACCATGGGCAATTACGGCCTGCTCAACAATCACTGGTCGCTGATACTGGCCATGGTGACGATCGCGAGCCCCTACGCGATCTGGGTGCTCAAGCAGGCCTCCGACAAGCTGCCCGTCGAGCTGGACGAGGCCGCCGTGATGGACGGCGCGACCACGCTGCAGATCTTCCGCCTGGTCTATTTGCCGCTGATGATGCCCTCACTGGTGGCGATCGGCACCTATGCCGTGCTGCTCGCCTGGAACGAGTATCTCTACGCGTTCCTGCTGCTCTCGAACGACCGCGAGATCACCCTCCCCGTCGCGCTCGGCAACTTCCTCGCCGCCGACGATTCGCCGTGGGAGCTGCTGATGACGACCGGCTTCATCTACGCGCTGCCGCCGGCCGCGGTCTATTACGCCTTCCGCCGCTACATGGTGGGCGGGCTCACGGCGGGTGCGGTGAAGTCGTAGGGCTCCTGCGTCATTGCGAGCGCAGCGAAGCAATCCAGGATCTTTCCGCGGAGAGACTCTGGATTGCTTCGTCGCCCCAGCGCAAAATTGCTTCGCAATTTTGTCGCGGGCTCCTCGCAATGACAGCAGGACTTACAACGGCGCCGCGCTCTCGCCCTGAGAACTCGACAGTTTCGAGGCAAGCGAAGCGATCACGATGACCACCGCGATGACGGCGATCACCAGCGTGCAAATCGCGTTGATCTCCGGCTTCACCCCCAAACGCACCTCGGAGTAGATCCGGATCGGCAAGGTGGCCGAGCCCGGCCCGGTGGTGAAGCTTGCGATCACGAGGTCATCGAGCGACAGTGTAAAGGCGAGCATCCAGCCGGCGACGATCGCGGGCGCGATCAGCGGCAGCGTGACGGCCACGAACGCGCGGACCGGGTCGCAACCGAGGTCCATCGCCGCTTCCTCCAGCGAACGATCGAGCGAGCCGAGGCGGGACTGCACGACGACGGCGACGAAGCACATCGTCAGTGTGGTATGGGCGATCGTCACCGTCCAGAAGCCGCGCTCGGCGTTCAGCGCGACGAACAGCAGCAACAGCGACAATCCGGTGATCACCTCCGGCATCACCAGCGGCGCATAGAGCATGCCGGAGAACAGTGTCCGCCCTTGAAAGCGCTCGCCGCGCGACAGCGCCACCGCGGCGAGCGTCCCGAGCAGCGTCGCGATCGTCGCGGAGGCAACCGCGACCCGCAGGCTCATCCAGGCCGCCTCGATCATGGCGCGATCATTGAAGAACTCGTGGTACCAGCGCAGCGACCAGCCGCCCCACACCGTCACCAGCCGCGAGCCGTTGAAGGAATAGATGACGAGGATCAGGATCGGCAAATAGAGGAATGCCAGCCCCAGCGCCAGCGAGGCGATGTTGAAGCGGGACAGGCGGGAGACCTTGCGCATCGCCTCACCGCCCGTGTTCGAGCTGCCGCTTCTGCAGCCGTTCGTACAGCAGCAGCGGCACCAGCAGCACCATCAGCAGCACAATGGCGGCCGCGGACGCAACCGGCCAGTCCTTGTTGGTGAAGAATTCGAGCCACAGGGTCTGGCCGATCATCAGCGCATTGGAGCCGGCCAGGAGATCCGGGATGACAAATTCCCCGACGATCGGGATGAAGCACAGCAGCACGCCGGCGCCGACGCCGGGCAGCGACAACGGGAAGATGACCAGCCAGAACACCTGCCAGGGCGGCGCGCCGAGATCGGCGGCCGCCTCCTCCAGCGCCGGCTCCATCTTGGCGAGCGTGGCGTAGAGCGGCAGGATCATGAACGGCAAATAGGAATAGACGATGCCGATATACATCGCGGTGTCGGTGGAGAGCCACACCACGGGCTGGCTGACCAGATGCAGCGCCAGCAGGATCTGGTTGAGCAGGCCGTCATGCTGGAGGATGTTGATCCAGGCATAGATGCGGATCAGGAACGAGGTCCAGAACGGCACGATCACCAGCACCATGGCCACCGCCTGCCAGCGCTTCGGCAGCCGCGCCATGCCATAGGCGATGGGATAGCCGATCAGAAGCAGCAGCGCGGTCGCGGTCACGGCGACCGTGAGGCTGCGCATATAGGCAAACACATAGATGTCGTCGGAGACGAGCAGCTTGAAATTGTCGGCCGAGAGGGCGGCAAAGGCGCCTCTGAGCGCGTCCCATCCCGCCGTCAGGTCGAAGACCGGCGCGTAGGGCGGCTGTGCGATCGCCGTCTGCGACAGGCTGATCTTGAGCACGAAGGCGAACGGCACCAGGAAGAACAGCACCATCCAGACATAGGGTGCGATCGCGGCAAAGCGCGCCGGCCGCGCGAAGATGCGGCGGGAGCTCATGACGGCAGCACCACGCAATCGTCGGGCGTGAACCAGGCGACGACGTGCTGGTTCAGGCTGTAGGCGTCGACGTCGATGCGTGCGCTGTTGACGACCGAAGCCTGCACCATCCCGCCGGTGTCGAGCCTCACCTTGTAGGTCGTGGTGCCGCCGAGATAGCAGATGTCCGCAATCACGCCGTCCAGCCGGTTGATCGCCGTTTCATGACCGGCTTCTCTCACCGGACCGCGGCGCGACAGCTTGACCTTCTCGGGGCGAATCGCGACCGCCAATCTTCCCGCGCCGACCGGCTCGCGCGGCTCGGCCACCACCAGCGCACCCGCATCACGCGTGCCGATGACCAGCCGGTGACCATCGCGCAATTTGGACTCGCCGTCGAACAGATTGATGTCGCCGACGAACTCCGCGATCCAGCGCGAGCGCGGCGCCTCATAGAGCTCGCGGGGGCTCGCGACCTGGGCGAGCTTGCCGGCCTTCATCACGCCGATCCGGCTCGCCATCGTCATCGCCTCCTCCTGATCGTGAGTGACGATGATGAAGGTCATGCCGAGCCGCCGCTGCAGCTCCATCAGCTCGCCTTGCGTGCTCTCGCGCAGCCTCTTGTCGAGCGCGGCGAGCGGCTCGTCGAGCAGCAGCAATTGCGGCCGGCGCGCCAGGGCGCGGGCGAGCGCCACGCGCTGGCGCTGGCCGCCGGAGAGCTGGTCAGGCTTGCGCCTCTCCAGCCCCTCGAGCTTCACCAGCGCGACCATTTCCGCAACGCGGGTGGCGATGTCGGCGCGGGGCATGCCGGCGCGCTTCAGGCCGAAGGCGATGTTGTCGCGCACGGACAGATGCGGGAACAGCGCATAGTTCTGGAACATCATGTTGACCGGGCGCTCGTGCGGCAGTGCCTGCGCGATGTCCTTGCCGCCGAGCAGGATGCGCCCCTCGTCCGGCGCCTCGAAGCCCGCAAGCATGCGCAAGAGCGTGGTCTTGCCGCAGCCGCTGGGACCGAGCAGCGCGAAGAACTCGCCGGCCTTGATTTCGAGTGAGACGCCATCCACGGCGCGGAACGTCCCGAACGTCTTGGCGACGCCCTCGATCCGCAGCAGCGGCTCCCCTGCCGCCGGATACGGATCTCCACCGGCCGCATTGGCCGCGGTGTCTGTTCTGGGCAACTCGTCCGTCATGGTCCCCGCCAACCCCAATTCCGCCGCACGCTAGCGGCCGATCGTCCCTAGCTCAACCAGTTCGGGATGAATCGTTCACATCCGCCATGAACGCCGCCAGCGCGTCACGGTCCGCCGCGGGCATGGTCAGGCCGAGCTTGGAGCGACGCCACAGGACGTCCTCGGGGAAGCGCGCCCATTCGCGGCTCATCAGGTAACGCACCTCGGCGCCGGTCAGCTCGGGGCCGAAGGCAGGGCCGAGATCGTCGCGGGTCTTGGCGTCCCCGAGCACCGCCGGCAATCGCGAGCCATAGGCCGCAACCAGGCGCCGGGCCTGCGGCTCCGAGAGGAACCGCCAGCGCTCGCGTGCGAGGTCGATCGCGGTGTCGAAGCGATCCCAGGCAAAATCGCCGCCGGGCAGCGCCGCGCCGGCGGTCCAGGGCGGCGACATCGGATGGAACGGCGTCAGCTTCGTCACCGCACGCTCCGCGCGCAGGCGCGACGTGGTGACGTCGCCGCCGAACATCGTGAGCAGCGGCGCCTTGCGCCGGCGCGCGTGGAACAGGGTCGTGCCGTCACCTCGCAGCGCCGACGCCGGCCTCAAATTGACGCCCGAAACCGCCCGGACCACGTCGGCCGGAGCGATGCGCTCGCGGAAGTAGCGGCTGGCCGCTTCGCAGAGATAGCTGACGTCGGTGCCGGTCATCGCGACGATGGCGGGATCGCCGGTGAAATCATGCGTGACGGTGCCGATCAGCGTGAACTCCCGCTCGAACGGGCTTGCGAAGATCAACCGCCCGTCGTTGTTCTGGAAGACGTAGACGTTGTCCGAATCGAACAGCCGCGGCACGATGATCTGGCTCATCTGCACGGCCGTCGCGGCGGGCTGTGGCTGGCGCAGGACCGTCTCTGCGACCAACGAGGTCCAGCCGCCGGTAGTGTTGGCCAGCGCCAGGCTCGTGATGCTGCGGCGATGGCCGCGATCGACCACGGCGAGGCGCCAAATTTCGGTTCTGTCGGCACGCACGCAGCGTGCCCCGGTTCGGATCGCCGCGCCGCGTTCGGCCGCGTCCAGCGCCGTGAGCACCACGAGGCGGGAATCGTCGACGACGCAGTCCGAATATTCGAACGCCGTGCCGAATGGGCGCCTTAGCGCGTTGCCGACCGGATGGTGGGTGATGTCGAGGGTCTTCGATCGAGGCAGGCCGCTCCGGCTGGCGAGGCCGTCATAGAGGAACAAACCGGCGCGCAGCAGCCATGGTGGACGCTCGTCCGAATGCACGGGAATCACGAAACGCATCGGCCGGACCAGATGCGGCGCGATCCGGAGCCAGGTCCGGCGCTCGGCGAGCGCCCGGCGCACCCGCCAAAAGCCGCGCCGCTCCAGCACCGACAGGTCGCCATGGATCAGCCGCGGCGTCGCCGACGACGCAGCGCCCGCGAGATCGCCCTGCTCGAAGAGGATAACCCGCAGGCCGCGGCCCGCCGCATCGCGGGCGAGACTGACACCGTTCAGGCCGCCGCCGATGATCGCGAGGTCGTAATCCGCCATGAAGCCGTCGAATGGAAGCGAAGCACTCCCATAACTAGCCGGTCTTCAGCGCAAGCTCCATGGCATCGGTGCGACCGACGAGGCCGGCATATTTCCCGATCGGCAACGGCTTGCCGAGCAGATAGCCCTGCACGCCGTCGCAGCCTTCCCTGGCGAGGAAGGCGAGCTGGTCCACCGTCTCGACGCCTTCGGCGATGATCGACATTTCGAGGCCGTGGCCGAGATCGATCACCGCGCGCACGATCGCCGCCGATTGCGGATTGCGGCCGAGATTGACGATGAAGGCGCGGTCGATCTTGATCTTGTCGAACGGGAACGCCTGGAGGTAGCTCAGCGAGGAGTAACCGCTGCCGAAATCGTCCATGGAGATGCGCACGCCGAGCGCCTTCAGGCGGCGCAGCAGCGCAAGGCCGCGATCGAAATCTTCGATCAGCACGCCCTCGGTGATCTCGAGCTCGAGCCGGCCCGGTGCAAGGCCCGTCTCGATCAGGATCGAATGGACCAGTCCGACCACGTCACCGTGCATGAACTGCGCCGGCGACAGATTGACCGCGACCTGGAGCGGCTTCGGCCAGGACGCCGCCTCGCGGCAGGCCTCGCGCAGGATCCACTCGCCCATCTCGACGATCAGGCCGCTCTCCTCGGCGATTGGAATGAATTCGGCAGGCGAAACCTGGCCACGCACCGGATGCTGCCAGCGCGCCAGCGCCTCGAAGCCGATGATCTCGCTCTCGGCGACGCTGTGGCCCGCGGCCCCCTGCGGCTGGAAGGCGAGCGAGAGCTCGCCGTTCTTGACCGCCATCGAGAGGTCCTGATGCAGCACGCGGCGATCACGGATCTGCTGGTCCATCTCCGGCTGGTAGAGGCTGATCGTGCCGCGCGACTTCTGCTTGGCGCGGAACAGCGCCGCGCCCGCATTGGCGAGCAGCGAGGCGCCGTCGGTGCCATTGTGCGGGAAGACCGACATGCCGGTGGTGATGCCGGCACGGACCGGCCGGCCGTCGATCTGGAATTCCCGGGCGACGGCTTCGCCGATCTGCCGCGCCAGCGCGAGGCCCGCCTCGGGCTGCTTGCCATCGATGATCAGGCCGAACTCGTCGCCGGACAGACGCGCCACCACGCCGCCGCGCGCGGAGTCCTGGAGCCGATGGGCTACCTCGATCAGGAGCTTGTCGCCGAGCGCATGGCCGAAGACGTCGTTGACCTCCTTGAGCCCGTCGAGGTCGACGCAGAGCACGGCGAACTCCTCGCCGGTGCCTTCGCAGGCCTCGATCATCTGGGTCAGCGCCTGGAGGAAGGCGGCGCGGTTCGGCAGATCGGTGAGGCCGTCGTGATAGGCCATGTGCGCCATGCGCGACTCGGTCTGGCGGCGGTCGGTGACGTCCTCGTGGGTCTTGATCAGATATTGCGGTTCGCCGGCATCATTGAGCACGGTGGCGCGGCGGGTGAGGAACAACCGCAGGCCGTCCTTGGTGGAGATCGGATGCTCCTCGGTGATCATCCCGCGCTTCTTGATCGCGGCCTCATCGCGCGCGATGATCAGCTTGGCTTCCTTGGCGTTGAAGATGTCGGACGCGGTCAGGCCGGTGGTTTCCTCGCGCCTGCGGTTGAGGATCGTCTCCGCGCTGCGGTTGGCGAGCAGATAGCGGCCGTCCTTGACCTGTTCCACGATCAGCGCAACCGGGATGTTGTCGACCACGAGCTCGAGGAACTTCTTGGTGCTCTCCAGCTCCTGCGACAGCGAGCGGCGGTCGGTGATGTCCTCGAACACGATGAGCAGAAATTCGGGCTTGTTGCTCTCGTTGCGGACCACGATCCGGATCGAGGCGACCATGCGCCGCGCGCCGGCACGGTCGACTTCGAACTCATTGCGGTATTGGCCATCCGGCGAATTGAGCGCCGCCTGGTCGGCCGCCTCGATGCTGGACGCCGAACTCGGCGCAAACAGCTCCCGCGCTCTCCTGCCGACGGCGAAGTCCCGCGACAATCCCCAGAACCGCTCATAGGCGCTGTTGGCGAAGATGTAGCAACCGTCCTCGATGCTCTTGGCTGCGACGCAGGCCGGCACGTGGTCGAGCACCGATTCCAGGAATTGCTTGGTGGAGGCGAGCTGCCGCGACAGCCGGCGCTGCTCGCTGACGTCGAGATGCGTGGCCACCGAGCCGCCGTTCGGCAGCACGAAGTACTTCACCAGGATGGCCCGCCCGTCGGGCAGTTCCGTGATCAGACCATTGGCGCTTGCCGCCTTGTCGTAAAATTCGTCGTCGGAGGCGCCCAGCACTCCGCGCTTGCGCCGAAGCGCGAGGAGCTCGCGGCCGTCCATGCCAGCCCGGACGTCCGACCGCGTCAGGCCATAGATCTCGAGATAGCGGTCATTGCAGAAGATGACGCGGCGTTGCGCATCCGTCATCACCACGCCCTGATTGAGATTGTTCATGGCGGAGGAGATGAAGGCGTTGCGCCGCAACTGCAGACGTCTGGTCCGGCGCAGCGAGGAATGGATCCACAGCGCGATCGCGGCGAGGAACGAGCACACGACGATGCCCGCAATCAGGGCTTCCCAGATCACGCTGGGATCGAGCTTGGTGAGATCGCCCGGAGCGGCGAAGCTGTCCGACAGCGCAAAGGCACGCGCAGGCGTGACCGCACCGGCCAAGCATGCGACGGCCTGCACAGCAATCGGAAGCGCGCTGCCCGCGTGCCAGTTCTTCTCAGCCATCAGCCACCCGCGATTTCAACGTCGGATTGTCTGGCCTCGCGGGTTTGGATCGGGTAAACGCCTGTAGGCGCAACAGAAAAATGTGACGCGAAATGCGGCAATTGCCCTGACATGATAAATGCTTGCTTAATGGAAAACGGGCCCGCGCCCTCGTTCTCGGCTCCAATGCCACCGGCACTTCCAGCGGACATTCTGCACAACCATGGATAGGGTCGATTGCATCGTCATCGGAGCCGGCGTCGTCGGGCTCGCGGTGGCCCGGAAGCTCGCCCAGGCCGGGCGCGAGGTCATCGTGCTCGAGGCAGCCGAGGCCATTGGCACCGTCACCTCCTCGCGCAACAGTGAGGTGATCCATGCCGGCATCTACTATCGCGCCGGGAGCTGGATGGCGCGCATGTGCGTCAGCGGCAAGCACGCGCTCTACCGCTATTGCGCCGAGCGCGGCATCCCTCACAAGAATTGCGGCAAGCTGATCGTTGCGACCAGCGCGAAGGAAACCGAGAAGCTGCAATCGATCAAGGCGCATGCCGAGGCCAATGGCGTGCTCGACATGCAGCTGCTCACGGGTGAGGCCGCGCGGGCGCTGGAGCCGGCGCTCGCCTGCGATGCTGCGCTGCTGTCACCGTCAACGGGCATCATCGACAGCCACGCCTACATGCTCTCGCTGCGCGGCGAGGCCGAGGACGCCGGCGCGGCCTTCGCATTCCACACCCCGCTGATCCGCGCCAAGGCGACTGCCGGCGTCATCGACGTCGAGGCCGGCGGCGAGGCGCCGATGACGCTGCAATGCAGCCTCCTCGTCAACGCCGCGGGGCTGTCGGCGACGAATGTCGCGCGCAACATCGACGGCATGCCGCTGGACCGGATTCCTCCGGCCTATCTCGCCAAGGGAAATTACTTCAGCTGCAACGCCAAGGCGCCGTTCTCGCGCCTGATCTATCCGGTGCCCGAGCCCGGCGGGCTAGGGGTCCATCTGACGCTGGACATGGCAGGGCAGGCACGTTTCGGGCCCGACGTCGAATGGATCGAGACGATCAACTACGAGGTCGATCCGTCACGCGCAGAGCGCTTCTATCCGGCGATCCGCAAATACTGGCCGACGCTGCCCGATGGCGCGCTGATGCCGAGCTATTCGGGCATCCGGCCGAAGATCGTGCCGCCGGCCGTGGCCACGCAGGACTTCTTGATGCAGGGCCCGCATGATCACGGCGTCGCAGGCCTGATCAACCTGTTCGGCATCGAATCCCCGGGACTGACGTCGTCGCTCGCGATCGCCGATCACGTCGCCGAGCTTGCAGACATCTAGCGCGTTTTCGCGTGAGGTGGATGACGGTTGGCGTCGAGAAACGGTCCGAACAAAGGTGGCGCCAGGCAAACGTCTTGCGCCACCTTGCAGCAGGGATGAGCACGAATGCCCTAATCCCTGCGTGAAAGGATGTGATCAACTCTACGATGTTACGGGGGTCGCTAGTGGAGCGTATCGCCGTGCTTCAGACGCTCGATCTGGTCCTTGACCATCAACTTCCGGCGCTTCAACTCAACAATTTGCAGGTCGTCTGTTGAAAGGTGCACGAGAGCTTCGTGCAATTCGTTTTCGAGAAGTTTGTGCTTCCGTTCCAATTCAACAAGATGTGCCTGAATTGTCATTCGAAACCTCCTCGGTAGGGTTGAACCTCAGGATTCGATCCGGACAAGCAAGTCTACATCAGCGATCCGTTCTGTCGATGGGTATCCGTCGCCGCAGTGTCATTTTTGAAAGTTCATATGTAACGAAGCGTGACTAGGGAACCGCGCGGGAAAAATCCGTGATATCAATGCGCCTGCGCGACGCCGCACCAGCCTGCAGAAATATCTTGCGGGAGATCGGCGAGCGGGGATCGCAGATCGCTTGCGATCACGCCGCGCAAGGACGATAATTTCCACAGGGCATCCACAGCCTTAATCTCACGCTTATCGGTTTTCGGCCACCGCAGACATGACCAATGAAGACGAGCGTGAGCTCGAAGCCGAGCTCACCCGGTTGCAGCAGGAACACCGAGATCTGGACGCCGCGATCGATGCACTGCATCAATCGCCCGCCCCCGACCTATTGCGGTTACAGCGGTTGAAGAAGCGCAAGCTGTTGTTGCGTGACCGCATCGCGTTCATCGAAGACCAGATTACCCCCGACATCATCGCCTGATCCGTGAGGGCGGCCTGCACCGCGGCGCCCGCATGAATCCGCTTGACTTGATAAGAACAAAATAGGAACATTTTGGAGCGCCCCAACCTCCGAAATGCCCAAGCCCACGACACGAGGACAACGCAGATGTCGGCAACGCCCCTTCTCGACAACAGCCATTATGAACAGGCCTGCGATCAGGCGATCGCGATGTGCGACGGCAATCTGCGCAGCACGATCAAAGCGCTGATCATGGCCAATGAATATCTGGAAACCGAGCTGGAGGAATTGCAGGCGGCGATTTCCGCCGGCTGCATTCCGGAGACCTCGCGCAGCAAGATGCGGAGCAAGAGCAGCGCCGCCTGATTTTCAACAACCGGAGCAACGCCATGTCGGATGTGACCTACTACGTTGCAATGCCCTTCTTGATCGATGCAGACGGCTCGCCGGTCGCGGGCACTGCCGAGGAATGCCAGACCTCGACCGCGGCGCTGCGGCGCGCCGAGATATTGGCCCACGGTGCCGGCCACATCGGCGCGGTCGCATTCAGCCGCAGCGGCGATCCCATGACCGGCGAATTCGGCGACGCCAGACTGCTGCGCAAATTCGGCAACGTGCCGGAAGATCTGGGGACACTGTAAGTTCAGCTGCTGACCAGCCTGATCTGCGGCTCGTGCCGCCGACACGCTTTGCGCACGTACATGGCGGCGTCCGCCTCCTCCAGGGCGCGGCCGGCGTCGGACTGCGCCCCCAGCAGCGCGACGCCGGCGGAAGCGCCCGCGGTCACGTGCTGGCCGCGAAAGACGAAGGACAATTCGTCGATCGCCTGCTCGAAGGCCGCGGCCTTCGCCTTGGCGTCGGTCTCGCTGAGATTCCAGAGCAGGAGGGCGAACTCGTCGCCCCCGAGCCGGCCGACCACGTCGGAGGCACGGACCTGTCGCGTCAGCGTGACGACGATCGCCTTGAGCACCTCGTCGCCGGCGGCATGCCCGAACGAATCGTTGATCGGCTTGAGCCGATCGACGTCGAGCACGATCAGTGCCCCGCTGGCGCGGTAGCGCTTCATATAGGCGATGGCGCGCGCAAGCTCGCGCTCGAAGCCGCGCCGGTTGGGAATCTCGAGCAGGAAATCGGTGTCGGCCACAGCTTCCAGTTCCGCGACCCGGAGCTGCGCCTCCTTGAGCTTGGCTCGCAGGCCCCGGATTGTCGCCCTGGCGTTTTCCTTGGCCCCATCATCGCCAGAGGCGGCGCGCCGGGGCGGCTTCGCCGAACGCTTGGTCAGCCGTTTGGGGGCGGATCGGCCGGCGCTGGTTTTCCGGCCGTTTTTGGCCTTCGCAGCGCTCGCCCTTCTTGGTTTCTTCATGGGCATCCTGCTCAATGAAGGCTTGCGGGGATTCACCAAGACAGGATAGTGGATTCCCTTCTCCTTGCCACCGCCTTGCGAGCCGCCGGCCGGAACCGTAAATCTGGCCTATCTTTCTGTTTTTCCGGGCACAATTGACGTCATGACCGCGCCGATCGCCATCATCATGGGAAGCCAGTCGGACTGGGACACGATGCGGCATGCTGCCGACACGCTTGACGCGCTCGGCATTGCCGCCGACAGCCGCGTCGTCTCGGCACATCGCACGCCCGACCGGCTGTTTGCTTTCGCCAAGGGCGCCAAGGCTGCAGGTTACCAGGTCATTATCGCGGGTGCCGGTGGGGCTGCACATCTGCCCGGCATGGCGGCGGCGCTGACGGAACTCCCGGTATTCGGCGTTCCCGTCGAATCCAAGACCCTCAAGGGCGTCGATTCGCTCTATTCGATCGTCCAGATGCCGGCGGGTGTCCCGGTCGGCACCCTCGCCATCGGCAAGGCCGGTGCGATCAACGCCGCGCTGTTGGCGGCCGCCGTGCTGGCATTGTCCGACCCGGCCCTGTCCGATCGCCTCGCCGCCTGGCGCAAGGCGCAAACTGAGGCGGTCGCCGAGCGCCCGGAGGACAAGGCGTGACCGACCCCAGGCATGTGAAGCTGAAGCCCGGTGACACCATCGGAATCCTCGGCGGCGGACAATTGGGCCGGATGCTGGCCATGGCTGCGGCCCGGCTCGGCCTGCGCTGCCAGGTATTCTCGCCCGATCCGGATTCGCCGGCCTTCGACGTCGTGCTGAACGCGACCTGCGCCGAATATGCCGATGTCGAAGCGCTCGAGCTGTTCGCGAACGACGTCGACGTCATCACCTATGAATTCGAGAACGTGCCCGCAGCAGCCGCGATGGTGCTGGATGCGCGCCGACCCGTGCTGCCGAACCGCAAGATCCTCGAGACCACCCAGGACCGCCTTGCCGAGAAGGATTTCGTCACGCGGCTCGGGATCGGCACTGCAGCCTATGCCGACGTCACCTCCGTCCCCGCCCTGCGCGAGGCGATCGCCAGGATCGGCCTTCCGGCCGTGCTGAAAACCCGCCGCTTCGGTTATGACGGCAAAGGCCAGGTCATCATCCGCGACGGCGACGACATCGCGAAGGTGTGGACCAGCCTCGCCACCAAATCGGCGATCCTGGAGGCCTTCGTGCCGTTCGAGCGCGAGATCTCCGTGATCGCCGCGCGCTCGGCCGCAGGCGAGGTCGAGTGTTTCGACGTCACCGAGAACGAGCACCGCGACCACATCCTGAAGATATCGCGCGCGCCCGCGCCGATTCCGGATGCGCTCGCCGAGGAAGCGCGCAGCATCGCCGGCAAGATCGCAGGCGCGCTCGACTATGTCGGCGTGCTCGCCGTCGAGATGTTCGTGCTCGCCAATGGCACCGGACCGAAGGTGCTGGTCAACGAGATCGCTCCGCGCGTGCACAATTCCGGGCACTGGACGCTCGATGGCGCCTCGGTCTCGCAGTTCGAGCAGCACATCCGCGCCATCGCCGGCTGGCCGCTCGGCAAGCCCGTGCGCCACGGCGAAGTCGTCACCATGACCAACCTGATCGGCGACGAGATCAACGATTACGAAAGGTGGATGAGTGTGCCGGGCGCGACCGTGCACATCTACGGCAAGGGCGCGCCGCGACCCGGCCGCAAGATGGGTCATGTCACCGAAGTCCGGCCGCCCAAGGGCGAATGAGGGGACCGCGGCTGCCAAAGCGCGATGCGATTGGGATGAATCGTCATCGCGCTTTGGGTTGTTGTTGAAGCATGATCTTTTCGGAATGCCGCTACGCACTTTTCCGGATCATGCTTTGGCCGCGATCCCGTTTTGCGATTACGCCGTCTTCACGCCCGCAACGACGCCGGCGGGCTCCTCGCTGAGCCAGCGATAGATCACCCCGCCCAGCGCGCCGCCGATCAGCGGTGCTACCCAGAACAGCCAGAGTTGCGACAGCGCCCAGCCGCCAACGAACAGCGCCGGGCCCGTGCTGCGCGCCGGGTTCACCGAGGTGTTGGTGACGGGAATGCTGACGAGATGGATCATCACCAGCGCGAGCCCGATCGCGAGCGGTGCGAAGCCCGCCGGCGCGCGGCCATGGGTGGCACCCATGATGATGAACAGAAACATCATGGTCATCACCACCTCGGTGAGGAAGCACACCATCATGCTGTACTGGCCGGGCGAATGCGCATCATAGCCGTTGGAGGCAAAGCCCTTGCTGACGTCGAATCCGGGCGCCCCGCTCGCGATGACATAGAGGAGCCACGCGGCAACGACCGCGCCCGCCACCTGGGCGATCACGTAGGGCAGGATCTGGCCGGCCGGAAAGCGGCCGCCGGCGGCAAGGCCGACCGTGACGGCCGGATTGAGATGGCAGCCGGAGATATGCCCGATCGCATAGGCCATGGTGACGACGCTCAAGCCGAATGCGAGAGAGACACCGACCAGGCCGATGCCGACCTGCGGGAAACCGGCCGCGATCACCGCGCTGCCGCAACCGGCGAATGTGAGCCAAAAAGTGCCGATGGCTTCGGCGGCGTATTTCTTCATGTCCATGTGGACTCCCCTGATTTCAGCTCCGGATCAACTTCCGGAAACGGCCCGCCTTCCGGCGCCAAATCACCCAAATTGCGACCGTTCGGAGGTATTTTCGCCGCATTTAATGGCCGAACTTGGCCCGAAAACCCGCTTGGCCGGTGGACATCCAAGGTTTTGTCTGATACATCCGCGCGCTCAAGGCCAAGGGCGCCCGGCTTTTTGCCATCCCCTTTGACTTACCAGAATTCAAATCCGATCCACTGAAGAGGATGCCGCGTGCAGGTTCTCGTTCGCGATAACAACGTCGATCAAGCTCTCAAGGCGCTGAAGAAGAAGATGCAGCGCGAGGGCATTTTCCGCGAGATGAAGCTCCGCGGTCACTACGAGAAGCCCTCCGAAAAGAAGGCCCGCGAAAAGGCCGAAGCTGTGCGCCGTGCGCGCAAGCTGGCCCGCAAGAAGCTGCAGCGCGAAGGCCTGCTGCCGATGAAGCCGAAGCCGGTGTTCGGCGCAGGCCCGGGCGGTGATCGCGGCGGTCGTGGCGGCCCCGGTGCAGGTCCGCGCGGACCGCGCTGATTCGCCGAACCTTTAAGACCTCGGTTTTCGATGACGCGGGCCCTTGGCCCGCGTTATTGTTTATGAGCGGTGCCTTCGCGGGACGGGGCACTGCCGATGCGGCGCTAAAGCGCGATAAGATTGGATGAATGGTCATCGCGCTTTAGGTAGTTGTTTGAGCACGATCTCCGCGCAAACGCGTTCCGCGTTTGTCGCGAGAGGAAACCGCGGCACACTTTGCCGGATCATGCTTTAGCGCGAGCGAACCGTAGATGGCTTCCCCTTTCCCCCGGCGCAGCTTGGCGTGGCGACGCCGGATCTGGCAGCAGCCGCTCGCGTTGGGTTTGATGGGGATCGCGCTATGCGGCTGCTCCTTCGATCTGGGATCGTTGATCCCGGAGAAGGACAAGCCCCAGGAGACGCCCAAGGCGGAGGCGCCTGCCGAGAGCGCGGTGAGCGCCGGCAACGTCACCGAAGCTCAGGCCCACACCGCAAAGGCCCAGTCCCTGGCGAAGTCAGGGGAGACCGCGGCAGCGCTCGACGAGTTCAATCGCGCCGTCGGGCTCGATCCCTACAATGCGCAGGCACTCTATGGCCGCGCCCTGATCTACCAGGGCAATAACCAGCACAACTTCGCGATCGCCGATTTCAGCGCCGCGAGCGGGCTCAACCCGCAGAAGGTCGAGCCTCTGCTCGGCCGCGCCACCAGCTATCTCGCGATCGGCAAGCTCAAGGAGGCCGCAGCCGATCTCGATGAAGCCTCCGAGGCGGATCCGCACAATGCCCAGGTCTGGACCACGCGCGGACAGGCCTATGAGCGATTGGGGGACAGGGCCAAGGCGGCGGCGTCCTACACCAAGGCCGTCGCGCTACGTCCACGCGATGACGCCGCCCGCAGCGGCCTCGCCCGCGTCGGCGGCTGACGGTCTGGCGCAGCGCGGGCCAGTCTTAATCGGGCGTGGCGCTCTTCGGCAGAACGGAGTTGAACATCGACTTCATGCCCGACAGCATCTCGTCGGCGACATTGGTCTTCCTCGGCCGCGGCATGGAGGCACCAACATCGGCACGCAGGTCGAGCGGGGGCGCTATGACCGGCACGGGAATGTCAGCCGGCGGCGTCACCCGATTCGGATCGTCGCTGCCGACCGAGGCCGTGTAGGGCGGATTGGAGCCGCCATTCCCATAGGCCTCAGATGAGGGCGTCGAGACCGTGATCGGCGGCGGCAGCGGACGGACCATGGACGGCTCCATGCCAATGACCCGCGGCGCCTCCGGCGTGCGGGCGGCTTCCCGCACCGCAGGCTCCGCCGACCTCTCGGTTGGCTTGGCCTCGGACGACTTGACCTCGGCAGGCTTGGTTTCGGAAGATCTGGCCTCAGCTGACCTGCCCTCGGGCGACTTGCGAAGGCGCTCGATCGCGGCACGTACGAGATCGTTGGCATCGGGGGTTGCGGCCGGAGCGCCAGCAGCTGGCGCCGAATTGGCCTCGACCACCGGCGCAACGGCGGCAGGCGCGGTCACGGCCGGCGTAGACTTGGCGACCGCCTTTTCACGGGCGGACGGCTTGGCGCGCGGGCTCTCGGCCGGAGCCTTCTCCGCCCCCTTGGGCTCGGCGATCGGCTGATGATCGGCCGCCTTGTCGGCTGCCGGCTTGTCGGTCACGCTCTTCTCGGCGATGCCCTTGGCCTTGACGCCGGGCGCAGGGAGGTTGGCGACATCAGCAGGCTTGCCGTTCTGGCCGGCGTCGGCGGGCGCAACAACGGCCGCGGGGGCATCAGCCGCCGGCTTGGCGTTGATGTAATGATTAACGATGTACGCCCCGATGATCGTCGCGAGCACCGAGGGGAAAATATCCATCGAGATTTTAGCGAGGTATTTCAGCATTTCTCGGCCACTCCCCGCGCGATCTGATGCGGGAACTTTAGGGCATTGTGAGGGATCAACTGCGACGGATCAATGGCAAAGGGTAACGCCGGACTTTACGGCTTCAGCTCGATCTCAAGGAACACGATCTCAGTTGAGGTTTCGTTAAGTACGTCGTGTTGGACGCCGGCCTTGCGGAAGTAGGATTTTCCGGCGGCGAGCTGCGCCTTGGACCGTTCGCCACCGGGCGCCACGATGGTCATCTCGCCGGCAACGACCGGAACAATCACGTAGTCCATCCCATGGGTGTGATGCCCGGTGGCGCTACCGGGGGCGAGCCGCCATTCGGTCACCCGGACCTGCTCGTTGTCGACCTGGACCTCGGACTTGGCGGCAAGCATCGAAACTCTCCTTTAGCGCTTCAGGGCACGAAAACCATAAACACGTAGACGGCAAATACCACCATATGGACCAGTCCGAACAGGACATTGGTCCTGCCCGTGCCGAAGGTCAGCATGCTCAGGAAGAAGGTCAGCAGCAAAAGGACGCTGCCCTGGGCGTTGAGGCCGAGTTCGAGTTCCTTGTCGAGCGCATAGGTGGCGACACCGACGGCAGGGATCGTCAGACCGATGGTCGCCAGCGACGAGCCGAGCGCGAGATTGATGCTCTTCTGGAGGTCGTTCCTGCGGGCCGCCGCGATCGCCGCCACGCCCTCGGGCATCAGGATCAGCAGCGCGACCAGAAGGCCGGCGAAGGCCGATGGCGCGCCGATCCTAGCGCCGACGGCATCGACTACCAGCGAGAATTTCTTGGCCAGCAGCACGACCGCCAGAAGCGAGACCAGGAGCAGCGCCAAGGTGAGCGCAAGCGCCCCGGCGGACAGGTGCGCCTCCCCGGCCCCGCCCTCGGCCCGTTCATGAACGAAGTAGTCCTTGTGCAGAACGGTCTGGGTGTAGAGAAACACCGCATAAAGCGCGAGCGTGACCACGTCGACGAAGCCGAGCTGAACCGTCGAATAGACCGGCCCCGGCGTGGTGGTGGTGTAGTTCGGCAGGATCAGCGTGATGGTCGCGAGCGCGAACAGCACGCTGAGATAGACGTTGGCCCCTGAGAGCTGGAAGCCCTGCTCGCGATAGCGCAGGCCGCCGATGAAGATGCAAAGGCCGACGAGACCATTGCAGACGATCATGACCACGGCGAACACGGTGTCGCGGGCCAGGGCCGGGGCAGGCTTGTCGCCCAGCATGATCGTGGTGATCAGCGCGACCTCGATGATGGTCACCGAAAGCGTCAGCACCAGCGTGCCATAGGGTTCGCCGACCCGCTCCGCGATCACCTCGGCATGATGAACCGCGGCGAACACGGTGCCGAACAGGATGAACAGAAGGACGATGGCGAAGACGAGTCCGCCAAACGACAGCGTGA
Source organism: Bradyrhizobium sp. I71 (assembly GCF_022354745.1). Classification (NCBI taxonomy): domain Bacteria; kingdom Pseudomonadati; phylum Pseudomonadota; class Alphaproteobacteria; order Hyphomicrobiales; family Nitrobacteraceae; genus Bradyrhizobium; species Bradyrhizobium sp. I71. The sequence continues at coordinate 2,316,134 of NZ_CP059398.1, forward strand.
AAACATAATCCGTCGCGCTGACGGCTGCGAACAACAGCACGGCCAGCACCGGAAAGACCCACGCCGAGCGGGGCATCGGATTGTGCGCGCTCATCCACCACTTCCATTTGCTTGAATGAGCAGTAGCAAATCGGCCGGCAGATTCAATGCCAGTGCAGGATCGGGGCGACCGGCAGGAACGTCAGCAGCAGGAACAGGGGGATCAGCACGGCACCCGCGCGCAGGAGATAGCCGAAGAAGCTCGGCATCTCGATGCCGCTCTCGGCGGCGATGCTGCTGACCATGAAGTTCGGCGCGTTGCCGATATAGGTGAGCGCTCCCATGTAGACGGCCCCCATCGAGATCGAGGCAAGCGTACCCGAGAGCTCGTGCATCAGAACTTGCGGGTCACCGCCGGCGAGCTCGAAGAACAGCAAATAGGTCGGAGCATTGTCGAGGAACGCGGACATCAGGCCGGTGAACCAGAAATAGGCGACCTCACGCGGCGCGCCGTCCGGCCCCGTCACGGCGGAGAGCAGCCATGCGAACGCACCGTGATGGCCGGCATTGAGCATGGCAATGACCGGGATGATGGCGACGAAGATGCCGGCGAACAGCTTTGCGACCTCGCGGATGGGCTCCCAGGTGAAGCCGTTGGCTTGCCTGTGCTCGTCGGGCGTCAGCCACACCGACAGCGCCGCAATGGCCAGCAACGCCAGATTGCGGACGACGTCCTCGAGGTCCAGCCTGGTGCCGAGAATGTCGAAGGCGACGCCGGGCTTCCACATCGCCGAGGCCAGCAGGCTCGCGACGATGGCCGCGATCAGCACCAGATTGACGAGGCCGCGGATGCGGACCGGCTGCGCCGGGCCGGTGTCACCGAGCGGCTCGCTCCGGAAATGCCAGACGTCGACGGCGACGAAAATCGCGAGCAGCAGTCCGGCCACGATCGCGGTCTGCAACCAGAGGGCCCGCGTGGTCCAGAAGAAATCGACGCCGTGCAGGAAGCCGACGAAGAGCGGGGGATCGCCGAGCGGGCTCAGCGCGCCGCCGACATTGGCCACCAGGATGATGAAGAAGATGACGACATGGGTGTTGTGGCGCCGCGGCCGGTTGGCACGGATCAAGGGGCGGATCAGGATCATCGCGGCACCCGTGGTGCCGACGACGCTCGCCCCCAACGTGCCAAGCGCGAGGATGCCGGCATTGGTCGCCGGCGTCGCCTTGATGTCCCCGGTGATGAGGACGCCGCCCGCCACGACATACAGCGAGAACAACAGCACGATGAAGCCGAGATATTCGACGAGCACGGCGTGAACGAGCGCGGCCAGCGTCGCCATGCCGCCGGCAAAGATGACGAGCGAGGCGAGCGCCAGCAGCGACCAGGCCGCGGCGATCTTGCCGTAATGGTGGTGCCAGAATTTTGTAAACAGCAGCGGCCCCAGAGCGATCGACAGCAACAGGCCGGCAAAGGGCAGCGCGTAGGGCCAGCGCATCGCCGCGCCGTCGAGCCCGGTCGCGGCCCACGCCTGATGCGGCAAAAATGTCAGGATGGCGGCGAGGGTCTGGCTCCAGAGCCGCGTGACGAGCCGTTTAGGATCCAATGAATTGCCTTGCCTTTTCGATCGCACCGAAGGCATCGAGATCGTCGTGTCCGCCCCCCGCAAAGCGAACGAACTGCTTCGGTTCACGCGCGAGCGCAAACAGACGCTCTCCGAACATGATCGAAATGACAAGGTCATTGGTGCCATGCATCACCAACAGCGGCACCGTGACGCGCGCGATCCGTTCGTCGGAACGAAACTGGTCGCGCATCAGGAGGCGCACTGGCACGAACCGGAATGCCAGTGCGGCGATGTCGACCGTCGAGGTATAAGGCGCCTCCAGGATCAGCCTGCCGATCGGGCGTTCGGATGCGAGCGCAACTGCCACGCCCGTCCCGAGCGAAAAGCCCCACACGACGATACGTTCCGCTCCATAGCGCGCAGTGGTGAAAGCGTAGGCGGCTGCGGCGTCGCGCAGCAGGCCCCGTTCGCTCGGCGCCCCGCTCGAGCCGGCATAGCCACGATACGACAGGGCAACGAGGCCGGTGCCGTCGGCGGTCATCGCCTTGAAACGGCTGACGCGGCCGGCGAGAAAATCGCCATTGCCGGGGAAGTACAGGATCACGGAATGACCTGGCCTGGCCGGCACGTGCCAGACGACGATTCTCTCGCCGTCCGACGTGGTCAGCACGTGCTCTTCCGCCTCGGGAAGGCCCGCGGGATCGGGTGCGGTGCGGCCGACGGGCGGGATCGGAAACAGCATCTCGCGCTGCCGGACATACAGCATAAGGAGACCCGCGCAATAGACGGTCACCAGCGCAATGGCGATCCACTTGACGATGGTCATCATTGCGCGGCCCGCCTCTCGATGAGGCTTACGGCTTGCGACGACTCCGCAGCAATTTCATGACATCGGGCCGAAGGCTCGCCGGAACATCGCGGCAGCCGCACGCCTGCTTGTGAGCAGCGTGCCAGACGACGCGCTGCTCGCGCGTCGCTTTGGGCGGCATGGGATGGGACCGGTGCCATTCCTCGTTGATGGCCACGGTCGGCGCGCCTCGCGCTACATCGCCTTGACGATGTTCTCGGTGACCTTCTTGGCGTCGCCGAGCAGCATCATGGTGTTGTCGCGATAGAACAGCGGATTGTCGATGCCCGCGTAACCCGAGGCGAGCGAGCGCTTGATGAACATCACGGTACCGGCCTTCCAGACCTGGAGCACCGGCATGCCGTAGATCGGCGAGGACTTGTCCTCTTCGGCCGCGGGGTTGGTAACGTCGTTGGCGCCGATCACGAAGGCGATGTCGGCCTGCGCGAATTCGGAGTTGATGTCCTCGAGCTCGAACACCTCGTCATAGGGCACGTTGGCTTCCGCGAGCAGCACGTTCATGTGGCCGGGCATGCGGCCGGCGACGGGGTGAATGGCGTATTTCACCTCGACGCCTTCCTTCTTCAGCATGTCGGCCATTTCGCGCAGCGCGTGCTGGGCCTGCGCCACCGCCATGCCGTAGCCGGGCACGATGATGACCTTGGAGGCGTTCTTCATGATGAAGGCGGCATCGTCCGCCGAGCCGAGCTTGGCCGGCTTCTGTTCGCCGGTTGCCCCACCGGCCGCGGCGGTCTCGCCGCCGAAGCCGCCGAGGATGACCGAGATGAAGGACCGGTTCATGGCGTGGCACATGATGTAGGACAGGATCGCGCCAGACGAGCCGACCAGCGCGCCGGTGATGATCAGCGCGGAATTGCCGAGCGTGAATCCGATGCCGGCCGCGGCCCAGCCGGAATAGGAGTTCAGCATCGAGATCACGACCGGCATGTCGGCGCCGCCGATCGGGATGATCATGAGCACGCCGAGCGCCAGCGCGAGGATGACGATCATCCAGAAGTCGAACGCGCTGCCTGAGAGCACGAGGCCGACGATGAAGAACACCAGCGCCAGAGCCAGCGCGATGTTGATGATGTGGCGGAACGGCAGGAGGATCGGCGCGCCGCTCATGCGCGCCGACAGCTTCAGGAACGCGATCACCGACCCGGTGAAGGTCAGCGCGCCGATGGCGACGCCGAGCGACATCTCGACCAGGCTCTGCGGATGGATGTTGCCGGGGGTCCCGATGCCGAAGGCCTCTGGCGCGTAGAACGCGCCGGCCGCGACCAGCACTGCGGCCATGCCGACCAGCGAGTGGAAGGCGGCGACCAGTTCCGGCATCGAGGTCATCGGCACGCGGCGGGCAATCACCGCGCCGACGCCGCCGCCGATCGCGACCGCGAGGATGACGAGGATCCACGCCACGCCGTCGGCCGGCGGATGGCTTGCGAGCGTGGTCGCGACCGCGATCGCCATGCCGATCATGCCGAACAGATTGCCCTGGCGCGACGATGCCGGGCTCGACAGCCCGCGCAGCGACAGGATGAACAGCACCCCCGCCACGAGATACAAGAATGCAGAGAGATTGGCGCTCATCTCAGGTCCCCATTGATCCCTTCAGCCCGAGGTGGCCGCTCACTTCGACTTCTTCTTGTACATCGCCAGCATGCGCTGGGTGACAAGGAAGCCGCCGAAGATGTTCACGCAGGCGAAGACGAGCGCGACGAAGCCGAAGCCGCGCGCCCACCCCGAGCCGCTCGAAATCATGCCGACCCCCACCGCGAGCAGCGCGCCGACCACGATCACCGAGGAGATCGCGTTGGTGACGCTCATCAGCGGCGTATGCAGCGCCGGCGTCACCGACCAGACGACGAAATAGCCGACGAAGACGGCGAGGACGAAGATCGACAGCTGGAAGATGAAGGGGTCGACGAGCTGTGCTGCATGCTCCATGGCGGCTCTCCTTAAACCTTCGGCTGGAAGTTCGGATGGATCACGGCGCCGTCTTTCGTCAGCGCAGTGGCCTTGACCAGCTCGTCGTCCCAGTTGACGGCGAGCTTCTTCTCTTTCTTGTCGACCATGGTCTCGATGAAGGAGAACAGGTTGCGGGCATAGAGGCTGGAAGCCGAAGCCGCGACGCGGCCGGCGACGTTGGTGTAGCCGACGATCTTGATGCCATCGACGTCGACCACCTCGCCCGGCTTCGCACCCTCGACATTGCCGCCGCGCTCGACGGCGAGATCGACCAGCACCGAGCCCGGCTTCATCGACCTGACCATGTCGGCGCTGACGAGCTTCGGCGCCGGCCGGCCCGGAATCAGCGCGGTCGTGATCACGATGTCCTGCTTCTTGATGTGCTCGGCGGTGAGCGCGGCCTGCTTGGCCTGGTATTCCTTGGACATTTCCTTGGCGTAGCCGCCGGCGGTCTGTGCGTTCTTGAACTCCTCGTCCTCGACCGCGAGGAATTTCGCGCCGAGCGATTCGACCTGCTCCTTGGTGGCGGGACGCACGTCCGTGGCTGTGACGACGGCGCCGAGGCGGCGCGCGGTCGCGATCGCCTGGAGGCCGGCGACGCCGACGCCCATCACGAACACCTTGGCCGCAGGCACGGTGCCGGCGGCCGTCATCATCATCGGGAAGGCGCGGCCAAAGGCCTCGGCGCCCTCGATCACGGCGCGGTAGCCGGCGAGATTGGCCTGCGAGGACAGCACGTCCATCACCTGCGCGCGGGTGATGCGCGGCATCAGCTCCATGGCGAATGCGGAGATGCCGGCATCGGCCATCGCTTTGAGCGCCGCGTCGTTGCCGTAGGGATCCATGATCGCGATGACGAGCGCGCCTCGCTTGTACTGCGCGAGATCGGCCCCCTCAGGGCGCTTCACCTTGATGATGATGTCCGCGTCCTTGAGCGCGTCGGCACTGACTGTGGCGCCAGCCGCGGTGAATTCGGAATCCGGCAGGCCCGACTTGATACCGGCGCCCGGCTCGACGGCAACCTCGGCGCCCAGCGCTATGAACTTCTTCACCGTGTCAGGCGAAGCGGCGACGCGCGGCTCCGACGGATCGATTTCCTTGGCAACGGCAATCTTCATGAGGCCTCCGGCGACGCGGGAAAAAGCGCGCACGCGAACTTAGCGTTACTCCCGCAACGTTGGATACCGGTTTTGGGACCGGCTTGAATGCAAATTTTATGGGCACCGACGACGCTGGCGGCGCGGCAGGCGATGGATCAGGTGAGGAAGATCGCCATCAGGATCACGATGAGCGCGACCGAGGCCGTGCCGTACTTCACCAGTTTGATGAAGCCCTCATAGGTCTGCTCGTGGGCAACATAGTCGTTGCCGTCGGCGGTGGTGTAGGCCACTTCGCTATGGTCAGCCATTGATGTCCCCAGTCGAAAGTCGAATTCCTGGGTGGCAATACCGCAAAGCTTCGGGCAGGGCAACGGCACGCAGGCGGGGTTTTCCCGCAAATCGGCTCATTTGGAATCCCAATTGTCGCGGATCCAGCGCGCGAGGCTCTCCTCGCTGACTTCGCCAGCAGCAAGTGAGAGGATGATGGCCGTCGCCTCCGCAGGATCGGGACTGAAGGCCGCGCCGTTCTTGTGCAGGAAGACCATCATCGCCATGAAGGCAATGCGCTTGTTTCCATCGACAAATGCATGGTTCTTCGCGAGACCAAACGCGTAGGCTGCGGCGAGTTCATCCAGCGGAGCCTGCTGGTCACGCCATTTGTTGATCGGCCGGTCCAGCGCCGATCGCAGCATGCCGTCATCGCGTAGCCCCGGCGCACCGCCAAAACGGCGAAGCTGGCGGCTGTGAATTGCGACAGCCTGCTCATAGCTGATCCACAGCGGCTCTTGAGGCTCGCTCATCCGGTCAGCCAGCTATTTTGCGAGCGCAGCGAGCGTATCGCGATACTTGTCCATGATCTCGTCGGCGATTTCCATCGTCCGCTCGAAATCCGGATCGTAGGGCAACGCCTGGAAACCGCCGCCGGGCAATTCGACGATATGCAATTGCTGCCCGCGCTTGAGATCGAGCCGCTGCATCAGTTCGCGCGGCAGCAGCAACCCGTCCGAATTGCCGATCTTCTTGATCTCGATTTTCATGGCTGCTCCAGCACGTTATACATATGTATAACATCCCGAGGGACCCAGTTCAACAGATGTTTTACTCGCGTCGGCGCGAGGCTCAGCCCATCGCTTCCAGCTCGTCGATCATGCCGGCGATGACGCTGAGCCCGCCGTCCCAGAATTTGGGATCCTTGGCATCCAGCCCGAACGGCCGCAGCAGCTCGGAATAGTGCTTGGTGCCGCCGGCGGCGAGCATGTCGAGATAGCGCTCGGCAAAGCCTTCGGCCGCATTCTCGTAGACGGCATAGAGCGAGTTCACGAGGCAGTCGCCGAAGGCATAGGCGTAGACGTAGAACGGCGAATGGATGAAGTGCGGAATGTACATCCAGTAGCCCTCGTAGCCCGCCTTGATCTCGATCGCGGGTCCCAGGCTCTCGCCCTGCACCGACAGCCAGATCTCGCCGAGCCGCGTCGCGGTGAGCTCGCCGTTCTTGCGCTCGGTGTGGACCGCGCGCTCGAAGGAATAGAACGCGATCTGCCGCACCACGGTGTTGATCATGTCCTCGACCTTGCCGGCGAGCAGCGCCTGACGCTGTCTTGCATTCCTGGTCTGGGCAAGCAGACGCTTGAACGTGAGCATTTCGCCGAACACGCTCGCGGTCTCCGCCAGCGTCAGCGGCGTCGGCGCCATCAGCGCGCCGTTCTTCGCCGCCAGCACCTGATGGACGCCATGACCGAGCTCATGCGCGAGCGTCATCACGTCGCGCGGCTTGCCCTGGTAGTTCATGAGCACGTAGGGGTGCGCCGATGGCGTGGTCGGATGCGAGAACGCCCCCGGCACCTTGCCCGGCCGCACCGGCGCGTCGATCCAGCGATCGGTGAAGAAGCGCTCGGCGATATCGGCCATCTTGGGCGAGAAGCCGCGATAGGCCGTCAGCACCATGCTTCGCGCCTCCGGCCAGGCGATGACGTCGGTCGCCGCAAACGGCAACGGCGCGTTGCGGTCCCAATAGGCCAGCCGCTTCTTGCCGAACCATTTCGCCTTCAGCGCATAATAGCGATGCGACAGCTTCGGATAGGCCGCGCGCACCGAGGCGACCAGCGCATCCACCACCTCGCGCTCGACCCGGTTGTTGAGATGGCGGGAATCCGCGACGTCCTTGAAGCCGCGCCAGCGGTCGGAGATGTCCTTGTCCTTGGCCAGCGTGTTGGTGATCAGCGCAAAGGTGCGCTCATTGGCCTTGAAGGTCTTCGCCAGGGCTTCCGCTGCGCTCTTGCGCTTGGCGCCGTCGCGGTCCTGCAGCAGATTGAGCGTCGGCTCGATCGCGAGCTCCCTGGATCCGACCTTGAAGCGCAGGCCGGAGATGGTCTGGTCGAACAGCCGGTTGAAGGCGGAATAGCCGGTCTGCGCCTTCTCCAGGAAGAGCTGCTCGAGCTTGTCGTCGAGCTGATACGGCTTCTCCTTGCGCAAGTCTTCGATCCACGGACGGTAGTGGGCGAGCTCGGTGGCCTGCATCGCGCGGTTCAAAATATCGTCATCGATCCGATTGAGCTCGAGCGCGAAGAACAGAAGATGTGTCGACGCCGCCGTCAGGCGCTCGGACACGTCGCCGTAAAACTTTGAAATCGCAGGGTCCACGCTGTCGCCGGCATGGACGAGACCGGCATAGGAGCCGAGACGGCCGGCGAGATCGTCGATCGCCTCATAGCGTCGCACGGCTTCAGCGAGCCATTTTCCGCCATCTTCGTTTGCTGTCCCTGTTGCCAGCTTGCCCTTGTAGTCCGTCTCGAAGGCGACGCAGTCGATATCCAGCTTTTCGAGATCGCGCGCCACTTCCGGCGCGTCGATCCCGGAATAGAGATCGGCGAGGTTCCACTCCGGAAGCTTGCCGGTCTTGCTCGCAGCCTTTGCAAGTGAAGGTTTGGCGAGCGAAGGTTTGGCGAGTGAAGGTTTGGCGGGCGAAGGCTCGGAGGATTTTTTCTTGGCGGGGGATTTCTTGGTGGCTGGCTTGCGGAGTGCCGATTTTGTGAGAGCGGTCTTGGAGCGCGAAGTCATTGTGTGGAAAACCTGTGTTCAACAATCGCGACGGCGGGCGGGGGCATGAAGGCTTAAGCATGCGTTAATCGGCTTCGGCCAGAGTGCCCCGATTCGAGACAGATAGTAGTAGCGTGCGGGGAACACCATGGCTGCCAGTATTTTGATCGCCGATGACGACGCTGTAGCCCGCCGGCTGGTCGAGAACATGGTGCAGAAATGCGGCTATGAGACGGTCGTCGTGGAGTCCGGGGACGCCGCAATTGCCACCCTCACCGCCCCCGACGCGCCGGCCATCGACGCCGTCATCCTCGATCTCGTGATGCCCGGCCTCGACGGCATGGGCGTACTTGCGAAGATCCGCGAAGCCGGCCTGAGCATCCCTGTCATCGTGCAGACCGCCCATGGCGGCATCGACAACGTGATTTCGGCGATGCGCGCGGGCGCGGCCGATTTCGTCGTCAAGCCGGTCGGCGTGGAGCGGCTCCAGGTCTCCTTGCGCAACGCGCTCAACACGTCCGCGCTCAAGGGCGAATTGCAGCGCATCCGTCACAGCCGTGAGGGCCGGCTGACTTTCTCCGACATCATCACGCGCGCTGAGGCAATGACCCCGGTGATGCGAGCCGCACAGAAGGCGGCGAATTCCGCGATCCCCGTGCTGATCGAGGGCGAGTCCGGCGTCGGCAAGGAAATGTTCGCGCGCGCCATCCATGGCAGCGGCGAGCGCAAGGCCAAGCCGTTCGTCGCGGTCAATTGCGGCGCGATTCCCGACAATCTCGTCGAGTCCATCCTGTTCGGCCACGAGAAGGGCGCCTTCACCGGCGCCACCGAGCGGCACATGGGCAAGTTTGTCGAGGCTCATGGCGGCACGCTGTTTCTGGACGAGGTCAGCGAGCTGCCGCTGACCGCGCAGGTGAAGCTGCTGCGCGCGCTCCAGGAAGGTGCCGTGGAGGCCGTCGGCGGCCGCAAGCCGGTCAAGGTCGACGTCCGCATCATCTCGGCAACCAATCGCAAGCTGCTGGAGCGGGTGAAGCAGGGACATTTCCGGGAAGACCTGTTCTATCGCCTGCACGTGCTGCCGCTGACGATCCCCTCGCTGCGCGCCCGGCGCGAGGACATCCCGCATCTGCTCAGGCATTTCCTGGCGCGCTTTGCCGCCGAGGAGAACCGCCCGATCACCGGCATCAGCGGCGAGGCGGTCGCGCACCTGGCCCAGCTCGACTGGCCCGGCAACATCCGCCAGCTCGAAAACGCGGTCTACCGCGCCGTGGTGATGAGCGACGGCGACCAGCTCGACATTGGCGATTTCCCCCTGCTCGCCTCGCAGCCGCATCCCGCCACGGATATTCCGACCGCTCCGCTGATGCTGGAGCCGGCGGCGATACCTTCGATAGCTTCAGGTACTGAAATACCGATCGCGCCACTCCCCGCCGTGGGGACTCTCGCCATGCTCACCGCGACCGGTGATGTCCGCGCGCTGGAGGACATGGAGAACGAGATCATCCGCTTCGCGATCTCGCATTATCGCGGCCAGATGTCCGAAGTGGCTCGCCGCCTCAAGATCGGCCGGTCGACGCTCTACCGCAAACTCGACGAGGCCGGGGTTCCCGGACATGGCGGCAAAAGCGGTGAGGAGACGCACTGAGCCGGGTGCGAACGGAGGTTCGCGCGACGGTGCGCGACAGCGGTAAGCCGTTCGCATGACGACAGAATTCGACTGCGATTTGAACCGTGACCCGGAAGTGACAGACAGACGGAAAACCGCGTGGCAGAAGCGCACAATCCGTTGCCAAGAGGCTCCCTTGAAGTCAGTTTGTCGTGAGTTGTCCCGGGTAGCGCTGGCCGCAGAATCGGGGCCTGTATATCGTCTGCGTAGGAATCGTTGCGTGCAGGCGTGCAACTTTCGAGAGGCCGGCGCGGTTTAGCCGAAGCTCATCATTAGGCGATAACGAAGCTGTTCCACGAGGGGACAGCTCACCCGAGGGGTGCGACACAATGCGTGACTGTTTGAACCACCGTGCGGGCTTTGACCGTGTCTTGATGACGGTTGCAGCGACCTTCCTCGCGGTGTCCGCCAGCTCGGCGCTGGCGCAGGACCAGGCGCGCAGCAGCGCTGCCGAGCTCGCGATCGAAGCTGCGATCCCGCGCCCAGAGCCGGCAAACGTCCCGCCCCCCACTGCAGCCGACATCAAGCTCGACACCACCGCCACGGTGCAGGATCCCACCAAGGAAATCGCGAAGGAGCCCGTCAAGGCGGACGCCGCGCCTGCGCCGGACAAGGTCGAGACCAGGCCGTCCGACGTCGTCACCACGCCGGCGCCCGAAGCGCCGAAGAGCGAGACTGCGAAGACCGAGCCTGCAAACACCGAGCCTGCAAAGGCTGACACCGCGACCGCCACGCCGGCGGCTCCCGCGGCTCCCGCTGCAGCGGCTCCCGCCGCCGAGCCGGTGAAGGCCGCGAGCAACGTGCCCGCAGCCGACCAGCCGGTCGCGGACAAGCTCAGGGACATCATCGGCGCCAGGACCGCGCGCTATTTCGACCGCAAGAACGAGCGCGCGGCGATCGAGAAGTTCTACGGCGCACGCGATTTCGCGCCGGTCTGGACGCAAGGCGGCATCCCGACCGCTGCCGCGAAGGGCGTGATCGCGCGGCTTAAGGACGCGGCCTCCGACGGCCTCAATCCCGCCGACTATCCGTTGCCGGATTTCGCCGCCGCCACGACGCCCGATGCGCTGGCGGATGCCGAGCTCAAGCTCACCGCGAGCATGTTCGACTACGCACGTCATGCCCAGAGCGGCCGCATGCATTGGTCGCAGGTCAGCGGCGACATTCTCTATCCCGAGCATCCGGTCGACCCCAACGAGGTGCTCGCCAAGGTCACGACCGCGGCGGATGCTTCCGCAGCGCTCGACAGCTACAACCCGCCGCACAAGCTCTACAAGGAGCTGAAGGCCAAACTCGCCGAGCTGCGCGGCCAGGGCAACGGCCCTGTGATCGAGATCACCGACGGTCCGGCGCTGAAATACACGCCGGCCAGCAAGAAGCAGGCTGAGATCGTTGTGGAAGATCCGCGCGTGCCGCAGCTCCGCGCCAAGCTCGGCCTGGCCGAGAATTCCAGCGACACCCGCTACGACGCGGCGGTCGCCGAGGCCGTGCGCAAATTCCAGAGCGGCGCCGAGATGAAGGCAACCGGCATCCTCGACGACAAGACCGTCAAGGCGCTCAACACTCCCAAGCGCGACAAGCAGATCGACGTCGTGCTGGTCAACATGGAGCGCTGGCGCTGGCTGCCGCGCGACCTCGGCGCGTCTTCGCTGGGAGATGCCTATGTCATCCTCAACATTCCCGACTTCACGTTGAAGGTGATGCAGCGCGGCCATCAGGTCTGGACCACCCGTGTCGTCACCGGCAAGCCCGGCCAGCACGCCACCCCGCTGCTGACCGAGACGATGAAGTACATCACGGTCAATCCGACCTGGAACGTGCCGCCGTCGATCGTCTACAACGAATACCTGCCGGCGCTGCAGCAGGACCCGACCGTGCTTCAGCGCATGGGCCTCAGGCTCGAGCAGAACCGCGACGGCTCGGTGCACATCTCGCAGCCGCCCGGCGAAGCCAACGCGCTCGGCCGCATCCGCTTCAATTTCCCGAACAAGTTCCTGGTCTATCAGCACGACACGCCGGACAAGCAGTTGTTCGCCAGGGACGAGCGCGCATTCAGCCATGGCTGCATGCGCGTACAGAATCCGGATCAATACGCCTCCGTGCTGCTCAACATCACCATGCCGAACGAGAAGTACACGCCGGAGCGCGTGCGCAGCATGTACGGCAAGAGCGAGATCGATCTGAAATTTCCGACGCCGATCCCGGTCAACATCACCTATCAGACTGCGTTCGTGGATGATGCCGGCAAGCTGCAATTCCGCAAGGACATCTACGGCCGCGATGCGACCATGATCAACATCCTGAAGAATAGCCGCGGCAAGGATCTGGAGGGCGTCGTCGCCCACTCCCAGCCGAGCTATTCGCGCCCGGCGACGACGTTGCCCTCCGGCGTGGCGGTGGCCAACAATGGCGGTGGCTTCGCCTCGTCCGGCCCGAACTTTTTCGAGCGGCTGTTCGGGGCTCCGACCCCGCCGCCGGCTCCGGTCGGCCGCCGCCCGCAGCAGCAGCGGGTGTTTACCCGCTGAGTCCGGCTCGTTGCCTTATTTCCGAAAATTCCGCAATGATATCAGCGACTCCGTCCCCCGGGATGGGGTCGCTTAACGTTAACCATCGTCAACCTGGGTCCGGGCAGCGGCTTCTTTTGGCCACAGTCAACCGCTTAGGATTGCACTCTGACTTGGTTTGGGGGCGGGAAGGTCAACCTCGAATTAACCTTCTTGCTTTAAGAAAGCGTTCATCCTCTTCGCGCTGCTAACGGGGTTGGCGGGAGAGTCCATTTTGAACGCTCGTCGACTGGGTGGGCTCATACGTGCTGACTGGTCTCGCACGCAAATTCGTTGTGCTGTCGTTGTCCCATGCGGGGGTGAAGGCCGGATCCCGGATCGGCCTCGCCTCCGTGTTGCTGCTTGCCGCCGCAGGCTCGGTCCACGACGCTGCGGCGCTGAACGAGACCAAGACGCTCTCCTTCCACCACACCCATTCCGGCGAAGACCTCACCGTCACCTTCAAGCGCGACGGCCGCTATGATGAGGCCGCGCTGAAGCAGCTCAACCATTTCCTGCGCGACTGGCGCACCCAAGATGAAACCGTCATGGACCGTCGCCTGTTCGACATCCTCTGGGAAGTCTATCGCGACGTCGACGGCAAGCAGCCGATCCAGATCATCTCCTCCTACCGCTCCCCCGCCACCAACGCCATGCTCCGCCGCCGCTCCTCCGGCGTGGCGCGCTCCAGCCAGCACATGCTGGGACATGCGATGGACTTCTACATCCCGGGCGTGCCGCTGGAGCAGATCCGTTTCGCCGGCCTGCGCCTCCAGCGCGGCGGCGTCGGTTTCTATCCGACCTCCGGCTCGCCCTTCGTGCATCTGGACACCGGCAGCGTCCGGCACTGGCCGCGCATGACGCATGACCAGCTCGCCCGCGTCTTCCCGGACGGCAAGACGGTGCATCTGCCGACCGACGGCGTTCCGCTGAAGAACTATGAGCTGGCCAGGGCCGAGATCGAGCGGCGCGGCAGCGGCGACGACGCCGGCAGCAAGCCGAATTTCTTCGCCGCCTTGTTCAGGAGCAAGCCGGCTCCTGCCGCGAGCAGCGACGAGGATGACGAGGGCGCGCCCGCAACGGCCGCGAAGCCGTCCGCGCCGACCGTGGTCGCAGCCGCCGCCAGGCCCGCCGAGCCGGTGCCGACGCCCCGCGCCAAGCCGCAGATCGCCGCAACCTTCCAGCTCGCTTCGGCCGATGCCCAGATCGTTGCGCCGCCCAAGCCGAAGCCCGCGCCCGTGGCTGACAAGCCGGCGGCCGGCAAGTCTGTTGAAGGCAAGCTGGAGACACCGGCCGACATCATCAATGCCCGCGGCTTCTGGGATGATGTCCCGGCCGCGCCGCAGCAGGCGACGCCGGCTCAGGTCGCAGCGTTGAAGGCGCGTCAGGCGCTGGCCGCCGCCACCGATCCGCAACCAACCGCGAGCGTGACCAACGCGGCCTTCCAGGCCCTGGCTTACGCACCGGCGGCCTCCCCGGTCGACCGCGCCAACGTCGTCGCAGCGTCCGCACCGATCCCGCGCTCCGCCCGCCCGGCTGCGGCCTCCCGCAGCGTGGCTCAGGCGACGGAGATCAACATGGTGGTCGGCAAGAGCATCGACGGCAGGGTCGCAACCGCCACCCGCCTCTCCGCGGCCAAGGGCGAAAGCATCTGGCTCAAGATCGTGATGTTGTCGCCGAGCGCCAGTCGCGCGATGTCGGTGACGCTGATGGGCGAGCTCGACACGGTCGCGCTGCGTGCCTATTTCGTCAAGCCGCGCGCGGTCGTCACGATGGGTTTTGTCGACGATCCGATGCAGGGCCTGTCCTGCGACAGCTTCTCGGGCAGCGCGACTGCAAAGCTCGAGACCACGTCCTTCGTCTTGCGCACCGCCTCGCTGCGCTGAGTCCCGGGTCCAGCAAGGCTCTTTCTGCTCTCCCTCGCTCGGATCGATCAAGCCGGCAGGCCAGCCGCGATGAGGCCGGACTCGTGGCGCTTCCGGTCGAGTTCGCGCTTGTAGTGCAGCGTCGCCAGATGAACGGCCACCGAGAACCCTGGTTCGCGCTTCAACACCTCCGCGGCGTGAGCGCCAGCCGCGATCGCATTCTTCATCTGCGCGAACGTCGCGGCCAGGAACGCGTGATGGGTGTAGTCGGGGCGTGTGATCCTTGAAAACGCCTCGGCGGCCTCGGCGTATTTCTCCGCGCAATAATAGGCGCGGCCCAGGTGGCTCCAGAAGCGCTCTGGATGATAGGGGTTGAGGCGCATCGCTTTCCTGATCCAGTCGATGCCTTCCTCCGGCAAGCCCAGCCAGGTCAGGAGCTCCCCCTGTTGCACGACCACCAGGTCGTAATTCGGGTTGAGGGCAAGCGCACGCTCCTGATGATAGGTGGCCTTCTCGTAATCGTGACGCGTCAGATTGAGTGCGGCGAGTATGCGGTGCACGTCCGCGTCATTGTCATCGAGCGCCAGCGCGATCTCGAGTTCCGAAGCCACCTGCTCGAAGGTCGCCTCGCGGTCGGCGCACCAGCCATAGATCCAGCATTGGCCGAGCACGCATGCCATCCAGGCATGAGCGTGGGCATAGTTCGGATCCATCGCCAGCGCGCGGTTGAGCAGCGTCTGCGCCTGGGCGTTGTCGTCGCGGTTTGACCGGTGATGCAGGAGCTTTGCAGCCAACACGCATTCGTAAGCGGGCATGTTGTCGGTCGGCTTGCGCTTGGTGCGGTCGTGCGTTGCTGCTTCTACCCGGCCGGGCAAAGTCGCCACGATCGCGCGGGTCATCTCGTCCTGGATGGCGAAGATGTCCCGGAGCTCGCGATCGTAGCGTTCGGCCCAGATATGGCGGTCGGTCTCTGCATCGATCAGCTGCACGGTGACACGGACGCGCTCCCCGGCCTTCCGCACGCTGCCCTCGATGACGTAGTCAACTCCGAACTCACGGCCGATGTCCTGAACCTTGACGGCCTTGCCCTTGTAGACGAACGTCGAGTTGCGGGAGATGACAAGCAGGTCGTGAAAGCGTGAAAGCTCGGTGATGATGTCCTCGGTGAGACCGTCCGCGAAGAACTCCTGCTCCGGATCGCCACTCATATTGGCGAATGGCAGCACGGCGATGGACGGCTTCTTCGAGACACCCGGTGGCGTCAGTGCAGTGTTCGACCCGTCGGGCAGACTTGCAGGCCCCTCGGCCAGCCGAATGCGGAAGACGCGGATCGGGCGAGCGATGTTCTTGACGCTCTGTTCACCGAGATCATCGAACTGAACCCCGTCCAGCCGGTCGCCGACCTGATCGCGCACCGCGCCGGAAACGCAGATTCCTCCAGGCTCGGCCAGCGCCTCCAGCCGCGCCGCGACGTTGACGCCATCGCCGAAAATGTCGTTCTGATCGACGATGACATCGCCCAGATTGATGCCGATGCGGAATTGGATCCACCGCGGCGGCGGAACGTCGGCATTGCGTCGCGCCATCCGGCGCTGAACCTCGGCGGCACAGAGCACGGCATCGACGACGCTGTGGAATTCGGCCAGCATGCCGTCGCCGGTCGTCTTGATGATACGGCCGCGGTTCTTGGCAATGGCTGGATCGATCAGTTCGACCCGATGGGTCTTGAGGCGCGCAAGAGTGCCGGCCTCGTCGACCTCCATAAGCCGGCTAAAACCGACCATGTCGGCGGCGAGGACCGCGGCGAGCCTGCGCTCTGGTCCCGGCACATCCATCGCTCGGTCTCTTCACCGAGCACTCTAGCAGACGCAGAGGTTCTGCCCAAGCGTGTTGCGCGCCAACACCCCGGCGATGCGCCTCAGATCATCCCCAGCGCCTGCATGTAGGTCTCGAGAATGGTCTCGGCCTCGGCGCGCTCGTTGGGGTCCTGCTTGCGCAGGCGCACGATGGTGCGCAGCGCCTTGACGTCGTAGCCGTTGCCCTTGCTTTCGGCATAGACGTCGCGGATGTCGTCGGAGATCGCCTTCTTCTCTTCCTCCAGCCGCTCGATGCGCTCGATGATGGACTTGAGCTGGTCCTTGGCAAATTTCGTCGCGGGCTCGTCGTCGCGGACGGCGGCGGAGGTGGCCATCTTGTACTCCCAATGGAACTGGCAAAACGAGGTGACGCCGGCATCCCTCACCGCGCGTGCTGGGTAGACCCTTAGGGTTGGGGCCAGCTGCATTCAAGCAAGCATCGCGCTCGTCCACAGCGCGCCCACACCTTCCTGCGCCGAGGCGAAGAAAGCTGTTGTCTGGGTGCGACTCGGGCGATGGAGGTCGGGGCCGTTCAATGCCCGTGGGGATGGACCTTCTGCATCGTCTCGAGCTGCTCGGGCGTGGCCGTGCCCTGGTACTTCGCCTTCCAGGCCTCGTATGGCATGCCGTAGACGGCCTCCCGGCTCTCGTCCTTGCTCAAGGGCACGCCCTGGGCGTCCGCGGCGTCCTTGAGCCAGTTGGACAGGCAGTTGCGGCAGAAGCCCGCCAGATTCATCAGATCGATGTTCTGGACGTCCGTCCGCGTCTTCAAATGGTCGACCAGGCGCCGGAAAGCCGCCGCCTCGAGCTCCGTTCTGGTTTTGTCGTCGATTGCCATGGCTGTATCCCTTAGGGGCCCGTCCCGATGGCGGTCACCCTTACGGGATCAGGTGGGTCCTGTCACAGATTTTGCCATATCGCGGCGCAAACGGGCCCAAGCCCGGCTTCGGGGCGCGCCCCCGGCCCAACGCCAAATCGTCAATGATCTGGTATAGCTTCCGCAACAATGATTGCCGAATCTCCCCGCCTCCCGCTTCGCCTGCTTGCCCGGTTGGTCCCGGTGCTGGTCGTCGCCCTGCTGTGCCTTTGCGCCAGCCCGGCCTCGGCCGATTTCCGCCTCTGCAACAACACTTCGAGCCGGGTCGGGATCGCGCTCGGCTACAAGGATGCCGAGGGCTGGACCACCGAGGGCTGGTGGAACATCTCGTCACGCTCTTGTGAGACGCTGCTCCGGGGCACGCTGGTCGCCCGCTACTACTACATCTACGCCATCGACTACGACCGCGGCGGCGAATGGTCGGGCCAGGCCTTCATGTGCTCGCGCGACAAGGAGTTCACCATCCGCGGCACCGAGGATTGCCTCGCGCGCGGCTATGATCGGACCGGCTATTTCGAGGTCGACACCGGTGAGCAGCGGGCCTGGACGGTGCAGCTGACCGACGCCAACGAACAGCCGGCGCAGCAACGCGTACCTGGCCTGCCCGGCCCGGTTGGCCCGGGCGTTCCGGGTTTGCCCAATGGTCCGCCCGGTGGTACGCCCCCCGCCGCGCCTGGCCTCCCGCCAGCGCCCTCGTCCCCGTCTGGAAATAAGCCATGAGGCGTCTTCGCCGTATCAAGATTCTCGCGACCCTGGGACCGGCTTCTTCAGACCTCGCGATGATCCGCCGCCTGTTCGAGGCCGGCGCCGACCTGTTCCGCATCAACATGAGCCACACCTCGCATGACAAGATGCGGGAGCTGGTGGCGACGATCCGCAACGTCGAGAGCAGCTATGGCCGGCCGATCGGCATCCTGGTGGACCTCCAGGGCCCCAAGCTCCGGCTCGGCGCCTTTGCCGAAGGCGCGGTCCAGCTCCAGAACGGGCAGACCTTCACGCTGGATTCCGACAAGACGCCGGGCGATGCCACGCGCGTCCATCTCCCGCATCCGGAGATCCTGGCTGCGTTGCGGCCGGGCCATGCGCTGCTGCTCGACGACGGCAAGGTACGGCTGATCGCGGAGGAGACCTCGAAAGACCACGCGGTGACGCGTGTCGTCGTCGGCGGCAGGATGAGCGACCGCAAGGGCGTCAGCCTGCCCGACACCGACCTGCCGGTCTCGGCGATGACGCCGAAGGACCGCGCCGACCTCGAGGCGGCCCTCGTCACCGGCGTCGACTGGATCGCGCTATCGTTCGTGCAGCGCGCCGACGACGTCATCGAGGCCAAGAAAATGATCCGCGGTCGCGCCGCCGTGATGGCCAAGATCGAGAAGCCGCAGGCGATCGATCGCCTCGCCGACATCATCGAGGCTTCCGACGCGCTGATGGTGGCGCGTGGCGATCTCGGCGTCGAACTGCCGCTCGAGCGCGTGCCGAGCCTGCAGAAGCAGATGACGCGGATGGCCCGCCGCGCCGGCAAGCCGGTGGTGATCGCGACCCAGATGCTGGAATCGATGATCCAGTCGCCGGTGCCGACCCGCGCCGAGGTCTCCGACGTCGCCACGGCCGTCTACGAGGGTGCCGACGCCATCATGCTGTCGGCGGAATCGGCGGCCGGCAAATTCCCGATCGAGGCGGTCTCGACCATGAACCGCATCGGCGAGGAGGTCGAGCGCGACCCGACCTACCGGTCGGTGATCATGGCCCAGCGCCCCGCCCCCGAATCCACCGCGGGCGATGCCATCGCGGACGCCGCCCGGCAGATCGCCGAGACGCTCGACCTGCCCGCCCTGATCTGCTGGACCAGCTCGGGCTCGACCGCGGTGCGCGTGGCCCGCGAGCGGCCGAAGCCGCCGATCGTGGCGATCACGCCGAACATCACCACGGGCCGCCGGCTCGCCGTGACCTGGGGCGTGCATTGCGTGGTGGCGGAAGACGCGCGCGACCAGGACGACATGGTGAGCCGCGCCGGCCAGATCGCGTTCCGGGACGGTTTTGTCCGGGCCGGCCAGCGCGTGATCATCGTCGCCGGCGTCCCGCTCGGCATTCCCGGCACCACCAACATGGTGCGCATCGCCTCGGTCGGCCCCGAGGGCGACGCCAACATGTGATTTCCGGCCGCTCCGACAAAAAGTGCGAAAACAACCCCATGCACAGTAGACGGCGACTTCGGCGCGCGTGCTGCGGTTTTTCGAAAAGGCCAGCCCGACCAGCGGCCTGAGCGCGATCAGGTCTCCACCTCGTCGCGTGGCCGATTTTACGCCCCGACCAGCGCCTTCGTCGTCGGCAGCAGCGTCTGCTGCACCACGAGGCCGCGGGCGCGGGCGTCCATGACGCCGACCGCGCGCAGCGCCAGCAGCGTCACGGTCTGCACCGCATCGCGCATCTTGACGGGATCATCGAGATTGTCCGGCGCAAGCGGCCCGACCAGGGCCTCGTGTAGCGCGCCGAGCAATGCGGTGGCGGCGAGCGCGGTATCCTGAGCCGGCAGGTGACCGGCGCGCACGGCGGCATCGATTCGCGCGGCGATTTCGCCCGCGATCTCGCGCCGGCTGGCAAGGCGCGAGGCACTGACATCGACATCGACAGGCTCGGCCAGGATGCCCCAGGCCAGCCTGCGCTGCGACAGGGTATGGACCGCCACGGTGGTCACGGCCGCCGCCAGCGCCGAGGACGGCCCCGGCGCGGCGTCGGCTGCCCTTCGGATCGCCGCGAGCTCGTCGCGGGAGACCTCGGCAATGAGCTCGGAGATCAGGTCGGCCTTGGAGGGGAAGTAGCGGTAGACCGTGCCGGCCGCGACATTGGCCCGGACCGCGACGGGCGCGATCTGCACCGCCGCCATACCGCCTTCCGCTGCCGCGTCCCGCGCCGCCGCCAGAATCGCGCTGCGCCGAGCCGCAAGGCGCTTCACCACTTGATGCGTCCGCCGATAAACCATGGCGCGCTTCCTGTCCCACACGCCGGCCGCACGCCCTGCGGCCAAACGCTTCGTCACGTCAAAAGATGCAAATCGCCCCGCAAGGACTGAACAACTATTCAGGGTGAATGACAAGATGGGAAATGCGTGAAGCGTCACAACGAGGCGAGTTGAATGGGCTGGCGCGACGAGATGCTATTGCGCGATGTCCACCTGAAAGGACCGCCGCTCGATCTCGGCACCTCTTCGGCTCAGAATAAAAGTCGCGGTGTAGGTGCCGGGCGGCCAGGCGGAGCCCGTGCGCTTCCTTCCAGCCGAGATGAAATATTGGGCCTGGTCTCGCGGCACCTTCGGTGCGCGATACTCCGCGATGACTTGCCCCTGAGGTGACCTCAGCTCGATGGCCTGCTCATCCTCGGCCTGAAGTCCGATTGCGCGAACATACGCAACGATGGCCGCAGAGTGAGAGCCAGGCAGGGATCGCCTGATGTCTCCCACCTCGATCTCGTCCATGGTCACGGCTCGATCGGCAAAGCCCGCATTGATGATCTCGGTGGGCCGGTAGTCGGGAGCAGAGCTCGCCATGGGCTGCCACAACGAACGACCGACGTTGCATTCGCCCTTCGTGGCCCCTTCGGCGAAGGGATCAACGACTGCTCCGTTCTGCCTCACAGTGAAATGCAGATGCGGGAACTCGGTGTTTCCGGACAGACCAACCCGCCCGAGTGCCTGTCCCGCGCTAACGCTGTCGCCGGGCTTCACACTGAGACTGCCCTTGGCCATGTGGCAGTATTGCGTGCTCCAGCCGTTTCCATGTTCGACGATCGCCCCGTTGCCACACTCCTTGCCGGCGATTGCGGCTTTGCCGACGACCTTGACCGATACGTCGTCCATGCCGTCGCGCATGTAAGCAACGCGCCCCGAAGCGGCAGCAACGACCTCGACCCCTTTTCTCTGAAAGTCCAGATCGGGCAGCCGGATGTCGGTGCCGTCGTGGCCGTCATAGGTTCGGTGACCACATCGAAAGTCCAAGGTCTTGTCGGAGGGATCATGGTCAACGTAGTTCTGGATGAAGCAGGTCGTTCCCAATTCGCAGGCAACCGGCCAGGCAAAGAGTTGCGGTTCGGAGCTGTGGGATGCCGCCGCGCCAGCCATGACCGCGCAAAGCGCCGAGGCAGACACAAGCGTTCTCATCCGATCTGTCCGTTCTCTATGAAGGGGCGGGCGGATAGTCTGAACGGCGTACCGTTCGAGACAAAGCGTAGTCCGGACGCGAGAGTTTCATTACTGAAGTCCCAAGAACCTTGGCCAAACATCAGTACACTGTGAAGCCACGTGAACTGGTAAGGATCAGCCCGCGAAGGCAAGAAGTCGCCCTCGAACAATGATGGAATTCTATAGAGACCAACAGCGGTAAGATGCAAATGCGGATGCGAGCGCGACGCAGCTCCGGGCTGCACGTAAGCAGATGGTAAACGCATCCTTGCACCGCCTGGCATGGAAAACCGGTGCGGTTTACCCCGACTTAAAGGCGATCATGCTCAGGTCGGGATGCGCCGTCGCGCGCGGTCGCCTAACCCCGAGACTCCAATGTCGATCTCCGTCATCAGCAGCGTTCCGGTTCGCGGCGTCGCGCGATGGCTGTTGCCGGTCTGCATCGGCGTCGGTGTCTACCTGTTCTTCCTGGGCGTCGGCGACATCATGCTGCGGGATTCGGATACGCTGTGGCAGATCAAGATCGGGCAGTGGATCCTCGAACACCGCGCGATGCCCTACACCGACATCTATTCGTTCACGCGCGCCGGCGAGGCATGGATCTCGAGCTCCTGGCTGTCGCAAGTCCTGTTCGCGCTGGTCTACGAGCCATCGAACTGGTCGGGCGTGGTCATCCTGACATCGCTCGCGATCGGCGCGACCGCGGCGATCTTCGTCCACCTGCTCGAGCCCTATCTGGAGCCGGCACGCGCTTTCGTGCTCGTGACCCCGCTCCTCTTCATGTCGATGGGTCATTTTCTCGCGCGCCCGCACATGCTGGCGCTGCCCGTGATGGTGGCCTTCGTCGGCGGGCTGCTGGCGGCCGCCGATCGGCGTAGCGCGCCGTCCTGGCTGTTGCTGCCCCTGATGGCGCTGTGGGCCAATCTTCACGGCGGCTTCGTCATGGGCCTGGCCCTGATCGGAGCCATCGGCCTCGATGCGATCGCGTCCTGCGATCGCAAGGACCGGTTTGCCCTGGCGGCGCGCTGGGCCGTGTTCGGCCTTGCCGCGCTCGCCGCAAGCTGTTGCACGCCCTATGGCTGGAACACGCTGCTGGCGTCGACGAAGATCCTCAGCCTAGGCAAGCCGCTCTCGCTGATCGGGGAGTGGATGCCGGCCGACTTCAGCTCGCTCGATCTGTTTGGCGCCAGCCTGCTCGGCTTGATCGCCATCGGCTATTGCAGCGGGGTGGTGCTGTCATGGACCCGCATATTCCTGCTGCTCGGTCTGATCTGGGCGGCACTCAACCACGTCAGAAACATCGAGGCCTTCGCGCTGTTGACGCCCCTCGTGCTGGCAAAACCGTTCGCCGAACATTTCGGAGTGACGAGACCGCTCGCGCTGAAGGGAAGCGAGGCGCGGCCCTCCTTCGCCCTGACCGCAATCGCGGCGCTGGCCATCGTCGCGGCCGGCTGGAGCATCACGCGGTCCTATGCCACGCCGAGCCGGTATGCGTTCATCGGCAATCAATCGCCTGCGGCTGCGGTCGACCTGCTCGAAAAACGGCACGCGCAACGGATCTTCAGCACCGCTCCGATCGGCGGCTATCTGATCACCCGCAACATCAAGAGCTTCATCGATGGCCGCGCCGAGCTGTATGGCGACCAGTTCGTGCTCGACTATTTCGATGCCGTCGAGGGCAAGAACGTGGACACCCTGCTGCGCCTGCTCGAGACCTACCGGATCGACGCGACGCTGCTGAACAAAACCGTTCCCGCCGCCAGGATCATGGACCATCTGCCGGGATGGAAGCGGCTCTATGCGGATGATATCGCCGTGGTTCACGTCCGCGACGACGCGCCGACGCAGCTGCCTTCCGCATCACGGTGAGCCAAGACAAGGCCGCCAGCTCTCGCGGGCCTTCGCCGACGCAAAGTTCGCCTTGAGTCATCCTTCGGCTGCAGCGGGCCCTCGGGTCGCTTTTGCAGCGGGATGTCCGAGGCTCATCGCAAGTCGCCTGCCAAAGCGAGCGTCATGAACCATGCACCTCAACCGGTCGTCCGGCTGCAGGCGCCTCGTACGAAAAAGAGCCCCGCCAGGGACGGGGCTCTCAAGAATTCGCAGCTCGTCCTGGCCTTACTTGAGGCTGGTCGAGATCGAGGTGAACTTGGTGTTCAGCGCGGTACCGAGATTGTTGACGACGGTGATGATCGCCAGCGCGATGCCGGCAGCGATCAGGCCGTATTCAATGGCGGTGGCGCCGGATTCATCCTTCACGAAACGCGCAACGAGGTTCTTCATAGAGTGCTCCAAATGGGTACACGAGGCTTACAACTGATCTGGTCTTTTCGGCTTCCCAGCGCCGCCCGACCATGGAACCGAACGTAGAGGCAAAGAATTGCGCCGCAGTTAATCCGACTACGTAAACATCGGGCGGTTTGCGAGTATTCGCCGATGGTAAATCGAAATCCAAAACAACCTGTTAAATTGTCGGGACACGGCTCAGCGCGGCCGATTTACCCGAAGTTATTGACCGCCATGGTCCAATGCCGCCCGCTCGGACTGAAGCGCGATGAGATGACTCGCTCATCGCGCTTCAGGTGATTGTTTGAGCGTGATCTTCTCGGAATACCGCTACGTACTTTTTCCGGATCATGCCCGACCCGACGAGAACAACAGGACGACGAGGCGGCATGTCCCTTTCCCTTGCCAACAGCATGGCGGCGCAAAGCCGCGCGCGGGCTCTGGTGCCGCTGTGCGTCGCTGCCGGCGCGTACCTGTTCTTCCTCTATCTCGGCGACACGCTGCTTCAGGATTCCGACTCGTTCTGGCAGATCAAGATCGGGCAATGGATCCTCGATCACGGCGCCGTGCCGTACACCGACTTCTACTCTTTCACGCGCACCGGCGAAGCCTGGATCTCGACATCGTGGCTGTCGCAGGTCTTGTTCGCCTTCTCCTACACGCACTGGGGCTGGGCGGGCCCCGTCATCATCACCGCGATCGGTGTCGCGCTCACCGCCGCCATCTTCGTCCATTTCCTCGACGCGCAGATCGAGGCACCGCGCGCGGTGCTGTTCGCGATGCTGGCGCTGCTGCTGTCGATGCATCACGTGCTCGCCCGTCCGCATATCCTGGCGCTGCCCGTCATGGTGGCGTGGGTCGGCTTGCTGATGGCTGCCGCCGACCGCAAAAGCGCGCCGTCCTGGACCTGGCTGCCGCTGATGGCGCTCTGGGCGAACCTGCACGGCGGCTTCGTGCTGGGCCTCGCGCTGATCGGTCCGATCTCGCTCGAGGCGGTCGAGCATGCCGAGAAGGGGCGGCGGCTTGCCCTGTTCATGCGCTGGGTGCTGTTCGGAATCGGTGCGTTGATCGCGAGCTGCTGCACACCCTACGGCTGGCGGACGCTGCAAGGCGCGACCAACATCCTCAGCCTCGGCGAGCTGCTGTCGCTGATCTTCGAATGGATGCCGGCGAACTTCGCCACGTTCACCTCGTTCGAAGGCGCCCTGCTCGGCCTGATCGCGTTCGGCTATTATCGGGGCCTCGTGCTGTCGGCACCCCGGATCTTCCTGATCCTGTTCCTGACCTGGAGCGCGCTGACCCATGTCAGAAGCATCGAGGCATTTGCGTTCCTGGTGCCGCTGGTGCTGGCAAAGCCGCTCGGCCAGATGTTCCCGCGCCGGGCGCCCGACGCCGCAGACGCCGACCGCTGGCCGGCCCGCCATGTCACTGCGCTCGGCGCGCTGATGATCGTGGCGGCAAGCTGGACCTCGACGTCGCTCTATCTGGGACACCATCGCTTCACCTTCACGATGACGCAGACGCCGGTTGCGGCGGTCGACCTGCTCGAGCAACGCAAGGTGCGGCGCATCTTCAACGCCTACCAGTTCGGCGGCTATCTGATTTCGCGCGACATCCCTGTTTTCGTCGACGGCCGCGCCGAGCTCTATGGCGAGAAATTCGTCGTGGAGTTCTTCAAGGCGACGGAGGGCAAGAAGCCCGAACTGCTGCCGCGCTTGCTGGATGAGTACAAGATCGACGCGACGCTCCTGGTGGCCGACGCGCCGGGCCCGCAGATCCTCGACCAGCTCAAGGGCTGGAAGCGGATCTATGCGGACGACATTGCGGTGATCCATGTGCGGGACGACGGGCAGGCCGGCGTGGCGCCCGGAGCGGAAATCCCGAAGGATGCTCGCAAATGAGCATGTCCCTTCAACCGCCGATATCCACTCCAGCGCGTCGCCGGATCGAAATCCCCCTGATGTTCCTGCCGGCCTTGTCGATCGCTGCGCTGTTCGGCTGGGGGATCCTGATCTCGACCTTGGTCCATCCCGGATGGATCGGACTGAACCACATCGCCCCCGGCACTGACTGGATGGTGTTCTACGGCGCCATCAGATCGATGCTTGCCGGCAAGCTCGCGCTGGTCCTCGATGCCGAGGCATTCACAGCGCATCTCAACCAGTCGTTCGCATCATGGCTCACGGTGCCGCTGGAGTTCCGCCCATGGTTCTATCCGCCCAGCTTTCTCGTTCTGCTGCTGCCGTTCGCTCCGCTCGGTTTTGCCGGCTCCTATGTTGCATTCCAGGCTGCGACCGCAGGCCTCTTGGCTTGGGCGCTTCGCAACCGCGCCGAGCAGCCGCAACTGACGCCCTACGTCATCGCTGCCGTGCTGGTCTCGCCATCCGCATCGCTCAATCTGGCCGATGGACAATGCGCATTTCTCGTCGCCGCACTGCTGGTGGCGGGCGTTAGACTACTCGGACCGCGGCCGCTCCTTGGCGGCGCCATCCTCGGACTCCTGAGCTTCAAGCCGCAGTTCTTTCTGCTCGTTCCGTTCGCGCTGCTGGGTCTGCGCCAATATCGCGGCCTGTGTGCGGCTGCATGCTCGGCATTCGCACTGGCGCTCGCAAGCGTCATGATCTTTGGCATCGAGCTGTGGATTCGGTGGATACCACAGGCGTTCAACAATCTGGTCAGCCCCGATGAGAAATGGCTGGCCTATGGCCGCATCTGGGGTCACAGCGTGTGGGCCTGCGCGGTACTGCTGGGCGTGCCGGAGCGGCTGGCCTCGATCCTGCAATTGGGCGCGATCGTATCGAGCGCGGCAGCGACCTTCGTGGCGTTTCGCTCCTCGCTGAATAGCGACGGCAAGTTGATCGTGTTGCTTGCGGCGACCGTGCTGGCGGCCCCGCATTCGGGCCCCTATGATGCGACGCTGCTGGCGGTCGCCATCGTGCTGTGGCTCGCCGCATCGATCGATGCGCCGCGCCTTCTCGACTGGCTGATCGGGTTCGGCATCTGGATGGTCCCGCTGCTCAGCCCTGCGGTTTATGTACCTGCGGGACGTCTATCACCGCTCCTCACCATCGCTCTCATTGGCCTCGTGTTCGGAAGGATGCATAGCCGGGCGAAGTCTCGCGAGTCGGGAATTCCGCCGCTGTCTTCAATTCGATCTACCGGTTGCGATTAGGCCCGCGGCCGGGACTCCGTGCAGGCGTCCGGATCCGGGCGCAGACAATTCCTCGCACACCGCGCTCAGACCCAACGATCCCACGACATGGTTTCTTCCAACAGGCCGACCTTGACAATTCCGGATCGTCTCCGCTCGGACCGATCCGTGGCGATCGGCGTTCTTGCAATGCTGGCGGCCGTCTCGTTTCTTCCGGTGCTGCTGACGCCGATCCCCGCGATGGTCGATTATCCCAACCACCTCGCCCGCATGTACATTCTGAGCCAGAACGGTACCTCCAACGCCAATCCGCACTACGAGGTGGTGTGGGCGTTCTATCCCAATCTCGGGATGGATCTGCTGGTCCCGCAGATGGCGCGGCTGATGAGCGTCGAGAACGCCACACGGCTGTTTCTGCTGCTGAGCCAATTGCTGATCGTCGGGGGCGCGCTGCTGCTCGAATGGACACGAAAGGGACGGATTCATCTTGCCGGCTTCGCTGCGCTCGCTTTCCTCTACTGCCTGCCGTTCAGCTGGGGTTTCGTGAATTTCGAGTTCGGACTGGGCCTCGCTCTCTGGGGCATCGCCGTCTATCTGATGCTGGCAGAACGCCCATGGCCGCTGCGTTTCGCCGCCAACCTGGTCTTCGTCGCTGCGCTGTTCGTGGCGCACTTCTTTTCACTGGGCATCTATGGCGCGACGCTTGGCCTCTACGAGCTCTGGCGCCTCCGCCATCAGCGAATTGCGTACCCGGTCGCCGCTGCGCGGCTCGTCGCTCTGGCCCTGCCGGCGCTGGCGCTGTTCGTGGTCATGCATTTGGCTGCCGGCTCGATCGGGGGGCAAGGTTCGAGCTGGTTTCTCGGGTTCAAGCCGGTTTGGCCGCTCCGCATCATGAACGGCTACAATCTGACGGCAGCGGCAGCGACCGGGCTGACGCTCGCGATCTTGCTGTACTTCGCCACAAGACGCGGCTTCCTCAAGCTCGAGCCAGCCGGGATCTGGATCGCGATCGGTCTTGCGCTGCTCTACCTGGCCATTCCGTCGAGACTGTTCGGAACCTCGTTTGTCGACCTCCGCGTCATTCCCGCCGCGGCCCTGATCCTGCCCGCCTTCTGCTCGCTGTCGCTGCCCGGCGGAGCGTGGAAAATGGCTGCGCTCGCTGCGATCAGCGGCATCACGTTGATCAATCTCGCCGTCGTCCTCGCGGTGTGGCTGCCTTACCGTGCGGATTATGCGGCCATCATCCAGTCGTTCCAAAAGCTCGATCGCGGCTCGCGCGTCCTGGTTGGCAGCACCGGCGACAACGGTGACCCGCCCTTCGGCGACCTCACTTCCTATCCGATGTACTATGCGCCGACGCTGGCCGTGCACTATGCCGACGCGTTCGTGATCAATCTCTTCACGGAAGCCGGCAAGCAACCCGTACGGGCACGCGAGGCCGTGCGCCGTCTTGCGCTGTCCGACGGAGGAATAGTGCCGTCAGGGCTGCTTGTTGCGATTGCGGCAGGCCAGCCGCCGGCGGACGCCCCGCCCCTCGTCCGCACGTGGTACCGGGACTACGACTATCTCTATTTGGTTGGGCCGCCTGCCGCGAATCCGCTACCGGATCTGCTCCAGCTGTTGGACAGTTCGGATCGATTTGTTCTCTACAGGATCCGCCGCCGGTCCTGAAGCGCGATGAGATCGGGATGGATCGTCCTCGTGCGTTCGGCACAACGTGGACAATCAGGCACCATCCACCTGCTCCGCCCTTTCGTCTCCGGATGGTCCAAACCCGCGGCGTGGGCCCCGGAGCAATAGATCCTTAATAGTTGCGACAAGGCGACCTTAACCACCGGCGCATTAGAGTCCCGCTCCTGAAACACAGTTGGAATCTTTCGCATGGCGGCCAGGCCCAGATCGATCCGCTACAGCCTCGTCATCCCCGTATTCAACGAGGAAGCCGTGCTGCCGGTCCTGCTGCTCCGTCTCGAGCTGGTATTGTCGCGGCTCGACGGGCCGGCAGAAGCGATCTTCGTCGACGACGGCAGCCGTGATTCCAGCTCGATCGTGCTACAGGCGCTCGCCACGCGCGATCCGCGCTTTCGCTATATCGGCCTGTCGCGGAATTTCGGTCACCAGGTCGCCATCACCGCCGGTATGGACGCCGCGCAAGGTGACGCGATCATCGTGATGGATGCCGACCTGCAGGATCCGCCCGAAGTGATCGAGCAACTGATCGCGAAATGGCAGGAAGGCAATGACGTCGTCCACGCCCGCCGCCTGTCGCGCGAGGGGGAAAGCCGTTTCAAGCGTGCGACCGCGCATCTGTTCTACCGGCTGCTCGGCAGGATGTCCTCAGTCGGCATTCCCGCCGATGTCGGCGACTTCCGCCTGATCGATCGCAAGGTGCTCGACGCCCTTCGGCAAATGCCGGAGCAGGACCGCTTCGTGCGCGGCATGATCGCCTGGCTCGGTTTCCGGCAGGCCGAGGTCGCCTTCCACCGCCTCGAGCGCGCGGCGGGCGAAACAAAATACCCGCTGTTCAAGATGGTACGGCTCGCGATGAATGCCGCACTTGGCTTTTCCGACCTGCCCTTGCGGCTGGCGATCTGGTGCGGATTGTCGGTCTCCGGACTCGCAATGCTCTACGGCGGCTGGGTGGTTCTGATGTGGCTCAGCAACGACAGCCACCTCGTGACCGGCTGGTCCTCGACGATCGTCCTCGTGTCGCTGCTGTGTGGAATCAACATGCTGATGACGGGCATCGTGGGGCTCTATGTCGGGCGCATCCACGCCGAGGTGAAGCGCCGCCCGCTCTACGTGGTGCAGACGCGAGCCGGCTTCGACCGCAACGAGGCGGCGGCCCCACCCGCGATCCACGCCATCAACGAGTGACTTGACGACGCGTGACCAGGCGACGGGCGGGCGTGTTGTCCGGAGGCCTATATGTCGGATTCGACACCCCTTTGCCTATCTTTGCGGCGTCTCCCGCCGCTTGTGCACGACCGCCACGTCGTCGCTGTAGACACGCTGCCACTCGGGCAGCCGGTCAAGCATCGCGACTGCCGGTGTGTTCGGTGCGAGCAACGTCGCACCGATGCGGTATTCCTCCAGCAAGCTGAGAAAATCTCCGAGGTCGATCAGCGCCAGGGCACGATTGTAGCGGTCGATGAACGGTCCGCCGTACAGTTCGGCGCGACCATCGATGAAGGTCGGTATGCCGGCAAAGATCAAATAGCCGCCGAAGGAATAGTCGTTGAGCACGCGCCCAGTCTTGGCGAGATCGGCTCCAGCGATGGCCGCCTGAGGCGTGATGGTCGGAGCCGGCCTGACGTCATGCGCCAGGGCCACCCCGCTCGCCGCGATCAACACGCCGAGCCCAGCCAGAGTGAGGCCGCGCGACGCGACGGCCGTATCGTCCGCGGCCGCGCCGCCGAATCTCCGCCCCAGAGGGGCTGCCAGATAGAGCGGCGCCAGCATGGCCAACAGATCCGCATTGCGCATCTGCGCCAGCGCGAAATGGAGCAGGCCCAGCACCACAAGGACCCGCACGACCGGCAGCGTCACGCCACGCGAGAGCGCAAAGATTCCAGCCAGCAGCAGCAACTCGAAACCGCCGATATGGCCGAAATCCTGCGGTCGCCATTCCGCGATCCAGGCGAGCGCGGGGCCGAGGCCGAGTGTCGTCAGCGGCATGAGCAGCGGTTCCGGCCCGTGGGGCGTCAGGCAGGAGGCTACGACTGCGAGTGCCGTGAAGGGTAGCCACCGCAGCAGCACGCGCGGCCATTCGCTTCGCTTCTCGCGCAGCAGCGCCTCGAGCCCTGCAGGGCCGATCAACCCGAGAGCCAGCACCCCACTGCCGTGAAGATTGGCCCACAGCACCAGCAGCGGCAGGGCCCAGTAGGGCGGAGGCCCTCCACGATCCATGCAGCGCACCAGGGCGGCCGCCCAAATCACCATGACCGGCAGGACGAGGACGTGCGGCCGCGCCAGCATATGCGGCGCCAACAGGATGACGGCGGCGATCACCATGAGCAGCGTCTGGACCGGCGAAAGCTCACGCAGCAGGAAAAAGGTCAACAAGCCAAAGGCGAGCGCTATCGCCGCTGCGGCCACGACGACGACGCCCGGCCAGCCGGAAATTAGGTACGCGGCCGCGTAGATGACCTCCGAGAGCCATTCGAAGGTGATCCAGGGCGCGCCATGCTTGGAAAACGAAAAGGGATCGCTCGTCGGCAGGGCGCCGTGCGCCATGATCCAGCGCCCGAGCTCGACATGAGAATAGGTGTCGGGATCGCCGAGCAACCGCGGCCCGGCGAAGAGCAGCGCAGCATAGACGCTGAGGCCCACCAGCCAGGGGAGCGCTGCACGTGCCGAGAACGGTTGAACCGCGCTGTGGACGACCTGGTCAGACATGGCGGGCCAAACTAGAACGCAAGCGTTAAGTTCTTCTTGAGTGTTCTCGCATTCGCCCCAGGGCGGCTCGCCGGGTCGTCGCTGCTGCTGGCACTGCTACTGCTCCCGCCGGACAGTCTTGCCAGGCCGATCTGCGCGACCGATCGGGGGCTGCGGCGTGCCGCAATCCTCGTATCGCCCGCTACCCTCGGCGGCGTCGGCTTTGCAATCTGGCCGGCATTCGTCGCGGCAATGAGCGCCACGAGATCGCGATGCCCGATCGCAAACGTGTCTTGCCAGACCATCTCCGGCATAGTGCCACTCGCCACGCTGCCGCCCGGGCGCGTGATGGCGCCGATCGACCTTGTCCGCATCGCGCCGCAGGGCCTCGCAGCTCGGCCCGGTGAAGCTCCGGATTATCTGGAGCCGGTCGAAGCGATGTCGAAATTCGGCTGGACGGTCTGGCGCGTGCGCAAGTGAGCGCGTGCCGCGCGTTCGAATACCCATATCGGCTGGCGTTGTTGCCGGCACGATCGATGGAGTTTTCACTTCTCCGTGCGGACCGTCTCGAGAGCTGACGCGCACGTTCTGCCATGCGGTACTATCGGATGGTCGAAGGGAAAGGTGTGTCATGCTGCTTCGCAATCTCTTCATCGCACTTCTGGTCACGGTCTCGATCACGACGGCGCAGGCGGCGCCGCAATGGCTCAGCCTGCCGCCGACTCCAACCTTGCCCAAGGCGGCGCAGAGCGGCTTCGCACCCGTCAACGGCATCAAGGTCTGGTACGCCGTCTTCGGTCGCGGCCAGCCCGTCCTGTTGCTGCATGGCGGCCTCGCCAACGCCAACTACTGGGGCCACCAGGTCCGCGCGCTGCAACGGCATTATCAGGTCATCGTCATGGAGAGCCGCGGCCATGGCCGCAGCGGCCGCAACCAGGAGCCATATGGCTACGATCTGATGGCCTCGGACGTGATCGGGCTGCTCGATCATCTCAAGATCAGGCAGGCCGCGATCGTCGGCTGGAGCGACGGCGCGATCATCGGTCTCGACATCGCCATGAAGCATCCGGAGCGGGTGAGCAGGCTGTTCGCCTTCGCGGCGAACTCGGACCCGTCAGGCGTTGCGGATATTGCGGCAAGCAACGTCTTCAATGCCTACATCGCCAGAGCCGGCGAGGAGTACAAGCGCCTTTCGTCGACCCCGACCGAGTACAAGGGCTTCGTCGCGGAGATCACCAAGATGTGGGAGAGCCAGCCGAAGTGGACGGCTTCGGACCTCGCGACCATCAAGGTGCCGACCTGGATCGTGGATGGCGATCACGACGAGGCGATCAAGCGCGAGAACACCGAGTTCATGGCCGCGAGCATTCCGGGCGCCGGCCTCCTGATCCAGCCAGAGGCCAGCCACTTCTCGTTCCTGCAGGATCCGGAGCAGTTCAACGACGACGTGCTGCGCTTCCTCGCGCGTGGCGCCAAATCCGGAGCAGCGGCGAAGTAAGGAGATCACAGGCTGGGCGAAGCGGGCTTGTCCCGTCGAAGGGCGAAGGCGGAAAGCGCCGCCCACCATCCCTTGCACGACAGCCGAGAGATGGTGGGCATGGCGCAGGGGCGGCTTTGCCCACCTCGACGGCGCTATCGCAAGTCATTGCGGCCACGGCGCATCCGGATTGCGAGCGCGGCGAAGCAATCGAGACTGCCACCGCGAAAAGATTCCGGATTGTTTCGCTGCGCTCGCAATGACGGAGTTTGCGGCGATCGCGCAGGCCAAAAAAAACGCGGCGTTTCCGCCGCGTTCTTCAATTCGGTCTGCCGCTTGCGATCAGGCCTGCGGCTGCGGCTCCAGGCCGGGATCCGGATCGGGCCGCGGGCGCGACTTGCCGGCCGGGGGCACCGCGGAGGCGCGCGGCGTGGTCGGCTCGAGCACGGATTCGCGGTTCGGCTTCTTGCCCTTGAGCAGGTCGACGATCTCGTCGCCGCTCAGCGTCTCGAACTCCAGCAGTCCTTTGGCGAGGGCCTCGAGGTCGGCACGCTTCTCGGTAAGGATACGCGTGGCTTCCTGATAGCCCTCCTCGACCAGACGCCTGATCTCGGAATCGATCTTCTGGACGGTCGCTTCGGACGCGTTCTGTGTGCGCGACACCGACATGCCCAGGAAGACCTCGTCCTGGTTCTCGCCGTAGGAGACGGTGCCGAGCTCTTCCGACAGGCCCCAGCGCGTCACCATCATGCGGGCAAGGCGCGTGGCCTGCTCGATGTCGGAGGCGGCACCCGATGTCACCTTCTCGCGACCGAAGATCAGCTCTTCGGCGACACGGCCGCCCATCATGATGGCAAGGCGCGAGGTCATCTGCTCCAGGGACATCGACAGCTTGTCGCGCTCCGGGAGCTGCATGACCATGCCCAGCGCACGGCCGCGCGGAATGATGGTCGCCTTGTGGATCGGATCGGTCGCGGGCACGTTGAGGCCGACGATGGCGTGGCCGCCCTCGTGATAGGCCGTCAGCAGCTTCTCTTCCTCGGTCATGACGAGCGACTTGCGCTCGGCGCCCATCATCACCTTGTCCTTGGCCTCCTCGAACTCGGCCTGGGTCACCATCCGCTTGTTGCGGCGGGCGGCGGTGAGCGCAGCCTCGTTGACGAGGTTCATCAGGTCGGCGCCGGAAAAGCCCGGCGTACCGCGCGCGATGGTCTTGAGGTTGATATCCGGCGCCAGCGGCACCTTGCGAACGTGAACCTTGAGGATCTGCTCGCGGCCGACGACGTCCGGATTGGGCACCACGACCTGGCGGTCGAAGCGGCCCGGACGCAGCAGCGCGGGATCGAGCACGTCGGGACGGTTGGTCGCGGCGATCAGGATCACACCCTCGTTCGCCTCGAAGCCGTCCATCTCGACCAGCAGCTGGTTCAGCGTCTGCTCGCGCTCGTCATTGCCACCGCCGAGGCCGGCGCCACGGTGACGACCGACGGCATCGATTTCGTCGATGAAGATGATGCAAGGCGCGTTCTTCTTGGCCTGCTCGAACATGTCGCGGACGCGGCTCGCGCCGACGCCGACGAACATTTCGACGAAGTCCGAACCGGAAATGGTGAAGAACGGCACGTTGGCTTCGCCGGCCACCGCACGCGCGATCAGGGTCTTACCGGTGCCGGGAGGGCCGACCAGCAGCACGCCGCGCGGAATGCGACCGCCGAGGCGCTGGAATTTGCCGGGGTCGCGCAGGAACTCGACGATCTCCTGCAGGTCCTGCTTGGCTTCGTCCACGCCGGCGACGTCCTCGAAGGTGACGCGGCCATGCGCTTCGGTCAGCATCTTGGCGCGCGACTTGCCGAAGCCCATCGCCTTGCCGGCGCCGCCCTGCATCTGCCGCGACAGGAAGATCCACACGCCGATCAGCGCGATGAAGGGCAGCCAGGAGACCAGCAGCGAGACGAACCAGGGCACGTTGTCGCCCGGCGGCTTCGCGGTGATCTGCACCTTGCTGTCGTAGAGACGCTTCACCAGCGTCGGATCGTTCGGCGCGTAGGTCTGGAAGCTCGAGCCGTTGGTGAAGGTGCCGTGGATATCAGGCCCCTGGATCACGACGTCGCGCACATTGCCGCGGTCAACTTCGCTCAGGAGCTGGGAGAAGGCGATGTCCTGCGAGGAGGCCCGCTGACCCGGATTCTGAAACAGCGTGAACAACGCCAACAGCAGCAAGACAATGATGACCCAGAGGGCGAAATTGCGCAGATTGGCGTTCATTGATCTTCCTTCGTGGTCGCGCGGATCGCAACCCTGATCCTTGGGCAGTGGCTTTGGTCAATGCGAGGAAATCCCAAGGAATCCTCTCGGTTAGACGGATACAATTTAGGTGCCGCCCCGGTCGCTGCCAAGGGAACGAGATGGGACTATTTATCCCATCTTAGCGCGATTCCCGCGGAAATAATGGCGCCCGATCGGGGGTTTTCCGGCCTGGTTAAGGTGGCCTGACGGCGCCGATGCGAAACGGCAGGTGCCATGATCCGCCCTTATTCGTGCTCATCTCCCGGTGCGCCGCCGGGCCGGTGCCGGCGCAATGTGGATACGCCCGCCGGCAAGGCTGATCAAGGCTCCCGCGAGGGTTTGCTTCAGGACCGGCCGACCGGTCGCGCGGGCGCGGGGACTTGCGGCCACCGCCTGGTCCAGTGCGGACATCAGGGTTTCGACCTTGCCGAGTTCCGCCGGCCCTTCATGTCCGAGCGCGTTGATCGCGCGCAGCAGGAGCCGCAGCCGGACCTCCTCCGGCAGGGCGGCAAAGTCCGAGGCCTCGAAGCTTCGGACCCCCGCCTGCGGCGCAACGCCGCGATCCCGCAAACGGAGGAAGCGCTCGGCGCCGTCGGCCAGCACCTCGACCGCCGCATTGGCCCGCGCCAGCCTTGCCGCGAGCCGCGCCAGGTTGCGGGCATCGCCGCCCTCCGCTGCGAGAAGCGGCAGCAGCGCGCGCAGCCGCGGCCGGGTGAAGGCGGTGTCCCGGTTGGTGGGATCCTCGGCAAAGCCGACCTTCGCCCGCCTCAAGGTCGCGATCAGCTGCGACTTCGGAACATCGAGCAGCGGACGCGCCAGCACGATTCCGTCGCGCTCGCTGAGGGGAGCCATGGCCGACAGCCCGGCAAGTCCGCTGCCGCGGAAGAGGCGCATCAACAAGGTCTCGGCCTGGTCGTCGCGGGTGTGGGCCGTCAGCACATGGCTCGCGCCCGCGGCACGCGCGGCGTCGGCGAGCAGACGGTAACGGGCCTCGCGCGCTGCCGCGGGCACCCCCGCCTTCGGCTTTGTGCCGCGCCAGCGCAGTGTCCGGTGCGGCAGCCCGAGCCCGGCGGCGAGCCGCTTGACCTCGCGCGCCTCGCGCGGCGCCTCTCGCCGCAGGCCGTGATCGATCGTGACGACGGTGAGAAGCGGACCGCGCGCGAGGCTGCGCCGCCAGCGCGCCGCAAGCCACATCAGCGCGACCGAGTCGGGCCCGCCCGAGACCGCGAGCACCAGCGCCGGCGCAGCTCTCAGGCCGGCGAAGAGCCGCTTCGCCTCGCGCGCCGAGATCGGAGAATCGTCGTCTGACATGACCCGGCCCAGCATCATCAGCGGATGATCGCGATGTTTAGCGCAGCAGCACCCGCATTGTCAGGACAGAAACGCCGGGCCTCAGCACTTCACCCGCTTCTGCTCGCGATCGACCGCCGCTTTGACGCCGGCGGAGGCGCGCGGATATTTGCGGCCGACCTCGCCGAAGGCGGCGCAGGCGGCCTCCTTCTCCTTCAGCGCGGCGAGCGACTGGCCGAGCCGCAGCAGCGCATCCGGCGCCTTGGCCGATTTCTCGTATTTGGTGGTGACGGCGAGGAAGGCTTCCGCGGAGTCGCGATATTGCTGGCGCTGGAAGTAGCTCTCGCCGAGCCAGTATTGCGCGTCCCCGACCAGCGGGTCGCTCGGGAATTTCTGCGCAAAATTCTTCATGGTCTGCTCGGCAAGCGCATAGTCCTTGCGCTGCATGTAGCCGATGCCGAGGTCGAACTCGTCGCGCGGCGTCGCCGAGGGCGGCAGGGTGGTCAGGCCAGCGCCGCCGGCCGGTGCGGGATAGCCGGATTGGGCCGGCGGATAGCCGGGCTGTGCGGCTGGCGGCACGCCTTGCTGGTAGCGGGGGCTGGTGTTGGCGAGATCGAGCGGCTCGCCCGGGTTGCGGCCACCGGCGCCGGCTCCCGCCGGCAACGGCTGCGGCCCGCCGCCGAGCGCGCGCGGCGCGCCCGGCGCGTTCGGGTTCTGGTTCGGATCGAACGCATCGCCGCGGCGGCGCGTGCCGGGTGCGCCGGGCGCCGGCTGCTCCTGAATGATCGGCGCAGGGGCGGCGATCTGCGGCTGCTCGTAATTCGGCTGCGCGGCCGGCTGCTGCTGGCGATAGCCCGGCGTGACCTGGGTTGGTGCGATTTGGGCGGGCGGCATCGCCGCAACGTTCGGTGCTTGACCGGGCGCGGCTTGCGCACCGCCTTCGAGAGCCCGCAGCCGCTCCTCGAGCTGGCGATTGCGATATTGCAGCTCTTCGTTCTGGCCGGTGAGCTGGCGCAGCTGGTTCTCCAGCCGCTCGATCCGCATCTCGGGGTCGGCATCGTCCGACTGCGCGAAGACCGGTTGCGCAAGTGCGGGCGAGCACAAGGAGAGCAGCGCGGCGGTCGCCACGGTGCCGGTAAAGACCTTAATTCTGGATGACATCTTGCCCTGACGACAAAAGCGAAATGGCCTGCGACGGAACATTCGACGCGCCTCACATTGAAGTGGAGTACGCCAAAAATGTGACTGCTACAAAGCGGTTTCTGTCACAGAATGCTGAAACGAAACCGGCGCCCGAGAGGGCGCCGGCATAGTCCATTTCCGAAGCTGAACGGCAGCTGACTGGAGCGTCAGGAGCTCGCGTTCAAGACGGTGACGGCGCGCCGGTTCTGCGACCAGCAGGAGATGTCGTTACAGACGGCGACCGGCCGTTCCTTGCCGTAGGAGATCGTGCGCATCCGGTTCGGATCGATGCCGCGCGAGGAGAGGAACGAGCGCACCGACTGGGCGCGGCGGGCGCCGAGCGCGATGTTGTATTCGCGGGTGCCGCGCTCGTCGGCATGACCTTCGATGGTGAAGCTGTAGCGCGGATAGGTCTGGAGCCACTGCGCCTGCTTCTCCAGGGTCACGATCGCCTGCGGGGTCAGATCGGTCTGGTCGCTTTCGAAGAACACGCGGTCACCCACGTTGACGACGAAATCCTGCTGGCTGCCGGGCGTCGCCGCATTGGCCATCGCATCCGTCGCGGCATTCTTGTTGGCGCAGGCGCCCATCGACAGCGCGACGGCGAGCACCGCGGCCAGCTTCAATCCCTGGAGGATACGCATAGGATGTTTCATTCCGGAGCCTCCACGCTCACGTTAGTCCACTGCTGTCCGGTCTACAGGGGGTTGGTTAAGCGAACGTTCCGTCAACCTTGACGGAACCTTGCCTCAGCCGCTCAAATGCCCCCAGTCAGCGAAAAGCAACCGTCATGGTTAATGAGTTGTAAATGTGGCGCCAGGGTGAAGGCAAGCCGCGCCGGCCGGCAAAAGCGCCGGCTTCTGCAGGAATTTTGAGCTGAATCGAGAGGGGGACCGCCCTAGTAGGCCGAACCGACTGCCGGCGCCGCCACATCCCGGCTCCGCGGCGTGGTCACCAGCGCCGGCCGCGTTGCAGCCTGGCGCGGGGTGCTGCGTGTAAACAGCATGCGCCGCTCAAACGCGCTGGAGCGCATGATCGGGAAACGCGTCAGGATCTTTTCCCGGACCTTGGGATAATCCGAGGCCATCAGCACGGCCTTCTGCGTCGGCCAGCCCGGAAATGAACGCGGCTCGGTGAGAGTCTCGGACAGGAACACGCGGCGGTAGAACGCCTGATGATCGGTCCGCACCATCGAGAGCCCGACATCGGCATTGAAATGCTCGCAGGCAACGAAGGGAAGCCGGACCGTCAGATAAGGCAGTTCGGGGAACCGCTGTTGCATTTCGGGATCGGCAACGAATCGACACGGATCGACAAAGACCTCGCCCCGGTCCAGCCGAGGATGCAGGACGTCGCCGAACACCTCCGTGGTGTAGGACATCCGGCATTCGGACGTCAGAACGTGGATTCGAACGGAACTGCAGAGGTCGTCGTCGACGTAGACGCCGAAATTCCAGACGTTGGGCGCGTCGTCGA
Source organism: Bradyrhizobium sp. I71 (assembly GCF_022354745.1). Taxonomy (NCBI): domain Bacteria; kingdom Pseudomonadati; phylum Pseudomonadota; class Alphaproteobacteria; order Hyphomicrobiales; family Nitrobacteraceae; genus Bradyrhizobium; species Bradyrhizobium sp. I71. The sequence goes on from NZ_CP059398.1 coordinate 2,355,135, forward strand.
AACGGTCCGTCACCCGCTGCGACTCCGACGGCGGGATCAGTCCGGCCTGCAGATAGGCGCGGTAGCGCATCAAGTACAGGTTGTCCTTGTCCTCGGGAGTTTCGATGAGTCGGTAATCGATGCGATCAAACAACGCGGCGCCGCGTGGAAGGTGCGCCGCGCTCGATTCGGCTCCGGACTTCATCTGCTACCTCTAAACACCAAGCAACTTCCGCGAGTAGTAGCAGATTAATGGTTCCTTAACGAAATTGCAAAGCATTAGAATTGTTAGGGTTAACCTTTTGGGGCCCGCAATATTACGGAGCTAGCCGGGAGCCGGTTGCAATGAAGGAGCTGCGACGAAGGATCAGGCCGATCGCGACGATGCGATGGCGAGCTGGTCGTCAGGCATACGACGGCCATGCGAGGCATTGAGCAATTGGCGGACGCGCACCGCCGGAACGGGCCGGCTGAACAGGTAACCCTGCCCTTCGGTCACGGTGCCGTCGGCGCTGATCAGCTCGAGCTGTTCGTTGGTCTCGATACCTTCGACCACGACGGCCATGCCGAGGTCGGCGGACAGCCGCGCGACGCCGCGCAGCAGCGTCAGCGGCCGGTCGGTATCGATGCCTTCGAGGAAGGAGCGGTCGATCTTCACCTTCTGCATCGGGAAATTGTGCAGGTAGCTGAGGCTGGAATAGCCGGTGCCGAAATCATCGAGCGAGATACGCACGCCGAGCGCACGCAGTTGCGACAGGATGTCGTGGGTGAGCTGGGTGTTGCGCAGCAGCGAGGACTCGGTGATCTCGATTTCCAGTCGATGCGCCGGCAGGCCCGACACTTCGAGCGCGTAGCGGATTTCGCTCAGGACGTCGCGCTGATGGAATTGCTGCGGCGAGAAATTGACGGCAACGCTGACGCCGTCCGGCCACTTCATGCATTCCATGCAGGCGCGGCGCAGGATCCAGCGCCCGAGATCGACGATCAGGCCCATGTCCTCGGCGACCGGGATGATGTCGACCGGCGAGACCGTGCCGCGCACCGGATGATTCCAGCGCAGCAACGCCTCGCAGGTGGTGATCTTGCCGGACTTCAGATTGACCAATGGCTGGTAGAACAGCTCGAACTCCTCGTTGGAGAGCGCCTTGCGCAGGTCGAGCTCGAGGATGCGACGGGCCTCGACGGTCGCCGCCATCTCGTCGCGGAAGAAGCAGAAGGTGCCGCGGCCGTCGGCCTTGGCTCGGTACAATGCCATGTCGGCATTCTTGAGCAGCGTATCGGCGCTGATCTCGCCGGGGGAGGTCAGCGCGATGCCGACGCTGGCGCCGATCTCGACCAGATGATTTTCGATGCGGTAGCGCTCGCTCAGCCGTTCGACGATACGGCGGGCAAGCGCCGCGGCGTCCTCCGGCGAAGAGATGTTCTGCTGGAAGACGACGAACTCGTCGCCGCCGAAGCGGGCGACGAAATCCTCCGGGCGCAGCATCTCGCGCAGGCGATTGGCGACCGCACACAGAAGCTGATCGCCGCAGGGATGACCCAGCGTATCGTTGACTTGCTTGAACTGGTCAAGATCGACGAAGAGCAGAGCCGACAGACGCTCCGCATGGCGCGCGACTGCGAGCAAACGCTCGATCTCGTCCCGAAAATTGACACGGTTCGGCAGCGCCGTGAGATCGTCGTAGCGGGCCAGATGGCTGATCCTGGCCTCGGCGTTGCGGCGCTCCGTGATGTCCTCGAGCAGCAAAACCGCACCGCCATCAGCCATCGGCTGGACAGTCCATGACAGCGAACGATTCCTGTGCGGATCGGGGTCGGCGGTGATGATTTCGTTCGCCTGCGCGGTTTCGATGTCGGAGATGATCGCCTCGCCGCTGGCCGCCGAAATCGATCCCGCTTCGACGCATGCGGCGATGATGTCGCGCACAGTCGTGCTGGTCTGGGTGAGATTGTCGGGCAGATTCATCATCGCGCCAAAGCGGTGGTTCATCACCGCGAGCTGGCCGTCGATGCGAAACATGCAGAGCCCGTGCGGCATGTTGTTGAGGGCCGTGTCGAACTGGCCGGCGAGCGCGGCCTCGCGCTCGCGCGCGACAACGGCGCGTAAGAATATCCTGTGCAGGTTGCCGGAGAGCCGCATCACCGAGAAGAGGAACGCGGCGCACACGACCGACATCGCCATGTAGTAAGGTGTGGCGTGCAGCGCCAGCGCGATCACGGCCGGGCCGAATATCAAGGTGGCTTGCAGACGAAATATCCACTGCCGTCCGTAAGCTCTCCCCGCTCCTCCCGCCACGATTCCGGTGGTGACCGAGAGGGCAATCATGTGAGCGATGGCGTCCTCATTGCTCAGCAGGGTCGTGGAACACCATAGACCGATGGCGGCGGCCTGGATGAGCGCTCCGATCTGGTAGCGCTGCTGCCAACGCGCCGCTTGTTCTGCGCTCAGAACCGATTTTGTGGCCTGGTACCGGCTCAAATCGAAGGCGCGTATGGCTCCCGCAAGAATGAGCAGCGGGACAAATAGCCAAAGCAGCGTCTGTCCCGTCTTGAGCGCCGTCAAGGAGGCCGAGAACGCCGAGAACACTATGCCGGTAAGCACCGTGCCGGGCGCCTCGAACAGCGAATCGGTCAGCGCCGCCGAAATCGTCGGCGAGGCCTGTTCCTCCTGCTCTCCGCTCTGGCTAGCGAACTGCATGTTGGTGTGTACGCGCGTCCTGGTTGGGCGCGTAGTTCTAACCCAGCTGAGATGAAGCCTTTCTGAGGGAACATCGTTAAAGTCGAGTTGTTTTTCGGCAATAGCGAACCAATTTTCGCTTAGATATCAAGCAGCTAGGCAAGCCTTGCCGGGCACAAGGTGAAGGAAGTCTTGCCTTGCGCCCCGAACTCGAAAAAATCGGCGCTTTTTTTCGAAAACATCGCTCGTCTGAACACGCGATGTTTTAGCCCCACTCCCGTCAGCCCGCCGTCGAGGACAGCAGCGGCGACCATGCGGGGTCCGAGGCAAAGCCCGGTGTCGGCACCTTGAGCTCGTTGCGACCGGAGATGTCGACGCTGTACAGCGAGGGCCCGCCATTGCCGCCGGGATCGCGGAAGAACATCAGCACGCGGCCGTTCGGGGAGAAGGTCGGGCCCTCGTTGTGGAAGCCGGAGGTCAGCAGCCGCTCGCCGGAGCCGTCGGGCTTCATGACGCCGATCGAGAACTGCCCGCCGCCTTGCCGGGTGAAGGCAATGTAATCGCCCTTCGGCGACCACACCGGGGTCGAATAGCTGGCGTTGGTGTCGTCCTTGGAGAAGGAGATGCGCTGCGCCTGTCCGCCGCCCGCCGCCATCACGTAGATCTGCGACCGGCCGCCGCGATCGGACTCGAAGCAGATGCGGGTGCCGTCCGGCGAGTAGGACGGAGAGGTGTCGATCGCCGGCGTGTCGGTGAGGCGCGTGGTCGAGCGCGAGCGCAGGTCCATCACGAACAGGTTGGAATTGCCGCCCTGCTGCAGGCTCATGATGACGCGCTGGCCGTCCGGCGAGAAGCGCGGCGCGAAGGTCATGCCGGGGAAGTTGCCGACGATCTCGCGCTGGCCGGTCTCGATGTTGAAGAGATAGACCTTCGGATCGCCCTGGCCGAACTCCATATAGGTGATCTCTTGCGAGTTCGGCGAGAAGCGCGGCGTCAGCACGAGGTCGGAGCCGCGGGTCAGATAGCGCACATTGGCGCCGTCCTGGTCCATCATCGCGAGCCGCTTGACGCGGCGCTCCTTCGGGCCGCTTTCGTCCACAAACACCACGCGGCTGTCGAAATAGCCCTTCTCGCCGGTCATCTGCTCGTAGATCTGGTCGGAGATGATGTGGGCGATGCGGCGCCAATATTCCGGCGAGGTGAAATATTGCTGGCCGGCGAGCTGCTGGCCGGAGACCACGTCCCACAGGCGGAATTCGGCCTTCAGCCGGCCATCGGGCTGGCGCGTCATGCGGCCGGTGACGAGGGCCTGCGCGTTGAGGGTCTTCCAGTTCTGGAATTGCGGCGCGACGTCGATGTTGCTGATGCGCTCGATGAAGGCGGCCTGGTCGATCGGCGCGAACAGACCCGAACGCTTCAGGTTGTTGGTGATGACCTGCGTGACCCCGTTGCCGACCTCGCCGTCGGCGGGTGAACCGGGCACGAAATTAGTGATCGCGATCGAAATGGGTTGGAATCCGCCGGGACTGACTTGAAGTCGCCCCTGCGCAGTTGCGGCGCGTCCAGCCAGCAGGGTGACTGTCGATCCCGCGGCCGCGATGAACCCACGTCGCGTCAGAAATGGCATCCTATTCACCTGAGTCAATTTATGTCTCATCTACCGCTGATCTTTCATATCGAAAGTCAGCGCAATCGTCTTCCAAGTGTCGTACTGGGACTTGGGCAAGAATGCGTAGGCCTGACACTGTTGGATAGCACGCTTGGCACTCTCGGCCATCGCATTTGCAATCGTCCGAGACGGTCCTCGTACCGAGACAATCACAGGCGCTGAAGCGAGCGTGCCATCAGGACGCATTTGTATGTCTATGTCGGCTGCAAACTGATCCCTGTCCTGAGCGTCGTAAGGGAAATTGAAGCAGTGCTTGACAGCCGCAATGAAAGCTCCCTGCCAGGTTGCGACGTTGTTGGCTGCCGTCCCGGTAGTCGATCCCAGCGCGGCCGACGCGTTCAGCGCCGAGCCCGTCAGCTCATGCCGGGTCGCGGCACGCTTGTCGAGGTCGCGCTGGATCTGCGCGGGGTCGAAGGTGCGCTCCTTGGGTTTCGGTTGCTGCTGCGGCTGCACGGCCGCGACCTTCTGCTCCACGGGCTTCGGCGGCGGCTTCTTGGTGTCCAGCTTCTTCTGGAGATCGGCGATCGGATCTTCCTTGGCCGGATCAGGCTTCTTTTCCTGCGGCTTCGGCTCTTCCTTCGGCTTCGCCTCCGCCACGGGCTTCGGCGGCTCGGGCTTCTTCTCGACCGGCTTCTCGACGGGTTTCGGCGGCGGCTCCGGCGTCGAGTTGGTCTTGATCAGCTCTTTCTTCTCGGTGACCTTGCCGACGGCATCCTCTTCGGGCTTGGGTTCCGCGATCTTCTCGACCTTGGGCTTCGGCTCTTTCTTGTCACCGGTCTTCTGCCCCGCCATCATCTTTGCGAGCTGATCGGAGGAGATGATGTCGACCGGAAGCGACTCCTCCGGCGCCACATAGGCCCTGCTGCTAAAGGTGACGAGGCCCCATCCAAGCACGAGGACATGGAGGGCAATCGACGCAACGAGTGTCTTGTCGATGTTCACCTTCACGGCTTACCCCTGATCCGCTTCGGTGACGAGGGCCAGCTTCTTGAATCCGGCGCCGGACAGCAGGCCCATGACCTTGGCCACCGTCCCGTAATCCGCCTTCTTGTCGGCGCGCAGGTAGATGCGTTCCTCGAGCCCGCCCCGCGCATCCGTGATCGCCTTGAGCTTCGGCACCAGCTCGTTCAGCGCGATCTCGGCATCATTGATGAACACCTTGCCCTTGATGTCGACCGACATCTGGATCGGCTTCTGGTCGTTGTTTTCGAGGCTCTTGGCCTGGGTCTGGGGCAGGTCGAGCGGCACGCCGACCGTCAGCATCGGCGCCGAGACCATGAAGATGATGAGCAGCACCAGCATCACGTCGACCATCGGCGTGACGTTGATTTCGGCCACAACGGGCTTGCGCCGGCCGCGGCGTCCGCCGCCTCCGGATGAACTTGCGACGTTCATGCCCATGGTCTGGTGCCCAAATTGCCCTTCACACTATACATGCCGTCCGTCAGCCCCGCTCGTCGATCTGACGCGAGAGAATGGCTGAAAATTCATCAGCGAAGCCCTCCAGCCGCTGGGCCTGCCGGTTCACCTCGGAGGTGAACTTATTGTAGAAAATAGTGGCAGGAATGGCGGCGATGAGGCCGACGGCGGTCGCAAACAGCGCTTCCGCGATACCGGGGGCGACCACCGCCAGAGAGGTATTTTTCGACGCCGCGATCGACTGGAAGCTCGACATGATGCCCCAGACCGTGCCGAACAGGCCGACGAAGGGGCCGGCGGAGCCGACGGTCGCCAGCACCAGCAGGCGCCGTTCCAGGCGCTCGACCTCGCGCGCGATCGAGACGTTCATCACCTTGTCGATGCGCATCTGCAGGCCGGCGACCGAGCGGGCGTGGCTTTCAAAAGAACGCTTCCACTCGCGCATCGCCGCCACGAAGCAGGCTGCCATGGAGTGCGTCGGCTTGGCCGACAGCGTGCGATAGAGCTCCTCGATCGACTCCCCGGACCAGAACGCCTGCTCGAACCGGTCCATCGAGCGCCGGGTGCGCGCGTAAAGAAAGATCTTGTCGATGGCGATCGCCCAGACCCAGACCGAGCAGGCCAGAAGTCCCAGCATTACCGCTTTCACGATCCAGTGAGCCTGCCAAAACAGCGCAATCAGCGACACGTCGGCGGAGGCGGCAACCGGAAGGGCTGACTGAGCCACGTCGGCCGGATTCATAAGCAGTATCCTCTCAAGGCGATCGTTACCTGATGTCCTGGCCAACGAAATGGCCGGTTCCCCAACAGCCGCGCTAGAATCGGCGCGGCCGGCAAGCCTGCTCAAAGCCTTGTCTTTCTGGGGTGCAGGGCTCGTCCAAGCCGGCCGCCTGCATTCCCCGCCAAGATGTCAAAACTATGGGCCTCGACACGGCTTTGGGCGCGACTGTCCGCAATTACCAGAGCCCGGCGTTGGTTAATGCGCGGTTACCGGCGGCGAATATGGCTGCCGGAAAGGCAGGCGGGCCAGGGATTTGGCCCCGGCAGCCCGGGGGCCGCGGCATCTGGCCTGGAAATCGAGGGCCAAGCCCGCGTCCGGGAACCGGGTTTCGAGCTCGGCTAGAGGACCGCTTCCTTAGGCAAAGAGATCTTTCAAGCCGCTGGACGAGCAATCCCTCAGGCCGCGTTCGTCGCTGCACTGCTGCGCCCGTTCCCAATTGCCCGCTGTATCGCCTCGACGAACGTGGCGAGCCGCGCTGCGTGGTTCGTCGATGCCACCTCGCGCGCAGTGAGGGAAAGACAATCAAGGGGCTGCTTGCCGACGAGCTCCCGCATCTGGCCGAAGACCTGATCGCTGCCGGCCCCGCCAAGCGTGCAGAAGAATGCCACCGCAGGGAGTTTCGACCTGTTTGCGAGCAAGTAGGCACGGACGGGCGAAGACAGCGACCAAGCCCAGACCGGGGTTCCGATCACGACGAGATCGTAGAGAGATGGATCCCTGACGGTGGCGGCGATGCGCGATGGGATCTGCCGTCGCGCTTCCATGGCCGAGCGCAGATAACCGAATATCCCATTGCGGCTACCAGCCTCGGTGATTTCTTCACTGTCACAGGACAGCGCAGCCGCCAGGGATTGAGCAACTTTGCGCGTCGTGCCGGTCCGGGAATAATAGACCACGAGTATCCTTGCGTTCGCCATCGTCATGCTCCTCGCCTCTGCCCGACGAACTACATCGCGTTCGCGATGCGCGTGGCTTGATTCACGTCAACAGGCGCCGAGAACGCGTCGACGATGCGGATCGCATCACGCGGTGTGCCGGAGGAACCAGCCCATACCCACAGAATTGTCCCGAAAATCACTTTCGGCGGAAAACCGCTTCACACTTTTCCGGATCATGCTTTGAGCGAGAGGCGCGTCAGGCGGCCGAGGCGGACTCGGGGCAGTTCGTCAGCCGGGCAGGATTGCCGATTGCCGTGCAGCCGGCAGGCACGTCGCCCGTCACGACAGTACCGGCGCCGATTTTTGCAAGATCGCCGATGCTGATGTCGCCGAGAATGCTCGCGCCCGCGCCGATGTAGACACCGCGGCCGATGCGCGGCGAGCGCGCCGGCAGTTCGCTGCTGCGGCCGATGCTGACGTTCTGGAGGATGGTGACGTCGTCGCCGATGACGACGTTGGCGCCGATCACGATGCCGGTGGCGTGGTCCAGATAGACGGCGGATCCGATGCTGGCAGCCGGATGAATGCTGACCTGGAGCAGGTTCGACGCCTCGTTCTGAAACAGCAGCGCCGCGTCGCGACGGTCATGACGCCAGAGCCAGTTCGAGACGCGCCAGGCTTGCAGCGCGAGGTAACCCTTGTAGTGCAGCAGGGGTGGCAGCAGGTCGGTGACGGCGGGGTCGCTGCGCGCGATGGCCGCGAGGTCCCTACCGGCAGCTTCGATCAGGTCCGGCTCGTCGTGAAAGGCGTCGCGGGAAAAGGATGTGAAGCGCGCGCGTTCGGCGCTGCTGCCAAGCCGCCGCCCGATCAGATCGGCCAGAGCCGCGGCAAAATCGTCATGAGTGAGGACGGCGCCGGCCAGAGCCTTGCCGAATAAGGGATCAGCAGCTGCCGCACGCTGGGCCTCGCGGCGGATCGCCTGCCAGAGGTCGTCGCTCGCGTTCATCGCAGCTTCCGGCATTGTCGCCTCCGATCCGCGTGCACCTGTGACGGCGAATATAGGCGGTCCGGATCTAGGCGCCAGCTGCGTCCAAGGGATGCGCGTCCTCTCTCGCGCGGCTATCCGGCCTCTCGCGCCAGCGCGAACGCGCCGAAGCCAAACCGCCCGCCTGCGGTTGCGCAGGCGGGCGGCTCGGGGCCATCAGGACTTTGGGGGCATGCGCCTGAAGGCTTTGAGAGGCGTCAGGCTTGGATGTCAGCCCTGCTGCTGGTCAGTCGGCGGCGGGGTCGGACGCGTCTTGTGCTGCGCCATGAACTGGTCGAACTCTTCCTTGTCCTTGGCGTGACGCAGACGGTCGAGGAAGTTCCTGAACTCGACCTGCTCTTCCTCGAGCCGGCGCAGCGTTTCAGAGCGGTACTCGTCGAAGGCACGGTTGCCGGAGGACGGCGGGCCGAAGCCAAAGCCGAAGCCACTGCGCTCCATGCGGCCGCGCATGCGGTCCATCTTGTACTGCATCCGCTCCATCTTGTTCTGCCAGCGATCCTGGCTGCTCCAGCACGACATTCTTCTGCTCCCGAGTGTGAAAAAGAGAAGGGCAAGTCCGATCGGCCACCAGATGATGAAGCCGAGGATGGTCACGGCAATCCAGCCGGGATGCCAGGGCGTATCCAGCATGCGGGGACGCTCGTACTGTTGGTATTGGTCCGAAGGGCCGCGCCATCGATTGACATCAGCGGTGTAGGCCATTTCCCATCTCCATCACGGCACCTGCGCCGTTGTGAATGTAAATAACATTTACATAGCTAAACCATCCCGCGATTTTGTCAAGCCGAGCGCCTGACAGGCCCGCGGAATTATTTGCGCAACTTTATTTCGGCTTGCCCCAGGGTCCGCCCGGCGGCACGCCCGAACCGGAGGAAGCCTCCGGCGGCACCGGCGGCGGCTCGGCCCCCTTCGTGGCCGGACGGCGTTCGATCGGGAAGCCGAGCCCGCGCAGATAGATCAGCACCTCGGCCTCTAACAGTTCGTCCGGCGACATCGGCAATTTGCGACGCGCGGCATCGCCGCGGGAGAACAGCGAAGCGACGCCGTGCGACATCGACCAGATGTGCAGCGCCATCATCATCGCCGGCGGACGGGGCGCGCCGGGCGGCGTCAGCGCCGCAAGACGCTCGGCGGCGGCACGGATGACGCCGAATGCGCGTTCGCCCGCTGCCATCAACGCAGGATTTGCATCGACCGGCAGGCCCGATTCGAACATCGCGTTGTAGAAGGCCGGCTCCTCGCGGGCGAAGGCGAGATAGGCCCTGCCGACGCGCTCGAACGCCGTGACCGTGTCCGGGCGCCCGTCGTCCCAGGCCGCGGTCAGGCGCGCCTCGAACTGCTCGAAGCCGCGCTGAGCGATCGAGGACAAGAGTTCGTCGCGGTCGCGGAAATGCCGATAGGGCGCCGCGGCGCTGACGCCGGCCATGCGCGCGGCATCGGCGAAGGTGAAGCCGGCCGCGCCCTTCTCGGCGATGAGTCCGAGAGCGGCCTGCAACAAGGCTTCCTTCAGATTGCCGTGGTGATAGCCGCGCTCGGCGCGGCGCTGCTCCTTGCGCCAGCTCATGTGAACGACCTTTACATGAGCCGGGCGCGAAGGTCACTAGCGGCGATGAGGCAGGATTAACCCGTACTTCCACGGCCATGCCGGGCCGGTGCGTCGGCATCGAGCCCGGAACGGGCTCGCACCGAAGCTACATCTGCGGAATGGGCAGAATGGGCATCACTTCGATCGCCTCGCCCGGAAAGATCGCAAAATGCGGATGGTTCTCGAACAGTCTGGCAGCTTCCTCCTGCGAGGCGGCGCGCACCACCGTGAAGCCGGTCAGCGCATTGCTGATCTCGGTGATGCCGCTCGCGTCGATCCTGCGGGTCTTGCCGAGCGGGCCGCCGATCTCGACGATGACGGCCTTGTGCTTCTCGACCCAGCCGTGCCAGGCAGCCATGCCCTCCTGCTCCTTCGCCTTCCGTTCGGCCTCCGGCAGGGCGCGCCAGGCCGCCATCTTGGTGCCGGTCGTGCTGCCGAGATAGACGGCGAGGAATTTGTGTTCGGCGCTCATGGATATCTCCTTTGGTTGGTTGATCGGAAAACGGTCGCGGCTGTCGTCTACTTCTTCAGGTCGCCAAACCCGGCCACGACCTCCTGCACTTCAGGCGAATAGTCCGCCACCTCCTGCACCCGCCGAATCTCGATGATTTCGTTGGCCGAGGCCGGGCACTTCTTCGCCCAGGCGATCGCTTCCTCGCGCGAGGCGACCTCGATCATCCAGTAACCGCCCAGCACTTCCTTGGCTTCAGTGAAGGGGCCGTCGGTGACCATGGGCTTGCCGGTCGCAAACGAGACGCGCGCGCCCATCGATGGCGGATGCAAGCCGTCGAGCGTGATCAGCACGCCGGCGTCCTTCAGCGCCTCGTTGTAGCGCATCATCGCCGCGACACGTTCGGGATCGAGTTGAACGTCCGGCGGTGCCGCCTCGTAGCCGAGCGGGATCATCAGCATCATGAATCGCATGGGATTTCCTCGTCACTTGCTGTCACTCCGGGGCGCGACAGGGTCGCGAGCCCGGAATCCGTTGATCCACCATTGCCGCCACCCATTGGCTTCCCTGTTGCGCAATTGCGCATCGGGGCTCGCGCTCTGCGCGCCCCGGAATGACGGCGTCGGAGGAGCTACTTCCTCGTCGCATACGCGCGCGTGCGTTCTTCCTGCTCGCGCAGCTCGGGGGTGAAGGCTTCGCCAAAATCCTCGGCCGAAAACACCTGCCGGATCTCGATCTCCGAGCCTGGTTCGAACGGCGCACGCTTCATCCAGTCGATGGCCTCGTCCAGCGAGGCAGTCTTGATCAGCCAGAAGCCGGCGATCAAGTCGGGCGAAAGACTGAACGGGCCGCGCGTGACGCCCGCCCCGGACGCCGAATATCTGAGCCGGGCGCCCTTCACCGTCGGATGCAGGCCCTCGCCGGCTTCGATGACGCCGGCCTTGGCCATTTCCTCGTTGAACTTGCCCATCGCGGCCAGCATCTCCGTGGTCGGCATCTTGCCGGCCTCGGTATCCTGGCTTGCCTTGACGATCACCATGAAACGCATCGACCTGCTCCGTGATATGTCCTGCGGGCGGAAACAGCCGGCCCGCGTTCCCCTCTAGGACGAACGGCCTTCAGCCGAGCCGACAGCGGGGGCAGGAATTATTTAAAGGCGCGCCGACGCGACTGCGGCAGGCGCATTCGGGACCGAAGCGGGCTCGATAGGCGCGGCACGGGGGCCTTTCATGCCGGAACCAAAGCGAAGTAAAAGGGGCCGGCGCTCGCGCCCCTCCCCGACACAGGACAGATCAGCCAATGCCGCAAGCCCTGCAAAAAGTCGCCCTCGTCACAGGAGCCGCACGCGGCATCGGGCTTGCGACCGCGAAGAAATTCTTGGCCGAGGGCTGGCGCGTGGCGCTGCTCGACATCGAGGGCGAACTGCTCGGCCGCGCGGTCGCCGAAATCGGCCAGAGCGAGGCGACGCTGGCACTGACCTGCGACGTTTCGGATGCGGCCGCGGTCAGCGCTGCAATGACGACGATCGAGCGGCGGTTCGACCGGTTGGATGCCCTCGTCAACAATGCCGGCATCGCGGTGTTCGCGCCGCTGATGGAGACGTCGGACGCCGACTGGCGCCGCGTGCTCGAGGTCAACCTCACCGGACCGTTCCTCTGCACCAAGGCGGCGGTACCCTTGATGCGCGACGGCAATGGCGGCGCCATCGTCAACATCACCTCGATCTCGGCGGTGCGCGCCTCGACGCTGCGCTCGGCCTACGGCACCAGCAAGGCGGGCCTTGCGCACCTCACCAAGCAGCTCGCGGTCGAGCTCGCCTCCCTCAATATCCGTGTCAACGCGGTCGCGCCGGGACCGGTCGACACCGCGATGGCGAAGCAGGTTCACACCAAGGAGATCCGCGCCGACTATCACGACGCCATTCCGCTCAACCGCTACGGCCTGGAAGAGGAGCTCGCGGAAGCGATCTATTTCCTGTGCTCGGCGAGCGCGAGCTACATCACCGGACAAATTTTGGCCGTTGATGGCGGCTTCGATGCGGCGGGTATTGGCCTGCCAACACTGCGCGGCCAGCGGCGCAACGGGTAGGCACGGAGATTGGAGGGTGGGCAAAGGGCGTGCGAGCGCCTCACCTACCACCTCTCTGGATTTGCGGTACCATCGGTGGGCACGTACGCTTTGCCCGCCTTGGGATGTCGAGATTTCGGAGAATGCCATGCGACGCATCGCCTTCCTCAAAGCCCTGATGCTTGCATCCGCGCTGCTCGGCGTCACGCCCGCGGCGGCCGAGATCCGCATCATCCAGTCGCCGGGTGGACAGGTCGGGCCGTTCCTCGATCTGTTTGAGAAAGTGCGTGAGAGCGGCGAGCGCGTCGTGATCGACGGCCCCTGCCTGTCCGCCTGCACGCTGGTGCTGAGCATCGTGCCGGGCGAGCGCATCTGCGTCACCAAGCGCGCAGTGCTGGGCTTCCACGCCGCGCGCTCCGTGGACCGGCGCGGGCGCTTCTATGCCGAGCCGGAAGCATCGGTCGCGGTGCTTGCCGCCTATCCCGGCCCAGTGCGCGACTGGATCAGCCGCCGCGGCGGCCTGAGCTCACGGCTGCTGCTGTTGAAGGGGCGCGACCTCGCCGCGATCTATCCGCGATGTCGGTGACGAAGCCGTCGTTCATAGTCTCGCGATCGCTCGCGACCGACTGACGTCCATCGTCGGAAGCCGCGGCACGATTTCGATCAGAGAGTTCGCGATCTAGAACAAAGTCTGGACCACCGGCGCGAGCTTCATGCTCACGCAAATGACCATTCCCCAAAGAGCAAAGTTGATTTGTAGCGCCGCCGCCATCGGTCGCTCCCTTCCAAGTCGCCCCGCCCTAGTTTGTAGATTTTATGAAGCAAAGTTAGCGATTCTGTTGTGCAGATCACAGCCCAATATTGCGCCAATTGTTGTGCGGTGCAGTCGGTTTCACGAAGTGGCCTCACTCTGCGCGCAAGGTGATATGAAATTCCGATTCGTATTCGGCCATGCCGGCTGGTCCGTTTGCTTTGAGTTCCATTAAACTGACGTGATGCGAAGTGTTTCACGCGGATTGCGCGTCGCATACGCAGCAAAGGCCCCCGGCATGATTCGATACAGCTTCATCTTGCTCAGTTTTTGCACAGCGCTGATTGCTTGCGCAGGCGCTCCAGCACAGGAACGTCGCCCCATCGCGTGGGATGGTCTTGGCAAGGATCCGAACCGTCCTCATGTGGCAAAGCGGCGCGTGGCAAATCCCGCGCCCGCAGCGCCGGATCCCAATCAGGAGCGGGAACGCGTGCTCGGCACCTTGCAGCCATATTCCCAGGCGTGGTGGACGGTCCATGACGAAATACAGGCGGAGAACGACAGGCGGCTCGGCAGCAAGCTCCTGATCTGCCCTCGCTGCGTGGAGCCGTCGCCGCCGAGCGAGAACGTCACCGGATCAATCCGGTGAGAGAACGAACGGCCGATCGGTGCGTGACGTAAGGAATTCATGCGTGTCCCCTCTCCCGCAGCATTTGGAGAGAGGGGAGCGCAACTCAACGGATCGTGGACGGGGTCGCGCCCGTCACATCCCCTCCGCCGGGCAGTTCACCATCCAGGGAATGCCGAACTTGTCGACGCACATGCCAAAGCCCTTGGCCCAGAACGTCTTGCTGAAGGGCATGGTAACCGAGCCGCCGTCGGCGAGCGCGTTGAACTTGCGCTCACCGTCTGCGGGATCCTTGACTGTGAGCGAGATCGAAAAGCCCTGCGGCTTGTGAAAGTGCTCGGCCGGCGCGTCGGAGGCCATCAGCACGCTGCCGTCTGGCAGCGACATCCGTGCATGCATGATCATCTTCTCACGGCCGGGAGCGGCCGGCACGTCCGGCGGCGCGTCCGATGACCGCATCATCGCATCGATCTTGCCGCCGAGAACCTTGGCGTAATAGTTGAAGGCCGCTTCGCAAGTATCCTGATAGAACAGATAGGGATTGAGCATCGTTTCTCTCCTCTTCGCTTGCAGTGAGGTTTATTGCTTCTCGGTGAGCTTCTTCAGGCCGGCGAGACCTGCCTCGAAATCCTTGCCGATCATGCTGTCCATGTTGACGAACACCTGCATGACCTTGGACAGGAACGGGGCTGGACCGTACATCGCCCACGTGACCAGAGTGGCATCGCCTTGCGGCACAAAGGTGAATTCGGCGGTGTTGTGCCCTTCGAACGGCCGCTCGAAATCGAGCTTGATGCGGAGCTTGGAGGGCCCGTTCGCCTCCAGGATCTCCATGCGGCCCGCACCGACATTGTTGTTGCCGTCCCAGGCATAGGTCGCACCCTTTCCCGCCGCGGTTCCGCCGAACGTCCGCTTCATGGCGGGATCGCGGGTCTCATAGGGCGACCAACCGGTCCAGCGATGAAAATCGGCGACCAGCGGATAGATCGCATCGGCCGGGGCCTTTACGGCAAGCGACCGCTCGACGCGGAAGGTGTCGGGCTTGGTAACAGCAAAGATGAGGATGCCCGCAAGCCCGGCGGCGAGCAGAACGGCAATGACGGCAATGGCTTTCAGCATGAGGGGCTCCGTGGATACGGGCACAGGACGAAGGGGGATGGCTGGGGCCGACAATTCGAAGGCGAAATTATTCTGCCGTCATTCCGGGGCACCCGAAGGGTGAACCCGGAATGACGGCGAACCATCACGTCGCCTTCGCACCCTGCCTCGCGCCGCCGTTGGCTTGCTTCGGCTGGCTGTCCCGGATCAGGCGATCGAGATGCATGCGGATGTGGGCGGCTTCGGCCGACGTGTTGGCGAGCGCGATGGCGCGGTCGAAGGCGACGCGGGCCTCGTCGTTGCGGCCGAGCTGCATCAGGAAGGCGCCGCGCACGCCGTAGAAATGGAAATAGTTCGCGAGCTTCGGTGCCAGCGGCTCGATCAGATCGAGCGCAGCCTGCGGCCCGCGCACCTTGGAGACCGCGACCGCGCGATTGAGCGTCACCACCGGTGACGGCTGCACCACTTCCAGAGCGCCATAGAGCAGATCGATCTGCGTCCAGTCGGTCTCCTCCGGCGTCGCTGCCCGCGCATGCAGCGCGGCGATCGCGGCCTGGATCTGATAAGGACCGCTGCGGTGGTGACGCATCGCCTTGTCGATCAGCGCGAGACCTTCCGCGATCATGGTGCCGTTCCACAGCGAACGATCCTGATCGTCCAGCAGGATCAGCGATCCGTCCTCGGCAAAGCGCGCGGCGCTGCGCGCATGCTGCAGCAGGATCAGCGCCGTCAGGCCCATGATCTCCGGCTCGCTCTGAAACAGCCGCAGCAGCAGCCGCGCCAGCCGGATCGCCTCTTCGCAGAGCGGCTTCCTGATCTCGGCGGTGTCGCCGCTCGCCGAATAGCCTTCGTTGAAGATCAGGTAAATCATCGCGGCGACACCGGCGAGCCGCTCGGAACGCTCGACCGCGCCGGGCGCTTCGAAAGGCACGCCCGCGTCGGCGACCTTCGCCTTGGCGCGCGTGATGCGCTGCTCCATCGCAGCTTCCGAGACCAGGAAGGCGCGTGCGATCTGCTTCACAGTGAGGCCCGAGACGATGCGCAACGCCAGCGCGATCTGCTGCGTCGCCGGCAGCTGGGGATGGCAGCAGATGAACATCAACCGTAGGATGTCGTCGCGATAGTGCGAGCCGTCGAGCCGCTCGGCCACCGCCCCCTCGGCATCATCGAGATCGGAGATGGCCTGGTCGTCCTCCGGCAGCGGCTGCTGCTTGCGGGCGCGGCGCACCTCGTCGATCGCGACGTTGCGGCCGACCATGATCAGCCAGGCCGCCGGATCGCGCGGCGGACCGTTCTGCGGCCAGGACTTGAGCGCGCGCAGGCAGGCATTCTGAAAAGCCTCCTCTGCGGTGTCGAGATCGCGGAAATAGCGCAGCAGCGCGCCCACCGCCTGGGGTCGCGCCGAGGTCAGCGCAGTCTCGATCCAGGCGGTGTCGGTCTCGCTCACGTCAGATTTCCTCCGGGCCGGAACACGCCCACGGGACGCACCTCGTATGCGCCGCCCGGATTGGCAGAGCCCAGCTCGCGCGCGACGTCGAGCGCATCGTCGAGATTCTTGCAATCGACGATGTAGAAGCCGAGCAGCTGCTCCTTGGTCTCGGCATAGGGGCCGTCGAGCACCAGTGGCGGGTCCTCCTTGCGCAGGGTCGCCGCCGCGGTCGTCGGCAACAGCCGCGCCACCGGTCCGAGCCGGCCCTGCCTGGTGAGCTTCTCCTGCACCACGGCGAGCTTCTTCATCACGGCCTCGTCCTGCTCCTTGCTCCAGGAGCCGACGAAATCCTCGTCATGATAGCAAAGAATGGCGTAGAGCATGGGCGACACTTTCCTCGTCTGTTTCAAAGACGCGCCAATATGCCCCGTGCCGACATGGCTGCGGAAAAAATTTGCAAGAAAAATCCGGCAGATCGTGCCAAGGAGGGCCTTCTCAAACGGAACCGACGAGGCACTTTGAATGACCCTGGGCACACTGGCCGTCCTGATCAACAGCACGCAGCAGAACTGGCTGCCGGAGCGCTGGAAGGCCCGGTTCGAAGCGGTCTGCGGGGACCGCCGCGTGGTGCTGCTGCCGGATGCCGGGCTCGACCCGGCGGAGGTGCACTATGCCGCAGTGTGGAAGCCGGTGCCGGGCGATCTCGGCGCGTTCCCCAATCTGCGCGCGATCTTCAATCTCGGCGCCGGCGTCGACGCGCTGATGGCGGACAGGAGCCTGCCCGATGTGCCGCTGGTACGCGTCGCCGTGCCCGATCTCACCAATCGCATGACCGAATATGTCGTGCTGCACGTGCTGATGCATCACCGCCAGGAGCTTTACCTCAGGCAATCGCAGCGCGAGAAACGCTGGGAGCCGAGATATCAATGGCCGGCGAGCGCGATCACCGTCGGAATCATGGGATTGGGCACGCTGGGGGCCGATGCGGCCAATGTGCTGCGGCGGCTCGGCTTCCGCGTCGCCGGCTGGAGCCGCAGCCCGCGGGCGATCGACGGCGTCGCGTGCTTCCACGGCACTGCGCAGATCGATGCCTTCCTGCGCACGACCGACATCCTGGTCTGCCTGCTGCCGCTGACGCCTGACACAAACGGCATCCTCAACCGCGACGTCTTCACAAAGCTCAACCGCAACAGCCCGCTCGGCGCGCCCGTGCTGATCAATGCCGGCCGCGGCGGCCTTCAGAACGAAGCCGATATCCTGGCCTGCCTCGACGACGGCACGCTGGGCGCCGCCTCGCTCGACGTCTTCGTGCAGGAGCCGCAGCCGGCGGACAGCCGCTTCTGGACCCACCTCAAGGTGGTGTTGACGCCGCACAACGCGGCCGACACCGACGCGGACGCGATCTCGGCCTATGTCGCCGAGCAGATCGGACGGTTCGAGGCCGGCGGGGCGCTGGAGAACGTGGTGGATCGAACAAGGGGCTACTAAGCCCCTGGATTTCGCCAGCGCTGGCGCTCCAGGCTCGGTGTCTCCGCCTGCCCGCGACGGCAGCCTACGCTTTTGCGCCGACCATCATATCGATCGCGCCCTTCACGATCGCCTCCAGCTCCTTGCGCGGAACGCGGGCGCGCGAACGGACGGCGATGGAGTGCACGGTAGCTGATGCGATCTGTGCCAGCACGGCCGGATCGGCGCTCTCCGGCAACTCGCCCTTCTCCCTGGCACGGCGGAAGCAACTGGCAAAAGCCTTGTCGAGCTCGGTGAGTCCGTCGAGCACCATGGCGCGGATCTCGGGATCGCTCACCGCCTCGGACGCCGCCGTCACCACCGTGAAACAGCCGCGCGGGCCGGTCTCGCCGGAGAGATAGATGTTCAGCGCGGAGGCGAAGATTCGCTCCAGGCGCTGGCGCAGCGGCATTTCCTCGCGAAAGATCGCGGCCATGGAGGCCCGCGCTTCCTCACGGTAGCGCTGGTAGCTCTTGATGTAGAGCTCGCGCTTGTCGCCGAAGGCGCCGTAGAGGCTCGGCCGGTTCATGCCGGTGGCCTCGCTGAGATCGTCGAGCGAGGTGGCCGCGAAACCCTGCTTGCGGAACAGATCGAGCGCCTTGCCGAGCGCGACGTCAGGCTCGTAGGCGCGCGGGCGGCCGCGGCGCTTAGGCTCTGTGGCAGCAGTGGGCGGCTTCGATTTTTGTACCATGTCGCAAATTAATCCTTGACCGCGGATATATTATGCAAGATGGTACAGAAATCAATCTGGCCAGGTTGAGCGACACCCAAAGAGAAATTGCCCAAGGAGGCTACAGATGGATCTCTATTTCTCGCCGCTCGCCTGCTCGATGGCGACACGCGTTGCCTTGTACGAAGCCGGCGCCAAGGCGAACTATCTCGAAGTCGATCCGCCGACCAAGACGGTTTTGAACGACGGTTCCGACTTCCGCACGGTGAATCCGATCGGTCTGGTGCCGACGCTGCGCACCGATGAGGGCGTGGTGCTGACCGAGAACGCCGCAATCCTGCAATATGTCGCCGACCGCTTTCCGCAATCCAGCCTCGGCGCCGCCGCCGGCATCGAGCGCACCCGGCTGCATCAATGGCTCTGCTTCATCGGCACCGAGCTGCACAAGGGCCTGTTCCTTCCCCTGCTCGACCGCAAGGCGCCGCAGGAAACCAAAGCCTACGCGCTGGAAAAGAACCTGTCGCGGCTCGACTATCTCGACAACTATCTGAAGGGCCGCGATTTCCTGCTCGACCATTTCAGCGTGGCGGATGCCTATCTCGCCACGGTCATCAACTGGACCATGGCGACGCCGCCGATCGAGCTTGCGAAATGGCCGAACGTGAAGGCCTACTACGAACGCCTGCGCCAGCGCCCATCGATCGCCAGGGCGATCGCGGAGGAGTTCGAGCTGTACAAGGCCGAGCTCGCGCGGAAGAAGGCCGCAGCGTAAAACACGATGAAATGGGGCTTGATCGCTGCAACGACGGAGTTGCGCTCCCTCTCCCGCTTGCGGGAGAGGGTTGGGGAGAGGGTGCTTCTCCAGTGGGACAATCCCCAAGAGGAGAAAGCCCTCACCCGCGCCGGAGCCTGTCATCGGGCGCGCCTTCGGCGCGACCCGGTGGGCGCGACCTCTCCCGCAAGCGGGAGAGGTGAACGAGCCGCGGCAATCGATTCAACGAAAGCGGTTCCGGAGTGCAGCTCGGCTATCTCGGCGCCTGCAGCACGATCCCATAGCGGCCGTATATGCGATCGATCGTGCCGTCGCTTCGCAGCCGCTCCAGGGCCCGGTCGATGGCTTCGCGCAACGCATCGTCCGGGCGGATCATGCCGACGGCGACATTCCAGTTGAGATCGGCCACGCTCTCATCACGATCCAGGATCCGGAGTGGATTGTCCGGATGCGTCAGATTGAAATAGCCGGCCGCAGTGGGCGTGACCGCGGCGGCATCGATCTCACGGTTCGACACGGCCTCCAGGCTGTCGCTCTCGAAGCCGAAGGTCGACAGGGGCACGCGCCGTTGGCCGATGATCATGGCGGCGATCGATCCGACCTGCACTCCCACCTTGGTCCTTTCGTTGAGACTCTTGAACGAGGTGAGCGGGCTGGATGACGGCACCGCGAGCGCGACGCCCGTGCGATAATATGGTTTCGAAATCCTCAAACGTGTTTCGCCTTGCGCCTCGCGGTCGGCAATGACGTCCAGAAGAATGTCACAGCCGGCGCTGCGCATCTGGTACTGCGTGATGATCCAGTCGAGCCTCAGCGCCACACCGAGCTCGCGGGCCATCACCTGTCCCAGCTCGACCTGAAAGCCGGGCGGCTCGCCGGTCTTGCGGGCAAAGGGAAGCGAATTGGGATGCGCGCACAACCCGATCATGCCGCTCTCACGGATCGCGTCCAGGGTTCGCGCCTGCGCCGGTCCCGGCAGCCCGATGGCGGCAGCGACGATGACCGGCACGATCGCCTTCATTGCACACCCTCATCTGGACGCATCGCGATCTGGTTCAGCCTTCGCGTGGTTTCAAGGCGCGGATGTATTTGACGATCAGGTCGATCTGCGCGTCGGTGAAAGCGCCATCGAATGCCGGCATCGCGCCTTGCTTGCCGAGCTTGATGCGATTGCGAATGAAGTCGTCGTCGCGCGGCGAATTCATCAGTTGCGGCCCCTTGCCGACGGCCCGGCCGCCGTCGGAGTGACAAAACCCGCAAGTTCCCGCGAACACCTGCTCGACCTCGAACGGCGCATTCTCGGGCGCAGGCGCCGCGGATTGTGCTTGAGCCATTGCAGCGCACAGCAACGAGGCGCCGACCGGAACTGTTCTCAAATGCAGCTTCAACACGTCCACTCCATTCCTGAAGCAGGTGGCCGTTGCGATCGGCAAGGAGCGGGCTTGCACCCCCTCCTTGCCGATCGTTTGCGGCAACTATTTCAGGCTGAAGACGACGAGCGCGCCGTCGTCACGCGGCATGCTCTTGTATACGCCGCCGAAGTTCGGCGCATACTCGTCAGCCAGCATGCCGCCGAAGCCCGCGGTCACGGCGATATATTGCTTGCCGCCGACGGAGTAGCTGACGATGCCGCCCTGGTGACCGGTGCCGTTGTTGTGCTTCCACAGCTCGGCTCCGGTTTCGGCATCATAGGCGTGAAGGACGCCGCGGGAGTCCGGCACGAAGACCAGATTGCCCGCCGTCGACAGCACGCTTCCGAGCGGCGGCTCGGGATAGCGGACCTCCCATTTCTTCGCTCCCGTTATGGGATCACGCGCGTCGAGATGGCCATAGATCTCGCCGCCGGGAGGAGGCGTCATCTTGAAATCGGCGCCGATGTTGAGCTGGACCTGCGGCGTCGTGACCGGTGTCGTCTTCTGGATGTCCAGCGTCATGCACCATTCCTGGCCGATCTTGTAGTAGAGGCCGGTCTTCGGGCTGTACGAGCCGGCGTTCCAGCTGATGCCGCCGCCGATGAACGGACACAGAGGCGGTTCAGTGACTTTCCCGACCGAGAAATCGCGGCGGCCGATCAGCGCGCCGGTCTTGGGGTCGATATCCCTAACGAAGTTGATGTTCTCGACCAGCCGCCAGACGTTCTTCACTTTGAGATTGCGGTCGTAGACGAAGACGAAGCCACCCTTGTTCGGATGAACCACGTATTTCTGACCGTCGCGCTCCAGCATCACGAACTCGCCGACGGAGCTGTCAAAGTCCCAGGCGTCGTGCGGCAGCTCCTGATGATAGAATTTCAGCTTGCCGGTATCGATATCGAGGCCGATCACCGAACTCGTATAGAGATTGTCGCCGGGACGCGCACCTTGCGTCTTGTAGTCGGCGCCCGACCAGTCGTAGAGCGGCGCAGGGTTCGCGGTACCCCACAGGATGGTGTTGGTCTCGGAGTCGTAGGTGCCCGGCATCCAGCCGCCGCCACCGCCGGTGCGCCAGGAATCGTTGCCCCAGGTCTTCATGGCCTCTTCGGTGCCCGCGACCGTCAGGAATTCCCACTTCTTCTTTCCCGTCGTGGCATCGAGGGCGAAGATCGGGCCGCGGCCCGGCCATTCGCCACCTTGCGCGCCGATGATCACGCTTCCCTTCGCGTAAAGCGGCGCGCCAGTAAAGCCGACCGTGAGCTTCTGCGAGTCGATCAGCTTGGTCTCCCAGAGGACCTTTCCCGTCTTCGCATCCAGCCCGAAGACACGTCCATCCATCGTGCCGACAAACACCTTGCCTTCGCCGAGAGCTACGCCGCGGTTGTAGGGAGAGTGGGTCTGCCGGCTGATGAGCGCCTCGTCCAGTTCCGGAAAGAACGACCAGATGACCTCGCCGGTTGCGCCATTCAGCGCGAAGACCCGGCTGTAAGAGCCCGAATAATAGAGGACCCCGTCAGCCACGAGTGGCATGGACTGCAGACCGCGCGTCGATCGCCCCGGGATGTGCATCCAGGCCACGCCCAGATTGGCGACGTTGTTCGTGTTGATCTGCGCAATCGGACTGTAATGGTGGGACTTGTACGAGCCGTGATAGGTGAGCCAATCGTTCTGGCCGGCGGCCTCGATGCGGGCCGTATCCACGGCTTGGGCCGACGCCGCCGACGCTGCAAGTGTCGCAACGACGACGACAGGCAAGGCCGAGCTGAGCCACTGCTTTCTCATTTGCACTTCCTCCCGCTCTTGTGTTTGTTGATTGCGTCTCGTGAGCGCGGCCGCGAGGGGGCATTTGCAGTTCAGTACGCGTCGATCGTCCTCCATCGGACCGAGTCGCCAACAGATATCCCCTCTCTCGGCGGATAGCGCCGAAGGAGCCACGTTCACTGGTGTGATTGCTGTTGTACTTCTGCTTGCCGCTGCAGCTTACGACGGATCACAGGGCGTGCAAACACGGAACGCGCGCAGAAGACGACTTTAACGCACGGGGCGAATTGAAACGGCAGCGGCACTGACCGTTTCGACCTCGATCGGCCAATCCCGGAGCCAAGTGGCTTATCCGTAAAGCACTTTCGGCAATATCGTGACGATGCCGGGCCACAGCGTCAGCAGCAGCACGAAACCGATCATGATCATGAGGTACGGCAGCGTCACGCGGGCGATGTAGCCGAGGCCGTCGTCGGTCAGCCCCTGGATCACGAACAGGTTGAAGCCGACGGGCGGCGTGATCTGCGCCATTTCGACGGCGAGCACGAGGAAGACGCCGAACCAGACCTCGTCGAAGCCGGCGCCCTTCACGATCGGCAGCACGATCGGCAGCGTCATCACGATCATCGAGAAGCCGTCGAGAAAGCAGCCGAGGACGAGATAGAAGACGATCAGCACCACGATCAGCATGAAGGGCGACAGGCCGAGCCCCTTGACGAAGGCGGCCACCGCCTGAGGGATGCCGAGGAAGGCTGCGGCATTGCCGAGGATCGATGCGCCGAGCACGATCAGCGCGATCATCGAGCAGGTCACGACCGAGCCGATCAGCACGTCGCGCATGACCTGTTGCGACATCGCGCCTTGCGCCCAGGCAACCAGGGCCGCGCCGAGCACGCCGACGGCGGCAGCTTCCGACGGCGTCGCGAGGCCGCCATACATCGAGCCGAGCACGCAGGCGATCAGGAACAGCGCCGGGGCAAGGTCCTTCAGAGCGGCGAAGCGTTCGCTCCATGGCACCTGCGAGAGTTTGGCTTCCGTTTCCGGCACCATGCTCGGATTGAGGCTCGTATGCAGCATCACCCAGGCCATGAAGGTGGCGGCCAGCAGGAATCCCGGCAGCACGCCAGCCGTGAACAGCTTCAGGATCGAGACGTCGCCGAGCACACCATAGATGATCATGATGTTGGACGGCGGAATCAGGAACCCGAGCGTGCCGGCGCCGGCGAGCGAGCCGATCGCGATGTCGCGGGAATAGCCGCGGCGCAGCAGCTCGTTGAGCGACATGCGGCCGATCACCTGTGTGGTCGCGGCCGACGAGCCCGAGATCGCCGCGAAGATGGTGCAGCCGATCACGTTGACATGCAGCAGGCGGCCGGGCAGCAGCCCGGCCCAGGGCGCCAGTCCCTGGAACAGCGAGCGCGACAGGCGGGTGCGAAACAAGAGCTCGCCCATCAGGATGAACAGCGGCAGCGCGAGCAGCTCCTGCGTGGTCAGGATATTCCAGGCATATTGAGGCAGCAGCTTGTCGAGCGGGATCGAGCGGAACATCGCGAGCAGCAGCGTCGCAGTGAGCGCAAGCGTCAGGCCGATCCAGACGCCGCAGGCCAGCAGCGCAAACAAGATCGCGAACAGGGCGACGACTTCGATGGTCATGCGATCTTGGATCCGGGAGCGAGCAAAGCGGTCATTCGACGGGCGAGGCCTTCATGCGATGATCCTCCAGCGGCAGGCCGAGCGCGGCCTGGACCGCGCGTGCCAGAAACTGGAGCGTGAGCAGCAGCATGCCGAAGGTGACGACGGCTTCCGGAAACCACAGCGGCGTGTCGCTCGAGGTGGAGACCTGGCCGCGCACGAACGCGGCCCAGGCGAATTTCGCCATGGCCGAGGTCAGGAACGCCATGAAGGCGAAGCCGGCCGCCGCCGAGAGAATCTCGAGCGCGCGCTGCACCGGCGCCGGCACGTTCTTCAGGAGCAGCACGACGCGGATATGGCCGCCGACACGCAGCGTCATGGCGGCTCCGAAAGTGAAGGACGCCGCCATGAGATAAGAAGAGTATTCCCACGCGATCGAGATGCTGGGCGGGAAGAACGGCAGGAAGTTCGAGAGGAAGCGGGTTGCGACCTCGCAGAGCATCAGCAGCGTCAGCATCAAGAGACAGCCGCCGCCGATCCAGCCGTCGAGCCGGCCGAGGCGATCGATTCCGTCGAGAAGGATGCGCAGCGGCGCTGGCGCCGCTGCATTCAGGCTCTGCGGAGCTTCGGGCGAGATGCTCACCACGACATCATCCTCAGCCACGCTTCATTTCGGCGAGATAGGCCCGCACTGGCTTGTCGGCGGCCGGCACGCGCTTGAGGAAGGCGTCGAGCTGCGGCGCAGTCTTGGCCCGGATGTCCGTCATCATGGCTTGCGAGACCGGCACCACCTCCATGCCGCCTTCCTTCAGGCGGTTGAGGCTGTCGACGTCGGCCTTGAGCGAGTTGGCCCAGAAGCCCGGCTCCATCTTCGCCGCGATATCCGCAACCAGCTTCTGTTGATCGCCGGAGAGAGCCTTCCAGGAATCGAGATTGACGGTGAGCATCTGCGACGACCAGACGTGGTTGGTCGGGTAGACGTATTTCAGGAATTCCCAGAACTTGCCGTCGACGCCCGACACCGACGAGGTGGAGACGCCGGCCACGGCGCCGGAAGCGAGCGCGGGAATCGTCTCGCCCCAGGGGATCATCACGGCCGCCATGCCGATCGCATTCAGCATGTCGACCGCGTTCTTGTCGGGCACGCGGATCTTGATGTTCTTCAGGCCCTCGACGTCGGCAACCTTCGCCTTCAGATGCAGATACTGCGTCGGCCACGGCACGATGTAGAGGATCTTCTGGTTGTTGCGCGCGGCGATCTTCTCGTATTCCGGCCGCACATATTTGTGCAGCACCTTGAGCTCTTCCACCGAGCCGCAGAGGAAGGGAATGCTCTCGACGCCCATGAACGGCTCGTCGCCGACCTGCTGGATGTTGAGGACGTCGGCCAGCGGAACCAGGCCGTCGCGCACGGCGCGCAAGTGTTCGGGGCCTTTGAAGCCGAGCTGACCGCCTGCTTTCACCGTGATGGCAACCGAGCCACCGCTTTGCTTCTTGACCTCCTCGGCGAAGGCCATCGCGTTCTGGGTGTGGAAATTGCCGTCGGGCCACACCGTCGACATGTCCCAGCTCACCGTTGCCGCCCGCGCACGGGTGGAGATGTGGCCTGCGGCAAGCAGCGTCGCTGCGCCCGCGGTGAAATTCCTTCGCGTGATCATTTGCACCCCTCCGTTTGCTCCGCGCACGACGCCCGAGGCGTCACCGCGAGTACCCATAAACTGCGACCGCCTTGTCGGCGGACACGAGCCCGCTTTCGACGTCGTCATTGACCGCCTCGCGCTCGCGCTTGGCGGGATCGCCGATGCCGGCGCCGCCGGGTGTCAGCACCACCAACCGATCGTCCGGCGGCACCTGCTGAAAGCCCTTCCCTCGCAGCTTCTTTCCGGACTTGAGGCCGACATAGCCGGCCTCGCCGTCCCGGCCGCCATCGCGGCCGCGCGGCGGATGATCGATGCGGTCGAACGCAGCGAGAATGTCGAACGGCGCATCGACGCCGCTGCCGACTTCGATGATCTGACCGAGGCCGCCGCGGGTGCGCCCTGCCCCGCCGGAATCCGGACGCAGCTCCTTGCGCCAGAAGATCAGAGGCGTCTGCGTCTCCGCGATCTCGACCGGCGTGCCGCGCACGCCGCTTGGGTAAGCGGTCGCGGACAGCCCGTCCTTGCCGAAGCGCGCGCCGGTGCCGCCGTTGGAGGTCACCGCCATGGAGAACCCGTAATTGCCGCCGACGCCGCTTCGCGTCTGCCCGCGCACGTTGAGATTCCACAGGCACGAGGTGCCTTCCGCAGGCACGCGCTCGGGAATGATCTGGCGCAGACAGCCGAACACGACGTCGGGCAGCATCTGGCCGATGACGTGACGCGAGGCGACCGGCGCCGGCTTCGGCGCATTGAGGATCGCGCCCGCCGGCGCCGACACCGTCAGCGGCGAGAGCGAGCCGGCATTGTTCGGGATCTGCGAGGCGACGACGCAGCCGAGGCCGAACACGGTGTAGGCGGTGGTGTAGGACAAGGGCACGTTGATGCCGAACTTCGAGGCGGCAGAGGTGCCGTCGAAATCGACGTGTATGCCTTGGTCCGAGATCGTCAGGGTCGCAGCCAGCGTCACCGGCGCGTCATAGCCGTCGACCACCATGGTATTGCGCCAGCTGCCCTTCGGCAGCTTGGCGATCTCGGCGAGCACGGCCTCGCGCGAGCGGTCGCAGATGTAATCGCCGAGCTCGTCGAGCGTGTCGATGCCGAACTCGGTCATCATCTCGACCAGGCGCTCGCAGCCGACGTCATTGCAGCCGGCGAGGGAATAGGTGTCGCCCTCGGTGTCGATCGGCAACCGCGTATTGGTGCGGATCATCGCCATCAGCGTCTCGTTGACGACGCCCTGGTCGATCAGCTTCAGCATGGGGATGTAGAGCCCCTCCATGAACACGTCGGTGGCGTCGGGTCCGAAGCCGATGCCGCCGATATCCATGAGATGGCTGGTGCAGGAGAACAGCGCCACCGGCTTGCCATCCTTGAAGCAGGGCGTGGTGACGACGAAGTCGTTGAGATGGCCGGTGCCCATCCAGGGGTCGTTGGTGATGTAGGCGTCGCCTTCCTTCATCGTCTCGATCGGGAAGTGAGCGATGAAATGCTTGACCGATTCCGCCATCGAGTTGACGTGGCCGGGCGTGCCCGTCACCGCCTGCGCCAGCATGCGCCCCTCGAGGTCGAACACGCCGGCCGAGAGGTCGCCGCATTCGCGCACGATCGGGCTGAACGCGGTGCGGAGCAGCACCTGCGCCTGCTCCTCGACCACGGCGATCAGCCGGTGCCACATGATCTGAAGGTCGATCAGGCTCGCGCCATTTGCTTTGCTCATGATCAAGCCGCCTTCCGTTCCATGACGATGCTGCCGGCACCGTCTATATGGGCGTCAAAACTGTTGGAGACGAAGGTCGAAGTCTCGTCTTCCGCAATCACGGCGGGACCCGCAATCGTCGCGCCGGGCGCCATGTCCTCGCGGCGATAGAGCGGGATCTCGATCACTTCGCCCGCGCGGCCGTCGAAGAACTTGCGGCTGCCGGACGCCTTGGCCGCAGGCATGCGTGCGACGGAAGCGACGGTGGGCGGATTGCGCGCCTCGGTGGTGGCGAGCACCGACCAGCTCAACACCTCGATGGCAGCCCCCGGGATCGGCCGTTCGAACATCGCGGAATAATCCGCCTCGAACTTCTGGCGCAGACCGGCGAGATCGGCGGTCGCCAGCCGCCGGTTCGGCAGCTCGACCGATATCTCGTGGCCCTGGCCGACATAGCGCATGAAGGCGGCGCGGCGCTCCCGCACCGGTGCACCGGCTGCGCCGGGCTCCACCAGCGCACGCGCTTCGGTCACCATCTCCTGCAAGAGGTCAGAGACGGCCTCGGTGTCGAAGTCATCGAGCCGGACATGACGGCTGCGCACCAGCTCATAGGCGATGGGCGCAGCCAGGAAGCCGACGGCCGAGCCGACACCGGCATTCGATGGCACGATCACGCGGGAGACGCCGATCTTCTCGGCGACGCGGGCCGCATGCAGCGGCGCGGCACCGCCGAAAGCGATCAGCGTGTGCTGGCCGATAATCTCCCCGCGCTCGACCGCATGCACGCGCGCCGCGCTCGCCATGTTCTCGCAGACGACTTCGTGGACAGCATAGGCCGCGGTTTCCGCGGACAGGCCAAGCGGCTCGCCGACGTCCCGCAGCAGCGCCTGCTTCGAAAGCTCCGGGTCGAGCTTGATCGTGCCGGCCGCAAACGCATCGGGATCGATCATGCCGAGTGCGACGTCCGCATCCGTCACGGCCGGGCGCTGACCGCCGCGGCCATAGCAGGCGGGCCCCGGCTCCGAGGAGGCGCTCTCGGGACCGACGGTGACGCGCTTCATCGCATCGACATGCGCGATCGAACCGCCGCCGGCGCCGATCTCGACCATCTCGATGACGGGAATGCGCACCGGCAGGCCGGAGCCCTTGAGGAAGCGCGCAGCGCGGTCGACCTCGAACACGCGCGAGGTCTCGGGCTGGTACTTTTCGATCAGACAGATTTTCGCGGTAGTGCCGCCCATGTCGAAGGAGAGCACCTTGCTCTCGCCGAGACGCGCCGCGATCTGGGCCGCGAAGATCGCGCCGCCGGCGGGACCGGATTCGACGAGACGCACCGGAAAGCGTCGCGCGGTCTCGATCGAGGTCACGCCTCCGCCGGAGGTAACGAGATAAATGGCGCCGCGAAACTGCTCGACCTGCAGGGCATCGGCCATGCGGGCAAGATAGCCATCGATCAGCGGCTGCACGTAGGCGTTGGCGACCGCAGTGGATGTGCGCTCATATTCCCGGATCTCGGGACACACTGCCGACGATGCAGTCACGGAGATGCCGGGCATTTCATCACTGATGATCGCGGCCGCGCGACGCTCATGCTCGGGATTGGCATAGGAGTGCAAGAACGCGATCGCGACGCTCTCGACCTTCAGCTCACGCAATCTCTGCGCGAGTTCGCGCACCGCCGCTTCGTCGAGCGGGAGACGAACGGCACCATGGGCGTCGATGCGCTCGGGCACCGTGAAGCGCAGGCTGCGCGGCGCCAGCGGCTTCGGCTTGTCGATGCCGAGGTCATATTGGTCGTAGCGGCTTTCGGTGCCGATATCGAGCACGTCGCGGAAGCCCTCGGTCGCGATCAGCGCGGTCTTGGCGCCGCGGCGCTCGATGATGGCATTGGTCGCGAGCGTCGTGCCGTGAATGAAGACGTCGATGTCGCTGATGTGGGCACGTGCATCGGCAAGAATGAGGCGCATGCCGTCCAGTACGGCCTGCTCGGGGCGCTGCGGAGTGGTCAGCACCTTGCGGGTTTTGCGATCTTGCCCCACGTCCAGCACGATGTCGGTGAACGTGCCACCGATATCAACGGCAAGCCGCACCTCGGCTCCCTCAAGCATTCCAAATTCTCCGTGCTGGTCGTCAAGACTGGGGACAAAAGCGCAGCAATTTCCATGCCATGGACGACGAGATGCATGCCGCGCCCGGCTATTCTGCTTGGCACCTATGCAATAGGCAAGGCGTGTGCGCCGCCGACACGATCAGAGCAGGAATGCAAGCGCCGTCTCGCAGCGCTCCTCGACCTTGAGCGTCAGGAGATCGTCGGCGCGGGTGCGGCCGAGGTTGACCGCCGCAATCGGAATATTGCGGCGCGCCGCGGCCTGGACGAAGCGGAAGCCGGAATAGACCATCAGCGAGGAGCCGACGACCAGCATGGCATCGGCTTGCGCCAGATGATCCTGCGCGGTGGCGACGATGTCGCGCGGGACGTTCTCGCCGAAGAAGACGACGTCCGGCTTGAGGATGCCGCCGCAGGCTTCGCATGGCGGCACTTCGAAGGAGGAAAAATCCTCGTGCTCGAGATCGGCGTCGCCATCAGGTGCATCCGCGGCATCGAGCGTCAGCCACGCCGCATTGGCGCGGCCAAGATCGTGCTGAAACTCGTCGCGCGGCGTCTTGCGGCCGCAGCCCATGCAGCGGACCAGATCGAGCCGGCCGTGCAGGTCGATGACCTGCCGGTGGCCGGCCGACTGATGCAGCCGATCGACGTTCTGGGTCAGCAGCATCCCGCACCGGCCGTTCGCCTCGAGCCGGGCCAGCGCATGATGCGCATCGTTCGGCCTCGCCTGGCCGAACCGCCGCCAGCCGATCAGGCTGCGCGCCCAATAGCGCCGGCGCGTATGCTCGTCCGACATGAAGGCCTGGAAGTTGACCGGCTGGGTCCGCTTCCAGTTGCCCTGGCTGTCGCGGTAATCGGGAATGCCTGAATTGGTGCTGCAGCCGGCACCGGTCAGCACGAACAGACGTTCGTGCCCGCCGACGAAATCCTGGAGCGGAGGGTTTGACATGGCACCAGATGTAGGTCGCGAAGCCGGGTTTTTCCAGATCACTGTCGGCGGGACGGACGCCCTGAGATAGACGACGGGTGAGATTTATCCCGGTCTGCCGTGCGGGCTGCTTGCTGCAATGTCCGCCGAAACTCATCGCGCTTTTCGTGCACCGAGGCTATCGCATGTCCGACCGCGACCCCGAGGCCGACCAGTGCGGCTTCTGAAAGCTGCAGACTCGCCTCGATGGTTTCCGGCACCGCGTCAGTTGCGCCGATTGCATAGAGGTGACGGGCATGATCAGCGTCGCGCGCACGTGAAACGATCAACACATCCGGCCGCACCGCACGGGTCCGCTCGACGATGGCATCGATCGCCGTTCGCGACTGAATCGTGATGATCACACCGGTCGTCTGCATCAGGCCGCACGCTTCGAGAAAGCCCGGCTCTGTCGCGTCGCCAAAGAAGACCCTATGGCCGTCGCGGCGGTCGCGCGCCACGGCGATCGGGTCGTGATCGACCGCGATGTAGTCCACGCCATGGGTGGTAAGCAGCGAGCAGACCACTTTTCCAACACGGCCGTAGCCGACCACGATCGCCTGCGTTCGGTCACTTGGCGGCTGAACCGTCAGTTCGGGATCGAGGATGCGCTCGTCAGCCAGCTTGGCGGCCAGTCGTCGTCCGAGCGCGCCCAGAAGCGGCGTCAAGGCCATCGTCACGGCGGTGATGGCGACGACAAAGCTCGACACGCGAGGCTCGATCAGGCCGCCGGCCGCCGCCATGCCGATGCTGACGAAGGCGAACTCGCCGACGGGACCCAGCAGGAAGCCGATCTCGATCGCCGCCGGCCATGAGAGCCTGAACAGGCGGCCCAGAATGATGAGCACGATCGCCTTGCCGGCGAGAATGCCGATCACGGCAGCCAGCAGCCAACCGGGCTCGCGCATGAACACGCGGAAGTCGATGGCCATGCCGACGGTGAAGAAGAAGATGCCGAGCAGCAGGCCCTTGAACGGCTCGACGGTGGCCTCGATGGCTTTTCCATACTCCGTTTCCGCCAGCATCAGTCCTGCAACGAATGCGCCGAGCGCCATCGAGAGGCCGGCTTGGTGTGCGGCAAGCCCTGCGCCGACGATGACGAACAAGGTCGCCGCGACAAACAGCTCGGTCGAATGGGTTCCCGCAACCATCTGGAACAGCGGACGCATCAGCAGCCGTCCGATCAGAATGAGAAAAGCGACCGCCACGACCGCCTTCAGGATCGCACTGGAGATGTGCGTCAGGACCGAGCCACCGCTGCCTGCACCGAGCACCGAGACGAACACGAGAATGGGGACCACGGCGAGGTCCTGGGCCAGCAACACCGAGAAGCTTGCGCGCCCGGCTGTGGTCGCAAGCCGCCTTTCGGCGGAGAGAAGCTCGAGCACGATGGCCGTCGAGGACAGCGCAAGGCTCGCGCCAATGATAACGGAAGTATCGGAACTCTGCCCGGAGAGGAGCGCCGCGCCGAATATCATGGCGGACGTCGCCAGCACCTGCAGGCCGCCAAGCCCGAACACCAGCCGTCGCATCGTGACGAGCCGCCTGAAAGACAGTTCGAGCCCGATCAGGAATAGCAGGAACACGATGCCGAGATTGGCGATGCCCTCGACGTTCTGCGCGTCCGTCACCGTGAACCAGTACAGGAACGGGAGATTCTGAACGAGCGAACCAAGCCCGAGCGGACCGAGAATGGCGCCGGCGCCGAGATAACCCAGCACGGGGTTGATGCCCCAGCGGCGCACGATCGGCACCACCACGCCGGCGGTGCCGAGAACCACGAGCGCGTCGCTATAGGCATTGATGTTGATGGTTGTGGTCACGAGCCCGTCTTGTATCGGCGCTTGCCAATAACGGCCGCGTCGTCCACGGTCGATAGCACACGGCGCCGCAGCCCCCAACCCGCCCTGATTTCTCCGCGGGCACGGCGGCCGCCGACGCGCGTGGTCCAAAGCTGACGTTCAGCTTGCCCAATTCTCCCGGAATTCGGGGAACAGCGTCAGGCCCCCGCAGGCATAGATCGTCTGCCCCGTGATGTAGCTCGCATCCTCCGAGGCGAGGAAGGCGAACACGGCGGCGATCTCTTCCGGCGCGCCGACGCGGCCCAGCGGAATATGGCTGGTGACGACGCCGCGCTTTTCGGGATCGCCGGTCCATGCCGCATTGATCGGCGTGTCGATCGCGCCTGGCCCCACCGCGTTGACGCGGATGCCCCGGCCGGCAAATTCGAGCGCCAGCGTGCGCGTCAGATTGGCCATGCCTCCCTTGCTGATCGAATAAGCGAGATAGCCGGGCTTTGGAATGATCTGGTGGACGCTCGAACAATTGATGATGCTGCCACCTCCGCCACGTGCGACGAAGTGAGCGAGCGCCTTCTGCGCGCAGAGCACGGCACCGTTGAGATTGACGTCGATGATGCGGCGATAGGTTTCGACGTCGAGCGCCTCGCTCGGCGATTCCTTCTGGAAGCCGGCGTTGTTGACAAGGCAATCGAGACGTTTCCAGCGCGAAAGGATCGTCTCGAACATGGCAGCAATGTCCTGCTCATCGCCGACATTTGCCTTGACGATGCAATGATCGGGCTCGCCGTGGCCGCGCGCGCGCGAAGCTGCCCGAGCGAGCGCGAGCGTCTCCTCCGCCCGCTCCACATTCTCGAAATAGTTGATGGCGACGGTTGCGCCTTCCTGGGCGAGCCGGACGGCGACGGCGCGGCCGATTCCTTGCGAGCCGCCTGTCACCAGGGCGTACTGACCGACGAGGCGCGAAGGAAATGAGGTTGAACGTTCAGTTTGCGGCATGTGTTCTCTCCAGATGCGTCATCATGGATGGAACCGGCGTTTTGTTCCACCCGGTTGTGCATACGCCGCACGCATTCCTGGACAGGCGTGGCCGGCAGCTGGGTGGAGTCGATCGGCATGCCGAGGCGAGGCCGTTCGCGAACAGCAAGCACGATAGATATCCACCAATCGCACCGAGGATGATCGGCATGCGGCGCCACCGGCCTGGAGCTGCAAAGGCGGGCACTCCGATCATCGGTGCGGTCGCGAGCCCGCCCCATCGAGAGCTTGTTACCGCCGGCGTCACCGGCGACTAGTGGCTGCGATCGACAACAAGCGCGCTTGCGACTCCGCGATCGATCTTCGTGCAAACAGACAAAAATGTGATTGTCGCTTCGGCGGCGGCCATCACATGATGCAAGTCATGCATGATTCAGATCATGCATGATCAATGCGTTCCGGGGCACACTCCATGACACAAATCGCGATCCAGCCAGCCATTCACCGCCGGCACCAGCCCTGGTACAAGATCCTCTACGTCCAGGTGCTGATCGCGATCGCGCTCGGCGTGCTCATCGGCTATTTCTATCCTGATCTCGGCAAGGCCTTGAAGCCGCTCGGCGACGGTTTCATCGCGCTGATCAAGATGATGATCGCGCCGGTGATCTTCTGCACCGTGGTGCACGGCATCTCCTCGATGGGCGACCTCAAGCGCGTCGGCCGGGTCGGGCTGAAGTCGCTGATCTATTTCGAGACGGTCTCGACCGTCGCGCTCGCGGTCGGACTTTTGGTCGGCGAGATTCTCCAGCCCGGGCACGGCTTCAACATCGATCCCGCCACCATCGACCCGAAGTCGGTCGCGACCTACGTCACCAAGGCCAAGGAAGAGGGCATCGTCGCCCATCTGATGGCGATCATCCCCGACAGCTATCTGGGCGCGATCGCGCGCGGCGACCTCCTGCAGGTGCTGCTGATCTCGATCCTCTCCGGCTTCGCCATCGCCTTCCTCGGCAAGGCCGGCGAGCCCATTGCGGATGCGATCGACAAGGCCGCGAAGATGTTCTTCGGCATCATCCGCATCATCGTGCGCGTCGCGCCGATCGGCGCCTTCGGCGCGATGGCGTTCACCGTCGGCGCCTACGGCCTCGGCTCGCTGCTCAACCTCGCGGCGCTGATCGGCACGTTCTATCTCACCAGCATCCTGTTCGTGCTGGTCGTGCTCGGCGCGATCGCGCGGCTGGCGGGCTTCTCGATCCTGCGCTTCATCGCCTACATCAAGGACGAGCTGCTGATCGTGCTCGGCACCTCATCCTCCGAGACGGTGCTGCCGCAGATGATCCAGAAGATGGAGCATCTCGGCGCCTCGCGCTCGGTGGTCGGCCTCGTCATTCCGACGGGGTACAGCTTCAATCTCGACGGCACCAACATCTACATGACGCTGGCGACGTTGTTCCTGGCGCAGGCAACCAATACGCATCTGACCATCTGGCAGGAACTCGGCATTCTCGGCATCGCCATGATCACCTCGAAGGGCGCCTCGGGCGTCACCGGCGCCGGCTTCATCACGCTCGCGGCAACGCTCTCGATCGTGCCCGACATACCGATCCAGTCGATCGCGATCCTGGTCGGCATCGACAAGTTCATGAGCGAGTGCCGCGCGCTGACCAATCTGATCGGCAATGGCGTCGCCTGCGTCGTCATCAGCATCTCCGAAGGCGAGCTCGACCGCGACGCACTGCACGAGACCATGGCCCACCCGTTGGAGATCGGCGAAGCACTGGAACCGGGCGGAAGCGCGTAGGTAGAAGGCAGGCGCAGCTCAATTCCGACGCGGTCGTTTCCCGGAGTGGAAAACCGGCGGGATAAGCGTCACAACGACGGCACTGCGATCACGGATTGATAGTCATTTTTTTCCACCCGACGCGCTGGGGGCAGGGCGTCGGGTTTTTGTTATTCGAATGATGAGCCCTTGGAATCACGTTCGCCGGCGAGATCGAGCCGCCGCGTGATCCCGATTGCCTGCAAAAATGCCTCGTCATGACTGACGACAAGCAGCGCGCCGTCATAGGCTCTCAAGCCGGCCTCGACCGCTTCGATGGACTCGACATCCAGATGGTTGGTGGGCTCGTCGAGAATGAGCAGGGATGGTGGAGTCACCCCGCCAAGCACACAGGCAAGGCCTGCACGAAACAACTGCCCGCCGCTCAGGCTTCCGGCGATCTGCAAGGCCGCATCGGCGCGAAACATGAACCGCGCCAGCGCGGCACGACATTCATTCGCGCCCGCCTTTGGATTGAGACGGCCAAAATTATCCAGGATCGAGATCCTGGGATCGAGCAGGCTGACCTTCTGGTCGAACAGCGCGAAGTCCGGCCTGACCCGCACGGTGCCCGAGCACGGGCGCAGCTCGCCGGCGATCAATTTCAGCAGCGTCGTCTTGCCGGAGCCGTTGGGTCCGACCAGCGCGACGCGCTCCGGACCGACGATCGCGAGCGATAGATCGCGGAAGACCGGCCGCTCCGGCCGATAACCTGCACTGACGCGGTCGAGCCAAAGCACCTCCCTGCCCGCCGGCAGGCCGGTCACGGGCAACTTGACCGACAGCGGCTGAAAAATCTCGATGCGCCGGCGCGCCGTGTCCACTGCATGGATGGCCTCTGCGCGCCGCCGCTCGGCGATTTGCGCGTTCGTGCCGCCGCTGTCCTCGCTGCGATCCTTGCGTGCGCCGGCCAGGATGCGCGGCATGTCGCCCTTGGCGCGCTTCTTCCTTCCGCCGCTGTCCTTGCGCGCTTTCCTTTCCGCTGCCTCTTGTGCCTTGCCGTCGATCTCGGACAGGCGCCTTTCGGCATGCGCGAGATCATGCCTGATAGCGGCGAGTTCGACGGCCTTCTGCTCGCGATACCGGCTCCAATTGCCGCCGTATCGCGTAGCTCCGAGCGAGGTAAGTTCGACGATCGCATCCATGGTCTCCAGCAAGCCTCGGTCGTGGCTGACGACGATGGCACCGCCACGCCAGGTGGCGAGCAGATCAGCCACCGCCTTGCGTCCGTCCCGGTCGAGATTGTTGGTGGGCTCGTCCAGGAGCAGGAAGTCGGGCTCGGCGAAGATCAGCGCGGCGAGCCGAAGCCGCGTGATCTGGCCGCCAGACAGGCAAGACAGCTCCGTGTCGGGAGACGGATCGAACCCGAGGCGCGACAGCGCGGCCTCAAGCCGCGTTTCGAGCGTCCAGTCAATCGCAGCGATCTCATCCGCAGAGGCATCGCCTCGCTCTGCACAGCGAAGCAACTCCAGCGCCTGCCGCACGCCGAACAGGTCGGCGACGGTCGCGCCGGCAAGAACCTGCACATCCTGGCGCAACAAGCCGATGGTGCCGTCGATCAGAACGCGCCCTGATCGGGGCACATGTTCCCCTATGATCGACGCAAGCAGCGTCGTTTTCCCGACGCCGTTGCGGCCGACGAGACCGGTACGCTCGGTCGTGAATGTCAGATCGATGTTGGAGAGAAGAGAACGGCCGTCAGGCGTGGACAGCGACAGATTCGACAGAATGATCGAAGCAGGCATGGAATTCCCCGTGAGCAAGGCAGGTGGGCTTTGCGGTCGGGGTCATATCCATGGCTACAAGTATCCTGATTGAGGGACTCTCTAAGTAGTCCCATGGAAGGGCGAGATCAAGGCGGGACGCGAGAAGGACGACAGCGCGGAAGGCGCTGTCGTCCTTCGTCGCCGTGCGCGGTCAACCCTTCAGGGCGGTGACCACCACCTCGATCAGCGCGCCGCCGCCGAGATCGGCGACGCCGACGGTGGCGCGGGTGGGGAGATTGTCGCCGAAGAACTCGGTCCAGGCCGCATCCATCTCCTTCTTCCCGGAGAGATCGGTGACGAAGATCGAGGCGCTGACGACGCGAGACTTGTCGGTGCCGGCCTCCTTCAGATAGCCGGCGATCTTGCCGAGGATGTTGCGGGTCTGCTCGCCCATCGAGACCGACGTGTCGTCGGCAATGGTGCCACCGAGGAAGACGAAGCCGCCTGCCTCGACGGCGCGGTGCATGATGGGCGTGCGGATGCTGCGGGTGATGCTCATGATGTCCTCTTGTTGTTAGAGCGTGGAGGGATGGAAGCGATCGATGCCGAGATCGCTGACGCGGGTCTGGCTGCCGCCGTTGACGATCAGCTCCGCCATCACGGCGCCAGCGCCTGGGCCGAGCTGAAAACCGTGCAGCGAGAAGCCGAACTGATGATAGAGGCCCTTGTGACGGCTGCTCGGCCCGAACACAGGCAGATCGTCCTTCATCCTGGCCTCGATGCCCGCCCATGCGCGGACGACGGTGGCGCTGCGCATCACCGGGAACAGCTCGAACACGGTCTGCGCGCTGGTCGCGAGACTCTTCCAGTCCAGCACCGTCTCGTTGCGGTCCTGGTAGGGCGTCGCCAGATGACCGCCGCCGATCAGCACGGTGCCGTTCTCGAACTGCTTGAAGGAGAGTTTTCGCCCGCGCAGGATCACGACGGGATCGATGAAGTGCGGCACGCGCGAGGTGATCATCAGCATCGGCGCCACCGTCTCGACCGGAACCGGCTCACCGAGCGCGGCGGCGATCTTGCCGGCCCAGGCGCCCGCGGCGTTGACGAGCACCGGCGCGGCATAGGTGTCCGTGCCGACGTCGACGTGCCAGAGTCCGTCGCCGTAGCGGATGTTGCTGGCGGCCACGCCCTCGCGCACGGTCGCGCCGAGTTGCTCGGCCTTGCGGCGGAATGCCGTCGTCGTCTGCGCCGGATTGGCGGCCCCGTCTCGGCGCGAGACCACGCCGCCCGGACAGGTCTCGGCGACGGCGGGCACGAGGCGACGCAATTCGGTCGCGTCGATCAGCTCCTCATGGGTGAAGCCAAGCGCGTTGAGCTCGGCGACACGCGCGCGGCAGATCGCAAGCTCCTCCTCGTTCTCCGCGACCAGCACCTGGCCGTGGCTCTCGAAGCTGCAATGGTCGTCGAGGAGATCTGAAATCTTCTCCCATATTCCCATCGAGCGGATCGAGAGCGGGATTTCGGGGACGTGCCGTGCGAGCTGACGGACCCCGCCGGCATTGACACCCGAGGCATGACGGCCGGCGTAGTCCTTCTCGATCAGCACCGGCTTCAAGCCGGCGAGGCACAGATGCAGCGCGGTCGAACATCCGTGGATGCCGCCGCCGACGACGATCGCATCCACATTCCTGGTCATCCGCGCACCACGGCCTTGACGTCGGCTTCGCTCTTGGGAACGGCGGCGAGCTCGGCGAGCGTGATCGGCTTCACCGGCGCGCGCAGCCGGTAATAGCCGATCTCCTGCGGGGACTTGCCGCGTGCCTGCGCCATCAGCTCGGTGACGGTGAGGCCGCAGAGCCGGCCCTGGCACGGACCCATGCCGGTGCGGCGATAGGCCTTGAGCTGGTTCGGGCCGGTCGCGCCGATTGCGACGGAGTCGAGAACGTCCTTGGCCGTCACCTCTTCGCAGCGGCAGACGATGGTGTCGCCCGAGGGAATGCGGAACTGCCGCGCGGGACGAAACAGCGTGTCGAGGAAAACGCGGCCGCGCTCGGCCTTGGCGAGATCGGCTCGGAGCGTTGCCATCGCGGGAAGCTTCGCAGATGCCGCCGGCGCCAATGCTTCCGCGGCCGCGCGCGCCGCGATGCGGCCGCGGACCACGGCTGCGGTCGCGCCGCCGATGCCCGCGCCGTCGCCCGCGATGGCAATGCCGGGGACCGACGACGAACCGTTCGCGTCCAACACCGGCGACCAGCACAATTGCAGATCATCCCAGCGATGCTCGATTCCTGCTGCCATGGCCAGATTGACGTTGGGAACGACGCCTTGATGCAGCAGCAGCAGATCGGCCGGGATGTTTTCGCGCTTGCCGCCGGCGACATAGCTCACGCTGGCGAGCTGGCCATCACCTGAGGCCGCAAGCTCGGTGACACCCGAGACGACCTGCGCCTTCGCCTTGACCTCGCGCATCATCGACAGGCCCTTGGCGAAATAGGGCGAGGT
Organism: Bradyrhizobium sp. I71; assembly: GCF_022354745.1. Lineage (NCBI taxonomy): Bacteria > Pseudomonadati > Pseudomonadota > Alphaproteobacteria > Hyphomicrobiales > Nitrobacteraceae > Bradyrhizobium > Bradyrhizobium sp. I71. The sequence goes on from NZ_CP059398.1 coordinate 2,394,559, forward strand.
CAGGAAGGCGAAGGCATGGGGCAGCGCCGCGAAATAATTGCCGCGCTCGGTGGTGTCGAGGATGCGGTCGATGCGGCCACCGAGGCGGAGGATCTGCGCGGCGAGCAGCCAGAGCAGCGGCCCCTGCCCCGCGATCACCGTGCGTCCATCAGGCACCAGCGCCGATGATTTCAGCATGGTCTGCGCCGCGCCGGCCGTCATCACACCCGGCAGCGTCCAGCCGGGAATCGGAAACGGCCGCTCCAGCGCCCCGGTCGCAAGGATCACGCGCCTGGCCTTGACGAAAGCGGATGCGCCACCGATCGAGACGGCGATCTCGAGGTTGCGGTCGAGGCTCCAGACCGTGGCACGATGGATGATTTCGGCGCCGCTCGCATGCAGCACCTGCACGAGATTTGCCCCCACCCAATAGTCGGCGCCGAGCTGGCTGCGTTCGGTGACCGGCGTCGAGGAAATCGCGCGGAACACCTGGCCGCCAGGGCCGATATTCTCGTCGAGCAGCAGCGTCGACAGGCCGGCCTCGGCGGATGTCGCGGCAGCAGCAAGACCCGCCGGCCCGGCGCCGATCACCACCACGTCGTATGCTTCGCGCTTGGGAGCCACAGTCATTTTCCGATCTCCCGCTTGCCCTTCTGGATTTCGATCTGCATGCCCTCGACGACGGGCACCAGGCAACCTTGCCGGTTGCCGACGCCATCAATGGTGACGAGGCAGTCGAAGCACACGCCCATCATGCAATAAGGCAGACGCGGCGCGCCGCTCACTGCGGTGGAACGCCGTGCGTCGACGCCGGAGGCCAAGAGCGCCGCGGAGACGGTGTCACCCTGGCGCGCTGCGACGGCGACGCCGTCGACGAAGATCTGCACTTGCGGACGCTTGTCCTGTTCGGATCGCCTGAACATAGGGATGGCCCTTGGCTCCTTCCTGAATCTCTAATAGCCGCTGTTGTTGGCTGCGCCCGCGCCGCCAAAGCGGCTGGCCGAGAACGCGCCGACAAGCTCCGGCTCAAGCGCACCTTGCGCCACCATGCGCGCGATATCGAAGGCGTGGTTGGAAGCGAGCGTCACGCCGGAATGGCAGCAGGCCACGAAGGCGCCGGGATGCGTCTCCGACTGGTCATAGATCGGAAAGCCGTCCTGCGGCATCACGCGGATGCCGGCCCAGCTCCTGACCACGTTGAGCCGCGACAGATGCGGAAACATCCGCTGTGCGCGATCCGTCATCACGGCGCTGATCGAATGCTTCAACGTGCGATCATCGAGCTCGTCCTCCTTGCTGTCGCCGATCATCACCGTGCCCTCGTCGGTCTGGCGGATCGTGGTCAGTGGATGCGGCAGGAACGGCACGGTCCGCTCGGTCACGACGATCTGGCCTCGGGTCGGTCCCATCGGCGCGTAGAGACCGACCATCGGCGCCAGGGTCTGATTGGCATTGCCCGCCGCGAGCATGATCTTGGCGGCGCGCAGCTCACCCTCCGGCGTCGTCAGACGAAACTCGCCGCCGGACTTGCTGATCGCCGAGACCGGACGCTCCGGAAAATAGTCGATGCCGAACGCCTTGAAGCCGGTGTGGAAGGCGCGGAACGTGCGCAGCGAATTGACATGGCCATCGAGCGGGCAATAGCTGCCGCCGGAGACTTCGGGGCCAATCAGCGGCAGCGACTTCTTCACTTCCGAGGCCGACAACATCTCCATCTTGTAGTCTGCGGCGCCGGCCTGGTTGTGCATGCGCTTGACGAGCTCGGTGCGCTGGCCGAATTCGTCCTCGCCAAGCGTGAGATGGAAGCCGCCGTTCTGCTGGAGACAGACGTCGAGGCCGGTCTGCTGCTTCAGTTCGGACGCGAGCCGGCCCCACGCCTCCGACGCCCGCACCGTCCAGACCGTATAGGCCGGCATGCCCAAGCCCTTGCTCTGCACCCACACCAGCGCGAAATTCGCGCGCGAGGCGCGCTTGGTGATATCGCCTTCATCGAGCACGGCCACCTTCTTGCCGAGGCGGCCGAGGCCCCAGGCAATGGCGGAGCCGAGCAGTCCGCCGCCGACGACGGCGACGTCGTATTCAGACTTTCGTTTTGACGCGCTTTCTTCACGCGAACCGGCGTCCACTTCGCTCGAAAACGCTTTAGGCATGAGATCTCCTATCGTCCCGTATCGCCCTTGCCGGCGAGCACACGGTCGAGCCCGTAGAAGCGGTCGAGCAGAATGAGGGCGGTCATGGTGATCGCGATCACGCAGGCCGAGACCGACGTCACCAGCGGATCGATGTTGTCCTGGATATAAAGGAACATGCGCACCGGCAACGTCTCGGTGCCGGGTGCCGCGAGGAAGACGGTCATGGTGAGATCGTCGAAGGACTGGATGAAGGCGAGCGCCCAGCCGCTGATGACGCCGGGCAGGATCAGCGGCAGCGTCACGCGGCGGAACAATGTCCAGCCGCCGGCGCCGAGCGAGACCGCCGCCATCTCGACGGTGCGGTCCATGCCGGTTGCCGCCGCCAGCGTCAGCCGCAGCGCGAACGGAAACACGATGATGACATGCGCGACGATCAGCGCGGCGAAGCTGCCGCCCAGCCCGACCGACGTGAAGAAGCGCAGGAAGGCAATGCCGAGCACGACATGCGGGATCATCAGCGGCGACAGGAACAGCGCCGCCAGCGCATCACGGCCGCGGAAGCGGTAGCGCGCAATCGCGAGCGCCGCCGGCACCGCGAACAGAAGCGCGACGAAGGACGAGAGCGCGCCGAGCCCGAGGCTGACCCAGAAGGCGTGGATGAACTCGGGATAGTTCGCGATCGTCCTGAACCAGCGCAGCGAAAAGCCGTTGGTCGGCAACGAGAGGAAGCCTTCCGGCGTGAAGGCGACGAGGCAGACCACCAGGATCGGCGCCACCATGACGACGACGAAGATGGCATGGAAGGTCAGCGCCAGCGGGCCGTTCCGGCTCATCGGAACACCTCCGCGTAGCGTCGCTCGATCAACGCGTTGCTGCCGACGACGATCAGCACCAGCGCGACCAGCAGCAGCGTCGCGACCGCGGCGCCGAGCGGCCAGTTCAGCGTGTTGAGGAACTCGTCATAGGCGAGCGTCGCCGCGACCTTGAGCCGTCGGCCGCCGATGATCGCCGGCGTCGCGAAGGCGCTGGCCGAGAGCGAGAATACGATGATGGCCCCCGACAGCACGCCCGGCAGGATCTGCGGCATGATGATGCGGCGGATGATGGTCGCAGGGCCCGCGCCGAGCGACATCGCGGCATTCTCGATCTGGGGGTCGAGGCGCTGAAGTGCAGCCCACACCGACAGCACCATGAACGGCATCATCACGTGCGCGAGCGCGACAATCATTCCGGTCTCGGTGAACATGAAGGGGATGGGGGAGCGCATGACCCCGAGCGACATCAGGAGCTTGTTGACGAGCCCGTTATTGCCGCCGAACAGCAGCGCCCAGCCGAGTGTGCGCGCGACGACGGAGATCAAGAGCGGCCCGAGAATGACGAGCAGGAAAAAACTCTTCCAGCGGCCGCTCATGCGGTTGAGGATGTACGCTTCGGGCGCACCCAGCAAGGCCGTGAGCAGCGTGGTCAGGATCGCGATGCGAAACGTCCGCCAGAACATTTCTGCATAGTAGGGATCGGTCGCGATCTCGTGCCAGTTCTTGAGGATGAAGACCGGCTCGATGCCCTTGTACTGGCCCCAATCGTGGAACGACAGCATCACCGTCATCGCCAGCGGAATCAGCAGCACGCCGACGAACAGCATCAAGGCCGGCGTCGTCAGCGCCCATGGCGCACGGGCGTTTCGTTCGTCGGCGGCCATGCTCATACGGAGGCTCCGCCGCGCACGCTCATGTCCTCCGGCCGCCACGTGAGGCGTACTGCCTCGCCTTCGGCTGGCTGCGGCTTGCCATCGTTCTGACGGATCACGATGGCCGGACCACATTCGGTATCGCACTGAAACAGCCAGTGATTCCCCTGAAAGATGCGCGTGATAATCTTGGCGCTGAGCCCCGTATCACCAAAGCCGATTCGTTCGGGGCGAACACTCACTGTCACGGGTCCGCCGAGCCCGGCCGGCGCCGGCGCGCGCCAGGAGCCTGCCACCAACTGGGTAGGCGATACGACCCGGTCGATCATCCCGGGAAAATCATTCGTCTTGCCGAGGAATTGCGAAACGAAGGCCGAGGCCGGCCTCTCGTAGGTCTCCTGCGGCGTGCCGATCTGCTCGATCTTGCCCTGGCTCATCACCACGATGCGGTCGGACAGCGACATCGCCTCGTTCTGGTCGTGCGTGACCAGGATCGTGGTAGTGCCGATGGTGCGCTGGATCTGGCGCAGCTCGATCTGCATCTCCTCGCGCAATTTTGCGTCGAGGTTCGACAGCGGCTCGTCGAGCAGCAGCACGCTCGGCTTGATCACCAGCGCGCGCGCCAGCGCAACGCGCTGCTGCTGGCCGCCGGACATCCGGCGCGGATGGCGGTCCTCGTAACCGGCCAGCCCCACCATCGCCAGCGCGGCCCGAACGCGCTCGGCCCGCTCGCCTCGCGCGACGTTGCGCATCTCGAGGCCAAAGGCGACGTTCTCCGCCGCCGTCATATGCGGAAACAGCGCGTAGCTCTGGAACACGATGCCGAGGCCGCGCTTGGCCGGATGGATCGCGGTGAGGTCCTTGCCCTCCAGGCGGATCGCGCCGCGCGTGGGATCGAGGAAGCCCGCGATCATCTGCAATGTCGTGGTCTTGCCGCAGCCGGACGGGCCGAGGAAGGAGATGAACTCCCCCTTCCCCACCGACAGGCTGAAGTCGTCGACCACAGTCTGCGCGCCGAACTGCTTTGCGACCCGATCGAGCTCGAGATAGGCCATGACGCTGTCTCCGCCGCGACCGATCAGCGCTCGACCTCGCGATTCCAGCGCTTGGTCCACTCCTCGCGCTTCTCGTTGATGACGGTCCAGTCCGGATTGTAAAGCTTGGCCGCGCGCTCGCCGATCGGCGCCATCTTGCCGAGCTCCGGCGGGATCACCAGCGATTTCAGCACCGGGCCGTAGCCGTAATCCTTCAGCAGCACGAGCTGGATTTTTGGATCGAGCAGCATCTTGATGAAGCTCGCTGCGAGCGGCGAAGCGTTGGGCTTGTTGATCGGGCAGGCCGTCGTCAGCAGCGTCGCCGCGCCTTCCTTCGGATAGACGAAGTCGACGGGGAAGCCGGTATTGGCGAAGCTCTGCACGCGGCCGGTGCCCCACACCGCGATCACGGCCTGGCCGGACTGGAACAGCTCGGTCATCTTGCCCGGCGAGGGCTCATAGGCCAGCACGTTCGGATTGATCTGCTCCTTGAAGATCTTGAAGCCGGAATCGACGTTGGTCTCGCCGCCGCCGTTCATCTTCGACAGCATCACCAGCGCCTCCAAGCCGTAGGTGTTGTTGATCGGCGGGATGACGAGCTGCTTGGCGTATTTCGTGTCCTTCAGGTCGTTCCACGAAGTCGGCGGCGCCCAGCCTTTCTCCTTGAACACCTTGGTGTTGTACATCAGGCCGGTCGCGACGATGCCGATCGCGACCGCGCGATCGTCCTTGAAGCGGGCGGTGTCGTAGAGATCGGCCGGCAGTCCGTCGAGCTTGCCGCAGAAGCCGAGCTGGATCGCCTGGTACATCGGGCCGTCATCGACGATGGCGACGTCGATCTGCTGGTTGCCCTTCTGCGCCTGAAGCTTGGCCAGCGTGTCGGTGGAGTTGCCGGCGACGTACTCGACCTTGACGCCGTTCTCCTTCTCGAAGGCCGGGATCACCTCGTCGCGGATCGTCTTTTCGAACGAGCCGCCGTAGCCGGCGACGTAGAGGGTCTTTTGCTGGGCCGAGGCGACCGACGGGGCGGCAACGAGCGCTGCGATGCTGACCGCTGTCAGAAGGCGAAGAGTCTTCATATGGACCGATCTCCAATACCGGAATGAGGTGACGTGCCGACAAGTCTCCGGCCGGAGTGCCTTCCGCATTCCCTTCCGCGCAAATCCCTGTCCGATCAGGGCTCCGGCCCCTGCTCGGCGGGCTTTGGCGCGATCTGGAGGTTCGAATCCCTCCAATCTGCCGAAAAAGCGGGCTGTCTCCAGCTCTGATGAAAAAGATCGCAACCTATACTTCCATCGTCCAATGAATAATGGCACCCTCTGCATGCCGAAATATTATGATTGGATTCTGGGTATGGCGCGGATCAATTCGCGGCAGGTGGAGGCCTTCCGGGCAACGATGCTGACCGGCAGCGTCACCGAGGCGGCAAAATTGATGGTGGTGACACAACCTGCGGTCAGCCGGCTGCTGCGCGACTTCCAGGCGCTTCTCAAGATGGAGCTGTTCGAACGACGGGGCACCGGCCTGGTCCCGACCGCGGCGGCGATGGCGCTCTATACCGAGGTCGAGCGCTCCTTCGTCGGTCTCGAGCGCATCACCGCGGCTGCCGAGGAAATCCGCGGCCGGCGCACCGGTTCGCTGCGGATCGCCGCGCTGCCGGCGCTGGCGAACGGCTATCTGCCGCGGCTCGCGGGGCATTTCTTGATGGAGCGGCCCAACCTCAACCTTGCCTTCTTCGGCGTGATCTCGCCGATCGTGGTCGACTGGGTGTTGAACAACCAATGCGACATCGGCTTTGCCGAGGTGCCGATCGCCCATTCCGGCCTGCCGAGCCAGCGACTGCCGGCACTGGCGCGCGTCGCGGTGCTGCCGACCGGTCATCGCCTCGCGGAGAAGGAAGTGCTGGAGCCGCGCGATTTCGAGGGCGAGACCTTCATCTCGCTGTCGGCGGGATCTTCGAGCCGGCACCTCGTCGACCAGGTCTTCCACCGCCACGATGTCCGCCGCGTGCTCAGGGTCGAGACCACGCTGTCGGAGATCATGTGCGGCATGGTGTCGTCGGGACTCGGTGTGTCGATCTGCGATCCCTTCACCGCGCAGGAGTTTGCAACGCGCGGTGTCGTCGTGAGACGTTTCCTGCCGCGCATCGACTTCGAATTCTCCGCGGTCTTTCCGGCACAGCGCAGTCCGTCGCCGGTGGCGCTCGATCTGGTCGAAACCATGCGCAAGGCGCTGGTTGAATTCGAGGACGCTGCCAAAACGCATTGAGTTGAATCACTCTCGCCCCGGGCTCGCTGCAACCTCTCCCGCTTGTGGGGGAGGTCGGCGCGGAGCGCCGGGTGGGGGCTCTCTCCTCATTGGGAGTGCCCCCTGTGCCGAGAGAACCCTCTCCCCTACCCTCTCCCGCAAGCGGGAGAGGGAGCGCACCTTCTTAGCCGTTGAAAGCGGCCTGCGCTTCCGGCAGGTCCCAGATCTTGCCGATCGCGGCGGTGCCGGCCGCCGTGATCGCAGCTTCGTCGGCGCCGAGATAGCGGCCGGCATCGATCAGCACACGACCGTCGACCATGACCTGATCGATATTGGCGCGGTTGGCGAGCGCGATCAGCGCGCGGCGGGGATCGAACAGCGGCTGAAGATGCGGATGGGTGAGATCGACAACGGTGAGATCGGCGGTGGCGCCCGGCTCGATGCGCCCGAGATCCGGACGCTTGATGACATCGGCGGCGACAGCCGTGTTCGCTTCGATCAGCTCCGGTGAGTTCGCGACGTCGGGACGCGCCGAGGTGATCTTTGAGATCAGTGAGGCGGCATTGAGTTCGCCGAGCAGGTCCATGTTGTAGCCATCGGTGCCGACCACGGTGCGCACACCGTGCTCGGCGAAGCGGCTGAAGGCAGCGGTGATGCCGGCGCGCGCGAAGACGCGCGGGCAGTTCAGCACGGTCATGCCACGCGCGGCCATCAGCTTAAGGTCGTCGTCGCTGCTGAACATGCAATGTGCCGCCATGAAGTCGGGCGCCAGCAGGCCGAGCCAGTCCAGATATTGCGCCGGCGTGCGGCCGCCATAGCGCTTGCCGATGGTCTCGACCTCGGCGCGGCTCTGAGCCATATGCGTCGTGATGGGCACCCCGAGCTCGCGCGCCCGGGTGGCGCATGCTTTCAGCAGATCAGGACCGCAGGTGTCCGTGGCGTGCGGGCTCATCGCAAGGCTGATGCGACCATCGCCGCGATTGTGCCAACGCTGGTAGAGCGCATCCCAGGTCGCCATGTCCTTGGCGCCGTCATCTCCGGAATAGTGCACGATACCGTCCGGGCCCGCTTTGGCGTCGGATGTGGAGAACAGATAGGGCGCGCCGTAGAAGCGGATGCCCATCTCCTCCGCCGCGTCGAACATTTCCGGAATCGAATTGCGGAACGGCTCCATCACCGTGGTGGCGCCACCCTTCAGGAGTTGGAGAATGCCGAGCCGCGCCACCGCGAGCCGCTCTTCCGCCGACAAGATCTCGGCGCCGCGTTTGGTCAGCGGCAGCAGCACCGTGTAGACGATGCTCTGGTTGTTGCGGCGGCCATTGCCGTCTTCGGTGTGGCTGCGCGCGACCGCCTCGGAGAAGCAGTGATTGTGGAGGTTCAAGAGGCCCGGCAGCACGAAGCGGCCGGGCCGATCGTAGACGTGATCGGCCTGCGGCTTGTCACGTGTGACCGCGGCGATCTTCCTGCCCTCGATCAGGACCCAGTGGTCGCGCAACACGTCCTGCGCGCCATTGTTGCGTGACAGCACATAGCTGCCGAAGATTACCGTGGTGCTCATGCGGGGCGTACGTTCCAGAAGACGGCAGTGCCGTCGAGAATGCCGGTGATGGCCTTGCGATAGGCGGTCGGCTGTTTGTACAGGCCGATCGGAATATACGGGATTTCCTCGAACGCGACCGCCTGGATCTCGCGGCAGATGCGTTGCTGCTCCGCGAGCTCGGACGCCGCAAGCCATTGGCTGCGCAACGGCCCCATCTTCTCGCTCGCGTACCAGCCGGCGACCTTGCCTTCGCCGCGGATGTTGGTGTTGCCGGCCGGGTTGAGCCAGTCGATGCCCTGCCAATTGCCGACCGCCGCGCTCCAGCCGCCCTGTCCGATCGGGTCCTTCTTGAGCTGGCGCTGCAACACGACGGCGAAATCGAGCCCGGCATATTCGACGTTCATGCCGGCCTTGCGCAAGCTATCAACCGCGATCTCGCCAAGCGGCTTCTGCGCCAGCGAGTTGGTTGGAACCAGCACCACGATCTTCTCGCCGTTGTAACCGGCGGCTTTCAAATCGGCCTTCACCTTGGCGTAATCACGCGGGCCACGGAACACATCGAGGCCAACGTCGGTCGCCATCGGCGTACCGGGCGCGAAGAAGCCGATCGGCGAGACCTGAAAGGCCGGATCGGTGCCGGCGACCGCGGTCATGAACGCGGACTGGTCGATCGCGCCCAGCAGGGCGCGCCGGATGGCGGGATTGTCAAACGGCGGCTGCAGGTGATTGAGGCGCAGCATGCAGGCGTAGCCGCGGGGATCGAGGATACGCGTCTCGATGTCGCCGGCAGCCTTGATCACCGGCAACAGATCATGCGGCGTGGTCTCCTGCCAATCCTGCTCGCCGGTCTGGAGCGCGGCGACGCCGGTGCCGGCATCAGGCGTGGTGGTCCAGACCACGCGGTCGTAATGCACGATCTTCGGACCCGCCGTCCAATCCGGCCTGCCGTCCGTGCGCGGCTGATAGCGCTCGAATTTGGCATAGGCGTTGCGGGCGCCCTGCACGCGCTCGTCGGCGAGATAGCGGAACGGGCCGCTGCCGACCACTTCGGTCAGCGGCTTGAACGGATCCTGGCTCGCCAGCCGCTCCGGCATCATGAAGCAGGCATTGATCGCGGCCTTGCCGAGCGCCTGCGGCAGCAGTGGGAACGGGCGCTTGAGGCGAAAACGGATGGTGCGATCGTCGGCAGCCAGCAGTTCGGCCGTCGCCTCCAACAACTCGCCGCCAAAGCCGTCGCGGGCCGCCCAGCGGCGGATACTGGCGACGCAGTCGCGCGCGAGCACGCGCTCGCCGTCGTGCCAGAACAGACCGTCGCGCAATGTGAGATCCCATTGCAGCCCTTCAGCGGAGACGACATGGCCCGACAGCATCTGCGGCGAGACCTGGAGCGACGAGCTCATGCCATAGAGCGTGTCGTAAACCATGAAGCCGTGGTTTCGCGACACCTGCGCGGTGGAGTAGATCGGGTCGACGAAAGCAAGATCGATGACGGGAATGAAGCGCAAGGTGCTCTGCGCTTCGGCGCGTACGACACCCGGCAGCGACAGCGCCGGCATGGCTGCGGCGGCCTTGAGGAGCGAGCGGCGGGAGATGGACATTGCGAGGAGCTCCTAAAGGGACAGATGCATTCGTTCAGTGGTTCAACAGCACCGCGCCCAACGCGGCCGCGACGGCCTGCTGCGCCGGTTCGATCACGGGCACGCCGATCGCTTCCGCAATCGCCGCACGGTGCGAGGCCATGCCGGCGCAGCCCATCACAACGACGTCGGCGCGGCATTGCGTGACCAGGGCATGGCCGGCTTCGATCAGGCGACCACGGATATCCGCACCGGCCGTCTCCGCCGCGCTCGCGCCGACCGACCAGCTCCCGGCATAGCGGCTGTCAACGCCCGTGACTCGCACCATGCGCTGCTGGCGGCGGATGCTCGACGGCGACAGCGCGATGACGCCAAAACGTTCGCCCAGCATCAGCGCGCGAAAGATGCCGCATTCGGCGATACCCAGCACCGGGCGCCCGCCGGCCGCCTCGCGCACCGCATGCAGGCCGGGATCGCTGAAGCAGGCGAGCACGAAGGCATTGGCATCGTCGCGCGTGACGCGGGTCACCAGCGGCATGACGACGCTGTCGGCATCGCGCTGCGAGCTGATGCCCGGCGGCCCCTCGGCAAGGCCAACCACCTCGATCTCAGGTCCGCCGGTTATACGCAACGGCGCGACCGCGTCGTCGATCGCCGCCGTCACCGACGCGGAGGAGTTCGGGTTGATGACGAGGATGCGGGTCAACGGTTGCCGGCCTCGTGGCGCAGGAAGTTTTCCGCGATCTTCTCGCCGGTCGTGATCCAGACATCCGGGCACGACCTAGCGTAGGTCAGGAACTCGCGCAGCAGACGCAGCCGCATCGGACGGCCACTGCATTGCGGATGCAGCACCGTCGTGACCATCGCGCCCCAGTCGCGGACTTCGTCGAGCTCGTCCCTCCACATCGAGAGCACATGCTCTTTCGGGAAGATCGAACGCGGGCTGAAACGGGCGGACAGGCCGTGCATCCAGTCGTCATAGCTCGCCGTCACCGGCAGCTCGATCGTGCCCGGCTTGCCGTCGGCGAGACGATGGCGATAGGGCCTGACGTCGTCGCGGAACGAGGACGTGTAGACGATGCCGTGGCGCACCAACGCGACGCGCAGCTCCTCGGTGAACTCGCCGTAGGGCGCGCGATAGCCGGTCGGCCTGACGCCGAGCCGGCGCTTCAGCACCTCGAAGCCGCGCTCCAGTTCCTCCTCGATCCAGGGATCGCCGGGATCGGGCAGCAGATGGTAGTAGCCGTGATGGCCGATCTCGTGGCCGGCCTTGAGGATGGATTCGGCCATCGCCGGATGCGCATCGACCGACCAGCCCGTGACGAAGAACGTCGCCTTGAGATCGAGCTGGTCGAGCAGCTCCAGCAGCTTCGGCGTGCCGACGCGCGCCTCAAAGCCGCCATAGCTCATGGTGATGAGCCGCTGCGCATGCATCGCGTCCTTGCTGGTCCAGGCGCTCTCCGCGTCGACGTCGAACGACAGGAACATCGCGGACGTGAACGGCTTGGGCCAGGGATATTCCGGCGCGGGATCCGCAGTGTTGGCCGGAACGAGCGGGATGCTCCGGAGTGCCTTACTGTCCAGCATTGATAATCGCCTTTTCGAGTGCGTTGTCAGTCAGTTTCCATTTGGCGAGCAGGGTCTTGTAGGTGCCGTCAGCGATCAGCGCGTCGACCGCTTCGAGCATGGCCTGCTGCAGTGCCTTCTCTTTTGCCGGCAGGGCAATGCCGGTGAATTGCTGCGCGATGGGCTCGCCCACCGTCGCGTAGGTGCCGGGCTCGAGGTCCATGATGTAGGGCAGCGTCTCGTTGCCCTGGGCGGCGGCATCGATGCGGCCCTGCCTGAGCTGGGTGCGCGCATCGGCCGAGCCGTCGGTGCCGACAAACTGGATCGGATTGCCGCCGCAATTCTTCTCGCTCCAGACCGCGATCTGCGCCGGGAACATGGTGCGGCGGCTGGCGCCGACCTTCTTGCCGCAGAGCGCTAACGCATCCTTGAACTCGGCCTTGCGCGATGCCTGCACGAAGAACTGCGGACCGCTTCGCAAGTAATCGACGAAGGACGCGACCTCGTGCCGGCTGGCATAGTCCGTGAAGCCGGACAGGATGGCGTCCACCCGCCCGGTCGAGATCGACGGCATGAATTCGGCAAAGCTCGTCTCCTGCCATTCGATCTTGACGCCGAGCTTGCGGCCGATGGCTTCGCCGAGATCGATGTCGAAGCCGGACAGAGCGTTGGTGGCGGGATCGCGGAACTCCATCGGCGGATAGTTCGGCACCAGCGCGACCTTGAGGCTGCCGCGCTTGGCGATCTCCGGCGGCAATTCAGCCGCCATCGCCGACGCATGCATGGCGCCCAGGAATGCCGTCGCAACCAAAAGTCTCTTCATCACCACGCCCCCTGTTTCAGATCACAGCCGAAAGAAATGCCTTGGTGCGCTCCTCGCGCGGCGCACCCAACACGTCGGACGCACGCCCATGCTCGACGATCGCGCCCTGGTCCATGTAGACGACGCGGTCGGCGACCTCGCGCGCGAAGCCGAGCTCGTGCGTGACCACCATCATGGTCATGCCGCTCTTCGCCAGTTCCTTCATCACCGCGAGCACCTCGCCGACGAGTTCTGGATCGAGCGCGCTGGTCGGCTCGTCGAACAGCATCAGCATCGGCTTCATGGCGAGCGCCCGCGCAATCGCAACGCGCTGCTGCTGACCGCCGGAGAGTTGTGCCGGATACCAGTCAGCCTTCGCGGACAGTCCGACGCGACGGAGCAGCTCGATCGCTTCCGCGCGCACCTCATCGGCTTTACGCCCCTGAACCTGGGTCGGGCCCTCGGTGATGTTCTCCAGCGCAGTCTTGTGCGGAAACAGGTTGAAGCGCTGGAACACCATGCCGGTCTTCAGCCGCTGCCGGCCGATCTCGCGCTCGGTGAGCCGACGCAGCCGTCCGTCCTGCTCGCGCACGCCCAGCAGCTCGCCGTCGAGCCAGATGCCGCCGGCATCGATCGTGGCGAGCTGGTTGATGCAGCGCAGCAGCGTGGTCTTGCCGGAGCCGGAGGCGCCGATCAGGCACATCACCTCGCCGGGCCAGACGTCGAGCGAGACGTTCTTGAGAGCCTGGAACTCCCCGAAATCCTTGCTGACGGAGCGGATCGCGACGAGGGGTCTTGTCATCGCGCAAGCCGCAATGTGCCGCGCGCAAAGCGGCGTTCGAGCAGCATCTGGAGCGGGGTCAGGATCGAGACCACGAGCAGGTACCAGAGCCCGGCGACGATCAGGAGCTCGATGACGCGGGAATTGGCGTAGTAGATGTTCTCGGCGTTGTGCAGCAGTTCGGGATACTGGATCACGCTCGCGAGCGAGGTCGCCTTCACCATGCCGATGAACTCGTTGCCGAGCGGCGGAATCACCACGCGCATCGCCTGCGGCAGCACGATCCGCCGCAGCGCGCGCAGCCGCCCCATGCCGATCGCCTGCGCCGCTTCATATTGCCCGATATCGACCGACAGCATGCCGGCGCGCATCACTTCGGAGGTGTAGGCGCCCTGGTTGATGCCGAGCCCAAGCAAGGCGGCGAGGAATGGCGTCATGACGTCGACGGCGCGTGCGGACCACAGGCCGGGGATGCCGATGGTCGGGAACACCAGCGCGAGATTGAACCACAGCAGCAATTGCAGGATCAGCGGCGTGCCGCGAAACAGCCAGGTGTAGCCGGCCGCCACCGTCTTCAGCACCGGATTGGGCGACAGCCGCATGATCGCGACGACGATGCCGAGCACGATGCCGAGCGCCATCGCCAGCACCGCCATCACCATGGTGTTGACGATGCCTTCGAGAATGACCTTTGCTGTCAGAAAGCGGCCGACATAGGACCATTCGATCTGGCCGGCCGCGAACGCACGCGCAATCGCCGCCAGCACGAGGACGATCAGGGCCGCGCTGAACCAGCGAAACCAGTGCGGCTCGCGCGCGATCTGCATTCCCGACAGATCGGGAAATCCGTCCGCGAGTGCCGGAGCCGGCTTCATTGCGGCGCCGCGTTCAGCATGGGCTGGGCGACAGCGTTGGCGCCTAAGCCCCATTTGTCGAGAATGGCCTTGTAGGTGCCGTCGGCGATCATCGCTGCGAGCTTCTCCGTCACGACCTCGCGCAGGGCCGCATCGTCCTTGCGGAACATGATGCCCTGGTAACCTTTGGCAAAGGGCTCGCCGACCACGCGGTATTTCCCAGCCTCCTGCGTCTGCGCGTAAGGCAGCGTCTCGCTGCCCTGCACGGCGGCGTCGATGCGGCCCTGCTTGAGCTGGTTGCGGACGTCGATCGAGTTCTCGCCCGGAACATATTGGATCGCCGGCTTGCCGGCCGGCTCGCAATTCTGCTTGCTCCACTTCTCGATCTCGACCGGGAAGCTGGTGCTGCGGGTGGTACCGACCTTCTTGCCGCAGAGATCGGTCGCATCCTTGGCCCCGCTCTCCGCCATCACGAAGAACTGCGGGCCGGTTGCGAGGTAGTCGACGAAATCGGCAGTCTCGCGCCGCGAGGCGCGATCGGAGATACCGGAGATGATGAAATCGGCGCGCTTGGTCTGGAGCGAGGGGATCAACTCGGCGAACGGCGTCTCGCTCCAGACGATTTTGAGTCCGCCAAGCCGCTTGGCGAGCTCTTTAGCGAGATCGATATCGAGCCCGACCAGCTCGTCGGTCGCGGGATCGCGATATTCCATCGGCGCGTAGGTGGAATTGACCGTGAGCTTCAGCGTGCCGGCCTGCTTGATCTCCGCCGGAAGCTCGGCCGCCTGCGCCGACGTCACGGCAGCCAACGCTGCGAAGGCAAGCAAATGCGAGAGGCGTGTCATGTCAGCTCCTTTGCCAACGCCTCGATCGGCCGTTTGAAATCAATCTGCGTCGAGAACGGCCGGCTCGATGACGCCGGCGCGCTCGGTGATCACCCTGTACTGCTCGGGCCGCCGGTGGGCGGCGAAATTGAACATCTTGTCCTTGCCCTGGCGGCAGAGGTCGAGGTCGATGTCGGCGACGATCACTTCGTCCGCGAGCGTCTGGGCCTGCGCGACGATGCGGCCGTTGGGATCGACGATGCAGGAGCCGCCGATCAGCCCGGAGCCATCCTCCTCGCCCGCCTTGGCCACCGAGATCGCCCAGGTCGCGTTCATGTAGGCGTTGGCCTGCGTCACCAGCGTCGAGTGGAAGGTGCGCAAGGCGCCGTCTTCGGTGGTGCCACCGTTTGGATCATAAGCCGCCGAATTGTAGCCGATGCAGACGAGCTCGACGCCTTGCAGGCCGAGCACGCGCCAGGATTCCGGCCAGCGCCGATCGTTGCAGATCATCATGCCCATGATGGCGTGGGCCCAGGACGAGCCGGCGCGGAAGGCGGGAAAGCCGAGATCGCCATATTCGAAATAGCGCTTCTCAAGCTGCTGGTAGCGCGCGCCCGGACGCGGCTCGACCGACCCGGGAAGATGCACCTTGCGGTAGCGGCCGAGAATCTCACCGTCGCGATCGACCAGGATAGAGCAGTTGTAGCGCCGGCCGTCCGGCGTCTTCTCGGCATAGCCGACATAGAAGCCCACGCGCAGCGCACGCGCCCGCTCGAACAGCCTTGCCACCGCCGGGTTCGGCATGCTGCGCTCGAAATACTGGTCGAGAACCTCGCCTTCGAGCAGCCAGCGCGGGAAGAAGGTGGTGAAGGCAAGCTCGGGAAACACCACGAGGCTCGCACCGCGGCCGGCCGCCTCCTCCAGCATGTCGAGCATGCGCGACAGCGTATGCTCGCGCGTATCGGCTTTTTGCGTCGGCCCCATCTGAGCGGCGGCGGCGCGAAGGACACGAACCAAGTTTGCCTCCAATCTGTGCGCAGTGCTGCCTCAATGGGCGCATGAACCCTTTGATGCGACGCGCAAATCCGCTGCCATTACGGGCGAGCGGGGCTGCAAAATCAATTCGCTTTGCTATGATGTTTTGGCCCTGAGTATAATCGGCAGTGATATGAACCTGCGTCAGCTCGAGATTCTGCGTGCGGTCATCCGCCACCGCACCACGGTTGCGGCGGCGGACGAGCTGGCGCTGTCGCAGCCCGCGGTGAGCAACGCGCTGAAGACGATGGAAGCGCAGGCCGGCTTCGCGCTGTTCGAGCGCGTCAACAACCGGCTGTTTCCGACCGCCGAAGCAATGGCGCTGTACAAGGAGAGCGAAGCGATCTTCGCCTTGCACGCAAAGCTCGAGAACCGCGTGCGCGATCTGCGCGAGAACCGCTCCGGGCATCTCGCCATCGTGGCGACCCCGCCGCTCGCCTACAGCATCATCCCTTCCGCGCTGTCAGGCTTCCTGCACCGTCGCCCGGAGACGCGCGTGTTCTTCGACGTGCGTCGCTACGAGGGTATCATCGAAGGCGTGCTCAGCCACGTCGCCGAGCTCGGCTTCGCCCTCGGGCTGACGCATCATCCCGGTATCGCGCATGAGGTGGTGCATACCGGCGAGATGGTGTGCGTGGTGCCGCCGCAGCATCCGCTCGCCGACAGGCCGGTGATATCCGCGTCCGATCTTTCCGGCCTGCCCTTCATCGGGCTCGAGCGCGGCACGCGGCTTGGCGAAGCCGTGCGCGACAGCTTTGCCCGTGCCGGTGCGCCGTTCCGGCCGACTGTCGAGGTGCGCTACTGCAACACGGCCTGCGTGCTCGCGGCCGCCGGCGTCGGCGCTGCGGTGGTCGATCCGTTCTCGCCGCGGCAGAACGGCGGCAGCGGCCTCGTCGTCCGTCCGTTCACGCCGACGACGCAGGCGGTCGCCTATATGCTGTGGTCGGAAGCCGAGCCGCTGTCGCGTCTGGCCAAGGCCTTTCTCAACGAGGTCCGCAAGGAGAGCGCGCTGCTCGAGCGCACAGCGCCGCACCAGCAACATGGTGCAGAAAGCGACTGAGCTTGCGATCACACGCGCAACCTTCTACCCGAGGCGCACATGGCACACATCACGATCATCGAGACTGGGCTCGTTCCTCAAGAGCATCGCGAACGCCACGGCTCGTTTCCCGACATGTTCGCGCGCATGATGCGCGCTGCGGACCCCACAACCACGGTCGACGTGGTCAGCATCCCGAATGGCGATACGCTCCCCGACCCACGCAAGGTGGATGCCATCCTGATCACCGGCGCGGCCGCCGGCGTCTATGACGCGCTGGACTGGATGGCGCCGCTGGAGGATTTCGTGCGCAAGGCTTACGTCAACCAGACACCGATGGTCGGCGTCTGCTTCGGCCATCAGCTGATCGCACAGGCGCTCGGCGGCACTGTTCGAAAATCGGAGAAGGGCTGGGGCATCGGCCGGCACGTCTATCAGGTACTGCCGGAGAACGGCGTGATCGACGGCGAAACAATCGCCGTTCCCTGCTCGCATCAGGACCAGGTGATCGAGGCGCCGAGCGACGCGCTGACGATCCTGTCGTCCGAGTTCACCCCGCATGCCGGCCTGCTCTACGCCAACGGCACGACGCTGACCGTGCAGTCGCATCCGGAATTCGATGTGGAGTTTGCGCAGGTGTGTTGCGATCTGCGCGACGGCAAGGCGCCAGATGACGTCGTTTTGGCGGCGAGGGCATCGCTGGCGCAGCCGCTGGACAATGCGAAGCTCGGTGGCGCGATCACGAGGTTCCTGGCGAGGCGCCCCTAGCCGCGGAGCCCGCCGTGCGCTGTTCTTCCCTTCTCCCCTTGTGGGAGAAGGTGGCGCGAAGCGCCGGATGAGGGGTATCCATCCGCGAGTTCGCTGTCATTGAGTGCGCGGAGAGAGACCCCTCACCCGTCTCGCCGCTTTGCGGCGAGCCACCCTCTCCCACAAGGGGAGAGGGTGAAAGAGCACCGCTTGTAAAATTCTAGAACGGATCGGTCCCGAGGCCCGCTACGTCAGCAGGCCTTGGCCCCGGAGCCGGCCAGTGAAACCGGCGATCCTTCTCCGCGATCGCGATGTCGTTGATCGAGGCCTCGCGCCGCTTCATCAGGCCGTGCTCATCGAACTCCCACTGCTCGTTGCCGTAGGAGCGATACCACTGGCCGCCGGCATCGTGCCATTCGTACTGGAAGCGCACCGCGATACGGTTGCCGTCGAAGGCCCAGAGGTCCTTGATCAGCCGGTAGTCCAGCTCCTTCTCCCATTTGCGGGTGAGGAACGCGACGATGGCCTCGCGGCCCTGAAGGACTTCGGAACGATTGCGCCAGCGGCTGTCCTCGGTATAGGCGAGCGACACGCGGACCGGATCGCGTGAATTCCAGGCGTCCTCGGCCATGCGGGCCTTTTGCGCAGCGGTCTCGCGGGTGAAGGGTGGAAGCGGCGGGCGCGACATGATGGCCTCATCGGTTGGTCGGGCCGTGAATTTATCGCCCCGATTGGCGGAGTCGATAGGCCACCACAAATCAGGCGATCACTTATCGGGCGATCACGAAATCAGATCGGCCTTCATCAGCGTGCGTATCGACTTCGGAATCGGCTGGGCGCGACCGCCGCTGATGAAGGCAACGCGGACCTCGGCCTTCACCAGCACGTCGTGGCCGCGCCGCACCTCCTGCGCCAGCATGATGGACGCACCCTTCACCGCGACCGGCCAGGTCACGACGTCGAGCACGTCGTCCATTCGTGCGGGCTTGAGGAAATCCAGATGCATCGAGCGGACGACGAAGGCAAAGCCTGCGCCCTCCGTCTCGACCTGCTCGAACAGCGCCTGCTGCTCGGCGCCCATCAGCCTCAGATGATTGGTGCGTCCGCGCTCCATGTAGCGCAGATAGTTGGCGTGATAGACGATCCCCGAGAAATCCGTGTCCTCGTAATAGACGCGGACCTGCATGTGGTGGCGGCCGTCGCGGATCTCGCCGTCCAGATGGGCAGTCACGTCGTGAGCCTCTTCGCTTGTCGCTGCCGGCCCGTTTTGCGCAAAAACCGCGGTCCGCGCAAGCGTGTTACGACACAACCGGCGCGGCCCGCCCCAGCCTCACCTCGACGATCTCCGGCGGCACCCCGACGCGGAGCGGCATGATGCTGCAACCGAGGCCACCGGAGATGATGACGTCGCATTTCAGCCTGACATGACCATAGGCGAGGCGGACGCCGTCCTGCGGCGGCACCGCGGGGGACCAGCCGAGCAGGCGGACCTGGCCGCCATGGGTGTGGCCGGACAGTTGCAGCGCGACACGCGCCGGCACGCGCGGCGCGATGTTGGGCTCATGCGCGAGCAGGATGATGGGCGCATCGTCCGTGACCTTGGCGAGCGTCGCACTGAGATCGTCAGCGCCGAACCGCGCCATGCCGCGAAACCGGCGCGCGGGCAGGAACGCAAGTTGATCGCCGAGACCGGCGAGCCAGAACGGGCGGCCGTCCTTGGTGAGGCGCACGACGTCGTTCTCGTAGACGGGGATGCCGGCCGCTTCCAGTGCACGGTGCGCGACGGTCGGCCCCTGCCCGGCCCGCTGCACCGTCCTGTCATCCCAATAGTCGTGGTTGCCCATGACGGCGTGGACCCCGAGCGGCGCCTTGAGGCCGGCCAGCACGCGTGCCCATTCGCTGCACGGAATGATGCGCGTGACCTGATGCAGGCCGGCGACATAGTCGCCGAGCAGCACGATGAGGTCGGCGTTCAGCGCGTTGGTGCGGTCGACGATGGCCTCGACCCGGTCGAGCGGCATCCAGGGATCGCAGGCATGGAGGTCGGCGATGACGGCGATCTTCAACGGAAGATCCGCCGGCCATTGCCGCGGCGTCGGATGATAGCGGGTGACGCGGAGCCGCAGCATCGGCTCGACGCCGACGCCATAGGCGGCCGTCGAGACGCCGAGGGCGGACAGACCGCCGATGGAACGGATGAGATGACGGCGCGTGATCATGGAAGCCCGTTTCTGATGCAGCTTCTCGATGCGACGCGATTGAAGCAGAATTGGGATGCGCTCGTGCAGATCGTCTGCATCCTCGTGCAGACGCCTGCACGGGCATCACCAATGGCTTTCGCCAACCAGCGCATCCAGCCGCGTCTTCAATTCGTCCGACACCCGGTAGTACCAGACACCGCCGAGCAGATCGCGAAAACGTTCATTGACACGCGCCTCGCGCTCGATGCGGTCGATCGTGCCGGCGCTGATCACATCTTCGAGGGGACCTGCTGCCAGCAGCGACAGCAACACCGGATTGGCCTCGATCTTCAGGATTTCCAGGATCAGATCGATCATTCTATCGGGATCGTCCTCGCGCAGGTCTCGCTCGAAATCCATGATCGCGAACAGATTGTCGTCCCGGTCGCGCTCGGATCTGGAATATTGCTCGACCCAGGCGCGCGCGAGCCTGGCGGTCGACATGTTGGCGAAATCGAGCGGCTCGCGCGGCGTGCGCTGCGCCAGATGATCGGCCTGCCAGGCCTTGCTGTCGGCAAGTCCTGCAATACGCGACATCAAGGGGTCGTCGGGATCGACATGCACGCCACCGAGCAGCCAGCGCAACCGGTCATTGTGCCCGGCCTCGTGCTCGATGCGCGCGATCACCTCCTCGCCGTGTGCGTAGAGCAGCGACAGCAGGAACTTGTCGTTGAGCTGCATCACGGTCGGCTTGTCGGCCTCGGACTTGAGCACCTCCAGCACGAGATCGAGCGCCTGTTGCGGCCGGCGGTGCGGCAGACGGTCGAAATAGAGTTTCAAGGCCCAGATGCTGCCGACCTGGTCGCGCCGGCTGACGCGTTGAAGCGCGCACCACATCGACGCCAGCTCGCCGAGCGGCATCGGGTCCAGGAACGCCTCCGTCTCATCAGGCGTCTGCAGCTGCGGCGCAGCCGCGATGACCTCGAGCAATCCAGCGTCGCCCGTCAGCCCCATTCTTCCTACTCCAATCCGTGTGCGAGAGCGGCGATGCCGTGCGCCGCACATCGGATTAGTAATGGGATTGAACCGGCGGGTTCACCGGTTGCGGCAGTCAGTCGTCTTCGGACGGATCGGTGCCGAACAGGCCGAACTGAGACGGATCGCGGCTGGGCTCGGCGAGACCGAGATGGCGGAAGGCGTGCGAGGTGAGCAGCCGGCCGCGCGGAGTGCGCTGCAGATAGCCGCACTGGATCAGATAGGGCTCGATGATGTCCTCGATCGCATCGCGCGGCTCGGACAGCGCGGCGGCCATGGTCTCGACACCGACCGGGCCGCCGCCATAGTTGAGCGCGATGGTCGTGAGATAGCGGCGGTCCATGGCGTCTAGGCCGGCGGCGTCGACCTCGAGCGCGCTCAGCGCGTGGTCGGCGATCTTGCGGTCGATCGTGGCGGCATCGGCCGCCGAGGCGAAATCGCGGACGCGCCGCAGCAGGCGGCCGGCGATGCGCGGCGTGCCACGGGCCCGGCGCGCGATCTCGTTGGCGCCGTCCGCGCTCATGCCGACATTGAGCACGCGCGCGCCGCGGCTGACGATGCTCTCCAACTCCTCGATCGTGTAGAAATTCAGCCGCACCGGGATGCCGAAGCGGTCGCGCAGCGGATTGGTCAAAAGGCCTGCGCGCGTGGTGGCGCCGACGAGCGTGAACTTGGACAGCTCGATCTTCACCGAGCGCGCGGCGGGCCCCTCACCGATGATGAGGTCGAGCTGAAAATCCTCCATCGCGGGATAGAGCACTTCTTCCACGGCCGGGCTGAGGCGATGGATCTCGTCGATGAAGAGCACGTCGCGCTCTTCGAGATTGGTGAGGAGGGCGGCGAGATCGCCGGCCTTGGCGATGACAGGCCCCGAGGTGGCGCGAAAGCCGACGCCGAGCTCCTTGGCCACGATCTGCGCCAGCGTGGTCTTGCCGAGGCCGGGCGGCCCGACGAACAGCACGTGATCCAGCGCCTCGCCGCGCTTGCGCGCCGCCTCGATGAAGATCGACAGGTTCTTGCGCGCCTGCTGCTGGCCGACGAAATCGGACAGCGATTGCGGACGCAGCGCGGTATCGCCGACATCGTCGCTGCGGCGCTCGGGAGTGACCATGCGGCTGGCCTTGGGATCGCTCACTTCGCGAGCTCCTTCAGGCCAAGACGAATGAGCTGCGCGGTCTCGGCATTCTCGCCCGCACTACGCGACGCCGATGCAATGGCGGCGGCGGCCTGCGGCTGGCCGTAGCCGAGATTGACCAGCGCGGAGATCGCATCCGCCACCGGGCGCGGCGCGCGCTGGTCGTCGACGGCGCCGGCGAGATGCACGACGGCGGGATCGACATTGGCAAAGGCCGGCGCCTTGTCCTTCAACTCGGTGACGATGCGCTCGGCGACCTTGGGGCCGACGCCGGGCGTGCGTGCCACCGCGGCCTTGTCGCGCAGCGCAATGGCATTGGCGAGATCGGCCGGCGCCAGCGTGCCGAGCACGGCGAGCGCGACCTTGGCGCCGACGCCCTGCACGGTCTGGAGCAGGCGAAACCATTCGCGCTCCTGGTCGGTGCGGAAGCCGAACAGCTTGATCTGGTCCTCGCGGACATAGGTCTCGATCGACAGCACGGCGGCTTCGCCGGGCGAGGGCAGATGCTGCAGCGTGCGCGAGGAGCAGTGCACCTGGTAGCCGACGCCGCCGACGTCGAGGATGACGAAATCCTCGCCGTAGGAATCGATCAGGCCCTTGAGCTTGCCGATCATCGCTGCGCACCCATCGCTTGAAGGACGCACGGCATCATCTGTCCGTTCCCTCCCCCCTTGTGGGGGAGGGTCAGGGAGGGGGGTGCCACACGGGGATTGTCTCGAAGGCGTGAGGACTGCGCGCCAGGCTCGTCAATGACGGCGGCACCGCCGCTGCGGCTACCCCTCTCCCCGACCCTCCCCGACAAGGGGGGAGGGAGCACACCGTCCATGCGGCTCATCTGTGCCTCACAACGCGCATTAGAGACCCGCCACCTTCAGCCGCAGCGCCGTGCTCTGGCGGTGATGGGCGTGAGTGATGGCGATGGCGAGCGCGTCGGCGGCGTCCGCGGACGGCGGCTCGGCCTTGGGCAGCAATATCTTCAGCATCATCGCGATCTGTTGCTTGTCGGCGTGACCGGCGCCGACCACGGTCTTCTTGACCTGGTTCGGCGCATATTCGGCGACAGAGATGCCGAACATTGCGGGCGCCAGCATGGCGACGCCGCGGGCCTGGCCGAGCTTCAGCGTGGCAACGCCGTCCTTGTTGACGAAGGTCTGCTCGACCGCCGCTTCCATCGGCTGGTGGTTGGAGAGAACGGCCGCGAGCCCTTCATGGATCGCGAGCAGGCGGCTCGACAGCGGCAGATCGTCCGGCGGCTCCACCGAACCGCAGGCGACGTAGATCAGGCGATTGCCTTCGGCCTCGATCACGCCCCAGCCGGTGCGGCGCAGGCCGGGGTCGATGCCGATGATGCGAACGGGGCCACGAATCGGGAGCGCGGTCATGGGCCAGTGATAGCGGCTGGCCGCCGCGGGGGAAACAGAAACAGAACGGAAGTAACAGGGGAAAGGCGGTCTCGTGCCCCGGGCGTAGCGCGGCACGCAGTGCCGCGACGCTGAACCGGGGCCCAGAAGGCGTCTGGACCCGGAGAACGATGGGTCCCGGCTCTGCGCAGCAGCGTTTCACGCTGCAGCGCGTCCGGGACACGCGAGCCCTACCCGCCCATCTTCGCGACCAGCGCGTCCGATATCTCGAAATTGGCGTAGACCTGCTGCACGTCGTCGTGCTCGTTGAGCAGGTCCATCAGCTTGAGCAGCTTCTCGCCGGTCTCGTCATCGACGGTGACCGTGTTCTGCGGCTTCCAGATCAGCGCGGCCTTGCGCGGCTCGCCGAACTTGGCTTCCAGCGCCTTGGCGACGTCGCGGTAGCCTTCGGTCGAGGCGTAGATCTCGTGGCCGTTCTCGCCCGAGACCACGTCGTCGGCGCCGGCCTCGATCGCGGCATCCAGCATGGCGTCGTCGGAGGCGACGCTGCGGTCATATTCGATGACGCCGGTGCGGTCGAACATGAAGGACACCGAGCCGGTTTCGCCGAGATTGCCGCCGGACTTGGTGAAGAAGGAGCGAATGTCGGAAGCGGCGCGGTTGCGGTTGTCGGTCAGCGCCTCGACGATGACGGCGACGCCGCCGGGGCCGTAGCCCTCGTAGCGGATCTCGTCATAGTTCTCGCCATCGCTGCCGAGCGCCTTCTTGATGGCGCGCTCGATGTTGTCCTTCGGCATGTTCTCCTGGCGCGCGGCGATCACGGCGGCGCGCAGGCGCGGGTTCATGGCGGGGTCGGGCGTGCCGAGCTTGGCCGCGACGGTGATTTCCCGCGCCAGCTTGCCGAACAGTTTCGACTTCTGGGCATCCTGCCGCCCCTTGCGGTGCATGATGTTCTTGAATTGGGAATGTCCGGCCATGCGTGGTCTCGTTAAGGAATCGTGCGCCAAGGTGAGCGTGGGAAGCGCGGCCTTATAGGCCGCCAACCCACCGGAATGAAAGAGGCTCTACGACTTTAAGGTAACACCGTACTCGCCCGTGCCTAGAGGTCAGGCACCGTTAACCCTGATTTCATTCCGGACTGCGAAAATAGCGCCCGACCGTTCTCCGACAAGAGAGGCCCGATGGCGTTCGGATTATTTCGGAAGCGTCTGCCGGACCCGGCTGCGCCTGCGACAGCCCTGGAGGCTCCGCAGCCGGCGGCCCATTCCGCGACCGCGCCGGCCGCCGAAAGTGATTCGGCCCGGGAAATCCTGGAACTGCTGGAACTCGAGCTGGGCGCGATGATCCGCCAGCTCGAACGCGCCGCCAATTCGGTGGCCGGCGGCGCCGAGGCGACCGCCGCGACGCTTGCCGCCATTCGCGACCGCACCGACGCCCTGACCGGCCGGACCAACGCGGCGCAGTCGACCGCCTCCACCTTCGCCCATGCCGCCGACAAGTTCACCCAGTCCGCGCAAGGGATCGGCGCGCAGGTCCGCAATGCCGGCAAGCTCGCCGACGAGGCCAGCGCCGCGGCGCAGGAAGCCCGCGCCAATGTCGAGCGCCTGCGCGAATCCTCCGCCGCCATCGGCAATGTCGTCAATCTGATCGCGCAGATCGCGCGGCAGACGACGCTGCTCGCGCTCAACTCCACCATCGAGGCCGCACGCGCCGGCGATGCGGGCAGAGGCTTTGCGGTCGTCGCCACCGAGGTCAAGGCGCTCGCGGTGCAGACCCAGGGCGCGACGGAAGAGATCACCAGGAAGATCGACGCGCTCCAGCGCGACGCCGCCGGCTCTGCCGATGCCGTGCACCGCATTTCGCAGGCGATCGAGGCGATCCGCCCGGTGTTCGACACCGTCAACGGCGCGGTCGCCGAGCAGAACGCCACGACCAGCGAAGTTTCCGGAAATGCCGCCAGCGCCTCGGAGTTCATCATCTCGGTCGGCGAGAGCGCGGCCGAGATCGATGCCGCGACCAAGGCGGCCGAGACCCATGGCGAGAGCGTCGCCAGCGCCGGCAAGGCCGTTACCACTTTTGCTCAAAAGCTGAAATCGCGCTGCGCCGTGCTGCTCGGCCAGAGCGAGCACGCCGACCGCCGCAAGACCGAGCGGCTGCCCTGCCATCTCAGGTTCGAGACCACGCGCGGGGTCATGCCGGTCTACGAAATCGCGATGGACGGCGTTCTGATCGGCGGCGCGGATGCAGCCAGGCTTGCACCGCAAGCGATGATCGAAGGCACCCTCGAAGACATCGGCGCCTGCCGCCTGCGCGTGGTCGAGCAATCCAAGGCAGGCGCCCGCGCGCAATTCGTTGGTGCCAGCGCCGCGCTCAACGAGAAGATCGAGGACAAGCTCTGGTCGATCCATGAGGAGAACACGGAGCTGGTCACCCGTGCCATGGAGGCGGGCAATGCGCTGACCAAGATATTCGAGCAGGCGGTCGCGCGCGGCGAGGTCAAGCTGGAGGACCTGTTCGACACGGACTACGTGGAAATTGCGGGCACCAATCCGCAGCAATTCCGCACGAAATATCTGGACTGGGCCGACCGCGCCCTGCCGCCGTTCCAGGAAGCCTTTCTGGCGAGGGAGCCGCGGATGGCGTTCTGCGCCATGGTCGACCGCAACGGCTTCCTGCCGGTCCACAACAAGATCTATTCGCACACGCAGCGGCCCGGCGACGTCGCCTGGAACACGGCCAACAGCCGCAACCGGCGGATGTTCAACGATCCGGCGGGGCTCGCTGCCGCGCGCAACCTGCGCTCGTACCTGGTCCAGAGCTATGCGCGGGACATGGGCAACGGCAACACGGTGATGATGCGCGAGATCGACGTCCCGATCCGCGTGCAAGGCCGGCACTGGGGCGGATTTCGCACTGCCTACAAGCTGTAGTGCACGCTCAGGCAAGACGGCCGCGGCGAATCATCCTCTAAGGTCGAATTTGGAATGGGAATGCCGCCGTGAGCCGGTGAACGGCTCTGACTGGAGGACTCATCGAACATGTCCGTCGCACACCTTGCCGTCATGGACACCGGCTCCAACCGCACCCTCGCCGAGCGGCTGATCGACCAGCTCGCCGACCGCATCGGCGGGCTCGGCGTGGAACTCGCCGACATCGCCGGCAACGTCCAGGAGGTCGCAAGCCGCGTCGCGAACCAGTCGGAACGCTTCCACCACCTGCAGAAGACGGCCGAGACGATGGTGTCGGCCAACCACGACATCGCCAACGCATCGCAGGCCGTGCAGACGACGACGTCCGCGGCAGTCGGCGAGATCGCGCAATCGCGCAGCGCCGTCGACACCGCGGTCAGCCATATCTCCGAGCTGGTCGCAGCCGTGGAGCGGATCGAGGCGCGCCTCAGCGCCGTCGGCTCGGCACTGGCGCAGGTGGCGAAGGTCTCCGGCTCGATCGAGGCGATCGCGAAGCAGACCAATCTGCTGGCGCTGAACGCAACCATCGAAGCGGCGCGCGCCGGCAATGCCGGCCGCGGCTTCGCGGTGGTCGCGAGCGAGGTCAAGAACCTCGCGGAAGCCACCCGCCAGGCCACGCACCAGATCTCCGACACCGTGCGCGATCTCGACGGCCAGATCGAAGGCCTGATCGGCGAGAGCAGCGACGCTTCGCAGCGCGCCAAGACCGCCGGCGAAGGCGCGCAAGCGATCTCCGGCATCATCTCACGCGTCCAGCAGGGCTTTGCCTCCGTGGAGGCGGAGATCGGCAGCGTCACGCGCGCGGCGACCTCCAATCTCGGACATTGCGACACCGTCATCAGCGAGCTCAACGAGCTCGCCAGGGGCGTCGACCTGTCCTCGCGCGATCTCAAGAACGCCGACGAGCGGGTGGCGAAGCTGCTCGACGCCTCCGAAGGTCTGATCGCGCTGATCGCCGACAGCGGCGTGGAGACGTCGGACGCGCCGCTGATCCGCGTCGTCGTCGACACCGCGAAGCGGATTTCGGCGGAGTTCGAAGCTGCGATCGATCGCGGCGAGATCACGCTCGACCAGCTCATGGACGAGAACTACCGCGAGATCCCCGGCACCGATCCAAGACAGTACCTCACCGACTACGTCGAGTTCACCGACCGCGTGCTGCCCGCGATCCAGGACCCGATCCAGAAATCCGATCCCCGCATCGTGTTCTGCGTCGCCTGGGCCAGGGGCGGCTATCTGCCGACCCACAATCCGAACTACCGGCTGCCGCAGGGCAAGGACCCGGTCTGGAACAACGCCAACTGCCGCAACCGCCGCCTGTTCACCGACCGCACGGTGAAGAAGGTCGCAGGCAACACGAAGCCGTTCCTGCTGCAGACCTACCGCCGCGACATGGGCGGCGGGCAGTTCGTGCTGATGAAGGATCTGTCCTCGCCGATCGTGGTCCGCGGCAAACATTGGGGCGCCTTCCGGATGGGCTTTCGGCAGAGCTGACGGTTGCTGCGCGACCGCGCTCCGTTCTCGCCAAAACAAAAAGTTCGAAAACAACCCCATGCACAGTAGCCGGGTTGTGCGGAATCAATGGCTTAGGCGTGCGCCAAGAGGGCGATCAAATCAGACCTGGTCGCGGGTCACCTCTTCCCCCACGTGGAGATGATTCGAGTGCTGGGCGGGATGCGCCCCACACTTGACCCGTCAGGCAA
This sequence comes from Bradyrhizobium sp. I71, assembly GCF_022354745.1. NCBI lineage: Bacteria > Pseudomonadati > Pseudomonadota > Alphaproteobacteria > Hyphomicrobiales > Nitrobacteraceae > Bradyrhizobium > Bradyrhizobium sp. I71. The sequence continues at coordinate 2,422,786 of NZ_CP059398.1, forward strand.
AACAGGGGCATAATGCGACTATTCCGAAATTGACCCCCTCTTCCCTTCTCCCCTTGTGGGAGAAGGTGGCGCGAAGCGCCGGATGAGGGGTCTGTCTCCGCGGGCAGAACTGCTCGATAATGACGAGGGTCCTACGCGGATAGAGACCCCTCACCCCAAACGTATTCGCGTTGACTGACGTCGCCGCCCTCTCCCACAAGGGGAGAGGGCACAACAATGTCGGCCGTTCCCCGCCGCCCCACTTTCCCAATCGCACGAGTTTCGTCTTTGCATGATTTTGCGCGTTCGCACGATCATCTGCGGCGGCCGATGTCGCACGCGACGAAAATGGGTCAAAACATGACGATTATCATATCAATTGGCCCAAAAACTTTGCAGCGATCGTCGCACAAATTCGTGAATGTCATGGCCTCACGCCTCGTTCGCGCAAATATGCATTGCCGGAAATTTCGACGCTTCATCGTTTCGCATCGGTATGATTATGGTCGCGCAAAATTCGTCGACGTGATCGCCGCACGCGATCGCCGAGCAAGGGAATGCATATGGCAACTGTTCTCACCATCAACGGCGAAACGAAATCGTTCGACGCGCCACCGGAAATGCCGCTGCTGTGGGTGCTGCGCGACATCCTCGGAATGACCGGCACCAAGTTCGGCTGCGGCATCGCGCAATGTGGCGCCTGCACGGTGCATGTCGACGGCAAGGCGGTGCGCTCCTGCGTGCTGCCGGTCAGCGCGGTCGCGAACCGCGCTGTCACCACCATCGAGCACGTCGGCAGCACGCCTGCGGGCGCGAAGGTGCAGAAGGCCTGGCTCGATGCCGAAGTGATCCAGTGCGGTTACTGCCAGTCCGGCCAGATCATGTCGGCCGCCGCGCTGCTGGCGGCAACGCCGAACCCCGACGATTCCGACATCGACGCCGCGATGGCCGGCAACATCTGCCGCTGCGGCACCTATGTGCGCATCCGCGAGGCCATCAAGCAGGCCGCCAACGGCCGTCAGTCCTGAGGTCCGCCATGAACGCACATAACAACGTCTCCCGCCGCGCGCTTCTGACCGGCGGCCTCGCCACCGGATTCCTGCTCGCCTTCCACCTGCCGCTGCGCGCCGCCGTCAACGAGCCGGTGCAGCCGGAGGACAAGACCGACGGCAAGTTCGCGCCGAATGCCTTCATCCGGATCGACCCGGAAGGTGCGACGACGCTGGTGATGCCGCAAGTCGAGATGGGACAAGGAATCTATACCGCGATCTCGATGATCCTGGCAGAGGAGCTCGACGCCGACTGGTCAAAGGTCCAATTGCTGCACGCACCCGCCAACGAGAAACTGTACGGCAATCCCATTTTCATCATTCAGGCGACCGGAGGCTCGACATCGGTCAGGGCGTTCTGGAAGCCGCTACGTGAAGCCGGCGCCAGCGCGCGCGCCATGCTGGTGCAGGCCGCGGCTGCACAATGGGGCGTCGATCCCGCCAGTTGCACGACATCGAAAGGCGAGGTGACCCACAAGGCGAGCGGTCGGACCGTCTCCTACGGTGCGCTGGCCGCCGCCGCAGCAGGCCAGACGCCGCCCAAGACTCCCACGCTCAAGGACCCCAAGGATTTCGTTTATATCGGCCAGCCGTTCAAGCGGCTCGACACCCCCGACAAGGTCAACGGCAAGGCCGTCTACGGCATCGACGCCATCGTGCCGGACATGAAATTCGCGACGCTGGCGCAGTGCCCGGTGTTCGGCGGCAAGGTCGGCAAGGTCGATGACCGTGCCGCGAAGCAGATTCCGGGCGTGCGAAAGATCGTCGTGCTCGACGACCTCGTCGCCGTCGTTGGCGATCACATGTGGGCGGCGAAAAAAGGCCTGGACGCGCTCGACATCGAGTGGAACGAGGGAGCGAACGCAAAGATCAATTCGAAAGCGATCTGGGACGATTTGCGCGCCGCCAGCGCAAAGGACGGCGTGGTCGCCAAATCAACCGGCGACATCGCCAAGGGTCTCGCGAGCGGCGAAAAATTCGAAGCTTCGTTCGAGCTGCCGTTTCTCGCCCACGCAACGATGGAGCCGTTGAACGCCACGGTGCATTGCAAGCCCGATTCATGCGAGATCTGGACCGGAACGCAGATCATGGCGCGTGTGCAGTCCGAGGCGGCGAAGGCCGCCGGGCTTCCGGTCGAGAAGGTGATCGTCAACAACCACCTGCTGGGCGGCGGCTTCGGCCGCAAGCTCGAGCCCGACATGGTGGTCGCGGCCGTTCGCATCGCCAAACAGGTCGACGGGCCGGTCAAGGTGGTATGGACCCGCGAGGAAGACATTCAGCACGATATCTATCGTCCCGTGTATCGCGACACGATCGCAGCGAGCCTGTCCGGTGGCAAGATCGTCGGCTGGAAATACAAGATCACCGGCGCTGCGATCATCGCGCGCTGGCTGCCGCCGGCGTTCCAGAAGGGCATCGATATCGATGCGATCGATAGCGCCACCGACGTGCCCTACGAGATCCCGAATGTCCACGTCGAATATGTGCGGGCCGAACCGCCGGCGATACCAACGGGGTTCTGGCGCGGGGTCGGCCCCAACAACAACGTGTTTGCGGTCGAATGCTTCATCGACGAACTGGCGCGCAAGGCGGGCAAGGACCCGGTCGAGTTTCGCCGTGGCATGCTGGCCAATCAGCCGCGTTTCCTGTCCGTCCTCAATCTCGCGGCAGAGAAAGCCAATTGGGGTCAACCCTTGCCCGCGCGCGTCGGACGCGGGGTGTGCTTGCAGCCGTCGTTCGGGAGTTTCATTGCAACCGTCGTGGAGGCTGAGGTCGACGAGCAAGGCGAGATCAATCTGCGCCGTGCGACCTCGGTGGTGGATACCGGCATCGCCGTCAATCCGGATACCATCGTGGCTCAGGTCGAGGGCGGGCTGATCTTCGGCCTGACCGCCGCGCTCTATGGCGAGATCACCATCGAGAAGGGGCGCGTCCAGCAATCCAACTTCAATGACTACCGGATGTTGCGGATCAACCAGACGCCGAAGATCGAGGTTCACGTCGTCAAGAGCGGCGAGGCACCCGGCGGAATTGGCGAGACCGGCACGACGGCCGGACCGCCGGCGCTGCGCAATGCGATTTATGCCGCAACCGGCGTGGCGCTGCGGCGCCTGCCGATCGATCGGACACTGCTGGCTGCGGGGAAGAAGGCATGAGCGGCAAGATGCGTATCCTCACAAGCGTCGTCGCGATCGCCATCGTCGCGGCAGCAGTCGGCGTCTTCATCATCCGCGGGCCCGGCCCGCTCGACTTCGCCGGCGGCACGAAAGTGGCGCTGGCGGATTACCGCGCGGGCAAGCCGACCGGCGTGCCGGCGAAGCTGGAGAAAGCCGGCATCGTCGAGCGCGGCGAATATCTCACCAAGGCCGCCGACTGCATGGTGTGCCACACCAAGCCGGGCGAGAAGGAGTATTCCGGCGGGCTTGCCTTCAAGCTGCCGTTCGGCACGCTCTATTCGACCAACATCACGCCGGACAAGGACACCGGCATTGGCAATTACAGCGACCAGGATTTCCTGAACGCGGTCCAGCACGGCAAGCGCCGTGACGGCGCGCGGCTCTATCCCGCGATGCCCTATACGTCCTACACCTTCATGACGGACGAGGACGTGCTGGCGGTGAAGGCCTATCTGTTCAGCCTGCCGGCGGTGCGCGCCAAGGCGCCCGACAACACGCTGTCGTTCCCGTTCAACCAGCGCTGGGCGATGATGTTCTGGTCGGCCGTGTTCAATCCGGACACGCGCTTTGCGCCCGACACCTCGAAGAGCCCTGAGTGGAACAGAGGCGCGTATCTTGCGGAGGCGCTGGCGCATTGCGGCGAGTGCCACACCCCGCGCAATCTCGGCTTCGCGCTGGACAACCGCAGGAAGTTCGCCGGCGCCATCACGGCGGGCTGGCGCGCCTTCAACATCTCCTCGGACAAGGCGACAGGTCTCGGCAACTGGAGCGACCAGGATCTGATCTCGTATCTGTCGCTCGGCCATGCGCCGGGTCATGGCTCGGCCTCGGGTCCGATGGGTGAGGCGGTCGACCACAGCTTGAGCAAGCTCGCCCCCGAAGACATCAGCAGCATCGTTGCTTACCTGCGCAGCGTGCCGCCGCTGCCCTCGCCCGACCTGCCCGCCACCACGGCACCGGTCGCCCCCGCCTCGCACCGCGAGGGCGTCACGGCGGACGCCCGCGGCAAGCAGGTGTTCGCCAGCGCCTGCGCCAGCTGCCACGGCTGGAGCGGCGAGAGCCCGGTCTCGCCGATGGCAACGCTCACCGGCACCTGGGCCGTCAACGACCCCGCCGCCACCAACGTCGCGCAGATCGTGCTCTCGGGCACCAAGCGCCACACGCCCGACGGCGCGCTGTCGATGCCAGCGTTCGGCAACGCCTACACGGACGACGAGATCGCGGCGGTGGCGAACTATGTCACGGCGCGGTTCGGGACGAAGGGCTCGAAGCTGACGGCGAAGGACGTCGCGGAGCTGAGGGGGCAGACGGCGGAGTAGGCTTGTCTCCTCCCCTGGAGGGGCAGGGCTATCGCATATGAATGACACGGGGACTGTCTGCAGGCTTGCTCCGCCTCTCCCGCTTGCGGGAGAGGCCGACGCGCTCGCGGAGCGCGGCGGGTGAGGGCTCTCGCCGCACAGGGACGTCCTCAGTTAATCTCAATAGGCCCAGCGCGGAGACACCCTCTCCCCAACCCTCCCCCGCAAGCGGGGGAGGGAGCCCACTGCCGATGCCGCTGCATTCTGCACATCATATGCGATTGCCCTGCCTGGAGGGGCAGGGTGGCAGTCTACTCAGCTCAACCAGAACTTCGGCGTCGCCGGCTCCAGCCGGCCGCCCACACGCACTGGCGCGATGCGTAGCGCGAGCCCCGTCGCATCGTCGGTCTCCACCGCGACGCCGCTGAGCGTCGCTGCGCCCGCGGCGGGCTCGAAGCGGGCGGATGGAATCCCTGACGTAAACCGGCGCAGCGGTTCTTCCTTCTGCATGCCGATGATGGAATCGTAATCGCCGGTCATGCCGGCGTCGGTCATGTAGGCGGTGCCGCCTGCGAGGATCTGGTGGTCGGCGGTCGGCACATGGGTGTGGGTGCCGACGACGAGGCTGGCGCGGCCGTCGCAGAAGAAGCCGATGCCCTGCTTCTCGCTGCTCGCCTCGCAATGAAAATCGACGACGATGGCGTCGGCGGCAACGCCGAGCGGACAGGCGCCAAGCTCGCGCTCCAGCGCCGCGAAGGGATCGTCGAACGGGGTCATGAAGACGCGGCCCAAGGCGTTAACGACGAGGGCATGCTTGCCGTTCTTGGTCTCGACCAGCGCGGCGCCGCGGCCGGGCGTGCCGCGCGGATAGTTTGTGGGGCGCACCAGGCGATCGGCGCGCTCGATGAACACCAGCGCCTCGCGCTGGTCCCAGGAATGATTGCCGAGCGTCACCGCATCGGCGCCGGCCTCGAGAAACTCCTGGTAGATCGCCTCCGTGATGCCGAAGCCGCCAGCGGAATTCTCGCCGTTGACGACGACGAAATCGAGCGACCAGTCCTTGACCATGCCGGGCAGATATTCGGCGATGGCCTCGCGCCCGCTACGACCGACGACATCACCCACGAAGAGAATGCGCAACTTCAGAACTCCGGAAATCGAACACGTCCGATTCCGTTAGCACATAATCCAGCGCGACGTCGTGGGATAGTGCCGGAACCGCCTCGATCTCCTGCGCCGCAAAGGCAAGCCCGATGCCGATGATTTGCTTGGTCTTGCGCAAATGCGCGAAGGTGAAATCGTAATGGCCGGCACCATAGCCGATGCGATGGCCGAGACGGTCGAAGGCCGCAAGCGGCGTCAGCATGATGTCGGGGATCACTTCGCTTGCTGCCGGCGACGGCTCGGGAATGCCGAGCGGGCCGAGCGTCAGGCGGTCGTTCGGATGGAAGATGCGGAAGATCAGCGACTGGCCGCGCGCGGCCACGCAAGGCAGCGCCAGCTTTGCGCCCTGCTCGGCGAGCCGCTTCATCAGCGGCAGGGGATCGATCTCGTTGCGGATCGGCGAATAGCCGGAGACGATGCTGCCGGGCAGCAGCTCGAACGGCAACCCGCGCTTGGCGAGCTTTGCGGCCGCAGCGATGCGCTTCTTGTCGCTCAGCGCGTCACGCCTGGCGAGGGCTTTGGCACGGAGCTCGGCTTTGGAAGCGGACATGCGCTTTGGTCCCCCACGTCATCGCCCGCGAATGCGGATGATCCAGTATTCCAGAGACGCCAGTGCTAGAACCTCGACGCCGCGGCGTACTGGATGCCCCGGCCCTCCGTGCGCAATTGCGCACTAGGCGGGGCATGACACCGAACCTTGAGCTGAACCGCAAGCGTGTCGGGGACGCAATTCGACAGACACGAAGAAAACAGTACGAAGCCGCGAACGCCGTTGAAGCACTCGATCCCGGAGTTCCCTACGAAAGTAGGTGGGCACCATATGTCCGGGCCCACGGGCCCGGCCAGGGACAGTTCCCTAAAGGATCGATAAGGCCCCGGGGATATATGGCTCCTGACGCACGTCGCAGCCTCGCTTGGGCAATGTAACAACTGTACTGACGAAGTGCCAGTGCGGTGAAAAGCGAGCTTCGGCCGAGCCACGGCGGAAGTGCGCTCCCTCCCCCGCTTGCGGGGGAGGGTTGGGGAGAGGGTGTCTCCGCGACGGGACAATCCCCTAGAGGAGAGAACCCTCACCCGGCGCACGGGACGAAGCTTCGCTTCGCCCGGATGCGCCGACCTCTCCCGCAAGCGGGAGAGGCGCGTCGCCCGCGGCCAAACCGACTACAACAATAGGCAACCTCTTCTGCGGCCCCTACCCGATCGCGATCCCGCCTCCGACCGTGCGGTTCAGGACCTGGGTCGACTTCTCGATGCGTTCGGCTGCGGCATTCAGCGCATTCACCACCGCGGTCTGCGTCATCCGGGCGCGCTCGACGGCGGCGTTGCGGAAGTCCCGGAGCTCGACCAGCTCCTGCTCCATGGTGCGGATGCGGTTGCCGGCGTCGATCAACTCGTCGCACACGGTCAGCGCCGCCATCACCGTGAGGCGCGCATCGCCGATCTCGCCGAATTTTCCGCGCAGCGACTGGATGCGCGTCTCCAGGCTCTCGGCGAGCTTGAGCAGCCGCACCTCCTGGCCCTCCTCGCAGGCCATGCGGTATTGCCGGCCGTTGATGGTGACGTTGATGTGGCTCATCCGTCCTCTCCGGTATCGAGCACCGAGCGTATCGTGACGATTGCGGAATCCAGCCGGTCGGAAATCTCGCGATTGGTGCGCTCGAGCTTGCGCGCCTTCACCAGCGCGCCGTCGAGCTCGTCGGCGAGTCGCGAGCGATCAGCGCCGAGCGCCTGGATCCGCGCCGCGAGTTCGTTCTCGTCGCGATCGGCATCGCGTCGCCGCTCGACCGCGCTTTCGAGTGCGTCGAGCGCCGCCGTGAGCCTGCGGGTCGCAATCTCGATCTCGACGGCGGATGATTCCGTCATGGCGGAGCTATTGGACACGCGATCGTTCATGCAGTCAGCGGCGGAACCTGGCGGCCTTTGCCCAGTGGCCTTTCCCTGGAGCTTGCCGTCCGGCAAAAGACTCGGTTCGGCAAGCGGTTAGAAGCAGAAATTTACGTGGCAAGCTAGCCCAGCGCAACGCCGCCGCAAAACTATGCACCGATCAATCGGGACGCGGTTGCGATCGATCGATTCCTTCCGGCACGATCCCGGCGGAAAACTGATCTCGACCGGCAACTTTTACGGCCAAACCGGCGTTTGACCGCCTTGGACTCCCGGAACCGAGGTGCTATCCCAGCCCCGACCTTCAGTGGCCGCCAGGCTCCTCCCGCGCGGGCGTACATCGCCAAGCGCCTCATTTCAGACGGATTTCAGACATGACGCAGGTCGATCACACCCGTATGGCCAACGCGATCCGCGGCCTTTCGATGGACGCTGTCGAGAAGGCGAAATCGGGCCATCCCGGCCTGCCGATGGGTGCCGCCGACATCGCCACGGTACTGTTCACGCAGTTCCTGAAATTCGACGCCGCAGCGCCCGCCTGGCCGGACCGCGACCGCTTCGTGCTCTCGGCCGGCCACGGCTCGATGCTGCTCTATTCGCTGCTGTACCTGACCGGCAATACCGAGATGACGCTGGACCAGATCAAGCAGTTCCGCCAGGTCGACTCGCTCACGCCCGGCCACCCCGAGAATTTCCGCACCAAGGGCATCGAGACCACGACCGGCCCGCTCGGCCAGGGCATCTCGACCGCGGTCGGCATGGCGCTCGCCGAGAAGATGCTGGCCGCCGAGTTCGGCAAGAAGATCGTCGACCACCACACCTATGTGCTCGCCTCCGACGGCGATCTGATGGAAGGCGTGTCGCAGGAAGCGATCGCGATGGCCGGGCACTGGAAGCTCAACAAGCTGATCGTGCTCTACGACGACAACGGCATCTCGATCGACGGCCCGACCTCGATCTCCGATTCCGTCGACCAGGTGAAGCGCTTCAAGTCGGCGGGCTGGGCCGCCGAGAAGATCGACGGCCAGGATCAGGCCGCCATTGCCGCCGCCATCACCCGCGCGCAAAAATCGAACAAGCCGACGCTGATCGCCTGCCGCACCACCATCGGCTTCGGCGCGCCGCACAAGGCCGGCACCTCGAAGGTGCATGGCGAGGCGCTCGGCGCCGACGAGCTCAAGGCCGCCAAGGAAAATCTCGGCATCTCGCTCGAGCCGTTCTCGGTGCCCGACGACGTGCTGAAGGCATGGCGCGCGGCCGGCAGCCGCGGCGCCGCGGCACGCCAGGAATGGGAAGCACGGATCAGTGAGCTCGGCAGCCGCAAGCGCGCCGAGTTCGAGCGCCGCCTGCGCCATGAGCGTCCGGCCTCGCTGGCCAAGGCGCTGAAGGCACACAAGAAGGAGCTGCTGGAGAAGCCGCTGACGGCGGCGACGCGCAAATCGTCGGAGGCTGCGATCGAGGTGATCGCCGCGGCCATGCCGATGGAATTTCTGGCCGGCTCGGCCGATCTCACCGGCTCCAACAACAACAAGGCGAAGTCGGCGACCGCGTTCTCGGCCAAGACGCCGAAGGGCCGCTTCATCCATTACGGCATCCGCGAGCACGGCATGTGCGCCGCGATGAACGGCATCTTCCTGCACGGCGGCTTCGCGCCGAACGGCGCGACCTTCCTGGTGTTCACCGACTACGCACGTCCCGCGATGCGCCTCGCCGCACTGATGGGCACCGGCGTCGTCTATGTGATGACGCACGACTCCATCGGCCTCGGCGAAGATGGGCCGACGCATCAGCCGGTCGAGCATCTCGCCGCGCTTCGCGCCATTCCGAACATGCGCGTGTTCCGCCCCTGCGATTCCATCGAGGTCGCAGAATGCTGGGAGCTCGCGCTCAACCGCATCGACGGTCCGACCGTGCTGGCGCTGACGCGACAGAACCTGCCGCAGCTGCGGACCACCGCACCGAGCGACAATCCCTGCGCAGTCGGCGCCTATGAGCTGGTCGCGGCCCAGGGCGAAGCCAAGGCCACGCTGTTTGCCTCCGGCTCCGAAGTCGAGATCGCGGTCGCGGCCCAGAAGCAGCTCGCGGAACGCGGCATCGCGTCACGCGTTGTCTCTGTTCCCTCGCTCGAGCTGTTGTTAGCGCAACCAGAGGCCAAGCGTGCCACAATCATCGGCAACGCGCCGGTCAAGATCGCCATCGAGGCCGCCGTGCGCTGGGGCTGGGATGCCGTGATCGGCCAGGACGGCGAATTCATCGGCATGCATTCCTTCGGCGAAAGCGGTCCCGCCAAGGAGCTTTACAAGCATTTCGGCATTACCGCCGAGGCCGCGGTTAACGCTGTGCTGAAGCGCATTTCCTGAGAGTTGAGCTTGCCCCAAAAAAGGACTACGTAGTCTTCCATATGATCAAGCACCGCCCGGCCGAACCGGGCGCCCGCCCCTAAAAAACCCTCGCAGGCGCACGAAAGCGCGTTGTGCGGGATGACAACGGTCATTGAAGGAGACGAAACATGGCAGTCCGCGTCGGAATCAACGGTTTTGGCCGCATCGGCCGCAACGTCCTGCGGGCTATCGCCGAGTCAGGCCGCAAGGACATCGAGGTCGTCGGTATCAACGATCTCGGCCCGGTCGAGACCAACGCCCATCTGCTCCGTTTCGACAGCGTCCATGGCCGCTTCCCCGGCACCGTCACCGTCGACGGCGACTCCATCAGCTTCGGCAACGGCAAGATCAAGGTGACCGCCGAGCGCGATCCCTCGAAGCTGCCCTGGAAGGATCTCGGCGTCGACATCGCGCTGGAATGCACCGGCATCTTCACCTCGAAGGACAAGGCCTCCGCGCATCTGACCGCCGGCGCCAAGCGCGTGCTGGTCTCCGCGCCCGCCGACGGCGCCGATGCCACCATCGTCTACGGCGTCAACCACGACACCCTGACTAGGGATCACCTGGTCGTCTCGAACGGCTCCTGCACGACGAACTGCCTCGCGCCGGTCGCCAAGGTGCTGAACGATCTCGTCGGCATCGAGACCGGCTTCATGACCACGATCCACGCCTATACCGGCGACCAGCCGACGCTGGACACGCTGCACAAGGATCTCTACCGCGGCCGCGCCGCTGCGATGTCGATGATCCCGACCTCGACCGGTGCTGCGAAAGCGATCGGTCTCGTGCTGCCCGAGCTGAAGGGCAAGCTCGACGGCGTCGCGATCCGCGTGCCGACCCCGAACGTCTCGGTGGTCGACCTCAAGATCGTCGCCAAGCGCGCCACCGACGCCAAGGAGATCAACGCGGCGATGAAGCGCGCCAGCGAGCAGCAGCTCAAGGGCATCCTCGGCTACACCAGCGCGCCGAACGTCTCGATCGACTTCAACCACGATCCGCACTCCTCGACCTTCCACGAGGACCAGACCAAGGTGCAGAACGGCACGCTGGTGCGCGTGATGTCCTGGTACGACAACGAGTGGGGCTTCTCGAACCGCATGGCGGACACCGCCGTCGCGTTGGCGAAGGTGATCTGACTCCGCTCTCGTGTCCCGGACGCGATGCAGCGTGAAGCGCTGCGTCGCAGAGCCGGGACCCATCTTAACCGCGGGACTCGCCGCAACGTGGGTCCCGGTTCTGCACAGCGGCGCCTTGCGCCGCAATGCGCCCGGGACAAGGAAGCGTCCGATGACCAACAAATTCCGCACCCTCGACGACGTCGACGTGAAGGGCAAGCGCGTGCTGCTGCGCGTCGACCTCAACGTGCCCATGGAGAACGGGCGCGTCACCGACGCGACCCGGCTCGAGCGCGTGGCGCCGACCATCACCGAACTCGCCGACAAGGGCGGCAAGGTCATCCTGCTCGCGCATTTCGGCCGGCCGAAGGGGCGCGATGCCAAGGACTCGCTCAAGCCGGTCGCCGAGGCGCTGTCGAAGGTGGTGAAGAAGCCGGTCGGCTTCGCCGATGACTGCATCGGCGAACCCGCAGCAAAGGCCGTGGCCGGCCTAGAGGACGGCGACATCCTCTGTCTCGAAAACACCCGCTTCCACAAGGAAGAGGAAAAGAACGATCCCGCCTTCGTCGCGGAGCTCGCCAAGCTCGGCGACATCTGGGTCAATGACGCCTTCTCGGCGGCGCACCGCGCCCATGCCTCGACCGAAGGCCTCGGCCACAAGCTGCCGGCCTATGCCGGCCGCACCATGCAGGCCGAGCTCAATGCGCTGGAGAAGGCGCTGGGATCCCCGACCAAGCCGGTGATCGCGATCATCGGCGGCGCCAAGGTCTCGACCAAGATCGACCTGCTCGAAAATCTCGTGACCAAGGTCGACGCGCTCGTGATCGGCGGCGGCATGGCCAACACCTTCCTGCACGCCCAGGGCGTCGCGATCGGCAAGTCGCTGGCCGAGAAGGACCTCGCGCCGACCGCGCTGCGCATCATGGAGAAGGCGGACGCCGCCAACTGCGCGATCATCCTCCCCGTGGATGCGACCGTCGCCTATCATTTCGCGGCCAACGCGCCGTCGCATGCCTATGGGCTCGATGCGATCCCGGCCGACGGCATGATCCTCGATGTCGGCCCGCAATCGGTCGCGCGCGTCCACGCGGCGATCGACGATGCGGCAACCCTGGTCTGGAACGGACCGCTGGGCGCCTTCGAGATGCAGCCGTTCGACCGCGGCACGGTCGCGGCCGCCAAGCATGCCGCCGAGCGCACCAAGGCGAAGAAGCTGGTCTCGATCGCGGGCGGCGGCGACACTGTCGCTGCGCTCAACCAGGCCCATGTGGCCGGTGACTTCACCTATGTGTCGACCGCCGGTGGCGCGTTCCTCGAATGGATGGAAGGCAAGCCGCTGCCCGGCGTCGAAGTTCTGCGTATCAAGTAATCAAGCGGCCTTGCAGGCCCCAACGGGAGAAAGACACAGATGGCTCGGATCACGTTACGTCAACTGCTCGACCACGCGGCGGAGAACGATTACGGCGTACCGGCCTTCAACATCAACAACATGGAGCAGGCGCTGGCGATCATGGACGCGGCCAACCAGGTCGACGCGCCCGTCATCATCCAGGCCTCGCGCGGCGCGCGCTCCTACGCCAACGACGTCATGCTCAAGCACATGATGGACGCGGTGACCGAGATCTATCCGCACATTCCGGTCTGCGTGCATCTCGACCACGGCAACGAGCCCGCGACCTGCATGACCGCGATCCAGGCGGGCTTCACCTCGGTTATGATGGACGGCTCGCTCAAGGCCGACGGCAAGACCCCCGGCGACTGGGGCTACAATGTCGGCGTCACCAAGACCGTGACCGACATGGCCCATCTCGGCGGCATCTCGGTCGAAGGCGAGCTAGGCGTGCTCGGCTCGCTCGAAACCGGCATGGGCGACAAGGAAGACGGCCACGGCGCCGAGGGCAAGCTCAGCCACGACCAGCTCCTGACCAATCCGGACGAGGCGGTGAAGTTCGTCAGGGAGACCAAGGTCGACGCGCTCGCGATCGCGATGGGGACTTCTCACGGTGCTTACAAATTTACCCGCAAGCCCGATGGCGACATCCTCGCCATGAACGTGATCGAGGAGATCCACCGCAAGCTGCCGAACACCCATCTCGTCATGCACGGCTCCTCGTCGGTGCCTCAGGATCTCCAGGACATCATCAACGCCTATGGCGGCAAGATGAAGCCGACCTGGGGCGTGCCTGTCAGCGAGATCCAGCGCGGCATCAAGAACGGCGTGCGCAAGATCAACATCGACACCGACAACCGCATGGCGATGACCGGCCAGATCCGCAAGGTGCTCAAGGACAATCCGGAAGAGTTCGATCCGCGCAAATATCTGAAGCCGGCGATGGAAGCGATGACCAAGCTGTGCAAGCAGCGGCTTCAGGAGTTCAATACCGCCGGCCAGGCCTCCAAGGTCAAGAAGGTGCTGACCACCGCCGAGATGGCCAAGCGCTACGCCAAGGGCGAGCTCGACCCCAAGGTGGCGTAAGCGATCGCGAAGGTGGCGTAAGGCAGACGCCGCCCCATCTTCCCCCTCGCCCCGCTTGCGGGGAGAGGGTCGGGGTGAGGGGGCGTCTCCCCGGGGACGGTAGCAGTCGAACTCGCGGAGAGCCCCCTCACCCGGATTTCACGCTACGCGCAAAATCCGGCCTCTCCCCGCAAGCGGGGCGAGGCGAAGACCCAGCCTCCCCGCTTTTGCCCTGCGACGAACGTTAACTCGGCAATTGCCCGAGAACGGTCTATTTTTGCGGGCAAGGGCAGAATCGATTTGGGAGGACCTCTCGATGAATCTGACTGAGCTCAACAGGATCGCCACCGCCATGGTCGCGCCCGGCAAGGGTATCCTTGCCGCCGACGAATCCTCCGGCACCATCAAGAAGCGTTTCGACGCCATCGGCGTGGAATCGACGGAAGAGAACCGCCGCGACTATCGCGAGATGCTGTTTCGCGCCAAGGACGCCATGAGCCAGTACATCTCCGGCGTGATCCTCTATGACGAGACGATCTGGCAGGACGCCAAGGACGGCACGCCGCTGGTCAGGCTGATCGAGCAGAGCGGCGCCATCCCGGGGATCAAGGTCGACGAGGGCACGCAAGCCCTGCCGATGTGCCCGGGCGAGCTCGTCACGGTCGGGCTCGACAAGCTCGCCGAGCGGCTGAAGAAATATTACGAGCGCGGCGCGCGCTTTGCCAAATGGCGCGCGGTGATCGACATCGGCAGCGGCATCCCCTCGATGACCGCGATCAGCGTCAACGCCCATGCGCTGGCGCGCTATGCCGCGCTGTGCCAGGCCGCGCAGATCGTGCCGATCGTCGAGCCGGAAGTGCTGATGGACGGCGATCACGACATCGACCGCTGCTATGAGGTGACGCAACGCGTCCTCAACAAGACGTTCCAGGAGTTGCGCGTGCAGCGCGTCGCGCTCGAAGGCATGGTGCTGAAGCCGAACATGACAATCTCGGGCAAGAAGTGTCCGAAGCAGGCCTCCGTCGAGGAGGTCGCGGAGAAGACGATCCGGCTGCTCAAGGCCTGCGTGCCCGCAGCCGTGCCCGGCATCGCTTTCCTCTCCGGCGGCCAGTCGGATGAAGAGGCGACCGCGCATCTCAATGCCATGCACAAGCTCGGCCCGCTGCCCTGGGGCCTGACCTTCTCCTACGGCCGCGCGCTCCAGGCCGCGCCGCAGAAGGCCTGGTCCGGCAAGGCCGGGAACGTCGCGGCCGGACAGCGCGCCTTCAGCCATCGCGCGCGGATGAACGGCCTTGCCTCCAAGGGCGAATGGCAAAGCAGCCTGGAACAGAAGGCAGCGTAGATCTTGTCGAACAAACCGCCTCCGCCGCGCCCGGCGCCGCGTCTCTACCTCGCGACGCCTATTGTCGAGGACCCTGCGAGGCTCGTCGCCGATTTGCCGGGCCTGCTCGCTTCGGCCGATGTCGCGGCCGTGCTGCTGCGGCTGAAGGAGACCGACCAGCGCACCATGATCTCGCGCATCAAGGCGTTGGCACCGCCGGTGCAGAAGGCAGGCGCAGCTCTCCTCGTCGACGGTCATCCTGACATCGTCGCGCGCGGCGGCGCCGACGGCGCGCACCTCACCGGTCTTGCCGCGCTGGAAGAGGCGGCGCCCTCGCTCAAGCCCGATCGCATCGCCGGCGTCGGCGGGCTCGCCACGCGGCACGATTCCATGAGCGCGGGCGAGATGGGCGCCGACTATGTGCTGTTCGGCGAGCCCGACGAGAAAGGCCAGCGCCCGTCATCCCAGGCCATCGCCGAACGGCTGGACTGGTGGGCCGAGCTGTTCGAGCCGCCCTGCGTCGGCTTTGCCAATTCGCTGGAAGAGGCCCGCGATTTCGCCGCCAGCGGCGCCGATTTCGTGCTGGTCGGCGACTTCATCTGGGATGATCCGCGCGGGCCCAAGGCCGCACTGGTCGAGGCCGACGCTGCGATCAAGAAGGCCCATGCGACGGCGCCGGCGAGCCAGGATCCTGCGGGTCAGGAGCACGGCCAGCGCCCGACATGAAGCTTCCGCACATCACCATGCTGGCCGCGCTGCTGCTCACGGCGCCCGCGGCCGCGCAGCTCCAGATCACGCCGCCGGCCGCAACGCCGGGCGCACCCGCCGAAAAGCAGAAGCCCAAGCCGCACACGATCACCAAGAAGAAGGAGGCCGCTCCCGCGCCGAAACCTTCGGCCTCCCCCAAGCCGTCCCCCTCGCCCAAGCCGGCCGCGACCGTGATCCCCGCACCGCCGACCGACGATCCCAACGTCGATCTGGTCTACGGCGCCTACCAGCGCGGCCAGTACAAGACCGCGTTCGAGCTCGCCACCACCCGTGCACAAGCCGGCGATCCCAAGGCGATGACCATGCTCGGCGAGCTCTATTCCAACGCCATGGGCATCCGGCGCGACTACGCCAAGGCGGCCGAATGGTACAAGCGCGCCGCCGATTCCGGCGATCGCGAGGCGATGTTCGCGCTCGCCATGCTGCGCATGTCGGGCCGCGGTGGCCCGGTCGACAAGGGCGAGGCGGTCAAGCTGATGGCCTCCGCCGCCAAGCTCGGCGAGCCCAAGGCCGCCTATAACCTCGCCTTGCTCTATCTGGACGGCCAGACACTGCCGCAGGACGTCAAGCGCTCGGCGGAGCTGCTGCGCCAGGCCGCCGATGCAGGCCTGCCCGAGGCCCAATACGCGCTCGCGACCTTCTACAAGGAAGGCAACGGTGTGCCGAAGGACCCGGAACGCGCGGTGCGGCTGCTCCAGGCCGCCTCGCTCGCCGACAATGTCGATGCCGAGGTCGAATATGCGATCGCGATGTTCAACGGCACCGGCACGCCGAAGAACCAGCCGGCGGCCGTCGCGTTGCTCCGCAAGGCGTCCCGCCAGGGCAGCGCGATCGCGCAGAACCGGCTGGCATGGGTGCTGATCAACGGCGTGGGTACGCCCATGGACAAGGTCGAGGGCTTCAAATGGCACCTGGTGGCCAAAACGGCCGGCAAGGGCGACCCCGATCTCGACAAGCAACTATCCGATCTGCCGGCCGAGGAGCGGGCCAAGGCTGAGGCCGCCGCCAAGAAATGGCTCGGGACCAAATGACTTGACGCAATGACTTGACGCAAGCGCCCTCGCAGGGCACCCAATCCCTCAAACAGGCGCGACGTTCCGTCCCTGCCCCTGATCCCCGCCCCCGATCAAGTCCAGAGCTCATGCTGTATTCCGCCACTATCAACGTCATGGTCAAGGCCGCGCGCCGCGCCGGCCGCAGCCTCAAGCGCGATCTCGGCGAGATCGAGCATCTCCAGGTCTCGCTGAAGGGGCCGGCGAATTTCGTCTCGCTCGCCGACAAGCGCGCCGAGGAAATCCTCTATCAGGACCTCGCCAAGGCAAGGCCCGGCTACGGCTTCATCGGCGAAGAGGGCGGCACCCGCGAAGGCACCGACAAGAGCCACACCTGGATCGTCGATCCGCTCGACGGCACCACCAACTTCCTGCACGGCATCCCGCAATTCGCGATCTCGATCGGCCTCGCGCGTGAGGGCACGATCATCGCCGGCGTGATCTACAACCCCGCCAATGACGAGCTCTACATCGCCGAGCGCGGCAAGGGCGCCTTCCTCAACGACCAGCGCCTGCGCGTGGCCGGCCGCCGCCAGCTCAACGAATGCGTGGTGGCCTGCGGCCTGCCCCATATCGGCCGCGGCGACCATGAGGAATTCCGCCGCGAGATGACCGCAATCCAGAATCGCGTCGCGGGCCTGCGCCGCTTCGGCGCCGCTTCGCTCGACCTCGCCTTCGTCGCCGCCGGCCGCCTCGACGGCTATTGGGAGCGCAACCTGCAATCCTGGGACATCGCCGCCGGCCAGATCATGGTGCGCGAGGCGGGCGGTACGGTGAGCGACATCGAGACCCCTGGCGATCCGCTGGTGACCGGGCACGTGGTGTGCGGCAATGAGTTCGTGCACGGGGAGCTGGTGAAGATCTTGAGGAAGGCGGCGTAAGGCGGGAGCTCGCGCTCCACACTCCGCCGTCATTCCGGGACGCGCCACTGGGCGCGGGCCCGGAATCCATTCATCGACCGTGATTGCGGCCCGATGGATTCTCAGATGCGCAATTGCGCATCATAGTTCGCGCTACACGCGCCCCGGAATGACGGAAAGAACTGTCAGTGCCCGGTATGCGCCCGCGCCGGCGGGCCGTAGGCCTCATGTTCCTTCGCCGGCGCCGGCTCCCGGTCCCCGCCCAGCACGCGCTGCACCGAGACGAAGAACACCGGCACCATCAGGAGCGCCAGGATCACCACCGCGATCATGCCGCCCATCACGATGCTGCCCAGCGCCTGCTGGCTGGCGCCGCCGGCGCCATGCGCGATCGCCATCGGCAGCACGCCGCAGATGAAGGCGAGGCCGGTCATCAGGATCGGGCGGAAGCGCAGGCGGCAGGCCTCGATGGTGGCTTCCACCAGCGGCTTGCCTTCCTTCCGCAGATCCTTTGCGAACTCGATGATCAGGATCGCGTCCTTCGCTGCGAGGCCGATGATGGTGATGAGGCCGACGGTGAAGTAGACGTCGTTGGGCAGGCCGCGCAGCATGGCGGCGACCACGGCGCCGACGATGCCGAGCGGCACGGTCAGCAGCACCGCGAGCGGAATGGTCCAGCTCTCGTACAGCGCAGCCAGACACAGGAACACCACGAACACCGAGAGCGCCAGCAGGAACGGCGCCTGCGAGCCCGACAGCTTTTCCTGGAGCGATTGTCCGGTCCATTCATAGCCGAAGCCGCGCGGCAATCTGTCGGCAAGCCGCTCCATCTCGGCGATCGCATCGCCCGAGGTGAAGCCGGGTTTCGCTTCGCCGGAGATGCGCACCGCCGGATAATAGTTGAAGCCGGCGATCTGCGTCGGACCGCGTGCCCATTCCACCGTGGCAAAGGACGAGAACGGCACCAGCTGGCCGCGGCTGTTCTTGACGTTGTAGTTGAGGATGTCCTCGGTCCGCATGCGGTCGCGCGCGTCGGCCTGCACGACGACGCGCTGCATGCGGCCGCGGTTCGGGAAGTCGTTGATGTAGTTCGAGCCGAGATTGGTCGAGATCGTGTTGTTGATGTCCTCGAAGGTGACGCCGAAGGCGCCGGCCTTCTCGCGGTCGATCATGAGATTGACCACGCCTGCCTCGGGCAGGCCTTCGATGTAGACCTTCTGAAGCACCGGGCTCGCATTGGCCGCCGCGATCAGCTGGTCGGCAGCGCGCATCAAGGCGGAATAGCCCTTCTGGCCGCGGTCCTGAAGGCGGAACGAGAAGCCGGAGGAGTTGCCGAGATTGTCGATCGGCGGCGGCTGCAGCGCCGAGATCTTGGCGTCGCGGATCGATGAGAGGTCGCGGTTGATGTCGTTGACGATCGCCGCGGCGGAATCCTTGGGCCCGCGCTCCGACCAGTCCTTCAGCGTGATGAAGGCCTGCGCGGTGTTCATGCCCTGGCCGGAGAAGCTGAAGCCCGTGAGGAAGGTGACATCTTTGACTCCCGGCCGCGCGGCAAGATATTTCTCGACCTTCTCGATCACGGCCTCGGTGCGGGCGTAGGACGAATCCGACGGCGTCTGCACGTCGGTGGTGACGAAGCCCTGGTCGTCGACGGGCAGGAAGCCACCGGGCAGGCTGACGAAGGCCCAGGACAGGCCGACCAGCAGCGCGGCATAGACCAGCATCAGGCGTCCGGTGCGCTTCAGCGAGAAGCCGACCGTATTCGCGTAGCGGAACCGCGCGGCCTCCAGCATGTGATTGAACCAGCCGAACACGAAATTGCTGGAATGACCGTGCCCCTTGGCGACAGGCTTGAGCAGGGTCGCACACAGCGCCGGCGTCAGCGACAGCGCGAGGAAGGCGGAGAAGCCGATCGCGGCGACCATGGTGACGGAGAACTGGCGGTAGATGATGCCGACCGAGCCCGGGAAGAACGCCATCGGCACGAACACCGCCATGAGCACCAAGGTGATGCCGATGATGGCGCCGGTGATCTGCGACATCGCCTTGCGCGTGGCTTCCTTCGGCGGCAGGCCTTCCTCGGCCATGATGCGTTCGACGTTCTCGACCACGACGATGGCGTCGTCGACGAGGATGCCGACCGCCAGTACCATGCCGAACATCGAGAGCATGTTGATGGAGTAGCCGGCGAGCAGCAGCGTGGAACAGGCGCCTAAGAGCGCCACCGGCACCACGATGGTCGGAATGATGGTGTAGCGGATGTTCTGCAGAAACAGGAACATCACGACGAACACCAGCACCACGGCTTCCACCAGCGTCGTCAGCACCTTCTTGATCGAGGCCTCGACCACGGGCGTGATGTTGTAGGGGATCTCGTAGGTGATGTTGGCCGGGAAGAAGCGCGACAGCTCCTTCATCTTCGCTTCGACCGCGCTCGCGGTCGCCAGCGCATTGCCGGTCGGCGACATCAGCACCGACAGACCCGCAGTCGGCTTGCCGTTGAGGCGCGTGTTGAACTGGTAGCTGAGCCCGCCGACCTCGACGCGCGCGACATCGCGCAGGCGCACGGTCGAGCCGTCGGCATTGGCGCGCAGGATGATGGCGCCGAATTCGTCCGGCGAGGAGAGTTGCCCCTTGACCAGCACCAGCGTCGAGGTGCGCTGGCTGGACGTCGACGGCTCGGCGCCGATGCTGCCCGAGGCGACCTGCGCGTTCTGCGCGGAGATCGCCTTGTTGACGTCGTCGGCGGTCAGCCCGTAGCCGACGAGCCTGGCCGGATCGACCCAGACGCGCAAGCTGCGCTCGGTCGAGTACAGCGTGGCGCGACCGACGCCGGGAATGCGGCGGATCTCACCCAGCACGTTGCGGATCATGAAGTCGCCGAGGCCGACCTCATCCAGGCTGCCGTCGGTCGAACTCAGCGTGATGATCTGAAGCACCGCGCTGGAGGCTTCCTCGATCAGGATGCCCTGCTGCATCACCGCGCGCGGCAGGCGCGCCTCGACGCGCTTGATGCGGTTCTGGACTTCCACCGAGGCGTCGTTGGTATCGGTGCCGGGCTGGAAATTGGCGATGATCTCGACTTGGCCGAGCGAGTCGCTGGTCGATTCGAAATTGAGAATGCCGGAGGCGCCGTTGAGCTCCTCCTCGATCAACCGCGTGACGCTGTTGTAGAGGTTTTCGGGCGACGCACCGGGATAACTGGTCGAGATCGAGATCGAGGGCGGCGCGATGATCGGATATTGCGCGATCGGCAGCAGCGGCACCGCGATCGCGCCGATCAGGCAGATGAACAGCGCGACCACCCAGGCGAAGATCGGCCTGTCGATGAAAAAGCTCGGCATAGCGCGTTACCGCGTGAGCTGCTGGGCGTGCCGGTTGTCCGCGGTCGCTTCCACCTCCGACCAGGGTTGCGGCTTGACCTTGTCGCCGGCCGCGAACTTCTGGAAACCTTCGACCACGACCTTGTCACCGGCCTTCAGGCCTTCGGTGACGAACCAGAGTCCGTCCTGCACCGATCCCGTGCGCACCGGCTGGACCACGATGTGGTTGTCGTCCTTGACGACGAACACCTCGCTGCCGCCGCCGCCATTGCGCTGGACCGCCTGCTGCGGCACCGCGATCGCGTCGGAATCGAGACCCTGGTCGATGCGGACCCGGACATACATGCCCGGCAGCAGTTCGCGCCTGGGATTGGGGAACTCGCCGCGCAACGTCACCTGCCCGGTGTGGGCGTCGACCTTGGCGTCGGAGAACAGCAGCTTGCCGTCGAGCGAATAGATGGTGTTGTCGTCGAGCACCAGGCGCACCTTGGCGGCATCGGCGGCGATGCGATCGAGGTCGCCGGTCTCGAAGGCACGGCGGAGCTGGTTGAGTTCATTCACCGACTGGGTGAAGTCGGCATAGATCGGATCGAGCTGCTGGATGGTGGCGAGATTGGTCTCATTCTGCACGGCGAGCGCGCCCTCGCTGACCAGCGCCGCACCGACCACGCCGTCGATCGGCGCGCGCACGGTGGCATAGTCGAGATTGAGCTTGGCCCGCGCGAGCTCGGCCTTGCGGCCCTCGACCTCGGCATGGGCCTGGCGTTCGGCCGCGATCGCCTTCTCGTTCTCGGCTTCCGGGGCAGCGCGATCCTTGGTGAGGGTGGCGATGCGATGCGCCTGCTGTTTGGCCTGCATCAATGCCGCGTCGGCCTTGGCAAGCGCGGCCTCGTTGGCCATCACCTCGACCTCGAACGGACGCGGATCGATGCGGTAGAGCGGATCGCCTGCCTTCACCTCGCTGCCCTGGCGGAACAGACGCTGGACCACGATGCCGGACACGCGCGGCCGCACGTCGGAGACACGCGTCGGCGCGATGCGGCCCGGCAGTTCGCGCACCACGGCGCGCGGCTGCGGCTTGACGACGACGACGCTCACGTCAGGGGCGGCCGGCTGGGCGGCGGATACGGCGGAGCTGGATTCGTCGCAAGCACCAAGGAGCGGCGCAAGGGCCGCGAGCATCAATGCAACGCATGCCGATCGCGCGCGAAGTCCTGACATGAAATGTGGTGCCCCGATGTTGTTGATACTGATCACGCTCCGTGGGCCCGTCCTGGACTCCTTTCGCGCGCCGATGGCCTCAAAATAGAATGGACTTGCTGCGACGCAACGCGTGTTGCAGGCGGCTCATTGTCACACGACGTAACCCGTTGACTTCAGCTGCCTTTTAGCGACTCACCTGATTGTGAATCCAGTTCCACCGCCGCGTGCTGCGACCGAACACCGCAATCACTCCGCGGCCTTCATCCGATAATGGCTGATTCCCCATTCGGTTCCACCGGCGTAGCCAAACAGGCCGGATGTTGCGAGGAGGAACCAGCGCCAGCGACGCATGCAAGGAGCAGTCTCCTCGCCGTAGACCCTGCGCAAGGACGCCTCGATGGGGCCGCGATGCGCATCGAAATTGGCGAGCCAGTCGTTGGCGGTGCGCTGGTAATGCGTACCGCTCCAGCACCATTCCTTCTCGATCGCAAAGATATCGTCGAACTGCCTGACGAGGTGATGGCTCGGCATCAGCCCGCCCGTGAAGACGTGCTGCGCGATCCAGTCGTTGCGATCGAGCCGGTCGAACAGCTGCGAGCCCGAGCGATGGGTGGCGACCTGCATGAAGAGCCGCCCCTCCGACGCCAGCCATGACCGCACCCGTGTCATCAGCTTGCGCCAGTTCGTTATCTGCCCGAACATCTCGACCGAGACGATGCGGTCGAACTGGCCTTCGGGCGCGAACACGTTCATGTCCGCGGTGACCGCGCGCAGGTTCAGGAGTCCGCGGCGCCGCGCCTCCTCCTCGACATGAGCGCGCTGCGCCTGCGAGCCCGACACCACCGTCACCTTTGCATGGGGAAACTGCCGCGCCATCCACAGCGACAGCGAGCCCCAGCCGCAACCGAGCTCGAGGATGGTCTGGCCGTCGGCAAGACCGGCATGCTCGACGGTTTGGCGCAGCGCCTCCTCCTCCGCCTCCCGCAAGGTGCTCGCGTCGGTCTTGTAGAAGCAGGAGGAGAATTTGCGGTTGGGGCCGAGCACTTCGGCGAAGAAGCAAGCAGGCGCCTCGTCATGCCGGGGCCCCGCGCCCTCGGCAATCGGCCGCAGCATCATCCGCCCGGCGAAGGCGGCGTCATCGGCGGCGCCCAGCGCGGACAGGCGGCTCGCCGTGCGGGAGCACAAGCGCTGGATCGCGGCACGGACGACCACGTCCGGCAGCGGCACGTGTTCGGCACTCCCGATGATCGCGGAAACGACGCTCATGCACCTCCCGAATGGCGAGCTTCTGCAGATACCTGCTCATCAAAGCGCCGCTTCCGGCCCGGTTCCCCAGGCTGTCCCCGAAATTGGCGCATCCGGCGCTTTTTTTGGGCGGGCGCTGTGCCATAGTGCGCACCGCAAGCAAGCTTACGTAACGGATGATACCGGCCATGCCGTCTGGCACTTCCCGCTCCACCTTGGATATCGAGTACACGAAACTGTCCTCGCCCAGCGTCTTCCTGGTGCGGATGCTGGTCTTCCTGGTGCTGTGCACGCTGGTTGGCGTGGTGCTCTACAAGCAGATCATCCAGGCCTTCTTCGCCAATCCCGGGCTCAATGCCCTGATCGGGGCGGTGCTGTTCATCGGCATCGTGCTGGCCTTCCGCCAGGTCATCCGGCTTTATCCCGAAGTCTCCTGGGTCAACAATTTCCGCATCGCCGACCCCGGCCTGGCGCCGGCCCGGCACCCGAAGCTGCTGGCGCCGATGGCGGCGATCCTCGGCGGCGAGCGCTCCGGGCGGATGACCATCACACAGACCACGATGCGGCATTTGCTCGATTCCATCGCGACGCGCCTCGACGAGGCCCGCGACATCTCGCGCTACATGACCGGCCTCCTTGTCTTCCTCGGCCTGCTCGGCACCTTCTGGGGCCTGATCGAGACGGTCGGCTCGGTCGGCAAGGTGATCGACGGGCTCAAGGTCGGCGGCGATGCCGGCTCGCTGTTCGACACGCTCAAGGAGGGCCTCGCCGCCCCGCTCAGCGGCATGGGGATCTCGTTCTCCAGCTCGCTGTTCGGCCTCGCCGGCTCCCTGATCCTCGGCTTCCTCGACCTGCAATCGAGCCAGGCGCAGAACCGCTTCTACACGGACCTCGAAGACTGGCTCGCCACCACCGTGCGCGAATATGGCAGCGGCGAAGCGCCCGTTGCGTCAGGCGGCGGCGGCGTCGCCAGCGGCGAGCTCCAGGCCGCGGTCGAACGGCTGCGCTCCGTGTTCGAGGAAGGCAGCGCCAGCCGCGGCACAACGGCGGCGATGGCGAGCCTTGCCGAAGCGATCCAGGCGCTGGTCTCGCACATGCGCACCGAGCAGCAGATGATCCGCGAATGGGCCGACGGCCAGGGCGAGCAGAACCGCGAGATCCGGCGCCTGCTGGAGCGCATCGCGCGTCAGCCCGAGAAGAGTTGAGAGTAAAGTGGAGGGTCTCGTGCCCCCGGACGCGGCGCAGCACGCAGTGATGCGCTGCTGAGCCGGGGCCCGGAATCCTCTGAACGATAGTGGGTCCCGGCTCTGCGCAGCAGCGTTGCACGCTGCAGCGCGTCCGGGACACGAGAGTGGAGATCAACGGACATGGCTCTAGCGCGCGGCCGCCGCAGCGAAGGCGCCTTCAACTACTGGCCGGGCTTCGTCGACGCGCTGTCGACGCTGGTGCTGTCGATCGTGTTCCTGCTGTCGGTGTTTCTGGTCGTACAGTTCTTCCTGTCGCAGGAAGTCACCGGCAAGGACAAGGCGCTGGAGCAGCTCAACGCCAAGATCGCCCAGCTCAACGAGCTCCTGTCGCTGGAAAAGCTCGGCAAGCTCAGCCTCGACGATCAGGTCTCGCAATTGAAGGCGGGCCTCGCCTCGGCCGAGTCCGAGCGCGACCGCATCAAGGGTCTCTATGACGGCCTTGCCGCCGCCGGCAACGACGCGCAAGGCAAGTCCGCCGAACTCGGCAAGGCGCTGGACTCGGAGAAGGCTGTCTCGGCGCGGGCCCTGGCGCAGATCGAGGTCTTGAACCAGCAGATCAGCGCGCTGCGCCGGCAATTGGCGGCCCTGGAAGAGGCGCTGGATGCCAGCGAGAAGCGCGACAAGGAATCGCAAAATCGAATTGCCGATCTGGGCTCTCGCCTGAACGTTGCCCTGGCGCAGCGCGTGCAGGAATTGTCGCGCTACCGCTCCGAATTCTTCGGCCGCCTGCGCGCCATCCTCGGCAACCGCCCCGACATCCGCATCGTCGGCGACCGTTTCGTGTTCCAGTCCGAAGTGTTCTTCGATACCGGCCAGGCGACGCTGCTGCCCGAGGGCCGCGCCGAGCTCGACACGCTGGCGACTGCGCTGATCGAGCTCGACAAGAAGATCCCGAGCGAGATCCCCTGGGTGCTCCGCGTCGACGGCCATACCGATGTGCGTCCGGTCAACGGCCCGAACTTCAAGTCGAACTGGGACCTGTCCGCGGCCCGCTCGATCTCGGTGGTGCAATATCTGATCTCGCTCGGCGTGCCCGCCCAGCGCCTCGTCGCGGCCGGCTTCGGCGAATTCCAGCCGCTCGATCCCGGCAACACCGAGGAGGCCTACAAGCGCAACCGCCGCATCGAGCTGAAGCTGACGGAGCGGTAGTGGTGAGGGCCGCGCGATACTTACCACACCGTCATGGCCGGGCTTGTCCCGGCCATCCACGTATTTGCTTCCGCGTGCGCCGCCGCTCGTGGATGCCCGGGACAAGCCCGGGCATGACGACCTCATGATCCACCTTCGCCCCTACCGCCCCGAGGACGAGGCCGCTGCGATCGAGCTCTGGCAGCGCACCTGGCAGCAGGCCTATCCGCAGATCGACTTCGCGGCACGGCTGGAATGGTGGCGCGAGCGCTGGCGCAAGGACCTGGTGCCGAAGGCCTCGATCGCGGTGGCGGAGCAGGACGGTGCGTTGACCGGTTTCGTCACGATCGATGGCGAAGGCTATCTCGACCAGCTCGTGGTCGATCCGGAGCATTGGGGCTCGGATGCAGCGCGGCTGCTGGTGGATGAGGCCAAGCGCCTCTCGCCGGGAGGAATCACGCTGCTCGTCAACAAGGACAATGCCCGCGCCATCCGCTTCTACGAGCGCAACGGCTTTGCCCATGCCGGCGACGACGTGAACCCGACCTCGGGCCGGCCGGTGCTGAAGATGGAATGGAAGCCGTAGGCGTTCTCTCCAGCGTTGACCCTCTACGCCCCCTCGAACTGCAACCGCGCCAGCCTCGCATAGAGTCCGTTCGCCGCCACGAGCTCGGCATGCGTGCCCTGCTCGACGATCCGGCCCTGGTCCATCACCAGGATGCGGTCGCAGGACAGCACGGTTGCGAGGCGATGCGCGATCACCAGCGTGGTGCGGTGGCGCATCAGCTCTTCCAGCGCGGTCTGCACCAGCGTCTCGCTTTCGGCGTCGAGCGCGGAGGTGGCCTCGTCCAGCAGCAGCAGCGGCGCATCGCGCAGGATGGCGCGCGCGATCGCGATGCGCTGGCGCTGGCCGCCGGACAGCGTCACGCCGCGCTCGCCGAGCGCCGTCTCGAAACCTTCGGGCAGGCGGCGGATGAACTCGGCGGCATGCGCGAGCTCGGCGGCACGCTCGACCTCGACATCGGTCGCATCGGGCCGGCCGAAGCGGATGTTCTCGCGGGCGGTCGCAGCGAACACCACCGAGTCCTGCGGCACCAGCGCGATGCGGGCGCGGAAATCGCGCGGGTCGGCGGATTTGACCGGCACGCCGTCGAGCGAGATCGTCCCGCTCCGCGGATCGTAGAAGCGCAGCAGAAGATGAAAGATCGTGCTCTTGCCGGCGCCGGAGGGACCGACGATCGCGACCTTCTCGCCGGGGCGCACGGTGAACGACACGCCATCGAGCACCTTGACGTCGGACCGCGCCGGATAGGCGAAGCTGACCTGATCGAAGCCGACCTCGCCGCGCGCCGGCACCGGCAGCACGCGCGGCGCCGCGGGCGCGGCGATTTCGGGCTTCACCTGCAGGATCTCGAACAGGCGCTCGGCCGCGCCCGACGCCGCCGAGACCTCGCCCCAGACCTCGCTGAGCTGGCCGAGGCCCGCCGCGGCGAACACGGCATAAAGCACGAACTGGCCGAGCCGGCCCGGCGTGATCGCGCCGCTCAGCACGTCGTGCGAGCCGATCCAGAGGATGGCGACGACGCTTGCGAACACGATGAAGATGATGATGGCCGTGAGCACGGCGCGGGCCTGGGTCGAGGTTCGCGCGGCTTCATAGGCCTGTTCGACCTCGCCGCCGAAACGCTTCTCGGCAAATTGCTCGCTGGTATAGGCCTGCACGGTACGGATCGCGCCGACCAGCTCGCCGGCATAGGCCGAGGCTTCGGCGAGCGTATCCTGTGCATTGCGCGACAGACGCCGCACCCACCGCCCGAAGGCCACCAGCGGCAGCACGATCAAGGGAATGGCCAGCAGCACGAAGCCGGACAGCTTCGGGCTCGTGATCACCATCATCGCCGCGGCGCCCAGGAACATCATCAGGTTGCGCAGCGCGATCGAGACCGAGGCGCCGACGGCCGATTTGAGCTGGGTGGTGTCGGCGGTGAGCCGCGAGATCAGCTCGCCGCTGCGGGCGGAATCGAAGAAGGCGGGGGAGAGCGAGAGCAGGTGGGCGAAGACGTCGCGCCTGAGGTCGGCGACGATGCGTTCGCCGATCGTCATCACGAGGTAGTAGCGCGCCGCGCTCGCGAGCGCGAGCACGCCCACCACCGCGAGCATCACCGAGAAGTAGCTGTTGATCAGCTCGATGCCCTCAGGCGTCAGGCCGAAATCGATCATCCTGCGCACGGCGATCGGCACCAGCAGCGTCGTCAGCGCGGCGACCGTGAGCGCGACGAAAGCCAGCGCCGCCCGGCCGCGATAGCGGCTCACATAGGGCGCGAGCGCAAGCAGCGGCCGCAGCTTGGCGCGCCCCTTGGCGGGCTCTTCGATCAGCTCGGCCTCGATCGACGGGATGTCCGCGACGTTCATTGCGGGCCGATTGACATCGTGGTCATCAAGCCGTTCCACTGCGCTCATGATATCCGACCTGTTGCATTGGTTTGCACCCAATAGGCTGGTGTAGGGGTAGTGGCAAATCCGGGAAGTCCCTTAGGGGCAAACCCGGTTTGACGGCCCGACACGGCTTGTTTTGCAAGGTTTCGTGCGGTATAGAGCCGCCCAAATCCGTCATTCGCTAGCCACCCAAGAAGGCGCCGGAGCGCCGAGGAATTGCCATGAAAGCCGAAATTCATCCGGATTATCATACGATTAAGGTCGTCATGACCGACGGAACCGAGTACCTGACCCGCTCGACCTGGGGCAAGGAAGGCGACACGCTGAACCTCGACATCGACCCGAAGTCGCACCCGGCCTGGACCGGCGGCTCCACGCAGATCATGGACCGCGGCGGCCGCGTTTCGCGCTTCCAGAAGAAGTTTTCGGGCTTTCTCAAAAAGGATTGAGCCGGCCGCAAGGCTGAAGACGAAAAAGCTGGAGACGAAAACGCCCCCGCAAGCCGGGGGCGTTTTTGTTTTCAGGCGGTCGTTCCGGGGCGATGCGTAGCATCGAACCCGGAACCTCGAGATTCTCAGGTGCGCAAGTGCGCACCGTAGTTCGGCTCTACGAGCCGCCCTGGAATGACAGCGAGAGGCTTACCGCTCGAACGCGGCCTTCAGCGCGTTGAGGTGCGGCACCAGCGGGTTGCCGATCGCCACGTGCTCGGCCGGCGGGGTGTGGATCGTGCTGTCGAGGCGGCGCACGCGGATCTGCAGGCTCATCGAGCGATGAATCAGGTCCTGGAGCTGCGCGGGCAGCTTCTCGATGGTGTCGACGGGACCAGGATCGGCCGCGGTGAGCTTGACCTTGGTCTTCTCGCGGTTGGCCTGGCTCAGCGTCATCTCGCCCTCCTTCACCGCGCGATGCAGCAGCAGCCAGGAAGCAAGCTGCATCAGGCGCGTGGTGAGGCGCATGCTCTCGGTCGCATAGGTGAGGCTGACGGCGCGATCGAGTGCCTTGGCCTCGACGCGACCGGCGCCGTCGAGATAGGCGGCGGTCTCTTCGACGAGGTCCATGCCTTCACGGAACAGAGCGCCGAACGCCGCAGAATTGGTGAACCGCTCGCTGAGCTGAACGAGAGCGCCTTCGGCCTGCAAACGTTCCATGGTTAACGCCCCTTACGCAACTGTTTGACTGTCCGGCTTGGCGCCGGCTTATGATGAACAAATCATTGCGCGGGCGGAGCGCGGAGTCCAGTGACAAGCGCGGATATGGTTTCCGCGGGACATTCCTCGCAAATGCAACTGAGGGGATATTCTTGTTTCGACAGGTCTTCTCGACGCGAAGCGGTATCCGCTGCGCTTTGCGCAAAAAAAGAGCCGCCGGAGACCGGCGGCTTTGAAAGTTGATAACAGGGAGGCGTCAAACAGAGTGGACAGGAGCCACTCGGTGTCCAAACGAGGACAGTTCCAGTCATAAACCCGAAAGCTTAATCGACCGTAAACGAGCTAATTTTTTGAGAGTTCGTTAGCCATGTCGGCCAGCGGCCGAGCCGAGGTCTCGTGCCCCGGACGCAGTGCGGCACGAAGTGCTGCACTGCTGAGCCGGGGCCCAGCCCTTTGGCCGATGTGTTGGTGAGGCATGGGTCCCGGCTCTGCGGCGCGTCACTAGGTGCCGCACCGCGTCCGGGACACGAGAGTCGGGACAATCCTACGACTTGAAGAAGCTGTCCGCCGCATCGCGCGAGGCGCGCTTCCTGGTGGCGGCTTCCTCCAGTCTTGCGATCTCGGTCTTGAGCAGCGCGACGCGCTCGGTCAGTTCCTCGACCGACAACAGTGAAAGATCCTGGCCGATTTCGTGCGTGATCTTCCTGCGCGGGCGGTCGTCGTCTTCCATGGCCATGTGTGTCTCCCGAGCGGTCCTGAAGGACGCTGATCTGGCGTTCTCCATCCCGAAATGCTATCGTTTCTGTACAAGGAGAAATGTGCAGTGACTTTCGCGAGCGCGCAACATTTGACGCGAATGCCCCGGCCCGACCGCAAGGAGGCTGACCGGACGGGATGAGAGCGCGTCCACGCGCGTGAGGCATGAGCCGACCCCAAGCCCTTCCGATCATGCGGGAGGGCTTTTGATTTTCCGGTTTGATCTCTTCCGGGTCGGCATCACCAAACGCGAAAGACGCAGCCATGTCCAAAATTCTCATCACCAGCGCCCTTCCCTATGTGAACGGCGTCAAGCATCTCGGCAATCTGGTCGGGTCGCTCCTGCCTGCCGATGTCCATGCCCGCTTTAGACGGCAGACCGGCGACGAGGTGCTCTTCGTCTGTGCCACGGACGAGCACGG
Organism: Bradyrhizobium sp. I71; assembly: GCF_022354745.1. NCBI lineage: Bacteria > Pseudomonadati > Pseudomonadota > Alphaproteobacteria > Hyphomicrobiales > Nitrobacteraceae > Bradyrhizobium > Bradyrhizobium sp. I71. Next base: position 2,453,197 of record NZ_CP059398.1, read on the forward strand.
CACGCCGGCCGAGCTCGGCGCCGTTCGCGCCGGACAGGACATCCAGACCTTCTGCAGCACGCAGCATGCAAAGCAGGCCGACATCTACCGCCGCTTCGGCCTGTCATTCGACCATTTCGGGCGGACCAGCTCGCCGCAGAATCGCGCCCTGACGCAGCACTTCTATCGTAGACTCGAACAGGGCGGACTGATCGAGGAACGCGCGTTGCAACAGGTCTGGTCCCCGGTGGACGGCCGTTTCTTGCCAGATCGCTACGTGCTCGGCACTTGCCCGCATTGTGGCGACCCATCCGCACGCGGCGATCAATGCGACCACTGCGGCACGCTGCTCGATCCGCCCGAACTGATTGATCCGAGATCTGCGCTGTCGGGCGACCGCGCGCTTCAGACCCGCGAAAGCCGCCATCTGTTCCTGCGGCAGTCGCGGCTTGTCGCAGCGTTGAGCGAGTGGATCGACAGCCGGTCCGGCTGGCCTTCCTTCGTGGTGTCAACTGCGAAAAGCTGGCTCACGGCTGATTTGCGCGATCGCTGCATTACGCGCGATCTGACCTGGGGCATTCCGGTTCCGCGCCAGGGATTCGAGAACAAGGTATTCTACGTCTGGTTCGACGCGCCGATCGGCTACATCGCAGCCACGGAGGAATGGGCCGCCGCCGCGCCAGGCCGCGACTGGCGAAAATGGTGGTGGCAGGCCGATGACGTCCGTTACATCCAGTTCCTCGGTAAGGACAACATCCCATTCCACACTGTAAGCTTTCCGGCAACGCTGATCGGCTCGAACGAGCCGTGGAAAACAGTCGATATCGTCAAGGGATTCCACTGGCTGAATTACGAAGGCGGCAAGTTCTCGACCAGCCGCAATCGGGGCATCTTCACCGATCAGGCCCTGGAAGAACTGCCGGCCGATCTCTGGCGCTGGTGGCTGATCGCCAACGCGCCCGAAAGCGCCGACACCGATTTCAGTATCGCGAAGTTCGTCGCCGACGTGAACAAGGATCTCGCTGACATCTTCGGCAACCTCGTCAATCGCATCGTCCGCTTCGCCCATCGGGCCTTCGACGGCCGAATTCCGGAAGGCGGTGCGCCGGGCGCGGCCGAGCACCTGCTCGCACGCGAACTCGAGCAACGTATCGCGACGCTGCGACGGCACCACGAGGCGCTCGAGTTTCGTGCGGCGGCGGCGGCAACTCGCGCGATCTGGGATGTCGCGAACGCTTACCTGCAGCACGCCGCGCCATGGACGGCCAGCAAGTCCGATCCGGTACGCGCAGCGCTCGTGACTCGGACAGGACTCAATCTGATCAGCGTCTGCGCCGTGCTGGCTTGGAGTATCATACCCAGCCTCTCGGAAAATGTGCTGCGCGCCTTCGGTCGCATTGACGCTGTTCCTAGCTGGCCCGTTGGCCCACTCGCGGACCTGCTCGATGGCGGTGCCGGCACGGCCGTCGCTCCGATCCGTCCATTGGTCGAGAAAATCTCTCTCGAGAGAGCACGGCATCTGGCAACGCGGTTCGGGCCTTAATGTCGTTTCACTTTGGCGGAAAAGGCGATATGCCATCCGCCGATCCCATGCACTCAAGGACACATCATGGACAAGCTGCCCGCGCAAATGACCGTGATCGCCATCTCCAAGCCCGGCGGACCGGAGGTGCTGGTGCCGGAACAACGCCCCGTTCCGCAGCCCGGCCCGGACGAGATCCTGGTCAAGGTCGAAGCCGCGGGCGTGAACCGGCCTGACGTCGCGCAACGCTCCGGCGCCTATCCGCCGCCGCCCGGCGCCAGCGACCTGCCGGGCCTCGAGATTGCGGGCGAGGTGGTCGCGGTCGGCAGCAATGCCAGGCGGCACAAGGTCGGCGACAAGGTGATGTCGCTGGTCGCCGGCGGCGGCTATGCGCAGTACTGCATCGCCCAGGATGCCCAGGCGATGAGCGTGCCGCCGGCCTTGTCGCTCAAGGAAGCCGGCGCGCTGCCGGAAACCCTGATGACGGTCTGGCACAACGTGTTCGAGCGCGGCGGCCTCAAGGCCGGCGAGACGCTGCTGATCCATGGCGGCTCCTCCGGCATCGGCACCATGGCGATCCAGCTTGCGAAAGCATTCGGCGCCAAGGTGTTCGTCACCGTGGGATCGCAGGACAAGATCGACGCCTGCCTCAAGCTGGGCGCCGACCGTGCCATCAATTACAAGACCGAAGATTTCGTCGCCGTGGTCAAGGGGGAGACCAACAACCTTGGCGTCAACCTGATCCTCGACATGGTCGCCGGCGACTATGTCGATCGCAACTATGATGCCGCGGCGGTCGATGGCCGCATCGTCCAGATCGCCACCCTCAACGGCCCCAAGGTCAGCGTCAACATCGCCAAGGTGATGGTCAAGCGCCTGGCCCATACCGGCTCGACGCTGCGCCCCCGTACTAATGCGGACAAGGCCGCGATGGTGGCCGCGATCGAGGCGAAAGTGATGCCGCTTTTGCGCGAAGGCCGCATCAAGCCGGTCATGGACAGCGCTTTCCCGCTGGAAAAGGCGGCGGATGCCCACCGGCGCATGGAAACCAGCGCACATATTGGCAAAATTGTGTTGGAGGCCTAGGCCGCCGGCCCACAGGCCAGGCCGGAAACCCTTTGATTTTCCTCGCTTTCGTGGCATCTATCGCGACGCGCCGAACCACTTCGGTCCGGTCTGAATCGCCTTCTAGATTCGCCTTGCACTCAGAGTTTGCGTCGAACGCGGAGAATTGACCTTGCGTCTGATCAGGTGCCTCGCGCCCATCGCGCTGGGCCTCATGATTCTTGTCGCCGCGTATCCCGCGCGCGCGCTGGACGCCGTCAGCGTCCGCAGCGACGCGCCCGCGATCGACCTCACCGGCGTGCTCGAGCATCAGCGCAGCGATGCCGATCGCATCCAGGTCTCCACCGCGCCCGGCACCGACGGCATCGTCCGCCGCATCGAGGTGCGCGCCCGCGAAGGCGGGCAGAACTGGGTGGTGTTCGCGCTCGCCAACAACACCGACGACCAGCTCGACCGCCTGATCGTCGCCCCGCATTATCGCATCGTCTCCTCGGGGCTGCTGTGGCCCGACCTCGGCCTGTCGCGCATCGCGACCATCACGCCCTCGATCGGCGACCGGCCCGAGCGTCAGGAAAGCGCCACCGCCGACGTGTTCCGCATCACGCTCGACCCCGGCGCCGTCGTCACCTTCGTCGCGGAACTGCGCACCGACAAGCTGCCGCAGCTCTATCTGTGGGAGCCGGAATCCTACAAGGACAAGGTGAATTCCTTCACGCTCTACCAGGGTATCGTGATCGGCATTTCCGGCCTGCTGGCGCTGGTGCTGACCATCCTGTTCGTCGTCAAGGGCAGCATCATGTTCCCGGCCGCCGCCGCGCTGGCCTGGGCGGTGCTGGTCTATATCGGCGTCGATTTCGGCTTCTGGGGCAAGGTGCTCGACATGTCGAACAACGCCGAGCGCATCTGGCGCGCGGCGGGCGAGGCCATCCTCGCGGCAACGCTGCTGGTGTTCCTGTTCGCGTACCTCAATCTCAGCCGCTGGCACGTGCGCTATTCCCACATCACGATCGGCTGGCTCGCCTTCCTCGGCTCGCTGGTGGCGCTGGCGCTGTTCGATCCGGCGGTGGCCTCCGGCATCGCGCGCATCTCGCTGGTGCTGATCGCCTTCGCCGGCTTCGCGCTGATCGTCTATCTCTCCACCCACGGCTTCGACCGCGCGGTGCTGTTGATCCCGACCTGGTTCCTGCTGGTGGTCTGGGTGGTCGCGGCCGGCATGACCGTCGCGGGCTCCGTCACCAACGACATCGTCGGCCCGGCCCTGCTCGGCGGCCTCGTGCTGATCGTGATGCTGATCGGATTCACGGTGATGCAGCACGCCTTCGCCGGCGGCGGCGCCACCACCGGCATCGTCTCCGACATCGAGCGGCGGGCGCTGGCGCTCGCCGGCTCCGGCGATCTGATCTGGGATTGGGACGTGTCCGCCGACAAGGTGTTCACCAGCCCCGAGACCGAGGCCCTGCTCGGACTCAAGCGCGGCACGCTGGAAGGACCCGCGGCGTCCTGGCTCGAAGTGCTGCATCCTCTCGACCAGGACCGTTTCCGCGCCGCGCTCGACAGTGTGCTCGACCAGCGCCGCGGCCGCCTGGTGCAGGATTTCCGCCTGCGCACGCCGGACGGTCATTTCATGTGGTTCGCGCTGAAGGCCCGCCCGGTGGTCGGCTCCGACGGCGAGGTCTCGCGCGTCGTCGGCACGCTCACCGACGTCACCGAGCTCCGCAACGCCGAGGAACGCCTGCTGCACGATTCCGTGCACGACAACCTCACCGGCCTGCCCAACCGCAAGCTGTTCATGGACCGGCTGGGCGCTGTCGCCAACTTCTCCAAGACCATGCCGACGCTGCGGCCGACGCTGATGGTGATCGATCTCGACCGCTTCAAGCAGGTCAACGATTCCGTCGGCATCGCGGTCGGCGATTCCATCCTGCTCACCCTCGCCCGCCGCCTCACCCGCATCCTGAAGCCGCAGGACACGCTGGCGCGACTGGCCGGCGACCAGTTCGGCCTGATCCTGCTCTCGGAACAGGACCCGGCCCGCATCACCGCCTTCGCCGAGACCATCCGCAAGACCATCCGCGCGCCGATCGCCTTCAACGACCGCGAGATCTTCCTCACCGCCTCGATCGGCCTCGCTTTGTCCGATCCGCAGACGCAGCTCACGGACGAGATCATCAAGGACGCCGAGCTGGCGATGTACCACTCCAAGCGCATCGGCGGCGACCGCATCGACGTCTACAAGCCCGCCATGCGTGCGCGGAAGACGGACCGGCTGACGCTGGAGAGCGAATTGCGCCGCGCCATCGAGCGGCAGGAGATCACCATCCTTTATCAGCCGATCGTGCGGCTGGAGGATCGTTCGATCGCCGGCTTCGAGGCCCTGGCGCGCTGGGATCACCCGAAGCTCGGCCGCATGGCGCCGTCGGAATTCATCACCATCGCCGAAGAGACCGGGCTGATCGTCGACCTCGGCATGTTCGTGCTCGACCAGACCGCAAAGCAGCTCTCGGTGTGGCAGCGCGCGATGCGCTCGCGCGACCCGATCTTCGCCTCCGTCAACGTCTCCTCACGGCAGTTGCTGCGCCACGATCTGATCCACGACATCCGCACCGTGCTGTCGCGCTCCTCGGTGGCGCGCGGCACGCTCAAGCTCGAACTGACGGAATCGCTGGTGATGGAGAATCCGGAGCACGCGGCGCAGATGCTGACGCGCATCCGCGAGCTCGGCACCGGGCTGTCGCTCGACGATTTCGGCACCGGCCATTCTTCGCTGGCCTATCTCCAGCGTTTCCCGTTCGACACCATCAAGATCGACCAGTCCTTCGTGCGCACCACCAGCCGCGGCACCCGTCCGGTGATCCTGAAGTCGATCATCGCGCTCGCGCACGATCTCGGCATGGATGTGGTGGCGGAGGGCGCCGAGACCGATTCCGATGCGGTCGAGCTCTACCAGATGGGCTGCGAATACGCGCAAGGCTTCGCCTTCGGCGAGCCGATGGACGCCGATGCCGCGATGCGCCTGCTGACGGAAGTGCGGCTGGAAGCGGCGAGCTGACGGCTCTCGTCTTTCCTTCTCCCCTTGTGGGAGAAGGTGGCGCGAAGCGCCGGATGAGGGGTTCGTTCCGCGAATTCAAATGCGCGAGACTAGCGCGCGGAGAGAACCCCTCACCCGCCTCGCCGCTTCGCGGCGAGCCACCCTCTCCCACAAGGGGAGAGGCGAAGAGCACGCCTCGTCGAGGTCAACGCCGCCGCTCGTTCCTCTGCTTCCTGAACCGCACGCTCGCACCGTCCGGCATCCGCGTCGCCACGAAGCCCGCGGCGAGGCAGGCTTCGCGTTGCGGCATCTGGATGTCGGGGCTGCGCAGGCTGTCCCACCAGGAGGCACGATGCGCCGCGCGCGGCAGCGCGGCGCCGATGATCTCCTCGATCTGCTCGAAGCTCAGCACGAGCTCCTCCTGCTTCTGCCGCATCAGATAGTCGCGCAACGCGTCGTAGTCGTTCACAAGCGTCCTCTCGTCCGAAGTCCCGTCCGATCTGCCAAAAACCGTTCGACCCATACACCGATTCTTAACTCATTGCGGTAGCGCCGTCCTGCCTTAAACACTACGCAAGCTTTCGGGCGCATCCACTGGTAGGGGGAGCGAACGATGCCCTTTGGATGGCGCGAAATCACGGTCCGGCGGCCATGGCGGATTTCGGCGAAGCTGCTGATCATCTCGTCCGTGGTGACGGTGATCGGCTTCTCGGCCATTTGCGTCAACGTCATGCTGGACATGCGCCGCGGCGAGGAGGCGCTCGCCCGCCAGACGCTGGAGAACCTCGCGACCTCCATCGAGTCCGACATCGGCCGCAACATCGAGATCTACGACCTGTCGCTGAAGGCGGTCGCCGGCAACATGCTGCTGCCCGAGCTCGCGACGGTCTCCAAGACGATCCGCCACCTGATCCTGTTCGACCACGCGACGACGGCCCGGCATTTCGGCGCCATCCAGGTGTTCGATGCCGAGGGCCGGCTGATCATCGACGCTTCCACGCTCGATCCCCTCGCCGAGAACCGGAGCCAGGAGGACTATTTCACGGTCCACCGCGACAATCCCGGAGCCGGGCTCTTCATCAGCCGCCCGATGCTGTTCCGCGGCGCCTATTCCATCGTGCTGAGCCGGCGCATCAGCGATACCGACGGCGGCTTCCTCGGCGTCGTCGCCGGCTCGATCCGCTTCAGCTATTTCCACGAATTGTTCGAGCGGCTGAACCTGGACCCTGAAGACACCATCACCGTGCTCAAGCGCGACCGCACCATCATCATGCGGCGGCCGTTCGATCTCGACATCATCGGCACGAACCTGAACGACCGCCGGAGCTGGAAGGCCGACAATCTCCCGGCCGGTGCCTCCTATTCCGGACAGGGCCCGGTCGATCCGACGCCGCGGCTCTATGTCCGCAGCGGCGACAGCGGACCGCTGTTCGTGGTGGCGGGCAGGCCCCTGGCCGCAGTGTTCGCACTCTGGCAGAGGGAGGCGTTCCGCATCGGCGCCGTGGTGCTGGCACTCGCGCTGTTCGTGCTGGGATCGACGCTCGTGCTCGCGCGCGAGATCGGGCGGCGCGCCGAGGCCGAACGCAAGCTCGAGGAGATGGCGACGACGGACGCGCTCACGGGCCTGAGGAACCGCCGCAAGTTCGATACCGTCATCGACGTCGAATGGCGGCGCGCGATGCGCCAGAAGGCGCCGCTCGCGCTCCTGATGATCGATGCCGATCATTTCAAGGCCTACAACGACACGTTCGGCCATCAGGCCGGCGACCAGGTGCTGGTCGGCATCGCCATCTGCATTTCAGATTCCGTGAGCCGCGCCGGCGACTGCGCCGCGCGCTATGGCGGCGAGGAATTCGCCGTATTGCTGCCGAACACCTCGGCCGACGATGCCTTCAAGGTCGCCGAGAAGATCCGCCTCAAGGTGCAGGGCTGGTCCGACGGCCAGGCGGCCTCGACGGTCTCCTGCGGCATCGCCAGTCTCGTGCCCGCCGCCGGCATGGACTGGCCGGTCCTGGTCGCTGCCGCCGACAAGGCGCTCTATGCCGCGAAGGCCGGTGGGCGCAACCAGTCGGTGGTCGCCAGCATTCCGAAGCTGTCGCGGGTGGCCTAACGAACTCTCTCGCCGTCGTCATTGCGAGCCACCGGGTCCGCGCGAAGCGCGGCCCGATGACAGGCTCCACGAAGCAATCCAGACTGCCTCCGCAGAGCCAGCCTGGATTGCTTCGTCGCTTCGCTCCTCGCAATGACGAGTGGAGAGATAGCGCCTACTCCTGCCCCAGATACTTCTTCATCTCGGCGATCAGCCCGTCGCGCAGTTCCGGGCGCTTCATGCCGTAGGCGATGTTGGCACGCAGGAAGCCCGGCTTGGAGCCGCAATCATGGCGCTCGCCATCGAACTCGACGCCATAGAATTTCTGCGTCCTGGCAAGGCCGATCATGGCGTCGGTGAGCTGGATCTCGCCGCCGGCGCCGCGCTCCTGGGTCTCCAGGATCTTGAAGATCTCCGGCTGAAGGATGTAGCGGCCGGTGATCGAGAGATTGGAGGGCGCCGTGCCCTTGGCCGGCTTTTCGACCATGCCGTCGACCTCGAACATCTTGCCGTTGCGCTTGCCGACACCGCAGATGCCGTATTGGTGGGTCAGGTGATCGGGCACCGCCTCGACCGCGATCAGATTGGATTTCTCGCCAAGCGAGGATGCCATCTCGATCATCTGCTTCAGGCAGCCGGGCGTGTTGAGCACGAGCTCGTCCGGCAGCACCACGGCAAACGGCTCGTTGCCGACGATGTCGCGCGCGCACCAGACGGCGTGGCCGAGGCCGAGCGGCGCCTGCTGGCGGGTGAAGCTGACGGCGCCGGCTTCCGGCTGGTTCTGCGCCAGGATGTCCTGCTCGGCCTTCTTGCCGCGCGCGGCCAGCGTCGTGTCGAGCTCGAACATGCGGTCGAAATGATCCTCGATGACGTTTTTGTTGCGGCCGGTGACGAAGATGAAGTGCTCGATGCCGGCTTCCTTCGCCTCGTCATAGACGTACTGGATCAGCGGCTTGTCGACGATGGTCAGCATTTCCTTCGGCATCGCCTTGGTGGCAGGCAGGACGCGGGTGCCGAGGCCGGCGACGGGGAATACAGCTTTGCGAATTCTCATGTGATTGATCGAATACCTGGGGGCACATGTGACGGGAGCAATGGCTTCTTGCTAGCCTGTTTGCAGCCGCCAACAAAGGCGGATGTGGGGCCTCGCCCGGTCAGAGTTAAGAAAAAGGCCGTCACCAAAATTTCACCTTTGTTAAGCTATTGGCAACGCTAACCGGGCCTCCTGTGGCGGATTTTTTCAGGCCGACGGGTGGGACATGATGCAAACGATGGCAGGGCTGGCAAAACGGGCGGGATTTCTGACCGGCGCAGCGATGGTTGCTACCGCTTCGCTGCTGCCGGCCTGCGCGCACGCCCAGGCGCAGAACGGCCTGTCCAACCTGTTCGGCGGCATCTTCTCCGGCTCCAGTCCGGCACCTTCACAAGCGCCGCCCGGCCCCGGCGGCGCTCAACCCTGGAGCGGCGAGGACGGCGCCTCGGGCCATCCGTTGATGACGGCCGCCGCGATCCGCGAGGCCGCCGGCAATTTCAGCAATTGCGTCGCCGCGATGTGGCCCGATGCCGCACGGCGCGGCATCACGCAGGAGAATTTTCAGCGCTTCACCGCAGGCCTTGGTCCCGACCTGCGCATCATGGACCTCATGGACTCGCAGCCGGAGTTCACCAAGTCGATCTGGGACTATCTCGACATCCTGGTGAACGACAACCGCCTCGCCAAGGGCCGCGAAATTCTCGCCAAGTACAAGGCGCAGTTCGAGGCCACCGAAAGGGCCACCGGCGTCGACCGCTACATCATCGCCTCGATCTGGGGCATCGAGTCTAACTACTCGACGCAGATGGGCGACCGCAGCGTACTGCAATCGACCGCGACGCTCGCCTGCATCGGCCGCCGCCAGGCCTATTTCAAGGACGAGTTCCTCTCCGCGCTGGAGATCCTCAACCGCGGCGATCTCAGGCTTGAGCAGCTGCGCGGCTCCTGGGCCGGCGCCTTCGGCCCGACCCAGTTCATGCCGACCGCCTTCAAGCGCTTCGCCGTCGACGGCGACGGTGACGGCAGGCGCGACGTCGTCGACAATCCCACCGACCTGATCGCCTCCACCGCCAACAACCTGAAGAAGGACGGCTGGCAGTCCGGCCAGACCTGGGGCTACGAGGTCGTCGTGCCCCAGGGCTTCAACTACATGCTGGCCGACCGCGCCAAGGGGATGACGATCGCGCAATGGGAGAAGCTTGGGCTGAAGCGGGCGACGGGGCAGCCCTTCCCGCACCCGGCGGAGAAAGCCTATCTGCTGGCGCCGGCCGGCGCGCAAGGACCGGGCTTCCTGATGCTGCAGAACTACCGCGTCATCATGAAGTACAACCCGGCCGAGGCCTATGCGCTGGCGATCGGCCATTTCGCCGATCGCTTGCGCGGGGGGCAGCCCTTCGTGCAGCCCTGGCCGCGACAGGAGCGCGAGCTGGCGCGCACCGAGCGGCTGGAACTGCAGCAGCTGCTGGCCCAGCGCGGCTTCTACAAGGGCACCCCGGACGGCCAGTTCGGCGGCCAGACCCGGGAAGCCCTGCGCAACTTCCAGGCCTCGATCGGGGTCCCCGCCGACGGATTTGCCTCATCGGACGTGCTGGACCGGCTGCGCGGGCGGTAAAATCGCGCCAAAAGTAACCCTGAGGCGGGATTTCGACAGGCGGCCTTGACGCCGGCGGCCGTTCCCCGGCCTATGGAGAAGAATCTGCAAAGAGAATCTGCCCGTTTGCGGCCTGATTCCGTTATTATATCGAGCTGCTTCCAATCCCCTCGCGCGCGCCCGAGATCGCATGTCGAAGAAGTCCCTGTTCAAGGTGCTGACCGAGACCGGCCCGTTGATCGCGCTGGGGACGGCGCTTGCAATCCTGGTCTCGGTCGCAGGACCTGCCTCGGCGCAGTTCTTCAACTTCCCCGGTTTCGGCGGCCCGCCGCAGCGAGCGGCCCCGCCACCACGGGGCGGCGGAGGAGGCGGCGGATGGTTCGGCGGCGACTTCTTCGCGCCGTACCCGCCGCAACAGCCGCAGGCGCCGCGTCAGGATTTTTCGCGCGCGCCGGCGCCGGCGAAACGCGACACCATTCCTGAGAAGAACGTGCTGGTGATCGGCGATGCCATGGCCGACTGGCTCGCCTATGGCCTGGAAGACGCCTACAGCGAGCAGCCCGATATGGGCGTGATCCGCAAGCACAAGACCACGTCGGGCCTCATCAAGTATCAGCCGAAGGGTGAGCCCGCGGACTGGGCGGCGGCGGCCAGGGGCATTCTCGAGACCGAGAAGCCCGACGTGATCGTCGTCATGCTCGGCCTGAACGACCGCATCGCGATCCGTGAGCCCGCTGCCGACAAGACGGACAAGGCGGCCGTGGAGAAGGACAAAGACAAGAAGAGCGACAAAGGCGCGCGCGCCAAGCCGCAGGCAAAGCCTGGTGACGCCAAGCCCGGCGAGACGAAGCCCGGCACCGATACCGCGGCCAAGCCGGACGACAAGCCTGCCGATGCCGATCTGCCGCAGGACGATGCCGACAATGCCGACACGCCCGCAGCCGCGCCGGAGAAGACCGCGCGCAACCCGAACGGCCTCTACGAATTCCGCGACGACCGCTGGGTCGAGCTCTACGGCAAGAAGATCGAGGAGCTCGCCAACATCCTCAAGGCCAAGGGCGTGCCGGTTCTCTGGGTCGGCCTGCCCGCTGTTCGCGGAACGAAGGGCACCGCGGACACGCTGTTCCTGGATTCGCTGTACCGAGAGGGCGCGGCCAAGGCCGGCATCACCTATGTCGACGTGTGGGACGGCTTCGTCGACGAGGCCGGCCGCTTCCTCCAGAAGGGCCCGGACTTCGAAGGTCAGATCCGTCAGCTCCGCAGCTCCGATGGCGTCTATTTCACCAAGGCCGGCGCGCGCAAGCTCGCGCATTATGTCGAGCGCGAGATCACGCGCCTGCTCGCGGCACGCTCCGGTCCGATCGCGCTGCCGAGCGAGCCTGCCACCCCCGATACCAGCGCCGAGCCGGGCAAGCCCGCACCGCGGCCGCTGGCGGGGCCGATCGTGCCGCTGGTTGCAGCCTCGATTTCGACCGATCAATTGCTGGGCGGGCCGGGCACGCGTCCAGCCGCCGTCGATGCGCTCGCAGCCAAGACCATGGTGAAGGGTGAACCGCTGGCGGCTCCAGCCGGCCGCGCCGACGATTATGCCTGGCCGCGCCGGGAGGTCGGCCGTGAGCAGGCCAAGGGCGATACGCCGATGGCCGCAACGACGCCCGACGGCGGCACGGCGCAGGGGTCGCCAGGAGCGGCCGCGGTGATCGCGCCGCCGAAGCTCGCGCCGAAGAAGCCGCAGGTCCCGCCGCAGCAGCCGGCCCAGGCGACGCCCGCAGGCCGGGACTTCTTCGGCTTCGGCTTCGGCTCTCCGCAGCCGCGCCAATGGACGCCGGCCCCGGGGCCGCGCAATCCGAATTCCAATCCAGGGATTCCGCGCCCGCCTGCCAATGTCGGGCGAGCGGCGGAGATGTTCCGGTAATCTGCCTTGCCGATTTGAGATGTCATTCGGGGCGCCCGCGGCGCGAGCCCGGACCCATCAGCCCCATCATCGCTACCGATGAATGAACTCCGGGCCCGCACCGGAAGGTGCGAGCCCGGATTGACGTGGCATTTGGCCGAGCCCTGAAGCGCGACGCGATCAGGATGAATCGTCATCGCACTTTAGGTTGTTGTTTAAGCGTGATCTTTTCGGAAAGCCGCTACGCACTTTTCCGGATCATGCCTCAATAGCGCCAACGCGGCGGCGGACGGCGCGCGGGTCGCGACATCAGGAGCGCGAGCGCGAATCCGATGCCGCCGGCGACCAGCAGCGCGCCGAGCGGGTTGTCCTGCACCTTCTGCGCGATTGCCTTCGAGCCGTCGCGGAAGGTCTCGCCGCTGTTCTCGTAGGCGTCCTTGGCATAGCCTGCGGCGGTGTCCGTGGCATCACGCACCGCATCCTTGGCCTGGCCGTAGAGATTCTGCACCGTGCCTGCAGCTTCCCGTGCCTTGCCCGACGCCTGCGTCTTGGCATCGCCTGCGATGTCTCCGATCGCGCCTTCCGCGCGTCCGGCATATTCCTTGGCCGATCCGACAATCCGATCCGTATCCATGTTGCTCCTCCTCGGGGGGTCAACCCAAGTAACCGATCAGGAGCAGTGCAGTTCCACGGGATCAAAGAATGAGACCGCCATCGACGACCAGCGTCTGGCCGATGATGTAGGACGACAGCGGCGAGGCCAGGAACAGCGCCGCGCCCGCCATATCGGCCGGCGTGCCCAATCGTCGCAGCGGGATGCGCGCGAGCGCGCCTTCGAGCCGCTTCGGATTGTCGGTCGTCACCTTCGTCATCTTGGTGTCGACGAGCCCCGGCGCGATGCCGTTGACGCGGATGCCGTCCTCGGCCCAGGCCTCGCCCAGCGTCCGCGTCAATCCGACTGCGCCGGTCTTCGACGCATTGTAGGCGGGATTGCCCATGGTGGAATGATAGGCCGCTGTCGAGGACACGATGATCAGCGAGCCCCTGGAATCCCGCAACATGGAATGGAAGCGCGTAGCGCAGGCCATCAGGCTCATCAGGTTGACCTCGACCACCTTGCGAAAGCCAGCCATCTCGAACTCGCCGCGGCGATAGAGCACCGCGCCCTGCGCGAGCACGAGCACGTCGAGCCTGTCAAAGGACGGCTTGAACGCCTCGATCGCTCCGGCATTGCTGACGTCGAGCTGGGCATAGGCGAGGCCCGTGAGATCGGAGCCTTCCTCGATGGAATATTCCGCAGGCCGAGCACGCGTGCCGCAAACCGCGACATGCGCGCCTCTCGCGCGAAAAGCCTACGCGATGCCGTTGCCGATGCCGCTGGAACCGCCGACCACCAGCACCTGCTTGCCCGAGAAATCGAGTTCGTTCGCCATCGCGGCCTCCCCTTTCGTCTTGCTTGTTTGACCTGTCTGCGGATCGATGCCAGCCTTGTCAATCACAACAAGAACAAGCACGGCGCGAGGAAAACAGCATGTCCGACTCCAGGGAGCTCAGCCGGTCCGTGAAGGGCCTCACGGTTCTCGTCACCGGCGCGGCCAGCGGCATGGGGCGCGCGACGGCGCGCGTGTTCGCCACCGAGGGGGCGAACGTGGCCGTTACGGATTTCGACGAGCAGGGCGCGCATATTGTCGCCAAGGAGATTGCGGCGAGCGGTGGCGCAGCAAGGGCGTGGAAGCTCGACGTCGCCGACGGCGGCGAGATCAAGCGCGTGGTCGGCGATGTCGCCGCGCATTTCGGGGCAATCGACATCGTCGTCAACAATGCCGGCATCTCCGTGCGTGTTGCGATCGACGACGAGGCCTATGAGGACGCCTGGGCCAGGGGCATCGCCGTGATGCTGACGGCACATCCGCGCATCATCCGTGCTGCGCTGCCGCACCTGCGCAAGTCGAAGAGCCCGCGCATCGTCAACATCGCCTCGACCGAAGCGCTCGGGGCCACCGCATTGCACAGCCCGTATTCAGCAGCCAAGGGCGGCGTCGCCAGCCTCACCCGCTCGCTGGCGGTGGAGCTCGGCCGCGAGGGCATCACCGTCAACTGCATCTGCCCCGGACCGATCCGCACCGCCATCACCGACCGCATCTCCGAGGAGCACAAGACCATCTACGCCAAGCGCCGCACCGCACTCGGCCGCTATGGCGATCCTGAAGAGGTCGCGCACATGACGCTGAGCCTGTGCCTGCCAGCGGCATCGTTCCTCACCGGCGCGGTGATTCCGGTCGATGGCGGGCTGATGGCCCGCAACGCGTGAGAGCCATGCGCTCGAAGCGTTGACAACGACTGGCGCGGGAGTAGCTTTTTCGTCAACAGAGCGGGGGTAACCGCTCGCGACCCGCGGGAGAGAACGTCATGACGATCGCCATCCGGCAGCTTCAGAAGCATTTTGTCGGCGAGGTTTCAGGCCTCGACTTGCGAAAGCCTCTCACACCGGATGAAGCGCGCCAGGTCGAGGCGGCCATGGACAAATATGCGGTGCTGGTTTTCCACGACCAGGACATCACCGACGAGCAGCAGATGGCTTTCGCGCTGAATTTCGGCCGGCGCGAGGACGCGCGCGGCGGCACCGTGACCAAGGAGAAGGACTACCGGCTGCAATCCGGCCTGAACGACGTCTCCAATCTCGGCAAGGACGGCAAGCCGCTTGCGAAGGACAGCCGCGCGCATCTGTTCAATCTCGGCAACTGCCTCTGGCACTCCGACAGCTCGTTCCGTCCCATCCCGGCGAAATTCTCGCTTTTGTCGGCGCGCGTGGTGAATCCGAAGGGCGGCAACACCGAATTCGCCGACATGCGCGCGGCCTATGACGCACTCGACGACGAGACGAAGGCGGAGATCGAGGACCTCGTCTGCGAGCACTCGCTGATGTATTCGCGGGGATCGCTCGGCTTCACCGAATACACCGACGAGGAGAAGGAGATGTTCAAGCCGGTGCTGCAACGGCTGGTGCGGACCCATCCCGTCCATCGCCGCAAGTCGCTGTATCTCTCATCGCATGCCGGCAAGGTCGTCGGCATGAGCGTGCCTGAGGGCCGGCTGCTGCTGCGCGACCTGAACGAGCACGCGACGCAGCCGGAATTCGTCTACGTGCATAAGTGGAAGCTGCATGACCTCGTGATGTGGGACAACCGCCAGACCATGCACCGCGTCCGCCGCTACGACCAGTCCCAGCCCCGCGACATGCGCCGCGCGACGGTGGCGGGAACCGAGCCGACGGTGCAGCAGCAGGCGGCGGAATAGCATTTGCTCAGCAACCGGTGTCATCGCCCGGCTCGACCGGGCGATCCAGTACTCCAGAGACCTGCATTTGAGGAATCGTTCTCACCACATCCGCCGCGGCGTACTGGATGCCCCGGTCAAGCCGTGGCATGACAGCGGAGGTGGGACGACGGCGCCAGCTACGCGTGCCCGGCCTCGTTCGAGAGCATGCCGGGATCGATGCCGATCTTCTGCAAAGCGCGGTTGTACTTGTCGTCGACGTCGTCGCCGAAGATCAGATCCGCATCCGCATCGCAATGCAGCCAGCCGTTGCTCTGGATCTCGGTCTCGAGCTGTCCCGGCGCCCAGCCGGCATAGCCGAGCGCGAGGATGGCGTGCTTGGGGCCGGAGCCGTTGGCGATCGCGCGCAGGATATCGACGGTCGCGGTGAGGCAGACGCCATCATCGATCCGCAACGTCGCATTCTCGATGTAGAAGTCGCTGGAATGCAGCACGAAGCCGCGGCCGGTGTCGACCGGTCCGCCCCGCAGCACCTTCATGCTTTCGGCATTCTCCGGCAGCTTGATGTGCTCGCCCTTCCTGATGATGCCGAGCTGCTGCAGCAGCTCGGGGAAGTCGATGCTGCCGGCAGGGTGGTTCACGATGATGCCCATCGCTCCCTCGGCCGAATGGGCGCAGAGATAGATTACCGACCGCTCGAACCGGGAATCACCCATCACGGGCATCGCAATCAGGAGCCGGCCGTCGAGATAACCGGCCGAATTGGGCAGTACGGGGCCCGAGCTGCGGGTGCTTTCGCCCGTCCTCTTGCCTGTGGGAGCCATCGGTGAAGCACTCCGGTTTCAATTCCTATCCTGATGTCGGGCCGGTCCGCTGTCAAATCAAGGCTTGCACGGGCTTGATTCAAGTGCACCATCACAAGCAATTCAATGGTTTGGCCGGGAGCCACCCTGTAAAGACGTACCATGCTCACAAGAGTTCCCCTGCGTGCGGCGATTGGCGTCGCGACAACCCTGCTTGCGTCGTCGTTGGCCATCGCCGCCCGTGCCGATGACGCGTCGCCATGGCAACGCGACGGACATTCCGCGGTGCGGTTGTTGGCGGGATCGCGCAGCGGCGCGGTCCTGCTTGGCGGTATTGCGTTCCAGCTCGAGCCCGGCTGGAAGACCTACTGGCGCACACCCGGCGATTCCGGCGTGCCACCGCGGTTCGACTTCTCGAAGTCCGACAATGTCGAGGCAGTGACGATCATGTGGCCGGCACCGCTGAAGTTCGACGACGGCGCGGGCGGCCATTCGATCGGCTACCACAACCAGATCGTGCTGCCCCTGCGCATCGTCGCCAAGGCCGCCGACAAGCCCGTGACCTTGCGCGCCGAGATCAATTACGCGGTGTGCGAGAAGCTCTGCATTCCCGTCGAGGCCAGCGCCGAGCTCGGCTTCAACAGCGTCGCCTCGACCGAGGATGCGAACTTGCGTGCTGCGCTCGACACCGTGCCCAAGCCCGCCAATATCGGCGACCCCAATCCGCTCACCATTCGCGACGTCAAGCGCGACGGGCCCAAGAATGTCGTGGTCGACGTGGTGACGCCGGACAGCCGCAACGTCAATCTGTTCGTGGAAGGGCCGACGCCCGATTGGGCGCTGCCGATTCCCACGCCGGTGCCGCACAGCCCGCCTGGGGTGATGCGGTTTTCTTTCGAGCTCGACGGGCTGCCGCCGGGCGCCAAGCCGGATGGCGCGGCGCTCAAGTTCACGCTGGTCGGGCCCGACAAGGCGTACGAGTTCAATACGAACTTGAATTAGCGTCCACCCAACCGAATCTTAACGAATGGTTGCTAGTCCCCTGGCATGCCGCAGTATGCGGGACGCCTGGGGGCTGTTCGACGTGGCCGTGATGGATGCACAACCCGGAACGACCGGACCGGCCGGGCTGATCGCGCGGCTGCGGGCCAAGCTGACCGGCGGATCGACCGAGGCGTCGCTGACGCGGCGGCTCGCCGGCACCATCTTCGTCATCCGAGTGATCAGCGCGGGGCTCGCCTATGTCTCGCAGGTTCTGCTTGCGCGCTGGATGGGCACGTCCGACTACGGCGTCTATGTCTATGTCTGGACCTGGGTGCTGCTGCTCGGCAGCATGATGGATTTCGGCATCTCCGCCTCCGCGCAGAAGATCATCCCGGAGTATCGCACCAGCGGCGAGCAGGCGCTGCTGCGCGGCTTTCTCTCCGGCAGCCGCTGGCTGACCTTTGCCGTGTCGACGCTGGTCTCGCTCGCCCTTGCCGGCATCGTCAAGCTGCTGTCGCCGTGGATCGATCCGGCCGAGGAATTGCCGCTCTATATCGGCTGCATGACCCTCCCTGCTTTCGTCGTCGCCAACACCCAGGACGGCATCGCGCGCTCGCATGACTGGATGCAGCTCGGCCTGATGCCGCAATTCATCATCCGCCAGGCGCTGATCATCGGCCTCACGGCCGCGGCCTTCCTGCTCGGCTATCATCTCGGCGCGGTCGCCGCGATGGTTGCGAGCGCAGGTGCGGTCTGGATCGCGATGACCGGGCAGATGCTGGTGCTGAATCGCAAGCTCGCCGATCACATCGAGCCGGGACCCAAGGCCTACGACGTCAGGGGCTGGCTCGCCGTCTCACTACCGATCCTGCTGGTTGAGAGCTTCTACCTGCTCTTGTCCTACACCGACGTGCTGGTGCTGCAGCAATTCCGTCCCTCGGACGAGGTCGGCGTCTATTTCGCCGTGGTGAAGACGCTGGCGCTGGTCTCGTTCATCCACTACGCGATGTCGGCCACGACGGCGCATCGCTTCGCGGAATACAATGCGCTCGGCGACAAGGCGCGCCTCTCGGCCTATGTGGCGCATGCCATCAACTGGACGTTCTGGCCGTCGCTGGCGGCGACCATCGTTCTGCTCGTGCTCGGCAAGCCGTTGCTCTGGCTGTTCGGGCCGCAATTCGTGATCGGCTACGACATCATGTTCGTCGCCGCGATCGGGCTCGTGGTGCGCTCCGCGATCGGGCCGGTGGAGCGGCTGCTCAACATGCTCGGGCAGCAGAAGATCTGCGCGCTGGCCTATGCCCTGGCCTTCGTGATGAACCTCGTGCTCTGCGTTGCGCTGGTGCCGCGCTATGGCGGCCACGGCGCCGCGGCCGCGACCTCGATCTCGCTGAGCTTCGAGACGGTGCTGTTGTTCTGGATCGTGCGGCAGCGGCTCGGCCTGCACGTGCTGGCGTTCGGCCGCCGCACGGCTTAGCCGTCGCGCCCTCAGCCGCTCTGAAATGCGACGACCGCGGTATCCGCCACCAGCAGCGCGTCGAGCATCTTGCGGCCCGACGTATCCGCCTGCATCAGCGGGTCCGACTTGAACATCGCCTTGAGATAGCTCGAGACGGCGCGGATGCGCGGCACGAACTGGAGGTCGCTGTGGACGTTGATCCAGACGTCGCGCGTCGTCGACATCTTCTCGTGCAACACCGGAACCAGATCGCTGCGGCCAGCCACCGCAAAGCTCGGCAGCAGCACCAGGCCGATGCCGCCGGCCGCTGCGTTCATCTGCGCGATCATGCTGTTGGAGTGAAAGCTGACCGGCGGATTGCGGATGATGTCGTCGAGCCAGCGCACCGAGTCCAGCTGGATCAAATCGTCGATGTAGGTGACGAAGCTGTGGCGCGCGAGGTCCGCGGGCCGTTCCGGCATGCCCTCGCGTGCCAGATAATCTTGGGAGCCGTAAAGGGCGAGCTGAAAGCTGCCGAGCCGCTCGGACGCCATGCCCTGCCCCGGCGGACGGAAGAAGCTCAGGAAGATATCGGCCTCGCGGCGATTGACCGAGACGGCCTGCGGCGAGGTCAGGAGCTCGACGGTGAGATCCGGATAACGTTGCCGCAGCGGTGCGAAGCGGAAAGCGAGATAGAGCGAGGCGATGCCTTCCATCGTCGCGAGCCGGACGCGGCCCGCCATCCGGCTGCCGCCGCGCTGCACGTCCTGATGCATCGCAATGACGGCGCTCTCGATCCGCTCGGCGTGACAGAGCAGGCGTTCGCCGGCTTCGTTGACACGCAACCCCTGCGGCGAACGCTCGAACAGCGTCGCGCCCAGCGCGCATTCGAGATGCGCGATCCGCCGGCTGATGGTGGATTGGTCGACCCGCAGGCGCTTGGCCGCACTGCCCAGGCTGCCGCCGCGGGCTGCGTGAAGAAATATCTTGAGGTCGTCCCAGTCGAGCGAGTTGAACTCCTGCATGCCCGCCAGACAGCAAGCGTTGTGCCAGCGACGTACGGTGGGACGGATTGTCGCCCCCTGCAAGCCGTCTTGCAGGATTGTCTGTATCGAGGCCCCGGGGACCCCACTAGCCTGTCCTGAACCAAGGACAAAGCCATGCTTCCTCGCTTCAAGGCCGCCGCGGTCCATGCTGCGCCAGTGTTTCTAGACCGCTCGGCGACCACAAAGAAGGCAATCTCGCTCATCCGTGAGGCAGCCGCCGCCGGCGCCGAGATCGTGGCATTCTCCGAGACGTTCATTCCTGCATTCCCGGTATGGGCTGCGCTGTGGGCTCCGATCGACAATCACGACCTGTTCGTCCGCATGGCAGACCAGTCCGTGCTGGTCGACGGCCCCGAGATCAAGGCGATCCGCGACGAAGCGCGCGCGCTCGGCGTCGTGGTGTCGATCGGCATCAGCGAGAAGTCGCCGGCGAGCGTCGGTGCCATCTGGAATAGCAACCTCTTGATCGGCGAGGACGGCGAGATCCTCAACCACCACCGCAAGCTGGTGCCGACCTTCTACGAGAAGCTGATCTGGAGCGGCGGCGACGGCGCGGGCCTGCGCGTCGTCGACACCAGGCTCGGCAAGATCGGGCAACTGATCTGCGGCGAGAACACCAACCCGTTGGCACGCTATTCGCTGATGGCGCAGGGTGAGCAGCTTCATATTTCGAGCTGGCCGCCGGTTTGGCCGACCCGCCGGCCGGCCGGTGGCGGCAATTACCACATCGCAGCAGCCACCCGGATCCGGGCGAGCGCGCATTGCTTCGAGGCAAAGGTGTTCGGCCTCGTCACCGCGGGTGTGCTCGACAAGGCGGCGCGCGACATGCTGGTGGCGCGCGACGCCTCCGCCGCCGCCGTGCTCGACGCGACGCCGCGCGCGGAAACCTTCTTCCTCGATCCGACCGGCGAGCAGATCGGCGAGGCGCTGCGCGACGAGGAAGGCATCCTCTACGCCGAGATCGATCTCAATCGCTGCATCGAGCCCAAGCAGTTTCACGACGTGGTCGGCTACTACAACCGATTCGACGTCTTCGACCTCAGCGTCAACCGCCGCCGGCTCAATCCCGTGTCCTTCACCGGAAGCGCGGCGTCCCAGCCGGACGCGGAGAGCGACCACATCGATGCCGGGTCGTAGCCCGGCTCGTACCCAACCGCAATGCACCGGCCGATCCGGCGGTGATGAAACATGGAAGGTGAGTCATGAAGCTCGATCGTCGTCAGATTCTGCTCGGAAGCGCCGGCGCCGCTGCCGGTCTCGTGCTTCCAGGTAGCGCCGCCTGGGCGCAGACGCCGGCCAGCATCGGCACCTTCCCGGACGGCGTCACCGCGGACTCGGTCTTCATCGGACTGACCATTCCGCTCACCGGCGTCTTCTCCGGCGACGGCGGAGATCTCAAGCTTGGTTACGAGCTGGCGATCTCGGAGATCAACGCGGGCGGCGATGCCGCGAAGAAGTGGGGCCTGCAAGGCAAGGGCGTGCTCGGCCGCCAGATCCGCTACAAGGTGTCCGACACCGAGGGCAAACCCAATCTCGACGTGCAGAGCGCCACGCAGTTCATCCAGCGCGACAAGGCGATCATGCTTTCAGGCTCGGTGTCGAGCGCCAGCGCGATCGCGCTGGAGGAATTGGGCTCGCGCGAAAAGGTGCTCTACATGGTGGGCATCGCCGGCTCCAACGACATTACCGGCAAGAACTGCCAGCGCTATGGCTTCCGCTCGCAGCAGAACGCCTACATGGCCGCCAAGGCGCTCGCGCCCGTCGTCGCCAAGGCGCTCGGCAAGAACATGAAGACCGCCTTCCTGGTGCCCGACTATACCTACGGCCACACGGTCTATGACAGCTTCGCGAAGTTCTCGAAGGAACAGGGCTGGCAACAGGTCGCCAAGGAAGTGGTTCCGCTCGGCACCACCGACTATTCCTCGGCGCTTCTCAACATCGCCAACAGCGGCGCGGACGTGTTCGTCAACATCGCCTTCGGCGCCGACGCGGTCGCCTCGACCAAGCAGGCCGAGCAATTCGGCGTGCTCAAGAAGATGAAACTGGTGGTGCCGAACCTGTCCTCGTTCCAGGACAAGGAGCTCGGCGCCGAAATCATGCAGGGCGTCTATGGCAGTTGCGACTTCTGGTGGACGCTGTCGGATCGCTATCCGCTCGCGAAGGGCTTCGTCGACGCCTTCGTCGCGAAGAACAAATATCACCCGCGCTGGGGCGCCCATATCGGCTACATGCAGACCTATCTCTGGGCGATGACGGTCGAACGGGTGAAGAGCTTCAATCCGGTCGACGTCATCAAGGCGATGGAGGCCTCGAAGGAGCAGCCCTACGAGACCACGATCGGCAGGGTCTATTTCCGCGCCGAGGATCACCAGATGGTGCGCCCGATCCCGGTCCTGCGCGGCAAGGCGCCGGCGGCGATGAAGGGACCCGAGGACTATTACGAGATCGTCGACGTGGCAGAAGGCGAGAGCGTGATGAATCCGCCGGACCTGTTCGGCTGCAAGCTCGGCCCCTATACCTGAGCCGCCCAGATGCCAAGCTGGCCCGCCCTCGCCTCGCAGGCCTTCAACGGCCTCGCCCTCGGTTCGCTGCTGGCGCTCGTCAGCAGCGGCCTGACAATCATCCTGGGCACGCTCGGTGTCCTGAACTTCGCCCACGGCGCGTTGTTCGCCGTGGGCGCCTATGCCGCCTTCGTCATGCTGCAATACACCCAGTCGTTCCTGCTCGCGATCGCGGTCGGCTGCGGCTTCATGCTGGTGCTCGGCTTCCTGCTCGAGCGCCTGATCATCCGCTTCTTCTACGGCCGGCCGCATGAAGACCAGATCCTCGTCACCTACGGCATCGGCATCGTGCTCGTGGAGTGCGTGCGCGCCGTCTTCGGCGGCAACGCGCAGCGCGTGCCGACGCCGTCATGGGGACAGGGCGCAACGCAGCTCGGCTTCCTGATCTATCCGACCTACCGCCTCCAGCTCATCGCCATCATCGCAACGCTGCTGGTCGGCCTCTATCTCGTACTCTACCGCACTTCGATGGGCCTCGTGGTTCGCGCCGGAATCGAGAACCCCGGCATGGTCGGCATCCTCGGCATCAACCTGCGGCGCACCTTCCTGCTGGTGTTCGCGATCGGTGTCGTCGCAGTCGGCCTCGCCGGAATGCTGTATGCTCCGGTCGTCGCGGTGACGCCGGACATGGGCGCGAATTTCATGGCGCAGTCCTTCGTCGTGATCGTGCTCGGCGGCCTCGGCTCGTTCCCGGGTGCGGTGGTCGGCGGGCTGATCGCCGGCGAGATCGTCAGCCTCACCAGCGCGTTCAACTCCTCCTATTCGGAAGTGATGCTCTACGCGCTGATGGCGCTGCTCCTGGTGTTGCGCCCGCAGGGCCTGTTCGGCTCGGAAGGACGGGTATGAACAGGTCGCGATCGGGCGGGCTGCGGAGCCACATTCCGGAGCTCGCGATTCTAGCCACTCTGATTGCGGCGCCGGTGGCGCTGCCGCATCTCGGCTTCTCCATCGACCTGCTGACGCGGGTGCTGAACTGGGGATTGATCGGGCTCGGCTTCGACATCCTGTTTGGCCTCGCCGGCCTCCTGTCGTTCGGCCAGGCCGCGTTCTACGGCGTCGGCGGCTTCGTCACGGCGTATCTGCTGGTTTCCGGCGCGCTGAGCAGCGTGTGGCTGGCGCTCGCCGCCGGCACGATATCGGCCGGCGCATTCGGGCTCGTCGTCGGCTGGCTCGCGGTGCGCCGCATCGGCATCTACTTCACGATGATCACGCTGGCGTTCGGCCAGATGGCCTATTTCATCGAGAACTCGCCGCTGTCGCACTACACTGGTGGCGAGAACGGCATTCCCGGAGTGCCGGTGCCCGTGCTCGGCTTCGGCGAGCATGCCATCCGCATCGGCGCAGGCCTGCCGATGTACGTGCTGTTCGCGGTGATTTTCTTCGGTGGCTACGTGCTGGCACGCCGCATCGTCCGCTCTCCCGTGGGCGCGATCCTGCTCGCGATCAAGGAGAACACTGCGCGCGTCGCAATGCTCGGCCACAACGTGCCGGCCTACAAGCTCGCAGCCTTCGTCATCGCCGCGCTCTACGCCGGACTCGCCGGCGGCCTGCTCGGCTCGTTCCAGAGCTACATGCCGCCGGACGCGTTCTCGCTGGAGACGTCCGGCCAGCTCGTGGTCCAGACCATCGTCGGCGGCGCCAACACCCTGATCGGACCGCTGGTCGGCGCCGCGGTCTGGCTCTGGCTGCGCGACAATCTCCAGCTCATTCCCGGCCTCACCACGCTGTGGAAGCTGGTGCTCGGCATTGCCTTCATCGTCCTGGTCGTGGGCCTGCGCCGCGGCATCTGCGGCGAGATCATCCATTGGTTGACCGAGCGCCGGACCCTTTCCGCACGTCGGGCCGCCGAGGCCGCAACCGAGGCGATCGAGGCCGGCGCGGTGAAAACCGCATCGAGCAGGGAGCGCGACACCGCCCTGCCATTGCCGTCACCCGCCACCGGCGACAGCGACGTTGCCCTGGAGGCCTGTGCGCTGGCACGGCACTATGGCGGGCTGAAAGCCGTCGACGGCGTCTCGTTCAAGGTCCGCTGCGGATCCATTCATGCCGTGATCGGCCCGAACGGCGCCGGCAAGAGCACGCTGTTCAAGATGCTGCTGGACGAGGTCAGCCCGACCTCGGGTCATGTGCTGTTGTTCGGATCGCAGGTGACCGGCCACGGCGTCAGCCGGACCGCGCAGTTCGGCATCGCCAAGTCCAACCAGTTGAACCAGCTCTTTCCAAATCTCTCGGTGCGGAAGAATTTGCGCATCGCCGCCCTGGCGCGCTGCCGCGGACCGCTGCGGATCGACCTGCTGCGAACGGCCGACAGCCTGCCGGAGGTGGAGGCACAGATCGAGGCGATCATGGCGCTGCTCGATCTTACGGCGCGCGCCGACACGCCGGCGCACATCCTCGCCTACGGCGAGAAGCGGCGGCTCGAGATCGGCATGGCGTTTGCGACGAGCCCGAAGGTGCTGTTGCTCGACGAGCCCCTCGCCGGCATGAGCCCGTCGGAACGCGCCGCGACCTGCGCGCTGATCCGCGACATCGCCCGGACCTGCACCATCGTCATCGTCGAGCACGACCTCGACGCGATCTTCGGCCTCGCCGAGCGCATCACCGTGCTCTACGAAGGCCGCCTGCTCGCCGACGGCACGGCGGACGAGATCCGCGGCAACCAGCAGGTTCAGGACGCTTACCTCGGAGGGCTTCACGCGCATGAGCCTGCTTGAAGTCGACCGCATCAACACGCTCTACGGCGATTCCCACGTCCTGTTCGACCTCTCGATCCGGGTCGAGGAGGGAGAGGTCGTGGCGCTGCTCGGTCGCAACGGCGCCGGCAAGACCACGACGCTGCGCTCGATCATGGGGGTGCTCGCCCCGAGGAGTGGCGAGATCCGGCTCGATGGCAAGCCGATCAGCGGCCTCGCTCCATCCGCGATTGCAAACATGGGCGTGCAGCTTGTCCCGGAGGAGCGCGCGATCTTCGGCGGCCTGACGGTCGAGGAGAACCTGCGCATCGCGGCCCTGACCGCGCCGAACGCTTGGTCGTTCGAGCGCATCTACGGTGTGTTTCCGCGCCTGAAGGAACGACGCAAGTCTCTCGGACGAACGCTGTCGGGCGGCGAGCAGCAGATGCTCTCGATCGCCCGCGCGCTGATCCGCGACGCCCGCATCATCCTGCTCGACGAGCCTTTCGAGGGACTGGCGCCGCTGATCGTGCGCGACCTCGTCAACGTCGCCGCCAGCCTCGCGCGCGAAGGCCGCACCATGATCGTGGTGGAGCAGAACGTCGCCGCGGCCCTGAGCTTCGCCACCCGCGTCTACGGCCTCAACAACGGCCATGTGGTGTTCGAGGGCACCTCCGCCGAGCTCACCGCCAACCCTGACCTGGCGCGGGATTTCCTCGGCGTCGGCGCGTGAGCAGCGCGAACGGCTGTTTCGCAAGAGGGCACCGATTTGGGCGAAACGACTGTCTGTCGCCGCGCCGCGGAAAGATTTTTCTTATTTGGCTCAGCGGCTTGCCGGGCAGGGAAAGCTTATTCTACGTCATATTGCCCAACCGATGAGATCAACCTAACATTCCCTGAGATGCTTGATCCACTTTACGTCGCCTCCGGATTCGCCGTCGGCCTGCTTGTCGGCATGACCGGCGTCGGCGGCGGCTCGTTGATGACGCCGCTGCTGATCCTGTTGTTCGGCGTCCACCCCTCCACCGCGGTCGGCACCGACCTGCTCTATGCCGCCGCCACCAAGACCGGCGGCAGCGTGGTCCATGGCTGGTCGCGCAGCGTGCACTGGCCGGCGGTGCTGCGGCTCGCCTGCGGCAGCATTCCGGCAAGCGCGGTGACGCTGCTGGTGCTGTGGAAGCTCGACCTCAAGAGCGATGCCGAGCGCAGCCTGGTCAATCTGGTGCTGTGCTTCGCGCTCCTGCTGACCGCGACCTCGCTGATCTTTCGCAAGACGATCATGGAGCGCTATCGCAGCAAGCTGGAACGCGTCGACGCGCGCACCACGGCGATTGCGACCGTGATCACCGGCGTCGTGCTGGGCGTGCTGGTCTCGATCTCCTCGGTCGGCGCCGGCGCGGTCGGCGTCACCGTGCTGCTGCTGCTTTATCCGCGCCTGCCGATGGCGACCATCGTCGGCTCCGACATCGCCCATGCGGTGCCGCTGACACTGGTAGCCGGCATCGGCCATTGGGCGCTCGGTGACGTCGACTGGGCCCTGATGGGCGTGCTGCTGCTGGGCTCTCTGCCCGGCATCATCGTCGGCAGCTTCAGCGCGACGCGCGTGCCCGAGACGGTGCTGCGCCTGACGCTCGCCTGCGTCCTGTTCGTGGTCGCCGGCAGGATCATCTTCGCGGAACTGAACCTGTCGTCGGCCATCGTCACGGCTCTGGCCTGGAGCCATTGAGGCCGGGAGCGGACGCCAGAATCGTAGGGTGCGCAAAGCGAAGCGTGCCCATTTCACTTCGATGGGGACGCATGGTGGGCACGGCGCAACGCGCCTTTGCCCACCCTACGGCACGACCGCATCGTCGTGCTTACTCCGCGGTCCAGCCGCCGTCGATCGAAAGATTGGTGCCGGTGATCTGCGCGGCATCGTCGCTGCACAGGAACAGCGCCAGCGCGGCGACCTGCTCGGAGGTGACGAACTCCTTGGTCGGCTGCGCATCCAGCAGCACGTCGTTGATGACCTGCTCGCGCGTCAGGTTGCGCGCCTTCATCGTGTCGGGGATCTGCTTCTCGACCAGCGGCGTCCAGACGTAGCCGGGGCTGATGCAGTTGCAGGTGATCTTGTGGGTCGCGACTTCCAGCGCCACGGTCTTGGTGAGACCGGCGATGCCGTGCTTGGCCGAGACGTAGGCCGACTTGAAGGGCGAAGCCACCAGCGAATGCGCGGACGCCGTGTTGATGATGCGGCCCCAGCCCTTCTTCTTCATGCCGGGGACGGCAGCACGGATGGCATGGAAGGCCGAGGACAGGTTGATCGCGATGATCTGGTCCCATTTCTCCGGCGGGAACTCCTCGATCGGCGACACGAACTGGATGCCGGCGTTGTTGACGAGGATATCGACCGAGCCGAACGTCTTCTCGCCGAGCGCGATCATCCCGGCGATCTCGGCGGGCTTGGTCATGTCGGCCGGAGAGTAGATCGCCTTGACCTTGAAGTCGGACTCGATCTTGGCGCGTTCCTTCTCGATGTCCTCGGCCGAGCCGAAGCCGTTGATGACGACATTGGCACCGGCGGCGGCGAAGGCGCGCGCATAGGCGAGCCCGATGCCGCTGGTCGATCCGGTCACGACGGCGTTCTTGCCTGACAGACTACCCATTCTATTCGCTCCTTTTTGCCGGGGGCGCGGTGACGTCCCCCGTGAGATCGTAGGTCACCATGGTCTCGCTGGACTGGGGCCGCTCGAGCCAGTCCCTGTGGCGCATCGACAGATGCACGTCGCGCACGCCGGCTTCCCAATGCTCGACCATGGCGACATGCGAGAAATCGTAATCCTTGGACGACGATTCGTAATTCTTGCTGCGATAGATCAGATGCACCACCGTGACGGTGCTTTCGCGCGACACTTTCGCCAGGAATTCGACGGAAGGATCGTTCTTGAGATAGTCGGGCAATTTGCTGATCAGGTCACGCACGGCGCGGCGCGCGTTGTGCAGCTGCTTGTTCTTGTCGGTGTTCATCCGCGTGCGGCTGGAATAGCGGATGTCCTTCTCGCGCTCGGCAGCTTCCAGCAGCGAGTTCGGCAGATCCCCACGCGCGGAGAACAGATCGACCTGGAAGATCAGCATGTCGCGTTCGACCTCGGCATCGAGCACGTAGTCGAGCGGGGTGTTGGAGGCGATGCCGCCGTCCCAGTAATGTTCGCCATCGATGTTCACGGAAGGAAAGCCCGGCGGCAGCGCGCCGGAGGCCATGATGTGCTCGGGGCCGATGGTCTTGCCGAGCTTCTTGAACTCGTAATTGTCGAAGTATTTGAAGTTGCCCGAGGTGACGCCGACCGCGCCGACCGACAGCCGCGTCTTCAGATCGTTGATGCGGTCGAAATCGACGAGACGCTCCAGCGTCTTCTTCAGCGGCGATGTGTCGTAATAGCTTTCCGCTTCGGGATGCCCCGGCGGCCAGAGCGGCGCCGGCGGAATGCGCGGCGTGAAGAAGCCGGGCACGCCGAAGGTCGCAATCAGCGCAGCGCTGGTCGAATTGAACAGCTCGCGGCTGTGGTCGCTCTTGCCGAGAGGCTTCCACGGGACCGGCGCCGAGACCATCTCCCAGAACTCCTTGAGCCGCTTGACGCGCGTCTGGCCCTCATTGCCGGCGATGATGGCAGCGTTGACCGCGCCGATGGAGATGCCGGCCACCCATTCCGGTTCGAATCCGTAGCCGCACAGCGCCTGATAGGCGCCGGCCTGGTAGGAGCCGAGCGCGCCGCCGCCCTGGAGAACCAGGACGCGTTGCGCATTCGTCGGGACTGTTGCGATTTCCGGACTATGATCTGTCATTCGGGAACAATAGCAAAAGGCTGGCCACCGTGGCGACACCCCGCTCCGGCGTCAATGCATCCCGGGATCAAGTCTGGCTTATCGAGGCTCCGTCGAGGCCAGGATCATGGTCCAGAACACCTTGTACTTGGTGCCGGGAGCATAGCTCGCCGCGATGCCTAATTTTGTGACACCGCCCTTGAGCATGTTGGCGCGGTGAGGCGGCGAGTCTCGCCAGCCAGAAAACGCTTCCGCCAGCGTATGATAGCCGGCCGAGATGTTCTCGACCGCCACGGTCGCGGGATAACCGCCGGCGGCGAGGCGCTTGGCCAGCGGCGCGCGGACGTCGTGGTCCATCTTGTTGGCCGCCGCCATCGCGCCCGACTGGGACTCGGCGAGCCGCATCAGGTCGGAATCGATCACGACGGTGCCCAGCCCGTTGTTCTGGCGGTATTGCGAGATCATCACCGCAGCCGCCTGCGCATCGAGCTTGGAGCCCGGAACCGCCATGTCGGTGTACATGGATGGCTGCTGGACCGGTGCTTCGTTGCCGGCACAGCCGGCGAGCAGCAAAATGACGAGAATTGCGGCCGCAGCGCGCATGAATCGAGGTCCCCAAATGAGGGGCCGTTGTTGCATATCAACCGTGGCTGAAAGGTGAATTTTGAAGAAAATCGACGCAAGTCGTTCCGGGGCGCGCGTCAGCGCGAACTATGGTGCGCAATCGCGCACCTGAGAATCTCGCGCTACAATCTCGGGATTCCGGGTTCGATGCTTCGCATCGCCCCGGAATGACGGGGGGTTTCTAGCCCGCAAATATCCGGTAGCGGCGGGGCTCCAATCCGATCATGTCGCCGGCGCGAAGTTCCTTGTCGCGGGGGGCATCGATCTCGATGGTCTGGCCGCCCGAGAGCGCGACCTCGGCGCGCTGGACGGGGCCGAAATTGCGGACATGCCGGACCGCGCCCTCGAAGGCGCCGCTGCCGGGCGGGCCGACCAGCATGTCATGTCGCCGCACGAACAGTTTTGACGCGCCAGGCGCAAGCCCGTCCGCTGTGAGCCGAAGTGGCCGGCCGCCGAGCGTGACAGCACCACCCTCGACTTCAACCGGCAGCTCGATCGATTCACCGATGAAGCCGTGGACGAAGGCGGTCGCGGGACTTGCATAGACGTCATCGGGCGAGCCGATCTGCTCGATCCTGCCCTTGTCCATCACCACGACGCGGTTGGCGACTTCCAGCGCCTCCTCCTGGTCATGGGTGACGAAGATCGAGGTGACGTGGATCTCATGATGCAGCGAGCGCAGCCATTTGCGCAGCTCTTTCCTCACCTTGGCATCGAGCGCGCCGAACGGCTCGTCGAGCAGCAGGATGCGCGGCTCGATCGCGAGCGCGCGGGCGAGCGCGATGCGCTGGCGCTGGCCGCCGGAAAGCTGGCTCGGGTAGCGATCGGCGAGCCAGTCGAGCTGTACGAGATCGAGCAGCTCCTTGACCCGGGCGCGGATCGCCGCCTCGTCCTTGCGGACCGCGCGCGGCTGCACGCGCAGGCCGAAGGCGACGTTCTCGAACACCGTCATGTGGCGGAACAGCGCGTAGTGCTGGAACACGAAGCCGACGTGACGCTCTCGCGCGCCTTGCGCCAGTGCGTCCTCGCCATTGATCAAGACCTCCCCGGAATCAGGCCAGTCGAGCCCGGCGACGATCCGCAGCAGCGTGGTCTTGCCCGAGCCGGACGGACCGAGCAGCGCCACCAGCTCGCCGCTGTCGACCTTGAGATCGACGCCGTCGAGGGCCTTGAAGCTGCCGAACGACTTGACGAGATTTCTGACTTCAATGGTCACTTGACTCTTGTCCTTCGTCCAGATGGCGTTCGAGAACGGTCTTCGCGATCAGCGTGATCAGCGCCAGCATCGCCAGCAGCGAGGCGATCGCGAAGGCGGCGACGAACTGGTACTCGTTGTAGAGAATCTCGACAAGGAGCGGCATGGTGTTGGTCTCGCCGCGAATGTGGCCGGAGACGACCGAGACAGCGCCGAACTCGCCCATGGCGCGGGCGTTGCAGAGCAGGACGCCGTAGAGCACCCCCCATTTGATGTTGGGCAGCGTGACGCGGAAGAAGGTCTGGAGACCCGAGGCGCCCAGCGAGATCGCGGCCTCCTCCTCCTGAGTGCCCTGCTCCTGCATCAGGGGGATCAGCGCACGGGCCACGAAGGGAAAGGTGACGAAGGTGGTGGCGAGCGCAATGCCGGGCACCGCGAACAGGATCTGGATGTCGTGCTCGCGCAGCCAGCTGCCGAAATAGCCCTGTGCGCCGAACAACAGCACGAAGACGAGACCCGAGATCACCGGACTGACCGAGAACGGCAGGTCGATCAGCGTGATCAGGAACGTCTTGCCCGGAAAATCGAACTTGGCGATGGCCCAGGCGGCGACGAGGCCGAACACGAGGTTGAGGCCTACTGAGATCGCTGCGACCAGCAGCGTCAGCCTGATTGCAGCCAGCGCCTCCGGCTCGGCGAGCGCGGCGAGATAGGCGACGACGCCCCTCGAGAACGCCTGCGCAAAGACGACGACGAGCGGGAGCACGACGAAGACGGTGAGAAAGATCATCGCGAGCGCGATGATGGTGATGCGCACCGCGCGCGGTTCGGTACGCAAATTGTCCCGCGCTGCCGCCGCCTGCGCACGCGCCTTCGCGTCGGAGGCCGAGAGCGGTATGGAATCTGCGATCTGCATCGTCATGATCCGCCCTCAGCGCTCCGGAATCCGGCTCTGCGCCCAGCGCTGGAGCCGGTTGACGGCAAAGATGATCACGAACGACACGACCAGCATGACCACCGCGATCGCAGTCGCATCGGCATAGCGGAATTCGGAGAGCCGGATCACGATCAGGAGCGGCGCGATCTCGGAGACGTTGGGCAGATTGCCGGCGATGAAGATCACCGAGCCGTATTCGCCGACCGCCCGGGCGAAGGCGAGCGCGAGGCCGGTGAGCAGCGCCGGTGCGAGCGACGGCAGGATCACGCGAAAGATGGTCTGCCAGCGGCTGGCCCCAAGGCTCCCCGCGGCCTCCTCGATCTCGGGGTCGAGATCCTGGAGCACCGGCTGCACCGTGCGAACCACGAAGGGAATACCGATGAAGATCATGGCGACGAAGATGCCGACCGGCGTGAACGCCACCTTGATGCCGAGCGCGGCAAGCGGCGCGCCCAGCCAGCCCTTCTCGGCGAACAGCGCGGTCAGCGCCACGCCGGCCACCGCGGTCGGCAGCGCAAAGGGCACGTCCACGATGGCGTCGAACAGCCGCCGGCCCGGGAAACGGTAGCGCACCAGCGCCCAGACGATGATGCTGCCCATGACGAGATTGACGCAGGCCGCCGCAAAGGCGAGGCCGAACGAGACGCGGAGCGCGTTCAGGGTGCGGCGGCTGGAAAGGATGTTCCAGAACTGCTCGGGGCTGAGCTCGAGCGATTTCAGGAACAGGCCGGCGAGCGGAATCAGGATGATCACGGACAGCCAGGTCAGCGTCAGTCCCATGGTGAGACCGAAGCCCGGCAATGTCCGGCGTCGTGCTGCAACTGCGCTCACCAGGCCCCCTGCAAAAGCCTCTTAAGACAGCGCCTGATCAGTTCTTGTAGATCTGATCAAAGACGCCGCCGTCGGCAAAATGTTCCCTCTGTGCCTTGGTCCAGCCGCCGAAAACGTCGTCGATCGTGAACAGCTCGACCTTGGCGAAGGCGTTTTCATACTTCTTGGCGATTTCGGCATCGCGCGGACGGTAGAAGTTGCGCGCGGCGATCTCCTGCCCCTCCTTGGTGTACCAATATTGCAGATAGGCATCGGCGACGTTGCGATTGCCCTTTCGGTCGGCAACCTTGTCCACGATCGCGACCGGCGGCTCAGCGAGGATCGATTGTGGCGGCGCCACGACCTCGAACTTGTTGGCGCCGAACTCCTTCAGCGCAAGGAACGCCTCGTTCTCCCAGGCGAGCAGCACGTCGCCGACGCCGCGCTCGACGAAGGTCACGGTGGCGCCCCGCGCACCGGTATCCAGCACCGGGACCTGCTGGTAGAGCTTGCCGATGAAGTCCTTGGCCTTGTCGGCCGAGCCGAACTTCTTCTGCGCAAAGCCCCAGGCCGCAAGATAATTCCAGCGTGCCCCGCCCGATGTCTTCGGGTTCGGCGTGATCACGGCGACGCCCGGCTTGATCAGATCGTCCCAGTCCCTGATGCCCTTGGGATTGCCCTTGCGCACCAGGAACACGATGGTCGAGGTATAGGGGGATGAATTCTGCGGCAGCCGCTTTTGCCAATCCGCCGCCACCAGGCCCTTGGCAGCGATGGCATCGATGTCATAGGCGAGCGCGAGCGTCACCACGTCGGCCTGCAATCCGTCGATCACCGCGCGCGCCTGCGAACCGCTGCCGCCATGCGACTGCTTGATCTCGATGCTCTTGCCGGTCTCCTTCTGATAGGCATTCGCGAACGCCTTGTTGAACTCGCCATAGAGCTCACGCGTCGGATCATACGACACGTTCAGCAAACTGACGTCAGCAGCGAGAGCCGAGCTTGCCCAGAGGAGTCCTGCAGCGAGCGGAACGATACGGCGCATCATGTCCATCTCCATTCACCTCGACGACATCGGCGTCATCGACGGCAGGCATAACTCGGGGCGAAAGGCACTCAAGTCAACGGAACCGGATTTTCTTGTTCGCAGCGTGGCAGCGCAACCGTGCTACGAAACCTTCATCGTGTGAATGCCGCATTCTGTCTTGGCGCGGCCCCGCCATCGGCCGGCGCGGGAATCCTCGCCCTCGGCCGTTCTGCTGGTGCAGGGCATACAGCCAACCGACAGAAATCCTGACGCAGCCAGAGGGTGCCGGGGCAATTTGGCACGAGTGAAGATCGCCTCGATCTCCTCGCGCGAGACGTTGGCGAAGGGATTGAACTTCAACCGCGCGCCGTCGTCCTCGACGACGGGAATGTCGGCGCGCGCACTACCCTGGAAGCGCTTGCGGCCGTTGAGCCAGGCCGAGAACGGCTTCAGCGCCCGCGCAAGCGGTTCTACCTTGCGGATACGGCAGCAGGCGTCGGGATCGGAGAACCAGAGGTCGCGGTCGGGATCGTCGCGCGAGAGTGCCTCGTCGGCCGGCTTGATCGACCGGACGTCCTTCAGGCCCAGCTTCGCGATCAGCGTGTCGCGATAGGCCAGCGTCTCCTCGAACAGCCAGCCGGTGTCGAGAAAGATCACCGGAATCGCGGGATCGACGTCCGCCATGACCTTCAGCAGCGTCGCCGATTCCGTACCGAAGGACGATACCAGCGCGAGCTTGTCGCGCCCGACCGTCTTCAGCGCCGCAGCGATGATCTCCGCGGGCGAGGCATCGCGCAAAGCGCGATCGAGCTCCTCCGCCGAGGGCAACGCAGAGACCGTGGAAACCTGAGGCGCGATCGCGGTCACGTGCCGACACCTTCGGAATGGCGCAGCTGCATGCGCCGGTGGAGCGCCGTGATGCGGCCATCGCCGGTCGGCTGGTAGAACACCGAATAGCGCCTGGCCGTCTGCATGAAGGCTTCCGCATCCGCCTGCTTCTTGACCTCGAAGGCGTCGAAGCCGGCGCGCAGCATGAACACGAACTGGTCGCGCAGCACCTGCCCAGTGGCGCGCAACTCACCACGGTAATTGTAGCGTTCTCGCAGCAGCCGTGACTGGCTGTAGGCACGCCCGTCGCGGAAGGTCGGGAACACCAGCGCCACGGCCGCGATCCTGCCGAGATACGGCACGAGTTCGGCGATGTCGCGATTGTTCGGCCAGATCACGCCGACCTTGCCGGCGCGCTGGAGCAAGCCCTCGGCATCGCCGAGGAAACGCTCGGCCGGCACAAGAATGTCGCCGCGCTCGGGCAGCGGCGTATCGACGGCGAGCTTGACGAAGCCGTCGTCGACGATCTTTCCGCCGTTAACGAGTGGCATAGACGCGCTCCTTGAAGGGTTCGACGCCGAGGCGTTTCACCGTGTCCATGAACAGCTCTTCGGGCCGCTCACGCAGCGCCAGATAGGCTTCCACGATGTCCTCGACGACATCGGCGACCTCGTCGAACTTGACGCCCGGCCCGATCAAAGTCCCGAGCGCCGCGTTCTCGTCGGCGCGGCCGCCGATGGTGATCTGGTAGACTTCCTCGCCGTTCTTCTCGACGCCGAGAATGCCGATATGGCCGACATGGTGATGGCCGCAGGCATTGATGCAGCCGGAGATGTTGATGTGGAGCCGGCCGATCAGATTGGCGAGCTCGTGATTGGCGAAGCGCCGCGTCAGCTCCTGCGCGATCGGGATCGAGCGCGCATTCGCCAGCGAGCAATAATCGAGCCCGGGGCAGGCGATGATGTCGGTGATCAGGTTGACGTTGGGCGTCGCAAGGCCAAGCTTGTCGAGCGCCTTCCACAGCGCCGGCAGGTCGCGCTTGGCGACGTGCGGCAGCGCCAGGTTCTGCTCATGGCCGACGCGGACCTCGCCGAAGGAATATCTGTCGGCGAGATCGGCCAGCGCGTCCATCTGCTCGGCGGTGGCATCGCCCGGAGGCCCGCCGGTCGGCTTCAGCGAGATCGTGACGATGGAATAGCCCTGCACCTTGTGCGGAGCCACCGAGTTCTTGCGCCACGCCTCGAAATCCGGATCGGCCGCGGCCTGGCGCAGCTCGTCGGGCATGTGCGGCAGCTTCTCGTAGGCCGGATAGGTGAAGCGCGAGCGGATGTCCTCGATCACCTCGTCGTCGATCTGGAGCGAGGAGTTGCGGATGTGCTGCCACTCCTCCTCGACCTCGCGGGAGAACTTCTCGATGCCGAGCTCGTGCACCAGGATCTTGATACGCGCCTTGTAGATGTTGTCGCGGCGGCCGTACTGGTTGTAGACGCGCAGAATGGCCTCGATGTAGCTGAGGATGTCGCGGCCGTGGACGAAATGCTTGATGGTCTTGGCGATGAACGGCGTGCGGCCGAGGCCGCCGCCGACCAGCACCTCGAAGCCGGTCTCGCCTTTCTCGTTCTTGATCAGCCGCAGGCCGATATCGTGGATCTTGATCGCGGCGCGGTCATGGTCCGACGCGGTGATCGCGATCTTGAACTTGCGCGGCAGGAACGAGAATTCCGGATGCAGCGTGGTGTGCTGGCGGATCAGCTCCGACCAGATGCGCGGGTCCTCGATCTCGCCGGGCGCGACGCCGGCCCACTGGTCCGAGGTGACGTTGCGCATGTTGTTGCCGGAGGTCTGCATCGCGTGGATTCCGACCTTGGCGAGGTCTTCGAGCGCGTCCGGCAGCTCGGCGAGCTTGATCCAGTTGAACTGGATGTTCTGCCGCGTGGTGAAATGGCCGTAGCCGCGGTCGTATTTGCGCGCGACATGGGCGAGCGCCCGCAGCTGGTTGGTCGCCAGCGTGCCGTAGGGGATCGCGACGCGGAACATGTAGGCGTGCAGTTGCAGATAGACGCCGTTCTGAAGCCGCAGGATCTTGAACTCGTCCTCGGTGAGCTCGCCGGAGAGGCGCCGCTTCACCTGGTCGCGGAACTCCGAGACGCGCTCGTTGACGAGCGTGCGGTCGATTTCGTCGTAAGCATACATAAGTGCGTGCCTTAAACCTGGGCCGGCTGTCCGATGGTGACGCCGGTGCGGCGGATCTGTTCGCGCAGATTGCCGGGCAGGATCTTGCCGTCCTCGCCGATCTGCACCGGCGCGATATAGGGGCCGATCGCACCGACATCATCGGCGATGGACTCCGCAAGCAACGCCCTGGCCTCGTCGGAGTTGCGCACGATCGCGGCTTCCGCCAGCTCGGCGGACCAGCCCTTGGCGGCGGTGCGGTAGACGACGATGCCGTCCCAGGTGCGGTTGGCGGTCACCACCGAGGGGCCGGCGATTTTGATCTTCTTCTGTTCGAGCGGGGAGGTCATTCGGCTGCATCCAGGAGGTCAGAGATGATTTGCTTCGGGGTCTTGTTGGGGGTTTGACGGCCAAGCGAGCCGGCATGCCGGACCACGTCGCCGATGATGAGGATGGCGGGACCACCTTGGATCCGCCGTACGAGCTCGGGCAGGTCGCGCAGCGTGCCGATCGCGCCCTGCGCATCGGGCCGCGTGACGCGGGCGAACACGCCGACCGGCGTTTCCGGCGAGCGGCCGGCTGCGAACAGGCCGGCGCGCACGGCCGGCGCCGCCGTCATGCCCATGTAGACCACGACGGTCATCCTGGTGTCGGTCAGCGTCGACCAATCCACATTCTCGGCATCGCGCGCCTTGTGCGCGGTCAGGAAGGTGATGCGGGTCGCTTCATGGCGATAGGTGAGCGGCACCTCGAAATCGGCGGCGCCGCCGAGCCCTGCGGTGATGCCGGGGATGATCGAATAGGCGATGCCGGCGGCGCGCAGCGCTTCGACCTCTTCACCACCGCGGCCGAACACGAGGGGATCGCCGCCCTTCAGCCGCACCACACGCTGGCCGGCTTGCGCGGCTTCGATCATGCGCTTGTTGATGGCGTCCTGGCCGATGCCGGGCTTGCCGACGCGGCGGCCGACCGCAACGCGCGTGGTGTCGCGGCGGATGCGATCGAGAATCTCGGACGAGACCAGCTCGTCATGAAAGACGATGTCCGCATCCTGCAAGGCGCGCAGCGCCTTGATGGTGAGAAGGTCAGGATCGCCCGGGCCGGCACCGACCAGCGCGACCGAGCCTTCCGGCTTGTCGGCGCGCGCGAATTCGGTGGGGTCCGCAATTGCCTTGAGCGCAGCGTCCGCTTCGCCCTTGCGGCCGGCGAGCACGGACGCGCCGATCGGACCGTCGATGACGCGCTCCCAGAAGCGGCGGCGCAGTGGAAACTCGGCGATGCGCTCGTTGATGGATTTGCGGAATCCGCCGATGAACTCGGCAAGCTCGCCGATGCGCGCCGGCAGCAGCGCCTCGATCTTCTCGCGCACGCGCCGCGCCACCACCGGCGAGGTGCCGCCGGTGCCGACCGCGACCACGACATCGCCGCGATCGACGATCGCCGGGAAGATGAAGCTGGAGTGCTCGAGATCGTCCATGACGTTGACGGGCAGACCGAGCGCCTTCGCCCGCACGGACATCGCAACGCCGACATCGCCGGCACCCGCGCAGACAATGGCGACGACACCTGAGAGATCGGCCGTGAGTGGATCGCCGCTCGCGATTTCGACGCGCGCCGCGTCCCCGAAGTCGAGGCCAAAATCCTGATTGCCGTCGATCGCATGCACGCGCAGGCGCGCGCCGGCAGCGGCGAGCACGCGCAACTTGGCGCGCAAAAGCTCGCCCGCGCCGATGAGGACCACCGGGCCGGCCTTGAGATCGAGAAACACCGGCAAGAACCGCATGCGCTACTCGCTTCCCCACAAACGGGGTTGACTGGAATTATTTTCTATATATGTCTCGTTTCGAGCGCGCAAAGAGAAAATTTTTTCTTCTCTTCCGCGCTGCAACTATAGAATTTTCGCCTCCAAACGCAAAGTGGCAGAGATGCATCTTCTCAAGGACGATTCCGCTGCTGTCGGAGTGAGCAGCCCGGCCCTCATCGAGCGCTTGGGCCAGCAAGAATTTTCTGCCGACCTTGCCCCGAGCATGGACCATCTCGACCAGCTCGAGGCGCAGAGCATCTACATCTTCCGCGAGGCCTTCGCCCGGCTGAAGAAGATCGCCCTGCTGTGGTCGCTCGGCAAGGATTCCAACGTCATGATCTGGCTGGCGCGGAAGGCCTTCTTCGGCAAGATGCCGTTTCCCGCCCTTCACGTCGATACCGGCAAGAAGTTTCCGGAGATGTATCGCTTCCGCGATCATTACGGCAAGGAGTGGGATCTCGATTTGCGCGTCGAGCCGTGTCCGCCGATCGATGCCGTCGATCCGACGCTGCCGCCGGCCGCGCGCTCCGCCGCGCGCAAGACCGAAGGCCTCAAGATGGCGCTCGCCAAATACGGCTTTGACGGCCTGATCGCCGGCATCCGCCGCGACGAGGAGGCAACGCGCGCCAAGGAGCGCGTGTTCTCGCCGCGCGGGTTGGAGGGCAATTGGGACGTGCGCGACCAGCCGCCGGAATTCTGGGATCATTTCAACGCGTCGCCGCCGCAAGGCGCGCATTTGCGCATCCATCCGATCCTGCATTGGACCGAGGCCGACATCTGGGCCTACACCAAACGCGAGAACATTCCGATCATCCCGCTGTATCTCGCCAAGGACGGCAAGCGCTATCGCTCGCTGGGTGATCAGGACATCACCAACCCGGTCGCCTCGACAGCGTCCAGCATCGACGAGATCCTGATCGAGCTCGAACAGACCAAGGTGCCGGAGCGCGCCGGACGCGCGCTCGACCACGAGACCGAGGATGCTTTCGAGCGCCTGCGCGTCGCCGGCTATCTCTGACCTCAAGGACGCGAGCGCCCGCATGAACATGATCGTCACCCCGGCTTCGTCCGCCACTCCGAACGGCACCACGCGTCCCCAGGTGCGCATCGTCATCGTCGGCCATGTCGACCACGGCAAGTCGACCCTGGTCGGCCGCCTCCTGCACGAGACCGGCAGCCTGCCCGAGGGCAAGCTCGAAATGCTGAAGGCCGTCAGCGCACGGCGCGGCATGCCGTTCGAATGGTCGTTCCTGCTCGACGCTTTGCAGACCGAGCGCGACCAGGGCATCACCATCGACACCACGCAGATCCGCTTCCGCACCAATTCACGCGACATCGTCCTGATCGACGCGCCAGGCCACGCCGAGTTCCTGCGCAACATGATCACCGGCGCCTCGCAGGCCGACGGCGCGGTGCTGATCATCGACGCGCTCGAAGGCGTGCGCGACCAGACGAGGCGGCACGGCTATCTCCTTCATCTGCTCGGCGTGAAGCAGGTCGCTGTCGTCGTCAACAAGATGGACCGCGTCGATTTCTCCGCCGCGCGCTTCAAGGACATCAGCGACGAGATCTCCGCGCATCTGAACGGCCTCGGCGTGACGCCGACGGCGGTGATCCCGATTTCGGCGCGCGACGGCGACGGCGTCGCGGAGCGCACGGGCCGGATCGGCTGGTACAAGGGCCCGACCGTGGTCGAGGCGCTTGATAGGCTCGAGCCGGCGCGGCCGCTGGGGACGCTGGCGCTGCGGCTGCCGGTGCAGGCGATCTACAAGTTCGACGACCGGCGCATTGTCGCCGGCCGCATCGAATCCGGCAGCCTGATTGCCGGCGACGAGATCGTGATCATGCCGGCCGGCAAGATCGCCAGGATCAAGACCGTCGAGAGCTGGCCGGTGACGCCGCTGGCGGGACGGCAGGGCGCGGGCCGCTCGGTCGGCATCACGCTCGACCGCGAGCTGTTCATCGAGCGCGGCGACATCATCGCGCATGCAGGCAGCGCGCCGCGCGAAACGCGCCGGCTGCGCGCGCGCATCTTCTGGCTGCACGACAAGCCGCTTGCCAAGGGCGACCAGATCCTGGTGCGCAGCGGTCCGAAGGAGAGCCGCGCCACCGTCGTCGCCATCGAGAAGGCGGTCGATCCCGGCGAGCTCTCGAGCACCGAGAACAAGGCGATCGCCCGCAACCATGTCGGCGAGATCGACATTTCGCTTTCGAATCCGATCGCCACCGATCCCTACACCGAGAACCCGCGCACCGGCCGTCTCGTGATCGAGGTCGCGGGGCGCATCGCCGGCGGCGGCCTGGTGCTGTCCGTCGATGCCGGCCAGCGCGCCGTGCCGGTCGATATCGTGCCGGTGGAATCGGCACTGCGCCCTGACGAGCGCGCGGCGCGCTACCGCCACAACGGTGCCGTGGTCTGGCTCACCGGCCTGCCGGCGTCCGGCAAGTCGACGCTGGCAAGAGCGCTGGAGCGGCGGCTGTTCACCAATGGCGGCTCGCCGGTCCTGCTCGACGGCGACACGCTGCGCGCCGGGCTCAACAGCGATCTCGGCTTCTCCGCCCCCGATCGCAGCGAGAACATCCGCCGCCTCGCCGAGGTCGCGACGCATCTCGCCCGCAACGGCCATATCGCGATCGTCGCCGCCGTCTCTCCGGCGCGCGAGGACCGTGCCGCCGCGCGCCGCATCGCCGACACCGCGTTCCGCGAGATCCATGTCGCGACGCCGGCCGAGATCTGCGAGGAGCGCGATCCCAAGGGCCATTACAAGAAGGCTCGCGCCGGCGCGCTGGCCTCGTTCACCGGCATCGGCAACGACTACGAGAAGCCTGAGGCGGCGGAGCTGGTGATCGATACCTCGACGCGAACGGTTACTGAGGCCGCCGACGAGATCGAGCGCATGCTGAAGACGACTGGCGTGCTGTTCGACGAAGTCGTGGACCTCGCCGCGAATATTTGAAGCACCTACTTACTGTTTGGCTAGCTGCCACCGCGCACGCGGTACGTTCCCTCCCCCCTTGCGGAGGGTTAGGGAGAGGGGTTCACACGGGGACTCCCTCCATCAGCGTGAGCTGATTTCGTCGTCAATTCCAACACCTTTTGCTTGGCTACCCCTCTCCCCCGCCCTCCCCCGCAAGGGCGGAGGGAGCGCAGTTGTGCGCGCGGCGCCAAGCTGGGCTCAATCGCTGTAAAACCAGCAACCTCCCTGACCTCGCCTTAACATTTTGACAAACCCTTGAGGGTCTTCTCACCGCCCCGATTTTGGGGCTAATAGACCCTCGAAAGCCGCCCCGCGTGGGCGCATTTTGCTGCTGTCGGGTCAAAAGCAGCCAAAAACAGCCATTTCCAACAAGAAAGCCCATCATGAAACGCGTCGACGCCCACGGATTGAAGATCGCCCCCGTCCTGTTTGACTTCATCGCCAACGAAGCGGCCCCGAAAACGGGGATCGCGCCGGATGCGTTCTGGGCCGGGCTTGCCGCCATCATCAAGGAACTGGGCCCGAAGAACCGCGAGTTGCTCGCATTCCGCGACACGCTGCAGGCCAAGATCGACGACTGGCACCGCGCCAACAAGGGCAAGGCGTTCGACCTCGATGCCTATACCGCCTTCCTGAAGGAGATCGGCTATTTGGTCCCGGAGCCGGCGACGCAGAAGGTCGAGACCGCCAATGTCGACGAGGAGATCGGCAAGATCTGCGGTCCGCAGCTTGTCGTGCCGCTCACCAATGCGCGCTACGCGCTGAACGCGGCGAACGCGCGCTGGGGCTCGCTCTATGACGCGTTCTACGGCACCGACGCGATTCCGCACGACGCTGCCGAGAGCGGCAAGGGCTACAACAAGGCGCGCGGCGACAAGGTGATCGCCAAGGCCAAGGCGTTCCTCGACGCCGCCGTGCCGCTCGCCACCGGCAGCCACACCGACGTCACCGCCTACAGCGTCGTCGCGGGCCAGCTTGCGGTGAAGCTGAAGAGCGGCAATGCCACCGCGCTGAAGAGCGCGGCACAGTTCGCCGGCTTCCAGGGCGATGCGGCGGCA
The DNA here is from genome assembly GCF_022354745.1 of Bradyrhizobium sp. I71. Taxonomy (NCBI): domain Bacteria; kingdom Pseudomonadati; phylum Pseudomonadota; class Alphaproteobacteria; order Hyphomicrobiales; family Nitrobacteraceae; genus Bradyrhizobium; species Bradyrhizobium sp. I71. The sequence continues at coordinate 2,495,412 of NZ_CP059398.1, forward strand.
CCGAGCGCGGTGCTGCTCGTCAACAACGGCCTGCATGTCGAGGTCAAGATCGACCGCAGCAGCGCGATCGGCAAGGACGATCCGGCCGGCGTCGCCGACATGATCATGGAGGCCGCGGTCTCCACCATTCTCGACATGGAGGACTCGGTCGCGGCGGTCGATGCCGAGGACAAGGTGCTGGTCTACCGCAACACGCTCGGGCTGATGAACGGCACGCTCTCGGCCGATTTCGAGAAGGGCGGCAAGACGCTGACGCGCTCGCTCAACGCCGACCGCAGCTACAAGACGCCCGACGGCAAGGGCGAGGTGAGGCTGCACGGCCGTAGCCTGCTCCTGATGCGCAATTGCGGTCACCACATGTTCACCGACGCGGTGCTGGACGAGAAGGGCGAGGAGGTCCCCGAGGGCCTGCTCGATGCCGCCGTCTCCGGCCTGCTCGCGATCCACGACCTCAGGGGTCTTTCCAAGGTCAAGAACAGCCGCACCGGCTCGGCCTATATCGTCAAGCCGAAGATGCACGGCCCCGACGAGGTGTCGCTGACCTGCGAGATCTTCGACCGCGTCGAGAAGATGCTGGGCCTGCCCGAGAACACGCTCAAGGTCGGCATCATGGACGAGGAGCGGCGCACCACCGTCAACCTCAAGGCCTGCATCCAGCGCGCCTCCAAGCGCATCATGTTCATCAACACCGGCTTCCTCGACCGCACAGGCGACGAGATCCACACCTCGATGGAGGCGGGCCCGATGATCCGCAAGAACGAGATGAAGGCGCAGGCCTGGATCAAGGCCTATGAGGACTGGAACGTCGACATGGGCCTGACCTGTGGCCTGCCCGGCCATGCCCAGATCGGCAAGGGCATGTGGGCTGCGCCCGACAAGATGGCGGACATGCTGGCGCAGAAGCTCGGCCATCCGCAGGCCGGCGCCACCACCGCCTGGGTGCCCTCCCCGACGGCCGCGACGCTGCACGCGCTGCACTATCACCAGGTCAACGTCACCGCGCGCCAGCAGGAGCTCGCCAAGGGCGGACCGCGCGCGAAGCTCTCGGACATCCTCACCATCCCGGTGTCGAAGTCGAACTGGGCGCCGGATGACGTCAAGCAGGAGATCGACAACAACTGCCAGGGCATCCTCGGCTATGTCGTGCGCTGGATCGACCAAGGCGTCGGCTGCTCCAAGGTGCCCGACATCCACGATATCGGCCTGATGGAGGACCGCGCGACCTTGCGCATCTCCAGCCAGCATCTCGCCAACTGGCTGCATCAGGGCGTGATCACCGAGGCGCAGGTAATGGAGTCGCTGAAGCGCATGGCGGTCGTCGTCGACAAGCAGAACGCGGGCGATCCCATCTACAAGCCGATGGCGCCCGCCTTCGACGGCGTCGCCTTCAAGGCGGCCTGCGACCTCATCTTCAAGGGGCGCGAGCAGCCGAACGGCTACACCGAATACATCCTCACCGCCCGCCGCCGCGAGGCGAAAGCGGCGGGCTGAGTACCGATAGAGAACTTCAAAAGCCCCGGCTCACGCCGGGGCTTTTTTGTGGGCGAAACGCCGCGGCGGACCGCGGAACGGCTGCACCGTGGACCGCGTTGTCCGGCCATCAACCAACGGGAGACGGTCATGGACTGGAATCGGATCGAAGGAAACTGGAAGCAATTCAAGGGCTCGGCCAAGGAGAAATGGGCCAAGCTCACCGACGACGACCTCCAATTGATCGAGGGTCGGCGCGAGCAGCTCGAAGGCCGGCTCCAGGAACGCTACGGCAAGGCCAAGGACCAGGTTCGTCAGGACGTCGACGACTGGTTGAAAGGGCTGCATTGAGCGCAGCACTAACGAAGCCCCGGCTCAGGCCGGGGCTTTTGTTTAGAGGTGTAGCCCGGATGAGCGAAGCGATATCCGGGGAGACGCAATAGAGGTCCCGGATATCGCTTCGCTCATCCGGGCTACGATACCTTCGCTAGAATACCGCCAGATATTTCAGCAGCGACACGATGCCGATGATGATGACAACCACGCGCGCGATCTGCTTGGCGCGGCCGTCCATCGGCAGCATGTTGATGAGATAGAGCACGAGAATGACGACGAGAAAGGTAACGAGTACGCCAACCAGCATTGCAGGACCCCCTTCAGGCAAATTGTGCCGCTGTTTTTAACGCGCTGCACACTAGTCGGTTCCACTTCGGCAACCTACTGAAACCTCTCGCAATATCCGTCATTCTACGATTGGCCGAGCCACTCACGATTTCATTCTTCCAGATCCGGACCCGCGTGCGCTCACGGCGAGCTTGTCCGGAGACGACTGCCTATGGGGCGAGGATCTGCTTCGTTGCGGCAACCCTACTCCTTCGCCACCACGGGGACCTGGCGGAATTTGGCGCGCACCGAGTCCGGCAGCGGCGAAAAATTCATCGCGACGCCGCGGCGGTCGTTGGCATTGCGGCTGGCGACCACGAGGCCGCCGGCGCCGGCGACGATGTCGCCCTTGCGCAGGGTGGGATCATCCTCGACCTTGACTTGGGCGAGCCCAGCCGGATCCTTGCCGTTGCAGGTGCACCCCGCGACGATCTCGTTACGATAGCGGAACGCGTTCGGCAGGTCGGAATAGGACTTTCCGTTCTCCGTCGTGGCGTCGTCGATATTGCTGCCGTAGACCAGCGAGGTTTCCGAGGCCGGGCAGAAGCTCTTGCAGGACTGCGCCTTGCTCGCGGCATCGGTGCCTTGCGCCGGGAAGTAGCGGCCGTCGCAGCCGCGCACGCAATAGGCAGTGCCGGCACCATAGGAGGACCGCCGCGGCGCGTCGTAGCGCGGCATGTCGTCGTTCGGGAAGGGCATCCGGATCTCCGGCGGCGGCCGCATCCGGAAGCCGCCGAACAATGCCGAGAAAAAATCCTCCGCATGCGCCGACGGTGCCGACGCCAGACCGGCGGAGACAACGATCAACATCGCTGTGCCGCCAGCCAATTTGCCAACCACGCGCCTGCTCATACGACCTCGCTCACTCTCAGTTCACGGCCGACGTCGTGATGTTCAACGCCTGGCGGCCGGTGGGCAACGTGCTCACGGCCGGGCGCTTTCGCGCGGGATCTGCGCCTCTGGCCATCAAAGGCGCGTTCTTCGGCAGCACCACGACCTTGGCGCCGACATCGACCCGGTTGAACAGGTCGATGACGTCCTCGTTGGTCATGCGAATGCAGCCGGACGAGACGAACTTGCCGATGGTGGAGGGATCGTTGGTGCCGTGGATGCGGTATTCGCTGGAGCCGAGATACATCGCACGCGCGCCGAGCGGATTGCCGGGGCCGCCGGCGACGAAGCGCGGCAGATAGGGCTGGCGCGCGATCATCGCGGTCGGCGGATGCCAGTCCGGCCACTCCGCCTTGCGGCTCACGCTCTGCACGCCCGACCAGGTGAAGCCCTCGCGACCGACGCCGACGCCGTAGCGGATCGCGCGGCCATTGCCGAGCACGTAGTAGAGATAGGTGTTGTTGGTGTCGATGACGATGGTACCGGCCGGCTCGCCCCTGTCGAAGCTGACGACCTGCTTGCGCAGCCGGTCGGGCAACCGGGCGTCCTCGTCGGCGGGCTGCGGCGCCTCGTTGACGTCACCCTGGGAGTAACCCTGGGAGTAACCCTGGTCCTGCGGATAGGCCTGCGGCTGCATTGGAGCATAGCCGAAGCTTTGCGCGCTGGCGCCACCACAGGTTACCGCGAGGAAGGCAATAGCGAGCGCGAACGCGGCGACAGCGCGCGGCGCAGAGCTGCGGCGGACTACAGAGAATTTCGTCATGTGCTGCCCCGTTGGATGTCTGCATCAGGGTGACGCAGCTAATCCAAGCAACGCAGCGGAGCCGATTCGAGTTCCACCGCAGGGTGCGGCAGCTTGGTCACAGTCAAGCGAGCACATCTTCACGAAGCTGCGATGGAACTCGCGCTTCCTCCGCAACGTTATGGAATGGGCGCGCGGATCGCTAGCCTTCCACGCGGGAGATATGTTGTGCGCGTCCTTCCCGGCGAACGCCTGATGTCCGGAAACAGCGAAGGCGAACCGCTCCCTGAGAGCCGTGGCGAGCTGCCGCCGGTGGTCCGCCGCACCGAGTTCGTCGCTTTCGCGCTCGCGGGCCTGCTGCTGATTGCGGTCGTCACCGTGCTCTATGTCGGAAGGGCGTTCTTCCTGCCCGTGGTGATGGCCTTCGTCACCGGCACCATGCTGTCGCCGGCGGCGAACTTCCTGGAGCGGTACAAGGTGCCGCGGGGGCTCGGTGCTGTCCTGATCGTGATCGCGGGGACGACAGTGGTCGCCTTCGTCGTCGCCCTGATCGCTTCACCCGTGATGGAGTGGAGCACGCGCCTGCCGGAGCTCGGCGCCCAATTGAGGGACAAGCTGCACGTATTCAACCGGCCGCTGGCGCTGTGGCGAGAGCTGCAGGGCATGATCGGCGGCTCGGAGGGCTTCCCCAGCATTGAGATGCCCAAGGTCGAATGGGTGCAACCCACGCTGGAATTCCTCTCGCCGACCTTTACCGAATTCCTGCTTTTCTTCGTCACCCTCATTCTGTTCATCGCGAGCTGGCGCGACCTGCGGCGAGCCATGATCATGACATTCAGCGATCGCGACGCGCGCCTGCGCACCCTTCGCATTCTCAACGAGATCGAGGTTCATCTCGGCAACTACCTCCTGACCGTCACCCTGATCAATGTGGGCGTCGGCATCGGCACCGGCCTTATCTGCGCGCTCACCGGCATGCCCAATCCGGCCGGGCTCGGCGCGCTGGCGGCAACGCTCAATTTCATCCCGATCATCGGGCCGGTCGCGATGTTCGTGGTGCTGGTCGTGGTAGGGCTGGTCGCCTTCCCCACCATCGGCGGCGGTCTCATGGCCGCGCTCGCCTTCGGCGGGCTCACCTTCCTGGAGGGGCACTTCATCACACCGACCATTATCGGCCGGCGACTGGCGCTGAATGCACTTGCGGTCCTGCTTGCGCTGGCCTTCTGGACCTGGATGTGGGGCCCCATGGGCGCGTTCCTGTCATCACCGCTTCTGATCATGGCCCTGATTCTCAAGGAGCATCTGATGCCGACGGACGCGCCGCATCTGCCGCAGGCCTGACTGGTTTCCGTGACGGAACTTCCCTGACGACGAAACGTTCTCCGGCTATCTCAGCCGTCAACAGTTTGGAGCTCCCGATGTCCACGCCCAATGCCGAAGCCGGGATGAAAGACTGGACCGACAAAGCCACCCGAGAACGTCTCGAGAAGGATGTAGCAGCCGTGAAAAGCGATATCGCCGCCCTCACCGACCAGATCACCGACGCGCTCAATACTTTCGCCAACTCCACCGGCAAGCAGGCTCGCCGCGGCTATCGTCAGGCGCGCGAAAACGTGGATTCCGCGATGGACGACATGTCCGAGCGCGGCAGCGCGATGATGGAAGCTGCACAAGACGCCTACGGCTCGATCGAGGAGACGCTGGAAGAGGCGATCACGCAGCGACCGCTCGCGACCGTCGGACTGGCGCTCGGCATCGGCTTCCTGATCGGCGTCGCCTGGCGCCGGTAAGGTTGCGGAACGGATGCTGAGACGGCGGCGCTGCCGCGCCGCCGATGTCGGCTTGTGACGTTTCGGCTTGTGGGGGACTTGAGGAGCAAGGCCATGTTTCAGCGCATCATCGACGGGATCAGTGCATCCACCGGCACGACAATTCGGCTGACCTCCCTTGCCGCAGGCGCGGCCTTCGCGCTGCTGGTGACGACAGGCTTCCTTTGTGCCGCCGCCTTCATCTCGGTCCTAGAGGCATATGGCCCGGTGCAGGCCTGCCTGGCCGGCGCGGGCATCTTCTTCCTGCTGACCCTGGCGGCGGCGGGCTCCTATTGGGGCTACAAGCGCGAGGTGCAGAAGCGTGCCCGGATCGCGGCCGAGCGCGCCGCGAAGTCGGCCGCGCAGAGCATGCTGGCGGATCCGATGCTCCTCGCCACCGGACTCCAGATCGTTCGCGCCATCGGCATGAAGCGGCTGTTGCCGATCCTGGCGATCGGCGGCGTCGCCCTCGGCATCCTGGCAAGCCGCGCCGGTGTGTCCGACGAGGTGTCGGCTGAACCTGCCGAGTAGCGGTCGGAGCCGGTCAGAAAATTTCGTCGTAAGTCCTGCGAGCGCATCTATCGGCATTCGATAGAGGCCACGCCGCGCAATTTTGCGCCAGCCGGTGCAAACCGGTCCTGCTCACGCAAACGCTACTCGGATAGGCAGGAGGTTGCCGGTAAAAGCATCATCCTGATTCCAAAAGCTATTTTACTCAATGAAACCGTCCGTCAAGGCGAACCTCGCCGCATTCCATCACGACGCCAGGCTGTATTTGACACTCGGCATCGCCAACTGGTCGGTCTTCGTCGACCACATTCCGAACAACGTCGTCAATCTGCTGACGCTGCGCAACTTCGGCTTCAGCGGCGCGGCGGATTTGTTCGTGTTCGTGGTGGGCTATGGCGTCGCCATCATCCACGGCAGGATGGCGCTGGAGCGCGGCTACGTGGTCGCAGCGACACGAATCTTTCGCCGCGTCTGGCGGCTCTACGCCGCCTATGTCGTGCTGTTCGTGATCTATATCGACGCCATCGCCTATGTCGCCTCGCAATCGATGGCGCCGGAGATCATCCACCAATACAACATCTCGGGGATTCTCGAGCACCCGCTGCGTATCCTGATTCGCGGCCTCGTGCTCCAGGAGGAGCCGCTGAACCTCGACCTTCTGCAGCTGATGATTCCTCTGATGGCCTTCTTTCCGTTCGCGCTGTGGGGTCTGTTGCGACGGCCGAACGTGACGCTTGCGGCATCGGTCGCGCTGTATCTTGCCGCACGCTGGTTCGAGTGGAATTTTCGGATCTCTCCCGACCAGGAGTGGACCTTCAATCCGTTCTGCTGGCAGATGCTGATGGTGCTGGGCGGCTGGTTTGCCGTCACCGGCGCACCGGCACGGGCGCTGCGCAACCTTCCCTGGCTGCGGCTACTCGCAGGGAGCTATCTCGTTTTCGCGATGGCGGTCACCCTGTTGCGCCATTCGCCGGAACTGTCCGCCTATCTGCCCGGCCTGCTCCTCGAGGGCATCGCGCCGACCGACAAGGAGAATCTCGCGCCTTATCGCGTGGTTCACTTCCTCGCGCTCGCCTTGCTCGCGACCCATCTGGTTCCAGCCGATCACCCCGGCCTGCGATTGAGGCCGCTTCAGGCGGTCATACGATGCGGCGAGGAATGGCTCGCCGTGTTCTGCGTCGGCGTGTTCCTGTCCTTTGCCGGCCATCTCATCCTGATCACCGGCCCCAATCTGGTGGCGATGCAAATCGTGGTGAGCATCATCGGCTTCGCCGCGATGACCGCCGTCGCCTACTACGTCGCCTGGTCGAAGCGGCAGGACATGCCTGCCGCCCTGAGGCAGCAGGCCTAAAGCATGATCCGGAAAAGTGCGTAGCGGTTTTCCGACAAGACCATGCTTAAACGACGACCTGAAGCGCGATGCCGATTCGTCCTGATGCATCGGGCTTTGGTCGCAAAACCGTGCGATTCTGCTAGGCCGAAGGCCATGGCTGCGCTATGCCGAAAGTCTGCGTGAGGAGACCGGGCGTGGCGAGGGGGAAAGGCGGGGGTGACGAGGCTGACAGCGCGCCCCGGCGCGGCCGGCCGAGGTCAATCGAGACCAGCAACGCCATTCTCGAGAGCGCCTATGCGCTGATGGCCTCCACCGGCCTTGCCGCCACCACCATCGACGCGGTCGCGCGCCATTCCAGCGTCTCCAAGATGACGATCTACAAATGGTGGCCGTCCCGCGAGGCGCTTTTGATCGACGCCTTTCTCCACCACGCCGCGCAGATGCTGCCGCTGCCGCCGGCGAGTTCCGGCAGCCCCGCGGCGCGCGCGCGCCGCCATGCCGCGGCCTATGCCGAAGCGCTCCAGGGCGAGTTCGGCAAGGTCCAGCTCGCCGTCATCTCCGAATGCATCTCGAAGACCGGCTCGGCGGAGCTGTTCTACGCGCGCTATCTGCAATTCCGCCGCGACGCGCTCGTCGAGATGATCGCCGCGGGCCAGCAGGATGGCAGCATTCTGGCTGAGGGGCTTCCTGAGGATCTCTACGATGCGATCTATGGCGGCCTGTTCTATCGCTACGTCTTCGGCATCACGCCGGTCACCCCGGCCTACGCGCGCAACCTCGTCGATCTCGTGTTGCGGCCGAAGGGTTAGCTGCGCACGGGCCTGACCGGCGCCGAGATCTTGTCCGTGCGGTCGCGCTCGGTCATGTCGACCACCGTCTCCATCGGTGCGGTCAATTCATAGACGTAGGAGACGTCGGTGAAGAAGCGCTTGGCGGTGCCCCCTAGCGCCTCGGGAGCGACGCGGTCGAGCAGGATCAGGCCGAAATCGGAATCCGGCCGACGCGTCGCCTCGCTGGTGTTGAACTCCTCCCAGCGGAAATGGAAGACCTCGTTGCCCTCCTCTCCCGTCACCGTCCAGTTGGCGGTGATGTGCGGATGCTTTCCAACCAGCGACAGGCCCTCGTCGGAATGCGAGGCGAGCTCGAAGAACAGCAGCGACAGGCTTTGCGCCGCGCGTGCGCTGACCGCGATATCAGGACCGGTGACGGCGATGCGGTCGGCATGCGGGATGGCGCGCGCCTCGAACAGGCCCTTCAGCTTGACGCCCTGCCACTGGCTCTCGCTGAGCAGCGAGACCACGTTGGACATGGCGTGGATGCGCCCGATCAGCAGCTCGCGCGCGATGTCGATGTCCGAACCGTGGCGCAAGGTGCGCGTCACGATCGACTGGATCACCGCCAGGATGTTCTTGACGCGGTGGTTGAGTTCGTCGATGACCGCAGTCAGCCGGCGCTCGAACCCGATCCTGACCTGTATCTCCCGGCTGAGTCGCAGATTGTTGTAGGCGACATAGCCGAACAGGCCGCACACCATTGCCGTGATCGCAAAGCCGATCGCCGCGACGATGATGGCGGTCTGCTCGGCGCGACGCGCCGAGTTGGTTTTCGCATAATAGCTGAGCTGCCAGTCACGGCCGCCGAAGCTCACCGTGCGCGTCGCCGACGGCGCCGGGCCGTCCACTGCAACCCTGCGCGTCGAGACCACGCCCTGGTCGTTGGCGATGAGCTCGCCGCCTTCCTTGCGCGGATCCCTGAGCGCGACCGCGAACAACGACATGTCGTCATTGGTCAGCATCAGCGAGGCGAGCTCGTAGGAAAATGTGACAAACCCGGCCGGCTCCGTTGCTCCCTCGGGAATGACAGGCGCAGCCACGATGATGCCGATCGCGCCGTCCCCGCGGATCAACGGCACCGGGTCCGAGGCAACCGACCTCTTCTCGGCGCGCGCACGCGTCAGCATGGCACTGCGAACCGGATCCTGATCGTAGCTGCGGCCGGGCAGCGTCTTGGTCTCGTTGCTGCGTGGCTCGAGGTCCATCAGCACGTCGATCGGCTGAGTGATCTCGGCCGGATTGATCGGCTTGTCGTCATAGGACCGAATCTGCGGATTTGGGAAGCCGGCGCCGGCGATGGCGGCCTGCGCCGCCGCGAGCTCGTTCGGCTTCAGCCGGGCGATCCAGCCGGCCACCACGAAATCGGTCTTGAAGGCGTAGATCGCCGAGCGCAGCGGCTCCAGCATGTTCGGCTTGATCACGGATGGCGTGCGGAACAGGCCTGAGGCGACACGCGCGAGCAGCTCCCGCTCGGTGAGGCGGTCCTGAACCAGGCTCGCATGAACGTCGATCGCGCGCGCGAGCGCGATCCGATCCAGCGCCAGCTCCTGGTCATGTACGCGATAGGCTGCAAGCCCGGAGAGCAAGGCCCCGAGCAAAGCGATGAAGCCGATGATGAAACCGAGCCTGACCACGCGATTACTCAGGCGAAAGCAGGAGGTCGGCAATAAACACGGAGCATATGAACGCCGCTCGAACGGCCGTCTGCCGAAACAGGGTAGACCCCAGTGGCGGAGATAATGAAGGAGGAGGCATCAGTACGCAACTTGGGTCGCCTGAAAAGCTTAATCCGCCCGGCCGATGGTCTGGCAGGGACGGATCTGCCCCGGGCGCCGGAGGTAGTTAATCGCCGTGTCCGAAATTTGTTCCGCGGCTACGGCGCTGCCCAAACGTTAACGACGAGGAAATGCCTGCGCCAAGTGGTCGCGTCCCGTCAGCCCGGCCGTTTCAGGCCGCCTTTGGCTTCGATGAAGCCGACGATTCGGTCGAGCCCCTCGCTTTTCTTCAGGTTGGTCATGACGAAAGGACGCTCGCCGCGCATGCGCCTGGCGTCCGTCTCCATCTTCTCCAGGGAGGCGCCCACATGGGGCGCGAGGTCGGTCTTGTTGATGACCAGGAGGTCGGACCGGGTGATGCCGGGGCCGCCCTTGGACGGGATCTTGTCGCCGGCGGCGACATCAATGACGTAGATGGTGAGGTCGGCCAGCTCCGGGGAAAAAGTGGCAGCGAGATTGTCACCGCCGGACTCGATCAGCACGAGATCAAGTCCGGGAAACTTGGCGCGCATGTCCGCGACCGCGGCGAGGTTCATCGAGGCATCCTCGCGGATCGCGGTGTGCGGGCAACCGCCGGTCTCGACGCCGGCGATGCGATCCGGCGTCAGCGACCCCGACCGCACGAGGAACTCCGCATCCCATTTGGTGTAGATGTCGTTGGTGATCGCCGCAATGTCATAGCGCTCGCGCATGGTCTTGCAGAGCAGGTCCATCAGCGCGGTCTTGCCCGACCCGACCGGGCCGCCGACGCCGACGCGCAAGGGGCCGTGAGATTTCGACATGTGATTCGCTCTCTCTCGATTGGTTGAAGCCGCGCCGGTCACGAGCGAAACAGCCGCGTGTACTGCGTCTCGTGCCGCAGGCTGGCGAGATCGGCCCGGAACGTCGCGCTGCCGAGATCGTCCAATGCCGCGTTCAGCGCATGATTGGCGGTCGCGGCGACGGCGGCTTCCAGCCTTGCCAGCACACGCTGGCTATCGGTCTGGCCGAGCGGAATGAGCCGGCTGGCCGCCGAGATCCAGTTCGAGACCAGCGCATGCAGGAAGGCGTGCAACGTCGGCGCCAGCGGCACGGCGTGCTGAGCTGCGACGACACCGACGGCGACCGGATAGACCGGTGGCGTGCTGCATGCCGCAATCACGGCATCCAGTCCGTCGGCATTCCAGGCGGCGCGGGCGATGTCGATGAAGGCGCGACCCTGCGAGGCCGTCTCCAGCTGCCGCTCGCGCGACGGCACGAAGGCGGCGGCGAGCTCGGCGATCTCGTTCAAATCGGTGGTCTCGCCCGCTTCCGCGGCGCGATAGGCGTGGACCAGAAACGTCGCGTCACAAAAGCCGGAGCCGTCGCCGAGCATCGCATCGAGCCAATCCGCCAGCGAGGCGGCGTCGGTGATGTCGCCCGCCTCGACGGCCCATTCGAGGCCGCTGGAATAAGAGAATCCGCCGACCGGGAACGCCGGCGACAGCCAGGTCATCAGCCGGTACAGCGCCGCCGCCTCGCCTTCGGCAAGGGCACCGGCGCCGACCGGCTCATTTGTGGTCATGAGCATGCTTGTGGCCGTGGTGATGGTCGGGGTGGTCGCAGTGCTCATCGTGGTGATGGTGGTGACCGTGGCCATGATCATGCGCGGCATGATCATGATCGTGGTGGCTGTGATCATGGTGATGATGGCCGTGGTCGTGATGCGCATGGTCGTCGTGTCCATGCGCGTGGCCCGCATCGGCATAGGCCCCGCCTTCGGGATCGAACGGCGCCTCGATCTCGATCACGCGCGCGCCGAGGCCCTTCACCATGGCCTCGATGACGTGGTCGCGGCGGATGCGCAGGGCCTTGGCCATGATCTGCGTCGGCAGATGGCGATTGCCGAGATGCCAGCCGACGCGGACGAGATGGTGCGGATCGCGGCCGCGGATCTCCAGCAGCGGCTCGGGCGCCGCGACCACTTCGATCAGCCGGCCGTCCTCCAGCACCAGCGCGTCGCCGCCGCGCAGCGCGACGGCATGCTCCAGGTCGAGCAGGAATTCGAGCCCCCGCGTGCCGGTCATCGCCATGCGGCGGCGGTGCCGATCGTCGAAATCGAGCACGACCGTATCCGCTGGCGCTTCCGTGAAGCGGTGCTGTCCCCTGACCTGCGTCGCCCGGATCATGCGTCCTACCTCTTTACCGTGTCTCGACCTTCTCGGGTGTGATCACTTCGATCTTCGGCGGTGCCGTGAAGCACTTAACCGCGACGCGGCCGAACGTCTTCATGTGCTCCATGCCCCGATGCGGCACCAGAGCCTCGGCGTTTTCCCACTGCTCGACGAACACCATCTTGCTGGGATCGGTGACGCTTTCATGCAGATCATAGGCGATATTGCCGGGCTCCTTCCGCGTCTCCTTGATGCAGGCGGTGGCCGCCGCAATGAATTCGGCGCGCGTTTCGGGCTTGATGGTCAAAGTAGCAACGACGTAGATCACGAGAAATCCTCCCGGCTTTTCTTCTGAAGGTTAAGATACCGGGCGGGACATTAGACCAGGCGGGACCGAACGCAAAACCGCAAAAAGCCGTCCCCGAACGCACGGCCAGACTTCCCTCCCTGGACATGCGTCGAGGCGCTATTTCAGTACATGAAATACCGCTGCGCCATCGGCAGCACCTCCGCAGGCGGGCAGGTCAGCAGCTCGCCGTCTGCGCGCACCTCGTAGGTCTCCGGATCGACCTCGATATTGGGCGTGGCATCGTTGTGAATCATGCTCTTCTTGGAGATCCTGCCGCGGGTGTTCTGGACGGCATAGAGCTTCTTGTCGATGCCGAGCTTGCGCGCGAGACCGCCGGCGACGGCAGCCTTCGAGGTGAAGACGACGGAGGACGCCGTGAGCGCCTTGCCGAAGGCGCCGAACATCGGCTGGTAGTGCACCGGCTGCGGCGTCGGGATCGAGGCATTGGGATCGCCCATGGGCGCGGCGACGATCGTGCCTCCCTTGACGATGCAATCCGGCTTGACGCCGAAGAACGCCGGCGACCACAGCACGAGATCGGCCAGCTTGCCCTTCTCGACCGAGCCGATCAGCTTCGACACGCCATGCGCGATCGCGGGATTGATCGTGTATTTGGCGATGTAGCGCTTGACGCGGAAATTGTCGTTGTCCTTGCCCTTGTCCTGCGGCAGCGAGCCGCGCTGCTTCTTCATCTTGTCGGCGGTCTGCCAGGTCCGGATGATGACCTCGCCGAGGCGGCCCATGGCCTGCGAGTCCGAGGACATCATCGAGAGCGCGCCGAGGTCGTGCAGGATGTCTTCGGCCGCAATCGTCTCCTTGCGGATGCGGCTTTCGGCGAACGCCAGATCTTCCGCGATCGAGGGATCGAGGTGGTGGCACACCATCAGCATGTCCAGATGCTCGTCGATGGTGTTGCGGGTGAAGGGCCGCGTCGGGTTGGTCGAGGACGGCAGCACGTTCTTCAGGCCGGCGATCTTGATGATGTCGGGGGCGTGACCGCCGCCGGCGCCTTCGGTGTGGAAGGCGTGAATGGTGCGGCCCTTGAACGCCTTGACCGTGTCCTCGACGAAGCCGGATTCATTCAGCGTATCGGTGTGGATCATCACCTGGATGTCGTGATCGTCGGCGACCGCCAGGCAATTGTCGATCGCGGCAGGCGTGGTGCCCCAGTCCTCGTGCAGCTTCAGCGCGCAGGCGCCGGCCTTGATCATCTCGACCAGCGCGGCAGGGCGCGAGGCGTTGCCCTTGCCGGAGATGCCGAGATTGACCGGGAAGGCATCGAACGACTGGATCATCCGCGCGATGTGCCACGGGCCGGGCGTGCAGGTGGTGGCGAAGGTGCCGTGCGAAGGGCCCGTGCCGCCACCCAGCATCGAGGTGACGCCACTCATCAGCGCGTGCTCGATCTGCTGCGGGCAGATGAAATGAATGTGGCTGTCGAAGCCGCCGGCGGTGAGGATCTTTCCTTCGCCCGCGATGACATCGGTGCCGGGACCGATGACGATGGTGACGCCCGGCTGGATGTCGGGATTGCCGGCCTTGCCGATCCCGGAGATCATGCCGTCCTTGATCGCGACGTCGGCCTTGACGATGCCCCAGTGATCGACGATCAGCGCATTGGTGATGACGGTGTCGGCCGCACCCTGCCTGTTGGTGACTTGCGATTGCCCCATGCCGTCGCGGATCACCTTGCCGCCGCCGAACTTCACCTCCTCGCCATAGGTGGTGAAATCCTTCTCGACCTCGATGATGAGGTCGGTGTCGGCCAGTCGCACCTTGTCGCCGGTGGTCGGGCCGAACATGTCGGCGTAGACGGAACGCTTTATCTTGACGGACATCACGAGCCCCGCTTGCGTTGGAATGTCTGGTGGGTCATAGCAGCGTCCTCGCTGCTTTCACGGCATCATCGAATCTTTCGTCGAGCCACGCATTGCCCCCGCGGCAACCCGCCACGACCTGCGTGGCCCACTCGATGTAGTCGGCGAGATCCTCGCGCTCCTCGGCACTCGGGTCGGTTTGAATGCGCGCGCCCGTATTGCTGATCTTGTCGGCGATCTTGATCAGCTTGGCGCCATCGGATTTCTTCGGAGCGTCCAGCACCTGAAGCCGACGCCGCTCAGCCTTCGGCAGGCTCATGTCGTCGGTGCACTCGGTGACGAGCGAGGCGATGCGCTCCGAAAATCTCTGCGCGAGCTCCTCACGCGTGGTGTCGGTATCCTCAATGCAATCATGCAGCCAGCCGGCAGCGACGAGCTCGGCGTCGGCACCTTCAGTCGCGGTCGCAAGCAGGTTCGCGACCTCGGCGAGATGATTGATATACGGCTCATTGCCGCGCCCCTTGCGCGCCATGCCATTGTGGCGGTGCGCGGCGAGGTCGGCAGCTTCGGAGATGAGGCGGATGGGGGACAGCATGCTTCAGGCCTCCTCGACGCCGGGAGACGCGCCACTCTTGTCGTCAGTCAGGGACGCATCGCTGGACGGGTTCCCTCCCCCCTTGCGGGGGAGCGTTAGGGAGAGGGGTGCCGCTTGCTCCGCTGCTTCGAGGGAATGCGCGACGAAATCGGCAATGCAATTGCACATGGGAGTCTGGCGACGAAAGGCCAAGCCCGCGAGTCGATCCGCCTTCAGGTAGCGCCACAGCAACGTCTCCGCGCGAGTCATCTCGCGCCTCAGTCGTTTGGCGCGGATTCTTTGGAACTGAGGGACCTCGTCGTGTGGCATACCCCTCTCCCCAACCCTCCCCCGCAAGGGGGGAGGGAGCCTGACCGGCGTGCTCACCTCACTGTCGATCACTGCACTCGCCTCAACCGTGCCGCGCCGCGCTCGTTCCTCCGGATGTCACAGCTTCCCCATGACGTCGCCGCGGAAACCGTAGATCGTCTTCTTGCCGGCCATGGCGACGAGCTGGACGTCGCGGGTCTGGCCGGGCTCGAAGCGGACGGCGGTGCCGGCGGCAATGTCGAGACGCATGCCGCGAGCCTTCTTGCGGTCGAACTTCAGCGCGGGGTTGGTCTCGAAGAAATGGTAGTGCGAGCCGACCTGGATCGGACGGTCGCCGGTGTTGGCAACCGTCAGCGTCACGGTCTTGCGCCCGGCATTCAGCTCGATCTCGCCGTCCTGGATGAAGAGTTCGCCGGGAATCATTCTATCCTCCTGGTCATTCCGGGGCTCGCGCAGCGAGAACCCGGAATCTCGAAACCAATACCTCTGGATTCCGGGTTCGCCCTGCGGGCGCCCCGGAATGACGAATACTACCTGATCGGCTCGTGCACGGTGACGAGCTTCGTTCCGTCAGGGAATGTCGCCTCGACCTGGATGTCGTGGATCATCTCAGGGATTCCCGGCATCACCTGGTCGCGGGTCAGCACCTGCGCGCCGGATTGCATCAGCTCGGCAACGGTACGACCGTCGCGCGCGCCCTCGAGGATGAAATCGGAGATGATCGCGATCGCCTCGGGATGGTTGAGCTTGACGCCGCGGTCCAGCCTGCGGCGCGCCACGATCGCCGCCATCGAGATCAGAAGCTTGTCCTTTTCGCGGGGAGACAGATTCATGCGACATCTCTTCCGTTCAACACGTCAATTCAGCCACTCAATTCAGCCAGAGCCGCGGCAGGGCGACGCCGGTGCGCGCCAGCACGGCCATCATGTCGGCGCGCAAACGCGCCGCATCTTGGGCACAGAACCGCGCCATTGCAAAGCCATTCCAGGCGGATATCCCGACCTCGCCGGAGAACGACTCCGATGCCTCGCGGATGCGCTCGACCAGTGCCTCATCGCCGGGCACGATCAGGGCCGTGCCGATCGCCGCGCCGCCCTTGGCGACCGCGGATCGCGCGAGCAGGGCGCCGATATCGCCGCCGAGCCTGATCGTCTCGGCGAAGACCAGCCTGCCGCCGCGGCGCATCCGCCAGCGGTCGACGAATTCGCCCTGCTCCATCCGCTCGCCCATGGCGGTGCGGCCGAACACGACGATCTCGCAAAGCAGGAGCGAGGCGTTCTCGTCGAGCGCGATGTCGAAGCGGCGGTGAACCCGGGCGCGATCGAACAAGATCGTCTCCTGAGGCAGCCAGGCAAGTCGCGCACCCGCGCCGGCCTTCAGGGCGATATTGAGCTGCGCCGCCGAGCCCGGCGCGCGATAGACCTTTTCAGCCGCCGCCGTCGTCAGTGTCAGCCGCGAGCTATCCGCCGCCGATATCTCGATGTCGAAGCGATCACCGCCGGCAACGCCGCCGGCGGTATTGACGAACACGCCGGAGAGGCCCTCGTCTTCGGGCGAAGGAAAGCGCACGCGGAGCGAACCGGATTCATGCAAGGCCCCGCGCCGCGTCACACCGTCACGAGCGTGCACGTCGAACCTGACAGCGCCACGGGCGCGGTTGGCCTCGAACACCGAATTCGTCGCTAAAGCGTCGCTGCGCATCCGTCTCCCCAGCCGGCCGCGGCAGGATTTCTTGGCTTACCGGCCCCTGACTTACAGCGCCATCTGGCGGCTGATCTCGCCGGGATCCAGGTTGGCGCGATCGCAGGTGAACTTCACCGCGCCGCGATCCATCACCGCGAAACTGTCGCCGAGTTCGCAGGCAAAGTCGAGATATTGTTCGACCAGCACGATGGCGATGTTGCCGAGGTTGCGCAGGTAGGAGATGGCGCGGCCGATGTCCTTGATGATCGAGGGCTGGATGCCCTCGGTCGGCTCATCCAGCAGGAGTAGCTTCGGCCGCATCACCAGGGCGCGGCCGATGGCGAGCTGCTGCTGCTGGCCGCCGGAGAGGTCGCCGCCGCGCCGGCCGAGCATGGATTGCAGCACCGGAAACAGCGAGAAGACGTCGTCCGGAATATGCCTGTCCTCGCGCTTGAGGGGCCCGAAGCCGGTCTTGAGGTTTTCCTCGACCGTCAGCAGCGGAAAGATCTCGCGGCCCTGCGGCACGAAACCGATACCCTTGCGCGCACGCTCATAGGGCTTCAGGCCCGTGATGTCGCTGCCATCGAACACGATCGCACCCGAGGAGATCGGATACTGCCCGACCATGGCACGCAAGAGAGACGTCTTGCCGACGCCGTTGCGCCCGAGCACGCAAGTCACCTTGCCCGGCTCGGCCGAGATCGAGACGCCGCGCAGCGCCTGCGCCGCGCCGTAGAACAGGTTGATGTCCTTGACCTCAAGCATGCTCAGCGTCCCAGATAGACTTCGATGACCCGCTCGTTGGACGAGACCTGGTCGATGGTTCCTTCCGCGAGCACGGTGCCTTCGTGCAGGCACGTGACCTTGACCCCGAGCTCGCGCACGAAGGTCATGTCGTGTTCGACCACCATGACCGTGTGGGTCTTGTTGATCTCCTTGAGCAACTCGGCGGTGAGATGCGTCTCGACGTCGGTCATGCCGGCGACAGGCTCGTCGACGAGGAGCAGCTTCGGATCCTGCGCCAGCAGCATGCCGATCTCGAGCCACTGCTTCTGGCCGTGGCTGAGGCTGCCGGCAAGGCGGTGGCGGGCCTCGGTGAGGCGGATCGTCTCCAGCACCTTGTCGATGCGCTCGGCTTCCGCCTTGCTGCCGCGCCAGAACAGCGTGGCCTTGACGCTGTGGTCGACATTGAGCGCGAGCAGCAGGTTGTCCTGCACGGTCTGGCTCTCGAACACGGTCGGCTTCTGGAATTTCCGGCCGATGCCGAGCTCGGCGATGCGGGTCTCGTCGAGCCGCGTCAGGTCGGTGACGCCGTCGAACAGCACGGTGCCCTCGTCGGGCTTGGTCTTGCCGGTGATGATGTCCATCATCGTGGTCTTGCCGGCGCCGTTCGGGCCGATGATGGCGCGCATCTCGCCGGGCTCGAGCGTCAGCGAGAGATTGTTGATGGCGTGGAAGCCGTCGAACGAGACGTGCACCCCGTCCAGATAGAGCATCGCGGAAGTCGCGCGGGTATCCATGACGTTCATCGCGCTACTCCGCCATCTTGGGTTCGGTGACACCGTCCTCGGCCGCCGCGCTCACGGAGGTCGCGGCGGTGCGCTTTTCCTTCGACGAGTCCCACCAGGCGTTGAAGGTGCCGACGATGCCCTTGGGCAGCAGCAGCGTCACCAGGATGAACAGCGCCCCCAGCATGAACAGCCAGTACGGCGCCAGCATGCCGGAGGTGAAGAACGTTTTTGCATAGTTGACGACGACGGCGCCGAGCGCGGCACCAACCAGCGTGCCGCGGCCGCCGACCGCGACCCAGATCACCGCCTCGATCGAGTTGCCCGGGGCGAACTCGCTCGGATTGATGATGCCGACCTGCGGCACGTAGAGCGCGCCGGCGACACCGGCCATGCAGGCCGAAACCGTGAACACGAACAGCTTGTAGGATTCGACGCGGTAGCCGAGAAAGCGCGTCCGCGATTCCGCGTCGCGCACCGCGATCAGCACCTTGCCGAGCTTGGACGAGACGATGGCGCGGCAGATCAGGAAGCCCACAATCAGCGCCAGGCAGCTCAGCGCAAACAGCGCGGCACGGGTGCCCTCCGCCTGCACGTTGAAGCCCAGAATGTCCTTGAAATCGGTGAGGCCGTTATTGCCACCAAAGCCGAAATCGTTGCGGAAGAAGGCGAGCAGCAGTGCATAGGTCATCGCCTGCGTGATGATCGACAGGTACACGCCGGTGACGCGGGAGCGGAACGCGAGCCAGCCGAAGCAGAAGGCGAGCAGGCCGGGCACGACCAGCACCATCAGCGCGGCGAACCAGAACATGTCGAAGCCGTACCAGTACCACGGCAGCTTCTCCCAGTTCAGGAACACCATGAAATCGGGCAGGACCGGATTGCCGTAGACGCCGCGGGTGCCGATCTGCCGCATCAGGTACATGCCCATGGCGTAGCCACCGAGCGCGAAGAAGGCGCCGTGACCGAGCGAGAGGATGCCGCAATAGCCCCAGATCAGGTCGATCGAGAGCGCCAGAATGGCGTAGCAGACATATTTGCCCCAGAGCGCGACGAGATAGGTCGGCACTTGCAGGAACGAGCCCGCGGGCAGCAGCAGGTTGGAGAGCGGGATGAGGATGCCGCAGGCCGCGACGACGGCGAGGAAGATCGTCGCGCTGCGGTCCAGCGATCGCGTCAGCATGTGAGGGGTCATGCTTCCACCGCGCGGCCCTTGAGCGCGAACAGGCCGCGCGGCCGCTTTTGAATGAACAGGATGATGAGGACCAGGATCGCGATCTTGCCGAGCACGGCGCCGGCGACCGGCTCCAGGAACTTGTTGGCGATGCCGAGCGTGAAGGCGCCGACCAGCGTGCCCCAGAGATTGCCGACCCCACCGAACACCACGACCATGAAGCTGTCGATGATGTAGCTCTGGCCAAGATTGGGGCTGACATTGTCGATCTGCGACAGCGCCACGCCGGCGATGCCGGCGATTCCCGAGCCGAGGCCGAAGGTCAGCGCATCGACGCGCGAGGTGGCAATACCCATCGAGGCCGCCATGCGGCGGTTCTGCGTCACCGCGCGCATCTCGAGGCCGAGCGCCGTGTAGCGCAGCATCGCGAGCAGGATCATGAACACGGCGAGCGTGAAGACGAGGATCCAGAGCCGGTTATAGGTGACGGTGATCTGGCCGAGCTCGAACGCGCCGCTCATCCAGGAGGGGTTGCCGACCTCGCGATTGGTCGGGCCGAACATCGTTCGCACTGCCTGCTGCAGCACGAGCGACAGGCCCCAGGTGGCCAGCAGCGTCTCCAGCGGCCGGCCGTAGAGGAAGCGGATGATGCTGCGCTCGATCAAGACGCCGATGGCGCCGGCGACGAGGAAGGCGAGCGGCACGGCGATCAGCAGTGAATAGTCGAACAGGCCGGGATAGCGGGTGCGGATCACCTCCTGCACCACGAAGGTGGTGTAGGCCCCGATCATCACCATCTCGCCATGCGCCATGTTGATGACGCCCATCACGCCGAAGGTGATGGCGAGTCCGATTGCGGCGAGCAGCAGCACCGAGCCGAGCGAGAGGCCGTACCAGGCATTCTGCACCATGGACCAGACCGCCAGCGAGCTCTGGATCGAGCCGATCGCGCTCGCGGCGGCAGTCGTTACCGACGCCGGCTGGTCGCCCATGCCGGTCAGCAGCGCCAGCGCCTCCTGGTCGCCGCGCGCCTTGAGGGTGGCGACGGCCTCGAGCTTTTCGACCTCGGTGGCGTCGGACTTGAACAGCAGGATCGCGGCGCGGGCCTCGCCGAGCGCGGTCTTGACGGATCTGTTGGTTTCCTTGGCAAGCGCCGCATCGACCGCCTCGAGCGCAGTCTCCTCATGCGACTTGAAGACGGACTGCGCGGCCTGCAGCCGCGTTCCGACGTCCGGCGACTGAAGCGTCAGGCCGCCGAGCGCGGCGTCGACGCTGCGACGCAGGCGGTTGTTGAGGCGGACCGCGCTCGCACTGTCGGGAACGCTGGCGACGGCCGCGCCCGTCGCGGCGTCGATCGACTTGCCGTCGGCGCCGGTGACGTAAACCTTCTTGCTGTCAGGATCGGCCATGAGGCGGCCGTCCTGGAGCGCGCTGATGATGGGGAAAGCCAACGGGTTGCCGCTGCCCGCGACCACGCCGATCGCCTCTTCCGTGTCGGAAAAATCGTCATTGGCGAATTTGGCGACGGCATCCTCGAACGGACCGGCGAAGGCCGGCAGCGCGAACGCGATCAGAAACAACGAGAGTGCAAGCGAGCAGAGACGGGCGGACAAATGGGCTGGCACTGTGAATGACCCCGGCAGAAATGAGTGGAGAAGGCGGCGGGATCGCCGCCCTCTCCGATCTTGCAATGCACGTCAGATCCGGATCAGGAGCCCGAACCGAGACACTTGTTGGTCTTGGTGTTGAAGTTGCCGCACTTCTTGCCGACCCAGTCGCCGATCAGGTCCTTGGAGCCATCGAGCTCCTTCGACCAGGCATCGCCCGCGACGAGGCCCGGCGTCTTCCAGACCACGTCGAACTGGCCGTTCGCCTTGATCTCGCCGATGAACACCGGCTTGGTGATGTGGTGGTTCGGCAGCATCTTCGACACGCCGCCGGTCAGGTTCGGCGCCTCGATGCCGGGAAGCGCGTCGATCACCTTGTCCGGATCGGTCGACTTCACCTTCTCGACCGCCTTCACCCACATGTTGAAGCCGATCACGTGCGCTTCCATCGGGTCGTTGGTCACGCGCTTGGGGTTCTTGGTGTAGGCCTGCCAGTCCTTGATGAACTTCTCGTTCGACCCGTCCTTGGTCTTGATCGACTCGAAGTAGTTCCAGGCGGCGAGATGACCGACCAGCGGCTTGGTGTCGATGCCGGCGAGCTCTTCCTCACCCACGGAGAACGCGACGACCGGGATGTCCTTTGCCTTGATGCCCTGGTTGCCGAGCTCCTTGTAGAAGGGAACGTTGGCGTCGCCATTGATGGTCGAGACCACCGCGGTCTTCTTGCCGGCCGAGCCGAACTTCTTGATGTCGGCCACGATCGTCTGCCAGTCGGAGTGACCGAACGGCGTGTAGTTGATCATGATGTCTTCCTGGGCGACACCCTTCGACTTCAGATAGGCTTCCAGGATCTTGTTGGTCGTGCGCGGATAGACGTAGTCGGTGCCCGCGAGCACCCAGCGCTTCACCTTCTCTTCCTTCATCAGATAGTCGACGGCCGGGATCGCCTGCTGGTTCGGCGCCGCACCCGTGTAGAACACGTTGCGCTCGCTCTCCTCACCCTCGTACTGCACGGGGTAGAACAGAATGTTGTTCAGCTCCTTGAAGACCGGCAGCACCGACTTGCGCGACACCGAGGTCCAGCAGCCGAACACGACCGAGACCTTGTCCTTGGTGATCAGCTCGCGCGCCTTTTCGGCGAACAGCGGCCAGTTCGAAGCGGGGTCGACGACAACGGCTTCCAGCTTCTTGCCGAGCACGCCGCCCTTTTTGTTCTGCTCATCGATCAGGAAGAGGATGGTATCCTTCAGCGTGGTTTCGCTGATCGCCATGGTGCCGGACAGGGAGTGGAGCACGCCGACCTTGATGGTGTCGTCCGCGGCCTTCGCGCCAGTCAATGAAGCCAGACCGAGCACCAGTCCGGCGGTCGCGGCGAGCACGCCGCGGCGGCTAAATGAAGCCGCTATATCGTGAGTGGATTTGCTAAACATGAGTGTCTCATCTCCCTGACGCAGACGTGAAAATGCTACGAAACGGCCCCACGGCCGCCTGCGATTAACGGAATCGCAAGAACCATGCCATGGGCTGAGCACCCATCAATGCTTTGATGTTACTTATGAAATTGGCCGGAATCGAAGTTTGGCTATAGTCAGATTGACTAAATTCTAGGCGGCCAAAATGTATGCGAAAGCGGCATACAGGTTATTTTCTAAGCAAACCATCAGTTCTGGCTAAATTTCCGGCATCACTATTTTTGCACCGCAATCGCTATTTCGGGCGCGCCTGCCTTGAAAGCGCCCCTTCGATGTTCCATATGACCACCCGAGACCTCTTGCGAATCAAGGGGTCATAGCGAGCCGCGTGTTCTTAAGCCCGTACGGGCGTCTGGCTTGCCCCATATCTCCCAAGCCCATCCGACACCCCAAACACGCAGGTGTCTCTCGACACCTTTTTGCGCGCGCCGCGCCGAATGCGCCGGGCGCTCGCTTTTGACATGGAAAGAACCCCTCTTTTGACTTCGTTTCAGGATTTCGGCCTCGCCGAACCCATCGCGCGCGCTCTTCGTGAAGAGAATTACGTCACCCCCACCCCGATCCAGGCCCAGACCATCCCGCTGGCGCTGACCGGCCGCGACGTCGTCGGTATCGCCCAGACCGGCACCGGCAAGACCGCGTCCTTCGCGCTTCCGATCCTCCACCGGTTGCTCGAGAACCGCATCAAGCCGCAGCCCAAGACCTGCCGCGTACTCGTGCTCTCTCCGACCCGCGAGCTGTCCGGCCAGATCCTGGACAGCTTCAACGCCTATGGCCGTCACCTGCGGCTGGCGTCGACCCTCGCCATCGGCGGCGTGCCGATGGGCCGTCAGGTCCGCGCCCTGATGCAGGGCGTCGACGTTCTGGTCGCCACTCCCGGCCGCCTGCTCGACCTCGTGCAGAGCAACGGGCTGAAGCTTGGAAGCGTCGAGTTCCTCGTGCTCGACGAAGCCGACCGCATGCTCGACATGGGCTTCATCAACGATATTCGCAAAATCGTCGCCAAGCTGCCGATCAAGCGGCAGACGCTGTTCTTCTCGGCCACCATGCCCAAGGACATCGCCGAGCTCGCCGACGCCATGCTGCGCGATCCGGCCCGCGTCGCGGTGACCCCGGTCTCCTCGACCGCCGAGCGGATCAACCAGCGCATCATCCAGGTCGACTTCTCCTCCAAGCCCGCCTTCCTGACCAAGCTCCTGAAGGACGAGCCGATCAACCGCGCACTGGTTTTCACCCGCACCAAGCACGGCGCCGACAAGGTCGTGAAGACCCTTGAAAAGGCCGGCATTGCCGCGAGCGCCATCCACGGGAACAAGTCCCAGAACCATCGCGAGCGGACGCTCGCCCAGTTCCGCTCCGGCGAGATCCGCACCCTGGTGGCGACCGACATCGCCGCCCGCGGCATCGACGTCGACGGCATCACCCACGTCATCAATTTCGACCTGCCCAACGTCCCCGAGACCTACGTCCATCGCATCGGCCGCACCGCGCGCGCCGGCGCCGACGGCACCGCGATCTCGCTGGTCGCAGGCGGCGAGGAGCTCAGCTATCTCCGCGACATCGAACGGCTGATCCGCGTCGCGCTGCCGCGCGAGGACCACCGCACCGACGCCGGGCGCCGCGATGCCGGCCCCGCCCCGTCGCAGCAACGGCAGGGCCGGCCGGGCGGCCGCCCGGGCCAACGCCCGCAAGGGGCACGGCATGGTGACGGGCGGCGTGCTGACGAAAGACATGCCGACGGGCGTCACCATGGTGCCGGCAAGCAAAGTGACGGAAGGCACGGTGAAGGACGGCACGCCGAGGCGAGGCATGCTGACGGACGACCCGGCAATGGTGGCCCGAATGCTTCGAAGGGTTCTCGGCGCCGCCGCTCCGGTGGTAAGATGCATTCATCGCCCGTCGACCGTCCGGAACAACGTTCCGCGCATAGCGCCGGGACGCCTGATGGGATACAAGGCGTTGCCTTTTTGCGCCGCGAGAGTCGGCCAAACAGCCAACCGAACCGCAAACCCTATTCGCACTAGCCGTCCACGACCTGGAGAAATTCATGGCTAAGGAAGAGCTGATCCAGTTCGAAGGACTGGTCACCGAAATCCTCCCCGACGCCCGTTACCGCGTGCAACTCGACGCCGGACACGAGATCGTTGCCTATACCGCCGGCAAGATGAAGAAGAACCGCATCAAGACGCTCGCCGGCGACCGCGTGACGGTGGAGATGTCGCCGTACGACCTGGAGAAGGGCCGGCTGATTTTCCGCCACAAGGACGAACGTCCCAGCACGGCGGGCGGACCGCCCCGTCCCGGACAGCGCGGCGGCCAGTTCCGCCGCCGCTGATCGGCTGCGGCGCGCACGCGCGAGATAAAATCCCGACTTGGATCTTGATCCGCCGTTGACACCACGGCGGATCAAAAAATCGTGCACGTCCCGATTGTTTCGAATCCCCGTTTCCGATAAAATGAATTAATCGATTTTCGGCCGGACGACATTGGCATCCACCGGTACAGCCGGTTCAGACACCCTGACGACCCTTCCAGAAATTCGATCTAAACCTGCCCGCGCGAGCGGGCTCCGACATTGTGTTTATCTGAGAAGGACTACCCCATGAGCATGGGAACCGTGAAGTGGTTTAACGCGACCAAGGGCTTCGGCTTCATCCAGCCCGACGACGGCGGCCAGGACGTGTTCGTTCACATCAGCGCCGTGGAGCGCGCCGGTCTCGGCTCGCTGCGCGAAGGCCAGAAGATCTCCTACGAGATCGTGGCCGACCGCCGCTCCGGCAAGTCGGCGGCGGACAACCTCCGCGCCGCGGGCTGAGCCCACCGGGCTCTTGGCCCGACCGGCCCGAGCCAGAGAAAACAAGAAGGCCGTGCGTCGCGCACGGCCTTTTATTCTACGGCATGATCCGGAAAAGTGTGCAGCGCTTTTCCGAAATGATCATGCTCGAACAATAACCTAGAGCGCGCCGACCATTCATCCTGATCGCATCGCGCTTTAGTTGGGTTTGGCGCTGCCGCTGGCACTGTTGCTCAGCGAACCGGCCTGGCTCATCGTGTTGTTGAAGTAGGCGTCGCTGTCGCCGAGCGTCACGCGACGCTGGCAAAGCGGTACGCAACTGTAGGACTCGCGCTCGATCCCACGATAGACGGTGACGAGCCGGTCGCTCGGACCTTCAACCTGGATCTGGCGGTCGACCAGGATCTCGCCGCCCCGGTCGAGCGCGATGAAGTTGGTGGCACCATAGCCCTTTCCGGTCACGACGATCATGCCGCCCGGCTGGAGCGTGACGTCGGCGATCAGGGGATTGCCGACCACGATGGTTGCCACCTTGCCGGGCAGTCGTACCAGCTTGGCCTGATCGACATTGACGGCGATCGTGTCGGCGGTGGACTCGGCAAGGCCGGCGGCCGGCCATGCCAGCGCCGCAGCGGCAACCAGAAGACACACGCGCGCATGACGGCGCAGCAATTCCTTACGCATACTCTTACCCCCGGGACGTCACAAACCGGCAGAAGCGACCAGATAACAGCGGAGCCGGCGCCCGACCCGGCCAACCTGCCTTTAATTCATGAACGTTCCGCAAACTCGCCGGCTATTGTTTGAACGGATAGGAGAGTTGGCCCCAGATCTCCTTCGGCATGGTCGCTTCGTCCTTGCCGTAGTCCTGCGGCAGCTTCCCCTCCGGCATGCGGAAGGTGCCGAACAGCACGTCCCAGATCGGAAACGTCCCCGCGAAATTGGTGTCGCCGCCCTCTTCGAGCGAGGTGTGGTGCCAACGGTGGAATACCGGCGTCGCCAGCACGTATTTGAACGGTCCGAAGGTCCAGTTCAGGTTGGCGTGCACGAAGGCCGAATGGAAGGTGGTGAACGGGCCGACCCAGATCATGACGTTGGGGGAGATACCGGCCATCAGCAGCACGACGTCGACGCTGATCGTCCCGAGCAAGAGATTGACGGGATGGAAGCGGGCCGCGGAGATCCACCCGATTTCCTCCGACGAATGATGGACGGCGTGGTACTTCCAGAAGCCGCCGTCGTGGAAAAGCCGGTGCAGCCAGTACAGCATGAAATCGGACAGCACCAGGAACAGCAGGGCCTGGAGCCACAGCGGCAGCTGCGACAGCGGACCATGGCCATTGTCGTAGAAGGCAATGAGCGCGTCAGCGTCGTGGATGTTGAAGACGACGCTGGCGCCGACGATCAGAAGACCGATCCGCATGGTGCGGGCGAACACCGGGACGAAGAACCAGTAGCAGATGTCGGTGACGATCTCCCGCTTGCGCCACCACGGCGCGCCGGGATTGCAGGCCCAGAAATGCTCCAGCACGGTGAAGACCGCCGCAAGCACGAAGGTGACGGGGATCACCTTGACGATGGTCTCGCCGAGCATCAGGGCGACTTGCATGGGCAGGCTCGACATCGTCGCCTCTCTTGCGAATTCCAGTCCTGCCTAGACGTACTCCGCGAAATTTAAGGGAGGGTGAAGCAGGCACCGCGCTGCCGATGCATCGGGAACCGGAATGTATCGCAGCTGCCGTTTTAAGGCGAAATTCACTCTGCGCGAAAGCTTCGCGCCGGACCTTGGTTTATCCGATCGATTTAACTTTACCGAAAGAGCTCGGCTCTCATGGTCTTCGCCGCAGAGAGCGCCGAATGAGGCGATTTCACCCAGATGGAGATTTGTTCATGAAGAACTTGATCGCGCGTTTCGCGAAGGATGAATCCGGCGCCACCGCCATCGAATACGGTCTGATCGCCGCCGGCATCGCGTTGGCCATCATCACCGTCGTCAACAATCTCGGCACCGCGCTGAACGGCAAGTTCACCTCGATCAGCACGTCGCTGAAGTAAGCAACCGAGACCGACGACAAGAGCCCCGGGCCTCCGGGGCCTTTGCTTTTCTGAAGACGGCAAGTTCCAGTGGCGTTGTACAAGTTCAGAACCGATGCCGCGGTCGCGGCGAAAGAGGTGGGGGCGGCTCAAGCGGGCTCGCCGGCCTATTGGATCTGCCTTGCGCTGCTGCTTGCGACGGTCGCGCTCGCCGCACGCATCGCCAGCTTCTGGTGAAAACGCATTCGGCGGCCTTGGCCTCACGTCCCTGTCGCCGTTGTCGGTTTGTTTAGCACTACGCGCTAACATCCGGCGACGCCAGCTCCCGCGGCCAACCCAGGCCTCAAGACGCAGCCCATGATCCTCGACATTGCGCGCCTTCTGCTCTTCCCGGCCTTGATCGCATTCGCCGCCGCGAGCGATCTCTTCACGATGACGATCTCGAACCGTGTGTCGCTGGCGCTGGTCGCAGGCTTCTTCGTGCTCGCCCTTGCCGGTGGCATGGCACCTTACGAAATCATGAGTCATGTCGGCGCCGGCGCGCTCGTCCTGGTCGTGGCCTTCGCCTGCTTCGCGATGGGCTGGGTGGGCGGCGGCGACGCCAAGGTCGCGGCTTCCGTCGCGCTCTGGTTCGGCTTCGCGCAGCTGATGAACTTCCTGCTCTACGCCTCGCTGTTCGGCGGCGCGCTGACGCTGCTCCTGCTCCAGTTCCGGCAATGGCCGCTGCCCTACGGGCTGGCGGGTCAGGCCTGGCTCGCACGGCTGCACGCCAAGGAGAGCGGCATTCCCTACGGCATCGCGCTCGCCCTGAGCGCGTTGATGGTCTACCCGGAGACCGAATGGGTGAAGGCGATCGACCTCACTCACCTCGCACTGCGCTGAACCCACTGGGTAACCCGGCGTTAAGGCGATTTAGATACGCCTCATTAACCATGCTTTGACGAATAGCTGGTCAACTGCCGATCACGGCGGCGGCAGCGTCGCCGCGTATTGTTGGAAAGTGAAGCGTATGAATAGGGCACGCATTGTCGTCCTGACGGTCGCCATCTGCGCCGGCGGCGTCGCCGCGTACCTGGCGAGCGGCACCGACAATTCTGCGCCGCCTCCGCTTCCGGTCGCGCAGCTGCCGACCGTCGACGTCCTCGTCGCCAAGAACGACATCGGCCTGGGCCAGACCGTGAAACCGGAAGACGTGCAATGGCAGACCTGGCCGGCCGCGACCGCGAGCACCACCTTCATCCGCCGCAACGAGCGTCCCGATGCTGCGACCCAGGTAAGCGGCTCGATCGCGCGCGCACCGTTCATTCAGGGTGAGCCGATCCGCGACCAGAAGCTGGTCAAGGCGGAAGGCTCCGGCTTCATGGCGGCGATCCTGCCCACCGGCATGCGGGCGATCTCGACCGAGATCTCGCCGGAGACCGGCGCGGGCGGCTTCATCCTGCCCAACGATCGCGTCGACGTGCTTCTCACGCGCCGTTTGAAGAACCCGGACGAGAGCAGCGGCGCCCCCGACCTCGTCACCTCCGAGATCATCCTGGCCAATATCCGCGTCCTGGCCATCGACCAGGCGCCCAAGGAGAAGGATGGCCAGAACGCGGTGATCGGCAAGACCGTCACCCTCGAGCTCAATCCAGCGCAGACCGCAACGCTCTCCGCGGCGCGGCAGAGCGGCACGCTGTCGCTGGCGCTGCGCAGCATCGCCGACGTCAAGCTGAGCGAAATCACGCTCGACGACTCCGCGCAGAAGCGAGACGGCATTTCGATCATTCGCTACGGCATTCCAAGTCAGACGGCTAAGGCACGATGAAGACAGTCGATATGAAATGCAGGGCAGATTCGGCGACGATACGAACCTCACTGGTCCGCGCCCTGTCGTTTTCGGCCGCCTTCGCGCTGGCGTTCAACCCGGTGATCGCTGCCGATTACCGCCCCGTGGCGCCGGCCGCGGCGGACGGCCAGATCAACGCGCGCTTCCTCTCGCTCGGCATCGGCAAGTCCATCGTGATCGACCTGCCGCGCGACATCAAGGACGTGCTTGTCGCCGATCCCAAGATCGCCAATGCCGTGGTCCGCTCGGCGCAGCGCGCCTACATCATCGGCGCGGCGGTCGGCCAGACCAACATCGTGTTCTTCGATTCCGCCGGTCAGCAGATTGCGGCCTATGACATCGCAGTCAAGCGCGACCTCAACGGCGTGCGGGCCGCGCTGAAGCAGGTCCTGCCCAATTCAGACATCCAGATCGATGGCCTCGGCGACGGCATCGTCCTGACCGGAACGGCTGCCAACCCAATGGAAGCTCAGCAGGCCAACGAGCTCGCCGCGCGCCTGGCGGGCGGGCCCGACAAGGTGGTGAACTCGATCGTGGTGCGCGGCCGCGACCAGATCATGCTCAAGGTGACGGTGGCCGAGGTCCAGCGCAACATCGTCAAGCAGCTCGGCATCGACCTCTCCGCCAACCTCAACTACGGCACCTCCGTGGTGAGCTTCACCAATTCGAACCCGTTCACGGCCTATGGCCGCAACCTTGTCGACGGCAACAATCTGACCACGAAGTTCGGCGCGACGCCATCCGTGCAGGCCACCCTGCGTGCGATGGAAACCGCTGGCGTGATCCGTACGCTGGCCGAACCGAACCTGACCGCGATCTCCGGTGAATCGGCGACGTTCGTCGCCGGCGGTGAATTCCCGGTGCCGTCAGGCTATGCGTGCGATCCCGTCACTCATGTCTGTACAACCCAGATCAACTTCAAGAAGTTCGGCATCTCGCTGAACTTCACGCCCGTGGTGCTGAGTGAAGGCAAAATCAGCCTGCGGGTGATGACGGAAGTCTCGGAGCTGTCGAACGAGAATGCGATCACGCTGTCGCAGGCGGTGACCTCGACCACGGTGAACTCGCTGACGGTGCCCTCGATCAGGACCCGCCGCGCGGAGACCTCGCTGGAAATTCCCTCCGGCGGCGCGATGGCGATGGCCGGCCTGATCCAGCAGCAGACCAAGCAGGCGATCAGCGGATTGCCGGGACTGATGCAACTCCCGATCCTGGGCACGCTGTTCCGCAGCCGCGACTTCGTCAACAACACGACCGAACTGGTCGTGATCGTGACGCCCTATGTCGTTCGCGCGGTGGCGCCGAAGGACCTGTCGCGGCCGGATGACGGCTTCGCTCCGCCTGCGGATCCGCAGGCCCAGCTGATCGGCAATGTCAACCGACTCTACGGCGTGCCCGGACGGGCCGAACCGGGCAAGAGCTACCGCGGCACCTACGGCTTCATCACCGACTGAGGCGGAACGGGGACTTCACGATGATTACGAGACCACCCCAGCTTCGCAGACGCGCCATCCGCCTCGGTGGCGCGCTCGTCGGCATGGCGCTCGCGCTCGGCGGCTGCCAGCACGACGAGGTCGTCACGGCCTCCATTCCCGACGATTACAAGCAGCGCCATCCGATCGCGATCGAGGAGCAAAATCGCTCGATCGTCGTCTTCGTCGGGCATGCCCGCGGTGGACTGACCGCCGCCCAGCGCGCCGACGTGATGGGGGTCGCATCGGCATGGTTGCACGAAGGCACCGGCGCCATTCGCATCGACGTACCGTCCCAGACGCCCAACGCTCGTCCGATCGCGGATACGATGCGAGAGATCCAGGCGATTTTGGCGGCGGCAGGCGTTCCGCCGCGCGGCGTCAGCGTTCACCCCTACCGGCCGGAGGACAAGCGCTTCCTGCCGCCGATCCGGCTCACCTATTCCAAGATCGCCGCGGTCGCCGGTCCCTGCGGCCTGTGGCCTGAGGACATCGGCCCCTCGATGAAGAACAAGCGCTGGTTCGAAAACAAGGACTACTACAATTACGGCTGCGCCGCTCAGCGCAACCTCGCGGCCATGGTCGACAATCCGTCGGATCTGGAGCAGCCGCGGCCCGAAACTCCGTCATATACGCCGCGGCGCATCACCGGTTTCGAGAAATATCGCAAAGGGCTCTCGACGGCGACGACCTATCCCGAGGCCGACAAGGCCAAACTCAGCGAAACCGGCAGATGATCAGCTACGCGCGCCAGACACAAGAAGAGCAGCAGCAAGCCGCTCCTCCGCCGATGGAGGAGCATATTGCGCCTGCGCCGCGCGTCTCGGTCCAGGCCTTCTGCGAAACCGTGGAGACTGCCGCCGCGGTACAGGCGGCCGGCGAGGATCGCCGTCTCGGCAAGGCCCACCTGAAGATCCAGATGGGCGGCATGGCGGCCGCGATCGAAGCCTATCGCTCGGCTCCCACGCCGAACGTGATCGTGCTCGAGAGCGACGGCCGCAGCGATCTGTTGAGCGGGCTCGACCAGCTCGCCACCGTCTGCGACGCCGGCACCCGCGTGGTCGTGATCGGCCGCATCAACGACGTCACGCTCTATCGCGAGCTGGTTCGCCGCGGCGTCAGCGACTACGTGCTCGCGCCGGTCGGCGCGATCGACGTCGTGCGCTCGATCTGCAACCTGTTCTCGGCGCCGGAAGCCAAGGCGGTCGGCCGCATCATCGCCGTGGTCGGCGCCAAGGGTGGCGTCGGGGCCTCCACCATCTCCCACAATGTCGCCTGGGCGATCGCGCGCGACCTCGCGATGGACGCCGTCGTCGCCGATCTCGACCTCGCCTTCGGCACCGCCGGGCTCGACTACAATCAGGATCCGCCGCAGGGCATTGCCGACGCCGTGTTCTCGCCCGACCGCGTCGACACTGCCTTCATCGACCGCCTGCTGTCGAAATGCACCGACCATCTCAGCCTGCTGGCGGCGCCTGCAACGCTCGACCGGGTCTATGATTTCGGCACCGACGCTTTCGACGCAGTGTTCGACACGCTGCGCTCCACCATGCCCTGCATCGTGCTCGACGTTCCGCATCAATGGGCAGGCTGGACCAAGCGCGCCTTGATCGGAGCGGACGATATCCTGATCGTGGCCGCGCCTGACCTTGCCAACCTGCGCAATACCAAGAACCTGTTCGATCTGTTGAAGGCCGCGCGGCCCAACGACCGGCCGCCGCTCTACTGCCTCAACCAGGTCGGCGTGCCGAAACGGCCCGAAATCGCCGCCACGGAGTTCGCCAAGGCGATCGAGAGCCAGCCGGTCGTCTCGATCCCGTTCGAGCCGCAGATCTTCGGCTCGGCAGCCAACAACGGCCAGATGATCGCGGAGATCTCCGCCAACCACAAATCGATCGAGATGTTCCTGCAGATCGCCCAACGCCTGACCGGCCGCAGCGAGACCAAGAAACAAAAGTCGTCCCTGCTTTCACCTCTGATTGAGAAGTTGCGGGGAAGATAAGCCGCCGCATGGAGCTGTTAAGTGTTCGGTAAGCGTAGCGGAACAGACACCGACTTTCGGGCGCCCAAGCCCGGCGCCGTGTCGCACGAGCCTGCCCCGGCTCCGGCGCCGGCGATGTCGCGCGCCCCAACTCCGCCGGCCGTCGCCTCGCCGCCGCTTGCCCCTGCCAAGG
The DNA here is from genome assembly GCF_022354745.1 of Bradyrhizobium sp. I71. Lineage (NCBI taxonomy): Bacteria > Pseudomonadati > Pseudomonadota > Alphaproteobacteria > Hyphomicrobiales > Nitrobacteraceae > Bradyrhizobium > Bradyrhizobium sp. I71. Next base: position 2,528,385 of record NZ_CP059398.1, read on the forward strand.
CAGCGCCGCCTCCGGCCATGGAGAGCCGGCGTTCGGACAATTATTACGAGGTCAAGGCGACCATCTTCGGCGCACTGATCGAGGCGATCGACCTCGCCCAGCTCGCCAAGCTCGATTCGGAGTCCGCGCGCGAGGAAATCCGCGACATCGTCAACGAGATCATCGCGATCAAGAACATCGTGATGTCGATCGCCGAGCAGGAAGAACTGCTCGACGACATCTGCAACGACGTCCTCGGCTACGGTCCGCTCGAACCGCTGTTGTCGCGCGACGACATCGCCGACATCATGGTCAATGGTGCCAATACCGTCTACATTGAGGTCGGCGGCAAGATCCAGCGCACCGGCATTCGCTTCCGAGACAACCAGCAGCTTCTCAACATCTGCCAGCGCATCGTCAGCCAGGTCGGCCGGCGCGTCGACGAATCCTCGCCGATCTGCGACGCGCGCCTCGCCGACGGTTCTCGCGTCAACGCCATCGTGCCGCCGCTGTCGATCGACGGCCCGACGCTCACCATCCGCAAGTTCAAGAAGGACAAGCTGACGCTGGATCAGCTCGTCAAGTTCGGCGCGATCTCGCCGGAGGGCGCCGAGATCCTCCAGATCATCGGTCGCGTCCGCTGCAACGTGCTGATCTCCGGCGGTACGGGCTCGGGCAAGACGACGCTGCTCAACTGTCTGACCAATTACATCGAGCACGACGAGCGCGTCATCACCTGCGAGGACGCCGCCGAGCTCCAGCTCCAGCAGCCCCATGTGGTGCGGCTGGAGACCCGTCCGCCCAACATCGAGGGCGAGGGCCAGGTCACCATGCGCGAACTGGTGCGCAACTGCCTGCGTATGCGGCCCGAACGCATCATCGTCGGCGAAGTCCGCGGACCCGAGGCGTTCGACCTGCTCCAGGCCATGAACACCGGCCATGACGGCTCGATGGGCACGCTGCACGCCAACAACCCGCGCGAGGCGCTGTCGCGCTGCGAATCCATGATCACGATGGGCGGCTTCTCCCTGCCCTCGCGAACCATCCGCGAGATGATCTGCGCCTCGATCGACGTCATCATCCAGGCCGCGCGCCTGCGCGACGGTTCACGCCGCATCACCCACATCACCGAGGTGATGGGCATGGAAGGTGACACCATCATCACCCAGGACATCTTCCTCTACGACATGGTCGGAGAGGACGCCAACGGCAAGATCATCGGCCGGCACCGCTCGACGGGCATCGGCCGTCCGAAGTTCTGGGAACGCGCCCGCTATTACGGCGAGGAGAAGCGCCTTGCCGCTGCGCTCGACGCAGCGGAAGTCGCTCCGAAGACGTGAGCAGGTCAGCGCCGCCATGAACATGCAGGTCCTCGCCCTCGCCTTCCTCGCCACCGCAGCGGTCGGTGGCATCGCCTGGGTCTTCCTCTATCCGTTGCTGTCCGGGGAGCGAAAGGCGGAAAGCCGGCGCGCATCGGTCGCGCGCGCCGAGGCGCCAACGGCCCGCCAGGCCGAGAAGACCCAGCGCTCGCGCCGCGAGCAGGTCGAGACCACGCTCAAGGACCTCGAGGCGCGGCGCGCCCAGGAGAAGAGCGCTCCGCTCAGCGTCCGCCTGTCGCAGGCGGGGCTTGACTGGACGCCGCAGAAATTCTGGATCGCGTCCGCCGTCGTGGCGGGCGTGTTCTTCGCGGTCGCTCTGTTCGGCGGCGGCGGCATGATCGGCGCCACCGGGCTCGCCTTTGCCGGCGGCTTCGGCCTGCCGCGCTGGGCGCTCAGCTTCCTGAAGAAGCGTCGCGAGGCCAAGTTCCTGGCTGCGCTGCCCGACGCGGTCGACGTGATCGTTCGCGGCATCAAGGCGGGCCTGCCGCTGTTCGAATCGATCAAGGTCGTCGCCGCCGATTCTCCCGAGCCGCTGCGCAGCGAGTTCCTGGCTATCATCGAGACGCAGGCGATCGGCATGCCGCTGGGCGAGGCCTGTGCGCGGCTCTACGAGCGCATGCCGCTGCCGGAGGCCAATTTCTTCGGCATCGTGGTGTCGATCCAACAGAAGTCGGGCGGCAACCTCTCCGAAGCGCTCGGCAACCTCTCCAAGGTGCTGCGCGACCGCAAGAAGATGCGGGAGAAGATCCAGGCGATGTCGATGGAAGCCAAGGCCTCTGCCGGCATCATCGGCTCGCTGCCGCCGATCGTGATGTTCCTCGTCTATCTCACGACGCCGCAATACATCTCGGTGCTTTGGACTCATCCTACCGGCCAGCTGATGCTGGTCGGCTGCGTCGTCTGGATGTCGATCGGCATCATGGTGATGAAGAAGATGATCAACTTCGATTTCTGACGGTGCCGTATGGTCGAATTCCTCGTCTCGAAACTGCACGACGTCCGCTTCATGACCATGCTGCTCGCGGCCGTCGCCGCCAGCGCAACCGTGTATACGCTGGTGATGCCGTTGTTCGCCGGCGAGGGCCTCTCCAAGCGGATGAAGGCGGTGGCAAGCGAGCGTGAGCGCATCCGGCAGCGCGAGCGTGAGCGTCTTCACAAGAGCGAAAAAGTCTCGCTGCGCCAGACCCCGAAGCAGCTCGTTTCCAAGGTGGTCGAGGACTTCAACCTCACCAAATGGCTCGCGCAGGAAGCTGCGCGGGACAAGCTCATCATGGCAGGTTACCGCGGCCAGGCGCCCTACATCACCTTCCTGTTTGCCCGCATGGTCGCCCCGATCGTGCTCTTCATCGGCTCGGCCCTCTACGTCTTCGTGATCGCGCGCATGGAACAGGCGCTGCCGGTCAAGATCGGCATCTGCATCGGCGCTGCCTATCTCGGCCTTCAGGCGCCGATGCTGTTTCTCAGGAATGCGATCGCCAAGCGCCAGCTCTCGATCAAGCGTGCATTTCCCGACGCGCTCGACCTGCTCCTGATCTGCATCGAATCCGGCATGTCGGTCGAGATGGCGTTCCGGAAGGTCGCGACCGAAATCGTGGGTCAGTCGATCGCGCTCTCGGAGGAGTTCACCCTGACCACGGCCGAACTGTCCTATCTGCAGGATCGCAAGGTCGCCTATGAGAACCTTGCACGGCGCACCGGGCTCGAGGGCGTCAAGTCGGTGTGTCTCGCGCTTCAGCAGGCGGAGCGCTACGGCACCCCGCTCGGCCACTCCCTGCGCGTCATGGCGCAGGAGAACCGCGACATGCGCATGAACGAGGCCGAGAAGAAGGCCGCCGCGCTGCCGCCGAAGCTGACGGTGCCGATGATCCTGTTCTTCCTGCCGGTGCTGTTCGTGGTCATTCTCGGGCCGACCGCCATCAAGGTCACGGAGTTGCACTGAGTGAGAGCGGACCGCGCGGTTCGCCACTCAGGCTGAGATCGGGCGATCAGATCTGATCAGTCGGGCTGGCTGAGCGAAGCAACCGGCGTCCGCTTCGGTGCACCGTGCGGGGCCTCGCTGCGGCTGAGCATGTCCTTGAGATAGGCGACATTGGCGGCGGCCTGGTCCGGTGGCAGGTCCGCTTTCACAATGGTCTCCGCTTCCGCGAAGCGGCCCTGGAGACCGACGACCAAGGCGAGGTTCTGCCGCACCCGCGCGCTCGCACGCGGGGAAGCATAGGCCTGCCGCAGCGCCTCTTCGGCTTTCGGCAGCTCTCGCGACAACATGTAGGACAGGCCGAGATTGGAGAGCACGCCGGGATCACCCGGTGCGATCTTGAGCGCGCTCGCGTAGTAAGATCGCGCCTCTTCATGACGGCCCATCTGGTCCAGCGCCGTGCCCTGCACCGAAAGCAGGCGCCAGTCCGGATTGTCGGGCGAATGCGCCTTCGACAGGACGTCGTAAGCCTGCTGGAAATTGCCGTTGTCGGCGAGTGCGCGGCCGTACTGGGCGAGCAGCGCCTTGTTGCCGGGATTGGCGATGGTCGCCTGCTCGAGCACGGCGGCGGCCTGGGCGCGCTGGCCGTTGGCGCGCAAGGCCTGTCCGTAGGCGAGTGCGGCGTTGGCATCCCTGGGATTGGCGCGGTAGCGCTCGCCATAGGCGTCGACGGCACGCGCCGGATCGGTGGACGCGCGGTCGGCGGGAGCCGCCTCCGCCCGGGGGCCGACCGAGCCCGTCACGTCGGAGAGTTTCGACATGGCCGTGCAGCCGCCGAGGCCCATGGCCACCGCTGCGATCAGCGACGTCGAGGCAAGAAGCCGGGCAGGACTGATCCGTTGACGCATGGAGCCTTGATTCTGGAACCGCTTGATCGAGCCGAACGCGCCAGCAATAGAATGTTAACCCTAACGGCCGGTTAACGACGCCCTCTGGCCTCTCGCGGCGGCATCACGGCCGCAACGCTCGCAAAGGCGTGAGGCCGTCCCCTTCCAAACCGTAGGTCTCGGCGCGAGATACGAGATCCGCCCGAGGACGGCGTCCTCTCACCCGGTCAATATTCGATGGCGAGCCGCCGGCGGATTTCGTCGATGCGCTTGTCGAGCGCATCGAACCGCGCGTGGACGGAGCGGTCGTGGAGATAAAAGACGTAGCCGCCGGCAAGGAACGCGAAGATCCAATGGTGATGTTCGATATAGCCAAAAATCGCCTCGACGGCCTGGCCGACGAATGTGACCACGCTCCACACAAATTCCATCGCATTTCCTCCCGGCGCTTCCTCCGGTCGCCTCCGATCTCCACATCTGGCGGCCGCACCCCCGAACCTAGCATGGCCTTGCGGCGCGTAGCAGTTCGCTGAACGGTGACGGCAATGCCGATTGCAGCGGCGCCGAAACTCTGCGAAGTCTCGTCAGTTCGCATGACCCGCTTGATCTGACGATCCGGACCCGCCAATGCCCTCTGTCTTCGAGACGTCGCCCACCGCCATCCCGATCACGTTCGTCACCAAGTCGAGCTGGGATCAGATTGCCGAGACGCTGCCGCCGGCGCAACGCCAGTTTGCCGCCGCGAGCGCCTTTGCCGCCAAGCCTGGCGGCTATCTGGCACTTCCCGCGCCGGACGGGACGATTGCCCAGGTGCTGTTCGGCCTCGAGGATGAGGGTGCAAGATCGCGCGACCTGTTCCGACCCGGGGCCCTGCCCGGCCTGTTGCCGCCAGGCACCTATCGCTTTGCCAACGCACCGCACGATCCGCGGCTGGCGGCGCTCGCCTTCGCACTGGGGTGCTACCGCTTCGCCCGCTACCGCAAGGCGGATCGCCCCGAGGTCCGCTTGGTGCCGCCTGACGGTGTCGACGCGGCCGAGATCGAGCGGATCGCCGATGCCGCAATACTGGCGCGCGACCTCATCAACACGCCGTCCAACGACATGGGTCCGGCGGAACTCGCCGCAGCCGCGCAAGCGCTCGCCACCGAGTTCGGCGCGAGCTTCGCCTGCACCGTCGGCGACGATCTGAAGACGAACTTCCCGCTGATCCACGCCGTCGGCATGGCCTCCAGCCGCGCGCCGCGACTGATCGACATCGGCTGGGGCGATCCTGATCATCCCAAGGTGACGCTGGTCGGCAAGGGCGTGTGTTTCGACACCGGCGGACTCGACCTGAAGCCGTCGAGCGGCATGCTGATCATGAAGAAGGACATGGGCGGCGCCGCCAACGTGCTGGCGCTCGCGCGCATGGTGATGGACGCGAAGCTCAAGGTGCGGCTGCGCGTGCTGATCCCGGCCGTGGAAAACTCGGTCGCCGGCAATGCCTTCCGCCCCCTCGACATCTTCACCTCGCGCAAGGGCATCACAGTCGAGATCGGCAACACCGACGCGGAAGGCCGGCTCGTCCTCGCCGACGCGCTGGCGCTGGCGGACGAGGAGAAGCCCGAACTGCTGATCGATCTGGGCACGCTGACGGGCGCGGCCCGCGTCGCGCTGGGGCCGGATTTGCCGCCCTTCTACACCAATGATGAGACGCTGGCCACCGACGTCGCGCGCTGCGCGGCGAAGGAGAACGATCCGTTGTGGCGCATGCCGCTGTGGCCGCCTTACGATGCCTGGCTGGACTCCAAGACGGCCACCATCACCAACGCGCCGTCCGGCGGCTTCGCCGGCTCGATCACTTGCGCGCTGTTCCTGCAACGCTTCGTCGAGCACGCCGGGAGCTGGCTGCATGTCGACATCTATGGTTGGACGCCGTCGGCGAAGCCGGCGCGGCCCGAAGGCGGCGAGTGCCAGGCCGCTCGCGCCCTCTACACATTGCTGAGCGAGCGCTATGCATGATCCCAAACATGATCCACGGCTGACGCCGGCGCGGGGCGATATCGCCGCGAAATATCTCGAAGGCACCGTCGAGGCGGATCGCTTCGTCACCGGGGAGGAATTCGAGGTGGTCGAGGCGATCGCACCGGTGCGCGAGCAACCGTCCTCGAACGCCATGCTGATGACGGAAGCGCTGCGCGGCGAGCGCGTCACGGTCTACGACCGCAACGGCGAGGGGTGGGCCTGGGGCCAACTCAATAGCGACGGCTATGTCGGCTGGCTTCCCGACGCGGCGCTCGTGAAGCCGACGGCCGCGCCGACGCACAAGGTGGGCGCACTGCGAACGTTCGCGTTCCCCGGTCCCTCGATCAAGCTGCCGCCGGCCGACACACTCGTGATGGGATCGAAGATGGCCGTGGCGCGCGAGGACGGCTCTTTCGCCGTGACGCGCGACGGGAGATTTTTGCCGGGGACGCATCTCGTCCCGCTCGATCATCGCGAGGCAGATTTCGTGTCGGTGGCCGAGCGCTTCGTCGGCACGCCCTACCTGTGGGGCGGCAAGAGCAGCCTCGGCATCGACTGCTCGGGCCTCGTGCAGATCTCGCTGACCGCCGCAGGCATCGGCTGCCCGCGCGATAGCGACATGCAGCTGGCCGGACTCGGCCGCACGCTGGAGCCTCATGAGCGAGGCAGCTTGCTGCGCGGCGATCTGATCTTCTGGAAGGGCCATGTCGCCATCGTCCGAGATGCCAGCACCATGGTTCACGCCAATGCATATCACATGGCGACCGTGATCGAGCCGATCGAGCCCGCGATTGCGCGGATCAGGCAGGCCGGCAGCGAGGTCGCCGCGATCAAGCGACTCTAGCGGGCCTCCCTCGACCACCGCCTCTCGTTCCACAAGCACACGACGCTTTCCGTGTTTGAACGACAGCATTGGGCCGGGCAGCAAGTATGGCTCACAACGAGCTTGTTGACCGCACCATGTCGATCCACATCTCACCGCGCCGGCTGCACGCCGCGCCGGCTGGTGATGGAGATCGACTATGACTGGACTGAAGATTCTCGCTGCCGCGACCTTGCTGTCGAGCCTGACCTTAAGCACCGCCTACGCGCAGTCTGGCTTTGCAAGCAGCCATCCGGATACGTACGAGGCCGAGTACCCCAACCGCAACCTGAATGGCACACTGACGCCGGCGGGTCGGATAGGCCTCGAGTTGCCGGATGGCGCGGCTCCTGCACAGGGAGCGAACAACGCCCTGGCTCGCATTGACGGCGCTGCCGCCTCACGTTCTTGCGCAGAACGCTACCGATCCTACGATCCCGCAACGGGCACCTACATCGGTCGAGACCGTCGCCGTCATCTCTGCAGGTAACGTCGCGAATTAGGGACCTGCGTCCGCGGCAGGATTTGAGGCGATGCCGAGGCGGCGCCTCAACACCTCCGAGCATTTCGCCTCCGCCCCTCGACGGACTGGTCGCAGTCCCAGCAATGACGACAGCTACGTCGCCACCGAGCCATTCCCGGCCGTCTCCAGCCGGAACGCGGCCGCGAACAGCGCGCGGGTGTAATCCGTCTTCGGATTCTTGAACAGCTCGGCGGCCTGGCCTTCCTCGACCACCTTGCCGCCGCGCATCACGATAAGATGGCTGGCGAGCGAGGCGACGACGCGCAGATCGTGCGAGATGAACATGTAGGTGAGATCGCGCTTGCGCTGGAGCTCGCGCAAGAGGTCGACCATCTGCGCCTGGAACAGCATGTCGAGCGCGCTGGTCGGCTCGTCCAGCACGACGAAATCCGGCTCCAGCACCACCGCGCGCGCGATGCTGATGCGCTGGCGCTGGCCGCCGGAGAATTCATGCGGATAGCGGAAACGCGTATCCGGATTGAGCCCGACATCCTCCAGCGCCTTGACGACGCGCACCTCGCGTTCCTCGCGCGACAGCTTCGGCTGATGCACGGAGAGACCTTCGGCGATGATGTCGGCCACCGACATGCGCGGGCTGAGCGAGCCGAACGGATCCTGGAACACGATCTGCATGTCGCGCCGGAACGGCCGCATCTCCTTGAAGCGCAGGCCCTGGATGTCCTTGCCCAGGAACACGATGCGCCCGTCCGAGGAGATCAGCCGCAGCAATGCGAGACCCAGCGTGGTCTTGCCCGAGCCGGATTCGCCGACGACCCCGAGCGTCTCGCCCTTGCGCACGGCGACGCTGACGCCGTCGACCGCCTTGATGTGGCCGACCGTCTTGCGCATCAGGCCGCGCTTGATCGGAAACCAGACTTTGAGATCGTCGGCCGACATCACGACGGGCGCATCCGGCTGCGGCGGCGCCGGATCGGGCTTCGGCTCCGCCGCGAGCAGGTCGCGCGTATAGGGATGCTTCGGGGTCTTGAAGACCTGCTCGACCGGTCCCTGCTCGACGACCACGCCCCCCTTCATGACGCAGACGGTGTCGGCGATGCGGCGGACGATGCCGAGATCGTGGGTGATGAACAGCAGGCTCATGCCGAGCCGCGAACGGATCTCGGCGAGCAGCGCCAGGATCTGCGCCTGCACGGTGACGTCGAGCGCCGTCGTCGGCTCGTCTGCGATCAGAAGGTCCGGCTCGTTGGCGAGCGCCATCGCGATCATCACGCGCTGGCGCTGGCCGCCGGAAAGCTGGTGCGGATAGCTCTTCAGCCGCGTCTCGGGCTCGGGAATGCCGACCTGCGTCAGCAATTCCAGCGTCCGCCTGCGCGCCTCGGCATTGCTGGTGGGATTGTGCAGCTGGATGATCTCGCCGATCTGCGCCTCGATCGTGTGCAGCGGATTGAGCGAGGTCATCGGCTCCTGGAAGATGATGGAGATGTCGCTGCCGCGAATCTCGCGCATCTTCTGCTCGGACCGGTCGATCAGCTCCTGTCCCTTGAAGCGGATGCTGCCCGAGGGATGCGACGCGTTCGGATAGGGCAACAGCTTCAGGATCGAGAGCGCGCTGACCGACTTGCCGGAACCGGATTCGCCGACCAGCGCGACGCATTCGCCGCGCTTGATCTGGAACGACACCTTGTCGACCGCGAGCGTGGTGCCACCGCCCTGGTGGAAAGCCACCGAGAGATCGCGCACGCTGAGCAGGGGCTGGTTGATCGCGTCCATCACGCCCTCACCTGAACGTCTTGCGCGGATCGAAGGCGTCGCGCACGGCTTCGCCGATGAAGATCAGGAGCGACAGCATGATCGCGACCGAGAAGAAGCCGGAGAAACCGAGCCAGGGTGCCTGCACGTTCGATTTGGCCTGCGACAGCAATTCGCCCAGCGAAGGCGATCCCGGCGGCAGGCCAAAGCCCAGGAAATCGAGCGCCGTCAGCGTCATCACCGAACTCGACACGATGAAGGGCAGGAACGTCATGGTCGCGACCATCGCGTTCGGCAGCAGGTGGCGGAACATGATGACCGGGTTGGAGACGCCGAGCGCCCGCGCCGCCTGGATATATTCGAAGTTGCGCCCGCGCAGGAACTCGGCCCGCACCAGACCGACCAGCGAGACCCAGGAGAACAGCAGCAGGATGCCGAGCAGCACGAAGAAGCCGGGCACGAGGACCGAAGACAGGATCAGGAGAAGATAGAGCGAGGGAATCGCCGTCCAGATCTCGATGAAGCGCTGGAAGATGAGGTCAACCCGGCCGCCGAAATAGCCCTGCACCGCCCCCGCCGCGATGCCGATGACGGACGAGACGATCGTGAGACAAAGTCCGAACAGCACCGAGATGCGGAAGCCATAGATCAATCGCGCCACCACGTCGCGACCCTGATCGTCGGTGCCGAGCCAATTATATTCGAGGTCGCGGCAGCTCTTCAGCCCCTTCTTCTCCACCACGGGCTGACACTGCTTCTCCGTCAACATCCAGGTCGGCGGCGACGGCGCCGGCGTCGGCAAATCGAGATTGTGGGTATCGTAGGAATAGCGGATCAGGGGCCAGACGATTGTGCCGTTCTTGTCCTTGATGAGCTTCTGCAAGTACGGATCACGATAGTCGGCCGCCGTCTCGAAATCGCCGCCGAAGGTCGTTTCCGAATAGGTCACGAAGGCGGGCCAATAGAGCCGGCCGTCGAACTTGATCAGGAAGGGCCGATCGTTGGCGATCAGCTCGGCGAACAGCGAGACCACGAACAGGGCGATGAAGAGCCAGAACGACCAGTAGCCGCGGCGATTGGCCTTGAAGTTCTGCCACCGCCGCCTGTTGAGCGGCGAAGGTGCGAACGGCTTTCGCGTGATGGGCACGACCTCTCCCAGCGGAGACGTCGCCGTGGTCTCGACCGGCGTCGGCGCGGTAATCGTCATCAGACCTCCCGCGCCTCGAAATCGATCCGGGGGTCGATCCACATATAGGTCAGGTCGGAGATCAGGTTGATCACGAGACCGACCAGCGAAAAGATGTAGAGCGTGCCGAACACGACGGGATAGTCGCGGTTAAGCACGCTCTCGAAGCTGAGCAGCCCCAGCCCGTCCAGCGAGAAGATGGTCTCGATCAGAAGCGAGCCCGAAAAGAAGGCGTGGATGAAGGTCCCGGGGAAGCCGGCGATCACGATCAACATCGCATTGCGGAAGACATGGCCGTACAGCACCCGGTTCTCGCTGCACCCCTTGGCGCGCGCGGTCATGACGTATTGCTTGCGGATCTCGTCAAGGAACGAGTTCTTGGTCAGGAACGTCATGGTGGTGAACGCGCCGAGGCCCATGGCGATCAGCGGCAGCGTCAGATGCCAGAAATAGTCGATGATCTTCCAATACCAGGGAAACTGCGACCAGCCGTCCGAGGTCAGTCCGCGCAGCGGAAACCAGTTGAAGAACGAGCCGCCGGCAAACAGGATGATGAGGAGGATCGCGAACAGGAAGCCGGGAATGGCATAGCCGAGCACGAGCACCGTCGACGTCCAGGTGTCGAAGCGGGTGCCGTCCTTGATCGCCTTGCGGATGCCGAGCGGGATCGAGATCAGATAGGTGATCAGTGTCAGCCATATCCCCAGCGAGATCGAGACCGGCAGCTTCTCCTTGATCAACTGGATCACGCTGACGTCGCGAAAATAGCTCTTGCCGAAATCGAAACGGGCGAAATTCCAAACCATCAGCGCGAAGCGTTCCGGTGCCGGCTTGTCGAATCCGAACTGCACCTCCAGCTTCTTGATGAAATCGGGGTCGAGCCCCTGCGCGCCGCGGTATTTCGAGTTGATGGCATCGCCGCCGGCACCGACTTGTCCCGGCGCGCGTTGCGCAAAATCGCTACCGCCCGAAATGCGCGATGTGCCGCCGGTATCGGCGCCCGAAAGCTGCGCGATGACGCGCTCGACCGGGCCGCCGGGCGCGAACTGCACCACGATGAAGGACACGAAGAGAATCCCGAGTAGCGTCGGGATCATCAGGAGGATGCGGCGGGCGATATAGGCGCTCATGGCTATTTCGCCTGCTCGAGCTTGGCGGCCTTGGCGGGTTCATGCCACCAGATGTCCGGCGCGCCGACGCCGTTGGCATAGCGCGGCAGCTTCTGCGGATGGCCGAACTGGTCCCAATAGGCCAGCCGGTGCGTCTTGTTGTACCATTGCGGTACCCAGTAGCGGCCGGCGCGGAACAGGCGATCGAAAGCGCGGCAGGCGACGGTCAGCTCTTCGCGGCTGTCAGCCGCCATGATCTTTTCGATCATGGCGTCGATGGCCGGGCTGGCGATGCCCGCGAGATTGTACGAGCCCTTGGTATTCGCGACCTGAGAGGAGAAAAACGAGCGCATGGCGTCGCCCGGCGTCGCCGACATGCTGAAGCGCTGGATCGTCATGTCGAAATCAAAGTCATCCTGACGCGCCCTGTATTGCACCGCATCGACGAGGCGCACGTTCGCTTCGATACCGAGCGTCGCGAGATTCTTGATGTAGGGCGCATGATGCGGCTGGAAGGAAGGCTCATCCAGCAGGAACTCGATCTTGAAGACCTCGCCATTCGGCAGCATCCGCTTGCCGTCCTTGATGGGCACACCCGCCTCGCTCAGCAGTTGCTGCGCCTTGCGCAAGAGGCTGCGGTCCTGCCCGGAGCCGTCCGTGACCGGAGGCGTGAACGGTGCGGTGAAAACGTCGTCCGGAACCTGGCCACGAAACGGCTCGAGCAGCTTCAGCTCTTCCGGCGAAGGCGGCGCATTGCCTGCCATGAGGTCCGAGTTCTGGAATGGCGACACCGTACGGGCATAGGCGCCGTACATGATGGTCTTGTTGGTCCATTCGAAATCGAAAGCGTTGATCAGGGCCTCGCGCACGCGAGGGTCCTTGAATTTCTCGCGTCGCGTGTTGATGAACCAGCCTTGCGCTCCGGAGGGCGTGTCATCGGGCACGACCTCCATCTTGACGCGGCCATCCTTCACCGCCGGAAAGTCATAGCGCGTCGCCCAGATGCGCGAGGTGAACTCCTCGCGATAGAGATAGCTCTTGCCCGTGAAACCTTCGAAGGCGACGTCGCGGTCGCGATAGAATTCATAGCGCACGACATCGAAATTGTAGCTGCCGCGGCAAACCGGCAGATCGGCGGCCCACCAGTCCTTGACCCGCTCGAATTCGATGTAGCGATTGACCTCGAACCTGCCGACCTTGTACGGACCGGAGCCGAGCGGAATATCCAGCGTCGATTCATCGAACGGCCGGGACGCATAATAGGCCTTCGAGAAGATCGGCAGTCCGGCGACATAGAGCGGCACGTCGCGGGCGCGTCCCTTGGCGAAGGTGACGACGAGCGTCGCATCGTCGGTGGCTTCCGCGTTCACGAAGTCACGCATCTGCACGATGATCAGCGGGTGGCCCTTGGCCTTCAGCGTCGTCAACGAAAACGCCGCGTCGTGGGCGGTGAGCCCGGTGCCGTCGTGGAATTTCGCCTCCGGCCGCATCGTGAAGCGATAGACCAGCCTGTCCGGCGATATCTGCACGGATTTTGCGGCAAGCCCGTACATCGCGTCAGGCTCGTCGCTGCCGCGCACCATCAGCGGCGAAAACGTCATGTCCATGCCTTGCGCGCCATCGCCCTTGAGGATGTAGGCGTTGAGCGAGTTGAAGGTCTGGTAGGACTGGTTATACGACCTCGTCGATGGGATGAGCGAGAACGTGCCGCCCTTCGGCGCAGACGGATTGACGTAGTCGAAATGGTGGAAATCGGCGGGATATTTGAGATCGCCGAACGCAGAGATGCCGTGCGCGTCGGTCCCGGCTTCCGAGGCACACGCACTGCGCAACGGCGCACCGATGGACGCCCCGAGGGCGCCGCCAACACCCAAGGCCAGCACATGGCGGCGTGACATCTGCGTCATGCGGGGAATGTCCTTCACGACTTCTTTGCGATCCGCGCCGCCTTGTCTGCGTCGTACCACCAGATGAACGGGAAACCGGACTGACCATATCTGGGCAATTCCGCCGGCCGGCCGAAGCGATCCCAGCGCGCGGTGCGCACCTTGTTGTAGGTCCACTGCGGCACGACATAGTGATTCCACAGCAGCACCCGATCCAGCGCCTTTGTTGCTGCCACCAGGTCGTCGCGATCGGTGGCGTAGATGACCCGTTCGATCAGCTTGTCGATCGCGGGATTCTTGATGCCGGCGATGTTGCGCGATCCGGCGATGTCGGCCGTCTTGGACGACCAGAACTCGCGCTGCTCATTGCCCGGCGACTGAGACTCGCCCCATGAATTGGTGACGACGTCGAAATCCCACTCGCGGGTCCTGTTCTCGTACTGGGTCGGATCGACCGTCCGCACGCTGACGGCAATGCCGAGCCGCTCCAGCGACGGCTTGTAGAACAGCGTGATCCGCTCGAAGCTCGGATCCTGGTTCAGCAACTCCAGCGAAAACTGGGTGCCGGTCTTGACGTCGATCAGCTTGCGGTCGCGCACCTCATAACCAGCCTCCTTGAACAGACGCAGCGCCTCGCGAAGATTCTCCCGGACGGCCTCCGGGCTACCGCCAACCGGATTGCTATAGGGCGTCGTGAAGACCTCGGGCGGGACCTGGGCGCGGACGGTTTCGAGGATCTCGCGCTCCTTGCCCTGCGGCAAGCCGGTCGCCATGAGCTCCTCGATGCCGTCGAAATAGCTGCTGATACGCTTGTACTGACCAAAGAAGATCTGCTTGTTCATCTCCTCGAAGTCGAAGGCGTAGTTGAGCGCACGACGCACGCGGGGGTCGCTGAATTTGGCGCGTCGCAGGTTCGGCACGAACGCCTGCATCACGCCCGAGCTGCGATTGACGAATTCCTCTAGGATCACGCGCTTTTCGCTCACGGCGGGGAAGTCGTAGGCCGTCGCCCAGCTCTTGGCGCTGTTCTCGGTGCGCCAATCGACCTGATCGGCCTTGAAGGCCTCGATCGCGACCGTGGCGTCTCGGAAATATTCGTAGCGCAGCTCGTCGAAATTGTTGCGGCCAACATTGGCGGGGAGGTCGCGGCCCCAATAATCCTTGACGCGCTCCAGCGCGATCGACCGTCCTGCGACGAACTCCTTGACCCTGTAGGGGCCCGAACCGAGCGGCACTTCGAGCGTGGTGGCGGAGACATCGCGCTTGCGGCCCTGCGCGTCCGTCCCCTCCCACCAATGCTTCGGCAAGACCGTAAGCTGTCCCACGATCTGCGGCAATTCGCGATTGCCCGGCGCGTCGAATACGAACTTCACCTCGCGCTCGCCGACCTTCTCGGCCTTCACCACATGGCTGTAGTACGCCGAATACATCGGATGGTGCTTCTTGAAGGAATCGAGCGAGAAGATCACGTCCTCCGGCGTGACGGGCTTGCCGTCATGCCATTTCGCCTGCGGCCGCAACCGATAAGTGACGAAGGAGAAATCGTCCGGGTGGCTGACCGCTTCGGCCAGCGCGCCGTATTCGGTCGAGACCTCGTCAAGCGAGGGCGTGGTGAGGGATTCGTAGATGAAGGCGACGGCACCGGCGACCTGCCCCTTCACACCTGATACCACGATGTTGAAATTGTCGAATGTGCCGACGGCGATCTGGCGCGCGACGCCGCCTTTGGGCGCGTCCGGATTGACGTAGTCGAAGCGCTTGAAGTCGGCGGGGTACTTGACCTTTCCGAACAGGGACAGCGCGTGGCGCCAAGGCAGCTCATTGGAAGACTGCGCCTCGGCCGCGCCGATGGCGGGAACGCCCGCCACGGAACCGAGGATGGGAAGCGCTGCGACCGCAGTGCCGGTGAGCAGAAGATCGCGTCGGGTGATGGCCAAATCAACATCCCTGTCTTGAAGGAGGCTACTCCTTTAAGTTCCTAATATAGACGAGGTTTCGACCGAATATGTGTTGCTTTTTCCTCATCTTGGGGGCCGGACGGCCGATCGAATGCGGCCAAACGCCCCGATAAACTGGCCGCGAGGCCTGGATAAGCAAACGGCCAGGCAATTCAGCCTGGCCGCTCGTTCCAAGATGCGTTCCGGCGGCCTTATTTGGAGGCCGTCGGCAGCGGCTGCGGATGCTCCGACAGCGTGTTCAGATAGGCGATAACGTCGGCGCGCTCGAAATCCTTCTGGATGCCGGCGAAGCCCATCGCGGTGCCAGGAATGAAGCCCTTCGGATTGGCGATGAACTTGTTGAGGTCGTCGAACGTCCAGTTGCCGCCCTTGGCCTTCATGGCGGCCGAGAAGTTGAAGCCAGCACGGCCCTGGCCCTTTGGCTCGCCGACGACGCCATAGAGGTTCGGACCGACCCGATTCGGGCCGCCCTTCTCGAACGTGTGGCAGGCGCCGCACTTCTTGGCGGCCGCCGCGCCCTTCTCGACGGAGGCGGTCTGGAGCAGCTTCTCGATCGGCTCGGACGGTGCCGCCGCAGCGGCGCCCTCCTTGCCATGGCCGGCATCTTCCTTCACCGCGATTTCGAAGCCCGGCTTTTCCGGCATCTTGGGGGAGAACAGCGCGCTCGCGGTGAAGCTCGTCACCAGCAGAAAGAGACAGGTGCCGAGCACGGCACCGAGAATCTTGTTGAGTTCGAAAGAGTCCATTTCCGGCCAGGCCCCACCGCAAGAAGGAAACAGCGGCCCAAGCGGCCGCCAGGACGAGCCTCGGGAGAATCAAACGTTCCTTATTGTTTCCCCGAGTTTTGCCATTGAGATATCGGTTTGCCCGGGGTCTGGCAACCCGTATAAGCGAGCCGGCTTTCAGCCCGTCCCCACTCCATTTCTCGGCGCGGAAAACGCCCCGTTTCCAGGCTCTTGACCCGATGATCGATCCTCGCATCCTGGTGCTGATCCCGGCCCGCATGGCCGCCACCCGCCTGCCCGGCAAGCCGCTCGCCGACATCGCGGGATTGCCGATGATCGTGCATGTGCTGCGCCGGGCCGAGGCTGCTGCAATCGGCCGGGTCGCGGTGGCCACCGACACGCCGGAGATCGCCTCGGTCGTCACCGCCCATGGCGGCGAGGCCGTGATGACCCGCTCCGACCACCCGTCGGGCTCCGACCGCATCCACGAGGCCATGCAGAAGCTCGATCCCGAGGGCAAGGCTGAGATCGTGATCAATCTCCAGGGCGATTTTCCCACCATCACGCCGGCAACGATCCGCGAGGTGCTACCGCCCTTCGACGACCCCGCGGTCGACATCGTCACATTGGCCTCGCAGATCCACACCGAGGAGGAGGACCTCGCGCCGAGCGTGGTCAAGGCCGTCGGTTCGCCGATCGGGCCGAAGCGGTTGCGGGCACTTTATTTCACCCGCGCCACCGCCCCCTACGGCAACGGACCGCGATACCACCACATCGGGCTTTATGCCTATCGCCGCGCGGCGCTGGAGCGGTTCGTGTCGCTGCCGCCTTCGCCCCTGGAACGCCAGGAGAGCCTGGAGCAGTTGCGGGCGATCGAGGCCGGTATGCGCATCGATATCATGATCGTCGACAGCGTGCCCCGCGGCGTCGACACGCCGCCCGATCTCGAAACCGCCCGCAGCATCCTTTCCAAATCCTGAGCCGCTGCTACAAGGCCGGGCAGGAGCACTTCAAGACATGAGCAAGCTGAAGATCGCATTCCAGGGCGAGCCTGGAGCCAATTCCCATATCGCCATCGTCGAGGCCTATCCCGAGGCCGAACCGATGCCCTGCGCCACCTTCGAGGATGCGCTGTCGGCGATCTCGTCGGGCGAAGCCGATCTCGGCATGATCCCGATCGAGAACTCGGTCGCCGGCCGCGTCGCCGACATCCATCATTTGCTGCCGGCGTCGGGCCTCTTCATCATCGGCGAATGGTTCTTGCCGGTCCGGCACCAGCTGATGGCAGTGAAGGGGACCAGGCTCGAAGACATCAAGAGCGTCGAGAGCCATGTCCATGCGCTCGGCCAGTGCCGGCGCATTATCCGCAAGCTGGGCATCAAGCCGATCGTGCACGCCGACACCGCCGGCAGCGCCCGCGACATCTCCGAGCGCAAGGACAAGACCGTGGCCGCGATCGCCTCGCGTCTCGCCGCAAAGATCTACGGCCTCAACATTCTCGCCGAGGACATCGAGGACGAGGCGCACAACACCACGCGCTTCGTGGTGCTGGCACGCGAGCCGAAATGGGCACCCCAAGGCGCGGGCCCGCTGGTCACCACTTTTGTGTTCCGGGTGCGCAATTTGCCGGCCGCGCTCTACAAGGCGCTCGGCGGCTTTGCGACCAACGGCGTCAACATGACCAAGCTCGAGAGCTATATGGTCGACGGCAACTTCTTCGCCACGCAGTTCTATGCCGACGTCGATGGCCACCCTGATGACAAGGGCCTCGCCTTCGCGATCGAGGAGCTGAAATTCTTCTCGCGCGAATTCCGCATCGTCGGCGTGTATCCGGGACATCCGTTCCGCGCGACGTTCAGCGAGACGCAGGAATGATCCTGTCGTTCCGGGACACGCGAAGCGTGAACCCGGAACCTCGAGATTCCGGGTTCGATGCTTCGCATCGTCCCGGAATGACAGCAGTAGCTAAGCCGCCTGCTTCGCCAGCCCGAACGCCTCCGCCAGCAGCGAATACGACTTCTTGCGCGCCTCGTGGTCGTACACGGCGGTGATCACCATCAGCTCGTCCGGCTTGCTGGCGTGGATCAGCGGCTGAAGCTTCTTCTGCACCGTCGCGGGGCTGCCGACGAACAGGCGCGAGCGGTTGCGCAGGATCGAGGTGCGCTCGGCGTCCGTATACGGATAGGCGATCGCCTCCTCGACGCTCGGCAATGGCAGATATTGACCGCGGTCACGGCGCAGCCGGTTGAGATCGAAGGACGAGGCCAGCCTCTCCGCCTCCTCGTCGGTATCAGCCGCAATGACGGCGACCGCGAGAATGGCATGCGGACTCGCACGCCAGGCTGAGGGCTGAAAACGATTGCGGTAATGCACCATCGCATCGATCGCGTCGTGGGTGGCGAAATGATGGGCGAAGGCGAAGCCCATGCCGACTTGTGCGGCCAGTTCCGAGGAATAATCGCTGGAGCCGAGCAGCCAGATCGGCGGCAACCTGGTGTCGTCGGGCATCGCGACGACGTTGTTGTAGGGGTGTCCCGCAGGGAATTCGCGGGTCTCCCACAGAATCAGCTCGTGCAGGCGCTCCAGGAAATCGTCGCCCTCGCGCCGGTCGAGCCGGCTGCGCAGCGCGTAGGCCGTCGCACCATCGGTGCCCGGTGCGCGGCCGAGACCGAGATCGATCCGGCCGGGAAACAGCGCCTCCAGCATCTTGAAGCGCTCGGCCACCATCAGCGGCGCGTGGTTGGGCAGCATCACGCCGCCGGAGCCGACGCGGAGGTGCTTCGTCACCGCTGCGATCTGCCCGATCATGACGTCGGGCGCGGGACTCGCGACGGAAGCGAGGTTGTGATGCTCGGCGAGCCAGTAGCGGAGATAGCCGAGCCCGTCGACATGGCGCGCCAGATCGATGCTGTTGCGCAGCGCCGCGGCGGGCTTGGTGCCTGTCGTAACGACAGAGAGGTCGAGGACTGAGAGCGGGATCATGGCGCATTACCCTAACGAAGGACCGCGCGGCGGCAACGGCGGGCCGCGCAGGTCAGAGAGTACGGAGGGGCGGGTCGTCGGGGACGATGCTGGTTGGGACAAACTACCTTCATAACATGATGATTTGATCATGCCCACCAACTCGATTAATGTCTTAAAGGCGCTTGAATCCAATAAGTTTGTTATAATACAATATATTACCCCAATTCATCCGCCTTCCCACTGAAAAGCCATTCAGCGTCAAATTTCACAGTATCCATGCGCTGGTGGGCTATTTCCCATCTTCGATGGGCTGTCGGCCAAACTGCCTTTGCCTTATCTTAGGCCCTCCCAAGCTAGACCCCACGGCCGGTGGGAATTGGAGTGAGTGGTGCCATGACTGACGTGACGACGCCTGCGACGGCCGACGGGCACCTGAAGCGGCCTGCGATCTCGTTCGAGTTCTTTCCGCCCAAGACCGAGGAGATGGAGCGCAATCTCTGGGACACCATCAAGCGGCTCGCCCCGCTCGAGCCGAAATTCGTCTCGGTGACCTATGGCGCCGGCGGCTCGACCCGCGAGCGCACCCATTCCACCATCGCCCGCATCCTCAAGGAGACCGCGCTGCTGCCCGCCGCGCATCTGACCTGCGTCGGCGCCTCGCGCGGCGAGATCGACGAGATCGTCGACCGCTATCACGATGTCGGCGTCCGCCACATCGTGGCCTTGCGCGGCGATCCCGTCGGCGGCATCGGCACGCCCTATTCGAGCCATCCCGACGGCTACCAGAGCTCGGCCGACCTCGTCGCGGGAATCAAGAAGCGGCACGCCGACATCGAAGTGAGTGTGTCGGCCTATCCCGAGAAGCACCCCGAGGCGCGCGACTTCGACGCCGACATCGACACGCTCAAGGCCAAGGTCGATGCGGGTGCGACGCGCGCGATCACCCAGGTGTTCTTCGACAACGACCTCTACTTCCGCTATCGCGACCGCGTCCGCGCCCGCGGCATCGACATCCCGATCGTGCCGGGCATCATGCCCATGCACAATTTCAAGCAGGCGCGCAATTTCGTCACCCGCGCCGGCACCACCGTGCCGGACTGGTTCGCCGCGAAATTCGACGGCCTCGATGACGATGCCGAGACACGCAAGCTGGTGGCCGCGACCGTCGCGGCCGGCCAGGTGCAGAAGCTCGCCAAGCACGGCGTCGACACCTTCCATTTCTACACCATGAACCGCGCCGATCTCGTGTTCGCGATCAGCCATTTGCTCGGCATCCGGGCCAAGAGCGTCCAGAAGGCTGCGTGAGAGAAAATGACCGTCCCCGTTTCCGCCAAGCGAACCGCCCTGCTCAACGCCGCGCGCGAACGCATTCTCGTGCTCGACGGCGCCATGGGCACGATGATCCAGAATCTGCAGCTCGACGAGAAAGCCTTCCGCGGCGAGCGCTTCAGGAACTTTCATCGCGACCTGCGCGGTAACAACGACCTCTTGATCCTGACCCAGCCGCAGGCGATCGAGGACATCCACGCCGCCTACTTGCGCGCCGGCGCCGACATCGTCGCGACCAACACTTTCTCCACGACCTCGATCGCGCAGGCCGATTACGACCTCACCGACATCGTCTACGAGATGGCGCGCGAAGGCGCCCGCCTCGCCGGCAATGCCGCACGGCGCGTCGCGGCGGAAGACGGCAAGCCGCGCTTCGTCGCCGGCGCCATCGGCCCGACAAACCGTACCGCCTCGATCTCGCCCGACGTTTCCAATCCCGGCTACCGCGCCGTCACCTTCGACGACCTGCGCAAATCCTACGGCGAGCAGATCCGCGGGCTGATCGACGGCGGCGTCGATCTGCTGCTGGTCGAGACCATCTTCGACACCCTCAACGCCAAGGCGGCGCTCTATGCGATCGCCGAGATCACCGAAGAACTCGGCATCGACGTGCCCGTGATGGTGTCGGGCACCATCACCGACAAGTCCGGCCGCCTGCTCTCGGGCCAGATGCCGGAGGCGTTCTGGAATTCGGTGCGGCACGCAAAGCCCATCACCATCGGCTTCAACTGCGCGCTCGGCGCCGAGGACCTGCGCGCGCATATCGCCGACATCGGCCGCGTCGCCGACACGCTGGTGTGCGCCTACCCCAATGCCGGCCTGCCCAACGAGTTCGGCCAGTATGACGAGACGCCCGAGTACATGGCCCGCCTGATCGGCGAGTTTGCCCGCGACGGCCTCGTCAACATCGTCGGCGGCTGCTGCGGCACCACGCCGGACCATATCGCGGCGATCGCCGCCGCGGTCGCCCCGCACAAGCCGCGCACCGTGCCGGTGATCGAGCCGCGCTTAAGGCTCTCCGGCCTCGAGCCGTTCGTGCTGACGGATGCCATCCCGTTCGTGAATGTCGGCGAGCGTACCAACGTCACGGGTTCCGCCCGCTTCCGCAAGCTGATCACCGCCGGCGACTACACCGCCGCGCTGCAGGTCGCGCGCGACCAGGTCGAGAACGGCGCACAGATCATCGACGTCAACATGGACGAGGGCCTGCTCGACTCCGAAGCTGCGATGGTGACCTTCCTCAACCTCGTCGCCGCCGAGCCCGACATCGCGCGCGTCCCCGTCATGGTCGACTCCTCGAAATTCTCGGTGATCGAGGCCGGCCTGAAATGCGTGCAGGGCAAGCCGGTCGTCAACTCGATCTCGATGAAGGAAGGCGAGGAGAAGTTCATCCTTGAGGCCAAGATCGCGCGCCGCCACGGCGCGGCGGTGGTGGTGATGGCGTTCGACGAGGCCGGCCAGGCCGACACGTTCGCGCGCAAGACCGAGATCTGCAAGCGCGCCTACGACATCCTGGTGAGCCGCGTCGGCTTACCGCCCGAGGACATCATCTTCGATCCGAACATCTTCGCGATCGCGACCGGCATCGAGGAGCACAACAATTACGGCGTCGACTTCATCGAGGCGACGCGCTGGATCCGGCAGAACCTGCCGGGCGCACATATCTCGGGCGGCGTCTCCAACCTGTCGTTCTCTTTCCGCGGCAACGAGCCGGTGCGCGAGGCCATGCACTCGGTGTTCCTGTATCACGCCATCAAGGCCGGCATGGACATGGGCATCGTCAATGCCGGACAGATGATCGTCTATGACGACATCGATCCGGAGCTGCGCCAGACCTGCGAGGACGTCGTCCTCAACCGCGATCCCGGCGCGTCCGAACGCCTCTTGGCGCTCGCGGAGAAATTCCGCGGCAAGAAGACGGAGAGCAAGGAAGCCGATCTCGCCTGGCGCGAATGGCCGGTGGAAAAGCGGCTGTCGCATTCGCTGGTGCACGGCATCACCGAATTCATCGAGCAGGACACTGAAGAAGCCCGCAAGAAGTCCTCGCGTCCGCTCGACGTGATCGAGGGACCGCTGATGGCGGGCATGAACGTGGTCGGCGACCTCTTCGGCGACGGCAAGATGTTCCTGCCGCAGGTGGTGAAGTCCGCGCGCGTCATGAAGCAGGCGGTTGCCTACCTCATGCCGTTCATGGAGGAAGAGAAGGCGCGCAACCTCGCAAACGGCATCGGCACGGAAGGCTCCTCGTCCGCCGGCAAGATCGTGCTCGCGACGGTGAAGGGCGACGTCCACGACATCGGCAAGAACATTGTCGGCATCGTGCTCCAGTGCAACAATTTCGAGGTCATCGATCTCGGCGTGATGGTGCCGGCCGCCAAGATCGTCGAGACGGTGAAGGCGGAGAAGGCCGACATCGTCGGGCTATCAGGCCTGATCACACCCTCGCTCGACGAGATGGCGTTCTTCGCCAGCGAATTGCAGCGCGAAGGCCTGAAGCTGCCGCTCCTGATCGGCGGCGCCACGACGAGCCGCGTGCACACCGCCGTCAAGATCGACCCGAGCTATCGCGCCGGTCCCGTCGTGCACGTCAACGACGCCAGCCGCGCGGTCGGCGTCGCGTCCTCACTGCTCTCGCCCGAGAAGCGTGTGGCATACGCCGCCGAGGTGCGGGCCGAATACGCCAGGATCTCGGAAGCGCATCTGCGGGCGCAGGCGGACAAGAAGCGCCTGAAGCTGACTGACGCCCGCGCCAACCGCGTGCCGGTCGACTTTGCCAGGAGCAAGCCGGTGAAGCCGACCTTCCTCGGCATCCGCAGCTTCGACGAATACGATCTCGCCGAGCTCGTGCCTTACATCGACTGGACGCCGTTCTTCCAGACCTGGGAACTCGCCGGGCGCTTCCCCGCCATCCTCGACGACGCCAAGGTCGGCGAGGTCGCGCGCTCGCTCTATGATGACGCGCGCAAGATGCTCGACACCATCGTGAAGGAGAAGTGGTTCCGGGCCCGCGCGACGATCGGCTTCTGGCCGGCGAATGCGCAAGGCGACGACATCGTGCTCTATGCCGACGAGAGCCGGACCAAGCCAATCGCGACGCTGCACACGCTGCGCCAGCAGCTCGAGAAGCGCGAGGGCCGCTTCAACGCGGCGCTCGCCGACTTCATCGCGCCCGCCGGCGTGCCCGACTACATCGGCGGCTTCGTGGTCACCGCCGGCATCGGCGAGGACGCGGTTGCCGACCGCTTCAAGATGGCCAACGACGACTACTCCTCGATCCTGTGCAAGGCGCTGGCCGACCGCCTCGCCGAGGCGTTCGCGGAAGCCATGCATGCACGTGTGCGCCGCGAGTTCTGGGCTTACGCACCGGACGAGGCGCTCTCCAGCGAGGAGCTGATCCTGGAGAAGTATCAGGGCATTCGCCCGGCGCCCGGCTATCCCGCCCAGCCCGATCACACCGAGAAGGCGACGCTGTTCGAATTGCTCGATGCCGAGAACACGGCCGGCGTGAAGCTGACCGAGAGCTTTGCGATGTGGCCGGGCTCCTCCGTATCAGGGCTCTATTTCGCGAACCCCGAGAGCTATTATTTCGGCGTCGGCAAGATCGAGCGCGACCAGGTCGAGGACTACGCGGCACGCAAGGGCATGACGGTGGCGGAGACCGAACGCTGGCTCGCGCCGGTGCTGAACTACATCCCGTCGCAGCAGAGCGCGAGCGACAAGACTTTTGCGGCGACGCCCGCGAATGACGAGGCCCCCAAGGACATCGCCTCGCACCCGCCGGGCTGCACCTGCGCGGTGCATCTGGTCTGGCAGAAGAAGCGCGCCGGGGCGGGCTAGCGCGCTTCCAAACAAAAACTGCGAAAACAACCCTATGCACAGTAGCGATGGGGTTGAAAAGCCTGAGCAATTTCGGTCTAGCCGAAAGCGACTTGCGGCGTCGGGCAAAACAGCGGTAATATTCCATCGTCGGCTGCTGTGGCAGTTGCACGCTCCAGCCCGTATTGATTGCCTTCGCCTGTAGCCCGCATGAGCGAAGCGAGATGAGGGACCGGTCTATCGCATTCGAGAGCTTCTCCCTGCGACCATCCTTCGAGACGCCGCGCGAAGGGCGCGGCTCCTCGGGATGAGGACGGAGTGTGCGGCAGCAGTTTCAACGGGCACTGACGCCACTTAGCCTCATCCTGAGGAGGCGCGTAAGCGCCGTCTCGAAGGACGAGGCGCACGCTCAGGCCCTGCCAAGAACTCATATGCGATAACCCTGCCCTCCAGGGGAGAGAAGGAAGCCCTACCCCTTCGGCGGCGCCAGCGGCTGCACGATCTCCTTGAACGGGGCCAGTGCCTCGCAGCGCTCGGCATGGGCGCTCAGTGCCGGATAGCGTGACGCGTCGAACAACTGGGGATGCGCTTCGCGGGTGAAGCGAACGACGCAGGCCACCGCGACGTCGGCATGGCCGATGCGGTCGCCTAGCCAGTACGGCGTCGTCACCTTGGCGCGCTCGGCCTCGAGCACCTTCAGCACGTCGCCGATCTGCGCCTGGCAGCGCTCGACCCAGAGCGCGAGCTGCTCCTTCCGCAGCACGCGCTCGTAGAGCAGGCTCACCGCCTTGTCGCCGAGGCCGGAGGCGAGCGCGCAG
This sequence comes from Bradyrhizobium sp. I71, assembly GCF_022354745.1. Lineage (NCBI taxonomy): Bacteria > Pseudomonadati > Pseudomonadota > Alphaproteobacteria > Hyphomicrobiales > Nitrobacteraceae > Bradyrhizobium > Bradyrhizobium sp. I71. The sequence continues at coordinate 2,553,435 of NZ_CP059398.1, forward strand.
ATGCGCAGATGCCTGCGCCGCTCAGCGCCGCCGCGCGGCAGCATCGCCTTTGCCTCGCCGACGAGTTCGTCGAGACAATCCAGGATGATGGTGCTCTCGATCAACGCCTCGCCATCGTCGAGCACCAGCGTCGGCACGCGGCGCAGCGGATTGTACGGCGCGATCTTGTCGGCATCGCCGAAGGTCGACCACGGCCTGTGCTCGAAGGCGAGCCCGTAGAGCCGGAGCGCAATCGCGACGCGGCGGACGAAGGGGGAATCATATTGGCCGATCAGGAACATGGTTCTCGCTCTTGTCAGTCTTTGAACACGGCAGGGCCGCTCAGTTCATCGTCAATGCGAAGGTGCCGCAACAACTATCTTGGAACAAGAGCATTGCGCACGACGCAACAAAGCGGGATCAATGGACAACCGGCCGGGGCTCTCGTGAGCGCTTCCCCCGGATATCGCTGCTCTCATCCGAGCTACAGCCTGCTGGATTGCTTCGTCGCAAGTGCTCCTCGCAATAACGGTGGGGACGCAGCCGTGCACTTACTCGATGATCGGCACATGCCTTGCCGCATCGCGCGGCGCCGTGCCGTCGAGGCGCGGATCGTCGGCGATCTCGATCTGGCGGCGGAAGGGGCGGAAGCCGGAGCGCTGATAGAACGCAACGGCCGATGGATGGTCGAGCGTGCAGGTGTGGACCCAGACGCGGCCGACGTCGCGTGACCACGCCATCTCCAGCGCGCGGTTCATCAGGAAGCGGGCGGCTCCGGTGCCGATCAAGGGTGCGGTGACGCCGAAATAGGTCAGCTCGCACTGGCCGGGCTCGCGGAAATCCAGCTCCAGCAGGCCTTCGTCGCTTCCGTCCGCGACCAGCGCGTAGACCTCGACATCAAGCGCGTGGAGGATCGCGGCAAGCTCGGTGTCGGTCATGCGTGGTCGCGAGAACCACAGCCAATCCTCGCCGACGCGACGGAAGAGATCGCGGTACCAAGGAAGCGCGGGGGCTTCGACCTTGCGCAGGGTCCAGCTGCCGGGCGGATCGGCGCGGCGCGCGGGAGGTGCAGTCATCTCCAGATGCGTGACGACCGCGGCGATCTTGCCGGCGGGGACGTCGGAGTAGCCGTCGGGGAGGATCATGAGATGTTGGTCCTTGCTACCAGAACTACCTTGTTCGGCTCACCCGTTCGCGCAGGGCTATCGCATTTCTTCGTATGCGATAGCTGTACCCCCGCTTGCGGGAGAGGCCGACACGCAGGGCGATGCGGGGCACTATCCCCGACGCGGCGAGCGAAAACTCTCTCCGCGCGGGGAGCCCTCCGTAATATTCAATCCCGCCGCGGAGACACCCCCACCCCAGCCCTCCCCCGCAAGCGGGAGAGGGAGCCCAACGTTCGTGCTCACCTCACGCGACGGTGGCCGTTTGCTTGTCACTCCCCCTCGTCGCTCGCGAGCACGCCCTTCACCGCCCGCGCCCAGCCGGCGAGCTTCCGCTCTCTTGTCGCCTGGCTCATGTTCGGCTTGAAGCGGTGCTCCAATCGCCAATTGTCGGCGAACCTGGTCGGCTCGGGATAGACGCTCGCCTGGAGGCCGGCGAGATAGGCGGCGCCCAGCGCCGTGGTTTCCTGGATCACGGGGCGATCGACCGGCGCGTCCAGGAGATCGGCGAGGCGCTGCATGGTCCAGTCGGATGCGGTCATGCCGCCGTCGACGCGGAGCACGACGCTTGCGGTTTCCGAGCTCGGCCAGTCCGCGCGCATCGCGGCCCAGAGGTCGTAGGTCTGGTAGCAGACGCTTTCCAGCGCGGCGTGGGCAAGCTCGGCCGGGCCGGTGTTGCGGGTGAGGCCGAACAGCGCGCCGCGCACCCTGGGATTCCAGTAGGGCGCGCCCATGCCGACGAAGGCTGGGACGAGATAGACGCTCTGCATGGAGTCCGACTGATCGGCGAGCGGACCGGTCTCGGCGGCATGCTTGATGATGCCGAGGCCGTCGCGCAGCCATTGCACCGCCGAGCCTGCGACGAAGATGGAGCCTTCGAGCGCATATGTGCGTTTGCCGTCGAGCTGGTAGGCGACGGTGGTGAGCAGCTTGTTCTTGGAGACGACCGGCGTGGTGCCGGTGTTGAGCAGCGCGAAGCAGCCGGTGCCGTAGGTGGACTTCATCATGCCCGGGCGGAAGCAGGCCTGACCGATGGTGGCGGCCTGCTGGTCGCCGGCAATTCCCGAGATTGCGATCGCGCCGCCGAACAGATCCGGCGTGCTCTCGCCGAAGCGGGCGGAGGAATCCTTCACCTCGGGCAGCATCGAGCGCGGCACGCCGATGATCTCCAGCAACTCGTCGTCCCACTGGCCGGTGTGGATGTTGAACAGCAGCGTGCGCGAGGCATTGGTGGCGTCGGTGGCGTGCACCTTGCCGCCGGTGAGGCGCCAGAGCAGGTAGCAATCGACGGTGCCGAACATCAGCTCGCCGCGCGCGGCGCGCGCCCGCGCACCGGGAACGTGGTCCAGGATCCAGGCGACCTTGGTGCCGGAGAAATAGGGATCGATGATCAGGCCGGTCTTCCTGGAGATCACCGGCTCGCGGCCCTCTGCCTTGAGTTTCGCGCAGATGTCGGCGGTGCGGCGGTCCTGCCAGACGATGGCGCGGTGCACGGCCTGGCCGGTGGCGCGGTCCCACACCACCGTGGTCTCGCGCTGGTTGGTGATGCCGATCGCGGCAATATCCTTGGCGGTGATGCCGGCCTGCTCGATCGCCTCGCGGCAGACCATCACGGTCGAGGTCCAGATGTCCTCCGGCTCGTGCTCGACCCAGCCCGAGGCCGGAAAGTGCTGCGGGAATTCCTGCTGCGCCTTGGCCGCGATGGAAATATCGCCGCGAAACACGATCGCGCGCGAGGAGGTGGTGCCCTGGTCGATGGCGAGGACGAAAGACATGGCGGCTTACCCTGGCGTTTTCCCCTGGAAGGGGATCATTGTCGGGCCAAAGGGAGCGGATTGGAGGCGGAAGGTCAAGATTGGATGCGGTGCCCGCGGCACCTCCCTTCTCCCCTTGTGGGAGAAGGTGGCGCGAAGCGCCGGATGAGGGGTTCTATCCGCGAAGAGTATTGCGAGTGGGGGTGCGGGCGGAGAGAGACCCCTCACCCGTCTCGCCGCTACGCGGCGATCCACCCTCTCCCACAAGGGGAGAGGGAAGAGGCCTACACCGCGGCCGTCGTGACGCCGCCGTCGATGACGATGGTCTGGCCTGTCATGAAGCTCGATGCGTCGGAGGCGAGGTAGGCGACCGCGCCGGCGATTTCGTCGGGCTCGCCGATGCGGCGAAGCGGCGTGGTGGCGGTGCGGCGCTTCAGCATGGCTTCGTCTTCCCACAGCGCACGGGCGAAATCGGTCTTGACGAGGCCGGGCGCGATGCAGTTGACGCGGACGCCTTTCGGGCCCCATTCGCCCGCGAGCGAACGGCACAGCGCGAAGTCGGCGGCTTTCGAGATGCCGTAGGCGCCGATCACGGTGGAGCCGCGCAAGCCCCCGATCGAGGAGATGATGACGACGGAGCCATTGCCGCGCTCCGCCATCTGCGGAATCGCGAGCGCGGAGAGCCAGATGTTGCTCTTGACGTTCGAGCCCATGATCTTGTCGAAGGCTTCATCCGGGATGTCGAGCAGCGGGCCGTAATACGGGTTCACTGCGGCGTTGCAGACGAGGACGTCGATCTTGCCGTAATGCTTCGTGGCACCCGCGATCAGCGCCTCGACTTCGTTCTTGCGCGCGATGTTGCAGGGAATGACGGTTGCCTCGCCACCGGACGCGTTGATGCCGTCGGCGACTTCCTTGCAGGCCTCGGCCTTGCGCGAGGATACCACCACCCTGGCGCCCAGCTTCGCCAAGAGCTCGGCGGAGGAGCGGCCGATGCCGCGGCTGGAGCCGGTGACCACGGCGACCTTGCCGGTGAGATCGAACGGGGTGTTTTTCATTTTTGGTGCCTCGATGCTTCAACGACCTCCGTCATTGCGAGGAGCGAAGCGACGAAGCAATCCAGAGATGTCCCAGCGGAAAGTCCCTGGATTGCTTCGCTTCGCTCGCAATGACGGCAAGCGTCAGATCAACCCGCCCGCATCGGCGACACGGCGCTGGTGGTAGTCGGTATCACCGAACGTGTTCTCGATCATGGTGAGGCGCTTGAAGTAGTGGCCGATCCTGGCCTCCATCGTCATGCCGATGCCGCCGTGGAGTTGGATCGACTGCTGGCCGACGAATTTCAGCGACTTGCCGATCTGCACCTTGGCCGCGGCGATCGCGTTCGCGCGCTCCTTGGCGTCCTCGAAATCACCGGCCATGGTCGCGAACATCGACATCGAGCGCGCCTGTTCGGCGGCGACGAACATGTCGGAGGCGCGATGCTGGAGCGACTGGAACGAGCCGATCGCGACGCCGAACTGCTTGCGCGTCTTGATGTACTCGACCGTGGTCTTGAGCGACTCGTCCATCAGGCCGACCGCCTCGGCGCAGAGCGCAACGCGGGCCTCGTCCACCACCCGCTCGATCAGCGCGAGGGAATCCTCGGGATTGCCGATCACGGCGTCCGGGCCGACCTCGACACCGGTGAAGGTGATGTCGGCGGCGTGCAGGCCGTCCTGGGTCGGATAGCCCTTCCTGGCGACGCCCTTGGCATTCGCGGGCACCAGGAACACGCCGATGCCGCTTTTGTCACGGCGATCGCCCTTGGTGCGCGCGGTGACGATCAACGTGTCGGCGCTCTCGCCGTTGAGCACGACGAACTTCTCGCCGTCGATGACGTAGGCATCGCCCTTCCTCTTCGCGGTCGTCGAGACGTCGAAGAGATCGTAGCGCGAGTTCTTCTCGAGCTGGGCGAAGGCGAGCGTCTCGCTGCCGTCGATGATCGAAGGCACGTGAGCAGCCTTCTGCGCATCGGTGCCGGCATGGCGCAGGAAGCCGCCGCCGATCACCACGGTCGCCAGATACGGCTCGAGCACCAGCGCCTTGCCGAGCGCTTCCATCACGATCATGGTCTCGACGCCGCCGCCGCCGAAGCCGCCGTCGGCCTCTGCGAAGGGCAAGCCGAGCAGGCCTTGCTCGGCGAGCTTGAGCCAGACCGTTTTGCTCCAGCCGCCCTTCTCCGCCATGTACTTCTTGCGCTGCTCGAAATCGTAGGAATCGGTCAGCAGGCCGTCGACGCTTTCCTTGAGAAGCCGCTGCTCCTCGTTCAGATCAAAATCCATGTCTCTCTCCAAATCGGCGGGAATTGCCCTGCCGTCGCCTCACCCTCAGATGTCATCCCCGCCTTGTGCGCAATTGCGCACCGGGGCGGGGATCCAGTAAACGCAGGCGCTGGCGGGACTCACGATCGCCGCGGCGTACTGGGTCCCCCGCCTTCGCGGGGGACGACAGCGTTCTGTATTCAATCAATCACAGCCCCAGCACCGCCTTGGCGATGATGTTGCGCTGGATCTCGTTGGAGCCGCCGTAGATCGAGACCTTGCGGTTGTTGAAGTAGCTCGGCGCGATCTGGGCGGTCCAGTCCATGGCTTCGTTCGAGCCGTCATCGCCGTGCACGTCGTAGGGCGCGGCGAACGGGCCGATCACTTCCATGAGCAGCTCGGTGGTGGTCTGCTGGATCTCGGAGCCCTTGATCTTCAGCACCGAGGAGGCCGGATTGGGCTTGCCCTTGCCGTGCTTGCCCTCGTCGGCGACGACACGGAGCTGGGTCAGCTCGAGCGCCTTCAGCTCGATCTCGCACGCCGCCAGCTTCTCGCGGAACGCGGCGTCCTGGATGATCGGCTTGCCGCCGGATTCGACCTTGCCGGCGAGATCGCGGATACGGCGCAGTCGCTCCTTGGAGACGCCGACGCGCGCGATGCCGGTGCGTTCGTTGCCGAGCAGGAACTTGGCGTAGTCCCAGCCCTTGTTCTCCTCGCCGATCAGATTTTCAATGGGCACCTCGACGTCGTCGAAGAACACCTCGTTGACCTCGGCACCGCCGTCGATGGTCTGGATCGGGCGCACGGTGACGCCCTTCGACTTCATCGAGAACACGATGAAGGAGATGCCCATCTGCTTCTTGGCGTTGTTGTCGGTGCGGCAGAGGCAGAAGATCATGTCGGCGTGCTGGGCGAGCGTGGTCCAGGTCTTCTGGCCGTTGATGATCCACTTGTCGCCCTTGCGCTCGGCCTTGGTCTTCAGCGAGGCGAGGTCGGAGCCGGAGCCGGGCTCGGAGAAGCCCTGGCACCACCAATCGTCGACATTGGCGATGCGCGGCAGGTACTTCTTCTTCTGCTCCTCGTTGCCGAAGGTGTAGATGACCGGACCGACCATGCTGACGCCGAAGGCGAGCGGCTGCGGCGCGGGATGCGCCTGCAGCTCCTCATTGAAGATATAATGCTGCACGGGCGTCCACCCGGTGCCGCCATATTCCTTCGGCCAGTGGCTGACGCCCCAGCCCTTCTTGTTGAGGATGCGCCACCACGTCACCATCTCGTCCTTCGAGAGATGACGGCCCTCGACCATCTTGCGCCGCGTATCCGGCGGCACGTTGTCGCGGAAGAACTGCCGCACTTCCTCGCGAAACGCCTGCTCTTCCCTAGTGAATGCGAGATCCATCGGATCCTCCTGTGAACGTTGTTCCCTATTCGTCATTCCGGGGCGCGCGAAGCGCGAACCCGGAATCCAGAAGTTTTGGCTCGAGGTTCCGGGTTCATTCGCTTGCGCGAATGCCCCGGAACGACGGACCCCGTTACTGCAGCACCTCGAACAACCCCGCCGCGCCCATGCCGCCGCCGACGCACATGGTGACGACCGCGTACTTGGCCTTGCGGCGGCGGCCTTCGATCAGGGCGTGGCCGGTCAGGCGCGCGCCGGACATGCCGTAGGGATGGCCGACTGCGATCGCGCCGCCGTCGACGTTGATCTTGTCGGGGTCGATGCCGAGCTTGTCGCGGCAATACAGCACCTGCACGGCGAAGGCCTCGTTGAGCTCCCACAGGCCGATGTCGTCGACGGTGAGGCCGTGGCGCTTCAGGAGGCGCGGCACGGCGAAGACCGGGCCGATGCCCATCTCGTCCGGCTCGCAGCCGGCGGAGACGAAGCCGCGGAAGATGCCGAGCGGTTTGAGGCCGCGCTTGGAAGCTTCCTTGTCGCTCATGATCACGCAGGCGCTGGCGCCGTCGGAGAGCTGGCTGGCGTTGCCGGCGGTGATGCTGAAGCCGTCGCCGCGCACGGGCTTCAGGCCGGCGAGGCCTTCGGCGGTGGTCTCGGGGCGCGGACCCTCGTCCTGCGACAGCGTGACCTCCTTCATCGAGACGGCGCCGGTCGCCTTGTCGGTGACCGCCATCTGCGTGGTGATCGGGGCGATCTCGTCCTTGAACTTGCCGCCCTGTTGTGCGGCCGCGGTGCGGCGCTGGCTCTCCAGCGAATATTCGTCCTGGCGTTCGCGCGAGATGCCGTAGCGCTTGGCGACGACTTCCGCGGTGTCGATCATGGGCATGTAGACCTCGCCCTTGATCTTGAGCAGCGCGGGGTCCTGGGCGTGGAAGCCGTTCATCTTGTCGTTCTGCACCAGCGAGATCGACTCGCCGCCGCCGCCAACCGCGATCTCGACGCCGTCGAAGAGCACCGAACGCGCGGCCAGCGCGATGGCCTGAAGACCGGAGGCGCATTGCCGGTCGATGGTGGTGCCGGCGACGGTGACGGGAAGGCCGGCGCGCAGCAGCGCCTTGCGCGCGATGTTGCCGCCGGTCGCGCCCTGCTGGAGGGCGGCGCCCATCACGACGTCCTCGATCTCCTTCGGATCGATCTTGGCGCGCGCGACGGCCTCGCCGATGGCGTGGCCGAGCAGGGTTGCGCCCTCGGTGGCATTGAGCGCGCCGCGATAGGCCTTGCCGATCGGGGTGCGGGCGGTGGAAACGATGACGGCGTCGGTCAAGAACGGACTCCTGATGCGGTTCTGGTGGATTGTGACGGTTTCTGCTGCTGGCGCAATTCGTGGCGCGACAATTTTCCGACCGGCGTGCGCGGCAGATCGTCGACGAACTCGACCGCGGCCGGCAGTTCGTGCTTGCCGAGCTTGCCGTTGAGCTGCGCGCGCAGCTCGTCGAGCGAGAACGGCTTTGCGCCGGGCTTCAGCTTGATGAAGGCCTTTGCGGCCTCGCCGCGGTACTGGTCGGGGATGCCGAGCACGATCACCTCGTGCACGCCTGATATGGTGTAGATCGCCTGCTCGATCATCTGCGGATAGACGTTGAAGCCGCCGGAGATGATCATGTCCTTCTTGCGGTCGACCAGGAAGAAATAGCCGTCGGTGTCGACATAGCCGATGTCGCCGGTGAGGAAGCGGCCGTCGACGAAGGCATCCGTGGATCCTTCCGGCCTGTTCCAGTAGCCGCCAGTGACGTTCGGGCCCTTGATGCGGATCTCGCCGACTTCGCCTGGCGGCAGCACCTTTGTCGGATCGTCGAGCGCAACGACGTCGAGCTCGATGCCGGGCAGCATCAGGCCGATCGAGCCCGGCTTCTCGGGACCGTCAGGCGGATGGCCGGTGCCGGGCGAGCAGGTCTCGGTCATGCCCCAGCCGCTGCGCAGCTTCTTGCCGACCTTGCGCTCGAAGAAATTCGCGATCTCGACCGGCAGCGGCGCGCCGCCGGAGCCGATGGTGGCAAGCGAGGAGAAGTCGCGCTTGTCGAGGTCCGGGAGCGCGGCGATCGCGATCCACATCGTCGGCACGCCCGGAAAGTAGGTCGCGCGCTTGACCTCGATGTCGCGCATCACCGCTTCGACGTCGAAGCGCTGGTGCAGCGAGATCAGATTGCCGCGGCTGAGCGAGGACAACAGCACCACGGTGAGCGCGTAGATGTGGAACAGCGGCAGCACGCAGATCACGCGCTCGATCGTCTCGCCACGCGCCGCGCGCGACGGCTTGCCCCAGACGTCGTAGATCGACACCGCCGCGGTGAGATTGCCGTGCGTCAGCATGGCGCCCTTGGGCAGGCCGGTGGTGCCGCCGGTATATTGCAGCAGCGCGACGTCGTCTGCGGTCACTGTCGGCCATTGCGCCGGCACGGCGGCGCCCTCGACGAAGGTCTTGAAGGTGACGATGCGGGGATCGTCGGGGATCGCCGCCTGCGGCGTGCCGACCTTGCCCCAATGATCGTCCTCGCAGACGACCAGGCGGTCGATCAGCCCCTTCTCCAGGAATTTCAGCGCGGTCGGCAGCAAGGCCTGGAGGTTCGAGGTGACGAGCAGGCGAGAGCCGGAGTCCGAGACCTTGTGCGTCAGCGCGATCTCGCCGTCGAGCGGGGACAGATGGGCTACGCGGGCGCCCGCCTTCAGCGCGCCGAAGAAATTGACGGGATGGTCCGGCGTGTTGCCGAGGAACAGCGCGACGGAAGAGTTCCTGCCGCAGCCGGCGCGCAGGAACGCCGCTGCCGCGCGCTCGGCCTGTGCTGCGAGCCCGGCGTAGGTGATCGGACGGTCCCGGAACTCGAGCGCGGTGCGCGGGCCGTACTCAGCGGCGGCTTTCGTCAGGAGATCCGGGAGCGTGCCCTGAACGATGGTGTCGTCCCACCGCACGCCCTCGGGGTAAAACTGTTCGCCGGGATGGGTCATAGGCGATCGAGACTCTGCAAAGCGATAATGGCCGGGTCGCGTGAGGCGGGCACCGGCGGACGGGCTCCCCTCCCCCTTGCGGGGAGGGGTTGGGGAAGGGGGTAGCCACAAACGCTGACCTCGCCCGGGGCTACCCCCCTCCCTGCCCCTCCCCCGCAAGGGGGGAGGGAACGGAGAGAGCGTCGCCCGGAACGACTGATCGTAGCCACCGATCCCAATCCGATCACGCCGCCTTCGACGCCGCGGCCAGCGACGCGAACGTCTTGCCTTCGGCCGCGAGCTTCTTCAGCAGCGGGGCGGGCTCGAGGCTCGGGTCGTTGGTCTCCTTGGCGTAGAACGACAGGCGATCGGCGATGTGCTTGAGGCCGACGCTGTCGGCCCAGAACATCGGGCCGCCGCGGTAGATCGGCCAGCCATAGCCGTAGAGCCAGACCACGTCGATGTCGCTAGGACGCGCCGCGATCCCCTCTTCCAGGATTTTCGCGCCCTCGTTGATCATCGGATACATCATGCGCTCGAGGATCTCCTCGTCGCTGACGACGCGCTTCTTGCGGCCGAGGCGGGCAAGCGTCTCGTCGATCAGCTTCTCGACCTCGGGATCGGGCAGCGGGGCGCGGCTGCCGGCTTCATACTTGTAGTAGCCCTTGCCGGTCTTCTGGCCGAAGCGGCCGGCTTCGCACAGCGCGTCCGCGATCTCCGACTTGATGCCGCGGTCCTTGCGCGAGCGCCAGCCGATGTCGAGGCCGGCGAGGTCGCCCATCGCGAACGGGCCCATCGGCATGCCGAATTTTGTCACCACGGCGTCGACCTGCTGCGGCAAGGCACCCTCGAACAGCAGCTTCTCGGACTGCTTGCCGCGCTGGGCCAGCATGCGGTTGCCGACGAAGCCGTCGCAGACGCCGACCACGGCCGGCACTTTTGCGATCTTGCGCGCGATCGTGACGGCCGTCACGAGCGCGTCCGGCGCGGTCTTGTCGGCGCGCACGATCTCGCACAGCTTCATGACGTTGGCCGGCGAGAAGAAGTGCATGCCGAGCACGTCCTGCGGACGCTTGGTCGACTTCGCGATCTCGTCGATGTTCAGGTACGAGGTGTTGGAGGCGAGCACCGCGCCCGGCTTGGCGTACTGGTCGAGCTTGCCGAACACTTCCTTCTTCACCGCCATGGTCTCGAACACGGCCTCGATGACGAGGTCGGCGTCGCCGACATTCTCGATGCCGACCTTGCCGTCGATCAGCGCCATGCGCTTGGCGGGCGCGTCTGCCGGGATGCCGCCGCGCGCCGCGGTCGCTTCCCAGTTCTTCTGCATGATGCCCATGCCGCGCTTGAGCTGCTCCTCGGCGGTCTCGATCAGGGTGACGGGGATGCCGGCATTGGCGAACGACATCGCGATGCCGCCGCCCATGGTGCCGGCGCCGAGAATGGCGACGCGGTTCACGGGGCGCGACTTGGTGCCTTCGGGGACACCCGCGATCTTGGCGGCTTCGCGCTCGGCGAAGAACGCATAGCGCTGCGCCTTGGACTGGTCGCTGGCGACGAGCTTCAGGAAGCCCTCGCGCTCCTTCTTCAACCCTTCGTCGAACGGAAGGTCGATGGCGTAGCCGACGGCGTCCGCCGCCGCGAACGGCGCTTCCAGGCCGCGCGACTTCTTGGTCATGGCGGCGACGGCATTGGTGAAGATCGAGCGGTCGGCCTTGGCGGCCGCGATCTTGGAATCGTCGTCGCGCAGGCGGCGCAGCGGGCGCTTCTCGGCCAGCAGCTTGCGCACGAAGGCTTCGCCGCCCGAGGCCGGCCCCTCGACGATCTCCTCGATCAGGCCGCTCTTCAGCGCTTCGGCGGCGCCGATCGGGTCGCCGCCGACGATCATCTTGACTGCGAGCTCAGGCCCGACCGCGCGCGGCAGGCGCTGGGTTCCACCGGCGCCGGGCAACAGGCCCAGCTTCACCTCGGGCAGGCCGAGCTTGGCCTCTTTCACCGCGACACGGAAATGACAGGCGAGCGCGACCTCGAGGCCGCCGCCGAGGGCGGTGCCGTGGATCGCGGCAACGACGGGCTTGGGCGAATTCTCGATCTCGGACAGCACGTCGTTGAGGGCCGGCGGCTTCGGCGGCTTGCCGAATTCGGTGATGTCGGCGCCCGCAATGAAGGTGCGGCCGGCGCAGGTCAGCACGATGCCCTTGATGGCGGGATCGGCGATCGCGGCCTTGATGCATTCCAGAATGCCGCCGCGGACTGCGGCACTCAGCGCATTGACCGGCGGGCTGTTGACCGTGACGATGCCGACCTCGTCATGACGCTCAAGCTTGACCACTTCGCTCACGGTGTCCCTCCTTGGTGAGGATTTGCTTTTGTTCGATTTCGCAGTGCGGAATTTAATTCCGCATCTTGACGGCAGGGTTATTTTGAAGCACGGACGTTGTCAACGACTCCGCGCAAGAAGCAGATCAGGGATGAAGCGTACAGGAAAGAAGACTGCGACCGATCGGAATTTCGTCGTCGCGCTTTCCCGCGGACTGGATGTATTGCGCGCGTTCCAACCCAATGACGGCCTGCTCGGCAATCAGGAGATTGCGGCCCGCACCAACCTGCCCAAGCCGACCGTGTCGCGGCTGACCTACACGTTGACCAAGCTCGGCTATCTGACGCCGGTTCCCCGCTTCGAGAAGTACCAGCTCGCACCCGCAGCGATGTCGCTCGGTTATGCGGCGTTGGCCAATCTGGGCGTTCGGCACTTGTCGGAGCCGTTCCGCGAGGAAGTGATGCGCGCGACCGGTGGCGCCGTCGCCGTCGGCGGCCGCGACCGTCACAGCATGATCTATTTCGGGCAGAGCCGCGGCAGCGAGACGGTCGGCGTTCAACTTGACGTCGGCTCGCGCGTGCCGATTGCAACCAGTGCGATGGGCCGTGCCTATTTCTGGGCGCTCGACGACGAGAGTCGCGCTGAAGTGTCGCGCATTCTGCGCGAACATTACGGCAGCCGCTGGCCGAAGATGCGCGAAGGATTGGAACGTTCCGGCGAAACGGTCGCGAAATACGGTTTTGCGATCTCGGTCGGCGACTGGCACGACGACATCGGCGCGGCCGGCGTCGCGCTCAAGCTCAACGACGGAACCGGACCTTACGCATTCAATTGCGGCGCGCCAGCATTCCGCTTCACGGAAGAGCGTTTGATCAACGACATTGGACCGCGTCTGCTGGCGATGGTAAGGAACATCGAAGCGGCGCTCGGGGGTCTGATGCCGCATTCAAAAAAAGACAACAGCAAAAAGCTGAAATCAGGAGGAAAAGTTGCGCGTGTGGCCGAGGGGTTCAGATAGCCTTTGTCATCATCGGGAGCGGTTCGCATCGCCCCATCGCTCACTGAACGACGTGAGCGAGACGACATGACGCAGGCACAGCTCGCGCGGGGGACATCGCCCCTGCTCGCGGTTCGCGACGTCAGCGTCGTGTTCGGCGGCATCATCGCGCTCAACGGCGTGTCCTTCGACATGCACAAGGGCCAGATCCTCGGATTGATCGGCCCCAACGGCGCCGGCAAGACCACGCTCTTCAATTGCCTTTCACGGCTGTACCAGCCGTCGTCCGGCGACATCCTGCTGGACGGCGTGAGCATCCTGTCGCGGCCGCCGCACCGCATCGCCGAGATCGGCATCGGCCGCACCTTCCAGAACGTGGCGCTGTTCCCGAACCTCTCGGTGATGGACAATGTCCGCGTCGGCGCGCATTCGAAGACCTCCAGCGACATCATCAGCGACTCCCTGAGGCTTGCCTGGGTCCGGCGCAGCGAGACCAGCGTCAACAAGAAGGTGCACGAGATCCTCGCCTATCTCGACCTCGAGGACGTCGCTCACACCATCGTCTCCGGCCTGCCCTTCGGTACGCAGAAGCGGGTCGAGCTGGCGCGCGCGCTCGCGGCCGATCCGAAGATCCTGCTGCTCGACGAGCCTGCCGGCGGCCTCAACCACGAGGAAGTCTACGTGCTCGGAGCTCTCATCCGCCGCATTCGCGACGAGCGCCACATGACCGTGCTCCTGGTCGAGCACCACATGGGCCTCGTGATGTCGATCGCCGACCACGTCGTCGCGCTGAATTTCGGCAAGAAGCTCGCGGAGGGGACGCCCGCCCAGGTGCAGGCCGACCCCGACGTCATCAAGGCGTATCTCGGGAGCAAGGACCAATGACGACGCTGCTCAACGTCAAGGACCTGCGCGCCTATTACGGCCAGGTCCAGGCACTCCATGGCCTGTCCTTCTCGCTCAACGAGGGTTCGCTGGTGACGCTGCTGGGCGCCAACGGCGCCGGCAAGACCACGACACTGCGCGCGATCTGCAACATGGTGCGCTCGACCGGAGCGATCGAGTTCGAAGGCAAGCCTCTGAACAACCGCTCGACCGAAAGCATCGTGCGGTTCGGCATCGCCCACGTGCCGCAGGGCCGCGGCACCTTCACCACCATGACGGTGGAGGAGAACCTGCAGTTAGGGGCCATCACCCGCAAGGACAGCGCCGGCATCGTCTCCGACATCGAGCGCATGTACGCCCACTTCCCGGTGCTGAAGCAGCGGCACACCCAGGTGGCCGGCACGCTGTCCGGCGGCGAGCAGCAGATGCTCGCCGTCGCCCGCGCCCTGATGCTGCGGCCGCGGCTGATGCTGCTGGACGAGCCGTCCTTCGGCCTCGCGCCGCTGGTGGTGCGCGATCTGTTCGGCATCCTCGGCAAGATCAACCGCGAGGACAAGGTGTCGATCCTGGTGGTCGAACAGAACGCCCAGCTTGCGCTCGAGCTCGCCGACCAGGCCTATGTGATCGAGACCGGTCGGATCGTGATGTCGGGCAAAGCCAAGGACATCGCGAACAACGAAGAAATCCGCAAATCCTATCTGGGTTACTGAGGGAGCCGGGACAATGGAACTGTTCACCAACCAGGTCCTGGCCGGCATCGCCACGGGCGCGATCTACGCCTGCATGGCGCTCGCCGTGGTCATGATCTACCAGGCCATCGACCATCTCAATTTCGCGCAAGGCGAGATGGCGATGTTCTCGACCTTCATCTCCTGGCAGCTGATGCAGTGGGGCGTGTCCTATTGGGCGGCCTTCCTGATGACGCTGGCATTCTCCTTCGTCGCCGGCATCGCGATCGAGCGCATCCTGTTCAAGCCGCTCGCCAAGGCGCCGGTGCTGACCAACGTCGCCGGCTTCATCGCACTGTTTGCGATCATCAACTCCTCGGCCGGCCTGATTTGGGACTTCACCATCAAGCAGTACCCGACCCCGTTCGGCTCCTCGCCGTTCCTGGGCAGCCAGCTGATCTCGACGCACCAGGCCGGCATGATCGGCGTCACCGTGCTGCTCTTGCTCGGCCTCTACTTCTTCTTCCAGTACACCCGGATCGGCCTTGCGATGCGCGCCGCCGCCTCGGTGCCTGAATCGGCCCGCCTCGTCGGCATCAACACGAGCTGGATGATCGCGCTCGGCTGGGGCATGGCGACCGCGATCGGCTCGATCGCCGGCATGCTGATCGCCCCGGTCGTGTTCCTCGAGCCCAACATGATGGGCGGCGTCCTGATCTACGGCTTCGCCGCGGCGGTGCTCGGCGGATTGAGCAGCCCGTTCGGCGCCGTGGTCGGCGGCTTCCTGGTCGGCGTCTTCGAGAACCTCGCCGGCACCTACATCCCCGGCGTCGGCAACGAACTGAAGCTCCCGATCGCGCTCGCGCTGATCATCTCCGTCCTGGTCGTCAAACCCGCTGGCCTGTTCGGCCGGCACATCGTCAAGCGAGTTTGATCATGAGCGCTGCAGAAGAAGTCGTCGCCGAAGGCCACCAGGCGGTCGAGGCCGTTCCGAAGCGCGCCATGACGCTGGGCACCGGCACCTCGCTGGTGGTGCTGGCGGCGCTGTTGGTCGTGCCGATGTTCGTCAAGAACTTCATCATCTTCCAGATGACGATGCTCCTGATCTACGGGCTCGCCGTGCTGGCGCTGAACATCCTGACCGGCGGCTCC
Source organism: Bradyrhizobium sp. I71 (assembly GCF_022354745.1). Lineage (NCBI taxonomy): Bacteria > Pseudomonadati > Pseudomonadota > Alphaproteobacteria > Hyphomicrobiales > Nitrobacteraceae > Bradyrhizobium > Bradyrhizobium sp. I71. Next base: position 2,569,034 of record NZ_CP059398.1, read on the forward strand.
GGCCAGTTCTCGCTCGGCCAGAGCGCGTTCTACGCCGTCGGCGCCTACACCTCGGCGGTGCTGATGGAGCACGCCAACGTCAACTACGCGCTGACCATTCCGATTTCCGCCGCGATCTGCTTCGGATTCGGCTACCTGTTCGGCAAGCCGGCGCTGCGGCTGTCGGGCGTCTATCTCGCGCTCGCGACCTTCGCGCTCGCCACCGCGATGCCGCAGCTGTTGAAGCTGAACTTCCTCGAGCACTGGACCGGCGGCGTGCAGGGCCTCGTCGTCACCAAGCCGGACGCACCGTTCGGCCTGCCGATGTCGCAGGACATGTGGCTGTACTACTTCACGCTCGCCGTGACTATCGCGATCTACATCTTCTCGGTGAACCTGCTGCGCTCCCGCTCGGGGCGCGCCTTCATGGCGATCCGCGACAACGAGATCGCGGCCTCCTCGATGGGTGTCAACGTCGCACTCTACAAGACGCTGGCTTTCGGGGTGTCCGCCGGCATCACCGGCGTTGCCGGCTCGCTTGGCGCCATCGCCGTGCAATTCGTCGCGCCCGACAGCTACACCATCACGCTCGCGATCTCGCTGTTCCTCGGCATGGTGGTCGGCGGCGTCGGCTGGCTGCCCGGCTCGTTCGTCGGTGCGGCCTTCATCATCTTCGTGCCGAACATGGCGGAAAGCATCTCCAAGGGCCTCTCCGGCGCGGTGTTCGGCGTGCTGTTGTTCCTCGTCATCTACCTCGTGCCGCATGGCGCGAGGCAGATCGCGGTCCTGGGCCAGCAACTCGTCGGCAAGCTCAGGAAGAACTGAAAACTCTCAAGGACTGTCGTTTAACCAAGGAGACCCAATTGCTTTTCGGAAGAACACTGCGAGCCGCCGCGCTGGTCACGGCAACGGCGGCCGTCACCCTCACCTCCGGCGCTGCACTCGCCCAGAAGAAATACGACACCGGCGCGTCCGATACCGAGATCAAGATCGGCAACATCATGCCGTACAGCGGTCCGGCCTCGGCCTATGGCATCATCGGCAAGACCGAAGAGGCCTATTTCAGGATGGTCAACGACAAGGGCGGCATCAACGGTCGCAAGATCAACTTCATAACCTATGACGACGGCTATTCGCCGCCGAAGGCCGTCGAGCAGGTCCGCAAGCTGGTCGAGAGCGACGAGGTGCTGGCCGTCTTCAACCCGCTCGGCACGCCCTCGAACACGGCGATCCAGAAATACCTCAACGCCAAGAAGATCCCGCAGCTGTTCGTCGCCACCGGCGCGACCAAGTGGAACGATCCGAAGAACTTCCCCTGGACCATGGGCTGGCAGCCCTCCTACCAGAGCGAAGCGCACATCTATGCCAAATGGCTGATGAAGGAGAAGCCGGACGCCAAGATCGCGATCCTCTATCAGAACGACGATTTCGGCAAAGACTACCTCAAGGGCACCAAGGACGGTCTCGGCGCGAAGGCCTCGTCCATGATCATCATGGAAGAGAGCTACGAGATCTCCGAGCCGTCGATCGACGGTCACATCGTCAAGATCAAGGCGGCCAATCCCGACGTGCTCCTGATCTACACCACGCCGAAGTTCGCGGCCCAGACCATCAAGAAGACCGCCGAGCTCAACTGGAAGCCGCTCCAGATCCTCACCAACGTGTCGATCTCGGTTGGCAGCGTGATGAAGCCGGCCGGATTCGAAAGCGCGCAGGGCGTGTTGTCGGCAGCCTACGCCAAGGACTCCACCGACCCGCAATGGGCCAACGATCCCGGCATGAAGAGGTGGAACGAGTTCGTCGACAAGTACATGCCGGGCGCCGACAAGTCCGACACCAGCATGGTCTATGGCTACGGCGCCGCGTCGACCCTGGCCAAGGTGCTGGAGATGTGCGGTGACGACCTCACCCGTGCCAACCTCATGAAGCAGGCCGCGAGCCTGAAGGACTTCGCGCCGGATACCCTGCTGCCCGGCGTCAAGATCAACACCAGCGCCACCGACTTCGCCCCGATTGCGCAGCTTCAGATGATGCGCTTCAAGGGCGAGAAGTGGGAACTGTTCGGCGAGATCATCAGCGGCGATATCGCCTCCGAGTGACACGCTGACGCAATCATCCAACGTAAAAAGCCCCCGCGGGCGACCGCGGGGGCTTTTTGTTGACGGCCAGCGTCAATCTTGTTCTATGCGACCGATCCGCCCCGAGGAAGGAGAACAATGGTCGCCGTTCGTTTCCAGGTTGCGTCCCTCTGGGTCGCGCTCGCCTTGTGCACTGCAATGAGCAGCGAAGTGCTGGCGCAGAAGAAATACGACAACGGCGCTTCCGATACCGAGATCAAGATCGGTAACATCATGCCCTATAGTGGACCGGCCTCCGCCTATGCCGCGATCGGCAAGACCGAGGAAGCCTACTTCAACAAGATCAACGCCGAGGGCGGCATCAACGGCCGCAAGATCAAATTCATCTCCTATGACGACGCCTATTCGCCGCCGAAGACGGTGGAGCAGGCGCGCAAGCTGGTCGAGAGCGACGGGGTGCTGCTGATTTTCGGCTCGCTCGGCACCTCCACCAATAGCGCCATCCGCAAATACATGAACGAGAAGAAGGTGCCGCAATTGTTTGTGGCGAGCGGCGCGTCGAAATGGAACGATCCCAAGCAATACCCCTGGACCATGGGCTGGCAGCCGAACTACGCGAGCGAGGCGCGCATCTACGCCAAATACATCATGAAGGAGAAGCCGGAAGGAAAGATCGGCGTGCTCTACCAGAACGACGATTTCGGCAAGGACTATCTGAACGGGCTGAAAGAGGGCCTCGGCCCCAAGGCTTCGATGATCGTGCTGGAAGAGCCCTACAGCACCTCGGAGCCGGCGATCGACGAGCACGTGGTCAAACTGAAAGCCTCCGGCGCTGACGTCTTCATCAGCATCACCACACCGAAATTCACGGCGCAGGGCATCAAGAAGGCGGCGGAGATCAACTGGCATCCGGTCCACATCATCTCGAACGTCTCGGCCTCGGTCGGCGGCGTGCTCGAACCGGCCGGGCTCGAGATCTCGCAAGGCGTCCTGTCGGCGAGCTACACCAAGGACGGCTCCGATCCGCAGTGGAATGCCGATGACGGCATGAAGAAGTTCTACAACTTCCTCGCCCAGTATGACCCCAAGGCCAACAAGCTCGATGCCGGCGTTGTGTTCGGCTATGCCGCCGCGCAGACCATGGTGAAGGTGCTGCAGATGTGCGGCGACGATCTCACCCGCGAGAACGTCATGAAGCAGGCCGCCAGCCTGAAGGACTTCGAACCCGATACGCTCTTGCCCGGCATCAGGATCAATACCGCGCCGGACGATTTCGCTCCGATCGAACAGCTCCAGATGATGCGGTTCAAGGGCCGGAAATGGGAGCTGTTCGGCGACATCATCTCGAGCCACGTCGGCCACTGACCGCCGCGACGGCTCAATTCGAAATAGCTCATACTTCGCAACACAACTTCAGCGTAGCTGAACTGGCGACGCGCCTCATCTCGCCTGCCGGAATATTCCGCACTCTCTCAAAAAAGAAGCACCTCGCTGCGACAGCGCCGGGGGGCGTTCTGCTTGCTGCGCGCTTGAGAAGGGTATTCAATGGTGTCGGAGCGGCGCCCAATGATCGCTCCCAATCAAGAACACGACACATTCAATCCACCTAGGGAGATCAAGATGCCTGCAATGCATGTGCGATTGGGGGCCTTCTCGGCTGCCCTCGTGTTGACTGTCGCTCTTTCCACGGCAGCATCCGCGCAGAAGAAATACGACACCGGCGCATCCGACACCGAAATCAAGATCGGCAACATCATGCCCTACAGCGGACCCGCCTCCGCCTACGGCGTGATCGGCAAGACCGAGGAGGCCTATTTCCGCAAGATCAATGCGGAGGGCGGCATCAACGGCCGCAAGATCAATTTCATCACCTATGACGACACCTACTCGCCGCCCAAAACGGTGGAACAGGCGCGCAAGCTCGTCGAAAGCGACGAGGTGCTGTTGATCTTCAACTCGCTCGGCACGCCGCCCAACACGGCGATCCAGAAATACATGAACTCGAAGAAGGTGCCGCAGCTCTTCGTCGCCACCGGGGCCACCAAGTGGAACGATCCGCAGAACTTCCCGTGGACGATGGGCTGGCAGCCCAACTACCAGATCGAGTCGATCATCTATGCCAAGTACATCCTGAAGAACCATCCGAACGCCAAGATCGCCGTGCTCTACCAGAACGACGACTACGGCAAGGACTATCTGAAGGGGTTCAAGGACGGGCTCGGCGCCAAGGCCGCCTCGATGATCGCCATTGAGGACAGCTACGAAGTCTCCGAGCCAACCATCGATTCCCACATCGTGAAGATGAAGGCGACGGGCGCGGATATCTTCTTCAACATCACCACGCCGAAATTCGCGGCGCAGGCCATCAAGAAGAACGCCGAGATCGGCTGGAAGCCGCTGCATTTCCTCAACAACGTCTCGGCCTCGATCGGCAGCGTGATCAAGCCGGCCGGCTTCGAGAACGCCCAGGACATCATCTCGTCGCAATATTTCAAGGATCCGACCGACGCGCAGTGGAAGAACGACAAGGCGATGATTGGCTGGAACGAATTCCTGGACAAGTACTATCCGGAAGCGAACCGCGCCGACGCCTCGGTGATGTACGGCTACATCGTGGCCCAGGGTCTCGTTCACGTGCTCAAGGCCTGCGGTGACAATCTGACCCGCGAGAACATCATGAAGCAGGCCGCCAACATCAAGGAGTTCGAGCCGGCCGGCCTGCTGCCGGGCATCAAGGTCAACACGTCGGCCTCCGATTTCGCGCCGCTCTCGCAGCTGCAATTGATCCGCTTCAAGGGTGAGCATTGGGAGCGATTTGGCGAGATCTTGAGCGGCGACGTCGGCGGCTAACCTTAACCGGCTGCTAAAGATATCATCCCAATCGACTAAAGACGCAGCCCCTGCGGCCTTGCCGCAGGGGCTTTTCCTTGAAGCTTCCGGGCAAATCGTATTGAATTGCGGTCGCGTCGCCAAAAAACGAGACAAGAAAAGGGGACGCGCACACCAAGAAAAATAGGGAGATTGGAATGCCTGCTGTCACCGGCAAACTCGCGGCCGCATCATTGGCGCTCGCGCTCATTGCGGCTTCGACTTCAACTGCCTCGGCCCAGAAGAAATACGATACCGGCGCGACCGACACCGAGATCAAGATCGGCAACATCATGCCTTACAGCGGACCGGCCTCCGCCTACGGCATCATCGGGCGCACCGAAGCCGCCTATTTCAAGAAGATCAACGACGAGGGCGGCATCAACGGCCGCAAGATCAATTTCATCTCCTACGACGACGCGTACTCACCGCCGAAGACGGTGGAGCAGGCGCGCAAGCTAGTCGAGAGCGACGAGGTGCTGCTCGTCTTCAACTCGCTCGGTACGCCGCCGAACACGGCGATCCAGAAATACATGAACTCGAAGAAGGTGCCGCAGCTGTTCGTCGCCACCGGCGCCACCAAGTGGAACGATCCGCAGAACTTCCCCTGGACCATGGGCTGGCAGCCCAACTACCAGAGCGAGACGCAGATCTACGCCAAATACATCCTGAAGGAGCTGCCCAACGCCAAGATCGGCGTGCTCTACCAGAACGACGATTACGGCAAGGACTACCTGAAGGGCCTGAAGGACGGCCTCGGCGCCAAGGCCGCAAGCATGATCGTGCTGGAGGAAAGCTACGAGACGTCGGAGCCGACCATCGACAATCACATCGTCAAACTGAAGGCGACCGGCGCCGACGTCTTCATCAACATCACCACGCCGAAATTCGCGGCGCAGGCGATCAAGAAGAACGCCGAGATCGGCTGGAAGCCGATCCACTTCCTGAACAACGTCTCGGCCTCGGTCGGAAGCGTGATCAAGCCGGCGGGCTTCGAGAACGCGCAAGGCATCATTTCGGCGGCCTATCTGAAGGACACTACCGACGCGCAATGGGCCAACGACGCGGGCATGAAGGCGTTCCTCGACTTCATGACGAAGTACTTCCCCGAAGGTGACAAGACCGACGGCGGCACGATCGTCGGCTACGGCGTCGCACAGACGCTGGTCCAGGTGCTGAAGAACTGCGGCGACGACCTCACGCGCGCGAACGTCATGAAACAGGCCGCGAGCCTGAAGGACTTCCGCACCGAAGCGCTGCTGCCCGGCATCAAGATCAACACGTCGGCGACCGATTTCGCCCCGATCAGCTCGCTGCAGCTGCAACGCTTCAAGGGCGAGCGATGGGAGCTGTTCGGCGACGTGATCAATGCGGAAGCCGGCGGCTAGCTGGCGCCTGAAAGGCACGACGGAGAACCCCCTGCGCCCGGTCGCGCAGGGGGTTTCTGCTTGCGCGGCGGTCTTGATCACGCGATTGCACAATCGAATGATGGCAGAGGCCGCTTACGCTTTGGCGCACGATGCGGTAGGCAGTTGACCGGCGACCTCGTCGCCGCCACTTCAGTCTGCCGAAGGCCATCGTCATGACCGACCGACGTCCCCTGCTCCGCGCGCTCTACGACGCCGCCGTTGCCGCCGCCCATCCGAATACGATCCTGGCGCCGCATCTGCGCCCCGCGCCCAGGGGACGCGTGATCTGCCTTGCCGCCGGCAAGGGCGCAGGCGCGATGGCCGCGGCGGCCGAGCGGCACTATCTCGACGCGCTCGAGCTCCCGCCGGAGCGGCTGGTCGGCATCGCCACCACGCGCCATGGCTACGGTGTGCCGACCCGCCGCATCCGCGTGGTCGAGGCCGGCCATCCCGTGCCTGACGAAGCCGGCTTGAAAGGCGCCGCCGACACGCTCGCGCTCGCGGGCGAGGCCGGGCCTGACGATCTGCTCCTGGTGCTGCTCACCGGAGGCGGCTCGGCCAACTGGATCGCGCCGGCGAATGGCGTCAGCTTCGCGCAGAAGCAGGCGGTCAACAAGGCGCTGCTGCGCTCGGGCGCGCCGATCGGCGAGATGAACATCGTCAGGAAGCACCTGTCGCGCATCAAGGGCGGGCGGCTGGCGCGCGCCGGCAGGAATGCCGCCGAGATCGTCACGCTCGCGATCTCCGACGTGCCGCATGACGACCCTTCCGCGATCGCGTCCGGCCCCACCGTGCCGGATCCGACGACGCTGGCGGATGCGCGCGCGATCGTGGCCAAGTACAAGCTCGACGTCGACGATGCGGTGCGCCGCGCGCTCGACGATCCCGCCAATGAAAGCTGCAAACCGGGCGACGCGGCCTTCGGGCGCGCAACTTTCGAGCTGATCGCGCGGCCCAAGCAGTCGCTCGACGCCGCGGTGAAGATGGCGCGCGCCTCCGGTTACGAGACCATCGATCTCGGCGCCGATCTCGAAGGCGAGGCGCGCGAGGTCGCCGCCGATCACGCCAGGCTGGCGCTCGAGGCACGTGCGCAAGGCAAGCGCATCGCCATCCTCTCAGGCGGCGAGCTCACGGTCACCGTGCGTGGCCAGGGACGCGGCGGACCGAACCAGGAATACGCGCTGGCGCTCGCCGGCCTGTTGCAGGACACCGCCGGCATCTCGGCGCTCGCCGGCGACACCGACGGCGCCGACGGCGGCGCCGGCAATCCCACCGACCCCGCCGGCGCGCTGATCGACGCGGCAACGTTCGCAAGGATGAAGGCGCAGGGACTGCAGCCGCAGGCCTATCTCGACAACAACGACGCGACCTCGTTCTTCGAGGCCACGGGGGATCTGCTCCAGTCGGGGCCGACCCTGACGAACGTAAACGATATCCGGGTGATCCTGGTGGATTGAGGCTCGCTCGCCTTGCTCGACGCCATCGCGGCTCTGCCTATCCATGATGGCCTTGGACATCTGTCCCGCCACGAGACAGTCGTCGTTCGCCGCAAAGTGGGGAACCCAGGGCTCTCGCAGTGACGGAGCGTGTAGGTGCGGCCTACCGCTTGACGCTAACGTGCTCCAGCAGCGCGAGCAGGCCCTTCAACAAGTCCGTCGGCGACGGCGGGCAGCCCTTGATGTGCAAATCCACCGGAACGATCTCGGACACGCCGCCGGCGCAGGCGTAGCTGCCTCTGAAAATGCCGCCATCGATCGCGCATCCGCCGACCGCGACGACCCATTTCGGGTCGGGCGTCGCGTTGTAGGTCCGCTCCAGCGCCTGTCGCATGTTCTTCGTCACAGGACCCGTGACCAGCAGCACGTCGGCATGGCGCGGCGAGGCGACGAATCGCAGGCCGAAACGTTCGATGTCGTAGAAGGCGTTGGACAGCGCATGGATCTCCAGCTCGCAGCCGTTGCAGGACCCGGCATCGACCTCGCGAATGGCAAGAGAACGCCCGAGCCGGGCCTGGGCAGCACGGTCGACTTTCGCTGCAAGCTCGGCCAGCGCCGAACCGTCCGGCGCCGGAGCGGGCTCCGTCAGAGAACCATGGGTGAGGCTTTCGAGCAGGGTCTTGCGCATGGCTTAGAGGTCCACGCCCGAATAGGAACAGTTGAACGATTTGTTGCAGAGCGGGAAGTCGGCAATGATGTTGCCCTCGATCGCGGTTTCCAGCAGCGGCCATTGGAACCACGACGCGTCGCGCAGGTGGCAGCGTTCGACGCGCAACTCGCCATCGAGCCGCAGCCACACCAGAACGTCGCCGCGGAAGGCCTCGGTGAGCGCCATGCCTTCACAGCCACCGCCGCCGATCCTGGCTGGCAGCGCGGTTTCGAGCCCGCCCGGCCCAAGCTGGTCGAGAATCTGCTCGATCAACGCGACGCTCTGCTCGACCTCGCGGATCCGGATCCAGACCCGCGCGTTCACGTCGCCGGCCTGCAGGACGGGCACCTCGAACGATAGCGCGTCGTAAGGCATGTAGGCCAGCGCGCGCCGCGCATCGAAATCGCGGCCAGAGGCGCGGCCGACATAGCCGCCGGCGCCAAACTGGCGCGCATACTCCGCCTTCACGATGCCCGTGGTGACGGTGCGGTCCTGCAGGGACGCCGTATTGTCATAGAGCTCGATCAAGCGCGGAAAGACCTTGCGTAGCTCCGCGAGCAGCGCGCGCAGCGCGGAAACGCCTTCCGGCGCGATATCTCGCGTCACGCCACCGGGCACGATGACATCCATCATCAGGCGATGGCCGAACGCGACGTTCGCAGCGCGCAAACAGCGCTCTCGCAAGATGCCGGTCTGGGCATGCATCAGCGCGAACGAGGCGTCGTTGCAGATGGCACCGATGTCACCCAGATGGTTGGCGAGCCGCTCCAGCTCGGCCATCAGCGCCCGCAAGAGGGTCGCTTGCCTCGGTACCTCGATCTGCAGCGCGGCTTCCACGGCACAAGCAAAGGCGAAGGCATAGGCGACGGCGCTGTCGCCGGAGGTGCGGTTGGCGAGCTTTGCCGCAGCCTCGAGACTCGCACCGTGCATCAGCGACTCGATTCCCTTGTGGGTGTAGCCGAGCCACTGCTCCAGCCGCACCACATGCTCGCCATTGGCGGTGAAGCGGAAATGGCCGGGCTCGATGATCCCGGCATGGACCGGGCCGACCGCCACCTGGTGCAACGCCTCGCCCTCGGCCGGCAGGAACCGGTATGGGCGCACGTCGCGCGATGCGTTGCGGCCGGAGAGCGGATAGGATTGACCCCAGGCATCGTGATCGAGCCACGGCCGCAGATCGTCAGCAGCGGTCGGAACAAGCCCGAACAGATCATGGATGGTCCGCTCCAGCCGAAGCGCCGGCGGATGACGGTTGGCGACGCTTGGAAATGTGCCGGCCGTACACTCGTAGGTGACGACCGCGATCGCGGCCGAGCCCCCATCGAGCATCGCCATATGCACCGCGGTCGGCTCGCCCCAGAGGCCGAGCAGTGTGAGGCCCCCCTCGACGAGCCGATCGATCGCCACCTGCCAGCCCGCTTCCGTCACGACGGCGCGCGGCCAGGGTCGGTGCGACGACACCGCTTTGACATGGGGGATGCTGTCGAGGATGCCCATCGCTTACCCCAGGAGCTTCGCGACGTTCTGGAAGCCGGTGACCAGCACCGGCGGCAGATAGATGCCGGCCATCAGCACCAATCCGAGGTGTGTGAACATCGGCACGTAGGAGGCTTCGGCGGGTGCGGTCTTGCCTTTGGGCTCGCCAAACATCACCACGCCGACCCGCAGGAAAAGCCCCCCGAGCGCGATGATGATGCCGAGCACCAGGATCACCGTCAGCCAGGGCGCGCGGGCGAACGTCGAGCTCACCACCAGAAACTCGCTCATGAAGATGCCGAACGGCGGCAGCCCGACGATGGCGATGACGCCGAGCATCAGGCCCCAGCCGAGCACGGGGTTGGTCGTCGTGAGGCCGCCGATATCGGCGATCTTCTGTGTGCCCTTGACCTGTGCGATATGACCGACAGCGAAGAAGATTGCCGACTTGGTCAGCGAATGCATGGTCATATGCAACAGCCCTGCGAAATTCGCCAGCGGCCCGCCCATGCCGAAGGCGAAGACGATGATGCCCATATGCTCGATCGAGGAATAGGCGAACATCCGCTTGATGTCGCGGCGCCGGTACAGCATCAGCGCGGCGAAGATCACCGAGATCAGGCCCATGGTCACCATCAGCGGACCCGGCGCGATCGCCGCGGAGTTGACCGCAAGCATCATCTTGAAGCGCAGCAGCGCATAGAGCGCGACATTGAGCAGCAGACCGGACAGCACCGCCGAAATCGGCGTCGGGCCCTCGGCATGCGCATCCGGCAGCCAGGCGTGCAACGGCGCGAGGCCGACCTTGGTGCCGTAGCCGAGCAGAAGGAAGACGAAGGCGACGTTGAGCAACGCCGGATCGAACTGTGCGGCGTGCTTCACCAGCACCGTCCAGACCATGCCGTCCAGCCCCTCGCCCACCGCGGGGCGCGCCGCCATATAGACCAGGATGGTGCCGAACAGCGCGAGCGCGATGCCGACGCTGCCGAGGATGAAGTATTTCCAGGCGGCTTCCAGCGCCTCATGGGTGCGGTAGATGCCGACCATCAGCACGGTCGTCAGCGTCGCCACCTCGACCGCGACCCACATCAGGCCGATATTGTTGGCGACGAGCGCGAGGTTCATCGCGAACATCAGCATCTGGTACATCGCGTGATAGAAACGCAGGAAGACCGGCGTCAGCCGCCCGATCTCGATCTCGTGATGGATGTAGCTCGCGCTGAAGACCGAGGTCGTGAAGCCGATGAAGGTCGTCAGAACTATGAAGACCTTGTTGAGGTCGTCGAGCAGCAGATATTGCCCCGACGTCGGCTCGATCACGAACAGGGACAGCGAAGTGAGGAAGGTCGCGAGCGCCGCGACGATGTTGAGCTTCGCCGCCAGCATGTAGCCAGGCAGGATCGCGAGCAGAGCGGCCGAGACGGACGGGATCAGCAGGATCGCACCGAGCGCATCGATCGTCATCGCCGCTCTCCCCGGAAGCGATCGAGCGCCTGTACGTCCACGCTGTCAAAACGCTCGCGGATGCGGAACAGGAATATCCCGATCACGATGAAAGCGATCAGCACCGAGAAGGCGACGCTGATCTCCACCACGAGCGGCATGCCCTTGGCTCCGGTTGCCGCCAGCACCAGCCCGTTCTCCAGCGACATGAAGCCGACGACCTGGCTCACGGCGTTGCGTCGCGTAACCATGATCAGGAGCCCCAGCAGCACCACCGACAGCGCGAAGGCGAGGTCCTCGCGCGCGAGGGCATCGGCGCCCGGCGTCACCCGCAACATCACCACCATCGACAGCGCGACGAGGCCTATCCCGGCCATCATGGTCAACCCGATGCCGATCACGTTCTCGATCTCGCGGTGGATACCGAGCCGCTTGATGATCCGGTGCAGCGCCACGGGGATGATGATGGCCTTGAAGACCAGCGCGATCAGCGCCGTGATATAGAGATGCGGCGCTTGCTGCACATAGGCCTGCCAGCCCACCGACAGCGCCAGCACGCCGGCATGCAGCGCATAGACGTTGAGCAGCGCATAGAGCCGGTCCTGGTAGAGCATCATGAAGCTCGCCAGCACCAGGGAGCCGGCGAGCAGATGGGCGATGTCGAATTGCAGGCTGCTCATCTCAGAGGCTCCCCGACACGAAGCGCAACAGCGTGGCAAGCAATGCCAGCATCAGCGCCGCGCCCAAGAACTCCGGAATCCGGAACACGCGCATCTTGGCGATCGCGGTCTCGAACACGGCAAGCAGGAAGCCGAGGACCGTCAGCTTGCCGAGATAGACCAGCGCGCCAAGAGCGAGCCTTGCAACGCTCGCATCCGCGGTCGCCGTGCCCCATGGCAGGAACACGCAGGCGATCAGCGAGACATAGAGCAGAAGCTTGAGCTGCGACGACAAATCGATCAGCGCGAGATGCCGCCCTGAATATTCCAGCACCATGGCCTCGTGCACCATGGTGAGCTCAAGATGGGTGGCGGGGTTATCGATGGGGATACGGGCATTCTCCGCCAGCGCCACGATGGTCAGCGCCACGAACGCCATCCCCAACGACACGCGCAGGCCGACCGCGTCCGAGCCCATGAACTCGGCCACCGTGGGGAGCTGCGTCGAGCCGGCGATCATTGCAACCGAGAACGCGGTGATCAGCATCGCGGGCTCGGCGAGGGAGGCGATCATCACCTCACGGCTGGAGCCGATGCCGCCGAAGGCGGTTCCGACGTCCATGCCGGCGAGCGCCTGGAAAAAACGGGCGCTGCCGAGCAGCGCAGTGATGGCGATGAGATCGGCGGTCCAGGAGAACAACAGTCCATTGCCGAAGGTCGGCACCAGCGACGCGGCGACCCAGGTGCCCGCGAAGATCAGATACGGAATGACGCGAAACAGCCAGGAGGCGTTGTCCGCGAGCACGACGTCCTTGCGCATCAGGCGGATGAGGTCGCGATAAGGTTGGAGCATCGGCGGCCCGCGCCGGCGTAGCAGCCGAGCCTTCACCTTCCGCACGAAACCCGTCAACAGCGGCGCGAGTCCCAGCACCAGCGACATCTGCGCGCCCTGGGAGAGGATGTCGCGCAGCTCGTTCATAGGGCCACCACCATCAGCAGCACGACCAGCGCCACGAACACCAGCGTCAGGTAGCGGCGGATGCTGAAGAACTGCAGGATATTGATGCGGTCCGTCGCAAAGCCGACGGCCTTCGCGATCGGCGCGTACAGCCCATCCCAGATCAGATCGTGCAGTTCGACCTGGAGCCGCGCAGGAAGCGGCGAGGACGGCGGCGGCATCTCGCCGATCTCGCGTGCGCCAAAGATGACGCTGCCGAACACGCGGCGGATCGGCTGCGAGAAGCTGGAGGCCGAGTACTGGATCGCCGGGTTCGCATCGGGATAGCCGCAATCCCAGGCCGGCGCGCGGCGCAGGCGGTCGGAGGCGAGACGGTGAATGGCTGACGCCGCCGCCGTGCCGCAGAGGGCCGCGAACAGGAACACCAGAAGGCCGTTATAGGAGCTGCGGCTTTCCGCGATCGGCACGATGGTGAGCCACTGCAATCCGGCCTGATGCGGCATGATGTTGCCGACCATATCCTTGCTCACCGGCGCCAGTGCGTCGATGAACAGCCCGGGCAGGATACCGGCAATGAGGCAGAAGGCGGCAAGCGCGAACATTGCGGTCAGCGAGAAGCGGTCAGTCTCATGCGCTGACGCCGCCACATCCGAACGCGGCCGACCGAGGAAGCTGATGCCATAGAGCTTGACGAAGCAGGCCGCGGCAAAGGCGGCCGCAAGCGCCAGCAAACCGCCAACCGCCGGGATGACCAGCTTGAGGCCCCAGGAGGGCAGTTGCGGTGAAAGCAGGATCGCCTGGAAGGTCAGCCATTCCGAAACGAAGCCGTTGAACGGCGGCAATGCCGAGATCGCGACGCAGCCGACCAGCATCGCGAACGCCGTCTTCGGCATGCGATGGATCAGGCCGCCGAGCTTCTCCATGTCGCGCTCGCCGGTCGCTCCCAGCACCGCGCCGGCGCCGAAGAACAACAGGCTCTTGAACAGCGCATGATTGAAGACGTGCAGCATCGCCGCGGTGAAGGCGAGCGCCGCCACCCAGTCGAGCCCTTCCGCCTTGAAAGCCAGCGCCAGCCCGAGACCGGTGAAGATGATGCCGATGTTCTCAATCGTTGAGTAGGCGAGCACGCGCTTGATATCGCGCTGCATCAGCGCATAGAGCACGCCCAGCGTCGCCGTCGGACCGCCGACCAGCAGCACCACCATGCTCCACCACCACACCGGTTCGGGCACGAGATCAAAGACGATGCGCACGAAGCCGTAGACGGCGACCTTGGTCATGACGCCGCTCATGAGGGCGGAGACGTGGCTGGGCGCGGCGGGATGGGCGAGCGGCAGCCAGGCGTGCAACGGCACCAGGCCGGCCTTGGAGCCGGCACCCAGCAGCACGAGGATGACCACCGTGCCGGTCAGCGCAGTGGAAGGATGCGAGGCTCGGATCGCATCGAAATCGTAACCGGCGCCGCTCGCGAGCAGGCCGAAGGCGAGCAGCAGCGCCAACGTGCCGAAACTTGCCATCAGAATATAGACATAGCCGGCGCGGACATTCTCCGGGTCCCGGTGATGCGACACGACCATCGCCCAGGAGGTCAGCGACATGAATTCCCAGGCGACCAGGAAGCTGAAGGCGTCGTTTGCCAGCACGACAACGTTCATCGCTGCGAGATAGGCGGGATAGAACGGCAGCACGCGGCCGGGGGAGTCCTCGTGCCGGCCGTAACCGAGCGCGAACAGGCTCGCAGCGACGCCGCCGAGATTGACGACGACGAGGAAGAAGGCGGACAGCGCATCGAGGCGGAAATGAGCACCGAGCCAGGGCAGTCCAATCGGCAATATCGCGCTCGGCGCCAGCTGAGGGGGATAGAGCAGACCGGACAGCGCCGTGACACAGAGCGTCGATGTGGCGATCAGGCATCCGCCGTAAAGGATGAGCGAGCCGCGCGGGCGCGTCGACAGCACGATTCCGGCAGGCGCCAGCGCCAGCAGAGCGGCCACCGACCATAGCGCGACGGCGATCATGGCCGGTCCTCGATCATGATTTGTGCGCTGGCTGTCATCGCTATTGGTCGCCCGCGCTTGGAGGTGGAGACTTCAGCCGCACCCCGCGGCCCCCGGCGCTTGACACCGCCCCCTCGCCGATCAACTCGATGCCGGCAACCGACAGCGCGTCAACCAGCTTCACCAGAGAATCGACATTGCCCCGGATCACCCCTTCGGAGGCCTCCATGCGCTGGATAGTGGGCAGCGACAGTGAACAGCGCTGCGCGAGTTCGCGCTGGTCAATCCTGAGTAAGGCACGGGCGGCTCGAAGCTGCGCGGCGGTGATCACGGGCGAATGTCCGTGGCAGGTACAGTGATTGATCAGCCAAGCTTAGGGCACGTAAAATGATGTTTCAAGCATCATTTTACATGAGCGAAGCATCATACCATTCGACGTCCTCAGAGCTCATGCCCTCTTGCTCCGGCGTCAGGCTCGTCCCGCCCCGCCGTTGCTCCGGGCGCATGTGGACGCCCAGGACAACGCTCAATCAAGCCCGGGCATGACGACCGCGCAAAGGCGGTTCGACCTTTCCGGGGTCGCGCTCCCGCGCATCCTGGAATGACTGTCCGCCCCTCAGAACTCGTTGGCGATCTTCGAGAGCATCCCGATCAGGGCTTCGCGGTTGCTTTGCCCGAGCAGATCGTTCAGCCGGGCCTCGTGCTTGGTGGCGACGAGCTTTTTCGCCCGCGCCAGCACGGCCTTGCCCTTGTCGGTCAGCACCAGGATGTGCGAGCGGCGGTCGTTGGTGGAGCGGATCCGCGCGCAGAGGTCGCGGCTTTCGAGATTGTCGAGCATGGCCACGAAGTTCGGCCTGAGGATGCCGAGCGTGGAGGCGATCTCGGTCTGGTTACGGCCGGGGTTCTTCTCGACCAGGAGCAGGACCGAGAACTGCGCTGGCGTCAGTTGGAGCGAGGCCATGCAGCGCAGAAAGTTCTCGAACACCTTGAGCTGGGCCCGCTTCAGGACATAGCCGAGCTGTTCGGAGAGCTCGCCCAGCTGGAGCGCTTCGGTTTGGACCTCGCCCGCGTCCTTGCGGCCCTTGCCCGCGTCGGCCGGTTTTTCGGAGGACTTTTCAGCGGTTTTGGAAACGGTCATCGCCTCGTGCTCGTAATCCCGCTAAATTCGGGACGGGTCGTTCCCCACCCTTGATGTTATATTTGATAATTGTTATGGACCATATCAAATATCGTCAGCGTATTTCAATGGCTGTGAGGGGACCATCCACCGCAATTGCGGAGACCGGTCCTCAATCTTGAGGGGGAGCGTCCGGTCTTGAATACCACCATCATGCTGTTCCTGGTGCAGGACGGCATCACCAATGGCGCGATCTACGCGCTGCTCGGCCTGGCGCTGGTGCTGGTGTTCGCCGTCACCCGCGTCATCCTCATTCCCCAGGGCGAATTCGTCACCTACGGCGCGCTGACCTATGCCTCGCTGGCCGCGGGCCAGATGCCGGGCACGGCCAAGCTCGCGCTCGCGCTCGGCATCGGCGCCTTCGGCTTCGACCTGTTCGTGGCGCGCAAGGCGCTGCATGCGCGGCTGATCGTGCGCAGCCTCATCACCAACATCGTGCTGCCGGCCATCGTGCTCGGGTTGACGCTTTACTTCGCCGCGCAGAAGCCGCCGGTCGCGGTCTGCATCGCCTTGTCGCTGGTGATCGTCGCGATGATCGGCCTCTACCTCTACCGCATCGCGTTCCAGCCGCTGGCGCACACCTCGGTGCTGGTGCTGCTGATTGCGTCCGTCGGCGTCCACCTCGCGCTGCAGGGATTGGGCCTGCTGTTCTTCGGCGCCGAGGGGCAGCGCGGGCCTGCCGTGCTGTCCGGCGCCTTCACTGCGGGTGCGCTGCGCTTCACCGGCCAGAGCATCACCGTCTACGCCATCACCATCGCCTTCATCGTCGGGCTCTGGCTGTTCTTCGGCCTGACGCTCTACGGCAAGGCGCTACGCGCCACCGCCGTGAACCGGCTGGGGGCGCGGCTTGCCGGCATCCGCACCACGCTGTCCGGGCAGATCGCCTTCCTGCTGGCGTCGGTCATCGGCGCGCTGTCGGGCATCCTGATCGTGCCGATCACGACGCTCTACTATGACAGCGGCTTCCTGATCGGCCTGAAGGGCTTCGTCGCCGCGATCATCGGCGGGCTCGTCAGCTATCCCCTCACCGCCGTCGCGGCGCTGGTCGTCGGCATCGTCGAGGCCTTCTCGTCCTTCTATGCCTCCAACTACAAGGAAGTGATCGTCTTCATGCTGCTGATCCCCGTGCTGCTGCTGCGCTCGCTCGCCGCGCCCGCGGTCGAGGAAGAGAAGGACTAACGCCAAGATGCAGAGCCGGCTTCCCATCATCGTCTTTGCAGCCGTCATGGCGGCGATCCCGTTCATCCCGGGCATGCCGCCGTTCTGGATCGTGCTGCTCGACAATATCGGTCTTGCGGCGCTGGTCGCGATGGGCCTCGTGCTGCTGACCGGCGTCGGCGGTCTGACCTCGTTCGGGCAGGCGGCCTTCGTCGGCTTCGGCGCCTACACCACCGCGGTGCTGTCGACGGCCTACGGCCTGTCGCCCTGGCTGACGCTGCCGCTGTCGCTCGTGGTCAGCGGATCGCTCGCGGTGCTGCTCGGGCTGATCACCGTCCGCCTCTCCGGCCACTATCTGCCGCTCGGCACGCTCGCCTGGGGGCTCGGCCTGTTCTATCTCTTCAGCAAGCTGGAATTCCTGGGGAGAAACGACGGCATCTCGTCGATCCCGCCGCTGTCGATCGGCACGTTCAAGATGCTCTCGCCCGGCTCGATCTATTACGCGATCTGGATCGCCGTGATCGTTTCGGCGCTGCTGACGATGAACCTGCTGGACTCCCGCACCGGCCGCGCCATCCGCGCGCTCAGGCGCGGCCATGTCGCGGCGGAAGCCTTCGGCGTGCATACGCCGCGCGCCAAGCTGCTGGTGTTCATCCATGCCGCGGTGCTCGCCGGCCTCTCCGGCTGGCTCTACGCGCATCTCCAGCGCGCGGTGAACCCGACCCCGTTCGGCGCGCATATGGGCATCGAATATCTCTTCATCGCCGTGGTCGGTGGCGCCGGCTATGTCTGGGGCGGCGTCCTGGGCGCGGCGATCGTCGTCGTGCTGAAAGAGGTGCTGCAAAGCTATCTGCCGCTGATCCTGCCGGGCTCCGGCCAGGTCGAGACCATCGTGTTCGGCATCATGCTGGTGGCGCTGCTGCAGCTCGCGCCCGGCGGCCTCTGGCCCTGGCTGATGTCGTTCCTGCCGGAGCGCACCGGTGGCAAGAAGCCCGATACCTCGCTGCAGCTCGGGCACCGCACCCGCGCGCCCGGCGAGGCCGGCGTGCTGCTCCAGGTCGAGAAGGCGCGGAAGCAGTTCGGCGGCGTGGTCGCGGTCAACAATGTCTCGTTCGACGTCCGGGCCCGCGAGATCGTGGCGCTGATCGGCCCGAACGGCGCCGGCAAGAGCACGACGTTCAACCTGATCACCGGCGTGCTGTCGGCGACCTCGGGCTCGATCTCGGTGCTCGGCAAGAAGGTCGACAACGCGCCGCCGCAGGAGATCGTCAAGCTCGGCATCAGCAGGACCTTCCAGCACGTCAAGCTCGTCCCCGACATGACCGTGCTGGAGAACGTCGCGATCGGCGCGCATCTGCGCGGCCATTCCGGCCCCCTCTCCTCGATGCTGCGCCTCGACCGCGCCGACGAGGCCAAGCTGCTCGCGGAAGCCGCCCGCCAGATCGAGCGCGTCGGCCTCACCGAGCAGATGCACCAGCTCGCAGGCAGCCTCTCGCTCGGCCAGCAGCGCATCGTCGAGATCGCCCGCGCGCTCTGCGTCGATCCAATGCTGCTGCTGCTCGACGAGCCGGCCGCGGGCCTGCGCCACATGGAGAAGCAGCGGCTCGCCACGCTGCTGCGCGAGCTGCGCGACGGCGGCATGAGCGTGCTCCTGGTGGAGCACGACATGGGCTTCGTCATGAATCTCGCCGACCGCATCGTGGTGCTCGATTTCGGCACCAAGATCGCGGAGGGCACCCCCGCCACGATCAAGACCAATCCCGAAGTGATCAAGGCCTATCTCGGAGTGGCGGCATGAGCGCGCTGTTGTCCGTCACCGACGCGCATGTCGCCTATGGCAAGGTCGAGGCGGTGCGCTCGGTCTCGCTCGAGGTCGGGGCCAACGAGATCGTCACCATCGTCGGTGCCAACGGCGCCGGCAAGACCACGCTGCTTTCGGCCATCATGGGCATTCTGCCGCTGAAGGGCCGCGTCGCCTTCGCCGGGCAGGATCTCGCCCGGCTCGATATCGAGGACCGCGTCGCGATGGGACTCGGACTCGTCCCCGAGCACCGCGAATTGTTCGTGACCATGAATGTCGAGGACAATCTCGAGCTGGGCGCCTTCCGCATCGAGCGGAGCCGGGCGAAAGCCTCGATGGAGCGGGTCTACACGCTGTTCCCGCGGCTGAAGGAGCGGCGCAAGCAGCTTGCCGGCACGCTCTCCGGCGGCGAGCAGCAGATGCTCGCGATGGGCCGCGCGCTGATGGGCGAGCCAAAACTCCTGATGCTGGACGAGCCGAGCCTCGGCCTCGCCCCGATCATCGTCGCCGACATTTTCCGTATCGTCACCGAGCTGCGCGCCGCCGGCGTCTCCGTGCTGCTGGTCGAGCAGAACGCGCAGGCCGCGCTGAAGATCGCGGACCAGGCCTATGTGATGGAGCTCGGCGAATTCGTTCTCAGCGGCAACGCCAGCGACGTCGCGGCCAACGAGCGGGTGGCGGCCAGCTATCTCGGCTTCCAGCACGAAGGCGAGAGCGTGTTGTAGGTCTCTCCTCTGCCTCCCCCCGTTCTTACGGGAGAGGGCCGGGTGAGGACAGTCTCCGCGCCCTGATCATTTGAAGTCGTGGTCTCTCCTCTTCGTCATTGCGAGCGCAGCGAAGCAATCCAGAATCTTTCCACGGAGAGGTCCTGGATTGCTTCGCTTCGCTCGCAATGACAGTGTAGGCGGAGCGGGAGCTCTATCAAGCAGTTGAATTCGCGGAGAGTCGCCGTCGCCCGGAATTTGCTGCGCAAGCTCCAGCCTCTCACCGCAGGCGAGGAGAGGCGAAGACGCCTCAGCCTGCCTTCTCCCCCTTCAGCGCCGCCACCTCGGCCTCTAGCTCCGCGATCCTCGCATCCCGCGCCGCCAGAGCCGCGGCGACGTCGCCCGCATCGAATTTCTGCGGAATGTGCTGCGGGCAGTTGGTGTCCCAGGCCGCGATCTTGAAAAGGATCACCTGCTCCGGCCGCGCACGGTAGCCTTTCGGCATCAGCGACGCGGTCAGCGCTTCGTCGTCCTCGACCACCCGCGCCTCGCCCCAGATCTTGACACGGCGGCGATGGGGGTAGTCCATCACGAAGATGTAGGCCCTGGGGTTCTCCGTCAAATTGCCTTGCGTGATGAACTGCTGGTTGCCGGCATAGTCGGCGAAGGCCAGCGTCTGCTTGTCGAGCACCTTGAGAAACCCCTTCGGTCCGCCGCGGTGCTGGATGTAGGGCTGGCCGTCGGCCGATGCGGTGGCGAAATAGAAGCTGTTGGCGTCAGCCAGGAAGGCCGCGAGGTTGTCATCGACCTCGGTGCGCCAGCCGCGCTGCTCGCTACGCGCATAGGCCTCGCGCGAGCCCTTGCGCGCCTGGATCGCCTTCACCGCCGGCGAGAACGCGACGTCGCTGGCATAGGTATGGGCTGCTGTCGTCATCGGAACATCTCCTGAAATTCCGGCGCATCTCTGCGTCTTCACGGCTCAAGATAGACCTGTCGTCCGCCAGAACAATCTGGCCGCTTGACACTTCATCATTGCAATATAAGCAATAATCTCCATGGACCGGCTCGAAGCCATGCACGTGTTCGTCGCCGTCGCCGATCTGCGCGGCTTCGCGCCGGCGGCGCGCAAGCTGCGCCTGTCGCCCTCGGCGGTGACCCGGCTGATCGCGGCGCTGGAGGAGCACCTCGGCGCGCGGCTGCTGCAGCGAACCACGCGGCAGGTGACGCTGACCGACGTCGGCACACGCTATCTGGAGCGCGCGCGGCGCATTCTCGCCGATGTCGAGGAGGCCGACGGCTCGGCGCGGCAGGAGCGCAACCGGCCGAGCGGGCGGCTGGTGGTGTCGGCGCCGGTCGGCTTCGGCCGGCTGCATGTCGGGCCGGTCATGACCGCCTATCTCAAACGCTATCCCGAGGTCGCCTGCGAGCTCAGGCTATCGGATCATCTGGTCAATCTCGTCGAGGACGCCGTCGATGCCGCGGTACGGATCGGCCATCTCGCCGATTCCTCGCTGGTTGCGCGCCAGGTCGGCGCGATGCGGCGGATCGTGGTGGCCGCGCCCGGCTATCTCAAACGCCATGGCGAGCCGAAGACGCCGGAGGCGCTTCGCGAGCACCAGACCATCCAGTTCGGCCCTTTGTCCGAATGGCGCTTCCGGCACGACGGCCGCGACATCGAGGTGACGCCGTCACCCCGTTTCACCAGCAACAGCGCCGACGCGGCGCTGCAATATGCCGAGGCGGGCGGCGGCGTGACGCGGGTGCTGGCCTATCAGGCCGCCGAGGGCTTGAAGCGGGCGCGGCTGAAGATCGTGCTGGCGAAATATGAGCAACCGGCGCTGCCGATCCACATCGTCTATCCGACCTCGCGCCTGCTCTCGGCCAAGGTGCGGGCGTTCGTCGATCTCGTGGTGGAGACGGCGGAGTGGAGGTTCGGGTGACCATCGTCATTCCGGGGGCTCGCGAAGCGAGAACCCGGAATCTCGAGGTTCCGGGTTCGGCGCTCCGCGCCGCCCCGGAACGACAGCATCACCCCTTCTTCGGCACCACGCGGAACGTCCCGCTCGCCCGCGCGATCACGGCATCGTCGGCCTTCGCCAGGCACTGCGCGAAGCAGATCGTGGAGCCGGTCTTGATGGCCTCGCCCTCGACTGCGAGCCATTGGCCGATCTCGGCGGCGCCGACATAGTCGACCGACAGCGAGATGGTGACGAATGACGTCGTCCAGCCCGTCGCCTGCGCGCAGCTGTAGCCCATGGCGGCATCGGCCAGCGCCGCGATCAGCCCGCCATGGATCAGCCCGCGCGCATTGGTGTGCGGCGTCGCCAGCCGCAATCCCACGGTGACGCCCATGTCGGACTTCCTCGAATAGAGCGGCTCCCAGGGATCGGTGAGCGGGGCTTTGCGGAAATGCGGCTCGAAGCCGGCGGGAACGTCGATGGAGGTCATGGCTGTCTCGCGTTGCTGGCTGCCGGCATTGAACGCGATGTGGATGACGGTTGCATCAATTACAAAGTTTCAAACGGAATTTGCGCGGGCGTTTGAAACGGGCGCGCCTCGTCATTGCGAGCGAAGCAATCCAGGCTGTCTCCGCGGAGGGATTCCTGGATTGCTTCGCTTCGCTCGCAATGACGATGCCGAGAGAGCGATGCCGCTTTAAAACGGCAGCCCGACGTAATTCTCCGACAGCGACGTCATCGCGGCCTGCGACTGCGTGACGTAGTCGAGCTCGGCGAGCTGGATGCGGGCGCCGATCGTGCCGGTATCGGGGAATTTGTGCAGCATCGAGGTCATCCACCAGGAGAACCGCACGGCTTTCCAGACCCGTGCCAGCGCCTTGGTGGAGTAGGCGTCGAGGCCGGCGCTGGAGTTCTCGTCGTAGAACTCGCGCAGCGCGCTCGACAGATAATGCGCGTCGCTGGCAGCGAGGTTCAATCCCTTGGCGCCGGTCGGCGGCACGATGTGGGCTGCGTCGCCGCACAGGAACATCCGGCCGAAGCGCATCGGCTCGGCGACGAAGCTGCGCAGCGGCGCAATGCTCTTCTCGATCGAGGGGCCCGTGACGAGGCTGTCGGCCGCCTCCTGGTCGAGCCGGCGCTTCAATTCGTCCCAGAAGCGGTCGTCCGGCCACTGATCGACATGATCGTCGAGCGAACATTGCACATAGTAGCGGCTGCGCCTGGTCGAGCGCATGGTGCACAGCGCAAAGCCGCGGGCGTGGTTGGAATAGATCAGCTCATGGCTGACCGGCGGGGTGTCGGACAGGATGCCGAGCCAGCCGAACGGATAGACCCGCTCGAACTCCTCGATCGCCGAAGACGGGACGCTGGCGCGGCTGACGCCATGGAAGCCGTCGCAGCCGGCGATGAAATCGCAATCGATGGTGTGGGTGACGCCGTCTTTCACATAGGACACGCGCGGGCGACCGCCGTCGAAATCTTGCGGCTGCACATCCCTGGCCTCGTAGACGGAGATGAGACCAGCGGCCTTCCTCGCATTCATCAGGTCGAGCGTGACCTCGGTCTGGCCGTAGATCATCACCGTCTTGCCGGTCGCACCCTTCATGTCGATACGGTGACGGCGGCCGGAGAAGGCGAGCTCGATGCCTTCGTGCACCAGGCCTTCGGCATGGGCCCGCGCGCCGGCGCCGACCTGGTCGAGCAGCGCGACGGTTCCTTCCTCCAGGAGACCGGCGCGGATGCGGCCGAGCACGTAGTCCGGGCTCTGCCGCTCCAGGATGACGTTGTCGATGCCGTATGTGTGCAGAAGTTGCCCTAGCAACAATCCGGCCGGCCCGGCCCCGATGATTGCGACTTTTGTCCGCAATACTTGCTCCTTCCGATCCTGTAGGCTTCCGTCGCGGGTCGCTTGTCGCCTCGCTCCGCGCAGGATAATTATATCATATAACGGTTGAGAAGAAGGGAGGGCGTTCGCCGCAGCGCGACAAATCCATGCAACATGGATGATGTAGACGGCGCGGCGAGGTGCGCGCCAGTTTCCGGCTTGAACGCGCCGGCCAATTAGATAACATGTTAATTAACGAGACCGGGCCATCGAAGCCCGCCGTCAAAAACAGGGAGAGACGTGTGATGAGGAAAGCCTGTCTGGCGTTGCTGCTGGCAGCAAGCATGACGCCTGCGTTTGCGCAGGACAAAGCCATCGACCTGAAGGTCTCGCACTGGGTGCCGGCCTCGCATCCGCTGCAGAAATCGCTGGAAGACTGGGTCGCCGCGGTGAACAAGGATTCCGGCGGGACCATCACCGGCAAGGTGTTTCCGGCCCAGCAGCTCGGCAAGGCCTTCGACCATTACGACATGGCGCGCGACGGCATCGCCGACGTCACCTATGTCAATCCCGGCTATCAGCCCGGCCGCTTCCCCATCATCGGCGCAGGCGAGCTGCCCTTCCTGATCTCGGACGCCAAGGGCGGCTCGATGGGGCTCGACGCCTGGTATCGCAAATATGCAGAGAAGGAGATGAAGGACGTCAAATACTGCCTCGCCTTCGTCCACTCGCCCTCCTCGTTCCACTCCAAGACCAAGAAGATCGTCAACCCCGAGGACGTGAAGGGCCTGAAGATCCGCCCCGCGCACGCCACCATGGCGAATTTCGTCACTTCGCTCGGCGGCACCAATGTGCAGTCCTCCGCGCCCGAAGTGCGCGACATCATCGAGCGCGGCGTCGCCGACGGCGTCACCTTCCCCTGGGGTTCCCTGGTGCTGTTCGGCATCGACAAGGTGACCAAATACGACATGGAGGCGCCGCTCTACACCACGACCTTCGTGTTCGTGATCAACAAGGACAAGTACAATGCCATGTCCGACAAGCAGAAGGCCGTGATCGACAAGAATTGCACGGTCGAAATGGCGGGCGCGGTCGGCGAGCACTGGGGCAAGTTCGAGGATGCCGGCATCGACAAGGTGAAGGCGGAATCCAATCACGAGGTCTACAAGCTGACGGCCGAGCAGACCGCCGCCTGGAAGAAGGCCGCCGAGCCGCTGGTCAAGACCTGGAGCGACAATGCCAAGAAGGCCGGCGCCGATCCCGATGCGGCGATCGCGGATCTGAAGGCATCGCTGAAGAAGTACAACGCGCTGGCGGAGTAGCCTTCGTCGAAGGAAACGCGGCGGCGAGGGGCATCTCGCCGCCGTTGCCCTGCAAGGTACCGTTAGCAGCGCACGACGCTTCGTCCCCCTCTCCCCGCTTGCGGGGAGAGGGTCGGGGTGAGGGGGAGTCTCCACGGGGACGGAGACAGCGGGACTCGCGGAGAGTCCCCCTCACCCGCCACGCTTCGCGTGTCGGCCTCTCCCCGCAAGCGGGGAGAGGCGAAGGGCTGCAGCCGGGTCGAGCACAAGAATGACATCACACAGGACACACCCATGAAGCGCTCCTGGATGGATCGCGTGATCGACTCGATCGAATGGATCGCGGCCGGCTTCGTCGGCATCGTCGCGCTCGACATCTTCCTGTCGGTGCTGCTGCGCAACACGCTGAACTACTCGATTCCCGACAGTTTCGACATCGGCCGCATGCTGCTCGGCATCCTCATCTTCTGGGGCATCGCGGCGACCTCCTATCGCGGCACTCACATCACGGTGGACCTGGTCTGGGGCAATGTCGGGCCGCGCTATCAGCGCTGGATCGACGTGTTCGCGACGCTGGTGCTGCTGTTCGTCGTCACCGTGCAGACCTGGACGCTGTTCGACAAGGTGCGCGGCACCTACAACGACAACGTCCAGACCTTCGACCTGCACATGCCGACATGGCCCTTCTTTCTCGTCGCCTGGATCGGCGACGTCTGCGCCGTGCTGCTGATCGCGATCCGCACCTACCGGCTGATCTTCCATCCCGAAGAGATGCACGACCCCAAGATCAAGGCGACGGAGTAATCATGAGCACCGATGCCGTCGCCGTTATCGGCTTCGTTTCCCTCTTCGTCCTGATGCTCCTGCGCGTGCCGGTCGGCATGGCCATGGGCCTCGTCGGTGTCACCGGCTTCTCCTATCTCGTCGGCGCCACGCCGGCGCTGAAGCTGGTCGGGCAGACCTCGATGCGCACGGTGACCGACTACACGTTCGGCGTCATTCCGATGTTCCTGCTGATGGGCTCCTTCGTCAGCAATTCCGGCATGAGCCGCGAGCTGTTCCGCGCCGCCAACGGCTTTGTCGGCCATTTGCGCGGCGGCCTCGGCATCGCGACCGTCGGCGCCTGCGGCGGCTTTGCCGCGATCTGCGGCTCCTCGGTCGCGACGGCCGCGACTTTCTCCGCCGTCGCCTATCCCGAGATGCGCCGGTTCGGCTATCCGCAATCCTTCGCCACCGGCGTGATCGCGGCCGGCGGCACGCTGGGCGCGATGCTGCCGCCCTCCACCGTGCTCGCGGTCTACGGCATCATCACCGAGCAGGACATCGGAAAACTCTTCATCGCCGGCATCATCCCGGGCCTGCTCGCGATGACCATGTACATGATCACGATCTTCCTGATCGGCTATTTCCGCCCCGATTTCCTGCCCAAGGGCAAGGTGACACCGTGGCGCGAACGCTTCGCCGGATTGAAGGACATCTGGGCGCCGGTGCTGCTGTTCATATTCGTGATCGGCGGCCTCTACGGCCTGCCCTTCCTGCCGCGCTTCACGCCGACCGAGGCCGGCGGCGTCGGCGCCACCGGCGCCTTCATCATCGGCGTGCTGACCGGCCGCCTCGACCGCGAGAAGGTGCTGGCCTCGCTGCTCCAGGCCACGCGCACCGCGGCCGCCGTGTTTACCGTGCTGATCGGCGCGCTGATCTTCGGCTATTTCCTCACGGTGACGCAGACGCCCCAGAAGGTCACGGAATTCCTCACCGGCCTCGGCCTCGGGCCCTACGGCGTGCTGGCGCTGATCATGGTGATGTATCTCGTGCTCGGCTGCCTGATGGACGCCATGGCGATGATCATCCTGACCGTGCCGATCATCTTCCCCGTGATCATGCATCTCGGCTTCGATCCGATCTGGTTCGGCATCATCATCGTGATGACCGTCGAGCTCGGCCTGATCCATCCGCCCGTCGGCATGAACGTCTTCGTCATAAAAAGCGTGGTGAAGGACGTGTCGTTCTCCACCATCTTCAAGGGCGTGATCCCGTTCGTGGCGACCGACCTCGTGCGCCTCGTGATCCTGATCGCCTTCCCGCTGCTGGCGACCTGGCTGCCGACGCGGATGATGGCGCATTGAGAGGTGAAGCGTGAGAGCGGCGGGCTGACTTCCCCTCTCCCCTTGCGGGAGAGGGTGGCTCGCCTGTCCAGACCGGATAGATAGGTAACACAGTAGACCGGATGGATGGGTGACAGTTCTCTGTCGGCTGGGAGGATCAGCCGATGCCTTGGCGGGAGAGCTGTACAGTGGACCTGAGGATTGATTTCATAGCGGATCAGCGAAGCGGCTTGTGGACGATGACAGAGCTCTGCGAGCGCTACGAGATCAGCCGCAAGACCGGTTACAAGTGGCTGGACCGCTACCGGTTGGAGGGGCCTAGCGGGCTTGAGGATCGCTCCCATGCCGCGCGAGTGCATGGGCGAGCGACGCCGCAGCACATTGTGGATGCGATTGTCGGGCTGCGGCTCGAGCGGCCGAGCTGGGGACCGCGCAAGATCGTCAGCAAGCTAGAGGTCCGTCAAGGGGATGTCGATTGGCCGTCAGCCTCGACGGCAGGCGAGATTCTCAAGCGGGCTGGACTGGTGAACAGCCGTCGGGTCCGGCGACGAGCGCCGCCGCGTATGGGACAACTGACAGTGCCTCAGCATGCCAACCATGTCTGGGCCCTCGATCACAAGGGCTGGATCCGGCTGGGCGACCGATCTCGCGTTGAGCCCTTCACGATGACCGATGGCTTCAGCCGCTATTTGATTAGCTTGGCGGCGACGGGCAGCACGCAATATGCCGAGTGCCAACCCCTGCTGGAACGGGCGTTTCGCGAGTACGGCTTGCCGCAGATCATCCGCTCCGACAACGGCTCGCCGTTCGCCTCGACTGGGATCACTGGTCTGACCGCGCTGTCGGTATGGTGGATCGAGCTTGGCATCTACCATGAACGGATTGATCCCGGCCATCCGCAGCAGAATGGCCGACACGAGTGTTTCCACCTCACGCTTCTGGAGGCCATGCGGCCACCGCCGCCGACCAAGGCCGCGCAAGCCCGTCGGTTCGCAGCATTTATGCGCGACTACAACGAAGAACGGCCGCATGAGGCACTTGGGCAGCGTCCACCTGCCAGCGTCTACAAGGCTTCCCCTCGTGCGATGCCCAGTCGGCTTCCGGAGCCGAATTATCCGGTCGGAGCGGCCGTGCGCCAGGTTCGCTCCAACGGCGAGATCAAATGGCGTGGCGAGCTCATCCATCTTTGCAGCGCTCTCGCTGGTGAAACAGTTGCCGTGGAGGAAACCGCCGAGGGGCAATGGCAAGTGCGCTTCTTCAACATGCCGATCGGCATCGTCGACCAGAAAACATCAACGCTGCGGCGCTGCGCTAGCGCAGCGCCGCAGCGGACCGAACCATGAACGACTGTTACCTATCCATCCGGTCTGGTTTGTTACCCATCCATCCGCTGGACACGCCGCTAAGCGGCGAGACGGGTGAGGGGTATCTCTCAGCGAGCGAGCCGCTCGCAATGGCGTATGCTGAAACAACCCCTCATCCGGCGCTTCGCGCCACCTTCTGCCACAAGGGGAGAAGGAAGGCAGCGGCGCTAGTTCGATACAGAAGAGGTGACCGATGACCACGCCGACGCTCGAAACCAGATACGTCTTCACCATCACCGCGCGGATCGGCGACGTCGTCACCGCCGGCGAGACCGGGATCGGCGTCCGGCGCATCATCCCGATCATCGGCGGCGAGGTGACGGGCGCGATCACGGGCAAGGTGCTGCCGTTCGGCGCCGATTTCCAGACCATCCGCCCCAACGAGCTGATCGACCTCGAAGCCAAGTACGCCTTCGAGACCGACGACGGCGCCGTCGTCTATGTCGAGAACAAGGGCATGCGCTTCGGCCCGGTCGAGCTCCTGCAAAAGCTCAAGCGTGGCGAGCCGGTCGATCCCAAGCTGATCTATTTCCGCACCGTGCCGCGGTTCGAGACCGGGCATGAGAAGTACCGCTGGCTGATGGAGCACATCTTTGTCGGCTCCGCGGCGCGGCACGCGGACCGCGTCGTGATCGACGTGCATCAGGTGGTGTGAGGAAGGCTCTCACCGCGTCATTGCGAGCGCAGCGAAGCAATCCAGAGTCCCTCCGCGGAAAGATTCTGGATTGCTTCGCTGCGCTCGCAATGACGGAGGATGTGGCAACAGCAGCATGTCAAATACTCCCCGAAGCCTCTGACCGCCGGGTCAGGCCCCCAGCAATCCAATCCCTGCCCCGGGGGTGATATCGTCCACCTTGACTCCCCCAGAATTCGTTATACAACATAACTATTCTGATAAGGACGCAAATGACACAGGGAAACGCCGAGACCGCCAACGCGGGCACCGCCGGGCTGTTGAAGATCGAGCGGGCGGACCGGGTTCTGACCGTGGGTCTGAACCGGCCGGCCAAGCGCAATGCGCTCAATGACGGCATCATCCTGGAAATCGGCGAGTGTTTTGCGTCCCTACCCGAGGACATCGGCGCGGTCGTGATCCATGGCATCGGCGACCATTTCTCCTCAGGCCTCGACCTCTCCGAATTGACCGAGCACGATGCGACCGGCGGCCTGCTCCACTCCCAGATGTGGCACCGGGTGTTCGACCGCATCCAGTACAGCCGCGTGCCCGTGATCGCGGCGCTCCGGGGTGCAGTGATCGGCGGCGGGCTGGAGCTTGCCTGCGCCGCGCATATCCGCGTCGCCGAGCCCTCGACCTATTTCGCGCTGCCGGAGGGACAACGCGGCATCTTCGTCGGCGGCGGCGGCTCGGTGCGGCTGCCGCGGCTGATTGGCGTCGCCAGGATGATGGACATGATGCTGACCGGACGCGTCTATAGCGCGACCGAGGGCGCATCCTACGGCTTCGCGCAATATCTGACGGAGGCCGGCAACGGGCTCGGCAAGGCGCTGGAACTTGCGACCAAGATTGCCTCCAACGCGCCGCTGACCAATTTTGCCGTGCTCCAGGCGCTGCCGATGATCGCGGAGGCCAATCCGCAGACGGGTCTCTTGATGGAATCGCTGATGGCCACCGTCGCGCAGAGCGACAAGGAGGCCAAGCGCCGGATCCGCGAGTTCCTCGAACACAAGACCGCGAAGGTAAAGCCGAAGTCATGAGCGCACAGCCGTCCTCTTCCAGCACGGAGCGCGGCGCGAGCACTTTCCCGCTGCGGCCGATCTCGTTCGGCGATCCCGCCGTCAACGTCGAGCGCCGCGACGACGGCACGATCTACCTCAGGCCGAAGCAGCCGCTCGGCGACTATCCCGTCCGCATCACCGAGCGCCTGCATCATTGGGCGACGACGACGCCAGACCGCGTCTTCATGGCCGAGCGCGAAGGCGGCCGCGGCTGGCGCAAGCTCACCTATGCCGAGCTGCTCACCGCGAGCCGGCACATCGCCTCAGGCCTGATTGCGCGCGGATTGTCCGCAGAGCGCCCGGTCGTCATCCTGTCCGGCAATTCGATCGACCACGCCCTGCTCGCCTTCGGCGCGTTCTATGCGGGCGTTCCGTTCTGCCCGGTGTCGCCAGCCTATTCGCTGGTGTCGAAGGATTACGGCAAGCTGTCCTATCTGATGAAGCTGCTGACGCCCGGCCTCGTCTTCGCCGAGGATGCCGACAAGTTCGCCGACGCACTCACCGCCAATGTCTCGCTCGGCACCGAGATCGCCGCGTCCTATGGCCACGTGCCGGGCCGCGACGTCACCCTGCTCGCCGATCTCATGGCGACGCCGCTCCGCGGCGATCTCGACGACGTCCACGGCCGGATCGGCCCCGACACGATCGCGAAATTCCTGCTGACCTCGGGCTCGACCGGCAACCCCAAGGCCGTCATCAACACCCAGCGCATGATCTGCGCCAACCAGGTGATGCTGCGCGAGACGCTCGCTTTCCTCAAGGACGAGCCGCCCGTCATCATCGACTGGCTGCCCTGGAACCACACCTTCGGCGGCAACCACAACATCGGACTGACGCTCTACAACGGCGGCTCGATGTACCTGGACGCCGGCAAGCCGATGCCCGGCGGCATCGAGGAGACCGTGCGCAATCTCCAGGAGATTTCGCCCACGGTCTATTTCAACGTGCCGAAAGGCTATGAATCGCTGCTGCCGTATTTGCGCGACGACCAGGGCCTGCGCGCAAGGTTCTTCGACCGGCTGCACGCGATGTTCTTCTCGGGTGCGGCGCTGTCGCCCTTCGTCTGGGACAGCCTCGACGAGCTCGCGGTGAAGGAAAAAGGCTACCGCGTGCCGATGCTGACGGGCCTCGGCGCGACCGAGACTGCGCCGTTCTTCATGTCGGTCAATCCGCGTACCAGCCGCTCCGGCCATGTCGGCCTGCCGGTCTCGGGCAACGACGCCAAGCTGGTGCCGAACAACGGCAAGCTGGAGGTCCGCTGCAAGGGGCCGAACGTGATGCCCGGCTACTGGCGCCAGCCCGACATCACCGCGAAATCGTTCGACGAGGAAGGCTTCTACAAACTCGGCGACGCGCTCAAGCCGGCCGATCCCGACGATCTCAACGCCGGATTCGATTTCGACGGGCGCATCGGCGAAGACTTCAAGCTCGCCAGCGGCACCTGGGTCAGCGTTGGCCCCCTGCGTGCGCGCTTCGTTGCGGCCTGCGCACCGCTGGTGCGCGACGTCGTCATCGCCGGCATCAACCGCGACGAGATTTCCGCGCTGGTCGTGCTCGATCTCGACGGTTGCCGGCTGATCAACCCGACGCTGCCGACCGACGATCTCGTCGTCGCCACGCGCGACCGGCTGGTGCGCGAGGCGTTTCGCGAACGCCAGACCCGTTTCCTGGCTTCGGCCACGGGCTCCTCGACACGGATCACGCGCGCGATCCTGATGGACACGCCGCTGTCGATCGACAAGGGCGAGGTCACCGACAAGGGCTCGATCAACCAGCGCGCGGTGCTGGAGCATCGCGGCGAGCTGATCGAGGAGCTCTACGCTGCCAATCCATCGAACCGTGTGATATCGGTCGGGTAACATGACAATCGGAATGAACCAGGCCGGATCTTCCTTCACTTCTCCCCGCTTGCGGGGAGAGGTCGAATTTGCGCAACGCGCAAATTCGGGTGAGGGGGCTCTCCGCGAGTCTCACTCTCGCCGTCTCCGCGGAGAGTCCCCCTCACCCCAACCCTCTCCCCGCAAGCGGGGCGAGGGAGCGCATCGAGCGCTTGGATACGATCGCGTCTGAATTAGAATCGAAGGAGAATGCCATGTTGTTGAAGGATCAGGCAGCCATCGTCACCGGCGGCGCATCGGGGCTTGGCGCTGCCACTGCGCGAAAACTGGCGGCGCAGGGCGCGAAGGTCGCGGTGTTCGATCTCAATGCCAAGCTCGCGGAAACCGTCGCCGCCGAGATCAAGGGCGTCGCCGTGACCTGCGACGTCTCCGATGCCGCCTCCGCTGAAGCCGCGATCGCGCAGGCGACGAAGGCCCACGGCCCGGCCCGCGTGCTGGTCAATTGCGCCGGCATCGGCGTTGCCAAGCGCGTGGTCGGCCGCGACGGCCCGATGGCGCTGGCCGATTTCGACAAGGTGATCAAGGTCAACCTGATCGGCACCTTCAACATGCTGCGTCTTGCCGCGACCGAGATGTCCAAGCTCGAGCCGCAGGCGACCGGCGAGCGCGGCGTCATCATCAACACCGCCTCGGTCGCCGCCTATGACGGCCAGATCGGCCAGTCGGCCTATTCGGCGTCCAAGGGCGGCATCGTCGGCATGACGCTGCCGATCGCGCGCGAGCTCGCGCAGTTCGGCGTCCGCGTGCTGACGATCGCGCCCGGCCTGTTCCTCACGCCGCTGCTCGCCAACCTGCCGCAGGAAGCCCAGGACTCGCTCGCCGCCGCGATCCCGTTCCCGCGCCGGCTCGGCAATGCCGACGAGTTCGCCGCGCTCGCGCTGCACATGGTCGAGAACGCCTACCTGAACGGCGAAGTGGTGCGCCTCGACGGCTCGCTGCGCATGGCGCCGAAATAAATCGATGAGCGGGATTGCGACATCGACCTTACCTCTCCCATTGGGAGAGGTCGGCGCGCGGCGCCGGGTGAGGGGCCCTGCCCCATCGGGAGACCGTACTTGCTCACCCGAATTGCTGCGCAATTCGACCTCTCCCTCCGGGAGAGGTGTGTCACAGCGCTAGTGGATGCATAATTCATGTTCGTGAACCGGCGCGAGGTCCAGATCCAGTGGGGCGATTGCGACCCTGCCAACATCGTCTATTACCCGCGCTATTTCGCGATGTTCGACGATTCGACCTCGACCCTGTTCGAGGTCGCCGGTTTCTCCAAGCAGGACCTGGTCCGCAAGTATGGCCTGGTTGGCATTCCCATGGTCGACACGCGGGCCAAGTTCTACATCCCCTCGACCTATGGCGACTGGATCACCATTGAGACCAAAATCGAGAGCATCAAGCGCTCGAGCTTCGAGGTGAAGCACAACGTCTACAAGGGCGAGGCGCTGGCGATCGAGGGGTTCGAGACCCGCGTCCTGGTCAGCCGCGATCCCGTTAACCCCGACAAGCTGAAATCGGCACCGTTCCCGGCGGAAATGGTAGCCAAATTCACGGGGAGCTAGAGCCCGGAGCTAAATCGCCGCATCACCAAAAGAGGGGGCTGAATTACCCCCCGATTTCTGCTTTCAAAGAAACACGTCAAGGGAGGAATAGATGAAACGTTTTTATTTGACCGCTGCCATCACCGCGGCCGCGCTGGCGCTGCCGGCATTGCCTGCGCTGGCCCAGACCAGCGAAATCACCATCGGCATCACCACCACCACGACCGGCCCGGGCGCCGCGCTCGGCATTCCCGAGCGCAACGCGCTGGAATTCGTGCCGAAGGAGATCGGCGGCGTGCCGCTGAAGGTGATCGTGCTCGACGACGGCGGCGATCCCACCACCGCGACCACCAACGCCCGCCGCTTCGTGACCGAATCCAAGGCCGACATCATCATGGGCTCGGCGCTGACGCCGCCGACCATCGCGGTCTCCAACGTCGCCAACGAAGCCGGCATCCCGCATTTCGGTCTTGCGCCGTTCCCGATCACGCCCGAGCGCATGAAGTGGTCGGTCGCGATGCCGCAGCCGATTCCGATCGTGGGCAAGGTGCTGTACGATCACATGAAGTCCAAGGGCGTGAAGACGCTCGGCTACATCGGCTATTCCGATTCCTACGGCGACCTCTGGTTCAACGACCTCAAGGCCCAGGCCGTGCCGATGGGCATGACCATCGTCGACGAGGAGCGCTTTGCCCGTCCTGACACCTCGGTGACCGGACAGGTGCTGAAGCTCGTCGCCGCCAATCCGGACGCGATCCTGGTCGGCGCGTCCGGCACCGCAGCCGCGCTGCCGCAGACCGAGCTGCGCGAGCGCGGCTACAAGGGCCTGATCTACCAGACCCATGGTGCTGCCAGCATGGACTTCATCCGCATCGCCGGCAAAGCGGCGGAGGGCGTGCTGATGGCCTCCGGTCCCGTCATGGACCCCGAGGACCAGCCGGACACCGCGCTGACCAAGAAGCCGGGCCTCGCGCTGAACTCGGCCTATGAAGCCAAGTATGGCCCGAACAGCCGCAGCCAATTTGCCGGCCACTCCTATGACGCGTTCGAAATCCTCAAGCGCGTGATCCCGGCGGCGCTGAAAACGGCAAAACCCGGCACGCCGGAATTCCGCGAAGCCATTCGCCAGGCGCTGCTGACGGAGAAGGAGCTGGCGGCGAGCCAGGGCGTCTACAACTTCACCGAAAAGGACCGCTACGGCCTCGACGAGCGCTCGCGCATCCTGCTCACGGTGAAGGACGGCAAGTACATGCTGGTGAAGTAGACGCTGCGAAAGATCCGAGGCGACGAGAGCCGGCCCGATGGGCCGGCTCTTTTGGTTTGGCCGTGTGAGCGAGCTGACGCTCCGGTGGTGCTGCGCCCCCTCTCCCGCTTGCGGGAGAGGGTTGGGGAAAGGGTTCTTCCGCGTTGGGATTGCCCGAGGCTTGCCGAGAAAGTCTCCCAGCCGAGAGAGCCCTCACCCGCCGCGCTCTGCGAGCGCGTCGACCTCTCCCGCAAGCGGGAGAGGTGCACCGTGCATGCGGAAACAATATCCGCCTCACGCCGCCTGCCGCAGCGGGGTCCAGGCGAACTCCGGATAGTAGTTGTCCATCATGCGATCGACATAGGCGGTGAGGTTTGGAAATCCCTCGGCGCGCTGACGCAGTCCGGACTCGAAGAACGGCGTCAGCATTCCGGCGAGCATACCGAAGGCGGTGGCATCGACGCCGCAGGGCTTGCTGCCCATCAAATACGCCTTGTCGCCGAGCTGCACCGAGAGCGCGAACAGCGAGCGCACCGCGAGATCGACGTCGTCGTCCGGCGCATGGCGGCCGAGGCCGGAGAGCAGATAGTTCTCGGCGACCCGGAATTGCGCATCCTCGCGCAGCTTCTCGCGGTTGTGCTCCGGCGCGCCGTCAAAGAAATGCGCAGGCCCCTTGGCGAAATTGACCGGATCGACCCAGCGCGCGCCGACCAGCGCCCAATAGACGTGATGCTCGATCATGCGCTCGAAGGCCCAGGCCTGCGCGCGTTCCTGCAACGAAAGTCCGGCATCGAAATCGAAGCCGTAGCGGCGCTCGATATGGGCGCGGATGAAGGTGGAATCGGCCACCGCCTCGCCGCCGTCGTCGATGAAGGGCAGCTGACCCTTGGGGGACGCGGGCGGCATCGCCCGCTCCTTCCGGTAAGGCAGCGCTGCCATCTTGAGCTGCACTTCCGTCTTGGTGACGAAGGGGCTGATTTCCGGCAGGCCGAAGCCGGCGCCAAAGCCGTAAAGCGTGATCATGCGGGCTCTCCTGAACCTGTCGAACGAATTGACGGAACCTAGCGGCCGGCTGCTGCCACCATGGTGGCAGCAGCCGTGATATCTTCTGCGAAGCGGGCCCCTCGCCAGGCGCGGCCCATCACGTGGCGGACCAGCGCATCCGCGGCATGGACCAGCGACCGCGTCACGGCGGTCGCGAGCGCAAAGCGGAGGTCGACGACCGTGACATCAAGCGAAACGAGGCGGCGGAACGCCCAAGCCTGCCACGCCTGGGCCTGGAAAGGCTGGCTCCGCCACAACGGGCCGGCCGGGCCGAAATGGGTTCGAATGATCATGGACAAATCCTCTTCAGTCGAAGTGTTGTCCCGGTATAGAACTCCCCTGCTGCCAACATCCTGTCAGCAGCCGCGCGCCGCCTTCTGAAAAAGACCACCGGAAAAAAGCAGCGACAAGGGACCTGTCATGAGACGCGCTGACCGGCTGTTTCAAATCATCCAGGTGCTGAGGCGTACGCGGAAGCCGCTGACGGCGGACGCGATCGCGGCCGAGCTCGAGACCTCGAAGCGTACGATCTATCGCGACATCGCGACGCTGATCGGCCAGCGCGTGCCGATCCGCGGCGAAGCCGGCATGGGTTACATCCTGGAAAAGGGCTTTGACCTCCCGCCGCTCATGCTGACACCCGACGAGATCGAGGCGGCGGTGCTGGGCGCGCAATGGGTCGCGGGCCACGCCGATTCCACGCTGGCGCGCGCGGCCGAAGACTTGATGGCCAAGATCGCCGACACCGTGCCTGAGCGCCTGCGACCTTTCGTGCTGGAGCCGGCGAGCCGGGCGCGGCCGAGCTGGAACAGGGAGCCGGACCGCCTGGACATGGCGCGCACCCGCACCCAGATTCACGAAGGCAAGAAGATCATGCTACGCTATCGCGACGAGCAGGGTCGTCCCAGCGAGCGCGTGATCTGGCCGATTTCGGTCGGCTATCTCGAAGCAGTCCGGCTGCTGGCGGCCTGGTGCGAGCTGCGCGGCGACTTCCGCAGCTTCCGCACCGACCGCGTGGTGGAGGCGACCTATCTCGACGAGAAATATCCGGAACGGCGCGACGTGCTGCGCGCAAGATGGCGGCAGAGCCTGGTCTGGGGTCCGCCAAAGGACACGTGAGGACGATGGAAGAGATCGACCTGTCGAGTTGTTGCCAGGGTTGCGGCGCCTGCTGCGGCTATTCGCAAAACTGGCCGCGCTTCTCGATCGAGAGCGACGAGGAGCTTGCCGCCATTCCCGGAACGCTGGTCAACGAGCGCCAGTCCGGCATGCGCTGCGAGGGTGATCGCTGCTCGGCCTTGCAGGGAGAGATCGGAAAGATGACGGCCTGCGGCATCTATGAAGTGCGGCCGGAAGTGTGCCGCACCTGCATGCCGGGCGACGCCGAATGCGCGATGGCGCGACGGAAGTTCGGGTTGCCGGTTATAGAGGCCGCTTAGGCGGGAACGGCTTCGCCGATTTCGTCGTCGAGCTCGTCATCGAGCGGTGCGAGCACCGAGAGCGGCTTGGTCGACAGCGTGATCGGCTTGCGCCCGCCCGACAGCGACGGCGAGGATTTCACCGCGCCTTCGCGCGACAGCGCGTAGAGCGTCGAGCCGACGCGGCCGCCGTTCTCGACCAGGTCGCGCTCGCTGCAGCTTGCTGCGATCGCGACCGCCAGCGAGTGCAAATGGCTGCGGCGGTAGCAGAACAGCGCCAGCCTGGCGCGCGCGTCAGGGGCAACACTCTCAACCAGCCTCGGCAGCCCACTCTCGCT
This sequence comes from Bradyrhizobium sp. I71, assembly GCF_022354745.1. Lineage (NCBI taxonomy): Bacteria > Pseudomonadati > Pseudomonadota > Alphaproteobacteria > Hyphomicrobiales > Nitrobacteraceae > Bradyrhizobium > Bradyrhizobium sp. I71. Next base: position 2,606,649 of record NZ_CP059398.1, read on the forward strand.
GGCGCGATACATTTCGCCAAGGAGCTCGTCGCGGACCGGGCAGAAATCGCTTTCAAAGGTGTCGCGGCTTGAAAACATTGCAGTTCTCCCTCGTGTCAGGAAGATGCAGCGCAATTCTCTAACGAAAGGTTAACCACGCTGCCCGGTAGTCGCCCGGGGTGCTTGCGTGTGGGCCGCGAATTGGTGGGCGCGGGAGCGCAAATGCTCTCCCGGCGTCATGGCCGGGCTTGTCCCGGCCATCCACGGAGAACCAAGCGGCACGAAGAACATGGATGCCCGGGACAAGCCCGGGCATGACGACCTTTCGTGATGCAAGCGATTGCTTCCAGCCAGAGGCCGCAGAAGGGCCGCCGTCAGTTCGCCGCCATGAAAATGGAGAGGCCGAAGCCGGTCAGGTGATGCAGCGCCTGGTCGACGCCGATCAGGGTCCAGAACCAGGGATGCGCAAGGTCGACGCCGAAATTGGCGGAGACGAACCCTTTGGCGCGGTCGATCGTGATGTGGATCGCGAAGTCGATCAGCGCCACGAACCAGAATCTCGGCGCCACGATCAGGATCAGCGGCAGCGCAACGGCAAGGTGGATCAGGCAGTGCACCAGAAGCGGCAGGGCCCAGCCATGCTTCTGGTCCTTGCCGTGCGCCATCCAGGCGGTCTGGAGAACGAAATCGGCGATGATGTGCTTGAAGGTGAGCAGCAACATCCAGCCAATGAGCGCTTCAACCGGAATCGCCGATGACATGGGTGGAAACGACAAGCTGACGCCTCATTGACGTGACGGGAAGAATTGGAGCGTTCAGCGCAACTTCTTCTTGGACCGGTCAAATCGCCGGGACGCGATTTATGACATTTCCCGCGGCGGAATGCAGCCGGGGGAACCGGAAAATCGCCAACTGTGGCTAACCGGTGATAGGATGACCAATCGCCGCGGACGTGTCGCGTCCGGTTACCTCCGGCTCGAAATTTGCTTTCTGTTACGGTCGCGCTATCATCGGCGACAGAGAATATCGTTCTTTTTTCAGACATTTACGAATTGCAGGGCGCCCGCCGCGAGCCGACCGCCATCCGAGACTAAGGCCAGGTGCTGCCATGAGTACTGAAGGCCCCACCTCATCGCCGACCGAACCGCCACCCCGGCGCCCCAAGGTGATCAAGACAAACCAGCAGCAGGTTTTCCTCTACGTCGTGCTGACCCTGCTGTTGTCGTTCGCCACCGTCTGGGGCGGTCGTACCTTGCTGCACAATTCGGAGACGCTGACCTTCGCCGTCGGCGCTCCCAACAGTGACGAGGCGCTGTTCGCGGCCAATCTCGCCACAGTGCTGAGGGACAGCGACTCCCGCGTCCGGATCAAGATCGTCAACAACGCGGACAACACCAAGGCGCTCGCCCAATTCGACCGCAAGCAGGCCGACCTCGCCGTCCTGCGCAGCGACTCCAAGGTGCCGCCGCGCGCGCGCACGCTCGCGATCCTCGAGCATGATCTCGTGCTGCTGCTCGGCCCCGGCAACAAGAAGATCAAGTCCCTCTCCGAGCTCAGGAAGAAGAAAGTCGCGGTCGTCGCCGAGAACGAAGCCTCGCTCGCCTTCGTCCGCAGCATCCTCGAGGTCCCGGACGGCCCCGAGGCTGCGAGGATCCAGATGGCGCCGCAGGGCGCAACGCTCGACAGGCTGTTCGCCCCGCCGAACGGCTTTGGCGCGGTGATCGCCATCGTCCACGCCTCCAGGGCCGTCAGGGACAAATCCTATGAGCAAGTCGCCAGACGCGGCGGCTTCACGCTGAACGCAATCGACGAAGCGAAGATGCTGGCCCGCAAATTCCCCGGCATCTCCGGCGAGACACTGACGGCAGGCACGTTGTCGACATCGCCGCAAATTCCCGACGACGATCTCGACACGATCGGGCTCGAATGGCTCCTGGTCGCACAATCCAGAATGTCCCCGACGACGGCAGGCGAGCTCGCGCGTATCATCTACGAGAACAAGTCCGCGCTCGGCCTCGACAACGGCTTCGCCACCAGGATAGAACCCGCCTCCGTCGAGAAGGATGCGTTCGTGATCGCGCACCAGGGCGCCGCCGATTACATCAACGACGACACCAAGTCGTTCATCGACAAGTACAGCGACCTGATGTATGTGGGCGTTGCCGCGCTCAGCATCATCGGTTCGATCTTCGCGGCGATCTACGCCAAGATCACGAGGATCGCGCCGGAGAAGGCCAGCGAGCTCTCCACGGCTATCCTCGACATCGGCGAGCGGATCGAGCATGCTCACTCGCTGGACCAGCTCGAATGTCTCCAGGACGAGCTGGAGGCCATCTTGCGCGGCGCCGTTATCGGCCTCAGAGACGGCACGATCAGTACCGACGGGCTCGACACCTTCAAGCTCGGCTACGAGTTCGTCCGCGACGAGATTGGCATGCGCCGCGACTATCTGAAACGTCATGCCGGCGAAGCCGACAAGACGGTACGCGATGCCGGCCCGGCCCAGCTGGACGACAGCAATGTCGTGGTGGTGAAGACCGCCCAGAGCGCCTGATCCGCCGGTTTGGGGCCGCCCGCCGCTGCGCCGCTCGTCAGCCGGCCGCCTGGAACCCCGCCCATTCGCAATTGTTGGTTTTCCGGCTGCAACCGGAGAATGCGGCATGCGTGCACTCCTGATCATCCTCCTTCTGGCCATGCTGGCGGCGGGCTACTTCGCCTATTCCGCAATGGCGGTCGAAGGTGAGCCGATCCCGACGGAAGGCTATGTGGCGCTGGCGCTGGGCGCGGGGTTTTCCGTCATCGTCGGCGTCGGGCTGATGGTGCTGCTGTTCTTCAGCAGCCGCCGCGGCTACGACGAGCCGCCACATTTCAAGTAGGCACTCCGCGAGCGATGGCGGCACGGACGAGCGCGCTCGGTGCAACCGCGCCAATGAAACTGCCTGCGCCCCGTCGTTGACGGCCTCCGCCCAGGCGGGCACTTTGGCGCCGACAATGGAGACAAGAATGTCGGACACAGCCGAGGCCGCCACCGGCCCCCTGCTCGAAATCACCGGCGCACGCGCCACCATCCGCCTCAATCGACCGAAACATCTCAACCGGCTCCAGGCGGAGGATCTCGGCGAGCTGACGAGGCTGTTCGACCGGATCGAGGCCGATCCCGATATTCGCGTGCTGGTGCTGACCGGCACCGGGCGTGCCTTCTCCGCCGGCTACGATCTCAACTCGGTGGCGGAGCGCGCGGTCAGCGCGAGCGAGCAGCAGAGCGCGGGCTCGGCTTTCGAGGTGGTCGTCAACCGGCTGGAGGATTTGGGCGTACCGACCATCTGCCGGCTCAACGGCGGCGTCTATGGCGGCGCGACCGACCTCGCGCTCGCCTGCGATTTCCGGATCGGCATCGATACCGCGGAGATGTTCATGCCAGCGGCGCGGCTTGGGCTGCATTACTACCCGAGCGGTATCAAACGCTACGTGACGCGTCTCGGCGTGGACAATGCGAAGAAACTGTTCCTGACCGCACAGAAGATCGGCGCGCCGGAGATGCTGCGCATCGGCTATCTCACCGCGATGGTGCCGGTGGAATCCCTCGACGAGGAAGTCGACAAGCTCGCGGGCGTCCTCGCCGGCAACGCCCCGCAGGCGATGCGCGGCATGAAACGCGCCATCAACGAGTTCGCCCACGGCGAGTTCGATGAAGCCGCCGCCGACCAACGCCACCGCGACAGCATGCGCGGCGACGAGATCAAGGAAGGCATCAAGGCGTTTGCCGAGAAGCGGGCACCACGGTTCTGAGGGACCTGCCAGGAATCACAGGCAGGTGCTTCACACTCATCCGTGGTCCCGGACAAGCGAAGCGCCGATCCGGGCTCCCGGGGAGCCGCTCATCCCCCAACCGCAGCCGCATGCTGCGCCGCCATCTCGGCGTCGGCTGCCGTGATACGCTGGAACGCCGGCCGCGCCGTCATGCGTTCGGCATAACGGACGAACACGTCCTTCTTCGGCACGATGCCGAACATCATGGTCCAGCTGAACGCGACGCCCCACAACACGTCGGCGGCCGTCATGTGCTCGCCGAGCAGATACGGGCCCTTCGACAGCTGCGCCTCGAGCGCACCCAGCATGGTGTCGTAATCGGCATAGGGCGATTGCGTGATCGGCGCCGGCTCGCGCTGCATGAACTTGTCGATCAGGGCCGGCTCGAACGACGATCCGTAATATGCGATCCAGCGCAGATAGGGGCCGCGCAGCGGATCGTTCAGGGCGGGCGTGAGGCCGGCCTGCGGAAACAGGTCGGCGAGATAGATGGTGATGGCGACCTGCTCCGTCACCAGCGCTTCGCCGTGACGGATCGCCGGCACCTTGCCGAGCGGGTTGATGGCGAGATAGGCGGGCATGCGCTGCTCGCCGGCCTTCATGTTGAGAACGTGGAGATCGTAAGGAGCGCCCAGCTCCTCCAGCAGCACCCGCGTGCCGGTGGCGCGCGTCTGCGGCGAATAATACAGCGTGATGCGGTTCGGATCGGTCATGGCAGTCTCCCTCTGGCCGGCTGGCGCTGGGCTGCTTGTAGCGGACCATACCTGACATCTTCTGTCAGGTATGGTTTAAGGGGATCATGCGCGCGAGCCGGATGCTGTCGAGCCTCACCACCCTCCAGGCCAGGGGACGGATCACCGCGCCCGAGCTCGCGGAGGCCTGCGAAGTCTCGGTGCGAACGATTTATCGCGACATCGACGCGCTCGCGGCGTCCGGCGTTCCCGTTTACGCCGACCGCGGCGCCGAGGGCGGCTATTGCCTGCTCGACGGCTATCGCGTGCGGCTGAACGGCCTGTCGCAGAGCGAGGCGGGCGCGCTGTTCCTGGCGGGATTGCCCGGCCCGGCGGCCGCGCTCGGGCTCGACGCCGCGATGATCGCCGCGCAGAACAAGCTGATGGCTGCCCTGCCCGAGACTCTGCGCGAAGACGCCGGCCGGATGCAGGAGCGTTTTCATCTGGACGCGCCGGGCTGGTTCGGCGAGGCGGAAGACCCAAAGCACCTGCGCGCCATCGCCGGCGCGGTGCTGCGCGGGACGCTGATCAAGATCCGCTACCAGAGCTGGCGCGCGGAGAAGCAACGCCGCGTCGCGCCGCTCGGCCTCGTGCTGAAGGGCGGCAGCTGGTATCTCGCCGGCCAGGTCGACGGCAGCGTGCGCACCTATCGCGTCGCGCGCGTGCTGGATTGCACGGCGCTCGACGACCGCTTCGACAGGCCCGCCGGCTTCGATCTCGCCGCCTATTGGCAGGCCGCGACGCTGCGCCTCGAAGCCGAGATGCATCCCAATGTCGCGATGGTGCGGCTGTCGCCGTTCGGCGTCAAACTGCTCGACGCGCTGAGCCAGCCCTATGTCAAGGCACGCACGCAGCTTGAAGAGACCATAGATGCCGATGGCTGGCGCATTGCACGAGTCCCGGTCGGCAAGACGTCGTGGCACGCCGCGGCCGAACTGCTGCGGCTCGGCCCCGAGGCCGAAGTGCTGGAGCCTGCCGATCTCCGCGACAAGATGGCGGAGATGACGCAGGCGATGGCTGTGCGCTATCGCGCGGTGCGAAAAGCCTGACGGCAGCACACTTTGTCGCAGCCCACGAAACAATCCTGAAACACGATTCTCCGCATCCCGTGTGAACGCGATCGCATCTCATCTCGACCGAGATGCAGGGACACAACAATGGCCCCTGCGCCAAATGGAGAATGAAGATGTTTCGTAAGCTTGCTCTCGGTCTGATCGCTGCCGGCTCGCTCGGTTTTGCCGCCCTCGCGCCCACCGCGGCCTCGGCGGGCGGCTTCCATCACCATCACGGTCATCACCACTGGGGTCCCGGCTGGGGCGTTGGCGGTATCTACCTCAACACGGGCGTCAGCAACTGCTACCAGGAGCGCCTCGTCCGCACCCGTCATGGCCTGCGCGTGCGCGTCGTGAATGTCTGCGCCTACGGGATCTACTGATACAGCCGTCGGCTGGCGCGACCCCGGTCGCAGTGCGACCGGGGTTCGTCGTCTCAACTCGCCAAAGCCGCCGAGGCCGCGGCCTTTTCGTCCGCGAGAGAATTGCGCTGCGATATCCACCGTTCGGCGCGCGAACGCCGCAGCGAGGGCGCGAAATAGAAGCCCTGGGCAACGTCGCAGCCGATCCGGCGGATGATTTCGAGTGCTTGCGAGCTCTCGACACCCTCCGCCACGACCTTCATGTTGAATGCCTTCGCCAGCGCGACGGAAGCATCGACGATCTTCATCATGTCGTCGTCGGCTTCGCAGCCCTTGATGAAGGACTGATCGATCTTCAGCTCGCTGAACGGTAGCCGCGCCAGGGCCGCGAGCGACGAATAGCCGGTGCCGAAGTCGTCGATCGCCGTCCCGATGTTCTTGAGCCGCAGACGCACCAGAATGTCGTTGGCGCGATCGACGTCCGCCATTGCCGTGGTCTCCGTGATTTCCACCGTCAGCGACGACGGCGGCACGTTCTCACGGCGCAGGATCTCCTCGATCCGGTCGGGCAGGGTCAGGTCCGACATCAGCGAGCCCGAGATGTTGACGGCGATGGTGAAACCGGGATTGCGCTCGATCAGCTTGCGGCCCTGCGACAGCGCGGAGGAAAGGATGCAGTCGGTCACCTCGCGCATGAGGCCAGCCTCCTCGGCGATCGGAATGAAAACCATGGGCGAGACCATGCCGAACTCGGCGGTACGCCAGCGTGCGAGTGCCTCTGCGCCGACGACTCGCTCGGTCCGCAGTGCGATCTTCGGCTGAAACTCGACGAAGAACTCGTGATCGGCGAGACCACGCGCAATTCTGTCCGGCGTGATCCGGGGCGGCGGCGCGGCAGCCGTCGCGATCAGCGGCGAGCCCTGCGGCATTTCGAGCGCGCAGCGCAGGCGGTTGAGATCGAGCGGCTTGGTCAGGCACCCGCCGAGATGCAGCTTCAGCCCGGTGGCGACCCGGCGCGTCGCCTTCATGATGCGATCATCGCAGCCGCTGATGATCACGATCGCCATCGCGCGGAGGTTTCGCTCAGCGACGAAGCGCAACAGCTCCACCCCGTCCCGCTCGCCGAGCGACAGGTCCAGCGCCATGACGTCGAAGGCCTCGCGCGTCAGAAGCTCGGTTGCAGCCTCGTACGACGGGACAACGACGGAATCATATCCGAGCTTCGAGCCGATCTTGCTGATCAAAACCCGCTGCACCAGGTCGTCGTCGACCACAAGAAGACGGCCTCTCGTCGCGCTCATCATCAATCTCCCGTTGATTGCTTAACGCTAGAGCGGCGGCCTCGCTCGGTTGTGAATACAAGACGGCTAAAACTTTCCCTATCGGGAAGTACTTATTAGCCACGTTTCCGAGGCCGTCCAAACAATTGATTTCAATAGAGTATTTCGAATCATTCGCGCCGGCGCGGCGAGACGGTATTGAAATGACGCGTCAGACAAGCGCGCGTGATGAACGTGCAATGAAGCTTCTTATCGGAAGCCGGCAAACGCATGTGAGAGACGCGCGCGACTAGCCGGCCTGCCGCTGCCGGCGAAACCAGGCCCAGGTCTCCCGCGTCGTTCTGATGTAGCCGCGGCCGCGATGCACGATCTCGCCGTCGACGATCTCGTTCAGCTTCGGCAGCGCGTGAAAGGGGATCGAGGGATAGGCGTGGTGCTCGACATGGTAGGGCATGTTCCACGCGAACCATTTGACGACCGCGCCGGTGTAGGTGGTGCGGGTGTTGTGGAAGGCGCTGCGGGTGTGGTCACAGCCGGTATGCTCGGCGTAGAGGTAGGGCCGCAGGAAGAACTGCCCGATGATCAGCGGCACGATCCAGACCCAGAGCAGCAGCGCCGAGGAAAACCAGAGTGAGAGCGCGAGCAGCAGCGCATAGAGTGCCACATGGATCCGCGCCTCCGTCACGATGACGGCGCGCTTGCTCTCGGGAATCCAGGGCACGGTGACCTTGCCGGTGAGCGCATGGCCGAGCATCAGCCGCAGCCGGCCGGCGACCTGGAGCAGGCCGCTATAGGCGAGCGCAAGCTGCGTGTCGGATGCCGGCTTCACCCCGACGATCAACTCGGGATCCCTTTCTGGATCCTGCGTGTAGCGATGATGGTCCCAGTGAAACAGGCAGTAATATTCGTAAGGCAGTCCGATGATGAAGGCCGAGAGATAGCCCACCGTGAGATTGAGGCTGCGGCTCCTGAACGCGGTCTTGTGCGCGGTTTCGTGCACCGCCATGAACAGGAAGGCGACGAGATAGCCCTGCACCACCATCAGCGGCAGCGCCCAGAGCACGCCCCACGTCGACGAAACCTTCCAGATCAACGCGCCCACCAGCAGGATCACGCCGTAATGGCCAAGGCTCTGCGCCGCTCCCCTGACATTGGAGCGAACCGACAATTCGCGCAGCATGGCCGGGGTCAGCGGCTTCAGGCGATGACCGGGCTCTGAAACGGTTGCGTCGCTCATGATCGGGTGCCTGCCCTACTTGCTGAGAAGCGCGGCGATCTCGGCCTTGATGAAGGCCTGGTCGCGCGGATTGTTGACGGGGTTGCCGGCGCGATGGCCATGCAGCGATGGAATCGGATGCAGCACGGCCGATTTCGCGCTGACGAGCCGGCCGAGTTCGTCCTCGTTGTCGCGGACGTCGAAATAGCGATCGGTCGCGCCCGGCATCAGCAGCATGTGCGCCTTGATCGCCGCCAGCGCCCGATCGAAATCGCCCGCGAATGTCGGGCAGCGGCTGACGTCGCCATTCTGCCAGATCCCGATCTGCGCCAGGAGGTCGTTGGCGTCTCGCCGCGCAAACGTCACGTCCCAGGCGCGGACGAGATAATCCTCCAGCGAGGTGAAACCGGCTTCGCGCCAGAGCTCGTCGCGATAGAAGCCGTGCGACATCGCCCAGCCGGCATAGACGCGCCCCATGGCGCGATAGCCGGCGACGGGTCTTTCGGCGAAACGGCCGTCGCGGAAGGCAGGATCGGCAGTGAGCGCGGCCTTCACGCTTTCCAGGAAGACGTAGTTGTAGGGCGCGCAGCGGGCGCTGCCGCAGACGACCGCCGCGCGCTCGACCATGTCGGGGTGCAGCGTCGCCCAGTGATAGGCCTGCATACCGCCCATCGACCAGCCATAGACCAGCGCAAGCTTGGAGATGCCGAAGCGTTCGGTGAGCAGCCGGTACTGGATCGCGACGGCATCGTGATAGGTCACCTCGGGGAACGGAACGGACATGTTCGACGGCGAGGACGACAGGCCGTTACCGAACAGGTTCGGGATGATGACGAAGTAGCGCGTGGCGTCGAGCACGCCGTCGGGCCCGATCAGCCATTCCGTATCGGTGTGCTGCGCACCGAACGAGGTCGGATAGAGGATGACGTTGTCGCGGGCCGGACTCAGCGTGCCGTAGGTCTTGAAGGCGAGCTTCATGGCGGGAAGGACGGTCCCGGACCGGAGCAGGACGTCGCCGGCCTCGAAGATCTCGTAGTCACGCTGCGCCGTCATGCATTCAGCTCCCGCTCACGGAGGCCGCAAAACCCCACGGCTTCAGCGATGCATCGATCATGCCGAACCCGCAGATACGTCGTTTTGCGGCAAGGCCACTATAATGTACCTTTAGTACAGTTATTGCGGACCGGCAAGATAAATCCGGTCCGCACATCGGCTCAGGCGATGGCCGACAGATAGCGCGCGACCGACGCCGCGAACGCAGCCTTGGCGCCGCTGGCGATGTTGCGGCCCCACCAGGCTCCGTAGATCCGGTCGAAGGCGAGCGGCTCGACGGCTGCCGCGATCCGCCGCACTGCGGCGGCGCCCAGCGGCATGTAATTCGGATAGGAATACATGAAGCTGACGAAGCGGCGGTCCATCGTCACCTGCGCGATGTCCCCGGTGAGCAACGCGCCCTTGCCGTCCGCACCACGCCCACAATGCAGCATGGTGGCGCCGGCGAAGTGGCCGCCGGTGCGCAGCAGCAGCACGTCATCGGTGATGCGATGGCGCTCGCCGGTCCAGTGCACGATCGCCGGATGAGGCCGTGTGACGAAGGCGCTGTCATCGGCGTGCAGGTACACCGGCACGCCGCCGAACGTGTCGCTCCAGTCCGCGACCGCGCCGTAGTAGTGCGGATGCGAGATCGCGATGGCCTTCAGCCCGCCGAGTGCCGCGACATATTGGATGGCCTCGTCGGTCGCAAGCGGAATGCAATCCCACATCACGCAGCCGTCGTCTTGGGGCACCAAAAGTGCGCGCTGCCCGATGGCAAAGCTCGGCTCCATCCCGATCCCGGTGAGGCCAAGATCGTCCCGGCCCACCAGTCGATGCCTTCGCGCGAGCTCCTCGCGCGCGAGAAAGGTCTGCCCTTTCCAGTTCACGAACTGTCGCTCGTCCTCGCAAATCGGGCAGGAGTCGGGCGGCGATCCGCGTGAGGGAAATTGAGCACCGCAGGTTTCGCAGGTCCAGAGAGGCATGACTCGGGCTCCGTGGGAAGATCCAGGATGACATTGCGGACAAGCTCCCGGCAAGATCGATGGCCGGCAGCAGTGGCTGGAACCAACGCGGTGAGCGCCCGTTACGTTCAGGTCCACGCCGGCACGATGGGCCAAGGGGATCACGACACACGAAGAGCATGTTCGAGTATCGATGGCATCGCGGTCTCCCACCTCTTCCCGTATCTGGCCCTTGTTCGCGCTCAACTTCTTCATGGCCGACATGCAGTCGGGCATCGGGCCGTTCGTCGGGGTATTTCTGCAGGAGCGCGGCTGGGCCAGCGGGCTGATCGGCACCGCCATGACCATCGGCAACGTCGCGGGCATGCTGATCACGACGCCGATCGGGGGCTTCATCGACGCCAGCCGCAACAAGCGGCTCTGGGTCGTCATTCCCGGCATCTGCGTCGTTCTCGCCTCCGGGATCATCCTGATCTCGCAGAACTTCTGGGCAGTGACGTTCTCGCAGGTCGCGCAATCGCTGGCGAGCGCCGCGATCGTGCCAGCGGTAACGGGCATCACGCTCGGCATCGCCAAGCAGAAGGGCTTCAATGCGCTCAATGGCCGCAACCAGGCCTACAACCATGCGGGCAACATGGTCGGCGCCGCATTGTCGGGCTATCTCGGCTACAAGTTCGGCTATGTCGCCGTGTTCGCGCTGGCGGCCGTGTTCGGTGCCATCGCCATCGCCTGCGTCCTGATGATCCCCGCAAAGGCAATCGACGACCGCGCCGCGCGCGGCAGCAAGGAGGACGACTCCAAAGCTCCGCCGGATGCGATGACGATACTGCTCAAGCACCGGGCGCTGCTCGTGCTGGCTCTCGCCCTCGCCCTCTTCCATCTCGGCAACGCCGCCATCGTCCCGCTCTACGGACTAGCCGCGGTGGCCGAAGGGCAGGCCAACGGCCCGAGCTTCGTCGCGACTACCGTGGTGATCGCGCAAGGCGTGATGATCGTGACGTCGCTGATCGCGATGAAGGCCGCGAGCAAGCGCAACTACTGGCCGGTGATCCTGGTGTCCTTCATGTTCCTGCCGATCCGCGGCGTGCTCGCCTTCTTCGTCACGGGATGGTGGGGCGTCGTGCCGATGCAGGTGCTCGACGGCATCGGCACCGGGCTGCAGACTGTCGCCGTCCCGGGCATGGTCGCGCGCTCGCTCAACGGCACCGGCCGCATCAATCTCGGCCAGGGCGCCGTGATCACGGTGCAGGGCATCGGCGCGAGTCTCAGTCCCGCACTTGGCGGCTGGATCGCGCAATGGATCGGCTACGGACCGACCTTCCTGCTGCTCGGCGGCTTTGGGCTCGCGTCGATCGCGCTGTGGCTGGCCTTCGCGGCGGCGGTGAAGGAGTATTGAGCTTCCGCGGCGCGGAGTGTCCTATTGCGGCACCTGGTCACTGGTTCAACGCGCGATTGCGAGTGGTTTTTCACGCAATTTGGCGCTTTTCTCGTTGCCGCACCTCGGTGACCCGATCAGGATACAGATCGCCCACCAACGTTTACGGCCGACCGATGACCCCGCCTCAGCTCTCATTCAACGGCGATCCCACGGGGCCGGCCTATGAGGGCTGGCGCGAGCAGTTCTGCCGGCAGGTGATGGGAACCGATTTCGTTCCCATCGGAGACGGCCCGGTGCACCGGACAATCACTCCCGCCATTCTTCCGCGCATCAGACTGTCCGCCTCGTTCGGCACGCCGATGAGCTTCGTGTCGATGGGCACGAACGACGAATTGGTCATCGTCATGTCACCGAATTCGGCCCTGAGCGGGGCCATGGGAAGTCGCGCGCTGAACGTTGCCGCCGGCGACCTCACCATCGGAGATCCGTCGATCAAGGGAGCCCACGTCACTCAGACCGCGTACGGCAACTTCCAGACCGCGTTGTTGCCCCGCAAGGCGCTGCTGCGCGCCTGCCCGAATGCCGAGGACCTGATTGCACGACCGATCGACGGCCTCAAGCCGATCGCATCGATGTTCCTTCGATATTACGACCTCGCACATGCGCATGCTGCCGGGCTCGGAGCCTCGGAGCTCGACGCGGTTTCGCAGCACCTGTTCGATCTTTCTGTGTTGATGATCGGAGCCCGCGGCGATGCCGCCGAGGAGGCGCGGACGCGCGGCCTTGCCGCGGCGCGTCTCGAAGCCCTGAAGTCCGACATCCTGGCGCAGCTGGACAGCCCCGCCTTGTCGCTGTCCGATCTTGCCGCCGCGCACCGGATCAGCCCGCGCACCATCCAATTGCTGTTCGAGCGCGCCGGCACCACCTATAGCGGTTTCGTGCTGGAGCAGCGGCTGCTGCGGGCCGAGCGGTTGCTGCGAAATCCCGCCATGCGCACGCGCAAGATCATCGAGATCGCGCATCTGGCGGGATTTCACGACGTATCCTATTTCCACCGCGCGTTTCGCCGCCGCTTCGGGCAGACGCCGGACGACGTCAGGAAGCTGGCCGGCGAGACAAACTAGGCGAACTCGACCACGATCTTGCCGAAATGGCCGCCGTGCTGCATCAGGCGCATCGCTCCGGCACGGCATCGAAGCTGAACCCGAGCACCATGACCTCCTGCAGGACGCCCGGCCGCGTGCCGCCGAGCGCGGGTCCGGCAGCTCAACCAGATCCATCCCCTCTATCGACCAATCGCGCGCGACTGCCAGGCTCTCATGACGATCGCTCCGTCTCAGGTCCCGAAATTCTTCTGGATCGCCTTATCGAGCGTCTCGCCGCCGACGAAGCGCTGGCGCAGCTCGCGCTTGAGCAGCTTTCCGCTCGGATTCTTGGGCAGACTGTCGACGAAGATGACGCGCTTGGGCACCTTGAAATGCGCCATCTGGCCGGCGCAGTGCTTGATGACGGCGTCCTCGTCCAGCGTCTCCCCGCCCTTGACCACGACGATCGCGGTCACCGCCTCGATCCAGCGCGGATCGGGCAGGCCGACCACGGCGACTTCGGAGACGGCGGGGATGCGGTAGACCATCTCCTCCACCTCGCGGCTCGCGACGTTCTCGCCACCGGTCTTGATCATGTCCTTGACGCGATCGACCACGGTGATGTGGCCCTCGTCGTCGACAGTGGCGAGATCGCCCGAGTGAAACCAGCCGCCGGAGAACGCGGCGGCGGTCTTGACGGGATCGTTGTAGTAGCCGGACAGCAGATGCGGCGAGCGGTGCACGATCTCGCCGACCTCGCCCACCTTGACATCCTCCATCGCCGTGTTGACTACGCGCGTTTCGACATTGAGCACGGGCTTGCCGGCCGAGCCGGCCTTGCGCAGCTGGTCCTCCGGCCGCAGCACGGTTGCGAGCGGCGCGATCTCGGTCTGGCCGTAGAAATTCCAGAATTTTACGGCAGGCAGGCGACGCTGAAGCTCGAGCAGGACTTCCACCGGCATGATCGAGGCGCCGTAATAACCCTTCTGCAGGGTCGACATATCCGTCTTGTCGAAATTCGGCGAGCGCAGCATCGCGATCCAGATCGTCGGCGGCGCGAAGAAGGACGTGATCTTGTGGGCCTCGATCAGCGCCAGGATGTTGTCGGCGGTCGGCTTGCCGGTGATGACGCCTGAGGCGCCGAGATAGATCTGCGGACCCAGGAAGACGTCGAGCTGGGCGCAATGATAGAGCGGCAGGGCGTGCAGGAACTTGTCGTCCGCGCTCATGCCGCCGTCGATGATGCAGCTGACATACTGCCACATCACGGCCTCGTGGGTCAGCATCGCGCCCTTGGGCAGAGATTCCGTGCCGCTTGTGTAGACGATCTGCGCGAGATCGCGGCTGTCGACCGATGCGTCCAGGAACGAGCCGTCGGCGTCGAGGAGATCGTCGAAGGTGGTGAGGCCCGCAGGCGCCGTGGCCGCATCCTCGCCCGGCAGCCAGACCATCTTCTCGACCGCGCAATCCTTGGCGCTGGCCGCGCGTGCCTGCTCGACGAAGTCCGGTCCGGTCGAGAGCAGTTTCGCGCCGGAGCTCTTCAGGATGAAATTGATCTCGTCCGGATTGAGCATGAAGTTGATCGGCACCAGCACGGCTCCGATCCGCGCCACCGAGAAGCGCAGCGCGGCGAAGGCGTGCGAATTGCGCGACAGCACGGCGACACGGTCGCCCTTCCTGACGCCGAGCCCGAGCAGGCCGCGGCCGAGCCGGTTGCAGATCGCGTCCATTGCGGCAAAGGTCCAGCTCACACCGCCGCAGCTTACCGCGAGCTTGTTCGGCTCGCGGCCCGCCGAGCGGCGCAAGAGATCGCCGATCGAATGCTCGCGCGCTTCCGAGATGGTGGCTGCGGTGTCGCCGGTCATGTGTTCCTCCGTGTGATGTCTTTGTTTGTTGTGCTGCACGAATTCCAAAGGCGCTATCTGCGGCGGGCCGCCTGCGCGTGCTCCATGTACATGTGCTCGACCGAGCGATCGAGCGACGCGATTTTCTCGAAGCCGCGTCGCCAGTCCTGCAGGTGCCGGCGCGTCCACAGCACGCCGGCTTCGCGGTCGCGGCGGCGGATCGCATCGATGAGATGGCGGTGCGCCGCGACGAGACGCGGGCCACCTTCGGCGACACCTGTCACGATCATCTCAGTGGTCGGATAGAACAACTGCGCTGCCGGCTCCCGCGCGAGCTGGAGCACGCGGTTCTGCGAGGCCTTGGCGACCAGAACATGGAATTCGGCATCGCATTCGGCAAGCATCGCGGCGTCGCCGACTATAGCCTCGCTACGCGCGAGATTGCCGGCGAGCTCGGCGATGTTCTCCTCCGTCGCCCGTTCCACCGCGCCCTCGATGCTGGCGACTTCCAGCGTCATCGAGGCCTCGTAGAGTTCACGGAAGGTGACCTCGTGCAGGACCAGCGCGCGGCTGAGACGGCTCGCGAGCTTGCTGTAGCGCGGCAGGCAGGCGTGCAGGCGGCGCGAGGAATCGCGCCTGATCAGCCCGCCTTCCTCCAGCACGCGGATGCCCTCGCGAATGGTCGAGCGATTGACGCCGAATTGGCGGACCAGGTCGTGCTCGGTGCCGATGGGATCGCCCGGCTTGATGCGGCCATTGACGATCTCGCGCTCGATGGCGTCAGCAACCCTCTGATAGGCGGGCGCGACATCGATCGGACGAAACAGCGGAGCGACAGGCAAACCAAACTCCATTGGCGATTGTCCGACAAACCTTATGCTTGACCGGAGAATGCGTCAAACTCTCGCATTTAAGCCTCTGGTGCAAGAAATTGACTCTGCCGGAACCTGGCTCTAGCTTTGTCGGACAAAGGGGCAGAATAGCCCCGTATAGAGGAAACGTATCCAATGAGACCTATCGCGGCACTCGTGTCTGCGGCCGGATTGCTGTCGGCTGCCTTGATCGCCCCCACCTCGGCCCAGCAGGCACCGCTCAAGATCGGCGTGCTCTCCGACTTCTCGTCCGTCTATTCAGACATCGGCGGCATGGGGAATGTCGAGGCCACCAAAATGGCGATCGAGGACTTTGGCGGGCAGATGTTCGGCAAGCCGATCGAGATGCTGAGTGCCGACGTGCTCAACAAGCCCGACGTCGCCTCCACCATCGCCCGCAAATGGTGGGAGACCGAAGGCGTCGACATGATCATCGATCTGCCGACATCGGCGACCGCGCTGGCGGTGATGGAGCTGTCGAAGCAGTAC
The DNA here is from genome assembly GCF_022354745.1 of Bradyrhizobium sp. I71. Taxonomy (NCBI): domain Bacteria; kingdom Pseudomonadati; phylum Pseudomonadota; class Alphaproteobacteria; order Hyphomicrobiales; family Nitrobacteraceae; genus Bradyrhizobium; species Bradyrhizobium sp. I71. The sequence continues at coordinate 2,622,744 of NZ_CP059398.1, forward strand.
GAGAAGATCATGATCGTGACGGATGCGGCGAGCTCCGACATCACCGGAAAGTCCTGCTCGCCCTACACCGCGCACTGGACCTACGATACCTATGCCAACGCACACACCGTCGGCAGCGCCATCGTCAAGAACGGCGGCGATACCTGGTTCTTCCTGACCGCGGACTACGTGTTCGGCCATTCGGTCGAGCGCGACACCGGTGACGTCGTGAAGGCCTCCGGCGGCAAGGTGCTGGGCAGCGTCAAGCATCCCCTCAACACGGCGGATTTCTCCTCGTTCCTGCTTCAGGCCCAGGCTTCCAAGGCCAAGATCATCGGCCTCGCGAACGGCGGCGGCGACACCATCAACGCGATCAAGCAGGCCGGCGAGTTCGGGATCGTTGCCGGGGGCCAGAACCTGGCTGCGATCGTGATGTTCATCTCCGACGTGCACAGCCTCGGCCTCAAGCTGGCGCAAGGCCTGATCGTCACCGAGGCCTATTATTGGGACCTCAACGACAAGACCCGCGCTTTCGGCAAGCGCTTCCTGGAGCGGGTCAAGCGCATGCCGACCATGAACCAGGCCGCGACCTACAGCGCCACGCTGCACTATCTCAAGGCGGTGCAGGCCGCCGGCACCCGCGACACCAAGACCGTGATGGCCAAGATGCGCGAGCTTCCGGTGCGGGATGCCTTCACCGACAACGGCGTGCTGCGCGAGGACGGCCGCATGGTGCACAGCATGTACCTGTTCCAGGTGAAGAAGCCGGAGGAATCGAAGGGACCGTGGGATTATTACAAGCTGCTCGCCGAAGTCCCCGCCGACCAGGCGTTCCGGCCGCTGAAGGACGGCGGCTGCCCGCTGGTGAAGTGAGTCGGCCCGGATCGAGCCGACGGCAATCCCTCCACCAAGTCTCGCGCGTCCGCTCGGCCGATCCGGGCGGACGCGCGGCGATGACGACGCGCGGCCCAGAATGGAGGCAGCACGCCGCGCGCCGCCGTCTGATCTGCATCAAGCTGCGGTGCAAAATTAGCTGCAATGTTGAGCCCGCCCTTGCCGCGCGATCAGCGGCGGGGCGTTCGTATCTCAACAGTGGGCGCCACCGCACGGCGTTGTGCACAGATGAATTTAACACCGGGTCGCGTCGTCGCCGCGCTCGCCATCCTGCTCGCGGGCGGCGGTTATTACTATTGGCAGCACCGTGATGCCGACGCGCTGCCACCAGGTTTCGCCCGCGGCAATGGCCGCATCGAAGCGGTCGAGATCGACATCGCCACCAAGACGCCGGGACGAATCCGCGAGATCCTGGTCAACGAAGGCGATTTCGTCAGCGCGGGCCAGGTTCTGGCACGCATGGACACCGAGCAGCTGCAGGCACAGCGCCGCCAGGCCGAAGCGCAGCTCCAGCGGGCAATGATCAATGTCGAGACCGCGAAGAGCCTGGTGAACCAGCGCGAGGCCGAACGGAAGGCCGCCGAAGCCGTGGTCGACCAGCGCATCGCCCAGCTCGACACCACGAGCCGCAAGCTGGACCGGTCCGAACAATTGATCAAGACGAGTGCGGTGTCCCAGCAGGTCCTGGACGACGACCGCTCCGCCAACGCCACGGCGAAAGCGGCACTGGCCGCTTCCCATGCCCAGGTCGCGGCATCGGAAGCCGCAATCAGCTCCTCCCGCGCCATGGTGATCGATGCCGGCGCCGCGGTCGACGCGGCCAAGGCCGCGATCGAAAGCATCAACGCCGACCTCAACGACAGCGTACTGAAGGCGCCGCGCGACGGCCGCGTGCAGTATCGCGTGTCACAGCCCGGCGAGGTGCTCGCTGCCGGCGGCCGCGTCCTCAACATGGTCGATCTCGGCGACGTCTACATGACGTTCTTCCTGCCGACGGCCGAGGCCGGCCGCGTCGCGATCGGCGCCGAAGTCCGCCTCGTGCTGGACGCCATCCCGCAATACGTGATCCCCGCCAAGGCCACCTTCGTTGCCGACGTCGCGCAGTTCACGCCCAAGACGGTCGAGACCGAGGAGGAACGCCAAAAGCTGATGTTCCGCATCAAGGCGCATATCGCGCCCGAGCTGCTGCGTCAGCACATCGAGCATGTGAAGACCGGCCTGCCCGGCATGGCCTATGTGCAGCTCGATCCGGCCTCGCAATGGCCCGACAACCTCAAGATCAAGTTGACGAGATGAGCACGACTGCCGCAGCCGAAGCACCGGCTGCCGTCGGCAGCGTGGTGCATCTGGAAGGCGTGGGCCTGAGCTACGGCAAGACCCGGGCGCTCGAGTCCATCACGCTCGACCTGCCGTCCGGCTGCATGGTCGGGATGATCGGCCCCGACGGCGTCGGCAAATCGAGCCTGCTCGCCCTGATCGCGGGCGCGCGCGCGATCCAGCAGGGGCGTATCGACGTGCTCGGCGGCGATATGGCGAGCGCGCGCCACCGCCGCAACGTGTGCCCCGACATCGCCTACATGCCGCAGGGCCTCGGCAAGAATCTGTATCCGACACTGTCGGTGTTCGAGAACATCGACTTCTTCGGCCGCCTGTTCGGACACGACAAGGCGGAGCGGAACAGGCGGATCGCGAGCCTGCTGCGCGACACGGGGCTCACGCCCTTTGCCGACCGGCCGGCGGCAAAACTCTCCGGCGGCATGAAGCAGAAGGTCGGCCTGTGCTGCGCGCTGATTCACGATCCCGAGCTCCTGATCCTGGACGAGCCGACCACCGGGGTCGATCCGCTGTCGCGCCGCCAGTTCTGGGAATTGATCGCCTCGATCCGCGACAGCCGGCCCGGCATGAGCGTAATCGTCTCGACCGCCTACATGGAGGAGGCCGCGCAGTTTGATTTCCTGATCGCGATGAACGCCGGCCGCGTGCTGGCGACCGGAACGCCCGCCGAACTCAAGCGGCAGACCGGAGCCGATACGCTCGATGACGCCTTCATCCGTCTTCTTCCCGAGGCCGAGCGCGGCAACCATACCAATGTCGTCATCCCGCCGCGCGACGAGGACCACGAGGAGATCGCGATCGAAGCCGACCACCTGACCCGGCGGTTCGATGGTTTCGTTGCCGTCGACGACGTCAGCTTCCGCATCAGAAAGGGCGAGATCTTCGGCTTTCTCGGCTCGAACGGCTGCGGCAAGACCACGACCATGAAGATGCTCACCGGCCTCCTGCCCGCGAGCGAAGGCACCGCGCGGCTGTTCGGCAACACCATCGATGCCGGCGACATGTCGGTGCGGCGCCGCATCGGCTACATGTCGCAGGGCTTCTCACTCTATTCCGAGCTCACGGTCACGCAGAATCTCGATCTGCATGCGCGCCTGTTCGAGCTGCCGGCGGGCACCATCGCCGCGCGCATCGACGAGATGATCGCCCGGTTCGATCTTGCCGACGTCGTCGACGCCCTGCCCGATGCCCTGCCGCTCGGGCTGCGGCAGCGGCTGTCGCTGGCGGTCGCCATGATCCATGCGCCCGACATCCTCATCCTCGACGAGCCGACCTCCGGTGTGGATCCGGTCGCCCGCGACCGCTTCTGGCAGATCCTCGCCGAGCTCTCCCGCAAGGACAACGTCACCATCTTCGTCTCCACCCATTTCATGAACGAGGCCGAGCGCTGCGATCGGATCTCGCTGATGCATGCCGGCAAGGTGCTGACGTCGGATACGCCCGCAGCGATCGTGGCCGCGCGCGGCACCGCCACGCTCGAGCAGGCCTTCATCGCCTGCCTGGAGGAGGCGATCGCGGACACGACGGAGCCGGCCCGCCAGCCGGCGGCCGCCTCGCCGCCGCCCGCATCTGCGAGCCCCACAGCGGTCCGTCGGCACAGCGCCGCGTTCAATCCGACGCGCATGCTGGCCTATTCCCGCCGCGAGACGCTCGAGCTGCGGCGCGATCCGATCCGCGCTACGCTCGCGATCCTCGGCAGCGTGCTGCTGCTGTTCGTGCTCGGCTACGGCATCAGCATGGACGTCGAGAATCTGACCTTCGCGGTGCTCGATCGCGACGACAGCACGATCAGCCGCGACTACAGCCTTCAGATCGCGGGCTCGCGCTACTTCACCCAGAAATCCCCGATCACCGACTACGCCGATCTCGACCGCCGCATGCGCGCCGGCGAGATCGGTCTCGCCATCGAGCTGCCGCCGGGCTTCGGCCGCGATGTCAGCCGCGGCCGCCATGTCGAGATCGGCGCCTGGGTCGACGGTGCCAATCCGACACGGGCCGAGACGCTGCGCTCCTACGCCCAGGCGATCCACGCGACCTGGCTCGCGCAGAAGGGCCGCGAGCTCTATGGCGATGCGGCGATCGCCGGCACCTACCAGCTCCAGGTGCGCTACCGCTACAACCCGGACGTCATCAGCGTCGTCGCCATGGCGCCGGGCATCATCCCGTTGCTGCTGATCATGATTCCGGCGGTGCTCGCCGCGCTGGCGGTGGTGCGCGAGAAGGAGCTCGGATCGATCGTCAATTTCTACGTCACGCCGGTGACGCGGCTGGAATTCCTGCTCGGCACGCAGCTGCCCTATGTCGTGCTGGCATTCGGAAACTTCCTCCTCCTCGTCGGCTTTGCCCTCGCCGTCTTCCGCGTACCTTTCACCGGGAGCTTTCCGACCTACGCCCTGGCCGCGCTGCTCTACGTCACGGCCACGACCGGCATGGGGATGGTGATCTCGGCCTTCATGAACAGCCAGATCGCGGCCCTGTTCGGCACGGTGCTGATCACGCTGATCCCGGCCATCCAGTATTCCGGGCTGATCGACCCGGTTTCATCCCTCCAGGGAGCGGGCGCGCTGATCGGGCGGCTCTATCCCACCACCTATTTCGTCACGATCTCGCGCGGCACGTTCTCCAAGGCCCTGGGGTTCGACACCCTCCACAACGATCTCCTGGCGCTCGCCATCATGGTCCCCGTCCTGGTGATCGCCGGCACGATGCTGCTGAAGAAACAGGCCCGCTGACCATGCGCTTCGACAATGTGTTTCAACTCGGCATCAAGGAATTGCGCGGCCTGATGCGCGACCCCATGCTGCTCGTGCTGATCGTCTATTCGTTCACGCTGGCGGTTTATGCCGGCGCAAAGGCGCTGCCGGAAACCCTGAACCACGCCGCGATCGCCATCGTCGACGAAGACCATTCGCCGGTCTCGACGAGGATCGGGATGGCGTTCACCCCGCCCTATTTCTCGACGCCGCGCCTGATCTCGCAATACGAGATGGACCGCAGGATGGACGCCGGCATCGACACCTTCGCGCTCGACATCCCGCCGGATTTCCAGCGCGATCTGCTGGCGCGCAAATCGCCCACGATCCAGCTCAACATCGATGCGACGCGCATTTCGCAGGCGTTCAACGGCGGCGGCTATATCGAGCAGATCGTCAGCGCGGAAGTCGCGGAGTTCCTGGCGCGCGCGCGCAATGCGCAGGCCGCGCCGATCGAGCTGACGCTGCGGGCAAGGTTCAACCCGGAGCTGAAGAAGTCGTGGTTCGGCGCCATCGATCACGTCATCACCTCGATCACCATGCTCTCGATCATCCTGACCGGCGCCGCGCTGATCCGCGAGCGCGAGCACGGCACGATCGAGCACCTCTTGGTGATGCCGGTCACGCCATTGGAGATCATGGTGAGCAAGGTCTGGTCGATGGGAGCCGTGGTGCTGATCGCCTCGGCGCTGTCGATCGCCTTCGTCGTCAAGGGCTGGCTGGCGGTCACGATCGACGGCTCGCTGGCGCTGTTCCTGGTCGGCGCGGCGCTGCAGCTGTTCGCCACCACCAGCATGGGCATCTTCCTCGCCACCGTCGCCGGATCGATGCCGCAGTTCGGACTGCTGCTGATCATGATCCTGCTGCCGCTGCAGACCCTGTCGGGCAGCATGACGCCGCGGGAGAGCATGCCGCAATTCGTCCAGGACATCATGCTGGCGGCGCCCAACACGCATTTCGTGATGCTGGCGCAGGCGATCCTGTTTCGCGGCGCGGGCCTGGAGGCGGTGTGGCCGCAGCTTGCCGCGCTCGCCGTGATCGGCGGCGTCTTCTTCGTGATCGCGCTGCGCCGGTTCCGCGCGTTTCTGGCGTGAGGCGCTGCTTCAAAAAGAGCGAAAACAACCCCATGCACAGTAGCGATCCCCTTGTTTTAGCTGCGGGATTTATTTGACGCGTCGGGCAGGTTCGTGCGCGCCGGCGCTGCCGCCAGACTGACGGGGAGCAGGCTCAGCTGGGCCGGTCGCCGCCGGCGAGCATCCCGCTCAGCATCGCGTCGGCCTTGTGCTTGAGCGGCAGCGCGCCGCTTTCGGAGGCGATCGCGATGGCGGCGCGCAGGGCGGCGAGGATCGCGGCCTTGTTCACCGCGTCCGATGGCGGCGTCACGACGGCCTCGCCGAACAGGGCTTCGGCCTCGAGGCCTGAGAACCCCTGCTGGCGGGCGGTGTTGCGGGCCTCGCGCAGCATGTTCTGCGCGGCCCTGACATCGCCGAGGCGGTGGGTGGCGAGCGCCAGGTAGATCGAGCTGCGCAGCACCGCCGAGGTGTAGCCGACCGCCTTCGCTTCCTCGCGCGCCTCCGTCAGCATGCCGCGCGCCCGGTCGAACAGGCCCTGCTCGAGATAGGCGATGCCGAGATGACAGGCCAGCACCGGCACGAACAGCCGAATGCCGTGCTTCTGCGCGAGGACGAAACCCTCTTCGAGGATGGCGGCGGCCGCCGCCGGGTCGCCCCGACCGAGCTTCAGCCAGCCGCCGCTATAGGCGGCAGCGACGCGGTCGTAGGGACGGCCGGTCTCCTCGGCGATCGCGGAGGCCTGTTGCTGGAGCTGTTCGGCGGCGTCGAGTTCGCCCATGACGGTGTGGGTGAAGCTCTTCATCATGCAGCAGAGCAAGAGCAGATATCTTGGCGTCGTGCCGATCGGCGCGCTGGCCTCCGGACTCGCCAACTGGGCGTGAGCCAGTGCCAATGTCTGTTCGGCTTCACGGTACCGGCCGGCAAGGAAATAGGCCTGCCCCAATCCATATCGCGCGAGATTGAGCCAACCCTGATTGCCCCATTCCACGGCGAGGCCGACGACCTCTTCGCCGATTGCGACCGCCTCGACTGGCGCCCCGTAGAAATTCTGTGCGCCCGACCTGACGGTCATAGCGGCGACCTTGCGTCCGATATCGTCGATCGCGTCAGCGCGCCGTTCGGCTTCCTTGCCCAGATCCAGCCACTCGGCGACCTGCCCGGATGCGATGAATGCCCCGCGCGCCTCCATCCGGAGATCGATGGCATCCGATTCCCGCAATGGCGTCGGCGGCGTTTTGTCGAGCGAGCCCATCGCGATCTCGAAATAGTTCGCCGCATCCGCAAAGGCCGACCGACTCAGGCATTTTCGTCCCGCGCTCCTGCCATGGGTGAAAGCCCTGAGCCAGTCCTTCGCGCGCAGCGCGTGATAGCACAGCGTATCGGGCTCTTCGGCACTCGTTCCGTCACTCTCGAAAACCGCAACAATGCGCGCATGGATGTCCTCGCGCACCTTTTCGACCATCGAGTCATACGTCACCTGGCGGACCATTTCGTGACGGAACTCGAGTTCATCGTCCAGCTCACTGTCGATTCGCACCAGCAACTCGGCGCGATCGAGCACCGCAAGGCAGTCCTGGAGGGCAGCCTCCGGCAACTCGACCAGCTCTCGCAGCATCGCGACGCTCGATCTCGGGCCCAGGGCTGCTGCGACCTGCAAGACGGAACGCTCCTGCCGGGACACGCGATCGAGACGCGCGGCGATCACGCCCTGGATGCTCGTGGGAATCCCGAGTTCCTCGATGGGGCGCATGAGCGCGAGATCACCCCATTGACCTCGCAGCGTTCCGCTGTCCCTCAGGCCGCGGCAGACCTCCTCGATAAACAAGGGCACATTCGCCGTATGCGAAATGATCCTGGTCTTCAGATCGTTGTTCGCCGCGGAGGGGCCAAGCATGTCGGCTAGCATCGCCATCCCCGAATCGTCGTCGAGGGGGCGCATCGCGACGACTTCGGCCTGGCAGCGCGTGGTCCATACCGGCATGCCGTTCGGCCTGGATGTGAGCAAGACGAGGAGATTCGGCGTCTGAAGCGAGGCGATCGCAGACATCACCGTATCGCTGGCCCGGTCGATCCAGTGGAGATCTTCGAGCAGGAGTATCGTGCGGTGGCGGCGAACCGCATTCTCGACCAATGCGCAGCTCGCGTCGCAAATCGCTCGCCCTCGCGCGTGCGGCTCCAGCTCGGTCCACTGCGGCTCCGATATCGGCAGATCCAGCACAGCATCCAGGGCGCATTGCTGGATCAGCGGTCGGTCCATCCGCGGATTTTCAAGTCCGTCGGAACCCTTCGCGGCGGCGTCCAGCAGCGACAGCAACAGGCGCTTGAGCGTGCTGAACGGCGCGCCCTGGAGGTTCGGGCTGCACTCGGCGTCGATCAGGCGCCAACCAGCCGCCTTGAGCTCCTGGGCAAACTCGTGCGCGAGACGTGACTTTCCGATACCGGCATCGCCCAGCAGCAAAACGGTCCGCCGGCCGGCACCGACCGCCTCCGCGGCACGGGCAAGCAGTGCCCGCTCGATCGTGCGATCGACGAACCGGGAGATGCTGCGCGCCCGTCGCACCCGCCAGCTCGACAGGTCGCTCGCGCCCACGATGCGGTAGACCGGCACAGGCTGGTTGAAGCCGCGCAGCGGCTTGCCGCCGAGAAACTCGAATCGGACATGCCCTTGGGCCAGTTCCTGGCAGGCTTGCGACACGTAGATATGATTCGGCTCCGCCACCGACTCCAGCCGTGCCGCCAGATGCTGAGCGGCACCACCAATCTCGTAGACCTTGGAAAACTCGCTGGCGACCATGTAGGCGACGACGTGACCGGAATGGAGGCCGACACGCACCTGAAGCCCGGGATCGCCGAGGCTTGCGACGCGCCGAACGAGTTCAAGTGCCGCATGGCACGCCAGCGGCGCGTGGTTATCGTCCGCGATCGGGGCACCGAACACAGCCGCGATCCCGTCGCCCAGCTCCTTGCTGACGATGCCCCCGAACTGGCGCACCGCGGCTCGCATCGCGGCCAGGGCCGGCTCCAGCCGTGAGATGGCCGCCTCCGGCTCCAGCTCGGCGATGAGGCCGGTGGAATCGACGACATCGGCGCGGAGAATCGTCACGAACCGGCGGTCGCTCTCGGGATCGGAGCGCCGCACAGCCAGCCCACATTTCGGGCACCAGCCAGCGCTCGGATCGATCGTCGACTGACACGCGACACACTGCATTCCTGTGCCTTCAAAAGTCACGGCGGCGTCTATACCGACCGATGCTCAAGGTGAGCTCTGCACAAGAATACCGAACGGCACATGCATGGCAATCAACTCGCCGAGAAACATACCTGTGCCGGCAAAGGTGCCTCTCTGGACGAGTTGCATTTTGGGATGGTAGCGTCGTCGGCGCGCGAAAATGGGGCGACGCGTTCTAGGGGGCACCGAGGCTTTCGTACAGGGCCAACGAGCTTTGCTGGGCTGCACGTCTCCCTGACCGATTAGATTGTATCGAAGGACAAGGCGATGGGCGGCAAGACATATAACGGCAAAGCCTTCAGGGATTTGATGAACAGTAATTACTATCCCTTGGCGAACATGAAGAAGAGCGTCGCCAAGCTCAAGGCATCGGAGGACATCGACCTGCCGACCCTGGAATACGGTCAGTACCACCTGATCCTGAACCCGGCCTCGAAGTGGCCGCAGGGAAGCGCCAAATACTGGCACAAGGAGAAGGGCCGGGCTCGTCTCGACCTCAGCACCCAGCCGAACACGGTCCCGCTGTCCAGGGACGAGCCGGGCGTGATCCCGCTGACGCGATGCGATCTGCTCGATGCCTGCGTCCGGAAATGCTTCAACTCCGAGCCGCCGATCCCGATGAAGACCAACATCATCGTCCACGGGCCGAACGACGCCTATGCCCACCGGCATGAGATCCGGCTGGAGTGGGAATACAAGAAGGGCTCGAACACGCCGACGCTGCTGAATCTGACGATGGTCTGCCCGTACCGATCCTGATTGGAAAGATTCTACTCTGTTGGCGAAAATCATCGTCGCCCGCGCGCTCCAGACGCGCGGGCGTTTTGTTCGCGGGCACCGTGACGTGGTCTCGTCTCACATTCCGCCACGGGCCTGTCGCACGAAGATGATCCGCTGCATCGAGGTGACGGTCGCGGGCGAAAAGGTCGACATCAACCACTGGCTGGTCGAACAGGGCTTTGCCTATCCGACGTTCTACCCTCGATGAACGAGGACGAGATCAGGGCCTTCCTCGCGCTTGCCAAGACCGCGCGAACCAGGAAGCTGCCGGTGTGGAAGCATCTCGCCAGAGCCATCCCCGCCTTCGAGGAAAGACGATCAAGTTTCAGCCTGAGGGGCTGGTGTTTGGGGAAGCGCCGTCGACCGTGGTAGGTGCGGATGGGGAAAGTGATTAGGGAGCTTTGAAGCGGAGGCAATCCAAACAAAAATGGCCCGCATCGCGCGGGCCATTTTCGTATCGGATCCGGCAAAATCCGAATTTGGTTGCGGGGAGGCGCAACCACCGATACCGACATTCGCTGGTGGTAGCCATTTGAGATCCGAATCTTCTTACTTTGGCGTGGGATCGTTCGTGGGACTCAGTATGGCCAAGCACCGGCGCCCACCGGCCGAGGCTCAATAAAGCCAATCCAGAGTTGAATAGGCCAGCACACGTGTCCCTTAATCCGCTTGCAAACCTTGGGTAGTAGTGCCTAGCTTGATACGCGCTCTGATCACGGAGACGTTTCGCGCGGGCCCCAAACGGAGCCGGCGCGGGGACTTGCTGTCTGGTCTGGCAGTGTCGCGAGAGAGCTGCGCGCAATGAAACGCGTGGGCACTGCGCTGGCGTGCTTAGTTTTCTTTATGCGCGGCACGAGCGACGTATTCGCTGCCAACCCAAGGGGCGTGCTGCTGTTGCCCTGCGACCTGCAGCCTCCGGGACGCGCATCCGGAGGCTCGTATTATTTTCATTTCGGTTCTGGACGAGCCGGCCGTCATCAGAAAAGCCCTTGCGGAAGGAGCGTTGGGATACGTCATCAAATCCGACGCCGGCGATAAACTGGCGGATGCCTTACAAGCGGTTCTTGGTGGAGGTCTCTATGTGTCTTCTTCTGCGCGGCACGCGCTGAAAAGCGCGCATTGACAGGTAAGCCCCGCGCGAAGCACCCAAGGCACAGCAACAGCAGGGTGAGGGACGCGATGTCTTCAAGAACGGCATCAAATGACGCGTTCGATCTCGCGGGCGATCGTCAGTGCGGAAGCGGTCAGCGCAGCACAGAAAGCGACCCCGCATCCATCTCCGATCGCGCGGAGATGATCCTCATCCCCGGCGGCACCTTCCGCATGGGTTCGGACCGGCACTATCGGGAAGAGGCGCCAGTGCACCGCGTCATCGTCGATCCGTTCTGGATCGACCGGACGCCGGTGACCAACCGTCAATTCAGGGCGTTCGTAAAGGCGACGGGCCACGTCACCTTTGCCGAGATTTCCCCGGATCCGAAGGACTATCCCGGCGCGTTGCCTCACATGCTCTATGCCGGGTCGCTGGTCTTTGCACCCCCGCTCCGTCCGGTCGATCTGCGCGACTGGAGCCAATGGTGGAGCTTCCTCAAGGGCGCCGACTGGCGCCATCCTTACGGCCCGAAGAGCAGCATCAACACGCTCGACGATCATCCCGTGGTGCACGTCGCCTATTCCGATGCGCTGGCCTATGCGCTCTGGGCCGGCAAGGACCTGCCGACGGAAGCGGAATGGGAATTCGCCGCGCGCGGCGGGCTCGACGGCGCCGAATTCGCATGGGGCGACGAGCTTGCCCCCGGCGGCAAGCACATGGCCAATACCTGGCAGGGCCACTTCCCCCATGAAAATCTCAACAGCGACGGTTTCGAGCGCACCTCGCCGGTGACGGCGTTTCCGCCGAATGGCTACGGCCTGCACGACATGATCGGCAATGTCTGGGAATGGACCTCCGATTGGTGGTGCGCACAGCACGAAGCCGACGCGGCCAAGCCGTGCTGCATCCCGGAAAACCCGCGCGGGGGTCGCGAGGCCAACAGCTACGACCCCTGCCAACCCAACATCAGGATTCCACGCAAGGTGCTGAAAGGCGGCTCACACCTGTGCGCCCCGAACTACTGCCGCCGCTACCGTCCGGCCGCGCGTCATGCAGAGCCGATCGATACGTCCACGAGCCACGTGGGATTTCGTTGTGTCATTCGCGAAAGGAGCAAGTCATGAGCACAGAGAAGGATGGAGACAAGTCCAACGCGAAGGCCAGTGCACTTGATCGGCGCAGGATTCTGCTCGGTGGTACGGCGCTCGCCGCCACGTCCGCGCTCGTCGCGGGCGCGCGAGTCGAGGTGACGCAGGCGCAAGCGCAGCAGCCCGCTCCTGCCGGGCAACGGCCGAACATCCTCGTCATCTGGGGCGACGATGTCGGCGTCGCCAATATCAGCGCCTACACGTTCGGCCTGATGGGATACAAAACGCCGAACATCGACCGTATCGCCCGCGAAGGATTGATGTTCACCGACTATTACGCCGAGCAGAGCTGCACGGCGGGCCGGGCCTCGTTCCTAACCGGCCAATCCGGCCTACGCACCGGGATGACCAAGGTCGGCTTGCCCGGTGCGGCGCAAGGCTTGCGGTCCGAGGACATCACCATCGCCGAGGCGCTGAAACCGCTCGGCTATGCCACTGGCCAGTTCGGCAAGAACCATCTTGGCGACCGCAACGAATTCCTGCCGACGGTGCACGGGTTCGATGAGTTCTTCGGGAACCTCTATCACCTCAATGCCGAGGAGGAGCCCGAGCATCCCGACTATCCGAAGGACCCCGGGTTCAAGGCAAAATTCGGCCCGCGCGGCGTGCTCAAATGCAGAGCCACCGATCGGGATGACCCGACCGTCGATCCACGCTTCGGCAAGGTCGGGAAGCAGACCATCGAGGATACCGGTCCGCTTACCAAGAAGCGGATGGAGACGGTCGACGACGAGACATCCAATGCGGCGATCGACTTCATCAAGCGGCAGGTTCAGGCCAACAAGCCTTTCTTCTGCTGGTGGAACGGCACCCGCATGCATCTCTATACCCATGTGCGGCCGGAATATAAGGGCCGCAGCGGCCTCAGCGAATACATGGATGGCATGCTCGAACACGACGGCCACGTTGGCAACCTGCTCAAGGCCCTCGACGATCTGGGTATCGCCAACAACACCATCGTCATCTACGGCACCGACAACGGTGTGCACATGAACTCGTGGCCGGACGGCGGCATGACACCGTTCCGCAGCGAGAAGAACACCAACTGGGAAGGCGCCTATCGCGTTCCAGCGATGATCCGCTGGCCGGGCCGCATCAAACCGGGACAAGTCAGCAACGAAATCTTCGCCGCCCTTGACTGGTTCCCGACACTGTTGGCAGCGGCCGGGGAGCCCGACATCAAGAACAAGCTGCTTACCGGCTATGCCGCCGCCGGCAAGACGTTCAAGGTGCACCTCGACGGGTACAACCAGTTGCCGCTCCTTACCGGCCAACAGGAGAAGTCCGCGCGCAAGGAATTCTTCTACATCAACGATGACGCCCAGCTTGTGGCGATGCGCCATGAGAACTGGAAAATGGTCTTCTGCGAGCAGAAGGTCCAAGGGACGTTGGAGATCTGGGCCGCGCCCTTTGTCTGTCGCCGCTTGCCCAAGATGTTCAATCTGCGCCTGGACCCATACGAACGGGCCGATGTTACGTCGAACACCTACTACGACTGGACGATTCAACGGGCGTTCCTGATCGTCCCGGCTCAAGCGATGGTGGCGCAGTTCGTCGAGACATTCAAAGACTTCCCGCCACGGCAAAAGCCCTCGAGCTTCAGTGTAGACGAAGTCCTTGCGCAGATGTCGAATCCGCACGGCGGGTGACAGTGGCAACAATGCGTCGGCCGGATCACGTGCTCCGGCCGGCGCCCGCGGCTGGAGAATCCCGACCGGACGGAGATTGTCATGATTACCACCATGCGGCAAATCACCCGGCGCGCAATGCTTACAGGTTTGCTCAGGGCCGTGCTTTGCGTGCTTGCAAGCCACAGCGCGTTCGCGCAAGCCGATCCGCTGCCATCCTGGCAGGAAGGGGCGACAAAGAAATCGATCATCGAGTTCGTCACACGGGTAGCGACGCCCGGCGGACCGCAATTCGTGGCGCCCGTTCAACGCATTGCGGTCTTCGACAACGACGGAACGCTCTGGTCCGAGCAGCCGGTGTATTTCCAGGTCATGTTCGCCTTCGACCGTATCAAGGCTCTGGCGCCGCGGCATCCGGAGTGGAAGGACGCACAGCCATTCAAGGCAGCGATCGAGAGCGACTCCGGGGCGCTGGCGGCCTCCGGCGAAAAAGGGCTGCTGGAAATCGTGACGGCTAGTCACGCAGGCATGACAACCGATGCTTTCTCCCAAACGGTCGCCGATTGGTTAGCGTCTGCGCGCCACCCGCGTTTCAATCAGCCCTACGACAAATTGGTTTACCAGCCGCAGCTCGAGCTCCTCGCCTACCTTCGCCAAAACGGCTTCAAGACATTCATCGTGTCTGGCGGCGGTGTCGAGTTCATGCGCGTGTTCGCCGAGCGGACATACGGCATCCCGCCGGAGCAGGTCGTCGGCTCGTCCGGCGTGGTCAAGTTCCAACTCGGACCGGATGGCACGCCTGAACTCATCAAGGAGCCCAAGATCGAATTCATAGACGATGGCCCCGGAAAGCCGGTTGGCATCAACCGCTTCATCGGCCGTCGGCCGATCCTCGCTTTCGGCAACTCGGACGGTGACCTTCAAATGCTGCAATGGACCGCAGCCGGCGGCGGGGCGCGCTTCATCGGCATTGTGCATCATACCGACGGTGAGCGTGAATGGGCTTACGACCGCACCTCTCCGGTCGGCAAGCTCGACAAAGCGCTGGAGGAAGGCCTGGCCAAGGGCTGGACCATCGTGGACATGAAGCGGGATTGGAAGGTGATCTATCCGTTCCAGAATCTCTGAGGGGTGCACGATGAGCATCCGCCGCCTCAATTGAGAGGCTTTCGAATGACCTTCGAGCCCGGAAATGCAAAGACCTTGGTCCAGTCCGCATGGAAAGGCCTAGATCGAAGGGTGTTTCCCGCGGGCGCAACGATCTTCGCCGAAGGTGAATTGGGAACGATCGCCTATATCCTGCTTCGGGGCGACGTCACGATTTTCGTTGGATACGGAACGGCTCAACAGCGTGCTTTGACGGAGCTGAAGCCCGGTCAGATGTTCGGCGTTCACGCGCTCATGGCCGGAGCGCAGCGCGCCGCGTCGGCCTTTACGAAAGGCGGATGCGAGTTGCTGGCCGTGAGCGAGGAAAAGCTCAAACAGAAACTGGATGAAGCCGACCCGTTCCTTCGCTACTGGGTCGACTATCTGTCGAAGCGCATTATCGACCTGTCTACGCAATAAAACGTCCGCGGAGGCGGCAGTTCAATGTATCCCGCTCCGGCTCGCATCTCGCGCATCCCTCTCTTCGTGACGGTCCTGACACTCTTCCTGACCGCCTCGCTGCTGGTAGGCGCCGGAGTTACGGTCGCCAACTACGTTGAGGACCGCAAGACCGCGATCAAGGTCGCATCCGATACGTTCAAGGCGAAAATAGACCGGATCAATGAGCGACGTCTCGCATTCTTTGCGACCGCGTTCTTGATGACCGAGCAACTCGGCAACGATCCCACGTTCCATCAGGCCTCCGGCTCGAAGGAGGCGATCCTGCCTTTGATCCTCTCCAGCTTGACGCTGAGCCCGCAGATATCCGCGGTGTATGCTGGTTTCGAGAACGGGAATTTCTTTCACGTTCTGTCGATCTCGGAAGCCGAAAACTCCTTTATCGCAGGTCTGGGCGGGCCTCAGACCACCCGGTTCGCGATTCGGGAGATCCGCGTCGATGGCAGCGGCGTTCGCGTCGAAACCTGGCGATTTCTCGACTCCAATCGCCAGCAGATTGGGACGCTTGGCCATCAGCTTTCCGCCTATGACCCTCGTCGCCGCGATTGGTATCGTAGTGCGCGCGCACAACCGCAAAGCGTCGCCCGCACGCCGCCGTATATCTTCGCGGCCACCTCGCAAGCAGGAATGACCCTGGCAAGGGCATTTGAAGGCGGTGTCGTCGGCGTCGACATCACACTCGACCGGTTGATGGCCTATGTCCGGTCGGTCCGATCGAATGAAGAGCAGCGATTCGTGGCATTTGACGAAGAGAATCGTCTGCTTGCTCACTTCGATCCTGATCGGATGTTCAAAGCCCCCAGCGCAGGGGAAACCCAAGCGACTGAACTCGCAAGGACCACCGATCTTACCGACCCCGTGGTTCGGGAAGCATTGCAGATCTTCGCACGCAGCGGTCCCTACCAACTGGCCAATCTTAATGTAGCCGGTACGGAATATCTGGCCACAGTGGTCCGGCAGGTCGCCAGAGACGGAGGCGTCTTCTTTGTGCTTTATGCGGCTCCTCTCTCGGACTTTCTGGGGTCTCTGGCCCACGCCGCTGCGCGAAACATCCCCACCGCATTGCTCGTCTTTGTTCTTGCCCTGCCGGCCATCATTTACCTCGCGCACTCGATCTCGAAGCCGCTCAGGAAGCTTTCCGACGAGGCGGAATTGATACGATCGTTCCAACTGGCTGATCCGATCAGAATGGAATCGCGGGTGCGTGAGATCAACACGCTCATCAGGTCAATGTCCGGCATGAAGGGCACGATTCGCGAAGTTTCCAAATTCGTACCAAAGGCGCTGGTCAAGGATCTTCTCGAAAGCGAGAGCCTGGTTGAGGTCGGCGGAGAGACCCGTCGCGTCAGCATACTGTTTACCGATGTCAAGGATTTCACTCGCATCGCCGAGGGCATGCCAGCTGAGAATCTCATGGTGAGACTGTCCGAATACTTTGAAGAGCTCGCATCCTTGATCATCAAGGAGAGTGGAACGGTGGACAAATTCATCGGCGACGCAATTTTCGCTTTCTGGAATGCGCCGCTTCCGGTTGCGCGACACGAACATGTGGCCTGCGCGACGACCCTTGCATGCCGCGCCGTAGCGCGACGTTTGAACGAGCGGTGGGTCAAGGAAGGTTTGCCCCCTTGGCAGACGCGCTTCGGGATTCACGTCGGCGAGGCCGTGCTGGGAAATGTCGGGTCATCCGATCGAATCGACTACACCGCGATTGGCGACACCGTGAACATCGCCGCGCGGCTGGAGGCACTGAACAAGTATTATGGGACCGGCATTCTCGCGAGTGGACAGGTCGCAGATCTCTGTTCGCGAGAATTCCTATTCCGGCGCGTGGACCGCAGCCAGCCGAAGGGCGCAGGAAAGGCGCTGAACGTCTTCGAACTTCTCGGCATGATCGATGGCCCCGAGGAATACCGCGTCACCCCGGAAATGGCGAAGCTCGTCCGGGACTGGAATAGTGTCTATGAGATGTACGCCAGCAAGGATTGGCTGCGCACGCTCAACGCTCTGGAGGGGTTTGCCACCGAGCATCCCGAAGATGTCGTGGCTGGAATCTATCTCGATCGAGTTGTCGGATTTCTGCTGGAGCCCCCGCCCCAAGATTGGGACGGCGTCATCCACTTCAGGTCCAAATAGGGCAGTTCCTCGCTGGACCCAGAACATGCTGCGCTCGATGAACTGTTGAAGTAAGCGCGCGGCCGGTCTTTGATTCAGACACCGCGAATAACAAGACGGTGCCGGAACGAATTGGCCGATCGAAATATCGACGCCGCGAAGCTTTCCAACTGGGAGATTATTCGTCTGGTGAAGATGCGAATGGATCGTTGCGGGGCGATTTGAACGCGCAAGCTAAGCTATTGATGTTGTTGGGTTCGACCTCGGCACCAAAACAATACCCCAGCAATCCTGTGAGATTGCTGGGGTATTTCATCAACTTGGTTGCGGGGATAGGATTTGAACCTATGACCTTCAGGTTATGAGCCTGACGAGCTACCGGGCTGCTCCACCCCGCGTTAAATCGTTGCTTGCCTTTGCGAAAATCCCGGGGACGGTCGGTTGAGGCCGGCGCTGTTCGCGTGGCTTGCTCTTCCGTCCCAAAGGCTTCCTTGGAAGGCGACCCCGGGGCAAAGCCCATCGGGTGCGGGGCGTATGTATCAAGGCGGGCTGGCTTTGGAAAGGGCTGCGGGAACGTTTTTTTCGACTTTATGACAGGGGAATCCGACCGATTTCCGCTGCGTTCCGCGCGCTCTTGCCAGAAGTTCCACAAAGGACCAGCTTGCGGCAACAAGATTAAGCTGAAACGCGCCCTTGAGGGAGGAACGCCCGTGGACAAATCCCTGACGAGCGCCCCGCTGCGGGCCCTCGAAGCGGCCTTCCATGCCATGGTCGCGCGGTCGCGGAACGAGCCGGCGCCCGACCTGGCCCAGCGGCTCGACCGGCTGGCGCGGCTGCGCGCGGTGATCGCCGACAACGAGGAGCGCTTCCGGCAGGCGATCTCGGCCGATTTCGGCCACCGCTCGGCGGTCGAGACCACCATCGCCGAGACCATGCTGCTGTTCTCGGAGATTCGGCATGCCACCAAGCACCTCAAGGCCTGGATGGCGCCGCAGCGCGTCGCGACCGCGCTGCAATTCCTCCCCGCGCGCAACCGGCTGATGCCGCAGCCGCTCGGCGTCGTCGGCATCATCGCGCCGTGGAACTATCCGCTCCAGCTGACGCTCGCACCCGCGATCGGCGCGATCGCCGCCGGCAACCGGGTCATCATCAAGCCGAGCGAGCTGGTCCCGCACTTCTCGGCGCTGCTCCAGGAGACGGTCGCGCAGCGATTCGATGCCGCGGAGGTGCTCGTCACCGGCATCGAGGACGAGATCGCCAAGGCTTTCGCGAGCCTGCCGTTCGATCACCTGGTCTTCACCGGCTCGACCCGTGTCGGCCGGCTGGTCGCGGAGGCCGCGGGACGCAATCTCACGCCTGTTACGCTCGAACTCGGCGGCAAGTCGCCCGCGATCATCGATGCTTCCGCCGATCTCGACGAGGCGGCCGAGCGCATCGCCTACGGCAAGCTGCTCAATGCCGGACAGACCTGCATCGCGCCGGACTATGTGCTGGTGCCGGAGCGCTCGTTGCAGGCCTTCGCCGAGAAGGTGCGCGCGCAGATGCGGCGCATGTTCGGCACCGATCCCGCCAACAAGGACTACACCTCGATCATCTCCGACCGGCACTACGCGCGGCTCGAAGGCCTGGTCGCGGATGCGGCGCAGCGCGGCGCAAAGATCCTGCAACCTGCGAAGCCCGATGACCCGAACTGGAAGGCGCATCGCAAATTCCCGCCGACGCTGATCGCTGGTGCGACCGAAGCGATGGCGGCGATGCAGGAGGAGATCTTCGGGCCGGTGCTGCCGGTGCTGGGCACGCGCGACCCGTCGGAAGCGATCGCCTTCGTCAACGCCCGCGACCGGCCGCTGGCGCTGTACTGGTTCGGCAGCGACCAGAGCGCGCGCGACGAGGTGCTGGCGCGCACCGTCTCCGGCGGCGTCACGATCAACGACTGCCTGTTCCACTTCACGCAAGTGAACCAGCCGATGGGCGGCGTCGGCGCATCCGGCACCGGCGCCTATCACGGCGAATGGGGCTTCAAGACGTTCAGCAAGCTGAAGCCGGTGTTCTATCGCTCCAGGTTCAATCGCCTCGCCGATCTCTATCCGCCATATGGCGGCAAGATCGCGCGGCTGGAGAAGCTGATGCGGTTCATGTCGTAGGGCCTACACAAACGCCGTCATTGCGAGCGCAGCGAAGCAATCCAGAATCCCTCCGCGGTAACAGCCTGGATTGCTTCGCTGCGCTCGCAATGACGAGAAAAGGCAGGGGGAAACAACATTGACCGACACATTCGATTTCGTCGTCGTGGGCGCGGGCTCGGGCGGCTGCACCGTCGCGGGCCGGCTGTCGGAGGATGCAGGGACATCGGTGGCGCTGCTCGATGCCGGCGGGGCTTGCGACAACTGGGTCGTGACCACGCCGGGCGCGCTGGTGCTGATGGTCGCCGGCAACGTCAACAACTGGGCCTTCAACACCGTGCCGCAGAAGGGGCTGAACGGCCGCATCGGTTATCAGCCGCGCGGCAAGGGTCTCGGCGGCTCGTCCGCGATCAACGCCATGGTCTATATCCGCGGCCACCGCGCCGATTACGACCACTGGGCTTCGCTCGGCTATGCCGGCTGGTCGTACGCAGACGTGCTGCCCTATTTCAAGCGGTCGGAGAACAACGCCGATTTCGACGGCGAGTATCACGGCAAGGACGGGCCGCTCTTCGTCAACAAATTGCGCTCCGGCAATCCGGTGCAGCAGATCTTCCTGCAGGCGGCGCAGGAAGGGCAATTCCGCATCCGCGAGGATTTCAACGCCGAAGACCATGAGGGCCTCGGCATCTACCAGGTGACGCAGAGGAACGGCGAGCGCTGGAGCGCGGCGCGGGCCTATGTCCATCCGCACATGGGCAAGCGCGCGAACCTGCGCGTGGTGACGCAGGCGCATGCCACGCGCATCCTGTTCGAGGGCAGGCGCGCGGTCGGCGTCGAATACCGCCAGGGCAAGGATGTGAAGCAGCTTCGCGCGAGACGCGAGGTGATCCTGGCCGCCGGCGCGTTTCAGTCGCCGCAGCTCCTGATGCTGTCGGGCGTCGGCGATGCCGCCGCGCTGCGCGGGCACGGGATCGCAAGCGTGCATCATCTGCCCGGCGTCGGACAGAACCTGCAGGACCATCCCGACTTCATTTTCGGCTACATGTCCGACAGTCCCTATTTCTCCGGCATCTCGCTGAAGGGCATGCCTCGGCTGATCCGCGCCATCCTGCAATATCGCCGCGAGCGCCGCGGTCCCCTCACCTCCAATTTCGCCGAATGCGGCGGCTTCCTGAAGACGCGGCCCGATCTCGACATTCCCGACATCCAGCTGCATTTCGGCATGGCGATGGTCGACGACCACGGCCGCAAGCGCCATGGCGGCACCGGCTTCTCCTGCCATGTCTGCCTGCTCCGCCCGAAGAGCCGCGGCAGCGTTTCGCTCGCCAGCCTTGATGCAATGCAGGCCCCGCTGATCGATCCGAACTTCCTTGGGCACGAGGACGATCTCGAGACCATGGTCGCGGGCTTCAAGACCACGCGCCGCCTGATGGAGACACCGGCGCTGCGCGCGCTGCAGACCAGGGACATGTTCACCGCGAACGTGCGCAGCGACGACGACATCCGCGCCGTGCTGCGCGAACGCGTCGACACCGTCTATCACCCGGTCGGCACCTGCAAGATGGGGACGGACGCGATGGCCGTGGTCGATCCGGCGTTGAAGGTGCACGGGCTCGAAGCCCTGCGCGTCGTCGATGCCTCGATCATGCCGACGCTGATCGGCGGCAACACCAATGCGCCGACGATCATGATCGGGGAGAAGGCGGCGGACATGATCCGGGCGGAGATGCGATGATCTTCTCCCTCTCACCGCTTACGGGAGAGGGTTGGGGTTAGGAGGAGTCTCCGCAAGGACGGTATTGGATAGACGCCCGCCGCCGCCCCCTCCGTCATTGCGAGCGCAGCGAAGCAATCCAGAATCCCTCCGCGGAAAGACTCTGGATTGCTTCGCTGCGCTCGCAATGACGATGCGGATATTCGCAGACGGCAGGGCTATCGCATATGAGTTCTTGGCGAGTGAGTTCTTGGCGGGGCCTGAGCGCGCGCCTCGTCCTTCGAGACGACCGCTTCGCGGTCTCCTCAGGATGAGGCTGAGCGGCATCGGTGCCCGCTGAAACTGCTGCCGCGCCCTCCGTCCTCATCCTGAGGGCCCGCCAACGGCGGGCGTCTCGAAGGATGGACACAGAGGAATCGCTCCCATATGCGATAACCCTGCCGCAAACGGAGAGAGGCGAAGAGACGTTCAATTCAACAAGAACCCGCCGTCCACCGTCACCACACTCCCCGTCATGTAGCGCGAGGCCTTTGAGGCCAGCAGCAGGATGGCGCCGTCGAGATCGGTTTCGGCGCCGACGCGGCGCTGGGGGATGCGTTTGGCGAGGCGTTCGCCTGATGGCGTCGACCAGAACGCATGATTCATTTCAGTGTCGATATAGCCCGGCGCGAGCGCGTTGATGCGGATGTTCTGCCCCGCCAGCTCCAGCGCCATCGCCCTGGTCGCCTGGATGATGCCGGCCTTGGAGATCGCGTAGGGCGAGACCGCCTTCAAGACGCCGGTGCCGAGCACGGAGGCGATGTTGACGATGTTGCCTTCCTGCTTGCGCGCGATCATGCGGCGGGCGATTTCGGTCGCGAGGAAATAGGCGCCTTTCAGGTTCGCGCCGATCACCGCGTCCCAGTCCGCCTCGGTCTGCTCGGTCGCGAGCTTCTCGATGGCGATGCCGGCATTGTTGATCAGCACGGTGACGGGGCCGAGCGCGGCTTCGACGGCGTCGACAGCCCTGGCGATCGAGGCCGTGTCGGTGACATCGAGCGCGACCGCGGCCGCGCGGCCGCCCTTGCCGCGGATCTCCTCCTCGAGACTCTTCAGCTTGTCGGTCTGCCGCGCAGCCAGCGCGACCGCCGCACCATGCGCCGCCAGCACCCGTGCGAATTGCCGGCCCAGCCCCTGGCTCGCGCCCGTGACGAGGATGGTTTCTTTACTGACGTCGAATAGGTCTGACATGACGATTTCCTTGCCGATTTCCTTACCAGTTTCTTGGGCGCATCCCTTGAGCTTTGGGGCCATCAATACAGACGATTTTAGCGATCTGAAACCGGAATGATCGGTTCGGCGTTCATTCGTTCCAGAGGCAGGGTTTCGCTCATGAACAGTTTCGATCTCGCCGTGTATGCTGCGCTCGCCGTCGCGGTCGGCTTCGGGTTCAGGACCGGCCTGCTGCGCAGCGCCACGACCATCCTCGCCTATCTCCTCGCCGCGCCGATCGCGGTTGCGCTGATGCCGCTGATCGCACCGCAGATTGCCGGCAATGCAAACTCGCCGCTGCTCCAGAACTGGATCTGGTTCTTCGCGATCTTCGTGGTGGTGGGCATGCTGTTCGGCCATATCGGCCGCATCGCGCTGAACGACACCGTCGGCGAGGCGGGAATCGGCGACCGGCTCGGCGGCGCCGCGCTCGGCGCCATCAGGGTCGGCCTCGTCGCCACCACGCTGGTGCTGGTGTTCGACCAGATCGTGCCGGCCAACCGCGAGCCGCCTTTCCTCGCCGGCTCGCATCTGCGGCCGCTGTTCTCGGCCGCCGGCCAGATGGGCTTCAAGTCGCTGCCGCCGGAGGCAGCCTCCGCGATCGACCGCCTCAAGCAGGAGCGGCGCATCTGAAGCGCGGCAAGATCGCGCCCGCCGTTTGGGCATGATCCTTTCGGAAAACCCCGCTACACACCTTTCGCTAACGCGCCTTCGGGTCCGGATCATGCCTGCACATTTGCATCGCAGCGTGGCCGCGCATGCATTTTGTTGCGAGCCCGTCCCTTACCAGCGGCGCCGCAGTTGGCTAGAGTGCCGCCGTCCAAAACCTGCCTGACATTACGGAGTGATACAGTGGATCTTGGGATCAAGGGTCGCCGCGCCATCGTCTGCGCATCCAGCAAGGGCCTCGGGCGCGCCTGCGCCATCTCGCTGGCGGACGCCGGCGTTCACGTCACGCTGACCGCGCGCGGCGCCGAAGCCCTGAAGAAAACCGCCGATGAGATCCGCAAGGCCTATCCCGACGTGACGGTCACCGAGATCGTCGGCGACATCACGATGCCCGCCGGCCGTGAGGCGGTGCTGAAGGCCTGTCCCGAGCCCGATATCCTGATCAACAATGCCGGCGGCCCGCCGCCCGGCGATTTCCGCAACTGGACCCGCGACGACTGGATCAAGGCGATCGACGCCAACATGCTGACCCCGATCGAGCTGATCAAGGCGACGGTGGACGGCATGATGGCGCGCAAGTTCGGCCGCATCGTCAACATCACCTCGGCCGCGGTGAAGGCGCCGATCGACATCCTCGGCCTCTCCAACGGCGCGCGCGCCGGCCTCACCGGCTTCATCGCCGGCCTGTCGCGCAAAACGGTGATCAACAACGTCACCATCAACGGCCTGTTGCCGGGCCCGTTCGAGACCGATCGGCTCACCGGCACCGCCAAGGCCGAGGCCGACAAGCGCGGCGTCACGCCGGAGCAGATCCTGGCCGAGCGCGCCAAGCTGAACCCCGCCGGACGCTTCGGCCAGCCCGACGAGTTCGGCTATGCCTGCGCCTTCCTGTGCGGCGCCAAGGCCGGCTTCATCACCGGGCAGAACATTCTGCTGGATGGTGGTGCGTTCCCGGGAACGCTGTAGCGCCGATTGCGGGGCGCTGAAGGCTCCGCATCGTCATGGCCGGGCTTGTCCCGGCCATCCACGACTTGCCGCAAGTTATGAAGAACGTGGATGCCCGGGCCTTCGCCTCGCCGAAGCGGCTTCGGCCGCGCAGGCGGGACAAGCCCGGGCATGACGATCACCGCTGCTTCGTCGCCTCGTCCTCGTCCCGCTCGCTGGGATCGGAGGAATCGGCGGTTAAGCGCTCGCCGGTCCAGTCGATGCCGAATTCCTCGAGCCCGTTGGCGAGTAGGTCGCCCAGCATCGGCTCGCCGAGCAGATAGTGCACCGTTTCGCGGCGCGGGCTGCGATACTCACCGCGCGCCTCCACGGCGCGGGCGCGCAGATCGTCCCAATCATCGATGGTGCCGTCGCCGCGACCAAGCCAGGTCAGCGTGACGAGATCGACCTGCTCGTCCTCGTTCAAGGCGATCATGAAGCTCCCGAGCTCGTTGACGACAGGGTCGGAGCCATTGTCCTCGAGGACATCGATCGCATCGTCATCGCTCGGGTTCGAGCCGGAATCCGGATCGGAATCCCCCTCCTTGACGTCGAATTCACGCGCCTTCTCGATGATGAAGGCAACCTTCTCGGCGGAAATCGTAAGCTCCGGCATGGCTCTCTCCAGGGTTCCCGCGATAACGCCGCATCGCGTCAGATGATCCATTGCGCCAAGATGCGGAAAGTGCGCATGTTTCGCCCTCTTTTGCCGTCATTCCGGGGCGGGAAGACGTCGCGACTCGGAATCTTGAGATTCCGGGTTTGATGCTGCGCATCGCCCCAGAATGACGGAGATGGTGAAGCAAGAACATGGGAAGGTGCCGGATGCAGTGGCAGGTGGGCAAGGTCAAAATCACCAAAGTGGTGGAATTGGAGACGGTCGGCTCGACCCGCTTCATCCTGCCGCTCGCGAGCAATGAGGAAATTTGCAAGCTGCCCTGGCTGATCCCGCATTTTGCCACTGAGGAAGGCCGGCTGAAAATGTCGATCCATTCGCTGGTGGTGGAGACGCCCGGCAGGCGCATCGTGGTCGATACCGGCCTCGGCAACGACAAGCAGGGCCGCAACGTCCCGACCTGGAACAACCGCAGCACGCCGTTCCTGGAGACCATGACGGCGGCCGGCTTTGCGCCCGACAGCATCGACACCGTGCTGTGCACGCATCTTCACGTCGATCACGTCGGCTGGAATACGAAACTGTCCGGCGGCAAATGGGTGCCGACGTTCCCGAAGGCGCGCTACGTTTTCGGCAGGACCGAATACGAATACTGGCGCGACCATTCGACCGAGCCGGACAAGCAGGCCGTGTTCGGCGATTCCGTGCAGCCGATCGTCGATGCCGACAGGGCCGATCTGATCCCGGGCGACCACCGTCTGTGCGAGGAGATCAGCATGATCCCGACCCCGGGCCACAGTCCCGGCCATATGAGCATCCTCATCCAGTCGGACGGCGAACAGGCCCTGCTCACCGGCGACGTCGCCCATCACCCCTGCCAGATGGCCCATCTCGACTGGTCCTCGACCGCCGATTCCGACCGGGCGCAATCGGCCATGACGCGGGCAGCGCTGTTCGGCCGCTTCGCCGACACGCCGACGCTGGTGATCGGCGGACATTTTTCGGCCGGGCATATCAGGCGGGATGGGGACGCGTTCAGGTTTGTAGCGCTGGGGTGATCTCTGTTTTGGGCGGTTGAATTTCCTGCCGCCCTGTTCCATGAAGCTGTTAACCGATCGGTCCAATCTCCAGGGAGAAACGAGAATGAAGCTTGTTCGTTACGGCGAGAAGGGTGCGGAAAAGCCCGGCCTGATCGACAGATCCGGCCAGCTGCGCGACCTGTCGGCGCATGTGAAGGACCTCACCGGCGAAGCCTATTCGCCCGAGTCCCTGAAGAAGCTGGCGGCGCTCGATCCCGCCTCGCTGCCCGCCGTTTCCGGCAAGCCGCGGTTCGGTGCGCCCGTCACCGGCATCTCGAAATTCGTGGCGATCGGCCTCAACTACAGCGACCATGCCAAGGAGACGGGCGCCGATATTCCGAGCGAGCCGATCATCTTCATGAAGGCCAACACCTCGCTGTCGGGCCCGAACGATCCGGTCGAGAAGCCACGCGGCTCAACCAAGCTCGACTGGGAGGTCGAGATCGCCGCCATCATCGGCACCCGCGCAAAATACGTCTCGGAAGCCGACGCGCTGAACCATGTCGCCGGCTATTGCGTCTGCAACGACGTCTCCGAGCGCGCATTCCAGATCGAGCGCCTGGGCCAGTGGACCAAGGGCAAGTCGCACGACACGTTCGGCCCGCTCGGCCCGTGGCTCGCGACCAAGGACGAGATCAAGGATGTGCAGAACCTGTCGATGTGGCTCGACGTCAACGGCCAGCGCCGCCAGACCGGCTCGACCAAGACCATGATCTTCTCCATGGCCAAGTGCGTCTCCTATGTCTCGCAGTTCATGACGCTGCTGCCCGGCGACATCATCACGACAGGCACTCCGCCCGGCGTCGGCCTCGGCATGAAGCCGCCGACCTTCCTCAATGTCGGCGACGTCGTCACGCTCGGCATCGAAGGTCTCGGCGAGCAGCGCCAGGAGATCATCGCAGCGTAAGCCGTGCCCTCCCGTCGTCATTGCGAGGAGCGAAGCGACGAAGCAATCCAGACTATTTCCGCAGAGACAGACTGGATTGCTTCGCTTCGCTCGCAATGACGAAGACAACTTCCGAATACTGCCTAGGACATTTCCCATGAAGCTCACCTTCTCCCCCGCCTCGCCCTTCGCCCGCAAGGTGCGCATCGCCGCGATCGAGCTCGGACTGATCGACAAGATCGAGTTCGTGCCTGCGGCCGTGACGCCGGGCACGGCCAACGAGGATTATTCGAAGATCACGCCGCTGAAGAAGCTGCCGGTGCTGATCACCAATGACGGCGACGTGATCCTGGATTCCTACGTCATCGTCGAATATCTCAACGAGATGGCCGGCGGCAGCCTGATCCCGGATTACGGCCCGCGGCGCTGGAAGGCCAAGACCAATCACTCGCTGATCAACGGCATGCTCGATTCCATGCTGCTGTGCCGCTATGAGAAGTTGGTGCGGCCGCAGGGTCTGCAATGGCAGGCCTGGTCGGACGACCACTGGAACCGGGCCTGGACCGGCATGGCGCGCTTCGAGAACATGCCCGACGTTCTGAACGGCCCGTTCGACATCTCGCAGATCGGCCTTGTTTGCGTGCTCGGCTACGCCGACTTCCGCTTCGCCGATTGCGGCTGGCGCAAGGCCTATCCGAAGCTCGATGCGTTCCACCAGAAGATGATGGCGCGGCCCTCGGTGAATATCTCGGTGCCGCCGGCCGCGTAAATCCCGGGAGTTCTCATGAGCCTGAAGTTCTCAGTCGGCGACCTCACCATCCATCGCGTCATCGAGCAGGAGACCTCCTTCGTTCCTGCGCTGGAAATGCTGCCGGGATTGACGGCGGAGGTGCTGGCCGAGAATCGGGCGTGGATGCGTCAGGCCAGGGCGCTGGACGAGCAGGACGTTTTGCTGCTGTGTTTCCAATCCTACATCGTGAGGACGCCGCACCACACCATCCTGATCGACAGCTGCATCGGCAACGACAAGCCGCGGCCGCAGCGGCCGAAATGGAACATGAAGACCGACGACACCTATTTGCGCGCGCTGAACGCTACCGGCTTCTCGGTGGACGACATCGACTTCGTGATGTGCACGCATCTGCATGTCGATCACGTCGGCTGGAACACGCGGCTGGAGAACGGCCGCTGGGTGCCGACCTTCCCCAAAGCGCGTTACGTCTTCGCCAAGCAGGAGTTCGACCACTGGTCCGAGCAGAATGCGAAGGCGGAGATCCCGCCTTTCGCCGACAGCGTGCTGCCTGTGGTCGAAGCCAACAGGCACGAGCTCGTCGGCAACGACCATGAGATCGGCGACCATGTCCGCATCCTGCCGACGCCCGGTCACACGCCGGGCCACGTCGCCTTCACGATGGGCCGCGGCAAGGACGAGGCGGTGTTCTCCGGCGATCTCATGCACTCGCCGTTGCAGACGCTCTATCCGGAGCTGTCGATCAAGTTCGATGTCGATCCGACCAAGGCAGCCACGACGCGCCGCAGCTTCCTTGAGCGCTATTGCGACACCGACACGCTGTGCTGCACGGCACATTTCCCCTCGCCGTCGGTCGGAAAGATCAAGCGCAAGGGCAGCGGATTCGTTTGCGCGGCGGTGTAGCGCAAGCGGTCTTCCTGCTTCCTCCCGTCATGCCCGGGCTTGTCCCGGGCATCCACGCTCTTACAATCCATCGATCACGAAGAACGTGGATGGCCGGGACAAGCCCGGCCATGACGAGGAAACAACATGCCTGATCTGCCCGACATTCCCCTCCCCGCCGGCATCCGCTCGCGCACCATCGATGGCATCAACCGCTTGCGCATGCATGTGCTCGAGGCCGGCTTCGAGACCAGGGGGCGGCGCTGTCTTCTCTTGTTGCACGGCTTTCCTGAACTCGCCTTCTCCTGGCGCAAGGTGATGCCGGCGCTCGCCGCGGCCGGCTATCACGTGATTGCGCCGGATCAGCGCGGCTATGGACGCACGACGGGATGGAGTGCGGAGTACGACGGCGATCTCGCGCCGTTCTCGCTCTTCAATCTGGTGCGTGACGCGCTCGCCCTGGTGTCGGCGTTCGGCTACAGGCAGGTCGATGTCGTCGGCCATGATTTCGGCAGCCCTGTCGCGGCCTGGTGCGCCTTGATCCGGCCTGACGTGTTTCGTTCGGTGACGATGATGAGCGCGCCGTTCGGCGGACCGCCGCCGCTGCCATTTGGCACCGTCGACATGCCGGCCAAGCCTGCGGCCGAAGACCCCGTTCATCGCGCGCTTGCCGCGCTCCCGCGGCCGCGAAAACACTATCAATGGTATTACGCGACGCGCGAGGCGAGCGCCGACATGCAGCGCGCGCCGCAGGGCGTGCATGATTTCCTGCGCGCCTATTATCATCACAAGAGCGCGGACTGGACCGGCAACAAGCCCTATCCGCTCGAATCGTGGTCGGCGGGTGAGCTTGCGAAGCTGCCGACCTACTACGTGATGGACCTGAACGAGACCATGGCCGAGACGGTTGCGAAGGAGATGCCGTCGCCGGCCGCGGTCGCCGCCAATCAATGGCTGCCGGACCGCGAACTCGCTTACTACAGCGCCGAATATGGCCGCACCGGATTCCAGGGCGGCCTGCAATGGTATCGCTGCGGCACATCGGGCGCTTTCAACAACGAGCTGCAATTGTTTGCCGGCCGCAGCATCGACGTGCCCTCCTGCTTCATCTCGGGCAAGCAGGACTGGGGCACTTATCAGCGCCCGGGCGTGTTCGAGACGATGCAGGCGCGCGCATGCACGAAGATGCTCGGCTGCCATCTCGTCGACGGCGCCGGCCATTGGGTCCAGCAGGAGCAGCCGGCCGAGGTCAGCCGATTGCTGCTGGACTTCCTCACCAGGGCTGGCACCGCCTGATTTGACCAGGGAACCACTGCGCCCTATATAGTTTTTAGAATGGTTCTAAACTTATGACAGGGCGGCCGTGAAGAATTTTGCCGATCTGACCGAGCGCGAGGTGCTGGCGGTTGCGATCTCCTCCGAGGAGGAGGACAGCCGGATCTACATGACCTTCGCCGAGGATCTGAAGGAGCGCTATCCCGACTCCGCGAAACTGTTCGAGCAGATGGCCGAGGAGGAGCGCGGCCATCGCCACATGCTGCTGGAAACGTACGAGCAGCGCTTCGGCCAGCATTTGCCGCCGATCCGCCGCGAAGACGTCAAGGGCTTCCTGCGCCGCCGCCCGATCTGGCTGACCAAGAACCTGCCGCTCGACACGATCCGCCGGGAAGTCGAGACCATGGAGCTCGAGGCCGAGCGCTTCTACGCCAAGGCCGCCGAGCAGGCCGAGGACGTCAACGTGCGCCGGCTGCTCGGCGACCTCGCCGAAGCCGAGAAGGCTCATGAGCATACCGCCGCGAAACTCACCGACGAGATCCTGAAGCCCGACGTGCGTGCCGAGGAGGACCGCACGCGCCGGAGGATGTTCGTGCTGCAATATGTGCAGCCGGGCCTCGCCGGCCTGATGGACGGCTCGGTCTCGACGCTCGCGCCGCTGTTTGCGGCCGCCTTTGCCACGCATCAGAACTGGCAAACATTTCTGGTGGGCCTTGCCGCCTCGATCGGCGCCGGCATCAGCATGGGCTTTGCGGAAGCGCTGTCCGACGACGGCTCGCTCACGGGGCGCGGCTCGCCCTGGCTGCGCGGCATCACCTGTGGCGCGATGACGACGCTCGGCGGGCTCGGCCACACCGCGCCCTATCTCGTACCCGACAGCTGGGCCAACGCGTTCTGGATCGCGACGGGAATCGCCTGCATTGTGGTGTTCTTCGAATTGTGGGCGATCGCCTTCATCCGCTCGCGCTACATGGACACGCCGTTCCTCCAGGCCGTGTTCCAGATCGTGCTCGGCGGCGCCATCGTGCTGGCGGTCGGGATCGTGATCGGGGCGGCGTAGGAGCCACACTGTCCCACTGACATAGCAATCGCCATCAAACAGCCGTTGCCGCGTTCGGCCAAACTGCGCATCATCCTCCAACAACCAGAGCGGGAGAAGCGCCGTGGCGAGGTCGGAATGGAGTTTCAAGAGTGCGGTCGAGCTGTCGGCCGCATTGAGCGCGAAGAAG
Source organism: Bradyrhizobium sp. I71 (assembly GCF_022354745.1). Lineage (NCBI taxonomy): Bacteria > Pseudomonadati > Pseudomonadota > Alphaproteobacteria > Hyphomicrobiales > Nitrobacteraceae > Bradyrhizobium > Bradyrhizobium sp. I71. Next base: position 2,653,838 of record NZ_CP059398.1, read on the forward strand.
GTCTCCGCGGTCGAGCTCACGCAGGATGCGATCGAGCGCATCGAACGGCATGACGGCAGGATCAATGCGATCTGCGTGCGCGATTTCGACCGCGCGCTCGTTGCCGCGCGCGAGGCGGACGCTGCATTGGCGCGCGGCGAGCGCAAGCCGCTGCTCGGCCTGCCCGTGACGATCAAGGAATCCTTCAACATCGCCGGCCTGCCGACGACCTGGGGGTTCGTTCCGCAGAAGGATTTCAAGCCTATGGAAGACGCACTACCTGTCGCCCGTATCAAGCAGGCCGGCGGCGTGATCCTCGGCAAGACCAACGTGCCGGTGGGCCTCGGCGACTGGCAGAGCTACAACGACATCTACGGCACCACCAACAACCCCTATGATCTCGGCCGCACGCCGGGCGGATCGTCCGGGGGATCGTCCGCAGCCCTTGCCGCGGGCTATTGCGCGCTCGCCACCGGCTCCGACATCGGCGGCTCCCTGCGTGTGCCGGCTTTTCATTGCGGCGTCTTCGCGCACAAGCCGACCCTCAATCTCTGCCCGGCGCGGGGCGAGACTCCGCCGCCGTTTCCAGCCATTCCGCGCGAGGGCGACCTCGCCGTCATCGGGCCGATGGCGCGCACGGCAGCAGATATCTCCCTGCTGCTCGAAATCATGGCCGGACCGGATCCGCTCGATGCCGGTGTCGCATACAAGCTCGACTTGCCCGTTGCACGGCATCAATCATTGCGGGACTTTCGTATCCTGGTGATCGACAGCCACCCGCTGCTGCCGACCGACCGGGACGTCCGCAGCGCGATCGACAGGCTCGCAACCGATCTGTCGAAGGCCGGCGTGAGGATCGCGCGCGAGAGCGGCCAGCTCCCGGATTTCGCGGAGACCTCGCGGCTATACATGCGCATGCTCCTGAGCTTTCTCGGCGCATTCTTCCTGCCGGATGAGCTTGCGGATGCGCAGGCCCGGGCGAGCCAGTTGTCGCCCGAGGATCGCAGCCTCGGCGCGGAGCGACTGCGCGGCATCACCGCAAGCCACCGCGCCTGGGTGCTCGACGCAGGCAGCCGCGCCGGCCTGCGGGCGCAATGGCGCGCACTGTTCAAGAGCTTCGACGCGGTGATCTGCCCGATCATGCCGACGCCGGCCTTTCCGCATGACCATTCGCCGGAGCAACGCCTGCGGCGCATCAGCATCGATGGCAAGGACTATCCCTATTCCGACCAGCTCGCCTGGCCGGGCGTCGCAACGCTTCCGGGCCTGCCTGCGACGGCGGTTCCGCTCGGCTTGACGAAGGATGGCCTGCCGGTCGGCGTGCAGATCGTCGGCCCGTGGCTGGAGGATCGCACGCCGCTGAAGCTCGCAGAGTTGATCGAGCGCGAGTTCGGCGGGTTCGTGCCGCCGAAGATGTTCGATGATTGATTCCTCCACGTCATTGCGAGCGAAGCGAAGCAATCCAGACCACCTCCGCGGAGAATCATGGATTGCTTCGTCGCATCAGCGCAAAATTGCTTCGCAATTTTGTCGCGAGCTCCTCGCAATGACGGAGCGAAAACAGCGATACTGAAATCAACTATCGAACACGATCACGCTGCGCAGCGTCTTGCCGGCTTTCATGTTGGCAAAGCCCTCGTTGATCTCCGACAGCTTCAGCTTGGCCGAGATCCAGTCCTCAAGGTGCAGGCGGCCGCGCAGGTAGAAATCAACCAGCCGCGGCATGTCCACGCGGAAATGGTTGGAGCCCATCGAGGAGCCCTGGATCTTGCGCTCGCGCAGGAAGTCGAAGCCGTGCAGCTCGATCTTCTGGCCGAACGGAATCATACCGACGATGGTCGCGGTGCCGCCCGAGGCGAGCATGCCGAACGCCTGCTCCGCGGTCTCCTTGCGGCCGAGCACTTCGAAGGAATGATGCACGCCGCCGTTGGTGAGGTCGCGCACCTGCTTGACCACGTCACCGTCCGTCGGGTTGACGATGTCGGTGGCGCCGAGCTTGGTCGCGAGCTGGAGCTTGGCCGGATTGGTGTCGATGGCGATGATGCGGCCGGCGCCGGCGATCTGCGCGCCGTTGATCGCGGCCATGCCGACGCCGCCGCAGCCGATCACGGCGACGGTCTCGCCGGCCGTCACCTTCGCCGTGTTCACCACCGCGCCGTAGCCGGTGATGACGCCGCAGCCGATCAGAGCGGCGAGATCGAGCGGCATCTCCTTCCTGATTTTGACGATGGCGTTCTCGTGCACGAGCATCTGCTCCGCAAAGGAGGAGAGGTTCAGGAACTGGTGCAGCTTTTCCGGCTTCGACCACTGCATCCGGTTGGAGACGCCCGGCAGCATCTTCACCGTGGTGTCGGTGCAGAGCACGGTGCGGCCCGTGGTGCAGTTGTCGCAGGTGCCGCAGAACACGGACAGGCAGGTGACGACGTGGTCGCCCGGCTTCACGTAAGTGACGTCGGAGCCGACCTGCTCGACCACGCCGGCGGATTCGTGGCCGAGCACCGCCGGCAGCGGATGCGGATAGAGCCCTTCCATGAAATGCAAATCGGAGTGACAGAGGCCGGCGACCGCGGTGCGGATCAGGACCTCGCGCGGACCGGGCTTCGGCAGACTGATGTCCTCGATGACGAGCGGCTGGTTGACTTCATGGAGGACGGCGGCCTTCATCGGTGTTTCCTCGTTGTTATGATTATCGTTGCGTGGGCACTTCACCTCTCCCAAAGGGAGAGGTCGGAAGCGCATCAAAGATGCGATTCCGGGTGAGGGGTTCAGGTCTCTCGATGAAAGCACAACCCCTCACCCGGGCCGCCGGCGCGATCCGACCTCTCCCCATGGGAGAGGTGAAGAGAGCCTACGCTGCCAGAACCAGTTCGCCAACCTCGCTCATGCTGCCTGCGCGATCGCCGAGCAGCAACGCGGCGATCTTCGCTTGCGCGGCATTTTCCGTCAGCCGGAACGGATCGCTCGGCGACACCCGATGATCGATGACGAGGCGCGACAGCAGCAGGCGGCGCGCATCGCCGCGAATGTCGTGGATGCGATGCGCCTCCCATGCGAGCGCGACCGCGCTCGCGACATGATAGAGCAGGCTGGTGGCGCGGCGGGCCTCCGCCTCGTTCTCGGACTTGCTTGCGACCTCGCGCGCGAAGCCGACGGCGCGATCGGTGAGGCCGCGCAGACGGTCGCGCCAGGCCTGCGGCACGGAAGCGCTGTCGTCGAGCCGGGCCTGCAGATCGGCCGCGAGCGCGGACTCCGCGCCGTGACGGCCGACCGCGCGCCGCAACGCATCGATGGCCACGATGTTGCCGGTGCCCTCCCAGACCGAGCCGAGATGGGCATCGCGCAGCAGGCGGGCGGTGGCGAATTCCTCGATATAGCCGATGCCGCCACGCATCTCGAGCGCATCGCCGCAGACCTTGCGCGCATCGCGCGTGGCGCGGAATTTCAGCGTCGGGGTGAGGATGCGCAGGAGCGCCGCCGCATCCTGGCTGCCGGCTTCGGCACGATCGAGCGCATCGGCGGTGAGAAAGCTCATCGACAGCGCCTGCTCGACCGGCAGCATGATCTTCAGCATCTGCCGGCGACCGAGCGGCAGGTCGACGATGCGGCTGCCGAACACCACGCGGTTCGTCGCCACCGTCATCGCATCATGATAGGCGCGGCGCATCAGCGCGGTGGATTTGACGCCGTTGGAGAGCCGCGACGAGTTCACCATCTCGGCCATCTGCACGAAGCCGCGGTCGAGCTTGCCGACCGCGTAGGCGATCGCGCCTTCGAGCTTGATCTCGCCCGAGGCCATCGAACGCGTGCCGAGCTTGTCCTTGAGGCGCACGATCCGGTAGTTGTTCTGCGAGCCGTCGTCGAGAAAGCGCGGCATCAGGAACAGGCCGACGCCGCGCGTGCCGGGGCCCGCCCCTTCAGGACGCGCCAGCAGCATCACGACCTTCGCGTCCGCATTCGAGCAGAACCATTTTTCGCCGTAGAGACGCCAATGGTCGCCCTCCTGCACCGCACGCGTGGTCAGCGTGCCGACGTCGGAGCCGCCCTCCTTCTCGGTCATGAACTGGCCGCCCTGCGTCAGCTTGCTCGTGTCGGTCGAGGTCAGGCCGTCGAGATATTTTGCCTTCAGCGCCTCGCTGCCGAAATTTGCCAGCAGCTTGGCGCAACCGTCGGTGACGTTGATCGGGCAGCCCATGCCGAATTCGGTCTGGTTGAACAGGAAGGTGAAGGCGTGCTTGGCGACGACGGGATATTTGTCCGGCCAGCCCATGATGCCCTTGCGGATCGAGAGCGCGTGGATGCCGAACTCGCCGAACGCGGCGTTCTCCAATTCGCGATAGGCCGGATGGTATTCGATCCATTGCATGTCGCGGCCGAACTTGTCGCGCTGGTGCAGAACGGGCGTGTGCCGGTCCGCGAGCCGCGCGCACTCGTCGAGATGGCCGCCGGCGAGCTCGCCGAGACGGTCGAGATGCGGCTCGATATGACGGAACAGCGTATCCGGCAGATGAATGCGCAGGAGATCGGCCAGCGCCGGATCGGCGCGGTAGAAATTCATGCCTGACGTATCGGGCGCCAGCAGGCCGGAAGGTGCGGCCGCGGCATTTTGTGGCTGCGCTGTGACCGGCTTGTGCATGATCGTCCTCTTCGTTTCCGTCCGACGGCAATTCTTTGCGCTTGCCGCTTTGGATGATGTCGATCATGCTCCAGTCGCGGACAGCGATAAAGCCGCAAATTGTCAGGGCGGCATGATCGCCGTGGAGGAGCAATTCGCTCTGCGGAATTGTGATCGACCCGGCTGGTCGTTCGCACAGCCCATGCATAGATCAGCGGCTCCTGCTTCCGAGAGATCACGCAATGGAACATCCGAAACACAAGATCGCCCTCATCGTCGGTGCCGGCGAAGGCCTCAGCGCCTCGCTGGCGCGGCTGCTCTCCGCCCAGGGCATCCGCGTCGCGCTCGCCGCGCGAAAGATCGAGAAGCTCGGCGCGCTCTGCAGCGAGACCGGCGCAAAGGCCTATGCCTGCAACGCCACCGAGCCCGACGAGGTGGAGCGGCTGTTCGGCCTCGTCGAGCGCGAGATCGGAACGCCCGACCTCGTCGTCTACAATGCCAGCGGCCGCACGCGCGGGCCTTTCATCGAGCTCGTTCCGGCCGACGTCGCGCAGGCGATTGCGGTCAGCGCCTATGGCGGCTTCCTGGTGGCGCAGCAGGCGGCCAGGCGCATGCTGCCGAACAAGCACGGCGCGATCCTGTTCACCGGCGCCTCCGCCAGCGTCAAGGGCTATGCGCAGTCGGCGCCGTTCGCGATGGGCAAGTTCGCGCTGCGCGGCCTCGCGCAGAGCATGGCGCGCGAATTGTCGCCGCAAGGCATCCATGTCGCGCATTTCGTCATCGACGGCGGCATCCGCAGCGCGGCGCGAACCGAACCGGCGGACAAGCCGGATTCGATGCTCGATCCCGACGCGATCGCAGCGAGCTACTGGAACGTGCTGCAGCAGCCGCGCAGCGCCTGGAGCTGGGAGCTGGAGCTGCGGCCCTGGGTGGAGAAGTTTTGAGGCGATAAATTCACAGCTGCCGTAGGGTGGGCAAAGGCGCGTTAGCGCCATGCCACCATCTCGGAGACGGAAAGAAATGGTGGGCACGCTTCGCTTTGCCCACTCTACAAGAGTAGGGAGCGACGATGACCACGGAAACCACCATCGACACCGGCACCAGTGAACTCCTCTGCGTCGTGCGCGACCGCGTCGCGATCATCACGCTGAACCGGCCGGAGGCGCGCAATGCGCTATCCGATAACCTGACGCCGGCGCTGCGCACGATGATCCGAACCTGCGGCGAGGATCCCGGTGTCGGCGCGCTGCTGCTCACCGGCGCGGGCGAAGCGTTCTGCGCCGGCGGCAACGTCAAGGGCATGGGCGCACATCGCGACAAGGCAAAGCTCGATATGTCCTTTGACGACAAGGTTGCCGACCTTCAGGAGCGGCAACGGCTGCTGACCGGCGCGCTGGTGTCGGTGCGCAAGCCGACCATCGCCGCGCTGCCCGGTCCCGCGGTCGGCGCCGGGCTTGCCATCGCCATGGCCTGCGATATCCGCATCGCCGCACAATCCGCCTTCGTTGCAACCGGCTATGCCCGCATCGCGCTCAGCGGCGACTACGGCATCGCCTGGCTCCTGACCCGGCTCGTCGGCACCGCGCGGGCGCGCGAGCTGATGTTCACCGGCGATCGCGTCGATGCGGTACGCTGCGAAGCCATCGGCCTCGTCAACCGCGTGGTGCCTGATGACAAGCTGCAAACCGAGGCCTTCGCGCTGGCCAGATCGCTCGCCGAAGGCCCGCGCCTGGCGCTGCGCTACATGAAGGACAATCTCGACGAGGCCGTGCTGTTCGACTTCGAAACGGCGCGCGACCACGAGGCTGAACGACTGATCCGCCTGACCACGACCGCGGATCACAAGGAGGCGGTGCAGGCCTTCATCGAGAAGCGCAAGGCGGTGTTCACGGGAAAGTAGCCGACACCCGAAATCTGTGACCGTCACCCTGAGGCGGCCGCTTCTTCAGCGGCCCTCGAAGGGCGACGGCCCGACTGTTGCTGCGAGAGACTGCTTGGAAACAGCGGGGCCGTTCATCCTTCGAGGCTCGTTCTGCGAAAGTGCGCAGAACGAGCGCCTCAGGATGACGGATCGGGCAGGAAAGCAAAAAAAACCCGGCTCTGGCTTGGCCAGGCCGGGCTGCAGTGGTGTCAGGCCGAGGCTGAGGGGCTGTCGGCCTGACGGGAAAGGGCGGCGAGGCGCCAGCTCGCGCAGGGAATGTCTCTGGGCGCGACGCTGATCTCCTTGTCGAAACGCACCAGCTTCCAGTCGTCGGGATGGTTGACGAAAGCGAAGCCGGATTTGCGCGCAAGCGAGACCATCGCCTCGTTGGAACGCAGCGTGTCGCCGAACATGTGCTCGGCGCCAAGCGCGGCGGCGCGGCATTCGAGGTTCTTCATCAGCGCGGTGGCGATACCGAGACCCTGCCAGCGGTCGTCGACCGACAGGCCGAACTCGAGAGTCGCGGTCTCGGCATGGAAGGCGTAGCGCGCTTCGGCCACGATGGTCTCGAAGCCGTCGACCATCATGGTCGCAACGATTGTGAAGCGCTCGCCCTCGCCCACCCGAAGGAAGTCGTGCAGCAGGCCCTGCGGCAGCTCGCTGATCGCGCCGAAGAAACGGTTGTAGCGGGAGCGGGTCGAGAGGGAGCGGAAGTAGTGCTGGAGCTCGTCGGTGTCGCGCGGCTCGACGAAGCGGACGTTGAGCGCCGTGCCGTCGCTTGTGCGCAGCCTGTCCGAATATTGCTTCAGGTCTTCGAGGCGAAGGATGCTCATGACACATGCCGTGCGGAAAAGGGACCGCCGGCGCCCCCACAGTCAGGCGGCGCCGGCCTGGCGGCCTATCAGGCCCGCCAGAAGGGTTTGTCGGCCTCATAGGCGACATCGGACCAGGACAGCCCGACATCATGGAGGTCGCGGGCGGTCCAGTTGGTCATCTCGCGCCTGGTGCGGTAGCGCTCATGCCAGACGTGAAGCGTCTCGCCGATCTGCTGGATCAGGCCGGGTGCATGATGATTTGTCATCGAATTGTCGGTCAAAGTAGACATTTTCAGCTCCTGGAGCTAAGTTGACTACTAATATCTGCTTCCTACCGCGCTGCGACAAACGACAATTTGTACCCTTTCGCATGAAATAACGTCATGCATCCTGCTGCCAGATGACTGCCAGATTGCCATCCCTGAACGGATTGCGGGCGTTCGAGGCCGCCGCGCGCCATCTCAGCTTCACGCTGGCAGCCAGCGAGCTGAACGTGACCCAGACCGCGATCAGCCATCAGATCCGCAGGCTGGAGGAGGAGCTCGGCATCCGCCTGTTCATCCGGCAGAACCGCGCGCTGGCGCTGACGCCGGAGGCGCGCGACTACCTCCCGGGCGTCCGCGCCGCCTTCAACGATCTCCGGCTCGCCACCGATCGACTGCTGCGCAAAGAGGACGACAAGGTGCTGACCGTGTCGACGCTCGCCTCGCTCGCGGCAAAATGGCTGCTGCCGCGGCTGACCGATTTCCAGGAGCAGCATCCCGGCATCGACGTGCGCATCACCACCTCGACCAGCCTCGTCGACTTCCAGCGCGACAATGTCGATGCCGCAATCCGCTATGGCCGCGGCCAGTGGCCGGGCGTGCGCGCCGACTGGCTGATGGCGGACGAGCTGTTTCCGGTATGCAGTCCGTCACTGCTGCGCGGCGACAAGCCGCTGCGCCGGCCTGAGGATCTGCGCAACCATCCGCTGCTGCACACCTCGAACACCAACAGCGACGACTGGCGGCTGTGGCTGACCGCGGCGGGCCTGCCCGTCGATATCGCAAGGCAGCCCGGCATCACCTTCGACATGATCTTCATGACCATCCAGGCCGCGATCGACGGCATCGGCGTGGCGATGGGACGGACCTCCTACGTCCAGGACGACATCGCCAAGGGCCGCCTGGTGGTGCCCTTCAAGATCGCGCTGCCGGCCGATGCCGGGTTCTACCTGGTCGCGCCGGAGGGCCGCCGCGAGGCGCCGAAGCTTGCCGCGTTCCGGCAATGGATCGTCGCTGCAACGCAAAATAAAGCCTGAAAAATCATCAGCTTCCTCCGGAATACCGGTTGACTCGCTCCGCTCCGCGCGGGATGGGGTATGACAGATTGTCGCAGCATCAATCTGTCGCCTTGCCGTGCAATGCATTTCGGCCCGGCCACGTCTTTCCAAGGGGAGCAACGTCATGGCTGGACCAGCCGCCTCAACCAATCCGCCCGCAATCAGGTCGCGCGTCGGCGCGATCCTGCGCGCCACCTCAGGCAACTTCCTCGAGCAGTTCGATTTCTTCCTGTTCGGCTTCTACGCCGCCGCGATCGGCAAGGCGTTCTTCCCCTCGACCAACGAGACCGCCTCGCTGCTCAACACCTTCGGCGTGTTCTGGCTCGGCGCCTTGATGCGCCCCGTGGGCGCCATCGTGCTGGGGGCCTACATCGACCGCATCGGCCGCCGCCAGGGCCTCATCGTCACGCTCGGCATCATGGCCTTCGGCACGATCGTCATCGCGTTCTGCCCGAGCTACGCGACCATCGGCATCACAGCGCCGATCATCGTGCTGATCGGCCGGCTGCTGCAAGGCTTCTCGGCCGGCGTCGAGCTCGGCGGCGTGTCGGTGTATCTCGCGGAGATCGCGACGCCCGGCAATCGCGGCTTCTACACCTCGTTCCAATCGTCGAGCCAGCAGGTCGCGATCTTCGTGGCCTCGATCCTCGGCTACATCCTCTCCGAGGTGATGCCCGCCGACACCGTGGCCGCCTGGGGCTGGCGCATTCCCTTCTTCGTGGGATGCCTGATCATTCCGCTGATCTTCCTCCTGCGGCGGACGCTCGAGGAGACGCCGGCCTTCCTCGCCATGAAGAAGCATCCGACCGCGAGCGAGGTGTTCACATCCGCGCTCGCCAACTGGCGCATCGTCGTCCTCGGCATGATGATCGCGATCCTGACCACGACGACGTTCTACTTCGTCACCGTGTACACGCCGACCTTCGGCAAGACCGTGCTGAAGCTGTCGACGCATGACGCGCTACTGGTCACGCTGCTCGTCGCGGTGGCCAACTTCATCTGGAATCCGGTCGGCGGCGCGCTCTCCGATCGCATCGGCCGCAAGCCGGTGCTGATCGCGATCGCCTGCCTGGCGCTGGTGACCGCCTATCCGGCATTGCACTGGCTGGTGGCGGCGCCGACCTTCGGCAAGCTGCTCGCGGTCGAGATGATGTTCTCGTTCTATTTCGGCGTCTACAGCGGCACCATGTTGGGTGCCCTCGTCGAGATCGTGCCGGCGCATGTCCGCACCACCTGCTTCTCGCTGGCGTTCGCGCTCGCCGCGGCCCTGTTCGGCACCTTCACGCCGTTCGCCTCGACCTGGCTGATCGAGCGGACCGGCGACAAGGCCTCGCCCGGCTTCTGGCTGATGCTCGCCGCCCTGCTCGGCATCATCGCGGCCTCGACGGTGTATCGCGGCGGCAAAGCGGTGCCGGCCTATGATGCGGTGCCGGAGCCGGTCGCGGGGCGTTGAGTGTCGTTCCGGGGCGATGCGAAGCATCGAGCCTCAGGTGCGCAATTGCGCACCGGGGAACCTCGAGATTCCGGGTTCACCCTTCGGGTGCCCCGGAATGACGGCCGGGCTTACAGCTCCACCACCACGTAGTCGCTCTCGATCCTGACCGGGATCGTCTCGGCGACATATGGCCCTTTCACCACGCTTGCGCCCGGCTCGACATGGGCCGGATAGGCCTTCACGCGGAAGCGGCGGGGGTCGCAGTAGGATTGGCCGGTGCGGATGTCGAACTCCCAGCCGTGCCAGGGGCAGCGGATGATCTCGCCGAGTTTCGTGTATTCGATCTCGCCGGGATTGCTCGATTGTGCGAGCCCGATCAGCGGACCCTCGCACAGCGCCGCGCCCTGATGCGGGCAGCGGTTCATCAGGCCGAAATACTCGCCCTTGACGTTGAAGACCGCGATCGGCCGTCCGTCGATCTCCAGGAATTTTCGGGTGCCCGGCGGAAGCTCGTCGACCGCGGCAATGACATGCCGGGCCATGCTTATGTTTTCCGCACGATCTGATCGAAAAACCGCTTCACACTTTTTCGGATCATGCGGCTATCCCGTAAAGCTTCTTCGCATTGCCGAGATAGAACGCCTCGCGATTGGCCTCGCTGACGCCCGCCGGCAAGACGCGCGAGGGCTCATCGTAATCCCAATGCGGATAGTCGGTCGCGAACAGGAGCCGATCCCATCCGATCCATTTGATGACGTCGAACAGGTCCTCGCGCCGCTCCGGATCCTCCATCGGCTGCGTCGTCCACCACACCTGCTCGCGGATATATTCCGACGGCGGCCGCTTCACATGCGGCACCTCGCTCCTGAGCCGCTGCCAGGCCTTGTCGAGCCGCCACGCCAGCGACGGCGCCCAGCCGAAGCCGGCCTCGATCATCACCATCTTCAGTTTCGGGAAGCGCTCGAACACGCCCTCCAGCACGAGGCTCGCCAGCGCCGATTGCTGGCATTGCGAGTGGCCCACCATCTCCTCGATGTAGTAGGACGGCCAGCCCGAGGGCGTGATCGGGTTGCCGCCGAAGCCGAAGGCGTGGACGCCGACGGGAAGACCTGCCTCCTCCGCGGCCTGGTAGATCGGCCAATAGCGGCGCTGGCCGAGCGGCTCGACATTGCGGCTGAGCAGCAGCACCTGCACGAAGTTCTTGTCGCCGGCGCGCTCGCGGATCTCGGCGGCGGCCGACAGCCCGTCCTCATTGCCGACGACAATCGAGGCCTTCAGCCGCTTGTCCCTGGAGGTCCATTTGTCGATCTGCCAGTCGTTGATCGCCGAGCACAGGGCCGCCGAGAGCTCGTGATTGCGGATGCCTTGTCCGGTGTTGAGCGGATTGAGCACGCCCAGTTGCACGTTGTTGGGATCGAGCAGCTGCTTCTGCATGAACGACAGCGAGGAGCCCTGCGGTCCGCCCTCCGGCGGATAGGCATCGCGGCGCGAGGCGTTGGGCTGGGCTTTCGGATAGGGCGGGCCTTCCATCATGCCTTGATAGGCATGGACGCCGTAGACTTCGAGGTGATGCTGCCAGCGTTTGGCGAGGTAGGGATAGAGCTCGGTGCGGGTGGCGCGTGCCGGATGGATGTCGCAGTCCGCGATCGCGGTTTTGACGGTCAGTGGGGACGCGGCTTCTTGGCTCTCGCGGAACTGGATATTCATCGCCTTGCCTCCTTTGGCAGCGGCTCACGTCAGGCGGGGATAGGTTGCATGCGGATTGTCGATCATGATCTTGCGCACGAGATCGGGGGACAGACCTCCGGGCAGCGCGTCCTGGCCGTCGAACTGCCAGTGCGGATAGTCCGTGGAGAATAGGACCAATTCGTCCGACTGCATATGATCAAACAGGCGAATTAATGTCTCGGCTTCCGGCGGTGCATCAAATGGCTGTAACGAGAAGCGGATGTTGCTGCGCACAATCTCCAGCGGCGCGCGATCGACCCATGGGGTCTCCATCCGCACCCCGCGCCAGAACTTGTGCAGTCGCCAGAGATAGGGCGCGATCCAGGAGACGCCGGACTCCAGCATCACCATTTTCAGCCGCGGATATTTGGCGAACACGCCTTCGACGATCACGCTGGTGAGCTGGGTCTGGAACGCCTGGGCCTGCCCGACATAGTCCTCGATGTGGTAGGACCCCCACCCCACCGCGGTCGGCGGATTGTGATAGGCGGAACCGGCATGGATGCCGACCGGCAGTTCCAGCCGCTCCGCGGCCTCATAGATCGGCCAAAGCGCGCGCTTGCCGAGCGGCACGTCGCCCATGACCAGCATCAGGACCTGCACGAAGCGCTTGTCCGGGGCGCGGCGCTCGATCTCGGCGACGGCCTTCTCGACGCTTTGCGTCGGGATCACGATCGAGCCACGCAGGCGATTATCGCGATCGAGCCATTCCTTCGCCAGCCAGTCGTTCAGCGCGCGGCAGAAGGCGGCCTGCATGTCCTCGGCGAACACCATCTGCACGCCGTACAGCGGATTGCAGATGGCATGCTCGAGCTGGAAGGGATCGAGCACATGGCGCTGCATGTCCGCCAGACTCTCGCCCGGCTTGCCCTGCTCGGGCCGCCAGTCGGGCCGTGCCGTAATCGGCGAGTTCTGCGGATAGGATTGCGAGACGAGGTCGACCATGCCGCGCGTCGTGACCTGATCGCGCCAATAATCGTTCAGGTACGGCAGCAGGCTGGTCAGATGCGGCACGGCCGGATGCACATCGCAGTCCACCCCACCGGCGATCAGGGACGCCATGACGTCTCCTTCACGTTTCCTCGTCAATTCTTGTCTCGTGCCCGCATTCAAGCAGGCCTGCCCGCCGCCCGCAACTCAGCCGGGGCCGCCGGCATATGCTAGGAAGGCGCAGCTCGGTTGCGAAGGAATGAGGGGTTTCAGGGATGAAAGAGCTCGTCGGCATTGCGGAACGGGTCGCGGCCCAACTGATCGCGCGCAAGCAGACCATCGCGGTTGCGGAATCATCGGCCGGCGGCCTGATCTCGGCCAGCCTGCTCGCGGTGCCCGGCGCCTCCGCCTATTACCTCGGCGGCGCGGTGGTCTACACCCGCGACGCCAGACGGGTGCTGATGGATATTTCGGATGACGGCATGAAAGGCTTCCGGTCGTCGTCGGAGCCCTACGCGCAATTACTGGCCGAGCAGATGCGCAGCCGCTTCAATTGTGATTGGGGCCTGTCCGAGACCGGTGCCGCCGGCCCCACCGGCAACCGCTACGGCGACGCAGCGGGCCATAGCTGCATGGCGGTCGCAGGACCCGCCGCGGAGGTGATGACGCTGGAGACGGGCAGCAGCGACCGGTTTGCGAACATGCAGGTGTTTGCGGCAACGGCACTGGAGTTGCTGCTGAGGAATCTGGAGGGGTGACGGTGAGGGGGTTGTGTCCGCGGCACGGCTCAATGTCACCGCCCCAAATGCCGCATGAAAATTCGCACCACATAGCCGTGAAAGCGCGGCGCTTCGTCGTAGAGGTCCGACGCAATGCGTTCGATGGTTTCGCGCAGCGACAAGAATTGTGCCTGGCGCGCGCTGCTCTCGGTGCCCTGCATGCCCGCGAGCTCGTCCATGGCAGCGTCGCTGATCTGGCACTGCACGACCTCGCCATCGTTCAGCATGGTGAAGCGAAAGGCCAGACGTTCGAGATCATGGCCAATGATCTTGTCGCGCGTGAGCGGCATTGCAAGCGTCCCGGTCGGCCCCCCTCGCGGACAATGCGAAAAATTCTCCGGCTTGTCAGCAAGGATGAAAGGGGGGCCCCGACCTACTGGAACGCGACTTCGGCGAAACTGCGGAGCTTTCGCGAATGCAGGCGCTCCGATTCCTGCTGCTTGAGCCGCTCCAGCGCCTTCAGGCCGATCTCGAGATGCTGGCCGACACGGCGGCGGTAGAATTCGCTGGCCATGCCGGCGAGCTTGATCTCGCCGTGCAGCGGCTTGTCCGAGACGCAGAGCAGCGTGCCATAGGGGACGCGGAAGCGGTAGCCGTTGGCGGCGATGGCGGCTGATTCCATGTCGAGCGCGACCGCGCGCGATTGCGACAGGCGGCGGATCACTTCAGGCCCGGAAATCTCCCAGTTGCGGTTGTCGACGCTCGCCACCGTCCCCGTGCGCATCAGGCGCTTCAGCTCGAAACCTTCGAGCCCGGTGACATCCTCGACCGCCTCCTCGAGCGCGACCTGCATCTCGGCGAGCGCGGGAATCGGCACCCACAGCGGCAGCTCGCGGTCGAGCACATGGTCCTCGCGCACATAGCCATGCGCGAGCACGTAGTCGCCGAGCCGCTGCGTGTTGCGCAGGCCCGCGCAATGGCCGAGCATGAGCCAGGCATGCGGCCGCAACACGGCCACATGGTCGGTGACGTTGCGCGCATTGGACGGACCGGTGCCGATGTTGATCAGCGTGATGCCGCGATAACCCGGCGCGACCAGATGGAAGGCCGGCATCTGCGGTGCGCGCGCGGGGGCAACGCCCGTCGTCGCGCCGCCGCTGCGCGTGATGACGTTGCCGGGCGCGACGAAAGCGTCGAGGCCCGCCTCGCCGGACTGAAGACGCTGCTGGCAGAGCTGCGCGAAGGCGTCGACATAGAACTGGTAATTGGTGAAGATCACGAAGTTCTGGAAATATTCGGAATCGGTGCCGGTGTAGTGATAAAGCCGGCGCAGCGAGTAATCGATGCGGGCGGCGCGGAACAGGGACAGCGGCTTGGGCGTCCCCGGCTGCAGCTCGAAGGTGCCGTCGGCGATCGCATCGTCCATCGTCGCGAGATCAGGCACGTCGAACGCATCGCGCAGCGACCGCGTGACGGCGGAGTTCTCGCTGGTCGTGATGGCGGCTTCGATGTTGATGTCGCGGCGATAGGCGAAGTGGATCGGGATCGGCTCGGTGGATTCGCCGATCTCGACCGGCACGCCGTGGTTCTGGATCAGCAATCCGATCTGCTCGGTGAGATAGCTGCGGAACAGATCCGGCCGCGTCACGCTGGTCTCGTGCACGCCGGGCCCAGCGACGAAGCCGTAAGACAGGCGCGAATCCAGCCGCGCATGCGTCGCGGTGGTGATGCGGACAAAGGGATAATAGGCCCGCATCCGCGTCGTGACGGTCTCGCCATTGACATAGGCCTCGAACCGCTCGCGCAGGAACTTGGTGTTGCGCTCGTAGATCTCTTCGAGACGGGCGACGGCGAGGGACGCATCGGAGAAGGATTCGGTGGCGATGGAGGGGGGAGATTGCATGATTCGACCGCCGCTTTGCTTGAAACAAGCGCACTATAGCAGGATCGCAGCCAAGTCGTCATTGCGAGCGCAGCGAAGCAATCCAGAAATCTCACCGCGGAGACAATCTGGATTGCTTCGCTACGCTCGCAATGACGAGGAAAGATGACGCGCCTTCGCGCGTCACTTCTCCCGGAAAGCGCGCATCAGCTGGTCGTGCAGCGGCTTCATCAGATAGGACAGCATGGTGCGGTCGCCGGTCTGGACGAAGGCCTCCACCGGCATGCCGGGAATCATCTTGACGTCCCCGAGGCGGGCGATCTCCTCGGGCGGCATCGAGACGCGGATGGTGTAGTAGCCCTGGCCGGTGCGCTGGTCGGTGGTGACGTCGGGCGAGACGCGGCTGACGACGCCGTTGAGCTCAGGCGTGGTGCGCTGGTTGAACGCGGAGAGGCGCAGCAGCGTCTTCTGGCCGATCTGGAGCTTGTCGATATCGACCGGATTGACCTTGGCCTCGACCTGGAGATCGTCGGCCTGCGGAACGATCAGCATCAAGGTATCGCCGGCCGTGACGACGCCGCCGACGGTGTGCACGGTCGATTGCAGCACCATGCCGTCCTGCGGCGCGCGGATGTCGATGCGGCGGAGCTGGTCTTCGGCAGCGACCTTGCGCTCGATCAGCTCGCCGATCTTGTCGTTGGTCTCGCGCAGGTCCTTGGAGACCTCGCTGACCACGTCCTTGTCGATCTGTATGATCTGGAGCTCGGTCTCGGTGATCTTGCCCTTGGCCTGGGCGCGCGAGGCGATGTACTGCGCGCGCTCGCCGTTGAGACGTGCCGAGTCGCGTTCGAGCTGGGTCAGGCGCGAGATCTGCACCAGGCGCTTTTCGTAAAGCTCGCGCACGCCGGTGAGTTCGTTCTGCACCAGTGCGATCTCCTGGTCCTTGGCCTTCTCCTGGGCGCTGAGACCGGAGATCTCCTCGTTGAGCTGCGTGATGCGCTCGCGCAGCTGCGCCTTCTGCCCGGTGCGGCCGTTGACGCGGACGTCGAACAGCTTGGTTTCGGCGGAGAGCAGCACCTTGAGCTCGGGATCGCCGGCGCGCTCGATCAGCGTTTGCGGGAACTCGATGCTGTCGAGACCGCGTTGCTCGGCCTGGAGTCGCGCCGCGCGCGCTTGCGCGGCGTCGAGATTCTTGGTGACGATGGCAAGGTTGGCCTTGGTCACGGTGTCGTCGAGCCGCACCACGATGTCGCCGGCCTTGACCCGGTCGCCGTCGCGGGCACGCACCTCGCCGACCACGCCGCCGGTCGGATGCTGCACCTTCTTGACGTTGGATTCGACCACGATCTGCCCCGGCGCGATCAGCGCGCCCGAGATCAAGACGGTCGACGCCCAGCCGCCGAGCCCGACGACCAGGACCACCACGATGGCGAGGCCAAGGACCAGGTGAAACCTGATGGAATCACCTACAGTCTTCTTGGCGGGGGGCTTCGTTCCGCCGATAGCCAACGTGCTCATGACTTGCTGCTCATGACTTGCTGCTCATGACTTGGCCACTCCGCCTTCGCTGACGATCTTGATCGGTGCCGGCGGCGTCGCGCGCGGCTGCAGCACCTGGGCGAGCACCTGCTCCTTGGGGCCGAACGCCTGCATGCGGCCGTCGCGCAGCACCAGGATCTGGTCGACCGCCTCGACGCCGATCGGGCGGTGCGCCACCACGACGACGATGGCACCGCGTTCGCGCGCGGCACGGATGGCGCGGGTCAGCGCCTCGTCGCCTTCGGTGTCGAGGTTGGAGTTGGGCTCGTCGAGCACGACCAGGAACGGCCTGCCGTAGAGCGCGCGCGCCAGCGCCACGCGCTGCGCCTGGCCCGCGGAGAGCGCTGCGC
The DNA here is from genome assembly GCF_022354745.1 of Bradyrhizobium sp. I71. NCBI lineage: Bacteria > Pseudomonadati > Pseudomonadota > Alphaproteobacteria > Hyphomicrobiales > Nitrobacteraceae > Bradyrhizobium > Bradyrhizobium sp. I71. The sequence goes on from NZ_CP059398.1 coordinate 2,671,069, forward strand.
CCTGCTCGCCCACTTGCGTGTTGTAGCCCTCGCGCATCTTGATGATCATCTCGTGCACGCCGGCCTCCTTGGCCGCGGCGATGATCGCGTCGGAGGTCGCCTCGGGATCGAACCGGCTGATGTTCTGCGCGATGGTGCCGCCGAACAATTCGACGTCCTGCGGCAAATAGCCGATGTGGCGGCCGAGCATGTCGGACGACCATTGATCGAGCGCCGCCCCGTCGAGCCGTACCTTGCCGCGCACCGGCTGCCAGACCCCGACCAGCGCGCGGATCAATGACGACTTGCCGGAGCCGCTCGGGCCGATCACGCCGAGGCCGTTGCCGGCGGCGAGCGCGAAGGTGACGTCCTGCACCACGAGACGCTGATCGCCGGGCGGCACCATGGCGACGCCTTCGACCGAGAGCCGGCTGGTGGGCGCCTGCAACTGGGTCGGCATCGCCTGCGCCGGCATCTGCTCCAACAGGCGGGTGAGGCGGTGCCAGCTCTGGCGTGCGGCGACGAAGGATTTCCAATGCGCAATGGCAAGATCGACCGGAGCGAGCGCGCGGGCGGAGAGGATCGAGCCGGCAATGATGATGCCGGCCGTCGCCTCCTGGTGGATGACGAGATAGGCGCCGACCGCGAGCACGGCCGATTGCAGCATCATGCGCAGTACCTTTGCGATCGCGCCGAGACCACCGGCGACGTCGCTCGCACGCTGATTGCCGGCGAGATATTTTTCGTTGGCCTCGCTCCAGCGCTGGTTCATCCGTCCGGCCATGCCCATCGACACCATCACCTCGGCGTTGCGGCGGCTGGCCTGGGCGAGATCGTTGCGCTGGGCGGCGAGCCCCATCGCCTCGCGTGCCGGCTGGCGGGACATGAACTCGGTGACCAGCGTCAGGCCGACCAGGATGATGGCGCCGACCAGCGCGGTGACGCCGATCAGGACGTGGAAGGCGAAGCAGATGGCGAGATAGAGCGGCAGCCAGGGCAGATCGAAGAATGCGCTCGGGCCCATGCCGCCGAGGAAGGAACGGACATTGTCGAGGTCGCGTAGCGGCTGGAGGCCCTCGTTGCGGCTGCCGACCAGAAGCGGCAGGCGCACGATGGTGTCGAACACGCGCTTGTTGAGGGCCTCGTCGAGCGACGTACCGATCCGCCCCAGGATGCGGTTGCGAATCATGTCGAGCACGCCCTGCGCCATGTAGAGGAAGCTGGCGAGGATGATGAGACCGACCAGGGTCGGGATGCTGCGGCTCGGCAGCACCCGGTCGTAGACCTCCAGCATGAAGATCGACCCGGTCAGATAGAGCAGGTTGATCATGCAGCTCATCAAGCCGACGCCGATGAATGCCGTGCGACAAGCGCGCAAGGCGTCACCGAGCTCTGAACGGCGGACGCCAGGGATGGCTGCCATCAGTCTGATCTCTTTCGACTAAGGGGGCAAAGCCCCTGATTTCACGGGCAATTCAGGGTACTCGCCCCGGATTAACATCATGTTTGCCCGGCGTCCAACGCAGCCGAGCTCATCCAGAGCCCTGATGAGGCCACATCTACCCCTGATGACCTCCCGCGCAAGCCCGGAATTTCACAGGCTTGCGGCTTTTTCTTGCAGGCTTTCAGCCTCTTCCGGGAAAACGGAGAGGCTGGAAGTTCCCCCTGCCGAATGCGGGCTAAAGCGCGATGCGATTAGGATGAATCGTCATCGCGCTTTAGGTTGTTGTTTAAGCATGATCTTTTCGGAAAACCGCTGCGCACTTTTCCGGATCATGCTTAGAACCTGCCCCCGCCACGCACCAGGCGCACGACAACCAGCAGAATGACGGCGCCGATGGCGGAGTAGACGATTTCGGAGACGAGCCCTGTGCCGAGACGAATGCCGAGCTTCGGAAACAGGAAGCTCGCCACCAGCGCGCCGGCGATGCCGACCACGATGTCGCCGATGATTCCGAACCCGGTCCCGCGCACCACCTTGCCGGCGAGCCAGCCGGCGACCAGGCCGACGAACAGGATGACGAGCAGGCCTTCGTTGGAAATGTGCATCAGTGCGGTCCCCTCTCCGTGAAGAGAGCCATGGAACGCGAACCGGGATGAATAAGGTGTGAATACTGGCGGCGAGGCTCGCGCAGCCTAGCCCAACTCATCCGGGACTATGACACCACGGTGACCGGCTGCGCCAGCACGCATCTCGCCGCCCTGCCCGGGCCGACCTCGACATTCGCGGGCAATTGCTCCAGGCAGCGCGGCTCTGCGAGCTTGCAGCGGGGAGCGAAGGAGCAATTGTGCGGCTTCTCCGCCAGCGAGGGCGGGGTGCCAGGAATGGTCTCCAGGCGGGCGCCGCGCTTGGCGCCATGGATGGTCGAGGCGAGCAGGCCCTTGGCGTAGGGATGCACCGGGGAGCGGACGATATCGCGAAGCGTGCCCTGCTCCACGATCTGGCCGGCATACATCACCGCGACGCGGTCGCAGATCTCGATGGCGACGCCGATGTCATGGGTAACGAAGATGACGGACATGCCGAATTCGCGCTGCAGCTCGCGCAGCAGCAACAGGATCTGGATCTGCACGGTGGCATCGAGCGCCGTGGTCGGCTCGTCCGCCAGCAGGATCTTGGGACGGCAGGCGAGCGCGAGCGCGATCATCGCGCGCTGACGCATGCCGCCCGACATCTCGTGCGGATAGGCATCCAGCCTTCGCTTCGCCGAGGGGATGCGCACGACCTCGAGCATTTCGAGCGCCCGCGCCCTGCCCTCCGCGAAACTCTTGCCTTCGTGGCGCACGACGCTTTCGGCGATCTGCGCGCCGATGGTGTAGACCGGATCGAGCGCGAGCGCCGGCTCCTGGAAGATCATCGACACGGTCTGGCCGCGAAACGACGACAGCTCCTCGTCGTTCATGGCGAGCACGTCGCGGCCCAGCACGTTGACCGTGCCAGTGATCTGCGTACGCTTCTTCGGCAGCAGCCGCATCAGCGCACGCAGTGTCACGCTCTTGCCGGAACCGGACTCTCCGAGCAGGCCCAGCACCTCGCTGTTGCCGAGCGAGAGGCTGAGATCGTTCACGGCATAGACCGTGCGCTCGCCGGTGAAGCGGATGTTGAGGCCCGAGATCTCGACCAGCTTTGTCATGACGGCAGTTTCGGCAATCGATCGTGATAGTCGGTGGCGCGCTGGAAGGCCGCGCCGATGGTGAGCAAGGTCGCCTCGTCGAAGGAGCGACCGATCAGCTGCATCCCGACCGGCAGGCCGGTCTTCGTGAAGCCGGAGGGCACTGTGAGCGACGGCAGGCCGAGAAAATTCACCGGGCGGGTGAACAGCGTGAGCCGCTGCAACAGCGCCGGCGCGTTCGGGCCGCCGCCGACGTCGCTCTCCTCGATCGTCGGCGCTGGCACGGGCGAGGCCGGAGCGATCACCGCATCGACGCCTGACGTCGCGGCGTCGTGCGCGGCGAGCGCCGGCCCGCGCCAGCGCATGGCCTCGAGATAGGTGATGGCGGGAACGGCGAGGCCGTTCTGGAGCCGCATCAGGACCTGCGCGCCATAATCCTGCGGACGCTCGATCATCCAGCGCTTGTGGAAGGCGGCGGCTTCCGCGGCAAGCACGAGCTGGCTGGCCGAGGACAATTGCCGCTGGTCCGGCAGCTCGACCTTGACGATGTCGGCGCCCTCGCGCTTGAGCACTGCGATGGTCTCGTCCAGCACGCGCGCAACCTCGCTGTCGAGATCGTCGACATAGAAGGAGACCGGCACGCCGATCTTCAGGCCCTTCAGCGCGCCTTTGGTCGCCCCGACGTAATCCGACAGCGGCTCGTGGCTGCAGGTCGAATCGGCGGGATCGGGGCCGGCCATCAGCGCAAGCAACAGCGCGCAGTCCTCGGCAGTGCGGGCCAGCGGGCCGACCGTGTCGAGCGATTGCGACAGCGGCATCGCGCCGGCGCGGCTGACGCGGCCCACCGTGGTCTTGAGACCGGTGACGCCGCAGAAATGCGCGGGCATGCGGATCGAGCCGCCGGTATCCGAGCCGAGCGCCGCATAGGTCAGGCGCGCGGCGACCGCGGAGCCCGAGCCGGATGACGACCCGCCGGTGATGTGGGCGACATTCCAGGGATTGCGCACCGGGCCGTAATGGGCGTTGTGCCCGGTCGGCCCATAGGCGAATTCGGCGAGATGCAGCGTGCCGAGACGGACCTGGCCGGCGTCCTTCAACCGCTGCAAGGCCGTGGAGGTCACGGTCGGCACGAAGTCGCGGCGGATCAGCGAGCCACAGGTCGCGACGTGACCCGCGTCGTAGTACATATCCTTGTGCGCGAGCGGCACGCCGTGCAGCGGACCACGGACGTTGCCCTTGGCAAGCTCGGCATCGGCTGCATCGGCCGCCTTCAACGCAGCCTCCGCCTCGATCGACATGAAGGCATTGAGGTGCGGCTGCCACTGCGCGATGCGATGCAACAGCGCGCGCGTCACCTCATGCGAGGACAGCTGCTTCATCGCGATCGCACGCGCGACCTCGGTGAGCGTCATCAATGCGGGTTCGGTGCTCATTTCGACACCTTCTGCGTCTGTGCGAGCACATAGCCGGCGGGCTCGAGGTCGAACGGCAGCGTGCCGGCAATGGCCGCGAAGCCCTCGAAGGCAGGTCCGATGGCATTGGAAATGCGGGTTGCGATCTCGTCGTCCACGGGCACGCCTGCAACCAGCGCGATCGGCTTGATGTCTTTCGGTGTCGGTCTGGTCATGCGGTCTTCTCCCTGGGCGCGCGGCTATGGCCTGAACCCGGTATCGCCATGTAGCACGCGGCCTCGTGGCCCATTCTATCGAGCGCGGTGAGCTTTGGTGTCGCGTTTGCGCAGAGCGGCTCCGCAAACGGACATCGGGTGTGGAAGCGGCAGCCCGAGGGCGGATCGATCGGATTGGGCGGATCGCCTGATATCGGCGGCGTCTCGGTGCGGTTGTCCGGATCCGATGACGGCATCGCCGCGAGAAGGGCACGCGTGTAGGGATGGGCAGGCGCGTCCCAGACCTGGTCGACCGGGCCAAGCTCGACGACCTCGCCGAGATACATCACCAGCACGCGATCGGAGATGTAACGGACGACGTTGAGGTCGTGGCTGATGAACAGATAGGTCAGGCCGAACTCGCGCTTGAGATCGGCCAGGAGATTGAGCACCTGCGCCTCGACCGATTTGTCGAGCGCCGAGACGGCTTCGTCCAGGATCACCAGCCGCGGCGACAGCGCCAGTGCCCGCGCGATATTGACGCGCTGGCGCTGGCCGCCGGAGATCTCGTGTGGATAGCGGTTGGCGAATGTTTCCGGACGCAAGCCGACCTTGCCGAGCAGCTCGCGCGCGAGCGCGCGTGCCGTGGCGTCGGCCATGCCGTGCACCTTGGGGCCGAAGGCGATCGATTCCTCGATGGTGAGGCGCGGATTGAGCGAGGCGTAGGAGTCCTGGAACACCATCTGCATGCCGCGGCGCAATTCGCGCAGGCTCAGCGATTGGCCAACGGTCATGCCGTCATAGATGATGTCGCCGTCGTCACGCGGCATCAGATGCATCAGCAGCCGCGCAGTGGTGGACTTGCCGCAGCCGGACTCGCCGACGATGCCGACCGTCTCGCCCTTGGCGACAGTGAACGAGACGTTGTCGACGGCGCGCACGGTACGCTTGGCGGCGAACAGCCCACCGCGCACCGGGAAATGTTTCGTCAGGCCGTTGACCTGAAGCAGCGGCTGCGCGACGCCGCCGACGTCCTCGACCGGCTCCAGCATTTCAACGGATGTGGTGCTCTCGCTCATAGCCGCGGACTCCCACCTCTCCCCATCGGGGAGAGGTCGCGCCGAAGGCGCGGGTGAGGGGGAGCGGCAAACTCGGTGGAGTGTAGCCCCTCACCCGGATTGCATCTAACGATGCAATCCGACCTCTCCCTATGGGAGAGGTGTGGCACCGGCATCGCCGCAATCAGAATCCCTCTCATGGCTTTAATTCCTGATGTCCATGGCGCTGCGCAGGCCGTCCGAGAGCAGGTTGAAGCAGATCGAGACCGCGAAGATCATCGCGCCCGGCAATGCCGCGACCCAGGGATTGACGTAGATCGCGGTCCGCAGCGTGTTCAGCATCAGGCCCCATTCCGGCTCCGGCGGTTTCGTGCCGAGACCGAGGAAAGAGAGACCGGCCGCCAGGATCATCGAGACCGAGATCAGGCTCGTGGCATAGACGAAGATCGCGCCGAGCACGTTGCCGAGGATGTGCACGCGCATGATGGTAAAGGGCCCGGCACCGGAGGCGCGCGCGGCTTCGACGAAATCCATGTTGCGCACGCCCGTCGTGACGCTCTCGGCGACGCGGGTGATCTGCGGCACGAACACCACCGTCAACGACACGATGGAATTGAGGATGCCGGCCCCGAGCGCGCCGGAGATCGCGATCGCCAGCAGCACGGACGGAAAGGCATAGAACACGTCGACCGTGCGCATGATCGCGGTGTTGAGCTTGCCGCCGACATAGCCGGCAATGATGCCGAGCGAGGTGCCGATGCAGAAGGCGAGAATCACGGGCAGGATGCCGATGACCAGCGACAGCCGGCCGCCGTAGATCAGCCGCGCCAGCATATCGCGGCCGAGTTCGTCGGTGCCGAGCGGATAGCCGGCCGTGCCGATGTGGCGCAGGCGGCGGATCATCGAGCCCTTGTAGGGATCTTCGAGACCCAGCCATGGCGCAAGGACCGCGGAGAGGAAGATCAGCAGCAGCACCAGCGCGCAGGCCATGCTGACCTTGTCGCGCATGATGCGGCGGCCGACGGTCGCCCAATAGCCGCGCGCCTTGGTCGCGGGCGCGGCCTGGAGCGCGGCGTCCGCGGTGGCGGACAACGGAAGCTCGCTCATTGGCCGGCTCCCGGTGCGTATTGGTGGGTCCGGCGCGCGCCAAGGCGGCAGTGCACCTCTCCCGCTTGCGGGAGAGGTCGGCGCTCCGGGCGATGCGAAGCATCGTCCCGCGCGCCGGGTGAGGGTTCTCTCCTCTTGGGGGTTCTCGATTGAGGAGACACCCTCTCCCCAACCCTCCCCCGCAGGCGGGGGAGGGGGCGGACCTTTTGTGTGGCTGCAGCTGGGCTCATCTGACTAGCCCCGCTTGATGCGCGGGTCGATCGCGGCTTGGGCGATGTCGACCAGCAGATTGAGGAACACGAAGAACAGCGCCAGGATCAGGATTGTGCCCTGCAGCAGCGGCAGGTCACGCTGGAAGATCGCGGAGTTGAGCAGGAAGCCCGATCCCGGCCAGGAGAATACGGTCTCGATCAGGATCGAGCCGCCGAGCATGTAACCGAGCTGAAGACCCATCACGGCAAGCGCAGTGGGCGCGGCGTTCTTGACGACGTGGCGGAACACACCGCGCTCGTGCAGACCCTTGGCCCGCAAGGCTTCGACGAAGTCCTGCGAGAGAATGTCACCGGTGAGGGCACGCACCGTGCGGGTGACGATGCCCATGGGAATCACCGATGTCGTGATTGCCGGCAGCACGAGATATTTCAGATGCGCCCAGTCCCAGGCCCAGGAATTGGAGCCGCTGGGCCCGGCGCCGACGGCGGGCAGCCAGTTGAGCTGAACCGAGAAGATGATGACGAGCAGCATGCCGAGCCAGTAATGCGGCACGGAGACGCCGGCGATGGCAAAGGACGTTGCGACCTTGTCGATCCAGGTCTCGCGAAAATAGCCGGCGATCAAGCCGAGCAGGATGCCCATCGTGAAGCCGATGATGGCCGCGGCAATCGCGAGCGTGACCGTGTTGCCGACCGCACGCATGACCTCGGCCAGCACGGGGCGGCCCGTCGCGATGGAGTTGCCGAGATCGCCATGCAGCGCGCGCAAGAGCCACAGGCCGAACTGCACCGGCAGCGGCCGGTCGAAGCCATACGCGGCGCGAAGCTGCGCCGCGAGCTCCTGCGATGCATCGGCCGGCAGCACCGCAACGAGCGGATCGCCCGGCGTGATATGCACGAGCAGGAAGCACACCAGCGCCACGCTGATGACGATCGGGACGACATAGACGATGCGTCGGGCGATATAGGCGAGCACGTTGTCTCTTTTCTTCCCTTCTCCCCTTGTGGGAGAAGGTGGCGCGAAGCGCCGGATGAGGGGTTGTTTCCGCGGTTACAGCATTTCAAACGAGAGATAGAGTCCCTTCGCGGAGAGAGACCCCTCACCCGTCTCGCCGCTGTCGCGGCGATCCACCCTCTCCCACAAAGGGGAGAGGGTGCACTGAGCAAGTCGAGACTACTGCTTGATCGACACCGGCGAAAAGTCGATGAACCAGCTCTTCGGCTGCACGACGCCCGTCACCTTCGGGCTCATCGCGCGCGGGCCGACGTCATGGGCGACGTAGAGGAACGCCGCGTCGTCGACGGAGGCCGCATGCAGTTCGGCGAGCGCGGCATCACGTGCGGCGGGATCGAAGGTCTGACGCGCCTTCTTCACCAGCTCGTCGAATTTGGGGTTGTTGATGAAGCCCCAATTGTTCGAGACCGGCGGCGCCATGCCCGATTGCAGGAAGCGCACCAGGGCGAAGAACGGGTCCATCGCCGCATAGGTCACGTTGGTCGCGTTCGAGCCGTTGGCCGAGGGGTCCTTGGCGCCGCGGCGCCAGTTGGTGAACAACGTGTTCCACTCGATGACGTCGAGCTTCACATCGAAATAGCATTCGGCGAGGGCCTGCTGGAGATATTCGTTCATCGCCAGCGGCTGCATCTGTCCCGAGCCGGACGCGGACGTCTGCGTCTTGACCGTCAGCTTCTTGTTGGGACCGAAGCCCGCTTCCTGCATCAGCTTTTGCGCTGCCGCCTTGTCGTACTTGATCTCGAAGGTCGGCTTGCCGCGCCAGGGATGGCCGGGCTCGAAGGTGCCGGTCGCGGGCACCATCAGGCCGGCGAGCAGGCCGTCCCTGAGGCCTTCGCGATCGACGCAGAGGTTCGCCGCCTTGCGCACGCGGATGTCGTTCCAGGGCGAGCCCTCGACGCGCGAGAATTGCCATGGCCAGACGTGCGGCTGCTCGTTGGCGTAGAGCTTGAAGCCGCGCTGCTTGAGCTCGGGCAGCGCGTCGGGTGCCGGTGCCTCGACCCAGTCGACCTGTCCCGAGAGCAGCGCTGCGGTGCGCGCATTTGCCTCCGGCATCGGCAGGAGCACCATCTTGTCGATCTTGGGCACGCGCGCCTTGTCCCAATAGTTCGCGTTCTTGACCAGCTCGAGCCGTTCGCGCGGCGTGAAGCTCGACATCTTCCACGGGCCGGTGCCCGAGGCGTCCTTGGCGAACGCGGTCCAGGCGGCCTGCGACTTCGCCTTGGCATCGGCGCCTTCAGCCTTGTCGTAGAAGGCCTGCCACTTCGCCGGGCTCGCCATGAACAGGTTGGTGAGGTTGATCGGCAGGAAGCTGTCGGGCTCCTTGGTGGTGAGCTCGACCGTCATGTCGTCGATCTTCTTTGCCGAGGCCAGCGTCGGCATGCGCGAGGCGGTGACGCCGACCTGGCTGGCGTCGAATTGCGGCGCGTCCTGCTTCAGCACCTTTTCGACGTTCCACACGACGGCATCGGCGTTGAACGGCGAGCCGTCATGGAAAGTGACGCCGGGGCGCAGCTTGAAGGTCCACTTGGTCTTGTCGGCATCGTCGACCTTCCACTCGGTGGCAAGACCGGGGATCACGACGCTCGCCTTGTCGGCAGAGGACAGGTCCCAGCCGGTCAGCGCGTCGTACATGGTGAGGCCGGTGAAGCGATTGCCTTCAAAGCCCTGATCGGGCTGACCCAGGGTGCGCGGAATATCGGCAGCGGTCATGCCGATGCGCAGCACGGTCTCGGCGCTGACCGCCCGCGGCCATGCGGCCACGCTCCCGAGCGCCAACAGCGCGATCAGCGCCGCGCGGGTCTTGTTCTTCTTGATAAGCATCGCCTCAGTCCTTTTCCGGCTTTCGATGATTAATTTTGATGCACTCGTATGCAATGGCTATGCCAAGGAGAAACTTATTCTGCAAATTGCCTCCGCGACGACAAGTACTTGTGATGACGCACCGGCGAAATCGGCGCACTGCCTATTCTGGCATCAAGATTGCAGGTTCGGCCCCAGATCCTCCCTGGAGCTTTGATTCATGCATATTCGTCTGTCGACCTGTCTCGCCGTGCTTGCGCTGGCAGTTTCCGCAATCTCGGCGCGCGCCGAAACGGTGGTGCGTTACGGCATCTCGATGGCGGACATCCCGCTGACGACGGGCCAGCCCGATCGCGGCGCCGGCGCCTACCAATTCACGGCCTACACGATCTACGATCCCTTGGTCGCCTGGGAGATGGACGTCGCCGATCGCCCCGGCAAGCTGGTGCCGGGCCTCGCCACCGAATGGAAAGTCGACGATGCCGACAAGACCAAGTGGCGCTTCACGCTTCGCAAGGGCGTGAAGTTTCACGACGGCAGCGAGTTCAACGCCGATGCGGTGATCTGGAATCTGGACAAGGTGCTCAACGACAAGGCGCCGCAATTCGACAAGCGGCAGAGCGCGCAGGTGAAGACCCGCCTGCCCTCGGTCGCCAGCTACGCCAAGATCGACGACTTCACCGTGGAGATCACCACCAAGACGGTCGATTCCTTCTTCCCGTATCAGATGCTGTGGTTCCTGGTGTCGAGCCCGGCACAGTATGAAAAGCTCGGCAAGGATTGGGACAAGTTCGCCAGCCAGCCCTCGGGCACCGGCCCGTTCAAATTGACCAAGCTGGTGCCGCGCGAGCTCGCCGAGCTGACCAAGAACCCCGACTACTGGAACAAGAAGCGGATTCCGAAGGCTGACAAGATCGTGCTGGTGCCGATGCCGGAAGCGTTGACGCGCACCAATGCGCTGCTTGCGGGACAAGTCGACCTGATCGAGACGCCGGCGCCGGATGCCGTGCCGCAGCTGAAAGCGGCCGGCATGAAGCTCGTCGACAACGTCACGCCGCATGTCTGGAACTATCATCTCAGCGTGCTGCCCGGCTCGCCCTGGACCGACATCCGCCTGCGCAAGGCGCTCAACCTTGCGATCGATCGCGAGGCGGTGGTCGGCCTGATGAACGGGCTGGCCAAGCCAGCCAAGGGCCAGGTCGACCCGTCGAGCCCGTGGTTCGGGAAGCCCACTTTCGAGCTGAAATATGATCTCGCAGCAGCCAAGAAGCTGGTCGAGGAAGCCGGCTACTCCAAGGCGAAGCCGCTCAAGACCACCTTCATCATCGCGCAGGGCGGCACCGGCCAGATGCTGTCGCTGCCGATGAACGAATTCCTGCAGCAGAGCTTCAAGGAGATCGGCATCGACATCGATTTCAAGGTGGTCGAGCTCGAGACGCTCTATACGCATTGGCGCAAGGGCGCGGCCGACGAGATGAACGCCGGCATCACCGCCAACAACATCGCCTATGTCACCTCGGACCCGCTCTACGCCATCGTCCGCTTCTTCCATTCCGGGCAGATCGCGCCTGTCGGCGTCAACTGGGGCGGCTACAAGAACCCGAAGGTCGACGCGCTGATCGACGAGGCCAAGCAGACCTTCGACAGCGCCAAGCAGGACGCATTGCTGGCCCAGGCGCATGCGCTGATCGTGGACGATGCCACGCTGGTCTGGGTAGTCCACGACACCAACCCGCACGCGCTGTCGCCGAAAATCAAGCAGTTCGTCCAGGCGCAGCACTGGTTCCAGGATCTGACGACGATCGGGATGGAGTGAGGGCGGCGGGCTGAGCGCCAGGCTCAATGAACGCGGCCGTCGCGGCTTTCGCCGGGACGATCGCCCGGAATGATCGCGCGCAATCGCCTCGATACTCGTCATTGCGAGCGGAGCGAAGCAATCCAGAATCTTTCCGCGGAGGGATTCTGGATTGCTTCGTCGCAAGGGCTCCTCGCAATGACGGAGTGTGGGTGACTGCACAACCCACTCACTTGCAGCCTACTTCGTCAGCAGCGCATACGCGCCGGTCCAGCCCTCGGGCGGTGGATTGACCTGGAATTCCTTAATCCGCACCTCGTAGAGCCTGAACAGCTTCTCGAGCGTGTCGGCGTCCTCGCTGCGGCGGCCGCGCTCGATCGCGTCCAGTGCGCCCTGCCAGTTGCGGCTGCGGTAGCAGCCGAGCATCTCGATGGTGATGTTGCGCAGGCGCTGGAATGCGCCCGAATGCATCACGTCTTCACGGCCCGCGATGGCATAGATGACTTCCGGTTCGGTCTTGCCCTTGACCATGATGAAGTCGAGCTCGAGGATCGCGAACTTCTCCTTGGCCGCGAGCGCGGTCCTGGATCCGACGATGATCGGGAAGCCGTATTCCTTGGTCTGCCCTTCCAGGCGCGAGGCCAGGTTCACGCTGTCGCCAAGCACCGAATAGTTCTTCTTCAGGTCGGAGCCCATGTTGCCGACGACGCCGATGCCGGTATTGAGACCGATGCCGACGTTGAGCGGGATGTAGATGTGGCCGCCGTCGGCAGCTTCCTGCTCGCGCTCCTTGTTGACCACGTCGATCTGCTCCAGCATCTGGATCGCCGCCTCGCAGGCATTGACCTCGTGCTCGGCATCGTCGAGCGGCGCGTTCCAGAACGCCATGATGGCGTCGCCCATGTATTTGTCGATGTAGCCCTTGCGCTCGATGATCACGTCGGTCAGCGGCGTCAGGAAGCGGTTCATCAGCGCGATCAGCCCTTGCGGATCGTGCTTGTAGCTCTCGGAGATCGTGGTGAAGCCGCGCACGTCGGAGAACATGATCGTCATCTCGCGCTCCTCGCCGCCGAGCACGAGCTTTTCCGGCGACTGCGCCAGCTGCTCGACCAGCACCGGCGACATGTATTGCGCGAACATGCCGCGGATCTGCACGCGCTGGCGCTGCTCGCGCACGAAGCTGGCGAAGATCAGCGTCAGATAGATCGCCGTGGTCGAGAGCAGCGGATAGGTGAAGTCGATGAGGTAGCGGCGCTGCGCGTAGAAGAACCAGGACGTGCCGACCAGGATCGCCGCGAAGGTCGCACCGGCGAGCACGAGGCGCACCGGCCCGAGATTCGGGGTGAAGATGATGACGAGCAGGCCGATGACGAGCGCAGCGATCAATTCGATGCCGAGCGCGTAGTTCGGCTGGGAAATCACCGCGCCGCTCAGCAGGCTCTCGAGCACCTGGGCATGGATCTCGACCCCGGGCATGGTCGAGGACACCGGCGTGGTCTTGATGTCATTGAGCCCGACCGCGGAGGTGCCGACCAGCACCAGCTTTCCGGCGAGCTTGGCTGGCGGGACGGTGTTGTCGAGGACGTCGGCCGCCGAGACGTAGATCGAGGGGTCCTGGCGCGCATAATGCACCCAGAGCTGACCGTTCTTGTCGGTCGGAATCTCGACGCCCTTGAGGCGAACGGCCCGAACGCCGGTCTTGTCGGTCCGGATCAGCAGCGTCGGCGTGCCCGTGGCGACGCGCAGAATCTCGAGGCTCAGCGAGGGCATGATGTTGCCCTGGGCGCGCATCACCATCGGCACGCGGCGGATCAGGCCGTCGCGCTCGGTCTTGATGGTGAACAGGCCGCGGCCGGCCGCGACCTTCTCGATGACCGGCACGTTGCGGAGCAGGCCGGGGAATTCGAACAGGAAGCGCTCGGCGCCCTCCTCACCAACCGTCGCGATGCCGGTGAACGGCAGCGACTTGTCGATCTCGGAGGAGATCGCCGACTGTCCGGTCTCGCCCAGCACCACGCGAGAGCGCTTGATCGCCTCGGCGAGGATCTGGTCGTTGGTCGGCAGCTCGCGCAGCTTGGCGCGGGTGGCATCGTCGAGAGAGCGCATCTGGCCCGCGACCAGATCCGGATTGAGCCGGTCGGGCTCAGAAAACACCACGTCGAAGCCGATCGCCACCGCGCCGTTGCTGGTGAGGTTCTGGATCATATCCGCGATCCGGGTCCGCGGCCACGGCCACTGGCCGAGCTTGGCGAGGCTCTTGTCGTCGATGTCGACGATGGTGACCGGCCGCGCCGTCTTGTGGCGCGGATCGATCAGCTGGAACATGTCGAAAGTGCGCAGCCGCAATTCCTGGATCGGCGGCGGATCCCAGAGGCGAACGCCGGCAAACAGAACCAGCAGCGCAAGGCACATCAGCCGCGCAAGGCCGAACTTCCGCGCGAACCACCGCCGCAGGATCTTGAGACGTTTCATGGAGGTTGGATATCACGCTTTGACGGCGAGCGGCAGCGCAGATCGGCTTGCAGACGATCGTGGCCCATCGCGCCGCGATCAGGCATGGACGATGAAGTCGCTCGCCTGGACCTGGGCGACGCCCTTCAGGAGGATGGTGTCCGTCGCATTGATCGTGATCAGGGTGTCTGCCCCTGAGGCCGCCGCGTGCTGGGCTATCCATGCCGAGTCGATATCGGTCGCCACAACCGCCGTCAGATTGATGTGGTCCTGACCGTGCTCAAAATCGAGGATCGTGTCGTGGTTAGAGTCGGCGGCGAATACGAACTGATCCTGATAGCCGGTCCCGAACAGCACATCCTTGCCGTTGGTGCTGGCGAGGGTCACCGGGCCTTGTTCGGTCAGGTTGAAGATCAGGTTGACCGTATCGGTCGCGCCGTGGCCGTCGGTCACCGTGAGCACGACCTTGTCCGTCGCAGCCGCGCTCGGCTCCGTATAGGTCAGCCCCTGGAGTGCTGAATTGACGCTCGCCAGCGTATCGGACGTCGGTTCAGGCTCCACATAAGTGCCCGAATCCGCCGCCACGGTGAGTGCGAAGGTTTCATCGGGAGTAGCGTCGGCGTCGGTGACCGTGATGCCGTGGATGAGGACCTGGACGCCTTCCTGCGATACGCTGATCTGGTTCACGTCGATCACCGGTGCGACGTTCCCGTCGTTCGCGCCTGTCACGTCCACCGTGAGCGTTGCCGTGCCGGTCGCGCCATGAGCGTCCTTGGTCTGGACGGTGAACGTATCCGTATAAAATCCTTCCGGCAGCGCGTCGATCGCCGTCGCGTTGGGAACGTAACTGTAGCTACCGTCGGGGTTGACCGTCAGCGAGCCGTACAGTCCTGCAACCGTCGTCACCGCATGATGATCTGCGTTCAGAACGGCATAGGTCAGCGTCGCCGTCTCGCCGCTGTCGACATCCGTTCCGGACAAATGGCCAGCGAGATTGGCGAAGGTGTCGGCCGCGGCAGTATCCGTGAGCGGACCAATGTCGAGATCGGCGAGCGTCGGCGCGTCGTTCGTGCCGGCAATCGTGACGGTGACATCCTGGCTCACCTTGCCGCCATGCTGGTCGTCGAACGTGACGGTGTAGACCTGGGTGATGGTCTGGCCCTGCGCCAACGACTGCAGCAGCGCATTGCTGTTGTCGAGGCTGAAGTGCCAGCCCAGCGTCGCGCCGTTGCTGGTATCGGTGCTGGATTCGAGCACCGACGGATCGATCGTGAAGCTGCCGATGTTCGCGCCGGCACCGAACCCCGGCAGAGCCGAGCTGACGGACGACGACTTGAACACGGCTTCCGCCGTGTGGGTATCGATCAGGTCGAGATCCTGGATCGCCAGCGTACCGCAGATCGCCAACGTCGCACTGGCATCCTCGGTCACCGATCCAGTGGAATCTGCGGCGCTGCTGGTGATGGTCGGCGCGTCGTTGGCGCCGTTGATCGTGACGGTCACGTCCTGAGAGACCTCGGCACCGTAACTGTCGGTGAACGTGATCGTGTAGACCTGGGTGATGGTCTGCCCTTCGGCTAGCGACTGCAGCACCGCATTGCTGTTGTCGAGCGTGAAATGCCAGCCCAGCGTCGCGCTGTTGTCGGTGTCGGTGTTGAACTCGTCAACCGCGCAGTCGATCGAGAAGGTGCCGAGCGGCGTGCCCGTGGCGAAGCCCGGAAGCTGAACGCTCGACGTGGACGATTTGAAGACGGCTTCCGCCGTATGGGTGTCGATCAGGTCGAGATCCTGGATCGCCAGCGTCCCGTCGATCGACAACATTGCGGAGGCGTCCTCAGTGACGCTCCCCGTCGCGGCGTCTGCGCCGCTCGTGATGGTCGGCGCGTCATTGGTGCCGGTGATGGTGACCGTGACGTCTTTGGTGACCGTCCCTCCGTGATGGTCGTCGACCGTAACGGTGTAGACCTGCGTGATGGTCTGGCCTTCGGCCAGCGACTGCAGCACCGGATCGCTATTGTCGAGCGTAAATTTCCAGCCGACCGACCCTTGCGAACTGACGCCGGGACTCTCGCTCACCGCCGTCAGCGCAAACGCGCCGATATGCGTGGTGCCGTTGCTGAAGCCGGGCAGATGCGCGCTCGACGTCGTCGACTTTAGGACGACGCTTGCGGTATGCGTGTCCGTGAGATCGGGATCGTTGAACTCAATGGTACCGTTGGCCACGAGCGTGACCGCCGCATCGTCCTCGGTCACTGCGCCGGTCGGGGTCGTATCGTCCTCGATGATCGTCGGTACGTCGTTGGTGCCCTCGACATTGACATCGGCACCATTGATGGAAACCGTGAGCGGCGTGCTGACGATGCCGCCGTGCCCGTCATCGACCTGCACCACGTAATTGAGGATCAGCTTCTCGTCCTCGGCAAGGAAGTCGAAGAGATGGTCGGAAACGCTGTAGGTCCAGGTCGCCGAGCCATTGTTGCCGTTGCCTGCGCCCTGCACCACCGTCAGCGGCACCTTGACGGCCGCGATCGCGGCGAGTTGCTGCGGCGTCAGCGTCGCGGTGATGTCGTTGCCTTCGGCATCGAGATATTTGAACGGCTGGGTGGAAGAGAGCGCCGCGCTCACGATCGGCCGGTCCGTCAGATCGACGTCGGTGAAGGTGACGGTGCCCGTGATGGTGTCCAGAGCCTCATTGCCGGTCCCGACCTTCTCGATGACGATTCCGCCCGACGTCGCCACGGTGGGCTTGTCGTTCGTACCCGTGATCGTGATGGTGATCGGTATGAACCTGGACTCTGGGTTCACCACGAAATTGGTGTCGACCCGCACCATGTAGGTCAGCGTCAGGGTTTCGCCGGCCGCGAGGAAGTCGAAGACCTTGTCGGGGATCGTGTAGGTCCAGACCGCCGAGCCATTGTTCTCGTTGGCGGGGTCGGCAACGACGCTGATCTGGATCTGCGTCGCTGCGATGCCCTGCTTCTGGAGCTCGGTCAGCGAGCCGGTAACGTCCTGCTGGCCGGCGCTCTTGTAGACGTAGTTCGGCGCTTCGGCGAGGCTCACCGACACCGTCGGCCGGTCGCCGAGGTTTTGATCGACGAATCTGATCAGGCCGGTGATCGTATCGGCATGCGTGTCGCCCGTCGTGCCCGCGCGCTCAGTCAGCGCGAAGGCCGTCTTTAGATTCCCGCCGGCGTCGAAGCTTTGCACGATCGGCTGGCCGGGAACACGGGTGGCCTGCTGCGTTGAATTGCCGGAGCCGTCGCGTTGCGGCGCACTGAGAGTGACGAATGTCGCGATTGCGGCAGTGCCGGACCCCGACTTGAACACGAAGTCCAGGCTGATCGGCGTGATCGTGTCGGTGAAGTTCGTGGTCAGCTTGGTATTGGTGTTGTTGTCGGTGAACTTCAGCGAGAACACGTCCGTGATCAGCTTCTGCACCTCCGGCGACATCAGCGCGTTGGTGACGGAGACGTTGCCGCCGCTGATCTGGATCATCTGGCCGGCCTGGTTCACCGTCGCGATCGGCAGCAGCGTGATCTTGTCGAACAGGATGTAGGAGCCGGTCGTGCCGTTCGGCTCGACCAGCACCTGGAAGCTCGCCTGCGGCTGCGGATCGCCGCCGCCGGCGGGAACGACGAAGTTGATCTGGGTCAGCACCGCCGTGCCGCGGATGCCCATGGTGGCGACCGGCGTGTCGACCTTCATGTCGCCATGCTTGGCGGTCTCGCCGGCGACGAAGGTGATGGTGCCCGCAACCAGGCTGAGCAGCGAGGAGTTGCTCGACCCGTTGGGGTCGTAGACCATCTCGTTCAGCACCATCCGCGCATTGGAGGACAGGCCGAACACGGTGCCGTCGATGAAGGTGATGCCGAGCGTCGAATCGGCGCCGGTCGAGACCACGTCGCCCTTCTCGACATTGTCGCCGTTGTTCAGGATGACCGAGACGCCGTTGCGAATCGCGGTCGCACTGCCGGAGAGTTTTGTGACGTGGCCGATGACCTGGGCCGCAGCGGCGCCGGGCGCGGCCTGGGCAACCTGGACGTGGCCGGTGAGGGCATTGACGATGTCGCCGGTGAGGTGGGCGCCGTCAGGCGAGGCAATCGCGGCGCGCTTCTCGCCCCTGAAATAATCGTGAACCACGAACTCCTGACCTTCGTGGGACAGCACGAGATCAAGGCCGGCGCGCTTGAACTCGCCGTTGAAGATCAGGTTGGGATCGGGAACAACGAACGCGCCATCAGGCACATGGCCCTGTCCCTTCGCGATGAAGGGCTTGGCCGCAAGGGAATCGGCATGGACGTGGCCAGACGTACCGGAAACCTGGCCGTCCAAGGACGTCGCGGCGTCGAATTTGCCAGCGTAATTCAACCGGGGCACCGCAAAAGGGTTAAAATTTAAGTAAGTATCATTGCCTAAGCTTGCTTAGCATTACCAAGTCCTTAGCGAAACCATCTATTGCTTGTGTGATTTCGCGTCACTTGGCCGTAAGAGCCCCGCAGGCCGGCGCCTTCCCAGAGAAGCTGAAGTAACACTCCAAGCATTCTGAAGTCGAAACGAGCTTAGATGCACGCATTCCCCATCATCCCAAGTCGTTTTTGGTAAAATTGGTCGAAGAGATACTTGCGTCATCTTCATTGCTTGATGCCCTGCAACATCCTGCGCCAAATATGGAACAAGATCTGTGACCTAGCTAACAGAACCCGTGAAATAGCGCGCCGTTAGCCATAGGACGCAGAATCAGCCACCTCGCAACTCCTGCCTGCAACCGGATCCATATCACGACAGCGCCCTCCTAGCTCCGGGATCGTAAAATTTTAGGCAATTTGGGCAGGCCTGTTTCAGCCTGTCCCACGGTTCTGGGACCCCTGCCGGGCGCGTTAAGCAGAACAAAACGGCCCGCCTCGCACTATCTCCAGGAAAGCAACACAGCCCGGCACGTCGAGATCGAGGGGGATCTCGCGAAGCCTGGGAAGGGGATGTCAGATGGAGACCGCTGCTCGCTCGCGCGCCTGGCGCGCAATCCTGATCTTGTGCGGCTTGATCCTGCTCGGATCGGCCGCCGAGCTTCGCGCCGGCACGCTGCTGTCGCCCGGCGCCGGCCTCCTCGTACGCAAATCCGCCGAACCGTTCGGCGTGTTCGCCTTCGCCATCTCATCCGGCGGCCTCCAGCAGAAATGGTCCACGCTGAAGGACAGGCTCGACGACGACATGGTGCAGCTCGCGCTGTGCGACGGCGACCGGGACAATTGTGCATCCCCTGCGGCCCTGAAGCTGCTCGCCATCGTCGACCAGGCCCGCGCCCGTGAGGGCCGCGCGCGCCTCGGCGAGACCAACCGAGCCATCAATCTCGCCATCCACGCCGCCAATGACGGCATCGACGACGCCTGGAGCTCGCCGCTCGCGACCTTCGCGCGCGGCGCCGGCGATTGCGAAGACTACGCCATCGCCAAGCTCGCCGCGCTGCGGCTGGCGGGCGTAGCTGCGGAAGACCTCCGCATCGTCGTGGTGCGCGACACCCGCGTCGGCGAGGAGCACGCGATTGCTACTGCACGGCTCGACGGCCACTGGCTGATGCTCGA
The DNA here is from genome assembly GCF_022354745.1 of Bradyrhizobium sp. I71. NCBI lineage: Bacteria > Pseudomonadati > Pseudomonadota > Alphaproteobacteria > Hyphomicrobiales > Nitrobacteraceae > Bradyrhizobium > Bradyrhizobium sp. I71. The sequence continues at coordinate 2,690,784 of NZ_CP059398.1, forward strand.
CAATCGCCGCATGGCGATGGTCGAGGACGACGCTGAGCGGAGCTATCAACCGCTGTTCGTGCTCTACCAGTCGGCCGTGATGAAATATGTCGACGAGCCGGTAATGGCCTCAGTGCACTAAGCGATGAGATCGGGATAAATCATCGCGCTTTAGCTTCTTGATCGCGCATGATCTTTTCAGAAAACCGCTGCACACTTTGCGCTAGCGCGGCGCTTCGGGTCCGGATCATGCACCACGCGTTCACTCGCATCGCTCATCGGAGCAGCTCGACCTTTGCCGCCATGTCCGGGGCACGCGAGACCCTGTAGGTCGCGTTGCTGCATTTGAGGACCCAGACAGCGTAGTCCGGCCGGGAGCGCTTCTTGTCCCGTGTTGCACCAAGCGCCTTTTCGCAGGCGAAACCTTGCAAGCGGATCTGGGCGGACAGCTCATCCTTCGGCGTTTCGGCCGCGACCTGTTGCGCCCTCGCTGGGTAGCCGCAAACAACAGCAATGATGGCCAACGACAACAGTGATGCAAGTGTCTTGTGCATGACTCCGAACCCCAAAACAGGCACCTCGCGCGCGCGTAGAACTATACACAAGAATACCGGTGTTGTCCGCCGACAGTCAGAATCAGCGATGCTCTGATCAGGCACGGGATTTCTGCTTAACGCCCGACGGCCGGCTTTGCCCATCGCCGCGCCGCCCTTTTCCTGCGACAGCTTCCCGCCCACAACAGCCGGCTGTAGGGCGCCTCACTCTTTACTTCCTTCTCCGTTTTGGGAGGTGGCGCGCGCACTGCGCGCGCCGGATGAGGGGTTCTATCGGCGCGCTCGAAGGACAACGCCTCGCGGAGAGAACCGCTCACCCGGCTTCGCGTTGCGCGAAGCCACCCTCTCCCGCAAGGGGCCCGCAAGGGGCCCGCAAGGGGAGAGGGTGCACCGAGTTCTCCGCAAGAGAGCATCAGAACATCAGATTGTCCTTCACCAGCACCCAGCGGCCGTTCTTGACCTGCTGGACCTGTGTGATGGTGGTGGCGAGATGGTTGGTCTTCGAGAACACCGTCGGCGGCGAATTGAAGATGTCCTGGAACTTGTCGCCGGACTCCAGCGCGTCGAGCATCTTCTGGCCAGTGAGATCCTTACCAGCCTTGTTGGCATAATGCGCGAACGTCATCACCGCATTGTAGCCAATGATCGCCTGGGTGTTGGCATCGGCGTTAAACATCTTCTTGTAATTGACTAGCCAGTCCTTCACCTTTCCTTTCGCGGTGTCTTCATAGGGAATTTCGAAGTTCGAAGCGGAATACAAGCCCTCCACCACTTCCTTGCCGAGCGCCGGCACTTCGAGCACGTTAACGGGCGTGGCGCCGAGGAAGGTGACGTCCCATCCGAGCTTCTTCGCTTCACTCATCGTGCCGATCGGCTCACGGAGGACCGCGCCGAGCACGACGAGGTCGCAGCCGTCGGACTTCATCTTGGCGACCTGCGCCGAGAAGTCGGAGGCGCCGCGCTTGTAGCTCGTGATCGAGGCCGGCTGCACCTTCATGGCAGCGAGCTGCTGGTTAAAACCATCGAGCACGTTCTTCCCGTACTCGTCGTCCTGATGCATGATGCAGGGCTTCTTGAAATTCTTTGCCTCAATCATGTATTTGAGCGCGGCCCGCGTGCTCTCGACATAGGGCAGGAGGTTGTTGAACTTCAGCCGCTCCTGCGGCTTGGCCGGATCGAACTTGAAGGTGAACTCGGCCGCCGTCAGCGGAAAGAGCTGCAGCACGCCGGCGTCGAGCAAGATATCCTGCGCAGCAAGCACGGTCGGCGATCCCATCGGCCCCACCATCGCGAAGATCTTGTCGCGCTCGATCAATTTCTGCGAAGCCAGCACGGCCTTCTTCGGATCGTAGCCGCTGTCTTCGACCACCAGGCGGATCTTGCGGCCGTTGATGCCGCCGGCGGCGTTGACCTCCTCGACCGCCATCTTCATGCCGTTGGAGACGGGGACGCCCCAGCCCTTGATCGGACCCGACAGGTCCTGATGGGTGCCGAGGACGATCTCGGTCGCCGAGATGCCTTCGTTGGTGACCTTGGTTTGCGCCGCGGCTGGCAAACAGGTGAGCACCACGGCGCCCAAAGCAAGGCCGAATGCGCTGAACGATTTCGACATTGACGTCTCCTCTCCTAAAGGCCCGTGTTGGACGAAGGGCGAGGGCCACGGCTCCTTCGCTTTCTCGAATCGACTGGCTCGTCACGCCACTGCACGCTCGCGATACATCGCCTCGATCTCGGCGGCGTAGCGCTTGTTCACGAAGCCGCGCTTCAACTTCATGGTCGGCGTCAGCTCCTCGTCCTCCGGGGTGAGCTGGCGTTCGATCAGATAAAACCTCTTGATGGTCTCGACGCGGGCAAAATTGCCGTTGACCTGTTCGATCTCGCGCCAGATCAAGTCCTGGATTTCGCTCGCCCGGCACAGGCTGGCGTAATTGGTGAAGGGGATGTCGTGATCCTGGGCGAACTTCTCGACGTTCTCCTGGTCGATCATCACGAGACAGGTGAGATACGGCCGCTTGTCGCCGATCACCACGGCGTCGGAAATGTAGGGCGAGAACTTGAGCTGGTTCTCGATCTCGGACGGCGTGATGTTCTTGCCGCCGGAGGTGATGATGATGTCCTTCATCCGATCGGTGATGCGGACGAAGCCTTCATTGTCGATGGTGCCGACGTCGCCGGTGTGCAGCCAGCCGCGCGGATCGATGGTTTCGGCCGTCTTCTCCGGCTGGTTCAGATAGCCCATGAACAGGAAGTCGCCCTTGATCAGGATCTCGCCGTCGGGCGACAGCGCGACCTCGCCCCAGGGCACCGCGGTGCCGACCGAACCGAGCTTGATCCTTTCCGCCGGCATCATGGTGGCGACTCCGCAATTCTCGGTCTGGCCGTAGACCTCGTGCATGTCGATGCCGAGCGCCAGATACCAGCGGATCAGCTCCGGTGCGATGGGTGCCGCGCCGGTGAACGCGATGCGGCAACGATCGAGCCCGATCATGCGGCGAATGTTGCGGAACGCGACCTGGTAGGCGATGCGATTGGCTATCCGCAGCGACAGCGGCGGGGCCCTGCCCTCGAGCCGGCACTCGACCATGCGGTAGCCGATGCCGATCGCGCGCCGATAGACCCATTGCTGCAGCGGCGTCGCGTCCTTCAGCGCGATGGTGATGGCGGAATAGAACTTTTCCCAGATGCGCGGCACCGCGAGGAAGACGGTCGGCTGCACCTCGCGCAGATTGTCCGGCACGGTTTCCGGGCTCTCGGCGAAATTCATCACCGAGCCGAGCGCGACCGAGATGTAGTAGCCGCCGATTCGCTCGGCGACATGGCAGAGCGGCAGGAAGATCAGCCGGTCCTCGTCCTCTCGCGCCGGGATGAAGTCGTTGGCGTGCCGCATCTGGTGCGTGACGCTGCGGTTGGCATGCATCGCGCCCTTGGGCGGACCGGTCGTGCCGGACGTGTAGACGAGGATGGCGAGATCGCCGGCGCTGCGGCTGTCGATCATCTCCTGCCACAGTGCTTCGCGGCCGACCATGTGGTTGCGGCCGAGCGCGCGAAGCTCGTCGAACGACAGCACCATGTCATCGCAGAAGCCGCTGAGGCCCTCCATGTCGAACACGATGATCTTCTGCAGGGACGGACAGCGTGCGCGGCAGGTGAGAATCTTGTCGAGCTGCTCCTCGTCCTCGGCGAAGATAACCCTGGTGCGGGAATCGTTGACGAGATACTCGACCTGGGACGAGGAATCGGTCGGATAGATTCCGGAGGAGACGCCGCCGGCGCACAGGATGCCCATGTCGGCATGGACCCATTCCGGGACGGCGTTGGCGACGATGGAGGCGACGTCGCCGGGCATGAAGCCGATCGCGCGAAGCGCGTAGGCGATCTCCTTCGAGATCTCCAGCCATTCGCGCCAGCTCGTCGGCTGCCAGATGCCGAACTTCTTCTCGCGGATCGCCGGCCTGTCGCCCCGCGTCTCGGCGGCGCGCAGGAAGCTCTTCGCGATCGTATCAGCGACCGTCAGCACCGCCGGTCGGGCCATGCGCCTCTCCTCCCTCCTTGTCGCCAGCCTCCGCTGCCTGCCTTGCCGGCGGTCTATGTTGCGGATGGCAGGCTCATCTTACTGCCAGCTCTTCCTCACCGCCACGTCTTCTTCTTTTTCCAGCGCCGCTCGCCGCGCGCGCCCGCTTCCTTGGCGCCAAGGTAGAACTCTTGAATGTCCTGGGAATGCATCAAGCGGTCGCAGCTGTCGTTCATCACGATACGGCCGATCTCCAGCACATAGCCGTAATGTGCCGTCTCCAGCGCCACCTTGGCGTTCTGCTCGACCAAGAGGATCGACATGCCCTGCTCCTCGTTGACCCTGCGGATGATGGTGAAGATCTCCTTCACCAGCAGCGGCGACAGACCGAGCGAGGGCTCGTCGAGCAGCAGCAGCGTCGGCCGGTTCATCAGCGCGCGCCCGATCGCGAGCATCTGCTGCTCGCCGCCGGAGAGCTGCCCGGCCGGCTGGTTGATGCGCTCCTTCAGCCGCGGGAAATAGCCGTAGACACGCTCCAGATCCTCCGCGACACCGTCCCGATCCTGGCGCGGATAGGCGCCCATCATCAGGTTCTCGCGCACGGAGAGGAACGGGAACACCTCGCGCCCCTCCGGCACATGGCTGAGACCAAGCCGCACGATCCGGTCGGCCTCCATGCGCTGGATCGGCCTGCCCAGAAACTCGATCGTTCCCTTCTGCGGATCGAGGATGCCCGAGATGGTCTTCAGCACCGTGGTCTTGCCGGCCCCGTTCGCCCCGAGCAGCGTGACGATTCGGCCGCGCGGCACTTCCAGCGAGATGCCCCGGATCGCCATGATCGGCCCGTAATAGCTCTCGACGTTGGAGAGCTTCAGGATGGTGTCCGGGGTCGTGGCGGCATCCATCGGTCAGGCTCCCAGATACGCGGCGACGACGTCGGGGTGCTGCTGCACCTCGGCGGGCGAGCCCATCGCCAGCACCCGGCCGTAGTTCAGCGCAATGACCCGATCGGAGACGCGATTGACCAGCGACATGTCGTGTTCGACCATCAGCACGGTGACGCCGAGCTCGTTCTTCAGGTCGCGGATCCAGAACGACATGTCGCCGGTCTCCTCGACATTGAGGCCGGACGACGGTTCGTCGAGCAGGATCAGTTTGGGCTCCGAGCACAGGGCGCGCGCCAGCTCGATGACCTTGCGCACGCCGTAAGGCAGCCCCGAGATCAGCTTGTCGCGATAGGGTTCGAGATCGAGGAATTCGATGACCTGCTCGACCCGGCGGCGATGCACCTTCTCGTTGGCCCGTACGCTCGGCAGGAACAGCAGTTCCTGCCAGAGCTGCGTGGTCGAGTGCCGGTGGCGGCCGACCAGGAGATTCGACAACACGGTCGCATTCTCGAACAACTCGATGTTCTGGAAGGTGCGGGCGATGCCGAGCCTGGCGATGTCGTAGGGCGGCTCCTCGGTGATGTCCTGGTCCTCGAAGAAGATGCGCCCCGACGTCGGCCGGTAGATCCGCGAGATCAGGTTGAAGATCGAGCTCTTGCCGGCGCCATTCGGCCCGATGATAGAGAGAATCTCGCCCTTCTCGACCGCGAACGAGACCGCGTCGACGGCCTTGAGGCCGCCGAAATGCAGCGACAGGTTCTCGGCACGGAAATAGCTCATCGATTGCGCTCCGACTTCACGTAGATCTTCTGCCGCTTGAAGGTGGCGCGCTTGTAGAGCGGGAACAGCTGGAAGAAGAGCTTGATCTTCAGCCAGCGGCCGTAGAGCCCGAGCGGCTCGAACAGCACGAACAGCACGATGATGATGCCGTAGATCGCACCCTTCAGGCCGTTGAGCGAGGCAAAGGCCGCGACGTTCGACTGGATGTTTCCCGCAGTCGCCGTGCTCGCCCCGAAGGCTGCGGCGATGCCGGCGATGATGCCGGGCATGTCGTCCTTGAGATAGGTCAGGAACGGATCGATCATCACGATGAAGATTGCCCCCAGCACCGCGCCGTGCAGGCTGAAAGTGCCGCCGATCAGGATCACGATGATGAACTCGATCGAGAGCTGGAGCGTGAACATCTCCGGCGAGATGAAGGAGAGCTTGTGCGCGAACAACACGCCGGCAAAGCCGGTGATCGCCGCCGAGATGGCAAAGGACTTCACCTTGTAGAGCGCGACATTGACGCCCATGCTGCGCGCCGCCGTCTCGCTGTCGCGGATCGCGACGAAGGCGCGGCCGGTCGGCGAGCGCAGCAGATTGAGCGTGCCGACGATGGTCAGCACCAGCACGGCAAGGCAGAGGTAATAGAAGGTCGGGCTGTCGCGCGGCACCGCGACGCCGAGCAGCGACAGCGTCTTGACCCGCATGCCCTCATTGCCGTGGGTCACGCTCTCCCAGCGCGCCAGGATCTCCTCGACGATCAAGGCAAAGGAGATGGTGGCGATGACGAGGTAGATGCCGGTGAGCCGCAGGGCAGGAAAGCCGACCATCGCGCCGATGATGCCGGTCAAGAGCCCGGCGGCGAGGAAGTAGACCGGGAACGGCACGTTGTATGTCTGCAAATAGGCCGCGGTGTAGGCCCCGATCGCGAGGAACGCGGCGTGCCCGAGCGAAGCCTGGCCGGTGAAGCCGGTCAGGATCAAGAGCGCCACGCCGACGATTGCATAGATGCAGACGAAGACGAGCTGGCTCATCAGATAGCTGGACAGCACATGCGGTGCGATCAGCAGCAGGGCGAGCAGGACGCCGTAGGTGACGACGGAGCCCGAATGCGGAAACAGCCTGATGTCGTCTTCATAATCGGTCTTGAACATGAAGCGCATGGCGTTCAGACCTTCTTGCGGACGTGGAGGCCGAACAGGCCTTCGGGCTTCAGGAGCAGCACCGTCAGCAGCACGACATAGGGCGCGACGTCCTTCCAGCCCTCCGGCAGGTAGAAGCCGGCCATGCTCTCGATCACCCCGATCAGGACGCCGCCGACCACTGCACCGGGGATAGAGCCGAAGCCGCCGAGCACGGCGGCGGGAAACGCCTTCAGGCCGAGCACGAGGCCGACATTGGAGTGGATGAAGGTAATCGGCGCCAGCAGCACGCCGGCGCAGGTCGCGACCGCCGCGCTGATCGCCCAGACGACCGACACCACGCGCTTGACCGGAATGCCCATATAGTAGGCTGCCAGCATGTTCTCGGAACTGGCGCGCATCGCAGTGCCGAGCATGGTCTTGTTGAAGAACAGCCAGAGCAGCGCGCACAGGATCATCGTCGCCGCGATCACCGAGAGCTTGTCATAGGCGAGCACCAGCGAGCCCATGCGCAGCACGCCCTGGCTGAACGGCGTCTCGATCTTCAGGTCGTCGGTGCCCCAGATCATGCCGGCGACCGAGCGCAGGAAATAGCCCAGCCCGATCGTCGCCATGATGATCGAGAACTGCGGATAGCCGAGGATCGGCCGCACCACCACGCGCTCCGCCACCATGCCGAACAGCGCCATCGCGGCCACCGCACCGGCAAAGCCGATCCAGTAGTTCAGGCCCATCATGCCGATGAAGGTGAAGGCGAAGAAGCCGCCCAGCATCATCAGATCGCCCTGGGCGAAGTTGACGACCTCGGTAGCCTTGTAGACGAGCACGAAGCCGAGCGCGATCAGGCCGTAAACGCAGCCGAGCGCAACACCGCTGACCAGCTGCTGAACAAAATCCAGCATCGACGCGTGTCCTCCCGATGCAACCCGCGGTTCTTCCCGACCGCCTTGCCGCATCTTGTGTCCAGTCGCTACGCAGTCGTTTCGCTGCGTCAGCGCCATTTGTCCCGGCGCCAATTCAGCCTGAACGCCCGCGCGCTGTCAACAAACGGTGACTTGCCTTTGGTCGATCCCGGATGAGGAATTTGAGGCAAAGCGATTCACCGTGCCGAAATATCTTCGGGTCATGGTCTCGGACGATGCAAAACCGGATGGTGTGGCCGTCATGAAGCCGGACAACTCGGCACTGGAAGTCCGAGGGTTAACGAAGCGTTTTGACCGTCCGGCGGTCGACGGCCTCGATCTCACCATTCACGCCGGCGAATTCTATGCGCTGGTCGGCCCCAACGGCGCCGGCAAGACCACCAGCCTGCGCATGGTTGCGGGCCTGCTGCGCCCCGATGCCGGCGCGATCTCGATCTTCGGCATTGATGCGTTGCAGAGGCCCGCCTCCGCCAAGCAGGTGATGGCATGGGTCTCCGACGAGCCCATGATCTACGACAAGCTGACCCCGCTCGAATACCTCGAATTCGTCGCCGGCCTCTGGGGAAACGCCCCCTCGGCCTCGGAACCGGTCGCGCAAGAGCTGCTCAGCTCGCTCGGGCTCGCGCCGCATCGGCACGAGCGCTGCGAGGGCTTTTCCAAGGGCATGCGCCAGAAGGTCGCTCTCGCAGGGGCACTGGTGCACGATCCCCGCCTCATCATCCTCGATGAGCCGCTGACGGGGCTCGATGCCGTCTCCGCACGCCACGTGAAAGCCCTGCTCAGCGAGCGCGTCCGCGCCGGCTGCACCGTCATCATGACCACGCATATTCTCGAGGTCGCCGAGCGTATGGCCGACCGGATCGGCGTGATCGCGTCCGGGCGCCTGGTCGCCGAGGGCACGCTGGCGGAGCTGCGTCAACAGAACGGCCATGCCGACACCAGCCTTGAGGATCTCTTCATCGCGCTGGTGACGCTTCAGGCCGCCGCATGAGCTCGGCAACGGCGCTGTCCTGGTTTGCCCGCCACGAGCTGCGGCTCGCCTGGCGCGAATGGTTCGCCATGATGACCGGCGGGCGGCGCAAGCGGACGCGCGCTGCTGTCGTCGACCTGCTCTGCTTCGCCGCGCTGCTGCACCTGCCCGCCTGGGCGGTGATCGGCCGTTTCGCCGACCTGCAGCTGCCGCTCGACAAATCCTCGCTGATCGTGGTTTCGACGACGATTTTTCTCGCCTGGACCTTGATGCTGTCGCAGGCGATCGAGTCAGTGACGCGGGTATTCTACGCCCGCGCCGATCTCGACCTGATCATGTCCTCGCCGGCGACGCTGACCAATCTGTTCTCGGTCCGCATCGCCGCGATCGCGCTGACCGTCACCGTGCTGGCGCTGCTGTTCTCGACGCCCTTCATCGACGTGCTGGTGATCGGCGGTGGCGCGCGCTGGCTTGCCGCCTTCGGCGTCGTCATTGCGATGGGCCTGTCGGCCGCGGCGATCGCGATCGCCGTAACCATTCTCTTGTTCCGCCTGACCGGGCCGGCGCGAACGCGCCTGATCGCCCAGGTCCTCGCCGCGATCATCGGCGCGGGCTTCGTGATCGCGCTGCAGGTCGCTGCTATCATGTCCTACGGCACGCTGTCGCGCTTCACCATCCTGACGTCAGGCAGCCTCGCCGCCTACGCGCCCGACGTGGACAGCATCTGGTGGTGGCCGGCGCGGGCGACCATGGGCGACACCGAGGCGCTGCTGCTGTTTCTCGCGCTCGCCCTGGTGCTGCTCGGCAGCGTGATGGCGATCTTTTCGCACCGCTTCGCCGACACCGCGATTGATGCGGCGGCGTACGGCACGTCCGGCCGCGCCCGCGCGAAGGAGCGCCCGTTCCGCGGCGGATCGCGCCAGCAGGCGCTGCGGCGCAAGGAATTCATGCTCCTGTGGCGCGATCCCTGGCTGATCTCGCAGACGTTGATGCAGCTGCTCTATCTGGTGCCGCCGGCACTCCTGCTCTGGCGCAACTTTGCCGACAGCTCCGCGGCGCTGACGCTGATCACACCCGTCATCGTGATGGCCGCCGGACAGCTTGCCGGCGGGCTCGCCTGGCTGACGATCTCGGGCGAGGACGCTCCCGATCTCGTCGCCACCGCGCCGCTGACGTCGTCCAGCGTCATCCGCGCCAAGATCGAGGTGGTGCTGATCGCAATCGCCGTGATCTTCAGTCCGCTGGTCGCGGCGCTGGCCTTCGCCTCGCCATTCCAGGCGGCAATCAGCGCCGGCGCGATCATCGTCGGCGCGGCCTCGGCGACCGCGATCCAGCTCTGGTTCCGGGTGCAGGCCCGTCGCAGCCAATTCCGCCGCCGCCAGACGTCTTCGCGGCTTGCGACCTTCGCCGAAGCGTTCTCCTCGATTGGCTGGGCCGCGACCGCCGCTCTGCTGCTCGCCCTGCCGCTTGCCGGCCTCATCAGCGGCCTGATCACAGCCAGCCTCGTCGCCCTCACCTGGAAGTTCAGCCCCAGGCGGGCGTGAAGGTGCGACACTGACGCGCTGTTGATCGCGGCCCATTGGCCACGCACCGCGTTGCGCGCTAGACTTGTTCCGAAGTCATCGGGGACGGATTCATGCGGCGACTGGTTTCGGCGGCCCTTGCGCTGTTCGGCGTATCCCTCGCACCTGCGCTCGCCCAGCAGCCATCTCAACGCAGCGAATGCCTGGCGATGGCCAACGCGGCGCCCCGCGTGATGCCGGCCGCGTTCCGACAGGCGGCAGCCGCGGCCGAGGTCCAAATCACCTATGCCGGCCATTCCACCTATTTCATAGATACTCCCGCCGGTTTGCGCATCGCGACCGACTATAGCGGCGCGTACCAGGTGGGACGGCTGCCCGATGTCGTCACCATGAACCGGGCGCACAGCACGCACTATTCTTTATATCCCGACAAACGAATTCCCCATGTGCTGCATGGCTGGAGCGAGGACGGCAAGCCGGCGATCGTGTCGGAGCGCATCAGCGATACGTTCATCCGCAACGTCACGACGGACATCCGCCGCTATTTCGGCGACGATGCCGGCAGCGACATGATCCGCGACGGCAATTCCATCTTCATCTTCGAGGCGGCCGGGCTCTGCATCGGCCATCTCGGCCACCTTCACCACAAGCTCGACGACAGCCATTTTGCCCAGATCGGGCGGCTGGACATCGTGATGGTGCCGATCGACGGCACCTACACCATGTCGCTGGACGGCATCTCCGAGATCACCAGACGGCTTCGCGCCTCGGTGGTGCTGCCGATGCACCGCTTTGCCACCCCGCTCGACGACTTCATGCGCCGGATCGGCCAGCAATTCGAGATCGACCGGCGCCTCGAGCGATCGTTCCGGATGTCGCGGGATGCACTGCCGCCGAAGCCGACAGTGATCATCCTCGACGGGGTCTGAGGCGCAATTTTCTCCAAGCCGGCTGTTGGCTTTTGGTGTTGATCTCCCCGCGACAGGAGCTCGACATGACCGAATTTGCGAGATTGTTGCACGCGGACGGACCGAATCCCGAGCACGCGGCGGCGCTTCAGCTTTACGGCCGCTTCGTCGGCGACTGGGAGGCCGAGATCACGGCCCATGGACCCGGCGGAACGAAACACGTAGCGCCAGGCGATATCCATTTTGGCTGGGTGCTGGAAGGGCGCGCCGTGCAGGACGTCTGGATCATCCCCCGCGCTGCAGGCGGGGCGGCCTTCCCGATCGCCGGAAACTGGTACGGCACGACGCTGCGCGTCTATGACCCCACCATGTCCGCGTGGCGGATCTCCTGGTTCGACCCCGGCCGCAGCGTGTTCCGCCAGCAGATCGGCCGTCCGCGCGGTGAGGACATCGTGCAGGAAGGCACGACCGAAGCCGGCGAACTGACGCGGTGGAGCTTTACCGAGATCACGGACGATTCCTTTCACTGGCTCGGCGAGTCCAAACCGGCCGCCGCGGCCGATTGGCGACTCGTGGTCGATGTGAGGGCGAAGCGGCGCAAGGGCTGACGAAAGCGCCGCTGTGCTCGCGACGACGGACGCGGTTGCAGAACGCGCGCTGCTGCGTGAAGAGATCCGATGCTAGGCTCCTTCCACAAGAACATGGAGGGAGCGAACGCCGATGGCCGCAAGCGGTCTGCCTGCCAACACGAGCGGGCTATTCGTCGAGCCGCGCGAGGACTGGCTCGCGCTGCACCAGGAGGAGATCATTGATCCGGCGCGGCCGATCGTCGATCCCCACCACCATCTCTGGAATCGCGGCCATCGCTATCTGATCGAGGAGATGGCCGCCGACATCGCGTCCGGCCACAACATCATCGCCACCGTCTATGTCGATTGCCGCTCGATGTATCGCGCGCACGGACCTGAGGCATTCCGGCCCGTCGGCGAAGTCGAGTTCGCCAACGGCGTCGCGGCGATGAGCGCCAGCGGAGCTTACGGCCCGGCCGCCATCTGCGTCGGCATCGTCAGCCACGCCAATCTTCTGCTGGGAGACGCCGCCAAGCCGGTGCTGGAAGCCGAGATCTCGGCGGGCAATGGCCGCTTCCGCGGCATCAGGCATTCGTCGGCCTGGGACGAAGACCCTGTCGTCGCCGGCATGTATGCGAACAGGCCGAAGGGGCTGTTGCAGGATCCGGGCTTTCGCAAGGGCTTTGCCTGTCTGGCGCCGCTGAACCTCAGCTTCGATGCCTGGCTGTTCCATCCGCAGATCGGCGAACTGACCGAGCTGGCGCGCGCCTTCCCCGATACCAGGATCGTGCTCGATCATTGCGGCGGCCCAGCCGGCGTCGGTCGCTTTGCGGGCCGGCGCGACGAGGTGTTTGCGCAGTGGCGCGCGTCGATCCAGGCGATTGCGACGTGCGAGAACGTGGTGGTGAAGCTCGGCGGGCTCGCAATGTGCCTGCTCGGCTACGACTTCCATCTGCGCGAGAGACCGCCGTCATCCGAGCAGCTTGCCGCGGCATGGCGCCCCTATATCGAGACCTGTATCGAGGCATTCGGCGTGAAGCGGGCGATGTTCGAGAGCAACTTCCCGCCGGACAAGGGCCAGTGCAGCTACCAGGTGATCTTCAACGCGTTCAAGCGCATCGCCTCGCCCTCAAGCGAGGCCGAGAAGACGGCGCTGTTCTCGCAGACAGCGACCGACGTCTACCGGCTCGAGCTGCCGTCATGACGAAAAGAGGGGCCGGGATGTTGATCCCGCCCCCTCTTCATCGTGGCCGCTGGGAAGCGTCCTTGAAACCTTATTGTCCGCTTTAGCCGGCACCCATCAGCGAGGCCGGCCGGCGTTCGCCGGTGGAGGCGAACATCTTCTTCAGCTTGTTGACGACGCGGATCAGGAAGCCGATCATCACCGGATTGGTCTTGCGGCAGAACGCGATCTTCTTGACGTGCCCTTCGACATGCCATTTGGCATGCGCGCCGTCGCGGAAGAAAATGACATCGCCGGGGCCGTAGCGCTTGGGCGGCATGCCGTCGCTTTCGAGCACGATCGATCCTTCCATGATCATGATCGTCTCGTCGATGTCGTAGTACCAGTTGAAGCGCCCTTCGGTGCAGGACCAGATGATCGTCTGGGCGGTGCCGTCGGCGCTGGTCGACAGGACGCGGGAGCGGGAAACCGGATCGCCTTCGATGATCCAGGACGGCTCGATCGGCCGCAGCTCGAGGTCCACATTGCAATTACCGACTTCAATCAATGCGCGCGACATCTGCTTCCTCGGGAAATGATATTTGCGGCCGGATCCGGGCCCGGATTGTTTCGAAAGATGCCCGGACGCTAGTGTTCCGTTTTTAATTCTTTCTTACGCCGGCTTCGAGAATCAGCCGGAAGCGGCCAGTGCAAACCGGTTAACGTCCCGATTCCCTTGCAAATCCGCCCACATGCCCCGGTCCTCTCCCGGGTGCGACAAAATGCGCGAAGACACTGGAGCGGAGCCCGCCAATGACTCAACGCCCAAGGCTCTGGTAGCCGGCTCCGGCGGCGGGCTCGTGTTGCGTCCGCCGCAGGATGCGCACCAGCGCTCTCGAACGAACCGCGCAGGAATTGAGGCCGGTAGATGGGCGCAGCGAGAACCTGTCGCCGGCGCGCTCACCCTCTCCCTTCGAAGAGAGTCACGCCGGCTATTTCGCCCATTCGCCCTTGCGGAATACGGGCACCTTGCTGCCGTCGGCCAGAATGCCGTCGATGTCGGTCTCGGCCGAGCCGATCATCCAGTCGATATGGATCAGGCTCTGGTTGCCGCCTTGCGCCGCGATCTGCTGCGGCGTGAGCTGGGCGCCGTTGACGAAGCATTTCGAATAGCACTGGCCGAGCGCGATGTGCGACGCTGCGTTCTCGTCGAACAACGTGTTGTAGAACAACAGGCCGCTCTGCGAGATCGGCGAGGAATGCGGCACCAGCGCCACTTCGCCGAGACGCCGCGCGCCCTCGTCGGTGTCGAGCACCTTGTTCAGCACCTCCGCGCCGCGCGAGGCTTTTGCGTCGACGATCTTGCCGTCCTCGAAGCGCACGGCGATGTTGTCGATCAGCGTGCCCTGATAGGACAGCGGCTTCGAGCTCACGACATGGCCGTAGACGCGACGGCAATGCGGCGTGGTGAAGACCTCTTCGGTCGGGATATTGGCGTTGCAGCTGATGCCGTTCTTGGAGAGCGAGGCGCCGCCTTCCCATTCGTGCCCGTCGGCAAGTCCGATGGTGAGATCGGTGCCGGGACCCGAATATTGCAGCGCGCGAAAGCGCTGGCCGTTGAGCCAGTTGGTGCGCTCGCGCAGCACCGCATTGTGGCTTGCCCAGTTGCCCATCGCGTCCTCGCGATCGACGCGGGACGCTGCGAAAATAGCGTCCGCGAGCTTGCCGACCGCGACGTCCTCGGGTTCATCAGGGAACACCAGCTTCGCCCAGGACGGGCTCGGATAGGCGATGATGTTCCAGTTGGTGTCGAAATTGACGATCTTCTCCAGCGCGGGCTGATAGGCCATCGAATTCGCCTTGCTCGCGCGCGCCACCTTGGAGGGATCCTCGCCCGACAGGAGCATCGGGTTGTCGCCGACGATGGCGAGCCGTGCGGTGTTGTCCGAGAAGGCCTTGGCCATGCCCTCGTAGAGCCAGCCGGCGGCACGATCGAAACTGGCGTCGTGGCCATGGCGGTAGCGCGCCAGCGTCATTTCCTCGTCCGCCAGGATCGGCGTCACGAGGCCGGCGCCGGCCTTGTAGGCATGCACGGCGATCCGCCGCACCAGCGGCAGCGCAATCGCGGGCGCCGTCAGAAGCAGATCCTGTCCCGGCCGCAAGCCCAAGCCCACCTTCACCGCCACCTCGGCCAGCCGGTCGAGCTTCGCGGGATCGATGGGAGTGGAGGTGTTGCGTTGATCAGTCATGCCGGGCCCTCTGCCGAAAGTCTCTCGCTCAATCTAAGTCTAGCATCGCGAGACACAAGTGTGCGAGCGTCTTGCAACGCACGAAAGATACGCAGTTTCACGCATTTTGGTTTTCAACGTGTTGCCGATTTCAGCACCCGGTCGACCATGGCGGGCGCGAGCCCGAGGTAATTTTTCGGTGAGGTGAGCGCCTCGATCGTGGCACGGTCGATGCGGCTCGATATCCGTGAATCTGCGGACAGCGCATCGGCAAGGCTGATTCCCTTCTCGTTGGCCTGACGGCATGCATCATAGACCACGTCGTGCGCCTCCTGCCGCCCGATCTGCGGCGCCAGCCCCATCATGACCGCTTCGGCCACAATCAGGCCGCGGCTGATGGCGAGATTGTCGTTCATCTTCGCCTCGTCCACGATAAGGCCTGCGAGCGCGAACTTCGCCTGGTGCAGCGCGCCGGCGGTCAGGACGAAGCTTTCGGGGATCGCCATCCATTCGGCGTGCCAGGGCCCGGTCGCGCGCTCGAAATCCTGCACCATGGCGTCGAGCATCAGGCCTGCGTGCTGGCGCACCGCCTTGGACGCCGCAAGCATCAGTTCGGAGGAGATCGGGTTGCGCTTCTGCGGCATGGTCGAGGAGGCGCCGCGCCCCTTGACGAAGGGCTCGTAGACCTCGGCGAACTCGGTCGAGGCCATGATCATGATGTCGAGCGCGATCTTGCCGAGCGAGCCGGTGACCAGGGCGAGGAAGTTCACGGCCTCCGCAAAGCCGTCACGCGCGACGTGCCAGGTCGAAGCGGGAACGCCGAGCTTCAGCTCGGCACAGAGCGCCGCCTGCACCTCGAATCCCTTGTCGCCAAGCGAGGCCAGCGTACCGGCAGCGCCGGCGAACTGGCCGACCAGAACGCGCGGCTTCATTTGCGCCAGACGCTCGGCATGGCGATCGAACATCGCGAGCCAGATCGCGGTCTTGTAGCCGAAGGTCACCGGCAGCGCCTGCTGGAGATGGGTTCGGCCCGCCATCGCCGTGTCGCGATGGCGCTTCGAGAGATCGGCAAGGATCCTGCGCAGCTCGGCGATGTCGCGTTCGACGATCTCGATCGCGGCGCGCAGCTGCAGCACCACAGCCGTGTCCATGATGTCCTGCGTGGTCGCGCCCCAATGCACGTAGCGGCCGGCCTCGCCGCATTGCTTCACCATCTGATGCACCAAAGGCAGGATCGGATAGCCGACGACATCGGTCTCCTGCCTGAGCAGATCGAAATCGAACGCAGCGACGTCGGTCCGCGCCGCGATCGCTGCGGCCGCCTCCAGTGGGATCACGCCGCACTTCGCTTCCGCCTTCGCCAACGCCACCTCGACCTCGGCATAGCGCGCGACCGTCGCGACGTCGGAGAACACCTCGCGCATCTCAGGCGTGCCGAAGGCGTCGCGAAACAGCATGGAGTCGAGCACAGTAGTGGAGGCGGGGAAAGCTGGCATGGGCGTTTCTTCGTGGTTGGTGTTTTGTGTGGGCGGCAGCTTACGCAGGCCGCGCATTTCGGCAATGGACATTCACCGTTCGCCACATTTGCCGCGTCACGACATTATGACGGCACGTCATCCCGTGACTCCGTCATCCCAAGGTGCGAGGCGTGCGATGCGCGGCAGCGCGGGAAGCCTCGGTATGACGGTGAGCGGCGAGCATGGTCCCGGCCCCGCGGCGGATCCGCCGGCCGCAACATTCCAGCTGCGGTTGTATTCCCCGCCGGAAAGGGCATGGCTGCCCTCACGCAATCGCGATGAACCAAGCGCCGCCTTCGAGAGACACACGGTTTTCGACCTAAATTTCATTTAGTCATTTTGCTTGCCCGATTTCACAATGAGGCCTGAGTTTTCGACGTGCAGTTTCTGTTCCGGGACCACCTTCTGGATACCGACCGGCGCGAGCTGAGCCGCGAGCAGGTTCCCATTGCCGTGGAGCCGCAGGTGTTCGACCTCGTCGTCCACCTGATGCAGAACCGCGACCGGGTGGTCAGCAAGGACGAGCTGATCGACAAGATCTGGCACGGGCGTAGCGTGTCCGAATCCACCCTGACCAGCCGGATCAACGCGGCGCGCAAGGCGATCGGCGACAATGGCGCAAGCCAGACGCTGATCCGCACCATCGCCCGCAAGGGTTTTCGCTTCGTCGGCGATGTCCAGACACAGCTCAGCGCGGTCACGCCGGAGCCGGTTCGTGTCGCCCAGACCCAGGCAGCCTTCGCGCTGCCCGAGCGGCCCGCGATCGCCGTGCTGCCCTTCACGAATATGAGCGGCGAGGCCGGGCAGGATTATTTCTCCGACGGCATCAGCGAGGACATCATCACCGCGCTGTCGAAGCTGCGATGGTTCTTCGTCGTCGCGCGCAATTCCTCCTTCGTCTACAAGGGCCGCGCCGTGCACATCCACGAGGTCGCGCGGGAACTCGGGGTGCGCTACGTGGTCGAAGGCAGCGTGCGGCGGAGCGGCGAGCGGGTGCGCATCTCGGCCCAGCTCAACGACGTCTCGACCGGCAGCCATCTCTGGGCCGAACGCTACGACCGGGAGCTCGCCGACATCTTCGCCGTGCAGGACGAGATCACCGAGGCGATCGTCGCCGCGATCGAGCCGCAGCTCTATGCCGCCGAAAGCTTCCGAGCCCAGCAGAAGCCGCCAGGCAGCCTGGATGCATGGGACCTCGTGATGCGCGCCCTGTCGCATTACTGGCGCATTACCCGCGAGGACAATGCCGCCGCGCAAGGGTTGCTGGAACAGGCCGTCAAGATCGATCCCGCCTATGGCAAGGCGCTGGGCCTTCTTGCGACCAGCCATATGTTCGGCGCGCATATGGGCTGGGCCGACATGGCCGCGACCGTGCCGGTCGCCGAACGAGCGGCGCTCGCGGCGGTCGAGGCCGATAGCGAGGATGCCTGGGCCCATCACGGCCTCGCTTACACCTATCTGTTCCGCCGCCGCTTCGACGACGCGCTGGCAGAATTCGAATTGGCCTTGCGACTCAATCCGAATTTCGCGATGGCGCATGCCTTTCACGGCGTGACGCTGTGCTATGCCGGACGATGGCAGGACGGCGATGCCGCCGCCCGTCGCGCGCTGCGGCTGAGCCCGCGCGACCCGCTCGCGGCGATCTATTGCGGGGTTGCGGCCTATGCCCGGTTCGTCGGCCGCGACTACGAGGGAGCCGTCCAGATGGCACGGGAATCGATGCGCCAACGCGGAGATTTCGTCGGCGCGCACCGCGTGCTGACGGCCGCCGCCGGCATGCTGGGCGATCCGGCGCTCGCGGCGTCCGCCCTGGAAGGCCTCCTCCGCGCCCAGCCGGAGGTCTCGCTTGCCTGGATCACCCGCGAGCTGCCGATGCTGCGGGAAGAGGACCGTGCGCATTATCTCGAAGGCTTGAGGCGCGCGGGCATCAAATAATAGCGGCGCGACGACGAGGCGAACGCCCGAGCGCTGAAGCGGTCAGCGATGCCGAGATCGCCGATCTATATCCGCGGCCATTGCACGACGCTCGATCACGCCGCCTCGACCTGCCGGACGGGCACGGACGATCTGGCCATCGTCGATCCCAAGCCATTGCAGGTGCGCGGCATCAAGGGTCTGCATGTCGCCGACGCCTCGGTGATCCCGGTCATGATCTCAGGCAATGTCCGGACGTCGACCATCCTGGTCGCGGAGTGCGCTGCAGCTTGCGATCCTGGGCCAAGTGCTAGTCGTCATCAGATCCGAACAGCCTGATCTGCGGAAAGCCGCTGCGTGGCCGGCCTGCATAGTCGCGCGCATCGGAATCTTCGCGGACGTTGCGCGCGACGTCGTCCCAATCGGTGCGGTCGCGCATGCCGCGCGGTTCGCGCAATTCATTGTGCCGGCGCTCGGCCCAGCGCTCGCGGCGCTCCGCCCGGCGCCGTTCGGTCGCCGCGCGCTTCACGTCGGAATCCCTCGCCTTGGCATAGGCATTGTTCGAGGAGGATGACGGCTCGGTCGAGGCCTGCTGCTCGGCAGGTCTTGCTGCCTGCGCGGACGCTGCCGGTGCCGGCCTGGGCGGCTCGATTGCAGCGGCTTGCGAAGGCTGCGGCGCCGGCGGTTCAGCATTCGCCTGCGTGGTTTGCGTGTCAGACTTTGCTTCGGCCCGCGCTGGCGCAGCGATCATCGCCCCGAAGGCTTGCGAGCCGGTGAGATAGTTCACGCGCTCGGACGGCGCATTCGTGGTCGCCGGCGTGGCGCCCTCGGTGCGCTGTGCCATCTTGCTGGTGTCCGGGCCCTGCCTGGATGCGACCGGATGCATGATGTTGCCGGCAACGATACCGCCACCGAGACCAATGGCGATGGCCGCGATGATGGTTCCGGCACCGACAAAATAGGCTGTCGAGGCGCGCATTCATCCACTCCCTCTTTGGAGCGGGCAACGCCTGGGGATTGCCGGATGTTCCTGATGGCCGCGGCTCCTGAAACAGGAAACCGCGCGGATCAGATCTGCTGCGCGACCTTCTCGAGCCCGATGAGGCGAGCGAGCTTGCGCACTTCTTCCTTCTGGTCGTCACGCAGCTGGAACAA
Organism: Bradyrhizobium sp. I71; assembly: GCF_022354745.1. Taxonomy (NCBI): domain Bacteria; kingdom Pseudomonadati; phylum Pseudomonadota; class Alphaproteobacteria; order Hyphomicrobiales; family Nitrobacteraceae; genus Bradyrhizobium; species Bradyrhizobium sp. I71. The sequence goes on from NZ_CP059398.1 coordinate 2,710,491, forward strand.
CAGCGGCATCGCGGCCGACTTCAACTGCTGCACCTCGTCGCAATTCGGGTCGATCTGCGAACTGGGCGGCGCGTTCGGATTCGACAGCTTGTTCGCCTGGATCTTGCGGGCGACGTTGCGAAGCGCGGTCTCGACCGAGGGCCAGTAATATTCCTGCGACGACGACAGCTTCAGGCGATCCCTGATGCCCGCGATCTGCACGTCGGACAGCAGCGAATAGGCCTTCTGCGGCTGCGGCTTGGCGACGACCTTCGGCTTGGCCGGAACCTCGACGGCAGGAACCTCCGTCGCGGCGGGCGCCTCATGTGCGCTTGCCTTCGGCATCGGGAAATCGGAGGGCGTGGCGGCGGCGAAGGCCTGACGCAGCGGCTCGGTCAGGACGGGCGCCTGGGAAAGCTTGTCGGCGGCCACCTGGACCGGCTCGATCGCGGCCGAGGCCAGCGCGAGCGTCGGAACCAGACGGTCGGCCTTGGCGGCGCGGTTGGTTGCGAGCGGCTTGGCCGGGGGCGTCTGGGCAATCATCTCGGCGCTGACGCTGGGCACGCTGTCGCGGCCAAGAATGGCGGTGGTGGCGGCGCCGAGGACGAGGAAACAGGTCAGCGCGACGATGGTGATGGCTTTGGACAAACGTCTCTCCGCGTCCGACTTCAAGTCCACGTGATCACTGCCCCGAAACTGGGCGATAAATAAGGCTTAACCGTGTAATTGCAGCGGCAATCGCGCGGACTGCGGCGACACCGCCTAAAAAGCTCAAGGAAATCAAGCCGCTGCCGCGAGGTCATAGGCGTCCTGGATGTCGGCCACGATCTCCGAGGCCTCCCAGACCGCGCGCGGCTCGACCGATTGCAGCGTCACCGTCCAGTTGCCGCCACGGCGGGTCCGGGGGACGCTGACGACGTCGAAGCGGACGTTGCGGCACAGCGGGTGGCGGGCCAGGGCATGGGCGACCCGGACGCGGATTTCATCCATCGTCGCAGCTGTCTTGCTGTTGAGAAAATCGAAGTCCATCGCCTGTCCCCTCTCGGTCCTGGTTGGCGGCCGTGAAGGGGATTCTTGGCGGGCGATGGTTAATCTGCCGTTAAGTGCGGGCGCGCAGGGGCGCGCTCGATTAACTGTGATCGGGGCTGGGAGAACGTCGATGTCCCGGCAGGGCTGGATCGGCTACCGCTCACCCGCCTTGCGATATTCCGCACCCGTCCGTGCGACCAGATCGTCGACCGCGAGCACCTCCGTCACCCCAGATGCGGAGTGCCCGGCGCTCCAGATGTCGCGCCAGCGCTTCGGCCGATTCTCGCGCGCGGCGACGTCGATGTCCTTGACGATGTCGATCGCGCCGCGCGCCGGCAGGTCGTCCGGATCAAGTCCGGCGGCGACGATCGACGGCCGCAGCATGCTGGTCTGCAAGCCCGTGAACGCGGTGGTGAGCAGGACGTCGTCGGCGCCGCTCTCGACCAGCATCCGCTTGTAGCGATCGTCCGCCATGCTCTCCCGCGTCGCAATGAACTTCGTTCCCATATAGGCGAGATCGCAGCCGAGCACTTCCGCCGCATGCAGCGCGTAGCCGTCACTGATGCCGCCTGCCAGCACGATGATGCCGTCATAGAATGCGCGCACCGCGCGGACGAAGGCGAACGGGTTGAGCCAACCGGTCTGCCCGCCCGCGCCCGCCGTGAGCAACACCAGCCCGTCCGCGCCGGCTTCCGCCGCACGCTCCGCATGGCGGATCGAGGCGACGTCCGCCAGCACCAACGCGCCGGCATCATGGAGCGGCCCCAACACCTGCGCAGGCGATCCGACCGAGGTGATGACGATCTCTGGCCCGTGCCGCAGCAGCACGGCGAGATCCTGCGCGAGCCGCGCATTGGAGCGGTGCACGATCAGGTTCGGACAGAGCGGCGCGACCTTGCGGCCGGTTTGATCTTCGTGCCGTCGCAGCCGCGTCCCGATCTCGGTGAGCCATTCGTCGAGTTGTTCCGTGCCGCGGCAATTCGCGGTGGGAAAGCTGCCGATCACCCCATTGCGACAGGACGCGACCATGAGCTCGACGCCCGACACCAGAAACATCGGCGCCGCGATCAGCGGCAGCGCGAGACGATCGTGGAAGCGTTGCAGTCGATCCGATGGCATGCATGCCTCCCTGCGCGGGGCTTTGTCGTTTCCTCCCGCATTCGCTGTGCTAGCGTCATCGGCAACATTGGCACGCCAGAAGCCGGTGACAAAGCAACGAGGAAACATATGTCTGATCCGCTCCACGCATCGCCTCCAGCTTGTGCGCAGACGCTACGGGCGCTGTCGCGCTATCCCGATCGCACTGCTTTCGCCTGGCCCGAGGGATCGCTGAGCTATCAGGGCACCATCGACCTGATCGGACGCATCCAGGGCGTGTTCATGCGGCTTGGATTGCAGCCCGGTGCGCGCGTCGCCTTCCTCACCGCGAATCGCGCCGATACCTGGTGCGCCGGTGTCGCCGCGCAATTGGCTCGGCTCTGCATCACCTGGCTGCATCCGCTCGGATCGCTGGAGGACCAGCTGTTCCAGCTCGAGGACTCCGAGGCCGAGATGCTGGTGGTCGATGCCGCCGCCTTCCACGACCGCGGCGGCGAGCTTGCTGCGAAGGCGACCCGGCTGAAGGCAGTCTTCACCGCGGGCCCCGCCGGCTACGGCGTCGATCTGCTGGCCGCCATCGAGAATGCAGGACATGCAAGCCCGCTGTGCCTTGCCGGCCCCGACGATCTCGCCACGCTGAACTACACCGGCGGCACCACGGGCAAATCCAAGGGCGCACTGCGCTATCATCGCGAGAACAGCGGGGCTGCCGGCGCGATCCTCGCCGACTTCGAGATTCCGGAGGCTGCGCGCTATCTCACGGCCGCGCCGATCAGTCATGTCGCCGGGACGAAGGTGCTTCCGACCCTGATGCGCGGCGGCACCGTGCACATGCTGAAAGGCTTCGATCCCGAGGCGGTGCTGTCGACGATCGCGCGCGAGCGCATCAACTTCACGCTGTTCGTTCCGACCATGATCTATGTGCTGCTCGATCAGCCCGCGCTGAGCAAAACCGACCTCTCTTCGCTCGAGCTCGTGCTCTATGGCGCCTCCGCGATGTCGCCGAGCCGGTTGCTCGAGGGCATCGAACGCATCGGGCCCGTGTTCTCGCAGCTTTACGGCCAGACCGAATGCTATCCCGTATCGGTGCTACGCAAGGCCGACCACGATCCCAGGACCCCGGAGCTATTCCTGTCCTGCGGTTTCCCGATCTCGGCCTGCGAGGTCAGGATTCTCGACGACGACGACCAGGAGGTGAAGACGGACGAGCCCGGCGAGATCTGCGTGCGTGCCCCGCATGTGATGGCGGAGTATTGGAAGCGACCCGACATTACCGCCGAGACGCTGAAGAACGGCTGGGTCCATACCGGCGACATCGCGCGCAAGGACGAACGCGGCTACATGTTCATCCTCGACCGCAAGAAGGACATGATCGTGTCCGGCGGCTTCAACATCTTCCCGCGCGAGGTCGAGGACGTGCTGTCGCAACACGCGGACGTGGCGATGGTGGCGGTCGTCGGCATCCCCGACGAAAAGTGGGGCGAGGCCGTCACCGCCATCGTCGTGCCGCGCGAGGGCGCAAGGCCCGATCCGGAGGAGCTGATCAACCTGGTCAAGACCCGAAAGGGCTCGGCCCATGCGCCGAAGCAGATCCAGTTCGTCAAGCAATTGCCGATGACCGGCGTCGGCAAGGTCGACAAGAAGGTGTTGCGCGCGGGCTTCTGGAGCGGGCGGGACCGGATGGTGGGATAAGCACCCCGGAATTCTACGGGGGCGTTGTGGCCCGGACACCACAACACGCAACGGAGTGGGTGGCGGCGACGTCCGCGTAATTGCCGGCGAATCGGGGAATCACCTAGACCGCTGATGGGGCTGGGAAGCGGAGTGAGAGATGAGAGTCGCTTCCCTGGAAAGTGCAATCGCCGCGATCGCGTTGATCACGGCGATCGTCGTGGTGCTGTGGGAGATCAAGATCTTCTACGGAATGTGAACTGGCAGGATGCCAAGCATCCCTTCCGCGGCGGCGGAAGCCTGCCGTTCAATCGGCTCCAAGAGCGACGCTCGCCGTCACGCTCACCGCTTCTCGATCACCAGGCTCTGCACCGCGCGGCCAAAATAGCCCCGCCGGTCCGCCAGCCGAGACATCGCAAGGCCGGCGCCGTCGGGACCGATCCACGATTCGCCGTCGAGCAAGATCCACTCACCGATGGGTTGGCGCGAAAAGTTCACGGTGAGATCGGCGTTGATGTAGGTCCAGGCGCGGAAGTCGAGCGTCGAGGCGGTGCCGTTGGAGAAATCGGCAGCGACCACGGCGCGCATCGCCTGCGAGAGCGCCTCCCCCTCGATCAACGGATGGTCGACCCGGAACCATATCGCGCCGGCGCCGGCTTGGCCGAAGCGCCCGCGCGCGGCGCGCATCGAGACCGATCGCACGAACGGGCTGGTGGCCGCGTGACCGTCCTCAACCAGCGAATCCTCCGGCGACGGCAGCGTGACCGGCAGCTCCTCGACGTCTTCAGGCAAGGTCAGCACCTGGCGCCTGATCTTCAGCACGGTGGCGCCGACGACCTGCACGCCGTCGGCGAGCAGCTTGATCCCACAGAGCTGGATCTTGCGGCCCTCGCGCAGGACCTCCGTCGCGATCGTCAGCGGCGCCACCGGGACCGGGCGCATCAGATCGATGGTGACGCGCGCGATGTCCATCGGGACGGGCGTCGGAATGCGTTCGGCCGCCCACGTCACCAGGGAAGCAGGCGCCGAGCCGTGCTGCATGCGCCTGTCCCAGGGGCCAGCGGCATCCGGGCTGGTGATGACGCTGTTGCCGTCGACGCGGTAGATGGCGGTCATGCTGCATTCAGCCTTGGAGCGGTCACAGCGGCGGATCGATCGCCTCGTCGTATTCCTTCTTGAAGCGCGCGATCAGGTCGGCGGCGGGCACGATGCCCTCGATGCTGCCGATACCCTGGCCGGAGCCCCAGATTTCCTTCCAGGCCTTCGGCTTGGCGCGCTCGCCGGAGGCGTCGGTGCCGAAATTCATCTTCGAGGGATCCGAGGTCGGCAGGTCTTCGGGGTCCATGCCGGCGGCGACGATCGAAGGTTTCAGGTAATTGCCGTGCACGCCGGTGAAGAGGTTGGAGTAGACGATGTCGTCGGCGCTCGAACTCGCGATCATCTCCTTGTACCGCTCGACCGCGTTGGCTTCCTTGGTGGCGATGAAGGCCGAGCCAATATAGGCGAAGTCGGCGCCGAGGATGCGCGCGGCGCGGATCGCCTTGCCGTTGCCAATCGCCCCCGACAATGCGATCGGGCCGTCAAACCATTTTCGCGTCTCCGCGACGAAAGCCAGCGGCGAGATGGTGCCGGCATGGCCGCCGGCGCCGGCTGCGACCAGGATTAGGCCGTCGGCGCCCTTCTCGATCGCCTTGTGCGCGAATTTCTGGTTGATCACGTCGTGGAAGACGATCCCGCCCCAGCCGTGCACGGCCTGGTTCAGCTCCTCGCGCGCGCCGAGCGAGGAGATGATCATCGGCACCTTGTACTTGGCACAGAGCTGCATGTCGTGGTCGAGCCGGTTGTTCGACTTGTGCACGATCTGGTTGACCGCGAACGGTGCCGACGGCCTCTCGGGATGGGCGCGGTCATAGGCCGCGAGCTCCTCGGTGATCCGCGCCAGCCATTCGTCGAGCAGCTCCGGCGGCCGCGCATTCAGCGCCGGAAACGAGCCGACCACACCCGCCTTGCATTGCGCGATCACGAGATCGGGCACCGAGATGATGAAGAGCGGCGAGCCGATCACGGGGATCGACAGGCGCCCTTTGAACAAGGCAGGCATGGACATTGCGGAACGATCCTCTGTTGGCGGTCAAATCGAAGGTTGGCCGTCATACCAACAAGGCAATCTTTCCACTGTCAAGTATTGCGTTTTGACGCCGGTGCGGATGCGGCTGGCGCAATTCCAAGCAGCGGAATTCTTAACCCCACATCTCTCCTCCGTCATTGCGAGCGTAGCGAAGCAATCCAGACTGTCTCCGCGGAAGCAGTCCTGGATTGCTTCGTCGCAAGGGCTCCTCGCAATGACGAGGAGAGAACTGTGGTCACTGACAGCTACCCGATCAAATCCGGATTGATCAGCCGCTCGAACGAGAACATCTCGTCCCACTTCTCCTGCGTGAGCAGTTTGCGCTCGACCACGACGATCTGGTGCAGCGACTTGCCGCTCTTGTAACCTTCGCGCGCGATCTCGGCGCATTGCTTGTAGCCGAGCAGCGGCTTCAGCACCGTGACGATACCGAGAGAGTTCAGCACCATGTTCCGGGTGTGCTCCTCGTTGGCGGTGATTCCGACCACGCAGTTCTCGCGCAGGCTGTTGACCGCGCGCTCCATGGTACGGATCGAGAAGAACAGCGCGAACGAGATCACCGGCTCCATCACGTTGAGCTGGAGCTGGCCGGCGGAAGCCGCGAGCGTCACCGTGGTGTCGAGCCCGATGACCAGGAAGCTGGTCTGGTTGACGACCTCGGGAATAACCGGATTGACCTTGCCGGGCATGATCGAGGAGCCCGGCTGCAGCTGCGGCAGGTTGATCTCGTTGAAGCCGGCGCGCGGGCCCGAGGCGAGGAGGCGGATGTCGTTGCAGATTTTCGTCAGCTTGCTCGCCGTGCGCTTCAGCACGCCCGAGAGCTGCACATAGGCGCCGGTGTCGGAGGTCGCCTCGACGAGATCGCCGGCGAGGATGAAATCGACGCCGGTCAGGGCGCTCAAGTGCCGCACGGCAAGCTTGGGATAGCCGACCGCGGCCGTGACGGAGGTGCCGATCGCGGTGGCGCCGAGATTGATCTCGCGCAGCAGCGCGCGCGCTTCCGAGATGCGCTCGACCTCCTCGCCGATGGTGGTGCCCCAGCCGCGGAATTCGGCCCCGAGCGACATCGGCACCGCGTCCTGGAGATGCGTGCGGCCCATCTTCAGCACGCGGTCGAATTCGCGGCCCTTGGTGAAGAAGGCCTCCTGGAGCTGGCGCAGCGCCGTCATGTAGCTCTCGAGCCGCAGGATCAGAGCCAGCCGAAAGGCGGTCGGATAGGTATCGTTGGTCGACTGGCCGTAATTGACGTGATCGTTGGGACTGACGTGCTGGTAGTCGCCCTTGCTGAAGCCGAGCGCTTCCAGTGCGAGGTTCGCGATCACCTCGTTGGCGTTCATGTTGGTGGAGGTACCGGCGCCGCCCTGGATGAAGTCGGTGACGAACTGATCCATCATGTCGCCGGCGATGACGCGGTCGCAGCCGAGGATGATGGCGTCCGCGACCTTGGCGTCGATCGCACCGAGATCGCGATTGGCCATCGCGGCAGCCTTCTTGACGTAGCCGAGCGCCTTCACGAAGTAAGGCTCCTGGCTCATCGGAATGCCGGTGATGTGGAAGTTCTCCTTCCCGCGGATGGTCTGGACGCCGTAATAGATGTCGTCGGCGATCTCACGCTGCCCGAGGAAGTCCTGCTCCGTCCTGCTCATGGGCACTCCTTGTTGCTCGCGATGTCCTCTAGTTCTGGCACAGCGCGCTGGTCACGAACGTATCGGTGCGGCAGTCGTCCGGTTTGCGTTGCCTGCCCGGAATGAGAACCTTGGCCGAGCATTTCTCCGCGGAGTCGGCGTTCAGGCTCTTGCCTTCCTTGTAGCCCTTGCCCTGGCAAAGCTGGTCGGCGGCCTGCTTGCAGTCGGGGGCGCCGTTCGACGAGATGGGGCAGACCACGCGCCCTGATACCATGGTCGAGGGCGTGGCCAGCCGCGACAGGTCGCTCATAGTCTCGCTCGGGCTTTTGATGGGCGGCAGGATCGAAGGCAGCTTGTCGAACAGCTTGCTCATTTCATTGATGAGCCCGGGATTTTCCTCGCGCGCCGGCGCGGCGGAAGAGGCCGGCGTCGAGGGCGACGGCGCGGCCTGGCCCCCCTGCTGCTGGAGGCCGAGCGATGGCGGTGCAGATTGCGTCCATCCGATGCCGCCGCCACTGAGGAGGAGCAGCAGCGCCGCTGACATCAGCGTCCCGAGCCGCACCGCCGGATTGCCGGATCGAACCATCATGGCGGCAACCGTAGCCGAAGCCGGCCCTGCGGCAAAGCCGCCAGCGCCTAGATCAGCTTGACCGCCACCACGAAGCCGAGCACCAGCACGATGGCACCGAGCGCGACCCACAATCCGAGATGCCGCTCGATCCTGACCCGGATCCAGTCGCCGTAGCGGTTGAGCAGGATCGCGACGACGAAGAAGCGTCCGCCGCGCGCGATAATCGAGCAGAGGATGAACAGGATGATGTTGTAGCCGGCAAAGCCCGAGGTGATGGTGACGAGCTTGTAGGGGATCGGCGTCAGCCCCTTGAGCAGGATGATCACCGCGCCCCATTCCGCATAGGAGGCGCGGAAGGCGTCGACCTTGTCGCCGAGGCCGTAGACTTGGATTAGCCATTGGCCGACCGAGTCGAACAGCAGCGCTCCGATGGCGTAGCCGACGATGCCGCCAAGCACCGAGGTCGCGGTGCAGACCGCCGCATAGAGCCAGGCGCGCTGCGGGCGCGCCAGGGACATCGGTATCAGCATCACATCCGGCGGGACCGGAAAGAACGAGCTTTCGGCGAAGGAGACGACACCCATGATCCAGAGCGCGTAGGGCTTGTGGGCGGCGTCGATGCACCAGTCGTAAATACGTTTCAGCATGGCGCCGCGATGAAGCACCATGGGACGGATTTGTCCATGCCGAGATTGAGGCGAATTGTGACGTTTCTAGTGGCGCTTGCGCGTGGCACGGCTCTCAAGCGCGACAATTGGCCGCCTGGCCGCAACGCGGGGTGACGCGACTTTGGGCAGTTTCATCGGTGATTTCGGCAGCTTCTCGGCAATGCCGAGCATGTCTTCACGCCGCGTCATCTCCCGCCAGACGTCCTCGGGGCGTACCCCGGCCGAGGCCCACAGCACGGTGAGATTGTAGAGCAGATCGGCACTTTCCCGGATCACGGCCTCGCTATCGCCGTTGACCGCATCGATTACGACTTCGATGGCCTCTTCGGCCAGCTTCTTCGCCATTTTGGAAGGGCCGCGCTGAAACAGCCGGGCCGTGCGCGATGTTGCCGGATCAAGATCTCTGGCCGCGAGCACAGCCAGATATAGCCGCTCAAGCGAATCACTCATGGTACTCAAACTACTCTAAACCAATGGCGAGCGCGTTAACGCGCGACAATAAAAGCAGAAAACGGGCCGGCGCAAGCGCGACGGCCCGTCATGGTCAACCCATGGATGCCGAACTAGTAGCAGTTCTGATAGTAGCCCTGGCCGCAGAACTCGGACGGAGCCGTGCCGCCATAGCGCTGATACTGGTAGTTCGGGCCCGGACCATAGTAGGGACCGTAGGCCGGGGCGCTGTAATAGACCGGACCGCCGTAATAGCCGTAGCCCGGACCGTAGTCATAGGCGTAGGCGTTGCGGCTGGCCGCGATGGCGAGACCCGTGCCGATGGCGGCGAAAGCCGCAGCTGCGGCCGCGCCGCCTCCACCGCCATGCCAGTGGCGGCCGCCCGCATATGAAGCGGTCGGGGCAATCGTGGTCAGCGCCAGCACCGCGGTGGTGGCAAGAACGGCCTTTCGGCCCGCAAATTTGGAGACTCGCTCGAACATGTCTTGGCCCTCCTTTGGGACCTGGAATGGACGCCTGCGGACAGGCTCATGCCTCTCAAAACCCGCATAACCTAAGTTAGGTTCCCCAAACCCAATACAAGCTGAACGAGGTTGCGTAACGATGCCGCAACGCCGCTCATCCTGCGTTCATGTTGGCGCGCGCACGGTCGCGGGCCGCGCGCAGCAAGCGTCACGAAGCCATAACAATGCGGGACCGGCGCAACCGATGTCAGGATTCAAGACGACCGCACTTCACTGCCTGCTGGCTCTCTCGATCTTGCTTGCGACGCTGTTTGCACGCGATGTCAGCGCGACCGAGACCAACGCGCCCGTTGCGATCCACTTCACCTTCGACCGCCCGCCGGACGCAAGCATGGCGCCGTTTTTCCTTGCGGCGAAGGACGGCAGGTTCGGCGCCGAGCGTCTCAACGTGTCCTTCAACGGCGCAAGCGGATCGCCGGAGGCGCTCGCACGCGTCGCCAGGGGCGACAGCGAGCTTGCGCTCGTCGACATCAACGAGCTGATCCGCTTTCGTGACAAGGACGACGCGGCGCCGATCAAGGCCGTGTTCGTGCTGTTCAACCGCGCGCCCTACGCGATCGTCGCGCGCAAGAGCCGCGGGATCCAGCTGTTGACCGATCTCGACCGCAAGGCCGTCGGCGTCGCCGACAGCGATCTGTCGATGCGGCTGTGGCCGGCGCTGGCGCGGCAGAACGGAATCAATCCATCGCGCGTCAAATTCCACAAGATCAGCGCGGCGGTGCGCGAGCCGATCCTCTCCGCGGGCCAGGTCGATGCGGTCGCCGGCTTCGGCTATCTCACGGCGGTGAACCTGCGCGACCGCGGCGTGCCCGACGCCGATCTCGTCGTGCTGCGCTACGCGGACTACGGCTGTGAAGCCTACGGCTTTGCCGTGGTGGTCAATCCCGCCTTCGCCGCAGCAAAGCCGGACGCCGCGAAGGGCTTCGTCCGCGCCTTGATGGCCGGCATCACCGCGACCGTCAGGGAGCCGGGACGAGCGGCGGAGGAGGCGGCGAGCCGCATCGACGACGGCGACCCCAGCCTGGAGCTCGAGCGCCTGCGCGCCGTGCTCGCCGACAACATCCTGACGGACGAAGTCAGGCGCAACGGCCTCGGCGGCGTCGACCCGGCACGCTTCGATCGTTCGATCGGCCAGATCGCGCAGGACTTCAAATTCCGCAAGCTGCCCACGGCGGGTGATATCTTCGACGACCGGTTCCTGCCACCGGTTGCCGGGCGGCTGATCAACTGAGCAAAACTGACAGCTTCCGCTATATCTCCCGCACGATCCCTGCTTAGAATGCGGGCTCCGTTACTCGCCCGAGTTCGTCCCCCGCATGTCCATCCTCCGTCTCTACACCCGCGTTCTCGAGCTGCTCGGCAAGGAAGCGCGGCTGGGCTGGCTGCTCGCGGTCGCCAATCTCCTGCTCGCGGCCTCGCAATTCGCCGAGCCTGTGCTGTTCGGCCGTATCGTCGACGTGCTCTCGGGCAAGGCGGTGGCCGGATCTGACTCGGCCTGGCCGTTCCTGGCTGCCTGGGTCGCGTTCGGGCTCTTCACCATCGCATGCAGCGCGCTCGTGGCCCTGCAAGCCGACCGGCTCTCGCACCGCCAGCGTCAGGCGGTGCTGACGAGCTATTTCGAGCATATCCTGCAGCTGCCATTGACCTTCCATTCCGGCACCCATTCCGGCCGGCTGATGAAGGTGATGCTCAACGGCACGGACGCGCTGTGGCGGCTCTGGCTCGGCTTCTTCCGCGAGCATTTTGCCGCGATCCTCTCGGTCGTGGTGCTGCTGCCGCTGTCGCTCTACCTGAACTGGCGACTGGCGATTCTGCTGTTCGTGCTCTGCATCGTCTTCACCGCGCTGACCACCTTCGTGGTGCGCAAGACCTTTGGCATGCAGATGGCGGTCGAGGAGCACTACAGCGAGCTCTCCGCGCGCGCCTCCGACGCACTCGGCAACGTCGCGCTGGTGCAGAGTTTCGTGCGTGTCGAATCCGAGGTGAAGGGGCTGCGCTCCGTCGCCGACGAGCTGCTGGCCGCGCAGATGCCGGTGCTGTCGTGGTGGGCGCTGGTCACCGTGATCACACGCGCCTCCACAACCATCACGGTGCTGGCGATCTTCACCTTCGGCATCGCCCTGCACGATCAGGGGCTCACCTCGGTCGGCGAGATCGTGATGTTCGTGAGCTTCGCGACGATGCTGATCCAGAAGCTCGAGCAGGTCGTGAGCTTCATCAACAACGTGTTCATGGAAGCCCCGCGCCTGCGCGAGTTCTTCAATGTGCTCGACGCCGTGCCCGCCGTGCACGACCGGCCCGACGCAATCGATGCCGGCCGGCTGTCGGGCCTCGTCGAGTTCAACGACGTCACCTTCTCCTATGACGGCAAGCGGCCTGCGATCGAGGACCTCACCTTCACCGCCCTGCCCGGCCAGACCATTGCGCTGGTCGGCCCGACCGGCGCCGGCAAGTCGACCGCGATTGCGCTGTTGCATCGTGCCTTCGATCCGCAGTCCGGCGTCATCAAGATCGACGGCATGGACGTGCGCGGCGTCATGCTGACCTCGCTGCGGCGAAACATCGGCGTGGTGTTCCAGGAAGCGCTGCTGTTCAACCGCTCGATCGCCGATAATTTGCGCGTCGGCAAGCCGGACGCAACAGAGGCCGAGATGCGCAAGGCGGCGGAGCGCGCGCAGGCGCTCGCGTTCATCGAGCGCAGCGGCGGCTTCGAGACCAATGCCGGCGAACGCGGCCGCATGCTCTCGGGCGGCGAGCGCCAACGCCTGTCCATCGCCCGTGCTCTGCTGAAGGATCCGCCGATCCTGATCCTGGACGAAGCCACCAGCGCGCTCGACGCGGTCACCGAGGCCAAGGTGAATGCCGCTCTCGACGAAGTGATGAAGGGCCGAACCACCTTCGTGATCGCCCACCGCCTTTCGACCATTCGCAACGCCACGCGGATCCTGGTGTTCGAGAATGGGCGCGTGATCGAAAGCGGAACTTTCGATGAACTCGTGGCCAAAGGCGGCCATTTCGCCGAGCTCGCCAAGGCCCAGTTCATGGTTCAGGAGAACGCCCGGGCCAGCGTGACGGCGGCCGAGACTGCCGCGACGGCTGTCAAATCCCCATAGCAAGTCCCCACGGCGCCGTCGAAATTCGGCCTATTTCATTGCGGAATACCGCGCCGATCCCCCTATTCTCGACGCACGAGCCGGTATAGGTTTGCGACGCCGCAAGCGGCGGCGCTGGATTTCAGGAACCGACCATCAGATCACGAGAGCCGACCGGAACCGGCGGATCTCCAAGGACCGGAATCGGATAGTGCACGCCCTTCGCCCGCTGCTTCGCAAATCGCTGTTCAACCTGTTCGCTGCGAGCCTCGCATGCGCCGCATTGCTCGCGCCGCGTGCGGCGAACGCCGAAGCGCTGCTGCTGATCGAGGCCGACAGCGGCAAGGTGCTACAGGCGGACAACGCGACCATTCCCTGGTATCCGGCCTCCGTCACCAAGATCATGACCGCCTATGTCACGCTGAAGGCGGTCAAGGACGGCAGGCTGACGCTCGACACGCTGCTCACGGTGTCGCCGACGGCGGCCTCGCAGTCGCCCTCGAAGATGGGCTTCCGCCCGGGAACGCAGCTCACCGTCGACAACGCGCTGAAGATGATGATGGTCAAGTCGGCGAACGACATGGCCGTGGTGCTGGCCGAAGGCGTCGGCGGCTCGATCGACGGCTTCTCCGCGATCATGAACGACACCGCGAAGAAGCTCGGCATGATGCAGACGAGCTACGTCAATCCGAACGGCCTGCCCGCCGACGGCCAGATCACGTCCGCGCGCGATCTCGGAATCCTGGCGCGCGCCTTCCTGCGCGACCTGCCGGAATACGAGTACTTCGTACACATCCCGGCGATCCGCTTCGGCAAACGCGTCACCGGCAATTTCAACAAGCTGATCGGCCGCTATCCCGGCGCCGACGGTTTCAAGACCGGCTTCATCTGCGCCTCCGGGTACAATCTGGTGGCCTCGGCCACGCGCAACGGCCGCCGGCTGATCGCGGTGGTGCTCGGCGCCAGTTCCGGCACCGCGCGCGCGGTGAAGGCCGCGCAGCTGCTCGAGCGTGGCTTCGCTCAGGACAACCTCACCTGGCTCCGCCCCTCGCTCGGCACCGTCGACAATCTCGTGCCGATCGACGCCTCGCCGCCGAACCTGCGCGACGAGATGTGCGGGCCCCACCGCAAGCGGCCGGCCAGTGACGACGACGATGCGCTGATTGCGGCCAATGGCGGTGCGACCGGATCGGCCTCGGCCACCGGAGGAGAAGCCCAGGTCACCTTCTTCACGGCGGGCCTGCAGCCGCCCCTGATGATGAAGGCTTCCGAGCTGATGGCCTCGGCCCCCGCGGCGGCCGAACCCGTGCTGGTCTATACCGGCCCGACCCGCACCGGCACCGCCCTGATCGCGGCGGTCGCGGCCGATGCCGACCAGCAGGCCGCGTCCAAGCCGCGTGGCAAGAAGTCGCGCGTCGCCAAGAAGCCTGACGCCGCCGACAAGCCCAAGGATGGGCACAAGGATGGGTACAAAGACGCAGGCAAGGACACCAAGACGGCGGCGGTGAAGCCGGATGCCAAGTCTGAATCCAAGTCCGAAGCCAAATCCGGTGCCAAGGGTGACGCCAAGACCGACGCCAAGACCGCAGCCAAGCCGGCCGGGTCCAAGCATGCCGGGACCAAGCATGATGCGGCCGCGAAGCCCGCCGAGAAGCCTGCGGCAGGCGGCGATCAGGCGGCCAAGCCCGCCAAGCCCAAGGCCGCGACCAAGCCCGCCGCTGCCGCCAAGCCGGCGAACAACAGTTAACGTTCCTCGGGATTGAACCGCAGCCCGCGCTTCGCACGCGCAGCAGCGCGGTTTGCGACGATTCCAGTAGCTACGCCCGGACCTTTGCCCTAAGCCACGACGGCTTGCCACCAGTTCCGGCAGGCTGGATACTGGCGGCAATGCGGCAAGCCCGTGACACAACGGGCTCTGGTCAATGAGGGGAGTTTTCCATGGAGCGCATCTGGCTCAAGCAATATCCGCCCGGCGTGCCCGCCGATATCGAGCCGACACAATATGCATCGCTGGTCGACCTTCTGGAGGAGAGCTTCACCAAGTTCGCCGACCGCAAGGCGTTCATCTGCATGGACAAGTCGATCAGCTATCGCGACCTCGACCAGATGTCGGTCGCGCTCGCCGCTTACTTGCAGGACCGCGGGCTCCAGCGCGGCGCCCGTGTTGCGATCATGATGCCGAACGTACTGCAGTACCCCGTCGCGACCGCCGCCGTGCTGCGCGCCGGATACGCGGTCGTGAACGTCAACCCGCTTTACACCCCGCGCGAGCTCGAGCACCAGCTCAAGGATTCCGGCGCCGAAGCCATCATCGTGCTGGAGAACTTTGCCCACACGGTCGAGCAGGTGATCGCGAAGACGCAAGTGAAGCACGTCATCGTCGCCAGCATGGGCGACCTGCTCGGCTTCAAGGGGATCATCGTCAATCTCGTCGTCCGCCGGGTCAAGAAGATGGTACCGGCCTGGTCGCTGCCGGGAGCGGTGGCCTTCAACGACGCGCTCTCGGCCGGCCGCGGCATGACGTTCAACAAGCCGAAACTCTCGCCGGGCGACGTCGCGTTCCTGCAATATACCGGCGGCACCACCGGTGTCTCCAAGGGCGCGACTCTGCTCCATCGCAACATCGTCGCCAACGTCCTGCAGAACGACGCCTGGCTCCAGCCGGCGCTCGCCGCGCCGCCGCATGTCGACCAGCTCATGATCGTCTGCGCGCTGCCGCTCTATCACATCTTCGCGCTGACGGCCTGCTACCTGCTCGCGGTGCGCGCCGGCGGCTGCAATCTCCTGATCCCCAACCCGCGCGACATTCCCGGCTTCATCAAGGAGCTGGCGAAATACCAGGTCAACAGCTTCCCGGCCGTGAACACGCTCTACAATGGGTTGATGCACCATCCCGACTTCAAGAAGCTCGACTTCTCCAAGCTGAAGATCTCCAACGGCGGCGGCATGGCGGTGCAGCGACCCGTTGCCGACCAGTGGAAGGCGATCACCGGCTGCTTCATCGCCGAAGGCTACGGCCTGTCGGAGACCTCGCCGACGCTGACCTGCAATCCGGCGACCGCGACCGAGTTCTCGGGATCGATCGGCATCCCCGTGCCATCGACTTACATCTCGATCCGCGACGACGACGGCAACGAAGTCCCGCTCGGGCAGCCCGGCGAGATCTGCGCCAAGGGCCCGCAGGTGATGTCGGGCTACTGGAACAGGCCGGAAGACACCGCCAAGGTCATGACGGCGGACGGTTATTTCCGCACCGGCGACATCGGCATCATGGACGAGAAGGGCTACACCAAGATCGTCGACCGCAAGAAGGACATGATCCTGGTCTCCGGCTTCAACGTCTATCCCAACGAGGTCGAGGAAGTGATCGCGAGCCATCCGGGCGTGCTCGAATGCGCCGTGATCGGCATGCCCGATTCCAAATCGGGTGAGGCGGTGAAGGCCTTCGTGGTCAAGAAGGACCCGAACCTCACGGCCGAGGCGATCGTCACGTTCTGTCACGAGCAGCTCACCGGCTACAAGGTGCCCAAGCACATCGAATTCCGCACCGACCTGCCGAAGACCAATGTCGGCAAGATCTTGCGCCGGCAGCTCCGCGACGAGCAAAAGGCCGAGGCGGCGTAAGCCGCGCCTCCGGTTCATGACTGACGTCGACGACATCTCGCCGTCAGGCATTCTCGCCTTCTGGCGCGAGGCCGGCAGCGAGCGCTGGTACGCGCGCGACGAGGCTTTCGACGCGGAGATCAGGCGCCGCTTTCTCGCGCTCTGGCACAAGGCAGCCGCCGGGGAGCTGGCGGGCTGGGAGACGAGCGACGAGGGCGCGCTGGCGCTCGTCATTCTGCTTGATCAGTTTCCGCGCAACATGTTCCGCGGCACGCCTCAAGCCTTTGCCAGCGATGCGCTGGCGCGCGACGTTGCCCGCCGCACCATCCATCGGGGGAGCGATCGCAGGATCGATCCCGCCCTGCTCGAATTCCTCTACATGCCTTTCATGCATTCCGAGCACCTTGCGGACCAGGAGCGCTGCGTCGCGCTGTTCGAGGGCGCCGGGGACGCCGAGAGCCTGAGATACGCCCGGGAGCACGCAGACATCGTCCGCCGCTTCGGCCGCTTTCCTCACCGCAACCGGATCCTCGGCCGCGAGACCTCGCCGGAAGAACAGGCTTTCCTGGACGGTGGCGGCTTTGCCGGCTGATGACGCAGCCGTGAAGGCCGGTCGGTCTTGCTGCTTCCCCGGCCGGCAATATTGTGCAGTCCCGCCGCACGG
Source organism: Bradyrhizobium sp. I71 (assembly GCF_022354745.1). NCBI lineage: Bacteria > Pseudomonadati > Pseudomonadota > Alphaproteobacteria > Hyphomicrobiales > Nitrobacteraceae > Bradyrhizobium > Bradyrhizobium sp. I71. The sequence goes on from NZ_CP059398.1 coordinate 2,727,593, forward strand.
TCTAAAACGCGGGACCGATTTCCAGGGAGACTGATGATGGCGATCCAGATTGGCGACAAGCTACCCGAGGCGAAATTCCGCGTGATGACGGCGGAAGGCCCGCAGGTGAAGACCACCGACGACATCTTCAAGGGCAAGAAGGTGGCGCTGTTCGCGGTGCCCGGCGCCTATACCGGCACCTGCCACAAGATGCATCTGCCGAGCATCTTCCTCAACGCCTATGCCATCAAGGACAAGGGCGTCGACACCATCGCCATCGTCTCCGTCAACGACGCCTTCGTCATGAACGCCTGGAAGCGCGACACCGACCAGCGCGACGAGGCCGTCTTCCTCGCCGATGGCAATGCCGACTTCACCAAGGCGATCGGCATGGAGCTCGACGCCTCCGCCAACGGCCTCGGCATCCGCTCCAAGCGCTATTCGATGCTGGTCGAGGACGGCGTGGTCAAGAAGCTGAACCTCGAGGCGATGCCCGGCAAGGTCGAGGTCTCCGGCGGCGATACGCTGCTCGGGCAGCTGTAAGGCACGACGCCATCGCACCATTTGCACAACTGTCATCGCCCGCGAAGGCGGGCGATCCAGTACGCAGAGGCTTCTCGCTCAATCACAACCGTCTCTGGAATACTGGATCGCCCGGCCAAGCCGGGCGATGACAGTTGAGAATGAGGCGGCACTCGCGACTTCGGCCCGCCTACTCCCGCACCCGCTGCTGCAACCGCGCCATCGCGATGCCGTCGCGCGCGAGCTGATCGGCGCGCTCGTTCTCCGGGTGCCCGGCGTGGCCCTTGACCCAATGCCAGCGGACCTCGTGCTGCTTCAGCGCGGCATCCAGGCGCTGCCACAGCTCCACATTCTTCACCGGCTTCTTGTCGGCGGTGCGCCAGCCGTTGCGCTTCCAGCCGAAGATCCAGCCCGTGATGCCCTGCCGGACATACTGACTGTCGGTGTAGAGATCGACCGTGCACGGCTTCTTCAGCGCCTCGAGCGCGGAGATCGCCGCCATCAGCTCCATCTGGTTGTTGGTGGTATGTCGCTCGCCGCCGTTCAGCTCCTTTTCCTTGTCGCCGAACTTCAGGATCGCGCCCCAGCCGCCCGGCCCGGGATTTCCCGAGCAGGCGCCGTCGGTATAGATCGTGACATTGGGGAGCTCGCTCACGCCACCAGCCCCGACGGCATCAGCCCATAGTCGCGCACGCTCGTCACGCTCTGGTGGAAGCGCAGCTTGCGGAAATATTCCAAGGGATCCTTCGGCCTGACCAGCGCGCCCGGCGGCACGTTGAGCCAGTCGACCAGCCGCGTGAGCAGGAAGCGGATCGCAGCGCCGCGCGCCAGCAGCGGCAGCGCCGCCTCTTCCGTCTCGGAGAGCTTTCGCACCCGGCCATAGGCGTTGAGAAAAGCGCGCGCCTTGGTGACGTTGAAGGAGTGATCCGGCTCGAAGCACCAAGCGTTGAGGCAGATCGCGACGTCATAGGCCAGCATGTCGTTGCAGGCGAAGGTGAAGTCGATGATGCCCGAGAGCTTGTCGCCGAGGAAGAAGACGTTGTCGTTGAAGAGGTCGGCGTGGATCACGCCCTCCGGCAGATTGGTCGGCCAGACGCCGCTCGAGAGATAATCGAGCTCGGCGGCAAGAAAATCGCGCAAGCCCGGCTGCACCTCGTCGGCGCGGCCTGAAGCCGCGTCGAACAACGGCCGCCAGCCGGAAACCGAGAGCGCATTGGTGCGCTTGATCGCAAAGTTCGCGCCCGCCAGATGCAGTTCCGCCAGCCCCTCGCCCACCCCGGCGCAATGCGTCGCGTTCGGCTTGCGCGGCCAGACGCCTTCGAGAAAGGTGATGATCGCCGCGGGCCGGCCCGCCAGCTCGCGCAGCGCCTCGCCATCTTTCGCCTTCACAGGCAGCGGACAATTGACTCCGTGCTCGGCCAGATGCGTCATCAGCGCGAGGAAGAACGGCAGATCGTTCTTCGCCACGCGCTTCTCGTAGAGCGTGAGAATGAACGAGCCCTTGCTGGTGTGCAGCAGGAAGTTGGAATTCTCGACACCCTCGGCGATGCCCTTGTAGGAGAGCAATTCGCCGAGATCGTATTGTTTCAGGAAATCCGCAAGCTCGTCGGCGGCGACGTCGGTGTAGACCGCCATAAAGGTCTACTCGGCGGCAGCTTCGGGGCGCACCGAGCGCGGCAGCGGGAAGAACTCGTTCTCCTCCGCGGCCGAGACCGTCTCCACATGCAGCGTGTAGCGCTCGGCGAAGGCGTCCATGATCTCCTCGACGATCACTTCAGGCGCGGAGGCGCCCGCCGTGATGCCGAGACTGGCGATGTTGCCGAACCTGGTCCAGTCGATGTCGGTGGCGCGCTGCGCCAGCACCGCGATCTTGCAGCCCTCGCGCTCGGCGACCTCGCGCAGGCGCTGCGAGTTCGACGAATTCGGCGCGCCGACCACGATCAGGGCGTCCACCACCGGCGCCACCTTCTTCACCGCGAGCTGGCGGTTGGTGGTGGCGTAGCAGATGTCTTCCTTGTGCGGGCCGTTGATGTTCGGGAAGCGCTCCTTGAGCAGCGCCACGATCTCCGCGGTGTCGTCGATCGACAGCGTGGTCTGGGTCACGAAGGCGAGGTTGTTGGGGTCCTTCGGCGTGATCGTCTTGGCGTCCTCGGCGGTCTCGATCAGGGTCACGGCACCGGGCGGAAGCTGGCCGAGCGTGCCGACCACCTCGGGATGGTGGGAGTGGCCGATCAGGAAGATCTCGCGGCCGCGCTTGAAATGGATCGCGGCCTCGCGGTGGACCTTGGTCACCAGCGGGCAGGTCGCATCCAGCGAGAACAGATTGCGGGACTGGGCGTCGGCCGGAACCGATTTCGGCACGCCGTGCGCCGAGAACACCACCGGAGCGGTGGTGTTTTCCGGGATTTCAGCGAGCTCCTCGACGAAGATGGCGCCCTTCTTCTTCAACCCATCGACGACGTACTTATTGTGCACAATCTCGTGGCGAACATACACCGGGGCGCCGTACTTATCGAGCGCCCGTTCCACGGTGTCGATCGCCCGGACCACGCCGGCACAGAAGCCGCGGGGAGAACAAAGCACGATCTTGAGGTCTGGTTTGGCTGACATTGAGCGATCTCGGGACCGAATCGCCCGTTTCGCCTTCTGGCGGGGGCGGTCGATGGATTGAATAGGGGCTTAAAACGGTCGGCTTGAACCCTACAGCGGTTCAAAGGGAATTGGGCCCCCTTTCGGGCGGTGTCAAGGCACTATCTATAGCAGAACCATTGCGTGGCTGCCCCCACCCGGCTTATATAGCGCGAATTCCCTGTCATCGCTGATGACCACCGGTTTCGCCTCCAGAGGGGTGGGCGAAGCACAAAGGAGATTTGCCATGAGCAACGCACCTCTGATGCCCAAGGCGACCGCCGTCTGGCTGCTCGACAATACCGCGCTGACCTTCGACCAGGTCGCCGATTTCACCAAGATGCATCCCCTCGAGGTCCGCGCGATCGCGGACGGCGACGCCGCCCAGGGCATCAAGGGCATGGATCCGCTCTCCAACGGCCAGCTGACCCGCGAGGAGATCGAGAAGGGCGAGAAGAACCCGGATTACCGGCTCCGCCTCCAGGAGAGCAAAGTGGTGCTGCCGCCCCAGCCCAAGCGCAAGGGACCGCGCTACACCCCTGTCTCGCGCCGCCACGAACGTCCGAGCGCCATCCTCTGGCTGCTGCGCAACCATGCGGAACTCAAGGACGCCCAGATCATGCGCCTGGTCGGCACCACCAAGAGCACGATCGCGAGCGTGCGCGACCGTACCCACTGGAACACGTCGGCGCTGACCCCGATCGACCCCGTCACCCTCGGCCTGTGCTCGCAGATCGAGCTCGATTTCGAGGTGCAGCGCGCTGCCAAGGAAAAGCCGATCGATGCAACCTATGGCGGCGCGACCCTGCTGCCGGCCTCCGAGACCACCCGCAAGGACGAGTACGAGCCCGCGGAAAAGTCCAGCGACGACCTCAATGTCGATGCCGTGTTCGCCAAGCTGAAGACGCTCGGCGGCAAGAAGCACGAAGACGAGGAGGAGTGAGGCGCTCCGGGTAATTCGACGATCGATCGCAAAAAACGCGGCAGGGGAACCTGCCGCGTTTTTGGCTTTATAAGATCCGCGGGCGTCGAGACGACGCCGCAACCGCCTCAGAACTTGTACGTCACGCCCGCGCCGACCAGCCACGGATCGATATGCGCGGTACCGGTGACCGGGATCGCGCCGTTGACCATGGCCGAGTAGTTTGGCCGCAGCCACAGCTTCTTCACATCAACGTTGAGACCCCAATGCTTGTCGAGCATGTAGTCGAAGCCGAATTGCACGGCACCGCCCCATTGGTTGCTGACATGCAGGTTGGTTACGGCGAGGCCGTTGAACGGAACGTTGGACGCCGAGTTGTTGAAGAACACCGTGTAGTTCACGCCGGCGCCGATATAGGGCTTGAACGCGCCGAAATTAGTGAAGTGGTACTGCAGCGTCAACGTCGGCGGCAGCAGCGTGGTCTTGCCGATATCGAGCCCCTGGAGCGTGCCAGATCCGGTGAGGTGATGCCGCGTGACGCCGAGAATCAATTCGGCCGCGATGTTCGGCGTGAAGAAATAGGAGATGTCGAGTTCGGGAACCACCTGGTCGCTGATGTGAAGGCCCGAATTCGGCGACGACAGCGCAGGCACACCCGCAACATTGACCGAGCTGCCACCGCCGTCCGGCAACACGCCGAGGACGCGCAGACGGATCATCCAGGGATTCCACGCCTCCACCGCCGGCGGTGCCTTGGTATAGACCGGCAGATCCGCGGCCTGCGCCGATGCAAGCGCCCCGCCGAACGCGGCGGCAAGCACCGCCAGCCGTGCGGCATTCCGAATTGTCCTTCGCATTGAATTCCCCTTGAGTGCCATGCGCGCCCCGTTGCGCGATCGCACGTGTCAGAGCAGAAAGGGGGTGCCTTCGGATTTGACCTGCATCAAATCTGGACTGATGCGTCGCAATTGAGCGACGACGTTGCACATCTGCCACGGCAAACGACATTGCGAACGACTTGCGTGGTAACTCTGTACTTGGCCGCGCGGCGATGGCCACTGAGCACCGCGAGGCGCGTCAGTTCAACACGTCGAACGTGATCACGGCCGCTCGGGATGGTTCAGCATGTACTCGCCGAGGTCGCGCTGGCGGCGGTCGGCGCGGGCAATGGCGGCATTGCGCTGGACGTCACGGTCCTTGCGGCAGGCCGCGTATTCCGGCGAGCCCTGCGCATAGCCCCGGCTCTGGCAGACCGCGTCATCGTCGTCGCCGCCCATCGCCACCGGCGTCTGGTAGCGCGCGGAGCAGGCGGAGAGAGCGATGGCGAGAGCTAAGGCGATCAGCAGGCGCGGCGCGGCGGAAAGCGGCATCAGGGGTCCCTTGTTGGCCGGCACTGTTTAGCGCGGAATGCGGAGAATGTAAGTCCCTGGACGCCGCTCCCGCCCGGTGTCATTCCCCGCGAAAGCGGGGAATCCAGTACGCTGCGGCCTCTCGGCTCTAACCTCACCGTCTCTGGAATATTGGATCGCCCGCCTTCGCGGGCGATGACAGTAGCAATTGTTGGGGCGGCGTCACGCCTCGCGGGCAAATGGCGTTAGCATCACACCCTCCCCTTTAGCGCCTCCCCGATCTCCTCGAGTGCCTTGGGATCCTCGATGGTCGCCGGCATGGTCCAGGATTCGCCGTCGGCGATTTTCTTGATGGTGCCGCGCAGGATCTTTCCGGAACGCGTCTTGGGCAGGCGGCCGACGGTGATGGCGAGCTTGAAGGCGGCGACCGGGCCGAGCTTGTCGCGCACCAATGCGATGATCTCCTTCTCGATCTCGGCCGGCGGGCGCTTCACGCCCGCTTTCAGCACCAGGAAACCGCAGGGCACCTCGCCCTTGATCGCGTCCCTGACGCCGAGCACGGCGCATTCGGCGACGTCGGGATGCGAGGCCAAAATCTCCTCCATGCCGCCGGTGGAGAGCCGATGGCCGGCGACGTTGATGATGTCGTCGGTGCGGCCCATGACGAAGACATAGCCGTCCTCGTCCTTGTAGCCGGCATCAGAGGTTTTGTAATAGCCGGGGAATTCGCTGAGGTAGGCCTCCTTGAAGCGCTCGTCCTGATTCCACAGCGTCGGCAGACAGCCCGGCGGCATCGGCAGCTTGATGACGATCGAGCCCATGGTGTTGGGGCCGACCGGCTTTGCCGCTTCATCGACGACATCGACCTGGTAGCCCGGCATCGGCACCGTCGGCGAGCCGTGCTTCACGGGCAGCATGCCGAGCCCGACCGGATTGCCGGCGATGCACCAGCCTGTCTCGGTCTGCCACCAATGGTCGATCACCGGCACCTTCAGCTGCTGCTCCGCCCACTCCACCGTCGGCGGATCGGCGCGCTCGCCGGCAAGGAACAGCGTGCGGAATTTGGAGAGGTCGTACTGCCGGATGAATTTTCCCTCCGGATCCTCCTTGCGGATCGCACGGAATGCCGTCGGAGCGGTGAAGAAGGCCACTGCCTTGTGCTCGGAGATCACGCGCCAGAACGCGCCGGCATCGGGCGTGCCGACGGGCTTGCCCTCGAACATGATCGTGGTCGCGCCATGAAACAGCGGACCGTAGACGATATAGCTGTGGCCGACCACCCAGCCGATGTCGGAGCCGCACCACCAGACCTCGCCCGGCTTGACGCCATAGAGGTTGAACATCGACCATTTCACCGCGACGAGATGCCCGCCATTGTCGCGCACGACGCCCTTCGGCACGCCGGTCGTGCCCGAGGTGTAGAGGATGTAGAGCGGATCGGTCGCGGCGACGGGCACGCAGGGCGCCTTCTTGCCGTCGTTCAGCGCCTTGCGGCGCAGGCTGGCCCAGTCGTAGTCGCGGCTTGGCGTCATCTCGCAGGTGAGCTGCGGACGCTGCAGCACGATGCAGGCTTTCGGCTTGCTGCCGGCGAGCCTGATCGCCTCGTCGAGCAGCGGCTTGTAATGCACGATACGGCCGGGCTCGATGCCGCAGCTTGCGGAGAGGATCAGCTTCGGCTGCGCGTCGTCGATGCGGGTGGCGAGCTCTTTCGCCGCAAAGCCCCCGAACACGACCGAGTGCACCGCGCCGATGCGCGCGCAGGCCAGCATCGCGACCACCGCTTCCGGCACCATCGGCATATAGAGGATGACACGGTCGCCCTTGGCGACCCCGAAGTCCTGCATGACGGCGGCGAGCGCCTGGACCTCGTTCAGCAGTTCGGCATAGGTGAATCTGGTGACCGAATTGGTCAGCGGAGAATCATGGATCAGCGCGACCTGGTCGGCGCGGCCGCGTTCGACATGGCGGTCGAGCGCGTTGTAGCAGCTGTTGACGACGCCGCCGGCGAACCAGCGGCCGTAGGTTCCTTGCGAGGGATCGAAGATCCTGGTCGGAGGCTCGATCCAGTCGATCTCCTTCGCCGCCTCGGCCCAGAAGCCTGCGGGATCGGCCAGCGAGCGCGCATGGACCTCATGATAGCGACTTTTGCCGTCGGCGTTTCCCTGGACGTTCATTCCCGCGCTCCCGTGCCTTTATTCGCCTGCCCTTGACCCTTGTGGCAGGACAGGCGCCCCGCCATGACCAGGATCAATTGCCGGCCTTGTTGTGGGCTTATTTTCGCGGGAACGGGCCGCGGTTCAAGCTCAAAAGGATGGGCTTTTCGGGGAAGACACAGCTACCGCCGCGCGGGCGGTGCGCCCCCTCGCCCCGCTTGCGGGGGGCGGGGGTCTCCGGAAGGACGGTGGCGGTTCGACTCGAGGAGAGACGACGAGTTCGGAACGTTTGTCAGCTCTCCATCGCGTTCAGCTTCTGCAACCGCTGCTTCATGGTCTTCTTCAGATCATAGTCGAGGCGGCCGAAGCTGGCGTTGCGCGTGGCGAGGAAATCGCGCTGCGTCTTGCGCAATTCGCCGGCCGAGCGCTTGTTCGCCAGTTTCAGCACGCGCTCGTAGGCCTCGGCGATCTGGCGGTCGATCACGCCGAGCTGCGGATCGGCACAGATCACCTTCTCCACCTCGCGCTTCGCCGTCGCGCAATCGAACGACGGGCCGTTGCCGGAAGCCGCATTCAGCGGACGCAGCGGCTCGGCGCCGAATTTCGCGATCTCGGCGGTCATGGCGCGGCGGCCGTTGGCTGCATTCTCGTTGCCCGGATCGAGCTTCAGCGCCGTCTCGTAGTCCGCCAGCGCCTTCTTGCGCTCGCCCATCTTCTTGTAGAGCACGGCGCGGTTGTTGTAGGTCTTCGCAAAATTCGGATCGAGCTCGAGCGCGGCATCATAGTCGCTCAGCGCGGCCCCGAGCTCGCCCTTGAACTGGTAGGAATCGCCGCGGTTGGTCAGGAAGTTGGCGCGCCGCTCACGCCGGATCGCTTCGTCGTAATCGGCGATGGCCTTGTCGTACTCGCCCATCGCGGCATAGGCGAGGCCGCGATTGTCGTAATATTCCGGCTGTTTCGGGTCGAGCCTGATGGCCTCGGTGTTGTCGGCGACCGATTTGTCGTTCTGGCCGAGCTTCTTCCAGGCCGCGCCGCGGTTGGTGTAGGTGCGAGGCCGGTTGGGGTCGAGCCGCAGCGCCTCGTCGAAATTCCTGATCGCCTTCTCGTTGTCGCCGCCGAGATAATAGGCCACGCCGCGGTCGGACCAGGCCTGCGCATCGCCCGGCTTCAGCTTGATCGCCTGGTCGTAATCGGCGAGCGCGCGGTCGAGCCGGCGCTGATTGGTGTAGACCACGCCGCGCGACTCGTAAGCCTCCGCATCCTGCGGATCGAGCTCGATCGCCCTGGTCAAATTCGCCGCAGCGCGGCTGAGATCGCCGCCGGCCTCGCGCAGGAGGTCGCCGCGCAGGCGCCAGGCCTTTGCGTTCCTGCCGTCGAGCACGATGGCGCGGTCCAGATCTCGCAGCGCCTGCGATTGCCCTCCAAGGGTTCGCGCATTGGCTTCGGCGCGGACAACGAGGGCCGCGCTGCGATCGGAGGCTGGATTTGCAGTCTTGTCGATGATGGCACTGCACGCCGGAATCAACTCTGCCGGGGCAGCCTTGCTGCCCAGCACGCACTCGGTGCTCGCCGCGGCTGGGGAAGCGAGAACAAGGCTGATCGCCGCGCTGAGGAAAAAGGCGCGAAGCGAGATTTTGGCAGGCGAAAGCGCTTGCGCGGAGGCTTGAGTGCCGCACATGACATTGGGCTCCGTGACGTCGGGTTCTCACCGTTGTCGCGGCTGGCAAGGGATGGGTTCAAATCGGGTCCGTCCGCGCCGTCATGGCCGGGCTTGTCCCTGCCATCGACGGCTTACCCGCGGCACACAGACCGTGGAGGCCCACGCCTTCCGCGGCCCCGCAGGCGGGACAAGCCCGCGCATGACGGCTCCTCGTGAGCCGAAGGCCCGTCAATATCCGTCGACCCCGTTCAGCCGTTGCAGGCGCTCTTGCATCGCCTTCTTGAGATCATAGCCCGGCCGGCCGAAACCGGCATTTCGGCGCGCGATGAATTCATCCTGCTCGCGTTGGAACGCTTTCGCTTCATCCGCATTGCGTGCCTCGCGAACCACGCGGGCGTTCGATGCAAAAATCTCCCGGTCGAGATCGGCGAGCTCGCGATTGCCGCAGATCGCCCTTTCCACCGCGCGGCGCGCTCGCGCGCAATTGAAGCTGGGCTTGCCGGCGACCGCCATCTGCGCGCCGATCCGCTCGAGCTCGCGCGCCATCGCCTTGTGATTGGCCTTGGCCTTCGCGTGGTTCGGATCGATCTTGAGTGCTGCGCCGAAATCCTGCACCGCCCTGGGCTTGTCGCCCTTCTTCAGCCAGAGCTCGCCGCGCGCGTTGAAGATGTCGGCGAGGGTCGGATCGAGCAAGAGAGCGCGGCTGTCGTCGGCAATCGCACGGTCGACCTGGTCGTGCCGCGCCAGCAGTGCGCCGCGCGCGATCAGCGCCTTGATCAGATCCTCCTTCGCCGTCTTCTCATTGTCGATCACGGCAGCGCAGGCGGCGGCCGCCTTGTCCACGTCGTCGGCCGCGGTCGCCGCGAGGCAGAGCTCGACATCGACCTGCGTCACCGCAACCGGCTCGCCTCCGGTCGCAGCATCGGCCGGGGCGAGCGAGAGTGCGTAGAGCAGCCCGGCGCCGAACAGGTGAATGAGAGAACGCATGTTCGTTGCAACCGGAAAGCCTTGTCTCAGGATCTTGTCTTAAGGTCTTGCCTTGACGCTGCACTATCCATCATACGGCCGGATTGGTGCTAGCTTGTGGCGCCGCTCAGGTCGGTCTCGGGGATCATCGTGTCGACATTCGAATGGATCATTGCGCTTCTGCTCGGCGCTGTTGCCTTATCGGCGCTGGCGCGGCGGATCAAGGTCCCTTACCCGACCTTTCTCGCCATCGGCGGCGCGCTGATCGCCTTCGTGCCGTCCAGTCCGTCCTGGGCGCTGGAGCCGGACCTGGCCTTGGCCCTTTTTGTCGCACCGGTCCTGCTCGATGCCGCCTTCGACACCTCGCTGCGCGATCTACGGAACAACTGGGTTCCGGTCTCGACCCTGGTGGTTGCCGCAGTCGGCCTGACCACGGCCGCCGTGGCCTATGTCGCGCACCGGCTGATGCCCGACATGCCCTGGGCCGCCGCGGTCGCGCTCGGCGCGATCGTGGCGCCGCCGGATGCGGCCGCTGCCGTCGCGATCCTGAGCCAGGTGAAGCTGCCCCATCGCATGGTGAAGGTGCTGGAGGGCGAGAGCCTGCTCAACGACGCCAGCGCGCTTCTGATCTATCGCATCGCGGTCGGCGCGGTCGCCACCCAGCATCTGACATGGAGCCAGGTCGCGCCGACCATGGCGCTGGGCCTGGTCGGCAGCGTCATCGCCGGCCTGGTCGCGGCCCGCATCATCCTGCCCATCATGGAGCGCGTGACGGAGGCCCCGAGCGCCATCATCGTGCAGTTCGCCACCACCTTCATGATCTGGATCGCCGCCGAGCATCTCGGCCTCTCCGGCATCCTCACCATCGTGGTCTATGCCATCGCGATCGCGCGCACGGCGCCGGCACGCATGCCGGCGCGGCTGCGCGTGCCGTCCTATGCGGTCTGGGAGACGATGGTGTTCGTGCTCAACGTGCTCGCCTTCATGCTGATCGGCATGCAGATGCGGCCGATCTGGACGCGGCTGGACGCGGACGTGCGCTGGGAATATTGCGTGGCCGCCGGCTGGATCCTGCTCACCGTGGTGCTGGTGCGGCTGTTCTGGGTGACGTTCTACCGCGCCACGTTGCGCGCGCTGGTCGCGCGCGGGATCTACCATCCGAAAGATCCGAAGCAGGTCGCCTCGGCGAAGGGCGGACTCATCATCTCCTGGTGCGGCATGCGCGGCCTCGTCACGCTGGCCGCCGCTTTTGCCCTGCCCGAGAACTTTCCCTATCGCGACTTCATCGTCTTCATTGCGTTCGCCGTCGTGCTGGGTTCGCTGGTGATCCAGGGCCTGACGCTGCGGCCGCTGATCCTCGCCTTTAACCTCGACGACGATGATCCGGTCGGAGTCGAGGTCGCGCGCGGGCGCGCGGTCGCCTATCGCGCAGCGCTCGATGCGATCGAGAGCGATCCGTCGGAGGAGGCGGAAATCCTGCGGCTGGAATATCGCGCCATCCTGATGCAGGCCGAGACCGATCCGAACGGCGGCATCGCCAATGGCGAATTGCCCGCCGATCCCCTGCGCCGCCGCGCCATCGAGGCCGCGCGCAAAGCGATCTTCGACCTCCGCACCACCGAGGTGATCGGCGACGACGCGTTTCATCGGCTGGAGGAAGAGCTCGATCGCGCAGAATTGAGCGCGGGCGGATAGATCGACGGCGACGGTGGGATTTGAACCAAATTGCCCTTCCTCAGACTCACCCCTCATGACCACTCTGATCGACGACCGTCGTGTACGCGCGCGTGAGGCGTCGCCAGCACGGTTCTTTTATCTCCACATGGCCCTGGCCTGCGCGGCCACCGCCTTTCTCGGCTTCGCACCGACCTATTGGGTGCCGCTCGCCAACCGGACGCTCTCCGCAAGCCCCGTGATTCACTTTCACGGACTATTGTTCTTCACCTGGTCGCTCTATTTCGTGCTCCAGACCTGGCTCGCGGCCTCGGGCCGTGTGGTCAATCACCGCTCGCTCGGCATCGCCGGCGTATCGCTCGCGACCGCGATGACGATCTTCGGCTTCCTCGCCTCGGTTCACGTGATGCAGCATTCCGCCGCGCTCGGGCAGAAGGAAGCCGGCATCGGCTTCTCGATCGTGCCGATGAGCGGAATCGCGTTCTTCGCCGTGGTGTTCGTGCTTGCGATCATGAACACGCGCAGACCGGAGGTCCACAAGCGCCTGATGCTGCTGGCGGCGGTCTCGATCCTCGATGCCGCGATCGCGCGCTGGTTCCTGACCTTCCTCGCCCCTCCCGGACCGCCCGGCCCGCCGCCGGTGCCCGTGACGATTGCGCCGGCTGTCGTCGCCTCCCTTCTGCTCGTCGTCGCCATGGTGCGCGACTGGCGCACCGAAGGCCGCGTGCATCCGGTCTACATCTACGGCACGCTCGCGCTATTGGCGGTGAAGGTGCTGAACTGGCCGGTCAGCGAGACGGCGGCATGGCATGCGTTCGCCGGGAGGATCCTGGCGCTGGCACAGTAATCACCGCTGTCGTCCCGAGCATCGATTTCAATCCGTCACCCTGAGGCGGCCGCTTCTTCAGCGGCCCTCGAAGGGCGACGGCCCGGCTGCATCGGGGCCGTCTATCCTTCGAGGCTCCCCGCGCGCCGCGTTGCGCCGCGCGGCTCGCACCTCACGATGACGGGACTAGTTGAAGTAATTTACGCCCCCGCCTTGCAGGTGATCCCGCCGTCGACCACGAGCTCGATTCCCGTCACGTATTTCGACTCGTCCGAGGCCAGGAACAGCGCGGCGTTGGCGACGTCGAAGGCATCGCCCATGTGGCCCATCGGCACCTGCGCATCGCGCGCGCGCCACATCGCTTCCACGTCGCCCTTGGCGTAGCTGGCGGCAAGACCCGCTGAATGTTCGACCATCGGCGTCTTCATCAAGCCCGGCAGGATCGCGTTCACCCGCACATGATGCCGTGCGAACTCGACCGCCGTGGTGCGCGTCATCATGTTCATCGCCGCCTTCGAGGTGCCGTAGGTGACGTAGGAGATGCCCATATGGCGGATCGAGGCGATCGAGGAGATGTTGATGATCGAGCCGCCGCCCTGCTTCACCATGGCGGGGATGACGTGCTTCATGGCGAGATAGGCGCTCTTGAGGTTGACGCTGAAGACGCGGTCCCAGCTTTCCTCGCTCACCTCGACCACGCTCCCCATCTCGGCGATGCCGACATTGTTGTCGAGCACGTCGATGCGGCCATAGGCCTTCAGGCACGCCGCGACCATCGCCTCGATCTCACCTGCGCGCGACACGTCGGCCGTGAACGCCGTCGCCTTGCCGCCTTCCTCGGTGATGATCTTCGCGGTCTCCTCGGCCGCGGCACCGTTGCGATCGACGCAAAACACCTGCGCGCCCTCGCGCGCGAACGTCACCGCGGTTGCCTTGCCATTGCCCCAGCCGGGGCCAATCGAGCCGGCGCCCACCACCATCGCAACCTTGCCCTTGAGCCTATCCATCGTCTGTCTCCCCTTGCTGTTCTTGTAGCCCGGATGAGCGCAGCGATATCCGGGACCGCCATTCCCGGATATCGCTGCGCTCAACCGGGCTACGGATCGCTGCAAATCTTCATTGTGGTGACGTTAGCACCGATCGGATGGCCGACAATCTCCGACAATGTCCGGCACTTCCCGTCATGGCACAACCGCCATTCCCCGGCCGCACCGGAATTGCCGAGCACGACCTCGTGCATCGGCGGACGCTGTGGCCGCCATTGAAACCAGCCATCGACGAGCCGCGCCTCGGGCGGCGGCTCCATGCCGGGGCCGGTGCCCTTGACGCGGGCTTGCACCAACTCGAGGCCGGCGGGCGTGACACGCCAATCTTCCTGCCATTCGACCTTCGCGACCGAATGCGTCCAGGCCAGCGTGAAGGCGGACAGCGCCAGCGCCTTCACGCCTGATGCCGTTGCGAAGCAGAGGCTCACGCCGCCTCGACCGCCGCCGGCGGGCGCTGCCGCCATTGCCACAGCGCAAGCGCCGCAGCGAGCACGAAGCCGGCGGTGTCGCTGAACGGGAATTCGCCGAGCAGGCAGAACGCGGCGCCGAGCGCGACCAGGCGCTCGATCAGCGTCAGCCGCGTGAACAAGAAGCCGATCGCGACCATGCCGAACAGGCCGATCGCCACCAATGCCTTGGTGGCGGCCAGCGCCACCGCGCCGTAGAAGCCGAGCTTGGCCGCCATGGGATCGCCGGCTTGCAGCATCAAGGCCGGCGAATAGACGAAGATGAAGGGGATGACGTAGCCGGCAAGCGCGATCCGCATCGCCTCCCAGCCGATCTTGTCCGGATTCTCCTTGGCGATCGGTGCCGCCGCCAGCGCGGCGAGCGCCACCGGCGGCGAAAGGTCGGCCATGATTCCGTAATAGAACGCGAACATGTGGCTCGCGATCAGCGGCACGCCGAGCTTGGCGAGCGCCGGCGCGGCGAGCGCGGCGGTGATGATGTAGGTCGGGATGGTCGGAATGCCGGTGCCGAGCAGGATCGACAGCAGCATGGTCATGACCAGCGCCAGGAACAGGCTCTTCTCGCCGAGCCCTATCACCCAACCACCGAAGATCGTGCCGACGCCAGTCTGCGACATCATGCCGATGATGACGCCGACGATGGCGCAGGCCATGCCGACGGTGATGGCGGATTTGGCGCTCTCGGCCAGCGCATCGCGGCAGGCGCGCAAGGCCGCAAAGCCGCCGCGGACGAAAGCCGTGATCACGATCAGGCCGACCACGACGCTTGCGACCGGCACGATCTGCAAGCCGTCGCGCGACAGCGCGGCGACCACGAGCGCAAGTCCGATCCAGAAGATGTAGCGAATCGCCGTCGCGGAGACGCCGGCCGTGATGGCAGCGCCAAGGATCAGCGTCACGGTCAGCGCGAGGCCCATGCTGCCGGCATAGAGCGGCGTGAAGCCCTCGAACAGCATGTAGACGAGGGCGGCGAGCGGCAGCACGAGATACCAGCGCGTCACCAGCGCCTTCCAGGCACTCGGGATTTCCGAGCGCTTCATGCCGACGAGGCCGTGCTTGCCGGCTTCCAGATGCACCATCCAGAAGGCCGACGCGAAATAGAGGATCGCAGGGATCGCCGCCGCCTTGACGATCTCCGAGTACTGGACGCCGAGCGTCTCGGCCATGATGAAGGCGACCGCGCCCATCACCGGCGGCATGATCTGGCCGCCCATCGACGCCGTCGCCTCGACGCCGGCGGCGAAGGCGCGGCGGTAACCGAACCTGATCATCAAGGGAATCGTGAACTGGCCGACCGTGACGACATTGGCGACGCCGGAGCCGGAGATCGTGCCCATCATGCCCGAGGCGAACACCGCGACCTTGGCAGGTCCGCCGCGGGTGCGGCCGAACAGGCCGAGCGAGACGTCGGTGAAGAGCTGGATCATGCCGGCGCGCTCCAGGAACGAGCCGAACAGGATGAACAGGAAGATGTAGGTCGCCGACACGTAGATCGGCACGCCGTAGAAGCCTTCGGTGCCGAACGACAGATGCGTGACGATCTGGTCGAAATCATAGCCGCGATGGTTGAGCGGCGACGGCAGATACTGGCCGAAGAACCAGTAGAGCAGGCACGCGCCGCACATCAGCGGCAGCGCCGCGCCCATCAGACGCCGCGTGCCCTCGAAGATCAGCACCGCGAGCAGCGTGCCGACCACGAGATCGAGCCGGGTCGGATCGCCGTCGCGCGCGATCAGGTCGGCGTAGAAGATCCACTGGTAGAGGCCGCAGAGGAAGCCGGCGCCGCCGATCACCCAGCCGAGCGCACGGCCGAAATTGCTCTTCGCCGTGAAGTTCGCGATCAGGCCGAAGGTGAGCAGGACGAGGAAGCCGACATGGACGCCGCGCACAACCTGGCTCGGCAGATAGTTGAAGGCGGCGACATAGAGCTGGAAGGTCGCGAATGCGATGCCGATCCAGTAGGCGAGCCGTCCCCACCAGCCCGGACCGAAACCTTCGGGGAAACCGTGCTCGAAATTGTCGAACTCGACCTTGACCTTGTCGGGCGCCGTCGCCGTGCCCTCTGCCTTTTCCAGCATCCAACTCGTCCCCAATCGTCGAGCGCTTATAGCATTGGCACGGTCCATCCGAGCCTTCATGGCCGGGCTCGCCCCGGCCATCCACGATCTTTGTCGCCAAACCTAAAAACGTGGATGGCCGGGACAAGCCCGGCCATGACGAAGCGTGGCGAGAGCCGACCTTACTTGATCAGCCCTTTTTCCTTGTAATAGCGGATCGCGCCGGGGTGCAGCGGAACCGGGCTGCCATTGGCTGCGGTCTCAAGCTTGATCTCCTTGCCGGCCGCATGGGCGTTGACGAGCTCGGGGAGCGACTCATAGACCAGCTTGGTCATCTGATAGGCGAGATCGTCCGACACGGCGGAGCTCGTGACCAGATAATTGATCACGGCCGCAGTCGGCACGTCCTTGTCCTGACCGGTATAGGTCTTGGCCGGAATGATCGCGGAAACGAAGGGCGGCCCGATCTTGTCGACGGTCTCCTTCGGCACCGACACCACCGTGATCGGGCTTGAGGTCGACAGGTCCTTCAGCGAGGCGACGCCGAGCCCGGCCGATTGCAGCGTGGCGCTGAGCTGCCGGTTCTTCATGAGATCGACCGATTCGGCGAAGGGCAGATACTCGACCTTGCCGAGATCCTTGTAGCTCATGCCGGCGGCCGCGAGGATCGCGCGCGAGTTCAGCTCCGTGCCGGATTTCGGCGCGCCGACCGACAGGCTCTTCCCGTTCAGGTCGGCCAGCGTCTTGATGCCGCTCTCGGCGGTCGCGACGATCTGGATGTAATTCGGGTAGATCGCCCCGATGGTCCTGAGCTTGTCGAGCTTGGTCTTGAAGCCTGCCTCCTCCTCGCCGTCCCAGGCCGCTTTCAGCGAATCGCCCAGCGTGAACGCCAGCTCGCCGCGCCCCTGCTGCAGCAGGATCAGATTCTCGACCGACGCCTTGGTGGCCTGCACCTGCGTCTTCACGTTCGGAATCTTGTCGCCGTAGATCTTCCCGATTGCGACGCCGAGCGGATAGTAGACGCCCGAGGTGCCGCCGGTCAGCACGTTGATGAAGGATTGCGCATGCGCGCAAGGCGCCGACGCCGCCAGAGCAAGAGCCGCGGCCACGCCGAAGGTCGTCCGTTTCATGGTTGTTGTTCTCCCCAAACCGGCGGCGAAATTGGCCGGATGAGGGGTGCGGGTCAACCCATCCAAAAGGCAAAACAGGACTGCGGCGAACGGCCGATCCGGCTCGACCTTGGGAACCGGTGGGTGCGGCGAGGTGGCGCAGTCAGGAAAAGGCGGGTCACCTCTCGCGCAGTCTCCTTCGCTCCCCCGCAAGCGCTGGGTTATCGCATTTGAGAGCTTTTCCCTGCTGCCATCCTTCGAGACGCCCGCCTTTGGCGGGCCCTCAGGATGAGGACCGAGTGCGTGACGGCAGTTTCAGCGGGCGCCGCTGGCACTTAGCCTCATCCTGAGGAGACCGCGAAGCGGTCGTCTCGAAGGACGAGGCGCGCGCTCAGTTCGCGAATGATGCAATATGCGATTGCCCTGCCTGCGGGGGCGGGAGCGCACCGACTACGAAGCGACGATTGAGCCTAGCCCGTTCTCACTGGAACGTCATGTCCAGGCATTTGGAGATGTCGGAGCCGAGGCCGGAGGAGATGATGATGCAGCCGCGCACTTTCTGCGCCGTGACGTCGGCGGCCCAGACCGAATAGCCGCCGGGGCCGAAGAACGAGTTGGTGTTCGGCGGCTCGGTCTCGGTCGCGTCGAAATCATACTTTCCGTCGGTCTCGAAGATACGCGGCTTCTTGGTGCAGCCGCCGTCGGTCTGGACGTTGATGACTTCCTTGTTGTCGCGGGTCAGCGCCAGCGAAACCTGGCAACGGAAATATTCCGAGGTCTTGGTGTTGAAGAGATAAGTGTAGGACTTGCAGGTCGCCGTGTTCAGCTTGCCCGGGGCAAGGCCGCGGCTGCATGAGATGCGCTGATTGTGGCTGAGCTGGTAATCATCGGCCCGCGCGGCCGGGGCCAACGCCGTCAACGACAATGCAGCAGCCCAACTAAGCTTGATCACATGGCGCATCCGAATCATCCCTACCAGTAATTTTGTCGAATTGCGTTCTAGACGGAAAGCGGAACATAGTCGCGAGGGGACCGAGGGAAAATCACAAGCTGCTGGGCAGGACGTGATGCGCTGCGGCGCTTTCGCAAATTGACCCGGACATGCCGTTCGTGATTTGTTCAAGCCCGGAATGTCCCGACCGTGGGAGGATGGGATGACGGCGTTTTCAACAAAGACATTTGCAATCGCAGCCGTGCTCGGCGCATGGGCGGGGCCCGCATTGGCGCAAGCCGGAGCGACGCCCTGGGAGCTCAAGCCGGACATGGGCTATGCCTATGACAGGGACGGCAAAACCTATTCCTACAAAATGGGTACCAGCAACGCCGGCGAGCTGCTGAAGGGAGCCAAGAAGGTGCCGAAGGGCACGCTGTTCTTCATCGGCCAGAACGGCCAGCTCTACATGCGGAGCGGGCCTTATCTGGAGGGCGACGGCAAGTTCAAGTTCGGGCCGGATCAGTAGGGACTTGATTGGGCTGCGGGCGATTGCAGCGCTGCGGCTCTTGCCACAAACGAAGCTGCCGTAGCAACCATTAAATAGCGGCCGTGTTTTGCGCCGTCCGGATCGCCTGCGTCTGCCATGATGACGCCGTGCTCGCGTCCGTCAAGGCGTGGCCTGGCGGCAGATCGGGTGATGTTGGGGCGAGCGACGGCCATCCTTGACGGACGCTACGCGCGACGTCATGAGGGAGCCGTAGGTCGGGACGAAGAAGCGCGTCTCGGTCGAACTAAGAAGCAGGGAATGATCCTACCGGAGGTTCGCCGCACCACGGCGTGCCGCGAGCCACCACTGTGTTGGCGAAGATGAGCATCTTTCTGGCACAGGCAACGAGCGCCTGCTTGTGTTCCTTTCCAGCCGCAGTCAGCCGTTGATAGAGCTTGATGAGCTGCGGGTTCCATCGAAACGATGCGGCCAGTGAAGCCGTATAAAGGGCGCGGCGCAGCCGCTTTCGTCCGCCCTCGATATGCCGAACGCCTGACCGGTCGCCGCTGTCGTCGTCATAGGGCGCAAGGCCGGCGAGAGCGACAGCTTGCTCCCGCGTGATCTGGCCGATCTCAGGCAGACGCACCAGGATGGCCACGGCGGTCGGCAGCCCGATGCCGTCAACGCTGTTGATCAGGGCAAGTCTCTTGGCAAGGTCGGGATGCTTGCGGATCGAGGCGACCAGAGCCTTGAGTGCGACCCTCACGCGCTGCTCCAGGCGAGCGATATCCTCTTGCCAGAGCTTGTTGATCGCCGCATTGCGGCAGCTTTCGATCCTGTTTTTGAGGCGTGCAATATCCTCACCGATCTGATCGATCATGGTCAGCTGCTCGGCGAACGGCAGCAACCGGGGATCGGGAGCGGTATGGATCTTCCGCACCGCGGCGGTGCAGGTTGCGATAAGAGCGGCATCGATCTTATCGTTCTTGGCCCGTTGCAAGTGGAATGTGGCATAGGCTCGGACCTGAGCCGGCTGAAACACCACAACCACAAACCCCTTGCGTCGCAGTTCGGCGACGACAGCCTGTTCGTAACCGCCGCTCGCCTCGATGCCGACGCGTTTGATGCGATGCTGTCGCAGCCACGTCAGCAAAGCCTCATGGCCTTCCGCCGTGTTCGTCACCTGCAACTGCTCGCGGCTGCCCTCGATCGCCACATCGAGCTTCCGTTTGCCGGTATCGATCCCGGCACAGATCGTGGTATGCTTGGCCATCTTCGTCGATCCCTCCCTTGTTATGCGAACCTAAAGTTCGTTCAACCATTCGGGTCCCGATGAAGTGCCGATCGCGATCTTGCTACGTCTGACAGCCCTCAAGGCTTCGGTGGGTACCGATCCGATCGAACGGCGACCCAGCTCGGGCGGCCACCCGGGCTGGGCCATTCCTCACGGAACGGCTCAATATAACCAATCGGGCTAATACAAGGGTGGGCAAAGGCGCGGTAGCGCCGTGCCCACCATCTAGCATCGCGTTCAAATCGATATGGTGGGCACGCTTCGCTTTGCCCACCCTGCGGCAGCTCGCCAGCAGCTAAAACGCCGCCGCCAATTCCCTGGCGCCGGGTTTGCCGCTGTTCACGTCCATCCGATCGTCCGTGACCGCCAGCAGCTTGGCCACCGTGTTGTGGCGGATCGCGACCGGATTGCGCTCGTAGCCGCCGCGCTGGAAGAAGTTCGAGGTCGGCACCTTCTCGCGCATCGCCTGCGGCATCGTCACCATGTCGAGACCGGTGCCGTCGCCGGTGAGGTTCATCATTTCGAGCTCGGCCGCGGAGAGCGGTCGGGTGTAGCCCTTGGCGCGGGCGAACAGCACCGACGTCAGCAGCTTGTGGGTCTGCAGCATCGGGCCGATATCGACGTCGAGCACCATCGCATGCATGGCCCAGCCCTGCGGAGTGTTGCCGATCTTCTCGTGCTCCGACCAGGTATCGGGCACCGACTTCGCATGCGTCACCATTTTCTTCAGGACACCGAGCTTGTGCTCGAGCGCATGCCGCGCCGGCCCCGAGCTCCGCGCCACTTTCTCGGAAAGCGCACGGATCAGTTCATGGCCCTGCTCGGCCAACAGCTCGACGCTGTTGGTGGTCAGCAGCTGGTTGTAGCCCATCGCGGTCGAGATCGCGCGCTTGCCGCCATGCTCGATGCCCGCCTGCACGTCGTAGCTGCCGGTGCCGCCGGTCTCGAACGAATAGACCCGCACCGCCTGCTCACGTGTCAATCCGTTGGCCAATGCGTAGCGCGCATAGGCGCGCTTGAACTCGAGCTCGCTGGACGGGCGCTGCGGCGTGAACTGGTAGAGCTCCTGCGCCGCGCGCAGGAAATCGGCGACCACCGGAATAGGCTTTCGCGGCGGCCGCTCCAGCGTTTCCTCCGGTTCCGGGTTCACCGGGCGCTTCGGCCCGGCATAGAGCGGCGGATGCTCCAGGACGTAATCGTCGAGCGTGATCTGCTGGCCATTGCGCCGCTTGGCGTTGCGCGTCTTCCGCTTCTCGGAGATCTGGCTCCAATAGGCGCCGGCCTCGACGTCGAAGGCCGCGCGCGCGGCCTGATATTCCGCGAGCTTGCGGCGATATTCGAGCACGGCCGGCGAGACACCTTGCGCGAAAAACTGCGACAGCAGCTGGGCGTTGGCATCGCGAACGGCCGGCGGCAGCGCGTCGGCTTCGGCGCCGCGCGCGGCGGGTGAGATCAGGACAAGCGCGAGTGGAACCAGCGCCAGGTTTCTTCGAATCGATCGATGCATGCTGCCCTCTTAGCAGGCATCCGGTAACCGTCACGTTAACGCGCCGTTTACCATCACTTCCAGGCAAACACCGGTTGTTCCAGGTCGGTGACGCGGGTCTGCCGCCCCGCCAGTACCTCGCGGAACTGGTAGATCAGCGCCGCCGTCGGAGCGTGGATCAGGCTCGTCTGGTGATGGAAGCGGATCACGCGGCGGCTGCTTTCGGGGATCGCGACGAAATCGAAAGCGTCCTCGCGCTCGATGGTGGCCAGCGCGATGCGATGCACGGACGCGACCTCCTCCGGGTTCGGCCGGATCGCGGCGCTGCCCGCAGCCCAGACCACGACCGGCGTGATCAGATAGCCGGACCGCGTCGGATAGTCGTCGAGCGTGCCGAGCACATCCGCGTCCGTGAGGCGAAGGCCGAGCTCCTCGTCGAGCTCGCGCAGCGCCGCTTCGACCGGCGTCTCGCCGGGATCGCATCGGCCGCCCGGCAGCGCCCATTGACCGCGATGGGCGCGCAGATGCGACGCACGCAGCGTGAGCAGCAGCGCGGTGTCGTCGCCCTCGCTCGCGGTCAACGCGACCGCGACCGCGGCGCGCTTCAGCGTCGCTTGCGCATCATCCTCCTGCAGGCGCGTGAAGGCCGCGCAGGCATCCGCGATATTCCGCCGTGTGGCATCATCGAACGGTCTCATGATGCTTGACTACACCACGTCCGGCCCCGATGAAATGCGCTCGCAAGGCCCGCACAGGAACGGACGACGACATGACCACCAAGGCCGCCGCAAGGCTGAAATCAGACGGCTGGAGCATCCTGGAGACCACGGGCTTTCTCCATCTCGTCGGTCCCTTGTGGGAGCGCAAGGTCGACGGCCATTACGAGTTCGCCCTCGCGACCGAAGACAAGCATCACAATCGTCGCGGCATGGTCCAGGGCGGCGTGATGATGACCTTCGCCGACCGCACCTGCGGCATGACGGCCCGCTATGTCTCCGGCAAGGAATATCTGGCGACGGTGCAGCTCGACACCCACTTCGTCGAGGCCGGCCAGATCGGCGACATCCTGATCTCCCGCCCGCGCGTGGTACGCTCGACCCGCAGCCTGATTTTCATGAGCACCGAAGTCAGCGTGGACGATCGTTGCGTCGTGATGGCGAATGGCGTGTTCAAGATATTGAAGGGGCCGGCGTAGGCGAAGCGGTCAGGCCGCCACTGCTGCGTATCACCGGCATTCGCGTCATTCCCCCGCGAAGGCGGGGAATCCAGTACGCCGCGGCTTCTAGGCTCTATCACTGCGGCCTCTGGAATGCTGGATCGTCCGCCTTCGCGGACGATGACACCGAGTATGGCACGGGCGTCCCCACGCTGCGCTCGCAATGACGAAACCGGATGGCTATGCTGCACCCCATCGCAGCGTTGAGGACCCGCCCATGCAATACCGCCAACTCGGCCGCAGCGGCCTGAAAGTGTCGCCGATCTGCCTGGGCACCATGATGTTCGGCGGGCCGACCGATGAAGCCGCATCGAAGCGGATCATCGACAAGGCACACGGCGCAGGCATCAACTTCATCGATACCGCCGATGCCTACTCGAAAGGCGCATCCGAAGAGGTTGTGGGGCGCGCGATCGGCAACAACCGTCACGCCTGGGTGCTCGCTACGAAGCTCGCCAACCCCATGGGTAACGATCCGAACCGTGGCGGATTGTCACGACGCTGGGTCTTGCAGGCCGCAGACGAAAGCCTGACGCGGCTCGGCACCGATCACATCGACATCTACTATTTGCACAAGGAAGACCACGCGACACCGCTGGAGGAGACGGTGCGCGCGATGGGCGACCTGATCCGCGCTGGCAAGGTGCGCTATTTCGGCGTCTCCAACTACCGCGCCTGGCGCGTCGCCGAGATCTGCAACATCTGCGACCGGCTCGGCATCGATCGACCCGCGGTGAGCCAGCCTTACTACAACGCCATGAACCGCATGCCGGAGGTCGAGCACTTCCCGGCCTGTTCCTATTACGGTCTCGGCATCGTGCCCTATAGCCCCTTGGCGCGCGGCGTGCTCACCGGCAAGTACAGGCCAGATGCAGCCCCCGACAAGGAGACGCGCGCGGGCCGCAACGACACCCGCATGATGCAGACCGAATGGCGGCCGGAATCGCTGCGCCTCGCGCAGGAGATCAAGACGCACGCGGAGAAGAAGGGCATCACCGCCGGCCAGTTCGCGGTCGCCTGGGTGCTGAACTCTGCCTTCGTCTCGTCGGTGATCGCCGGTCCCCGCACCGAGGAGCAATGGGACGGCTACATCAGCGCGCTCGATTACTCCTTCACCGCGGAGGACGAGGCCCTGGTCGACCGGCTGGTGACGCCGGGCCATCCCTCGACGCCGGGCTACAACGACCCGGCCTATCCGATCGAAGGCCGCCGCGCGCGGACGGCATGAGAGCGGGAGACGACGATGGCGCTTGAAGACCGCTACGGCCTGCCGCTCTCCACCACCTCGCAGGAGGCGGCGGCCGCCTATCGCGAAGGCGTCGACCTCATGCTCGCGGGCTGGACCGGCACGGCGGAGACGCTGGAGCGCACGATCGCGGCCGACCCGGATTTCGCGCTTCCCCATATCGCCCGAGGCCGCGTGCATGCCTTCTACCAGCAGGGCGATCTCGCGCGGCAGAAGGCGACGCTCGCGCGCGAGCTCGTGGCGAAGCGCGGCACCGAGCGCGAGCGCTCGCATGTCGAGACGCTGGCGCTCGCGATCGAGGGCCGGCTGCCCGAGGCCATCGCATCGACGCTGAAGCACATCGACGCATGGCCACGCGACGCCTTGGTGCTGTCACTGCCGCTCGGCGCGTTCGGCCTGTTCGCATTCTCCGGCATGGCCGACCACGATCGCGCCCGGCACAAGCTCTGCGAGCGCGTCGCGCGGCATTATGGCGAGGACTGGTGGTTCCTCACCATGTCCGGCTGGGCGATGACGGAGAATGGCGACGTCGCTCGTGGCCGCGCCGTCACCGAGCGCGGCTTCAATCTGCGCCGGCAGAACGCCCACGCCGTGCACGCGGTGCTGCATGCGATGTTCGAGGACGGCTCGATCGATGCGGCCGACCGCCTCGTCGACGAATGGATCCCCACTTACGACCGCGCCGGAATCCTGCACAGCCATATCCGCTGGCACCAGGCGCTCGGCGCGCTCGAGCATGGCGATGCGGCGCGGGCGCTGTCGATCTATGCCGACGTGCTCCAGCCCTCCGCCACGCAGGCGCCGCCGCTCAACGTCGTCACCGACAGCGCCTCGCTGCTCTGGCGCCTGTCGGCCTACGGCCACGCCGTGCCGAAAGCGCTGTGGCGCGAGGCTGACGCCGCCGCGCAAAAGCTGTTTCCGAAGTCGAGCCTGTCCTTTGCCGACGTCCACATGGCGCTGTTCGCGGCCGCCACGCAAAACCGCGAGGCGCTCGCCGCGCGCCTTGGGGCGATCGAGCAGCGGCTCGCTGACGGCAAGCTGCCCACCGGTCCCGTGGTACCGGCAATCTGCCGCGCGCTCCTGGCTTTCGCCGATGAGGATTACCGGACTTGCGTCCAGGTGCTCGCGCCGGTCCTCGGCGAGGTCGTGCGCATCGGCGGCAGCCATGCCCAGCGCGAGCTGATCGAGGACACCTTTATCGTCGCGCTCATGCGCAGCGGTGAGCTGCCCCGCGCCCGCGCCCTGCTGGATGCCCGCCTGCACCGCCGGCCCTCGCTTCGGGATGCGCGCTGGCAGGCGGCGACAGGCTAGCTCCGCCACGAAAAAAACACTGCCCTGATGGCATGTGCCGGCCATACGGGTTGGGTAATTTGGGCGAAAGCGCCGTCGGGGGTGACGCGGTGGTATTCCAGGCGGGAATTGCGGAGCAAACGGGATCGCAACCAATTTGCGGTTCGATGGTTGTTGGACGGACCTTGTCCGCCGCCACGGCCCCCTGGCACATGAGCCCGACGATGCGCCCCTGCCGACCGGTCCTCGCCGCCCTGATCATGGTCTTGGCAAGTCCTTGTTTTGCCGAGACTTCTGGACCCATTCTGGTCAACAATCCGCAGCCGCAGCAGAACGCCTTCATCGATCTCCTGGCGCTGATCTCCGGTCACTGCAAGACGTTCAAGGTCGCAGGCCGCACCTATGCTTGCAAGACGGTGGCCTACGCCCACGGCGACAAGGGCCGGGTCAATTTCGCGGTCGCGGTCGATGATCCCGCAGATGCGAACCACGTCGTGTCGTTCTCCGGCGAGAACGGCAAGCGCGCCGACGACAATTCCTACGAGCTGCCGATCGACCGCATGCTGCTCAACTCCAAGCACCGCCCCAGGGTCGACGGCCTCCCGGTGCCGGCCGAGCAGACCTCCACCGGCGTCTGCCGCCAGACCGGCAATTTCGCCGCCAGGAAGGTCAACGACGTCACCTGCTCGGCGACCGACAACGAGGGCCGCAAATACGAGCTCTTGTTCGTCTCTGACGGCACGCCGGTCAGCGTGCGCCGCATCCGCCAGTCGGCACCGGCGATCCAGGACCCGTTCAAGTAGCCATCACGCGAACGCCTTTTCCAGCGTCGCGAAGATCACGGCGAGCGACTTGTCGTGCCGCGTCACCGGCGGCACCGGGCGATCGATCTTCATGAGCCGATAGACCGCCATCTGCGCCGCACGAACCGAATATTCGACGGTGAACACGACGTCATCGGGGACTTCGACGAACTGGCTGACAAAGGCGAGATTGACGGAATTTTCCGGCACCGGCAGCGGCCGGTCGGTCGCGCTGCGCGGCATGAACATGCTGGTGATGTAAGGCATGCGGCAGGGAATGCAGGTCGCATCCTCGAACACGGCGGGATCGAAGTTCAGGTGACCGCAGAGCTCCTTCAGGATGTCGGCGCCGCCGCACTCCGACATCGGCTTTGCAACGAAATTGCCGATGCGGTCGGGATGCAGCGCATAGCCCCAGAACACCTGCACATTCTTGGGCTGTCCCGTGAAATGCGGCTGGTGATAGAGCACGACCGACATCAGCCAGTTGGAATCCTTGAACGTGACGAGTCCGCCGGTGCCGGCCCTGTTGCCGGAGAACGCCTCCATCCGGTCGAAGAACCGTGGATCGCGGCAGGTGACGGTGAAGGACAGCCAATAGGACTCGGGGATCGAACTGTTGAACGCGGTCGGATTGCCGAATTCGGGACGTCCTTTCGCGATCGTCTCCCACAGCGCCCAGCCCTGACTATCAGCCTTGGTCAGGCGCGGCGGCGGCTCGGTCATCGTGCCCAGGCTCGAAGCGTCCGTCATCGAGCCGTTCTGGAAGAAGACGAGATCGCCGTCTTCGACCCGGACGTTGGCGGTGCGGCTGTCGCGGTCGAGCGTGAGCTGACGCACGCGCAAGCGCGCGCCGTCGGCCTCGAACGCCATGTCGGTGACGCGCGTGCCGCGCACGAACTGCACGCCCTGGCGCTTGAGCCAGTCGGCGAGCGGCCGCACGATCGCG
Organism: Bradyrhizobium sp. I71; assembly: GCF_022354745.1. Lineage (NCBI taxonomy): Bacteria > Pseudomonadati > Pseudomonadota > Alphaproteobacteria > Hyphomicrobiales > Nitrobacteraceae > Bradyrhizobium > Bradyrhizobium sp. I71. The sequence continues at coordinate 2,754,656 of NZ_CP059398.1, forward strand.
TCATATTGATTGTAGACGGTGCGCTTGACGCCGCCGAGCGTCTCGATGCGCGGAAACTCGCTCATGAAGCGGTGCAGATAGCGCTTCAGCTCGACCGCGCTGTGCCAGGGCTGGAAGGCGAAGGTGGTCTGCCACATGTACCAGAAATTGGATTCGAAGAATCCGGGCGACAGCCAGTCGGTGATGCGGCTATTGCCGAGCGTCTCCTCCGAAGCTTCAGTGAGCCGCAGCAGCTCGATCCGGTCGCGCGCGGAGAAGCCCATGTGCGAGACGTCGACCTTGAAGCGGTTTCGGTCGACCAGACGCGCGCGGGAATGCGCCGGGTTCTCCTCATTGAAGGCGATGGTCTCGTCGCGCACGCTGAGGCCGGGATGTTCGAGCGAGGGAATGCTCGAGAGCAGATCCCAAGTGCATTCGTAATGGTCGGTGGTGAGCATGCGCCCGCCGCGCAGCGAATAGGCGCCGTTCGCGAGCTGCGCGCCGTCGAGGCTGCCGCCGACCAGCGGCTGAGTCTCGTAAATCACGATGTCGCGCCCCGGCAGCTGCGCATCGCGAACGAGGAACGCCGCGCCTGCGAGCGATCCAATGCCACCGCCGATGAAATACGCCTTCATGATCTGCCTCGATTGCATTTCGAATGTCGCGGCCACATTGCATCGGGCGGCGACGGCCGAAGTTGCGCTGGATCAAGGGCGACCGGAGGCGAAATCACGTCGACGTTATCGGCGCCGGCTTCCTGGCGTAGATCTGCTCGATCTCGGCGGCGAAGCGGCGCTCGAGCGCGGGGCGCTTGTTCTTCAACGTCGGCGTGAGCAGGCCGCCAGCAATGGTCCACGGATCCAGCGTCCACCATACCGCGCGCGGCGTCGCGTAGGACGGATAGGCCTTCACGGCGGCCGCAATTCTGGCCAGCAGCACGGCCCGTTCCGCGCCGGCGCCTTGCTTGCCGCTCGCCGCGAGCCTTTCTTTTTCCTGCGTCCAGGCTTTTGCATTCAGCACGACCAACGCGGCGAGGAACGGCCGCTGTTCGCCGATCACCAACGCCTGCTCGAACAAGGGATCGGCGAGGATGGCGGTCTCCAGATCCACCGGCGCGATCTTCTCGCCAGTTGAAGTGACCAGGATGTCCTTGATGCGGCCGGTGATGGTGATGCGCCCATTCTCGATGCGGGCCTGATCGCCGGTGTGCAGCCAGCCGTCGGCCTGCTTGACCCTGCGCGTCTCCTCCGGCTTGTGCCAGTAGCCGAGCATCACGCTCGGCCCGCGAACGAGCAGCTCGTCGAGCTCGCCGAGCCTGACCTCTATGCCGTCCAGGACGCGGCCGACCGAGGACGGATCGTTGTCGCCGGGCGTGTTGACGGAAACGACCGGCGAGGTCTCGGTCATGCCGTAGCCCTGAAGGATGTCGAGCCCGAGCGCGAGAAACAGGCGGATGACCGGCTCGGCAATCGGAGCACCGCCGGAGACCGCAACGCGCAGGCGCCCGCCGAACTGGGCCAGCACCTTGTCGGCGACGAAACGCTTCAGGAGCGGCCAGGCGAGCCGGTCGAACAGCGCCGGCGAGCCGCGACCCTGCCGCGCATCGAAGCGCCGGCCTCCGACGGCGAGCGCAAGATCGAGCAGCGCGCGTTCTGCGCCGCCGGCCGCCGCGCGATGTTGCATGATCAGGGCGTAGATGCGCTCATAGATGCGCGGCACCGAGACAAGCACCGTCGGCCGCACCGTTTTCAAGTCCTCCGCGAGCTGCGGCACCGAGCGGGCATGGGCGACGCAGGCCCCCACCGCGATCGGATAATAATAGCCGCCGGTACGCTCGAAGGTGTGCGAGAGCGGCAGAAAGGACAAGAAGACGTCGTTCGGCACGGCCGCGATGCGCCGCGCGACGGCCTTCACGTTGGCGACGATGTTGCCATGCGACAGCATCACGCCCTTGGGCCGGCCGGTCGTGCCCGAAGTGTAGACGATGGCGGCAAGATCGCCCGGCTCAACCGCGACGTCGGCCAGCGGTGCACCGGCGCTTCGGGGCTCTGCAAGCCAGCGGTCGAGCGCGACGATACGGGCATCGGCTGCAGCGAGCCCCGTCGCATCGGCGCAGACGATGCGCTTGAGATGGTCGAGCGGCTGACCAGTGGCGGTGATCGCCTGCCAGCGCGACAGCGTATCCACGAACAGCAGCAGCGCACCGGAATCGGCGAGGATGTAGGCGATGCTGTCGGGGTTGTCGACGGCATGCATCGGCACCGGAACGAGCCCACGCGACAGCGCCGCCTGGTCCATCGCGACATGCGCAATGCCGTTCGGCACCAGGATGGCAACGCGCTCGCCGGCCGAAAAGCCCTCCGCAGCCAGCGCCCGCCGCCAGCGCTCGAATTCCGCATCGATTTCCTGCCAGGACTGACTGATCCAGCATCCGGCAGCGCCGTCAAAATGGCGATAGGCCTCCGCCGCCGGCGTCGCACGGACGCGCCAGCGCAAGAGCTCCGGCAGTGTCGTCACGTCGGCGAGTGACTGCGGTTGACTGATCGGCCCCGGCATGGCGTCCTTTCTTAACCCTGTCGATCCCCAACCATTTGGGGCCTCGACACTAGGCCGGCCAGACCGTGCCGCCTTGATCCTCAGCAAGGCGGCCATGCTTCGGAGCGACCCATGACGCGCGACCGCCTGTTTCTGCTGCGTCCCGGTTTCGAGGATCCGGCCTTTCCGAATCGTCGGTTCTATTGCTGGCATTGCGCGCTGATCGAGGGCGTGCTGGCCTCGTTTCCGGCGCTCGCCGAAAAGCTCGACGTCGAGCGGATTCCCTGGCCGCTACCGCGGCAAGCCGTGGTCGCGCTGGTCGGCGAGGAGAACCAATCGCTGCCGCTGCTCGTGCTCGCGACTGGAGCGACTTCGCCGCACCAGACCGGCAGCCATCATGGCCGCGCCTTCATCGCCGACAAGGACGCGATCCTCGCCGCGCTCTCCGAGCGCCACGGCTTTCCCGATCCCCATCCATAGAAAGAATTCCCGCGGCCCGCGTAGCCCTATTCTGATGTCGCGGCTCTGCAGACGCGCGCGCATTCGACGAATGGGAAGCTGCGGGCAAGCGACGCAACAATCCGGATGCGGTCGCGCGCATCGTCGATCTGCTGAAGGCCTTCAGGACGAATCGCGTGCCGATCCTCCACATCCGCCACGAAGGCACGACGCCGAATTCGTCGTTTCTGCCATCGCGTTCCGGCTACGCGGTCAAGGACGAGGCGCGCGAGCAGGACGGCGAGCCCGCAATGACGCTGTCGAATCTCAACGGCGAATTCGCGCGTATCGTCACGACGGACGAGGTGGTCGCATCATTCGCGGCGAAGTGATGGCGATCGCGCGACGAACGTCGGTAATGCGACAATACATCTCACGATGAACGAATCATCCGCGTGAACATCACACACTGCGTCGTTTCGACGCCCGCATTGGCTGGAACGCAGCCGGCACCCATGTGTTGTCACACGACATTCAACTGGAGTGACGACATGAAGTATCTCATTGCCGCGATCGCCCTCGGTGCTGCGGCGTTCGCCGGCGGATCGGCGGCCAACGCGGCGGGCAGCGTAAGCGCCAAACAGACCGCGCAGGAGAGCCAGTCCACCGACATCAGCGCGCACCGCAGGCACCATCACTGGCACGGTCACCATCATCACGGGCGGCATCATCACGGCCACTACCGGCCCCATTACAGAAGCTACGGCTACTATCCGCGGCACAACGGCTATTACGGCGGCGGACCGTACGGCTATTACGGCGGCGGTCCCGGCGTGACGTTCAGCTTCGGCGGCGGACGCTGGTAAGACAAGCGGACGCTGGTAAGACAAAAGGCCCGCAGAGATGCGGGCCTTTCTGCTATCCCTGCAAGATTCTCTCCGCGGTCTCCAACCCACTCGCGAGCGCCGCCTCGACCGTGCCCATATCGCGGCCGCGATAGAGCGCTTCACCCGAAAACAGCACGCGCCCGTCGGCACGTGCGAGGATCGCTTGTGCCTCCCGCGTCCGCGGCGTCGCCCACGAATAGGCGCCGCGCGCGAATCGATCATGCGCCCAGTTGATCGCTGCCGCCGCCACGAGCTCGCGCGCGACATCATCGCGCGGCAGACCGAACACGGCGGCAAGCGAGCCGAGCCCGGCATCGATCAGTCCTTGCGGATCGAGGCTTTCCAGCTCCGCCGTGCGCGGGCCGCCGAACCAGCCCGTGAGCACGGGTTGCTGGTCCGGATAGCGCGTCCACCACACCGGGATCGCTTGGTCGGACAGGAGGAAGGTCATATCCGCGAGATTTTCCTTGCGCTCGCGCCACCATGGCCGGGCGAAGCGCAGCAGGATCTTGATGACGTTGCCGAAGCCGATGTCGTCGGCAGCGGCAAGCTTCGCGCGCGCCTCCGCCGGCAGCGCGATCTCGCGCAGCAGCGGCAGCGGCACGGTGAGGATCGCGCGATCGCAGGCGTGCACATCGCCGCCGGCGCAGCGAACGGTGACCGCGCTGCCCTCCTCCGCGAGGGCCGACACGACACAGCCGAGGCGGATGGTTGCGCCGTGCCTGCGACAGTCGGCCGCCAGCACGTCGATCATGGCGCCGTATCCGCCGTCGATCCGCGCCTGCGGAGCGTGCCCGCCATCCATCCATTCCGCGCGCAGCGCCAGCGTGGACGCGCGCTCGGGGTCGGCCGCATCGTAACCCTCGACCATCCGTTCGATCGATTGGCGCATCGGCGCATAGTCGTCCCCGGCAAAATGCCGGCGCAGGAAGTCGGCGACCGTGAGATCGTCCTTCAAGCCCCGTAGCGTGGCTTGAAGCTCTGCCTCATGGAGATCGCGGCGATCCTCGCGCGAGAGCCTCGTCCCGTCAAAGCTCCACTGCTCGCCTTCGATCTCCCGAAGGGACAGCCCGGCGTCGCGCAGGAGTGCGCGCGTGACCGGCGCCTCGCCATGGACGAATTCAGCGCCGCCATCGGCGGGATAGCCGAACTCCGAGGCCGGCAGCGGATGAATGCGGCCGCCACAGCGCCGGCGTGCCTCCAGGATCGTCACCTTACGGCCGGCACGCGCCAATTCGCGCGCCGCCATCAAGCCGGCCGCGCCGGCGCCGACAATGACGATGTGCTCGGATGGATCGGACATGCCGCGCTTACCGGCTCGCCGCCTGAGGGTCGTTCTTGATGAGATATCGCAGCAGCAGGACGCCGCCGCCGAGCTCGCGCGTGCTCTCCAGCGTCATCGCGGTGATCGGCGCACGCCGGTCGCTGTTCGCCTCAGTCGAATCGAACACGAAGGGGGCGCCCTTTGCGCCGTCGATCGCGGGGCTGAGGATCAGGTTGAACTCGTCAATGAGACCGGCGCGCAGGAACGCGCCATTGGCAACGCCGCCGCCCTCCACCAGCAGGCGCTTCACGCCGAGCTCGCGGGCGAGGATGTCCAGCGTCAGCCCCAGGTCGATCTCGGACTTGCCGGCAAAGATGTAGGACACGCCCTCGCCGCGCAGCCCGGCGAGATGCGAATCCGGCACACGCTCGGTCAGCACGACGACGATCGGGTCGCCGCCGATGTCCGAGCGCCCCCAGCCGATCTTGCCCTGTGCATCGAGCACCACGCCATAGGTTTTCGCATCGCGCGAAGCAAACCAGCTTTCGCGCGGGAATGTCGCGTCCGTCGCGGGATAGGGCTCGCCCTTGGCGAACTCCGCCCCGGTGACGCGGCCGATCACCCAGGCATCGCCGCCGAGCTCGTCATGGATCTTCTCGAACCAATCCGTGCCTGCCCCCTTCGGACGCCAGCGGCTCGGATGCGTGCGGCCGTCGAGGCTGGAGTGCATCAGACAGATGACATACGGCTTCATGCAATTCTCCGGGTAGCGCTCAGGCCGCGGATCCACCGCCAGTCGCTGCATTCTCCTTGGCGCGATCGTTGACGATCAGCGCCAGCGGATTGAGCTTTGGCGGCGCGACGAGCCGGAGCGTGTTGGTGTCGCGATGATTGAACGGCGCGCCGCGCACGAGCAACTCGGTCTGGATCAGATAGGTCCAGCTGCCGTCGTCGTTGAAGGTGATGTCGCAGCGGTAGGCATCGGTGCGGAAGGCTTGTTCCAGGAAGTCGGTCGAGCAGATCCCGTAAGCGGTGTCGCCGCGTTTGGCGGTGACCGCGATTGTCCTGTCATCGGGCCCTGCCTCGCCCGAGGCCAGCAGCACCTGCCCGCGCGGGATCGCCAGCGTCTGCATGATCAGCCCGGTCGCGGGCTCCCACAGCCAATAGCCGACCTGGTCGTGGAAGGTGATGTCTTCCTCGGGCGTGTTGATGTGGATGTGATAGCGCAGACCGTACAGCAGCTGCGGCCCGTTGGCCTGCGGATCGATGGGGTCCATGCGGATGCGCTCGATGAAGGTCCGCCGCTCCGGCCCTTCCGCCTTCGGATTGATGTCGATGCCCTTGTCCGCCTGCCAGGTGCCGGCGAGCCGCCGCAGCGGGCCGAGATTGGCAAGGCCGTCGGGCGAGACGTCCTCGGGCTCGGTGAAGATATCGGCGGGAATGGGGAGCATGGAGGCCTCGCGGGATTGCAGAGGCCAGCAATATCACAGCCAGGCACGGCGTGAATTCAACTCATGCCCAGACAAGCGCCGGAGGCATTCGAGCCATGCGACGATGCTCGTTGCATCCCGCGCGCCGGCGGCCGCGGCGTGGCCGCCGGCCCCTGAGACTCCTCTCAAGCCGCTTCTGACGCCTTCGCCCGCTGCTCCAGCACGCCGATCGTCGACACCAGATTGTCGCGCCGTGTGCGCAGGTTGAGCGCGAGCAGCGGATAGGTCGGCTGGTTCACGTCGAACACCCTGGCCCGAGCTTCCTCCTCGAGGATGTCGGTGTTCAGGAGCCGAACGCGCCACCACAAATCGGCGATCAATGCATCGAGCCGGAGTTCACCGGCAGCACCAGAACGGGACATTTTCTGCATCACTTGCCTCAACCTGAAACGGCCTCTCGCCGAGACCTTGGCTTGGCTCCTGAATGAGCAAGCGGAATGCCAGGAATGGCCGGGTGCCGGCCATGCGGGTTGGAACCAACAATTGGGCACTGCACAGTGATCCGGGGCCTGTTCCCGCTCGTTCTCAGTCTCGGAGATCGCTTGTCGAGGCGCTATGATCGCTGCTATCCGGGCTATAGATGTGCCAATCCGGGCTGAAGCTCGCGTGCCCCGGCGGGGTGAGGCGCGGCTGTCCATTGGTGCGAGCAAAGGGCCGAAGGCAAAGGTGGACTGGGCTGATTTGATCGGACGCGTCGCCTCTCACGGTGACCGGGCCGCTTTTAAGCGGCTATTCGAGCATTTCGCGCCTCGCATCAAGGGACTGATGCAGAAAGCCGGGTGCAGCTCCGACGAGGCGGAGGAGATCGCCCAAAACGCGATGATCGCCGTGTGGCGGAAGGCGAGCCTTTTCGATCCTGCGACAGCGGGCGTGGCGGCCTGGATATTCACGATCGCGCGCAACCTGCGGATCGATTTATTCCGTCGCAGAGCGCGGGCAAACCGTCTGCATGCCGATTCCGAGCTGCCCGATGCACCGGATCCAGCCGAACCGGCAGATGCCGTCATTTCGCGGGTGCAGGATGCCACACGGATCGAGTCGGCCATCAAGCAACTCTCGACAGAGCAATCCATGGTGGTGAGGCTGTCGTTCATCGAGGAAAGGGCGCATCCGGAAATCGCGAGCCAGCTCGGTATTCCGCTCGGAACGGTCAAGTCTCGGATCAGGCTGGCGATGAACCGGTTGAGAGACATATTGGACGAAGAAGCATGACGATCAGCCACCACCCGCCTGAAGATCTTCTGGCCGATTTCGCGGCCGGCAAGCTGGAAGAGGCCCATCAGCTGGTCGTGGGAGTTCATGTGGCAGGTTGCGCGCGGTGCGCCCGCTTTGTGCAGGCCATAGAGCAGCTTGCGGGAGCCGCGCTGGAGGATGTCGAGCCGGTGCCGATCGCACCAGATGCGTTCGACCGCGTCATGTCGCGAATTGACAGCTCTCCGGAAGGCGAAGCGGCGCCGCCCCTCACGTCCGACGCCAATCATGATCTTCCGCCGGCACTGCGAAAGTATCGCATCGGCAAGCGCCGGCGCATCGCGCCGGGTCTGAGCATGCGGCCGATCGAGCTTTCCGGTTCGGGCAAGGCGCGCGCCTTTCTGCTTCGGTCCGCACCAGGCTCGCGCATGCTTGAACACACGCACACCGGCACCGAACTGACCCTCGTCCTCGAGGGCAGCTTCAGTCACGAGGGCGGTCGCTTTGGCCCTGGTGATTTCGATTACGGTGATGACGAGATCGAGCACCGTCCCATCGTCGGGGACGAAGGCCCATGCGTCTGCCTGGTTGCGATGACCGGCGACCTGCGCATGAACGGTTTTCTCGGCCGACTGATCGGGCCATTCGTGCGGCTTTGATTCTCTCGAGTCCTTCTCCCCGGGGGTGATCCAGACACGCGCCCGGAGCGTTTCGAAACAAACGCAAGGGAGACAGGACATGGCCGGTTCAAGCCTGGCGAGTCAGGTGCCGAGCGAGAGGCTGCCTGAACTACTGGCACGCGTTTCCGCAGGCGAGACACGTGCCTTCGCAGAGCTCCACACGCTGACACGGGGCCGGCTGCGCAGGACAGCGCTGGCCGTTGGAGCCTCACCTCACGACGTCGACGACATCCTCCAGGAGACCTTTCTGAAGATCTGGCGCAAGGCTGGTCGGTTCGATCCCGGACGAGCCCCGGCGATGGCCTGGATGTCCGCGATCGTCCGGAATACCGCAATTGATCATCGGCGGACCAGAAGGCAGCCAACTTACGAATTGGACGAAGCGCTCTTGGTTCCGGCGGGAGCCGGCGCGTCATCGATCGAGGATTTCGACTACGCCAGCGCCGAACCGATTGCGCGCGGAGCATTGGCTCGTTTGCCGGAAGATCGCCGCAGGCTGGTGGCTCTCGCTTATCTCGAAGGCGAGAGCCGCGCCAGCTTGTCACGACGCTTCGGTGTGCCGGTCGGCACCATCAAGACCTGGCTGCATCGAACCATCCTGGCGGTACGCAAGGATTGCCTTGCGGCATCGGCCGCGGCCTGAAGCCGGAGAACGCGCATGGCTGCAGAGATCATCGCATTTCCGGAGCCCGATCGCGGGGATCGGCTCGTCTCTTCGATCGCACGGCTCGAAGCGGTTTTGAGAGATGTCGAACGTGTCGGAGCCGACGATCCCGGAGCCAGCCTCGATCAGCTGCTTGCTGCCATGGAGCACATGAGCGATCAACTGGTCGATCTCGCCTGCCTCCTGCTCGACGAAGATGCGAAGCTGCAGGCTCAAAGCGCATTCAGGTCCTTGTCCGACAAGATCGCGGAAACCAGAGACACGTTCGACCAGCTTGGAGGGCGAAGTTATACCTAGCTCGGCCTGGCACGCTTGCTCCCCGCTTAGTGGGCCAGCTTTCGAGCGACGAGAAATCCGATCCAGGCACTGACGCCGGCAAGAAACGATCCCCAGCAAACATCCGCAAGTGTCAGCCCGGTCGACCAATTCCGCAGGGTCGCCTGATTGGTGAGATCATAGGTCGCATAGCTGAAGCAGCCGAGCATCATGCCGGATGTGAAAGCGCGCAGCGCACTCCCATCCTGCTGCGCGGGCAGCACGGCGAACCAGATCAAACCGATGGGATACAACAAGTAAAATGCTGCAGCGGCCGCCAGATTGGGCTCGGCCCGCAACATATCGCCCAGCACCGGCCGGTAAAGTCTTTCAACCATGATCTTGAGCCAGACCATGTCGATTGCAACGAAGGTCAAGGCCACCGAGAGATAGGTGAAGAGAGGATTCATGTCCGCGTTCCCGTCCGGTTGCACCTGGCCGGCTTGTCGAACCCGGCACCGGATTAACGACCGGCGAGCCGCGCCGGATCATATCCGCGCACTCACACCCGCTTGCGTCCAGTCAACACAGCAGGCACCGGTCATCAATGTGCGTGTTTCGGCGGCCACGGGAAGAATGCATTGGTTCTTGCCTGATACTCCCGATACCGATCGCCGCGCGATCGCAGCATCTGCTCCTCGAGCGGGGGTATCCCCGTCACATGCACGAGTATCCAGTACATGATCGCCGGCGCCGCCAGGCTGGCCCACCCCCATGCATATCCGGGCGACAGCGCGATGACCGGGTAAGCCCACCACCCCAGCCATTCGAAGAAATAGTTCGGATGACGGGACCAGCGCCAAAGGCCGGCATCGCAGACGAGTCCGGCGTTGGATGGGCAGAGCTTGAACCGGCGCAATTGCCGGTCCGCCAATGCCTCGCCTGCGACGGCTGCCAGAATGATGACGGCTCCGGCGTCGTCCTGCAGTCGCAATCCGGGCTCGGGAGCGTGCGCCGCGAGGAAGACGGCGAACGGCAGCGGCACCGAGACCAGCGCCTGCGATTGCAGGAAAAAGAACATCCGGCGAGGGGCCGCAGCCCCCCATTGACGCGCATAGTTCGCATACCGCGGATCGTCGATGCCTGCTGCGGCCCGGCGCGCAATGTGCGTGCCGAGTCGCACCGACCAAAGCAGCACGAGCCCTGCGACGAGCACCCGGCGCGCCGGCGTGTCGTCGGCGAGAGGCCACAGGGCGGCGACCGCGCCAACGAGGCCGGTCGCGTAGGACCAGATTGCATCAACCCATCCGGAGTTTCCCGTACGCTGCTGAACGACCCAGGCCAGTCCCATCAGGAGACAAAGGGCCAGCGCAATGCCGCCTATTGCCTGAACATGCACCAAAACCATGCCCTCACCAGAATTGCCCTCTCCTCGATACGTCGGCTGCAGGAGCCGGTTTCGCGTTCGGCGGCGGGTCGGCCGATGGTCCGCAAGGTGATCCGCGCCATCTCGCCGAACGTTTCCTTGCACAGCGACCGTTTCGAGCACCGTATTGACGGTATCCAGTGGGGGCGACAGGGAATGCGTTTGGCCGTGATCGGGACAGGAATTGCCGGCAATGCCGCCGCGTGGCTCCTGTCGAAACGCCATGCCGTGACGGTGTACGAGCGCGAGCTGCGCCCGGGCGGACATAGCCATACCGTTCGCGTCGACTATGATGGCGAGGCCGTTGACGTCGATGTCGGCTTCATCGTGTTCAACGAGGCGAACTATCCGCAATTGACCGCGCTGTTCGCGCGGCTGGGCGTGAGGACCGTCGAGACTTGCATGAGCTTCGCCATGTCCGCCGATCAGGGCCGGTTCGAATGGCGGGGAGGCGGCGAGACCTTTCTGCAGACTGTTTGCGGCCTGTTTGCACAACCGCGTAACCTCTCATCGCCATCCTATTTCCGCATGCTGGCCGAGGTCCTGCGATTCAACAGGCAGGGCGCGGCCGACTTGCGCGCCGGCCGGCTGCACAACCTGACGCTGGGCGAGTATCTGCGCAAGGAATCATTCGGGCCGCGCCTGTTCTCCGATTATCTCGGACCGATGGGGGCGGCCATCTGGTCGTCCTCGTCGGCCGACATTCTGTCTTTCCCAGCGGAAAACTTCGTCGCCTTCTTCGACAACCACCGGCTCCTGCACCTGGACCGGCCGCGCTGGCGGACCGTGGAGGGTGGCAGCCGGCGCTATGTCGACAAGCTCACCGCTATGTTCAGGGACAACATTCGGCTAGGCTGTGCGGTGACGTCGATCCATCGAGCGGAGCATGGCGTGACGATCCGCGACAGTCATGGTGGTGTGGAGACTTACGATGCCGTCGTGATGGCCTGTCACAGCGATCAGGCCTTGGCGGCGCTGTCGGATGCCGACGCCCAGGAGCGGTCCGTTCTCGGCGCGATCAGGTATGCCCCCAACACCGTTTATCTGCACCGCGATCGCAATCTCATGCCCAGGCGCCGGCAGGCATGGGCGTCCTGGAACTTCCTGCAATGGCCGCGACAAACGCCCGTCCATAACGACGTCGCGGTGACCTATTGGATGAACCGGCTGCAGGGCATAGACGACCGCAAGCCATTGTTCGTCAGTCTCAATCCGCCTTTCGAGCCGGCGGCCCATCTGACGTTTGGAAAATTCAGCTTCGCCCATCCGCAATACGACCTGGCAGCGTTCGCGGCGCAGCGACGGCTCCCCGCAATTCAAGGGCGCCGCCGGACGTGGTTCTGCGGTGCCTGGACCGGCTACGGCTTTCACGAGGATGGCTTGCAGTCCGGCATCTCCGTTGCCGACGCGCTTGGCGGCCAGGTTCCATGGCGTCGGTCGGCCCCCTTGCTGGTTCAGGCTGCCGAGTAGCACGATGGTCCGAACGAAACCGACGAGAGCGGAGAATGCGATAGCGCCCGCCGCGCTCTACCGGGGAAAGGTGATGCACGCCAGATGGCGGCCCGTGCAGCACAGGTTCAGCTACCGCGTGATGAGCCTGCTGATCGATCTCGACCGGTTGGACGAAGCAAACGGCCAGTCCAGGCTGTTTGGCGTCAATCGAGCAGCACCCTTCAGCTTCCACGAGCGCGATCACGGTGAGGGCAAGAGCGCCAGCCTCGGCCAGCACGTCCGAGGACTGGCGGCGGAACGCGGCATCGATCTCTCCGGAGGCCGCATTCTCCTTCTCTGTTATCCCCGGGTTCTGGGCTACGTGTTCAACCCGCTTTCGGTCTATTTCTGCTACCGCGCGTCCGGCGATCTCGCACTGTTGATCTACGAGGTCCGCAACACCTTCGGGGACATGCATTCCTACATCCTGCCCGTGCAGGATGCGCGACCGGGCTGCACAATACGGCAGAGCCAGGCGAAGGAATTTTACGTTTCGCCTTTCATGGCGATGGAAACACATTACCGCTTCAGCATTTCTCCACCGGAGCGAGATGTGAGGGTCAGAATCCTGCAGACGAACGAGCAGGGCGCGATGTTTGCGGCAGCGTTCCGCGGACGACGCCGCCCTCTGACCAGCCACTCGCTATTGGCAGCGCTGTTCGGTCTGCCCTTCCTGACGTTCAAAGTGATCGCAGCCATCCACTGGGAAGCGATGCGGCTTTGGCTGAAAGGTGCTCCGCACGTGCCCCGGTTGAAACAACGCGAGACTTGAACCATGGACCTCGCAGCCACGCATCAGGCCGTTCAATTCGATGGTGTCCCATTCCTTGCCCGACTGGCGCTGCGCCTTGCATCGCAGATCAGACACGGCACGGTTCATGTGCGCCTTCCCGACCAGAGAACCGTCACGTTGCGCGGCCGGCTTCCGGGTCCGTCGGCCACCATCGAGCTCAACAACTACAGGTTCGCGCGCAGTCTCGTCATGGGCGGTGACATCGGCATGGCCGAGGCTTACATTCGAGGCGATTGGAGCACGCCCGATCTCACCCAGCTTCTCTACGTGTTCTGTCTCAACGAAGAGCTGGTCGACAGTGCCTTTGCCGGGAACATGCTGGTCCGGCTCTGCCGGCGGGTGCTTCATCGACTGCGCCGGAACACGAGACAGGGGTCGAGGCACAACATCCATTCGCATTACGACCTCGGAAACGAGTTCTTCGCTGCGTGGCTCGATTCGAGCATGACCTACTCGTCGGCCCTGTTTCCGGCCGAGACAGCCGACCTGCCCGCCGCTCAACAGCACAAATACGAACAACTGGCGAAAGCCATCGAATTGCGGCCGGGTCAGAGCGTGCTCGAGATCGGATGCGGCTGGGGCGGCTTCGCCGAGTTTGCCGCGAAAACTTACGGCGCCAGCGTGGTGGCACTCACCATCAGCAAGGAGCAGCACGAATTTGCCCGTCGACGAATCCACGAAGCCGGGCTCGGCGAAAAGGTCGAGGTCCGGTTGCAGGATTATCGCGACCAGGAAGGTCATTTCGACCGCATCGCCTCCATCGAGATGATCGAGGCCGTCGGCGAGCAATTCTGGCCAGCCTACTTCGATCAGTTGAACCGGCGGCTCAAGCCCGGCGGTCTGGCAGGCATCCAGGCCATCACGGTCCGCGACGAGCTCTTTGACAGCTATCGGCAGCGTGTGGACTTCATCCAGAGATACATCTTTCCGGGAGGGATGCTCCCCTCGACGAATATCCTGCGCTCGCTGGGCGAACGCTTCGAGCTGCCTGTCATTCGCGAGCGCGTGTTTGGACAAGACTATGCAAAGACGATCGCGCTGTGGCGAGAGAACTTCGGGCAGGCATGGAGCGACCTGACCTCGCTCGGGTTCGACGAGCCCTTCCGCCGGTTGTGGGAATACTATTTGTGCTACTGCGAGGCAGGATTCAGGGCCGGAAAGATCGACGTCCGGCAGCTGGTTTTTGCACGCCGGAGCTGACGCGGCTCAGGGGACCGCGGCCCCCGCCAGCAGCGGGCGGAATATCAACGCATGATCCGGAGAAAGTGCGCAGCGGTTTTCCGAAAGGCTCACCCTCAGACAAACATCCAAAGCGCGATGACGATTCATCCCAGTCTCATCGCGCTTCGGCAGCGCTGGCGGTTTCGGGCCTCACACTGCGTGCGCAAGAACGATCGCGCCGGACAGGATGAGGATCCCGCCTGCCGCATAGCTCAATCTTCGGCCGAACGGCAGCAGCTTCTCGCCGGCGACATAGAGCATGAGGCCGACGATCCAGACCAGGTTCATCACGCCGCCGACAAACAGCAAGACCATCAGAACCCAGCAGCAGCCGACGCAGTAGCTGCCGTGGCGCAGCCCCATGCGGAATGCCCCGCGCGCGCCGGGCCGCCAATGCCGGCTGAGAAACAACAGCGGGCTCTCGCAGTAGCGCAGGCAGGCGCGTTTGAAGGGCGTGAACTGGTAGAGTCCCGCGGCAAGCAAGATGACGCCGCCCAAGACCGCGCTGGTGCTTGCCATCGCCATCGACAACAAGCCGAGGCGTTCAAGCGCCCATTGTGCCAGGACTGCAGCGAGACTGAACCCAGCCCACGTCACGAGGTACCCGGCGAGAAAGATCCAGGCATCGATTGCTGCGCGGGATCCAGTCTCGTCCTTGTGCCTGATCGTCGCATACAAGAGGACCGTGGGCCCCGCGCTCGGCGCCATCATCGCGATCATCATCACCCACCACATGGCGAACAGCAGCGCAGCAGAACGCAGCGTCCACGGCATTGGCGCCATGTCCGGCATCTCGGCCATCATGTCGGTGTCCATGCCGGCGCCGCCCATGAGATAGGCCCAGGCGAGCGCCGCCACGACGGCGGTCCCGATCGCGACGATCAACCGATCGCGGTGGAGCACATGTTCCAGTATCGCACGCCCGTGCATAGCTTGATCTGCCAGCGCAATGACCTATCCCAGGGCCGGATATTCATCCGTCGCGCCGCGGCTCCCCGGAAGACAACGAGCTGACACCGAAGATGCGGCCTCGGTGTCAGCGCTGCATCACGCCGCGACGCCCTCGGGCGTCTGCACGACGTTGGCGAGCGAACTGTGCGTGCCCTGGGTCTCGAATGGTATCGCACCGGCCGAGCGGATGTTGGCGGACGCGATCTCGGCAGCCCTGTGCTCGAAGCCCTCGGGCATGACCACTTGAATTCGATGTGGAGCACCGGTCACGGGATTCTTGATCGGCTCCACCTCGGTCTCGAGCACGTCGCCGGCGACCAGTTTTGCGACACGGCCATCCTTGTCGAAGGAAAATTCGAACGGCGCGAAGATCGGATCGTGAATGGTCGTCACGATCAGGCTGAAGATGTGGAACAGCGTACCCTCGGCCGAATGCTTGCCCGACAGAATATTGAACAGCGCCTGTCGCTGCTCCAGCGTCGCGCGCTGGTCGACGATGGGCTGCATCTTGCCGTTGCCTTGATGCAGCGCGCCGGGGAAATCCACCACGACCGCAAAACAAAGGCCATCGAGCTTGACGCCCTCAAAATGCCCCGTCGTGATCCGCATGCCGACCATGCCTTTGCAATAGCCGTGGGTCGGTAGAGCGTTGAAATCGCAGGGGCAGCCAAACGCGCAATTGCAATTTTTCATCCATTCGCCTTCGAGACGCCAGTCCGATGCAGCCATGGCACATCTCCAAATGTGAGCGAGGACGCGGCAGCCGTTGACGAATTTGTTCAGCGTTCTTGTCGAGGCAATGCGAAAAGGCGCGAGCGGGATCGAGGTCCGATCAGAAAGGCCGGCATCGCAGAAAAGTTGGTGGCGAGCTGCCGTTTACCGTCCAATGGCGAGGATCATAGCAGCGGCGGTCCGGCTCGTATAGCGAGCGAGGGTGGTGGCTCCGGGGCAGCCACATCTCGGCGATGTCAGGAGAATGGTGCCCAGGGGCGGAATCGAACCACCGACACTGCGATTTTCAGTCGCATGCTCTACCAACTGAGCTACCTGGGCGTGCTCCAAGAGAGGGGCCAAAGCCCATCGAGCGGGCGGTTTATAGTGGGCTCGGGGCGGCCTGTCCACCCACGCTTCGCCTTTGGCTTCGCGGGGTTCGGCCCGGCTGTGCACAAGGTGCGGCCGTCCGGCCATCGCCTGCGCGCGGCGCGGCGCCCATACCTGTAATTGATTGATATTACTTATCTATTCAACGTCATCCACTTCGTCGTCGCGGCCGGGGATGACGTAGGAGCCTTTCAGCCAGCGGTTCAGGTCGACGTCGCGGCAGCGCGAGGAGCAGAACGGGCGGGTGGCTTGCGCCTGCGGCTTGCCGCAGATCGGGCAAGTCTTGAGCGGGGAGGCTTGCTTTTTGACTTCGTCGTCCATGATGTCGGCGGCAGCTTACACGCGGTGAAGTTCAAGCGCCTGTCGGCAACCGGGTTCCCTGGACGGCAACGGATGCGGTCCGCGGGTGTCCGGAGCGACGATCCTGCTTTGCATGGGCTTGTCTTCGCATGGGCTTGTCTTCGCGATTTTTGCTGGGGCGCCCGCCGGCGCGGCGGCCGCATTCACACCGCGGTGGTGTTGAGCCAGCCGAAACGGATCGGAAAACCTTCGCCGCCGAGCAGCGTCGTGGTCTCGTACAGCGGCAGGCCGACGACGTTGGTGTAGGACCCCACCATCTTCACCACGAAGGAGCCGGCGATGCCCTGCACGGCGTAGCCGCCGGCCTTGCCGCGCCATTCGCCTGAACCGATATAGGCCTGGATGTCCTCCTCCGACAGACGCTTGAAGCGCACGCGGGTCTCGACCAGGCGCTGGCGGAACGCCTCGCGCGGCGTGACGAGGCAGATCGCGGTGTAGACGCGGTGGTTGCGGCCCGACAGCAGCCGCAGGCATTGCGCGGCTTCGTCGACCAGATTGGCCTTGGGCAGGATGCGCCGACCGACCGCCACCACAGTGTCCGCGGCGAGGATGAAGGCGCCGCGTAGCTCATCGTCCAGCTGCACCGACTTCAGCGCCGCATCGGCCTTGGCCCGGGCGAGGCGGTTGGCGCAGGCACGCGGCAGCTCGCCCCGCTTGGGCGTCTCGTCGACGTCGGCCGGCCGGAGCGCATCGGGCTCGATGCCGGCCTGGTTGAGCAGCGACAGGCGACGCGGCGAACCGGAGGCAAGTACGAATTTGGGGCGGCCGAGCATCAGGTGATTTGCGGGATGAAGCGGAGGGGTGAATTGCGCGCGGAACCTATCGGAAGGGGGCTGATTTCACAACCCGGGAACCGGGGGTTTGGTGATTCGAAGTGTCCGACATGCCTGTGCCTGCGCTCTGTGACGCGGGTGTTACGGCTTCTTCGCCTCTCCCCGCTTGCGGGGAGAGGCCGGAATTCAAGCGTGCTTGAATTCCGGGTGAGGGGGACTCTCCGCGAGTCTCACTGTCACCGTCCTCGCGGAGACTCCCCCTCACCCCGACCCTCTCCCCGCAAGCGGGGCGAGGGGGAAGAGCCGCAGCGTCCGGGGCGCGCGCCCTACCCGCTCGCCGCGCCCGACTTGGCGAAGCGCCGGCGGATGCGCATCAAGAGCTGATCGCAGACCTCGCGGTAGGCAGCGAGCTTCTGGTCGCGGCTGCCTTCGATAATGGTGGGATCCTGCGTCGGCCAGTATTCGACCTCGGCCGCGAGTGTCCGTGTCAGCTCCAGTGCCTTGTGATGCGCCTCGGGCGAGAGCGTGATGATGAGGTCGAAATTCAGCCCCTCCCAGTCCTCCAGTTCCTCGAAGGTCTGGGGCTTGTGGGCCGAGATGTCCTGACCGAGCTCGGCCATCACGGAGACTGCGAATGGATCGAGCTCACCCTTCCTGGTACCGGCCGACTTCACGTAAAGGCCCTGCGGAAACATGTGCAGCAACAGGCTCTCGGCCATCGGCGAGCGTACGCTGTTCATCGCACAGGCGAACAGCACCGATTGCGGATCGCGTGCGCGTGGCGGACCCGCCATCGCGCCTAGTCCCTTTTGATAGGGGGCATGGTCTCGTCGGAAAACCGCTGCACACTTTTCCGGGCCATGCCCTAGCCCTTCCAGTGCAGCACGGTGATCAGCGTGAACAGGCGGCGCGAGGTCTCGAAGTCGACCCGGACCTTGCCCTTCAGTCGCTCCTGGAGCGTGCGCGATCCCTCGTCATGAATGCCGCGGCGGCCCATGTCGATCGCCTCGATCTTGTCGGGAGTCGCGGTGCGGATCGCCTGGTAGTAGCTGTCGCAGATCATGAAATAGTCCTTCACGATCCGCCGGAACGGCGTCAGCGACAACAGATGCGCGACGACAGGCGAGCCGTCCTCGCGGCGGATGTCGAACATCAATCGGTTGCCGGTGATGCCGATATGCAGCGTGAACGGGCCCTTGCCCTCCGCGCCCTCGGGCGCGAACAGATTCTGCTCGATCAGATCATAGATCGCGATCGCACGCTCATGCTCGATGTCCGGCCCGGAACGGCCGATCGAGTCCTCGTCGAGCGTGACCGCGACGATGCGATTGGTCGAGTCGTCCTGTTCGGGCGGCTTTGTCATGACAGATTGAGGCGCAATCCAATCGAACGCGAATGGGCGTCCAGCCCCTCCGCCTTGCCCAGCGTCATCGCGGCCGGACCCAGCGCACGCAATTGATCGGGTCCGCATTTCAGGATCGAGGTGCGCTTGATGAAGTCGTGCACCGAGAGCCCCGAGGAAAATCGCGCCGAGCGAGCCGTCGGCAGCACGTGATTGGAACCGCCGACATAGTCGCCGATCGCCTCGGGCGTATGGGGCCCCAGGAACACCGCGCCGGCGTTACGGATCTTTTCGGCGAGCGCCTCCGGATCGGTGGTCATGATCTCGAGATGCTCGGCAGCGATGGCGTCCGCGAGCGGGATCGCCTCGGCAAGGTTCTTCACCATGATGATGGCGCCGAAATCGGCCCAGGAGCTGCCTGCGATCGCCGCGCGCGGCAGCGTCTTCAACTGCGCCTCGACCGCCTTTTCGACGTCTGCGGCAAGGCGTGCCGAGTCCGTGATCAGGATCGACTGCGCGCTCGCATCGTGCTCGGCCTGCGCCAGCAGGTCGGCGGCGATCCAGTCGGCGTTTCCGGTATCGTCGGCAATCACCAGCACCTCCGAGGGGCCGGCGATCATGTCGATACCGACCTTGCCGAACACCAGCCGCTTTGCGGCGGCGACATAGGCGTTACCGGGGCCGACGATCTTTGCGACCGGCGCGATCGTCGCGGTGCCGTGCGCGAGCGCGGCGACAGCCTGCGCGCCGCCGACACGGTAGATCTCGGTGACGCCGCCGAGATGCGCGGCCGCCAGCACCAGCGGATTGAGCTTGCCGTCAGGCGAAGGCACCACCATCACGAGGCGTGAAACACCGGCGACTTTCGCGGGCACCGCATTCATCAGCACCGAGGACGGATAGGCCGCGGTGCCACCGGGCACGTAGAGGCCGGCGGATTCGATCGCGGTGTAACGCCAGCCGAGCTCGACGCCGAGCGGGTCGGTGAAGCGCTCGTCCTTTGGAAGCTGACGGCGGTGATAGGTCTCGATGCGGTCCCGCGCGAGCTCGAGCGCATCCAGCGTCGCGGCATCGCAGGCCTTCACGGCGGCCTCGATCTCGGCGGCGGAGACGCGCAAGGAGGATGCGTCCAGCGTCAGCCGGTCGAACTTTGCCGTGGCTTCGAGCAGGGCGGCATCGCCACGCCTGGCCACGTCGTCGACGATCGCGCGCGCGGCGGCCTCGACATCGGCCGAAACCTCGCGCTTGGCGGCGAGGAATGCGGCGAATCGCTGGTCAAAATCGGCGCTGCTGCGGTCGAGGCGAACGGGCATGTTTCGCTTGGCTTCTGGCTGGTATTTTGGGGGCGGATCGGCGCACCGGGCCCCCTGCTCAATGGCGCGGCGGGGAAGCTGCGTCAACCCTCGGCAGATGCCGTTCCGGCGAGGGCCTCAGCCCATTCGGCTGGTATACCGGCCACTTCACCCCTCCCCCTCGATGCCCGTTCCCAGCGCGTCGTCCCCGAGGTCGGTCAGCTCGCATTCCAGGCACTCGACGTCGAGGCGGATGGCGCCACCCTGGGCGAACAGAAGCAGGGCGCTGCCGCCGGGCTCCTCGTGGCGCCCGTCCTGGGAGTGAAATTCAATGCCGACGAGGTCCAGCACCTTGTCCGGCGCGGCGAGATCGATGTTGCGCGACTTGCAGGCGAGCACACGGTCGAAACGGAGCGCGGCGACCAGCCGGCGTGGCTCGGCCTCGCCCTCCAATGTCTGCTCCCAGTCCAGCCGGCTCATTCCGACCACGAGCCGCTTCTCGCCCTGCCGCCAGATGATGTCGGAGGTCTGGACTCGGGCGTCCTGGACATGGGTCGAGATCACGGCAAGGTCGTCGGCGTCGAGCGCGATCAGTTTGAGCTGGGGCGACATTTCCGACGCTTCTCCATTGGGGGGTCAGGGCTCAACGCGTGCGGGCCCCGAAATTTCCGCGCAAACTAACCGGCCGGCAGGTTAGAGGCTATTGATATCCTCCATTTCCAGCACCTTGCGCGGATACCCCTCCCGGGCAACGCGGATCATGGCGCGGCCGATCTGCTCGGTCGAGGTCACGAGCCGCGGCGAAATCCGGCGCAGCACCGACCAGAGCGGCCCGCTCACGGCATAGACGGCCTGCACCCAGGGGGTCTTGGACCGGGCGCCGTGCAGGGGCTGGATCGCGCCGGGCCGAAACATGTAGGCGGCCTTGAACGGCAGCTTGAGAAGATCATTCTCGGTCTTGCCCTTGATCCGCGCCCACATCCGCTGGCCCCGCTCGGTGGAATCGGTGCCGGCGCCGGTGACATAGGTGAAGATCATCTGCGGATTGAGCCGCGCCAGCGTCGTCGCGGCAGCGAGCGTGAGATCATGGGTGAGGTGGCGGTAGCGCTGCTCGCTCATGCCGATCGAGGAGACGCCGAGGCAGAAAAAGCAGGCATCGAAGCCGGTCAGCTGCGGCTCGATCGCCGAATAGTCCAGAAAATCCTCGTGGATGATCTCGGCGAGCTTGGCGTTCCGCACGCCTGTCGGGCTGCGGCCGACCACGAGCACACGGTCGATGCCGGCATCGACCAGGCATTCGCGCAAAACGCCCTGCCCCACCATGCCGGTCGCGCCGAAGATGATGACCTTCATCGGAATGTCTCCAGCGACCTCGCGGCTCATGCGGCGGCCGCGATCTCGTCGAAGGATACACCGGTCAGCGCTGCCGAGGCATCCCACAGGATGGCCGCAGCAGCGAGATCCTTCGCCTGCGGCATGATCCTCGCCGGCCCAGGTGGTCCCTTCAATTCATAGAAGCCGTTTGGACCGTAATAGCCGCCGGGCTCGGCGTCCGGAGAGGTCGCCGCAAACAGCGTGGGCAGCGCGCCTTCGGCTGCGGACTGGCTGATCAACGGCTGTAACAATCGGCCAAGCCGCTCCTGGACGCTGTTGGTGCCCGGCCCGTTGGCGATGAGGTCGGTCCGCGCGTAGCCGGGATGGGCGGCAACGCTCGTCAGGCCCCAGCCGGCGGCAAGGCTGCGACGCTGCAGCTCGAGCGCGAACATCAGCATCGCGAGCTTGGACTGGCAGTAGGCGCGCCAGGGACGATAGGAATGCTTGCTGTGCAGATCGTCGAAATTGATAGCGCCGGAGCGGTGGGCAAGGCTCGAGAGATTGACGATGCGAGGCGCCCTGGCGCGGCGAAGCTGCGGCAACAACCGCGCCGTCAGGGCGTAGTGACCGAGATAGTTGGTGCCGAGCTGCATCTCGAAACCATCCTCCGTCTGCTGCCGCTTCGGCAGCGCCATCACACCGGCATTGTTGACGAGGAGATCGAGCCGTTCGTTCTCGGCGGCAAAGCGCCCGGCGAAATTGGCGATGGAGGCAAGGCTTGCGAGGTCGAGATGCTCATAGGCGATCAGAGCGTCGGGAAACCGCTCGCAAATGCCCTCGATCGCCCGCAGGCCCTTTGCGTCGTCGCGTCCGGTGAGTATGACGATGGCACCAGCGCCCGCGAGCACCATCGCCGTCCCGTAACCGAGGCCGCCCGTCGCCCCCGTCACGACGACGGTCTTGCCGCTGAGTGAGGGGATGTCTGCCGTGGTCCAGTCGGTCATGCCATGTCTCCGCGGCTTTCAGGGATGGAAAAGGCCCGCGACCGGTCTAAATGTGCACTGAGTGCAAGTTTGCAAGAGGTGAAACGATTTGAAGGCTTCGAAGCTCGCCGGGAAAGGCGTCAAGTCATTGTCCGCAGGGGAGAAATCTCCGTCCGCAACCGGCCTGCGCCAGCGCAAGCGGCAGGAGACCCGCGAGCGGCTCGGCCGCGCGGCGATGACCCTGTTCCTGGAGCGCGGCTTCGAGGCCACCACCATCGACGACATCGCGGCGGCAGCGGACGTGTCGCGGCGCAGCTTCTTCCATTATTTCGCGTCGAAGGAGGACGTGGTCGCCGCCTGGCAGGAAGGCGCCGCAAGCGCGCTGGTGGCCGAGATCGTCGCCCGGCCCGTGGACGAATCCATGCTGACGGCGGCGGAGAATGCGATGGCGGCGGTGGCCAAACGGCTCGATCCGGCGGAGGCTGCAGCGATGTCACGGCTCAAGCGCGACAATCCCGCGCTGCAGGCGCGCGACCAGCTCAAATACGAGAAGATCGAGCGCGCGCTGGCCGACGGCCTGGCACAGCGCGCACGCACCAAGCCGGACCGACAGAAGGCGCGGCTCGTCGCCATGATCGCCACCGGCGCCATGCGCGTCGGCGGCGAGAGCTGGATCGGCGAAGGCGCGCGGGAAAAGCCGGAAGCTTTCGTCAAGCGCACCTTCGATGCGATCAGGGCGATCTTGAAGTGAGGTCTCTCACTCCCTGAAAAACGCCAGGAGATCGGCGTTGATGGTTTCCGCGTGCGTGGTCGGCATGCCGTGCGGAAAGCCCTTGTAGGTCTTCAGGATGCCCTTCTTGAGCAGCTTGGCCGAGAGCGGCGCGGAATCGGCGTAGGGCACGATCTGGTCGTCGTCGCCGTGCATCACCAGCACCGGCACGTTGATCTTCTTGAGGTCCTCGGTGAAGTCGGTCTGCGAGAACGCGACGATGCCATCGTAATGCGCTTTCGCGCCGCCCATCATGCCCTGGCGCCACCAGTTCTGGATCACCGCTTCCGACGGTTTCGCGCCGGGGCGGTTGTAGCCGTAGAACGGGCCGACGGGGAGGTCGCGATAGAATTGCGTGCGGCTGGCGGCGAGCTGCTTCTGGAGATCGTCGAACACGCTCTTTGGGAGCCCGCCGGGATTGGCCGGCGTCTGCACCATCAGCGGCGGCACGGCGGAGAGGATCGCGGCCTTCGCCACCCGGCTCTCGCCGTGGCGCGCGATGTAGTGCACGACCTCGCCGCCGCCGGTGGAATGGCCGACATGGATGGCGTTCTTGAGGTCGAGATGCGCGGTGACCGCGGCGAGATCATCGGCATAGTGGTCCATGTCGTGGCCGTCGGCGACCTGCGCCGAGCGGCCGTGGCCGCGGCGGTCATGGGCGATGACGCGATAACCGTGCGCGACGAAGAACAACATCTGCGCGTCCCAGTCGTCCGCCGACAGCGGCCAGCCATGGCTGAACACGATCGGCTGACCAGAGCCCCAATCCTTGTAGAAGATCTCGACGCCGTCTTTGGTGGTGATGGTGGGCATGGATTGCTCTCTTTCGGTGAAAATTTAACTGCGTGGCGCGCCGACGAGCACGCGCCAATGCCGTGCAGATAGCTACGCGAGATTCTGAATGCGATGCCTCGCATCAACGGAGAGCGTTGAGAATCGTGTGATCAGGCAAACGCCATCGGTCGGAAGCGGCGCCAGGCGCCGATGGTGAGCACCACGAAGAACACCAGCACGATGCCCTGCACCACGGCGAACACCGGACCGGACGGCGGCGCCGGCGGCACGGCCGGTGCGAGCGCGGCGAGCGCCGGCACCTTCAGGAACGACTGGATGACCAGCACGAAGACGTTGAAATAGAGCGAAATCATCGCGGTCACGATATAGACCGGGCGCCAGACTCCGGCGAGCTTCATGCCGTACAGCGCGACGCAGGCGATCGCGAGCAGCACCAGCGAGATGATGCCGATGATATGCGAGGGCAGCAGCTCCTTGAACGGAAACAGGAAACCGGTGGCGCTGGTGAGGATCGTGGTCAGCAGGAAGATCGCGGTAAGGGCCGGCATCGGCTTCGAGCCGAGCAGGCCGAACATCACCACGAGGCCGGCGACGATGGCGATCAGGCTGATGATGACATGGATCAGCGTAAGGGCGGGCAGACTCAACCCAAGGACCATGACATTTCTCCTGTTCTCCGCATTGAGATGCTGAGAGTAGTATTACGGTCCTCATGGGATTGCCACCTGCGTTGTCGTCACATGCAGAGGCGCGGCCATGCGTCATCGTGCGAATCGACAAACGCATGGCTGATTTTCTTGCACCGCCGTCACGACGGACGGCCGTTTCCGACGAAAGTCGAATCGATCCTTCACACTTCCTTGGTGTCGAAGATCAAGAGGTCGGCACCGCCGCTGGCGAACTTGGGCACGTCGGCGCCGGTCGCCTTGCCTTCGGGGCTGGCGAATGCCGCCTGAATGTCGGCCACGCTGTCGAAGGTGAGAATGGCGACGAGATGGATCCCGGAAGGACCTGCGGGAGATGCGACCGGCCCCTTGCTGACGGCGTATTTCTTCAGGCCGGGAAGTTTCTTGGCGAGCGGGATGTGCGTCTCGGCATAGTACTTGTCGAAGGCGGCAGTGTCCTTGGGTGTTTTGTACAGCACGACGATTTCAGCCATTTGGTCCTCCCGTGAAAAATTTGTTGTGTTTGGATCCTCATGGTGAGGAGCGTGCGAAGCACGCGTCTCGAACCATGAAAGGCCCGGGTCGTCCGGGCCTTCATCCTTCGAGACGCGCGCTCAGGCGCGCTCCTCAGGATGAGGGGATAGTCTGCAGGATGTGGCGCAATGGCAAGTCCCATTTGACTTGCCATTCGCTTGTCTTCTCCTTGTCTAAAGCGTCGGTTTTGCGACGTCGCCGAGATAGCCGTGCAGGGACGCCACGACCTGCGCGCCCTCGCCGATGGCGCCGCCGACGCGCTTGACCGAGCCGGAGCGGACGTCGCCGACGGCGTAGACGCCGGGCACGGAGGTTTCCAGCGGCGCCACCAGCTTGCCCTGGTTCTGTTCGGACTGCGCACCTGTCACGACGAAGCCGCCGCGATCGAGCGTCACGCCGCAGCCGTCGAGCCAGGAGGTGGCGGGATCGGCGCCGACGAACAGGAAGAGATTGCGGATGTCGGCAGAATCCTCGTCGTCCGACAACCGGCTCTTCCAGCGGATGCGCCGCAGCAGCGAGGCCTCGTCGCCCTCGAGCGCGGTGATCTCGGTGTTGAACATCAATTCGATGTTCGGCGTCGCTTCGATGCGCTCGATGAGATAGCGCGACATGCTGGCGCCCAGGCCGCCGCCGCGGATGATCATCAGCACGCGTCTGGCATGGCCCGAGAGGAACACGGCGGCCTGCCCTGCCGAATTGCCGGCACCGACGAGGGCCACCTCCTCGCCGGCGCAGAGCCGCGCCTCGACCGGCGAGGCCCAGTACCAGACGCCGCGTCCCTCGAACTTGTCGAGGTTCGAGATGTCAGGCCGGCGATAGCGCGCGCCGCTCGCGACCACCACCGCGCGCGAGCGCAGGGGATCGCTGCCCTCGAGCGTTACCGAAAATGCGCCATTCCCGCGCGTGCAGTCCAGCGACTTCACCGTCACCGGAATCATGATGTCGGCGCCGAATTTCTGCGCCTGGGTGAACGCACGCGCGGTCAGGGCCTGGCCCGAGATGCCGGTCGGAAAACCCAGATAGTTCTCGATCCGCGCGCTGGCGCCGGCCTGGCCGCCGAAGGCGCGGGTGTCGAGCACCGCGACCGACAGCCCTTCGGATGCGGCATACACGGCGGTGGCGAGCCCTGCGGGTCCGCAGCCGACAACCGCAACGTCGTAGATGCGGTCGCCCTTTGCGCCGCCGATCATGCCGATGGCGCGCGCGAGCTCGGTCTCGTTGGGATTGCGCAGCACCGCACCATCGGCGGTGACGACCAGCGGCCAGTCTTCGGGCTTCGGCAAATACCGCGCGATCAGTTCGGCCGCATCGCGATCGCGATCGGGGTCGAGCAGATGATGCGGCTGGCCGTTGCGGGTGAGGAACCCCTGCAGCCGCACCACGCCGGCGGAGTTCGACGGTCCGATCAGCACGGGACCGCCGGCGCCGTCCTGGATCAGATTGACCCGGCGCAGGATCAGCGCCCGCATGATGCGCTCGCCGAGCTCGGCCTCGGCGACCAGCAGCGCGCGCAGCCGGTCCGGGGGCAGCAGCAGCGTCTCGACATCGCCCTCGGCCCGGCCGTCGACCAGCGCAGGCCGGCCGGAGAGCTGGCTGAGCTCGGCCAGGAATTGACCCGGCCCCTGGTCGATCACCGGGGTGACGTGGCCGAGCCCGTCGCGCTGGGTGATGGCGACATGGCCCTTCAGCACGACGAACATGCCGGGGCCGGGCTTGCCGGTCTCGAACAGCAACGCGCCATCCACGAAGGTGCGGATTTCGCCGAAGTGCCTGATCCGTTCGATCTCGGCGGGTGACAGCGCCGGAAAGGTCTGCTCAGGGCGAATGAAGCGCGACAGCTGCGCGTCACGGTCGGTTCGTTGCGGTTCGTCCTGCCCCATGGCCACCTCATGCACTCCAAAAATTCCAGCCGCCCGCCTTCAATGACCGGTCTTGCCGGCGGCCCCCTCATTTAGGGAACCATCGTCGTTCTGCGAGGGGTCGGTGCTTGCGGCGCGTTCGCGCGCCTGCACCTTCCGCCGCTTCAGGTTCTCGCGCAGCGCCGATTTCAGGCGGTCGTCGCGGGACGGCCGCGCCTGGCTCGCGCTCTTGTCGTTCTGGTCGGTCATCAAGGGTCCATTCACGGAAATCGGGGACAGGATGCCACCGAAGTGTGGCAGCTCAAGAGGCCGACGCGATCCGATCGTGCGAAACGCGAAATGGAGCAAGTCCAGCGTCCCGGGCAACTGGCCAGTTGGCCGGGATATCGAGCCCCGAATCGGCGGGAAGTCGGTGATTTCCCATCAAATGGGGCATTTTGGCCCCGATATCGGCTCGATTTTCTCGTTTCGGCGGGGCTTGCAAGCTTGCACAGGAGGGGGGCTTGTGGCAGATATCGGCCCGCTTGGTAGGCCCCCTCGGGCGCCCGATTCTTTCACCAGCACATGCTGCCGTAGCTCAGTGGTAGAGCACTCCATTGGTAATGGAGAGGTCGACAGTTCAATCCTGTCTGGCAGCACCAGCTTCCTTCATTGAAGCGAGCCCTATTGAAACAAGCCTTGCGCCTGGCCAGCGAGCCCGCAACTCCCGGATGCCATCGTGATCAAACGTTCCCTGCCCTATGAAGGACTGCTCCACGAGATCGTCGAGCATAACGGCGTGCTCTATCTCGGCGGCATCGTTCCCGAAGATCCGGGGCTCGACATGTCGGGCCAGGCCGACGATGTGCTTCGACAGCTGAAAGCCCTGCTCGATGGGGCCGGCTCCGATCTCTCCTGCGTTCTGCAGGTGACCATCTTCATGTCTGATCTCGCCGACAAGGCGGCGTTCAACCAGGTGTGGAAGCGCTATTTCACCGCGGACCATCTGCCGGCGCGTGCCGCCATCGGCGGCGCGGACCTCGGTCCAGGCGTCAGGCTGGAGCTGACGGCGATCGCCGCCCGCCGCTGATCCTCGAGCGGCATCGGCGAGGCGAGAAAGCTCGGTCATTCCTGCGCTCACACATCAAGCAGCGTTCTCGCGGCGCGAAGCGTCCGAGTTTTGCTGTTTTCCTTGACCCTCTCCAAGTGAAGAGAGCGCAGGGAAGGCCGGGTGCCGGCTGGCACCCATGATCCGCCGCGCGAAGAATTTGCACACGCAAATGCGCAGGCGGGACGACAGGTGGGCCGGAAAAACACCCGGCCTTCCCTGCGCGATGGTTTGACGGCTTATGCGCGCTCTCCCCGGAGCCGAGTTCCTTCTGGCCTCCGTCACCTCGCGAATTGGCGATGCATCGCGACCCGGTTGAGCCCCGACCCATCTCCGCAAGGCTTGACCGTAGCAACGACGGTCAGGACCACGCGCTTTCGCCGTACGCAGCCGGCCCGGCTCCGCCCGAGGGCTTCGCCGGACTTGAGCGCCGTTCGTCCGCACGCAGTCGGGACCTCACGAGGTTCATCTCGCCCTGGTCCCACTTCGCGTGCCCGGCGCTGCCGCGTCCACCGCACCCCGGCCCACGTTCGTGACGACGTACGATCGCCCCTCTCCCTGGACCGGGATGGCGGGAGAATGCCGCAAAACCGAATTTCGGTAAAGTGGAATATTTTCGTGGAAGGGGGTTGACGGGATTTTGGGAGAGGCGGGTGTTTTGCCCGACGGGTCAAAAGTCGTTGCGATCGATATCCGCTTGCGGCGGCGCTCTTCGCAAAGATGCAGTCACGCTGTCCTTTTGACCCCTGAATTCATGGTGATAATGTCGTAACCTGCGGTCCGTCCGGGAGGACACGATGGAATGGTTTGACCGGCTGTTTGGAAGGACGTCGTCACCTCCGACCCGGCTCTTTGCGAGATTCAGGCGGAGGGCACCGACTGATCCCGACCTTCTGAAAATCGCCAAAGACCGGAAAGGGCATGTTTCGCGAAGAGCCGTGCGAGATGAATATGATCGGCTGGTCTTGGAGAAGTACGCGCACGATAAGTCGTGATTTCCAGGACCCATCGAGCCTTGCTCAGTGGCGAAACATGATGGTTTCGCAACAGCTCTAGCCGTCCTGCGCACCATCGATCGAGCCACCCACCTGCAGTGTTGCGAACCGCTCATCCGCCCGTCGCAGCCGTCGGCAGAGCTCGCGGTTGATGTTCTGCAGGACGATCACATAGGCGTGGATATCTCTCTTGTAGCAGGCGTAGAGCTTCTGGGCCGTCAGCTCGTACAGTTCGGTCGCGCTCTCCGCGACCACCGTGGCGGAGCGGTTTTGCATTTCGATCAGCGTCATTTCACCGAAGAAATCGCCAGGCTCCAGGCCGGAAAGCGGAATGACGCTGCCCGAACCGGCCCATTTGCTCACCGCCAGCCGACCGGATTTGACGATGAACATCGAGCGTCCCGGCTCGCCCTCCGCGACGACGGTTGCTCCGGCATCGAAGCGGCGCTCGACCAGCATTGAAATCAGGAGGTCGAGGCTCGGCTCCGGGAGACCGCCGAAGAACGGTGTGGCGCGCAGGAACGCCCTCAGATCGGGAGCGGTGGCCATTGCGCCAAGATACGCCCCCTCGCCATCTGCGGCAAGCAGAGCGCACCGATGCTGACGCCGCCCAATGAGTGAGGCCCAATGTGCTCGAACAGGGAGGTCCAGCGACGCGCGGTCAATTCCCCGCGGTTCACTGCCGCGCAACACTCTCGCCGCGCAACGTCCGCCGTCTCCAGAGGTCAGCCATGACCTTCGCAGCCGCCGCAAGCACAAGCGCGCAAAGCGCCGCTTTCGAGATCGTTTCCATCGTCCCCTCGATCAGCAGGCAATGCACCACGCTGCCTGCGACGATGACGATCGCAAGCGGAATGTGGACGATGCGCCAGGTCCGCAGCCGCAGTCCCAACCGCCGACGCAGCAGCGCCAGCAGCGCGACGATGAAGATGGCCCACATCGCGGTCACGCCGAAGGGGGAGAACGGCGTCGGCGATGCGTAGGTCAGGGCATCGATCATGTCGGGCGGGCTGGTGAACCAGAGGCCGGCGACGTGGATCACCACCGCGAGCACCAGCGCGCCGCCGATCCAGTGATGGGCGCGCCGTCCGCGATAGGCCGGCAGGCCCGGCAGATATCCGCCGATCAGCAGGGGTTGCATGAGCACGAGAGCGAGCGCGACGATGCCTGCGAAACCGGCGAGGATGTAAACCGGGCCGCGCCATGCGAGCTGCTCGCTTGCCGCAGCCGCGGCGATCGGCACGCTAATGGCCAGAGCAAGGGCCGCCCAGATCAGGATCGCCCGGGCCGATCTCCATCCCCTCATTTGCAGAGTCGGCTCAGGCCGGCTGCAGCACGAAGTGCGCCTCGAGGCTGGTTTCCTTGGCGCTCCGCATCACCGGCCGCAGGAAGACGGTCCTGAATTCACCACTGTCATAGGCGAGATGGCCGTGCGGCTGGCCGAAGATCGGAATAATCTGCGGCATCTCGAGCCGGAACTTGCCGTCCTTGTCGGTGAGCGTGGCGCCGTGGCTCTGCGGTTCGTGCTCCTGCCCTTCGACCGTGTGCGCCCAAATCTGGATGCGCTGCCCGGCGAGCGGAGCACCATCGCCGGCGCGGCGCACCGTGCCGCTCATCCAGAAGCCGCCCTTGCCGATCCGCTCCACGGTCGCCGCGCCCTTGCGGTAGTTGTTCGCCCCGCCCGACATCGACTGGGTCGGTGCGAGGCCGTCCGCGCGCGCCGGCACCAGGAGGCCGGGGAAGGCTGATACCAAGGCCCCGGTTGCGAGGACGGAGCCGCCGGCGGCGAGGAGGCTGCGGCGGTCGAGTACGACGTTGGTCATGTCAGTTCCTCCCGGCAACGGGGCTCTTGCTCGCGCAAGCTACAACAACAGGCGCAGAACGCCCAGTTGAGACGAAGGGCGCCATAGGTCGCAATAACAGTGTTGTGATCCGGGGCAGTCGCAGCTCATGGCGGGCAGGATGGGTCGCGTGGTGGAGAACCCACCAGCCCTGGTGACGAAACGTGCGAGGGCTCTACCCATCCTGCGCGCTGCCACTACATGTCTTTCCTCAAGACGCGCATGATCGCGCAGCCCTCCACACCGGCAGCCCCCCATATGATCCCCTTTTCCGTGCTCGACCTCGCTCCCATCCGCCAGGGCGGCGATGCGGCGCAGGCTTTCCGCAACTCGCTCGACCTAGCCCGGCATGCCGAGGCGTGGGGCTACAAACGGTTCTGGCTCGCCGAGCATCACAACATGACGGGAATCGCGAGCGCGGCGACGTCGGTCGTGATCGGGCATGTCGCGGGCGGAACAAAGACGATCCGTGTCGGCTCCGGCGGGATCATGCTGCCGAACCATTCGCCGCTCGTCATCGCCGAGCAGTTCGGCACACTCGAATCGCTCTATCCCGGGCGGATCGATCTCGGGCTCGGCCGGGCGCCCGGCACCGACCAGTTCACCGCGCGTGCGCTGCGGCGCGACCTCGCCACCACCTCCGAGAATTTTCCGCATGACGTGCTGGAATTGCAGGCGCTGCTCGGCGACGTGCAGCCGAACCAGGCGATCCGCGCCGTGCCGGGCATGGGGACCAAGGTACCGCTGTGGATCCTGGGATCGAGCACCTTCGGTGCGCAGCTTGCCGCGATGCTCGGGCTGCCCTTTGCGTTCGCCTCGCATTTCGCGCCGCAGATGATGATGCCGGCGCTGCGCGAATATCGCGCGCGGTTCGAGCCCTCTGCCCAGCTCGACAAGCCCTATGCGATGATCGGCGTCAACGTGTTCGCCGCCGACACCGACGAAGAGGCGCAGCGGATGTTCTCGTCGCTGCAGCAGCAGTTCATCAACCTGCGCCGCGGTACGCCGGGCCCGCTGCCGCCGCCGACTGGCGACATGGACGCGCTGTGGTCTCCGGCGGAGAAGGCCGGCGTCGGCCAGTCGCTGTCCTGCTCCGCGGTCGGCTCGCCGGCCGTGGTAGAAGAGAAGCTGAAGGCGCTGATCGCAGAGACCGGCGCGGATGAACTGATGACGACGGGGCAGATCTACGACCACGCCGCGCGGCTGCGCTCGTTCGAGATCGCGGCCGAGGTGCGGGATCGGCTGGCGACGCAGCCGATGTGAGCGCGGTGCGCGACGATCCGATCAGGCCTGGCTGCCGCAACAACGAAGGTGGGCTCCCTCCCCCGCTCGCGGGGGAGGGTTGGGGAGAGGGTGTCTCCGCAATGGGACAATCCCCAAGAGGAGAGAGCCCTCACCCCAACCCTCTCCCGCACGCGGGAGAGGGAGCGCACCGTCTTCCGAGCGAGCTTAGAGCCTTCTAATCCGGAAAGCCGAACAGCTTGGCCGGATTGTGCACCAGGATCTTCTCAAGCTCCGCCTGGTCCGGGGCGTAGCGATACATCAGCTCGAGCAGATCGGCATCGTTCGGCGGCTGCTTCACCGAGACCGGATGCGGCCAATCGCTGGCCCAGACGCAGCGATCGGGAGCGGCCTCGATATAGGCGCGCGCGATCGGGATCACGTCGTCGTAGGGAGCCCCGGTCTTCGAGGTCTTCTCGCCGAGCGACAGCATCACCCAGAAATTGCCCTTGCCGAGCAACTCCAGCATCTTGCGCAGGTTCGGATCGGCCTTGCGGGCTTCGGGATCGGGGCGCGCCATGTGGTCGATCAGCACGGGGACGTCGAGCGTCTCGTACTTGGCGACGCTCGACATGATGCCGTCCTTCTCCGGCTGGATCTTGACGTACCAGCCGAGTTCGCGGATGCGCGCGATCGCGCGGGCGAAATCGGCATCGGACAGCACGGCGCCGAGTTCCTGGCGGAAGCTGAAGCGCGCGCCGCGCACGCCGGCATCATGCAGCTTGGCGAGGTAGGAGTCGCTCGCCTCGGCGAACACCAGCGCATTGGCGCAGCCGCGATAGTTCGGCCCCATCGCTTTGAGCCCGTCGAGCACGACGGCATGGTCGGCGCCATAGGTCGTGGTCTGCACGATGATGCCGCGCTCGATGCCGAGCGCCTTGTGCATGCGCAGCGCCGCTTCCCAGGTCGCGGTCGGCATCCGATAGGCGGCGCCGGGGCGCTCCGGATATTTGTCGATGGGACCCAGCACGTGGAACTGGCTGTCGACGGTCTTCGGCGGCGGCGCCTTCGCCGGGCGGCGGGGATTGGGATCGAACGGCAGATAGGTCGGCATGCAAGCGCTCCTTCAGTCGATCACGGCGGTGAAGTCGCACTGCA
The DNA here is from genome assembly GCF_022354745.1 of Bradyrhizobium sp. I71. Classification (NCBI taxonomy): domain Bacteria; kingdom Pseudomonadati; phylum Pseudomonadota; class Alphaproteobacteria; order Hyphomicrobiales; family Nitrobacteraceae; genus Bradyrhizobium; species Bradyrhizobium sp. I71. The sequence continues at coordinate 2,788,010 of NZ_CP059398.1, forward strand.
CCAGCGCGCCGCCGTCCATGTTGTCCATCGGCAGCGCGTGGCGCGCCGGGCGCGAATGCTCGTCCGGAAACATCTTGAGCCACTCGACATTGACGGGGCCGCGCTGCGTGCGGTCCTTCAGCCACACCGTCATCTTGATGATGTCGTCGGTGCTGCCGCCCGCAGCCTCCACCGTCGCCTTCATATGCGCGAACATGTTGGCGCATTGGGCCTCGAGACTCTCCGGCATCGTATTGGTCGCGGGATCGCGGCCGAGGATGACGCCCGACATCACGAGATTGCCGATGCGGCAGGCGTTCGGAATCGGATTGACGTGCTTGAAGCCGCCGATGTGGATGCTCTTGCGCCGTGTTTGACCCATGGTGCGCTCCCTGATTGTTGTTGGTTCAGACGAACTGGCACGACACCGAGCCGAACGCGCCATAGTCGGCATGGAACGTGTCGCCGCGGCGGATGTCCACCGGCCGCGTGAACGATCCCGCCAGCACCACCTCGCCGGCGGCGAGATATTCGTCATGCGGCGCGAGGCGGTTGGCAAGCCAGGCGATGCCGTTGGCGGGATGATTGAGCACACCGGCGGCAAGGCCGGTCTCCTCGACCTCGCCATTGCGGAACAGCAGCGCGCCGATCCAGCGCAGATCGGCATCCATCGGGCGGATCGGCCGGCCGCCGAGCACCAGCGCGGCATTGGCCGCGTTGTCCGAGATCGTGTCCATGACCTTTCGCGTCTTGCCCGTCTCCGGATCGACGCGATGCATGCGCGTCTCCAGGATCTCCAGCGCGGGCGTGACGTAGTCGGTGGCGTTGAGCACGTCGAAGATGGTGCAGTCCGGCCCGCGCAGTGGCGCCTTCAGCACGAAGGCGAGCTCGACCTCGATGCGCGGCGCGTGGAAACGGTCGAACGGGATCGGCGTGGCATCGGCATAGAACATGTCGGCGAACAGCACGCCGTAATCGGGCTCGGAGATGCCGACCGCGTTCTGCATCGCTTTCGAGGTCAGGCCGATCTTGTGCCCCTTGACGACACGGCCGCGGCCGAGCTGAAGCCTGGTCCAGGCGCGCTGCACGGCGTAGGCGTCCTCGATGCTGAAGTCCGGATAATCCTTCGAGAACATCGGGATCAGCGATTTCGTGCGCTCGGCTTCGTCCAGCCGCGCGGCCAGGCGTTCGATCGTGGCGGTGTCCAGCATGATCTATTGCTCCGCCGCCACGGTGTTGCGCAGCACGCCGATGCGGCTCGACTCGACCTCGACGACGTCGCCGACCTTCAACCAGCGCGGCGGGTCGAAGCGGGCGCCCGCCCCGGTCGGCGTGCCCGTCACGATCATGTCGCCGGGCTTGAGCGTCGCGAAGGTGGAGAGATAGGAGATCAGGACATCGAACGGGAACATCAGCCGCTCGGTGGTGTCCTGCTGCCGGAGCTCGCCGTTGACGCGCGTGATGATGTCGAGCGGCCCGCGCGGATCGAGCTCGTCCGCCGTGACGATCCACGGACCGATGCTGCCGGAGCGGTCGAAATTCTTGCCCTGCGTGACGTTGAACTTGCCGTGGCGCAGCCAGTCGCGGATCGTGCCCTCGTTGCACAGCGTCATGCCGAAGATGTGCGACCACGCCTGTTCACGCGGGATGTGGCGGCCGCCCTGCCCGATCACGATGACCAGCTCGCCCTCATAGTCGAGCTGGTCCGAGACGTTTGGCTTCTCGATCGGCTGGCCCGAGCCGGTCATCGAGGACATGCTGCGCACGAACAGGCTGGGATATTTGGGCAGGTCCGAATTGTCCTTATATTCTGCATTGCGCTCGGCGTAGTTGACGCCGATGCACCAGAGCTTTTCAGGCGTCAGCACCGGCGGCAGCAGGACCAGTCTTTCCAGCGGATAGTCGGGCTTCTGTCCGGCCGCCGCTTCCTGCGCATCGGACAGCGCGTTGGCTGCGATCAGCGCCTTCACATCGGAGAAGTCGCGGCCGATCCGTTTCGTCAGATCGATCACGCCGCCTTCGACGGCAGCACCGTAGCGCGGCTCTCCGTCCAGGAGATAGCTCAGGAGTCGCATTGTATTTCCTCCAATGATCTTGAGGCAGCTGGGCCCGAGACAGACCCGCGCGCTCAGTCTTTCGACTTGGGCGTCTGGAACACGGTGTTCAGCGTCACGATCTCGCCGAGACGGGCGTAGCGCGGCCCGCCGATCCGCGCGATCGGGTCGAGCGCCCTGGTCTCGACCTTGCCGTCGTTCACGAGGCCGTCGCGCAGATGAAACATCACGACCTCGCCGACGATCAGCCGGCTCTTGGCATCGCCGAACTCCAGGCATTGCCGGAAGCGGCATTCCATCGCGACCGGCGCGGCAGCGAGCCGCCGCACCTTGATGCGCTCGCAGGGCAGCGTCTCCAGGCCGAGATGCTCGACCTCGCTGATCTCTGGCGGATGCTCGACCGACGAGTCGTGCACCGCAGACATCAGAGGCGTGTCGGCGATATGGATGACGTATTCCTCGGTATCCAGGATGTTGTGCGCGGTGTCCTTGTAGTCGGCGCCCTTGCGGCCGACGCTGATAGCGAGCATCGGCGGCTTCTGCGAGACGAAGGTGAAGGCGCTGAACGGGGCGAGGTTGAGCACACCGCTCCGCGACAGGCTCGTCACCCAGGCGATCGGGCGCGGCACCACGATGCCGGTCATCAGCCGGTAGATGCGCTCGGCGCCGAGCTCGGCGGGATTGATCCGCATCGATCAATCCGCCCTGATGTTGGCCTTGCGCACGACCGGAATCCACTTGGCGTCCTCGCGCGCGAGATAGGCCTTGAATTCGTCCGGCGTCATCGGCGTCGCTTCGCCGCCGAGCTTCTCGAACTTGTCGATCACGGCCGGATCTTTCAGGATCGCAACCAGCGTCTCGTGCAGCTTGTCCACGATCGGCGCCGGCGTGCCCGCGGGCGCGAACAGGCCGGTGAAGGTCTGGCCGTCGAAATCCTTGTAGCCGAGCTCGGCGAAGGTCGGCACGTCGGGCAGCGACTTCAGCCGGTGCGGGCTGGTGACCGCGAGCGCGCGGAACAAGCCGGCCTTGATGTGCTGGAGGCTGACCGTGAGCTGGTCGAACGCGAACTGGACCTGGCCGCCGAGCAGATCGTTGATCGCAGGCGCGTTGCCGCGGTAATGCGCGGTGACCCATTGCAATTCGAGGCTGGACTGCATCAGCTCGCTGAGCAGATGATTGGTGGTGCCGGGGCCGGGCGAGGCCATGGTCAGCTTTCCGGGCTCGCGCTTGGCGAGATCGATGAACTCCTTGAAGTTCGTCGCCTGCACCGACGGATGCACCTCGAGCACCAGCGGCGTCATCGAGATCGTCGAGATCGGGAGGAAGTCCTTCTTCCAGTTGTAGGCGTCGCGCTTGTTGATCTCGGTCGCGAACAGCACCGGGCCGTTGGCGCCGACGAACAGCGTATAGCCGTCGGGTGCCGACTTCGCGAAGGCCTCGCCCGCGATCATGCCGCCGGCGCCGGCCTTGTTCTCGATGATGAAGGGCTGGCCGAGCTTTTCCTGCAGCTTGTCGGCGACGATGCGCGCGGCGCTGTCGACATTGCCGCCGGCGGGATAAGGCACGATCAGCTTGACGTTGCGCGCCGGCCATTGCTGGCCCGACGCCGGCCCCGCCAGCATCGCAGTGACGGCGGCTATGGCAATCCAGATTAATCTCATGTTAACCTCCCGGCAGCGCTACAAACTCACTTCGAATGCCTGACGTTTCGCATGGCATTCCGATCGGAGCGCAATCTCCAGATGCGCGCTTGCCCTGTCGAGGGAATTATGGCGTTCTTGTCCATATTATGGACAAGAGGCGTTCAACGAAATCCGCCCGTGGCGCCGCGGAACCGCGACAGGGCGCGCAGGCGATCCGGCGCGCGCTCGCGGTGCTGCGCATCCTTGCCGCAGGCCGCGAAGACGGTGTGCCATTGGCCGAGGTGGTCCGGGCCACCGGCCTCACCCGCCCGACCGTGCATCGCATCGTCCACGTGCTGATCGAGGAAGGCATCGTCGAGCGGCATGGCAGGAGCGGCCGCTACGCCATCGGCAACCAGGTGCCGGAGCTGGCGCTCGCACGGCCGCGGCCATCCCGGCTGCTGGTCGCCGCAAATCCGTCGCTGCAGCGCGCGTCCGCCGAGATCGGCGACACGCTGTTCCTGACGGTGCGCACCGGCAACGACACGCTGTGCGTCGATCGCCGGATCGGCGTCTATCCGATCCAGGTGCTGTCGATCGAGATCGGCGCGCGCCGGCCGCTCGGCGTCTCCAGCGCAGGCGTCGCCATCCTTGCCGCAATGCCGGCGCAGGACGCGCGAAAGATCGTTGCAGCCAACGAGAAGCGGTTCGAGGCCTACCAGACCGACGTGGGCGCCGTGACGAGCCAGGTCACTGCAGCACGGCGGCGGGGCTACAACATGAGAGAGATCGGCCTCGTGCAGGGCACCAAATCGATCTCGACCTGGATCAAGACCCCGGACGGACAGCCGACCGCCGCAATCACGGTCTCCGCCGTTCGAACCAGGCTCGGCCCCCGCCGCGAGCAGGAGGTCGCGGAGATTCTGCTGCGGGAGGCGCGCGCCATCGAGCAGGCGATCCGGGGCTAGGCGGCGTTGTCAATGGGCTGACGCGGCGCGCCGTTTTATGGCACAAGAGCCGCCATCGCCGACCGACCAACGAGGCCACGCATGCCCGCGCCAAAACCGCCTGCTTTCGAGACCCTGAGCCTGCATGCGGGCCAGCATCCGGATCCCGTGACCGGCGCCCGGGCGGTGCCGATCTACCAGACCACGTCCTACGTGTTCCAGGATTCCGATCACGCCGCGGCGCTGTTCAACCTGGAGCGCGCCGGCCACATCTATACCCGCATTTCCAATCCGACCACGGGCGTGCTCGAGGAGCGGCTTGCGGCGCTGGAGGGTGGCGTCGGCGCCATCTGCACCGCGAGCGGCATGGCCGCGCTGCATCTGGCCATCGCGACACTGCTCAATGCCGGCGACCACATCGTGGCGTCGAGCTCGCTCTATGGCGGCACCATCAACCTCTTGGCGCACACGCTGCCCCGCTTCGGCATCACCACCACTTTCGTCAAGCCGCGCGATCTCGACGCGTTCCGCAGCGCCATCAAGCCGAACACCAAGCTCGTGATCGGTGAGACCATCGGCAATCCCGGGCTGGAGGTGCTCGACATTCCCAAGGTCGCTTCGATCGCGCATGACGCAAAGATTCCGCTGCTGATCGACAACACCTTTGCCACGCCCTATCTCAGCCGCCCGATCGAGCTGGGCGCCGACATCGTCATGCATTCGGCGACCAAATGGATCGGCGGCCATGGCATCGCGATCGGCGGCGCCATCGTCGACGGCGGCCGCTTCGACTGGCGGGCGTCCTCCAAGTTCGGCGTGCTGACCGAGCCCTATGGCGGCTATCACGGCATCGTCTTCGACGAGCAGTTCGGCACGGCGGCCTTCATCATGCGCGCGCGCACCGAGGGCTTGCGCGATTTCGGCGCCTGCCTGTCGCCGACCAACGCGTTCCAGCTGCTGCAGGGCGTGGAGACGCTTCCCGTGCGCATGGACCGCCACATGCAGAACACGCATCTGGTGCTGGAAGCACTCAAATCCAACAAGGCCGTCGACTGGGTGCTGCACCCCTCGCTGGAGACGCATCCCGACTATCAGCTCGCAAAGACCCTGCTGCCGCGCGGCGCCGGCTCGATCATCTCCTTCGGCATCAAGGGCGGCCGACCGGCGGGTCGCAAGTTCATCGAATCGCTGCGCATGATCAGCCATCTCGCCAATGTCGGAGACGCCAAGACGCTGGTGATCCACCCGGCCTCGACCACGCATCAGCAGATGGACGCCGAACAGCTCAGGGACGCCGGCATCGGCGAGGAGCTGGTGCGGCTGTCGGTCGGCATCGAGACGGCAAGCGACATCATCGACGATCTCGCCCAAGCGCTGCGCATCTCGCAAAAGGTCTGACGCCATGAAGCTCTCCGTCAACGGCACTGAAGTGTTCGCGGCAACCGGCGGCCGCGACTTCGACAAGTCGCTGCCCGCGGTCGTCTTCATCCACGGCGCCGGCTTCGACCATTCCACCTGGGCGCTGCACACGCGCTGGTTCGCTCATCACGGTTTTGCGGTGCTGGCGCCCGACCTGCCCGGCCACGGCCGCTCCGCCGGGCCTTCACTCGGCAGCATCGCGGAGATGGCGGATTGGACCGCGGCGCTGCTGGATGCAGCAGCCGCCACGAAGGCGCATCTGATCGGCCATTCCATGGGCTCGCTGATCGCACTGGAGACGGCGGCGCGCCATCCCGACAAGGTCTCCGCGCTCAGCCTGATCGGCACCGCCGCGACCATGACGGTCGGCCCGGATCTCTTGAAGGCGGCCGAAGCCAACGCGCAGGATGCAAACGACATGGTCTCGATCTGGGGTCTCGGCTTCAAGGCCGAACTCGGCGGCAGCCTCGCGCCGGGCCTGTGGATGCATGGCGGTGCACAGGCCGTGCTTCAGGCCTGCGAGCCCGGCGTGCTGTTCAAGGATCTGTCGGCCTGCAATGCCTACACGAATGCGCTTGCCGCCGCGGCGAGCATCAAGGTGCCGACGACGCTCATTCTCGGCGAGCGGGACATGATGACGCCGGCGAAGGCGGGCAAGGCGCTTGCGGCCGCGATCCCGCACGCGAAGACCGTCGTGGTGCCCGGCGCCGGCCACATGATCATGGCCGAACGTCCGGACGAGCTGCTGGCGGCGCTGAGGAACTGACTGGATCGATCTTCTGCCTTGCGCGTTGCGGTGAGATATCCCTCTCAATCAAGAAGGGGAACTCGACCATGCCAAGACAGGAAGTCATTCGTAAAGCCAGGCAGGACAAGCGCGCCGGCAAATCACCGAGCACGCAGGCCGGCGAATTCGTCAAGGACGAGATCGACAGGATCAGGAAGGGCAAGCACGGCGCGCGCTCGACGAAGCAGGCCATCGCCATCGGCCTTTCCGAGGCACGCCGCGCCGGTGTCGATCTGCCGCCGCCACGCAAGGGGCGCACCAGGAAGGCGACGCGCCGCAGCGCCAAATATGCCTATGAGGTCGGCCAGGGTAAACGCACGCCCAAGCGCCGCCCGCGCGTCTCGCGTGCGGTCGAGAACGTCCTGAAGAAGGAGCCGCGCTCGACCGCATCACGCAGTGCGCTGTCGAAGCAGAGCAAGCGGGCCGCGAGCCGGCGAACCGCGGCGTCGCGTTCCACCGCTGCGCGCAAGGCGAGCCGCACCAAGGGCGCCAAGGTCCGCTCCGCCGCCGCAAAGAAGGCGGCGCGCACCAGGGCGCGCCGCAGGAGCTGATCAGTCGCGCTGCTTCAGGAGCGCGGCGTCCATTTCCAGACGATGTCGGACACGTTGACCGGCTTCGGGATGAGGCCGAGCTTTGCAAAGCGGTCGGCAACCGCTTGCTGCGTCTTGATCACCTCCGCGTCGAGCGGCACCACGCTGTAGGTCGAGCGATTGACGAAGCGGCGGACAGCCTCGATGTCCACGCCCGTTGCCTCGGACTGCGCCTTCGCGACCTCCTCGTGATGCGTCTCTGCCCACACGCCTTCGGAGGCGAAGCTGGCGTTGAGCTTGGCGACCAGCGAGGGATACTTTTCGACGAAATCCGTGTTGGCGATGTAATAGGCGTTCGGCTTGTGGACATCCTTGTCGAAGGCAAGAACGCGCGCGTTCTCCTTCAATTCCGCGAGCGCCAGATAGGGATCCCAGATCGACCAGGCCTCGACCGAGCCTTTCACGAAGGCCGCTGTTGCGTCCGCCGGCGCGAGCGGCGCCGGTGTGATGTCGGACCAGGACAGGCCGGCCTTCTCGAGCGAGGCAACGAGGAGATTATGCGCACTGGATCCCTTGCCGAAGGCGACGCGCTTGCCTTTGAGATCGGCGAGCGTCTTGATCGGTGAATCCTTCGGCACCACGATCGCCTGTGTGTTGCCTTCCGATTTCACCGCGGCAACGTAGCGGATCTTGGCGCCGCCGGCCTGCGCGAAGATCGGCGGCGTATCGCCAACGAAACCGAAATCGACGCTGCCGACATTGATCGCCTCCAGCAACGGCGGACCAAACTGGAAGTCGATCCACTTGATCTCGATACCGAGCGGCTTGAAGGCGTTCTCGAGCGTCTGGCGCTGGCGCACAGCCGGAAAGAACCCGCCCTTCTGCGTGCCGATGCGGATTTCCGCCGGCTTGTCCGCGGCGCGCACGGGGGCGGCGACGGCGGTGGCGATGAGCAGCGCTGCGGTCAGGATATGTCGTCGTGGAATCATGTTGCGGTCCTTTCGGTGGGATCAGCTGGCGAGGAGCGGGGAACTCGCGCGACGGCTCCGCTGCGAGAGCACGGCGCGTGCGGCGCGTTCGGCGTCGCGGGCCGAACGGAACTGGCGGCCTTCGAGACTGTCGAACAGGCGCTCGGAGGAAAAGAAGCGAAAACCGCGCTCATCTCGCGTGATGATGCCGGCGGCGCGGTCGTGGATTTCGATGATGTAGGCATTCGACGGAGCCTGGGACATGACTGCTCGTTCGCCGAAGTCTCGGCGTTCCTGTTTGGGGATCTTCGGTGTGAGGTGCTGCTAAGAGGCAGTCAGCAACGACAACAGGCGCCCGTTGCCGCGGAGAAACAGCGCCGCGTCATGCACGCATGCATGTCGCCTTGGTTACGCTGGTGATCCATTCTCATATCGCGGCGTCAAGCTCGAGGAGCAGTTTCGATGCTCCGAATATCGAGCGGTTGTCCCGATCGGTCAATGAAATGGCTATCCATATTTACGGCCGGCGCGCTGGGGCGCTTCTCTCGGCGCAAGCACCGGCAGACGGATTCATCTCGCGATGAGTTCATCACAGGCGCACGGGCGGCGTGATACGCTTCTGGCGCCAAAACGCACGCAATTCGGGAGGTCCAGAGATGGCTGATGATCTGAAGGGGCGCACCGCGCTCGTGACTGGCGGCTCGCGCGGAATCGGCTCTGCCGTCTGTCGCGCGCTGGCCCAAGCGGGCGCCGCCGTGGCGATCAATTGCCGCGAGCGGATCGGGCAGGCCGAGCAGCTGGCTGGCGAGATCGGCGAGCAAGGCGGCCGCGCCATCGTCGTCGCCGCCGACGTCTCGCAGCGCGAGGCCGTGGCCGCAATGGTCGAGCGCGTCACGGCCGGGCTCGGGCCGATCGACATCCTCGTCAACAATGCCGGCATCGCCATCACGCGCGGCATCGACGATCTCACCGAAGACGATTTCGACCGCACCATCCTGGTCAACCTGAAATCCGCCTTCCTGTGCACGCAGGCCGTGTTGCCGTCGATGCGATCAAGGAAGTGGGGCCGCATCGTCAACATCTCCTCGGGAGCAGCGCGCGGCGCCGGCTCGATTGGCCCGCACTACAATGCGTCCAAGGCCGGCATGGAAGGTCTCACGCGAGGCTATGCCGCGCGGCTGGTGAAGGAGGGCATCACCGTCAACGCGGTGGCGCCGTCGCTGATCGAGACCGACATGATGAGCGGCCAGCCCCAGCTCGTCAGCCGCATCCCGCTCGGCCGCTTCGGCACGGCAGAGGAGGTGGCGAAAGCGGTGATGCTGCTGGTCGACAACGCATACATGACCGGGCAGACCGTGGCGCTCAGCGGCGGGATGGCGTTTAACTAGGTAAGCAGCTGGTCTCCTTCACCTCTCCCCGCTTGCGGCAAGGCTGTCGCATATGAGCTCTTGGCAGGGCCTGAGCGCGCGCCTCGTCCTTCGAGACGACCGCTTTGCGGTCTCCTCAGGATGAGGCTAAGTGACATCGGAGCCCACCGAAACTGCTGCCGCGCACTCCGTCCTCATCCTGAGGGCCCGCCAACGGCGGGCGTCTCGAAGGATGGACACAGAGAAAACGCTCCCATTAGCGATGGCCCTGCACAAGAAGGGGAGAGGGCCAGAAGAATCACCACATCGTCGCGGCCGCGCGTTCGGGCCAGATGCGGTCGTACTCCGCGCCGCCGACCTTGTTCTCGCTCATCTCGGCGAGGATCTGGCCGGGCGTCGGCAGCGTTCTTGGATCGACGCGCTTGTCGGGATTCCAGAGGTCGGAACGCACGATGGCGCGGGCGCACTGGAAGTAGATTTCGTCGACGTTCATCACCATGACGCTGCGCGGCGCCTTGCCTTCAACCTTGAACGAAGCCAGCAGCGCCGGATCGATCGAGAGATGCGCGCGACCATTGGCGCGGACGGCGTTGCCGGAGCCGGGAATCAGGAACATCAGCGACACCCTGGGATCGCGCACGATGTTGCGCAGGGAATCGACCCGGTTGTTGCCGCGGCGGTCCGGCAGCATCAGCGTCTTGGGATCATGGATGCGGACGAAGCCGGGGAGATCGCCGCGTGGCGAGCAATCGATGCCTTCGGGCCCGATGGTGGCGAGCGCGGCAAACGGCGCCTTCTCGATGAAGATCCGGTAGAGCGGCGTAACGTGGTCGGCGACTTTCACGGTCGAGGCGTCATTGGTGGCGCCGTAGATGGCTTCCAACTGTTCGACCGTTTCGATCACCGTCATTCCGTTCTCTCCTGGTCGCATCGGCAGCTATTCCTGCCAGCATTCATTCCTGATCACGCGCGCGAGCTGGCGGCCATGATAGTCCGCGCTGCCGGCGTTGAGGATGGTGACGTCGGCCCGCACCGACGCGTCGTCAACGCTGCGCGACAGCCGCTCGGCGATGTTTCCGTCGCTGTGCCGCGCCCGCGCGGCAAGCCGCTGTGCCAGCACGTCGGGCGGCGCCGTGATCGCAACGACCACGACGTTGACATAGGCTCGGCGCAGCGCGGCGATCACCGTGCGCGAGACGTTGGCAACGACGGCTCGGCCGGCCCGGATGTCGTCGTTGATCTCGAGTGGCAGAGCATAGGAGTGCCCGTGCGCCTCCCAATGCACGGCAAAATCGCCGTGCTCCCGCACGCGACGGAATTCTTCCTGGCTCACCGCAATGTTGTCCTCGTCCGCAGAGGACTCCCGCGTCACGACCCGGCGCGGGAAGCTGATGTCGGGATCGTCGGCGCAGGCCGCTTGCGCGAGCCGCAGCAAAGTGTCCTTGCCTGCGCCGCTGGGACCGACCACGAGCACAAGTCGCCCGGGGCCGATCGCCCCCCCCTCGTCCTGCGCCGTGGTCACGGTCTCGCTCATGCGACGCGGTTCCCTTCGCGCCAGACGCTGCGGACGACGGGAACGCTGCCGGCAACGTGCACACGGATCAGGTCGGCGCGCTTGCCGGTCGCGATCTCGCCGCGGTCGGTGAGGCCGACCGCCTCGGCGGGCGCTTTCGTCACGGTGCGAACTGCCGCCGGGAGGCTGATTGCCGGCACATGCTCCGGCAGTTGCAGCGCGCCCATCAGGAGGCTCGAGGGGATGTAGTCCGACGACAGGATGTCGAGCAGGCCTTCGCGGGCGAGATCGACCGCAGCGATGTTGCCGGAGTGCGAGCCGCCGCGCACGACGTTGGGCGCGCCCATCAGGATGTCAATGCCGGCCTGGTGCAGGCCGCGCGCGGCCTCCAGCGTGGTCGGGAATTCCGCCACCGAGACACGATCGCGCACGGCGTCCGCGACGTTCTCCTCGGTGGTGTCGTCGTGGCTCGCCAGCGGAATCTTGTACTGATGCGCCAGCGCCACGATCTCGCGCATGTTGTTCGCCGCATATTGCTTCTGATACTCGAAGCGCTTTGCGAACAGCTCGTCGAGCTCGGCATCGGTCTTGCCGCCGCCCTTGCCGCGATAATAGTCGCGCAGCTTGACCTCGTCGCGGAACTGGCGCTGGCCGGGCGTGTGATCCATCAGCGACATCAGCTTGACGTCGGGACGGTCGATCAACTCCTTCGCTTCCTCGACCACGCTCGGCATCGGGATCTCGCAGCGCAGGTGCAGGAAGTGGTCGGCACGCAGCAGGCTGGCGTCGCGCGCAGTCGTGATCGCGGCGGCGAGCACGCCGGCGCGACCATCGACTTCCTCGGCGCCGTCCTCACGCCAGACCCGGAGCGAATCGAAAACCGTGGTGATGCCCGAGGTCGCGAGCTGGCCGTCATAGGAGATCACGGCGGCGACCGGATTCCAGAACACCTTCGGCCGCGGCACGTAGTGCGCTTCGAGGTGGTCGGTGTGGAGCTCGATCAGGCCGGGCATGATCAGGTCGCCGCCCGCGTCCTCGGCACCTGCAAGCGCCCTGCCCTCGCCGATCTCGGCGATGCGTCCGTCGGCAAGAGCGAGCCAGCCCTGTTCGATCACCCGGTCGGCCAGCACGATCCTGGCGTTGGCAATGACGGCATCCTTCGGCTTGGGGTTCATTTCCTCTTCCTTCAGGCCGCTGCAGCGAAGCTGGCGACATCGACGATGCGGTCCGCAATCAGATGACGGATTTCGTCGTCATGGACAATAGCGACCATGGCGACGCCCTGACGCTTCTTTTCAGCGACCAGCTCGACCACGACGGCGCGATTGGCGGCATCGAGCGAGGCGGTGGGCTCGTCCAGCAGCAGGATCGGCAGGTCCGAGATGAAGCCGCGCGCGATGTTGACGCGCTGCTGCTCGCCGCCGGAGAAGGTTGCGGGCGGCAGTTGCCAGAGCCGCTCGGGGATGTTGAGACGATGCAGCAGCTCGCCGGCGCGCGCCTGTGCGTCGGCACGTGCCATGCCGTTCACGATCAGCGGCTCGGCGACGACGTCGATGGTGGCGACGCGGGGCACGGCGCGCAGGAACTGGCTGACATAACCGATCGTGGAGCGGCGGACGTTGAGGATCTGCCGCGGCTCGGCAGTGGCGAGGTCGATCACCGCGCCGCGATGGCGGATGCCGATGCGGCCGCTATCGCAACGGTAGTTGCCGAAGATCATCTTCAGGATTGACGATTTGCCGGCGCCCGACGGCCCCGACAGCACGACGCACTCGCCGGGATTGACTTGGAACGTCACGCCGCGCACGACCGGCAGCTCGATGCCGCCTTGCAAGTGCATCGTAAAGGTCTTCTGGGCATCGGCAACGTCGATCATGGCGGTCATCGAAAAGCTCATGGCGGGAGAATCGAGGAGACGAGAAGTTGCGTATAGGGTTCGCGGGGATCGTCGAGCACCTGGTCGGTGAGACCGGTCTCGATGACGCGGCCGCCCTTCATCACCATCACGCGATGCGACAGGAGGCGCGCGACCGCGAGATCGTGGGTGACGATGATGACGGCGAGATGCAGCTCGGCGACGAGACTGCGCACGAGATCGAGCAGGCGCGCCTGCACCGACACGTCGAGGCCGCCGGTCGGCTCGTCCATGAACACCAGCCGCGGCTCGGTGACGAGGTTGCGGGCGATCTGAAGACGCTGCCGCATGCCGCCGGAATAGGTGCGGGGAGCATCGTCGATGCGCGCGACGTCGATCTCGACGCGGGTGAGCCAGTCCGACGCGGTCTCGCGGATGCGGCCGTAGTGGTTCCACCCCACCGCCATCAGCCGCTCGCCGACATTGGCACCGGCCGAGACCGCCATGCGCAGACCCTGCGCGGGGTCCTGGTGCACAAAACCCCAATCGGTGCGGAACAGGAAGCGCCGCTCGGCTTCACCCAGCGTCGTAAGATCGCGCGTGACGCCGTCGCGCATCCGGTAGGACACATGGCCGGCGCTCGGTGCCAGCTGGCCCGACAGCATCTGCAGAAGCGTCGACTTGCCCGAGCCCGACTCGCCGACGATCGCCAGCACCTCGCCGGGATAGAGCGCGAAGGAGACGTCGCGGCAGGCGGCGATGCGACCGAAGGACTTGCTGAGGGACTCCGCCACCAGCAGCGGCTGGTCGTTTTCAAGTGTATCGAGATCGGCCAAGCCTTGATCAACCATGTGAGCCCGCCTTTTCCCTGTACGGCGCAGCGCTGAGACTGCCGTGATGGCCGGCGGCCTGGCGGCCCTCGCAATAATCGGTGTCCGAGCAGACGAACATCCGCCCGCCCTTGTCGTCGGTGACGATCTCATCGAGATAGGAATTTTCCGCCCCGCAGAGCGCGCAGGGCGCGTTGAAGCGGTAGGGCTCGAACGGGTGATCCTCGAAATCGAGCGAGACCACCTGCGTATAGGGCGGGATCGCGTAGATGCGCTTCTCGCGGCCGGCGCCGAACAATTGCAGCGCGGGAGAATTGTCCATCTTGGGATTGTCGAATTTCGGCGTCGGGGACGGATCCATCACGTAGCGCGCGTTCACCTTCACCGGATAGGCGTAGGCGGTCGCGATGTGGCCGAAGCGGGCGATGTCCTCGTAGAGCTTCACGTGCATCAGGCCGTACTCGGCGAGCGCGTGCATGCGCCGCGTCTCGGTCTCGCGCGGCTCGAGGAAACGCAACGGCTCGGGGATCGGCACCTGATAGACCAGCACCTGGTTTTCCCTCAGCGCCATCTCCGGGATGCGGTGACGAGTCTGGATCACCGTCGCCTCCGCCGTCGCGGTCGTCGTCGCAACGCCCGCGGTCTTGGCGAAGAACTTTCGGATCGAGATCGCGTTGGTGGTGTCGTCGGAGCCCTGGTCGATCACCTTCAGCACGTCCTGGGGACCGAGGATCGCGGCGGTGACCTGCACGCCGCCGGTGCCCCAGCCATAGGGCATCGGCATTTCGCGGCTGGCGAACGGCACCTGATAGCCGGGAATGGCGATCGCCTTCAGGATCGCACGGCGGATCATCCGCTTGGTCTGCTCGTCGAGATAGGCGAAGTTGTAGGCGGGCGCGTTCATTCCGCGGCTTCCTTCATGGCATCAGGCGCATTGGCATCCGCGAACTCCTGCCGCAGCTTGCGCAACAAGCCGAGCTCGGACTGGAAGTCGACATAGTGCGGCAGCTTCAGATGCTCGACGAAACCGGTCGCCTGGACGTTGTCCGAATGCGACATCACGAATTCTTCGTCTTGCGCAGGGGCGAGTGCCTCCTCGCCGAGCTCGCGGGCCCGCAATGCGCGATCGACCAGCGCCATCGACATGGTCTTGCGCTCGCTCTGGCCGAAGGCAAGACCGTAGCCGCGAGTGAAGCACGGCGCTTCCGTCGCAGAACCCTTGAACTGGTTGACCATCTGGCACTCGGTCAGTTCGATCGAGCCGAGCGGCACGGCGAAGCCGGCGTCTTCCGCGATGAATTCGACCTCGACCTCGCCGAAGCGGATCTCGCCCGCGAAGGGGTGGTTGCGGCCATAGCCGCGCTGGGTGGAATAGCCCATCGCCAGCAGGAAGCCTTCGTCGCCGCGCGCAAGGTTCTGCAGGCGCAGGTCGCGATCCGCCGGGAAGTTCAGCGGCTCACGGGTAAGATCGCCGACGCTGGCGCCGTCCTCGGCTTGGGGCGAGGATTCGATCAGCCCGTCGCGTCCGAGAATGTCGGTCACGCGCGGCGTTGGCGCGGTGGGCGCTTCAGCCGTCGCTGGCGCGTCGGGAACGAAGCCTTCGGCGAGCGAGGGGTCGAGCAGGCGATGGGTATAGTCGAAGGTCGGCCCGAGGATCTGCCCGCCGGGAATGTCCTTGAAGGTCGAGGACACGCGCCGCTGCACCCGCATGGCGCCGGTGTCGACCGGCTCGCTGGTGCCGAAGCGCGGCAGGGTGGCGCGGAAGGCGCGGACCAGGAAGATCGCCTCGATCAGATCGCCGCGCGCCTGCTTGATTGCGAGCGCCGCGAGCTCGCGATCGTAGAGCGAGCCTTCGCTCATGACGCGGTCGACGGCGAGGCCGAGCTGCTCGGAGATCTGGTCGAGCGTGACCTCCGGAACGCTCTGGTCGCCGCGCCGCTTATGCGCGAGCAGGCGATGGGCGTTCTCGATGGCGCGTTCGCCGCCCTTGACTGCGACATACATGCTTCAGCTTCCCTTGTTCACGACGCGCGTGGTGCGCGGGATCGCAACCACGGCGTCATCGGCGACCAGCACCACGTCGATGCCCCGCGGAAACAGCGCCTCGTTGATCCGCAGGCGCTCGAACAGGTCGAAAGGCCTGATCGACGCCTGCAGCGTCGCGACCCCGTCGATGCCGGGGCCGCGCAGCTCGAAGCTGCGCCCGGAGGCAAGGCTGTCGACCTGAATGATCACCGTCGTCGAACGATCCGGATATTCGCTCGTCCCGAGCGCAAACCGGTCGAACGGCGGAAGCGCCGTGCCGTCGCTGATCAGCGCAAAGCTCGCGATCGAACAATCCCGCACCACCGGCGCGCCGGTATGAAATTTCAGCCATTTCACCAGGTCGGAGCTCTCCACCATCCGCGCATCGAGCCAGAGCGGCGTGTCGTGGTCGAACAGCGTGAGCGCGATTGCGGCGGTGCCGCGCATCATCGGCCCCGGCGCCCCCGCCATCGGCACGATGCGCTGAACCGAGCCCGGCCGCGCCATGGCGTCCATAACGGAGCGAAAGGTCGATTGTGCCGACAGCACCTTGTCGGCAAAACCCGGCGGCAGTTCCGCAATCGTGGTCATGATCTCAGCCCTCACCGCGCACCATGGTGTAGAAATCAACCTTCGTCGCGGCGGTCTCGGCCGCCGCCTGCTTGCGCCGAATCATAAGCTGCTCTCGCAAGGGCGCGATGACACCCCGCTCCACCGCGCCGCCGTAATCACGGGACTGGACCAGCGCATCGCACAACGCGATCAGCCGCGCCTTGTCTCCGTCACGGCCGAGCGTGTAGCCGAACCCGACCTCGCCGCTCGCAAGCCGCACCGCGGCACGCGACACCGTCGCCTCGCCGAGATTGAACGGCGCGCCGTCGCCGCCGACCCGGCCGCGCAGCATGACGAGGCCGTTTTCGGGCGCCCGCAGATCCTGATGGGCCGGAAGGGCCAAGTTGCGGAGGCGAGCGGCGATCTCGCCCGCCTCCGCTTGCGCCAGCACCGCCATCGCGGCTCTGCGCTGGGCTTGCTGATTGTTGTGCTGCGTCACCTGGTCCACCGAACTTGCCGCATCGAAGTTGTCTATGATAATAGACAACTTCATACGGATACGCCATGACTGTTTCGTGACAATGATGTGATTTCTGGGGTAGGTTTCCCGCGACATGAGCATGCAGGACACAGCCTCCTCGGGCGTCGCGCTATGGCGCCTCGTTGCCGACGGCATCGAGCGCGGCATCGCCGACGGCCGCTTTGCGGCCGGCGACAAGCTGCCGGGCGAGATGGAGATCGCCGAAACCTATCGCGTCAACCGCCACACCGTGCGGCGTGCGCTGGCTGCGCTCGCCGAGCGCGGCCTGGTGCGGGCCGAGCGCGGCAGCGGAACCTATGTCGAGGCGCAGAAGCTCGCCTATCCGCTGCGCTCGCGCACGCGTTTTTCCGAGATCGTCGGTGCGGGCGGCCGGGAACCGCATGGGCGGCTGATCGATGCGACCGACGATGTCGCGACGCGCGAGCTCGCGCGGGAGCTGGGACTGAAGACCGGCGCGCCTTTGATGCGGATCGAGGCGATCCGCCTCGCCGACCGCACGCCGATCTGCGTGTCCACCACCTGGCTGTCGGCGGAACGGTTTCCGGACGCCGGCGCCGTGTTCGCGGCGACGCGCTCGATGACCAAGCTTCTCGCGCATTACGGCGTGCGCGACTATCGCCGCGGCGCGACCCGAATCACGGCCGGCATCGTCGATGCGACCGATGCCTCACGGCTCGATCTGGCGCTGGGCCGGCCGATCCTGGTGGTCGATGCCACCGACAACGATCTCACGGGCAAGCCGCTGCTGACAAAGCACTCGCGCTTCGCGGCGGAACGGGTGGAATTTCTGGTGGAGTCGTAGCTCTTCCCTCTCCCCTTGTGGGAGAGTGCCGTAGGATGGGCAAAGGCGCACTTGCGCCGTGCCCACCCTCTATCCTGTTCTCGGTAGAAAGGGTGGGCACGCTGCGCCTTGCCCACCCTACGGCATCGCCGATCACGCCACAGCCCGCCTGCCGATGATCGCAAAGCGCAGCTTGCCCGAGATGAAATCGATCGCGGCCACCGCAACCAAAATCATCAGGATCAGGAACGAGACCTTCTGCCATTCCAGCACGCGGATCTGCTCGGCGAGCTGGAGGCCGATGCCGCCGGCGCCGACGATGCCGATGATGGTGGCCGAGCGGGTGTTCGATTCGATGAAGTAGAGCACCTGGCCGGCGATGACGGGCAGGACCTGCGGCAACAGGCCGAAGCGGATCTCGTGCAGCGCGCTGCCGCCGGAGGCGCGGATGCCCTCGACCTGCTTCCGGTCGGCGCCCTCGAACGCCTCCGAGAACAGCTTTCCGAAGGCGCCGAAATCCGACACCGCGATGGCGAGCACGCCGGCGAACGGGCCGAGCCCGACCACGTTGATCCACACCAGCGCCCAGATCAGCGTATCGACGCCGCGAATCGAATCCAGGAACCGGCGGACGGGAAAGCGCAGAATGCTCGACGGCACGATGTTGCGCGCCGCCAGCAGGCTCACCGGCAAGGCAAACAGCGCCCCCAGCGTGGTGCCGAGCAACGCGATCGACAGCGTCTCGCCGAGCGCCTTCAGATAAATGGGCAGAGACGAGCCGGGATCGGGCGGGATCATCATCAGGCTGATCCAGCCGAGCTGGCTGAGGCCGGCGAAGAAGCGCGACGGCGAGAAGTCGAGATCGACGAGGCCGTAAGTGAGGATCGCGAACGCCAGGACGATCATGGCGGGCGTCGCGAGCCGCGCCGAGGCCGGCCGCTCGAACACCTCGGGATACCGCGCACGCATCTGCGCGGCATCGACCTCCTGCGGCTTCGTCACGTCCGCGCCTCCTTGCCGAACAGGTGGCCGCGCAGCCAGCCGGTGGCGATGTCGATGATGAAGACCGTGACGACGATGGTGAGCAGGATCGCGCTGACGTCGGAGTAGTAGAATTTGCGGATGGCGACGACGAGTTCCTGGCCGATGCCACCGGCGCCGACAAAGCCCATCACGGAGGCCTCGCGGACGTTGATCTCGAAACGCAGCAGCGCGTAGCTGGCATAGCCCGCGGTCACCTGCGGCACCACGGCAAAGCGCATGCAGGACAGCCAGCTCGCGCCGGTCGAGCGGATACCCTCGACCGGCTTCATGTCGGCGTTCTCGACGATCTCCGAGAACAGCTTTCCGAGCGCGCCGGTGGAGTGGATCGCGATCGCCAGCACGCCCGCCATCGGACCGAGCCCGAAGGCGATGACGAAGACCAGTGCGAACACGATCCCGGGCACCGTGCGGGCGAACTCGAGCAGCCGCCGCACGACGAAGCGCAGCCAGGGCGCGGGCGAGGTGTTTTCAGCCGCGAAGAAGTTCAGGCAGAAGGCGAGAGTCGCGCCGATCAGCGTGCCGACATAGGAGATCAGCAGCGTCTCGCCCAGCATCTTCAGCCATTTGCGCCAGCCCCAGAACCACTCGCCGACATCGGTCCAGACCCGCTGGCCGTTGTCGAGCGTGAGGATGCGGTCGAAATAGCTGAGGAAGTTGCCGAAATAGGTGAACAGCGTGCGCAAATTCACTTCCGCGCCGATTGCGGCGAGAAAGAGCGCGGCGGCGAAGATGACGGCGCCCAGCAACAGGCGGAGCCGCCTGCGCGCAACCGCCTGGCGATAGGCGCCATTGAGCACGGCGAGCTGCTGCTCGGGGAGGATCGAAACCGCTGTCGTCATCTGTCGAAACAGGTCCGGTCAAAGAAAGAGCCGGGTCCTTGGGACCCGGCTCAGGTGCATCGTCCCAAAAACTCAGGACGCCTTCTTTTTACGCAGCGCATCGACGAACTTGATCAGCTCGATCGTGCCGTCCCAATCCTTGGTGGTGGCGTGATTGAAACCCTTCTTCTGGCCGTCCTGGAGGCGATCGAACGCCGCCTTATCCTTCGCCGGCGCGTCGAAGAAGGCCTTCGCGATGGCCGCCTTGGCGTCGTCCGGCAAGTCGGAGTTGTAGGCGTAGGGACCGTTGATGATCGGTGCCGACTTGTGGACGATGCGGAAGTCGTCCTTCTTCATCGCCGAGCCGTCGGCATTCTTCAGCATGCCCTTGGTCAGCATTTGGGCCAGCGTCGAATCGTCGTCGGTGGTCCACTGGTTGGCCGCGACGTCGACCGTTCCCTGCGCCAGCGCCAGCATCGCGTTCTCGTGGCTGCCGGTGAAGACGACCTTGCTGAAATAGGTGTCGGCGTCGTGGATGCCCATCTTGTCGAGCTCGAAGCGCGGCACGTTGTTGCCCGACGTCGAGTTCGGATCGACCAGGCCGAGGTTCTTGCCCTTGAGGTCGTCGATCTTCTTGTAGGCGCTGTTCGCCTTGACGAAGAACACCGAATAATAGCCGGTGGAGCCGTCGGCGTTGATGTCGTTGGCGAAAGCGTCGGTCTTGACGCCGGTGAGGCGGGCGCGGGCGAACGAAGCCGAGCCGTAGCTCGCAATATGGATGTTGCCGGCGCGCTGGCCTTCGATCACGGCGGCGTAGTCGTTGGCGATGCGCAGCGTGACCTTCACGCCCAGTTCCTTGGAGAGATAGGTCATGAACGGCGCCCAGCGCTCGGTGACGCCCGAGGCGTTCTCGGCCGGCACGACCGCGAAGGTCAGCTCGGGATATTTGGTCTTCCAGTCGCTCGCCGAGGCGGAGGCCGTGAACGCGAGCGCGGCGGCGCCGGCAAGGACTAGTCTGCGAGTGATCATGATACCCTCTTCATCGGTTGGGGTCGGTTGACGCAAGAACTTGCAATTCAAAGGATGCGCCGCGGCTCAGGCCGCAGCGGCCGTTCCGAGCGCCGGGACGCCGGCGGACGCGGGCACAGGCATGCCACCCATGGCCTCGTTGGCCTCGAGATCGTAGAGCTCGCGCGCAACCTGGTCGGTCAGCGCGGACGGCGCGCCGTCGAACACCACGCGGCCCGCGGCCATGCCGATCAGGCGGTCGCAATAGCTGCGGGCGAGATCGAGCGAATGCAGGTTGCAGAGCACGGTGATGCCGAAATGCTTGTTGATGCGCAGCAGCGCATCCATCACGATCTTGGTGTTGCGCGGGTCGAGCGAGGCGATCGGCTCGTCGGCCAGAATAATATCGGGCTGCTGCACCAATGCGCGGGCGATCGCCACGCGCTGCTGCTGGCCGCCCGAGAGCTGATCGGCGCGCTGGGCGGCGAGCGAGGCGATGTCGAACTGTTCCAGTGCGGACATCGCCAGCGCCTTGTCCTGCTCGGGCCAGGCCTGCAGCAGCGAGCGCCAGGCCGGCATCGTCGCGAGGCGTCCCATCAGCACATTGGTGAGCACGTCGAGCCGGCCGACCAGGTTGAACTGCTGGAAGATCATGGCCGAACGGGCACGCCACTGCCGCAGCTCCTTGCCGCGCAACGCGGTGACGTCGAGGCCGTCGAACAGGATGCGGCCCTGCGACGGTGTCGCAAGGCGGTTGATCGTCCGCAACAATGTCGACTTGCCGGCGCCCGAGCGCCCGATTACACCGACGAAGCCGCCGGGGGAAACCTCAAACGAAGCGTCGTCCACCGCGGCTTTCACGCCGAAGCGACACGTCAGACCATCGACCACCAGCATGCAGGGCTCCAGAGTAGCTGGAGGCAACCGCTAACGTCCATGCTTAACACTTGTGTGACAGCGCCGTTGCAGTGCGGCGATCCTGCGCGCTTCATCCCCTGTCATCTCGCCGTCATGACACCGTCATCAAGCCGCTCGAAGAGGAACGCCCGCCCTCGCAGCTCGGATGCAACATGGCCGCCAAAGCTCTTTCGGTTCAGCCGACCATCGACCCCTCGGCCAAACTGCATGAGACCCGGCTCGGCGCCTATACCGAGGTTGGCGCGCGCACGATCCTGCATGAAGTGGCGATGGGCGATTACTCCTATGTCGTCAACGATTCGCAGATCACCTACACCACCATCGGAAAGTTCTGCTCGATCGCGGCGATGACGCGCATCAATCCCGGCAACCATCCGATGCACCGCACGACACAGGCGCACTTCACCTACCGCTCCAGCGCCTATTTCGAGGGTGAGAGCGACGATGCCGAGTTCTTCGACTGGCGGCGCCAGCATCATATCCATATCGGCCACGACGTCTGGATCGGCCATGGCGCGATCGTGTTGCCGGGTCGCAACATCGGCACCGGCGCGGTGATCGCCGCCGGCGCCATCGTCACCAAGGACGTGCCGGCCTACACCATCGTCGCCGGCAATCCGGCCCGTATCGTGCGGCGACGGTTCTCGGAGGAGATCGCCGGGCGCCTTGCGAAGCTCGCCTGGTGGGACTGGGATCACGACAAATTGCGCGAGGCGCTGCCCGATTTCCGCAAGCTCGGGATTGAACATTTTCTTTCGACATACGAAGCACGGGCGAGCTCTCTCACCAATCCCCCTGCCAGCAAACGAAGCGCGATCGCGTGACAGACATATTCCTCGAAGGCGGCCGGGCCCTGATCGGCGCCGAATTCGCCGAAACCTCGCTTCTCGTGTCCGGAACGGATATTGCACAGGTCGATGCTTCGCGCGGCCGTTCGCGGCTGGCGATCGATGCCCGCGACCTGCTGGTGCTGCCCGGCATCGTCGATTTGCATGGCGATGCCTTCGAGCGACAGATGATGCCGCGCGCCGGCGTCGATTTTCCGATCGACGTCGCGCTCGCCGACAGCGACCGCCAGGCGATCGGCAACGGCATCACCACCGTCTTTCACGCCACGACCTGCTCCTGGGAGCCGGGCCTGCGCAGCGCCGACAATGCGCGCGGCCTGATGGAGGCGATCGAGCGGCAGCGTCCGCAATTCGCCGCCGACACCCGCTTCCATCTGCGGCACGAGACCTACAATCTCGACGCCGAGGCCGAGATCGCCCAGTGGCTCGCCGAGGGCCGCGTCGACCTGTTCGCCTTCAACGACCACATGGACGGCACCGTCGCCGACATGTCCAAGCCGCGCAAGCGCAACCGCATGGTGGAGCGCACTGGCCTTTCGAGCGAGGAATTCGACCG
Organism: Bradyrhizobium sp. I71; assembly: GCF_022354745.1. Lineage (NCBI taxonomy): Bacteria > Pseudomonadati > Pseudomonadota > Alphaproteobacteria > Hyphomicrobiales > Nitrobacteraceae > Bradyrhizobium > Bradyrhizobium sp. I71. The sequence continues at coordinate 2,810,972 of NZ_CP059398.1, forward strand.
GCTGGTCGAGCGCGTGGTTTCGCGCGCCGATGAGGTGCCCGCTTCGGTGTCGCGCCTCGCCGCTTCTGCCCGCGCGGCCGAGGTGCGGATGCTCTCGCACGACGACGCGACGCCGGCGATGCGCCGGGAATTTCGCGAGCTCGGCGCTGACATCGCGGAGTTTCCGATCAACGAGGAGACGGCCCGGGCGGCGGCAAGCCACGGCGATGCCATCGTCTATGGCGCGCCGAACGTCGTGCGCGGCGGCAGCCACACCGGCTGGACCAAGGCCTCCGACATGATCGCCAAGGGGCTCTGCTCGGTGCTGGCCTCGGATTATTATTATCCCGCGCAGCTGCTCGCCGCGTTCCGGCTCGCCGCCGATGGCGTGGTGCCGCTGGCACAGGCCTGGGATCTGGTCTCCGCCGGCCCGGCGCGCGCGACCGGCCTTGCCGATCGCGGCATGCTCGCGGAGGGACGCCGCGCCGACATTCTCCTCGTCGACGACAGCGTGAAGCTGCGGCCGCGGCTGATCGCGGTGATCTCAGGCGGCAAGCTCGTGCATCTCACCGACGCGACAAGGCTGCTCACTGCTGTGGCGGCGCCGCGCGAGGCTGTCGCCGCGGCTTAAATTGGCTATGCTGAGGTGATGACAGGTTTCCCCCGCTACGCGATCTATTTTGCCGCCGGCGCCGACGGCGCCCTCTCCCGCTTCGGCGCCGAGCTGCTCGGCTATGACGCCCACACGGGCGACGAGGTGCCGTTTCCGCCCGAGGCGCTGCAGATTGCTCCGGACTGGCGCGACATCACCGCCGATCCCCGCAAATACGGCTTTCACGCCACGCTGAAGGCGCCGATGGCGCTGGCATCGGGCAGGACCGAGGCCGAGCTCATGGCGGCCTGCGCGACGTTCGCCGGCCAATCGCGGACAATTCCAGTGATCCGGCCCGTCGTCGATACCATCAGCGGCTTCATTGCCGTCATTCCCGCCGAGCCGGTTGACGAGATTCAGCAATTTGCCGCCGATTGCGTCCGTGAATTCGACTCCTTCCGCGCGGTTCTCACCGCGGAAGATCGTGCGCGGCGCAAGCCCGAAAAACTCACCGAGCGGCAGCGCGATTATCTCGACCGTTGGGGCTACCCTTACGTGATGGAGGAATTCCGCTTCCACATGACGCTCACCGGCCGGCTGGATGCAGAGCGCCGCGGGCCGATTCTGGAGATGTTACGGGCCCGGTTTGCGTCGCTTCGTCTCGGCGCGCTGGCGATCGACCGCCTCGCACTGTTCAAGCAGGACGAGGCGAAGGGTCGTTTCCGCATCGTCGGCGAGTGGGCGCTGACGCGATAGGCCTCACAGTCAGCTCGCAAGATTGAAGGCGAGCGCCACGGCGCCGACCAGGACGAGGCTGGTCGCCCAGACCGCATCCAGATTGAACCAGCTTCGCGAGACGAACCTCAACCCCAGATAACGGTAGACCAGCCAGGCCAGACACCCGCCGGCGCTGACCATGGCGGCAACGTGCACCAGGGACACCAGCGCCGCCATCCCGACGCTTGCCTTCATCAACTCGCCCGCCGCCTCATGTCCGGCATCGAGCTCGAAGGCCTGGCAAAGCCCAAGATAGATCGGCACGAGCATCAAGGCGGCGCCGTGCGCAATGGCGACGGCAAACGACCAGAGCACCAATTGCGTCGGCGGAATTCGTGCCAGCGCGCGGGGATGGCGCCGAACGATCAACCGATAGACGCCGAAGCCGATGACGAGAAGGCTCGCGACTAGCTGGATCGGACGCTGCCACTCCGCCAGCACGAGCAGGAACGCGAATGGCAGCAGCACGAGAAACGTTGCGAGCAGATGCCCGGCGGACAGGGCCCACAAGGCGCGGAAAAGCGCACGCGGGCTCTTGTCCATGAGCCCGGCCGAAACGGCGAGCGGCCAGCCCATGCCCGGATTGACCCCGTGGTAGAGACCGCTCGCAACAAGCGCGAGCCACAGCCAGCCGAGTGCCGGGCTCGCGTGCTCCCAATCTAGACCGACGGATAGCAAAAGGAATCCGTCGAACAATCGCCGCCCTCGAGCCTGATCTGGTGCGCACGATATCCGTCGGGGAAGCTCACGAAATAATCCTTGTCGAGCTCAAGGCCGCCATTGCGACCGACATTGGCCATGACCTCCACGCCCGGAACTCCATCAGGATAGAACTGGTCATCCCAGGTGGAATAGAGCGAGTTGGTCCAGTAAACGCGCCTGCCGTCGCGGCTGATCTCGACCATCTGCGGACCCGCCGCAAATGCCTTGCCGTTCGGATGAGGCGTGCGGCGCGCGATACCGCCGATGTGGACCGAGCCCGCAAGCTTCGGCTTGCGCGGATCACTGACGTCGTACTGGCGCATTTCACCCGTGCCCCAGCACGAGACATAGAGAAACCGGTCATCCATCGACAGGTCGATGTCGGACACCAGCGGCGGCACGGCGCCAAATCCCTGGAGCAGCGGCGGGAGTTTCTCCTTTGGCGCGGGCTCGGGTGGGATCGTCGCGGTCTTCTCCGCATGGAATTTCCCGCCTTCTCGCCACCACGTCCAGATCGATGCTTCGAGATTCGTGGTGTCGACCACGACGCCGACGAAGCCGTACTCGCGAACCGGATCGTGCGCCGGTCGTACCTCCAGCGCCATTTGGTGATTGGCGCCGAGGTCGATGGTCTGGACGTTGCGACGTGCGCGAAGATCCCAGAAGTGGAGACGATGTCCGTATTTGTTCGCGAGCAGATCTTCCGGGACGATCCCGTTCTCGAACTGCGGCGGCAAGGCCCATTCGCTCGTCACCATGTAGTCGCGCGGCAGATTCCACCAGAAATCATAATGCAGCGTCTGTGGACCGCGGTCGATCTCCCATCGTCCGAGGACCTCGAAGGTCTCGCAATCCATGATGAAAATGCCGGGAGGGCCGTCGGTACCGTCCTTGCCGCCGCCGCCGAGCGTGCTCACGTAGATGCCGTCCGGCCCGCAATGGATCGTGTGTGGCCGCGAGTAGCCGGTCTTCTTGAAGACTTCCTCTGGCTCGATGATCTTGTGGATCTTGGCTTTGGTCGGGTCGGGCTTGGTATCGATGATGTAGATGCGCGACGAGCGCAGCCCGGGAATGATGAGATAGCGCCGCTCGATGAAGGCGTGTCCGGCGAGCGGCGACAAGGCGGAGGAGCACGCATTCCAGCCGAAATGATGAAACTCATCGCCCTTGTTGGGCATCGTCACGGTGTGGACGATCTGGCTATAGGTCGGCGATCCCGGCTTGACGTCGATGACCGCGAGAGCATCCGGCTTTGAGAAGTCCGGACTGAGCAGCAACGTGTAGGCAAAGTTCTCCGCAGGTGCTTCCATCGCAAGCCTGGGCGATGCGTGAAAGGTGGGATCCGGCCTCATCGTCATGGCACTGCCTCCCTGTTCTGTCGGTTTGCGCCAACCTGACCTGGGATAACGGCATCGTGAAGAGGTATTGCGCGAGGTCTCGACTGCTCCGCAGAGTCTGGTTGGTCAGCGCACGATACTTGATCGCGGGGTCCGGGGGAACTGGCGGAATTGCGTCAATTCGAAACCTCTAGCCGAAATGGCCGGCCCCATCATTGCGGGCGCAGCGAGACAATCCAGACCGTCTCCGCGGAACCGGTCTGGTCGCTTCGCTCCTCGCAATGACGACGGAAAGGCTGAATTTCGGCGGGAGAAGGTTACCTCCCCCACCGCAGCGCCAGTGCATCGCGCTCCCTGGCGAGTTCCAGCAATCCCGCGCGCGTTGCCGGATGCAGCGGCTGGAGCGGATGCCGCACGGCTTCCGACTTGATCACACCGCCGGCCTGCATCATGACCTTGCAGGCGATCAGGCCGCATTGGCGGTTCTCGTAGTTGATCAGCGGCAGCCAGCGCTCATAGGCGGCCTTCGCTTCCTCGCGCTTACCGGCGAAATAGGGATCGATGATCTGGCGGATGCCGTCGGGATAGCCGCCGCCGGTCATGGCGCCGGTGGCGCCGGCGTCGAGATCGGCCAGCAGCGTGATCGCCTCCTCGCCGTCCCAGGGGCCTTCGATATCGCTGCCGCCCGCCTCGATCAGGCTGCGGAGCTTCGAAGCCGCGCCTGCTACCTCGATCTTGAAATAGCGGATGTTGGCGAATTCGCGCGCCAGCCGCGCCAGCAGCTCGACCGAGAGCGGCGTGCCGGCCACAGGCGCGTCCTGGATCATGATGGGGATGTCGATCGCGCCCGAGAGCACCTTGAAGAATTCGACGATGCCCTTCTCGGGGACACGGAAAGTCGCGCCGTGATAGGGCGGCATCACCATCACCATGGCGGCGCCGGCCGCCTCGGCCTGCTTGCTGCGCGCCGCGCACACGGCCGAGCTGAAATGCGTGGTGGTCACGATCACGGGAACCCGGCCAGCCACATGTTCCAGCACCGCATGCATCACGGCCTCGCGCTCGGCGTCGGTGAGCACGAACTGCTCGGAGAAATTGGCGAGGATGCAGATGCCGTGTGAGCCGGCATCGATCATGAAATCGATGCAGCGGCGCTGGCCCTCGAGATCGAGCTCGCCGCGCTCGTCGAAGATGGTGGGCGCGACCGGGAACACACCGCGATAGGGGCGCTGGGCCTTGTGTTGTGGCGCGACCGGCATCGAACTCTCCATCCCTGATATGTCTTACGTCTTTCTCAGCACCCGCGGAGCGAGGCGCCACAGATGTACCCGCCACGCGGACCGACGGCAATGCCCGCGCGACGTTGGATGGTGAGAGAACGAAACTACGCGGTCTTCACGGCTCCCAGGAAGCCCTCGACCGCCACGCGCAGGCGATCGGCGTCGGCCGACATCTTCTTGACGGACTCCGACAGCACCGTGCCGGCGTTGCCAGTCTCCTGGTTGAGCCTCGCGACGCTGCCGATGGTGTCGGTCACCTCACGGGTGCCTTGGGCGGCCTGCTGGAAGTTGCGCGAGATCTCCGTGGTCGCCGCCCGCTGCTGCTCGACCGCAGCCGCAATTGCCGTCATCTTCTCGTCGATGCCGCCGATGGCGCCGCCGATCGAGCGGATCGCGGCGACGGCCTGGCCGGTGGCGCCCTGGATCTCCTCGACCTGGCGCGAGATCTCTTCCGTCGCTGCCGCGGTCTGGGACGCGAGGCTCTTGACCTCGCCCGCGACGACGGCAAAGCCGCGGCCGGCCTCGCCCGCACGCGCGGCTTCGATGGTGGCGTTCAGCGCCAGGAGGTTGGTCTGGGCCGCAATCGCGTTGATCATCTTCACGACCTCGCCGATGCGGCTCGCGGTCTGGTCGAGGATCTCGACCGTCGCGTTGGTCTGCTCGGCCTGCGCCACGGCCTCGCGGGCCTCGCGGGCGCTCGACTGCACCTGTGCGGAGATTTCGCCGACGGATGCGGAGAGCTCCTCGGTCGCGGCCGCGATGGTCTCGAGATTGTTGGTGGCCTGCTCGGCGGCGGACGAGACCGCGGCGGTCTGGCTGCTGGAGTCCGAGACCAGCGAGCGCACACCGGTCGCGGTGGCGTCGAGCTCCCGCGTCGAGGCCACGACGCTCTGGATGACCGCCTGCACCGTGTCGTCGAAACTGCGGCAGGCGGCATCGACGGTGCCTGACCGGGCGAGCTGAAGCGCCTGTTGCGATTCACGTTCCCGGCCCAGCCGTTCCGCGGTCGCCGCGCTCTCGCGCAGGCTCTCGAGCGCGGCGGCCATGGTGCCGAACTCGTCGGGGTGGCGGGATTGCGGAACCGGCGTCGCATAATCGCGCGCGCCGATGCGCGCGATGGCATCGAGGATGGCGCGCACCGGACGCATGAGGCGATGGCGCACCACGAACACGCCGGCCACGGTCACGGCCAGCGCGAGCAGGAATGCGAACGACTGCACGATGAGGTTGGTGAGCGCTTTCGCCTGAACCGCCTCCGCGCGCGCGATCGACAGGTCGAGCGCCTTGTTGGCGACCGCGACGATGGACGCGAAGGGCGACTGGCACAGCGCATTCCATTCCGAGGCGGGCATCGCGGGACGGCCGCTGCCGTCGAAGTTCCCGGTCAGTTCGCCGATCTGCTTGAGAACCCCGTCGGTCCTGGCGCGGGCCTCTCTGGCCGTGTTGACGAGATCCGCCGTCACATCAGGCGCAGCCAGCAGTTCTTCCATGCCCGCCCATCCGGCAGTGATGGTGCCATTCCATCCGGCCACGGTCTGCTTCTGGGTCTCGTCGAGCGGCTTTGAGCCGTTGACGTTCGGGCGCAGGGTCGAGCACTGGATGCCGTAGCGATCACGCACCTGCCAGGCGAGCCGGCGGGCCTGGATCATGCGGGCAATGAAGGGATCGTTCATCCAGGCGCGGTTCGACACCGCGGTGGACGCGAGGTTCGCGGTCTCGATCACCTTGGTGACGGAATCGTACCAGGGTGCGGTGCGCTCGACCTTGCGTTCCGCGCGCGGCAACCTGGCTTCGTCGTAGAACAGCTGGAACTTCGGCGCGGCCTCGCTCCAGCGCTGCTTCAGCGTGCCGGCGAGTTCGTCGCGCCGCGCGAATTCGACGGTCGAGAGCGCGGCGGCGATGGCGTCGAAACCGGCCTGCTCGGCCTTCTCGGCGGCGCCGAGCTTGGCGCGCGGATCGTCCTCGCCCAGCAGCGCGCTCTGGGCATCGCCGCGGTTGTTGCGCAAGGCCAACACGCCTTGGAAGATCGCCTTGTCGGCATTAGCGAGCCGCTCGGTCTCCAGGCTTTCGCTGTAGCGGCTGAAGGCCCCACCCATCTGAATGGCCGTGCTGGTCAGCGCACCGACGGCCAGTAGCGCCATCAGAACCAGGAGGAGCGTGCTTACCGATTTCTTAAAAATTGACATGGAGCAAAAGACCTACTCGCCACGAGCGGTCATCCTGCACGGGGACATGCCAAAGTTTCGTTAAGGTTTATTTCAAATGATATGGACCTCGGCCACTCTGTCGGGAGATCGCCTCACGCCACCTTCGTGAAATCCGGCGGGCGGCGCTCGGCGAACGCCGTGAACGCCTCGCGTGCTTCGGCGGTGCGCAGGCGCTGCGCGAACTGCTCGCCTTCGGCCTGCATCTGGGCGACCAGCGCCTCGCCGTTGCGCATCAGCTTCTTGGTGGCCGTGAGCGCGCCGAGCGGCTGACGGGCGAGACGCTGCGCGAGGGCGAGCGCCTCGGCATCGAGCTTGTCGAGCGGTACCACACGGTTGGCAAGGCCCCATTCCAGCGCCGACTTGGCGGGCACGGTCTCGCCAAGCGCGAACATCTCATAGGCGCGCGCATAGCCGATGCGCGCCGGCATCAGCAGGCTGGAGGCGGCCTCCGGCACCAGGGCAAGGCTGACGAACGGCGTCGACAATTGCGCGTTGTCGGCGAGCACGACGAGATCGCAATGCAGCAGCATCGTGGTGCCGACGCCGACGGCACGACCCTGCACGGCTGCGACCAGCGGCCGGGTGCAGCGCGCCAGTGACTGGATGAAGCGCACGACGTTGCGGCTGCCTTCGGACTTGCCGGCTGCGACCGCGGCGAATTCGCCGACGTCGTTGCCGGCGGTGAACATGTCGCCCTCGCCGCGAATCAGGATCACGCGAGCGGACGGATCGAACTCGGCGGATTCGATTGTGTCCGCCAGCTTGCCGTACATCGCATCGGTCAGCGCGTTCTTCTTGTCGGGACGCGCCAATGTCAGGGTGAGAATTCCGCCGTTGCTCTCGATTCGGACGTGCTCGGTCATTCGTCTGCTCCTCTTGGAAACTTGTCCTGAATGCTCGTCAGCCAGCGTGCGACGATGTCGATCTCCGCGGCCGTAAATCCCTCCGTCAGCGTCGCGTTGACCTCCGCCGCCGAGGTCTTCGCCTGCGCCAGCGCGCTGCGCCCCTTGGGCGTCAGCCAGATGCGCCAGGCGCGGCCATCCTCGCGATCGGCGCGGCGCTCGATCAGTCTTGCGGCAGCGGTGCGGTCGACCAGGCCGGAAATGCCGGCCGGCCCCATATCGAGCGCCGCGCCCGCCTCGCCGATCAGGACGCCGTCCTGCTTGCCGAGGATGAACAGCAGCCCGGCCTGCGCCGGCGTCACCGTACTCTGCGGCTGCGCCGCCATCCAGCGCTGCAGGCGCCGGTGCGCGACGCTCAGCAGGTAGATCAGCCGATGATGCTTCGCTGCGGCCTCATTATTTCGCATGCGAAGTATATAGCCGGACACGGGGCGATTGTCAAACCGGCCGTTTCGCTATGGCGCACAGGAACGCCTCCTTCACCGCACCCGCCTTGTAGTGCGGCCAGGCCGGCCAACGGCACAGCGGCAGTGCGCGCAGCGTCGCGAACGACGGCGCCTCGACCTTCTGCTCGCTGACTTCGAGATCGCCGGGCGCCTTGCCGTTCTCGACCCAGTCGACCAGCACGCTCAGCATGTCGACATTGGCCGGCGCGCCGGAGCCGACATGGTCGACACCGGGCGCGGTGTAGAGCCGCGCGAATTCCGCCGTCTCGGCCTTGCCCATCCTGCGTTCGACGCTCTCGAAATAGCGGATGCCGGCATAGGGGCTCTGCGCATAGTCGGCCATGTGCTCGAGCATGATCAGACGGCCGCCGCCTATCCGGAAGCGGCTGAGGTCGGGATCGGTCGAATCCATCAGCTTCGAGACCTCGAGCAGCCGCGCCTTGTAGTGCTCCACGTTGTAGGTGGTGACATCGAGCTTCGGATCGCGCGCGAAGACATATTGAATGCCGCCGGCTCCGTAGATCCAGGCGATGCCGTTGTTGGGCGCAGGCGGCTGCGCCGGCGGCGCGGTGCCGAGCCACCACGCGACCCAGCCGCCGGTCGGCCCGATCGCTGGCGTGTCCTCGCCCGAGACGCCCCAGCACGGATAGTCGTCGAGGCCATTGGCGAGCGCGAACGGGAATTTGTAGGTCGCATGCAGCGTGTTGATCGCCTTGATCTGGGGATCGGTGAGGCACTGATCGCCGCCCTGGCCCGCCGCGCAGCGCAGAGTCTCGACCTTGAATGCCGCCTTGCAGGCGACCGGATCCTGCACCAGCGCATCGTCGGAGCCGTCGGCCTTGTCGCAGGCCGCCCGCACGGCATCGCCGACCAGCTTCACCTGCGCCGGATTGATCCAGCCCTCCCCCATGGTCACCAGGCCCGAGCGCGTTCCGGCATGCTGCAGGCCGACCCAGTTGATGACAGGCACCCGCGCGAAGATCCCGTCGAAATCATCGGGGTAGCGCTACGCCATGGTCAGGCCTTCGCGGCCGCCTTCGGACGAACCCATGAAGTACATCTTGTCCGGCTTCTTGCCGTAGGCGCGCTGCATCAGGACCACGGCCACGTCGCGCACCTTCTTGTAGGCGCGATGGGCGAAGTTCTCGAAGGCCTCGTCGTTCAACGCAAACAACTGCGGCGGCTCGCCCGGCCTGGATTCGTGGCCGGAGTCCGTGCCGTAGGTGACGAAGCCGCGCGCGAGCGGCGACGGCTTGTCGAAGGGATAGGCCGGCGGCAGCGCAAGGCCGGTGATCAGCACGCCATTGAAACCGCCTCCGCCATATTGCAGCGAGCGGCCGTTCCATTCGACGGGGAGGTTGACCTGGAATCTGATCGGCGGCGCCTTGGGATCGGTGGGGTCGATATGGCCGAGCACCTTGCAGAAGCGCGGATTGGCCGGCGTGATGCGCCCGGACGGGGTCGGCCCACGTTCGGCAACAGCGGGAGTCGATGGCGACTGAAACGTCGCGGCATCGATCTTCACGGCATCGGTGCCGCCGACCAGCCCCTTGCAGACCGTCTCGGCATCCTCCGCCAACGCACCGCTCGCGCTCATTGCGGCCGCAGTACCCACGAACCATGCACACAGATTCGCTCTGTTTCGCTTCATCGTTTCCAGCCGGCTTGTTCTGTTGCGTTCGGAAGTTGGCCGGATTCAATGCAACCTTCGCCCGTCCGTCAATCGCTGACGCCGGCTTTCCGTCAGAACGAGCCCAGCGCAGTGCCCAGGGCGATCACCGCCACCAGCGCCAGGAGCGAGGTCACGATGCCCACCATGACGATGTCGAAATAGCTGTCGCGATGGGTCAGGCCGCAGATCGCGAGCAGGCTGACCACCGCACCGTTGTGTGGCAGGATGTCCAGCGTGCCCGCGCCGATCACCGCCACGCGATGCATCAGCGCAAGGTCGATGCCGGTCCGCGCGGCAAGCTCGACGTAGGTCGGGCCGAGGGCGTCGAGGGCGATGGTCAGGCCGCCCGATGCCGACCCTGTCAGTGCGGCCAGGATGTTGGTCGCGACGGCGAGCGAGACCAGCGGTCCCCCTTCGATCGCCAGCACCCAGTCGCGCACGATCGTGAACGCCGGCAGCGAGGCCACGACGGCGCCGAAGCCGACGAGGCTGGCGACGCTGAACGCAGGCAGGACCGACGCATTGGCCCCGGCGTCCATCGTCCGGCGTAGCGCCGGCAGGCGCGCCCAGTTCAGCGCGATGGTCGTAACGATGGCGGCAGCCAGCGCCACCGCGACCGACCACACGCCTGCGACGGCCGCAAGCGTCGTGTCACCAAAGCGCGGCTCGGCGAGATAGCTGACATCGAGCCGCGGCAGCACCACCAGCGACATCACCAGATTGACGGTCACGACGACGACGAGCGGCGCCATGGCGTTCAGCACAGGCGATGGCCGCTCGCTGCGATGACCGTGCTGTAGCTCCGCCGGATCGAACTCGCTGGCAGTCGTCGCGCGCTCGCGCACGAGCTCGTCGGCAGCGGCCTGCTCGATCGCGCCCTCGGCATCGTCGCCATAGCCTTCTGCGGCGCGGCGCGCCGCAGCTTCAGCGCGATGCAGCCACCACAATCCGGTGCCGAGCATGATGAGCGAGGCGACGATGCCGAGGCCCGGCGCGGCAAACGGCGTCGTGCCGAAGAACGGCATCGGGATCGCATTCTGGATCGACGGCGTGCCAGGCAGGGCCGACATGGTGAAGGTCGACGTTCCCAGCACGATCGCGGCCGGGATCAGACGACGCGGAATCGAAGCGGCACGAAACAGCGAGCGTGCCATGGGAACGATGACAAAGAACGCAACGAACAGGCTGACACCCCCATAGGTGACCAACGCGCCGGCAAGCACGACCGCCAGGATCACGCGCCGTTCGCCGAGACGCTCCGCCATGAAGCCGGCGACCGACGTCACCGCGCCGCTGTCATCCATCAACTTGCCGAAGACGGCGCCAAGCAGAAAGATCGGGAAGAACTGCGCCAGAAATCCCGCCGCGTTCACCATGAACACCTGGGTCAGGTTCGCGAGCAGCGGCTCACCGCCGAACAGCGCGGCAACGAGTGCGGCGAACGGCGCGAGCAGCAGGACGCTCCAGCCGCGGAAGGCGAACAGGACGAGCAGGCCGAGCCCGACGAGGAGGCCGAGGAGACCCATGCCTCAGCACTCCGACAGCAGGACGTCGAGATCGGCGGTCGAACGACGGCCGATATCCGCGCCGTGCTCGGCGAGGAAGTCGTCCGCGGCCATGCGTCCCTCGGCGCGCAGCATCGAGACGAACTCCCACTCCGCGTTGAGCTTCGAGGAAGCCCCGAACTTCGCCAGCATGTCGCTCTTGATCCGGTGTATCCGCATCTTCGCCCAGCGCGCGCCCTCGCCGCTGCCGGGGTCCGCCGCCTGTCGCAGCAGCGCGATCATGCGCAGCTCCTTCATCAGCGGCGAATTGAATGAGATTTCGTTGAGCCGGTTGAGGATTTCCGCAGCCGTCCGCGGTTCCTCCAGCCGCTCGGTCGGATTGATCTGGACGAGAATGGTGTCATGCGCGTCGCTTTCGCGCACCAGCGGCGTGATCGTCGGGTTGCCGGCAAAGCCGCCGTCCCAATAGGGCTCGCCGTCGATCTCGATCGCGCGGAACATGGTCGGCAGGCAGGCCGATGCCAGCAGCACATCCGCCGTGATCTCCGCGTTGCGGAAGATACGGCCGCGCCCGGTGCGCACCCGAGTCGCGGTGATGAACAGCCGGATCGGCGAGCGCCCGAGGCGTTCGAAATCGATACTCTCGGCCAGCACCGCGCGCAGCGGATTGTAACCGGTCGGATTGAGGTCGTAGGGCGACAGCACGCGCGACATCAAATCGGTGAGGACGTAGAAGGGCGACGTATCGAGGGTCCAGCGCCCCATCAAGCGGTCGAGCGGAGAGCGTTGTAGCGGGCTGAAGGTCGCGGCCTTCGAGACACGGCGCCAGTATCGGTCGAGCGCCTCTCGCGCGCCCTCGGCGCCGCCGGCTGTCCAGCCGTCCGCCAGAACCGCCGCATTCATCGCGCCGGCGGAGGTTCCGGAGATTGCGGCGATCTCCAACCATTTCTCTTCCAGAAGACGGTCGAGCACACCCCAGGAGAAGGCGCCGTGCGAACCGCCGCCCTGAAGCGCGAGATCAATCAGTACGGCGTCCCGTTCCATGGCGGACACTCACGCAACTGAAGCTCAAATTCGACGCGATTTTTGACCGGGCCGAATTCGACGACAGTGTGGGAGTAGTTGCTACAAGTTGCAACCGGAACGTGGGATGATCTGGAGCTATTTTCCGTTCTGATGCGATCGGAACGGAAATGGCTCTAGATTCTGGTTGACGCGTTTTCTTTGTATCCACTTCGCTCCAAGACGCTTTAGTGCTCGAACACCAGCCGCGCGCCGATGGTGCCGTCGAGGGCGCGGATCTGCTGGAGCAGCTCGCCGGAGTCCTGGCCGCCGAGATCGGCGTCGAGCACGACATAGCCGAGGTCGCCGGCGGTCTCCAGATATTGCGCGGCGATGTTGATGTCGCGCTGGAGGAAGACCTCGTTCAGCCGCCGCAGCATGCCCGGCACGTTGCGATGGACATGGCTGAAGCGAGCGCCGGAGGGGCGAAGATGCAACTGCACTTCGGGGAAGTTCACGGCGCCCATGGTCGAGCCGGTGATGAAATAGTCGACCAGCTTGCGAGCGACCTCGCCGCCGATGCGCTCCTGGGCCTCTTCGGTCGAACCGCCGATATGCGGGGTGAGGATGACGTTCTCCAGGCCCTGGACCGGACTCTTGAAGCGATCCGCGTTGGAGGAGGGCTCGACCGGAAACACGTCAATGGCCGCGCCGGCGAGATGCCCCTCTCGCAATGCGGCGGCAAGTGCATCGAGGTCAACCACGGTGCCGCGGCTGTTGTTGATCAGGAACGAGCCGGGCTTCATTGTCCGCAGCTCTTTCTCGCCGATCATGCCGGCCGTTTCCGGCGTCTCGGGCACGTGCAGACTGACGACGTCGCTCTGCGCCAGAAGCTCACTCAGCTTCTCAACGGGCTCGGTATTGCCGTGACGAAGCTTGTCGGTGCGGTCGAAGTAGATCACGCGCATGCCCATGGCTTCGGCCAGCGTCGAGAGCTGCGAGCCGATATTGCCGTAGCCGACGATGCCCAGCGTGCGGCCGCGCACCTCGCGGCTGCCGGTCGCCGACTTGTCCCAGCCTCCCTGATGGGCCGACACCGAGCGCGGAAAGATCCGCCGCAGCAGCATCACGATCTCGCCAATCACGAGTTCGGCGACGCTGCGCGTATTGGAGAACGGGGCATTGAACACGGGAACACCACGCTTGCGCGCAGCCAGGAGATCGACCTGGTTGGTGCCGACGCTGAAGCAGCCGACGGCGAGAAGCTGGTCCGATGCCGCGAGCACCTCATCGGTGATCTGAGTCCGCGAGCGGATGCCGAGCAGCGATACGCCCTTGATCGCCCGCCGCAGATCCTCACCGTCCAGCGCCTTGGTCAGCCGCTCGACGTTGGTGAAACCCGCGCTCCTGAACAGGTCCACGGCGCTGTCATTGACGCCTTCGAGCAGCAGCGCCTTGGCGCTTCGCTCAGGGCTTTGGCTTGGGGCTGAGGCTGGCATGGAATCTCCGTAAGTCACAGCTTTTGCCGCAGCTCTTAGACCGCGGACGGCGCACGGCACAATAGGGCTTGCATAGGGGAAGAAGATGGCGGGAGCCCGTCACGCCTGCGTCGGCAACTCCGCCATGTGAGGCTGAGCCCTGTGGTGCGAAAGCACCGCGGGGCGAGCCTCGAAGGATCCACGGCCGAGCTGGCAGCCGGGCCGTCGCCCTTCAAGTACCACTAAAGGAGCTGACACCTCAGGGGGACGGAGACGGGTTCGCGCCCGTCGTCGCCATCAGATCACGTAGAACCCATGCGTGCCGTCGCGGCGGAGCTGCTCGACGAGGCCGTATTCCCAGTCGAGATAGGCCTGCATCGCAGCTTCGGCCACATCAGTGCCTTCATAGGGCCGGCGGTAGCGGTGTGCCGGATCCGGCTTCGGCAGGATCTGCGGCGGGCCGACCTCGAGCGCACCGTCATAGCCGCCCTCGAGCACATAGACTTCCCAGCCCATCTGCGCCAGCCAGGACGCCGTCATGTCGGCACGAACGCGCTTGTCGTCGGTCAGGAGAATGCGTGCGCCGCGCACGGGCGCGGCCATGTCGGTCTCCTGGACGAGCTGGCCGCCGGGATAATGCCGGAAACCGGGGAGATGGCCGGCCGCATATTCCTCAGCGTCGCGCACGTCGAAGCGATAGAGCGTACGATGGGTCTGCGCGGCAAGCGCCGAAATCTCGTTCGCACCGATATGGCGAACACCTGCGCGGTAGGCGACATCGCGGGCATTGGCCGGTCCGCCCTCGAACGGGCCGATTGTGCCGCGCCTGTCAGCGCCGTGATCGAGCTGATGCCGCGCCAGCGTCCAGCCGATGGTGCCGTTGCGCAGCGCGCGCACCCTGTTGGGCACGCCGGCATTGATCAGTGACTGGGTGCCGATGATCGAGCGGGTGCGGCCGGCGCAGTTGACGATGATCGTCGTCTCGGGATCGGGTGCGGCTTGCCCTGCCCGCAACACCAGCTCCGCGCCGGGCACGCTGACCGAGCCCGGAATGTTCATGGTCGCATATTCGTCGAAACGGCGGACGTCGAGGATGGCGATGTTGGCCTTGTCGGCGATGAGTTTGGCCACCTCGTCGGCGCTGAGCGAGGGCGTATGGCGTCGCGACTCGACCAGTTCGCCGAACGCCTTCGAGTAGGAATTGACGTCCTCGAACACCTCAAAGCCCGCCGCGCGCCAAGCCGTCAGCCCGCCCTCGAGCGCGCTGATGTTGGTGTAGCCGAGCGCGGCGAGACGTTCGGCGCCGGGCCCGACCAGCCCATCACCGCCATCATAGAGCACGATCGCCACATCCTTGCGCGGCAGCCTGACCTCGGCCTCGACTGCAATCCGATCCACGGCCATGTTGGCGGCGAACAGCGGATGTCCGGTCGCGAAGGCGGCCTCGTATCTAAGGTCAAGCAATGCGATCTCCTCGCGCAGCAGCAGCGCGCGGCGGATGTCGGCGGGCGTAACGGTGGGAAGCTTCATGGCGAGGACCTTTGGGAACAGGGCCAGGAGCTTTTGAACCATTGCGACGGAGTTGGCTAGCTATATCGGAGAACAGGACAATCGCGAAGTCTCCGCACAAACATCAGATCAGTCGCATTCGTATGTGGCAACGACTTGCGAAAAGTCACGCCGGTCGAGAGCATCCCGATCAATCCAAAAATGCAGCACACCGCCGACGTCGGAGTGCCAATTGAAGAACGCAGGATCGCCTTGTATCTGGAGCAATAACATGTCCTCAAGATGCACCTCGGTCGCATCCTGCGGGCCGCTGCCGTATCCCAGCATCTGGTGAAGCGCCGTGCTGAAGCGGCGGCGCCGCCCATCTTCCACAGTCGGCGTCTTCCAATGATTCTGCCGCGCGAGATTCGCAACATGGCTGAGAGGGGCATCATCGCAGGCATCAGCATGTTGAGTCGCCATGCAACGAATCGTGTGGTTGATGGCATTACCCAGGTCCGCCGGGAGTTCGCTCGTATATGTGCGCACCTGCCCGTCCAGCTTCTCGTGGGCTCGCACGACGTCGAACCACCAGAACCTGAAGGCCGCTTTTGTGTCCGGATCGACGCCATCCATCGGCGTCAGCGCCCGACACCGCTCAAGCCAGCCGATCGCACCGGCACGAAGGCGCTTCAATTCCGCAGTTACATCGTCGGTGTGCGGCTTGTCATGATATCCACCCCTCAGGTCGCGTTGGACGTGCGACAATACCGACCGAACCACATAGGTGATCAAGAGCCAGTTGAAGGGCCAATCCTCGTCCTTCGCGTATCCGGCCGAACCTCGAAATTGAAGCAGATCGTCCTCCGGCGGCTGCCCCGGACCGAGTGCCTTGCACAATTCCTTGATCATGAGCTCACCTCCGACGGTGTCGGAGTGGAAATAAAAGTCGCGGAACAGCCGGAACGAAAGCGGGTACTTGAACTCGACCTTGGAATGAAAATCGAGCGCCGGATCGAGCCACTTGACCTGGGCATCGCCGTGGGCGCCTGCCAGCGGCATCAGATTTGGCGGCGGAGCACGGTCAGGATAGGCACTGCCGTCGGTGGGGCTATAGAGTACACGGCAAGGTGGACGCCCTTCGCCGACGAATACCGAGCTGCAGAAGAAGTAGAGCGTTCCTCGATCCGGAAGCGGCGACCAACCCGAACCAGGCATCTCGGCCAGATCAATCTGAGCCACGAAGGTCAGCCCAACCGTTTCAAGAGTTTCGTTTGCTCTGACTTGCCCCGTCGGCCATTCGAATTGCGGAGGCAGCTTGGGAAGACCGCCGAAGAAGCTCCGCGCAGGATGGGCAAGGGGCACGGGCAGATCGCTACGTCGGACGAGCACCGCGGGGAGCGCCGTTTCCTCAATCTCGTCTCGTTCCGACCGTGCCATCAAGCCCTCCCGCGACCTTCGCGTGCATCGATGCCATCTCGGGAAGCCGCAGACAAGTGCTGCCGCGTTCTCTGCGAAACTCGGGGGTCGCTGTGCCGTGCGGCGGGCTGTTCGGGGCCGCTGGACGGCGGGACAAGTCCGCTCACTCGCCGGGAACGAGCCGCCCGACCGGCAGCTGCGCCGGGCGCCGCAGCTTGCGGCGCGAGAGATAGAGCAGGATTCCCGTAACCGAGAACAGGGGCATGAGGACCGCGGCAATCATGAAGGCGAGCTTGCCCGGCCATCCCAGGATCGCGCCGCGATGGATGTCGTAGATGGCCGCGATGATCTTCTCGCCGAATGTCTTGTCGTCATAGCGCTCAGCGGAGACCATCTGCCCGGTGACCGCGTCAATGCGAAATTCATCGCGTGTGGTTTCGAGGGTCCTATCCTTCCTCCACGACCGTATCCGTATGACTGTGGCCGCGCCGGCCGGCAGCGTCAGCAGGGCCCTGGAGAAGCGGCCGCCTTCCTCGCGCTGGAACGTCGTCCATGCCTGATCGAATCCGATCGGTTGCGCGGTCCCGGAACGGTCGACCGCCCGCGGCGACTTTGCGGGCATCTTCGCTGCGGTGACGTGAGGACGTGCCAACAGCCAGGTCACGCCGTCCTTGTACCATTCGAAAGAGAACCACAGCCCGGTGAGCGTCATCACCAGATAGACCGGAAACACCCAGGTGCCGATCACCGCATGCAGCGACCGGTGCAGTCCGCGGCCGCTCAGCGCGAGATTCGGCTTCAGCCACGTCTTCACGCTGCTCGCGCGCCGCGGCCAGCGCAGCACGAGGCCCGAAATCAGCATGACGATCAGACCGAGCGCAATGGTGCCGGTGATCGGACGCCCCCAGCCCTTGGCGTCGCCTGGGATCAGCAGCCAACGGTGCAGCTTGCGCACCGTCGCGAAGAACGCCTCGCCGCGGGGCGAGCCCAGCACGCGCGCGTCATAGGGGTCGACATAGAGCGAGCCTGGCCGGCTGCCCTGGTCGTCGCGCGCGAAGCGGATATGGACCGCCGCCGCCGGATCGCTCGACAGCGTGACGGCCGAGACCTTGCCGACATCCTCAGCCGCTTTCAGGCGGGCGATCAGCGCATCCGGCATCAGCGCCCGTGTCTGACGCGGCGCGACCTGCATGATCCCGACGTTGAGATGGTCGACGATCTCGTCCTCGAAACTCATGATCGCGCCGGTCAGCGCGATCAGGGACACCAGCAGCGCGAGGACGAGGCCCGCGATGGAATGGACCTGGAACAGGACGGCCTTGACCGTATGCCCGATCCGCACCGTCATCGCTAGAACTTCACCGTTGCCGACAGCGAGAACCGCCGCGCATCGCCGATGGCGACGTTCAAGGCATTCCCGGTGCTGGATGTATAGTAGAGCTTGTCGAACAGATTCTTGACGTTGAACTGATACGTCACGGGCAGATTATCGATCTTCGTGTCGTACGTCGCAAAAATGTCCGCCACGGTATAGGCCGGCATGAAGAACGTGTTGGCAGAGTCGCCCGCCCGATCGCCGACATAATGCGCGCCGCCGCCCAGCCGCAGGCGTCCGGGGAGCCTGTCGCCGAAATCGTAGACAAGATAAAGCGAAGCCGTGTTCATTGGAGCGTTGAACAGCTTGGCATTGCCGACAACGGGATCATTGATCAGCCGTGCGTCGGTATAGCCGTAACTTCCGATCATGCTCCATTCGTCGGTCAGCCTGCCGGTCACGTCCAGTTCGACGCCGCGAGACCTGGCCGCACCGGACGTGCGCGCCGCCGACTTGCCGCCGCCGATGTCGTCCAGCACCAGCACATTCTTCTTCTGGATGTCGTAGATCGCCAGAGTGCCCGACAGCCGCTTGTTGACGTCGAATTTCAGACCGGTCTCCCACTGCGTTCCCTCTTCGGGCGCAACGGTGGAATCGACGACGAAGCCGGCCGTGAACGGCGGGATGGTCGAGGTCGGCTTCAGCGACTGCGTATAGCTCACGTAATAGGAGAGCTGGTCGCTGAGCTTGAAGATGACGCCGCCGAGCGGCAGAACCTTGTCGCCCGCCAGATTGGTGGCGGTGACGAAGAGGGGCCGCCCTTTTCCCGCGAGTTGCTCATATTCCATCCAGCGAACACCGCCGACCACGGACAGCCAGTTGGTCAGGTGGAACGTGTCCTGCGCAAAGAAGCTGCGGGTGCCGAGCTTGTCGGTCTGCTCGCTGTCGGTTGCCGAAACGGTCGTGCCCGGCACGACCAGTCCGTAGACTGGGTTATAGAAATTGAAGCTCGGCGTCGCCTGGCGAATCAGATCGTGGCGATCGATCGTACGATAGAGCGCCTCGCCGCCGAACAGGATCTCGTTGCGGAAACCGCCCACCCAGACGTCGCCTTGCAGATAGGAGGTGCCGTAGCTGGCGTTGCTCAGCGAGTTGCGCGTACCGTCGTTGCTGCGGGTTTCAACGCCGGTCGTGGCGTTGACGCTGGTGATACGAAGCTGGTTCGCGCTGAAAGTCTCGGTGTTGTAGCTGTAGGCCGCCGTGACCTTCCAATTGTCGTCGAGCTTCTGCTCGACGGAAGCCTGCACCAGGTCGGAGGTGCCCCACATGTTGTTGAAGGGCTCGTCGAGCCGGCGCGTCTTCGGGATCGCCAGCGGAGCGCCTTTGACGAAGGCCGTGCCGCGGTCGTACGGATAGATGAATTCGCGGTGCTCATAAGTGAGCTGCACCGTCGTTGTGTCGCCGTACCAGGCCAGCGACGGGTTCGCCAGCATTTCGCGGTGGCGGCCGAAATTGCGCCAATAATCCTCGCTGACGCCATAGCCGATGAAGCGATAGGCAAGACCGCCGTCGCCGATCGGACCGGTGATGTCGAGCGTGCCGTCGGCGCCGCTGCGGTTGTTCGCATAGGTCGAACCGAGCAGCGTGACCGAACCGTGCTGATAGAGCTCCGGACGCTTGCTGATGGTGTTGACGATGCCGCCGGGATCCATGATGCCGTAGAGCAGCGAGGCCGGCCCTTTCAGCACCTCGACGCTTTCGACCGCGGCATTGAGGCTGCGGCCCTGCACCAGCGGCATGCCGTTGCGCATGATCGAGCCGTCGCGATTGTCGCCGAAGCCGCGGCGGATCACGGCGTCCTGAGTGCCGGCGAGCGTGTTGGTCTGCGTGACCCCGCTGATGTTGACCAGCGCATCGTCGATGTTGCGCGGCAGCTGGTCCTTCAGCACCTGCGCGGGCACGACGTTGACGGTCTGCGAAGTATCAAGCGGCGATGCGCCGCTGCGCAGCGTGGTCGAACTCGGCATCGCGCGATAGCCCAGCTTTGCGGCCTGTTGCGCGGCGGCATCCGCGGCCGCGCGCTCCGAGAGCGTCGGCACCGCAGGTGCGGAATTGCGATTTGGCTGGCGGCGAGCTGTCGTTTGCGTGCGGCGCGTCGGCTGCCCGGATGCGCGGGCCGGCTTCGACCGCGGTGTTGAGGCCTCCACCGTCACCGGCGGCAGCGCCGATTGCGCCTGGGCGGTCGTCATGTTGG
The DNA here is from genome assembly GCF_022354745.1 of Bradyrhizobium sp. I71. Classification (NCBI taxonomy): domain Bacteria; kingdom Pseudomonadati; phylum Pseudomonadota; class Alphaproteobacteria; order Hyphomicrobiales; family Nitrobacteraceae; genus Bradyrhizobium; species Bradyrhizobium sp. I71. The sequence goes on from NZ_CP059398.1 coordinate 2,831,327, forward strand.
AGGGGCATTCGGCGAGCAGCACAGCCGCTGTGATGAGAAGACCGGCGTGGCGCTTGCCGGCGCGATGACGATGGCCGCTGGCGCATTGGCCATCCAGATAAGCACGCACGTTCGATTCACTTCCAAGTCAGACGCAGCATTGAAGCTGGCGCGTCTAACAGGCACGGAGCTCGAGCGGAACCGTAAGCGGACTTGAATCGCTCTAGTATTGAATGGTTCTAAGAAAGGATCGGCGCTGAACGGCAATCTCTAATAGCCGTCTCGCCGAGCACGGCACGCAGCACGCGAATTCGCGGCGGCGCGTCGCGATCTTGCGCGGGCTCACGCCATCGCAGGCGCCATCAACGCGTCGAGCTTCCGCTTGAGCGCGGTGCCGTCGGACAACGCGCGGAGCGGGGGGCGCACGCGCAGCCAGCCTGCATCACCCGTCTGCGCCGCGAGGATAGCCTTCAACGTCGCGACCAGGGACGGCGTCTTCACCACGGCATCTGCCGCTGCCTGCATGCGCGCCTCGACATCCTTGCCGTCAATCATGCCCTTGACCAGCTCCGGTGCGACGTTGGCCATGCCGCAAATGGTGCCGGCGCCGCCCGCGGCGATCGCGCGGGCGATGTCGGGCTCGTTGCCGACGGTGATGGCGAGCTCGGGCGCGGCCGCGCGGAATGCCTGGAACTGATTGAAGTCGCCGCTGGAGTCTTTCAAGCCGGCGACCTGCTTGCCGTAGCGCTTCCGCAAGTTCGCCGCGACCGTCGTCGGGATCGCGACGCCCGACACCTGCGGGATGTGATAGAGCGAGGCGCGCAGCCGATCGTCGGCGACGCCATCGATGATCGCGGCAAAGGCATCCTCGATACCCTCGGGCGTGACGCTGCGGTCGAAATAGGGCGGCAGCAGCAGCACGTGGCGCAAGCCGAGCCCGAGCACGCCACGCGTCAGTGCGATACTGTCGGTGATGGCGGGAAAGCCGCCGCCGATTGCGATGCGCTCCGGCGCGACGCCGGCCTTGAGCATGGCTTCGATCGTCGCGACGCGTTCGCTGACATTGAATGAGGTGCCTTCGCCGGTGGTGCCGAACAGGACGACGCCGTCGACGCCCTTGCTGAAGAGTTGCTTGGCATGGCCGGCGAGTCGGGCGTGATCCACGCTGCCATCGGCCGCCAGCGGCGTCGCCGACGCCACCCAGAACCCGCGAATTGCCTCCGTCATGACACCGCCCTTTGCTGCCGCCCCAAACTAAGCCGCTGATCTCCAATGATCTTCCGCGCTTACCGGGATCCTGTTTTTACTTTACTTTCCACCTTGTACCTTACATACAAGAACGATGCAAATCCCCGGCGCCCTGGGGCGCAGCGGAAATATTGAGGAGGTCTCGCATGGACATGGTGACCCCCGCCGGACGCCCCGACCAGCTGCTCGGCGCGTTGCGCGACAGGCTCGGCGCGGCCGCGGTGCTGACCGGCAGCGAGGTGCCCGCCCGCAATTGCAACGACTGGAGCGCGAGCCTGCCGCAAGCGCCGCTCGCCGTGATCCGGCCGCTCGATGCGAAAGGCGTGGCCGATGCGATCGCGACCTGCCGGCAGGCGCGGCTTCCCTTCGTGCCGCAGGGCGGACTGACCGGGCTGTGCCGCGGCGCCTCACCCGAAGCCGGCTGGGTGGCGATCTCGCTGGAGCGCATGACCGGCATCGAGGAGATCGATCGCGCCTCCGCGACGATGACGGTGAAGGCGGGCACGCCGCTGGAGACGATCCAGAAGGCTGCCGACGAAGCCGGCTTCTTCTTTCCGCTCGATCTCGGCTCGCGCGGCTCCTGCGCCATCGGCGGCAATCTCTCGACCAATGCCGGCGGCAACCGCGTGATCCGCTACGGCATGACGCGCGAGCTGGTGCTCGGCCTGGAGGTCGTGCTGCCCGACGGCACCATCATCACCAGCCTCAACAAGCTGATGAAGAACAATGCCGGCTACGACCTGAAGCATCTGTTCATCGGCTCGGAAGGCACGCTCGGCATCATCACCCGCGTGGTGCTCAGGCTGTTTCCGAAGCCGCGCTCGACCATGGCGGCGCTCTGTGCACTGAAGGACTATGCCGCGGTGGTCGCGCTGCTGGATGCGGCGCGCAGCGGGCTCGGTCCGCTGCTGTCGGCGTTCGAGGTGATGTGGCCGGATTATTGGGACGTGATCACGAATCGCGCCGGGGTGAAGCCGCCGGTCGCGCCAGGTCACGGCCTTTACGTGCTGGTGGAGGCGCAGGGCACCGATGAGAGCCTGGACGCACCGCGTTTCCAGAACTGGCTCGAAGAGCTGATGGAACGTGGGCTGCTCGCCGATGCCGCCGTGGCGCAATCGCTGGCGCAGACGCAGGCCTTCTGGCGCGTGCGCGACATCTGCGCCGAGTTCGGCCAGGTGCTGGGGCCGCACATCTCCTACGACATCGGCCTTGCGGTGGCGCGGATGGACGAGTTCGTCACGCGCTGCAAGGCCGCACTCGCTTCCGGCATCAAGGGCTGCGAGAGCGTCTATTACGGTCATATCGGCGACGGCAATCTGCATCTCGTCTCCTGGGTCGCCGGCCTCTCGGTCGCGCAGCAGCCGAAGGACGCGATGGACGCCATCATCTACGGTCTCGTCCGCGAGATGGGCGGCAGCGTCTCCGCCGAGCACGGCATCGGCACGCTGAAGAAGCAGTGGCTGGGCCATGCCAGGAGCGATGCCGAGATCGCGCTGATGCGGACGCTGAAGGCTGCGCTCGATCCCGAACAATTGCTCAATCCCGGCAAGGTGATCTGAGCGCGCCATGCGATCGCTCAAGCTCGATACGCCGAAATCGCTGTCGCAGCGCGTGATGCTGCGGCTGCGCCAGGCGATCATCGACGGCGAGTTCGCGCTGGGCGCTGCCATCTCCGAGGAGATGGTGGCCAATTCCTTCGGCGTCAGCCGCACGCCGGTGCGTGAAGCCATGGGCCAGTTGCAGGCGCAAGGCCTGGTGGTGATCCGGCCGCAGGTCGGCAGCTTCGTGTTCACGCCGAGCGCCGAGGACATCAATGCGCTCTGCACCTTCCGCATCGCGCTGGAGCCCAGGGCGGCCGAGCTTGCCTTCCGCCACGATCGCGACGGTGCGATTGCGGCCATGAGCGCGGCGATCGCGGCGATGGAGCCGGCGGTCACGGCGAAGGACAACATCGCCTATGGGCGCGCCGATGCCGCCTTCCACGAGGCGCTGTTCGCCCATTGCGGCAACCGCTACCTCGCCGAATCCTATCAGCTCGTCTCCGGCCGCGTCGCCGCGCTCCGCACCAATCTGACCTCGCCGATCGACGTGCGTACCCGCACGTCCTTCGACGAGCATCGCAAGCTGCTCGATTTCTTCACACGCGGCGAGTTCGCCGCCTTCGACGGCCTGATGACGACGCACATCACCAATTCGGGAATCGTCTACGCAAAAGCGCTTAAAGTGGATTGAGCGCGTCTACCGCCCTTCCTTCGCTTCCGGCCTGTCCAGAAAATCCAGCGCGGTGTTGATCTGCTCGAGCTGGTGCTCGATTCTATCGCGGTCCTCGACCGATGGCGCCTTCTCCAGCTGTTCCACGAGCTTCTGCTTCCGCAACAGCAAGTTCTCTATGACCGTGCTCACAACTCCCCCATCGCCAGAGGCGACGTCAGCGGACGCCAGAATGATCCAGACGCGCCCAACCCGGGCCCGCGCCGAACCCTCAACAGAATGTTCGCGGGCGCGGTTGGTTCCTATGGCCGAGATTCGATCGGCGCCGTTACGAGGATGGAACCTCCGGCCACCACATCGCGACGCCAGAACCATGGATCACGGTCCCGCACGGCATCACAATCGGCGGTGGCGGCACACCGATCGGTTGAATTCGCCCGCACGGAGTCCTATGCGTAGGCGCCATGGACACCCAGATGATCACCGCCGAAAAGCCGCTGATGGCCCGGGCGCAACCGCGCAAGCCGGCACCGTTCCTGCCCATGAGCCGCGCCGAGATGGATGCGCTCGGCTGGGACGCCTGCGACATCGTGCTGGTGACCGGGGACGCCTATGTCGACCATCCGAGCTTCGGCATGGCGATCATCGGCCGGCTGCTGGAGGCGCAGGGCTTCCGGGTCGGCATCATCGCCCAGCCGGACTGGCACTCGGCCGAGCCGTTCAAGGCACTCGGCAGGCCAAAGGTGTTCTTCGGCGTCACCGGCGGCAACATGGACTCGATGGTGAACCGCTACACCGCGGACCGCCGCATCCGCAGCGACGACGCCTATACAGCCGGCGGCGAAGGCGGCAAGCGGCCGGACCGCTGCACCATCGTTTACGCCCAGCGCTGCCGCGAGGCGTTCAAGGACGTACCGATCGTGCTCGGCGGCATCGAGGCGTCGCTGCGCCGGATCGCGCATTACGACTACTGGTCCGACAAGGTGCGCCGCTCGGTGCTGGCCGACGCCAAGGCCGATCTCCTGCTCTACGGCAATGCCGAGCGCGCCGTGGTCGAAGTCGCGCAGCGGCTCGCCGCCGGCGAAGCACCGCGCGAGCTCGACGACATCAGGGGCGTCGCGCTGTTCCGCAAGGTCCCTAGCGACTACACCGAGCTGCACGCCGACGATCTCGATTCCGCCGACGAGGGCGCATCGCGTCAACGCGGGCCGACCGTGATCCGCCTGCCGGCGCTGGAGCAGGTCGAGCAGGACCGCGAGGCCTATGCGCGCGCCTCGCGCGTGCTGCACCGGGAGAGCAATCCCGGCAATGCACGGCCGCTGGTGCAGCGCCATGGCGACCGCGATCTCTGGCTCAACCCGCCGCCGATCCCGCTCACTACCGAGGAGATGGATGCGGTCTACGATCTGCCTTACGCGCGCGCCCCGCATCCGTCCTATGGCGATGCGCGAATCCCCGCCTGGGAGATGATCAGGTTCTCGGTGACGATCATGCGCGGCTGCTTCGGCGGCTGCACCTTCTGCTCGATCACCGAGCACGAGGGCCGCATCATCCAGAACCGCTCGGAGGGCTCGATCCTGCGCGAGATCGAGCAGATCCGCGACCGGACGCCCGGCTTCACCGGCGTCATCTCCGACATCGGCGGCCCCACCGCCAACATGTACCGGATGGCCTGCAAGGACCCGAAGGTCGAGGCGGCGTGCCGGCGGCCGTCCTGCGTCTTCCCCGAGATCTGCCCCAACCTCAACACCTCGCATGACGACCTGATCCGGCTCTATCGCAAGGTGCGCGAGACCAAGGGCATCAAGAAGGTCATGGTCGCCTCCGGCGTGCGCTACGACCTCGCGGTGGAGAGTCCCGAATACATCAAGGAGCTCGTCACCCATCACGTCGGCGGCTATCTCAAGATCGCGCCCGAGCATACCGAGCGCGGGCCGCTCGACAAGATGATGAAGCCGGGCATCGGCGCCTACGACAAGTTCAAGCGGATGTTCGACGCCGCCGCCGAGCAGGCCGGCAAGAAATATTACCTGATCCCCTATTTCATCGCGGCGCATCCGGGCACGACCGACGAGGACATGATGAACCTCGCGCTCTGGCTGAAGAAGAACCGCTACCGCGCCGACCAGGTGCAGACCTTCCTGCCCTCGCCGATGGCGACCGCGACCGCGATGTACCACACCGGAGTCAATCCGCTGCGCGGCGTGCGCCACGGCGGCAGCGACAAGGTCGAGGCGATCAAGGGATTGCGCCAGCGCCGCCTGCACAAGGCCTTCCTGCGCTATCACGACCCCGACAACTGGCCGGTGCTGCGCGAAGCCTTGATCGAGATGGGCCGCCGCGACCTGATCGGCTCGCAGCCGCACCAGCTCGTCCCCGCGCACCAGCCGCCCGGCACCGGCAAGGCCGCCGGCACGCGGCGACCGGTCCGTCCCGGCGGCAAGACGCAGCGGTTCACGACCAAGGGCCTGCGGGTGATGAAGTAGCGCGCGAGAGCCGGGTTTGGCCCGGTTCGGCGGCGCTTTCGCACCTTCCAAAACAAAAGTTCGAAAACAACCCCATGCACAGTAGCCGGGGGCAGCAAGATCAACGGCTTGCGGGCGCGATGAGATCGGCGCGGTCGCCGAGCGCAAATCGAGGCAGGATCTCCCCCGGGAAACGGTCAATTTCCGTTTTTACGAAATTTGCTTGATCGTCGGGCAAAACAGGCGTATGATGCCACCATCGCGGAACGTGGGCGATCGAGGGCTAACCGCACCTGGTCGTCGCCACGCCCTGCCCGATCGAGCGCGATCTCGTCGAACGACCGTTACGCATTGCTGATTTTACGAATACACTGCGCCGTCGGGCAAATCAGGAGCAGAATGGCAGCATCGGAAGGACCGGGTCAGGACGCCCCTTCCGTTGCTCAGTGCCAGCGTCGTCGAGATCACGACCGCGTCACGCGCGCAATCCGCTCCGCGGATCGACGCACTGCAGGGGATGGCGCTCCTGATCGCATGATCACCTTGCAGTCCAGCAAAAGCCTGCGATACCCGCTGCTGGCTTTGCCCTAGCTGCACGGCGCTTAAGGTGCTCGCCGCTGGTGACCCATCTACGAAGTTGTGTGGGGTCTGGCGGAGGTCCGCTCATCGCGGCAGAGCGGATCAGATTTGCTAAACCTTAGTTCTTCGGATTTTGACCCTTAACAGACCAACGGAAACTCCAAGCTTCCCCGCCGGAACCATCCATGAATTCTTCACGAGATGTCACCCACTTCGCTATCTCAGAAAGCGCTGGACAGAGCCCCTGATTCCAATCAGTCAGGCCATGTTCGCTTGGCGGCCGACCGGGTTTGGTGCCCTCGCGAGTTGATCCTTATCAATAATCCCGCTGCGATTTGAGAGTATGATGTTTTTTTGGCGTGTAATTCGAATTGCGAGGAGCTCGCCATGTTTAAGTTTAAGCGCGTTCCATTTACCCTTGGGGATCTAACCGACCATCAACGGGGCACTGATGACATCCTCGCAGGTGATCCAAACAGAACTATTTTGATCGGAGATGCTGGCGGCAGCATGTTCGATTTTTCCAGGGGCGGCAACGACACCTTTACGGGGCCCGCGTTTACGGAGGACGCCCCCATTCACTACACTTTCTACGGTGACGCGGCCGGCAGCATGTTCGACTTTTCCAGGGGCGGCGACGATACCTTCACGTTCGCCTCCCTGAGCAACACCGCTTACGGTGACGTGGGCGGCGATATGTTCGGTCACAGTAGGGGCGGCAACGACATTTTCAGCGGAGCTAACACCGCTACCAATACTTTCTACGGTGATGCGGGCGGCAACATGTCCGGCCATGCTCAGGGCGGCAACGACACCTTCACGGGCGGCAGTGGAGGCCCCCCCAACACTTTCTATGGCGATGCGGGCGGCGACATGTCCGGCCATGCTCGGGGCGGCAACGACACCTTCACGGGCGGCTCCTTCTCCTTCTCCCCCTCCAATATTTTCTACGGTGATGCGGGAGGCAACATGTCCGGCCGTGCTCAGGGCGGCAACGACACTTTCACGGGCGGCTCCTTCACCTTCAACATTTTCTATGGCGACGCGGGCGGCGACATGACCGGCCACGCTCAGGGCGGCGACGATATCTTTACGGGCAGCTTCCTTCCTGCCCCCGCCTCCAACACTTTCTATGGTGATGCGGGCGGCGACATTTCCGACCGTGCCCAGGGCGGCGACGATGCCTTCACGGGCTCCAGCGAGGCTACCAACACTTTCTATGGCGATGCGGGCGGTAACATGTCCGGCCATGCCCAGGGCGGCAACGACACCTTCGAGGGCGGCGTTTTCACCTCTCACACTTTCTATGGTGATGCGGGCGGCAACATGTCCGGTCATGCTCAGGGCGGCAACGACATTTTCAGCGGAGGTAACGACGCCACCAACACTTTCTACGGTGATGCGGGCGGCAACATGTCCGGTCATGCTCAGGGCGGCAACGACACCTTCACGGGCGGCAACAGCGTCCTCTTTGCTGACTCGACTACTTTCTCCGGTGATGCGGGCGGCAACATGTCCGGCCATGCTCAGGGCGGCAACGACACCTTCACGGGCGGCAACAGCTCCGGCACAGGCTCGAGGAGCAACATTCTTTTCGGTGACGCACAATCCATGTCTGGGTCCGCCAAGGGCGGCAACGACATCTTCACGGGCGGCAGCAACTCCGGCATCGGCTCGACGAGCAACATTCTTTTCGGTGACGCACAATCCCTGTCCGGCTCCGCCAGGGGCGGCGACGATACCTTGTCCGCCGGAGCCGCAGCGCCGGGCGGGACGGTCAGCAACGTCATGTGGGGCGACGGGTTATTGCTTGGCGGCGCTCGTGGCGGCAAAGATCTGTTCGTGTTCAAGGACGAGGGCCCGATGACAGTCGGGACCCAGAACACCATCGAAGACTTTAGCCAAAGCCAACATGATCAGATTGAGTTCAGCAATGTGGCAGGCGTGCAGTCATTCAACGATCTTGTCATCGCCCAATCGGGAACTGACACCCTCATAACCGCAGGAGCGGATCAAGTGAATCTCCACAACTTCGGAGGTTCGCTCACAGCAAACGACTTCTTGTTCACCTGAAAACGAGATGCGTTTCATGAACGGTTAGCGGAACCTTGAGGTGACTTCGGCTCAAGTCTGCTAGTGGCCCGTAGCTGACCTTTACGGCGATGCCGGCTCAGGGCCGCTTTTGACCCACAAGAGACATTTGGCGAGAGAGAAAAAAGCCGAGGAGTGTCAATCCAGAATTGGTTAGAGCGGCGCATTCACCGTTCGACTGCAAAGATGCGCCAATCTCCCGGGATACCCTTGAGCGAATGATTGCCGCGATCACCAAAACGCAAGCCGGAACCCGCCACTAGGTCCCTGACCGTGCTCGATACCAACACCTCGCTCGCGCCGGCGAGCGCCGCCACGCGCGCTCCGATGTGAACGGCAATGCCGCCGATATCATTGCCGATCACTTCGCACTCGCCGGTGTGAAGCCCGGCACGGACTTCAATGCCCAACGGCCTGATTTCTTCGGCGATGGCGCAAGCGCAGCGCACGGCGCGTGCGGGACCGTCGAAAGTAGCGAGAACGCCATCGCCGATCGTCTTGATTTCGTGGCCGCGGAAACGTGAAAGGGTGCGCCGTATCGCAGTGTGATGAATCTCTAGGAGGTCGCGCCAGCGATGGTCTCCGAGTGTGGCGGCTTTCTCGGTCGAGCCGACGATGTCGGTGAAGAGCACCGTGGCAAGCACGCGGTCGACCGCAACGGGCGGACGCGAGCCGGTCAGGAACTCCTCTATCGCATCGGCGATATCGCCGGCATTGTCGCCGACGAAGGGAAGGTGGTCGACCCCAGGGAATTCGAGATGGCGCGAGCCTGGAATTTGCTTGGCGAGAAACCGGCCGCCCTCGACGCTGACGACCCTGTCTTCCGTCCGGTTGATGACGAGGGTCGGGACCCGGATCGTCGGGATGATGTCGCTTATGTCAATCAGATGGTTCATGCGCGCGTACGCGGCAACGCCAGCGGGGCTATTGGATACCCGCTCGTTCTTGCCCCACCAGCGTTTGAACGCCGAGTCGGTCATGCGGGAGGGCGCATACATTGCCACGCTGCCGCCGCTACCCCAGTCGCGCTCGATATAGTCGAGAGCTTGCTCCAGCGTCGACTGAGCAAATCTCGATGCCGGATAGGCGTTGCAGAGCACCAGCGCGCGGCAGCGACTGGGATAGGTCGCGGCGAACAGCGCCGACATCGTGCCGCCTTCAGAAATGCCGAGAAGCGCCGCCTGTTCTATGCCGGTGGCGTCCATGACCGCCCGCAGGTCGTCCATTCGCTGGTCTAGGCCCAGGGAATCAGCGACCCGATCCGACAAGCCCGTACCGCGCTTGTCGAACATCACCACCCGGGCGTAACTCGCCAAGCGCAGCAGCCAACGGCTCACCTCCGGTTCGTCCCACCAGTGCTCGACGTTAGTAAAGGCCGGTGGAGCGAAGACAACGTTGAGCGCGCCCTCGCCGAACACCTGATAGGCGATGTGAACGTCGCCGCTCTTGGCGTATCGGGTGTCTGGCTGCATTGACGACCCCCCACGCTTGCCGGGACTTTCTGGCCGACCGGAATTATAGCAGCAGCTTAGATTGTCGGGAACGGCTCAATGTCCCCTGTTGGCCCATCAGCGAAGTAGCGGCGCAGCCCATTGAGGTCCGCTCAGTGAGGCATTGCGAACCAGATTTGCTCAGGTTGAGTTCTTCGCATCTTGACCCTTAGCGGAAATTAATGTTGTGCAGTCAAGATGCTGGACATGCACCCCGAATGGCTTCGTCAGCTTCCCTATTTGGTCCACACCAACAGAGAACTCGGCCTCATGCTGAGGGGTGCAAAGCCCCTTGCTTACTTTATGGACATCGTCGGTCGTGAGCCAGACGTCTGCGTTCGGTATTGGCGGATGTTCGATAGGCATGTTGATCTAGGTCGCCTGATAAGGCGCGAAGTAATTGAACCGTGCCCTGACCTGCCGCAGCTCGAATATCGGATGCTGTTCTACAGCTTGCCGGGCCACGAGTGGCGGGTTGATGCCATGCTTGCACTCCTGAAGGAACCTGAAGCCTGGTCCGATGGCCGCGAACGGCGCTTCGGCGAACTACTTGGCTACGAGGATTGGCAAATCGACTATTGGCTGACGCACCGTCGCCTGCGAACGGATGCTCAGTCCGTTATCGGCCCTTGACTGTCGCCAGCCCGAAGCGCCGCAACGTCCGCTTTCCGTAGATGACCTGAACAGAGCATGTGAGCGGGACAAGCCGGCCTTTGACCTATGACCGACCCCATGAGCGTCTTCCGCCAGGAGCCCGCACGCGCCCCAAAGGGGACACATCGGGTTGCGAGGCAAAAAGCTCTCGTTCACCACATTTAAACCTTAAGATTCTACGAAGAGTACTCACCCCACAGGCCGCAGGACTATGCGAACAGCCTTCGTACAGAAGCCATCCGTGGACTTCGGGCAATGAAGGCCTGGCAGACCAGCTGCATCGTGGTTGTTCTCGCATCCGTGGGACTCTTTCTGACCGCCGCCAAAAGACCGGCCGCGACTATGCCGGATCTCATGTCGGAAGCGACAGCGAGCATACCGGCTGCGGCGCGCATGGCGGCTCCTGCGAACCTGGTGACGCCGGCCGCGTACGCAGACGCATCCGCCAGACTCGCGGCAGCTCTTCGGGCGGAAAGAGCAGAGCTCGGCGCGGCGACGTCGGCCGGTTCCGGGCCGCTACGTACCGAAGCCGAGATTGTCGATGAACCCGCCGCGCCGAAATTGGCGTCGTTGGGACAGGATGTCGTCCACTCGCTGCCGCCGGAACGCGATGCGACCAACGGTGCTCCGAAAGCGGCGTCGACGCAGGATTTCCGTCATCTGGTCTACTACGTCTGGTCCGAATTGCCGCCCGCCGAGAAACCGGCGGAGATCGCCTTGCGTGCGTTCAAGGACATTCCGCTGGGGACGCCGACTGAGGAGATCAAGCGCGCTGCCGACGCGTTTGGTCTCGATTTCAATTTCATGATGGCGGTTGCCAAGATCGAATCCGGTTTCAACCCCAATCAACGCACCGGCTCGTATATCGGGCTGTTTCAGCTGAGCCATTACGAGTTCGGGAAGTTCGGCTTCGGCGAGATTCGCAGTCCGCGGGATAACGCCGTTGCGGCCGCCTACAAGGTCATCACCGAAGGCGTCCTGTTCCAATGGATCACGCACCGCAAGCCTGATATGAGCGACCTCTACCTGATCCATCAGCAGGGCTGGGAAGGCGCCGCCGAGCACATCAGCAAGCCCGCGCGCCTCGCATGGAAATCAATGTGCGCCACCAGCGAAGGCAGGGAGAAAGGTGAGAGGTGGTGCAAGCGCGCGATTTGGGGCAATGCACTTCCAGCCTTCAAGCGCACCTGGAAATCGGTCGACAACGTGACGTCAGAGGCGTTCGTCGGCATGTGGCGCGGCCGGGTCGCCGAATTCTACACGAAATATGTGGCGACTGCCGCTGCGGCGGCAAACCCATGATTCCGTCCTCGGCAGCGCCACGCCTGCTTTGCCTTTGGCTCGTAGATCGGTAGAGCGCCAGCGAACCCATCAACCCTCCGCCTGTGGCGAGGCATGATGGGTTTCGCCATCGCGGGGCCGCTCGCCCGCCTACAGCGCCAGCACCACCTCTCCCGACACGGCATCCGTGACGCCACGGCCGTTGCCCTGGTCCTCGAGCACGGACCTGAAACTGTCGAGCGTCTTGATCATCGCGGCGCGCGCCGCGACCATCGCCTCCTGGCTGGACCAGGTGCCGATGAGGCAGAAGCTCTGTTCGCCGGTCTTGATGATGACGCCATGCTCCAGGCCCGGCCATCTGGCCTTCCCGTCTCGGTGCGCGTCGAGGAAGGCGGCTTCCGCGCCGGGCTTCACCTTGAACTTCACCACATTGTAAACCTGCATGGTGGGCCTCCTGAAAAAATGGATGGATGAAAATGGGCGCCGCGCAAGGTCAGGACGAAAAGTCCACGCGGGTCGCCCCGACGGATTGTCGTCCCCGCGCGCGGCGGCGTCACCGTGACAAATCGGCTGCTCAAACAAAAACGCAAAAACAACCCCATGGCACAGTAGCCGCCCCTAGCGGGATCAATGGCTTAGCGGGATTGCTGAGACGATTGACCCGTCGGGCAGAAATCCGTTGCTCCGTCGGGCAAAACAGGCGCATCATGGCATCATCGCCGAACGTGGATAGGACGCGCCCCTCCGCCACTCCGTATCGACATCCTCGAGCGCACACCGCGTCCCCCGCGCAACTGTTCCTCGCCTGTTCGACCCGCTGCAGGGGATCGCGTTCTGATCGCCGGCGCACCTGACAGCCCCAGCAACGACTGCGAGACAACCGCACCAGCCCTTGCCTCGCCCGCACCGCGCTCAAAGTGCTCTCCTATCCTGGTTCGCTATGCTCATGGAGGTCGGGTTTCCAAGGCAGTTTCCCGACCGGTCCCGCGGCACCATCGTCCGATCCGCGAAAGCAGCCATGGTATGACCTGGAGTGACCGCGAGAGCGTTTGATGCAGTGGCGACGACGGGGGCAAGCCGGTCAAGAGCATCGCCGGGATGCCTGCCCCGACCAGGATCAATGCGTTGGCTAAGTTCACTGTACCCCCAGCTTGCCAACTGTCTTAGACATTTCGCTTAAGCGAGAGCCCTATCATGGATCGGAGCCCCAAGTGAACGACGTCGAACGAACCATTAGCCCAGACTCCTTGCGAGGAAAGCTGATTCCACGAGCCTCATATCGTCAGCTTCTTGACGGGCGGGAGCTGATATCTAGCTGGCAGACGGTTGACCAATCGATGATCGATACGTTCGCCGATGCAACACATGATCATCAGTTTGTTCACACAGACCGGCAACGCGCCGAGAAGGAGACGCCATTTGGAGGCACGATTGCGCACGGTTTTCTTACGCTATCGCTTCTTTCAACTCTCGCCTTCGATGCGATGCCCGCGGTCGAGGGGACGCGGATAGGTATGAATTACGGGTTCGAGCGGGTCCGCTTCCTCAGCCCGGTTAAGTCTGGAGCTCGGGTGCGAGGAAAGTTTCGACTGATAGCACTGACAGAGCGCGCGGTATCGATCCAATCTGCATGGGATACCATCATTGAGGTTGAAGGCGCGGTCAGACCTGCCATCGAGGCACACTGGATCACCCTGGCGCTGCTCGATCAAAATGAGCCGCAACCTCTCTGATCGTCTGCTTCTGACCCCATAAGAGACATCGGCGGCACGCCTACGCCCCTCCACCGAAGATCTTAGCGGGACGTGGCAAGACCGCCGGCGTGATCCGTCGCTGAGGTGTTTGTAAAAAGCTCGTCCCGTGAGTATGAATTTAGACGCATTGAACGGGGTAGCGAATGACGATTTCAAATGATGACGAGTTCGACAGGCTCAAGGAGATCGGCCGCATTGTCGCCAACACACTGGCCGCAATGGGAGCGGCCATCGAGCCAGGAATGACGACGGGCGAGCTGGATGAGTTCGGTCGAGGTCTTCTGGAAAGAGCAGGGGCCGCGCCTGCTCCCGAGCTTTGCTACGGCTTTCCGGGTGCGACCTGCATCAGTGTCAATGAAGAGATCGCTCACGGCATTCCGGGGAACCGTCGGATTGCTGCGGGTGACCTGGTCAATATCGACGTTTCCGCACAGAAGAATGGTGTTTTTGCCGACACAGGCGCATCTTTCGCCGTGCCGCCGGTCTCCAAAGCGATCGAGCGGCTTTGCCGTGATGGACGACGAGCTATGTGGACTGGCATCAGGCAGATTGGCGCGAACAAGCCGCTCAGCGACATCGGAAAGGCGATCGGGGCGTTCGCTCACCGAAACCACTATACGCTCGTTCAAAATCTTGCCAGCCACGGCGTCGGGCATTCGCTGCATGAGGAGCCTACGGAGATCGCGACCTGGCCGGTTCAATCCGAGCGGCGGATCATGAATGAAGGCCTCGTCTTCACCGTGGAGCCGTTTCTTTCGCTGGGCGCCGAGTGGGCGGAAGATGGGGGCGAAGCTGGAGATGCGTGGACGCTCTTCAGCAGTCCGAGAGCGCCGACCGTGCAATACGAACACACCGTCGTCGCAACGCGGAACGGACCACTCGTCGTGACTTTACCCGGGTAACTCTCACGTTACGGCAGCTTCTGGCCCCCAGCTGCCTCTCTGTCTCTACGCCCTGACATCGGCTTGCGGGTACAAACGGACCAATGACGATATTGCCGCTACGCCCGCATGTGACCCCAGGAAGACGTTCGCGGCCGGCAGACTGCTCCTCTCGGAAATCGCGAAGTCGAGACGGCGCGCCTGCTATTGGACCATGCCGACGACGGCAACCACGGCTTGGCCGGAAATGACGGACGCATCGCCCATAGCGTCAATAACTCATGTCAGACATTCGCATCGGGATTTGCGCAACAAGGGCAGGCTGGCGGCGCGGCTCTGGCAGGACGGACAGCATGCATCATCGTGTTTGTATTGCATGAAGCAACTCAGGCGTGGAGACTGGGCGGCAGCTCCCGTTCGCGACTCCCGACGCACCGAAGAGCGAAATCACGCGCAAGCCGCGAATCTCAATCATCCCTCTCCGCGTCGGCATATCGGCGAAGCGCATTGACGTCATTTACAATGATCGAGCGATAGGTGTGCGTGAGCCAGCCGGCGTCCTTGAACTGCTTCAATGCGGCATTCACCTGCTTGCGTGATGCATTGGCCATGACGCCCAGCTCGCTTTGAGTCAAGGGCAGAGGAACTTCACCAATTCTTATCGTCCGCTGCAGGACGGAAGCGATGCGACGATCCGCCTGGGGCTTCTGCAAGTCATGCACGACCTCGAGCAAAGTTTCGACGCTCATCATCAGGATCTGCGCGATGTGGTGCGACACCGTGGGGTCTTTCGCCGCCATTCGGTCCAGCGCATCGAGCGGCACGTGCAGCAGCGTCGTATCAAGGGCAGCTCGCACCTCTCCTCGTCGCGGCTTCCTCGTTAGAAAGCAAGCCTCTCCCGTCCAGTGGCCAGGTATACCGAGCAGCATCAAGCGCGGTGCGTGATCGAGGGGCGCCAGACTGACGCTAATGGTGCCGGCCACGAGCCCGTAAATTCCGCCGGGCGGATCGCCGACGTGAAACAGCGCCTCTCCCTTCTTCAGTTGAATCAATACCGAATGATCCAGCACGTCCGCCCTAAACCTGCTTGGTACCCGGGTGAGCCAGCCCGACGCGCTTGCGATCTCTTCGGACTCAACCTTAGATATTTTTTGCATCAACGCTCACCCTTTGTCCGATTTCGGACAATCTTGCATTTTGAGGTCGCTAAACTCAAGCGCGCCTACAGCTCGGAAGAGAGGGGTTCGAGTGATGACAACGCCTTTGACCCGTCGCGACTTCGTACTCGGGACGGCTGCCATATCCGTCGGCGTGAACACGAATGCCGCCGCGGCCACATCGCTTGCACCGAGCGATGCGCGAGCTATTGCGAGGGAAGCGACCATCTACGGCGTACCGATGCTGGAAAACTATCGCATCATGAGGTCGTACTTCGTCGATCGCGACGATCCCGAGTTCAAGGCGCCGTGGAATACAATCAACAATGTCGCGCGCGTCTTTACCCCGGACGACAAGGCGATCCAGACACCCAATTCCGACACCCCATACTCTCAGCTCGGCGCAGACCTGCGTGCCGAGCCGCTGGTGCTGACAGTGCCCGCCGTTGAGAAGAGGCGGTATTATTCACTGCAGTTCATAGATCTCTACACGTTCAACTTCGCCTATGTAGGAAGCCGCGCCACGGGCAATGATCCCGGAAGTTTCCTGCTGGCCGGCCCACGATGGCAAGGCGAGAGGCCGAAAGGCATCAAGGCGGTCATCCGTTCCGAGACCGAGCTCAACCTGGTGCTCTACCGGACACAGCTGTTCGACTCATCCGATCTCGACGGTGTCAAACGAGTTCAGGCTGGCTACAAGGTCCAGACGCTATCCAGCTTTCTGGGTCAGCCGGCTCCGCCCCCAATGTCCGCAACCCATTTTCCAGCACCACTCGTGCAAGACGAGCAAAAGAGCTCGCCCGAGTTCTTCGTTCTGTTGAACTTCCTGCTGCAGTTCTGTCCGACGCATCCATCCGAAAAATCTCTCATGGCTCGCTTTGCGAAACTGAACATCGGGGCCGGAAACAACTTCGATTCAGGCAGCCTATCGCCCGAAATGCGCAAGGCCGTGACGGACGGAATGGCAGACGCCTGGAAGGCGTTTGCCGAGTTCAAGGCGAAGGAGGTTGATACCGGCAAGCGCACCGCGGCGGACGGATTCGGTACGCGGGCCATGCTGAAGAACGACTACATGGCCCGGATGGCATCCGCCGTGCTGGGCATCTACGGCAATACCAGGGACGAGGCGATGTACCCGGCCTATTTCCGGGATGCAGACGGCGGCATGCTCAACGGTGCAAACCGCTACGTGCTTCGCTTCAAGCCAGGACAATTGCCGCCAGCCAATGCGTTCTGGTCCCTCACGATGTACGAGCTGCCGTCGAGCCTGCTCTACGCCAACAAGATCAACCGCTATCTGATCAATTCGACGATGCTCGATAGCCTCAAGCGCGATCCCGATGGCGGTTACACACTCCACATTCAGAATAAAGCGCCCGGAGCGGATCGCGAGTCGAACTGGCTGCCTTGCCCCGAGGGACCGTTCTGGACGACGCTTCGCATATACTGGCCCAAGGCAGAGGCATTGAACGGCCAATGGAAGCAGCCCCCGTTGCAGCGCGTCGTCTGAGCGTAAGGAGATTGGCATGAAGATCGGTCGCGTTTCTGTCTTTGCAGTAATGATCACGTCAGTGCAGTTCGGTATGGCGCAAAGCGGATTCCCCGCAGAACATAAGCCCGCTCTGGTCACGCCCGAGAACTTTGCCCGCGCGGAATCGGATCTGTATTTCGGGGGCGTCGTGAAGAACGGTGGTTTTGGAAAATTCGACCATACCCGTTCGCCCGCGCCGCTGGACAAGCAGACTATCATCCGTCTCAACCGAGACACGCTCTATTCGGCCGCCGTGTTCGACCTCGATGCCGGGCCCGCCACGATAACGCTGCCGAACGCTGGCAAGCGATTCATGTCGCTACAGGTGATCGACGAAGACCAGTACACCTTTGGTGTGTTCTACAAGCCCGGCTCCATCACGCTTACACGAAAGGACGTTGGCACACGCTACGCTTTGGCCGCCGTTCGAACGCTCGTCGATCCGGCCGATCCTCAGGACCTCAAGGAGGTGCACGCGCTGCAGGACGCGATCAAGGTGTCGCAAAAGCAGGCCGGGAAGTTCGAGATTCCCGATTGGGATCAAGCAAGCCAGAAGAAGGTGCGTGATGCATTGCTGGCGCTGGGAACCACACTTCCCGATACGAGCCGAATGTATGGACGCAAGGGGGAGGTTGATCCCCTCCGCTTCGTGATCGGCGCTGCCCTTGGCTGGGGGGCAAATCCTCCAAAGGAGGCACTCTACCTCAACGTCGTCCCTGGCCGGAACGATGGCACAACGATCTACAAGCTGAATGTGAAGGATGTGCCGGTCGACGGGTTCTGGTCGATAAGCCTGTACAACGCGGAAGGCTATTTCGAGCCCAACCAGTACAACGCCTATTCACTCAACAACATCACGGCACGAAAGAACGAAGACAATTCGGTATCCGTGCAATTCGGCGGTTGCGACGGAAAGAGTCCCAATTGCCTGCCCATCATGAAGGGCTGGAACTATATGGTCCGGCTTTACAGGCCGCGGACGGAGATCTTGAACGGAAAGTGGAAGTTTCCGGAAGCCCAACCCGACAAGTAGATTTCGGCAACGACAACCATCCTTCGATGGAAGAAGGCTGGAAACGCAATCAAAGGCTCGCGAGCATCACCCTGTCGATGCTTGGCCTGGGTGCGGCTTTGCTGGCGCGACCGGAGCCCTTATTCGCAGATGAAAGCGGCGTCAGCTTCTGGGTTCCGGGCTTTTTCGGCAATCTCGCCGCGACACCGAGTGTGCCCGGATGGTCGTGGGCGACAGTCTACTACCATACGGACGTCAGTTCGGGGGCAGGCGCCGCGTTTCCGCGCGGCGGTCGAGTCGACCTTGAGGTCCGCCTCACAGGGGTCTAGCGGCCTGGAATTGCGTTGAGCTTTTCTTGATGTGCCACCAACGGACCTTCCGATGTCTGCTTGCTACAGCAGACGGTTCGCAGTTGCGGATGCCAGGGGTTTCAGAATTAGGACAGTCACTCTGGCGAACCAGGACAGCGGGCTCAAAGAGACCCACCTCCGGGCGGGGCCTGGGAAGGCTGATGGATTTCGAGCTGCAACCGACGACAATCCGTAAGTCTGCGGCCTCGTCAGACGTACAGCCCGACGCAACTATCGCGTCCCTGGAGGGGAAATATAGGTTCGTTCGCGGCGGGGAATCAGGACAGCGATACAATGTCGCTGATGATTGAACCTTGGCTTCCGCATCGCAGACATAGCAGCAGCCGGAGACTCCAGGAGCCACCCAGCTGGTCTGGAGTTGGCGCGTCATGTGAAGCGGTTCATATCAGGGCCCCCGGTGGTTCGATTACTCTGATTGCGGAAGTCGCGGCGCAAATCTCTTTGCTTGCTTGAGGAGATTGCAGTGACGAAGACAATTCTGACGACCGCCACCAGGGCGGTAATCGTGCTGCTGGTGGTCCCTCGCGGCGCACGCGCATGATCAGAGCCGCCCCGAGCTCAATGGCTGGTTCGAGAGCCCAGAAGGCGGCAGCTTGTACGATTGGACGATCGGCGAGGCGCCGCGGATCGAGATCCGTTGTTTCATCCCCCGGGGCCATGATGTGACCGACATAGCGTTTTCAAACGAAGCCTGTCCTACGCCTGGTGGTCGTTGTCGGCCGAAGCTGTTCTGGCGGAGCGATACTGAAGCAGTTTTCTGATCGTCGACAAGCGCGCGCCTTGCAGAAGAGAGGCTGCCATGGGCTTAGTTCTTCATCAGGAAGTTGATTGCCGCGTACGACATGATCGTTCGACAAGGGGGCATCGCAGCCACCGTCTTGTTTGCGCGATGCTCTGCGCGGTGTGCATGTTCCAACTCGCGAGTGAAGCTTGGGCACAATGCACCGCACGAGATGTCTTGCAGAACCATTTGACGCTCAAGAAAGCTCCTTCGGCTGGCATACCGCAGGTGCCGGTCAGATCCGCCACCGATGTCCCAACGTGGAAAACGATTGCGCTGGGGACTTTTGCAGACTCGCTCGCTCTCCGTGGCGCGCTGGACAAGAAAGGCTGCAGCGTCGGAGGGCTGGCTGCGGAAATTCTCGCTCGACCGGCCTTCGTCGTTGGTTCTACGAGAACAGACGTGGAGCTCGTCGCGGTATCGGCGGTCGAACTCGGCTTCCGAACCGACGTCGCAACTCTGGCTTCGATCTATGCGCGTGCTCAGCGATTCGGTTTTGAACTTGCGGCTGCGGAGGTCGGTCCACAATTGAGGCTTCAGTATCTGGACCAACCCATGGGTGAATTTCTCATCATCGGAATGGAACCAATCAAGACGTGGAGCGGCGAGCCAGTCATTCTAAATGTGGCAAATGGCGGGGCCGGACTTATCCTCATTGGTCAAGATGGCCGACCTGACGCAGAAATAGCCGCAGTCTCCCGCATTGTATTCGTACGGTCCAACAGAACCGTGCTTGACGAGCTTGCGAAGGCGGCAGCACTCCCGCCGCCCTGAACACGATGCGCCGGCAGCGCCGGATGCCTTTCGAGCCGACCGCAATGTGCGACCGGTGGCATATTTCCGCACTTCGGCCGGCCCTCAGCGATCGAACTCCATGTCCGCTCGCAGTCGGCATTCAAGGCAAGATTTGTTTCGGTCTTCTAGGTTGACCCTGGCAGTTGTTGGGGCCAGTTCAGAGCGTCAGTCACTGGTGCGCACACCGCTGACGACTGCTCAGCCGTAGTACCGCTCGAGCAGGCTTCGTTCGACCTTGCAAATGTAGGTGTACTTCGGATTGACCACCTGCGTGCACCGGGCTTCCGCAATCTGACCGAGCAGCATGTATCCCTCCGCAGCTGGAATCTTCCAGTCGTCCTCCATCCAGTAGACCATCTCCTCGAAAGCCATGCGCATCGCGTCTTCGAGCGGGCGGGCGCATCCCAGCGTGCAGATGTGGGTCGCGGTCTCGATGCGCGGATGATTCAACCTCGCGGGGGCCTTGGCCAGCGAGACCTTGACGGTGAGATTGGCCGCGATCTCGATCGCGCCCATTCCGTTGCATTCGCCGTCACCCTGGATGGCGTGACAGTCGCCCAGGAAGAGATGCGCGCCGTCCTTGTTGACGCGGAAGAAGATGCTGTTGCCCGTGGTGATTTCCTGGACGTCCATGTTGCCGCCATGCGTCCCGTTGTCGACGGTGAGAACCGCTCCGTGCACAGGGGCGACACCGGCCACGCCGATCATCGGTTTGACCGGCAGGCGGAGATGCTCGTTCCAATGCACGTGGCCGTCCTTGACCTCGACGACGCGTGTCTGGATGCCGAATTCCTTGCGCCTGACCCAATCGGGAAACATGCCAATGCCCGGCCAGAGCGCCGTGAAGCCGAGTTTGTCGAGTTCCATGTTCAGGACATCGAGACGCAGCATGTCGCCCGGCTTTGCGCCGCGCACCTCGATCGGTCCGGTGGCACCGTTGACGAACGGCATCGTCACGTCCGCCTCGGTCAATTGCTGTCCGAGATGACGGATGGTGCCGTCATTGGCATTGATGGCGCATTCCACCACGAAGGTTTCGCCGGGCTCGACGCTAGCGATGAACTTGTCGTCGCCGGACAGTGCGTATTTGATGTTACCGGCCTTGCCGATGCGCTTGGACATAGTCTCTCCATGGACATTTGCGGATGTGATGAGGTTGACGCGCGAAGCGGATGAGAGTCGCAGACGATCTTCACTATGCCTGTCGGCGCCAGGGCATCAGTAGCCGTTCGATCTTGCCGACCAGCCAGGTAAGAACCAACGCAAGCACGATCGTCACGACCAGCGCGGCGAAGACCTTGGGAATGATGTAGAGTGATCCGGCTTTGAAGATGGCGTGTCCCAGCCCCTCTGACGACGACATAAACTCACCGACGATGGCGCCGATCAACGCGAAGCCGACCGTCAGCTTCAGCCCTGCGAAGATATCGGTGAGCGACGCCGGGATCACGAGCTTCCGGAAGATCTGGAATTTCGAGGCGCCCAGGGTCTTCATGAGATTGATCTGGTCTCCATCGACGCCGACCGCTCCCTTGTAGGACGTTACCAGCGCGACGATCACCACCGACAGGGTCGACATTGCAACCTTCGAGACCAGTCCGGTGCCGAACCAGATGATCACGATGGGCGCGAGCGCGATGATGGGGATCGAGCCGAGTGCGATGACGAACGGTTCGACGACCCGGGACACGAAACGCGAATACCAGAGCGACAGGCCGAGCAGAGTACCGACCAGGTTGCCCATGAAGAAGCCGAGCAGCGTCTCCATGCCGGTGACCGCCGCATCACGCCACAGGCTGCCGTCCTGTGCCATCTGCATCAGAAAACCCGCGATTGCCGACGGCGATCCGAACATGAAGGCGGCCGGGCTGCCCTTCGGCGTGGCGCGTTCCCATACGACAAGAAGAGCGGCCAGAACGAGAACTTGAGTCGCCAGCACGGCGATGCCGAAGCGCAAGCGCTTCCACTTTGCGCGTGCCACCGGCGACGGAACGCTTCCGGCAGGCTTCGACGCGTCAACCATGCTGGTCTCGATATCCGTCGTCATTGGATCGCAACGTCGAGATCGGCCCAGATGCGCCGGACGTAGCGGCTAAAATCCGGGTTTTCGCGCAGCGAGATGACGTCGGCGCGATCGGAGCCGAGTTCGATCTCATAAGCCGCCTTCACCGCAGTCGGCCGCCGCGTCAGCACGATGACGCGATCCGCAATCGAAACCGCCTCCTCAATGTCATGGGTGATGAGCAACATCGAGCGCCCGCCTTTGCGGACCAGACTGACCATGTCACTCTCGATGAGCAGCTTGGTCTGAAAATCGAGTGCGGCGAACGGCTCGTCCAGGAGCAGCACGTCCGGGTCATTCACCAGCGTGCGCGCCAACGCGACCCGCTGCCGCATACCGCCCGACAACGTCGCGGGATAGTGGTCTGCGAACCCATGCAGTCCAAGCTGGTCGAGCATGGCCCGGCTGCGGTCTTCGGCCTCGGCAGCAGGAACACCCCGGATCTCCAGGCCGAGCATGGTGTTGGCGAGCGCCGTGCGCCACGGGAACAGGAGGTCCTTCTGAAGCATGTAGCCGACGTTCTGAGGCTGACCAACGACCTGCCGACCGTGCCAGCGGATGCGGCCGGCATCGGGCGCCAGCAGACCACAGAGCGTGTTGAGCAATGTGGTCTTGCCGCAGCCGGAGGGACCGACAATGCTGACGATCTCACCCTTGCGCAGCGTGAGGCTGAGATCGGCAATCACCGGCACGACCTGCCCGTTGAGGTCGTAGCCTTTTGCGACGTGCTCGACGACGAGCGGGAGAGCAGTGCCGTTCACGGCCTCGCCCTCGCCAGGCCTTGCGTGTGTGGCAGCCTCAACGCTCATTTCAGGCTGGCAATCGCCTTTTCGGCAAACGAGTTGTCGATGATCTGATCGAACGGGACTGATCCCTTGGCGTTGCCGAGGTAGATCTGCATGTCCATCAGGTTCTTCCACTGATCCTGCTTGGTGATGACCGACTGCGCGGGAATGAGATACTTCAGCTCGGCGTCGATCGCCTTGTCGACGACGTCGCCGGGAAGATCGGGGAATTCCTTGCGCGCGACCTCCTTGGCGAAGGCGGGATCGGCGTAGGTCTTGCGCGAGGCCTCCTCGAAGGACGTGACCAGCGCCTGCACCATTGCAGGGTCCTTCTGGAGCGTCGAGGGCAGCACCATGATGCCGGTATTGCAGAACGGCCCGACATAGTTCGAGAAGTCGAACACGACCTTGGCGCCTTGAGCCTCCGCGGCGGCGACGCTCGGCTGATAGGCGACCGCCATGTCGGCCTGCCCGGCCAGCATCGCCGCGATCTCGGTGCCGGGATTGACCGGAACGATCGTAGCGTCGGTGCCCAGCTTCAGGCCGGCTTTCTCCAGCATCCGCTTGGTGACGCTGAAATTTGTGTTGGGCTCGGGCGAAGTGACGATCTTGAGACCCTTGAACTCCTTCGGGTCGGTGATCGGTTTGAGCGTCTTGGACACCCCAAAATAGTGCGCGCGCTGCACGACCGTACCGACCACGACGCCGGGGCCGCCGTTCTCGCGGGAGATCTGCGCCATGGTCGCATCGCCAATCGCGAAATCCGCGGAGCCGCCGAGCACGGCCGCAAAGGTCTGGGTGTCGCCGCCGGCGGCGGTCACCTTCATGTCGAGACCGTTCTTCTTGAAGATGCCGGCGTGCATGCCGACGTAGAGGTTGATGTAGCCCAGATTGTGCACGGCCTCGCTGAAGCGAACGGTCTTGAGCTCGGCGGCGGAGGCAATGCGGGATCCGAGCAACGGCGCGGCGGCGACAACGGACGAAGCGGCAAGGAAGGTGCGGCGGCTGAGCGCACGGCTGCTCGGCGGAGCGGGACGAACACGGTCGGTCATGGCGCTGACTTCTCCAGGGAAATGCTGGCGGGGCAGCCCAAAGACTAGGCGCCGACTGCTCCGCATCAAGCCGAAATAAGCGACGCGATTTGCTTGCGATTTGGCGCGGCCCCTCAATATGTCACGCCATTGACGCAGAGTGCCGGTGCATGGCCTGAAGACGCGGCTTTGCTGCCCGCCGCATCATCGCGCTGCCGAATTCAGCACCGCGCGCGAATGGTTTTCGTCATTTCTGACATTTTGACTGCATAAAAGATTTGCAGGCCGCGTAGCGTATAGCCACGCCGTCCGCGACGGCCGCACGCGACTACGGATTGACGCGCACCGAGGAGAAGCGGCCAGTCAAGGCTCCTCCGCATTTTTCGGCCGCGATGCGGCTCGCCCGGGTCGGCTCGCGCGGCGGCGCCGGGGACTGCAAAGGAACCTCGTCCTTCCTGACGCCGCCATCCGCCTTGCGCAGAAGTTCGAAGAGATTATTGACCAGCCCGCGCAAACGCAGATTCTCCGATTTCAGATCGTTCATCCGCTGGACGGCGGGAACATCGAGCGTGCCGAAGTTGCGACGCCACCGGTAGAAGGTACGTTCTGTGATGCCGGCGGCCTTGCAGATTTCTGCAATGGACACCCCGGAACTCGCCTCGGCGAGGAGATGAATGATCTCATTCTCGGTGAATCGGGATCGCCTCATCGTTCTCTCCATCGGCCCGTCATTTGCAGAGGCTCGAACGCCGGCCCCGCGCTGGGCCTGAGGTCAGTATAGCCGAAGGATTGCCGGCGCCTAGAATATCCGAGGACGATTTTGCCGATCGCAGCCGTGGCGATCCGGGGCGGATTGCTCTTGGAGCCAAAAATGCCGAACCGCTACGCCTGGAGTTGTCCAATGCAGCGCCGCCACGAGATACCCGCCACGCCCGAAAACATGGTGTGGGGCTATTTGGACTGCAACACGCCGCCTGTCCTCGAGGTCAGTTCCGGCGACAGCGTGACACTGCACAGCTTCCCGGCCGGAGGAAAGGAGACGCTGCCGGACGACCGGTCTTTGGTCCCCGAAGACTATCTGCTCGCCCTGGATACCATGCAGCCCGGGCCGGGGCCTCACTTCATTACCGGGCCTGTCTATGTGCGCGGCGCCAATATCGGCGATACGCTCCAGGTCGACATCCTCGACGTGAAGGTGCGCCAGGACTGGGGCTTCGTGTCAGTCCTTCCTCTGCTCGGAACGCTGCCGGACGAGTTCACGGATTATGAAACGATCCATCCCAGGATCGACCGCAAGCGCGAGGTCTGCATCATGCCGTGGGGCACTGAGATCCCGCTCGCTCCCTTTTTCGGCATCATCGCCACCGCCCCGCCACCGAGTTGGGGCCGCTGCGGCTCCCCCGTTCCGCGCGCGTTCGGCGGCAACATGGACAACAAGGAGCTGCGGGCCGGCACGACGCTGTATCTGCCGGTGTTCAACGAGGGCGCATTGTTCTTCGCCGGCGACGGCCACGGCGTGCAGGGCGACGGCGAAGTCTGCATCACCGCGCTCGAGACCGGCGTGACCGGGACATTCCGCCTGACCGTGCGCAAGGACATGGATATCAAATGGCCCTTTGCCGAGAGCGCGACGCATCTCATGTCGATCGGCCTCGACGAGGATCTCGACGATGCCGCCAAGCAAGCGGTCCGGGAAATGGTCAAGCATGTCTGCGCACGGACGAACCGAACGCGCAACGAGGCCTACATGTTGTGTTCGCTCGCCGGCAATCTGCGCGTCACGCAACTCGTCGACGGCAACAAGGGCATCCATATGCTGTTGCCGAAGGCGCTGCTATAGCGGCCCGCCCAGGCACCGAAAGTCGAGCCCAAGCACGGCTATCGCCGGCGTGGCCCGCCATGCGTCGCCGGAGGCTTGACCTTTGCCGATTATGTAACATATAAAGTTACATGAAACGCGATAGCCGACTATCCGGTGTGCTCCACGTGCTGCTGCACATGGCGCAGCAGCCCGGGCCGTTCACGTCCGAGACGCTGGCGAAAGCCATGACCACGAATCCCGTGGTGATCCGGCGCATCATGGCGGGGCTTCGCGATCTCGGTTACGTCCGCTCCGAGAAGGGGCATGGCGGCGGCTGGCGGCTTGCGTGCGACCTCTCGAAGGTGACGCTTCGCGACGTCTACATTGCCCTCGGAAGTCCCTCGCTGCTGGCCATGGGCAACCGGACCGAGGCGCCGGGCTGCCTGGTCGAGCAGGCCGTCAATGCGGCGCTCGATCAGGCCTTTCGCGATGCCGAGGCACTGCTGCTGTCGCGGCTCGGCGAGGTGACGCTGGCGATGTTGGGCGAGGACCTGCGCAAGCGGCTCGGGTCTCGAAAGATCCACGATATCAGCGCGCATCGCGCGTGAACGACTCCATTCACTGGGACGACATCATGACCGACATTCAAGCCGCATTCTCCGATCCGCAGTTCGTGGCGAGATACACCGAGGGGCCGCGGCGCTTCGTACCGGGCTACGACGCCATGCAGTCGATGGCGGCGATTCTCCTGGCCGAACGCGTCCCCGGCGATGCGCGGTTGCTCGTCCTCGGCGCCGGCGGCGGCCTCGAGCTCAAGGCCTTTGCGCAAGCGCACCCCGCCTGGAGCTTCGACGGCGTCGACCCGTCCGCGGCGATGCTGGCGCTCGCCGGCCAGACTCTGGGCGAACTCGCACCACGCGCACGCTTTCATCACGGCTATGTCGACGATGCCCCGGAGGGGCCGTTCGACGGCGCCACCTGCCTGTTGACCCTGCACTTCGTCGACGTCGAAGAGCGGCGCCGCATCGCCTCGGAGGTGCGCCGCCGGCTCAAGCCGCGCGCACCTTTCGTGGTCGTGCACCTGAGCGCGCCCCATGGCGAGGCGGAACGCCCGCTGTGGCTGTCGCGCTATTCCGCATTCCTGGCCGCATCCGGCGTCGAGCCGGACCGGGCGGCGGCCGCGCGCGATGCCGTCACCAACCATCTGCAGATCCTCGCGCCCGCGCAGGACGAGGCGATTCTGCGCGAGGCCGGCTTCTCCGACCCCACCCTGTTCTACGCCGGCTTCGCCTTCCGCGGCTGGGTGGCCTACGCCTGAGGCGTCACGGCTCGGTCACCGATCGACCGGCACGCCGGGGCCGAGATGATACCGACTTGAAAAGAACACCAGCGGCGTGGAGTCACGATGGTCGCAGCCCGAGACTTCGGCGATGATCAGCGTGTGGTCGCTGACCTCGACGTGCCGTGTGACCTCGCAGGCGAACCAGGCCATGCAGCCGGACAGGCGCGGCAGGCCGTCGACGATCTCGTAATGCGGCGCCGCGCCGGTGTTCGGCTGGCTCGCAAAATGCCGCGACAGATCCCGGCCGTGATCCGGCAGGACGTTGACGCAGTAGCGTCCCGTCGCCGAGATCGCCCGAAGCATGCGGCCGGGCATGACGGAAACCAGCACGGTTGGTGGAGAAAGGCTGACGGTGACGAAACTGTTCGCGGTCATGCCACAGACAGAACCGTGCTCGTCCAACGCGGTCAGCACGGCGACGCCAGTCGCAAATCGCGACGCGGCCTCGCGGAACGAGGCGGGATTGGCGCGAGGCATCTCAGTCTCCGCTCGCATCGATTTCAAGCAATCGCCCTGACGGGCTCAGGCGGCGCCGACATGCGCTCGATCCAGGCCTGGATGCGCTGCGGCGTGGAGATGCGGTCCCACTGGCGGTCCGGATAATTGAAATTCTCCGTGAACTCGTTCGCCAGTCCCGGATTCTGGCTCATCGCGCCGATCAGCATGCCCAGCGCTTCCGTCGGCGGCTGCAGCATCACATTGGTCCAGCGCGAGGCTGCCAGCACGCGGTCCTGCCGCTTCAGGTCGATCTTCTCGCAGAGGCGCGCGTCCAGCGCATCGGCGTTGACGATCTCCTCGCCGAGCACGAAGGCCGCATAGGAGGCGACATTGGCGCCCTGGCCCATCATGGGATCCACGATCGCATGGACGTCGCCGAGCGCGACCGCGCATTTGCCGTCGTCGAACTCGACCACCGTGTTGCGCACCGTCGGGACGACACCGCCTTGCAGCAGATCCTGCGGCTGCGCGAGATCGAAGCGGGCGGTATCGATGCGGTCGTAAGTGGTCGGGTGATGCTTCTCCAGCTTGCCCAGCAATACCTTCAGGAAGTGCTTCGGGTTGTCGTCGTAGCCGAGCGTCGCCAGCTCCTCCATGTCGCCACCCGGGACGTTCTCCATCAGCAGCGCGTTGGCAATCCCGCCGAAGGTAATGGTCGGGATCACGATCATCTCACCATGCCCGGGAGAGACCGAAAGCGTGACGTTCATGGGGTCGGGCTGCCGCACCCCGGTGTAGAGCCCGACGCACAGCCGCCGCTGCGGCTGCGAATAGGGCGTGTGCTCGGGACGGTAGGTGAAGAGCTGGCCCAGCGGCCCCTTGCCGGTGGAGACGACCAGCAGATCGAAGCGCGCGACCAGCTGACGGATGTCGCGCTCCTCGATGCGGCGATATTCGAGCCTGCCGCCGCGCGTCGTGAAGTCCTGCATCAGGGCAGGAAGATAGATCCGGTAATCGACGGCGCGGCTCGGCTTGGAGAAGTCGCCGCGAAAGCGCAGCGGCTGCGGGAAATTGAAGACGTGGTCGTGGTAATAATAGTGATCCTTCGGATCGGTCCAGTGATTGACGCCGAGATAGTCCTCGCGGGCGATCGTGACGTGGTGATGCGCGACGGTGTTGAGCAGCCGGATGTTGCGGTAGTCCTCGGGCGGCCGGTCGGTGATCACCGTGGCGTTCACGCCGTGCTTTTGCAGGTAGAGCGCGAGATGCAGGCCGGCGATGCCGGCGCCGACAATTCCGATATGGCGTGCCACGTGACTCCCTCCCAATTGCTTGTTTTGAGGCAGCCTAGCGGCCCGACATGTTGCGCACTACGGAATATATGGGATATCATTTATTCCGGATCGGAATGAAATATGGACCGGATCGATTGCCTGCGTGCTTTCGTTCGCACCCTCGAAGGCGGCAGCTTCTCGGCGGCGGCCAAGGAGCTCGGCATTGGCCAGCCCGCGATCAGCAAGCGCATCGCGATGCTGGAGAGCGAGTTCGGCACGCAGCTGTTCTCGCGCACGACGCGCACGCTCAAGCCGACGGCCGAGGCGCACCGGATCTACGATCTCGCGCGCCAGATCCTCGACAATTTCGACATGGCGCGGTCGAGCGTCGAGCACGCCGCGCCCCGCCCGACCGGCACGCTGCGGATCGGCGTGCCCTCGTCGTTCGGACGGCGCTACATGATGCCCGTCATCGCCGAATATGTGCGTCACTATCCTGAGGTTCGGGTCGACATCCGCTTCAGCGAGCGGTTCGTCAATCTGGTGGAGGAAGGCATCGAAATTGCCCTGAGGATCGGAAACCTGGAGGCGAGCACGCTGGTCGCCCGCCGGCTCGGCACCGTGCAGCGCTACCTGGTTGCGACGCCCACCTATCTGCACGGCCGCCCGATGCCGCGGACGCCCGACGATCTCGGCGCGCACCAGTGCATCGTCTATTCCAGGATGTCGCCGGCGCACCAATGGGCCTTCGAGTCCGAGCATGGCCGTCACGTCGCGTCCATCAACGGACCCATTCATGTCGACGATGCCGACGCGATGCAGGAGGCGACGATGCATCATCTCGGCATCGCGGTCCTGCCCGACTGGAATGCCGCGGACGGTCTTCGCAGCGGCGAGCTCGAGCATGTGCTGCCGGACTACACGATCGCCGCGCTGCCGCTGCATGCGGTCTATCCGGAGACGCAGTGGATGTCGCCACGCGCGCGAACCTTCCTGGATCTCCTCGTGGAGCGCGCCGAACAATTCGCAATGTCCTGGCCGCAGAGCACCGGCATCCGTGCAGATGGTTGACGCCGTCCCGTGCATCATTAAATGACGCCCATGAAAAAGATCGGATTTCTCTCCTTCGGGCACTGGACGCCCTCGCCGCAATCGCAGACCCGCTCCGCCGGCGACACGCTGCTGCAATCGATCGAGCTTGCCGTTGCGGCCGAGCAGTTAGGGGCAGACGGCGCCTATTTCCGCGTCCACCACTTCGCGCGGCAGCTGGCCTCGCCCTTCCCGCTGCTTGCGGCCGTCGGCGCCAAGACCAGCAGGATCGAGATCGGCACGGCCGTGATCGACATGCGCTATGAGAACCCGCTCTACATGGTGGAGGACGCAGGCAGCGCCGATCTCATCGCCGGCGGCCGGCTGCAACTCGGCATCAGCCGCGGCTCGCCGGAGCAGGTGATCGACGGCTGGCGCTATTTCGGCTATCAGCCGGCCGAAGGCCAGAGCGATGCCGACATGGGCCGGCGCCATGCCGAGGTCTTCCTCGACCTGCTCCGCGGCGAGGGTTTTGCCCAGCCCAATCCGCAGCCGATGTTTCCGAACCCGCCGGGGCTGCTGCGCCTGGAGCCGCATGCGCAGGGCCTGCGCGAACGGATCTGGTGGGGTGCCGGCTCGAATGCGACCGCGGTGTGGGCGGCGAAGCTCGGCATGAACCTGCAGAGCTCGACGCTGAAGAACGACGAGACCGGCGAAGCTTTCCATGTGCAGCAGGCCGCGCAAATCCGAAGCTTTCGCGCGGCGTGGAAGGAAGCCGGCCACACCCGAGAGCCGCGCGTGTCCGTCAGCCGCAGTATCTTCGCACTGATGAACGATCGCGACCGCGCCTATTTCGGCGGAGAGCGCGGCGGCGAAGACCAGATCGGCTTCATCGACCCGCAGACCCGGGCCATCTTCGGCCGGAGTTATGCGGCGGAGCCCGACGTGCTAATCGAGCAGCTGAGACAGGACGAAGCGATCGCGGAAGCGGATACGCTGCTGCTGACGATTCCGAACCAGCTCGGTGTCGATTACTGTGCACATGCGATCGAGGCCATCCTGGAGCATGTGGCTCCGGCGTTGGGGTGGCGGTGACATGGACTGGCGCGGCACGACCAGGAGTCGCGATTGACTTCGTTCACCACCCCCGCCAAGGATCCCCTGGGGACTGTTGGACTGAATCAGGGGGTTGGAATGGGCTTGCGGCCGGGGATCTTCGTTGCGGCTTTCTTGCTTGCGGGGTGTGCGTCAGGGCCGATGGGCAGCGCGGCCCTGACAGATAGCGTCAAAGCAAATACCGCACGGCTGGTGGTCTATCGCTCATCCGCCCTGGGTTTCGCAGTCCAGCCAAGCTATGCGGTCGATGGACGCGTCATTGGAGGCAGCCAGGCTGCGGGGTTCGTCGCCTGCGAGCTGCCTCCGGGCCGCCACGAGGTTGCAGTCAACAATCTTCCGCTGAGCAGCAACCTGTTCGGGCAAGGAAGCGAGAAGGTGAGCCTCGATCTGCGTGCCGGCAGCACCACCTACCTCTCCGCCCAACCGCAGATGGGAATCGTCACCCCCGGTGCAATCACGTTGATCCAGGTCACCGAGAGCCAGGGCCGTGCCGACGTCGCCAGCTTGCATCAGAGCAACAGCTCATGTGGCAAGGCTTGATCTGAGGCGCTTCGCTGCCGAAACGCGGATGAAACGTCTTATCCTGCAAATCATCTTGCGCCTTGGCCGCTATGCGATCCTTCCCGTCGTCGCGCTGGCTTGCACGATTCTCGCCATATGGCTGATGATCATGGACCGGTACACGATTGCGGCGCTGGCCACGGCACCGATTGTGTTCACAATCTTCATGGCCGCGATGGCACTCGCAATTGGGCTGCTGTTCCTGCCTTCGCGCAAGCATCGCAGCTTCGAAGCCGACGAGGAGACCGCCCCGGGGCTCTGGGCGGTATGGAAGGAGCTCGATCGCGGCTTTGTCGGATCGAACCGCACTCTGCTCGTCAACACCGATTTCAACGCTTCGATCTCGGAAGAAAGCCGGTATGCCGGAGTGTTCGGGCAGCATGTCACGATGACCGTTGGTCTGCCATTGTTGATGATCCTGGATCAGCGGGCGGTTCGTGCCGTTGTCGCTCATGAAGTGGCGCACGCCCGGCTTCGGCACACCTCGGGAGGCACCAACCTTGCGGATTTCATGGCGGCCGCGGAGAACGTTTTCTTCTACGCCGATCCGGAGCACACCGTTACCGGATATATTGTCCGCATCCTCCTCCATTCCCTGCTCGAAAGGCTCGAGAAGGAATACCGCGCGTTGTCACGGGAGAACGAGCTTGCCGCCGATTTCGAAGCGGCCGAGCAAGTTGGACGCGAGGAGATGGCACGCGCGCTGGTGATGATGGAGGTTTGTGGAGCACGTCTGACCGATCTCGTATTCGCCCCGCTGCAGAAGGAGGTGCTCGGCGCAATCAAGGCGCCATTACCGCCGTTCGCGCGAATCTTAGATCAGATCGCAGCCATAAGAGCGCCCGGACCCATGACCGCCGCCGTTGCCAGTCTGAGCCGCGAGCACGATCCCGATTCGACACATCCGCCTTTTGGCCAGCGGCTGGCGAGCCTCGGGTACACCGACATACCTGACATCGGCGAGATACAAGCGTCCGCAGTTGACCAGCTTCTCTCACCGGACGCTGCCAACGAACTCACCTTCCGATTCGATGAGGAATGGCGGAAGAAGGTCCAGGAGTGGGTCAGCGTCGGCAGATGAATGTGCGGGCTGTGGATGAGCGGCCCGTCATGCATGTCCAGTTGCTTCATTGCCCGATGGCGCCTGATGCCGATCGTTCGATATTTCATGTCTGCGAGACGTATCAGCCTGGCGTTGCTGTCTTGGTTGGATCACTGCCTGCCGCCGCTCGGCGACAAACGGGGAGGTGCGCCCGCCCCAGTCTCACCCCGTCTTCGTGCCGGTGATGACGGCCAGCGCCTCGACGAGGCGATCGAGGTCGGCCTCGTCAGTGTAGAGGGCGGGCGTCACACGGATGCACTGGCCCCTGGCGACGCCGGCCCGGCGCACTGTCATAATCTTGTGGCTGTCCCTCAGCTTCGCCACGATAACCTCGTTGTCGACCTTGCTGGTCTTGCCGGTGAGGCGGAAGGACGTGATCGCGCCATATGAGCCGGCTTCATCCGGCGTCAGAATCTCGATGCCCTTGAATCCGCGGACGCGGCTCACCCAGTAGTCGCGCAAATAACGCAGACGGGCTTGCTTGGCCGCCGCGCCGATCTGCTGATGCAGCGCCACGGCCGTGGGCACCGTCAGCACCGTGGCGAAATTGACCGTGCCGGTATGCACCCGCGAGCGGATGTCGCTCTCCGGAAAATCCTCGTCGCCCATGTCGCGATCGATGGCCGCGAGGCGGTCCTTCCTGATGTAGAGGAAGCCCACGCCGACCGGCGCGCCAATCCATTTGTGCAGATTGAACCCGACGAAATCGGCCTCGAGCTCGCCCACCCGGAAGTCGATCTGTCCCCAGGAATGGGCGGCGTCGACGATGACGTCGATGCCCTTGGCCTTCGCCATGCGGGCGATCTCGGCGACCGGCATGACGAAGCCGGTGCGGTGGCCGACATGGGTCAGGAGGAGGAGTCTCGTCTTCGGGTTCGTCTCGATGGCGCGGGCATAGGCGTCGAGCACCGCCTGGCGGGTGGCGGGTTCCGGTACATCGAACTTGACCACATCGACGCTGCGGCGCGCCTTCAGCGCGTTCATCGCATACTGCATCGAATCATAGTCGAGATCGGCATAGAGCACGCCGTCGCCGGGCTTCAGCCTGTTGTAGCCGCCGATGAGGAGCTGAAGCGCTTCGGTCGCGCCGCGGGTGAGCGCGATTTCCTCGGGTGCCGCGCCGACCGCCTCCGCCACCCTGGCGCGTACGGCCTCGAAATCCGTACCCGCGCGCAGCCGCGCGTAATAGGTGTTCTGATAGTTGACCATGTCGGACTGGCGGATGAACTCGCGCCTGACGGGCTCGGCCATGATGCCCCAATAGCCGTTCTCGAGATTGACGACATCAGGCGTGACGGCATAGAGCCCCTTCACAGCCGTCCAATAGGCCTTGTCGGTGGCGACAGCGGCCACGGAGCCGGTCGGCTGCGCCGGAAGGCCTTCGGCCGCCATCGCCGGTGCCGCAAGCGGCACCACGGCTGCTGCCGCGAGGCCCTTGAGGACGAGCCGGCGGTCGGCTGAAATCGTCTTGATCAGTTGCATGTCAGCTCTCCCCAGAGCGTTCTCGAGCGACGTGACGTCCGGCTCGCGTCAAGAGAACGCGTCAAGCAGCAATCCAGAGCTCCGTTCTGATGTCATCGGAACCGAAGAGGCTCTGGCGCGCCGGGAAAAAAGCAACGGACGATGCAGCTAAGATGACCGGAGCATGACAATGCGATGATCGCCAAGCCAATGCCGGCCGGCTCCGCTTTGGGCCGCTCGCAGGCGGGCGCCCAACCGATCGGCGGGATCGCCGGCCCTGATCGGGTAAGGCAGGTTGCGGATATCGTGCAGCGGATCCTGCTCGTCAGAGCGACGGCAACATCACCGCCACCGCCTTGTCGTCAAACCGCAAGGCCCAATGCGCCGCCCTCGGGCTGAGGCGCCGCTGAACCGGCGGGCACATGATTGACGACGAGGCCGGTCGGCACCGCCGCATGTTTTGACAGCGCCGCAGTCACCCTGCGCATCGCGGCTGAACCGAGCTCGCCGGCGCGCGCCACCAGGACGATCAGGTCCGCATGCGAGGCCAGGGCGATGGCGTCGGGCTGCAAGGCGAGATTGCCGGCGTGGACGATGATCAGGTCGAACTCCGAACGAATGTCGTCCTCGGGCCGCGCATCGGGCTTGCGGCCGGCGCTCAGCAGCTCCTCGATCGATTGAAGGCCCGCCGTGGTCGAACCGTCGTGCCATTCGGTCACCGGCGGCTGGTGACTTGCGAATTCCGGCTGGAGCCGGATCAGCACGCTCATCATGCCCCGATTCACGGCGGCGCGATTGAGGGAGCGCGCAACAGTGTTGCCGCCGGCGCTCTTGCCGACCGACAACACCAGCGCCACCTTGCAGCCGCGCACCGGCACACGGTCGATGCGTTCGAGCAGCGGCCGCAGATGGGGGCCGACATCGAGCTCGGCCGAGGTGGCGACCGGCTTTTGCCAGACGGTGCTGGTCCCGGCTCCGGATGACAGCTCGGGGATGCGGACCCAGACGGGAAGGCTGGGCATCGGCTCGGCCCGGGCCACGCCGGCGGGCGGTGGCTGGACTTGCCGGTTGGGCGCCTCCTCCGCATCCACAGATGCCGGCGCCTGAGCGGACGCGGGCTCGTCGGCGGACACGCTCGTCATCACCGCGACGGCGCCGGTCGACGTCAACAGCGAGCCGATCGCCAGCGCCGCGAGCAGCAAGGCGAGCGGCGGACGCGTCGAGCGCACCGGCGGAATGGCGATCGAGGCGACCTTGGTCTGGGACGCCTGCAGCTGACGCTGCTCGTTGGTCGTCTTGAACCTCGACAGGAACTGCTCGTAGATGTTCCTGTTGGCGTCGGCGTCGCGCTGCAGCTCCTGCAACTTCACGAGCGCCTGGCCGTCGACCAGCATCTTGGTCTCGACGGCCTTGAGCTGCTTCTCCAGCGCGTT
The DNA here is from genome assembly GCF_022354745.1 of Bradyrhizobium sp. I71. Taxonomy (NCBI): domain Bacteria; kingdom Pseudomonadati; phylum Pseudomonadota; class Alphaproteobacteria; order Hyphomicrobiales; family Nitrobacteraceae; genus Bradyrhizobium; species Bradyrhizobium sp. I71. Next base: position 2,867,042 of record NZ_CP059398.1, read on the forward strand.
CTGCTGCTCGCGCTGGGCCTCATATTCGGACTTGGCCGTGTCGATGTTCTTCTTCCGCTCGATCTCGATCTGCCGGTTGATGTCGGCGAGCTGGCTGTAGGAGATCGCGAGGTCGGGATGGCGATCGCCATACACCGCCTTCTTCTGCGCGATCTGGTCGTTCAAGGTCGAGCGCTGCGCGCGCAGCATGCTCAGCAGATCCTGCTTCACCGGCCCTTCGACATTGGCCTTGAGGTCGCGCTGCACCTGCTCGTAGCGTGCCTTGGCCTCCTCGGTGCGCGCGCGGGCGGCGGAGACCTGCTGGGACAGATCGGTCACCCGCAATTGCTGCGTGGTGGATTCCTTGCCGGCATTGACGATGTTGTGCTCGAGCCGGAAGGCGGCAACGGCATCTTCCGACGCGCGCAGGCGCTCGTTCAGCGTCTTCAACCGGTCCTTGAGCCAGTCGGCCGCCTCGTCGGTTGCCTCGGTGCGAACGCGGCCCTGGCTGGCAACGAATGCCTCGGCGATCGCATTGGCGTAGTAAGCGGCGCGCTCGGGGCGGTTCGAGGTGAAGGAAATCGCAATGACGTAAGTGAGCCCGCGCCGGGTGATCTCGAGGCGGTTGCGGAATCTTTCGAGCAGGCGCGTCATGTCGGTATAACCGCCGGCGACATCCTCGTCGTCCGCGATCTTGAGCTGCTCGATCAGGGGACGGAGAAAGCCGTCGGATTTTGCGATCTCGATCTGGCTCTGGAGCGCCGCGGCATCCTGGCCGATGCCCGGCAGCACCTCCTGATCCGAGGTCACGCGCAGCTCGCGGGGATCGAGCACCACCAGGGCCGTCGCGGCGTAGCGGACCGGAAGAACCACCAGGACGACGATGCCGAGGGCGAACAGCGCCGCGGCCAGCGTCAGAATGCGCCGGCCGTTCTCGCGCAGGAAGGAGAGGGTACCAAAGACGGTCAGCGATCCCCTGATCAGGGCCGGCCCGGTGCCGTCAGGCTTCACCTTCGCAGCCCGCGGCGCTTCCCACGAAGCCGCTTGCTCCGTCGGGGCGATGCTTCGCGGAGATGCGCGGCTACCGAACGCCATGGGTTGGACTCGAAATCAACTGACAGTCATAGCTCAGAGGCTTGCCGCACCGTAAATATCCATGGTTAACCGGCGGTTACGGCGCCCGGCGCGAAGCCGTCATGGCACGCGGCTCGGCCATGCCGGCGGCAACGGCGGCTTGGCTGCGGCCGGGGGCTCGAGCTCGACATGGCCAAGCAGGCAGGACCGCAGGGTCTCGATCTCCGGACAATCGGCGGTGCCGAGCGGGCCGATCAGGAAGCCACTGTCCAGAGGCTCACACCTGTAGCCTGGATGGCGCTGCACGCGGTCGGCGATCACGACGTCGACCTTGCCTTCGAGCAGCTCGTGCAGCCCGGCCGGCTGGCTGATGCGAACGGCGAGCTGGGGCTGGGCCCTGCGGAACCGTGAAAGGCGCGCCCGCAACCCATCGACGGCAAAGCTCGCGTGAAGCCCGATATGGAGCAAGCTCGTGACGCCCTCGGGCTTGAGTTCGGCAGTGGCCTCGGCGAGGCCGCGAAACGCCTGACGCACCCGCGCCAGATAGGTTTCGCCGCCGGACGTCAGGATGACCTGCCGCGTCCGTCGCTCGAACAGCTGCACGCCCAGCCGCTCCTCCAGCAGGCGGACTTGCTGGCTGACGGCGCCGGCCGTGACGTGCAGCTCGTGAGCGGCCTGCTTGAAGCTGAGATGGCGCGCCGCGGCCTCGAAGGCGCGCAGGGCATTGAGTGGCGGCAGCAGATACGTCATGGCCGGCTCCGGACGATGCAGGAAGGTTCGGGAAGATGCATGAGTTTCGTTCGCGCGACAAAAGAGAAATCCTGCTTTGTCGCCGCTGACGGCGGGCGATACCCCGGGGCCAACCTCCAAGCAGCCCGAGGAAACCTGCCCCAGTGCCGCCTGACATGCCGTCGATCGAAAATTCCTATTCCTGGATTCGTCTCGCCGCCTCCATCATCCTCAGCACATTGGGCTGCGTCGGGATGTGGTCCCTGGTCGTCGCCTTGCCGGCGGTGCAGGCCGATTTCGATGCGCCTCGCGCCGAGGCAACCTTGCCCTACACGCTCACCATCATCGGCTTCATGATCGGCGGCATCGTCGTCGGCCGGTTGGCGGATCGATTCGGCATCCTCCCGCCCCTGGCCGGCGGCACGATCCTGATGAGCCTCGGCTACGTGCTCACGGCCTTTGCTCCGAGCCTGTCGATCTTCGCGACCATCTGCGGCCTCACGATCGGCCTCGGCGGCGCGGCGAGCTTCGCGCCCCTGGTGGCCGACGCCTCGCTGTGGTTCGACAGGCATCGCGGCCTCGCCGTTTCCCTGGCGACGGCCGGCAGCTCCCTGGCCGGAGTGGTCTGGCCGCCCATCGTCCAGCATGCCATCGCGGCGGTCGGCTGGCGGCAGACCCATATCGGCATCGGCCTGTTCTGCCTCGCAACGATGCTGCCGCTCTCCCTGGTTCTGCTGCGGCGGCCGGTCTTCCACAAGATGACGCCCGCAGCGGCGAGCAGCGGTGACACGATGCAGGCCATAGGCCTGTCTCCCGGTGCCACGCAGGGTCTGCTCGCCCTTGCCGGGATGTGCTGCTGCGTCGCCATGTCGATGCCGCAGGTCCACCTGGTCGCCTATTGCGGCGACCTCGGCTACGGCCCTGCGCGCGGCGCCGAGATGCTGGCGGTCATGCTCGGCTTTGGCGTCGCGAGCCGGCTGATCTTCGGCTGGGTGTTGAACCTCATCGGCGGCCTGCCGACCTTGCTGCTGGGCTCGGCGATGCAGACCCTGGCACTCGCGCTCTATCTGCCGTTCGACGGGCTGGTCTCACTTTATGTCGTTTCCGCCATCTTCGGCCTGGCGCAGGGTGGCATCGTGCCGAGCTATGCGGCGATCATCCGTGAGCTGTTCCCGGCGCAGGAGGCCGGCTTTCGCGTCAGCCTCGCCATCTCGGTCACTCTCGCCGGCATGGCGCTGGGAAGCTGGATGGCCGGCGCGATCTACGACTGGACCGGCTCCTACGCTTCCGCGCTGGTCAACGGCATCGCCTGGAATATCGTGAACATGGCGATCGCAGCCTGGCTGCTGGAGCGCCAGCGCCGGCATGCTGCCGGCGCGTGCGCGGCGGACGCGGCGCTCAGCTGATGTTCAGCAGGATCCGTCCCGACGTGCCGCTGCGCATCAGGTCCAGCGCGTCGTTGATGTCATCGAGCGCGAACTCGTGGGTCACGATGCCGCGGTAGCTCACCTTGCCGGCATCGCTCAGGCGAACCAGGCGCGGGATGTCGCGCGCGGGCTGGCATTGACCGCCTTCGGAGCCCTTCAGCACCTTCTCGAAGTGCAGGGGCAGTGTATAGATTTCGGCCTTCTCGCGGGGAACGCCGACGAGGATGCAGCGGCCTTTCCTGGCCGTGATCTCGTAGGCGAGCTCGATCAGGTTCTTGACGCCGGTGGTCTCGACGACCTTGTCGGGTCCGTCGGCCCCCGTGATGGAGCGAACCTCGGCGGCCACATCCTTCACCGCCTCGGAGTTGAGGGTGTGGGTGGCGCCGAAATCCCTCGCCATCGCCAGCTTGTTGTCGAGGCGGTCGATCGCGATCACGGGCCAGGCGCCGACCATCGCGGCGAATTGCACGATGTTCAATCCGACGCCGCCGACGCCGAACACCACGACGGCTTCGCCGATGGCGATCTGCGCGTCGTTGTTGACGACGCCGAGCGCGGTCGTGACCGCGCAGCCGAGCAGCGGCGCGCTGGTGCGATCGATCGAAGCGGGAACGGGCGTGACGCGATTCTCCGAGACCACGGCATATTCATTGAAGGTGGTGACCCACCCCGCATTGAGACGCTTGCCGCGCCAGGAATAGACCGGTGTGTTGGACTGGATGCCCTTGCCCGGCCGCCAGTGCATGACGACGGTGTCGCCCTGCTTGCAGGAGACGACGCCGGGACCGGTTTCGACGATGGTTGCCAGCGCCTCGTGCCCCAACAGATGCGGCAGGAACTTGTCGACGCCTTTGACGGCGTCGATCTCGTTGATCTGCGCGCCGCAGATGCTCGAGGTGTGCACATGCGCAAGCACCTGGCCGTGTTCGAGCGTATCAGGCAGGGTGAACTCGTCGACGACAAGCGGCTTGCCGGATTCGACGAGGATTGCCGCCTTGGCAGTCTTGATATCCATCAGCAGCGCCCGGTCACTCGAAATAGATGAATTCGTAATCGCCGGTGTAGCCGAGCTTGCCGTACAGCCAGATCCATTCCGACGTATGCAGGATGGACTCCGCCGTCAGCGCCCAGCATTCGAGGTTGTGCAGTTCGGCGACGGTCCGGTAACCCTCGACCATGATGTACTTGTTCTTCCCGACCCGCTCGATCTCCTTGACCGCCGCCTCGAGCTCATACAGCCTGAGATTGTGCAGGGTGCCGAGCGAGATGACGAGATCGAAACTGTCGTCGCCATAGGGATAGACGTCTTGGGCGCGATAGTTGAAGAGGTACGGTTTCACCCGCTCGTGCGCATGTTCGAGACCGTGCCTGGAGATATCGAAGCCGACCACCTTCAAGCCGGGCAGGATCTTCTGCATCTCGTAGAGCAGGAAGCCCTTGCCGCAGCCGACATCGAGCACGCTCGACCCATCCTTCAGACCGTAGGCCTCGATCAGCGCCTTGGCGACCGGCGCCCAGCGCCCCTCGATGAAGCGGTAGCCGCCATAGCCGAAGCGGCGGTCGCCATCCCAGTAATCGGCCTCGTATTCCCGCGCTTTCAGCGAGCAGGCGATCTTGTCGTCGTTCATGCGGGCCATGTAGTCGCGCTTGGTCGCCGTATGCAGCGGCGTCACAATATTCAGTAGTCGTCCCATCGAGCCCTCGGATTCCGTCACGCGCGGAGATTGTCTTGTATGGCCTGGGGAGCCTTGCGCCGTGAACTGCGACTCGCCCTAGCATCTGGCCCGCGCGCCATCATTGCTTCAGATCAATGACCGGCGAATCATGCCGCGGCAGCGGCGCTGATCCGCCGCCGAACACGGAGAGGCTGCGCCACATCGCGGGCGACCGGCATCAGGCTCCCGGTACGGCCGCCGGAAAACATGACGTCGAAGCCCATGCAACCACAATGCGAGCATCGCGTTCTTGCTGAAGAGAAGGATTGCCGATCCCGCGCTCAAGATCATTTGTCATTGCCGCAAGGGAGGCTGCCATGCCGACCAAACCGACCATCGCCCGCATCTGGCGCGGCCGGACCCGCCGCGACCTCGCTGACGCCTACCAGGCCTATCTGCAGGCCGAGGGCATTCCGCCGCTGTTGAAGACCGCGCTCGGCGTGCAGCAATTGCGCGAGGACCGTGCCGAGGAGACCTGGTTCACGACCATCTCCTATTGGCCGGACATCGAGGCGATGACGGCTTTCACCAGGGGCGAGCCGACCAAGGTCCACCATCTCGCGCGCGACGCGGAATTCCTGATCGAGCTGCCGGAGCGCATCGAGATCCACCGCGTTCTGATCGACGAGCGGGGCCTGCGGTGAAGGGCTAAGCTCCATATTGTTCCGCCTGCATCCTCGGGAGAGCTCATTTTCCGCGGCCCTCTGCCGCTCGCCTTGCGCGGAAGGAACGGAGCGGGCAACCAGCCGTTGCTCCAGTACCCTCGACAACATGGAGCGCGACATGACAATGCGTAAAACTTTCGTCGTCCTCGCGGCCGCCGGAGCGATGCTCTCGACGGCTGCCTCGCCGGTGCTCGCGGCGCCGCTGCCGATCGGCAACCCCGGTCCCGACTCAGGCGTGCAGCAGGTGCAGTACAGGCATGGGTACGGACATGGATACGGTCATGGATACGGTCATGGGCGTGGTTACGGCCCCAGGCACCATCACGGCCATTACGGCACCGGCGCAGCCGTACTCGGCGGCCTCGCAGCGGGCGCGATCATCGGCGGCGCAATCGCCAACAGCCAGGCTCAATCCAATGCCGCCTCCTACTGTGCGCAGCGCTTTCGCTCCTACGATCCCGGCTCGGGGACCTATCTGGGCCGCGACGGTCTGCGCCACCCTTGCCCGTGACGCGCGCATGAGCTTGCGGCAGCCTCATCGCGCAGCGAGAGGCTGCCGATACTCGGCATGCACCCGCCAAGCGGCGGACGTGTCTTGATTCCGCGCGCCGCCGCGCTATACGTTCCCATCATGATGTTCACCTCCACATTCTTCCCGCTGATCTGAACGGCAGAAAGTCGTTCCGGCGCATCTGCGCCAATCAGATCAAACCGGCTGCGCTTGATGCGGTAGCCGAGCGGAGAATGTGCAATGCCCAAGACCGAACAGGTTGGCCTGACGCCCCGTCAGGTCCAGAACTTCATCAACGACGGTTTCGTCAAGATCGAGAATGCCTTCAGCACCCAGCTTGCAAAGCAATGCAGGGACGAGCTGTGGGCGGATATTAGTCTGTCGCCGGACCACCCCGAAAGCTGGACGCAGCCCGTCGTCCGGGTGGGGTCCAAGGCTTCGCCCCCCTTCATTGAAGCCGCGAATGCGCCGCCCCTGCACCGAGCCTACGATCAACTCGTGGGCGAAGGGCGCTGGCTTGCGCCCAGGGGCCTCGGGACCTTTCCGATCCGCTTCCCCTCGGCCGAATCCCCTGGTGATGATGGCTGGCACGTGGACATGAGCTTCGGCACCACCGATCCGGATTTCATGGAATGGCGTGCCAATGTGAAGAGCAGCGGACGCGCATTGCTGATGCTCTTCCTGTTCTCGGATGTTGGCCCGGACGATGCACCCACGAGGATCCGGAAAGGCTCGCACGCTGCAGTCGCGCGGGAGCTGCTGCCCTACGGCGAGGCAGGCGCGACGCTCCGGCAGCTCTCTGCCGAGAACTACGCCTCGACGGCGGATTGCGAGCTTGAACTGGCGACCGGCGCGGCAGGCAGCGTCTATCTGTGCCATCCGTTCCTGGTTCATGCCGCGCAACCACATCGCGGAAAACGGCCGCGCTTCATGGCACAGCCTCCGCTGTTGCCGAAGGGCGAATTTGATCCCGCGTTGCCACCTTCGCCGGTTCAGATCGCGATCCGGCAGGCCTGCGGGCTGGCGGTGCAGGCGGAGGACATCCGGGACTGAGCCCGGATTGATCACGTTTTGATCCTGCAAAGCAAAAAGCACTCGGGGATCGGCGCGACGCCGTCACAGCTTCCCATACACCCGCCCTGCGACCGCCTTCAGGCGCTCGACCGAGCCGGACTCCGGATGCGGCTTGACCGGCGCGAACAAGATCGAAGCCTGCCTGCCGTTCTTCCAGACATAGATATTGACGGCGTTGCCGTTGCCCTTGGTGCAGGAATGCTCGCCGAAGGCTTCGCTGCCGAGCTCAGGGATCGCCACGTGCTTGCATGGCCCCGCGCGCTTCATCATGCCGGCGGCGGTGTCGCGCGAGGTCGCGATCACTGCGACGGTCATGGCGTTAGCCTCGCGATCGAACATCATGCAGCTGCCAGCGCCGGTGCGCTGCACCGTCAGCGTGCTCGCGTCGAGAAAGCCGTCTGCATCGGCGGCCGTGAGCCACTCGCAATTGCCGAACCGCTCGCTGCTTTTGCTCGCGCTGGCGATGGCAATGCGTGCGGCCTCGGTGATCGGTCCGAGCAGCGCATCGTCGGCGCGCCGCCCGCTCGGATAGACGCTGATCTGCAGGATGTAGTCGCCGGCCAGAGCGACGACCGAGGCTTCCTGGCGCTCGGCGCCGGCGGCGCTCGTGCCGCCCTGGCCTTCGTCGCCGATCCCGGTCACGGTGTTCAGCGGCATGCGCTCGGCAAGCGTCTTGACGAAGGTCGCGTACAATTCCCTGGCGCGGTCCTTGTCGGGATTGCGAAACACGCTCAGCATCATCGTGTCGCCGCGCCCGGCCTGGTAGATGCAGCCGCGGCCGTCCTGATTTGAAATCAACGACCATTTGAGCGCCGGCATCGCAGCGGCGAGCTCTTTCGCGCTGATGAACGGGCAGGTTTCGGCCCCGCGTGCGGGAAGCACCGGGGCGGCTGCGATGGCAAGGAAGAGGGCGAGGGAGGAGAGCAGGCGGCCGATTGTGCGCATGGAACGTACCTACTACCGAATTGGCGCGCCGCGCCGGACGTTTTCGTCGTCAGTTCGAGAACTGTACTTAATCATCTGGACGATTGATAATAGGAAAGCCGAACAATCTATGGATCGTCCAAGTGGACCCACTCAGCGATGTGATTGCCCTGCTTCGGCCAAGCACGGCCATTTCCAAACCCATCTCTGGTCGGGGTGCTTGGGCCGTGCGCTATGCTGCCCACGACGCCCCCGGCTTTACGATCATTCTGAGAGGTGAATGCTGGACTGCATTTGACGGTGAGCCCCCGTTGAAGCTCGAGACAGGGGCCTTCCTGCTTCTGCCCACCACGCCAGCCTTCACCCTTAGCAGTCATCCCGGCATGGCCGGGACGCCGCGAGATCCGATGGATGTACCTGTTCGTCATGGCGAGCAGGAGGGTGAAGCGGATTTCGAGGCGCTGGGCGGCACGTTTTGCATCGAGACGGCGAATGCGCCGCTGCTGCTCGCCCTGTTGCCGCGCATGATCCATGTGCCGCCGCCCGAGGGGCGATCGGTGCGGCTCGGCCGGCTGATCAATCTCATCGCAGAGGAATGCCGTGGCAATGAGCCCGGCAAGGACATGATCCTCCAGCGCATGTTGGAAGTTCTTCTTATCGAGGCCCTTCGCTCGCATGGCACGACGATGGATGAGGACCGCGCCGGTCTTCTGCATGGCATGCGAGATCCGGCTTTGGCACGGGTCCTTGCGGCCATGCATGCTGATGTGCGCGCCGACTGGACGGTGGCCAGCCTTGCCCGCATCGCCGGCCAATCGCGTTCCGCCTTTGCCGCGCGGTTTGGCGCGGTGCTCAGCTGCGGCCCGATCGAATATCTCGCCCGATGGCGGATGGCGCTGGCGAAAGACGCGCTATTGCGCGGGACAAAGACGCTCGACCGGATCGCCGACGATATCGGCTACGAATCCGCTAGCGCCTTCAGCACCGCCTTTCGCAAGCGGCTCGGCTGTCCGCCGGGGCAATTTGCCCGGATCAACGGCAGCAGCGATCACGCCTGAGACCAAAGCACCAATCTGGACGATTGAACAATATAAATGGACCACAGATTATAGATCGTCTCGAAGACCAAGCCTATCAAAGGACCATCCGACATGAATGATGGTCCCCATGCAAACGATCCTGATTACCGGCACATCCTCTGGCTACGGCCTCGAAACGGCGCTGCATTTCCTCGACAAGGGCTGGAATGTCATCGCCACGATGCGGCGCCCCGACGCCAGTCTTTTTCCTGCGTCACCGAGGCTGCGTCTCCTGCCGCTCGACGTGACGAGCGACGAAAGCATCGCGGCAACCGTCGCAGCGGCCGGGCCGATCGACGTGCTGGTCAATAATGCCGGCATCGGCGTTGTCGGCGCATTCGAGGCGACGCCAATGGCGCATATCCGCAAGGTCTTCGCCACCAACACGTTCGGCGTCATGGCGATGTGCCAGGGCGTGATTCCGCAGATGCGCGAACGCCGGTCCGGCATGATCGTCAACGTGACCTCAAGCGTGACGTTGGCCGCCATGCCGCTAGCGGCCGCCTATACGGCCAGCAAGCAGGCGATCGAGGGCTTCACCGGCTCGCTCGCGCATGAGCTTGGCTATTTCAATGTCCGCGCCAGGCTGGTGGAACCCGGTTATGCCCCGACGACCCGCTTCGCGCAGAATACGGACGTACGGATCGAGGATCTGATTCCGCCTGCCTATGCTGGTTTCGCGGCCCCCATCTTCGAGGCCTTCGCCCACCCTGCCATGACGACAAAGGAAACCGATGTCGCCGAGGCCATCTGGGCGGCCGTTCACGACACGTCCAACCGGCTCCAGTTTCCGGGCGGTGCCGACGCGGTGGCGCTCTATGAAGCCCGTCAGGGGTAAGCTCAACGGCCTGTCGATTACACATGCCAGTCGCAGCGCGGCATTGGTTCTCACGCCGGTGCCGGCTGTTCTCGATCATCGTTTCCATTCGGAGACGCGAACTTGCCGGATGCAACGCAGGGCCGTCGTCACTGCCCGTTATATTCGGCCCAACAATCCGCTGTTTCATAGACGCGGACCGCCCACAGTTGCTGAAGGCTCGGCTTTAGCCGATCCCAGATCCAGACCGCGATGTTCTCGGCGGTTGGATTCTCGAGTCCTTCGACGTCGTTCAGGCACTGGTGGTCCAGCGTGCCCATGATGTCGGCGAAGCACTTTTCGATATCGAAGAAGTCCGCAACGAAGCCGGTGTGCGGGTCTACCGGACCGTCCAGCTGGACTTCGACCCGATAGGAATGACCATGCAGCCGGCTGCACCGGTGAGTCTCGGGCACGTTTGGCAGCCGATGCGCCGCCTCGAACTTGAACGCCTGCGATATCCTCATCCAGCTCCTCACACGGCGTGGCCATCCGGTCTCGGCCCGGTCTGGCGACCAGATGCTGCCTTGCCTGACCTGCGTCGAAGAATGGCGCGCCCGGAACGGTTCGAACGCCCGACCCTCAGCTTCGTAGTCAGGGCTAAACCATTGATTTTGCGTCGACTCGTTACCGTCAGAAGGGACTAAGCACATAAACGTTCGGCTTTTCAACCTCTTTGGATTCGACGGTTACCGACCGATGTTGTCCGTGACTGTCATCGAGACCGTACGCTCGCGAATCTCCTGAGCCCCGGAAAGAATGCCGCGCTGGAGCGCGCGCGCGGCAGGCGAGAGATCGCGGCCGATGCGCCAGATCAGATAGAGCTCGCGCTCGATCACGGGCTCGACCAGCTTGCGCCAGGTGAGCACGGGATGGCTGGCCTCCGGCCAGGCGAGACTCGGCAACGGTGCAACGCCGACGCCGGCCTCGACCAGCGCCAGCAGCGTCGCCGGATGCTCGGCCTCGTGGATCGGCATGCCCTGACCGAGATCGGCGACGCCGCGCTCGATCTCGAGCCGGATTCCGGTGCCTGATGCCATCACGACGAGGCCGGCCTTCGAGGCTTCCGCCCAGCTTACGGCGTCCCGCGCGGCGAGCGGATGGTCGCGGCGCATCACCAGCGCGAAATTGTCGACGAGCAGTCGTGAAGCATCGAGCTCGGGATCGTCGCCCGGGACGTTGGCAATGCCAAGATCGACGTCACCGCCGCGCAGCGCAGCGAAGATCTGATGCCGCGAGATCTCCTTCAACGTCACCGCGACCATCGGATGCTCGCGCTGGAACGCGGCGAGCACGCGCGGCATCAGCCGCAGCGCGACCGACGGCACGCAGGCCACCGTGACGTGACCGCGGCGATGTTCGCGCAAATCGCGCAGATCCTGAAGCTGTCGATCGAGATCGGCGAGCAGGCGCTGAATGCCCGGCATGAAGTCCGCGCCGACCTTGCTGAGCTGAAGCCTTCGCGTGGTGCGGTCGAGCAGCCGCACGCGCAGGCCGTCTTCTAGCTGGCGCACCAACTGGCTGACAGCGGATTGCGACATGCCGAGAGACCGTGCCGCGGCACTGAAGCTGCCGGTCTCGACAACGCGGACGAAAACGCGGAGCTGCTTCAGGTCGATCTGATCTATCATCTTTTCTTATAAATATATCTCTCTATTCCCGATTGCTAATGAAAATCTCCAATGCAAGGATTTTGTGCGAAGACCGGGAACGATCAGAAATTGGGCACAACGGGAACTAACCCGTTGTTCCAACAAGCAAAAGGATTGGGACGTGATCAACCGACGCGACCTCATGAAATACTCGCTGCTGGGCGCAGCAACGGCGCCGCTGGCCGGCCTCTCCACCCCGACCTTCGCAGCCGGCAAAGTGGCAATCGCCGAAGCGCTGCGGCTCGGCATGTACAACTCGCTTTATGTCGCGGCTGACAAGGGACTGTTCGCCAAGCATGGCCTCGATGCCGACCTCTCCACCGCCGGCGGCATCGCGCTGCCGGTGCCGATTCTGCTTTCAGGGCGCAGCCAAATCGGGGTGACCAGCCCGGGCATGTCGGTGAATGCAGTGCGCGAGGGCGGCAAGATCAAGAACATCGCCAAGATCGTCGGCGGCGTGTCGATGTGGGGCATTGCGAAACCCGACAGCAAGATCAGGACGATCGAGGATCTCCGCGGCAAGACCATCGCGACGCTGAAATTCCCCTCTTCGACGATCCAGGTGCCGACCTATGCGATCAAGACCATCGGCAAGTTCGATCCGAAGGAGGCCGGCGTCACGTTCCTCGAACTGCCGCCGGGCGCGCAGGCCGCCGCGGTGAAGGACGGCCGCGCCGACATCGCTACCGCCTTCGAATGGGACGTCAGCATCGCCGCCGAGCAGTTCGGCCTCGTGCCGGTGCTGTCCTTTGCCGATGCGCTGGGATCGCTCTGCTTTACCACCGCGATGGCGACGGAAGAGACGATCGCGAGCAACCCGGCCGCCATCCAAGGCTTTTGCAATGCGATCGCAGAAGCGCAGAAGCTGATGCACGAGAACAACGCTGTTTTCACCGAGGTCGCCGAAAAATACTTCCCGAAGGTCACACCATCTGTCGTCGCCAGCGCAACGAAGAACTTCTTCGGCTCGAAGACCGCGATCCCGCGCAACCCGACCATCTCCGCCGACGAATGGGACCGCGCGATGCGGCTCGAACAAGGCGGCGGCGCAGTGCAATCCGCACTCCCCTATACGCAGATGGTCGATAACCGTTTCGCCGAGCAGGCGACCAGGCAGTTCGGTCTCGCGTGATGATCGTGAACACTTCCGACGCGCGCGAGCAGCGCTTTGTCACGCTCCCGGCGCGGCCCGAGCCGCTCCGGCTCGCGGTCGACGAGACGGCCGTGGTCGTCGTCGACATGCAGAACGCCTATGCCTCGCCGAATGGCTATCTCGACCTCGCCGGCTTCGACATCTCCGGCGCCAAGGCCGCGATCACGGCGATCCAGGACGTGGTGGCGGTCGCGCGGGGCGCCGGCGTTCCCGTGATCTTCTTCCAGAACGGCTGGGACGCCGACTATGTCGAGGCCGGTGGGCCGGGCTCGCCGAACTGGCACAAGTCGAACGCGCTGAAGACGATGCGCAAACGGCCCGAGCTGCAAGGCAGGCTGCTCGCCAAGGGCGGCTGGGACTATGCGCTGGTCGACGAGTTGCAGCCCAAGCCCGGCGACATCGTGGTACCCAAAACGCGCTATAGCGGCTTTTTCAACAGCCAGTTCGACAGCATGTTGCGCGCCCGCGGCATCCGCAATCTCGTGTTCTGCGGCATCGCCACCAATGTCTGCGTGGAATCGACCCTGCGCGACGGCTTCCATCTCGAATATTTCGGCGTGATGCTGGAGGACGCAACGCACCAGGCCGGTCCCGACTACATCCAGAAGGCTTCCATCTTCAACATCGAGACATTCTTCGGCTGGGTCTCGTCCGCGAGCGATTTCCGCCGCGCCTTTGCCCAGACCGAGGCCGTTCCAGCAAAAGAGGACACGCCATGACCGACCGCGCCATCATCCCAACCGGGACTCAGGCTCCCATCGCCCCGTACTCGCCGGGCATGATGGCCGACAACGTGATCTACGTCTCGGGCACGCTGGCGTTCGATGCCAACAACGATGTCGTGCATGAGGGCGATGCCGCCGGCCAGACCCGGCACATCCTCGAGACCATCAAGCGCGTACTCGAGACGGCGGGGTCGAGCCTTGCCGACGTCACCTTCAATTCGATCTTCATCACCGACTGGGCGAACTATGCGGCGGTCAACAAGGTCTATGCCGACTATTTTCCCGGCGAGAAGCCGGCGCGGTACTGCATCCAGTGCGGCCTCGTGAAGCCCGCCTGCCTCGTCGAGATCGCCTCGATCGCGCACAAGAGGGCGTGAGGTGGCCGTGCTCGATGCAGGCCAGGCCGCAAGGACAGGCGCGCGGTTCAAGCTGCCCACCGCAGCCCGGATTGCGCTGCTCCAGATCGCACTATTGGTCGCACTGCTGGCGGCCTGGGAGCTTGCGATCCGCCTCGGCTTCATCGCCGTCTATCTCTACGGCCAGCCGAGCGGCATCATCGCGAAAGCGGGCAAGCTCATCGCCAGTGGCGAGTTGCTCCGCGACGCCGGGCTCACCGCATGGGAAGCCATCGCCGGCTTCCTGATCGGCACGGTGCTCGGCAGCGCTGCGGGATTGTCGCTATGGCTGTTCCCGACCGGCGCGGCCGTGCTGCGGCCGTATCTGATCGCGCTCAACGGCCTACCGAAAATCGCGCTGGCACCGCTGATCATCGTCTGGTTCGGCATCGGCCTCTCCTCGAAGATCGCGATCGCGGCGATCATCACCTTCATCGTCGCGGTCATCACCGCGCTCCAGGGCGCCAAGGAGGTCGACGCCGATCTCGTCAAGCTGCTGCGCTCGCTCGGCGCTTCGCGCTGGAAGACCTGGCGCACCGTGATCGTGCCCGGCGCGATGCCGTGGATCGTCGCGGCCTTCCGCCTCAATGTCGGCTTTGCCCTGATCGGCGCCGTCGTCGGCGAGTACATCGCCTCGAAAGAGGGCCTCGGTTACATGATCTACTATGCCGGCGTGCTCTACGACCTCAACGCGGTGTGGGTGGGCATCGCGGCGCTGATGGCGGTGGCGCTGCTGATGTACGCCGCGATCGACTTGATCGAGCGGCGCCTGCTGTCCTGATCCGAAACTCATCACTCAATAGCTGGGACGTCATGGCTTTTGCACGCGGCAAGGATGCCGAGATCTATTACGAAGTTCACGGGCACGGTACGCCGGTTTTGCTCTCGGCCGGCATGGGCGGCAGCGGCTCGTTCTGGGCGCCGCAGCTGGATGCGCTCACCGAGCGCCATCAGGTCATTCTCTACGATCACGTCGGCACCGGCCGCAGCGCACGAAGCGATCGCAGCATCGCCGGCATGGCCGACGACATCGCCAGCGTGCTCGACCATGCAAACGTCGACGCCGCGCATGTCGTCGGCCACGCCATCGGCGGCATTGTCGGCATGGAGCTGGCGCTGCGTCATCCGAAACGCCTGCGCAGCCTCACCATCGTCAACGGCTGGGGCCGCGCCGATCCGTTCCTGCGGCGCTGCTTCGAGATCCGGAAAGCGCTGCTCAACCAGTCCGGACCGCAAGCCTATGTGCGCGCGCAGCCGCTGTTCCTCTATCCGCCGCAATGGATCTCCGAGAACATCGCCCATCTCGACGCGGAGGAAGAACGCATCCTGAAACACTTCCCCTCCGTCGCGACGATGAACCAGCGCATCGACATGTTCCTGGCATTCGAGGGCGGCCGGCGCCTCAAGGAGATCAACGTACCCACGCTGCTGTCGTCCGCAAAGGACGACGCGCTGGTGCCGGCCTATCTCACCCGCGAGCTCGCCGCTTCCATTCCCGGCGCGCGCGTGCACGAGGTGGGTTGGGGGGCGCATGCCTTCAGCGTGGTCACACCGGATATCTTCAACGACACGCTGCTCGACTTCTGCAGAGAGGTGGACCGATGAACGCGCTTGCGCAGAATATTGCAGGCTCGGAGCCGATCGTGCTGCGCGCCGAGAATGTCGGCGTCACCTTCGAAGGCGAAGGCCGTCCGGTCGAGGCGATCCGCAAGGTGGATTTCGAGCTGCGCCGCGGCGAGACGCTCGCGATCGTCGGCCCCTCCGGCTGCGGCAAGTCCACGCTGTTCAACGCCATCGCCGGCCTGCTGCGGCCGACCCGAGGCCATGTCGAGGTCGGTGGCCGCCGCGTCGACGATGCCGCGGGCCATGTCGGCTACATGCTGCAGAAGGATCTGCTGCTGCCGTGGCGCAGCGTGCTCGACAACGTCATGCTCGGGCTGGAGATCCGCAAAACGCCGACGTCGCGCGCGCGCGAGATCGCACTGGGGCTGATCAAGGCCTATGGCCTCGCCGGCTTCGAACAGGCCAAGCCCGCGGCGCTCTCCGGCGGCATGCGCCAACGCGTCGCCATCATGCGCACGCTCGCCTTCGATCCCGAAGTGATCCTGCTCGACGAGCCGTTCTCGGCGCTCGACTTCCAGACGCGCCTGCTGATGCAGGCCGACGTCTCCCGCATCATCGCCGAGCGCGGCAAGAGCGCGATCCTCGTCACTCACGATATCGGCGAAGCCATCGCCATGGCCGACCGCGTGCTGGTGCTGAGCGCGCGGCCCGCCACGGTGCGCGCACTACACATGATCGAGTTGCCGCGGGAGGGCCGCGATCCCGCCGCGCTGCGCACCGATACAGCGTTCCAGCATTATTTTGCGAAGATCTGGGCCGACCTGGAGAAGCCCGTCGGCGTCGCGTGAGGCGAACCTACCCCTGTGTCGGGCCGGGCACGCGGGCCCTGAACGTTGTGGCCCTCAATCGGGCAAAAGGCTCAGCGCGAGGAATTGTACGCTGTTCTGCACTGAATGGCCGAAAATGGCGCGCCCGGAACGATTCGAACGTCCGACCCTCAGATTCGTAGTCTGATGCTCTATCCAGCTGAGCTACGGGCGCATCTTCGCAAACAGCGATAGCGGGCGTAACCCGCGACGCAGCTCCCGGAGGGCCGGGAGGGGTGCGAAAGAGCGCTCTGACTAACCGCTCTTGTCCCGATTGGCAAGGTCCGGGAGGGAGAGATTTTGCAGGGCGATGACGGCTTCGCTCGGCCCATGCCGGGCTCGATCACCGAGAAATGCGGAATCTCGCCCCCATAACCCTCCGGCTTCCGGGTTCGGCGCTTCGCGCCGCCCCGGAATGACTGGTTCGCTCGGCCGCTGGCCGACTACGCCCTGGCCCGCTCGTTGCGGATGGAGAGCAGCTCCACGGGGCGATCGGGGATGACGATCCGGAAGGTGGCGCCGATGGTGCCTTCGACCAGGTGGATGTCGCCACCATGGGCGCGCACCAGCTCGGCCGCGATGGCGAGGCCAAGGCCGCTGCCGCCGGGGCGGCCGGAGGTCTGGAAGGCCTCGAACAGGTGCTCCCGGGTCTTCTGGGGGACGCCGGGGCCGGTGTCGGAGACCTCGATGATCGCGACGGCGCCTTCGCGCTTTCCGATGATCCGGATCTGCTGGACGCGGCCCTCACCCGACGCGTGGCTTTCGAGCGCCTGGGCGGCGTTGCGGACGAGGTTGAGCAATACCCGGAACAGCTGGTCGGGATCGGCATCGACCGCCAGCCCGCGCTCGATCGCGGCGACCCAGGCGATCGAGGCATCGTTGGCGAGCCCCGCGGTCTCGCGCACCTCGAGCACGACCGGCTCGATCAGGATCATGCGGCGGTCGGGCGCGGCCTCCTGGGCGCGGCCGTAGGACAATGTCGATTGGCAGAACGCGATGGCGCGCTCAAGCGAGCGCACGAGCTTGGGCGCAAAGCGCTGCACCCGCGGATCCGGCACGCTGGCGAGCTGGTCCGACAGGAGCTGCGCCGAGGCGAGCAGATTGCGCAGATCGTGATTGATCTTGGAGACCGCGAGACCGAGGGCGGCGAGCCGGCTCTTCTGATGCAGCATCGACATCAGATCGCGCTGCATGTCCGACAATTCCCGCTCGGCCACGCCGATCTCATCGCTGCGCTGGCTCGGCACGATGATCCCGGCCGAACTCTCGGGGTTCTCATGGAAGCCGACCAGGCTCGCCGTCAGCCGCCGCATCGGCCGCACGAAGAGATAATGGAGCGCGAGATAGACGAGGCCCGCCGTCAGCACCGCGATGATCAGCGCGACCACCACGAGGTTGCGGGAGAAGCGGTACATCTGCTGCCGCAGCGGCAGCTCGTCGGTGACGATCTCGATGAACTGGGCATTGCCGACCCCCGGTCCGACGATGCGGATGGCCTGGTTTCCGGTCTCCAGCATCATCCGGAACGAGCCGGTGATCGCCTCCCAGGCCGTCATGTCGCGCAGGTCGATGTCATGCTCGAGGGCGGACGGGATGTTGTCGCTGGCGAGCAGACGGCGCTGCTGGCCCATCTTGATGGCGACGGCACGGGCATTGATGCTTTTCAGGATCTGGCGCGACAGCGAATCGGGAACCATGCCGAGCGGCGCCGCATCCAGCACCAGCGCCGCCGTATTGGCCGCCGCAACGCGGTCGTTCAGCCGGTTGACCCAGAAGTTGGCGATGGCCGGCACGTAGAGCAGCACCGCGGCGATCATCACCAGGGGAATGGTCAGCAGCAGCAGCTTGCCAGACAGCCCGAGCCCGCGCGTCCCGCGGGGGCGCATCGCCGGCTGGTCCGGCTGATCCAGATCCTGGATCGGCTGGCGATCTGTGGCTACCACGAAATTCGCCCCTGTTGGCCTTGGCTGATGGAGGATGCGGCCCGCCCGGAGTCCGGTCAAATTACGGATCGCTAATCTACCAAGGTGGGATGTATGTGCTGATATCGCGAGTCGCCACCTCAAGGGTTAAAAACCCCGCACAAACAGCGATATTCACCGGAATCGCGCGCTTGTGCGGCGTTGACGAAGAGAAGACGCTCCCTTATAAGCCGCGCGAATTGTCCGCGATGACCCGGTGCGACACCGGGAGCGGCTCTCTAAGGGCCGGAAAGGGCCCGTTTTGGGCCGCATCTTCCGGACTTTACCATCAATTCTACAGGCAAATTGCCCGGTCAGCGGAGAAAAACCCGTGAAGCGGACTTATCAACCCAGCAAACTGGTGCGCAAGCGCCGTCACGGCTTCCGCGCCCGCCTCGCCACTGCCGGCGGTCGCAAGGTCCTCGCCGCCCGCCGCGCCCGCGGCCGCAAGCGTCTGAGCGCCTGAGCCGGACCCCCTTTTGGGATTTCATCATGGATCGGCTGAGGCAGCGGGCGGATTTCCTCGCCGTTGCCAATGGCGCGCGGGTGAATAGTCCCGCGTTCGTCCTGCAAAGCCGTCGCCGCGATGACTTTGGTCCGATCCGGATCGGCTTCACCGTCACCAAAAAGAACGGCAACGCCCCCGAGCGCAATCGCATCCGGCGCCGGCTTCGCGAATTGGTGAAGCGGCTCGATCCGGTATCGATGCAGCCTCATCATGACTATGTGTTGGTCGGACGAAGGGACGCGCTGTCGCGCGACTTCGCCACCATGCTCGACGATCTGCGCATAGCGTTCACGAAGCCCGCGCGGCATACGGCCAAAGCGCGCGGCCAGAGGCCCGGCCCCGCTCCCGCTGCCAGCCGCAAACCGGATTGATGACGAGACATTCGAGATGACCGATAATCGCAATACCATCCTCGCCGTCATTCTGTCCGGCCTCGTGCTGATCGCCTGGCAGTATTTCTACAACGTGCCGCAGATGGAGAAGCAGCGCGCCCAGCAGGCGCAGACCGAGCTTCAGAAATCCACGCCGCAGCCGACGGCCTCCGCGACTCCCGGCACCGCGCCGCAGCCGGGCAGCGTGACCCAGCCGGCGACGCCGGGCGCGGGCCAGCAGGCCCAGCCGGTCGTCGCCCGCGAGGCCGCCATTGCAGCCGGCCCGCGCGTCAAGATCGAAACCCCGCGCATCGCCGGCAGCATCTCGCTGAAGGGCGGCCGGATCGACGACATCGCTCTGGTGCAATTCCGCGAAACGGTCGACCCGAAGTCGCCGCCGATCGTCCTCTATTCGCCCTCGGGCACGGCGGAGCCCTACTACGCCGAGTTCGGCTGGGTGGCGGCGACTGGCGTGACGGCGAAGATGCCCGATGCCCAGACCGTCTGGCAGCAGGACGGCAGCGGCAGCCTGACGCCGTCGACGCCGGTGGTGCTGAAATGGGACAATGGCGAGGGCCTCACCTTCCGCCGCACCATTGCGGTCGACGACCATTATCTCTTCACCATCAAGGACGAGGTGAGCAATGTCGGCAACGCGCCGGTCACGCTCTATCCGTTCGCGCTGATCTCGCGGCACGGCGCGCCGCAGGTGTCGGGCTATTACATCCTGCATGAAGGCCTGATCGGCTATCTCGGCGACCATGGCTTGCAGGAATACGCCTACAAGAAGATCGACGAAGCCAAGGCGGTGAACTTCAAGGCCACCAATGGCTGGCTCGGCATCACCGACAAGTACTGGGCCTCCGCGCTGCTGCCGGACACCAATGCCCAGCTCCAGGCGCGCTTCTCGTCGAACCCGGTCGGCAACGTCCACACCTACCAGACCGACTACCTGCTCGATCCCGTCACCGTCCCGATCGGCGGCACCGGCACGGCGAACGCGCGGCTGTTCGCCGGCGCCAAGGAAGCCGGCGTCGTCGGCGTGTTCCCGTTCGCCGGGCTCGGCGGCTACAACAAGGAGCTCGGCCTCAACCATTTCGATCTGCTGATCGACTGGGGCTGGTTCTACTTCCTCACCAAGCCGATGTTCCTCGGCCTCGACTTCTTCTTCCGCTTCTTCGGCAATTTCGGCATCTCGATCCTGCTCGTCACCGTGATCGTGAAGCTGCTGTTCTTCCCGCTGGCGAACAAATCCTACGCCTCGATGGCGAAGATGAAGTCGATCCAGCCGCAGCTTCTGGCGCTGAAGGAGCGCTATCCCGACGACAAGGTGAAGCAGCAGCAGGAGATGATGGAGATCTACCGCAAGGAGAAGATCAATCCGGTCGCCGGCTGTCTTCCCGTGCTGATCCAGATCCCGGTGTTCTTCTCGCTCTACAAGGTGCTGTTCGTCACCATCGAGATGCGGCACGCGAAGTTCTACGGCTGGATCAAGGACCTCTCGGCGCCGGATCCGACCAATTTGTTCAACCTGTTCGGGCTGCTCCCGTTCGATCCGACCACGATCCCGGTGTTCGGCCACTACCTCGCGCTGGGCATCTGGCCGATCATCATGGGCATCACGATGTGGTTCCAGATGAAGCTGAACCCGACGCCGCCGGATCCGACGCAGCAGCTCATCTTCAACTGGATGCCGCTGATCTTCACCTTCATGCTGGCGGGCTTCCCGGCGGGCCTCGTGATCTACTGGGCCTGGAACAATCTGCTCTCGGTGATCCAGCAGAGCTACATCATGCGCCGCAACGGCGTGAAGGTGGAGCTGTTCGACAATCTCAAGGCGACGTTCGCGAAGAAGGCGACGTAGGTCCCTCACGATCGCGCCCCGTCACGCGGACGCAAGAGCCTCCACATCGTCATGCCCGGGCTCGTCCCGGGCATCCACGTTTTGGAAGCTCGCCCAGTAACAAGACGTGGATGGCCGGGACGAGCCCGGCCATGACGAAAGGATAGAGGCTTCGCATGACCGACGACAAAGATGCGAAGCTGATCGAAGCCGGGCGAAAGCTGTTTGCCCGCGACTGGCAGTTCATCTGGGCCTCACCCTCGATCGCCACGCTGCCGCCGATGGCGGGGCTGGAGATCGCCTTTGCCGGCCGCTCCAACGTCGGCAAGTCCAGCCTGATCAACGCGCTGACGGGGCACAACGGCCTGGCGCGCACCTCGCATACGCCGGGCCGCACCCAGGAGCTGATCTTCTTCGAGGTGCCCGGGAAAAGCGACCTGCGCCTCGTCGACATGCCCGGCTACGGCTACGCCAAGGCGCCGAAGAGCCAGGTCGCGTCCTGGACCGAGCTGATCCACAAATTCCTGCTCGGCCGCGCCTCGCTGGCGCGCGTCTACGTGCTGGTCGACGCGCGGCACGGCCTCAAGGACGTCGATCTCGAAGTGCTTGGGACGCTCGACCGCTCCGCCGTCAGCTACCAGATCGTGCTGACCAAGACCGACCAGGTGAAGGCCGCCGAGCTGCAAGCGCGCATCGCCGAGACCGAGGCTGCGCTCGCCAAGCATCCGGCCGCGTTTCCGACCGTGCTCGCGACCTCCTCGCGCAGCTCCACCGGCATGGAGAGCTTGCGCGCCGCGATGGCGAAGCTCTTGGAAGAGCGGAGCAAGTAATGGTGGCCCATCGCCTCCTGATCGGGCTTGCCGGATTGATGGGCGCCGCCGGCGTCGCGCTGGCCGCGGCCTCCGCCCACGGCGCCGATGCGAGCCGACTGGCGTCGGCGAGCGCCATGCTGCTGTTTCATGCAACGGCCATACTTGCCGCCACAGCCCTGCTCGCGCGCGGCCTTCTGCACGGCGGAATTGGATTCGTTGCGGCGTTCGGCTTCGTGATCGGCGCCGCGCTGTTCGCGGGCGACCTCACCTTGCGGCAATATGCGGGTCACGCGCTGTTTCCGTACGCGGCGCCGACGGGTGGAATGGTGATGATCGCGGGCTGGCTGGCGGTGAGCGTGGCGGCGGTGGCGATTTCCAGAGAATAGTGCCACTTTCTTCCTTCTCCCCTTGTGGGAGAAGGTGGCGCGAAGCGCCGGATGAGGGGTCTCTATCCGTAGACGCCACTGCACAAGGGCGCTCGGGGATAAAACCCCTCACCCGTCTCGCCGCTACGCGGCGACCACCCTCTCCCGCAAGGGGAGAGGGCAAGAACACCACACTTTGCGCCCCGCCCGGCAATCGGATAGAACGCGCACCGACCGTCCCGCCAGCGAGACCGCGACATGACCGACATCTCTCCGCTCGACCAGGCCCGCATCCTGTCCGAAGCGCTGCCGCACATGCAGCAGTATGACGAGGAAACCATCGTCATCAAATATGGCGGCCATGCCATGGGCGACGAAGCAACCGCGAAGAACTTTGCCCGCGACATCGTGCTGCTGGAGCAGACCGCGATCAATCCGGTGGTGGTGCATGGCGGCGGCCCGCAGATCGCGACCATGCTCAAGCGCCTCGGCATCGTCTCGGAATTCGCAGCCGGCCTGCGCATCACGGACGCCGCGACCATCGAGATCGTCGAGATGGTGCTGGCCGGCTCCGTCAACAAGCAGATCGTCGGCTACATCAACGAAGCCGGCGGCAAGGCCGTCGGGCTGTCGGGCAAGGACGGCAACATGGTGAAGGCGTCGAAGACGACGCGCACCATCGTCGATCCGGGCTCGAACATCGAGAAGGCGATCGACCTCGGTTTCGTCGGCGACCCGGAGAAGGTCGACCTCACGCTGCTCAACCAGCTGATCGGCTACGAGCTGATCCCGGTGCTGGCGCCGCTCGCGACCTCGCAGGACGGCCAGACGCTGAACATCAACGCCGACACCTTTGCCGGCGCCGTCGCGGGCGCGCTGAAAGCCAAGCGCCTGCTGCTGCTCACCGACGTGCCGGGGGTGCTCGACAAGTCGAAGAAGCTGATCCCGCAGCTCTCGGTCAAGGACGCGCGAAAGCTGATCGCCGACGGCACCATTTCGGGCGGCATGATCCCGAAGGTGGAGACCTGCATCTACGCGCTGGAGCAGGGCGTGCAGGGCGTCGTCATCATCGATGGCAAGATGCCACACGCGGTGCTGCTCGAGCTCTTCACCAACCAGGGCACAGGCACGCTGATCCACAAGTGATGCGGGAGCGGACCAAGGGAGCCGTCATGGCCGGGCTTGTCCCGGCCATCCACGATCTTTCCTGCCGCGCCAAGAACGTGGATGCCCGGCACAAGGCCGGGCATGACGAACGAAGGCCGAGGCCACACCGCCGCTCACCCCTGACGCGCTTCCTGATGACACTGCCAGCCGCAGCCGTCTCGTTCCTGTTCTCCTCCGCGCCGGCCCTTGCCGACCTCAAGATCTGCAACCGCATGTCCTATGTCGTGGAGGCCGCGATCGGCATCGACGACAAGGCGGCGACCGCGACGCGCGGCTGGTTCAGGATCGATCCCGCCACCTGCCGCGTGGTGGTGCAGGGCACGTTGACGGCCGACCGCATCCTGCTCAATGCCCGCGCGCTCGGCGTCTACGGCGCCTCGCCGATCCCGCAGAGCGGCCGCGACATGCTGTGCGTCGCGCAGGACAATTTCGTCATCGCCGCGGCGCGGCAATGCCGGAGCGGTCAGACCCAGGCCGCATTCACGCAAGTGACTCCGACGCAAGGAGCGGATGGCAACCTCGTTGCGTATCTCGCCGAAGATTCCGAATATGACGACGAGCAGGCGCGCCTTGCCGGCATCCAGCGGCTGCTGGTGATCGCAGGCTACGATGCAGCGCCGATCGATGGCGTCGACGGGCCGAAGACGCAGGCCGCGCTGGCCGCCTTCCTCAAGAGCCGCGGATTGTCGTCGGACGTCGTGGCCTCCCCGAACCTGTTCAAGACCATGGTCGACGCCGTGCAGACGCCCTCTGCGACCGGCCTCACCTGGTGCAACGACACGCCGCACAAGGTGATGGCCGCGATCGCGACCGATGACGGCAAGTCCGTGACGAGCCGTGGCTGGTATCGCATCGATCCCAAGACCTGCCTGCACCCCGATGTGACCGGCCAGCCCAAGCAGATCTTCAGCTTCGCGGAAGCGGTCGACGCCGACAACCGCATCGTCAAGCTGAAGGATCGGCCGCTGAACTGGGGCGGCGACAGGCAGCTCTGCACGCGCGAGACCAAGTTCGAGACCAGCGAGCAGACCGATTGCGGCGCGCGCGGATTTGCGCCGACGGGCTTTGGCGCCGTGGACATGTCGAGCGGCGGCAAGACGGTGCGGTTCGCGGTGCCGTGATGGTGACGATGGTGACGCCTCACATTTCGCCATCGTCCCCGCGAACGCGGGGACCCATAACCACAGGATTTGGTTATGGCACGAGATGGTGGTTATCAGCCTTCGCCAAACAACTCCCTGGGGTTATGGGTCCCGGATCGGCGCTCACTTCGTTCGCTTGTCCGGGACGACAGCGGAGAATGAGGCTACGTCCGCTGGCAAAACTTAGAGATCTGCAATGACCCCGCCCCGCGCCTTCGACCACGTCGACACCTGGGTGTTCGACCTCGACAACACGCTCTATCCGCATCACGTCAATCTGTGGCAGCAGGTCGATGCGCGGATCGGGGAGTTCGTCTGCAACTGGCTGAATGTCGGCCCCGAGGAAGCGCGGGCGATCCAGAAGGACTATTACCGGCGCTTCGGCACCACGATGCGCGGCATGATGACCCTGCATGGCGTCTCCGCCGACGACTATCTCGCCTACGTCCACAAGATCGACCACTCGCCGCTGGAGCCGAATCCGGCGCTCGGCACTGCCATCGCAAAGCTGCCGGGCCGCAAGCTGATTCTCACCAACGGCTCGGTCGACCATGTCGACGCGGTGCTGGCGCGGCTCGGCTTCGCCTCGCATTTCGACGGTGTATTCGACATCATCGCCGCCGAATTCGAGCCCAAGCCTTCGCCGCAGACCTACCAGAAATTCCTCAGCCAGCATGCGGTCGATCCCACCCGCGCCGCCATGTTCGAGGACCTCGCCCGCAACCTCACCGTCCCGCACCAGCTCGGCATGACCACGGTGCTGGTAGTGCCTGACGGCACCAAGGAGGTGGTGCGGGAGGACTGGGAACTGGAGGGCCGGGATGCCGCCCATGTCGACCACGTCACGGATGATCTGGCGGGGTTCTTGGCGGCGCTGCGGTGAGGTAGCGGCCACCGTCATTCCGGGGCGCCCGAAGGGCGAACCCGGAATCTCGAGATTCCGGGTTCGATGCTCCGCATCGCCCCGGAATGACCGTGGAGGATGGCCGAGACAAACCCGGCAACCACGAATGTGCGCTTGACTTGACCTTTCCAAATCCCGAAAAAGCGCCCCAATCCACCAAAATTCCCGCTCCCTAGAGGAAATTCCGATGTCCCTTGCAGCCCTCGAATCCACCATCAACAGCGCCTTCGAGGCGCGCGACGGCATCTCGACCACGACCAAGGGCGAGGTGCGCGAGGCCGTGGACCAGTCGCTGGAGATCCTCGACAAGGGCGAGGCGCGCGTTGCCGAGCGCGGCGCCGACGGCAAGTGGAAGGTCAATCAGTGGCTGAAGAAGGCCGTGCTGCTGTCCTTCCGCCTCAACGACATGGGCGTGATTCCCGGCGGCCCCGGCAAGGCGACCTGGTGGGACAAGGTGCCATCGAAGTTCGAGGGCTGGGGCGAGAACCGCTTTCGCGACGCCGGTTTTCGCGCGGTGCCGGGCGCCATCGTCCGCCGCTCGGCCTTCATCGCCAAGAACGTCGTCTTGATGCCGTCCTTCGTCAATCTCGGCGCTTACGTCGATGAGAGCACGATGGTCGACACCTGGGCCACCGTCGGCTCCTGCGCGCAGATCGGCAAGCGCGTGCACATCTCGGGCGGCGCCGGCATCGGCGGCGTGCTCGAGCCGCTGCAGGCCGAGCCCGTCATCATCGAGGACGATTGCTTCATCGGCGCGCGCTCCGAGGTCGCCGAAGGCGTGATCGTGCGCAAGGGCGCGGTGCTGGCGATGGGCGTGTTCCTGGGCGCCTCGACCAAGATCGTCGACCGCGAGACCGGCGAGGTCTTCATGGGCGAAGTGCCGGAGTATTCCGTCGTGGTGCCCGGCGCGCTGCCCGGCAAGCCGATGAAGAATGGCCAGATCGGCCCGAGCACCGCATGCGCCGTGATCGTCAAGCGCGTCGACGAACGCACGCGGTCCAAGACCAGCATCAACGAGCTGCTGCGGGATTGATCCGACGCGCATGACCGATGCTCTCTCCATTGCCCGCGATCTCATCCGCTGCCCCTCGGTGACCCCGGCCGATGCCGGCGCGCTCGGGGTGCTTGAAAAGGCCCTGAATGCAGCCGGCTTCACCTGCCACCGCGTGACCTTCAGCGAACCCGGCACCGCCGACGTCGACAATCTCTACGCGCGGATCGGCACGGAAGGTCCGCACATCACCTTCGCCGGCCACACCGACGTGGTGCCGCCGGGCGATGAGAGCGCCTGGAGCGTCGGCGCATTCTCCGGCGAGGTGAAGGACGGCGTCCTGCACGGCCGCGGCGCCGTCGACATGAAGGGCGGCATCGCCTGCTCGGTGGCTGCGGTGCTGGAGCATCTCGCGGCCAATGGCGGCAAGCCGCGCAGCGACGGAAAAGGTTCGATCTCGTTCCTGATCACGGGCGATGAGGAAGACGTCTCCATCAACGGCACCGTCAAGCTGTTGAAATGGGCCGCCGAACGCGGCGAAAAATTCGATCATTGCGTGCTCGGCGAGCCCTCCAATGTCGAGATGCTCGGCGACACCATCAAGGTCGGCCGCCGCGGCTCGCAATCCGGCACGCTCGTCGTCGACGGCGTGCAGGGTCACGTCGCCTACCCGCATCGCGCCTCCAATCCTGTGCCGGACATTTCGCGGCTGATCGTTGCGATCTCGGACGAGCCGCTCGACCATGGCAGCGCGCAGTTCCAGGCCTCCAATCTCGAATTCGTCTCGGTCGATGTCGGCAACAAGGCGTTCAACGTCATCCCCGGCGAGGCACGCGCCCGATTCAACATCCGCTACAACGACAACCACACCCAGGCGAGCCTGCGCGAGCTGGTCGAGGCCCGCCTCGCCAAGGCCTGCGGCAACCGTATCAAGGCCCGCATCGTCTGGGAGCCGTCGAACTCCAACGTGTTCGTGACCAAGCCCGGCCCCTTCACCGATCTCGCCGTCGCCGCGATCGAGGAGGTGACGGGCCGCAAGCCGGAGCTGTCGACGAGCGGCGGGACCTCGGATGCGCGCTTCATCGCGAGCTATTGCCCGGTGATCGAGTTCGGCCTGGTCGGCCAGACCATGCATCAGGTCGACGAGCGCGTGCCGGTGGCGGATCTGGAGAAGCTGACGCGGGTGTATCGCGGGATCCTGACGCGGTATTTCGGGTAGGCGCGAACCGCCACCCCCTCCGCCGTCATGCCCGGGCTTGTCCCGGGCATCCACGTTCTTCGGCGCCGCTGTAAAGAAAGAGCGTGGATGGCCGGGACAAGCCCGGCCATGACGGCAGTGGCGGCTTCAGCCGCTAATAGTCCACCTTCATCAGATACAGTCCCTCCGGCGGGGCGACGACGCCGCAGGCGGCGCGGTTGCGTGCGGCGAGCGCTGCAGAGAGATCGTCGGCGGTCCAGCGCCCCTCGCCGACCCAGACCAGCGATCCCACCATCGAACGGACCTGGCTGTGCAGGAACGAGCGCGCCGAGGTGAGAATCGTGATCTCGCGGCCGTCGCGCAGCACGTCGAGCTGGTCGAGCGTCTTCTCCGGCGACTTGGCCTGGCACTCGGTGTCGCGGAAGGTGGTGAAATCGTGCTTGCCGAGCAGGCGCTGCGCCGCTGAATGCATCGCGTCGGCATCGAGCCGGTGCGGCACGCGCCAGGCGTGGCCGGCGTCGAGCGCGAGATTGGCGCGGGTGTTGACGATGCGATAGCGGTAGTGGCGCCTGACCGCCGAGAAGCGCGCCTCGAAACTATCAGGCACGATCTCGGCCTCGAGCACCGCGATCGGATGCGGGCGCAGATGCGCGTTGAGCCCGTCGCGAAAACGGCCCGGCGGAAACGGCTTGTCGACGTCGACATGCGCGACCTGTCCGCGCGCATGCACGCCGGCATCGGTGCGGCCGGCGCCATGCACCCGCAGATCCGCCCCCGTCATCGCCTTCACGGCCGCTTCCAGCGCGCCCTGCACCGAGGGCAGCGTGTCCTGCACCTGCCAGCCGAAAAACGGCGCGCCGTCATATTCGATGGTGAGCTTGTAGCGGGGCATCGCTGACTAGTTGAACCTCGCTCCCGCCTTCAACGGCACGCCGCGCAAGAAGTCCGCGGCCTGCATCCGGCCCTTACCCTCACGCTGGAGCTCGATGATTCGGATCGCGCCGTCGCCGCAGGCGACGGTGAGTTGATCGTCGAGCACCGCGCCCGGCTCACCGGCGCCTTTCGCCATCTCACAGCGCAGGATCTTGACGCGCGCGCTCTCCAGCTCCGTCCAGGCGCCGGGGAACGGCGACAGGCCGTGGATGTGGCGAAGCACGGCGCGCGCGGGCCTCGTCCAGTCGATCCGCGCCTCGGCCTTGTCGATCTTGGCGGCATAGGTGACGCCGTCCTCGCCCTGCTTCTTGAGCTGGAGCCCGCCGCGATCGAGCGCGGCCATCGCCCGCACCATCAGATCGGCACCGAGGCGCGAGAGACGATCGTGCAGATCCGCCGCCGTCATGTTGTCCGTGATCGCGAGCCGCTCGGCCATGGCGACGTCGCCGGTGTCGAGGCCGACGTCCATCTTCATGACCATCACGCCGCTCTCGGCATCGCCGGCCATGATCGCGCGGTTGATGGGCGCGGCGCCGCGCCAGCGCGGCAGCAGCGAAGCGTGCAGATTGTAGCAGCCGAGCTTTGGCGCATCGAGGATCGCCTGCGGCAGGATCATGCCATAGGCGACGACGACGGCCGCATCGGCCTCGAACGCGCGAAACTCTTCCAGTGCCTCCGGCGTCTTCAGCGTCTTCGGCGTCAGCACGGGAATGCCGAGTTTTCGCGCGGCCTCCTCGACCGGGGTCGGCTGCAATTGCAGCCCGCGCCGTCCGCCCGGCTTCGGCGCACGGGTGTAGACGGCGACGATCTCGTGGCCATGTGCGACCAGCTCGAGCAGCGTCGGCACGGAGAAATCGGGCGTGCCCATGAAGATGAGGCGAAGGGGCATGTGGCGAGACAATCCTCGAAACGAGCAAGGTACTCGTCATGGCCGGGCTTGTCCCGGCCATCCACGTTCTTCCTGCTCGAGGCGGCAAAGAACGTGGATGCCCGGCACAAGGCCGGGCATGACGGTGGAGGACGTGGCCTACTCCACCGCGCGCTTGGCGGCTTTCTCGAACTTCTTCATCACGCGGTCGCGCTTGAGCTTGGAGAGATAGTCGACAAACAGCACGCCGTTGAGATGGTCGATCTCGTGCTGGATGCAGGTGGCGAAGAGGCCTTCAGCGTCCTCCTCGTGCACCTTGCCGTCGAGATCGGTGAAGCGCACGCGCACCTTCGCCGGGCGCTCGACCTCCTCGTAATATTCGGGGATCGAGAGGCAGCCTTCCTCGTAGACCGAGAGCTCCTCGGAGGAAGCTAGGATTTCAGGATTGATGAAGACGCGCGGCTCGCGCTTGGTCTCGCCGCTCTCGTCGCGCTTGGCAAGGTCCATGGTGATCAGGCGCAAGGGCTGCGCGACCTGGATCGCCGCGAGGCCAATGCCGGGCGCGTCGTACATGGTCTCGAACATGTCGTCGGCAAGCTTGCGGATCTCCGACGTGACCTTCTCGATCGGCTTGGAGACCAGGCGCAGCTGCTTGTCCGGCAGGATGATGATTTCTCGTAGGGCCATGGCGGCGATTTAAGCCGCGCGCCGGATGCGGTCAATGCGGCCAGGAACCCCGTTAACCCTCCGCTAACCATAAAACTTCAGGTTTCGTTAACCATAAAAATTAACGGAGCATTCACCATAAATGTTCGCTATTCGTTCGTACGCCCCGGCGAATCGGCTAGAAGGGTCGGCATGAACGACCTCATCTTCATGCTCGGCGAGTGGCCCGTGCGCGTCGTGGACGCGCTGATCGGCTTCGGCGCCCTGGTTCTCATCCTGCTGGTGGTGATTGCGGTCGTGATCGCGCGATCCGGGCGGCGCGGCGCGGAACTCGCCATGGCCAACGCCATCCGGGCCGACGAGCTCGAGGAACGTCTGAGCGAGGTGCTGCGGGCGCAGAGCGAGTCGTCGGGCCGGGTCGATGCCATGACCCAGGCTCTGGCCGGCCGCCAGGCCGAGATGGCGCGGGCGGTGAACGAGCGGCTGGATTCGGTGACCCACCGCGTCGGCCAGTCCATGGAACACTCCACCCGCAACACGATGGAGAGCCTGCGCGCCCTGCATGAGCGGCTCGGCATCATCGACAGCGCGCACAAGAACCTGACCGACCTCACCACGCAGGTGACCACCTTGCGCGACGTGCTCGCCAACAAGCAGTCGCGCGGCGCCTTCGGCCAGGCGCGGATGGAGGCGATCGTCCAGGACGGGCTGCCGAAGGGTGCCTACGAGTTCCAGTTCACGCTCTCCACCGGCAAGCGCCCGGACTGCGTCGTGTTCCTGCCCGATCAGCGCCCGCTTTGCATCGACGCCAAATTCCCGCTGGAGGCGATGACGGCGCTGCACGACGCCCGCACCGACGAGGAACGGCGAATCGCCACGCAACGACTGCGCGGCGACGTGATGAAGCACGTCAGCGATATCGCCGAAAAATATCTCGTCGCCGGCGAGACCCAGGAGATGGCGCTGATGTTCGTGCCGTCGGAATCCGTCTACGCCGAGATCCATGACGGTTTCGACGACGTGATCCAGAAGGCCTATCGCGCCCGCGTCGTGCTGGTGTCGCCGTCGCTGCTGATGCTCGCGATCCAGGTGATGCAGCAGATCATGAAGGACGCGCGCATGCGCGACGCCGCCGACCAGATCCGCACCGAAGTGATCAGGCTCGGCGACGATCTCGGCCGCCTGCGCGATCGCGTGCTGAAGCTGCAAAAGCATTTTGCCGATGTGAACGAGGACGTCCGCCAGGTGCTGATCTCCGCCGACAAGATCGAGAAGCGCGCGGGACGAATCGAGGAGCTGGATTTCAGCAAGACCGATGCGCCGGAGGCTCCGCGGCTGGTGGCGACAGCCGCGCCGGAGCTGTTCCCGCGGAAACTTCAGGCGGGAGAGTAGAGCCCACGCCGTCATGGCCGGGCTTGTCCCGGCCATCCACGACCTTTGAGCGGCGCCAAGAACGTGGATGCCCGGGACAAGCCCGGGCATAACGAGTTCTGTAGCAGAGGCAGCGCCCCCAGAATCTGCTAACACCTCTCCCATGACCGCACCCGACGCGACTTCCTCCGCTGGCGCTCCCGCTGCCTCCTGGCGCGACAGCCTTGCCGTTTACCTGCAGCCGCGGGTGCTGATCGTGCTCTTCCTCGGCTTCTCCTCGGGGCTGCCGCTGGCGCTGTCGGGATCGACGCTGCTGGTGTGGATGGCCGAGGCGGGGGTCGATCTCGGAACGATCGGGCTCTTTGCACTGGTTGGAACGCCGTACACGCTCAAATTCCTGTGGGCGCCGCTGGTCGATGCGCTGCATGTGCCGTTCTTCACGCGCACCTTTGGCCGCCGGCGTGGGTGGCTGGTGTTTTCGCAGCTGCTGCTGATCGGCGCGATCCTGCTGTTGGCGCTGACCGATCCGGCGCGCTCGCCGCTGTTCGTCGCGCTTGGTGCGCTCCTGGTCGCGACGATGTCCTCGACGCAGGACATCGTCGTCGATGCATTCCGCGTCGAGAGCCTGCCCGAAAGCGAGCAGGCGGCCGGCATGGCCGCCTATGTCGCCGCCTATCGCATCGGCATGCTGGTATCGACCGCGGGCGCCTTGTTCATCGTCACCGGCTTCGAGGCGATCGTCCCTCGTGGCGCCGCCTGGATGTGGGGCTATGTGGTGATGGCGGCTCTGGTGCTGATTGGCACGGTGACGGCGCTGGCCGCCACCGAGCCCGCACAATCCAAGCGCGCCGAGTCTGCCACGCAGAACGAGGACGCGCTGATGCGGGTGTTCCATGCCGCGATGGGCGCGTTCTCGGAATTCTTGCAGCGAAAGGAAGCGTGGGCGGCGCTTGCCTTCGTCGTGCTGTTCAAGTTCACCGACGCATTTTCCGGCAACATGACCGTGCCGTTCGTGATCGACATCGGCTTCACGCGGAACGACTACGCGGTGATCGTGAAGGGCGTCGGCATCGCAGCGACCTTGGCCGGCGGGTTTGCCGGCGGGTTCGTGGCACGGCGTTATTCGCTCGCAACGAGCCTGTGGATCGGCGGCATCGTGCAGGCAATCTCCAACCTGTCGTTCTCATGGCTGGCGCTCGTCGGCGTCAATGAATGGGCGCTGACCCTCGCAATCACCTCCGACAATTTCTGCAACGCCATCGGCACCGTGATCTTCGTCGCCTATCTCTCGGCGCTGTGCCAGAACCCGCTGCACACCGCGACCCAATATGCGCTGCTGACGGCGCTTGCCGCCGTGGGACGCACCTACCTGTCATCGGGCGCGGGCTATCTGGCGAAGGCGACGGGCTGGCCGATGTTCTTCGCGATCTCCGTGCTCGTCGCCATTCCGAGCCTGATGCTACTGGCGTGGCTGCAGAAGCGCGGGCATTTCGACACGTTGGAGCAGGTGCGAGTGTAGAACTCACCTCTCTCGTTCGTCATTGCGAGCCACCGGGTCCGCGCGAACGCGCGGCCCGATGACAGGCTCCGCGAAGCAATCCAGACTGTCACCGCAGCGGCAGTCTGGATTGCTTCGTCGCAAGGGCTCCTCGCAATGACGGCGGAGACAGCGTCGCGCGCCCCCTACTGCTTCTTGATCAGGCTCCACTTCGTGATCACGGCCTCGCTCATCTGGCCGGCATCGCTGGCGCAGGCGATCTCGTCGACCTTGACCGAGATCTCCTTGCCGACGAACGATTTCAGCTGCGCAGCCTGCGCATCGGTGGAGGTGACGAGCTGGAAGGTCTCCGGCCCGGTCTCGAGATTGCACAGCCCGTTCGGCGGCGGCAGGCGGCGCGGCTCGGAGGTGATCTGGTAGGTCGCGACGCGCTTGCCGTTCTTGACGTCGCGGACCTTCATCGCGTTCAGCTCGCCGGAGAGCACGTCGCCGGTGTTGATCGGCTTGCCGGGCTTGGACGGCGGCGGCATCTCGTCGCCCTGCTGCGCGGAGATGGCCGGGGTCGCCAGCATCATCATCGTCGCGACCAAAGCCGATCGTGTGGCGAAAAGTTTCGTCATGTCGTCCGTTCCGTGAAGTCTGGATGGCTAGAACAGGGTGCGCTGCCGCATCGCAGCCGATAGCGTACCTTCATCGAGATAATCAAGCTCGCCGCCGACAGGAACTCCGTGGGCGAGCCGCGTCACCTTCACATTGGCGTCCTGAAGCAGGTCGGTGATGTAATGCGCGGTGGTCTGGCCGTCGACCGTCGCATTCAGCGCCAGGATGATCTCGTGCACCTGCGAATCATGCGCGCGCGCCACCAGCGAATCGATGGTGAGATCCTGCGGACCGACGCCGTCGAGCGGCGACAATGTCGCGCCCAGCACATGATAGCGCCCCTGGGTGGCATTGGCCCGCTCCAGCGCCCAGAGGTCGGCGACGTCGGCGACGACGACGATGATGGAGGGATCGCGTTTCGAATCGGTGCAGACCGTGCAGGGATTTTGCGTGTCGATGTTGCCGCAGGTCTTGCAGACCTGGACCTTGTCCAGCGCGACCTGGAGGGCCGAAGACAGCGGCATCATCAGCGCTTCGCGCTTCTTGATCAGATGCAGCGCAGCGCGCCGCGCCGAGCGCGGACCGAGGCCCGGCAGCCGTGCGAGCAGCTGGACCAGCCGCTCGATCTCAGGACCTGCAACCGCGCCCATCTTACTGGCCGAACAACCCCGGTGGCAGGCCGAGCCCGCCCGTGAGGGCCTGCATCTTCTCCTGCATGGCGGTCTCGGCCTTGCGGCGGGCATCACTGAGCGCGGTGACGAGCAGGTCTTCCAGCACCTCGCGCTCTTCCGCCTTCATCAGCGAGGGATCGATCTTGATGCCCTTCACGTCCATCTTCGCGGTCATGCGCACGGCGACGAGCCCGCCGCCGGAGATGCCTTCGACCTCGACGTTGGCGAGTTGCTCCTGCATCTCCTGCATCTTGGATTGCAGCTGCGCCGCCTGCTTCATCATGCCGAGAAAATCAGCCATGGGTCGGGTGTCCTTGAAAGAGGCTCAGGCGCTATGAATCATCATCGCGCCTTAGCATATTGTTTGCGCATGATCTTATCGGAAAACCGCTTCGCACTTTTCCGGATCATGCGCTAGAAATCGTCGCCGTCGGAACCGTCGGGCGGATCGTCACTGCCATAGTCGGCGTTAATATCGGTTTCCGGCGCCTCGGGGGCAAGCCTGCGAACCTCGACGACCTTTGCTCCGGGGAAGCGCGACAGTACCTCCTGCACGCGCGGATCGGCTTCCGCGGTACGGGCATGCTGCTGCTTGGCCGCCTGGTTCACGGAGCGCAGCGTCGGCTGGCCCTGCTCGTTGGAGACGATCACCGTCCAGCGGCGGCCGGTCCACAGCTCGAACTTCCTCGCGAGCTCGGAGATCATGGTCTTGGAGGCATTGGGCTCGAGCGCGACTTCCAGCCGGCCCTCCTCGAAGCGGACGAGGCGCATGTCGCCTTCGAGCGCGCTCTTGGTCATGATGTCACGCTTCTGCCCGGCGAGCGCGACGAGCTGCGTGAAGCTGGTGATGCGCAGCTGCGGTGCCGCGGCTTGCGGATCCGGCACTGGGGCTGCCATCTGCGGCCGGGCCGCGCCACCGCCGAACGAAGAGGGCGAGGAGGTCGGCATGCGAACGGGCGCCGCGGACGCGACCGGCGCCGAAGGCGCGCTGCGCGCCGCACTGCCGCCGCTCACGACCGGGGAACCGCCGCCGTTCTGCTCCAGCATCCTGATCGCTTCGTCCGGTGTCGGCAGGTCGGCGACATAGGCAATGCGCACCAGAACCATTTCCGCCGCGGCTGCGGGGCGCGTCGCGGCCTGCACCTCGGTGATGCCCTTGAGCAGCATCTGCCACATCCGCGACAGCACGCGCATGGAAATCTTGGACGCAAAGTCGCGCGCGCGCACCCGCTCGGTCTCGCCGTAGGCGACGTTGTCGGCGGTCGCCGGGATGACCTTCACGCGGGTGACGAAATTGACGAATTCGGCGAGGTCCGAGAGCACGACGATGGGATCGGCGCCGACGTCGTACTGCTCGCGGAACTCCTTGAATGCCGCGGCGATGTCGCCACGCACCAGCGAGTCGAAGAGATCGATGACGCGGGTGCGGTCGGCGAGGCCCAGCATCTGCCGGACGGCATCGGCCTTGACGGTGCCGGCCGCGTGGGCGATCGCCTGGTCGAGCAGCGACAGCGAATCGCGCACGGAGCCTTCGGCGGCGCGCGCGATGATGCCGAGTGCCTCCGGCTCGATCTCGACGTTTTCCCTGGCCGCGATGTTGGCGAGGTGCTTCATCAGCACGTCCGCCTCGACCCGGCGCAGGTCGAAGCGCTGGCAGCGCGACAGCACGGTGACCGGAACCTTGCGGATCTCCGTCGTCGCGAACACGAACTTGGCGTGCTCCGGCGGCTCCTCCAGCGTCTTCAGGAAGGCGTTGAACGCCGCTGTCGACAGCATGTGGACTTCGTCGATGATGTAGACCTTGTAGCGGGCGCTGGCGGGGGCATAGCGCACGCTGTCATTGATCTGTCGGACGTCGTCGACGCCGGTGTGCGAGGCGGCGTCCATCTCCAGCACGTCCATGTGCCGGCTTTCCATGATCGCCTGGCAGTGCACGCCCAAGGTCGGCATGTGGATGGTCGGACCCTTCACCGAACCATCCGGCATCTCGTAGTTGAGCGCGCGGGCGAGGATGCGCGCGGTGGTGGTCTTGCCGACGCCGCGGACGCCGGTGAGGATCCAGGCCTGCGGAATGCGCCCGGTCTCGAACGCATTGGAGACGGTGCGGACCACCGCCTCCTGGCCGATCAGATCGTCGAATGAGGAAGGGCGGTATTTGCGCGCCAGCACCCGATAGGGTGTGCCCGGCTGGGCACCGAGGGCAAAGCCAGCCTGGCTGGCGCTATCGGGATTGGGAGGGGCGCCGGCGTCGGTCATCGGTCGATCCGCAATGAAATCTCTCTCGGCCGGCTCTTGCGGAAAGGAGCGCGCTGGCGGGACAACCGCCGGCGCAATTCGCTCGAAAAAACAGGTAGGAGACTGACGAGCGACCCGATCCGGACCTCGTTAGGGCTGCTTCCTTCCGGACCTGACCCGGTTGGCGAGTGGCTCGTCCACCGCCAATCTCCCGGTCCCTATTTGGGGCCAAAGGGAGCGGAAAGCAAGCGGGTATCGGATTGAACCAGATCGAGCTTGCCCAGTATCCGGGCAATTCCCGGCCTGCCCAGCCGACAGGCTGTGCTTTCACCGTGCGGACCACCTTGCTAAGAACGCCTGCCCGGAACTCCATCCAACCAGAAAAGCGATTGATCCTAATGGTTACACGTCGTGATGTTGCATCGATTGTCGGATTGGGCGCGGTGACAGCGGCCGCGCTGGCTTCGCCGGCCGTGGCCCAGACGGCCGATCCGAACGAATCGACCTTCGCCCGCATCCGCCGGACCAAGAAGATGCGGATCGGCGCGGTCGGCGGCGGCGCGCCCTATTACATGAAGGACCTCGCCTCCGGCCAGTGGAAGGGCTTCTACATCGACATCGCGAAGGGCCTCGCCGACGACATGGAGGCCGAGCTCGAGATCACCGAGACCACTTGGGGCAATTCGGTGCTCGACCTGCAGGCCAACAAGATCGACATCTTCTTCGGCCTCAACCCGACTCCGAAGCGCGCACTGGTGGTGGACTTCTCGGTGCCGGTCTTCAACAACGCGTTCGCCATCCTCTGCAAGAAGGACTTCAAGCCGAAGAGCTGGGCCGAATTGAACTCGCCCGACATCAAGATCGCGGTCGACCAGGGCTCCTCGCACGACCAGGTGGTCAGCCGCCTGACGCCGAAGGCGCAGATCACGCGGCTGAAGACCGCCGACGACGCCACCGCCGCGCTCCAGACCGGCCGCGTCGACGCGCAGTGCCTGATCACCATGCTGTCGCTGACCGTGCTGAAGAAGAATCCCTCGCTCGGCCAGCTCGTGCTTCCGACGCCGATCTTCGCCACCACGTCGAATGCCGGCTTCCGCCGCGAGACGGACAAGACCTGGCGCGACTACGTCAACACCTGGATCGACTTCAACAAGGGCCTCGGCTTCATCCGCAACGCGATCATCACCAACATGGAGCTGGTGGGCGTGACCGAGGCGGACATCCCGCCAGGCGTTTCGTTGTAATTCTCCACTGTCATTCCGGGGCTCGCACAGCGAGAACCCGGAATCTCGAGCTTCCGGGTTCGCCCTTCGGGCGCCCCGGAATGACGGTGCCAACGGCACCCACGACGAGTAAGACACACGCATGTATCAGTGGGACTTCGGCATCCTCTGGAGCTATCGCTGGCTCTTTCTCAACGGGCTCGGCGTCACCGTCGGCTTCACCATCGTCATCGTCGTATGCGGATTGCTGTTCGGCCTGTTGGGAGCGTTCGGCAGCCTGTCGCGCTTCAAGGCGTTGCGTCTTCTCGCCCTCACCTTCATCGAGGCGTTCCGCTGCACGCCGATCCTGGTGCAGCTGATCTGGTTCTATTACGCGCTGCCGATCCTCGCCGGCGTCGAGATGACGCCGATCACGGCTTCGGCGCTGGCGCTCTCGCTCTATGGCGGCTCGTTCTATTCGGAGATCATCCGCGGCGGCATCATCTCGATCGACAAGGGCCAGTCGGAGGCCGGCGCCGCGCTCGGCATGACGCCGGTCCAGACCATGCGGCGCATCGTGCTGCCGCAGGCGATCAAGCGCATGATCCCGGCGCTGATGAACCAGTCCATCATCCAGTTCAAGAACACCTCGCTGGTCTCGGTGCTGGCGGTGCCCGACCTCGTCTACCAGAGCCAGGTCGCGGCGCATGACAGCTATCGGCCGCTGGAGACCTACACCGCGGTCGCGGTCGCCTATGCCGCGATCCTGATTCCGCTCACCATCATCGTCCGCCGCGGCGAAAAGCGACTGGCGGTGAGCGAATGAGCGGCACGTCGAAAATCGAGATCCGGGCCTTGCGCAAGCGCTTTGGCAGCAACGAGGTCTTGAAGAACATCAATCTCGACGTCGCCAAGGGTGGCGTAGTCGCGCTGATCGGGCCGTCCGGCTCGGGCAAGTCGACGCTGCTCCGCTGCATCAATCTCCTGGTCGTGCCGGACGGCGGCAGCGTCCGCGTCGGCGACACCCGCTTCGCGTTCGGTGACGGTTCGAAACTGCCCGACGTGAAGACGCTGGCAAAATTTCGCGCCACCACCGGAATGGTGTTCCAGCATTTCAACCTGTTCCCGCACATGACGACGCTGCAGAACGTCATGGAGGGACCGGTCACGGTGCGGCGCATGGCCAAGGCCGACGCCGAGAAGCTCGCGCGGGCGCAACTGGCCAAGGTCGGCCTTGCCGAAAAGGCAGATCAATATCCGGCGACGCTGTCCGGCGGCCAGAAGCAGCGCGTCGCCATCGCGCGGGCGCTCGCCATGGAGCCTGATGTCATGCTGTTCGACGAGGCGACCTCGGCGCTCGACCCTGAATTGGTCGGCGAGGTGCTCAACGTGATCCAGCAACTGGCGTCCGAAGGCATGACCATGGTGATCGTGACCCACGAGATCGCCTTTGCACGCGAGGTCGCCGACCGCCTGATCTTCATGCGCGACGGCGTCGTGGTCGAAGAGGGCCCGGCGCGGCAGGTGATCGACAATCCCAGGGAAGCCGCCACGCGCGCTTTCCTCAGCCATTTCCACCGCACCGGCGCGCTGCCGCCGGCCAACGCGACATCGTGATGCCTGATATCAACCGCGTCTATCTCGTCACCGGTGCCGCCAGTGGCATCGGCCGCGCCACGGCAAGACTGCTCGCAGCGCCCGGCACCGGGCTTGTGCTGCACACGCGCTCCAACGCAGAAGGCCTGGACGCCACCGCGGCGGAAGCCGGAGCGAACGGCGCTGTGGTCGCCAAATGTCTCGGCGATCTCGCCGAGGAAGCGGCCGTCACCGACGCCATCGCCGCCGCGCAAACAGCCTTCGGCCGCCTCGACGGATTGGTCCTCGTCGGTGGCCATGCCCGCCGCGGCAGCGCGATCGGCACGCCGGCGGACCAGTTTCGCCAAGCAATGGATGAATCGGCGCTGGCGTTCACGCGGATGGTCGAGGCCGCGCTTCAGCTGCTGCGCGCGGGACGTGATGCGCGGATCGTTGCAGTCTCCTCCTTCGTGGCACATGCGATCCGCCCCGAATTCGCGCCGTTCGCCGCGACCGCCGCGAGCCGAGCCGCGCTGGAAGCGCTGGTGCGCCTCACCGCGATCGAGCTTGCGAAAGACGGCATCACCGTCAACGCGGTCGCGCCGGGCCTGATCGTCAAGGACAAGCCCAGCGAGAGCAGGCTCTCGCCCGAGCAGATCGCTGCCACCGAGGCGTTGATTCCGATGCGCCGCCGCGGCCGTCCGGAGGAAGTCGCCGAAATCATCGCGTTCCTCGCATCCCCCAAAGCATCCTATGTCACCGGCCAGATCTGGCACGTCAATGGAGGCCTGACATGACCGAAGCGACCGTCGAACGCCTCAGGCTGTTCCTGATCGAAAGTCCAATCAAGATGACGCGCCTGCAGGGCGTCGGCAACGTCAAGGGCACGGTCAAGCGCGTGCTGATCGAGCTGACGTCGAACGAAGGCGTGATCGGCTGGGGCGAAGCGGCGCCGTGGGAGGTCTTCACGGGAACACCGGAGGCGGCGTTCTCTGCGCTCGACATCTATCTGCGGCCAACGCTGCTCGGCAAGCCGGTCCGCCGCATCCGCGCGCTGATGGCCGAGCTCGATCGCGCACTGGTCGGACATGCCGAGGCCAAGGTCGGAATCGAGATGGCGTTGCTCGACATCGTCGGCAAGTCGTCGGGACTTTCGGTTGCCGACCTGCTCGGCGGCCGGGTGCGCGACACGATCCCGCTCTCCTTCTCGATTGCCGATCCGAATTTCGCCGCCGATCTCGAGCGCATGCGGAAAATGGTTCCGGACGGCAATGTCATCTACAAGGTCAAGACCGGCGTGAAGCCGCATCGTGAAGACCTCGATCATCTCGATGCGATCCGCAAGGAGTTCGGCGACAAGGTCGACCTGCGGGTCGACTACAACCAGGCGCTGGCGCCGTTCGGCGCCATCAAGATCCTGCGCGATGTCGAGGAATTTGCGCCGACCTTCATCGAGCAGCCGGTGCCGCGCAAATATCTGGACGTGATGGCGCAGCTCACCGCGGCGCTGGAAACGCCCGTGCTCGCCGACGAAAGCTGCTTCGACCGCCGCGACATGATGGAGGTGGTACGGCGCGAGGCGGCGGACGCGGTCTCGATCAAGCTGATGAAGGCTGGCGGCCTGTTCGAGGCGCAGGCGATCATGGCGATCGCCGACATCGCCGGCCTGCCCGGCTATGGCGGCACGCTGTGGGAGGGCGGCATCGGGCTTGCCGCCGGCACGCAGCTGATCGCGGCCACACCCGGCATCTCGCTTGGCTGCGAATTCTACATGCCACATCACGTGCTGACCGAGGACGTGCTGGAAGAGCGCGTTGCGAACCGAGCCGGCCACGTCGTGGTACCCGACGGCCCGGGCCTCGGCATCCGCGTCAGCGAGGCCTCGATCCGCGCCAATGCAAAGGTGCTGGCGGAGGCGTGAGAAGGGTGCCACAGATCTGGTGTCGTCCCGGCGAACGCCGGGACTCATACCGCGTGATCTCTCGATAGGCGCAGATGGCCGTACCGCAGAAAGACCCGTCACGACGAGCTTTCGCCAAACTTCTTCCTGTGGCTATGGGTCCCGGCGTTCGCCGGGACGACAGCAGAGCATGAGGCCCCTGCGGAGCCCCATCCTTCCCCTATTGGACTCCCTATCGTATGCTCGCGACCAACAAGCCCGCTCCCATCGGGCCATCCGGAAACGCATATGCCCGAACCCGCCTGGTCGCTGCACTCCCGCCTGAAAGAGGACACCATCGACATCGGCGATCTGCCGCTGTCGAAGGTGCTGGTCATCAAAGACGCGCATTATCCCTGGCTGCTGCTGGTGCCGCGACGGCCCGACGCGGTCGAGATCATCGATCTCGACGAGGTGCAGCAGGCGCAGCTGATGACCGAGATCTCCCGTGTCTCGCGCGCGCTGAAAGAGATCACCAAATGCGACAAGCTCAACATCGCCGCGCTCGGCAACCTCGTGCCGCAGCTTCACGTCCACATCATCGCACGCCGGACCAGTGACGCGGCCTGGCCACGGCCCGTGTGGGGCGTGATGCAGCCTTTGGCCCATGACGCCACCGAGGTGCAGAATTTCATCAGCGCGCTCCGCCGCAAGATCTGGTTGGGTTGAAAGAACGAGAAATGTCAGCATTCGACGCGTTTCCGCTGGGGCAGCCGGCCTTCGTCACCAACATCCTCGACCGCGCCGCGCATCTGCGCCGCAACGACGAGAAGCTGTTCGCGCTGGAGCAGAAGCCGTCATCGCGCGCCTATGTGATCTATCGCGACTCGCTGCTGGTGAAGCGCGAGGGCGAGACGGTGCGCGCGCTGCTCTCGATCGACGAGGCGCTGAAGTGCGGCGCCAATCCCGGCACGATCTTCTTGGGGCTGCGCGATGGCGCGGCCGTGTTCGGGATGGGACTCTCGCAGGCCGCCGCCGAGAAGCTGGTCGGCCGGGAGGACTACACCATAACCGAGCTGCGCGGCATGGCGATGCAGGGGGCGCTTCCGCCGCAGGAGCTGTCGGCGATCGCGATGGCGAAGTCGATGGTGAGCTGGCATCAGCGCCACGGCTATTGCGCCAATTGCGGCACGCGTACCGCGATGAAGGAAGGCGGCTGGAAGCGCGACTGCCCGGCCTGCAAGGCCGAGCACTTTCCGCGCACCGACCCAGTCGTGATCATGCTGGTCGCCTCCGGCGACAAGTGCCTGCTCGGCCGCCAGAAGCAGTTTCCGCCCGGCATGTATTCCTGCCTCGCAGGCTTCGTCGAGGCGGCCGAGACCATCGAGGACGCGGTGCGCCGCGAAATCCTGGAAGAGTCCGGCATTCGCTGCACCGACGTGCAATATTACATGACCCAGCCTTGGCCCTATCCGTCATCGCTGATGATCGGCTGCAGCGCACGGGCGCTGAACGAGGACATCGTCGTCGATCGCATGGAGCTGGAAGACGCGCGTTGGTTCACGCGCGAGGAGGCGGCCCTGATGTTGACGCGGACGCATCCCGACGGGCTCGCCGGCCCGCATCCCTTCGCGATCGCTCATCATCTGCTCGGCCGCTGGGTGCACGACAAGAGCAGCACTTGAGTCGGGACCATCGATGGCCGGCATCGCGCCGCGCATTCTCTTCCATGGCGCCTCTACGCTCCGGCTTGCCAAGCGCGAGGGCGCGCGCGAGCCGTTGCGATTCGCTGCGGCCGCCGCAGCGCTGAAATGCACCCGCCATGGCGCCGGCCTTGCTGCTCCGCAACGCATTGAAGTTGAAGACTTTTTACGGGACCGACCCTAGAGCAATTCCACTGCTCCGCGAAGATTATAGGCTTGCCGTGGAAAGATTTTCTCTATATCAGGGAAATCAGCCCCATAAATGAAACAAAGTTCTTCAAATGACTGATGTTGCCGTTCAGGTTCCCGAGACCAGCCGCCGCCTCGATGCCATCGACCGCAAGATCCTGATGGTCCTTCAGGAGGATGCCTCCCTCTCGGTGGCCGAGATCGGCGACCGCGTCGGCCTGTCTTCGACCCCCTGCTGGAAGCGCATCCAGCGCCTGGAGGCCGACGGCGTGATCATCAAGCGCGTGGCGCTGGTCGACCAGAACAAGATCGGACTCGGCATTTCCGTGTTCGTGTCGGTCGAGAGCGCCGATCACTCGGACGCCTGGCTCAAGCGGTTCGCCGAAGCCGTCAGCGCCATGCCGGAGGTGATGGAGTTCTATCGCATGGCCGGCGACGTCGACTACATGCTGCGCGTCGTGGTCGCGGACATGCAGGCCTATGACGTGTTCTACAAGAAGCTGATCAGCGCGGTGCCGCTGAAGAACGTGACCTCGCGCTTCGCGATGGAGAAGATCAAGTCCGTTACCGCGTTGCCGATTCCCGCGGTGGTGACGGCCTGACGCCTGGACCTCCGGTTCTGATCTCGTCAGAACCGGAGCTCCAGAATATTGCTTTGACGCGTGTTCTTCACGCGAACCGGTATCCACTTCGCTCGAAAACGCTCTAAACCGCGATGAGATCGGGATGGCCTCATCATCGCGCTTTAGGTTGTTGTTTGGGCATGATCTTCTCGGAAAACCGCTTCACACTTTTCCGGATCATGCTTTAGACCGGCTGAAACACCGGAAGGGTGACGCTGACGCGCGTGCCTCCGTCCGGGGGCGCGCCGATCGCGATCGTCCCGCCATGGGCCTCGACCAGGCTGCGGACAACGGCGAGACCAAGACCGGCGCCGCCGGTTGCGCGATTGCGCGACTTCTCCAGCCGGTGGAACGGCTCGAGCACGGTCTGACGCTGATCGGCGGGAATCCCGGGACCCTCGTCGCCGATCGACACGACGACGGCACCGTCCTTCAGGGCCGTGCGCACATGCGCGGCATGGCCATAGGCGAGCGCGTTGTCGATGATGTTGGCGAAGACACGCCGCAGGGCGAGCCGGTCGCCGAGGACGACGACGTCGCGCGCACGCTCGTCCGTGACCAGATCGACCGCCG
This sequence comes from Bradyrhizobium sp. I71, assembly GCF_022354745.1. Classification (NCBI taxonomy): domain Bacteria; kingdom Pseudomonadati; phylum Pseudomonadota; class Alphaproteobacteria; order Hyphomicrobiales; family Nitrobacteraceae; genus Bradyrhizobium; species Bradyrhizobium sp. I71. The sequence continues at coordinate 2,911,277 of NZ_CP059398.1, forward strand.
CGCCCTGAGCATGCCGGTCGTTCACCTCGACGGCCACCAGCGCGGCGAGCTCGACCATCTCCTGTGACAGTCCGCCGGCACCCGCCCGCGTCGACAGCAGCGCGTCATCGAGCAGGCGGATCATGTCGTCGATATCGGCGACCGCCCGCTGCCGCTCGGCATCATCGGGAATGTGCTCGACGCGCAGCCGCAACCGCGTTGCAAAAGTCCTGACGTCGTGGGCGATGCCGCCAACCAGCGTCATGCGCGCACGCAGCATCTCGGCAAGCCGCCCCTGCAAGCGGTTGAACGCGGCGATGACGGCGCGGATCTCCGGCGCGCTGCGTCGCGCATCCGGCAGCGGCGGCGGATCGGCCGACAGGTCGACACGATCGACGGCGGCGGCGAGCCGCGCCAGCGGCCGCGTCTCGCGCTGCATGACCAGCAGCGCCAGCAGCGCCACGATCGAGCCGAACAGGCCCGCGCCGAAGCCGACGGGCAGGCCGAACGGGGTCACCGGCAGGCGGGTATAGGCATCGATGACCAGCAACTCGCCGCTGCGCAGGCCAATGCGGAATTCGATCGCATTGGCCATCAGCCGCGCGAGGCGGGGAAACGCCCGGCTGCCCCGATGATCGGACGGCGGCACGATCTCAACGGGGCGGCCCGCAAGGCCGGCCGCATAGGTCTCGCGCAGTTCCTGCTGCTCCGGCGGCGTCTCGCCGCCGACCGGCGCGCCCGACGGCACGATACGCACGGTGAACTGCGGCGAAGACACCGCATCGAGCACGGCCTGCCGTGAACCGGCGGCCGTTCGCTCCAGGAGCGTGGCCAGCGCATCGAGACGCGCGGGCGAAGGCCGTGTCAGCTCGTTTTCGCGGAGGGTCGTCCGGTAGAAGATCGCGACGACCACGATGGTCACCAGGGTAATCCCCACCAGTCCGATCAGGGCGAGCCGCGCGGCGAGCGTCACGCGCAGCATCACGACACCTGCTTGACGGTCGCGGTGAACAGATAGCCGCCGTTGCGCACCGTCGTGATCAGGTTGGAGCCGGGACTTGCACCGTCGAGCTTGCGGCGCAGCCGCGAGATCAGCATGTCGACGGTGCGGTCGAACGGCTCGGCCGAACGTCCGCGGGTCCAGTCGAGGATCTGGTCGCGCGTGAGCACCCTTCGCGGCCGCTGCACGAAGCAACCGAGCAGGTCGAACTCGGCGCTGGTCAATTGCAGCTCCGGCGCCTCGCCCCCGGTCGTCTCGACACTGCGCGCATCGAGATCGATCACGAAGCGGTCGAAGGCAAAACGCCGGACCAGCGGCTTTGCCGGAGTCCCGTTGGCACGGCGCAGAATGGCGCGAACCCGCGCCAGCAGCTCGCGCGGACCGAACGGCTTCGTCAGGTAATCGTCTGCGCCCATCTCGAGGCCGACCACGCGATCGATCTCGTCGCTCTTGGCGGTCAGCATCAGGATCGGTATGGCATCGTCGGCGCGCAAGCGGCGGCAGATCGAAAGCCCGTCCTCGCCCGGCAGCATCAAATCGAGGATGACGAGGTCGGGCCGCAGGCGCTGGAGCATCGAATCCATGGCCTTGCCGTCGGCGACGCAAGCGACCTCGAACCCCTCGCGCCGCATGAAGTCGGCAACGAGGCGGCTGATCTCGGGATCGTCCTCCACCATGAGAATCGTGGCTGCTTGCGCGTTCATGACTGCATTGTGGGCAACGGCTCGCGTCAAGCAAGGGCGCGGGCGCCGTTGTTACATAGTGTTACACGGGTCGGACAAAGCCATAACAATCGTTTCGTTCCGGCAATGCGCCGCAGACGCGGCACGACCAGTCTCCTCCTCATGGCTCCCGCTCACGGCAGCCCCCAGAAGGAGACGACGACCATGACCAAGCTTTTCCTTACCTCCCTCGTCATCGGCACCCTGTCGGTCGCCGCGGCGGCCGACGCCAACGCCTGGACGCGGTCGGCAACGGCGAGCGGGCCGCGCGGCACCTCCAGCGTCACCGCGACCGGCGGCTGCGCCAACGGAAGCTGCACGCGCAACGTCACCCGCACCGGCCCGGCTGGCAACACCTACACCCGCTCCGGCACGATCTCGCGCTGAGCGGGCCGGACCGTCGCCGCACCCAGCCCCGGGCGGCGACGGTCCATCACTTCAGACCAGAAAGGACGGCATCGTGTCATCGATTTTCCGTGTCCTGCCGCGAACTGCGGCCATCGTCGCGCTCGGCGTTTCGACGTCCGCATTCGCCCAGAGCCAGCTGCAAACGCAGATCACGCCGCAGATGCGCAGCGAAGCGCAAACCGTCATGCAGGCCTGCCGCGCCGACCATGACCGCCTTTGCAGCGACGTCGCGCCGGGTGGTGGACGCATCCTCGCCTGCCTGCAATCTCACGCCGGCCAGCTCACCTCGGCCTGCGCACGAGCCCTGCCCCGTGCGCAGGCGCTGAGGGACAGCGCCGTCGCCACCGGCGTCGCCCCGAAATAGGAGGACACCGTGGCTTATGCTTCTCTCCTGCTCGACCCAACGCTCCGGTACATGGTCCTGGCGACGGCGATCGGCCTGATGCTGCTCGAATACGGCATCGGCCGGCTTGCCCATCGCGACACCCACGACTGGCGCGAGAGCGCTGCCTCTTTCGGCGTGGCCCTCGGACAGAACCTGCTGCGCGCGGTCGAGGCAGGCCTGCTCGCGATGCCGTTCGCGTTCCTGTACGAGCACCGCCTGTTCGACTTCGCGCAGACCGGTCCGATCGCGCTCGCAGGATTATTCCTGGGCAGCGAGTTCCTGTATTATTGGCAGCATCGCGCCTCGCATCGCATTCGCTGGATGTGGGCGACGCATGCAGTGCATCACTCGACGACGCGACTGAATTTGACTGCGGCGATCCGGCTCGGCTGGACCGGAAACGTCTCGGGCAACTTCCTGTTCTTCCTGCCACTGGCGCTGATCGGATTTCATCCGTTCGCGATCGTGGCAATGCTCGGCATCAACCTGCTCTATCAGTTCTTCATCCACAGCCAGTTCGGGCCGAAGCTCGGCGTCCTGGAATGGGTCCTCAACACGCCGAGCCACCATCGCGTGCACCATGCCTGCAATGAGCCGTGCCTCGACAAGAACTACGGCGGCATCCTGATCGTGTTCGACCGCCTGTTCGGGACCTTTGCCGAGCGGCCCTCCGACCAGCCGCTCCGGTTCGGCCTCGTCGGCGGCGTGCAATCCTTCAACCCGATCCGGATTGCGCTCGGCGAATGGATCGCGATGCTGGGCGACGCCTGGAAGGCACGGGGTGCGGGCGCGAAGCTCCGCACCCTGTTCGGCCCGCCCGGAGGCTGAGCGCGTTAGCGCTCAGATCTTCTGGTTGTACTCGCCGACCTCGGGATGCGTGCGCAGCACGCTGTTCACCATCTCGAACATGTCGTGCATGCGCTGCTCGGAGACCGGGCTCTCGACCACGACGACGAGTTCCGGCTTGTTGGAGGAGGCGCGCACCAGGCCCCAGCTGCCGTCCTCGACCGTGACGCGGACACCGTTGACGGTGACGAGATCGCGGATCGCCTGCCCGCCGATCTTGGCGCCCTTCGCCTGCAAGCCCTCGAAGTGCTTCACGACCTTGTCGATGACGCCGTATTTGACCTCGTCGGCGCAATGCGGCGACATGGTCGGCGACGACCAGGTCTTCGGCAGCGCGTTCTTCAGGTCGGCCATCGACTTGCCGGGCGCGCGGTCGAGCATGTCGCAGATCGCGATCGCCGAGACCAGGCCGTCGTCATAGCCGCGTCCATACGGCTTGTTGAAGAAGAAATGGCCGGACTTCTCGAACCCCGCGAGCGCGCCCGTCTCGTTGGTGCGGCGCTTCATGTAGGAATGGCCGGTCTTCCAATAGGCGGTCTTCGCGCCCTGCTTCTGCAGCACGGGATCGGTGACGAAGAGGCCGGTCGATTTCACGTCGACGATGAACTGTGCGTCCTTGTGGATCGCCGACATGTCGCGCGCCAGCATCACGCCGACCTTGTCGGCGAAGATCTCCTCGCCGGTATCGTCCACGACGCCACAGCGGTCGCCGTCGCCGTCGAAGCCGAGGCCGACATCGGCCTTGTGATGCAGCACCGCGTCGCGGATCGCGTGCAGCATCTCCATGTCTTCCGGATTCGGATTGTATTTCGGGAAGGTATGGTCGAGTTCGGTATCGAGCGGGATCACCTCGCAGCCGATCGCCTCCAGCACCTGCGGCGCAAACGCGCCGGCGGTGCCGTTGCCGCAGGCCGCGACGACCTTGAGCTTGCGCTTGAGCTTCGGACGATTGGTGAGATCGGCGATGTAGCGCGCCGGATAATTCTCGTGGAACTGGTAGGAGCCGCCAGCCTTGTTCTTGAACTCCGCGTTGAGCACGATCTCCTTCAGCCGCGTCATCTCGTCGGGGCCGAAGGTCAGCGGGCGGTTGGCGCCCATCTTGACGCCGGTCCAGCCATTGTCGTTGTGCGAGGCCGTGACCATGGCGACGCAGGGCACATCCAGGTCGAACTGCGCGAAATAGGCCATTGGCGTCACCGCGAGGCCGATATCGTGCACCTTGCATCCCGCCGCCATCAGGCCGGAGATCAGCGCATACTTGATCGAGGCCGAATAGCCGCGGAAATCATGACCGGTGACGATCTCCTGTCTGACGCCGAGTTCGGCGATCAGCGCGCCCAGCCCCATGCCGAGCGCCTGCACACCCATCAGGTTGATTTCCTTCTGGAACAACCAGCGCGCGTCGTACTCGCGAAAGCCCGTCGGCTTCACCATCGGCTCGGATTCGAAGGCGTAGGTGTTTGGCAACAGTACGGATTTCGGCTTCGGGAACATTGAGACGGTCTCGTGAAAAAGGGGCGGGATTTGCTGCAGCCTAAGCGAATGCCCGGCCGCAGCGGAAGGCGGGATTGAAGGCTTATGGCCGATAATTGCGGCAGATTGGTAACGAAGAGACGTTACCGCGAGGGCGGCCAGAGCAAAGATATCTTCTCGAAATGGACGGTCGCGCGATCGTGCGGGCTGGCCCTACTGCTCCAGCACCATCTGACCGTTGGAATATTCGAAGCGCCTCAGGCGCGACAGGAAGGAGAGGCCGAGCAGGTTCTCCGACAAGGCCGTGTCCGGCAGCACCATGGCATCGACGTCGCGCACGATGAGGCCGCCGACGTCGAGCATGGCGATACGGGTGCGCGCGGCCTTGATTGTGCCGTTGGCCGTGGAGACGGTGGCGGTGTACTCGCCGCGCGAGGGGCGCAGGCCGAAGCGGGCGGCCGAGGTCTCGTTCAGCGCAACGACGGAGGCGCCGGTGTCGACCATGAAGCCGATGCGCTGGCCATCGATCCGGCCCTCGGTCTGGAAATGACCGCGGACGTCGCGCGGGATGCTAAGGCTGCGGCCGCCGCCGGCCGGGGCGGTGGAGGCAACGGCCACCGTCGTGCGGGGGACCGAGGTGGCGGAGGCTGAGCTCATCTTGTCCGCCATCTGGGCCATGAAGGTGCCGAGGCCGATCATCACGGCCGCGAAGATCATAATGTTACGCATCACACCACTTCCGAGCCGGAAAGCTCGATTTCATCACGCAGCGTGCCCGGCGGCGAGCGAAGCCGCGGTCAGAACGCTGCTATTTTGACGAAAAGCATGAGCGGACGGTTAATGCGCGATCGAACTTTCACGTCCCGCGCGGCTTCGCCCGCCGGGTCGGCAGCGCATTGGCAGGATCATCCGGCCAGGGATGGCGCGGATAGCGACCCCGCAGGTCGGAGCGGACCGCGGCGTAGCTGCCGCGCCAGAAGCCGGGGAGATCGCGCGTCACCTGCACCGGACGCTGGGCTGGCGACAGCAATTCCAGCACCAGCGGCACCTTGCCCGCGGCGATCGAGGGATGGGTGTTCAGACCGAACAGTTCCTGGAGCCGCACCGCGATGGTCGGCCCCTGCTCGGCCTCGTAATCAATCGCGAGCGCGCTTCCGGTCGGCGCTTCGAAATGGGTCGGTGCCTCGCGATCCAGCCGCGCGCGCATGTCCCAAGGCAGCAGGGCCATCAACGCGTCGGAGAGATCGCCCGCCGAGATGTCCTTGAGGGCGATCTTGTCGTAGAGCGCCGGCACCAGCCAATCCTCGCGCCGCGCGATCAGCCCGTCGTCGGAGAGATCGGGCCAGGCCTCACCCTCGGCCTTGCGCAAGAACATCACGCGGTCGCGCCATTGTTTTGCGGTCTTCGACCAGGGCAGCCGGTCGAGACCGGCCGCAATCAACCCATCGGCAAGGATGCGCGCGGTGTCCTCCGAGGGCGACACGGCAAGTGTCGCCTCGGACAGCGTGATGGCATGCAGCACGCGCCTGCGCCGCGCGCGCAGCGCCATCGCGCCGCGATCGAACGAGATCTCATCGGCGGTCTCGATATGCTCGGCGAAATGTTGCTCGATCTCGTCCTGGGTGATCTGCGCAGCGAGCAGGATGCGTCCGCTCGCCGCCGTCCCCGTCATCTCGCCGATCGCGATGTAGGGCGCGCGGGCGAGCGAGGAGGTCTGCTCGACGGAAGCGCCGCGGCCGTTGGCGAGCACGAAACTGCCATTGCCGCGGTTGCGCGCGACACGGTCCGGAAAGGCATAGGCGAGCATCAGGCCGGTCGAGAGATCCTCGTGCTGCCCCGCCTTCTCCGACGCCGCGACCTGCGAGGCCCAGCGCCGCGCCAGGTCGCGCGCGCTGGACGCACGCGGCGAGCGGTCGCGGCGGAACTGGTCGCGCCGGTGCTCGAGATCGACACTGTCGCCGCCGAGCCCACGCTCGGTGATGATGGCGGCGATCTCGGCGGCGGCCTCGCCGCTGCCCGCGCGATGCGAATCCACGATCATGCGCGCCAGCCGCGGCGGCAGCGCCAGCGAACGCAGGCTCTTGCCCTCGGCGGTGATGCGGCCGTCGGCGTCGAGCGCGTTGAGCTCGGTCAGCAGGCTCTTCGCTTCCTTCCAGGCCGGCCCGGGCGGCGGATCGAGGAACGACAGTGCGGCGGGATCGCTGACGCCCCATTGCGCGAGATCGAGCACCAGCGAGGACAGATCGGCGCTGAGGATTTCCGGCTGGGTGTAGGGCGCAAGCGCGGCCGTCTGCGGCTCGTCCCAGAGCCGGTAGCAGACACCGGGCTCGGTGCGGCCGGCGCGGCCGCGGCGCTGGTCCACCGCCGCGCGCGAGGCGCGCACGGTCTCGAGCCGGGTCAAGCCGATGTCGGGCTCGTAACGCGGCACGCGGGCAAGACCGGAATCGACCACGATGCGCACGCCTTCGATCGTGAGCGAGGTCTCGGCGATCGAGGTCGCCAGCACCACCTTGCGCGAGCCCTTGGGCGTCGGCGCGATGGCGCGGTCCTGCACGGCGGCATCGAGCGCGCCGAACAACGGCACGATCTCGATGGAGGCGTCGTGCACGCGCTCGCCGAGAAAGGTCTGGGTGCGGCGGATCTCTGCGGCGCCCGGCAGGAACGCCAGCACCGAGCCGCTGTCGGCGCGCAGCGCGGACGCAATCGCGTCAGCCATCTGCCGCTCGATCGGCGCATCGGCCTTGCGGCCGAGATAACGCGTCTCGACCGGAAAGGCGCGGCCCTCGCTTTCGACGACGGGCGCATCGCCGAGCAGCTTTGCCACGCGCGCGCCGTCGAGCGTGGCCGACATCACGAGGATGCGGAGATCCTCGCGCAGGCCGGTTTGCGCATCGCGGGCAAGCGCGAGGCCGAGATCGGCGTCGAGCGAGCGCTCGTGAAATTCGTCGAACAGGATCGCGGCAACGCCCGACAGTTCGGGGTCGTCGAGAATCTGGCGGGTGAAGATGCCTTCGGTCACCACCTCGATGCGCGTCGCGCGCGAGATCTTCGAGCCGAAGCGGACGCGATAGCCGACGGTCTCGCCGGCCCGCTCGCCGAGCGATTTGGCCATGCGATCGGCACTGGCCCGCGCCGCGATGCGCCGCGGCTCCAGCACGATGATCTTCTTGTCCTTCGCCCAGGGCGCATCCAGCAGCGCCAGCGGCACGCGCGTGGTCTTGCCGGCGCCGGGCGGCGCCACCAGCACGGCGGCGCTGTTGGCCTCCAGCGTGCGCGACAAATCGTCGAGCACGGCATCGATCGGGAGGGGCGTGTCGAAGCTGCGGGGCAAGATCTATCCACTCGTCACGCCCGGCCTTCGTGCCGGGCATCCACGTTCTTTCAGGCGAGAGTGAACAAGACGTGGATGGCCGGGACAAGCCCGGCCATGACGGCTTCTTTCAACGAGAAATGCAGCTATCAGCCCTGCACAGGGGGCCGGCCGACACTCTCGTAGGTGAAGCCGGCGGCTTCCATGTCCTCCGGGCGGTAGATGTTGCGCAAGTCGACGACGACAGGCTGCGCCATGGTCTGCTTCAACCGATCGAGATCGAGCGCGCGGAACTGCACCCATTCGGTGACGATGACGAGCGCGTCCGCGCCTTCCGCGCAGGAATAAGCGTCCTCGCAGTAGGTGATGCTGGGCAGCTCACTTTTTGCCTGCTCCATGCCGACGGGATCGAACGCCTTGACGGTCGCGCCCATGTCGATCAGGCCTGTCACCAGCGGGATCGATGGCGCGTCGCGCATGTCGTCGGTGTCGGGCTTGAAGGTGAGGCCGAGCACGGCGATGGTCTTGCCGCGCAGCGAGCCGCCGAGCGCCTGGCTCACTTTCCGCGCCATCGCACGCTTGCGGTTCTCGTTGACCGCCAGCACGGATTCGACGATGCGCAAGGATACGTCGTGGTCCTGCGCGATCTTGATCAAGGCCTTGGTGTCCTTCGGGAAGCAAGAGCCGCCGAAGCCTGGGCCTGCATGCAGGAATTTTGTGCCGATGCGGTTGTCCAGGCCAATGCCGCGCGCGACCTCCTGGACATTGGCGCCAGCTTTTTCCGAGAGATCGGCGATCTCGTTGATGAAGGTGATCTTGGTCGCCAGGAACGCGTTGGCGGCGTATTTGATCATCTCGGCGGTGCGGCGCTCGGTGAACATCAGCGGCGCCTGGTTCAACGACAGCGGGCGGTAGATGTCGCCCATCACCTTGCGCCCGCGCTCGTCCGAGGTGCCGACCACGATGCGGTCGGGGAATTTGAAATCGCGGATCGCCGCGCCCTCGCGCAGGAACTCGGGGTTCGAGGCGACCACGACGTCGGCCGCGGGGTTCGTCTCGCGGATGATGCGCTCGACCTCGTCGCCGGTGCCGACCGGCACGGTCGACTTCGTCACCACGACGGTGAAGCCGGTGAGCGCTTGCGCGATCTCGCGGGCGGCGGCGTAGACGTAGGACAGGTCGGCGTGGCCATCGCCGCGGCGCGAGGGTGTGCCGACCGCGATGAACACGGCATCAGCATCCGCGACCGGCTTGGTGAGATCGGTGGTGAAGTCCAGCCGCTTGGCCTTGACGTTGGTCGCGACCAGCTCGTCGAGGCCGGGCTCGTAGATCGGGATCTCACCGCGATGGAGCGCCGCGATCTTCTTCTCGTCCTTGTCGACGCAGGTGACGTCGTGGCCGAAATCCGCAAAGCAGGCTCCGGAAACCAGTCCCACATAACCCGTGCCGATCATCGCGATGCGCATGAAAAATCCTGTCCCAGCTTGGTTAACGGAAGCCCAATTCGCGGCGGTTTAGCATTTTCCCGAGGTCATGGAACAGTCCGGATGCAAAAACCGGCCCGCGATTTGAACGGGTAAAGAAGTCGGAAACCACTGGGCTCCAAACTGCCCCGCACCCATACAGGGACGGGCGGAACACGCCTCGAAAGGGGACATCATGGCACGATCAGGCACAATCGCGGCGGCCGGCCTTTCCAAGGCCCCTTCTGCCGCGCGTGTCGACTGGGTCGACTACGCCAAGGGCATCTGCATCGTCATGGTCGTGATGATGCATTCGGTGCTGGGGGTCGAACTCGCCGCCGGGCAGACCGGTTTCATGCATGTCGCCGTGGCCTTCGCAAAGCCGTTCCGGATGCCGGATTTCTTCCTGATTTCGGGCCTGTTCCTGTCTCTCGTGATCGATCGGGACTGGCGAACCTATCTCGACCGCAAGGTGGTGCATTTCGCTTATTTTTATGTCGTCTGGGTGACAATCCAGTTCGGCTTCAAGGCGCCCGCCTTTGCGGCGGAGACAAGCTGGCGCGACGTCGGCCTCTTGTATCTCGAATCGTTCATCGAGCCGTTCGGCACGCTGTGGTTCATCTATCTGCTGCCGATCTTCTTCGTCGTCACAAAACTGACACGCAAACTCCCGCCGCTCGCGATCTGGCTTCTCGCCGCCGCGCTGGAGACCGCACGGATCACGACCGGCTGGACCATCATCGACGAGTTCTGCTCGCGCTTCGTCTATTTCTATTCGGGCTACCTGTTCGCGCCTTACGTGTTCGCCCTGTCGGATCACGCGCGAAAGCATCCCGCGCTCGCGCTCGGAGCGCTCGCGGCCTGGGCATTGATCAATGCCGGCCTGGTCGCGCATGGGGCCAGCGAATGGAAAATCGTCTCGCTCGTGCTCGGCTTTGCCGGCGCCTGTGCCATCATCACGACGGGCACGCTGCTTGCGCGCGCGCAGTGGCTCAATTTCCTCCGTTTCTGCGGCGAGCATTCGATCGTGATCTACCTCGCCTTCTTCCTGCCGATGGCGGCGACGCGGACGCTGCTGCTGCGCACGGGCATCATTCCCGACATCGGCACGGTGTCGCTGATCGTCACCATCGCCGGCGTGCTCGGCGCGCTGGCGATCTGGCAGGTGGCACTGCGGCTCAATGCGCGCTTCCTGTTCGAGCGGCCGGATGCGTTCTGGATCGCGCCGAGGAAGGCGGGGCCGGTGTTGCAGGCGGCGGAGTAGCTGCATTCCCGCTGTCGTCGCCCGGCTTGACCGGGCGACCCGGTATTCCAGAGACAGCAATTATTGACCGATGCGCCGCGGCGTACTGGATTCCCCGCTTTCGCGGGGAATGACAGTGGGGATGTGGGGAATGACAGTGGGGATAGCTGCGCCGACGCCTTAAAAACTCGCTGTCTGAGGCTGTCAAAGGCCGCAAAAATCCATACATTGCGGCCATGCCCAAAACCTCCCCGAAGACCATCGCCAAAGCTGACACCAAGGCCGCGCCGAAGGCGGTCGCCGAGAGCAAATCCACTGCGACAGCTGCTGCCAAACCGGTTGCTGCGAAGGCGGCCGGCAAGGGCGATCATGTGTTCCTGGTCGATGGTTCCTCGTACATCTTCCGCGCCTATCACGCGCTGCCGCCGCTGAACCGCAAATCCGACGGGCTCCAGGTCAATGCCGTGCTTGGCTTCTGCAACATGCTGTGGAAGCTCTTGCGCGAGATGCCCGAAGACAACCGGCCGACGCATCTGGCGATCATCTTCGACAAGTCGGAGATCACATTCCGCAACAAGATCTATCCCGAGTACAAGGCGCATAGGCCGCCCGCCCCTGAGGATCTGATCCCTCAATTCGCGTTGATCCGCGAGGCGGTGCGCGCCTTCGACCTGCCCTGCCTGGAACAGACCGGCTTCGAGGCCGACGATCTAATCGCGACCTATGTGCGGCAGGCCTGCGAGCGCGGCGCCAGCGCGACCATCGTGTCCTCCGACAAGGACCTGATGCAGCTCGTGACCGATTGCGTCACCATGTACGACACCATGAAGGACCGCCGCATCGGCATCCCCGAGGTGATCGAGAAGTTCGGCGTTCCCCCGAACAAGGTGGTGGAGGTGCAGGCGCTGGCCGGCGATTCCACCGACAACGTGCCCGGCGTGCCCGGCATCGGCATCAAGACCGCGGCGCAGCTGATCACCGAATATGGCGATCTCGACCAATTGTTGTTCCGCGCCGGCGAGATCAAGCAGCCCAAGCGCCGCGAGGCGCTGCTCGAGAACGCCGAGAAGGCGCGCATCTCGCGGCAACTCGTGCTGCTCGACGACAAGGTCGACCTGGAGGTGCCGCTGGACGACCTCGCCGTCCACGAGCCGGACGCGCGCAAGCTGATCGCCTTCCTGAAGGCGATGGAGTTCACGACGCTGACGCGGCGCGTCGCCGAATATGCGCAGATCGATCCCGCCAATGTCGATGCCGACCCGGGCTATGCCAGCGGCGCCAGCGTGTTCACGACGCTGCCGCCCTCGGACGCCGTGCCCGCACCGGGAACCGGCACGCCGGCGCAAGCCGCGCCGGGCAAACCCAACAAGTCGGCCGGCAAGGAGGACAAGGCTGCGAGCCCGAAGGGTGCGCCCATCTCGCTCGCCGCCGCGCGCGAAGAGGCGTTGCGCAAGCTTCCGGTCGATCGCAGCAAATACCAGACCATCAAGACCCCTAAGGAGCTCGACGCCTTCATCGCGCGGATCCATGATGCCGGCCAAGTCGCGATCGAGACGAGAGCGAACTCGATCGATCCGATGCAGGCCGATCTGTGCGGCATCGCGCTGGCGCTGGCGCCGAACGAAGCCTGCTACGTGCCGCTGGCGCACAAGCAGTCCGGCGGCGGCGCCGGCCTGTTCGATGCCGGCCTCGCGCCGGACCAGGTCAAGCATGACGACGCGCTGCAGGCGCTGCGGCCGGTGCTGGAATCATCCGGCATCCTCAAGATCGGCTTCGACGTCAAGTTCACGGCCGTGATGCTGGCGCAGCACGGCATCACCCTGCGCAACATCGACGATGCGCTCCTGATCTCCTACGTGCTCGACGCCGGCCGCGGCTCGCACGCGCTGGAATCGCTGTCCGAGCGCTGGTTCGGCCATGCCATGCTGAAGGAAAACGAGCTGCTCGGCAGCGGCAAGGGCAAGATCACCTTCGACCAGGTGCCGGTCGACAAGGCCGCGCCACTCTCGGCCGAAGGCGCCGACATCGCGTTGCGCGTCTGGCGCGTGCTGAAGCCGCGCCTCGTCGCCGAGCACATGACCGCCGTCTACGAGACCCTGGAGCGACCGCTGGTCTCGGTGCTCGCACGCATGGAGCGGCGCGGCATCTCGATCGACCGTCAGGTCCTGTCACGGCTCTCCGGAGACTTTGCCCAGACCGCGGCGCGCGTCGAGGCTGAAATCCAGGAGATCGCGGGCGAGCCGGTCAATGTCGGCAGCCCCAAGCAGATCGGCGACATCCTGTTCGGCAAGATGGGACTGCCCGGCGGCACCAAGACGAAAACCGGCGCGTGGTCGACCACCGCGCAGGTGCTGGACGAGCTCGCCGAGCAGGGGCACGACTTCCCGAAGAAGATTTTGGAGTGGCGTCAGGTCTCCAAGCTGAAATCGACCTACACCGACGCGCTGCCGACCTATGTCAACCCGCAGACCCATCGCGTGCACACGACCTACGCCCTGGCCGCGACGACGACGGGCCGGCTGTCGTCCAACGAGCCGAACCTGCAGAACATTCCGGTGCGCACCGAGGATGGCCGCAAGATCCGCCGTGCTTTCATCGCCGCGCCGGGACACAAGCTGGTTTCCGCCGACTATTCGCAGATCGAGCTGCGGCTGCTCGCCGAGATCGCCGACATTCCCGTGCTGAAGCAGGCGTTCCGCGACGGCCTCGACATTCACGCCATGACGGCATCGGAAATGTTCGGCGTGCCGATCAAGGGCATGCCGAGCGAGATCCGCCGCCGCGCCAAGGCGATCAATTTCGGCATCATCTACGGCATCTCGGCGTTCGGCCTCGCCAACCAGCTCGGCATCGCGCGCGAAGAGGCCTCGGCCTACATCAAGAAGTATTTCGAGCGCTTCCCCGGCATCCGCGCCTATATGGACGAGACGCGGGACTTTTGCCGCAGCCACGGCTACGTCACCACGCTGTTCGGCCGCAAGTGCCACTACCCCGACATCAAGGCGTCCAACGCCTCGGTGCGCGCCTTCAACGAGCGCGCCGCGATCAACGCGCGGCTTCAGGGCACCGCCGCCGACATCATCCGCCGCGCCATGACGCGCGTGGAGGATGCTCTGGCCGAAAAGAGGCTGTCGGCGCAGATGCTGCTCCAGGTGCATGACGAATTGATCTTCGAGGTGCCGGACGCCGAGGTCGAGGCGACGCTTCCCGTCGTGCAGCACGTGATGCAGGACGCGCCGTTCCCGGCCGTGCTGCTCTCGGTGCCGCTGCATGTGGACGCGCGCGCGGCGAACAATTGGGACGAGGCGCATTGAGGCGCTTCGCCTAGCCGAACTCAATTGTCCTCCGAGCAATTGCGCGATGGCATGGGGACCGTTGCGCATATTAGAATCGTTGCGTCCTCCGCACCGGTTCATCCATGCCTCATATCTCCGCCCTGCTCGGCTTTGCCCTGGTCAGCCTTGGCCTCGTGCTCACGCCGGGACCGAACATGATCTATCTGATCTCGCGCTCGATCACGCAGGGGCCGGCCGCCGGCATCGTCTCGCTCGGCGGCGTGGCGCTCGGCTTCGTGTTCTACATGCTGTGCGCAGCGTTCGGCATCACGGCGCTCTTGCTCGCCATTCCGTTCGCCTATGACGCACTGCGCTTTGCCGGCGCCGGATATCTGCTGTGGCTCGCCTGGCAGGCGGTGAAGCCGGGCGGGCGCTCGCCGTTCCAGGTGAAAAAGCTCGCGGTCGACAGCCCACGCAAATTGTTCGCGATGGGCTTCGTCACCAACCTGCTCAACCCGAAGATCGCGATGCTGTATCTCGCGCTGCTGCCACAGTTCATCGATCCCGCCGCCGGCAGCGTGCTGATGCAGTCGCTGGCGCTGGGGGCGATCCAGATCGCGATCAGCGTCAGCGTGAATGCGATGATCGCGCTCGCGGCGGGATCGATCGCACTGTTCCTGGCGAACCGGCCGAGCTGGATGCTGGTGCAGCGCTGGCTGATGGGCACGGTGCTGGCCGGGCTCGCGGTGCGGATGGCGGTGGAAGCGAAGAAGGTGTGAGGGCTTTCTTCCTTCTCCCCTTGTGGGAGAAGGTGGCGCGAAGCGCCGGATGAGGGGTGTCTCTCCACGCATTCGAATAAGAGTTGGACTCGCGGAGAGAACCCCTCACCCGTCTCGCCGCTTCGCGGCGAGCCACCCTCGCCCACAAGGGGAGAGGGAGAAGAAACCTCAATCCAGCTTCGCTTCCATCCCGCGCTTCACCGCCGGGCGCGCCATCAGCGCCTCGTACCAGCGCTTGACGTTGGGGAAGTCGGCCAGATCAACCTTGTGGCGAGGGTGGCGCCAGGCCCAGCCCAGGATGGCAAAATCGGCAATCGAGAGCTCGCCGGCGACGAAGTCGCGCCCCTCGAGCCGCCGGTCCAGCACGCCGTAGAGCCGGCGCGTCTCCGCCATGAAGCGCTTCAGGCCGTAAGCGCGCTCCTGCTCATTCTCCAGCGCGATGAAATGGTGCACCTGGCCCGGCATCGGGCCGAAGCCGCCCATCTGCCACATCAGCCATTCGTAGACGGGAATCCGCTCGCTCAGCGATTTCGGCAGGAATTTGCCGGTCTTTTCGCCGAGATAAAGCAGGATCGCGCCCGATTCGAAGATGCTGACGGGCTTGCCGTCGGGGCCCTCGGGATCGACGATCGCGGGAATCTTGTTATTGGGGGAGAGCTTGAGGAACTCGGGCGTCATCTGCTCGCCCTTGGTGATGTTCACCGGGATCACCTTGTAGGGCAGCCCCATCTCCTCCAGCGCGACCGAGATCTTGCGGCCGTTCGGCGTGTTCCAGGTGTAAAGCTCGATGGTCATTCCGTTTCCTTCCCCAGGAGGCTTGCCCCCTCAACTACTCCAGAAGGTTGCGCCCCCACAACCGGCGGTCCGGGATGGCCGATCCCTGTTGACGGGAGACGCCCCCTCTGGAATGTCGCGACTGTGCCGGATAAATTCCGCCTCCACCAAAGACGCTGTTCGAGGGACCGCCGTGTCGAAATCTGCCTCCCGCGCCCGCCTGTTCGAAATCATCCGCCGGCGCTCATTCGGCCGCGGCGAGGTGACGCTCGCGTCGGGCCGCAAGAGCGATTTCTACTTCAACCTCAAGCCGACCATGCTCGACCCTGAAGGCGCGACGCTGCTTGCCGAGCTGACCTATGAGGCGCTCAAGGACGATCAGCTCGACTTCATCGGTGGGCTGGAGATGGGCGCCGTGCCGCTCGCCGGCGCGCTGGCGCAGATCTCCTGGATCAAGGGCCATCCGATCGCGGCCTTCTTCGTGCGCAAGAAGCCGAAAGAGCACGGCGCCAAGCTCGCGATCGAAGGCCTGCCCAAGGGCGAGACGCTGGCGGGCAAGCGCGTCGTGATCGTCGAGGACGTCACCACCACGGGCGGTTCGGCGATGAAGGCGGTGGAATCGGTGCGCGAAGCCGGCGCCAATGTGGTGCTGGTGCTCACCATGGTCGACCGCGAGGAAGGCGCCACCGACACCTTCGGTGCGGCCGGCCTGCCGTTCCGCTCGCTGTACAAGGCGTCGGAGTTCCTGAAGGCGTAAGAGAGGACGATTGATTCTCCGTCGGCACGCCCGAGCGTGCCCCGGGAGCAACGCCGTCCGTGAAAGCTGCGCGCGGCCATAAAGAGATCACCGCCTCGTCTTGAAACCGCCTCCACGCAACCGCTCATTTACCATCGCGCATTACGTTGAATCGTGTGCTGGAGACCTCGAACGGTCCTGACCGGTTCCGTAGCGTCGGGTGGAGTGAGCTGTGCGTACAGAGTTGTCCCATACGCAGCGTCGCGCGATGCTCGCAGCCGTGATGGTTGCGGTTCCCATGCTTGTGGCCCCGGCCCCGGTTTCGGCCGAAGGCCTGTTCGACTTCCTGTTCGGCGGAATGCAGCGGCCGCAGCCACAGCAGCCGAACTCTTCCTCCGATCCCTTCACAGGCCAGCAGAATCCGCAATATGTACCGCCGACACGCTCGGCCGCAGCCGGTGGCTCGGGCCCGGCTTTCTGCGTGCGCAGCTGCGATGGCAAGTATTTCCCGCTGATGCGAGGCATGGTCTCGCCAGCGCAGATGTGTCAGGCCTTCTGCCCTGCCACCGCCACAAAGGTCTATTTTGGATCCAGCATCGACGGTGCCTATTCGCAGACCGGCGAGCGCTACGCCGACAGCGAGAACGCGTTCGCCTATCGCAAGGCGCTGCGCGCCGACTGTACCTGCAACGGCCGTGATCCGGTCGGCCTCGCCCCGGTCGATCTTGCGCTGGATTCGTCGCTGAAGGCCGGCGACGTGATCGCCACCACCGACGGCCTCGTCGCCTATACCGGCATCCGCGTCGGCAACGACCAGGCTGCGGACTTCACCCCGGTTGCCTCCTATCCCGGCCTCACCGCCCAGGTCCGCGCGCGCCTCGGCGAGATGAAAGTGGCGCCGGTGCGGGCAGAGACGGTGTCGACGGACGCTCCGGCCCCCGCCGAGATCGTGCGCGAGGTGCTGCCTGACGTGACGGTGCCGAAAACGGCCGCCAAGCCGGCGAAGCGCGCGGGGCTCGATTAACACAATGGATCGTCATTCCCGGGGGCGATGCGACAGCAGCGAACCCGGAATGACGGCAATCCAGCCGTCACCTCCCGATAATCACCCCGATCACGTTCGGCGCTGCCAGATATTTCTCCTCGATCGCCGCGCGCGCGGCGGCGCGGTTTTCCGGCGTCAGGAGGCCGCGCTTCTCGGCGAGGATCATCCAGCAAAAGCCCCACCAATCGGTCAGCATGCCCGCTTCGTCGACAAGGTCGTAACCCCGCTCGGCCGCGAAGATGCGCGCATGGGCCTCGTCCAGCGTGTCGAGAAACTGATGATCCTCGATCGAGAACAGATCGTCGCTGATGTCGTCGATGGTGTAGCCCCAGATCGACTGGCACACCGCGTTGAATTCGCGATCGAACTGGTCGTCGTCGACGGCGTAGCGCCGGGCCGCCTGATGCAGCCGTGACAGCGAGCGCGCGAAATCGGCGATCCGGGTAAGGGCAAATTGGTCGAAGGCAACGGTGGACATGTAGTCCTCGCAAAGTCGGACAGACGCTAGATATTGTGTCGGCGAAGCGCCGAATCACAATGATATATCAAAGACTTGCTAAAGTGTTCTTAATTTGTTCCGAGGTGCGGCCGGTCTCAGTAACAGCGCGAGGCCGCGATGGCGTGGACCCGGCGGTCGCCGAGCAGATGGGCGACGAAGCCGTTCCTCGGAAAGATCCTGGCGAAGGCAGCGTCGCGGATGCTGAGGCCGCCGGCATAGGCGCCGAAGGCGGGCATCACGGCACGCATCCCGTCACTGGCGAAACAGCGGCGCTCCATCGAGCGACCGCGCGCGGACACGCGCGCCTTCGGATGCAGATGGCCGGCGATCTCGCCGCTTGCGCCGGTCGGCTCGTGGCGGAAGGTGATCGGGCCGATCGTGACCTCGTCCGCGACGGTGCCGCCGAGATCGCGCGGCAGCATGGGATCGTGATTGCCCGAGATCCAGATCCAGTCGCGGCCGCCCTGGAGCGCAGCGACGGCATTGCGATCGTCGGGCGACAGGCGCTCATGCGCGGTGCGGTCATGAAAGCTGTCACCGAGCGCGACGACAATTCGCGGATCATGGCGGGCGATGACGGCGGCGAGCCGGCCGAGCGTCGCGAAGGTATCGTAAGGCGGCAGCAGCACGCCGCGCATAGCGAAGCTCGAACCCTTTTCCAGATGCAGGTCGGAGACGACGAGCAGGCGCTGCTCTTCCCAGAACAACGCGCCGGAGAGATCGGCGTGCAGCGCAATGCCTGCGACGTCAACGTGCCGCGTCGAAGTTATCGATACCGCCACATTCTCCGTCATGGCCGGGCTTGTCCCGGCCATCCACGTTCTTGCCGCAGAGACAAGGACGTGGATGCCCGGGACAAGCCCGGGCATGACGTGGAGAGAATTGAGCCCCCAAAAAACATTGCTGCAGCAGTCTACGACATTGCCTCTTTGACGAGTTCGTCGGCGGCTTCGGCCAGGAGCTCGTCTGCAGCTTCGCCATAGACTGACTCGCGGCCGATTTCCAGCATCACGGGGACGGCCAGCGGGGAGACGCGGTCGAGTTCCCGGTGCGTGATGCGGCCGTGGATTCGGGCCAGCATGTCGCCGAGACGGCGCAGGTCGAGCAGGCCGGTGGCGGCATCGGCACGCGCGGCGCGCAGCAGCACGTGGTCGGCCTGGTGCTTGCGCAGCACGTCGTAGACGAGATCGGTCGAGAACAGCACCTGACGGCGGCTCTTCTCTTCGCCGGTGTGGCGGCGCGCGATCAGGCCGGAGATGATGGCGCAGTTGCGGAAGGTGCGCTTCATCAGCGCGGATTCGGCGAGCCAGGCCTCGAGGTCGTCGCCGAGCATATCGGGGTCGAACAGCGCATCGAGGTCGATCCGGCCGTCGCGGATCATGAAGGAGAGATCGCCGAGCGCCCAGATCGCCACGGCATATTCATTGGCGACGAAGCCGAGCGGCCTCGCGCGGGCGCGCTCCAGCCGCCGCGTCAGCAGCATGCCGAGGGTCTGATGCGCGAGACGCCCCTCGAAGGGATAGCAGACCAGATAATGCTTGTTGGCGCGTGGAAAGCTCTCGACCAGGAGTTCCCGCACCGCCGGCACGCGCGAAACGTCCTTCTGCAGCGACAGCCAGTCGCGCACCTGCTCCGGCAAGCCGCCCCAAGCGCGGCTGTCGTCGAGCAGGCGGCGCACGCGCTCGGCCAGATAGGTCGAAAGCGGGAACTTGCCGCCCATATAGGACGGCACCTTCGGGTCCTTGTCATGCGCGCGCGAGACATAGACTTGGTCCTCGACCAGGGCCTCGTAGCGCACCACCTCGCCTGAGAACACGAAGGTATCGCCGGGGCTGAGGCCCTCGATGAAGGCCTCCTCGATCTCGCCGAGCAGTCTGCCACCGCGCGCGATCACCCCGGTCGAGCCGCCTGCCTTTCCCTGGCCTCCGCCGCGCGAGCGTACCAGCCGCACCTTCAGCATGTCGTCCTCGACGATGGTGCCGACATTCATGCGGTAGCTCTGCCGCACCTTTGGATTGGCGACGCGCCAGCGGCCCTCCTTGTCCTGCTTGATGCGGGCGAAGCGCTCATAGGTCTTCAGCGCGTAACCGCCGGAGGCGACGAAATCGACGACATCGTCGAAATCCTGTCGCGACAGGTCGGCATAGGGCGCGGCGGTGCGGACCTCGCGGTAGAGATCATCGGAGAGGAACGGCTCGCCGCAGGCGCAGCCGAGCACGTGCTGGGCCAGGACGTCGAGCGCCCCCAGGCGCAGCGGCGGCGTATCCTGCGCGTTCTCCGCAATGGCATCGATGGCGACGCGGCACTCCAGCACCTCGAAGCGGTTGGCCGGCACCAGCACGGCGCGCGAGGCTTCGTCGAGGCGGTGGTTGGCGCGGCCGATGCGCTGCATCAGGCGCGAGGAGCCCTTGGGCGCACCGATATTGACGACGAGATCGACATCGCCCCAGTCGACGCCGAGGTCGAGCGAGGAGGTGCAGACCACGCCGCGCAGTCTGCCCGCCGACATGGCATCCTCGACCTTGCGGCGCTGGGCGACGTCGAGCGAACCGTGATGCAGCGCGATGGCAAGGCCGTCGTCGTTCATGCTCCAGAGATTCTGGAACAGCATCTCGGCCTGGCTACGGGTGTTGACGAAGACCAGCGTGGTCTTGTTCGCCTTGATCAGCTCGTAGATCTCGGGGAGCGCGTGGCGCGCGCTGTGGCCGGCCCAGGGCAGCCGCTCGCGCGTATCGAGCATCTCGACCACGGGCGGCGCGGCTCCGCCGGCGACGACGATGTCGGCAGCGGCTTCCTTGCCGTCGGGCTGCGGCACCAGGAAGCGCGCGAGCTGATCCGGCTCGGCCACGGTCGCCGACAGGCCGATCGCGCGCATCTGCGGCGCGAGGCGCCAGAGCCGCGCCAGTCCGAGCGAGAGCAGATCGCCGCGCTTGGACGTCACCAGCGCATGCAGCTCGTCGAGCACGATGCGCTTCAGGGAGGAAAACAGGAACGGTGCGTCGTCGGAGGAGAGCAGCAGTGCGAGCTGCTCGGGTGTTGTCAGCAACACGTCCGGCGGATAGCGCCGCTGCCGCTGCCGCCGCGACACCGGCGTGTCGCCGGTGCGGGTCTCGACCTTGACCGGCAGCGCCATCTCCGCGATCGGCCGCTCCAGATTGCGCGCGATGTCGACGGCGAGCGCCTTGAGCGGCGAGATGTAGAGGGTGTGCAGGCCGCCGGCGCGTTGCACGCTGCGGCCGGTAGAGACGAGGTTCTTCTTCGCGCCCGCGTCCCGTTCGACCGACTGCGCCGACAGCTCCACCAGCGTCGGCAGAAACCCGGCGAGCGTCTTGCCGGCTCCGGTCGGAGCAATCAGAAGTGCCGAGCGGTCCTCGCGCGCCTTTTCCAGCAGCGCCAGCTGATGCGCGCGCGGCGACCAGCCGCGGGCTGCGAACCACGCCTGGAAGCGATCCGGCAGCAGCGCGGCCGGCTCGGCCGATGTTTGGAGGATACGGGGCGGCACGGCATGACAGGTAAGCCGTAGGGGTGGCTTCGTCGAGGGGGGCGCCCTCCTCACCTTGCACGGAGGGCAGATGCGTATGCGCTGTCCGTTTGAGGCACGCTGGTCTCCACATCGTCATGGCCGGGCTTGTCCCGGCCATCCACGTCTTTTCCCGCAGCACAAAGAACGTGGATGCCCGGGACAAGCCCGGGCATGACGCCCTCATGCGGAAGTTCAAATCCGCCCACAAGGAGGGCCAACCGTCTCACGCCCCGGTCGGCACCTGGTCCAGAAATCCGGTCACCCTGCTGATGCGCCCGTCCTTCAGCACGGCAAAATCGGTGCCCTTGATCGGGCTGTCGGCGCCATCAGGACCAAGTCCCCACGAAAAGCGGATGTGATCGCCATAGCCGTCGGGCTCGCCGATCAGCTTGAATCTGAAATCGGGAAAGCGCTGCTGCACGCCCGCGATCAGTGCCTCGATGCCGGCCCGGCCGTCGCCCTTCATCAAGGGATCGACATAGCTCGCATCCGTCGTCCAGCTTTCGCTGAGCAGTTCGCGACGTCGGCCGGCCGTGCGCTCGTTCCAGAGCTCGATGTAGCGGTGGGCGATGGTGGTGGGGTCGGTCATGCTGCTCTCCTTCGATGGCGCCGTGTTCGGTCGACCGTCACTCTCGAAGGTTCACGCGCGCCGATCGATTACCTCGGAGATCATGCGCCCCAAAAAAACAGAAGCGCGATGATCTTCTCATCGCGCTTCTGCCGCATCCTGATGCAGCCAAGACTACTTCGCCGCCGTCACCATGATCTCGACGGTGTATTGCGGGGCAGCCAGCTTGGCTTCGACGGTGGCGCGCGCCGGGGTGTTGCCGGGCGACACCCAGGCGTCCCACACCGCGTTCATCTCGCCGAAGGTCTTCATGTCGGTGATGTAGATCGTTGCCGACAGCAGCTTCGACTTGTCGGTGCCGGCCTTGGCGAGGTGGCCGTCGATGGTCGCCAGGATGTCCTGGGTCTGCTTCGTCACGCTTTCGCCGGCCGCCTTGTTCGCGACGACGCCGGCGAGATAGACGGTGTTGCCGTGCACGACGACCTGGCTCATGCGCGGACCGGTTTCAAAACGCTGAATGCTCATTGGGGATCTCCTGGTGGAATGGCGGCCCTGTCTAGCCCAGCACCTCGCGCTCTGCCACCCCGGGCACGCATGCGTGGCCGGGCGCGCATGCGTCGGTGCGGCGGATGCGTCGCCGCCGATGCAAGCGTCGCTTTACGGAAACTGGCTGAAGAACGTCCAGATCGTCTCGGCAGCGTCGATGTCAGCGTTCTGCGGCCCCAGCAGGCCGGCGGCGACCTTCGGGAAGCGGGCATCCGGAGAAAATCCGGGCACGCGATGGCCGCCATGGTTGACACGATAGAGCACGACGTCGTGCCCCCGGGGACAGCGTGAGGAGATCCGCGTGACCGTGGAATGGTCTGCGGGCGCCCTGTCCAGCAAATCAGTCGTCTCGGCGTCGTCGGTCTCGCAGCCATTGAGCCTGCGCCAGAACGCCAGCGTCTCGTCGGTCGACCAGAATCCGTCTGCGGCAAAATAGCTCGTTCCGTGTCCACCGCCGTAGGGGACCAGCAGGTCGGCGGTGCCGTTCATGAGCAGCATCGGGACCGGCCGCGACGGATGGCACGTGACGGCGGCCTCGTCGGTGAGATTCATGATCACACTCGCAGCTGCCGCAAACAAATCGGCGCGCGCACAGGCCATGGTCATCGCCATGGCGCCGCCATTGGAGATGCCCGCGACGAAGACGCGCCTTGCATCGGCCGTACCGTCGGCCACCAGCTTCTCGGCGAGCTTTGCGATGAAGCCGACGTCATCGGTCCCCGCCGGGGGTCCACGCAGGGCAGGCCCCGCCTTCGTGCGCGCGTCCGCCCATGCATTGCTGAGCCCGTCCGGAAAGACCACGGCCAGGCCCTCGCGCTTTGCCACCTGCGGCCAGGACGTCCGCGTGACCATGTCGGCGCCACGCTGGGTCTTGCCATGCAGCACGATCACGAGCGGTGCAGGCCTCTTGGCCGGCAGTTGCGCGGTGTAGGAGCGCTTCACGCCGTTGACGTCGATCGTATCGGCGGACGCCGCTGAAGCTGCCGCCAATGAAGCGGCCAGCGCCGCGATGAGCATCCATCGCCGCACGATCTAGCCCACCGCCTTGGCGGCGGCACGGCCCGCATTGCGGCCCGAGAACAGGCAGCCGCCAAGAAAAGTACCCTCCAGCGAGCGGTAGCCATGCATGCCGCCACCACCGAAGCCGGCGGCCTCGCCGACGGCATAGAGGCCGGGAATGACGCGGCCCTCTTCCCCGAACACGCGGGAGTCGAGATCGGTCTCGAAGCCGCCCAGCGTCTTGCGGGTGAGGATGTTGAGCTTCACCGCGATCAGCGGCCCATGCGCGGGATCGAGGATGCGGTGCGGGGAGGCGGTGCGGATCAACTTGTCGCCGATGTAGCGGCGCGCATTGTGGATGTTCATGACCTGCGCATCCTTGACGTAAGGATTGGCGATCTCGCGGTCGCGCGCCTCGATCTGCATCTTGATGTGCTCGAGCCTCAGGAGATCGCTGCCGGCGAGCTTGTTCATGGCCGCAACGAGCTCATCGAGCTTGTCGCGGACGATGAAGTCGATACCATGGCTTTTGAACGCCTCCACCGGCGCCGGCGCGCCCTTGTTGGTGGCCCGGCGCAAGGTCATGCGCCAGCTCTTGCCGGTCAGGTCGGGGTTCTGCTCCGAGCCCGACAGCGCGAACTCCTTCTTGATGATGCTCTGGGTCAGGATGAACCAGGAATAATCATACCCTGTGGACATGATGTATTTGAGCTGGCCGAGCGTGTCGGAGCCCGGGAACAGCGGCGCCGGCAGCCGCGTGCCCGTGGCGTCGAACCACATCGCCGACGGGCCGGGCAGGATGCGGATACCGTGGCGCGGCCAGATCGGATTCCAATTCTGGATGCCCTCGACGTAGTGCCACATCCGGTCGCGATTGATCAGCCGCGCGCCGGTCGTTTCCGTGATGCCGATCATGCGGCCGTCGACATGCTCGGGCACGCCGGAGATCATGAATTTCGGCGGCTCACCCAACCGCTTCGGCCAGTTCTGCCGCACCAGCTCATGATTGCCGCCGATGCCGCCGGAGGCGACGATCACGGCCTGCGCCTTCAGCGCAAACTCGCCGACGACGTTGCGGGAGGAGCTCTTGCCGCGCTCGATCGTGTCGGGCGCAAGGACGGCGCCGCTGACGCCATCCACGGTGCCATTGGTGATCGAGAGCGCATCGACGCGATGGCGGAACCTGAAGCTCAGCCGGCCGCCCTTGGCAGCCTCGCGCGCGCGGCGCTCGAACGGCTCGACGATGCCGGGGCCGGTGCCCCAGGTGACATGGAAGCGCGGCACCGAATTGCCGTGGCCCATCGCGTCATAGCCGCCGCGTTCGGCCCAGCCGACCACGGGGAAGATGCGATGGCCCATCGCGCGCAGCCAGCCCCGCTTCTCGCCAGCCGCGAACGCCACATAGGCCTCGGCCCATTTGCGCGGCCAGAAATCCTCGTCGCGGTCGAAGCCAGCGGCGCCGAGCCAATCCTGCATGGCCAAGTCGAAGGAGTCCTTGATGCCGAGCCGCCGCTGCTCCGGCGAATCGACCAGGAACAACCCGCCGAACGACCAGAACGCCTGCCCGCCGAGCGATTGCTCGCCTTCCTGGTCCACGACGATGACGCGCCTGCCCGCGTCGGCGATCTCAGTGGCGGCAACGAGGCCCGACAGTCCCGCGCCGACGACGATGACGTCTGTTTCCTCAGCCATGCATTTCCCCCTCCATGAGTTCCCCCTGTAGTTGCCCGGGATTGAAGCCAGCGGTTGCAACTGAGATCAAGGGTGTGGCGCGTAAGACCTCATTAACTTGTTCCGCTTTGGGATAGAGACCGGCCGAGTGCAGCGCGGACGCAACACTGGATTTGAATTTGTTTCGATCGAGCCGGGCTGCCTAGACAAAACCTTGGTTACGACAGACGCTAGCTGTGCATCACCACCTGACACGCAGATTCGAATTCGCTGGGGCGGGGACAATGAAGTTGCTGACGGGATTGCTTGCGGCGGTTGTCCTGATCGCGGGCATGGGGGCGTCTCACGCGGTGGTTCGGATCGCGGATGACCGCGGCGGCCGGATTGGAACCTACGTCGACAAATACCAGGACCTCAGGCAATCGGGCGAGACCGTCATCATCGACGGCCTTTGCGCTTCCGCCTGCACCATAGTCCTCGGCGCAATCCCGCACGACCGGATCTGCGTGACCTCGCATGCGACGCTCGGCTTCCACGCCGCCTGGGATTTCGGCTCCAACGGCCGCGCCATCACCAATCCCGAAGCAACCCAGATGCTCTATGCGATGTATCCCTCGCAGGTGAAGCGCTGGATCGGCCAGCGCGGCGGGCTTACCCCACGCATGCTCTTCCTGAGGGGCAAGCAGCTCGAGGCCATGTACAAGCCCTGCTACCTGGACGCGCAGGCCTCGACGGCCAGACCGTCGCGCCGATCGCTCCCAAAAACCGAGCAGCTCGAATCCGCTCGGGGTCAGCTCCTTCACTGATATTCGCAGCCTGACGGGACCCTTTTGCACCGCCGGCGGCGGCTTGCCCGCAGGCGGCACAAAGCCTATCTGAAAGCCTGGGAACCGGGACCGTCGTCCCGATCGTTGTCATGGCTCAACCACTGCATCCAGCGCATCGGCTATCGGACAATTCGCCCACTGCCGGCCGGATGCCATCCGTGCTGCTGTGGGCTGGCGCGGCAATCGGCAGTGTCGTGATGATCGGCGCACTGGCGCTCTGGTTCCACTATGGCAGCCAGGTGTTCTTCGAAATGATCAGGACCGGCTTTGCCGCCTGCTTCTGACCTGCGACAGGAAGTTTTCCGCCCATGAGTTCCGCTGCCCGTCCGCTGGTGATCGCGACCGCCTTCGCCGCAAGCCTGATTGTCGGGCTCCTGATCATGTTCTGGGCCATGGGCGGGCTGGGCAAGGTGGCGCAGCCGGCCGCGATCGGCGGGCCGTTCCAGCTGACCGACCAGAACGGCAAAGTCGTCACCGATAAGAGCCTCAAGGGCAAGCCGACCCTGATCTTCTTCGGCTACACTCATTGCCCCGACGTCTGCCCGACCTCCCTGTTCGAGATCTCAGAGGTGCTGCGCGTAATGGGCAAGGATGCCGACAAGGTCAATGCCGTCTTCATCTCGGTCGATCCCGAGCGTGATACGCCGGCGACGATGAAGGACTATCTGTCGAGCTTCGATCCGCACCTTGAGGGCCTATCCGGCGATCCCGCCGAGACCGCCAAGGTCATCAGCTCCTACCGGGTCTATGCCAAGAAGGTCCCGACCAAGGACGGCGACTACACCATGGACCACACCGCGCTGATCTATCTGATGGACCGCGAGGGAAGGTTCGTTTCGCCGTTCAATTTGAAGCGGACGCCGGAGGAGGCGGCGGCTGATTTGAGGAAGTATCTGTGAAGGCTGCGTTCGGGCCCAACTGCTTCCACATCGTCATGGCCGGGCTTGACCCGGCCATCCACGTACTTGGGCGGGACGGCAAAGTACGTGGATGCCCGGGACAAGCCCGGGCATGACGGCCGAGGGACCTTCACCCAGCCACATTCCGGGCTCGCGTTCCCGGCGGGATGGTCTATAAGGCCCTCCGATCCCAACGAAATTCGTTCATCTCCGGCCGATGGCTCCATCGCAACAGGCGAAATCGTCTAAATCTGCCCGTAGCTTGCTGACGGGACTGGCCGTCGGCGCCTGCCTGCTCACGGGACTGCCCGGCGCCGAGGCGCAGGCTCCCGCCAAGCGGCCCCCAGCAACGCCCCAGGCAGCGCCGCAGGTCGCCCCCCAGGCAGCCCCGCAGGCCGTGCCCGGCTTCTGGGACCCGCGCCGGCGACCAGAGCGGCCCGACCTGTCGCGCCTGACCGTGATCCGCTTCCTGACCGAGACCGACTATCCGCCGTTCAACTTCACCGGCGCGGACGGCAATCCGGCCGGCTTCAATGTCGATTTCGCCCGTGCGCTTTGCGAGGAGATCAAGGTCACCTGCACGGTGCAAATGCGCCGCTTCGAGACGCTGGTCGACGCGCTCACCTCCAACCGGGGCGATGCCATCATCGCCTCGATGGCGGTGAGCCCGCAGCTTCGCGCCCGCGTCGACTTCACCGATCCGTATTACCGCGTGCCGGCGCGCTTCGCCTCGCGCAAGGACGCGGTGATGCCGGAGATCCGGCCCGAGTATCTCGAGGGCAAGAAGGTCGGCGTCATCGCCGGCTCCGCGCATGAGGCCTACCTCAAGGCGATGTTCACCGACGCCGAACTGCATGCCTATCCCAGTGACGATGCGATGCGCGCGGCCTTACGCAGGGGCGAGGTCGATTTCATCTTCGGCGACGCCATCTCGCTGGCGTTCTGGATCAACGGCACGGATTCCGGCGATTGCTGCGCCTTCTCGGGCGGCCCCTTCGTCGAGAGCCGCTTCTTCGGCGAAGGCATCGGCATCGCCGTGCGCAAGGGCAACGACGTGCTGCGCCAAGCCCTGAACTGGGCGATGTTCCGCGTCTGGGAAAAAGGCCGCTACACCGATCTGTGGCTGCGGTATTTCTCGGTGAGTCCGTTCTAGCCTGCGCTCTTGCGGCGCGCGAGCTGCCGTAGCAACCATTAAATAGCGGCCGTGTTTTGCGCCGTCCGGATCGCCTGCGTCTGCCATGATGACGCCGTGCTCGCGTCCGTCAAGGCGTGGCCTGGCGGCAGATCGGGTGATGTTGGGGCGAGCGACGGCCATCCTTGACGGACGCTACGCGCGACGTCATGAGGGAGCCGTAGGTCGGGACGAAGAAGCGCGTCTCGGTCGAACTAAGAAGCAGGGAATGATCCTACCGGAGGTTCGCCGCACCACGGCGTGCCGCGAGCCACCACTGTGTTGGCGAAGATGAGCATCTTTCTGGCACAGGCAACGAGCGCCTGCTTGTGTTCCTTTCCAGCCGCAGTCAGCCGTTGATAGAGCTTGATGAGCTGCGGGTTCCATCGAAACGATGCGGCCAGTGAAGCCGTATAAAGGGCGCGGCGCAGCCGCTTTCGTCCGCCCTCGATATGCCGAACGCCTGACCGGTCGCCGCTGTCGTCGTCATAGGGCGCAAGGCCGGCGAGAGCGACAGCTTGCTCCCGCGTGATCTGGCCGATCTCAGGCAGACGCACCAGGATGGCCACGGCGGTCGGCAGCCCGATGCCGTCAACGCTGTTGATCAGGGCAAGTCTCTTGGCAAGGTCGGGATGCTTGCGGATCGAGGCGACCAGAGCCTTGAGTGCGACCCTCACGCGCTGCTCCAGGCGAGCGATATCCTCTTGCCAGAGCTTGTTGATCGCCGCATTGCGGCAGCTTTCGATCCTGTTTTTGAGGCGTGCAATATCCTCACCGATCTGATCGATCATGGTCAGCTGCTCGGCGAACGGCAGCAACCGGGGATCGGGAGCGGTATGGATCTTCCGCACCGCGGCGGTGCAGGTTGCGATAAGAGCGGCATCGATCTTATCGTTCTTGGCCCGTTGCAAGTGGAATGTGGCATAGGCTCGGACCTGAGCCGGCTGAAACACCACAACCACAAACCCCTTGCGTCGCAGTTCGGCGACGACAGCCTGTTCGTAACCGCCGCTCGCCTCGATGCCGACGCGTTTGATGCGATGCTGTCGCAGCCACGTCAGCAAAGCCTCATGGCCTTCCGCCGTGTTCGTCACCTGCAACTGCTCGCGGCTGCCCTCGATCGCCACATCGAGCTTCCGTTTGCCGGTATCGATCCCGGCACAGATCGTGGTATGCTTGGCCATCTTCGTCGATCCCTCCCTTGTTATGCGAACCTAAAGTTCGTTCAACCATTCGGGTCCCGATGAAGTGCCGATCGCGATCTTGCTACGTCTGACAGCCCTCAAGGCTTCGGTGGGTACCGATCCGATCGAACGGCGACCCAGCTCGGGCGGCCACCCGGGCTGGGCCATTCCTCACGGAACGGCTCAATATAACCAATCGGGCTAATACAAGGGTGGGCAAACGCGCGCAAGCGCCGTGCCCACGTCTTATGAATGGTGGGCACGCTACGCTTTGCTCACCCTACGATTCTAGTTTCGCTGTTTCCTCACCGTCATTGCGAGGAGCGCAGCGACGAAGCAATCCAGATTGCTGCTACGGAAACAGTCTGGATTGCTTCGCTTCGCTCGCAATGACGGCGGAGGCGGCTGTGTCGCCCCGCAAAATTGCATTCTGCCCGGAAATCGCTATTTTCCGCGGCCCGGAGGCCCATGATGTCCGTTATCGATCTTGCCGCGAACCCGAGCGACCTGCGTGCGCTCGCCGAACAATCCAACGCCTGGCCGTTCGAGCAGGCGAAGGCCATTGTCGCGCGGCTGAAGAAGAGCCCGAAGGACGAGGTGCTGTTCGAGACCGGTTACGGTCCCTCCGGACTGCCGCATATCGGCACGTTCGGCGAGGTCGCGCGCACCTCGATGGTGCGCCATGCCTTCCGCGTGCTGACCGAGGACAAGATCAAGTCCCGCCTGCTCGCCTTCTCCGACGATATGGACGGCCTGCGCAAGGTGCCTGACAACGTGCAGAACAGAGCGCCGCTGGAAGCCAATCTCGGCAAGCCGCTGACGCGTGTGCCTGATCCCTTCGGCACGCATGACAGCTTCGGCGCGCACAACAATGCGCGGCTTCGCGCCTTCCTCGACCATTTCGGCTTCGACTACGAGTTCGCGAGCTCGACCGACTACTACACGTCGGGCCGCTTCGACGCGACGCTGCTCAAGATGCTCGCCGCCTACGACAAGATCATGGCGATCATCCTGCCGACGCTGGGTCCCGATCGCCGCGCGACCTATTCGCCGTTCCTTCCGATCAGCAAGACAACCGGTGTCGTGCTGCAGGTGCCGATGATCCGCCGCGACGTCGCGGCCGGCACGGTGACCTATGTCGATCCTGATACGAAACAGGAGGTCGAAACGCCCGTCACCGGCGGCAACGTCAAGTGCCAGTGGAAGGCCGACTGGGCCATGCGCTGGGTCGCGCTCGGCGTCGACTACGAGATGGCCGGCAAGGATCTGATCGATTCGGTGAAGCTCTCCGGCGCGATCGCCAGGGCGCTCGGCGCCACGCCGCCCGAAGGCTTCAACTACGAGCTCTTCCTCGACGAGAAGGGCCAGAAGATCTCGAAGTCGAAGGGTAACGGCCTCACCATCGACGAATGGCTGCGCTATGCCTCGCCGGAATCGCTGTCGCTGTTCATGTATCGCGAGCCGAAGGCGGCCAAGCGGCTGTATTTCGACGTCATCCCGCGCAACGTCGACGACTATCAGCAGTTCATCGACGGCTTCGCCAAGCAGGACGGCAAGCAGCAACTCGGCAATCCGGTCTGGCACATCCACAACGGCAAGCCGCCGAAGGGCGACATGCCCGTCACCTTCCAGCTGCTGCTGACGCTGGTGTCGTCGTCGAATGCGGAGAATGCCGAGACGCTGTGGGGCTTCATCGGTCGCTATCGTCCCGGCGTGACGCCGCAGACGCATCCGAAGCTCGACGCGATGGTCGGCTACGCCATCAACTACTATCGCGACTTCGTCGCGCCGACGAAGCAGTTCCGGGTGCCGACAGACAGCGAGCGCGCCGCACTCCAGGATCTGCGCGATGCGCTGTCGCAGTTGGCGCCGGACGCTTCGGCCGAGGACATCCAGAACGTCGTCTATGAGGTCGGCCGCCGCGAACCGTTCCTCGACCAGGTCAAGAAGGGCAAGGACGGCCGCCCCGGCGTCACGCTCGACTGGTTCAACATGCTCTACCAGGTCCTGCTCGGCCAGGAGAAGGGCCCGCGCTTCGGCTCCTTCGTCGCCGTGTATGGCGTGCAGAACGCGGTGAATATGATCGACGGCGCGCTGGCGCGGAGCGCTTGACGTAGGTCGCGGACGTGTAGCCCGGATGAGCGCAGCGACATCCGGGTCTGTGCATGCCGCACAAGCAGTCCCGGATGTCGCTGCGCTCATCCGGGCTACGGGCCTCCGCTTTTGCTCAGGTCGATCTCAGCACGTAGCGCCGGTTGTCCTTCTGCACCGGGCGCGCGTTCATTGGATAGAGCTTTGCGAACGCCGCGACGTCGGCGCTGGCGACCTGGATCGGGTCGGTCAGCAGCAGCCATTCCACCACTTCCGAGCAGGGCGGCGTCGTCAGCGAGCCGGGATAGCGGAAATAGCCGAGCCGCTGCGGCAGCATGGCGCGAGGATCGATGGCGGCGTCGGCCTTCACGGCAGGTCCTTCCGCTGCCGGCATGGTCTTGACGATCTTGCCGAAGGCTGCGTTCGGCCTGCCCTCGGTCATCAGCACGCCGACCACGGCGAGCCCGCCGGCCTCGTTGCGGTGGACGAAATGCGCCTCCATCGGGAAGTTCTTGCCGCCGATCATGTGCTCGCTCGGGCGATGGAAGTGCACCTGAAGCAATTTGTACTTGACGTTGCCGAGCATCAAGCTGCTGCCTTCGGCGAAGTTGAGCTGGATCGTGTGCCCGTTGTTGACGATGGTGTCGGCGCTCTTGCCCCAGTTCAGCTTCAGAACGGGCAATTGCGACTTGATCGTCGCCTCGATGTCGATCGGCGACTGCTGCAGGCCGACCGCGCAGGCCTTGTTGGCCGCATCGAGATCGCCCCATTTGGCCGGACCGCCGACGCCCTCATAACTCCAATGCGTGCCTTCGGCGGCGAAAGCCGGCTTGCAGAGCGGACAAAGCGCGAGGCCCGCCAGGGCCTTCAATGCGTGACGGCGATTCATCTTTATCCCCCCAAAGACAAACTGGATCGACAATATCGGCTGCAGCCTATGCAAGAGGAGCGGTGAGTCGCAAGGTCGCCCGTTGCGGGCCGCGGCGCGGTGGTGTCACCCCACCCGGCACCATGCCGACGGAAGGCAATCACTGGCTCGCCCACAGGATCCGCGCAACCCACGCCACATCGCTCGCCGCCAGCGCGCGTTCGGCCTGTGTCCCATTGAGCGGCTGAAGCTCCAGCGCCTTTGCAGTGCGGCGCTTCAGCGTCGCGACCGTCACCTCGCCCGCCTTGCTCCTCACCACCACGCGATCGCCTTTGCGGATCTGCGCGCCGGGCGAGACCAGGACGATGTCGCCGTCGCGATAGACGGGTGCAAGCGCATTGCCCGAAATCTCCAGCGCAAAAGTGTGGCCGTCCTCGGTGGCGGGAAGCGCGATCTCGGTCCAGCCCCTGCCGGATGGAAGGCCGGCCTCGTCGAAGGCGCCGCTCATCCCGGCCTGCGCGAAGCCGAGCAGCGGCACCGAGCGCCCGTCGCCCGCGCCGTCATTGTCAATCAACTTCGCAAAGCTGTCGATCGAGGCGCCGGCCGCGGCCAGCGCCTTTGCGATCGATTCGGTCGAGGGCCAGCGCTCGCGGCCGTCGGCGGTGATGCGCTTGGACCTGTTGAAAGTGGTGGGGTCGAGCCCGGCACGCTTGGCAAGCCCGGACGGCGACAATCCGGCGCGCGCCGCCAGCCGATCCAGCGCGGCCCAGATCTGGTCGTGAGTCAGCATCCTCTGCGCTTTGGCTTGTCTGACCATGGAAGGCCCAGCCCGTCGCAACTCAGGAAAACTATCCTCAAATCAACCGGTTTTCCGTTTTTCGCGCAAGAGGTGGCGAAGTGGGTACCGGTTCGCGTCTCGAAAATGCGTCAAAACAACAATCCAGAGCCCCGTTCCGATTTCATCGGAACGGAAAAGACTCTAGGTCTTGAGTTCGGAAGGGACGGCCTTTACGGTCGCGCCCGGGTTTTGCGGACCCGCGTGAGACGAAAAAACCCAAAAAACTCAAAGAACAAACAAGGCTGCGGAAGCGGTGGTCAAGATCTACAAAATCTGTCCGGCCTCGGCCTGGCGCGAGGCGGAACGGCAGGGTGTCTACCGGGGCAGCGCGGATGACGCGCGCG
Organism: Bradyrhizobium sp. I71; assembly: GCF_022354745.1. Lineage (NCBI taxonomy): Bacteria > Pseudomonadati > Pseudomonadota > Alphaproteobacteria > Hyphomicrobiales > Nitrobacteraceae > Bradyrhizobium > Bradyrhizobium sp. I71. The sequence continues at coordinate 2,944,743 of NZ_CP059398.1, forward strand.
ACGGATTCATCCATTTCTCGACTGCTGCCCAGGTTCCCGAGACCCTGCGCAAGCACTATTTCGGGCAGCGCGCGCTGTTCCTGGTCGAGGTCGACGGCGACGTGCTCGGCAGAGAGCTGCGCTGGGAGCGCTCGCGCAACGACGAGCTGTTTCCGCATCTCTATGGCGAGCTCGATGTCGGCGCGGTGATCGCGGTGATCAACCTCAACATGCGCTCCGACGGCGGTCACGATGTTCCGGAGCTGCTGCCGTGATCCGCGCGTTCGACGCCTTTTCGCTGCCGGTGCTGCGCTGGCTCGACCCCGAGGATGCGCATCGCCTCGCGATCCAGGGCCTGCGCTTCCTGCCGCCGGCCAAGCCGCGTGCCGATGATCCCAAGCTCGCGGTGCGCGCCTTCGGGCTGAACTTTCCCAATCCGATCGGCATGGCCGCGGGCTTCGACAAGAGCGCCGAGGTTCCGGACGCGCTGCTGCGACTCGGCTTCGGCTTCGTCGAGATCGGTTCGGTGACGCCGAAGCCGCAAGAAGGCAATCCGCGGCCGCGGCTGTTCCGGCTCGAGCGCGACGAGGCGATCATCAACCGGATGGGCTTCAACAATGACGGTGCGGAGGTTGCGTTGCGCCGGCTTGCGGCGCGTGCGCAGCACGGCGGCATCGTCGGCGTCAATGTCGGCGCCAACAAGGATTCGCCGGACCGTGTCGCCGACTACGTCAAGCTGATCGAGACCTTTGCGCCGGTGGCGAGCTATTTCACCGTCAACGTCTCCTCGCCGAACACGCCCGGCCTGCGCAATCTGCAGGAAGGCGCGCTGCTCGACGATCTCCTCGCACACGTGATCGACGCCCGCGAGCGGGTGCGCCAGAAGGCGGGCGACACGCCCGTACTGCTCAAGATCGCGCCGGATTTGAGCCTTGCCCAGCTCGACGACATCGTGCAGGTCGCGCGTTCGCGCCGGGTCGACGGCATGATCGTGTCGAACACCACGATCGCGCGGCCGAGCACGTTGCGTGAGCAGGTGCGGGCGAAGGAGCAAGGCGGCCTGTCCGGCCGGCCGCTGTTTCGTCTGTCGACGCGCATGGTCGCGGAAACCTATGTGCGCGTCGAGGGTGCGTTCCCGCTGATCGGCGTCGGCGGCGTGGACTCGGGCGGCGCCGCGCTGACGAAGATCCGCGCCGGCGCCAGCCTGATCCAGCTCTATTCGTCGCTGGTCTACAAGGGTCTCGGCCTCGTCGACGAGATCAAGCGCGACCTGACATCGACGCTGCTCCGCACGGGCCGGGATTCGCTCTCCGATATCGTCGGTGCCGACGCGGCGACGCTCACGGCGGAAGACTGGCCGGGGATGTAGCTCTTCGCCTCTCCCCGCTTGCGGGGAGAGGCCGGAATTCGCGAAGCAAATTCCGGGTGAGGGGGACTCTCCGCGCGTCCAACTCTCACCGTCCTTGCGGAGACTCTCCCTCATCCCAACCTTCTCCCCGCAAGCGGGGAGAAGGAGAAGAAAACGTCGCCCGATACAGCGCCGGATAGCGCGCGCCCTGCAAGCCGCCGCGGGCGACGTAGAACGCGATCAGCGCGCACCACAATCCGGCATTGCCGAACGATTGCAGCGCCAGCCAGACGCCGAAAAAGATCGCGAGCGATGCCAGCATCAGATTGCGCATCTCGCGCGCCCAGGTCGCGCCGACATAGATACCGTCGAAGCCGAAGGCGAACACGCCGGGGATCGGCGCAAGCACGATGAACGGCAGGAACTCGCGCGCGGCGCGGCGAACGTCCTCACTGGCTGTCATGACATTGATCAGGTTCGGGCCGAACAGCGCGAACAGCGCGGCGACGACCAGCGCGAAGCCGAGGCCCCAGAGCAGCACCAGCCTGGTCGAATCCGCAAATCCCCTGGCGTCGCGCGCGCCAAAACTGCGGCCGCAGAGCTGCTGGGCTGCGTTGGCGAGGCCGTCGAGGAAGAAGGCGCTGACCAGGAGGAAATTGTTGAGCACGGAGTTCGCCGCCAGCGTGACGTCGCCGGCGCGCGCGCCCTTGGCGGTGAAGAACAGGAACACGGCGATCAGCGCCGCCGTGCGGATCATGATGTCGGAGTTCACCGCCAGCAGACGCATCAGTTTTGCGCGATTGAACAGCGTTGCGCGGGGCACCCTGAAGCCACCGTCCGCATAGCGGCGGCAGACGACCACACCGAGCACGAAGCCGATCGTCTCCGAGAGCAGCGCGGCGATCGCAGCGCCGGCAATGCCGGTGTCATAGACGAGCACCAGCAGGATCGTCGCCACCATGTTGATGACGTTGATGACGACCTGGAGCGCGAGGGCGGGATTGGCGCGGGCCTGCCCGACCAGCCAGCCGAGCACGACGTAATTGGCGAAGGCGAATGGCGATGACCAGATCCGGATCATGAAATAGGTTTTCGCCGCGCGCGTCACGCCTTCGCTGCCGCCCATCAGGTCGAACAGCACCGAGGTCAGCGGCAGTTGCAGCACGATCAGGCCGGTGCCGATCAGGCCGGCAACGATGAAGCCGCGTACCAGGATCGCGGTCTGCTCGCGCGTCTCGCCGGCGCCCAGCGCCTGTGCGGTGAAGGCGAGCGTGCTCATGCGCAGGAAGCCGAACAGCCAGAACAGGCAGTCGAAGATGACCGAGGCCATCGCGACGCCGCCGAGCAGCGCGGCATCGTCGAGCCGTCCGATCGCGGTGGTCGAGACCACGCCGATCAGCGGCGTGGTCAGGTTCGCGACCATCGCCGGTCCCGCGATGGAGAACACCTGTCGGGAGCTGATCCTGGGATGAACCGGCGCGTGCATGTCAGAACACGAGCACCATGCCGTCCTCTGCAGCGAGATGCGGCACTTCGCCCAGGCGCGACAGCATGTCCTCGCTCATATGGGTTAGGACGAGCCGCTTGGCGCCGATCGCGGGCAGGTGCTGTTCCAAGGTCTTCAGGCTGAGATGGTTCTTGACCACCTTCTCGTACATGTAGGCTTCCGCGATGAAAAGGTCCGCGCCATGCGCCAGCGGAATGAGCGTCTCCGTCCATTCGGTGTCGGCGCTGTACGCGAGCGTGCGGCCCTCGGCCTCGACGCGATAAGCCAGGAAGGGCCCGCCGGATTCGCCGTGCACGACCGGATAGGGCGTCACCGTCACCGCGCCGAAGCTTTGGCCTTGCTCGGGGGCGAGTTCGATCACGTTCAGCTCGAACCGCTGTTTGGTCTTCGAGGAATGCTCGAACAGCGCTTCCATCACCTGGGCAAGCCGCGCCGCGATGCCTTTCGGACCCGCGATCGTCAACGGCCGCGTCCGCCGCGAGAATTGCGCGTCGAGCAGGACAAACGGTAGCCCACCGAAATGGTCGCCGTGGAAATGCGTGATCAGGATCAGATCGATCTCGTTGCAGTCGATCTCGAGCCGCTTCAGCGCCGGCAGTGCCGACGCGCCGCAATCGATCAGGAAGTTGGCCTCGCGCCCGGAGACGTGGAAGCAGGTGTTGAGCCTGCCGCCGGAGCCGAAAGCATCGCCGCAGCCGACAAAGCGCAATTGCATCGGCCGCGAGCCTTCAAGATCTCACCGGCCGCGCGGCGCGCCGAAGACGCGCGAGAGCAGCCAGATCGGGATGACGATGACGGCGCCGAGCAGGAAGTAGCGCCACAGCCAGTTCACGGCATCGAAGCCGAGATCCCAGAGACGCTGGAACAAGAGACGAATGCTGTAGATGATGTTCCAGGGGTCGAAGCCGATCGCGGCCAGCACGACGCCGACCAGGATCGAGAGCAGCACCAGGCGAAACGCGACCGCCAGCGGGGAGCCGCCGAGAAAGCGGTGCAGGCCGTCGCTGCGGCCGGCCGGCAAATCTCTGACGTCTTGGACCATCGCAAACTCCTCAGGGGATTCGACCCCATTATAGGGCACGGCGAGGCACATGGGGAACCCGCAAGCGAGCGTCAATCAGCTTACCGTGTTTTAATTTCGTCATCACGTCGGAGCCGAGATCTGGGGACGCTGCCGGTGGCGGGCTCGGTCACCTCTCCCGCGCGGCCCATCCTTCGAGACGCCCGCCTTTGGCGGGCCCTCAGGATGAGGACCGAGTGCGTGACGGCAGTTTCAGCGGGCGCCGCTGGCACTTAGCCTCATCCTGAGGAGACCGCGAAGCGGTCGTCTCGAAGGACGAGGCGCGCGCTCAGCTCGCGAGTGACACCATATGCGATAGCCCTGCCCGCAAGGGGGAGAGGGAGTGCACTGCTGTCGCGGCCAGACCGAACGCTTCACATTTCGATCTCCGCCGCTTCCGCTTTCAGCATCTTCTCCAGCGTTTCCAGCCGGTCGGCCTCGCGCGGCGGCTTGTCCCAGCGCAAGCGGCTGATGCGGGGAAAGCGCATGGCGACGCCGGACTTGTGTCGCGGCGAACGTTGCAGGCCCTCGAACGCGACCTCCAGCACGAGCCCCTTGTCGCCCTCGTGCACGACATGACGCACGGGGCCGAACTTTTCCGTGGTGTTGCGGCGGACGAAGCGGTCGATCTGGAGGAGCTCCTCGTCCGTGAAGCCGAAATAGGCCTTGCCGACCGGCACCAGTTCGTCGCCGCCTTCGCCCTCGGTCCAGACGCCAAAAGTGTAGTCGGAATAATAGGACGAACGCTTGCCGTGGCCGCGCTGGGCATACATCAGCACGGCATCGATGATGTGCGGGTCGCGCTTCCACTTCCACCATTGGCCCTTCGGCCGCCCGGGCAGATAAGGCGCATCGCGCCGCTTCAGCATCACGCCCTCGACGGCGTCCGCATCCTCGCCGGCACCTGCGCTCGCCGGATCGGCGCGCGCCGCGGTCAGCGCGTCCCAGCTTGTGAAAGGGACGGTAGGCGACAGGTCGATCCGGGGATCGTCGAGCTTCCCAACGAATCTCTCCAGCCGTTCGCGTCGCTCGGCAAAAGGCAGCTCGCGCAGATCGTTCTCGTCGTCGCCGAGCAGATCGTAGGCGCGAAGGTGGATCGGAAACTCCTTGATCAGCTTCGGCGAGACGACCTTGCGGTTGAGGCGCTGCTGCAGGACGTTGAAACTCTGCACGCGGCCCTCGCGCAGGATCAGGAGCTCGCCGTCGATGGCGCCGGGCAGGTGCAGCGACGGCACGAGGTCGGGAAAGCTCCCCGTGATGTCCTCGCCGGTGCGCGAATAGAGCCGCGCCGTGATTCGGCCGCGATCGTCCCGCCCCGCCACCGCCTGCACGCGGATGCCGTCCCATTTCCATTCGGCGATGTAGTCGGCGGGATCGAGCACCGCGAAATCCGTGTCCTCGATCGCATGCGCCAGCATCACGGGCCGGAACGGCGCGGGATCGCGATTGACGGGCTTTTCGGCGCGTCCCTCCAGCCAGGCGAACAGGTCGAGATAGGGCGGGATGAGGCCCGGCCAGATCAGCTCGACCTCATGCGGGTCCTTGTCGCCGAGTGCGGCAGCCGCGGTCTTGGCGAGGCGCGCGGAGATGCCGATGCGCAGCGCGCCCGTGACGAGCTTCAGCAGCGCCCAGCGGCCGGTCTCATCCAGCTCGTCAAGCCAGCGCTCGAGCTGCTTCGGCAACTCGGTCTTTCCGAGCATGCGTAGCGTGGTGACCACCTCGGTGAGCGTTGGGGGTGGTGGGTTGTTGTGATTGCGGGCGTGAATGGACTCGTTGGGATCTCGCCCGGAGTACCCCCCTCCCTGCCCCTCCCCCGCAAGGGGGGAGGGAACGGTTGGGCTCGTGCGTCCATCACTCGCTAAGCTACTGTCAGTTTTAAATCGCGTCTGCTGCGCCGCGCCCCGCTGCGCTCCCTCCCCCCTTGCGGGGGAGGGCGGGGGAGAGGGGTGGCCCGGAAAAGATTGCGAATTGTTTCGCGCCTTCGGCCACATCAGCGCCACCGTCTCCGAGAGGTCGCCGACATAATCGTAGGAGAGCCCGAACAGCACCGGGTCGGTGCGCGCCGCGATGAGATCGCGGATCAGCGCGGGCTTGGCATGCTTGAAGCTGAGCGCGCCGGTCAGCGCGGCCAGCGCATAGCCGCGGTCGGGATCACCGACCTCGCGGAAATAGCCGGCGATCAGCCGCAGCTTGTTGTTGCGGCCGGGCTCGTAGGCGAGACGGTCCAGGAGTTCGGCGAAGCGGTTCATGCCTCAGCCTCATCCGTGATCGGCGTCTCGCTCTCCTCCTCGTCGCCATAGCCGACGAGATCGAGCGGCTGCGCTTTCAGGCCCTTGCTTCGGCACCAATGCACCAGCGCGTCTTCCTGGCCGTGAGTGACCCAGATCTCGCCCGCGCCGGTCGCGCCGATTGTAGAGGTAAGGCCGTCCCAATCGGCGTGGTCGGAGATCACCAGCGGCAATTCCACGCCGCGCTGGCGCGCCCGGGCGCGCACGCGCATCCACCCTGACGCGAAGGCGGTGACGGGATCGGGAAAACGCCGCGTCCAGAGATCGGAGGTCGCCGAGGGCGGCGCCAGCGTGATGGTGCCGGCAAGCGCCGACTTCTTCACGCCCTTCACCGGCCTCAGCTCGCCGAGTTCAATCCCGCGGCTCTGGTAGTAGTGCGTGATCTTCTCCATGGCGCCATGCAGGTAGATCGGGGCGTCATAGCCGGCCTGCCGCAGCAGCGCGATCACGCGCTGCGCCTTGCCGAGCGAATAGGCGCCGACCAGATGCGCGCGCTCCGGAAACAGCGCGACGGAGGCCAGCAGCTTCTTCACCTCGTCGCTAGCATCGCCATGCCGGAACACCGGCAAGCCAAAAGTGGCCTCGGTGATGAAGACGTCGCAGGGCACCAGCTCGAACCGGGCACAGGTCGGATCGGCCGCGTCCTTGTAGTCGCCGGAGGCGACGATGCAGGTGTCCTGGCACGTCACCGCGACCTGCGCCGAGCCCAGCACATGGCCGGCCGGGTGAAATCTGACGCGGACGTCGCCGAGCCGGATCTCCTCGCCATAGCGGATGGCTTGCGTCGATCCGGCAAAGTTCTCGCCGTAGCGCAGCCGCATCATGTCGAGCGTTTCCTGTGTCGCCAGCACCGCGCCATGGCCGGCACGGGCATGGTCGGAATGGCCGTGGGTGATCACGGCGCGCTCGACCGCGCGGACAGGATCGATATGAAAGCCGCCGGGCTTGCAACACAGGCCGGCAGCAGTTGGCAGCAGGATGTCTTGCGGACGCATGGGGTTCATATAGGGAGCTGACGCTTCAAATTAACCCGTCATGCGCGGGCTTGCCGTCTCCGCTAGGCTTCGCCGGCCCGGCGGTGTAAAAGCCCGCCGATCCCAATTTTTGGGAGGCGGGGCCCGCGCATCCATCCTCCTAAACAGTCGATTTTTGATGGATTGCCGGGTCAAGCCCGGCAATGACGAGTGGTTCCAGATGCCTCTGCGCCTGTTCCTGTCCTCCGGCGATCTCATGGCCGACCGCCGTTTCGAGTTCGCGCGCGATCTCCAGCTCAAGGGCGATCTGCCGGCGGCCGCGGACCTGCTGGAGCAGGCGATCGAGCTTGCGCCGAACTTCACCTCTGCCTGGTTCACGCTCGGCGAGATCCGCCGGCAGATTGGCGAACGCGACAAGGCGATCACGGCTTTTCGCAAGGCGCTCGACTCCGATCCCGAGGACCGGCACGGCGCCGGCCTGCACCTGATGCGGCTCGGCGACGCGGAGATGGCGGAGATGCCCAAGGCCTATGTGCAGACGCTGTTCGATCAATACGCGCCGCGCTTCGAGCACACGCTGATCAACGATCTCGGCTATCGCGGCCCGAGCCTGATCTTCAAGGCGGTGCTGGCCGCGCGCGGCGCCGCCAAGAAGCCGGCCTACTTCAAGCGCACGATCGATCTCGGCTGCGGCACCGGGCTTGCGGCCGCCGCCTTCGCCAAGCAGGTCGACCACTTCATCGGCATCGACCTGTCACCGCGCATGATCAAGGAGGCCCGCGCGACCAACCTCTATGCCGAGCTCGAGATCACCGACATGATCGAAGGCTTGCGCACCAAGGCGGACGCGAACGCAAATCTCGTCGTCGCTGCGGACGCCTTCGTGTATCTCTCCGATCTCGCACCGGTGCTCATCGAAGCCAGGCGCGTGCTCGCGTCCAGCGGCGTGCTCGCCTTCACGCTGGAGACTCATGACGGCGGCGGCATCGTGCTCGGCGAAGGCCTGCGCTATGCCCATTCAGCGGAATATGTCCGCGACGCGATTGCCAAGGCGGGCCTCGAGCTGCTGACACTGGAGCTGGCTTCGCCGCGCATCGAGAACAACGAGCCGGTGCGCGGCCTCGTCGTCGTCGCCGAGAAAACTTGAGTCTAGGCGCTAGCACCACGCAATATGAGCGTCATTGCGTCGCAAAGCTGCGACTTCCCACTTGCGAGCTGCGCTGCGATGTCAGCACAATGCCCTCGCTAGGGAGAAACAAATAATGACGAAGAATCCATCGCGGCGCGATTTCAGCGCCGGCGCGCTCGCCACCATCGCCGCATCCACCTTGCCTGCGCCTTATGTCTGGGCCGCGGAGAAGAAATACGACGCAGGCGCCAGCGACACCGAGATCAAGATCGGGCAGACCGTGCCGCATTCCGGCCCCGGCTCGCTCTACGGCGTGCTCGGGCGCATCGGCGAAGCCTATTTCCAGATGCTGAACGAGAAGGGCGGCATCAACGGACGCAAGGTCAAGTTCCTCACCATGGACGACGCCTACAGCGCGCCGAAATGCGTCGAGGCGACGCGGCGCCTGGTCGAGCAGGAGGAAGTGCTGGCGCTCTATGGCTCGCTCGGCACCGCGCCGCAGACCGCCGTGCACAAATACCTGAACTCCAAGGGCGTGCCGCAGCTCTTGCTCAACACCGGCGCGTCGAAGTGGAACAACCCGAAAGAGTTCAAATGGACGATGGCGGGCCTGCCGCTCTATCCGACCGAAGCGCGCATCCTGGCCCGGCACGTCGTCAGCGTGAAGCCGAACGCAAAGATCGGCATCCTCTACCAGAACGACGATTTCGGTCGCGACTTCCTGGGTCCATTCAAGAAGGTGCTGGCCGATGCCGGCGGTACCGCTCAGGTGATCATGGAGCAGACCTACGATCTCACCGAGCCGACCGTCGATTCCCAGCTCATCAACCTCTCGAAATCGGGCGCCGACGTGTTCTACAACATCTCGACCGGCAAGGCGTCGTCGCAGTCCATTCGTAAAGTGGCCGAGCTCGGCTGGAAGCCGCTGCAATTGCTGTCGGCGGGCTCGACCGGCCGCTCCATCCTGAGCGCCGCGGGCCTCGAGAACGCCACCGGCATCGTCGCCATCCGCTACAACAAGGAGGTCGGCCTTCCCAAATGGGAGAAGGACCCCGACGTAATGGCGTTCGAGGAGCTGCGCAAGAAGTACACGCCGGCAATCGACCCCGACAACACCATCGCCTTTGCCGGCTACGGCCAGGCTGTGACCATGGGCGAGATCCTGCGCCGCTGCGGCGACGAACTCACCCGCGCCAACGTGCTGAAGCAGGCATCGACGCTCGCGGGCTTCCACTCGCCCTACTTCCTCGACGGCGTCACCTACAGCTACACGCCCGAGAACTACACGCCGATGAAGACGCTGTTCATCTCCACCTTCACCGGCAAGGACTGGGACATCTCCGACAAGCCGATGTCGGAGTAAATGGCGGGACAAACTCTACCTCGGCCTCCCCTCTCCTGCTCTGCCAGGAGAGGCAGGAGGACGCCGGCGCTTCGCGCTAAGCCACGACAGCCAGCCGATAAGCCTGCGTCGCATTCACACCAAAAGCCTTGTCGCGCACGCGCGACCCAAGCCTCGCCAGGCAGGCCTCCAGCGCGGACTTGATATCGCCGTAACTTCCCGCAAGCAGGCATACCGGCCAGTCCGAGCCGTAGATCAGCCTGTCCTCCCCGAAACATTTCGCGGCGTGCTCGACGAACGGAAACAGGCGCTCCGCATCCCAGTCATTCCAGACCGCCTCGGTCGCCAGGCCTGAGATCTTGCACCAGACATTGCCGCAAGCGGCCAGCGCTGCGATGCCGTCGGTCCATTCGGCGCTGCCGCCGTCGGCGATCGGCGGCTTGGCGGCGTGATCGAGCACGAAGCGCGCTTGCGGAAAGGCCTGCGCCGTTGCGATCGCGGCCGGCAGTTCGCGGGTGCGGACGAGAAGATCGTAGGCCAGATCGCGGGCGAAAACGGCCGTGAGGCCGCGCTGCACATCCTCGCGGAGCAGCCAATCCGGATCGGCCTCGTCATGGACCTGGTGACGAATTCCCACCAGCCTGCCGCCGCCGGGCAAAGCGCGCAGGCGATCAAGTGTTTCGTCGAGGGCGCCATCCGTCAGATCGGCCCAACCAACGACGCCGACGACGAAGGGATTTTCGTGCGCGATGTGCAGGAACGCCTCGGTCTCCTCCAGCGCGGAGCGGCATTGCACCAGGATGCTTGCGTCGATGCCGTTGGCCTTCATGAGCGGCGCGAGATCGGCGGGACCGAAGGCGCGGCGGATCGGCGCGAGCTCGTCCGCCTCCATCCACGGATAGTCGGCGCGTGCCGGGTCCCAGAAATGCTGGTGGCCGTCGATGATCATGCCTTACACCCTGCCCGGCAGCAGCGCCCGCGCATCGACGAGCTTTCGTGCGCGCAACTCCTGCCAGAACGCCGGTGGGATCGCTGCCTCCGACATCGCGATATTGTCGGCGACCTCCGCTTCATTGCGCGCGCCCATCACGGCGACCGTCACCGCCGGATGCGCCATGCAGAACTGGAGCGCGGCAGCCTTCAGATCGGTGCCGTGCTTGCCGCAGAGCGCGTCGAGCGCGAGTGCCCGCGCCACGAGCGCCGGATCGGCGTCCTGATAGTTGAATTTGGCGGAGGTCCGCGGATCGGCCAGGATGCCGCTGTTGTAGATGCCGCCGAGCAGAATGCCGATACCCTTCGCCTGACAGACCGGAAACAGCGCATCCAGCGCGCCCTGATCGAGCAGCGTGTATCGCCCGGCGAGCAGAAAACAGTCGACCGGCACGGCCTCGGCGAAGCGAACCAGCATCTCCGACTGATTCATGCCGGCGCCGATCGCCTTGACCGTGCCCTCGTTGCGCAGGCGCTGGAGCGCGCGGAAGGCGCCGGCGACGGCGTCGTCATAATGGTCGTCGGGATCATGCACGAGCAGGACGTCGACGCGGTCGAGCCCAAGGCGCGCCAGGCTCTCCTCGACCGATCGCATCACCCCGTCATGGCTGAAATCGAACACCGGCCGCTCGCGCGGCGTGCCCTTGTAGTGCTCGTCCTCGGCGGCAGCGCCATCCGGTGCGCGCAGCAGACGGCCGACCTTGGTCGAGATGACGTAGGAGTCGCGCGGCTGCTGCCGCAGGAATGCGCCCAGCCGCCGCTCGGCAAGGCCAAAGCCATAGAGCGGCGCGGTGTCGAAGAAGCGGATGCCGGCCGACCAGGCGCGCGCGATCGTCGCCTCCGCATCGGCATCGCTGACGGGAGCGAACAATCCGCCGAGCGGAGCGGAACCCAGGCCGATTGAGGTGACATCGAGAGCGCCGAGCCGCGAGCGTTTCATTTCCATTGCCTTCCAGCAGCCTTCTTCCGGCAGAGATCATCTCTCCCGCTTGCGCAAACCGCAAGCGGGAGAGGCATGCAGGAGCGCGGGGCCGGCGGCGCGCCTACTTCAACATCTGTGCGACATTGTCCTTGGTGACGAGATCGAGGCCGGTGTAGACAATCTCCGGTACTTTCTCGCCTTTCTTGATCGCGAGCAGCGTGTCCATCGCCTTCTCGCCCATCTCGAACGGACGCTGACCGACCAGCGCATTGGCATAGCCGTCGCGCAGCAGCTCGAGCTGCATCTTCAGCGTATCGGCCACGACCAGCGTGAACTTGCCGGAATCGATGTCCTTCTTGTTCCTGGATGCGAAGGCCTTGAAGCCCTCGGGAGCGAACATCGGCCAACCGCCGATCGGAACGATGGCGGCAAGGTCGGGCGTTGCGGTGCGCATGTCCGTCATTTGCTGGACCGCGAGCGCGGGATCGTCGTTGCAGAAGGTCGGGGAGCCCGCGACCTCGGTCCATTTCGAGCCCTTCAGTGCCTCGCGCACGCCATCGACGCGCTCGGCGAGATTCTTGGCGCCGGGACCGCCCGAGACCATCGCGTATTTGCCGCCATCGGGCCGCATCTTCAGGAGCTGCTTGCCGAGAGCCAGGCCGAACTCCTTGTTGTTGGTGCCGATATAGGCGATGCGCTTGGAGCCCGGTGCGTCGGCATCGAAGGTGATGACGGCGATGCCGGCCGCGGTTGCCGCCTCAATCGACTTGGTCATGGCAGCGACGTCGGCGACCGAGATGGCGAGACCGTCGACCTTCTGGGTGACGAAGTCCTGGATGATCTGGGCCTGCGTCGCAGGCTCATGCTCCACCGGCCCCTTGTAGATGCACTCGATGTTGCCGAGCTCCTTGGCGCGCTTCAGGCAGCCGTCGCGTGCAAAGTCGAAGAACGGATTGTTCATCGCCTTGGGTACGATGACGAAGCGGTAGTTCGCGGCAAATGCCGGCGTAGCCATCATCGCAACGGCGATGCCGGCAAGAAGAAGTTTCCTCATTGTCTCCTCCACCCTTCTCTAGCGCCCATCCTGTCAGAAGCGTCCGGGAAGCGGACGGGCGGCATCTTGGTTGCCCTCCCGGAACGACGTCACGTCAGGTCATCCGCGAGCGGATACGGTCGACCAGCACAGCGAGGATGATGATCACACCCACCAGCGTCTGCTGCCAGTAGGAGCTGACCTGCGCCAGCACGAGACCGTTGCGGATCACTTCCAGCAGCACACAGCCGACGATGGCCCCGAGCGGGCCGCCAATGCCGCCGGCGAGGTTGGCGCCGCCGATCACGGCCGCCGCGATCACATTGAGCTCGTAGGATGTCGCCATGTTGGCTGGCGCCGACCCGAGCCAACCGGAGATGATGATGCCCTGGAGCCCGGCGGCGAGCGCGCAGATCACGTAGACCTCGATCTTCACCCGCACCACCGGAATGCCGGTGAGCTCGGCCGCCTTCTCGTTGCCGCCGAGCGCGAAGACGTGGCGTCCGAACGCGGTGTGATGCAGCGCCACGGCCATCGCCAGCGCGAGGATCACGAGATAAATGAAAGGCACGGGTACGCCGAGCACATCGCCCGAGGTCGCGGCGTAGAAATAGTCGGCGTCCGGACCACCCGGAAAGCTGCCACGGCCGTTGGAGACGACGTAGCCGAGCCCGCGCACGATCGAGAGCATGCCGAGCGTGGTCACGAAGGGCGACAGGCCGAGCACGGCGATGCAGAAGCCGTTGACGAGCCCCGCGATCAGCGCCACGCCGAGGCCGGCGACGATCGAGACCAGCAGGATCAGTCCGGGCACATTGGCGAGCACGGTCTTGCCGTCGGCCGCCATGTGCACGAACAGCGCACCCGCGGGCGAGCCGGGCGTCGACAGCTCGGTCATCACCATCGATGTGATCATGGCGGAGAAGCACATCATCGAGCCGACTGAGAGATCGATGCCGCCGGTGATGATCACGAAGGTGACGCCGAGCGTCGCAATGGCGATGAAGGAAAAATTCTTCGCCACATTCTGCATGTTGCCTTCGGTGAAGAAGTAGGGGCTGGCGAAATGCATGATCACCAGCAGCACCGCCAGCGCGAGCAGCACGTAGCCGGTCTGGGAGGCGAAGATACCGCGCTGCCACCATCTGATCTTGCCGACATTGGAGAACGTGATCGAGGATTCCATGGGCATGGTCATCACGCCGCCTCCTTCGCACCGGTGATGAGAGCGGTGACTTCCTCAGGCGACGTCTGGTGGATCGGCTTGTCGGCCCGCTTCTCGCCGCGGCGCATGACGATGACGCGGTCGCACACCGCGAACACGTCGGGCATGCGATGCGAGATCAGCATGACGGCGACGCCCTGCTCCTTCAGCCGGTGAATCAGGCCGAGCACCTGCTCGACCTGGCGAACAGAGATGGCGGCGGTCGGCTCGTCCATCATCACGAGCCTGGCGTTGGACAGCCGCGTCCGGGCGATCGCGACCGCCTGGCGCTGGCCGCCCGACATCTGCTTGACGAGATCGTCGGGGCGCGTCTCCGAGCGCAGCTCACCGAACAGCTCCAGCGCGCGCGCCGCCATCGCCTTGTGATCGAGCAAGGCGATGGGTCCGAATTTGCGCTTCAGCTCGCGGCCGAGGAAGACGTTGGCTGCCGCCGTGAGATTGTCTGATAGTGCGAGGTCCTGATAGACCACCTCGATGCCGACAGCGCGGGCATCGACCGGGCGGTTGAAGTGGACCGTGCTGCCGGCAAAGCGGATCTCGCCGTGGGTGGGACGGAAATTGCCGGCGATGATCTTGACCAGCGTCGACTTGCCCGCGCCGTTGTCGCCCATCAGGCCGACCACCTCGCCGGGGAAGACCTGCATCTCGACGTCGTGCAGCGCGCGGATGGCGCCGAACTCCTTGCCGATGCCGGTCAACTCGAGGACCGGTGTTGCGTCGGTCTTTGCCATCAGCGGTCCTCCTCAGACGTAGCGGTTGACGAGGGATTCCAGGTATTCCTGCCGGCCCGATCGCGGCTGCGGGTCGAAGCCGGGACTCATGGCACGGTCGGCGAGATCGGCGAGCGAGCGCTGGCCGCCGAGAATGGCGCGCCCCTCGGGGCTGGCCCACCCGTCGTAACGCTTGGCAAGCGGCTCGGTGAGGACGGCGGCATCGATCATGTCGGCGGCGGCGAGGAAGGCACGCGCGCAGGCATCCATCGAGCCGACATGGGCATGGATCAGATCGTCGGGGTCGATGGACTGGCGGCGGATCTTGGCGTCGAAATTGAGTCCGCCCGAGGTGAACCCGCCGCGGTTCAGGATCTCGTGGAACACCAGCGCAAGCTCGCCCACGTTCATCGCGAACTGGTCGGTGTCCCAGCCGAGCAGATCGTCGCCGCGGTTGATGTCGAGCGAACCGAAGACACCGAGCGCCTCGGCGAGCGCGACCTCGTGATGGAACGAGTGGCCGGCGAGGATGGCGTGGTTCTGCTCGATGTTGAGCTTGACGTCGTTCAGGAGATCGTAGCGCTCGAGGAAGCCGTAGCAGGTGGCGACGTCGAAATCATACTGATGCTTGGTCGGCTCCTTCGGCTTCGGCTCGATCAGGATCGGCCCCTTGAAACCGATCTTGTGCTTGTGCTCGACGACGAGCGAGAGAAAGCGGCCGAGCTGGTCGAGCTCGCGCTTGAGATCGGTGTTGAGCAGCGTCTCGTAGCCCTCGCGTCCGCCCCACAGCACGTAGTTCTCGCCGCCGAGCCGGCGCGTCACCTCCAGTGCGGCGCGGACCTGACCCGCGGCATAGGTGAAGATATCAGGGTCCGGATTGGTCGCGGCGCCCGCCATGTAGCGGCGGTGTGAGAACAGGTTCGCGGTGCCCCAGAGCAGGCGCACTTTTGCGGAGGCCATCTTCTGCTCGAACAGATCGGCGATCGCGTTGAGGTTGGCAACGGATTGCGCGAGCGTGGCGCCTTCCGGCGCCGCATCGACGTCGTGGAAGGTGAAGAACGGCACGTCGAGCAGGCGGAACAGCTCGAAGGCGACGTCAGCCTTGGCGCGTGCCATCGCCATCGCGTCGGTGCCGCGGTGCCAGGGCCGCAGGAACGTCTCGCCACCGAAGGGATCGCCGCCCGGCCAGCAGAAGGAATGCCAATAGCAGACTGCAAAGCGCAGATGATCCTCGAGCCTGCGGCCGTGCACGAGCCGATCCTTGTCGTACCAGCGGAAGGCGGGCGCGTTTGCGGCATCCTTGCCGGCAAAGGCTACGGGTGCGCTTGCATCGAAGAACTTTGCTGAAGCGTTCACTTAGCGGACTCCTTCAATGCTGGATAAAGCGCGCGCCACCGCCGATAGGCCTCGTCATAGGCCGAAGCGACGGATGCACGGGGCGTGAAGGTCGCGAGCCGCCGCGGACGGATGCATACCTCTGCTGCGTCTTCGGCGGTGGCGGCGATGCGGGCGAGCCGTGCAGCGCCGAGCGCGGCTCCGACCTCACCTTCCTCGACGCGGTGAACGGGAATGCCGAGCACATCGGCGCAGATCTGCGCCCACAGCGCCGAACGCGAGCCGCCGCCGACGAGATCGACTTCGGCAATCGGCCCACCCGCCGCGCTCAGCGCCGCCAGATTGTCGCGCGCGGCAAAGGCGACGCCCTCGAGCACGGCCTGGACGATCTGGCTCCGGCCGGTCGCACCGCGCAAGCCGGCAAGGGCGCCGCTGGCCGCGGCATCGTTGTGCGGCGTGCGTTCGCCATCGAGATAGGGCAAGAATTTGATCGGGCTTGGTCCGTCGACGCGCTCGCCGAGCGGCGCCAGCAGCGCTGCAGCCGGCGTCTCCATCACGCCTGCGAGCCACGCGAGCGAGGCCGCCGCCGACAGCATTACGCCCATCTGGTGCCAGAGGCCGGGCAGCGCGTGACAGAAGGCATGCACGACTGATGCCGGCGCCGGCGCGAAGCGATCGGTGACGCGGAACAGGACACCCGACGTTCCCAGCGACAGGAAGGCATCGTCCGGCACGATGGCACCGAGCCCGATCGCGCTGGTCGCATTATCGCCGGCACCGCCCGCGACCACGACATCCTTCTGCATGCCCCAGCGCCGCGCGTAGTCCGGCGCGAGCACGGCGCTCACCTCACTGCCCTCGACCAGGCGCGGCATGTGGTGCAGATCAAGCCCGGTGGCATGCAGCAGCAGGGCCGACCAGCGACGCAGACCGACATCCAGCCACAGCGTGCCGGCCGCGTCCGACATGTCCTCGACCATCTCGCCGGTGAGGCGATAGCGAACATAGGCTTTCGGCAACAGCACCTTTGCCACGCGGTCGAAGATTTCGGGTTCATGCCGCGCGACCCATAGCAATTTCGGGGCGGTGAAGCCGGGCATCGCCAGATTGCCGGTGATCGTGTGCAGCGAGGGACAGCGCCGCTCCAGCGTGGCGCATTCGGCCTGCGAGCGACCGTCGTTCCAGAGGATGGCCGGACGCAGCGGCCGGCCGTCCTTGCCGAGCAGTGTCGCGCCATGCATCTGGCCTGACAGCCCGATGCCACGAACCTTCGCAACCTCGCGCGGCTGGCGCGCGGCGAGATCGTCGATGGCGCCGATGGCCGCATCGACCCAGGCGTCGGGATCCTGCTCGGACCACAGCGGCGCAGGGTGCGACAGCGCAAGCTCGCGCGCCGCCGTCGCGACGACCGCGCCGGCTTCGTTCACGAGCACCGCTTTCACACCGGATGTGCCGACGTCGATCCCGAGATACACGCTATCCTCCCTTTCGCCTGCTGCGGTGCGCGATCTTGCGTCGCTTTCCCCGCAACGGGCCGTTCCGAAATCCGCCTGCCGCTAAGGCAGATTGTCCCGCATCACGATGTCGATCCTGATCTTCTCCTGTTCGCGCAGGATCGGCTCGCCGCGGGCGAGCGCCAGCAGCACGCGCACGGCCGCGCGCGCTTCATGTCCGGGGTTCTGCGAGATCGCAGCATCCATCACGCCCTGCAGCAGCAATCGGCGCGTCAGCGCCGTGACGTCGTGTCCGACGAACACCACCTGCTTGTCGCGACCGATTTCGCTCAACGCCTTGTCGTTCAGTGCCTTGGCGACGCCCTGCGTGCCGGCACCGACATTATAAAGGCCGACAATGTCGGCATGACTGCCGAGCAGCCGGCCCAGCAGCTGTTCCGAACGGTCGTCCTCGTCGCGCCCTTCCAGCACGGGCAGCACGCTGAGATCGGGGAATTCCGTCGCCATCACCTGGTTGAAGCCGAAGATGCGCTCGGCATGATCGCGCAGGCCCTGCGAGCCCGCGACGATCGCGACCTTGCCGGGCTTCCGGCCGACCAGCCGCCCGACCAGCGCGCCCGCCGTGCGGCCCGCGGCGATATTGTCGATGCCGACATAATGGTGCCGGCGCGAGGATGGTACATCCGAGACCAACGTCACGACCTTGGTGCCGGCATCGACGAGATCGTTGATGGCAGCGCGCACGGCGGGATGATCCAGTGCCACCACGGCAACGCCGTCGCAATCGCCCGACAATGCCTCCAGCGAGGCTGCGAGCGCCGAGGGGTCGAACACGTCGGTTGCGACCGTCTCGACGCTAAGGCGGCGGGCCGCCAGCCAGGCTGCCATCTCGCCGAGATAGGCCTCGATCTGCTGCATGAACGGGTTTGGCCCCGACGGCATCACGAAGGCGAAACGGCGGGCGCGGCCGCGTGCGAGTTCGGCGGCGGCCACATGCGGCTGGAACGAATTGCGCTCGATCGCCGCCTTGACGCGCCGCACCGTGTCCGGCCGCACGCCCGGGCGATTGTGCAGAACGCGGTCGACCGTCGCGAGGCTGACGCCTGCCTCGCGGGCGATGTCCTTCAGGGTCAGCGCGGTCGGGGTGAGCGTCTCGGCCATGGCTGAAGGCTAGCAGAGGTGTTTTGAGGTGCGCAACTCATTTTGAGGCACCGTCGCTGATTTGCGTGCCTTTGCGAGGAGACGCGCTCCTGAGCTACCGACGCGCCGGCGCCGACAGGTCCAGCGCCAGGAACAGGCTGTTGGGATCCTCGACATAGCCCTCGAACGGGCCACAGACGATGAAGCCGTGCGCAAGGTAGAGCGCGAGGGCCGGCTTGAAATAGTCCCACGAGCCGGTCTCGAGGCTGAGCCGCGTCATGCCGCGCGCACGAGCCTCCGTGATGATGTGACGCAGCATCCGGCCGCCATAGCCGCGCCGCCGCGCGGTCTGCAGCGTGTGCATCGACTTGACCTCGCCGTGGCTCGCCGAAAGCGTCTTCAACGCCCCGGTGGCGACCAGCGTCTCGCCGTCCCAGCCGGTCCAGAACGCGACGTCGGGTGCACGCAAGCCCGCAAGATCGAGCGCGTGGGCGCTGCCCGGCGCCGTCTGCGCCCGCGCGGCCGTGACGTGGTGATCGAGCAGCGCGACGACGCGGGGATCATAGGTGTCGCCGGTGCGGATCTGCATCGTGCTCGTCTCCATGTCCTGCCCTCACATCTTGCCGTAGGACGCGCCGCGCCTGATGATGATGACGTAGCGCGCGTCCTGTTTCGTTTCGTTCTCGAAAATCACGGCGCGCATCACGTCGAAATCCAGACAATCGCCCTCCCGCAGCCGCACGGCCTTGGCATCGATATGCACGGCGATCGCGCCCTCCAGCATCAGCAGCTGCTGGGTGAAGGCGTTGCGGCCCCAGGGGCTGTAGGAGACGCGGGCGCCGGCCGGAAGGTCGACGACGATGATCTCGATGCCGCTGGCCGCATCCGGCGGCGAGGCATGACGCCGGCGATAGCCGCTGTCGGGATCGCGCCAGAGCGGCTGGTCCGCAAGTCGCACCAGGCGCTCCGGCGGCTTTTCGGCGAGCGCGACGACGTCGCTGAGCGTGACGTCGAGCGCCGCGCAAAGCTTGTTGAGCAGCGCCGCCGTCGCACTGCTCTGCGCCCGCTCCACCCGCCCGATCATGGCCCGGCTGACGCCGGAGCGGCCTGCAAGCTCGTTCAACGTCATGCCCGCCTGCGTCCGCAGCGTTTTCAGGCGCCGACCGATGGCGCGATCGAGTTTCTGCTGGTCCATGGCCTTCATCCGAACATCACCCGACACGAGGACCGCACCCATCGGCGCAAGAGCAGCCTAGCGCGCACAGAGGCAAACGCCGGGAGCGGGAAGTCCAATATATTAGAATCTTTGCTGAGCACGTTGGGCCGATTAGGATGGGCACCAACCACAATCACCAATCGGAGGCGACGATATGGGCGAGCCGACGCAGCGGACGATCAAGACCAACGGCATCAGCCTCAATGTCGCCGAGCAGGGGGAGGGGCCAATGGTTCTGCTCTGCCACGGCTTTCCGGAAGGCTGGTACTCCTGGCGGCATCAGCTCGAGGCGTTGGCAGCGGCTGGCTACCACGCGGTTGCGCCCGACATGCGTGGATACGGAAAGAGCGACCGGCCCGAAGCAATCGATCAATACACGATCCTCCACATGGTCGGCGACCTCGTCGGCGTGCTCGACGCCTTCGGGGCGAAGGATGCCGTCATCGTCGGCCATGACTGGGGTGCGACGATCGCCTGGCACACGGCGCGCCTGCGGCCCGATCGCTTCCGCGCCGCCGCTATCCTCAGCGTACCCTATCGACCGCGCAGTCCTGTGCGGCCGACGAGCGTCATGCCGCAGACGGCGGATGCGCAGTTCTATCAGCTGTACTTCCAGGAGCCGGGTATCGCCGAAGCGGAGCTCGAACGGGATCCTCGCGCAACGCTCCGTGCCATGCTCTTTGGCGGTTCCGGCGAAGGGGCCGCGGCGATCCGCGCCAATGCCGAGCGTCAGGGACGGACCGTTGGCGTCGGCATGGTTTCGCGCAAGGACGGAATGTTGCCGAAGATGCAGGTGCCGCTGCCCTCGTGGCTGAGCGCCGCCGATCTCGACTATTACGGCGCCGAATTTACGCGCAGCGGCTTTCGCGGGCCACTCAATTACTACCGCAACATCGATCGCAATTGGGAATTGATGGGGGCCTTCGAGGGCGTGAAGGTTGTGGTGCCGTCGCTTTTCATGGCAGGCGACCACGACATGGTCATCGCCTTCCCCGGTGCGGCCGATCACCTCGCCCACATGAAGCAATGGGTGCCGCAGCTCCGCGAGATCATAATGCTGCCCGGCTGCGGACACTGGACGCAGCAGGAGCGGCCGGCGGAGGTGAACGCGGCGATCGTGGAGTTTCTGCGAAGCTTGCCGGGCTAAAGTCTTGGAGCGGGCGAAGGGAATCGAACCCTCGTATGCAGCTTGGGAAGCTGCCGTTCTACCATTGAACTACGCCCGCTTGTGCGCGCCTTGCGCCCCTCCTGATTAGCCGAGACGGCGCGTCCCGCCAAGCGGTTTGGCGCGCCCGGCCCGACGGTTGTTAACGTCCTGATAAGATTCCAAGTGCGCCGGATTGTGGCGGTGTTATGATTTCGTGTCTGGGGCGAAACGTGCACTGAGTGGGGCGTGTGCATGGCGGGGCGTGCTTACGCGATATTCGACACGGCGCTGGGGCGCTGCGGCATCATCTGGAGCGGCACCGGCGTGGTCGCCGTGCAATTGCCGGAGGCGCGGGAGATCGACACCCGCCGCCGCATTTTCCTGGCCCATCCCGAGGCGCGGGAGCAGCCTCCGTCCGAGAACGCCGAGCTGGCGATCGAGGGGATCGTCGGCCTGCTGCAAGGCGGCGACCCCGATTTCTCCGACGTCAGCCTGGACGCCGGCGGGGTGCCCGGCTTCAACCGGCGGGTCTACGAGTACACCTGCACGATCCCGCGCGGCGAAACGCGCACCTGCCACGAAATCGCCAAGGCACTGGGCGCCTCCGGCGCCGTGCACTCGGTGGCGCAGGCGATCGCCAAGAATCCCTACATGCTGATCGTGCCCTGCCACCGGGTGCTGGAGGCCGGCAATTACACCGACCGGCTATCGCCCTATGCCGGCATGATCTCCAAGCGGCGGCTGCTGGCGCTCGAAGGCGCCCATCCCGTCGCCAGCAAGACGCTGTTCGAGGTGCTGCTGCCCGTTGCTCCGCCCCGCGCGCCTACCTAGATAGGCCGGATGGATGCGACCACGCTGCTGACGACGCCATCGATGACGGTCTCCGAATTTCGCTGCGATGCGGGACCGGACGATACGCCGTTTGCCGAATGCCGCACCGGCCATTCCATCGCCTATGTCCGCGCAGGGAGCTTCGGCTGCCATTGCCGCGCCGGTTTCTTCGAGCTGGTGGCAGGCTCGATGCTGGTCGGCGCCCCCGGCGAGGAATACACCTGCACGCATGAGCACGTGTCCGGCGACGTCTGCCTGTCGTTCTTTCTCAGCGAGGACCTGGTCGAGACTCTCGGCGGGCGGCGTGAGGTCTGGCAGGTCGGCGCGACGCCGCCGCTGCCCGAGCTGATGGTGCTGGGCGAGCTCGCCCAGACGGCAGCAGATGGCAACAGCGACCTCGGTCTCGACGAGATCGGCCAGATCCTCGCCGGCCGTTTCATTGACGTCGCCTCGGGCAAGGCGCGCAAGCCAGCCTCCCCCACCGCGCGCGACCGCCGCCGCGCCGTCGAGGCCGCGCTGTGGATCGACGACAACTCGCATGCCGAGCTCGACCTCGAACAGGCCGCGCGGCAGGCGGGCCTCAGCCCATTCCATTTCCTGCGGCTGTTCTCGAGCGTGCTCGGCGTCACCCCGCATCAATATCTGGTGCGCTCGCGGCTGCGGCACGCGGCGCGGCTGCTCGCCGACGACGACATCGCGGTCACCGACATCGCCTATGACGTCGGTTTCGGCGATCTCTCCAATTTCGTCCGCACCTTCCACCGCGCAGCCGGCGTATCCCCGACCAAATTCCGCCAGGCCTCGAAGGGACAGCGCAAGATTCTCCAAGAGCAGCCTGCCCTCAACTGACTAGGGTCGTCTCCGACGCGCGCCACCCTCGGCACGCTTCTGCAATGGAGACGACCATGTACGACCACATCGGATTGCGTGTTGCCGACCTCGACGCTTCGACACGCTTCTACACCGCAGTGCTGGCGCCGCTCGGCTATGTCCTGTGCTCGAGCGGCGACGGTTATGCCGGCTTCGGGCCGAAGGGCCAGCCGGCGCTGTGGCTGCACCTGAACAAGGGCCGCAATGCCGACGGCGCCCATATCGCCTTCCGCGCCAAAGATCATGACGCCGTCAAGGCGTTCCATGCCGAAGGGCTGAAGAGCGGCGGCCGCGACAATGGCGGCGCCGGACCGCGCAAGGACTACAGCCTGACCTACTATGCGGCATTCTTGATCGACCCCGATGGCAACAATGTCGAGGCGGTTTGCGTGTGAGCTCTCTCCTTCGTCATTGCGAGGAGCTCTCGCGACGAAGCAATCCAGGCTGTCCCCGCGGAAACATTTCTGGATTGCTTCGCCACCCTCCCAATGACGATGCCCGCGGCACCACTTATCACAATCAAGGATACGTTCATGGCGTCCATCCGCAACGACATTCCCCTCCCCGCCTCCGCACACGACGTCTGGGACGCGGTGCGCGATTTCGGCGCGCTGCACCAGCGGCTGGTGCCGGGCTTCGTCACCGCCTGCACGCTCGACGACGATGCGCGCATCGTCACCTTTGCCAATGGTTCGGTCGCACGCGAGGTGCTGGTCGATTGCGACGATGCGCGACAGCGCCTCGTCTATGCCATCAGCAACGAGCGGCTGAAGCATTACAGCGCCTCCGTGCAGGTGATCGCCGAGAGCGAGGTGCGCTGCCGGCTGGTCTGGATCATCGACTTGCTGCCGAACGGACTCGCGGCCTACATTCAAGGGCAAACGAAGGAGGCCGTCGGCGCGATCCACAGGGCATTCCCACCCGCGGCTGCGTGATTTTCGCATCGCGCTTTAGTCGGCAGCCGAAAGCGCCGGCCTGATCGCAGCTTTCGCCTTGCGCGGCCCCCAGCGTGTCAGCACCACGCTGG
Source organism: Bradyrhizobium sp. I71 (assembly GCF_022354745.1). NCBI lineage: Bacteria > Pseudomonadati > Pseudomonadota > Alphaproteobacteria > Hyphomicrobiales > Nitrobacteraceae > Bradyrhizobium > Bradyrhizobium sp. I71. Next base: position 2,968,270 of record NZ_CP059398.1, read on the forward strand.
AGCACGACAGCACACCCAGCACGACCATCGAGCTTGCGGCCAGCCAGAAGAAGCTCTGCGCGCTGGCGCCGTGCGTCGACAGCCACCAGCCGACGGCCGCGATATAGATCAGCCGCGCCGTCTGCGCGAGCACCGGGCCGATCACCTTGGCGGCGCCTTGCGAGGAGAAATACATCGTCGTTGCAAGGCCGAAGAAGGCGTAGAACGGCCCGACGGTCGAGAGATATTGATGGCTCGCCGCGCGTACGGCCACGCTGTCGGTGAACATGTTGACCCAGAGATCCGGGAACATCGCAACGAGGCACGCAGGCGCGCCGACCGCCACGAAAGCGGCCGCACTGGCGATCCAGGTGATGCGCCGGGCGCGTGCGATGCGGCCTGCGCCGATCGCCATACCGACCATCGGCACACAGGCGATGCCGAACGAGAACGCGATCGAGGTCAGCAGAAACTCGAGCCGCGCGCCGATGCCGTAACCGGCGAGGATCGCGGTGCCGAACTTCGCCAGCATGTGGGTGAAGATCGAGATCGTCAGCACCGATTGCAGCGGCGAGAAGCAGGCGATGGCGCCGACCTTGAGGATGTCGAAGAACATCGCCCATCGGATGCGCAAACCGCGCAGTCTCAGTACGATCCGCGCGCGGCCGGAGAACAGGTACCAGCCCATGATGCAGATGTTCATGGAATAGGCGATCAGCGCGCCGGCCGCGACGCCGCGCATTCCGAACTGCGGCACCGGTCCGAGACCGAGACCCAGCGTGCCGCCGAGCACGATCTGCCAGGCCGCGGAGTTGAGGATGAGAAATGACGGCAGCTTCATGTTGCCGGTGCCGCGCAGGACACCCGCCATGGTGTTGAGCAACCAGGGCAGCACGGCGCCGCCGAAAAACACTTGCGTGTAGGCGATCGCATGCGTCAGCACGGCGCCGCGGCCGCCAAGCATTTCGAGCACCCTGGGTCCGAAGATCAGCATGCCCAGCATGAAGACGAGACCGAAGCTGATGCCGATCAGCATCGCATGCACGGCGAGCGTTCCGGCACGCTCGCGATCACCTGCGCCGAGCGCACGCGCGATGGCCGAGGCCACCGCACCGCCCATGGCGCCGCCCGACATCGTCATGGTCAGGATCACGGTCGGAAACACCAGCGCCATCGCCGCCAGCGCCTCGACACCGAGCCGGCCGACATAAGAGGTCTCCGCGATCACCACGCAGATGCCGGCCGACAAGCCGATCACGTTCGGCCAGGCGAGGGAGAGCAGCGTGCGCAGGATCGGCCCGTCGGTCAGCGCGCTCTTGACGGAGCGCGGGGGCGGCGGCAACGGGCGCTCTTGCTCATCGACCGGGATCTCGGCGATGTCCGTCATGTCCTCTCCCGGGCAGAAGCGCCATTTGCGGCGCGGCAATGAACGGGTGTGCCAATCAATCCATTCGCGCGCAGGGCGCGGCGGGGACTTGTTAGCACGGTGCGCGCCGATTCTTCCTGCGTCGGGTGCAGGCGTGCCCTGCGGCAGCGCTCCCAATCGGCGATCCTACCCGATCGTCCAGACCAGTGGCGGACGGCCAGCGACCGCAGAGCGCATCTGCACGCCGATGTGCCGTCCGCACCCCGCGGCGAGCCCCTCGAACAATCCCGCCAGCACCTGCGCACAAGCGGGGTGGTGGTCGGCGACGTCGTCCATCAGCTTCCAGCTCTGCTGGTGTATTTCGAACGTGCCTTCTGATTGCGTGGTCTCGGCCGCATCATCCTGCGCGGCAAACAACGCGCTCAGGAACGATGCGAACTCTCTCGCGCCGCCGCGGGTCATCGCCAGCGCCGGGGCAACCTCGTCGAAATATTGCATGCCGATCAGCTTGCCGGTGAGATGCAGGAGATAGCCGGCATCCTCCGGACCGAACAGCTGCACCATCACGGGCGCGGCGGTGCGGACATATTCCATGGCGTAGTTGCGATAGGCTTTTTCCAGACGCGGCTTCGGCCAGCTCGCGACCGGCAGCGCCGGCGCGGTCTTCGCATCGAACAATGGAGCTTCCAGATGACGCGCGAACACCAGGCGCTGGTCCGGCTCGAGCGGATGGTCGTACTGATGATAATAGCCTTCGAGCCCATCCTGGCCATCGACGCTCTGCTTGGTGCAGACGAAGCCAAGCCTGAGATCACCAAGCGCAACGCCGTTGTTGGCGTGCCAGCCACGCAGCATCGCGCTGGAGACCTCGCCCGGCACGCCGCAGATCGCGGTGCCCCTCCAGATCCAGCGCGGCGGCGGATAGCGAATCCAGGCTTTGCTGTCGCTCTCATACATGTATTCGACATGCACGCCGCCGATCCAGTTGGAGAGATAGTGATATTGCGCCGCCGCGACCGCGGGCGGCAGACCTTTAAGCCCGAGCTTCTCGAGCCCGGGCAGGAAACGCTCCTGCTGCTGGCGGCGGAACACACGGAAGACGAATTCCGCGGCATCCGCTGTCCCGCGCCGAGTCACCACGGTGAGGATGAGGCCGGTGAAATAAGCATGATAGAGGTCGGCGACCGCCCGCCAGCGCCTCCATTGCGCTTTCTGCGCGGCTTCTGTTTCGCTCCTCATGCTTGCTCCCGATGGATTTGTTGTAACGGACTGTGTCATTGCGCGAGAGGCGACGCAACCGAGCCACGCGCGCGGCCGTCATGCCCGACCAGATCGGCGATCCAGAAAAGTAACCGGATGAGCGACGCTATATCCGGATCCTTCCTCTGATCATCCCGAATAGCGCTTCGCTCGTCTACGGCTTGGAGCAATCTCGATACGCTTTCATCGATTCGCTCAGCATGACGTTCAAGACCTTTCGTGTTAGCTTTCTTACTTGTCCCGAGAACAAGGGCTATCGGATGCGCGCAATATCGCTGGCCGTTCTCCTGCTCCTGTCGCAGATCTTGCCGTTGCTTCCCGCATCGGCGGCGGACGAAGACAGCGCCGTCGGTCCACCGCCAGCGCTGGCGCCGGGGCAACCCCCGCCGCTGCCTCGGCAAGGGCCACTCGCCGAGCCGCGCTCGCGGGATCAGGTCGGTTTTCCCGCGGCGCTGACAGCGTCAGTGATCCCGCCGGCAACCCCGCTTGCACCTGCGACGGTTGCGTTGGGACAGAAGCTGTTCTTCGACGCCCAGCTCTCGGGCGACGGCACCATCGCCTGTGCCACGTGCCACGATCCGGCACGCGCCTTCACCGACGGCAGGCCAGTGTCGATCGGCATCCATGGGCGCGCCGGCCAACGCAACGCCCCGACCGTGCTGAATGCGCTCTACAACAAGTCGCAGTTCTGGGACGGTCGCGTCGACACGCTTGAGCAGCAGGCGGCGCTGCCGATCACCAACGCTCTCGAGATGGGCTCGGCCAGCATCGGCGATGCCGTATCCAGGATCGCCGGCGACAAGGACTATCAGGCCCAGTTCATGCAGGCCTTCGGCCGCGGCGTCAACGAACAGGACATGTTGCGCGCCATTGCAACCTATGAACGGACGCTCGCGTCCTTCGATTCGCCCTTCGATCATTTCATCGCTGGAGATGCGAATGCGATCAGCGATTCGGCCAAACGTGGTTGGGAATTGTTCAACAACAAGGCGCGTTGCAATCTTTGCCATGCGCTGACGGATAGAGAGCGCGATCCGACTGTCTTCACCGATCACGATTTTCACAACATCGGCATCGGCATCCTTCGGCATCGCGTCGGTGCGCTGGCGGAGCAGGCCGAGCGCGAGCTGGCGCAGGGACGTGCGCTGGATGTCGACAACGCGGCGATCGCGAACGAAATGTCGGTTCTGGGACGTTTCCTGATCACCAAGCGGCCGGGCGACATTGCGTCCTTCAAGACGCCCGGCCTGCGAAATATCCTGGTGACCGCGCCCTACTTTCACGACGGATCGATGGAAACGCTGTGGGACGTCATGGATCACTACAACAAGGGCGACGGCGTCGCTGACGCGTGGCTCGATGAGGACATCCAGCCGCTGGCGCTGACGGAGACCGAGATCGACGACGTGGTGGCGTTGATGGCGGCACTGACCAGTCCGCAGTACAAGGACGCCGGCGACAAGGAGTATGCGCGACAGCTCGCACTAACCAGGGTGAACCGTCCGCAGCGCGATACGGCACGCGCCTTTGGTCCGAAGCCGCCACGGCCGAAGCCGCCGCTTTGAGCCATGGTGCACGCGCAGCGCTTGCTGACACTTACACCCGAAAATGCTTGCTCAGCTTCAGGCCCTGCGCCTGGTAGTTGGAACCGATGCGCTGGCCGTACATCGCGTCGGGGCGGGCGAGCATCTTTTCATAGACGAGGCGGCCGACGATCTGGCCGTGCTCGAGGATGAACGGCACTTCGCGCGAGCGCACCTCAAGCACGGCCCGCGAGCCCTGCCCGCCGGCGCCGGCATAGCCGAAGCCGGGATCGAAGAATCCGGCATAGTGCACGCGGAACTCGCCCACCAAAGGATCGAACGGCACCATCTCCGCGGCGTAGTCGGGCGGCACCTGCACCGCTTCCTTGGAGGCGAGGATGTAGAACTCGCCGGGATCGAGGATGAGGCTGCCGTCGGGGCGGGCCGAGATCGGCTCCCAGAAGTCTTCGACCGCGTAGCCGGAGCGGCGATCGACGTCGACGACACCGGTGTGGCGCTTGGCGCGATAGCCGACGAAGCCGCTCGCCTTCTCGCCGGAGAGGTCGACGGAGACGGCGACACCGCCGGAGAGGTCGGCATCGTCGATGTCGACGAGGCGCTCGGCGGCATGCAGCGCCTCGAGCTCGTCGGCATTGAGGATGGCATCACCGGTGCGGAAACGCACCTGCGACAGGCGCGAGCCCTCGCGCACCAGCACCGGAAAGGTCTTCGGGCTGATCTCGGCGTAAAGCGGGCCATGATAGCCGGCGCCGATCATGTCGAAGCGGCGGGTGCCGTCGGCGATCACGCGGGTGAAGACGTCGAGCCGGCCGGTCGAGCTCTTGGGGTTGGCTGCCGCGACGATTTCCGGCGGCAGCGCCAGACTTTCCAGCAGCGGCACGATGTACACGCAGTTGGTCTCCAGCACCGCGCCGTCGGCGAGGCTGAACTCGTGCAGCTTCAATTCATCGATGCGTTCGGCGACCGTGGCGCCGGGACCGGGCAGGAAGCTGGCGCGGACGCGATAGGCGATATCGCCGAGGCGCAGATCGAGGCTCGCCGGCTGGATCTGGCTCTCGACGAAGTCGTATTCGGGCAGGATGAGCCCCGCTTCCGCCATCGCCGCGATCATGCGGTCGGGCAGGATACCATTGGCGTCGGCGGCGACCGTGAACGTCAACCGGGGGTCCTCATCAGGGCTCTCTTGCATCCCGACATACGGGAAAAACAGCCTGTTACGGCTAGCCGATGGACGCCTTGACGGAAAGGGCATTGCGGAATATGAGCATCACTTATCCCGTGGTGATTTGAGCCGGCCGGCTTGCAGCCACGTTAAATAAGTCGCTAAACAGGCCGGGGACCTCTGTGATCCCGGCCCGTGGAGATATCCAGGCCGGTTTTTTTGTGACCGTTTGCGCATCGAATGGTCATGTCGGAGGGTCCTATGTCGAAGTCGCCTGCCAACTACCGTCCCGAAACCCGCCTGGTCCATTCCGGGACCCTGCGCTCGCAATTTGGCGAGACGTCGGAGGCGCTGTTCCTCACCCAAGGCTACGTCTACAACAGCGCCGAGGAGTGCGAGGCGCGGTTCAAGGGCGAGGACCCCGGCTTCATCTATTCGCGCTACTCCAACCCCACCATCGCGATGTTCGAGCGCCGCATGATCGAGCTCGAAGGCGCCGAAGCCGCCCGCTCGGCGGCGACCGGCATGGCCGCGGTGACGACCGCGATCCTCGCACCGCTCAAGGCCGGCGATCACGTCGTGGCTTCGCGCGCCCTGTTCGGCTCCTGCCTCTACGTCATCCAGGACTTGTTGCCGCGCTACGGCATCGAGACCACGCTGGTCGACGGGCTCGATCTCGACCAATGGCAGCGCGCGCTGAAGCCCAACACGAAAACGTTCTTCCTGGAGAGCCCGACCAACCCGACCCTCGACGTGCTCGACATCCCCGGGATCGCCGAGATCGCGCACAAGGGCGGCGCGCGGCTCGTGGTCGACAACGTGTTCGCCACGCCGATCTGGCAGAGCCCGCTCGCGCTAGGGGCCGACGTCGTCGTCTATTCCGCCACCAAGCATATCGACGGCCAGGGCCGGTGCCTGGGCGGCATCATCCTGTCGTCGGAAGCCTTCATCGCCGAGCACATCCACAATTTCATGCGCCAGACCGGTCCCTCGATCTCGCCGTTCAATGCCTGGGTCCTGCTCAAGGGCCTGGAGACGCTGGGCGTGCGCGTGCGCGCGCAGACCGAGACCGCAGCGCGCATCGCCGAGGTGCTGGCGAGCCATCCGAAGATCTCGCGGCTGGCCTATCCCGGCCGCGCCGATCATCCGCAGGCAGCTTTGGTGAAGAAGCAGATGCGCGGAGGCTCGACCCTGGTCGGCTTCGAGGTCAAGGGCGGCAAGCAGGCCGCGTTCCGCATGCTCAACGAATTGAAGCTTGCGAAGATCTCGAACAATCTCGGCGACGCCAAGAGCCTCGTCACGCATCCGGCGACGACGACGCATCAGCGCCTGAAGCCGGAGGACCGTGCCGCGCTCGGGATCAGCGAGGGATTCATTCGCTTCTCCGCGGGGCTCGAACATGCCGACGATCTGATCGAGGATCTGACGGCGGCGCTGGAGAAGGCGTGAATGGCGAATAGTGATTGGCGAATAGGTCGATCTATTCGCTACTCGCCATTCCCTATTCGCCCTCTCACATCGGCCGGTACGTCCGCACGTCCGCGGGCACGTTCACCCCGAGCTTGATCTGGCCGACGGAACGGATGATGTCATCACCCAACAGCTGAGCGAAGCAGGCATAGCCCCAATCGTTCATGTGCAGGCCATCGGCGATCACGAAGCCCTCGACCGGAATGGCCTGCTTCTCATGCCAGTCGCGCATCACCTCGAAGCGCGGGAAGATTCCGACGTGACGGAGCTCGGCGACCTTGCTGAGCAGCTTCACCATCTTGCCAGCGCTCTCGGCGCGCTGGTTGACGGCCGGCGAATATTGCGGATCGACCAGCACGATGTCGGCGCCGCCCGCGGCCTGGATGCGGCTGATGCCGTCCTCCACCATCTTGGCGGTTTCGCCGGGATCGAGATTGCGCAGCACGGCGTTGGTGCCGACCTGCCAGATCACAAGATCCGGATGCCTGTCGATCACCTGCGTCTGGAGGCGCTTCATCATCTCGGGGGCGTCCTCGCCGCCGACGCCGGCATTGATGACGCTGATGTCGGCGGTCGGATAGTGCCGGCGCAGCTGCGCAGCGAGACGATTGGGGTAATTGAACTCCGGCGAGCTCGCGCCGAACCCTTGAGTCGACGACGAGCCGAACGCGACGATGACGACGGGCAGGCCGGCGACGAGCTTGCCAGCAACGTGCGGCAGCGAGCCCATCGCCTTCGAACCGTCCTTCGGCGGCTGGCAGGGCACACGGTTGAAGATGTCGCTGGCGGATTTGGCGGCCTGCTTCACCTTGTCGATGGCGCGCGCCGTGATGCCGCGCTGCTCGGGCGACGTCGCAGCGACGGTGGTCTGGGACGGCGAAGTGGAAGCGGGATCAGCCGATTGCGCGGGGGCGGGGGTCGCCTGGGCGGCTGGCGTCTGGGCATGCGATTTCGAGGCCGGAATCAGCAACAACAGCGCCGCGGCTGCAGGCGCGGCCAGCCATGTCGTCAGGCAAAAAGGGCGGAGAGAACTCATTAACGCTAGACCTCAATTCTGCTGCTGGGCCGGCTCGAGACGGGCTGCGTCGAACACGAACTGTGCCAACGCCCGGCCAAGGCAATCATGGACCTGCTTCGCCAGCTCGGGCCCGCGGGACGGGCTGAACAGGTCGAACTGACCCTGATCATTCCACTGCCGCATGATCGCGAAACGATCGAACAGCGGAATACTGTGCTCCTGCGCCACCACCCGCATATTATCGAGAAAAGGCTGCGCCGAGATCATGGTTTCAGTGCGTGGACTATACTGCAGATTCATCAAGACGACGTCAGCCCCCGCATTTTGCAACGCAGCAACCCCTTCGGTGACGGCGCTGCGAAACTCGTCGGGATCGCTGGCGCGGATAGCGTCCACCGTCCCTGTCTGCCAGATGACCAACGTAGGCGTTTTTGCTTCCATCAGCTTAACGAAAGTGGAGGCGGTCTCCTCCGCCGTTTTCTTGCTCTGTATTTCTACGGAGACATGCACCGCCTCCGACGGCGGCAGCTTCTCCTTGAGGATCGCCTCCATGCGCGCCGGGTACGAGCTGTTCTCCGAAGATGGAATGGTCGTCGAGCGGCTGCCGATGACCAGGATATCGAGCGGCTTGCCGGCCTTGACGGCGGCGGCGACCTTGGGCAGCGGGCTTTCGCTGGCCAGCAGGTAGGCCGGCAATTCGCAGGAAGGGGGCGCCGCGGGGGGAGCCGTGGGCGCAGCATCGCCCGCACGCGCCACAGGCGCGGCGAGGCCACCGCATAGCAGGATCAGGCTCAGGAGAACCTTCGCCTTCATCAGCCCCCTCCCGCCAGATCGGCATTGCCGACGGCGTTTTTGGTCTTCGCACCGCTCTTGTCAGCCACGCGCTTGTACCACGAAATGACCCAGGCTACCCCCCACATGATCAGGACTCCGGAGAGACTAATCAAGGCGTGCATGGCTGCGCCGCCGGAGACTTCGGCCAGGATGAAGTGGCCGGCGAAAGCAAGGAAGACGCCGAGACAGAAGATCTCGAGGGAATGCTGGCCGCACAGGATCAGCGGCCGCAGCCAGGGCGACTTCAGGCCCGGCCAGTCCCGCGGCAGGAAGCGCACCGTGAGCGCGGCCAGCGCCAGGAAATGCGTGAAGCGCAGCACGTCAAGATCGGTCTTGTTGATCGGATACATCCATTGCTCGATCAGCTTCGGCATGAACTGGGAGAGCTGCGGCACATACCAGGTCAGCGTCACGTAGAACGACGCGACGAGATAGGCGATCGCCAGCCACATCGTGACGCGTGACGACAGAATACGCGACATGCGGCGCGCACCTCCGAGCGCGCACCAGGCACCGAACACGAACAGCAATTGCCAGGCAAAGGGATTGAAGGCCCAGAAGCCGTTCGGATAGGCCGACAGATAAAGATCGTACTCCCAGGTGACCGCGTAGAGCAGGACCGAAAGACCGAGGGTGACGTCGGGCCGCCATTTCATCGACCACAGGATCAGGGGCAGCGCCAGCATCAGCACGATGTAGAGCGGCAGCACGTCCATGTTGACGGGACGAAAGCGCAGGAGCAGCGCCTGCACGATGGTGACGTCCGGCTGCTTGAGGAAGTCCATGATGCCCATCTCTTCGGTGTAGAGCGGGTTCTCGAATCTGGTCGCTACATAGGAGATCTCCGCAAGGAAGATCGTGAACAGGAAGACGTGGGCGACGTAGATCTGCCAGACCCGGCGCAGGATGCGCGCGGTGGCGATGAGGACGCCGCTCTCCAGCATCGCCCGGCCGTAGACGAAGGCGGCGGTGTAGCCGGAGATGAAGATGAAGATCTCCGTAGCGTCGCTGAAGCCGTAATTGCGGATCGTGAACCAGGTCAACAGACTCGGCGGCAGGTGGTCGATGAAGATCAGCCACAGCGCGAGCCCGCGGAACAGATCGAGCCGGAGCTCGCGCTCGCCGATGGCGGGCAGCGTGATAGCCGGCGCGGCGGCGCGCGGCTTGGTCCCTGCGGGTCTGGCCTCCGCGGTCCCCGCGATCGTCGATCCCGTCACTTGGTCGGCAATGGTCATCGGGGGCCTAAGAACCCTTCCGCAAAACGCGACGTTGAAGGAATGTAGGGGTCCCGCCGTCGTCTCGCAAAGCGGCCCGGATCATTTAGGGTAATCTCCCTTTGGGGTGTCCTTCCCTTCGAATTCTGGCGGGACGATGTCGCCAAAGCCGTCTGTGGCGTTTGGTTCCCGGGACGGATTTGGCTATTATAGCAACCATGTACCGCGCCGTGACCCGCCAGATCGAAGTAACCGTCGAGCCGAACTTTGTTCCGGAGCAGTCGTCGGCCGACCGCTCGCGCTATTTCTGGTCCTACACCATCGTCATCACCAATTCGGGCGAGGAGACCGTGCAGCTCAAGACGCGGCACTGGATCATTACCGACGCCTCCGGCCGCCAGCAGGAGGTGAAGGGCGAGGGGGTGGTCGGCGAGCAGCCGATCCTGGCCCCCGGCGAGCGCTTCGAATACACCTCCGGCGTGCCGCTCTCGACCGCCTCGGGCTTCATGACCGGCCGCTACCAGATGGTCAGCGAAACCGGCGAGCGCTTCGAGATCGACGTGCCGACGTTCTCGCTCGACAGTCCCGACAACAAGCGGGTGTTGAACTAGCGCGGTGTCGCAGGGCGGGCAGAGGCGCAGAGCGCCATGCCCACCATTCCGATCGTCGCACGGGACGTGGCGGGCACGCTCCACTGTGCCTACCCTGCGATGTCCGAACGTTTGGCGAGCTGCCTCCACATCGTCCTTGCGAGGATGCCGCGTTAGGCGTCTTCCACGCCCGCCTCGTGGGGCGAGAACTGGTACACCGACGAGCAGAACTCGCAGGTGACGACGACCTTGTCGTCCTTGACCATTGCGGCACGATCGTCCGGCGAAAAGCTCTTGAGCATCGAGGCGACCGCATTGCGCGAGCAGGAGCACTGCGCCTTGAGGACCTGCGGCTTGAACACGCGCACGCCGCGCTCGTGGAAGAGACGGTAGAGCAACCGCTCGCCCGAGAGTTCGGGATCGATCAGCTCGACGTCTTCGACGGTCTCGATCAGCGAACGCGCCTCGACCCAGGCGTCGTCTTCGGCGACACTGTGCACTTCGACACCTTCAGGCGCATCGCCGGGATGCAGATCGGCCTGCCGGGCGCGCTCCGGCGCCTTCGGCAGAAACTGCATCAGCATGCCGCCGGCCCGCCAGCGATGCTTGCCGCCGTCGCTCGAGCGCCACTCCTCGCCGACCGCAAGGCGCACGCGCGTCGGGATCTGCTCGGAGCGGAGAAAATATTCGTGCGCGGCGTCTTCCAGGCTGCCGCCGTCGAGTGCAACCAGACCCTGGTAGCGGCTCATGTCGGGGCCCTGGTCGATGGTCATGGCGAGATGGCCGCGGCCGAGCAGCGTGCCAGACTGCATGCCGGCGTCCTTGGCCTCGCCGAGGCGCTCGGCGTCAAAGCGTGCATAGGCGCGCAGGCGATCCGGCGCCATGTAGTCGACGACCAGGAACGACACCGGACCGTCGGTCTGGGCCTGAAGAATGAAGCGACCTTCGAACTTCAGCGCGGTGCCGAGCAACGTCGTCAGCACGATGGCTTCACCGAGCAGCTTGCCGACGGGTGCGGGATAATCGTGCTTGGTCAGGATATCGTCGAGCGCCGGGCCGAGCCGCACCAGCCGCCCGCGCACATCGAGCGCGTCGACCTCGTAAGGCAGCACGGCGTCGTCGATCGGAACCGCCGATGGTGCGCGAACCGGGCCTTCAGGCCCGGTTTTCATGTCAGGGGATTGGGAAACCATGGCGCGTTATCTGGGGTCGGAGGGCTGAGAATGGAAGGGGGCGGCGACCACCACATATTCCGCGATCGTTCCGGACAAGCGAGCGCTGATCCGGGACGATCAGCGGCGCGCGGGGCGACAGCAACGCCACCACACGCCCCCGCTATTTCACCGCGTCGAAGCACCAGGCCAGAATGCCCTTTTGCGCGTGCAGGCGGTTCTCGGCCTCGTCGAAAACGACCGATTGCGGACCATCGATCACGTCATCCGTGACCTCCTCGCCGCGATGGGCCGGCAGGCAGTGCATGAACAGCGCATCGGGCTTGGCCAGCGACATCAGCTTGGCATTGACCTGGTAGGGCTTGAGCACGTTGTGGCGATGCTCGCCCTCCTTGTCGCCCATCGACACCCAGGTGTCGGTGACGACGCAATCGGCGCCGCGCACGGCGGCTTCCGGATCGGTGCCGAGCACGATCGGCGCGCCTGACGTCTTGATCCAGTCGCGCATTGCCTTCTTCGGCGCGAGCTCCGGAGGTGTTGCGACGTTGAGCTGGAATTTGAAGCGCTCGGCGGCATGCGCCCAGGACGCCAGCACGTTGTTGTCGTCGCCGGTCCAGGCCACCGTCTTGCCCTCGATCGGGCCGCGATGCTCCTCATAGGTCATGAGGTCGGCCATCACCTGGCAGGGATGCGACCGCCGCGTCAGGCCGTTGATCACGGGCACGGTCGCATAGGCCGCAAGCTCCAGGAGCGCCTCGTGATTGAGGATGCGGATCATGATCGCATCGACATAGCGCGACAGCACCCGCGCGGTGTCGGCGATGGTCTCGCCGCGACCGAGCTGCATCTCGGCGCCGGTGAGCATGATGGGCTCGCCGCCGAGCTGGCGCATGGCAACATCGAACGACACCCGCGTGCGCGTCGAGGGCCGCTCGAAGATCATCGCCAGCGTCTTGCCTTCGAGCGGCCTGACCGGCTGGTGCGCCTTCTGCTTCGCCTTCATGGCGGACGAGGCGGCGAGCATGCTCTTGAGCTCCGACAGCGGCAGCTCGTTGATGTCCAAAAAGTGCTTTGGAGCTTTATTGGGCGTCTTGCTCATCAGCTTGCCGCCCGCTTGGTCTGGCTGGACGAGATCGCAGTGCAGGCGCGTTCGAGCCGCCCGACGCTGTCTTCGATCTCCGCCTCGGTAACGATCAAGGGCGGCAGGAAGCGCACGACGTTGTCGCCGGCTCCGACGGTGAGCAATTTTTCGGCGCGCAGCGCCGCGACGAGATCGCCCGAGGGCACCACGGCCTTGATGCCGATCAGGAGCCCCTCGCCGCGCACCTCGCTGACGACATCGTGATGGCGATCGATCACGGAGGCGAGCTTCTGCTTCAGCAGCAGCGACATTTTCTGCACGTGATCGAAGAAGCCGGGCTTGAGCATGACGTCGAGCACGGCGTTCGCAGCCGAGATCGCGAGCGGATTGCCGCCGAAGGTCGAACCGTGCGAGCCCGGCCCCATGCCGCGTGCAGCGTCGGCGGTGGCGAGCACCGCGCCGATCGGGAAACCGCCACCGAGCGCCTTCGCAAGCGACATCACGTCGGGCACGACGCCGGTGCGCTTGTAGGCAAAGAGTTCGCCGGTGCGGCCCATGCCGGTCTGCACCTCGTCGAAGGCGAGCAAGAGGCCGCGCTCGTTGCAGAGCTCGCGCAGTGCCTTCAGGAACGCGGGAGGCGCAGAACGAACGCCGCCCTCGCCCTGGATCGGCTCGATGAGAATACCGGCGGTGTTCAGGCCGATCGCTTTCTTCACGGCTTCCAGATCGCCATGCGGCACCTGGTCGAAGCCGTCCATCGGCGGGCCGAAGCCCTCGAGATATTTTGCAGAACCGGTGGCGGCCAGCGTCGCCAGCGTGCGGCCATGGAAGGCGCCCTCGAATGTGATCATGCGATAGCGCTCAGGATGCCCCTTGGAGAAGTGATGGTGGCGCACCAGCTTGATCACACCTTCAAGCGCCTCGGCGCCGGAATTGCAGAAGAACACGAAGTCCGCAAAACTTTCATTGCACAGACGCGCCGCGAGCTTCTCGCCGTCCGGGCTCTGGAACAGGTTCGACATGTGCCAGAGCTTCGTCGCCTGCTCCTGCAACGCCTTGACCAGCGTGGGATGCGCATGGCCGAGCGCATTCACCGCCACGCCGGAGGTGAAATCGAGATAGCGATCGCCATTGGTCGCGATCAGCCAGCAGCCTTCTCCGCGCTCGAAACCGAGGTCGGCCCTGGCGAAAACGGGGAGCAAATGCGGCGCGGCGCTGTTGGTCATGACGTCACTTGAATGTTGCGGACGGTGTGACGCGTGCATTACGCAACGCACCATTGACCGGCCCGGAAAACGAAACGTGCCGCCTTTTAAGGGCGGCACGTAGGACTATCTTATGCTTGGCAAGACGGGTGTCAATGCCGCCCGGAAAGCCCCGCGAAACGCTGAATCCGTAGTCTTGCGGTGCCGATTTTGCGGGTTTTTCACCACGGAACATGTGGACGCGAGTCGGCGGACTCTTGCGCGGGAGTCACGCCATATTGTAGCGTTTGGACTGTCAGATACGACATCTCGTGCAGCAGTTCTGATCCCTTAAGTCCTCATGTACCGGCGTAAACGTTCGGGCGTCTTGAGCGCGCCCGGCGAGCCTTAAGGGATTCTGGCGGCACGGGTTTTTGAAGGCTTAGGCAATCGCTGCGAAGGCCCCAGGATGGCAGGCGCGCAGCGAGGGAAAGGGTGCAATGACGGTTTTGACCTGGTCCGATGATCGCGTCGAGCAGCTGAAAAAGCTCTGGGAGGCCGGACTTTCGGCCAGCCAGATCGCGGCGGAGCTCGGCAATGTGACCCGCAATGCCGTGATCGGCAAAGTGCACCGGCTCGGCTTGTCCGGCCGCGCCAAGAGCCCTTCATCGGCAGCGCCCCGGCCGCGCAAGGCGCGGCCCGCGCAGCACATGATGCGGGTGACCCGCCCCGTCGCCCGCGGCAACACCGCGCTGGCGCAGGCCTTCGAGGTCGAGGTCGAGGCCGAACCCGTCACCTACGACAATGTGGTGCCGATGAGCCAGCGGCTGTCACTGCTGGAGCTGAACGAGGCGACCTGCCACTGGCCGGTCGGCGACCCCTCGAGCCCGGATTTCTTCTTCTGCGGCGGCAAGGCGCTCTCCGGCCTGCCCTACTGCGCCCAGCATTCGCGCGTGGCGTATCAGCCGGCGGCGGATCGCCGCCGCGCACCGGCGAAGCCGGGCACGCGCTGAGCTCGCGGAATTCTCTGATCAAGACCGCAGCCGTCACACGATGACGGCTCCAATTGCTCGGTGTCATCCCCGCGAACGCGGGGATCCGTAACCACAGGGCGCAATCGTTGCGCGGGATGGTCACTCCGAGTCTTCGCCACACCAGGTCCTGTGGTTATGGATCCCGGGCTCGCGCTACGCGCGCCCCGGGACGACAGCTGAGATTGTGGCCACAGCTGCCAGCAAACAACTCACCCGACCTTACGCCTGCTCCGCCTTCGCAAACCGATCGTCCAGCGCATAGCCGGCGCCACGGACGGTGCGGATCGGATCCTGCTCGCGGCCGAGATTGAGCAGCTTGCGCAGGCGGCCGATATGGACGTCGACGGTGCGCTCGTCGATGTAGATGTCACGGCCCCAGACGCTGTCGAGCAGCTGCTCGCGCGAGAACACACGGCCGGGATGCTCCAGGAAGAACTCCAGCAGACGATATTCGGTCGGGCCGAGATCGATCGGCCGGCCCGAACGCGCCACGCGGCGCTTGTCGCGATCGAGCTCGATGTCGCCATAGGCGAGCACGGTGGCGAGCCGCTCGGGGCTGGCGCGCCTGAGCAGACCCTTCACGCGGGCCAGCAGCTCCGGCACCGAGAACGGCTTGACGATGTAATCGTCGGCGCCGGTCGCAAGACCCCGCACCCGCTCGCTCTCCTCGCCGCGCGCGGTGAGCATGATGATCGGCAGCTGCTTGGTCTCGGGCCGGGTGCGCAGCCGCCGGCACAGCTCGATGCCCGACAGGCCCGGCAGCATCCAGTCGAGCACGATCAGATCGGGAATGTGCTCCTTGAGGCGGGTGTCGGCGTCATCGCCGCGCATCACCGTCTCGACGTCATAGCCGTCGCCTTCGAGGTTGTAGCGAAGAAGCTCGGTGAGAGCTTCCTCGTCCTCAACCACCATAATGCGTGCGCCCATGTTGTCGTCGCTCCTTAGGTATTCGGGATCGTCGTGGCGAAGTTCGTCATGTCGCCCTTCGGCCGCTTGTCGGTGATCGCCTGGCCCTCGATCATGTAGAACACGGTCTCGGCGATGTTGGTGGCGTGGTCGCCGATCCGCTCGATGTTCTTGGCACAGAACATCAAATGGATGCAGAACGAGATGTTGCGCGGATCCTCCATCATGTAGGTGAGGAGTTCGCGGAACAGCGAGGTGCAGATGGCGTCGACTTCCTCGTCGCCCTTCCACACCGCCATCGCTGCCGGCAGATCGTGCGCGGCATAGGCGTCCAGCACCGACTTGACCTGCTGCTGCACGAGGTCAGTCATGTGTTCCAGGCCGCGGAACAGTTTCAGCGGATGAAAATCCGTCTCCAGCGCTGCGACGCGCTTGCCCATGTTCTTGGCGAGATCGCCGATGCGCTCGAGATCGGTCGCGACGCGCATGGCCCCGACGATCTCGCGCAGATCAACGGCCATCGGCTGGCGGCGGGCGATGGTGAGCACGGCGCGCTCCTCGATGCGCTTCTGCAGCGTGTCGAGTTCGGCGTCGGTGGCGACGACGCGCTGACCGAGCGTGACGTCGCGGCGGATCAGCGCGTCGACGGAATCGACGATCATGCGCTCGGCGATGCCGCCCATCTCGGCGACCAGGCGCGTGAGTTCCTGGAGGTCGGTATCGAAAGCCTTTGCGGTATGTTCAGAACCCATGTTCCGTCTCCTCAGCCGAACCGGCCGGTGATGTAATCCTGCGTGCGCCGGTCGCTCGGCGACGTGAATATCTTGCTGGTGTCGTCGAACTCGATCAACTCGCCGAGATACATGAAGGCGGTCTTGTCGGAGACGCGCGCCGCCTGCTGCATGTTATGGGTGACGATCGCGATCGTGTAGTTCTCGGACAATTCCTGGATCAGCTCCTCGACCTTGGCGGTCGAGATCGGGTCGAGCGCCGAGCACGGCTCGTCGAACAGGATCACCTCGGGCCGCACCGCGACGGTGCGGGCAATGCAGAGGCGCTGCTGCTGGCCGCCGGAGAGCGACAGGCCGGAGGCGTTGAGCTTGTCCTTGACCTCGTTCCACAGCGCACCGCCGCGCAGCGCCTTCTCCACGCGACCGTCCATCTCGGACTTCGAGATCTTCTCGTAGAGGCGGATGCCGAAGGCGATGTTCTCGTAGATCGTCATCGGGAACGGGGTCGGCTTCTGGAACACCATGCCGACCCGGGCGCGCAGCAGATTGAGGTCGAGCTTGGGGTCGAGGATGTTGGTGTGGTCGAGCAACAGCTGGCCGGTGGCGCGCTGGCCCGGATAGAGGTCGTACATCCGGTTGAAGATGCGCAGCAGGGTCGACTTGCCGCAGCCGGACGGGCCGATGAAGGCCGTGACGCGATTGGTGCCGAGCGCCAGATTGATGTTCTTCAGCGCATGGTGCTCACCGTAGTAGAAATTGAGGTTGCGCGCGGTGACCTTGGCAGGCGCCTCGGGCAGCGGCTGCGAGCCGGGATGAACGGTCGGCGCGCTTACGGAAATAGACATTTCACTCATTTTGCGGTCCTCTCGGCACCAAGGATGCGGGCGCCAATGTTCAGGGCAAGCACAGTCAGGGTGATCAGCAGCGCCCCGCTCCAGGCGAGTTGCTTCCAGTAGGCGTAGGGGCTCTGCACGAAGTTGTTGATGGTCACCGGCAGGTTGGCCATCGTCTTGTCCAGGCTCAGGCTGAAGAACTGGTTGGACAGCGCGGTGAACAGCAGCGGTGCGGTCTCGCCGGCGACGCGGGCGGTGGCGAGCAGCACGCCGGTGATGAGGCCGGAGCGCGCCGCACGGTAGGCGATGCGCTTGATCACCAGCGAACGCGGCAGGCCGAGCGCGCTGGCGGCTTCACGCAGCGGGTTCGGCACCAGCAGCAGCATGTCCTCCGTGGTGCGCACCACGACCGGGATCACGATCACGGCGAGCGCCAGCGCGCCAGCGATGGCCGAGAAGCCTCGCATCGGCACCACGACCGCACCGTAGATGAACAGGCCGATGATGATCGAGGGCGCCGAGAGCAGGATGTCGTTGATGAAACGGATGACCGAGGTCAGCTTGTCGTTGCGGCCGTATTCGGCAAGATAGGTTCCGGCGAACATGCCGAGCGGCGCGCCGATACCGACGCCGATCGCGGTCATGATCAGCGAGCCGACGATGGCGTTGCGCAGGCCGCCCTCGCTCGATCCGGGCGGCGGCGTGTCTGCGGCGAAGACCTGAAGGTTGAGCCCGGCCAGACCGTTGTAGAGCAGCGTGATCAGGATCAGCGCGAGCCAGGTGACGCCGAAGGCGGCGGCTGCGATGCAGAGGCCGCGGATGACGATGTCCCAGCGGCGGCGGCGCGAATAGATCGGGTTCATGGCTTCACTTTCCGGCCTTGGTTTCCAGGCGCATCAGCATCAGCCGCGCCGCCGCGAGCACGAAGAACGTCAGCACGAACAGGAGCAGGCCGAGCAGGATCAGGCCGGACTGGTGCAAGCCGTCGCTCTCGGCGAACTCGGATGCGATCGCTGCCGAGATCGTGGTGCCCGGGGCGAAAATCGATGAAGAAATGCGGAACGAATTGCCGATGATGAAGGTCACGGCCATCGTCTCGCCGAGCGCGCGGCCCAGCGCCAGCATGACGCCGCCGATGATGCCGACGCGGGTATAGGGGATCACCACGCTGCGCACGACTTCCCACGTGGTGCAGCCGACGCCGTAGGCGGCTTCCTTCAGCACGGGCGGCACCGTCTTGAACACGTCGACCGAGATCGAGGTGATGAAGGGCAGCACCATGATGGCGAGGATCAGCGCGGCATTGAACAGGCTGAGATAGGACGGGGGACCGGCGAAGATCGCGCCCAGCACAGGAACGCCGTCGAAGATCTTGATCATGGTGGGCTGGAACGTGTTGGCCAGGAACGGGCCCAGCACGAAGAAGCCCCACATGCCGTAGATGATCGAGGGAATGCCGGCGAGCAGCTCGATCGCCATGCCGATCGGGCGGCGCAGCCATTGCGGACAAAGCTCGGTGAGGAAGATCGCAATGCCGAGACCGACGGGAATGGCGATCAGCATCGCGATGAAGGAGGTGACGAGCGTGCCGTACATCGGCCCGAGCGCGCCGAGCACGGGCGGATCGGCCGAAGGGGCCCAGCGCTGCGTCCACAGGAACGACAGGCCGTATTCCTTGATCGCCGGGAAGGCGCCCACGATCAGCGAAAGGATGATGCCGCCGAGAATGAGCAGCACCGAGATCGCGGAAAGTCGCGTGATCCAGTAGAAGGTGACGTCACCCAGCTTGAACGCGCTCAACGCCTTGGCGCGGTCATAAGGTCCGGCAGCATCAATCACGTTGCTCTCGACAGCCATTTCTGCCACGCCGATCCCCTGTTACTGAATGATATCGTTTTCTAAGTCGAATTCTAAGTCGGTGGTCTCGTGCTCCGGACGCTCGCGGATCGCGAGATTGGTCCGGAGGACGGTCGTTCGCGGGGTCCGAGCGACGGTGCGGTCTTCGCGCCGCACCGTCTTCCGGAACAGAAGAGCGCCTTAGCTCTTGATATCGGCTGCCCAGGTCTTCTCGATCAGCTGGACGACGCTGTCCGGCATCGGGATGTAGTCGAGCTCTTCAGCCAGCTTGTCGCCCTTCTTGAACGCCCAGCGGAAGAACTTGATGGCTTCCTGCGAAGCCGCCTTGTCGGTGGCATCCTTGTGCATGAGGATGAAGGTCGCCGCCGTGATCGGCCAGGACTTCTCGCCCGGCTGCTCGGTCAGGATGACGTAGTAGCCGGGAGCCTTGGCCCAATCGGCGTTGGAGGCGGCCGCCTGGAAGGCTTCGACGGTCGGCTGCACCGTCTTGCCCGCCTTGTTGACGAGGCCGGTGTAGGTCAGCTTGTTCTGCTTCGCATAGGCGTACTCGACATAGCCGATCGAGTTCTTGGTCTGGCCGATGTTGCCCGACACGCCTTCGTTGCCCTTGGCGCCGACGCCGACCGGCCACTCGACCGCGGTGCCCTCGCCGACCTTGCTCTTCCAGTCCGCGCTGGCCTTGGAGAGGTAGTTGGTGAAGTTGAAGGTGGTGCCGGAGCCGTCCGAGCGGCGGACCACGGTGATGGCTTCCGGCGGCAGCTTCACGTTCGGATTGAGCTTCTTGATCGCGGCATCATCCCACTTGGTGATCTTGCCGAGATAGATGGCGGCCAGGGTCTCGCCGTCGAACACCAGTTCGCCGGGCTTCACACCCTCGAGGTTGACGACGGGGACGATGGCGCCCATCACCATCGGCCATTGGACGAGGCCGTCCTTCTCGAGCTGCTCGGCCTTGAGCGGCGCATCGGTGGCGCCGAAGGTCACGGTCTTGGCCTGGATCTGCTTGATGCCGCCGCCGGAGCCGATCGACTGGTAGTTCAGACCGTTGCCGGTCTCCTTTTTGTAGGCGTCAGCCCACTTGGAATAGATCGGGAACGGGAACGTCGCGCCGGCGCCGGTGATGTCGGCCGCAAAGGCTGCCGTCGTCGATGCGGCGACCAAGCCAGCAGCGACCATAGTTTTGAGGAAATTCATGCTGGTCTCCATACAGGGGAGCGAAGCGCCATCCGCGCCCGATCGCGCTCCCCGCGCCGCCCGTTTAGGAGCGGTCGGCTGTGCTTTTACGAAGGTTTCATGACAGTTGGATGACGCGACCAAACGATTGAATTCGCTTGATTTTTAGGCCGAAGCCGAAACCTTCGCCTGGGGAAAACACGCCGTGAAAGTGGCGCCCTGCCTGGGCACGCTCTCGATCAGAAGCCGGCCGCGATGACGGTTAAGAATATGTTTCACCAACGATAATCCGAGCCCGGTCCCGCCTTGCGAGCGGCTGTCGCCGACGTCCACCCGGTAGAAGCGCTCGGTCAGCCGCGGCAGGTGCTCGGGCGCGATGCCGGGGCCGAAATCGCGAACCAGGACCCGGATTTCCGGAGTTCCATCAGTGGCGACACTTGATGTCAGCGACACGATGACGCGTCCGCCGGAGGCGCCGTATTTGAGCGCGTTCTCGATCAGGTTCTCGAACAGGCGGAGCAGTTCCTCGCGGTCCCCCGCGATCATCACCGGCAGCTCCGGCAGATCGATCGCCACCTCGACCTGGCGCTCGCGGGCCAGCGGCTCGAGCCCGTCGGCGACCTGGCGGATGATCGGTATGAGGTCGACCAGGGTGTCGGGCCGGACATGGGCCGACAGCTCGACCCGCGACAGCGACAGCAGATCGTCGATCAGGCGCGCCATGCGCGTGGCCTGGTTGTGCATGATACCGAGGAAGCGCTCGCGCGCCTTGGGATCGTCCTTGGCCTGGCCCTGGAGCGTGTCGATGAAGCCCGACAGCGCGGCCAGCGGGGTGCGCAGCTCGTGGCTGGCATTGGCGACGAAGTCGGCGCGCATCTCCTCGACCCGGCGCAGCGGGGTCTGGTCGTGGAAGGTCATCAGCATGCATTTGTCGGCGCCGCCGAAGCTGGTCGGCACCGGAACCGGCGTGATCATGAGCTCCATCCAGCGATCGACCGGAACATGGTCGAGATAGGTCGCGCGCCGCGGCTCGGTGGTGGCGATCGCCTCGCGCAGCGCCGTGATGATCTCCGGCGAGCGCAGCGCGAACTGGGCGAGCTCGTTCCTGCGCAGCGCCGGCGCGAGCTGGGCGGCCGCGGCGTTGAGATGGATGACGCGGCCGGCGCGGTCGAGCAGCACCGCCGGATCCGGCATGCCGGCGACCACCGCAGCCACCGCCGCGCTCTCGACCGGGTTGATCCGCCTGACATCATCGCGTGAGGCGGCGGGATCGTGCAGCCGCCACGGGATCAGGGCAGCCACCGCGATGCAGAGGAACACAATCGCGGCGTGCAGTGCGGACAATTCGCCGAGCGAGACCACGACGGACAGCGCCAGCGCCGCGGCGATCAGGATGATGGTCGAGTGCCGCAGCCGGTCGGACCAGGGCTGGGCGGGGGGAGAAGATGGGGCGTCGATCGCCATCGGGGCGGGCTTCTCCTGGGGGACTTGTCCTACAGACCTGGCACCGGTCAGGCGCCGCTGTCGCTACGCTCTCGCACATAGGCGGCTTCACGCGCCGGGCCGGGGTCCAGCTTGAGCGCCGCCTGATGCAAGCGCTTCGATCGCGCGCCGATGATAACTTCGCGAAGCGTCAGCAAGATTACAGATAGGACGAAGGGAGACAGATAATAGAGGACGCGGAACAGCAGCATGCCGCCCAGAAGCTCCTCCCGGTCCATCTGCCAGAGGCCGACCAGCATGGCGGCGTCGAACACGCCGAGCCCCCCCGGGGAATGGCTGGCAAAGCCGAGCAGGGTGGCCGAGACGAAGATC
Source organism: Bradyrhizobium sp. I71 (assembly GCF_022354745.1). Taxonomy (NCBI): domain Bacteria; kingdom Pseudomonadati; phylum Pseudomonadota; class Alphaproteobacteria; order Hyphomicrobiales; family Nitrobacteraceae; genus Bradyrhizobium; species Bradyrhizobium sp. I71. The sequence continues at coordinate 2,990,493 of NZ_CP059398.1, forward strand.
ACCGCGACCACGACGAAGCCGACATGGGGCTCGTCCGGCACCAGGACATACATCGCCAGCGCGCAGAAGCCGAGATCGACGATGCCGATCGCGATCTGAAGCAGCGTCAGCGGGCCGCCCGGCAGCACCACGGTCCAGGGGCCGCGGCCGACCACCCGCGGCTGGGTCCAGACCCAGACCACGTAGCCGATCAGCGCCACGATGATCATCAGCGCCAGCGTCCGGTTCAGCCAGGGCGGAAGCTGGTCGATCGAGGCGGCAGCCTCCGGGTGATAGGCGATGCCGAGGCCGAGCACGGCGGCATTGCCCAGCCAGAAAGTCAGGCCGGCGAGGAAGCAGATCTTTGCGACGTCGATCGCATTCAGCCCATAGGCCGAATAGATGCGGTAGCGCACCGCGCCGCCGGTGAAGACGCTGGCGCCGACATTGTGGCCGATCGAATAGCTGGTGAAGGCCGCGAGCGCATTGATGCGATAGGGCACATGGGCATGGCCGATCGCGCGCGTGGCGAAAAGGTCGTAGAACGTCAGGGTGAAATAGCCCGCAGCGACGAACAGCGCCGCCATCGCAATCTGGCTCGGCTCGGTGCTCTTGATCGCCTCGAGGACCTCGTTGAAATCGATGCCTCGGAGCATGTGGTAGAGCACGTAGCAAGCGATGCCGATGACCGCGATGCTGATCACAACTCCAAGCTTATGCAGGACTTGCTTCTGGCGCAGAAACGACATCGCCCTGCGTATGGCTTCCAGCATCTAGACCTCGAACAACGCTTCGGCGGCCAGGGTGGCCGGCGGACAGGCGGACGACGCACAGGCACCTAGCGAACCCTCGCCGTCGGCTCCGGCATCGCGCATACCCCCTGCCCCTCCACTAGCGCGTTTTCGGGCGGAGTGGAATTCGCCAATCCGAACAAAAACACGTGCCTTCAATATTTTAGGCAGGGTTACGGCTCCTGATGCACGATTTGGCGCTTTCGGCGGCAAGGCTTGACGCGAATCTCCATGGCAATCCTGCGCGGACGCCATGAAGTTTTGATGATTTCGGCCGCACAATGTTCCGTCACGCCTTAAGCCGACATCAATCTATGGGGCAGGCCTGGCTGTTGAAAGAGGAGGATCGAAGCGGCCAGTTGACGCGTTCTGACGCGCCGGAAGGCCGCGGCGGACGCGCCCCCCGTCCCTTCAGTGAGGGTGCGCAGCAACATCACAGAGCGGCCGGTGGCGCGGTGCGCGAGACCACGCGGTCGCGCAGCCACGCACCGACGGTGCAGCCGACGAGGTAGCAGGCGAACATGATCAGGCCGAGATCGAGCCAGTAGCCGAAGCGGCCGGGGACCACATGGGCGAGCGAGGCCGCGACCAGCGCGGCGGCGAGCGCGGCGAGCCAGCGCGCCGTCACCTTCGAGGTGCCGTTGCCGCGCTGGACCACCGAGATCCAGCCCATGCAGAAGCCCAGCAGCAGCGAGCCGATCAGCCAGCCCAGATGGAACGAGACGAGATAGGGCATCGTCACCTCACGAGAAATTCGATACGGCGGTTCTGGGCCTTGCCTTCATCGGTGTCGTTGCCGGCGAGCGGCTGCGTGCTGCCATGGCCAACCGCTGTGAAGCGGCTGGCGGGCAGGCCGGCCTTGACCAGATAGTCGATCACCGCCTGCGCGCGCTTTTCCGAGAGAGCCTGGTTGAAGGAATTCTCGCCGTCGGCGTCGGTATGCCCGGCGATCTCGATATTGGTGGTGGGGCAGCGCAGCGCCGTCTCGATGAGACGATCGAGGATGCCGGCGGAGTCGGGTTCGATGTCCGCACGCCTGGTCGCGAAACGGATCTTGCCCTTGGTCAGAAGCTCCGAGAACAATTGCTGGCACACAGTGCCGTCGACCGGGCCTGCCGCAGGCTTCACCGTGATCTCCGGCTTGTATTGCCAGTTTTTCGGGAAGTCCTTGCCGAGCCCTGCGCGGATATCGTTGGCGGCGCCCTCGTAGAGCGCATCGCCCGACAGCTTCACCTCGCGGTCGGAGACGACAAGCGTGCCGGTCGACAGCCGCGACAGCGCGCCGAGCGCTGGGACCACGGCCGTGCTGAAGGAGCCGGGTGCCCCGATGCTGGCCTTGAGGTTGTCGACGACCTTCTCGGTGAAAAACTTTCGCGCGGCGCTGGTGGCGATCGCCGCATGGACGTTGTTGTCGGGAACATAGCCGGTCAGCGTCACCGTCGCGGCCACCGGATCCTTGTAGGCCTGGAAGATGTAGGGCGGCGCCTTGATCTCGTTGGCGGCAATCGAGAAGCCCTCGGGCAGGTTCTTCAGCGCGGCCGCGATCGCCTCGCGGCCGCCGAGCTCGCGCGCCATGCCCGACAGATTGACCTTGGTGTCGGTTATCGTGATCTTGCCGTCCTTGAGCTTGCCGATCTGATCCAGCAACAGCATCGCGGCAGCCTCGAAGCGCGGCGGCGCGCCGCGCGCCAGCCCCATCTGGTCGGCCACCTCGACGCCGCCGACCTCCTTGCGGGCGGCCTCGGTCAGCCGGGCCTTCATCGACGGCAGGGGCGCGGAGCCCGACAGAGTCACCCGCACCACGTCGCGCTCGGCGGTCCAGACGAAGGGCTTGGCTTCGGGAACAAGACGGGTCCGATCGTCGACCAGGCGGACGCCGGGGACCGTCTCGACCGCCATCACGGCGTCGCGGCGCCCCTCCTCGGAGAAGGCGTCTGCGGCCAAGCCGACGTCGCGGCCATCGACCAAGATCCGTGTCTTGTCCAGAACGGTATCCTTCAGCGCCGCCGAGCTGCGCGCCGACAGATCGGCCTCGACCGGTAAGGTATTATTCCAGGCCGCAAATCCCCACATGACGGCCAGGGGGATCAGCCCTGGCCACCATTTGCTGGCCCACCTGAAAAGCTTCTGCATTCGACGACCCGAACTCTGGAAACGGAGACAAAACAAACCCTTGGCAGGCTGTCAAACCGGAAATGCTGCCGATCCAAGGACCCCGCGTGGACAATCAGAATAACTTTTTCTTCAAGGGTTCTTCCGTAAGTTGAGGGCGGAATGCCAGAGTCCCCCCAGCCGTCATGAAACAATTGCGTAACAACGTCATCCGCGCCGGGCTGGGAGCACTCTATTTCAGCGGAGCGCACCACCTGCTGCGCCCGCTTTTGTCGGGTGTCGGCGCCATCTTCATGCTGCACCATGTGCGGCCCGCCCGCGAGGCTGCGTTCCAGCCGAACCGGCATCTCGAAGTCACGCCCGAATTCCTGCGGGCGACGCTGTGCCATTTGCGCTCGCGCGACATCGACATCGTCAGCATGGACGAGCTGCATGAGCGGCTGGTGCAGGGCCGGTTCGGCCGCCGCTTCGCCGCCTTCACCCTCGACGACGGCTATCGCGACAATCTGGACTATGCCCTGCCGGTGCTGCGCGAATTTGACGCGCCTCTGGCGGTCTATGTCGCCAGCGATTTTGCCGAGGGCACCGGACGATTGTGGTGGACGGCGCTGGAGGCCGTGATCGCCAAAACCGAGCAGATCGACGTCAGGATCGGCAACTCCGCGCTGCGGCTCGATGCGACGACGCCTGCCGCCAAACAGGCGGCGTTCGATCGCCTGCACGACTGGCTGCGCGCGCTGCCGGGCGAGCACGACCTCAAGCGCGAAGTCGAAGCGCTCTGCGCGACGTACGACGTCGACATGGAAGCGCTGTGCCGCAGCCTGTGCCTGTCCTGGGCCGAGGTGAGGACATTTGCCGCCGATCCGCTGGTCACGATCGGCGCGCATAGCGTCAGCCATTGCAACCTCGCCAAGCAGGCGGAAGACATCGCCGCGCAGGAGATGGCCGCGAGCCGCGCGCGAATCGAGCGGGTGTTGGAGCGCCCCGTGCTGCACCTCGCCTATCCCTATGGCGATCGGGAGGCCGCGGCCGAGCGCGAGTTCGCCCTTGCGGCATCCGCCGGCTTCAAGACCGCGGTGACGACACGGCCCGGCATGCTGTTCGCGGAGAATGCCGGCCACATGACCGCGCTGCCCCGCGTCTCGCTCAATGGCAACTACCAGGACGCGCGCATCCTGCCGGTGCTGACCTCGGGCGCCGCGACCGCGATGTGGAACGGCTTTCGCCGGATCGCGGCGGCGTAGGCCCCGTCTCTCGGCTGTCGCGCCACGCGGCGAGCCGGGGCACATTCCTTGACTCCCACCCCTCCCCCGGCTCACACAGCTTCCCAACCAAGGGAGGCACCATGTTCAACGATCTGTTCTCGCTCAAAGGCCGTATCGCGCTGGTGACCGGCGGCTCGCGCGGCATCGGCAGGATGATCGCCGCGGGGTTTCTGAGCGCCGGCGCGGCGAAGGTCTATATCACCGCGCGCAAGGCTGGGCCGTGCGAGGAGACCGCCAAGGCGCTCACCGCGCAATATGACGGCGAATGCATCGCGCTGCCGATCGACATCTCGACGCTCGCCGGCGCCGAACTTCTGGCCAGCGAGTTCAGGAAGCGCGAGCCCAGGCTCGACATCCTCGTGAACAATGCGGGCGCGGCCTGGGGCGCGGCGTTCGACGAATTTCCGGAGAGCGGCTGGGACAAGGTGATGAACCTCAACGTCAAGGCGCCGTTCTTCCTGACCAAGGCGCTGGCCGGCCCCCTGCGCGCGGCAGCAAGCGCCGAGCGTCCGGCGAAGGTGATCAACATCGCCTCGATCGACGGCATCTTCGTCAATCCGATGGAGACCTATTCCTACGCCGCGAGCAAGGCCGGGCTGATCCATTTGACCCGCCGCATGGCGGTGAAGCTGATCTCCGACCATGTCGTGGTCACGGCCATCGCGCCGGGCCCGTTCCAGTCCGACATGAACCGTGCCGCGCGCGACCATGGCGACGAGGTCGCAACGCGCGTGCCTGCAGGCCGCATCGGCACCGACGAGGACATGGCGGGCGCTGCGATCTATCTCGCCTCGCGCGCGGGCGACTACGTGGTGGGCGCGACCATCGCGGTCGATGGCGGGATCGTCTACGCCAACCCGGGGATCAAGGGCAGCGGGTGGGATAGTGATTGATCGAATGATCCCTCGCCGCGCGCAGTGGGGCTCCAGACTAAAATGTCGAAAACAACCCCATGCACAGTAGAATGCCCCTTGATCAATAAGGGTTTTTTAGGCCGCGCGGAAAGGACATTTGCAGCTGCGATGATGTTGACCCGTCGGGCAAGACACCGTCGGCCTGGGACCTCTCCCCTCACATCACATGCGCTGTACGCCGCGGCTTCTCTGACGCCACGAGACCGCCTCAGGACCACCCGCTTATGCGGGTGGTGATACCGTTTGTGTTGCGGGAGCGTCGGCTCCCGATGCTTACGACTCGATCTTCACATACTCGAAATCGCCCGGCTTGTTGTCGATGCCGACCTTGGGCGGCGAGATCCAGGAGGCGTACTGGCCGGTCTCGGTGACGGGCTGCATCAGCGAGGTGATGAAATCGCCGTCGCTGGCCGAGGGCAGCCACTCGTCCTTGCGCCTGGCCCAGGTGGCATCGTCGATCAGGATGCCGTCGGGAGTCGCGTGAACATCCTTGAACTCGCCGATGTGGCGGTGGAAGGCGACGTTGGGCAGGGTCAGCTTGAAGTCGTAGCCGGCGGTCGAGATCACCTTGTTCCAGCGCAGCATGCCCTTGACGCAATCCTGGCTGTAATCGTCGCGCAGGCGCATGTTGAGCGCGGTCAGCGCCGGCTCGTCGACCAGCTTGATCTCGCCGTCGATGAACTTCAGCACCGGATAGGTGGCGTTCTTGAGCTGGTGATCGTCGTCGATCTGGGTCTCGTGATAGCGACCCTTGATGCCGGCGTTGAAGGCGTTGGCCGCGTTGGTCGAGACCTCCGAGCCGAACAGGTCGAGCGACAGCGTGTAGTGCAGGTTCAGCTTCTTCTGGATGGTCGGCAGATCGATCACCCCGAGTGCGCGGACCTTGGCAATGTCGGTCGGGTCGGCGATGCCGGCGGCCTTCATCGCATCGCAGGTGCGCTGCACGACGCGGGTGATGCCGGTCTCGCCGACGAACATGTGGTGCGCTTCCTCGGTCAGCATGAAGCGGCAGGTGCGCGACAGCGGATCGAAGCCGGACTGCGCGAGCGAGTGCAGCTGCATCTTGCCGTCGCGGTCGGTGAAATAGGTGAACATGAAGAAGGACAGCCAGTCGGGCGTTGCCTCGTTGAAGGCCCCCAGCATGCGCGGTGCGTCGGCATCGCCGGAGCGGCGGCGCAGCAGATCGTCGGCCTCCTCGCGGCCATCGCGGCCGAAATATTTCTGCAGCAGGTAGACCATCGCCCAGAGGTGACGGCCTTCCTCGACATTGACCTGGAACAGGTTGCGCATGTCGTAGAGCGAGGGCGCGGTCTTGCCGAGATGGCGTTGCTGCTCGACCGAGGCCGGTTCGGTGTCGCCCTGGATCACGATCAGGCGGCGCAGCATGGCGCGATGCTCGCCCGGGACTTCCTGCCAGGCCGGCTCGCCGTAGTGCTCACCGAACGGCACGACGCGGTTCTCTTCCTGCGGCGCAAGGAGAATGCCCCAGCGATATTCGGGCATGCGGACGTAATCGAACTTGGCCCAGCCGCGCGGATCGACCGAGTACGCGGTGCGCAAGTAAACCAGCGATTCCTGGAAACCTTCCGGCCCCATGTCGCTCCACCAATCCATGTAGCCGGGATGCCAGCCTTCCAGCGCCTTCAGCACCTGGCGGTCTTCAGCGAGATTGACGTTGTTCGGAATCTTGGTCGAGTAGTCGACGTTCATGATGTTCATATTCATTGGGAGCTCTCCCGTGTTGAACCTGATCGTTTCGCGCGAATGGCGAATGGCGAGTAGCGAATGAAAATCCCTATTCGCTATTCGCCACTCCCTATTCGCTACACCCGCGTCATATCGAATTTCGGCTTCTGGCCGCTGCCGTAGCGGCGCAGCGCGCCCTCCTCGCCGACCGCATTGGGGCGCTGGAAGATCCAGTTCTGCCAGGCGGTGAGGCGCGCGAAGATCTTTGATTCCATCGTCTCGGGGCCGACGAAGCGCAGGCTCGCTTCCATGCCAGTGAGGCTGTCGGGCGAGAAGCTGGCGCGCTCCTCGAGGAACACGCGGACCTCGTCGTCCCAGTCGATGTCGTCGAGCGCGAAGGTGACGAGGCCGAGCTCCTCGGCCTGCTCGGCGTCGAGGCTGGTGCCGAGCGTTGCTTCCGCGCGCTCGACATCGGAGGGGTCGGCCTGGAAGCGCGACTGTAGCCGGGTCAGCCCATGGCTCATCGGGTAGGGTCCGAAATTCATCGCGGAAAGCTCGATCGACGGCGGCGGGCGGTTGTCACCCTGCCGCGTGCCGATCAGCATGTAGGAGCGGTCGGCGGCAAACACGAGCTCGGCCAGCGTGCCGGCAAAGCAGGAGCCGGGCTCGACCAGCGTCACCAGTGTGCGCGACGTGACGTCGATGCGCTTGAGCACGCGCTTCCAGTAGTGGCGGATTTCGTTGACCAGCCAGTGCGCCTTGTTGGCTTCGAGGAAGGCATCGCAAGCGAGCACATGGGCCCGATCGCCGTGGCTCTTGAACACCAGCATCGCGATCTCGAGCTCGTTGATGCGCAGATGCAGGATGGCGTCGTCGAGCTCGCGCGCAACCTGGAGCGGCCAGAACGACGCGCCCTGCGCCATCATGCCGTCGATGTCGGCAGGCCGCGCGGCCTCCGGTGCCTTGATCGAGATGGTGGCGATGCGGGCCGTGCGATCGATGTCGACGGTGACGAAGCCGTAACGGATGCCGGTCTCATCGATCACGCGATCGAGCGGCGTCAGTGCGATGCCCTTGCCGCTGCCGGAGCGTTTTGAGGCTGCCGCGAATTCCCTGGCACGCTCGGCGATCTTGGCTTCCAGCTTGGAATTCGGCGCGATCTCGTCGACGAGGCGCCATTGCACCGCGCGCTTGCCCTTCACACCCTCCTCGATGGTGCAGAAGAAATCGGCGTGGTCGCGGCGCACCTTGCGCTTGTCGACCACGCGCGTGAGACCACCGGTGCCGGGCAGCACCGCGAGCAGCGGCACCTCGGGCAGCGCAACGGCGGACGAGCCGTCATCGGCGAGGATGATGTGATCGGTCGCAAGCGCCAGCTCATAGCCGCCGCCGGCGGCCGAGCCGTTCACCACGGTGATGAAGCGCTGGCCGGAATTCTCCGAGGAATCTTCCATGCCGTTGCGGGTCTCGTTGGTGAACTTGCAGAAATTGACCTTGTGAGCATGGGTCGAGCCCGCCAGCATGCGGATATTGGCGCCGGCGCAGAACACGCGGTTCTTGGCCGAGCGCATCACCACGACCTTGACCTCGGGATGCTCGAAGCGAAGCCGCTGAACCGCATCGGCAAGCTCGATGTCGACGCCGAGATCGTAAGAGTTGAGCTTGAGCAGGTAGCCCTCGAACAGGCCGCCGTTCTCGTCGACGTCCATGGTCAGGGTCGCAACGTCGCCCTCGACCGCCAGCTTCCAATGCTTGTAGCGGGACGGTTCGGTCTGGAAATCGATGAATGTCGCGCCGCCTGCGAGGCGCCGATCTTCCCCGGCCATGGGTCATCCCTGAGCTTGATTATGCGTTTTGGCTTGAGCGTTAGATGCACAATAGTGCATATTTTCGGATGCGTCTAGCCCTCAATACCCATAGCATGCACTTTGTTTCATGTCACTCATTCTCGGCCGCCATCACGCGGCAGGTCCTTGCAGGCCCTCATCGTCGCGCAGGGCCGCCCTTGCGAACTGCTCGATCGCTTCGAGCGTCGGCCCGGGCGCTTCACGATGCGGAGAATGTCCCGCGCCTGGAATGATCTTCGGATCGACCGGGCAGTAGCATTCTTCCTGCGCGATCTCGACCTGACGCAGGGTGCCATATTGGTCGTCGGCGCCTTGCAGGACCATGATGGGGACGCGGATATAGGCCAGGTATTCCGAGATGTCCCAGTCGCGGAACTTCGGATCGAGCCAGGCGGCGTTCCAGCCGTAGAAGGCGTTGTCGACGTCCTTGTGCCAGCGCGCCAGCTTTGCCTTCAGGTCCGTGGTCTCAAACATCGTCTTGATCGCGGCGATGGATTTGATCGAGATGTCCTCGACGATGAAATGCGGCGCGATCAGCACAAGACCGTTCAGGCGATGATCCTGATGCGTCCCGGCATAGATCGTCGCGATCGAGGCACCGTCGGAATGGCCGAGCAGGAGGCCACGCTTGAAGCCGATCGCATCGAGCAGCTTCGGCAGCACGTCCAGCGCCTCGCGCTGCATGTAGTCGAGCGGCCGCGGCAGCGCGACTGGACTGGACTGGCCGTAACCCGCGCGCGAATAGGCGAAGATGCCGGCGCCGGTGGCCTGCTGCAGCTTTTCCGGAAAGTCGCCCCAGAGGCCAACAGAGCCGAGGCCTTCATGGAGCATGACGATAGTCGGCGCGTCGGCGGCCTGCGGCGCGAGCCATTTGTATTCGAGGCTGGCGCCATCGATGCTGAGGAAACCGGTGGGGGTGAGGTTGGTCATGGTCTTCTTCCTGTTCGCTCCGTCTGCACCCTCCCCCGCTTGCGGGCAGGGCAATCGCATATGGTACGCACGGTGCGGCGGCATCGGCACTAGGCTCCCTCCCCCGCTTGCGGGGGAGGGTTGGGGAGAGGGTGTCTCCGCGCTGGGATTATTGAGATTAACTGAGGACGTCCCTGCGTGGCGAGAGCCCTCACCCGCCGCGCTCTGCGAGCGCGTCGGCCTCTCCCGCAAGCGGGAGAGGCGGAGCAAGCCAGCGGACAATCCCCGTGAAATCCATATGCGATTGCCCTGCCTGCAAGGGGAGGGTAAGCAAGCGAGTCCACCGCCTGCACCATCAATGCGCCCCTTCCCGCAGCTTGAACCGCTGGATCTTGCCCGTCGCCGTCTTCGGCAGCGAGTCCACCACGTCGATCCAGCGCGGATATTTCCATGGGCCGATCTTCTGCTTGACGTGCTCCTTCAGCATTTCCTGGAGATTGCTCGTCGTCACGCCCGGCCGCAGCACGACGAAGGCCTTCGGCTTCAGCAGCCCTTCCGGATCGGCCTCGGGCACGACGGCGGCTTCCAGCACGGCCGGATGCGTGATCAGCGCGCTCTCGACCTCGAACGGTGAGACCCAGATGCCGGAGACCTTGAACATGTCGTCGGCGCGGCCGCAGAAGGTGTAGCGGCCCTCGGCGTCCCTGACATATTTGTCGCCGGTTCGCGTCCACGGTCCCTCGAACGTGCGGCGGCTCTTGTGCCGCTGATTCCAGTAGCCTTCGCCTGCGGAGGGCGCGTCGACCAGGAGTTCGCCGACCTCGCCGTCGGCAACGTCCTGCCCGGCCTCGTTGACGAGACGCACTGCGTAGCCCGGCACCGGTTTGCCGGAGGAGCCGTATTTGATGTCGCCGGGCGCGTTCGAGAGAAAAATGTGCAAGAGCTCGGTCGAGCCCACGCCGTCGAGAATGTCGACGCCGAAGCGCGCCTTCCAGCTGTTGCCGACCGATTCCGGCAGCGCCTCGCCGGCCGAGGTGCAGATGCGCAACGCCTTGCCACAGCGCTCGCTTTTCATCGTCTCGTCGTTGAGCATCGCCGCGAACAGCGTCGGCACGCCGTAGAAGATCGAGGGATTGTAGCGGTTCATTAGATCGAACATGCGGGCCGGCGTCGGACGCTCGCTGTTGAGGATGACGCTGGCGCCGACCGACATCGGGAAGGTCAGCGCATTGCCGAGACCGTAGGCGAAGAACAATTTTGCCGCTGACAGGCAGACATCGCTCTCGCGAATGCCGAGCACCTGCTTCGCGTAGGTGTCGGCGGTCGCCTGCAAATTCGAGTGCAGATGGCGCACGCCCTTGGGCATGCCGGTCGAGCCGGACGAGTACAGCCAGAATGCCGGCTCGTCCGGGTGCGTCGCGGCAGTGGTGAACTGGTCGCTCTCACCTGAGAGCTCCTCGGCGAGCTGCTTGTGGCCGTTCTGCTTGGCGCCGGAGACCACGACATGCTCGAGATCGGGCATGCGGCCGACGACGTCCTTGATGACCGGATAGAGCGCTTCGGACACGAACAGCACGCGCGCGCGGCAGTCGGCGAGGATGTAGGCGTACTGGTCCGCCGTCAGCAGCGTGTTGAGCGGCACCGGCACGATGCCGGCGCGGATCGCGCCCAGGAACACGACCGGGAAATCGATCGTATCCAGCATGATCATCGCCACGCGCTCCTCGCGGCGGACGCCAAGCCGGCGCAGCATGTTGGCGGCGCGCCGGGTCTCGCGCGAGAGCTCGCCATAGCTGAGCCGCGAGACCGTGTCGTCGAAGGCGAGCTTGCCGGCGCGGCCTTCCTCGACATTACGGTCGAGCAGCCAGGTCACCGCGTTGTAGGATCCCTCGCTCACGGACATCTCCCCCGAATTTAGAATTATAATTCATAGAAAGACACTGCGGCGACTTGCTGTCAATGCCAGCAGGCATTATGTTTCATTAAACCGCGCCGCAGGACACCCGTAAAGAAGGATCATGACCGAAAGTCCCGACGCCGAATCCCGATTTCTTGAACAACTCGGCCAGCGCGTGCGCACCATGCGCGCATTGCGCGGCATGTCGCGCAAGGTGCTCGCCAAGGTATCGGGGATTTCGGAGCGCTACATCGCGCAGCTCGAAAGCGGCAAAGGCAATGTCTCCATCGTGCTGCTGCGCCGCGTCTCGGACGCGATGGGCGCGCACCTCGAAGATTTGCTCCCCTCGGCCGATCCGACGCCGGACTGGCAGATGTTTCGCGACCTCTTGCGCAAGGCGACCCCGGCGCAGATCGCACAGGCCAAGGATTTGCTCGCCGGCGGCAGCACCTCCGCGCCGCGGCGCGCGCCATTCTGCGGCATCGCCCTGATCGGCCTGCGCGGCGCCGGCAAGTCCACGCTCGGCAAGATCCTGGCGAAGAAGATCGGCTGGAGCTTCGTCGAGCTCAACAAGGAGGTCGAGCAGCAGAACGGCCTCTCGGTCGCCGAGATCATCGCGCTCTACGGCCAGGAAGGCTTTCGCCGCATGGAGCAGGCGGCGCTGCAACAGCTGCTCGCACGCAACGAGCTGATGGTGCTGGCAACCGGCGGCGGCATCGTGTCCGAGCCCCTGACCTTCGACCAGGTCCTGACCTCGTTCTACACGATCTGGCTGAAGGCCGAGCCCGAGGAGCACATGGCGCGCGTCCGCCGCCAGGGCGATCTGCGCCCGATGGCGGATGATCGCTCCGCAATGGCGGAGCTGCGCAACATCCTGCTCAGCCGCGAGCCGCTGTATTCGCGCGCCACAGCGGTCGTGGACACGGCAGGAATGAGCGTCGATGCCGCTGCCGCGCGCCTGATCGACGCGGTGCGGCCGGTGCTGCAGAACGAAGCCCGCAGCTTCGGCCTGCGCAGCGTCGCGCTGTAGGGCGAGCTGCCAGCTCCGATCTCCGCTACGTTCCCTCCCCCTTGCGGGGGAGGGTTAGGGAGAGGGGTCCACACGGGGACTCCATCCTTCACGCAACACGTTCCTTCTTCGCGACAACAAACACCTCTTGCCGGGCTACCCGTCTCCCCCGCCCTCCCCGCAAGGGGGGAGGGAGCGCAGCTGAGCGCGCTGAAGCACTTCGCATCCGGATCGGCGGCAGCGCTGCGATCGAGGCGCCCCAGCGCAATTCGAACGCGCACCATGCACCCGTATCGTGTGATTTGAGTTCCGCGGCGACTGCCTGCTAAACTCCAGACATGACCGACATCCTTCCCGATACGATCCGCCGTCTCTACACCGATCCCGGTGAGTATATCGACAGCGATCATCCCACCGTGCAGCAATTCGCGAACGACGCGGTGCGCGCGGATGCGAGCGCGCGGGAGAAGGCTCGCGTGCTCTACAAGGCGGTGCGCGACGGGATCCGCTACAACCCCTATGTCAGCATGCGCGTCGCCGAGACTTTTCGCGCATCGAGCGTCCTCGCCGCCGGACAAGGCTATTGCGTCGGCAAGGCGTCACTCTATGCGGCCGCGTGCCGCGTCCATGGCATTCCCGCCCGTGTCGGCTTTGCCGATGTGAAGAACCATCTCACCACCGAGAAGCTGCGCGCGAGCATGGGCACCGACATCTTCACCTGGCACGGTTTTACCGAGGTGCATGTCGACGGCGCCTGGCGCAAGGCGACGCCCACATTCAACGATACGCTCTGCGCCAAGGTCGGCGTGGTCCCGCTCGATTTCGACGGCCACACCGATGCGCTGCTGCACCCCTTCGACGGCGAAGGCCGCGCCTACATGCAATACGTCAACGACCGCGGCAGCTATCACGACGTGCCTGCGAAATTCCTGATGCGCGAGATGGCGCGCGACTACGCCAACATGCAGGGCGAGGATCTGTCCGGCCGCGACATGGAGCGCGAGGCGGAGGCGCGGCAGAGCACGGTGCTGCAGCGATAGACTTGGACGGGCGCCATCGCGACGCTATGCTGGGCGCGAACGAGCGAGATGCGCGATGGACGCACCTGCCGATGTCATCCGTCGATCTGCCTCCCCGCGCCTTGCGCGGCTGGTCTCCAGCATCTCGTTCTACCGCGAGCGCGGCCTCGGCCTGGCCGCCTTCCGCCACGCCGCACCGCTTGCGCTTCCTCTGCTGGTGAACTTGGGAACGCCCTTCCGCATTGCGCTCGGGCAGCAACCGGATGCTGCCGACGCTCGGCCGAGTTTCGCCGCGGGTCTCTTTCCCGGGCCGGTCCTGATCGAATCCGACGGCCGCGCCGAATGCGTTCAGGTCGATTTCACGCCGCTCGGGGCGTATCGCTTCTTCGGAGGAGCCGTGCCCGATTTGACCGCCCGCATGGTCGGCCTTGACGACATTCTGGGACGGGATGGTGAGAACCTCCGCGCCAGGGTGGCCGAGGCGGTCGGCTGGCGGCGGCGATTCGAGATCGTGGAAGACTTCGTGCTTCGCCGCGCCGTGCACGAGCCTTCGCCAGCGGTAGCTTTCGCCCTGGAGACGCTCTGGAGACGCGCAGGCGCGATCAGGATTGCCGCCATCGCCTCCGACATCGGCTGGAGCCGCAAGCATCTCACGCGTCGCTTCCACAACGAGATCGGCGTTCCGCCAAAGACGCTGGCCCAGATGCTGCGCTTTCATCGGGCCTGTGCGCTGGCCCGGACGAACGGCGCAGGCGGCTGGGCCACAATTGCAGCAGACGCCGGCTATGCGGACCAGGCGCATCTTGCTCGCGATTTCCGGATATTCAGCGGCGAGACGCCGACCGGATGGGCCGCGCGGCTCGATGTCGTCGATCCACGCCTGATGCGGGACGGCGGGGGCTAGCGCCAGGACGGCGCGAGGCAACGGTCAAGTCCCATTTGTTCAAGCCGGCCGCCATGATCCGAACTAGGGTCGGCGTCGCAGCAAGCTTGCAAGGACTTGCGCCGAACTTGCACCGAATTTGGAGAATTTCATGAACCAGCCGAACGGCTACGAAGCACCGCGCCTCTACCACACCTTGCGCTGCAAGGACGCGGAGGCGATGATCGCCTGGCTGAAGAACGTTCTCGGCTTCGCCGAACGCGTGGTGTACCGCAGGGAAGGCACGGTCATTCACGCCGAGCTGGCGTTCGGATCGTCGATTCTCATGCTGGGGGCGCATCGCGACGACGCCTACGCCAAGCGGGTTGGTGACATCAGCGGCCGGCGGACAGATGCCGTGTATCTGGCTGTTGATGATCCCGACGCGCTCTACGAGAAGGTGAAAGCCGCTGGTGCGACGATCGAAATGGAGCCCTACACAACCGATTATGGCAGCCGCGATTTCGCCGCGCGCGATCCGGAGGGCAACCTCTGGAGCTTTGGCACCTATTGGCCCAAAGTCGGCGAAGAGCCACTCGCCGGATAACCGGACGATCACGTCAGACACGGCTCGACGGCCGCAGTTCGAGCCCCGCCAGCCCGTGCCGAGAATGCGGGCTGCCAGGCCGGCTTACCCGCTAGATCGACCAGTAATGCGGATGCGGGTAGGACCGCGAACGGTCGCCCCAGTCGAACGCATCGCCATCGAACTCGCACGGGCCGCTACTGAGTTCGTCCAGCGTCAACTCGATCCGGAACGCCTCGCGGCTTGGGTCGTATTTCAGCGCGTTCCACTGGAGAGGGTAGTGATGATGGGTGCCAAGCGGTCCACCGGTTTTGATCACGGCATAGGCAACCATTCCACTCAGCTTGTCGAGCATCAGCCGTTCGATCGTGCCGAGCTTCGTCCCGTCGCGTCCATAGACGGCGACACGCTCCACGCGATCGCTGGGAACCATGGTATGGTGCATGGCGTCCTCCCTGTTCTCTCATGCTTGGAGCCATTATAGCACCGGCTTCGAGACAACGGGAATGCAGCTACAGATCCTCTCGGGTCTCGACGGCGTCGACCGCAAGCTCGACCCCGGCCCCTCGGCGGACACGCCCTACGAGACCAAAGCGCCGCCATTGCCGAAATCGCTGCGCGATGCGGTCGCCGCGCTGAAGGACGATCCCTTCTTCCGCGAGAAGCTCGGGGCCGAATTCGTCGACTACTACACCCACATCAAGAACGCCGAGATCGATCGCTTCCTGTCCGAGGTCACCGACTGGGAGCATCGCGAGTTCTTCGAGATGTTTTGAGCAAGTCCGGCCCAATCCGGCACCGATGGCTTACTTCAGCCGAATCGTGTCGACGCGCCGGCACGGAACACAATGGTAGGCGTGCTCCGAACGGAGCATGACGATTCCCGGCAGCGTCGCCAGGAACTTCATTGGCCGCCTGCATCTCGAGCAGATGAGGATCGGCGGATCATCTTCGCGATCGGAACTCATTCGACAACCAAGTCTGAAGCCCGCACGATACTGCCTCGCCGCGCGCGCTTCACCTCGGGGGAACTACCGGCTTCTATCGGAATCCGGCCGGCCTCAAGCCGGGGCATTATTTCACGCTCCCGTGAGGCGACTTCTTCCGTAATGTTCCGACGACATTGCGCCACTCCGGACGAAGCCATTTCCTCATTCCGCGAAAAACGCCGGAAAGACACGCGGCCTATAACTTCCTTCCATGATCAACAACGGAGTTCGGTCATGTGGGATCAATTTTTCAGCCTGATCTATCGCTTGTCCTGTCGGACCACCCTGATCGAGATCGGCGGGCACCGCCTCGCACGTTAGTCGGGCGCTGCATGCGAATTGGGTAAGATCGATTGACCAGATGACGGGGAATGCGAGGCGCTGGCATTCCGCTGCTCACCTCGCGCGGGGAAGCGCTAAATTCCCAGATATTTGTGCTGCAGATCCGGCTCGGCCACGAGTTCGTCGGACGTGCCGCTCCATACCGTCCTGCCGCGCTCGATGATGTAGTGGCGGTCGCAGATGCGGGCGAGATGGTCGACGTTCTTATCGACGACCAGGATCGACTGTCCCCGGCTCTTGAGCAGCGACAGACAGCTCCAGATCTCCTCGCGGATCAGCGGCGCAAGGCCCTCGGTTGCCTCGTCCAGAATGAGAAGCTTCGGGTTGGTCATCAATGCGCGGCCGATCGCGAGCATCTGCTGCTCGCCGCCGGAGAGCTGGTTGCCCATATTCGACGCGCGTTCGGCGAGGCGCGGAAACAGCACATAGATTGCGGCGAGCGTCCAGGGATTGCGGCTGCCGAAGCGGTCGGCGGCGGCCGCCACCAGGTTTTCGCGCACGGTGAGGTTCGGGAAGATCTGGCGCCCCTCCGGAACGAGGCCTACGCCGAGCTTTGCAATCCTGTAGGACGGAAGCTGACGCACCTCGGCGCCAGCGAAACGGATCGCGCCTGCGCGCGCCGGCGTCAGGCCCATGATGGAGCGGATGGTGGTGGTCTTGCCCATGCCGTTGCGGCCCATCAGCGACACCATCTCGCCCGGCTTGATCGACAGCGACAGGCCGAACAGCACCTGGGACAGGCCGTAGCAGGTCTCGATGCCTTCGACGTCGAGCAATGTGTCAGCCATGATGCGTCACCACATGCTGATCGCCGAGATAGGCGCGCCTGACGTCTTCGTTGGCCCGGATCGAGGCCGGATCGCCGGAGGCGATGACGCGGCCATAGACCAGCACCGAGATGCGATCGGCCAGCGCGAACACCGCCGGCATGTCGTGCTCGACCAGCACGATCGACACTTCCTTCCGCAGCTCCTGGAGCAGCTTCACCATGCGCTGGGATTCGGTGACGCCGAGGCCGGCCATCGGCTCATCCAGCAGCAGCAATTTCGGCTTGCTGGCGAGCGCGACGGCAAGCTCCAGCTCGCGCCGCTCGCCATGGCTGAGCCTGTTCACCACGACGTCGGCGCGATGCGCGAGCCCGACGCGATCGAGCGCCGCATGGGCGGCATCGCGCAGGCCTTTTTCCTTGCGCGCGTTGGCGAAGAAGCGGAACGAGGTTCCGGCATGCGCCTGCGCCGCCAGCGCGACGTTGTCGGCGACGGTGAAGTCGAGCAGCAGCGAGGTGATCTGGAACGAGCGCGCGAGGCCGAGCGCACAGCGGCGATAGGCCGGCAGATCGGTGATGTCGCGGCCACCGAGCAAAACGCGACCGGAATGCGGGGAGAGATGTCCGGTGAGCTGACTGATCAGCGTGGTCTTGCCGGCGCCGTTCGGGCCGATGATGGCGTGCAGCTCGCCTTCCGCGACGTCGAGCGAGACGTGATCCGTCGCGATGATGCCGCCGAAGCGACGCACCAGCTTTTCGACGCGGAGCAGGGGTTCAGCCACGGCCAGCCCTCCCCAGCGCGCCCATGATGCCGCCGCGCCCGAACAGGACGATCAGCAGCAGCAGCGGACCCATGATCAGCGCCCAATATTCGGTGATCTGGGACAGGAACTCTTCCAGCAGCAGGAACACCACGGCGCCCATGACCGGGCCGAACAGCGTGCCCATGCCGCCGAGGATCACCATCACCATGAGGTCGCCGGAACGCGTCCAGTACATCACGGCCGGGCTGATGAAATCGGTGTTGTTGGCGAGCAGCGCGCCGGCAAGGCCGCACATGGTGCCGGAGATGACGAAGCAGACCAGCTGGTAGCGCTTGGCCGGGAAGCCGATCGCCTGCATGCGCTGCTCGTTGGAACGCAGGCCCTGCACGACGAGGCCGAAGCGCGAATTGACGATGCGCCAGATCAGGAAGATGACGCCGAACAGGCAGGCAAGGCAGAGATAGTAGAACTGCACGCGATTGCCGAGATCGATCAGGCCGGAGAAGTCGCTGCGCTTGTAGATGGTGAGGCCGTCATCGCCGCCGTAACGCGCCAGCCCCGAGGCGACGTAATAGGCCATCTGGGCGAAGGCAAGCGTGATCATGATGAAGTAGACGCCGCGGGTGCGAAGCGAGAGCGCGCCGATCACGAGCGCGTAGATGGCGGAGGCGGCGAGCGCGACCGGAAACTGGATGAAGCCGCTTCCCACGCCCTCCTGAGCGAGCATGCCGACCGCGTAGCCGCCGATGCCGAGATAGGCGGCGTGACCAAAGCTCATCATGCCGCCAAAGCCCATGATGAGGTTGAGGCTCGCAGCCGCCAGCGCCAGGATGATGATGCGGGTGAACAGCGTCAGGATGAAGATGTTGCCGGAGAGCTGCGAATAGAGCGGCAGCAGCACGAGGCCCGCCAGCAAAAGGGCCGTGACGGCCTTGCTCACCGTGAAAGCCTTCATCGACGATTGGCCGGAAACAGCCCCTCCGGCCGCACCACCAGCACGATCGCCATCAGGAGGTAGATCAGCATGGACGACAGCGCCGGCGCGGCGGTGGAGGCAGCGGCGCCGCTCAGCACCTGCCGCAACAGGTTCGGCAGGAAGGCGCGGCCGAGCGTGTCGATCATGCCGACGAAGATCGCGGCGAGGAACGCGCCGCGGATCGAGCCGATGCCGCCGATCACGATGATGACGAAGGCGAGGATCAGGATGTTCTCGCCCATGCCGATCTGCACGGTCAGGATCGGCGCCTGCATCAGGCCGGCAAGGCCCGCGAGCGCGGCTCCCAAACCGAACACCAGCGTATAGAGCAGCTTGATGTTGATGCCGAGCGCACCGATCATCTCGCGATTGGAGGCGCCGGCCCGGATCAGCATGCCGATGCGGGTACGCATCACGCCGAGATAGAGCAGCAGCGCGACCAGCAAAGCCACCACGATGATGGCGAGGCGATAGGCGGGATAGTGAATGCCGGGCAGGATCGGCACAGGCACGGTGAGCCAGGCCGGCAGCGGCAGCGCAAGGCCGGCCGGCCCCCAGATCAGCCGCACGGCTTCGTTGAAGAACAGGATCAGGCCGAAGGTTGCGAGCACGTGGTCGAGATGGTCGCGGCCGTAGAGATGCCGCAGCGCCGTCACCTCCAGCACGATACCGAGCACCAGCGTGGCCCCTAGCGCCATCAGCGCGCCGAGCAGGAAGCTGCCGGTCCAGGCCGCAAAGGTCGCGGCGAAATAAGCCCCCATCATATAGAGCGAGCCGTGCGCGAGGTTGACGAGATCCATGATCCCGAACACCAGCGTCAGGCCGGCGGCGAGCAGGAACAGCAGCAGGCCAAACTGCAACCCGTTCAGGAACTGTTCGACGACAAGCAGCATCAAGACTCTTTCAGGCGCACGCAGCGTCGCGCCGATGTTCGAACAATGTCGCCATCAGTGAAAGAGCTCCCCCTGCCTCTTCAAGGCCGAAAAATGGGTAATGGCAGTATCGTTCCGAGGCAAGAGCGATTCGACATCAAACATGCACTTTGTTGCATGCCGATGCATGCGATCGAGATCGACACTGCAAGAAGGCTGCCGCGCAGGCTGGGGCAACCTGCCGCACCCAAGCGATCACCCTCTCGCCGGCGGACGGACGAGAGGGTGCAGATTTGTCGGAGTGCAGGGGACGTCTAGTGCGATGTCATCTGCCGGGGCAGATCATCGGGTTCGGCGAGCCCGCCGTTGGCCGTCGTGGCTTCGAGCGCTGCCATCCGGAACAGATAGGCGAGCGTCGCCAACCCGGCGTCTTCCGCCATCTGCGCCAGCTCGAGCGCCATATCGGACATGTAGCCGAGATTTTCGTCCTTCGTTTGCGCCATGATCTGGCTGTCCCGCATCATGTTCGACATCTCAGGCGCTCTTTCGTTGCGCGGCAGCGAAGCCGCAGAGGTTGGCCCGGGCGACGGCATCCAGTCGCGGGCCGTCTTGCTGCACGACGGAAGCCATGCCGATCCGATCATGCAGGGCATCGAGAGTCTCGCGGCGAATGTCGATGGTCGCCGCCATGGTCCATGCGTTCTCCACCAGGGCCGGCAGGCCGAGCGGCGTGACGACGAACCCGGCCTCGTGGAAGCGCGGCAGCCACCACGTCTCCATGATCGCGCTGACCTGCGCGATTCCCTGATCGAGGCAGAACTCCTGCACCGCCGCCATCAGTTGCAGGTTGAGCGCACCGTCGCGGCGATCGCGCACGACGAAGTAGCGCGACCATTCCCAGATCAGCGGATCGGCCGGGCAGCCGCGGACCGCCGCCAGATGCGGGAACACCTCGCTCATCATCGAAGGCTTGGTGGTCGGGTAGAGCCGATGACCGCCGACGACGCGGCGCTCTTCCAGCGCCAGCAGATAGACGGTGTCCTCGTCATCGTAGGAATCGATCTCGCGGCCATCCGGCCTGCGCAGCGTCTCCCAGCGCCGCTCTTCGACGAAAATGTCGTGACGCAGCCGGAAATGCTGCTCGATTACGTCCTCATAGAGGTGGTGATTTGCGGAGGAAATTGCGTGAATCATGAAAACCCCCATTCATTCTCAATGGAGGCAGACTCCGCGAAAAGACGCAGATTCGATATTGGGAAATTTCCCAGTGAGGCGCCTAGGGAGCGATGATCTTGTTGCGAATCGCCAGCGCCACCGCATGCGTACGGTTGACGGCTCCGAGCTTGCGCGCGGCGGTTGCAAGATGCTCTTCGGCGGTACGCTGCGTGATGTGCAGGATCTCGCCGATCTCCCAGGCCGATTTCCCCTGCGAAGCCCAGGCGATCGCCTCGCGCTCGCGCCGAGTGAGGCGCGTTGACGGATGCGGCACCGGCTCAAGCAGACGGCGAATGTGGTCGTAGCCATACATGGCCATCAGGTGCAGCGCCGGCTTGCTGCGGGCATTGAGGTCGAGATGGACCCCGCCAAGCGAGACCGCGGCCTCGTAGCCCGTGAGCCCGTGGATCGGCACGATGAAACCGCGCGACATGCGAAACTCGCTGGCGCGATTCATCACCTCGGCTGCGTTCGGCTCGAGCTCGGCGTCATAGGGGGCTTCCGACCACTCGAACGGATTGACCGACTGCCGGCAGAGCCGCACCACGGGATCGTAGCGGTCGTAATTGTTCTCGGTGTAGAGGCTGAACCATCCCGCCGGCCAGCGCTTGGCAAGCACCATCTGTGCAAACCGCTGGTCGGGATTCGGCAATCCCGTCACGATGATGGTTTCGAAGCCGAAGCGACCAAAGGCCGCTTCGAGCGCATTCATGGCGTCTGGTACCTCGCGGTAGGTCTGCAGGCCTTCAATGAAGTCGAGCGCCTCCCGGCCATATTCTACGGCGGACATCGGTGCGTTTCCTGACCCTCGCCGCTTCCGTATAGCACGTATCTGCGAACTGCCTCAAATGGCTGTGGCCGTAGTTTCCCGGTGCCCATCTGCTCCGAAGATTTAAACTACTTGTGGCAGAATTTGCGCCGCGATACACCTGAAACGTCTGAAGCGGGAAACCAATGATGGAAGACGAGGACATCGCCCTCAACAGCGTGCTCGGCCTGGAATTGAACCGCGTGTTTTTTGCCGTCCGTGAAACGGCGAACAAGCAGAAGATCATCGAGTTCGCGCGCAAGGTGCTGCAAAGCGAGCACGCGGAGGCGGCCGAGAACGCATCGCCCGAGGGCCCGGCGAGCTAGAACGCAATTGCAGCAGACGACGCCGATGCAGCGGATCGCGCGACGATGCCGCCTCTCCATCTGACCGCGCGGATTTTAGTCGAAACTCTCTGGCTGAAAATTTGGTTTCCCTCTCCCCTTGTGGGAGAAGGTGGCGCGAAGCGCCGGATGAGGGGTCTCTCTCCGCGAATCCAACTCCCATTTGAAGTCGCGGAGAGAGACCCCTCACCCGTCTCGCCGCTACGCGGCGAGCCACCCTCTCCCACAAGGGAGAGGGCAGAGTCTGCCGCCTCCGTCCACATCGACGCACTTGCCGCTGGATGACCTCGCATCTCTCGTGAGATGATCGCCGCCGCGATCTCTTGTCGATGCCAGGGACATTTCAAGGCCATGATGACGCTACGCCAGGTTGAGGTCATCCGTGCCGTGATGGTGACGGGCACCATCGGCGGTGCGGCGAAGCTGCTCAACGTGTCGGCGCCGGGGATCAGCCGTCTGGTCAAATATACCGAGCGTTCGCTCGGCATCCGCTTCTTCCAGCGCCAGAACGGACGCTACTTCCCAACGCCGGAAGCCGAGAACATCTTCGAGCAGATCAACGGGGTCTACAAGAAGGTCGACGATCTCTCCGAGATCATCTCCAAGATCGGCCGCGGCGGCCTGTCGGAGCTGCGCATCGGCTCCGTGCCCAGCATCTCGCAGGTGATGGTGCCGCGCGCGATCGAGCGCGTCCGCCGCCGCTATCCCGATCTCGGCATCGACATCAACATCCTCAAGCTCGAGGAGGCCATCGACTATCTCCTGCTTGGCCGCGGCGAGTGCGTCGCGATGAGCTACCGGCTGGAGCATTCCGGGCTCGACTTCATGCCACTCGCCTCGGGCGAACTCTATTGCATCGTGCCGCCGGGTCACGAACTCGCCGGCCGCAAGCAGGTCTCGGCCGCCGAGATCACCCGCTATCCGCTGATCGGCATCGACCCGAACGATCCCTATGGGCGGATCATGGCCGAGATCTTTGCGCGCAACCGGCTCGACTACAACATCTCCATCCGCGCGCGCTTCGGCACCACGGTCTGCGCGCTGGTGAAGGCGGGGCTCGGCATCGCCATCATCGACCAGTTCACGGTGGCCCATGGCGGCTATCCCGGGATCGAGCTGTTGAAGATCACGGAGCCGACACGGTTCGACACCTATGTCGCAGTGAAGCGCGGCGCGCCGCTGTCGCTGCATGCCGAGTATTTCATCGAGTCCCTCCGCACCGAGATGCGCGCGGTCGAGCCGTCCCGCGGCAACGGCAAGACCGTTTCGGCGCGGGGCCGGAAGAAATAACATGATGTTAGGTTTGCCGGATAAAAGGGTAATTGTGTTAGGCGGGGGAAAGGCTATCGTCGCAGCTGGAATTGCGCGGTTTCCCCGCTAATGGCCGGGACCGGACGCTCCCAACGAGACGATGGCGAACCATGTCGAAGCGCGGATACGCCGCCAGCAAGAAGCTTCTCACCGGCCTGATCGGCGCGCCGATCGCGCATTCCGCGTCCCCCGCCATGCATGAGCGCGCCGCCGAGGCGCTTGGCCTGCGCGGTCATTACCAGCTCATCGAGGTCGCCGGCGCCGACGCGGCCGGGCTCCGCATGATGCTCGAAGGCGTACGGCGGCTCGGCTTCGCCGGCGTCAATGTCACCTACCCCTACAAGGAGGCCGTGGTCCCGCTGCTCGACGCGCTGGCGCCGGGCGCAGCCAGCATGGGCGCGGTCAACACCGTCGTCGTCGGAGATGGCCGGTTGACCGGCCACAACACCGACACCACGGGTTTCGCCCGGGCGGTGGCGCCACTGCTTGCGCCGTCCGGCAACGCCGTCGCGGTGATTGGCGCCGGCGGCGTTGGCAAGGCCATCGCGTTTGCGCTGGCGAGCCTGAAAGTCGCCGACATCCGCATTTTCGACAGCGAGCCGGCGCGCGCTGAGAAACTCGCCGGGCTGCTCGCCGGGCAAGGCGGCGCGAGGGTGGCTGGAAGCGTCGAGGATGCGCTCGTTGGCGCGACCGGTCTCGTCAACGGCACGCCAGTCGGCATGCTGCCGAGCCGTGACACGCCGGTACCGGCGGCGCTGCTCAGGGCGGACCTGTGGGTCGCCGACGCCGTCTATTCGCCGCTGATCACGCCGCTGCTTGCCGCAGCGCGAGAGAAAGGCGCTCGGATCATGACCGGGCGCGAGCTCGCGATCTACCAGGCCGCGGACGCCTTCGAACTGTTCACCGGCCTTGCCCCATCGACCGAGATCATGGGAGAGGCTTTTGATGCCGTGATGGCTGCGCGCAGCGCCGCCTATCAGGCAGCTTGAGGCAAAGCGGCCGGACACAAGGCCGCTTGCAAAATTCGAAACGGGAGGAGAGGACGATGAAATCAACGCTATTGGTGGGCGCGCTGTTCACCATCATAACCGCAACGAGCGCCCACGCCCAGGCGATCAAGCTCGCCAACGTCGCCGAGCTGTCCGGCGGCGGCGCCACCGTCGGGACCAACTGGAAGAACGGCATCGACCTCGCGATCGAGGAGATCAACGCCAAGGGCGGCGTGCTCGGCCGCAAGCTCGAGGTCACCCACGCCGACTCGCAGTCCAACCCCGGCGTCGCCCGCGCGCAGGTGCAGAAGGCGCTCGACGCCGAGCCCTATGTGCTGCTCGGGCCCGGCTATTCCGGCTCGGTGAAGGTCACCGCGCCGCTCGCCGCCGAGGCCGGCATCGCGCAGATCATGGGTGGCGAGGCCGCCGAGCTGACGCAACAAGGCAACAAGTACCTGTTCCGCACCTCGTTCGGCCAGCAATCCTCGATGCCGAAGGTCGCGAAATACATCCACGACGAGATGAAGGCGAAGTCGGTGGCCGTGGTCTGGGTCAACAACGATTTCGGCCGCGGCGGCCGCGACGTCGTCATCAAGGAGCTCGATAGGCTCGGCTCCAAAGTGGTCGCCGATCTCTCGACCGAAGCGGGCCAGGCTGATTTCGCGGCGGACGTCGGCAAGATCAAGGCCGCCAACCCGGACGCCGTGTTCGTGTATCTCAACGAAGAAGAGAGCGCGCGCATCCTCAAGGAGCTGAAGCGCCAGGGCGTCACTGTGCCGCTGATGGGCGAGACCACGCTGATCGGCCAGAAGGTGATCGAGCTCGCCGGCGATGCCGCCAACGGCGCCCGTGGCCATGTCGGCCTCACCACGGATGCCCCGGTCGATTTGATCAAGGCGTTCCGCGAGAAGTTCTCCAAGAAGTACAATTACGTGCCGGACCACAACGGCCTGAAGGGCTATCTCGCCGTCTATATGGTGAAGGCCACCACCGAGAAGATGGGCAAGGTCGACCCCAAGAAGTTCGCCGACACGCTGCACGGCCTGACCATCAAGGCCGCCGACGAGCCTGGCATCCTGATGGACGTCACCTTCAGCGATACCGGCGACATCGACCGTCAGAGCTTTCTGGTCGAGGTGGTCGAGGGCAAGCAGGTGGTGAAGCAGGTGCTGCCGAAGGTGAAGTGAGATCTTCGCCTCTCCCCGTGCTTGTCGCGCCGAAGCTTTAGCGAAGGCGGATGCGGGAGAGATCTCTCCTCTCCCTCTCCCCGCAAGTGCGGGGCGAGGGAGAGGAGAGAGCGGGGCGAGGGAGAGAAAAGAGGGGAAAATGTCCAACCTGTTCGATTTACTGGTCGCGGGACTTGCCACCGGCGCGATCTACGCGCTGGTCGCGGTCGGCTTCACGCTGCTGTGGCAGACCTCGCAGACCATCAATTTCGCCCAAGGCGAGTTCGTGATGCTGCCGGCGTTCCTGATGCTGGCGGCGATGCATGTGGGCGCGCCGTTCTGGCTCGCCATCATCCTCGGGATCCTGCTCTCGATGATCCTGCTCGGCCTCGCCTTCAAGCTGCTTCTGGTCGACCCGATGATGCGCCATGGCGTGCTGCCGCTGGCGATTGCGACGATGGCGCTCGCGATCGGCATCAAGGAGGCCGTCAAGCAGTTCTACAGCGCGGAAGCCTCGCCCTTCCCCTCGATCGTGCCGACCGGCGACATCTCCATCCTCGGCCACGCCGTCTCGCTGCAGAGCATCGGCGTGCTCGTCGTCGCCATCCTCGCCGTTCTTGGACTGACGACGCTGCTCAACCGCACCTCGCTCGGCCACCAGATGCAGGCTGCGGCGCAGAACCCGACGGTGGCGCGCATCATCGGCGTCCCGGTCGAGCGCATGATCCTGCTGACCTTCCTGATCAACGCCTTCCTGGTCGCGCTGGCTTCGCTCTTGATCACGCCGATTTACCTCGCAAAATTCTCCTCCGGCGAGGTCCTGGGCCAGGCCGCCTTCATCGCCGCGATCGTCGGCGGCTTCAACCAGGTGCGCGGCGCGATCGCCGGCGGCCTCCTGATCGGCGTGCTCGACAATCTCGCGGCCGCCTACGTCTCGACCCAGTATCGCGCCGCCGTGCCGATGCTCTTCCTGATTGTCGTCATCCTGTTGCGGCCGCAGGGCTTGCTTGGCCGTGCCGAGGAGCGCACCGTATGAGCGGATTCGCCAAACCCCTGAAGATCGCGCTCGGCCTTGCCGTCATCGCCGGCCTGATCATCGTCCCCATCAACTTCAACCGCTACGGCCTGTTCATCCTCAGCCAATGGGCGGTGATGAGCATCGCCGCGATGGGACTCAACCTCACGCTCGGCTATGCCGGCCAGGTCTCGCTGGCGCAGGGCGCCTTCGTCGGCATCGGCGCCTATGCGGCGGCGATCATGACGACGCATGGTTGGCCCTTGCCGGCGGCGATCATGGTCGCGATCGTCCTGAGCTTCGCGGTCGGCTGGGTGCTCGGCTATCCCGCGCTGCGCGTGCAGCACCACTACCTCGCCTTCGTCACGCTCGCCTTCTCGACCTTGGCCTTCCTGGTATTCCGCAACGAGAGCTGGCTCACCGGCGGCATCTACGGCATCTCCAACATCCCGCGTCCGCACGTCTTCGGGCTGGCGACCAACAAGCCGCTGCCGTTCTATTATGTGTGTCTCGCCTCGCTTGCGATCGTGTCGCTCGCGATGTGGTGGCTGATCCGCTCGCCGTGGGGCCGCGCCTTCATGGCACTGCGCGAGAATCCGCTGCGCGCGCAATCGCTCGGCATCGACACGCGGCGCTACACGCTGATGGCGTTCGCGATCGGCTCGGCACTCGGCGGCGTCGCCGGCGCGCTCTATGCGCCGCTGACGCAGTATATCGACCCTGTTCCGTTCAACCTGTCGCTCTCGCTCGACCTGCTGATGATGGTGATCGTCGGCGGCGCCGGGTTCTATTTCGGTCCCTTCCTGGGCGCCATGATCGCAGTGCTGCTGCCGGAATGGCTGCGCTTCACCGAAGGCTATTATCTGATGCTCTACGCCGTCGCCGTGATGCTGCTGCTGATCTGGTCGCCGACGGGCATTCTGGGAATCCTCGACCGTTATCTCGCCGAACGCCGTACCAAGGCGGCTTCCGCACTGCGCGCCGTCGCGAAATCCCGCCTGGAGACGGCGCAATGAGTGCGGTCCTCGAAGTCACCGACATCAAGAAGAACTTCGGCGGCATCAGCGCCGTCGGCGGCGTCTCGTTCGACGTGCGCGAGGGCGAGATCCTCGGCCTGATCGGCCCGAACGGCTGCGGCAAGTCGACCCTGTTCAACTGCATCCTCGGCCAGCTCACCCCGAGCGGCGGCGAAGTGAAGCTTGACGGGCGGGTCGTCACCGGCCTGCGTCCATCCGAGCTCAACAGGCTCGGGGTAAGCCGCACCTTCCAGCTGCTGCAGGTGTTCCCAAAGCTCTCGGTGCGCGAGAACCTGATCCTCGCCGGGCAGGAGCACCAGGGCAACATGGCCTTGCGCCTGGTCGGCCGCTCCGATGCCGGGTTGACCGACGCCGCCAACCAGATGATCGGCTTCTTCAAGCTCGATCATCTCGCCGACGAGCCGGCCGGTGGACTCTCCTATGGCCAGCAGAAGCTGCTCGATGCCGCCATGGCCTTCATGGGCGGACCACGCCTGGTGCTGCTCGACGAGCCCGCCGGCGGCGTCAACCCGTCGATGCTGGCGGACCTCAAGGACCGGCTGGTCGCGATCAATCGCGAGAAGAACGCCACCTTCGTCGTGATCGAGCACAACATGGAGTTCGTGATGTCGCTGTGCTCGCGCGTGATGGTCATGGCGGAGGGCAAGGTGCTGGCGATGGGCCGGCCGGACGAGGTGCGCAAGAACCCCGCCGTGATCGACGCCTATCTCGGACATTAGGAGAGCGGGCCATGGGCGATCCGATCCTCTCGGTTCACAATCTCGTCGGCGGCTACGGCAAGATGACGATCCTGAACGGCACCACCTTCGCCGTGCCGCAGGCGACCATCACCACCATCATCGGCCCGAACGGCGCCGGCAAGTCCACCGTGTTCAAGGCGATCTTCGGCCTGCTCAGGCTGCGCGAGGGCAAGATCAGCTTCGCGGGTCGCGATGTCATGAATTGGAGCCAGCGCGCGCTGCTCAATGCCGGCATCTGCTACGTGCCGCAGGGACGCAACATCTTTCCCGAGCTGTCGGTGCGCCACAATATCGAGCTCGGCGGCGTCGCCGCCGACAAGAGCCTCGACCTGCAAAGGCGGATCGAGGCGGCGCTCGACCTCTTCCCCGCGCTACGTCGCAAGTCTACGCAGCAGGCCTCGACGCTGTCGGGCGGCGAGCAGAAGCAGCTCGAGATTGCCCGCTCGCTGCTGCTCGAGCCGAAACTCGTGCTGATCGACGAGCCCTCGATCGGCCTGTCGCCGCTGATGGTGCAGCAGACCTTCGATATCCTCAGGAGCCTGCGCGACCGCGGCGTCACGATCCTGATGATCGAGCAGAACGCCCGCTCGGCGCTCGAGATCTCGGACATCGGCATCGTGCTCGAGCTCGGCCAGACCCGCATGGTCGATGACGCAAAGCGCATCCTGAATGACCCGCGCATCGGCCAGCTCTTCCTCGGCGGGGCGATGGAGGAGAGCGCGGCATGAACAAGCGCTCGATCGCGACGGTCTCCCTCTCCGGGGCCCTCGACGAAAAGCTCCGCGCCATCGCAGCTGCCGGCTTCGACGCGGTCGAGATTTTCGAGAACGATCTGCTGTCGTTCGGCGCAGGCCCGCGCGACATCGCAAAGCTCTGCCGCGATCTCAATGTCGAGATCTGCGCATTCCAGCCGTTCCGCGATTTCGAAGGCATGCCGGAGCCCCAGCGTACGCGCAATTTCGCACGCGCGATGCGCAAGTTCGATCTGATGCAGGAGCTCGGCACCGACCTGCTGCTGATCTGCTCCAACGTGTCGCCCGCCTCGCTTGGCGGCATCGACCGCGCCGCGGACGATTTTCGCGAGCTTGGCGAGCGCGCCGCCAGGCGCGGCTTGCGCGTCGGCTACGAAGCGCTGGCCTGGGGCCGCCATGTCAACGACTATCGCGACGCCTGGGAGATCGTGCGCCGCGCCGATCATCCCGCCATCGGCGTCATCCTCGACAGTTTTCACGCCCTGGCGCCGGGCTTTCCGACCCGCGCGATCGCTTCGATCCCCGGCGACAGGATCTTTCTGGTGCAGCTTGCGGACGCGCCAAAGCTCGAGCTCGACATCCTCTCCTGGAGCCGGCACTTCCGCTCCTTCCCCGGCCAGGGCGACCTGCCGGTCGCCGAGTTCATGGCCGCGATTGCGGCGACCGGCTATGCCGGGCCGCTGTCGCTGGAGATCTTCAACGACCAGTTCCGCGCCGGCTCGGCGGCGCAGACCGCGATCGACGGGCTGCGCTCGCTGATCCTGCTGGAGGACCAGCTCGCACCGGACTGGCCGAAATTTGCCGGCGAGCCGCTGGCGCCGAAGGCCGGGAGCCGCGGCACCGGCTTCGTCGAATTCGCCGTCAACGAGACCAAGGCGAGCGAACTCGGCCGCCTGTTTTCGCAGCTCGGTTTCCGCAAGACCGGCCAGCACCGCAGCAAGGCGGTCGAGCGCTGGTCGCAGGGCAAGGTCGAGCTCGTCATCAACAGCGAGACCGACGGTTTTGCCCATTCCCACTACGTCACCCATGGCCCCGGCGTCTGCGCCATCGCGCTCGACGTCGATAATGCCGGTCTCGCCATGCAGCGTGCCGAGATGCTGAAGGCGCGCACCTTCTACCAGCCGGTCGGACCGGGCGAGCTCGAAATCCCGGCGATCCACGGCGTCGGCGGCAGCCTGCTCTATTTCCTGGATCAGGCCGGCAAGAACTGGGACACCGATTTCGAGGCGATCGCGGGCAACGCAGACAAGGACGCGCTGCTCGCCGTCGATCACATCGCGCAGACGATGCCCTATGACGAGATGCTGTCCTGGCTGTTGTTCTACACCGGCATCCTCGACCTGAAGCGATTGCCGCAGATGGAGATCGCCGATCCCAGGGGCCTCGTGCAGAGCCAGGCCATCGTCAACGCCGACCAGAGCCTGCGCTTCGTGCTCAACGGCTCCTCCGCCAACCGCACGCTGCCGGCGCGCTTCATCTCGGAGTTCTTCGGCTCGGGCGTGCAGCACGTCGCGTTCGCGTGCCGGGATATCTTTGCGACCGTTGCCGCGATGCGCAAGCGCGGTGCGGACTTCCTGGATATCCCCGAGAACTACTACGACGATATCGAAGCCAAATACGACCTCGCACCCGAACTGATGGCGCAGCTGCGCGCCAACCACATCCTCTACGACCGCGAGGGCGACGGCGAATTCTTCCAGGTCTACACCCACATCTTCGACGAGCGGTTCTTCTTCGAGATCGTCGAGCGAAGGAGCTATCAGGGCTTTGGCGCGGCCAACGCCGCCATCAGGCTCGCAGCGCAAGCCCGCGAGGTGAGGCCGATGAGCATGCCGCGGGTGTGACGGTCTTTCCCTCTCCCCTTGTGGGTGTTCAGACCGGGGAGAGGGTGGCTCGCCGCGCAGCGGCGAGACGGGTGAGGGGTATCTCTCCTCACGAACGATCCCGCGAGTGGAGAGAGCCCCTCATCCGGCGCTTCGCGCCACCTTCTCCCACAAGGGGAGAAGGGGCTACGTCGCGCGTGGCTGCAATTGTTACTTCATCTTGCACTTGTCGTGGAAGCGATCCTGGTCGTTCTCGACAATGGTGGCGACGGTCTTCAGCGCGAGCTGGCCGTCGGCGTCCTTGACCACGTCCTGGAGATAGAAGTTCTGCACCGGGATGTGGTTGTTGCCGAACTTGAACGCGCCGCGCACCGACTTGAAGTTGGCCTTCTCCATCTCCGCCTTCATCGCGTCCTTCTTGCTGGTGTCGCCCTTCACCGCGACCACCGCGCTGTTGATGAGCTGGGCGGCGTCATAGGACTGCGCACCGTAGAAGGTCGGGCGCAGGCCGGGATACTTCTTGCGATAGTCGGCGACGAAGCGCTTGTTCTGCTCGTTGGGGAGGTCGTTGACCCATTGCTGCGCGCCGGGCACCCCGAGCGCGTTCTCCTTCTGGAGCGGCAGCGACAGCTCGTCGATGGTGAAGGCGGTGTAGAGCGGCATCGTGCTCTTCAGTCCGGCCTGCGCATATTGATTGAGGAACTGCACGCCGGCGGCGCCGGGGTAGAACACGAAGATCGACTCGGCGCCGGAGGCGCGCGCCTTGGAGAGCTCGGCGGAGAAGTCGAGCTGGCTCGGCCACACCGTGTATTCCTCACCCACGACCTGGCCCTTGAAGGTGCTCTTGACGCCGGCCAGCATGTCCTTGCCGGCGGCGTAGTTCGGGCCGATCAGGAACACCGACTTGACACCCTTCTGGTTCATGTAGGTGCCGACCGCCTGCGGGGTCTGGTCGTTCTGCCAGGAGGTCGAAAACACGTAAGGCGAGCACAGCTCGCCCGCGAGCTGCGACGGTCCGGCATTGGCCGAGATCAGGAAGGTCTTCGAATCGACCGCGGTCTTGAGCGAAGCGAGCAGCACGTTCGACCAGATATAGCCGACGATGAAGTCGACCTTGTCGGACTGCACCAGTTTCTCGGTCTTCTGCTTGCCGACGTCGGGCTTCTGCCCGTCGTCCTCGTAGATCACCTCGACCGGCTTGCCGTCCATCTTGCGTCCGAGATGATCGAGCGCGAGCTCGAAGGAATTGCGCATGTCGTTGCCGATCACGGCGGTCGGGCCGCTGAAGGTCGAGACGAAACCGATCTTGATGGTGTCGCCGGCGAATGCCTGATTTGCCAGCACCAGCGCCGCTGCGCCTGCCAGCCAAAATGCCGTCCTCATAACCACTCCCCTCCTTATTATATTATCGGTCCCGGAAACGGATGATCGCCGCTCCGGGCCTGTTTCTATTGAACGCAAAATCTGTCGAGCCGCCAATGGCTCAGCGCCCGCCCTGCACCATATTTCGCCTCAATCAGCGATGGCAAGAAATATAATTCTACTCACTTCGGCCGAGGCCAGCCCAGGGCCGGTCCGGGGCTGCGGCGCTTTTTCGCGCCAGATCGATACATCAGGCCTATGCGGCGATTGATGACGGCTATTGGACCGCGGCGCCCAAACCGCACTTAAATGAAGGTGAGCAGCAGCGAGATTCGAGGGTGCATCATGGCCGCAAATTCCCATCGCGTCGTCATCGTCGGCGCCGGCTTCGGCGGGCTGGAAGCGACCTACCGGCTTGCGGGCGCGGGCGTCGAGATCACGCTGATCGACCGCCGCAATCATCATCTGTTCCAGCCGCTGCTCTACCAGGTCGCGACCGCCTCGCTTGCGACCAGCGAGATCGCCTGGCCGATCCGCCATCTCATGCGCGATCGCCGCGATGTGACGACGCTGTTTGCCACCGTGAGCGGCGTCGACACGGCGCGTCGCTGCGTGCTGATCGACGACGGCAGTGAGGTGCCCTACGACACGCTGGTGCTCGCCACCGGCGCGCGGCACGCTTATTTCGGCCATGACGAATGGGAGCAGTTCGCGCCCGGCCTGAAAACGCTGGAGGATGCGACCACGCTGCGCCGGCATATCCTGGTGGCGTTCGAGCGCGCCGAGCGCGAGACCGATCCGGAGAGGCGCGCGGCACGGATGACCTTCGTCATCGTCGGAGCCGGTCCGACCGGCGTCGAACTCGCCGGCACCATCGCCGAGATGGCGCATCACACCCTGCCGGGGGATTTCCGCAACATCGACACGCACAAGGCGCGCGTCGTGCTGATCGAGGCGGGCCCGCGCGTGCTCGCAGGATTTCCGGACGACCTTTCGGCCTATGCCCAGGCCTCGCTGGAAAAGATCGGCGTCGAGGTCGTGCTCGGCCAGGCCGTCACCGAGATCAATCGCGAGGGCGTCGTGTTCGGCGGCAAGCTGCTCGAGGCGAAGACCCGAATCTGGGCCGCCGGCGTGCGCGCTTCGCCCGCGGCCGAATGGCTGGGCGCCCCCAGCGACCGTGCCGGGCGCGTGCAGGTCGAAGCCGACCTCACCATTCCCGGCCATCCCGAGATCTTTGCGATCGGCGACACCGTCAGCATCAACGCGTGGAACGGCACGCCGGTGCCCGGCATCGCACCGGCCGCAAAGCAGCAGGGCCGCCACGTCGCCGAGACCATCAAGGCACGCCTGCGCGGCGCTGCGACCGGCCCGTTCCGCTACAAGCATGCCGGCAGCCTCGCCCAGATCGGCAAGCGGCTGGCGGTGATCGATTTCGGCCGCATCAAGCTGCGCGGCGCCATCGCATGGTGGATCTGGGGCATCGCCCACATCTACTTCCTGATCGGCCTGCGCCACCGCCTCAGCGTTGCGCTCAGCTGGCTCTGGATCTACGCCCGCGACCAGCGCGCCGCGCGGTTGATCACGCAGGGATCAAGCAAGGTGGTGTAGTTTTTTCCTTCTCCCCTTGTGGGAGAAGGTGGCGCGAAGCGCCGGATGAGGGGCTCTCTCTCCACTCGCACGATTGCCCATGAGGAGAGAACCCCTCACCCGGCTTCGCTTTGCGAAGCCACCCACAAGGAGAGAGCGTGCAGTTGCGCGCCTGGCTATAGCTACTTCACCAGCTCACACCCGCCTTCCGTCAGCGGACGGAACGCCTGCTCCGCCGGAATCGTCGAGACCAGCCTGTAGTAATCATATGGATATTTCGACTCCTCCGGCTTCTTCACCTCGAACAGGTACATCGGATGCACGACGCGGCCGTCCTGGCGGATCGTGGTGTCGCCGAACAGCTTGTCCTTGCCCCTGAACTTCTTCATCTCGGGCACGACGTTCCTGGCATTGTCGCTGCCGGTGGCTGCGACCGCATTGAGATAGGCGAGCGTGGAGGCGTAAACACCGGCCTGATTGCCGCTCGGCATCTTGCCATTCATTCCGGGCCGGGCGGCGAAGCGCTTGGCGAAGGCGCGGGTGTCCTCGTTCATGTCCCAATAGAAGGCTTCCATGAGCTGGAGCCCTTGCGCGACCTTGATGCCCATGCCGTGGATGTCGTTGATGAAGAGCAGGAAGGCGACGAGCTTCTGGCCGCTCTGCTGGATGCCGAACTCGGCGGCCTGCTTCACCGCGTTGATGGTGTCGCCGCCGGCATTGGCGAGCCCGATCACCTGCGCCTTGGAGCTCTGTGCCTGCAACAGGAAGGACGCGAAGTCGGAAGTGCCGAGCGGATGCTTCGAGGAGCCGAGCACCTTGCCGCCGTGTCCTTCGATGTACTTCTGCGCCTCCGCCTCGATGCCCTTGCCGAGCGCATAGTCCACCGTGAGGAAATACCAGTCCTTGCCGCCGCGCGACATCATCGCGGCCGCCGTGGTGTTGCCGGTCGCCCAGGCGTCATTGACCCATTGGATGGTGTTGGGCGAGCAGGCCTTGCCGGTGAGATCCGAGCTTGCGGTCGAGGACGCCAGGAACGTCATGCGGCTGTCGCGCAGCAGGGCATTAATGGAGAGGCCGACGGCCGAGTTCGGCACGTCGACGATGGCATCGACGCCTTCGACGTCGAGCCATTTGCGGGCGATGGCATTGCCGACATCGGCCTTGTTCTGGTGATCGGCATAGACGATCTCGACCTTGATGCCCTTGCCGCCGCCGTTGAAATCCTCCGCTGCCATGCGCGCGGCCTCGACCGATCCCATGCCGTTGGTGTCCTGGAAGATGCCGGAGATGTCGTTGAGCACGCCGATGCGCACGACATTGTCCGATATCTCGGCATTCGCCGCGCCGGTTACCAGGCTCGCGGCCAGCGCGAGCGTCCATTTCAGACGTTTCATCATTTCCCTCCCCTGTTTGGTCGATTGCCGCGCCGGTCTCTGCCGGCGCGTTTGAAAAGTCAGACCTGCCGTTCGGGCAGCCTCAGCACCAGCCCATCGAGTGCGGGCGTGATCTTGATCTGGCAGGACAGCCGGCTGTTCGGCCGCCGCTCGCTCGCGGTGCCGTCGAGCAGCGCGTCTTCGTCATCCGCCATCGCGGGCAGGAGTGCGAGCGAGCCGTCGTCGACATACACATGGCAAGTGGCGCACATGGCGTTGCCGCCGCATTCGGCCAGGATGCCGTCGAGACCGTGGCGGGTCGCGGCCTGCATGGCACTCTCGCCGTCGCCGGTCTCGACGCGGTCGGACTTGCCGTCGGGATGAATGAAGGTGATGGCGGGCATGAGCTCCTCGTCAGGCCGGGGTGATGGTGACAGGCAGGCTGTCGAGCCCGCGCAGCGTGTTGTTGAAGCGGCGCTTCGGCTCGCCCGTGATCTCGATCTTGGCGATCCGCCGGGCCAGCGCCGTCAACATCACCTCGCCTTCGAGGCGGGCGACGAGCTGGCCGACACACATGTGGATGCCGGAGCCAAATCCGACATGGCCGGAGGTGCGGCGGGTGATGTCGTAGCTCTCGGGCTCGTCCCAGCGGCGGGGATCGCGATTGGCTGCGGCGAGGAACATCAGCACCTTCTCGCCCTCGCCGATCCGCGCGCCGGAGAGCTCGACATCGCGCGTGGTGGTGCGGAAGAAGGTCTGCACCGGGCTCTCGAAGCGCACGGCCTCCTCGAAGGCGCCGCGGGCGAGCGTGAGATCCTGGCGCAGGCGCTGCCATTGATCCGGGAAACGGGCGAGGCAATAGACCGCGGCCCCGATGCCGTTGACGGTGGTGTCGAGACCGGCCGACAGCAGTGAGCGCACCAAGAGCGGCGCTTCGGTCGCCGTGATGGCGCCTTCGTCGACCTGCGCATGAATGCAGGCCCCAAAGCCGCCCGGCGCCAGGTTCTCGCGCTGGCACTGCTCGGCGACATAGGCCTGGTGCGGTGCCGAGCGTTCGATCGCCTCCTGGCGCAACTGGTTGGGTGGACCGAAGGCGTTGAACACCACGCTGGCATAGGGAATCAGATGCTCCCGCCCCTCCGGCTTCAGGCCGAGCGCATCCGGAAAGATCGAGAGCGGATAGGCTTCCGCAAGATCCGTGATCGCATCGAAGCTGCGCTTCTCCAGCAGCGCATCGACCCGCGCCTCGGCCGCTGCGGCAAAGCGATCGCGGACCTGCTTCATCACGGTGGGCGACAGCACCTTTGACAGCACCGCGCGGGTGCGGGTATGCGCCGGCGGATCGGCCTCGAGGATCAGGCTCGGCGGCCGCCACGGCGTCTCCTTCTTGAAGTCGGACAACCCGACGCCGCGGCTCGAGCAGAAGGTCGCGGGATCGTTGAGAACGGCATGGACCTCGGCGTAGCGCGCGACGGCATACACGTTCCATCTGTCGAGATAGACCACGGGGCCCGCTTCCCGCAGCACCTCATGCGTGGGGTAGGGATCGGCAAAAAACTTCATGTCGAAGGGATCGACGTCGAGATGCGGAATGCCTGATTCAGCGGGGCCGGATGCGGTCATGGAAGACCTCCCTCATTTTGATCTTGTGAAAGGGGAGCGCATGCCCTTAGGTCAGCGGGCCCGCCGCGAGTCAGAAACCCGATATGCCGCCGTCTTCGACCAGAGTCCGCCAGAAGCCCGCGCCCACGGATGTGGGACCGACGCTCGACCTCGACCGTTACGTCCCGGCGTTCATCACCTTCATCGCCAACAAGCTCTCGAACAGCGCGACCGCGTTCTATCAGAAGCAGTTCGGCGTCAACGTCACGGAATGGCGAATCATGTCGCTGCTTGCGATCGAACCCGGCATTCCGGCGTCGCGAATCTGCCACGTCATCGGCTTCGACAAGGGGCCGGTGAGCCGGACATTGGCAGGACTGGAGAAACGCGGGCTGGTGTCGATCCGCACCGATCCGAACGACGGCCGCACGCATTCGATCTCGCTGACGGCGAAGGGGCGCGCCACCCACGACAAGGTGATCGTCGCTGCGTTCGAACGTGAGCGGCGGCTGCTGTCCTGCCTCAGCAAGGACGAGCGCGAGGCGCTGATCGAACTGCTGCGCCGGCTGCACGAAAATCTCGGCGCGGTGACAGGCAGCACCGAGGTCTGACGGGTCGCGCGCGGGGCGCAATCTCCTGTCAGCTCCGGGCATGCGCCGGCATTTGCCGGCGGCACCACTTCTGCCGCGCATTGTTTCCTCCAGAAAAGACGCGGCGGTTTGCTCGCCGTCATCCGTGCCTGGAACGGTTCGCATAAATTAGTTGCTTAGGCAACAAAAGAATCGGAAATATGTTGCGGCAGGGTGGCTGGGCTAGTTTACGGGCCTGGATCCCCGTGTCCCGGACGCGCTGCAGCGTGAAACGCTGCTGCGCAGAGCCGGGACCCATGCGGCCGCGCTGCACTCGGATAGATGGGGCCCCGGCTCTGCAGCGCATCACACCGGACGATGCTTCGCATCGCCGGGGCGCTGCGCTGCGTCCGGGGCACGAGAGCTTCCGAGTGGAGAGAACCTCTACTCCTTACGGACCAACCCACTCCGCCGACGCATCATCGTTCAGCCGCGCCACCGCATCGGCCCGGCGCGTCAGCACGGCGCGCTGATTGATATAGCCCTTGTCGGTGATCTCGCCACCGTCGACGGACGGCGGGTCGGCGAGCAGCAGCGCGCGCGTGGCGTGGCCGGAGGAGTTGCCGCTCTGCTGTTTCAGCCTCGCCAGGCCCTGCGCGATCGCGGTTCTGACCTTGTCATGCGCCAGCACGTCGTTCACAGCGGCCGTCTCGGGGAGCCCGGCATGGGCACGGCAGGCTGCGATGTTCGGAAACACCAGGAAGCGCACCTCGTCGCCGCCATGGCCGGTGACGACGATGTCCTGCGCGAGCGGCGCCAGCGCGGCGATGCCGGCGACGCGCAGCGTGCCGACACTGACCCAGGTGCCGGAATTGAGCTTGAAGTCTTCGGCAACGCGGCCGTCGAAGAACAGGCCGCGCTCGGGCCTGCTCGCATCGGCAAGCTTCACTGCATCTCCGATCAGATAAAAACCCTCCTCGTCGAACGCCTGCCTGGTCAGCTCCGGCGCCTTCCAGTAGCCCGGCGTGACGTTGGGGCCGCGCACGCGGACCTCCAGCTTGTCGCCGGAGCCGACCAGCTTCAATTCGGTGCCGGGAATGGGCACGCCGATGTTGCCGGAGCGTTCGGCGAGGAAATGACAATCGGTGGCGAGCGGCGAGGTTTCGGTCGAGCCCCAGGCCGAAACCATCGGCAGCGGACGGCCGACGGTCACGATGGAGAGCTGCTTCAGGGCATCCCAGAGATTCTGCGGCAGCGCGGCGCCGGCATAGAAGGCGAATCTCACCTCGCCGAAGAAGCGGCGGCGCAGTTCTTCGTCGCTGCGCAGCGCCGCGATCAGCATGTCGAAGCCGCGCGGCACGTTGAAATAGACCGTCGGCATCACGCTCTTCAGATTGGCGAGCGACGTCGCGAACAGGCCGGGGGCAGGCTTGCCGCCGTCGATATAGAGCGAGCCGCCATTGCGCAGGACGAGGTTGAAATTGTGGTTGGCGCCGAAGGTGTGACTCCAGGGCAGCCAGTCGAGGATGACGAGATTGCCGGGGCCCTCGCCGAGAAAAGTCCAGGTCTGAGCCTTGGCTTGCTGACTGGAGGTCAGCATGCGCTGGGTGTTGATGACCGCCTTGGGCGTGCCGGTCGAGCCTGACGTGAACAGGAGTTTCGCGACCGTGTCCGGCGTGAGCGCGGCAAAGGCCCTTGCGACGTCGGGCGTCTCGGGCGTTGCCGCAACGGTGCGGAAGGCGAGTGCGCCATCGTCATCGGCATCGCCGCTGATGATCTGAGCCTGGTGCAGCGGCGCGATAGCTGCGAGCGCTGCCGCGAATGGCTTGGTCGCGGAGACGTAGATCGCGCCCGGCTCGAGCAGCGCAATCATGCTCTTGAGCTTGTCGAAGTCTCTCGACATCAGCGAATAGGCGGGCGAGATCGCGGCCGATGGCACGCCCACATGCTGGGCGGCGAGCGCGAGCAGCGCGTGATCGATGCTGTTGTCGGAGAGTATCGCGAGCGGGCGCTCTGCGCAAAGGCCCTGCCCCAGGATCCAGGACGCGGCGGCGCGCACCTTCCGCAACGCCTCGGCATAGGTGACGGTGATCCAGGGCGCTTCGACATTGCCGCGTTCGGCCAGGAAGATCGCATCGGGCGTTCGCCGCGCCCATTGCTCCAGCCAGTCGCCGACGCAACGGGCGCTATTGCGCAACGGATCCGGCGATCGCAGCACGATGCTGCCGTCGGCGCGTTGCTCTGCGATCGTCCTTGGTGCTGCGAACAGGCCTGCAACGTCACCATCTGGGGCGACTGTCATGTGTTTCCTCCTCCGCCCGGATATGGGATCGGCCGCAGCCTCGTCCGGGCCGCTTTGGTGATAATGTTGGGCATGGCAATTGTTGTCGTCAACAACAATCTTTCTCTCGAGGCCGCGAGGCGCTAGGGTTGCGCGACAGGAGAGACCGACGTGACAGCCAGCGCAGCCCGGGCCGACAGCCGCCCCTCCCCACGCAAGCGCGCCGGCAACGGCGCCGCACCTCGCGACGTCGCCGACGATGTCGGCCTCGACGCGCTGGCCGGCCACGCCGGCTATGCGGTGCGGCGCTTCCAGATCTGGATCTTCCAGGACTTCATCAAGACGCTCGCCGACGCCGACATCCGGCCGACGCAATATTCGGTGCTGACGGTGATCGGCGCCAATCCGGGCCTGTCGCAGATGGCGGTGGCCAAGCGCCTCGGCATCGAGCGCGCCCGGCTGGTGCATCTGCTCGACAGCCTCGAACAGCGCAAGCTGGTGAAGCGGATCAAGTCGAAGGAGGACCGGCGCTCCCATGCCTTGCACCTCACGGCGCAGGGCGAGACCGCGCTGGCGAAGTTCAAGCGGCTCGCGGCCGAGCACGAGCGGCACGTCGAGGCGAAGATCGGCAAGGAGAACAGGGCGCACCTGCTCCGGATCCTAGCCGGCTTCACCTGATCTCGAC
The DNA here is from genome assembly GCF_022354745.1 of Bradyrhizobium sp. I71. Lineage (NCBI taxonomy): Bacteria > Pseudomonadati > Pseudomonadota > Alphaproteobacteria > Hyphomicrobiales > Nitrobacteraceae > Bradyrhizobium > Bradyrhizobium sp. I71. The sequence continues at coordinate 3,030,737 of NZ_CP059398.1, forward strand.
CCGCCCATGATTTAGGCAGATGCACGTCACGGGTCGCCGACGCGTCCGTTCACGCGCCTGCCGAAATATCCGCCAACCCGCTGATTTTACGATAATATCCGAAGAAATCGTCCTGCCCGGATAATGTACACAATGGCACATCGCTTGCTTCACTCCGGGTGAGGACATGTTGCCGGAGTTTTGTCGCCATGGGGGCTGAGCAGCCTGAAACGATCGCCGCGATTGTGGCCGCGCACCGCGCGGGCACGCTGACGCCGGCGCAGACGGTCGCGCGGGCCTATCAGCGCATCCGCGACCACAGTGACCCCGCCGTTTTCATCAGCCTGCGCGACGAGAAGGACGCGATCGCGGAGGCCGAACGTCTCGCCACGAAAGACGCCACCGGCCTGCCGCTCTATGGCGTGCCGGTCGCGGTGAAGGACAATATCGACGCGCTGGGCTTTCCGACCACGGCCGCTTGCCCGGCCTTCTCGTACACGCCGGCGCACGATTCGACCGCCGTGGAGCGCCTGCGCGCCGCCGGCGCCATCATCATCGGCAAGACCAATCTCGACCAGTTCGCAACCGGTCTCGTCGGCGTCCGTTCGCCCTACGGCATTCCCAAAAACTCGATCCGCGAGGATCTCATTCCCGGCGGCTCGAGCTCGGGCTCGGCGGTCGCCGTCGGCGCCGGGCTGGTGCCGCTGTCGCTCGGCACCGACACCGCCGGCTCCGGCCGCGTGCCGGCGATGCTCAACAACATCGTCGGGCTCAAGCCGAGCCTCGGCATGATCTCGACCGCGGGTCTGGTGCCGGCCTGCCGCACGCTCGACTGCATCTCGGTGTTCGCCTTGACGGTCGACGACGCCGCCCTCGCGCTGTCGGTGATGGCGGGGCCGGACAAGGCCGATCCGTTCTCGCGCGACCGGCCGCTTGGCGCGATCACGCCGATGCCGCCAAACTTGCGCCTGGGCGTGCCGCGCAAGGGGCAACTGATCTTCTTCGGCGACAAGAACGCGGAAGCCGCTTACGGCGATGCACTGAAGCGATGGACTGCGCTTGGCGCCACATTGGTCGAGTTCGACCTCGAGCCGTTCTACGAGACGGCGCGGCTGCTGTATGAGGGGCCCTGGGTCGCCGAGCGCTATCTCGTGATCAAGGACCTGCTCGCCTCCGCGCCCGACACGATCCATCCCGTGACGCGCGAGATCACCGTCGCCGGCGCGCGGCTGACCGCGGCAGAGACCTTCTCGGCGCTCTATCGTCTGCAAGGGCTTCGCAAGATCGCCGAGCGTACGTTTACCAATATCGACGCGCTGGTGCTGCCGACGGCACCGACGGCCTACACGACCGCACAGGTGCTCGCCAACCCGATCGAGCTCAACAGCCGTCTCGGCACCTACACCAATTTCGTCAACCTGCTCGACCTCTGCGGCCTCGCCGTACCCGCATCGATGCGCAGCGACGGCATTCCGTTCGGCATCACGCTGCTCGCGCCCGCAGGACGCGATGCGCTGCTCGCCAGCATCGGCCGCGCCTTCCATGCGGATACCCAGCTGACCGTCGGCGCGAGGGGGACGGCGCAGCCGCCGCTAGCAGCGCTCGCTACCGGCAGCAGCGACGAGATCCCCATCGCGGTCGTCGGCGCGCACCTGTCCGGCATGGCGCTGAACGGTGAACTGACGGCGCTCGATGGGCGCCTGATCGAGGTCACCAAAACCGCGCCGGATTACAAGCTCTATGCGCTGCCGACCACGCCGGCCAAGCCGGGCATGCTCCGCGTCGCAGCCGGCAAGGGCACCGCGATCGAGCTCGAGATCTGGTCGCTGTCGCCGTCGGCCTTCGGCAGATTCGTCAACGCGATTCCGGCACCGATGGCGATCGGCACCGTTCGCTTGGCGGACGGCCGCAGCGTGAAGGGCTTCCTCGTCGAGCCGGAGGTGCTGGGCGAAGCGCGAGACATCACTGCGTATGGCGGCTGGCGGAAGTTCATGGCGGAAGCTGCGACGGGGTGATCGGCCTCGTGTCCCGGGCGCAGCCGTAGGGTGGGCAAAGCGAAGCGTGCCCACCATCTTCATCAATTAGGAAACACGTGGGCACGGCGCTTTGCGCCTTTGCCCACCCTACGGCACCGCGTGTGCGGCTACACCGACACCGCGTAGATCTCGTACTCGCCGCGCACCAATTCGATATGCGCGCGCATCGCCGCTGCCGCACCTTGCTTGTCGCCGCGCATGATGGCGACGACGACGCGATCGTGCTCGGCATGCGACTTGGCGAGACGGCCGAGATTGCGGAACTGGGCGCGGCGAAACGGCTGCACCCGGACGCGGGTGGCGAGCGTGATCTCGGCGATGTAGCCGTTCTGCGAACCGGTATAGATCGCGTTGTGGAAGCGCTCGTTGACCTCGTGGAAGCGCTCGGGATTGCCGGTGTAGCTCAGCACCCGCAGCTCCTCGTGGATGGCCTCCAGACCGTGACGCTCGGCCGCCGACATGCGTTCGGCGGCAAGACCTGCGCACAATGCCTCGAGCTCCGCCATCGCCTCGAACATGCCTTTCAGCCGCTCGACGGATGGCTGCGCCACCACTGCGCCGCGATGGGGCCGTGCCTCGACCAGCCCGCTCGCCACCAGCTGGCGCAGCGCCTCGCGCACCGGGGTGCGCGAGACGTTGAAGCGCCGTGCGATGTCGGTCTCGTCCAGCGGGGAGCCCGGCGCCAGCATCCCGCGCACGATCTCGTCGGCAAGTTGAAGACGCAGCTCCTCTGCGCGCGTGACCTTCTGCACCGATGGCAGTGCCCGGTCGACGCGGGGCACCACCGGCTCGGCCGGCAATGTTCCCCGCGGAAGATCATCAAGCGTCATACGGTCTCTTTCGGCTCGTCGATGATGCTGACATGGGCCGCGACGACGCGCCAGCCCTCCGGGAAGCGAATCCACGTCTGCATCTGCCGGCCGACCTTGCCGGGCGCCGTGTCGCGATAGAACAGGGTGGAGGCCACGGCCGTGTCGCGGCCGTAGCTGGTGATCACCGTCCTTGCGGTGCGCCGGTTCAGCCCGACCGGCGAGCGGGCGGCGCGGAAACCGGAGATCGCCTCATAGCCGTAGAGGTTCTCGCCGATGCCGTAGCGCAGCGTGCGGGGGTCGTTGCGGAAGAGCTCGCCGAGCATGGCGACGTCGTTGCTGACGAGGGCCTGCTCATAGCGCTCGAACGCGGCTCTGACTTCCGCGATCACCTCGGGGAGATCGATCTCCATCTCAAAATCCTCTTGGCGCGGGCGCAGCAACGACGCCCATCTTCTCCAATGCGTGCGCGACGCGCAGCGCGATGTCCTCGCGCCAGGGCGCACAGATGATCTGCACGCCGATCGGCAGCGGCTCGAGCGGCACCGGCACTGCAACGACCGGCAGGCCGATGAACGAGATCGGCTGGGTGTGGATGCCGATATTGGCGCGCACCGGCAGCTCGACGCCGTCGAGGTTGAAATTCACCTGACCTAACTTTGGCGCGATGCAGGGCGTCGCCGGCGCCAGCAGCACGTCGACCGTTTTGAAGATCTCGGCAAGCTGCGCGCGATACCAGCGGCGGAATTTCTGGGCGCGATCGACCAGCGGCGCCGGCACCATGGCGCCGGCGATCAGCCGGTCGCGTACGGCCGGATCGAAATCGTTCGGGCGCTTGCGCAGACGATCGAGGTGCAGCGAGGCGCCTTCGGTGGTGGTGATGACATAGGCCGCGGCGCGGGCGCGCGAAGCTTCAGGCACGTCGATGACTTTCGTCGCACCAAGCGCTTTGGCAACGCGGCCGACGGCTTCGACCGCTTCCGGAAACACGTTCGTCTGGAAGTGACCGCCGGCAACGGCGATGCGCAGATCCGAGACCGGATTGGCGAGCAGCGGCAGCGTCGGTTCCAGCCCACGCGTGGTGCAGGCGGCATCGTCCGCATCCGGCCCCTGCATCACGTCATAGGCGAGCGCGAGATCGGTGACGGAGCGCGCGAACGGGCCGAGATGATCGAGGCTCGCCACGAACGGGAACGACCGCGCCCGCGACAGCCGGCCGTAGGTCGGCTTCAGGCCAAAGATGCCGCAGAACGACGACGGCACGCGGATCGAGCCGTTGGTGTCCGAGCCGAGCGCGAGCGGAACCAGCGCGCCGCCGACGGCGCTGCCCGAGCCGCCCGACGAACCGCCGCTCATCCGCGTGGTGTCGTGCGGATTGCGCGAGGGGCCGTCGTGAACATTCTCGCCGGTGAAGTCGTAGGCGTATTCGCCCATGTTGAGCGCGCCGACGAGGACCGCGCCGGCCGCCTCCATCCGCTCGATCAGCGCCGCATCGCGCTTGGCGGGCGCGAGGTCGCGGTTGATCTTCGAGCCCGCGCGGGTGGGCAGGCCCGCGACGTCGAACAGGTTCTTCACCGCGAACGGCACGCCGGCGAGCGGGCCGACTTTCTTTCCCGCCGCAATATCGGCGTCGATCGCGCGTGCTTTCGCGCGGGCACGCTCGGCGGTGACGTCGGTAAAGGCGTTGAGGATGCCGTCATGCTGCTTGATGCGCGCGAGCGCAGCTTCGGTGGCATCGAGCGCGGACATCTTGCCGCCTGCAACCGCACTCGCGATCTCGGAGGCCGTCATCTCTGGCTTGGCGGTCATGGCGGCGTCAGGCCGTAAAGACGGGCGCCGGCTCAGTCTCGTCCGGCAGCGCGAATTCGTCGACGAGGCGGGCGAGCCGCAGCGAAACCTCGAGGTTGGCGCGCACCGCGGGCCTCCAGGCCTCCTCGAGCGGCAGCGCCAGCGCTTTCGATACGGCGTCGATATAGTCGTCCAGGGGTTCGGGCATCACGCTCTCAAACAATCCGTGCGCTCTTAGTGTGTCTGCAACGGCGGATGCGGAATCGCCGTCAGCAGCTCCTTGGTGTAGTCGTCCTGCGGATCGCTCAGGACCTGCTCGGAAGAGCCTTCCTCGACGATTCGACCCGTCCGCATCACAATGACACGATCGCACAACAAGCGCACCACATTCAAATCATGCGAGACGAACAGATAGCTCATACCTAGCCGCGCCTTGAGGTCCTGCAGCAGATTGAGCACCACGGCCTGCACCGAGACGTCCAGCGCCGCCGTCGGCTCATCCAGGATGACCAGCTTCGGATGCAGGGCAATGGCCCGGGCGATGCCGACGCGGGCCTTCTGGCCGCCGGACAATTGGTGCGGGAAGCGGTCGAGCAGGTTGTGCGGCAGGCCGACCATGGTGGCCAGTTCCTCGCAGCGGGCGCGGAGCGCGTCGCGCCCCTTGATGTCGCCCAATTGCATGATCGGGTCGGCGATGGCGCGCGCAGCGGTGAAGCGCGGGTTGAGGCTGTCGGTCGGATCCTGGAACACCATCTGGATGCGGCTGCGCTGCGGCAGGCGGGCAAAGGCCGATGGCGCGATGCCGGAGATCGCCTCGCCGTCGAACTCGATCAGTCCGGAGGTCTGGTCGAGCAGGCGCATCACCATCATCGACGTCGTCGATTTGCCGCAGCCGGATTCGCCGACGAGGCCGACGCTCTCGCCATGGCCGATCGAGAAGCTGATGCCGTCGACAGCGCGGAACACGTCGGGCTCGACCGGCGGCTTGCGGCGGAACAGTTTTCCGAGCGTGGCGGTCGCGCCCTGGCGGGGATATTCCTTGACCAGCTTGTCGACGAGGAGGAGGGGGGTCTTCTCGCTCTCCACGCTTGCGGGGTGAGAGGGACTCTCCGCGAGCACGATGCTTGGAGAGTTCCCCTCACCCGCCGCGCTCTGGGGCGCAATTGGCTCGCGGCGGCCTCTCCCCGCGTGCGGGGAGAGGCGAAGGGAACCGCCGCCGCGGGTTCATCTTCCGGCAGCAGATCGCGCAAGTTCACGCCGAGCCGCGGCGTCGCGCGCATCAGCTTCTTGGTGTAGGGGTGCTGCGGATTGGCGAAGATGTCGGCGGCGTTCGCGGTCTCGACCACCCGGCCCTTCTCCATCACGACGACACGGTCGCAATAGGCGGCGGCGAGGCCCAGGTCGTGCGTGATCAGGATGGTCGACATTGCGCGGCGCTTCGTCAGTTCGACGATCAGGTCCATCACCGCCTTCTGCGTGGTGACGTCAAGGCCGGTGGTCGGCTCGTCCGCGATCAGGAGCTGCGGATTGCAGGCGAGCGCGAGCGCGATGACGACGCGCTGGCACATGCCGCCCGAGAGCTCGAAGGGATAGGCGTGGTAGCGCTCGCGCGGGCGGGCGATCTTGACCTGCTCCAGCGCCTCGATCGCCTTCTCGCCGTGATCGGCCACCTGGGCCTGCTGCACATGGGTGCGCAGCACGTCCTCGATCTGGTCGCCGACTTTGCGGATCGGGTTCAGCGCCGCGCGCGGGTTCTGGAAGATCATCGAGACTTCGCGGCCGCGCAGGTCGCGCATCTGGTCTTCGGTCGCGGCCTTCACGTCGATGCCGGAGAACATCACCGAGCCCTCGGCGATCCGACCGGCGCGGTCGAGGATGCGCATCACGGCATAGGAGGTCACCGACTTGCCGGAGCCGGACTCGCCGACGATGGCGAGCGTCTCGCCCTTGGCGACGGAGATGTTGACGTGCTGCACCGCCTTCACGATGCCGCGGCGGGTGGTGAACTCGACGGTGAGGTCCTGGACGTCAAGCAGAGGCTGGGCGGTCATGAGGGCCTCCGCATCAAAAAGGTCGAAAACAACCCCATGCACAGTAGAATGAGATTGATTTCATTGGGGAATTTCGGACAGAAATTCGCGTGTGAGGGAGGCACCGCTCTCGCATTCCCTCCCCCCTTGCGGGGGAGGGGCAGGGAGAGGGGTGCAACACGGGGATTCTCTCCGCATGCGAACACCGCGGCATCCGGATCACCAACACCTCTTGCTGGGCTACCCCCCTCCCCAGCCCTCCCCCGCAAGGGGGGAGGGAGCGATAGAGAGGTGCCCTCCTCACATCCGAGTCTCACGTTGCTTGCGCCGCAAGGAAGACCAGCCATCATGTCCTCCGCTGGGGATCGACGATGTCGCGCAGGCCGTCGCCGAGGAGGTTGAAGCAGAACACGGCGATCATCAGGGCAAGGCCGGGGAAGAGCGCGATCCACCACTCGCCTGAAACCATGAAGCCCGCGCCCTCCGCGACCATGATGCCCCATTCGGCGGTGGGCGGGCGGACGCCGAGGCCGATGAAGGACAGGCCCGCGGCGTTGAGGATGGCATAGCCCATGGTCAGCGACATCTGCACGATCATGATCGGCATGATGTTCGGCAGGATGTGCACCAGGAGGATGCGGAATTCGCCGTTGCCGGACAGGCGCGCCGCCTGCACGAAGCCGGCGTTGCGGCGGACATTGGCTTCGGCACGCGCGACACGGGCATAGAGCGGGAAATTCACGATCGCGGTGGCCAGGATGATGTTCTGCACGGTGTTGCCGAGCGCTGCGACGATGCCCATGGCGAGCACGAACAGCGGGAACGCCATGATGGTGTCGGCGATGCGGCCGACGATGCGGTCGGTCCAGCCGCCGAAATAGCCGGCGGCGATGCCGGCGAGCCCGCCCATCAGGAACACCAGCGCGACGGATGCGACCGCGATGAAGACGTCGAGCCGGGTTGCGACGATGACGCGACTGAAGATGTCGCGCCCGAGCTGGTCGGTGCCGAACCAGTGCGCCGCCGACGGCGGCTTCAGGGCCGCGGCGGTATCGGAGGCGAGCGGATCATACGGCACCACATAGGGGCCGAAGATCGCGGCGGCGAGGATCAGGATCAGCAGCGCGAAGGCGAAGCCCGTGACCTTGTTCTCGCCGAGCACGTAGCGGGTCTGCTCGAGGATCGCGACCAGGCCGGACGTGCGCGCGGGACCGGCGGGTTCAACAGCAGGCGCAACGGAGCTCATGGCTTCACTCCTGGAGCTTCATGACTTTGGGTGGCGAGCTTGGAGTTGGCTTCACCTCTCCCGCTTGCGGGAGAGGTCGCGCCGACGGCGCGGGCGAGGGCGAGGGCTTTCTCCTCTTGGGGGTTCTCGACCGCGGAGAAACCCTCTCCCCAACCCTCCCCCGCAAGCGGGGGAGGGAGCGCACCGTCCGCGTGATTCGCATCGAACGCGATCATGGTCGGCTACCCCTCCAACCTGACGCGCGGATCGATGACGCCGTAGAGAATGTCGATCACGAGGTTGAGCAGCACGTACATGACCGCCATGGTCAGCACGAAACCCTGCACCGGTGCGAAGTCCGACGAGATCAGTGCTTCCACGGCATAGGAGCCGATGCCGGGCCAGGCGAAGACTTTCTCCACCAGCACGTTGGCGCCAAGCAGGAACGAGAACACCATGCTGAGCGTGGTGATGACCGGCAGCATCGCGTTGCGGAAGGCGTAGGTGACGATCACGGTTGCGGGCGACAGGCCGCTGGCGCGCGCGGTGCGGACGAACTCGCTGGCGAGCACCGCCAGCATCGAGGCGCGCGTCATGCGCGCGATCGGCGCCAGCGAGAAGATCGCGAGCGTCGTCGCCGGCAGGATCAGCTGGCTCAGCGCCGAGCGGAATGCCTCGACGTCGCGCGCGAGCAGAGTGTCGATCAGGTAAAAGCCGGTCACCGTCGGCGGCGCGCTGTAGAACACGTCGAGACGGCCGAGCGGCGCCGGCGACCAGCCGAGCCGGAAATAGAACACATAGACCAGCACGAGGCCGGTGAAGAACACGGGGAGCGACACGCCGGCCGTCGTCGTCACCCGGCAGAGATGGTCGATCCACGATCCCGGCCGGGTTGCCGCGAGCACGCCGAGCGGAATCGCGATCGCGATCGAGACGAAAAGGCCGAGCAGGGTCAGCTCGGCGGAAGCCGGCAGACGATTGCGGATTTCGGCCGCGACCGGCTGGCCGGTGGTGAGCGAGTTGCCGAAATCGCCATGGGCGAGGTCGTTGGCATAGCGGAAGAACTGCTCGACCAGCGGCTTGTCGAGTCCGAGTTTTTTCCGGATCTGCTCGACCGCTTCTTTCGTTGCGGCAGGGCCGGCGAAATAGGCGGCGGGGTCACCGGGCAGCGCGCGCGTCAGCAGGAAGGTGACGATGACGACGCCGATCAGCGAGGGAATCGCGAAGATCAGGCGTTTGCCGATCATGGTCAGCATGGGGCTCGCTCCGCTCGCGCGAATGGCGAATAGCGAATGGCGAATGGATTTTCACCGCCGACAGCCTGCATTCGCCATCCCCTGTTCGCTACTCGCCACTCGCCATTCGCTTCTCTCACCCCTTCGCCATCGCGCGATAATCCAGGCGGCGGTGGAACCAGTATTGGTAGCCGCTGATGTTCTTCTGCATCGCGACGTTGACGAAGGGCTGGTACAGCGGGATGCGCGGCACGTCGGTGTAGGCGAGATCGACGAAGCCCTTCACGTCCTTGTCGTAGGTCGCCGTGTCGCCGGTCGCAGCGGCGGTGCGCGCGCCATCGATCAGCTTGTCCATCTCCGCCGACTTGTAGCTCATGGTGTTGAAGACGGAATTGTTGCCGTGATAGCACCAGTAGAAGAAGTATTCGGGGTAATCGAGCCAGCCCGAGAACACGTTGGTGAAGAGCGGCATCTCCTTCTTGTTCAACTCGGTGCGCCAGTTGGCGCCGGGCACCTTGTTGATCGTGGTCTTGATGCCGAGCTGGGCGAGCGATTCCTGCACCAGCACGCAGAGCGGCTCGTTGACGCCCGCGAAGTTGAGGTCGAACGAGATCGTGGTCTCGAAGCCGTTGGCGTAGCCGGCCTCGGCCAGCAGCGCCTTCGCCTTCTCCATGTCGGTGTTGAACTTGTGCGGCTGCGGCCAGGCGACTTCGGTCGGCTTGTCCTTCGGCGCGCCGAACATGGGATTGCCGAGCCCGAACAGCACGGCGTCCATGATCTTCTGGTACGGCATCGCATAGGCCATCGCCTGCCGCACCTTCGGATTGTCGAAGGGCGGCTTGGTCACGTTCATGCCGATATACTGGATGCCGTTCGAGAACGGCAGCGACACCACGTTGAGCTTGCCGCTCGCCTTCATCTCCTGGAAATCCTTGAACGGCAGCTCATAGGAGATGTCGGCGTCGCCGCGCTCGAGCAGCGCGCGGCGGTTGCCGGCCTGCGGCACCATGCGCCAGATCACGCGCTTGATTTTCGGCAGGGGACCGCCGACCCAGTCGTCGTTGCGCTCCATCACCACTTCGGTACCGGCGGTCCATTTCACCACCTTGTAGGCGCCGGAGCCCGCGGTCTGCTGCTTGGTGAATTCGAGACCCCAGGGATCCTTCTCGCTGGCGTTCTTCTTCACCAGCTCGGAATTGACGATGCAGGGCACGATGACGGCAAGATCGGGGATCGTGAGCTTGTCCTTCTTCAGGAAGTCGACGCGCACCGTGTGATCGTCGATCACGACGAACTGCTCGGGCTTGGTCAGCGAGCCCGCGCTCATCTGGAAGGTCGGGAAGCCGCCGACGCTGACGGCGCGGTCGAGCGACCACTTGACGTCCTTGGCCGTGACCGGCGCGCCGTCGTGGAATTTGGCGTTCTTCTTCAGCTTGAAGGTGACCGACATGTCGTCGATCTTGAAGTCCTCGGCGAGCTCGCCCTTGAACTTGTCGCGATCGTAATAGGGCACGCCACCGGGGCCGCTCTTCATCTCGTGGCTGATCAGGCGGTCGTAGCAATTCCAGGACACCTCGTAGCCGGGCACGTTGGTGCCGATGCCATGGATGTCGAGATTGTTGGGGCCGCCCTCCGAGACGATCAGCAGCGTCTCCGAGCGGGCATCGGCCTTGGCCGAGGAGATCACGGACGGCATGGCCGGAAGCGCCGCTCCGGCGGCCAACCCGGAAACGGATTTGAGGAAATCGCGGCGCTTCATGAAATTGCTCCAACACAACGTTTTGGTTGGAACCTCTTTCGCAAGGTTCGTGCCAGAGCTTAACGAGGTATTACCTGCGGATTAACATGCTGATTCCAATCATGTTCTGCCATTTCTGGCGGAAGTTGAAGGGCGCGACCAAGCCCTCTTATTGCATACAAAGAGAGACGATTGCTCAAAATACAGGCTAACAAATGGAGGAGCCCATTTGAAAGGCGGGAGGCGCGGCTTACTCAGGCCAGATCAGATCCTGAAGCTCGACCAGGTCCGCCGCCCTCTCCTGCCAGCCTTCGATGCAGATGTGGCCGTTGAGGTCGCTGGCGCGGTGCAGCAGCATCAAGGCCATCAAGCGGCGCTTGAGCGCGAAATCGAGCTTCGTATAGCCAAAGCCTTCGAGCAGGCTCTTCACCCTGCCCCGCCGGCCCGCCGCCATGAAGGCGCTGGGGCCGAGCAGGTCGTAGTCGCGCCATCCCGCGAGCACGTCGCCGAAGTCGAACAGGCCCTTGAGCGACCATTGGCCGTCATCGCTGGCGAGCAAAAAGTTCTCGGGAATGTATTCGCCGATCAGGATCACCGGCGGCGCATCCATCGGAATCAGCTGAGCCGCATCGCGCAGGAGATCGTCGAGACCGGCGAGGAATTTCGGCGCAAGGCCGAGACGTGTGTGCCGGGCCTTGCAGCCCTGCATCTGCCGACGCATGAAGTCGTCCCAGCGCGGCTCGATCTGCGCGAGCGCGCCGAGCGGGGCGCGCTGCACGGAAGCGATGGTCTCGCCGATCTGGCGTAGCACGCGCTCCTTCTGGTCTTCCGGCAAATGCGGCCAGACCTCCGAGCCGAGCGTGCCGGCAAGGCGCGTGATGATCAGATAAGGCCAGCCGTCGCGCTCGCCCTCCGCCACGATCTCGGGAATCGGCAAATGCAAGCGGCCGGCAAGCTGCGACAGCGAGGCGCGCTCGGAGACGAATTGCGCGCGCAGCAGCGGCGGGAAGATCTTCAGGATCAGATTGTCACCGAGGCCGACGACGAGATTGGTGCCTGTCGCAAACACAAGCGGCGCGCCGACATCGAGACCGTGTCCGCGCGCGATGTCGAGCGCGATCGGAAGCCATCGCGAGGACGCGGAGCGGAAGGCGCGAAAGCTGTCGGCATCGGTGAAGTGAGGAAGCGTCATCGACATCGCGCGCACAGTAGGTTTGCGCTCGTCATGCCCGGGCTTGTCCCGGGCATCCACGTTCTTCGTGCTGAGTGGCAAGTCGTGGATGGCCGGGACAAGCCCGGCCATGACGCTGTGGAAAGGTCTCGCGCTCCGGTCAACGCCAAGCTTCTATCCTGCTTCTACCGATCCGGGCTTGCGCGCTCGAACTGGCGCAGCAGCTTGTTGCCGCGCTCGACGGCGGAATCCAGTGCGGCTTGCGCGCTCTTCTGGCCGGAAAAGGCCTGCTCCAGCTCGTCCTCGATGGCGCCGCGGATCAGAATGAAGGAGCCGAGCCGGATGCCCTTGGAGTTCTCCGTCGGCGGATGCAGCGTGATCTGCTCGAACGAGATCGCCGAGCCCGGATTGCGCTCGTAGAACCCCTGCGACCGCGTCAGCTCGAAGGCGGCGCGGGTCACGGGCAGATAGCCGGTGTTCTGGTGCCAGGCGGCCTGCACGGCGGGTTGCGACAGATAGGCAAAGAACCGCGCCACGCCCTTGTATTCCTGGCGGGGACGGTCGCGCAGCACCCAAAGCGTGGCGCCGCCGATGATCGAGTTCTGCGGCGCGTCCTTCACGTCCGGCCAGTACGGCATTATGCCGTAGCCGATCTCGAACTTCGAATTCGCCTTGATGTCGGCACGCGTCGCCGAGGAGCCAATGAAGATGCCGCATTCGCCCTTCTGGAAGCGCGGCTCGGCTGATTGCCCGCGGCCGCTGTAGTCGAACAGCCCAGTCTTCTGCCATTCCGCGAGTTGGGCAACGTGCTTGACGAGAAGCGGATTGTTGATGGTCAGTTCGGCATCAAGCCCGGCAAACCCGTTGGCTCGCGTCGCCAGGGCCAGATTGTGGAAGGCGGAAAAATTCTCGACATGGACCCAGGACGGCCAGGACGTGGTGAAGCCGCAGGCCGCGCCATGGTCGCGCAGGCGCTTTGCGGCCGTCCCCAATTCCGGCCAGGTCTTCGGCGGCGCCTCCGGATCGAGGCCCGCCCCACGGAACATGGTCTTGTTGTAATAGAGGATCGGGGTCGAGGAATTGAACGGGAAGGACAGCAGATTGCCGGCCGCATCGGTGTAGTAGCCGGAGACCGCGGGCAGGTAATCGTCCAGCGAGAACGGCTCGCCCTGGTCCCGCATCAGGCTGAACACCGGATAGATCGCGCCCTTGGCCGCAGTCATGGTGGCGGTGGCGACCTCGTTGACCTGGACGATCGCCGGCTGGCTGCGCGAGCGGAAGGCGAAGATCGCGGCCGTCACCGTCTCGGTGTAATTGCCCTTGTAAGCCGGCACGATCCGGTAGTCGGACTGCGAGGCGTTGAAGTCGGAGGCGAGCTTGTCGAGCTGCCGGCCGAGCTCGCCGGACATGGCGTGCCACAGCGCGATGTCCGTGGCGGCACGCACAGGCGCGGCCAATGAGAGAGCCGCAAGGGCGGCGACGAGCTGCAAAAGGCGCAGTGCTGACATCACGGTGGCTCTTCCCTTGCCGCACGCCGGAAGGCGGCTGCCTTGCTTAAGGCGCGGCATTGGCGGTTTCAACCGGGAACGAGCGCCGGCCGCGCCGCACAATTCGGCCCCGCGGAACCGGCGGGATGGCCTTCCCCCGACCATCTGCTAGATTGCATTGAACCTTTTCCTTCCACCATAGACTCCACCACCGAGGGGTTGAGTGTGTCAGTGCTGAACCGTGCCGAATCTTCGCGGACCGGGGTGATCTTCGTCGCGCTTCTGCTGGCCGTCTGGACGACGGGCGCCGTTGCGCGCGAATTTCGCGCCGCCGACACTCAGGCCGAGAATTACCCGACCGTCCAGGCGCTGCGCTACATGGGCGCCCTGATCGCCGAGCGCAGCGGCGGCCGGCACGAGATCAAGGTGTTCCACTCCCGTCAGCTCGGCGAGGAAAAGGAGACCATCGAGCAAACCCGGGCCGGCGCGATCGACCTCAACCGGACCAACGTGGCGCTGATCGGCAATTTCGTCCCGGCGATGAACGTGCTCGCGATGCCGTTCCTGTTCCGGTCCATCGAGCACATGCAGAACGTGCTGGACGGGCCGATCGGCAGCGAGATCTTGAACAGTTTCGAGCCCTACGGCTTCGTTGGACTCTGCTTCTACGATTCGGGCGCGCGGTCGATCTACAATGGCGTCCGCCCGGTCCGAAGCGTCGCAGATCTCCAGGGATTGCGGATCCGGGTGCAGCAGTCGGAGTTGATGAGCCAGATGATGCGCGCGCTCGGCGCCGAACCGGTCGAGCTGCCCTACGGGCAGGTGCTCACCGGGCTTGCCAACCACCTGATCGACGGCGCCGAGAACAACTGGCCATCCTTCGTGACGACGGACCATTACAAGCATGCCGGCCACTACACGCTCACCGAGCACACGATGAGCCCGGAGGTGCTGGTGATCTCGCTGAAGGCCTGGCAGAGCCTGTCGCCGGACGACCGGATCATCTTCAGGGAGGCCGCGCAGCGCTCCAGCCGCTTCATGCGCGAGAAGTGGCGCGACCTCGAGGAACAGTCGCAGCGCAAGGCGCAGGACGCGGGCGTGACCATCACCAAGGACATCGACCGCAAGCCGTTCGAGGCGGCGATGGCCGCCATCTACGCCAAGGCCGGACGCGATCCTGCGGCGGCCGCGCTGATCGAACGCATTCGCAAGGTGGAGTGAGGCCTGTTGGCTGCACTTGGACATCACGAACACGCGGACAGGCCGCCCGGCCCGATCGGGCAGCTGCGCGCGCGGCTCGTCGGCGTGCTGCGGGCGGTGCCGATCCGCTGGCGCATCCTGTCGATCGCCGCGCTGAACTCCGCCGTGGTCGTGGTGCTGGTGGCGATGATCTGGAACGGCGCGCAGGTGCTGGGCTCGGCCTGGCACGACGTGCGCCAGGTGCGCGAGTCCGACCGGATCCTGGCGCTGCTCGAAAGCGAGACCGGACGGCTCCAGAACCTGATCCACCGCTATATCAACCAGCCGAGCCCGGACCTGTTCGCCGAGATCCTCCTGCTGCGCGAGGCGGTGCTGGGCACGCTGACCAACCGCGCCGCCAAGGACCCGATGCTGTCGGGCTCGGTCGAGGAGCTGGAGCGCACCACCGATCGCTTCCTCAACGGTTTCGGCGAGCTGCGCAGCGTGCAGGCGACGATCGCCAAGACCTATGAGGAGCAGGTGCAGGGCCCGGCCAGGGACATGGCCGGCCTCTACTCCATCATCGAGGGCGCCACCGGCCATCGCGACGCGCTGATCTGGCCCTCGCTCGGCAAGTCCCGCGAGGCCTTCACCGCGATGCTGGTGGCGGCCAATTCCTACTACCTGTCGCAGTCATCGGGCGCCGCCGACGACGCGCGCCGCAACACCGAGACGATCGAGAAGACCATCCCGGTCATGATCGATCTCGCCGACAACGACCTCCAGAAGATGGCCCTGCGGCGGCTTGCGGCCCGCACCATGGCGCTGCGGGAGGGCTTTGCCAAGCTCTCCGAACAGCTTGCGAGCCGCACCGAGCTGCTCCGCAACACCATCGACGCCAGCCAGGCCGAGGCGATCGGCGCCATCGACGACCTCTCGAGCAAGATGCGCCAACGCGAGCAGAAGGCGCAGGAGACCTTCGACCGCACGCTGGGAGATATTTCCCGGCGGGTGCTGTCGATCGCGGTCATCTTCCTCGGCATCATCCTCACCGCGGGCGTCTTGATCGCACTGTCGATCCGCCTGCCGCTGCAGCAGATCATGACCGCGATGCGTGCGATCACGCTCGGCGACCTCGATCGCGAGGTGCAGGGCACCAAGGCGCGCGACGAGGTCGGCGCCATGGCGCGCGCGGTGGAGGTGTTCCGCGAGAACGCGATCGCCAAGCGCGAGACCGAGGACGAGCTGCGCGCCTCCAAGGAGAAAGCCGAGAGCGCGCTGCTCGAGCTCAATACCGCGCAGCAGAATTTGATCGATGCCGAACGGCTGGCGGCGCTCGGCGGCCTGGTTGCCGGCGTCGCGCACGAGGTCAACAACCCGATCGGCATCAGCCTCACGGTGGCCTCCAGCTTGGCCCGGCGCACCGAGATCTTCGAGGCCCAGCTCAAGGGCGAGGGCGGCCTGCGCCGGTCGCAGCTGGAGGAATTCGTGCAGTCCTCACGCGACGCCTCGCAGCAGCTCGTCGCCAACCTCCAGCGCGCCGGCGAGCTGATCCAGTCGTTCAAGCAGGTTGCGGTGGATCGCTCGCATATCGAGCGGCGGCAATTCTCGCTCAGCGAAGCCACCGACCAGATCATCGCCAGCCTGCGCCCGGTGCTGAAGCGGTCGCCGATCACGCTTCAGGTCGACGTGCCCGAGGGGCTGCTGCTCGACGGCTATCCCGGCTCTTACGGCCAGATCCTGACCAACCTGTTCCTCAACGCCGCCAACCACGCCTTCGCCGACGGCCGCGCCGGCACGATCGCGATCTCGGCGCGGCCGCGCGGGACCGACGACATCGAAATCAGCTTCGCCGATGACGGAGCCGGCATGACCCCCGACGTGCAGCGCCAGGCCTTTGACCCTTTCTTTACCACCCGGCGCAATGAAGGCGGCACGGGACTTGGCCTCCATATCGTCTATAACCTCGTCACCCAGCAGCTCGGCGGCCGCATGGTGCTGGAATCCAAGCTGGGACAAGGCACCACTTTTCGCATTATCATACCCCGGGTCGCCAAGGGCGGCACGCAAAGCACAGAAAGTGACGGATCTTCGCAATGGCCGAACAGGACGATGTCCTCCACCTGATCGACGATACCGGTACCGCGTCGGAGGATAGTAACGCCCGGAAATGGAAGATCGCCGTCATCGACGACGATCCGGCCGTGCATGACGGCACCCGTTTCGCACTGTCCGACTACAGCCTCAACGGCCAGAGCCTGGAGATCCTCTCGGCCTATTCCGCAGCGGAAGGCCGCAAGCTGATGGCCGAGCACGGCGACATCGCCGCCGTGCTGCTCGACGTCATCATGGAGACCGACGTCGCCGGCCTCGAACTGGTCGAGTTCATCCGCAACGAGATCAGGAACGAGACCGTGCGCATCATCCTGCGCACCGGCCAGCCCGGCCAGGCTCCGGAGCGGCGCGTGATCGTGCAGTACGACATCAACGACTACAAGGCCAAGACCGAGCTCACCGCCGACAAGCTGTTCACCTCCCTGACCGCGGCGCTGCGCTCCTATCAGCAGCTCGAGCGCATGGTGCAGACGCGGCGCGGGCTGGAGATCATCATCGACGCGGCCTCGACGCTGTACGACTTCAAGTCGATGCAGCGGCTCGCCGAGGGCGTGCTGACCCAGCTCGCCTCGCTGCTCAACGTCGATTGCGCCGGCATCCTGGTCCTGCGCGACAATGGCGGCGTCGATCCCGAGCTCTCGGTGCTCGCCGGCAGCGGCTGCTACAGCCGCTTCATCGGCACCACCACGTCGAAGGCGCTCGATCCCGACCTGCGCGAGATGGTCGAGGCCGCGTTCCAGCGCCGCAAGAACGAATTCGCCGACCACCGCAGCGTGATCTATCTGCGCACCGGAAGCGGCCGCGAGGTCGTGGTGCTGCTCCAGGCCGAACGCGAGCTGTCGGAGACCGACCGTTCGCTGGTCGAGATCTTCTCCAGCCGGCTCTCGATCGCCTTCGACAACGTGATCCTCTACCAGCAGCTCCAGGACGCCAACACCCAGCTCGAAGACCGCGTCGCCCAGCGCACCCGCGCGCTGATGCAGGCCAACCGCCGGCTCTCGGCGCAATGGCTGCGGCTGCAGCGCGCCAACGGCTTCAAGAACGAGATTCTGGGCACCGTCGCGCACGACCTGAAGAATCCGCTCGGGGTCATCCTCGGCCGCACCGAGATGCTGAAGGAGCTGATCTCGACCGGCGCCTCGGAAAGCGGCGTGGTCGCCCAGGTCGACCACATTCGCGACGCCACCAAGCGGCTGACCACGATGGTCGATCACCTGATCTCGGATGCGATGGCCGATGCCTTCGACATCACCATCCGCCGCGAGCCGGTCGACGTCGCCGCGCTGGTCAAGGAGGTTGCCGAAGCCAACCAGCCGCTCGCCGTCAACAAGCAGCAGACGATCAGCGTTGCCGCGCCGGCCAACATGGTCACCATGTGCGACACCGACCGCATCCGCGAGGCGATCGACAATCTCATCAGCAACGCCATCAAATACTCTCCGATCGGCGGCAAGATCGACGTGGTCGTCAGCCATGAGGGCCGCGACACCACCGTCCGCGTCAGCGACGAGGGTGCCGGCCTGTCGCCGGAGGATCTCGGCCGCCTGTTCGGCCGGTTCCAGCGGCTGTCGGCAAAACCGACCGCCGGCGAGAGCTCGACGGGGCTTGGGCTCTCCATCGTCAAGCGTATCATCGACATGCATGGCGGCGAGGTAACCGCCGACAGCGACGGCCCCGGCAAGGGATCGACCTTCACCATCACCCTCCCCGCGACTGAAACGCCGTGATGCAAAGCCCATGACCCAAAGCCAGCACATCATGATCGTCGACGACGAGGCCCCGGCCCGGGAGATGGTCGGCGATTACCTCAAGATGCACGGCTTCACCGTGACGCTGTGCGACGGCGGCAAGAGCTTGCGCGCCGCGATCCAGGGCAGCATGCCCGACCTCGTCGTGCTCGATCTCAACATGCCCGAGGAAGACGGGCTCTCGATCATTCGCGACCTCAAGAGCCGCATCAACGTGCCCGTGATCATGCTCACGGCGACCGCGAGCCCGATCGATCGCGTCGTCGGACTCGAGCTCGGCGCCGACGATTACGTGGCCAAGCCCTGCGAGTTGCGCGAGCTGATGGCGCGCATCCGCTCGGTGCTGCGGCGGAGCGTGCCGGCCAAGGCAGCAGTGCCCGAGGCGGCGGCGAAATCGGACAAGGAGCAGCTGGTGCGCTTCGGCACCAAATGGCTCGATCTCGAAGCGCAGGCCTTGCGCGACGACGAGGGCAACGAGCATCCGCTCACGGCCTCCGAGTTCGGGCTTCTCAAGGTGTTCGCGGCCAATCCGAAACGCGTGCTGTCGCGCGAGCGCCTGCTGGAATTGGCCAATGCGCGCGACGCCGAGGCCTTCGACCGCGCGGTCGATCTCCGCATCATGCGCATCCGCCGCAAGATCGAGCCCGACCCGGCCAAGCCGGCCGTAATCCGCACCATCCGCGGCGGCGGCTATCTGTTTTCGCCGGCCGGCGAGAAGGCGTAGGGACGTCATTCCGGGACGCCCCGAGGGCGACCCCGGGAATCACGGCAAGGGCGGACGACACCGAACGCAACAGCCAGAAATACGTTCCCGGCGCCTCCGCTCAGCCCCAAATTCCCACTCCCGTATTTTCCGCACGTTGAAATTCCACGTCTTTTTGGCCCGAATGTTTCGTCGCGGCCGCTGCGACGAAACAATTTGGCGGCGCACGAAACCATTTTCTCCTTTTCGTGCAGACATCCCGAAACGTTGGCTGATTAACACTTCGGCCTAAGGAAACGCCGCTCGGTTGCGGCGCTACGGGGAGCCAAGTCAATGCCGAACGTCATCGCCATCAACGCCCAAGCCAGCCAGAGCATCATCGCCGCTCAGGCGACCTCGGACGACATGCTCCTCGAGAGCATTGCCGACGGCAACCGGACGGCGATGCACATCCTCTATTGCCGGCACAATGTGCGGGTGTACCGCTTCATCCTGCGCATCGTGCGCGACGCCACCACGGCGGAAGACCTGGTCAGCCAGGTGTTTCTGGATGTGTGGCGGACCGCCGGCCAATTCCAGGGCCGCTCGCAGGTCTCGACCTGGCTGCTCTCGATCGCCCGCTTCAAGGCGCTGACCGCGATGCGCCAGCGCCGCTTCGAGGACATCGACCAGGAGGATGTGCGCCAGATTGCCGATGGTGCCGACACGCCGGAGACTTCGCTCGACCGCAGCGACACCAGCGCCATCCTGCGCGCCTGCGTGCAGAAGCTGTCGCCTGCGCATCGGGAGATCATCAACCTCGTCTACTATCACGAGAAATCGGTGGAGGAGGTCGGGCAGATCATCGGCATCCCCCAGAGCACGGTGAAGACGCGGATGTTCTATGCCCGCAAGCAACTGGCCGATTTGCTTAAGTGTGCCGGCGTCGATCGTTTCGCCGCCTAACTCCAATCAATTCAACGGGATAGGGCCGCAGCGCAGGCCCTGTCCCCGGACACGGAAGTGTTACCGCCGACGAAACAATTGAAACAAAGCGCAACATCAGGCGGAAAAACTTCACTCCTATAAAGTCCCCATACGGTTTCGTTAAACCTCCCAAGGACCTCCAGCGACCCGGACGATGCCCCCGTCCGGGTCGTTTTGTATTGGGGGGGAAGCGGCCTTGTGAGGGCCATGACGACCTCCGCAACGACCGAGCCGTCACGACCACGTGACGTCGCGTAACGTGCGGCGCTCCGGACACGAACTGCCCTCGTGACCCCATCCACGAGGGCCAATGCTCGACCTCCTCTTCGCCGTCCTTGCCGGCCTGCTCACCGTTGCCGCGCCCTGCACGCTGCCGATGCTGCCGATCCTGCTCGGCGCCTCGATCGGGCGCGTCGGGCATCTGCGGCCGGCGATGATCGCGCTCGGCTTCGTCGTCTCGTTCTCCGCAGTCGCGCTGCTGCTCGGTGCGATCACGCGGCTGCTCGATTTCGACCCGAACGTGCTGCGCGAAGCCGCATCGATCCTGCTGCTCGGATTCGGCCTGCTGATGCTGTGGCCGGCGCCGTTCGAGTGGCTGTCGGCACGACTCAATGGCTGGCTCGATCTCGGCAGTTCGAACGGCGCGCAGCGCGAGGGCGCGCTCGGTGGCCTCGTGCTCGGCACCACGCTGGGCCTGGTCTGGACGCCCTGCGCCGGGCCGGTGCTCGGCTCGATCCTGACGCTGGTCGCGACCTCGAAGGATGTTGCCTGGGCCGGCACGCTGCTGGTCGCCTACGCCATCGGCGCGGCGATCCCGATGCTGGCGATCGCCTATGGCGGACAGGCCGCCACCACGCGCGTGCGCAGCCTCGCGCGCATCTCGCCGCGGCTGCAACAGGGCTTTGGCGTCGTCGTGATCGGCTTCGCCGTCGCGGCGTATTTCCAATACGACACGCTGATCGTGGCGTGGCTCACCCGCTTCTATCCCACCGGCCAGATCGACCTCTGACCGTCGAAGATTTCACCCGGAGGACGCTTCCATGACTCTCAAACTGCTCGCCGTTTCCGCCGCACTGATCGGCTTCACCGTCACCGGCGCCGTCATCCCCGGCGTCTGCGACGAGGTTTCCCGCGCAAGCCCCGTCCGCGTCGCCGCCGCAAGCCAACAGACCGCGCCCGACTTCACCGGCATCACCAACTGGTTCAACTCGAAACCGCTCAGCATCGCCGACCTCCGCGGCAAGGTCGTGCTGGTCGACTTCTGGACTTATGGCTGCGTCAACTGCGTCAACACGCTGCCGCACGTCACCGGCCTCTATGCCAAGTACAAGGACAAGGGCCTCGTCGTGGTCGGCGTACACACGCCGGAATTCCCGTTCGAGCGGTCGGCCGCGAACGTGCAGGCCGCGCTGAAGCGCCACGGCATCACCTATCCGGTGGCGCAGGACAATGATTCCAAGACCTGGAACGCCTATCGCAACCAATATTGGCCGGCGCAGTACATCATCGACCGGAGCGGCAAGATCGTGTTCCAGCACGCCGGCGAAGGCAGCTATGACCAGATCGACCGCACGGTGGCGAGGCTGCTGAACGTCGACAGCTGATGCCGCACGGCGAGCACGCGGCAGGTATCGGTTGTCGCCCTTGTTGCTTGACTCCACGGACCCGTCCGTGGAGTTTCGCAAGCGAAGCAATCAGCCGACGCGATGGACGACGCGACCACCAGCACCGACATCCGCCTTCGTGAAGGCGCCTCGATCGCCCAGCGGCTGGTGATGTCCGGCTTTGCGGCCGCGGTTGCGCTGTGCTTCACGCCGGGCCTGTTCACGCGCGACATCCTGGAAATCGCGATCTCCGTGGTCGCGCTGCTCGTGGGGGCGGGCTTCGTCGTCGGCATCATGATGGCGCCGGCCGTGGTGTGGATCATCACACCGAGCGAGATCCTGATCGGGCAGCAGCGTCCGTTCGGAAGGCTCCGCACGCGGGTCGTGCCCAAGGACGACATCAGGGAATTGCAGGTTCCCGGCAGCAAGAGGGTGAAAGCCCGTTTCCAGCTGGCCTTCACGCTGGCCTCGGGGGAACGCCTGACGTCCCCGCCGATCTCGGACGTCACGCATGTGCATGACACCGTGACCCGGATCGCCACGCATTTCGGCGTTCCCAATGTCGAGGCACCTCGCAATCCGCTCGATGCCAGCAATCCCGAGATGCATCTCGGCGAACCCATCGAGCCGTTTCCGGCGCGGGAAATCTACATCGTTGCGCTGATCGCGGTCGCCGTGTGCACCGTTCCCTATGCCTACAAGCTCTGGCGCGGCCTGCCGCCGGGCCCGATCGACATCGCGCTGTTGCCCGCCGGCGCGATCGCGGCGTTCGTCGTCTACAGATACGCCAACCTCGTCACCGGCGCCTTCTGGATCATCCGGCCGGCCGACATTCGCGTCGAGCGCCTGTGGGGCGACGGCAGCCTGCGCGCCGACCATATCGAGGGGCATGAGGTGAAATCGATCTCCGTCGAGCGCCGCGGCCGCTCCGAGGACGAGCACTGCATCGTCGTGATCCGGTTGCACTCGGGGCGGCGATTTCGCAGCCCCCGTATCGGGTCGCGAGCCGAGGCGCGCGCCGTGGCCACGGAGATCGTGCGCCGCCTGGAAATTGTGCCGGAGAGCAACAAGATTTAGCTGCACCAACCGCCAATTATCGAAGTCGATCTTCCCGCGAGCTCCGTCGGAGTCTCTCCCGCAGGCAGGCGGGAGAGGAGCGCAGTACCGCCTCGCCGCGACAATCTATGCTTTTCGCGCCATCCCCTGTTCGTGGCATTGCTCCGGCCCGTCAAAAAGCCAAAGCATTCTCGTGACATACCAGGGTGGCGCGCCATCAACTTGCCACGAACTTGCCCCTCAGGTTTGATGGTTCATGATTGATTTGCGCTGTGGCAGCGGGGAGAGCTTTACATGACGGATTTTCGTCGCCTGACCGGGATGTTTGTGGCTGCGATGGGCCTGATTCTGTCGACGCCACAAGCTTTCGCCCAGCAGCCGGACCGCGGGGACGAGCCGGGACTGGTCGCCGATGACGGCTACCAGCTCGAGCCGGAATGGCAGAAGCAGGTGGTCTACTTCCGCACCACCGAGCCGCCGGGAACGATCATCGTCTCGACCGCAGAACGGCACCTCTATCTGGTGCAGCCCGGCGGGCGCGCGATCCGCTATGGCATCGGCGTCGGCCGCGACGGTTTCCAGTGGCAAGGACTGGTGACCATCACCAACAAGAAAGAATGGCCGGACTGGACGCCGCCGCCGGAGATGATCCAGCGCCAGCCCTATCTGCCGCGCTTCATGGCCGGCGGCCCCGGCAATCCGTTGGGGGCCCGCGCCATGTATCTCGGCACCACGGTCTACCGCATCCACGGCACCAACCGCCCCGACACGATCGGCACCAAGGTGTCTTCCGGCTGCTTCCGCCTCGTCAACAATGACGTTGCCGATCTCTATGATCGCGTTCCTGTTGGCACCAAGGTCGTCATCCGGCAGAAGCCCGAGCTCTAAAGCTTATCGTCCGAGCATGATCTTTTCGGACGGCCGCTTCGCGCTTCGCGCTCACGCCGCCCTCCGAATCCGGATCATGCTCTCCGTCCTCGCCTGACTCCTTTTCCCAGTTTTTCGAGAGAGCAACATGATGCGCACTTTTCGTGGCGGCCTGCTGATCGGGCTCGCCATCGCCGTGCTGGTCGCCGTCCTGGCCATCATCTATGAATTCTACGACACCCGCACCTTGAAGCGCACCGTTCGCCGGGGCGAAGTGCTGTGCGGCGTCAACAAGGGCCTGCCGGGCTTCTCGATCCCCGATGACAAGGGCAACTGGACCGGCTTCGACGTCGATTTCTGCCGCGCGGTCGCCGCCGCGATCTTCAACGATCCGGGCAAGGCGAAGTTCGTTCCGCTCGACGCCAATGAGCGGTTCAAGGAGCTGCAGAGCCGCAAGGTGGACATCCTCTCGCGCAACACGACCTGGAGCATGGCGCGCGAGCTCGACTACGACCTGTATTTTCCGGCCGTGGCCTATTACGACGGCGTCGGCTTCATGGTGCTGCGCTCGCGCAACAAGGAGACCTCGCTGGACCTGACAGACAGCAAGGTCTGCGTGCAGAGCGGAACCACGACGACGCTCAACGTCGCCGATTACTTCCGCGTCAACAACATGAAGTATGAAGAGGTAAAGTTCGACAAGCTCGACGACGTCGTGAAGGCCTACGACACCGGCAAGTGCGACACGCTCTCGGCCGACGTCTCCCAGCTCTATGCGCTGCGGCTGAACCTCTCGAAGCCCGGCGACCACATGATCCTGCCGGACATGATCTCCAAGGAGCCGCTCGCCCCCGTCGTGCGTCAGCGCGACGACGACTGGATGATGATCGTGAAGTGGACGCTGTATGCCATGATCAACGCCGAGGAGCTCGGCGTCACCTCTGAGAACATCGACGAGGCCTTGAAGTCGAAGAAGCCGGAAGTGATGCGCCTCGTCGGCACCGAAGGCCGTTACGGCGAGCAGCTCGGCCTCACCAAGGACTGGGCCGCCCGCATCATCCGCCACGTCGGCAATTACGGCGAGATGTACGACCGAAACATCGGCGAGAAGTCCAAGCTGAAGATCCCCCGCGGCATGAACCAGCTGTGGAATGCCGGCGGCGTGCAGTACGCACCGCCGATGCGGTAAGACCGTCTCTCCGCCGTCATTGCGTCGATAGTGCTAACAACACGTGCGGTGCGGTCCCTCCCCCCTTGCGGGGGAGGGTAATCGCATATGAATTACACGGGGACTGTCTGCAGGCTTGCTCCGCCTCTCCCGCCTGCGGGAGAGGCCGACGCGCTCGCAGAGCGCGGCGGGTGAGGGCTCTCGCCGCGCAGGGACGTGTCCTCAGTTGTTCTCAATAATCCCGGCGCGGAGACACCCTCTACCCTCCCCCGCAAGCGCAGGGCAATCGCATATGAATATTGCAGAGGTCGTCATGCCCGGGCTTGTCCCGGGCATCCACGTTCTTTGTGCTGCGTGGAAAGGCGTGGATGGCCGGGACAAGCCCGGCCATGACGCTGTGGAAACAGTCGGTATCCATAGCCACGTCTCATATGCGATAGCCCTGCCCGCAAGGGGGAGGGAGCGCAGGGTACCGTGTTACACGAGCAACTGCTCAATACCCCCGCGCGCGCGCCAGCTGCTCGGTGTGGTAGTTGGCATCGCCGAACAATTCCTCGCACACCCGCGCGCGCTTCATGAAAAAGCCGATGTCGAACTGGTCGGTCATGCCCATGCCGCCATGCATCTGCACGCCTTCCTGCACCGCGCGCGTGGCGGTGGTACCGGCGCGGGCTTTCGCGACTGCGACGGCCGAAGCCGCCTTGGCGACGTCGCCATCCAGGGCCTGCAGCGCCTTCATCACTGCGGCGCGGGTGATCTCGATGTCGACATAGAGCTCGGCGGCGCGGTGCTGGAGGGCCTGGAATTCGCCGATCAGCTTGCCGAACTGCTTGCGGCTCTTCAGGTACTCGACGGTGCGGCCAAACACCTCCTCGCTGAGACCGACCATTTCGGCGGCGACCGCGCCGCGGCCGATATCGAGCACGCCTTCGAGCAGACTTGCGCCCTGATCGACCTCGCCGAGCACGCTGTCGGCATTGACCTCGACATTGGCGAATTCGATCCGCGCCGCATTGTGCGCATCGACCATGATGGTGCGCTCGATCGCGACGCCCTTCGCCGCGGGGTTCACCAGGAACAGCGTCAACCCC
Organism: Bradyrhizobium sp. I71; assembly: GCF_022354745.1. Taxonomy (NCBI): domain Bacteria; kingdom Pseudomonadati; phylum Pseudomonadota; class Alphaproteobacteria; order Hyphomicrobiales; family Nitrobacteraceae; genus Bradyrhizobium; species Bradyrhizobium sp. I71. Next base: position 3,056,732 of record NZ_CP059398.1, read on the forward strand.
TCGCGCTCACCGGCGGCGCCCGTCGTGCGCGCGGCGACGATCAGGAGATCGGCGACGTGACCATCGACCACGAGCGCCTTGGCACCGCTGAGCTTGAACCCGTTGCCGGCGCGCACGGCCTGCAGGCCGGTGTGGAGCGGACGGTGCTTGGCGCCCTCGTCGATTGCGAGCGTTGCGAGCAGCGACCCGCTTGCGATCTTCGGCAGATATTCCGATCTCTGCGCGGAGTTACCGCCGCGGTTCAGCGCCGAGGCCGCGACCACGCTGGTGGCGAGGAAGGGCGATGGCATCAGGGTGCGGCCGATCTCCTCCATGACGACGCCAGCTTCGACATGGCCGAGGCCACTGCCGCCAAATTCTTCAGGCACCAGAAGACCGGCAAAACCCATCTCGGCAAAGGAATGCCAGAGCTCCTTGGAGAAGCCGGTGGGGTCCTTGCTGTCGCGCAAATGACGCAGGTGCGACACCGGTGCCTTGTCGCTGATCAGCCCGCGCGCGCTGTCGCGGAGCATCGATTGTTCTTCGGTGAGGACGAGGGCCATGTGCAAAGTCTCTGATATCGCGTGGAATGCATATTGTTGGTGTCATTCCGGGGCACGCGAAGCGTGAACCCGGAATCTCGAGGTTCCGGGTTCGGTCCTGCGGACCGCCCCGGAACGACGGCGCGATCAGGCCCCCGGCAGATCCAGGATGCGCTTGGCGACGATGCCGAGCATGACCTCGGACGTGCCGCCCTCGATCGAGTTGGCCTTGGTGCGCAGCCAGGCGCGCGGGCGGGCGCCCTGCTTGGAGCGCTCGCTCTCCCATTCCAGCGCATCGACGCCGCCGGCCGACATCAGGATCTCGTGGCGGCGCTTGTTGAGCTCGGTGCCGTAATACTTCATCGCCGACGAGAACGCCGGATGCGCCTGCCCGGCCTTGGCGAGATCGACCGCGCGCTCGGCGCAGGCCGCGAGCGCGGCTTCATCGACGTCGAAGCGCGCGATCTGGCCGCGCAGCATGGCATCGTCCAGCCTGCCCTGCCCATCGGTGCCGACCGAGTCCGCCGCGATCTGGCCGAGCGGCCGGCCGACGCCGCGCTCGCCCATCCCTGAGATCATCGCGCGCTCGTGCTGGAGCAGATATTTTGCGACGTCCCAGCCACGGTTGATGGTGCCGACCACGTGCGACTTCGGCACGCGGACATTGTCGAAGAAGGTCTCGCAGAACGGCGAATAGCCGGAGATCAAAAGGATCGGCTTGGTCGAAACGCCCTTCGAGGTCATGTCGAACAGGATGAAGCTGATGCCGTCATGCTTCTTCGCAGTGGGATCGGTGCGCACCAGGCAGAAGATCCAGTCGGCGTAATTGGCGTAAGACGTCCAGATCTTCTGGCCGGTGATGATGAAGTCGTCGCCGTCGCTCTCGGCGCGGGTCTGGAGCGAAGCGAGATCGGAGCCGGCGTTCGGCTCGGAATAGCCCTGGCACCAGCGGATCTCGCCCGCCGCGATCTTCGGCAGATGCTCCTTCTTCTGGGCGTCGTTGCCGTATTTCAAGAGCGCCGGTCCGAGCATCCAGATGCCGAAACTCGACAGCGGCGGGCGCGCGCCGATCCTCGCCATCTCGGCGCGCAGAACCTTGTGCTCGGCCGCGCTCAGGCCGCCGCCGCCATACTCCTTCGGCCAGTCGGGGACGGTCCAGCCCTTGTCGCGCATCCGCTCGAACCAGATGCGCTGCGGCTCCGACGAGAATTTTGCGTTGCGTCCGCCCCAGAACACGTCGGCATCCGACGTCGCGGGCTTGCGCATTTCCGGCGGGCAATTGGCTTCCAGCCAGGCGCGCGTCTCATCGCGGAATGTTTCGAGATCGGCAGTCTCAGTGTCGCTCATGGTCGTTTCCATCAATCAAAAAGACTTGTTGGGCGCGACTCTGGGCCAAGCCCCCGCGGAATTCAACCACTTCCGCAATTCGCAGTCGGCTATAGTCGCCCTGCGGCGAACCTTGAAAACAAAGAGGAAACGACAATGCGCCTGAAGCTTCTTTCGCCTGGCGAAATGAACGAGAGCCAGCGGCAGACCTATGACGAATCGATTGCCGGCAAGCGCGGCAAGCCGCCGGCGCCGATGATGGCCTGGCTCAACAGCCCGGAGATGGCGCGTCACGCGACGCGGCTCGGCGAGGTCATGCGCTTCGACACGATATTCCCGGCAAAGCTCTCGGAGATCGCGATCCTGGTGACGGCGCGGCACTGGACCGCGCATTACGAATGGTACGCACACAAGCGCCTCGCGCTTGCGGGCGGCATGAAGCCCGAGATCATCGACGCGATCCGCGACCGCCGCACGCCCGAGTTCGACGATCCCAAGGGGAAGATGATCTACGACGTCGCGAAGTCGCTGCACGAGGGCCACGGCGTCGAGAAGGGTTTGTATGATGAGGCGGTGAAGCTGCTCGGTGAGCGCGGCGTGGTCGAGGTGATCGGGCTGTGCGGCTATTACACGCTGGTATCGATGACGCTGAACACGTTCGAGTTCGGCCTGCCCGAGGGCGAGGTGTCGGAGCTGAGCTAGTTTCTTATCGGGAAACGATGGGTTTCGAGATGAGCAATGGCGCTGTCCCGAGGGCCGCCCTATCTGGAATTCAGCAACGGAGCATTCCCATGTCGCAAAGTCCCGCCGTCGCCGCCGGCACAAGGATCGGCCACGTCCACCTCAAGGTCGCCGATCTCGATCGCGCGCTCGGCTTCTATTGCGGCGTGCTCGGCTTCGAGCTGATGCAGCGGATGGGCTCGGGCGCCGCCTTCATCTCCGCCGGAGGCTATCACCACCACATCGGACTCAACACCTGGGAAAGCAAGGGCGGCTCGCCACCGCCGCCGGGCACGACCGGGCTGTTTCACACGGCAATCCTCTATCCGACGCGGCCGGCGCTGGCCGATGCCTTGCACCGCGTGCTCACGGCCGGGATTGTGCTGGATGGGGCGAGCGATCACGGCGTCAGCGAGGCGCTGTATCTGCGCGATCCCGACGAGAACGGCGTCGAGCTGTATTGGGACAGGCCGAGGGAGCAATGGCCGTTCGGGCCGGATGGGAAGCTGGCGATGTTCACCAAGCGGCTGGATGTCGAGGGATTGCTGAAGCAGCGGGAGGGGTGATCCCCGCTCTCTCCTCGTCGTTGCGAGGAGCGAAGCGACGAAGCAATCCATCCCTCCACGGCAAGACTCTGGATTGCTTCGCTGCGCTCGCAATGACGGAGTTTGTTGAGGCGCGGTCGCGTCTATTTCAACTTGGCGGGTGGCCTCTCCCGCACCATGATCAGCGCCGCGGCCATCACCTCCAGCGCGATGCAGAGGTAGAACGGCAGCACATAGCCGCCGGACCAATCGCGCAAGGCCCCGACGACGCCCGGGCCGAACGCGTAGGTCACCTGGTTGATCGCCGTATTCAAGCTGATCAGCACGCCGAACGCGGCACTGTCGAACTCCTGCTGCACGATCAGCGAGGGCAGCGTGATGAGGTTGCCGACCGAGAAGCCGAACAATGCGCAGGCCGCGATCAGCACGTAGTCGTTGTGCAGGTTGATGACGACGCACAGCGCCGCGGCCTGGCTCAGGAACGACAGCGCCGAGGCGAGGCGCTGGTTGAGGCGGTCGATCACCAGCGAGAACAGCACGCGGCCGACCACGGCCATCGCCGTCAGCACCGCGACGGCGACGGCGGCGCGCTCGCGACCGATTACGGGGTCGAGGAACGAGATCAGGTGCACGATGAAGCCCACCTGGGCGAACAGCACCAGGGCGAAGGCGATCGTCACCGTGAGGAAGCCGACGTCACGCAGCGCCCATGCGCGGATCTGCGCCGAGGATTGCGGCTTGGCCTTCGCCGTCGCGTGCCAGCCATGACGATCGGGCGGGCGGCCGACGAGAAGGAGGATGACCGGCAGCAGCAGCACCAGCATGGCGCCGGCGGCGGCATACATCGCGCTGGCGAAGCCGACATGGCCGATCAGCGTCACCAGCAGCGGCACGCCCACGATGCCGCCGAAGCTGGCGCCGTTCAGCGCGAGGCTGATCGCCATACCGCGCTTGTGGTCGAACCACAGGCTGATCGTGTTGGTGATCATGGCGAGACTGGTGCCGGCCCAGCCGAAGGCGAGCACGGCATTCGCGAGATAGAGCTGCCAGGGCTCGCGCACCGCGCCGATCGCGACCGCGGCCGCCGCCATCGCCAGCGTGCCGGCAATCAGGCAGAGGCGCGGACCGTATTTTCGCACGGCTTCGCCGACGAAGACGACCAGCAGCGCGCCGAACAGATAGAAGAACGTCGTCCCTGCGGAGATCAGCGTCGTCGGCCAGCCCCGCGCGCGCTGGAGCTCGGCGACATAGACGCTCTGGCCGTAGAAGCCGAGACCCCAGCCGAAGGTGGCGAGCAGGAAGCAGACCGCGACGATGCGCCAGCCTTCGTAGCGGAGGGAGGATTCGTCGATCATGGGATGTTGAGGATTATCAAGCATTGCCGCTTACTCCGTCATGCCCGGGCATAGCCGTCTGAAGGACGGCGTCGCTTCCGCTCGCCTATGCCCAGGCATCCACTCTCTTCCTTCGACGTCGCAAAGACGTGGATGGCCGGGACAAGCCCGGCCATGACGACATCTAACTAACCCTCACCAGAAAATCACTTCGACGGCGATCGAAGCATCAACGCTGCTGACAGCCTCCCGCCAACCTAGACCGCGTCAGGAAACTCACCCATCGCCGCATCCAGCCGCGCCTTGCGGCGGCGGGCCCAGGAGACCAGCGACAGCACGGCAAGGCCCAGCACGACAGGCGGGAACACCACCAGGTTCACCGCCGACCAGCCGTAATTGGCGAGCAATTGCCCGGAGGAGAACGAGCCGATCGCCATCATGCCGAACACCAGGAAATCGTTGAAGGCCTGCACCTTGTTGCGCTCCTGCGGCCGGTGCGTCTCCAGCACCAGCACGGAGGCGCCGATGAAGGAGAAATTCCAGCCGACGCCGAGCACGATCAGCGTCGCCCAGAAATGCATCGCGGTGAGGCCGGAGAGGCCGATACCGGCGGCGCCGGCTTCCAGCAGCAGGCCGGCGGCCACGACCTTCGGCGCACCGAAGCGGGCGATCAGCGTGCCCGTGAAGAAGCTCGGTCCGTACATCGCGACGATGTGCCATTGCAGGCCGAAATTGGAATCGGACACGCTGAGGCCGCACAGCTTCATGGCGAGCGGCGCCGAGGTCATCACCAGGTTCATCATGGGATAGGAGATCACGCCGCACAGCGCCGCCGCGATGAAGCGTGGCTGGGTCACGATGGTGAGCAGCGGCCGGCCGCCGTGCAGATCGGCCGGCGCGGGCTTGGGCATGTCGACGCCGGCGACGATGCCCATCGCGACCAGCGCCACGGCGGCCTGCACCAGGAAGCTGAAGGCGAACAGATAGGGCTGCCAGACGTCCATGGTCCATTGCACGAGCTGCGGACCGAGCACGCCGGCGAACACCCCGCCCGCCATCACCCAGGACACCGCCTTGGGACGGTAGGCCGCGCTGGCGCCGTCGGCGGCGGCGAAGCGATAGGACTGCGCCACGGCGCCGTAGAGGCCGCCCAGGAAGGTCGCGACACAGAACAGTGCGAACGAGCCGTGCAGGATCGCGAACGAGCCGAGCAGGCCGGTGAGCGCGCCGAGGCCCGTGCCGATGACGAAAGCCACGCGGCGACCGAAGCGACGCGAGATCGCGCCGGTCGGCAGCGTGCCCGCAGCGAGCCCCACCACATACATCGAGATCGGCACGGTCGCGAACGACATGTCGGGCGCGAGCGTCGCGCCGACGATCGCGCCGGTGGCGAAGATCACCGCGGAGTTCGCGCCGGTCAGCGCCTGCGCGGCGGCAAGGCGCACCACATTGGCACGCACGCGGGCATCGTCGGCGATCTCATTGACTGCAGTCACGTCCAACATCGAAATTTTTCCGCCCCAAGGGACTTTCAAGGGCTCACGAGGGCTGTTGATTCCCGGCACTATGGAGGGGCGTGGGAAGGCGGGCAACCGGCGCAAACGGGCGCAGGCCATGTCTCTGACGCAATCGGGCAGATGATAGCGGGCCGCCGCGCTTGACGGCTTGCGCTCGATCAAATCCTATCCGCCGCGATTTCCAAGAGCCTCGGTCCCCAGGAGTTTCGTTCATGTCCGTCGACGACAGGCCCACGCTCAGCGCTCCCGACGACGATCCCTGGCTGTGGCTGGAGGAGATCGAGAGCACGCAGGCGCTCGATTTCGTGGAGCGGCAGAACAGCCTGACGCTCGCCGCGTTCGGCGGAGCGGCTTTCGCCCGCGACCGCGACATCCTCGCGGCGATCTACGACCGGCCGGACAACATTCCCTATGTCAGCCGGCGCGGCAACGACCTCCACAACCTCTGGAAGGACGCCAGTAACCCGCGCGGCCTGTGGCGGCGAACCACGCTGGCGGAATTTCGCAAGGCCGATCCGGCATGGGAGACCATGCTGGATATCGACCGGCTCGCAGCGAGCGAAGGCGAGGACTGGCTGCTCGGCGGGATCGCCACGATGCCGGGAAGCTCGCGGGCGATCCTGAGCCTGTCGCGCGGCGGCAGCGACGCCGTCACCTTGCGGGAATTCGACCTCGCCACGAAGAGTTTCGTGGCGGACGGCTTCACGCTGCCGGAAGCCAAGGGCAGCGTCGACTGGCTCGATGCCGACACGCTGCTGCTGTCGAGCGCCCATGGCGAGGGCATGGCGACGAGCTCGGGATATGCGCGGACGGTTCGCCTGTGGCAGCGAGGCCAGCCTGTCGATCAGGCGCAGGTGATCATCGAGACCGCGGCCGATCACATGACGATCTATGGCAGCGTCGACGACACCGGTGCGGCGCCGCGGGTGTGGATCATCGACCAGATCGACTTCTTCAATCACGCGACCTGGCTGCGCGATGCGGCGGGCACGACGACGAAGCTCGATCTGCCGACCGGAATCTGGATGCAGGCGCATGGCGACTGGTTCGCGATGAAGCTGCGCAAGGACTGGACGGTCGCAGGTCAGACCCATGTCACCGATACCGTGCTCGGCATCTCGCTTTCGGCGTTCCTGGCCGGCAGCCGCGATTTCGCGGTGCTGTTCGAGCCGGCACCGCGGCGCGCGCTGCAGGGTTTGTTCTGGGCCGCCGGACAGCTGGTGCTCTCGATCCTCGACGAGCTCAAGCCGCGCTTCGAGATCTGCACGCCATCCGCAACGGGCTGGAGCCGCGAGACGCTTCCCGGCCTGCCGGGAATCGGCGTCGTCGACGTCTGGCCGCTCGATCGCCATCCCTCCGAAAGCAATGGCGACCTGCTCGCCAATGTGCAGGACCCGCTCACGCCGCCGTCGCTGCTGTTGATCGAGCGCGGCATCGCCAGCCCGACCGTGCTGAAGCAGGCGCCGAAGACGTTCACCGCCGACGGCCTCGTGGTGACGCAGCACGAGGCGATCTCGATCGACGGCGAGCGTATTCCCTATGTGCAGACCGGGCCCGCCGGGGAGACCGGCGATGCGCCGGTCTATATGAGTGCCTATGGCGGCTTCGGACTTGCCGTGAAGCCGTACTACAACGCCTCGCTCGGCAAGCTGTGGCTGGAGCGCGGCGGCACGACGGTGCAGGCGAACTTGCGTGGCGGCGGCGAGTTCGGCACGCGCTGGCACGATGCCGGACGGCTGGCCGGCAAGAAGCTGTCGCACGACGATTTCGCCGCGGTCGCGGCCGATCTGGTCCGCCGCGGCGTGACGCAGCCGAAGCGCATCGCGGCGCAGGGCGGATCGAACGGCGGCATCCTCATCACCAACATGCTGGTGCGCTACCCCGAGCGCTTCGGCGCTCTGTTCTGCACCATCCCGCTGATCGACATGCGCCGCTACACGAAGCTGCTCGCGGGCGCGAGCTGGATCGCGGAATATGGCGACCCCGACAAGCCCGAGGAATGGGAGTGGCTGAAGACTTACTCGGCCTATCACAACGTGAAGGCCGGCAAGGCCTATCCGCCGATCCTGATCGCGACCACGCGACGCGACGACCGCGTCCATCCCGGCCATGCGCGCAAGATGGCCGCCAAGCTGCAGGCGATGGGCTTTGAAGCCTGGTTCTACGAGCCCGCTGCCGGCGGACACGGCTACGGCAAGGACAACAAGGAGCGCGCCGGCTTCGAGGTGCTCGGCTTCCGGTTTTTGAAGGAGAGGATCGGGTGGAAGGACGGCGAGGTGTAGTCGTGACCCCGCTTCAAGCCTCTGATCGCATCGCGACGTAAGCCGGCCACCACTCTCTCATTCCCTCCCCCTTGCGGGGAGGGGCAGGGAGAGAGGTGCCACACGGGGACTCTCTCGATGTACGCGCGACATGATCGGAGATGGTTAGACCTTTTGCTGGGCTACCCCTCTCCCCCGCCCTCCCCCACAAGGGGGGAGGGAGCGCAGCGCCGTTGCGGCGCGCACCCGGGCCCAAGCCAGCAACGCCTCAGCGCGCAAACACCAGCGTGAGATTGTTCGCGGGCATATCGATGGTGTCGACGAGATGAAGGCCCGTGCCTTTTGCCAGTGTCTCGACATCGCTGATATCGCGCACGCCCCAATCGGGATTGCCTTCGCGCAAGGAAGTGTCGAACACCGCATTGCTGAGCGCGGTGTGTTTGCCGTCGCGCTTGAAGGGGCCATAGAGGAACAGCTTGCCGTCGGCGCGCAGAAAGCGACCGGCGCCGGCGAACAGGCCTTCGGCCACGGCCCAGGGTGCGATGTGAATGACATTGGCGCAGAACACGGCCGCGAGGTCAGTCGGCCCCTGCCCGCTCTTCATCTCCGGACACCAGTCGGGATCGGTGAGATCGATCCGCAGGGGCGAGCGGATGTTCGGCAGGCCCGCATGCACGCGCCAGGCTTCGATGCTCTTGAGATGGCGCTGGTTGAGGTCGCTCGGCCACCAGATCAGATCGGGCGCGTGGCGGGCGAAATGAACCACGTGCTGGCCGGTTCCGCTGCCGAGTTCCACCACGTTGCCGGTGCAGCCCGCGAGATACTTTTCCAGCGCGGCCCAGATCGGTTCGTGATTGCGATGAAAGGCCGGCGCATCGAGCCGGCCATCCGGCTCGACCCGTCCGCCATCCCTGCCAAATTCGACGACATAGTCAGCCAAGTGACGTCCCCAATAATGTGAAGCAGAAAACACGGTTTCAGGACCAGAACGGCCCCGAGAATAATTTGCTAATTCCAGTCGATCCGATGAACGAACCATCTCATCGGTTGCAATGCGCGGGATATTAACTCCATTTTGCCGCGTGCATAGTCTTGATTGTCAGGCGATGCCCTTTGTGCTTTTGAACAATTCCGCAAACGAGATCATCGAGATACCGCTCCGGACGATGCCTTGACCGTCTTTCCTTGCAAGCCCGCCCTGCTGGTTGCGCTGGCCCTTATCGCCGGCGCGGCCCCGGCGCGGGCGCAGTCCAACGTGGCCGCGGGCGAGAAGCTCGCCTTCGACCGCGGCAAGGGCAATTGCCTGACCTGCCACGTCATCAAAGGCGGTGATCTGCCGGGAACGATCGGGCCGGAACTGAAGGACATCAAGGCCAAATACCCCGATCGCAACGAGCTGTTCGCCATCATCTTCGACGAGACCAAGCGCAATCCGCAGACCATGATGCCGCCGTTCGGCCGGAACCGGATTTTGACCGAACAGGAGATCAACGCGATCGTTGATTTCCTGCAGACCCTGTAACGGCCGGCTGCCCAGGAGACTCGAGATGACCACGACCACGAAGCCTCGTCCGACGCGGCGCCTGATCCTTCAGGGCGCAGCCTCCGTCGTGCTGCTCGGCCTCGGCAATCTGCCGTTCGGCGCCGCTCCCGCGCGCGCCGCGGCCAACGACAAATATCCGGAAGAGGCGTTCAAGCAGAAGAACGAGGCCGACGCGATCAAGGCACTCTATGGCAAGACCGCGGAGCCGTCCGACAAGGTCAAGCTCGACGCGCCGGAGATCGCCGAGAATGGCGGCGTGGTGCCGATCTCGGTGACGACGTCACTCGACAAGGTCACCTCGATCTCGTTCTTCGTGGCCGAGAACCCGAACGCGCTCGCGGCAAGCTACAAGATTCCCGAGGGCACGATCCCTGCCGTCGCCAACCGGCTGAAGATGGCCAAGACCACCAAATTGACCGCGATCGTGGAAGCCGACGGCAGGCTCTACAGCGCGACCAAGGAGGTCAAGGTCACCGTCGGCGGTTGTGGCGGTTAGCGAGGCAGTTCGACATGGCATCCAGCATTCGCGTGCGCGCGACATCCAACGGCGACATCACCGAGGTGCAGACGCTGATCCAGCACCCCATGGACACCGGCCTGGTCAAGGATTCCAGGGGCGAGCTGATTCCGGCGCACTTCATCCAGGAGCTGAAGTTCGAATGGAACGGCAAGGACGTCTTCGTCGCCAATTGGGGCACTGCGGTCTCCAAGGACCCTTACGTCAAGTTCAGCTTCAAGGGCGCCAGGAAGGGCGACGAGCTCAAGATCTCCTGGACCGACAACAAGGGTGCGTCGGATACGACGACCGCGAAGATCGCGTGATGAAACAGCGCGCCACTGTTCTGCTCGGCTCAGCGTTCGTCGCACTCGCGGCGCTCGCTTTCGCCGCAACGCGTGTCGTCGCCGCCGACAAGGTCGATCCCGTCGCCGATGCCAAGGCGTTCCAGAACTTCTTCTTCCAGAAGTTTCCGAACGTGAAGCACGAGGATTTCGTCAACGGTCCTTATTCCATGAACGAGGACATGAAGCGGCAGTGGCAGGAGAAGGAGGAATTCCCGCCCTACGAGTTTGCGCTCGATGCTGGCAAGGAGATGTTCTCGACCCCGTTCAAGAACGGCAAGACCTACGCCGACTGCTTTCCGAACGGCGGCATCGGCATCCGACAGAACTATCCCTATTTCGACGAGAAGGAAGGCAAGGTCGTCACGCTGGAGCTTGCACTCAACCGCTGCCGCGAGGCCAATGGCGAAGCGCCCTATTCCTACGTCAAGGACGAGATGGCCTCGCTCACCGCCTACATGGCCTACACCTCGCGCGGCAAGCCGATGGACATCAAGATTCCCGACGATCCCCGTGCGCTGGCGGCGTTCGAGAACGGCAAGCGCTATTTCTACACGCGGCGCGGCCAGATGAATTTCTCCTGCGCCAGCTGCCATGTGCAGAGCCCGGGTGAGCGCATCCGCGCCGAGACCCTGGCACCCGCGCTCGGCATCCTCAACGCGATGCCGATCTACCGCTCCGAATGGAGCGGCATGGGCACCACCAGCCGCCGCTTCGTCACCTGCAACAGCCAGACCCGCGCGGTTCCGCTGGAGCCGCAATCGGACGAATATCGCGACGTCGAATATTTCCTGTCCTACGTCGCCAACGGCCTGCCGATCTCGGGACCGGGAGCACGGCCATGAAGCGGTCACTTGCTCTCGCCATGCTGCTCGTCTTGAGCCTTGCGCCATCCGCGCGCGCGGCGAACGAGGCGGACTACAAGGCGGCCTATGCCGCCGCCGAAGCCGCCTCCAAGGAGGCGACCGGCATGCGCAATCAATGGACCGTGACCGTATCTGCGCTGGCAGCAGCGAAGAAGGCTGCCGACGGCGGGGATTTCGACCGTGCGGTTGCCGCAGCCAGGGAGGCCGAGGCGCTGGCGAAGGCGTCGATCTTCCAGGCCACGTCCGAAAAAGAAGCCTGGAAGGCGATGGAAATCCGCTAGACTGCGCCTGAGTGGAATAGTCCGACGATCACGAGAGGCGCGGAGAATTCTTGGATGGCGATCCGCCGCCGCGATTTCCTGAGAAGTGCAGGCCTTGCCGCCGCGACGCTCGGCCTGCCGCGGCTGGCCCGCGGCACCGAGACCGCGAGCATCTACGACATCGAGCGGTTCGGAAACGCACGGATCCTGCACATCACCGACACGCACGCGCAGCTCAATCCGGTCTATTTCCGCGAGCCCAGCGTCAACATCGGCATCGGTGAGATGGCGGGACGGCCGCCGCACCTGGTCGGCCGCGCCTTCCTGGAGCGGTTCGGCATCCGGCCCGACAGCGCGGATGCCTATGCTTTCACCTGCTTCGAGTTCGAAAAGTCCGCAGGCCGGTTCGGCAAGCTCGGCGGCTTTGCCCATCTGAAGACGCTGGTCGACCGCTTGCGCGCCGATGTCGGCGAGAGGCGCTCGCTTCTCGTTGACGGTGGCGATCTCTGGCAGGGCACGGGGCTCGCGAACCTGATGCAGGGCCGCGACATGGTCGAGGTTGCCAATCTGCTCGGCATCGAGGCGATGACCGGGCATTGGGAATTCACCTATGGCGAGCAGGCGCTGCGCGACAATCTCGAGCGCTTCAAGGGCGAGTTCCTGGCGCAGAACGTGTTCCTGACCGAGGAAGCCGCGTTCAACGACGCCCCCGCCTTCGACAAGGCCACTGGCCGCGTGTTCAAGCCTTCGATGATCAAGGAGATCGGCGGGCATCGCGTCGCGATCGTCGGCCAAGCCTTCCCTTACGTTCCGATCGCGCATCCCAAACGATTTACACCGGACTGGAGCTTCGGCATCCGCGAGGAGGAGTTGCAGAAGCATGTCGATGCCTTGCGGAGCACCGACAAGGTCGATGCCGTCGTCCTGCTGTCGCACAACGGCATGGATGTCGACCTCAAGCTCGCAAGCCGGGTCACCGGCATCGACGTCATCCTCGGCGGCCACACCCATGATGCCGTACCGCAGCCGATTGCCGTGAAGAATGCAGGCGGCACGACGCTCGTCACCAATGCCGGCTCCAACGGGAAATTCCTGGCCGTGCTCGATCTTGCACTCGACAGAGGCAAGGTCAGCGACGTTCACTATCATCTGCTGCCGGTCTATTCCGAACTGCTGAAGCCCGACCCTGCGATGGCCGAGCTGATCGGCCGGCTGCGCGCGCCGCATGTGAGCGACTGGTCGGAGAAGATCGCAACACCGGATCACCTGCTCTACCGCCGCGGCAATTTCTCCGGGCCCGTCGACGAGATGATCTGCACCGCGCTGCGTGCCGAACTCGACGCCGAGATCGCGCTGTCGCCGGGATTTCGCTGGGGCATCACCGCGCTGTCCGGCCAGGCACTGACCATGGAGGATCTGCTGGCGGAGACCGCGATCAGCTACCCCGAGACCTATGTGCAGGAAATGACGGGAGCCCAGATCAAGGACCTGCTGGAGGACGTTTGCGACAACCTCTTCAACGCTGATCCCTATTACCAGCAGGGTGGCGACATGGTGCGCGTCGGCGGGCTCAGCTACACCTGCACGCCGACAGCCGCGATCGGCAGCCGCATCTCGGAGCTGAAGCTGGGCAGCGGCAAGGCGCTCGGCGCCAGCCACCGCTACAAGGTCGCGGGCTGGGCTTCGGTCAACGGCCAGCAAGGCGCGCCGGTGTGGGACGTCGTCGGCAAATATCTGCGCTCGGGCCGGATGTTGCCGGAGCGGGTCGGCTCCGGCGTCACGCTGAAGGGGGTCGAGGGCAATCCAGGCATTGCAGGACAGGGATGATGCGATCGCAGCTCTTGGCCGCGATGATGCTGACACTGCTCGTCTGGACGGCGGCCCCGCCCGCTCTTGCGCAACAGGTGCCGCTCCAGGACAAGCCGTTCGCCGAGCACAGGGTCGTGCTGCAACTCTCCGACGGCGATGCGAGGAAGCAGGCGCTGGTGCTGAGCGTCGCCAACAACCTCCTGAAGGCCTACGATCCTGACAAGATCGCGATCGAAGTGGTGGCGTTCGGTCCCGGCATCGACCTGCTTCTTGCCGGCAGCGAGCGCCGCAAGCAGGTCGAGAGTCTGATCGCGCAAGGCGTTCGCTTCGACATCTGCCTCAACACCGTCGATACGATCGAGCGGGAAACCGGCAAGCGGCCGGAGTTCATCCCCGCTGCCACGCCGGTGCAGGTGGGGGTCGGACAGATCCTGTTCCTGGCGGAGAACGGGTACACATTGGTGAGGCCGTAGGACTATTCCGTGCCACGGCGTCCCCACGTGCTCAGTGTCATTCCCCGCGAAAGCGGGGAATCCGGTACTCTGCAGCTTCTCCGTATCTCACTTTGGCCTCTGGAATACTGGATCGCCCGCCTTCGGGCGATGACAGCTGGGCGTGAGGCAATGGCATGGCCGACCATCTCCTATACCCGCACCGCAACAAAAATCTTCCAAATCCTCTCGCCAAGACAGTGAATTGCTTCTCTTTTTTGCCCGGAACGTAGTAGAATTCTCGAAACGAGTTCCACTGCCGGACTTCCCGCCATGATCTTCCGCCAGCTCTTCGACAGCGTTTCGGGCACCTACAGCTATCTCCTGGCCAGCCGCGCCGGCGGCGAGGCGCTCATCCTGGATCCCGTGCTGGAAAAGGTCGACCGCTACTGCCAATTGCTGCGCGAGCTCGACCTCAAGCTGGTGAAGGCAGTGGATACCCATCTGCATGCCGACCATGTCACCGGCCTCGGCGAACTGCGCGACCGCACCCATTGCATGACCGTGATGGGCGACCAGACCAAGGCCGACGTGGTGGCGATGCGGGTGGCCGACGGCGACAAGGTGACGATCGAGGGCCTGTCGCTCGACGTGATGTACACGCCGGGTCACACCGACGATTCCTATTCCTATCTGATGGGAGACCGCGTCTTCACCGGCGACACGCTCCTGATCCGCGGCACCGGCCGCACCGATTTCCAGAACGGATCCTCGCGCGCCCAGTATGATTCGATCTTCAACCGCCTGCTCAAGCTGCCGGACGAGACGATGGTGTTCCCGGCGCATGACTACAAGGGCGACACCGTCTCCACCATCGGCGAGGAGAAGCGCTACAATCCGCGGCTCCAGGTGCGCTCGGTGGACGAATATATCGAGTTGATGGCGAACCTGAAGCTGCCCAATCCGAAGATGATGGACGTGGCGGTGCCCGCCAACATGCATGTCGGCCTGCATCAGGAGGAGCTGGAAAAGGAAGGCCGCGCGCTCAGCGCCGTCGAGGCGATTCGCGCGCTCGGCCGGCCCGACATCCTTCTGGTCGACCTGCGCGAGACCAACGAGCGGGTGAAGCACGGCACGCTCGAAGGCGCGCTGCACACGCCCTATCCCTCCGTCGAGGAGAGCCTCAAGCCCGGCGGCATGCTGCGCGAGGTCGCGGCCGCCACCGGCCGCCGTGTGGTGTTCTTCTGCGCCTTTGGCGAACGCTCGGCGATGGCCGTGGCGGCTGCGAAGGAAGCGGGACTTCTCAACACCGCCCATATCGCCGGCGGCATCGATGCCTGGAAGAAGGCGGGCGGGCCGGTGCTGCACTGAACGGCCATCGGCTTGCGATAGGTCAGGCGCTGCAAGCATTTTCCGGATAGGATCGGGTTCAGCATCACCATCCGGGACCAATCATGGCCAAGACTGGCAAGCCGAGCGAGCCGCCCAAGACCACCGAGAACAGGTCGGCGGACGACAAGGCGAAGAAGCCTCTGCCGCCGCGCGAGATCGATGACGACGATTACGAGGACGGCGATATCGCAACACCGAAGCGCGACCGCTACGGGCCGGATGACGATCCGTTGTGAGGGCATGAAGCTGCCTCGCGAACGGTGCGTTCCCTCCCCGGGGGAGGGTTAGGAGAGGGGTGCCACACGGGGACTCCATCGCTCGCGCAAAAATCTTCTTCGCGACGACGAACACTTTTTGCTGGGCTACCCCCTCTCCCCCACCCTCCCCCGCAAGGGCAGGGCTATCGCATATGAGATGTCGCTATGGGCACCGGCTGTCTCCACAGCGTCATGGCCGGGCTTGTCCCGGCCATCCACGCCTTTCCACGCGGCACAAGAACGTGGATGCCCGGGACAAGCCCGGGCATGACGACCTCTGCAAAATTCAAATGCGATTGCCCTGCCCGCAAGGGGGGAGGGAGCGCAGTGTGCCACACTGCACCGCCGAGCAATCATCGAGATTGCAGCGCCCGCGCTGGCTGCCATGCGCCTGCGTTCATGGACAAATAACCGCTCTCCCCGATAGTTTGCACCTCCATCGGGAGTGAAACGGAACTGCAATGGTCGACGTTCTCGCCGCACCGCAGCAAGGCAAGGCGGACAGTGCGCTGCGCACGCTGACCGGAATCTCGATCGCGCATTGGGTCAGCCATTTCCATCTGCTGGTGCTGCCGATGCTGTTCCCGTTTCTCAAGAGCCAGCTCGGCGTCGGCTATATCGAGCTCGGTTTCGCGCTCACCGTGTTTGCGGTGGTGTCCGGCCTGACGCAGGCGCCGACGGGCTATCTGGTCGACCATTTCGGTGCGCGCAGGATTTTGCTGGCCGGGCTGACGCTCGGCGGTGTCGCGCTGATCCTGCTCGGGCTGCATCTCAGCTACGCCTCGCTGATCGCCTGCGCCGTGCTGCTCGGCCTCGCCAACAGCGTCTACCATCCCGCCGATTACGCGATTCTGGCCGAGCACATGGACGAGGCGCGGATGGGCCGCGCCTTCTCGATCCACACCTTTGCCGGCTTTCTCGGCGGTGCGGTGGCGCCGGCCCTCGTCGCAGCGCTCGTCACATTGTCCGGTGGCGCCGGGGCGCTGATCGCGTCCGGCGCGATTGGTGTCGCAGTGGCGCTGCTGCTGATCGTCATGAACATTCCGGACGCCGGCGCGCACAAGAAGAAGCCGGGCGGCGAGAGCGCGCCGAAGCAGGCGGTGATCACGCCGGCGCTGATCACCCTGACCGCGCTGTTCATGCTGCTCAGCCTGTCGGTCGCCGGCATCAACAATTTCGGCGTGGTGGCGCTGATGGGCGGCTACGGCGCCTCTTACTCCGCCGCCAACATCGCGCTGACCGCGTTCCTGGGCGCCAGTGCCATCGGCGTGCTCGCGGGCGGCTTCCTCGCCGACCACACCGAGCGTCACGGCTATGTCGCGGCTGCCTGCTTTGCGGCGAACGCGGCAATCGTGCTGCTGATCGCGCTGGTGACGCTGCCGGGCTGGGCACTGACCGCCACGATGGCGACCGCGGGCTTCCTCTCCGGCGTGATCGCGCCCTCGCGCGACATGCTGGTGCGCAATGCGGCGCCTGCCGGCGCTGCGGGGCGCGCCTTCGGCATCGTCTCTACCGGTTTCAATCTCGGCGGCATCGTCTCACCGCTGCTGTTCGGATGGATCATGGACCAGGGCGCGCCGCATTGGGTGTTCGGCGCGTCCGTGATCTTCATGGTCGCGACGGTGGTGCTGTCGCCGTTCACGGAACGGAAGCCGCAAACGAAGGCGTAGCTACAAACTCAACTGTCGTACCTGCGAACGCAGGGACCCATAACCACAGGGAGCAATCGTCGCGCGAGGTTGGTAACTCCGGGTCTTCGCAAAACATCTGCCTGTGGTTATGGCGACGAACGCAAGCGATCGCGCAGGGGTCCCGGATCTGCACTTCGCTTGTCCGGGACGACGGATAGAGAAAAGCAAAACAACAAAACGGGAAGAAGCACCATGAACACTCCTGATCTCGTGATCCGTGGCGGCACCGTTGCGGACGGAAGCGGCGGCGCGTTGTTCGAGGCCGATGTTGCCATCAGCGGCGGCAAGATCAGCGAGGTCGGGAAGGTCGCAGGCACAGGCCGTGAAGAGATCGACGCGCGCGGCAAGCTGGTGACACCCGGCTTCGTCGACGTGCACACCCATTACGACGGGCAGGTCACCTGGAGCCAGGACATCACGCCGTCCTCACAGAACGGCGTCACCACGGCGATCATGGGCAATTGCGGCGTCGGCTTTGCGCCGTGCAAGCCTGATGACCACACCCGCCTGATCCAGCTCATGGAAGGCGTCGAGGACATTCCGGAGCCGGTGCTGAGCGCCGGCATTCCCTGGGCCTGGGAGAGCTTTCCGGACTACATGGACTGGCTCTCCAGGCGCGATTTCGACATCGATGTCGGTGCGCAATTGCCGCATGCGGCGCTGCGCGTCTATGTCATGGGCGAGCGCGGCGCGCGCCGCGATCCCTCGACCGCGGAGGACAATGCGGCGATGGCGAGGCTCGCGGGCGAGGCGGTACGCTCGGGCGCGCTCGGCTTCTCGACCTCGCGGACGCTCAATCATCGCACCTCGACCGGCGATTTCACACCGACGCTGAAAGCAGGTGAGGACGAGCTCACCGCGATTGCCGGCGCGATGCACCGGCAGGGCCGCAGCGTGCTGCAATTCGTGCTCGACCTCTCCACCATCCACGAGGACCTGCCGATGATGCTGCGGGTCGCAGACTCGACGAAATGCCCGATCTCGTTCTCGATCACGCAGAACGACAAGGCACCGCAGCGCTGGCGCCAGACGCTGGACGAGATCAATGCGGCAGCACGGCGCGGCCTCTCCGTCACCGCGCAGATCGCGGCGCGCCCTGTCGGGCTCCTGCTCGGGCTCGAGCTGTCGCGCAACCCTTTCCAGACCCATCCGAGCTACAGGGCGATCGCCCACCTGCCGCTGCAGGAGCGGCTGGCGCGGCTGCGCCAGCCTGATGTGCGCAAGGCAATCCTGAGCGAGACGGCGACCGCGACCGACGATCCGCTGTTCTTCCGTCCCGACTACGACAAGATGTTCCTGCTCGGCGATCCCCCCGACTACGAGCAGCCGCCGGAGAACGCGCTGGGGGCGCAAGCGCGCAGGCAGGGACGTCAGCCGGAAGAGCTCGCCTATGACGCCATGCTGTCGGACGAAGGCCGCGGCATGCTCTACGTGCCATTCCTCAACTATTCCGACGGCAATCTCGATGCGACGCGCGAGATGCTGCTCGACCCGCAATCGGTGCCGGGCCTGTCCGACGGCGGCGCGCATTGTGGCATCATCTGCGACGCGAGCTTCCCGACCTATCTGCTGACGCACTGGACGCGTGACCGCAAGCGCGGCGAGAAGCTCACGATTCCGTTCGTGGTCGCGGCGCAGTCGCGCAAGACCGCGCTCTCGGTCGGGCTCGTCGACCGCGGCCTGATCGCGCCCGGCTACAAGGCCGACGTCAACGTGATCGACTACGACCGCCTGCATCTGCATCCGCCGAAGGTGCATTACGATCTGCCGGTCGGCGGGCGGAGGTTGCTGCAGGATGTGGACGGCTACGACGCGACCATCGTGTCGGGCGTGGTGACACGGCGACATGGCGAGGCGACGGGGCGTCGCCCAGGCAAGCTGATTCGCGGTACGCAGGGTGTGAATTAGGCGAGACGGGCGCCTTGCTTACCCTCCCCTGGAGGGAGGGTAAGAGAGGCATCGCCTTACGTCGGCGACACCACGCCTTTCAGCGCAGCTGCCTGCGGAGCGGCACCGCGCGTCAGCCTGGTCCTCTCCGTGTTCGGCCAGAGCAGCAGCAGGCCGAGCAGGCCGGAGCCGACCATGATCACGGCGTTGATGGTGAAGCCGGTCATGTAGCCGTCGATCGTGCTGCCGGCCCGCTGGATCGTGGCGCCCATCACGGCCGGCGCGATGATGCCGGCGAGCGTGTAGAGCGCACCGTAGATCGCGAGAATCGCGCCGCGCTGCGACGTCGGCGTGAATTCGCCGAGCATGGGCGGGCAGACGACGTAGATCGCCCCGCACAGGCCCGAGCCGACCACAAGCAGCGCGATCTGAAGGCCCGCGCCCTGGACATGCGGCATCATCGCCAGGATCAGCCCGCCGATCACCAGCGGCACCGAGCCGAGAACGCCGCGAGCCGCACGGGTGTTGTAGCCGCGCGCCATCATCACCTGAGAGATCCAGCCGGTCAGCATGACGATGGTGGCGCCGAACACCCAGGGCAGGATCGAAATCCAGCCGGCCTGGCTCTGTGAGAAGCCGAGCCCCTTGACGATGAACGGCGTGAACCAGGTCAGGCCGAGCGACAGCGCCCAATAGGCGCCGAAGGTTGCGGCGACGCAGCCGATGAAGGTGCGCGAGGTGAGGAGCTGCAGGTAAGGGATCTTCGGCTCGGCCGCGGCCGAGACTTGCGTGTCCTCCAGCGGCCCTTCCTTGCCGAGCGCGAGCCAGGCCGCAACCCAGATCAGGCCGACGACGCCCAGCGCGCCGAAGGCGTAGTGCCAGGAATGGTTGACGATGATCCAGTTCAGCGCCGGCACCGCGAGGATGACGCCGAAGGCCGAACCCTGCGACAGGATCGCGGTCGGCAGCGTGCGCTTCTCGTCGGGGAACCATTTGTAGATGGCGTGCGCGGCGACCGAGAAGGCCGGGCCTTCGCCGGCGCCCAGCACGATGCGGCAGATCAGGAGCGTGGTGAAGGAGACGGTGCCGACCATCGGAAATTGCGCCAGCGCCCAGATCACGGCCAGAGCAAGCAGCACCCAGCGCGTCGGCACCTTGTTGACGATGAAGCCGACCACGATGGCAGAGATCGAGAACAGGAAGAAGAACGAGGACCCGAGCAGGCCGAACTGCTCGGCGCTGAGCTTCATGTCGGTCATGATCGGCACGCCGGCGAGACCGACGACGATCTTGTCCGCGAAGTTCACCACCATGAAGAGAAAGAGGAGAAATGTAATGGTCCAGGCGCCCTTCGGCGTTGCCTTGGATTCCCCTGCCGTCCTGCCCGCCGCCGCCGGCGTTCCCTGAGCGCTCATGAATCTCCCCGTATGTCTTGCTGGCACTTTTTTGATTTGGCCATCTTGGAAGCTAACAACGGCTTTGGAGCCAACGCAACGGGCATTTCCGCAGCGAGTGTGCTACGCAGCAATTGTGTCAATTCCGTCCGGCGCCATTCATCGTGCTGAGCATCCGAAATCTGTCCAAGACGTTCTCCTCGGCCGTCGAGCCGGTCCATGTGCTGCGCGGCGTCGATCTCGACCTCAGGCACGGCGAGCGCGTGGCACTGACCGGCGAGTCCGGCAGCGGCAAGAGCACATTGCTGCATCTGATCGCGGGGCTCGATGCCGCCGACGGCGGCACGATCCGGCTGGAGGAGATCGAGGTCACCAAGCTGTCGGATGCGGGACGCGCCAGCTTGCGGAGGGATCGCATCGGGCTGGTGTTTCAGCAATTCAACCTGATCCCGAGCCTCTCGGTCGCGGACAATCTCGCCTTCCAGGCGCGGATCGCCGGCCGGCATGATGGGGCCTGGATCAAGGAGCTTGTCGAGCGACTCGGACTCGGCAGCCTGCTCAAGCGTTATCCAGAGCAAATATCAGGCGGCCAGCAACAACGGGTCGCGATCGGCCGGGCCCTGGCGACAAAGCCTTCGCTGCTGCTCGCGGACGAGCCGACCGGCAATCTGGACGAAGCCACCGCCGAGGACGTGCTGGCGCTGACGCGCGACCTCGTCGCGCGCACCGGCTGCGGCTTCCTGATGGTGACGCACAGCCTGCATCTGGCAGCGACGCTCGACCGTCACCTCACCCTGCATGCGGGACGCATCGCATGAGGCGCGCGCTGTGGATCCTCGCCGTGCTGCTCAGCCATTGGCGGCGTCACAAGATGCAGTTCGCCACGCTGCTGATCGGGCTGATCGCAGCGACCGCGCTGTGGAGCGGCGTGCAGGCGATCAACCAGCAGGCCCGCAATGCCTATGACCGTGCCGCGGCGACGTTCGGCGGCGTGCGCACGGCGATGCTGGTTGCGCCAAAGGCCGCAACCTTCTCCCAGGAGTTGTTCGTCAAGCTCCGGCGCGCGGGCTGGCCGGTCGCGCCGGTGCTGGAGGGGCGGGTCCAGATCAACGGGCGCTCGGTGCGGCTGCTCGGCATCGAGCCGGTGACGCTGCCGGCCGATGTCGGCAACGCGCCGCGGCTCGGCGCCTCGGATCTGAGCAGCTTCGTTGCGCCGCCGGGCCGGACGCTGGTGGCGCGGGAGACGCTGGCCGACTTGCACGAGGCGGAAGGCGCGGCGCCGGCGATCAGCGATGGAGCAAGGCTGCCGCCGCTGCGCGTGCTGCCGCAGCTCGTGCCCGATGTGCTCGTGGTCGACATCGGCGTGGCACAGCGCCTCCTCAACAAGCCGGATCAGGTGTCCCGGCTCCTGATCGGCAAGCCGAAGGGCAAGCCGGCGCCGCTGGCCAGCGTCGTCGGCGAGCAGTTGCAGCGGGTCGAGCCGGATGCCGAGACGGAGCTCGAGCACCTCACCGACAGTTTCCATCTCAATCTCACCGCGTTCGGCCTGTTGTCGTTCTTCGTCGGCCTGTTCATCGTCAACTCGGCCGTCGGCCTCGCCTTCGAGCAGCGGCTGCCGATGCTGCGGACCTTGCGCGCCTGCGGCGCCTCGGCGCAGCTGGTCAACACGGTGCTGGTGATCGAGCTGGTGGCACTGGCGCTGATCGCCGGGCTGATCGGGCTCGCTTGCGGCTATTTCATCGCGGCTGCTTTGCTACCCGACGTCGCCGCATCGCTGCGCGGGCTCTATGGCGCGCAGATTCCGGGGCAGCTCAGCCTGCGAAGCGAATGGTGGCTCGCCGGCATCGGCATCAGCGTCGCCGGCGCGCTGGTGGCAGCCGCGACGAGCCTGATCAAGGCGATCAGGATGCCGGTGCTGGCAACCGCCCAGCCGCGCGCCTGGCAGCAGCGGCAACGCCGCTGGCTGGTCCTGCAGAGCTGTGCGGCCTGCGCCGTGTTCGCCGTCGCGTTGCTGCTGCTCCAGTACGGTCAATCGCTGATCGCAGGCTTTGGCGTGCTCGCGGCGCTGATGCTCGGCGCGGCGCTGATCCTGCCGGCCTTCCTCGACATCATCCTGCTCGCCGGCCAGCGCCTCGCGCGTGGCCCGCTTGCGCTGTGGTTCTGGGCGGACAGCCGGCAACAGCTTTCCGGATTGTCGCTCGCGCTGATGGCGCTGCTGCTCGCGCTCGCCGTCAATGTCGGGGTGTCCACCATGGTGGAGACCTTCAGCCGCACCTTCATCGGCTGGCTCGACGGGCGGCTCGCCGCCGACGTCTACATCAGCGCGTCCGACAATGCGCAGGGCGTTGCGATCCGCAACTGGCTGAAGGAGCGCAGCGACGTCCAGTCGATCCTCTCGGGCGGACGTGCGGAAGCGCAGATTCAAGGCCAGCCGGTCGAACTGCTGGGCCTGCCCGATCACGCGCTCTATCGCGAGCGCTGGCCGCTGCTGCAAGCCGCGCCGCGCGCCTGGACCCGTCTGGTGCCGGGCAATGCCGCCTTCATCAGCGAGCAGTTGAGCCGCCGGCTGAATGTGCGCCTCGGTGACGTGATCGAAGTGCCGGCGCCGGGCGGCACCTGGGAGCTCGACATCGTCGGCATCTATGCCGATTACGGCAATCCCAGGGGGCAGCTGGCCGTGAATGTCGCGGCGCTGATCCGGCAGTTTCCGCAGACGCCGCAGACGCGGATGGGGCTGATCGTCGAAAAGGAGAATATCCCCGGCCTGATCGCGGCCCTGCAGAAGCAGTTTGCGCTCGACGACCGCAGCGTCGCCGACCAGGCGACGGTGAAGGCGGAATCGATCCGCATCTTCAACCGCACCTTCGCCGTGACCTCGGCGCTGAACGCCTTCACGCTCGGCGTCGCCGGCATCGCGCTGCTGACCAGCCTGCTGACGCTGGCGAACTCCCGCCTGCCCCAGCTCGCCCCGCTTTGGGCGATCGGCGTCACGCGGCCGCGCCTTGCCGCGATCGAGCTGACCAAGACGCTTTCGGTCGCATTGTTCACGTCCCTGCTGGCGGTGCCGCTCGGCCTCCTGGTGGCGTGGTGCCTGATTGCGATCGTCAATGTGAAGGCATTCGGCTGGCGGCTGCCGTTCCACGTGTTTCCGCTGCAATTGGTCGAACTGGTCGTGGTCGCACTGCTTGCTTCGCTGGTGGCCGCCTTGCTGCCGATGCTGCGGCTGGCGCGGATGCAGCCGGCGACCCTCGTCAAGGTGTTTGCCAATGAGCGCTGACCGGATCTCGCGGCGCACGTTCGCCGCCGGCATCGCCGCCCTCGCTCTCGCGCGGCACGCCGACGCGCAGGGCTATGCCGGGCTCGGCGAGACCGCCGACGGCTTTGCGAAGGTCACGCCCGGAAGGACATTCACCTTCCCCGCCGATCACGGGCCGCATCCGGACTTTCGCATCGAGTGGTGGTATCTCACGGCGAACCTGGTCGATGGCAGCGGCGCGGCCTGCGGCCTGCAATGGACGCTGTTCCGCCAGGCCGCGCAGCCGGGCCCGCAAGGCGAGGGCTGGGCCAATCAGCAGGTGTGGATGGCGCATGCAGCGGTGACACGGCCCGACACCCACCGCTTCAGCGAAACGTTTTCGCGCGGCGGCGTGGGGCAGGCCGGCGTGACGGCCAAGCCGTTCGATGCCTGGATCGACGACTGGGAGATGAAGGGCCTTGAACGCACCGACGATCGCACACTGGCACCGCTGACGCTGAAGGCGTCCGGCACCGATTTCAGCTACGCATTAACGCTGGAGGCCGATCGTCCGGTGGTCCTGCAGGGCGATGGCGGCTACAGCCGCAAGTCCGAGCGCGGGCAGGCGTCCTACTATTACAGCCAGCCGTTCTATCGCGCGCGCGGCACGCTCACCATCGACGACAGGCCGGTCGACGTCTCGGGCCAGGCCTGGATGGACAGGGAGTGGAGCAGCCAGCCGCTCGATGCCGACCAGACCGGCTGGGACTGGCTCTCACTGCATCTCGCATCCGGCGACAAGCTGATGCTGTACCGGCTGCGGCAGAAGGACGGCAAGGATTATCCGTTCGGCAACTGGATCAGCGCTGCCGGCGAGACGCAGATGATTGCGGGAGGCGACATCCAGATGATGCCAAGCGCCACCGCGGATGTCGCGGGACGCAAGCTGCCGGTGGAATGGCAGATCGCGATCCCCTCGCGATCGTTCTCGATTGCTTGCAAGCCGCTCAATTCCAAGGCCTGGATGGGGACCGGCTTCTCCTATTGGGAAGGACCGATCAGCTTTGCCGGCTCGCATGACGGCGTTGGCTATCTCGAGCTGACAGGGTATTGAAGCGCGACCTCTTCGAAGGGACTAGCGATGTATCATCTCACCGCCCTCGTCACGCTGCTGGCGATTGCGTTCTACTTCTTCACCTGCATCAACGTGTCGCGCTCGCGTACCGCAACCGGCGTCAAGGTGCCGGCGATGTCGGGCCATCCGGATTTTGAACGCGCGTTCCGCATCCAGATGAACACGCTGGAATGGATGCCGATCTTCCTGCCGGCGCTTTGGCTGTTCGCGATCTACATCAGCGACGCCATCGCGGCGGGCATCGGCGTGGTCTGGATCATCGGGCGCGTCGTCTACTTCGTGGGCTATTCGAAGGCGGCGGCCAAGCGCGGCCCGGGCTTTGCGATCCAGGGCATCGCGGCGATGGCGCTGTGGGTGGGAGCGCTGGGGGCGGTGGTGTTGCGCATGGTGTGAGAGGCGGGAGGCCGCAACATACTCGGTGTCGTCCCGGACAAGCGAAGCGCCGATCCGGGACAACGGCGGAGTGCGCAGTGGCAGCCTTGCCTCTTCCCTACTTCGTCAGCGGGCAACCGCTCTCCTTGGCGGTGAAGAAGGCCTTGTCGCCCGGGACGGTGGCGAGCAGCTTGTAATAGTCCCACGGCTTCTTCGATTCCGAGGGCTTCTTGACCTCGAACAGATACATGTCGTGGACCATGCGGCCGTTCTCGAGCACCTTGCCGCCTTGCGCGAAGTCGTCATCGACCGGCAGCTCCTTCAGCTTCTTGGCGACGGCATCCGGATCCTTGGTGCCGGCCGCCTTGACCGCCTTGAGATAGCTCAGCGTCGCCGAATAGGTGCCGGCATGGATCATGCTCGGCATCCGGCCGGTGCGCTTGAGGAAGCGTTCGCCGAGATTGCGCGTCTTGTCGTTGAGATCCCAGTAATAGCCTTCGGTCAGCACGAGACCTTGCGCGGCCTGAAGGCCGAGGCCGTTGACTTCGGCGAGCGTCATCAAGAGGCCCGCGAGCTTCTGGCCGCCGGAGACGATGCCGAACTCGGACGCCTGCTTGATCGAGTTGGTGGTGTCGAGGCCGGCATTGGCGAGGCCCACGATCTTCGCCTTCGAGCTCTGCGCCTGGAGCAGGAAGGAGGAGAAGTCCGAGGAGTTGAGCGGCACGCGCACCGAGCCGACCACCTTGCCGCCATTGGCGGTGACGATCTCGCTGGTGTCCTTCTCCAGCGCATAGCCGAAGGCGTAATCCGCGGTCAGGAAGAACCAGGTGTCGCCGCCGGCCTTGGTCAGTGCGCCGCCAGTGCCGACGCCGAGCGCGCGGGTGTCGTAGGCCCAGTGAAAGCCGTAGGGCTGGCAGGCATCGCCGGTGAGACGCGAGGTCGCGGCGCCGACGACGATGTCGATCTTCTTCTTTTCCTTGGAGAGCTCGTGGATCGCAAGCGCGACCGAGGAGGTCGTCAGCTCCGTGATCATGTCGACGTTCTCGACGTCGTACCAGCGCCGCGCGATCGAGGCGGCGAGGTCCGGCTTGTTCTGATGGTCGGCGGTGACGAGCTCGATCTTCTGGCCGAGCACCTCGCCGCCGAAATCCTCGATCGCCATCCTGGCCGCTTCGACCGACCATTTGCCGCCGTAGTCGGCATAGACGCCGGACTGGTCGTTGAGGATGCCGATCTTGACGCCTTGCGCCGAGACCGGCGCGGCGAGCAACACGGCCGACGCTGCGGCGACCAAAAATGCTGATTTCATTCGTTAAGCTCCCAGTAGTTTTCTGTTTTGAAATCGCGCGGATATTAGTGAAGAACGCCGCGCGTGCCCATCCATTGCATGTTGGTCGTTAGTATGAAGCAGGCGTCGCCATGGATCGTTCCGCACGAGCGCAGCGAAGCGGAGCATAAAGCCAGGACGACATTTGCACCTTATGCGGCCACCTCCGGCTTCTTGTCCCGCCGCCCCTCCGCGAGGTTCCGCACCACCACGTAGAAGATCGGCGTGAACAGAAGCCCGAACAGGGTGACGCCGATCATGCCGAAGAAGACGGCAACGCCGACGGCCTGCCGCATCTCCGAGCCGGAGCCGCTGGAGATCACCAGCGGCAGCACGCCGAGGATGAAGGCGAACGACGTCATCAGGATCGGCCTCAGGCGCAGGCGGCAGGCCTCGATCACGGCCTCCAGCCGCGGCTTGCCCTCGTTCTCGATGTCGCGCGCGAACTCGACGATCAGGATCGCGTTCTTCGCCGCCAGTCCCACCAGCACGACGAAGCCGATCTGCGTTAGGATGTTGACATCCTGGCCCATGATGCGCACACCGATGGTGGCGGCGAGCAGGCACATCGGCACGATCAGGATCACCGCGAAGGGCAAGGTCCAGCTGCCATATTGCGCTGCGAGCACGAGATAGACGAACAGCACGCAGATCGGGAACACGTAGAGGCCGGCGTTGCCGCCAGTGATCTGCTGGTAGGACAGGTCCGTCCACTCGAAAGTGAAGCCGCTCGGCAGCGTGTCGTCCGCGAGCTGCTTGATGGTGTTGAGCGCGGTGGTCGAGCTGGTGCCCGGTGCCGGTTCGCCCTGAAGTTCCGACGCCGCATAGAGATTGTAGCGCGCCACGCGGTCGGGGCCGGACACGTCCTTGAACTCGACCACACTGCCGAGCATCACCATGTCGCCATTGGCGTTGCGCGTCCGCAATCGCGCGAGATCGCTGGGCTCTTTCCGGAACGGGAAGTCCGCCTGCGCGGTGACGTGGTAGGTGCGGCCGAACAGGTTGAAGTCGTTGACATAGGTCGATCCGAAATAGGTCTGGATCGTATCGTTGATGTTGGAGATGGGCACGCCCAGCTTCTGCGCCTTGGTGCGGTCGATGTCGACGAAGAGCTGCGGCGTGTTGGCACTGAACGGCGAGAACACCGTCGGAGCGAGCAGCAAGGGCGATTTGCGCGCCGCAGCGACGAGCTCGTCGGTGGCCGCGGCGAGCAGCTCAGGCCCGCGACCCTGGCGGTCCTGGATACGGATGGTGAAGCCGCCGCCGGTGCCGATGCCGGGCACGGCCGGCGGCGGAATCACGATGATGAAGGCGCCCTGGATCGCGGCCAGGCGCTTGCGCAGCTCGACCGTGATGGCGTTCGCAGACAATCCCTTCTTCATCCGCGCCTCAGGCTCGTCGAACACCGGAAACAGCGCGGCCGCGTTGCCGGCCTGCGTGCGCGTAGCGCCGGAGAAGCCGGCGAAAGCGGCAACGCGGATGATGCCCGGCGTATCCAGCGAGATGCGCTCGATCTCGCGGACCACCTCGGTGGTGCGCGCCAGCGAAGCGGCGCCCGGCAATTGCACCGATATGATGACATAGCCGCGATCCTGCGCGGGGATGAAGCCCTGCGGGGTGGTCACGATCAGCCAGCCGGCGCTGCCGATCAGCACGACGTAGATCAGAAGCATCACGACGGAGTGGCGGATCACGAAGTTGGCGAGGCCCGCATAGCCGTGCGCCAGACGGTCGAATACGCGGTTGAACACGCCAGTGAATGCGTTCCAGCCGCGCGCGATGACATTCCAGGCGGCCGGCGGACGCTTCTCTTCGTGCGGCGTGAGGATCTGCGAGGCCAGCGCGGGAGACAGCGTCAGCGAGCAGAAGCAGGAGATCGCGGTCGCAACGGCAATGGTGACGGCGAACTGCTGAAAGAACTGCCCGGAAATGCCGCCGAGGAACGCGGTCGGGACAAACACCGCACACAGCACCAGGGCGATCGAGACCAGCGCGCCGCCGACCTCTTCCATCGTCTTCAGCGCCGCATCGCGACGACTGAGGCCGTGCTCGAGATGGCGCTCGACGTTCTCGACCACGACGATGGCATCATCGACCACGATGCCGACGGCGAGGACGAGTCCGAACAGGGTCAGATTGTTGATCGAGAATCCAAGCGCCGCCATCACCGCGAAGGTGCCGACCAGCGAGACCGGGATCGCGATGATCGGAATGATCGCGGGCCGCCATCCTTGCAGGAATACCAGCACCACGACGACCACAAGCAGCATGGCTTCGTAGATTGTCTTGATCAGCTCGTGGACGGACTGGGCGATGAACTCGGTCGGATTATAGCCGATGTTGTAGTCGAGACCTTTCGGAAAGCTCTCCTTGAGCTTCGTCATGGTGTCGGAGATGCTCTTGGCCGTCGCGAGCGCGTTCGATCCGGGCCGCTGGGTCACCAGCATGGCGACGGCCGATTTGCGCAGCAGGAAACTGTTGGTGGAGTAAGCGAGTGCGCCGAGCTCGATGCGGGCGACGTCGCGCAGGCGCACCGTGCGGCCGTCGGAACCGGCCTTGATCAGGATGTCCTCGAACTGCTTCTGGTCCTTCAAACGTCCGGTGAAGGTGAGGTTCGGCTGGAAGGCGCGGTCCGCGATCGGCGGCTCGGCGATCTGGCCGCCGGCGATCTGGACGTTCTGCGCGCGGATCGCGGCCAATACCTCGGCCGAGGTCAGGCCGAGATTGGCGATTCGATCAGGGTCGAGCCACAGCCGCATCGAATAGTCGCGCGCACCGAAAATCTGGATGTCGCCGACGCCGTCGATGCGCAGCAGCTGGTCGCGGACCTGAAGCAGCGCGTAGTTGGATATGTAGAGCTGGTCGAAGGTGTCGTCCGGCGACAGCATGAACACGACCATCAGGATGTCGGGCGAGTTCTTGCGGGTGACGACGCCGTTGCGCTGCACCTCGTCCGGCAGTTGCGGCTGTGCAATCGCAACGCGGTTCTGCACCAGCACCTGGGCCTTGTCGAGATCGGTGCCGAGCTTGAAGGTGACGGTGATCGTCAACTGTCCGTTTGAGGTCGCCTGGCTGTAGAGATACAGCATGTCCTCGACGCCGTTGATCTGCTGCTCTATGGGAGCCGCGACCGTATCGGACACGGTCTGCGCCGAGGCGCCGGGATATTGCGTGGTGACGACCACGGTGGGCGGCACCACTTGCGGATATTCGGACACCGGCAGCGTGGTGTAGGCGAGCGCGCCGACGATCAGCAGCACAATCGACAGCACCATCGCCAGGATGGGCTGGTTGATGGAGAGGCGGCCGAGATTCATGACTTGCCACCGGCCGGGGTTTGCGCGGTCTGCGGGGCGACCTTGGCACCGACGCGGGCGCGCTGGATGCCGCTGACGATGACGCGATCGTCCGGCTTCAGCCCTTCGCGGATCACGCGCAGGCCCTCGTCGAGCGGCCCGAGCACGACAGGGCGCGCCTCGACCGTGTCATCAGGTTTCACCACGAAAATGATCTTGCGGGACTGGTCGGTCGCGATCGCGACGTCCGGAATCAGCAGCGCCTCATAGGGCGCGCTGGCGATGAGGCGGACGCGACCGAACTGGCCGGGCAGGATCGACAAATCTGTGTTCTTGACCACCGCGCGGCTGCGCAACGTTCCCGTGGAGACGTCGAGGCGATTGTCGAGGAAGTTGATGGTGCCTTCGTGAGACGGCTTGGTCTCGCCGGCGAGAGACACCTGCACCGGGTTTGCCGTGTCGCGCGAGCTCGGGCGACGGCCTTCGAACCACAGCTTGCTGTATTTGATGAACGTTGCCTCATCCATGTCGAAATAGATGTAGATCGGATCGAGTGTCACGATGGAGGTCAGAAGCGTCGACGTTCCGTTGTCGCTGCCCTGCACGAGATTGCCGGGGCTGACGAGATGGCGGCTGACGCGGCCGGTGAGCGGCGCCGTCACATGCGTGAATTCGATGTTGAGCTTTGCGGCCTTCAGCGCTCCTTCCGCCTGCATCTCGGCCGCATGCGCGGCCTGCAAGGCCTGGCGGCGCTGATCCACCACCTGTTCGGAGACGGCACTGGTCTGCACCAGGCTGAGGCCGCGATCGAGCTCGCGCTTGGCGAGCTCCACTTTGGCCCGTGCATCCGAGAGCTGGCCCTCCGCCTGAGCGGCCA
The DNA here is from genome assembly GCF_022354745.1 of Bradyrhizobium sp. I71. NCBI lineage: Bacteria > Pseudomonadati > Pseudomonadota > Alphaproteobacteria > Hyphomicrobiales > Nitrobacteraceae > Bradyrhizobium > Bradyrhizobium sp. I71. Next base: position 3,087,568 of record NZ_CP059398.1, read on the forward strand.
CCGCCTCGAACGGGCGCGGGTCGATCACGTAGAGCAGATCGCCCTGACGCACGATGGCGCCGTCCGTGAACTCGACCGAGTTGACGAAGCCGCCGACGCGCGGCCGCACCTGCACCTCCTCCACCGCCTCGAAGCGGCCGGTGAACTCGTCCCAATCGGTGACGGTGCGCTTGACCGGTTGGGCGACCGTCACCTGCGCCGGCGGCGGAGCGCCCGCTTGCGAGGTCGGCTGTCCGCAACCGGTGAGCGTGAATGAGGCGGCGAGAAGGCCGACAATGCCATAGTGGCGTGGCTGAACGAAATCGTGCCTTTTGACAAGTCGCTCGCTTCCGTCCGGTGCAGTCATCCCAGGTCCTCGCATCAAAGCCGCGCAAAAAGCAGGGTACGCGCCTACCCGCGGGCGACACAAGATGGGTGGAGTTGATGAAATCTTCAAGACGACGAAACGCGCAATGCTCGGCGAGATGTCCTAACCGGATGACGGGTTGACAGGGAGAGGGTCGCGGCATCGTGCGGTCGGTTGATGGATGCCACATCGAAGGTGCCACCCTCCCCTGGAGGGCAGGGCAATCGCATTTGAATATTGCAGAGGTCGTCATGCCCGGGCTTGTCCCGGGCATCCACGTTCTTTGTGCTGCGTGGAAAGGCGTGGATGGCCGGGACAAGCCCGGCCATGACGCTGTGGAAACAGTCGGTACCCATAGCCACGTCTCATATGCGATAGCCCTGCCCTGGAGGGGGAGGGTAAGAAACGGCCAGCGTCTTCGCACATGACGGATGCCGGCCGCTCGGCTAGATTACCCCCACAAAAACAAGACGAATTGTCCGGGGAGGACAGGCGTGCACCAGGGACGTGTCGTTTTCGGCGCGATCGAGGAGGTTGTGTTCGGCCATCCTGCAGCCGGCGCCATCGTCGCGCAGATGGACCGGCTGGGAACGCGCCGCGCGTTCCTGATGGTTTCGGGCACGCTGAACCGGCAGACCGACGAAATCGAGAAGATCACGCAGGCGCTCGGGGAGCGCTGTGCCGGCCTGTTCGACGCCATGCCGGCGCATACGCCGCGTGAGGCGGTGATCGCGGCGACCCAGGCGGCGCGCGAGGCGGACGCCGACCTCATCGTCACCGTGGGCGGCGGCTCGATCACCGACGGCGCCAAGGCGGTCCAGCTCTGCCTCGCCAACGGCATCGATGATATCGAAGGCATCGAGCGCATCCGCGTGCACAAGGGCGTCGCGCCCGAGATGACCGCGCCAACAGTGCGGCAGATCAGCGTACCGACCACGATCGCCGGCGGCGAGTTCAGCGCGATCGCGGGTGTCACCGAACGCAGTACGCATGTGAAGCAGATGCTGCGGCATCCGCTCATCGTGCCGCGTGCGACCATCCTCGACCCCGCCATCACCGTGCACACGCCGGAATGGCTGTTCCTGTCCACCGGCATCCGCGCCGTCGATCATTGCGTCGAAGCGATCTGCTCTCGCGAGACGCATCCCTATGCCGACGCGCAATCGGTGAAGGGACTCGCCATGCTCGCCGATGCGCTGCCGCGGGTGAAGGCCAATCCTGCCGATCTCGACGCGCGGATGGACGCGCAGATCGGCACCTGGCTGTCGATGGGCGCGCTCGCAGCCGGCGTGCCGATGGGCGCGAGCCACGGCATCGGTTACGTCCTGGGCGCGGCCTTCGACGTGCCGCATGGCTACACCTCGTGCATCATGCTGCCGGCGGTGATGCGATGGAATGCGCGCGACAATGCCGAGCGCCAGATGATCGTCGCGGCCGCCATGGGCTATCCCGGCCACGATGCCGCCGATGTGCTCGATGCCTTCATCCGCTCGCTCGGCCTGCCGCGCAGCCTCGCTGACGTGCGGGTGTCGCCGCAGCATTTCGATGCCATCGCCGAGCAGGCGATGCGTACGAACTGGATTCCACGTAACCCACGCAGGATCGATGGCCCCGCCGACGTGCGCGAAATCCTGCTTCTTGCCGCCTGATCGAAAGCCGGAGGATCGATGTATACTGGTACGCATGCCCGCCTGCGCCCGCTCCAGCCCGCCTTCATCATGGCGGCGACGGGCGAGACCGTCACCTATCGCGAGCTCGAGGCACGCAGCAATCGGCTGGCGCATCTGCTCCGCAGGCACGGCTTGAGGCGGCTCGATCACTACTCGATCTTCATGGAGAACAATTCGCGTTACCTGGAAGCCTGCGGCGCGGGTGAACGCGCCGGGCTCTACTACACCTGCATCAACTCCTTCCTGACGCCGGGCGAGCTCGCCTATCTCCTCGTCAACAGCCAGTCGAAGATCCTGATCACGTCCATGGCCAAGCTCGACATCGCGCGCGAGGCGATCAAGGCCTGCCCCGACGTCAAGCTCTGCATCGTCGCCGACGGCCCCGGTGAGAGCGAACGTATCGTCGGGCTTGCGGAGGTGACTGCCGAGCTGCCCAGGACGCCGATCGCCGACGAGTGGCTAGGTACCGCCATGCTCTATTCGTCCGGCACGACGGGACGGCCGAAGGGCATCTTGCGGCCCCTGCCGGAAGAGCCGCCGCGGCACAATCTGCCGCTGTTCGATTTTCTGACGAAGCTTTGGCGCTACCGGGAAGGCATGGTCTATCTGTCGCCCGCACCGCTCTATCACTCCGCCCCGCAGGCTGCCGTGAACCTCACGATCCGCATGGGCGGCACCGTGATCATCATGGAGAGTTTCGATCCCGAGCGTTACCTCCAGCTCGTCGAGCAATGGGGCATCACCCACACGCAGCTGGTGCCGACGATGTTCTCGCGCATGCTGAAGTTGCCGGAGGAGGTGCGTGGCCGCTACGACCTTTCCTCGCTGGAGATCGCGATCCACGCCGCCGCACCCTGCCCGGCCCTGGTCAAGGACGACATGATCAAATGGTGGGGACCGATCATCCACGAATATTACGGCGCGACCGAGGGCCTCGGCTTCACCGCCTGCAACAGCGAGGAATGGCTCGCCCATCGCGGCACGGTCGGCAAGGTGCTGCTCGGCGATCTGCACATCCTGGATGAGAACATGCGGGAATGCCCGACCGGCACACCGGGCCAGGTCTGGTTCAAGACGGCAACGCCGTTCGAATATTTCAACGATCCGGAGAAGACCAAAGAGGCGCGCTCGGCCGACGGCAGCATGAGCACGGTCGGCGACGTCGGCTATGTCGACGCCGACCGATTCCTGTACCTGACCGACCGCGCGACCTTCATGATCATCTCCGGCGGGGTGAATATCTATCCGCAGGAATGCGAGAACCTGCTGATCACCCATCCGAAGGTTGCCGACGCGGCCGTTTTCGGCGTGCCCAATGCCGATCTCGGCGAAGAGGTGAAGGCCGTGGTGCAACCTGTGCCGGGTGTGGTGCCGGGGCCGGCTCTGGCCGAAGAGCTGATCGCGTTCTGCGCAAAATCGCTGTCGCGGCAGAAGGTGCCGCGCTCGGTCGATTTCGAGAAGGAGTTGCCGCGGCTGCCGACAGGGAAGTTGTACAAGCGGCTGCTGCGGGACCGGTATTGGGGGAACAAGGCGTCCCGGATCGTGTGAGGACACGCGCCGCAAACAACAGCTGCACAATGCGCCAGGAGCCGCCTCTTCGCACCTGCACTCTCGCATCGGGAGAGAGAAAGTCCCGCGGCCATCCGTCATCCGAATTGTCGAGGCGTCCTGCGGCCTTGCGGGTTGCCTCGCTGCACGCGCCTCGCTATCGTCTGACAAACAGGCCGCAAAAGGCCGTTGTCCAGGGAGGATGAGCATGCGGAGCGTGTGGGCGCTCGCCGCAATGGCGGCGCTATCTGTGCTGACGACCTCGACCGCCACGCTCGCCGGCGAGTCCAAGCAGGGCGGTGTCCTACGGATGTATCACCGCGACAGTCCCGGCAATGCTTCGATCCACGAAGGTGCGACCTACTCCCTCAACGTTCCCTTCATGCCGGTGTTCAACAACCTCGTCATCTACAAGCAGGACGTGGCTCAGAACAGCATGGACAGCATCGTCCCCGACCTTGCCGAGAGCTGGGCCTGGGTGAACGACAACAAGACGCTGACTTTCAAGCTGCGCCAAGGCGTGAAATGGCACGACGGCAAGCCGTTCACCTCGGCCGACGTCAAGTGCACCTTCGACATGCTGATGGGCAAGGCGCAGCAGAAATTCCGGCAGAACCCGCGCAAGTCCTGGTACGATCAGGTCGTCGACATCTCGACCAACGGCGACTCCGAGGTCTCCTTCAATCTGAAACGGCCGCAGCCCTCGCTGCTGGCACTGCTCGCCTCGGGCTACACGCCGGTCTATCCCTGCCACGTCTCGCCGGCGGAGATGCGCACCCATCCGATCGGCACCGGCCCGTTCAAGTTCGTCGAGTTCAAGGCCAATGAGTCCATCAAGCTGACCCGCAATCCCGACTATTGGCGCAAGGGCCGGCCCCATCTCGACGGCATCGAGTTCACCATCATCCCGAACCGCTCGACCGCGATCCTCGCCTTCGTGGCCGGCAAGTTCGACATGGCCTTTCCGACCGAGGTGACGATCCCGCTGGTGAAGGACGTCAAGTCGCAGGCGCCGAACGCGATCTGCGAGATCGCGCCGACCAATGTCTCGACCAACATCATCGTCAACTCGTCTTCGCCCCCGTTCGACAATGTCGACATCCGCCGCGCCATGGCGATGGCACTCGACCGCAAGGCTTTCATCTCGATCATGTTCGAGGGCCAGGGCGACATCGGCGGCACCATGCTGCCGCCGCCGAACGGCCTGTGGGGCATGCCCAAGGAGATGCTGGAGACCATTCCGGGCTATGGCTCCGACGTGAAGGCCAACCGCGAGGAGGCGAAGAAGCTGATGCAGAAGGCCGGCTACGGGCCGGACAAGCATCTCGCCGTGAAGGTCTCCACGCGCAACATCCCGATCTATCGCGATCCCGCGGTGATCCTGATCGACCAGCTCAAGAACATCTACATCGACGGCGAGCTCGACGTCGTCGAGACCGCGAACTGGTTCCCGAAGGTCGCGCGCAAGGACTACATGATCGGACTCAATCTGACCGGCAACGCCGTGGATGATCCCGACCAGTCGTTCTACGAGAACTATTCCTGCGGCTCGGAGCGCAACTACACCAATTACTGCAACAAGGAGATCGAAAAGCTGTTCGACGTGCAGTCGCAGGAGACCAATGTCGAGAAGCGCAGGAAGCTGGTCTGGGACATCGACAAGAAGTTGCAGGAGGACGTCGCACGGCCCATCATCTTCCACAGCCGCATGGGCAGCTGCTGGCAGCCCTACGTGAAGGGCATCACCATCATGACGAACAGCTCCTATAACGGCTATCGGTACGAGGACGTGTGGCTGGACAAGTAGCGCAGGCCGCGGACGGCTGACGGGCACGACGGGAGGCGGTGGATGTTTGCCTATCTGGTGCGGCGCCTGTTCCTGATGCTCGTGACCCTGTTCGGGATCTCGATCGTCATCTTCTTCCTGCTGCGCATCGTTCCCGGCAACATCGTCGACATCCTGTTCGCCGCCGCCGGCTACGTCGACCCGGCCGACAAGGCCAATCTGGAGAAGGAGCTCGGCATCGACCGGCCGCTGATCGTGCAATATTGGCACTGGATTAGCGGATTCCTGCGCGGCGATCTCGGCTACTCCTATGTCTCGGAGAAGCCGGCGCTGCAGGAGATCCTGCCGCGGATCCCGATCACGGCGCGGCTCGCCGGCCTCGCGCTTTTGTTCTCGGCATCGATCGGCATTCCGCTCGGCGTCATCAGCGCGGTGAAGCAGGGGACAAAGCTCGACTACGCGCTCCGCGTCGTCAGCCTCAGCGGATTGTCGCTGCCTTCGTTCTGGCTCGGACTTTTGATCCTCACCGCATCGGTGGCGATGTTCGGCCAGATGCCGATCTTCAATCCGAATCCGCAGACCTGGCTCGAGGCGTTCGCGACCTACGCCGTGCCGGCGGCCGCCGTCGGCTTCCGCAGCGCGGCGCTGACCATGCGCATCACGCGATCCTCGATGCTGGAAGTGCTGCGGCAGGACTATATCCGCACCGCCCGCGCCAAGGGCGCCTCCGAAGCGGCGGTGAACTATCACCACGCGCTGAAGAACGCGATCTTGCCCGTCATCACCGTGATCGGCATCGAGGCGGCGTTCCTGATCGGCGGCCTGATCGTCACCGAGACGGTGTTCAACATTCCGGGCGTCGCGCGCTTCCTGGTCGAGGCGATCCGCTGGCGCGACTATCCGATCGTGCAGAATCTCGTGATGTTCATCGCGGTCGTGGTGGTGTTCGCGAATTTCACCGTCGACATGCTCTACGCGGTGTTCGACCCGCGCATCAGATACACGGATTAGCCGCATGATTTACTCTCACACAGCGTGTGCGCTCTCCTTCACCTCTCCCCGCCTGCGGGGAGAGGTCGGATTGCGCAGCAATCCGGGTGAGGGGGACTCTCCGCGAGCCCAACTCTCACCTCCCCTGCGGAGAGTCCCCCTCACCCCAACCCTCTCCCCGCAAGCGGCAGGGCAATCGCATTTGAATATTGCAGAGGTCGTCATGCCCGGGCTTGTCCCGGGCATCCACGTTCTTTGTGCTGCGTGGAAAGGCGTGGATGGCCGGGACAAGCCCGGCCATGACGCTGTGGAAACAGTCGGTACCCATAGCCACGTCTCATGTGCGATAGCCCTGCCGCAAGCGGGGAGAGGGGGAAGATAGAGCTTACATGGCCGCAATCGACTATGATCTCGAACTACGGCGCGCCGGTGCATATGCCACCGGCGGCTGGCGGCGCGTGCTGTTCATGGCGCAGCGGCATGTGCTGGGCGCGGCCGGCCTCGTCATCATAACGATGTTCGTGCTGACCGCGATCTTCGCCGACTTCATCGCGCGCTACGATCCGCTGACGGTCGATTCCGCCCGCGCGCTGGCCCGCCCGAGCCTGGCGCACTGGATGGGCACCGATTCCTTCGGCCGCGACGTGTTCAGCCGCATCATCCACGGCGCGCGGATCTCGCTCGCGGTCGGGCTCGGTTCGACCGCGCTCGGCGGCACGATCGGCGTCATCGTCGGCCTCACCTGCGGCTATCTCTCGGGCTGGGTCGATCTCGTCTTCCAGCGCGTCTCCGACGTTCTCCAGGCGCTGCCACTTCTGGTGCTGGCCCTGGTGATGACGGCGGCGCTCGGCCCATCGCTGCCCAATGTGATCATCGCCATCGCCATCCCGCTGATCCCGACGGTCGCGCGCGTCATCCGCGCCAATACGCTGGCGCTGCGCGAGCAGCCCTTCGTGGAAGCCGCCAAGTCGATCGGCATGAGCGAGATGCGGATCGCGCTGCGCCACGTGCTGCCGAATACGCTGGCGCCGCTGATCGTGCTGGCGACCGCGCAGCTCGGCTCGACCATCCTCACCGAAGCCTCGTTGTCCTTCCTCGGCCTCGGCATTCCCGAGCCTTATCCGTCATGGGGGCGCATGCTGTCGGAATCCGCCGCCGAATATGTCCGCACCGCGCCGTGGCTGGTGATCTTCCCGGGCATCGCCATCAGCCTCGCTGTATTCGGCGCCAACCTGTTCGGCGACGCCCTGCGCGACATCCTGGATCCGAGGCAGCGCGGCTGATGGCGGACAAATCCGATCTCGTGCTCGACGTGAGGAACCTGAAGACGGTGTTCTTCACCAATTCCGGCCTGTTCAAGGCCGTCGACGATCTCTCGTTCAATGTCAGACGCGGCGAGACGCTGGCCATCGTCGGCGAATCCGGCTGCGGCAAGAGCGTCACCGCGCTGTCCTTGATGCGGCTCGTGCCCGATCCGCCCGGTCGCATCGTCGGCGGCTCCGTCACGCTCGAAGGCACCGAGCTGCTGTCGCTGGATGAAGCGCAGATGCGCGCGGTCAGGGGCAACCGCATCTCCATGATCTTCCAGGAGCCGATGACCTCGCTCAATCCGGTGATGCGGATCGGCGACCAGATCGTCGAGGCGGTGCGGTTGCACCGGAGCATCACGGCGAAAGAGGCCCATGCCATCGCGATCGAGATGCTGCGCCTGGTGCGCATTCCCGAGCCGGCGCGACGTGCGCGGGAATATCCGCATCAGCTGTCCGGCGGCATGCGTCAGCGCGCGATGATCGCGATGGCGCTGGCCTGTCGGCCGGCGCTGCTGATCGCGGACGAGCCGACCACCGCGCTCGACGTCACCATCCAGGCGCAGATCCTGGCGCTGATCCTCGACCTTCAGAAGGAGCTCGGCACCGGCCTCGTGCTGATCACGCACGATCTCGGCGTCGTCGCGCAGACGGCGCAGCGCGTGATCGTGATGTATGCGGGGCGAAAGGTCGAGGAGGCCAGCGTCGAGGCGCTGTTCGCCGCGCCAATGCATCCCTATACGCGCGGGTTGATGGCCTCGATCCCGGCCGTCCCGGCATCCGGTGTCCCGGCGCAGGCGCGGCTGAACGAGATCCCCGGCACGGTGCCCTCGCTGGTGGGGCTGCCGAAGGGCTGCGCCTTCGCGCCGCGCTGCAAGCTCGCCATCAAGCGCTGCGAGGCCGAGTATCCGCCGCTGGCGGACTGGGGCGGCGGCCATCTCGCTGCCTGCTGGCGCGCGGAAGACGTCGCGGAGGTGGCATGACCGAAGCGCTGCTCGAAGTCACCGACCTCAAGAAGCACTACCCGGTGCGCGCCGGCGTGTTGCGCCGGCAAGTCGGCACCGTGCATGCGGTCGACGGCGTCTCGTTCGCGCTCGGGACCGGCGAGACGCTGGGCCTCGTCGGCGAATCCGGCTGCGGCAAGTCCACGGTGGCGCGGAGCGTGCTGCGGCTTGTCGAGCCGACCTCGGGCCAGATCCGGCTCGACGGCGAGGACATCACCCATCTGTCGAAGACGGCACTGCGCCCGCACCGGCGTTCGATGCAGATCGTGTTCCAGGACCCGTTTGCCTCACTCAATCCGCGCATGACTGCGGGCGACATCGTCGGCGAACCCATCGCCGTGCATGGCCTTGCAAGCGGCAAGGCGCTGGCGGCGCGCGTCGCACAGCTGTTCGAACAAGTGGGCCTGCGGCCCGACCAGATGCGCAACTTCCCGCATCAGTTCTCCGGCGGCCAGCGCCAGCGCATCTGCATTGCGCGGGCCCTGGCGCTGGGGCCGCGCCTGATCGTCTGCGACGAGCCGGTGTCCGCGCTCGACGTCTCGATCCAGGCGCAGGTGATCAACCTCCTGATCGACCTGCAGCGCCAGCACGGCTTCTCCTACCTCTTCATCGCCCACGACCTCGCCGTGGTCGCCCATATCAGCCACCGCGTCGCCGTGATGTATCTCGGCCGCATCGTCGAGATCGCGGACAAGGACGAGCTGTTCCGCAACCCCCGACATCCCTACACGCAGGCCCTGCTCGCTTCGGTGCCCGTCGCCAACCCGCTCGCGAAGAAGCTGACTCCGCTGGTCGACGGCGACGTGCCGAGCCCGGTCAACCCGCCTTCGGGCTGTGCGTTTCACACGCGCTGCCGGTTCGCGATGGAACGCTGCAAGACGGAGCGGCCGGCGTTGGTGGACGCCGGCGACGGGCACCAGGTGGCGTGCTTGCTCAATGAGGGGACGGGGCGCGGCCAGTAGGCCGCAACGCCCGGATCACCGGCCAGGCCGCCAACGCCGCGGCCAGATGCTTGAGCGTGTGGCCCGAGACGATGTGCCCCGTCGCTTCGAACACCGTCGCGTCACCGAGTTCGAAGAATTTCGCCAGCACATAGAAGAAGATCACGCCGCCGAGCGGCACGCCGAGCGCACCCGGCAGCGGCCGTGCGAACGCCAGTCCCACGGCGAGAGCCATGCCGCCGAACTGCACGACCGCCCATGGAGTGAGATTCTCGTGTGCCACCCAGGCCGCGAGCAGGCCCGCAACCATCATCAGCACCAGCACCGCTTCGCCTGCGCGCACGCTGATGCGCTCGCTGGCCGCGATGCCAAGAAAGCCCGCGAACGCCACCGCCATGCCGACGCGATCGGCCACGAGCCGCTGCGGCATGTCGGGGTCCAGATGATAGAAGCCTGAGCCCAAGCAGGTGAGGATCAGTCCGATGAAGAACCAGCCTGCACCCACGGGCGCATCATTGCGGGCGCGCAGCCGCTCTGTGCCCCAGACGCCCATCGCGAGGAAGGCGAGATTGCTCAGCACGTCGCCGGCATTGGGCACACCCAGCCAGGGGCGGGTGTCAACGAAATGCGGGATGTGCCAGGCGGCGGCAGGCAGCGCAGGTGCGAGCAGCACCACCAGCGCAAGGACGAACAGCGTACCGACCAGGCATTTTTCGCGGACCGTTGGTGCGGCGAACGGCAGCCGCCTGGACACTGAAGGGAGCGCGGCATCCGTCTCTTGGGCGGGATCAGTTGCGCGCGACATGCGAGGCTCCATACGAATTGAACAATGTTCATATTTGTCGCACGAAAATGAACGCCGTTCAATCCGAATTGCGCACGGGCACGATTCGCGACCTATCGCATTGAATCTCTTCGTATTTCTCGATCAGCAGACGATGGCACGGCGCTATGCGCCGCTGCCCATCAGATACTGCATTCGCGGCCCTAGCCCGCCCCGATCTCCGCCACGATCCTGCCCGTGGTCACCTGCTCGCCTTCGGCAACGTTGATCGCCGCGACGACGCCGTCGAGGCCGGCCTTGTGGACGTGCTCCATCTTCATCGCTTCCAGCGTCAGCACCGGCTGGCCCGCGGTGACGCGATCGCCCGGCTTGACCAGGACGGCGACAACGCGGCCATTCATGGCGGCGCGAACCTTGCCGTCACCGCCATTGCTTGCTGCAGCCTTCGGCGCCGCCAGCGTGAGATCGATCGCCGCAAGCGGGATGCCGCGATGCTGGAGGTAGAGCCGGTCGGCATCGCGCAGGAATTTGGCGCTGTCCATCACGCCGTCATGGCGAAAACGGATCGCATCGGCATCGAGCTGCTCGATCTCGAACCTGTCCTGACGGCCGTCGGTGGCGACGGTGTAGCTGCCATCGCGCTCGCGCGTGACATCGAGCTCGTGGACGTGGCCGGCGATCTCGAGTTTCGCTGGAAGCGGGAACGTTGCGGACAGACTCCGACCACCCTGCCAGGCAGGCGCGCGCGGATTTGTGACGTAGAGCAGCAAGCCCACCAACACAGTATCGAATGCAGCGCCCCTGCGTGACGCCAGAAGCTCGTCGCGATGCGCACCGATGAAGGCTGTCGTCGCCTCGCCCTTGGCGAAGCCGGAGTGACGCAGGCAGGAGATCAGGAACGCCTGGTTCGTGGTCACGCCAAACGCCGTGAGCTGCTCCAGGCCGACGATCAGCCGTCCCCTCGCCTCCTCGCGACTCGCACCATGGCTGATGATCTTGGCGATCATGGAATCGTAGAACGGCGGGATTTCCGCGCCCGACTGCAGCGCGTGCTCGACCCGGATGCCGTCGGGCACCTGCCAGCGCGCCATGCGGCCGGATTGCGGCATGAAATCCTGCGCGGCATCCTCCGAGCAGAGCCGCACCTCGATGGCATGGCCTTCGAATCGGATGTCCTGCTGCTTCACCGGCAGCGGCTCGCCACGCGCCACGCGCAGCTGCAACTCGACGAGATCGAGCCCGGTGACCGCCTCGGTCACGGGATGCTCCACCTGGAGACGCGTGTTCATCTCCATGAAGTAGAACTCGCCACGTTCGTCGAGCAGGAACTCCAGCGTCCCCGCCCCTTCGTAGCGCAGCGCCTTGACCGCGGCGACCGCGACCTCTCCCATCCTCGCGCGCAACTCGGGCGTGACTGCGGGTGACGGCGCCTCCTCGATCAGCTTCTGGTGCCGCCGCTGCACCGAGCAGTCGCGCTCGCCGAGATGGATGGCGTTGCCGTGGCTGTCGCCAAACACCTGGATCTCGATATGGCGCGGGTTCTGAATCGCACGTTCCAGGATGACGGTGGGGTCGCCAAACGCGGCCTTCGCCTCGGAACGCGCACTGCGCAGCGCATCGGGAAACGAGGCCGTATCGGCCACGAGCCGCATGCCGCGTCCACCGCCGCCGGCGACCGCCTTGATCATCACGGGAAAGTCGATCTTTCTGGCTTCCGTCAGCATGACCTCGTCACCCTGCTCGACTCCTTGATAGCCGGGCACGATGGGCACGCCGGCCTTCTTCATGATCTCCTTGGCGCCGGCCTTGTTGCCCATCGCCGCGATCGCCTGCGGCGACGGCCCGATGAAGACGAGACCCGCCTCCTTGCAGGCGCGCGCGAACTCCTCGTTCTCGGCCAGGAAGCCGTAACCGGGATGGACCGCGTCCGCGCCGCTCGCCTTTGCGGCTGCGATGATCGCGGGAATGCTGAGATAGGATTGCGCCGGAAGCGCTTCGCCGATGCGCACGGCCTGATCGGCGTGCTTCACGTGGAGCGCATCGCGGTCGGCATCCGAGTAGACGGCGACGACGCCGAGACCGAGCCGGCGCGCGCTACGCATGACGCGCAACGCGATCTCGCCGCGATTGGCGATCAGGACCTTGAAGAACGGCCGGTGCTGCACTGATCCGTTCCTCATGGCCGGGCCACCGAAAACTGCATCCGCTGGGGTGTGCGCGCATCACCCTCGCGGCAGATCGCGAGCACTTCCGACAGCACCGCGCGCGTGTCGCGCGGATCGATCACGCCGTCGTCGAGCACGCGTGCGCTGGTGGAGAACACGTCCATCTGGCCGTCGAACACACCGACGATCTGCGCCTTCATGGCATCCAGCTTGTCCCTCTCGATCGGCTTGCCGCGGCGCGCTGCGGCGGCTTCAGTCACGATCGCCATGGTCTCGGCCGCCTGCTCGCCGCCCATCACGGCGGTCTTGGCATTCGGCCAGGAGAAGCAGAAGCGCGGATGGAAGCCGCGCCCGCACATGCCGTAATTGCCGGCCCCGAACGAAGCGCCGCAATAGATGGTGATCTGCGGCACCGTCGCCGAGGTGACCGCCTGGATCATCTTGGAGCCGTGCTTGATCATGCCGGCTTCTTCATAGGCCTTGCCGACCATATAGCCGGTGGTGTTGTTCAGATAGAGCAGCGGTGTACGGGTCTGGCAGCAGGCCTGGATGAAATGCGTCGCCTTGTTGGCGCCGGCGGGATCGAGCGGGCCATTGTTGGTGATGATGCCGATGGCCTGCCCTTCGATCCTGGCGTGGCCGCAGACCGTGGCGGGCCCGTAATTCGGCGCCATCTCGGTGAAATCGGAATCGTCGATGATGCGCGCGATCACCTGCTTCATGTCGACCGGACGCTTGTGGTCCATCGGCATGATGCCGAGCAGCTCGTCCTGGTCGTAGCGCGGCGGTTTGAATTCTGGCGTCGCCCTGTCCGGCCGCTCCCACTTCAACGCCGCCATGATCTCGCGCGCGATGCGCAGGGCATCGCGGTCGTCCTCGGCGAGATAGTCGCCGAGACCGGAAACCTGTGTGTGCATCTCGGCGCCGCCGAGCTCTTCCTCGGTCGCAACCTCGCCGGTCGCGGCCTTCAGCAGCGGCGGCCCTGCAAGGAAGGCACGGGTGCGGCCACGGACCATGACGATGTAGTCGGAAAGACCGGTCTGATAGGCGCCGCCCGCGGTGGACGAGCCATGCGTGACGGTGACGACCGGCAGGCCGGCCGCGGAAAGGCGCGCCAGATTGCGAAAGATGTTGCCGCCGCGGACGAAATCCTCGACGCGGTAGCGCAGCAGGTTTGCGCCGGCGCTTTCGACGAGCTGCACGTAGGGCAGCTTGTTCTCCAGTGCGAGTTCCTGCACCCGCAGCGTCTTGTCGAGACCGTAAGGCTGCAGCGCGCCGGCATCGATGCCGGCGTCGTTGGCGCTGACCATGCAGCGGATGCCCGAGACGAAGCCGATGCCGGCGATGACGCCGCCGCCGGGCACGCTCTTGTTCGGATCGGGCACGTCGAACATGTAGCCCGCGAGCGTCGACAGCTCGACGAAGGGCGCACCGGGATCGAGCACCAGGGCGACGCGTTCGCGCGGCAGCAATTGTCCGCGCTTGTGGAAGCGATCCTTGGCCGCGGCCGACGCCGCCCGCGTGCGCTCTTCCAGCGCGCGCATGCGGTCGATCAAGGCGAGCATGCCGTCACGGTTGGCATGGTAGGCGGCGCTGCCGGGGGAAACGGTGCTTTCGAGAATGGACATGGACTTGATCCTGCTCCTCATTGCGAGGAGCGAAGCGACGAAGCAATCCAGACTGCATCCGAGGAGAGATTCTGGATTGCTTCGCTTCGCTCGCAATGACGGGTGAGGCGATACCTTACCTGTTCGTCCCAAAGATCTTCCGCGCCTCGGCGGGGCTCGCGATCTCGCGGCCGGCACGTCGCGCGCAGGCGGCGACCGCTTCGATCAGCTGGCCGTTCGAGGTCACCTTCGTGCCGTCGGCGAGATAGAAAGTGTCCTCGAGGCCGGTACGGAGATGGCCGCCGAGCTCGGCGCAGCGCTGGTGCAGCGGCCAGATCTCCTCGCGGCCGATCGCGGTGACCTGGAAATGCGCCTCGGGGCGCTTCAGCTTGATCAGGATCGGCAGCAACTCGGGATCAGCAGGCATGCCGGAGGCGACACCCATCACGAAATTATACTCGAGCGGGCCGTTATACATGCCGACCTGGCGATACATTCCGACACAGCGGACGATGCCGACGTCGAAGCACTCGAACTCGGGGATGGTGCCGACCGCGTTCATGACGTCGAGATAGTCCTTCACCTTCTCGACCGCATTGTCGAACATCATTGGCGGCCAGGCCCAGGTGTTGTCGGCCTTCACTTTCAGGTAGTTCAGCGAGCCGGCATTGCAGGCGGCGATCTCCGGCCTGGTCTCGCGGATGCAATCGAGCGCGCCGCTGTAGTTTGGGCCGGAGACCCCCGAAGTGTGGTTGATGATCACGCCCGGGCATGCCTCGCGGATCGCCTGCTGGATCTCCCTGCTGACAGCGACCTCCCAGGACGGCAGGTGCCCCTTGTTCGGCGCCTGCTGGCGCAGATGGATGTGCATGATGGACGCGCCGGCATCGAACGCAGCCTTGGCCTCGCGCGCCATCTGCTCGGGCGTCACGGGCACGTTGTGCTGCTTCGGGTCGGTGAGCACGCCGTTCAGCGCGCAGGTGATGACGGCCTTGTCGCTCATGCCACTAATGTCTCGCACGTTGAGAATTCAACGCTTGCGATCATGTGACGCGCGACATGCGGCTTCTTGCGCGGAGAAGCTGAGAAAGGGCAGGCTTTCGTAGGGTGGGCAAAGCGAAGCGTGCCCACGCTCTTTGCCAGTTGCCGAGAGGCGGTGGGCACGGCGCAAGTGCGCCTTTGCCCACCCTACG
Source organism: Bradyrhizobium sp. I71 (assembly GCF_022354745.1). Taxonomy (NCBI): domain Bacteria; kingdom Pseudomonadati; phylum Pseudomonadota; class Alphaproteobacteria; order Hyphomicrobiales; family Nitrobacteraceae; genus Bradyrhizobium; species Bradyrhizobium sp. I71. The sequence goes on from NZ_CP059398.1 coordinate 3,102,909, forward strand.
AATCTACGAAGCCTCCGCCAGCCGCACCGTCTCGGTGCTGCGGTAGATCGCAAGGTCGCGCGAGCCGACGAAGATCGCACGCGGTTTCAATCCGTAGAAGCGGCGGATCGAGTGACTGAAATGCGTCGAGTCGGGATAGCCGATGTCCTGCGCGAGATGAGCGAGGTTGAGGTCCTGGTTGGCGAAGTGCAGCAGATGCCGCGCGCGCTTCCAGGCACGGAAGGAGCGGAAGGAGATGCCGGTCTCCTCCTTGAACAGATGCAGGAAGCGCGATGCCGAGAGGCCTGCTTCTGCCGCACACGTATCCGCCGTCACCGGCTCGCCGGAGAAACGCCCGATGCGGGCGACCGCGCGCATCACGCGCGGGTCGAGCACGCGACGTGGCAGCGCCTCGCCAAAGCACATCTCGTCGAACTCGGCGGTGGTGATGTCGCCGTAGCGCCGCTGGCGCAGCAGCGTATAGGCGGCCAGGATCTTGCGCGCATAGGCGGCCTTGTCCGGCCCCCGGAGCCGCTCGGCCAAAGCCTCGATCACGCCATCCGGCATGCTTTCCGGCTCCAGCGTCACGCTGATCACGGTGCGGTAGTCGCTGGCGATGGTGTGCCGCTGGTTCGGCAGGGTCACGATCAACTCGTCCGATGTCTGGACGTCGTCGATCGTCAGGTGCAGGCTGCCCTTCACCGCCACATAGACATGGCAGCAACCGGGGGTGCGCCTGCGGGGCCGGCCGAGCAGCCCGGCATAGAATACCCGCTCCGGCGTAATCAGCATCAGATGGTCGGATTCGCGACCTTTATCTTCCATTGGGGTCCTCCTCGCGCGGCTCTCTGGCCGCTGCGGACGGAGGTCACCTTAGCGGAAATTTGGGCGCTGTCACGACAGGATAGCGCTGTCATGAAACATGCATCGTCGTTCCGAGGCGGTCCGCAGGACCGAGCCCGGAACCTCGAGATTCCGGGCTCGATGCTTCGCATCGCCCCGGAATGACAGCCTCCCTTACGCCCTCACCCTCGCTGCAACATTCTGGTCGGCGCCAGCCTTCTGTTCCGCAGCAACTGCGCGCTTGAAACCGTCGCGCTGCTGCAGGCGAGCCCAATAGGCTGCGACATTTGGCCCAAAATCCTTGGCGAGCCCGATGTTGCTCGCCAGGCGGAGCGCGTATCCGATGACGATGTCAGCGGCGGTGAAGCGGCCCGCGCACAATGTTTCGGCATTCGCGGTGGCTGCCTCAACGGCGCGCAGTCTCCCCAGGAACCATTTTACGTAGTCGGTGGCGACTTGCGGGTTGCGGCGCTCCTCCGGCTCGAGTTGGGTGTATCGGAGCACCAGCGTCTGTGGGAAGGTTAACGTGGCGTCGCTGAAATACATCCAGTTCAGGAAGGCGCCATAGGCGGGATCCTCCGGTCCGACCATCAGCGGCGTCGGGCCGTATTTGACGCCGAGATAGTGGCAGATGCCGGAGGACTCGGTCATCTTCGTTTCGCCGTCCACCATGAAGGGAATCGTGCCCAGCGGATTGAGCGCAAGATATTCCTTGGCGAAGACGCGCGGTGGGAACGGCAGCATCTTCAGCTCATAGGGCAGCCCCATCTCCTCCAGCATCCAGAGCGGGCGAAACGAGCGCGCGGCGTCGCAGTGATAGAGCGTGATCATCAGGCACTCCCTTTGCTGCCGGGCAATGTGCCCATCATCTTGCACAGGACCATCAGCATGACCTCGTCGGCGCCGCCGCCGATCGAGGTCAGGCGGCTGTCGCGATAGGCGCGGCTGACCGGCGTCTCGTTGGTAAAGCCCATTCCGCCCCAATATTGCAAGCAGGCGTCGGTGAGCTCGCGGCCGAGGCGGCCGGCCTTCAGCTTGGCCATGGTCGCAAGCCTCGTCACGTCTTCGCCCGCCACCAGCTGCTCGGCGGCACGATAGATCAGCGCGCGCAGCAGCTCGACCTCGGTCTGCATCTCCGCGAGCTTGAAGTGCACGACCTGGTTGTCGAGGATGCTCTGGCCAAAGGCCTTGCGATTGCGAGTATATTCGATGGTCTCGTTGATGATGTATTCGTGCGACTTGAGGCAGGCGGCCGCGCCCCACAGCCGCTCCTCCTGGAACTGGATCATCTGGTAGGTGAAGCCCTTGCCCTCCTCGCCGATGCGGTTGCGCTTGGGCACGCGGACATTGTCGAAGAAGATCTGCGCGGTGTCGGAGGAGCGCATGCCCATCTTGTCGAGCTTACGGGCGATGGTGACGCCCTTGCTCTTCATGGGCACGCAGATCAGCGACTTGTTGCGATGAACGGGCCCGTCGCCGGTGTTGGCGAGCAGGCAGATCCAGTCGGCCTGCGTGCCGTTGGTGATCCACATCTTGCCCCCGTTGATGACGTAATCGTCGCCGTCGGAGCTCGCCTGGGTCTTGATCGAGGCGACATCGGAGCCCGCGCCGGGCTCGGAGACGCCGATGCAGGCGACGTAATCTCCGGCAATCGAGGGGGCCAGAAATTCGCGACGGACCTCGTCCGAGCCGAATCGTGCCAGCGCGGGCGTCGCCATGTCGGTCTGCACCCCGATCGCCATCGGCACGCCGCCGCAGGTGATGGCCCCTAACTCCTCCGCCATCATCAGCGCGTAGGAGTAATCGAGACCAGAGCCGCCGAACTCGACCGGCTTGTTCAGGCCGAGGAAGCCGAGATTGCCCATCTTCTTGAACAGCTCGTGCGCCGGGAAGATGTCGGCCTTCTCCCATTCATCGACATGGGGATTGATCTCGTTCGCGATGAACTTTTGCAGCGAGCGGCGAATGTCGTCGTGGTCGGTGGTGAATAGCATCTTGCTCCTGTCATTCCGGGGCGGCGCGAAGCGTCGAACCCGGAATCTCGATATGATTGGGACTCGGCTCTAGGTCCCGGGTTCGCGCTGCGCGCGCCCTCGGGACGACGGTTTTCACAACCCCATCTGCCTGGATGCCAGATCCTTCATGATCTCCTCGGTGCCGCCGCCGATGGCATTGACCTTGACCTCGCGGTAGATGCGCTCGGCCTTGATGCCGCGCATGAAGCCGGCGCCACCGAAGATCTGTACGGCTTCCGAGGCGCAGAAGGCCATGGTCTGCGTCGCCTGGTTCTTCATCATGCAGATTTCCGCGACCGGGCTTTCGCCCTGCTCGAGCCGCCAGGCCAGCATTTCCAGCATCGCCTGGGATGCCGCGACCTTCTGCGCCATGTCGACGATCTTGTGGCGGATCACCTGGTGCTGGGCGAGCGGCTTGCCGAAGGTCTTGCGTTCTTTCGCGTAGGCAACCGCCTCATCGAGGCAGACCCGGGCGAAGGCGGTGCAGCTTGCCGCCATGCCCATGCGCTCGCTGTTGAAATTCTGCATGATGATCTTGAACCCCTGGCCCTCCTCGCCGATCAGGTTCTCTGCCGGCACGCGGCATTGGTCGAAATGCAGCGTCGCGGTGTCGGAGGCCCACCAGCCCATCTTCTTCAGCTTCGTCCGCGACAGGCCGGGCGTGTCGCCTTCGATCAGGAGCAGGCTGACGCCGCCGGCGCCCTCGCCACCGGTGCGCACTGCAACAGTCAGATAGTCCGCACGCATGCCTGAGGTGATGAAGGTCTTCTCGCCGCTCACGACGTAGTGATCGCCGTCGCGCCGGGCCCGGGTGCTGAGGTTCGCGACATCGGAGCCGCCGCCAGGTTCCGTGATCGCGAGCGCAGAGATCTTCTCGCCCGAGAGCACTTGCGGCAGCACGCGCGCCTTCACCCCGGGCCGAGCCGCGCGCGCGATCGGCGGCGAGCCGATGGTGTGGCTCATCAGGCTGGCACTGACACCGCCGGCGCCGGCGCGCGCCAGTTCCTGGCTGGCGACGATCTTCATGAACTGGTCGGCGGTGATCCCGCCATATTCCTCGGGGAAACCGAGCCCCAGGAGGCCGATCTCGGCCGCCTTGCGATAGAGCACGCGCGGGAATTCACCGGCCTCGTCCCACTCATGGGCGAACGGGGTGATCTCCTTCTCGACGAAACGGCGCATGACGTCGCGAAAGGCGTCGTGCTCGGCGGTATAGAACGGGCTCTTCATTTGTCTCGCCCTGCTGGCGGATTCGCTCGTCCACCATGGCTGGAACATTTGCCATTCACTTGCGCGGAGTGGCTGACCATGGGAGCCGCTCCACTGCAGCCTCTGGCCTAGCAACTCCACGCAAGACGATTTTCATCCCGCACAGGCTAACTCTGGCTCAAAAAACGTTGCTGCACAGACTCCGGCTGGCGCCAACGCCACGCCGGGCATCGCGCACGGGCAGCAAGGAGGAGGGCGGCACAGACCGCCGAGGGAGGAATTCTTGGCCGTTCGCTACTACGATTGGATCGCCCATCATGGCCGCCGCACGCCGAACAAGGTTGCGGTGATCGATCTCGCAAGCGAGCGCCGCTTCAGCTACGCGCAGCTCGACGCCCGCGTCTCGCGCCTCGCCTCGTTCCTGCGTCACACGCTGAAGATCTCGCGCGGCGACCGTGTCGCGGTGCTGGCGCTGAACACGACCGATACGCTGGAGGTGCAGTTCGCCTGCGGCCGGTTAGGGGCCATCTTCGTTCCGCTGAACACGCGCCTCACCGTTCCCGAGCTCCAGTTCATCACTGCCGATTGTGCGCCGAAGGTGATGATCCACGACACAGATCTGGCCGAGACGGCGCTCGCCGTCGCAAAGCTCTGCAACGTTGCGACCAGCCTGCTGCTCGGCCCGGGCGGCACCTATGAAGCCGGCATTGCCGCCGCGAAGCCGCTCGACCGCGCCGAAGAGGTCACGCTCGATGACGTCTCGACCGTCATGTACACCTCGGGCACGACGGGCCATCCGAAGGGCGCGACCATCACGCATGGCATGACATTCTGGAACTGCGTCAATCTCGGCGGCCCCGCCTGCATCGGGCCGGCCTCGGTGCTCCTCACCGTGCTGCCGCTGTTTCACACCGGCGGTCTCAATTGCTACACCAATCCGGTGCTGCACGCCGGCGGCACCGTGATGATCATGCGCGCCTTCGATCCTGGCACGGCGCTCGGCCTGATCAACGATCCCGCGCAGGGCATCAACGTGTTCTTCGGCGTGCCCGCGATCTACCAGTTCATGGCGCAGCACCCGGCCTTCGCGACCACCGACCTCAGCCGGCTGATCGTCGGCGGTGTCGGCGGCGCTCCGATGCCGGTGCCGTTGCTCAAGGTCTGGGAGGCGCGCGGCGTCGCGCTTCAGCAGGGCTATGGCATGACCGAAACCTCGCCGGCCGTGCTGGTGCTCGATCGCGAGGATGCCGCGCGCAAGGCCGGCTCCGCCGGCAAGCCGGTGCTGCACACCGAGGTACGCATCGTGCGTCCCGATGGCAGCGACGCCGATGTCGGCGAACTCGGCGAGCTCTGGGTCAAGGGCCCCAACATCACGCCGGGCTACTGGAACAGGCCGGAAGCGAACAAGACGTCCTTCACCGACGGCTGGCTGCACACCGGTGATGCGACCCGCGTCGACGAGGAAGGCTTCTACTACATCGTCGATCGCTGGAAGGACATGTACATCTCCGGCGGCGAGAACGTCTACCCGGCCGAGGTCGAGAACGTCCTGCACCAGCTCACGGCCATCGCGGAGGCGGCCGTGATCGGCATTCCCGATCCGCAATGGGGCGAGGTGGGGCTCGCCATCGTCGCGGTCAAGCCGGGACAAAAGCTGACCGAGACCGAGGTCTTCGCGCATTGCGCGGCCAATCTGGCGCGTTTCAAATGCCCGCGTCAGATCCGCTTCGTCGAGGCACTGCCGCGCAACGCCACCGGCAAGATCCACAAGCCGACCTTGCGCAAGGAGTTCTCGGTCGCTTCCGAAATCGACAAGAAGGTCGCCAATGCCTGACCAAAGCGCCCCTCGCGGGCGCTTTTTTGTTTTGAAGTGCCTATCCAAACCACAAGAAACCTCAAGGAATTTCCATGAAGAACAAGAAACTCGCCCTGCTCGCCGCGGCAACGGCCCTGACCTTGCTTTCAGTTCAAGGCGCCTTCGCACAAAAGAAATACGACACCGGCGCCAGCGACACCGAGATCAAGATCGGCAATGTCGAGGCCTATTCGGGTCCCGCTTCCGCCTACGGCATCATCGGCAAGACCGAGGAAGCCTATTTCAAGATGATCAACGACCTGGGCGGCATCAACGGCCGGAAGATCAACTGGATCTCCTATGACGACGGCTATTCGCCGCCCAAGACCGTGGAGCAGGTCCGCAAGCTGATCGAGAGCGACGAGGTGTTCCTGGTCTTCAATGCGCTGGGCACGCCGACCCAGACCGCCGTGCAGAAGTATCACAACGCCAAGAAGGTCCCGCAGCTCTTCCTCGCCACGGGCGCCAGCAAATGGAACGACCCCAAGGGTTTTCCCTGGACCATGGGCTTCCAGCCGAGCTACCGGGTCGAGGCGCGGATCTTCGCCAAGTACATTTTGCAGGCCAAGCCCGATGCGAAGGTCGCGATCTTCTATGCCAATGACGATTTCGGCAAGGACTACGTCGCCGGCATCAAGGAGATCTTCGGCGACAAGGCCTCCTCGCTGATCGTCGCGGAAGAGAGCTACGAGACCACCGAGCCTTCGATCGATTCCCACATCGTCAAGCTGAAGGGCACCGGCGCCAACGTTTTCGTCAACATCTCGACGCCGAAATTCGCGGCACAGGCGATCAAGAAGATCGCCGAGCTCGAATGGAGGCCGATGCATGTGATGACCGACGTGTCGATCTCGATCGGCGCGGTGATGAAGCCTGCCGGGCTCGACGCGTCGGAAGGCGTGCTGTCGGCGAGCTATCTGAAGGACGCATCGGACCCGCAATGGAAGGACGACGAAGGCATGAAGAAGTTTCTCGCCTTCATCGACAAGTACATGCCGGGCGCCAACGTCTCCGACACCAACATCGTCTACGGCTATGCCGCCGCGCAGACCCTGGTCCAGACCTTGAAGCAGTGTGGCGACAACCTCACGCGCGAGAACGTGATGAAGCAGGCCGCGAGCCTGAAGGATTTTGCGCCCGATACGCTGATCCCCGGCATCAAGATCAATACCGGCGCCAACGACTTCGCACCGATCGAGCAGCTCAAGATGATCCGCTTCAAGGCTGGTCAGTGGGAGCTGTTCGGCGACATCATCAGCGCCGAGACGGGAGGCTAGCTCACATCAGCTGAACTTTGCCCAACCCAGATAGCGGCCGAAAGGCCGCTATCTTCTTGTGTACGAGCGACGTCGAGGCGAGGCTATGCCGGCAGGAAGAGCGCAAAGGGCTCTTCCACCGTGCGGCGCAGGTGCTTTCGGTACAAGACGTAGTTGCCGTCGTCGGGCGCAACCCGCCCCAGGGACGGCTTTGGAATATTCCTGAGCGGCACATAGGCGATGGGCGCGGCGATCGGCGTGAGCTGCGAGCCGGGGCCGGCGCGGAGCGTCGAGATGATGCCGTACATCTCGCCGGCAACCGTCGGCCGCGACACCGTGATCACGCGATGCTGACCGTGCTTGATGATGACGAGGTAGATGAAGCCGGACTGATGGGGAACGGCAACCTCGCCGGTGTGCTCATAGGCGGCGTCGGTCCGCTCGCCCTCGCGAAAGACCAGTGCGGAGACCTTCGGCTCCCAGACGATCTCGGTGCGATAGGCAAAGATCGCGTCCTTGTCGCCAAAGGACGGCCGCAGGGTGATGTAGACGTCCTCGAGCCAGGTCACGGCGCGATGAGCATAGGAGCCGAGGCTGTCGGGCGCGACGTCGCTTGCGGCCGGAGGCGTCACCACGATGGCGCTTTTGCGCAGGGAGACGCCTAGCGCCTGCTCGAGCCGGACCGTCGTCGCCAGCGTGAACGGCCGGCGGCCGCCGAGCACCTTCTCCAGCGTCGACAGGCTGAGCTTGGCCTGCTCGGCCAGGGCCTGCCGGGAGATCCGGCGTCTGGCCAGCTCTTCGCGAATGGTCTCCGCGATCTCGCGGCTCTGCTCGTCCGAAAGCTGCTTGTCGGCCTGCATTTGCATCATCAACCCTGCCCTGGGAGTGCCATTCTAGCAGGGCGGACAAACCAGCACAAAACCGCACATGGCCGCCCGACGGCAGCCTGCTCGCGCCGGCCGCGGCGGAACATTGCCGATCATTCTGCTCGCGAAATCAGCCTCTCCAAGTCGATCCTGAGGGCCAGCAAGCAGCCAACGGGAGCAGGCCAAATGGATACCTACGACACAGCCGACAGCGACGAACACCCCGTGCTGGGCCGGCTGATCAAGCTCGGATTATTCCTTCTCGCACAGGGCGTCGCGGTGATGCTGGTGGCCTTCGTGGCCCTGCTGGTGAGCTTCGGGACGGGCTGGTCGGCAACGGCCGAGCAGGCCAGCCTCCTCCAACCTGGCGAGGCACGGTCGGGCAGCCTGCTCCTGAAGGAAGACGGCGCCTATACCGAGGCGATCCGTCTCGGCACCGACATCGACATCACCGTATCGGGCCCGACGCTGCGCGCCCGCGTCACGCAACTGTTCCGCAATCCGACCAGGGACTGGGTCGCGGCCACCTATGTCTATCCGCTCGCAGCCAATGGTGCCGTCGACACGCTGAAGATGGTGGTCGGCGACCACGTCATCGTCGGCGACATCAAGGAGCGGCAGCAAGCCCGTGTGATCTACGAGCAGGCACGAAGCGCCGGCCAGAAGGCCGCGCTCACCGAGCAGGAGCGGCCCAACGTCTTTACCAACTCGGTCGCCAATATCGGTCCCGGCGAGACCGTGCTGGTGCAGATCGAGTATCAGGAGCCGGTGCATCAGGCCGGCGGCGAATATTCGCTCCGCGTGCCGCTGGTGGTCGCCCCGCGCTACAATCCGGCGCCGATCGTGCAGAGCGTCGACTTCCGCAACGACGGCTCGGGGTGGGGCGCAGCGACATCTGATCCGGTTCCGGATCGCGACCGCATCTCGCCGCAGGTGCTGGATCCCGCCAGAAATGCGCCGGTCAACCCGACCAGCATCACCGTGCGCCTGAAGGCCGGCTTTGCGCTCGGCGAGGTCAGGAGTCACCACCATGACGTCAAGGTCGAGAGTCCGGACGACACGACGCGTATCGTGACGCTCGCTGATGGCGCTGTCCCCGCCGATCGCGATTTCGAGCTGACCTGGAAGCCAGCCGCCGGGATGGCGCCGTCGGTTGGCCTGTTCCGCGAGCATGTTGGCGATGCCGACTACCTGCTCGCCTTCGTCACTCCGCCCGGCGTCGAGCAGGCAACGCAGAAGCCGCTGCCCCGCGAGGTCGTGTTCGTGATCGACAATTCCGGCTCGATGGGCGGCACCTCCATCGTTCAGGCCAAGGCGAGCCTGCTCTATGCCCTCGGCCGGCTCCAGCCGAATGACCGCTTCAACGTGATCCGCTTCGATGACACCATGGACGTGCTGTTTCCGGCTTCCGTGCCGGCGGACGCCGCGCATGTCGGCGAGGCGACCTCGTTCGTCAGCGCCTTGCAGGCGCGCGGCGGCACCGAGATGGTACCGGCGATGCGCGCTGCGCTCGCCGACAAGCTCGGCGACAGCAGCATGGTCCGTCAGGTCGTATTCCTGACAGACGGCGCGATCGGCAACGAGCAGCAATTGTTCGAGACGATCACGGCCATGCGCGGCCGTTCGCGCGTGTTCATGGTCGGCATCGGCTCGGCGCCCAACACCCACCTGATGACGCGCGCCGCCGAGCTCGGCCGCGGCGCGTTCACCCACATCGGCTCGGTCGAGCAGGTCGAGGAACGCATGCGCGGCCTGTTCGCCAAGCTGGAGAATCCGGTGGTGACCGGCCTCACCGCAAAATTCTCCGACGCCAAGGCCGACATCACCCCGGCGATCATTCCGGACGTCTACCGTGACGAGCCGCTGGTGCTGGCGGCCAGGCTCGACAAGCTCGCGGGCTCACTTGAAATCAAGGGACGCGTCGGCGATCGCCCGTGGTCGGTGACGCTGCCGCTACAGAGCGCCGCTGAAGGCAGGGGCCTGTCGAAGCTCTGGGCCAAGCGCAAGATCGGCGATGCCGAAGTGGCGCGCGCCATGCGCGAGATGACGCCCGAAGAATCCGACAAGGCGATCCTGGCGCTGGCGCTCGATCATCAGATCGTCACGCGGCTCACCAGCCTCGTTGCAGTCGACAGGACGCCGAGCCGGCCCGAAGGCGAGCCGCTCAAGCTCAGCGACCTCCCGATCAATCTGCCGGCCGGCTGGGATTTCGAGAAAGTGTTCGGCGAGCGGTCGCACCTGACGCCGACACAGCTGCGCGAACGCCATGCCGACGCGCGCAACCAGCCGTCAGCGAGGCAACCGAAGCCCGCGGCACCCGACACGATCCGCCTGCCAAAGACTGCAACCTCGGCCGAGCTCAAAATGATCGCAGGCCTGATCCTGATCGTGCTCGCCCTGATCCTGTTCGTGTTCAACCGGCGTCGGCGCTTGCTCACCGACGCCGCTTGAGAGAGGAGCGCCCCGAACTCCTCTGTCAGCGCGCGCGGCTGCCCGTCCCCTACAAACGGCCGCGCGCGCCTTTTTTGGGGATGTCATTCCGGGGCGATGCGAAGCATCGAGTCCGGAATCTCGAGATTCCGGGTTCGGCTCTACGAGCCGCCCCGGAATGACCAACAAAGAGATACAGATGCTCCGCCTCATCTCTCCTCTGGCTCTCACGCTTGTCGGCCTCTTCTTGTTCGGCGACGGCGCCTACATCCACGCCAAGGCATGGCTCGCCCAAATGCTGCTGGAGCGGGCGTTCGACCGAAGCATTGCGACGGGACAGGCGGTGAAGCCGTGGTCCTGGGCCGACACCTGGCCGGTCGCGCGGATCGAGGTGAGGCGGATCGGTGCCAGCGCCATCGTGCTGGAAGGCGCGAGCGGACAGGCGCTCGCTTTTGGCCCCGGCCATATCGACCAATCGGCTGATGCGGGTGAACGCGGGATTGCGGTCTATGCCGCCCATCGCGACACTCATTTCCGCTTCCTGCGCAATGTCGCCATTGGTGACATCATCGATGTCACACGTCGCGACGGTCGACATTTCAGCTATCGCGCGGATTCCTCGGCCGTGGTCCGTTTCGACGCATCGGGCATCGACGCCACGACACAGGGCTTCGAGCTTGTTCTCGCGACCTGTTGGCCATTCGACGCCGTCACCTCCGGCCCCGAGCGCTACATCCTGCATGCAACATTGGTTGGGGCCGACAGGTAGATCGCTCACCGAGCCGACGACACGCGCCAGCGTCGCTCATTCCACCATACGGCATACCACCCCCAAGGTTGCCACTCCGAAGGACTCGCCATAGAACGGAGTGGCACTCGACCAAGAAGAACAACAGGTGAGGTCACGGCATGGAAGCCCAGGTGTCTGCTGCGTCCGCGTTCCATCCATGGTCTCCAGCGTCCGATGCCAGCGACATCGTCAAGGGCATCCACGCCATGCTGCACCCGCGCAACATCGTGCTGGTGGGTGCAACCGACAAGCCAGGCAATTATGCCGAGCGCATCTGGAACAATCTGATCAAATACGGTTTCGAGGGCGGCCTCTATCCGGTCAACGCCAAGCGCGACGCCATCTGGGGCGTCCCCTGCTACAAGAATTTTGTGAGCCTTCCCGAGAAGCCCGATCACGTCCTGGTGCTGGTGCCGGCACGCTTCGCCGTGCAGGTGATCCGCGACGCCGCCGCGGCCGGCGCGCGTTCGGCCACCATCGTCACCTCGGGCTTCAGCGAGTTGCAGGATGACGAAAGCCAGAAGCTTGCCGCCGAACTGCAGGCGGCCGTGCGCGAGACGGGCCTTGCCGTCACCGGCCCGAACTGCCTGGGCAATCTGAGCGCCGGCGAAAGGCTCTTCACCAACATCGACGATCGAATCGTCACCATGGAACAGGGCACGGTGGCGATCGCCGGGCAATCGGGCGCGATCGTCATGGCGATCCGCCAGGCGCTGGAGGATCGCGGCGTCGGGGTCGGCTACATGGTGACGACAGGCAACGAGGCCGGACTCGAGACGCCCGACCTGATGCGCTATTTCGCCGAGGATCCGAGCATCAAGGTGATCGTCGTCTACCTCGAAGGGGTGCGCAACACCAAGGCGTTCCGCGACGCCTGCAAGGCGGCGCGCGCCGCGAGCAAGCCCGTGATCGCGCTCAAGCTCGGCGCATCCGAGGGCGGCCGCGCCGCGGCGATGGCGCATACCGGCGCACTTGCGGGCTCGATCGAGACGTTCGATGCCATCGCAACGCGCGAAGGCGTCATCCGGGTCGGCGGGCTCGACGAGCTGATCGAGACCACCGAATGCTTCGTGCACGCTGCCGTGCCCAAAGGCGGCCGGCTCGCCGCCGTCACGCTCTCCGGCGGCAAGCGCGGCATGCTGATCGATGCCTTCTACGCCGCGGGCCTGAATTTCGCGCCGCTGAGCCCGCATGTCAGCTCGGAGCTGGCCAAGATGCTCGGCCCCGGCTCGATCGTCGGCAATCCGCTCGACGCCGGCTTTGCGGCGGTCGTCGATCCCTCCGTCTATATGAAGTCGATCAAGCTGATGATCGACGACCCCGATATCGACATCGTGATCGTCGATGCCGAACTGCCGAAAGCGCCACACGAGCTGCGCGAGCGGAATCTGCGCATCGTCAACGAAATGGCGGGGCAGGCCGGCAAGCCGGTGATCTATATCAGCGCGATGTCGATCGGCTTCACCGAGTTTACCAAGGGCTTGCGCAAGTCGCTGCCGGATCTTGCGGTCATGCAGGGCATGGACCGTGCGGTGACCGCGATCAAGTCGCTGCTCGACTACGCGAAGCTGCGCAAGGAGGTGCCGGACATCGTCTCGAGCTCGAAGCCCGCCGCGCGCGCCGTGCTGGAGAAGACGTTGAAATCGGCGACCGGCGCCGCGCTCGACGAGGTCGCCTCGAAGAAGCTCCTCAAGGCTTACGGCATCCCGATCTCCAAAGAGGCGATCGCACAGACGGCAGCGGAAGCCGCAGGGATCGCCAGGCAGATCGGATTCCCGGTCGTGGCAAAGGTCGTCAGCGCCGAGATCCTGCACAAGTCCGACATCGGCGGCGTAGTGCTGAACCTCAACAGCGCGGCCGAGGTGAAGAAGGCGTTCGCCGACATCACGGCGCGGGTCAAGAAGCTGAAGGGCAAGCCGAAGCTCGACGGCATCCTGATCGCACAGCAGGTCAAGGCCGAGCTCGAGCTCGTGGTGGGCGCCTCCCTCGATGCCGAGATGGGGCCTGTCGTGCTGTTCGGCACCGGCGGCATCGACATCGAGCTGATGAAGGACGTCGCCCTCGCCGGCGCGCCGCTGGACGAGGCCGAGGCGCGGCTTCTGATCGGCCGCACCAAGGCCGGCATCAAGCTGCGAGGCTATCGCGGCAGGCCGGCCTTGCACGAGGCCTCGGCGGTGAAGGCGCTGGTCGGCCTCTCCAACCTGATCGCGGATGCCGGTGACCGGATCGCCTCGATCGATATCAACCCGTTCCTGATCAACACCAGGACGGGCGTGGCCGTCGATGCCCTGATCGTGCTGAACAACGCTGCGGCAAGACGCGCGGCTGGACATTGAAGTACCGCAGGGTAGATCAGCGCAGCGTGATCCACCAAATCGGCCCATCCACACGCGAGGCGTCGGCAGGTTGCGCTTCCGCCTTCGCTCTTCGAGCTGCGGCGGACAAGTCGTTAACCCGCCCGCTCTAATATGACGGCCAAAGCTCCATCCAGGCTCCTTCCAACTTCTCCGCTTTGGCCGTAGAATCGTCCCTGCATGGCGCGCGCGAGCAATCTTGTGATCGGAACGGCAACGCTGGCGGCGATCGCCGTGGCGTTCGGCGGCCTGCTCGGCGTGCAGAAATGGCGCACCATCCAGAGCCGCAGCCAGTTGCGCGTGGTATTCGAGGGTGGTTCCGCCAGCGGCCTGCGCCGCGGGGGGCCGGTCAATTTCGACGGCGTGCCCGCCGGCCAGATCCTGTCGATCAAGCTCGACAACCCCCGCAGGATCGTTGCGCTGGTGATGCTCGACAACACCGCACCGATCCGCAACGACACCGTGGCAGGCATCGAGTTCCAGGGCCTCACCGGCGTTGCCGCGATCTCGCTGATCGGCGGCGCGCCCTCTGCGCCGCCGGTGCCGCTGGACACGGACGGCATTCCCGTGCTGACGGCCGATCTCAGCGACGCCGAATCCATCGTCGAAACGCTGCACAGCGTCGACCGCACGATCGTGAACAACGCGCCGGCGATCAAGGAGGGCCTGCGCACGTTCGAGGGCCACACTGCCGACCTCCGAAGCAAGGGCGCGGAAATCGATTCGGTCATGGCCAAGGTCGACAGCGCCTTTGCCGGATTCGACAAGGCGGTCGCGAAGATCGAGAGCGCGGTGCCGGGCTTCGTCGACGGCAAGGCCGACGAGCTCCTGGAGAAGATCAAGGGACTGCACGAGCTTGCCGACACCATGAAGAAGAAGTCGGCGACCTACCTCGAAGACATTCGCCGCTCGCTGCTCGACGTCAGCGAGACCGCCAACAAGATGAGCGGGACGCCAGCGCCGCCGCGTCCACCGCGCAGGCCCACGGAGCAGCAGAAGCGGTAGGACCCGCTACGTGACGCGCGACGTCGTTGCCGGCGCATGAGCGGGTGACGTGCGCCGGCAATACCTCAGTAATTGCTCGGAGACGCTCCATTCGGGATGCCATCGATCGGGCATTCGTCCGTGCCCGGGGTCGAGCGGGTCATCGCTTCCACCATGTCGCGCGTGCCTTCGGGGTCCTTGATCCAGTTCTTGTAGAAATCATACGGACACGCCGCGACGCCGCGCGGGCTGTCGCCGGAATTGATCATGCCGGTGTAGCCGCGGTGGACCAGCTTGTAGAGATGGTTCTGCGACTGGCCGTTGCGGCGCGCATCGCGGATCAGATGTTTCGAGAGCTGGGCGTACTGGATGCCGTAATCCTCCTCGCCGCACTCGCCGAGGGTGCGGCCGTCGAAGCCGATGATCGCGGAATGACCAAAATAGGAATAGACGCCGTCGAAGCCGGCGGCATTGGCGACGGCGACATAGACATTGTTGGCCCACGCCATGGCCTTGGAGATCATGACCTGCTGCTCCTTGGCCGGATACATGTAGCCCTGGCAACGCACGATCAGCTCGGCGCCCTTCATGGCGCAGTCGCGCCAGATCTCGGGATAATTGCCGTCGTCACAAATGATCAGGCTGACCTTGAGCCCTTTCGGCCCCTCGGACACATAGGTGCAATTGCCGGGATACCAGCCCTCGATCGGCACCCAGGGCATGATCTTGCGGTACTTCTGCACGATCTCGCCCTTGTCGTTCATCAGGATCAAGGTGTTGTAGGGCGCCTTGTGCGGATGCTCCTCGTGGCGCTCGCCGGTCAGCGAGAACACGCCCCACACCTTCGCCTTGCGGCAGGCCTCGGCAAAGATCGCGGTTTCCTCGCCCGGCACCATGGATGCCGTTTCGTACATCTCCTTGGAGTCGTACATGATGCCTTGCGTGGAGTATTCCGGGAAGATCACGAGGTCCATGCCCGGCAGGCCGAGCTTCATGCCAACGATCATGTCGGCGATCTTGCGGGCGTTATCGAGCACCTCGGCCTTGGTATGCAGCCGGGGCATCTTGTAATTGACCACTGCAACGCCGACCGTGTCGTTGCTGCTGGAAATATCGCCGTGAAGCATGTTGACCGCTCCTGTACTTGACTCGTTGTTCTGGGCCGCCGCCGATCAGGCAGCCGCGTGGGTTAGTGGCTGATCATCCAGGGCCGCGCTGTCGGAAAACCCTTGGCGCCGCTCCTGGTCTTGGTCATCAGACGCGCCGGCTTCTTCCTGTCCGTTGCGCCCTTGTCCTTCACGGTCTTGCCCGAGGAGCAGCAGCCGCAGCCGGGGCCGTGCGAAGCCTTGTACTGTGCGAGCGTCTGCGGCGCATGTGTGCTGCGCTCGTTGACCGCGTGCGCCTTGCGCTTGTCGGCCGGCATGCAGAAGAAGTTCGGCGCGGTCAGGATGACGCGGGGCGCCAGCGTCTCGCAGTGCGGACAGCTTTGCGGATCGTCGCATTCCGCCATCGGGCGCAGGTCCTTGAATGGACCGCAGTCGTCACAAAGATATTCGTAGACCGGCATCTTGTACCCCTTCACGTTCGGTCATGGCGGAGCGTCCGGGTGAGGGGGAGTTTCCGCAAACTCACTGTCATCGTTCATGCGGAGACAGCCCCTCACCCCAACCCTCTCCCCGCAAGAACGGGGAAAGGGAGCGCAAGCGTCACTTGTCAGGCGAGATCGGCATCTGGATATCGCCGGTGATGTGCTTGATGGGACCGGCCGCCGATGGCATCACGTCGAAGTCGAAGATCTCGGTCGGCAGCCACAGCGTGGCGCAGGCGTTGGGCACGTCGACCACGCCGGAGATATGGCCCTGGCACGGTGCAGTACCGAGGATCGAATAGGCCTGGGCGCCGGAATAGCCGAACTTCTTCAGATACTCGATGGCGTTGAGGCAGGCCTGGCGGTAGGCGATGTGGACGTCGAGATAGTGCTGCTTGCCGGCTTCATCCACCGAGATGCCTTCGAAGATCAGATAGTCCTTGTAGTTCGGCGTGATCGGCGACGGCTTGAAGATCGGGTTCTTGATGCCGTACTTCGACATGCCGTCCTTGATCACCTCGACCTTCAGATGCAGCCAGCCGGCCATCTCGATGGCACCGCAGAAGGTGATCTCGCCGTCGCCCTGGCTGAAATGCAGGTCGCCCATCGAGAGACCCGCACCGGGCACGTAGACCGGGAAGTAGATCTTCGAGCCACGCGAAAGATCCTTGATGTCGCAATTGCCGCCATGCTCGCGCGGCGGCACGGTGCGCGCGCCCTCCGCGCCGATCTTGGCCTTGGCATCTCCCTTGGCGCGGCCGCCATGGGCGGTCGGTGCGAAGGGCGGATTGGCAAGGCCGGGCACGCGGGTCGGATTGGTCGAGATCAGCTCGGCCTCGCGCTTGTTCCACATCTCCAGCATCTTCGGATCGGGCAGACAGCCGATCAGGCCGGGATGGATCAGGCCGGCGAAGTTGACGCCGGGCACGTGGCGGGACGAGGTGTAGAGGCCCTTGATGTCCCAAATCGACTTCTGCGCCAGCGGGAAATGGTCGGTGAGGAAGCCGCCGCCATTCTGCTTGGAGAAAAAGCCGTTGAAGCCCCACAGGCTCTCCTTGAGCGGCCCCACGTCCAGCAGATCGACGACGAGGAGATCGCCGGGCTCGGCGCCCTTGACGCCGATCGGGCCGGACAGGAAGTGCACGATCGACAGATCGATGTCGCGCACGTCGTCGGCGGAATCGTTGTTCTTGATGAAGCCGCCGGTCCAGTCATAGGTCTCGATGATGAAGTCATCGCCGGGATTGACCCAGGCCACGATCGGGATATCGGGGTGCCAGCGGTTGTGCACCATGTCATTATCATAGGCCGACTTGGTGAGATCGACCTTGATCAGTGTCTCTGGCATCGAGATGCTCCCCTTTACTACGGTTGGTTAGACGGACAGATATTTCGAGACTTGCGCGGCATCGACGGCATCGCGCCGATCGTCACGGACGATCTCGCCGTTCTCGATCACCAGCACGCGGTCGGCGATGTCGAGCGCGAAGCTCAGGACCTGCTCGGATACGACGATCGAGAGGCCCTTCTCGTCGCGGATGCGCTTGAGGGTGCGCGCCATCTCCTTGATGATCGACGGCTGGATGCCCTCGGTCGGCTCGTCCAGCAGCAGCACTTTCGGCTTGGTCGCGAGCGCACGCGCGATCGCGAGCTGCTGCTGCTGGCCGCCGGAGAGATTGCCGCCGCGGCGGCCCTTCATCTCGAGCAGGACCGGAAACAATTCGTAGATGTCGCCGGGCACCTCGGAGCCGCCGGAGACGACGAGCCCGGTCTCGATGTTCTCCTCCACCGTCATGGTCGAGAAGATCATGCGGCCCTGCGGCACATAGGCGAGGCCCTTGGCGACGCGCTCGTAGCTCTTGAGGCTGCCGAGCTCGGTGCCGTCCATGGACACCGAGCCGCTTTTGGCCGGCAGGATTCCCATCAGCGACTTCATCAGCGTGGTCTTGCCCATGCCGTTGCGACCCATGATCGCAACGATCTCGTTGGGCGCTACCTTGACGTTGAGGCCGTGCAGCACCTCGCTCTGCCCATAGGCGACGTGGAGATCGGAGATTGCCAGCATCAGCGTGTTCCTGGTTCAGAGTGAATGATGAGGCACGAACGCCTTCCTTCTCCCCTTGCGGGAGAAGGTGGCGCGGACGCAGTCCGCGACGGATGAGGGGTTTGCATCCGCGGATGCACGAGGCAGTTTGACACGCGGAGAGACACCCCTCACCCGGATCGCATCTGGCGATGCGATCCGACCTCTCCCACAAGGGGAGAGGTGCACCGCCCGAGCCGCAACTGTTTCACTCACCTTCGTCATGTCTCAGTGGCCCAGATAGACTTCGATGACCTTTGGATCGTTCTTCACCTTCTCCATGGTGCCCTCCGAGAGGATCTGGCCCTGGTGCAGCACGGTGACCTTGTGCGCGATGTCCTCGACGAACTTCATGTCGTGCTCGATCACCAGCACGGAACGGTTCTGGATGATGCGGTTGAGCAGCTCGGCGGTCTTGGCGCGCTCCGACACGCTCATGCCGGCGACGGGCTCGTCCAACATCAACAGGTCCGGGTCCTGGATCAGCAGCATGCCGATCTCGAGCCACTGCTTCTGGCCGTGGCTTAGCTCGGCGGCATAGGTGTTGAGCTTGTCCTTGAGAAAGATCATCTCCGCGACCTCCTCCACCCGGCCCTTCACCGGCTGGTCGCGCTGAAAGGTCAGCGAGCCGAACACGGTGCGACCGCGCGGAAACGAGATCTCGAGGTTCTCGAAGACCGTGAGGTCCTCGAAGACCGACGGCGTCTGGAACTTGCGCCCGACGCCGGTCTGCACGATCTCGTTCTCCTTCATCTTCGTGAGCTCCTTGCCACGAAACTGAATCGAGCCCGAGGTCGCCTTGGTCTTGCCGCAGATCAGGTCGAGCACCGTGGTCTTGCCGGCGCCGTTGGGACCGATGATGACGCGGATCTCGTTCTCCTCGACATAGAAGGAGAGATCGTTGACTGCCTTGAACCCGTCGAACGAGACGGTCAGTCCGGAGACCGCGAGCAGGAATTCCTTCGGCTGATGACCGACGAGCATGATGGTCCCCTCACTCTGCCGGTGCGCCGTCGGCGACCGAATTGTCGTTCCAGCCCGCCTTCGTCTTGCGCGAGGCGAACAGCCGGTCGATGCGCGGCTGCACGTAGTCGGCCCAGAGCCCGGACAGGCCGTTCGGGAAGGCAAGCACGACCGCGATGAACAGCGCGCCGAGGCCGAACAGCCAGAGCTGCGGGAAGGATTCCGACAGGCTGGTCTTGGCGAAGTTCACCAGGATGGCTCCCCAAACCGCGCCGAAGATCGACGTCCGTCCGCCGACGGCGGTGTAGATCACCATCTCGATCGACGGCACGATGCCGACAAAGGACGGCGACATGAAACCGACGTTGAGCGCGAACATGGCGCCGCCGATCGCGGCGAAGATCGCGGCCATGCAGAAGGCGAAGATCTTGAAGTTGGCGACGCTGTAGCCGGAGAAGCGGACGCGGTCCTCCTGCTCGCGCATCGCCACCAGGATGCGGCCGAGCTTGGTCAAGCGGATGAACTGCGCGATGCCGATGCAGGCGAACAACAGCACCACCTCGACGAAGTACAGGATGACCTTGGCGTGGTCGGGCCGGATGTCCCACCCCTTGAGCGTGCGGAGGTCGGTCATGCCGTTGATGCCGCCGGTGTAGCCCTGCTGCCCGACGATCAGGATGGTCAGGATGGCGGCGACCGCCTGGGTGATGATCGCGAAGTAGGTGCCGCCGACGCGACGCTTGAACATCGCAGTGCCGATGATCAGGGCGAAGAGACCGGGAACCAGAATGATGGCAAGGATGGTGAAGGTCAGGCTGTGAAACGGTTGCCAGAACAACGGCAGCGACGTGATCTGATTCCAGTCCATGAAGTCGGGAATGCCGGGCGTCGACTGGATCTTGGTGTTCTCGACGCTCGAAGCCTCGAGCTTGAGGAACATCGCCATGCAGTAGCCGCCGAGGCCGAAGAACACGCCCTGCCCCAGGCTGAGAATTCCACCATAGCCCCAGCACAGCACGAGGCCGATCGCAACGAAGGCGTAGGTCAGGTATTTCGCGACGAGGTTGAGGCGGAATACGTCCAGCGACAGCGGCAGGATCACGAACAACACGGCGGCGAGGACGACAAAGCCCGTGAGTTCGGAGCGATTGAAGAAGCGTGAGTTGATGATCATGGCTTGCCTGCTTCTCGTTATTTGCGGACTTTGAGGGCGAAGAGACCCTGCGGCCGCAGCATCAGGATGCCGACGACAGCGAGCAGCGTGAGCACCTTGGCCATCGAGCCCGACATGAAGAACTCGAGGGTCGATTGCGTCTGCGAGATCGAGAAGGCCGAGGCGATGGTGCCGAGCAGGCTCGCGGCGCCGCCGAACACGACGACCAGGAACGTGTCGACGATATAGAGCTGACCGGAGGTCGGCCCGGTGGAGCCGATCATGGTGAAGGCGCTGCCGGCGACACCCGCAATGCCGCAGCCGAGTCCGAACGTATAGCGATCGACCTTCTCGGTGTTGATGCCGACCGCGCCGGCCATGATGCGGTTCTGCACCACCGCGCGGACCTGGCGACCCCAGCGCGACAGGTAGAGAACATAGGCGACGGAGACGGTGATCAGCACGGTGAGGCCCATCACGAAGACGCCGTTGATCGGCACTTCAATGCTCTCGGTCACGTGCAGCGAGCCGAGCATCCACTGCGGCAGCTCGACGCCGACCTCACGCGCGCCGAACACGGAGCGATAAGCCTGCTGAAGCATCAGGCTGAGACCCCAGGTGGCGAGCAGCGTGTCGAGCGGGCGCTTGTAGAGGTGCCGTATCAGCACCCACTCCACCAGCATGCCCAGTGCGCCGGATGCGATGAAGGCCAGGATCATCGCGAGGAAGAAGTAGCCGCCGAACAGGCTCGGCATGTAGGCCTGGAAGAGATTTGAGGTCATCCAGGTGACGTAGGCCCCGAGGATCATGAACTCGCCATGGGCCATGTTGATGACGCCCATCTGGCCGAAGATGATGGCAAGCCCGAGGGCCATGAGGACATAGACGGAGAACAGGATCAGTCCGGCAAAACCCTGCATGACGAAGATCGAGCCAAGGTCGCCAATCGAATAGTCGCCGAACATCTAGGTCCTCCGTCGAGATGGGGTCCCGCGTCGCGAGCAGGTGCGCGACGCGGGGGCTTGAGGCATGGACTTGCGATCCACGCCAGGGAGCGGCTTGGTATCGGGGAGAAAGCGCGACGGATGCCGCTTACTGGTAACCCTTCGGGAACGGATCGGGCTCGACGAGATCGGCGGTCTCGTAGATCAGCTCGAACTGGCCATCGAGCTTGGCGCGACCCACCCGGGTCTTCGACCAGAGATGATGGTTCTCGTGGATGCGGACGTAACCTTCCGGGGCCCCCTTGAACTCGACACCGGGCGACGCCGCCGCGATCTTGTCGACGTCGAAGGAGCCAGCCTTCTCGACCGTCAGCTTCCACAGCCACGGTCCGAGATAGGCAGCCTGGGTGACGTCTCCGATCACGGTCTTCTCGCCCCACATCTTCTTGAAGGCGGGCACGAAGGCCTTGTTGTTGGGATTGTCGAGCGACTGGAAGTACTTCATGCAGGCGTACGCGCCCGCAATGTTCTCGCCACCGATGCCGTCGATTTCGTCCTCGGTGACCGAGATCGTCAGCAGCGGCTGCTTGGCGAGGTCGATGCCGGCGGCCTTGAGCTGCTTGTAGAAGGCGACGTTGGAGCCGCCGACGACGTCGGTGAAGATCACGTCGGGCTTGGTCAGCTTGATCTTGTTGATGACCGAGTTGAACTGCGTCGAGCCGAGCGCATAGTACTCCTCGCCGACGACCTTGCCCTTCAGGACGTTCTCGACGTGCTTGCGCGCGATCTTGTTCGAGGTGCGCGGCCAGATGTAGTCGGAGCCGATGAAGAAGAACGTCTTCGCGCCCTTCTCCTTGGCGATCCAGTTCAGGCCGGCGAGAATCTGCTGGGTCGCCTCCTGGCCGGTGTAGATCACGTTCTTGGACTGCTCGAGGCCTTCGTAGAAGGTCGGGTAGTAGAGCATGCCGTTGTACTGCTCGACGACCGGCAGCACCGCCTTGCGCGAGGCCGAGGTCCAGCAGCCCATGATGGCCGCGACCTTGTCGTTGACCAGCAGCTTCTTGGCCTTTTCGGCGAAGGTCGGCCAATCGGAGGCGCCGTCCTCCTGGATGAACTTGATCTTGCGCCCGAGGACGCCGCCCGCCGCGTTGATCTGCTCGATCGCGAGCTTTTCGGCCTCGATCGAGCCGGTCTCGGAGATCGCCATGGTGCCGGTCGCCGAGTGCAGGATGCCGACCGTCACCTCGGTGTCGGTGACCGCGAGACCCGTGGTGTTGACCGCCGAGGTCGCCGGGGCCTGCGCAAAGGATGCCCGCGGCAGCATCGTGACGGCCGGCACGGCCGCCATCCCCATCAACAATTTGCGCCGAAGCGGCGACAACAGGCCCTTGTTTGCTTCGTCTGACATGAGCACCCCACTTTTGTTCGAGAACGCGCTATTGGTGCCGTGAGGATGGCTCGAATTTATGCAGCGCAAGCATACGCAAGATCGCGTATACTGCACCGCAAAATGCCGACGTAGGCTTCTGGTACGGAATTTGCGAGGGGTCCGGGTCCGTATCGGGAGTGGGGGTTCAGTGGCAGGGCGGCAGCGAATAGACCGCGTCAGGCGCCAGTACAACCAATGGGTCGCCAACCAGACTCTGGAAGACTACGCCCTGCGGTTCACCGCCAAGAGCGCACGCCGCTGGTCCGCCGCCCGCGTCGCCAACACGGCCCTGGGCGCGATCTCGTTCCTGGCGATGGAGGCGATCGGCGGCACCATCACGCTGAACTATGGCGTCACCAACGCGACTGCCGCCATCCTCGTGGTTTCGATCATCATCTTCTGCTGCGGGGTGCCCATTGCGTATTATGCGGCCAAGTGCGGCATCGACATCGACCTGCTGACGCGGGGCGCCGGCTTCGGCTACATCGGATCGACCGTCACATCGCTGATCTACGCGTCCTTCACCTTCATCTTCTTTGCGATCGAGGCCGTGATCCTCGCGTCCGCACTCGAAATGTGCTTCGGGATTCCGCGGCCGGTCGGCTATCTCATCAGCGCCGTCGTCATCATCCCGCTGGTGGCCTACGGCATCACGCTGATCAGCCGCTTCCAATTGTGGACGCAACCGCTATGGGTGATCCTTCACATCATTCCGTTCGCGGCGATTGCCTGGCACAACCCGCACTCCTTTGCGGAATGGCGCAAGTTCTCGGGCGAGCACGGCGATCTCAACGGACATTTCGATCTGTTGCTGTTCGGCGTTGCGGCCTCGGTGGTGTTTTCCCTGGTGGCGCAGATCGGTGAGCAGGTCGACTTCCTGCGCTTTCTGCCGCGCGACCGCCGCGCCTCGAGGTTTTCCTGGTGGATGGCGCTGATGAGCGCAGGACCGGGCTGGATCGTGCTCGGCGCGCTGAAGCTCCTGGCCGGCTCGTTTCTCGCCTTCTTCGCGCTCAGCCACGGCGTGCCTCCCGAGGAGGCCGCCGAGCCGGCGCACATGTATCTCGAAGCGTTCCGCTATGTGCTGTCGCAGCCCGAGCTCGCACTGGCGTTGACCGGCACCTTCGTGATCCTGTCGCAGGTCAAGATCAACGTCACCAACGCCTATGCCGGCTCGATCGCCTGGTCGAACTTCTTCTCGCGTTTGACCCACAGCCATCCCGGGCGCGTGGTCTGGCTGGTCTTCAACGTCATCGTGGCACTGCTGTTGATGGAGATCGGCGTCTACAAGGCCCTGGAGCAGACGCTGGCGCTCTATTCGAACGTCGCGATCGCCTGGGTCGGCGCGCTGGTCGCCGATCTCGTCGTCAACAAGCCGCTTGGATTGCGGCCGCAGCAGATCGAATTCAAGCGCGCGCATCTCTACGACGTCAATCCGGTCGGCGTCGGCGCGATGACGATCGCAACCGTCGTCTCCATCAGCGCCTTTTACGGCCTGTTCGGACCTACCGCGAGGGCGCTGTCGGCCTTCATAGCGCTCGCAGTGGCCTTCCTCGCCGCGCCGTTGATTGCCTGGGCCACGGACGGCAAGTACTACATCGCGCGCAAGCCGAAGCGGAGTTGGCAGAACCTCGAGGCGATCCAGTGCTGTATCTGCGAGCACGCGTTCGAGCCGGAGGACATGGCCTCCTGTCCCGCTTACGCAGGGCCGATCTGCTCGCTGTGCTGTTCGCTGGACGCGCGCTGCCACGACCTCTGCAAGCCGCATGCACGAATCCAGGCGCAAGTGGCAGAGACGCTGGGCAAGCTGATGCCGCAACCGATCTACGCCCGGATCAACTCGCAGCTCGGCCACTATATCGGCGTGTTCGTGGTCTCCGCCGGCCTGGTCGCCCTGGTGCTGGGACTGATCTATCTGCAGACATCGGCGAGCGTCCATGGCGAGAACGAGCTCGTCTCCGACGTGCTGTGGAAGGTGTTCTTCTCGCTCAGCATCATCATCGGCGTGGTTGCCTGGCTGTTCGTGCTGGCACAGCAGAGCCGCCGCGCCGCCGAGGCCGAGACGCGGCGGCAGACCACGCTCCTGATCCAGGAGATCGACGCGCACAAGCGCACCGACGCCGAGCTCCAACGTGCCAAGGAGGTCGCCGAATCCGCCAATTTGGCCAAGAGCCGCTACGTGGTGGGCCTGAGCCATGAGCTGCGCTCGCCGCTGAACGCGATCAGCGGCTATGCCCAGCTGCTCGAGCAGGATACGACACTGGGCCCGAAGCCGCGCGACCAGGTCCGCGTCGTCCGCCGCAGCGCCGACCACCTGTCCGGCCTGATCGACGGCATCCTGGACATCTCCAAGATCGAGGCCGGGCGGCTGTATCTGTCGCGCGACGAGGTGCACCTCGGCGAATTCCTCGATCAGCTCGTCGGCATGTTCCGCCTTCAGGCCGCAGCCAGGGGCGTCGATTTCGTGTTCGGGCGGCCGGCGTCGTTGCCGCGCGTGGTCTATGCCGACGAGAAGCGTCTGCGTCAGGTGCTGATCAACCTGCTCTCGAACGCCATCAAGTTCACCCAGGCGGGCAGTGTGCAGTTCGTGGTGCACTATCGCAGCCCAGTTGCCGAGTTCGAGGTGATCGACACCGGCCCCGGCATCCGGGGCGACGATCTCGAACGCATCTTCGCACCCTTCGAGCGCGGTGCGCTCGGCGTCTCGCAGCCGCAGACCGGGACCGGGCTCGGCCTGACCATCAGCCGCCTGCTCGCCGGCGTGATGGGCGGCGATATCAAGGTCACGAGCACGGTCGGCACCGGATCAACGTTCAAGGTCAAGGTCCTGCTCTCGGAGGTCACCAATCCCCGGCGCATCGCGCCGGTCGAGGCCCCGGTCTCCGGCTATCACGGCGCGCGCAAGACCATCCTCGTTACCGACGATGACCCCGTGCATCGCGATCTCCTGCGCGAGGTGCTGACGCCGCTCGGTTTCATCCTGCTCAGCGCGCCGGACGGCGCTGGCTGCCTCGCGCTGGCACAGCATTGCCGGCCCGATCTGTTCCTGCTCGACATCTCGATGCCTGCCATGGACGGTTGGACCGTGGCCGAGGCCTTGCGCGCGAGCGGCCATCACCAGGCGCGCATCCTCATGGTGTCGGCAAGCGCGTTGGAGGCCCACGGCGCTCCGCTGGCGCAACCTTTCCACGACGGCTATCTGATGAAGCCGATCGACATCCCGCGGCTCCTGGAGACGATCCGCCACCTGCTCAAGATCGAATGGCAATACGGTTCGGACGAGATCGCGGTGCCGTTCTGGCGTCCCGAGACCGGATCAAAGCCGCCGGTGCGGCACATCGAGGCGCTGATCGGGCTCGGCCAGATCGGCTACGTCAAGGGTATCCAGTTGAAGCTGGACGAGATCGGCAGCGAACATCCTGAGCATGCCGACTTCGTCGCGCAGATGCGGTCGCTGGTCGATCGCTTCGATCTCGACCAGTACATGGCCACATTGAAGACGTTGCACGCGTATGAACATTGAGTCGAAGAAGCGCGACGTCGCGCTCGTTGTCGATGACTCTCCGGAGACGCTGCGGCTGCTCACCGACGCGCTCGACGGCGCCGGCATGACGGTCATGGTGGCGCTCGACGGCGCCGCGGCGATGCGCATCATCGACCAGATCACGCCCGACATCATTCTGCTCGATGCCGTGATGCCCGGCATCGACGGCTTCGAGACCTGCCGCCGGCTCAAGCGCGATGCCGGTCTCGCCAACGTGCCCGTGATCTTCATGACGGGCCTTGCCGAGACCGAACACATCGTGCGCGGGCTTGAAGCTGGCGGCGTCGACTACGTGACCAAACCGATCGTGATCGAGGAAATGCTGGCGCGTATCCGCGTCCATCTCGGCAATGCCCGGCTGACCCAGAGCGCCCGGACCGCGCTCGACGTCTCCGGCCGGTTCTTGTTCGCGGTCAACCGCCAGGGCAACGTGCTGTGGGCGACGCCGCAGGCGCAGAAATTGCTGTCCGACCATCACGGCGCGCAGGCCGACGATTTCGTCCTGCCCCCAGCGCTGCTGCAATGGCTGGAGCAGGCCAAGGCCAAGGGCAGCTCGAAGTCGCAAGGCGCCTCCTTGCCCGACAATCCGCAACTTCGGCTCTTCTACATGGGTGAGACCGCGCCGAACGAGTTCCTGCTGCGGCTCTCCAGGGAGTCCGGCACCGCGCTGCCACCCGAATTCACCAGCGAGCTCGGCCTTACCACGCGCGAGGGAGAGGTTCTGGCCTGGCTCAGCAAGGGCAAGACCAACCGCGACATCGCGCAGATTTTGGGTCTCAGCCCGCGCACGGTCGACAAGCATCTCGAACAGATCTACGCCAAGCTCGGCGTGGAGAACCGGACGGCCGCGGCGGCCATTGCGGCGAATGCGACGAGGCGGAATTCGTGAGCGTGAGTTGACACGCCACCGACCCAACAACCGGTGTCGTCCCGGACAAGCGTAGCGCAGATCCGGGATCCATAACCACAGGGAATAGTTTCGGCGCGAGTTGGTAACTCCGAATCCCCGTAACCACCGCTCCCTGTGATTAGGGGTCCTGGGTTCGCTTCGCGCCCCGGGACGACAGTGGAGTGTGTGGCGAGCGCGTCCACCGCAACTTCCGCCTCCGCCCCACTCACCCGTAAACGAACGCCTTGTCGTCCAGGTCCGTCTTCGGGATCTCGTCCTTCTCGATCCAGTAATCCTGGCTGTGCTGCCATTCCGGCTTGTCGCCGCGCTTGGGCAACAGGCCCATGTTGCGCATCATGTAGCCGGGGTTGAAGTTCTCCGGATCGATCCAGGGCAGGATCGGCATGTTGTGGTCTTCGGGGCGCAGTTTCACCTCGACCTTCCTCGCGCCCTTCGCCTTCATGTGACCGAGCAACCGGCAGACGAAATCGGCGACGAGATCGACGCGCAGCGTCCAGCTGGCGCGGAAATAGCCGAACACCCAGACCATGTTCGGAACGCCCGTGAACATCATGCCGCGATAGGTGACGGTGTCGCCGAAGGCGAGCGGCTTGCCGTCGATCTCGAAAGCGATGTCGCCGAGCGCGGCGAGATTGAAGCCGGTTGCGGTCACGATGATTTCGGCTTCGAGCAGCTTGCCCGATTTCAGCTGGATGCCGTTCTCGACGAAGCACTCGATCTCGTCGGTGACGACGGAGGCCTTGCCGCTGGCAATGCCCTTGAACAGGTCGGCATCCGGCACGAAGGCGATGCGCTGCCGCCACGGCCGGTAGGTCGGCGTGAAGTGTGTCTCGACGTCGTAATCGGGACCGAGCACGGCGCTGATCTGGCCGATCAGCTCCTTCTTCACCTGCTCGGGCTTGGACACGCAGAGCTTGGTGAAGGCATCCTGCTCGAACAGGATCTTGCGGCGGACGATCTCGTGGATCCAGGCCTCGTCGACCTGGAGCCGGCGCAATTCCTCGGCAATCTCGATGGCGTTGCGCCCCAAGCGGAAATAGGTCGGCGAGCGCTGGAGCATGGTGACATGCGTGCATTTGTCCGCGATGTTCGGCACCAGCGTTGCCGCCGTCGCACCCGAGCCGATCACCACCACCTTCTTGTTCGCGAGGTCAATGTCGTCGGGCCATGTCTGCGGATGGACGATGCGGCCCTTGAAGCGGTCCATGCCCTTCCATTGCGGCGTGTAGCCTTCTGAGTGGCGATAATAGCCCTGGCACATCCAGAGGAAGTTGGCGGTGAATGCTCTGGACTCGCCGGTGTCGGTCGTTACCGCTTCGATGGTCCAGAGATTGCGCTCGCTCGACCAGCTCGCCGAATTGATCTTGTGCTTGTAGCGGATGTGCCGCGCGATATCGTTGTCATCGATCACCTCTTTCATATAGGAGAGGATTTCCTCGGCGGTCGCAATCGGCGGACCGACCCACGGCTTGAAGCTGTAACCGAAGGTATGGAGATCGCTGTCGGAACGAATGCCGGGATAGCGATGTGTGCTCCAGGTGCCGCCGAATGTCTCCTGCGTCTCCAGGATGACGTAGCTCGTGCCCGGAAGCTGCTTCTGGATGTGATAGGCGCTACCGATGCCGGAGATGCCGGCGCCGACGATCAGCACGTCGAAATGTTCAGAAGCCTGTTTGGCCGTGGCGTGACTGCGAACAGCGACATTCATTGTTGTTTCTATGCCTTGCTTGTTTTTGTGGCCGTCCTTGACCGGACGGCGCGTTTCCTCCGCGCCGGGCAGCTTCGCCCGCCGCGCTTCCGCTACAAAATGACATAGATCAAGTCGCGGTCAAATCACAGCGCCGCACCCCAGCTCCGCGCGGTCTGCAAGATCCAGTCGCGATAGAGCGTGAGCGGCGTGACGCCGGTCAATCCGCCGCAACCGGCGGCGCCGTTCGGCCCTGTCGACCAGCTGATGAGCCCGACGAGCACGGGACCATTCGGCCTGTCCTCGAACACGGGGCCGCCGGAATCGCCGGTGCAGGCGCCAATTCCGTCGCGAACACCGTTGGTTACGGGATCAACCAGGCGAATCTGGAGCGTGCCGGGCTGCCCTGTGGCTACGAGGCCGGCAACGCGCGTCGTGCCGCCGCTCTTGCCTTCACCGCGCACGGTGACGCCGATGCCGGCAATGACGAAGCGGCTGCCGACCTGAATTGGAATCGTCGGCGTGCCGACCGTCACCGTGGATTTTCCCTTGAATGGAATTTCCAGCTGCAGCAGCGCCACGTCGGCGGTGGCGCGGTGCGCCTGCATCGCTTGCATATTGAAATTCGGATGGATCGCGACGGCGCGGACGTTCAGCAATTGCGGCTGGCCGTCCGCGCCGCGATCGACGATCTTGTAGTCGGCGCCGGGCTGCACGCAATGAGCGACTGTCAACACCACCTTCGAGGTGATCAGGCTGCCGGTGCAGAAATTGCCCCGCGATCCGACGATGGTGACGACGGCGCGCGCGACACCATCGGCCTGCGGCGTGCCGCCGCCGACGATGGCGTGGGCAGGCGTGGCGAGCAGCGTCGCTGCTGCGATGAACGTGGCGAGCTTCTTCATGGGAACACGCTTTGGCGTCAGCATCGGTGAAGGAGGGAGACGGCTTCGGACTGGCTCTTGCCGATAGCGCATGCTAGCCCTCTTGGAAAGGAATTGACGAGGGCAGGACATTGACGATCGAGGCTGTAATCTTTGATTTTGGCGGCGTGCTGACGAGCTCACCATTCGAGGCGTTCACGCGGTTCGAGACCGAGCGCGGCCTGCCCATCGACATCATCCGGCGCACCAACGCCGCCAACCATCTGGAGAACGCCTGGGCCAAGTTCGAGCGGGCCGAGGTGGACATCGACACCTTCGACGAATTGTTCGCCGCCGAATCGCTCGCGCTTGGCGCGGAAGTGCGCGGCCGTGACGTGCTGCCGCTGCTGCAGGGCGATCTGCGCCCGGAGATGGTCGAGGCTCTGAAGCGCATCAAGGCGCAGTTCAAGACCGGCTGCATCACCAACAATTTGCCGGCGAACGCCATCGGCAGCATGACGGGACGCTCCCTCTACATCGCCGAAGTGATGGTGCTGTTCGATCACGTCATCGAATCCGCCAAGATCGGACTGCGCAAGCCTGACCCGCGCATCTACGCGCTAATGGTAGACACACTGAAGGTCGATCCGAAGGACTGCGTCTATCTCGACGATCTCGGCGTCAACCTCAAGCCCGCGCGCGAGATGGGCATGACCACCATCAAGGTGACGAGCGGCGCACAGGCGATCGCCGAGCTGGAAGCGGCGACTGGGCTGAAGCTCAACTAGCGCAACTCATTCCGCAACCGTAGGGTGGGCAAAGTGCAGCGTGCCCACCACCAGCATATGGTGGGCACGGCGCTTCGCGCCTTTGCCCACCCTACGGGAGCCTACTCCGCCGCAGCGGCGATGCGCTCGGGAAACGCCGCCGCCAGGGAGTCGCGATCCGCCTTCAGCACGCCGCGTTCGGTGATGAGGCCGGTGACGAGCCGCGCCGGCGTCACGTCGAACGCGTAGTTCGCGACCGGCGAGTTCTCCGGGACGATACGAACCGTCTCCAGCCTTCCATCGGCGGTACGGCCGGTCATGTCAGTGACCTCCGTGCCGCTGCGCTGCTCGATCGGGATGTCGCGAATGCCGTCATGGACGGCGAAGTCGATCGTCGGCGACGGCAGCGCGACGTAGAACGGCACGCCATTGTCATGCGCAGCAAGCGCCTTCAGATAGGTGCCGATCTTGTTGCAGACGTCGCCATTGGCGGCGACGCGGTCGGTGCCGACGATGGCAAGATCGACCATGCCATGCTGCATCAGGTGTCCGCCGGTATTGTCCGGGATCACGGTGTGCGGCACGCCGTGATGGCCGAGTTCCCAGGCCGTCAGCGAGGCGCCCTGGTTGCGCGGACGGGTCTCGTCGACCCAGACATGGATCTGGAGGCCGCGCTCATGCGCGAGATAGATCGGCGCCGTCGCCGTGCCCCAATCGACGGTGGCGAGCCAGCCGGCGTTGCAATGGGTCAGCACGTTGACCGCCTGCCCCGGCTTCTTCGCCGCGATTGCCTCGATCAGCTTCAGACCGTTGCCGGCAATGCCGCGATTGATCTCGACGTCCTGCTCGACGATCTCGTCGGCGCGCGCATAGGCCACTTCGGCCCTTTCAAGGGGGTCGATCGGCGCGAGCGTCGCCCGCATCTCGTCCAGGGCCCATTTCAGATTGATCGCGGTCGGCCGCGCCACGACGAGCGCGTCATAGGCGCGTTTCAGGCCTGCATCCGAGGCATCCTCGCGCATCGCGAGTGCCATTCCATAGGCCGCGGTGGCACCGATCAGCGGCGCGCCGCGCACCAGCATGTCGCGGATCGCGGTGGCCGCGTCCTCGCAGGAGGTGAGGCGCGCGATGACGAACTCGTGCGGCAATCGGCGCTGGTCGATCGCACCGACCGACCAGCCGTCACGCACGCGCCAGATGCTGCGGAAATGCTTGCCGTCGACCTTCATAGCATTCTGCCTTTCACATCACGCCCGCAGGATTCGGCCTGCCACAGCGTCGAGCTTCTTCAGAAGCTCCGGATCGCGCGCCTCCGGCGCCGTGATCAGCGCGGTGTCGAGCGCACGGTCCGAACCAATCGGGCACGGCTCGTGCTCGCGCGGAAAATCCTTTGCCAGCCGCGCCACCAGCGCCTTCGCCTTGTCGGCGTTCGAGGTCAGCACGCGGATGATGTCCTGAACGGTGACGGCATCGTGATCGGGATGCCAGCAGTCGAAATCAGTCACCATCGCGACCGTGGCGTAGCAGATCTCCGCCTCGCGTGCGAGCTTCGCCTCGGGCATGTTGGTCATGCCGATCACGGAATAGCCTGATGTCTTGTAGGTCGTGCTTTCCGCATAAGTGGAGAATTGCGGCCCTTCCATGCAGACATAGGTGCCGCCGCGCGCGACCGCGATGCCCTCGGCTTCGGCCGCCGCCGCGAGATGGATGCGCAGCCGCGGCGAGACCGGATGCGCCATCGACACATGCGCGACGCAGCCGCGGCCGAAGAACGAGCTCTCTCGCTTGTAGGTACGGTCGACGAACTGGTCGACGAGAACGAAAGTCCCGGGCGGCAGTTCCTCCCTGAAGGAGCCGCAGGCCGAGAGCGAGATCAGGTCGGTGACGCCGGCCCGCTTCAGCACGTCGATATTGGCGCGATAATTGATGTCGGAGGGGGACAGCCGGTGGCCCTTGTCATGCCGCGGCAGGAACACGATGGGCAGGCCGGCGATGGAGCCACGCCGCAAAGGCGCAGACGGCTCGCCCCAGGGGCTCTTGATCACCTCTTCGCGCGCACCCTCGAGGCCCGGGAGGTCATAGATGCCCGAGCCGCCGATGATACCCAATACCGCCTGCGTCATGCCCGCTCCAACCTGTCCGCCATGTGTGACATGGTTAAGCTATGCCAGCTTTGCGGCGGTTTTGGAACGGGTTGTTGGAGCAGAGGTACTGTGAAGGAGCGATGACGAGATCTCGCGCTCAGCGTCGTCCCTGCGTTCGGAGGGACGACGGCGAAGAAGGCAGTGGCGCCTAACCTACGCCGCGGTCGCCGGCTGCAGCTGGGTCGCGATCATCCGCTCCAGCGTCTCGACGGACTGGAAATTCTCCGGCGTGATCTCGGATTGCGGGATGGTGAAATCGAACTCGGCTTCGACGCCGAGCATCAGATTGACCATGTCCATCGACGTCAGGCCGACATCAACGAGCTTGGCGGAAGACGTGACGTCTGCGGTGAGTGAATTCTGTTCGAGGATGCCCTTCACCAGCTTGATGATGCGATTGCGCACGTCGGTATTGAAGGCCTGCATCGGCAAATTCCCATCTGTCTAACGAGGTCGGACCGGACTGCCGGCTACGATGGGCACGGCTCGCCGGTCCTGCAATGGGCATCACCAATACTTCGCGTTTCTTAGTAAACGATGACTCAGATTGTCCGGAATTCAGGCTTCTTCCAGAGTCCTAACGCGATGCCGGAGAATCCGGTGATGCAAACAACCGGCCCTTAACTGTTCGTCCGGAATTGGGCTTTGTTTACCCTCTATTTCATCGACGAATTTGAATTAAATCCGTAGCCTCGTCTCACAAGCAAAGATGGCCGGAGGATCACCGGCGGCATCGCGAATGATGCCGGCGATCTCGAACGGCAAAACGGAGGCGGACGAGCATGAACGTGCGTGAAGCGGTCCTTACTGTCGACGAGATGCAGACGAGCTTCCTCGAGCAGGGTCCCTCCCTGATCGAGCGCGCCGCCCGGACCGCCGCCGCTGCAGCGGCCGACGCAGACGGGGTCGATCGCGACGCCCGTTTCCCACACAAGGCGTTCGGGGTCGCACGTGAGCAGAAGCTGCTCGGCGTGATGGTTCCGGTCGAGTTCGGCGGCTTCGGCGCTTCGATCCATGACGTCACCGACATCTGCTACACGCTCGGACGCGCCTGCGCGTCCACCGCGATGATCTACGCGATGCACCAGACCAAGGTCGCCTGCATCATCAGGCACGGCCATGGCATTCCCTGGATGGAGACCATGATGCGCCGGGTCGCCCGCGACCAGTGGCTACTCGCCTCCTCCACCACCGAGGGCCAGAATGGCGGCAACATCCGCGCCAGCGCCGCTGCGGTCGATCATGCCGGCGACACCGTCTCGCTGGTGCGCGACGCCACCGTGATCTCCTACGGCGCCGAGGCCGACGGTCTCGTCACCATCGCCCGCCGCGCCACCGATGCGGCGGCCTCCGACCAGGTGCTGCTGGCGCTCGCCAGGGACGATTATTCGCTGAAGCGGACGCTGGGCTGGGAAACGCTCGGCATGCGCGGCACCTGCTCGACCGGGTTCGAGCTGAAGGTCGACTGCCCCGCCGACCGCGTGTTCCCTGAAGCCTATGACAAGATCCACGCCCAGACCATGACGCCGTTCGCGCATCTGTGCTGGTCGTCGGTCTGGGCCGGCATCGCCGCTGCGGCAGTGACCCGCGCGCAGGCCTTCATCCGCAAGGCGGCGCGTTCCTCCGGCGGCCAGATGCCTCCGGCCGCGGCGCACTTCACCGCAGCCAAGATGTCGCTGGCCAAGCTGCGCGCGCTGATCGCCGCCAACATCGACGCTTTCGCGCGGGCCGAGCATGACGAGCGTGCGCTCGCCTCGCTCGACTTCCAGTCCTCCATCACGCTGCTGAAAGTGCAGGCCTCCGAGCTTGCGGTCGAGACCGCGATGCATGCGATGCGCACCGCGGGTCTTTCCGGCTACCGCAACGACGGCGAGTTCACCATGGGTCGCCACCTGCGCGACGTGCTGTCGTCGCCGATCATGATCAACAACGACCGCATCCTCGCCAACGCCGCGACGTCGACGCTGATGAGCGGGGTGCCGACGAGCCTTCGCGACTGAAATGCCCCGGCGACTGAATCAACAAGAACAATTTTGAGATAGCAGGACATCGAACCATGAATATTGCCGTCCTCCCCGACTCGCCCGCCACCGCCCCGCAGATGATCGATCCGCTCGATCATCTCGCCGACAAGCTGTTCCACCGCATGGGGGCCGACGGCGTCTACGCCCGCACCGCACTCTATGAGGGGATCGTCGAGAAGCTCGCCGCGCTGATCACCAGCCATCGCGAGACCGGCACCGAGGTGATGCGCTTCCCGCCGGTCATGAGCCGCGCCCAGCTGGAAAAATCCGGCTACCTCAAGAGCTTTCCGAACCTGCTCGGCTGCGTCTGCGGCCTGCACGGCACCGAGCGCGAGATCAATGCCGCGGTGAGCCGCTTCGATGCCGGCGGCGACTGGACGAGTTCGCTGTCCCCCGCCGATCTCGTGCTGTCACCGGCCGCCTGCTATCCGGTCTACCCGATCGCGGCGAGCCGTGGCCAATTGCCGAAGGGCGGCCTGCGCTTCGACGTCGCGGCGGATTGCTTCCGCCGCGAGCCGTCGAAGCATCTCGACCGGCTGCAATCGTTCCGGATGCGCGAATATGTCTGCATCGGCAGCCCCGAGGACGTCGCCGACTTCCGCGAGCGCTGGATGGTGCGCGCGCAGGCGATCGCCCGCGACCTCGGCCTCACCTTCCGCGTCGATTACGCCAGCGATCCTTTCTTCGGCCGCGTCGGCCAGATGAAGGCGGTGAGCCAGAAGCAGCAGCAGCTCAAGTTCGAGCTCCTTATCCCGCTGCGCTCGGAAGAGCAGCCGACCGCCTGCATGAGCTTCAACTATCACCGCGAGCATTTCGGCACGACCTGGGGCATCCAGGACGCCAACGGCGAGCCGGCCCATACCGGCTGCGTTGCCTTCGGCATGGACCGCTTGGCCGTCGCCATGTTCCACACCCACGGCACCGACCTTTCCGCCTGGCCGGCGAAGGTGCGGGACATCCTGGGCTTGCAGCCGCAGGTCGCGGCCGAGGCTCATGGCGAAGGCTGGCGCTAAGGTAAGAGGTCGACCATTTCCACGGGCAAGACGAGCGTGATCCATACCAAGGTCCGATGCCGCGAGATCACCGAGTCCGACGTCGACAAGATCGCGGACTTGCTGACGCGCGGCTTCGCGGGACGTTCGCGCGAATACTGGGTTGAGGGCCTGCGGCGGCAGGCCTTCCGGCCCGTGCCGGAGGGCTATCCGCGCTTCGGCTACATGCTCGACGACGGCGGCACACCGGTCGGCGTGCTGCTCTTGATCTACACGGCGCGTAAGGATGGCGAAGAGACCGCCATCCGGTGCAACCTGTCGAGCTGGTATGTCGATCCGGCCTACCGCAACTACGCCCCGCTGCTGACCAAGATCGCCCAGCGGCACAAGGACGTCACTTATTTCAACATCAGCCCGGCGCCGTGGACCTGGCCGATCATCGAGACGCAGGGCTTTCGCGCCTATTGCCGCGGCATATTCTTCTCGGTCCCTCTGCTGGCGCGCGCTCCGCGCTGGAGCGAGATCGAGGTTATCGCGCCGCACGCCAAGGAGATCGAGGGGCTTTCCGACGCCGAGACCGAGCTCCTGACGCGGCATGCGCGCTACAATTGCCTCAGCCTCGTCTGCCGCACGCCGAAGGGAACGTTCCCCTTCATCCTGCAACCGGTTCGCATCCGCCGCGGTTTTATCGCACCGCCCGCGATGAAGCTGATCTATTGCCGAAGTGCCGAGGAATATGCCGAATGCGCCGGCCGCATCGGCCGGTTGCTGCTGCGGCTCGGCAAGGTCTCGGTGGCCGTCGATGCCAACGGTCCGGTTGCCGGCCTCGTCGGCATCTACACCGAGCGGCGCGGCCGCAAATACTTCAAGGGCCCGCACCGGCCGCAGCTTGGCGACCTCACGGACACGGAGCTCGTGCTGTACGGGCCGTAGTTAGACCTAGAGCCAACAGTCCAGCACCGTCATCCTGAGGTGCTCACCGCGCGCAGCGTGGTGAGCCTCGAAGGGTGAACGGCGGGATGCAGCCGGGCCGTCGTCCTTCGAGGCCTCCGCTTTCGCTCCGGCACCTCAGGATGACGGTGAAAGTTCGGTGCCTGAGGTACGGCTCCACCGTGCAGATCGCGGCACATACATCTTCACCATCGCCGGTCACCCTCCGTAAACTAACGCGCTTAAGGGAATTTTCCGGCCTCTTCGCTACCCTCGGCCGCTGAATTAGGTTGCTTTAAGTCTATTGCCTGCCGAGGTCCCGCCGAGCCCATGATGTCGACCCGCGACAACGAGCCTGGTGCACGCCGCGAGCAGGGCCCGGACGCCCTGGTCGTCCTGAGCCAGCTTGCGCTCGACCACATGGAGCAGG
Organism: Bradyrhizobium sp. I71; assembly: GCF_022354745.1. Taxonomy (NCBI): domain Bacteria; kingdom Pseudomonadati; phylum Pseudomonadota; class Alphaproteobacteria; order Hyphomicrobiales; family Nitrobacteraceae; genus Bradyrhizobium; species Bradyrhizobium sp. I71. Next base: position 3,139,938 of record NZ_CP059398.1, read on the forward strand.
GCGTCTGCGTCTACGACGCCGACAACCGGATCGTGCTGGTGAACCAGCGCTACCTCACGCTGTTCGACATGTCGGCCGACATCGTGCGGGTCGGCACGAGCTACCGTGAGGTGCTTGAGCACAGCGCGAGGCGCGGCAACTTTCCGCAAGACGAGCTCGACGCGTTGTATTCGGCGCGGATCGCGCAGATCGCCGCGGGCATGCCGTTCCGGACCGAGCAGCGGCTTGCGAGCGGCCTCGTCATGTCGCTCGAGCTGAAGCCGCTCCCCGGCGGCGGCTGGATGACGATCTGCGACGATGTCAGCCGCCTCGCCCGGCTCGAAGCGGAATTATGCCTGCAGACCGAGCGGAGCCAGCACGCGCTCGCGAACATGTCGCATGGCCTCATCATGTACGACGTCGACAGCCGCGTCGTCCTCTGCAACGAACGGTTCCTGAAGCTCTACGATCTCGATCCCGAGATCGTGAAGCCGGGCGTCCCGCATTGTGCGGTGATCGAGCACTGGATGTCGCGCGGCAACCTGCCGGGCATGTCGAACGACGAATTTTACGAAAGCCGGCTGGAAGATGTGCGCCGCAGGAAGGCGAAAACCCTGCTGGTGATGCGTTACGACGGACGGATGGTCCAGGCGGTCTCCCGCTTCCTGCCCGACGGCGGCTGGGTGACGGTGCACGAGGACGTCACGGAGCGGCTGCAATACGAGGAAACGCTGAGGCAGCAGAACTTCATCCTCGATGCGGCGCTGGAGAACATGGCGCACGGGCTCGCCTTCTACGACAGCGACATGCGCCTTCGGGTCTGCAACGCCACCTACCGCAAGTTCTACCGGTTGTCGCCGGAGGAGACCAGGCCCGGCACGCATCTCGCCGAGCTGATCGAGCGTTCGATGGCGAAGGGCGCATTCTCCTCCGAATACAGTCCGCAACAGCTCCTCGAAGCCGCCTGCACGAGCATTGCGAAACGCGATTCCTCGCCAATGCGCCGGCGCATGGCGAACGACACCGTGGTGTCGGTGCGCTACTGCGCACTCGCCGAGGGCGGCTTCGTCGCCACCTATGAGGACATCACTGAGCGCGAGCACGCGGTCGAGGAGCTGGGCGAGCAATATCGGCGCTTCGACGCTGCATTGAACAACATGAGCCAGGGCCTGTGCATGCTCGATTCGAGCCTGCGCGTGATCGTCTGCAACCGCCGTTATCTCGAGATGTACGGGCTGTCGCCGGAGATCGTGAAGCCCGGCGTCTCGATGCGAGAGATCATGGAGTACGGCTGCGAGCTCGGCATCCATCCGAACATGACCGGCGCCAAGCTCTATGCCGACTATGTCGAGAGGTTGCGCGAGGGCGAGCACACGTTGCACCGGCACTTGAGCGACGGCCGCATCATCAAGCTCAATCACAAGCGGATGGAGCACGGCGGCTGGGTCGTCACCTACGAGGACGTCACCGAGCGTCACAAGGCCCAGGCCCGGGTGGCGCATATGGCGCAGCACGATTCGCTCACCGACCTGCCCAACCGCACGCTGTTCCGCGAGAAGATGGGCGAAGGACTGAACCAGGTCGCGATCGCCGGCGGCGCCATGGCCGTGCTGTGCTTCGACCTCGACAACTTCAAGACCGTCAACGATCGTCTCGGCCATGCCGCAGGCGACCGCCTGCTGCGCTGGGTCGCAGCACGCCTGAAGGAGAACGTCGGCGAGCACGATACCGTCGCCCGCCTCGGCGGCGACGAGTTCGCCATCCTCCAGCGCGGACCGCAGCCGCAATCGGCCGAGGAGCTCGCCCGCCGCCTCGTCGACATCATCGGTCATCCGCCGCCGCTGGAGAGCCAGTCGATCCATGTCGGCGTCTCCGTCGGCATCGCGATCGCACCCGACCATGGGCTCGATGCCGACGAGCTGATGAAATGCGCCGATCTCGCGCTGTACCAGGCCAAGGCCAGGGGGCGCGGAGCCTATCAGCTGTTCGAGCCCGAGATGGAGGAAGAGGCGCGCAGCCGGCACGCGCTGGAGCAGGATCTGGTTGGCGCGCTAGAAGGACGTGAATTCCACCTGGTGTTCCAGCCGCAGATGCGGCTCGATTCCTGCGAGCTCACCGGCTTCGAGGCACTTCTGCGCTGGAAACATCCCTCGCGCGGCTTCGTCGCTCCGGCCGAGTTCATTCCGATTGCAGAGGAGAACGGGCTGATCGTACCGATCGGCGAATGGGTGCTGCGCACGGCCTGCGCGGCCGCCGCGTCCTGGCCCGATGTCACCGTCGCGGTGAACCTGTCGCCGGTGCAGTTCCGCGCGCGCGGGCTGGTGGCGATGGTCACGAGCGCACTTGCAGAGGCAGGCCTGCCGCCGCAGCGGCTCGAGCTCGAGGTCACGGAGACGGCGCTGCTCGATGACAGCGAGGCGACGATCGAGATCCTGCACCAGCTCCGCACGTTAGGGGTGCGCGTCAGCCTCGACGATTTCGGCGTCGGCTATTCCTCGCTGAGCTATTTGCGCAAGTTTCCCTTCGACCGCATCAAGATCGACCGCTCCTTCGTCGGCACGCTCGGCGAAAGCCCGGAGAGCGTTGCCATCGTCCGAACGATCGCAAGCCTCGGCTCCGTGCTCGGCGTCGAGACCACGGCGGAGGGGGTGGAGACCGAGGAGCAGCTCGATTTCGTTCGCGAATGCGGCTGCACTGCCGTGCAGGGCTATTATTTCGGCAAGCCGTGTCTCGCATCGGAGGTCGGCCGCACCATCGAGAGGCTGAACATGGTCCGGCGCGTGGCCTAACGGCTTCTCCCCCCCTCAAATTCCGCCTCTCGGCACGCGGCCGAACGACGAATTGTCGCATCTGCCGGCTCTGCCGGCATGGCCCAACCGATCGCCACGTGCGGTCCGCGCAATGCGCTTTTCTTCTCCCGCGATTTCAGGAACAATCGTCTCACAAGAACAAGAGGCGGCGGCCCAAAGGGGCCGCTGCGAGGGAGGCGTTTCGATGTCGGGATACGGGCTGAAGACGATCGCATTTGCCGCGGCGTACGCTGTTATGGGCGCATTGTTCCCCACTGCCGCCGGTGCGCAGGACTATCCGAGCAAGCCGATCACGTTGATCGTGCCGTGGCCGGCCGGCGGATCGACCGATATCTCGATGCGCGCGATCGCCGACAGCGCCTCGAAGATCCTGGGTCAGCCGATCGTGATCGACAACAAGGCCGGCGGCGGCGGCACGGTGGGACCGGCGACCATGGCGGCGGCCGCGAAGCCTGACGGCTATACCATCTCGCAGATCCCGATCACGGTGTTCCGCCTGCCGCTGATGCAGGAGGTGTCGTGGGATCCGGCGAAGGACTTCAGCTACATCGTCCATCTCACCGGCTACACTTTCGGCGTCACGACCAGTGCCGAGTCGCAGTTCAAGAGCTGGAAGGACGTGGTGGAGTTCGCCAAGGCGAACCCGGGTAAGGTGACCTACGCCACGCCGGGTGCCGGCACTTCGCTGCATATCGGGATGGAGCAGATCGCGGGAATGGCCGGCATCAAGCTGACGCAGGTGCCGTTCAAGGGAGGTGCAGAGACCAATGCCGCCGTGCTGGGACAGCACACCATGCTTCAGGCGGATTCCACGGGATGGCGGCCGCTGGTCGATGCCGGCAAGCTCCGGCTCCTGATGGTATGGACCGGCGCCCGCTCGCCGAATTACCCTGATGTGCCGACACTGAAGGAACTCGGCTATCCCATGGTCTATGATTCTCCGTTCGGCATCGCCGGCCCGAAGGGGATGGATCCCAAGATCGTCGCCAAGTTGCACGATGCCTTCAAGAAGGCGCTCGAGGACCCCGCGGTGATCGCGACGCTCGCCAAATACGACATGGTGCCGAACTACAAGAACACTGAGGACTACAAGAAGTTCGTCGTCGAGGTCACGGAATCCGAACGCAAGGTGATCGGCACGCTCGGGCTCACGAAGAAGTAGAGCCAAGCCACCCGCGTGTCCCGGACGCGGTGCGGCGCTTCTTCAGCGATGCACCGCAGAGCCTGGACCACTTTTTTCGTTCACACTCATGGGCCCCGGCTCTGCAGCGCACCGCCATAGCGCGTCGAAGACGTGCATGAACGCACCTATGGCGCTACGCTGCGTCCGGGGCACGATAGGGAAGCGATGAACGACCAAACCAACGTCAAGCTCCGCCTCAGCAATTCCGAGCTCTGGGGCGGGGTGATCGGGCTTGCGCTTGGCGGCTTCGTGATCTGGTCGGGCTTGAAGCTCAGGCTCGGCACCATCAACGATCCCGGCTCCGGCTACGTGCTGTTCTATACGGGCATCCTGATGTGCGTGTTCGCAGGCACCATCATCGTCTCGGCGGTCACCGAGGGCGGTCCGACACTGGCCTCGCGCTGGGAGAATGTGCGCTGGAGCAAGCCGCTTCTCGTCATCGCCTGCCTCACCGCATTCTCGTTCGCGCTGGAGCCGCTCGGGTTCCTGTTGTCGTCGATCCCGCTGATGCTGCTGCTGTTGCGGCTGATCGATCCGGTGCGCTGGACTTTGGCGATCCCGATCGCCGTGCTGGTGCCATCAGGCATGTGGTGGGTGCTCAAGCGGCTGCTGTTGATCCAGTTGCCCTCAGGCCTGTTCGGGATCGGTTGATCGCATGGATACGCTTGTCAATGTGGCCCATGGATTCGGCGTCGCGCTGCTGCCGATCAACCTGCTCTACTGTTTCATCGGCGTCTTCATCGGCACGCTGGTCGGCGTGCTGCCGGGCATCGGGCCGATCTCGGCCATGTCGCTGCTGCTGCCTGTGACGCTGTCGGGGACGCCGGAATCCGGCATCATCATGATGGCCGGCATCTATTACGGCTCGATGTATGGCGGCTCGACCACCTCGATCCTGGTCAACATCCCGGGCGAGGCAGCCTCAGTCGTCACCTGCATCGACGGCCACCAGATGGCGAAGCAGGGCCGTGCGGGCCCTGCCCTCGGCATCTCCGCTTTCGGCTCCTTCGCCGCGGGCACGTTTGCGCTGATCGCCCTGATGCTGGTGGCGCCGAAGCTTGCCAGCATTGCCATCGCCTTCGGCCCGGCCGAGTATTTCAGCCTGATGGTGCTCGGCCTCGTCGTGCTCACTTTCCTCACCCAGGGATCGATGCCGAAGGCACTGCTGATGGCGTGCATCGGTGTCGTGCTCGGGCTGGTCGGGCTCGACAGCATCACCGCGCAGCCGCGGCTGACCTTCGGCCGCATGGAACTGATCGACGGCATCGGCCTCGTGCCCGTCGTGATGGGCCTGTTCGGCGTCGCCGAGGTGCTGCTCAACACTGAGCAGGCCATCAAGCGCGACATCATCAACACCAAGATCACCCATCTCCTGCCCAGCAAAGAGGACTGGAAGGCGAGCGCAGGTCCGGTCGGCCGCGGCACGATCCTCGGCTTCTTCCTCGGCATCCTGCCGGGCGGCGGCGCGGTGGTGGCGTCCTTCGCCTCCTACGCGCTGGAGAAGCGGCTGTCGAAGACGCCCGAGCGTTTCGGGCATGGCGCGATCGAAGGCGTCGCGGGACCGGAATCGGCGAACAATGCCGCGGCGGGCGGGGCATTCATTCCGCTGATGACGCTCGGCATCCCGCCGAATGTCGTGATGGCGCTGCTGCTCGGGGCCTTCGTCATTCACGGCCTGCAGCCGGGGCCACTGCTGATCACGCAAAACCCCGGCCTGTTCTGGGGCATCGTCGCCAGCATGTATATCGGCAACGTCATGCTGCTGATCCTGAACCTGCCGATGATCGGCATGTGGGTGCAGCTGCTCAAGCTGCCCTACAACATCCTGTTTCCCCTGATCATCCTGTTCACGATCCTCGGCGTCTATTGCTCGAGCAACAACGTGTTCGACGTCCATGTGATGATCGCGTTCGGGATCATCGGCTATTTCATGCGCAAACTCGGCTATGAGCCGGCGCCGCTGGTGCTCGCCTTCGTGCTGGGGCCGATGATGGAGAACAACTTGCGCAAGTCGCTGATCCTGTCGCAGGGCGATCTCTGGACCTTCGTGCAGCGGCCGATCTCGGGAGTGTGCCTGACGCTGGCGCTCGTGCTGCTGATCGCGCCGCTGCTGCCGTCTCTGCGCAAGAAGCGCGAGCTGGTGGCGCTGGATGAGGGGGCGTGAGGAAGCCTTGGCTTCCTAGGGTGGGCAAACCAAAGCGACTTGTCCGCCGTAGCTCGAAGAGCGAAGGCGGAAGCGTGCCCACGTCTGTCGTCGACGCTTCAAGAGATGGTGGGCACGGCGCAAGTGCGCCTTTGCCCACCCTACGGCGGCTCAGCTCGCAGCAGGCAGTGCGCTGTCCGGGGACGTACCCCAGGGACGCTCGGCTGAGGCGAGCCCGATCAGGCGGCCCTGGATGTAGTCGCAGCCCCACTCACGCAGCATACCTGCGGCTTCCTCGTCCTGCACCCATTCGGCGACCGTCTTGATGTCGAGGCGGCGGGCGAGGTCGATCAGGGTCTGCACGAAGGCGCGGTCGTCGGCCGAGCGGGTGACGTTCTGCACGAAGGCGCCGTCGATCTTCACGATGTCGACGCCGAGCTTGCGCAGGTTTCGGAACGAGGTGTAGCCGGCGCCGAAATCGTCGATGGCGATGCGGCTGCCGAAATTCTTCAGCCGCGTGACGAAGCCGCGGACGTCGTCGATGTCCTGGATCGCGACCGTCTCCGTGATCTCGACGATCAGGCGCTCGGCAACACCGGGATGCGCCAGCATCAGCGACTCGATCCCGGCCCACCAGTCCGGATCCATCGTCGTATCAGGCGAGATGTTGAGGCTGAGGCAGATGTTGGGCGCAGCGGCGAGCTCGGCGACCACGAGCTCGAGCACGCGGTGGTCCACCAGGCGGATCAGGCCGAGCCGCTCGGCGACCGGCACGATATCGGGCGCGAGCAGCACCTGGCCATCGCCCTGGTCCATCCGCACCAGGCACTCGTGGAAGGCGCGTTCGCGCGAGCTGGCGGAGACCACCGGCTCATAGGCAAGCTTGATACGGCGTTCGTTCAGCGCGGTGACGATCTCGTCGGTGACGCGGATGTTGACCCGGCGCTGCGCGTCGCGCGCGGCATCCGGGCGCCACGCGGCGAACGAGCCGGCGCGGCGGCGCTTGGCGGCATCCAGCGTTTCATGGGCGCGGTTGACCGCTTCATCGGTATTGCGGGCGTAGCGCGGCAGGCTGACCGCGCCGATCGAGGCGGTGACCGAGACCGGGCCGGATTTCGTCGGCACCACCTCGTCGCGGATGCCGGTGAGGAAACGCTCGGCGGCGACGTTCATGTCGTCCACGGTACAGTTCTTCAGGATCAGGCCGAACTTGTTGCCGGAGAAGCGCCCGAGCACGTCGCCGCCGCGCAGGCGCGAGCGAATGCGCCTGGCGACATCCAGGATCACGGCGTCGGCGACGTCGAAGCCGAAGGCGTCGTTGACGCGGGCGAGATGATCGATGCCGACCAGCATGAAGGCCGCGGTCGAGCGAAAGCGGGTCGTCTCCTCGATTGCCTCGGCCAGTGCCGCCAGCAGATGGGAGCGGTTGAGCTCGCCGGTCAGGGGATCGAGCCGGGCCAGCTTGGCCAGTTCCTCGTCGCGGGCGTGGCGCTCATTGTTGATGCGGACGGAGCCGATCGCACGTGTGGGGCGACCATCGGGGCCCGCGAACCAGCGGCCGGTCTCCTCGACCCAGATCACCGGATCGGAGGCGCTCATGCGCACGCCGTACTCGACCCGGTAAGGCGTACCGCCGGCGCCGTGCACGGCGGAGGTCTGCGCCAGGGCTGCGGTCCGCAGCGTTTGCGCGGGCTCGATCAGCTTGGCGAATTCGGCGCCGGTCGCGAGCTGCTCGGCCGGGATGCCGGGAAAAATGCTGGCGACCTGCTCACCCCAGACGATGGCATCGCTGGCGATGTCCCAGGCGAACACGGCCTGGCCGAGCGCGGCGAGGATGTCGGAGGCTTGCGGCAATGCGGGAGTCAAAATCGCCTCGTTCTGGGACAGTGGAGAAGTCCTGATCCGGCACAGGATAGAGCCAGATTCGCCCCCGACCCTAGGCAAAGTTGATAAACAATTTGGAAACCACGTTTCCCGGACGTGGGGAACCAAACCGGCCCGGGCGGCATAGGCCTTGCGAGTACAGGACTCGCACCGGCGCCTGCGTCCCGAAACGCGACAATCTCGCCGGATCAACGGTGATTGCGATGTTGAGTACCGATCGATCGGACGCGGCTGAGAACGGCGCAGGCACAGCCCTGGTGCCGCTGATGCCGACGTTGCAGTGGGTCCACAAGGCACCGCTGCCCCGCCCCGATCCGAGCTTCGTCACCCAGCTCATCGCCAACGCCGAACATCTGTCCCAGACCAGCCGGCTCCGCCGGGCCTCTTCCGAAGACGCGAGGACGGCCTATGGCAGCAAGCGGCCATTGGGAAGCGTCAGCGCACGGACGCGGCAGGTGGCGTAACCCAGCCTAAGGACAATTGTCGCCTCACCTGCGCTGCGCCTCTCCCCGTCTGCGGAAGAGGTCGACGCGCTCGGTCAGCGTGGCGGCGCGTCAGGGGACGACGGCGAGCCGTTGCCCGGCTGAAGATGGGGCGAGGAAATTTCCGGCGAGGGTGAGCCCTGCACCGGCTTTGGCGCAGGATGATCCATCAGCACGGATTCGGCGACGGATTGCGCCGAGGGTGCGGGCGGCGCCACCGGCGCCGGCTGTGGCGCAATCACCGGCTCGAACCTGGAGGCGGCCTCCGCGTCATCCGCCGGCGCTTCACCCCTGCGCTTGGCCTTGCGTGGCGCCGGCACCGTCGTCTCGGCGACATAGGTGACGCGGTGACGCGTGCGCTGGGCAATGCCGGCAAGGAAGTCGGCCATCGCCAGCAGCACCAGCAGGAAAAAGGTGGAGTTGCCGAATTTGGGCCACATCACGAATTCGGCTGCGGCCGCCCCGAAGACGATCAGCGACAGCAAATGATCCATCAGGAATTTCGAGCCCGGCCGCGCGCCCTTGACCACCTCGAGCAGCAGCAGAACCACGCCGAGCGCGAGCAGCAGATCGGCGAGCGTGACCGGCCAGCTCTCGCCCGTGATCATCGGCACATTGAACAGCACGTCCGAGAAGGACACGCTGGGCATCAGGAAGGCGATGATGTTGTAGACCGCGAGCGGAATCAGAAGCAGCGGGAAACCGACCATCGGCGAGATGCCTTCTCGATCAAGATATCCGGACAGAACAATGCAGCGGCGAAGCATTTGCTCCGCCGCCGTCACCGTCTAGCTCATGGGGTGGCCGAAATCACGCGGGTTCAATCATCCCGCCTGAGGAAAGGTCCTGCCTTCAGGACTCTTTCTTCTTCAGGACCTGACGGCCCTTGTACATGCCGGTCTTGAGGTCGAGATGGTGCGGACGACGGAGTTCGCCGGAGTCCTTGTCTTCCACATAGGTCGGCTTCTTGATGGCGTCAGCCGAGCGGCGCATGCCACGGCGCGACGGCGAGGTTTTTCTTCTCGGAACGGCCATTTCAATATCCTCTAGGGATTGGTGTCATCAGGGCATCGTCCGCGGAGGGACGGCTCAGCACCCGCAATACGAGGCGAGCTGAATGCCGATCAAGGCCGCGCTTATAGAGGAAGGCTGGCCGTAAAGCTAGGCTCTTGGGCCGGAAAATGCGCCCGGAATGGGCCAAGAATCAGCGATTTTCGGGCCAGCAGGTCGCAAGCGAGCTCGCCTGCCCCCGCGCCATATAGGTTGCCGCCAGCCGCCGGACGCCCGGCCCGGGGGTCCTGGCGCTGCGTTTGACCGGATTCGGCAGGATCGAGGCCAGAAGGGCTGCCTCCCGCGGGGAGAGGCTGGCGGCCGATTTGCCAAAGGCATAGGCGCTGCCCGCCTCGACGCCAAACTGGCCCTGCGGACCGAACTCGGCGATGTTGAGGTAAATCTCCAGGATCCGCGGCTTGGGCAGGACGAGATCGATCCAAAGCGCCAGCGGGAATTCCAGCGCCTTGCGAACGAAATCCCGTCCCTGCCAGAGGAACAGGTTTTTCGCCACCTGCTGGGTGATCGTGGAGGCGCCCCGGAACGGCGTGCCATCCTCCTGCGCATCGTCGATCGCCTCGCGCAACGCGCCCCAATCGATGCCGTGATGCTTGCAGAAATGGGCATCCTCGGCCGCCACCACGGCGCGCGGCAGATAGGGCGACATGTCAGCCAGATCGATCCACGTCCGCTGCATCGGCGCGCCCCGGAGCGAACGCCAGGCCATCAGCGTCGAAACCGGATGGCCGGTGCGGTAGAACGGCGCGATCACATAGGGCGCGAGAGCCGCGACCACGAGCACCAGGAGAAGGATTTTGACGATGCGCAAGTCGACCTTTCCGGCGCAAAATGAAACGAGGCCCACGGCTGAGCCATTAAGTCTGTGATAATTCGGGCCTTTTCCAGCACTTTTTAGCCCTTCCAAACGATTGACTGGCGCGGGCGCATAAAGGATTGTCCGGCCGAATTTTAGTTCTGGAGCCCTTCTTGATGACCGGCACGTCCCCGTCCGATTTCGCCAAACGTCTGGACAAGACCGCTGATGACACCGAGGCCCTGCTCGGGCGGCTATTGTCGGACGACATCCTGCACGACGAGATCGCCCGGCCCAAGCGACTGATGGACGCAATGCGCTATTCGAGCCTGAATGGCGGCAAGCGTCTGCGGCCGTTCCTGGTGGTCGAAAGCGCCGCCGTGTTTGGCGTGCCGCGCGAGGCGGCCCTGCTCGCCGGCGCGGCGCTCGAATGCATCCACTGCTATTCGCTCATCCATGACGACCTGCCGGCGATGGACAATTCGGACCTGCGCCGCGGCCGCCCCACCCTGCACAAGAAGACCGATGACGCGACCGCGATCCTCGCCGGCGACGGCCTGCTGACGCTCGCCTTCGACATCATCACCCGCGACGAGATCCATCGCGACGCCAATGTGCGGCTGCTGCTGACGCGCGCTTTGGCGCGCTGCGCCGGCATCGGCGGCATGGTCGGCGGCCAGATCCTCGACCTCGCCGGCGAAGGCCGCTTCGGCGGCAACGAGCCGATCGATGTCGCCCGCATTCAGCAGATGAAGACCGGCGCGCTGCTGCGCTACGGCTGCATCGCCGGCGCGATCCTCGGCCAGGCCTCGCAAAAGGAATATCAGGCGCTCGACGATTACGGGCGCGCGCTCGGCGAAGCCTTCCAGATCGCCGACGATCTGCTCGATGTCGAAGGCGATGCGGCCGCGCTCGGCAAGCCTTCCGGCCAGGACGCAGCGCTCGGCAAGACCACCTTCGTCACCCAGCTCGGCATCGAAGGCGCCAAGCAGCGCGTACGCGACTTGCTCGCGCGCGCGGACAACGCAGTGTCGATCTTCGGCGACCGCGCCGTCGTGCTGCAGGCCGCCGCGCGATTCGTCGCCGAGCGGAAGAACTGACGCGCGCCGATGGCGGCCCGCGGCAAAGAGGATCCCGCTCTTGTCCGCTTCCGCCAGATGTCGCGGCCGATGCGGCTGCTCTATGCACGGCCGCGGACGTTCATTGCGCTCGTTGTCGGCATCCTCGTCTGCCTGCTTGTGCCGGGCACGCCCCGGCTGGTGACGCGGCTCCTGTTCGGATGGGACGCGCTGATCGCGGTCTATCTCGTGCTGGTCTATGCGATGATGCTCTGCAACGACCACCAGCACATCCGTCGCGCCGCTGCGATGCAGGACGACGGCCGGTTCGTGATCCTGCTCGTCACCGCCACCGGTGCCTTCGCCAGCATCGCGGCAATCGTCTCCGAGCTGGGCACGCCGCAGCGCGGCGGCCTGGATCTGACGATCGCGATCATCACCATCGTGCTGTCATGGGCTGCGGTGCACACGACCTTCGCGCTGCACTACGCGCATGATTATTATCGCGACGGTACGGCAGGTGGCCTTCAGTTTCCGAGCGGCGACAAGGAAGACCATGCCGACTATTGGGATTTCGTCTATTTCTCCTTCGTGATCGGCATGACTGCGCAGGTCTCCGACGTCGGCATCACCGACAAGACCATTCGCCGCACCGCGACGGCGCACGGCATCGTGTCCTTTATCTACAACACGGCGTTGCTGGCGCTGACGGTGAACATCGCGGCGAGCGCGATCTCGAAATAATCCATCGTCCCGGCCCTCGCCGGGACGATCCAGAAAGTAGCGGTCAGTAACACACCTCGGCGTTGGGGTCGTTGCCGGGGCCGCCGCCGCCGCGATATTCGAGACGGCAACCGCGATGGACCGGACGACAACCGGTGTTGTTGCAGTAGACCTGCCCGCCACTCGTCGCGCGGCCGGCGCCAGCAGCAGCAATGCCGGCAGCGGCACCATAGCCGCCCGCCGCCCCGCCGGACTGACGACGCTGCCGTGCGGGACGCTCGTCGCGCTTCGCGGTCGCGGTTCGTCGACGGAGGCGCGGTCCGGGGCTCCCTCAGACAACCCCGATGTGCCCCCGATATTGCGGCAGATTGTCCGTAATCTCGTGCCACGGTGCCTTCGAGCCGACGAAAATATGGGCGCTTGGCCGGATCGAGGGGGCGTCGACCAGAGTGCCCATGGCGACATGAACCCATTGTCCTTCACGCACCCTGGAATAGAGCAGCGAGCCGCAGCGGGCACAATGCGCATCATGGGTAGTATCGTCGCCGAAAATCATCCGCTGGTCCTCTCCCCGGACGATGCGGAGCTTGTCTTGCGCGATGCCCGCGAACGGCTTGAAGGCGGCTCCGGTGGTGCGACGGCAGTTCGAGCAGTGGCAGTTCATCGCATAGGAGAACGCATCCGCCACTTCAAAGCGCACAGCGCGGCAATAGCATTCGCCGGCGAGGATACGAGCGTTCGAATTGTCTGATCCGGTCATGACGATTGCCTTCGCGCAAACGGCTCACAGACCCATAGCGCATTTTGACTTATACGACTAAGTTCGCCCCGCGCCATCATGCAGAGGAATGACCAATGAACCAGGACCGGTCGAGCGTCGAAGCCGTCGTGCAATCCTATTTTGACGGGCTCTATGAGGGCGACGCCGAAAAGCTCGGCGCCATCTTCCATCCCTCCGCCGATCTGCGCTGGGTCGAGAAGGGCGAACTCCAGGTTCTGACCGTACCCGACTGGCTCGATCGCGTCCGCAAGCGCGCCTCGGCCAGAGCCGAGGGCAAGCCGCGCGAGGATTTCGTCGTCACCATCGACCGGTCCGACGACAAGACCGCCTTCATCAAGGTGCGCTGCCAGCTGCCACCGCGCTATTTCACCGACTATCTGGTGGCGATGAAGCTCGCCGACGGCTGGCAGATCGTGTCGAAATCGTACAGGTACGACCTGAGGGAGTGAGCCCTCCCGATCTTCCGCTGCCCGAAATCTGTCGCACTCGTTCTCCATTCGTCATTGCGAGCGAAGCGAAGCAATCCAGAATCTCGCCGGGGAGGCCGACTGGATTGCTTCGCTCCGCTCGCAATGACTGTGCGGATAAAGCGTCCGCTACATCCCTACCCGTCTGACCCACGCCAAAGGTCTTTCATGCTTATCGATCGCCGCTCCCTGCTCGCCTCCCTGTGCTGGATCGCCGCTTCTCCCGCGCTCGCCGCGGAGGCGCCGGCCGAACTCGAAGCCTATGAGCGCGGCAGTGGCGGGCGCATCGGGCTCTATGCGGAGAATCTTGCGACCGGCAAGAAACTCGCCTGGCGCGCCGACGAGCGCTTCGTCATGTGCTCGACATTCAAGGCCTCGCTTGCGGCCTGCGTGCTGGCGCGGGTCGATCGCGGCGAGGAGCAGCTTGCGGCCATGATCCCTTACGGCAAGGCCGACCTGCTTGATTACGCCCCGGTCGCCAGGCAAAATCTCGCGGCCGGCAAGATGTCGGTCGGCGAGATGTGCAAGGCGATCGTCGAGCTCAGCGACAACACCTGCGCCAATCTGCTGCTGGCGCGGATCGGCGGGCCCGCCGCGCTGACTGCATTCTGGCGATCGCTCGGAGATACCACCTCGCGGCTCGACCACAACGAGCCAGAGCTCAACCGCTCACGGCCCGGCGATCCCCGCGACACCACGACACCCGCGGCGATGGCGGGCAATCTGCGGCGGCTGGTGCTGGGCGAGGCCTTGTCGGCGCAATCGCGCCTCCAGCTCACCGACTGGATGGTGAATTGCAAGACCGGTGCAAACCGGCTGCGTGGTGGCCTGCCGGCGAGCTGGAAGATCGGCGACAAGACGGGCAATAACGGCAAGGATGCGTCGGGCGATATCGCGGTCGTCTGGCCGAAGCCGGACGCGCCGATCCTGATCGCGGCCTATACCCAGGGCGGCGCGCCGAATGCGGCGCAGATCGCGACTTTATTTGCGCAGATTGGACGGATGGTCGCCGGCCAGCTGACGTGAGCATTGCCGCATTGACCTCGCGCGCGCTTCCGGGTCAAGACAGGCCATCATGGAAGCGAAATTTCAGACTTTTCTCATCCTGCTTGCCGTGCTGGCGGGCGTGGCGCTGGCCGCGCGCCGCTTCAACGTCGCCCCGGCCATTCTGCTGATGCTGGCCGGCGTCGGCCTGGCCTTCGTGCCGGGCATGCCGCCGGTCGAGCTGCCGCCGGAACTGGTTCTCTTGATGGTCCTGCCGCCGCTGATCTACTCGGCGAGCGTCGCCATGAGCTGGCGCGAGTTCAGGAACAATTTACGCCCGATCGTGCTGCTCGCGGTCGGCGCGGTGATCTTCACCGCGGCGATGGTGGCGGCTGCCACGCACTACATGATCGGCCTGCCCTGGACCGTCGCCTTCCTGCTGGGAGCCATCGTTGCGCCGCCCGACGTGGTGGCGCCGCTCGCGATCGCGCGCCGGCTCAACATGCCGCGCCGGCTCCTGGTCATCCTCGAGGGTGAAGGGCTGGCCAATGACGCCACTGCGCTGATCCTCTACCGCTTTGCGCTCGCCGCGATCATGGTCGGACATTTCTCGCTGCCGCTCGCGGCCGGCGAGTTCCTCCTGATCGTCGCCAGCGAGATCGCCTTCGGCATCGGCGTCGGCTGGCTCTCCTTACGCTTCCGCAAATGGTCGGGGGACCCGCAGGTCGAGCTGACATTGTCGCTGATCACACCCTACGTCTCCTACTGGCTGCCCGAGCATGTCGGCGGCTCCGGCGTGATCGCGACCGTCGCCTGCGGCCTCTACGTGAGCTGGAACGGGCCGCTGCTGATCTCGTCGGCAACGCGCCTGCAAGGCATCTTCTTCTGGGATCTGGTGATCTATCTGATCGAGGGCATGCTGTTCCTGCTCACCGGCTTCCAGATGCGCGCGCTCTACGAGAAGTCGAAGTCCTTCCCGCTCGACGACATTCTCATCGCGACGGCAGTGGTCCTGGTCATCGTCGTGATCGCGCGCTTCGCCTGGCTCTACCCCGCGACCTACCTGCCGCGGATGCTCAGCAAGTCGCTGCGCAAGCGCGACCCGTCGCCGCCGTGGCAATGGCCGTTCGTGCTCGCCTTCACCGGCGTGCGTGGCGCCGTGTCGCTGGCGGCCGCGCTGGCGCTGCCGTTCACGCTGCCTGATGGCGAGGCCTTTCCGTATCGCGACCTGATCCTGTTCGTCGCCTTCGGTGTCATCTTCGTCACGTTGATCGGCGTCGGCCTGACGCTGCCGCCGGTCGTGCGCTGGCTCGGCGTCGCCGAGGCCGGCCGCCACGAGCATGCCGCCGAGCACGAGGCCGAGATCGCCGCCCGGCGCCAGGCGCTCGATGCCGCGCTGAAATCGCTCGACGTACTCACCGCGCAGAAGGAAGTATCCGAAGAAGTAATGCGGCTGATGCGCGCACGACACGATATCCGCGTCAACCAGCTCCCGGACTCGCTCGATCCCAACCACCACGACGTCTCCGCCGCCGGTACCGCGCTGACCCGCGAGCTGATCGCCGCCGAAAGAAAATTCATCCACAACCTCCTGCGCGAGGGCCAGATCACCGACGAAACGCGGCGGCGAATCGAACGTGATTTGGATCTGGAGGAGGCAAGTCTGGCGAACCGGGAGTATCGGAGAATGCCGCTGTAGCTTTTCGTCATTACGAGCGCAGCGATGCAATCGAGAGTCCTTCCGCGAAGAGCCTGGATTGCTTGGCTGCGCCCGCAATGGCCAACGCGAAATAGCCGAACTCGCTACCGCCTCTCGCAAAACTCCCTCATCGCAACTGCCACGGCTCCAGCGACCGCTTCGTGCCGCTCCGCCGAGTTCATCTCCATTTCCTCGTCGCGATTGATGATCGAGCCGGCCTCGATCAGCACGGCGGCGCTCCTCGTCCGCGACAGCACGATGAGCCCGTCATAGCGATAGACGCCGACGTCCTTGTCGAGCAGCTGGCGCCGGTAGCGGCCCATCACCGGCAGGGTGTACTGGCTGGCATAGCGCAGCCCCTGCTCCTTCAACTGCCTGCCGATCATCCGGGCCAGCATCAGGCTGGTGGCGAAGTACGGATTCTGCCGCGACACGAACAGCGAGTGCCCCGAAAAACGGTCGCTGAAATAGCTCTTTGCGCCGTCGAACTCCCAGGTCTCGAGCAGCTTGTCCGGCACCGAATCGTGATGGACCGACAGGAATAGATCGGTCCGGCCTTCGTTGGCAGCGCCGACGCGCTTGAACAGGCTCGGCCGCGCCTTGCCGTCCGTGACGAGCAGGCGGGTTTCGGCAAAGCCTTCGGACCTGAGCTTCGCCGTGATCAGCCTGGCGAGGCGGAAGTTGAAGCCGAACTCAGGATCATTGCGCGCGCTCAGCGCGCCGTAGGAGTCCGGGGTGTGCCCGACGTCCACGACGATCCGAAACCTCGGCATCTCGCACTTTGCCGACAACTTCGGCTTGGCCTTGGGGCTTGCAACCCTTCGCGCGGCGACGGCCTCGCTGCTCGCAACAGTCGCCAGCGGCGACAGCAAGATCGACGCGACCAGCCCGACGATGAAGCTCCGCGGCCGACCCAAGTGCTACTCCACTGCTGCGATCCCGGGACGGCCGGCGAAGCCAGCAACGTCGCCGAACCGTTCCAACATCACGGCCGGCAGGTCCTTCATGCAGGCACCGGAGCGCGCGCATAGCGGTCCTGATGCGCAGCTTGCGGCGGCTTGCCCTGCTCGGGGAGATCTTTCGAGAGCAGGACAGGCATCCAGAAGCGGAGCAACAATTCACCCATGCCGGCCCCTGGGCCGGACTCGGTCAGGAATTTATTGTCCTCTGCGCGGAGCATGGAAATCCCCCTGATTTGTTTTCGGGAAGATTGGCGCGAGAGCGGGAGAACGTCAACGCGAGGATGATCTCGTGTCCCGGACGCAGCGGATCAAACCGGCCGCTCTCCCTTCACCGTCACGCGCGTGCCCGAGCGCGTGTGCGGCCAGTAGTCCCACATCGCGCGGTGCTGGGTGCAGCGGTTGTCCCAGAAGGCGATGGCGTTCTCGGTCCAGCGGAAGCGGCACTGGAACAGCGGGTTCTCGGCGTGCTGGTAGAGATAAGCCAGCATCGCATCGCTCTCGTCGCGCGGGATGCCGTTGATGTGGCGGGTGAAGCCGCGGTTGACGTAGAGCGCCTTCCTGCCCGTGACCGGATGCGTGCGCACCACAGGATGCTCGGCATGCGGATAGGACGGACGATCGGCGACACCGTAATTGGCGTAGAGCCCGCGATAGATGGGCTCGCCATCGTGCAGCGCGGTGAGCCCGTCGAGATAGGCCTTCATGCGGTCCGACAGCGCGTCGTAGGCCGCGTACATGTTGGCGAACAGCGTGTCGCCGCCGCGTGGCGGGCATTGCCTGATGTAAAGGATCGAGCCCATCGGCGGCTCGAGATCGCAGGACACGTCGGAATGCCAACCCTCGCCATTGGCGCGCGGCGAATTCTTGTCGGCGTAGATTTTCATCAAGGCGGGGTCTTCATCCTCGTGCGGCGCGGCGGGATGAAAATGCAGCTCGCCGAACTTGCGTCCGAAGGCGAGATGCTGCTGAGGCGTGATGTGCTGGTCGCGGAAGAAGATGACGAGGTTTTCGGCAAGCGCGCGGTGAATTTCGTCCATCTGCCGGTTGGAGCGGCCATCTCCCTCGACGAGCGCGCCGATATCGACGCCCGAGATTTCCGCGCCGATGATGGGGGTGAGCTTTTCGACCTGAAGCGTCTCGTATGGTGCGCCGTCTTCAGCCGTGTGGCGATAGCGCGGACCCTGCTTGCCGGCGAGTGAGCTCATGGCGTGTCTCCCGATCGTTGTTGATTGGGAGCATGGTAGCGTGCAGTGATGGATGTGCAATCTGCACTGCAAACACAACCGTCGTTCCAGCGAAGGCGGAACGACAGCGGAGCATGGGGCGCTAGCGGAGCGAAATCACTCCGCCGCGGGCGCCGGCACCTTGGTGCCCTGCCCGTAGCGCTGGTCGATGTAGTCGATCACCAGCGCCTTGAAGTCGGCAGAGATGGTCGGCCCGCGCAGCGTGCGGAACTTCTTGCCGTCGACGAAGACAGGCGCGGCCGGGGCTTCGCCGGTGCCCGGCAAGGAGATGCCGATATTGGCATGCTTGGACTCGCCGGGGCCGTTGACGATGCAGCCCATCACCGCGACGTTGAGCTCCTCGACACCAGGGTACTTCGTCTTCCAGGTCGGCATCTCGTCGCGGATGAAATCCTGGATCGAGCGCGCCAGTTCCTGGAATGTGGTCGAGGTGGTGCGGCCGCAGCCGGGGCAGGCCGCAACCAGCGGCACGAAGGTGCGGAAGCCCATGGTCTGCAAGAGCTCCTGGCCGACCTGCACCTCGCGGGTACGGTCGCCGCCGGGCTCCGGCGTCAGCGAGATGCGGATGGTGTCGCCGATGCCCTGCTGCAGCAGGATGCCGAGCGCGGCCGAGGACGCCACGATGCCCTTCGAGCCCATGCCGGCCTCGGTCAGGCCGAGATGGATGGCGTAGTCGGAGCGCGAGGCGAGATCCTGGTAGACCGCGATGAGATCCTGCACCGCCGAGACCTTTGCGGAGAGGATGATGCGGTCCTTGGGCATGCCGAGTTCTTCGGCGCGCGCGGCCGAGAGCAGTGCGGACTGCACCATGGCCTCGCGCGTCACCGCGCGCACGTCGCGCGGGTTGGCCGACGCGGCATTCTCGTCCATCAGCTTGGTCAAAAGCTCCTGGTCGAGCGAGCCCCAATTGGCACCGATGCGGACCGGCTTGTTGTTCTTGTTTGCGATCTCGATGATGTCGGCGAACTGGGTGTCGCGCTTATCCTTGAAGCCGACATTGCCGGGATTGATGCGGTATTTCGCCAGCGCCTCGGCGCAGGCCGGATAGGCCGCGAGTAGCTTGTGGCCGATATAATGGAAGTCGCCGATCAGGGGCGTCGTGATGCCGCGCTTGGCGAGGCCGTCGCGGATGTGCGGAACGGCGGCAGCGGCCTCCTCACGGTCCACGGTGATGCGGACCATTTCGGAGCCGGCGCGCGCGAGCGCTGCGACCTGGGCGATGGTACCGTCGATGTCGGCGGTGTCGGTGTTGGTCATCGACTGCACGACGATCGGCGCACCGCCGCCAACGGCGACGTTGCCGACCTTGACCTGGGTGGTCCGGTGCCGGGGCGCCGGGCCCGCGACGTCGGAATCGAGGGGATTTTCGAGCTTGTTCATGGGGTCCAAATATCAGGTTTTGGTGACGTTCAGCAATGCATCACGCGGCGCCGCAGCCGCTTGGCTCGGACGGTTAACCAGAAAAAGCCCAGCAATTACAAGGACCGCGGCGGCCCCGAACGTCAGGCTCAAGGTGTCGTGCATGATGAAATAGCTACCGACCACGCCAAACAAAGGGGTGATGAAGGTAAAAGCCGACAATTTGCTGGCCGAATAGGCCTTCACCAGCGCAAACCAAAGCGTGAACGTGGTTCCCACCACCCAGATCGCCTGGAACGCCATCAAGCCGAGCGATAGCGGCGCCGGCATGTGCGTGATCGATTCGCCAAACAGCCAGGCCGCCATCCCCAGGATCGGGATCGAGGTGGCGACCTGATAGCCCAGCGCCTTCTCGGGCGCGGCGAAGCGCAGCCGCGTGCCCTTGGCGACCAGCGTCGTCGCGGCCCACAGCGCGGCGCCACCGACGATCATGAGATCGCCGAGCAGAACATGCGAATCGACATTGGGCTGCGGCACGCCGATCGCGAGGGCGACGCCGGCAAAGCTGATGGCCAATCCCAGCCATTGCGAGCCGCCAAGACGCTCGCCAAGCACTTGGTAGGAGCCGAGCGCGACGAAGAACGGCGCCGTGTAGAGGAACACCACCGCACGCGAAGCAGACGTGAAGCGCAGCCCCTGGAAGATCAGTATGAACTCGATGCCGAACATCAGCCCGGCGATCAGGCCGGGCTTCCAGGTGCCGTCGCGTTCGAAGAAATTGACGCCACGCAGGGTGCCGATGATGAACAGCACCGGCAGCGCGCCCATCGAGCGGATGGTGGCCTGGAGCATCGGCGGAATGTCCGGCAGCACCAGCTTCACCGCGATCTGGTTGAACCCCCAAGTCAGGCACAGCATGAGCATCAGGGCAATGGCGCCGGCACTGAGGGGGCGTGCGGCGGAGGGCACGATTTGAGCTGAGGACATTTCTTCCCGAATACCGGCTTTGCGCCGTTGTTGGTCTATGCAGTCTTCTGACAATGGGTGCAGACGCCCGTGATCTCCACCACGGACAATTTGGGAGCGAAGCCCGAGGCGCGCGCGGCCGCGTTGAGATCCCCGGCAAAGGACGCCGACGGGATCTCGCCGACGAGGCCACAGCGCTCGCAGATCAGGAACGCCACAGCCGATGTCGCATCGTGATCATGGGCGGCGCAGGCGAGATAGGCATTGCGGCTCTCGATGCGATGCACGAGGCCGTTGGCCATCAGGAAATCGAGGGCGCGATAGACCGTGATCGGGGCCGGCCGCGCCATCGACTTGGCGAGCTCGTCGATCACCTCATAGGCGCCGAGCGGGCGATGGCTGGAGAGCAGCGCGCCCAGCACCTGACGGCGAATTGGCGTGAATTTCTGCGCGCGCTGCTCGCACACCGCCTCGGCATGCGCGAGCGCATCCGCGGTGCAGCGGCGGTGATCGTGATCGGGCGCGGGAAATACCGGGTTTGCGAGGGTCATGCGGCCGACCTTTTAGCATTTCGGCCCGGGAACCCAAAGCACGACACTGCAAACGGCTGCCAGCCATGCCCGCGCTGCGGGACAGCCACCCGCTAATCCGCCATGAAATAATCATAAGCTTGCTTATGATATGTCCTGCTTATTGGAGACCAAGCTCATGACCCGTGGGTCTGTCGACCAGAACTTCCTGTTCACGCTCGCAGAGCTCTACCGCCTGCTGCGCGTCTATGCCGACAAGGAGGCCTCGCGGTTCGGCATCACCCGCGCGCAATGGGCCGTGCTGGCGAAGGTGGAACGCAGCGAGGGCATGAAGCAGTCGGAGCTCGCCGAACTGCTCGAGGTGCAGCCGATCACGCTGACGCGCATGATCGACAAGCTCTGCGACAACGACTGGCTCGAACGGCGCAACGACGCCTCGGACCGCCGCGTCAAGCGCCTCTACCTGAAGAAGGCCGGCCGGCAGCTGCTCGGCCGGATGACCGGGCTCAGGTCCGAGATCACCGCCAACGCGCTCGACGGCATCAATCCGGCGGAGGCCCACCGTCTCCTCACCCAGCTCGAAACCATCAAGGAAAACGTGCGGACCGCGATCCAGGCCAGCGGCGCGGAACAAGCGCGTAAGGAGCAGCGCTATGGCTGATCAGGTTCTCAAGTTCCAGCCCGAGCAGAAGAGCGAGGGCGGCAAGCCGACGAAGAAGGCCGGCGCCGATCCGCGCCGCCGCCTGGTGGCGGGCCTGCGCCGCTATCGCCGTTTCCTGCTGCTGGTCGTGCTGCCGGTCGTCGTCGCCATCGGCGGCCTCACCCTCTATCTCAATGGCGGACGCTATGTCGGCACTGACGACGCCTATGTCGGCGCGCAGAAGGTGCTGGTGACGCCGGACATCTCCGGCAAGATCCAGAAGGTGGTCGTGAAGGAGGGCCAGCTCGTCAAGCAGGGCGACGTGCTGTTCGAGATCGACCCCGTGCCGTTCCGCCTCGCGGTGGACGAGGCCAGAGCACAGCTGACGCAGGCGCAGACGACTTATGACAATCTCCGCGCCAACATCAAGATCTACGGCGACATGCTCAACCTCGCCCAGCAGGGCGTCGACCTGAAGCAGCGCGACGTCGAGCGCAAGCAGGCGCTGGTGAAGAACAATTACGGCTCGCAGCTCGACCTCGACAACGCAGCGAACGCGCTGGTCACGTCCGGGTCCATCGCGCAATATGTCAGGCAGCAGCTCTCGACGGCGAAGACCCAGCTACTCGGCGATCCCGACCTGCCGCTGGAAAAATTCCCGGCCTATGCGGAGGCCAAGGCCAAGCTCGACAATGCCGAACGCAATCTCGACCACGCCGTGGTGCGCGCCTCGATGGGCGGCGTGGCGACGCAGGTCGAGCAGATCCAGCTCGGCCGCTACGTCGCCGCCGGCACGCCGGTATTCACCATCATCGACGTCGCCCATCCCTGGGTCGACGCCAACCCGAAGGAGAGCGACCTCACCTACGTCACCGAAGGACAACCCGTGACGCTCGAGGTCGACGCGTTCCCGAACCACGTCTTCAAGGGCAAGATCGGCTCGCTCTCGCCGGGCACCGGCGCGCAATTCGCGATCCTGCCGCCACAGAATGCCACCGGCAACTTCGTCAAGGTGGTGCAGCGTGTGCCGATCCGGATCTATTTCGACGAAACCGACAAATATGTGCGGAAGCTGAAAGCCGGCATGAGCGTCTATGCCACCATCGACACCGGCCACAAGCGCTCGCTGGCCAGCCTGTTCGGCCTGTCGGCGACCGCGGGCCAGGACAAAGACCACGACAACGACCAAGACTAAGAGACTGCGACAAGGCCTGATCCGATGTCCGACGCCAATGCCAGCCTGATGGTCCCCGGCCTGCGCCGGAACATGGTGACGATCTGCGCGATGACCGCGACCGTCATGCAGGCGCTGGACACCACCATCGCCAACGTCGCCCTGCCATACATGCAGGGCACGCTGTCGGCCTCGCAGGACCAGATCAACTGGGTGCTGACCTCCTACATCGTTGCCGCGGCGATCATGACGGCGCCGGTGGGCTGGATCGCCAACCGTTTCGGCCGCAAGCGCATCTTCATCATCTGCTCGGCCGGCTTCACCATGGCCTCGGTGCTGTGCGGCCTCGCGCAGGACATCAACCAGATGGTGCTGTTCCGCCTGCTGCAAGGCGTGTTCGGGGCCGCTTTGGTGCCGTTGTCACAATCGGTCATGCTCGACTATTACACGCTCCAGGAGCGCGCCAAGGCGATGTCGATCTGGGGCATGGGCGTGATGATGGGCCCGATCATGGGGCCGTCCCTGGGTGCCTGGCTCACCGAGACCTATTCCTGGCACTGGGTGTTCTTCGTCAATCTGCCGTTCGGCGCGATCACCGTGCTCGGGCTGATCCTCTTCATGGACGAGACCAGGAAGGACCTCAGCCTCAAATTCGACTGGTTCGGCTTCGCCGCGCTGGCGATCGCGATCGGGTCGCTGCAGCTCGCGCTCGACCGCGGCGAGCAACTGGGCTGGCTCGAATCGGGCGAGATCCTGGCGGAGTTCATCGTCTCGGCCGTCGCCTTCTATTTCTTCCTCGCGCACTCCTTCACGACTTCGACCCCGTTCATCCGCTTCGCGCTGTTTCGGGATCGCAACTTCGTCACCGGCTGCGTGTTCATGATCGTGATGGGGCTCGTGCTGTTCTCGACCATGGCGCTGGCCTCGCCCTACATGCAGAACGTGATCGGCTATCCCATCATCACCGCCGGCTTGCTGTTGGCGAGCCGCGGCATCGGCACCTTCTTCGCGATGATGCTGGTCGGCCGCATGATGCGTTATTTCGAGGCGCGCACGCTGATCATCTCCGGCCTGACGCTGACGGCGGGCTCGCTGTTCCAGATGACCGGCTGGACCGACCTGACCCAGGTGCCGGAGATCGTCACCGTCAGCGTCATCCAGGGCTTCGGCTTCGGCCTCGTCTTCGTGCCGCTCTCGACCGTGGCGTTCCTGACGCTGTCGAACGAGCTGCGCACCGACGGCACTGCGATGCTGACCCTCTTGCGCAACGTCGCGAGCTCGGTCGGCATTTCCGTCGTCATCGCCGAGCTGACGCAGGGCACGCGGCGGACCTATGCGATCCTCTCCGAGCACGTCAATCCGTTCAACCACGCGCTGCAGATGCCCAGCGTCAGCGGCATGATCAATCTGTCCACCGACGTCGGCCGCGCCATGGCCGACAGGATGGTCAGCGTGCAGGCGCAGATCATTGCCTTCGCGCACGACTACCAGCTGGTGATGGTCTTCATCCTCTGCACCATCCCGCTCGCTTTCCTGATCGGCTCGACCAAGGCCACGCTGCGCAAGCAGGCGGCCGGGCCGGAGCACGCGGTGATGGAGTAGAGTCGACTTCGCGCGATCTCGTGTCCCGGACGCAGCGCATAGCGATGCGCTGCGTCCGGGGCACGAGAGATCACCCCAACAGCTCCTCGCAGCCCAAATCGTCCACCGCCGCAAACACCCGCTCCAGATTGTTCCACCAGATTACCCGCGGGATGTCGATGCTCCACTGCCAGACCGGCCTCGTGATCTGCCAGAGCACCGCCCAGCGATAGTCGCGATCGAGCGCGCCGCGCGTATAGCCGGTGATGCCGCTTTCGATCAACGTATCGTGGTAGACATTGAGCAGCGGGCGTTCGAGTGCCTGCCGGCGTTCCGGATACCAATGCATGGCCATCATATAGGCGAGGTCGTGAGTCGGAACGTTGATGCTCCAAAGATCGAAATCGAAGATGCGCACGGTATCGGCAACGCCCGCGCGCGGCAGCAGGAAATTCCAGATATGAGCGTCGTCATGGGTGATGCTGAGATGACGGCGCGAATGGTAGCGCTGGGATAGCGGTTCCGACTGATCGATGAGACGGCGGTAGAGAATGCGCCGTTGTTCGCTGAGCCGATCACCGAGCAGATCGGCGAAACGATCGTAATGGCCGGCAAAGGTCTCCATACGCTGCGCGCTGTCCTCGGCGCTCGCCAGCGTGCCGACGGTGTCACCAAGATCGGGATGGTCCCACCATGCCGCATGCCAACGCGCGAGCGTCGTGACGATCGCGACCGCCTGACCGCGCGACGGCGGCAGCGGCCATTGGGTCGCGGTCGCATGGCTGTCGGTGAGATCTTCGAGCAGAAGATGCCAGGCAAGGCTCTGCTCGTCGAAATGTCCGTCGAAGCATCGTGGCACGAGTCCCGGCGGCATTCTCGGTGCGAGCTGCATGTAGTAGTCCACCTCGCGCCGGCCGCCATTGGCGAGGCGCTCGGCGAAGGCGGAATTGGGCATCTTGAGGATCAGCGACTGCGGGGCGCCGGCGGATTCGCCGACATAACGCAGGCCGAGACGGATGATATGCGACACGACGGTGTCGCGCTGATGCAGCACCTTCACTTCGCGCACCGCGCCGGCGTCCAGCACGCCGCCCCGGCGCAGCGCGGCCGTCAGTCGGGCGGGCTCAACGACCGCCGGCAATTGTGGAGGTGTCATGAACCACGATGCCCCTGTCCCGCGCCATACTGCACGATCACACTGCCGGGCACCAGCGGCGGAGCTGATGCCGGGCTCAAGCCGCCGCCGTCGAGTCGCGCACGGTGCGCACCACGACCGACCGCAGCTGTTCGAGATTGGCCGCCATCCCGGCGATCGCCTGCCTGACGTCCGCGGCGCGCTGGTTGACGGAGGCGGCGTCGCGGCTGACATCGCCGATCTTGGCCGAGACCTCCTTCGCCGCGGAGGCGGATTCGGAAATCGACCGCGTGATCTCCCGCGTCGCGGCGTCCTGCTCTTCCATCGCGGCGGCGACCGAGGTCGCCACGCCGTCGATCTCGATGATGTGGCCCCCCATGGCCTCGACGGAATCGACCGCGGCCTGCGTCGAGGCCTGGATCTCCGCAATCAGCCGCCCGATCTCCTCGGTGGATTTGGCGGTCTGGTCGGACAGGGATTTCACCTCGGCGGCGACCACCGCGAAGCCGCGGCCGGCTTCGCCGGCGCGCGCCGCCTCGATCGTCGCGTTGAGCGCGAGGAGGTTGGTCTGGCCCGCGATGCCGCCGATGAGATCGGAGACCTCGGCGATCTTCTTCACCGACCCGGCCAGCGCCTGGATGGTCGAACGCGCCTGCTCGCGGCCGGCGACCGCCGATTTGGTGACGGTGCTGGTGCGTGCGACCTGGCTTGCGATCTCGCGGATCGAGGTGCTCAATTCTTCGGCTGCGGCCGAGACGGCCTGCGAGCTGCCGAGGGCCTGCGTGGAGGCCGCCGCGACCGCCTGCGACTGCGCAGAGAGCGATTTCGCGATCTCCGACAGGCCGGAGGCGGCCCGCTCGACGCCTTGCGTCGCCGCGGTCGCGGTGTCGACCGAGCGGCCGGTCTCGCGCTCGACGGTTTCGGCCATCTGGTGCAGGGCGGAGCGCTTGGCAAACGCCGCCTCCTGCTCCTGCCGCAACTGTTCCTCGCGCAGACGGGAATTCTCGACCGCCGCCTGCTTGAACACCAGAAGCGCACCCGCCATCGAGCCGACCTCGTCCTGGCGGTGCGCAAACGGAATGTCGGCGGCGAGATCGCCGGTCGCGAGCTTCTGCATCGTGTCCGTCATGCGCACGATCGGACGGACCACCCCGAGGGCAACACCGAGCAGGCCCGCAGCGATGAAGGCGAGAACGGCGGCGGAGACGCCGAGGAGGATATAGAGGATGGAGCTGTCGCGGTCCGCGGCCAGCTTCTCCATGGCGGCATTCTGCTTGTTGGCGTTCTCGACGATGCTGTCGATGACGGCGCGATGCGCGGTATAGGCATCCTTGAGCTGCGCATAAGCGCGCTCGGACGCAGCTGCGTCCCTGG
Source organism: Bradyrhizobium sp. I71 (assembly GCF_022354745.1). Taxonomy (NCBI): domain Bacteria; kingdom Pseudomonadati; phylum Pseudomonadota; class Alphaproteobacteria; order Hyphomicrobiales; family Nitrobacteraceae; genus Bradyrhizobium; species Bradyrhizobium sp. I71. The sequence continues at coordinate 3,166,960 of NZ_CP059398.1, forward strand.
CCTTGAGGGCCGGCATGAGCTGGTCGGACGCCTTCCAGAATTTCTGCACCTCCGCATCGGACTTCGACACCAGCGCGGTCTTGAGGTCGGCCGAGAGGCTGGAGGAGACCCAGAACGCCTTGCGCTCGTCGTAGTCCTTTCGGAGCTGGACCAGGCGCTCGCCATGGGCGGCCAGCTGGTCCGGCTCGCGCATGGCCAGCGTCGCCTCGAGATAGGCCTCGATGACATATTCCGGCGGCGGCAGGATGTCGGCGATCAGGTCGTTGCCGAGCTTGATGCCGGAATAGAGCGGGCCGCCGACCTTGAGCTCGCGCAGCGCATAGAGGCTGGTGGAAACAACCGCAGTAAAGCCGATGGCAAGGACGATCCCGAAAGCGACGATCGCGGCCGACAATGACAGACGAATCTTCATGAAATAATCCAGGGCGCGCGCTGAAACCGCGAGGAGCCTAGATCAATATGGTAAATACGGGATTGCCCTGCGGGAAAGTCTCCGAAAGAAAGCCTCCGAAACGCTGCGGGAATTGAGCGTCGATCAATCGGATTTGGGTCAGTGGGACTGACGCACAGGCGACCATGGAGACGATCAGGCCCGATGCAAGGCAGCGCCGACCGCGGTTGCGCTGGATAAGAAACGTGGTGCCGACGACCTGGCGCCGTCGGCACATATTCGATTCGCTCAGACCTCGAAGAACACTGTCTCGTCGTCGCCCTGGAGCCGCAGGTCGAGCCGGTAAACCGCCTTGCCGGCCTCGCGCACCGCGGTCAGCGTGGCGCGGCGGTCAGTCGGCACCAGCGCCAGCACGGGATCGGCCGCGTTGCCGGCCTCGTCGCTGAAATAGATGCGGGTGTAGAGATGCCGCAGCATGCCGCGGCCGAACACCGCAAGCAGGATGTGCGGCGCCTGCGGCTTGCCGTCGGGATCCGGCACCACGCCCGGCTTGATGGTGTCGAAGGCGTAGTTGCCGTCCTTGTCGGTGCCGCAGCGGGCAAAGCCGCGGAAACTCGCATTCGGCAGCGCACGCTTGTCCTGCGGGTCGGCGAAGCGTCCCTGCGCATCCGGCTGCCAGATCTCCAGCATGCAATCCGGCACGGCAACGCCGTCGCCATCGAACACGCGACCCTCGATGCGGATGCGGGCGCCCGACACGTCGGGGGTCAGGGTCGAGTTGGTGAACGCGTCGTTCCAGGCGTATTCGCCGTTCGGCGTCAGGCCGTATTTGAAGAACGGACCGACCGTCTGCGAGGGGGTGATCCCGTTGGATTTCACAGACTCTTGCACTTAATGGCTCTCCATGGGTGTGGCGTTCTTGCCGCGCAGCACGATGTCGAAGCGGTAGCACAGCGCCCATTCGGGCTTCGTGTTCTCGAGATCGAACGACGAGACCATCCGCGCGCGCGCCTTCTCGTCCGGCACCGAGTTGAAGATCGGGTCGAACGGGAACAAGGGATCGTTCGGGAAGTACATCTGCGTCACGAGGCGGGTGACGAAGGAATAGCCGAAGACCGAAAGGTGGATGTGCGCGGGGCGCCAGGCATTGTGGTGATTGCCCCAGGGGTAGGCGCCGGGCTTGATGGTGACGAAGCGATAATAGCCGGAAGCATCGCTCACGGTGCGGCCCGCGCCGGTGAAATTCGGATCCAGCGGCGCCGGATGCTGGTCGCGGACATGCACGTAGCGGCCGCAGGAATTGGCCTGCCAGATCTCGATCAATGAATTCGGCACGCCACGGCCGTCCTCGTCGCGCACATGGCCGTGCACGATGATGCGCTCGCCGAGCGGCTCGCCGCTGTGCTGGGTGGTGAGATCGTTGTCGCCCTCGCGCACGGTCTCGTGCCCGTAGACCGGACCGGTCAGCTCCGACAACGTGTGGCGCATCGGAATCAAGGGCTTGCTCGGCGCGCGCTTGATCGAGCTCTTGTAGTCGGGCGACAGCGGCAGCGGATGCGCCTTGTTGCTATCAGTGGGATAGATGAATGCCATGGCGAACTCCTCCCCGGCCATTGTGGTCTGGCCGGTCAACGCTTCGCCGATCATTATAGGATATAACTAATTTGGGGAAGCGGGTTTCGCGGCTTCTCGAAGCTGTCATTCCGGGGTATCCCGCAGGGCTGAACCCGGAATCTCGAGATCCCGGGTCGGTGCAAGTGCACCGCCCGGGATGACGGGACGCTGCGCGTCCCGTCAGTTCAGCTTCTCGATCGCGACCGCGACGCCCTGACCGACGCCGACGCACATGGTGGCGAGCGCGAGCTTGCCGCCGCGCTTTTCCATGCCGTGCACCGCGGTGAGCGCGAGGCGGGCGCCGCTCATGCCTAGCGGATGGCCGAGCGCGATGGCGCCGCCATGCGGATTGACGAAATCGGCATCGTCCTTGACGCCGAGCTGGCGCAGGCAGGCGATACCCTGCGAGGCGAAGGCTTCGTTCAGCTCGATCAGGTCGAAATCGCTGATCTTCTTGCCGAGCCGCTCCATCAGCTTGCGGGTGGCCGGCACCGGGCCGATGCCCATGATGCGCGGCGGCACGCCGGCCGAGGCGAGCCCGAGGATGCGGGCCCGCGGCGTCAGGCCGTGCTTCTTCACCGCGGCTTCCGAGGCCAGGATCATGGCGGCGGCGCCGTCATTGACGCCGGAGGCGTTGCCGGCCGTCACCGTGCCGGGATTGCGCACGATCGGCTTCAGCTTGGCGAGACCTTCCAGCGTGGTCTCGGGACGCGGATGCTCGTCCTTGTCGACCGTGATGGGGCCAGCCTTGCCGCCGGGAATGGTGATCGGCGTGATCTCCTCGGCGAAATAGCCTGCCGCGATCGCCGCACCCGCACGCTGCTGCGAGCGGATGGCGAAGGCGTCCTGATCGGCGCGCGAAACCTGGAATTCCTCGGCGACGTTTTCGCCGGTCTCCGGCATGGCATCGACGCCGTACTGCGCCTTCAGCAGCGGATTGATGAAGCGCCAGCCGATGGTGGTGTCGAAGATTTCGGCGGAGCGCGAGAAGGCTTCCTGCGCCTTGCCCATCACGAAGGGTGCGCGCGTCATCGACTCGACGCCGCCTGCGATGGCGAGCTCGATCTCGCCGGCGCGGATGGCGCGGCCCGCGGCGCCGACTGCATCAAGGCCCGAGGCGCAGAGCCGGTTCAGGGTCTGGCCGGGAACCGAATCCGGCAGGCCCGCCAGCAGCAGCGCCATGCGCGCGACGTTGCGGTTGTCCTCGCCGGCCTGGTTGGCGCAGCCGAAGAACACTTCATCCACCTGCGCCCAGTCGAGATTGGGGTGTTTTGCCATCAGCGCCTTGATGGGGGCGGCGGCCAGATCGTCGGCGCGCACCTTGGCGAGCGACCCGCCGAAACGGCCGATCGGGGTCCGCACGGCATCGCAGATAAAGACGTCACGCATCGTTGTTCTCCCTGAATGCCGCGGTCCGGCCAAATTCTTCAATGTCGGCGGAGTTTTAGGAGGGCGCCCGCGGCAGGTCAATTGACTGATGCGCGCGTGTTCCGAGGGGGCCGCACGCCGCAAGCGCATGCCACCGTGCGGACAACGTGGAAAACCTCGCCGCTCCGGCCAAAGCGATAGGAGCAGGTGCCGAAATTTTGTAGGTTGCGCCGCCCATGACGATGCAACAGCCGATACCTGTCCCGCCCCCCGAGGACACGCCCGCGCCGCAGGCCGAAGCCGCCGCGCGCGTCACGCCGATGATGGAACAGTACCTCGAGATCAAGGCGGCGCATCAGGGCCTCCTGCTGTTCTACCGGATGGGCGACTTCTACGAGCTGTTCTTCGAGGACGCCGAGATCGCTTCCAGGACGCTCGGCATCGTCTTGACCAAGCGCGGCAAGCATCAGGGTGCGGATATCCCGATGTGCGGCGTGCCGGTCGAGCGCTCCGAGGACTATCTGCATCGTCTGATCTCGGCCGGCCACCGCGTCGCGGTCTGCGAGCAGACCGAGGATCCCGCTGCGGCCAAGGCGCGCGGCAACAAGAGCGTGGTGCGCCGCGGCGTGGTGCGGCTGGTGACGCCGGGCACGCTGACCGAGGACACGCTGCTCGACGCGCGCGCCAACAATTACCTGCTGGCGATCGCGCGTGCCCGCTCCTCCGCTGGCGGCGACCGCTTCGGCCTCGCCTGGATCGACATCTCGACCGCCGAGTTCATGGTGACGGAATGCTCCAGCGGCGAGCTCCCCGCGACGCTGGCGCGGATCAATCCGAACGAGGCGATCGTCACCGACGCGCTCTACAACGACAGCGAGCTCGGACAGACCCTGCGCGAGCTGCCGGCGGTGACGCCACTGACCCGCGACGTGTTCGACGGCGCGACCGCCGAGAAGCGGCTGTGCGACTACTTCGCCGTCGCGACCATGGACGGGCTCTCCCAGCTCACCCGCCTGGAGGCCACCGCCGCGGCCGCCGCCGTCACCTATGTCGACCGCACCCAGGTCGGCAAGCATCCGCCGCTGTCGCCGCCCGCGCGCGAGGCTTCCGGCGCGACCATGGCGATCGATCCGGCCACCCGCGCAAATCTCGAGCTGACGCGGACGCTGGCCGGCGAGCGCCGCGGCTCGCTGCTCGACGCGATCGACTGCACGGTCACCTCGGCGGGTTCGCGTCTGCTCGCACAGCGCCTGGCGGCGCCGCTCACGGATGCCCCGGCGATCGCCCGCCGGCTCGACGCGGTCAGCACCTTCGTTGCCGATTCCGCGGCACGCGAGGACATTCGCAGCATTTTGCGCGGCGCGCCCGACATGTCGCGCGCATTGGCTCGGCTCTCGGTCGGCCGCGGCGGACCGCGCGACCTCGCCGGCATCCGCGACGGCATCATCGCCGCCGACCAGGTGCTGACGCGGCTCTCCGAACTGGATGCGCCGCCGCAGGAGATCACGGCGGTGATGGCGGCGCTGCAAAGGCCGTCGCGCGAGCTCGCATCCGAATTTGCCCGTGCGCTCGACGAGCAGCTGCCCCTGATCAAGCGCGACGGCGGCTTCGTTCGCCCGGGCTATGAGCCCGCCCTCGACGAGGCGCGGAACCTGCGCGACGCCTCACGCCTCGTGGTGGCCTCGATGCAGGCGCGCTACGCCGACGACACCGGCGTCAAGGCTCTGAAGATCCGGCACAACAACATACTCGGCTATTTCGTCGAGGTCACGGCCCAGCACGGCGACAAGCTGATGTCGCCGCCGCTGAACGCCACCTTCATCCATCGCCAGACGCTGGCCGGACAGGTGCGCTTCACCACCGCCGAGCTCGGCGAGATCGAAGCCAAGATCGCCAATGCCGGCGACCGCGCGCTCGGGCTCGAGCTCGATATCTTCGAGCGGCTCTGTGCGAAAGCGCTCGAGATCAGCGACGATCTGCGCGCCGCGGCACAAGGTTTTGCGCTGCTGGACGTCGCGACGGCGCTGGCCAAGCTCGCGGTCGACGAGAACTATGTGCGGCCCGAGGTCGATGGCTCGCTCAGCTTTGCGATCGAGGCCGGACGCCATCCGGTGGTGGAGCAGGCCCTGAAGCGCAACGGCGAGCCGTTCATCGCCAATGCCTGCGATCTGTCGCCTGCGCCAGCGCAGAAGTCCGGCCAGCTCTGGCTGCTGACCGGCCCGAACATGGCGGGTAAGTCGACCTTCCTGCGCCAGAATGCGCTGATTGCCTTGATGGCGCAGATCGGCAGCTTCGTGCCGGCCACGCGCGCGCGGATCGGCATCGTCGACCGCCTGTTCTCCCGCGTCGGCGCCGCCGACGACCTCGCCCGCGGCCGCTCCACCTTCATGGTGGAGATGGTCGAGACCGCCGCGATCCTGAACCAGGCCGGCGAGCGCGCGCTGGTGATTCTGGACGAGATCGGGCGCGGCACCGCGACCTTCGACGGCCTCTCGATCGCCTGGGCCGCGATCGAGCATCTGCACGAGAGCAATCGCTGCCGTACGTTGTTCGCGACGCATTATCACGAGCTGACCGCACTCTCGGCCAAGCTGCCGCGGATGTTCAATGCGACGGTGCGGGTGAAGGAATGGCAGGGCAACGTCGTATTCCTGCACGAGGTGCTGCCGGGCTCGGCCGACCGCTCCTACGGCATCCAGGTGGCGAAACTCGCCGGCCTGCCGCCGGCGGTGATCACACGCGCCAAATCCGTGCTCTCCAAGCTGGAGGCGCAGGACCGCGGCCAGACCGCGCGAGCCTTGGTGGACGACCTGCCGCTGTTCGCCGTGCCCTCGCGCGCCGCCGCGGAAGCCGCGCCGCCAAGCGAGGCCGAGTTGCTGATGGAGGCGGTCAAAGCGCTGCACCCCGACGAGATGTCGCCGCGCGAAGCGCTGGACGCGCTCTATGCGTTGAAGGCCAGGCTGCCGAAGCAATAGTGGTATCGTAGCCCGGATGAGCGAAGCGACATCCGGGGACGTATGTCCCGCATATCGCTGCGCTCATGCGGGCTACAAATGCAGGCTGGATAGCCTACGCCCTCGACGCGATCGCCGCGGCCTCGGCGGCCGCGCGCTGCATGCTGGTCGACATCTCGTTCGTCACCGTGCTCTGCTCCTCGATCGCAGCGGCGGTCGAGGTGACGTACTCGCTGACATTGTTGATCGCCTGCTTGATCGAACCGAGCGCGCTGACAACGTCGCCCGAAATGCTGTTGAGGCTGCCGATCTCCTCGCCGATCTTGTCGGTGGCCTGCTTGGCCTGGTTGGCGAGGCTCTTGACCTCGGAGGCGACCACCGCGAAGCCGCGGCCGGCCTCGCCGGCGCGGGCCGACTCGATCGTGGCGTTGAGCGCGAGCAGGTTGATCTGCCCGGTGATGTTGTTGATCATCTCGACGATGCCGCTCATCGCCTGCGCAGCTTCGGTGAGGCGCTGGGCCTGCGCGTCGGCGGAGGAGACCTGTTCAACCGCGCTCATCGCGGTTTCGCGGGATTTGGTCATCGCCTCGGAGATCTCCCGCACCGAGGCGTTGAGCTCCTCCGAGCCGGCGGCGACCGATTCCATCATGCCGCGGACGCGCTCATTGCCCATGCGGACCAGCACCTGCTTGGTGGTGTCGGTGGCGTATTTCACCACCTTGAACGGCCTGCCGTTGAGATCGAGGATCGGATTGTACGAGGCCTGGATATAGACTTCCTTGCCGCCCTTGCCGATGCGCTTGTATTCGGCCGCCTGGTATTCGCCGCGATTGAGCGCGGCCCAGAACTCGCGATAGCCGGCGCTGTCGCGCTCGCTGGGATCGACGAACATGCTGTGATGCTGGCCCTTGATCTCGGCCAGCGAATAGCCGAGCGCGCCGAGGAAGTTGGCATTGGCGGTGATGATCGTGCCGTCCATGTTGAACTCGATCACGGCCTGGGCCTTGTCGATCGCCGCGATCTGGCCGGCAAGATCGGCATTCTTCAGCTTGTCCGCAGTGATGTCGGTGGCGAACTTGACGACGCCGAACGGCTTGCCGCTTTCGTCGAGCTGCGGATTGTAGGAAGCCAGGATCCACACCTCGCGGCCGTCCTTGCCGATGCGCTTGAACTCGCCGGCCTGATAGTCGCCGCGGTTGAGCGCGGCCCAGAACTCTCGATAGCCCGCGCTGCCCCGCTCGGCCTCGGCCACGAACAGGCTGTGATGCTTGCCCTCGATCTCCGCCAGCGAATAGCCGAGCGCCTTGCAGAAATTCTCGTTGGCGGTGATGACGGTGCCGTCGAGCTTGAATTCGATGACGGCCTGGGCGCGGCTGATGGCGGCGATCTTGGAGGCTTCGGTCATGCCGCGAATCTTCTTCGCGGTGATGTCGGTCGCGATCTTCACGACCTTGACGGGCTTACCGGCGTCGTCGAGCACCGGATTGTACGACGCCTCGATCCAGACCTCGCGGCCGCCCTTGGCGATCCGCTTGAATTCGGCGGCCTGAAACTCGCCGCGACCCAGCTGTGCCCAGAACGCGTTGTAAGCGTCACTATCACGCTGATCGGCCGGCACGAACATGGCGTGCTTCTTCCCCTTGATCTCGTCGAGGGAGTAGCCGAGCGCCGTCAGGAAGTTCTGGTTCGCCGCCAGGATCGTGCCATCCATGGCGAATTCGATCATGGCTTGCGAACGACCAATGGCCGCGAGCATTGCGTCGGCATCACCGCGGGACTTGCGACCAAACATCAGAAAATCTCCATCTCGAAATGGCGCCGATGGGGCTTGTGCCCGTCGGGATCAAAGGAACTGGCCGTGCGGCAGCGCTGCCGTATTCAAAACCGGCGCCCCCGCAGATCCGATGACTTGCGTGCAGGTCCGTCGAGAATTCGCGCGGACAGCAACGGAAGCGAATGCGCAGCCTGATTCTGTACGGGAAAAGCTCGAATAAAGTTCTAATTTTACTGACGGGAATTCGACGGGGGCGGATGAGCGTGTCCAAGCGAGGGGTGCCGGTGCTCCGACCTGAAACGCACCACGAAGCTTGAAATGCTGCTTCTCATTCAACGGCTTGCGGAGACGCCTCGTCACTTGTGAGCGTGAGACGAGCATGCCGCATTGGCTTTTCGCGACGTCGCGTCGCGCATATCCGTAGTCTCACGGAATCGGCCGCGCCTTGCGCACCGCGCGCCGGCCAATTCCCCACAGCGTCAGGTTCCACACCACGCAGGTCCCAAGCGCGAGGCACAAGCCGACGGCGGAGCCGAACCCCACGACTGCAACGTGCAAAACTGCGATCGCCATGCCAAATCCGAGCAGCCCCCAGGCGGAGTTGGCAAGCACGGCGGCGGTCGGCGGTCCACCAATGCGCGGATGCAGGATCACCATGATGCTGGAGAACACCACGGGATAGAGCGCGATGATGCCGCTGATGCGAGGGCCGACCCAGCTCGATGTGGAGACCACGATCGCGACGAGGGTCGCAACCAGCGCCGCCCGCATCGGGATGTCGTACCAGCGGCGCGTCACCAGCGGCATTTTCACATGGCGATAGCCCGCCAGGAGCGGGATGCAGATGCCGAAAGCGACCAGGTTGGCAGCAAGCCCTGCGGCGAGCGACCAGTCGAACTGGCGGATGATCGATGCAAGCACGATCCAGACCGCGACTGCGCTTCCACAGCTCACCACGAGATTGTGCCGCTGCGACAGCACGACATAGGTGAGACACATGAAAATCGTCGCCGCATTGACCGGCAGGCTCGCCAGCGCACCCTGCGCGATGAAGGCGGCGTCATGATCGATCGCGAGGAAGACGTAGGATGGACCGGCCGATACCGGCAGGGTCGCAACCAGCGCGCCGATCACAGGCCCGGCGCGTTCGGTGATGATCGACGCCGACACCACGAACGCCGCCGCGATCGCCATGCGCAGGAAGAGGAAGAGGATGAAGTGGAGGTCGAGGGACATTTGTTTTGTCGTCCCGGACAAGCGCAGCGCAGATCCGGGACCCATACTCACAGGCTTCGCTGTGTTAAGCAGTTTTAGTGGTCAGTTCGGCGATACAATCGGCGCTAGGGATTCTGGGTCCCGGCGTTCGCCGGGACGACACCGATTGTGGAGTAGCGACCTTCGCCTTACATCCGCTGCATCGACACCGACACCTTGGGGCCGTTCTTGATGGTCTGATAGACCACGCAATAACGCTCGGTGAGCTTGAGCAGCAGGTCGAGCTTGTCCTGCGGCGCGTCGGTGTCGACCTCGAAGCGCAGGCGGATCTCGGCGAAACCGACCGGAGTCTCCTTGTCGATGCCGAGCGTGCCGCGGAAGTCGAGATCGCCCTCGGCGTAGACGTTGCCGGTCTTGAGCGGCACCTCGATCGCGGTCGCGACCGACTTCAGCGTGACGCCGGCACAGGCGACCAGCGCTTCAAGAAGCATGTCGCCGGAGCAGAGCTCGAGGCCGGAGCCGCCGGTGCCCGGATGCAGACCGGCCATTGCGATGGCGCGGCCCGTCTCGACCTTGCAGGCGATGCCTTCGCTGTCGGTGGAGCCCTTGGCCTTCAGCGTGATCAGCGCGGCCTTGGGATCGTTCTTGTAGCGCTCCTTGATCGGGGCCTGCATCTGGCGCAGTTGGACAGCGTCCATCTTGTTCTCTCCCGGCATGTCGTTCCTCACGAGCGGTATAGAAGGCGGCCGGTTTCGTGTCAGCTCATGATTGATGGGATCTGCCATGAGCGACCGGAATCGAGCCAAAAACAAACGTATTTTCATGACGTTACGCTTAAATCACGAGCAGCGCCACAGACTGTCCGATCTGCATGACCGAGCTCATCGGTCGCTGGCTTGCGAATGTCTCGTGACAGCGCCTGTCACCTCTTATATCCGGAGAGACATGGACAGCATCGCAACTGAGCAGAAGGCCGGGGTGGACGATCGTTTCGACACCGCGCGGATCACCGCCGCGGTCGATGCGCTCGCCGAACAGTATCAGGGACGCGAGGACGCGTTCCGTACGGCGATGGCGCAATTGCTCAAGGCGGAACTTATCGCGGCGCGCGCCGCCGCGCAGGCGATCCTCTTGAAGGACCGCCACGGCAGGCGCTGCGCCGAGCGGCTGTGCCACGTGCAGGACGAGATCATCCGCATCCTGTATTCGGCGGCGACGCGCCATCTCTACCGCTCGCCGATCCCGAGCGGCGCCGAGCGCATGGCGGTCGTGGCCACCGGCGGCTATGGCCGCGGCCTGATGGCGCCGGAATCGGACATCGATCTGCTCTTCATCCTGCCCTACAAGCAGACCGCCTGGGGCGAGCAGGTCGCCGAGGCGATCCTCTATTGCCTCTGGGACATGGGGCTGAAGGTCGGTCACGCCACCCGCTCGGTCGACGAATCGATCCGGCAGGCGCGCGGCGACATGACGATCCGCACTGCGATCCTGGAGACGCGCTTCCTCACCGGCGACAAGCCGCTCTATGAGGAGCTGGTCGAGCGCTTCGACAAGGAAGTCGTGCAGGGCACCGCGTCGGAATTCGTCACCGCAAAGCTCGCCGAGCGCGAGGAGCGGCACCGCCGCGGCGGCCAGTCGCGCTATCTGGTCGAGCCCAACGTCAAGGACGGCAAGGGAGCCTTGCGCGACCTGCACACGCTGTTCTGGATCGCCAAATACGTCTACCGGGTGCGCGATACCCACGAGCTGGTCGCGCGCGGCGTGTTCGACGCACAGGAATATCGCAGCTTCCGCCGCTGCGCCGATTTCCTCTGGTCAGTCCGCTGCAATCTGCATTTCTATTGCAACCGCGCCGAAGAGCGCCTCTCCTTCGACCTCCAGCGCGAGATCGCGATCCGGCTCGGCTATACCTCGCATCCCGGCATGCAGGACGTCGAGCGCTTCATGAAGCATTACTTCCTGGTCGCCAAGGAAGTCGGCAACCTCACCGCCATCCTCTGCGCCAAGCTCGAGGACCAGCAGGCCAAGCCCGCCCCGGTGCTGAGCCGGATGATGGCGCGCTTGCGACCGACCGCGGCGAAACGGCGCGTCCCTGACAGCGACGACTTCATCGTCGACAACAATCGCATCAACGTCGCCGCGCCGGACGTGTTCAAGCACGATCCGGTCAACCTGATCCGCATCTTCCGCCTCGCGCAGAAGAACAACCTCGCCTTCCACCCGGATGCGATGCGCGACGTGACGCGCTCGCTCGGCCTGATCAACGCGGGCTTGCGCGAAAATCCCGAGGCCAACCGGTTGTTCATGGAGATCCTGACCTCCGACAACGCGGAGATCGTGCTGCGGCGGATGAACGAGACCGGCGTGCTCGGCCACTTCATCCGCGCTTTCGGCAAGATCGTCTCGATGATGCAGTTCAATATGTATCATCACTACACCGTCGACGAGCACCTGATCCGCTGCATCGGCTTCCTCCAGGACATCGAGCGCGGCGGCATCGAGGAGTTCGCCCTCGCCAGCGACCTCATGCGCAAGAGCCGGCCCGAGCACCGCGCGGTGATCTACATCGCGACATTGCTGCACGACGTCGCCAAGGGCAGGCCCGAGGATCACTCGATCGCCGGTGCGAAGGTCGCCCGGCGGCTGTGCCCGCGGCTCGGCTTCAGTCCTGCCGACACCGAGCTCGTGGCGTGGCTGATCGAGGAACATCTGACGATGTCCACGGTCGCGCAGTCGCGCGACCTCTCGGATCGCAAGACCATCGAGAATTTCGCCGCCGTGGTGCAGTCGGTCGAGCAGATGAAGCTCCTGACCATCCTGACCACGGCCGACATCCGCGGCGTCGGCCCGGGCGTGTGGAACGGCTGGAAGGCGCAGCTCTTGCGCTCCCTGTACTATGAGACCGAACCGGTGCTCACAGGCGGTTTCTCGGAGGTCGACCGGGGAAAACGTCTTGCGGCCGCGCATGCCGAATTCCGCATGGCCTTCGCCGAATGGCCGAAGGACGAGCTCGACGCCTATATCGCCCGGCACTATCCCGCCTACTGGCTCAAGGTCGAGCTGCCGCGCAAGATCCGCCACGCCCGCTTCGTCCGCTCCAGCGAGCAGGCCGGCCACAAGCTGGCGATCAATGTCGGCTTCGACGAGGTGCGCGGCGTCACCGAGCTGACGATCTTTGCCGCCGACCATCCCTGGCTGCTATCGATCATCGCGGGCGCCTGTGCCTCGGCCGGCGCCAACATCGTCGATGCCCAGATCTACACCACGACCGACGGCCGCGCGCTCGACACGATCTCGATCTCCCGGGAATACGACCGCGACGAGGACGAGGGTCGGCGCGCCACGCGCATCGGCGAGATGATCGAAGACGTGCTGGAGGGCAAGCTGCGCCTGCCCGAAGCCGTGGCGCGGCGCACCGTACGCAGCAAGGCGAAGCCGTTCGTGATCGAGCCGGAAGTGACCATCAACAACCAGTGGTCCGACCGTTACACGGTGATCGAGGTCTCGGGCCTCGACCGGCCCGGCCTGCTCTACGAGCTGACCACGGCCATCTCCAAGCTCAATCTCAACATCGCCTCGGCCCATGTCGCGACCTTCGGCGAGCGCGCGCGCGACGTGTTCTACGTCACCGACCTCCTGGGCGCGCAGATCAACGCGCCGACGCGGCAGGCCGCGATCAAGAGCGCGCTGACCCATGTGATGGCCGGTGACAAGGCGGTGCAGCCGGCGGCGTGAGGTCTCTCGTCATTCCGGGGCGATGCGCAGCATCGAACTCCGGTGCGCACTTGCGCACCTGAGAATCTCGAGGTTCCGGGTTCGCCCTTCGGGCGCCCCGGAACGACCGAGTTTTTCACACCTCCACCCCCTCATGACGCAGCAGCCAGCGCTTGCGCTCCAGTCCGCCGCCGTACTTCACCAGCGAGCCATCCGCGCCGATCAGGCGGTGACAGGGCAGCACCACGCTGATCGGGTTGGAGCCGTTGGCATGGCCGACCGCACGAACGGCCTTGGGCACGCCGATCCTTGCGGCGAGCGCGCCGTAGCTCAGCGTGGTACCCGCCGGGATTTGCGCAAGCGCGCTCCAGACCTTTTGCTGGAACGGCGTGCCGGCGATGCGCCACGCGATGGCGGAGAGCTGGCCGAGTTCGCCTTCGAAATAGCCGGACAGCGCCGTCCGCATATCCGCGGGCGCAGGCTGGTTGCTCAGATCCACGGCACCGTAATGCAGGCGCAACAGCCCGCGCATGCGGTGCTCGTAATCCTCCCAGTCGAGCGCGCGCAAGTCACCATCAGCATCGGTGACGAGCAGCGCGATCCCGATCGGCGTCGTCAGGCGGTCGAGGCCGAAGCGTTCAGGCGTCTTGATTGATCGAGCGGGCATCGCGGCACCAGGCAATCGAAACACACCCATCGCACTTGCCATGCCGGCCATGCTAGCGTCCACCCGAAAGCTGACGCTTTTGGGGGAGCTGACCTTGATCCTGATCGCCAATGTGCTGGTGGCGCTGGTCGCGGCACTGCACGTTTTCTTCCTGATCCTGGAGATGTTTCTCTGGGACAGGCCGCTGGGCCTCAAAGTGTTTCGGAATTCGCCGGAGAAGGCCGAGATCACGAAAGTGCTGGCCGCCAATCAGGGCCTCTATAACGGCTTCCTCGCTGCCGGCCTGCTCTGGGGCCTCGTGCACGGTAACCCCGCCTTCGCGCTCCAGATCAAGGCGTTCTTCCTGCTTTGCGTGATCGTCGCCGGCGTCTACGGCGCAGCGACCGTCAGCACGCGGATTCTGATGGTGCAGGCGCTGCCGGCGGCGGTCGCGCTGGTTGCGTTGTTCTTGGCTTAGTTTCTGGCCTGAGACGCTACGGCGCAGCGCGGCGATCCTTGCGCCGCGGCGAACCTTCCTCCACAATCTTCGGCAGCGATGGCGACCGTTGCAATCAACGGAGAAAGACCGTCGGCCGAAAATTCCGTCAGGAGGAACAACCCAAGATGAACAATCGCAGAGCCTTCATAGCTGCCACGGCGGCGATCGCCTTCGCGGTCTCCGCCAGCCAGGCCCTCGCCCAGAAGAAATACGACACCGGCGCAAGCGACACCGAGATCAAGATCGGCCAGACCGTGCCGTTCTCCGGCGCCTATTCCGTCTACGCCAATATCGGTAAGACCCAGGCCGCCTACTTCAAGATGATCAACGATCAGGGCGGCATCAACGGCCGCAAGATCAACCTGATCCAGTATGACGACGCCTATTCGCCACCGAAGACCGTCGAGCAGGTGCGCAAGCTCGTCGAAGGCGACGAAGTGCTGTTCACCTTCCAGCTGATCGGCACCGCCGCGAATGCCGCCGTGCAGAAGTACCTCAACGGCAAGAAGGTCCCGCAACTCCTCGCCTCGACCGGCGCCGCGCGCTTCAACGATCCGCAGAACTATCCCTGGACCATCGCCTACAATCCCAACTACGTGTCCGAGGGACGGATCTACGCCAAGTACATTCTCAAGGAGCATCCCAACGCCAAGATCGGCGTGCTCTACCAGAACGACGACATGGGCCGCGACTATCTGGCGGGGCTCAAGAGCGGCCTCGGCGACAAGGCCGCCAGCATGATCGTCGGCGAGGTCTCCTACGAGGTCACCGACCCCACCGTCGATTCCCAGGTGGTCAAGCTGAAGTCGATGGGGGTTGATCTGTTCTTCGACGCCTCGACGCCGAAATTCGCGGCGCAGGCGATCAAGAAGCTTGCCGATCTCGGCTGGACCCCGGTGCACATCCTCGACATCAATGCGAGCCCGGTGTCGGCAACGCTGAAGCCGGCCGGCCTCGACATCTCCAAGGGCATCATCTCGACCAATTACGGCAAGGACCCCGGCGATCCCCAGTGGAAGGACGATCCGGGCGTGAAGGCCTTCTTCGCCTTCATGGACAAGTATTTCCCGGAGGGCGACAAGCTCAACACCATCAACACCTATGCCTATTCGGTGGCCGAGCTGCTGGTGCAGGTCTTGAAGCAATGCGGCGACGACCTGACGCGCGAGAACGTCATGAAGCAGGTCGCCAACATCAAGGGCTACACGCCGAGCCTGGCGCTGCCCGGGATCAAGATCACCACCGGCCCCAATGACTACCGCGTCAACAAGCAGATGCAGATGATGAAGTTCAACGGCGAACGCTGGGAGCTGTTCGGACCGATCATCGAGGACACCGGCCCCTCGGGTTAGAACGCATCTGCTTCTGCGACGTCATGCCCGGGCTTGTCCCGGGCATCCACGTTCTTGGGGCGTCAAGGAAGCCGTGGATGGCCGGGTCAAGCCCGGCCATGACGATCGAGAGAGCCTCCTACTGGGCGTTCAGGTCGGTATCTCCCCAAAGTTCTTTCCCACCGGCAGCACGGCATGCCGGATCAGCCGCGAATCCTCCACCGCGGCCTGGCGGTGCTTCACCGCCTCGCGATAGACGGGATCGCGGATCATCTCGACGAAGGCCGCGACGCTGGGATATTCGGCGATGAAGCAATGGTCCCAGCGTTCCTCCTGCGGGCCGATCAGCATCAGCTCGAACCTGCCCTGCCAGACGATGCGGCCGCCGAGACGTTCGAACACCGGGCCGCTCTCGCGGCCATAGGCCGCATAGGCCTCCGCGCCGCTCGCCTTGCGGCCGTCCGGATAGGCCGCCTCTTTCCGCAGGCGCACCAGATTGAGCATGTGGATCGGACCCGGGCGGTCATTCTCCCGGAATTCCGCGAAGATCTCCTTGGTCGGATCGATGTGGCCCATGCGAGTTCCCTCTTTATTTATGCGGGTAATCCTAGCCCCTGCGCCAGGGAAGCGGAACTGCGGCGGGCGAATGCCCCACCTCCTAATCACGCGTTAACGCCGGGGTAACCGGGCCTTAAACAGCGACCGCTAGCGTGCGGCGGGGCGGACTGACCGGGCGTATTGCGTATGGCGTGGGGAAAGAAAAAGGGTGCGCGGAAGGAGCCGCTGTTCGGCTTGCCCGCGGCGCTCGCCGATCTGCGCCTGACCGCTGCGGACCGCGTTCCCGGCGGCGACGACAAGCCAAAGAAATCTGCGAAGACATCCGCCAGGCGCAAGAGCGAGAATGCCGGCGACGAGCCGCCCCGCGAACGGAAGGCACCTGCCAGCCGCAGCGGCGCCAAGCGCCGCTCGAAGTCGCGCGGCGGCTTCAGCCTCGGCCGCCTCGTCTATTGGGGCGCGGTGCTGAGCCTGTGGGGCGTCATCGCCGTGATCGCCGTCGTGGTCTATGTCGGCGCCCATCTGCCTCCGATCCAGTCGCTGGAGATTCCCAAGCGGCCGCCGACGATCCAGATCGTCGGCATCGACGGCAGCATGCTGGCGCAGCGCGGCGAGATGGCCGGCGCCAATATCGCGCTGAAGGACCTGCCGCCCTATCTGCCCAAGGCGTTCATCGCCATCGAGGACCGCCGCTTCTATTCGCATTTCGGCATCGATCCCGTCGGGATCCTGCGGGCCCTCGTCACCAACGTGCTCCATCGCGGCGTGTCGCAGGGCGGTTCGACGCTGACGCAGCAGCTCGCCAAGAACCTGTTCCTGACCCAGGAGCGCACCATACAGCGCAAGCTGCAGGAGGCAGAGCTCGCGATCTGGCTGGAGCGCAAGCACTCCAAGGACGACATCCTGGAACTCTATCTCAATCGCGTCTATTTCGGCTCCGGCGCCTACGGCGTCGAAGCCGCCGCGCAGAAATATTTCGGCAAGTCGGCGAAGAACGTCACGATCGCCGAAGCCGCGATGCTGGCCGGCCTCGTCAAGTCGCCGTCGCGCCTTGCGCCGAACCGCAATCCGGAAGGCGCCGAGGCGCGCGCGCAGATCGTGCTCGCGGCGATGGCGGACGCGAAATTCATCACCGACGCGCAGGCCAAGGCCTCGATCGGCCATCCCTCCTACAACGTGAAGCCGGCCGGCGCCGGCACGGTCAATTACGTCGCGGACTGGATCGGCGAGGTGCTGGACGACCTGGTCGGCCAGATCGACGAGAGCATCAAGGTCGAGACCACGATCGATCCGAAACTGCAGAGCGTGGCGGAAGCCGCGATCATCGACGAGCTCGCGGCCAAGAGCGTCAAGTTCAATGTCAGCCAGGGCGCGCTGGTGGCGATGACGCCAGACGGCGCGGTGCGCGCCATGGTCGGCGGGCGGAACTATTCCGACAGCCAGTACAACCGGGCGGTGACCGCCAAGCGCCAGCCGGGCTCCTCGTTCAAGCCGTTCGTGTACCTCACCGCGCTCGAGCAGGGGCTGACGCCCGACACGATGCGCCAGGACGCGCCGATCGAGGTCAAGGGCTGGAGACCCGAGAACTACACCCACGAATATTTCGGCGCGGTGACGCTGACGCAGGCGCTGGCGATGTCGCTCAACACGGTCGCGATCCGCCTCGGCCTCGAGGTCGGGCCGAAGAACGTGGTGCGCACCGCGCACCGGCTCGGCATCTCCTCCAAGCTCGAACCCAATGCCTCGATCGCGCTCGGCACCTCCGAGGTCTCCGTGGTCGAGCTGGTCGGCGCCTATGCGCCCTTCGCCAACGGCGGCCTCGCGGTGGCGCCGCATGTCGTGACGCGGATCAGGACGCTCAGCGGCAAGCTGCTCTACATGCGCCAGCCGGAGGAGCGCAACCAGGTCATCGAGCCCCGCTATGTCGGCATGATGAACGCGATGATGCGGGAGACGCTGATATCAGGCACCGCCAAGAAGGCCGAGATTCCCGGATGGCCGGCCGCCGGCAAGACCGGCACCAGCCAGGATTATCGCGACGCCTGGTTCATCGGCTACACCGCCAACCTCGTCACCGGCGTCTGGCTCGGCAATGACGACAACTCGCCGACCAAGAAGGCGACCGGTGGCGGCCTGCCGGTGGAAGTCTGGACGCGCTTCATGCGCGCGGCGCACGAGGGCGTGCCGGTGGCGAACTTGCCGAACTCGCAAGCCACCTGGGGCCTGTCGAACCTCGCGCAGGCGGCCTCGCAGGTGTCGCCGCCGACAGCGGCAGCACCCGGACCCGCACCGGCGAACGCCGGCGGCTATCGCCCGCCGCCTCCCACGCGCGCCAATGTGCGGCCGGAAGCGGCGGCAGGACTCGATGGCTGGCTGATGGAGCGGCTGTTTGGCGGGAATCGATAGGTTCTGCCCGAGGTTTCGATGACCTCGAAACAAGAACTGCGAAAACAACCCCATGCACAGTAGCCGAGGATAATGAAATCAACGGCTTGCGCAGGCAGCGCAGAGCCTGAAGCGCGCGCTTCATCACTTCGGCAATTCCTGCCCAGCGCGGCAAGATCGACCGCGACCCACGCATGGCTGATGGGAAAAACACCAATCTCTTCAAGCACCCGTCTTCGGCCCGGGATTTGCTCTCATAGGTCGAGCAGGGACCTGGGAGCGTTCGATGATTTCAAATGTATCCGGTGCGGCGTTGCCTCATCTGCGGCCCGCATCAACTCCCGCGTCGAATGCGGCATCGGGTCTCCAACCGGTGGTACCGGACGCGACTGACGCTGCGACCAGCAGCTTCCGGATTGACGTCTCGCAAGTCAAGCCGCTGTCAGGTGCGAAGGTGATATCGGCGGCGGACAATCCCCACCTGCGCGACCTCCTGGCAACGAACTGGCTGAGGACTCACGACGCGAGTGCGACGCAACCGGTCGCCGCAGACAACGCACCGGAGAACACCTACGCTCAGGTCAAGGTTGACGGCAAGGTGGTGGCCACGCTGTACAATGGCGGGTCCTCGGTGATGACCAACCAGGCCGCGGCGAAGGTCGGCAAGCTCGAGGATCCTCCCGGCTTGAGCGGGCCGGACCTGGCGCAATGGCGGGCCGACAGATACGCCGAGCTGCTTGGCGGCACCGTCGAGAAGGCCTCCACGGCCATCACGCAATTGCAATGGACGCCGCGCGAGAGCAGGCCCACGACATATAGTCGCGAGCAACTCGACGCGGCGTTCCAGGCGATGGTGGCGGAGGGGCAGACGGCTGGCGCGCAGCAGCAATCAGCCTATCTGGCCTCACGCGCGCAGGCGGGAACGAGTGCGGATTTCAGTGCATGAGGGTGGTTTGAAGCTGCCCCGCTCTCTGCTGTCACTTACCGCGAAAGCGAGGCATCTAGTACAGCACGCCCCGGCTCAACAACAACGGTCTCTTTAATACTGGGTCGTCCGGTCAAGCCGGACGACGACAGCGAGTGTTAGGCGGGTAGTGAGAGCCTACTCCTCGACGCCGTACCGGTGCAGATCGTTGCCGTAGGTGTCGAGCCACTTCTTGGCGCGCTCCATCGACGGGCAGACCTTGCCGCACACGCGCCAGAACCGCGCCGAGTGGTTCATCTCGACGAGATGAGCGACTTCGTGGGCGGCGAGATAGTCGAGCACGAAGGGCGGTGCGAGGATCAGGCGCCAGGAGAACGACAGCGAGCCGGCCGAGGTGCAGGAGCCCCAGCGGCTGGACTGATCGCGGATCGAGAGCCGCTTGACCCTGACACCGAGTTCGGCCGCATAGGCTTCCGCCGAGCGCTGAAGATCGCGGCGCGCCTCGCGCTTGAGGAAGTCGCCGACGCGGCGGTCGACATGTTCGAGCCCACCGGCGACGCAGAGGATGCGTTCACCGCTATCTCGCATCTCGGTCCACACCGTGCCGCGCGTGCCGGCGCGATGAACGATGCGATGCGGCGTGCCGCGGAGCGGTATCACCGTGCCAGGCTGGAACGGCGCGGCCTTCGGCAAGCGACCGAGACGCGCGGCGATCCACGCACCGTGACGCTGCGCGAAGTCCTTCGCTTCGGCGAGCGTGCCCCGCGGCGGCATGGTGAGGATGGCTTCGCGGTCGCTCGGATGAATTCTGAGCGTGTAGCGGCGCGCACGGCGATGCCGACGCAATCGGATGGCAAAAAATTGCGATCCGTGGGTGATGACGAGGGTCTTCGGTTCGTGGGGCCGACGATAAAGGAGTGCGCGAGTGGCCATGTCTGTCAGTCCGGGGAGCAGGAGTTCGCCCGGATTCTGCCATAACCGCCGCCAGGGAAAGCGCTCGGCGCAAAAACAAATCATTTGCCCAATATACAGCGGTCAGGCGCCCGGGAGACCCTATAGACTGGGGTTGGAACCCGTTTTTTTCGCCCCCGCTGGATGCATGCGACACCCCCAAGGGGTGAGGAAAGACTCACTCCTATAAAGCTACCTAAATACCGCGAATCCGGCGGGAACTTATCCCCGTCGGAGGCCCCGACAGGCGCCGGAATTTCGACGGGAAAGCCGAAATCCGCGGCTGCAGCCGTTCCGATGAACATCGGACGGCTCCAGATTCTTATTCTGACGCGTTTTCTTTACGCGAACCGGCCACCACTTCGCTCGAAAACGCTTTATTCAGCCGCGAGAGCCTGCAACGAACTCGGATTCGCAGCCGAAACCATGAAGTCGTGAATCCGAGGCACGATCTCCGACTTGAAACGCGATCCGTTGAACACGCCGTAATGTCCGACGCCCTTCTGGACGTAATGAACGCGACGATGATCGGGGATCGAGCTGCACAAACCGTGCGTTGCTTCCGTCTGACCGAGGCCGGAGATGTCGTCGTTCTCGCCTTCGACCGTCATCAACGCGACGCGCTTGACCTTGGAGGGTTCGACGCGGGTTCCACGATGAGTCATCTCGCCCTTCGGCAGCGAGTGCTTCACGAACACGGTGTCGACGGTCTGCAGGTAATACTCGGCCGAGAGATCCATTACCGCGAGATATTCGTCATAGAAGTCGCGATGCTTGTCGACGAGATCGCCGTCGCCTTTCACCAGATTGGCAAACAGCTGCTTGTGCGCATCCATGTGCCGATCGAGATTCATGCTGATGAAGCCGTTCAGCTGCAGGAATCCCGGATAGACGTCGCGCATCATGCCCGGATGCGGGAACGGCACCTTGGTGATGACGTGGTTGCGGAACCAATCGATACCGCGCTCCTGGGCGAGGTTGTTCACCGCGGTCGGATTGCGGCGGGTGTCGATCGGGCCGCCCATCAACGTCATCGAGGTCGGCACGAACGGATCGCGCCGCGCTTCCATGATGGAGACGGCCGCGACGACGGGCACGGAAGGCTGGCACACCGCCATGACATGGGTGTTGCCGCCGAGGACGTGCAGCATCTCGATGACATAGTCGATGTAGTCGTCGAGATCGAAGCGGCCTTCGCTCAAGGGGACCATGCGGGCATCGGCCCAATCGGTGATGTAGACCTCATGCGCCGGCAGGAAAGCCTCGACCGTGCCGCGCAGCAGCGTCGCATAATGGCCGGACATCGGGGCCACGATCAAAACGCGCGGCTGCGGACTGCGCAGCGGGCGGGCGAACTTGCGATCGAAATAGAGCAGCTTGCAGAACGGCTTTTCCCAGACCGAGCGGACCTCGACGGGAACGCGGATGCCGTTGACCTCGGTGTCGTTGAGACCCCATTCCGGCTTGCCGTAGCGGCGCGTGGTGCGCTCGAACAATTCGCAGGCCGCGGCGACCGACTTGCCGACCTCGGTGCGCGCCCAGGGGTTGAGGGGATTCTGAAACAGCAGCTTGGTCGCGTCGGTGACCGCACGTGCCGGATTGAGAGAGGCATGAGCCATCTCGTACATCCAGTACATCGGCGTCGTCAGGACCGGACTGCCTTCTGCCGCCAGCGGCGGCGCGCCGCCAAACTCACCAATGGGCATTGCTATATTCCTCTTCGCATCGCAGCATACTGCCGAATGCGTAATATTGCGTCAATGCATGGTTCCGTACATCTACGTAGCCGAAGCGGCCAAATCACCATGAATCCACGGGAAAGTGACCCTATTCGCCACCCGACAGCAGTGAGCCATGCTCCCGGGCGCTGCGCAAAAGGGCAAGGAATGCCCAAAAAGATGCAGCCAGAAGCAGGGCGTTGATGGCCAATGCCTGCAGCATCAGATCGGTCCTGAAGGTGTGCTCGATCAGGAGCGCGCGCATGCCCTCGAAGGCGTAGGTCGGCGGCAATGCCCAGGCGACGTATTGCAGCCAGACCGGCAACACGCTGACGGGATAGTAGACGCAGGCGAGCGGCAGGATCGCGAACATCAGGGTCCAGACGATGCTTTCGGCGCCAAGGCCGTTTCGCAGCACCAGACCCGAGACGAAGATGCCGACCGACCAGCTCGTGAAGATCAGATTGCAGAAGAAGGCGATCAGCGGCAGGCCGAGGGCATAGACGTTGAAGTGAAACAGAAACAGCGCGAGCAACGTCATCGGGATGACGCCGATCGCGAGCCGGATCAGGCTCATGACCATCAGCGACAGCAGAAACTCGATCGGCTTCAGCGGGCTCATCATGAGGTTGCCGAGGTTGCGCGCCCACATCTCTTCCAGGAACGAGATGGAGAAGCCGAGCTGTCCGCGGAACAGGATGTCCCAGAGGATGACGGCGCCGATCAGCGTGCCCCCTGCGCGCGCGAAGAAACTGGCGTTCTCGGCGATGTAAAGCTGGAGGAAGCCCCAGGTGATGACCTGCAGCGCCGGCCAGTACAGCAGCTCGAGCAGCCGCGGCCAGGACGACAGCAAGAGATACCAGTAGCGCAGGATCATCGCGCCGATACGATGAACGGAGATGCCGCGATGGAGGGAGAGCTCGGTCATCGCGCCCCCCTGTAGCCTGGATGAGCGAAGCGACATCCGGGACTTTGCTTGCCGCGGTCCCGGGTATCGCTCCGCTCACCCGGGCTACGACAGTCACACAAGGCCGCGTCTCTCATCTTGCTGCCTCCCGTGCGCCATTCGCCCGGCCGCGCGCGACGTCCAGAAACACCTCTTCCAAGGTGGTGCGGTTGTAGCGGGCCATGATCGCTTCCGGCGCGTCGTCGTCCTCGATACGGCCGCGCTTCATGATGATGACGCGGTCGCAGAGCCGTTCGACCTCGAGCATGTTGTGCGAGGCCAGGAGAATGGTGGCGCTGTTGTCCCGGCGGTAGCGTTCCAGATGCGCGCGCACCCAGTCGGCGGTATCCGGGTCGAGCGAGGCGGTCGGCTCGTCGAGGAGCAGCAGCTCGGGCTGGTTGATCAGCGCCTTCGCCAGCGCCACGCGGGTCTTCTGACCGGCCGATAGCTTGCCGTTGGCGCGGTCGATGAATTCGGTGAGGTCGAGATCCTCGGCGAGCTTCGCGATGCGGTCCGAGAGATTCTTCACCGCATAGAGCTTGCCGAACACGGTGAGGTTCTGCCGCACCGTGAGCCGCATCGGCATGTCGACATAGGGGCTCTCGAAATTCATCCGGCCCAGCACGGCCGCGCTCTCCTCGGGCATGCGATGCCCCAGCACCTGCACGCGGCCGGAGGTCGGCAGCACCAGGCCCATGATCATCGCGATGGTCGTGGTCTTGCCGGCGCCGTTGCCGCCCAGAAGGCCGGTGATGCTGCCGCGCGGAAGCGTGAAGGAGATATCGTCGACGGCGCGGGTCTGCTTGTAGACCTTGACGAGGTGCTCGACCGCGATTGCCGCGGACGAGCTGCGATCCGCGACAGTCGGCCGACTTGAAGCCTTGTCATTCTCGGTCATGCTGGCCGTTCTTCTGCTATTGCAGCGAAGAGCGCAAGGCTTGTAATGCCTGCGTGGTTCCGCGAGCCCAGCGTTGTGATCGAGAAAGCACCGCCACATTGTCCGATATGACCGAAATTGCCGCTTCCGACTTCCGCCACGCGCAGCGGCACATCCGGCTGGACACGATCCTGCGGCTGCGCTGGCTCGCGGTGCTGGGCCAGCTCGCCGCGATCTTCATCGTGGCACAGGGGCTGGAGTTCAACGTCGAGATCATCCCCTGTGTCAGCATCATCGCTTTGTCGGCCGCACTCAATCTGGCGCTCCAGACCGCGGCCAATCCGATGCAGCGGCTGGAGCCGATGCAGGCGGCCGGGCTGCTCGCGCTGAACATCGTGGAGCTGGCCGGCCTGTTGTTCTTCACCGGCGGCCTGCAGAACCCGTTCTCGTTCCTGTTCCTCGCGCCCGTGCTGATCTCGGCCACCGCGCTGCCGGCCCGTTTCACCTTCGGCCTCGGCCTGCTCGCGGTTGCCTGCGCTTCGCTCCTGTTCTTCTTCCATTTTCCGCTGCCGTGGGATTCCGACGATCCGCTGGTGCTGCCGCCGGTCTATCTCGTCGGCGTCTGGCTCTCGATCGCACTCGCGATCGGCGTCACCAGCCTCTACTCGTTCCAGGTCACCGAGGAGGCGCGCAAGCTTGCGGACGCACTGGCCGCGACCGAGCTGGTGCTGACGCGCGAGCAGCATCTGACCCAGCTCGACGGACTAGCCGCCGCCGCCGCGCACGAGCTCGGCACGCCGCTCGCGACGATTTTCCTGATCTCGCGCGAACTGGAAAAGACGGTGAAGGACCCAAGCTTTGCCGCCGACCTGAAGACCTTGCGCGAGCAGACCCAGCGCTGCCGCGATATCCTGAGCAAGATCACCCAGCTCTCCTCCACCGGCGCGCCGTTCGACCGCATGAAGATGTCGGAGCTGATCGAGGAGGTGGTGGCGCCGCACCGCGATTTCGGCGTCGAGATCAAGGTGCGGATCGCGGTGGCCGCGGCGGCCGAGCCGGTCGGCTCGCGCAATCCGGCGATCCTTTACGGCATCGGTAACATCGTCGAGAACGCGGTCGATTTCGCCCGCACCACCGTCGAGGTGAACGCATGGTGGAACAAGGACACTATCGAACTCGTGATCTCCGACGACGGACCGGGCATTCCGCCCGACATCCTCAACCGGATCGGCGAGCCCTATCTGTCGCGGCGCCGTACCCAGGACGATGGCGGCGGCGGACGACGCGGCCTCGGCCTCGGCGTGTTCATCGCGCGTACCTTGCTGGAACGCACCGGCGCCAAGGTCTCGTTTACCAATCGGACCTTTCCGGAACACGGCGCGGTGGTCCAGATCACATGGCCCAGGCAGCGTTTTGAGGCTATCGAGACGCACGAAGAAACCATAGGATAGCCGCGACCTTGCGTCGCACAACAGGGCCGATCGACGATCGGCGGCCTTGGCACCGCGTGATTGCGAGGCCATATGTCGGTGCGCTGGAGAGAGGACAAAACCTTGAACGCCATTGCCGAACTGAACGAACAGAGCGACCGCTCGCTTCTCATCGTGGAAGACGACAAGCCGTTTCTGGAGCGGCTGTCGCGCGCCATGGAAACGCGGGGCTTCTCGGTGACATCGTGCGACACCGTCTCGGACGGACTTGCGCAGATCGGCAAGTCGGCACCGGCATTCGCGGTGGTGGATCTGCGGCTCGGCGACGGCAACGGCCTCGACGTGGTCTCGGCGCTGAAGAAGAAGCGCCCAGATGCACGCGCGATCGTGCTGACCGGCTATGGCAACATCGCAACCGCCGTCACCGCGGTGAAGATGGGCGCGATCGATTATCTCTCCAAGCCGGCGGATGCCGACGACGTCGTCGCGGCACTGCTGTCGACCAGCGCGGAGAAATCCGAGCTGCCGACCAACCCGATGTCGGCCGACCGCGTGCGCTGGGAGCACATCCAGCGCATCTACGAGATGTGCAACCGCAACGTCTCGGAAACGGCGCGCCGACTCAACATGCACCGCCGCACGCTGCAGCGCATTCTGGCCAAGCGCGCGCCGCGGTAGTCTCGGCGTTCACTCATGAGCATGCAGATCTTCGGCCTTTGAGGCGGAGATGCTTGGCGTGGTCGAAGCGTTGACGTTGACCCGGGATCGCCGTTTCCGCGGAGGGAACGGCGACAGCGAAAGCCGGGTCAGCTGCGGATTTCACAACTCGACGGGCGCGCTCCCATAGCTCAACATGCCCAAGGTCGGTCGGCCCTGAACGTGCCCTGGCCTGACGTCCCGGCGTCGTGTCGGTAAGCCCAAGTGTTGGCCTCGCGAGTTCGTTGAACCCGACGTTAACCTCAGACGGCGCATCATCGAGCCCACCTGGCGCGTTCAATATCCACCTGATGTCGAGAGATCGATGGTTCACCCTACGCCGCTTCTTGCATTGCTTGGCCTCTGGACGATGCGCGCGGTGGCCGTCGGTGTCATCGCCGTAGCCGCGCCGGCCGCGGTGCGAGCTCAGCAGATATCCTCTCCGGTCTGGACGGTGCCGGAAGTCGGCGCGCTGCCTGATGACGCTCATGGCCGGCTCGTGCGGCGCGGGCGCGACCTCATCACTGCGACCTACGCCCATATCGGGCCGGAGGTGCCGGATTCAGCCAAGCGTTATGCCGGCAACAATCTCGCCTGCAGCAACTGCCATCTCGAAGCCGGCACGAAGAAGTTCGGCTTGCCGATCTTCGGATTGGTCGAGCTCTTCCCGCAATACAGCGCCCGGCTCGGCGCCGAGATCACGATCGAGGACCGTGTGAACTCGTGCATGACGCGCAGCATGAATGGCCGCGCGCTGCCACTCGAGAGTCCGGAAATGCAAGCCCTCGTGGCTTACATCAGGTTTCTGTCGTCCGGCGTGCCGGCCGGCAAGGCATTGTCAGGACTCGGCACCGGATCGATGCCTGAGCTCGATCGGGCAGCCGACCCGGTTCGCGGCAAGGCGATCTACGCGAAGGCCTGTCTTTCCTGTCACAATGAGGACGGCTCCGGAATACGCCGCAGCGTTCCGAGCGTCGATCTCGGCTACATGGTGCCGCCGCTCTGGGGCCCGGATAGTTTCAATGATGGCGCCGGCATGGCGCGGTTGATTACCGCGGCGAACTTCGTGCACTTCAACATGCCGCACGGGACGGACTACCTGAATCCGCAGCTCACGGCCGAGCAGGCATGGGACGTGGCGGCCTATATGATCTCTCAACCGCGTCCGAAAAAGGCCGGTCTCGACAAGGACTATCCAGACCTTTCGACCAAGCCGGTCGATGCGCCTTACGGACCGTACGCCGATGGCTTCGATCAGCAGCAGCATATGTACGGACCTTTTGGTCCGATCCGGGCGGCGCACGCCAAAAAGTAATTGGGACGGAAGGAAAACCGGCGACCTCGCATCACGAGGAGACCGGATCACGCCGCGCTTCGCCCGGCCCGCCTATTCCCAGAAATCCGCGTGGCCCTGCGGGTCGACCAGCCGGTTGATCCGCAAGGCTGCCGCCATTGCAAAGCGCACCGTCATCTGCTTGCGCGTCGGTGCCGGCAATTTGTGCTCGGGCGCCTCGCAATGCATGTGCGCGCCATAGGCATCGGCGATGATCAGGCCGGTGTCATCAGGGAAGATCTCGCACGGCAGATCCTGCGTGAAGGCGAAGAACAGCCGGTCGCAATGGGCGCGGTATTCGTGCCATTTCTGGTCGGCGCGCAGATCCTCCACCGACGACTTGATCTCGACGATCCAGATCTCGCCGCGCTCATTGAGGGCCACCAGATCGGCACGGCGGCCCGAGGGCAGCGGCAATTCGCTGATGCAGGAGAAGCCGAGCGAACGCAGCAGCCGCGCCGTGCCGCGCGCGATGGCGAGCGCGGTCTCAGACTGGCGACGGTCCGGCGGCGGCACGAGGGCGATGTTGCGGGCGGTGTTGTCCATGGCCCGAGCTTAGCCGATTCCGGTCGTGTGCACACGGCCCGTTGAGGTCAGTCGCGGCTGCATTTTCCACTGCCGTGCCGCGTTTGCGGGGACGACAGTCAGGCGGGCGGCGCCACCACCACGCCCTCATTGGCGCGCAGATCCAGCACGCCTTCCAGCCGCTCGCCCTCGCGATCGAGGAACGTCGACAGCAATATCTCGCTGCCGAACCGGATGGCGCTGGTAGTCACGGCGACCGGCTCGGGGCCGAGATTGAGCGCCACGATCACCGCCCTGCCGCCGGCGTCGCGGCGGTAGATCAGGAGATCGCCCTGCGCCGAGATCGGGTGGTAGTCACCGGCGACCAACGGGAGACAGCTCTTCCGCAGGGCGATCAGGCCCTTGTAGAGATTGAGGATCGAGCGCGGATCGGCTTCGAGATTGGCGACATTCTCGCGGATATGATCCTCCGGCAGCGGAAGCCACGGCCTCGCCTCCGAGAAGCCGGCGAAGTTCGACGAATCCCACTGCATCGGCGTGCGGCAGCCGTCGCGGCCGACGCCGATGCCGGGCACGTTCTTCTCGAATGGATCGCGCACGTCCTCCGGCGCGATCGCGAGCTGATGCATGCCGATCTCGTCGCCGTAGTAAAGCGTCGGCGTGCCGCGCAACGTCAGCAGCAGCATGGCCGCGACGCGGGCCTGCTCGGGGCCGACGCGGCTCGCCACGCGCGGCCGATCATGATTGCCGAGCACCCAGTTCGGCCAGGCGCCCTTCGGCAGCGCCTTCTCGTAGTCCTCGACGATCTTCTCGATCGAGCGCGCGCTCCAGAAGGTCGAGAGCAGCGCGAAATTGAACGGCATCTGCGCGCCGGTGAGATCGTTGCCGTAATAGGCCATCAGGCGATGCAGCGGCAGATAGATCTCGCCGATCAGGACGCGGGCGCCGTAGGAATCGGTGACGCGTCGCATCTCGGCGATGACACCGTGCACCTCCGGCTGATCGGTCGAGTACTGCGTCAGGATCTTCTCGTTCGGCGGCCGGCCCTCGACATAATGCGGGTTGGGCGGGTTGTCGCGGAATTCGGCGTCCTTGATCAGGTGCCAGATCACGTCGACACGAAAGCCATCGACACCCTTGTCGAGCCAGAACCGCATCACATCATAGATGGCGGCCCGGACATCCGGATTGCGCCAGTTCAGGTCCGGCTGCCGGGCGAGGAAGGCGTGGTAGTAATATTGACCCGTGGTCTCGTCGAATTGCCACGCGCTGCCGCCGAACTCGGACAGCCAGTTGTTGGGCGCGCCGCCATCGGGGGCCGGATCGCGCCAGATGTACCAGTCGCGCTTGGGATTGTCGCGCGACGACCGGCTCTCGATGAACCAGGGATGCTGGTCCGATGTGTGGTTCGGCACGAGATCGAGGATCAGCTTCAGGCCGTTGTCGTGGGCGGCCGCGAGCAACGCGTCGAAATCGGCCATCGTGCCGAACAGCGGCTCGATGCCGACATAATCCGAGATGTCGTAGCCGAAATCCGCCATCGGCGAGGGAAAGATCGGCGACAGCCAGATCGCGTCGACGCCGAGCGATCTCACGTAAGGCAGCCGCCTGAGGATGCCGGCGAGATCGCCGACGCCGTCGCCATCGGAGTCCTGAAACGAGCGCGGATAGATCTGATAGAAGATGCCGTCGCGCCACCAATTCTCGTTGCCTCGAGCCATGCCGAAGACCACCCAAATCTGCGCCTCGCGCGGGAGAACGCGACAGCATCGCCCCGGTTCAAATTGGCAGACCAATTGGGACGGCCGTGTGACGAGGGCCGCTCCTGTTCCCGAAGCTCTCGCCCGAATCTTTTGCTTGGCGGACTGACAAAAATCGGCATTGTGGCGCCATGACTGAGCAAACCGACACCCAGGACTCCTCGCCACCCAAGGCGGGCGCGATCATCGTTCCCGTGACGCTGTTCGAGCAGAACTGCACCATCATCTGGGACGAGCCCGCCAAGAAAGCGGTGGTGATCGATCCCGGCGGGGACGTGCCGAAGATTCTGGACGCGATCAAGCAGACCGGCGTCACCGTGGAGAAGATCTGGCTGACCCACGGCCATATCGACCATGTCGGCGGCGCGGCCGATTTGCGTGATGCGCTGAAGGTGCCGATCGAGGGCCCGCATGAAGCGGACAAATTCCTGCTCGACAACGTGGTCGAAAGCGGCGCGCGCTTCGGCATGACCGGCGTACGCAACTTCGCGCCCGACCGCTGGCTCAATGAGGGCGACACCGTGTCGATCGGCGATCTCAAGTTCGACATCCTGCACTGCCCGGGCCATTCGCCCGGCAGCGTGGTGTTCTTCAACAAGGCGTTACGTTTTGCCCATGTCGGCGACGTCCTGTTCGCGGGCTCGGTCGGCCGCACCGATCTGCCCGGCGGCAGTCACGCCACGCTGATCAGTTCGATCAAGACAAAGCTGCTGCCGCTCGGCGATGATGTCGGCTTCATCTGCGGCCATGGCGCCGGCTCGAGCATCGGCCAGGAGCGCATGACCAATCCATTCATCACCGGCGAGATGTAGCTGGTTTATTCTGTGGCCTTCCGGCCAGCGCATTCTGCGAGCCCGGCTACTTCATCAACCCCGCG
This sequence comes from Bradyrhizobium sp. I71, assembly GCF_022354745.1. Classification (NCBI taxonomy): domain Bacteria; kingdom Pseudomonadati; phylum Pseudomonadota; class Alphaproteobacteria; order Hyphomicrobiales; family Nitrobacteraceae; genus Bradyrhizobium; species Bradyrhizobium sp. I71. The sequence continues at coordinate 3,197,444 of NZ_CP059398.1, forward strand.
GCCGTGAGCGCGCGCGTGATGATCTGGCCGAGATCTAAGCGGCGAGCCTTCTCGGGCTGCGGCTCGGCCTGCTCTTCGGCAATTGCTGCACGGATCGAGCGCGCGAGATGCGGCGCGGGCGAGAGCGCCGGCTTCGTTGCAGGCTTCATGGCAGGCTTGGCTTCCGCCTTCCTCGTCGCGGCGTCCGGAATCCAGCCGGTGAGGCCGAAGAACTTTGCGATGTGGTAGGACGAGGAAATGCCGGCCTCGATCAGGAATGCGCCTTCGATGCCGTAGCGCTGATCGTTGTCGGCCAGCCCGAGCGGCGTGCCATGCGCCATGTCGGTGATGGCGTAGGATTCGACCAGCGTCTCGCCGTCCTTGTTCCACCAGGCCTGGCGCGGATGGCCGTCGACGACCGTCTCCGCCATCGGCGCGTCAGGAAGGTCGTGCAGGTCGAGCCATTGCTTGACGATCTCGTTGGCATTGCCGGGATTGACGGTGCGGTCGGCGCTGCCGTGCCACACCGAGACCTTCGGCCAGGGCCCGCGATGATCCGAGGCGCTGCGCACGAGATCGCCGAGCTCGCGCGCGGGACGCGCTGGGGAATGAAACATGCCCTCGAGCGCCTCGCGCAGATTCGAGGCGATGCCATAGGGCAGCCCGGCAATCACCGCGCCGGCCGCGAAGACTTCCGGATAGGTCGCGAGCATCACCGACGTCATGCCGCCGCCGGCCGACAGGCCGGTGATGAAGATGCGCCTGGAATCGATGCGGTGCGTGTCGACCATGTGCGCGATCATCTCGCGGATCGAATGCGCCTCGCCGCTGCCGCGCACGGTGTCTTCCGGACTGAACCAGTTGAAACAGGTGTTGCCGTTGTTGACGCGCTGCTGCTCGGGCATCAACAGCGCGAAGCCATAGTGCCGTGCCAGTGTCGACCAACCCGCGCCGAGATCGTAAGCGGCTGCCGTCTGGCCGCAGCCATGCAGCACGACGACGAGCGCGCGCGGTTTCTGCAATTGCGCCGGCACGAACGCGAACATGCGCAAGGCTCCGCGATTGTCGCCGAAACCAAGGACCTCCTCCAAGGGGCTGGATGAATCAGCGCTGCGGCCGAGCTCGGCAAAGCGCAGTCCGTCCAGCCTCGGCAGACGTCTCAACAGATCGATATTTTTGGCTAGCGACACGGCAACTTCCTGGTGGGCGACGTTCAACGTCCAGTCCAACCAGATAGTTGCTGCATTGCAAAATAAAAAGACCGTGCGCTGTCAATCTCGCGAAAAGGCCCCGGATTCCTGCAGGAATCCCACGTATTAACCGCAATGCCTCAACATCGTGCAGATGCGCGGGCATGCACGCCGGAAATGCGGCGCAAATCATGATGATGTCACAAACGGCCTGAGCGAGACGACAGATCCTGCGCGCGCTGATTGCACGGCTCGGGCGGTGGACAACACCGCGCCATGAGGAGTCCCGCCCCTCATCGAAGATGATCATGATGAGCGCAGGCGCGGACGACGTCGGCGCATCGACATGGAATGTAACGAGCGTGAGCGCAGCAAGGCCTGCGATCGCGCAGCGCTCGATCAGCAACACGGCGCCGCGATGCCCACCTCGCCTCACCTCGCATGCCTGCATTCCGCTGCGCGGGACATCGCGCGATTGCGTTCGCGCCATCAGGCACGTAGCCTTGCCGTCTCAACAAGCAGAAAATCAAAGCCGGAGAGACCGCCATGGCGCGCCTGAAGTTCGGAGCCTTCCTTGCCCCGCATCACCCGATCGGGGAGCATCCGATGCTGCAGTTCCGGCGCGATCTGGACCTCGTCGAGCAGCTGGATGCACTCGGCTATGACGAGTTCTGGTGCGGCGAGCATCATTCGTCCGGCTGGGAGATGATCGCCTCGCCCGAGATGTTCCTGGCCGCGGCCGGCGAGCGCACCAAGCGGATCAAGCTCGGCACCGGCGTGGTGTCGCTGCCCTATCACCATCCCTTCAATGTCGCCCAGCGCATGGTGCAGCTCGACCATATGACCGGCGGCCGCGCCATCTTCGGCTCCGGCCCGGGCGCGCTCGCCTCGGACGCGCACACGCTCGGCATCGACCCGATGACGCAGCGCGACCGCCAGGACGAGGCGATCGGCGTCATCCGCCGCCTCTTCAACGGCGAGCGCGTCACCGCCAAGAGCGACTGGTTCACGATGAACGACGCCGCGCTGCAGATCCTGCCCTTGCAGGAGGAGATGCCGTTCGTGGTGGCCTCGCAGATCTCGCCCTCCGGCATGACGCTCGCCGGCAAATACGGCATCGGCATCATCTCGCTGGGCTCGATGACGACGCAGGGACTGATGTCGCTGCAGCAGCAATGGCAGTTCGCCGAGGATGCCGCCAAGAAGCACGGTACCAAGGTGAACCGTGCCGACTGGCGCGTGCTGCTGACCTTCCACATCGCGGAGACCCGTGAGCAGGCGCGCCGCGAAGCGGGCGCCGGGCTGATGCGCTGGCACAACGAATATAATGTCGGCACGTTGCAGCGGCCGGGCCTCACCGCATTCTCCTCACCCGACGAGGCTGTCGACAAGACCGCCTTCGTCGAGGGAGCCGCGTCCACCATCGGCACGCCCGACGATCTCGTCAAAACCATCAAGAACGTGATGCAGGTCTCCGGCGGCGTCGGCGCCATCATCGGCTTCGTGCACGACTGGGCCAATCCGGAAGCGACGCGGCGGAGCTGGGACATGGTGGCGCGCTACGTCGTGCCGGAGATCAACGGCTATATCGACGGCCTGCGCAAATCGCAAAAGTTCGTGATCGAGAACCGCGCGATCTTCGAGCGCGCGGGACAGGCCGTGATGGCCAAGATCATGGAGAACGAAAAGGCCGCCGAGGCGCTGAAGGTCACCGGCCCCGGCCGCGTCGCCATTCCCGCCGTCAACGCCCCGGATCTGCAGAAGGAAGCCGCGAAGCGGTAGGGGCGCGTTGCGCAGTACCTGCGGCCACGATCTCAAGCAGGTGATATCGGCCCGTGCTAAGCTGATCGCATCAGCCTGGCGCGGGCCGCAATATTGCCGTCGGTCGCGCAGATTCTGTCGGTCAGCCAACCGGAGCAATCGTCATGTCGATGCAGAATGTGGCCGCCCCCGCGTTTCAGTTCACCCCGCCCAGACGCAACGAGCTGACCCACATCCCCGGCGACGAAGGCTGGCCAATCATCGGCAAGACGTTTCAGGTGCTCGCCGATCCCAAGGGCCATATCGAAGCCAACGGCGCCAAATACGGCCTGGTCTACCGTACGCATTTTTTCGGCGAAACCAATGTCGTGCTGCTCGGGCCCGAGGCCAACGAGCTCGTGCTGTTCGACCAGCAAAAGCTGTTCTCCTCGACGCATGGCTGGAACAAGGTTCTGGGCCTGCTGTTTCCGCGCGGATTGATGCTGCTCGATTTCGACGAGCATCGCCTGCATCGCAAGGCGCTGTCGGTCGCCTTCAAGTCCGGGCCGATGAAGTCCTATCTCGGCGATCTCGACCGCGGCATTTCTGCGCGCGTCGCGCAATGGAAGGCAAAACCCGGCGAGATGCAGCTCTATCCGGCGATGAAGCAGCTCACGCTCGATCTTGCTGCGGCCTCGTTCCTCGGCGCCGATATCGGGCCTGAGGTCGACGAGATCAACCGCGCCTTCGTCGATATGGTCGCCGCCTCCGTCTCGCCGGTCCGCCGCCCCCTGCCCGGCACCCAGATGGCGCGAGGGGTGAAGGGACGCAAGCGCATCGTCGCCTATTTCCGGGAGCAGATTCCGCTCCGCCGCGGCAATCATGGCGGCGACGATCTGTTCTCGCAGCTCTGCCGCGCCACCCATGAGAACGGCGCGTTGCTCTCGGAGCAGGACATCATCGACCACATGAGCTTCCTGATGATGGCGGCGCACGACACGCTGACCTCGTCGCTGACGTCCTTCATCGGCGAGCTCGCCGCCAATCCGGGCTGGCAAGACAGGCTGCGCGCGGAGGTGCTCGCGCTCGGGCTTGCCCCGGGGGCGCCGAGCAGCTTCGACGATCTCGAAAAGATGCCACTGTCGGAGATGGCGTTCAAGGAAGCGCTGCGGATCAGGCCGCCGGTGCCGTCGATGCCGCGCCGCGCGATGCGCGATTTCAGCTTCAAGGGCTTTGCGATCCCCGCCGGCACGGCCGTCGGCATCAATCCGCTCTATACGCACCACATGAAGGACATCTGGCCGGAGCCGGACCGCTTCGATCCGCTGCGCTTCACCGAGGAAGCGCAGCGCAACCGCCACCGCTTCGCCTTCGTGCCGTTCGGCGGCGGCGCGCATATGTGCCTCGGTCTGCACTTCGCCTACATGCAGGCGAAATGTTTCGCGCGGCACTTTTTGCAGAACATCGAGGTGACGCTGGCGCCCGGCTACAAGCCGGACTGGCAGATGTGGCCGATCCCGAAGCCGCGGGACGGGCTGCGGGTGACGGTGAAGGCGGTTTAGCCTCTCTTGTCCCGGACGCGCGCAGCGCGAGCCGGGACCCAGAATCGAGAGTCACATTCAACCAGGAGAGATGGGCCCCGGCTCTGCGGAGCGGCACTTCGCGCCGCACCGCGTCCGGGCACGAGACCTATCCGCTACGCCTGATCGAACGCCTTGCGCAGAGCCACGTAGCCCTGCTGCTGCTGGCTCCAGTTGCGGCCGCCGGTGATGGCGCCGTCGACGACGAGGTCGTGACCGTTGACGAAGCTGGATTCGTCGCTGGCCAGGAACACCGCGGCATGGGCGATGTCGTCGGGAAGGCCGGCACGCGGGATCGGCTGCGCGGTCTTGTAGACCTCGCGCATCACCGCCGGCGTCTTCTCCGCTGCGTCGGTCGAGAGCCCCAGCGCCTTGCCGAAGATGCCCGTTGCGATCGCGCCGGGCGAGATCGAGTTGACGCGGACGTTGGATTCGCCGAGCTCCATCGCCACGCATTTGGTGAGATGGATCACCGCCGCCTTGGCCGCGCTATAGACCATCGACGACGAGAATCCGGCGAGGCGGCCGGCGATGCTGCCGTTGTTGATGATGCTGCCCGCCCCCTGCTTCTTCATGTGTGGCGCGGCGTGTTTCATGCCGAGCATGACGCTGCGCACCAGCGTCGCCATCGCCGCATCGAACCGCTCGGCCTCGAGGCCCTCGATGCCGCCGGTCTGCGCCGGCCCGCCGGCATTGTTGAATAGGCAATCGATCCTGCCGAATTTCTCGACCGCGAGCGCGATCAGCGCCTGCATCTGCGCTTCGACCGTCACGTCGGTCTGGCGGAAGATGCAGTTGGCCCCGAGTTGCTTTGCCAGCGCCTCGCCTTCCGCTACGCGTCGCCCCGCGATCACAATTTTGGCACCTTCGGCAACGAAGACTTCCGCAGTGCGCAATCCGATCCCGCTCGTTGCCCCCGTAATCACCGCAACCTTGCCGTCCAGCCTGCCCATGGAATGTTCCTGTTTTCGAGTGATTTGATGCCAAATGGCGAATGTCGGCCGCCGCCGTCGCCGGAGCGGCCACTATCCCTGCCCGCTTCCGACAAGGCAAGCTATGCTTGTGCGGGCGGCATGCGTAACGTTCTCACGGGCCGCTCGATGTTCGAACGCATATCGCAACTGGGCTGCGCATGGGGAAGCTGATCGACGAGTTCCGCAAGGGCTGGCAGGGCGCGGCGCCGCCCTCGCTCGGTCTGAGCATCTCGTTTGCGATAGTCTGCCTGTTGGCCGCGACCCTGGTCCGCTGGGGCCTCGCTCAGGTTCGCCCCGACATCTACTTCACGCCGTACTTTCCGGCCGTGTTCTTTGCAGCTGCCCTGGGAGGATTCCGGATCGGCGTGGTCACGGCGCTGATCGGCGGCGTGCTTGGAGTCGTCCTGAACTTCGGCGATGCCTTTGCCGACCGCGCGCGCTTTGCCCTGCTGGCCCTTTACTGGGCCGTCTGCGCGATAACCATCTGGGGTGTCGAACACTATCGCACCATGCTGGCAGAGCAGCGCCGGATCTCCAAACGCCTGATCGAGGAGGAAGAGTATCGCAAGCTGCTGGTCGAGGAGCTCCAGCACCGGCTGAAGAACAAGCTGTCGACGGTGCATGCCGTGCTGCATCAGGTGCTGCACGATCACCCGCAGGTCTGGGCCCGGGTCGATCCCCGGCTGCGCTCGCTGGCCGCAACGGACGATTTGATCTCGCGGATCGACAAGGGCGGCTGCGATATCCGCGACCTCCTGATCTCGGAGCTCGGCCCCTATGGCCATGTCCGCTTCACCCTCAATGGCGACCGATTGTTCCTGCCGCCGAAGCTCGCGGTCACGCTGTCATTGATGTTTCACGAGCTTGCCACCAATGCGGGCAAGTATGGCGCATTCTCCTCACCGCGCGGCCTGTTGCAGGTGTCCTGGACCATCAGCGACGACCGCCTGACCATCACCTGGGACGAAACCGAAGGGCCGAGCGTGGACAAGGTGTCCGAGCCCGGCTTCGGCACCAAGCTGCTGAAATCGGCATTGTCGTCCTTCGATGGCAGGACCGAGATCTCGTATCTGAAGACCGGGCTGCATTGCATCATGCAGTGCCGAATCCCGCGAAGCGAATAGAGAATGATGAACCAGCTCCGCTCGCGCATCACTTCTCCGGGGCAAAGAAAAGTGTCGACTGCAGTTCGCACCGTTCGACCGAGGCCTAAACGCAGCCGGACTCGATAGAAGCGAAAGCGCAGCCACGCCCTTCTCGCAGTTTCACTTTGCGCGTTGACCCTCTGTTAATGACGATCGTCAGCGCGCGTCGCATCGTCGCAAGTTTTCTCCAAAACACCCCCGTATTTCTCCTGGCCCCTTAACCAAACTTAAGAGGGAACTGCGCAAGATCGCGCCCATTGCAAAGGCGCGCCGAAACAACAAGATTCATGACTTGTATGAACGACAATACATATTCCGGCGCGACTGAAGCCGAGCTCAGTTTTCTCAAGGAAATCGTTAGAATGCTACCTGCCGGCCTCACCGTGCAGGACGCGCATGGCGAGCTTCTGCTGGTCAACGATACCGCCGCCGCCCAGCTCGGCATGGACGGCAGCCGTCCCTCACCCGATCTGGCCCCGCGACAGGAAGCCTGCCGGCAGGCGCTGAGCGCCGGCCAGGCGGTCGTGACCGAGGAGGCGCTTCACGTCGGAGCCGCGCGCCAGGTGCTGCTCACCACGCATCGTCCCGTTCGCCTCGCCGGGCGCGAGCTCCTGATCTCGGCATCCTCCGACATCACCGAACAGAAGAATTTCGAGGACCAGCTGTTCCGCTCGGCCTATTTCGACGAGCTGACCGGATTGCCCTCGCGGCGCGTGATCGAGCACCGCGCCAACAGTCTGCTCGCGGCGGGTCATGGCGGCGAGCGTTTCGCGCTGGCCTTTCTCGACGTCGACAATTTCAAGCACATCAACGACTATTACGGCCACTCCGTGGGAGACGCGCTGCTGGTCGAGCTGTCGAAGCGGCTCGGGCGCGACCTGCGCGATTCCGACATACTGTCGCGCATCTCCGGCGACGAATTCCTGCTGCTGCTCTCCCCGATCCAGAGCCAGGAGGAAGTCGCCGAGTTCATGCAATCGACGCTGGAGCGGCTGACTGCACCGTTCTTCATCGACAATTCGGAAGTCTTCGCCTCGACCTCGGTCGGCATCAGTCTCTATCCCGACCACGGAAGCAGCTTCGAGACGCTGCGGCAGAACGCCGACATCGCGATGTACCGCATCAAGAACAACGGCAAGGGATTGGCGACCTTCTTCGACACCAGCATGGAGCGCGAGGCGCAGGCGCGGATGAAGGTCGAGCAGTCGCTGCGGCTGGCTATCCTGGAAAAGCGCTTCTGCTGCGCCTTCCAGTCCAAGGTCGACATCCGCACACAGGCGGTGAAGGGCATCGAGGCCCTGGTCCGCCTGCGCGACGACGAAGGCGTGATCCAGGCCCCCGGCTCGTTCATCAATCTTGCCGGCGAGCTCGGGCTGATCGATGAGCTGACCCATCTCGTGCTCGCCGAGATCGTCAAGTCGATCGACCTGATCAACGACACGTTCGGCGCGGATGGGACCATCAGCATCAACGTTGCCGCCAAGCAGGCCGGCAATCCCGAATTCATGCGCAGCTTCGCGCGGGCGCTGGACGACACCGGCTTTCCCCAGCGCTTCATGATGGAGGTGACGGAAGACGCCTTCGTCGCCAAGAATCATTTCCAAGCCGAGATCCTGCCGATGTTCCGCAAGCTCGGCGTCGGCATCTCCATCGACGATTTCGGCACCGGCTATTCCTCGCTCTCGGCGCTGGCCGACATCACCGCGGACGAGATCAAGATCGACCGCTCCTTCATCACCGACATCCATAAGCGCCCGCGCAGCCAGGGCATCCTGCGCGCGATCGAATCCTTGAGCGAAGCGCTCGGCATGACGGTGGTCGCCGAAGGCCTCGAATCCTACGAGGAACTCGCCTATCTCCAGGCGGCAACGAAGATCCGCTACGCGCAGGGCTACTACTTCTCGCGGCCGATCTTCCTGGAAGAGCTGAAGCTCGCAACACCCGCCTCCAGCGAGGCGCGGGTCAGCGTGGCGAGCCGCCCGATGCAGCAGAACCGCCAGGGCTATTCGCGCGCGAGCGGGTATCGGCGGTAGGGCTGCATTCCTCGCGCCCAACGAATTCCCTATTCCGTCATCCTGAGGTGCGAGCGGCGCGATGCAACGCAGCGCGCCGGGAGCCTCGAAGGATGCACGGCCGAGATGCAACCGGGCCGTCGCCCTTCGAGGGCCGCTGAAGAAGCGGCCACCTCAGGGTGACATAGATTCGCCCCGCCATTTCCCCCTTTGAAATTGCTGGCCTTTTGCTAATACACAGGCGGACTTCCGCTGGGATATGTCATGTCCGCTTCCGCCTCGATCCGCGACCCTGCCTATCTCCGCGCACGCGCGATGGAGACGCTGTTCGAACGGCTGGAAAAGCTTTGCGAGGGCGCCATCGCGATCGACCGCGGCGGGCACGTCGTCTACGTCAACGAAAAATATCTCGCCGCGCTCGGTCTCGAGCATACGAGCGAGGCGATCGGCCGGCCGATCGAGGAGGTCATCCCGAACAGCCTGATGCGGAAGGTGGCCGAGACCGGCGAGCCGATCCTGCTCGACATCATGGAGCTCGGCGGCGAGCAGCTCGTCGTCACCCGCATGCCGATCGAGGACGAGAACGGGACGGTGATCGGCGCGATCGGATTCGTCCTCTATGATCATCTCGAAAGCCTGAAGCCGTTGCTCGCCCGCGTCACCCAGCTCGAGAGCGATCTGCGGCTGGCGCGGCGGCAATTGTCCAACGCCCGCGCCGCGCGCTTCACCTTCGCCGATTTCGTCGGCAACACGCCGGGAATGGCGCAGGTCAAGGAGCTCGCAAGCCGCGCCGCGCGTCAGAGCGTCACCGTGCTGCTCACCGGCGAGACCGGAACGGGAAAGGAGATGCTGGCGCAGGCGATTCACAACGCCTCCTCGCGTGCGGAGAAGCCGTTCGTCAGCGTCAACGTCGCGGCGATCCCGGAAACGTTGATCGAGTCGGAGTTCTTCGGCACTGCGCCGGGCGCCTATACCGGCGCCGACCGCAGGGGGCGCGAGGGCAAATTCCGTATTGCCGACGGCGGCACGTTGTTCCTCGACGAGATCGGCGAGATGCCGCTGCAATTGCAGGCCAAGCTGTTGCGCGTGCTGCAGGAGCGCGAGATCGAGCCGCTCGGCTCGGACAAGATCTCGAAGGTGGACGTGCGCGTGATCGCCGCCACCAATGTGGACTTGCGCAAGCGCGTCAGCGACGGCGCGTTCCGGCCCGATCTCTATTATCGGCTCAACGTGCTCTCGATCGAGCTGCCGCCGCTGCGCCATTGCCTCGACGATCTCCCGGACATCTGCGCCAGGCTGCTCGACGACATCAGCGGATCGGGCGACTACGTCAAGGCGAAGATCACGCCGAGCGCACTCGCCGCGCTCGCACGCTATGACTGGCCGGGCAATGTCCGCGAGCTCCGCAACATCCTCGAGCGCGCGCTGATCCTCAGCGATTCCGGGCGGCTGACCGGCGAGGACGTCGCGCGCATCCTCCCGGTCGACACCGAGGTCAGGCTTGCGCCGCCCGCGCGCCCGGCCGGAGCGGTGGTGCCCTATGCCGAAGCCGAGGCGGAGTTCGAGAAGCACACGATCGAACAGGCACTCGCCGCCAGCAACGGCCAGATCACCGAGGCCGCCAGGATGCTGCGGATCTCGCGCGCAACCTTCTACAAGAAGCTCGCCAAGTTCGGTCTCGCCACGGGACCCGCTGCCGTCTGAGTTTCGAGACTCCCCGTGTCCGGAGTCTCGGATTCCGGACACGGTGCCCGGCTACTCTTCGGCTGCAGACATGCGGGAAATACCGCAGCTTTGGCCACTTTCCGCGAATTGACGGCCTCTGGCGCGGACCTTGCTCTCGTCTGCCTTCTCTCGTGGGGAGCAAGCTGTTCCAGGGCCGATCCCCGCGATAAGATCAACGCAAAACAATAACGGCATGCGGTCGAAGGGATCGGGAGGAACGCCGTGAGCCAGCACCCAGCTCTGCCCTACTTGCGCAATTCGGAGAAGGGCAAGGTCGTCTCGGCGACTGAGGCCGTCATGCTGATCCGCGACGGCGACACCGTGGCGACCGGTGGCTTCGTCGGCATCGGCTTTGCCGAGGAGATCGCGATCGCGCTGGAGCAGCTCTACCTGTCCCATGAGGGCGATGCGCCCTACACGCAGGGCAAGCCGCGCAATCTGACGCTGGTCTATGCGGCCGGACAAGGTGATGGCAAGCAGCGCGGCCTCAATCATTTCGCGCATGAAGGGCTGGTCCGGCGCGTGATCGGCGGACACTGGGGCCTTGCGCCGAAACTGCAGCAGCTTGCGATCGCGAACCGGATCGAGGCCTATAACCTGCCGCAGGGCGTGATCACGCATCTGTTCCGCGACATCGCCGCGCACCGGCCCGGCCACATCACCCGCGTCGGATTGAGCACCTTCGTCGACCCCAGGCACGGCGGCGGCAAGCTGAACGCGCGCACCACCGAGGACATGGTGGAGCTGATCACTCTGCGCGGCGAGGACTGCCTGCTCTACAGAACGTTTCCGATTCAGGTCGGGATCATCCGCGCCACCACCGGCGATCCCGACGGCAACCTCACCATGGAGAAGGAGGCGCTGACGCTCGAGGCGCTCGCCATCGCCATGGCGGCGCATAATTCCGGCGGCATCGTCATCGCCCAGGTCGAGCGCGTCGCCGAGGCCGGCAGCCTCAATCCGCGCCAGGTCAAGATTCCCGGCATCCTCGTCGACTGCGTCGTCGTGGCAAGGCCGGAGAACCACTGGCAGACTTTCGGCACGCAATACAATCCGGCCTTTTCGAGCGAGATCCGGGTCCGCGCCGCCTCTCTGCCGGTGATGCCGATCAGCGAGCGCAAGATCATCGCCCGGCGCGCCGCGCTGGAGCTGAAAGCCAACAGCGTCGTCAATCTCGGCATCGGCATGCCCGAGGGAATCGCCTCGGTCGCCAATGAGGAGCGGATCATCGATCTCATCACGCTGACGGCGGAGCCGGGCGTGATCGGCGGCATCCCGGCGAGCGGCATCGATTTCGGCGCCGCGATCAACACCCAGGCCGTGATCGACCAGCCGTACCAGTTCGACTTCTACGATGGCGGCGGTCTCGATGCCGCTTTCCTCGGGCTTGCCCAGGTCGACCGCGCCGGCAACCTCAATGTCAGCAAGTTCGGGCCGAAGCTTGCCGGCGCCGGCGGCTTCATCAACATCAGCCAGAATGCCAAGGAAGTCGTCTTCGTCGGCACGTTCGGCGCGGGCAAGCAGCGCGTCGCCGTGCGCGACGGGAGACTCGTCATCCTCGATGAAGCCAAGTCGCGCAAGTTCGTCGATCGCGTCGAGCACGTCACCTTCAGCGGCCCGTTTGCCGCCGCGCGGCGGCAACGCACGCTGTACGTCACCGAGCGCTGCGTGTTCGAGCTCAGGGGCGAGGGGCTCGAGCTCACCGAGGTCGCGCCCGGCATCGACATCGAGCGCGACATCCTGCGCCTGATGGATTTCAAGCCGCTGATCCCGCGCGACCCGGCGCTGATGGACGCGCGCATCTTCGGCGAGGGTCTGATGGATCTGCGCGAGCGCCTGCTCACCATCCCGCTCGATCAGCGCTTCACGCTGGACGAGCAGCAGAACCTGTTCTTCGTCAATCTGGAGCGCTACCCGCTGCGCAGCAAGGCCGAGATCGACACCATCGCGTCCCTCGTCGAGGCCCGTCTGGCGCCGCTCGGCCGCCGGGTCTACGCCATCGTCAATTATGACAATTTTTCCATCCTGCCGGAGCTGATGGACGATTATTCAGCGATGGTGCGCAGCCTCGTCGACCGCTTCTATTCCGGCGTGTCGCGCTACACCACGTCGGGCTTCCTGCGCATCAAGCTTGGTGAGGCCCTGGAGAAACGCGGCGTCGCGCCGCACATCTTCGAAAGCGCGGAGGAGGCGCAGTCGGACTGGCGCCAGGTCGAGGCCGGCGCAGCGAGGCAGGCCCAAAAATGATGCATGCCCGCAAAGGCCAGCCCGCTCCAGCGGAAGGTTCAATTGCAATGTTCGCAAGCTTGTGCAAATCGCTGTTACCGAGAAACTTCAAATCAGGAGGGACCATCGTGCGTCGATCACTCATCATAACAACAACCATTGTCGCGCTCGCCGCGGGCGCCTCCGCCCAGGCCGACGATCTCAAGATCGCGCTGATCTACGGCAAGACCGGTCCGCTCGAGGCCTACGCCAAGCAGACCGAGACCGGCCTGAAGATGGGCTTTGAATACGCCACCAAGGGCACCATGACGCTCGACGGTCGCAAGATCGTCGTCATCACCAAGGACGACCAGGGCAAGCCGGACCTTGCCAAGACCGCGCTCGCGGAGGCCTATCAGGACGACAAGGCCGACATTGCGATCGGCACGACCTCGTCGGCGGCAGCGCTTGCGATGCTCCCCGTCGCCGAGGAGAACAAGAAGATCCTGATCGTCGAGCCCGCGGTCGCGGACCAGATTACCGGCGAGAAGTGGAATCGCTACATCTTCCGCACCGGGCGCAACTCGTCGCAGGACGCGATCTCGAACGCGGTCGCGATCGGCAAGCAGGGCGTCACCGTGGCGACGCTGGCGCAGGACTATGCGTTCGGCCGCGACGGCGTCGCCGCCTTCAAGGAGGCGCTCGCCAAGACCGGCGCGACGCTGGTCGCGGAGGAATATGCGCCGGCCAACACCACCGATTTCACTGCCGTCGGCCAGCGCTTGTTCGACGCGCTGAAGGACAAGCCGGGTCGCAAGATCATCTGGATCATCTGGGCCGGTGCCGGCAACCCACCCTCCAAGCTGCAGGACATGGACCCGAAGCGCTTCGGCATCGAGCTCTCCACCGGCGGCAACATCCTGCCGGCGCTCGCCGCCTACAAGGGCCTGCCCGGGATGGAAGGCGCGACCTACTACTTCTACGACATCCCGAAGAACCCGGTGAACGACTGGCTGGTCGCCGAGCACCAGAAGCGCTTCAACGCGCCGCCGGACTTCTTCACCGCAGGTGGCTTCGCCGCCGCGATGTCCGTCGTCGCCGCCGTCACCAAGGCGAAGTCGACCGACACCGAGAAGCTGATCACGGCGATGGAAGGCCTGGAGTTCGACACGCCGAAGGGCAAGATGGTGTTCCGCAAGGAAGATCATCAGGCGCTGCAGAGCATGTATCACTTCAAGGTCAAGGTCGATCCGAACGTCGCCTGGGCCGTGCTCGAGCCGGTGCGCGAGCTGAAGATCGAGGACATGGACGTTCCCATCCGCAACAAGCGCTGAGGTTTTCTTGCTTCACCTCTCCCGCTCTTGTCCGCCGAAGCCTTGGCGAAGGCGGATGCGGGAGAGGCCGGGAAAGGGCTCTATCCTCTCAGGGGTTCTCGCTTGCGGAAACACCCTCTCCCCGGCCCTCCCCCGCAAGCGGGGGAGGGGGCACAGCGTAGCCGCGGATACATCTCGTTTCATCGATTGCCAGATACCCAATGCCGCTCACCCTCGAAACCCGCGACCTCACCATTCGCTTCGGCGGCCATGTCGCGGTCAACAACGTCTCCTGTACGTTTCGCCCGGGCGAGCTCACCGCCATCGTCGGGCCGAACGGCGCCGGCAAGACCACCTATTTCAACCTGATCTCGGGCCAGCTCCGCGCTTCACACGGCAGCATCCTGTTCGACGGCACCGACATCACGGGGCAGTCCGCGCCGATGCGCACCCGCGCGGGCCTCGGCCGCGCCTTCCAGCTCACCAATCTGTTCCCGAACCTGTCGGTGGAAGAGAACGTCCGCCTCGCAGTGCAGGCCGCGAGCGGCACCCATTACGACATGCTGCGGCCCTGGATGGTGCGCCGCGATTTGATCGCGCGCGCCGACGCCATCCTCGACCAGGTCGCGCTCGGCAGCCGCCGCGGCGTCGCCGCGACCGCGCTGTCCCATGGCGACCAGCGCAAGCTCGAAGTCGCGCTGATGATCGCGCTGGAGCCGAAGGTGTTCATGTTCGACGAGCCGACCGCCGGCATGAGCATCGACGAAGTGCCCGTCGTCCTCAACCTGATCGCGCAGCTCAAGCAGGACAGGAGCAAGATCATCCTTCTCGTCGAGCACAAGATGGACGTGGTGCGTTCGCTCGCCGACCGCATCATCGTGCTGCATAACGGCCAGCTCGTCGCCGACGGCCCGCCCGCGGAAGTGATCGCCTCGCCGATCGTGCAGGAAGCCTATCTCGGCGTCGCCCCCAAGAACGCTGCAGAGAGTGCAGCATGACCGATCTCCTGAAGCTCTCCGGCGTGCACACTCACATCGGCCGCTATCACATCCTCCAGGGCATCGATCTCGCAGTCCCGCAAGGACAGGTCACGATGCTGCTCGGCCGCAACGGCGCCGGCAAGACCACGACGCTGCGCACCATCATGGGCCTGTGGCAGGCCTCGAAGGGCGAGATCACCCTCGACGGCGAGCGCATCGAGAGCCTTGCCACGCCCGACATCGCGCGGCGCGGCGTCGGTTACGTGCCGGAGAGCATGGCGGTGTTCTCCGATCTCACGGTGAAGGAGAACCTCGTGCTCGCGGCCCGCGACGGGCCGCTCGACGACACCCAGCTCGACTGGATCTTCGGCTTCTTTCCGGCGCTGCGCCGCTTCTGGCTGTCGCGCGCGGGAAGCCTCTCGGGCGGGCAGAAGCAGATGCTGTCGATCGCGCGCGCCATCATCGAGCCGCGCAAGCTGCTGCTGGTCGACGAGCCGACCAAGGGGCTCGCGCCCGCCATCGTGATGGCGCTGATCGAGTGCCTGAAGGAGATCAAGCGCAAGGGCGCCACCATCCTGCTGGTCGAACAGAATTTCTTCGCCGCCCGCGAGCTCGGCGACAACGTGCTGGTCATGGACAACGGCACCATCGTCCATCGCGGCGAGATGGCGGCGCTCGCCGCCGACGTGTCGCTGCAGGAGCGGCTGCTCGGCCTGAGTCTGGAGGCGCATCAGTGAGTGACATTGCCGCAACCGATCCGCTGCCGAAGCCGAAGCGCGATCTCGCACCGATCCTGCTGCCGGTCGCGCTCGCCCTTCTGATGATCCCGCTGATCGGCTCGACCTCCTCCTGGCTGACCTTGACCGCCGCGAGCCTCGCCATGGGCATGATGATCTTCATCATGGCCTCCGGGCTGACGCTGGTGTTCGGCCTGATGGACGTACTCAATTTCGGCCACGGCGCCTTCATCGCCGTCGGCGCCTATGTCGCCACCCTGGTGCTGGCGCCGTTCGCGGCGTCCATCCAGGCGGATTCGCTCTGGATGAACCTCGCGGTGCTGGCGCCGGCCGCGCTGTTGTCGATGGCGGTCTCCGGCGCGCTCGGCCTGGTGGTCGAGCGCGTGCTGATCCTGCCCGTCTACGGCCAGCATCTGAAGCAGATCCTGATGACGACCGGCGGCCTGATCGTCGCCGAGCAGACGCTCTATGCGCTGTGGGGGCCGCAGATCATCCCGATGCCGCTTCCGACGTCGCTGCGCGGCTCGTTCATCCTCGGCGACGTCGCGATCGCCAAGTACCGCGTGCTGGCGATGCTGATCGGCCTCGCCATCTTCATCGCGATCCAGCTCGTGCTCAACCGCAGCAAGGTCGGCCTTCTGATCCGCGCCGGGGTCGAGAACCGCGAGATGGTGGAGGCGCTCGGCTATCGCATCCGCCGCCTGTTCCTCGGCGTGTTCATGACGGGATCGGCGCTGGCCGGCCTCGGCGGCGTGATGTGGGCGCTCTATCGCGAACAGGTGCACGCCTCCATGAGCGACGACCTCACGGTGCTGATTTTCATCGTGGTCATCATCGGCGGCCTGGGGTCGATCGGCGGCTGCTTCATCGGCGCGATCCTGGTCGCCATGGTCGCCAATTACGGCGGCTTCCTGGTGCCAAAGCTCGCCCTCGTGTCCAACATCCTGCTGATGGTCGCCATTCTGATGTGGCGGCCGCGCGGCCTCTATGCGGTGACCAGCCGATGATGATCCTCTCAGGCGATCCGCCGAAGAGCCGCGTGCTCACGCTCCTTCTCGTCGTCATCATCCTGGCGCTGGCGGCGACGCCGTTCCTGTTTCCGGGGGCCAAGGCGCTGAACGTCGCGGCCAAGATCTGCGTCTTCGCCGCGCTGGTCGCCTCCTACGACCTCCTGCTCGGCTATACCGGCTCGGTCTCGTTCGCCCACACCATGTTCTACGGCATCGGCAGCTACGCCATCGCGATCGCGCTGTACGGGATGGGCCCGAACTGGGCCGCGGTCGCAACCGGGATCGTCACCGGCCTGCCGCTCGCAGCTCTGCTCGCGCTGGCCATCGGGCTCTTCTCGCTGCGCGTCGCGGCGATCTTCTTCGCCATGATCACGCTGGCCGTGGCGTCCGCCTTCCAGGTGCTGGCCTCGCAGCTGTCCTGGCTCACAGGGGGCGAGGACGGACGCAGCTTCCAGCTGCCGGAGCTGCTGCGCCCCGGCACCGTGCTGATCTCCAAGAGCCTGTTCGGCTTCGAGATCAACGGCCGGATCCTGACCTTCTATCTGGTGTTCGCCGTTTCGGCGCTGATGATCCTCGCCTTGCTGCGCGTCGTGAACTCGCCGTTCGGCCGCGTGCTGCAGGCGATCCGCGAGAACCGGTTTCGCGCCGAGGCACTCGGCTTCCGCACCGTGTTCCACCTGACCTACGCCAACTGCCTAGCGGCGCTGGTTGCCGCCAGCGCCGGCATCCTGAACGCGCTGTGGCTGCGCTATGCCGGCCCCGATACCTCGCTGAGCTTCTCGATCATGCTGGACATCCTGCTGATGGTCGTGATCGGCGGCATGGGCACGATCTACGGCGCGCTCATTGGCGCCACCATCTTCATCCTCGCCCAGAACTATCTGCAATCGCTGATGGGCGTTGCCTCCAACGCGGCGGGCGAAGCCGGCCTGCCGCTGCTGCCGGGGCTGCTGCATCCCGATCGCTGGCTGCTGTGGCTCGGGCTGCTGTTCATCGCCAGCGTCTACTTCTTCCCGACCGGCGTGGTCGGGCGGCTGCGCAAGGCCGGCGGCGACAAGAGCGCCGGCAGCTCGCATTAAGCCGTTAGTAATGATGCAGCGCGGCGTTTGCTACGCGCACCGCACAACCGGCACGCGATTCCCGCAGCAGCACATACGGACGCAATCACGCAACCGGATTAATGCTTAGGTAACTGGCTTTCCTAAGGTTTGCGCCATTTGTGTGGTGTAATCCTGTTCCCACGAGGAGGGGGAATGCGCCAGGTCTTTTCCAACGTGGCAGCCGGAATGTCTCTAGCCGCAAGGAACGGCTGGGAGGGATTGGCGCGACGTAGTCCCGTCCTATGGTTGACGCTCTGCGGCGTGCTGCTGGTCGCCGGAATCTTCGCCGTCACGGCCATGGCCGTCGGCGAATTCCGCGAGCGGACCCTCACCAACCGCGAACGCGAGCTGGAAAATACGGTGCAGCTGATCGCGCGGCATTTCGATCAGCAATTCGACGATTCCGATGTCGTCGCCGCCGATCTGATCGGGCAGATGAACCTGGCCGACATCAGCTCCCCGGCAATGTTCCGCGAGCGCATGTCCGGTCCCGCCACGAACCAGATGCTGCGCAGCAAGATCAGCTCCGTGTCCCATCTGGGCGATATCGCGATCTATGATGCCGACGGCGAGCTGATCAACTGGTCGCGGGCCCACCCGCTGCCCAAGATCAATGTTTCGTCCCGGGCCTACTTTCAGACGTTCAAGACGAATCCGCAGTCCGAAACGGTGCTGCTGGAATCCGTCCGCAGCTTCATCATCAACAAATGGACCACGATCGTCGCACGCCGGTTGACCGGCGCCGACGGCACCTTCCTCGGCGCGATGGTGCGCCGGATCGACCCGGACAGCTACCGGCAGTATTTCGCGTCTGTCGCACTCGCTGAGGGCACGGCCATCTCGCTGTTCGACCGCCAAGGCAAGATGCTGGCACGCCATCCGCATGTCGAAGAGCTGATCGGGCGCGACTTCAGGGATGCGCCACTGATGCGGAAGGTGCTCACCAATGGCGGCCAGCAGACTCTCCGCGTCAGGGGCCTCATCGACGACGAGGAGCGGCTCGGCTCGGCGGCGTCGCTGACGCATTTCCCGCTGGTCATCGTCGGCACCAACACCACGGCGGCGGCCCTTGCGGACTGGCGGCAGCAGACCGGCTTCATGGTCACGACCGCCGCGCTTTCAGCCGCCGTCATCGCGCTGATCCTGTATCTGATCATCCGCCAGATCAACCGGCAGAACCGTGAGGCGCAGGAGCGGATCGAAGCGAAGCGGCTTCAGCTCGACACCGCCCTCAACAACATGTCGCAAGGGCTGATCCTGTACGACGCGAGCGGCACCATCGTCACCTGCAACCGCCGCTACGCCGACATGTTCGGCCTCTCCCACGACGTCATCAAGCCGGGCTGCCACATCCGCGAGGCGATGTATCATCGCAAGGAGCGCAACGCGTTCGACGGCAATGTGGAGACATTCTGCGCCGACGTGATGAGGATCGTCGCCGAAGGCACGGTCTCGACGAGAATTCATCAGTTGGCCAACGGCCGCGCCTTTCAGGTCATCAACACGCCGCTCGCACAGGGCGGATGGGTCGCCACGATCGAAGACATCACCGATCGCCGCAACCTGGAACAGGAGCGCGACCGCAACTACACCTTCCTGCGCGAGATCATCGACCATATCCCCTCGCAGATCACCGTGAAGGATGCGCGCACGCGGCAATATCTGCTGCTCAACGGTGTCGCCGAACAGCTGTTCGGCAAGTCTCGTCAGGATGTCGTGGGCAAGACGGCGTTCGACATCTTCCCCGAGGCGCTCGCCGCTCGCATCACCCAAGACGACAGCAGCGCGCTGGAATCGGCCAGGGGATTGTTCAAGGACGAGCACGCCTGGCAAATGCCGGGCACCGGGCCGCGCTACATCACGTCGAGCCGGATCGGTATTCGCGATGAAGCCGGCGAACCGCGCTATCTCATCCATGTCATCGAGGACGTCACCGAGCGCCGCCGCGCCGACGAGCAGATCGCGCATCTGGCGCATTACGATGCGCTGACCGACCTGCCGAACCGAACCCTGTTCCGCGAGCAGATCGAATGCGAGCTGGCGAAGGTCGCCAACGGCAAGCAGTTCGCGCTGCTCTACATCGACGTCGACGAATTCAAGGGCATCAACGACTCGCTCGGCCACCACGTCGGCGACGAGCTGTTGAAGGCGATCGCGGACCGTCTCCGCGGCTGCCTCAGGCCGGGCGATTTGATCGCGCGGCTCGGCGGCGACGAGTTCGCGGTGATCCAGACCGGGATCGGATCCTCCGCCGACGTGCTGTCCTTCCTGGCGCGGATCTACCAGGCGATCCGGCAGCCCTATCATTGTCTCGGCCATCAGCTCTCCACCGATGCCAGCATCGGGATTGCGCTGGCACCGCAGGACGGCGCCGATCTCGATCAGCTGATCAAGAACGCAGACCTTGCGATGTACGGCGCCAAGGCCAATGGACGCCGCACCCACCGCTTCTTCGAGCCGGAGATGGATGCGAGCGCCAAGGCACGCCTGAGCATGGAGCTGGATTTGCGGCAGGCCCTCGTGAATGGCGGCTTCGAGATTCACTATCAGCCGCTGGTCGACCTGCGCACCAACGAAGTCTCCGGCTGCGAGGCGCTGCTGCGCTGGCGGCATCCCGAGCGCGGAATGGTGTCGCCTGCGGAGTTCATCCCGGTCGCCGAGGACACCGGCATGATCAACGAGATCGGCGACTGGGTATTGCGGATGGCCTGCAACGAGGCCGCGACCTGGCCGGCGCATGTGCGTGTCGCGGTCAACGTCTCGCCGGTGCAGCTCAAATGCGACACGCTGGCGCTGCGGATTGCGGGCGCGCTCGCCGCCTCCGGCCTGAACCCGCGTCGGCTCGAGCTCGAGATCACCGAGGCCGTGCTGATCCGCGACGACGAGGCGGCGCTCTCGATCCTGCATCAGCTCCGCTCGATCGGCGTGCGCATCGCACTCGACGATTTCGGCACCGGCTACTCCTCGCTGAGCTATCTGAAGCGCTTCCCGTTCGACAAGATCAAGATCGACCGCTGCTTCGTCGTCGACATCGCAGAGGCGAGCGGCTCGCCCGTGATCGTGCAGGCGGTGGTGAACATTGCGGCCGCCAGCAGCATGACCACGGTCGCCGAAGGCGTCGAGACCGAGGCACAGCGCGACATGCTGCGCGCGCTCGGCTGCACCCAGATGCAGGGCTATCTGTTCAGCGCCCCGAAGCCGGCCAGCGAGGTGCGAAAGCTGTTCGGCCCCGGCGACTCCGCGCCCGTGGCTGCGGTGGCCTGATGGGGAAGTCGAGGACACTTCCGGCCACAGCCGTCGACGTTGCGGATTCCTACGCCGTGCGGCTGATGCAGCACCTGGTGGTGCCCACCTTCGTGATCGACCCCAAGCGCCGTGTGGTGATCTGGAACAGGGCCTGCGAGCGATTGACCGGCGTCGCCGCTTCCGAGGTGATTGGCACCGGCAAGCACTGGCAGGCCTTTTACGAGACCAGGCGCCCTTGCCTTGCCGACCTCGTCGCGCTCGACCGGCCGGAGCAGCTGCCGGAATACTATTCGGAATATGCCGCGCGCGGCCATAACGGGCTCGGCTTTTCCGCGGAGAACTGGTGCGTGATGCCGAAGCTCGGCAGCCAGCTCTATCTCGCCATCGACGCCGGCCCGATCCACGACGAGGCCGGCCGGCTGATCGCGGTGGTGGAGACGCTGCGCGACCTCACCGACCAGAAGCGCGCCGAGATGGCGCTGAAGGAGCTCGCCACCAAGGACGGGCTGACCGGGCTGGCGAACCGCCGCTCCTTCGACCAGATGCTGTCGGACGAATGGGCGCGCGCCCAGCGCACGCAGAAGCCGCTGGCGCTGCTGTTCGTCGATGTCGACCATTTCAAGCTGTTCAACGACCGCCACGGCCACCAGAGCGGCGACGAGTGCCTGCGCGCGGTTGCCGCCGTCGTCAGCCGGCACGCGGTGCGCCCGCTCGACCTCGCCGGCCGCTATGGCGGCGAGGAGTTCGCGCTGATCCTGCCGGACATGGATTGCGACACCGCCTGCAAAGTGGCCGAGGAGATCCGCTGCGCGGTCACGGCCTTGCAGATCGCCCACGGCGCCGCGGGCGCCGGCGACCACGTCACTCTCAGCGTCGGTGTCGCCAGCCGCATCCCCGGCGGTGCCGACGGCGGCCCCGACCGGCTGCTGGGCGCGGCCGACGAGGCGCTCTATGTGGCCAAACGCCTCGGCCGCAACCGCGTCATGTGCGCCGAACGGGTGCTGGCCGAATTCGCCGCCCTCGGCCGGGAAGCGGCGACGGTTCCGGCTCCTGTCCGGCGCAAATCGGCTTGAGCGCATGCGGCGAGAAGCGGTTGCCCGCCCCTCGCCAATCGGCTAAATGAAATCCCACTGCACCCGTAGCTCAGCTGGATAGAGCGTTGCCCTCCGAAGGCAAAGGTCACACGTTCGAATCGTGTCGGGTGCGCCAGCGCTGCCAGCCGTTTTTCCGGCCGGACCTCACGTCAGCATCGCGACGATCGCTTGGACCTGATCGGAGGCGGACGTCACCAGTCCGTCATAGGACGTTTGGCCGTGTGCGGCGGCCTTCAGGATGCATTCGGCGACGGCCGCCTTCAGGCCGAACACGGATTGATGGGCCGGCACGCTCGCCATCACGGTTTCCAGGGCCTGACGCATCGTCTGAATGAGCTCGGAGCTGTATTGCATTGGATGTCCTCCGCGGGCTCATATTAGAGCGCGGGCTCATGCCTGCCACTCACAAGCCCGGGACTGCTGTTTGAGATTGATTGAGAAGCATCGTCTCAATTCAAACGCCAGATCGCCGCATTGAGCACGCCGGCAAACGCGATCCAGGCCGCATAAGGCACGAACAATGCGGCCGCCAGTCTGTCTCGTGACATCTCGAGGCCGATGTAGGTCACGATCGCGGCGAACAGGCAGACGAGGATGACGAGCGCGGCGCCGATCTGGTGCATCGTGAACATGACCGGCGACCAGGCGAAATTGAGCGCGAGTTGCGCGGCCCAGGCCAGCATCGCCTTTCCCGACGGAGCACGACGAAAGGTCCGCCAGCCCGCAACGGCGATCATGACGTAAAGGATGGTCCAGGCCACCGGAAACGCCCAGTTCGGCGGCACGAAATCCGGCTTGGCCAGGCCCGCATACCAGTCTCCGGGGAGATTGGTCGCGCCGATCAGCCAGCCGGTGCCGACCACGGCGACGACGAAAGCCAACAACTGAAACATCCCTCACCTCGCGCTTCCCCTGGCCCGATTGTATCATCTTTCCATGAGCGAATCCGACACGGTGACCGGCGCAGCCTCGCCGGTGCGCAAGATCATCCATATCGACATGGATGCCTTCTATGCGTCGGTGGAGCAACGCGACAATCCGCAGCTGCGCGGAAAGCCGGTCGCGGTCGGAGGCTCCGCGGAGCGCGGCGTCGTCGCGGCTGCCAGTTACGAGGCCCGCAAGTTCGGCGTTCGCTCCGCCATGCCATCGGTGACGGCAAAGCGGCAATGTCCCGAGCTGATCTTCGTCAAGCCGCGCTTCGAGGTCTACAAGGCGATCTCGAGGCAGATCCGCGAGATCTTCGCCGAGCACACGGCCATCGTCGAGCCGTTGTCGCTGGATGAAGCCTATCTCGACGTGACGGAGAACCTGCAAGGCATCCCGCTGGCGCGGGATATCGCGCTGAAGATCCGCGAGAAGATCAAGGCCGAGACGGGCCTCAACGCTTCGGCCGGCATCTCCTACAACAAGTTTCTGGCCAAGCTCGCCTCGGACCATCGCAAGCCCAACGGCCAGTTCGTGATCTCGCCGGAGATGGGGCCCGCTTTCGTGGAGACGCTGCCGGTCGGCAAGTTCCACGGCATCGGCCCGGCGACAGCTGCGAAGATGAACGCGCTCGGCCTGTTCACCGGCCGCGATATCCGCAACCAGGCGCTTGAGTTCATGAACGCGAATTTCGGCAAGTCCGGCGCCTATTACTATTGGATCTCACGCGGCGTCGACGAGCGGCCGGTGCGGGCCAACCGGATCCGCAAGTCGATCGGCGCGGAGAACACGTTCTCGATCGACCTCGACGCATTCGATGCGCTGGCCGCCGAACTCAGGCCTCTCGTCGACAAGGTCTGGCGCCATTGCGAGGCGACCGGCAATCGTGGCCGCACCGTCACCCTGAAGATCAAGTTCGCCGACTTCGAGATCATCACGCGCAGCAGGTCCGTCGCTGCGGCCGTTGCGGGACGGGACGAACTGGAGCGGCTGGCCTGCGGCCTGCTCGAAGCCGAGATGCCGCTGCCCAAGCGCGTCAGGCTGCTCGGGGTGTCGCTGTCCTCGCTCCAGGTCGGCGGCGATTCGGAGCCGCAGTTGACGCTCGGGATCTGAATCCGGCCGGAGGGCCGCTTCGGCGAACGCGACATCTTTTTCGGCGACGCGCCGCAAAACCTGTCGTAGAGACGTCAAACAGGTCTTTTCGCGATTGATGTTGGAATGCTTGCCTTATTGATACGCCTCGGACTGCGCTTCGAAGACCGCATCGAGGAGCGGCGATTTGTCGACCAATATGTCCGGGGCAGCCTCGGATGGACGCAGATCGCAATGCTGCTCGGCGCCGCCACCTATGCCGGCTACACGCTCTGGGATTGGGTGCTGTACCCCGAAGTGGTTCCGATCACGCTCGCAATCCGCGGCGGCACGGCCGTCTTTATCCTGCTGCCGCTGACAGCGCTGCTGTCGCGACGATGGATGAAGCCGTGGGCAGAGACGATCTTCCTCGTCTATTGCGTCATTCCCGGCTGCATCCTGCCCAGCATTTATCACGTGCTGCCGTCGGGCTTCACCTTTGCCGCGCCGGGCATGATGATGATCATCCTGTTCGTCTCGACCATGCTGCCGTTGCGGATCGGCTCGCTGGCGATTTTCTGTCTGCTCTCATGGGTGGCGCTGCTGGTCGCCGAGTCGTTCGCGACGACGATGCCGACCGGGCTGAGCTTCATCAATCATTCTCTCGTCGGCAACGCCTACGCATTGTCGCTCTACGCCGTGGCTGCGCGCGAGTACCGGGCGCGAAGACAATTCCGGACGTCGGAGGCGCTGCAACGGGAAAAGGAACGCTCGGAAAAATCGCTGCGCGATCTGCGCGCAACCCAGGAGCAGCTCGTGCAGGCGGAAAAGCTCGCCTCGCTCGGCCAATTGGTGGCTGGCGTCGCGCACGAGGTCAGCACCCCGCTCGGCCTCGCCCTGACGACCTCGACCGCCATGCAGACCGATCTGCAGACGATGGCAGATGCATTGGGCGGAGCCTCGGTCCGGCGTTCCGACCTGACCAAGGGCATCGACAGGCTCAAGCAGGGGCTCGATCTGACCTTCGACAATCTGCACCGCGCATCCGAGATGGTGCACAGCTTCAGGCAGGTCGCCGTCCATCAGGCCGACGAGGACCGGCGGACCTTCGAGCTCAAGGACTGGCTGTCGGAGTTGATGTCCAAGCTCGGGCCCTTGCTGTCGCATCATGGCCTGACGGTCGAGGTCCGATGCCCGGCGGGGATCAAGCTCAACAGCTATCCCGGAGCGCTTGCTCAGGTGATCAGCAATCTCGCTCTCAATAGCGCGGGCCATGCCTATCCGGACAAGAGAGGCGGCCGGTTCGTCATCACGGTCAGCCAGCCGGACCCGACATCCGTCCGCCTCGTCTGCGCTGATGAGGGCGTCGGAATTCCCGAAGAGCTAAAGGCGCAGATCTTCGATCCGTTCGTCACGACCCGTCGTGAGAGCGGCCATGCCGGCCTGGGGCTCCACATCGCCTTTAATCTGGTGGCCTCATCGCTGAACGGGCGCCTTCGGCTCGACAGCAGGACGGGTCCGGGGACTCAGATCGCCATCGAGATTCCGCTCCAGACATGACTCCGGCGGCCATGTTGGAGCCGCCTCGAAAGGCGAAAACAGAGCGCCCGGCAAGTGCGACTGTCGGTGACGGATTTTCAGGCCCGCCACCGATGAAAGTCGATCTGCTCGGGCCGCTCAATGCCTCACGTGCTCGAACACCACGATCACGCCGGTCGGTTCGGGCTCATGCGCCATCAGGCGCGTCAGGTCGGAATCGCCCCAATCGGCGAGACTGACGACTTCGCCGCTCTGGCGATCGGCGCCGGGAGACGGCGTGGGCTCGAGGACCTTGAGGCCCGTCTCGTCGACGAAGAAGGTGTGCTCGCCAAACATGCTGTTGAGCTGCGGCATCGCGGGATGTTCGTCGGGCAGCACCTGAGCGCCGAGTTGGTTGACGGTCTGCTTCACCTGTTCGGATGTGAGCTTCATGAGCTGCTCCGTTTTTGTCTGCGGTTTCATTGACCCAGGCGGGAGCATGCGTTCCCTGCCCTTGTCCGCCTGGCTCAAAGTCCCGAACAGGCGCTGCGGACAAATGTTCCCGCAAAATGTATTTCGTGATCGCGCGCGGCATCTGCCGCGCTCGCGGCACGAGTTCGCCACAGGATGCACACGATCTGTCCGCTTTAGTCGGCGGCTTCGACGATCCGGATGTCGCGGTCGGCGCCGTCGCCAAGCAGATCGTGGGCGGCCTGATAGGCCGGGCTCGCATACGCCGCCCTGGCGCGCTCCACACTGTCGAACTCGATGAGAACGACGCGTTCCATCTGGCCGAGCTCGAAAGCCGCAGCCGGCATCCCGCGTGCGAGCACACGGCCGCCGGCCGCTTCGATCGCCGGACGCGACAGCTTGGCGTAGGCCGCCATGGCATCGGGATTCCTGATCGCTCGGTAGGTTGCAACCCAGTAGGCTTTGGCCATCGCTTCTCCTGACGTTTGGGGCGAATTGCTACTCGCCGCGGTTCTCGCCGACCGACAGTGCGCAGATGCGTGACAGATAAGTGTAGGGCAGGCCGGTCTCCTCGGCCCAGGCATTGAACTGCGCCTGCACCTTGGCGAGATCGCCCTTGGACTTGACCTCTTCGGCGATGTCGAGACCTGCATCGCGGAGGCAGACCACCACGTCCTTGGACGTCACGAAACCGTCCCAGCCGACGAAGCGCAGCAGCATCTGGCCGGTGTTGCCCCCTAACCGGCTGCCGCGCTTGTTGAGCAGATCGAGCAGGCCGATCTCGTCGGACGACGGCCACTTCGCCAGAAACCTGCCGAAGCTGCCGTGCTGCTTCGCGATCTCCTGCACGAAGGCGGCGTTGTCGCGCACCGACATGATCTTGGCGCCGTTGCGGACGATGCGCGCGTCGCGCAGCAGGCCCTCCCAATAGTCCTCGGGCTGGAACGTGAGCTTGGCGGGCTGGAAATGCAGGAAGGCGTCTTCAAAGCCGTCCCATTTCGAATCGATCACGCTCCAGGCGAAGCCGGCGCAGAACACCCGCCTGGTCATCTCGGCGAGGATCCGGTCATCGCCGAGCCCGGCCAGCCGCTCGAGGTCCGGCTTGGCCGGCATCAGTTTCTCCAGCGCCTTGGGCCCGCCCTTGCGCTTCTCGGCCCGCGCGCGAATGGTCTTGAAGGGGGTCATACGGGCATCCGCGTTACGGTGCCCACGACACCAGAATTCGATCAACCGGTCCAGCCCCGCGACGATGACGCGCAGGGGCGGCCCTGCTGGTCCGCTTCTTGCTTCATGACGCCTGGAATTCCCAGACATTATCGAGCTCTCGCCGACGGATTTTCGATGCGTTGCCTGGTCGTGGCCGACCTGCACTATTCGCTGCCCCAGCTCGACTGGCTGGTCAGCGCGGCGCCGCAATTCGACCTCGTGATCTTCGCCGGCGATGCGCTCGACATCGGCTCGATCGTGGACTTCCGCGCCCAGATCGTGGTGGTGAAGAAGTACCTCGCGCTGCTGGCCGCGCAGACCCGCGTGATCCTCTGCTCCGGCAATCACGACCTGGATGAGCGCAACGCCGAAGGCGAGAAGGTCGCACGCTGGATTTCGGAGGTGCGCGAGCTGGGCATCGCCTGCGACGGCGACAGCCTCGTCATCGGTGACACCCTGTTCACGGTGTGCCCGTGGTGGGACGGGCCCCTGGTGAAGCAGCGCATCGTCGAACAGTTGCACGATGCCGCCACCGGCCGGCTGCGGCGCTGGATCTGGGCGCATCACGCGCCGCCGGCCGATTCACCGACGAGCTGGGGCGGCAAGCGCTTCTTCGGCGACGTCGAGCTGGTGCAATGGATCATGCAATACCAGCCGTCGATGGTGATCTCGGGCCATGTGCACCAGTCGCCGTTCATCACCGGCGGCTCGTGGTTCGACCGGCTGGGCCAGACCTGGGTCTTCAACACCGGCCTGCAACCCGGCCGGCCGCCGACCTGCATCGTCCTCGACCTCGACGCGGACAAGGCGTTCTGGCTCGCGGCCGGCGAAGCCCAGTGGATCGACCTGAATGCGCCGCTGAAGCGCCCCGCCGCCCCCATCGAGGCGCCGCCCGACTGGCTCACATTCTTGGATCGGATTTCCGATCCGAGCCTGGCGAGACCTCAAGCGGCGGCAGGTTGATCATGCTCTGGAGCACCTCGCCGACCATGGCCAGATGCGTGCCCTGGCCGGCATATTGCCGCTTGAGATCGGCGAGATAGGTGTTGGCGACATTGAGCCGCTGCGCCAGCATCTTTGCGATCAGCAGGGCCACACCCGGCTCCTTCTCGAGGAACGAGGCGGCGTCCTCGAACTCATAGACGATCGCGTCGGTGCAGGCCCGCACGGTGGCGGTGTGCGGCTGGCCCAGCAGCACGGACATCTCGCCGAGCACGGCGCCGGGTTCGGTGACGGTAGCCACCACCATCTCACCCTTGAGCACCTCGAGCTTGCCTTGCATCAGCACATAGAGGTGGCCGCTGGTGCCACCCTCGCTGACAATCAGCGTGCCGGCGGCGACCTGCCGCTCCGTTCCGCCGGTGCAATAGTCCAGGACTGCGCGCATCGCAGAAGCTCCCGTCGCTGCGGACCCTATCCCCCCAGACCAGAGCATGATCCGTGCCACACGACAAATCAACGCGCCTATGACGGGCGCGGCGGCACTTGGCGAGGTGGACCAACCGCCAGTCTCCAGGGCCGGTATCCCCAAAACCCGCCTCCGTCGCCAGGCCTCGCATGTCCGAGGCCGCGCACCGGCCGCATCGTCTATGCTGCCAACCTTGCGGCTGAAAACGAACAGCGCGTTCTCGCGTGCCGTGCGTCACACCCGGGAGAGCGAGGGTACCTCCTCCGGCACGATCGCCCGAAGCCCGCCGAAGCGGCGCTCGCGGCCGTGGAAGGCGGCGAGCGCCTCGGTGAGATCGCCGGCATCGAATTCGGGCCACATCCGCTCGGTGAAATGCAGCTCGGCATAGGCGCCCTCCCACAGCAGGAAGTCCGACAGCCGCTTCTCGCCCGAGGTGCGGATGATGAGATCTACGTCGCGAAGGCCAGCCTCGCCGGTGACGAGCTGCGAGAACGCTTCGCGGGTGAGGCTGGTGAGCGCGGCCGCTTTGGCCGCCGCGTTGAGGATCGCATCGCGAGCCGAGTAATCCACGGCGATGCGCAGATGCAGCGCGCTTCCGCGGGCGGTCGTCTCTTCGGCGCGCGTGATCGCGGTGGCGATGCCGTCAGGCAGCCGGTCGCGGCGGCCGATCACGGTGAGACGCACGCCGTTCCTGACCAGGCTCTGCACCTCGTTGGCGAGATAGAAGCGCAGCAAGGTCATCAGCGCCGCGACCTCCGCCCTCGGCCTCCGCCAATTGTCGGCCGAGAAGGCGTAAAGCGTCAGCGTGCCGATGCCCTGCTTGGGCGCGGCCTCGACGATCCGGCGGATGCTCTCGACGCCGGCCTCGTGGCCGCGCACGCGGGACAGGCCGCGCCGCGTCGCCCATCTGCCGTTGCCGTCCATGATGATGCCGACATGAAGCTTCTCGTTGCGCGACGTGGATTCGCTTTGCATTGCAAAGTCTCCGGTCAATAAAAGGGGAGAATCAGGTCGAGGCGATACCGAGGCGGCCGAGCGGCGGCGCCTCGCGGCCGGCGGCTTTCGCCGCGTCGCGCACCAGCCGCTCGAGCACGGCGAGATAGTCGAGGAAACGGCGGCGGCCGGCCTTGGTCAGGCGACAGGTCGTGTGCGGGCGGTTGCCCTCGTAGCCCTTGGTCATCTCGACGAGGCCCGCGTCCTGGAGCACGGCGAGGTGCCGGCTGAGATTGCCGTCGGTGAGGCCGCAGAGCTGCTTGAGATCGCCGAATGCCAGCCCCTTGGGATGCGCCATCAGCGAGGTCAGAAGCCCGAGCCTCGCCTTCTCGTGGATCACGCGGTCGAGTCCTTCATAGGAGAAGGGCGCGCTGTCAGTCTTCGACATCATTGTCTCCAGACACGAAATGCAGAATGGCCGCCATCACCGATTGCCCGATCACGAAGGGCAGCCCCATGGTCCATGGCGACAGCGTATGGGTTCGGCTTGCCAGCACCACCACCGCAAAGCCGGACACGAAATACCAGGCGCCGGCGAGTGCGACGGTGCGCGGCAGTGAGCGGACCGAGGCAAAGATGCCGAGCGACACCAGGATCTGCCACAGGCCCGGCAGCAGCCACAGCGTCTCGCTCGCGAACTTCCACATCACCACCGCGAGCAGCACGCCGGCAACGCCTGCCGGCAGGAACTGCTCGACGGCCTGGTGGATCATGGCATCCGCCAGGCCCGAATGGTGACGGCGCGAACGCGCCCGCATCTCGATGCCGATCATCAGCCCCGACAGCACGGCGGCACTGAGCCAGCCGATGAAGAATCCGAGCGGCTCGCCGGTGGGGTCATCCAGCAGCCAGAACTGCAGAACCGCGGTGATGAGCGCGACAGCGCCGGTCGCCACCATCGTCGCCGGGCCGTAGCCGCGGAAGGCGGTGCCCGCCGCAATCTGGCTGCGGATCGCCACGATGTCGGCCAGCGCCTTGTCGAGATCGCGCATCGGCAACGTAAATCCTCGTTCCACCCGGGGCGTTTCGGGACGTGATGTCCCGTTACTTTGTGTTGCAAAGTATATGGCGCCGCAAAGCAAAGGCAAGCCCGAATGTCGCGGCGGCCCGACCGGACGCGAGCGGACAACTGGCGGTTGCGCGCCACATACCCTGGCGGATAAGATGGACCCGGAAGCGTTCCAGGGGGCTGGTATGTGGCTGAGGTCGTTCGTCGTTGCGTTTGTATTGCATGTGAGTGTTGTCGGCGCGAATGCGGCGGGACCGTTCGGTAGCGTCAATGTTGGCAACTGGATCGGCGGCGCCTTCAGCAACGATCAGACGGGCGCCTTCTCCCATTGCGCCGCGACAACGCCCTATGCGAACGGTGTCATCCTCGTCGTGAGCCAAAATGCCGCCGGCACCTGGTCGCTCGCCTTTGCGAGTCCCAGCTACCGCTTCAACAAGGGCGAGAGCGCCGCGATCGACGTGACCTTTGACGGGCAGGAGCAAGCCAGGCTGTACGCTACAGCGTATCAGTCCAACATGCTCACGGCCATCATGCCGCTCAAGGTCGTGCGTACGTTTCAGAAGGCGAGCCTTATGGTGGCAACAGCCGGCCGCGCCGTTCTGAATTTCGATCTGACATCGACCGGGCCGGTCATCTCGGCATTGGCCAATTGTGTGAGCAAGGTGAAAGCCGACGGGCTCGACAAGGCCGGCGACTTCACCAAAGGTGCGGCCAAGCCGGCAGCGACGTCGGAGAGACAGGCGTCACCGCCAGCTGGCGGCAAACCTGCGCGGTCCAAGAGCGGCACCGGCTTCGTGGTGAGCGCGAGCGGGCACATCGTCACCAACCACCATGTGGTCGACGGCTGCGCCGGCGACATCAAGGGCAATCTCACCGGCGAGGCCGCAATGGTGCTGCGCGTCGTGTCGAGCGACTCCAACAACGATCTCGCCCTGTTGCAGGCACCGTCGGCGACGACATTCAAGGACTTCGCCAGAATTCGTGACCGCTCCATCCGCTCCGGCGATTCCGTGGTCGCGATCGGTTTTCCCTACCACGGACTGCTGACCTCGGACTTCACCGTGACGACCGGCATCGTGAGCTCGCTCAGCGGCATGCGCAACGACTCGCGCTTCCTGCAAATCAGTGCACCCGTACAGCCCGGCAATAGCGGCGGGCCGCTGTTCGATAGCACCGGCCATGTCGTGGGCGTGGTCACCGGAAAGATCCCCGCATTGCGTATTGCCGCTGCGACCGGCAACATTCCCGAGAACATCAACTTCGCCATCAAGACCGGCGTGCTGCGCGACTTCCTGGACAATTCCGTGGTGCCCTATCAGACCGCCGAACCAAAGGGCGAGCTCAAGACCACCGACATCGCCGCCAACGCCCGGCCCTATACGATGCTGATCTCATGCAACGGGACAGAGCAGGCGGACGCGAAGCGGTAGCGTGAGCTGCGCTTCAATCACCGCCGTCATTCCCCGCGAAGGCGGGGAATCCAGTGCGCCGCGGCTTCGCGATTCAACGACGCCCGTCTTGGAGTACTGGATCGGTCAAGCCGGGCGATGGCACTTTCTGATGGGGCTCCAGCGTGCTCCCTCACCCCTGACAGCACGCCGCCTTCGCCTGCGGCTCGTACTGGTCGCGCAGGCGAACCCAGTCCATCGGATAGGGCAGCCCCTCCTCGTGACGACCGAGCGGCGTGAGGTCGAGATACTGATAGGCGGCGTTCATCATGTCGAGGCCGCGGGCGAAGCAGGAATAGGTATGGAAGATCTCGCCGGCCTCGTCGCGGTAGAACACGCTGATGCCTGGCAGCTCCGGACCGTGGATCGCGGTCGTGCCGAAATTGTACGTGGGCTCGCCGCTCGCAATCTCCTCCTGCGAGAACGTCACGCCGTAATCGTGGTTGAAGTCGGTGCCGCCTGAGGAGACCCAGTCAAAGGTCCAGCCCATCCGCTTCCTGAAAGCCTCGAGCTTTGCGCTGGGTGCCAGCGAGACCGCAACCATGGACGTGTCGCGCGCGGCCAGATGCGGCACCATGCGTTCGAAACCGTCGGCCCAGAACGAGCAGCTCTTGCAGGCCGCGTCCCAGTCGGGTGCGAACATCACATGCTGCACGACGAGCTGCGGACGGCCTCTGAACAGGTCGCCGAGCGACACGATGCCGTTCGGCCCGTCGAATTGATAGGCCTTGTCGACCTTGACCCAGGGCAAGGCGCGGCGCTCCTCGGCGAGGCGCTCGCGGGCCGCCGTGAGCTCCTTCTCGCGCGCCAGATGGGCCCTGCGCGCGATGATCCATTGCTCGCGCGAGACGATCTGATGGTGCTGCATGGCGTTCTCCCTGGCGTCAGGCGACGAAGGCGTCGAGCTTGTCGAGGAACGAGCTCCAGCCGCGCTGGTGGTTGTTGCGTGCGGTCTCGTCGAAGAACTGGGCGTGATGGAAGACCATCAAGGTGCCGGCACCGTCCGGCTTCAGCGAGATCGTCACCAGGGATTCACGCTCCGGCGTCGAGTGCCAGGCCCAGGTAAAGACGAGCAGCTCGTTCGGCACCACCTCGCGATAGAGGCCGCCGGCTTCGAAATATTCGCCGTCGTCGCGAATGAAGCTGATGCGGTAGCGGCCGCCGACGCGGACGTCGAGCTCGGCCTGAAGCGTCGCCGGCTTCATGTTCGGCGGCCCGAACCATTGCGCTAGCTGGGGGCCTTGCGTCCAGGCGGCGTAGACCTTTTCGGGCGGCGCGCGGAGCCGGCGCGTGAGCGTGAGGCTTGGACGTTCTGCCGGGCGTTCGGCGACGTTGGCGGCTGGGTTGGCCATTTCTCATCCTCCACGAAGGCGGCGAGACGATCGAAATTGTGGGACCAGAACTGCGCATAGCGATTGAGCCAGTTCATCGCCTGCTCCATCGGCTGCGCGCTGAGCCGGCAGGCGACCGTGCGTCCGGTCTTCTCCCGCATGATCAGGCCGGCATCCGTGAGCACGTCGAGATGCTTCATGATCGCCGGCAGCGAGACCGGAAACGGGGCCGCCAGCTCGCTCACCGTCAGGCCGTCCTGCTCGCCGAGGCGTGCGAGCAGCGCACGCCGTGTCGGGTCGGACAGCGCCGCAAAGGTCCGGTCCAGCGTCTCGTCCTTATACTTAACCATGTGGTTTAGTATAGACTCGAACGGAAAGGCGTCAAGCAGGAACCCGTTCGCACGGGTCCGCATGACTGCGTGATCGGGCGAGCGTGCGAAGCGCGATCAGTACGGAGTGACAGGCCGCGCGCGCCGGTGCGGCCGCGGTTGAGGGACCTGTTGCTGGCCGTAGGCAAAGCGAGGATTGCGATCGCAGAACAGCAGGCGGCCGGAGACGCTGGCCTGGCACTGCTCATAGGTGCTGTAGGCGCATTCGCCGGGATAATCGTACTCGCCGCCCTGCGCGCACCAGGGATAATCGTGCGCGGTGGCGGGGGTGCTGGCGGCGAATCCGACGAGAGCCATGGCGGCCAGCGCCGGCAGCGCCAATTGCATCATGCGCATGATACCAATTCCTCTCTCTGTGACACGAGATACGGCCCCACATATCATCAGGTTTCGTTGCAGCCTTTTATTCCAGATCAACTGGCATTGAGCGCGCAAGAAAAAAGCCCTGCCGAACGGCAGGGCTCCATCTCGATCATCACAAGATCGCTACTCGACCTTCAGGCCGGCGAACTCGACGACCTTCTTCCACTTCTCGGTCTCGGCCTTGATCTCTTCGCCGAACGCCTCGGGCGTCTGCACCCTCGGCTCGCCGCCGAGCTCGACCAGACGCTTGGCCATGTCGGGCTCCTTCATCAGCGCGTTGACCTCGGCGTTGAGCTTGGCGATGATCTCCTTTGGCGTGTTCTTCGGCGCGCCCATCCCGAACAGCGCGCTGGCCTCGTAGCCCTTGACGGTCTCGGCGACCGTCTGCACGTCGGGCAATTGCGGCGAGCGCTCCGCCGTGGTGACGCCGATCGCACGAAGCGAGCCGGAGCGGATGTGCTGGATGATCGAGGGCATGTTGTCGAAGATCACCTGCACCTGGCCGCCGAGCATGTCGGTGATCGCGGGCGCCGCGCCGCGATAGGGCACGTGCTGCATCTTGCAGCCGGTCATGGCCATGAACATCTCGCCGGACAGATGCACCGAGGTGCCGTTGCCTGACGAGGCCATGTTGACCTTGCCGGGATTGGCCTTCACATATTCGATGAACTCGGCGACGTTCTTGGCCGGCACGTCCTTGTTGACGGTCATCACGTTCGGCACCCGCTGGAACGAGGCGACCGGCGCGATGTCGCGCACGAAGTTGAACTTCAGGTTGGCGTAGAGCGAGGCATTGATGTAGTTGGCCGGATTGACCAGCTGCAGCGTGTAGCCGTCGGGCTCGGCATTGACGACCGATTCGGTGGCGATATTGTTCCCGGCGCCCGGCTTGTTCTCGACCACGAATTGCTGGCCGAGCTTTTCCGAAAGCCGCTGGCCGAGCAGCCGCGCCAGGATGTCGGTGGCACCGCCCGGCGGATAGCCGACCACCCATTTCACCGGACGGGCGGGGTAATCGGCGGCAAGGGCCTTCGACAGCGGGGTGGCTGCAAGCGGACTGGCGGCGAGCAGGCCCAGCGCGGTACGGCGAGTGATCATCTCAAGGGTTCTCCCAGTGTTGTTCTTGAAAGTCGGATAGCTTGAAAGTCGCGTCGGTTGTAACAAAGCTTGCCACAGGCGGAAAGTGCGCAGCGCGCATCACGACGAAAGGATGAGACATGCCGGTCAAGGTTCACGCCCTGGATCATCTCGTGATCAATGTCAGCGATGTCGCGGTGACCGCGGAGTGGTATCGCAAGATTCTCGGCATGGAAGTCAAGCTGTTCGATCCTGGCGGCGGCAAGCCGCCCCGCACTTTGCTTGAATTCGGTAACCAGAAGATCAACGTCCGGCAACGCGATGCAGATAAAGTGGAGTGGTTCACCGCCAGCCACCCGACCGCCGGCAGCGAGGATCTGTGCTTTCTCACCTCGGCCACACCGGACGAGGTGGTGGCGCATTTGCAGGCACATGGCGTCGCGATCGAAGCAGGCCCAGGCCCGAGGCAAGGCGCGCGCGGCACGCTGCGCTCGGTCTATTGCAGGGACCCGGATGGCAGCTTGATCGAGATCTCGTCGTACGAGGATTGAGGCCGACAGGACCGCACCGCCCGCCCCAAACACCGTCATTGCGAGGAGCGCGCGACAAAATTGCGTAGCAATTTTGCGCTGTAGCGACGAAGCAATCCGGACTGGCTCGGCGGAGACAGTCCGGATTGCTTCGCTTCGCTCGCAATGACGGCCGAGGGAGCGCGGACGACATACGCCCCCAGATTTGCTTCCCGCGCCACCGGATGGCAGGAAGACGCAATCATCAAGAAGCAGCCGCCAGCAAGATGCAGGCTGCACGGGAGGACCCATGGCTATCCAGAAAACCGCCGCCGGAATCGTGAGCCCCTTCGACGGGCTCGACGTGCCCTGGCTCTTGAGGATGCGCGCCGAGGTGCGCAGCTCCCATCCGTTCCTGATCTGGGCGCCGTTCGAGGAGCCGGCGCGGCACTGGAGCTATGGCGAATTTCACGAGCGAGTCGGTGCGCTCGCGGCAGGGCTGGCCAAGCGTGGCGTCAAGCCCGGCGAATATGTGCTCATCCATCTCGACAATTGCATCGAGGCGATGCTGGCCTGGTTTGCCTGTGTCGAGCTCGGCGCCATCGCGGTCACCACCAACACCCGCTCGGCGCCGGCGGAGATCGAGTATTTCGCCGATCATTGCGGCGCAGTCGCCGCGATCACGCAGCCCTCCTATGCGGCGGTCGTCGCGCAGAACTGCCGCAACATTCGCTGGATGGCGGTGACATCGCATGACGCCGGCACGGCGCCTGCGCAGGCCGTCTCGCGCGGCGACAGTTTTGAGGCGGTGTTCGCCGACAGCGCCGACCGCCCGCAACGGACGGCCGATCCGCTGGCGCCTTGCAGCGTGCAGTACACCTCCGGCACCACGTCGCGGCCGAAAGCGGTGCTGTGGACCCATGCCAATGCGCTGTGGGGCGCCAAGATCAACGCCGCGCATGAGGATCTGCATGCAAGCGACGTGCACCAGACCTATCTGCCGCTGTTCCACACCAATGCGCTGGCCTACTCCATGCTGGCGACGCTGTGGGTCGGCGGCTCCTGCGTGATCCAGCCGCGCTTCTCCGCCAGCCGGTTCTGGAGCGTCGCGCGCGAGCACGGCGCGACCTGGACCTCGACCATTCCGTTCTGCATGAAGGCCCTGCTCGAGCAGGAGATCCCGAAGGACCACAAATTCCGCCTGTGGGGCACGGCGATCAACGAGCCGCCGGCCTTCGCCGCGTTCGGGGTCAAGGTCATCGGCTGGTGGGGCATGACCGAGACCATCACCCACGGCATCGTCGGCGAGGTCGATCAGCCCAACATCCCGATGTCGATCGGCCGCGCCGCGCCCGAATACCGGATCCGCATCACCGATGACGATGGCCGGCCCACGGAAGTCGGCGGCACCGGCAATCTCGCGATCAAGGGCATCCCCGGCCTGTCGTTGTTCGCCGAATATCTGCACAACGAGAAGGCGACGCGCGAGAGTTTCGACGAGCACGGCTTCTTTCTCACCGGCGACCGCGTCGAGCGGCTTGCGAACGGCTACATCAAGTTCGGCGATCGCGCCAAGGACATGCTGAAGGTCGGCGGCGAGAACGTCGCGGCCTCCGAGATCGAGCAGGTGATCGCGCTGGTCCCCGGCGTGCGCGAGGCGGCGGTGGTGGCGAAGACGCATCCGATGCTGGACGAGGTGCCGGTCGTCTTCATCATCCCGCAGGGCGGCGTCGCGGGCGCCGCGCCCGATCTGCATGACAGGGTGATGGCCGCCTGCCGCAAGGACCTCGCCGACTTCAAGGTGCCGCGCGAGCTCAGGCTCGTCGACGACATGCCGCGCTCGACGCTGGAGAAGGTGGCGAAGGCGGAGTTGAGGAAGATGGTGAGTTAGGCGCAAACACTGTTCGACCCGTCATTGCGAGCGAAGCGAAGCAATCCAATTTTTCTCCGCGGAGGCAGTCTGGATTGCTTCGTCGCTACAGCGCAAGATTGCTACGCAATTTTGTCGCGAGCTCCTCGCAATGACGAGGTCGGAGCGATCGGCGCCCTAGAACGATCCCAACGCCACCGGCCTGAATGCCTGCAGCAGCTGCTGGTCGAGCTTGCCGCCCATGCCTTCCATCATCGTGAACGCGCGGGAGTGGGTGAAGGGCATGCGGTAAGCGCGCTTCTCCACCAGGGCGGCGTAGATGTCGACGATCGTCGTCAGCCGCACGATGTCGCTGATCTGGTTCGACGACAGGCCGTTCGGATAGCCGGAGCCGTCGAGGAATTCGTGATGATGCAGCACCACGTCCAGCATCTCCGGCGGGAAGCCGCCTTGTGCGGCGAGCGCTTCATAGCCGCGACGCGGATGCTGGCGCACCTCTTCCATCTCCTCGTCGGTGAGCTTGCCGGGCTTCTCGAGCAGCGCGGCGGGAACGAAGGCCTTGCCGACGTCGTGCAACAGCGCGGCGCGGGTCAGGCGGCGCTGGTCGTCCTCGCGCATGCCGAGATGCTGGGCGAAGGCGACGGCGAAGCCGGTGACGAACAGGCAATGGCGATAGCTGCCGACATGGTGGCAGCCGACCGTGGTCAGCCATTCGCGCAGCGAGGAATGCTTGATCGCCTTCAGAATCTTGCTCTCGGCCGCAATGACGTCGTCGAAGGTCAGGGGCACGCCGAGCGGCATCTTCTCGAACATCTTGGCCAGCACCGCGTGCGCCGCCTCGACGCCGCGGTTGAGCGTCTTGCCGCGATCGGTCGCATCATAGGCGGCAGTGTCCGGGAAGGCGGCGCGGATACGCTGAAGGATGGCCTCGGGCTGAAGCGGCCGCGAGATGGTGTCGGTGGCCCCCAACGCCCAGGCCTGCATGGTGCCGTGATGCAGGGCATCCGCGAGCACGAACAGCCGCGGCATCGAACGGTAGGCATCGCCGCGCAGCTTGTTGCGGACCCGCTGCACGCTCTCGGGCGAGCGCAGGTTGATGTCGACCACGAGGCCG
The DNA here is from genome assembly GCF_022354745.1 of Bradyrhizobium sp. I71. NCBI lineage: Bacteria > Pseudomonadati > Pseudomonadota > Alphaproteobacteria > Hyphomicrobiales > Nitrobacteraceae > Bradyrhizobium > Bradyrhizobium sp. I71. The sequence goes on from NZ_CP059398.1 coordinate 3,236,175, forward strand.
GAGAGATCGCGCGCGGGCTGGGCGGGGATGGCCTCCGTCGTCACTGTCGAGACGTCGCCGACCGCTTTCAGAATGCTGGCGAGCTCGCTGCTCTCGTCGCTGCGATCGGAGGCGAGCAGGAGCCGACGTTTGGCGGCGGGTTTCGCTGAGGCGTTCATGACTTCCCCAAGGCACGGGACGGAATTTGGCGTCAGCCTAAGCCGGATCAGGTTCTCTGGCCCTTAAGAGGCGTGCTCAATGGAACCTTCTGAGAATGTATAGGATTTTAGGCATTCGCCTGGCAGGGTTGAGAACCGAAATAGCGAAACAACCCCATGCAAAGTAGAATCCCATTGTAAATACTTGGGCTTTTAGGACGCCCCGCCGCGTGGCATCGCCGCGATGTCGTTTCCTCCAGACAGACCGGCGGGCTAGGTTTAGTGAGAAAACAAGAAGAGGCGGAAGACATGCCAAGGATCAATCGGGACGGCGTCGGGATCTACTACGAGGTTCATGGCGAAGGTCCCCCGTTGCTGCTCACCCACGGCTATTCCTCGACTTCGGCGATGTGGCATGGGCAGGTCGAAGCGTTCGCGAGGGATCACAAGCTGGTCTTGTGGGACATGCGCGGCCACGGCGAGTCCGACTATCCCGACGATCCGAGCGCATACAGCGAAGCGCTGACCGTCGGCGACATGGCGGCGATCCTCGATGCGATCGGCGCCGAGCGCGCCATCATCGGCGGTCTCTCGCTCGGGGGTTATATGTCGCTCGCGTTCTATCGCGCGCATCCCAAGCGCACCCGCGCGCTGCTGATCATCGACACTGGCCCTGGCTTCAAGAAGAACGACGCGCGCGAAGCCTGGAACGCGCGGGCGCTTGCCACCGCCGACAGGCTCGACCGCGAAGGCCTCGAGATGCTAAAATCGGCGACGCGCGAGCGCGCCACCGCCAGCCATCGCAACGCCAGCGGGCTGGCGCTTGCCGCGCGCGGCATGCTGACCCAGCGCGATGCGCGTGTTATCGAGCTGCTGCCCGACATCAAGGTGCCCACGCTGATCGTGGTCGGCGCCGACGACACGCCGTTCCTCGCCGCGTCCGACTACATGGCGGCAAAGATCCCCGGCGCACAAAAGGTCGTGATCCCCGCGGCCGGACACGCGGTCAACATCGATCAGCCCGAGGCTTTTGTTGACGCGGTCGAGCCTTTCCTGAAGAACTTGCCGGCACAGGTCGATCAGGCAAGGACGTAGGCGATGAAGCGGGCGATGCTGGCTGCGGGCGCGATGTTGCTGTCGATATCTGCGCAGGCCGAGCCGTTCGGCGTGGTTCCGCCGCGCCAGCCTTTCGTCGCGACCTTGTCGAACAACACGCCGCTCGCCTTCGGCATGGATGCCGAGCAGACCGCGCGCGCCCTCGGCCAGCCGCTGCAATATGTCCGGGGACGTCCGGGCAACGAGATCTATCTCGCGCTTCGCAACATCGGCGGCAGCGGCCTGATCCCCTACCGTCACCGCCTGTTCCTGCAATTCCGTCACGGACGGCTGGCGGGATGGAAGGAGGACTACGGCGAGAACTGGATGTGGGAATGATGGCGGCCCTTCATGACACAGAGAAATCGTATCCGTGCTGTCGCGCATTGAAGTTGCCACATCGTCATGGCCGGGCTTGTCCCGGCCATCCACGATCTTTCGTGCGGCGCCAAGAACGTGGATGCCCGGGACAAGCCCGGGCATGACGAGATTGTGGCGCGAGTAGAATTCCCAACTAACGACCAATCAAGAAGGACAATTCGCGTGGGACAGGACATCAGACTGACCGCCTCCGACAATTTCCAGCTCGGCGCCTATCGGGCTGACCCCTCCGGCACGCCGAAGGGCGCGGTGGTGGTGATCCAGGAGATCTTCGGGGTCAATCACCACATCCGCTCGGTCTGCGACCGCCTCGCCAAAGAAGGCTATGTCGCGATCGCGCCGTCGATCTTCGACCGGACGTCGCCGAACTTCCAGTCGGGCTATTCGCCCGACGAGATCGCGGAGGCGCGCAAGTTCGTCGCCAATCCGGATTGGGCCGCGATGCTGCGCGACACGCAAGCCGCGATCGATGCCGTGAAGAGCGTCGGCCCCGTCGGCATCATCGGCTTCTGTCTCGGCGGCAGCGTCGCCTTCGTCGCGGCGACGCGGCTGTCGGGGCTGAAGGCCGCGGTGGGCTATTACGGCGGCGCCGTCGTGCGCTTTGCCGACGAGACGCCGAAGGTGCCGACGCAGTTGCATTTCGGCGAGAAGGATGCCGGCATTCCGCTCACCGATGTCGAGACGATCAAGGCGAAGCGGCCGGACGTCGAGGTCTTCATCTATCCGGGCGCCCAGCACGGCTTCCATTGCGACGAGCGCGCCAGCTACGACAAGGCCAGCGCCGACATCGCATGGCCGCGCAGCATGGCGTTCTTCGCGAAGCATTTGGGATAGATCGCGCGACTGTCTCGGGCGTCATTCCGGGATGCGCCGCGAAGCGGTGCAGGCCCGGAATCCATCCGGCGACGGAGTTGGTGGCGCGATGGATTCCGGGCTCGCGCCAAGAGGCGCGCCCCGGAATGACGGGAGTGAGGGAGAGAGCTAGAACCAGCGCTCGCCGACGAACACGGTATCGCCGGGGCTGAGGGGGGTGCCGAGCGGCACCACGGCGCGCATGGCGCCGCCGTTCTCGGTGTGCGTGATGGTGACCAGGTCGCGCTTGGCGCGCGGCGAGAAACCGCCGGCAATGGCGACGGCGCTCTCGACCGTCATGTTCGGCACGTAAGGATATTGGCCGGGCGCGAGGACCTCGCCGAGAATGAAGAACGGACGATAGGCCTCGATCTCGACCGCCACGGACGGCTCGCGGATGTAGCCGTTGCGCAGGCGCGCGGCGATCTCGCCGGCGAGACCTGCCGTGGTGCGGCCGCGCGCCGGCACGGCGCCGATCAGCGGCATGGTGATGGAGCCGCCGGCGTCGATCGCATAGCTGTTGGTGAGGCCTTCCTGGCCGTAGACCACGACGCGAAGCTTGTCGCCGGCGTCGAGATGGTAGGAAGTGCCATTGCGCATCATCATCGGCGCGGCGTAGCCGACCGGCATGGGTGCGGGCGTCGAGGCAAAGGAGTTGCGCAGCGCGTCGATGGCGCCGCCGCCGCCGTCGGCGACGACGACCGGCTGCGGCGCGCTGTAGGGCTGGCCATAGGCCATGGAGTCGAGATCGGCGCGCGGCTGCATCACCGCGACGGGACCGGCGGTCTGCATGCAGCCGCCAAGGGCAAGCGCGGCGGACGCGGCCAGGGACGCTGCCAAGATCGACCATCGAAACGCGCGTGCAACCGGCACCGGACCTATCCCTCGAAACGAGACGGCCCCAGTGATGCACCGGTTATGGTTAATAAAGCGTTGAACGGGGGCTTTGGTTGCAGGGCCGCCGCGCTATCATTCCGAGGCTTCGCGATAGCGACGCACCTGAAATCCTGCGCCACGGGAATTGAAGATCAATCCCGGGAATAGCCGATCAACGGCTTGCGCGGCCGGAACAGGATCATCAGGAGAATGCCCAGAATGCCGAGCACGGCGAAGACCGGCTGATCCAGCACGAGGCGGATCACCGAGGTCCAGAGCCAGGGCGCCTTGGCCTCGACCCAGGTGCGGAACGCCGCCTGGCTGGCCTGATTGATATCGTTCCAGAACTGGCCGAACCGGGTGAACCTGAGGGTCTGGTCGGCCACCCAGCGGGCGCCGTCATAGACCATGAAGATGAACCCGCCGGCGAGCAGCAACAGCCCAATCAGTCGGAAAAAGCCGCGGATCATGCCTCACCTACGATGGTCGTCCGATCGGACGACCTCCTGGAACGTTGCCAGCCAATAGCCGGACGACGGCAGAAATTCAACCTCTTCAGGGCGTTACGGCTCCGTCCAGGCCGCCAAAGGCCGGATTTCCAGCTCCCGAAAGCGTTGACGGTGCCAAAGACCCTCTCTATAAGGGCGCCAATTGGCGGTGGGCGCAATCCTGCCGCCGCTGTTCTTTGAGCAGTTGCAGGCACCTTGAGCTTGAAGACTCTCTCGAGCTTGAAGACTCTTTGGAGCCTCAGAGACAGCCGCAAGGCCGTCGCTCATGTTCCGGGAACGGCCCAGCAACCGAACACCCTAAATCCGAGCGTCGATTACGCGGTCAAGCAAGCCGGCGCTACCCGACCAAGACGCGACCGGTACCCGCAAAGGACATTGAGACCATGGCCAATACCACTTCCGCCAAGAAAGCGACGCGCAAGATCGCCCGCCGCACCGCCGTCAACAAGTCGCGCCGCACCCAGATGCGCGGCGCCGTGCGCACCGTCGAGGAAGCCATCAAGACCGGCGACCGCGCCGCTGCCGTGAAGGCACTCGCGTCTGCCGAGCCCGCTCTGATGCGTGCCGCCCAGCGCAACATCATTCACAAGAACAACGCCAGCCGCAAAGTCTCGCGCCTCACCGCGCAGATCGCCAAGCTCGCGAAGTAATCTCGCGACATCATCTGATCGGTCGATCCGGTCAGCGCGTCAAACAGCCCGGCATCACGCCGGGCTTTTTTGTTGACTGTCATATTCACGCAAGCGGTCATGCGAAGTTCGACCGTGGACGCATCGTCTGCGTTATCTTGCCGACGAGTTGCAACGGCGGAAGCTTCACCGCGTTGCAAAAAACCCCTGCGCCGCGGGCTCGAATTGAATTGGCGCGAACGAGAGTTCTGCACACCGTAGATTCACTGGGCCGCGTGTGCCTTGGAGTTACCCTGCAAAACCAGTCTCGAAAAGCGATGCACCAATAATCACTTATCAACATAGCAGCGACAAGCATTTGGAAAATTCGCTCGCACGTCGGGCGCGTGACGAATTTGTAAAAAAATTTTGGCGGTGGCCGAAAATTGTCACACGATGCGCGACATTCTCGATTCTGTGCACGGATTCAAAAACTTGCTTCGGAGCCTGTGAACAACTCTCGCGCGGCGTTAACCGAGGTCAAGTTTTTTGACGCCTCAAGTGTGAATCAATTTCGTTGCGAGTCTTTCCGCTTAGTGTATTCCTTAAGCCGTCAGCGGCGCCCACGATCTTCAGACCAGTGCGGTTTAGGAAACGGGGCGAACGTGCAAATCGGCGGCGGTGTGCACGTAGGCGACGCTTCAACAAGCGATGTCGGTTCAAAACCCATAGCAGTATGGGAATGGTAGCTGTTTGTCTGAATGTCTCCAAGCGGGATCTTCTCGCTCGCGCCCGGCGCACAATATGAGAGACATCGCAATGCTACCCCGGCACGCAAGGGGGCGAAGTCGAGCGGACGACCAGAACATTGGGCAGGCATCCGCGACAGGAGTACGGCGCGGTTGTCTTAAGGACACGCAGGACCTTGTCGTGAGTGATCACGGCAGGACGGGGAGGTATCATGTCTTACGGACTCAACGCGGTATTGAAGCACGTTTTCTATTCCAACGATGCCGTTCCAGCTCCGTCGGATCTCCAGCCTCCCGCGTGTGACGAAGCGCCGAGTACGCGCTGACCTCGCGACCCCTCCATCCCCAGACATCGCTGATCTGACTTGCGGCGTCCGCGCCGAACGGTCGAGCTGTGCCTGACGATGGACTCGCTTGAGGTCGCGCCACTTCAGGGACCGTGGCAGGAACCCTGCATGGCGCTCACAACGCAACTATATCTCTCGAGAGAAGTTTTCTGACGATGACAATGGAACAGGATCGCTGGTCACGCGTGAAGGGTCGGCTGCGCTCGAGCGTTGGCGAGGACGTTTACACGAGCTGGTTTGCACGCATGGATCTGGAGGGCGTGCAGGAGGAGAGCGTGCGGCTCTCGGTGCCGACGCGTTTCCTGAAGAGCTGGATCCAGGCCCACTATGCCGAGCGCGTGCTGTCGTGCTGGCAGGCCGAGATGCCGGAGGTGCATCGCATCGATCTCACCGTTCGCTCCGCCGTGCGCCCGGTGGTGCAAACGAAGGAAGTGCCCGCGCCGGTCGAGGCGCGCCGCGCGCCGACGCCGGAGCTGCGCTCGACCGCGACCGCGCCGGTCTCGGCCAATCACGACGCGCTCGGCGGCTCGCCGCTCGATCCGCGCCTGACCTTTGCGAGCTTCGTCGTCGGCCGCTCCAACACGCTGGCGCATGCGGCCGCGCGCCAGGTCGCCGAAGGTCGCCGCGGCGACCCCGTGATGTTCAACCCGCTCTACATCCATGCCGGCGTCGGCCTCGGCAAGACGCACCTGCTCCAGGCGGTAACCTGGGCCGGCAATTCCGGCAACGAGCGCAAGGTGCTTTATCTCACCGCCGAAAAATTCATGTACGGCTTCGTCGCCGCGCTGAAGACGCAGACGGCGCTGGCCTTCAAGGAAGCGCTGCGCGGCATCGACGTGCTCGTGATCGACGATCTGCAGTTCCTGCAGGGCAAGTCGACGCAGGCCGAATTCTGCCACACGCTGAACGCGCTGATTGACGCCGGCCGCCAGGTCGTGATCGCTGCCGACCGTCCGCCGTCCGACCTCGAAAGCCTCGATGACCGCGTGCGCTCGCGTCTCGCAGGCGGGCTCGTGGTCGAGATGGGCTCGCTCGGCGAGGAGCTGCGCCACGGCATCCTCAAGTCGCGCGTCGCAGCTGCCCGCGCCCATCATGCGACGTTCGAAGTGCCCGAGGAGGTGCTGCACTATCTTGCGCGCACCATCACTCATAACGGCCGCGACCTCGAAGGGGCGATCAACCGTCTGCTCGCGCATTCCAAGCTCAACAACCGGCCGGTGACGCTGGAGATGGCGGAGCACGAGGTGCGCGATCTGGTCCGGCCGCAGGAGCCGAAGCGGATCAAGATCGAGGACATCCAGCGCGTGGTGGCGCGGCAGTACAATGTCAGCCGCTCCGACCTGTTGTCCTCGCGCCGCACCGCCAACGTGGTCCGCCCGCGCCAGGTGGCGATGTATCTCGCCAAGACGCTGACCTTGCGCTCGCTGCCCGAGATCGGCCGCCGCTTCGGCGGACGCGACCACACCACCGTGCTGCACGCGGTGCGCAAGATCGAGGCACTGGTCTCCAAGGACACCGCGCTGTCGGAAGAGGTCGAGTCGCTGAAGCGCCAGCTCCAGGAGTAAGGGCCTACTTCTTTGGCCTCTCCCCGCCTGCGGCGGGTCAATCGTCGAGGAGGCTCGCGCACACCGGCGGCCCCAGCGTCATGGCCGGGCTTGTCCCGGCCATCCACGCCCTTCCCTGCGGCACCAAGAACGTGGATGCCCGGGACAAGCCCGGGCATGACGGCTTGAGACAGCCGAAACTGCCTGTAAATCGTGGGGAACTGCCTCCGATCCCTTGAATCCGGGGGCCATCCGAGCCACCTTGCGCGACCCTGAAGGCTTTGGTCATATCGGCTGGATCCGGCTTCTCGGGGTCTTCGGTGCCGTGGCGCGCGTCCTGCCGCCCGGCCGTCTCAACGCTGTGTTTTCCTTGGGGATCGGGCGAGTAGTGCAATGAAGGTTACGGTCGAACGCGCGCAACTCCTGAAGTCGCTGGGCCATGTCCACCGCGTGGTCGAGCGCCGCAACACGATTCCCATCCTCGGCAACGTGCTGGTTCGCGCCGAGAACGCGAAATTGTCGCTGAAGGCGACCGACCTCGACCTCGAGGTGACGGAGACGCTGCCGGCGGAAACCGCGACCGCCGGTTCCACCACCGTGCCGGCCCACATGTTCTACGACATCGTGCGCAAGCTGCCCGATGGCTCGCAGATCGTGCTGGAAGCCGACGGCGACCGCGCCGTGCTGGCGATCCGCGCCGGCCGCTCGCGCTTCACGCTGCAGACGCTGCCGGAGAACGATTTCCCGGATCTGGCCGCAGGCGACATGTCGCACTCCTTCTCGCTCGCCGCCAAGGACGTCAAGCGGCTGATCGACCGCACCCAGTTCGCGATCTCCACCGAGGAGACACGCTACTACCTCAACGGCATCTATCTGCACGCCGCCGGCACGCCGAAGGCCGCCACCCTGCGCGGCGTCGCCACCGACGGCCACCGCCTCGCCCAGCTCGACCTGGTGCAGCCCAAGGGCGCCGAGGGCATGCCCGGCGTGATCGTGCCGCGCAAGACCGTCGGCGAGGTGCAGCGCCTGATCGAGGATACCGACGCCGAGATGACGATCGAGCTGTCGCAGGCCAAGATCCGCTTCACCATCGGTAACGTCGTGCTGACCTCGAAGCTGATCGACGGCACCTTCCCCGATTACGGCCGCGTCATCCCGCAGAACAACGACAAGGAGCTCGTCGTCGACAAGAAGGATTTCGAGAACGCGGTCGACCGCGTCTCCACGATCTCCAGCGAGCGCGGGCGGGCGGTGAAACTGTCGCTGTCGCCGGGCAAGCTGGTGCTGTCGGTGACCAACCCGGATTCCGGCAGCGCGACCGAGGAGCTCGAGGTCGAATACGCCTCCGACGCCCTCGATATCGGCTTCAACTCTCGCTACCTCCTCGACATCGCCGCCCAGATCGAAGGCGACGTCGCAACCTTGAGGCTCGCCGACCCCGGTTCGCCCACCCTGGTGCAGGACCGCGACGACAAGAGCGCCCTGTACGTGCTGATGCCGATGCGGGTGTGAGGAACATGTTGCTCCTCTCGCGACACCTTGCGCGCGGAGACAACCCCTCACCCGGCTTCGCTACGCGAAGCCACCCTCTCCCACAAGGGGAGAGGGTGAAGCTACAGCTTTCCCTGTCGCAACAAGCGCGACGCAGGTTGTTGTACCCTCTCCCCTTGTGGGAGAGGGCATCTCCGCTGGCGGATACAAGCTCAATCGGGTGAGGGGTTCGTGCCGCAGGAGCCATCCCATCGACCAGTCGCCAAGCGTCTCCGCCAGTTCGCGAAGAACATGCGACATGAGCCGACGGATGCTGAAGCTGCGATGTGGCGCGTGTTGAGGCATCGTCGGCTCTCCACTTTCAAGTTTCGCCGACAGGTCCCGTTCAAGAACTACATCCTCGATTTCGTCTGCTTCGAGAGACGCCTCGTGATCGAGATCGACGGAAGCCAACATGCGGAATCGCAGCGAGATGCGACGCGCGAAGCGACGCTTGCTGCCGACGGGTTTTGGACATTGCGCTATTGGAACAACGACGTGCTGCAACAGCCCGCTTCTGTATTGGAGGATATCCTTGCAAAGCTCGGCGCGCGGTAAGATACCCCTCACCCGTCGCCTCACTGCGTGAGGCGCCACCCTCTCCCACAAGGGGAGAGGGGAAGAGTCGCGTCCATGACGAAGAGACCATGACCCCCTCCCGCATTCATCGCCTGACGCTGACGCATTTTCGCAATTATCGGGCGGCGGGGCTCGAGACGGCGGCTGACATGGTGGCGCTGGTCGGGCCGAACGGGGCAGGCAAGACCAATTGCATCGAGGCGATCTCGTTCCTGTCGCCGGGGCGGGGCCTGCGCCGCGCGACGCTGGAAGACGTCGCCGACAACCAGGGCGACGGCTCATGGGCGGTGTCGGTGCAGGTCGAGGGCGCGCTGGGGCTTGCGACGCTCGGCACCGGCATCGACGCGCCGCGCGCTGACAGCTCGGTGAGCCGGCGCTGCCGCATCGACCGCGAGCCAGTGGGTTCTGCCAGCGCCTTCGGCGACCACATCCGCATGGTGTGGCTGACGCCGTCGATGGACGGGCTGTTCATGGGCGCAGCCTCCGAACGGCGGCGCTTCTTCGACCGCCTCGTGCTCGCGATCGACAGCGAGCATTCCAGCCGCATCAACGCACTCGAGCGCTCGCTGCGCTCGCGCAACCGTCTGCTGGAGACGCGCAATTACGACGACCATTGGTGTGACGCGATCGAGCGCGAGACCGCGGAGCTCGCGGTCGCGGTGGCGGCAACGCGCGGCCAGACCGCGGCAAGGCTCACCGGCATGCTCAACGCGCGCGCGCAGGAATCCGCCTTTCCCTCGGCGCAGATCGCGCTCGACGGCTGGATGGAGAACGCACTGCTGACGGAGACCGCGACCTCGGTCGAGGATCGCTACCGCCAGATCCTGCGCGACAACCGCCCGCGCGATGCCATCGCCGGCCGCACCACCGACGGCCCGCATCTCACCGACCTGCAGGTCGTCTATGCGCCCAAGAGCATGCCGGCGCGCGATGCCTCCACCGGCGAGCAGAAGGCGCTCCTGATCGGCCTCGTGCTGGCACATGCGACGCTGGTCGCCGAGATGACCGGCATCGTGCCGCTGCTGCTGCTCGACGAGGTGGTCGCGCATCTCGATCCGAGCCGCCGTGCGGCGCTGTTCGAGGAGCTGAAGAAGCTCGGCGCGCAGGTGTGGCTGACCGGTGCGGATCCTGCCGCGTTCGCCGAGATCGGCGCGGGCGGCGAAGTCTTTGACGTCGAGAGCGGACGAGTCTCGGCGCGAAGGTAGGCCGCCACATTGAACCCGCCCGTTTCAGGCCGCGACTAGCTGCATGTGGCTGCCAGAGGCGGCCATCGCGCAGGATTTCAGACGCGCGCGATATCCTTGGAGCATGAGCATGGCGACGGTGGGGCGTGGGGCGCAAGCTCCGGCACGATGGCAGCTTGTTGCGTGCGGCCTCGCTCTCTTCGCGAGCTGCCTGCTCGCGGCCAGCGCCGGCGCCTTCGTGTCGAATCTGCCGCCGCTGTTCTCGGCCGCGCTCACGCTCGATCCCGCTGCCAGGCTGCCTGCGCCGACCCGCTACAGCTATCGCGGGATCCACACCACCGTGATGCCCGGCATTGAAGAGCCGCTCCGGACCAGGCTCGAAGCCCGCGTGCCCGCAGCGCTCGGCGACGTCCTCGCCTTCTATCGAACCGAGCTTCGAAAGCTCGGTTGGCAGGAACGGCAGGAAGACGCGATGGTCACCGCCGATCGCGCGCGCCTCGCCTTCGTCTCCCCGATCGGGCCGGCAACGCTGGAGCTCGATCGCAATGGCGGCAGCACCGCGGTGCATCTCGTGCAGAAGAATTCCGATGTCGCGACCCGGGCAAACGTCCTGCCCGAACCCGGCCAGGCGAAGCTGGTGTTCAGCAACATCGGCGAGAACGAAGCCGTGCTCGAGATCAGCGAGCGGACCATCCCGCGCCCCGCCGGCGCCAACGCCGTCGCGCTGGACCTCGTGCCCGGCAAATATCCCTACGCACTGAGCGTGCCGGGCCGTCCGGCCACCACGAACATGCTCACCGTCACGGCTGGCGATACCTGGGAGCTCACGGTCGGACGCGACGGCGAGGCGTGGCCGCCGCTCCAGCTGTATTGAGACCTGCCTGCGCACACCGCGCAGCTCCTGCGCCGCCCGTTGAACCTGGCCAGTTCCTGCAGCGACTTCTTGTCCGAGGCCGCGCCGATGGTGTCGCCGCCTGCAATTGCGCGGACATGAAGCCGCGCCCAAATCCGGAGCTTTGACGATGCCGATGATCCGGCGCGGGGCGCAAGCCCCGGCAAGATGGCTGCTGCTCGCGTGCGTTCTCGCGATGGCGAGCGCCCCACATCCCGCGAGCGCAGCCGACGAAGGCATCGTCGACGTCCATACCCTGCCGCGGCTGGACGGCGCGGTGGAGGATACCTCGCGCCCGGACACCTACCGTGTGACGTACACCGTGCCGACCGGGGTTGCCGCCGCGGCGGAAGCGACGAAGAAGCTGCTGAGCGCGGACGGCTGGGTGCCCTATGTGTATCCGCTGGATGAGAAGAGCGCCGCGTTGACCTTCAAGAAGGGACGGCAGGGGCTGCGCGTCTCCTTCACGCAGGAGCGCGGGCGCCCCGATCAATCCGCGGTGTTCTACACGCCGAACCGGATCTATGCGAACGTACCCTTTCCGGACGGCGCGACGGACCTCGTGTTCGACGAGACCCGGCCCTATCTCGGCTGCATCGCGCCCGGCGCGCTCGATGCGACGTCGGAGTTCTTCGCGAAGGAAATGGCGGCGATCGGCTGGCGCAAGCTCACGCCCGCGACGGCGGCGCGCTGGCCGAACGCCGATCTCGGCGAAACCATCCCGAACGGCGTGCGCGCGTTCTACGACCACCCCGATCGCGACGCGACGCACCTCTACCAAAAGCCGGTGATGCTGACCTTGATGCGCCGCGACGACGGCCGCACCCATGTCGAGATCAGGGTGGCGCCGTTCGCGCTGCCCCAAGAGCTCGAGGCCGACGACGACATGGCCGGGCTGCCGCGGCCCAAGCCGACCAAATCGGCAAGGAGTCTCGGCAGCGCGAGCTCCGACAAGCGCGAGATGTCGGCGTCCGCAATGGCGGAGCTGGCTGCCGTGCTCGCCTTCTATCGTCGCGAGCTCGCCGCGCGTGGCTGGCAGGAGGATGGCAGCGCGCCGCTCGCACCCGGCGACGAGGTCGCGATCAGGATTTCCTCGGCAGAGGAAACCGCCGTGCTGCGGCTCGGCCGCAAGTACGATTTCACCATGATCAGCCTGACCGCGCAGGTGAAGGACTCCGCGCTTGCCGCCCGCGCCAAGGCGAAGAAGGAGGCCGACGAAAAATTCCTTGGCGATGCGTTGGGCGCGGCCCAGCAGCTCATTGCCGCTGATGAGGCCCGGCGCAAGGCGCAGGCGACCTCCCTGTCCGATGCGCCGCCCAATGCGCGCGCCGACAACAAGACGCCGGTGCCGCTGCCCGAGACCGCCGAGGGCGTGACGTTCGAGGGCGGCGGCGGCCGGCTCGAATTCTCGTCCACGTCGACCGTGAAGGCGCTCAGCACGTTCTACCGCACGACGCTGAAGAGCTCGGGCTGGAAGGAGCAGCCCTCCGTCATCAACCAGCCCAACATGGCGGTGATGACGTTCTCCAGGGGCGGCAAGTCGATCTCGATGACCGTGATGCAGATGGGTCCGAAGGTGAATGTCCGCGCCAATGGATCGGGCCTGGTGACGGAAGCGGCCAAGCCTGCGCCCGGCGCAGAGGTGGAGGTGCAGGCCAAATCGTCCGAGCCGCTCAAGCCCGATCCCGACTCCCAACTGCCCGTGCCGACACAGCGTTCGTCGAAATCGTTCGCCACTACAAAGATGCCGGGCAACGAGGCGCCGTTCCGCCGCGAGCTGACGGCCAGCATCCCGGCACCGCTCGGCGACGTCCTCGCCTTCTACCGTGCGGAGCTGTCCAGGCTCGGCTGGCAGGAGAAGACCGACGGCGCGACTGTGTCCGCAGAACGCGCGCAGATCGACTTCACCTCGCCACAAGGCCCGGCCGTGCTCAAGCTCGGCCGCGCCAAAGGCGAGACCACGGTCAATCTGGCGCAGAAGAATTCGGATGCCGCGGCCAAGGCCGACATCATGCCGAAGGCAGGCCAGGCGCGGCTTATGCTCGGAAACATGGGATCCAGCGAAGCCTCGCTGACGATCAACAAGCAGACGGTGAAGATCGTGGCCGGCGCCGGCGGCCCGCAATCGCCGAAAGGCCCGATGCTCGACCTGCCGCCCGGCAAGTACCAATACGCGCTGCGCCTGCCTGGACGGCCGGCCCGCACCGAAGCGCTGACCGTCGCCGCCGGCGAGGCCTGGGGCCTCCTGGTGGGGCCGAGCGGGGACGTGCTGCCGCTTCAGATGTACTGAGGCTGCACCAAGCCGGCGCGCTCCCTCTCCCGCTGGCAGGCGGGAGAGGAAGCACCGAGCCGGGTGACCCGACCAACTTCACCAAGACCCCGGAACCACCGTTCCCGACCCGCAAAATCCACGTCCTGCAAGACCCGAAACGAGCCCTCGAATCGCGCTTTTTGCAGTGCCGGAAATCGCCCTTCAAAAGCCTTGAAAATCGGCCTAAAAACCCCATCTGTTCAAAGGGTTGCCGGGAGATACTTTGCGCTAGGCGCAAGCGGTCTTTCGTGGCACAAATAGCCCCGCAAATCAGCGCCTTTTGCGCCGCTGATTCGGGCGACATCTCGAAGGCCTCTCATGACAGAACCTGCTCGGCAGCCTGCTGCCGAAAACGAGCCCTCTACCGCGAGCGAATACGGGGCGGAATCGATCCGCGTGCTCAAGGGTCTGGACGCCGTCCGCAAGCGCCCGGGCATGTATATCGGCGACACCGATGACGGCTCGGGCCTGCACCACATGGTCTACGAGGTCGTCGACAACGCGATCGACGAAGCGCTCGCGGGCCATGCCACGCGAGTCGAAGTGATCCTCAATTCCGACAATTCCGTCACCGTGCGCGATGACGGCCGCGGCATTCCCGTCGACATCCACAAGGGCGAAGGCATCTCGGCGGCCGAGGTGATCATGACCCAGCTGCACGCCGGCGGTAAGTTCGACCAGAACTCCTACAAGGTCTCCGGCGGCCTGCACGGCGTCGGCGTCTCCGTCGTCAACGCGCTGTCGAGCAAGCTCGGCCTGCGCATCTGGCGCGACAACAAGGAGCACTATATCGAGTTCGCCCATGGCGATGCCGTCGCACCGCTAAAGGTGGTCGGCGACGCGCCGGGCAGGCGCGGCACCGAGGTGACGTTCCTGGCCTCGACCGAGACGTTCAAGAACATCGAATACGATTTTGCCACGCTCGAGCACCGCCTGCGCGAGCTCGCCTTCCTCAATTCCGGCGTCAACATCGTCCTCTCCGACATGCGTCATGCGGTCGAGAAGCGCGAGGAGATGCACTATTCCGGCGGCGTCGAGGAGTTCGTCAAATATCTCGACCGCAACAAGAAGGCGATCGTGCCGGCGCCGATCATGGTGCGCTCGGAAGCCAACGGCATCGGCGTCGAGGCCGCGCTGTGGTGGAACGACAGCTACCACGAGAACGTGCTGTGCTTCACCAACAACATCCCGCAGCGCGACGGTGGCACCCATCTCGCCGGCTTCCGCGGCGCGCTGACGCGCCAGGTCAACGGCTATGCCGAGGCCAACGCCAAGAAGGAAAAGATCGCGCTGACCGGCGATGACTGCCGCGAAGGTCTCACCGCCGTTCTGTCGGTGAAGGTGCCCGATCCGAAATTCTCGTCGCAGACCAAGGACAAGCTGGTGTCCTCGGAAGTGCGCCCCGTGGTCGAGAACGTCCTCAACGAGGCGCTTCAGGCCTGGTTCGAGGAGCACCCGAGCGAAGCCAGGATGATCGTCGGCAAGGTGATCCAGGCGGCGGCGGCCCGTGAAGCTGCGCGAAAAGCGCGCGAGCTGACCCGCAAGAGCCCGCTTTCCGTCTCCTCGCTGCCCGGCAAGCTCGCCGACTGCCAGGAAAAGGATCCGGCCAAGTCCGAACTCTTCATCGTCGAGGGCGACTCGGCAGGCGGCAGCGCCAAGCAGGGCCGCAACCGCGAATTCCAGGCGGTGCTGCCGCTGCGCGGCAAGATCCTCAACGTCGAACGCGTCCGTCCCGACAAGATGCTCTCGTCGGAGCAGATCGGCACGTTGATCACCGCGCTCGGCACCGGCATCAGCGACGAATTCTCGATCGAGAAGCTGCGCTATCACAAGATCATCGTGATGACGGACGCCGACGTCGACGGCGCCCACATCCGCACGCTGCTGCTCACCTTCTTCTATCGCCAGATGCGCGAAATCATCGACGGCGGCTATCTCTATATCGCCCAGCCGCCGCTCTACAAGGTCAGCAGAGGCAAGTCCGAGCAGTACCTGAAGGACGAACGGGCACTGGAAGACTATCTGATCGACACCGGACTTGACGACTGCGTCTTCGTTCCCGGCACCGGCGGCGATCGCACCGGCCGCGACCTGCGTTCGCTGGTCGACGATGCCCGCTCCGTCCGCGGCGTCTTGCGCAATCTGCACAGCCGCTACAACCGCAAGGTGATCGAGCAGGCCGCCATCACCGGCGTGCTGAACAAGGCGATCTACGGCGATCCGGAGAAGGCTGCGGCGGCCGCGCAATACATCGCGGGCCGGCTGGACAACCAGGCGGAGGAGGTCGAGCGCGGCTGGGTCGGGCAATATGTGGAAGGCCAGGGCTTCCAGTTCGAACGCACCGTGCGCGGGGTCAAGGAAGCCGCCGTCATCGACGCCGCCTTCCTGGGGTCCGCGGAGGCGCGCAAGCTCGACGAGTACACAGTGAAGCTTCAGGACGTCTATGCCCGCCCCGGCAAGCTGCGGCGGAAGGACGTCGAGCACATGGTCTACGGTCCGGTCGATCTGTTCGAGGCCGTCACCGACGCCGGCCGCAAGGGCGTCACGCTGCAGCGCTACAAAGGTCTCGGCGAGATGAACCCGGAGCAGCTCTGGGAGACCACGCTCAACACCGACGCGCGTTCGCTGCTCCAGGTGAAGGTCAAGGAGGTCGACGAGGCCGACGACATCTTCACCAAGCTGATGGGCGACGTGGTCGAGCCGCGCCGCGACTTCATCCAGGAGCATTCGCTCAGCGCGACGATCGATATCTGAGGCCTTTGGAATTGGATGGTCGTCATGCCCGGGCTTGTCCCGGGCATCCATGTTCTTCAATCCGCGCGGCAAGGCGTGGATGGCCGGGACAAGCCCGGCCATGACGATGTGGGTGCACTTCGGCTGAACCTCACCCGCCGCCGTCGCGACGAAGTGGCATGAAGCCGCAGCGCCAGTTCCGGCCGGGAAGCGCCACGTCATGACCATCTCCGCAGCGACCAGCTCCACCCCGGCCTCCCGCCGTCTCGGCGTGATCGGCAGCATCGTCGGGATGCTGGCACTGATCGCGGCCGTCCTGCCGCACTGGGTCGTGCCGGTGCTCTATCCGCCGCCGCCGGCCGACAAGGTGATTGTCGACACCGGTCACCGCCTGAAGGACCGCCTGATCGCGCGTGTCAAAGGCGTCGAATATCAAGCGCCGCCGCGCGAGAAATCGACGGGGCGCCAGTTGAGGGAGGCATCCTCCATCGGCGCGATCTCGCTCGGCCTGCTCGCCATCCTGTTCTCGGTTCTCGCCCTGGTGTTTCGCGAAGAGAGGCTGCTGCCCGGCGTGGCAGCCGCACTGGGGGCCGGCGCCATCGCCATCGAGATCTCCTTCCTGGCGATGGGCGTCTTGATGCTGATCGTGATCCTTTATGTGGTGGCGAATATCATCGGCTTGTTCTAAACGCCGGTGCAGCGGGCCTCTTCGGCCCAGCAGCGACCCACGGCCGCGACAAGTGCAGAATTGCTACCCTGCTCAATTCTCGGTAGTTTCCGCCCCCGAAGCAGCCCACCCACCACGACAGGACAGCGAGAGACCAAGTGGCGCCCATCCAATACATCGTCGAGGGCGGTCACCGGCTCTCGGGCTCAATCGAGCCGTCCGGCAACAAGAACTCGGCGCTGCCGATCATCGCTGCCGCGCTGCTCACCGAGCATCCGGTGACGCTCCACAACGTGCCGCGGATCCGCGACACCGAGACGCTGGTCGAGCTGATCCGCTCGGTCGGCGCGTCGGCGGAATGGACCGCCCGCAACACGCTGGTGATTCACGCCAAGAGCATCCGCGCCGCCGATCTCGACCCCGAGCTCTGCGTGCGCATTCGCGCCTCGATCCTGCTCGCGGGGCCCCTGCTCGCGCGCTGCGGCGAAGTGATGCTGCCGCCGCCCGGCGGCGACGTCATCGGCCGGCGCCGGCTCGACACCCATGTGCTGGCGCTGGAGCAGCTGGGAGCAAAGGTCACCGCGACCGACCGGCTGGAATTCCGCGCGCCCAAGCTCGCTGGCGCGGACGTGTTCCTTGACGAGCCCAGCGTCACCGCGACCGAGAATGCGCTGGTCGCGGCGGTCGCCGCCGACGGCGTCACCTATTTGCGCAACGCTGCCTCCGAGCCGCATGTGCAGGACCTCGCCAATTTCCTGGTCGCGCTCGGCGCCAGGATCGAAGGCATCGGCACCAACACCATGATCGTGCACGGGCCGGCGACGCTGGGGGAAACGACTTACCGGATCCAGCCCGACCACATCGAGGTCGGCTCGCTGATCGGCCTTGCCGCGGTGACGCGCTCGCCGCTGCGCATCACGCGCGCCGGCATCGAGCATCTGCGCTCGATCCGCATGGGTTTCGAGCGGCTCGGCATCGTCTGCCGCGTCGAGGGCGACGATCTCATCGTGCCCTCGAACCAGACGCTGAAGATCCAGGACGATTTCGGCGGCCATGTGCCCAAGCTGGAGGACCAGCCCTGGCCGGCGTTCCCGGCCGATCTGATGTCGATCGCGATCGTCACCGCCACGCAATGCGAGGGCGTGATCCTGATGTTCGAGAAGATGTTCGAATCGCGGATGTTCTTCGTCGACAAGCTGATCGCGATGGGCGCCCGCATCGTATTGTGCGACCCGCACCGCGCCATCATCGCCGGCCCCAGCCGCCTGCACGGCGCGACGATGACGTCGCCGGACATTCGCGCCGGCATGGCGATGCTGCTCGCCGCGGTGTGCGCCGAGGGCACCTCGACCATCAACAACGCCGACCAGATCGAGCGCGGCTATGAGCGCATCGAGGAACGGCTGAACACGCTTGGGGCGAGGATCACGCGCGTGCCGGCGCGTGCCTGAAGCGCGATGCGATCGGGACGGATCGTGATCGCGCCTTGGGTCGTCGTTCGAGCATGATCCTTTCGGACGACCGCTGCGCACTCTTCCGGATCATGCTCAGCCCGCCACCCTATTTTGGCGGGTTCGCGTCGAACGCCTGTTTGCAGGCCGCCGACAAGCTCGCGTAATTGTCCCCGAGGCATTTGCGAATGCGGCCGCCGCCTGGCATCGTTCCCGCGCAGAGGCGCGAATAGTCCGCCTTGCAGGCCTGCTTTGCCTCGCTCCGCGCGTCCTGCGCGGAAGCTTGCGAAAGAAACAGCACCAGAAGTGCGATCAAGCTCGCGGCCGCAAGAGCCGCACGCACATAGACGGGAGCTCGCCGCGAGAAACTCACCGCCGGTCCGCTTGCCGTCCTGCCAAATCGTTGCACCATGTCATCTCCACCAATTCGCAGACATCGATGTAGGTGATACGTCTGGACGGACCGAATCCCTCGTTCACCCTGCCAGACTCAGCGAAAATAGCCGCCGACGAGTTGGCGGCGTCCTTTCGGTGAAATTCGCTCCAGCATCTCGACGAAGGTTGCGACGACGAGGTCACCTATCTTCAGCCGCTTGTCGCGGGCGTCCTTCACGGCCGCTTCCAGCTCGGCCCTGTCCAGATTCGTCTGTGCCGCGGTCTTCATGGCCTTCATCAGCGCATGCCGGTACTCGGTCTGGAGAGGCAGCAGTTCGGCCTCCTTGCCCTGATAGATGCTCCACAGGATCTCTGCGTCTTCCTTCGGCAATCTCTCGGCCACACGCTCGATCATCCGGAGCGGCAGGCCCGCGCCCGGCACGAGGCCGCCGGGCTGCAGCCATTGCACCGAGACATAGGTGAGCAGGATGACGTTGAGGCAGAGCGACAGCAGCACGAGCGCTCGCAAGGGAGTGGACGATTCTCGCCAGAACTTCATTGCACCGATCCAAAACCGATTGCGTAGACGTCGAAGACGCCGCTCACGACGGACAAGGGGTCCGACGACGGATGAACATAGGGAATCGCCCCCGCCAGCCACACGCCCACCATCACGGAGCAGGCGAGGCTTGCGGCGGGAACGAGAGCCGGCCAGCGCAGCAGGCGGCGATGCCATGGCGGCCGATGCTGCTGCGGCATCGCGGCCAGTCTTTGCAGCACAAGCAAGCTTGAACGATCCACCCTTTCCGTCTCGATCTTCGGGGTGACCGCAAGGAGGCGGTCGAGGCGCGCCTGCCGATCCAGGACGGCAGCCCCTTCCGCACTCGCCGCAAGTCGCCGCGCGGCCTCTCGCGTTGCCGCGGGCCAGCGCTCGACATCGCCTCCCCACGTCTCGGCCAATCGTCTGAACTGATCGGGCGTCATGCGTAGCTCCCCGTGTCCTGTATTTTCTGAACATTTGCCTTGAGCGCCGTGCGGGCGCGGCCCAGCAGCGATTCGAACGCCTTGGCGCTGAGGTTCATCGCCTTCGCCGCCTCCTCGCCGCTCAATCCCTCCATGTGGAAGAGCGCGATCGCGCCGCGCTGACGGTCCGACAGTCCGAGCATTGCGCGGTTGAGAAGGCGGAATTCCTCATCGGCGATCAGCCGCTCGACCGCGTGCGGCCCCGTATCGGGCACATCACCAGCCGCATCGAGCGGCTGGAACGTACGGCGCCTCGTGCGGTCGAACGTCAGGTTGAGGACGATGCGGTAGAGCCAGGTCGTGAATTTCGCAACCTGCGGATCGAACGAAGCCGCGTGAGTCCAGACGCGCATGAACGCCTCCTGGCCGATGTCATCGGCCTCGACCGGATCGCGGACGATCCGCTCCGCGACCCGCAGCGCCCGCGGCATGTGACGCCGCATGAGGATACGAAACGCATGCTGCCGCCGCGCCGAAACCTCCACCATCAAGGCCTCGTCCGATGGCTCTTCCATCATCTCGATCTGTTGCCCTGGCCTGCGGCCATCGTTGCTGCGGAGTGCGCGCCGGTCCCGGCCGGGAGAGATATGCCGCATTGCCGGGACGCACCGCCGCTTCAATTGAGACACCTGCGGCAACAAGCCGCGATCGCCCCGGTCAAAAGCGCCAATACACGCCGGCTCGAACGGTATGCGTATCGAGCGTGGATTCGCGCTCACCGAAAGCGGTCGCCCCGACCGTCTGTGCTCCGAGCGTCTTTGATCCGTAATTGTCATAGAGATATTCGAGCCGGAGCGACGCCGGCCGGGCGAAGCGGAATTCCGCGCCCGCTCCGATCGACCAGCCGATTCGGGTGTCGCTCCAGTTCGCAACCGTGCCGCTCGCATTGTCGAACGCCTTGCTCTCGACGCCTGCGATTGCAAGGCCGCCGCTGGCGAACAGCAGCGTCCGGTCGAAAGCGTAGCCGATGCGCCCACGCAGATGGCTATTCCAGTTGACGGCGGATTGTAGCTGCGTGACGGCGGGGGTCGGCGCAAAGCCGATATCGATGGTCGCGCGCGCATCGACGAAGTTCACATCGCCCTCGATGCCGGCGACGATCCGGCCCCATTGCGCGGAGAAGCCGGCCGTGGCGCCTACCGTGGCTCCCTTCGGATCCATGAAGTGAAATTCACCGGTGGCCGGAAACGAGACCTCGGAGCGGCCCGACAGATAGCCGGCCTGGACGCCGAAATAGGGCCCGGCCCAGCTCAAGAGAGCCGCTGACGCGGCCTGGGCTTGCGGTGGGGGTGAGACAGGCAGCCGCAGATCGGCCGCCGCGACTTGGCCAGCACCCACGACAGAACCGATGATCACCGCGGCGAGCGTCAGTCCAAATCGCGCTGTCATGCTCAAATTCCCAATCTGAGACCGGCGGAAGTTCGCCGCACATGACGAATACGGCGCAAGCCACACTTTCCTTCGCTCAGCGCGCGCTTTTTTTCCGGCGGGACCCCACCCACCTCGTTCCTTTGCCGTTACTTCGCCAATCGGGGCTGCTATGCCCCCTGCCATGACTGATCTTGTGGATACCAAACAGCCGTACCGGGCACGCTCGGATGCGCCGCCAAACCATCTCGCGCAAGAATTCGTCGAGACGCTGCGCCTCGCCGTGCCGTTGATGCTGACGCAGCTCGGGCAGATCGCGATGATCACCACCGATCTCGCGATGATCGGGCGGCTCGGCGAGGATGCGGTGGCCGCGGCGGCGCTGGCCCATACGGTCTATTTCGTCAGCTTCACCTTCGGGCTCGGATTGACGTCCGCCGTGTCGCCGCTGGTGGCACAGGCGTTCGGCGCCGGCGACGTCAGGCTGATCCGCCGCTCCTTGCGCGTCGGGCTTTGGGTCGCGCTGCTGATCTCGCTGCCGATGATGGCTTCGCCGCTCTATGGCGAGCAGATCCTGCTCGCGCTCGGACAGGCGCCGCATTCGGCCAGCCTCGCCCAACACTACCTGAATGGACTTGCCTGGGGCATTGCACCGGCGCTCGGCTTCATCGCCCTGCGTGGCATGATGAGCGCGGTGAACCGGCCGCAGGCGCCATTGTGGATCACGGTCGCGGCGATTCCCGTCAATGCCGCGCTGGTCTATGCCCTGATCCACGGCCTGTTCGGCCTGCCGGAGCTCGGCCTGTTCGGCGCGGGGCTCGCGACCACGCTGGTCAATCTCGGCACCTTCATCGCGGCACTCGCCATCGCCGGGCTGCGCAAGCCGTTTGCGGACTACCGTCCGCTCGCCCGTCTGTGGCGGATCGACTGGCCCTTGATGCGCCAGCTCATTGCGATCGGCGCGCCGATCTCGTTTTCGCTGTTGCTGGAATATGGCCTGTTCTCATCGGCGGCACTGCTGATGGGACTGATCTCGACCGCCGCGATTGCCGCGCACCAGATCGCGCTCCAGGTCACGGCCGTGCTGTTCATGGTGCCGCTCGGCATCGGCATGGCGGCGACGGTGCGGGTCGGCCATGCCTTCGGCCGCGGTGATGCCGCGGCCGTGAAGCGTGCAGGGCTCGCCGCGGCCGTGCTCGGCGTCGCGCTGGTGTCCGCGCTGACGATCGCCATCATCATCGGGCGCTACCAGCTCGGCCGGCTGTTCTTCGGCGCCGGCAGCGAAAGCGCGGCCACCGTCGAACTGACCGCGACACTGCTGGTGGTCGGCGCCACCTTCTTCATCGCCGACGGCCTCCAGACCATCATGGGCGGCGCGCTGCGCGGCATCAACGACACCAGGATGACGCTGCTGTTCGCGGCGATCGGCTATTGGGGCATCGCCTTTCCCATCGCCTGGGTGCTGGCGTTCAATGCCGGGCTCGGCGCGGTCGGAGTCTGGATCGGATTCTCGATCGGCACGTTCGTCTATGCCGGCCTGCTGATCTTGCGCTTCCGGATGCTGACGCGCAGATTGGCGGGATGATCGGGATGGTCCGCGAAGTCACGCCGGAGGTCGACGCCAGTGCAGTGCTGGCCGGCGCCCAGTTCATCGACGCGTTTCGCGTGGAAGTCGGCGCGGCGGCTGTGAACGCCCGCGAGGCCTGCACCAGGATGGTGCTGGACGGGCCACGCTGGATCGACGCGCTGCTGCGCCTGCGCAACATTCTGGTGAGGCCGTTCGGGCTGAAGACATCGGGCGAGGGCGCGCCGGCGCCCGGCGGCATGATCGGTCTGTTTCCGGTGCTGAGTGAAACGCCCGAGCGGCTGGTCGCGGGCTTCGACGATTCTCACCTCGACTTCCGCATCGTGGTCGACGTGGAGGGCAATGCCGCGAGCCGTCGGGTGACCTCGACGACGCTGGTGCGGACACATAACCTGCTCGGACGGACCTATCTCATCCTCATCATGCCTTTTCACAAGCTGGTGGTCCGCAGCATGATGGTACGGATCGTGGAGCCGGCGCGATGACCTTGTCAGTCGATCTCTTCTTCTCCTTCCGCAGCCCCTACAGCTATCTGGCGCTGCCCAAGACGCTGAAGCTCGTCGAAGACTATGATCTCGCGGTGAACCTGCGTCCCGTCTATCCGCTCGCGGTGCGCGTGCCCGGCTTCTTCAAGAAAGCCAACCCGCAGTTCGCACTGCTACGTTGTCCGCGATTCCACCCGCGTGGCGGAATACGAGGGCATTCCGTTCCGCTTTCCCCGGCCCGACCCGATCGTGCAGAACATGACGACGCTGGAGGTCGCGGCCGAGCAGCCCTACATCCATCGCCTGACCCGGCTGGGCGCCATGGCGCAGCTCGAAGGCCGCTCGCTCGTGTTCACCTCCGCGATCGCGCGCGTACTATGGGACGGCTCAGTGGCAGGATGGAACGAAGGCGACCACCTCGCACGCGCCGCCGCGGCGGCCGGCTTCGATCTCGCCGCCATGGATGCCGCGATCACCGCCGATCCGGACCGCTACGAGCGGGTGATTGCGGAGAACGAGAAGGACCACGCGGCCTCAGGCCATTGGGGCGTGCCGACCTTCGTGTTCGAGAACGAGCCGTTCTTCGGCCAGGACCGCATCGATCTCCTGGTCTGGCGCATGCAGGGCAAGGGGTTGGCGAAGCGGTAGCTCACCCTGCTACCCGCGCAGACTTGCCCGCGGCCGCCTCCGACCACTCCCCGACGACGCGATCGAGATCGCACAGATTCTGGTGCATCTGCTCCAGCGAGAAACCGAGTGCGAAGAAGCGCTCGGCGGTGTCGCCGGGCTGGCCGCGAATCAGGCCGTCATGGCGTACAGACGCGACCGCCTCGGCGTAATGCTGGAGCGCGACGTGGACGGGATGGATCGGCGGCGCGCCCGCGCCTTCGCGCAAGGCCGCCGCGGCCGAACGCAGGAAACGCGCGATCACGGTCGAGACTTCCGCCAGCGGGCCTGCGAGCCGCGTCTGCACGTCGGCGGGCAGCGGCACCACGGTGGCCCGGCCGATCATCACGACG
Organism: Bradyrhizobium sp. I71; assembly: GCF_022354745.1. Taxonomy (NCBI): domain Bacteria; kingdom Pseudomonadati; phylum Pseudomonadota; class Alphaproteobacteria; order Hyphomicrobiales; family Nitrobacteraceae; genus Bradyrhizobium; species Bradyrhizobium sp. I71. Next base: position 3,260,475 of record NZ_CP059398.1, read on the forward strand.
TCATGGCGCAGCCGCAGGATGGTTCGCAGCAGGGGACCCGTGTCCGGGCCGCTCGACAGGCGCGCGGCGCGCTCGCGTTCGGCCTCGGAGCCGATCGCGTTGAGGCTGACCATGGCGGTGCCGATGCCGTCCTGGATCCGGTGCAGCGCGTCGTTGTCGCGGCCGCGCGTGAGGCCCGCGAGCAGCTCGGTGAAAGCATCCGCGATCAATTCGAGCAGCGTCGCCGCGGAGGCGCGGATCTGCCGCACTGCGCGCGAGGGCAGCACCAGGAACGAAACGAGCAGCCCCGTAACGGCGCCGACCGCGACCTCGCTGACCCGATCGATCGCCGAGGTCATGGGATCGGAGTGGTGCATGGTCGGGACCAGGAGCACGATCACCGCGGTGACCGTGGCCGCGCTGAGGCTCGGATTGATCGCGGCGATGAAGGCGAGCGGGGCGACGGAGAGAACCAGAAGCCCCAGCAGACCGGCTTCGCTGGAATAAGGGATCAGGATCGCAATGGCGCCGCCATAGACGGCGCCGCCGATGGTGCCGAGCATGTAGTCGCGCGTTGCCTTCAGCGAGCGGCCAACACTCATCTGGGTCACGATCAGGGAGGTCAGCACCGCCCAGAGTGGCAGCAACAGATGCAGCGCGGTCGCGATCGCATAGGCCGCGGCCGCGGCCACCGTGACCCGGATCGCCAGCCCCAATTGCGTCCGCCGCGACCTGATATGGTCGAACAGCTCATTTTTGAGTGCCATCGAAGTCCCGGTCCGTCCTGGAAGCCAAGCAAAAGCATGGCTGATGCCCGCAGCCCCAAGGCCGCTTGAAAGGCCAAATCAGCCCGCCTAACTTGCGCGCCAAAACGAGGAAACACGATGGCCCACGAAACCGCAACGCTCGCCGCCTATGTCTTCAACCTGAAATACCAGGATATTCCGGCGGAAGTGCTGGATCGCGCAAAAGTGCTGACGCTGGACTTCCTCGGCAGCGCGATCCGGGCGCGACGCGAGGCCGAATCGACCCCGTCGATGATGAAAATGCTGGAGGCGCTGGCGCTCGACACCAAGGGCGAATCGACCGTGTTCGGCGACAGCAAGACCTGGACTCCGGCGGTCGCGGCGCTGCTCAACGGCGCGCTCGGCCATTCCCTCGACTTCGACGACACCCACGCCGATTCCTCGCTGCATCCGAGCGCGCCGGTGGTTCCTGCCGCCTTCGCCGTCGGCGAGATGGTCGGCGCGTCCGGCCGTGACGTGCTGACCGCGATCGTTGCGGGTTATGAGGTCTGCTGCCGGCTCGGCAACGCGCTCGACCCGACCTCGCATTATGCGCGCGGATTCCACCCGACCGCGACGGCCGGCACCTATGGCGCGGCCGCGGCGGCCGGCAAGCTGTTCGGCCTCAGCGAGAAGCAGCTCATCGCCGCGTTCGGAGTCTCCGGCAGCCAGGCCGCGGGCTCGCTGCAATTTCTGGTCAACGGCGCCTGGAACAAGCGCTACCAGGTCGGCGCCGCCGCGATGAACGGCGTGATCGCCGCGACGCTGGCGCGCAACGATTTCGTCGGCGCGACGGAATCGGTCGAGGGCAAGCACGGTCTGCTCGCCGGCTACACCGACGACGCGCATCCGGACAAGGCGGTCGCCGAGCTCGGCAAGACCTACGAGACCATGAAGATCGGCGTGAAGCCCTATCCGAGCTGCCGCTACACCCATGCCGCGATCGACGCGCTGATCGCGATGCGGCGCGAGCACAATCTGACGCCGGACCAGGTCAAGCGCGTCGAGATCGGCCTGCACCGCAACGGCATCACGCTGACCGGGGATGCAGCGACCAAGCGCCACCCGCGCTCGATCGTCGGCGGCCAGTTCTCGATGTTCTTCACCGGCGCGCTCGCGCTCGACCAGGGCTCGTTCGGCTGGGACGATTACAACCGCCTGGGCGATGCCGCGATCGACGCGCTCGCCGACAAGTTCGACGTGGTGCAGGACGACCGGCTCGAGATCGGCCGCACCCACCCGTTCGGTGCCCGCGTCAGCATCACCACGGACGACGGCGTGCATGAGCGGCTCTATGCCGATCCCTCCGGCGAGCCGACCTCGTTCCCGGACACGCAGGCGATGCAGCAGAAATTCCTGACGCTGGCCCGCCCGGTGCTGAACGCGCGCGCGGAGAAATTCGCGGACGCGATCATGACGCTGGAGCGGTTCGATCGCGTGGCGCAGGCGACGGAATTGGGAAGGTAGTGGATCTCTTCGCCTCTCCCCGCTTGCGGGGAGAGGCCGGAATCCAAGCGCAGCTTGGATTCCGGGTGAGGGGGATTCTCCGCGAGTCCAATTGTCACCTCCCTTGCGGAGACTCCCCCTCACCCCAACCCTCTCCCCGCAAGCGGGGAGAGGGAGAAGAGATGGCGCGCGTGGCCGCCACCACATCGCGCACGAGATCGAACACGCCGTCCGCTTCCGGCGGCGCATTCGGCGAGCGGCCGAGCCGCACGATCACCAGCTTCTCCGACGGGATCACGATGGTGTATTGCCCGATCGTGCCCTTGGCGAAGAAGGCATCGCGCGGCCAGCCGTGCTCCACGCGAAACTTCGCGCCAAAACTGTCGCCGTGGTTGATCCAGAAGCCGGCGCCGATGCCGACCCACGCGTTCGGCGTGGGCGTGGCCGTGTAGCTCACCCAGCCCTCAGGGAGGATGCGCTTGCTGCCGGCGACGCCGTCATTGAGATAGAGCTGGCCGAAGCGCGCCCAGTCGCGTGTGGAGGCCAGCATCTCGCTCGATCCTTCGATCGTGCCCGAGCCGTCGAGCTGGAGCACGACATCGCGCATGCCGAGCGGGCCGAACAATTCGCGGCGTGCGAAGCGGAGCGCGTCAGCGGGGTTGCCGCCGGTGGCGTTGCGGATCAGATGCGAGAGGATGAGGATGTTGCCGTCGTGATAGTTCCACGCCGTGCCCGGCGCGGTCTCGAGCGGGACGGTCTCGGCATAGGCGGCCATGTCGGTCTCCACGAACTTCATCCGGTTGACCGGCTCGAACGCCGAGCCGAGCGAGGCCTGCAGCGAGCTGCCGAGCGCAAGCCCCGCGGTGTGACGCAGCAGCTGATCGACGGTGATGGCATGGCGCGGATCATCAGGATCTTTCCAGGCGACGACCGGCGCGGGCCCATCGAGCCTGAGCTTGCCCTGGCGCACCAGCACGCCGATCAAGGCCGAGATCACCGACTTCGTCATGGAGAAGCCGAGCAGCGGCGTCTCAGGTCCAATGCCGTCGGCGTAGCGCTCGGCGATGATGCGACCGGCCTTCATCACGACGATGGCGCGGGTGCGGCGGTGGGGCCGCTGCGCGGGTTCGGTGAAGGCACGGTCCAGCGCGGCGGCAAGCTCGGGACTTTGCGGCGGCACGATCGCGGGGGCGGCGATCTCGGGCAACAATGCCGGCTGCCCGTCGTCTGCAGGCGGCTCGACGACGGTAACGCCTGCGCCGTGCTCGAGGGTGCAGCCCAGGCCCTCGCGATAGACAGCGTGGCTGCGGCCGATGCCGAACAACGTCACCGTGACATCCTTGCGGACGCGGTCGACCCGGTAGTCCATCGCCCAGGCGATCAGGCCGGTCCCGGGCATGGCATCGTTGGTCTCGGCAAAGTTGCGCTCCGGATCGAGTCCGGAGACGAACGTCTCCGCGCAGAGAATGTCCGCGACGAAGCCGGTGGCCACCTTCGGGACGTCGCGGGCACGGGCGGCGCCGAGCGCGATACCGGCAGCGGCGATGGTGGCGGTGAGGAGGACGATCTTGCGGCGGCGGGTCACAGCTTTTCTCTCCGGCTTGGGGGCATGCAGGAAGGAAGCCGGAGCCGGCTGAGGCGCGCTCGCCGGATTTGGAAAATGGCCTGCCGGAAACTGTATCGCGGCTCGCCGATTCTGAAATTGCCTCGATATTACAATAACCTATGAATCAGACCGCATTTACCTTCAGCCGCCGATATTCCGTCGGTGTCACGCCGGTCACGGCCTTGAAGGCGCGGTTGAACGGTCCGAGCGACTGGAAGCCGGCGTCCATGGCAATGGTGATGACGGGGACCGCGGCCTGGGCGGGATCGGCGAGCGCGGCCTTGGCCTCCTCGATCCGGTGATTGTTCAGGAACACACTGAAGTTGCGATAGCCGAGCTGCTGGTTGATCAGCCGGCGCAGGCGGTACTCGGGAATCTTGAGCCGGCCCGCCAGCACGCCGATGGTGATGTTCTCCTGGCGATAGATGCGCTCGTCCGCCATCAGGCGCATCAGGGCATCGATGAGTTTCCGGTCAGCGGATTCATCGGCCCTCCCGGGTTGGGCCAGAATCGCCGGCGCGGACGTTGACATCGGAAACAGATCGGCGCCGTCGACGCGCATCATCGCATAGGCAATGGCCGCAACGATGCAGGCGAGCACACCGGCATTGATCGTGTTGGCGACATCGCCGACCTCGCTCCCGGCGACGGCAATCTGGAGAACCGCATTCAACCCGCCATAGAGCGCGGCGGCACAGACGATGAAGACACGAACATTGCGGCGGCGCTCGACCAGGTCAGCCGACCACGAGGCGATCGTCTGCACCACCGCGAGCGCGATGAAACCGAGCACGATCAAATCGACTGCGATCACGGAGAAGCGCGTGTTCCCGCCGGGTGCGATCCAGAGACACCCGACAAGGCTGAAGGCAGTCACTGCCGCCCAGATCAACCCGTGCCACGATTGCAGGCGAAATTCGTCATCGAACAGCGCACGCGTGAACAACCAGAACACCACGATGTTGCCAGTCGAGAGCGCAATCAGCGGTGCATGCCACGCCGGGACCAGCGACGATACGCCGATCGAATAGCTCGCCGCATGCGCGGCCGAGCCGAGCGCGAAGGCCGCGCCGAGGCGGGCTGCCAGCACCTTGCGGAAGTCGGAGAGCAATGACGCCGCCAGCACCAGCAACAGCGCGACGCTGGCGGCGCGAAAGGCGAGCTCGGTTGCGGCAAGGGTCATCGGGTGGTGCGATCGGTCGCAGTTGAAGGCCGCCAAACATCGTTGGTTGCGCCAGGTTTTTCAAGGACCATCCGCATGCCACGCCTAGAGCCACCTCCACCGCTGTCATCGCCCGGCTTGACCGGGCGATCCAGCAATCCGAGACAGCAGTGATGAATCGAGAGGCTGCGGCGTACTGGATCGCCCGCCTTCGCGGGCGATGACAGCGGAATATGAGGCCTCATTGCGACACGACGTCTTGTCCGGGCTTTGCCGCGACGACGCCGCAGATTCCTGCTAAGCTCGCGTCCAAGAAAGTCAAAAGGAGTCCCACCCATGAGCTGGCAACCCTCGAACGATCCCGTGCTCGGCGATCCCATGTCCTGCGATGCGCTCGATCTCGTCATCGTGCCGCGGACGCGCGATCTCGGCGACGGATTCGCGGTGCGGCGGGCGCTGCCGCACGGCAAGCGGCAGATGGTGGGGCCCTTCATCTTCTTCGACCATTTCGGCCCGGTGCAGTTCGTCTCGGGCAAGGGCATGGACGTGCGGCCGCATCCGCATATCGGGCTTGCCACCGTCACCTATCTGTTCGACGGCGCGATCATGCATCGCGACAGCGAGGGCAACGTCCAGGAGATCGCGCCGGGGGCGATGAATCTGATGACGGCCGGCCGCGGCATCGCGCACTCCGAACGCACGCCGGATGCGCAGCGCGCCTCGGGCCAGAAGATGCTGGGATTGCAGAGCTGGATCGCGCTGCCGGCCGGATCGGAAGAGATCGCGCCGTCGTTCCAGCACTACGCCGCGGGCGAACTGCCGATGATCTCCGAGCGCGATTTTACCGCACGCGTGATCGCGGGCTCGTCCTTCGGCATCGCCTCGCCCGTCACGATGGTGTCGCCCTGGTTCTACACCGAGGTCACGGCAGCCGCGGGCGCGATCGTGCCGCTCGATCCTGATCATGAGGAGCGCGCGATCTACGTGGTGGAGGGCGAGGTCGAGATCGCGAACGAACGTTACGAGGGGCCGCGGCTCCTGATCTTCCGGCCCGGCGACCGCATCACCGTGAAGGCGCTCAAGGCGACGCGGATGATGTTTCTCGGCGGCGATGCGCTGGAAGGCCCGCGCCACATCTGGTGGAATTTCGTCTCCTCCAGCAAGGAGCGGATCGAGCAGGCCAAGCAGGACTGGAAAACCGGCCGCTTCGCCGCAGTTCCGCAGGAACACGAGTTCATTCCGCTGCCGGAATAGGCTAATCGGGTTTCCGGCTGCGCCATCCGGCGCGGCCGGTTCATTGCCTGAAGGCCCTGCCTGCGAAAGCCATACCGATGTCCACCATGCTCTCCAGCGACCTGCCCCTGCCCAAGATCGGACGCGGCAAGGTGCGCGATATCTACGCCGTCGACGATGACCGTCTGCTGCTCGTCACCACCGACCGCATCAGCGCCTTCGACGTGGTGATGGCCGAGACCATCCCGATGAAGGGCGCCGTGCTGACGCAGATCAGCGCGTTCTGGTTCAACGAGCTCGAAGGCGTGGTGCCGCATCACATGATCAGCGCGGACACCGACGAGATCGTCGCGGCCGTGCCGGCGTTGAAACCGCACCGCGCCGAGATCCTCGGCCGCGCCATGCTGTGCAAGCGGACCACCGTATTCCCCATCGAATGCGTGATCCGCGGCTATCTCTCGGGCTCCGCCTGGAAGGAATATGCCGCGAGCGGCACGCTGGCCGGCGAAAAGCTGAAGGCCGGTCTCGTCGAGAGCGAGAAGCTGGAGCCCGCGATCTTCAGCCCGGCGACCAAGGCCGAGAGCGGCCATGACGAGAACATCACCATCGCGAAGATGCGCGAAGTGGTCGGCGACGAGGTCGCCTACACGCTGGAGAGCATGACGCGCGCGATCTACACGCTCGGCGAGGAGCTGGCGCGGGAGCAGGGCATCATCATCGCCGACACCAAGTTCGAGTTCGGCCGCGACAAGGACGACCGCATCATCCTGATCGACGAGGTGATGACGCCGGATTCCTCGCGCTTCTGGGCGGTGGACGCCTACAAGCCCGGCCAGCCGCAGGCGAGCTTCGACAAGCAGCCGCTCCGCGACTATCTCGACGTCGAACGCCGCGCCGGCCGCTGGAACGGCGACGCCCCGCCGCCGCCGCTGCCGGCCAGCGTCGTCGATGCGACCAGCAAACGATATCTGGAAGCGTATCGGCGGGTGACGGGGACAGAGCTGAAGATCTAGCGCGCATCTTTGTCGTCCCGGCGCGACGCGCTCGTCTCAGGCGTCCGACGGTACGATGCGTTTGGCAGGGATCGACCGATGACGCGCTTCATCGCCGGCCGCGTGATCCGCATCCAGAGCCAGCAGGAGTTCGGCAACACGGTTGGCGGATGCGGTCCATTCCGCGAGCTTGGCATAATTGTCCGTGAACCAGTTGAACGGTCTGGACCACGACGAATGCCGCTGAAGCCTGAACCACTTCGCCCAGCGTCATCATGCCGCCAAGGTACTTGGGGTGGCAAAGCAGGAGACCGATCACCGGCGTCACCAGAAGACCCGTGTAAGTGACCAGCGTCATCCGCATTCATTGCCAGCAGTAGATTCGCCAGATCGCAATCACGCCTGCCCACCATGGGCTCCCGTTCAGCGGCTGCCGGATCAGCAGGTGAGACGAACTTGGCTGGCGCGTGGCGCGATGCTCGTCTGCGGCATTGCCGACGAAGATGCCGGCCTTATCAGTTCGGCTCACCGGGCCAAACAGCATGAGAAAGAATGGCAGCCATCACGCACTAGTGAAAGTTACAGCAGGACAGCCGCTGCCCTTGCGAGTGAACACAAAGGCCGGCAGGTGCGACCAACATTCTACAGCAGAAGAGTTGGCACAGCGCCTGCCTCAGCCGGCCGCATGTCAGAAGGTTCGAGGCAGCATTTTGGTATCCCAGGAGACGCCATATGCAGCTGAAAGATAAAGTCGGACGGTTCGCGGCGACGGGTCGAAGCTGCCAGAACTGGAAAAAGGACCAGGAGTTGGTCATTTCGCTGCTCAACAAGATCTCCATTTCCGACGGTGGTGCTGAGAACATGCTCAAACCGCAGCTGGTCGTGACCGGTCACGCCAGCGAGAGCCTCTACACCTCGATTCTGTATTTCCAAAAGAAGAACTTTCCCGGCACGCCTGACGGTTACATTCGGCCTACAGGTCCGACATTCAAGCGGCTCGTTGAACTGTCGACAAAGGCGGCTGCCAAGCCCGCCCCGCAAAGGGGCCAGTGGGATGCCGTCGCTACTCCTTCCGTCAATGCTGCACTTAGCAAAGGCATCGCCGACGATTTGAAGCTGGATTACGCGGAGGTGGTCGATATCATCCGGGCCACCGTCACGGACGGCATGGTCACCGCATTCGAGCTGGACGACCTGCTCACCATTGCGAACACCTCCAGAACGCTCTCCGCTACTTCGAAAAAGCTCATCAACCTCTTCGTCGGCGACGAACAGAAGAAGTGGCTTGGGATCGGACCGTACGACCTCAATTCGGATCACAAGAAACTCGCCGCAGAAATGGTCTGCGATTTCCTCAAGAACACGAGGACCACGTTCTTTCCGAAGCTCGACCCGCACCGCGTCGGCATAGGTATTCTCAGGCGCATCGCGAAGCCGAGCCTCATCGATCAGGATCAGGGAAGTCTGTGCGGGCCCTCCGCGCTGATGTTCAGCTACGCATCCGATAAGCCAGGGCACTACGCGCGGTTCGCGATCGACCTGTATCAGAAGGGACAGGCGCCTCTTGGCCGCCTGCTAATCAAGCCGGGAAAGGATGTGAGGAACTACACGCCGCCCTGGTCGCTGGACCACGTCGATTGGCTGACGTGCGCCTCCATACGCGATTCAGAGAATTGGTTCCTCGATTTCGACGACACGGGCAGAATCAGCGATCTTGCCGGCGTCACCCTGCCGAGCGAGATGGAGCAATGGTTCCGCAAGGCCGGATACCGGGACGTGCGCGAGAATACCAACATTTCGCGATTCAACAAAGGCATCGCCGATGTAAACGAAGCCAACACCCTGCTCGACAAGGGGTATCGCGTATGCCTCTTCATAAGCGCCAATATGACGGACTATGATGATCAGTCCGATAAAGGCTCCGCGTTCACGATGCACTGGGTCGTGCTGCGCGAGAAGATACAGGTCGCGAACGGGTACGTGAAGGCGAAGGTTTTCTCATGGGGCAATGGAGATTACGAGATCCCGCACCCGAATAAAACCGGCACCATAAAGCCCCTCGCCACCAAGGACTTTCTTATGAATTTTTACGGGTACGTTGCTGCGAAGGCGTGATTGGCGTGAAGCCCTAGCTGATCCCCCTTCGACGGCCGCGCGTGTGCCGGCCGGCGAAAAAATGCGGGTCGTGAAAGGCGAAGGTAGCGGCACAGAGGCCGGGGGCTACACCCCCGCCATCATCACGTATTTGATCTCGACATATTCTTCCATGCCGTGATGCGAGCCTTCGCGCCCGAGGCCGCTCTCCTTGACGCCGCCGAAGGGCGCGACCTCCGTCGTGATGAGGCCGGTGTTGACGCCGACCATGCCCGACTCCAGCGCCTCGGCAACGCGCCAGACGCGGCCGAGATCGCGGGAATAGAAGTAGGAGGCCAGGCCGAACGGCGAGGCGTTGCACATCGCAATCACATCGGCTTCGTCCTTGAAGCGGATGACAGGTGCGAGCGGGCCGAAGGTTTCCTCCTGCGCCACCAGGGAGTCCGGCTTGACGTCGGCCAGCACCGTCGGCTCGAAGAAGGAGCGTCCGAGCTCGCTGCGCTTGCCGCCGGTGACGACCTTGGCGCCGCGCTTCACGGCATCGGCGATGTGGCGCTCGACCTTGTCGACGGCCTTCATGTTGATCAGCGGCCCCTGGGTGACGCCGCTCTCGGTGCCGTCGCCGATCTTCATCGCCGCGACCTTCTTCGAGAGCTTCTGCACGAACTCGTCGTAGATCTTGTCCTGGGCGTAGAGGCGGTTGGCGCAGACGCAGGTCTGGCCCATGTTGCGGTATTTCGAGACGACGGCACCTTCGACCGCGGCGTCAATGTCGGCGTCGTCGAACACCACGAACGGCGCATTGCCGCCCAGCTCGAGGCCGAGCCGCTTCACGCCGACCGAAGCCTGCTGATACAGGATCTTGCCGACCGCGGTCGAGCCGGTGAAGCCGACGAAGCGCACGGCCGGATGCTCGCACAACACCTTGCCGATCGGCGGAGCATCGCCGGTGACGATGTTGAAGACGCCCTTGGGCACGCCGGCCTTCTCGGCAAGCGCGGCAAGCGCGAGCGCCGACAGCGGCGTCTCATTGGCGGGCTTCAGCACCACGGTGCAGCCGGCGGCGAGCGCCGGGGACACCTTGCGCGTGATCATCGAGTTCGGGAAATTCCACGGCGTGATGGCGCCGCAGACGCCGATCGGCTGCTTGATCGCGAGCAGCCGCGCATCGGGGCGCTGCGTCGGGATGGTCTCGCCATAGACGCGCCTCGCCTCCTCGGCGAAGAACTCGACATAGGCGCCGCCGATATCGACCTCGCCGAGCGCCTCGGTGAGCGGCTTGCCCTGCTCGGAGGTGAGGATGAGCGCGAGGTCCTCGCGATTGGCGACGATCAGCTCGAACCATTTGCGCAGGATGTTGGAGCGCTGCTTGGCGGTGTGCTTGGCCCAAGCCGGAAAGGCGCGCTCGGCGGCTTCGACCGCCTTGGTCGTCTCCTCGGCACCAAGCTGCGGAACCTTGGCAAGCTCGACGCCGGTCGCGGGATTGTTGACGGCAAAGACCGGCGTGCCGACCCAGGCGCCGTCGATGTAGCAGGCTTCCTTGAGCAGCGACGGATCCTTCAACCGGTCGCGCAAATTGGACGTGGCTTGCGGGGCGCGTGCGGCGGCAGTCGGGGTCATAGCGTTACTCCCTGGGGGCGATCGGATCGGCCGCAATATAGGGACAGACGATGCGCAATGCACCGCCCTGCAACGCACGTCAGATGCCAGCTAGACTGGCAGCGGCCTTACGCCGCGCCGCTCATATAGGTCTCGCGCCGGCCGATCATGCGCTCGGCCGCGGCCTTGGCATCCGCCTTCGTGGACGTCGCGCACGTCCGGTATTCGAGATCGGGGACATGAGAGGTGTCGCGGCGGCCGAACCATGACCTCGAGCCGACCGGCAGCAGCGCCAGCGCCTGCGCCAGATTGTCGACGGCGCCGAACGAATAGAGTGCGCCGGTGCCGGCGATGCGGACCTCGTAAATACCGGGCGAAATCGGCGCCTCCAGGTTCTCGCCGCGTCCCTGACGGGGATAGCGCTTCCAGTCGCTCCAGGTCGAAATCATCTGAGGTCCCCCCTCGCCACCCATCCTCGGGCGGCAACATTTGCATCAAGTCTTAACCGGCCCATGGATCGGACCGGGTGCTGAACGCGGCAGCTCACGAAATGTTTCAGGCGTCCGAAAACGCGTGAAACCTATCGCCTGGAGCCCCATCCAGGGTGAGGGCGACGCGTGGGCATCTACCGCAGATTGCAAAGGAGCGTCGCCGTCCAGCCCCGTTGTCGTCCTGCGTGGGACCAAGACCGTCAAGTCACGACATCGCGACCGGCGCATGCGCGTCGATGCGCTTGCCGCGCCGGGCATGTGGGACGACAATCGATCACTTCCAACAATAATCAAACCCGAGGAAACGCCATGCAAAGCAAAGCACAGATCGATGAGATTCTGCGTCAGAAGAGCGAGGCCAAGGAGATTCCGGGCGTCGTCGCGATCGCCGCGAGCGGTAACGACGTGCTGTATAAGGGCGCGTTCGGCAAACGCGACCTGTCCAAGCCCGACGCGATGACCGATGACAGCGTGTTCTGGATCGCATCGATGACGAAGGCGGTGACGTCAGCGGGCGCAATGCAGCTGGTCGAGCAGGGCAAGCTGTCGCTGGATACGCCGATCGGCGATGTCCTGCCCGATCTCGCCAATCCGCAGGTGCTGGAAGGCTTCGATGCCAACGGCGAGGCGAAGCTGCGCCCGGCGAAGCGACCGATCACGCTGCGCCAGCTCATGACCCACACCGCCGGCTTCTGCTACAATATGTGGAACGGCGATCTCGCGGTCTATCTGGACAAGAACGGCATCCCCGCCATCACCACCTGCCAGAATGCGGCACTAAAGACCCCGATCATGAGCGACCCCGGCACGCGCTGGGAATACGGCACCAATATCGATTTCGTCGGCAAGGCCGTGGAAGCCGCCAGCGGCAAGCGGCTGGATGCCTACTTGCGCGACAATCTGTTCAACCCGCTTGGCATGAACGACACGGCCTTCAAGATCACCGACGACATGCGCAAGCGCCTGGTCGGCATGCACGCGCGCGGTGAGGACGGCCAGCTGGCTGCCATCCCGTTCGAGCTCGAGCAGGAGCCGGAATTCCACATGGGTGGCGGCGGCCTCTACTCGACCGCGGCCGACTACATCAAGTTCACCCAGATGATCCTCAACAAGGGCCGCGGCAACGGCAACCAGGTGCTGAAGGCCGAGACCGTCGCGACCATGGGTCAGAACCACATCGGCGATCTCGCCATGGGCAAGATGACGACGGCGGCGCCGATGTACACCAACGACGTCGATCTCTATCCGGAGCAGGTGAAGAAGTGGGGCCTCAGCTTCATGATCAACACCGCCAAGACCGCCGAGGGCCGCAGCGCCGGCAGCCTCGCCTGGGCGGGCCTCGCCAACACCTATTACTGGATCGACCCGGCCCGCAACGTCACCGGCGTGATCCTGATGCAGCTGTTGCCGTTCGCGGATGCGAAATGCCTGGAGGCCTTCGCAGGTTTCGAGCGCGGGGTCTATGCCGGGCTGGATGCGGCTGGAAGCGGGCAGAAGGCGGCCTGAAGGGCGCGGCTCTCACCAACCCGTCATGGCCGGGCTCGTCCCGGCCATCCACGTGCAGCCGCAGGGCACAAAGACGTGGATGCCCGGGTCAAGCCCGGGCATGACGACTGAGAGACCATGCTGGGTATTTTGACGAGAGGATTTCGACTTGGCTGACAATTTGGCCGATAAAGCGGACAGTTACGTTTGCGGCATCTCCGACGCGCCGCTGCTCGGCGACACCATCGGCCACAGCCTCGACCGGGCTGTGCAGCGTTGGGGCGATCGCGAAGCCCTCATCTCGCCCAGCCATGGCGTGAGATGGACATGGTCGGAATTGGCCGAGCGGGTCGATGCGCTCGCCGCCGGCTTCCTCGCGCTCGGCCTCGAGCGGGGGCAACGGATCGGAATCTGGTCGTTGAACCGACCCGAATGGACGCTGACCCAGTTCGCGGCCGCCAAGGCCGGCCTCATCCTGGTGACGATCAACCCCGCCTATCGCTTGAGCGAGCTGGAATTTGCGCTTCGCAAGGTCGGCTGCACCGCGATCGTCACCGCGACCGCGTTCAAGACCAGCAACTACATGGAGATGCTCAACACGCTGTTGCCGGAGCTGTCGGCCGCCGAGCCTGGGCAGTTGCAGGCGGCACGGCTGCCGGCCCTGCGCAATGTCATCCAGATCGGCGGCCCCTCCGCTGCCGGCACGATTCCTTTCGACGAGGTCGCGCGCATGGGCGGCGACCGGCACCGCAGGCAGCTTGTTGCGCTCGGCCATGAGCTGCAATTCGACGATCCCGTCAACATCCAGTTCACCAGTGGCACGACGGGATCGCCCAAGGGGGTGACGCTGACCCATCACAACATCCTCAACAACGGCTATTTCACCGGCCGGGCCATGCGCCTCACCGAGCAGGACCGCATCTGCATTCCGGTGCCGCTCTATCATTGCTTCGGCATGGTGATGGGCAACCTCGCCTCCGTCACGCTCGGCGCCGCGATGGTCTATCCCGGCGAGGGGTTTGACGCACTCACGACGCTGCGTACGATTGAACAGGAGAAATGCTCAGCGCTCTACGGCGTGCCGACCATGTTCATCGCCGAGCTCGATCACCCCGAATTCGCCCGCTTCAACCTGAAGTCGCTGCGCACCGGCATCATGGCCGGCGCCCCCTGCCCGATCGAGGTGATGAAGCGCGTCAACACCGAGATGAACATGCGCGAGGTCACGATCGCCTACGGCATGACCGAGACCAGCCCGGTGAGCTTCCAGAGCGCGGTGGACGATCCGCTGGAGCGCCGCGTCTCCACGGTCGGACGGATCCATCCGCATGTCGAGGTCAAGGTCGTCGATCTCGAAGGCAAGATCGTCAAGCGCGGCGAGCGGGGCGAGCTGTGCACCCGCGGCTACAGCGTCATGCTGGGCTATTGGGAGGAGAGCGAGAAGACCGCCGACGTGCTCGATGCGAACGGCTGGATGCACACCGGCGACCTCGCCACCATCGACGACGAGGGCTATTGCAACATCGTCGGCCGCATCAAGGACATGGTGATCCGCGGCGGCGAAAACCTCTATCCGCGCGAGATCGAGGAGTTTCTCTATCGTCACCCCAAGATCCAGGACGTGCAGATCTTCGGCGTCGCGGATAGCCGCTATGGTGAGGAGCTCTGCGCCTGGGTCCGCGTCAGATCGGGCGAACAGATGACGGCGGACGAGGTGCGGGCGTTCTGCGAAGGCCAGATCGCCCACAACAAGATCCCTCGCTACGTCGAGTTCGTCGACGAATTCCCGATGACGGTGACGGGCAAGATCCAGAAGTTCTTGATGCGCGAGGAAGTCGAGCAGCGGCTGGGACTGAAGGCTGCGAAGACGGCGTGAGGCCGGGGTAGGCGCGCACCTGCCTCCACACCGTGATTGCGAGCGTAGCGAAGTAGTCCAGAAACGTTCCGCGGAGACGGACTGGATTGCTTCGTCGCAAGGGCTCCTCGCAATGACGGGGAGAGAGACGGGCCTTATGCCGTCAGCCCGCGCTGCTGGGCCAATTCCTTGAGCGACACCTGCGGGCGGGCGCCGATGTGTTGAATCACTTCGGCGGCGGCGAGTGCGCCGAGCTCGCCACACTGCTTGTAGCCGAAGTTGCGGGCGAGGCCATACAGGAAGCCGGCAGCGAAGAGATCGCCGGCGCCGGTGGTGTCGACCACCTTGTCGACCGGGAATGCCGGCGCGGCAACGGCGTCTTCCACCGAGACCACCATGCAGCCCTTCTCGCTGCGGGTGACGACGCCGAGATTGACGTCGTTGCGCAGCTGCTTCAGCGCGGTGTCGAAGTCCGAGGTCATGTAGAGCGAATGCAGCTCGGACTCGTTGGCGAAGACGATGTCGACGGTGCCGTTGCGCATCAACGAGAGAAACTCGTCGCGATAGCGGTCGACGCAGAAGGAATCCGACAGCGTCAGCGCCACCTTGCGCCTGGCGTCATGGGCGATCTGGGCCGCCTTGACGAAGGCGTCCTTGGCGTTCTTGGGGTCCCAGAGATAGCCCTCGAGATAGACGATGCCGGCAGCAGCGACCTCGGCCGGATCGATATCGGCGGGCGACAGGTCCTGCGCCGCGCCGAGATAGGTGTTCATGGTGCGCTCGCCGTCGCCGGTGACCAGGATGTAGGAGCAGCCGGTGGCGGGGCCGTCCGTGGCGGCAGGCGTGTTGAAGGCGACGCCGGCGGCCCGGATGTCATGGACATAGAGCTTGCCGATCTGGTCGTCCTTGACCTTGCCGACATAGGCGGCGCGTGCCCCTAAGCTGCCGATGCCGACGATGGTGTTCGCGGCCGAGCCGCCCGAGACTTCCGTGGCCGGACCCATGTCCTTGTAGATGGCGGCAGCGCGAGCCTCGTCGATCAGCGACATGCTGCCCTTGGCCATGCCATGCTTGGCCAGAAAGGCCTCGTCGGTCCTGACCAGCACGTCGAACAGCGCGTTACCGATGCCGAGAACGTCATATTTCACGTCAGCCATTCACCTTGATCCTGTTTGCCGGATTGCGATCCCTGCGGAAATCCGCTTCCTGTCGGCCTGAAATCCAAGCTCGCGGCCTATCATGACCGGGCCGGCGCGGGCAAGCAACGGTATGATAAAGGGCCGATGATCCGCTCCTTCCTCACCGTCTCGACGGGAACGCTGGCCTCGCGGCTGCTGGGTTTTGCCCGCGATTCCATGATTGCGGCGCTGCTCGGCACCGGCGCCGTGGCGGATGCGTTTCTCGCGGCGTTTCAGCTCGTCAACGTGGTGCGCCGGCTGCTCAGCGAGGGCGCGCTTAACGCGGCGCTGATCCCGGCCTGGCTGCGCATCAGGGATCGCGACGGGGCGGCAGCCGCAGCGGCGTTCGCCGGGCGCGTGCTCGGCACGGTCAGCGCGGCCCTGATCGCGATGTCGATCCTGCTCGCATTGCTGATGCCGCTGGTCATCGCGGTCATTGCGCCGGGCTTCCTTGGCAGCGGCACGCTCGATCGCGCGGTCGAGAGTGCGCGGCTGATGTTGCCTTATCTCGCCTTTGCCGGCCCGGTCACTGTGCTTATGGGATTGCTCAATGCGCAGGGCCGCTTCGCGCTGACGGCGTTCTCGCCCCTGTTGTTCAACATCGCGCTGATCGCCGCGATCGCGGTGCTGCTCGTCTGGCAGGCTGACGCCAGTTTCGCTGCGTGGGTGTTGGCGGCCACCGTCGGCATCGCCGGCCTGCTGCAACTCCTGATGCTGCTGTCGCAGCGAAGCGCGCATCTTGCGACGCCGCTGCGCGCCAGTTTCGACAAGGAGATGCGCGGCTTCTTCGCCAAGGCGATCCCCGGCATGCTCGCAAGCTCGGGCCCGCAATGGCTGATGGTCGCGGGCGCGATCATCGCCTCAGCGACACCATCGGCGGTGTCCTGGCTGTATTTCGCCAACCGCCTGATCGAGCTGCCGCTCGGCATCGTCGGCGTCGCCATGGGCACGGTGCTGGTGCCGGAGCTGACGCGCGCAGTGAGCAGCGGCGATCGCGACGCCGTGGCGCATGCCGAATCGCGCGCGCTGGAGCTTGCAGCCGGGCTGGCGCTGCCGGCGACGCTCGGCCTCGCCGTTCTGGCCGAGCCGATCGTACGGCTGCTGTTCGAGCGTGGCGCGTTTGGCGCGCATGACAGCGCGGCGACGGCGCATGCGTTGATGTGGCTGGCGCTGGGCCTGCCGGCGCATGTGCTGATCAAGGCGTTGTCGCCGGCCTTTTATGCCCGCAGCGACACGATGACGCCGCTACGCGCCACGGCCAAAGGCTTTGTGGTCGCAGTCGTGCTGGCCGTCCTGCTCGGCCATCTCTTCGGTACGAGCGGGATCGCCGCAAGCATCGCGGCCGGCGCCTGGGGCAGCGCGCTCTCGCTGCTCCGCAAGGGCACGCGCGAGTTCGGTTTCTCGGTCGACGCGAGCGCCCGCAAGCGGCTGCCACGGATCGTGCTCGCCGCTGCTGCCATGGGCGCTCTGCTCTGGCTGACTGCAGGCCTCGTGCCGGCCGGGGTCCATGGCATCATCGATTTCGTCGTGCTCGGCGCGCAGATCGCGGCCGGAATCGCCGTCTACGGCCTGCTGCTGCAGCTCCTCGGAGCGGCGTCCTGGCGCGAAGCGGTTCACGCGTTGAAACGGCCCGCTCATTAGCGTGCGCGCCGACGGCTCTTCACTTCTCCCATCGGGAGAGGTCGATTTGCGCAGCAAATCGGGTAAGGGGACCAGGTCCCTCGATGGAGCCCAACCCCTCACCCGCGCCTTCGGCGTGACCTCTCCCGATGGGAGAGGTGGAATTGCCCTTGACGGGGCAGCGCCGCTGTTGGAAACGACGGCCAATTACCTATGAGAAGGCTGACCATGGCATTCGTTGAACGGGTCTTTTCGGGCGTCCAGCCGACGGGCAATCTGCACCTCGGCAATTATCTCGGCGCGATCGTCAACTTCGTGAAGATGCAGGAAACTCACAACTGCATCTATTGCGTCGTCGACATGCACGCGATCACGCAGGGCGTCGACGTCTGGGGCGGCCCGGCCGAGCTCACGCGCAACACCCGGGAGGTGACCGCGGCCTTCATCGCGGCCGGGATCGATCCGAAGAAACACATCGTGTTCAACCAGAGCCAGGTCTCGGGCCATGCCGAGCTCGCCTGGATCTTCAACTGCGTCGCGCGCATGGGCTGGCTCGGCCGCATGACCCAGTTCAAGGAGAAGGCGGGCAAGGACCGCGAGAACGCATCGGTCGGGCTGTTCGACTACCCCGTGCTGATGGCGGCCGACATTCTGCTCTACCGTGCCACCCACGTTCCGGTCGGCGAGGACCAGAAGCAGCATCTGGAGCTCTCCCGCGACATCGCGCAGAAGTTCAACAACGATTTCGGCGACTCGATCCGGGCACAGGGCGCCAATGACGGCCTGTTCTTCCCGCTGCCGGAACCCCTGATCACGGGCCCGGCGACGCGCGTGATGAGCCTGCGCGACGGCACCAAGAAGATGTCGAAGTCGGATGCCTCCGACAATTCGCGCATCAATCTCACCGACGATGCCGACACCATCGCGCAGAAGATCCGCAAGGCGAAGACCGATCCGGAGCCCCTGCCGACGGAGGAAAAGGGCCTGGAAGCCCGCCCCGAGGCCGACAATCTCGTCGGCATCTTCGCCGCGCTCTCCGGCCGCTCCAAGGCCGAGGTGCTCCGCGAGTTCGGCGGCGGCCAGTTCTCCAGCTTCAAGAACGCGCTGGCGGAGCTGTGCGTCACCAAGCTCGCGCCGATCGCAGGCGAGATGAAGCGCCTCGTCGCCGACCCCGGCCATATCGACGCGATCCTGAACGAGGGGGCCGACCGGGCGCGCGCGCTCGCCGACGAGACCATGAAGCTCTCCAAGGACATCGTCGGCTTCATCCGCCGACGCTAGAAGCGCTCGGCGCGAGGCGCCGATCGGGTCTCCTCTCCCCAAGCGGGAGGGAGTGTGGCAGCATGCGCGCCATGCACTCGCCGGGACATGCATGACCAGCAAGCGACTTTGCTTCGAGCCGGGTCACAAGCCCAAATGCCTCGTCGTCGTCGACGACACCGCGGAATGGGATCGCGCGGTCTATTATGCCAGCCGCTGGGCGATCCGCGCCGGCGGCGGCGTGGTGATGCTGCGCATCATCGAGCCCGAGCAGCAGAGCCAGGAATGGCTTGGCGTCGCCGACATCATGCGCGCCGAGGCCCAGGAAGCGGCAGAAGCCGCGCTCGACCGCGCCGCCGGCCGCGCCAACGGCATCGCCGCGATCACGCCGGAACGGGTGATCCGGGAAGGCGCCGCGATGGAACAGCTGCTCGCGGTGGTCGATGAGGACCCCGACATCGCCATGCTGGTGCTCGCTGCCAATCCCGGTGCGGAAGGGCCGGGGCCGCTGGTCTCATTGCTCGCGCACGAGTTGGGCACATTCCCGGTGCCGGTGACCATCATCTCGGGCGCGCTGAGCGACGAAAGCGTGGATTCGCTGTCGTAGGTCCCTGGTCTCGGAGGCGGCCTGTCGTTTGCTCGCCAGTGGATGGCCGGGTCAAGCCCGGCCACGACGATTGGCGATTTCGGCACCCTAACCTACTGATATGACAACGAAACAGTTCCCTCTCCCCTTGATCGTGCGTTCCCCGTCGCCATCTGCTAGTGGATAGGCACGCGCCGGCCTTGAACCGGCGACGTCTGGAGAGAACCATGTTCATTCAAACCGAAGCCACCCCCAATCCCGCCACGCTGAAGTTCATTCCGGGCCGCGTCGTGGTCGACGGCAGCCCCGTGGAGTTTTCGAGCCGCGAAGCCGCAGGCCGTTCGCCGCTCGCCGAAAAGCTGTTCGACGTGCCCGGCGTCACCGGCGTGTTCTACGGATCGGACTTCATCACCGTGACCAAGGCGAACGGTGAATGGCAGCAGCTCAAGCCCGCCATCCTGGGTGCCATCATGGAGCACTACATGTCGGGCGCGCCGCTGCTTGCCGACGGCGCAGCGCAGGGCGATGCCGATCTCGACGACGAGGACGAGTTCTTCGACGAGGCCGACGCCGAGACGGTCGACATGATCAAGGATCTGATCGAGACCCGGGTGCGGCCGGCCGTCGCCAACGACGGCGGCGACATCACCTTCCGCGGCTTCAAGGACGGCATCGTCTATCTCAACATGAAGGGCGCCTGCTCCGGCTGCCCGTCGTCGACGGCGACGCTTCAGCACGGCATCCAGAACCTGCTCAAGCACTTCGTGCCCGACGTGGTCGAAGTCCGGCCGATGTGACGACGAAGTCGTCATTCCGGGATGGTGCGTTAGCACCAGACCCGGAATCTCGAGATTCCGGGTTCGGTCCTACGGACCGCCCCGGAATGACGGTTGTCGTAGGGTGGCATATCGGGGGCCTGCAATCGTGCGTGATGAATGGCGAATAGGCGCTTGGTTCGCTAGACTGTTCTCCATTCGTCACTCGCCATTTGCTTTTTCATGCTGATCCTCGCCATCGATACCGCGCTCGACGCCTGCGCGGCCGCCGTGCTCGACACCGAAACGGCCGAACTGCGCGCGCAGGAATCGCTGCTGATGAAGCGCGGCCACGCCGAGGCCCTGATGCCGATGATCGCGCGGGTGATGCAGTCGGCCAATCTCGCCTTCACCGCGCTCGACCGCATTGCGGTCACCGTCGGTCCCGGAAGCTTCACGGGCCTGCGCGTCGGCATTTCGGCGGCGCGCGGCCTTGCGCTCGCGGCCGGGCGGCCGGCCGTCGGCCTGACCACCCTGTCGGCCTATGCCGCCACCGTCGTGGGCCAGAGCGGAACGGCGCCCGTGCTCTCCGCAGTCGATGCGCGGCACGATCACGTCTATTTCCAGATCGTCGCCGGCGACGGCAGCCAGCTGGTGCGACCTAAGGTCGCCAGCATCGACGAGGCGATCGCCGCCTCGCAATTCGGCGCGCCGCATCTGGTCGGCAACGCCGCAGAGATCCTCGCCGATCGCTGGCCGAAGGATGGACCGCAACCTGTTGCGGTCGACGCGCAGCCCGCGCCCGATATCAGCTGGATCGCCTGGCTCGGTGCGGCGGCCAATCCCGACACCACGCCGGCGCGGCCGTTCTATCTGAAGGCGCCCGATGCAAAGCCGGCGACACAGAAGCCGCTCGCGGCGCAAGCCGCAACCTCATGATGGGATGGCTGTCGGAGTGGTGGCACGGCGGCAGTGCCGTCGTCGAGCCCGCCACCTTGCGCGATGCCGCGCGGCTCGCGCAGCTGCACGTCGCCTCCTTCGCGCACGGCTGGGGCGAAGGCGAATTCGAGAGCATGATCAGCGAGCGCAACACGCTGGTGCATCGCCTGCGTCTCGGCCGCAAGACGGTCGGCTTTGCGGTGTCGCGGATCGGCGCGGACGAGGCGGAAATTCTCTCGATTGCGGTGGACGGGGCTTATCGCGGCCGCGGCCTCTCCCGCACGCTGCTGATGACCCATCTCGGCCACCTCGCCGGGCGCGGCGTGCGCACAATATTTCTCGAGGTGGAGGAAAATAACCAGCCGGCGCGGCGGCTCTACGACGGGTGCGGATTCGTGGTGGTCGGGCGCCGCGATCGCTACTATAAGCAGCCCAACGGGGAACAATTGAACGCCCTTCTGATGCGACGCGACTTGTCGTAACATCGGTGGCAGAAAGCGCCCGCCAGGCAGACAACGCTATGACCACATTGAAACCTTCCTCTGCATCCAAGGCGTCCGACATCGAGGCGCGCTGTGCCGCCACGGGCATGCGCATGACCGAGCAGCGCCGCGTCATCGCCCGCGTGCTCGCGGAAGCGATCGATCATCCCGATGTCGAGGAACTCTACCGGCGCTGCGTTGCGGTCGACGACAAGATCTCGATCTCGACGGTCTATCGCACCGTGAAACTGTTCGAGGATGCCGGCATCATCGAACGCCACGATTTCCGCGAGGGCCGCGCGCGCTACGAGCAGATGCGCGACAGCCATCACGACCATCTCATCAATCTGCGCGACGGCAAGGTGATCGAGTTCACCTCCGAGGAGATAGAGAAGCTCCAGGCGGAGATCGCCCGCAAGCTCGGCTACCGTCTGGTCGATCATCGACTCGAGCTCTATTGCGTCCCGCTCGACGACGACAAGCCGACGAATTGATGAACAGATTTTGCGACGGCCTCTCTTCACCTCTCCGCGTCGGGGAGAGGTGGCACCGCGCGCCCTGCGCCAGAATGCCATAACCAAGTTACACACTGAATGCCCATCGACCTCATCATCTTCGATTGCGACGGCGTGCTGGTGGACAGCGAGGTGATCTCCTGCCGCGCCCATGCCGACGTGCTGACGCGGCACGGCTATCCGATCACGTCCGAGCAGGTGTTCGAACGCTTCCTCGGCCGTTCGACAAGACAGGCCAATCTTGAGATCGAGACCGAGCTCGGCCGCAAGCTGCCCGAGGCCTATCACGGCGATCTTCAGGACGAGCTGTTCCGCGCGTTCGAGGCCGACCTCGAGGCGATCCGAGGTATCCATGACGTGCTCGATGTCGTCACGCAACGCGTCTGCGTGGCCTCGAGCGGCTCGCATCAGCGCATGCGCGTGAGCCTCGGAAGCACCGGGCTCTACGAGCGCCTGGCACCGAACATCTTCTCGGCCTCGCAGGTGAAGAACGGCAAGCCGGCACCGGACCTGTTCCTGTTCGCGGCAAGCGAAATGGGCGTGCCACCCGAGCGCTGTGTCGTGATCGAGGACAGCCTGGCCGGCATTGCCGGCGCGCGGGCAGCGGGAATGACCGTGTTCGGCTTTTACGGAGGCAGCCATTGCGGGGACGGCCATGCCGAGACCCTGCGGCAGGCTGGCGCCGAGCTGACCTTTGCCGACATGCACCAGCTCCCGGAGTTGCTCCGGCGGGTCGAGGCGAAGGCCCTGGCGGGCTGATTATTGCTGTCATTCCGGGGCGATGCGCAGCATCGAACCCGGAATCACGGCCAAAACCTCTGGATTCCGGGTTCGCTCGCGCTGCGAGCGCCCCGGAATGACCGTCTCGACCCCCATTCGCTGGATTTTCGCCCCTCGAGCCTATATCTGAGGGCCGCCCTCCACCGCCATTTTCGGGTTCCATGACGCCGCCGCGCAAGCTGCACATCAAATCATATGGCTGCCAGATGAACGTCTACGATGCCCAGCGCATGGTGGATACGCTGGCACCCGAAGGATTCGTGGAGACGGCCAGCGCTGAGGACGCCGACCTCGTCATCCTCAACACCTGCCACATCCGCGAGAAGGCCTCGGAAAAGGTCTATTCCGAGCTCGGCCGGCTGCGCGTCGCCAAGGACGAGGCCGCGCGTGGGGGCCGCGCGATGCAGATCGCGGTCGCGGGCTGCGTGGCACAGGCCGAGGGCGAGGAGATCGTGCGCCGGGCACCTGTGGTCGACGTCGTGGTCGGCCCGCAGAGCTATCATCATCTGCCGGAGCTCTTGAAACGCGCCGGCGACGAAGGCCGCGCGATCGAGACCGAGTTTCCCGCGGCCGACAAGTTCGGCTTCCTGGCGCACCCGAAGCCCGATGCGATCCGCGCGCGCGGCATTTCCGCCTTCGTCACGGTGCAGGAAGGCTGTGACAAGTTCTGCACTTTCTGCGTCGTGCCGTACACGCGCGGCGCCGAAGTCTCGCGGCCGGTGGCGAAGATCGTCGATGACGTGAAGCGGCTCGCCGACAACGGCGTGCGCGAGCTCACGCTGATCGGGCAGAACGTCAATGCCTATCACGGCGATGGGCCGGACGGGACGAGCTGGCCGCTCGGCCGGCTGCTCGAGCATCTGGCGAAGATTCCCGGCATCGCGCGGCTGCGCTATTCGACCAGTCATCCGCGCGATGTCGACGACAGCCTGATTGCAGCCCATCGCGATCTCGGTGCCCTGATGCCGTTCGTGCACCTGCCGGTGCAATCGGGCTCGGACCGGATTCTGGCCGCCATGAACCGGAAACATACCGCCGATGATTACCTTGGGGTCATCGACCGTTTCCGCGCCGCCCGCCAAGACATTGCTTTTTCATCAGATTTCATCGTCGGCTTCCCGGGCGAAAGCGAGCAAGATTTTCTCGCCACCCTCGCGCTTGTCACGCAAATCGGTTACGCTGCGGCTTATTCGTTCAAATACTCCGCCCGGCCGGGAACGCCGGCCGCGGACATGCAGGAGACGGTGTCCCCCGCCGAGATGGACCAGCGATTGGAGCGGCTCCAGGAACTGATCGACAGCCAGCAATCGGCCTTCAACAAGGCTGCGATTGGCTCAACGGTCGATGTGCTGTTCGAGCGTCCGGCGCGCAAGGAGGGCCAGATCGTCGGCCGCACCGCGTACCTCCAACCCGCCCATGTGATGGCCTCGCCCGACATCATCGGACAAATCCTGCCGGTCCGCATCGACAGCCTCGAACGCTACAGCTTTCTCGGCGAACTCGTGACGCCGCATGGCGCGCGCGAGCCCGCTTTATCGCAAGCCACTGGAGCCTGAACCCTTGCCCAAAAGCGCATCGGATTCGTCTTCGTTCGCTCCCAGCCGCAAATTTGACCGCGACATGCAAGTTCCGCCCGAGACCCAGGTCGTCATCGACTTCGACGACAACCGCGCCGCTTCCGCGCTGGTCGGCCCCTACGGCCAGCACCTGGCGCAGATCGAGCGGCGGCTCGGCGTCGTCGTCGATTCCAAGGGCAACCACATCACCATCGGCGGCAGCCGCGACGGCTGCGACGCCGCGCGGCGCGTGCTGGAGATGCTCTACACGCAGGCCGTGAAGGGACAGGATCTCGACCAGGGTGAGGTCGAAGGCGCGATCCGCGCCGTGATCGCGCAGGGCTCGCTGTTCGAGTTCGACGCCAAATCGGCCAAATCGACCTTCGACAGCATCAACTTGCGCAAGCGCCCGGTGCGCGCGCGCACGGCCGCGCAGGACTCCTACATCCGCGCGCTGAAGCGGCACGAGCTGGTGTTCGGCGTCGGCCCCGCCGGCACCGGCAAGACCTGGCTCGCCGTCGCCCATGCCGCCCAGCTGTTCGAGCGCAAGGAGGTCGATCGCATCATCCTGTCGCGCCCGGCGGTGGAAGCCGGCGAGCGACTCGGCTTCCTGCCCGGCGATCTCCGCGAGAAGGTCGATCCTTATCTGCGGCCGATCTACGATGCGCTCTACGACCTCATGGATGCGCGCATCGTCGAGCGTGCGCTCCAGACCGGCGAGATCGAGATCGCGCCGCTCGCCTTCATGCGCGGCCGCACGCTCACCAACGCCGCCATCATCCTGGACGAGGCCCAGAACACCACGTCGATGCAGATGAAGATGTTCCTGACGCGTCTCGGCGAGAACAGCCGCATGATCGTGACGGGCGATCCCTCGCAGATCGACTTGCCGAACGGCCAGACCTCGGGCCTGGCCGAGGCGACCCGCCTCCTGGGCGGCGTCGAGGGAATTGCCCAGGTTCATTTCAAGGCCGAGGACGTGATCCGCCACGAACTCGTGGCGCGGATCGTCGCCGCCTACGAAGGGCCGCCGCAGCGGCCGGCCACCGGTCAATCCTGACGAGGCAACACCGGACGGAGAAGGTGCGAACACCGCGCCTTTCGTCCCAGACAACACAATGTCCCATTCCAACCTTCCCATGACCGAGGTCCTCGTCGTCGCCGATTGCTGGCAGCGCGAGCCTGATTCCGAAGCCGTGATCCAGCGCGCCGTGGCGGCCGCCGCCGAGAGCGTCGACGAAGACGTTGCCGACGCGGAAGTGGCTGTGATGCTGACCGATGACGCCGGCATCCGCACGCTCAACAGCAACTGGCGCGGCATCGACAAGCCGACCAACGTGCTGTCGTTCCCCGCGCTCCAGCCGGAGGGCGGGTGGAAGCCGGGCGATGCGCCGCGCATGCTCGGCGACATCGCGATCGCCTACGAGACAATGCGGCGCGAGGCGGACGAGGAACACAAGCCGTTCGAGCACCATTTGAGCCACCTCGCCGTGCACGGCTTCCTGCATCTGATCGGCTACGATCACGAGGACGACGGCGACGCCGAGGAGATGGAAGCGCTGGAGACGCAGATCCTGGCGCATCTCGGCATCCCCGATCCCTATGCCGACCGCGCCGGGGCGCACTGAGATGCCGGATTCCGATCCAATCCAGGACAACCCGCGCAACACGCGCAATCTGCCCGCCGTTGTGGCCCATGGCGAGGTGCTGCGCCCGGCCGCCGAAGGCTGGCTCCTGCGCGCCATCCGGACGCTGTTCGGCTGGAAGGCGGGGTCGGTCCGCCACGACCTCCAGGTCGTGCTCGATGCATCGACGCCCGACGACACCGGCTTCTCCGCGGTCGAGCGCACCATGCTGCGCAACATTCTCGGCCTGCACGAGCGCCGTATCGCCGACGTCATGGTGCATCGCGCCGACATCATCGCAGTGAAGCGCGACATCCCGCTCGGCGAATTGATGGACCGCTTCGAGAGTGCCGGCCATTCCCGCCTCGTCGTCTTCAACGAGACGCTCGACGATCCCGTCGGCATCGTCCACATCCGCGACCTGCTCGCCTTCATGACCGCCCGCGCCCGCGTATCGGAAGCCACCAAGACCAAGCGCAAGAAGCCGCTGCCGGCCGGGCTCGACCTGCGCGCCGTCGATCTCGCGCTGCCGCTTCATGATGCGCACATCATTCGCAAGCTGCTCTACGTGCCGCCGTCGATGCGGGCGATCGACCTGCTCGCGCAGATGCAGGCCACGCGCATCCATCTGGCGCTGGTGGTCGACGAATATGGCGGCAGCGACGGCCTGGTCTCGATCGAGGACATCGTCGAGCAGATCGTCGGCGAAATCGACGACGAGCACGACAGCGACGAGCCACCCTCGATCGTGCGCCTGCCCGACAACGCCTTCATCGCCGACGCCCGCGCCAGCCTCGACGACGTCCGCTCGGTGATCGGCGAGGATTTCGTCACCGGCGAAGCCGGCGAGGAGGTGGAGACGCTGGGCGGCTATCTCGTCAGCTTCGTCGGACGCCTGCCGGTGCGCGGCGAAGTGATCTCGGGTCCGGGCACCTACGAGGTCGAGGTGCTCGACGCCGATCCGCGCCGGGTCAAGCGGCTGCGCATCTCGACACGGAAGGAGCGCCCCGCGCCGCGCACCCAGCGCGAGAGCCGGCGCCGCGAGGCCACGCCGGAGAGCGGACAGCCATCGGCCAGCGACACGCCCACGCCGCCACCGAGCGACGGGACCGGCCCGCAGTGAGTCCATCACAGCGACTCCGGCAGATTGCGCTTGCCATCATTCTCACCTGGGGATGGAAGCGCGCCGTCATCGCCATGGCGGCCGGGGCGCTGTCGGTGCTGGCACTGGCGCCGTTCAACCTCTTCCCGGTGCTGTTCGTAACCTTCCCGGTGCTGGTCTGGCTGATCGACGGCGCCGGCGCCGGCCGCTATGGCGGCGTCCCCGCCGCCGCGCTGACCGGCTACTGGTTCGGGCTCGGCTATTTCGTGCCCGGCCTCTACTGGATCGGCTACGCCTTCTTTGTCGACGCCGACGTGTTCGCCTGGCTGACGCCGTTCGCCGTCCTCGGCCTGCCGGCCTATCTGTCGATCTTCACCGCGATGGGCTTTGCGCTGGCGCGCCTGCTCTGGACCAAGAACGCCACGCGCGTGCTGGCACTCGCAGCGAGCCTCACCATGAGCGAATGGCTGCGCGGTCACGCACTGACAGGCTTTCCCTGGAACGCGTTCGGCTACGCGCTGTCCGAGCCGCTGCCGCTGGCCCAGACGGCGTCGCTGATCGGCCTGTGGGGCATGACGTTCCTGACGGTTGCGATCTTCGCAAGCCCGGCGACGCTGATCGACCGCACGCCCGATCGCCGCCTGCCATGGCGCGTGCCGGCGGCCGCCGTCGCGCTTCTGGTCGTCATGAGCGTCTTCGGCGCAATCCGCCTGTCGCTGCATCCAACCACAATGGTGTCAGGCGCCAAGCTCCGCCTGATGCAGCCGAACCTCCAGCAGGACGCAAAATTCAACTACGCCGCGAAGACGGAGGTGATGAAGAAATACCTTGCGCTGTCGGACCGCGCCTCCGGCCCGCAATCGACCGGTGTACGCGATGCCACCATCCTGATCTGGCCGGAATCCGCCTTTCCGTTCTTCCTGACCCGCGAAGCCGACGCGATGGCGCAAATCGCCGACCTCCTGCCCAAGGGTACCGTGCTGATCACGGGCTCGGTCCGCGCGCCCGACCTGCCGCGGGGCACGCCGATCACGCGCGCCTATAACTCGATTTACGTGATCGATCACGACGGCAGCGTGCTCGCTGTGTACGACAAGGTGCATTTGGTCCCGTTCGGAGAATTTCTCCCCTACCAGGCGTTGATGGAGAAGCTCGGTTTCGAGCAGCTGACGCGTGTGCGCGGCGGCTTCATCGCCGGCAGCGTGCGGCATGTGCTGCCGGTCCCCGGCGCACAACCGGCGCTGCCGCTGATCTGCTACGAAGCCATCTTTCCCGGTGAAGTGGCTGGACGCAACGAACGTCCAGGCTGGATCGTGAACCTCACCAACGACGGCTGGTTCGGCATCTCGACCGGCCCCTATCAGCATCTGGAGCAGTCGCGGATGCGCGCGATCGAGCTGGGATTGCCGCTGGTCCGCTCCGCCAATACCGGCATCTCCGCAGTGATCGATCCGGTCGGACGCACGGTCGCGAGCCTCGGCCTCGGCATCGAAGGCATTTTGGATGCAAACCTTCCGGCCGCGATCCCGCCGACCGTCTATGCACGGGTGGGTGATGCGCCCGCGGCGATGCTCGTCGCAGTGGCCGTGCTCCTGGCGCTCCGCCGGCGTGTCGCCAAGCGTCAGCCCTGATGACGCCGCCGCCGAGGCGGCCGGAATCCTTTGACAACCGTAGTCCCACGGTTGACAGACTGCACGCGGGCTCCCCATTCTGCACCAGCTGCGAAAGACAGAGGTGCGTTGCTAAATTTCTCCGCAATGTTTCCCAATAACAGGGTTTGGTTTTGACGATGCTGCACCCGAGGCATGCTTGATGATTGCGCCGAAGGTGATGTTTGGAGGGCTGAGGAAATGTCGAAAGCGCCCAACCCTGTTGACAAATATGTCGGCAGTCGCGTGCGCATGCGCCGCATCATGTTGGGCATGAGCCAGGAGAAGCTCGGTGAAGCTTTGGGCCTGACTTTCCAGCAGGTCCAGAAATACGAGAAGGGCACCAACCGGGTCGGCGCGAGCCGCATCCAGCAGATCGCCGAGATTCTCCAGGTGCCGGTGTCATTCCTGTTCGAAGGCGGCCCGAGCGGCGTGCCGGGTCCGGATGGCTTCAGCGAAGGCGCCTCGCCCTCTTACGTCTCGGACTTTCTCGCGACCTCCGAAGGGCTCGCCTTGACCAAGGCGTTCACGCGAATCACCGATTCGAAGATGCGCCGCTCCATCGTCGATCTCGTCGAGCAGATTGCGGCCCGCGAAGGCCCCGACAAGCGCTGAAGCGCCATCTCGATGGCGATTTGAGACTGCGTCAAATCTGGCCTATGTCGTCATTTAGGACCGCGCTTTGCTGCGCGCCCGCTTCGATGATGCGATTCAAAGGCACAGATGCGCTCATGACCGGCTCCAATTGGTTCGATTCCCAAACCATCCTCGATGGCATCCGCCGCTGGGTGGAAATCGAGACGCCGACCGAAGCGCCTGAACAGGTCAACAAGCTGGTGTCTCTGGTCGCGGAGCAGTACCGCGACCTGCCTGTCACGCTCGAGCGCGTCGCCGGCGTGGATGGCTGCGGCGATCATCTCGTGGCGCGCACCAATTGGGGTCAGGATCGACCGGGCATCCTGGTGCTGAGCCACCTCGATACCGTTCATCCCATCGGATTCATCGAGCGCCTGCCGTTCAAGGTTGAAGGCGACGTCGCGTTCGGCCCCGGCATCTACGACATGAAGGGCGGTGCCTACATCGCCCATCACGCCTTTCGCGCGCTTTGCGCGACGGCCGATCGCTCGCCGCTCGGCATCACGCACCTGTTCACCTCCGACGAGGAGATCGGCAGCCCGACGTCGCGTGCGCTGATTGAGAAGGAAGGGCGCAAGGCCAAATATGTGCTGGTGACCGAGCCGGCGCGCGACGGCGGCAAGATCGTCACCGGACGCAAGGGCGTCGGGCGCTTCCAGGTATTCATCAAGGGTGTGCCCGCGCATGCCGGCTCCAGGCCCGAAGACGGCCGCAGCGCCGTCCGCGAGCTCGGCAATATCATCCTGGCGCTGGAAGGAATGAACGATCTGACGCGCGGCGTCACCGTCAATGTCGGAGTGGTGCGCGGAGGCACGCGCCCCAACGTGACACCGGAAGAGGCCTATGCCGAAGTCGATCTGCGCGTGCCGGGCCTGAAGGACGCAGACGAGTTCGTGGGCAAGATCCTCGGGCTGACGTCGAAGACGGACGGCGTCACCGTCACGGTCACCGGCGAGCTCAATCGTCCGCCTTACGAGAAGAGCAATGCGGGCGCCTCGCTGTACGAGCATGCGAGGACGCTCGCCGCGGAGATCGGCTTCGAGCTGATCGACACGCATACAGGCGGCGGCTCGGACGGCAATTTCACCGCTGCCTACACCGCGACGCTCGACGGGCTCGGCGTCGACGGCAAGGGCGCGCACACCCATTATGAGCAGCTCTATGTCTCGTCGCTCGCGCCGCGCGCGCGACTGCTCCATCGCCTGTATCAGACGCTGCGATGAGCGAACGCAAATCAGACCCCGATCGCGACGACAGCGACCGCGCCTTCTTCGGGCGCCGCAAGGGCCACAAGCTCAGGCAACATCAGGCCGGGCTGATCGAGCAGCTGCTGCCGCATCTTGCCCTCGACATCGACGGTGAGGCGCCGGCGGATGCCCGCGCGATCTTCGCTCCCGCAGCCGAAGACGTCAGGCTCGAGATCGGCTTCGGCGGCGGCGAGCATCTCGCGGCCGAGGCCCAGAACTTTCCCGCTACGGGCTTCATCGGCTGCGAACCCTACGTCAACGGCATGGCGAAAATCCTCGCGCAGATCGAGGCCGCCAACATCGGCAACATCCGCCTGTTCGCGGGCGATGCCGCCGAGCTCCTGGCCTGGTTGCCGAAGGATTCGCTGTCGCGGATCGACCTGATCCACCCCGATCCCTGGCCGAAGCGGAGACACTGGAAGCGGCGTTTCGTCCAGGACCGGACGATCGCCGCAATGGCGCGCGTGCTCCGAAGCGGCGGCGAGTTCCGTTTCGTCTGCGACATCGACGATTACTGCGCCTGGACGCTCTCGCATCTTGCGCGCTCGCAGGACTTCGTCTGGCTGGCCGAACGCGCCGACGATTTCCGCCAGCCATGGCCCGGCTACACCATGACACGCTACGGCCGGAAGGCCGCGCGGGAAGGACGCAAGGCAGCTTACTTGCGGTTCAGGAGAGCGTAGTCGTCATTCCGGGGCGATGCGCAGCATCGAACTATGGTGCGCAATTGCGCACCTGAGAATCTCGAGATTCCGGGTTCGCGCTTCACGCGCCCCGGAATGACTGGAGAAATGATCTCAGATCGTCCGCCGGTTGCGCCAGAAATTCACGACGCGTTCGGCGGTCGTCGGCATCAGGCGCGTGAAGTTCACGCGCGCGGCCTCGAGGTCGGCATCGGCAGGCGTGCGTTGCGGACCGTACCAGAGCAGGATGAGCGCACGCACCGTGGGCCAGCCGAGATTGAGCACGCGGCCCAGGATCAGAAGCGGATCGTAGCGGTCGCCAGCGATCAGGCGGTCGAGGGTCGAGAGGCGAATGCCGGACATCGCCGAGAGCGAGGCGATCGATTCCTCGTATTTGTGCGCCTTGGCGAAGCCGAGCAGCGCGCTTTCGCCGAGATGGCCCTCGCGATGCAAGGCGAGCACCGTGCGCTGCGCGTCCGAAAAATCGCGGCGCGGCCCCGGCGGGCGCGCCGCCTCCTCGATCGCCGCCATCGCGCGCTTGATCTCGGCCTTGCGCGCGGGATTGACCACGCTGGAGAGGCGGCGGCGGATGACGTCGAGCGTCCCGTCGAGCAGCTGTTTCAGGTGCTCGCCGGAAAGGTCGTTGCGCTGGCCGATCCTGAGCGTCAGCACGCCGTCCTGGGCCGCGCGCCTGATCATCTCGGAATAGCTGCCTGGTGAGAACACCGCGCCGGCATTGCCTGCGGCGCGGCGCACCACGTCGCGATCGCCGCGCTCGACCAGCACGTCGGTGACGACGGGAGACAGGGCTGGGCGCTCCGTCATCGCCAGGAGATGGCCCTGGCCTTTCAGGCGCGCGATCTCGGCAAGAGCCGCGTCGTCGAGCACGGGCGAGCGGCGCAGCACGGGACCGGCCACCATGATCTCGTTTTCGCGCGCGAGCTGATTGACCAGGTGCGGCGGCGCGTTGTTCAGGCGCGAGAAGCGCTCGGCCAGATCGACCCGCGAGGACAGCTCGGCATGCGGGACGAGATCGATCAGGAGATTGTCGAAGAGATCGATCAACTCGGGGCGGAGCTTCTCCGCATCCTGGAAGAACAACTGGGCGATGGCCCGCGCGATCTCGCCGCGTCGCCGCGGATCGCCGCGTTTGACGATATCGTCCAGTCCAGGAATGAGCGACGTGGCAACGGTCATGAAAACGCAACTCGAACGGGGCACGCCGCGGGTGCGCCCTTGGTTCAAGCCGCCCCACGATCGCGGAAGTTAGGCCTGCTTGATGAAAGAAGCGTTGCGCAGGGTCCGCAGATCGGCGCAAAAAGGCCCCGTTCCCGCTGCGATGGGCCTTGTCCGGGAGGGCGGAAAGCGCTATATCAGCGCCAATTCATCTTCTCATACGATCCGCGTAGTGAGAGTGGGCCCGCAAGGACCCGCTCTTTTTTATTACCTGAACGCGGCTTGGCGGAAGATGCGGCCCGACGCGCTGTCGGGAAAGTTCCGAAGCGGGCTTTGAAGTCGTAACCAAGCCTTAACCATTGAGCGCCCTGACCCTGGACATGACCGAGCCGAACCCTGGTTCCACGGATGCCGAATTGCTGGCCGAGCCGCGGCTCGTGGTCGAGCCGGGCGTCGCGGCACGGGTGTCCGCGGTGGCTGCTCCCGTGCTCCAGGGCATGGGCTATCGCCTGGTGCGGATCCGCATTTCCGGGGAAGCCGGCTGCACCGTTCAGATCATGGCCGAGCGACCGGACGGCTCGATGCAGATCGAGGATTGCGAGGCGATCTCGCGGGCATTGTCGCCCGTGCTCGACGTCGCCGATCCCATCGATCGCGCCTACCGGCTGGAGATCTCCTCGCCGGGGATCGACCGCCCGCTGGTGCGCCGCTCCGATTTCGAGCGCTATTCCGGGCATCTGGTGAAGATCGAGATGGCGGTCGCGCACGAGGGGCGCAAGCGCTTCCGCGGCACGCTCGGTGCTGTCGAAGGCGATCGCGTGCATCTGCATCGCGACGACGTCAAGGCAGGTGACGAAGTCGACGTTCTCCTGACCATGGAGGATATCGGCGATGCCCGGCTGGTGCTGACCGACGAACTGATCGCCGAATCCATGCGCCGCGGCAAGGCCGAGGCGCGCGAGATGCGCCGCAATCTCGGTCTCGAGCCGCCGCAGGCGCCGCACGCGAAGATCAGTGAAAGAATCACCAAGAACACCAAGCCGAAGAAGAAGCCGGCTCCGACCAATACGAAGAAACATCGCCTGGCCGCCGAACGCGCGCGGCGGGGCGAGATCGAGCCTGACCAAGGAGACTAGCCATGGCAGTCAGCGCCAACCGACTTGAATTGCTTCAGATCGCGGACGCCGTTGCACGCGAGAAATCGATCGACCGCGGCATCGTCATCGCCGCGATGGAGGACGCCATCGCCAAGGCGGCGCGGGCCCGTTACGGCAGCGAAACTGACGTTCATGCCGAGATCGACCCGAAAAAGGGTGAGCTGCGGCTGTCGCGCCACATGCTGGTGGTCGACAAGGTCGAAAACCATGCCAACCAGATCTCGCTGGTGGACGCGCAGCGCGCCAATCCCGGTGCCCAGGTCGGCGACACCATCGCCGACACCCTGCCGCCGCTGGAATATGGCCGCATCGCCGCGCAATCGGCCAAGCAGGTGATCGTGCAGAAGGTGCGCGAGGCCGAGCGCGACCGGCAATACCAGGAATTCAAGGACCGCATCGGCGATATCGTCAATGGCGTCGTCAAGCGCGTCGAATATGGCAGCGTGATCGTCGATCTCGGCCGTGGCGAGGCCATCATCCGCCGCGACGAGATGTTGCCGCGCGAAGTGTTCCGCAACGGCGACCGCGTCCGCGCCTACATCTTCGACGTCCGCCGCGAGACGAGAGGCCCACAGATCTTCCTCTCCCGCACTCATCCGCAATTCATGGCGAAACTGTTCGCGCAGGAAGTGCCTGAGATCTATGACGGCATCGTCGAGATCAAGGCGGTGGCCCGCGATCCCGGCTCGCGCGCGAAAATCGGCGTGATTTCCCGCGATTCCTCGGTCGATCCGGTCGGCGCCTGCGTCGGCATGCGCGGCTCGCGCGTGCAGGCCGTGGTGAACGAACTGCAGGGCGAGAAG
The DNA here is from genome assembly GCF_022354745.1 of Bradyrhizobium sp. I71. Lineage (NCBI taxonomy): Bacteria > Pseudomonadati > Pseudomonadota > Alphaproteobacteria > Hyphomicrobiales > Nitrobacteraceae > Bradyrhizobium > Bradyrhizobium sp. I71. The sequence goes on from NZ_CP059398.1 coordinate 3,294,951, forward strand.
ATCGACATCATCCCCTGGTCGCCCGACATCGCGACCTTCGTGGTCAACGCGCTGGCGCCGGCCGAAGTCTCCAAGGTCGTCATCGACGAGGACCGCGAGCGCATCGAGGTCGTGGTGCCCGACACCAACAACCAGCTCTCGCTGGCGATCGGCCGCCGCGGCCAGAACGTGCGTCTGGCCTCGCAGCTCACCGGCTGGGACATCGACATCCTGACCGAGCAGGAGGAATCGGAGCGCCGCCAGGCCGACTTCGAGAACTCCACTCGCGTCTTCATGGAATCGCTCAACGTCGACGAAGTGGTCGGCCAGCTGCTGGCGTCCGAAGGCTTCACCTCGGTCGAGGAACTCGCGATGGTGGACGTCAAGGAACTCGCCGGCATCGAAGGCTTTGACGAGGAGACCGCGCAAGAGCTCCAGAACCGCGCCCGCGAATATCTGGAGCAGCAGGAAGCCGAGCTCGAGGCCAGGCGCAAGGAGCTCGGTGTCGAGGACGCGCTCAAGGACGTGCCCGGCGTGACCTCGAAGATGCTGGTGAAGTTCGGCGAGAACGACATCAAGACGGTCGACGACCTCGCCGGCTGCGCCACCGACGATCTGGTCGGCTGGACCGAGCGCAAGGAAGGCAGCGAGCCGACCAAGCACGCCGGTGCGCTCGATGGCATCGACATTTCCCGTGACGATGCCGAAGCGATGATCATGCAGGCCCGCGTCAAGGCCGGCTGGATCACCGAAGCCGATATCGCCAAGCCTGCCGAAGAGGCTGCGGCGACCGAAGACCAGCCGGCGTAAGGGCCAGGGAGGATGTCATCCGGATGCTCGCCAGCATTGACAGCGAACTCGACCATGGGCCGCGGACCGAAAGGTCCGCGACCATGCGCATGTGCGCGGTCAGTCGCGAGGTCCGGCCGATCGACGAGCTGATCCGCTTCGTCGTATCGCCGCAAGGCGAGGTGGTTCCCGATCTCAAGCGCAAGCTGCCCGGACGCGGCATGTGGATCACCGCCTCACGCAAGGTGGTTGCGGAAGCCGTCCGGCGTCACCAATTTAGCAGGGCCTTCAAGCGCGATCTGCGCATCCCTCAGACGCTTCCCACCGACATCGAGGCGCTCCTGGTTCGGAGCGTGACGGAAGCCCTTGGGATCGCCGCCAAGGCGGGCCAGGTCGTGGCCGGCTTCGGCAAGGTCGAGAGCGCGCTTCGGGAGGGCACGGTCGAGGTCCTGATCCATGCCAGCGACGGGGCCGCGGACGGAATCCGCAAATTGGACATGCTGGCACGTCAAAATGCCGGAAATCGCGGCGCTGAGCCGCAGATTCCCGTCGTCACCGCACTGAAATCGGTAGAATTGGATTTGGCACTCACCCGGTCAAATGTGATACATGCTGCGCTGCTCGCGGGCCCGGCGAGCAGGTCATTCCTGTCACGTAGCCAGATGCTGGTCCGATACCGGATGGCGGACGATGACAAGACTGCCGAAAAGCACGGCCAGGATTTCTGAGAGACAACGACGACCCAATTGGACGGTGCGGCAACGCACAACACTGATAAATCAGGATTAGGACTGCTGAATGGTTGATACCAAGACCCCTGGCGACAAGAAGCTGAGCGTTCCGAGCAAGACGCTATCGCTCAAGCCGCGCGTCGAAACGGGGACCGTGCGCCAGAGCTTCAGCCATGGCCGCAGCAAGCAGGTCGTGGTCGAGAAGCGCGGCAAGCGCCGCATTGGCGATGGCCCCGAGCCGCACGCGCCTGAGGTGGCCGCAAAGCCGGCGCCGGCGGCACCCGCCGCGCCGTCGCGCCCGGCTCCGCCCGCCCCGCCTCGCAACGCCGGTTCCGGCGTGGTGCTGCGTACCCTGACCGAGGACGAACGTTCGGCCCGCGCCAGCGCGCTGGCCGATGCCAAGCTGCGCGAAGTCGAAGAACGCCGCCAGGCCGAGGAAGAGGCCCAGCGCCGCGCCGTCCGCGAGGCCGCCGAACGCGCCGAGCGCGAAGCCGCCGAAGCCCGCCGCAAGGCCGAGGACGAGCGCCATCGCCACGAGGACGAAGCCAAGCGGAAGGCCGAGAGCGAAGCCAAGAAGCGTTTTGGCGAAGGCGAGCAGGCCGCAGCGGCCGCGCGCCCCGCAACCGCCGCACCGGCCGCGCCTGCGCCGCGGCCCGGCGCCCCCGCGGCCCGGCCCGGAACCACCACGACCCGCCCGGGAACCACGACGGCGCGTCCCGCAACGACGACCGCGCAGCGCCCGGGTGCACCGGCAGGTCGCGGCCCCGCAGTTGCAGCCGAGCCTGATGAGGACGAAGCTCCGCGCCAGATCCGTCGCGGTCCCGGCGGCGCCGCGCGTCCCGCGCCTCCCCCGAAGACCACCCACAAGCCCGGCCCGCAGAAGGAGCGCGGCCGCCTCACCGTGGTCACCGCGCTCAACGCCGACGAGGTGCGCGAGCGCTCGATCGCTTCGTTCCGCCGCCGCACCCAGCGCCTGAAGGGCCACGCCTCGAACGAGCCGAAGGAAAAGCTCATCCGCGAGGTAGTCATTCCGGAAGCGATCACCATCCAGGAGCTCGCCAACCGCATGGCCGAGCGCGCGGTCGACGTCATCCGCATGCTGATGAAGCAGGGCGCGATGCACAAGATCACCGACGTGATCGACGCCGACACCGCGCAGCTGATCGCCGAAGAACTGGGCCACACCGTCAAACGCGTTGCCGCGTCGGACGTCGAGGAAGGCCTGTTCGACACCGTCGACGATTCCACCGATACCGAAACGCGCTCGCCCGTCGTGACCGTGATGGGTCACGTCGATCACGGCAAGACTTCGCTGCTCGACGCACTCCGTCACGCCAACGTCGTCTCCGGCGAGGCCGGCGGCATCACCCAGCACATCGGCGCCTATCAGGTGGTGTCGCCCGAAAGCGGCAAGAAGATCACCTTCATCGATACGCCCGGCCACGCCGCGTTCACCGCGATGCGCGCCCGCGGCGCCAAGGTCACCGACATCGTGGTGCTGGTGGTCGCGGCCGATGACGGCGTGATGCCGCAGACGGTCGAGGCCATCAACCACGCCAAGGCGGCGCGAGTGCCGATCATCGTTGCCATCAACAAGATCGACAAGCCCGACGCCAAGCCCGAGCGCGTGCGCACCGAGCTGCTTCAGCACGAGGTGCAGGTGGAATCCTTCGGCGGCGAGGTCGTCGACGTCGAGGTGTCCGCCAAGAACAAGACCAATCTCGACAAGCTGCTCGAAATGATCGCGCTCCAGGCCGAAATCCTCGACCTGAAGACCAATTCGCAGCGTCCGGCCGAGGGCACCGTGATCGAGGCCAAGCTCGATCGCGGCCGTGGTCCGGTTGCGACCGTGCTGGTGCAGCGCGGCACGCTCCGCGTCGGCGACATCATCGTCGCCGGTGCCGAAATGGGCCGTGTCCGCGCCTTGATCTCGGATCAGGGCGAGACGGTGCAGGAGGCCGGTCCCTCGGTACCGGTTGAAGTGCTCGGCTTCAACGGTCCGCCCGAGGCCGGCGATCGTCTCGCGGTGGTCGAGAACGAAGCCCGCGCCCGTCAGGTCACCAGCTACCGTGCGCACCAGAAGCGCGAGAACGCGGCAGCTTCGATCTCCGGTATGCGCGGCTCGCTAGAGCAGATGATGTCGCAATTGAAGACGGCGGGCCGCAAGGAATTCCCGCTGATCGTCAAGGCCGACGTGCAGGGCTCGCTGGAAGCGATCCTCGGCTCGCTGGAGAAGCTCGGCACCGACGAAGTCGCAGCCCGCATCCTGCATGCCGGCGTCGGCGGAATCTCGGAATCCGACGTGACGCTCGCGGAAGGCTTCAACGCCGCGATCATCGGCTTCTCGGTCCGAGCCAACAAGGAAGCCGCTGCGGCCGCCAAGCGCAACGGCATCGAGATCCGCTACTACAACATCATCTACGACCTCGTGGACGACGTGAAGAAGGCGATGAGCGGTCTGCTCGCGCCGACCTTGCGCGAAACCATGCTGGGCAATGCCGAGATCCTGGAGATCTTCAACATCTCCAAGGTCGGCAAGGTCGCCGGCTGCCGCGTCACCGACGGCACCGTGGAACGCGGCGCCAATGTGCGCCTGATCCGCGACAACGTCGTGGTGCACGAAGGCAAGCTGTCGACGCTGAAGCGCTTCAAGGACGAAGTGAAGGAAGTCCAGTCGGGCCAGGAATGCGGCATGGCCTTCGAGAGCTATCACGACATGCGTGCCGGTGACGTGATCGAGTGCTATCGCGTGGAGACGATTCAGCGCTCCCTGTAAGTCCAAATCTTACCGAAGCGCTCGGATCTTTTTGAACTGAAATTGCGGGAGTGCGATGGCCGGATCTTTCCGGCCATCCACCCCTCTTCGTTTCAACAGGAAAACGACAATGCCCGTGTCCCAAGCACGGGCATGACGAGGTGATTTTCGAGAATGCCACGCCACCAACAGAAGAAAAGTTCCGCGCCCGGCGGAGGCTCGCAGCGACAGTTGCGCGTCGGCGAGCAGGTTCGCCACGCGATGGCCGATATTCTGGCGCAAGGCAACGTACATGATGGGGATCTCGAAGGTCACATCATCACCGTGCCGGAGGTACGGATGTCGCCCGACCTGAAGCTCGCGACGGTCTACGTGATGCCGCTTGGCGGCCGCGACACCGAGATCGTGATCGCGGCGCTCGAACGCAACAAGAAATTCCTGCGCGGCGAGGTCGCGCGGCGCGTTAACCTGAAATTTGCACCTGACATTCGCTTCCGCGTCGACGAGCGATTCGACGAAGCGGAACGGATCGAGAAGCTTTTGCGAACACCTGCGGTGCAGAAGGACTTGGACAAGGATCTGGAACAGAATCCGGCTTCGGATCGGGAAGAAGAACAATGACCATGGACCCGGCTCACGGCACCATCGGCGGCAACGATGCCGATCAGCGCGAGGTGCAGAAGAATAATTTGGCGGATCTGGGAGGCGATGCCCGGCCGCATCAGGAGCCGCGCCGCGTCAACAACGATCCGCGCGCCAAGCAGCAGAAGGGCAACCAGCCGCGCCGGGACCGCCGCGACGTCCATGGCTGGGTCGTGCTCGACAAGCCGATCGGCATGACCTCGACGCAGGCGGTTGCGGTGCTCAAGCGCCTGTTCAACGCCAAGCGCGCCGGCCACGCCGGTACGCTCGATCCGCTCGCCTCCGGCGGGCTGCCGATCGCACTCGGCGAAGCCACCAAGACCGTTCCCTTCGTGATGGACGGCCGCAAGCGCTACCAGTTCACGGTCTGCTGGGGCGAGGAGCGCGACACCGACGACATCGAGGGCCGGGTGACCGCGACCTCCGACCAGCGCCCGACCCGGGAGGCGATCCTGGCTCTTCTGCCCCGCTTCACCGGGGTGATCGAGCAGATCCCGCCACGCTATTCCGCGATCAAGATCCAGGGCGAGCGCGCCTATGACCTCGCCCGCGACGGCGAGGTCGTGGAACTGGCCCCCCGGCCGGTCGAGATTCACCATTTAACCCTTGTAGATCAACCGGATAAGGACCGAGCCGTATTCGAGGCCGAGTGCGGCAAGGGCACCTATGTCCGCGCCCTGGCCCGCGATATGGGCCGGATTCTCGGCACTTATGGCCATATCTGCGCCCTCAGGCGGACCTTGGTCGGCCCGTTCGGCGAAAACGACATGATTCCGCTGGATCAGTTGGAGGCTTTGTGCGATAGAGCCGCGTCCGGCGAGGGAAGCCTCGCCGACGCGCTTTTGCCCGTTGAGACCGCGCTGGACGACATCCCGGCACTGGCCGTCACTCGGGCTGATGCGGCAAGGCTCCATCGGGGCCAAGCCGTTTTGTTGCGCGGACGGGATGCGCCCACTTGTAGCGGCACAGTCTATGTCACGGTGGCAGGCCGGCTTCTCGCGCTTGCTGAAGTCGGCAATGGCGAAATCATCCCCAAGCGTGTGTTCAACCTGACCGGCCTGACTGCCAGCTCCGGTCGCAACGAGAGAAATTGACGATGTCGATTGCCGCAGAACGCAAAGCGGAAGTCATCAAGACGAATGCCACCAAGGCCGGCGACACCGGCTCGCCCGAGGTTCAGGTCGCGATCCTGTCGGAACGCATCAACAACCTCACCAACCATTTCAAGACCCACGTGAAGGACAACCATTCGCGTCGCGGCCTCTTGAAGCTGGTCTCGACCCGCCGCTCGCTCCTCGACTATCTCAAGAAGAAGGACGAGGCGCGGTACAAGGCGCTGCTCGAGAAGCACAATATTCGTCGTTAAGTGTTCCTGCGCGCGCCACTGGCGCGCGTTTTCGTGCGTGGTTTCGAACGAAAGCGCTTCCTTAAAGGTTTTTGATCGAGGCTGCGTGCGCGTCGGATGCGCGTCTTTGAGGATTCGCATCCGGGCATGAAGAGTGAAGACCGCGGTTCGGTGTTCGCGTTCGTGCCGACTGACAGTCCAGCAGCAATCCGGCGGCTGGGCACAACGGGCAAGGCGCCCGTATGACCCGAAAGGATGGACGCCATCCGAAATCCAAAAACCATGGCAGGATCGCAGGACGCTGATCATCCGCTCCGATCAGCGTCCCGCAATCTTGCGCATGGTTTTTGTTTTTCGACGCGGCCCTTCTTTCGAGAACCCATGAAAGAAGACCACTATGTTCAATAAGCATTCAGTCGAGATCGACTGGGGCGGACGCCCACTCAAGCTCGAAACCGGCAAGATCGCCCGCCAGGCCGACGGCGCCGTCGTCGCCACCTATGGCGAGACCGTGGTGCTCGCCACTGTCGTTGCGGCGAAGGCGCCGCGCGAAGGCGTCGACTTCCTGCCGCTGACCGTCGACTACCAGGAGAAGACCTACGCGGCCGGCCGCATCCCCGGCGGCTATTTCAAGCGCGAGGGCCGTCCGACCGAGAAGGAGACGCTGGTCTCCCGCCTGATCGACCGTCCGATCCGCCCGCTGTTCGTCGACGGCTGGCGCAATGAGACCCAGGTGATCGTCACCGTGCTGTCGCACGACATGGAGAACGACCCGGATATCGTCGCGCTGGTCGCGTCGTCGGCTGCGCTGACCCTGTCCGGCGCCCCGTTCAAGGGCCCGATCGGCGCAGCGCGCGTCGGCTTCGCCAATGACGAGTTCATCCTCAACCCGACGCTCGACGAGATGGTCGACACCCAGCTCGACCTCGTCGTCGCCGGCACCGCCGACGCCGTGCTGATGGTGGAATCGGAAGCCAAGGAGCTGAACGAAGACATCATGCTCGGCGCCGTGATGTTCGGTCACCGCCACTTCCAGCCGGTGATCAACGCGATCATCGAGCTCGCCGAGAAGGCCGCCAAGGAGCCGCGCGAAGTCACCGTGATCGACAACGCCGCGCTCGAGAAGGAGATGCTCGGCCTCGTCGAGCAGGAGCTGCGCGCCGCCTACGCGATTCCCGTCAAGCAGGATCGCTACGCCGCGGTCGGCAAGGTCAAGGAAAAGGTGATCGCCCATTACTTCCCCGAAGGGCAGGAGCCGAAATACGACAAGCTCCGCGTCGCCGGCGTGTTCAAGGAATTGGAAGCCAAGATCGTTCGCTGGAACATCCTGGACACCGGCAAGCGCATCGACGGCCGCGACAGCAAGACGGTCCGCAACATCATCGCCGAAGTCGGCGTGCTGCCCCGCGCCCACGGTTCGGCGCTGTTCACCCGCGGCGAGACCCAGGCGATGGTCGTGACCACGCTCGGCACCGGCGAGGACGAGCAGTACATCGACGCGCTGTCGGGAACGTACAAGGAAACGTTCCTGCTGCACTACAACTTCCCGCCCTATTCGGTCGGCGAGACCGGCCGCCTCGGCGGCACCAAGCGCCGCGAGATCGGCCACGGCAAGCTGGCCTGGCGCGCGATCCATCCGGTGCTGCCGCCGCACCACGAGTTCCCCTACACGGTGCGCGTGGTCTCGGAGATCACCGAATCCAACGGCTCCTCGTCGATGGCGTCGGTCTGCGGCGCCTCGCTGGCGCTGATGGATGCGGGCGTGCCGTTAAAGCGGCCGACCGCGGGCATCGCGATGGGCCTGATCCTCGAAGACAAGCGCTTCGCGGTTCTCTCCGACATCCTCGGTGACGAGGACCATCTCGGCGACATGGACTTCAAGGTCGCCGGTACCGAGCAGGGCATCACCTCGCTCCAGATGGACATCAAGATCGAGGGCATCACCGAAGAGATCATGCGCGTCGCCCTTGGCCAGGCCAAGGACGGCCGTATCCACATCCTCGGCGAGATGGCCAAGGCGCTGACCAACGCCCGCGCCGAGCTCGGCGAATATGCGCCGCGCATCGAGACCTTCAAGATCCCGACCGACAAGATCCGCGAAGTGATCGGCACCGGCGGCAAGGTGATCCGCGAGATCGTCGAGAAGACCGGCGCCAAGGTCAACATCGAGGACGACGGCACCGTGAAGGTCGCCTCCAGCGACGGCGAAGCCATGAAGGCCGCGATCAAGTGGATCAAGTCGATCGCGTCCGAGCCCGAAGTCGGCCAGATCTATGACGGCACCGTCGTCAAGGTGATGGAGTTCGGCGCCTTCGTGAACTTCTTCGGCTCCAAGGACGGCCTCGTCCACATCAGCCAGCTCGCTTCCAGCCGCGTGCAGAAGACCTCCGACGTCGTCAAGGAAGGCGACAAGGTCAAGGTCAAGCTGCTCGGCTTCGACGATCGCGGCAAGACCCGCCTGTCGATGAAGGTGGTCGACCAGACCACCGGCGAGGACCTCGAGGCCAAGGAGAAGGCCGCCGAGGGCGAGAAGGCCCCGCGCGAAGCGGCGGGCGAGTAAGCTCTCGCACCCAGCCAGAAACACAAAGGGCGGCCGAGCGGCCGCCCTTTTTGTTTGTGCCGTTGTTCATGCTCCGGCCGATATGCGCTCCCTCTCCCGCTTGCGGGAGAGGGCTGGGGAGAGGGTGTCTCCTCAGAGAGACTTCCAATGCGGAGAGAACCCTCACCCGCCGCGCTTCGCGCGTCGACCTCTCCCGCAAGCGGGAGAGGTGAACCTGACCTCACGCCACGATGTCGTACCGGTCGAGGTTCATCACCTTGGTCCATGCCTTGGCGAAGTCCTTGACGAACTTCTCCTTGGAGTCCGAGGTGGCATAGACCTCGGCGAAGGCGCGGAGCTGCGAGTGTGCGCCGAAGATGAGATCGACACGCGTGCTGGTCCACTTCACCGCGTTGGTCTTGCGGTCGCGCCCCTCATAGGAGCCGTCGGCCGACGGCGTCCACTGCGTGCTCATGTCGAGCAGGTTGACGAAGTAGTCGTTGCTCAGCGTACCCAGCTTCGAAGTGAAGACGCCGTGCTTCGAACCGTTCGCATTCGCACCGAGCACCCGCAGGCCGCCGACCAGCACCGTCATCTCCGGACCGGTCAGCCTCAGCAGCTGCGCGCGATCGACCAGCGCCTCTTCAGGATGCATGAACTGATGCCGCTTGCCGATGTAGTTGCGGAAGCCATCGGCCCGCGGCTCCAGCGGCGCGAAGGAAGCCGCATCCGTCTGCTCCTGCGAGGCGTCCATGCGGCCCGGCGTGAAGCCGACCTTCACATCGACGCCAGCGTCCTTGGCGGCCTTCTCGACCGCGGCGGTGCCGCCGAGCACGATCAGGTCCGCCAGCGAGACCTTCTTCGCGCCGGATGACGCATTGAAGTCCTTCTGGATCGCTTCGAGCTTGCCGAGCACCTTGGCGAGCTGAGCCGGCTCGTTCACCTCCCAGTCCTTCTGCGGGGCAAGGCGGATGCGCGCGCCATTGGCGCCGCCGCGCTTGTCGGAGCCGCGGAACGTCGAGGCCGACGCCCAGGCGGTCGAGACCAGCTCGGACACCGAGAGGCCGGAGCCCAGGATCTTGGTCTTCAGGGCGGCGATGTCCTGATCGCTGACCAGCTCGTGATTGACGGCCGGAATGGGATCCTGCCAGATCAGCGTCTCCTTCGGCACCAGCGGGCCGAGATAGCGCTGGATCGGGCCCATATCGCGATGGGTCAGCTTGAACCAGGCGCGGGCGAAGGCGTCCGCGAACTGATCCGGGTTCTCCAGGAAGCGACGCGAGATCTTCTCGTACACGGGATCGAAGCGCAGCGAGAGGTCGGTCGTCAGCATCGTCGGCCGATGCTTCTTCGACTTGTCGAAAGCATCGGGGATGATCGCCTCGGCGTTCTTGGCCGTCCACTGCTGCGCACCAGCCGGGCTCTTCGTCAGCTCCCATTCGAAATTGAACAGGTTCTCGAAGAAGTTGTTGCTCCACTTGGTCGGGGTCGTCGTCCACGTCACCTCGAGGCCGCTGGTGATGGAATCAGCACCCAGGCCCGTCCCATGCTTGCTCTTCCAACCGAGCCCCTGATCTTCCAGCGCGCCCGCTTCCGGCTCCGGACCGACCAGCGACGCATCGCCGGCGCCGTGGGTCTTGCCGAAGCTGTGGCCACCGGCGATCAGCGCGACGGTCTCTTCGTCGTTCATCGCCATGCGGGCGAACGTCTCGCGGATGTCCTTGGCCGCAGCGACCGGATCCGGCTTGCCGTTCGGCCCCTCCGGATTGACGTAGATCAGGCCCATCTGCACCGCGCCGAGCGGCTCGGCGAGCTGACGCTCACCGCTGTAGCGCTCATCGCCGAGCCAGGTGCCTTCCGGACCCCAATAGAGCTCTTCCGGCTCCCAGACGTCGACGCGACCGCCGGCGAAACCAAAGGTCTTGAAGCCCATCGATTCCAGCGCGACGTTGCCGGCGAGCACCATCAGATCGGCCCAGGAAATCTTGCGGCCGTATTTCTGCTTGATCGGCCAGAGCAGACGGCGCGCCTTGTCGAGATTGGCGTTGTCGGGCCAGCTGTTGAGCGGCGCGAAACGCTGCTGACCGGCTCCGGCGCCACCGCGGCCGTCGGTGATGCGGTAAGTGCCCGCGCTGTGCCAGGCCATGCGGATCATGAGGCCGCCATAGTGACCGAAATCGGCGGGCCACCATTCCTGCGAATCCGTCATCAGAGCGGTCAGGTCCTTGATGACCGCATTCAAGTCGAGCGACTTGAACTCCTTCGCGTAGTCGAAGTCCTTGTCCATCGGATCGGACTTGTTCGAGTTCTTGTGCAGGACCTCGATGTCGAGCTGAGTTGGCCACCAGTCGCGGTTGGCACGCGCGGGTTTTCCGCCCGAAAACGGGCACTTCGAAGTGTCGTCCATGAATACCTCCTCTGGCGGCGTCGAACTCGCGCCCTTGACCAGGTAGAACCACTGTAAGCGCCGCATCCCATCAGGGGAAGTTGACTTTAGTGATCGCTGCGATAGGATTTTCTTATGATAAATCTGACGCTGCGCCAGCTCCGGTATTTCGATGCGCTGGCGCGCCACGGCCATTTCGGCCGCGCGGCCGAATCCTGTTCCATCTCGCAACCGGCCCTGTCGATGCAAATCAAGGCGCTGGAGGAGACGCTCGGCGGGCTGCTGCTGGAGCGCAGCGCGCGGCAGGTTGCGCTGACCCGGTTCGGCGAGGAGCTCGCCCAGCGCGTCCGTGACATCCTGCGCTCGGTCGACGAACTCGGTGATTTCGCCCGGGCCTCGCAGGACCGCTTTGCCGGCCGCCTGCGCATCGGCATGATCCCGACGATCGCGCCTTACCTGCTGCCCAAGATCACCAAGAATCTCACGCGCATGCATCCAGAGCTCGATATCCGCGTGCGCGAGACCATGACTCCCCGGCTGATCCAGGAACTGGTGGAAGGCCGGCTCGACACCGCCATCGTGGCACTCCCGGTGTCGGAGCCCTCGCTCACCGAGGTCGCTCTGTTCGAAGAGAAATTCTTGCTGGTCCGGCCGGGCTCCGACGAGGGCACACCGGTGCCGTCGCGGGAGATGATGCGCGAGATGCGGCTTCTGCTGCTGGAAGAGGGGCACTGCTTCCGCGACCAGGCGCTCTCCTTCTGCAACATGCAGTCGGCGCCGCCGCGCGAGATGCTGGACGCCAACTCGCTCTCGACGCTGGTCCAGATGGTCAGCGCCGGCATCGGCGTGACGCTGATCCCGGAGATGGCGGTGCCGGTGGAGACGCGATCGGCCTCGGTCTCGCTGGCGCGCTTCCGCGACCCCGAGCCGTCGCGCACCATCGGTATGGTGTGGCGCAAGACCAGCCCGCTCGCACGGCAGCTGCTGCAAATCTCCGAGGTGGTCTGCCTGTCGGCCGGCAAGGTGCGCGCGCGTCAGAGCGTGCGCAGCCAGCGGGCCTAGCTCCGATGCCGCACCCTGTCATCCGCCCTGCCCGCGCAGACGAGTATGATGAGGTCGGCCGCGTCTGGATGGAGAGCTGGGCCTCGACCGGGCTTGCCGAGACGAGCGACTTCCTCCTGGCCAACTTGCGTGCGCGCATCAGGCGCGAGATCGCGAACGGCTGGAGCCTGTTCGTCGCCGACGACAACGGCACGGTCGCTGCGATGCTGGCGCTGCATGTGCCAAAGCTCTATCTCGACATGCTCTTCATCGCGCCAGACTATCAGGGTCGTTCGCTCGGGCGGCGACTGCTCGCGTTTGCGCGGACGCAGATGCCCGATGAAATGTACCTGCGTTGCGTGCGCGAGAACGAAAAGGCCTGGCGCTGGTACGAGCGCGAGGGTTTTGTATTCGAGAAGGAAGAGATCGAGCCGTCGAATGGGTTCATGATGAAATATTACCGGTGGAAGAGGGCAGCTTGAAGCCGCGCGCCATGCTTGCAGGCGCGGCTTACACGCTCTAGTTTTGCAGCTCTCACACTTTCGACCGCTCATTCCCCGATCATGTTCTGTCGTTTCATCGTCGCCATCGTCCTCGCTTCATCGTGCCTGACTGCCACTGGATGGGCCGAGGTCCCCACATCGGCGGCTCCTGGCGCGCCGGTCAAACCGGCTGTCAAGAAACCCGCCGCCAAGCCAAATGCAGCGAAGGCCAATGCGGCCACGAAGCAGCCGGCAGCGATCGAGACCGGCCCTTGCCGCCTGGGCGTCATTTCAGCGATCGGCGGTCGGTTCTCGGTCGAGAAGTTCGGCCTCACGGTGTTCGAGACCGAATTCAACGAGATTCCGATCGACGATTGGAGCCTTGACGACATCCCGCTGGCGCGTGTGCGTGCCGCAAGCGGCGCTGATCCGTCGATCAGGAAGATCAGCTACCCCAAGGGAGCGTTCGAGCCATTCTACAATCCGAAATCCAGGCTCTTTCCGGATCCGAGCGAGCGTTTACCGGCCATCGTTCGCAACATCACCGCCAATGCGAATTGCGACCGCTATCTCGTGGTGACGAGGTACAAGACCGAATTGCAAGGCTCCAGCCTGGTTCTGGACGGCATCGGCGCCTACAGCCGGGGCCTCGGCTCTTTCGCCAGACATTCGCATTTGTTCGCCAATGTTGCGGTCAACCTGATTGACGGCAGGAGCTATGAGCCGATCAATCGGCACTTCGCGAATTTCGGCTCCAATCTCGCCGAGAGCATGAGGCTGACGGAAGATCCGATCACCAAGCTCGACAATTCGCAGTTTCCCGATCCTCCCGCCACCGCGGCGGGCAATACAACGTTGCGAGAAAGGACCCGCGCGCTCGTTGCGGCGAGGCTCGACCGGACTCTCCCCGGCTATCTCAAGGAAGATTAAGCGACTCGCCGCCGTGGTCCGTCGACCAGGATGTCGCAAGGCATCACCTCCACGCATTGGGACTTGTACGTTGCGGATTCGCGGCGGACAGGCGATGAATGAGCCTCGTCGCGCTTCACGTTGAGGAGGTTCCTCGCCATGATCAAGCTCTACTGGTCTCCCCGCTCGCGCTCGTTCACGACGCTTTGGCTGATGGAAGAGAGCGGCCTGCCCTACGAGCGCGTGCTGACCGATATTTCGACCGGCGCGCAGAAGACGCCGGACTTTCTAAAGATCAACCCGATGGGCAAGGTGCCGGCGCTGACCGACGGCGACGCGGCGCTCGCGGAAGCCGCCGCCATCTGCGCCTACATCGCCGACCGCTATCCCGAGACGAAGCTGGCGCCTGGCGTGACCGACCCGCGCCGCGCGCGCTACCTGCAATGGCTGTTCTTCTCGCCGGGCTGCATCGAGCCCGCCATCATCCAGATCTTCACCAAGATCGAGATCCCGACCTCGACCGCGGCGTGGGGCAGCGCGACGCAGGTGTTCGACGTGCTGGAAGCCGCACTTGAAAAAGGACCGTGGATTCTCGGCGAAGAATTTTCCGCCGCCGACATCACGGTCGGCTCCGGCCTGAATTTCGCGGTACGGCTGTTCAAGATGGTGCCGTCGCGGCCGGCCTTCGACGCCTATCTGGCGCGCTGCATGGCGCGGCCGGCGTTCCAGCGCGCGGAGAAGATCGCGGCCGGTTAGCGCATAATTCGGAAAAGTGTGCAGCGGTTTTCCGAAGGATCATGCTTACAGGTCAGCCTTCCGTCTTCAGATTGTCCGGCCGCGGCATCAGGATGACGTTGTAGCCGGAATCCACGTAGTGGATCTCGCCGGTCACGCCGCCGGAGAGATCCGACAGCAGATACAGCGCCGAGCCGCCGAGGTCGTCGAGCGTGACGCCGCGACGGAGCGGGGAGTGCTTCTGCATGAAGGCGAACATCGCCCGCGCCTCGCCGATGCCGGAGCCGGCGAGCGTGCGGATGGGGCCCGCGGAGATCGCGTTGACGCGGATGCCGCGCGGTCCGAAATCGGCGGCGAGATAGCGCACGGAAGCTTCCAGCGCCGCCTTCGCCACGCCCATCACGTTGTAATTCGGCATCGCGCGCTCCGACGCGCCGAAGGTCAGCGTGATCATGCTGCCGCCTTCCGTCATCAGCTCGGCGGCGCGTTTTGCGACCTCCGTGAACGAAAAGCAGGAGATTACCATGGTGCGCGAGAAATTCTCGCGGCTGGTGTCGGCGTAGCGGCCCTTGAGCTCGTTTTTGTCGGCAAAGCCGATCGCGTGGATCACGAAGTCGAGCCGGCCCCATTGCTCGCGGAGCGCAGCGAAGGTGGCATCGACACTGGCGATGTCCTCGACGTCGCAAGGCAGAACCAGATCCACGCCAAGCTGCTCCGCCAGCGGCTTCACGCGCTTGCCGAGCGCCTCGCCCTGGAAGGTGAAGGCAAGCTCTGCGCCATGGGCATGCAGCGTCCGCGCCATGCCCCAGGCGATCGAGTGATCATTGGCGATGCCCATGATCAGACCGCGCTTGCCTTTCATCAGACCTTCCATCTCACCATCACCTTCCGCTTCGCCGTGGCCGGGCCCATCGCTTCGATGCTTGAGGCCAAGACGTGGATGGCCGGGACGAGCCCGGCCATGACGAAGAAATCAACAATGCACCAACAATGATGTCACGCATCCAGCCGGCTGAACACCAGCGTGGCGTTGGTGCCACCGAAGCCGAAGGAGTTCGACAGCACGGTGCCGATCTTGACGTTGTCGATGCGCTTGCGCACGATCGGCATGTCGGCGAACACGGGATCGAGCTCCTGGATGTGCGCGCTCTCGCAGATGAAGCCGTTGTTCATCATCAGCAGCGAATAGATCGCTTCCTGCACGCCGGTGGCGCCCAGCGAGTGGCCGGTCAGCGCCTTGGTCGCCGAGATCGGCGGGCACTTCTCGCCGACGCCGAACACTTTCCGGATCGCCTCGATCTCCGGCGGATCGCCGGCGGGTGTCGAGGTCGCGTGCGGATTGATGTAGTCGACCCTGGTCTTCACCGTCGACATTGCCATGCGCATGCAGCGCTCGGCGCCTTCGCCCGACGGCGCCACCATGTCGTGGCCGTCCGAGGTCGCGCCATAGCCGACGATCTCGCCATAGATGCGCGCACCGCGCGCCTTGGCATGCTCGAGCTCTTCCAGCACCAGCACGCCGGCGCCGCCGGCGATGACGAAGCCATCGCGATTGAGGTCGTAGGGACGCGACGCCGTGGCCGGCGTGTCGTTGTATTTCGAGGACATCGCGCCCATGGCGTCGAACAGCACCGAGAGCGACCAGTCCAGCTCCTCGCAGCCGCCGGCGAAGATGATGTCCTGCTTGCCGATCTGGATCGTCTCATAGGCATTGCCGACGCAATGGTTCGACGTCGCGCAGGCCGAGGAGATCGAATAGTTCACGCCCTTGATCTTGAACCAGGTTGCAAGCGTCGCGGAGGCCGTGGAAGACATCGCCTTCGGCACGGCAAACGGGCCGACGCGCTTGGGTCCCTTGGAGCGGGTGATGTCGGCGGCTTCGACGATGGTGCGGGCCGAGGGACCGCCGGAGCCCATGATGATGCCGGTACGGATGTTGGAGACTTCATCCGGCGACAGGCCGGAGTCCTGGATCGCCTGCTCCATCGCGACGTGATTCCACGCCGCACCCTGGCCGAGGAAACGCATCGCGCGGCGGTCGACCACCGTCGACGGATCGAGCGTGGGCTCACCTTGCACCTGCGAACGGAAGCCGAGCTCGGCATATTTCCCTGCCCGCGAAATGCCAGACTTCGCCTCGTGAAGGCTCGCAAGCACTTCCTGGGTGTTGTTTCCGATGGACGAGACGATGCCCATTCCGGTGACCACAACCCGCCTCATGACAGCCTCGCCTCAATCGTTGTCTTTTTGGTGATGCGCTCAGACCAGGTTGGTGCCCTGCTTGAACAGGCCGACCTTCAGATCCTTGGCGCGATAAATAATCTGGTCATCGACCGAAAGCCACCCGTCGGCGATGCCGAGCACCAGCTTTGCCCGCATCACGCGTTTGATGTCGATGTTGTACACAACCTTGCGGGCGTCGGTCAGCACCTGGCCGCCGAACTTCAGCTCGCTCAGGCCGAGCGCCCGGCCGCGGCCTTCGCCGCCGACCCAGCCGAGGTAAAAGCCGACCATTTGCCACAGCGCATCCAGGCCGAGGCAGCCCGGCATCACCGGGTCGTTCTTGAAATGGCAGCCGAAAAACCAGAGGTCAGGCTTCACGTCGAGCTCGGCGCGCACCAGGCCCTTGCCGAATTCGCCGCCATTGTCGGTGATCTCCGTGATGCGGTCGAACATCAGCATCGGCGGCAGCGGCAGCTGGGCATTGCCCGGACCGAACATCTCGCCGCGGGCACAGGCCAGCAGATCTTCGTAATCATAACCGTTGCGCCTGTTCAGCATTCACGAGCCTCTGTTCAATCCCGATTGAGCGGCGTTCTTTGGCGAAAATGGCCCCGTCTCGATCGGACAGCAACGCCAATTGCCACCGTCGGCCGCGACTCGCGCAAGCCCCGGATGGACTGCGAACCAAGCCTTCATGCTCGGCTGCGCCAAAATCGGCTAAGCGGAACCGCGCGCTCTCTAACACAGGCCATTTCGGGTGGCAAAGCGCATCCATGAAGGTAAAATGACGCGCTCACCACGCGGTTCCAGGCCTGATTAGAACCTCTCTAGTTGCGAGAAACTTGCATCTGCATCTTTCTCTTCTTATACTACAAAGAGATATTGTTCACGCGTGCCCGAAATCTGGAAATGACCGAGAATACCGCGTCCCACTACGACGACGACGCCCATGCTGCGGCCCTCCTGTCCGGCCGCCAGCCGGCCTTGACCGGCTGCCCGTGGCACGACGTCAACGAAATGCTCCAGTCCGCGGGGCTCCGTCCGACGCGCCAACGCATGGCGCTCGGCTGGCTGCTGTTCGGCAAGGGTGCACGTCACCTCACGGCTGAAATGCTCTACGAGGAAGCGACGCTGGCCAAGGTTCCGGTATCGCTGGCGACCGTGTACAACACGTTGAACCAGCTCACCGATGCCGGCCTGCTCCGCCAGGTCAGCGTCGACGGCACCAAGACCTATTTCGACACCAACGTCACGACCCACCATCACTACTACCTCGAGAACAGCCATGAGCTGGTCGACATCGAGGACCCGCATCTGGCGCTGTCGAAGATGCCGGAGGTGCCCGAGGGCTACGAGATCTCCCGCATCGACATGGTCGTGCGCCTGCGCAAGAAGCGCTGAGGTCGTCCTACATCGCTGATCTGATCGTCATGGCCGGGCTTGTCCCGGCCATCCACGTTCTTGGGCTAAGCGTGAAAGTACGTGGATGCCCGGGACGAGCCCGGGCATGAACGTTGGGGTAACGGTTTCGCCCCGCCTGCGGCGTCAATTCACCTGCTCGTCCGAATAGACGCCCCAGAGGCGCTCCTGCTGGATCCAGCCGTCAAAGCCGTTGCCGATGACGCGGCACCAGTTTGCAGCGCACTTCTTCACCTGCGTGACGACGCCGGCCTGGAGCTTTGCTGCAACCGCGCTGTCGGGATCGGGCCGGTCGTAGATCGGGGCGAGGTCGTCCTTGTGCTTCATGGTGACGACCGCGGTGCGGCGGCCCGACAGCAGCGAGTGATAGACCCAGCCTTCAGCGCCCTCGGAATCGCGCACCCTGCGCCAGTTCTCGAACTCGGCGGTGATTTCGACCGGCAGGCCGGCGCGGGTGTAGACCCAGGCGACGTCATTGTCCTTGGTCGGGCCGGCGCGGACGTTCACATGATCCGATTTGAGGCTGACATAGCGCGGCACCGGCAAGCCGCTGGCGGTCTGCGGGGTATTGTCCTTCGCCGAATGCGAGGGGCCGACCGAGGCGCTCAACCAGGTGCAAACGAGCGCCATCACCGAACAAAAACGCCCCAACGCCATCAACCCGTCTCCTGTCGAAGACCCGGCCAGACCGGATCCTCACCCCAAATTCCAAAACCCTGCCGCGCCTGCCCCTTTTCCCGCCCCACGCGGGTTCCAAGCCTTGGCCCGTGGTTCTTGTCTTGGCCCGGCCTTCTGCTAGAGAGGACGGGCACTTGAACAACCAGTTTGCCCCGATTTTCCGGCCGGAAATGTCGGGAGAGCTTGGAGGAAGCGCCGGGGACGGACACGGCAAGGGCAGTGTCGAACAACCGGGTTAATGAGGCCTCAACGGCCGGCCTTTGGCGACAGAGGCGGACCGCGACGCCTCATGAGAGCAGGACATGTCGGTGAAGAAAAAGCCCCTCGTCGTGGTGACGCGCAAGCTGCCGGATTCGATCGAGACGCGAATGCGCGAGCTGTTCGACGCGCGCATCAATCTCGAGGACACGCCGATGTCACCCGACCAGATCGCGGAAGCCGCGCGCACCGCCGACGTGCTGGTTCCGACCGTCACCGATCACATCAGCGCCGATGTCGTGAACCAGCCCGACTGCAAGCTCCGCCTGATCGCCAATTTTGGCAACGGCGTCGACAATATCGACGTTGCAGCCGCCCATGCCCGCGGCATCACCGTCACCAATACGCCGAAGGTTCTGACCGAAGACACCGCTGATATGACCATGGCGCTGATCCTCGCCGTGCCCAGGCGGATGATCGAAGGCGCCTCGATCCTGACCGAAGGAAAGCCCTGGGCGGGCTGGTCGCCGACCTGGATGCTGGGCCACCGCATCGGCGGCAAGCGTCTCGGCATCATCGGCATGGGCCGCATCGGCCAGGCGGTGGCGCGCCGCGCGCGCGCATTCGGCCTTCAGATCCACTATCACAACCGCCGTCCCGTCGCTCCCGTCATCGCCGAAGAGCTCGGCGCGACCTATTGGGAAAGCCTCGACCAGATGCTGGCGCGGATGGACATCATCTCGGTGAATTGTCCGCACACGCCTGCGACCTATCACCTGCTCTCGGCGCGACGGCTGAAGCTGATCCGCAAGGACGCCTACATCGTCAACACCGCGCGCGGCGAGGTGACCGACGAGGACACGCTGATCAAGTTGATCGAAGGCGGCGAGATTGCCGGCGCCGGCCTCGACGTCTACGAGCACGAGCCCGCAGTCAACCCGAAGCTGGTGCGGCTCGCCAGGGCCGGCAAGGTGACGCTGCTGCCGCATATGGGCTCGGCCACGATCGAAGGCCGCGTCGAGATGGGCGAGAAGGTGATCATCAACATCCGTACCTTCCTCGACGCCCACAAGCCGCCGGATCGCGTGCTGCCGAGCATGCTCTGAGGCTTACGTCCCGCGCCCTTCCCGCTTGCGCCAAGCCGCGACGAAATCGATGAAGGCGCGCAGCGCAGGCGGGGTCTGGCGGCGGCTCGGATAGTACAGGAACGGTCCGGGAAACGGCTCGCACCAATCCTCCATCAGGCTGACCAGCGCGCCGGACTTCACGGCATCATGCACGTAGCCATCGAGCGTTGCCCACACGCCGACACCGTCGAGCGCGGCGCGCATGGCGAGGCCCATATTGGTCGAGATCAGCTTGGCCGGCGGATCGACCTTCATGATCTGACCCTTCTTCTCGAACTCCCAATCATGCATGACCCCGCTCGAATAGCGGGCGCGGATGCAGTCATGATCGAGAAGATCCTTCGGATGCTTCGGCTTGCCGCGGCGCGCAAGGTACGCAGGCGAGGCCACGATGACGTAACGCTGCGGACCACTCAGGGAGACCGCCACCATGTCCTGCGCGAGGTGCTCGCCGTAACGGACGCCGGCATCAAAGCCGGCGCTGACGATGTCGACGAACCCGCTCTCGGAAACGATGTCGAGATCGACCTGCGGATGCGCCGCCAGAAACGGCCCGACCATCGGCGCCAGCACCAGATCGACCGCCGGCGGGGGCGCGTTGATGCGGAGGCGGCCCGAGGCGACCTCGCGCAGTCCGCGCACCTGATCCAGCGCATCGCCAACATCGCGCAAGGCCGGAGCGACGCGCGACAGCAGCAGTTCGCCCGCCTCGGTCAGCGCGACGCTGCGCGTGGTGCGGTTCATCAGGCGGACGCCGAGGCGCTCCTCCAGGTCCCGGAGCCGCTGGCTGAGACTCGACACCGACACACGAATTTCGACCGCCGCGCGCCGGAAATTGCGGGTGCGGGCGACCGCCATGAAGACATCGAGATCGCGCAGGTCAGGCTCGGCCATTGTTCGCTAATGTGAACAAGCCATTCCGGATTGTCCAGCTTATCGGCTCAATCGGGCGGGCGCATATCTGCCCTCGTCACGCCGCGCTCAGTCGCCGCCCTTCGAGGAGAGCCATCATGGAACAACGAAAACTCGGTTCAACCGGCCCCACCGTCTCGAGCCTCGGTCTCGGCTGCATGGCCATGTCCGACGCCTACGGTCCTTCCGATCGCGGCGAGAGCATCGCCACCATCCATGCGGCGCTCGATGCGGGCATCACGCTGCTCGACACCGGCGATTTCTACGCCATGGGTCACAATGAAATGCTGATCCGCGAGGCGCTCAAGGGCGTTTCACGCGAGAGGGTGCGGATCAGCGTCAAGTTCGGCGCGCTGCGAGGCCCCGCCGGCGACTTCATCGGCATGGACTGCCGGCCGGCCGCAACCAAGAACTTCCTCGCCTATTCGCTCCAGCGGCTCGGCACCGACCATGTCGACATCTATCGTCCGGCGCGGCTCGATCCGAACGTTCCCATCGAAGAGACCGTCGGCGGCCTCGCCGATCTCGTGAAGGCGGGCTATGTCAGGCATATCGGCCTGTCCGAGGTCGGCTCCGACACCATCCGCCGCGCGCACGCGGTGCATCCGATCGCCGATCTCCAGATCGAATATTCGCTGATCGAGCGCGGCATCGAACGCGACATCCTCAAGACCTGCCGCGAGCTCGGCATCGGCGTCACCGCCTATGGCGTCCTGGCGCGCGGCCTGATCAGCGGTCACTGGTCGAAGGATTCGGGCAAGGCCGGCAAGGACTATCGGCTGATGACGCCGCGCTTCCAGGGCGCGAACCTCGATGCCAATCTCGCGCTGGTGGATTCTCTACGCGCGATCGCGAATGAGGTCGGCGCGACGCCTGCGCAAGTCGCGATCGCCTGGGTGGTGGCGCAGGGCCCGGAGATCGTGCCACTGGTCGGCGCCCGGACCCGCAACCGTCTGGCCGAAGCGCTCGGCACAACCAGGGCGGCGTTGACGCAAGCTCATCTCGCAGCATTGGGCAAGGCCTTCCCGCCGGATGTCGCCGCCGGCACGCGTTACACGGCGGAACAGATGGCCCATCTCGACAGCGAAAAACCGGCCACGAGGTAACGGCGGCAATCAGGTGCGATGGGCGCTGAGATCGCTGATCACAGGCCCGTCGCCGTTGAGCGGATTGGCCGGATCGCGCCCGTAGCGCAGCGTCTCGAAGCGCATCGCGCGCGCATCGATCATCAGGAGGCGGCCGACCAGGCCGTCGCCGAAGCCGACGATCTCGCGGATCGCCTCCAGCGCCATCATCGAGCCGAGCACGCCCGCGAGTGCCCCCATGACTCCGGCCTCCGCACAGGCCGGAACGGTTCCGGGCGGGGGTGCTTCCGGAAACAGGCAGCGATAGGTCGGATTGAATTCGCCCTGCTCGTTCGTCTCATGCGCGCGGATGGTGGTGAGCGAGCCGTCGAAAGTGCCGAGCGCCGCCGTGATCAACGGCCGCTTCGCGAAGAAGCAGGCGTCGGAGACGAGATAGCGCGTCGAAAAATTGTCGGAGCCGTCGAGCACGAGGTCGTAGTCGCCGATCAGGCTGAGCGCGTTGTCCGCGTTGAGCCAGGTGGCGTGGCCGACGAAGCGGACATGCGGATTGAGCGCCGAGATCCGCTCGGCGGCGCTCTCGACCTTGTGGCGGCCGATATCGGGCGTGGTATGGATGACCTGGCGCTGCAGATTGGACAGCGAGACCACGTCGTCGTCGACCACGCCCAGCGTGCCGATGCCGGCGGCAGCCAGATACATCAGCGCGGGCGCGCCGAGCCCGCCGGCGCCGATCACCAGCACGGAGGCCCGCTTCAGCGCAGCCTGGCCCGGCCCGCCGACATCGCGCAGCACGATATGGCGGGCATAGCGTTCGAGTTCGTCCGGGCTCAGCATCGTCGTCCGTCTCTCCTACCGAGCCATCGCTCTATCCCCTCATGGTGAGAAGGCGCAAAGCGCCGTCCCGAACCATGAAGACCCGACTCCCGCCCCCTGCCATCCTTCGAGACGCGGCCTTCGGCCGCTCCTCAGGATGAGGACCTGATTGCGTGGCGCGGTCACGAGCCTGAACCACCCCAACATTGTTCGCGACCAACGAGATGTGCTTCAATGACACTGCGTTCAATGGGCTGGCTGGATTTGTCATGAGATCGATGCTTGCGGCAACACTGATGTTTGCGGCCGCCACGGGCGCGAACGCCCAGATGACGGCGCCACAGGTCCCCGGCACCAAGCCGAAAACGGTCCAGACCGTACCGATCCAGCCTCCCGCAATGCAGACGCCGTCGGCGACGGCCGATGCCATGGCCAAAGCGGAGCGGCTGTCGCTCCAGTCCGACCTCGCCTGGGTCGGCCAGTACAACGGCGCCATCACCGGCGACGTCAGCGAGCGCATGGTCAACGCCATCAAGGAGTACCAGAAGACCAAGGGCGGCAAGCCGACCGGCGTGCTCAATCCGCAGGAGCGCGCCGCGCTCGCCGAGGCGGCGCGAAAGAAGCAGGAGAGCGTCGGCTGGAAGATCGTGACCGAGCCGACCAGCGGCGCCAGGCTCGGCATCCCCGGCAAGCTGGTGCCGCAGCAGGCAAGCGACGCCAACGGCTCGAAATGGACCTCGCCGACCGGCACCGTTCAGGTGCTGCTCAGCCGCCGCAAGGAGGTGAACCCGACCTCGGCAAAGCTCGCCGATCTGGAGAAGGAGCCGTCCGGGCGCAAGGTCGATTACACCGTGGTGAAGCCCGACTTCTTCGTGCTGTCGGGATTGCAGGGCCTGAAGAAGTTCTACGTGCGAGGCGCCTTCAAGGGTGACGAGGTCCGCACCATGACGATCGTCTACGACCAGGCGACCGAGAACACGGTCGAGCCGGTCGTGATCGCGATGTCGAGTGCCTTCAATGCATTTCCGTCCGGACCGCAAGCCGGGCCGCCGCCGCGCAAGACCGTCGAATACGGCACCGGCATCGTCGTCAGCGACGACGGTGCGATCGTCACCGACCGCCTCATCACCGATGGCTGCCTCGCGATCACGATCGCCGGTCATGGCAACGCCGACCGCCTCGCCGAGGACAAGGAGCATGATCTCGCGCTCCTGCACATCTACGGCGCCCGCGCCCTGAAGCCGCTCAGCCTCGCCGGCGGCGCGGCGAAGGCGAATGTCGACATCGTCGGCATCGCCGATCCGCAGGGCCAGGGCGGCGCGGCCGGCGTGTCGAGCGTCAAGGCTGCGCTGGCGGCGGTCACGCAAAGCGCTTCCGCATTGTCCCCGCCGCCGGCGATCGGATTCTCCGGCAGCCCGGCCATCGACGCCGACGGCAAGTTCGCCGGCATGGCGCTGCTGAAGCCGGCAATGGTTGCAGGACCTGCGACGTCGGTGCCGGCGTCACAGGCCGTGATGGTCTCCGCCGAGCGGATACGGGATTTCCTGAAGGCGAACGGCGTCGCTGCGAACGGCACGTCGACGGATGCGAAAGCCGCCGTCGTGCGCGTGATCTGCGTGCGCAAATAGGACTGGCAACATCACCGCTCTCTCTCGTGTCCCGGACGCGGCGCGGCATGAAATGCCGCTCCGCTGCGCCAGGACTCATGCGTCGACAGCTCCGCTTGCGGCTTCTGGGCCCCGGCTCGGCAGCGCAGCGCTTTGTCCGGGGCAGGAGACCGATCGGCACCACCTTACGTACGATTACGGGTCCGGTAATGGTACGGATTCGCTGGCATTCCCTATTCCGCCATCATCGTTACCGTTGATTCGGACCCCCGCGATCCCCTTTGGATCGGGCCGGCACGTCCTGAGCGAGAAGAGCTCAGCATCGCAAAGCGGTGCACGTTCGCGTGGCGTATTCCTGACCCAGCCCTCCAAAGGATTGAACTTCAATGCACACGATCGTACTGGCCACCCAAAAGGGCGGCAGTGGCAAGAGCACACTCGCCGTCGGCCTCGCGCTGGCGGCCAGACAGTCCGGCTTCACCGTTCGCCTGATCGAGACCGACCCGCAGGGCACCCTGTCCAACTGGCAACGCCGCCGCACCACCGACGATCTCATCGTCGAGCCGATCTATCACGCCGCCGATATCCAGCCACGCTTGAAGATGCTCGCCGACAGCGGCCTCCAGCTCGCGATCGTCGACACTGCGGCCGGCCTCAGCGCCGCGACCACCGCCGCAATCCGCCATTCCGACCTCTGCCTGATCCCGGCCCGCCCGAGCGTCGCCGACATCGAGGCCACCGCCTCGACGCTGAGCGTCGCGCGCGCCTGGAGGCGGCCCTTCGGCTTCGTGCTGAACCAGACGCCGATCCGCGGCCAGCGGATCGACAACGCGGCCAACACCCTCGCTGAAGAAGCTTCGCTCGATCTCGCCGAGGTGCTCGCGCGTCCGCTGATCGTCATGCGCAACGATCACCAGGATTCGCTCGCCAGCGGCCTTGCCGTGAGCGAATTCGCGCCGAACGGCAAGTCGGCGGACGAGATCCGCGGCCTCTGGCGCTGGATCCAGACCCGGCTGGAGCTCAAGGCCCCGACCAATGTCCTGATCGAGCAGGTGCTGTCGGCCGCCGACGGCATGTTGCACGCCGCCGCCGGCCTTGCCGCGGACGAGACCACCACAGCGACGTCCTGAGCGGGACGCTCGCTCAGCGGCTAGGCGGGGCTACTTCGCCACCCGGAGAAAGAGGCCAAGCGACGAAGCAATCGGGCCATCAGCCCCGGCCGGGTTGCTTCGTCGCAGGAGCTCCTCGCAATGACGATTGCGGCTTCACTTCTGACATTTCGGACACCAGAAGGTGGACCGGCCGTTCTGCGTGAACCGCTTGATCGTGCCGCCGCAGCGCGGTGTCGTGCATTTCTCGCCTTCGCGGTCGTAGACCTTGAACGAGTGCTGGAAGTAGCCGAGTTCGCCTGAGGTCTGGCGATGGTCGCGCAGGCTCGAGCCGCCGGCCTTGATGGCATCGTTCAACACGGTGTGAATCGCGCCGACCAATCGCTTGGCGTGGTCCGTTGGCTCGCCCCCGGCGACGCCTTTGCGTTGTCCGGACTTCGTCGACAAGGTCGCGGCGATCCGACGCGGCGACAGATGCGAGCGGTGCAGCGCCTCGCAGACATAGATATTGCCAAGCCCTGCCACGACGCGCTGGTCGAGCAGCGCGGCCTTCAGGCTGGTGGTCTTGCCGGCGCAGGAGTGCGCCAGCATCGCGGCGTCGAATTCGTTGCCGAGCGGCTCGGGTCCGAGCCCGCGCAGCAGCGGCTCGTCGTCGAGCGCATTGCGCGCGATCACTTTCATGTAGCCGAAGCGGCGCGGATCGTTGAAGACGATGTCGGCGCCGGAGGACATCCGAAACAGCACGTGGTCGTGGGCGGAATCCTTGGCCCGCGGATAGTGAAACTCGCCGGGCCGAGTTTCGTTGTCCGGCTTGATGACGCGGAACGAGCCCGACATGCCGAGATGCATCAGCAGGACGTCGCCGGAGCCGAGATCGGCCATGAGATATTTTGCACGGCGGCCGAGGCCCGTGACGACCTGGCCCTTGAGCCGGGCCACGAAGTCCGGCTGGAACGGAAAGCGCAAGTCCGGCCGGCGGGCCTCCGCGACGAGGATTCTCGCACCCTCCATCACCGGCTGAAGGCCGCGGCGGACGGTCTCGACTTCGGGCAATTCAGGCATGGTCAGGCATTCACCTTATGAGGGCGGTGTGATAGCGCCATTGCGGCGGGCGCGCTATGGTCCGCCTCGCGGAGTAGGGTAATGGATCGGCCGGGCGAAACCACGCATTTTGGCTTCAGGGACGTCCCCCTGGGCGACAAGCAGACGCTGGTGAACGATGTGTTTCACAGCGTGGCGTCGCGCTATGACTTGATGAACGACCTGATGTCCGGTGGCCTACACCGGGTCTGGAAGGACATCATGATCACGGCGCTCGACCCGCCCCGGGGCGACCGGCCGTTCGCGCTGCTCGACGTTGCCGGCGGCACCGGCGACATCGCGTTCCGCGCCGCCAAGGCCGCGGGTGCGGGTTTCCATGCCACCGTCTGCGACATCAACACCGATATGCTGGCCGTGGGCCGCGAACGCGCTGCCAAGCAGCATCTCGACACCCGGGTCGACTTCGTCGAAGGCAATGCCGAAGCGCTCGCCTTCGCCGATCGCAGCTTCGACGCATATACGATCGCTTTCGGCATTCGCAACGTGCCGCAGATCGACCTGGCGCTGCGCGAGGCCTATCGCGTGCTGAGGCCCGGCAGCCGCTTCCTTTGCCTGGAGTTCTCCACCGTCGAAATGCCCGGACTCGACAAGCTCTACGATCTGTTCTCGTTCAAGGTGATCCCGCCACTCGGCCGCATGGTCACCGGCGACGCCGAGTCCTACCAATACCTCGTCGAATCGATCCGCAAGTTTCCGAAGCCTGCCGCTTTCGCCGACATGATCCGCGAGGCCGGCTTTTCCCGCGTCAGCTGGCAGACACTCTCCGGCGGCATCGTGGCACTGCATTCGGGCTGGCGTTTGTGATCTCTGCCATCACCCACATGACGCGCCTGATCCGCGCCGCGTTCGTGTTCGCGCGTGAGGGCGTATTCGGCTCGGTCGATCCGAGCCTGGTGCCGCCGCCGGGACAACTCGCACTGAAACTGGCGCGCCTCGTCGAACGCCGCGGCACCAAGCACGGCCCGCGGATAGCGCGCGCACTGACGCGGATGGGCCCAGCCTATCTCAAGCTCGGACAATTCCTGGCGACGCGTCCCGACGTGGTCGGCGTCATCATGGCGCGCGACCTCGAGAGCCTGCAGGACCGACTGCCGCCGTTTCCGCAGGAAGAGGCCGAGGCCGCCATCGCGACGTCGCTGGAACGGCCGCTGAAGGACATTTTCGCGAGCTTCGGCCCGCCGGTCGCGGCTGCCTCGATCGCGCAGGTGCACCGTGGCGAAGTGCTGCGCGACGGCATCCGCAAATCGGTCGCCGTGAAGGTGCTGCGGCCCAACGTCGCCGCACGCTTCCGCCGCGATCTCTCCGATTTCTTCTACGTCGCGCACAAGGCCGAAGCCCATTCGGCCGAGGCGCGGCGGCTGCGCCTCATCGAGGTCATCAACACCATGTCGCGCTCTGTCGCGATGGAGATGGATTTGCGGCTGGAAGCCGCCGCGATGTCGGAGATGGCAGAGAACACGCGCGACGATCCCGATTTCCGCGTGCCGACCGTCGATTGGGACCGCACCACGCACAACGTGCTGACGATGGAGTGGATCGACGGCATCGCGCTGAACGACCACAAGCGCCTTGCTGAGTCGCAGGTCGACCTGCCCGACCTCGGCCGCAAGATTATCCAGAGCTTCCTGCGGCACGCGCTGCGCGACGGCTTCTTCCACGCCGACATGCATCCGGGCAATCTGTTCCTGGATGACGCCGGCCGGCTCGTCGCTGTCGATTTCGGCATCATGGGCCGGCTCGGCATGAAGGAGCGGCGCTTCCTCGCCGAGATCCTGCTCGGCTTCATCACCCGCGACTATCGCCGCGTCGCCGAGGTGCATTTCGAGGCGGGCTATGTGCCCGCGCACCATTCGGTCGAGAATTTCGCGCAAGCCATCCGCGCCATCGGCGAGCCCATCCACAACCGCACCGCCGAGGAGATCTCGATGGCGCGGCTGCTGACGCTGCTGCTCGAGGTCACCGGCCTGTTCGACATGACCACGCGGCCCGAGCTGATCCTGCTGCAGAAGACCATGGTGGTGGTCGAGGGCGTGGCCCGCGGCTTCGATCCCAAGCTCGACATCTGGAAGATCGCCGACCCCGTGGTACGCGAATGGATCGAGCGCAATCTCGGGCCCATCGGCCGGGTGCAGGGCGCGCTGGCCGGGACCGGCGACATCGCGCGCGTGCTGATGCGCCTGCCGGAGATCGCCGAGCGGTCGGTGAAGGTCCTTGAGCAGCTCGAGACCATGACGCGCGAGGGCATCAGGCTGTCGCCGGACAGCATCGCGGCCATGGGGCGCAGCGAAGGCCGCAAGAACCGCTGGCGCACCGTGGCGCTGTGGATCATCGCCGCGACATTCATCGGAATCCTGATCGCCGTCCGGAATCTGTGATTGCACTGCAATCACACGAGTGATAGCATCGCTATCATTCCGTGCTGGAGGGGCGTCATGGCAAGCCTGACCATCCGCAAGCTCGACGACGGCGTCAAAACCTATCTGCGGCTGCGCTCGGCCAAGAACCGCAGGTCGGTCGAGGAAGAGGTCCGGGTCATCCTGCGGGAACTGATCGAGGGCCGCGAGGAGCCGCTGACGCCGTTTGCGGTGCCGCCTGCCCCGTCCACCGCACCGGCGCCGCAGCGCACCGGCGCCCTCCCCGAAGCCAGCGTCACCCTGATCATCGGCGGCGGAATCGCGGCGTACAAATCGCTCGACCTGATCCGCAGGCTGAAGGAGCGGCGCATCGAGGTCCGCTGCGTGTTGACCAAGGCGGCCCAGCAATTCGTGACGCCGCTGGCGGTGAGCGCGCTTTCGCATGAGCGCGTCTACACCGATCTGTTCGACCCCCAGAGCGAATTCGACGCCGGCCATATTCGCCTTGCGCGCGACTGCGACCTGATCATTGTGGCGCCGGCGACCGCCGACCTGATGGCGAAGATGGCGAACGGCCACGCCGACGATCTCGCCAGCGCCATCCTGCTCGCGACCAACCGCAAGGTGCTGCTTGCGCCGGCGATGAACCCGCTGATGTGGAGCAACGCGGCGACGCGCCGCAACGTCGGCTTGCTCCAGCGCGACGGCGTGGTGCTGATCGGCCCGAATTCCGGCGAGATGGCCGAAGCCGGCGAGGCCGGAATCGGCCGCATGTCGGAAGCGATCGAGATCGCCAATGCCGCCGAACGGCTGCTGCGGCCGCCGGTGCCGCGGCCGCTCGTCGGCAAGCGCGTGCTGATCACCGCGGGTCCCACGCACGAGCCGATCGACCCCGTGCGCTACATCGCCAACCGCTCCTCCGGCAAGCAGGGCTTTGCCATTGCCGCCGCCGCGCAGGCCGCCGGCGCCGAGGTGATCCTGGTGAGCGGCCCGGTCGACCTCGACGATCCACCCGGAGTGACGGTGAAGCACGTCGAATCGGCACGGCAGATGCTGGAGCAGGTGCAGGCCGCGCTTCCCGCCGATATCGCGATCTTCGCCGCGGCGGTCGCCGACTGGCGCGTCGCCAACGAGGGCGAGCAGAAGCTGAAGAAGACCGCGGTCGGCATGCCGCCGCTTCAGCTGGTCGAGAATCCCGACATCCTCGCCACGATCTCGAAGCTGACCGACAAGCGCCCGCCCCTGGTGATCGGCTTTGCCGCCGAAACCGAACATCTCATCGACAACGCCAAGGCCAAGCTCGCGCGCAAGGGCTGCGACTGGATCGTCGCCAATGACGTGTCGCCGGCGACCGGCGTGATGGGCGGCGACCGCAACACCGTCCACCTCCTCAGCCGCAAGGACGGTGCGAAGGACGGCGAGATTGCAGTTGATTCCTGGCCGGTGATGACCAAGGAACAGGTCGCCATCGAGCTGGTCGCGCATGTCGCCAGAAGCGTGGCCGACAAATCCCTGGAGACGGCATCTTGAGCACGAAGGTCACGGTCGAACTGCAGCGCCTCGCCCATGCCGAAGGTCTGCCGTTGCCGGCCTATCAGACCAGCGAGGCCGCCGGCCTCGACCTGATGGCAGCCGTTCCGGACAGCGAGCCGATGACGCTCGCCCCGGGCCAATACGCGCTGGTGCCGACGGGTCTTGCGATCGCGCTGCCGGGTGGGCACGAGGCGCAGGTGCGGCCTCGCTCGGGGCTTGCCGCCAAGCACGGCGTCACCGTGCTGAACTCGCCGGGCACGATCGACGCGGACTACCGCGGCGAGATCAAGGTGATCCTGATCAACCACGGCGCGGCGCCGTTCGTGATCAAGCGCGGCGAGCGCATCGCCCAAATGGTGATCGCACC
The DNA here is from genome assembly GCF_022354745.1 of Bradyrhizobium sp. I71. Taxonomy (NCBI): domain Bacteria; kingdom Pseudomonadati; phylum Pseudomonadota; class Alphaproteobacteria; order Hyphomicrobiales; family Nitrobacteraceae; genus Bradyrhizobium; species Bradyrhizobium sp. I71. Next base: position 3,325,810 of record NZ_CP059398.1, read on the forward strand.
CGTGGTGCAGGCTACCCTGGTTCCCGTCGCGACGTTGTCGCCGACCGATCGCGGCGCCGGCGGCTTCGGCTCGACCGGCCGCTGAATTCCCGACCTCTGCCGCGAGCGAGCGGGAACGCGCACCCTGTTCGTGGCGAGCCATCCCGCGCGACCGGCGGAATCCCAAGAACCATGTGGGCGGGAACACCACGGCGGCATTTTTGGGGGGCCTCCTTTACGTTCACGATCTGGACTCTTACCGGCGGAGTCACGGTGGGGGTATTGTCTTTTGATTCGCGCGCGACGGGGGTCGCCGCGCGCAAATTCGTGCGGTCTTGGGGCAACTATGTCAGGCGTGATCGTGTCGATGCGTCGGACGCTGCTGTCGTGCACGTCGCTGGCGCGCAGCGCATTGATTGGGAGCGCTCTTGCGGCGCTGCTGCCGGCTGCGCCGGCCAGGGCCGCCGATCTCATCGACACCCTCTCCACCATGCTGGATTTCAACCGGCAGGAACTCGCCGTCCTCGCCACCGCGCTGGCGCTGCTCGGCTTCTCGGTGGTGGCCGCGATCCTGTTGATGCGCACGCGGGTGCGCCTGGTCAAGAACGAGGCGCGGCTGCGCGCCCGGATCGGGGAACTTCAGCTCCAGGCCGACCGCTTCGGCGCGCTGCTGTTCGCCGAGCCGCAGATCCTGATCTCCTGGCCGGCCGGCGATAACCGCGTTCAGATCTCCGGCGACATCTCCTTGGTGCTGCCGCGCGACTCCTCCCCGCAGCGCGTGCTGGCGTTCGGAACCTGGCTGCCCCCGGAACCCGCGCTCCAGATGGACCATGCCGTCGACGCGCTGCGCGATCGCGGCGACGGGTTCCAGCTGACCTTGACCACCGCGCACGGCCATACGCTGGAAGCGATCGGCCGCGCCATCGGCGGCCAGGCCATTGTCCGGATTCGCGAGCTCTCAGGACTGCGCCGCGATCTGGCCGAGACCCATCTGCGCTACAAGGCGCTCTCCGACGAGACCGAGATGCTGCGCGGCCTTGCCGCCGCCGCGCCCTGGCCAATCTGGGCCAAGGGTGAGAACGGCGCGCTTACCTACGCCAATCCGGCCTATGTGCGCGCCACCGAAGCGAACAGCGTCACCGATGCCCAGGAGCGCAGGCTCGAGCTGCTCGACAGTGCCAACCGCACCGCGATGGAACGGGGCCTGAAGGACGCGGCCAATTTCAGCTCGCGGCTGCCGATCGTGATCGGCGGCGAGCGCCGCATCTACGACGTGCGCGCCATCAACGTGAGCGGCGGCAGCGTCGGCGTCGCAATCGATGCCAGCGAGGCGGATGCGCTGAGGTCCGCGCTGGTGCGAATGGCAGAGGCGCACCGCCGCACGCTCGACCAGCTCTCCTCCGGCGTCGCCGTGTTCGACGGCCAGCGCCGCCTCGCCTTCTACAACGATTCCTATCGGCGGCTGTGGGACCTCGACCGCACCTTCCTCGACGCCAACCCTGACGATTCCAGCGTGCTCGACCAGCTCCGCGCCGCGCGCAAGCTGCCGGAGCAGCCGGATTTCCGCGCCTGGAAGGCCAAGCTGCACGAAGCCTATCGCGCGGTCGAGACCGCCAAGGACACCTGGTTCCTGCCCGACGGCCGCGCGCTCTCGGTCGTCACCACGCCGAACCCCGAGGGCGGCGTCACTTACCTGTTCGACGACGTCACCGAAAGCCTCGACCTCGCCCGCCGCTTCGACGGCCTGATCCGCGTTCAGCGCGAGACGCTGGACAGCCTCGCCGAGGGCGTGGCGGTGTTCGGCAGCAACGGCAAGGCGCAGCTGTTCAATCCGGCCTTCGTCCGGATGTGGAAGCTCTCCAGCGATGCCATGCGCGACGAGCCGCACATCCAGACGGTGGAAGGCTGGTGCCATCAGCTCTACGACGATCCCGTCGTCTGGCGCCAGATCCGCGAGGCCATCACCTCGATCGAAAACCGCGCCGACGTGCCGCTGAAGCTGGAGCGCAAGGACGGCAGCGTGCTCGACGGCATGATCCGGCCGCTGCCCGACGGCGCCACCATGCTGACGTTCCAGGACATCACCGACACCGAGAACGTCGAGCGCGCACTGCGCGAGCGCAACGAGGCGCTGGAGGCCGCCGACCAGATGAAGGTGGATTTCGTCCACCACGTCTCCTACGAGCTGCGCTCGCCGCTCACCACCATCATCGGCTTTGCGCATTTCCTCAGCGATCCCTCGACCGGGCCGCTGACGCCGAAGCAGGCCGAATATCTCGACTACGTCACCAAATCGACCAATGCGCTGCTCGCGCTCACCAACAACATCCTGGATCTCGCCACCATCGACGCCGGCGCGATGAAGCTGGAACTCGGGCAAGTCGACGTCAGCAAGGCCATCGAGCTCGCCGCGGAGGGCATCCAGGACCGGCTCGCCACCGACCGCATCCGCCTCAAGGTCGAGATCGCGCCCGACGTCGGCAGCTTCGTCGGCGACGAGAAGCGCGTGGTGCAGGTGCTCTATAACCTCCTCGCCAACGCCGTCGGGTTTTCTCCACAGGATTCCACCGTCGGCATCAGCGCGCGCCGCACCGAACGCAGCGTGGTCTTCACCGTGACAGATTCGGGACCTGGAATACCTGCCGACATGAAGGACAAGGTGTTCAACTGGTTCGAAAGCCGCTCGCAGGGCTCGCGTCACCGCGGCGCCGGGCTCGGCCTGTCGCTGGTGCGCTCCTTCGTCGAGCTGCATGGCGGCAAGGTGCGGGTGGATTCGATTGTCGGCCGAGGCACGGTCGTGATCTGCGATTTCCCGACCGACCAGGCGGCGCATCGCGACGCCGCCGAATGACGGAACCGACCACATTCTCCGTCGCGCTCCACAACGAGACGGCCACTGCGCAATTGATGGCCGACCTCGCGCTGCTGGTCGGCCCCGGTGACGTCATCACCCTCACCGGCGATCTCGGTGCCGGCAAGACTGCGGCAGCACGCAGCCTGATCCGCTACCTCGCCGGCGACGAGACGCTGGAGGTGCCGAGCCCGACCTTCACGCTGGTGCAGGGCTACGAGCTGCCGCCCTTCCCGGTGATGCATGCCGATCTCTACCGCGTCGAGGACGAGAGCGAGCTCGAGGAGATCGGCCTGTCGCCGCTCCCGGATGCCACCCTCGTCCTGATCGAATGGCCCGAGCGCGCACCATCGGCGATGCCTGAGGACCGCATCGACATCGCGTTGACGCACCGGCCGGCGCTCGGATCGAGCGCACGCGCCGCCGACATCACCGGCCATGGCAAGGGCGCCGCGCAAGTCGCGCGGCTGAAGGCGCTGCGCGAATTCCTCGACGCATCCGGTTACATGGATGCGACGCGCAAGCGCATGGCCGGCGATGCCTCGACGCGCTCCTATGCGCGGCTGCTGCGCGACGACAGCATCGTCATCCTCATGAACTTTCCGCAGCGGCCCGACGGCGCGGCCCTCTACAACGGAAAGTCCTACAGCGCCGCGGTGCATCTCGCGGAAAACGTCAAACCCTTCGTCGCGATCGCCGAAGGCCTGCGCGCGCAGGGAATCTCCGCGCCCGCGATTCATCATTCCAACCTCGATCATGGCTTCCTGATTACCGAGGACTTTGGCAGCGAAGGTGTGATCGAAGGCGATCCGCCACGCCCGATCGGCGAGCGCTACGAAGCCGCGACCGACCTGCTGGCGTTGCTGCATGGCAAGGCGCTGCCGGAGACGCTGCCGCTGGACGGGAAGACCTACGAGATTCCCGTCTTCGACGTTGAGGCGATGCTGATCGAGATCGGATTGATGCCGGAATGGTACCTGCCCGATCGCAACGCGCCGTTGAGCGACGACAAGCGCGCGGAATTCTTTGCGATGTGGCGCGAACTGCTCAGGACGCCGCTGGCGGCGCCGAAGACATGGATCATCCGCGACTATCACTCACCCAATTTGATCTGGCTCGGGGAGCGCAGCGGCATCGAGCGGGTGGGCGTGATCGATTTCCAGGACACCGTGCTGGGGCCGCAATCCTACGACGTGGTGTCGCTGCTCCAGGACGCCCGCATCGACGTGCCCGAGAACATCGAGCTGACGCTGCTGTCGCGCTACATCAAGGCGCGGCGCGCGCAGGACACCAGCTTCGATGCGGCCGGCTTTGCCGAGCTCTACGCCATCATGTCGGCGCAGCGGAACACGCGCCTGCTCGGCACCTTCGCCCGGCTCAACCGCCGCGACGGCAAGCCGCATTATCTGCGTCACCAGCCGCGGATCTGGACCTACCTCCAGCGCTCGCTGGCGCATCCCGCGCTCGGCGCCTTGCGCAACTGGTATCTCGCCAACGTCCCGCCGCCCCAAGAACCGTCCCAAGGGGAGTCTCAAGGGGCGTCTCAAGCCTGATTTGCGGCGCGATTTACCGGCCGTTAGCCAAGACGTCGGTATTCTGGCGGCGAGGCAGCCGGATGATTACGGGGCTGGAGCGGGACAGATGGCGGTACAGACGGACCAGCGCGGCAACGGCCGGGTGGTTTTCGAACGCGGGATTCCGGCCCAGATCATGGGAATCGACGGCACCTGGCGGCGCGACTGCACCATGGAGGACGTCTCCGAGAGCGGCGCCAAGCTGACCATCGACGGCTCGGTGGAAGGGCTCCATCTGAAGGAATTCTTTCTCCTGCTGTCGTCCACCGGGCTGGCGTACCGGCGCTGTGAGCTTGCCTGGGTCAATGGCGACCAGATCGGCGTCAATTTCCTCAAGATCGGTGAAAGAAAGAAAAAGGCGCGTTCCGCGACCATTGGGGCGTGACGGCAACACCCGTCGTACAACCGTCACGGCGGGTGGTTAAGGCGGTCGAGATGCAATGCGGCTGATCGAGCCTCGTGGTACGATTGCTGCGAACGCGAAAGGTCTGAGAAAGCGAAGGATGCCCGTCAAACCGACCAAAGCCATGGTGCTCGCCGCAGGATTTGGCCTGCGCATGCGTCCGTTGACGGACACGATGCCGAAGCCGATGGTGCCGGTGGCGGGCCAGCCGCTGCTCGACCACGTGCTCGACAAGCTCGGCCAGGCCGGCGTGACCGAGGCGGTGGTCAACGTGCATTACCTGCCCGACCAGATCATCAATCACGTCGCTTCGCGCCGGCATCCGCGCGTGACCATCTCCGACGAGCGCGACCAGGTGCTCGGCACCGGCGGCGGCGTGGTCAAGGCGCTGCCGCTGCTCGGCGACGCGCCGTTCTTCCACGTCAATTCCGACACGCTGTGGATCGATGGCGTGCGCTCGAACCTGACGCGGCTCGCTGAAAATTTCGACCCGGCGCGGATGGATATCCTGCTGCTGATGGCGCCGACCGCAACCAGCATCGGCTATGGCGGCCGCGGCGATTACGGCATGCTGCCCGACGGTGCCCTGCGCAAGCGCAAGGAAAAAGAAGTCGTTCCGTTCGTCTATGCCGGCGCGGCGGTCATGTCGCCGTCGATCTTCGCCGACGCCCCGAAGGGCGAGTTCTCTTTGACCAGGATGTTCGATCGCGCCAACGAGCAGGAGCGGCTGTTCGGCCTGCGGCTTGACGGTGTCTGGATGCATGTCGGCACGCCTGATGCCGTTCACGCCGCGGAAGAGGCGTTTCTGGAGAGCGTGGCGTAGGGGCCTGCTCTCGTGTCCCGGACGCGGCGCGGCGCGAAGTGCCGCTCCGCAGAGCCGGGACCCAGAAAGCCACACGGCAAAGCGCGGCGAGGTGGGCCCCGGCTCTGCAGCGCAGCGCTGAAGTAGCGCTGCGCTGCGTCCGGGGCACGAGACCTGCGATGACCAGCGAACAGCGGGGAAGACCCCGCCGCAGCGCATGACCATTTGACCCCGCCTCCCTATATTGCCCTGATTCTCGAATCAGGCGGCTCATGCGCGTTTTCAGCGTTCCCATCTCAGTTCCGTTTCTGCGCACGGTCGTCATGGCCCTGCTCGACGGCCGGCTGGTCGAGGGGTTCGAGGCCCGCAAGGAACCGGCGCGGCTGGCCGACGCCACGCTGTACCTGCCGACCAGGCGTGCGATGCGCGTCGTGCGTGAGATCTTCCTCGATGAGATGAAAGCGGACGCGGTCGTGCTGCCGCGCATCGTCGCGCTCGGCGACATCGACGAGGACGAGCTCGCCTTCGCCGGCGAGAGTGAACAGTTTTCCGGTGCAGCGCCGCTCGACATTCCGCCGCGGCTGGGCGAGCTCGAACGGCGGCTGACGCTGGCGCAGCTCGTCGCCGCCTGGGCCAGGGGCCCGGTGCTGTCGCCACTGGTGGTCGGCGGGCCAGCCTCGACGCTGGCGCTTGCATCCGATCTCGCGCGCCTGATCGACGACATGGTCACGCGCGGAGTCGATTGGAGCGCGCTCGATGGACTGGTACCGGACCAGCTCGATCGGTACTGGCAGCACTCGCTCGAATTCCTGCGCATCGCGCGCATCGCCTGGCCCAATCATCTCGCGGAGATCAATCGGATCGAGCCGGCCGCGCGGCGCGATCTCCTGATCGCGGCGGAAGCCAAACGGCTGACCGCGCATCCGGGCGGGCCGGTGATTGCGGCGGGGTCTACCGGCTCGATGCCGGCCACCGCGAAGTTCTTGCACGCAGTCGCGTCGCTGCCGCATGGCGCGGTGGTGCTGCCCGGCCTCGACACGGATCTCGACGATGACGCATGGCGCACCATCGGCGGCGTGCGCGATGCGCTCGGCAAGTTCGTGGAGCATCCGGCCTCGAACCATCCGCAATATGCCATGCACGCGCTGCTGCAGCGTTTCGGTATCAAGCGTGGCGATGTCGAATTGCTTCAGCCCCCGGCGCAAGACGGCCGCGATCTGCTCGCGTCCGAATCGATGCGGCCGTCCGCCAGGACGGAAGTCTGGCATGACCGCCTGAAGCAGCCTGACGTCGCCGCGAAGATCGCCGGCGGCATGAAGAACCTCGCTGTCGTCGAGGCCCCCAACCCTGAAATGGAAGCGCTCGCGATCGCCATTGCGATGCGCGAGGCGCGGCATCTCGACAAATCGGCGGCGCTGGCGACGCCCGACCGCGCGCTGGCGCGGCGGGTGATGGCGGCGCTGACCCGATGGGACCTCGCCTTCGACGATTCGGGCGGCGATGTGCTGATGGAAACATCCGCCGGCACTTTCGCGCGTCTCGCGGCAGAGGCGGCGACAAGGGGGCTTGAGCCGGCGACATTGCTGGCGATGCTGAAGCATCCGTTATGCCGGCTCGGCCGCGCGCCCGGCGCGTGGAAGATGGCAATCGAAGGCCTCGAGCTCGCAGTCCTGCGCGGCACGCGCCCGCCGGCGGCCACCTCAGGCCTGTTGCGCGAATTCAACCGTTTCCGCGAGGAACTCGCAAAGCTCTGGCGCCGCGAGGTCTCCGCGCTGCACCGCGCCGAGCCGCGGGCGCGTCTCAAGGCGGAGGATCTCGATCGCATCCAGGCGCTGATCGATGTCCTGCAAAAGGCATTGGCGCCAATCGAGAGCCTGCCGCCCGCGAGACCATATGACTTCGCCGAGTTCGCGCATCGGCATCGCGAGATCCTGATCGAGCTGTCGCGCGACGAGCAGGGCATCCCGCTCGCCTTCGAGGATCGCGATGGTCTCGCGCTTGCCAGCGCCTTTGACGATCTCCTGCGCAGCGGCACGGCCAGCGGGCTGATGGTGCCGCTGCCCGACTATCCCGACGTCTTCCAGACGGCGTTCGGCGATCGCGCGGTGCGGCGGCGCGACAGACCCGGCGCCCGCTTGCAGATCTACGGCCCGCTGGAATCGCGGCTGATGCAGGCCGACCGCATCATCGTGGGCGGCCTGATCGAAGGTGTCTGGCCGCCGGCGCCGCGCATCGATCCCTGGCTCAGCCGGCCGATGCGGCATGAGCTCGGGCTCGACCTTCCGGAGCGCCGCATCGGCCTCTCCGCCCATGACTTCGCGCAGCTGCTCGGCGGCGACGAGGTGATCCTCACCCATTCCGCCAAGGCGGGCGGCGCGCCGGCGGTCGCCTCGCGCTTTCTGCATCGGCTGGAGGCGGTCGCGGGCGATGATCTCTGGAACGCGGCTGTCCGTGCCGGCGAGAAATATGTGCAGTTCGCGGCCGCACTGGACCAGCCCGACGAGGTCAGACCGGTCAAGCAGCCGGAGCCGCGGCCGCCGCGCGCGATGCGGCCGCTCAAGATGTCCGTCACCGAAATCGAAGACTGGCTGCGCGATCCCTACACGATTTACGCCAAACGCATCCTGCGGCTCGATGCGCTCGATCCGGTCGACATGCCGCTCTCGGCTGCCGACCGCGGCTCGGCGATTCACGATGCGCTCGGCGAGTTCACCGAGGCCTATGCCGCACATCTGCCCGACGATCCCGCGCGCGTGCTGCGTGCGATCGGCGAGAAGCATTTTGCGCCGCTGATGGAGCGCCCCGAGGCACGGGCGCTGTGGTGGCCACGCTTCCAGCGCATCGCGCGCTGGTTCGGCGAATGGGAGACGGCGCGGCGCGACGCAATCGAGGCAATCACGGCCGAGACCCGGGGCGAGATCACGATCCCGCTCGACAACGCACGCATTTTCTATCTTTCCGCGCGCGCGGACCGCATCGAGCGTCGCCAGGGCGGCAGCTACGCCATTCTCGACTACAAGACCGGGCAGCCGCCGACCGGCAAGCAGGTCCGCATGGGCCTGTCACCGCAGCTCACGCTGGAAGCCGCGATTCTGCGCGAGGGTGGCTTCCCGGACATCGACGCCGGCTCCTCCGTGAGCCAGCTCGTCTATGTCCGACTCAGCGGCAACAATCCGCCGGGCGAGGAGCGCATCCTCGAGCTCAAGTTCAAGCAAGGCGACGAGCCGCAGCCGCCCGACACCGCGGCAGCCGAGGCGCGAGCCAAGCTGGAAGCGCTGATCCGTGCCTTCGAGGACGAGAGCCAGGCCTATACCTCGCTGAATCTGCCGATGTGGGCGAACCGCTACGGCACCTATGACGACCTCGCCCGGATCAAGGAATGGTCCGCCGCCGGAGGATTGGGGATCGAGGAATGGTGAAGGCGCCGCGTCCCATCCCCGACGAGGTGCGCGCGCGGCAGGCGCGTGCATCCGATCCGACTGCATCGGCCTTCGTGTCGGCCAATGCCGGCTCGGGCAAGACCCATGTGCTGGTGCAGCGCGTGATCCGCCTGTTGCTGTCGGGCGTGCCGCCGGAAAAGATCCTCTGCATCACCTTCACCAAGGCCGCCGCGGCCAACATGGCCGAGCGCGTGTTCACCACGCTCGGGCATTGGGTGACGCTGGATGATGCCGGGCTCGATGCCGCCATCCGCGCCGTCGGCATCCCGCATCCGAGCGCAAAGCTGCGGCGCGAGGCACGGAAGCTATTCGCCTGCGCGCTGGAGACCCCGGGCGGGCTGAAGGTGCAGACCATCCATGCGCTGTGCACGCGCCTGCTCCAGCAGTTCCCGTTCGAGGCCAACGTGCCGGCGCGCTTTGCCGTGATCGACGAGCGCGACCAGACCGACATGATGGAGCGCGCCAATCTGAAGGTGCTGCTGGAGGCAGCGCGCGCCCCCGAGAGCGTGACCGGACGCGCGCTCCTGACCGCGATGGCGAGCGCCGCCGATGTCACCTTCAAGGAAGTCGTGCGCGAGGCGTGCCTCAGCCGCGATCACTTCATGGCCTGGACCGACGAGGCCGGCAACGCGGAAGCCGCAGCGGCGCAGATGGCTGGGGTGCTCGGCGTTGACGCGAGTGACCGCATCGAGGACATCGAGACGGAGATTCTGGATGGTCCGTTCCTGCCGCGATCGCGCTGGGACGACATCGCCTTCGCGCTGGAAGACGGCAGCAAGTCGGACAATGACCAGGCGGGGCGCCTCCGCGCGGCAAAGGCGTTCTCCGGCAGCGACCAGGTCGATGCTTATCTGTCCGTCTTCCTCACCGACGAGAAGCTGCCGCGCAAGGCGGTGCTGACCAAGAAATTTTGCGATCACAATCCATCCGTTGCCCGCCTGTTCGAGGCCGAGGCGCAGCGTCTTGCAGGGCTGATCGAAAAGCGTCGCGCCGTGACGGTTCGTGACCGCACCGCCGCCCTGCTGCACATCGCGACCGCCGCTGCCGGGAATTACCGCCGCGAGAAGCAGGAGCGCGGGCTGCTCGACTATGACGACCTGATCGACAAGACGCTGGCGATGCTGGATCGCGTCGCCTCGGGCTGGGTGCACTACAAGCTCGACCGCGGCGTCGACCACGTGCTGATCGACGAGGCGCAGGACACGAGCCCCCGGCAGTGGGACATCGTCGCGCACATCATCTCCGAATTCACCGCCGGCGAAGGCGCGCGCGAGGGGCTGAACCGCACCATCTTCGCGGTCGGCGACGAGAAGCAGTCGATCTTCTCGTTCCAGGGCGCGGCGCCCCACGAGTTCGATGCGCGCCGACGCGAGCTGCATCGCAAGTTCACCGCGGCCGGGCTGAAATTCGATCCGGTCGCCTTCACCTATTCGTTCCGCTCGGGCGCGACGATCCTGCACTCGGTCGACCACGTCTTCCGCGATCCCGCGATCTACAAGAGCATCCATTCGGTCGAGATCGGTCATCCCCTGCACAATGCGCTTGCCGATGCCGGGCCGAGTGTGATCGAGCTGTGGGACCTGGCGGAAGCCGACGACAGGCAGGACATCGAGGGCTGGCGCGCCCCGTTTGACGGCGTCGCCGTCACCAGTCCCGAGGTCAAGCTCGCCCGCCGCATCCAGGCCGAGATCAAGCGGCTGGTCGAGAGCGGCACGCTGACGGGGCACGAGGGCGAGCGCCGCCCGCTACGCTATGGCGACATGCTGATCCTGGTGCGGCGGCGCGGCAACGCCTTCGACGCCGTAATCCAGGCATTGAAGCACGCCAACATCCCGGTCGCCGGCGCCGACCGCCTCAAGCTCACCGAGCACATCGCCATCATCGATTTGATGAACCTCGCCGACGCGCTGCTGCTGCCGCAGGACGATCTCGCGCTCGCGGTGGCGCTGAAGAGCCCGCTGTTCGGGCTCGATGACGACGACCTGTTTCAGCTGGCCCATGACCGCAAGGGATCGCTGCGCCGCGCGCTCGGCGAGCATGCGGCCGGAAGCGAAAAGTTCGCCACGGCATTGCGGCGCCTGGAGGCCTGCGAGATTCGTGCGCGCGAGGAGACGCCGTTCGCGTTCTATGCCTGGCTGCTGGGCGGCGACGACGGGCGTGCGCGCATCCTGCGCCGGCTCGGCCACGAGGCCAACGACGCGCTCGACGAATTCCTGGAGCTGGCGCTGAACTATGAGCGCAAGGCGCCGGCCTCGCTGCAGGGCTTCATGGCCTGGCTGCGTTCAGCCGACACCGAGGTGAAGCGCGACATGGAGATCTCGCGCGACGAGGTGCGGGTGATGACCGTGCACGGCGCCAAGGGGCTCGAGGCGTCCGTCGTGTTCATGGTCGACACGACATCGTCGCCTGCGGACTCGCAGCGGGTTCGGCTGATTCACGTGCCGCGCGGCAATGGCGGCGAGGTGGTGGTCTGGGCCGGCCGCAAGGCGGATGATCCCGGGCCGGTTGCCGAGGCGCGCAAGGCGATGCTCGAGGAGACCGAGGACGAGTATCGCCGCCTGCTCTACGTCGCGATGACGCGCGCGGCCGACCGGCTGATCGTCGGCGGCTGCATGCCCGGCAACATGCGGACGGTCCGCAAGCTGAGCTGGTACGATCTGGTCGACACCGGTCTCGCCGGCTCAGGCCTGGACAAGCAGATCATCGAGACGCCGCTCGGCAAGGTGACCCGGTTCGCCCGGCCGGAGGACGTCGCTGCGCTGGGCACGCCGGCGGCGCCCCGGGACCAATCGGTCGTGCTGCCGGACTGGCTGCGGACGCCGGCACCGTGCGAGCCCATCGACAACGATCCCGTGCGCCCCTCGGGCCAGTCTGCCGAGGAGGGCCGCAGCGTGCGGACCGGCGAATCAATCCAGTCGCGCGCTCTGGCGCTGCAACGCGGCACGCTGGTGCACCGTCTGCTGCAGTCCCTGCCCGACATCGCCATTGAGCGCCGTCGCGAGGCGGCGCTCGGCTTCATGGTGCGCAATGCCGCGGACTGGCCGGAGGCCGACCGCATTGCGCTGGTCGACAAGGTGCTCACCTTGATCACTGAACCGCGTTTCGCGCCGGTCTTTGCCGCCGGAAGCCGGGCGGAGGTTGCCATCGCCGGCAGGCTGGAGCGACCGGGCCGCACTCCGGCGCTGGTGTCGGGGCAGATCGACCGGCTGGTCGTTCGTCCCGAGGAGGTCCTGATCGTCGATTTCAAGACCAACCAGGCGGCCCCCAGAAGCGCCGCAGAGGCGCCGGCGGCCTATGTCCGCCAGCTTGCGCTGTACCGGGCGGTGCTGTCGCGGCTTTATCCCCGAACGCCCGTCAGGGCCGTCCTGCTCTGGACGGAGGCCCTTGAATACATGGAGATTTCGGCCCCCGCGCTGGACGCGGCGCTGGCATCCCTTCATCTCGGTGTGAGCGTCCTTGACCCGGCAAGGAGCCGTTCATAGGTTGACCGCATGATCCCAGGCGCGATTCCAGGTCGCGCCGATTCTCTTTCAACCGAGTGAGGTACTCCCAATGGCCGTTAGCAAGGTTTCCGACGCCGATTTCGAAACCGAAGTGCTCAAGGCGAACGGCCCCGTGGTCGTCGATTTCTGGGCCGAATGGTGCGGCCCCTGCCGCATGATCGCGCCCGCCCTCGACGAGATCGCCGGCGCGATGGGCGACAAGGTCAAGATCGTGAAGCTCAACGTCGACGAGAGCCCGAAGACCGCCTCCAAATATGGCGTGATGTCGATCCCGACCCTGATGATCTTCAAGGGCGGCGAGATGGCCTCCCGCCAGGTCGGCGCGGCGCCCAAGGCGAAGCTGCAGCAGTGGATCACCTCCGCGGTCTGATCCGCCTCGAAGATTATTTTCGGAAGCGGCCGGCGAAAGCCGGCCGTTTGCGTTGATGGGACGTGTTCAGCGTATGACGAGTCCCGCCCTTGCCAGCCCCATCTGCGAAGCGCGCCCGAAGATCGAGCTCTCTCGTCGCGATGGAGGCGCGTTCGGTCGACGAGATCCCGCGCGGCAAGGAATGGCAATATGAACCCAAGTGGGACGGCTTCCGCTGCCTGCTGTCGCGCGAGGGCGGCAGCGTCGATTTGCGCTCGAAATCCGGCGAGGACCTTGCGCGCTATTTCCCCGAGATCGTCACCGCCGCGCTGAAGCTGAAGGCGGATCGCTTCACGCTCGACGGTGAGATCGTGGTGCCGCAAGGCAAGGGCTTTTCGTTCGACACGCTGCTGCAACGAATTCATCCTGCCGCAAGCCGGGTGAAGAAGCTCACCCAGGAGACGCCCGCGCTCTACCTCGTTTTCGATCTGCTCGCGACGGCCGGGGACAAGCAGCTTGCCAAGGCGCCGCTTCGCGAGCGACGGCCGGCACTGGAAGCTTTTGCGAAGTCCCATCTCAAGGGCAGCATCTTCCGGCTTTCGCCTGCGACGACGAGTTACGCCACGGCCGGGAAATGGCTCGCGCAATCCGGCGGCGGCTCGGATGGCGTCATCGCCAAGCGCGTCGACCTGCCTTATCAGGCGGGCAATCGCGACGGCATGCAGAAGATCAAGAAATTCCGCAGCGCCGATTGCGTGGTCGGCGGCTTCCGCTACGCCACCAACGAGATCGCCGGCCGCAAGGTGGTCGGCTCGCTGCTGCTCGGGCTCTACGACGATGACGGCCTGCTGCACCATGTGGGCTTCACCTCGGCCATCAAGGCGGAGGAGAAGCCCGACCTGACCGACCGGCTGGAGGCGCTGATCGGCGAGCCCGGCTTCACCGGGAACGCGCCGGGCGGGCCGAGCCGCTGGTCGACCGAACGCTCGGCGAAATGGTGTCCACTGAAGCCGAAGCTCGTCATCGAAGTCTGTTACGACCATTTCAGCGGCGAGCGTTTTCGCCATGGCACCTCGATCCTGCGCTGGCGCCCGGACAAGGCGCCGCGGCAATGCCGCTTCGAACAGTTGAAGCAGAAGGTGGCGGATCCGATGAAGCTGTTGAAGTGATCCGCGCTCGTGCCCCGGACGCAGCGCGGAGCGCTGCAGAGCCGGGGCCCATGTCGCTATATTCTGGGTCCCGGCTCTGCGGAGCAGCGCTTCGCGCCGCACCGCGTCCGGGACACGAGGTTTTACTTGATCCACCCCGTCGCCAGCGCATTCGCCAGTTCGGGCTGACGATTGCGGCGTGCAAGCGCCGCCATGGCCTCGTGATCGTATGCGACGTGACGGAACGTCACCTGCCAACCGCCATCAGCGAGTTCGAGGATCGCATATCGCGCGTGCGGGCTGCCGGCCTCGACGACATGCGGGAATGGATGCTTGTCGCGATAACCAGGGCTGCCGACGCTGCCGGGATTGACGATCAGCCGGCCGTCGCGCAAGCCCACGGCACGGGCGAGATGGGTGTGGGCGCAGAGGATCAGCGGCTGCGTGATTCCAAGCGCAAATTGCTCGATGCGATCGAGCGGCGACAACGCGACCGTGCCGTCGGGATGCACGGTGTCGAGCCAATAGACTTCATCGTTGCCGGGCGTCGCGTGGCAAAGAAACACCTGCTCACGGAAGACACGCGTTATCGGATGCCCGCGCAGCCAGTCGAGCTGCGCGGCATCGAGCTGTGCGTGGGCGGGCCGATCCCACGAGCCCATCTTCTCCGGCGGACGATCGAGCAGATAGCGGTCGTGATTGCCGAGCACATGCACGGCATCGAGCTGCATCAGGATCTCGATCGTGCGGCGCGCATCGAGCGGGCCGCTCAGCATGTCGCCGAGATTGACGATGTCGGCGATACCGTGCGCGCGGATGTCGGCAAGCACGGCCTCCAGTGCAAGATAGTTTCCGTGGATATCGGCGATCGCGGCAAAACGCATTGTTGTTGTCCCAACTCTCATGCCCCGGACGCAGCGCAGCACGCAGTGATGCGCTGCAGAGCCGGGGCCCATATCGCAGCATCCTGGGTCCCGGCTCTGCGCCGCGTCGTTTCATGCCGCGCCGCGTCCGGGACACGAGACCGTCATGCAGGAGGCGTGCCGTTGATCGCCAGCACATGGCCGGCGAGATACAGCGAGCCTGATATCAGGATGCGCGGCGGCACGTCGTAGGCGAGCTTCGCCAAGGCGCGCAGCGCGGCTTCGACGCCGGAAACGGTCTCGACGCGCATGCCGAGGCTGCGCGCGGCATCCGCGAGGCGATCGACCGGCATTGCGTTCTCGGTGTCGGGAATCGGCACCGCGATGATATGACGGGTGAGGCCGGCGAAATTGGCGAGAAATCCCTGCGCGTCCTTGTTGGCCATCATGCCCGCGATCACCACCAGCGGCCGCGACACCCGCTCCTCGAGATCGCCGAGCGCCGCCGCAGTGACACGCCCGCCCTCCGCATTGTGGCCGCCGTCGAGCCAGATCTCGGAGCCCTGCGGACCCCAGGACAGCAATTCGCCCGAGGTGAGGCGCTGCATCCGCGCCGGCCATTCGGCACCGATGATGCCGGCTTCGAACGCGGCGTGGTTGACCTTGATGGCCGGAAGCGCCCGCAGCGTCGCGATCGCGAGCCCGGCATTGGCGAATTGGTGACGGCCGAACAGACGCGGCGCCGGGAGATCCATCAGGCCGCGATCGTCGGAATAGACCAGACGCCCGCGTTCGACATTGACGTGCCAGCTCTCGTTGGCGGCAAGCAGCGGCGCACGCATGCGTTTGGCCTGCGCTTCGATCACGGCCATCGCCTCCGGCATTTGCTCGGCGCAAATCACGGGCACGCCGCGCTTGATGATCGCGGCCTTCTCGCCGGCAATCGACGTCAGCGTATCGCCGAGGAAATCCGTGTGGTCCATGCTGACGGGCGTGATGACGCAGGCCGCCGGCACATCGACCACGTTGGTCGAATCGAGCCGGCCGCCGAGGCCGACCTCGAGCAGCACCACGTCGGCCGGGTTCTGCGCGAACAGGTGAAACGCGGCAGCCGTCTTCAACTCGAACACGGTCGCGGCCTCGCCGGCATTGACGCGCTCGACCTCTTCCAGCGCGGCGCGCAACTCGTCGTCACCGATGAGCACGCCGCCGCCCACGCGGCCGAGCCGGAAGCATTCGTTGATGCGGACGAGATAGGGCGAGGTATAGGCGTGGACCCGCAAGCCCGCAGCTTCCAGCGTCGCGCGCAGATAAGCCAGCGTCGAACCCTTGCCGTTGGTGCCGGCGATGTGGATCACCGGCGGCAGCTTGCTTTCGGGGTGACCGAGCCGTTCGAGCAGGCGGTGCATCCGCTCGAGCCCGAGATCGATGCGCTTCTGATGCAGGGACGACAGCCGCCCGATCAATTCGCCGAGCGGTGTCTTTGCACTGTCAGAGGAGGCGTTCACGCGTGGGGCGCAGCCGGCGCCGTCTCGGCGGCCGATACGATCTGCGCCGGGCTCGCCACCGGCTGCACTGATTTCGATGCGCCTTCCAGCGCCGGCGCCTTGGTCAGCAGTCGGCAGAGCCGCGCCAGCGTCGGGCGCAATTCGTGGCGGTGCACGACCATGTCGACCATGCCGTGCTCCTTGAGGTACTCGGCGCGCTGGAAACCTTCCGGCAGCTTCTCGCGGATGGTCTGCTCGATCACGCGCGCGCCGGCGAAGCCGATCAGCGCACCGGGCTCGGCGATCTGCACGTCGCCCAGCATCGCATAGGACGCGGTGACGCCACCGGTGGTCGGATTGGTCAGCACGACGATATAGGGCAGTTTTGCCTCGCGCAGCATCTGCACCGCGACCGTGGTGCGCGGCATCTGCATCAGCGACAGGATACCCTCCTGCATGCGCGCGCCGCCCGAGGCGGCGAACACGATGAACGGCGACTTCTTCTCGACCGCGAGTTCCATCCCGCGCACGATGGCCTCGCCCGCGGCCATGCCGAGCGAGCCGCCCATGAAGTCGAAATCCTGCACGGCGACGACGACGGCGGAGCCTTCGAGCTTGCCGTAGCCGACCTTGATCGCGTCGTTCAGATTGGTCCGCGCCCGCGCATCCTTGATGCGGTCGACATATTTCTTCTCGTCGCGGAACTTGAGCGGGTCGGGTGTGACCTCGGGCAGCGCGACGTCGAACCAGGTCTCGTTGTCGAAGATCGACTTCAGGCGCGCCACCGCGCCCATGCGCATGTGGTAGTTCGAGCCGGGAATGACGAACTGGTTGGCCTCGACGTCCTTGTAGAACACGAGCTGCCCGGAATCCGGACATTTGATCCACAGATTCTCCGGCGTCTCCCGCCGCAGCATGTTGCGGATCTTCGGCCGGACCACATTGGTAAGCCAGTTCATGGTTTGCTCCGATGTGCGAACCCGCTTCGCGGATCGCCTGAAGGATATATGGCCGCCGGGCGCCCGTCCGGCAAGCCGCCGGGCGCGACCCTCAAGAGCGGAACCATGGCCTATTCCGCCGCCTGAGACGCGCCCTTGACGCCCTGGGCCAGGGCCGCCGTGAGCTCTGCCACGGCGTTGACGGTTTTGGCGGTCGCCCGCCCTTCGGCATCGAGGCTGCTCTTGAGCGCATCGACCAATGCGGTACCGACGACCGCACCATTGGCATGCGAGGCAATGGCGCGCGCCGTCTCCGGCGTGCGGATACCGAAGCCGACGCAGACCGGCAGCTTGGTGTGCCGCTTGATGCGGGCAACTGCCCCGCTCACGGCCGCGGAGTCCGCCGCCGCCGCACCGGTGATGCCGGTGATGGAGACGTAGTAGACGAAGCCCGAAGTGTTGGCGAGCACGGCCGGCAGACGCTTGTCGTCGGTCGTCGGGGTCGCCAGGCGGATGAAATTGAGACCGGCCTTCATCGCGGGCAGGCAGAGCTCGTCGTCTTCCTCCGGCGGCAGGTCGACGATGATGAGACCATCGACGCCCGCGCTCTTGGCGTCGACCAGAAACTTGTCGACGCCATAGATGTAGATCGGATTGTAGTAACCCATCAGCACGATCGGCGTCGCGTTGTCGTCCCTGCGGAAGCCGCGCACCAGCTCGAGCGTCTTCTTCAGCGTCATGCCGGCCTTGAGCGCGCGCAGGCCCGCAGCCTGGATCGACGGGCCGTCGGCCATCGGATCGGTGAAGGGCATGCCGATCTCGATCACGTCCGCGCCGGACTTCGGCAGCGCCTTGATGATCTCGAGCGAGGTCGCCGGATCGGGATCGCCGGCCATCAGGAAGGTCACGAAGGCCGAGCGGCCCTGCTTCGCAAGCTCGGCAAAACGGGTGTCGATACGCGTGGTCATGATCCGGCCGCCGCTGTGCTATACCTCTCCCCTCCGGGGAGAGGTCGGCTGCGAGGCAGCCGGGTGAGGGGGATGGAGAGGTTCAAGTCCAGAGCGCGAAGGCTCCGCGAGTCGCAGACGAGTGCCGAAGCAAAGCTTTGGCAAGCGCTGCGCAACAGGCAGCTCGCCCGCTGGAAGTTTCGCCGACAGCATCCGATTGATCGGTACATCGTCGACTTCGTGACTTTGGACGGCAAGCTCATCGTTGAAGTTGATGGCGTCCCGCATTCCGGCCCAGCGGAGGTCCAACGCGACAAGATCAGGACCGAAGTTCTCGAGGCCTGCGGATTCCTCGTCATTCGGGTCTCGAACACGGATGTGTACGAGAATCTCGAGGGCGTGCTTGAGCTCATCGCATCTTCACTGAGATTCGAATAAGCGGAGAGACCCCTCACCCGGCTGCTTCGCAGCCGACCTCTCCCCGACGGGGAGAGGTGAAGAGAGTGCGACACCCGCCTCACTTGCTCTTGCCCCTCAGGATGTCGCCGACCTGCGGGACATCCTTGTCCCCGCGGCCGGAGAGATTGACGACCATCAGGTGATCCCTGGGCCGTTTCGGCGCGAGCTCCACCACCTTGGCGATGGCGTGCGCGGGTTCGAGCGCGGGAATGATGCCTTCGAGCTTCGACAGCAGCTGGAACGCGGCGAGCGCCTCGTCGTCCGTCGCGGAGAGATAGTTCACGCGGCCGACCTCGTGCAGCCAGGAATGCTCGGGGCCGATGCCGGGATAGTCGAGGCCGGCCGAGATCGAATGCGCGTCCTGGATCTGGCCGTCCGCATCCATCAAGAGATAAGTGCGGTTGCCGTGCAGCACGCCGGGACGGCCGCCCGCGATCGAGGCCGCATGCAGTTGCGTGAGCCCATGGCCTGCGGCTTCGACTCCGAAGATCTCGACCGTGGGATCGTCGAGGAAGGGATGGAACAGGCCCATCGCGTTCGAGCCGCCGCCGATGCAGGCGACCAGCGAATCCGGCAGGCGCCCCTCGACCTCCTGCATCTGCGCCTTGGTCTCGTTGCCGATGATCGACTGGAAGTCGCGCACCAGCGTCGGATAGGGATGCGGGCCTGCGACCGTGCCGATGCAATAGAAGGTGTTGTGCACGTTGGTGACCCAGTCGCGCAGCGCCTCGTTCATGGCGTCCTTGAGCGTGCGCGTGCCCGACTGCACCGGCATCACCTTGGCGCCCAGCATCTCCATGCGTATGACGTTGGGCTGCTGCCGCTCGACGTCGACGGCGCCCATATAGACCACGCATTCGAGGCCAAAGCGCGCGCACAGCGTCGCAGTGGCGACCCCGTGCTGGCCGGCGCCGGTCTCGGCGATGATGCGCTTCTTGCCCATGCGCCGCGCCAGCATGATCTGGCCGAGCACGTTGTTCACCTTGTGCGAACCGGTGTGGTTGAGCTCTTCGCGCTTGAGGTAGATCTTGGCGCCGCCGAGATGCTCGGTCAGGCGTTCGGCGAAATAGAGCGGCGAAGGCCGGCCGACATAGTTCTTGAGGTAGCCGTTCATCTCGGCCTGGAAGGCCGGATCGTCCTTGGCGGCGGTGTAGGCCTTTTCCAGGTCGAGGATCAGCGGCATCAGGGTTTCGGCGACGAAGCGGCCACCGAAGATGCCGAAATGGCCGCGCTCGTCGGGGCCGCTGCGGTAGGAATTGGGTTTGGCGACGGTCATCGAACACTCAACTCTTGGCTGGCGCGCGCGGCGCGAATGAAGGCCTTGATCATCTCGGGATCCTTGACGCCGGGGGCGCTCTCGACACCGGAGGACACGTCGACGCCGCCGGCGCGGGTGACGCGGAGGGCTTCAGTGACGTTGTCGGCGTGAAGCCCGCCCGAGACCATATAGGGCAGTTTCAGATCGAGATTTTCCAGCAGGTGCCAGTCGAAGGGCTCCCCCAGGCCGCCGGGCCGCGTCGCATCCTTCGGCGCGCGCGCGTCGAACAAGATGCTGTCGGCGACTGCGGCGTAGCCCGGCAGAACGGCGAGATCGGCGGATGTTGCGACCGGGACCGCCTTCATCACCGGACGGCCGAACCGCTGCTTGATGTCGCGCAGCCGCGCCACGCTCTCCTTGCCATGGAGCTGGAAGATGTCCGGCGACAGCGCATCCATGATGTTGTCGAGCGTGGCGTCGTCGGCATCGACCGTGAGCGCGACCTTGAGCGCGCGCTGCTTCACCTGGCGGCCCAGCTCGCGCCCGGCCTCCAGGGAGAGATGTCGCGGGGACGGCGGAAAGAACACGAATCCCACCATGTCGGCACCGGCGTCGAGCGCCGTTTGAAGCGTCTCCCGCGTGGACAGGCCGCAGATTTTGACGAGCAGGGACATGGTCTCGAAGCAGATGGAGGCCGCGGGGTCCGCGGCCGGAAAACGGGGCTTTCGGTCGGGGCCGCTTCTACAACGTCGCGCGCTGCTTGTCTCGCCCGACGGGCCCGTACAGGCCCACCCCGGAGGGAGAGGGAAGCCGCAGGGACTCGGGCTTCGCTGCGGCCGTCTGGGCCCGCAGATCGGCCAGTTCGGCCCTGGCGGTCCGGGCCTCCGCGTCATTCCGGCGCGCCGCGCGCCGCCAGCGCCGCTGGCCGAACCAGACGGCTGAGCCGCCGACCACGACGCCCAGCGCAGCCACCAGGATCAGGAGCAGGAACAGCGGCAACGTCAGCGACAGCGACGGGTCGTCGGAAATGAAGGGATCGAAGGAGACCGTGACGAAATGCCGGTTGGCGACGGCGAACGCGACCAGGATCACGCCCAAGGGAATCACGATCAGCGCGGTCAGGAACTTTCGCATCTCGCTTCGCTCGCCTTGAATCAAGCCTGCGGCCGTATCGCGCGCGACCGCGAAAAACCCTGAGGCCGGCCTTGGAGCATGATCCGGAAAAGTGTGCAGCGGTTTTCCGAAAAGATCATGCTCAAACAATAACCTAAAGCGCGATCACATCGCGCTTTAGTCTGCCGCGCCGGGATCCGGATGGTCGCGGTTCAGCCGCTCGCGCATTTCCTTGCCGGTCTTGAAGAACGGAACGCTCTTCTGATCGACGGGCACATGGGCGCCGGTGCGTGGATTGCGCCCTGCGCGTGCAGGGCGGTGCTTGACCGAGAAGGCACCGAAGCCGCGCAGCTCGACGCGATCACCGCGCGCAAGCGCCGCTACGATCTCTTCGAGAATCGCATTCACAATGTTCTCGACATCCCGCTGGTACAGATGCGGGTTGTGCTCGGCGATACGCTGAACAAGTTCGGATTTGATCATCGAGAGATAGGACCCGGAAGCGTGCGGATGACCATTTCCGTGAAAATACCGTGATCTGTCAAGACGCTAAATCAAGGCTGGGCATCGCGAAAATACGTGACAAATGCCGAAAAAGCGTGCTGCGCCGGCACTCGCAGGGCGAGAAAACTTTGCGGAACTCGCCTGTTCCCGTCAGTTTGATGCGGCCGGTTGCCACAAGGCCAGCATGCCATCCATTCCGAGCCGGTCGACCGCCTGCGCGACGCCGGTTTGGCCGATCTGATGCGCAATCGAGCCCAAACCGAGCGCTTCCAGCGTCACGGCAGCGGCCGTCTTGAGGAAAGTCAGATCGCCAAAGCGCGGCTGAAGCTTGTAATCGCGTACCGGAAGCCCCTTCTTGACGCCCTTGTGCTCGACCAGCCAGGTCACCGCCGCCTTCTCATCGCCGATCTGGTCGATCAGCTTGAGATCGATCGCCTGGCGCCCGGTGAAGACACGGCCATCGGCGACTTTTTCGAGCTGCGTGTCATCCATGCCACGCCGCTCCTTCACCATTCCCTTGAACCAGGCGTAGGAATCCTTGACAAGCGCATCGAGCGCGGCACGCGCCTCGGGACTGGTCGGCTCAAAACCGTTGGGTGCCGCCTTCAGCGGCGAGGACTTCACCTCCTCGACCTTGACGCCGATGGTCTTCAGCAGCTCGGAGACGTTGGGGTACTGGAACAGCACGCCGATCGAGCCGACCAGCGAGCTCTGCTGGGCGATGATGTGGTCGCTCGCGATCGCCGTGATGTAGCCGCCCGATGCGGCGAGACCCTCGACGACGACGACCAGCGGCTTCTTCGCCTTCAGGCGGGTGAGCGAGTCGTAGAGCTGCTCGGAGCCGGCAGTGGTGCCGCCCGGCGAGTTGATGTGAACGATGACGGCGGCGGCCGCCGAATTCTCCAGCCGCTCCAGCGCCTGGGTGCGCTCGGAATCGCTGCGGATCAATCCATCGATATGAACGCGCGCGATCGAGCCGGCGGATGCGAAGGTGCCGCGCGCCCCCGGTGTCGCGATCAGCGCGAAGCTCGCGATCGCCGCGATCGCGATCAGCGCGGCCATCACACGCCAGAACGTCAGCTTGCGGCGGATCCTGCGGCGATCGACGATGATGTCCGAATCGAGCGACATCGGAATATCTCCAAATGAAAGGCTGGGCGCGTTGTGCCGTCACAGCGTGACCATTGGCTTATCTGGATACATCAATTGCGGCGCAATTTGAAGAAATGAAGGCTTCGTGAGGCAAGCAAGTCGCCACAACACTCCGTCGTCATCCCCGCGAACGCGGGGATCCATAACCCCGGGAGGCGTGTGACGCGAGACGCCCACTCGGAGTCTTCGCCAACCACTTCCTGTGGGTATGGGTCCGGGAGCTGCGCCTGTCCGGGATGACAGCAGAGTTTGTGGAGACCGCAACAAAAAAGCCCCGGCTCGCGCCGGGGCCTTGATGTCAGCAAAACGGACGTTTCGCTTACTTGCTGTCGCGGTTCTTGAGCGCGGTGCCCAGAATGTCGCCGAGCGTCGCGCCCGAATCGGAAGAGCCGTACTGCGCGATGGCTTCCTTCTCTTCGGCGACTTCGAGCGCCTTGATCGACACCTGGACCTTGCGGGCCTTCTTGTCGAACTGGATCACGCGGGCATCGACCTTCTCGCCGACGGCGAAGCGTTCGGCGCGCTGGTCGTTGCGGTCACGGGCGAGTTCCGAGCGCTTGATGAAGGTGGTGAAGTCGGTACCGGCGATCTTCACCTCGATACCGCTCTCCTTCACTTCGAGCACTTCGCAGGTCACGACCGCGCCCTTCTTGACATCGCCCGGCTCGGCGAAGGGGTCGCCTTCGAGCTGCTTGATGCCGAGCGAGATGCGCTCCTTCTCGACGTCCACATCGAGCACCACGGCCTTCACCATGTCGCCCTTCTTGTAGTTGTCGATCACCTGCTCGCCCGGAAGCTTCCAGTCGAGGTCGGAGAGGTGGACCATGCCGTCGACGTCGCCCTCGAGACCCAGGAACAGACCGAACTCGGTCTTGTTCTTGACCTCGCCCTCGACCACCGAACCGGTCGGGTGAGCTTCGACGAAGACCTCCCAGGGGTTGCGCATGGTCTGCTTGAGGCCGAGCGAGATGCGGCGCTTGACGGAATCGACTTCCAGCACCTGCACGTCGACTTCCTGCGAGGTCGAGACGATCTTGCCGGGATGCATGTTCTTCTTGGTCCACGACATCTCGGAGACGTGGATCAGGCCTTCGATGCCCGGCTCGAGCTCGACGAACGCACCGTAGTCGGTGATGTTGGTGACGCGGCCGGTGAAGCGGGCACCCAGCGGGTACTTGGCTTCGATGCCCTGCCACGGATCGTCCAGCAGCTGCTTCATGCCCAGCGAGATGCGGTGCGTCTCGTGGTTGATCTTGATGATCTTGACCTTCACGGTCTGGCCGATCGAGAGCACCTCGGTCGGGTGGTTGACGCGGCGCCACGCGATATCGGTGACGTGCAGCAGGCCGTCGATGCCGCCGAGGTCGACGAACGCACCGTAATCGGTGATGTTCTTGACCACGCCGTCGATGACCTGACCCTCTTCGAGGTTCTGCACCAGCTCCTGACGCTGCTCGGCGCGGGTCTCTTCCAGCACCGTGCGGCGGGAGACGACGATGTTGCCGCGGCGGCGGTCCATCTTGAGGATCTGGAACGGCTGCGAGTTGTTCATCAGCGGCGCAACGTCGCGGATCGGGCGGATGTCGACCTGCGAGCGCGGCAGGAACGCCACGGCACCGTCGAGGTCGACCGTGAAGCCGCCCTTGACCTGGTTGAAGATGACGCCGTTGACCTTCTCGTTGTTCTGGAACGCCTTCTCGAGCTTGCCCCAGCTCTCTTCGCGGCGCGCCTTGTCGCGGGACAGCACGGCTTCGCCGAGCGCGTTTTCGATGCGATCGAGGAACACTTCCACCTCGTCGCCGACCTTGAGATCGCTTTCACGGCCGGGGCCGGAAAATTCGCGCAGCGCAACGCGGCCCTCGGTCTTCAGGCCGACGTCGATGACGGCCATGTCCTTTTCAATTGCAACCACCTTGCCCTTGATGACGGAGCTTTCCTGCAGGTTGCCGCCTGCGAAGGACTCGTCGAGCATCGCGGCGAAATCGTCACGCGAAGGGCTATAGGTATCAGCAGAAGTCGAAGCCATTTGTTCTCCAGTTGCGGATCTCTTGCCGGCCGTTGGGTTCATGGGCGCATCGCACGCGCAGTGTCGGAAGGTCCGCAAAAACCTTCGAGCGACCGCTCGCTGCCCCGGCTCGGCGCCGGAACAGCGGAAGCGGGCCGGCAGAGGCCCGCGCGTTCGATACGTGGAATCTTTGTCCGGAGCCTGGATTGCGCCGGCCCCGAAACAGGGACCGAGGTATCGACATCAAAGAGGCGGGAGCGGGCGCTTCCTCCAATGACGGCTGCGGCTTAACCCCGCGACCGGCCCGCTCGGACGGCCTCGATAATGTCGATGGCGGCCCGGACGCCGCCTTCTATATCCAGTTGGGAGTTATCTAGCAAGTAAGCATCCGGGGCCGGTTTCAAAGGCGCAATCGGCCGGTTCTTGTCGCGTTCGTCGCGCTGGATGATGTCGGCGAGCACGGCGGCCTCGTCTGCCTCCTCGCCCCTCGCCCTGGCCTCCATGGTGCGGCGGCGCGCGCGAACCTTGGGGTCTGCGACGACGAAGATCTTCACGTCGGCATGGGGGCAGATCACGGTTCCAATGTCCCGGCCGTCCAGCACCGCTCCGGGCGGATCGGCGGCGAATTGCCGCTGGAAGTTGACCAGGACCTCGCGGACCCTGGGGATCGCCGAGACGATCGAGGCGCCCTCGCCGGCCTTCTGGGTCTTCAGCGCGGGATTGCCGAACTTTTCGGGGTCGAGCTCCAGCGCGGCCTGCACCGCCGCCGCCTCGTCGCGAAGATCGTGGCCGGACTCCATGAGAGAATAGGCCACCGCGCGGTAGATCACGCCGGTATCCAAGTGGCGATAGCCGTAATGATGGGCGAGACGCTTGCCGAGCGTCCCCTTGCCCGAGGCCGCCGGCCCGTCGATGGCGATGATCATGAAAACTCGGCCCCTAGCGAACGCATCATCGGAATGAAATCCGGGAAACTGGTGGCGATGAAAGCGGTGTCGTCGACCGTCACCGGCTGGTCGGAGGCGCAGCCCATCACCAGGGCCGACATCGCGATGCGATGGTCCATGTGGGTGGCGACGATACCGCCACCGGGGACATGGCCGCGGCCCTCGACGATCAGATCATCGCCTGAGACCTCGACCTTGACGCCGTTGACGCGGAGCATGGCGGCGGTCGCCTCCAACCGGTCGGATTCCTTGACGCGCAGCTCCTGCAGCCCGCGCATGATCGTCGTGCCTTCGGCGAAGGAGGCCGCGACCGCCAGCACCAGATATTCGTCGATCATCGAGGGCGCGCGCTCCGGCGGCACCTCGACGCCGCGCAGCTTCGAGGCGCGCACGCGCAAGCGCGCCATCGGCTCGCCGGCATCGCCCCGCACCTCGCTCTCCTCGATCGAGGCGCCCATTTCGCGCAGCGTGGTGAACAGACCGGTGCGCAGCGGATTGGTCATGACGTCGGACAGCACGATATCGGAGCCCTCGACGACCAGCGCCGCAACAATCGGGAAGGCCGCCGAAGAGGGATCGGCGGGGACGACGACATTGGCGCCATGCAGCTCGGGCTCGCCCACCAGCGTGATGCGGCGGCCGTGCTGGCCTTCCTGGACCGAGGTGATGTCGGCGCCAAAATGCTTCAGCATCAGCTCGGTGTGGTCGCGGCTGGCCTCGCTCTCGATCACGGTCGTAGTGCCCGGCGCCGCCAGGCCCGCCAGCAGCACGGCCGATTTGATCTGGGCCGAGGCGACCGGGGTCCTGTAGGTGATCGGCAGCGGATCGCGCGCGCCCTGGAGGGTCAGCGGCAGACGGCCGCCCTCGCTCCTGGACACGACCCTCGCGCCCATCTTTTCCAGCGGATCGAGGATCCGGCGCATGGGGCGGCTGCGCAGCGAGGCGTCGCCGTCGAACACCGCCGAGATCGGGCAGCCGGCAACGGCGCCCATGACCAGCCGGCAGCCGGTGCCGGAATTGCCGAAATCCAGCGGCGCCTTGGGCTGGGCGAAGCCCCCAACGCCCACGCCCTGCACTTTCCACGCGAAATCGCCGGTACGCTCGACCCTGGCGCCGAGCGCCTGCATGGATTTGGCTGTGTTGAGGACGTCCTCGCCCTCCAGCAGGCCTGAAATCCCGGTCTCGCCGACCGCGAGCGCGCCCAGGATGAGGGCGCGGTGGGAGATCGATTTGTCCCCGGGCACCCGTACTTTCCCGGTCAAAGGACCGCTGGCGCGGGCCTGGAGCGGCCTCGGTTGGTCGGAATGGGTCAAGATTGTGTCCTTGGATGCGCCCTCACCGGGCTGCGGCGCAGGTATCACATGGTCCGCGCCTCGTCACGGGCATGTCGTTCTCCTGTAATGCGCTATTGACAGCGGGCCGCCAACTAGCCAAGTGAAGCACCGCTTTTCAGACATTCCCAGGATTCCTGCCGTGGCCAAGTCCGAACTCGGAACTAAACGTATTTGCCCGACCACGGGCAAGAAGTTCTATGACCTCAACAAGAATCCGGTGATCTCGCCCTATACCGGCGAGGTGGTGCCGATCGCTCCGGTGGCGCCCGCTCGCGTCCCCCGCGGCGCCGAAGCCCGGCACGCGGCGACAGCGGATGCCGCGCCGGAGCCGGCGGAGGCCGAAGAATTGGTTTCCCTCGAGGAGGCCGATGCCGAGGAAAATACCGGCAAGGTCAAGGCCGTCGTGCCGGAATCCGAGGATGATATCGAGGTCGATGAGACCATCGACGACGACGATGACGATGATTCGACCTTCATTGCCGACGAGGAAGAGGGCGATGAGGACGTGACCGACATCATTGGTGACGTCGGAGGTGATGAAGAGACTTGAGATCAGCCCTGATCTGTGAAAAAGGGTGCACCGCGCGAGTCGAAAGGGCTCGCCGGTCCGGGGTGATCGACCAGGTTCACCCCGGTGAAGAATTAAGGGGCCATAGCTCAGCTGGGAGAGCGCTTGCATGGCATGCAAGAGGTCGGCGGTTCGATCCCGCCTGGCTCCACCAGCCTTCGCTGGCTTCGCCTGCTTCGGCTCGGCAAGCCCTTTCGTAGCGAAGGCTGCCGCGGCGTAGCCCAAAGGGCGAAGCTGGGCTCCATCCGCAAACCTCCAGTTCGCAGCTTCGACTCGGCAAGCCCTCTCGTAGCGAGGCGGGGCTCAGTAGAACGGAAGCGAGTATAAGAACTCCTCGACAACTGGGGAGCGTGCCGTGAAGTACGTCTACATTCTAGAAAGCCTCCGTAGCCTCCACTTTTATGTCGGGATCACCGACTACCTGCGCGCCCGATTGGCAAAGCACAATGCCGGCGAGGTACCTCACACTTCGAAATTCGGGCCTTGGCGCCTCAAGACTTACGTCGCGTTCAGCAATGCGAAGCAGGCTGTCGCGTTTGAGAGATACCTGAAGTCAGCGTCCGGCCGCGCCTTCGCCAAGAAGCGCCTCTAACCCCCTACTCCCCAATCACCGCATTGAGCCTGTCGCGCAGCGCGACGATCTCGTCCTTCATCGCGACCAGTTCCGACACCGAGCAATCCGACGCCGCCAGGATCGACTGCGGCACGGCGCGGGCCTTTTCCTTGAGCGCGTATCCCTGCGGCGTCAGCGCGATCAGCACCTGACGCTCGTCCTCGCGCGAGCGGGTGCGCTTGACGAGGTGGGCGGCCTCGAGCCGCTTGAGCAGCGGCGTCAGCGTGCCCGAATCCAGGAACAGCTTCTCGCCGATGTCCTTGACCGGCACGTCGTCGCGCTCCCACAGCACCAGCATCACCAGATATTGCGGATAGGTCAGGCCGAGCCGGTCGAGCAGCGGCTTGTAGACGCGGTTGAAGGCATGCGCTGCGGAATAGACCGCAAAGCAGATCTGGTTGTCGAGCCGCAGCGGCGCGTCCGCTACCGATGGTTTCCGGGCCATTGCAGAATCTCACGAGGTTCGGCGGCATTGTGGGGCCGGTCGGCGCCACATTCAATTGCGAACAATTAAATGTGAGACGTCGCATTTTCAATTGCGCACAATCTAATTGCCTGCAATAAAGATCGCACCCACCCAAGATCAGGGAGACCACAATGTCCGTGAACGTCCTCTACAAGACCAGCGCAAAAGCCACCGGCGGCCGCGACGGCCATGCCGCGACCCTCGACGGCGCGCTCGACGTCAAGCTCACCACGCCGAAGGAGCTCGGCGGCGGTGGCGGCGCCGGCAACAATCCCGAGCAGCTGTTCGCGGCCGGCTATGCCGCCTGCTTCATCGGCGCGATGAAGTTCGTGGCTTCGCAGGGCGGCCCGAAGGTGCCGGCCGACGCCTCCGTCACCTCGACCGTCGGCATCGGCCCGCGCTCCGAGGGCGGCTTCGGCCTCGACATCGACCTGGCCGTCTCGCTGCCGGGCCTTGCCCGCGCCGAGGCCGAGGCGCTGGTCGAAAAGGCGCATCAGGTGTGCCCCTACTCCAATGCCACGCGCGGCAATGTCGACGTTCGCCTGACGGTCGTCTGATCGGGAGTGCGGATGGGCTGGCCCGGGATCCCCCTCGGGCCGGCCGTTTCCCCTGATTTGCCATTCTGCGGGATTGCGCGCAGCGGCGCATACGCCCCTTACCCGGAGGGGCATTGCTGGCGTGCACGAACCTCGCTAGGCCTGTGATCAAACCTCGACACAGGAGAAGCGAAGGCATGAGTTCTCAAGCCGCCCTAGGTGCCATGAGCGGACTGCGCGTCGTCGATCTCACGCGCGTGCTCGGCGGTCCCTACTGCACCCAGATCCTCGCCGACCATGGCGCCGACGTGATCAAGGTCGAGCCGCCCGCGGGCGACGAGGTGCGCGAATGGGGCCCTCCCTTCCACGAGGAGGACGCGGCCTATTTCGTCGGCATCAACCGCAACAAGCGCTCGATCGGCCTCGACCTCGGCTCCGAGGGCGGCCGCGCGGTGCTGCTCAAGATGCTGGAGACGGCCGACGTCCTGATCGAGAATTTCAAGCCGGGCACGCTGGAGAAATGGGGCATCGGCAACGAGAGCTTGCGCGAAAAATTCCCGCGCCTCGTGCATTGCCGGATCTGCGGTTTCGGTGCCGACGGCCCGCGCGGCGGCAACCCCGGCTATGACGCCATCATCCAGGCCATGACCGGCATGATCGCGGCGACCGGCTCGCCCGAGAGCGGGCCGATGCGGATCGGCGTGCCGCTGGTCGACATCACCACCGGACTCTATGCGGCGATCGGCATCCTGATGGCGCTTTCGGAGCGGCAGCGCTCCGGCAAGGGCCAGTTCCTGGAGACGACGCTGTACGAGACCGGCCTTGCCATCATGCATCCGCACACCGCGAACTATTTCATGCATGGCAAGCCGCCGAGCCTCACCGGCAACGAGCACCCGAACCTCGTGCCCTACGCGATCTTCCCGACCAAGACCGACAACATCTTCATCGGCGTCGGCAATGACGGCACCTTCCGCAAGCTCGCCAAGGAGATCGGCAAGCCCGAGCTCGGCACCGACCCGCGCTTTGCCCGCAACAAGGACCGTATCGCCAATCGCGAGGCGCTGCGTGCCGAGCTTGCCGCCGTGTTCAGCCAGCACGAGGCTGAGCCGCTGTGCAATCGCCTGCTCGCGGCAGGCCTGCCCGCCGGCCCCGTGCAGAAGATCGACCAGGCGTTGACGAATCCGCACACGATCGCGCGCGGCGATATTATCGAGAAGGACTGGTACAAGGGCGTCGCCTCGCCGATCCGGCTCGATCGCTCAAAGCCGAGCCTGCGCCGCCTGCCGCCGAAATTCAGCCAGCACGCGGCGGAGGTGCTCGGCGAGTTCGGCTACTCCAAGGCCGAGATCGACGCGATGGTCGAGAACGGCACGGTCTGCGGCCCCGAGCGCAAGCGCTGAGTGGCGCGATCAAATAAGATCGCGAGCGGCACCGCAAGTGAGCTCCCTCGCCCGCTTGCGGGGGAGGGCCGAGGAGAGGGTGTCTCCGCGACGGGACAATCCCCAGAGGATAAAGCCCTCACCCGGCGCTGCGCGCCGACCTCTCCCGCAAAGCGGGAGAGGTTTGGAGCCCGCGGCCTGACCGTCAGCGTCACACAACGATGCCGCACTGCGGCGCGGACTGCGCATGTGCAGCGTGGGCGGAGGAGTGCGCGCACGGCTTCGCCTATTTGACCGCTTTCCTTTTCAAGCGCTTGCCGCTTTCGTTTCGGCCGCTTACACAGTCATGTGAACGTCATATGGCGCTGCTAGCGCAAGCGCTTCTTCAGTGACGGGCAAGGGAGGTTTCTTGATGGCTCTTCGACATTTTGGTGCGGCTGCCGCATTTGCACTCACGGTCGGCTTGTCGGCTTCGCCGGCCCTGGCTGTGACCGAAATCCAGTGGTGGCACGCGATGACCGGTGCCAACAACGATGTCATCGTCAAGCTCGCCAGCGACTTCAACGCCGCGCAGAGCGACTACAAGGTGATCCCGACCTACAAGGGCAACTACGCCGACACGATGAACGCCGGCATCGCGGCGTTCCGCGCCGGCAACGCGCCGCACATCATGCAGGTGTTCGAGGTCGGCACCGCCACCATGATGGCCGCGACCGGCGCCGTGAAGCCGGTCTACAAGCTGATGGCAGAGACCGGCGAGAAGTTCGATCCGAAGGCCTATCTGCCCGCGATCACCGGCTATTATTCGACCTCGAAGGGCGAGATGCTGTCCTTCCCCTTCAACTCGTCGTCGACCGTCATGTGGGTCAATCTCGACGAGCTGAAGAAGGCGAATGTCGAGATCCCGAAGACCTGGCCCGAAGTGTTCGATGCCGCCAAGAAACTGAAGGCGGCCGGCCACGCGACCTGCGGCTTCTCGAACTCCTGGGTCACCTGGGTCAATCTCGAACAGCTCTCCGCCTGGCACAACGTGCCGCTCTCGACCAAGGCCAACGGCCTCGACGGCTTCGACACCGTGCTCTCCTTCAACGGACCGCTCCAGGTCAAGCATCTCGAAAATCTGGTCGAGCTCCAGAAGGACAAGACCTACGACTATGCCGGCCGCACCAACACCGGCGAAGGCCGCTTCACGTCGGGCGAATGCCCGCTCTACCTGACCTCGTCGGCGTTCTTCGGCAACGTCAAGGCGCAGGCCAAGTTCGCCTTCACCGCGGTGCCGATGCCCTATTATCCCGACGTGAAGGGCGCGCCGCAGAACTCGATCATCGGCGGCGCCTCGCTCTGGATCATGGGCGGCAAGTCGGCCGACGAATACAAGGGCGTCGCGAAATTCCTGACCTTCCTCTCGGACACCGATCGCCAGGTCTATATCCACAAGTCCTCGGGCTATCTGCCGATCACCAAGGCGGCCTATGAGAAGGCCAAGGCCGAAGGCTTCTACAAGGACCAGCCCTATCTCGAGACCCCGCTGCTCGAGCTGACCAACAAGGAGCCGACCGAGAACTCTCGCGGCCTGCGCCTCGGCAACATGGTGCAGCTCCGCGACGTCTGGGCGGAAGAGATCGAGCAGGCGCTGGCCGGCAAGAAGACCGCCAAGCAGGCGCTGGATGCGGCCGTCGAGCGCGGCAACACCATGCTGCGGCAGTTCGAAAAGACCGCCGTGAAGTAAGGCGACAAGCGGCAGGCCGGTGAAGCCGGCCTGCCGCTGCTGCGGGCATCATGCAAAAGCAAGCCATCTTCCAATCCAAGCTGTTGCCCTACGCGCTGGTTGCGCCGCAGCTCGCGATCGTCCTGATTTTCTTCTACTGGCCGGCCTTGCAGGCGGTGATCCAGTCCTTCCTGCTCCAGGACGCCTTCGGCCTCTCGACCAGCTTCGTCTGGTTCGAGAACTATATCGACCTGTTCAAGGAGCCCGCCTATTTCGAGGCGATCCTGCGCACCTTCTTCTTCTCGTTCGCGATCGCGGTGTCGTCGCTGTCGTTCGCGCTGCTGCTCGCCGTGATGGCGGACAAGCCGCTGCGCGGCTCGATGCTCTACCGCACGCTGCTGATCTGGCCCTATGCGGTAGCGCCGCCGGTCGTCGGCGTGCTCTGGATCTTCATGCTGCATCCCTCGCTGGGCGTGCTCTCGCGCTATCTGCGGGCCCTCGGCATCGACTGGAATCCGCTGCTCGACGGCGACCAGGCCGCGGCGCTGATCATCCTCGCCGCCGCCTGGAAGCAGATCTCCTACAATTTCCTGTTCTTCCTCGCCGGCCTGCAGAGCATCCCTCGAAGCGTGCTCGAGGCCGCCGCGATCGACGGCGCGCGCCCGATGCGGCGGTTCTGGACCGTGACCTTCCCGCTGCTGTCGCCGACCATCTTCTTCCTCCTGGTCGTCAACATCGTCTACGCCTTCTTCGATACGTTCGGCATCATCGACACCATGACCCGGGGCGGCCCCGGCAAGTCGACCGAGACGCTGGTCTACAAGGTCTATACCGACGGCCTGCTCGGCGGAAATCTCGGCAGCTCTGCGGCACAGTCGGTGATCCTGATGATCATGGTCATCGTGCTGACGGGCATCCAGTTCCGCTTCGTCGAACGCAAGGTGACCTACTGATGGTCGAGGAAGAGGGCTTCCGGCGCTACGTCGCCCACATCATCCTGTGGATCGGGATCGCGATCGTCGCCTTCCCGGTCTATCTCGCCTTCATCGCCTCCACCCAGGACAACGCGGTGATCGCCAACGGCCAGATGTCGCTGCTGCCGGGCGGTCATTTCCTCGAGACCTACTACCAGACGATTTTCGTCGGCACGAGCGGCTCGACCCGCGAGCCGGTCGGCAACATGATGCTGAACTCGCTGGTGATGGCGCTGCTGATCGCCGTCGGCAAGATCGCGATCTCGATCATCTCGGCCTATGCGATCGTCTATTTCCGCTTTCCGTTCCGGATGCCGATCTTCTGGCTGATCTTCATCACGTTGATGCTGCCGGTCGAGGTGCGCATCTATCCGACCTACAAGATCGTTGCCGACCTGCACATGCTCGACAGCTATGCGGGTCTCTCGCTGCCGCTGATCGCCTCGGCCACCGCGACGCTGCTGTTCCGCCAGTTCTTCATGACGGTGCCGGACGAATTGCTGGAGGCCTCACGCATCGACGGCGCAGGTCCCTTCCGCTTCTTCTGGGATACGCTGCTGCCGCTGTCGCGCACCAACATGGCGGCGCTGTTCGTGATCCTGTTCATCCTCGGCTGGAATCAATATCTCTGGCCGCTGCTGATCACCACGCGCGACGACATGCAGACCATCCAGATCGGCATCCGCAAGATGATCACCACCACCGACGCGCTGACCGAATGGCCGATCGTGATGGCGACCGCCGTGCTGGCCATGCTGCCGCCGGTGTTCGTCGTCGTCGTCATGCAGAAGCTGTTCGTGCGCGGACTGGTCGAGACGGAAAAGTGAAGATGGCGAATAGTGAGTGGCGAGCAGCGAATGGGGTCGCTGCGTCCGCCTTGCGTACCAACCAGTCCCCATTCGCCACTCCCTATTCGCTATTCGCCGGAAAATCCCATGGCTAACGTCACCCTGCGCAACGTCCGCAAGACCTATCCCGGCGGCTTCGAAGCCATCAAGGGCGTCGACGTCGATGTCGGCGACGGACAGTTCTGCGTGCTGGTCGGCCCCTCCGGCTGCGGCAAGTCCACGCTGCTGCGCATGGTCGCGGGACTCGAAACGGTCACCGGCGGCGAGATCGACATCGGCGGCCGGATCGTCAACGGAATCGAGCCCGCCGACCGCGACATCGCGATGGTGTTCCAGAACTACGCGCTCTATCCGCATATGAGCGTCTACAACAACATGGCCTACGGCCTGCGCAACCGCGGCATGGCGGAGGCGGAGATCAGGACCCGCGTCGACGAAGCCGCGCGCATCCTCGAGCTCACATCTATGCTGGAGCGCAAGCCGCGCCAGCTCTCGGGCGGCCAGCGCCAGCGCGTCGCGATGGGCCGCGCCATCGTGCGCCAGCCCAAGGTGTTTCTGTTCGACGAGCCGCTCTCCAATCTCGACGCCAAGCTGCGCATCGCGATGCGGG
Organism: Bradyrhizobium sp. I71; assembly: GCF_022354745.1. Taxonomy (NCBI): domain Bacteria; kingdom Pseudomonadati; phylum Pseudomonadota; class Alphaproteobacteria; order Hyphomicrobiales; family Nitrobacteraceae; genus Bradyrhizobium; species Bradyrhizobium sp. I71. The sequence goes on from NZ_CP059398.1 coordinate 3,360,571, forward strand.
TCGAGATCCGCAAATTGCAGCGCCGGCTCAACACGACCTCGATCTATGTCACCCACGACCAGCTCGAGGCGATGACGCTCGCCGACATTCTTGTCGTGATGAACGGCGGCCAGGTCGAGCAGGTCGGCAATCCCCTCGCGATCTACGAGAAACCGGCGACGACCTTCGTCGCCTCCTTCATCGGCGCGCCGCCGATGAATTTGATGTCGACGCGGCCCGAGGAGATCCGCTCGCAGCTCGCCGGCAGCGCCGCGGCCGACGCCGGCATCCTCGGCATCCGCCCGGAAGACTTCGTCATCACCGACCAGACCCCGGACGGCGGCGTCGCCCTGCCGCTCACCGTGGAAGCGATCGAGCGCGTCGGCGCCGAAACCTTCGTCTACGGCTCGCGCGAGCAGGAAGAGCAGCGCGTCGCCGCCACGCCCGGCGAGCTGCCGCCCGGCGAGATCATCGTCCGCATTCCCGGAACCGAGGCGCCCGCCATCGGCGCGAAAATCCGCGTTGCTGCCGTGCACCAAAAGCTGCACCTTTTCAGCAGCGACGGGCGCACGCGGATCGAGGTCTGACCGGCTTCGGAAGGCCGATCGATCAAAACTGCGAAAACAACCCCATGCACAGTAGAAGGGGGTTTGTTTTCATTGGGGAAATTCAGCGGCAGTTTCGTCATGCCCGGGCTTGCCCCAGACCATCCACGTTCTGCTGCGAGGAAGGTTCGTGGAGGGCCGGGACAGGCCCGGCCATGACGATCATTGAAGCATTCCCGCGCGCTGTCTGGCCCCGGTGACGGACGGCCATGGCCCATCCACAGCCCTCCGCTACGTCCTTGAACCCACACGGGAACATGCCCATATTGCTGATCAAGGGGTGCCTTGACGGGCCCTGAAACACCAAAGTCGCTTCTGCGAGGACTTTGTAAACTATGTCTCGTGTTCCAACGCTCTCCAGTCCCTTTCTGCTGGGCTTCGACGAGATCGAGCGCGTGCTCGACCGCGTCGTCAAAGGCGCCGACGGCTACCCTCCCTACAATATCGAGAGGTGCGGCGGATCGGACGGCCAGCCCGAGCGCTTGCGCATCACGCTGGCGGTTGCCGGATTCACGCGCGACCAACTCGATGTAACCATTGAGGAAAACCAGCTCGTGATCCGCGGGCGGCAGCAGGACGACAAGACCCGGCAATACATCCATCGCGGCATCGCCGCGCGCCACTTCCAGCGCACCTTCGTGCTGGCGGAGGGGATGCTGGTGCTGGGTGCGGATCTGAAGAACGGGCTGTTGTCGATCGATCTGGCCCGGCCAGAACCGGAGAGGATCGTTAAGACAATCGCTATCAATGAGCACGAATAATGGAACGAGTAGCGGACTCGACCGCTTAGTGTTCCAGAGGAGTCGAGACCATGAGTGAAGGTCACGTTGCGTTCGAATACGAAGCCAAGAACGTCTCTCCGGAGACGCTGGCAACCCTGGGCGAAGGCCATATCGCCTATGTGAAGCAGATCCGTTCCGAGGACGTGCCGGACCTGTTTCCCGAGGCGCCGAAAATCGCGCCAGGTCTCAAGCTGTTCGCGCTCCACGCCGCCGACGGCACGCCGATCATGCTGACCGACAGCCGCGAAGCCGCCGTCGCCAACGCCTGGAGCAACGAGCTGCAAGCGGTGAGCGTGCACTAAAGCGCTCGCGCGTCGCACGAATAGGGTTTCAACGGGCATGCCTTCACGTGAAGGCGTGCCCGTTTTCATTTGAGAGGTGATGTTTTCGCATCACCATCGCCAGCCAACGGGAATTCGGCGATGTCCCCGCCCGCGTGCGGGGGCGGCCTTGGCTCTTGCGCGCAGGAGACCGTCATCAATCCGTGATTTGACATTTCGTTCGTGTTTGTCAAATCTGACAAAATGCAGGCCAAGGCTCCTCCCCAGGACCGGATCCTCGACGCCGCCATGCGCGTGTTCCGGCGCCACGGCTTCCGCCGCTCCTCGATCGAGCAGGCGGCGGCGGAAGCCGGACTGACGCGGCAGGCGCTCTATCATCACTTCGCCTCCAAGGAGGCGTTGTTTCGCGCCGTGCTCGAGCGGCTCTACGAGCAGGGGCTCGCTGCCGAAATCGCGGCAGCGAGGGCGGCGGAAGAAGCGGGCCTCGAGCTTGCCGACATCCTGGTCGCCGAGATCGGCGCGCGAATGCAGTCGCTGCTCGCTTCGCTCAAGGACTCGCCCCATACCGAGGAGCTGTTTTCCGAGCACCTCGCGCAGGCGCGCGACCTCTACCAGAGCTATTCCAACCGTTTCGCCGACGAGATCGCAACCACGATCGCGCGGGTGTGCCGCAAGCGAAAGCTCACGCTCGAAAGCGGCGTCAGCGTGCGCGAGCTCGCGCGCTGCGTCGAGATGGCGATCCACGGCACCAAATCCGCTTTCCCTTCCATGCAGCCGGTCGACGCGTTCCTGAAACAGCTCGAGACCATGCTTCGCATGCTGATCGCCGGCGCGATGGCGCCGTCCGCAAAGAAGTCCCTACGCAAAACGGGAGTTCGAAAATGACCACCACGACTATCAATGGACGGCCTCTGGCGTTACCCGACGATCCGGATGCGCTCTTGATCGACGTGATCCGCGATGGCGGCCTCACCGGCACCAAACTCGTCTGCGGCTCCGGCGTCTGCGGCGCCTGCACCGTGCTGCTCGACGGCACGCCCGTCGTGAGCTGCCTGTTGCCGGCGCAGGCGGCCGCCGACAAATCGCTGACGACCATCGAGGGCGTCGGAGCAGCCGGATTGCATCCGGTGCAGAAGGCGTTCATGGCGCACGACGCCCTGCAATGCGGCTTCTGCACGCCCGGCTTTGTCGTCGAAGCCACCGCCTTCCATGACAGCTGGCGCGCGACCAAGGGCGCGGCGACACCCTCGCGCGAGGAGATCGCCGCCGCGCTATCGGGACATCTCTGCCGCTGCGGCGCCTATGAAGGCATCTATCGCGCCGTCGCCGAAGCATGCTCGGGCCGCTTCGACGGCAACGATCCCATCGCGCCGCGGCTGGAAGCCCGCGACAAGGTGACGGGACTGGCCCGCTACACAGTCGACATCCACCATGACGGGCAGCTCGAAGGCGTCATCCTGCGCGCGCACATCGCGCATGCGAGGATCACCGGGCTTGATCTGGCGCCGGCGCGCGCCATTGCCGGTGTTGCCGCGGTCGTTCCGCTGCTCGACGATGACAACATGGTCCGCTTCGTCGGCGCGCCGATTGCAGCCGTCGCGGCCAAGGATCGCCGCACCGCACTGAAGGCAATCGCCGCGATCAGCTTCAAGCCCGAGCCTTTGCCCGCGGTGATCGGGCTCGATGCAGCGCGACGCGACGATGCGCCCGTCGTGTTCGAAAAGAAGGACCGCAAGCGTGCCGGCAACGTGTCCGAGGGCGCCGGCGGCGCACCGGTGTCGTGGAAGGGCAATGTGCGCGGGCCTTCGGCGCCGTTCTCGCAAAAAGCCAAGCAGGCCAAGAGCTGGCTTGACGAGGCGCGCCAGCAACGCAATCCGCTGCTGGTCGAGGAAACCTTCCGCGTCTCGACGCAACAGCACGCAAGCCTCGAACCACATGCCGCCGTAGCCAGGTTCGATGGCGATCAGCTCACCGTGCACATCTCGACCCAGGCCATTCACGAGAGCATGGAGAAGATCGCCAAACGTTATGGCCTTCCGCACGACAAGGTGCGTGTGATCGCCGACCATGTCGGCGGCGGGTTCGGCTCCAAGGGCAGCGTTGGGCTGGAGACCATCGCCGCAATCGAGCTTGCGCGCGCCGCGAAGGCACCGGTGCGTGTCGCCTTCGATCGTGAAGAGGAGCTTTCCGTCGCCGGCTATCGTCCGGCCGCCGAGCTGAAGCTGTCCTTGCTGCCTTCGGCGGAAGGCCGCCTCAAGGCGCTGTCGCTCACCGCCCATGCCGATACCGGCGCAGCCGTGAACTCGCTGATCGCCGGCCTGGCGAGACTGATCTATCCGGCCGAAGCAAAGGAACTCGTCGACTTCGACGTGCTCAGCAATTTGCCGCCCGGCGCGCCGTTCCGCGGCCCCGGCGGTCCGCCGATGTCGTTTGCGCTGGAGCAGGCGGTCGACGAAGCGGCGTTGCGCATGAAGATCGATCCGATTCACCTGCGCAAGCTCTGGGACCCCGATCCCAACCGCCAGCGACTGTACGACTGGGCTGCCGGCCTCGACGTCTGGAAGCGCCGCAAGCCGGCCGCCTCGCAGACCGGCCGCTACCGGCGCGGCGTCGGCGTCGCCACCGGCTACTGGCTCTATCTCTGGCAGACCGGCTCCTCGGTCGAACTCGCGATCAAGGGCGGCCGCATCGTCGCAAGCTGCGCGGTACAGGATATCGGCACGGGCACGCGCAGCGTGATCGCGAACACCGTCGCGAAGGCGTTCGATCTCGAGCCGCAGGACGTGGAAGTTCGCATCGGCCGCTCCAACCTGCCGCCCGGACCGGGCTCCGGCGGCAGCCGCGTCACCGCCTCGGTGGTGCCGCCGACCTTGCTCGCCATCGACAAGCTGAAAGCGGAAATCAAGCGCACCGCGTCTCGCACACCTGCTCCGGGCTCGAACGCGCCGTGGCGCGAGATGATCGCGGCTTCTCCCGACATCGCCGTGTCGGCGAGACGCCAGGAGGACGGCAAACCGCCGCCCGGCGTCAGGCCGGCGCTGCACGAGGCGGGCATCATGGGCCGGGTGTTCGGTTGGGTGCTGCGTCTGATGAACCACATGGTGGTCGGCGCCGGCGTGCCGAGCTCGGTGCAGGTGATGGAAGTCGAGGTCGATACCTGGCTCGGCCATGTGCGCGTGCTCAACGCCTATACGGGCCTCGCGATCGGCAAGCTCGCCGCGCCGACGCTGGCGCGAAGCCAGGCCGCGGGCGCGGTGATCCAAGGCATTGGCTACGCACTCTATGAGTCGCGGGAGACCGATCCTTTGAGCGGCCACATCCTGAGCGGCAGCATGGAGGATTACCGCATTCCGGGGATTGGCGACATGCCGAAACTGGAAGTGCATTTCGACGAGGCCGGTTTCGAGCATGTGCCGGGCGGCAGCGTCGGCATTGGCGAAGTCGCCACCGTGCCGACCTCGCCCGCGATCGCCAACGCCATCCGCGATGCGATCGGCGTGAGACTGACCGAAATTCCGTTCCGGCCCGATCGTCTGGTGGCCGCGCTGAAAGGGAGGGATGCGGCATGAGTGTCGCCGTCATGACCGCGAAGCCCATGCCTGAATTCCGTGCTGGAGGCACCGACTTCAGCGAACGCCGCCGCAGCGGCGTGTCGCGGGGAATGCTGATCGATATATCGGCCACCGGCGACAAGACGATCACCTGGGACGCCGATGGAGCAGCCCATATCGGCGCGCTTACCACCATCGCCACGATCGCGACGGACGCGCGCATCGCCGCTGCCTATCCCGGTATTGCGGCGAGCGCGCATGGCCTCGCCACGCCACAGGTGCGCCAGGTTGCAACGCTTGGCGGCAATCTCGCGCAACGTTCGCGCTGCTGGTATTTCCGCCGAGCCGACATCGATTGCCTGAAGAAAGGTGGCAGCACCTGCCCTGCCCGGTCTGGCAATCATCTCTATGGCGTTGCCTTCGATCTCGGCGACTGCGTCGCGCCGCATCCCTCGACCATGGCAGCGGCGTTGCTCGCCTATGATGCGACCATCACCACGGACCGGCGCAGCGGATTGACGATTGCCGGCCTGCTCGGCGACGGCTCGGTCGCGCACGCCGATCATACACTCGCAGCAGGCGAGATGATCAAAAGCATCGCGCTTCCTGCTCCGCTTGAGGGCGAGAGCGCTTCGTACAAGCGGGCGATCAGTCGGACCTATGCGGAATGGCCGCTGGTGGAACTCTGCGCCCGCGTCGTGATCGCCGACGGCAAGTTCCAGCTCGTGCGTCTCGCTGCAGGCGGCGTCGCGCCCGTGCCGCTTCGCCTCACCGCCGTGGAAGTCCAGCTCAGTGGCAGGATTGCCAATGCGGCATCGATCGCAGAAGCGGCGAAAGCGGCGAGCTCGGGTGCCGAACCATTGCCGATGACGGCCTACAAGCTCGATCTTCTGCAAGGGCTGGTGCGCGACGTGCTCGAGCAACTTTCGGACTAAAGCGCGATGAGATTTGGATGAATCGTCATCGCGCTTAAGGTTCTTGTTTGAGCATGATCCGGCGCCTGCTACCGACGGTCTGCTGAAGCGCACGAGCGGCGCCACGAAGGCGTCGCCGCGAATGCTGACCGACAGCCGGGAAGCCGCGATCGCCAGCGCCTTGAGCGACGAGCTGCAAGCAGTAAGAGTGCACTGAGCACACGCGCGCGAACCTTCCGCCTCAGCGCACCGCCGGAATCAGCGCCCGCAAAATGTCCGGCTTCCAGGTTTGGCGCTCGCTGTCGAAAGCCGCGAAATCGTGGTCGAACTGCCAGTAGGCCCATGCCCAGCCGAGCCGCTCCGCGCTCCGCGCCACGAACGACAGATATCTCGTCCGTGCTTCGGCTGGAGCGGCCTCGTACACGCCGAACTCGCCGAGATAGATCGGGCGCTTCTCCCTTTCGGACCAGGACCGGATCTTCTCGAAATCGGCACGAGCCTTGCTTTCGTCCTCCGCAGTGCCCCAATCAAGCGGACCGATTCGCGAGAACGTCGGCGACCACGGCGCGCCCTGATGGGTGAAACGGATCGGCGCGTAATAGTGAAACGTGACGATGAGGTTTCGGTCGTCCGACGGCAGGACCAGGTCGTCGACAGGCATGTCATCGACGTTGAGAACCGCGGCGATGACCGTCCGCCGGGGATTGGTGGCGCGGATGATGCCGAGACACTCGTTCAGAAGGGCGTTCCAGGCGGCGGACGCCATCTGCCCGCCCGGCTCATTGAGGACCTCGAAGACAAGCTTCGGATATTTTCCGGCGTAACGCGCGGCGATCTGCGTCCAGAACGCTTTCAGCTTCTCGGTGCACTCGGAGACGTCGCGCTGGCAGACATGGGTATCGTGCTCGTCCAGGATGGGGATGAGCTTTCGGGCGAGCACCTCCTCGATGACGGCATCAAGCCGCCTCAACACCGTTTCATCCAGCAGATTCCCCGGGCCCATGAACTTGAAGCCGAAGAAATTGATGCGAACGTGCGAGAACCCGGCGCGCCTGATCGCCGTGAGGTTATCCAGCCGAAATGGCGCGTTCCGGCCTCCCTCCCAGATGCCGTCGTAGCCGAGGATGTTGATGCCGCGTCCCAATTTCGAGGGGGACGGCGCGGTGCCCTGGCCGGCTGCGTCGGCCCGGGATCCGATTGCGAGCACGGCGATCGCCAGAGCCAGACCGAACGCCAGCGGCCAGCGAGCGCAGATCGCCTTCATCCGTTCCTCCTCATCACGACAGGGATTGCTGCGGCACCGGCCTGCACACCGCAAAGAAGAATGCGACCAGAAGCACCGACGTGAACATCGTCGAGCGGAGGAACATCGTCTCCGTGAAATTCGATTGGAAACTCAGGACAACGAATCCGATGATGAGAGCGCAATGGCCGCGATCGATCGACCGGGTGGAGATCAAATACTGGACCTTCTCCGAGAACAGATAGACGCTCGCGACGAACAGCAGATATCCCAGGAATCCCGTTTCGATCGCCACCGCGATGTAACCGCTGTGATAATTGTCGAGCACCCAGCCATGATTCTGGTTGAAATAGTCGTAAATCGCAGGGCGCGTCCAGAATCCGTTGATGCCGAAGCCCAGCAGCGGCGCATCGTTGAAATGGCTGATGGCGTACTGCCAGATGAAGGTCCGCTCGGTCAAATTGATGGTCGTTTCGCCGAGATGGATGGAATCGTATCCCGTCACGTAGAAATACAGGATCAACAGGGCGGCCAGGATGCACATGATGAACGGCAGCGCCGCGTAGACTCTCATGCAGCGGATCGACCACATCGAGGTAAAGAGCAGTGCTCCCGCGGCAACGGCAACGGCACCGGCGCCACGCGATTCCGAGGCGATGACGCACGTCGATGCCAGGAGGAACATCGAGAGGAAGGCGATCCATCCCTGCCCCGTCATCTTCCGATAGCAGGCAAAGAACATCAGATAGGCGCTGATGAAGCCGAGCGTCTGCTTCGATTCATAGATTCCTTGCCACTGGCCATTGTGCATCCAGCTCTGGTCCACGCCGATCTCGGGCACGAACACCGCGCACAAGGTCGAGGCCGCGACCAGAATGAAGAGCCCCAGCGCCGTCGACCCGACGATCTCGTCGATGTCGACACGCGTGATGAGGCAGTACGCACCGAAGGTCGTCACCGCGAGTGCCGCGCTCTTCATGAACGCCGCGCCGGCGAGGCTGGTCCAGAGAACGGAAACGACGGCAAGAGCATAGAATGCGACCAGCGCGATGAGATCGGGATTGCATTGCACGCGCACGCGCGGGCGTATGAAGGCACTGGCGTAGATCAGGATGATCCACATCAAGAGCGCTACGGCCTGTTGCACATAGCTCCACTCTGCGCGAAGCAGCGCGGGATTGAAGACGCCCATCGACGCGATCACGTTGACGGTGATCGAAATGCGGATCACGTTTCTGGCAAGCGTTTCCACGCCGACCCCGCGCGCTTTCCAGATCGCGCTGTCGTATGCCTCGGAATCCGCCACGGTGTGCAGGCTGGCCATGAGCTGACCTTCCAGAAGCACGGTTAATATTTTGCTTAATGCCCATCGCGACCGCCCTCGCGCGGGCGGCGTTCCCAGGGCTCGAGATTCATCCGATGCCGGGGCCCGGAGGGCCCCGGACGATGCTTAAAGCGCGGTGCGATGAGGATGAAACGTCACCGCGCTTCAGGGTGTTGTTCAGGCATGATCTTTTCGGAAAGCCGCTGCGCACCTTTCCGGATCATGCTCAGGCCGCGGTCGCCGGCGGCAGTGCCAGCACCGAATAGATCGCCTCGGCATCGCGCGAGGCGCGGAGCTTCTTGGCGATGTCCTGGTCGCGGAGCAGGCGGGCGATGCGGGCGAGCGCCTTGAGGTGATCGGCGCCGGCGCCTTCGGGGGCGAGCAGCAGGAAGACGAGATCGACCGGCTGGCCGTCCATCGCCTCGAAATCGATCGGGCGGTCGAGGCGCGCGAACAGGCCGAAGATCTTTTCCAGCTTGGGCAGCTTGCCGTGCGGAATGGCGACGCCGTAGCCGACTGCGGTGGTGCCGAGCTTCTCCCGCTGCAGCAGCACCTCGAACACCGAGCGCTCGTTCTGCCCGGTCAGCTCGGCGGCCTTGGCTGCGAGCTCCTGCAAGGCCTGTTTCTTGCTGTTGACCTTCAATGCCGGGAGAATCGCCTCGGGTGCGACCAGATCGGTAATCGGCATGGAGGGTTTCCGAGGTGAATTAAACCGTCAGGTTCCGATTTGGCCAACTTGATAGACCAAGCTGAGCCGGCGTCAATAACATGAAGCAGGAGGCGCACTTAGCCCCGGTCGAGATGTGGGGGGCTTCTACTCCAACGCAATCCCGGTGCCAACTCCCGCGTGTGGCTTTGCCACCGTCATTGTTAAGGGCCGGAATGGTACGGTGCCCGAATCCCGGGCCTAGCCGTGCGACTGGCCGTCCACTTTCGCCCCCGGCGGGTCAATCCAGCCCACATTGCCGTCCGCCCGGCGGTAAATGATGTTCACCCGACCTGACGAACCATGCTGGAATACCATGCAGGGCGCCCCGCTGAGGTCGAGTTCCATGACCGCTTCGCTGACCGAGAGCCGCTTCAGCGACGTGGTTTGCTCCGCGATAATGACCGGGCTGTAGCCGGTGACTTCCTCTTCGCCCTCTCCGGGCGCTTCCAGCACGTAGCTGGTGGCGTCGAGCGCAGCCATCGCTTCGGAGGCGACATGGGCCTTGCGCGCAGAGCGGTCCTTGAGCCGGTTCTTGTAGCGCCGCAGCCGCCTCTCGATCATCAGCAGCGCCTGGTCGGCGCTGGCATAGGCATCCGGTGCGTTCGAATCGGCCTCCAGCGTGATTCCCGAATCGAGATGCAGGGCGCAATCGGTGCGGAAACCGAAACCGTCCTTGCTCAGCGTGATGTGGCCGGAATAGTTGCCGTCGAAATATTTGCGCAGCACCTCGTCGGTGCGGTCGGCGACGCGGCCGCGCAGGGCCTCGCCGACGCTGATGCTCTTTCCCGAAATCCGGAGAGTCATGGGATGCCTCGCTTGGTTTGTAGCCCCAGCTGCGATGACGCGTCATCGCAGCTGAAGTCGCTCCCTGCGCACGATCTTCGCGCAAACGCGCTCCGCGTATGTCGCGAGGAGAACCGCTGCACATCTTTCCGGATCATGCGCATGCCTGGATCGGTCTCGCAGGGAAGACGAGAGTAGCGCGATTTCGCGCCAGCGCAATCAGGCCGGCTCGGGGTTGCGGGAGCGATCGGACAATGCGGTGGAGAGAACGTTACCAAGAGCGCTCTGCTTGTCGCGGCGGCGTTGCACCGAGGAGGGTATGCGCATGGCTTCGCGGTACTTCGCGACCGTGCGGCGGGCAATATCAATGCCCGAGGCGCGCAAGCGTTCCACGATGGTGTCATCCGACAGGATCGCGGAGGGCTCCTCCGAATCGATCAGCTGCTTGATGTGGTGACGCACGGCTTCGGCCGAATGCGCCTCGCCGCCGTCGGCCGAGGCGATCGAGGCCGTGAAGAAATATTTCAGCTCGAACGTGCCGCGATTGGTCGCCATGTACTTGTTGGCGGTGACGCGCGACACTGTGGATTCATGCATCTGGATGGCATCGGCGACGGCCTTCAGATTGAGCGGCCGCAGGTGCGCCACGCCATGTGTGAAGAAGCCGTCCTGCTGGCGCACGATCTCGGTTGCAACTTTCAGGATGGTGCGGGCGCGCTGGTCGAGCGCGCGCACGAGCCAGGTCGCGTTCTGAAGCGCGTCGGTGAAATAGGACTTGTCGCCGTCCTTGCCGACCTTCTTCGACAGCTCGGAATAGTAGGTCTGGTTGACCAGCACACGCGGCAAGGTGTCGCTGTTGAGCTCGACATGCCAGCCGCCGTCGGGACCCGGACGGACATAGACATCGGGCACCATGGTCTGCAGGCGCGCGGAGCCGAACTTCATGCCGGGCTTGGGATTGAGGCGGCGGATCTCGCCGATCATGTCGGCGATGTCCTCGTCGTCGACGCCGCAGATCTTGCGCAAGGCAACGATGTCGCGCTTGGCAAGCAGGTCGAGATGCTCGACCAGGGCCTGCATCGCCGGATCGTAGCGGTCGAGCTCGCGGAGCTGGATCGCCAGGCACTCGCTCAAATTGCGCGCGCAGACGCCGGGCGGATCGAATTTCTGCAGCACGGCGAGGACGCCTTCGACGTCGGCTTGCGATGCGCCGAGGCGCTCGGCGGCCTGGCCGAGATCGGCCGGCAGATAGCCGGCCTCGTCGACGAGGTCGATCAGGTACTGGCCGATCATGCGCTGGGCGGGGGCGGCGAAGGCGACCGCGAGCTGCTCGGCGAGATGGTCCGACAACGTTGTCTCGGCCGCGACAAAAGCTTCGAGATTGTAGTCTTCGGTCCCAGAGGCACCGCCGCCCCATTCGGTATAGGTGGTCGGCGCGGCGTCCTGGGCGTTGCGCGCCGCGGCCTCGGCGGGCTCCTCGGAGAAGACGTTGTCCAGGCCCGTATCCAGGGTCTGCTCGATCTCGGCGCGGGTGCCAAGATCCTTGCTCATCCATTCTTCCTGGCCCGGCTCGAAACCCTCGGCGCCGCCGCCGAAGCCGTCCTCGCCCTGACCATCGCCTTGACCGTCGGAATCGCCGTAACTCCCGGCCTCGGCCGGAGCCTCCCCCGCCGGGCCCTCGTCACTGGCCCGTTCCAGCAGCGGATTGCGCTCGAGCTCCTCTTCCACGAACGTCGTGAGATCGAGATTGGACAATTGCAGCAGCTTGATCGCCTGCATCAGCTGCGGCGTCATGACCAGCGACTGCGACTGCCGGAACTCTAGTCTCTGCGTGAGCGCCATGAAGCAAGAACCGTTCCCAAAAATTGGTCCGATTTTTGCTTATCCTAGTCCGAGCCCGATGTACACGTCTTGACGAAACGCAAAAACGGGCTAGAGGCGGAATTCCTCGCCAAGGTAAAGGCGGCGTACGTCCGGATCGGCAACGATCTCATCCGGAGTTCCCTCGGTCAAGATTTCCCCGGCATAGACGATATAGGCGCGATCGGTGAGGCCGAGCGTCTCGCGGACATTGTGGTCGGTGATGAGAACGCCGATGCCGCGGTTGGTGAGATGGCGGACGAGGTCCTGGATGTCGCCGACCGCAATCGGGTCGATGCCGGCGAAGGGCTCGTCGAGCAGCATGTAGTTCGGCCGCGTCGCCAGCGCGCGCGCGATCTCGACGCGGCGGCGCTCGCCGCCGGACAGCGCGATCGACGGCGATTTGCGCAGGCGCGTGATGTTGAATTCGTCGAGCAGCGAATCGAGCTGCTGCTCGCGCTTCTTGCTCGAGGGCTCGACCACTTCGAGCACGGCGCGGATGTTCTGCTCGACGGTGAGGCCGCGGAAGATCGAGGCCTCCTGCGGCAGATAGCCGATGCCGAGCCGCGCGCGCTGATACATCGGGAGCTTGGTGACGTCGTGGCCGTCGAGCTCGATCGCGCCGCGGTCGGCCTTGATCAGGCCCGTAATCATGTAGAACACGGTGGTCTTGCCGGCGCCGTTCGGCCCGAGCAGGCCGACCGCTTCGCCCCGGCGCACATAGATGCTGACGCCGCGCACCACCTGGCGGCTGCCGAAACTCTTTTCCACGCTATGCACAGCCAGGAAGCCGGGCCGCTTCAGCAGCTGAGGGCCGCCCGCGCCGTTGGAACTCGCGGCGGCCCTGACCGGGTGAACGGCCTGCGGACGCGGCGGCTCGACTTGATAGCCGGCCTGGTAGTCATCCCGGAACTGGTCCGGCGCGCGCATCGGCTGGTCGCGGGCGACCGGCTGCGCGTCCCTGATGGGACTGGTCACGAGGCCGCCGACGCTGTCACCGAGCGAGGTGATGTCCTGACGCGCAAATCCTGGCCGGCCGCGCTTGGCGGGGCGCCGACGGAACATGCTGAAGAGATCGACCATCCCGCCTTCTAGCCTTTTCGCGACGATCCTGCGCGAATTCGCGTGATCTGCCGCACCGGCCTTTCAGTTCGCCGAGGCAGCATGAGTGAAGGGATGTCTCATGCCCAGTGAAACACGCCCGAAAAGCGGCGGATCCCGCTTCGAAAGCCCTGCGCGCTAGATACAGCCTCGCCGGGCAAGCTTCAACCTCGGATCGCGAGGATTCGAGACAAGTGATTGAATTTACTTTTGTTTACTTGCGCCGGGCAATTGCAGGGGCGGCGCCGCGCCGGGTTTGGCCCCTTGTCCCCCTTGGCCGCAATCATTGCTGCCGCCCTGCGGCAGCAGCGCCTGCACGCGGCCGTTGTCGGATTCGACACGTGACACGCCGGTCGTCATGTCGACCATCAGGCGGTCGCCGCGCAGCACGTTCTTGCACTGCGTCAGAACCACCTGGCCGCCCGAGCCGCCGAGCATGGTGATGAGGTTGGTCCGGGTGTCGAACACGGCGGTCTCGCCGGTTACCACCTGGTCCTTCTGGGTGACCACGACATTGCCGCGCGCCTCCAGCCGCTTGATCGAGGAGCTGCCGCCCGGACCCGGCGTCGCCGACTGCATCGGCGCCGATTTCGTGCCCTTCGGCGCAGGCTGCGGCGCGGCCGGCTTATCGCCCGAGTCATAAAACACAACCAGCGTCTTCGAGGTCATGGTGGTGTCGCCCTGCACGACCTTCACATTGCCGGCGAAGGTCGCCTCCTTCTTCTTGTCGCGCATCTCCAAGGAGGCGGCCTCGATCTGGATCGGCTGATCGCGGTTCTGCGAAAAGCCCTGCATCGCGTTGGGCACGCCTTGCATCGTGCTCTGTGCAAAGGCCGCACCCGTGACGAGCAGTGCGAGACCGACGGCGAGCGCGGCCTTGCTGGCGACAGCGTCGCGCGGAAAACAGTTCATCATGAAAATCATCTTGAATTGGCAGACTTGTTCTGAGGCGTACGCGTCTTCGCAGGCGGCGCCGGCTCGGGCGGCGCAGGCTGGGCGGCGGGCTGCGCGGGCTGCTCGTCCAGCTTGTCCAGGTGCATCACCACGTTGCCTTCGAAGCGGATGACGTCACCACCTTCGGTAATTCGCAAGCGATCCGCGGTCAGCGTGCCGTTGGTCAGCGTGACGTCGACGCGCTCGTCCGAGGAGACCGTGCCCTTGCCCATGTCGACGAAGGCCGAGTTCAGCCGCGCCTCGTAGCCGGTCGAGGTGCGCAGGAAGATGTCCTTGTGCAGCTCGAGCTGCTGCTGCTTGTTGTCGAAGCGGCCGGTGCGGGCATCGAGGAAAAGCGTCGATCGATCCTCCATCAGCACCTTCGCGCGCAGGTCCGACAGATCGACATGATCGGGGTCGGTGATGTCCTGCGTCGCGGTCTTGGCCCAGAGCTCATAGGGCCGCTGGTCCGGCGTGAAGCCGGCGAGGTGCGGCGATTCCATCGTGATCTTGGTCCCCGACACCACCATGTTTCCGGAATCGAGCGGCAGCTTCGGCATCAGCATGCGGAACGGATTGAAGATCGAGACGCCGACGATGGCGGCCATGGACAACAGCACCGCACCCGGAACCGCGATGCGCAGAATCCGCACCAGGCGGCTGTGGCGTGCCGCGCTGGCGAACTTCGCCGCAAGCGCGGCGTCGTAGGTGGGATTCTGGGCCGAATTCACCTGGGCTCCTGAAGTCCTGGGCTCCTGAAATATCGCTCGCCTCGTCCGGTCGACGGGCGCCCCATTGTATCCGGCGCCGCCCAAATATGCAGCCGGCGACAGGCCGTTACGAAAGTGTCCGAAACGGGGCGGCAACCTCAGGCTAACCGCCGCGCCGGGCCTCAGGAATGCGCGAAAATGTCCTCTTCCGCCCAGCCCTGGAGGTCGAGCAAGGCGCGGGTCGGCAGGAAGTCGAAACAGGCCTGTGCCAGCTGGCTGCGGCCTTCCCGGACCAGCATGGCATCGAGCCGTTCGCGCAAGGCATGCAGATGCAGCACGTCGGAGGCGGCGTAGGCGAGCTGCGGCTCGGTCAGGCTGTCGGAACCCCAGTCGCTGGATTGCTGCTGCTTGGAGAGGTCGATGTTGAGCACCTCGCGCACGAGGTCCTTGAGGCCGTGGCGGTCGGTATAGGTGCGGGTCAGGCGGGAGGCGATCTTGGTGCAGTAGATCGGCCCGGTCATGACGCCGAAGGTCTGGTACAGCACCGCGATGTCGAACCGCGCGAAGTGGAAGATCTTCGTGACGGCCGGATTGGCCAGGAGCGCCTTCAGGTTCGGCGCATCGGTGTGCCCCCGGGGGATCTGCACCACGTCGGCGCTGCCGTCGCCCGGCGAAAGCTGCACCACGCAGAGCCTGTCGCGGTGCGGGTTCAGCCCCATGGTCTCGGTGTCGATCGCCACCGCTCCGGTGTAGCGGGACAGGTCGGGCAAGTCGCCGCGGTGCAGACGTACGGTCATGGCGTGTCAAAACCTCGGGTCGAATCGGTGCATCGATATCATAGGCTAAACGGATGGACCGCGATGTAGCCACTGGCGAGAGGTCACGCAAGCGGCGCCATGACCTGATGGCCCGGTCAGATCGCGGCGATGGCGTGCAGGTCGGCGATCCCCTAAAGCGGAATGGCTTCAGGTTGAATCGATCGCCGCGGGCCGTTCACCTCTCCCGCGTGCGGGAGAGGGCTTTCTCCTCTTGGGGATTGTCCCATTTGGGATACACCCTCTCCCCAGCCCTCTCCCGCAAGCGGGCGAGGGAGTGCACCTCCGTCGTTGCAGCAATCAAGCTTCATCCCATCAGGCCTTAGCCGGAATTGGAGGGATCAGCTGGTCCTGCACTCTCGCGCATGCTGGGCGCTGAAGCGCTTGATCAGCCGCGGCACAATCAAGGCGATTCACGCCTTCCACGGCGCGCGAAATGATGGGCCGCCCGCTCTTTCCGGCAGAGCAGGTTTTCAGGCCGGCCCGCTGCAATTCGCCCCGGCGCACCCTATCTGTTGCCGGCCTCTCCGCCCTCGCCCGCTCACGACGAATGAAGTGCCAATGACCGAACAGACGCTCGCCGCGCCGATCGACGACCAAGGGAAACGCCAGCGCGGCTTCTCGCGCTACCAGGCGCTCCTCATCGCGCTGCTGGCGTTCACGCAGTTCACGATCATCCTCGACTTCATCATCATGTCGCCGCTCGGCGCCATCCTGATGCCCTCGCTCGGCATCACGGCCGGGCAGTTCGGCGTCGCGGTGTCGGCCTACGCATTCAGTGCGGGCATTTCGGGAATCCTCGCCGCCGGCTTCGCCGATCGGTTCGATCGCAAACGCCTGCTCCTGTTCTTCTATGTCGGCTTCACGCTCGGCACTGCACTCTGCGCGGCCGCGCAGAACTACCATGTGCTGCTGCTCGGCCGGATCGTGACCGGATTGTTCGGCGGCGTGATCGGCGCGGTCGTGCTCGCCATCGTCACCGACTTGTTTCCGCTGCACCTGCGCGGCCGCGTCATGGGTTTCCTCCAGACGGCGTTCGCCGCGAGCCAGGTGCTCGGAATTCCCGCCGGGCTGTTTCTCGCCAATCACTGGAGTTGGCATGTCTGCTTCGTTGCGATCGTCGTGGTGTCGATCGCAGCGATCGCAATCATCGCCGTCGTGATGGAGCCGGTCGATGCGCATCTGAAACTGAAGCAGGACAAGAACCCGTTCCACCATCTGATCGCGACGATCGGTCAGCCACGCTATACGCTCGCCTTCGCCGTCACGACGCTGCTGGCAACGGGCGGTTACATGCTGATGCCGTTCTCCAGCGCCTACACCGTGCACAATCTCGGCATCGACATCACGCATCTGCCGACGATCTATCTCGTCTCCGGCCTGTTCAGCATCGTCACGGGACCGCTGGTCGGACGTGCCAGCGATGCGTTCGGCAAATATCCGACCTTCGTGTTCGGCTGCGCGATGACCGTGGTCATGGTGCTGATCTACACAAATCTCGGCCACGTCTCGCTGGCGACCGCGATCCTCGTCAACGTCCTGATGTTCGTCGGCATCTTCTCGCGGATGATCCCGTCGCAGGCGCTGATGTCGGCGATCCCCGACGCGAGCCAGCGCGGCTCCTTCAGCGCGGTCAGCGCCTCGCTCCAGCAGCTCTCCGGCGGGCTCGGCTCGGTGCTCGCCGGCGCGATCATCGCGCAAGCGCCCGACGGCTCGCTGATCCATTTCGACCGGATCGGCTACGTCGTCGTCGCGACGACGATCATCACGCTGGTGATGATGTATTTCGTGCAGAAGGCGGTGGCGGAGCGGGCGGGGAAGCAGGTGGTGTGAGGGCACCTTGCCGCAGCAGCAGCCCGGCTCCCAGATCAGCCGCCGCCGAACTTGGATGGATCGTCATAGGCGGGAGGATCATCGTGGTCGGTCCGCAGACCGCCGGGAACGGAGTCGTCGCGATAGATGCGCACGCCATTCGGAGTGACATAGACTGGAGCCGTGGCCTGGCCCGGCCGAACGATGACATGTCGCAACTTGTGATGCCCTCTTGCGGCGGCGTTCGCAGAAGCACACAGACCGATCAAGAGGCACAAGAAGACGGACGATCCCAAGACACAGCGCATTGCACTTTCTCGGCTCATGGCCCAATGCCAACGCAGCACTCTGAAAGGGCTTATCTATCTGGATCTGTTTGCGATCCTCGACCGATAGGTGACTGCTGTGTACCAGTCGAGTGTACCGCAGGCAACAGTTACAGACACAATCTATAGTCGCGACCTACATGGCTCGGTCTTGTCTGAAACTATACGTCGTTACAACGGGAGCAGGACCCCAGGTCACCGTTCGTATTCACAAGCGGGCGGGCCGGCCATAACTTAGTTACAAACTTCAACACTTTCGCCGGTGTGGGTGTTCGCATTACCGCCCCTACGAAATTCCAATCGACAACCTTTGGACACTGGCCGGCAGCCGGCGCTATTGCAAACAATCTGTCCGCTCGACTGTGGCTTCGCGGGCGTAGCCTCGATCTTCTTACGCTCCGCGTCCCGCTTCGTCACATCCTCACGCGTGGCGACCGGCTTCTTGTCCTGGGCCTTCTCGCATTCATTATCGTCGTTGACGCGATAACCAGCCCGACATGCGATCTTCACGCAGGCATCGCCATCGGCCTTGAAACCGTGATCGCAGACCAACGGGCAGACCCGCCCTGGCTTGGCCTTGATCGCATCGAGCGCATCGAAGCTCGCAAGCGTCGTGTCGAGCTTCGTTCCCGCATACTTGTTGAACAACGTCAGGGAGCGCTGTGACTTGGCGCTCCACTCACCGTTCTCCGCATTGGCAAGACAGCCGACCCGGCGAAGTTCGGATTGCACCGACGAGGCGAGTTGTTGCGGCGACTGCGCCGGGGCGGGGGAAGGTGTCGGTGATGGCAGGGCAGCAATCCTCGGATCGGCTTCGGGGATGCCCTTCTTCTCCGCAGCCTGCTTGTCGGTCAGAGCCTTTGCGACAGCCGCCTCTATCTCCTTCCGCCGTTGCTCTGCTGCTGCCGCCTTCGCTTCTTCGAGTTCCTTGGTTTTCTCAGCGGCGAGCCGTGCATTCTCGGCGGCCTTGGCCGTAGCGGCCGCCTTGTCCTGTTCGGCCTTCTTTGCACGGTCAGCGGCAAGCCGCGCCTTGTCTTCTTCAGCCTGCCGTGCCTTCTCTGCGGCCACTGCGCGAGCTTCCTCCGCCGCGATCTTGTTGAGTTGACCCTTTGCGAGGCCTGCGTAGAAGCCCTCAGGATACTGAACGAGGAAAACAGTCCAGCCATCCCGAGTGCCGAGCTGCAGGGCAAGCTCATAGTTCCGGCGAATAGCGTCTTCCGGGCTTGCCTGAGGGCCGGTTGCTGTCGGCTTCGCTGCCACAAGCGGCACGTCATCGCCGCCGAGCGAACCGTAGACATAGGGTTCCTGCCTGTAGCTGGTGTTCTTCAAGACATCATCGCGGACGAAGCCAAACGCCTTGCGCAAATCGAGACCGGGCGTCGGCAGCCGCTCAACAAGAGCTGCGGCGAATGGGCTATTCTTGGCATCGCCATCCGAGGCCGTTGATCCCGCCTTGGCGGCAAAGGCGATCATGGTGTTGGGGCTTGTCGGCTCAATCTTGGCCAGACCGCGCCCGATAGCGCGGGAGGCCACGGTGCGCTTCATGGTCTTGGCGAACGGGTTGTCGCGGCAGGCATCGAGGATGACGAGGCGAAGCTGCTTCGCAGGCTCCACGGCGAACAGAGCGCGGTCCAGCGCCACGGTTTCATCGAGCACGTCGCTGTCGGTCTCAAGCGCCGCATCAGTCGGGATCAGGTAGTTGGTCCCGTCCAGCTCAATGCCATGACCGGCGTAGTAGATGACTGCGACCTCCGCATCACGTACGCGGCTGCCAAACTCACGCAGGGCCTTACGCATCTCCACGCCATTGAGATCGGTCCGGACGTCAATCAGATCGAACCCGGCCTTCTTGAACATGCCTCCGACCAAGGCGGCATCATTGGCGGGGTTGGCGAGCCGGGGCACACTCTTGTAGGCGGAATTGCCCATCACCAACGCGACACGGCGTTCGGCATGGGCCGAACCGCACGTCAGCCAGATAAAAAAGAACAATGAAAACCAACGAAACGTGCCCATCGTCGCCCCGAATAACACCCGTACAGCGTATCCAAAGACTGTCGCAAGGCAAGTTCCGGCTCTGTGACGCCAGTCACCTTAGCTCTCTGATTGTCCCCATTCGGATAGAAGGCATCGCCTACCGGGCCGCAACGAGTGCCGGGCCGGCATTCCCGGCGTGGCTACTCGGGAGGTTCTATCCGTTCAATCCGTGAAAGGCCGAGGACGCCATTAGGGAGACACTGATCAGAGCGGAGGCGGCAGACTTCAAGATCGACCGCGTCGTCGCGGATCATGGCGTCTCGGTGATCAGCACTCGCCTCGCAGAACGCCCTGAGGGCAAGCGCCTCTTCGACATTCTCCGCAGCGGGGACGTTCTCGTCGTTCGCTGGATCGACCGCCTCGGACGCAACTACGGCGACGTTTGCGACACCATCAGGGAGTTCACTTCCGCAGTCTCATCCCCACGGGCACACGCAGCACCACGCCCACCGCCTTGTCGGTCAGGTCAGCGGGAACGCGCTTTCGGAGGTAGTGAACGGAGGAGCCGTCGCGGCGGATAGGAGAAGCCATTCGCAGAAGCATGTGTCCCGTCTCTGTGTACCAGTTGAGACGGTCGATCACCCTTGAATAACAGGGACTTCAGCGAAATCAACAACATCGCCGAGCGATGGTGCCCAGGAAAGGATTGCCCGGCCGGCCGTCTTAGTCGCTGACATCACTAGAGAATTTTGCTAGTTTTGCAAGCCATGTTACGCATGTCAGTTGCACACTTGCACGAGCGGCTTGACCTATCTCAGAGGGGTGGAACAGTTCGCCCTCGGATTGCTCGGTTGGCCGGTGGTTAACGACGGGCGCGGCCGGGGCTTCGTATAGCGCAGCACCAAATCCCGGCGCCGGTGAGTTGTATCCGAGTTGCGACTGTGGTCTTGCGTCGTGGTAATCACCCGCCAGCTTCGAAGCGCGACAATGAAGACGTTCCGCATGGCTTTGCCTGGCGCAATGTAGCTAAGGCGCTGGTCTTCGGCTTGCCGTGCTCGATCATCCGCCCTTCGCTCACCCCGGATGCCCCGCGCACGAACGGACAGCTTTCCGGGTCCCTCGAGCGTGACCACTTCTTTGAAGTCATTCAGCGCCGTGACGCCGTGCTTCCGACACAGATCCAAGTTTCCGACGTCACCGGGTTGTTATGGGCTGATATCGAGAGCCACCCTGATTCCATATTCGGATTTCCGAACCAGTGTACCACCGATACGCCTGAAGGCCGATCTCAGGCCGCGAAAGGCATAGTCCCAAGACCCTCCACGCAAGACATGTGTTGGGCACTCTGAAAGAACCCGAGCGGCTGTGTCACGCTTTCGAGCATCATGCTCTTTAAAATAGCAATCTTCGACCCATTGAAGAACGTTGCCAGCGGTGTCGTGGAGGCCAAAAGCATTAGGCAAGAAAGCACCGACGCGGGAGGTAAACACATAACCGTCGTTGCAGCTGTAAGTGATACGACGGCCGCTCGCTTGCGAATATGAGTAATCCCCAAAATTCGAGTAACTGCAGGTGTCCGAAATATCAAAGGGATAAGGATAGTAGTAGGCGCTCGTCTGTCCGCGAGCGCTGTATTCCCACTCGGCTTCGGTAAGAAGCCTATATTTTTGCCCTGTTTTTGTCGAAAGCCAATTCGCATATGCCTTGGCGTCATTCCAATTGACGCAAGTGACCGGATCGAGACCACTTTGGACAAATCCTGGATCCTTCCAAGATTTGCCCGGCTTCACGCCCCATTGAAAGTTTGTCATGACATTGCAGGATTCTTCCGGGATATACTGCGCATCTTTAATGAAGATGGAATATTCCTCGACTGTGATCGGGAATTTGCCGACTGCAAACGCGCGCTGAACGTCAACCAGGCGTTGCGGACTCTCATTGTAGTTCTCATACCTTATTACGTCTTCGCTGGTCGATCCCATCAATGACTGCCCAGGAGGCACAACTCTCATAACGGGGCAAATTGCACAATCTTTGAAATCCACTCCAGGCCCCAGCTGACAGTCCGCCTTCCCAACAGGACAAATTAGATACCGCGCGAAGGAAACGGATTGCTTAGTAGTCCTTATGGCAGTCTGCGTTTCGGTACGAGCTTCCGGCGGCCGCAACCGCACTTCTGGTTCCTTGGCGGATTTTGGACTGACCGAGGCTTCAGACCAAACCTGACTGGCAATTTTGCTGTTCTCGAGAATCTTAAGAATCGGGACCCCGGAATTGAAACCCGATTTATCTGGTGACGGTGGAAAACCTTGCGTGTGAATACCAAGCAGCTCGAAGGTAATCTCATCGTAAATTGGCGCGCCAGAACTTCCCGGGAGGGTGTCGCACCGATGGCGCACTTCGGAAAGACTGAACGACCTTTTATCGACCATCAGACAATCTCTGCGGGTCACACGCATTGGCTGAGCAAGGGGATGATGGATTATCGCGAGATTTAGGGAGGGTAGTATCGGCTGCTTCCTAATCTTCGGCTTATCGAAAATACCCGCTATGGGCTCAGCTAGCGTGATGATCGCATAATCTATGGAAACGTCATGCTCAACAGGTGGAAGAATTACCTTGAGTACAGTGCCTTCGCCATCATCAACTTCCGTTCCGAAAAAGCTTCGCCTTAATTGTACCGCTGCCAACGCATGAAGCTCATCCTTGGCGCTATAAAAACAATGGGCTGCTGTGAGCAAATATTTTTCGGTAATCAAAATACCGGAACAGGCCTCTTGCCGTCCATTTGTCAGCTGTATATCGACTCGGACGACATCTAGCGAAGCCCTCTGTACGGGGTGCGGCGGCAGAAATTTTGAAACCGGTTCATAGTTTGGATTTGCGGGATTAGACAGGCTTTCGTAATTCGTACTTTGGGGTGGGATGAAGTAAGCTCTCCCGAATTGGCCGTCGGGAATGCTCAACATAGGCTGCGCCACCGCCGGCTGCGATCCGACGACACACATCAAGATCGAAATAAGGAGCCAGCATTTTGCGCGATTAAAAAATCCCTTGAACCGTGAAAATCGTGAAATCTCTAAGCAGAAAGAGCTCGAGTCAGACTGCGCACATTGTTTCCGTTGGCCTTTCACGATACTCACCTATCTAGGCTTGTAAGTATCTGGCCCAACTCGAAGCGTGGTCGGCTGCGGTTTTTTAGCAGGGTCTGCGGAGGCAGCTGCGCTGCTAGCCTGCTCCGGATTGAAGCAAAGGTTAGTTCCGTTACCGGAGGGGCAGAGACAATACGCTCGTACGGTCAGCGTTCTCACGGGCTTCATTTCATTTATCATGTCCCAAGCGAGTTTTGTACACATCTCAGGATTTTCGGTCTGAAGCTGACTCGTCGATTGTAGGGACCAAAGGCTGGTAGCTTCGCTCTTTGGCCCGTTGGCGGGCGGTGTTACGAAGAACAAGAGCAACAAGGTTGTTGGAAATGCCGCGACTTTCGCAGCGGTAGCGGCAGTTGCGGCTGTAACAGTTGCAGGGTCCAAGGCGTCTCTCCATCACAACATCATTGTAGGGGCACTCGTTGATTTCTGATTGCTTGCTCAATCTGCTGAAGGTCAGATCGAGCTTCTTGAGAAATCGTCGCCGTAGATGTGACTAGAGCTCTCCCTGCATTTTTCGGCGAACCGGGCCCACCGATCGGCAGTGTCACGGCCACGATTTTCTCCACCGAGGGCTTGGCCGTCAGATTGATGTTGAGAGTTTCTTGAAGTTGGTAGTAACCGGACAGATTTAACAAATCTGTGCCTGGAGGGGAGGTGTACGTGTAGCCACTACTGCCGCTGAACTTAATTAGCACATCCGATGAGAAGCTCGGCTTATCGATTCTCGATCCTGTCCGCTGCATCGCTGCGACCGAATGATGGAGCCACTTCTGAATCCCAAGATACTTGGTCAAAGCATGATATGAAGGTGCTTCGTATTCACAACGCAATTTATCGTCGTCAATGAGCTTCGCTGAATCAAACGCAAAGTCGACGCTGCCGGTCCTTTCTCCTCTCATATCCAACGAATAGCCATTACCGCCTCCGATCACCCACGTAACGAAACGTGCGGCTCCAGAAGTCGCTGGAGACCTTCGCGTGAGCCCAGCGCCCGGCTGTATGTCCGCATCCACCTTGGGATTGAGAGTGACCTTTATTGTCCATCCGCGCGCGTCGAACTGCCTCGGATCAGTGACTCCATCGAAGGCCCTTAGCGAATGCTGCAATTCACATGCTACGTGAAGTAGGATCTGCTGCTGAGGCATTGCCCAGTCTGGAGGCAAATCAGGCATGATCGCACAAGCGGAAGATAAGAGGGACGAACCCAAAATTAATAGCGCTCGACAAAGCATAATTCAGCTCCGGCGCGAAAATCAAAATACGGGGTCAATTGGACGTAACGTTCCCGGTCTTCGTCAAGGGGCTGTGAGAAAAAATCGCCGGTGTTGCGTTCTCGATACGCATCCAGCCGGAGAGCTTCGAATCTTGTGGCTTGAGGGAGCGGCCGGGATATGCTAGTTGTAGGTCTATTGCCTTGACGCCCTAAGTTGCCAGCATGCGTTGTTATCGAAAACGCATTACTCATAGCCCGTGGGTAGGAGGGCACATGAACCTTGCAAGCTGGAAGATTTTGCTGCCGGCTCTTAGTTCAGTTCTTTTAATGGGCGCCAGTTCGGCGAATGATCTACCGGATCCGCCTCCATGTAATTCGTGCTTTATTGGAAAGTTGCTGCTGAAGGACAACCCGGCCGACCTCAGCGGGACAACAAAACTCCTAGGCGAAGACCTTTACTTCGTCGACTCCGACAATTTTGTCTGGAAAGCTGGAAAGGGCGACACAACGGACGGCGCCACAATACCTGACCTGCTCAAGCCATTTGTTGGCGAATCATTTGAACCTGACTTTCTTCCCGCGGCCGTCATTCACGATCACTACACTCATAGAGCACATCGAGTGAGGTCCTGGAGGGACACCGCGCGAGTTTTCTATCAGGCGATGTTGGTCAATAACGTAAATATAGTGAAAGCAAAGACGATGTATTTTGCGGTCTATGCTTTTGGCCCACATTGGGGAGTTTTGGCAAAGGGCGTGCCTTGCGGAAAAAACTGCGTTTTTACCGCGCCGGTGCAGCTGAGTGCTTCGGCAGGCGGCAGAGTCGTTACTAGCGCTCCGATCACTTTGGCCGACGGAAAAGTTTACGCCGAAGAAGGTGCCAATTTTTCAACAGATCATTCGAGTGAGCTGAAGCAAGTCGAACAGAAGATCAAGCTAAGCGAACTTCGCGGCACCCCGCTCTCTTTGAAGGACCTTGAGTTTCTGGCCGCGCTGAGCCATGGCGAAAACGTTTTCCTCGTGAGCGAATAGCGACTCAGGCATATCGATTGGGGTCACTCTACAGGGAACGCAATAGAGCAAGATGGAGGCAGGCAATGAGGTTGGCGACAACGTTAACATTCATTCTTCTTGGCTCGACCGCTGCAAATGCGCAAACATCTCGAGATATGGCTCTGACACCAAGCCTCGAGACGCGGCAGGCCATCGAAGCGATCACACCGCGAAATGAAGGTTCCTCGAAGAGTCCCCGAGCTTTCAAAGAGCTGAAGATCGATTCTAAGACTGGTCGTCCGAGTAACGAGTCCACCAATTCGGGGGCAGACGGCACGGTGGCAATCGCGGCGCAGGACACCATGATTGTTCAGTTTCAACCCGACACTACTCAGTCTCAGATTGATGATTACGTAAAAGTAAACAAGTTCGAGGTGGTAAAGACCTTTCCTACTCTTGGCGCCGTTCAAATTCGAACTGATCTCAGCCGCTTTTTTCAACCCAAGCTCACCGACAACAGTGCGAATGACGCTGTGATAAGGGGCCTCTTGGATGCTAGCGCGCAATTCAAGAAAGATCCGCGAGTCCGAGAGGCGACTCCTGATTTGGTTCTACGGGGGCAGGCCGACGTCGCCAATTTCATGATCGCGACCAACGTGGCCGATCAAACCGACGCGACGAGGCTTGATTGGGGCATCAAAGATATAGAGGCAGACCAGTTGTGGGCTTTGGAGGGCGCGTCCGATGGAGCTATCTTTGGTGTCATGGATGTCGGCTTCGGGCGACACCGCAATTTGGTTTACATCGACCTCTTGAATTCGACGCCGATTGAAGATCATGGCACCCATGTTTCAGGCATTGCCTGCGGACGCGTGAAAGAGGCGACAGGGATCAATGGAGTGATTCCCAATTGTTTGATCCGAGCGAGGTACGGGGATGTCTTCTTTGAAAGTGTACAGCCAGGGCAGGTAACAAAGTTTTTCGCATTATTTAGTCAAATACTGGCTTCTTTGACGAGCTTTGTAGATAGTTTCGACGACGTTTCTGTATTCAACATCAGTTTAGGATACAACTGGATCAGTAATTTCGGCATAAATCCCGACAATCCGGAATCTAGTCAATGGAGATCGCTCGTTGAAATCCAAGGGCCGCTCCTTGTGACGCTCCTCCAGAATGCCGAGAAGAAGGGCAAGATCATCTTCTCTGCAGCTGGCAACGACAGTGCCGGCCTCACTCCGCCTATCGACGCAAAGTACGCGAGCCCCTTTAACTGGGCCGCGATCACAGCCAGGGAATTAGGAATAAAGAGCGGCGTCATAGTTGAAGCGCATGACAAGTTGGGAAAGCGAGCGCCGTTTTCAAATACCGGCGGCCACATCTCTTGCCCTGGGGTCAATATTCTTAGCACAGTTGCTTTCAACGCTCAGCGGCAGCCAACTAAGAGCGCGTATGGAGAAATGAGCGGCACATCGATGGCGTCGCCATATTGTTCTTCCGGCTTAGTGTTGTTTCGCCTTGTCCAGAAGAACTACTCCGGACAAGAGGCGCTCGAATGTATCCTAGCAAGCGGTGTGAAGTCCGATTCCGGCGTTCCAATGCTCAAGCTCAAAGCCGCACTTGCGAAATGCCCTTGATTCAGGTGGCGGCGGAGCAGCTAGGGAATGGGCCTAGTAAGCGGCGCGTTCTGGAGATGCGACGCATCGTCGGAGAATTTGTGCGACACTTGGCGCCCGCACGGGGCTCCGGGCTTGCGCTCGCGTCTCGCTATACCATCATCGTATGCACTCTGCCCCGCGCTTAACTATTGAAACTTAAGTCGGTGTCGGCCTGTAGGTTCGATAGACATCTCAAGTATTCGTTTGACGTCTTACCGCAAGCGTGAGGCATACGCGGCGGGCAACCGGTCCCGGACCGGGTAGGGCTCGGACGTATAAGCAAATCAACGGGGATGCCCGTGGGATTGCGACGGCCAATCTCCACTGCGTTGAATTTACTCCTAGTGTTTTCACTTGGCGAAAGATGGTTCAGTCTTGCTTCGCGACAACTTGCCCGAAGAACACGGAACGAAGTCTCCGCATCATTCGCCACAATCCACAACTTGCAGTTACGCTCTGCGAACCTATTGTGTCTCGAAGGAGCGCACGTCGGAATGCACTTTTTTTATTTGGATGAGACAGGATGCACCGGCGCCGATTTAGCGAGCGCTGAACAACCGATTTTTGTGATCGGCGGCCTCAGTGTTACCGATGAAGGCTGGCGCAAAACCACTCTTGCAGTGAACGCGGCATTCTCAACATTCTTCGACGGAGCTGTACCGGATGGGTTTGAGCTTCACGCGCACGAGCTCGCTTCAGGAACCGGCCCGTTCTCTGGCCGAACACGTGCAGAGCGGAATGGATTTGCCCACACGCTTTTAGACTTAGTCGCAGAGCGCAAGCACGCGGTGCATCTCATCGCAATCGACAAGGCCAAACTATTGGCTTCAACTCTGCAAAACGATCACGCGAAAATAGATTGCAAGATTCCATATCTTCTAGGATTCAACTATCTAATAACATACATCGAAAAATACGTCCGCGAGCAGCTAGGGCGCTCGGCACGAGGGATGATCATACTTGACCACAAGGAGATGTTTCAGCCACAGATCGATAGTCTGACGCATTACCGGCGGTACGAAATTCCCCAAGCGCGACAGCTCAAATGGATCGTAGAATTCAGCTATCCAGTCGACTCGACGAAACATCCCTTAATACAACTATCCGATCTCGTGATTTTCTTGGCCAGAAAGTTCTTGGAGTGTGAGGGTGGATATCGGGACGAGTGGCCCGTGGAAGCAAAGAACTTCTTTGCTGCCTGTTATGAAAAAGTCCACGAAAGAACTTACCGAACGACGCTCGTTGAATCACCTGGTGTCGAGGAAAATGTAGTCCACTCGTTTCTCTCGGAATGCCAAGCGACTCATCGCGCCCAATGGCGACAGCGATACGGACTAAAGGAATCACAGAATTAGTCTCGCAGTGATCCAGAAGCAGCGTCCCACGTGGTGAGTGGCAACACACGGCACTCCGATCTCAACAATGCGAGAAGTCGCCGAAACTCAGTGTCGTTCCCGTCATTCTTCCACCGATTCAAAAATCTGCATACGACTTGCAAATTTCCGATCGAGTAGTGCCCGCTGCTATCAATGCGATCAAGCGAGCACAAGAGCCTCCACATCGGCCTCGACTGCATCGAACTGCAACTCCAACCCAGAAAGGGCACATCTACCATTCTGCCTTTCGATCAGATCCTCGATATAAGCAACAAGGTCCTCGAAACCAATGTCCAAGTCCTTTCGTTTGACCGTTCTTTCAACAATTTGACCTTTCGAATAATCGGCTGTCTGAGCGGCCACCTTTGCCATACGCAAAGCGGAAAGCCCGCGGGCCTCGCTTCCCTCCATTTGCGCCAGCTTCTCGGGTAATCCACCCATTGCCCGCTTCAAGATGGCATCGTGTTCTTCCAACGATATCCGCCTGACGCCCGGCTGGAAATATCCGCGTCGGCTTCCACCGACCTCGAGATATCCATACGTGTCAGATTTGAAAGGCACTGGCGTATCGAAGGGGCGATAGCTAAGCACCTCGCAGACCATCCTATCTCTATCGGAAACGTCCGAAGTGACTGAGCCAACGACTCCCGCTCCAAAGTAGACAGGCAGTTGCCGACCACGAAGCTTCTTTCGACCGCGATAGTAGATGAAGTTCTCACCGGGTTGTATGAGCGTTCGATATCGTCGGGGAAATTGATACGAGATCCCAGTTTGATCGGCGTACCGTATACCCGATTCGGTAAACTGACTTTCAGCAAAGACCAAAGGCATCGGATTAATCTCACCGTTCGAAACGAACGTGCAGTTAAGTTAAGTCATGTACCGGCCGAAAGAAGGATATCTTTCGTAGTGAACCGCGTAGTTTTGCAGAATCTCAAGCGATGCTTCGCGGTTCTTGTGAAGCTTGAACGGTAGGTCACGATGAATTTTGACTATCGGGTTTCTTCCCAATTTTTGATCAATCTCTAACTTCTCGCGAAGAGACAAATCTGGGACATGAATTTTATGTATTGTGTTCCAGTCGGGAGAAAAGAAAGCCCACTCAGCGATCTTTGTACGCTCAAGAAAATCGTGCTCACCGGCAACTGGCAGGATAATCGCTGTCACTGTTAACATCTGGTGACCGTCGGAATACTTGTTGATTGCGAGAGGCACGATCCGCGAACGGGGCCGCCCCGACATTCCCTTTACGGCAACAATCCTGACGGCCTCCAACAAGAGATTGGGAAGATCATCTTGGCGCATACGCTGACTGTCGAACCCTGCGGGCATCAGGGCGCCCAATTGATTCGACAATCTTTGAAACGCCTCTTCTCGAATCTTTTCTAGAATATCAACGTTTGTACCTTCATCGGTTTCTGTAGGCGCAAGCGGTCGTCCCATGAGCGTTTTCACGTCCGCATTAAGTGTGATCTTAACAACATCAAAGTCGGACATTTGAGCGACTAGTGACTGAAATTCCGTTAGCTGGCTGCCCCTTTTGTTAGCTGCTGCGTAATCGAGCCACACAATAAAGTTCGGATAGTTGCGACTTTCGCAGAGATTTCCGAAGTCATTGATAAAGTCGTCGCTGGATTTTTGAAGACATTGAATCCAGGAAAGCGGCTTGTTGAAGAGCTGCCTCCCAAACGTCGTTTTGTCGCTCTCGATACAAAACAAATCTCTTATGCCGAGCCTATGATTTGCGATCTTGAGATCCTCCATAAACTTGCCGCCCATCGACGCGTAAGTATATCGCGACAGGTCCTGCCGAGGGACGCCTGGCTTAAGTCGGCTCAAGAGTTCGAAGAATAGTTCTCGCTCGATGAACTTATTGAGGCGAAGGTGATAGGCTACGCTTTCTCCACTCATTTCCGGCGCCCCGCTTCAGCATGAACGCGGTCAAAGCATTTAGCGCCAATTTCCGCAGGAGACACGTCTGGGGTATCGTAAAGATATCGCGACACAGTTCGGATACGAGAGATTGGGCGCGAAAATGCTATTCTCTTGTTCGTAGATTCCGATACCGGAAGAGGAAGATCAGGCTTCCATTCCTTGACGTCTCCATACGCAGACATTCTCGGTACGACTTTGAGCTTATCGTCGGGAACGTTCTCCCTCAAATTATGAATAGCGACCGGGCTCGTTGCTGCAAAGAAGTCGTTCGTTTCGCCCTCGTTACCTTTCCATTTATTTGTGAAGACCGTGTACTTCTTCAGCGCGACAGCAATTAGTTCGAGCACGGTCAAGTAAACGTCGGAGCCCGTGTCAAGTCCGTGCTTGGTTGTCGTTAGGGGGAGTTTTGACGTATCCTTGCTTTTGAAGAATACGATACCCGAAATGCAGATGAACTGATTGTGGAAAGACGGCACTCCTCGAGTTCCCCAACCCACAAGGCGAGACTTATCCTTGAACAGAACGACTCTGTCATTGCAAGCGACTGAGATGCCCGCTTCCTCACGCGAGCGCGGGCGCAGATTCTCTCCCTCCACTTCATTTTCTTTTGCGAGCGGCCGATAAAAGCCGATCATTGCTTCAACCTGCACATCCCCAATCTGAGCTTCAAGAACATACGGACTGATAAGGGCAGTCTCCTTTTTCGGAAACTTGTCTGGGAAGAGAAGTGAAAAATCGGCTGCTTGGATGTGTTCCCCGTTTACGATGACCTCGAAACCTTTGTCCAAAATGAACGAGAAGAACCCCGATATCTTCTTCTTGAGATCATCGATAAACGAGGATGCTTCGGGGTCGAACTCAGACTGCACCGATTTGAGCAGTTTCGTTACGCGAATGACTGTTCCCGCCTCTTTGAGATCCTCTTCAGCGTCTAGAACCGGCAATTGCCAATCCGAGTCGTCGGCCATCCAGTTCGAGTCGATAGGCACAGAGAAGCTCGACTCTGAATTGCGCGTTGTGATTACGCAGTGCCGGCCCATCTTGAAGATGGCGCGCTTCATACCTACACCGTACACTCCAATCGACTCGATATCTTCGCTGGCATCTCCCGCTTCTCGACCAATACGAAAGGCATAAGGAACCCTCGACTCGGGTATCCCTCCGCAGTTATCTTTTATTTCGAAGAGGTCCTTATTCGCGGTAATCGAAGCAAAGAATCCCGCGTAGGGCTTCTTTTTAGTGCTGCCCCTCCTCGACCGTAGGATCCCATCGATGCAGTTGTCCAGCAGATCGAGGATTGCGTCCCCAAGCTCGATATCGCGCGTGATCATTTCCACGAAGAATTTCTTTGTGGGGGATGCCGATACTGATTTCTTTGCCATGTCGCTAAACGCCCTTCCTCAGCTGAGGGTAAGCTATCCGAACTTTCCGGACCGTTGCAACCCCGGCGCGAATCCGATAGTCGCTGAAACTCGCTTGGGGATTACTAGCCACCGATGAGTTTGCCGCCTTCTGTTTTTGAGAAACTCAAATGCCATCCGAGAAAACTTTAGTCATAGACTATCTCTGGGATTTGCTTGCGGAGGAGGGGCAAGGTCGGCGTGTCGTTGATCGAGATGACGTTGTACAGGCGATAACACATTGCAATGCACAATTTGGGTTGAAGCTCTCGACGGGAAATCCCGCAAACTTCATGAAGGACGTGGTGCGAGGTGACAATGCCAGCGACCATTGGCCGCCTCGACTGACCTCGATGAGAATTGGTGCCCGTCAGCGACCAAGCGGCCGTAGAGTTTTTGAATTTGTCGATTTCCTAGAAGGACAGAACGAACCTTTTCCAAACCGATATATGCCAGATCCGTCTCTTCCTGTTCTTCCTATCGAAGCGGTCAGCCTTTCACTGGCTAAACGAAGCTTGGGTCGACAAGACGAATCTTGGCTCGTCCAGGTCGCAGTAGAACTTCGTATTATTCAGACGCACCTCGCAACACATTCCAAACAGGATGTTGAGGAAGTCAGCCACCTTCAAACCGGAGTCAAACTAGGCTCCTCGGAGATCGACAGCTTGTTCCTGGCGCATCTTCGAGATCACGATGGCACATTGACGAAAGCCCTAGTTACTTGCGAAGCGAAGCAAGAGGGACAACGAATTCTCGACCATCAGATCATAGAGCAAGTAGTTGCAGCGAGCAGATCAGTTAGACTTGCTGGCATTGATATAAGCCTGATTATTCCGTTGGCCATAAAGGCAATGGACGGAAGCCGCATCTATATTGCGGAATTTGAACCGTGGACGATAGCAATGTCTGATCTTCCCGAAGATCAACTACCCGGCCTAAACCTCGCGTCGGAGGCTCTGTACAATCTCATTCCTCCGGTCCCTGGCATCGGGCACAAGAATCCGAAGCGTCCTCGAAGAAATCGTCAGATACCGCTAACCGACAACTGATTCTCGATTTCGATTTGACTACGCTTCTTTGCTCCACTCTTTTGATTTCTCTTGCCTATGGGCGGAGCGACCCCCCAAAACCGAGCAGCTTCCGCCATATCGAGGTTCAAAAGTTGAGGATCTCCCAGAGCTATTGCCGCCCTCGGACGCGTGGGACGTGCGCCCAGCGCCTTGATAATACGCCGCGCAATTTCCATAGCCAGCAATGGAGGAACCGAATTTCCGATTTGCCTTGCTCCATGCCATTTCGTTTGGTGGAAGCGAAACCAGTCTGGAAATCCATGAAGACGCGCCATTTCCCTCACGGTGATACAACGAGCGAATTCGTAGTGGAGTGGCCGAGGGCTAGTAAATGCTCCTCGGGATGCATCTGTACCGGCACGCAAGGTATTGGATACACCGCGGCGAGGCAGTTTGAAGAATCGAGAAATTGGCTCGACCTCTCCTTCTCGCGTGGCCTTGAACCTGCGCCGACTAATATCCGAGTGGTCGGTTCGCAGGCTTGACGTCAGAAGTGACGGCACCCATTCGCGTGGATAGCCAAAATAATTGCTCTCATTGTCCAATCCGCGCAGCATCCTCGCGTAAGAAGAGCGTCCTTGCGGCCATTTTCTAACCTTGACCGCATCGGCCTCTAGCAGCTCCAAAAATGTTTCCGCATCCGGCAAGTCGCTCAGCGCATCCTCACAGCTGGGGCCTTCTGGAAGATTCTCCAAGTCTGCGGGAGTGCCGGCCGCTCGTGTTTTATTGGGTGGATACTCCGGAACCTTCAAGCCACGCCGCGCCCCCATCAAGATGAGTCGTTCGCGGTTTTGCGGAACTCCAAAGGAGGCCGCGTTTAGTACCTTCCAGGGCAGCCGCAGTTCGTAACCGGCCGACTCGAACGCCTGGATCAATTCATCGAGGAATGCGCGATGCTTCCCAATTGTTAGTCCTTTGACGTTCTCAAAAACAAAATAGCGGGCCTCAAGCTCCGTTACGATGCGCACGAAGTCTCTGACTAAAGCATTCCGAGGGTCTTCGAGGGCACGCTGACCGATCATGCTGAAACCCTGGCAAGGAGCTCCACCAAACACTACATCAACGGGCCGATCCCCAATCTTTGCCATACGACGAATGTCCGCTCCGGTCAGACTAGAAACCGATTGGGCTATCGTCGCACATTTGGGAAAATTGAATTCGTGAACTGCTGCGTGGACCGGGTCTATCTCAACGGCCGCTACGACATCGAAGCCAGCTTGCTCGAAACCGAGCGACATTCCACCGGCACCGGCAAAAAGATCAATTCCGAGCGGCCTTGCCATTTATCGTCCCCCGAGGTCTTTCCGAGCTTTAGCTGATTTGGAATGTCAAGTCGATCGAAATCGATCAACCTTCCAAAAAAAATTTCAACCGTCTCAGCAGGGGCACTGCATCCTTCGTCTCGCATTGCCAGATTACGCAAGGCGTCCAACCCAGTAGTTCCAGTTGCTCAATCGCAGAGGTGTCTCTCTCCTTGTTCCGATCCAACTTGGCTTGCCAAAAGTCTGTCCTAGATTTCGGCAGCCGGCCTTTTGGGCAGTCGTGACCGTGCCAGAAACAGCCATGAACAAATATTACTTTTCGCCTGACTGGGAAAACTATGTCCGGCTTGCCAGGAAGCCTTGCAGAGTGAAGTCTGTAACGATAGCCCGCGCGGTGAAGTAACTTCCGGACCACCATTTCAGGCCCGGTGTTCTTAGCTCCCACCGATTGCATGATCATCCGGCGTTGCTCTGGGGTACGGGTGTCCATTGTCACATACCGTCGGAGAGGCGAGGGCCCTTCCCCTTCAACCACGTTTCATCTTTCCTAATCTAGTGTCGGTTTTGGCGTTCGAAAAGGACGCAGGCGCTAGTTTCGAAGCGAGACCTGCATCCGCTCTGAGACCGGCGCGGTTTTTTCTAAGGGGCGCAAATTCGAGGGGTGACCTCGCGGCAAAGTACATCCGATTTCCCCCCGTCCCATGAGTCAACTTCTGAGTACCGCAACAGGTCACTCGGCAATGCGCCCCTCTCTGCCACCCGATCCTTTTTAGACCATCGAGTACCATCGAGTGAATTACGACGACGACGCTGGATGAGTCGATTTGACTCATGTCACGCCGATTGGCGAGCGAATCCCACGTCGATAACAATGGCGTCAACGCTCGTTGACTGAGTTCTTCGCTGCCCGACTAGTTTTGAGGTCACTCACGCGAAGGGTGACCTCGTGACGGCGGCGTTCGTATTTCCCCCCGTACCCCTCTCCTGCCGCTGATCACGTGGCCTCTTCAGTCGGCCTCTTTGGAAACGCAGCGCTAACGAGCGGTCCCCGGAGATAGGCGCCTCAACAGATTTGCTACCGAGGACGGATGCCAACGGCCACCACGCGCCGTCATCATCTCGCGGCCATTTAGCTCATTGGCGATGGCCTCCAGCGTGGCCGCACCGCTAGCCCGGATATCCTTCACCACCTCCGCAAGGTCACGAGCGCGTTGGTCCGCGTTGGATGAGACCGTGGCGATGGCCGCCATGTTGCCCTTCCCTGCCCGCCTCAAGGCCGCTGCTCCGTTGGGGTTGCCAAGGCGCTTGACCTTGCGGTGCGTCTTCTGGCCTGTCTCCGCAATCCGCTTGCGGGCCACCCTGAGCGCGTCCGTTGTGCGCCTAGAGATAGCCTGAGCCTCAGCCTGAGCGACCACCGCCAACACACCGATGGTGAGGTCATTGGCTTCGGGCATGTCACAGCAAACAAACTTCACACCGCTATCTCTCAGGGTGAGGGTGAATGATGCTGAGCGAGAGAGACGGTCTAGCTTGGCGATCACCAGCGTTGCGCCAGTGACCTTTGCGTGATGCAGCGCCGCCGCGAGTTGGGGCCGCTCGTTGGTCTTGCCGCTCTCAACCTCAGTGTATTCCCGGATGATCCGTGCACCTCGGCTCCGAGCGAATTCCTGAATGGCTGCTTCCTGAGCTTCTAGACCCAGACCGCTTTTACCCTGCTTCTGCGTCGAAACGCGCCTGTAGGCCACGATCTTCATGCCATCCGCTCCATACAAAACTGCCTAATGGTCGTTAGGCGATTTTGTAACTCGGCGACCCAAACATTTCAGCGAGTCAAATTGACTCACCGCGATCATCAATGGCCGGCGCCCGCAAAAACAAGATTACCGTCTTCTAGGCTCATCGAAGATTTGCCAGAGCGGCGCTGATAGTGCTTTGGCGACGTGCCACAGGCTCACCACCGTCGGGTTACGCTGGCCCTGCTCCAGTCCGCTAATGTAGGCGCGGTCAACACCGACGCGCTCCGCCAACTCGGCTTGCGTTAGGTTGGCGGCTAGCCGAAGCCTCTTCACATTGTCCCCCACAAGCTTTCGCACGTCTTCCGGCATGGGCCGGATGCGACAACTTGTTGTACTTTAATGCGACGCATTATAATGCACATCAAAGGACATCCACATGCGCCGCATAGCCGTTCTAATCGTGTTGCTGCAATTAGCTCCTTCGCACGCTCAATCCCCAGCGGGGGAGTACAGAGCAGCGCTCGAATACTGCGCTGGCCTGAATATGCATGACCTCGATGATGGTATCTCGTCCGCGACAGTCATTGCGCGAACCCTGCTAGGCATTTGCAGGAGGGAGAACCAAAGCCTCTTCGAGCATGCAATGGCGGGGCAATCACGAGCCTTCATTACGGGATACGAAAAGGCTGCAACGGAGCAATTCACAGCCTTTGTCCTGATGCACCGGGCCAAGAAGGCCAGACCCTGACAACACCGCACCTCAAGGAAGCTCCAGGTCCGCTACGTCTTGACGTGACGTGGGCCACGTCCAGTTGATGGATCACCCAAGTGTATTCCCGAGGGCCCCTTTCGCGAGGTAACGAGCCAATGGCAATGTTGGTCTCGCGACATGCAGCTACCCCATCTTAGTCACGCCCTTGCTAGTTCGCTCTAGAGACCTTGCGCCACCATAGAGACCTTCAAAGAAAATGGCATAGTGTCTGCCAGTGCTACCCGCCCAGCCTTGGCGGCTTAAGGAATGCTGCCCCGGGGGGTCTTGTAAGGCCGAGCAAGTCCCGGCATGGGGTGTGCAGCTACACTCTCCTTAGCTCGGAGGGGTCAGCCAGGCTGACCACCACCAAGACCTACCCGGGGGTAACCCGAGCACCTCCCTCACCCCCGATAGTCTATCCTCCCACACCCCAAGTATACCCTAGCATGTCTCCCAGTAACCCCTAAGGGGGTGACGTATAGCCTCTCCCTATGTAATACAAATGCCATTGCGTTTCAGCAACTTGGGCAGCAATACTTGAAATTCGTCAAGTATTCCCTAATTGCATCTGAAGGAGCCGCATAGAGGGGGTTACACAATGAACGAGGAAGAAAAAGAGCTGCGCCGCAGAGCTGAACAGGAATGGAATCGCGAAGCGACCAAAAACCTAAAGCTGGCTGAAGAGCAGCAACTTATCTTTGAACGAGCGTGGGCTGCTGGTTTTTTCGATGGTGAAGGCCATGCCAGTGCTCGCAGCGATGGCGCCTTTGATTGTAGCATCGACCAAGCTTCGAAAGACTTTTATAACCTCGAACGCTTCTGCAAAGCCGTTGGCGTCGGCCACGTGGTCGATTTGCCTCCGCGCAAGAACAAGAAGCAACAGCCCGCTTGTCGGTGGCGAATAACAAACCGATCAGAGCTAAGCACGCTGTTCGATGCAATCGGCATGCTCCTGACTAAATCGAAGCGTGATCAACTCGCAGAGGCACTATCGTCGGCAAGGAGCTCGCTGAAGAGCGCTGGCATAACCGTCGTGGACGTCGCAGCCAGAGAAACGTCGGAGAACTCTGGCAAAGATCGCTGATGGGCGACAAGGTAAATGCGATCCATTCGAACCCGCCTGAAAGCAACGGAAGGTTTCGCATCGCGCTGCGCCATTCCCGGTTGCCGCAATCCAACTATGCGGGCTGCTGGCATCGGGCTCGCTGCCTTCCACTGCCGCAAGCACATCGAGCACAAGGCTCGGCACGGATCACACTGGGACGGGACATACAGCGCCGCGGAGTTGAAGCCCTACTTGGCGGCTGCCACTTCGTATCTCCGGCCCAGAGCGGAATCCGATCGGTTCATAAAGGCAGCACTCAACGCCATCAGCTTGCTCCTCGAAGAAGCCGGCCCAACGGAGATCGCCACTCGGCTGCGCGGCATGTCACCACGGAGGCGGGCGCGGATCGCCTTGGCACGGCTTCGCGTCGCAGGCATCAAGCCGGAGCGATTTGTTGCCATCGTGCTGGCCGTCACCGCGCTAATCGAGGAAGACCCCGACTCGCACCGGACCAAGGAGTTTCGCACGGTGCAAATTGCAAAGGCCCTACATCGCCTTGCGAGCGGCACCCATAAGCGTTGGCCCTTTGTGGACGCATACGGGCGGAAGAGACAAACCGAGATGCACGCCTTCCCCAGGTCGTCAGGGCAGGTCCTCCGCATTATGGGCCGCGCGGTGGAAGGGCTTTGCGAATGGGTCATCGAGAAGCATCTCCCCGGCGTCCTCGCCCTCAAGAAGAAGCGCTACGGCCAGCAGCCGCGATGCCTCGTCGCAGCTTCCCCCGTACGATAATTTTGTGCCCCTCCCTCTCGCGAGAGATCAGGTGCCACGGAGATGGTACGCGCATGTTGGGCACTGAGGCCGGTCACTTCGCGCACCAGACGCAAGGCGGGTACGCCAGACAATGACAAAGCAATTCCGCCCGCTTTGGTTTGATCCTCAATACCGGGCGAAATCACCAGAACTTAGCGAAGCCATCAAGAGTTTCGCCAACCACCTCTCCAACTTTGAGCTTTCGGAGGGCCTGAGAGAAAGAGCCCGTACCGATGCGGCGCGGGAGAGATTCTTCGCCAGCGTCGAGGCACTCGCCTGCAATCTGATGCTTGTGACTCTGATGGACGATGATGTAGCCCTCGCCGTCCCAAGAGCGCACGGCTCAATGTGGGGTAAAGGCCGCTACTCCAATCCGGTCTATGGCGAGCACTTCCTCAGCAGCATCGATGTCATGACAAGCCTCGGAGTGCTGCGAAAAGTAAGCACAGGCTACCGATACTCAGAGAAGGCGAAGGCCCCCTCTCTCGTCATTCCAACAGAAAGGATGGCCGAATTTCTGCCGGTCCCAGGTTTCAGCGTGAATTCGCTCAGACGGCTCGACGAACCTGAGTTGCTTATCCTCAAGACCGGCAAGGATGCCAACGATCAGTCTGAGCCCATTGATTATAAGGACAGTCGCAGAACGAACCTGTTGCGAGGCCAGATTAGGCGGCTCAACAGAAGGCTCGGAGATGCCAACATTGAGATCACCGAGGCTGGAAAGGCGCTGCGACTCGGGACTGATGGCGGCCTTGTAGTGCCGCACCGACGATCATTGCGGCGGATATTCAACAACCGCAGTTGGCAAGATGGCGGACGTCTAGCGGGCGGATTCTGGATGTCGATGCCCCGCGCCGAACGCTTTGAACGCATCCGGCTAGACGGCGAGCGCATCGCTGATGTGGACTACCGGCAGCTTTATCCCAGGCTTGCATATGTCCGCGCAGGGGCGGAGCAGCCCGATGGTGATATTTACGATGTTGCGGGCGACGGGACCACACGCGACGCCTGGAAGGTGCTGCTCAACGCCATGCTGTTTGCAGATGGCCTCCTCGGGAATTGGCCGAAGGGTGCGCGTGAGCATTTTCCCAAAGGGACCAAGCTTCGCGACGCCATCGAAATGCTGGAGCGAAAACACGGCCCGATCGCTCACCTCTTCGGAAAGGGCCTTGGATATCAATTGATGAAGTCCGAAAGCGATATGCTCATCGCAGTGGTCTCGCACTTGTTTGCGCAGGGTATCACCGCGCTACCGCTGCATGATGCCGTTCTCGTGGCCCGCTCCCATGCGGAGACAGCCAGGAAGGCCATGCAGGACGAATTTACGCACCGTACGGGGTCCCGCTGCGTGATCGTTTCAGTCGATTTTGGTACAATGTAACAATCACTTAGCTCCTTACGCCTCCGCTGATGGAAGGAGGAAACTGAGAGGGTGGGGTCTTAAAGGGGTCCTGCTTATTGGAGAGTCTTAGCGGTGAGGGATGATCGATCCCCCTTTCCTCAGAGGACTACTCAAAGGGCCGCCTCTAAGCAGAGGAAGGGGACTATCAGCACGGGCTTAGAGGGGTCCCCCAATAAGGCGACCGCCGTAGCCACCATCATCGCGACCACGACGACAAGGTCCCTTGCATCCACGAGCTACCCCAAAGGTGCACACCTCCGAGCAGGTTGAGGGCCGTCACCAAGCGCCGTCACCACAACGGTGACCACAGCGGAGAGGGAGAGTACATCCCTCCGCCCTGCGTCTCCGCATCATGGCCCTTTAGCAGGTCCATCGAGAGGACACACGGGTGAGCCCAAGACCTAAGCTTGTGCGCGATGTGATCGGGAAGAAACCGGACGCGATCCGAGAACTAGCCACGTGATTTCGAAAGCAGTACCAACAGCCGGTCCAGAGTAGTCTCTTGAGCGCCTCAGCGATACAAGCCAGCACCACTATCATAACATTTCTCAGTTTAAGTCCGCGCGGCTCCTGTTTTGCTCGGCTGTATAGGTAGACCGAACAATAGCCAAGCGGCCCGAACCGATACACCCTAGCGATCCGCGCCCTTGAAAGGGAGTGGACACCAGGAGGGGCAATATGCGCAATAAAGCGGCCAACCGAAGGAAACTAGTGATGACGCCCGCACCGACAGGACTGATCGACCTGAACGTACTGGAGCACCAGCTAGCGAACGAACCCAAGTGGACAAGGGTTCGCCAGAATATCCGCCAACTTCGGACCATCAACGCCGCTGTGACCGACTTCCAACAGGTTCGCCATAACTTGAACTTCTTGACCTCATTCTGGCAGAACGCAGATCTCGCGGCGCCACTACTCCAGCACTCTGTTCTCTTGTACGCGAGGGCCACTTCCAATGGGAACGATGGGCTCTCAGGTTGGAATTTCCAAGCCGGTCTCAGCTCCGCGACGCTAAAGTCGTTCCACGAAGAAATTCACTTCTTGCGAGATAAGTGGATTGCCCATTATGGAAGCTACTATCCGGAAACGCCGGAGCCTTTTCTTGATGATCGAATAGTGGCTGTATTTGCGGAAGATGGATCGCTGTCCGTTTGGGGACCATGGACCCGAAACGGATCAGTAGCGGTGGTAGCTCGGAAACTCGCCACCTTGTGCGCCACACTTGGAGAGTTCGGCAACAAAGAGCGAGAGCAGAAGTCGCTTCAGCTAGTCAACTTCATTAAGGATACTCCGGAGCTGCTTCAGCTAATCGGTGATCGCGCTGCAAGCCTTCGATTTGAGCCGCTGCGCTTCTACCGGACGGAAGAGCAGCAAATTGCAACTTGGCCGCCTGGTCCACCCCATCAACCGTTCGCTCGCGTATCATTGGTCTGATGGTAGTGGACCGTTAAGCCGGCCATTGGCCCTTAGGTAACTTTTGCAGCCCCGACGGTTTTGTCACCCACTGGCGGCTTATGCGACATCGATGGCCGGAAACCGAGCGATTGCATTCGCCTTTGCCTTGATAGTCACGTCTCCATATCCCTCCGAGACATTGCGGGGCGCGTGTCCCTGTATGGCATCCAGCACGCGCATCTCGACGCCCTGATCAATGCCAACTGTCTTGAAGCGGTGACGCCAGCCATGGCTAGGATCAACGTTCTTATCCTTCACGACCTCGCGGACGAACTCGTTGACCTTGTTCCGCGCCGTCTTCACCGCGTTGCGCACCCCCAGTTCACCGGATTTGGGATCGATGAATAGATAGCCGTTCTTGGATTTCTCAAAGAATGCCAAGAAGCCCTCCTCAATGACCTGCCGATGGAGCACGACGTCCCGCGCTTCATCCGTCTTCACCGGCCCCGCCTCGGGCGTCACGTGTAGCACCCAGAGCTTGCCTTCGCGCCTAAGGTCCTCCTTACGAATCTGAATCATCTCGCCCACGCGGCCACCCGTGAAAGCACATAGCCAAGGGACCCACCGCTTGGCCGCCGCCAGCTTGGGGGCTTCCCGGCCGGGCACGAACTCGCGGGCGTGCTTCAAGATGGCGACGGCCTCCGAATCATAGAACCCCTTGGACCGGAGCTTGCGCGACTTGCCTACCTTGATGGTGATCCCTTCGGCCGGATTGCCGGGCAGCCGACGATTCACCACGGCCCAGCCGAACACCGTCTTCAGGCCCGCGAGGTCGCTATCCTTCACGGTCTTCGGGCTTACGCCGCTCTGCACGCGATAGTCCTTGAAGCGAACGATGTCCTCGGGCGTCACCCGGCTCGCCGTGTCATGCTTCAGGAACATCACGAGGCGGCCCATCGAATTGCGATAGCTCTCATAGGTGCTCTGCTTACGGCCTGCCCGCTTAGCTTCCTTCCACCAATCCTCGACGAGACCGGTGAGGGAATGCTTGGAGGCGCCCCGCTTTGGCTTTTCCTTTGGCACGCCTTCCGGCGCGTGCCACTCCGGAAAGCGGGCGGCCTTGGGGTCAGGCGCATAGTCTCCTTCCGCGTTGCGCTGGCGGCTCGCGAAGGCGTCACGCAGCGCCATCCAAAATGCCACGAGCAACATGGCGCGGGATTCGTTGTCCACGCGGCGTATGCCCTTAGTCAGCAAGAGACGGTCCACGATGGGGCCAAGCGGCTTCTCCAATTGCTTGGGGTCCCGATCCTTCCCGACCTTCTCCCACATCCCCACGACGGCCGCCCAATGGGCTTCGTGCTCGTCCTGACTTTCGGTGTCCGGCGCCCAGCCGACTCCGGGCGTGTGCACCATGGCGATGCTCCGGGCGCGGCTCTCGCTGTCAGCCCAAACGCGATAGAGTTCGCCCGCCAAAGCGGTTGCCTGCCGGTGGGTGAGATGCACGGGAGCGTCGTTGCGGAGCGCCTCCCAAACGCCCTCCAGATATGCCGCAGCGAGCGCCTGACGCGTCTTGACCTCGCTGGGGTCTGTGGTTCGAAGAGAGAACCGTACGGCCTGAGCACCTTCGCTAGGCGTCACGAAAACGAAGCTGTCATCGAGCGGAA
Organism: Bradyrhizobium sp. I71; assembly: GCF_022354745.1. Classification (NCBI taxonomy): domain Bacteria; kingdom Pseudomonadati; phylum Pseudomonadota; class Alphaproteobacteria; order Hyphomicrobiales; family Nitrobacteraceae; genus Bradyrhizobium; species Bradyrhizobium sp. I71. Next base: position 3,403,138 of record NZ_CP059398.1, read on the forward strand.
TCGCGAGTTCGGAGCCAACTACTTTGCGCCGAACATCAGCCGGAATGCGCTGCACGAAAAGAGGAAAGCGAGACCCGTCCCGGCGCATTGGCCGAACAACCCTGAACAGCAATGTTACACCCCATTGTTACACAGTCGGGGCCAACGCAACACTCTGAAAGGGCTGATCTATCTGGATTTATTTGCGATCCAGAAAAGCATGGTGCCCAGGAAAGGACTCGAACCTTCACGGCCGTTAAGCCACTGGCACCTGAAGCCAGCGCGTCTACCAATTCCACCACCTGGGCATGCCGTTTGGGGCACGGAGGCGGTTACTACGGTTCGGTGACGCCGTTGTCAATTCATGCGTGAGACCCGGTTCGGGATGCCGATTGCGCATCGCAAACCGGCCCGATAAAAGCCTGACAAGACGCACTCTTTTCCGCAGGAACGGACACCCCCATGGCATCGAATCTGGACACGCTCGTCACGGTTTTCGGCGGATCGGGGTTTTTGGGCCGGAATGTCGTCCGGGCCCTGTGCAAGCGCGATTACCGGGTCCGGGTCGCGGTGCGGCGGCCGGAACTCGCCGGATACCTGCAGCCCTCCGGCAAGGTCGGACAGGTCCACACCGTGCAGGCGAATCTGCGCTATCCGGCCTCGGTCGAGGCGGCGCTGCGTGATTCGCATGTCGCGATCAACCTCGTCGGCGTCCTCACCGAGGGCGGCGCGCAGACCTTTGACGCCGTCCAGGCCAGGGGCGCCGAAACCGTCGCCAAGGCGGCGGCCGCGGCCGATGCCAGCCTGGTGCATGTCTCGGCGATCGGCGCCGACGCGGAATCGCCCTCGCGCTATGCCAGGGCCAAGGCGGCGGGCGAAGCCGCGGTCCTGGCCGCGGTTCCCTCCGCCACGATCTTCCGCCCCTCCGTGATGTTCGGCCCCGAGGACCAGTTCACCAACCGCTTTGCCGCGCTGGCCCGGATGTCGCCGGTGCTGCCGCTGATCGGCGGCGATACCAAGATGCAGCCGGTCTATGTCGGCGACGTCGCCACCGCGATCGCGGATGCCGTCGACGGCAAGGCCAAGGCGGGCGCCACCTACGAACTCGGCGGGCCGGAAGTGCTGACCATGCGCGAGATCATCGAGACCATCCTGGAGATCACCGACCGCAAGCGGATGCTGATCCCGCTGCCGTTCGGCCTCGCCCGCTTCCAGGCCGCCTTCCTGCAATTCGCGCCGGGCGCGTTCAAGCTGACGCCGGACCAGGTCACGCTGCTCGAGCGCGACAACATCGTCTCGGAGGCGGCGAAGGCGGCCGGCCTGACGCTGGAAGGCCTCGGCATCACCCCCGATTCGCTGGAAGCGATCGCCCCGCAATATCTCTGGCGCTTCCGCGCCGCCGGTCAGTTCCAGCGCATGAGCGTGTGAGGCTGGTTTGCTTCTCCCGCTTGCTTGCGGGACGGCGTAGGCTGCCTCTGGCAGCCGTCCGCGAGAACGCCGGCGCATCGCTTCGGCAATGATGTCGGGACGGTGAGGACTTTCGCCTCACTGGAGGTCTCTCTGCGGAGACACCCTCTCCCCAGCCCTCTCCCGCAAGCGGGCGAGGGAGCGCACCAACGGAGTTCCTACTGCCCGAGCGCCAGCGCGATCAGGCCGAGCGTGCCGACGATGACGCGCCACCAGGCGAACACCACGAAGCCGTGCCGGGTGACGTAGGTCAGGAACGTCTTCACCACGATGATGGCGGTGATGAACGACACCACGAAGCCGATCGCGACGATGTTCATGTGGTCCATCGTCATCTCGGCGCGGCTCTTGTAGAAGTCGTAGGCGAACGCACCGATCATGGTGGGAATGGCGAGGAAGAACGAGAACTCCGCCGCCGCGCGCTTGTCGGCTCCGAGCAGCATCGCCGCGACGATGCTGGCGCCGGAGCGTGACACGCCGGGGATCATCGCCACGCACTGCGCGATGCCGATATAGAGATACATCAGCAGCGGAAACCTGGTGGCGTCATGCTCGCGCGGCTTGAGATCGAGCTTGTCGACCCAGAGCAGGATGGCGCCGCCGACGATCAGCGTGAAGCAGATGACCCAGGGATTGAACAGCAGGCTCTTGATGTACTTGCCGGCGACGAGGCCGACGATCACGGCCGGCAGGAACGCCACCAGCACGCCGATCACGAAGCGCCGCGCATCGGCATCGCCCGTGAACAGGCCGATCACGACGTCCCACAGCTTCCTGAAATACAGCCCGACGATCGCGAGGATCGCGCCCAGCTGGATCAGAACGGTAAACGAATCCCAGAAGGCGCCTTCGCCGAGATGGAAGAAGCGCTCCGCGAGCAGGAGGTGACCGGTCGAGGATACGGGAAGGAACTCGGTCACACCCTCGATGATGCCGAGGATCACTGCCCGTATTACGTCTGACATATTTACGGTCCATTTCGGCTGGAAAAGCGGGGCTCTTCTCGCCTATTCGTTCCCATGCCGCAATCGCAAAATGCGAGATCACGACCTTGCCTCGCGGTTTTGAGGGACTAGTGTGGCGCCGCACAAACATTGATGGATTCTTAAGCACCATCAAATAGTCAAAGGCTTCATGTTTACGCTGTTTCATCATCCCTTCTGCCCGCATTCGCGCTTCATCCGCCTGATCGCGGGCGAATACGGGCTCGATCTGAAGCTGATCGAAGAGCGCAGCTGGGAGCGGCGCGAGGCGTTTCTGCTTCTCAATGCGGCCGGCACCACGCCGGTGTTGGTGGACGAGGAACAGCCGCCCATTCCCGGCGCGGCCATCATCGCCGAATATGTCGACGAGGCCTATGGTGCCGAGATGGGCCCGAAACGCCTGATGCCGCAGACGATCGGCGAGCGCGTCGAGGTGCGCCGGCTGATGTCCTGGTTCAACGAAAAGTTCTTCGAGGAAGTCTCGCACCCGCTCGTCACCGAGCGCATCTACAAGCGCTTCATGAGCGAGGAGAACGGCGGCGGCGCGCCTTCGGCCGACGTGATGCGCGCGGCGAAGGCCAATGTGCGCTATCATCTGGCCTATATCGGCTGGCTGGCGCAGACGCGCAATTTCCTCGCCGGCGACCGGCTCACCTACGCGGATCTCGCCGCCGCGGCGCATCTCTCGGCGATCGACTATCTGGGCGACGTGCCATGGAGCGAGGACGACGCAGCAAAGGCGTGGTACGCGCGGGTGAAATCCCGCCCGTCGTTCCGTCCGTTGCTCAGCGAATGGCTGGCCGGCGTGCCGGCGTCGCGGACCTACGTGGACCTGGATTTCTGATGAGGATCGTCATGCCCGGGCTCGTCCCGGGCATCCACGTTCCTTCTCTTATCATGAGCGCGACGCAAGGACGTGGATGGCCGGGACAGGCCCGGCCATGACGAGCGTGGATCCGACGGCGATCAAATCTACCCCCGACATGGATGGGCTGCGTTCCGCACTCGAGGAGCAGGCGCGCGCGCTTGGCTTCGACTGCATCGGCATCACCGCGCCGGGCACGATCGAGAGTGCCGGCAAATACTTCCTCGAATTCATCGCATCGGGCGGCCATGGCGACATGGACTGGCTCGCCGCAAGCCCTGAGCGCCGCGTCGATCCGCGCGGGCTGTGGCCCGACGTGCGCAGCGTGATCATGCTCGGCGTCAATTACGGTCCCGACTTCGATCCGCTGGCGATTCTCGAGCAGCCGACGCGCGCGGCGATCTCGGTCTATGCGCAGGGCGACGACTATCACGATCTCATCAAGAAGCGCCTGAAGGCGCTGGCGCGCTGGCTGGTCGCGACCGCGCCGTCGGACGTGAAAGTCTTCGTCGACACCGCGGCCGTGATGGAGAAGCCGCTGGCGCAGGCGGCGCAACTGGGCTGGCAGGGCAAGCACACCAACCTCGTCTCGCGCGAGTTCGGCTCGTGGCTTTTTCTCGGCGCTATCTACACCACGCTGGAACTGCCGCGCGATGCCGCCGAGATCGATCATTGCGGCTCGTGCCGGGCCTGTCTCGACATCTGCCCGACCGCAGCGTTCCCCGCGCCCTACAAGCTCGATGCGCGGCGCTGCATCTCGTACCTCACCATCGAGAACAAGGGACCGATCCCGCGCGAATTTCGCAAAGCCATCGGCAATCGCATCTATGGTTGCGACGATTGTCTTGCAGCCTGCCCCTGGAACAAGTTCGCGCAGGCGGGCCGCGAATCCAGGCTCGCGGCGCGCGACGAACTGCGTGCACCTCGGCTTGCCGAATTGGCACGGCTCGACGACGCGGCGTTCCGCGCGCTGTTCACGAAGTCGCCGGTCAAGCGCATCGGCCGCGACCGCTTCTTGAGGAACGTGCTGATTGCGATCGGCAACTCTGGCGAGGCGGCCCTGGCGGAGGAGGCGCGGCGCTTGCTGGAAGATGAGAGCCCGCTGGTGCGTGGCGCTGCGGTGTGGGCATTGGGGCAGCTGGTGGTTCGGGAAGAGTTTGAGGCGATGAGGCTGCATGCTCTCGATCGCGAGCCCGACGAGAGCATTCGCGAAGAGTGGAAAGCCGCTCTCTGACCCTCATCCTGAGGAGCCGCGCGAGCGGCGTCTCGAAGGATAGAGGCCGAGCTGCCGCAGCGCGGCCTGCATGGTTCGAGACGGCGCTTCTCGCCTCCTCACCATGAGGATTGAACGTCTTGATTTCCCCGCGCGTTTCTTCAATCTCGCGGGCATGACAAACATGCCTTTCTTCACCCGCGACGGCGAGACATTCCACCCGACGGAAGTTGCCAATGGCCCCTGGGATCCGAACTCGCTGCACGGGCGCGTCATCATTGGCCTGCTCGGCTTCGCCATCGAGGAACGCCATTCCGGGCCCGAGTTCGTGCCGGCGCGGCTCACCGTCGACATGTTTCGGCTGCCGACCATCGACAAGCCGATTGAAGTGACGACGCGGCTGGTGCGCGATGGAATGCGCATCCGCGTGGTGGAAGCGGAGTTCTTCTCCGGCGGCGTCAGCATGGCGCGCGCCTCGTGCCAGCTGCTGCGGAAGACGCAAAATCCTGATGGCAATGTCTGGTCGCCGCCGAACTGGGACGCGCCGAAGCCGGCCGACATTCCCAAGCCCACGGATCCCCGGCTCGGCATGAACGGCAAATGGACGACGCGGCCGATCGTCGGCCAGATGGGCTCGCTCGGACCGCGCCGGCTCTGGATGAGCGAGGTGCGCGAGCTCGTTGCGGGCGTGCCGATGACGCCGTTCGTGCATGTCGCAACCGGCGCCGATTTCGCCAGCCCGTTTGCCAATGCCGGCGACCAGGGGCTCGGCTACATCAACAGCGACGTCACGATCTATCTGCACCGCCTGCCGGTCACGGAATGGATCGGCTTCGAAGTCGTGAACCACCACGCCACCGACGGCGTCGCGATCGGCGAATGCTGGCTCTATGACGAGCAGGGCCCGATCGGCACCGCCACGGTCGCCGCGCTGGCGCAGCGCAAGCCGATGGCGAATCCGTCGAAGCGGTAGGAGCGCGCGCCTCTCTCCGGTCGTCATTCCGGGATGCGCCGTCAGGCGCAGACCCGCAATCCATCGGACCGCAGGCCAAAAGGCGAAATGGATTCCGGGTTCGCGCTTCGCGCGCCCCGGAATGACGGTCAGGTGATATGCCGCTGCATCTCCGGCCGCGCCTTCAACTCGGCGCCCTGCCTGGCGACGATCTTCGCGATGCGCTCCGGCGCGAACTTCAGATCGACGAACGCCGGCGCGGTGTTGGCGACCTCGTGATAGCTCGCGATCTTTCCATCCCGCAGCGTCATGATCGCCACGCCCTCGAACATCGCCCGCGCGCCGCCCGCTTCCGGCAAGGTTGATTTGTAGCTGAAGGTGTAGCGCGCATAGAGCGTGGTGCCATCGGTGACGGGATCGTGCATGTCCCAGCGGAAATCGGTCGCCGTGCGATAGAACCAGTCGTCGATCATCGCCGCGATCTTTTCGCGGCCTTCGAAGGCGCCGTAGAACACGTCGTGATAGACGCCGTCCTCGGTGAACAGTTCGGCGAAGGCGCGGCCGTTGCGCTGCTCGACCGCGTCGCAGAAGGCGCGCAGCATGGCGGTGGTGGTCATTGTTGCCTCCCTTCCCTTGCTGTCGTGCCCCGCGAAGGCGGGGCATCCAGTACGCCGCGGCGCCTCGGTTCAACCGCGACGGCCTCTGGAATACTGGATCGTCCGCCTTCGCGGACGATGACATCGAATGCTGGGCAGTTTCACCCGATCTCGGCGACCGCGGCAAGAAGGCGCGCGATGTCCTGCGGGCGGGAGAGGCGGTGATCGCCGTCCTGGATCATGGTCAGCACGACGTCATCTGCCGGCAGGCGGTGCGTCAGCGCGAACGCGTGCTGCCATGGCACGTCGGGATCTTTCGCACCTTGCAGGATGCGGACGGGGCAGCCGAGATCGATGGCGCTGCCGAGCACGAGGTGGTTGCGGCCCTCCTCGATCAGGTTCCGCGTGATCGGATAGGGTGAGCCGTCGCCGTAATCCGACGGCCGCATCCAGACGCCCTTGGTCTCGATCTCCTTCTTCACCGCGGGCGAAAAATTCTTCCACATCAGCTCCTCGGTGAAGTCGGGCGCGGGCGCGATCAGGACGAGGCCGGCCAGCGACGCCTTGCCAGGACGCTTCTTGATCTCGCGTGCGAGCAGCAGCGCGATCCAGCCGCCCATGGATGAGCCGATCAGGACTTGCGGGCCGTCGCAAAACCGCTCGAATACCGCGACGCTCTCCTCCAGCCAGCGTCCGATGGTTCCGTCAGTGAAGTCGCCGCCGGACTCGCCGTGGCCGGAATAGTCGAACCGGACCATTGCGCGGCTGTGATCCCGGGCAAAGGCGTCCAGCGCCAAGGCCTTGCTGCCCAGCATGTCCGACTTGAATCCGCCCAGCCAGACCAGTCCAGGCCCCTGTCCGCGCCGACTGCGTACCGCGATCCTGCGTGCGGACGGGCCCTCACCCACATCGATGAAGTCGAGCGTGGCATCAGGAATTATATCGGTCATGGAACATTTACTCTGGCTGTGCGGTTTGAGCTGTCCGGGCGTGTCCCGCGATGCAACCCGATGGCTGCATTGGCCGCCCTTTGGGACGCTTGCGGAACAGAAGCAAGGTGTCTATGTCGTCTGCGTGCCCAGGCGTGACCAAAATGCCTCGCATTTGAGGGTTTTTCGCGCCGCATGAGCGACTTGCTTGCCGGCAAACGCATCTTCCTTCAAGATAGCCGCTTCTTTCACAACTTTGGAGAACCACCCATTCGCCGTCCTAATAAAGCTCCGCCCGCTGCCAGCAAAGACGGGCCGCGCATCAATGATGATATCCGCAATGCGCAGATCCAGCTGATCGACCAGACCGGTGACAACAAAGGCACGGTCGAGACCGTCGTCGCCATCCGGATGGCTCAGGAAGCCGGCATGGATCTGGTCGAGATTTCGCCGAATGCCAGCCCTCCCGTCTGCAAGATCATGGACTACGGGAAGTACAAGTATTCCGCTCAGAAGAAAGCCGCGGAAGCCCGCAAGCGGCAGAAGACCGTCGAGATCAAGGAGATCAAGCTCCGCCCGATGATCGACGACCATGATTACGACGTGAAGATGCGCGCGATGCAGCGGTTCTTCGAAGAGGGCGACAAGGTCAAGATCACGTTGCGCTATCGTGGCCGCGAAATGGCGCACCAGGAGATCGGCACCAAGCTGCTGGACAAGATCAAGACCGACGTCGCCGAGCTCGCCAAGGTCGAGCAGGACGCGCGGTTCGAAGGTCGCCAGGTCGTCATGGTGCTGGCGCCGCGCTGACGCGAAGCGCTTTGGTTCAGGACTGAGTTTTCAGCGGCCCGTCCGGATTTCCGGCGGGCCGTTTTGTTGTGTGCGCGTTGCTGGAGATATCTCTCGCCACGCCTGCGGGAGAGGTCGACGCGCAAAGCGCGGCGGGTGAGGGCTCTCGCCTCTTGAGAATCCTCGCTTGCGGAAACAGCCCTCTCCCCGACCCTCCCCCGCAGGCGGGGGAGGGAGCGCATCGCCGTCGTGGCGATGGTTTGCCCTTCAGGTCCGCGTCGCCTGCCAGGTGCCGCTGCACTGGTCGCCGGAGATGACACCTCTCCACGAGCCGGCGCCGTTCATGCCGGCGAGCCGGCCGCCGCCGCTGGCGTGAGAGGCGCCGACTGAGACGTGGACAGCCACAGCGCCGGAGCGGTTGACCTTGCCCGAGACCCGGCCGCCGCCGGCGGACGAGACGCGGCTGCCCGTCACGGTGAAGGGGACGCTGTAGCCTGAGCTGCAACTGCCCCTCGTGGTGGCGAAGGTGACGTTCCAGATGCCGTCATAGCCGCCGACGCGGGCATCGGCAGTCGACGGCAGCATGGCGGCCGCGAGCAGGGCAAGCACCGCCAGATGACGCGGGCGGACGAAACCAGTCAAAGACGAAGGCGATCGGGACAAATGGGCCATTTTGGTCCTGCTCCGGGCGACACGGCTGGGGACATGAAGATGGCAACACCGGATAGTCTCCGGGCCTGTTCCGCCGGTTCATCGTTGCCATTTGGCTCCCGCTCTGTCATAAGCCCAGCCTTCATCGCCCGGCTGATTAAGGGCTGCCGTGGCGGTGTTTCGTGCGGGTTTCGCGCTTGTTCGTAAAACCTGAGCACAATCAACGCTCTAACGAGCATTTTGACGGCCAGCCGCCTTCACGGGCGGATTTCTGTTGTGGCCATAGGAGAGCCAAATGCCCAAGCTGAAGACCAAATCGGGCGCTAAAAAGCGCTTCAAGGTGACTGCCACCGGCAAAGTGATGCACGCCCAGCGCGGCAAGCGTCACGGCATGATCAAGCGGACGAAGAAGCAGATCCGTCAGCTCCGCGGCACCCGCGTGCTGTTCAAGACCGACGGCGACAACGTCAAGAAGTACTTCTTGCCGAACGCCTGATCGCGTCCACGACCACTGCCCTCTCGCGCCGCCTTCGCGCGGCGATCCGAAAACCAAGTCATCTCTGAAGGAATTTTGTCATGTCTCGCGTCAAACGCGGTGTGACCGCCCACGCCAAGCACAAGAAAGTCTACAAGGCCGCCAAGGGCTTCTACGGCCGCCGCAAGAACACCATCCGCGCCGCCAAGCCAGCCGTGGAGAAGGCCCAGCAATACGCCTTCCGCGACCGCAAGCGGAAGAAGCGGACGTTCCGCGCGCTGTGGATCCAGCGCATCAACGCCGCCGTCCGTCCGTTCGGCCTGACCTACAGCCGATTTATCGACGGCATGGCCAAGTCCGGGATCACCGTGGACCGCAAGGTGCTGTCGGATCTCGCGATCAGCGAGCCCGCCGCGTTCCAGGCCATCGCCGAGAAGGCCAAGGCCGCGCTGGCGGCGTAAGGTTGCGCTAGCGGGCCTTCTGGCCCGCAGCCTGCAGCGCGCGTTGCGAGTAACGCTGGGCGACCTCCGCCCGGCAGAATGCCGTAAACGACTGATACATGGTGCCGGACTTGTTCCGGTACTTGACGTCGCACGCGTGCATCTCGCGCTTGTAGGCCTGCGCCTGCGCGGCGCTGAGGCCGGGCTTGAAGTCCGCCTCGCACTTCGTCTCGACGGCGGCGCCGAGCTCGACATCGCCGCTCGCGGTCAGCTGGCAATCCCTGAAGACCTTCATCGCGCTTTCGCAGCTCTTCTGGCTGCTGATGGCGGCCGCGACCTCGTCCAGCGTCATGGATTGCTCCATGCAGACCATGGCGCGCGCCGGGGTACCGGCAATGGACAGAACAGCGGCCAGAACGGCCCAACAGCATTTCGAAGGCATCGCGAAGGTCTCCTCGTATCCTTCCTTGGTGGCCCGCGCCCTCGCGAGGTTCACCCCGGCCGGGCGGGAGCCCGAAAACACCGGCTTTTCGCTTGACGTTACGCCCTTCCGGCGGCGACAACCCAGCCGAATTTGGAGCCAAGGATTTGACTGTGTCCGACCTCGCAACGCTCGAAACATCCATCCTCGACCAGATCGCCGCCGCCGGCGATGAAGCCGCGCTCGAAGCGGTGCGCGTCGCAGCCCTCGGCAAGAAGGGCTCGATCTCGGCGCTGCTCGCCACGCTCGGCAAGATGTCGCCCGACGAGCGCAAGTCGCAAGGCGCGGCGATCAACCAGGCCAAGGACAAGGTCACCGAGGCGCTCGCAGCAAGGCGCGACGTGCTGAAGTCGGCGGCGCTCGATGCGCGGCTGGCATCCGAGACCATCGACGTCACCCTGCCGCTGCGCGACGCACCGGTCGAGGCCGGCCGCATCCATCCGCTGAGCCAGGTCTGGGACGAGCTGACCACGATCTTCGCCGACATGGGATTCTCGGTCGCCGAAGGTCCCGACATCGAGACCGACGACTACAACTTCACCAAGCTGAATTTCCCGGAAGGCCATCCCGCGCGCGAGATGCACGACACCTTCTTCTTCCATCCGAAGGAGGACGGCTCGCGCATGCTGCTGCGAACCCACACCTCGCCGGTGCAGGTGCGCACGATGCTGAGCCAGAAGCCGCCGATCCGCGTCATCTGCCCGGGCCGCACCTACCGCATCGATTCGGACGCGACCCACACGCCACAATTCCACCAGGTCGAAGGCCTCGTCATCGACAAGACCTCGCATCTCGGCCACCTCAAATGGATCCTGCACGAGTTCTGCAAGGCGTTCTTCGAGGTCGACCACATCAACATGCGCTTCCGCCCCTCCTTCTTCCCGTTCACCGAGCCGTCGCTGGAAGTCGACATCCAGTGCCGCCGCGACAAGGGCGAGATCCGCTTCGGCGAGGGCGAGGACTGGCTCGAGATTCTCGGCTGCGGCATGGTGCATCCGAACGTGCTGCGCGCCTGCGGCATCGATCCCGACGAGTACCAGGGCTTTGCCTGGGGCATGGGCATCGACCGCATCGCCATGCTGAAATACGGCATCGCCGACCTGCGCCAGCTGTTCGACAGCGACGTCCGCTGGCTGTCCCATTACGGCTTCAAGCCGCTGGAGGTGCCGACGCTTGCCGGAGGGCTGAGTTCGTGAGGGCGGCACTCCAATCTGAGACCGCGAAGACTCTCTCCGTTCCCGTTGGGGAGACAGCCCTCTCCCTGACCCTCCCCCGCAAGCGGGGGAGGGAATGGATGGAGCGAACGCGTGGCGCTTGCCTCATGGAAACGTATTCTCTGTCGGCGCGACAGGTCGAACCCCCTCCCCCGCTTGCGGGGGAGGGCTGGGGAGAGGGTTTCTCCGCAACGGGGCTGCCGATGGTCGATCCCAAGCATCCGGACTGGAAAGTGCCGGCCAAACAGCGTGCCAATGCGCGCGCACTCAGGCGCAATTCGACCGATGCAGAGCGCATCCTGTGGTCGGAGCTGCGCGCCGGCCGATTGAACGGCGCGAGCTTCCGCCGCCAGGTGCCAATCGAGCGCTACATCGCCGATTTCATCTGCCACGCCGCCAAGCTCGTGATCGAGCTCGATGGCGGCCAGCATTTCTCCGATGAAGGCGAGCGCGCCGATGCGCGACGCTCTGCGGCGATCGAAGCGAAGGGCTTCAAGGTGCTCCGCTTCAGCAATCTCGATGTCATGACCAATCGTGGCGGCGTTCTCGACACAATCGCGACCACCATCGCGGAGAGAACCCCCACCCCAGCCCTCCCCCGCAAGCGGGAGAGGGAGCAGACCGTCTCCGTGGAGAAGAAGCAGCCATGAAATTCACCCTCTCCTGGCTGAAGGATCATCTCGAGACCGACGAGCCGCTCGACAAGCTCGCCGAGAAGCTCACCATGATCGGGCTCGAGGTCGAGAACATCGAGGACAAGGCGAAGGCGCTGAAGCCGTTCACCATCGCGAAGGTGATCTCGGCCGAGCAGCATCCGAATGCGGATCGCTTGCGGGTCTGCATGGTCGACACCGGTGACGGCGGTGCGCCGGTGCAGGTGGTGTGCGGCGCGCCGAACGCGCGTGCGGGCCTCGTCAGCGTGTTCTCGCCACCCGGCACATACATTCCCGGCAAGGACATCACGCTCGGCATCGGCACCATCCGCGGCGTCGAGAGCCGCGGCATGCTGTGCTCGGCGGCCGAATTGCAGATCTCCAACGACCATGACGGCATCATGGAATTGCCGGCCGATGCGCCTGTTGGCGCGGCCTACGCCGAATGGGCCGGGCTCGGCGATCCCGTGGTCGAGATCAATCTGACGCCGAACCGGCAGGACTGCACCGGCGTGCACGGCATCGCGCGCGACCTCGCCGCCGCCGACATGGGCAAGTTCAAGGACCCGACCATCAAGCCGATCAAGGGCGACTTCCCATGCCCGGTGAAGGTCACGGTCGAGGATTCCTCGCTGTGTCCCGGCTTCGCGCTCCGCCTCGTGCGCGGCGTCAAGAACGGACCGTCGCCGGAATGGCTGCAGAAGCGGCTGACCGCGATCGGACTGCGCCCGATCAACGCGCTGGTCGACATCACCAACTTCATGACCTTCGACCGCGCGCGGCCGCTGCACGTGTTCGACGCGAAGAAGGTCAAGGGCAATCTCGTCGTGCGCCGCGCCCGCAACGGCGAGACGCTGCTCGCGCTCGACGGCCGTACCTACAATCTCGATCCCGCGATTTGCGTCATCGCGGACGAGCACGGCGTCGAATCGCTCGCCGGCATCATGGGCGGCGAGGCCTCCGGCTGCGACGATGACACCACCGACGTGCTGATCGAATCGGCGCTGTGGAACGAGATCAACATCGCCCAGACCGGCCGCAAGCTCGGCATCAATTCCGATGCGCGCTACCGCTTCGAGCGCGGCGTCGACCCGGCCTTCATGGTGCCGGGACTGGAGCTCGCGACCAAGCTCGTGATGGAGATGTGCGGCGGCACGCCGTCCGAGACTGTCGTGGTCGGCAAGGCCTTTGGCGATGACCGCTTGATCGAGTTCCCGATCACCGAGGTCAAGCGACTCTCGGGCATCGAGGTGCCGCAAGCGGAGATGAAGCGCATCCTGACCCATCTCGGCTTCATGATGGCGGGCCCCGGCCCGGTCGTGAAGGTGGCGGTGCCGTCCTGGCGCACGGACGTGCACGGCAAGGCCGACATCGTCGAGGAGGTCGTCCGCATCTTCGGCGTCGACAAGGTGCCGATGACGCCGTTCGAACGCGGCGAGGACGCACGCAAGTCCGTTTTGACCCCGCTCCAGCTGCGCACCCGACGGGCGCGGCGCGCGCTCGCGAGCCGCGGCATGGTCGAAGCCGTGACATGGTCCTTCATTGCCAAGCCCGCGGCGGAATTGTTCGGCGGCGGCCAGCGCGAGCTCGAAGTGGCCAACCCGATCGCGTCCGATTTGTCGGATATGCGCCCGACCTTGCTTGCGGGCCTGATCGCGGCCGCGCAGGCCAACACTGATCGCGGCTTTGGCGATGTCGCGCTGTTCGAGGTGGGCCAGATTTTCAAGGGCGATCGCCCGCAGGACCAGTTCATGGCGGCAAGCGGCGTGCGCCGCGGCTTTGCTTCCTCCGAAGGTCTCGGACGGCACTGGACCGGCTCGACCCAGGCTGACGTGTTCGACGCGAAAGCCGACGCGCTGGCGGTGCTCGCTGCGGCCGGTGCGCCGATGCAGGCGCTTCAGGTCGTGGCGGGTGGTCCTGGCTGGCTGCATCCGGGACGTTCCGCCACGATCCAGATCGGCCCGCAGAACGTGCTCGGCCATTTCGGCGAGATGCATCCGCGCGCGCTCGAGGCGCTCGGTGTCGACGGTCCCTTGATGGTGTTCGAGGTCATCCTCGACCGCATCCCTGAGGCGAAGAAGAAGCCGACGCGCGCCAAGCCGCTGATCGAGCTCTCCGCCTTCCAGCCGGTGTCGCGCGACTTCGCCTTCATCGTCGACCGCGCCGTGAAGGCCGGCGACATCGTCCGCGCCGCGCAAGCCGTCGACAAGAAGCTGATTACCGGCGTGAACGTTTTCGACGTCTACGAGGGCAAGGGCATCGATGACGGCAAGAAGTCGATCGCGATCGCGGTGACCATCCAGCCGCGCGAGAAGACCCTGACCGACCAGGAGATCGAGGCCGTCGGTGCCAAGATCGTGGCCGAAGTCACGAAGAAGACTGGCGGTACTCTGAGAGCATGATGCCGAGAAGTGTGAAGCGATTTTCGGACGGCATCATGCTCAAGAATCGACAAGCATGAGTCTCGCCGACTTTCTCCCGAAGGATGTCAGCCTCACCATTGCGATGGCGCTCTGCGCCGTCGCTTTCGTTTCGGGCACCGCGCGCGGCTTCTCCGGCTTCGGTTCGGCGCTGATCTTCATGCCGCTGGCGAGCAGCATCGCAGCGCCGCGGCTCGTTGCCGCCTTGCTGCTCGTCATCGATTTCGTCGCGGCCGCACCGCTGCTGCCTGACGCATGGCGGAAGGCCGACCGCAGGGCCACTGCCGTGATCGTGCTGGGCGCGCTGATCGGCGTGCCCGTCGGCACCTATTTCCTGAGCGTGCTGGAGCCCGTCACCACGCGATGGATCATCTCCTGCTTCGTCGCCGCCCTCCTGCTCCTGCTGCTGTCGGGCTGGCGCTATCGCGGCAAGGACCACGCCTGGCTCTCGGTCGGCATCGGCGGTCTCTCGGGCTTCTGCAGCGGCCTCGCGCAGACCGGCGGCCCGCCGATCGTCGGCTACTGGCTCGGCCGCCCGATCGCACCGATCGTCGCACGCGCCAACATCGTGCTGTTCTTTGGCGCGTCGGATTTGTTCTCGATGATCAGTTACGCGACCACGGGCCTGATCAGCCGCGAATCGCTCGCGCTCTCGCTGGTCGTCGGGCCGGTCTATGCGATCGGCGTCGCCTTCGGCGCCTCGCTGTTCGGCCGCGCCAGCGAGAAAGTGTTCCGCGGGATCTGCTATGCGCTGATCGCGGTGGCGGTGATTGCCGGGCTGCCGGTGCTGGACGGGGTGTTGCGGTAGCTCTCTTCGCCGGGACGACGCGTCGAATTCATTGCGGTCTTGCCCGCCGCTTCTTCGTCGATTGCGTCGGCACGTCGGCCGGCTCGGCCTTGAGCGCGCCGATCTTGCGCAAGGCGGCATCCGCAGCGCGCTCGCCGCTTTCCCAGGCGCCGTCGACGGTGCCCCAGAGCGTCTCGTGCGTGGCTTCGCCGGCGAGGAACATGTTGCCGATCGGCTCGCCCAGGGTCCTTCGCGAAAGCTGGCCGCCGGGCGAGGATGCCGACATTGCGCCCAACACGTAGGGCGCGGCATTCCAGCGCGTCGCGCTGGTCTTCTGCACGGCTGAAGCGGCCTCGCTGCCGAACAGCTTCGTGATCCACTCCTTCGCGAAAGCGGCCATGGCCTTCTCGCCCTGCTCGGAGAGATCGCGGCCGAAGGAGCCGCCGACATCGATCGAGCACAACGAGGAGCCGCCGATATTGGCGAACATGAGCGCCGTGCGCGTCGAATTGCTCTGCTCGATGAGGATATCGTCGCGCGACAGGCCGAGCGGATTGCCCGGCAGTTGCAGCACGATGCGATCGTAGCTGCCGAGGCTGAGCTTTGAGGCCGCATCCAACGTGCGCTTGGGAATGTCGGGCGCGAACCTGATAGCGCCCGACGTCAGCACATTGGTCGAAACCGTGAGGATGGCGGCACGTGCGGCGATCTTGCCGGCTTGCGTCTCCACGCCGACGTCGCGGTTGCTCCAGACGATCCGGCTCGCCGGCGTCGACAGCGCCACCGGCACCTGCTCGCCGAGCTTGGCAATCAGAGTGCCGAGGCCCTGACGACAGGCGATCGCCGCATTGCGGTCCTGCGCGCGTCCCTTGTCGATCGCGGACAGCTCCTTCAGGTCCTTGCCGGCGAAGCCCGGGCCCAGCATGAACTCGGCCGCACCCGCCCAGTCGCCGAGATCCTTCGGCAGCACGGACGCGCAGGAGGTATCCAACTTGCCGCGCGCGGCCTCGTCGATGGCGCGGTTGGCGCGTACCAGCGCGGCCAGGAACTGCTCGGTCTCGCCCGCGCGCGCGTTGCGGCGGCCGATGCGCATCTTCTGGCCCGATGGCGCCGGCAGCGCATCCAGCCCGACACTGCGCGCCAGCCGGATCATCGGGTTGGTGTCGGGATTGTGCATCCAGCGCGCGCCGCGATCGAACGGCGTGTCGAAGGTCGTGCTATCGGTGATGCAGCGGCCGCCTGCTTGCGATGCCGCTTCCACCACGATGACCTTGCGGCCCGCCGCCATGATGCGCCGCGCCGCGGCGATTCCGGCTGTTCCGGCCCCGATCACGACGATGTCGGCCTCGCGCGGCAGGGGCGCGGCGGATGCGCGCAGGACCGGCAGCGCCGCAAGGGCCGCCGACGCCGAAAGGAAACCGCGGCGCGTAATTGTCATGTGATGGTTTCCGGGGACTTGCGGCGTATGGGAACAGCCCGCGAACCTTGCTGCATCTGATGTTGCACGGCAACCATCATGGTGAATCAATCGTGCTTGATCTCACAGAGTGATGAACCGAATTGCAACACGTTTCGACCATGATAGAGAAGGGAAAAAGACGGCCGGAAAAGGCCGTGGGGGGAGTTTGACATGGGGACGGTCCTGGATTCAGTCGGCAAGCTGATTGCCGCGTACCTCTCGAAGGAGGTGCCGGGCTACGAGCCGTTCACGCCGAGCGACCCGGAGCATCTGCGCGGCGTCATCGAGCCCGGCGACGTGCTGCTGGTCGAGGGCAACAACCGCATCTCCGGCATCATCAAATATCTGACGCAGTCGACCTGGTCGCATGCGGCGCTCTATGTCGGCCCGGTCGCAGGTGCGGAGGAGGCGGATGGCGAGCCGCATGTGCTGATCGAGGCCAATATCGGCGAGGGCGTCACCTCGGCGCCGCTGTCGAAATATTTCCCCTACCACACCCGCCTCTGCCGCCCGGTCGGACTGTCCTATGAGGACCGCACCACGGTCTGCCGCTACGCCATCAACCGCATCGGCTTCGGCTACGACACCAAGAACATCGTCGACTTGATGCGTTATCTGTTCCCGATGCCGATACCGCAGCGCTGGCGCCGGCGCATGATCGCGATCGGCTCGGGCGACCCGACCAAGATCATCTGCTCGGCGTTGATCGCGCAGGCCTTCGACGCCGTGCGCTATCCGATCCTGCCGAAGATCACCAAGGCCGGCAGCCGTGCCGCGCGCCGCGAGATCCTGCACATCCGCGATTCCTCGCTCTACATGCCCCGCGACTTCGACATCTCGCCCTATTTCGAAGTCGTCAAACCCACCATCGTGCACGGGTTCGACTACACCGCCCTGCACTGGGCCGACAAGCAGAAGCCGCTCGAGGAGGTAGCGGGCTCATTCAGTGTGTTTCCAGAAACGGTCCTGGCGCCGCCGCTCATTCCTGAGGCGATTGACGAAGAGGCGCCGGCTGAGATTCCGGCTGAAGAAGTGACCTTGCAGGCCGCGGGGGCCAGCGCCGCTTTCTCCGAGCATTTCGTGCTGCCGAGCGAACTCGCGGCGTACCGCGCGAGGACGCGGGAGATGGCGGCGTAAGTCTCCTGCCAACGTCATCCTTGGCGAAAGCCAGGACCCATTACCCCTACAAGTCGTTTGGCGAAGACTCCTCGTTCGGTACGTCTACCGAGCGCAATCCATCGAACTCGCGGTAAAAGTCCCGGCTTTCGCTCGAAAAGCGAGAGGAGATACCGCGCGTCCCTCTATTCCGTCATTGCGAGCGCAGCGAAGCAATCCAGACTGTTACCACGGTGGCAGTCTGGATTGCTTCGTCGCAAGAGCTCCTCGCAATGACGGTAGAGAGAGCGTGCGCTACCGCTCCGCCCGCCCGATCACCGCCATCAGCTCCGCGATCTTCTCGCGCTGGTCGGCCTTGTCGCCGCTCGCAATGGCGTGCTCGACGCAATGGGCGACGTGGTCCTTCAGGACCTCCTCCTCGACCCGGCGCAGCGCGGCACGCACAGCCGAGATCTGCGTCACGATGTCGATGCAGTAGCGGTCTTCCTCTACCATTTTCGACAGGCCGCGAACCTGGCCCTCGATCCGGCCGAGACGTTTTCCGACAGATGCCTTGATGTCCTTGCGCATGGGGTCTATATACCCCTACCGGGTATAGGTTGCAAGCCCAGGGACAGGACCGGAGAATGGCCATGAACAGCAGCGAGCATCGTCACGACGCGGAAACCCATTCCGGATGCGGCTGTTCCACGAAAGCTGCACCGCCGGCGGCGAAGCCCGCGGCATCCTCATGCTGCGGCGGCCACGTCGATCATTCCAGCCACGCTCATCATCACGGCCACGACCACGGTGATTCCGCGACCAAGGTGAAGGACCCCGTCTGCGGCATGACGGTCGATCCCGCGACCTCGAAGCACCACTTCACACATCACGGCGAGACCTTCCATTTCTGCTCGGCCGGCTGCCGTACCAAGTTCGCCGCCGATCCCGCCAAGTATCTTGCGAAGGAGAAGGCGCCCGAGCCCGAGATGCCCGCGGGCACCATCTACACCTGCCCGATGCATCCGGAGATTCGCCAGGTCGGCCCGGGCACCTGCCCGATCTGCGGCATGGCGCTGGAGCCTGAGGTGGCGAGCCTCGAGACCGGACCCAACCCCGAGCTCGCCGACATGACGCGGCGGTTCTGGATCGGCGGCGCGCTGGCGCTGCCGGCCGTGGTGCTGGAGATGGGCGGCCATCTCGCGGGCCCGCACAACTGGATCGATCCGACGCTGTCGAACTGGATCCAGTTCGTCTTCGCGACGCCCGTGGTGCTGTGGGCGGGCTGGCCGTTCTTCGTCCGCGGCTGGCAGTCGCTGCTGACGCGCAACCTCAACATGTTCACGCTGATCGCGATGGGCACCGGCGTCGCCTATGTCTACAGCGTCCTCGGCACCGTGGCACCGCAGCTGTTCCCTGCCACCTTCCGCGGTCATGAGGGTGCTGTCGCCGTCTATTTCGAGGCGGCTGCCGTCATCACCGTGCTGGTGCTGCTCGGCCAGGTGCTGGAGCTGCGCGCCCGCGACGCGACCTCTGGTGCGATCAAGGCGCTGCTCCAGCTTGCACCGAAGACCGCGCGCCGCGTCGAGGCCGACGGCAGCGAGCACGAGGTCGAGATCGACGCGCTCCATGCCGGCGAGTCCTTGCGCGTTCGCCCCGGCGAGAAGGTGCCGGTGGACGGCATCATCCTGGAGGGCCGCTCCTCGCTCGACGAATCCCTGGTCACCGGCGAATCCATGCCGGTCACCAAGGAGACCGGCGCGAAGGTCATTGCCGGCACGCTGAACCAGTCGGGCAGCTTCGTGATGCGTGCGGACAAGGTCGGGCGCGAGACGCTGCTGTCGCAGATCGTTCAGATGGTTGCGGACGCGCAGCGCTCGCGCGCGCCGATCCAGCGCCTGGCCGACCAGGTCTCCGGCTGGTTCGTGCCGATGGTGATCGTCATCGCGCTCGCTGCCTTCGGCGCCTGGGCCTGGTTTGGACCGGAGCCGCGGCTGGCCTTCGGCCTGGTCGCAGCCGTCAGCGTGCTGATCATCGCGTGCCCCTGCGCGCTCGGCCTCGCGACCCCGATGTCGATCATGGTCGGCGTCGGCCGCGGCGCGCAGGGAGGCGTGCTGATCAAGAACGCCGAGGCGCTGGAGCGCATGGAGAAGATCGACACGCTGGTGGTCGACAAGACCGGCACGCTGACCGAGGGCAAGCCCAAGGTGGTCGCGGTCGTGCCGGCGGCCGGCTTTACGGAAGACGACATCCTTCGGCTCGCGGCCAGCGTCGAGCGGGCCAGCGAACATCCCCTGGCTGACGCCATCGTGCGCGCGGCCAGGGAGAAGCAGCTCGCCCTTGGCCAGGTCGAGCAGTTCGATTCGCCGACTGGCAAGGGCGCGACCGGCAAGATCGACGGCAAGACCATCGTGCTCGGCAATGCAAAATACCTGACGTCGATCGGCATCGAGACCAGGACGCTCGACACCGAAGCCGAACGGCTGCGTGGCGACGGCGCGACCGTGATCAACATGGCCGTCGACGGCCGGCTGGCCGGCCTGTTCGCGATTGCCGATCCGGTCAAGGCCTCGACCCCGGAGGCGCTGAAGGCGCTCGCGGCGGAAGGCATCAGGGTCATCATGCTGACCGGCGACAACCGCACCACGGCCGAGGCCGTGGCGCGCCGCCTCGGCATCGCCGAGGTCGAGGCCGAGGTGCTGCCGGACCAGAAGAGCGCGGTGGTCACCAAGCTGCAGAAGGCCGGCCGCAGCGTCGCGATGGCCGGCGACGGCGTCAACGACGCGCCGGCGCTGGCGGCGGCCGAGGTCGGCATCGCCATGGGCACCGGCACCGACGTGGCGATGGAGAGCGCCGGCGTCACGCTGCTCAAGGGCGATCTCGTCGGCATCGTGCGGGCGCGAAAACTGTCGCAGGCGACGATGAGCAACATCCGCCAGAACCTGTTTTTCGCCTTCATCTACAACGCCGCCGGCATTCCGATCGCCGCCGGGGTGCTCTATCCCACCTTTGGCGTGCTGCTCTCGCCGATCATCGCCGCAGCGGCGATGGCGCTGTCCTCGGTGAGCGTGGTCGGCAATGCGCTGCGCCTGCGCACGACGCGACTGTGAGCTACCGGCACACTCCCTCGCCTCCCTTCGGAGGAAAGGCTACAAATGGCCCGTAGCCCGATGGAGAGGACCCGATGCAGCGGATAACGATCACGATCGAGGACGATCTCCTGGCGGAGATCGACGCAGCGGCGGAGGCGCGCGGCTACCAGAACCGCTCCGAGATCATTCGCGATCTCGCCCGCGCCGGCCTGCAACAGAGCACGGAGGGCACGGCACAGACCGGCCAATGCGTGGCCGGTCTCGTCTATGTCTACGACCACGCCGCGCGCGATCTCTCAAAGCGCCTGGTGCAGGAATTCCACGGCCATCACGACCTCGCGCTGGCGACGCTGCACGTCCATCTCGACGACGACAATTGCATGGAGATGACGGCGCTGCGCGGCAACGCCTCCGAGGTCAGGCACTTCGCCGACCACATCATCGCCGAACGCGGCGTGCGCTACGGCCGCGTGGTGATGATTCCGACCGGCGAAGGCAAGCAGGCGAAGGGGCGCAAGCAAGGGCACAAGCATGGGTAGCTGGGCGCTCGCGTTTCCCCGACCGGGACACGGTCGTGCCTGGGCAGCCGGCCGCCCTTGCCGAAGCCACCTCGGGTGTCTACCTCTCGCGAAGTGTTGACCTGAGAGGATCTCCCATGCTGGATGCCGCCATCAAGGCGCTGTCGCAAATGATCTCGCCGCCGATGCGCTCGATCCTGTGGCGATCGGTCGGCTTGGCGCTGGTGCTGATCACCGTGCTGGCGATCGGCCTGCAGCGGCTCCTCAGCTGGTTTGCGACCAATGGCGAGGTCTGGCTGGAAGGCCTGCTCGGACCGGGCTGGCATTCATCGATCGAAGTCCTGTCGTGGATCGTCTCGATCGCGGCGGGCCTGGGCGTCGTGTTCGGCGGCATCTTCCTGATGCCCGCGATCACCTCGCTGGTGGCGAGCCTGTTCGTCGACGACGTCGCCGACATCGTCGAGCGCGAGCATTATCCGGCCGAGCGGCCCGGCGTGGCGCTGCCGTTCAGCCAGGCGATCCTCGAGGGCATCAAGACCGCCCTCTTGACGATCCTGGTCTACCTCGCCGCCTTGCCGCTGGTGTTGTTCGCCGGCGCCGGATTCCTGATCTTCTTCCTCGCCGCGGCCTGGCTGCTTGGCCGCGAATATTTCGAGCTCGCGGCGATGCGCTTCCGCCCGCCGGAGGAAGCCAAGGCGATGCGGCGTGACAACGCCGCCACCATCTTCACCGCCGGGCTCTTCATCGCCGCCTTCGTCTCGATCCCGATCGTCAATCTGGCGACGCCGATCTTCGCCATGGCCTTCATGGTCCACATGCACAAGCGCCTGTCAGGCCCGCGGCCCGAGCTGATCGAGCCGGCGCGGCAGGTACGGTGATTGTGCGCACCTTCTCCCGCAAGCTTGCGGGAGAGATGACCGCCCCCGTGGCGCGAGCGAACGAACCAACCGTCACCGCATTCAGGCGGCCCGCACACCACACTTTCGCAGCAGCATCCTGGCGAAGCCGAACGGCGCCGGCGTGAAGGGACCCGTCGGCGCGCGGGTGACCAGCGCGACGACGCCGAGTGCGATCACCGCGAGCCAGAAGCACAGCCAGAAGCCGTCGATATAGGCGAGCACATTGGCCTCGCGCTGCACGATGCCCGCGAGCGTGCCGACCGCGCGCGTCTGCGCCGATCCTGTGCCATGGGCGGCGAAGTGATCGGCGAGCTGCTTCAGCCTCTGCACGACATCGACATCGCCGACCGCAAGGTTCTGGCCGAGATAGAACGAATGGACCTGCTCGCGCACGCGCAGCCAGGTGCCCATCAGCGCCACGCCGATCTCGGCACCGCCGAGACGCATGATCTGGATATAGGCGGCAAAGGAGGTGGCGCGGCTGGGATCGGAGTTGGAGAGCAGCGTGATGATCAACGGCAGCAGGGTCAGCGACTGCCCGATCGCCTGGAGCAGCACGATGCCGGCGAAGTCCTCGCGCGCCCAATCGTGGCTGAGCCGGGTCCCCCAGAGATTGGCCGCGGCGAAGCAGGCAAAGCCCACGACGACCACCGTCCGCGTATCGAAATGCCTCAGCAGCCAGATCGAGACCGGCACCAGCACGAACATCGGCAACGCGCCACAGGTGAGCAGCAGCAGGCCACTCTGCTCCGGCCTGAGCAGCGCGATGGTGGCGAGGAAGTTCGGCACCAGCGACGCATTGGACAGGCTCGTCAGCGTGTAGAGCAGGATCAGCACCAGTCCCAGGCCGATGTTGCGCGAGAACAGCACGTTCACATGCGCCCAGGGCTGCCGCACCAGGGACTCGTTGACGAGGAAGACCAGAAACAGCACCGCGCCCGCTGCGAGCAGTGCCATCACCGTGCCGGAGCCGAGCCAGTCCAGCCGGTTGCCCTGGTCAAGTCCCGCATAGATCATCGACACCGAGGCGCCGAGCAGCAGCATGCCGCCCCAATCGGCCTCGCGCAGCAGCGCGCGGTTCACCGGCTCGTTCGGCGTGCCGAGATAGACCATCAGGCCCATCAAGGGCGCGATCACCACGCCCTGCCAGTACAGCCATTGCCAGCCGAGATGGTCGACATAGAAGCCGACCAGCGAGGTCGAGGTATCCAACGCGAAGCCGACGCGGATCGAATAGATCGAGATCGCCGGCAGCCACCAGCGGATCGGCAGATTGCGGAACACGATCATCAGCGTCGCCGGCACGAAGGTGCCGAGCAGGAGACCATGCACGACGCTGAGCGCGAGCAATGTCGGATAGTCGTGCACGAACGGAATGATGAACGAGACGGCGGCATAGACGAGGCTGGGGATGCCGAGCACGCGGCGCAGGCCGAACACCGTGGCGAGCCAGGCCACCGCAGGCGCGATGAAGATCTGCGAGCCAATGCCGGCGGTCGAGAGCCAGGCGCCCTCGTCGAAGCCGAGCGAGAATGCGCCGCGCAGGTCCGGCAGGCCGACCGTGGTCAGCCGGCTGTCGAAATTGGCAAGGAACGAGCCGAGCAGCACCGCCGCGACGGCGAACAGGGGCTGCGGCGCGACGCCGCCGCGCGAGAGCGGTTCGCGGCTGGCATCGTCATTTTCGGCCATTCGCGGCCTTCGTATCGATGCTGGTGACCACCGACATGCCCGGCACCAGCCGCGCCAGCAGCGGTTGGCCGTCATCGAACTGAATGCGTACGGGAATGCGCTGCACCACCTTTGTGAAATTGCCTGTTGCGTTGTCGGGCGGCAGCAGCGCCACCTGTGCACCCGTCGCCGGCGCAATGCGCTCGACCCGGCCGCGCAGCTTCTCGCGCGGGAAACTATCGACGGTGATCTCGACCGGCTGGCCCGGTGCCACGTGCGTGAGCTGGGTCTCCTTGTAGTTCGCGATCACATAGACCTTGGGCAGCGGCACCACGTTGATGAGGTTGGTGCCGATATTGACGTAATCGCCGGGCTGCACCTGGCGCTCGCCGACAACGCCGTCGAACGGCGCGGTGATCCTCGTGTAACCAAGCTTGAGCTTCGTACCCGCCAGCGTCGCCTTGGCCGCCTCGACATCGGCCGCGCGCTGCTTCCTGGTACCTTGCAGGACCTCGAGCTGATGCTGCTGGGCCGCGATCACGGCGCGGCTCGCGCGCACGTCGGCCTGTGCCTTGGCGTAGGCGGCCACCGCCTGCTCGAGGCGCTGGCGCGTGCCGGACTCGCTCTGCGACAGCGATTGCTGACGCTCCTGCTCCTGCCGTGCCTCGACCTCCATGGCCTCTGCAGACAACCGCGCGGCCTGCGCCTGCGCGATCGTCGCATATTGCAGCTCGATCTGGTTGGCGAGATTGTCGAGCGCGGCTTGCGCCGCGGCGACCGCAGCTTCGGCCTGCGCGACTTGCGCCTCGTAATCGGCGGGATCGATCTGGATCAGGAGGTCGCCGGCCTTGACGCGCTGGAAATCGGTGACCCCCACGCTGAGGACTTCGCCCGAGACGCGGCTCGAAAGCCGCGTCAGATCGGCGCGCACATAGGCGTCATTGGTGGTCTGGACCACGGCGTTGCCAACCCATTCGTCGAAGCGCAGCGTTGCCAGCGCGACGAAGGCGAGCGCGACGATGACCGCAAACAGCGGGATCGCGAGCCGGCTCCAGAGCGGCGTGGCCGGCCGCTGCGTCGGCTTCGGTGGTGGGGCAGGCGCTGCGGCGGGAGGCGACGATGGAACTTGCTCTTGTTGACTCACGACTTAACCTCAAACGAACTCACCGCGATCTCACACCGTCTTCTCCGGCCACCGGCAAAGATCGTTGATCAGGCACACCTCGCAGCGCGGCTTGCGCGCGAGGCAAGTATAGCGCCCGTGCAGGATCAGCCAATGATGGGCATGCAGCATGAATTCTGCCGGGATGACCTTTTCGAGACCGAGCTCGACCTCGAGAGGCGTCTTGCCGGGCGCAAGTCCGGTGCGGTTGCCGACGCGGAAGACATGCGTGTCGACCGCCATGGTGTGCTCGCCGAAGGCCATGTTGAGCACGACGTTCGCGGTCTTGCGCCCGGCGCCGGGCAGCGATTCGATCTCGGCACGCGTGCGCGGCACTTGGCCGCCGAATTCGCTGAGCAGCTTCGCCGACAGCGCGATCACGTTCTTCGCCTTGGTGCGGTAGAGGCCGATGGTCTTGATGTACTCGCGCAGGCGCTCCTCGCCGAGCTCGAGCATCTTCTGCGGGGTGTCGGCGACCTCGAACAATGCGCGCGTCGCCTTGTTGACGCCCGCGTCGGTCGCTTGCGCCGATAGCACCACGGCAACCAGCAGCGTGAACGGATTGACGTGCTCGAGCTCGCCCTTCGGCTCCGGATTGGCCTTGCGGAAACGGCTGAAGACCTCGCGGACCTCGGCCGGCGTCCAGGGTCTTGCGGCTCTGAGCGATTTCTTGGCGGGCGCTTTCGGTTTGGCCGCGACCGGCTTTGCCTTTTTCTTCGGCACCGCCGCTTTACGCGGGGCCGGCTTGCGGGTGATTTTCGCCATGATCGGGATATACTGAGGGACGATGAGCACAGGCAACGAAATTGAGCGCGCGCGATCTGAAAGCGAGGACGAGCCTCAGATCTTCTCCGCGCTGCTGACGCCACACCGCTCGCTGAACCGCACAGGCTTTCTCGCCGTGATGCTGTTCCTGAGCGTCGTCAGCTTCGTCACCGGCCTCGCCTTCCTGATGATGGGCGCCTGGCCGGTGTTCGGCTTTTTCGGTCTCGACGTGCTGGTGATCTGGTGGGCCTTCAAGGTCAATTTCCGCGCGGCGCGGGCCAGCGAGGAGATCGTGGTGACGCCATCGGAACTGCGCGTGCGGCGCGTCAGCCATCGTGGCCAGGTTGCCGAATGGACCTTCAATCCACTCTGGGTCCGGCTCGACCAGGAGGTCGACGAGGAATACGGCATCGAGCACCTCTATCTGATCTCGCGCGGCCGCCGGCTGCGCATCGCCGGTTTTCTCGGACCGGAAGAAAAGGCAAGCTTTTATAATGGCTTGGTCGGGGCCCTCAACGCCGCGCGGCGTGGGCCGACCTACAATCCGGTGACCTGAGCACAGTCGGGAATCGGGTGGTTTCGAGCCAGCCCTTCTCCTACATTCCGGCCATGATGACCCTCGCGATCCATGACCAGCGCCTGGCCAAGCCGGGCACCCACAACGCCGCGTTGCGCGACTATGATTCGGTGCGCCGGGCGATCGCCTTCATCTCGGCGAACTGGCGCGCGCAGCCGACCATCGAGGCGATGGCGGATGCCGCCAGCGTCACGCCGGACGAGCTGCACCATCTGTTCCGCCGCTGGGCTTCGATCACACCGAAGGCCTTCATGCAGGCGCTCACCCTCGACCACGCCAAGAACCTGCTCAGGGATTCCGCCAGCATCCTTGACGCGGCGCTCGACTCCGGCCTGTCGGGCCCCGGCCGGCTGCACGATCTCTTCGTCACCCACGAAGCGATGTCGCCGGGCGAATGGAAGAACGGCGGCGCCGGCCTTACCCTGCGCTACGGCTTCCATTCCTCGCCGTTCGGCACCGCGATCGTGATCGCCACCGATCGCGGCCTGTCAGGACTTGCCTTCGCCGATCACGGCGAAGAGAAGATCGCACTCGCCGACATGACGCGGCGCTGGCCGAACGCTACCTATGTGGAAGATCACGAAGGCACCGCGCCGCTCGCAGCGCGTGTCTTCGACCCGAAGCTGTGGCGGCCGGACCAGCCGCTGCGCGTGGTGCTGATCGGCACCGATTTCGAGGTGCGGGTGTGGGAGACGCTGCTGAAGATTCCGATGGGACGCGCGGTGTCCTATTCCGACATCGCCTGCAACATCAACAGCCCCAAGGCCTCGCGCGCCGTCGGCGCCGCCGTCGGCAAGAACCCGGTCTCCTTCGTCGTGCCCTGCCACCGCGCGCTCGGCAAGAGCGGCACGCTCACCGGCTATCATTGGGGCATCACCCGCAAGCAGGCGATGCTGGGCTGGGAAGCCGGACAGCTGGGGATGCAGTAGGCGCTGCAAGCACACTGCGGTAGAGCGGGCAAAGGCGCACAGCGCCGTGCCCACCATCTTTCCGAATTCGTTGATGCGTGGTGGGCACGCTTCGCTTTGCCCACCCTACGGCGCCGCATATGTGGCGAAACTCAGCCCGCCAGATCCAGCTTCGAGGCCACCGTCGAATCCGCATTGAGCCGGTAGATGATCGGCACACCGGTGGCAAGCTCGCGCTTCAGGATGCCCTCGGGCGAGAGCTTCTCCAGCACCATGATCAGCGCGCGCAGCGAATTGCCGTGAGCGGCAACCAGGGTGCGTTTGCCGTTGAGCACGCCGGGCAGTATCTCCTGCACGTAATAGGGCAGTGCGCGCGCGAGCGTGTCCTTCAGGCTTTCGCCGCCGGGCGGTGGCACGTCGTAGGAGCGGCGCCAGATCAGCACCTGCTCCTCGCCCCATTTCTTGCGCGCATCATCCTTGTTGAGGCCGGAGAGATCGCCGTAATCGCGCTCGTTCAACGCGAGGTTCTTCGAGGTCGGCAGACCGCTCTGGCCGAGCTCGCCGAGGATGATGTCGAGCGTGTGCTGCGCGCGCGTCAGCACCGAGGTGAAGGCGACGTCGAACACGAGGCCCTGCGCCTTCAGCTTGCGGCCGGCTTCCGTGGCTTCCTTCACGCCGAGCTCGGTGAGATCGGGATCCTTCCAGCCGGTGAACAGGTTCTTCAGATTCCATTCGCTCTGGCCGTGACGCACGAGCACGAGAAGACGTTCACTCATTGACTGCTTTCCGTTTGTTCAATCAGAAATCGGCGAGGCCGAGCACGTCGGCCATCGAGTAATGCCCCGGCGCCTTGCCATGCGCCCACAGCGCCGCCTTCAGCGCGCCGTGGGCGAACAGCATGCGGTCCTCGGCCTGATGCGACAGCGTCAGGCGCTCGAACGGGCCGAGGAAGGTGACGCTGTGGTCGCCGGCGACGGTGCCGCCGCGCAACGAGGCGAAGCCGATATTGCCCGGCCGGCGCGCGCCGGTGATGCCGTCGCGCCCGCGCTCGGAATGGTCATCGAGGGTGACGCCGCGGCCGCTGGCTGCGGCCTGGCCCAGCATCAGCGCCGTGCCCGAAGGCGCGTCGACCTTCATGCGATGATGGGTTTCGACGATCTCGATGTCGAAGCTCTGGTCGAGCGCCTTGGCGACACGCTTGACCACGGCGGCGAGCAGGTTGACGCCGAGGCTCATATTGCCTGACTGCACCACGACGGCGCGATTGGTGACGCTCTTGATCACGGCGTTGTCGGAACCGGACAGTCCGGTCGTGCCGATGACGTGGACGATGCCGCGCTCGGCGGCGATCGCGACATTGGCGATGGTCGCCGCCGGGACGGTGAAATCGAGGATGCCGTCGGCATCCCTCGACATCGCCCAGAGATCGGCGGACAGCTTGATGCCATTGGCCGGCAGGCCTGCGAGCACGCCGGCATCCTTGCCGAGCAGCTCCGAGCCCGGCGCTTCCAGCGCGCCCGCCAGCACGGCGCCCTTGCTCTCGGCAATCGCCCGCGTCAGCGCCCGGCCCATCCGGCCGCCGGCTCCTGCAACAATCAAGCGCATGTCGGACATGGTGTGATCCTCTGAGCCGCCGTTGTAGCGGGGGGATGCAGTTCCGGCAACCGAGGGAGGCAGGCAGGTCGCCTGCGGCCATCCTTCGAGACGCCCGCCTCCGGCGGGCCCTCAAGATGAGGTCTCGTTTCGCGGCGAGACATCAGACCCTCATGGTGAGGAGCCCGCGCGAGCGGACGTCTCGAACCATGCAGGCCCGAGAGGGCCTCAGCCGTCCTGTGGCTGCGGGCCGTCATAGCCCTCGATGATGATGAGGTCGGCGACCGAGTGCGGCTGGCGCACCTTGATGTTGGCCTGATATTCCGGCGAGTTGTAACAGGCGAGCGCGGTCTCGTAGTCCGGGAATTCGATCACGACGTTGCGGGTGCGGCTGGCGCCTTCGACGGTGGTGAACTTGCCGGCGCGGACGACGAAGCGGCCGCCCCATTTCCTGAAGATCGGACCGTTGGCGACGGCGTAGGGCTTGTAGCCCTCGTCACTGCTCACGTCGACGCGCCCGATCCAGTAGCCCTTTGCCATTGCTCTTCTCCCTTGGTGATCAGCCGAGCGCTTGCACGATCTCGGCCTGGATTGCGTCGGCGGCCGCCTTGGGATCGGAGGCCTCGAGGATCGGCCGTCCGACGACGAGATAGTCGGCGCCCGCCGCGATCGCACGACCCGGCGTCATGACGCGCTTCTGGTCGCCGGTCGGTGCGCCCGCCGGACGGATGCCGGGCGTGACGAGGCTCATCTGATGGCCGACGATCTTGCGCAAGGCCCCCACCTCTTCCGGCGAGCAGACGAGTCCATCGATGCCGAGCACCTGTGCCTGCTGTGCGCGCGCTTCGACCAGATCGGAGACGCCGAGCCGATATCCGGCCGCGTGCAGGTCGTCGTCATTGTATGAGGTCAGCACCGTGACCGCGAGAATCTTCAAGCTCGATCCGCCACGCCCTTCGACCGCCGCCTTCATGGTCTGCGGATAGGCGTGGACGGTAAGGAAGGTCGCCCCCAGCCTGGCGACACTCTCGACACCGCGCATCACGGTGTTGCCGATGTCGTGCATCTTGAGATCGGCAAACACTTTCTTGCCCTCGCCGGCGAGCTTGCCGATCAGCGGCAGGCCGCCGGCATAGGCGAGCTGATAGCCGATCTTGTAGAACGTGACGCTGTCGCCGAGCCTTGCGACCATCGCCTCCGCAGCCTCCGGGCTCGACACATCGAGCGGAACGATCAGGCGGTCCTTGGGGGCGATCTCGGCTGGCGTCATGTCACCTCACATCATGCGTTGGGAAACGTCGATCAACTGCGCTACCAGCTCCTTCAACGCGGCGATATCGCCCTCATTCTTCAGCCTGTCCATATCGTCATAGGCCTGGTCGGCAAAGGCGAGCGTGAGCTGGCTGGCAATCACATTGGCGTGGCACGAGGAGAGGATCAGCCGCAAGGCCTGGAGCGCGCGGGCCGCACCAAGCCGGCTCTGCGAGGCGCCGGCGAGCGCGAAGACGCGGTTGCGGAACACCTCGCCGCGCGCCTCGTGCAGCTCGTGCACGCGGCTGACCCAGTCGATCGCGTTCTTGAGCAGCGGCGGCACCGAGGCGTTGTATTCGGGCGAGACGATGAGGATGCCGTGATGGGCGCCGATCATACGCTTGAGATTGATGGCGTGCTTGGGCACGCCGGATTTGGCCTGGAGATCGCCGTCATAGATCGGCAGCGGAAAATCGGCCAGCGAGATGCGGGTGACGTCGACGCCGGCCTGAGCGAATTCATACGCGGCGACCGCTGCGAGCTTCGCATTGTGCGAGCCGGTGCGCAGCGAGCCGGGAATGATCAGGATTTTGGGCGCGGACATCCAATCCCATGCGTTCGGCGAAACGGGCCCGCCGCGCAAAAGGAGGAGCCGGCGGAATTAATCCTTGCGATACACCCAGACGCGGGCCGGCGGAAGGTTCATCCAGATCCGTTCCGAAGCCTCTGTGGACACGCCGTGCAGCGATTTCGGGATCGGCGGCACCACCGCATAGGTGAACTGGATGAAGGGCGCGCCGGGCGCGAGCGCGGTGAAGGCGTCGCGGATGAGCCGCAGCCGCGTCAGCATCGGTTTTGTGACGAGCGGCAGGCCCGAGACGACCGCGCTGGCCGGCGCACTCAAGACATTCCAGAGCGTGTCGCGGAGGCGATAGGCATCGCCCTGCACCACCTTGGCTTGTGGGTAGCGGTCGCGCAGCAGCGCGCAGAAGCCGGGATTGTACTCGACGAGGACGAGACGTTTCTGGTCGACACCGCGCTCGATCAGCGCGGAGGTGATGGCGCCGGTGCCGGGTCCGAGCTCGACCACCGGTGCGTCCGAATCGACATCGACGTAATGAGCCATGGTCCGCGCCAGCAGCTTGCCTGACGGCATGACCGCGCCCATGTGCAGTGGCTTTTCGATCCACGACCTGAGAAAGCGCACCTCGTCATCGAGTCGAGGCTTCTTCAACGCACGCGCGGACGATGGCAATGGCATGTTGGGACCGGACGGGACCGCGGGACCGCGGCGTGTCAGAAAATGGTCATAAAGACGTATAGGCCGAAGGCGGTACGGTCAAGACGAGTCAACTCGCCCGATTACCGAAGAAGTCCTTGACCTTGGCGAAGAAACCCTCGGATTCCGGCTGGGTGTTGCCGGAGGAGAGCTTGTCGAACTCGGCCAGCAATTCCTGCTGCTTCTTGGTGAGATTCTGCGGGGTCTCGACCACGACCTGGACATACATGTCGCCCATCTGGCGCGAGCGCAGCACCGGCATACCCTTTGATGCAATGCGGAATCGGCGGCCCGACTGGGTTCCGGCGGGCACCTTCACCTTGGTCTTGGCCTTCTCGATCGTCGGCACCTCGAATTCGCCGCCGAGCGCGGCCGTCACCATCGAGATCGGCACGCGGCAATGCAGATCGGCGCCGTCGCGTTGGAAGAACTGGTGCTGGGCCAGCGACAGGAAGATGTAGAGGTCGCCGGGCGGTCCGCCGCGGACGCCGGCCTCGCCCTCGCCGGCGAGCCTGATCCGTGTGCCGTCCTCGACGCCCGGCGGAATGTTGACCGACAGCGTGCGCTCGCGGGTAACCCGGCCCTGGCCCGCGCAGGACGGGCAGGCGTCCTCGATCATCTGGCCGCGCCCCTGGCAGCCGGGACAGGTCCGCTCCAGCGTAAAGAAGCCCTGCGACTGCCGCACGCGGCCGGCGCCGCCGCAGGTCGAGCAGGTCTTCGGCTTGGTGCCGGCCTTGGCACCAATGCCCGAACAGGCCTCGCAGGTGACCGAGACCGGGATCTCGATCTGTGCGGTCTTGCCGCCGAAAGCTTCCTCGAGGGTGATTTCCATGTTGTAGCGCAGGTCGGCACCGCGCTCGCGGCCGCCGCGGCCGCGCTGTCCGGCCATGCCGAACAGGTCTTCAAAAATGTCCGAGAAGGAGGAGGCGAAGCCCGCGCCGAAGCCGGCGCCGCCGCCAAAGCCGCCGCCCTGCTCGAAGGCGGCGTGGCCGTAACGGTCATAGGCGGCGCGCTTGTCCTTGTCCTTCAGGACCTCGTACGCCTCGTTGATTTCCTTGAACTTGACTTCGCTGGTCTCATCCCCGGGATTGCGGTCGGGGTGGAATTTCATCGCAAGCTTGCGGAACGACGATTTCAGCCTGGATTCGTCGGCATCACGTTCGACTTCGAGGGTCTCGTAATAGCAGCGCTTGGTGGACGTGGACATGCTGAGCTCGGTCTATCCAATCGCGATTCAAGTTGGGGCGAAACAACGTTGCCACGCAGCGATATAAGCGCCCTTCGACCTTGCGGCAGAGGGCAGCATGGCAGCGCTGGGAATAACGGCTGGGACTTGATCGATCATGATGGGCGCCTTGCCCGCCCGCCCCGGCACGACGGCCTCCCCCGCGCGGGAGGAGGCCGGCATTGCGTGTGGGGTCCAAGCCGTCCGCATCATCACCCTCTCGGGGTTCAGGCGGACTTCTTGTTGTTCTTGTCGTCGTCGACTTCGGTGAACTCCGCATCGACGACGTCGTCCTTGGCCGCATCCTTCTTGGCGTCGGCCTCGGCCTGCTGCTTGTACATGGCCTCGCCGAGCTTCATCGAAGCCTGCGCCAGCGTCTGCGTCTTGGCCTTGATCGCCTCGGCATCGTCGCCCTTCAGCGCTTCCTTGAGGTCGCTGACGGCATCCTCGATGGCGCGGCGCTCGCTCTCGGCGACCTTCGAACCGTGCTCGGCCAGCGCCTTCTCGGTCGAATGCACCAGGCCGTCGGCCTCGTTCTTGGCGGTCACGGCCTCGCGGCGCTTCTTGTCCGCCTCGGCATTGGCCTCGGCGTCCTTGACCATCTTCTCGATGTCGGCTTCCGACAGCCCACCCGAGGCCTGGATGCGGATCTGCTGCTCCTTGCCCGTGGCCTTGTCCTTGGCCGAGACGTTGACGATGCCGTTCGCGTCGATGTCGAAGGTCACCTCGATCTGCGGCATGCCGCGCGGAGCCGGTGGGATGCCCATCAGGTCGAACTGGCCGAGCATCTTGTTGTCGGCCGCCATTTCACGCTCGCCCTGGAAGACCCGGATGGTGACGGCATTCTGATTGTCTTCAGCCGTCGAGAACACCTGGCTCTTCTTGGTCGGGATCGTGGTGTTGCGGTCGATGATGCGGGTGAACACGCCGCCAAGCGTCTCGATGCCCAGCGACAGCGGGGTCACGTCGAGCAGCAGCACGTCCTTGACGTCGCCCTGGAGCACGCCGGCCTGGATCGCGGCACCGATCGCCACGACTTCGTCCGGGTTGACGCCCTTGTGCGGCTCCTTGCCGAACAGCTGCTTCACGACCTCCTGGACCTTCGGCATGCGCGACATGCCGCCGACCAGCACGACTTCGCCGATCTCGCCGGCGGTGACGCCGGCATCCTTCAGCGCCTTGCGGCAGGGCTCGACCGTCTTCTGGATGAGGTCGTCGACCAGCGCCTCGAACTTGGCGCGGGTGAGCTTCATCGTCAGATGCTTCGGGCCGGTCTGGTCCGCCGTGATGAACGGCAGGTTGATCTCGGTCTGCGTCGTCGAGGACAGCTCGATCTTGGCCTTCTCAGCGGCTTCCTTCAGGCGCTGCAACGCAAGCTTGTCGTTGCGCAGGTTGATGCCCTGCTCCTTCTGGAACTCGTCGGCCAGATAGCCCACGAGGCGCATGTCGAAGTCTTCGCCGCCGAGGAAGGTGTCGCCGTTGGTCGACTTCACCTCGAATACGCCGTCGCCGATTTCGAGAATGGAGATATCGAAGGTGCCGCCGCCGAGATCGTACACGGCGATGGTGCCGGCCTTGGTCTTGTCGAGGCCATAGGCGAGAGCGGCCGCAGTCGGCTCGTTGATGATGCGCAGCACTTCGAGGCCCGCGATCTTGCCGGCGTCCTTGGTCGCCTGGCGCTGGGCGTCGTTGAAGTAGGCGGGAACGGTGATGACGGCCTGATCGACCTTCTGACCGAGATGGGCTTCCGCCGTCTCCTTCATCTTCTGCAAGATGAACGCCGAGACCTGCGAGGGCGAGTAGGTCTGGCCGTCGGCCTCGACCCAGGCGTCGCCGTTGGAGGCTTTCACGATCTTGTACGGGACGAGCTTCTTGTCCTTCTCGACCATCGGGTCGTCGTAGCGGCGGCCGATGAGGCGCTTCACTGCGAAGAAGGTACGCTCGGGATTGGTGACGGCCTGGCGCTTGGCCGGCTGGCCGACGAGGCGCTCACCGTCATCCGTCACGGCGACGATCGAAGGCGTCGTGCGCATGCCTTCGGAATTCTCGATGACTTTCGCGTTCTTGCCATCCATCACGGCGACGCACGAATTCGTGGTGCCGAGGTCGATCCCAATGACCTTTCCCATGGTCCTGATATCCTTCTTTTTGCGGCAGGTTGGCTGGGCCCAGAAGGCACCCGAACCGAAACCCCCTAAGATCAAACATCCGCGATATTGCGATGATTGAGGCTCATATAGGAGGGGGGGAGGGGCCCGCAAGGACCGAAGCTACGTTTCTGCCGCGAAAACATTGGGTTTTGAAAGATGATGTCCGGGCTCCGCCGCCCTTGCGGGTGAGGAATTATTAACAGGTTGGGGCCTCGGCAAGCCCCCGCCACCCGCAACAGGCCCCGCCCTGTTGCGGCAAGGCCAAACCCGCTAAAAGGCGAACCGGCCGGACAGCCGGCGCAGCTGCTTCGCGCGACAAAGCGGCCCGGCGGCCGACCATCGAACGGCCTCAATGTGAACCAATCAGAGTGCCCATGAAGCTGATCCGCCCCCTCGCCGCGCTGGCCCTCCTCGCCGTAACAGTGTTTCCGGCCCTTGCCGCCGACGCCGTTTTCCCACCTGGCTTGCGCCTCGGCATGGTGCCGCTGATCGGCCTCAGCACCGCCAAGACCTTTCCGGGCTTCGAGAGCGAGGATGGCAGCGTCAAGGTGCTGGTCACCGAGCTGCCGCCGGCGGCCTATGGCGAGGTCGTGAGCGCCTTCAATTCCAATCCCGCCGGGACCAATGGGGTCACGCAGGACAAGATCGAGACCCCCGCAGGCCTCGCCTATTTCACCACCGAAAGCGGCAAGGCCGGCGATACCCCGGTGAAGCGCTATTCGATGATCGTGCCCGGCGCCGGCTTCTCCGGCTATGTCGCGGTGCAGATCCCCGAGAATGCGACCAAGATCTACACGGATGAAGCGGTGCGGCAGATGTTTGCGAGCACCGTCACTCGCAGGCAGGTCTCGGCTGAAGAGCAGATCGCGCTGATGCCGTTCAAGATCACCGATCTCGCCAACTTCAAGGACATCCGAACGCTCGCGCCGGGCAGCAGCATCATCCTCGCCGACGGCGATGAGAGCACGGGTTACGAGTCGAAGCCGTTCATGATTCTCGGCGTGATCGGCGCCACCCCGCAGCAGGCCGACGACCGCGCCCGCTTCGCCCAGGAGGCGGCGCTCCAGATTCCCGGCGTGCGCGAGTCGCGCATCACCATGTCCGAGCCGATTCGCATCAACGGCCAGCAGGGTTTCGAGACCCGGATCGACGGCGTCAGCGGCAAGGACAAGATCCCCGTGACCGTGGTGCAGTGGATCCGCTTCTCGACTGGCGGCGCATCATTGCGCATCATCGCCAGCGCCCCACGCGACCAGTGGCTGCCCGCCTTCACCCGCTTCCGCGCGGTCCGCGACGGCATCCAGCCGAAGGGATAGCTGCATCCGCAAGCGGGATGCGCTCCCTAGCTTGCGGGGGGCTGGAGAGGACGTTGTCTCACCAGCGAAGACTCTCCCAGAGGAGAGCCTCACACGGCCGCTTTGCGCACCATGAGGTTCAATCAGTTCGGCGCGCCGTTCGATTCGTTGTTGTTGGCGGCGGGGGCTGCCTTCGCACCGCCCTTGGCGACACCGACCAGCGCCGGACGCAGCACGCGCTCGCCGATGGTGTAGCCGGCCTGCATGACCTGCACAACGGTGCCTGAGGGCACCGACGCGTCAGGCACTTCGTACATCGCCTGGTGGAAGTTCGGGTCGAACTTCTGACCCTGCGGATCGAGCTTCTTCACACCATGCTTCTCGAGCGCGCTGTGCAGCGAGCGCTCGGTCAACTCGACACCCTCGATCAGCGCCGTAAGGCCGGGATCGGCCGCTGCACGCGCTTCGGCCGGAACGGCATCGAGCGCGCGCTGAAGATTGTCGGCGATGTCGAGCACGTCGCGGGCAAAGCCGGTGATGCCGTAGAGACGCGCGTCGGCGACCTCCTTGGTGGTGCGCTTGCGCAGATTCTCCATCTCGGCCAGCGTCCGCAGCATGCGGTCGCGCGCCTCGGCGGCTTCCTTCTGCAACATCTCGACCGAGCCGGGCTCGGGATCGTCAGGCATGATGTAGGGCTTTGACACCACGGGCTCGCCGGTCGCTGCAGCCGTGTCTTGAGGTTGCCGGTCTTGCTCGGTCATCGGCTCTAATCTCGAACTCGTTTCAGGGATTGTTGGCCCGGATATCGTGCCTAAGCTTGCGAAAATCAAGCGCCCGTGATCGGCGGAAACGCCGGTCAGCCCCCCAGAAGGCGGCTGACGATGCGGGCGGCGTAGTCCACGGTCGTGATCACGCGGGCATAATTCAGCCGCGTCGGGCCGATCACGCCGAGAACGCCGACGATGTGGCCGGCGGCATCCCGATAGGGCGAGATGATGGTGGAGGACCCCGACAACGAGAACAGCTTGTTCTCACTGCCGATGAAGATGCGCACGCCCTCGGCGGTCTCGGCGCGGCCAAGCAGGTCGATTACGCCGCGCTTGGTCTCGAGGTCGTCGAACAACAGGCGCACCCGCTCCAGATCCTCCAGCGCATGCAGATCTTCGAGCAGATTGGCATGGCCGCGAACGATGAGCTGGCGGTCCTCGTTCTCGCCGCCGGACCAGCTGGCGATGCCGGCCGAGATCACCTTCTGCGTCAGCTGATCGAGCTCGGCACGGGCCTCGGCAAGGGCGGTCTCGAGCTCGAGCCGCGCCTCGGCCAGGGTGCGGCCGCGGATGCGCGCATTGAGGAAATTGCCAGCCTCGGTGAGCGCCGAGGAGGGAACCCCGGGCGGCAGCGTCAGCACGCGGTTTTCCACCTGACCGTCCTCGCCGACGAGGATCACCAGCGCTTTCTCGGGTTCCAGGCGGACGAATTCGATGTGCTTCAGCCGCGCATTGGATTTTGGCGTCAACACGACGGCGGCGGCCCGGGTGAGGCCGGAGAGCCGCATCAAGGCCTGGTCCAGCGCCGCCTCGACCGACTGCGCCTCGCCGACCGAGGAGAGCTGGCTCTGGATCGACTGCCGCTCGGCCTCGTTGAGGTCGCCGACCTGCATCAGGGCATCGACGAAGAAGCGCAGGCCGAGTTCCGTCGGCAACCGCCCGGCGGAGGTGTGCGGGGCATAGATCAGGCCGAGTTGTTCCAGATCCGCCATGACGTTACGGACCGAGGCCGGCGACAGCGGCATGGCGATCAGGCGGGAAATGTTGCGCGAGCCGACAGGCTCGCCGGTCGCGAGATAGCTTTCGACAATTTGACGAAAGATGTCGCGGGAACGCTCGTTGAGCTGGGCAAGGCCTGCGCGCGGCGCGATCAGATGGATCGGATCGTGATGGGCCACGGACGGTAACTCCTCTCGGATACTCGTAATTTGTCTATCCCGGGCGCTTCTGACAAGCGTGGCGTTTGCGGCCGCGAAATCAGGGGGTGAAAAAGCCTTGCCGCCCATCCCCGCCGCACCTACAAGCACCGCGAGCAGCCTTTTCCCGTGAGTTTTGGAGGATTTCCCATGCGGCCAAGCCGCCGTGCGCCCGACGAATTGCGCCCCGTGACGCTGGAGCGCGGCGTGGTGAAATATGCGGAAGGTTCGTGCCTGGTGAAATTCGGCGACACCCATGTGCTGGTCACCGCCACCCTGGAGGACCGCCTGCCGCCATGGCTGAAGGGCCAGGGCCGCGGCTGGGTCACCGCCGAATACGGCATGCTGCCGCGCGCGACCTCGGAACGGACCCGCCGCGAGGCCTCCGCCGGCAAGCAGAGCGGCCGCACCGTCGAGATCCAGCGCCTGATCGGCCGCTCGCTCCGCACCATCATCAATCTCGAAGCCCTCGGCGAGCGCCAGATCACGGTCGATTGCGACGTGCTTCAGGCCGACGGCGGCACGCGCACGGCCTCGATCACCGGCGCCTGGGTCGCCCTCGCCGATTGCGTCAACTGGATGAAGGCGCGCAACATGGTCAAGGCCAACGTGCTGCGCGACAACGTCGCCGCGATCTCCTGCGGCATCTACAACGGCACGCCGGTGCTCGACCTCGACTACGCCGAGGATTCCGAGGCCGAGACCGATGCCAATTTCGTCATGACCGGCGATGGCCGCATCATCGAGGTGCAGGGCACCGCGGAACGCGAGCCGTTCACCGAAGCCGAGCTGCTGGCGCTGATGGCGCTGGCCCGCAAGGGCGTCGCGCGTCTGGTGGACTTGCAGAAACTGGCTGTGGCGTAGTCAATAGGCCATGCACCGCCGAATCACGGACAAGCTGGTCATCGCCACCCACAATCCCGGCAAGCTCGCCGAGATGCGGGAGCTGCTGGCGCCGTACGGCATCGAGGCGGTGTCGGCGGGAGAGCTCGGCCTGTCCGAGCCGGACGAGACAGGCAGCGATTTCCGCAGCAATGCCGCCATCAAGGCGATCGCAGCGGCGCAGGCAGCCAGGCTACCCGCCTTCGCCGATGATTCCGGCATCGTCGTCGACGCACTCGACGGCGCGCCCGGCATCTACAGCGCGCGCTGGGCCGGCCCCTCCAAGGATTTCAACGCGGCGATGGCGCAGATCGAGCGCCTGTTGCAGGAGCGCGGCGCCGCCACGCCGGACAAGCGCAAGGCGCATTTCGTCTCCGCGCTGTGCGTCGCCTGGCCCGACGATCATCTCGAACAGGTCGAGGCGCGCGTCGACGGCACGCTGGTCTGGCCTCCGCGCGGGACTGCCGGCTTCGGCTACGATCCGATGTTCCTGCCCGACGGCCACAACCGCACCTTCGGCGAGATGGAGAGCATCGAGAAGCACGGCCTGCCGCCGCTTGGCCTCGGCCTGTCGCACCGCGCCCGCGCCTTCGTGAAACTGGCGGAGATCTGCCTTGAGCCGCGCTAGAGCGTTTTCGAGCGAAGTGGATACCGGTTCGCGCCAGGAAAACGCGTCAAAACAAGAATCTAAAGCCTTTGGCGTCTACGTGCACTGGCCGTTCTGCCTGTCGAAGTGTCCCTATTGCGACTTCAACAGCCACGTTCGCCACGCCGCGATCGACGAGGCGCGCTTCGCTTCCGCCTTTGCGCGCGAGATCGCAACCACCGCAGAGCGTGCGCCGGGCCGCGAGGTCACCTCGATCTTCCTCGGTGGCGGCACGCCGTCCCTGATGCAGCCCGCAACGGTCGGCGCCGTGCTCGATGCGATCGGCAAGCACTGGACCGTCGCAGGCGACGTCGAGGTCACGCTGGAAGCGAACCCGACCAGCGTCGAGGCCACGCGCTTCGCCGGCTATCGCACCGCCGGCGTCAACCGCGTCTCGCTCGGCGTGCAGGCGCTCGACGATGCCTCGCTGAAGGCGCTCGGCCGCATGCACAGCGCGCGCGAGGCGCTCGATGCGGTCGCCATCGCGCGCCGCTCGTTCGACCGCTATTCGTTCGACCTGATCTACGCCCGCCCCGACCAGACGCCGGCGATGTGGGCCGACGAACTGCGTCTGGCAATCGATGAAGCGGCCGAGCATCTGTCGCTCTATCAATTGACGATCGAGGAAGGCACGCCGTTCTTCGGCCTGCACCAGGCCGGCAAATTGAAGACGCCGGATGAAGCGGTCGCGCGCGCGCTCTATGACGTCACGCAGGAGACCTGCGACAGGCTGGGTCTGCCCGCCTACGAGATCTCAAATCACGCCCGGCGCGGCGCCGAGTGCCGGCACAATCTGGTGTACTGGCGCGGCGAGGAATATGCCGGCATCGGCCCCGGCGCGCACGGCCGCCTCGACATCGACGGCGTGCGCCACGCCACCGCCACGGAGAAGCGTCCCGAGGCCTGGCTGTTGCGCGTCGAGACCAACGGCCATGGCGTCGTCACCGACGAGCGCCTCAACAGCGAAGAGCGCGCCGACGAATTCCTGCTGATGGGACTGCGCCTTGCCGAGGGCATCGACCCCGAGCGCTACACCGCCCTCTCCGGCCGCCCGCTCGACCCCCGCCGCATCGCGCTGCTGCGCGAGGAAGGCGCGATCACGGTGGATCCGACGGGCCGGCTGCGCGTGACCAGCAGCGGTTTTCCGGTGCTGGATGCGGTGGTCGCGGATCTGGCGGCGTAGCGAGCTGCCGTAGGATGGGCAAAGCGGAGCGTGCCCACGCAACTGCACGCGATTAGCTGGGATGGTGGGCACGGCGCGAGTGCGCCTTTGCCCCACCCTGCGGCAGCGTCGTCCGGAGCTACGCCCCAAAGCTCTTCGGCGAGCCTGCGACCGCAACGCCGCCACCCTGCGTCACCTTCATCACTGCGAGCCCGCGCTCGTTGGTGCCGTCTGCGCGGAAGCGGAACAGGCCGTCGATGCCGGCGAAGCCCGAAGGGTTGGTGAGCACGTCCGGCGAGAAGCGGGTGGGACCTTGCGTGCGCGCCAGTGCGGCGACGAGGGCGACGGCGTCGTAGGCCAATGTCGCGGTGCGCACCGGCTCGCCGCCATATTTGGTGCGATAGCGGCCCGAGAAGGCGCGGAAGCCGGCCGGGTCGGGCGCGGCGTAGAGGCCGCCCTGGAGCGCGGCGCTGGCATAGACGCGCGGATTGTCCCACAGGCCGGTGCCGAGCAGCTGGATGTTGCGCAGATTCGCGCCTGCGGCCGTCATCGCATCCGCCACCGACACCACGGCATCGCCGTCGTCGGCAATGAACAGCGCATCGGCGCTGCCGAGCTGCTGCGCGACGGTGCGCGCCGGCGTGGCGCGATCGGCACCGTATTTCTCGAAGGCGACGATCCGCCCGCCCCGCCGCGGCACCGCCGCCTTCACCGCCGCTTCGACGACATTGCCATAGGCATTGTCGGGCACCAGCACGGCAACGGAGCGCTTTCCGATGCTGGCGGAATATTCGACGATGCGGTTGACGTCGGACTCCGGCAGGAACGAGAGCAGATAGACGCCGCGGCCGGCGATGCTGGAATCGGTCGAGAACGCGATGACGGAAATGCCGCGCGTGCGCGCGACCTGCGCCACCGCCGGCACAGACTGCGCGAACAGCGGCCCGAGGATGATCTCGGCGCCTTCGTCGACCGCCTGCTGCGCGCCGGCTTGCGCGCCTTGCGGGCTGCCATTGTCGTCCTTGATCAGGAGCTGGATGTTCGGGTTCTGGAACTCGGCCAGCGCCATCTCGGCGGCGTTGCGCATGGATTGCGCGGCGAGGCCGGCATTGCCGGCGGCGGAGAGCGGCAGAATCACGGCGACCTTCACGCCGCCGGTGCCGGCGGTCGTCGCCTGTTGCGGGGGCCCTGCCGGCTGGGCCGGCGGCGCGGAGCTCGAGAACGGGTTGGAGAACTGACTGAGACTCTGCTGCACGCCGGCGCAGGCCGACAGCGCGGGCGCGCCTAGCAACAGGCCGAGCGCACTCCGGCGGGTCGCCCCCGACGTTCGGGACCCCGGAGGCAGAGACTTTGGATGACGCGGGCCCACCATGGCAGCTTCTCTTCTGACCCGCCGTCGCCGGCCGGTCACGACATTCCTTCCGCGACACAGGCCGCGGTTCAGGCATATTGTCGGCAAACAGTTAACCAAAACAAAAGGATAACAGCCGCTTAACGCGACCGCCTTCCTGTCATGGCAGCCATTCGCCGTCGCTCATCCAGCATCAAGGCGGCGTTTCCGTCGTGAATATGGCGCGAAGGCCCCTCATTCCCTCTCGAGGTGATCCTGGCCGATCACATTCCCGTCCGTTCCTCGCCCCCTCACCTGGGCACGATCCTGGGCACGATCTTTTTCGACCAGCCGGTTCCCAGCCCTGCGGATCGTGCCTAAGTTGGCTTCATTATGCGCGCAAAGCCGGCCCCGATAAATACGCCTGAAGCTCAAGACCCCGCCTCGCGCGGTTTCTCCATCGATGCCCATCGGCTTGCGGCGCCGAAGGCCGCGCCGGGTCTCTATCTGGTCGCGACACCCATCGGCAATCTCGGCGACATCACCCTGCGGGCGCTTCAGACGCTCGCCGGCGTCGATGTCATCGCCTGCGAGGACACCCGCATCACGCGCCGCCTGACCGAGCGCTATGCGATCGCAGCGACGCTCAAGCAGTATCACGAGCACAATGCGGAAGCGGCGCGTCCGAAGATTCTGGAGGCGCTGGCGCAAGGCCGCTCGGTCGCGCTGGTGTCGGACGCCGGTACGCCCCTGATCTCCGATCCCGGCTTCAAGCTGGTGCGCGAGGTCTGCGCCGCGGGCCATCCGGTGCACGCGCTGCCCGGCCCGTCCTCGGTGCTGGCAGCGCTGTCGGTCGCCGCGCTGCCGACCGACCGCTTCTTCTTCGAGGGTTTCCTGCCGGCGAAATCCGCCGCGCGCCGCGCACGGCTGGCCGAGCTTGCGCGCATCGACGCGACGCTGGTGATGTTCGAATCGGGCAACCGGATGCAGGCCACCTTGGACGATCTCGCGGAGATCATGGGCGAACGCGAGGCCGCGGTCTGCCGCGAGCTGACGAAGTTG
Organism: Bradyrhizobium sp. I71; assembly: GCF_022354745.1. Lineage (NCBI taxonomy): Bacteria > Pseudomonadati > Pseudomonadota > Alphaproteobacteria > Hyphomicrobiales > Nitrobacteraceae > Bradyrhizobium > Bradyrhizobium sp. I71. The sequence continues at coordinate 3,446,013 of NZ_CP059398.1, forward strand.
CACGAGGAGATCAGGCGTGCGCCGCTCGCCGAGTTCGCGCGGCAAGCCGATGCGCCGGAGACGCGCGGCGAGTTCGTTCTGGTGATCGGCCCGCCCGCAGCGGACGCCGATGTGCTGGCATCGGATGCGCTCGACGGGCTCTTGCGCGAGCAGCTTGCCGCAAACAGCGTCAAGGATGCCGTGGCGCATGCGGTCGCATTGTCGGGCCGGCCGCGCCGCGAGGTCTATGCCCGCGCGCTCGCACTCGCAAAGGATCTTCGGGGCGGCGATGGCGAAGACTGAGATCCCCAGGGAACCGAAGGTCGCCTCGCCCGAGCGCGTCGCCGCGTTCCGCACCGGCATTTCCGCGGAGAGCCGCGCCGCGGCCTATCTGATGGCCAAGGGCTACCGCATCCTCGCCAAGCGCTATCGCACCCCGCATGGCGAGATCGACATCGTGGCGCGCCGCCGCAACCTGATCGCTTTCGTGGAGGTCAAGGCGCGGGCGAGCCTCGATGACGCCGCTTTCGCCGTGACGCCGCGCCAGCAGCAGCGCATCATCGACGCCGCGCAAGGCTGGCTCGTAGCGCATCCCGAGCATGCCGAATTCGAATTGCGATTCGACGCGATGCTGATTGCGCCGCGCTCGCTTCCGCGCCATGTGTTGGCGGCATTCGACGCCTCGACCTGAAAGGCAGATCATGAAACTCAATGTCGCCGTCCAGATGGATCCAATCGCCCGTATCAACATCAAGGGCGATTCCACCTTTGCGCTGCTTCTGGAAGCGCAGAAGCGCGGCCATGGCCTGTCCTATTACACGCCCGACAAGCTCTCGATGGTCGGTGGAGAGCTGGTCGCGCCGGTTCAGCTCCTGACGGTGCGCGACGAGCCCGGCGACCACTTCACCCTGGGCGAGCCCAGGCGCGAAGCGCTGAACGGCTTTGACGTGGTGCTGCTCCGCCAGGACCCGCCGTTCGACCTCGCCTACATCACCTCGACACATTTCCTGGAGCGCATCCATCCGAAGACGCTGGTCGTCAACGATCCCGCCTCCGTGCGCAACGCGCCGGAGAAGCTGTTCGTGATGAATTTTCCGCAGCTGATGCCGCCGACGCTGATCTCGCGCGACCTCGATGAGATCAACGCGTTTCGCGACAAGCACGGCGCCGTCGTCATGAAGCCGCTGCACGGCCATGGCGGCGCGGCGGTGTTCCGCGTGATGCCGCAGGACATGAATTTCGGCTCGCTGTTCGACATGTTCTCGGTGACGTTCAGGGAGCCCTGGGTGATCCAGCAGTTCATTCCCGAGGTGAAGCACGGCGACAAGCGCATCATCCTGGTCGACGGCGAGTTCGCCGGCGCGGTGAACCGCGTGCCGGCCGCCGACGACCTCCGCTCCAACATGGTGCGCGGCGGCGCGGCCCAGGAGACCGAGCTCACCCCGCGCGAGCGCGAGATCTGCGCCACCGTCGGCCCGGCGCTGCGCCAGCGCGGCCTCCTGTTCGTCGGCATCGACGTCATCAACGGCAACCTCACCGAGATCAACGTCACCTCGCCGACCGGCATCCGCGCGATTGCACGGCTCGGCGGCCCTGACGTTGCGGCGAGGATCTGGGACGTGATCGAGCAGAAGCGGAAGAAATAGCGCCGGCGACACCGGCCTCATTCCATCACCGTCGTCCTGAGCTGCTCGTCCTGCACGGCAGGACGAGCGCCGGCGTCGCGGCGCACATTGCGATGGCGCCCGACGTCGAGCCTCTCCCGTCACTAACCACCCGTTCACCATGACGCCCACGCGCCGCATTCGATCGCGTGCGCCGGTCTGCGTGAAACTACGGAGCCGCTGGCCGATCGAATAACGCCGCGTTCACCATCCGCCGAAAACCAGCATCGCGGCCGGCCATCGCATTCGGCCTCGCAACACCCCTTATACTTTTGCTCCCTACTCATCGACGCGGGGGAACACGCCACGTGCAGTTCGAGTGCCCCGCGTAAGAGTAGAGGCGCATGAACACCGCACGCATTGTCGTTCTCGTCATCGCACTGGGCGCCGGCGGCGTCGCTGCGTATCTGGCGAGCAGCTTCGACAACAATCCCGCGCCTGCCCTTCCCGTCGCCGAGAAGCTGCCGACGGTCGAGGTGCTCGTCGCGAAGAACGATATCCAGCTCGGCCAGGCCGTGAAGCCAGACGACCTGCAATGGCAGGCCTGGCCGGCCGCGACCGCGAGCAGCGCCTTCATCCGCCGCGACGGCAGGCCCGACGCGCAGACCCAGATCGCCGGCTCGATCGCACGCGTGCCGTTGATGCAGGGCGAGCCGATCCGCGAGCAGAAGCTGGTCAGGGCCGAAGGCTCCGGCTTCATGGCCGCGATCCTGCCGTCCGGGATGCGCGCCGTCTCCACGGAGATTTCAGCCGAAACGGGCGCCGGCGGCTTCATCCTTCCGAACGACCGCGTCGACATCATCCTGACCCGCCGCCTGAAGAATCCCGACGGCAACAGCGATGGCCCGACCGGCGGCAACGACCTTATCCTGTCCGAGGTCATTCTCGCCAACATCCGCGTGCTCGCGATCGACCAGGCGCCGAAGGAAAAGGACGGCCAGAATGCCGTGCTCGGCAAGACCGTCACGCTCGAGCTCAGGCCCGACCAGGTCGCAACGCTCTCGGCCGCACGCCAGGGCGGCACGCTGACGCTCGCGCTGCGCAGCATCGTCGATGCCAACGCATTCGAGGGCACGCCCGAGGACCAGGCGGTCAAGCGCCCGGGCGGCGTGAACGTGATCCGTTACGGCGTGCAGGCACGACAACTGACGTCACAGAAGTGATGGGGATAGCATGAGTTACCGGGGTGATCGGACGAGCCTGCGCATTCGGGGGAAGCGCGCGCGCTCGATCCTGGCGGGGACGATGTTGATGCTGGGGCTGCTCGCAGCCTCCGACGCCGTCAGCGCTGCGGATGCGCCAGTCGGCGACCAGGCGCCGATGCAAGCGCCCGACCTCGGCGTGTCGCCGGTCTCGACGGTCGCAGCGGCGAGGACGCGATTCCTGTCGCTCGGCGTCGGCAAGTCCGTCGTCATCGACCTGCCGCGCGAGGTCAAGGACGTGCTCGTGGCCGACCCCAAGATCGCCAACGCGGTGATCCGCTCGGCGCAGCGCGCCTATATCATCGGCGGCCAGGTCGGCCAGACCAACGTCGTGTTCTTCACCGCCGACGGCCAGCAGGTCGCCTCCTACGACATCGCCGTGAAGCGTGATCTCAACGGCATGCGCGCGGCGCTGCGCCAGTCCTTGCCGGGCGTACAGGTCGAAGGCGTCGGCGACAGCGTGATGCTGACCGGCTCGGTCTCGAGCCCGGTCGAGGCTCAGCAAGCCGGTGACGTCGCCGCAAAGCTCGTCGGCGGCGCCGAGAAGGTCGTCAACAACATCGTCGTGCGCGGCCGCGACCAGGTGATGCTCAAGGTCGTGGTCGGCGAAGTGCGCCGCGACATCGTCAAGCAGCTGGGCGTCGATCTCAGCGCCAGCCTGAACGCCGGCACCGCGGTGGTGAATTTCAACAATTCCAACCCGTTCTCGGTCTCCGGCGGCCCGCTCGTCAGCAGCAACGGGCTCGGTGTCACCGGGCTCGCAAAAGGCGTGGCCACGGTCAACGCCACGATGCGCGCGATGGAAAGCGCCGGCGTGATGCGGACGCTGGCCGAGCCCAGCCTGACGGCGATCTCCGGCGAGTCCGCCACCTTCATTGCCGGCGGCGAATTCCCGATCCCTGCGGGCTATTCCTGCGATCCGGTCACCCATGTCTGTACCACCCAGATCACCTACAAGAAGTTCGGCATCTCCCTGAACTTCACGCCGGTCGTGCTCAGCGAGGGACGTATCAGCCTGCGCGTGATGACCGAAGTCTCGGAGCTGTCGAGTCAGAACGCCATCTCCGTGACGCAGGCGGTGTCCGCGGGCCAGACCAGCTCGATCACCATCCCGTCGATCCAGACCCGCCGCGCCGAGACCACGCTGGAAATTCCCTCGGGCGGCTCGATGGCGATGGCCGGCCTGATCCAGCAGCAGACCAAGCAGGCGATCAACGGCCTGCCCGGCGTCGACCAGCTGCCGATCATCGGCGCGCTGTTCCGCAGCCAGGACTTCGTCAACAACGAGACCGAGCTGATGGTGATCGTGACGCCCTACGTGGTGCGCGCGGTCGCCCAGAAGGAATTGTCGCGGCCCGACGACGGCTTCGCGCCGGCCTCGGATGCGCAGACGGCGCTGCTCGGCCGCATGAACCGCCTCTACGGCATCGCGCGCCGCGTCGATCCGATCAGCGGCACGCCGGGTGATTTCGGCTTCATCATCGACTGAGACGAACGCGCGGCGTGGGGACCGGGGCAGGAATTGGGGCAGGAGGGGATGAGGCGATGACGAAGACGACAGCCGATCGACGTCGCAATCTGGGCGTGGTGCTGGCACTGGCGGGGATCTCCGTCATGCTCGGCGCCTGCAACACCACCGAGATCGTCACCCAGACGGTGCCGACCGACTATCGCCAGCGCCACCCGATCGCGGTGCAGGAAGGCAAGAAGTCGATTGTGATTTTTGTCGGCAAGGCGCGAGGCGGCCTCTCAGCCGCACAGCATTCGGATGTCGCGGGCATCGCGCGGGACTGGGTGCGCGAAGGCACCGGCTCCGTCGTCGTCGACGTGCCTGTCGACAGCGCCAATTCGCGCGCGGCTGCTGCGACCTACCAGGAAATCCGGTCCGTGCTGGCGTCGGGCGGCGTGCCGTCGCGTGCCATCGTCCAGCATCCCTACCGCCCCGAGGATCCCGGGCTGCTGCCCACCATCCGCCTGAGCTATTCGAAGATCGCGGCCGTCGCCGGCCCCTGCGGGCTGTGGCCGGAAGACGTCGGCCCCTCCATCCTCGACCCCGGCTACAATGAGAACCGGCCCTATTTCAATCTGGGCTGCGCCACCCAGCGCAATCTCGCGGCCATGATCGACAACCCGGCCGATCTCGAGCAGCCGCGCGCCGAGACACCCGCCTATACCGCACGACGCAACATCGCGTTCGAACGCTATCGCAAGGGCGCGACGACCGCGACCGCCTATCCCGAATCCGACAAGGCCAAACTCAGCGACACCGGCAGATGACAAGCTTCGACGACGAAGACGCGGACGATCCGCGGCACCCCGAGGAACACATTGCACCGGTTCCTCGCATTTCCGTGCAAGCCTTTTGCGAGACCGAGCAGACGCTCAATGCGGTGACCGCGGCGGGCCAGGATCGCCGGCTCGCCAAGGCCCACCTTACCGCCAAGGACGGTGGCCTCGCCGCGGCGATCGAGGTCTATGAATCGATGCCGACGCCGAACGTGATCGTCATCGAGTCCGACGGCACGCGCGACATCCTCGAGGGCCTGGACGACCTCGCCGGCGTCTGCGATCCCGGCACCCGTGTGGTCGTGATCGGCAATCCCAACGACACCGCGCCCTATCGCGAGCTGGTGCGCCGCGGCGTCAACGACTACGTGGTCGGCCCGGTCGAGACACTCGACGTCGTTCGCTCGATCTGCAGCCTGTTCTCGGCTTCCGAGGCCATCATCACCGGCCGCGTCATCGCCGTGGTCGGCGCCAAGGGCGGCGTCGGTGCGTCCACCGTCGCGCACAATGTGGCCTGGACCATCGCCCGAGACCTCGCGCTCGATTCCGTCGTGATCGATCTCGACCTCGCCTTCGGCACGGCGAGCCTCGACTACAACCAGGATCCGGTGCAGGGCATCGCCAATGCGGTGCTGTCGCAGGACCGGCCGGACACGGCGCTGATGGAACGCCTGCTCGCCAAATGCACCGATCGCCTCAGCCTGCTGGCGGCACCGGCTGCGCTCGACCGCGTCTATGATTTCGGTACCGAAGCCTTCGATGCGGTGTTCGACACGCTACGCATGACCACGCCCTGCATCGTGCTCGACGTTCCCCATCAATGGTCCGGCTGGACGCGGCGCGCGCTGGTCAACGCCGACGACATCGTGATCGTGGCCGAGCCCGATCTCGCGAACCTGCGCAACACCAAGAACATGCTGACCGTGCTGAAGGCGGCACGCCCCAATGATCGCCCGCCGTTGTACTGCATCAACCAGGTCGGCATGCACAAGCGCGCGGAAATCGAGGTCAAGGCGTTTGCCAAGACCATGGAGAGCCAGCCGATCGCGGTGATCCCGTTCGATTCGAAGCTGTTCTCGACCGCGGCCAATAACGGCCAGATGATCGCGGAGGTCGCCAAGACCCACCGCACCACCCTTCTGTTCCAGAACATGGCGAACCGCCTTGCCGGCCGCGGCGAGGTGAAGAAGCCGAAGCGCTCGCTGCTCGAGCCGCTCCTGAAGAAGCTGAAGGGCAGGTCGGGGCGCGGGTCGGCCCCGCATCGCAAGGCGTCGTAAAGATCGGGAATCGCAAAGATCGGAAGAGGGCGGACTATTTGTCCGCCCTTTGCTGTTTCTTCGCCAGCAACTGGCGCAGCGCCGCGACCTTGGCCGCCGCCTGATCGGGCGGCAGATCGGCCTTCACGAGTATTTCGGCTTCGGCCTCTCGGCCCTGCAATCCCAGCACGAGCGCGAGATTGGCACGAACCCGCGGATCGTTCTGATTGCGCTGATAGGCGCGGCCGAGCACCTGTTCGGCCTTCGGCAGATTGTTTTGCAGCACATAGGACAGGCCGAGATTGGACAGCACGGTCGGCTCGTTCGGCACGATCTTCAACGCCGCGGCGTAATATTGCTGCGCCTCCTCGTTGCGGCCGAGCTGATCGAGCGCCGCGCCCTGCGCCGACAAGATGCGCCAGTCCGGATCCTCAGGCGTATGCGCACGGCTGAGAACGTCGAAGGCCTGCTGGAAATTGCCGCTATCGGCGAGCGCGCGGCCGTAGCCGGCGAGCAGCGCCTTGTTGCTGGGATGGCTGAGCACGGCCTGCTCAAGCACCGCGACCGCCTGCGCGCGCTGGCCGGTCTCGCGCAGCGCCTTGCCGTAGGCGAGCGCAACGGAGGGATCGCCGGGCCTGGCGCGATAGCGCTCGCGCAATGCGTCCATGTCCGACCGGGCGTCGGCCTTGCCGGCTGTTTCCGATTTGCCGCCGAGCGCGCCGGTGACGTCCTCGAGGCCCGTCGTCTGACAGCCGCCCAGGCCGAGCACCAGGAGTGCGGGAAGCAGGAATCTCGCCGGAGGGGCGAGGGACGAACGCTTGGACATACTCTGATCACTCGGCAACTGATCAGAGATGCTGACCCATTAACGCTAAAGTCCCGTTAAGGAGGACGGCCCCTGCGGCCTAGTCCACGAATTCGGCGCCGAACTCGCAGCCGATGCGCCAGCGCAGGCGGCATTGGCGGGAATAGTCGGGCGCGAAGATGATGGTGAATTGCGGCGGCACTTCCAGGAATTCCGCCACCACTTTCACACCCCCATCCGAAATATCCGTGATCGTGCAGTCCCTCGGCAGCGAGCCCGCGCCAAAATGAATCTTGGCGAGCCGGCTGCACACCCGACGTTCGCTTCTCCGGCGATTTGCAAGCATCTTGCTACTTCACTTGTTAGATCACGGCCCATCCCGCAGCCTCAGGAGTAATGGACATTCGTTGGAATGTGCTGAGGACAGAAGCTGGCATTCGAGACGTAGTCTCCGCGTCACGTTTACGGCTGGTTAGGGCTTGCGCGGGCGTCGGCGAATGTTCCCGTATTGTTCTTGCGCTGGCGGCCGCGCTCTGCTACCCCTAATTGCGCGAAAGGGGCAGGCTGGTTCGAGCATGGTTCAGCGGGTTTCTACCGTCGCCTTCGAGGGGATCGAGGCCCGCGCGGTCGACGTGCAGGTGCAGGTCGCCCCTGGCCTGCCGGCCTTCGCCATCGTCGGCCTGCCGGACAAGGCGGTATCGGAGGCGCGCGAGCGGGTGCGCTCGGCGCTGATCGCCTCGGGGCTGGCGCTGCCGGCGCGGCGGATCATCGTCAATCTGGCACCCGCCGACCTTCCCAAGGAAGGCAGCCATTACGACCTGCCGATCGCGCTCGGGCTGATGGCGGCGATCGGCGCGATCCCGCCGGATGCGCTGACCGGCTTCACCGTTCTCGGCGAGCTCGGCCTCGACGGCTCGATCGCACCGGTGGCCGGCGTTCTTCCCGCCGCGATCGGCGCCAATGCGCGCGAGGAAGGCTTGATCTGCCCGGCGGCGTGCGGCTCCGAGGCGGCCTGGGCGAGCCCGGACATCCAGATCATCGCGGCGAGTTCGCTGATCCAGATCGCCAACCATTTCAAGGGCACCCAGGTGCTGTCGCGGCCCTCGCCGAAGGTGCACGAGGCGCCCGCCTCCACGCTCGACCTGCGCGACATCAAGGGCCAGGAAAGCGCCAAGCGCGCGCTGGAGATCGCGGCCGCCGGCGGGCATCACCTGCTGATGATCGGCGCGCCCGGCGCCGGCAAATCGATGCTGGCGGCGCGCCTGCCCTCGATCCTGCCGCCGCTGTCGCCGGGCGAGCTGCTCGAGGTCTCGATGATCGCCTCCGTCGCCGGCGAGATCGAAGGCGGCGCGCTGACGGCGCGGCGGCCGTTCCGCTCGCCGCATCATTCCGCCAGCATGGCCGCGCTCACCGGCGGCGGCATGCGTGCCAGGCCCGGCGAGATCTCGCTGGCGCATCAGGGCGTGCTGTTCCTCGACGAGCTGCCGGAATTCGATCCGCGCGTGCTGGATTCGCTGCGCCAGCCCCTGGAGAACGGCGAAGTCGCTGTATCGCGCGCCAATCACCGCGTCACCTACCCTGCCCGCTTCATGCTGGTCGCGGCGATGAATCCCTGCCGCTGCGGCAATGCGTTCGAGCCCGGCTATGCCTGCAAGCGCGGCCGCATCGACCGCTGCACCGGCGACTACCAGGCGCGCATCTCCGGTCCCCTCATGGACCGCATCGATCTGCGCATCGAGGTGCCGGCCGTGACCGCGGCGGACCTGATCCTGCCCCCGGCGGCGGAGGGATCGGCCGAGGTCGCCGCACGCGTGGCGGCGGCGCGCGACATCCAGCTCGCGCGCTATGCGGATGCCGGCCTGCCAAAGGTCCGCACCAATGCCGAGGCGCCCGCCTCGGTGCTGGAGGAGATCGCAAAGCCGGATGCGCAAGGCGCCAAGCTGCTGCGGGATGCCGCCGAGACCATGCGGCTGTCGGCGCGCGGCTATCACCGCGTGCTGCGGGTGGCGCGCACGCTGGCCGACCTCGACAACGCGGACAAGATCGGCCGGCTGCATCTGGCCGAAGCGCTGTCCTACCGCGCACTCGCGGAGGATGTGCGGCAGATGGCGTGATCGCATCGCGCATCAACCCGGCGGTAACGATTTTCCTTTGCGCTCTGCAAACCATAAGGCCCGCGCGTTTCGGTCGTGAGTTCCTGAAGGGCCCGGCGAGTAGAGTGTCATGTTGCGTTTCAAGGTCCTGGCCTCGGTTGTTCCCCTGCTGGCGGCTGCGGTGTTCGCCCGTGCCGAGATCGGATCGGTCTCGCATCCCTGCATCGCGCTCAGCGACACGACGGTCGAGCTCACATCCCTGTTCTGGACTGCCAACGTGCATATCGCCTTCACCGACGATCCCGCGCGGGCGACGGTGCGGGTCCAGATCACCGATGACGCGGACGCCGCGGACTTCACCGTGGTGGACGACGGTCTCGGCTCCGAGCCGGACTCCTGCGGGCTCACCCCCTCGACACGGCTGATCTCGATTGCGGCACAGCCCGTCGACGGCGGGCCGGTGGTCTATCTCTCCAGCGAAGGACCGGCGGATTACCGCATCTATGTGCGCTCGAAGACGTTCTCGCAGCGCGAGGCGGCGGCCCTGATCGTCGGCGCCCGCGGCGGCCACCGCCAGCTCCAGGCCGCCTCGCTCTGAGCCGTTAACATCCCGTCAACCCTGTCTGAAGGCGGGGCCCAGGCCGCAAACTGTTCGCAAGGTCGGCGCGACATCGTGGCAGCCGGCGATCACAGGTTTCAAGCAAGAGAGTCGGGTCGGGTGGCGATGGATCGGATGTTCCGGATCAAGGTGCGCATGCGCCGCTTCAAGCGGCAGCACCCCCGCATTGCCTTCGCGATCCGCTCTTTCATGATCTTCTCGGCGACCTTCGGCGGCGCCTATGGCTTCGTGTCCGGCAGCCGCTCCGAGAATTCCGCCTACGATCCCCACGCCTTTGCGATCGGCGCGAGCTTCCTGTTCGCGCTCGCCTGCCTCGGCCTTGCGACGCTGAGCATGCGCCTGCGCTTCGTCAACAGGCGGCTGCGCACGCTCGCCGCCCACAATGAGGCCTTGATCGACCGCAATTGGGAGCTGAAGGAAGCGGAAGAACGTGCCCGCAGCCTGTTCGAACAGCAGGGCGACCTCATCGTGCTGCGCGACACGGAGGGCCGCATCACTTTTGCCAACGAGGCCTATTGCGCGCTCGCAGGACAAGCGCGCGGCGCCCTTGTCGGCACGCGCTTCGATTTCGAAGTGCTGGAGCAGGGCGACAGCGCCCGCGAGAGCAACGGCACGCGCATCCACGACCAGAAGATCGCAACCCCGCTCGGCGCGCGCTGGATCGCCTGGCGCGAGGGCTATGTCCGGCTCGACGCCGGACAGCCCGCCGAACTGCAGAGCGTGGGTCGCGACGTCACCGACCGCACCGAGACCGAACGCGCGCTGTCCGATGCCCGCGACCAGGCCGATGCCGCCAACCGCGCCAAGTCGCGCTTCCTGGCGATGGCCTCGCACGAGATCCGCACGCCGCTCAACGGCATCATCGGCATGGGCGGCCTCCTGCTCGACACCAATCTGACGCCGGAGCAGGCGACCTATGCCAGGGCGGTGAAAACCTCGGGCGAAGCCTTGATGGCGCTGATCGAGGAATTGCTGGACTATTCCAAGATCGAGGCCGGCAAGCTCGACCTCGATCAACGTCCCTTCGCGCTCTCGACCCTGGTCGAGGAGATCACCGAGCTGCTCGCGCCGCGCGCGCAGGCGAAGACGCTCGAGATTGCCGCCTATGTCGATGAGCGTCTGCCGCTCGAGGTCGTCGGCGACGCCGCGCGGCTGCGCCAGGTGCTGCTCAACCTCGCCGGCAACGCCATCAAGTTCACCGCGGGCGGCGGCGTTGCGCTGATCGTCGAGCCCGGCATCTGGCCGAACGAGATCAGCTTCCTGGTCCGCGATACCGGCATCGGCATCGCCGCCGAAGCCCAGCAGCGCATCTTCCGCGAGTTCGAGCAGGCCGACCAGCGCGTTGCCCGCACCTATGGCGGCACCGGGCTCGGCCTTGCTATCAGCGAACGCATCGTCAAGCGCATGGGCGGCCGGATCACGCTCACGAGCGAGCCGGGCAGGGGCTCGACCTTCGAGGTCGCGGTGCCGCTTCCGCCGTCGCGGGCCGGCGCCGGGCAGACTGCATTTCCGAGCCCCGATCTCACCGGCAAGTCGATGCTCCTCGTCGCCGACGGCATCGAGGCCTCGCTGATCGCGCGGCGCCTCGCGCGCTGGGGCGGCCAGACCTGCCTGGTTGCGGATGCGGCGGTCGCCGAAGCACTGCTGCCGGAACGCTCATGGCACGCGGTGCTGATCGATCGTGCGATCGGCCCTGCCATTGCCGACCAACTGGGTGACGCGGCCCGCGCGCATGCCTTGCAGCGCCTCGTGCTGCTGACGTCGAGCTCGCGCCACGAGAAGCTGTCGCCGGCCTTCACCGGCTTTCTGATGAAGCCGCTGCGGGCGGCCTCGCTCGCCACACGCCTCGCCCTGACGCCGGAGGTCGCCTCGCCCGATCTCGCGCCGGAGCCGCCGGCCGCATCCACCGGTACAGCGCCGGCGAAGAGCCTGTCGATCCTCGTCGCCGAAGACAACGAGATCAACGCATTGCTGATGCGCTCGCTGCTGACCAAGCTCGGCCACCGCGTCGTCATCGCTGTCCATGGCGAGGCCGCGCTGGAATCCTGGCTCGCCGCCTCATCCGCCGGCACGCCCTACGATCTCGTGCTGATGGACATCCAGATGCCGCAGCTCGACGGCATCGAGGCGACAAAACGCATCCGCGCGCATGAGGCCGCCACGGGCGGTCAGCACACGCCGATCCTGGCGCTTACCGCCAACACGCTGGCGGAGGATCGCCATGCCTGCTTCGAGGCGGGCATGAACGGATTTCTGATCAAGCCGCTCGACCGGGAGAAGCTGGACGAGGCGCTGGCCGGGCTGGCCGCATCGCGGCATCTGGCAGTCCCGGATCACGGGAACCCGATCCCCGCCGGCAATCGCTAATTGAAATCGAGCGCGTTGCGCGTCACCATCCTCCGGGGGCATTTGCAAAAGAGGATTTGCGCATGAACGTGCTTTGCCGCCTCGCGCTTATTACCCTCCTCGCTGGAATCTCCCGACACGCCGCAGCCGATGCCCCGGACCTCATCTCGTCGCTCAAGCAAGGCGGTTACGTCCTGATCTTCCGGCACACCGCGACCGACGACAGCCAGAAGGACGTCTACCCGTTCAAGTTCGACGACATGAGCGCCCAGCGTCAGCTCAGCGACAAGGGCAGGGACATGGCGCGCCAGATCGGGGCGGCGATCAGGGAGCAGGCGATCCCGATCGGCGAGGTCTACACCAGCAGGCTGAACCGCGCGGTCGAGGCCGGCAGGCTGATCTCCGGCCGCGAGGTCAGGCCGGTCGATGCGCTCACTGACAGCAGCAATGCCAGCGCGTCGGGAATGGCAAACCCGACCGGTGCCAATGCAAAGGCCGGGCAGGCCGTGCGTCAGCTCGTCGATGCGCCGCCGACGGCAGGCACCAACACCTTCCTGGTCACCCACAAAACGAACATCGCCGATGCCTTCGGCAAGGAAGCCGGCGACGTGCAGGAGGGCGAAGCCTTCATCTACAAGGCCAACGGCTCCGGCCCTGCCACCTTCGCGGGGCGCATCAAGCTTGCGGACTGGAACGCGAAAGCAGGCAGATGAGGGGCCTGCCATCCGGCCGGGACTGCTGCCGGTGCGCAGGAAACTCCAGATCTTCTCACGTCTGATCGCGTAGCCACGTTCCGATGAACGGTCGGAGCCGCCGGCTGAAGGGCCCGGCATTGGGCCGGTTCACGAGCGCATGTTCCTGCGGCGACGCGGCGTGACGATTGGCCCGGCGTGTCTTTCCGCTCCGCCACGTTGTTGTGATACGGACATCTTATGACGAGCGACCGAAAGGCTGGCGACGACGTGAGAACATCAGAAGACCGCTCATTCCTCATCTTGCTTGCCGCGATCTCCGTTGCGTTCGGGTGGGTGCTTTGGCCATTCTCCGGCGCATTGTTGTGGGCCATCCTGCTGGCCATCATCTTCGCACCCCTCTATCGGCGCGCCCTGGAAACCCTCCCGGGCAAGCACAACCTTGCCGCATTCTTCACTGTCGTCGTCGTGATCGTCATGGTGCTGATCCCGGTGGCGGTCGTCATCGCTTCGCTCGTCGACCAGGGCGGGGAGCTGTATCAGCGCGTTCAGAGCGGAGAGATCAGTTTCGCTCATCCCCTGCAGCAATTGAGATCCGCACTGCCTGGCTGGGCTGCTTCGCTGTCAGATCGCCTGGCCCGCATGGATCTTTCGGCCCTGAAGGAACGCCTGTCGGGCCTGGTCGTCCCAGCCGGCCAACAGCTGGCCGGGCATGCGATCAACATCGGTCAGTTGACGCTGGAGTTCGTCGCAAGCCTGCTCGTGATGCTGTACCTGCTGTTCTTCCTGCTGCGCGACGGCGAAGACCTGAGCGCACGCATTCGCGACGCACTCCCGCTGCGCCCGAGCCAGACCGCCGAGATCCTCGATGCGTTCACCCTCGCGGTGCGCGGAACGATCAAGGGGATCGTTCTCGTCGCCCTGATACAGGGGGCGCTTGGCGGGCTCATCTTCTGGCTGCTCGGCTTGACTGCGCCGCTGCTGGCGGGCGCGCTCATGGCGCTGGTTTCGCTGCTGCCCGTGCTTGGCTCCGCCCTGATTTGGGTTCCGGCCGCACTTTATCTGTTTGTGGCAGGCGCAGTCACGAAGGGCCTCATTCTGCTCGCTTTCGGTACCTTCGTGATTGGCCTCGCGGACAATTTTCTCCGCCCGATCCTGGTCGGCCAGTCGATCCAGATGCCGAGCTATGTCGTGCTGCTTGCCACCCTGGGCGGCCTCGCGACCTTCGGAGCGAACGGCTTCGTCATCGGCCCGCTCGTCGCCGCGATGTTTCTGACGACGTGGCACATCTTCGTCGCCTCGAAGGCGCAACAGGGGGCGCGAAAATGATCGTCATTCCGAGCCTCGAGCAGGCGATGGACACCAGCCGGGCTTGGATTCCGGCCGACCCGGAATGTCATGCCGCATAACCAATAAACCGCGGCGCAGACAGCTTGTCGGGCGGCGCTTGGCCTCCCCGGAAGATGGTGTCTGCCTTGGCGGCGCGCTTGCAATGCGGGCACACGAAGAGATGCGCGATGATCGGGGTCGGCTCGTCCGCGAGCAGCTCGGAGCGAAACCACTTCATCTCGACATGGCAGTCGGGGCAGATCGGCGCTTCGAGCTGCTCCGCAGCGCTTCTGAGACGATCAACCATGATGCCTTTCCCGCCGTTTTCCGATGGAATAGCGGAATACCCATTGTTGGTCTGCAACAAAAGATACTTTCAGCACGAACCGGCCAGCGCCGCGTTCAGATCGCCGTCATAGCCGCCTGAGCGCCACGCTCTCCACCGTGTGATCGGCGCCCTTCTTCAGGATCAGCGTCGCCCGGGGACGGGTCGGCAGGATGTTGTCCTCGAGATTGGCGAGGTTGGTGCGTTCCCAGATCGCGATCGCGGTGGCGGTGGCTTCCTCGTCCGACAGCAGCGCGTAGCGGTTGAAGTAGGATTTTGGATTGGTGAATGCGGTGTCGCGCAGCGCCAGGAAGCGCTTGATGTACCATTGCCGCAATGCCGCCTCGTCGGCATCGATATAGACCGAGAAATCGAAGAAGTCGGAGACGACAGGCACCGCCTTGCCGTCACGCGGCAGCTTGCCGGTTTGCAGCACGTTGACGCCCTCGACGATCAGGATGTCGGGCTGGTCGATCTCGGCCCACTGGTTCGGCACGATGTCGTAGGTCAGATGCGAATAGACCGGCGCGCGCACGTGGCGGCGGCCGGCCTTGATGTCGGAGAGGAAGCTGAGCAGCAGCGGCAGATCGTAGCTCTCCGGAAAACCCTTCTTCTGCATCATGCCGTGCCGCTCGAGCACCGCGTTGGGATAGAGGAATCCGTCGGTGGTGATCAGCTCGACCTTCGGCCGCGGCGACCAGCGCGCCAGCAGGGCCTGAAGAACGCGTGCCGTGGTGGATTTCCCGACCGCAACCGAGCCGGCGACGCCGATGATGTAGGGGACCTTGCGATCCCTGATGTTGAGGAACTGGCGCTCTGCGTAATACAGGCGCTGCATGGCGTCGACATAGATCGACAACAGGCGCGACAGCGGAAGATAAATGTCCTCGACTTCCTGGAGATCGAGGCGGTCGTGCAGTGAGCGCAGCCGGTCGAATTCACCCGGCTCCAGCGTCATCGGCGTATCGTCGCGGAGGCGCGCCCACTGCTCACGCGTATAGACGCGGTACGGATTATACTGCTGCTCGGGTGCGCGGATATCCATAACGCGACCTCTCCACTTCGGCTAGCTGCCGCTCTTGCGCGACGCCTTTTCTTCCAACCCTGACATATTCGTACGCTTGTCCAGCGCGGCTTCGACCTCTTCCAGCTTTACGCCGCGTACCTTGAGCAGCACAAGGAAATGATAGAGCAGGTCGGCGCTTTCAGCGATCAGATGCGCGCGATCGTTTTCGACTGCAGCGATTACGGTTTCGACTGCTTCCTCGCCGAACTTCTTGGCGCAATGCTCGGCGCCCTTGTCGAGGAGCTTGCGGGTATAGGAGGCTTCGCCACCCGAGGCCGCGCGGGCGTCGATGGTCTCGGCCAGATCGTGGATCGTGAAACGCGGCATCGGACTCACTCGGAAACACACAGGGCTACGGCGGCCATCCGCCAATCTAGCATTCTTGAGTACAGGAGTCGTCAGGCATCCAGGCGCATGGGGAGTCCCCGCCGCGCCATGTGCTCCTTGGCTTCGCGGATGGTGAATTCCCCGAAATGGAAGATCGAGGCGGCCAGCACGGCCGTGGCGTGCCCGTCGCGAATACCGTCGACGAGATGGTCGAGATTGCCGACGCCGCCCGAGGCGATCACGGGAACGGGAATACTGTCGGCGATCGCACGGGTCAGCGGAATGTCGAACCCCTGCCTGGTGCCGTCCCGATCCATCGAGGTGAGCAGGATTTCACCGGCCCCGAGCGAGACCACTTCCTGGGCGTATTCGATGGCATCGATGCCGGTCGAGTTGCGCCCGCCATGGGTGAAGATCTCCCAGCGGTCGCCGCCGGGGCGCTTGACGCGCTTGGCGTCGATCGCCACCACCACGCACTGCTCGCCGAATTTTTCAGCAGCTTCCTTGACGAACTCGCGCCGTGCCACGGCGGCGCTGTTGATTGAGACCTTGTCGGCACCGGCGCGCAGCAGCGTCTTGATGTCGTTGACCTCACGCACGCCGCCGCCGACGGTGACGGGCATGAAGCAGGCCTCCGCCGTGCGCCGGACCACGTCCAGCATGATGCCGCGGTTCTCATGGGTCGCAGTGATGTCGAGGAAGGTGAGCTCGTCGGCGCCGGCGGCGTCATAGGCGATCGCGGCCTCGACGGGATCGCCGGCATCGCGCAGATCGACGAAGTTGACGCCCTTGACGACCCGGCCGTCCTTGACGTCGAGGCAGGGGATCACGCGCACCTTGAACATCCGATGTCTCCTAAGTGCGCGCGTTGCGGATCAAGGCGAGGGCGGCGGCGGGATCGAGCCGGCCGTCATAGAGCGCGCGGCCGGCGATCGCGCCGGCGAGTTTCTTGGCGCGTGGCGTCAGCATCGCCTTGACGTCCTCGATCGAGGCGAGACCGCCGGAGGCGATCACGGGGATGGAGATGGCCTCGGCGAGCGCAATGGTCGCGTCGAGATTCAATCCCTTGAGCAGGCCGTCGCGCGCGATGTCGGTGAAGATGATGGCGGCGACGCCGGCATCCTCGAAACGCCGCGCGATCTCGAGCACCGTGACCTGCGAGGTCTCGGCCCAACCTTCGACCGCGACCTTGCCGTCACGCGCGTCGAGCCCAACCGCGACGCGGCCGGGAAACTTCTTCGCCGCAGACTTCACCAGTTCAGGATCGCGCACCGCGGCGGTGCCGATGATGACGCGGGTGATGCCCTTGTCGAGCCAGGCTTCGACGGTCTTGAGATCGCGAATGCCGCCGCCGAGCTGCACCGGGATCTTGATCGTCTTCAGCATCGCCTCGACGGCCTGCGCGTTCACAGGCTTGCCGGCGAAGGCGCCGTCGAGGTCGACGACGTGGAGATATTCGAAGCCCTGATCGGCAAAGCTCTGCGCCTGCGCGGCCGGATTGAGGTTGAACACGGTCGCGCGCGCCATGTCGCCTTGCTCGAGGCGCACGCACTGGCCGTTCTTGAGGTCGATCGCGGGAAAGAGAATCATGATTGAGCCAGGATTTTTCCGCGCACACGGTGCGCTCCCTCCCCCCTTGTGGGGGAGGGTTGGGGAGAGGGGTAGCCGCGGGCACCGCCGTCGGGGCTTACCCCCCTCCCGAACGCTGCGCGTTCGACCTCCCCCACAAGGGGGGAGGTGACAAGAGAGAGCGAAGCGGCCATCACGGCTTCCATCGCAAAAAGTTCGAGATCAGGGCCAGGCCGAAACGCTGGCTCTTCTCGGGGTGGAATTGCGTACCGATTGCGGTGTCCTTCGCCACGATCGCGGTGACGGGCCCGCCGTAATCGGCGCGCGCGAGCACGTCCGCCTCGCTGGCGGGGTTGAGGTGATAGGAGTGCACGAAATAAGCGTGCTGGCCCTTCGGACCGAGCGGCAGCTTGTTCAGCACCGGATGCTCCCTCAGCACGTCGAGCGTATTCCAGCCCATGTGCGGGATCTTCAGGCTTTCATCGCGTGGCGTGATCTTCTCGACGTCACCGCCGATCCAGTTCAGGCCTTCGGTGATGACATGTTCCTTGCCGCGGCTCGCCATCAGCTGCATGCCGACGCAGATGCCGAAAAAGGGCCGCGCCTTGACCCGCACCGCCTCGGTGATCGCCTCGACCATGCCGTTGACGGCATCAAGGCCGCGCCGGCAATCGGCGAAGGCGCCGACGCCCGGCAGCACCAGACGATCGGCGCCGTAAGCCTGGTCCGGATCGCTGGTGACGAAGACCTTTTGCGGGATCTCCAGGGTACGCGCGGCGCGCTCGAACGCCTTGGCGGCGGAATGCAGATTGCCGGAACCGTAATCGATGATGGCGACGCTCATCTTGACCCTCCCGGTTCTGGAAACAATCCAATGATGCCGCCGGCCGGAATTGGCGGCGGGTTCGAAAACGACTGACCCTGCGTGTTGCGGGTGGGCGGCGGACCGCCGCGATCGATGGCCCATTGATCGTTGACGATGCCGTGCTGCTTCTGGCTCCAGCGCTCGAAGAAGCGGCGCTCGGCGGTGTCGCCGTTGTCGGCGACCACCACGTCGAGCTGCCGCCATTTGCCGCGCGACAAGGTCCAGCGGCGCAGGCTCGAGGCTTCGAACCCCATCAGCAGCGCGATGATGAGATTGGCAAAGACGACCGAGCTGCGTCCGACACCGAGGCTGGACAGCCCCGCGCTGAACGCGGCCGTGAAAAGCACCCAGCCAATCAGCGCCAGCCACAGCCGATTCCACAGCAGCCAGAACGGACCGAAGATCATCGCCCAGAAATGGAAGCCATCGCGCACGAAGACGAACTTGTCGGTCGCGCGCAGATCGGCTCCGCCAGGGAAGGGAGCGTGAACTGTGTAGACAGGCATGGTGATGCCCCGTTCTCTGAATTCAGTGATGCCGCCGGCAGCGTTTTGCCGCCGAGACGAAGATGTCAGCCGCCGAGCGAACCCTTGGTGGACGGAATTTCGCCCGCCGCCTTCGGATCGATCGCGACCGCCGCCCGCAGCGCCTGTGCCAGACCCTTGAAGCAGGACTCGGCGATATGGTGGCTGTTATCGCCATATAGGGTCTCGACGTGGAGAGTCACGCCTGCGTTGATGGCGAAGGCCTGGAACCACTCGCGCACCAGCTCGGTGTCGAACTCGCCGATCTTGTCGCGGGGGAAATCGACCTTGAACACCAGGAACGGGCGGCCCGAGATGTCGATGACCACGCGCGAGAGCGTCTCGTCCATGGGCATGTGTACGCCGGCATAGCGGGTGATGCCCGCCATGTTGCCGAGCGCCTGCCTGACCGCCTGGCCGAGCGCGATGCCGGTGTCTTCGGTGGTATGGTGATGATCAATGTGCAGATCGCCCACCGCCTTGACCGTGAGGTCGATGCGGGAATGGCGGGCGAGGAGATCGAGCATATGGTCGAAAAAGCCGATGCCGGTCGCGATATTGGACACGCCTGATCCATCGAGGTTCACGGAGACCTCGATGTCGGTTTCCTTGGTCTTGCGCTTGATCGTCGCGGTGCGCATTGAAAGCTTTCGCTATGGTTTGCCCGAAAACGGCGGTCTTTTAACAGCCAAATGACGGCTTCGCTACTGCGGGAACGCTCCGTCAGCCCGGCACTTCCGCCTATGGTGAGCGAAATCTAGGGCCGGAACGGCCCGTTGTGCCCAGGTTGTGCCCTTTGCCCCGACCGCCTAAATCAGGCCGGACAACGAGGATCATCCATGCAGGCTCCCCAGAACAGCTCGCCGGTCTGGCACGGCACCACGATCTTGACGGTCCGCAAGGGCGACAAGGTGGTGATCGGCGGTGACGGCCAGGTCTCGATCGGCCAGACCGTGATCAAGTCCAATGCCAGGAAGGTCCGCAAGCTCGGCAAGGGCGACGTGATCGGGGGCTTCGCCGGCGCGACCGCCGACGCCTTCACGCTCTTCGAGCGGCTGGAAGCCAAGCTCGAGCAATATCCGGGGCAGCTGACCCGGGCCGCGGTCGAGCTCGCCAAGGACTGGCGCACCGACCGCTATCTGCGGCGGCTGGAGGCCATGATGATCGTCGCCGACAAGGACGTCTCCCTGGTGCTGACGGGCACCGGCGACGTGCTCGAGCCCGAGGCCGGCGTGATGGCGATCGGCTCCGGCGGCAACTATGCCCTTGCGGCGGCACGGGCCCTGCTCGACACCGACAAGGACGCCGAGACCATCGTCCGCCGCTCCCTCGACATCGCCGCCGACATCTGCGTCTACACCAACCGGAATGTGACCATCGAAAGCCTGGCGACGGGCTAGGACCTATCTGTGACTCAACAGCGGCGCTCCGGACTGGCTGTAACCTCTCCTGCTTGCGGGAGAGGTCGGCGCACAGCGCCGGGTGAGGGTTTTCTCATCGTGGGGATCGTCCCATTGCGAAGACACCCTCTCCCCCGCCCTCTCCCGCAAGCGGGCGAGGGGGCACAGCACCGCCGGGGCCGCTAGATGACCACCACCTACACCTTCCGCCCGATGACCACGGCCGACATGCCGCTGATCCGGCGGTGGCTGGACGCACCGCATGTCGCGGAATGGTGGCATGATCCGGAGACGCTTGAATTCGTCGGCGGCGACCTCGATCATCCTGACCTGGCGCAGTTCATCGTCAGCAAGGACGGGCCCTTGGCGTATCTGCAGTGCTACCAGCTCGGTGAATGGCACCTCGGCTTCGGTCCGCAGCCGACAGGAACACGCGGCCTCGATCAGTTCATCGGCGAAGCCGACATGCTCGGATGCGGCCACGGCTCCGCTTTCATCCGCGCGTTCACCGACGAACTCTTCGCGCGCGGCGTGCCGCGCATCGTGATTGATCCGAGTCCCGCCAATGCCCGTGCGATCCGTGCCTATGAGAAGGCCGGATTTGTGCCGCAGCATGTCATCGTCACGCCCGACGGTCCGGCACTCCTGATGATCCGAGACCCATGACGCTCGCCGTGACCCCCGTCGCCAAAACCCCCACTGCCAAGACCGCATTTCCGCCGCTCGCCTGGGTCGGCATCGCGCTGCTGCTGCTGGCGCTGCAGGCCTCGATCCTGCTCGCGATGGGGCGCGTGCCGATCTGCATCTGCGGCACCATCAAGCTCTGGCATGGGGTGGTGAACAGCTCGGAGAATTCGCAGCAGATCGCCGACTGGTACAGCTTTTCGCACGTGCTGCACGGCTTCCTGTTCTACGGCCTGACCTGGCTGCTGTTCGCAAGGCTGCCGTTCCTGCCCTTGTCCTGGCCGGCCCGGCTGATCGTCGCCATGCTGATCGAGGGAGCCTGGGAGATCGTCGAGAACTCGCCGTTCATCATCGAGCGCTATCGCGCCGGCACGATCTCGCTGGATTATTACGGCGACAGCATCGTCAATTCGGTCTCGGACAATCTGGCCATGATCCTGGGGTTCCTGGCCGCACGCGTGCTGCCGGTCACAGCGACCGTCCTGCTCGGCATCGCCTTCGAGATCATGCTGGCGCTCCACATTCGCGACAATCTGACGCTCAACATCCTGATGCTGATCCATCCGATCGAGGCCGTGAAGCAATGGCAATCGGGGCCGCCGATCATCTGACCTGAAATGCGGCTTGTCCCGGCCCGCATCTGACCCTAGCTAAGCACACATGACAGACTTCTCTCCCCGCGAAATCGTTTCCGAACTCGACCGTTTCATCGTCGGCCAGGGCGACGCCAAGCGCGCCGTCTCGATCGCGCTGCGCAACCGCTGGCGGCGGCAGCAGCTCTCCGGCTCGTTGCGGGAGGAGGTTCTGCCGAAGAACATCCTGATGATCGGCCCCACCGGCGTCGGCAAGACGGAAATCGCGCGACGGCTCGCCAAGCTCGCGAACGCGCCGTTCCTGAAGGTGGAAGCGACGAAATTCACCGAGGTCGGCTATGTCGGCCGCGACGTCGAGCAGATCGTGCGCGATCTCGTCGAGGTCGCGATCGCCCAGGTGCGCGAGCGCAAGCGCAAGGACGTGCAGGCGCGTGCCCAGCTCGCCGCCGAGGAGCGCGTGCTCGATGCCTTGGTCGGCGCCAATGCGAGCTCGGCGACGCGCGAATCCTTCCGTAAGAAGCTGCGCGCCGGCGAGCTCAACGACAAGGAGATCGAGATCGAGACGCAATCGTCGGGCGGCGGCATGCCGATGTTCGAGATCCCGGGCATGCCGGGCGCGCAGATGGGCGCGATCTCGCTTGGCGACATTTTCGGCAAGCTCGGCGGTCGCAGCAAGACGCGGCGGCTCACGGTCGAGAGCTCGCACGAGATCCTCGTCAACGAGGAATCCGACAAGCTGCTGGACACCGAGCAGCTGACGCTGGAGGCGATCAGCGCAGTCGAGAACAACGGCATCGTGTTCCTGGACGAGATCGACAAGATCTGCGCGCGCGACGGCCGCGTCGGCGGCGACGTTTCGCGCGAGGGCGTGCAGCGCGATCTCCTGCCGCTGATAGAAGGCACCACGGTCTCGACCAAGCACGGCGCGGTCAAGACCGACCACATCCTGTTCATCGCCTCGGGCGCGTTCCACGTCGCCAAGCCGTCCGACCTGCTGCCGGAATTGCAGGGCCGCCTGCCGATTCGCGTCGAGCTGCAGGCGCTGACCCGCGACGACATGCGCCGCATCCTGACCGAGCCCGAGGCCTCGCTGATCAAGCAATATATCGCGCTGATGCAGACCGAGGGCGTGACGCTCGACATCACCGACGACGCGATCGACGCGCTCGCCGACGTCGCGGTGGCCGTCAACTCCACCGTCGAGAACATCGGCGCGCGGCGGCTCCAGACCGTGATGGAGCGGGTGCTGGACGAGATCTCGTTCACCGCCCCCGACCGCAGCGGCGAGACGATCAAGGTGGATGCGGACTTCGTGCAGAAGCACGTCGGGGACCTCGCGAAGAACGCGGATCTGAGCCGGTTTATTTTGTAATTTGAGGCGGTCACGCTATTGATGCGGCGTGACCGTACACATCCTGCAAAATCCCTGGCGGCTGCTGCTCGCGATCAACGCCGCCGTCCTCGTCGGCGTGTTCGTCCACAAGATCCAGCTGCCGCCTTACGTCCCCTATATTCACCTCCTCGTCGACTATCATTTCGGCTTCATCAAGCGCGCGCTGATCGGCGCGGTCGTCGCCCTCTTCACCGACAAGGTGCCGGTCTGGCTGGTGTTTGCGCTCGGCGGGGCGACGTGGCTGGTGACATCAGCGCTTTACGCAAGGCTGTTTCAGAAGACCTTCGGCTTCACCGCGAGGACGCTGCCGCTGTTCGTCTTCACCGCGGGCTCGCCGTTCTTCCTGAAGAACTTCATGCACACGCTCGGCCATTTCGACATCTATGGCTGCGCGCTGGCGATCATCCTGCTGCTGATGCCCGCGGGCTCGCTGCTGTTCGTTGCCACGGCCGCGCTGTTCTCGATCGTCCTCGTGCTGATCCATCACATTCATCTGCTGATGTATGTGCCGACGATCATCACCATCGTCGTGATCAGGCACTACCTGACCCATGGCTGCAATCGCAGCAACATTGCTTTCGGTAGCGTCGCCCTCGCCGTCGTCTCCGCGCTGTTCTTCGCAGCGCAGTTTTGGGGAACGATGCCGATCCCCGAAGCGGATTTCGTCACCTATCTGAAAGGCCGGATGGCCGATCCCGCGCGGACCGATCTGCTGCAATTTGCCTACATCTGGTACCAGCCGCTGGCGAAGGAGGTTGCCGACACCTGGGGCCGCCTGCCGCACAACATTCTCGGCGTGCCCGTGTTCGTCCTGCTGATCTGGCTACACACGCCGTTGTGGCGTTATCTTGCGCGCCTGATCGGCGCACTCGCCAGCGAAACGCACCGCCGCCTCGTCGTCGCGGCGCTGGTCGGCATCAGCCTCGCCTATGTCGTGATGTTTGCGATGGTGTTCGACTATTCGCGCTGGATCTCGAACTGGGCGGTCTGCATGTTCCTGATTCTGCATGCGGTCAGAATGCTGCCGGCCAAGCCGGAGGCTGCGCTGATTCCGGCGGAGGATCGCAACACGAACATCTTCGGCCTGATCCTCTCACTGATCCCGCGCGTCGGCATCGTCCGGCCGTTCTAGACGGTGCGCTCCCTTTCCCGCTTGCGGGAGAGGGTTGGGGAGAGGGGCTCTCTCCGCATAGGGATTCCCCAAGAGGAGAGAACCCTCACCCGCCGCGCTTCGCGCGTCGGCCTCTCCCGCAAGCGGGAGAGGCAAGGGAAGCCGCACACGTCGGGACTGCTAACCCCTCGCCCGCCTGATCCGCACATACAGCGCGCCCTCGCCGCCGTGGCCGATATGCGCGGTCTCGAAGCCGACGACGAAGGCACGGAATTCCGGCAGGCTGAGCCATTCCGGCACCTGACGGCGGAGCACGCCGCTTTCGCCGCCGCTGCGGCCCTTGCCGGTGATGACGAGCACGAAGGTCAGGCCATCCTGATGGGCGCGGTGCAGGAAACCGGTCAGCGCGCGATGGGCGCGCGTCTGGGTCATGCCGTGCAGATCGAGCCGCGCCTCGATCTCGCTGCGGCCGCGCGACAGTTTTGTCCGCTCGCGCTTGCCAAGCGGCGCCAGGGGCGGAATGGACGGCTTCGTCACGCGCGGCGACGGCGCGGCGGCGACGGGCCGCGGCGATGACGCCGGTCGATTGGCCGGACCGGCGGGTGACGCCTCCTGGCGCGGCGCGGCATGCGTCTTTGGCACGCGGGGCTTCCTCAGCGGCTTGACCTGTCTCGAAACGAGGTCCCACAGCTCGCGCTCCTCATCGCTCAGCGCACGGCGGCGCGGCGAGGGGCGAGGCTCCAGCACGGGCGGACGGGACGATCGTTTCATTGCTGCCGATGAGGACGATTCTTCACCGGCCGACGCGGCTCAGAGGCAGGGTCGATCGCGGGACGCGGCACCGGTATCGGAACGGGACCGGCGATGGCAACCGTTTCGTTCTTGTCTTGCGCCGCGGCGGCAGCGGGCGTTGCCGCCTTGGCCGGGACGGTTTGCGGAAACAGCTTTGCGATCTTCTCCGAGGGCCTGGCGTCCGGTATCGGCAATTTCGCGGCGCGCGGGCCCGGATCGAGGCTCTTCGGCACCAGCATCACGAAACGCATGGGATGGCGCAGCCGCCCGGAGACACGGCCGGCCTCCTGGCCGGCGCCGAAAAACAGATCGGCGCGTGCGGGGCCGATGATGGCCGAACCGGTGTCCTGCGCGATCATCAGCCGGTGAAACGGCGACTTCGCGCGTTCGGACTCGATCGGCAGCTCGCCCTCGATGAAGAACGGCGTGCCGTAGACATGCAGCGATTTGTCGACCGCGATCGAGCGGCCGGCGGTCAGCGGAATGCCTTGCGCGCCCACCGCCTCGTCCTTGTCGGAGAGGTTGACCTCGCGGAAGAAGATGTAGGCACGGTTCGCGCGGCGCAGCTCCTTGGCGCCGTCGGGATTCTGCGCCATCCACTCCCTGATCTTCTGCATCGACATCTCCTCTTTCGGGATGATGCCGCGCTCGATCAGGATGCGGCCGACGGCCGTGTAGGGATAGCCGTTATAGGCGTCGTAATTGAGCCGAACCGAGCTGCCGTCCTCGAATTTGATCCGTGCCGAGCCCTGGATCTGGGCGAACAGAAGATCGGTCGGATCCTTGAGCCAGGCGATCTCCAGCCCGCGGCCGGCGATCTTGCCGTCCTCGATCTCGCCACGGTCGTAATAGGGCACCAGCTTGCGGCGGCCGATCTTGCGATAGACCGGGCCCTTGTTGGGCAGGCTGACCGAATCCTGCTTGTAACCGCGCACGAACAGATTCGAGGGACGGCGATAGACCGGCACGTTGTAGACATCGGTTTGCGTGCGCGACCCCTCCAGCACCGGTTCGTAATAGCCGGTGACGAAACCGTCGGGCTCGCCGAGGCGCGAGATCCGCAGCGGCGTGAAGTTCTCCTCGAAGAAGGTCTTCGCCTTGGCGTCGTCGGCGAGATCGAGCGTCTTGGCAGCGCGGCAAGGCTCGCTCAGCGAGGCGCCCAAGGCCTTGGATTCGAGGGCCTTGGGTTCGAAGGCCTTGGGTTCGGCCCCGCCGTTCTGCGCATTGATCGGCCGGCAGCTGGCGCGGAACGTCTTATAGGCGGCGAGATGGTCGTCCTCTTCCCAACCCTTCACGTCCGCCCAAGCCAGCGGCAGATATTGCGCGCCGGGAATTTCGAACGGCAGGGGAAGCTGCGGGTAGGGCAAGGCCCGCGGCGGGGCGGCGGGCAATTGCCGGGCGTGATGATGATGGCTGCGATGGTGGCGCCGCGCCGCCTCGGCACCGAGCGAAAACGACGAGAGCACGACGGCACACGCGCAAAGCGCCGTCGCGCTGTTCTTCAGAAAGACCTTAGTTCGCGCTTCCGGTGCCAACCAGCTTCCAGTTCGGATCGCGAGAGGAGGTGTCGCGGGCGAAAGTCCAGATGTCGGTGATGTCGGCGACCGTGTCGGCGCTGCCGTCGACGATGTTGCCGGCCTTGTCGCGGGTGGCCGAGATCATCTGCGAAACGAAGCGCACGGTGAGCTGGGCGGTGCGGTCACGCATCTCGGCGCCGACGAGCTCGGCCTTGTCGATCGAGACGAAGCGCGTCTCGGTCTTCTGCTCGTTCTTCTCGCGTTCCTTGATCGCGGCATCGAAACTGTCATAGACGTCCGACGACAACAGGTCGCGCAGCGCACGGCGGTCGCCATTGGCAAAGGCCAGCACGATCATCTCGTAGGCGCCGCGGGCGCCCGAGATGAAATGGCGCGGGTCGAACGTGGAATCCTTCTCGACGATGGCATCGAGGCCCTGCGCCAACGCAGTGCCGGGCTCGGCCAGCCCCTTCCAGCGATCGGAGGGCGGGGTCGGCTCGGCCGTCGGCGCGAGCGGGGCCTGGTCGATCACCTTGCCCGGCACGGTCACGACGTTGTTGTCCTGGGCACCTCCCAACGCATTGCGGGCGGCGGTGCGATCGAACGGCGGCCGCTCGTTGCCCGTGCGCTGCCCCAGCACGCTACGCAGTCTCAAAAAGATGAAGACTGCCAGCGCCAGGAATATGATGGTGTAGATGTCCACGTCGTATTCGCTTTCTGGTCTTTTCAGGGGTCGTTGCCGGGAAAATTAATCCGGCCAGTAGACCGTTCCCCAGGGAAACGGCAAGTCCACATCACCATTTTAGGTCCGTGTCAGGTCCGTGGGATGTAGGCACGAAATCTTGCCGGGCCAATGGCGCCTTTTGGCACAGCACCAAGTGTAGCGCGTTTTATCCTTAAGGGGAAACCCGATCCTGCCGGGAAATCGCGCATCTTCAATCATTTAAGGCGCAATTTCGCGGAAAAGGCAGGATGACCGTCCAAACGGCGGGCGCGGCCCGATTCCCCGATGCGGGGCCGTTCGTCCTTGTGGAACGAGGCGGCCCTATGTTAGCCAACCGCCGCGAAATTCAGCCCCAATCGGGTAAGGAGAGACTTTCATGACCAACGGTAACGGCACCCCTCCCGAGGCGGCCCAGGCTCCCCAGCTCAATGTGCTGGCGCAATATACCAAGGACCTCTCGTTCGAAAATCCCAACGCGCCGAGCTCGCTCCAGCAGCAGAGCCAGCCGCCGCAGATCAACATCCAGATCAACGTCAACGCCAACAATCTCAGCGAACAGGAGTTCGAGGTGACGTTGTCGGTCGAAGGCAAGGCCGAGACCGCAGGCAAGGTGATGTTCTCGTTCGAGCTCGCCTATGCCGGCGTGTTCCGGATCGTCAACGTGCCCAAGGAGAACCTGCATCCGCTGGTCATGATCGAGTGCCCGCGCCTGTTGTTCCCGTTTGCCCGCGAGATCATCGCGACCGCGGTACGCGACGGCGGGTTCCCGCCCCTGATGCTGGATCCGGTCGACTTCGTCGGTCTCTATCGCCAGAACATGGAGCGGCAAATGGCCGCTCAAGGTCAAGCCGGTCAGGCCTGACCGACCGCCACGGCGGCTGGAGCGGGCAGGTACTCGTTCCAGATCGCCTTGTCGCCGAGTGTCGCGATGAAGGCCCGATGGGCCTCTCGCTCGGCCTCCGAAATCCGCGGCGCAAGCGGCACCAGGCGCTGTCGCCGCGGCGCATCGCCGCCCGCATTGACGCGGATCTCCTGGGTGTCCGAAGCCAGCAGCAGCTGCGACTGTCGCGCCCCGACCAGATCGACATAGACTTCGGCCAGCAGCTCGGCATCCAGCAGCGCGCCGTGCTTGGTGCGGCGTGAATTGTCGATCGCATAGCGCGAGCAGAGATCGTCGAGCCGGTTCGACACGCCGGGATGCTTGCGGCGCGCCAGCAGCAGCGTGTCCACCAGTCGCTCGCGCGGGATCGCGGCGCGCTTGATGCGGTCAAGCTCGGCATTGATGAAGCCGATGTCGAACGAGGCGTTGTGGATCACCAGCGGGGCGTCGCCGATGAACTCCAGAAACTCGTCGGCGACCTCGTGGAACAATGGTTTCGTCGCCAGGAATTCGGACGACAATCCGTGCACCGCGAACGCTTCCGCCGGCATGTCCCGTTCAGGGTTGATGTAGACGTGAAAAGTCTGCCCCGTCGGCATGCGGTTGAGGATCTCGACGCAGCCGATTTCGACGAGTCGGTCGCCGCGGAGCGGATCGAGGCCGGTCGTTTCGGTGTCGAGGACGATTTCGCGCATGTCTTGGTCGCCGTGTGAGACGGCGAATCAGGCTCGCCGCTGCGGCATCTTAACGACCTCGGCCAGAATGTGCGCGATTTGCGCCCGCACCGGCTCAAGTCCGTGTGACGTATCCACCACGAAATCGGCGCGCCGGCGTTTTTCGGCATCCGGCGTCTGCTTGGCGATGATGGCGTCGAGCTTGGCTTCGTCCATGGTGCCGCGCGCCAGCACCCGCTGGCGCTGGAGTTCGGGCGACGTCGAGACCACGACCACGGCGTCCACCCGCTTGTCGCCGCCCGTCTCGAACAGCAGCGGGATGTCCAGCACCACCACCGGCGCCTTGGCGGCCTCGGCGTCGGCGAAGAATTTCTGCCGGGAGGCGCCCAGCATCGGATGAACGATTTGCTCGAGCTGCTTGATCGCGGCAGGATCGTGCACGACGCGCGCCGACAGTTTTGTGCGGTCGACTTTGCCGTTGACGGTGGTGCCGGGGAACGCAGCCTCGATCGCGGGGGCCGCTTCGCCTTCATAGAGTTGATGCACGGCGGCATCCGCATCGTAGACGGGCACACCGGCCTCCGCGAACAGTTTCGCGGTGGTGGATTTGCCCATCCCGATCGAGCCGGTCAGTCCGAGGATCCGCATCAAGCCATAGCCATGTCTGTCGGTCACACTGCAACTAGCCGCTCGCGGCGCAGGAACGCAAGCAGTGGCAGCAGCGGCAGGCCGAGAATGGTGAAATGATCGCCCTCGATCCGCTCGAACAGATGGATGCCGAGGCCTTCGAGCTGATAGGCGCCGACGCTGGTCGTGACGGCATCGCCGGCGGCGTCGAGATAGGCCGAAAGCTCGGCATCGGTCATCTCTCGCATGGTCATGCGGGCGACTGACACGTCCTCGAAAACAATCTTGCCGTCACGCGCAACGGCTATGGCCGAATTCAGCTCGTGGCTCTTGCCGGCGAGATCGCGCAACTGCGCCAGCGCCTGTGCGCGGCCTGCAGGCTTGTTGAAGAGACGCATCCCGAGAGCCAATGTCTGATCGGCGCCGATCACGTAGCTTCCTGGATGACTCGCCGAAACCGCCTTGGCCTTTTCTCGCGCCAGCAACAGGGCGATCTCGCGCGGGTTTGACAGTCTCGATGCGGCCTGAATGCCGCGCTCGTCGATATCGGCCGTCACGGCCTGGAATCCGAGCCCGGCATTGGCCAGCAGCATTTTGCGCGCGCTGCTTTGCGAGGCCAGGATCAACGGAGATGTACCGCGCCACAGAACCATGGCAGAAACTATTCCGAGGGCCGGTTGCGCTGGCGATCACTATAGAGCTTCATGATCGCCGCCGCGGTTTCCTCGATCGAGCGGCGGGTGACGTCGAGCAGCGGCCAGTCATGCTTGGCACTCAGCTTGCGAGCAAACGCGACCTCCTCGGTGACCGACTGCTTGTCGGTGTAGGTGTCGCTGCCGGACTCGGCTCCCATCGACAGCAGGCGATTCTGCCGGATCTGGATCAGGCGTTCCGGCGTCGCGTGCAGGCTGACAACCAGCGGCCGGGTCAGCGTCTCCAGTTGCGAAGGCACTGGAATGCCTGGAACCAGCGGCACGTTGGCGGTGCGGATGCCGCGATTGGCGAGATAGATCGAGGTCGGCGTCTTCGACGTCCGGGACACGCCGACCAGCACCACGTCGGCCTCGTCGAGACCTTCGACGTGCTGACCGTCGTCATGAATCATCGTGTAGTTCAACGCGTCGATGCGCTTGAAATATTCCGCGTTGAGGACGTGCTGGGCACCGACGCGCCCGGTGGTCGCAGCGCCGAGATAGGCTTCGAACAGCTGCATCACCGGGCCGATGATCGACAGGCTCGGAACATTGATCTGCTTGCACTTGTCCTCGAGCCTGGCGACCAGATCCTTTTCGAGCAGCGTGAACAGCACGATTCCCGGCGCTTCCTCGATCTCATCGAGCACGCGGTCGAGCTGCTTTTGGCTGCGCACCAGCGGATAGACGTGCTCGACCGGCGTCACGTTGGCGTATTGGGCTGCGACCGCGCGCGCCACGGTGATGAGCGTCTCACCCGTGGAGTCCGAGACCAGATGCAGATGGAAATAATTGTTCGAGGTCGGCACAAAAACTCTTTGTATGAGGGCGGGGCGGTTTGTGGATTTCTGTGGAGCTTAACCCCTTGGAAAGGGATGTGCGACACCAAGGGCGGGACAACGGCCAATTTTCTTCACACCACTGCCCCTCAGGACAAGTCCGGCGCCCTCCGATGAGGCGAGCGGGATTGCGCGGATAACCCTCTTGATAAGCTGCCGACGGGGAAGCGCAAGCTCTTGAGTTCGGACGGCTTATCCGAACGGCTCGAGGCCACGCTGGATATGTTTATGGATGTGAACAAGCGCGCGCGAAACGGCGGACGGAATTGTGTGAGTCCAATCCACGGTCACATAGACTCAAACCTTAAGATTCTAAAATTATTAGGTTTAGAAGAGCCGAGCACGCGGATATGTGTGTGCACCCAAATCTATGAATGAATTCTTACCGAGCTCGTTCCATCCACTGTCCGGTGAGACTGGGCGCGTTCGAACGACATGGATCCCGGTTCGCGTCCATAAAACGCGAAAGGCAAGACACGGAAGGCTGCCGGAATGTACGAGTGGATCAAGGCGCTGCACGTGATCGCGGTCATCTCCTGGATGGCCGGCATGCTCTATCTGCCGCGGCTGTTCGTTTATCATTGCGAGGCGGAGATTGGCTCGAAGCAGTCGGAAACGTTCAAGGTCATGGAACGCCGGTTGCTCAAGGCGATCATCAACCCGGCCATGATCGTGACCTGGCTGGCCGGTCTCTATCTCGCGTGGTCCGGCCATTGGTTCGCATCGCCCTGGTTGCACGTAAAACTGGCATTGGTCCTGGCGATGTCTGCGGTCCACGGCTTTTTTTCCCGTTGGCTTAAGGATTTCGCCGCCGACCGGCGCCCGCGGAGCCAGAAATTCTATCGAATAATCAATGAGGTGCCGACCGTTCTGATGATCTTCATCGTCATCATGGTGATCGTGAAGCCGTTCTAGGCACATCGCGCCGACGATTCGCTCAGCGCTTCGGCTTGCGGAGCAGGAAGCGATTTTCTATATTGTCGACATCCCACCCAACGCAGGCGGATGTGGTTGTGTCCGGGCTTTCCAGAAGCCGGATACCGCATCAGGTTTGAAGCCTCCCGGCGCTCACCTTGCCAGTCCTGCGGACCTTACCTTCTCACGTCCGCATTTCAGAGCCTCCTCGCATCCCCCTCTTCTAAGGCTACCCCACAGGACCACCCCAATGCGGGAAATCAAACTCCAGGACCTCAAGTCGAAAACCCCGGCCGAGCTCGTCTCGTTCGCGGAAGAGAACGGGGTCGAGAACGCAAGCACCATGCGCAAGCAGGAGCTGCTGTTCGCCATCCTCAAGCAGCTCTCGCTCGCCGAGACCGACATCGTCGGCGAAGGCGTCGTCGAGGTGCTCTCCGACGGCTTCGGCTTTCTCCGCTCGCCCGATGCGAATTATCTGCCGGGCCCCGACGACATCTACGTGTCACCCTCGCAGATCCGCCGTTTTGGCCTGCGTACCGGCGACACCATCGAAGGCCATATCCGTAGTCCGAAAGAGGGCGAGCGCTATTTCGCGTTGCTGAAGGTCAATACGCTCAATTTCGAGGACCCGGAAAAGTCCAAGCACAAGGTCAATTTCGACAACCTCACGCCGCTGTTTCCGAATCAGCGCTTCCGCATGGAGATCGACGATCCCACGCGAAAGGACCTGTCTGCACGCGTGATCGACATCGTCGCGCCGATCGGCAAGGGCCAGCGCGCATTGATCGTCGCACCGCCGCGCACCGGTAAGACAGTGCTGATGCAGAACATCGCGCATTCGATCACGCACAATCATCCCGAATGCTATCTGATCGTGCTGCTGATCGACGAGCGTCCGGAAGAAGTCACGGACATGCAGCGCTCGGTGAAGGGCGAGGTCGTGTCCTCCACCTTCGACGAGCCGGCGGTGCGTCACGTCCAGGTCGCCGAGATGGTGATCGAGAAGGCCAAGCGCCTGGTCGAACACGGCCGCGACGTCGTGATCCTGCTCGATTCGATCACCCGCCTTGGCCGCGCCTACAACACCGTGGTGCCGTCATCCGGCAAGGTGCTGACCGGTGGTGTCGATGCCAACGCGCTCCAGCGCCCGAAGCGGTTCTTCGGCGCCGCCCGCAACATCGAGGAGGGCGGCTCGCTGACCATCATCGCGACCGCGCTGGTCGATACCGGCAGCCGCATGGACGAAGTCATCTTCGAAGAGTTCAAGGGTACCGGTAACTCGGAACTGATCCTGGACCGCAAGGTGTCGGACAAGCGTACCTTCCCGGCGATCGACATCTCGCGCTCCGGCACCCGCAAGGAGGAGCTCATCACCGATCCGCAGGTGCTCAAGAAGATGTACGTGCTCCGCCGTATCCTCAATCCGATGGGCACGATGGACGCGATCGACTTCCTGCTCGACAAGCTCCGCTCGACCAAGAGCAACTCGGAGTTCTTCGAGTCGATGAATACCTGAGTGCACTGCAGCAAGGGATTAGAGGGCGCCTTCGGGCGCCCTTTTGTTGTGCGGCTTTGCTGCAGCGAAGTTGCAGCATGAAGGTGGTTCCCATCCCGATCGCGGGCGTTCATTAATATGTTGCTATCGCGAGGAAAAGTTGGGATGGCACTCGGCCTGAACTCTCTCGGATAGGGAACGTTGCAGCAAAATGCAGCAGTTATGTTGCGTTGCAGCATAGGCATTGCTGCAGGATTTGGTGCAGCAAATCCTCCGGCTGGCCGGCGGAAACGGACGTTTGCCTTTTCGCCGGGAGGCGGACAAATAGGCCATGCATCCGAGAGACCAGACCATTTTTGCGCTGTCATCCGGCCGGGCGCCCAGCGCGATCGCGGTGGTGCGTGTGTCGGGCTCGCAGGCCGGCTTGGTGCTGACAAGGCTCGCGGGCCGGCTGCCGGCACCGCGGCAGGCGAGCCGCCGGTTGCTCCGTGACGGCGCGGGCCAGCCGATCGACGATGCGGTGGTGCTCTGGTTCCCAGGACCGGCCAGCGCGACCGGCGAGGATGTCACCGAGTTTCACGTCCATGGCGGACGCGCGGTGCTTGCGGCGCTCCTTGCGGAAATTTCGAATATTCCGAATACGCGCGCCGCTGAGCCTGGAGAGTTCACGCGGCGCGCGTTCGAGAACGGCAAGCTAGACCTCACCGAGGCCGAGGGTCTCGACGATCTCATCCACGCCGACACCGACCGGCAACGGCGCCAGGCGCTGCGCCAGTTGCAAGGTCTCCTCGGCGATCACGCGCGCGACTGGCGGGAACGCATCATCGAGGCGTCCGCGCTGATCGAGGCGGGCATCGATTTTTCCGACGAAGGCGACGTGCCGGCCGAATTGAAGGCGCCGGCAGTCAGGGCAATCCAAGCCCTGCATGACGAAATCTCGAAAGTCCTTGCGGCACAGGGACAAGCTGAACGTCTGCGTGACGGCCTGGTGGTTGCGATCGCGGGCGAACCGAACGTTGGCAAGTCGACCTTGATCAACCAGCTCGCGCGGCGCGAGGTCGCGATCGTCTCGCCTCATGCCGGCACCACGCGCGACGTGATCGAGGTGCAGCTCGATCTCGACGGCTACCCCGTCACTGTCATCGACACCGCCGGCATTCGCGAGACCGATGATCCCGTGGAGCAGGAGGGCGTGCGTCGGGCGCGTGCACGAGCCGGGGACGCCGACCTGGTCCTGTGGTTGGTGGAGGGCGGGCAAGCTGTCGACCCGGAATCCATGCGCTCGCTTCGAAGATCCGGCGACGGAAATGCTTCGTCGGGCGGCTCGGTCTGGATCGTCCGCAACAAGATCGATCTCGGCGGGCGCAAGGGCCCCGTACCGCCGGGCGAGTTCCCGATCTCCGCGAGCCGGGGCGACGGCATTCCGGAACTGATCGACGCCCTCGTAATGTTCGCCGCCGACTTCTTCGGAACGACGGAAGGCGCTTTGGTGACCCGGGCGCGGCAGCGCGATCTGCTGCGCCAGGCGTCGGACAGCTTGCGCCGGAGTCTGCAGCTTGTAGAAGAGGGCGAAGAGCTGGCGGCCGAAGAGCTGCGCGCCGCCGCTTATGCCCTGGGCCGTCTGCTGGGCCGGGTGGACGTTGAGGACGTCCTTGGGGCGATCTTTCAGAAATTCTGCATCGGAAAGTAGGCTAGTTCTTCATTGTAGAACTAGGATTTGTTCCATTCCTTGTGTTTCACGTGAAACAGCGCAGGGAACGTCTTCGGCCTGTTTCACGTGAAACACCGGGGCGATCTTACGCTCCAATTCGCTCGCACATTGCGCGACTTGGGGCCCGCTTAGCACGAGTGGACGCTAGGGCCGCTGGCCGCGATCGCATCATTGCGAGGAGCCTTTCGACAAAGCGATCCAACTGTCTCTATTTTGGCATACTCCGAATAGCTTCGCCGCGCTCGCATGACGGCGCGGTGCTGATCTGCTTTCTCGATGGATCGCCAGGATCGCATCCGCACAATCTACCACGGCCCTGTGGTTCGTTTTGGCGTGGTGAAACAACAGCATCTTCAACGCTCCTTCTACTGTGTATGGGGTTGTTTTCGCGAAAGCCGGGATCGGCCGGCGGCACCTGTTTCACGTGAAACACGCCGGCCCCGAGTTTCCACTTCCGGCTTTTTGCGCTCTGGGATAGAAGTCCCACCATGCGAACAGAGCGAGCAAGCTTCGACGTCATCGTGATTGGCGGCGGCCACGCCGGCTGTGAAGCCGCGGCCGCTGCTGCGCGGATGGGTGCGGCGACCGCCCTGGTGACGCACCATTTCTCGACTGTCGGCGCGATGTCCTGCAATCCGGCCATCGGTGGTCTCGGGAAGGGTCATCTGGTCCGCGAAGTCGATGCTCTCGATGGTCTGATGGGTCGCGTCGGCGACGCCGGCGGCATCCAGTTTCGTGTTCTCAACCGCCGCAAAGGCCCCGCAGTCCGCGGTCCTCGCGCCCAGGCGGATCGGAAGCTCTATGCGGCCGCCATGCAGGCCGCGATCCGGGAGACCGAGGGCCTTTCGGTCATCGAAGGCGAGGCCGACGAGCTGATCGTGGCCGAAGGGCGGGTCACAGGTCTTCGCCTGGGTGATGGCCGGGAGCTGCGGGCAGGGGCGGTTGTGGTCACCACCGGCACATTCCTCCGCGGTCTGATCCATCTCGGTGAGAAGAGCTGGCCCGCCGGCCGGGTCGGCGAAGCTCCTGCGATGGGCCTTTCAAGCTCCTTCGAGCGCGCCGGTTTCACCCTCGGACGCCTCAAGACCGGCACGCCGCCCCGTCTGGACGGCACGACGATCGACTGGTCCGCCGTCGAGATGCAGCCTGGGGACGAGCCGCCGGAGCCGTTCTCGGTCCTGACCGCGCGGATCACGACCCCGCAGATCCAGTGCGGGATCACCCGGACCACGGCCGCGACGCACGAGGTGATCCGCGCCAATGTCCATCGCTCTCCGATGTACTCCGGTCAGATCAAGAGCTCCGGCCCGCGCTACTGCCCCTCGATCGAGGACAAGATCGTCCGCTTCGGCGACCGTGACGGCCATCAGATCTTCCTGGAGCCGGAAGGGCTGGACGATACGACCGTCTATCCCAACGGCATCTCGACCTCGCTGCCGGAGGAGGTCCAGCTTGCGATCCTCGCCAGCATTCCGGGCCTGGAACGGGTGAAGATGGTGCGGCCGGGCTATGCCATCGAATACGACCACATCGATCCCCGCGAGCTCGATCCGACCCTGCAGACCAAGCGCCTGCGCGGACTGTTCCTGGCCGGGCAGATCAACGGCACCACCGGATATGAAGAGGCCGCCGGGCAGGGCATCGTGGCCGGGCTGAATGCGGCATTGTCCGCCAGTGGGGCCGCGCTGACGGTGTTCGATCGGGCCGACGGCTATCTCGGCGTCATGATCGATGACCTCGTTACCCGCGGGATCAGCGAGCCCTATCGGATGTTCACCTCCAGGGCCGAGTATCGTTTGACGCTGCGGGCCGACAATGCGGACCAGCGCCTGACCGAGAAGGGCATCGCCTTGGGATGTGTCGGCAGTGCCCGAACCCGGCATCACCGCGCCAAGATGGATGCTCTGAACGCAGCCCGGACGCTGTCGAAGTCCCTGACCATGACCCCGAACGAGGCGAGCAAGCACGGCCTGTCCCTGAACCGGGATGGCCAGCGCCGGTCGGCCTTTGAGCTGATGGCGTATCCGGAGATCGGCTGGAGCCAGGTTCGCGCAATCTGGCCGGAGTTGGCGGCGATCGATCCCGTCATTGCCACCCATCTCGAGATCGACGCGAAATACGATGTCTATCTGGAGCGCCAGAGCGCCGACGTCGAAGCGTTCAGGCGCGATGAGGGCATGGTCCTGTCAGACGTCGATTACCAGCAGGTCCCGGGTCTCTCCAACGAGGTCCGGGCCAAGCTGGAGAAGGCCCGCCCCTTTACCGTCGGCCAGGCTGGCCGGATCGATGGGATGACGCCGGCTGCCCTCGGCATCCTCGCGGCTTATCTGCGCCGTGAAGCTCGGAAAACCCCCAAGGCCATTGCATAGGCGTTTCACGTGAAACAGCGCGGACCGGGCGGGGACAGGCCGCTATTGCGACGACCCGGAGCAGGTGCCGCCGTGCGCCAATCCGACTCGACACCGGCCCGACCGAAGATCGACAAGGCCAACGCCAACGATCAGTCGCTGGACG
This sequence comes from Bradyrhizobium sp. I71, assembly GCF_022354745.1. Classification (NCBI taxonomy): domain Bacteria; kingdom Pseudomonadati; phylum Pseudomonadota; class Alphaproteobacteria; order Hyphomicrobiales; family Nitrobacteraceae; genus Bradyrhizobium; species Bradyrhizobium sp. I71. Next base: position 3,483,521 of record NZ_CP059398.1, read on the forward strand.
CAATCATCGCAGCCGACAAGGTCGCGGCACTCAAGCTCGCGCCCGTTTCACGTGAAACTGAAGCCCGGCTCGATCGCTACATCGCCCTGCTGCGCGAGTGGCAGGCCAAGACCAATCTGGTCGCGCCTTCGACCTTGCCGCATCTCTGGACGCGGCACATCGCCGATTCGCTTCAGCTGGTCGATCTCGCGCCGACCGCAAAACGCTGGGCCGACCTCGGCAGCGGCGGCGGTTTCCCCGGCGTTGTCCTGGCCTGCGCCACGGCGGGGACGCCGGGCGCGAGCGTCCACCTCGTCGAGCGAATCGCCAAGAAGGCGGCTTTCCTGCGCGAAGCGATTCGCGTCACCACATCTCCGGGAGTCGTACATCTCGCTGAGATCGGGGATAATGTGGATAGAATCACCGGCCCCGTCGATTGCGTCACCGCACGCGCACTGGCTCCGCTACATCAACTCATCGGCTTTGCGGAGCCGCTGATGCGCCAAGGCGCAAAGGCGCTGTTTCCGAAGGGTCAAGATGTAGAGGCTGAATTGACCGAAGCCGCTAAATATTGGAATATTCAACCTCAGCTCCATCAGAGCCGCACGGGTGACGGCTGGATCGTGGAGCTGACGTCCGTCGAACGGCGCGGGTGAGGCGTTCAGGGGGAGTGGGGAATTGCGATGAGCGTGATTGACGAACCGCAGCAAGAACAGACGGCCCAGGAGACCAATGAGGTCCCGCATGGCCACCCGCGCATCCTGGCGCTGGCGAATCAGAAGGGCGGCGTGGGAAAAACAACCACAGCGATCAACCTCGGCACGGCGCTCGCGGCGATCGGCGAGCGCGTCCTGATCGTCGATCTCGATCCGCAGGGCAACGCCTCGACCGGCCTCGGCATCGATCGCCGCAACCGCTCCTGCTCGACCTACGACGTGCTGGTCGGCGAAGCCGCGTTGCGCGAGGCGGTGGTCTCGACCGCGGTGCCGCGGCTGCACATCGCGCCCTCGACCATGGACCTCTCCGGCCTCGAGCTCGAGCTCGGCACCACGCCCGGCCGCGCCTTCAAGCTGCGCGACGCCATCGGCGCACTCAACAACAACGTCTCGCCGGACGCCGACTACACCTATGTGCTGATCGACTGCCCGCCCTCGCTCAACCTGCTCACGGTGAACGCGATGGCGGCCTCCGACGCGATCCTGGTGCCGCTGCAATGCGAGTTCTTCGCGCTCGAGGGTCTGTCGCAATTGCTGCAGACGGTGGAGCAGGTGCGCTCGACGCTCAATCCGAACCTGTCGATCCACGGCATTGTGTTGACCATGTTCGACTCGCGCAACAACCTCTCGAACCAGGTCGTCGCCGACGTCCGCCAGTTCATGGGCGAGAAGGTCTACAAGACCATGATCCCGCGCAACGTGCGCATCTCCGAAGCGCCGTCCTACGGCAAGCCGGTGCTGGTCTACGATCTCAAATGCGTCGGCAGCGAAGCCTACCTGCGGCTCGCCACCGAAGTGATCCAGCGCGAGCGCGAACTGCGCACGGCGCATTGAGGCTGCCGTAGGGTGGGCAAAGGCGCCTTCGCCGTGCCCATCGTCTTCCGCAAACAATCGGTGGGCACGCCTCGCTTTGCCCACCCTACGACAATTCAGTTCTGGAGTGCTGCACCGTGAATCCAAGGGAGCTGGCGATGGCCGACGAAGCGCGTTCGCGACTGGGCCGAGGTCTTGCGAGTCTGATCGGTGACGTTGGCGGCGAGGCTCAGCATGTCGATCGTCCGCGCGCACAGCGCAAGGTGCCGATCGAATTCATCAAGCCCAACCCGCGCAACCCGCGCCGCACCTTTTCGGAGACCGAGCTCAAGGAGCTCTCCGACTCCATCAGGCAGCACGGCGTGATTCAGCCGATCGTGGTGCGTCCGCTGAAGGGCGCGCAGGATCGCTACGAGATCATCGCGGGCGAGCGGCGCTGGCGCGCCTCGCAGCTCGCCGGCCTGCATGACGTGCCGATCGTTCCGGTCGACATCAGCGACAGCGACGCGCTGGAGTTCGCGATCATCGAGAACGTGCAGCGCGAAGACCTCAACCCGATGGAAGAGGCCCAGGGCTATCACGCGCTCGCCAACGAGTTCAAACGCAGCCAGGAGGACATCGCGAAGGTCGTCGGCAAGAGCCGCAGCCACGTCGCCAACATGATGCGGCTGACGAAGCTGCCGGCCGAGGTGCAGGCCTTCATCGCGACCGGTGAATTGACGGCGGGCCACGCCCGCGCGCTGATCGGCGTGCCGGATCCGCTCGCCGCCGCCAAGCGCATCGTCGAGGAGGGGCTCAACGTTCGCCAGGCCGAGGCTCTGGCGCACGAGGAAGGCGTGCCCGAGCGCAAGCCGCAGAAGGCGCGCAGCACTGGGGGCAAGGAAAAGGACCCTGATACGATCGATCTCGAAAAGCGTGTCAGCGACGCGCTAGGTCTCAAGGTCACCGTCAATCATCGCGATCCCGGCGGCTCCGTGCAGATCAACTACCGCAACCTCGATCAGCTCGACGAGGTGATGAAGCGGCTCGCCAAGGGCGCGCTGTAACTCCGCTGTCCCGTGCCGCGGGCACTGATCTCCACCCGTCATCCTGAGGTGGCCGCTTCTTCAGCGGCCCTCGAAGGGCGACGGCCCGGCTGTAGCAGCGCGGCCTTTCATCCTTCGAGGCTCCTGGCACGATGCGTAGCATCGTGCCACTCGCGCCTCAGGATGACGGATTTGGCCCCTTGCTTTGTTGCGTTCGCAGTGACGCGGAGAGAGCTCAGCCCCGCCGCTTCGCGTTCGCCGCAATCGCCATCAGCGCGCGCTGGGCTATGGCTGCGGCGAGGGTGGACTGCTTGCGGGTGTCGAGCGCCGCGGTTGCGAGCTGCTCGATGATCGCGGCAAGCCGCGCCGGGCTGAAATTGCGCAGCGCGGTTTCGACCGCGGGCTTTCGCGAAAAATGCAGGCGCGGAAAGCCGCCATCGAGCACGGCGGAGGCCGGCGTGCCGTCGGCGATCGCGAGCGCGGATTTGTGCAGCCACGCAGCCTGCCGCTGCGCGGCGGATATGATCACGCCTGGAGAGGTGCCGGCGATCATGGCCTTGGCGAATTCGGTCTCGACGATGTCGGGCCGCCCGGCAAAGGCGCCGTCGACGATCGGATCGAGCTTCAGCTCCGACGCATCGGCGACCACGGCCATGACATCATCCAGCGTGACCTCGCCCTTGCCGTGGGCGTAGAGGGTCAGCTTGCGCAGCTCGTTGCGCGAGGCCTGGCGGTCACCGCCGAGAAAGGACATCAGCGCCGCGCGGGCGTCCTGCGCGATGCGCAAATTCGCGATACGGAGCTCGTCCTCCATCAGCCTGGCCAGATCGCGCTCAGTGTCTGGATAGCAGCCGATCGCCACGGCCGTCTTGGCGCGCTCGCAAGTCTTACGCAGCGGCGATTCCGGGCGAAGCTCGCCGGCCTCGATCACGATGCGGCAATCCTTCACGTTCATCTCGGCCAGCGTCTCGATGCCGCTGGCGAAGCTGCGCGAGCCGGCGCGAACGCGGATGGCGCGGCGGCCGCCGAACAGCGGCACCGTCATGGCCTCGTCGACGAGGCGAGAGGGCTCGGCGGAGAGTTCGTCGCCGTCGAGCTTGACCAGCGAGAACGGATCGTTGGGATCGTCGACGCTGGACGCGATCAGCGCATCGGCGCGCTCGCGCACGAGGCCCGCATCGGGACCGTAGAGCAGGATGATCGGACGGCCGGCATCGGGCCGAGCGAGGAAGGCGTCGATCTCTTTTCCGCGCAGTGCGACCATGGTCCAGATCGTCATTCCGGCGCGCGCGCAGCGCGAACCCGGAATCCAGAGGTTTGGGATCGAGATTCCGGGTTCACGCTGCGCGTGCCCCGGAATGACGGGAACGACTTAAGTGCCTGCGGTGAAGAACGAGGCGAGCCGGGTGGAGATGTTCTCGGCGATCTCGTTGGCGGCACGATCCTCGGCATCGCGCACGGCGCGGGTGCGCGAGAAGCGCTGATAGGACCCCGGCATGTCATAGGACACGCGTGAGAATGTCGAGCCAGTCATGACAGACTTGCCGGTCGCGACGTCGATCAGATTGTACTGGGCGTCGATGCCGAGATTTTCGCTGGTCGGCAGTCCGGTCGCGGCGCTGACGATCAGCGAGGAGCGGCTGGTGGTGAAGCGGATATCCAGTCGATGCGTCGGCGGCATGCCCGTCGCCGTGCCGTAAAGCTTGAACGCCAGCGCGTTGCGGATTTCGACGCCGACGCGGGCCTCGCGCGAAGCATTGGGCTTGCTGATCGGGGGTAGCTCGACGCCCATCAGCCTTTCGCGCAGACCGGGGGTGCCGTCGGTGCGCTCGGCATACATCGGCTGGAAGCAGCCTGCCGTCAGCGCCGCCAATGCAGCGACTGCCAGCAAGCGGGCTGCGATACGGATCCTAGCCGACAACATTCACGATCCTCTTGGGAACGATGATCACCTTGCGGACGGGCTTGCCGTCCAGGGCCAGCTTTACCGCATCGAGGGCCAAAACGGCAGCCTCGATTTCCGGATTCTGGGCCGCTGTTGCAACTGTGACCTCACCCCGCTTCTTGCCGTTGACCTGGACCACCAGGGTCACGCTGTCTTCGACCAGCAAATCGCGTTCGATTTGGGGCCAATCGGCTTCCGAAACCAGCCCCTTTTGGCCCAGAACCCGCCAGCACTCCTCGGCCAGATGCGGCATCATCGGAGAGAACAGCTGCACCAGGATCTGGCTGGCCTCCCGGATCGCCCAGGCCAGATCCGGCGCCAGGTCGGCTGCGGGCTGGCCCGGGCGCTGCAGCACCTCCGAGAACGTGTTGGTGAATTCGCGGATATGGGCGAGGCAGACGTTGAAGTGCAGCCGCTCGATGCCGGTTGTGACCTTGTCCAGCGCGCCGTGGGCGGCCTTGCGCAAGGTGGTCGCGTCCGGGCCGAAACTGGCCGGTCGGGCCGCCGGCGCACCGTTGCCGAGTTCGACGGAATCGTTCACCAGCCGCCACAGCCGCTGCACGAAGCGCGAGGCACCCTGGACGCGCTCGTCGCTCCAGATCACGTCGCGGTCGGGCGGGGAGTCCGAGAGCATGAACCAGCGGGCCACGTCGGCGCCGTAGGTCTCGATGATGTCGTCGGGGTCGACCGTGTTCTTCTTCGACTTCGACATCTTCTCGATCGGGCCGATCTGGATGTCCTCGCCGGTGGCGAGCAACGTTGCGCGGCGCCCGTTGCCGCCGACCTCGATCTTCACCTCGGCCGGCTGCACGTAGGTGCCGTCCGCCTTCTGGTAGGTCTCGTGCACCACCATGCCTTGCGTGAACATGCCGGCGAACGGCTCGTCCAGCGCAATGTGCCCGGTCGCCTTCATCGCGCGGGTGAAGAAGCGGCTGTAGAGCAGATGCAGGATCGCATGCTCGACGCCGCCGATATACTGGTCGACCGGCAGCATCCGGTTGGCGATCGCAGGCGTCGTCGGCGCGTTCTCGTTCCAGGGATCGGTGAAGCGCGCAAAGTACCAGGACGAATCCACGAAGGTGTCCATGGTGTCGGTTTCGCGCTGGGCCTTGCCGCCGCATTTGGGGCAGGTGACGTGCTTCCAGGTCGGATGATGATCGAGCGCGTTGCCCGGTCTGTCGAAGGTGGCGTCGTCCGGCAGCTTCACCGGCAGGTCCGCATCCGGCACCGGCACCACATCGCACTTGGGGCAATGGATGACTGGAATCGGGCAGCCCCAATAGCGCTGGCGCGAAATGCCCCAGTCGCGCAGGCGGAAATTCACTTGCCGCTCGCCGATCGGCGCGTTGCCGCGCAGCTCCGTCTCGAGACGCTTCGCCACCTCTTCCTTGGCCTGCTCGATGCTCATGCCGTCGAGGAAGCGCGAATTGATCATGCGGCCGTCACCGTCATAGGCGGTGTCGGTGATGACGAACGACTTCGGGTCCTGGCCCTCCGGACACACCACAGGCGTGTTGCCGAGACTGTACTTGTTGACGAAGTCGAGGTCGCGCTGGTCGTGCGCCGGGCAGCCGAAGATGGCGCCGGTGCCGTATTCCATCAGTACGAAGTTCGCGACATAGACCGGCAGCTTCCAGCTGGGGTCGAACGGGTGCACCGCGCGGATGCCGGTGTCGAAACCCTGCTTTTCCGCGGTGTCGATGATCTCCTGCGCGGTACCCATCTTCTTGATCTCTGCGATGAACTCCGCAAGCTTAGGGTTCTTCGCAGCGGCGGCCTGCGCCAGCGGATGATCCGCCGAGATCGCCATGAATTTCGCGCCGAACAGCGTGTCCGGGCGCGTCGTGAAGATCTTCAGCTCGCTCTCGCCGGCCGGCGTCGTCGCCGGATCCAGTGCGAAGCGGACCAGCAGGCCTTCCGAGCGGCCGATCCAGTTGCGCTGCATCAGCCGCACCTTGTCGGGCCAGCGGTCCAGCCCGTCCAGCGCGCTCAAGAGCTCCTGCGAGTACTTCGTGATCTTGAAGACCCACTGATTCATTTCCCGCTGCTCGACGACCGCGCCCGAACGCCAGCCGCGGCCGTCGATCACCTGCTCGTTGGCGAGCACGGTCATGTCGACGGGGTCCCAGTTCACCTTGCGCTTCTCGCGCTCGGCGAGACCCTCGCGCAGGAAGTCCAGAAACATCTTCTGCTGGTGCTTGTAATAGCTGGGATCGCAGGTTGCGATCTCGCGGCTCCAGTCCAGCGACAGCCCGATCGAGCGGAGCTGTTTCTTCATCGCGGCGATGTTGTCGTAGGTCCAGGCCTTCGGGGCGACCTTGCGCTCGATCGCGGCGTTCTCGGCCGGCAGGCCGAAGGCATCCCAGCCCATTGGATGCAGCACGTTGAAGCCCTTGGCGCGCATGAAGCGGGCCAGCACGTCACCCAGGGTGTAATTCCGGACATGGCCGATATGGATGCGCCCGGAAGGGTAGGGGAACATCTCGAGCACATAGTATTTCGGCCGCGGATCGTCGTTCCTGGAGACGAAGATCGCCTGCTCGTCCCAGAGGCGTTGCCAGCGCGGTTCGGCGTCGCGGGCGTTATAGCGTTCGGAGGTCATGGAATCGTTGGGTTTTCGTGGGTTCGGCCGTCTCAAGACGGCGGACTAGGCCATAGAAGACCTCAGGGGGTCAATGGGTTGCCGCGTTCCGGAACTTCGACCGCGCCTCCGCATAACTACGAGGGCCCGCGTTGGGGTGTGATTAAGGGGTCGATGCCAATTTGCCGCCCGAAAAGGCCGCATGACCGCGATGGATTCCAGCTTCGACGATCCCGATTACGACTATGCCGCGTCCATCGCCGGACGGGCGATGCGGAGCATGGCCGAACAGCGCATTGCGCCGACCCCGGCCAATTTCGCGGTCTGGTTCCAGTATTTCGCGGGCAGTCATGACGATCTGCGCAACGCGATCGATCTGCTGATCGACCACAATCGTCCCTTCGATGCGCGAACCAATCAGGATCTGTTCGAGACCTACGTCGCGCCCCAGGCGAGTGCCGCCGCGGTCGACACCTCCGAGCGGCTGCAGACGCTCATGGGGGCCGCGAAGGAATTTCTGGCGACCGCGATCGCCGACAATCATTCGCAGATGCAGGTCATCAGCCAGGTGGCCGACCAGGGCAGGGCCGGCGTCGATCCAAAGCTGCTGGTCGCCCAGCTCATGAACGAGCTGGCGCGGGCCGCCACAAGGGCGACGCGGCTGGAGGCAGGTTTTGCGGAAAAGACCCGCGAGCTCGACGTGATCCGCGATTCGCTGTCGCGGTCCGAGCAGCGCGCCCGGACCGACATGTTGACGGGGCTGGCGAACCGGCGGGCCCTCGACGAATTCCTGCGCAAGGCGCAGACGACCGCGGAATGGGGCGAGCCGCTCGGCGTGCTGATGCTCGATATCGACTACTTCAAGGCCTTCAACGACAATTTCGGCCATGGCGTCGGCGACCAGGTGCTGCGCCTGATGGCGAAGGTGCTGCGCGAGAAGGTCCGCGAGCAGGATCTGCCGGCCCGCTATGGCGGCGAGGAGCTGATCGCGGTGCTGCCGGACGCCGATCTCGGCACATGTGCCGAGATCGCCGAGCGCATCAGGCGCGCGATTGCCGAATGCACGATCACGCGCCGCTCGACCGGCGAGATCCTGCCGAATATCAGCGTGTCGATCGGCGTGGCGCAGTACCGGACCGGCGAGGCGATCACCGATCTCATCGAGCGTTGCGACCGCGCGCTCTATCTCGCCAAGAGCGGCGGCCGCAATCGCGTCGTGACGGAGGTCGAGCTCGAGCGGGCCGGGGCCGCGGGCTAGGCGCTGGCCACCATCATCATATCAGCCGCGCCGGTCTCGATCGCCTGCACGCCGTGCTCGACGACATTGTTGCGGCCCCGATGCTTGGCGGCATAGAGCGCGGCGTCGGCGGCTTCGATCAGGTCGCCGGGACGCAAGGACTCGTTCGGCTTCGTCGCGGCGACGCCGATCGAGACCGTGACGATCATATGCGCGGACGTGATGTGCGGCAGGCAGAGTCTCAGCACGGCCGCCCGCACCTGTTCGCCGATTTCGGCGGCGCGCATCACGTCGGTATTCGGCAGCAAGAGGCAGAATTCCTCACCACCATAGCGTGCCGCAAAGCCCATCGTGTCGGCGGCGATGCCGGACAGCGACTCGCCGAGCCGGGTCAGACAGGAATCGCCTTCGAGATGGCCGTAAGTGTCGTTGAACAGCTTGAAATGGTCGACGTCGATCATCAGAAGCGCGAGGTCGCTGCCATATTGCTGCGCGCGCATCCATTCGAAATCGAGCCGGCTCTGGAAACCGCGGCGGTTGGCGAGCCCCGACAGCATGTCGATCGAGGCCATCACCGTCAGCCGGTCGTTGCTCGCAATCAGCTCGCGCTCGCGCTGGCTCAGCTGCGCAGCCATCGCGTTGAGGGCGCGGGCCAGCGGAACGAATTCGGCCGGCAGCCGATTGCGTGCCGCGCGGGCCGACAGGTCGCCCTCGCCGAGACGCTTGGCCATGTCGGCGAGCATCTCGATCGGCTTGATGACGAGTTTCTCGGCGGCAATCAGCGCGCCGAGCAGGACGAACACGACGACGAAAGCGAGCTGTAGATAGGCGGTCCGGATGTCGCGGTTGACCGCGGCTGACACCTTGTCTTCATCGATGCTGGCGATCAGGCGGGCATTGGTGCCGGCGATGCGGATATAGCTGACCGCGCGGCGGGAGCCGTCGGCGGCGAGGAACGACAGTGAACCCTCGTCCTGGTCGGACCGCAGCGCCTTGTCCGCGATCGCGGACATCAGCGGCATGTTGTCGAGGGGACGGCCGACCGCGCTGTGCTGATCGGCTGGGGCCGCCAGCACGGTGCCCGCGCTGTCGACCAGCACCGCGGTGATGCCGGCGCGGCCGCCCAGATTGCTCATGACCTTCGACATCCAGTCGAGATTGACGGTGGCGAGCACGACGGCATCGGGCACCCCGCTGAAGGCCGAGACCGGATAAACCGCCATCACGGTCGGCGAGAGCACAGGCCGCGACAGGATGAAATCGCTGAGAACGAAGCGGCCGGTTTGCTGTGCCTGCTGGAAGTAGGGCCGGTCACTGAGATCGAGGCCGACATACATGTTGTTGGTGGCGCATTGGATGCGTCCGTCCTGGCCGGCGATCAAAAGCGTGCGGATCCAGGGAAGGCTCGACGGCAGGCTTGCGCGCAGCACGTCGCAGCTCTTGCTGATGCCGCCGGCGGAGGCGCGGATGAAGGCTTCCGATTTCAGGATGGTCTCGACCGACGAGATCACCTCGCGCTGCGCATCGGCACTGTGCCTTGCCACCGTGGTGAACTCGGCCGCAGCCTGCGCGATCTGCCGCACACGCGTGTCTTCGAGCGAGCGGATGCGCTCGAGCATTAACGGCGCCACGAGAATGACCGCAAGCAACGCAAGCCGCGCCCGGATTCCCAGAACCTGCTTGAGTTTCGCGCGTTTGCGGTTGAGACTGACGCTTGCCATCTTCGTTACCCACCCCATGGGCCAAGGTAAAGCGAAGGGTTCAAAAACTGTTTCTTGAACTCGGTAAAATTGGACTTAACTCGGGCTACGATCCCGGCCAAGAGACGTCATGACAGAAGCCATCGCCGCGCCGGTAACCGGCCATTCACCAAACGCGCTCGCCGCGGTCGAAGCCGAAATCGCCCGCGCCTGCACGGACGCGCGGCGCGACCGCGCCTCCGTGACGCTGATTGCGGTGTCCAAGACTTTCGCCGCCGATGCGATTATCCCGGTCATCGCCGCCGGACAGCGGGTATTCGGCGAGAATCGGGTGCAGGAGGCCAAAAGCAAGTGGCCGGCGTTAACGTCTGTTTACCCCGATATCGCGCTGCATCTGATTGGGCCCCTGCAATCCAACAAGGCGAAAGAGGCGGTCGCGCTGTTCGACGCGATCCATTCGGTCGATCGCCCGAGCATTTGCCAGGCATTAGCTAAGGAAATCGAATCCCAGAACAAGCACCCGCAGCTCTTCGTCCAGATCAATACCGGCGAGGAACCGCAGAAGGCCGGCGTCGCGCCCGGCGAGGCCGACGCCTTCCTCGCGAGCTGCCGCGATACCTATGGGCTCACGATCTCCGGACTGATGTGCATCCCGCCGGTCGACGAACCGCCGGCCGCGCATTTTGCCCTCACCGCCAAGATCGCCGCGCGCAACGGATTGAAGAACCTCTCGATGGGGATGAGCGCCGATTTCGCGACCGCGATCATGCTGGGCGCCACCCATGTGCGCGTGGGATCTGCGATCTTCGGGCACAGGTGATTGTCGTAAGCGAGGGCCGTGCCCCAACCGAGTTCTTGAGTTCGTCATTGCGAGCGTAGCGAAGCAATCCAGGATCTTTCCGCGGAGGTAGTCTGGATTGCTTCGTCGCAAGGGCTCCTCGCAATGACGGCGGAGCTGTCTACGCAAACCCCACCGACACTTTGCCCAGCACCCCAAAGTCCACCGCAAGATGATCGCCGGCCGCAATCGGCAGCGGCGGATGGCACGTGCCCGTCGTTACCACCTCCCCTGCCCGCAACGTGATGCCGAGCCCGCGCAGCTCGTTGGCAAGCCAGGCGAGCGCAACGCGGGGATCGCCGAGCACGTTCCTGCCGTGGCCGACATAGCGCTCGCCGCGCAGCATGATCTGCGGGCGTTCCGCGATGAGATCGATCGCGCGCCAGTCCGCCGACGTCGCCGCGCCCAGCACGAACAGATGCGCGCAGGCATTGTCGGCGATGAGCTGGGCCTCGCCGGCGCGGGCGAAATCGGCAAAGCGCGAATCGGGAATCTCGATCGCGGGATGCAACGTCTCGACGGCGGCGAGCACCTCGTCGACGGTGTACGGCGCCGCGCGCGGCGGCAGATCGCGCCCGATCCGAAAGGCGAATTCCGGCTCGCCGACGCGCATCTCGTTGCCTTTCATCGGCGCAGTCCCGCCGTCAGCGATCACGGTGTCGCTCATGATGCGTCCGGCCATGGGGCCTGCCACATTGATGTGCTTCTGTCCGGCCTCGCTGGTTGCCGCGATCTTCCAGCCGAACAATTTCCCGCGCGATTGTCGTTCGAGCGCGGCCTGGATGGCGTAGCCCTCGGCGCGACTCTGTGGCCGCAACCGGACCTCCAGTGCGTCCAGCTTGGTGCCGTCGCGCCAGTGTTGAACCAGGATCTGCGAAGCGGCGGCGATCTGATCCTTGTCGAGCATGCACCCTCACCCGATGATGATTCGTGTTCGCGGGCCCAGGCGCCGCAGCAATTGCAGCATCGCAGACTTCGTCATGGAGACGCAGCCCGCGGTCGGGCCGAAATTGTCGCGGGCCAGGTGCAGGAACACCGCACTGCCGCGGCCGGCGATGCGCGGTCTGGTGTTGTGGTCGATCTCGATGATGAAGTCATAGAGGTGGTCGGCCCGCTTGAGCCGGTCACCGCCCTGCCCCTCGCCGAGCCGGATGCCCTGATTGTAATGGCGGTCCCGTGGATCCTCGCACCAGGCGTCTGCGCCGGTGATCATCCGGGCCGGCAAGAACGTCTGGGGCCGGCTGTGCCGGTCGCCCCGCCACCACAGCCGCCTGGGCCGGAAGCTGCCCCTGGGGGTGCCGCCATCGCCCTCGCGCTTGTTGGCCAGAATGCCGCCCCGCCCCAGCGCAACCGGGATGGTCAGCGTCCCGGCCGTCAGCCAGCCCCGGCGCGGATTTCCGGCTGCAGCCTTAACGCGGATCGCAGACAGCGGCCCGGCGCGTCGATTCCTGGCGTAACCGACTGAAGCTGCTCTATTTTTCATGTGAACGTGCAATGTCGAATTCATTACAGGACATTCATCAAATCGCCCTGCTATTCTGAGTTAGAGTGCTTCTGGCTTGTGAATCGGTAACAGCCCACTACTTCAACACGAACAACAATAAAACGGCGACCCTAAACTTCCCTCGCGGCTGGGTGCGGCATGGATGCGCGCCGAGCCGGACCCTAAAAGGATGACCCCCTATGGCCAATGCCCGCAAGATCCTGATCGTGGATGACGATACCGATCTGCGCGATACGTTGGTGGAGCAATTATCGCTGCACGAAGAATTCGAAGCCTCCGCGGTCGACACCGGCGCCAAGGGCGCGAGCGCCGCAAAGGCGAATTCTCCCGATCTCGTCCTGATGGATGTCGGCCTGCCCGATACTGACGGCCGCGAAGTCGTCCGTTCCTTGCGCAAGGGAGGATTCAAGGCCCCGATCATCATGCTGACCGGGCACGACACCGATTCCGACACGATCCTGGGGCTGGAATCCGGCGCCAACGACTATGTCGCAAAGCCCTTCCGCTTCGCCGTGCTGCTGGCCCGCATCCGCGCCCAGCTCCGCCAGCACGAGGCCAGCGAGGATGCGGTGTTCTCGGTCGGCCCCTACTCCTTCCGTCCCGGCTCGAAGATGCTGACCGCGGCCAATGCGCGCAAGGTCCGCCTCACCGAGAAGGAAACGGCGATTCTCCGCTTCCTCTACCGGGCCGGCCAGATGCCGGTGTCGCGCGAGACCCTGCTCCAGGAGGTCTGGGGCTACAATTCCGGCGTCACCACCCACACGCTGGAAACCCACATCTATCGGCTTCGCCAGAAGATCGAGAAGGACGCCGCCAACCCCGAGATCCTGGTTACCGAAGCCGGTGGCTACAAGCTGGTGCCGTGATACGTTCCGGAAACGCGCGATTCGTCGTAAATTGGCGCGTTTCTCGAGCCACGGACCAGAATGTCAATCGACGACGACGTAGCGCTTCTCGAGCGTGTCCCGACACTGCGCCTGTTGGGAGATGCCTCGTTGCGCATGCTGGCGATCGGTTCCGAGCAGCGTGACTTCGTCCGCGGTGACGTCCTGTTCGATCTCGGTGACGCCGCCGATGCCGGCTTCGTGGTACAGCGCGGCGCCTTCAGGGTCGAAGACGGCGCCGGCGCCGAAATGATCGCCGGCCCCGGCGCGCTGATCGGCGAGCTCGCACTGGTGGTGCCGATGAAGCGGCCATCGCGTGCGATCGCGCTGGAGCATTCCTCCGTCATCCGCGTCGCACGCAGCCTGTTCCAGCGCGTGCTGGAGAGCGACCCCGCCGCCGCCGTGCGCCTCCGCGACGAATTCGCGGTGCGCTCCAGCCAGATCGCCAGCGATATATTGATGGCCGGCGCGAAGCTGACGTCTTAACCGCTCCGCGCGTCCCGGAGAACGACGGGGGCTTTAGACCTCCAGCGTCACCGTGACGGGCACGTGGTCCGATGGACGCTCCCAGCTCCGCGCATCGCGCAGGATCCTGAAATCGCTGACCGCGTCCTTCAGCGCGCGCGAGACCCAGATGTGATCGAGCCTGCGGCCGCGGTCGCCGACGGTCCAGTCGGCGGAACGATAGCTCCACCACGTATAGACCTTCTCCGACATCGGGATGCGCTCGCGCGCGACGTCGATCCAATCGCCGGCGGCGAGCGCCGCCTTCAGCTTCTCGGTTTCGACGGGTGTGTGCGAGACGACTTTCAGAAGCTGCTTGTGCGACCACACGTCGTTCTCGTGCGGGGCGACGTTGAGGTCGCCGACCAGGATGTGGCGGTCATCACCGCGCGGATGCAGCGGCTCGCACGCCGTCATCTCGTCGAGGAAGCGAAGCTTGTGGTCGAACTTCTCGTTCAGCGCGGGATCGGGGATGTCGCCGCCGGCGGGCACGTAGAAATTATGCAGCACCAAAGGCCTTGCGATGCCCGCCCTCTCGCCGAACGATACCGAGATGTGGCGCGAATCCACCTTGTCGCAGAAGGTGCGGATGTCCTTGGACTCGAAGGGAATCTTCGAGACGATGGCGACACCGTGATAGCCCTTCTGCCCGTTCAGCGCGACGTGCTCATAGCCGAGCCGCTTGAAGCGCTTCAGCGGAAAGGCGTCGTCGATGCACTTGGTCTCCTGCAGGCACAGCACCTCCGGCCGCACGCTCTTCAAGAATTTTGCGACCAGGTCGATGCGCAGCCGCACCGAATTGATGTTCCAGGTTGTCAGGGAAAGACGCATGGCGACGATCTAACAAACTCCATCCGTCATGGCCGGGCTTGACCCGGCCATCCACGTCTTTTTGTCGGACCCAAAAACGTGGATGCCCGGGACAAGCCCGGGCATGAGGTGATTGGAGCGGCCATGCAATCTCAACCCGGCGACGGGCCGTAATTGGTGAAATCGATCTTGAACATGTTGGGGTCGAGCTTCTTGCTCGAATCCAGATTGTAGACCGCGATCGTGGTGTCGTAGCCCTGCGGGTCGGTGACGGTCCATTGCTTGAGCTGGCCGTCCTTGGCACCGAACATCAGGAGCAGCCGGCTGGTGCCGACCAGCGCCTGCTTCTCCTCGATGGTGACGCTGACGAAGACGTCGTCGGCCGAGACGTTGACGACGTTCGTGTCCTTCATCAGGTCGATGCGGTCGGACAGCAGAAAACGCAGTGGCGTCTGCGACAGCGGATAGATGTCCTGGGTCGCGAGCTTGCGGTCGCGCACCACCAGCGAGGATCCGTCGGCGACGATGTCGATCGGGCTCGGCGCGTCATACTCGAAGCGCACCTTGCCGGGCTTCTGGATGTAGAAATCGCCCTGCGTCTTGCTGCCGTCGGGGCCGACCTGGACGAAATTACCAACCAATGTCTGAAGCGACGACAGATAGGCGCTGACCTTGGCCGCCTGCGCTTTCTGGTTGGCATCGAAGGTCTGGAAGATGCTGGTCGGCACGTTGCGCCGCGGATCCGGGATGACCGGATTCGGCGGCGTCTGCGTCGCGCCGGTCACAGCGGGCCCACCGGCCGGCCCGCCGTCGGCGCGCCCCTTCGGTGCAGGCTTCGGCACCGGGACGGTCTGCGCGAACGACGTCGCAGTCACCATCGCGGCGGTGACGAGAAGCACGCCGGCCACGCGCGCACTTCGCGCGGCGATGGTGGCGGCGAATCGAATGTCCGGATGTCTGATCAACACGTCGTCCTGTATGGCTGGGCGCCCTTTTAGCGTGATTTCTGGCAAAAGCAGATATCGATTCTGCGTGAAATGATGTTCAGAGGCCCTTCGCCTCACATATGGCTGTCTTCTTCCTCGACCAGAATCTCGCGCTTGCCGGCGTGGTTGGCTGGGCCGACGATGCCCTCCAGTTCCATGCGTTCCATCAGTGATGCGGCGCGATTATAGCCGATTTGCAGGCGGCGCTGGATATAGCTGGTCGAGGCCTTGCGATCGCGTTTGACGATGGCAACCGCCTGCTGGAATAGATCGCCGCCGCCATCCCCGCCCATGCCGGTCGCGTCGAACACGGCGCCGTCCTCGTCCTCGGCCGGCTCCTCGGCGGTAACGGCTTCGAGATATTCCGGCTGTCCCTGCGTCTTGAGGTGACGCACCACCTTCTCGACTTCCTCGTCGGAAGCGAAAGGTCCGTGCACGCGGCTGATGCGGCCGCCGCCGGCCATGTAGAGCATGTCGCCCTGGCCGAGCAGCTGCTCGGCACCCATCTCACCCAAAATGGTGCGGCTGTCGATCTTGGAGGTGACCTGGAAGGCGATGCGGGTCGGGAAGTTCGCCTTGATGGTGCCGGTGATGACGTCGACCGACGGACGCTGCGTGGCCAGGATCACGTGCAGGCCGGCGGCGCGCGCCATCTGCGCGAGACGCTGCACCGCGCCTTCGATGTCCTTGCCGGCGACCATCATCAGGTCGGCCATTTCGTCGACGATGATGACGATGTAGGGCAGCGGGTCGAGCGAGAGCTTCTCTTCCTCGTAGATCGCCTTGCCGGTTTCCTTGTCGAAGCCGGTATGCACCGTGCGCGTCGGCTCCTCGCCCTTGGCCTTCAATTCGAGCAGGCGCGTGTTGTAGCCGTCGATGTTGCGCACGCCGAGCTTGGCCATGTTCTTGTAGCGCTCTTCCATCTCGCGCACGGCCCATTTCAGCGCGACCACCGCCTTCTTCGGATCGGTCACGACGGGCGTGAGCAGATGGGGAATGCCGTCATAGACGGAGAGCTCGAGCATCTTCGGGTCGACCATGATCAGCCGGCACTGGTCCGGGCGCAGCCGGTAGACCAGGCTGAGGATCATGGTGTTGATCGCGACCGACTTGCCCGAGCCGGTGGTACCGGCGATCAGCATGTGCGGCGTGCGGGCGAGATCGATGATGACGGGATCGCCGCCGATGGTCTTGCCGAGGCACAGCGGCAGCTTTGCCACCGTGTCGGTCGCCTCCTTCGCCACCAGCAATTCGCGCAAATAGACCTTCTCGCGATGCGCGTTCGGCAGCTCGATGCCGATCGCGTTGCGGCCGGGCACGACCGCGACGCGCGCCGACAGCGCGCTCATCGAGCGGGCGATGTCGTCGGCAAGCCCGATCACGCGCGAGGACTTGATGCCGGGTGCCGGCTCCAGTTCGTAGAGCGTAACGACGGGACCCGGATTGGCCTTCACGATCTCGCCGCGCACGCCGAAATCCTGCAGCACGCCTTCGAGCGAACGGGAATTGGTCTCCAGCTCGGCCTTGCTGAGCGGCTGGCGATCGCCCGCTTTCGGGGCGGCCAGCATCGAGACGGAGGGAAGGTCGAACTTGTCGGAGGACTTCCTGGTCGCGGCCTTCGGTGCAGCCTTCTTGCGCGGGGCGCGCGCGGCCGGCTGCTCCTCTTCCTCCTCCTCGTCTTCCTCTTCTTCGTGCTCGTCCTCTTGGTCCTCGTCTTCGGACTGCGGCGAGATCGAGGGCGCGGCGCGGCCGCCGCCCAGATTCGGCTCCTGGCGGCTGAATGCAGCGGCCCTGGCTTTCGGTCCACTCGAGACCAGCGAGCGGTAGGCGGCGCCAAGCAGCCAGATCAGCCGCGCCTTGGTGCTCATCAGCGCGTGGAACAGCCAGCCCAGCGACACCGAGCCGCGATCGCTCTCCTCGTCTTCGTCGAGCGGCTTGTCGTCATCCTCGATCTCCGCGAGCTCGTCGTCCTGCTCGCGGGCGCCAAGGCCGCAGGCGATCAGGAAGGTCGCGGTCATCGCGGCGAACAGGATCGTGCCCAGCACGATGCGATAGATCGTGCCGGCCGGTCCGAAGATCACTGCCGGCGCGCGTACCAGCGCGTCGCCGACCACGCCGCCGAGGCCGGTCGGAAGCGGCCATGCGCCGCCATGCGGCCAGCAGCTGACGAAGCCCGCCGCGATCACCGTGCAGAGAATCCAGGAGCCGAGCCGCAGCGCTTCGCGGTCGAACGGGCGATGGGTCATCATGCGCCAGCCCCAGACCGCAACCGTCAGGACCAGCATGATCGCGCCGAGCCCGAGGATCTGCATCGCGAGGTCCGCACCGATCGCGCCGGCATAGCCGAGGATGTTGCGGATCGGCCGCGAGGTGGCGTGGCTGAGACTGGGATCCTGCACCGACCACGTCATCAGCGCGGCCGAGGCGACGCCCGAAAGCGCGATCAGGCCGAGGCCGGTGAGCTCGCGCATGCGCCGCGCCAGACCCTCGCGGATCGATGGCGGCAGATGGCCGACCAGCGGAATGACACGTTCGATTGCCGACATGCTCATGGGCCCCGCCTAACCCAGAGTCTCGACCAGGCGGTGCAGCGCCTGCGCCGTGGTCTCTCCATCCTGCACCAGTGCGAGGCGAATGTAGCCTGCCCCGGGATTGAAGCCGTCGGGCTGGAGCCGGGCCAGATAGCTGCCGGGCACCACGCGCACGCCTGCTTCCTTGAAAAGTCTCAGCGTCACCGACACGTCGTCGCCGAGGGCGGACGTGTTGAGCCAGACGCAGAAGCCGGCATCGGGCCGGCGATAGCCGTAGCGATTGCCGATGATCTGGTCGGCGAGATCGAACTTGATGCGGTAGAGCCTGCGGTTCTCCTCGACATGCGCTTCGTCGCCATAGGCAACGGTCGCGACATGCTGGAGCGGCACCGGCACCTGGGGCGCCGCAACGTTGCGCAGCTCCAGGAACATGCCGATGAACTTCTTGTCGCCGGCGGCGAAGCCGACGCGCATGCCCGGCAGGTTGGAGCGCTTCGACAGCGACTGGAACGCGACCACGCGGGTAAAGTCGGGGCCGGCGCATTCCAGAACGCTGCCAGGAGCCTCGCGGGTGTAGATCTCGGAATAGCACTCGTCGCTGAGGATCACGAAGCCGTAGCGGTCGGCGAGTTGCTTCAATCGTTTGAAATAATCGGGCTGGGCGACCGAGCCCTGCGGATTGGCCGGCGAAGCCAGATAGAATGCCACCGTGCGCGCCAGAATCGCCTCGTCGATGGCATCGAGATCGGGCAGGAAGCCGTTCTCGACCGTGGTCGGCAGATAGACCGGCTCGCATGCCGCGGCGCGGGTGCCGGCGCCATAGACCGGATAAAACGGGTTCGGCATCAGGATCACAGGCTTGCCGGGACGCGGCCCGACATAGCGCGCCGCGGTGATCGCCGCGAAGAAAAGCCCTTCGCGGCTGCCATTGAGGACGAGAATCTCGCTCTCGGGATCGAGCGGCCGCGGCAGCTTGAACCGCGACGACAGCCAGGCGCCGGCGGCTTTGCGGAACGGCTCGATGCCCTTGCCGAGTGGGTAGCGGCCGAAATCGGCGATGTGTTTCGCCAGTACCGGGCCGACGAAGTCGGGCACGGGATGCTGGGGCTCGCCGACTGCAAGCGTGATCAAGGGCTTACCCGGCTGATGCGGCGCCAGCAGCTCGTTCAGCCGGATGAAGGGCGAGCGGTCGGTGTCCGGGCTTCCACCGGCCTGCGGCGCACGGGATGAAGCGGTCATAGCCATTCTGGGCGCCAGCACTCTTGGAACAGCCGGTCGCGCGAAGGCACCGGCGGGAAGCGGTTCAGTTCACCATAGATAGGGCGAGGTTAAGACGCGATTAACCATCGGCCGCCGCCCGCGTCCAGAGCGGGAATATCGAGGCCGGATCACAAACAGGATGCGGGCTACAGGGCCCGGCTGGTTCCTCCACCTCTTCCGCTTGCTTGCGGGAACACTCGTGCAATGGCACTGCGCCGGCGATCATCGGATCGCCTTCGGCAATCCCTTTCTTCAGGCCCCGACCCAAAGAAAAAGGGGCTCCAGCTTGCGCTGGAGCCCCTCAACGGTCAGGGCATTGCCGGGTATGTGCCCGAACCGGAGTTGTGGACGCGGCCTCGATGAGATCGCGTCCCGGGAGGAGACTTACATGTTGTAGGCGCGCTCGGTGTGCTCGGTGATGTCGAGGCCTTCACGCTCGCTCTCGACATTGGCGCGGAGGCCAACGATCACGTCGACGACCTTGTAGAGGATCGCCGAACCGACGCCCGACCACACCAGCGTGGTGCAGACGGCCTTGATCTGGGCGAGGATCTGCGTGGCGAAGTCGTAATCGGCAACCTTCGGCGGGATGGCCGTGTAGTCGACGATGCCGGCGCCGCCGAGAGCGGGGTTGACCAGGATGCCGGTGCCGATGGCGCCGACGATGCCGCCGATGCAGTGCACGCCGAACACGTCGAGCGAGTCATCGTAGCCGATCGCGTTCTTCACGACGGTGCAGAAGAACAGGCAGACCACGCCGACCACGAGGCCGAGGACGATCGCGCCCATCACGCCGGAGAAGCCGGCTGCAGGTGTGACGGCCACGAGACCCGCGACAGCACCGGAGATGACGCCGAGCACGGAGGGATGACCCTTGATGATCCACTCCGCGAACATCCACGACAGCGCGGCGGCCGCGGTGGCGACGAAGGAGTTGGTCATGGCGAGGGCAGCGCCGCCGCTGGCTTCGAGGTTGGAACCGGCGTTGAAGCCGAACCAGCCGACCCAGAGCAGCGAGGCGCCGATCATCGACATGGTCAGCGAGTGCGGAGCCATCAGCTCCTTGCCGTAGCCGACGCGCTTGCCGATCAGGAGAGCGCCGACGAGACCTGCGATGCCGGCGTTGATGTGCACCACGGTGCCGCCAGCGAAGTCGATCGCACCCATCTTGAAGATCCAGCCGGCGTCGGCGTTGACCTCGTCGAGCTTGGCCTGCGCCGCGGTCTTCGCCGCCGCGTCACCCGCCGCAGCGAGAGCCTTGGCCGCGTCCTGGATCAGGTCCGGACCGGGCCAGTACCAGACCATGTGCGCGATCGGGAAATAGATCAGCGTCACCCAGAGCGGAACGAACAGAGCGAGCGCCGAGAACTTCATGCGTTCGGCGAAGGCGCCGACGATGAGGGCGGGCGTGATCGCCGCGAAGGTCATCTGGAAGCACATGTAGATGAGCTCCGAGATGTTGGCGTCGACCGAGAAGGTCGCGGCCTTCGAGTCGGTGGTGACGCCCATCATGAAGGCCTTGGAGAAGCCGCCGATGAAGTCGGAGCCGCCGGTGAAGGTGAGGCTGTAGCCGTACACGGCATAGATCACGGTGACGACGCAGACGGTGTAGAACACCTGCATCAGGACGGAGAGCATGTTCTTGGAACGGACGAGACCGCCGTAGAACAGCGCGAGGCCGGGGATCGTCATCAACAGCACCAGCACTGTCGATGTCATCATCCAGGCGTTGTCTCCCTTGTTGACCGTTGGCTCGGCGTAGGCTGCGGTCGCAGCGAACAGGCCGACTGCGAGAGCCGCCAATCCCGCGCCATAGGGACGCTTGAACGTCATATTATTCACTCCTGATTGGATAAGGTTGAGCGCGAAATCAGAGGGCCGCGGCATCGGCCTCGCCGGTGCGGATGCGCACCGCGTGGTCGAGGTTGATGACGAAGATCTTGCCGTCGCCGATCTGTCCGGTTTTCGCCGCGGACGTGATGGCGTCGATGGTCTTGTCGACCTGGTCGGAGGCGACAGCGACCTCGATCTTGATCTTGGGCAGGAAGCTCACGGCATATTCGGCGCCGCGATAGATTTCCGTATGACCCTTCTGGCGGCCATACCCCTTGACTTCCGTCACCGTGAGACCGTGAACGCCGATGGCGGTCAGGGCGTCACGGACTTCTTCCAGCTTGAATGGCTTGATAATCGCCATAACAATTTTCATGGGTCCTATCCCCGCTTGGGCCCGGTCCGGACGTGGCCGGGCGTTTCTCGACTGGTTCGCCACGAGGGAGAAAATTCACTACGCGGGCACAGCCGGACCCCTAGAATCAAATGCCGTGCCAGATCGGACGTGTTGCCTAACGGACTATGAAAACGGGTGTTTTCGCGTTTGACGGGTATTGCGGTGCGGTGCGCTATTACGTCGCGCTTAAAACGTGGTCATGTCTGCTCAAATCCAGTGCAGAACAGACTGCCGACACAATGTTGCTCACGCGTCGGGCAGCAAGAAGGTAATTTCGTAGTGCAGTCGCCTATTGCAGGGCTTCGCCGTGCTGCGAAATATCCAGCCCCTCGAGCTCCTGCTCACGGGATACGCGCAAGGGCACGAACAGGCCGACCAGCTTGAGCAGGATGAAGCTCATGCCCCCCGACCAGACGAAGGTGACGGCGACCCCGTAGAACTGAATCAGGACCTGTTGAGGATGGCCCTCCAGAAGGCCCGCGGTGCCGCCGATGGCGCTGGTCGCGAACACGCCGCCGAGCAGGGTGCCGGTCAGCCCGCCGATGCCATGGACGCCGAACACGTCGAGCGAATCGTCATAGTTGAAGCGGTGCTTCAGCCAGGTGCAGGCCCAGTAGCAGACCGCCCCGGCGACGATACCGATGACGATGCCGTGCCAGGGCGCGACGAAGCCCGAGGCCGGCGTGATGGTGCCGAGGCCGGCCACTGCGCCGGAGATCATGCCGAGCACGGAAGGCTTGCGCCGCGTCGACCATTCGATCGCAGCCCATGTCAGCGCGCCGGCGCAGGCGGCAAGATGGGTCGCGATGATCGCCATCACCGCGCGTGAATTCGCTGAAAGCGCCGAGCCGCCATTGAAGCCGAACCAGCCGACCCACAGCAGGCCGGTGCCCATCACCGCGAGCGACAGATCGAATGGCGAGAGATTGTCGGTGCCGTAGCCGTGACGACGCCCCATCACCTTGGCCGCAACGAGGCCTCCGGTGCCGGCCGACAGGTGCACCACGAGGCCGCCGGCGAAATCCAGCACGCCCATGCTGGCAAGGAAGCCGCCGCCCCACACCCAATGCGCCAGCGGGATGTAGACGAAGATGAACCAGGCGACGGAGAACAGGAGATAGGCGGAGAACCGCATGCGGTCGGCGACCGAGCCCGCGACCAGGGCGACCGTGATGATCGCAAACGTCATCTGGTACAGCATGAACAGCGATTCCGGGATGGTCTTCGCCGCAGGGTTGACGCTGTCCATGGTCATGCCGGCGAGAAACCAGCGGTCGAGCGTGCCGATCCACGGCCCGTCGCCGACGAAGCAGAGTGAATAGCCGAACGCCACCCAGAGAATGGAGATCATCGTCACCGCGGCCAGGCTCTGCGCCATGGTGGCGAGCACGTTCTTCTTGCGCACCATGCCGGAATAGAACAGCGCGAGCCCCGGGATCGTCATCATCAGCACCAGCGCGGTGGCGACGATCATCCAGGCCGTGTCGGCGGTGTTGATCCCGGAGTCGGCGGCGTGCGCCGGCAAGGCTACCACGGACACAAGCCCGATCGGCGCAGCCATGCACGCTGCGCGGCGCAACAATCCCGCCATGTCGTTCCCCCCGGCATCAATTGGCGTCGCACGCTGTGGCATCGTTGCCCGGTGCGATCGAAGATTTATCAGAGCGTTTTCGAGCGAAGTGGATACCGGTTCGCGTCGAGAAAACGGGTCAAACCGAATCCTAGAGCGCGTCGCTGTCGGTTTCGCCGGTGCGGATGCGCAGCGCATGGTCGATCGGCGTGACGAAGATCTTGCCGTCGCCGATCTGCCCGGTGCGGGCGGTCGCGGTGATCACGCTGACCGCCTTGTCGGCAACGTCGGAAGCGACCGCGATCTCGATGCGCAGCTTGGGCAGGAAGTTCACGACATATTCGGCGCCGCGATAGATCTCGGTGTGGCCCTTCTGCCGGCCGTAACCCTTCACCTCGGTCACGGTCATGCCGTGGACGCCGATCGCGGTCAGGGCCTGCCGGACCTCATCGAGCTTGAAGGGTTTGATGATCGCGACGACGAGTTTCATGGTCAGGCCTATTCCCCGGGATGCGGCGCGCCGCATGTCCCCGGCGCAGCGTCAATCTGGCATCTTTCCGGGCAAATGGCATAAAAAAGTTGCAGACTGAAGCGGAAAAACGTCTGGCCATGTCAACGGCCGCCTCTGTACAGGGCAACCGTTCATCATTCACAATGCATTTTTGGCATGGATGCGGTGAACCCGCGGCGGTCGGGCGGTACAAAAGAGTTTTGGGGGACGCTTCATGGCGAGTTGGTTTTACGCATCCGAGGGCAAGCAGCAGGGGCCTTTTCCGGAGGGACAATTCCGCGATCTCATCGCCCAGGGCATCGTCCGCCCGGATACGCTGGTATGGACCGAGGGCATGGCGGGCTGGCAGAAGGCTGCCGAAGTCCCCGGCCTGATCGGCGGCGGCGCCCCGCCGATGATGCCGGCCGGCGGTCCACCGATGATGGGTTCCGGCGGCTATGCCGGCGCAGGCAGCGGCGGCTCTCTGGCGGTCGATTTCGGCATCCTGGAATTCACCTGGCGCAGCATCGTCCTGCTGATCGGAATGATCTTCATCATCCCGGCGCCGTGGGTTTTCGTCTGGTACACGAAATGGATCGTGTCCTGCGTGAAGGTCCCGGGCCGGCCCAATCTCAGCTTCATCGGCGACGCGATGACGCTGGTGCCCTGGTATTTCGGCTTCATCGTTCTGGCGATCGCCCTCGGCTTCATCGGCAGCGATATATTGAGCAACCTGCTGTTCGTCGCGCAGATCGTTCTCTACTGGCTCCTGATCAAATGGATGGTCGCAAATCTCGCCTCCAACGGGCAGCCGCTCGGCTTGAGCTTCACCGGCACGATCTGGGCCTATATCGGCTGGAATCTGCTGTTTGCGATCTCCATCATCACCATCATCGGCTGGGCCTGGGTCGCCGCGGCCCAGATGCGCTGGTTCTGCCGCAGCGTCGAGGGCACGCGGCGCGAGGTCGTGTTCAAGGGGAGCGGTCTCGACATCCTCTGGCGCGGCATCGTCGCTGCGATCCTGTGCAGCCTGATCATCCCGATTCCGTGGGTCTATCGCTGGATCATGAACTGGTTCGCCTCGCAGACCGAACTCGTTCCGCGCGGTTCGTTCGGAGCATGACCCGGACAGCCACCGGCGCGATCCATCGCGCCCCGTGGCGCTATGCCTTCCGCTCGCGCACGGAGCCTTCCTGCGCGACGGAGGCGACCAGCGTGCCGTCGGGCTTGAAGATCGAGCCGCGGGTCAGGCCGCGGCCGCCTTGTGCGCTCGGCGAATCCTGCGCGTAGAGCAGCCATTCGTCGGCGCGGAAGGGGCGGTGAAACCACATCGCGTGGTCGAGGCTCGCCGGCATCATGCGCTTGTCGAACAGCGTGCGGCCATAGCGCGCCATGATCGCATCGAGCAGCGAGAAATCCGAGGCGTAGGCGAGCGCGCACATATGCAGCGCCGGATCGTCGGCCAGCTTCGCTGCGGTCTTGATCCAGACGTGAATGCGGCCGTCGTCGATCTTCTGGCCGAAATAGCGGCCGAGCTCGACCGGGCGCAACTCGATCGGGCGGTCGGATTCATAGTAGCGGCGGATGAACTCCGGCATCTCCTTGAACATCGGCTGCTTCGCGACCTCCTCCGCCGTGAGCTTCTCCGGCGGCGGCACGTCGGGCATCTTGTCCTGATGGTCGAACGCACTTTCCTCCTCGGCGTGAAACGACACCATGATCGAGAAGATCGCGTTGCCGTGCTGGATCGCGGTGACGCGGCGGGTCGAATAGCTCTTGCCGTCGCGGAGGCGCTCGACCTGGTAGATGATCGGGATCTGCGGATCGCCCGGCAGGATGAAATAGCAATGCAGCGAATGCGGCAGCCGGCCCTCGACGGTGCGGCACGCCGCAACCATCGCCTGCCCGATCACCTGGCCGCCGAACACCCGCTGCCAGCTCGTCTTCGGGCTGTTGCCACGGAACAGATTCACCTCGAGCTGCTCGAGGTCGAGGATCGAAATGAGGTCGATCAGGCTTTTGGACATGATGATGCTTTCGAAGATCTCGTCATTCCGGGGCATCGCGATAGCGATGAACTATAGTGCGCAATCGCGCACCTGAGAATCCCGAGCTGACAACCTCTGGATTCCGGGTTCGCGCTTGACGCGCGCCCCGGAATGACACAACGGGCCTTTCGGCCCTTGTTTCACCGCACTGTTTCGCCCAGCTCAAGTCTGCTAGCAAGACCGAGAATTGACCGGGAAACTTGGTATGTCGGTACAGGGTAGTATTGTCATCGGTGGTGGCGCGTTTGCAGGGCTTGCGCTGGCCCTGGCGCTGCGCCAGGGGCTCGGGCCCGAGATCCCCGTCATCGTCGCCGATCCCGCGCTCGGCACGCGGCCGAGCCGCGACCCCCGCGCCACCGCGATCGTGGCCGCCTGCCGCCGCCTGTTCGAGACGATCGGCGCCTGGGACGCCGTCAGGAGCGAGGCGCAGCCCATCCTCGACATGGTCGTCACGGATTCGAAGCTGGAGGACGCCACGCGTCCGGTGTTCCTCAACTTTGCCGGCGATGTCGCGCCGGGTGAGCCCTTCGCGCATATGGTCGAGAACCGCCGCCTGATCGATGCGCTGGTGGTGCGTGCGGAGGCCGAGGGCATCGATCTGCGTGCGACCACCGTGGCGTCCTACGACGCGCGTTCCGACGGCATCGACGTGACGCTCGGCGACGGCAGCGTCATCGCGGCGAGCCTGTTGGTCGCCGCCGATGGCGCGAGGTCGAAGCTGCGCGAGCGCGCCGGCATCGCCACCCATGGCTGGGAGTACGACCAGTCCGGCATCGTCGTCACCGTCGGCCATGAGCGCGATCATGAGGGCCGCGCCGAAGAGCATTTCCTGCCCGCAGGTCCCTTCGCGATCCTGCCGTTGTCGGGCAAACGCTCGTCGCTGGTGTGGACCGAGCGCCGAGCTGAGGCGGCGCGCATCATCGCGCTCAGTGACGAGGAATTTCACAGCGAGCTCGAGCGGCGCTTCGGCCTGCATCTCGGCGAGGTGAAGGCACTCGACAAGCCGCGCGCGTTTCCGCTGTCTTATTTCGTTGCGCGTTCCTTCATCGCCGAGCGGCTGGCGCTGGTCGGCGATGCCGCCCACGTCATCCACCCGATCGCTGGGCAGGGCCTCAACATGGGCCTGAAGGATGTTGCCGCGCTGGCGGAAGTGGTCGTCGATGCCGCACGGCTCGGCATGGATATCGGCGGTGCCGACGTGCTCGAACGCTACCAGCGCTGGCGCCGCTTCGACACCATGGCGATGGGCGTTGCCACCAACTCGCTGAACTTCCTGTTCTCCAACCAGTCGACGCTGCTGCGCACGGTGCGCGACATCGGCCTCGGCCTCGTCGACCGCGCCCCGCCGCTGAAGAACCTCTTCATCCGCCAGGCCGCGGGGCTCACCGGCGAGGTGCCGCGGCTGTTGAAGGGCGAGGCGTTGTAGGGGCGAATAGCGAGTAGCGATTGGCGAGTAGGTCCATTCGCTATTCGCTACTCCCTATTCGCTCACATTCAATCGATCTTGCGCGCCTCTTCCGGCAGCATGATCGGGATGCCGTCGCGGATCGGATAGGCGAGCTTGGCGCTGCGCGAGATCAGTTCCTGCTTTGCGGCATCGAACTCAAGGGGGCCCTTGGTCAGCGGGCAGACCAGAATCTCCAGCAATTTGGGATCGACGCTGGCTTCGGCACGTTCGGTGGGCGCGTTCATGGGATTCTCCGGCACTCGGCTGCCTCTAAAGCACGATCCGGAAAAGTGCGCAGCGGCTTTCCGAAAAGACCATGCTTAAGCAACAACCTGAAGCGCGATGACGATTCATCCTCATCGCGTCGCGCTTTAGCATAGAAATTCGCGCCCGCCCATCGCAGGCCTAAGCCGAGACCATCGCCAGGAGCTCGTCGAGCAGGGCCTGAAGCCGCGCGGCCGGCACCGGCGGGCCTGACAGGGCGAAACCGAGAAATGTCCAGTACAGGATCTGCGCGCGGGCCTGCGCCGTCGCCGGGGTGAGCCCACGCTTGTCCAGCAGCTCTTCGATGTAGTCGAGCCTGCGGCGGTCGATTGCGCGCACCGCCCCTTGCGCCGCCGCATCGAACGCCGCCCAGTTGCGCACCGCGCGCTCGAGGTCGAGCCGCGCGCCAAACGATCTCCGCAGCAGCATCTTGAGCGGCTCGTCGCTGGCGGCCTCGACATCGGCGATGATCTGCTCGGCCGCGATCTCGCGCCAGCGCTTCAGCACGGCGGCGTGAAACGCGGCCAGGTCGGCGAAATGCCAATAGAAGCTGCCGCGCGAGACGCCCATGGCCTTGGCCAGCGGATCGGCTTTCAGCGCCGTGAAGCCGCTTTTGGCGAGCACCTTCAGGCCCTCTTTGGTCCAGTCGTCGGCGGAAAGCTGTTCGGTCATGCCGGGCTCCAGATGGCGGCCATACACTAATGTATTGACAGCTTCCAGCAAGCAGGTGCATATCCATACAGTACTGTACGGATGGAGCATGCCCCATGCGCGACCTTCTCCTGCAATGTTCCGGCCTCGCCGCGATCGTGCTGGCCCTCATCCACGGCGTGCTCGGCGAGACCAGGGTCTTCGCCCGCGCCAGCATCGAGCCGGCGCGCCTGCGCACGCTGATCCGACTGGTATGGCAGGCCGGCACGGTGGCGTGGGTCGGCGGCGGCGTGCTGCTGCTGGTTGCGCCCCGGCTGGAGTCGAGCCTTGCCAGGCACTGGATCGTTGCCACGCTCGCAATCGTGTTCGGCGCTGCGGCCCTCGCCAACGCCTTCGCCATGCGCGGCCGCCATTTCGGCTGGGTCGGCATGGGGGCAGTGGTCGCGCTCGCGGTCGCCGGCTACTAAAGCGCGATGCGATGAGGATGAATCGTCATCGCGCTTTAGGTTGTTGTTTTAAGCATGATCTTTTCGGAAAACCGTTGCGCACTTTTCCGGATCATGCTTTCGCGCTGCGCATCCGGCCTGCGAGGGGTAAGGCGGCAGCGGTGGGGCGAATCCGGGTTGCGCACCGGGCGCGCTCACGTTTTCGCTCATGTTAGAACTTATCTAAAGCGAACCAGGCCCGTACCCGATTGACTTCATCACCTCCTTTGCTTCCTTCGGTGCGCCCCGCGGCACTGCGGTGCGCACACGAGAGGAGGAGACGTTCGTGAAGGTCATTCGTGTTGTTGCCATTGCACTGACGATCGGGATTGGCATGGGATCGGCGGCAATGGCCGACGGCTTCAAGGACTGCACCAAGCTCGACAAGGCGTCGTGGAAGCCGGCCAGCGAAGCCGAAGCCAAGGCCAAGGCGGCGGGCTACGAGGTGCGCCGCTCCAAGGTCGAGGGCTCGTGCTACGAGGTTTACGGCGTCAAGGAAGGCAAGCTGTACGAGCTGTTCTACAGCCCCGAGGATCTCAGCCTCAAGCACACGATCGCCAAGTAGATTGCGCGCGTGAGCCGCGAAGCGCATTGGGCTTGATGAAAGCAGTGCCCGAAGAGCGCGGGGGGTCCGACAGGACACCCGCGAATCGACATGTCTCGCGGACGGTCGCGGTCTGGGACCTCCCGCTGCGCCTCTGGCACTGGGTTCTCGCGATTTCGGTTGCGATCGCGTGGTTCACGCCGACCGTGCATGACGGCGTTCACCGCATCGTCGGCTATGCGGTCATCGGCCTGCTCGCCTTCCGCCTGCTCTGGGGCTTCATGGGAAGCCGCTATTCGCGCTTCCGGATGCTCGGCGTCAGGCTGCGCGCCGCGCCGAACTATCTGTGGAATCTGCGGCGCGGCATGACCGGCCGCTATATCGGGCTCAATCCCGCCGGCAGCTTGATGCTGGTCGCGCTGCTGGCTTCGCTCGCCGTCTCGACGATCACCGGCGCGATGTCGGTCACCGTCACCTTCTTCGGCGTGTGGTGGGTCGAAGACACCCACCATTATTCATCGGACGCGGTCATCGTTCTGGTCGTGCTGCACGTGTTGGGCGTGCTGGTGATGGGGATTCTCCAGCGCGAGAACCTGGTCCGCGCGATGTTCACCGGGCGCAAGCGCATCCGGCATCATTCATAAAAATTTCGAAGGCCACATTCCTTCCTCGTCATGGCCGGGCTTGTCCCGGCCATCCACGTTCTTCTGTGTGGCAAAGACGTGGATGCCCGGGTCAAGCCCGGGCATGACGGAGCTTGTAGTGCCTACAGTCTCACTGCAGAGGCGGATCGCCGCTGGTGCGCCTCTTGGCGAGATCCATCTCGGTGACTGCGATCAGGATCTCGGCGCGGGTCTTCAGGTCGGGCGCTTCGAGCATCGCCTGCTTCTCCGCCGGGCCGTAGGGCGACATCATCGCCAGCGCGTTGACGAGCGCCTCGTTGGGCGCGCTCTCGACGCCCTCCCAGTCGACCTTGAGATTGTTGGCCTTCAGGAAGTCGGCCAGCACCGTCAGCAGCGCCTCGCGATCGACCTCCTCCTCGCCCATGCGCGCGGTGAAGTCGTCGACGAAAGCGAAGAAGTCCACCTTGCACTGCCGGTAGGCGGTCAGCACTTCGAGCTCCTCGACAACCTTGAAGCGCGCGACGCCGGTGAGTTCGAGGATGTAGCGGCCGTCGCCGGATTCGGCGAGCTGGGTGATCCGGCCGACGCAGCCGACGCGGAACAGCGCCGGCTTGTCGGAATTCTTCGGCGAATGCGCCACGTCAGGCTGGATCATGCCGATCAGGCGATGCCCGTCACGGAAGGAATCGTCGACCATCGCGAGGTAGCGCGGCTCGAAGATGTTGAGCGGCATCTGGCCGCGGGGCAGCAGCAGCGCGCCCGGCAGCGGAAACACCGGAATGATCTCCGGGAGGTCGGCGGGCCCGCGATATTCGATGTTGATCGGCATCTGCCCGGTCCCCCTGGCGTCGCCAGCGCGCCCTTACGAAAACAGGATCGTCGACAAACGCTTGCGTCCCTCGACGGTTGCATCATCCGTGCTGCCCCAGGCCTCGAAGAACTGCACCAGCTGCTTGCGGGCGCCGTCGTCGTTCCACTTGCGGTCGCGCTTGATGATCTCGAGCAGCTGCTCGGTCGCGGCGGCGCGGTTGCCTTGTGCGTTGAGCGCGGTGGCGAGGTCGAATCGGGCCTGATGATCGAGCGGGTTTGCGGCGACTTTCTGTTCCAGCTCGGCGACCGGTCCAAGCGATTTTGCCTGCTCGGCGAGATCGATCGCGGTCTGCACGGCCTTCACGGCCGGGTCGTTGCGCTTGGATTCGGGCACCATGGCCAGCGTCTGCTTGGCCTGCTCCATCGCGCCGGAGACGGCGTAGCACTTCGCGAGGCCCGCAAGTGCCGCGATATTGGTCGAATCATGCTGGAGCGCCTCGGCATAGATCTGCGCCGCCGCCGCCGTGTCGCCCTCGGCGAGCACCGCATCGGCCTCCTGCACGATCTCGGCGACGTTGACCTCGCCCGGCGCGGTGACGCCCTTGGTCAGCCGCTCGATGAAGGCATTGACCTGGCTCTCCGGCACCGCGCCCATGAAGCCGTCCGCCGGCTGGCCGTTGACGAAAGCGATCACGGCCGGGATCGACTGGATGCCCATCTGGCCCGGGATCGCCGGATGCTGGTCGATGTTCATCTTGACCAGCTTGACCTTGCCCTTGGCCGCCTTCACAGCCTTTTCCAGCACGGGGGTGAGCTGCTTGCAGGGGCCGCACCACTCCGCCCAGAAATCGATCAGCACCGGCTGGCGCTTCGATTCCTCGATGACGTCCTTCACGAAGGTCTGGGTGGTGGTGTCCTTGATCAGGTCGGCCGCAGCCGGGCCTGCCGCTCCGTTACCCTGGTCGATGATCGTCACGGGATTCCCTCGTCATGTCTGGAATGACGGCTCTTTAGCACGCCGCCACATCATATGCTTGTGGTCGGCACCTAAATTGGGCCGGGGTGGCCGAATTTCAATCCAGGCGACCCGATTCGCCGGTTCCGGGGCCTTTTCGGGTGGTTCGGTCGCTTTCAGGGCCCAAATGGGGCCCCCGATTGCGAATCTATGCCGCCGGTAGCTGTTGCATTCCCCTCCCGCTTTTGGCATACGACAGCCGTTGCCGGCGCGTCACGCGACCGACACAGGATGCGGGTGTAGCTCAGTGGTAGAGCACGACCTTGCCAAGGTCGGGGTCGAGGGTTCGAGCCCCTTCGCCCGCTCCAATTTCTCCCAGAGCATCCAGCCGAACCGGGTCGGGCCGTGGTTTCCACGCCGCTGACGGCTGTATTTTTGGGACTCACATGACAATTCTGATCACCGGCAGTGCCGGCCACCTCGGCGAAGCCATTCTCCGCACGCTCCGTGGCCACGGGTCATCCGTGCGCGGGATCGATCTGAAGCCCTCGCCCTTCACCGACGCCGTCGGCTCGATCGTCGATCCCGCGTTCGTGCGGGAGCAGATGGACGGCGTCACCGCCGTCATCCACACCGCGACGCTGCACAAGCCGCATGTGGCGACCCACTCCAAGCAGGACTTCGTCGACACCAATGTCACGGGCACGCTCAATCTGCTCGAGGCGGCTGCGGCGGCGGGTGTGAGGAGCTTCGTCTTCACCAGCACCACCAGCGCGTTCGGCTCGCAGCTCCGCCCCGAGGCGGGACAGGCCGCGGTGTGGGTCACCGAGGATCTGCCGTCCATCCCGAAGAACATCTACGGCACCACCAAGCTGATGGCGGAGAGCCTCTGCGAGCTGTTCTTTCGCGAGCGCGGTGTGCCGGTGGTGGTCTTGCGGACCTCGCGCTTCTTCCCCGAGGACGACGACGATCCCTCGGTGCGGTCGGCCTACGCGCTCGAGAACGCGCAGGCCAACGAGCTGCTCTATCGCCGGCTGGATATCGCGGACGCCGTGAGCGCGCATCTGCTCGCCGCCGAACGCGCGCCGAGGATCGGCTTCGCCCGCTACATCGTCTCGGCCACCAGCCCGTTCGAGCAGCGTCATCTCGCCGCGCTCGCGCGCGATGCGGCGGGCATGGTGCGCGAGCTCTATCCGGAATGCGCGCAGCTCTACGCGGCGCGCGGCTGGCGGCTCTTCCCCGCGATCGACCGCGTCTATGTCAACGACCGCGCGCGGCGCGAGCTGGGCTGGCGGCCCGAATTCGACTTCGCGCATGTGCTGCGCAGCCTGCAAGGCGACCGCGATTTTCGCAGCACGCTGGCCCGCGAGATCGGGTCGAAGGGCTATCATGACACGGTGTTCGACGACGGCCCCTACCCCGTCGCCTCGTAAGCGCCGCGATCGCCATTTTGCTCGACGCTTCAGATGTCTGGCCGGCGTCGCCGGGAGCGCGCCGATCTCAGCCGTTCTACTGTGCATGGGGTTGTTTTCGCGTTTTTGCACGAGCACCCCTCGTGCTGCGCGCAGACGATCCGCGCGCCATCTTGATTCCGCGCTGCAGCGAGAGCGTTGTCGTCGCTGCGTTCGCCCCCTCATTGACATTCCGTCTCAATTTTTTCGGAGCGCGAACGCGGTGCAGGCGGCGCGCTTCTCACCGTTCGCAGATGTGCTAACCTTTTTGGGTCTGTCGTTCTGACGGACCCAAGACTTCGTCTCTCGACTGGCAAAACCAAAATAACGCGCAGCCCTGACGGCTGCCTTAGGGGAGTGACGCGATGAAATTCCATCGATCCGTCTTTCAGTCCGTTCTGGCGCTTGCAGCGTTTGCCCTTCTTGCGGGGACCAGCGCCGGCAATGCGCAACAGCAGGACAAGAGCAAGCCGCTGAAGAAATACGAATCCGGCACCAAGGAGTTCTGGACCCATCCGCCGGACGACTGGTTCCTCGGCGACGAGACCGAGGCGCAGAAGGGCCTTGCGCCGCCCTCGGGCCCGCCGACCGGCGCCTCCGACGCCGAGCTCGCCAACGTCGTCAAGAAGATCAAGCTGCCGCCGGGCTTCAAGATCGAGGTCTACGCCTCGGGTGTGCTGGCCGCGCGGCAGATGGCCTGGGGTGACAAGGGCACGCTGTTCGTCGGCTCGTTCGGCCTCGGCAACGTCTATGCCATCAAGGACAACAACGGAAAGAAGGAGGTCAAAACCGTCCTCAAGGGCCTGAACATGCCCACCGGTCTCGCCTTCAGGGACGGCGCGCTCTACGTCATCGCCGTCGACAAGCTGATCCGCTACGACAACGCCGAAGCCAATCTCGACAATCTCGGCCAGGGCAAGGTCGTCTATGACGACATGCCGTCCTATGCCGCGCATGGCTGGAAATACATTGCGGTCGACAAGGAAGGCTGGTTCTTCCTGCCGTTCGGACCGCCCTTCAATATCGGCATCCCGCCGACCAGCGTCTCGCAGATCCGCCGCGTCGATCCCAAGACCGGCAACGCCGAAATCTGGGCGCTCGGCGTTCGCAACTCGGTCGGCGGCGACGTCGATCCGCGCACCGGCAAGCTCTGGTTCACCGAGAATGCCCGCGACTGGATCAGCGACGATCTGCCCAGTGACAAGCTGAACATGATCAACAGGATCGGCGAGCATTTCGGCTATCCCTATTGCCATCAGGGCAATCTGCCTGACGACAAGTTCGCGATGGGCCACAAATGCTCCGAGTTCACACCGCCCGTGCTGAATCTCGGCGCCCATGTCGCTCCTCTCGGCATGAAGTTCTATACCGGCGACCAATTCCCCGCCGAGTACAAGAACAACATCCTGATCGCCGAGCATGGCTCCTGGAATCGCCACAAGTACCAGGGCGCGCGCATCGTGCGCGTGATCGTCGGGCCGGACGGCAAGAATCCCAAGCGGGAGATCTTCGCCTCCGGCTGGCTCGAGGGCGACCAGGGCTATCTCGGACGTCCCAACGACATCATCCTCGCCAAGGACGGGTCGATCCTCGTCGCCGACGATTGGGCCGGCGCGATCTACCGCATCAGCTACAGCAAGAAGTAGCGCGCGCACGACACGAGGCTGCGGCGGCCGGAAGGCGCCGCAGCCTTTTGTTTGACACAGCAAGCACACAGCGGAACGCGTTCGTCATGCCCGGACTTGATCCGGGCATCCATCAAGCGGGAAGCCCTTCAAGAATGGGATGGATTGCCGGGAAGGCCCGGCAATGACAGTCGGAGACATCATTCATGCGAGCAGTTTGGTCGGGAGTTCTGGCAGCCACGCTTCTGATTGCGCCGGCCACGCGTGCCGCCGACGTCGCCGCCGGCAAGGCCAAGGCGCAGGTCTGTGCCGGCTGCCACGGCGAGAACGGCGTCTCGCAGACCGAGAACATCCCCTCGCTCGCCGGCCAGCCCGATCAATTCCTGCAATGGCAGCTGGTGTTCTTCCGCGCCGGCTCGCGCAAGAACGAGCAGATGCAGCCGATCGTCGAGGAGATCACCAACGAGGACATCCGCAATCTCGGCGCCTATTTTTCACAGCTCGCGCCGCCGAAGGGAGCCGAGGACGGAGATCCGGACCTGTCGAGGAAGGGCGCGCAGGTTGCCGCCGGCCGCCGCTGCGCTTCGTGCCACACGGACAGCTATGCCGGCACCAAGGCGGTCGCGCGGCTCGCGGGGCAACGCGAGGAATATCTCGTCAAGGCGTTGCATGACTACAAGGCCGGCCAGCGCGTCGGCGGCGGCGTCGCCGCGATGGCCGATGTCGCCTATCACATGAGTGACGAGGAGATCACGGCCGTCTCGCACTATCTCGCGCATCTGAAATAGCGCTGATCTGTTACCGCAAACTCCGCGTCGTCTCGGATCAGCGCTCACTTCGTTCGCTTGTCCGGG
The DNA here is from genome assembly GCF_022354745.1 of Bradyrhizobium sp. I71. Lineage (NCBI taxonomy): Bacteria > Pseudomonadati > Pseudomonadota > Alphaproteobacteria > Hyphomicrobiales > Nitrobacteraceae > Bradyrhizobium > Bradyrhizobium sp. I71. The sequence goes on from NZ_CP059398.1 coordinate 3,518,881, forward strand.
ACGACGGTGTGTACGAAGCGCCTACCCCGCCCGCTGCTTCTCATACGCCTTCAGATGCGTGTACGCGATGCGCAGCTTCGGCACCGGCACCTTGGCGGCGTCGGCGCGCGCGATGAGGTCGCCGATGACGTGATCGGCCTCGACCGGCAAGCCAGCCTTGATGTCGCGGAACATCGAGGCGGTCATCGGCGAGCCCTCGGCGGTGAGGTTGCCCTTCACCCGCTCGAAGAATGGCCCGCCCGGCGGATAGCCGGACGCGGCGGCGATCGCGCTGGTCTCGTCCAGCATGCCGAGCAGGAAGTCCCGGCCGCCCGGAGCCGCCAGGATGTCACCGACCGAGGCGCGCATCAGGCTGGTGGATGCCGCGAGCGAGGAGAGGAACACCCACTTCTCCCACATGTCCTGCATGATGTTCTGGCTGGCGGTGGCGCCAGTGATGCCGCTCTTGAAGGCTTCGTCGATCGCCTTCACCCGGTCCGACATTTTGCCGTCGCGCTCGCCGTAATTGATCGACTGCATCGGCTGGAGCTGCACCACCTCGCGCTTCTCGTTCAAGGTCGCGGCGATGGCGCAGAGGCCGCCGAGCACCCGCTCCTTGCCGAACCGGGCATCCAGCGTGTCGAGATGCTTCATGCCGTTGAGCATCGGAATGATCGCGGTGTTCGGACCGACCGCCGCGGCAAACGACTTGATGGCGTCGTCGAGGTCGAACGCCTTGCAGCTCAGGAGCACGACGTCGAACTTGTCCTTGAGCGCGTCCGCCTGCACGGTCGGCGGATTTCTCAAGGTCACGTCGCCATTCGGGCTCTTGATGATGAGGCCGGCGCTCGCGAGCTCGCTGGCGCGCCGTGGCCGGACCAGGAAGGTGACGTCGCGGCCGGCCTGCAACAGCCTGCCACCGAAATAGCCGCCAATGGCGCCGGCGCCGACCACGAGAATACGCATTGCAGAACTCCGTTGAACGAGGCGAATGGCGAGTAGGGAATAGCGAATAGGGTGAGAGGCCGCAAATGACGAGTCACAATTTCACGACTCGCTCTTCGCCTTTCCCTATTCGCCCCCTTCCAGCACCATCTCCTCGACCTCGCGCAGCTGTTCCTTGCCGAAGAACATCTCGTTGCCGACGAAGAAGGTCGGCGAACCGAAGGCGCCGCGGGCGACCGCCTCCTCGGTGTTCTTGATCAGTTTGCCCTTGACCTCGGGTTCCCCAGCGCGGGCGAACAGCCTTTGCGCGTCGAGGCCGGAGGACGCCAGCGCCTTCGCCGCGATTTCAGGATCGTCCATCTTCTTCGGCTCGCGCCACATGTGGTGGAAGGCGGCCTCGACATATTTCTCGAACACGCCCTCGAGCTGCGCCGCGATTGCCGCGCGCATCAGGTTCAGCGTGTTGACGGGGAAATGCGGATTCCAGACATAGGGCTGGACATGGAAGCGCTTGATGAAGCGCTCGGTCTCGACCGCCTGGAATTCGCGCTTGTTCTTGATGCCGGCCAGGGTCTCCGCCGGCGACTTGTTGTTGGTCGACTTGAAGATGCCGCCGAGCAGGATCGGCACATATTCGAACTTGACGCCGATCCGCTGCTCGATTGCCGGAATCGCCAGATGGCTGAGATAGGCGTTGGGGCTGCCGAAGTCGAACAGGAATTGCGGGGCGGTACGGGTCAAAATCATGCTCCCTGACGTCGCTTTTCGTCATTGTGGCGCAGGCCGCGCCACAGGTCCACCGTTTAATGACGATCATAATACTTAAGGTCCCGTCAGATCAGCCGCTGGATCGCCTGCCTGCGCCACACCAGGAGGTAATGGCCCATCTGCAAGATGAACATGGCGCAGAACACGATCGGATAGGCCGCCCAGACGCCCGCAAGGCCGATCGTGCGGCTCAGGATCACCGCGGCCGGCAGTTCGATCGCGACAATCGCGAAGATCGACAGCAGCATCGGTGTGAACGCGACACCGGCCGCACGCATCGCGCCTGAAAACACCGTGGCGAGGCCGAACGGCACCGAGCTCCACAAGGCGATGTACAGCAGCCCTTTCGCAAGATCGAGCACGGCGCCATCGGTGATGAAGATGCCGAGCACCGCGCGCGGCGCGAGATAGATCAGCGCCACCAGCCCGCCGGTCAGCACGATGTTGAACAGGAGACCGGTGCGGACGATGCCGTCGAGCCGCGTCCTGTCGCCGCCGCCGACGGCCTGGGCGCCGAGGATCGAGACCGCGATCGAAATCGACATCGCCGTGAACTGCGTGTAGCCCATCACCTGGTTGACCGCGCCGTAGGCGGCCGTGGCCTCCGACCCGTAGCCGTTGACGAGGCCGAGCAGCACCAGCTCGGCGATCGCCATCGCCACCATGCCGATGGCGCTCGGCAGCCCGATGCCGAGGACCTTCCCGAGCACGGCGCCGTTCAGCCGCAGGTGACCCAGCAACACAGCGTCCGGCGCGAGCGCGTGCTTCTTCCGCAGCAGATAGGCCGCGAGCACGATCAGCGTCGTCGCATTGGCGATCGCAGATGCCCATGCCGGACTGGTGATGCCCGCCGCCGGCAATCCGGACGCGCCGCGGATCAGCAATGGCGTCAGGATCAGGCCGGTCGCAGTCGACAACGCCAGCGCCAGCAGCGGCGTCAGCGCGTCGCCGACGCCGCGGATCATTGCGGTCATCAGCAGGAAGACGAAGCCGAGCGGCATCGTCAGCAGCATGATTCTCGCATAGGCGCTGGCCTCATCGAGAATGTCCGCGGGCGTGGCGAGCGCCATCATCAATTGACGGCTGAAGAGCCCGCCAATCAGTGCAACCGAAATCGACAGCAGCAGGCCGACTGCGAGTGTCGTGCCCGCAATGATCTTGATCCGGCCGTGCTCGCCCGCGCCGAAGGCCTGGCCGATCAACACGGTGGCGCCGGTGCTCAGCCCCATGACGAAGGCGAACAGGAAGAACATCACCGGGAAGAACACCGAGACCGCGGCGAGCGCATCGACGCCGATCATCTGGCCGAGATAGACATTGCTGATGGTGCCGAACAGCGATTGCAGCGCGTTGCTCAGCATCAAGGGTGCGAGGAAGCGGAGGAATGTGGTCCAGAGCGGCTTTGGAGCGGACATGGATCGGCCTTTCATCAGGGCGTGCGAAGCCGTTGCCGCGCAATGCGCGGCCCGGCCGTCGATGGGATTGTGAAGAGCGCCGCGCTTTAAGCGCGGTCGCTGTAGGCGAGCTTGACGATGTGGTCGCGGATATCAGCCGGCCAGTCGGCGATCAGTCCGGTGAAGCGCCGCCGGTCATCCGCGAACAGCGCGCGCGAGGCCTCCTCGAACTGCGGCAGATCGCCGGCCATGGTCGACATGAAGTGATAGGCCGCATCGCGGGCCTGGCGCTCGCGGTCCTTGGCGCCGCTGGCGCGCCTCGCCTCGTCGACGAGCTTGCGCAACGCGACCGAGGCGCCGCCGGCCTGGGCGTTGAGCCACTCCCAGTGCCGCGGCAGCAGCGTCACCTCGCGCGCGACCACGCCGAGCTTGGGCCGGCCGCGGCCGCGCGGCTCTGCGGGTGCCTCGGCCGTCCCGGCCGGCGGCGGTGCCAGCTTCTCCAGCCGCGCCAGCACCTCGCGATCCTCGCCGCGCAGGTCGAAGTCGATCGACCGCCCGGTCCCGTCGTCGAAGATGATGATCGGCTGGTCTATCGGCTGCGTTGCCCGCTTGACGGCGAGCGCGACCTCGCCGGCCGTGCCGGAGGCCAGCCGGCGCTGGCCGACGAATGCTGTGTAAGTCCCTTGCATTGGAATCATTGCCATATTGATCGTGTTGGCAGCTTAATACCCGGGTAAATTACTCACGTCAATATACCCGGGTGAAAATATCCGCACCGCCGCCTCGACAATGTGTTCCCGGGCTGGCACGAACGCTCGGCCGATCGACCACGCCTAGCCCTGAGGACCCCGCGATGCTGACCGTTCACCACCTCAACAATTCCCGCTCGCAGCGCGTGCTGTGGCTGCTCGAGGAGTTGGGCGTGCCCTACGAGATCGTGCGCTATCAGCGCCAGCCGGATATGCACGCGCCGAAGGAGCTGCGCGCCATCCATCCGCTCGGCAAGTCGCCGGTCATCACCGACAACGGCAACACCATCGCCGAGTCGGGCGCGATCATCGAATATCTCATCGCGACCTACGGCGACGGCCGGCTGATCCCGCCGCCGAACACGCCGGAGCGGCTGCGGTACACCTATTGGCTGCATTATGCGGAAGGATCCGCGATGCAGCCGCTGCTGCTCAAGCTGCTGTTCACGCTGATGCCCAAGCGCGCGCCGGCACTGCTGCGCCCGCTGGTGCGCAAGGTCTGCAACCAGGCGCTGACCGCGCTGGTCAATCCGCAGCTCAAGCAGCACATGGACTATTGGGAAGGCGAGCTTGCCAAGAGCGCGTGGTTCGCCGGCAGCGAGTTCACCGCGGCCGACATCCAAATGAGCTTTCCGCTGGAAGCTGCCCAGGCGCGCGGCGGGCTCGAGCAGGGCCATCCCAGGGCGATGGCGTTCCTGGAGCGCATCCACGCGCGGCCGGCCTATGCGCGCGCGCTGGAAAAGGGCGGGCCGTATCAGGTCGGGCGGTAGTTTCTTCACCGTCATTCCGGGGCGCCCGAAGGGCGAACCCGGAATCTCGAGATTGTGACGCGAGATCCCGGGTTCGGCTCTTCGAGCCGCCCCGGGATGACAGTGGTTACTAATCCGCGTACAGCACGCGCCCGCGTGTCTCCGGCAGCGCGAAGGCAGCGATGAAGAACACTGCGTAAGCCGCCACAGCGAAGATCGCGATCGCATTGCCGAGCGACGTCGTCGCCGACAGCGCGCCGACCAGGAATGGAAACAGCGCGCCGATGCCGCGGCCGAAATTGTAGCAGAAGCCCTGGCCCGAGCCGCGCAGCCGCGTCGGATAGAGCTCGGTCAGGAACGCGCCGATCCCGGAGAAATAGCCCGAGGCGAAGAAGCCGAGCGGGAAACCGAGTATCCAGAGGATCTCGTTGGTCAGCGGCAGCTGTGTGTACAGAAGCACCACCGCCATGGCTCCGAGCGAGAAGATCAGGAACAGATTGCGCCGCCCGATCCGGTCGGCGAGCCACGCGCCCACGAGATAGCCGATGAAGGAGCCGATGATCAGCGTCGCGAGATAGCCGGTCGATCCGACGATCGACAGGTGCCGCTCCTTGGTCAGGAATTGCGGCACCCAGAAGGTGACGGCGTAGTAGCCGCCCTGGCAGCCCGTCGCCATCAGCGACGCAAGCACCGTGGTCTTCACGATCGGGAAGGTGAAGATCTCCCAGAGCTTCGGATGACTGCCCGTTTCCGCGTGCCTGGCGCGTGCCTCGACTGCGATCGCCGGTTCGGTGACAGAGCGGCGGATGTAGAACACCAGAAGTGCCGGCAGCGCACCGATCACGAACATCCAGCGCCAAGCCGTCTCCGCCGGCAGAAGCGAGAACAGGATCGCCTGCGACAGCACGGCCAGGCCCCAGCCGACCGCCCAGCCCGACTGGACCGAGCCCACCGCGCGCCCACGATATTGCGGCCGGATCGCCTCACCCATCAGCACGGCGCCCGCCGCCCATTCGCCGCCGAAGCCGAGACCGAGCACGGCACGTGCGATCAGGAGCTGATCGAAATTCTGCACGACGGCGCAGACCAGAGAGAAGAACGAGAACCAGATGATGGTGATCTGGAGCGTCCTGACACGCCCGATATGATCGGAGAGATAGCCGCCGAGCCAGCCGCCGATGGCAGAGGCGAGCAGCGTCACCGTGCCGGCAAGGCCGGCCGAGGCCGCATCGACCTTCCACAGGGCGATGATGGTGCCGATCACCAGCGGGTAGATCATGAAGTCCATGCCGTCGAGCGCCCAGCCCGCAGCGCAGGCCCAGAACGTCCGCCGCTCGGGCGTGTTCATGTCGCGATAGAAGGCGAGCAGGCTGGTGTCCTCGATCTCCGCGCGTTCGATGCGCTGGTTCGGATCGGCGGTGGTCATGCGCGTTTCCCCGGCAATTGCTTTTGGCCGGGCCGGTGGTAGCACGCACGCCGGCCTGTGCAAGCCGCTGCGCGCTGCCGTGCCATGCAGGGAGAGCGGGCTACTGTGCCGCCGCTTCCGCGCCGCGCGTCCGCAGATCGGCCGCGCCAAGCAATCCCTTCGGCGTCACCAGAATCGAATTCGCCGATGTCTGCCCCATCGGCTCGACGACGAGGTGGCCCATGGCCTTCAGCGCGAGCAGCACGTCGTCGGGAAAGCCGCGCTCGACGCGCACCTCATCCGGTAGCCATTGGTGATGCAGCCGCGGTGTTGCGACGGCGGCCGCAACATCCATCTTGTAGTCGAGAACGTTCACGATCACCTGGAGCACGGTCGAGATGATGCGGCTGCCGCCGGGCGAACCCGTCACCAGCACCGGCTTGCCGTCCTTCAGCACGATGGTCGGCGACATCGACGAGAGCGGCCGCTTGCCGGGCCCAGGCAGGTTTGCCTCGAAGCCGACGAGGCCATAGGCATTGGAAGCGCCGACTGCCGCGGTGAAATCGTCGAGCTCGTTGTTGAGCAGCACGCCGGTGCCGTCGGCGACGAGGCCGACGCCATAGCTGAAGTTCAGCGTATAAGTGTTGCTGACGGCGTTGCCGCGACCGTCGACGACGGAAAAATGCGTCGTGTTGCTGCCCTCACGCGGCGCGGCAGAAGCGGACACGAGCTCCTTCGACGGCGTGGCGCGTTCGGCAGAAATGCCCGCGCGCAGCTTGGCGGCGTAGTCCTTCGCGATCAGCGTCTCGATCGGTGCGTTGACGAAGGCGGGATCGCCGAGATAGCGCGCGCGATCGGCATAGGCACGCTTCATGGCTTCGATCAGCAGATGCAGCGATGCCGCCGATCCCTGCTTCAGATCGGCAAGCTGAAAGCCTTCGAGGATATTGAGCGTCTCCAGCAGCACCACCCCACCGGACGAAGGCAGCGGCATCGACACGATGTCGTAGCCGCGATAGGTGCCGCGTACCGGCGCGCGGATGACCGGCTGATAGGCCTTGAGGTCGGCCGGCGTCATGATGCCGCCGGCGTCGGTCACGGCCTTGGCGAGTTTCTCGGCGACCGGCCCCTCGTAGAAGCCGCGCGGTCCCAGTGCGGCGACGGCCGACAGCGTTTCGGCGAGATCGCCCTGCAGCAGCCGGTCGCCTTCGCCCAGCGGCGTGCCGTCAGGCCGCGAGAAGATCCTGGCCGAGGAAGGCCAGCGTGCCAGCCGCGGGTGCCAGCTCGGCAGCGTATCGGCGATGTCGTCGCTGACGATGAAGCCATCGCGTGCGAGCGCGATGGCGGGCGCGAGCAGCTGCGCCAGCGTGAACCGGCCGGAGCCGTATTTGTCCAATGCCAGCGCGAGGCCCGCGACCGTGCCGGGAACGCCGATGCCGAGCGCGGAATCCCGTGACTTCGTCGTGTCAGGCTTGCCGTCTGCGCCGAGGAAGATCTGTGGCGTCGTCGCAGCCGGCGCGGTCTCGCGATAGTCGATCGTGATGTCTTCGTTGCGATCGGCGGAATGGATCACCATGAAGCCGCCGCCGCCGATATTGCCGGCGCGTGGGTAGGTGACGGCCATCGCAAAGCCGGTCGCGACCGCAGCGTCGACCGCATTGCCGCCGCGCCGCAGGATGTCGGCGCCGACCTGCGCAGACAACCTCTCCTGCGCCACCACCATGCCGTGCTCGGCGACGACAGCGCGCACCGCGTCGCGCGCGGGCGGCACGTAGCCCCGCCGCGCATCCTGCGCGGTCGCAGGCGCGAGACTGAACGCCAAAGTGGCTATGAAGGCGAAGAATGTCCGTCGTGTCGAATATGATGACATCATCAAAACGTCTGCCGCGGCCTTGGGCCAGTTCACACACCTCGCTGCAATGCTATACGGTTTGCTCCAAGAGGGACAAAACTGTTCGTGATGAGGACTGCCGGATGACGACGATTGCCCCCGATGTGCGGATGGCCGGCGCGCAGCGGACCTATCCACCGCGCGCCGCCGTCGTCAGCTGGATCTTGTTCGATTGGGCCGTGCAGCCCTATTTCACGCTGATCACGACCTTCGTGTTCGCCCCCTATTTCGCGACCAGCGTTGCGCCAAATCCCGCCACCGGGCAGTCGCTGTGGGGTTTTGCAATGGCCGCCGCGGGCCTTGCGATCGCGCTGCTGTCGCCGGTGCTGGGGGCCATCGCGGATGCATCGGGCCGCAGGAAACCATGGATCGCAGGTTTCGGCGCGGTGCTGGTCCTGGCGTCCTGCACGCTGTGGATCGGCAAACCCGGCGATTACGCCATCATTCCGTCGCTGCTCACCGCCGTCGCGCTCGCCAGCGTGGGTGCGGAGTTCGCCACCGTCTTCAACAATGCGATGATGCCGACCCTGGTGCCGCCGGAGCGCATCGGCCGGCTCTCCGGCACCGGCTGGGCTATCGGCTACGTCGGCGGCATCGTCAGCCTGATCATCGTGCTCGGCTTTCTCGCCGCAAATCCCGAGACCGGTCGCACGTTGCTCGGCTTCACGCCGTTGTTCGGGCTCGATCCCGCGACCCATCAGGGCGACCGTGCTGCCGGGCCATTGACCGCGCTCTGGTTCATCATCTTTGTGACGCCGATGTTCCTGTTCACGCCGGATTATCCGGCGAAGCGCCGGTTGCGCGAGGCGCTGCGCGAAGGTCTGTCCGAACTGAAGCGATCGATCAACGCCCTGCCCAGGCAGAAGTCGCTTGCGGCATTCCTGCTCGCCAACATGATCTACACCGATGGTCTGGTGTCGCTGTTCGCGTTTGGCGGCATCTATGCCGCCGGTACGTTCGGCTGGCACACGATCCAGATCGGCACATTCGGCATCATGCTCGCGATCGCCGGCGCGTTCGGCGCATGGTTCGGCGGCAAGCTCGACGATCGTCTCGGGCCGAAGCGCGTCATCGCCGGCAGTCTGCTTGTCCTGCTGCTGGCGGTGGCCGCGATCCTCCTGGTCGACAAGGACAGTGTCCTGTTCGTCAAGGTCGAGCCGCCGCAAGCAGGCGCTCCCCTGTTCTGGAGCGCGGCGGAGCGCGCCTATCTCGTGCTGGGCTGCCTGATCGGTGCAGCCGGCGGCCCGCTCCAGGCCGCCTCCCGCACACTGCTGATCCGCCTCGCACCGAAGGATCGCATCGCGCAGTATTTCGGCCTGTTCGCATTGACCGGGAAGGTGACATCCTTCATCGGCCCGCTCCTGATCGGCATGATCACCGCCGTGACCGCAAGCCAGAAGGCCGGCATGGCCGTGCTGGTGGTGTTCTTCGTTGCAGGACTGGGGCTGTTGATGCGGGTGCGGAAGTAGCATCCCCACTGTCATTCCGGGCTCGCGCTTCGCGCCCCCCGGAATGACAGCAAGCTCAATGCCTGAAGTGCCGTGTTCCCGTGAACACCATGGCGATGCCGTGCTCGTCGGCGGCCTTGATCACCTCGTCGTCGCGCATCGAGCCGCCGGGCTGCACCACGGCGGTGGCGCCGGCCTCGATGCAGGCGAGCATACCGTCGGCGAACGGGAAGAACGCATCCGATGCCACCACCGAGCCCTTGGTGAGCGGCTCGGCGAGCTTGAGCTCAGCTGCGGCATCCTGCGCCTTGCGCGCGGCAATGCGGGCTGAATCCACCCGGCTCATCTGGCCCGCGCCGATGCCGACGGTGGCGAGATCCCTGGCGTAGATGATGGTGTTGGACTTGACGTGCTTGGCCACGCGGAACGCGAACTTGAGATCGCGCATCTCGGCATCGGTTGGCGCCCGCTTGGTCACGACCTTGAAGGTCATGTCGTCGACCACTGCGTTGTCGCGGCTCTGCACGAGCAGGCCGCCGGCCACCGTCTTGGCGGTCAGGCCCGGCGCGCGCGGATCGGGCAGGCTGCCGGCGAGCAACAGGCGGAGGTTCTTCTTGCCGCCGATGATGGCGATCGCCTCCTCGCTGGCGTCGGGCGCGATGATGACCTCGGTGAAGATCTTGGTGATCTCGCGGGCGGTGTCGGCATCGAGCGGGCGGTTCATCGCAATGATGCCGCCGAACGCCGAGGTGGAATCGCAGGCCAGCGCCTTGCGATAAGCGTCGACGAGGCTGGAGCCTTCCGCGACGCCGCAGGGATTGGCGTGCTTGACGATGACGCAGGCCGCGGTGCGCCTGGCGTCGAACTCGCCGATGCATTCATAGGCAGCATCGGTGTCGTTGATGTTGTTGTAGGAGAGCTCCTTGCCCTGGAGCTGCCGTGCGGTGGAGACGCCCGGGCGCTTGTCGGGCGTGGCGTAGAACGCCGCGGTCTGATGCGGATTCTCGCCATAGCGCAGCGACTGGATCAGCCGGCCGCCGAAAGCGCGGAAGTCGGGCGCGTCGATCTCGAGCTGACGGTTGAACCAGTTCGAGATCGCGGCATCGTACGCCGCGGTGCGGGCATAGGCCTTCGCGGCAAGGCGCCGGCGCAGCTTCAGCGTGGTCGCGCCCTTGTTGGCGGCCAGTTCGTCGAGCACGGCCTGGTAGTCCTGCGCCTCGACCACGACGGCGACGTCGTCATGGTTCTTGGCGGCGGCGCGGATCATCGCGGGCCCGCCGATGTCGATGTTCTCGATGCAGTCTTCGAAGCCCGCGCCTTTGTCGACGGTCGCCTCGAACGGATAGAGATTGACGACGAGGAGATCGATCGGCGCGATGCCGTGGGCCTTCATCGCCTCCGCGTGCTCCTTGTTGTCGCGGATCGCGAGCAGGCCGCCATGCACCTTCGGATGCAGCGTCTTGACGCGGCCGTCCATCATCTCGGGGAAGCCGGTCAGCTCGGACACGTCCTTCACCTCGAGCCCGGCCGCGGCTATGGCCTTGGCGGTGCCGCCGGTCGAGACCAGCTCGACATCGTGCGCGGCAAGCGCCTTTGCGAATTCGATCAGGCCGGTCTTGTCGGAGACGGAAAGGAGAGCGCGGGTGACGCGGCGGGGATGGTCAGTCATGAGCAAGATCCTCTGTCTTAAGGAGTGTCTATGCCCAGGCGCGCGGCGGATGTGTCCCGCGCTTCCCGATGGTGCTCCATCCAAGGTCGCCAGTCGCGCGAGCGCGTGTTCGTTAGCAGCTTTTGCCCGTTTTCACAACGACGAGATGCGTTGAATTCGCGCGCCTACAGCGGAAGTTCCGGCTCACGGCGAGCGTTGCGGCGGGCATTGGTGACGGCCGGCGAGGCGGTGGAGCGGACAAAGCTCCAGCGGATCGAGGGTGCCTGCCGCGCGTCCTGACGGATCACGATCTGGGCGGTGCGGCGCGGGCCGTCATTGCCGGCCAGGAACACGCTGTCCTCGAGGTCGACCTTGTCGTCGAGCGCCTCGAAGGTCCAGACGTCGCGGTTCGGCAGCACCAGCATCACGCCGCGGGCATCCGAGAGCCGGCTCGCCTTCACCGCCGGATGCAGATGGAAGCGCAGCGCGAAATCGGCATCCGCGCCCTTGAAGCGTCGGCCCTGCGGCGGCGAGAGCGTGTCCTCGCCGTCGATGCGTGCGCCGTCATTGGCGATCATCAGCACGCGACGGTGGATTGCCCCGAACTTGGCGAGATAGCCGTCATGCGATGTCGTGAGCAGCGTGCCGTTCTGCACGATCTCGCGATAGCTCTCGACCTCGACGGGACCGCTGGTGATGGGCGCGCCGTGCAGGAGCCGCTTCATCGCCGACATCTCGACGAACTGGCATGACGAGGTCTCGTGATAGGTCAGCGTCGAATGCGCCGCCGTGCTGCGTGCGAACGGCCGCCAATTGTCGCGGCCCGTGGTCGGCATGCCGCAATTGGTGACGATGCGGCTGATGCCGGACGACAGTTCGAACGACAGGCAGCCGGCGTGGGCGTCGTGGCTGACGCCGGCCGGTGGCGGCGGGCCGGTGTCGATGATCAGCGTGGTCTGGCCGGCATCGAGGCGCTGGAAGCCGGTATGCGGCATGTTCGCCATCGGCACGCCGTGGGTGTCGTCATAGGCGAGCAGCGTGGCGAGCAGGTCCGAAGAGGTCGCGCTCATGCCGTTGAACAGGGCGAAATTGCCGTCGCCGTGCCGGAAGAAGCGCAGCATCGGCATCATGCGATCGATCGCGTTGAGCAGCGCCGGCGGCGGCGCGATGTTGCGCGCGGCAAAGGTCTGCCGCAGTGGCAGCAGGTCGATCAGGAGTTCGATCAGCGCGCCTGGGTTGCGGGAGATGTGTCCACCGTCGGGCAGGATCTGCCGCTGCAATTCGTCCGACAGCTTCTTCGAGGCGCTGCGGATGTGACGCGCCTGGTTGGCGAGACACAGGGCCGCATAGCACAGTGCGATCAGCACCTGGAGCTTCGGCACCCCGTCCGGAATGTCGACCATGGCGTAGCGCAGGAAGCGGATCTCGCGGGCCAAGGCGCGCAGATAACGGCGATAGAACTTGTTGTCGGTCTCGCCCAGCACCAGCGGCGCCTGCGACAGCAGCGAGATCACGCGCCTGGCCAGCACGTCGGCGCGGCGCGCGACGGGGCGGCGCTTGTTGGCGGGGTTGGCGATCCAATCCTCGATGAGCGCGCGCGCATTCGCTCGCGTCAGCGCAGTGTCGGCGGCGCGCAAATGACGCAACCAGCCGAAGCCGAGCAGCGCAACTTCCCAATCCTCCGACGGCGGCTCGAGATCGAAGATCGAGCGGCCGTGGCAATTGACGATCTTGCCGGCGAAGACGAACCGGCCGGCATAGATTTCGGCGGCGCGGGTCGCGTCCGCGGTGCGCAGGTCGTGCGGTGCGATGATCAGCCGGTCGGTGCGGCCGGGCCAGACCCGCGACAGCGCAACGGAACCGCCGCTCGCGCGCGCGAGCATGTTCCGCGCGAAGCGGTTCATGACCAGCGTCGAGATATGTCTGCGTTGAGCGACCGACACGCCTTGCCTTGAAGGGGGAGAGGACGACGAATCCTTATTAATCCCAAAATCGGACGGCTGACACCACCTTGAACGGCGCGAATCAGCGTCGTGATGGCAAAATCCAGTGCAAAATCAGGATTTAACGAGCCGGGCCGCGAAAAATCCGTCGAGGCCGCCGAGCTTGGGATCGGCGTTCGGCAGATGGCAGGGCAAGGTGCGAAGATCGCCGTCCCGGTTGAGGATTTCGTCGAGACCTGCGACCTCCGACGCGTCGATCGGAACACGGCGAAGCGCAGGCTCGGCGGCGAGCAGCGCCACCACGGCCTGTTCGCCTTCCTCGGGTTCCAGCGAACAGGTGCAATAGACCAGCGTCCCGCCGGGCTTGAGCAGCGACACCGATTTTCGCAGCAGCCGCTGCTGCAGCGCCGTCAGGGCGGCGATGTCGGATTCCTGCCGCAGCCATGCCACGTCGGGATGGCGGCGGATCGTGCCGGTCGAGGTACAGGGCGCGTCGATCAGAATACCGTCGAAGGCCTCGGCCGGACCGGCCCATTCCACGGCGTCAGCAACGACAGTCTCCGCCTGGAGCGACAGTCGCGCCAGGTTTTCGCGCAACCGCGCCACTCGCGCGGGCGAGCGGTCGATGGCCGTGACACGCGCGCCGGCATGCGCCAGCTGCGCGGTCTTGCCACCGGGGGCGGCGCAGAGATCGGCAATGGACTTGCCCTTGACGTCGCCGAACAGCCGGGCGGGCAAGGCGGCAGCGGCGTCCTGCACCCACCATTGTCCTTCGGCGAAGCCGGGCAGCATGGTCACCGAGCCGTGCAGCAGCATCCGCACCGTTCCCGTCGGCAGTGTCTCGCCATGCAGGCGGCTCGCCCATTGCGCGGGATCGGACTTCACCGTCAGATCGAGCGAGGGCTCGTGGCCGAGCGACAGCGCCATGTCGCGTGCGGTCGCCTCGCCATAGTGCGCGCTCCAGCGCGCAAACAGCCATGGCGGCAGGTCCAGCGATTGTGTCGCGACCTCCTCGATCAGCCCCTTGCCCTCGCGCGCGCAGCGGCGCAGCACGGCGTTGACGAGGCCGGCATAACGCGCGGCGCGGCGGTCGGATTGCACGAGGCGAACGGAGAGGTCGACCGCGGCGTGATCCGGCACGTCCATCCAGAGGATCTGCGCCGCGCCGATCAGGAGCGCGCTCTGCGCACGGGGCGCATCGGAGGGAATTCCCTTGTCGAGCAGGCGGGACAGCACATGGCCGAGCGTGCCGAGCCGGCGCAGCACCGTGGCGACGAGGCGGCGCATCAGCGCGCGGTCGCGGTCGGCCAGCGTCTTCAGTCCGGGATGGGCGCCGCTGCCGTCGAGCTGGTCGTCGAGCGTGCGGTGCTTGTGCAGCACGCCGTCGACGATGTCGGCGGCAATCCGCCGTGCCGCAAGACCGGGCACTTCGGATGGAGGGACGAAACGTTGAGATGGCATGCGGAAGCAAGGTTCTGAGCGAGCGGCAGTTCCGCCGCAATGGCGCATGCCTCGAGAGGCTCGATCTCTGGCACGCGAATATGCCAAATGTAAGAATGGGCCCTCGCGATTGCAGCCCGCAATGACCATTTCAGCAATGCGTTATTGGACCTCGCACTTCCCGTCATCCTGCGTTAGGAACCCGCCGAGATGAGTGACCAGCCCTCCCTTCCCGATCGCAAGCCGCTGTCGCCGGCCGCCCAGCGGGCGTTGGCCGAAGCCGAGGCGCGCCGGCAGGCTGCGGCGGCTGCGCATGATGAAGCCGCGCCGAAGGAGTTGCAGGGGCCAAAGGGTCCGGAGCCAACCCGCTACGGCGATTGGGAGCGCAACGGCATCGCTTCGGACTTTTGAGACGCCGCTTTACGCGCGCTCCTCATACGCCATCTTGCCGGTTCAGCCGACTCAGCCCTAGCGTGCGCGGATGTCGCGCTTCGATCCCAGCCGTCCCTACCGGACTTCATACAGCGGCTCGCCGTTCGGCCGTCGCTTCTCCGGACTGTTGCCGTGGATGTTCGTGGTCGGCGTTGTGACGGCCGTCGTGCTCGGCTTCCGCCAGGGAACGATCTGGCCCATTCCGCATGTGGATGACGAACGGTCGCGCGATGCCGAAATCATCCTGCAGCAGTCCGGCGCGGCGGGCGCTCGTCAACCGGTCGAGGTCATTCGCACCGTCGACGGCGACACGTTTCTGGCGCGCGTGCACCAGCACAATGGCGGCGATCTCGTCGCACGTGTTCGGCTGCGCGGCATCGATGCGCCCGAACTGAAGGCGTCCTGCCAGGAGGAGCTGGACAAGGCCGAAGCTGCTGCCCGCGCGTTGCGCGACCTGCTCAGCCAGGGGGGCGTGACGATCGCCAATCTCGGCCCCGACAAATACGGCCGCGTTCTCGCCGACGTCGCCACCCGGAAGACCGCGAGCGTTGCGGCGGCAATGCTCGCCGGCGGTTATGTGCGCAGCTACAATGGCGGCCATCGCGACGGCTGGTGCGCGCGGGGCTGGCGCTTGTGGTGACAAGAAAGCCGCGTCGCAACACGCGGCTCTCATCTCGACTGATTCAGGCGATCAGCGCGTCACGACCACCGTCGTGCCGACGAAGACGCGGCCGTAGAGATCGGTGATGTCGTCGTTGAGCATGCGGATGCAGCCATAGGAGACGAAGCCGCCGATCGAGCCCGGCACGTTGGTGCCGTGGATGGCGTATTCGCCGCCGGTCAGCGTCATCGCCGCGACGCCCATCGGGTTGCGCGGCGAGCCGCCGGGAATGACGTCGGGGATATCAGGCTTGTCGCGCTTCACCTCGGCGGGCGGCGCCCAGGCCGGGTTGAGATACTTGCCCTCGATCTTCGTCGTGCCGGCCCATTGCTTGCCGGCCTTGCCGACGCCGACCGGATAGCGGACGGCGTGGCCGTTATCGAGGATGAGATAGAGCCGCCGCTCGCTGGTCCTGACCACGATGGTGCCCGGCGAATAGTCGGCGAGGTGTGCGCCCACCAGCTCCGGCCGCGCCTCTGCCGCGGTCGACATCAAGACCCCAACCCCGATGGTGGCGGCCAGCGCCACCGCAATCCTCATCGACATCGATGCTTCCCTTGCCCCAAATGGATCGTCCAAAAATTACGCAGAACCGGCAATCGTCGCCGCGCCAGGCCCTCGTCAGCGCTCATTCTTAACCGCGCCTGTTAACCGGATGGTTTCCACGCGCGGCCGCCGAGGGCCTGCCGGCAGCGGGAACAAAGGAAATGTTCGAAATAAAGTAAATGATCTGAAAACAACACTTCCCGGGAAAGATGCCGGTTGCGCCGGTGCGCGCCCTGACAAGAGCGTGAGGATGTGAACGGCTGTTGTTTTGGAAGGGCCGCGCAGCTGCCTGTTGCTCTCGTGTCCCGGACGCGCAGCAGCGCCTTGGCGCTGTTGCGAGAGCCGGGTCCCACGGGGCCACACGTTCTGCCGCTGCATGGGCCCCGGCTCAGCAGCGCACCACTTACGTGCTGCGCTGCGTCCGGGGCGCAAGATCTTACGCCGACTTCCGGTTCTGCCGGTTCTTGACGAGGTCGTCGACGACAGCGGGATCTGCCAGGGTCGAGGTGTCGCCCAGGCTGCCGGGCTCGTCCTCGGCGATCTTGCGCAGGATGCGGCGCATGATCTTGCCGGAGCGGGTCTTGGGCAGGCCCGGCGCGAACTGGATCTGGTCGGGCGAAGCGATCGGGCCGATCTCCTTGCGCACCCAGGTGACGAGCTCCTTGCGCAGATCCTCGGTCGGCTGGACGCCGGCCATCAGGGTGACATAGGCGTAGATGCCCTGGCCCTTGATGTCGTGCGGGAAGCCGACCACCGCCGCCTCCGAAACCTTCTCGTGCGCGACCAGTGCGCTCTCGACCTCCGCGGTGCCCATGCGATGGCCGGAGACGTTGATGACGTCGTCGACGCGGCCGGTGATCCAGTAATAGCCGTCGGCGTCACGCCGGCAGCCGTCGCCGGTGAAGTACTTGCCCTTGTAAGTCGAGAAATAGGTCTGCTCGAAGCGGGCGTGATCGCCATAGACCGTGCGCATCTGGCCGGGCCAGGACCGCGTCAGGCAGAGATTGCCGGTGGTCTCGCCTTCCAGCACCTTGCCATCGGCGTCGACGATCTCAGGCACCACGCCGAAGAACGGCTGCGTCGCCGAGCCGGGCTTGAGCTTGGTCGCGCCCGGCAGCGGCGTGATCAGGATGCCGCCGGTCTCGGTCTGCCACCAGGTGTCGACGATCGGGCAGCGATCGTCGCCGACGACGCGGTGATACCACTCCCAGGCTTCGGGATTGATGGGTTCGCCGACCGAGCCGAGCAGGCGCAAGCTCGCGCGCGAGGTCTTCTTCACGGGCTCGTCGCCGCCCTGCATCAGCGCGCGGATCGCAGTCGGCGCGGTGTAGAAGATGTTGACCTTGTGCTTGTCGATGACGTTCCAGAAGCGGGAATTGTCAGGGTAATTCGGCACGCCTTCGAACATCAGCGTGGTCGCCCCGTTCGCCAGCGGCCCGTAGAGGATGTAGCTGTGGCCGGTGACCCAGCCGACGTCGGCGGTGCACCAGTAGATGTCGCCGTCGTGATAGTCGAAGACGTATTGATGCGTCATCGAGGCGAACACGAGATAGCCGCCCGTGGTGTGCAGCACGCCCTTGGGCTGGCCGGTCGAGCCGGAGGTGTAGAGGATGAACAGCGGGTCCTCGGCATGCATGTGCTCGACCGGGCATTCCGTCGTCACCATTGCCGCCGCCTCGTGGTACCAGAGGTCGCGCGTCGGGTTCATGTCGACCTTGCCGCCGGTGCGCTTGACCACCACCACCCAGTCGACGCCGTCGGCCTTCGTGAGCGCCGCGTCGACATTGGCCTTCAGCGGCACCTTCTTGCCGCCGCGCAGGCCTTCGTCCGCGGTGATGATGACCTTGGACTGGCAGTCGTTGATGCGCTGGGCGAGACTGTCCGGCGAGAAGCCCGCGAACACCACCGAGTGGATCGCGCCGATGCGTGCGCAGGCCAGCATCGCATAGGCGGCTTCGGGAATCATCGGCAGGTAGATGGTGACGCGGTCGCCCTTCTTGACGTTGCGGGTGCGCAGGATGTTGGCCATCCGGCAGACCTCGTCGTGCAGCTCCTGATAGGTGATGTGCCTTGACTGCGAGGGATCGTCGCCTTCCCAGATGATCGCGGTCTGGCTGGCGCGCGTGTGAAGATGCCGGTCGATGCAATTGTGGGCGACGTTGAGGACGCCGTCCTCGAACCATTTGATCGAGACGTTGCCGGGCGCGAACGAGACGTTCTCGATTTTCGTCGGCGCCTTCATCCAGTCGATGCGCTTGGCCTGCTCTGCCCAGAAGCCGTTCGGGTCCGAGATGGAGCGGGCGTACATCTCCTTGTACTTGGCCTGGTCGACCCAGGCGCGCTTCGCCCACTCCGCGGGGACGTCGTAGATCTTCTCGGACATGCTTCCCTCCACATGCGGCAGGCCGAACGCCAGCGATCGGCGAGCCGACTTGATCATTGACTGATTATGCGTCGGGCTAACCGGACCCGACAAGGAGCACAAGCTGGACCTTCGGCGGGCTACCGGCCATGCGGAGGATCAAGGCGACCCGCCGCGACTGTCGCAGATCTGAAACAGGCCCGCGGGCGGCTTTTGGGCCTCGACCCGGAAGCCCGGGCCAAGCGGTGCAGAGCTCTCATGCACGAATGGAGGTATTCAGAAACCGCCTCTCACTGATTCGGGACTCGCAATACGGTTCGGAACACCCTAAATGGGCAACCCGGGTCCAAAGAGACCCCTCGGAACAAAAATCAGAACAGCGGCATTGATCGATAACAGGCAGGGCTAAGGCGTAAGGCTATGATGGATCAGCAGAATCTCGGGACGAAGCGGCTCGCTTCAGCCGATCCTGCGGCCATTGCCCTGGCCAAAGCCCTCGGACAATGGCCCAAACCGCCCAGTTTCAGGCGCCCCAGCCCGAAAAAGACCTTCGATGCGGCGCCGGCGACGGTCGAGGCGCTCGCCAGGGAGCACGGCTTGCGGCTCGGCGACCAGAACGAGCTCACCATCCGGCGCATCAAGCGCGGCAAGGGCTACTCCTTCGTCCGTCCCAACGGCGCGCATATCCGCGACGCACGCATCATCCGCCGGCTGCACGCGATGGCGGTGCCGCCGGCCTATCGCGAGGTGCGTTACTCCGCCGATCCCAGCTCGCACCTCCAGGCGGTGGGCCGCGATGCCGCGGGCCGGCTGCAATATCGCTATCACGCCGATTGGGAGAAGGTCCGCGAGCACCGCAAGGCGCACCGGCTGGAGAAGCTCGTCGGCGCACTGCCAAAAATCCGGCGCAAGGTCTCGGCGTTCCTGTCGGGCGACGAGCCGACGCGCGAGTTCGCGCTCTCGGCCGTGATCGAGCTGATCGCGCGCACCGCGATCCGCCCCGGCAACGAATCCTATGCCCGCCTCAACGGCACCCGCGGCGCCACCACGCTGCTGAAGTCCAACGTCACGCTCGAAGACGACTGCTTCGTGTTGACCTTCAAGGCGAAGGGCGGCAAGGCGGTGCGGAAGGAGTGCGACGCCGCCAAGCTGGTGCGCGCCATCGGCATCCTGCAGGGCGTCCCCGGCAAGCGCATGTTCCAGTATCGCGATGCCTATGGCATCGTGCGCGCGGTCAACACCACGCAGGTGAATGCGTTTCTGCGCGAGATCGCCGGAATCAAGATCTCGCTGAAGGATTTTCGGACGCTGATGGCGTCCGCCGTCGTCGTGGAATCGCTGTCGCGGATCACGCCGGCGACGAGCCAGCGCGGCCGCAAGAAGCAGGTGCTGGACGCCATCCGCGCCGCCGCAGACAAGCTCTCCAACACGCCGGCGATCTGCCGCAAGAGCTACGTCCACGATACCATCGTCACCGCGTTCGAGGAGGGCATCCTCGAACGCTTTGCCGCGACCATGAAGGGCCAGCGTTCGCAGGCGCGGCGCGAGCAGCTCTTGCAGCAGGTGGTCGCGACGGCGGCGGTGTAACGACACTGCCCTAGGGTGGGCAAAGCGCAGCGTGCCCACGATCTCGCTGCGAATTCCGGCATGCAATGGTGGGCACGCTGCGCTTTGCCTACCCTACAGAGCTACGACTTGGCTGAGACGCCGTTATCGGGACCGGGATCGCCGCCTGCGGCCACGATCGTCAGCCGTTCCAGATAATGCGCCCACCCCGTCGCGTGCGAAGCCGCCTGCGCTTCGCTCGGCAGGCCGCTATGGGTCATGCGCAGAAGGGTGCCGCCTTCGCGTTCGATCAGGTCGATCTCGATCAGGCTCGAGCCTGGCGGCACTTCCTGGCCACCTTCCCAGCCGAACGTGTAGGCGAGACGATGCACCGGCACGACCTCGCGGAAGGCGCCGCGGGCGACGCCGCCGCGCGGACCGACGCCCTTGAGCAGATAGAGTCCGCCGGGATGCGGCTCCGTGATCGCGTCGGAACCCATCCAGCTCAAGATCTTCTCGGGATCGGTCAGGTAAGCGAAGACGGTAGCGCGTGGAGCTGCGATCTGGGTCTCGCGTCGCACGATGAACGGTTCAGTCATGGGCGATCATCCCTTCGCTGACACTGGGACATGGCGGCGCGCGGGCGGCCCGTCAAGGATTGCCCGTGACAAACCCGGCCGGCCTTCGCCATGATCGGGCCATGCAGCTCTTCCCGACGCTCGCCTGGCTTGTCGATGTCGCCTCGGACAGTGCCGGGGCCGACCGCCTGCTCGCGGAACTCGGCGCTCATCTCATGGCCGACGGCGTGCCGCTTGCGGCGGGTGCCCTAACGCTGGAGGTGCCGCATCCGCTGATCGCGAAGCGGACCTGGCTATGGCGGGCCGACAGCGGCCAGGTGATCGAAGCGCTCGGCTTCGCGCCTGGCGGGCTCGCACCGGATCCGCCGAACGATGCCGGTCGCCGCTGGCTGCGCGACATCGCGCGTGGCGAGCTGCACGAAGACATCGTCGGACGGCAAGAGGGGCCGCTGCTCGGCTGGATCGGGCCGCGGCCGTTCACCGCAGATGAAATCGGGCAACTGCGCCAGGCCGCGCGTTTCGCCGCGACGCCGCTCGCCGTGCTCGCCGCGCGCGCCACGTTGCGGGCAACGCTGGATGCCTATCTCGGCAGGCGCAGCGCCGAGCGGGTGCTGGCGGCACCCTTGCGGCGCGATCTCGGCGAGACCATTCAGGCCGCGCTGCTCTATGCGGATTTGCGCAATTTCACGACGCTGTCGGAAACCTCGCCGCCTGGCGAGGTCATTGCCGCGCTCGACGCCTGGTTCGACCGCATCGCCGGCGCTGTTCACGCCTTCGGCGGCGAGGTGCTGAAATTCATCGGCGACGGCGTGCTCGCGATCTTTCCGGTGGTCGAGGCATCGCCGCGCCCTGCCTGCGAGGCTGCTCTGCGTGCTGCAGGCGCCGCCGAGGCCGGGATGGCCCATCTCAATGCCGAGCGCGGCGCCGAGGGTTTGCCGCCGCTGGCGTTCGGTGCTGCGCTCCATCTCGGCGAGATGCTCTGGGGTAATATCGGTGCCGCGAACCGGCTCGATTTCACCGCGATCGGTCCCGCCGTCAATCTCGCCAGCCGCCTCGAAGGATTGTGCAAGCCGTTGGGGCGGACCGTGCTGGTGTCGGGCGCGATCGCCGCCGAGACGGACATGCCGCTGGTCGCGCTCGGGTCGCATTCGCTGCGCGGCATTGCCGCGCCGTGCCAGGTGTTCGCGCTCCCGGAGACGTGAGAAACTACACCCCGCCCATCTTGCAGACGAGCTTCCACTCCTCCGCCGTCACCGGCTGCACCGACAGGCGCGAATATTTCACCAGGGCCATGTCGGCGAGCTTCTTCTCGGCCTTGACCGCGGCCATCGTCACCGGCGTCTTCAACGGCTTGTCGGCCTTGATGTCGACGCAGACGAACTTGCCGGTCTTGTCGGTCGGGTCGGGATAGGCTTCCTTGATGATCTCCGCGATCCCGACGATCTCCTTGCCCTCGTTGGAATGATAGAAGAACGCCTTGTCGCCCTTCTTCATGTTCACGAGGTTCTGGCGCGCGGTGAAATTGCGCACGCCGGTCCAGGCCTCGCCCTTGGCGCCCTTCGCGACCTGCTGGTCCCAGGACCACACCGACGGTTCGGATTTCACGAGCCAGTAGTTCATGACAACGCGCCCTATCCATTCGTCATGGCCGGGCTTGTCCCGGCCATCCACGTCTTGTCACCAGTTCAATATCAAGACGTGGATGCCCGCGACAAGCGCGGGCATGACGAGAAGACGTCATTCCTCTGCCTTGAAGGGGCGCGTCATCAGCCCCGAGATTGCGGCATCGATCGTGCTTCGGCCGCTCAGGATCGCCGCGACCGCTTCTGATACCGGCAACTCGATGTCTTGCGAAGCTGCGAGTTCGATCAGCACAGGTGCCGTGAACTCTCCCTCGGCGAGCTTGCCGGCGGGAGGCTGCTCGCCGCGCCCGAGCGCAAGTCCGAGCGCGAAGTTGCGCGATTGCAGGCTCGAGCAGGTCAGGATCAAGTCGCCGAGGCCGGACAGGCCGGAGAGCGTCTCGCTGCGTGCGCCGAGCGCGCGGCCAAGACGCGCCAGTTCGGCAAAGCCGCGGGTCGTGAGCGCAGCCTGTGCGGAGGCGCCGAGCTTGCGCCCGACCGCGATGCCGACTGCGATCGCCAGCACGTTCTTGGCCGCACCGCCGATCTCGACGCCCCGGATGTCCGTGGAGTGATAGGGCCGGAACGTCGGCGAGCCCAGCGCCTGCACGAGCGTGCGCGCCAGCGCCTCATCGTTTGCCGCCAGGGTCACCGCCGTCGGCAGGCCGCGCGCGACGTCGTCGGCAAAGCTTGGGCCCGACAGGATCGCCGGCTGCGCGTGAGGCGCGGCCTCCGCGATCACGTCGGTCATGAACTTATGGGTGCCGTGCTCGATGCCCTTGGCGCACGCGACGATCGGTACCGGCCTCGCCAGATGCGATGCCAGCATGTTGACGGCACCGCGCAGATGCTGCGCAGGCGTTGCGATCAGCAGCATGTCGGCGCGTGCGGCGAGCGCCAGCTCGCCTGTGACGACAATCTCCGGAGCAAGCCGCACGCCGGGCAGCCGCGGATTGTCGCGGCTCGACGCAATCCGCGCGGCATGCTCCGCATTGCGAGCCCAGAGCGTGACGCTCCGCCCGGCTCGCGCTGCCACCGTGGCGAGCGCCGTACCCCAGGCGCCGGCGCCGATCACCGCGACGGATTGCAGCGCGGCCATCGCTAGAATCCCGCCCGCGTGTTGCCGTAGCCTGCGGGCGCCGTCGCGTTGGCGTCGAGCAGCCACCGCGCGCGCGGCTGCGCCTCCATCGTGTCGGTCAGGCCGAGCGCGAGGCGTTCGGCGCCGGCCCAGGCGATCATCGCGCCGTTGTCGGTGCAGAGCGCGGGCGGCGGTATGATCAATCGGGTCTGCGCCTGTCTCGCGACGTCATCGAGGGCGCCGCGGATCGCCTGATTGGCGGCGACGCCGCCGGCCGCGACCAGCGCGCGCGGCGCGCCGAACCTTTCGCGGAAAAGCCTGAGGCCGACGCTCAGCCGGTCGGCCGTCGATTCGAGCACGGCGGCCTGAAAGCTCGCGCAGAGATCGCTGATGTCCTGCGGTGTGAGCTCAGCCAGCCGGCTCGCTTCGGTGCGCACCGCCGTCTTCAATCCCGACAGCGAGAAATTGGCATCGGGACGTCCCTGCATCGGCCGCGGAAACGCAAAGCGGGTGGCATCGCCGCCCGCCGCGGCGCGCTCGACCTGCGGTCCGCCCGGATAAGGCAGTCCCAGCATCTTCGCGACCTTGTCGAAGGCCTCGCCGATCGCGTCGTCGACCGTGGTGCCGAGCCGTACATATTGGCCGACGCCGGTGACTGCGACGATCTGGGTGTGGCCGCCAGAGGCGAGGAACAGGCAGTAGGGAAATTCGATTCCGTCGGTGAGGCGCGGCGTCAGCGCATGCGCTTCGAGATGGTTCACCGCGACCAGCGGCGTATCGTGCACCATCGCGATCGCCTTCGCGGTGGTAAGCCCGACGATGACGCCGCCGATCAGGCCCGGCCCCGCGGCGGCCGCGACGCCATTGAGCTGGGCAAAGCCGATGCCGGCCTCGCGCATGGCGCGGTCGATGATGCCGTCGAGCAGATCGACATGCGCGCGCGCGGCGATCTCCGGCACCACGCCGCCGAAGCGGGCATGTTCCTGGATCTGCGACCGCACGATGTTGGACAGGATCCTGCCGCTGCCGTCAGGCGCGCGCTCGATCACGGCCGCGGCGGTCTCGTCGCAGGTGGTCTCTATGCCCAGCACCAGCATTGGCGAATTGTTATCCAATTTGCGCCCTTGCGCTCATCCATAAACCAGCGTTCTGGTACGTCCGGTAGCATTCCGGGGTCGGCTTGCGCAATCGTCACGCGCAAACCGTCCTGGCCAATGCGCCACCGCCACGTGGTTCGGGAACACCAGCGATGTCCATTCTTGTCACACGGCCGCATCCCGACAATGAGGCGACGGCGGAAAGTCTGCGCGCGCGAGGGCATGCGGTGCTGCTCGCGCCGGTGCTCAAGTTCGAGCCGGTCGCCGTCCATGACGAGAGTGAAGGTCCCTACGGCGCCGTTCTCGTCACATCGGCCAACGCGATCCGCGCCGTCGCGCCGCAATTGCCGGAGCTCGGTCTCCTGAAGCTGCCTTTGTTCGCGGTCGGCGAGCATACGGCTGCTGCGGCGCGCGAGGCCGGCTTCGCCGAGGTGATCGTCGCCGGCGGCGATGCTGCTTCCTTGCGCGACAAGGTGATGCAAAGTGCGCGCGACAAGGTGCTGAAGAAGAAGAGCGCGCTGCTGTATCTCGCCGGCGCCGAGCTGTCGCGCGATCTCGGCGGCGAACTCGGTGCGGGGGGCTTTCGCGTCGTCACGCGGACCGCCTATCGCATGGCGCCGGTCAAGCATCTGCCGCGCGAGGTTTGCGAGGGTTTTGCCGCGCACGAGGTCGAGGCGGTGCTGCACTACTCCCGGCGCAGCGCACGCGCGTTCCTGGATGCGGCGCGGGACGAAGGCGTCGAAATCTCGGCGCTGGCCATACCGCATTGCTGCCTGTCCGAGACGGTTGCGAGCGTGCTGCGCGACGCCGGCGCATCACGGGTTCTGGTGGCCGCAACGCCGGACGAAAGTGCCCTATTCGACACCTTGGAGCGTGCGTTGCGCACCCGTTTGGCGTAAGAGGTCAGGCCGAATCCGACGCAATCTAGTTCACCCGGGTATGGAAGTGTGAGGAACCGTCACGATGGCCGACGACAAGCCTGAAGACGCTGGATTGGCGCCCGAGACGGGTCGTACCAAGCGCACCCCGCCCACCATCGATCTTGAGGCGACGGAAGTCTCGACCCAGCCGCAGCAGGTCGCGGATGAGCCCGAGGCGTCCGAGCATGTCGCGCAGGAGCAGGCCAGGTCCGAAGAACCCGGATCCGAGGAGGTCAAGGCCGAGCCTCAGTCCGAGCCTGCAGAGGAGCAGGTTTCCGTAGCGGCCGCACCCGTGTCGGCGCCGATTTCCCCCTGGGTCATCGCGCCGTTCTCCGGCGCCGTCGCAGCCGCGGTCGTGATCGCGGTGGGCTGGATGCTGGGCTGGCCCGCGGTGCAGGCGCCGCCGGCCGCGCCTGAGGTCACCCGTGCGACAATCGATGCACTGAGCGCACGCGTTGCTGCGGTCGAAGCCAAGGCCGGCAGGCCCGCAGCCGATCCGGCCATGGCGGCGCGGATCGACGCGCTGGAGAAATCCGCAAGCAGCCTGCGCAGCGACATGGCCAATCTGCGTGCGCAGTCCGACAAGACTGCGAGCGCTTTGAACGACGTGAAGGCTGCGTCGCCTGCTGCAGCGCCTGATCTTGCCGCTATCATCGACCGCATCGCCCAGCTCGAGCGCGTCGGCAAGACGGAGCGCGCCGAACTCGCGCGGCAGGGCGAGAAGATCGCCGAGGCCAGGACGATGGACGACAAGCCGCTCCGCCATGTGGTGGCGGCGTCCCTCCTCGACGTCGCCGTTCGCCACGGCGATCCCTATCAATCGCAATTGGCGGCGGCGCGGTCATTTGCGGCCAAGCCCGACATGCTGAAGCCGCTCGAGGCGTTTGCGTCGTCCGGCATCCCGACGCCGGCCGCGCTGAGCCGCGAGCTCCTCAACATCGTGCCGAAGCTGTCGCCGCCGGCGGAAGCTCCGTCGAGCGACGCCGGCATCGTCGAGCGTCTCCAGGCCGGCGCGTCAAAGCTCGTCCGCATCGAGCGTACCGACGGGGTCGGCAACGATCGCGGTGCCATCGTTGCGCGCGTGACCGCGGCGGCGCTTCGCAACGATTTCGTGGAAGCGCGGCGCGAGCTGAAGACTCTGCCCGAGGCCGATCGTGCCCCGGCGCAGGCCTGGCTCGACAAGACCGATGCCCGCGAAGCCGCGCTCGCCGCGTCCCGCAAGTTCGCCGACGATGCCATGGCGGATCTCGCCAAATCTGATCCGGTCAAGCCTCTTCAGTAAAAGTTCGCGCAACAATCGGCGCGTATAGGGATCGCCATGCTTCGCATCGTCCTCTTTCTTGTCCTGATCGCACTGGCGGCGGCCGGCGCGGCCTGGGTTGCCGATCAGCCCGGCGATCTCGTGCTGACCGCGGCTGGTTTCCGCATCTCGACGACGCTTCCCAGGTTCGTTCTCTTGCTTGGCCTGTTTGCCGTGGCCGTCGTGCTGGTCTGGAGCATCCTGACCACGATTTGGCGCACGCCGGGGCGTCTGCGCCGCCGTCGCCACGAAAAGCGCCAGGCCCGCGGCCGCCACGCCATCACCCACGGCCTGCTCGCGATCGGTCATGGCGATTCCGCGCTGGCCCGCCGTCACGCCGATGCGGCGCGGCGGCATGCGCCGAACGATCCGCTCGCTCTGCTGCTGCACGCGCAGTCGGCCCAGCTCGAAGGCAATCGCGACGAGGCGCAGCGCGTCTTCCGCGTCATGGCCGAGCGCGAGGACACGCGGCTGCTCGGCCTGCGCGGCCTGTTCATCGAGGCGCAGCGCGCCGACGATGCGGTCGGCGCGGTGATGATCGCGGAGGAAGCGATCAAGCTGTCGCCGTCCTCGACCTGGGCTTCGCATGCGGTGCTCGGCTTCCGTTGCGCGCGCGGCGACTGGAGCGGGGCACTCGCGATCCTCGACTCGAATCTGCGCGCGGGGCAGATCGACAGGCAGACCTATCGCCGGCAGCGCGGCGTCCTACTCACCGCGCGCGCGCTGGAATTGCAAACGATGGACCGCGACGTCGCGCGCGAGAGCGCGATGGAGGCGGTCAAGCTCGCACCGACCCTGGTGCCGGCGGCGGTGCTCGCGGCAAAATTCGAGAGCGAGGCGCATCAGGTGCGCCGCGCCATGAAGCTGGTGGAAGCCGCCTGGCTCGCCAATCCGCATCCCGATCTCGCGGACGCCTATGCGCATGTGAAGCTCGGCGATACCGCATGGCACCGCCTACAGCGGGTGGAGACCCTCGCCGCCAAGACGCCCGCCGACAAGCCCGGTCATGTCGAAGGGCAGCTCGCGATCGCGCGCGCTGCGATCGACGCCTCGGAGTTCGCCCGCGCGCGCGAGGCGCTCACGCCTTATCTCAAGGATCCGACCCAGCGCGTCGCGCTGCTGATGGCCGAGCTCGAGCGCACCGAGCATGGTGACGGCGGCCGCGCCCGCGCCTGGACCTTGCGCGCGGTGCGCGCCCGCCTCGATCCCGCCTGGACCGCGGACGGCTATGTCAGCGACCGCTGGCGTCCGGTCTCCCCGGTCACCGGCCGCCTCGATGCGTTCCAGTGGCAGACGCCGGTCGCGAGCCTGCCGTCGGACAAGGGCCCCACGCTCGAATCCTCGGCCTTCGAGGAAGCCATGCTGGCCGCTCCGCCGCCGAAGCGGGTGGCCGCCGCTCCCAGCGAAGCTCCGGTGGAACCGCCGGTGACGGCCCCGGTGTCAGCGCCGGCCGCCCAGGACAATTCGCCGCCTCAGGCCCAGGAGGTTGCCGGGGAATCCGCGAAGGAGGAGCCGGTGGTCACGCCCTCCGAGCCCGCGAATCCGGCTCCGGCGCCCGCCGAATCATCGCCGCTGGCGGCGACGCCGGTGTTCCGAACCCGGGCCGACCTCGGCAAGCCGGCATCGGCGCCGGTCGAGGCCGTCATCCCGATCGTCCGTGCGCCGGATGATCCCGGAATCGACGACGACGGCCCGAGCGATGAATTTACGGAACAAATCGGCACGCCGAAGGCCCAGGCCGGCGGCTGGCGCGGATTCTGGTCCCGCTGGGGCGCGTGAGGCGCATTTCAGACCCGGCTTGTCCTTGCCAATTCGGGCCATGCCCGATATCAGGAGCGCACGTATCGGGACCGGCATTGCCGAGGTCCCGGCAGGGTTCGCCGCAATAGCTCAGTCGGTAGAGCACGTCATTCGTAATGACGGGGTCGGGGGTTCGAATCCCTCTTGCGGCACCAGCCTTTTCAAGCACTTAGCTTGCATCAACACATTCGCTGCCTTGCGATAGGTACGTTAGAGGTACGCTTGGCCGTACTCTGTTGGCCGCTTGTAATTCTAGCGATGATAATTTTGGATGATGGTTTTGCGTTTGATGGTGAGACCACAGTGGATGTTGCCATGTTGGCAACAACGAGTGCTTTACAGAATAATCTGTACGCCTAGTGTACAGCGAGGCTTAGGACGAATCGTCCTAATGCAAAAAACAAACGGCCCGAAGGATTTCTCCAACGAGCCGTTTGCTGGTCCCGTCAGGTTACTGACGCGGATCGCCACGGGCGAGCGGAGCCGGATCGGACTTGGCAGTTGACCGGCTCTGCCGCCACGAATGCGAATCGGGGTTGCCGACTCGCCTATGGACTCTCCGGGAGAAGGGTCCCGGTTTCAAGGGATTGCGAGCAGTTCCCCACGATTTACCACTCAATAATGGGTGCCGAGTGCCCGGGAGCGGGGTTGCAATTTTATGGCTGGATCAGACGCGTCGTTGTGGCCCGTGGTGGTCGGCGGGCTTTTGACTCTAGCGGGCACCGCTGCCGGTTCGGTGGTGACGATCGTTCGCGATGTCGCGCAACAACGGCGAGATGCGAAGAAACGACGCGCGGATAAGCTCGAAGAACTGGTTGCGGCCGTTTATGATTTTAACCATTGGCTGGAATGCGAGCGAAATCGTAAAGTGTACGGCGAAGACATCCCGGCGACAATGACGCCCTTCGCTAAGGTGCAATCCATTACTTCGATCTATTTTCCGCGCTTCTCCAATTTGGTCACGGACTTGGACGTCGCTGCAAGTCAGCTGGAGGTTTGGATTGCTAAAGGCGCGCACAAGCGGCTCAACAAAGACGTCGCCAGCTTAAACGACGGGTGGCCGGAGGTGTACCACCCCTATATGGAGAAGCGCGAGATTTTGCTCTCGGCACTTGGGAAGTATGCGCGCGAAGGACTGCGATAGCCCAAATTCCGGAATTTTCTACGCGATGCCAGAAGGGGTATCACCCAATGCGCCGGGCCAAAGTTATGGCCTTCCCCCGAGTGGCTCTGCGTGGATTTGTTCCCGGCTGTACGTGATCACAATTTCCGTGGGTGATGACGGCTGCTTCGCGCCAGCCAGGATCGTCGCATTTTCGATCTTGGCCCCGAAAACGTGAATGGCCGGGACGGACCCGGCCATGATGCAGGAATCTGGATTCGACTGATCGAGCCTACTGCGACACCGTCTGCACGACACTCGAAATCGGGCGTGCGTTCGTGCCGGCGGTCGGCACCTTCATGTCCTTCATCAGCGCCTCGTCATATTCCGGCAGCGTCTGGAGCGTCGCCTTGGCCTTCATCTGCACGACCTTGTAGCCGCCGGCCTTGAGCCGCGCGAGCAGCGCCGGCATGGCTTCGCCGGTGTGCTTCTGGAAATCGTGCATCAGGATGATGCCCTTGCCGAGCTTGTCGAGCCTGGTCATCACGGTCTCGACGATCTTCTCGGGCGTCGCACCTTTCCTGAAGTCGAAGGAGTCGATGTCGGTCGAGAACATCGCGACGTTGCGGGTGCCGAAATAGGTCACCATCGCGGGATTGTGCTGAAGCTGCGGGAAGCGGAAGAACGGCGCCGGGTTGGTGCCGAGCGCGAATCTCACCGCGCTGAAGCCCTTCTCGACCTCGTCCTTGACCTGCTGCTCGGTCATCTTCTTGCTGTTGAGGTTGACGTGCGACCAGGTGTGCGTGCCGACCGTGTGGCCCTGGGCCAGCACCTGTTTCAGGATTTCCGGATGATAGGTCGCGTGTTTGCCGACCGAGAAGAACAGGCCCTTGGTGCATTCATCGGCGAGCGCCTTCAGCACGGCGGGCGTGTTGACCGGCCACGGACCGTCGTCGAAGGTCAGCACGACCTCCTTGTCGGTCAGGAAGTCGAACTGCTTGAAGTGCTCGAAGCCGAAGCCGGGACCGCCCGTGGTGTCGATCTCGACGACGCGGGACACACCCAGCGCGTTCGGATTGGCGCAGGCCTGTCTCGGCTGCATCGGCATGACCGGTGCGGACGCGGGTGCCGGAGCGGCTGCCGTGGGCTTGGCCGCGATCGTCGCGGTGGTCTCGACGTCATCCTTGGCGGCGAGCTTCGCCTGTGCCGGCAGTTGATCGGCGGCACGAGCGGCAACTGTCTTGGGAGCGCCCTGGTCGGCGCGCGCGGAATAATAGAACCAACCGCCGGCGGCGATCACGACCGCCGCAACTACACTGGCCAGCATGAGGCCCAACGCATTACGCATCGCTACTCTTTCCAATTACGCAACCAAACCAGCGGAATTTTCCGCGCGACCAGCCATTAATGCGAAGTAAGAGTTAACGCGACACCAACACGACGGCGGCTGTGGAGGAATTTCAACGGGGTGCGCCAAAGTGACCGAGATCACAGATGATGGGTCTCCCGTGAGCGTCATCACAGTGGAAACGGTTTTGCCGGAGCATCGTGGCTCCCATCAACAACCGGCCCGCTTTGCGCGGAGCCAATGGGAGCTTCAAATGACCAGGTCTCTGAACACCAAGTCGTTTACCAGCAAGATCCGCGACACCAGCCTGGCGCTGGGCTTTGCCGCCATCGTCTCGATCGCCTCGACGAGCTCGAGCCTCGCCTTCTCGGCCGAGGCGCAGCAGATGTGCACCGGCGATGCCTTCCGCCTGTGCTCGGCGGAAATCCCCAACATCCCGAAGATCACGGCGTGCATGATCAAGCATCGCTCGGACCTGAGCGCCGGCTGCCGCGCGGTGATGGACAAGAACCTCGCCAAGGGCGCCTCGCGCAAGGTCGCTGACGCCCAGGACAAGCAGTAAGAGCGCGCAACCGAGATCGTTGCGTCGGTCAGCTCCCCTCGCGATGTGCCCCGGCGTCAAGCCGAAGCCCCCCGCGGCGGCGCTCGTCCCGCTCGGCCACAAAGCCGTTGCAGCCCCGGGATCGTCGCACTAGCTTCGCCCGCACATCTTTCCGGGTAAGAGGCATTACGCGATGACCAGATTTCTTTTCATCATCCCTTTGCTCATGTTCGCATCGGGCGCGTCGGCGCAGCAGCTGGGCCAGGACGCTTGCGCGCGTGACGTCACGCGCTTCTGCCGCGCCGTCATGAACAATGGCGATGGTGCCGTACTCGCTTGCCTGAAGCAGCACCGCACCCGCCTCAGCAAGGCCTGCGACAAGGTGCTGACGGATCACGGGCAGTGATGATTCCCGTAGCCCGGACGAGCACAGCGATATCCGGGACGCTTGGCCCCGCCTGTCGCTTCGCTCATACGGGCTACGGTCTGAAAGAGGCTACGTGCTGCTGCCTGCAGCGGTCGCAACCACCGGCAGCACCTCGCCATCGGCGCGGTCCGGCGTCTCGTCCTTCCACCGCACCGAGCCGAACGGGCGCTCGAGCATGCGGCGGATCCGCACCGGCTCGGGGCCGATGTGGAAGTCGATCGCCTGCTGATGCAGCGCGCGTTCGGACTGGGTCGAGCGGTTGCGCTGGCGCAGGTAATCGAACCAGGTCGGGCAGTGATAGCGCTCGGTCCATAGTTCGGGATCGGCAATGTCGCGCGCGATCGACCAGCCATAGGCGCCGTTGCGCTGGCGCGAGAGCTGCACGTCCTGCATCACGTTGTGGAACGCGCGCGCGTTCTCCTGGGCGACCCGGTATTCGATCTCGACCACCAGCGGTCCGCTGCGTCCGGTCAGCGACAGCTTCACCTCGGGATCGGCCAGCACGTCCGCATCCTCGTTGCGCGCGCCGACGCGCGGCATCGTGAGCCAGATGCCGAGCAACGGCGAGATCAGCATCAGGCCTGCCGCCGTCAGCAATGCGATCTCGACGCCGGCATAGTCGGTGAGACGGCCCCAGCCCCAGGCGCCGATCGCGATGCCGCCGGAGATCGAGGCCTGGAACGCCGCGAGCGAGCGGCCCGCGACCCAGCGCGGTGCCGACAGCTGCACGCCGATGTTGAACAGCGCGATCGCAGCCATCCAGACCGCCCCGGCCAGCACCAGCGCAGTCGCCGTCAGCACCGGCTCGCTGCTGACCGCGAGGGCGGCCATCGCGAATGCCATCGAGATGGTGCAGGCGCGGATCGCGGCCTCGCCGCTCATGCGCTTGCGCAATTCGTGGATGTTGAGTGCGCCGATCACCGCGCCCATGCCGAAGGCGCCGAGCATGATGCCGTAGGTCTGCGCGCCGCCATGCAGGAGGTCGCGCGCGACCAGCGGCATCAGCGCCATCACGGCGCCGCCGATCAGGCCCATCACCAGCGTGCGCAACAGCACGATCTTGATCGGCGGCGAATTGGTGATGTAGCGCACGCCCGAGACCATGGCGCGGTTGAGCTTTTCCCGCGGCAGGCGCGAGGGCTCGGTGCTGCGGCGCCAGAGCAGCAGCACGACCAGCAGCGGCAGATAGAGGATGGCATTGCAGGCGAACGCGGCCACGGCGCCGAGCGCAGCGACGATGACGCCGCCGACCGCAGGACCGAAGCTGCGCGCGATGTTGTAGCTGATGCCGTTGAGCGCCACCGCGGACGCCAATGCCTCAGGCGGCACCTGTTCGCTGACCGAGGACTGCCAGGCCGGGCCGAACAGCGCATTGCCGCTGCCGACGACGAAGCAGAAGACGAGCAGCAATTCGGGGGTGATCAGGTTGAGGCCGGCCAGAACGGTGAGCGCGCTCGCGCC
Source organism: Bradyrhizobium sp. I71 (assembly GCF_022354745.1). Lineage (NCBI taxonomy): Bacteria > Pseudomonadati > Pseudomonadota > Alphaproteobacteria > Hyphomicrobiales > Nitrobacteraceae > Bradyrhizobium > Bradyrhizobium sp. I71. The sequence continues at coordinate 3,552,057 of NZ_CP059398.1, forward strand.
GATCAGCGCGATCGACAGCGAGACCAGGGTGACGATGCGGCGGTCATACATGTCGGCGATGGCGCCGGCGGGCATCGAGATCAACATGATCGGCAGCATCAGTGCGGTCTGCACCAGTGCCACCTTGTCGGCCGAGGCGGCCATCTGCGTCATCGCCCAGGCTGCGCCTACGCCCTGGATCAGGAGGCCGAGATTGGAGAGCAGGCTGGCGAGCCAGATGCGCCGGAACAATGTGTACCGCAGCGGGGCGGTGATGCCGTCGCCGGCAAATGTCTGGCGTTTCGTCTGCTCGGTCATATCCCCTTCCATATCGGGTGTCAGAACTAGCTTCAGCGATTCCGATCGGATCACTGATGCCTGCGAAAGTCCTTCGCTGTCCAGTGGTTAGGCAGGTATAAGCGGTGCAAAGGCATGGTTTTGCCGGGAGGAACAGATGAGGCTGTCGCGACGGACGATCCTGCTGGGAGCCGGCAGCCTGCCTTTCGCGGTTGCGAGCATGCGGGCCGGCGCGATCGCCCAAACCGCACCTGGCGTCCCGCCGAGCACCGAGGTGCCGCCGATCCTGTTCGTCCACGGCAATGGCGATTACGACGCGCTCTGGATGACGACCTTGTGGCGGATGGAATCAAACGGCATCGCCCGCGAGCGCATGATGGCGATCAATTTCACCGATCCCCTGGCGCGCAGCGATGACAAGGTCGAGCAGGCGAACCGCTCCTCGACCGAGGACCAGCGCCGCGAGCTCGCCGCTGCCGTCACTGAATTGAAGCGCCGGACCGGTGCGGCGCGGGTGGCCCTGGTCGGCAGCTCGCGCGGCGGCTATGCGATCCGCAACGTCATCAGGAACGGCGGCGCTGGCGATGTCAGCCACGCCGTCCTGTGCGGCACGCCCAACCACGGCGTGTTCGCGACCGATGACCAGCCGAACAACGAATTCAACGGCCGCGGCGTATTCCTGCGCGGCCTGAACGAGGGCGAGAGCGAGGTGACCCCGGGTGTTGCCTTCCTCACCCTGCGCAGCGACGGCATGGACAAATATGCGCAAGCCGACGGCCGCTTCATCGGCAAGCCTGGCACGCCGACCGGTGTGACCGCCGAGGGGCCCGAGCTGAAGGGCGCCACCAACCTCGCGCTCGGCGCGCTCGATCATCGCGAGGTGGCGTTTCACCCTCGCGCCTTCCGCGAGATCTACAAGTTCATCGCCGGCCGGGAGCCCGCCCGCATCGCGATCGCGCCGGAGACCGGCGTAAAGCTGAGCGGGCTTGTCACGGGAATGCCAGGCGGTGTGCCGACCAATCGTCCGGTCGCGGGTGCAACCGTCGATGTCTTCCGTGTCGATCCCAATACCGGGGAGCGCAAGGGTGGTGCGTTGCACAGCGCAAAGACCGCCGCCGACGGCCGCTGGGGGCCGGCGCAGGTCGATCCGGTCTGGTCGCTCGAATTCGTTCTGACTTCGCCGGATGCGCCGACGACGCACATCTACCGCTCTCCGTTCCCGCGCTCGTCAGACGTCGTGCACCTGCGGTCTGCGCGACCGCTCGGACCGGCAGACAAGGACGCAGGGGCGGTCGTGATCATGTCGCGGCCGCGCGGCTATTTCGGCCTGCCGCGGGACGTGGTTCTGTTCGATGGCAAGGAGCCGGCCGACGTCAAGCAGGGCGTGCCCACGGATGCGGCAGCAACCCTGCGGCTTCCGGCCAGCGAGATCGGGCGTAACATCGTGGCCCAATTCGGCGAAGAACGGATCGTGGCGCGCGCCTGGCCTGCCGCCGAGAACAGGATTGCGATCGCCGAGCTGACTTATTAGCTGTTTAGCTGCGTCACATCTGCGGGAGAGAGCCATGAATTTCGCCAGCGTGCGTCGGCCCATCGTCCCTCCGGCTCCTCCGCGTGCGCCCGACGACATGTCGTTCTTCGGCCGTCTCGCGGTGGTCCGGCAGAACATGATCGCGACCTGGGGGCAGCGCGCCTATGAGGAAGAGGTCATCCCGGGCCGCTTCTTTTTCCGCAACAGTTTCATCCTGAACCAGCCGGACGCGATCCGGCACGTTCTGCTCAGCAACTACGAGAACTATACGCGCACGCCGGCCGGCATCCGCATGCTGCGCCCGGTGCTCGGCGACGGCCTTCTGATCGCGGAAGGTCATTCCTGGACATTTCAGCGCCGCACGCTCGCGCCGGCCTTCACGCCGCGCGCCACCGCAAATCTCGTCCCCCACATGACGGCGGTGCTCGACGAGACCATCGTGAAGCTCGATGCGCAAACGGGCGAGCCGGTCGATCTGCGCGAGATCATGCAGCGCATGACGCTCGAGATCGCCGGGCGCACCATGTTTTCGTTCGGCATGGACCGGTATGGCGCGACCTTGCGCAACTTCATCATGGAATATGCCGCGCGGTTGGGGCGTCCGTATCTCCTCGACATGGTGCTGCCGGTGTCCTGGCCGAGCCCGATGGATTTCGCCCGCGCGCGCTTCCGCAGGCGCTGGACCGAATTCGTCGCGATGCTGATCGCGGAACGGCGTACGGCCGGCAAGAAGGAGGGCGCGCCGCCGCGCGACCTGTTCGATCTCATGGACGAGGCGCGTGATCCCGAAACCGGCAAGGGCTTCTCGGACGAGCAACTCGTGGACGAGGTCGCGACCATGATCCTGGCCGGTCACGAGACCACGGCGACGGCGCTGTTCTGGGCGCTCTATCTGCTCGCGCTCGATCCCGATACGCAGGAGGAGGTGGCGTCCGAGACCCGCGGCGAGCATCTCGACAGCATGGCCGATATCGATCGCCAGAAATTCACCCGCGCCGTGATCGACGAGACCATGCGGCTCTATCCGCCGGCCTTCCTGGTCGCGCGGGCCGCGCGCGAGAAGGACAACGCGGCCGGTGTCGGGATCGGCAAGGGCGACATCATCATGATTGCGCCCTGGCTGCTGCACCGGCACGAGAAGCTGTGGGATCAGCCGAACGCGTTCGTTCCAAAGCGCTTCATGTCGAAGGAGGCGCCTGACCGTTTTGCCTACCTGCCGTTCGGCGCAGGTCCGCGCGTTTGCATCGGCGCGCCGTTTGCACAGGCCGAATCCGTGCTGGCCCTGGCCCGGCTGATCGGCGCATTCCGTGTCGAGCTTGCCGACCCGGCGAATCCCGTGATCCCGCTCGGCGTCGTCACCACCCAGCCGGACCACTCACCCATGTTCCGCATCACGCGTCGGTGACAGGCGCTCGTCTGGCCGATGGCGTGATCCACCCTAGATAGAGTCCCGCCATGAGCGACATCCAGGCCCAGTTTTCCGTTCTAAAGCAGACGGCCGATCCCGTTGTGGTGGAGGCCATCGCGCAGCTGATCGCCAACGGTCACGATCGCGATCTCAACCGGATCAATGCGCTGGATTTTGCCAACCGTACCGGGCTCGATCAGGAGAAGGTCATTTCCGGCTTCCTGCACGCTTCGCGGCTCGGCCTGTTCGACATGAGCTGGAACGTGCTGTGTCCCGGCTGCGGAGGTGTGCTGGGGGCGCACGCCACGTTGAAGTCGTTGAAGCACGACGACTACAATTGCGCGCTCTGCGCCGCCGGATACGAGGCCTCGGTAGACGAGATGGTCGAGGTGGCCTTCACCGTCAGTCCGCGGGTCCGCCGCATCGGTGCTCATGACCCCGACACGTTGCCGATCTGGGAATATGTGCGGCAGATGTTCTGGAGCTCAGGCGTCGACATCAACGATGAATCGTTTTCCCGCCTGATCAACGAGGTGACACTCGAAGCCCTCGAATTGCCCGCCGGCGAGAAGGCGATCCTCTCGCTCAATTTGCCCAGCCAGTTCATCATCGTGTTCGAGCCGGTTACCCACTCCGCCCATTTCCTGGACGTTCAGGGCGAACCGACGAGCGAGCGTCAGCAGCTGTCGATCATGTTCAACAAGCTGGAGGCGCCGACGGGGACCACCGTGATGCGCCCCGGACCGTTGCGTCTCATGCTCGAGAACCAATCGGACAATCGCGTGTTGCCTTCGGTCTGGATTGCCGACCACGCGTTGCACGAGATGATCGGCAAGCGCAAGCCGATCCTGACGGCCAAGCGGATGCTGTCCAACCAAACGTTCCGCGACGTCTTCAAGGCCGACAACCTCAATGTCGACCAGCGGCTGAAGATCACGTCCCTGACGTTCCTGTTCACCGACCTGAAGGGCTCGACAGCGCTGTATGAGCGGGTCGGCGACCTCAACGCCTTCGATCTCGTGCGGGCGCACTTTCGCGCGCTGCTGGAGATCATCGCCGCCGAGAAGGGGGCGGTCGTGAAGACGATCGGCGATGCCGTGATGGCGACCTTCGTCAGGCCCGAGCACGCCATCACCGCGGGACTGCGCATGCGCGCGGCGATGGACGAATTGAACAAGCAGCGCGGCGCCAACGACCTCGTTCTCAAGATCGGTATCCACGAAGGGCCGTGCCTCGCGGTCATGCTCAACGAGCGGCAGGATTATTTCGGTCAGACCGTCAATATCGCCGCGCGCGTGCAGAGCCTGTCGACTGCGCAGGAGATCCACATCACCGGTCCGGTGCTGGACGCTCCCGCGGTCGCCGAGGTGCTGGAGCGGCGCGCGATCAAGCCGATCCAGAAACAGGCAGCGCTCCGCGGCATCGCCGACAAGATGGTGGTCTACGAGATCCCGTGAGTTCGGATCGTCATTCCGGGGCGATGCGTTAGCATCGAACCCGGAATCTCGAGATTCCGGGTTCGCGCTTTGCGCGCCCCAGAATGACGATGAAGAGATTGCCGAAACGTAATGCAGCGCGCGGAACTGACGCACATTGCGCCCGTTGAGTTTCCCTCTCATATAATGCTGGTAACAGCCGCGCTCCTTGCGGCTGTCATCGATCTCGGTAGGACCTTATGCTCGACGGCTTACGTCAATTCATCGCCGACATTGTCGGTCCTCAAGCCTCGGACCGCGCATTCGGCGACAGCGATTATCGGCTGGCGGCCACTGCACTGCTGGTCCACGTGGTCTCGTTGGACGGCCAGCCGAGCGCGGCCGAGCAGCGCAAGCTGCACAGCCTGATCGAAAGCCATTTCGGGCTCGATCGCGGCACTGCGGATCGTCTGATCGCGGACGCCACCCAGGTCGAGGGCGAGGCGGTGGACCTTTATCACTTCACCAGCGTCATCATGCGCTCGCTCGACGAAGAGGGCCGCAAGCGCATCGTCCGGATGATGTGGGAGCTGGTCTATGCCGACGGCCAAGTCAGCGAGTTCGAAGACAATGTCGTCTGGCGTGCTTCCGACCTGCTCGGGATTTCCCAGCGCGACCGGATCGAGCTGAAGCACGCGGTCGCGGAGCGTGCCGGTGGTCAGCTCAAGGATAGCGCCGTCGGTTGACGGCACTACTCGGCGGATCGCGGCCCGCGTGGGCACATGACGAAAGTTTAATATGTTCGTCGCCTGCGCCGAATACGCCTGCAAATCAACGGCTTCTCTGCATTGCCGGTCGTTCTGCTCAAGCGGCCATGCTGCCGGTGCCGCTTGCCTGTTGCGCACGGCCTATGCTCTCGTTCCGCCGTTGCGGGGTTAAAATAGTTGAATTCAAGAGACTTCGATCGTGGCTGAGCGGGTGACGTTGATTACTGGTGCTTCGGCGGGCATCGGGATGGAGCTGGCGCGTGTGTTTGCCGCCAATGGACACCGCCTCGCATTGACCGCGAGACGGGCGGATCGGCTCGAAACGCTCGCGAACGAGCTCGCTGCCAAGGGCGGCAAGAAGCCGATCGTGATCGCCTGCGATCTCGAGAAAGCGGATGCCGGCGAGACGATCGCGGCAGCCCTTGCAGCCGAAGGCGTCGAGCTCGACCATCTCGTCAACAATGCCGGCTTCGGCGTGTTCGGCGATGCCATCGAGCGCGATCGCGTCGAGCAGCTCGGCATCGTCGATGTCAACATCCGGGCCCTGACGGATCTGTCGCTGCGCTTTGCCGATCAGCTGATCAGGAACAAGGGCGGCCTTCTCAATGTCGGCTCCGTCGCCGGCTTTCTGCCCGGTCCCGGCATGGCCGTGTACTACGCGTCCAAGGCCTATGTGATCTCCTTCACCGAAGCGTTGCGGGCGGAGCTTGCACCGCTCGGCGTCCGCGTCACCGTGCTTTGCCCGGGCCCGGTGCCGACCGAATTCCAGGCCCGCGCCGGCGTTGGGTCCGGACATGATACGGCCGTTCTCAACGTCTCCGCGACCAAAGTTGCGCGGGAGGCATATCGTGGCCTGATGGCCAACAAGCGGGCAGTGCTGCCTGGTCTCGGTATCAAGATTGTGCCGTTCGCGCTGCGTTTCTTCCCGCGCGGCTTCATCCTTGCGGCGACCAGCCGGTTTCAAAGGCACAGGCACTAGAGGCCCCGTAGTGGCCCGGAGTTTGCTTCAGTATCGCGCGTATGTGCGCGAACTCACACGATGTTAACCATCGCTTAGCTATGCTGGCGGTCTGAACCGATAGCACTCGCAGAGGCCATGTCGTTCCGGACGGACAGGTTTGGTGGCGCAGAGGTGGTGGCCTTCCCACGGAAGGCGCCGGGCGCCGCCGCCTCTGAAGGCCGGTTGCCGGTTTTGATCGTCCTGCATCAGGAGTGCTCGACCCCGGGCCGGGTCGGCAATGCGCTGCGCGCGCTCGGTCATCGCCTCGATATCCGCCGTCCGCGCTTCGGCGATCCGTTGCCCGAGACGCTCGATCGGCATGCCGGCGCCGTGATCTTCGGCGGCCCGATGAGTGCCAACGATCCCGATGACTACATCCGCCGCGAGATCGACTGGATCGAAATTCCGCTCCGCGAGCAGCGGCCGTTCCTCGGCATCTGCCTGGGTGCGCAGATGCTGGCGATGCAGCTCGGGGCGCGCGTCGCCCCCCATGCGGAGGCGCTGACGCAGATCGGGTATTACCCGATCAGGCCGACCGCTGCGGGCCGTGCGCTCTGCCCGCACTGGCCGGCGCAGGTCTATCACTGGCATCGCGAGGGATTTGAGTTGCCGGTTGGCGCCGAATTGCTCGCCGAAGGCGATGACTTTCCGGTGCAGGCGTTCCGTACCGGCAATGCTTTCGGCGTGCAGTTCCACCCCGATGTGACCTACGCGATGATGCATCGCTGGACCACGCGCGGCTATGACGGCTTCAGCGCGCCCGGTGCGCGGCAGCGGCATCATCACTTCGCGGATCGTGCCGTCTACGATGTCGCGGAGCGCGCCTGGCTCGATCACTTCATCGACGGCTGGCTCGCACGCCGGCCGGTGCTGGCGCAAGCCGCCGAGTGATCGCGTCTTCGCGCAAGTCTTTTCGCGCCTTCGCGCAAGTCCTTGCCTCTTCCCTGGATATGCTAGGCTCTCCGCAAACGAGCACGCACCAATGCGTGCCGGCCGACAAGGGAGAGCGCCGTGGCCTACGAACACATTCTCTACGAGGTGAGCGACAGGATCGCGACCATCACGCTGAACCGTCCCGACCGCATGAATGCGTGGACGCCGATCATGGAGCGCGACGTGCGTCACGCGATGGAAGCATCAAACGCCGATGACGATGTTCGCGTCATCGTGCTCACCGGCGCGGGCCGCGCCTTCTGCGCCGGCGCTGACATGGATGCGCTCAAGGGATTGGATCCCGACGACGTCAGACGCGCCTCGAACCTGCCGCCCTTCGACATGAATCGCCGGCCGGATTGGCAGACGCGCTACGGCTATTATCCGTCGATCAAGAAGCCTGTGATCGCCATGCTCAATGGCGCCACAGCCGGCATCGGACTCGTGCACGCACTCTATTGCGACCTGCGTTTTGCTGCCGACAACACCGTGTTCACGACCGCCTTCGCGCGGCGCGGCCTGATCGCCGAGCATGGCATCAGCTGGATGCTGCCGCGGATCGTCGGCCACGCCAATGCGCTGGATCTGTTGCTCTCGGCGCGGCGCGTATCGAGCGAGGAGGCGTTGCGGATCGGGCTGGTCAACCGGCTCTGCTCGCCGGAGAAGCTGCGCGAGGAGACCTACGCCTATGCGCGCGACCTCGCCGATTTCGTCTCGCCGAGCGCCATGGCCGTCATCAAGCGTCAGCTCTACGAGGTCCCGTTCCAGACGCTTGCCGAGGCGACGATCGAGGCCAACCGGGAGATGATGGTGGCGTTGAACGGGAGTGATTTCAGGGAAGGCGTCGCGAGCTTCATGGAGAAGCGGCCGCCGAGGTTTACGGGGAGGTAGGGGATCTATCAGCTACAGCCCGTCTTCGCCTTGCGGGCTTCGCCGGACACCACGCTTCGCCCTTCGGGCTCCGTCGCGGCAGCGCCACGCGTAGCCCGAAGGGCGAAGCGTGGTGGAGCCAGGCGGGATCGAACCGCCGACCTCGTCATTGCGAACGACGCGCTCTCCCAGCTGAGCTATGGCCCCTTTGCTGGCCGCTCTGGTGAATGCGGCCGACAACCGGGCGCCATTTAAGTCCCCGCCAAGGTCAAGTCAAGGACGGGCGTAACCCGGTTTTAGCCATTCCGGTGCCCGAACTTCCCTTGTTTGGGCCGGGGGGAACCGATATCTAGCAAAAGCCGTCAATCCCGACCGACCCAGAGTTTTCAAAGCCATGCGTGCCGTTCTCGACATCGTCATCATCGTGCTCGACCTCTACGTCTGGCTGCTGATCGCTTCCGCGATCCTGTCCTGGCTGATCGCCTTCAACGTGGTGAACACCCGCAACCAGTTCGTGTCGGCGGTGGCGGAGTTCCTGTACCGGATCACCGAGCCGGTCCTGGCGCCGATTCGCAATCTCCTGCCCAGTCTTGGCGGCCTCGACATCTCGCCGATCATCCTGATCCTGATCATCATGTTCATTGAGCGGGTGATCCTGTACTACATCTACCCGAACGTGATCTGAGACCGCTGGAGCGCCTTTGGTTGCCAAGGAAGCTCATAAAGATCCCTGGCGCTACTCGGCCACAGGAATCAGCATCGCTCTGAGGGTAACGCCGCGCGGCGGCCGCGACGACATCGACGGGATCGAGCAACTCTCGGACGGGCGTACGGTGCTCAAGGTGCGGGTGCGCGCCATTGCCGATGGCGGCGAGGCCAACAAGGCCGTCCTGGTGCTCCTCGCGAAATCGCTCGGCGTGACCAAGGCCAGCGTAAGACTGCTATCCGGAGCTACCTCACGGTTGAAGCAGATCGCGGTCGACGGCGATCCGGCGCGGCTCGGAGAGGCCCTTCGCCAGCTTGTGTCGGCCAAATCGAAAGACTGAGGGAACTGACATGACGGCCAGGATCATCGATGGAAAAGTCATTGCCGCGGAGCTGCGCGCCCGGGTCGCTGAGGAGGTCGCCAGGGTCGGGCGCGAGCACAACCTGATCCCCGGCCTTGCGGTGGTCCTGGTCGGAAACGATCCCGCCAGCGAGGTCTATGTCCGCTCAAAACACACCCAGACCCAGGCTGCGGGGATGGCGTCGTTCGAGCACAAGCTGCCGGCCGACGTCTCGCAGGCAGACCTGCTGGCGCTGGTCGCAAAGCTCAATCGCGATCCGGCCGTGCACGGCATTCTCGTGCAATTGCCGCTGCCGAAGGGGCTGAATACCGAAGCCGTCATCAACGCCATCGATCCTGCCAAGGATGTCGATGGCTTGCATCCGAACAATGCCGGTCGGCTTGCCGGCGGCTTCGAGGCGCTGTCGCCCTGCACGCCGCTCGGCTGCATCATCCTGACGAAGAGCGTGCATGCTTCGCTCGAGGGCATGAACGCCATCGTCATTGGCCGCTCCAACCTGGTCGGCCGCCCGCTGGTGCAGCTGCTGTTGAATGAAAACGCCACCGTCACGATCGCGCATTCGCGCTCGCGCGATCTGCCGGGTCTCGTAAGGCGCGCCGACCTCGTCTATGCCGCGGTCGGCCGGCCCGAGATGGTGCGCGGGGATTGGCTGAAGCCGGGCGCGACCGTGATCGACGTCGGCATCAACCGCATCCCGAAGGACGACGGCAAGACCCGTCTCGTCGGCGACGTCGCCTATCAGGAAGCGCTTGGCGTTGCCGGCGCGATCACGCCGGTGCCGGGCGGCGTCGGCCAGATGACGGTGGCGTGCCTGCTGGTGAACACGCTGCGCGCAGCCTGTGCGATCGCAGGGCTGCCGAAACCGGCGGTGTAAGTAAACTCTCGTGTCCCGGACGCGGCGCGGCATGAAATGACGCGACGCTGAGCCGGGACCCATGGCGCCACTGTACTGGGCCTCGGCTCAGCAGCGCATCGTTTCACGCTGCGCCGCGTCCGGGGCACAGAAGCCTAGCCCTTCTTTTTCTTCTCGCGCTCGATGCCTTCGAGGATCAGCTTGTGCGCTTCCTCTGCGCCGCCCCAGCGCAGGATCTTCACCCATTTGCCCTTCTCGAGATCCTTGTAGTGCTCGAAGAAGTGCTGGATCTGCTGCAGCGTGATGTCCGGCAGGTCGGAATAGCTCTTCACCTTGTCATAGCGCTGCGTGAGCTTGGACGACGGCACCGCCAGGATCTTCTCGTCGCCGCCGGCTTCGTCTTCCATGAACAGCACGCCGACCGGACGCACGCTCATGACGGCGCCGGGAATGATGGCGCGGGTGTTGATGATCAGGACGTCGCAGGGATCGCCGTCATCCGACAGCGTGTGCGGGATGAAGCCGTAGTTACCGGGGTAACGCATCGGCGTGTAGAGGAAGCGGTCGACCACCAGCGTGCCGGCCTCCTTGTCCATCTCGTACTTGATCGGTTCGCCGCCCACGGGGACCTCGATGATGACATTGACGTCGTGTGGTACGTTTTTCCCGATCGAGACCGCATCGATACGCATTCAAGGCTCCGTTGTTGCCGAGGTGAAATCGCGCCCGGCAGCGATTTTGGCGCTGTCATACGCGGGCTTGGCCCGCTGATCCATCGCGTTTTTGTGAAATAATGAATCCTGCGATCACCGGCTCGAAAGGCGACGGTATCGACGGACGGAAAACGCTGCCGGGTACGATTTCAGCAGCTCAATTGGTCCAAGCGAAGGCAACCTTGTCGAGCGACTTGGGCCCGAATCGCTCGGAAGAGCGCGCCACCATGCGGCCGCCCAGGGCACGGTAGAACTCCGTGGCCGGATCATTGTCCGAGAGCGCCCACACCACCATGCTCTTCAGCCCGCTCTGCATGAGGTCGCGGCGGGCGGCAGCGAACAGGCGGCGGCCGAAGCCGAGACCCTGGAATTCCGGTCGCAGGTAAAGCTCGTAGATCTCGCCGTCGAAATGCAGGCTGCGGGCGCGGTTGCGGCCGTAATTGGCATAGCCCGCGATCTTGTCACCGAACACGAGCACGCTGACGCGGCTGCCCTTGCGGATCGCGCTGTCCCACCACTGCGGACCGCGGCGGTTGATCAGCTTTTCCAGCTCGGCGCCGGGAATGATGCCCTGATAGGCCGAGCGCCAGGCTTCGTCATGAGTGGACGCCACCGCAGTTGCATCTGCAGCTTTGGCCGGCCGGACCTCGATCAGGGTTGTGCTCATGGACACGATCAAACCAAGTCACCGCGCCGGCGGCAAGACCTATCGTTAATTATCGGTTAACCTGTGGACTTTCTGCATCAGTATTTCGACTATGTTGTGCCGAAAGAGGACAAGCCGCTGCCTCGAACCGCAACCGCGTGCCGCGCGCCGGTGCAAAACTACGTCTCGGCGGCGAGGGGACGGCAATGGCAACGCAGAAAGTCGGCCGAAATTGATTCGTTCCTACTAATCTGGCTGTCGCTGTTCGCGTTCGCCTTCGGCCAATTCATGCGGCTCCTCAATACCATCGCGCTCGTGCCTCTGCTGGCTTTGCTAACTGCGTCCCCTCTCTGCGCCGAGGTCACGTTTGGCCCCTCGGGAGGGGAGAGCGAACCGTTTCGCCGGCAAGCGTGGCGGGTGCCCGCGCCGGATACCGACCTTGCCGCGCGTGCTCTCCTGTTTCGTCCCCCGGGCCCGGGTCCGTTCCGACTCGCGGTGATCGCGCACGCCTCGACGCAGAACGCGCTGCGTCGTGCGCAAATGCCGCAGCCGGAATACCGTCCGCTCGCCGCCTATCTCGTCGCGCGTGGATTTGCCGTGCTGGTGCCGGAGCGGCTCGGCCATGGTGCGACGGGCGGCCGCTATGTCGAGGATCAGGGCGGATGTGACGAGGCCGACTATGTGCGCTCGGGCCGCGCAACGGCCGACGCGATTTCGCTCGCGCTGGGCTTCTTGCGAAAGCAGGATTTCATCCGCAAGGATGCCGCGATCGTGATCGGCCATTCCGCCGGTGGGTGGGGTGCGCTGGCGCTCGCCAATGCCGATCCGAAGGTGATCTCCGCGATCACAGTGTTTGCGCCGGGGCGCGGCGGCCATGCCAATGATGAGCCGAACCGCATCTGTGCGCCGCATACGCTGCTTGCCGCGGCGGCGGAGTTCGGCAAGATGGCGCGCATTCCCGTTACATGGCTCGTTGCAGGCAATGACAGCTATTTCGCGCCCGCATTTTCGCAGAAGCTCGCCGATGCATTTCGCGGAAGTGGCGGCAACGCCGACCTGCGCCTCCTGCCGGCCGTCGGCAGCGAGGGCCACTGGATGATCGAGACCGAAGCCGGCGTCAAAGCCGCAAGCGCCGAGCTCGAACGCGCACTGAACCCGCCCAAGCCAGTGGCGACCAAGAAGCCATGACGCTGTATTTCCTGGTCAAGTTCCTCCATGTGCTCGGCGCCATCGTCATCCTCGGCACAGGAACCGGCATCGCCTTCTTCATGCTGATGGCGCATCGTACGCACGACGTGGAATTCATCGCGCGTACCGCTTCCGTGGTGGTGATTGCGGATGCGATCTTCACTCTGTCGGCGGTGATCCTCCAGCCCGTCAGCGGCGGCCTGTTGATGATGTTGTCTGCCACGTCGATTACGGAACGCTGGCTGCTCGCTTCGCTGGCGCTCTACGCTATCGCCGGCCTGTTCTGGATCCCCGTCGTTTTCATGCAGATCGAGATGCGCGACCTCGCGCGCAAGGCCGCCGCTCAGCGCAGTGCGCTGCCACAGCGCTACCACGCCCTGTTCCGCCGCTGGTTCGCATTCGGCTTTCCCGGCTTCGGGGCGACCATGCTGATCCTCTGGCTGATGATCGCAAAACCGTTCTGAGAGAAGCGATGAGTGAGCGAACCATTTTGGTGCTCGGCGCCTCCGGCCTGATCGGCCGCTTCGTCACCGACGATCTGCGCGAGCGGGGATTTAGTGTTGTCGGCGTGGCGCGCAGCCTGTCGTCGGCGCAGAGAATGAGCGCGCTGGACATCGAGCTGCCGATCCTCTCGCTCGATACGGCCGCGCTGATGCGTCTCCTCAGCGAGCATGCCGTCGATGTCGTGGTGAACTGCCTCGGCGTGCTCCAGGATGGTCCCGGCAGCAGCACGAGCGCGGTGCATCGCGATTTCGTCGCGCGCCTGCTTCAGGCGATCGGCGGCAGCGGCCGCGCGATCCGGCTGGTGCATATCTCGATTCCCGGCACCGCCGAGACGGATCGCACCGCCTTCGCCACGACCAAGCGCGAGGCCGAGCGCCTGATCGCGGCCTCCGGCATTCCCCATGCCCTCCTGCGGCCTGGCTTCGTGGTTGCACCGGCAGCCTATGGCGGCAGCGCCATGCTCCGCGCGCTTGCCGCCTTCCCGGTCGATTTGCCGGCAAAGGAAATGGCCACGCCATTCCAACCCGTCGCGATCGAGGACATTTCGGCGACCATCGCCTGGCTCGCCGCACGCGACGCCGACGATGCCGCCGTGAAGGCGGTGAGCTGGGACCTGATGCAGGCGGAGCCCGTCACGATGGCTGGAGTCATCGAGCCGTTTCGCGTCGCGTTCGGCACGGCCGGCTGGCCGCGTGTCGCGATGCCGCGCTTCATGCTCGATCTCGGCGCAAAGATCGGCGATCTCGCCAATCATCTCGGCTGGATGCCGCCGATGCGTTCCACGGCCATCGCAGAGCTGCGCCGCGGCGTGCGAGGTGATCCCACGGTCTGGATCGCCGCCACGGGCATCGCGCCGAAGCGGCTGGCTGATGCGCTCGGGCGCCATCCCGCCACCATCCAGGACAAATGGTTCGCGCGGCTGTTCCTGGTCAAGGCGCTGATCTTCGCGAGCCTGGTCGCATTCTGGCTCGTCTCCGGCTTCATCGCCCTGTTCGTGTCCTACCGCGCCGCCGCCGGCATTTTGAGCGCGCATGACTTCCCGCCCGCGCTCGTCGATCCCATCACCATCGGCACCAGCCTGATGGATATGGGCATCGGCATATTGATTGCCTTCCGCCGGACCGCGGCGATCGGGCTGGTCGCGGGCATCGTCGCCTCGCTCGGCTACATGGTTGGCGCGGCGATCCTCACTCCCGACCTCTGGATCGAGCCGCTCGGCGCGCTGGTGAAGACGGGACCGGCAATCGTGCTGATGCTCGTCGCGCTGCTCATGCTGGACAATCGCTGATGAGCAAGTGGCCCGACGATGACGTGATCCTGTTCGACGGCGTCTGCATCTTCTGCTCGCGCTGGGTCCGCTTCGTCGCCAGGCGCGACACGGCGAAACGGTTCCGGTTCACGCCGATCCAGTCGGATTATGGGGCTCGGCTTGCGCGCACGTTCGGCATCGATCCGGATGATCCCGACACGAACGCGGTCGTCCACGGCGGCGAGATCTTTATGAAGTCAGATGCCGCGCTGACGGTGCTATCGCAGCTGCCGGGATGGAGCTGGGTGCGCGTATTGTTTGCCGTGCCAAAACCGGTGCGGGACCCGATCTACAGCCTCGTCGCGCGCAACCGCTATCGCATCTTCGGCAAGTACGATGCCTGCTTCGTGCCTGATGCCGATCTGCGGGCGCGGGTGATCGAGTAGCGCGTCATTGCGAGCTCGCAATGACGGCGTGTGCGGTTACGGCTTGCCCAAAACCGCCAGCACCTCCTTCGCCGCCCGCTCGCCGCTGTCCCGCGCGCCATGCGCCGTCGTGAAGAAAGTCGGCGACGTCGCTTCGCCCGCGAAGAACAGCCGGGCATCGACCGGTGCGGCCAGCACCGCGCGATCCCCGGCGTGCCCCGGCAGCGCATGCGAATAGGAGCCTCTCGCGAACGGATCGCGCGCCCAGCGGGATTCGCAGAGCGGCCTCAGCTTGCGCCTGATCTCGTTGCCGAGGAAGCCCGCGATCTCGTCGATGCTCTGCGCGGCGATGGCGCCGTCGCCGGCATCTTCCAGCTCGCGCGCAAAGCTGCCGCCGAAGAAGCCCTCGATGCAGGGCTGGCCGAACGGGCGGATGTGATAGGTGCCCATGTCCGTGCGCATGGTGGCGCCACGCAGATTGGCTTCCTTCGGAAAGGCTTCGGCGTCGTCGAGCGCCAGCGTTACCTTGTCGTCGACGCCCAGCGGCAGACCGGCTGAGGCATCGACCTTGGCGGGGAGCGGCGGCGAGAAGCGAATCGCCTCGAGGGCGATCAGATTGGTCGGCACGGTGACGATCGCCTTGGCCGCGGTCAGCGTGCCACGCGACGTCTCGATGCGGATGCGCTTGTCGGAATGGTCGATCAGCGTCACGTTGCAGTTCAGGGCCACCGGGCAGGGTGCACCATACGCTGCAACCAGCGCGCCATAGCCACGGCGGACGCGCCAATTGAGGCCGGTGTCCTCATAGGCGTCCCAGTCCAGCGTGGACATGTCCTTGAGTTCGCAGCCGTTGATGTAGGTCGAGATCGCGTCGATCATGGGATTCCAGCGATTGCCGGCCTCGAGGCTCAGGCTCGCGGGTTCGTCCTTGCCCTTTTGCGCGGCTTCCCACAGGCGCTCATAGAACGCGTCCATCGCGCGCATGAAGTCGTCGCGCTCGGCCTGCGGAAAAGCGTTGCCGAAGGCGCGCTCGCGCCAGGGCGGCAGGTCCTTGTTGACCTCGAAATCGAGTTGTCGCGCGATCGGCACGAAGGAGTTCTTGTCCGCCGAATGCAGCCAGCCGCAGCCGACGTCGAACGTCACCTCGGGCGAGGCCTGCACGGTCCAGGCCCGGCCGCCGAGCCGGTCACGGGCCTCCAGCACGATCACGGAGAGGCCGGAGCCTCGCAGCGCATGCGCCGCGCCAAGGCCGGCGGCACCGGCGCCGATGATCGCGACGTTGACGGAGGAGGGAAAGGACATGGCGAATGGCGAGTAGCGAATGGTGAGTAGCGTTATAGCAGAGATGCTGCGCGGGGTTTCCCCCTATTCGCTACTCGCCAATCCCCATTCGCCCGGTTACGCCACCGCTTCCTTGGCCTTTTCCGCGCGCTTGCGCTCGTTGGGGTCGAGGTGCTTCTTGCGCAGGCGGATCGACTTCGGGGTCACCTCGACGAGTTCGTCGTCCTCGATATAGGCGAGCGCCTTTTCCAGCGTCATGCGGATCGGCGGGGTCAGGCGCACCGCTTCGTCCTTCGAGGTCGTGCGGATGTTGGTGAGCTGCTTGCCCTTGAGCACGTTGATCTCGAGATCGTTGTCGCGGGTGTGCTCGCCTACGATCATGCCTTTGTAGACCTTCCAGCCCGGCTCGATCATCATCGGGCCGCGGTCTTCCAGCTTGAACATGGCGTAAGCCACCGCCTCGCCCTGGTCGTTCGAGATCAGGACGCCGTTGCGGCGGCCCTGGATCTCGCCCTTGTACGGGGCGTAACCGTGGAACAGGCGGTTCATGATCGCGGTGCCGCGGGTATCGGTGAGCAATTCGCCCTGGTAGCCAATCAGGCCGCGGGTCGGCGCGTAGAACACCAGACGCAGGCGGTTGCCGCCGGACGGCTTCATCTCGATCAGCTCGGCCTTGCGCTCGCTCATCTTCTGCACGACGACGCCGGAATGCTCCTCGTCGACGTCGATCACGACCTCCTCGACCGGCTCCATGGTGGCGCCGGTGGCCTCGTCCTTCTGGAACACGACGCGCGGGCGCGACACCGAGAGCTCGAAGCCCTCGCGGCGCATGGTCTCGATCAGGATCGCGAGCTGCAATTCGCCGCGGCCCGAGACTTCCATCGCGTCCTTGTCGGCGGCTTCGACCACACGCAGCGCGACGTTGCCCTCGGCTTCGCGCAACAGACGGTCGCGGATCATGCGGCTCGTCACCTTGTCGCCTTCGGTGCCGGCGAGCGGCGAGTTGTTGACGATGAAGGACATCGACACGGTCGGCGGATCGATCGGCTGCGCCGGCAGCGGCACCTCGACGGTCGGATCGCAGAAGGTGTCGGCGACGGTGCCCTTGGTCAGGCCGGCGATGGCGACGATGTCGCCGGCTTCGGCTTCATCGAGCGGGGTGCGCTCGAGGCCGCGGAACGCCAGGATCTTGGTGATGCGTCCGGACTCGACCAGCTTGCCCTCGGCATTGAGCACCTTGACCTGCTGGTTCGGCTTGAGCACGCCGGACGAGATGCGGCCGGTGATGATGCGTCCCAGGTAGGGGTTGGCTTCGAGGATGGTGCCGATCATCCGGAACGGGCCCTCTTCGACCTTCGGCGGCGCGACGTGGCGCAGGATCAGGTCGAACAGCGGCTCCATGCCCTTGTCCTTCGGACCCTCCGGGCTGTCGGCCATCCAGCCCTGCTTGGCCGATCCGTAGAGGATCGGGAAGTCGAGCTGCTCCTCGCTGGCGTCGAGCGCAGCGAACAGGTCGAACACCTCGTTGATGACTTCGGTCGGGCGCGCGTCGGGGCGGTCGACCTTGTTGATGACGACGATCGGCTTCAGGCCGACCTTGAGCGCCTTGGACACGACGAACTTGGTCTGCGGTAGCGGGCCTTCCGCGGCGTCGACCAGGACCAGCGCGCCGTCCACCATGTTCAGGATGCGCTCGACCTCGCCGCCGAAATCGGCGTGGCCGGGGGTGTCGACGATGTTGATGCGGGTGTCCTTCCACTGCACCGAGGCTGCCTTGGCCAGAATGGTGATGCCGCGCTCACGCTCCAGGTCGTTGGAGTCCATGGCACGATCGGTCACCTTCTGGTTCTCGCGGAACGTGCCGGACTGCTGGAGGAGCTTGTCGACCAGGGTCGTCTTGCCGTGGTCGACGTGGGCGATGATGGCGACGTTACGGAGGTTCATGGGAGAGCTTCTTTGCGTTCGAACAATGGGTTAAGCGCGATCTCGCCGGTCGGACCGGGACCTCTTCTCGAAACAACGCTGGAAGACTGGAAACGGGCGCTCGCCGCCCAAAAGGGAAGCCCGGCCATATCGACCGGGCACCCTGCGCGTTGCGGCGCAATATATGCAAAAACGGCCAAAAAACAATGTGTTCTTTGGCCGTTGGTTGACTGAATTTTGTCCGGGAATTCCCGGAGCTTAAGACCGGGTTCCTGGGTGAGCCGGGGCCTTTCGGCCCTTGATGGCGGCCCAGATCAGGGCAACGCCCCCGATCCCGACGACCAGCCCAAGGAAGACCAGCGGCGCAATGTCGGAGGCGATCTTGCCATCCTCGAACACCGAGATCCCGCCGAAGAGCAGCGCACAGGCACCCGGCAGCAGCAGCATGATCCCGAACATCGCCATGAGCGCGGTCAGGCAGCCGCTGCGCTTTTGCGCCGGCGGCGGAACGGGAGGCGCGGGCGGCGGTGTTTCGCTGATGCTCATGCCTCCAAGACCCCTTCGGTCGCCTGAGCGGCCAACCCGGCGCGGATGCCGTCGATCTTTCCGTTCCGGTAGAACAAATTGTAGGTGTCGAACGGAATGATCGCGCCCTGCTCCGTCACGAAATGGATGCAGCTGCGCTTGACGTTGCCGACGCAGAAATTGAAGCGATCGAGGAATTGCACGATGGTGACGCGGAAAACATTCTCGTAAGTGAGCCCCTGCGGCACCTCGAAGCTCGGCAGGCAGCACAAGAGTTCGCAGACGCGCTCGCTCGTGTTCAGCGGCCCCGACGACAGCGAGAACAGGTCCAAGAACTTCTCCTGGAATTTCTCCCGCAGCATCGGATATTTTTCCGGGCTGATGGTGTTGGGCATCACTGCAACGAGCTGCTCCTGCGGGATCAGCGAGGTCAGCGGCAATACCTTCTCGCCGTTGCGCAGGCCGTAGCCGATCGAGATGCTCTCGGGATTGCAGGGCAGCGGGATCATGTCCTTGTCGCCGAACACGCCGGTCTCGATGACGCGCTTGCGGATATCCGACAGCATGATGCGGTCTGTGGTCTTGTCGAAATTCTCGTTGCGCCCGGCGTCCTGCACCGGCTGCAGCGTGACGCCGCGCACGCATTTCCAGGTCAGGGCATGGCGGACGATGTCGCCGATCTCGGCGTCGTTGACGCCGCGCTTGATGGTCGCGACCAGCGTGGTCGACACGCCATAATGCTCGAGATTTTCCAGCGCCTGCTGGCGGATTTTTCGCAGATCCGCGCCGCGCAGATCGATCAGCGCATCGCGCTGAAGCGAATCGAACTGGAGATAGACCTCCAGCCCGCGCCTGTTCTCGGCGAGCCGCGCCACAAAGTCCTTCTCGCGGGCGATGCGCAGGCCGTTGGTGTTGATCATGACGTGGCGGATCGGGCGGGCGCGCACCGCGTCCAGGATCTCGAAGAAATCCGGATGCAATGTCGGCTCGCCGCCGGAAATCTGCACCAGATCAGGCTCGCCTTCGCTCGCCACCAGCGCGTCGAGCATCCTCTCCACCGTCGCGAGGGGCGTGAATCTCGTTCGTGCCGGCGCGGATTCGGCAAAGCAGACAGGGCAGGTGAGGTTGCAGTGCTCGGTGATCTCGATCAGCGCCAGGCAGGAATGCTGCTCGTGGTCGGGACAGAGGCCGCAATCATAGGGGCAGCCGAATTCCGTGCGGTGCTGGACTTGCAGCGGCCGGTCGCCCGGCTTGATGAAATCCTTGCACAGCCGCCAATAGGCCGCGTCCGTCGACACCAGCGTCGACTGAACGCCGTGCTCCTTGCAACGCTTTTCGTACCAGACCTCGTTGCCAAAAATCTGGATCTTGGTCGGCGCCAGCTTCAGGCAGGTCTCGCAAAGGGATTGGGTCTGGCCCCAGAAGATGTAGGGACGCGACTTACGCAACGGCGCGTTCATGCAGGGATCTCGCTTTGGCCGCCGTCGCCAGCATGAATGCGGCGTAGAGCAGGATGGACAGCGACAGCAGGTGAAACAGCGTGAAAGGACCGATCAGCGTGCCGTAGGGCTTGAGGAATTCCCATAGGAAGCGCTGCGCTCCATAATAGGCGAGAACCAGGTAGAAACCATTGGTGATGGTGAAGGCGTTTCGGTTCAAGACCGCCAGCACATAGACAATCGCGAATACGGCCATGGCTGCGCTCTCGTAGAGCTGGACGGGATGGCGAAGGACGCCGTCGCCGAAATCATGGCCGAAAGGCAGCGCCGTCGGCGTGCCGTAGGTGAAGTCGTCGAGGCCCGCGAAGTAGCATCCGAGGCGGCCGATCGCGATGCCGAGCGCCAGCGGCAGCGCAAACCGGGCGCCGGTTCGCACCGCGATCCCTGCGGACCATTTGTAGAGCTCGATCGCGACGATGCCGCCGGCCAGCGCGCCCTCGACCGAGCGCGCGATGCCGCTCTGTCCGGACAGCCACAGATTGGCCGACCCGAACAGATAGGCGCCAATTCCGGCGCCGAACACCAGCGCGGCGATATAGGGCAGCTCGAAGGATTGCGCCGGAAACTGCAAGCCCCGTCGCGCCAGCCAGTAGACGGCCACCGCGGCCGCCAGCCACGCTGCGATATCGAACAGAGTGTGAAGGAAAGCCCCGCCCATGCGGGAGGGAGCATAGCACGATCACGTTCAGAAAAGCGTGCCGCGCATTGCTGTGCCCTCAGGCCGCTACCCCGCCTCCCGCTCCTCGGTTGGATAGACGCCGCGCAGGACCTCCTCGAAGTGCATCTTCACGGCATCGTTGCACAGGCAGGCGCGAAGCTTCAGGCCATCGCGGCTGCGAACCAGGATCGAACCGCGCCTCGTGTCGAGAATTCGCTCCGCCTTGAACGACTGAAGCACGCGGCTGGCATAGCTGCGCCCGACCCCGAGCAGCGTCGCGAGTTGTTCGTGGGTCAGCGGCACACTGGTCTCGTCGCCGGTCCGCTCCATCGCCGCCAGGATCCATTTGGCGGTCCGCTGCTCTATCGAATGGATCGCGTTGCAGGCGGTCGACTGGAAGATCTGGGCCAGCATGCAATCGGCATAGCGGGCAAAGATGTTGCGCAGCGACGCCGAGCGCAGCTTGGCCGCTTCCAGCTTGGCAACGTGAATGCGCGCAAACGGCCCGCCGAACTTCACGCAGATCCGGGTATAGGCCGGCAGAAATCCCTCGCTGACGATGCCGCCCACCGCGCCTTCGCGGCCGACCAGAATGGTTTCGACGTCGCGGCCGTCCTCGTTGGGGACGAGGAAGGTCGCGAGCGACGGCCCGCAGGGGAAGTGGACGACCTGCACGTCATCGCCGGGATTATAGAGCAATTGGCCCGCTGCGGAGTCTTCGAAAGTCACGTGCGGCGCAAGGAGGGCGTAGTCGGCCTGGCTCAAACGCCGCAGCAGATTGTTGGCCGGCCGGCTCTCGACCTCGGTGACCTTGCCGATACGCGCATCCATCGTGAAACTCCCGTCCTTCCTCCCACCTTAGCGAGTTCCGCGCCACCCCTGTGTGCACAAGTGGACAGACTGAACAACGATGATGTGGTGAGTTTCGTTCCGGGAACCCTCCGATGCGCTGCGCGCAGGCATCGTGTCGCGGCAGTCCTGATCCTAAAACCCCAACGCAAGATGCGATCATGGCACCCGCACTTTCCAACGGCTCAGGCTGGCCGGCCGATGTTCTGATCGTCGAGGACGATCCGATCATCGCAATCGATTTCGAGGACCGTCTGCTCGGATTTGGTGTGACCGGCGTGCGGACCGTCGGTTCGGTGACGCAGGCGCTGGACGCCATTACGAAGCGTACGCCCGACTTCGCGCTGCTCGATGTCGAGCTGATCCGCGAGACCAGCTTTGCGGTCGCCGAGCGGCTGACCGCGCTGGAGGTTCCGTTCGTTTTCGTCACCGGCTATGGCGCCGAGGCGCGCATTCCGCCCGAACTGGCGGGCCGACCGCGGTTGCAGAAACCGTGTTCGAGCGATGCGCTGGAAGCGGCGCTCAAGCTACGCGCCGCCAATTAGCAATTAGCCTTGCTTCGGATCGAGCGTGGTCGACCACAGCGCCACATCAGCGCGGTCGCGCAGGGTCACCGTCATTTGACCCGAGGCGCCGTCGATCTTGACGTGACCGAAGAACTGCATGCCAGCTGACGGCGGCAGGTTCTGGCTGTCCTTGCCTGGTGCCTTGACGAAGCGAACCTCGGGGCCAAAGGTGTTGTCGAGCGCGTTCGGACCGAACGTACCGGCGTGCAGTGGACCCGACACGAATTCCCAGAACGGCTCGAACTCCTGGAACTGCGCCTTGTTCGGATCGTAATAATGCGCGGCGGCGTAATGCACATCCGCGGTCAGCCACACCGTGTTGGTGACCGGCGCCATCTTGATGAAGCGGAGGATGTCGGCGATCTCGAACTCGCGACCACGCACCGGACCGTCGCCCTGTGCAATGGCTTCCGAGCCACCCTTCGGCGTGTCCGAGACAATCAGGCTGATCGGCATGTCTGACGCGATCACCTTCCATGTCGCGCGCGAATTGAGGAGGCCGCGCTTGAGCCAGGCGATCTGGTCCGGACCGAGGAAGGAGCTGGCGGGGCCGTAAGCGGTCTCGAGATTGGGCCCGTTCGGGCCGCGATAGCTGCGCTCGTCGAGCACGAACACGTCGAGATGCGGGCCGTAGGCGATCTGGCGATAGACCCGGCCGGGCTCCACGATGCTTTCCCGCATCGGGTACATCTCGTGGAAGGCGCGCCCCGCGCGGGCCGCGAGCAGCGAGATGTCGCGCACCTTGTAGGCGGCCGGCAGCTCCTTCGACAGCGACCAGTTGTTGGTCACCTCGTGGTCGTCCCACTGCACGAAGATCGGTACTTCGGCATTGAAGGCTCGAAGGTTCGCGTCGGTGAGATTGTATTTGTGCGCGGCGCGGTACTCGTCCAGCGTCTCCGCGACCTTGGCCTTCTCCGGGATCGTGACGTTCTTCCAGACCTTGCCATCGGCGAGCTTCACCTCGGATTGGATGGGACCGTCGGCATAGATCGTGTCACCGGAATGCAGGAAGAAATCCGGCCGGTGCTTGCGCATCGCCGAAAAGGTGAACATGCCGCCGTCATCGGGATTGATGCCCCAGCCCTGGCCGGCGACGTCGCCGCCCCAGACGAAGCTGACGTCGCGGCGGTCGGCCGGCGCGGTGCGGAAGCGGCCGACGACCGGCTCGCCCTCGACCGCGCTGTGCGAGAGATCGCGGAAGCGGACGCGGTAAAAAATGTCCTGGCCGCCCGGCAAATTCTCCAGCAGCATTTTTGCCGTGAAGTCGCTCTCGGGCAGCGCGGCGATCGGCGGCAGCGCACGGGCATCCCTGAACGTATCAGTCGTCGCCACCTCGACCAGCATCTGTGCCGGCCGGTCGGTACGCGCCCACACCACGCCGCCATCGACCGTGACGTCGCCAGACTGCACGCCATGAGTGACCGCCGGCCGATCGGCCGCGCGCGAGAGATACGGCATTGCCATCGTGCCGAGCGCACCGGCGCTGGTGGCGAGGAAGCGGCGGCGGGAGAATTTGATGTCCATCAAGATGGCTCGCTGACTGGCGTAGCTTTCGCTGTCATTCCGGGATGGTGCGCCAGCACCAGGGTTCGATGCTGGCGCATCGCCCCGGAATGACAGTGGGAGCTATATTGAGACAATGTGACGCAGTCATTACGCCGGCAAGCGCCTACGCGTTGCCGGCGGCCCTGAACTGCGCGCCGGCGCGCTGCAGGTTCTGCGGCAGGCTCATCAGCAATGCCTTGCGGTCGGCGACCGCAGAGTGGAACTGGTCGAGCGCGATGTTGAAGGCGGTGAGTGCGCCTTCCTCGATCGCGCCGTGATCGTAGCAGCGCAGCGTATCGCGCAGGATGTCGTCAGCCTCGGTCTGCATCTGGTCGAGCTCTTCGGCCGTCTCGCACTTGCGCGCAGCGGCGATCATGTCGAGCAGGCGTTCGCGCTGATGATTGTTGCTGTCGCGCTCGTCCTTCTTCAGGTATCCGGCGAACCAGGCGCCGATCGAGCCCATGGCGGAAAGCGCCATCAGGCTCCACCAGATGTAGTCGCTGTATTTGTCGAGGAAGGTCTTTTCCTCGCCGTCGACGAAGGCCGCCGCGCCGGGATGCACCGGGATCACCGCATCCTTGTCGGTATCAGGCGTTTCGATCTTCGCCGCGAGCGGAAATTCCGTGACCAGTTGCTGGCGAACGGCGAAGAGCTGGCGCGTGAACGCCGCAATGGTGGTTTCGGCCACGCCTTTGCGCGCCACGATGTGGTGCGAGAAGCTGATGGTCTTCACCTCGTCCTCCGGGCGGGCAGGCGAGCCACCATAGGTGCCGGCGGGAATCTCGGACGCTTCGTAGACCGGATGGTTTTGCGCGATCGCATCCGCAGAATCGATCGCAAGGAAGGTGGGCGCGCCGAAATCCTTGGTGGAGGCGGCGATCGCATCCGACGTGATCTTGCTGTTGACGGGGCCCGCCGCGAGATAGACGTCGGCCTTCTGCGCCTTGATCGCCTCGGCGGCTTCGTTCGCCGGGAATTGCACGATCTCGACCTTGGCGGGATCGATGCCGTACTGCTGGAGGATCACCTTGAGCAGATTGACGTTGGCCTGGGTGCGGCCGACCACGCCGACGCGATGGCCGGCGAGCTGCGAGATCTTGGTGATTTTCGCGCCCCGCTTCTTGCCTTTGCCCGGGACGGACCACAGCACCACGACGTTCTTGCGCAGGGTCGCGACCGCTTGCGCGTTCTTGGGCACGTCGACGTCGCCGCGCACGATGGCGAGATCGACCTTGCCTTCCGCGAGCGCGTCGGCGCTCGCCGTGGCGCCGTCGGTCTGGAACGGCCGCAGCCGTACCTGAGCCTTGGTCTGGGTGAAGGCCTGCGTCAGCGCCTGCACGACCTTGATGTCATCGCTGTTGGCAGGGCCGACCGCGATCTTGAGCGTCACCGGACGCATCGCGAAGTAGTAGCCGCCGGCGACCGCGCCCACGATCGCAAGCACGAGTGCCAGAGACACGAGCGCCGTCTTCCGCGCCGCCGATCGCGGCGAAGGCGGAGGGGGCGCTTCGGCCAGGTCCAATCCCCCGGTCATCGATCTCCCAAACAGGCGCTTCAGGCTCAGTTTCATCTTGGCCGGCGATCTACCATTGCAATTGTAGCAAATTTCCTTGTCCGGCGGGGTTACATCTCCGTCATGGT
The DNA here is from genome assembly GCF_022354745.1 of Bradyrhizobium sp. I71. NCBI lineage: Bacteria > Pseudomonadati > Pseudomonadota > Alphaproteobacteria > Hyphomicrobiales > Nitrobacteraceae > Bradyrhizobium > Bradyrhizobium sp. I71. The sequence goes on from NZ_CP059398.1 coordinate 3,577,389, forward strand.
TAGCGGACGCAGGAAATCCCGTATGAACCCGGGCGGCGGCGCGGTGTTAGAGTAAAGATCCCCCCAAAAGGCAAGGAGACGATCATGGCAGAACGGCTCTCGGCGGAGGAGCGCAGGCAGGCGCTGGGCGGACTACCGGGCTGGAGTGAGGTCCAAGGCCGCGACGCCATCGGGAAAATCTTTGTCTTCAGGGATTTCAACGAGGCGTTCGGCTTCATGACCCGCGCCGCGCTGGTGGCCGAGAAGATGGATCACCACCCCGAATGGCGCAACGTCTACAAGACGGTGGAGGTGGTGTTGTCGACCCACGACGCCGGCGGCGTCACCACGCGCGACATCGCGCTGGCCAAGGCGATGAACGCGATCGCAGGCTGACACTTGACGGATACTTGGCTGACGTCTTGCAGGGATCGGCCGCATCCCCATCTTGTGATCAGCCGGGACGGGACGACCCTCCGCCTCCGGCAGAACGGGGAGTTTTTGAGCATGGCTGCCGAGCACAGCGTCGGCTTCGAGCCGGCCGATCGGCTCGCGGAAGATCGCGAGAGCGTGCGCCGCCGCTTCTGGCGCAAGCTGAAGCGTGTCGCCGCGCACCTGCCGTTCGCGGAAGACCTGCTTGCCGCCTATTACTGCGCGTTCGACCGGCAGACGCCGCGCCACGTCCAGGCCTCGCTGCTCGGGGCGATCGCCTACTTCATCCTGCCGTTCGACTTCGTCGCCGACGTGATGCCGATGCTCGGCTTCGCCGATGACGCTGCCGTGCTCGCCACTGCCATCCGCATGGTCGCCGGCCACATCACGAACGAGCATCGCGAGGCCGCCCGCGCCGCGCTGCGGCGTGGGGTGGATGAGATGGAAGAAGAGGCTGCGTAGCGGGATTCACACGCACCGCTGTCATTCCCCGCGACCCGGCTACGCCAAGGCTTCGCCGGGGTTGAGGTCCAGGGGCGCCGAAGCTTTAGCGTAGGCGGCAAGCGGGGAATCCAGTACGCCGCGGCCTTTCTGTTCAATCGCTACCGTCTCGGAATACTGGATCGCCCGCCTGCGCGGGTGACGACAGTTGGGTATGTGGCGATGGCGTCGCGACACCATTCGCCACGACATCCTCACGGATGCAGGATCACCTTGCCCATGGCCTGGCGTCCCGCGAGCACCTTCAGCGCGTCCGCAGTCTGGGCCAGCGGGAAGGTGCGGTCGACATGCGATGAGATCTTTCCCTCCGCCGTCCACTTCACGAGCTTCTCCAGATTGGCGCGGTTCTTGGCCGGGTTGAGTCTCGTCCAGGCGCCCCAGAACACGCCGCGAATGTCGCAGCCCTTCAGCAGCGCGAGGTTCAGCGGCATCTTGGGGATGTCGCCGGCGGCAAAGCCGATGACGAGGAAGCGACCCTCCCAGGCGATCGAGCGCAGCGCCTGCTCGGCGTAAGCGCCACCAACCGGATCGAAGATGATGTCGACGCCCTTGCCGCCGGTGAGCTTGCGCAGGCCTTCCTTCAGATCTTCCTTGCCGTAGTTCAGCGTCAGCTCGGCGCCATGCGCTTTCGCGAATTCGAGCTTCTCGTCCGACGAGGCGCAGGCGATCACCTTCAGGCCCATCAGCTTGCCGAGCTCGCAGGCTGCGAGGCCGGTGCCGCCGGCCGCGCCGAGCACTGCGAGCGTTTCGCCGGGCTTCGGGCTCGCGCGGTCCTCCAGCGCATGCAGCGCGGTGCCGTAGATGATGATGATGCCGGCCGCGCGGTCGTAGTCGAGATTGTCGGGGATCTTCACGATCGATGCCGCCGGCAGCGCGATCTTCTCGCGCGCGCCGTTGTGGCCGCAGGATGCGACGACGCGGTCGCCGACTTTCAGATCGGTCACGCCGGGGCCGATGCTCTCGATCACGCCGGCGACTTCCGCAGCCGGAGAGAACGGGAACGGCGGCTTGATCTGGTACTTGCCCTGAATCATCAGGATGTCGAAGAAGTTCAGCGCCGCCGCCTTGATCGCGATCACGGCTTCGCCGGGACCGGCCACCGGATCCGGCACCTCGGCCAGAACGAGATCGTCGGGCTGGCAATATTGCGAGCAGAGGATGGCTTTCATGGCGGCACCTGAAGCGTTTCGAGTGGAATTATAGTTGACCTGTTTCTGCCGGATTTAGGCACGGGCGACAATCCGGTTTCTTTGCCCAAAGCGATGCACAGCCCTATCCTCGCGCCATTGCGAGCGCAGCGATGCAATCCAGACTATTTCCGCGGGACGGACTCTGGATTTGCTTCGCTGCGCTCGCAACGACGAAATCCACGGAGATGGGGATTCAAACGATGTTTGAAACAAACCTGCTCAAGAACAAGCGCATCCTCGTCACCGGCGGCGGCTCGGGCCTTGGCGCGGCGATGGGCCGTCGCTTCCTCGCGCTCGGCGCAGAGATCGTGATTTGCGGCCGCAAGCTCGACCGGCTGGAAGCAACCGCGCGCGAGATGCGCGAGCAGACGGATGGCAAGGTCACGACGATCAGCTGCGATATTCGCGATGGCGCAGCCGTCGACGGCATGATGGATCAGATCTGGCGCGAGGCGCCGCTCGACATCCTCGTCAACAATGCTGCCGCGACCTTCATCGCACAGAGCGAGCATCTCTCCTTCCGCGCCGCGGATGCGATCCTGGCGCCGACGCTGCATGGCGCGATGTATTGCACGCTCGCCGCCGGCAGGCGCTGGATCGACGGCACGCATGGCGGCGTCGTGCTGTCGATCCTCTCGACCTCCACCATCACCGGCCGCGCCTTCACGGTTCCGTCGGCGATGGCGAAGTCCGCCCTGCTGGCGATGACCAAGAGCCTTGCGGTGGAGTGGGGCCCGAAGGGCATCCGCACCGTCGCGATCGCGCCCGGTCCGTTTCCGACCGCCGGGGCGTCCGGGCAGCTCCGCCCCGAGGGCCGCGACGAAAGCTGGACCGCACGCAACCCGCTGGGGCGGACCGGCGAGCACAGCGAGCTTGCCGATCTCGCCAGCTTTCTGGTCTCCGACCGCGCCGGCTACATCAATGGTGAAATGGTGGTGATCGACGGTGGCGCGCATTTGCGCAGTTCCGGCGCCGAGGATTTGCTCGGCTGGACCGAGGCGCAATGGGCCGAGCAACGCGCCGCGCGATCCAGGGCCTAGCCCAGCCGATACCGCTAACTGCCTTCCCAAATTGGACTTTCCCGGCTATGCGTGCCCGGGGACAAAGCGCGATCGGGCCATCTTCCAGTCACAATATTGAGGGAACCACTCCGAGCATGTGGCGGGTGCTGATTTTAGCTTTGATGACTGGCGTCATGGCCGGGGGAATCGCCGATTCCGCGCGGGCGCAGACGGCGCAACCGGCGCCCAAGGCCGGACCAAAAGAGTCTGCTCCAAAAGAGGCGACACCGAAGCCGGCTGCGTCGCCGGCCCATACGACGGCAAAGGGGGCTTCGAAGCCCGAGAGCAAACCGGCGGCCTCGCCCGCCGCGGTTGCGGGTGGCGCCGAGCCGACCTTGATCGGGCAGTTCGGCACTTGGGGGGCCTATGCGGCCACCCCCAATGGCAAGAAGGTCTGCTTCGCGCTGGCCAAGCCTTCGTCGTCGAAGACCAATCCGCCGAACCGGCCGCGTGATCCCGCCTATGCGTTCGTCTCGACCCGGCCGGCGGAAAAGGTCAACAACGAAGTCTCGGTCATGATCGGCTACGCGCTGAAGCCGGGCTCGGAATCGACCGTCGAGGTCGGCGGCGCCTCTTTCGCGATGTACACGCAGGGCGACGGCCTCTGGATCAAGAACGCGGCCGAGGAGGAGCGGATGGTCGAAGCCATGCGCAAATCCGCCGACCTCGTGGTCAAGGGGGTCTCGGCCAAGGGCACGGAGACGACCGACACGTTCTCGCTGAAGGGCCTCGCCCAGGCGCTCGACAAGATCGCGCAGGATTGCAAGCGGTAAGGGCGCAAGCGTTAAGGCTGCCGGCGATGAGGTCGCAATCGGCCGGTCCGATTGCTATATAGGGGCGGTTCCAGATTTTCGGTCGTCATGGCCGGGCTTGACCCGGCCATCCACGCGCAACCGCGATTGACGAAAGACGTGGTTGCCCGGGTCAAGCCCGGGCATGACGAACTCAAACAGCAGTAGTCCAGGTCCCATCAATGCAACCGACGACCGAGCCGCACACCGCAACCCTGGTGGAGAAGACTCCGCTCGAAACCTATGTGCCGCCGGCCAAGCCGTCGCTGATCGGTCTGTCGCGCACCGAGCTTGCCGACCGCCTCGGCGAGATCGGCGTCGCTCCGGCCCAGCGCAAGATGCGCGTGCAGCAGCTGTGGCACTGGATCTATTTCCGGGGCGCCCAGAACTTCGACGAGATGACGTCGATCTCGAAGGGCATCCGTGCCGAGCTCGCGCAGCATTTCACGGTCGACCGTCCCGAGGTCGTGGCCGAGCAGATCTCCAACGACGGCACCCGCAAATGGCTGCTCCGTTTGCCGAGCGGCGACAATGTTCAGAAGGCGCATGAAGTCGAGTGCGTCTACATCCCCGAGACCGATCGCGGCACGCTTTGCGTCTCCTCGCAGGTCGGCTGCACCTTGAATTGCTCGTTCTGTCACACCGGCACGCAGCGCCTGGTGCGCAACCTCACCGCCGGCGAAATCGTCGGGCAGGTGATGGTCGCGCGCGATCGCCTCAACGACTGGGCCGATCGCGAGGACGGCACGCGCCGCGTCACCAACATCGTGATGATGGGCATGGGCGAGCCGCTCTACAATTTCGACGCGGTGCGCGACGCGCTTCTCATCGTCGGCGACAATGAAGGCATCGGCATCTCCCGCCGCCGCATCACGCTGTCCACCTCGGGCGTCGTGCCGAACATCGTGCGTGCCGGCGAGGAGATCGGCGTCATGCTCGCGATCTCGCTGCACGCGGTGCGCGACGAGCTGCGCAACGAGCTGGTGCCGCTCAACCGCAAATATCCGATCAAGGAGCTGCTGCAGGCCTGCCGCGACTATCCCGGCGCCTCGAACGCGCGCCGCATCACCTTCGAATATGTGATGCTCAAGGGCGTCAACGATTCGCTCGACGATGCGAAGCTGCTGGTGAAGATGCTCAAGGGCATTCCGGCCAAGATCAACCTGATCCCGTTCAATCCCTGGCCCGGCACCGCCTATGAATGCTCGGACTGGGACCAGATCGAGAAGTTCTCCGAATACATCTTCAACGCCGGCTATTCCTCGCCCGTGCGCACCCCGCGCGGCCGCGACATCCTCGCCGCCTGCGGCCAGCTCAAGTCGGAGACCGAGAAGCTCAGTGCACGCGAACGTCAGGCGCTCCGCGCCATGGCGATGACGGATTGAGGATGCGTGCCCGCGCTCTCGCATTCCCGTCATTGCGAGCGAAGCGAAGCAATCCAGAGCCTTTCCGCGGCGGCAGTCTGGATTGCTTCGTCGCTACGCTGCTCGCAATGACGGGTGAGTGTGGCTTAGCATGTCCCTGATCGGCCGCCTCATCGTCATCTTCATCGGCTTCCTCGCCGCCTGCTTCGTCGGCGGCATGATCGTCGTCGTCGCGCTGCTGTTTCCGGAGTTCGCCGATCTCGGCGCCGGTCCCGTCGATCAGGGCACGATCGACATCCTGCTTGGCTTCGGCTTCATCTTCGTCTCCGGCTTTGCGCTGGTGCCGGCAGCGGTGATCGTCGCGATCACCGAAGCGCTCTACATCCGCAGCGCGCTCGCCTACGCCGTCGGCGGCGGCGTCGTGGGGCTCGTCTGCTATCTCGGCCTCGTTCCCTTTCATCCCGACACGTTCCAGTTCGAGGGCATCGTGCGCCGTCACCTGGAGATCATGACCGGCGCGGGCATCGTCGCCGGCGTGGTCTACTGGCTGATCGCCGGCCGCAATGCCGGCGCCTGGCGCGATCCGCCGCCCGCGCGCCGTCCGCCTCCGCCACTGCCTTCACAGTCGCGGCCGGATGCGCGCTAGTTTTGCGCCTGTCATTCCGGGATGGTCCCGTAGGCACCGCCCCGGAATGACGGGCGCGGGGTTTTCATCTCCTTCCCTCTCCGCTAAACCGCGCGCCATGAACCGGACTGGACTCTTCATCGCCCTGGCGCTGTGGCTCGTGATCGGCGTCGTCTTCGGCCTCTATCCCGAGCTCGATCTCAAGCTCGCCGCGCTGTTCTTCGATCCCGAGACCAGGACGTTTCCGCTCAAGCTGAACGGCTGGGCCAGCTTCGCACGTGACGCTGCGATGTGGGTCGCCTGGGCATTCGTGCTGCCATCGCTGGTCGCACTCGTGGTCAAGATGATCCGGCCGGACCGGCCGCTGATGGTCTCGGGCCGCGCGATGGTGTTCCTGCTGGTCACGATCATCCTGTCGGCCGGCATCCTCACCAACCTCACCTTCAAGACCTATTGGGGCCGGCCACGCCCGGTGGTGGTGACCGAGTTTGCCGGCGACCAGCAATTCGTGCCGTGGTGGGATCCGCGCGGCGGCTGCGCGCGCAACTGCTCGTTCTTCTCCGGCGAAGGGGCGACGGCATTCTGGACGCTCGCGCCGGCTGCGCTGGCGCCGCCGCCGTGGCGGCCGCTCGCCTATGCCGCCGCCGTGGTGTTCGGCGCCTTGACCAGCGGGCTGCGCATGGCCTTCGGCGGCCACTTCTTCACCGACGTTTCCATCGCCGGCCTCGTCACCTTCGTCGTGATCTGGTTCGCCTACGCGCTGATTTACCGCTGGCCGCGGACGCGGTTTTCGGACGAGGCGGTCGGTGCCGCCCTGACCCGGCTGAGCATGCCCGGCTACCGGCTCCGCCAGCGCCTGTTCGGCCGCAAGACCGGTCCCGAGACGTCGGTTTAGGCCATTAAAGGGGTGCCGAGCCCTGCGAAATTTGATATTCGCGCGGTCAAGTTCGAAACGTTCATCAGCCCTTGAGACCCGATTGGAAGCCCCATGACCACGATCCTGAAAAGCCTGCCCAAGGGCGAGAAAGTCGGCATCGCGTTTTCGGGCGGCCTCGACACCAGCGCGGCGCTGCTCTGGATGAAGCAGAAGGGCGCGCGCTGCTACGCCTACACCGCCAATCTCGGCCAGCCTGACGAGGCCGACTACAACGAGATCCCGCGCAAGGCGATGGAGTTCGGCGCCGAGAAGGCGCGCCTGGTCGATTGCCGCACGCAGCTGGTCCATGAGGGCATCGCCGCGATCCAGTCCGGCGCCTTCCACATCTCCACCGGCGGCATCACCTATTTCAACACCACGCCTCTGGGGCGCGCGGTGACCGGCACCATGCTGGTTGCGGCGATGAAGGAGGACGGCGTCAACATCTGGGGCGACGGCTCGACCTTCAAGGGCAACGATATCGAGCGCTTCTACCGCTACGGCCTGCTCACCAATCCCGGCCTGAAGATCTACAAGCCCTGGCTCGACCAGCAGTTCATCGACGAGCTCGGCGGCCGCGCCGAGATGTCGGCGTTCATGACCGCCCAGGGCTTTGCCTACAAGATGAGCGCCGAGAAGGCGTATTCGACCGACAGCAACCTGCTCGGCGCCACGCACGAGGCCAAGGATCTCGAGAGCCTCGATTGCGGCATCAAGATCGTCAACCCGATCATGGGCGTGCCGTTCTGGCGCGACGACTGCAACGTCAAGGCCGAGAAGGTCGTGGTGCGGTTCGAGGAAGGCCAGCCCACGGCGCTGAACGGCCAGACCTTCTCTGATCCCGTCGCGCTGTTCCTCGAAGCCAACGCCATCGGCGGCCGCCACGGCCTCGGCATGAGCGACCAGATCGAGAACCGCATCATCGAGGCGAAAAGCCGCGGCATCTACGAAGCGCCCGGCATGGCGCTCCTCCACATCGCCTATGAGCGCCTCGTCACCGGCATCCATAACGAGGACACCATCGAGCAGTACCGCATCAGCGGCATGCGCCTCGGCCGGCTGCTCTATCAGGGCCGCTGGTTCGACTCGCAGGCCCTCATGCTGCGCGAGACCGCGCAGCGCTGGGTCGCGCGCGCCGTCACCGGCGAGGTCACGCTGGAGCTGCGCCGCGGTAACGACTATTCGATCCTCAACACCGAGAGCCCCAACCTCACCTATGCGCCGGAGCGGCTCAGCATGGAGAAGGTGGAGGACGCCGCCTTCACGCCGGCCGACCGCATCGGCCAGCTCACCATGCGCAACCTCGATATCGCCGACACCCGCACCAAGCTGAAGCTCTACAGCGACACCGGCCTGCTGTCGGGCAGCGAAGGCTCGCAGATCTTCCGCCTGGAGAGCGACAAGGGGTGACGTCTTCGTAGCTCGGATTTATCGCCGTGAATCCGGGGCTACGAATTTAATGACGGTGTCATTCTCGATCGCTACGCTTGCCGTTCCTGTCGGAAACCGGATTGCGGAGCATCGAGCATGGTCAGGGGATCGGCACTCGCCTCTCTCATCGTCCTCTGTTGGACATCGTCGCTGTCGGCGCAGACGATCTATCCGATCGATCGTGCCGAGATCCTGGCCGGAGCCAAATTCGACTTCAAGGTCGAGCTTCCCGGGCCGGTCGATCCCGCCAAGTTGAAGGTGACGGTGAACGGCGCGGATTACGCGACCGCGTTCGGCCGTGCCGGAACCTTCATCGACCGCGAGGACGGCAAGGATCAGTCGGCCCTGATCCTGCGCGACGTCACGCTGACCACGCCAGGCAACGTCGTTGTCGACGTGAGCGACGGCATGGGCCAGCACAGCGTCACATGGACGGTCTACGATACGGGGCCGCGCAAGGCGAAGAACGTCATCCTGTTCATCGGCGATGGCATGTCGCCGGCGCACCGTGTCGCAGCCCGAATCCTGTCCAAGGGGATTTCGGAGGGCAAGAGCCGCGGCAAGATGGCCATCGACGACATGCCTCACATGGCGCTGGTGGCAACCGCAGGCTCGGATTCGATCATCACCGATTCCGCGAACGCGGCGAGCGCCTATGCGACCGGGCACAAGAGCGCCGTCAACGCCCTGGGCGTCTATGCGGACCGCACCGCAAGTCCGTTCGACGATCCCCGCGTCGAAACCATCACCAGCCTTGCCAGGAGGCGGCACGGCATGGCGATCGGCGTCGTCACCAACACCGAGATCGAAGACGCGACGCCGGCGGCGATGGTTGCGCACACGCGCCGCCGTGCCGCCTACGACGAGATCGTCGAGCAGTTCTTTGCGGCGAAGCCGGACGTCCTGATGGGCGGCGGCAGCGCGAATTTTCTGCCGAAGTCGGCCGCCGGCTCGAAACGCAAGGACGAGACCGATTACATCGCCAAGTTCCGCGATGCAGGCTATCAGGTGGCGACCACCGCGAGCGAGCTCGGCGCTCTCTCGGCCAAGCCCGAGACGGCCAGGCTGCTCGGCCTGTTCGCCACGGGCAACATGGACGGTGTGCTCGACCGCAAGTTCCTGAAGGGCGGCGGCGTCAAGAAATTTCCCGAGCAGCCCGACCTGACCGAGCAGGTGCAGGCGGCGCTGCAACTGCTGTCGCGGAATGAGGCCGGCTTCTTCCTGATGGTCGAATCCGGAATGATCGACAAATATGCGCATCTGCTCGACATGGAGCGCGCCGTCTACGACACGATCATGCTCGACAATGCGGTGCGCCAGACGCGTGAATGGGCGCGGGCGCGCGGCGACGACACCCTCATCCTGGTGCTGGCGGACCACAATCATCCCAACAGCCTCGTCGGCACGGTGAATGACGACATGGCCACCACGCCCAACGTTCCCTTGCGCGAGCGCGTCGGCGTCTACGATCGGGCTGGATTTCCCAATTATCCGGCGCCGGATGCGGAAGGTTATCCGGCACGCATCGACGTCAGCCGGCGGCTGGCCATCTTCTCCGCCAGTCTGCCCGATCACTACGAGACGTTCCGTCCGAAGCTGGACAGTCCCAACGAGCCGACCGTCAAGGCCGGCGCCGACGGGACCTTCAAGGCCAACGACAAATACAAGGACGTCCCGGGCGCGGTGCTGCGCCCCGGCAATCTTTCGGCGATGATCGGCGCCAGCGTGCATTCGGGCGAGGACGTCATCCTGACCGCCACCGGACCGGGCAGCGAGCGCGTGCACGGCTCGATGGACAACACCGAAGTGTTCCGTGTCATGGCCGATGCGTTGGGATTGGCTGCCGGGCAATGATGCAGAGGTTCGATTGCGAACCGCGATCCGGTTGCACTCCACCCACAAACGGCGCAGCAAGGCGGTCCGCACCCGGCTCGCTCACGTCACATGCATTTCACGATGAGGGAGGCGGCGCGAAGACCAGCTTCACACAGCTGCGGAAAAGCAGGATCTGCCGCTCCAGCCGCTTCGGGTCGTTGAGCGTCTTCGACATGATGATCGCGCCGTCGACCACGCACGAGATCATCTCGGCGAGATCGTCAAGGTCGATCGGCTCACGCGGCGGATGGACCGCTGCGATGCCGTCGAGGATCGCGCGGAAATGCGCATTCCAGGCCCGGACCGATTGCGCCGTCAGGTCGCGAACCTCGCGGTCGAACAGGCGCTCCTGATAGCAGATGCTGGCGATCAGGCACCCGGGATGGCCGTTGGGCAGATCGGCCATGACCTCCGCCAGCAGCTTCAGCGAGATCAGGAACGATTGTAAGGGATCGTCCGAGAGCTCACGCCCTCGCTGGAAGATCTCCTCGAACAGGCGATCGTTCGTCTCCACATAGCGGCGCAGCATCTCCCGCGCGAGCGCGTTCTTGTCCCTGAAGTGATAGAAGAATCCGCTCTTGGTCAGTCCGGCCTCGGCGATGACCTCGTCGATCGAGGTTGCGCCGAAGCCCTTCGCGAGCACCGCCGCTTCCGCGATCTCGAGAATGCGTTCGCGCGTCGCTTCGCCCTTTCCCATCGATCCCTCCAAAACCGTACCAACGGTGTGGAATCCGCCGCGTGCGAAATCCGCGCCGCTCCCGGCGCTCCGCGTAAGCCTCTGATTTTGTATCCGTTTGCAGGTGTAGGTTCAGCCGCACCATCAGACTTCTAGAGCGGCGCGACATTATGCGGCACCACTCGCGCGAGACCGAAGGCGCCGCGACGCGACCGAAGTGGAGCGGCTGGCGCCAAGCGAAGGAGCGATCAATGGCCAAATACAGACACGATCTGCCGCAGCACCGCGGTGGCATCTACTTGACCGATGGCGGCATGGAAACCACCCTGATCTTCCACCAAGGGCTGGAGCTGCCGCACTTCGCGGCATTCGTGCTGCTGGACAGCGCGGATGGCCGCGCGCATCTGAAGCGGTACTACGAAGCCTATCTCCGCATCGCGCGGCAGCATGGACTCGGCTTCGTGCTCGACAGCCCGACCTGGCGCGCCAACCCAGATTGGGGCGCCAAGCTCGGCTACGATGCGGCCGGGCTCAAGGCCGTCAACATGGGCGCCATTCGCTTTCTCGACGAATTGCGTAGCACATGGGAATCGCCTCGCACGCCATGCGTGATCAACGGCGCGATCGGTCCGCGCGGCGACGGCTACAAGGCCGGCAACATGGACGCGGCGGAGGCGGAAGCCTACCACTCGGCCCAGATCGCAGCCTTCGCCGAGGCGGGCGCCGACATGGTGACTGCGTTTACGCTGAACAGCATCAACGAAGCCGTCGGCGTGGTGCGTGCAGCCAAGACGCAGGAAATTCCGGTCGCGATCTCCTTCACGGTCGAGACCGATGGCCGCCTCGTCAGGGGCGAGTCGTTGCGCGAGGCGATCGAAGCGGTCGACGACGCAACGGACCGTGCTTGCGAATATTTCCTGATCAATTGCGCGCATCCGACCCATTTTGACGGCGCACTCGCGGCCGGCGAATCGTGGGTCCAGCGCATCCACGGCATCAGGGCCAACGCGTCGATCAAGAGCCATGCCGAGCTCGACGAGTCGGAGACGCTCGACAGCGGCGATCCCGTCGATCTCGGCCGCCGTTACCTCTCGCTCAGGCGGGCGTTTCCGCAGATGCGGATTCTCGGCGGCTGTTGCGGTACCGATCACCGGCACGTTGCCGCCGTTTGCGAGGCCTGCCTGCCGCCAGAAGCGATGAGTGCGTAATACCTGCAAAATGAAATGGCCGGGATCGCTCCCGGCCATTTGCGTTTGTGGCTTGTGCCTCAGCGCGGCGGCGCGGTGCCGGGCGGGGGCGGCGGCAGCGAGGCCTGGCCGCCATTGAGCAGCGGCGTGATGCGGCGGACCGTGACGCGCCGGTTGATCACGCTCGGTCCTTGCGTCTGTTCCTTCAAGTACTGCTCGCCGTAGCCTTGCGACGTCAGGTTCTCCGCCGGGACACCGAACTGCTGCGTCAGCAGTTCGGCCGCGGACTGCGCACGACGGTCCGACAGTGACAGATTGTCGACCTCGTTGCCGACCGCGTCGGTGTGCCCCTCGATCAGGAACACCTCGCGCGGGTTGCGCTGGATCGCACGGTTGAGGCCGTCGGCGATAGCTTGCAACCGGGCCGCCTGGTCCGGTGGGATGGTCCACGATCCCGTCTCGAAGTTGATCGTGTTGACGTCGATGCTCGGCATCTGCATGCGAACATTGGGGCTGTAGCGGATTTCGTCGAGCGAGTAGCGCCGATCGATCCGCTGCACCGGTGGTGCCTCCATGGTCTCGTAGATCAAGTCCGGCGACGCCTCCTGGGCATCGACGATGTAGCGATCATAGGGCATGTTCACGACCGGCGGCGGCGCGTCGACATAGAAGCCGCCGACCGATCGCGGATCGCGGTAGGTGTTGTCGATGATGATGACCTCGCGCCCGGCGGGGTCCCTGCGGATGCGCCGCATCAGCCGGCCGTCGGTTCCGACCACCGTGATGATCTCGCTGCCGTCGGGACGGATCACGACGGTGCGGGTTTCGCCGCCGACGGTGTCGGTGCGGATGTCGCGGGCCCCGTAGCGGAAGCGATAGAGATCGTTGCCGCGGACATAGGCCTGCCCGCCCGGATCGCGGACGATGATGCGGTCCGGCTCGGTGTAGACGGTGCGGCCGCCTTCGATGGTCTCGCGGCGCTGGTTATGGAGATCGGCGATGGTGGCACCGATCACGGCGCCGGCCACGACGCCCGCACCGATCGCGAGCGGCGTGAGGTCACGCTGCGGCGGACGCGGCGGCGGCGGCAGCGGTGCAGCAACCGTGGGAGCGGCCCGGAACGCGGGCGTCACCGTGGGCGGGGCGTATTGCGCCCTGTTCGGCGGCGGTGCGGCGGCCGGCGTGCCGGGAACGACCGTCGGCGCCGCAGCGCCGGCCGGAGGCGCCGGTGGGCGAGCCGGAGCGCCGGCTTGCGGTGACGCGGGCGGAGTGCCGGCAGCGGGTGCGCCCGCAGGCGGCGTACCACCTTGAGGGCCGGGCGTCGGTGTCACTGTGCCGGGGGTCGGCGTCGCGGCTGGGGCCGGGGTTGCGCCGGGTGCAGGCGTCGGCGCGGTCCCGGGACGTGCGGGCGGTGTCGTCGGAGTGACGCCACCTGGTGCCGGCGTGGCCGCTGGAGCGGGCGTGGCACCGGGAGCAGGCGATCCTGCAGCTGGGGGCGTGCCGGGACGCACGCCGGGCGGCGTCGCGCCGGGGGCCGGGGTCGCAGTCGGTGCGGGTGTGGTCGCCGGGGCAGGTGCGCCCGGGCGAGCCGTGGGCGCCGCGGTCGGAGCAGGGGGTGTTGCCGTGGGCGTCGGCGCGGGCCGTGCCGAAGGAGCCGCTGGAGGAGGCGGTGGCGGCGGAGTCGGGCGAGCCGCAGGCGGCGGCGGTGTGGGCGCGTGTTGCGGAGCCGCGGCGGGAGGCGGCGAAGGCTGCTTCGGCGCGGCAGGCGGCGGTGCTGGCGGCGTGGGAGCCGGGCGCGCGGCAGGCGGTGTCGGAGCATGCTGCTGCGGAGCCGCAGCCGGAGGCGGCGCAGGCTGCTTTGGAGCGGCCGGCGGCGGCGGGGGCGGCGGAGGTGCCGGACGGGCCGCAGGTGGAGGCGGAGGCGGTGGCGCCGGACGGGCCGCAGGTGGAGGCGGAGGCGGTGGCGCCGGACGGGCCGCCGGTGGAGGAGGTGGCGGTGGCGGCGCAGCCGGACGCGGCGGTGCGGCTGCCGGCGGAGGCGCGGCGGGCGGGTGGGGCGGTGCAGCCGCGGGCGGCGGTGCCGCCGGGCGAGCGGGCGCTGCAGGCGGAGCCGCTGTCGGCGGTCCCTTCGGCGGCTGCTTCGGTTTTCCGTCAGGGCCCGTCTCTTGAGGCTGGGCCTGCGCGACCACGAGCGGCGAAGCGTCTTGCGCATGCGATGCGGTGTTTGCCAATTGCATCGCGGTCAGAGCCGTCGTCGCAAGCAGCACGAAACGAAGGTTGGTCATGGTGGTGAACTTCCCCGGAAGGTTCTTTGACGAAGTGTCGGGATGAACATCTACGCGTTAGGCCGCATTGTGGCAGGCGATGCAGCCGCAGCCCGATTTATTTCTGCATGCAAATCATTTCACTATGGCGACGTTCATTGCGCATTCAGACGCTGGTTGCAATCGCCTTGCATGTGATGGGTCGCGCCTCATGCGTAGTCCTGCGGCGAACTTAAGTCCGTCGCAGGATTTGGCGTGAGCGGCCCATTCGGACCGCGCGATGGAATCTCTTCGGGCATGCGGCCCGGCAATTCGTCGGGGCGCGGTGATTCGCCTGGCTCGCGAACCGGCGGTGTGATCTCGGGTTGCGGATTGCCAGGGGGAATTCCGGGCGGCGGTTCTGTTGGCGTGCCGGGTGTCGACGGCGGAATCTCGGGCGGTTCGATCGGCATCACATCGAGACCTTGCGGTTCTCGCCGATGTCCGGACGTGTGTTCGTGACGGCCGCGGCCGCCATCTTCACGTAGGAGATCACCGTCCCCGGCGAGTCCCAGAATTCGGCGTCGTCAGGTGTGACCTCGAGCACGCGGATGTTGGGATCTTCCGCAGAGTCCCACCATGCCTTGGCCGGCGTCGAGAACAGCTCCTTGATCTTGGCACGGTCGTTGGAAACGACGGCAGTGCCGGTCAGCGACACATATTTCTGGCTGCCGGCATCCGCGAACGACAGGTTGACGGATGGACTGCGTGCGATTTCCTCATCCTTGTGACGCCGTGCATCGGTCAGGAAAAAAATCGTGTTCGCGTCGCGGTCGAGACGGGCGCTCATCGGCCGCGCGCGGAGCTTGTTGCCGTCGCGCGTGACCAGCATCGCGAATCCGATTTTCTGCATCAGATCCCAGACCCGATCGACGTCGCCGGCATTGTCGTTGGCCATGTCGTGCTCCTTTTTGCAAGGAACGATAACGGCCTGCCTGGAACGATGTTCCTGCCGAATCCTTCCTATTCCGGCGCGTGGCAGACGGCCTCGATATTGTGGCCGTCAGGGTCGAGCACGAACGCGCCGTAGTAGTTCGGATGGTAATGCGGGCGGATGCCGGGCGAACCGTTGTCGCGGCCGCCGGCCACGATTGCGGCCTTGTAGAAGGCGTCGACCGTGGCGCGGTCCTTGGCGCGAATGGCGACATGCACCGGCTTGTTCATGGCGCCTTCGCCGCCGATCCAGAAATCGGGCTTGCCCTCGGCGCCGAAGCCTGCGGCGGAAGCGTGGCCGGTCTGCTCGGCCGTGACCTCCATGACCAGGCCGTAGCCGAGCGGCGCCAGCGCCGTCGTGTAGAACGCCTTCGCGCGTTCATAGTCGGAGACCGAGATACCCAGATGGTCGATCATGGCAACCTCCCTTGTTTGTCCCTATCAGCATGACAGGAATGTATTGCGTCGGGTCTTGCGCGTCATCGCTCTTGAGCGAATGTGGCGCGAGATGCCCACTCCAAGTCTTCGCCAAATTGCTCCCTTTGGGTATGGGCCCCGGATCGGCGCGCGCTTGTCCGGGACGACGGAGAGAGAGTGCTACGCCGCCCTCTTGCGTTGCCTCAGGAAGCGGCCAAGCAGCTTGCGCTTGCCTTTGCGCGGGATCAGGTCGATGTCGCTGACGAGCTTGGCGCCGCCCTTGCGCCGCTCCAGCACGATCTTGCGGCTGTGGAAGGCCTCCAGCTCGGCGCGATGCGCGACGCTGACGATCGTCGCCTTCGGCAGCGCGTCGGTGATCATCTTCATCATCTTGTCCTGGCTCTTCTCATCGAGCGCCGAGGTCGCCTCATCGAGCACGACGATGTCGGGATTGTGCAGCAGCAGCCGCGCGAAGGCGAGGCGCTGCTTCTCGCCGCCGGACAGCGTCTGGTCCCAGGGTCCTTCCTCTTCGATCTTCTCCTTGAGATGATCGAGCCCGACCTTGTGAAGGGCTTCGCCGATCTCCTCGACGGTCCAGTGGTCGGCCGCGCCTGGATAGGCGACCGCCCGCCGCAAGGAGCCCGAGGGGACGTAAGGCCGCTGCGGCAGCATGAACAGCCGGCGATCGACATGGAAATTGACGCTGCCGCCGCCCCATGGCCATAGGCCTGCGATGGCGCGCACCAGTGTGCTCTTGCCGGTGCCGGATTCGCCGGCGACCAGCAGTCGTTCGCCGGGCTCGACCACGACCTCGGTCTCGCCGACCACGGCGGTGCCGTCGTCGAGCGTGACGGAGAGGTCCTTCAGCTCCAGCATGGCGTCGTTGCGCGTCTCGCCCCGCTTGATGCGGCCAAGGCCATCGCCCTGCTCGGCGCGTTCGAGGCCGTCGAGCGACATCATCAGCGAGGCGATGCGGCGCGCACAGGCGTTCCAATCTGCCAGCCGGGGATAATTGTCGACCAGCCAGCCGAATGCGCTCTGCACGATGGTGAAGGCGGAGGCCGCCTGCATCACCTGCCCCAGCGTCATGCTGCCGTCGAGGAATTTTGGCGCGCACAGCAGCAGCGGCACCACCGGCGCAACCAGGCTCGATCCCTGCGACACCAGCGTGGTGCGCATGTGCTGGCCGGCGAGTCGCGCCCATTGCCGCAGCACGCGGGTGAAATTGCGATCGATGCCGTCGCGCTCCTCCTCCTCGCCGCCGAGCAGCGCGATGCTCTCGCCGTTCTCGCGCACGCGCGTCAGCGTATAGCGGAAATCGGCTTCGGCCTGGTTCTTGCCCTCGGAGACCTGGACGAAGCGCCGGCCGATCACCACGATCGAGCTGGATGCGATCGCGGCGTAGAGGATCGCGGCGATCACGAGGAAGCCGGGGATGGTGATGGCCGAGCCGCCGAGCGTGACGGTGAGCGCGCCGCCGATGGTCCAGAGCACGACGATGAAGGTCGCGGCCGACAGCAGTGCGGACGTCACGCCGGCGAGGAAATCGACCGGGGAGTCGGTCGCAATCCGCAGATCCTCGGCGATGCGGTATTCGGGATTCTTGTGGTCGCCGCCGACGAGATTGAGCTGATAGTAGCGCCCGTTCTTGAGCCATCGCGTCAGCACGCTCGCAGTGAGCCAGGCGCGCCAACGTCGCTGGATACCCATCCGCGCGAACACCTGCGCCACTGCGAGCACGATGCTGCCGATAGCGAGCGGGAAGAACACCATCGTGAGATGGAAGACACTCGCCGCATCGCGCTTCTCGATCGCGTCGAAGATCGCGCGATTCCAGACATTGATGCCGTATTGGAAGCCAACCGTCAGCACGATCAGCAGGCCGAGACCGATCGAGAACGGCCAGGCCAGGCGGTCGCCGTTGCGGCCCCAGAAGCCGCGGGCGCTAATCCAGAACCGGGTCAGCAGATAATCCTTGCGGGCCTGCTCGGCTTCCTCGGGTGAGAGCTCGGGGTCGGGTTCGACCAGCTCGGGCGGGGGCGGTGCCACGTCATCGCCGTTCTCGCCTTTGATTTCCACAATGGGCGGCTTCCTGCCCTGTTCGCGCGTTGTGGCCGGCTTGTGCATGGGCGGACAACGCACAGGGAAATCAATCGGTTCCCTTCGGTTCCGGCCGCCGGATCACTCGGCGGCGCCGTCGCGGACGTGCCGCAGCCGCGCGGCCCGGTGCAGAACGCGCGACAATTCCTCGATCGAATAGGGCTTTTGCACGAGATCGCAGCCGGCCGCGCCCTCTTGTGACAGAGCCTGGCTGTAGCCCGTGGTCAGCACGACCGGCACGGCGATGCTGCGCTCGCGGATCGCCTGTACCAAATCGAGCCCGGTCATCCCGGGCATCACCACGTCCGAGAGCACGACGTCGAAACGATCCGCGTCCACGACGAGCTCGGCAAGCGCATCGGCGGCATTGTCGACCAGCGTGATGCTGTAGCCGAGCTCGGTGAGGCCATCCGCGGCGAAATTGGCAAGCTCGATATTGTCCTCGACCACGAGCACCGACATGCCGGTACCGGCCATTGCCGGCGCAGTGTTGGGCGCCTGGCGTTGCGGCAGCAACTCCGGCGACACGCGCGGCAGATAAAGCGAGAAGGTGCTGCCGTGTCCCACCTCGCTCGTGACGGTCACTTCACCGCCGGACTGCCGGGCGAAGCCGAACACCTGGGACAGGCCGAGACCGGTGCCGTGGCCGATCTGCTTGGTGGTGAAGAACGGCTCGAAGATGCGTCCGAGCCGTGCGGCGGGAATGCCGACACCGGTGTCGCTGACGTTGACGCGGACGAAGCCATGGTTTGCCAAGGTCTGGTTGGCCGAAAGCTTCGCCAGCGTGTCCGGAACGGTCGTTGCGGCCTCGACGCTGAAAACGATCCTGCCATTGCCCCGCATGGCATCGCGCGCGTTGGTGGCCATGTTGATCAGCGCCGTCTCGAACTGGCTGGCATCGGCATTGACGAGGTACGGCTCCGCCGGCAGCCGCATGACGATCTCGATCGCGGGGCCCAGCAGCGTGGCGAGCATGTCGTGCAGCGACTGCACCCGCGCACCGACGTCGAACACCTCCGGCTTCAGGGTCTGGCGCCGCGCAAAGGCGAGCAGCTGCGAGGTCAGCTTGGCCGCGCGCGCCACCGAATCCGCAATGGCCGTGATGTAGCGCTGTCGGCGCTCCTCCGTCAGTTGCGGCCGGTTCAGGAGGTCGACCGACGCGCGGATCACGGTCAGGAGGTTGTTGAAGTCGTGCGCGACGCCGCCGGTGAGCTGCCCGAGCGCCTCCAGGCGCTGGCTGTGCTTGAGCGCCTCCTCGGCCTCGCGCCGCTTTGCAGCTTCCGCCTGAAGGTGCCGGGTGCGCCGCAACGCGAGCGCCAGCAACAGAAACAGAAGCGCGGTGGCGGGAATGCCGAACACCAGGTGCTGGCCCATGGTGGCGAACCAGCGCGCGCGGATCGCCGAGGTCTCGAGCCCGGCGCTGACATAGATCGGATATTCGGCGACACGCCGGTAGGCGATGCGCCGCTCGATGCCGTCCGAGGGCCAGCCGACGGTGATGAGGCCGTGCTCGGGTTGGGCCGCGATCTTCCGGCCCACCGGCCCGGCCGGATCGAGCCGAAACTCGTGGTCAAGGCGGGGAAAATGCGTAAGCATCGCGCCGTCGGCACGTCCCATCGCGAAGAAGCTGCCGGGATCCGATCCAATTCTGGCGTAAAAGCTCTCGAAATATTCCGGCAGCACCGAGGCCTGGATCACGCCGATGAAGCTGCCGTCGTCGGAGTCGCGGCGGCGGCTGACCCCGAAGAAGCGCGCGCCCTGATAGGGTGGCCGTGGCGTCAGGGTCGTGCCGATGAAAGTGCCGATGCTCTGGTCGATGTGGGCATAGAAGTATTCGCGATCGGCAAAGCTGAGGTCCGCCGGCGGCGAGGCAAGGCTGTTGACCAGCGCTTTTCCGTTCGCATCGAAGATCCAGGCCGATTTGAGCTGCGGCAGCGCATCGGTCAGCCGCTTGAGGCGGCGATGCAGTGCCGGTTCTCGCGCGCGGATGATGTCGTCCGGCAAGCCACGCACGACCTCGTTGAGCTCGGCGAGGCTGCGGTCGATGGTCTCGAACACCTTGAGCGCGTGCTCATGAGCGACGTCGACCGTCCGCTCGATCTCACGGTCGGCGATATCCCTGGTGGAGGTGTAGGAGATCGTGGCGGCAACGGCGAAGAGCGCAATCGGCAGCGCCAGGGATGCCGCCATCATCCACTGCAACAGCCTCAGCGAGTTGCGTTGCGCCCTCTGCACAGTCGCTCCAGTCCCTGATCGTGAGCTTAACTGAATTTCGCGCCGGGAAGGAAGTCGGTTGCGATCGTAACCATTGGTTGCAATTTTATGGGTTCGCCCGCCATGCGGGTCAAGAACGATTCTACTCAAATTGGGGCAGGTCTTGGAATGTCACGCATGATCGGCCAAGGGGCGGCAAGTTCGCGTGGCATGCAGAGCGATGGAGCGGAGGCCGGCGCATCCGCGGTCCATCGCGCTACCGGAGGGGGGCGTCAGATATCGTGCTCGTCGCGCAGCGCGCGGGCCGCCTTCTCCCCGATGATGACGCATGGCGCCATCGTGTTCCCGGTGGTGATCCGCGGCATCACCGAGCCGTCGGCGATGCGAAGGCGGTCGATTCCGTAGACCTTGAGCTTGCTGTCGACCACGGACATCGCATCGCGTCCCATCTTGGCCGAACATGTCTGGTGCCAGTAGGTCACCGCGGAGTCGCGCACGAAGCGTTCCATCTCGGCGGCGCCGAGAGGGCCGGGCATCGACTCGCGCGCCACCAGCGGCTCGAAGGCGCGGGTATTGCCGAGCTCACGGCAAACATCGACGCAGGCGATCGCCGTCTTCACATCGTCAGGATGCGACAGCATGTTGGCTTCGATCCGCGGCGTTGCAAGCGGCTCCGCGTTTCGGAGACTGACCCTGCCTCGGCTCTTCGGCAAAGCGAGGCCGGCAAACATCGTCCAGCCATGGGCAGGGGCCCGGCCTGCCGTCTCGGGACTCGGCACGGGAAACTCGACCTGGCAGAACAGCAGGTCGGGAGTCCTGAGTGCAGAGTCGGATTTCCAATAGAGCGTCGCCGCGTTGCCGGTGTTGCGCGGCGCGATCGGCTCGCGATACTCCCAAATGCATCCGAACGATACGTGATCCTGCAGGTTCTGCCCGACACCGGGCAGGTGCTGGACCACGGGAATCCCAAGCCGTCGAAGTTCTGCCTCATCGCCGATGCCGGAACGCATCAGCACGGACGGCGTCTGGATCGCTCCGAGCGCGAGTACGAGTTCCCGGGCCGCATGGATCCGCAACACCTGGCCGTCACGCATGGCCTCGACACCGACAGCTCTCCCGCGTTCGAGCAGGACGCGGGAGACCTGCGTGCCGGTCAGCAGGGTGAGATTGGGCCGATCGAGATAGGGATAGGTATAGGCGCGGAAGATGGAATGGCGTCTGCCGTTCCGGACCAGGATATCTGTAACGGCGCAGCCGCCTTCGCCCTCCATCATTTCACCATTGGGGCTTTCAAAGGTCGGAATGCCGATCTCCTCCGCGGCGCCGAGCATGGCCAATGCGGCTGGGCCGGGATCGGGTGACGGCTGCACGAAAACGGGGCCGCCGGTGCCGCGATGACGCGCATCAGGCGGGCCTTGCCAGTTCTCGATCTCCCGGAAAATCTTCGAGACTGCGTCATAACCCCAGGATTGATCGCCGGTTTCCTCGGCGAAGAAATCCCAATCACTGCGGTGACCCCGCGCCCACAGCATCACATTGATGCTGGAGCCGCCGCCGAGAACCTTGCCCATCGACATCGGAAGTGCGCGCCCGTTCAAGTGCGGGTTGGGCTCTGCGACAAAGCCCCAATCGGTCGCACTGCCGAGGTTTCCCGGCCATGCCGACGGCTCCATGACGGTCGGCACCTCGTCGCTTCCCCCTGCTTCGATCAGCAGAACAGTGACGGAGGGATTTTCGGCGAGGCGGCGCGCGACGACCGACCCGGAACTGCCAGCGCCGCAAACGACGAAGTCATAACTGCCGCTGGAATTTTCGTGGAGGCGGCGCTGATTGGCAGCAACGCGATCAGCAAACTCCGGAAGATCGGAAGGCAGAAAGTCACTCATGAGGATGCTCCAGACAAATCGACGGTGCGGGGGACGCAACGCGCCAGGGAAGACGGCGGTAAGGGAGATGAAGAGGGGGCGTCGCCGGGACGAAGCTCGGTCGGGAGGCGTCACGGATCGCGACATTCCCGTGGTTGAGAGTGTGTGGAGTGGCCAGCCGCGCGGCGGTTCGGCTTGCGCGAGGACGATTCGCCGGGCGGCTCAGGGCCAGAGCCCGGCTTCTTCCAGAGGAAGACGTGCCCCTCGGCAGCTCGCATCTGCCATGCAGTGCGGAACCATTCTATCAGATTTATCAAATCTATCGTTATCATCAAATCTATCAAAATAGCAGCCGCCTGCTCTTGTCAACACAAGTGGGAGCACGACATTGTGAGGTCTGGGACGAGGCCGGCCGGCGCGCGGTCGGGGGTAAAGATGGATGGTATGGCCAAGGACATTCTGACGACGGCGGAGGCTGCCAAGATACTGGGCGTCTCCGTCCGCACGGCTCAGCTTCTGATCGAAGGCGGCTCGATCCCGTCCTGGAAAACCCCGGGGGGTCATCGCCGCGTCTACCGCCGCGACGTTCTCGGGCTGATCGCCGGCTCCGGCGAGCCGCCGATGCTTGCTTCCGCCCGGGTGATCCTCATTGCGCGGCAAGAACGCATGGCCGATTACAAGGCGGCCTTGGCGGAGGTCGATTTCTGTGTCGTCGAGAGTTACTCGGACATCTACACCGCGCTGCTTGCGATCGGCACGCGGTTGCCGGCTGCCGTTGTGATCGAAGCTGAAACATCGGACGCCAGCAGACTCGCCATGCTGGAGAGCTTGCGCGCCGATCCATCACTCGGCAGTACCGAGATCCTTGTCGTCGGGCGCTCGGCTGGAACCCGGCGATCAGGCGGGGGCGGGCCCGGCTCCAGAATGACGGTGTTCGTCGACGAATTGCCCGCGTTGCCTGCAGCAATCGAAACCGTTTTCAAAGCCGCCGTCGGACACCCCTTTCCGTTCGAGACGCCGCCTTCCTTTCCCTTCCCGGACAATGAGGGCCAGCGGCTCCTCGCACTCGAACGCTCCGGCCTCGTCGACACGCCGCCTGAAGATTCTTTCGATCGCCTGACCTGGCTGGCGGCGCGCAGCCTTGATGCTCCCGTGGCATTGCTGACGATGCTGACCCCGACCCGACAATGGTTCAAGTCGCGCTATGGGCTCGATATGGTCGATACGCCGCGCGGCTGGGCGTTCTGCAACTACACCATTCTGCAGAAGGGTATCATGGTCGCCGAGAACCTCGCGACCGACCTGCGTTTTGCGGAGAATCCGGCGGTGAAGGGTGAGCTGGGGTTTCGGTTCTACGCTGGCTGCCCAGTGAGCGATCCCGACGGCTTTACCCTGGGGTCGCTCTGCGTGATCGACACTCGGCCACGCGCGCTAGACGAAACGCAGAAGCAGATCCTTGCCAATCTCGCCGCGCTTGCCTCGGACGAGATTAAGTTGCGCGCCACGGACCGCCAACTGCGCTGGGCAATCGAACGCGGGAATTCAAAACCTGGCGCGGCGGCAGCGTCGCCCCTGCCTGGCACCAAGCGTGTAGTGGAGCATCAATAAAGCGCGATGGGATCGGGTGATCGACGTCGCGCTTGGATCATCGTTTGAGAATGATCTTAAGCGTCGGTTCTGATTCGATCAGAACCGACAACGCTCCGGGCCGCAGTGAGACGCGTCATCGCTCACACAGGGCCGATCAGATCTGGCGCTCGACCATCTTGAGCTTGAGCTCGGCGATGGCTTCCGCCGGGTTCAGTCCCTTCGGGCACGCCTTGGCGCAGTTCATGATGGTGTGGCAGCGGTAGAGGCGGAACGGGTCCTCGAGATTGTCGAGCCGCTCGCCGGTTGCCTCGTCGCGGGAATCGGAGACCCAGCGGTTGGCCTGGAGCAGCGCGGCAGGTCCGAGATAGCGCTCGCTGTTCCACCAATAGCTCGGGCACGAGGTCGAGCAGCAGGCGCACAGGATGCATTCGTAGAGGCCGTCGAGCTTCTCGCGGTCCTCGTGGCTCTGGCGCCATTCCTTCTGCGGCGTCGGCGAGGTCGTCTTCAGCCAGGGCTCGATCGACGCATACTGGGCGTAGAAGTTGGTGAGGTCGGGGACGAGGTCCTTCACCACCGGCTGGTGCGGCAGCGGATTGATCTTCACCGCGCCGTCCTTGACGTCGTGCATCGAGCGGGTGCAGGCCAGCGTGTTCTGGCCGTCGATGTTCATGGCGCAGGAGCCGCAGACGCCTTCGCGGCAGGAGCGGCGGAAGGTCAGCGACGGGTCGATGTGGTTCTTGATCCAGATCAGGCCGTCCAGCACCATCGGACCGCAATCATTGGTGTCGACGTAATAGGTGTCGACGCTCGGATTCTTGCCGTCGTCCGGGTTCCAGCGATAGACCTTGAACTCGCGGAGCTCGGTCGCGCCCGCGGGCTTCGGCCAGGTCTTGCCGCCCGATATCTTGGAGTTCTTCGGAAGTGCGAATTCAACCATTGCTCTAACCTTTCGTCATTCCGGGGCGGTGCGCAGCATCGAACCCGGAATCTCGAGATTCCGGGTCTGGTCCTTCGGACCATCCCGGAATGACGGCTACTGTTCGATCAATACACGCGCGCCTTCGGCGGGATGTACTGCACGTCGTTGGTCATGGTGTAGTCGTGAACCGGGCGGTACTCGATCCTGACCTTGCCGGCATCGTCCAGCCAGGCCAGCGTGTGCTTCATCCAGTTCTTGTCGTCGCGCTCGGAGAAGTCCTCGCGCGCATGGGCGCCGCGGCTCTCGGTGCGGTTGGCGGCCGAGTTCATCGTCACCACCGCCTGCGAGATCAGGTTGTCGAACTCCAGCGTCTCGACGAGGTCCGAATTCCAGACCAGCGAGCGGTCGGACACGGCGATGTCGCTGATGCCGCTGTGGACCTTCTGGATCAGGTTCTGGCCTTCGCTCAGCACCTCGCCGGTGCGGAACACCGCGCAATTGTTCTGCATCACGTGCTGCATGCCCTCGCGCAGCTTCGCGGTCGGGGTGCTGCCGGAGGCATAACGGAAATGGTCGAGGCGGCCGAGCGCCATCTCGGCCGAGTTCGCCGGCAGCTCGGGCTGCTTGCCGTTCGGCGTGAGCTTCTCGGCGAGGCGGAGCGCTGCGGCGCGGCCGAACACGACGAGGTCGATCAGCGAGTTGGAGCCGAGCCGGTTGGCGCCGTGCACGGAGACGCAGGCGGCTTCGCCGATCGCCATCAGGCCGGGGATCACCGCGTTGTCGTCGCCGTCCTTCTTGGTCAGGACTTCGCCGTGATAATTCGTAGGGATGCCGCCCATGTTGTAGTGCACCGTCGGCACGATCGGGATCGGCTCGCGCGTCACGTCGACATTGGCGAAGATCTTTGCGGATTCCGAGATGCCCGGCAGGCGCTCGGCCAGCACGGCGGGATCGAGATGGTCGAGATGCAGGAAGATGTGATCCTTCTTCTTGCCGACCCCGCGTCCCTCGCGGATCTCGATCGTCATCGCGCGCGAGACCACGTCGCGCGAGGCAAGGTCCTTTGCCGACGGCGCATAGCGCTCCATGAAGCGCTCGCCCTCGGAGTTGACGAGATAGCCGCCTTCGCCGCGCGCGCCTTCGGTGACGAGGCAGCCCGAGCCGTAGATGCCGGTCGGGTGGAACTGCACGAACTCCATGTCCTGCAGCGGCAGGCCGGCGCGCAGCACCATGCCGCCGCCGTCGCCGGTGCAGGTGTGTGCCGAGGTGCAGGAGGCGTAGGCGCGGCCATAGCCGCCGGTGGCGAGGATCACGGTCTGGGCGCGGAAGCGGTGCAGCGTGCCGTCGTCGAGCTTCAGCGCGATGACGCCGCGGCAGGTGCCCTGGTCGTCCATGATCAGGTCGATGGCGAAGAATTCGATGAAGAATTCGGCCGCATGGCGCAGCGACTGGCCGTACATCGTATGCAGCATCGCGTGGCCGGTGCGGTCGGCGGCGGCGCAGGTGCGCTGCGCCTGGCCCTTGCCGTAGTCCAGGGTCATGCCGCCGAACGGGCGCTGGTAGATCTTGCCGTCCTCGGTGCGCGAGAACGGCACGCCCCAATGCTCGAGCTCGTAGACCGCCTCGGGCGCGTTGCGCACCATGTATTCGATCGCGTCCTGGTCGCCCAGCCAGTCCGACCCCTTCACGGTGTCGTACATGTGCCAGCGCCAGTCGTCCTTGTGCATATTGCCGAGCGAGGCGGAGATGCCGCCCTGCGCCGCGACCGTGTGCGAGCGGGTCGGAAACACCTTCGTGATGCAGGCGGTGCGAAGTCCGGCCTCGCTGCAGCCGACCACCGCGCGCAGGCCGGCGCCGCCGGCGCCGACCACGACGACGTCGTAGGTGTGGTCTTCGATCGGATAGGCTTTGCCGTTGGTGGCGGGAGCGCCGTTGCCCGTGCCATTCGTTGTGGCGGCCATGGGTTACACTCCGGAAGAAAGTTTCAGGATCGCATAGGTCGAGGCGAGTGCGACGGCGATCGAGAAGAAGTTGTTGAGCATGATCGCAGTGAGCTTCAGCTTCTCGTTATGGACGTAGTCCTCGATCACCACCTGCATCCCGATCTTCATGTGCCAGGCGCTGGCGAAGATGAAGAGCAGCAGGATCACCGCGATCGGCAGCGAGCCGAGGATCTGGGCAGCGCCGGCCTGGTTGCGGCCGAGCAGCATCATCACGATGACCACGACCGGAATCATCAGCAGCGTCATGGCGACGCCAGTGATGCGCTGGCGCCAGAAATCGGAGGTGCCGGAATGCGCCGCGCCGAGATTGCGGACGCGGCCGAGCGGGGTACGCATCGACGGCGGCTTCGGAGAGCCGTGGGATTCGCTGTAGCTCATCGTCCGCCTCCGATCGCATAGGCGATGATCCAGATCAGCACCGTCAGCACGATGCCGCCGATCAGCGCGCCCCAGGTCAGGGCTTCGCGCTCGTTGGCCTTGAAGCCGTAGCCGAGGTCCCACACGAAATGCCGGATGCCGCTCAGCATATGGTGCATCAGCGCCCAGGTGTAGCCGAACACGATCAGGCGGCCGATGATGCTGCCGGTGAAGGCCTGGACGTGGGCGTAGGCGGTCGGGCCGGAGGCTGCCGCGATCAGCCACCAGGCCAGCAGCAGCGTTCCGACGTAGAGAGCGATGCCGGTGGCACGGTGAACGATGGACAGCGCCATCGTCAGGGTCCAGCGATAGGTTTGGATGTGCGGCGAAAGCGGTCGTTCGATCCGTGCGGTCATGGGCGGCTTTTGATGTTTGTTGCGGCCCAGCATGGGGCGCGCGGGGATCGCGAAAGGTCGGCTCTATTTACGGAGTCGATCTGGCCGGCGCAATCACCAAATCGCCATAAATCGAACTTGGGTTCAGCTCTATGGTCTTGATGAACCAAGGCCAATCCGGCTCTTGGTATACCAGGCCCGCGGTCCACCAACCAAAATAGGAACATAGATTCATATTTTTGGGTCGACGCGGCAAGGCGCATTGAAATCGCTATTGGAACTCCTCTAATCCGCCCATTTGCCATCGGCGGTTCGTGCCGGCCAGCGCATCGGCGCAGCCTGCCGCTCATTACCCTGGGACGGAATCTTCGCACGCAGCTCAACGGGGCCATGGCGCGCTGACGGCCGATATGCGCAGCCCGCATTCCACCCCAGCCGGGCTGCCCCGGCGTGTCGACCAGATCGGGCAGATCGCCTACAGCTTTGCCCGCAGCCAGATCCGAGCCGATGCTTCGGAGGAGCTGCGCCAGTCGGCGGGGCAGTTCGGGGTGATCGCGGGTCTCGATATCAAGGAAATCGTCGAGCTCGCGCTGCTGCTGATCGCAACCGGCGCGCTCTCGGGATTTCTGGCCGGCGTGTTCGGCATCGGCGGCGGCGCGATCCTCGTGCCGGTGTTCTATGAGTGCTTCCGCATCGCCGGCGTACCGCTAGAGGTGCGGATGCCGCTGTGTGTCGGCACCTCGCTCGCCGTGATCATCCCGACCTCGATCCGCTCGTTCCAGGCGCACTACAAGCGCGGGGCGGTCGACATGACGATCCTGCGCGTCTGGTGGCTGCCGATCGTGATCGGCGTCCTCGCCGGCAGCGTGATCGCGCGCTACGCGCCGGAGCGGCTGTTCAAGATCGTGTTCGTGGCCGTCGCCTGGTCAGCCGCGGTCCGGCTGATCTTCGCGCGCGAGACCTGGAAGCTCGGCGACGATCTGCCGAAGGGCCCATTGATGCGCGTCTACGGCTTCTGCGTCGGCATCTTGTCGACCTTGATGGGCATCGGAGGCGGCCTGTTCTCGAACCTGCTGATGACCTTCTATAGCCGTCCGATCCATCAGGCCGTCGCGACCTCGTCGGCGCTCGCCGTGCTGATCTCGATTCCCGGCGCGCTCGGCTACATCTATGCCGGCTGGCCGGCGGCGGCGAAATATCCGGCCGTCGCGGCCCTGCAGGCTCCATTCGCGCTCGGCTACGTCTCGCTGATCGGTGCCGTGCTGGTGATGCCGATGAGCCTTGTGACGGCACCGCTCGGCGTGAGAGCCGCGCATGCGATGTCGAAGCGGACGCTGGAGGCCGCGTTCGGGTGCTATCTGTTCATCGTCGGCAGCAGGTTTGTGCTGAGTCTGGTGGGCGGGCTGTAGCCGCCGCAACGTTCGTCCTTGCGAGCGCAGCGACTTGTCCGCCGAAGCCTTGGCGAAGGCGGAAGCAATCCAGAATCTTTCCGCAAAGGCAGCCTGGATTGCTTCGTCGCAAGAGCTCCTCGCAATGACGCCGAGAGAGCGGAGCCCGCTACGTCTTCGCGTAGATATCCTTGTACGTATCGCGCAGCACGTTCTTCTGCACCTTGCCCATGGTGTTGCGCGGCAGCTCGTCGACGACGAAGACGCGCTTGGGCATCTTGAACTTGGCGAGCCGGCCGTCGAGCGCCTTGAGCACCGAGGCTTCGCTGACATCGGCGCCCTTGTTGCAGACCAGCACCGCCGTGACACCCTCGCCGAAATCGGCATGCGGCACCCCGATCACGGCGGACTCGACCACACCAGGCATGGCGTCGATCTCGCTCTCGATCTCCTTCGGGTACACGTTGAAGCCGCCGGAGATCACGAGATCCTTGCCGCGGCCGAGGATGTGGACGTAGCCCTTGGCGTCGATCTTGCCGAGATCGCCGGTGATGAAGAATCCATCCGGCCGGAATTCGGCCTTGGTCTTCTCCGGCATGCGCCAATAGCCCTTGAACACGTTCGGGCCCTTCACCTCGATCATGCCGATCTCCTCGCGCGGCAATTCCTTGCCGGTCTCGGGGTCGGTGACGCGCACGGAGACGCCGGGAAGGGGAAAACCGACCGCGCCGGGCACGCGCTCGCCGTCGTAGGGGTTCGACGTGTTCATGTTGGTTTCGGTCATGCCGTAGCGCTCGAGCACCGCATGTCCCGTGCGCGCCGACCATTCGCGGTGGGTGTCGGCGAGCAGCGGCGCCGAGCCCGAGATGAACAGCCGCATGTGCTTCGTGGTCTCGTGCGACAGCGCAGGATTCTGCAGGAGCCGCGTGTAGAACGTCGGCACGCCCATCAGCACCGTCGCGCGCGCCATCAGCTTGATGATCAGATCAGGATCGAGCTTCGGCAGGAAGATCATCGACGCCCGCGCGAACAGCGTCACGTTGGTCGCCACGAACAGGCCGTGCGTATGGTAGATCGGAAGCGCGTGGATCAGCACGTCCCTATCGGTGAAGCGCCAATAGTCGACGAGGCTCAGCGAGTTCGACGCGAGATTGTCGTGCGTGAGCATCGCGCCCTTGGAGCGGCCGGTGGTGCCCGAGGTGTAGAGGATCGCGGCGAGATCGTCGTTTTCGCGCGCCACCGTCGCGAATTCGCTGCCCGCCTTGTCGGCGGCCTCCGTCAGCGAGCCCTTGCCGTCGGGGCCGAGCGTCTCGACCTTGGCCTTCACCTTCGCCGCAATGGGGGCGAGGCCTTCTGCCTTTGAGGGATCGCAGACCACGAGCGACGGCTCGGCATCGCCGATGAAATAGTCGAGCTCGTTCAGCGTATAGGCAGTGTTGAGCGGCAGATAGACCGCGCCGGCCCGCACCGTCCCGAGATAGAGAACGATATTGGCGACCGACTTTTCCACCTGCACCGCGACGCGGTCGCCCGGCTTCACGCCGCGGGCGACCAGCACGTTCGCCATCTGCCCCGCGCGCGCGATCAGATCGCCATAGCTGATATGGACGCCGTCATGCGTCTCGATCGCGAGCCGCTTGGGATCGTCCAGGCCATCGAACAGGCGGGAAAACAGGTTGGCGTCGGCAGCTTGGTTCATGCAACATTCCTCGCCGGCAGAGGCCGGTCAAAACCGAGGGCTGGATTAGCAAAAACCGCCCCGCAGAAGCAACGGAGACAGTTTGCATGTCAAAAAACGGGAAACGCGTGGCCTGGGTCACGGGCGGCGGCAGTGGGATCGGGGAAGCCGGCGCCGAGGCGTTGGCTGCCGACGGCTGGACGGTGGTGGTCTCGGGCCGCCGCAAGGATGCCCTGGATACCGTGGTTGCCAGGATCACCGGGGCGGGCGGAGCGGCCGAGGCCATTGCGCTCGACGTCTCCAATGCGGCCGAGGCCCAGAAGGCGGCCGATCAGATCGTCGCAAAGCACGGCCGCATTGACCTCCTCGTCAACAATGCCGGCATCAATCTCCCCAAGCGCAGCTGGAAGGACATGGAACTGGAAGGCTGGGACAAGCTGGTCCAGGTCAATCTCAATGGCGTGCTCTATTGCATGCGCGCCGTGCTGCCGACGATGCGCAAGCAGAAGGACGGCGCGATCATCAACGTCTCGTCCTGGGCCGGCCGACACGTCTCGAAGATGCCGGGTCCGGCCTACACCACGACCAAGCATGCGGTGCTGGCGCTGACCCATTCCTTCAACATGGACGAATGCGTCAACGGCCTGCGCGCCTGCTGCCTGATGCCGGGCGAAGTGGCGACCCCGATCCTGAAGCTGCGCCCGGTGGTGCCGAGCGAGGAGGAGCAGGCGAAGATGCTACAACCCGAAGACCTCGGCCGCACCATCGCGTTCATCGCGTCGATGCCGCCGCGCGTCTGCATCAACGAGCTGCTGATCAGCCCGACGCATAATCGCGGTTTCATCCAGACGCCGAACAACAGGGATTGAGACGCGAAGACCGTGCGGCAAACTCTCCTCGTCGTCCCGGGGCGCGACGCAGTCGCCAACCCGGGACCCATAACCACAGGGAGAAATTGTCGCGCGCAACGGGTCACTCCGAGTCTTCGCCAAACTGCTCCCTGTGCGTATGGGTCCCGGATCTGCGCTTCGCTTGTCCGGGACGACATTTGAGTGTGTCGCAGCGTGCTCGCCTCATACACGGACGCGCCGCCGCATAGTTTCACGCATCACAAAGAATTTTTCCGCGAAACCGCAACCCAAACCCTCCCGTAGTTCGGTGCAACGACGGCGCTGCTGCATCACCCCTCGACTGTCGCAGCTGCCGTTGTTGCCCCAACTCAATGCCGGCCACGCCGGTCACCATTCAATCGGGAGATCTCCATGTCGAAGCGCATTGCCTATCTCGCTGCCGCCGCCTTCAGCGCCCTCGCCATCACCGCGACCGTCGTCGCGCCGGCCAGCGCCGAGGAGAAGACCGTCATGGTCGGCGGCGCTGCGATGTTCCCGTCGAAGAACATCGTCCAGAACGCGGTCAACTCCAAGGACCACACCACGCTGGTGGCGGCGGTGAAGGCGGCGGGCCTGGTGCCGACGCTGGAAAGCAAGGGGCCGTTCACGGTGTTCGCGCCGACCAACGCCGCCTTCGGCAAGCTGCCGGCCGGCACCGTCGACAATCTGGTCAAGCCCGAGAACAAGGCGACGCTGACCAAGATTCTCACCTACCATGTCGTGCCCGGCAAGCTCGATGCCTCCGACCTCACCGACGGCAAAAAGCTGAAGACCGCCGAGGGCGAGGAGCTCACCGTGAAGAAGCAGGACGGCAAGGTCTGGATCGTCGATGCCAAGGGCGGCACCTCGATGGTGACGATCTCCAACGTCAACCAGTCGAACGGCGTGATCCATGTGGTCGATACCGTGCTGATGCCGGCGACGTAACACCGCGCGCCCCTGTTTCATCCCCGAACAGGGTGCTTCGAGACGGCGAGCCGGGGGTCCCCGGCTCGCTTTTTTGTGACCGCGATAAGCTCGCAGCATCGATTCGATGCCGGACAGGGCGTAACGAAAGCGGAAACTTCGGCGTATAATTACCGTCAGACGATCTTCAGGACGGAACCAGCATGGCGAGTCTCACAGTCACCGACGAGCGGGTCGGGGCCACCCCGGCCAAAGTGATCCAGCCGGCCTGGGTGCGGATCATGCACTGGGTCAACGCGCTTGCCATGATCCTGATGATCCTGTCGGGCTGGCAGATCTACAACGCCTCGCCGCTGTTCGGCTTCAGCTTCCCGCGCGAATATACGCTTGGCGGCTGGCTCGGCGGCGGCCTGCTCTGGCACTTTGCGGCGATGTGGCTGCTGATGATCAACGGCCTCGCCTATCTCGTCACCGGCATCGTCACCGGCCGCTTCCGCAGGAAGCTGCTGCCGATCACGGCGTCCGGGGTGCTTCACGACGCCAGGGCGGCGCTGACCTTCAAGCTCGGCCACGACGATCTCACCGTCTACAATTACGTGCAGCGCCTGCTCTATGCCGGCATCATCGTGGTCGGCGTGCTGATCGTGTTGTCCGGGCTTGCGATATGGAAGCCGGTGCAGCTCTACTACCTCGTGATGCTGTTCGGCGATTATCCGGCCGCGCGCTATGTCCACTTCTTCTGCATGGCCGCGATCTGCGCATTCCTCGTCATCCATGTCCTGCTCGCGCTGCTCGTGCCGAAGAGCCTGCGCGCCATGATCATCGGCCGCTGAGGAGGAGACGATGGCAAAGCGCTCATTCCTGATTCCCGGCGTCGACAAGCGGCTCCTGATCAAGGACTCCCTCAAGACGATGCCCGATGTCACCCGCCGTCGCTTCATCGCAGGCGGTGCCAGTCTCGGGGCGCTGACGCTGCTCACCGGCTGCGACGTCGTCGACTCGTCCTCGGCCGAAACCATGCTCGCCAAGGTCTCGAAGTTCAACGACGCCGTGCAGGCCTGGATGTTCAATCCGGATGCGCTGGCGCCGACCTTTCCCGAGAGCGCGATCACCAAGCCGTTTCCGTTCAACGCCTATTACGATCTCGACGACGCGCCCGATATCGACGGCGCCGACTGGAAGCTCGAGGTGCGCGGTCTCGTCGACAACAAGAAGTCATGGACGCTGGACGAGCTCTACAAGCTGCCGCAGGTCACGCAGATCACGCGCCACATCTGCGTCGAGGGCTGGAGCGCGATCGGCAGCTGGACCGGCACGCCCATGCGCGACTTCCTCAAGCTGATCGGCGCCGATACCCGCGCCAAATATGTCTGGTTCCAGTGCGCCGACAAGGACGGCTACAACTCGCCGCTCGACATGCGCTCGGCGCTGCATCCGCAGACCCAGATGACGTTCAAATACGCGAGCGAGATCTTGCCGCGCGCCTACGGCTTCCCGATGAAGATCCGCGTGCCGACGAAGCTCGGCTTCAAGAACCCGAAATACGTGGTCTCCATGGAAGTCACCAACGACTACAAGGGCGGCTATTGGGAAGACCAGGGGTACAATTCGTTTAGTGGGAGCTAAAAGGGCGAATGGCGAATGGGGAGTAGCGAATAGAGAAGCACTGAAGCCAGTCCGTTCCCATTCGCCACTCACTATTCGCCATTCGCCCTCTAGGCCACCTTCCTTTGGCACAGCGACAGCACCGCCCCCAGCGCCAGCAACCCCGCCGACACGTTCAGCGCGTAGCTCAGGCTCCCCAGCGCATCCGTGATCGCGCCGACGACGATCGGCCCCAGCGTCTGGCCGACGCCGAACGAGATCGTCATCGCGGCGATCGCGGTCGGCCACACCTCGGATGGATAGTTGAAGCGCACGAAGGCCGTGGTCGAGCCGACCACGGCGAAGAAGGCGACGCCGAACACGACGGCGGAGACCGCGAGCCATGCCGGCGAATGGCCGAGGATCGGCAGGGCCGCGCCCAGCGCGTTGGTACCGAGGATGATGGCGGTGGCAAGCCCGCCGCGATCGAGCGCCAGCACGCCGCGCCAGGCCCAGGGCGTGACGAAGGCGCTCAGCCCGATCAGGCTCCAGAACGCGGCCTGCGCCGCGGCCCCGCCGCCGCCGTCGCGCACATAGGCGATCATGAAGGTCATGTAGGCGATGTAGCCGGCGCCGAACAGGAAATAGCCGGCGAGGTAGATCAGCACGGGGAGGATCGCGAACGACGCGTGGCTGCCTTCCGAGAAGCGGACGCTGCTCTCGATGCGGATCAGGAACAGCGGGATCGTCATCGCGACGGACAGCAGCGTCAGCGCCCACCAGACGATCCACCACGAGCCCGGTCCGAAATGTTGCAGCGTGAACGGAGCGATCAGGCCGGAGGCGAGAATGCCGATGCCGGGCCCGGCATAGAACAGGCTCAGCAGGAAATTGGCCCGCTCCGGGCGCGACTGCGCGATGGTGGCGGCCAGCGCGCCGCCGGCGACGAAGCCGACTGCCGCGCCCAGGCCCAGCACAAGACGGGCCAGGCTCAGCGCGACGAAATTGCCTGATAGCGCGCAGGTGGCGAGCGCGGCGAGGCAGGCCAGGGTCCCGCCGCGGATCGCCGCGGACCAGCCGATGCGCTGGATCAGCCGGGACGCCACCAGCGCGCCCACGAGATAGCCGACGGCGTTGATCGTGTTCATGAAACCGGCGGCCGAGTAGGACCAGCCGAGGTCCTCCCGCATGTCGGGCAGCACCAGCGCATAGGCAAAGCGGCCGATGCCGAGCCCGACCGTCGCAGCCAGCGACAGGGTCAGGATCAGCCGCGCGAGGTGCGCGTTGGGCGGTAGGCCGTCAGGGGCGTGCAAGGGGTACTCCGGCGGAGGAAGTGTGGCAGGCTCCATCCGTTTTGCACAGCCGCCTCCCCGGCAATGGTGTCTTGCCAAGCACGCAACGCCGCTCTAGCACTCCGGCCGAAATTCACGAGCTGCCGTCATGCCCGGCCTTGTGCCGGGCATCCACGTTCTTCGCGCCGCAAGCCAGGACGTGGATGGCCGGGACAAGCCCGGCCATGACGAAACGGAGGAAGAACGACCATGGCGACCCACAAACTGCTGCTGCTCCCCGGAGACGGTATCGGCCCCGAGGTGATGGGCGAGGTGAAGCGGCTGATCGACTGGCTCAATGCGGCCGGGATCGCCAGGTTCGAGACCGACACCGGCCTCGTCGGCGGCTCCGCCTATGACGCCCACAAGGTCTCGATCTCCGAAGGCGACATGGCCAAGGCGAAAGACGCCGACGCCGTGATCTTCGGCGCGGTCGGCGGCCCGAAATGGGATGCGGTTCCGTACGAGGTGCGCCCCGAAGCCGGCCTGCTCCGCCTGCGCAAGGATCTCGCTCTGTTCGCCAACCTGCGTCCCGCCGTGTGCTACCCGGCGCTGGCCGATGCTTCCAGCCTGAAGCGCGAGGCGGTCGAGGGTCTCGACATCATGATCGTGCGCGAGCTCACCGGCGGCGTCTATTTCGGCGAACCCAAGACCATCACCGATCTCGGCAACGGCCAGAAGCGCGCCATCGATACCCAGGTCTACGACACCTACGAGATCGAGCGCATCGGCCGCGTCGCCTTCGAGCTTGCCAGGAAGCGCAAGAACAAGGTGACGTCGATGGAGAAGCGCAACGTCATGAAGTCGGGCGTGCTCTGGAACGAGGTCATGACCCAGCTCCACAAGCGCGAATATCCCGATGTCACGCTCGAGCACCAGCTCGCCGATTCCGGCGGCATGATGCTGGTGAAATGGCCGAAGCAGTTCGACGTCATCGTCACCGACAACCTGTTCGGCGACATGCTGTCCGACATCGCGGCGATGCTGACGGGATCGCTCGGCATGCTGCCCTCGGCCTCGCTCGGCGAGATCGACGTCAAGAGCAAGAAGCGCAAGGCGCTGTACGAGCCCGTGCACGGCTCCGCGCCCGACATCGCAGGCCAAGGCCTCGCCAATCCGATCGCGATGATCTCGTCCTTCGGCATGGCGCTGCGCTATTCCTTCGACATGGGCGATCTCGCCGACAAGGTCGATGCCGCGATCGCCGCGGTGCTCGCCAGCGGCCTGCGCACCGCCGACATCAAGTCGGAAGGCACCACGGCTGCTTCCACCACGCAGATGGGCGAAGCGATCCTGAAGGAATTGCAGAAGCTGCACGCGTAAGCGATCTGTCGTCGCCCGGATGAGCGCAGCGACATCCGGGAACTTGCCCGTCGCGTTCCCGGGTGTCGCTGCGCTCACCCGGGCTACGACTTCCCGGAGCCCGCCTCATGGATGCCTCTTCCCGACCCAAGATCGCGGAAACCGTCATCCATGAAACGGTGCGCCTGCGCGAGGCGCAGATCGGGCGCCGTTGCGAGGTGCTCGCGGGCACGCGCATCGAATATGCCTCGCTCGGCGACTACTCCTATCTGGGCGAGAATTGCGACGTCGCCGACGCGGTGATTGGCAAGTTCACGGCCATCGCCAACTCGGTGCGGATCGGCGCGCCCAATCATCCGATGGGCCGGCCGTCCCAGCATCGCTTCACCTACTGCCCCGAATATTACGATGCGAGCGCGACGCGTGACCGCGACTTCTTCGCGGAGCGCCGCGGCGACCGCGTCATCGTCGGCAATGACGTCTGGATCGGGCACGCCGCCATCCTGCTGCCGGGCGTGAGCGTCGGCGACGGCGCGGTGATTGCTGCAGGCGCCGTCGTCAGCCGCGATGTCGAGCCCTACACCATCGTCGGCGGCGTTCCCGCGCGTCCCATCCGCAGGCGCTTTGACGAATCGGTCGCGGCAAGCCTGCGCCGGATCGCCTGGTGGGATTGGCCGGATGCGCTCATCTTCGAGCGCCTCGGCGATTTCCGCTCCGAGGCGATCGGGGAATTTTGCCGGCGTTACGACCCGGCGGCCAACGCGTGAGGCGGACCATCTTATCACAACAAAAATGGCCGGGCGTGAGCCCGGCCATTTTGATTTGGATCGCCTCGTCCGCTCAGTACAGCGGGAAGTTCTGCGGATAGCCGCCGACATCGCCTGGCGGCGAGAGCGGCTGGCGATCGATCGGGCGGTTCAGGTTCTCGCGGGCGAAGGACGGATAGCCAACGGCCGGCGGGAAGGCGTAGTCGGTGAACTTGCGATCGCCCGGATTGACCTCGGTGCCGCCATCCAGCCAGGAGCGCTTGCTCACATAGATGCGGGTGCGGCCCTGCTGATAGACCGCGTTGGGGCCGCTCGGGCCGTAGATGGGCCGGCCGCGATCGTCATAGCGCTGCTTGGACTTGGTGTCGGCCGAGGCCGGAGTCGCGAACGCGATGGCAATCACGGCGCCCGCCGCAAGCCAGGTCGCCAATTTGTTCGCCGCAGAAAATTTCGAGCTCATCACGTCCCCTTCAGGCGGCAGGCCGCCAGTCGATTTCACCGCATACTAGCCCGGCGGGGGTGACTGCAACTAGGTCAATTGGGTCACACCAGCGGGGAATAATCGTGCGCATCGGCAAAAGTTGCATGCAAACCAGCTACTTGAGCTTGATGCTGATCAAAGCGCTCCGCGCAATTGCGCGTTCGCGGCGCCCAGCAGCCAGTCCGCCGGGCCCGCGGGGTCACAGCGGCCGCGCTTCAGCTCGGCATGGGCGAACAATTCCGCCAGCCTCGGCTCGTTGCCCGAGGCCAGCAGCGTCAGCCGGTTCAGCGTGCAGGCGATCGCCGCGCGCCGGGCGGGCAGGCTGTCGCCCTGGCAGGTGAAGCCGGAGATCTGGAGCGCCGGCTCCTCGCTGCGCTTGAGGTAGCCGAGACAGGCCTGCGCGCCCTCCATTGTGCCGGTTGGCCGGAACAGGGCGACGGGGCCGAATTTGGTGTCGATCAGGCCGGCCTGCTCGAGCGCGGTGGCCGCGCCCAAGCCCATCCGGGCGGCGAGGTCCGCGGTCGCCGGACGTGTTACGTCGAATTCGGCGCCTTGGCGGTAGATTTCAAGCTCAGCGACGGGCCTGCCCGCGTCATCGCTCCAGCGCAGCACGTCCCTACGGCCGCCTTCGGGGTGCCTCAGGATGGTGTAAGACGCTGTTTTGTCGGAAGAATCGCGTTGGCTGACGGCGAAGGCCGGGTGCGAACGGTCCGCCACGCTCCAGCCCGGTCTCCCGGCCGGCTCGTCGTCGCGCAGATCGGGGAGCTGGCCCAGCGCTGCGAGGGCGAGGATGGCAAACAGCGCGAGCGCCCCCACATAGGCGATCAGGCGCGCCAGCGTGCCGACGACCTCGTCGGCGAAGGCGAGCAGCGCCAGCTGGATGGCGGTCCGGGTAGGGCTAACGGCCGTGCTGGCCTCAGGCGACTGCATCCACGGCCTTCAGGCATGGTCCCACGTTGTCTTGAGGCCGGTTCTCGCATAGAAGCGCTGCTCTTCCTGTTTAAGCGTCAGCTTCAGGAACGGGCTTTTTCATCGGAGAGTGAACGATGGGTTACAAAGTCGCAGTGGTCGGCGCGACCGGCAATGTCGGACGGGAAATGCTCAACATCCTGGATGAGCGCAAATTCCCCGCGGACGAGGTCGTGGCCCTGGCCTCGCGCCGCAGCGTCGGCGTCGAGGTCTCCTATGGCGACCGTACCCT
Organism: Bradyrhizobium sp. I71; assembly: GCF_022354745.1. Taxonomy (NCBI): domain Bacteria; kingdom Pseudomonadati; phylum Pseudomonadota; class Alphaproteobacteria; order Hyphomicrobiales; family Nitrobacteraceae; genus Bradyrhizobium; species Bradyrhizobium sp. I71. Next base: position 3,616,041 of record NZ_CP059398.1, read on the forward strand.
GAAGGTCAAAGCGCTCGAGCACTACGATTTCTCCGACGTCGACATCTGCCTGATGTCGGCGGGCGGCGCGGTGTCGAAGGAATGGTCGCCGAAGATCGGCGCCGCCGGCGCGGTCGTGATCGACAACTCCTCGGCCTGGCGCATGGATCCGGACGTGCCGCTGATCGTGCCGGAAGTGAACGCGGCTGCGACGGAAGGCTTCAAGAAGAAGAACATCATCGCCAACCCGAACTGCTCGACCGCGCAGCTCGTGGTCGCGCTCAAGCCGCTGCACGACAAGGCCACGATCAAGCGCGTCGTGGTCTCGACCTATCAATCGGTGTCGGGCGCCGGCAAGGACGCGATGGACGAGCTGTTCTCGCAGACCAAGGCCGTCTACACCAACAGCGAGATCGTCAATAAGAAGTTTCCTGCGCGCATCGCCTTCAACGTCATCCCCCAGATCGACGTCTTCATGGAGGACGGCTACACCAAGGAAGAGTGGAAGATGATGGCGGAGACCAAGAAGATTCTTGATCCCAAGATCAAGCTTACGGCCACCTGCGTGCGCGTGCCGGTGTTCGTCGGCCATTCCGAGGCCGTCAACATCGAGTTCGAGAACCCGATCAGCGCGGACGAAGCCCGCAACATCCTGCGCACCTCGCCGGGCTGCCTCGTCATCGACAAGCAGGAGCCCGGCGGCTACGCCACGCCCTATGAGGCGGCCGGCGAGGACGCCACCTATATCAGCCGCATCCGCGAGGACGCCACGGTGGAGAACGGTCTGGTGCTCTGGTGCGTGTCGGACAACCTCCGCAAGGGCGCAGCGCTCAACGCGATCCAGATCGCCGAAGTGCTGATCAACCGCAAGCTGATCAGCGCGAAGAAGAAGGCGGCGTAACTGGCGAATGGTGAGTTGCGAATGGCGAGTGGATCATTCGCTATTCGCCATTCGCCATCTTGAATTCCTTCGTCGTCTTGTCCAGCACGAACAGCGAGCCCTCCGAGACGCCGAAATAGGCGCCGTGCGTCTGCATCTGGCCGCTCTCCACCGCCTTGCGCACGAACGGGAAGGTCATCAGGTTTTCCAGGCTGCGGAACACGGCGGCCTTCTCGATGCGCTCGACGAACTGCGCCATGCTCTCGTGCTCGCGCTGCTCGACCACTTCGCCCGGCTTGATGAACATCTGCATCCATTTGCCGATGAAGTCGCCCGGCGTGAGCGGCTCGATCTTGTCGACGAAGGCGCGGATGCCGCCGCATTGCGCGTGGCCAAGCACCACGATGTGCTTCACCTTCAGCACCGTCACGGCATATTCCAGCGCCGCCGAGACGCCGTGGGCGGTGCCGTCGGGCTGATACACCGGCACGAGGTTGGCGATGTTGCGGACGACGAACAATTCGCCGGGGCCGACGTCGAAGATCACCTCCGGCGAGACTCGGCTGTCGCAGCAGCCGATCACCATCACTTCCGGCGACTGCCCCTTCACCGACAGCTCGCGATAGCGGGTCTGCTCGGTCGGCAGCCGCTGGGTGGCGAAGGCCTTGTAGCCTTCCAGCAAATGCTTCGGGAATGTCATCATACCTATGCCTAATCATAGACCGCTGGGGTGAACAAGCCTTTCGAATGGGCAGTCCAAGTGCTATCGGCTGATGTCCGACGACAGACGAGGAAGGAACGCTTGCATGACCCGCCCGCGCCGCAGCCATCTGTTCATGCCCGGCTCCAACCCCCGCGCGCTGGAAAAGGCGCGCAATCTCTCCGCCGACGGGCTGATCCTCGATCTGGAAGACTCGGTCGCCCCCGAGGCCAAGGCGGCGGCACGTGACGGCATCGCCGCCGCCATTGCGGCCAAGGGTTTTGGCAAGCGCGAGATTTTGATCCGGACCAACGGTCTCGACACGCCGTGGTGGGCCGATGACGTCGCGATGGCCGCCAAGGCATCGCCGGACGGCATCCTGGTTCCAAAAGTTTCAAGCATCGAGGATCTCGACGCCATCGGCCGCCGCCTCGCCGAGCTTGGCGCCGCGCCGAGCGTGAAGGTCTGGGCCATGATCGAGACCGCGCGCGCGGTGCTGCACGCCGAGGAGCTGGCCGCCGCCGGACGCGATCCATCGCGGCGCCTCTCCGGTTTCGTGTTCGGCCCGAATGATATCTCGCGCGAAACCCGCATCAGGATGCTGCCGGGCCGCGCCGCGATGATCCCGATGATCACCCACTGCATCCTGGCGACGCGCGCCCACGGCCTCGAGATCCTCGACGGCCCCTACAGCGACATCGCCAATTCCGACGGCTTCGCCACCGAATGCGCGCAAGCCCGCGATCTCGGCTTCGACGGCAAGACGCTGATCCACCCCTCGCAGATCGACGCCTGCAACGCGATCTTCACGCCTCCCGAAGAGGAAGTCGCGCGCGCCCGAAAGATCATCGCCGCGTTCGAGCTGCCCGAGAACGCCTCGCGCGGCGCGATCCGCCTCGACGGCGCCATGGTGGAGCGCCTGCACGCCGACATGGCCCGGCGCACGATCGAGATCGCGGACGCGATCGCAGCGATGGGGAAGGGCTGAGGTGTGCCTCAGACCCGTTCCGTTCTCCTCGATCTCGACGGAACTCTGGTCGATTCCCTCCCGGGCATTGTCGCGAGCTGCTCAGCCGCATTGCGTGTGCTCGGACACGATCCCGCCAAGGCACCCGATATAACCATCGGGCCACCGCTCGAAGACATCCTGCAGGTATTGCTTGCCGCGTACGGCGACGACCGGGTCAATGAAGCCGTCGTGGCCTATCGCGAGCACTACGGCACAACCGGTCTGCTCGGGAGTGAACTCTATCCCGGGATCAGTGATGCGCTTGACGAGATGCGTCGCGCCGGATTGCGGATCTATCTCGCCACATCGAAGCGCGAAGTCTTCGCGCGGCGAATTCTGGAAAACTTGAACTTGGCGCAGCACTTCGACGGCATCTACGGCTCGGTGCCAGGCGGCAAGCTGGATCATAAGCCGGAGCTGCTCGCCCATATCCTGTCCGAAGAGAATGTCTTCGCCTCTTACGGCCTCATGGCCGGCGATCGTCGCCACGACATTGCCGGCGCTCACGCGGTCGAGATGCGCGGCCTCGGTGTGCTCTGGGGATATGGCAGCCGGGAGGAACTCGAATCGTCCGGTGCAGACCAATTGGTGGAGCGACCCTCTGATCTCTCTCGCGTGGTCCTGTCGATGCTGAGCGGGTAGGCTCGGCTCTGCCCGCTACAAGATGCGAGGTCGTGCTGTCCCCGGCTGTGCCGATCCGCTGCTCGCGCACCTTCGCAATCATTCCGCGGCGCGCCCACCGCGAGACTATAGAGCGTGAATCATCGTCTTACTGCCTTCGTCTAGCATTCTTCAGAGTCTCGGATGGCAGCTCACCGACGGTCCGTCGATATTCGGACGCGAAGCGTCCGAGGTTTCGGAAGCCGCATTTGAACGCCACGGCCAGCACGCTGGTCTGTACATCGGGCCGACGCAACAGCTCGGCCGCGTGCTGAAGCCGAACGCGGCGCGCGAACTGGCCGGGGGATCCGCGTCCGGCATCGGAGAACTCGCGGAAAATCGTCCGCACGCTCACATTGGCGATCCCAGCGATCCTTTCCAGATCGAGAGGTTCGCCCCAATGAGCCTCGATGTAGGACTCCACGATGTCGATCGCGGTCCGGTTGGCGCCCGGAGCGGAACGCTGAAGCCGGCTGGAGAAATTGTGCCGATGCGCCAGGAGAATCCGGACCATCAGCGCACGCTCCAGCTCTGCGATGGCAATGGGTGAGTAATCCTGCCCAAATCGATCCAGCTCTTCCGCGAACCTGAAGACCTCCTGGCGCACATGCGTCATGACCGCGGGATTGGCTTCGCCTGCGGTGAAACGCAGCTTGATGTCACTGTCGTCGCCGAGCATGCTCTTCAGCAGGCGCTCCAGCGCGGCGGCATCTATCCTCACCACCAGCTGGCGGTAGCCTGGCGCAAAGTCGAGATCCAGCCTGGCGTCGCCGGAGATGATCGGGCTCCAGGCCTCGATCGGCTGGCTATTTCCCTTCGTTCGGAAGCCCGCAGATCCCTGGATGGAAAAGAGCTGGCGGAGAATCTGCGATTCAGGAAAGGAGAGCGATGCCGCGCCCTCGTAGGCGCAGAAGGCGAGGCCGATGGACCTCAAGCGAGCAAAATTGGCCTCTATGCCGAACTCATCGTCATACTTGTCGAACCGATCCGCGCCGTAGGCCGCAAACAGGCGGTCGCGCGCGAACTCGCTGTCGCGCGACCGAATCAAGGGATAGCGGTCAAGATAAGTAACGGTGCCCAAATCAGAGTTCCTCACCGTGCAAACTACCGTATCGCCTACGAGGCGCCACCAATTCGAGATTGAATGCAACGGCTGTCGGACGTGCCTGGATCACTCGAGGCGGCATGAACCGCACCCATGGCGGCTGCGACGAAATGCCCGGACGCGCACTGTCGCTGCGAACGACATCGACTTCGCTCACCGGCCAGCTGCGCGCCGCGATGCCGACGGTAAGCGAATGCTTGCTGCGAGCGCTTTGCCAGATTGCGATAGTGATTTTAGGACCGCGTTTGCAGTTCAGGGCCCGTGCCGCCGCCGCCCGGTCGTGCGTCGCTGTCAGGTTGGCCGCTTTGGCAAAATCCGGCCATTGTGTCTGCGATCGGACAAATAGTTCGATAATTCGATTCAGATATCCCAGTTCGTATTGCGAGCAGAAACCCGCCTCGGCGTGCACACAACCGGGTTGATATTGGAGAGATCATGTTCAAGCGCAAGTCGAGCTCCGACGCGTTGACGTTGATGGCGGCGAAGGTCGTAAGTGCCAATCTGATGATCGCGGATAACGACCTCAAGATCGTCTACATGAACGACGCTGTGACGGATCTGCTTCGTGCCGCCGAGAGCGATCTCAAGAAGGAGCTGCCGCACTTCAACCTCGACACGCTCGTCGGGACCAACATCGACGTGTTTCTCAGGAATCAGCAACATCAGCGCAGGATGCTCGCGAGCCTCAGTGGTGTGCATCGCGTGACGATCCAGATCGGCGAGCGGGAATTCGACCTCGTTGCAACCCCCTTGAGCAGCGCCGACGGCAGCCGGGCGGGCGTCGTGGTGGAATGGTCCGATGCCTCGGTTCGTCTGCAGAACCTCGATTTCGGGGCTCAGGTTGCCGCCGCGAACCGCTCGCAGGCGGTCATCGAGTTCAACATGGATGGCACCGTTCGCAGCGCCAACGAGAACTTCCTGCATACGATCGGCTACACCCTGAACGAGATCCGGGGCAAGCATCACAGCATGTTCGTGGCCGAGGCCGAGCGGGGCAGCGCAGCCTATCGCGAGTTCTGGGCCGCGCTCAACCGCGGCGAATACCAGGTCGCCGAGTACAAGCGCATCGGCAAGGGCGGCAAGGAAGTCTGGATCCAGGCTTCATATAATCCAATCCTCGACGAGAAGGGCAACCCCTTCAAGGTGGTGAAGTTCGCGACCGACGTCACCGCCGAGAAGCTGAAGAACGCCGATCTCGCCGGCCAGGTCGCGGCGATCGACAAGGCCCAGGCCGTGATCGAGTTCAACATGGACGGCACGATCATCACCGCCAATGCCAACTTCCTCGGCGCGCTCGGCTATTCGCTGGCCGAGATCAAGGGCCAGCATCACAGCATGTTCGTCGATCCCAGCGAGCGCGATGGCGCCGGCTATCGCGAGTTCTGGGCCGCGCTCAATCGCGGCGAATACCAGGCGGCCGAATACAAGCGCATCGGCAAGGGCGGCAAGGAAGTCTACATCCAGGCCTCCTACAACCCGATCCTCGATCTCAACGGCAGGCCGTTCAAGGTGGTGAAATACGCCACCGACACCACGCGGCAGGTGCTGGTCCGCATGGGCAACGAGCGCGTCCGCGGCATGATGGAATCGGTTGCCGCAGGCTCGGAGGAACTCAACGCCTCGGTACGGGAGATTGCCGAAGCCATGACCAAATCGCGTGAAACCGCGACCAGTGCGGTGGAGCAGGTCTCGGCTGCCGACGCGCAGGCCCAGCGTCTCACCGAGGCCGCGCAGGCGATGAGCGGCATCGTCGAGCTGATCAACAACATCACGGGGCAGATCAACCTGCTCGCACTCAACGCCACGATCGAATCCGCGCGCGCCGGCGAAGCCGGCCGCGGGTTCGCCGTGGTCGCTTCCGAGGTGAAGGGCCTCGCCAACCAGGCCAAGCAGGCGACCGACAAGATCGGTCAGGAGATCGGCAGCCTCAACCAGATCTCGGGCGACGTCGTCGACGCCCTGAGTGCGATCAAGCAGGCGATCAACAATGTCAGCGAGTACGTCACCTCGACCGCCGCAGCGATCGAGGAGCAGAGCACGGTGACGAACGAGATGTCGACCAGCATGCAGCGTGCCGCGGCCGAAGCCGCGGCGATGGCGGGTCGCGCGTGATCAGACGATCACGTCCTCGGAGCATCCTGTAGTTCAATGGGCCAAGCCGACGACTGAGCACGGGATAGGAAGGGCGCCGACCGGTAGAGCAGCCGCTCGCGTCTTGCTCGACCAATCGCGTTGAGTATCTCTTCCTGGACATCTGCCTGGCGCGGATTTCCCTTGCCGGTCGCTGTGCACCGCAACGGCCGTTGCTTGGTGCGAACATGCCTGTGATTTGGATCACACAGGCCGGCTGCTTGCTTCGATAAATTCGCGTCGCTTAAATACTGCTTCCCGTCCCGGATATGGCGAATGGGCTTTGGTATGCTTCGCAAATTATTCTGGTGCTGCGTAATCCTTGTCCTCGCAGACCCCGCAGCCGCTATTGACCGCGTCAAAGGCGACGCAAACCCGGCCATTGCCGCCGCCTCGGAGGCCATCCGGCGAGATCCCAAGGACGCGAATGCGTACTACAACCGAGGGAATGCTTACGCCGCCAGCGGCGATACGGACCGCGCCATAGCCGACTACACGACGACGATCCGGTTCGATCCGGCGCATGTGAACGCGTATTACAACCGGGGCAACGGTTACAGCAGCAAGGGCGACACGGACCGTGCCATCGCTGACTACACGGCGACGATCCGGCTCGATCCGGCCTACGCCAACGCGTACTACAACCGAGGCAACGCCTACAGCAACAAGGGCAACACCGATCGCGCCATTGCCGACTACACCGAGGCAGTGCGCCTGCAGCCGGCGAATGCGAACGCGTATTTCAATCGCGGAAACGCCTACGGCAACAAGGGCGACGCGGACCGTGCCATCGCCGACTACACCGAAACGATACGCGTGGATCCCACCTATGCGAACGCGTATGTCAATCGCGGGCTGGCCTACGAGAAGCGCGGAGATTTCGCCAAGGCAAGAGCCGATTTCAACGCCACGCTCGGACTGACCCAGAGCGCCACAAGGTGGGCTCTGGACAAGGCGCGTGAGCGGCTATCCGCCCTGCCGCGGCCGCGGCCAGCTACGATCCTGGTCGAGAAAGCCGGCGTACCCCCGTCCGTCGCGGCGCCCGGGGTTGCGAACGGTGATCGCCGTATCGCCCTCGTCATCGGCAATTCCGCTTATGAAAACGTCGCCGCACTGCCGAACCCCGTCCGCGATGCGAGCCTCGTCGCCGATGTGCTGAGGCTCACCGGGTTCGAAGCGGTCACTCTGCTGACCGATCTGCGCAAGGATGCGTTGGTGAATGCCTTGCGCGAGTTCGCTGCACGTGCGGAAACGGCGGATTGGGCGGTCGTGTATTATGCCGGACACGGCATGGAGGTCGGCGGCATCAATTATCTCATCCCGACCGATGCGAGGATCGCCGCGGACCGCGAAATCGGGTTTGAAGCGGTGCCGGTCGATCAGGTCCTCAATGCCGCCGAGCGCGCCAGAAAATTGCGCCTCGTCATTCTCGATGCGTGCCGTGACAATCCGTTCGCCGCCCAGATGAAACGCACGATGACGATGGCGTCGCGTTCCGTGTCGCGAGGTCTCGCCCCGCTCGAGCCGGAGGCTGGAACGCTGGTCGTCTATGCCGCCAAGGACGGCGAGACCGCGCTCGACGGTGACGGGACCAACAGTCCGTTCGCGACCGCCTTCGTCAAGAATCTTCCGACGCCGGGCCTCGAAGTCCGCAGGCTGTTCGATTTCGTTCGCGACGATGTCATGGAAGCGACCGGCCGCAGGCAAAAGCCGTTCAGCTACGGCTCGATCTCCGGACGGCAGGACTTCTATTTCGTGGCTGGCAAGTGAGGTCCGACGGGGTGCAGCTCAGCGCGGCGCGAGGTCGGCGCGATCGAGCGACTCCAGCGTCGAGGCGTTCGCGCAATAGCCGTGATAGTTCTCCGCGGCGGTGCCCTCAGCGAGATCGCGGTCGCACTGTCCCTTGTGACCGCAGAGCGAGCAGGTCCGTTCCATGTCGCGCAGTAGCAGGGGCTGCGCCTGCCCGAGCCGCTCCGCACTGATGCCGAGCTGCTCCAGCATCTTCGGAAGTTCGTCGGCGGCGTGCCGGCCGTGACGGACCAGCTCTTCGAGATCGTCGGGCGCGATCCTGAGATCATTCGCGATCCGGTCGAAATCGGCGCGATCGAGCTGCCGCATCTCGTTCATCTCGCGGCGATGCTTCAGCCAGTTCGCAAAGGACTCGATGAGGTCCTGAACGATGGGATAAGGCTTGCTTGCGGTGCTCATGGAACGCTCCATTCGGACGTCGGAATTGGAGCGAATTAAGCACAATGGTGCAGGAGCGCGTTGCGCTGGATCAAACTGGGAAGGGGCCGCGGCCTCCGCTGCACCTCTCCCGCTTGCGGGAGAGGTCGACGCGTCGCGGGCGATGCGAAGCATCGTCCGGCGCGTCGGGTGAGGGTTTTCTCCTCTTGGGGATTGTCCCATTGCGGAAACACCCTCTCCCCAACCCTCTCCCGCAAGCGGGAGAGGGAGCGCACCTCCAGCGCGGCAGCTACGCAAACCGCTCCGCCGCCCAGGCATACAGGCTGCCCGGAATCGGCTTTTCGCCGCCGCGGCCCTTGGGCGAGATGTGCAGGCCGATGATCTCGGGGCTGGTGACGAGGCCGAGATAGCTCGATGGGTCGAAGAAACGTTTCGGCTCGGCATGCACGGCATAGAACGACTGCTTCGGAAGTGCGTTGTGCAACTCACCGGTGCGGCGCGCGAGCGCGGTCAGCGCGGCAGGGCCGTAGATCGCGACGCGAATATCCGAAAGGCGGTTCGAGCCGCCGCGCAGGCGGCGCATCATGAAGGTGACGCGGTGGCGCAGCGACAGCCAGTCCGGCGTCAGCTCATCCTGCTCCATCAGCTCTTCGAACGCGCACACGATGCCGTGCCCGGGCGGAAGATAGATCACGGAGTTGCCGAGCTGGCGCGGCCGCTCCCAGGCGAAGTACGGTTTTGCCGGATCGATCTCGATGGGCTTCAAGAGCAGCACGTCGGCATCGAGCCAGAGGCCGAGGCCCTTCGCCATCAGCTTCATGCGGAAGAAGTCGCTGAACTGCAGCTTGGTCCAGTCGCGCCAGCTGCCGTCCGGCTGCGGCGGCCGCAGCCGTTCGGAGAAGGCGTGCGGCAGGATCGCCTCGGCATCCGCATTGGCGATTCCTGCAGGCAGGCCGGGAATGGTGTCGAAGCTGTAGACCGTGATCTTGTGGCCGGCAGCGAGCTGCGAGCGCAGACAGGTCCGGCGCAGCGCATCCATCGGGCCATGCCAGAAGGTGACGATCTCGGGCAGCATGAGGAAAAGCTATACGGGATATCCGGAGCAAAGAAAAAGCCCCGGCGCGGATGGCGCACCGGGGCTCGAACGAGAACTAGAGCATGATCAGGAAAAGTGTGCAGCGGTTTTCCGGAAAGATCATGCTCAAAGAATATGAAGTCAGGCCCAGGCGCGTTCGCGCTTGAGCTTCTCCTCGTAGCTGTCGATCGAGGCCTTCTTCTCCATGGTGAGACCGATGTCGTCGAGGCCGTTGATCAGGCAGTGCTTGCGGAACGGATCGATCTCGAACTTGACCTTGCCGCCGTCGGGGCCGCGGATCTCCTGGTTCGGCAGGTCGATCGTCAGCGTCGCGTTGGCGCCGCGCTCGGCATCGTCGAACAGCTTGTCGAGGTCTTCCTGCGAGACGCGGATCGGCAGGATGCCGTTCTTGAAGCAGTTGTTGTAGAAGATGTCGCCGAACGAGGTCGAGATCACGCAGCGGATGCCGAAGTCGAGCAGCGCCCAGGGCGCGTGCTCGCGGCTCGAGCCGCAGCCGAAATTGTCGCCGGCGACCAGAACCTTGGCGTTGCGATAGGCGGGCTGGTTGAGAACGAAGTCCGGGTTCTCGCTGCCGTCGTCCTTGTAGCGCTGCTCGGAGAAGAGCCCCTTGCCAAGGCCGGTGCGCTTGATGGTCTTGAGGTACTGCTTCGGAATGATCATGTCGGTGTCGACATTGATGATCTTCAGCGGCGCCGCGACGCCTTCCAGCGTGGTGAACTTGTCCATGGTTGCGCTTTCCCGGATGGGTCTGGAGGAACGGGTATTTATCGCGATCGGGGCAGGAATCCTAGGCCAAATTAGGCAGGGCTAGCCTGCTCAGCGAGTTTGAGACCGGACTGGCGCGGCGTCGGGACTTCACCTCTCCCGCCTGCGGGAGAGGTCGCGCCGAAGGCGCGGGTGAGGGCTCTCTCCTCTAGGGGACGGTCCCGTTGCGGCGACACCCTCTCCCCAACCCTCCCCCGCAAGCGGGGGAGGGAGCGCATCGTCTTCGTGACCCTCGCTACTCCGCCCGCGCCTCGATCGCCGCCATATCGTCGTCGGAGAGGCCGAAATGGTGGCCGATCTCGTGGATCAGGACGTGACGGACGATATGGCCGAGGCTTTCGTCGTGCTCGGCCCAGTAATCCAGGATCGGCCGGCGGTAGAGCCAGACCATGTTCGGCAGCCGCGCCACGTCGCCAAAGCTCTGCTGGGGCAGGCCGACGCCCTGGAACAGCCCGAGCAGGTCGAACTCGCTCTCGCACCTCATCTCGTCCAGGACCTCCTCGGTCGGGAAGTCGTCGACGCGGACAATCACGCCCTCGCAGAGCTTGCGAAATTCCGCCGGCAGGCGCTCGAATACCTCGTGAGCCATCGCTTCCATCTCGGCCAGCGAGGGCGCTTTCAATTCCGTCCACATGGGCTTCTTCTAAAGCGTTTTCGAGCGCAGTGGATACCGGTTTCGCGTGAAGAAAACGCGTCAAACTAGAATCCGGAGCCTGTTCCGATTCCATCGGAACGGGCTCTGTCGCGGGTTCCGCGGCGATGCATCTGGCTTTATAAGCGCGGCGAGGTTGACGGGCGCCGCCAAAACGGGGAGCGTGGGGCCGTCGATGGGACGTTTCAGGTGGGCGGAAAAATGCGAGCGAAAACAGCGCTGACTCTACTGTGCATGGGGTTGTTTTCGCAGTTTTGCGTCGGCGCGGAAGCCCAGACCGCCAGCCCCGGGATTCGCCTCGCCCAGGCGGCTCCGCCTGACGACGTTCCCCCGCCACGCAAGCGGCCCCCGGCGCGCTTGCGCGTCACGCCCTATTACAGCCCGGACGGTGTCTATCCCCGCTACAATCCGGGTCCCGACGCACTCCGCGTGTGCAACGCCACCTATGTGCAGGAGTACCGGCCGAGCGGCACCGTGATCGTGCCGCGCGTGAGCTGCTACTGGCGCCGGGGCTGACCAGTTCAATGCCCGCGCCAGCGAACAGCGCGGTGGCCTCGTGGGGGTCGTGATGGCGAGATGGATCGCATTCGCCGTTGCCGTCGCGCTTGCCGCCGGCCTGCCTCGCGCGTCCGCGTCGCAAAGGGTGACGATACCCGAGGCCTCGGCGGGGATCGCGGTTTTCGATATGCGACGACACGCGCGAACCCGTGACATCGTGCGGCCTGCTGCGCGCCCTGATCCACGCTATTACGCGCGGCCCGTCCACTACCGTCCCTATCCTTACGGCGTGCCCGCACCTTTCGTGTTCAGCTACGGGCCGTTCTGGTGAGGCGCTGCTCTAACCGGGCGCAAATCCCCTGACCAGCAGCACGGTGGCCTGCGCGCCGGCCTTGCGATCACGCGAGATGTCCTCGTACTCGGGCGAGTTCGAGAAGGCGAGGAACGCGGCCTCGTCGGGAAACGACATCATGACCAGCTTGTCATGCGGCCATGCGCCTTCGAGCACGCGCGGATGTTCGTCGGCGGCGAGCAGCCGTCCGTTGTAGTTCTTGAACACGTCGAAGAATCGCGCCTGATAGCGGTCATAGGCCGCGCGGTCCGTCATCTTCAATTGTGCAATGGCGTAGACAGTCATCTGCAAAATTCCTCCCGTCGCGGCACTGCGTCGCATCGCGGGACCCAGCGTCGTTCATTCATGGCGCGTTCACCTCGCTCTCCTCAGTTTACCCGAGGGAGCGACCGTTGTTGAACAGCAATGGCGCAGCCGAGACGTCGCGCCGCAGCTCTGCTGTCCAGATTCAGGGAGGATTCCATGCTGAGAATGTTCGGCCTCGGGACGAGCCCGATGCGCTTGCTCGGGCTTGCGGCCGCCGCGACGCTGATGCTGTCGGCCGGCACCGCGCGTCGGGCTGAAGCACTCACCTTGATCAATCCGGCGACGTCACCCGCAACGAAGGCCGCGGCCGACGATCTCGTCACACAGGTTCGTCACGGCGGCGGGCATGGTGGACATGGCTTTCACGGCGGAGGTTTCCGCGGAGGCGGATTCCACGGCGGCGGGCGACATATCGGCGGCTTCCACGGCGGCGGTTTCCGCGGCGGCCATGTCGGCGGCTTCCGTGCCGGACCGGCCTTTCATCACCGCCATGTCGGCGGCTTTCGGCATGGCGGCTTTCGGCATGGCGGATATGGCGGCTACCACCGTCACTGGGGCCATCATCGCCCGCACTACGGCTATCGACACTTCCGCCGGCCCTATTACGTTGGCGGGTATTATCCCTACTACAACTATCCGCGCCGCTGCCGGATCATCTGGACCTATTACGGCCCGCGCCGCGTCTGCCACTGGCCGCGCTGGCAGTATCCGTACCGCTACTGGTGACGTGAGTGAATTGCTGGCCCTGCATTCGTCATGGCCGGGCATAGCCGTCCGAAGGACGGCGTCGCTTCCGCTTGCCTATGTCCCGGCCATCCACGTTCTTGGGGCTTGCACAGAGAGTTCGTGGGTGCCCGGGACGAGCCCGGGCATGACGGAGAGGCTGGCTAGAGCCAATCCTTCAGCTTCCATGACGAAGCCTTCCACCGCATCAAATTCTCGACCTTCCACTGCCTGAACATCGCCGGCGGCCAGCGGCTGAGCTTCGAGGTTTCCTCGACCTCCGGCTTGGCGACGATGCGCAGCGGCGTTGCGCGCCGCCGGTGCTGGCGCGTCGCGTCACTGATCAGATCGACATATTCCGGCTTGTTGGCCATGAGGCGCGTCCTCGCGAACCGTCGCGAGGACACAATGTGGGCGAGGCGGATTAACGGCGGTTTGCCGCGATCGCTACAATTGCAGGAACCGGCTTACCGCCAGTCCCTGACATCGACGAAGTGCCCTGCGATCGCCGCAGCCGCCGCCATCGCCGGCGAGACCAGATGCGTGCGGCCCTTGAAGCCCTGGCGGCCCTCGAAGTTGCGGTTCGAGGTCGAGGCGCAGCGCTCTTCCGGCTTCAGCTTGTCCGGGTTCATGGCAAGGCACATCGAGCAGCCCGGCTCGCGCCATTCGAAACCGGCCTTGATGAAGATCTTGTCCAGACCCTCGGCTTCCGCCTGCTCCTTCACGATGCCGGAGCCCGGCACGACCATGGCGTTGACGTTCGCTGAAACGGTCTTGCCTTCGGCAATCTTCGCGGCCGCGCGCAGGTCCTCGATGCGGCCGTTGGTGCAGGAGCCGATGAAGACGCGATCGAGCTTGATGTCGGTGATCTTGGTGCCCGCCGTCAGGCCCATGTACTTGAGCGCGCGATGCTTGGAGATGCGCTTGGCCTCGTCCGCGATCTTGTCCGGATCGGGCACGATGCCGGTCACGGAGATGACGTCTTCAGGCGAGGTGCCCCAGGTCACGATCGGCGGCAGCTTCGCGGCATCGAGGCGCAGCTCGTGGTCGAAATGCGCGCCGTCGTCGGAGCGCAGTGTCTCCCAATAGCGCATGGCCGCATCCCAGTCCGCACCCTTCGGTGCCTTCGGGCGGCCGCGCAGGAAGTCGAACGCCTTCTGGTCGGGCGCAACGAGACCCGCGCGGGCGCCGCCTTCGATCGACATGTTGCAGACCGTCATGCGGCCTTCCATCGAGAGCGCACGGATTGCCTCGCCGGCATATTCCAGCACGTAGCCGGTGCCGCCCGCGGTGCCGATCTCGCCGATGATGGCGAGGATGATGTCCTTGCCCGTCACGCCGTCAGGCAATTTGCCGTCGACGGTGACGCGCATGTTCTTGGCCTTCTTCTGGATCAGCGTCTGCGTCGCCAGCACATGCTCGACCTCGCTCGTGCCGATGCCGTGCGCGAGCGCGCCAAACGCGCCATGCGTCGAGGTGTGGCTGTCACCGCAGACGATGGTGGTGCCGGGCAGCGTAAAGCCCTGCTCGGGGCCGATGACGTGGACGATGCCCTGGCGCCTGTCGAACTCGTTGTAATATTCGACGCCGAATTCCTTGGCGTTCTCGGCCAGCGCCTTGATCTGCTCGATGCTTTCAGGATCGGGATTCGGCTTGCTGCGATCGGTGGTCGGCACGTTGTGGTCGACGACGGCGAGCGTCTTCTCGGGCGCATGAACCTTGCGTCCCGTGGCGCGCAGGCCTTCGAACGCCTGCGGCGAGGTCACTTCGTGCACCAGATGGCGGTCGATGTAGAGCAGGCAGGTGCCGTCGTCGGCTTCGTGCACCAGATGGTCGTTCCAGATCTTGTCGTACAGGGTGGTCGGCTTGGACATGAGCGTCAGCTCCGAAGAATGTGTGTCAGCGATGAGCGCGCCTGGCGCGCGGGCAACAAAACCGTCAGCGCAGCTTTTAGGCTGCGCGCGTAAGCTCTGACGTTGCCGAGGTCGCGAAGCGTCCGAAGAACCGGCCAGGCAGCCGCGAGCGATCGTCGATGACGATGCGCTTGGCGGACGAGGGGCTGGTCAGATCTGGAAACATTCCAAGAATATATAGCAGGCCGAATTGAAATCGCGAGTGCTTTCAATGCGCGGTCAGGGCATGACCCTCATCCTGAGGAGCGCGCTCTTGCGCGCGTCTCGAAGGATGAAGGCCCGGTCTGCGGCCTCGCCCTTCGAGACGCGCGTTCCGCGCTCCTCAGGGTGAGGGGCGGCACCGCATGCGCGGCTTGAGGCCAAACAAAAAAGCGCGGAGCCGAGCCCCGCGCTTTGGAAACTTGCCCGGTGGGGCGAAGCTTACTCGCCGACGGCGGCCTGGCGGTCCTGCTTCTCGACGATGCGGGCCGACTTGCCGCGGAGATTGCGGAGGTAATAGAGCTTGGCGCGACGCACCTTGCCGCGGCGCACCACCTTGATCGAGTCGATCATCGGCGACATCACCGGGAACACGCGCTCGACGCCCTCGCCATAGGAGATCTTGCGGACGGTGAAGCTCTCGTTGAGGCCACCGCCGGAGCGGCCAATGCAGACGCCTTCATAGGCCTGCACGCGGGTGCGGTCGCCTTCGACGACCTTCACGTTGACGATCACGGTGTCGCCGGGGCCGAATTCCGGAATGTCCTTGCCGGCGGACAGCTTGTCGAATTGCTCTTGCTCGAGCTGCTTGATCAGGTTCATGGGTAAATCTCCATCGGCGCGCCCAGCCTTTTCAAACGGGGGCTGCGCGAAATTCGTCTATCCAGCCATTGCGGATGTGGCCGCTCCTATAAGGCAAGCCGGAGCGTTTGTCACCCGTCTGTCTTGGTTTTTGGCGTTTTTTGGCGCCCGGCCCGATTCGGGACGGGGGTCGGCACTTGCGCCCACAAATCCGGCCGCCGGGCCGCCGTCAGGGCCTCCGATTGCGCCCGCCGCCAGCCTGCAACCTTGGCATGGTCGCCCGAGGTCAGGATTTCCGGGATCGGGACCCCCTCGAACAGCTGCGGGCGGGTGTATTGGGGATACTCGAGCAGCCCGTCCGAAAAGCTTTCCTCGGTTCCGGAGGCCTCCTTGCCCATCACCCCGGGCAGGAGCCGCACACAGGCGTCGATCAGGGCCAGGGCCGCAATCTCGCCCCCGGACAGGACGTAGTCGCCGATCGAGATCTCCTCGAGGCCCCGTCCGTCGATCACCCGCTGGTCCACCCCCTCGAACCGCCCGCAGACAATCAGGGGGCCGGGGCCCCTGGCCAGCTCCGTGACCCGGGCCTGGGTCAATGGCCGACCCCGCGGGCTCATCAAGAGGCGCGGCCGCTCCGGTCCGATCTCCGCGGCGTCGATGGCGGCAGCCAGAACGTCCGCGCGCAGCACCATGCCCGGGCCGCCGCCGGCCGGGGTGTCGTCGACGCTGCGGTGGCGGTCGGTGGCGGAGGCGCGGATGTCCCGCGCCTCGAGCTGCCAGAGTCCGGACGCCAGCGCCCGGCCGGCCAGGCTCACGCCGAGCGGTCCCGGAAACATCTCCGGAAACAGCGTCAGCACCGTCGCGCGCCAGGGTGAGGGATTGGTCATCGGATCCAAAATGTCTCGTCGTCCCGGGGCGCGCGAAGCGCCGAGCCCGGACGCATAACCACCGCACTTCGCTTTGCGATGATGGGGGCTACCAGCTTAGCCAAAAAACCACGGCCTGTGACTATGGGTCCCCGCCCCCGTGCGCTTTGCGCACTAGGCGGGGACGACTCGCGGAGGGAGCTTCGTCGCCCTCGATTTCCTGCGGCAGTGCGATCACCACGCGCCCGCCGGCGAGATCGACTTCCGGCACCACCGCATTGGAGAATGGCAGCAGCAGCGTCGGGCCCTTGGGCGGGGCGATCTCGATGATGTCGCCGGCGCCGAAATTCTGGATCGCGACGACGCGGCCGAGCGGCTCGCCGTCCGTGGTGACGGCGGCGAGACCGATCAGGTCGGTGTGGTAATATTCGTCTGCGTCGGTCGCGGGCAGCTTGTCACGCGGAACGTAGAGTTCGATGCCGTTGAGGCGCTCGGCTTCATCGCGGGTCGTGACGCCCTTGAACGTTGCGACCAGATGATCCTTGGCCTCGCGCGCCGTCGCGACCTCGAACTGGCGCTTGCCGTCCCTGGACAGCAGCGGGCCGTAGCGCCTGACGGCGAAGGGATCCTCGGTGAAGGTCCACAGCTTGACCGCACCGCGCACACCATGCGCGGCGCCGATCCGCGCGACGCAGACCAGCGCCGACATGGCCGGGCCTTACGACTTCGCTGCGGCTTCGGCCTGCGCCTTGCGCTCCTTGCGCGGCACGGCCTTCTCCGGGTTGTTGCGCGCTTCGCGCTTCTTGACGCCGGCAGCGTCGAGGAAACGCGCCACGCGGTCCGACGGCTGCGCGCCCTTGGCGACCCAGGCCTTCACCTTCTCCAGGTCGAGCTTGAGGCGCGCCTCGTTGTCCTTCGGCAGCAGCGGATTGAAATAGCCCAGACGCTCGATGAAGCGGCCGTCGCGCGGAAAGCGCGAGTCGGCAACGACGACGTGATAGACGGGACGCTTCTTGGTGCCTGCGCGGGCGAGGCGGATAACGACGGACATTCAGTTCTCCTTCAAAGTACGTTTTGTTCGGTTGATCGGTATTTTCGCGTTGCGCGGGACCGGTGCGGTCCCCCGCGACGAATTCCTCATTTTTTCTTGCCGGGAAAGCCGCCGAGCCCTGGAAGGGTCGGCTTGCCGCTGAGGCCCGTAAGTCCCGGCACATTCGGCAGGCCTGAGCGAAGACCGGGCGGCAGATCCTTCGGCAGATTGGGCAGGCCTTGTCCGCCGCCGCTCTGCATCTTCTCCTGAAGAGCCTTCATCTCTTCAGGCGAGGGCATCTTCATGCCGCCGCCGAAGCCCATGGCCTGCGCGATGCCGGCGAGCGGGCCGCGCTTGCCCGAGCCCATGGCCTTCATCACGTCGGCCATGTTCCGGTGCATCTTGAGCAGCTTGTTCACTTGCTCGACGCTCTGGCCGCTGCCGGCGGCGATGCGCTTCTTGCGGCTGGCTTTCAACACGTCCGGATGCCGGCGCTCGTCGCGCGTCATGGAATCGATGATTGCCACCTGGCGCTTCAGGATCTTGTCGTCGATGCCCGCCGCCGCGATCTGGTTCTTCATCTTGGAGATGCCGGGCATCATGCCCATCAGGCCGCTGATGCCGCCCATGTTCGCCATCTGCAGCAGCTGCTCGCGCATGTCGTTGAGGTCGAACTGACCCTTGCGCATGCGCTCGGCGGTGCGTGCGGCCTTTTCGGCGTCGATGTTGGCGGCGGCGCGCTCGACCAGCGACACCACGTCGCCCATGCCGAGGATGCGGCCGGCGATACGATCGGGATGGAAATCCTCCAGCGCGTCGGTCTTTTCGCCGGTGCCGAGCAGCTTGATCGGCTTGCCGGTGACAGCGCGCATCGACAGCGCGGCGCCGCCGCGGCCGTCGCCGTCGACGCGGGTCAATACGATGCCGGTGAGGCCGACGCGCTGGTCGAACGAGCGGGCGAGGTTCACGGCGTCCTGGCCGGTGAGACTGTCGGCGACAAGCAGCACTTCATGCGGGTTCGCCGCGGCCTTGATCGCCGCCGCTTCCGCCATCATGTCTTCGTCGAGCGTGGTGCGGCCGGCGGTGTCGAGCAGCACGACGTCGTAGCCGCCGAGCTTGCCGGCTTCCAGCGCACGCTTCGCGATCTGCGGCGGCTGCTGCCCCGCCACGATCGGCAGGGTCGGAATGTCGAGGTCGCGGCCGAGCACGGCGAGCTGCTCCATCGCCGCCGGGCGGTAGACGTCGAGCGAGGCCATCAGCACCTTGCGCTTGTCGCGCTGGACCATGCGGCGGGCGAGCTTTGCGGTGGTGGTCGTCTTACCCGAGCCTTGCAGGCCGACCATCATGATCGGCACCGGCGGCACGGAATTGACGTCGATGGTCTGGCCTTCGCTGCCCAGCGTATTGACCAGCTCGTCATGGACGATCTTGACCACCATTTGGCCGGGGGTCACCGACTTGACGACGGTGGCGCCGATCGCCTGCTCGCGGACGCGCTCGGTGAAGCTGCGGACCACCTCGAGCGCGACGTCGGCCTCCAGCAGCGCGCGGCGCACCTCGCGCATCGCGGCGTCGACGTCCTTTTCGGTCAGCGCACCGCGCCCCGTCAGACGATCGAGAATTCCGCCAAGCCGTTCCGACAGATTGTCGAACAATGCCGTTGTCCCTTGTCCTGCTCGCGCAGGGGTTGCCGCGTTCACCACTGTCATGCCCGGCTTGACCGGGCATCCAGTACGCCTTTGCTGTTCGGTTCTATCCGAGCCGCCTCTGGAATACTGGATCCCCCGCCTTCGCGGAGGATGACCGCTTTCCTGGGCAAGCGATCTTCCAAACACCTTTGCGCCCGAGGGCGCACAGCGCTGTCGGGCGTTGACCTCTGGTCCTAAGGCCAGTCGGCGGGTCGAAAAGAAAGCCTTTCCGAGAAAGTGGCGGGGTTAAACGCCGCTCCCGCCCAAAAGTCAAGGAAAGTTAGGGTGCCGGGGCGCCCTTGATAAGGCAAGGTACTGAAAATGTGACCTTTTTGGCCATGGGTTCCTTTTCTGCCAGCCCGGCCCATATAGCCGGTGATGTCTTACCGCCCGACTATCCCTACGAGCCTGCCGGTCACCCGACTTCTGGGGGCCGCTCGCCGGCGCCGGTGCTCCGGTCGGCGTCCTCGCGCTGGATCTTCCGCATGAAAACCTATGACGGCCCCGCCTCCGACCATTTCAACGGCCTGCACTTCTTCGATCCGGACGGGGCACCGCCGAAATCGCTTCGCGAGGTGCTGCGCTGGCAATTTGGCGGCAAACGGCAGCGCGCGAAATGGCCCGTTTGGGCGCCGAGCCCGCATGCCGACATCCCGCCGGAGCGCGTCGAGGGCGACAAGGTGCGGCTCTCCTTCGTCGGCCACGCCAGCTGGCTGATCCAGGCCGGCAGCCTCAACATCCTGGTCGATCCGGTCTGGTCGATGCGGGTCTCGCCGGTCGCCTGGGCCGGGCCGAAGCGGCACAACGATCCCGGCATCGCCTTCGAGAAGCTGCCGCAGATCGATGTCGTGCTGGTCTCGCACGGGCATTACGATCATCTGGATATCGCGACGCTGTCGCGGCTCACCAAGAATTTCGCCCCGCGCGTCGTCACCCCGCTCGGCAATGACGTCACGATGCGCGGCGCCGATCCCACCATCAAGGTCGAGGCCTTCGACTGGCACGATCGCGTCGAACTCGGCGGCGGCATCGCCGTGCATCTGGTGCCGACCCGGCACTGGACCGCGCGCGGCATGTTCGATCGCAACAAGGCGCTGTGGGCGAGCTTCGTGCTGGAGACGCCGGCCGGCCGGATCTACATCGTCTGCGATTCCGGTTATGGTGACGGCCGGCACTTCCGCCGCGTCGCCGAGAGGCACGGGCTACTACGCCTCGCGATCCTCCCGATCGGCGCCTACGAGCCGCGCTGGTTCATGCGCGACCAGCACATGAACCCGGAAGATGCCGTCAAGGCGCTGCTCGACTGCGGCGCCGAGCAAGCGCTCGGGCACCATCACGGCACGTTCCAACTGACGGATGAAGCGATCGACGCGCCGGCGAAGGCCTTGGTGGAAGCGCTCGATGCCGCGCAGATTCCGCAGGACAGATTCGTGGCGATGAAGCCTGGGCAAGTGGTGGAGATTTAGCTCTCCACACGCACAGCTCGTGCCCCGGACGCAGCGCAGCACGTCAGTGATGCGCTGCTGAGCCGGGGCCCATGTCGCTGCATTGTATCGTGGTATCGTGTTGCTGCTGGGTCCCGGCTCTGCGCAGCGTCACTGCGTGCCGCAGCGCGTCCGGGACACGAGACCTACTGTCCCGGCTTGATCGCCCAGCTCACATTCACCGTCACCGACAGCGTCTCCTCGCCCGGCGCCACCGCGGCCTGTGGTGCAGCGGCCATTGGCGCTGCCATGCGGCCCTTGAACAGCGGCACCGGGCCGCCGCCCTCGGTGACGCTGAGCGGCGCGCCCAGCGTCACGCCGGCGGCCTTGGCATAGACCTCCGCCTTGCGCCGCGCATCGGCGATCGCCTGCTCGCGTGCATCGTCGAGCAGCTTTGACGCCTGCGTCACCTCGAAGGAGATATTGCCGATATCGTTGGCGCCGGCGCTGACCAGCGTGTCGATGATGCCGGCCACCTTGGTCACGTCGCGGATATTCACGGTGACGCGGTTGCTCGCGCGGAATCCGACCACGGGCGAGGCGCCGGTGGATTTGTTCTGACCGTATTGCGGCTGCAGCGACAAGCGCGATGTCTGGAAGTCCTTCTCGGCGATCCCTGCGCCCTTCAGCGCCAGCAGCACCTTGCCCATCGCGGCATTGTTGGCGTCGGAAGCTTCCTTCGCCGTCTTGGCATCGTTGGCGACGCCGGCATCGATCTGCGCGAGATCCGGGGCTGCGGAAATCGTGGCTTCGCCGCTCACCGAAATGGCGGACGGAAAATCGTCGGCGCGTGCGGGCGCCGTCAGCAGTGCGGTGGCGAATACGGCGGCGAGCAGGGCAGGCTTTTTCATCATTCTCACTTCAGCGGCACGAAAACATTGATCACGAGCTTGTCCTCGGCCGTCTTCAGGGGATCGGTGAGGTACTCCTCGATGAAGGTGTCCTTGGCTTCCAGCTTCTTGTCGTCGAGATGGTTGGTGATCGCCTCATAGGTGTTGTCCATGTTGTCGTAGGACCCGCGATGGACGAATTTCAACGCCTTGCCCTCCGGCGATTTGCCGATGCTCATGTCCTTGGACAAGTTCTTCGGATCCTGGTCGACCGGGATCTCGGCAAGGAAGGTGAAGCCGGTGTCGTCGGTCGAGGTGTAGACGATCATCGCATTGCCGGCTTGCTTGATGCCCTGCTTGTCCAGCAGCGCATTGAGGGCCTTGAAGGCGTCGATCAGCGTGTCGAAGGCCGAATCCCAATTGGCAGTGCCCTTGACCATCACGACCTTCCTCGCCTCGAGCGTGGTCTCGAGGCCGAAGGGATCGGCGGTCTGCACCGGAGCGGGGCTTGCGGCCGCCGCGGGCGGGGACGCCGCCGGGCCGGGTGAAGCGCTGGCGGCGGGCGAAGGCGTCGCTGCCGGGGCTGGCGACGCGCTTGCCGCGGGGGCGGGTGCCGCCGATGGCGCAGGCGAGGGGCTTGCCGACGCGGCCGGTGCCGGGCTGGGTGTCTGTGCCGGAGCCCCGGACAGGCCAATCGACATGGCCGCCGGGATCAGCGCGGCCAGAGCGAGACGACGAAAACTGGTCATTCTATTCTCCCCAAGGCCTGGATTCACCAAGGCCCAAATTCATCAAGGCCTTACCCACCAAGGCCTCAACCTGGCCGCGCGTCCCGGTTCGCGCGAACCGCGCCGTTCTAACACGCGAGCGCCGAATTCGTCCCATGACAGATGCGTCATGGCCGACGTCCTGGCTCGCGGCCGCAAATCACTGGCCAAGCTGGCAAGGATCGCCATATAAGGCGGGCGAAATTCGGGAATTTTCATGAGCGCGCTGGCCAACCACGCATTTGCCAAGATGAACGGCATCGGCAACGAGATCGTTGTTGTCGACATGCGCGGTTCCGCAGGCCGGGTGACGCCGGACGATGCGCGGGCGGTAGCGGCTGCGCAAGGCGGCATCGCCTATGACCAGCTCATGGTGCTGCAGAAGCCGCGGCTGGACGGCACCGAAGCCTTCATCCGCATCTACAACAATGACGGCTCGGAGGCCGGCGCCTGCGGCAACGGCATGCGTTGCGTGGTGCGCCGCATCTTCGAGAAGACCGGGCAGACCGCCGCGACCTTCGAAACGGCCGCCGGCCTGCTCAATGCCTGGCAGGGCCCAGCGGCCGATCTCTACACCGTGGACATGGGTGTGCCGAAGTTCGGCTGGCAGGACATTCCGCTGGCGGAAGAGTTTCGCGACACCCGCTACATCGAATTGCAGATCGGGCCGATCGACGATCCGATCCTGCATTCACCCTCCGTGGTGAGCATGGGCAATCCGCATGCGGTGTTCTGGGTCGAGGACGTCAACGCCTATGACCTCGAACGTTTCGGTCCGCTGCTGGAAAACCATCCGATCTTCCCCGAGCGCGCCAACATCACGCTCGCCCATATCGTCGATCCCGAGCACATCACGATCCGCACCTGGGAACGCGGTGCCGGCCTGACCAGGGCTTGCGGGTCGGCGGCTTGCGCCACGGCCGTCGCCGCGGCGCGGCTGAAGCGCGCCGAGCGCAAGGTCGAGATCACGCTGCCCGGCGGCAAGCTCGGCATCGAATGGCGCGAACGCGACGACCACGTGCTGATGACCGGCACGGCGACCTTCGAATATGAGGGCACCTTCGATCCGGCGCTGTTCGCGCCCGTCACGTGATGGGCGTCGAGGTCGTCACCTTCGGCTGCCGCCTCAATGCCTTCGAGGCCGAGGTGATCCGCAGCAAGGCGGAGGGCGCAGGCCTTTCCGACACCATCGTCATCAACAGCTGCGCCGTCACCAACGAGGCGGTGGCGCAGGCGCGCCAGTCGATCCGCAAATTGAAGCGCGAGCGGCCCGGTGCGCGCATCGTCGTCACCGGCTGTGCCGCGCAGACGCAAGCTGCGATGTTCGCCGACATGGCCGAGGTCGATCGTGTCGTCGGCAATGACGACAAGCTGCACGGCGAAGCGTGGCGCGAGACGCACGCGGCGTTCGGCGTCGGCGCCAGCGAGAAGATCGCCGTCAGCGACATCATGGCTATCAGGGAGATGGCGCCGCACCTCGTCGACGGCTATGCGAGCGGCCTGCCGCGTGTGTTCGTGCAGGTGCAGAACGGCTGCGACCATCGCTGCACCTTCTGCATCATCCCGTTCGGCCGCGGCAATTCGCGCTCGGTGCCGATGGGTGCCGTGGTGGAGCAGGTGCGGACGCTGGTCGAGCGTGGTCATGCCGAGATCGTGCTGACCGGCGTCGATCTCACCAGCTATGGCGCCGATCTGCCGGGCGCGCCGAAACTCGGCCTGCTGACCAGGCAGATCTTGCGGCATGTGCCGGAGCTGAAGCGCCTGCGCATCTCCTCGATCGATTCGATCGAGGCCGACAGCGATCTGCTCGATGCCATCGCCGGCGACGCGCGACTGATGCCGCACCTGCACCTGTCGCTGCAATCGGGCGACGACATGATCCTGAAGCGCATGAAGCGGCGGCATTCGCGGCAGGATGCGATCGCGTTCTGCGACCAGGTCCGCCGTCTGCGCCCGGACATCGCCTTCGGCGCCGACATCATCGCGGGCTTTCCGACCGAGACGGAGGAGATGTTCTCGCGCTCGCTCGACCTCGTCGAGGAATGCGGCCTCACCTTCCTCCACGTCTTTCCCTATTCGCCGCGGCCCGGCACGCCGGCCGCGCGAATGCCGCAGGTTGCGGGGCCGGAAATCAAGGAACGCGCGAGACAACTACGCGCGGCGGGGGAGGTGGCGTTGCGGCGGCGGCTGCAAACCGAGATCGGCGCCACGCGCGATGTGCTGATCGAGAGCGCGGGGCAGGGCCGAACGGAGCATTATCTTCCGGTGGCTGTTGCGGGCGAGTGTGTTGGAAGCGTGGTGTCGCGCAAGATTACCGGCAGCGATGGCGAGCGGCTGACTGCGTAGCTCTGCTTGTCCAGCGGATGGATGGGTAACAAACCAGACCGGATGGATAGGTAACAGTCGTTCATGGTTCGGTCCGCTGCGGCGCTGCGCTAGCGCAGCGCCGCAGCGTTGATGTTTTCTGGTCGACGATGCCGATCGGCATGTTGAAGAAGCGCACTTGCCATTGCCCCTCGGCGGTTTCCTCCACGGCAACTGTTTCACCAGCGAGAGCGCTGCAAAGATGGATGAGCTCGCCACGCCATTTGATCTCGCCGTTGGAGCGAACCTGGCGCACCGCCGCTCCGACCGGATAATTCGGCTCCGGAAGCCGACTGGGCATCGCACGAGGGGAAGCCTTGTAGACGCTGGCAGGTGGACGCTGCCCAAGTGCCTCATGCGGCCGTTCTTCGTTGTAGTCGCGCATAAATGCTGCGAACCGACGGGCTTGCGCGGCCTTGGTCGGCGGCGGTGGCCGCATGGCCTCCAGAAGCGTGAGGTGGAAACGCTCGTGTCGGCCATTCTGCTGCGGATGGCCGGGATCAATCCGTTCATGGCAGATGCCAAGCTTGATCCACCATACCGACAGCGCGGTCAGACCAGTGATCCCAGTCGAGGCGAACGGCGAGCCGTTGTCGGAGCGGATGATCTGCGGCAAGCCGTACTCGCGAAACGCCCGTTCCAGCAGGGGGTGGCACTCGGCATATTGCGTGCTGCCCGTCGCCGCCAAGCTAATCAAATAGCGGCTGAAGCCATCGGTCATCGTGAAGGGCTCAACGCGAGATCGGTCGCCCAGCCGGATCCAGCCCTTGTGATCGAGGGCCCAGACATGGTTGGCATGCTGAGGCACTGTCAGTTGTCCCATACGCGGCGGCGCTCGTCGCCGGACCCGACGGCTGTTCACCAGTCCAGCCCGCTTGAGAATCTCGCCTGCCGTCGAGGCTGACGGCCAATCGACATCCCCTTGACGGACCTCTAGCTTGCTGACGATCTTGCGCGGTCCCCAGCTCGGCCGCTCGAGCCGCAGCCCGACAATCGCATCCACAATGTGCTGCGGCGTCGCTCGCCCATGCACTCGCGCGGCATGGGAGCGATCCTCAAGCCCGCTAGGCCCCTCCAACCGGTAGCGGTCCAGCCACTTGTAACCGGTCTTGCGGCTGATCTCGTAGCGCTCGCAGAGCTCTGTCATCGTCCACAAGCCGCTTCGCTGATCCGCTATGAAATCAATCCTCAGGTCCACTGTACAGCTCTCCCGCCAAGGCATCGGCTGATCCTCCCAGCCGACAGAGAACTGTCACCCATCCATCCGGTCTACTGTGTTACCTATCTATCCGGTCTGGACATGCTTCTTCCTTCTCCCCTTGTGGGAGAAGGTGGCGCGTAGCGCCGGATGAGGGGTTGTTTCAGCATACGCCATTGCGAGCGGCTCGCTCGCTGAGAGATACCCCTCACCCGTCTCGCCGCTACGCGGCGAGCCACCCTCTCCCACAAGGCGAGAGGGAAGAAACGTGCAACGCCGCATCCACCAAACAGAATTTACGACGCCCTGACCTGCCAGAACCGCAGCGTCCGCTTTGCATTCTCCGGCGTCATGCGCGCGTAGTGCGCTTGCGCCCTGGCGAGATCGGCCGGCTTCATCGCGCCCGTCGCGAATCGGCTTTCGAGCACGGCGCCTGTCGTCTCCCAGCTAAGCTGCGCGGCCTTGCATGGCACCAGCAGGCCGTCCTCGCGCACGCTCTGCATCAGTGGGCGAATCACTTCGACCGTCGATCCGGATAGTGCCGCAAGGGTCGCCACCGTCTCCTCATAGCGCCGTTGTCTGGCGAAGCCGAGCAACGCCGCCTCGTCAAGCTGGCCGGTCGCCTTGAGACCCGCGATGGCGCGCTTGGCGCCTTCGAAATCGCGGACACCGGACATCTCGCGCTCGACGCCGATGGTGACGGCGGCGATCGCGCTCCGGATCTCCTCGAACAGATGCGACGGCGCGCGCGACAACAGGCGGGCGCGCACGGCATCCGTCGCCGAGCGCAGCAATTGGCGGCGCAGATCCGATGGCAAATCGACCCGAACGCCGACGCTGACGGCGAGCTCCGGATCGCTCTCGGCCTGTCCGACGATGATGGCAAATCCGCCTCCGGAGACGCGCGCGCCGGGATTGGCGGCGAGCCGCCGGCTCACGCTGGGATAGCGGCGCGCCAGCAGCGCGTCGGTGACGATCTCCTTCAGCCACCAGCGTCCGGCGATCGCGAGCAGATGCGGCTCGCCCTTGCTGGAGGCGATCTTCACCAGTTCGCCGTCGTCGAGGCGCGCGGATTCCTGCAGCACGGGACCGGCGATGCGGATCTCGTCATTGTTGGCGAGGCGGCGGATCACGGACGGCGGTGCCTGCGCGACCGGCGCGAGCTGGGCGCTGATCTCGGCGAGCGCGATGCGTGCGCCCATGTCGGCGATGGCGCGCAGCTCGATGGTGCCGATCAGGCGCTCGAGCACGTCGTCGAACAGTGCGATCTGCTCGTCGTCAAAGCTGCCGGCGGAAGTCAGGAACAGGCCGGTGACGCGGCGGGCCGTCTCCAGCCCCTTTTCCGGCGAGCCTGCCCGAATCGCTGATTCGACCTCGTCGATGATCGATTGCTGGGCCTTGGACATCACGCGCTGCTCGTCCCGAGCGGTTAATGGAAGCTTTTTCTAAGCAACCGCTATCATTAGAGAGGAGCGCTGAAGGTTTCGTAAACCATGGGGTGACCCTCATCCCGAGAAGCCCGCGACGCGGGCGTCTCGAAGGATGCAGGCCGAGGTGCAGCGGGGCCTTTCATGGTTCGAGACGGCCGCTACGCGGCCTCCTCACCATGAGGATAGGCACCTATTCCCCATTCCACCCGCAAGCCCTGAGCTTCTCGTGCATGTGCGGTGGGGCCGGCGCCACGACGCGGACCGGCTCCTTGTTCCGGGAGATCGGCACCACGATCTCGCGGGAATGCAGGTGCAGCTTTGGCTCGCCGAAGCGCGGGCCGTTGCCGTAAATGTTATCGCCGAAGATCGGCCAGCCGGTCGCGGCCGAATGCACCCGCAATTGATGGGTCCGGCCGGTGACGGGTTCCATGGCGAGCCAGGTCAGGCCCTCGCCCCGGCCCATCACCTTCCAGTTGGTGATGGCCTTCTGCCCCTCCGGGTCGGGCTTCTGCCACCAGCCGCGCTCGGCGTTGAGCCGGCCGAGCGGCATGTCGATGGTGCCTTCGTCTTCAGCGGGGCCGCCCTCGACCACGGTCCAGTAGGTTTTGCCGATCTTGCCATGCTTGAAGAGCAGGCCGAGCGATGCGGTGGCCTTGCGATGGCGGCCGAGCACGAGGCAGCCGGAAGTGTCCTTGTCGAGCCGGTGAGCCAGCACCGGCGGCCGCGGCAGGCCGAAGCGCAGCGCGTCGAAGGAATCCTCCAGATTGGCGCCGCCCTTGGGACCGCGATGCACGGGAAGGCCGGCCGGCTTGTTGATGACCAGCATCAAGCCGTCGCGATGGAGCACGCGCGACAAAATCTCCTCGGCGGTCAATTCGGGAACATCGAGCAATTGCAAGACTTTCGTTTAATCGTCGGAACGGCTAACACACACCAGTGCGGCGGATTTGGCATTCGCCCGGTGTTCGCCGCAAGCGCGAAGCGAATGCCAAATCCAAGAGCCGCACTGGCAAAGAAATTTTCGCTCGGGCCGCTCCTCGATTTGAAGTTCCTAACCGAACTTGCGGCAAGAGAGTAGGAACTTCAAATCGGCGGCACGAGCACATGAACGATACCTCCGAGACCCCCAAGCTGAGCTGGTGGCGCCGCCTGTCCAACGGGCTGAAGCGCACGTCGTCCTCGCTGGGGACCGCGGTCGCCGACCTCGTCACCAAGCGCAAGCTCGACCGCGCCATGCTCGACGACATCGAGGACGTGCTCTTGCGTGCCGATCTGGGCACCTCGGTCGCGGTCCGGATCGCGGACGCGGTCGGCACGGGGCGGTATGACAAGGCGATCTCGGCCGACGAGGTCAAGGACGTCGTCGCGACCGAGGTCGAGAAGGTGCTGGCGCCGGTTGCAAAACCGCTCGAGATCGACGGGGGCAAGAAGCCGTTCGTCATTCTCGTCGTTGGCGTCAACGGCTCCGGCAAGACCACCACGATCGGAAAGCTTTCGCAGAAATTCGCGTCCGAGGGCCGCAAGGTGATGCTGGCCGCCGGCGACACGTTTCGCGCAGCGGCGATCGAGCAGCTCAAGGTCTGGGGCGAGCGGACGAAGACGCCCGTCATCGCCGGTGCGCAGGGCTCCGATTCGGCAAGCCTCGCCTTCAACGCGCTGACGGCGGCGAAGGAGCAGAGCATCGACGTGCTCCTGATCGACACCGCCGGCCGCCTGCAGAACAAGGCCGAGCTGATGAACGAGCTCGAAAAGGTCGTGCGCGTTATCCGCAAGGTGGATGCCAGCGCGCCGCACGCGGTGCTGCTGGTGCTGGACGCCACCGTCGGCCAGAACGCGCTATCACAGGTCGAGGCTTTCCATCGCACCGCCGGCGTCACCGGCCTCGTGATGACCAAGCTCGACGGCACCGCGCGCGGCGGCATCCTGGTGGCGCTCGCTGAGAAATTCAAACTGCCGGTGCATTTCATCGGCGTCGGCGAAGGCGTCGACGATCTCGCGCCGTTCACCGCGCGTGATTTCGCCCGCGCCATCGCCGGAATCGAGTCGTAGGTTTCCTCGTCATGCCCCGCGAAGGCGGGCATCCGGTACGCCGCAGCTTCTCGGTTCAGCCGAGCTGCCTCTGGAATACTGGATCCCCCGTCTTTCGCGGGGGATGACAGCAAAGAAGGTCAGGTAATGGACAAGACCCAGCCGCATCCGCTGTTCAAGCTCGCGACCGAGCTCGGTCCGCTGCTCGTGTTCTTCTTCGTCAATGCGAAGTTCAATCTGTTCGCCGCGACCGGCGCATTCATGGTCGCGATCGTGGTGGCGATGGCCGCCTCCTATGTGGTGACGCGCCACATCCCGATCATGGCCATCGTGACGGGCGTGATCGTATTGGTGTTCGGCACACTGACCCTGGTGCTGCACGACGAGACCTTCATCAAGGTCAAGCCGACCATCATCTACGGCCTGTTCGCCGCGATCCTCGGCGGCGGCCTGTTGTTCGGCCGCTCCTTCATCGCCGTGATGTTCGACCAGATGTTCAACCTGACGCCGCAGGGCTGGCGCATCCTCACGCTGCGCTGGGCGTTGTTCTTCGCCGGCATGGCCGTGCTGAACGAGATCGTCTGGCGCACCCAGAGCACCGACTTCTGGGTGAACTTCAAGGTATTCGGCGTGACGCCCATCACGATGGTCTTCGCCATCGCGCAGATGCCGCTGACCAAGCGCTACCACCTCGAGCCGGTATCGCTGGAGACCAGCGAGGCGGAGGCGGGGGATGTGAGCAAGGGGTAGTGAGTTGGAGTCATTCCGGGGCACGCGAAGCGTGAACCCGGAATCTCGAGATTCCGGGTTCGATGCCGTTGCATCGCCCCGGAATGACGGTAACTACTTCAACGCCTTCTCCATCTGCGGCATCAGCACAGTCCGCAGATTGTCCGGCGTGACCGGCCCCACCAGCTTGTAGACGATGGTGCCCTCGCGCCCGACGACGAAGGTTTCCGGCACGCCATAGACGCCCCATTCGATCGAGGCGCGGCCGTTCGCGTCCACGCCGACGCGGCCGAACGGGTTGCCGTAGCGGCCGAGGAAGCGGCGCGCATTGTCGGAGGCGTCCTTGTAGTTGATGCCGACCAGTTGGAAGCGCTTGTCCTTGGCGAGCTCGGTCAGGAGCGGCGCCTCGTCATGGCACGGCACGCACCAGGACGCCCAGACGTTGACCAGGCTGACCTTGCCCTTGAACGCGGCGGGATCGAGCCCCGGCACCTGGGTGCCGTTGTCCTGCAATCCCTCCAGCGGCGGCAGCGCCGTCTGCGGCGCCGGCCGACCGATCAGCGCCGAGGGAATCCGCGAGGGATCGCCGCTGCCGAGCCGGAACCAGAACAGCAGCGCAAGTCCGATGAAGGCGATCAGCGGCAGCACCATCAGGAAGGTGCGGCGCTGCGGCGGGGCGGAGGTCGACTGGTCGCTCATCGCAGCTCCGTCGCGCTGCGGCCTGACCGGCGCGTGATGCCGCGCTCCTCCAGTTCGCGCAGGCGCTGCGTCTGGCTGCGATAATCGAGCACGATCCAGCCGATCAGGATCGCGACCACGGCGGCCGCCGCGGCATAGGACGTCACGATGAAAGAGGCGTAGGGACCGAGCGACATGATCAAGCGGCCCCGACTTCGTTTGAAGCGCCTTCACCACGCGAACCGCTTTCGCTCGAGAACGCGATGCGGCTCGCCTGCATCATCTGCAGCGAGCGGACGCGGCGGCGCAGGATCTCGTTGCGCATCGCAGCCAGATGCAGCGTGACGAACAGCAGCGTGAATGCGATCGCCATCACCAGCAGCGGAATCAGGAACGACTTGTCGAGCGCCGAGCCGCCCATGCGCATCACCGAGGCCGGCTGGTGCAGCGTGTTCCACCAGTCGACCGAGAACTTGATGATGGGCAGGTTGATGGCACCGACCAGGGTGAGCACCGCAGCCGCACGCGCCGCGCGCGAGGGATCGTCGACCGCACGCCACAATGCCATCAGGCCGAGATACATCAGGAACAGGATCAGCACCGAGGTCAGCCGCGCATCCCATTCCCAATAGGTGCCCCACATCGGCCGGCCCCACAGCGAGCCCGTGAGCAGCGCGAGGAAGGTGAAGCTGGCGCCGATCGGAGCTGCCGCTTTCGCGGCGACATCGGCGAGCGGATGCCGCCACACCAGCGTGCCCAGCGAGGCAATGCTCATCACGCCCCAGACGAACATCGACAGCCAGGCATTGGGCACGTGGATGAACATGATCTTCACGGTCGCGCCCTGCTGGTAGTCGTCGGGCGCGAGCGCGGATTGGTAGAGGCCGATCGCGAGCAGGATGACGGTCGCGGCCGCGAGCCACGGCAACACCCGCGCCGTCAGGGCGAGGAACCGTGTCGGATTGGCGAGGTCGATCAGCGTCATGGTATCCTGATAATCACCGGGGGCCGCTCAGGCAATCAGCACGAAAGGCCGCAGCGAAAATTGATCGGAGTCAAGGTCGGTCGAGCCCATCTCAATCGAGACCATGGCGCAGGCTCGCCGCCGCCGCGAACGGGCCGACGACGAGGCTGACCAGGGACAGCGCACAGAGGATCGAGAACGGCGCCCCGAACGTCATGGGACCGACGATCACGGCCTGCGAGGCGGCAACGCCGAAGATCAGCACGGGAATCGACAGCGGCAGCACCAGCACGGCCATCAGCAGCCCGCCGCGGTGCAGCGTCACAGCCAATGCCGCGCCGATCATGCCGGTGAAGGTCAGGGCCGGCGTGCCCGCCAGCAGCGTCAGCGCCACTGCGCCCGTTGCGACCATGTCGAGGTTGAGCAACAGGCCGAGCACGGGGGTTGCGACAATCAGCGGCAGGCCGGCGGCCAGCCAATGCGCCAGCGCCTTGGCGGCACAGGCGAGTTCCAGCGGCGTCCGGCTCATCGTGATCAGGTCGAGCGAGCCGTCCTCATGGTCGGCCATGAACAGCCGGTCGAGGGTGAGCAGGCTCGCCAGCAGTGCGCCGAGCCACAGGATCGCCGGCCCCAGCCGCGACAGCAGCGCCAGATCCGGCCCGACCGCGAACGGCATCAGCACCACCACGGTCAGGAAGAACAGCACGCCGATCAAGGCCCCGCCGCCGACGCGCAGCGCGATCCGGATGTCCCGGCGAATCAGGGCGGACAGGGCGGTCATGGGGTGGCTCCGGCGGCAGGGCGGCCGTGAGAGCCCGGCTCTCGCCCTCGGCAAACTGCGCTCCCTCCCCCCTTGCGGGGGAGGGTGGGGGCGAGGGGTAGCCCCGGGCGAGATGTCCGTTTGGGGCGTGCTTCCCAAGGGCTTGAAACGCCAGAGCACGCCGTGTGGCACCCCCCTCCCTGGCCCTCCCCCGCAAGGGGGGAGGGAACGGAGAGGCCGGTCGCCAGCCGCTCGGAAAACTGAGGGTCGGTCGAAATCACGCCACACCCCCGATCCGCAGCTCCCGCGATTCGATCCCCAACGGGGCATGGGTCGCTGCGACGATGAGGCCGCCGCGCGACAGGTGCTCACGCATCAGTCCGCCGAACATGTCCTGGCCGGCCACATCCAGCGCATTGGTCGGCTCGTCCAGCAGCCAGACGGGGCGCCGCACGGTCAGCAGCCGGGCCAGCGACAGGCGGCGGCGCTGGCCGGCGGAGAGGAAGGCGGCGGGCAAATGGGTGGCATGGTCGAGGCCGACGGTGGAGAGGCATTCAGCCGCGTCACTGCGCTCCCCGCCCAAGAAATCAGCCCAAAAGACCAGATTTTCGGCCACGCTGAGGGCCGGCTTCAGGGCATCGCGATGGCCGAGATAGTGGCACTGCTCCGGCACCGTCAGCTCGGCGTCGCCCCCGTCCAGCGCGATCGTCCCGCCGGCGGGAACGAGCAGGCCCGCGATCAGCCGGAGCAGCGAGGTCTTGCCCGATCCGTTGCGACCCGTCACCGCCACGGCTTCGCCCGAGGCGGCCGCGAATTCGAGGCCGGCGAACACCTCGCGTCCGCCCCGCACGCATCTGAGCCCGTGACCTGAAAGCCGCATCTCGCCTCGTTTCAACCCGCTCAAAGCCAGGCCTCAGGAAATCTTGGGGTAGCGCATGGGAATTTTTGGCTCGCGGATTGCTGCGGCACGATTGTGGCTGTGGCGGCGCCGTTAGAAAGCTTCTATAAGCCCGGAACTACTTGATGCAGCAACTCAACCTGCCCCTGCAAGCGGCCCAGCCTGATACGCTGACGGTGTTAAAATACCCTGCCGGGTATAGCTAACAATTGGGATCTCCTACATGACCTCGCTCGACAGCTTCAAATGCAAAAAGACCCTCAAGGTCGGCGCCAAGACCTATGTGTATTACAGCCTGCCCACGGCCGAGAAGAATGGTCTGAAGGGAATTTCGAAACTTCCCTATTCGATGAAGGTCCTGCTCGAGAACCTGCTGCGCAACGAGGACGGCCGCTCGGTCAAGAAGGAAGACATCGTCGCGGTGTCGAAATGGCTGCGCAAGAAGTCGCTGGAGCATGAGATCGCCTTCCGTCCCGCGCGCGTCCTGATGCAGGACTTCACCGGCGTGCCCGCGGTGGTCGACCTCGCCGCGATGCGCAACGCGATGCAGAAGCTCGGCGGCGATGCAGAGAAGATCAACCCGCTGGTTCCCGTCGATCTCGTCATCGACCACTCCGTGATCGTGAACTTCTTCGGCGACAACAAGGCCTTCGGCAAGAACGTCACCGAGGAATACAAGCAGAACCAGGAGCGCTACGAGTTCCTGAAGTGGGGCCAGAAGGCGTTCTCGAACTTCTCCGTCGTGCCGCCCGGCACCGGCATCTGCCACCAGGTCAACCTCGAATATCTGGCCCAGACGGTCTGGACCAGGAAGGAGAAGATGACGGTCGGCAAGAAGACCGGCACCTTCGAGGTGGCCTATCCCGACTCGCTCGTCGGCACTGATTCGCACACCACTATGGTCAACGGTCTTGCCGTGCTCGGCTGGGGCGTCGGCGGCATCGAGGCGGAAGCCTGCATGCTCGGCCAGCCGCTGTCGATGCTGCTGCCCAACGTCGTCGGCTTCAAGCTGAAGGGCGCGCTGAAGGAAGGCGTCACTGCGACCGACCTCGTGCTGACCGTGACGCAGATGCTGCGCAAGCTCGGCGTGGTCGGCAAGTTCGTCGAGTTCTTCGGCCCGGGCCTCGACCATCTCTCGGTCGCCGACAAGGCCACAATCGCCAACATGGCGCCCGAATATGGCGCGACCTGCGGCTTCTTCCCGGTGGACGCCGCCGCGCTCGACTACCTCAAGACCTCCGGCCGCGCCTCGGCGCGCGTCGCGCTGGTGCAGGCCTATGCCAAGGCGCAGGGCCTGTTCCGCACCGCCAAGTCGCCCGATCCGGTGTTCACGGAAACGCTGACCCTCGACCTCGGCGACGTCGTGCCGTCGATGGCGGGCCCGAAGCGTCCCGAAGGCCGCATCGCGCTGCCGACCGTCGCGGAGGGCTTCTCGCTTGCGCTCGGCAGCGAGTACAAGAAGGCCGACGAGCCCACCAAGCGCTTCCCGGTCGAAGGCAAGAATTTCGATATCGGCCATGGCGACGTCGTGATCGCCGCGATCACCTCCTGCACCAACACCTCGAATCCGAGCGTCTTGATCGGCGCCGGCCTGCTCGCGCGCAACGCCGCGGCGAAGGGCCTCAAGGCCAAGCCGTGGGTGAAGACCTCGCTCGCCCCGGGCAGCCAGGTGGTTGCGGAATATCTCGCCAATTCCGGCCTGCAGCCCCATCTCGACAAGGTCGGCTTCAACCTGGTCGGCTTCGGCTGCACCACCTGCATCGGCAATTCCGGTCCGCTGCCTGAGGAGATCTCGAAGTCGATCAACGACAACGGCGTTGTCGCGGCCGCCGTGCTCTCCGGCAACCGCAACTTCGAGGGCCGCGTCTCGCCGGACGTGCAGGCCAACTATCTGGCCTCGCCGCCGCTGGTCGTCGCCTACGCGCTCGCCGGCAGCGTCACCAAGAACCTTGCCGCCGAGCCGCTCGGCGAGGGCAAGGACGGCAAGCCGGTGTACCTGAAGGACATCTGGCCGACGACGAAGGAGATCAACGCCTTCATGAAGAAGTTCGTGACCGCGTCGATCTTCAAGAAGAAATATGCCGACGTGTTCAAGGGCGACACCAATTGGCGCAAGATCAAGACGGTCGAGAGCGAGACCTATCGCTGGAACATGTCTTCGACCTACGTGCAGAACCCGCCCTATTTCGACGGCATGAAGAAGGAGCCGGAGCCGGTCACCGATATCGTCGAGGCGCGCATCCTCGCCATGTTCGGCGACAAGATCACCACCGACCACATCTCGCCGGCCGGTTCGATCAAGCTGACCTCGCCCGCTGGCAAGTATCTCAGCGAGCACCAGGTGCGTCCGGCCGACTTCAACCAGTACGGCACGCGGCGCGGCAACCATGAAGTGATGATGCGCGGCACCTTCGCCAACATCCGCATCAAGAACTTCATGCTGAAGGGCGCCGACGGCAACATTCCGGAAGGCGGCCTGACCAAGCACTGGCCCGACGGCGAGCAGATGTCGATCTACGACGCCGCGATGAAGTACCAGCAGGAGCAGGTGCCGCTGGTGGTGTTCGCCGGCGCCGAATACGGCAACGGCTCTTCGCGCGACTGGGCGGCGAAGGGCACGCGTCTGCTCGGCGTGCGCGCCGTGATCTGCCAGAGCTTCGAGCGCATCCACCGCTCCAACCTGGTCGGCATGGGCGTGCTGCCGCTGACTTTCGAGGAAGGCACCTCGTGGTCGTCGCTGGGCCTGAAGGGCGACGAGAAGGTCACGCTGCGCGGCCTCGTCGGCGACCTCAAGCCGCGTCAGAAGCTGACCGCGGAGATCGTCTCCGGCGACGGTTCGCTGCAGCGCGTTTCGCTGCTCTGCCGCATCGATACGCTGGACGAGCTCGACTACTACCGCAACGGCGGCATCCTGCACTACGTGCTGCGCAAGCTCGCGGCGTAAGCGCGGATTTGTGAACGATGGCTCACTGCGAAGTGAGTAGAAGCCTAAACGAAGGCGGCCTATCAAAGGCCGCCTTCGCGCGTTTGCGGTACGTTTCAGATGGGCCCGCCCGGCGGAAAACCTTCCCTTGGACGGTTGGCTGGACGGACGAATGTACCGCGCCCCGTAAGACTACGGTGACCATCCGGCGATAAGATTCCCCTTCCCACGAGCAATGGTGTGCGGCGTTCGACATGACGACAATGACGGCTTCTCATCCGATTTCGCGCTGGTCCAATGCCCTCTGGACGGGAGCTCTCGGCATCTGCGCGATCGTCGCCGTCATCCGTCCCGCGCAGGCTGATCCCCGCGCCGTTGTTGAATTGTTTACCTCGCAGGGCTGCTCCTCCTGCCCGCCCGCCGATCAGATCATCGGCGATCTCTCGAAAGACCCGTCGATCATCGCGTTGAGCATGCCGATCGACTATTGGGACTATCTCGGCTGGAAAGACACGCTGGCGGACTCGCGCTTCTCCGCACGGCAGCGTGCCTATTCGCGCATGCGCGGCGACCGCGAGGTCTACACGCCGCAGGCCGTCGTCAACGGCTCCACGCATGTCATCGGCAGCGATCGCGCCGGCATCGAGAATGCGATCGGCAAGACCGACAAGGGCACCGGCGTGATGAGCGTGCCGGTGACGATGTCACTGTCGGGCAAGCACATCAACGTCTCGGTGGCCGAAAGCAAGGAGCCCGCGGTCTCGCACGGCGAGGTCTGGATCTGCTCGATCGCCAAGTCGGTGCCGATCGCGATCACCCGTGGCGAGAATCGCGGACAGCAGGTCACCTATCACAACGTGGTGCGCAACCTGCTCAAGGTCGGCGACTGGACCGGCCGTCCGGAAAGCTGGACGGTGCCGATCGAGAACCTCACGCGCGATGGCGTCGACGGCGCGGTGGTCTATGTCCAGGACGGCAGCCGGGAGAAGCCCGGCCCGATGCTTGGTGCGGCCTACACGTCGCTGCGCTGACCTGCAGCAGAGCTCGTCTCTGCAAATCTCGCCTTCGTCATTCCGGGGCAGGGCTTCCGGCGCGAGCCATGATGCGCGGTTGCGCATCTCAAGGATCCATCGTTCCAATGTTCGGGCTAGCGCTTCGCTCGCCCCGAGTGACGGTTGCCAGACACGTCCAGACACAAACAAAAAAGGACCAACTCGCGTTGGCCCTCCTTGCCGTGCGCACAGACCCGATCCTGTTCGACCCCGGGGGGCTGGGGGCTGAGGAATCCGGAACCGAAAGGACCGGGTCAACGCACAGGACTCTTTATCGCAGTGCAGGGCGGCGGGCGGTGGGCGGAAAAGCGGCGATACTATGATTCCTGCTAACGATCCCGTGACGGTTTGCCGCGACAAAGTTCCACCCCTGCGTGTGCCCTGACTCGCAGCGGATTCGGTGGGTTGAGCCCCTTGCGGCGCGGAACGGTTGGCGCAATCATGCAATTGTCATGAGTGCGGTTCCGGGGACGGTCTTCGCGGACGCGGTCATGGCGTGCGATGAGGAGGCGCTTCCCATGAGCCTGATGTCGGAGGATGCCGATCCGAGCGAGCAGCGCGCGGCGGCGCGCCCCGCCGCTGCGAATGCGCAGCCGAACCGGGTGACGTTCAACCGGCTCGAGCTGCACCGGATTCTCAATCTCTATGGCCGCATGGTTGCCGACGGCGAATGGCGCGACTACGCCATCGACTTCCTGAAGGACCGCGCCGTGTTCTCGGTCTATCGCCGCGCCTCGGAAGTGCCGATCTATCGCATCGAGAAGGACCCGCGGCTCGCGCGCAAGCAGGGCATGTACAGCGTGATCTCGGCGACCGGGCTGATCCTGCGCCGCGGCCATGAGCTCGAGCGGGTGTTGCTGGTGATCGATCGGAAGCTGGCGGTGGTTTAGCAGAACGAACGCTGCGTTGGGTGGGCAAAGGCGCAAAGCGCCGTGCCCACGATCTCTCGCCATCGTTACGTTTGGTGGGCACGCTTTCGCTTTGCCCCACCCTGCAGCAGCCGTGATGTGCGCGAACTCCGTAGCCCGGATGAGCGAAGCGACATCCGGGTCTTGTCTCGCAGCGTTCCCGGGTATCGCGGAGCCTGTCATCGGGCGGCGCTTTGCGCCGACCCGTTGGCTCACCCGGGCTACAGAACCTACCTCCCCGGCACCGTGCTTGCGCCCTCGCCGAGGTCCCGCTGCATCATCACCGTGTCCAGCCAGCGGCCGAATTTCAGCCCGACATTGGGATGCGTGCCGATCATCTTGAAGCCGGCTTTGGTGTGCACGCCGATCGATCCGGCGTTGGCGGAATCGCCGATCACCGCGATCATCTGGCGAAAACCGCGCGCCTCGCATTCGGTGATCAGCCGTTCCAGCAGCAACGAGCCGACGCCGCGGCGGTGGAAGGAGGGATCGAGATAGATCGAGTTCTCCACCGTGAAGCGGTAGGCCGGCCGCGGCCGGTAGGCGCCGGCATAGGCGTAGCCGGCAATGCTGCCGTCGAGCATGGCGACGAAATAGGGATAGCCGCCGTCGATCAGCGTGCGGTAGCGACGCGTCATCTCGGCGAGGTCGGGCGGCTCCAGCTCGAACGTCGCCGTGCCCTCGCGGACGGCCTGCTGGTAGATGGCGGTGATGGCGGGAAGGTCGGCCTCGGTTGTGGGCCTGATTTCGGGTGCGGACATGGCGCGGAGATTAGAGCGTTCGCACGGAGGCTGGAAGAGCCCCGGCTGCCTCAGCACCCGTCATTGCGAGCGAAGCAATCCAGAAATGCATCCGCGGAGGGACTCTGAATTGCTTCGTCGCAAGGGCTCCTCGCAATGACGAGGAGAGGCATGGGCCCATAAACAAAAACCCCGGCCTTTCGGCCGGGGTTCGCGTCCGTCTCTCTCGTCGTTGCGCTTACTCGCGCTGGCCGAGCAGCTGCAGCAGCAGCGTGAACAGGTTGATGAAGTTCAGGTACAGCGACAGCGCGCCGGTGATGGCCGCACGCTCTGCGATGTCACCGCCGGCCGAGGCGTAGCCGTAGATGTAGTCGTTCTTCAGCCGCTGCGTGTCCCAGGCGGTGAGGCCCGAGAACACCAGCACGCCGACCACCGACACGATGAACTGCAGCATCGAGCTGGCCAGGAACAGGTTCACCAGGCTGGCGAGGACGATGCCGATCAGGCCCATGAACAGGAACGAACCCATCCCGGTGAGGTCACGCTTGGTGGTGTAGCCGTACAGGCTCAGCGCACCGAAGGTCGCCGCGGTGATGAAGAATACCCGCACGATCGAGGTGTGCGTGAACACCAGGAAGATCGACGACAGCGAGATGCCCATCAGCGCCGAGAACACCCAGAACAGGATCTGGGCGGTCGAGGGGGCGAGACGGTTGATGCCCGCCGAGATCACGAACACCATCGCGAGCGGCGCGAGCATGAACAGCCACTTCAGGGGGCTGACGAACATGGCGTAGCCGAACGGCGTCAGGAACAGCTTGCCGACGCGGACCGCTTCCGGGGTCGCAACGTCGGTCACGGCGGCCATGTAGACGCCGAGGGCGGCCAGGCCAGTGATGGCCAAGCCGATGGTCATGTAGTTGTAGATGCGCAGCATGTAGGCGCGCAGGCCGGCATCGACCGTCGCGGCGTCAACACGCCCGGCGGCCCTGCCGAAAGGAGAAGCGTAGTTACGGTCTAGGTCCGACATGGTCGAAATCCCGCTGGTTGGCCGGTCCGGCATGAGGGTCGCCATGCCGCCGGTTCGTCAATTCTATCTCGGATACCGATGCCAGCCGACTAAATTTTGGCTAACAATCGGGACTCCGAACCCATTCGATATGTGGGAAACTAACACATTCGCTGCAACCGTCCACGCGCGGCCGAATGTCGCCCTCACCCACAATCCAGACGAGCAGTCGTGGTTAATCGCAGGAATCGTGCGATTCCGCTCCCGCGCGGCGACCCGCTACATTTTGTCACAAATTCCGCAACACCGTCGCGGGCTTTTTGTTCAGCGCCAGCAACGTGCCGGCAAGGCCGAGCCCGACGGTGACGACCAGCGCGGCCGCGACCACGCCGGCCGCGCTGCCGGCCTGCCAGACGAAGCTGAGCGTCATCAGCCGCGTCACGATCATCCAGGCCGCGATGCTGCCAGCGATCACGCCGAACACCGCGGTGGCGAGCCCGATCAGGAGGTACTCCAGCGCATAGGCGCCGAGCAGCCGCAGCCGCGTCGCCCCCAGGGTCTTCAGGATCACCGCATCGTAGACCCGGTGGCGGTGGCCGGCTGCGAGCGCCCCGCCCAGCACCAGGATCGCCGAGATCAGGGTGACGGCACTGGCGCCGCGGATCGCCAGCGCCAGGTTGGTCACCACCGAGCCGACCGTCTCCATCACCTCGCGCACGCGCACGCTCGTCACCATCGGATAGGCGTCGGCCACCTGCTTGATGATCTTGCCGTCGCCCGCGGCATTGCCGCCGGCCTCGGTCAGGGTCGCGATATGGGTATGTGGGGCGCCCTTGAAGGCGTTCGGCGAGAAGACCAGGACGAAGTTGATGCCGAGCCCTTGCCAGTCGATGGTGCGCAGATTGCCGATTCTCGCCGGGATGTCGCGGCCGAGCACGTTGACCACGATCTCGTCGCCGAGCTTGAGGCCGAGTCCGTCGGCGATCTTCTTCTCCATCGAGACCAGCGGCGGCCCGGAATAATCGGCGCTCCACCATTCGCCCTCGACTACCTTGGAACCTTTCGGCAGCTCGCCGGTGTAGGTCAGGCCGCGGTCGCTCTGCAGCACCCATTCGGAATCGGTCGTCGGCTTGAGTTCCTCGGCGCGGACGCCGCGCGCGGCGACGATGCGCCCGCGCAGCATCGGCACGTCTTCGACCTTCGCGCCGGGCGCGATCTGGCGCAGATAGAGGTCGAACTGCTCGGCCTGCGCGCTCGGAATGTCGATGAAGAAAAAGGATGGCGCCTGATCGGGCAGAGCTGCGAGGAACTGCCGGCGCAGATTGCCGTCGATCTGG
Organism: Bradyrhizobium sp. I71; assembly: GCF_022354745.1. NCBI lineage: Bacteria > Pseudomonadati > Pseudomonadota > Alphaproteobacteria > Hyphomicrobiales > Nitrobacteraceae > Bradyrhizobium > Bradyrhizobium sp. I71. The sequence goes on from NZ_CP059398.1 coordinate 3,657,459, forward strand.
GTGATGGTGACGAGCACGGCGAGCCCGAGCCCCAGCGACAGCACGACCGAAGGCGTCAGCGCGCCGGGCCGGTGGATGTTGGCGATCGCCAGGCGCAGCATCGGCAGCCGCGTCCGCGGCAGCCGCCGCGCGATGGTCATCAGCAGGGCGGCGATGCCGCGCAGCAGGGCGAACACGACCACCGAGGAGGCGACGAATACCGCGGCGATGCGCTTGTCGAAGGAGAGGCCGATCACAACCGCGATGAGCAGGGCGATCACGAGCCCCATGAACAGGAGATAGCCCAGGCGCGGCCGGTGCCATTCGGAGCTGATGGTGTCGCGGAACAGCGCGGCGACCGGCACGTCGTGCACGCGGCCAAGCGGCCACAGGCCAAAGGCCAGCGCGGTCAAGAGGCCGTAGACGAAGGACAGCGCGAGTTCGTCGGCATGCACGGCCGGCACCACGGGCAGCGGGAGCAGCTTGCCGAACAGGCCGACGATCGCAAAGGGCATGGCGGCGCCGAGCACGAGGCCGATCACCGAGCCGATGCAAGCGAGCAGCATGACCTGCGCAAGATAGATGCCGAAGACGTCGCGCCCGGTCGCGCCCACGGCCTTGAGGGCCGCGATCACCTCGAGCCGGCGGTCGATATGGCTCTTCACGGCATTGGCGACGCCGACGCCGCCGACCAGCAGCGCCGCGAGGCCGACCAGGGTCAGGAACTGCGTGAAGCGGCTGATGTTGCGCTCGAGCTGCGGCGAGGCATTGGAGCGGCTGCGAATCTCCCAGCCGGCCTGCGGCACGGCGTTGCGGGCGTCCGCGATGAAGGCTTCGGTGGCGCGCTCGCTGTTCGCGGCATCGGGCAGCTTGACCCGGTAGACCCAGCGCACCAGGCTGCCGGGCTGGATCAGGCCCGTGGCGCGCAGGCCCGCCTCGCTGATCAGGAAGCGTGGCCCGAAGCCGATGCCGCCGGCGAGCTTGTCGGGCTCGGATTCGACCGTCGAGCGGATCTGGAAGGTCGCCGAGCCGATGGTGACGCGGTCGCCGGTCCTCAGCGAGAGCCGCGCCAGCAGCGTCGGATCGGCGGCGGCGCCGAACGCGCCGTCACGCTCTGCGAGCAGGTCGGACATCGGCAGGGGCGGTGCCAGCGTCAGCTGGCCCAGCAACGGATAGGTGTCGTCGACCGCCTTCATCTCGACCAGGGCCAGCTTGCCGTCAGTCGTGCGTGCCATGCCGCGCAAGGTCGCCGCCGTCGACAGCGTGCCGCGCGAGCGCAGGAAGGCGACCTCTTCGGGCTTGGCCTCGCGCTGGAACAGCACGAAGGAGACGTCGCCGCCGAGCAGCGTGCGGCCTTCGCGCGCGAGGCCGTCGGAGAGGCTCGCGGACACCGAGCCGACGCCGGCGATCGCCATCACGCCGAGCGCGATGCAGGCGATGAAGACATAGAAGCCGCGCAGGCCCCCGCGCAATTCGCGCAGGGCATAGCGCAGCGACAGCGCAACGCCGCCCGGCCTCGCGAATGGTTCGACTGCCGCGCTCATGCCGGCGCAGACTGCGTGTCGATGCGCCCCGAGCGCAGGCGGATGACGCGATCGCAGCGATGCGCGAGCGAGGAATCGTGCGTGACCAGCACCAGGGTCATGCCGCGCTCGGCGTGCTTGCTGAACAGGAGATCGACGATCTGTTTTCCGGTTGTCTCGTCGAGATTGCCGGTCGGCTCGTCGGCGACGAGGATCGCGGGATCGGGCGCCAGCGCGCGCGCCAGCGCAACGCGCTGCTGCTCGCCGCCGGAGAGCTGCGTCGGATAGTGATGCAGGCGGTCGCCGAGCCCGACCGATTGGAGCTCCTGCGCCGCGCGCCGCGCAGCATCGGGATTGCCGGCAAGCTCGAGCGGCACGGCGACGTTCTCCAGCGCCGTCATGGTTGGAATCAGATGGAAGGACTGGAAGACGATGCCGACCTGGCGGCCGCGGAAGCGGGCCAGCGCGTCCTCGTCGAGGGCATTGAAAGGCGTGCCATTGACCACCACCTCTCCGCTATCAGGACGCTCCAGCCCCGCCATCACCATCAGCAGCGTGGATTTGCCCGAGCCTGACGGGCCGATCAGGCCGATCGTCTCGCCCGAGGCGACCCGCAGGCTGATATCCTTGAGGATGTGAACGCGTGCTGCGCCCGCGCCCAATGAGAGATTGACGTTGGAGATGGCGATGGTGTCCGCGGCGGTAGCGGCGAGCGAAGAGGGGTCGATGCGAGTGTCCATGGTCCGGTCATATGGCAACTCCGACAGCGCGGTCGAGAGGCGTTACGGTTTGTTCATGCACATAGCCGTGTTGATGCTCGCTTTGATGACGATGGCGCCCCCCGCCTGGGCGGACGCCGCAAAGCCGATCAGGCTCGTCGTTCTCGGCGATTCCCTCAGCGCCGGTCTCGGCCTCCCGGCCCAGGAGGCGTTCCCCCAGAAGCTCAAAAAAGCGTTGCAGGCCAAAGGCATAGAGGTCGACATGATCAATGCCGGGGTGTCCGGCGACACCTCCTCCGGCGGCCGCGACCGGCTCGACTGGTCGGTGCCCGATGGAACCGATGGCGTCATCGTCGAGCTCGGCGCCAACGATGCGTTGCGCGGCATCGATCCCGACCTGACGCGCGCCGCGCTGACCGACATCATCCAGCGGCTCAAGGCGCGCAAGATCGCGGTGATGCTCTGCGGCATGCTGGCGCCGCCGAACTACGGCGCCGACTATGCCGCTCGCTTCAATTCGATTTATCCGGATCTGGCGAAAAAATTCGACGTGCCGCTCTACCCGTTCTTCCTCGAAGGCGTGGCGGCCGACGCCAAGCTCAACCAGGCCGACGGCATTCATCCGACTGCGGCCGGAGTCGACATCATCGTCGGCAACATCATGCCCACCGTGGAGGCATTCCTTGGCACGATAGCTGAGCAACGGCGTTGAAATGCAGGCAGCGCTAACCCTAATTCCCAGGGTTTTACGGAGGTGAGGCGCGGCATGCTTCGCAGAGTCACACAACTGCGATAGGAATCAGGGTACCGGTGATTCGTCGCCGGCTCTAATTTGGATATGATCCTGCTCAGGGATCGTACCCAAGCATCGGGAGTGCGAAACGATGCCGCGTTTGTTCACGGGTCTGGAAATTCCGGCCGAGATCGGCCAGTCGCTTTCCAACTTGAGGGGCGGCCTCCCCGGCGCCCGCTGGATCGATCCCGAAAATTATCACGTCACCTTGCGCTTCATCGGCGACATCGACGGCGTCTCCGCGAACGAGATCGCCTCGATGCTGTTTCGCGTCGACCGCAAGCCGTTCGAGGTGAAGGTGCAGGGCCTCACGAGCTTTGGCGGCCGCAAGCCGAGGGCAGTCGTCGCGACGATCGCGCCGAGCAAGCCGCTGATGGAATTGCAGGCCGAGCTCGAGCGGATGATGCAGCGGATCGGCCTCGATCCGGAGGGACGCAAGTTCACACCGCACGTCACGCTGGCCCGGCTGTACGACGCCTCCGACCGCGACGTCGCCGACTATCTCTCGCTGCGCGGCTACTTCCCGAGCAAGGCGTTCATGGCGGAGCGCTTCGTGCTGTTCTCGTCCCGCGCCTCCACCGGCGGCGGCCCCTATGTCGTCGAGGACGCCTACGAGCTGTGTGCGTGAGAGGGGCCTCACCCCGCGCGCGCTATCGGAGCGGCGCCGCGACTGGTCGGCTGACATCGGTCTTCGCGAAGTCCTCGCCTTTGAACAGCAATGGTTCGCTGCGGGTCATAGCCAGCGCGTAAGAAAAGCAATCACCGTAGTCGAGCGATGCGGTGTGACGCCCCTTCCCGTAACGCCGCCAGGCGCGCCGTGCCGCATCGGCTTGAAAGGCATCTACTGCCACGATCTCTGCGCCGACCTTGACGAGCCAGAGATCGAGCTCGCGCCCGCCAGCGTCACCGAGCCGCGTTTCGATCACCATCGTTGCTTCGAGCACGGTTGCGGCAGAGATCAGGCGGATTGGATCGTCCGCGATCAGTCGCTCCATACTGGCTGCATCGGCTTCATTGAACGCAATGGCCACGATCGCAGATGTGTCGATCACCATCAGCGCGGCAATCCATGCTCGTCATATCCGAGAATTTCCTCGGGCGAACGGTCGTCCACGACGCGCATTTCGCTCCAGCGTCGCCTGATCTCGGCCATGTCCTCCAGCAAGGCGTCCTTGCGGGTTTGACTGCCGAGCCTGCGCAATCGCTCCTCGATGGCGCGCTTGGTTGCGGTCGTGATGGTCTCGCCGGTCAATTGCGCCAGGCTTCGCGCCAATTGCTCTGTTTCGGGGTCCTTGATGCTCAGGGCCATCTTGAGGTTCCTTGGTTCCTCAATAGGTATATTCTAGCCCGGGTCCGCGCAACAACAGACGATGCCCCGAGCTGGAGCGTCGCGGCATCAACGCACGTTGAGCTCGCCGAGGACGGCGCATGCCCGGTGTGCCAATACGCAGTTGCAATTTCCGCCGGTCTCTGGCGGTAAAGGGCCATGCTCTCCACTCCCAGTTCCCCCTTCAGCGACGCATACCAGGCCCAGATCGCCTCCGGCGCGATCGAGCCCGATGCCGCGCAGGCCGAGGTCGCGGAGGCCTATGCGGCGCTCGACCAGCGGCTCGCCACTTACAAGCCGCAGCGCAAGCAGGGCCTGCTCAGTCGCCTGTTCAGCAGCAATGACAAGGACGACGTGCCGCGCGGGCTCTACATCCACGGCGAGGTCGGCCGCGGCAAGACCATGCTGATGGACCTGTTCTTCCAGCACAGTACCGTCGAGCACAAGCGGCGCGCGCATTTCCACGAATTCATGGCGGATGTGCATGAGCGCATCTACGACTTTCGCCAGAGCATTGCGCGCGGCGATATCGCCGACGGCGACGTCATCGCGCTGACCGCGAACGCGATCTTCGAGGAGAGCTGGCTGCTCTGCTTCGACGAATTCCACGTCACCGACATCGCGGACGCGATGATCCTGGGGCGCCTCTTCGCCAAGCTGTTCGAGCTCGGCACCGTGGTGGTCGCGACCTCCAACGTCGCGCCTGACGATCTCTACAAGGGCGGCTTGAACCGCTCGCTGTTCGTGCCCTTCATCAAGCAGATCACCGACCACATGGATGTCGCGCGGCTCGACGCGCGGACCGACTTCCGGCTGGAGAAACTTCAGGGCGTGCCGATGTGGCTGACGCCGGCGGATGGCGATGCGGACGCCGCGCTCGACCGTGCCTGGAAGCGGATGTCGGGCGGCGCCAAATGCAGGTCGCGCGACATTTCGATCAAGGGACGCATCCTGCACGTGCCGTGCTCGGCCCATGGCGTGGCGCGGTTCTCGTTCGCCGACCTCTGCGAGAAGCCGCTAGGTGCATCCGACTACCTCAGGCTGGCGCACGACTATCACACCATCCTGGTCGACCATATTCCAGTGATGGACCTCTCCCAGCGCAACGCCGCCAAGCGATTCATCACGCTGATCGACGCGCTCTATGACAACGCCGTGAAGCTGATGGCCTCGGCCGACGCCAATCCGATCTCGCTCTACCTCGCCACCGAGGGTAACGAGGCCAACGAGTTCAAGCGGACCGCCTCGCGCCTGATCGAAATGAGCTCGGAAACCTATCTGGCGCTGCCTCACGGCCGCAAGGATTCAACCGCGAGCGGCTCGACCAAGGGCCTGGTGGAGACTTAAGTCCTATTTGCCCACCGCTGTCATTCCGGGGCGCGCGGAGCGCGCGCCGGGAATCCATCGGTCCACCTACTCTGCCGCCCGATGGATTCCGGGCCTGCGCTTGGCGGCGCATCCCGGAATGACGAGGATGTGGCTGGCGCCTCTCTCGGCAAGCCCGACAATTGGGCATTCGGCGACTTGAACGGGGGAGACGAAAGGGATAACCACCCGTCTCAGTTTTCCCCTCCTTACGTGTCTAAAGGACAGGTTCACATGGCGCGCGACAAGATTGCTTTGATTGGCTCCGGTCAGATCGGCGGAACGCTGGCTCATCTCATCGGCCTGAAAGAGCTGGGCGACGTGGTGATGTTCGACATCGCCGAGGGCGTGCCGCAGGGCAAGGCGCTCGACATCGCGCAGTCCTCGCCGGTCGACGGCTTCGACGCGCACTACAGCGGCGCGAATTCCTACGAGGCGCTCGACAACGCCAAGGTCTGCATCGTGACCGCCGGCGTGCCGCGCAAGCCGGGCATGAGCCGCGACGACCTCCTCTCCATCAACCTCAAGGTCATGGAGCAGGTCGGCGCCGGCATCAAGAAGTACGCGCCCGACGCTTTCGTCATCTGCATCACCAACCCGCTCGACGCCATGGTCTGGGCGCTGCAGAAGGCCTCTGGCCTGCCGCACAAGAAGGTCGTCGGCATGGCCGGCGTGCTGGATTCGGCCCGCTTCCGCTACTTCCTGGCGGACGAGTTCAACGTCTCGGTCGAGGACGTCACCGCCTTCGTGCTCGGCGGCCATGGCGACACCATGGTGCCGCTGGTGAAGTACTCCACCGTCGCCGGCATCCCGCTGCCCGACCTCGTCAAGATGGGCTGGACCTCGCAGGCGCGCCTCGACGAGATCGTCGACCGCACCCGCAACGGCGGCGCCGAGATCGTCAACCTCCTCAAGACCGGCTCGGCCTTCTATGCCCCGGCCGCGTCCGCGATCGCGATGGCCGAGAGCTATCTGAAGGACAAGAAGCGCGTGCTGCCCTGCGCCGCCTATCTCAACGGCGAGTACAGCGTGAAGGACATGTATGTCGGCGTCCCCGTCGTGATCGGCTCCAAGGGCGTCGAGCGCGTGGTCGAGATCGAACTCGCCGGCAAGGACCGCGAGGCCTTCGACAAGTCGGTCGGCGCCGTACAGGGCCTGGTCGATGCCTGCAAGAAGATCGCCCCCGATCTTCTCGGCCGCTAAGCCGCAAGCAATACCCCGCCGAAGATCGAAACCCGGTCTTCGGCGGTTTCACTTCCGGAGCCCGTGACCGGGCGGGTTCCGGCGCAGTCCAGATCTCGAAGTCAAAGAATCCAGGTTGCAGTTCCTGTGGTATATGGTATGCCAGCCACAAGACTGAGGTGGGCCCATGAGGTCACCGCCCGCGGGTTCAGGGAGCGACCATATGAATATCCATGAATATCAGGCCAAAGCGCTGCTGGGTGAGTTCGGCGTGCCGATCTCCAAGGGCGTCCCGGTCCTCAAAGCCGCCGACGCCGAAGCTGCTGCCAAGGCGCTGCCTGGCCCGGTCTGGGTGGTGAAGAGCCAGATCCATGCCGGTGGCCGCGGCAAGGGCAAGTTCAAGGAAGCCTCTGTCGGCGACAAGGGCGGCGTGCGCATCGCCAAGTCGGCCGCCGAGGTTGCCGAATTCGCCAAGCAGATGCTCGGCGCCACGCTGGTGACGATCCAGACCGGCCCCGCCGGCAAGCAGGTCAACCGCCTCTACATCGAGGACGGCTCCGACATCGACAAGGAATTCTATCTCTCGCTCCTGGTCGACCGCGAGACCTCGCGCGTCTCGTTCGTCGTGTCGACCGAAGGCGGCGTCAACATCGAGGACGTCGCGCACAATACGCCCGAGAAGATCGTGACCTTCTCGGTCGATCCCGCCACCGGCATCATGGGCCATCACGGCCGCACCGTCGCCAACGCGCTGAAGCTCTCCGGCGATCTCGCCAAGCAGGCCGAGAAGCTCACCGCGCAGCTCTACGCCGCCTTCGTCGCCAAGGACATGTCGATGCTGGAGATCAACCCGCTGGTGGTGACCAAGCAGGGCCAGCTCCGCGTGCTCGACGCCAAGGTGTCGTTCGACGACAACGCGCTGTTCCGTCACCCCGAGGTGCTCGCGCTGCGCGACGAGACCGAGGAAGACGCCAAGGAAATCGAGGCGTCCAAGTACGACCTCAACTACGTCACCCTCGACGGCAACATCGGCTGCATGGTCAACGGCGCCGGTCTTGCCATGGCGACGATGGACATCATCAAGCTCTACGGCATGTCGCCGGCGAACTTCCTCGACGTCGGCGGCAGCGCCAGCAAGGAGAAGGTCGCAGCCGCCTTCAAGATCATCACCGCCGATCCCAACGTGAAGGGCATCCTGGTCAACATCTTCGGCGGCATCATGAAGTGCGACGTGATCGCCGAGGGCGTCACGGCGGCGGTTCGTGAAGTCGGCCTCAACGTGCCGCTGGTGGTTCGCCTCGAAGGCACCAATGTCGAGCTCGGCAAGAAGATCATCGATGAATCCGGACTGAACGTCGTTGCGGGCGACAATCTCGACGATTCCGCGCAGAAGATCGTGAAGGCCGTCAAGGGAGGCTAAGGCCATGGCCCAGGACCATCTCGCCGCACCATCTCCGCTTCCCGAGCACGCGCGTCTCGCCGCGTTCGCCGGCGAATGGAATGGCGAAGAGGTGGTCTTCCCGTCGCGCTGGACGGAAGGCGGGCCGGCGACCTCTCGCGTCGTCGCCCGCATGGACCTCAACGGGTTCTACCTGATCCAGGATTCGGCTCAGATGCGCGACGGCAAGCAGGTCTTCGCCACTCACGGCATCTTCACCTACGATCCCGACGACCGGACCTACAAATTGTTCTGGTACGACTCGCTCGGCTACACGCCGCCCTCGCCCGCTTCGGGCGGGTGGGTCGGCAAGACCCTGACGCTGGTGCGCGGCTCGCTCCGCGGCAATGCGCGCCACGTCTACGAGATCATCGACGACGATTCCTATTCGTTGAAGATCCAGTTCTCGCCGGACGCGGAAGGCTGGGCCGACGTGCTCACCGGCGTCTACCGCCGCATCCACTGACCTCTCACTCGTTAGTTCGCGAAAGCAGACCTCATGTCCATCCTGATCGACAAGAACACCAAGGTCATCTGCCAGGGCTTTACCGGCAAGAACGGCACCTTCCACTCGGAGGCTGCGATTGCCTACGGCACCAAGATGGTCGGCGGCACCTCGCCGGGCAAAGGCGGCTCGACGCATCTGGGTCTGCCGGTGTTCGACACCGTGCGCGAGGCGCGTGAGAAGACCGGCGCCGACGCCTCGGTGATCTACGTGCCGCCGCCGGGCGCGGCGGATGCGATCTGCGAAGCCATCGACGCCGAGATCCCGCTGATCGTCTGCATCACCGAGGGCATTCCTGTTCTCGACATGGTGCGGGTGAAGCGTTCGCTGGCCGGCTCCAAGTCGCGCCTGATCGGGCCGAACTGCCCGGGCGTCATGACCGCCGGCGAGTGCAAGATCGGCATCATGCCGGCCAACATCTTCAAGACGGGCTCCGTGGGCATCGTCTCCCGCTCGGGCACGCTCACTTACGAAGCCGTGTTCCAGACCTCCCAGGAAGGCCTCGGCCAGACCACGGCGGTCGGCATCGGCGGCGACCCGGTCAAGGGCACGGAGTTCATCGACGTCTTGGAGATGCTGCTCGCCGACCCCAAGACCGAATCGATCATCATGATCGGCGAGATCGGCGGTTCCGCCGAGGAGGACGCCGCCCAGTTCCTCAAGGACGAGGCCAAGCGCGGTCGCAAGAAGCCGATGGTCGGTTTCATCGCCGGTGTCACCGCCCCTCCCGGCCGCCGCATGGGGCATGCCGGTGCGATCATCTCGGGCGGCAAGGGCGATGCCGGTTCCAAGACCGAGGCGATGAAATCGGCTGGGATTACAGTGTCCCCGTCGCCCGCCCGCCTCGGGCACACGCTTGCCGAAAAGTTGAAAGGCTAATTCACTCCTTCGTGCTTTTCCGGGCGAAGTTTCGCAGCAAATAGGGTAAAGGGTGCCTGTCGCGCCGAGCCTCTGCCGGGGAGCTCGGCGCCAGCGCCGTTTGTTATGCGCGAACCGAAATCGCCAGGAACTCCAGTATGTCTCGCCAGGACGCGAACGCAGCCTTTGCCTTGTCTTCCTTTTTGCAGGGCACCAACGCCACCTACATCGACGAAATCTACGCCCGCTACGAGAAGGACCCGTCCTCGGTCGATGCCGAGTGGCAGGAGTTCTTCAAGAGCCTCAACGACCAGCCCTCTGACGTCCGGAAGAACGCCCAGGGTCCGTCCTGGGAGCGCGCCAACTGGCCGCTGACGCCGAAGGACGATCTGACCTCGGCGCTCGACGGCAACTGGGCCGAAGTCGAGAAGGCGGTCGGCACCAAGATCGCCGCCAAGGCGCAGGCAAAGGGCGCCGACATCTCCTCCGCCGACATCCTCCAGGCCACGCGCGACTCCGTCCGCGCCCTGATGCTGATCCGCTCCTACCGCATGCGCGGCCATTTCCATGCCAAGCTCGACCCGCTCGGCATCGAAGCGCCGCGCAACCGCGAGGAGCTCGATCCGCGCACCTACGGCTTCACCGAGGCCGATTACGATCGCAAGATCTTCCTCGATCACGTGCTCGGCCTCGAATACGGCAGCTTGCGCGAGATCACCGCGATCTGCGAGCGCACCTACTGTCAGACGCTCGGCGTCGAGTTCATGCATATCAGCAATGCCGCGCAGAAGGCCTGGATCCAGGAGCGCATCGAGGGGCCCGACAAGGAGATCTCGTTCACGCGCGAAGGCCGCAGAGCCATCCTGATGAAGCTGATCGAAGCCGAAGGCTTCGAGAAGTTTTGCGACACCAAGTTCACCGGCACCAAGCGCTTCGGCCTCGACGGCGGCGAATCGCTGATTCCCGCGCTGGAGCAGATCATCAAGCGCGGCGGCAATCTCGGCGTGAAGGAGATCGTGCTGGGCATGCCGCATCGCGGCCGCCTCAACGTGCTGACCCAGGTGATGGGCAAGGCACACCGCGCGCTGTTCCACGAATTCAAGGGCGGCTCGGCCAATCCCGACGCGGTCGAGGGCTCCGGCGACGTCAAATATCACCTCGGCGCCTCCTCGGACCGCGAGTTCGACGGCAACCGGATCCATCTGTCGCTGACCGCCAACCCCTCGCATCTCGAGATCGTCGATCCCGTCGTGCTCGGCAAGGTCCGTGCGAAGCAGGACCAGCACGGCGATCCGCCGGACATGCGCATCTCCGTCATGCCGCTCCTGATGCATGGCGACGCCGCGTTCGCCGGCCAGGGCGTGGTCGCCGAGTGCTTCGGCCTGTCCGACCTGAAGGGCTACCGCACCGGCGGCTCCGTGCACTTCATCGTCAACAACCAGATCGGCTTCACCACCTATCCGCGCTACTCGCGCTCCTCGCCCTATCCGTCCGACGTGGCGAAGATGATCGACGCGCCGATCTTCCACGTCAACGGCGACGATCCGGAAGCCGTCGTGTTCGCGGCCAAGGTCGCGACCGAGTTCCGGCAGAAATTCCACAAGCCCGTCGTCATCGACATGTGGTGCTATCGCCGCTACGGCCACAACGAGGGCGACGAGCCGGCCTTCACCCAGCCGGTGATGTACAAGCGGATCGCGGCCCATCCCTCGACCCTCACGCTCTACTCCAAGCGCCTGATCGCCGAAGGCGTGGTCACCGAGGGCGAGGTCGACAAGCTGAAGGCGGACTGGCGCGCCCGGCTCGATGCCGAGTTCGAGGCCGGCACCTCCTACAAGCCGAACAAGGCCGACTGGCTCGACGGCAAGTGGTCCGGCTTCAAGATCGCCGACCAGGAAGAGGACGCGCGTCGCGGCGTCACCGGCGTCGACCTTCCGATCCTGAAGGACATCGGCCGCAAGATCACCAAGGTGCCGGACGGTTTTCGCGTCCACCGCACCATCCAGCGCTTCCTCGACAACCGCGCCAAGGCGATCGACACCGGTGCCGGCATCGACTGGGCGACCGGCGAAGCGCTGGCGTTCTGCACGCTGCTCCAGGAAAACCACCATGTCCGCCTGTCCGGACAGGATTCGGAGCGCGGCACCTTCTCGCAGCGCCACTCGGTCCTGATCGACCAGGAGGACGAGAGCCGCTACACGCCGTTCAACCATCTCGGCAGCCAGCAGGGCCATTACGAGGTCATCAACTCGCTGCTGTCGGAAGAGGCCGTGCTCGGCTTCGAATACGGCTATTCGCTCGCCGAGCCGAACACGCTGACGCTCTGGGAAGCCCAGTTCGGCGACTTCGCCAACGGCGCGCAGGTCGTGTTCGACCAGTTCATCTCCTCGGGCGAGCGCAAATGGCTGCGCATGTCCGGTCTCGTCTGCCTCCTGCCGCACGGCTATGAGGGCCAGGGACCGGAGCACTCCTCGGCGCGCCTCGAACGTTTCCTGCAGATGTGCGCGGAAGACAACATGCAGGTGGTCTACCCGACCACGCCGGCGAACTACTTCCACGCGCTGCGCCGCCAGCTGCACCGCGAGATCCGCAAGCCGCTGATCATGATGACGCCGAAGTCGCTGCTGCGTCACAAGCGGGCGGTGTCGCGTCTCGAAGAGCTGGCGAAGGGAACGACCTTCCACCGCATCCTGTACGATGACGCCCAGATGCTGCCGAGCGAGGCGATCAAGCTCGTTCCGGACGAGAAGATCCGCCGCATCGTGCTCTGCTCCGGCAAGGTCTATTACGACCTCTACGAGGAGCGCGAGAAGCGTGGCATCGACGACATCTATCTGATGCGCATCGAGCAGCTCTATCCTGTGCCGCTGAAGGCGCTGGTGGCCGAGCTCTCGCGCTTCAAGAAGGCCGAAGTGGTGTGGTGCCAGGAAGAGCCCCGCAACATGGGTGCCTGGCACTTCATCGAGCCCTATCTGGAATGGGTGCTGAACCAGGTGAACGGCGTGAGCCGGCGTCCGCGTTATGTCGGCCGCGCCGCTTCCGCCGCAACCGCCACGGGTCTGATGTCCAAGCATCAGGCGCAGCTGAAGGCGTTCCTGGACGAAGCACTGAGCTAGGCAATTTCAAACTGAGTCATGCCCCGCGAAGGCGGGGCATCCAGTACTCCGCGGCATTCGTTCTGCTCATCGACGTCACGGCGTACTGGATCGCCCGCCCCCGTGCGCAAGCGCGCACAAGGCGGGCGATGACACATGAATTCAAGACCGCGATCTCCTTAAGGAAAAGACCATGACTGAAATTCGTGTGCCGACGCTCGGCGAATCCGTCACCGAGGCCACCATCGGCCGCTGGTTCAAGAAGGCCGGCGATCCCGTCGCCGTCGACGAGCCCCTGGTGGAGCTCGAGACCGACAAGGTCACCATCGAAGTCCCGGCCCCCTCCGCGGGCACGCTGAGCGAGATCATCGCCGCCGATGGTGCGACCGTCGCCGTCGGTGCGCTGCTCGGCCAGATCACCGAGGGGGCCGGTGCTGCCAAGCCCGCCGCCGCTCCCGCCAAGCCGGCCGCGGCTCCGGCTGCTGCCGCCGCTGCGCCGAAGGCGCCGCCGGCCGATGCGCCGCTCGCCCCGTCCGTGCGCAAGCTGTCGGCCGAGACCGGCATCGACGCCTCGACCGTGCCGGGCTCCGGCAAGGACGGCCGCGTCACCAAGGGCGACATGCTGGCTGCGATCGAGCGCGCCGCCTCGGCGCCGACCCCGGTCAACCAGCCCGCCGCCGCCGTGCAGGTTCGCGCGCCGTCGCCGGCCGATGACGCCGCCCGCGAAGAGCGCGTCAAGATGACCCGCCTGCGCCAGACCATCGCGCGCCGCCTCAAGGACGTGCAGAACACCGCGGCCATGCTCACGACCTTCAACGAGGTCGACATGACCAACGTCATGGCGCTGCGCGCGCACTACAAGGACGCGTTCGAGAAGAAGCACGGCGCCAAGCTCGGCTTCATGGGCTTCTTCACCAAGGCCGTCGTGCAGGCGCTGAAGGACATCCCGGCGGTCAACGCCGAGATCGACGGCACCGACCTGATCTACAAGAACTACTACCACATCGGCGTCGCCGTCGGCACCGACAAGGGCCTCGTCGTGCCCGTGGTGCGCGACTGCGACCACAAGTCGATCTCCGACATCGAGAAGAGCATCGCCGATTTCGGCCGCCGCGCCCGTGACGGCCAGCTCAAGATCGACGAGATGCAGGGCGGCACCTTCACTATCACCAATGGCGGCATCTACGGCTCGCTGATGTCGACCCCGATCCTGAACGCGCCGCAGTCCGGCATCCTCGGCATGCACAAGATCCAGGAACGCCCGATGGTCGTCGGCGGCAAGATCGAGGTTCGCCCGATGATGTACCTGGCGCTGTCCTACGATCACCGCGTCATCGACGGCAAGGAAGCCGTCACCTTCCTGGTCCGCGTCAAGGAGAGCCTGGAAGATCCGGCGCGCCTGGTGCTCGATCTCTGATCCCTGTTGCTCTGCGAGCGCCGTCGCGATCAGCGCGGCGGCGCGTGTCGAACCATGGAGGTGCGCATGACGGATAAGGTCGTTGTCATCACCGGCGGCAGCCGCGGCATCGGGCGGGCGACCGCGATCGCGGCGGCCGCGCGCGGCTATCGCGTCGTGGTCGGCTATGCCAGCAACAAGAAGGCGGCCGACGAGGTGGTCGCGCAGATCGAGGCCGCCAACGGCAAGGCCATCGCGGTGAAATGCGATGTCGCCGAGGAAAGCGACATCCTCGCCCTGTTCAAGGAAGCCGACGAGCTGGGCACGCTTGGCGCGCTCGTCAACAACGGCGGCATCGTCGGCAAGAGCGGCGTGCGCGTGGACGAAATGTCGGCCGAGCGCATCCAGCGCGTGATGGCGGTGAACGTGACCGGCTCCATCCTCTGCGCGCGCGAAGCTATCAAGCGGATGTCGACCAGGCACGGCGGCGAGGGCGGCGTCATCGTCAACCTCTCGTCCGTTGCTGCCAGGCTCGGAGCGCCCAACACCTATGTCGATTACGCCGCGTCCAAGGGCGCGGTGGATTCCTTCACCGTCGGCCTCGGCTACGAGGTCGCGGGCGAAGGCATCCGCGTCGCCGCCATCCGTCCCGGCCTGATCGACACCGAGATCCACGCCGCCGGCGGCGAGCCCGACCGCGCCCATCGCCTGGCCCATATGGTGCCGATGAAGCGCGTCGGCACCGCCGAGGAAATCGCCAATGCCATCGTCTGGCTGATGTCGGACGAGGCCTCCTACGTCACCTCAGCCATTCTCGATGTGTCCGGCGGACGCTGACGCACCGGCGGACGCTGACACATCCTCATCACGCCAAACTTCACGGGACTTTCACTCATGGCTACCTACGATCTCGTCGTCATCGGCACCGGACCGGGCGGTTACGTCTGCGCGGTGCGCGCAGCCCAGCTCGGCATGAAAGTCGCCGTGGTCGAAAAGAACGCCACGCTCGGCGGCACCTGCCTGAACGTCGGCTGCATGCCGTCGAAGGCGCTGCTCCACGCCTCCGAAATGTTCGAGGAAGCCGGCCATTCCTTCGCCAAGATGGGCGTGGCGGTCTCGTCGCCGAAGCTCGATCTGCCCGCGATGATGAACTTCAAGCAGCAGGGCATCGACGGCAACGTCAAGGGCGTCGAGTTCCTGATGAAGAAGAACAAGATCGACGTGCTCAAGGGCACCGGCAAGATCCTAGGCACCGGCAAGGTCGAGGTCTCCGCCGACGGCAAGTCGCAAGTCATCGAAGCGAAGAACATCGTCATCGCCACCGGCTCCGACATCGCGCGTCTGAAGGGCATCGAGATCGACGAGAAGCGCATCGTGTCGTCCACCGGCGCGCTGTCGCTGGACAAGGTCCCCGGCAAGCTGCTGATCGTGGGTGCCGGCGTGATCGGCCTCGAGCTCGGCTCGGTCTGGCACCGTCTCGGCGCCGAAGTCGTCGTCGTCGAATTCCTCGACCGCATCCTGCCCGGCATGGACGGCGAGATCGCCAAGCAATTCCAGCGCATCCTCGAGAAGCAGGGCTTTGCGTTCAAGCTGGGGGCCAAGGTCACCGCGGTCGACACTTCGGGCAAGACGCTGAAGGCGACGATCGAGCCCGCTGCCGGCGGCGCTGCCGAGACGCTGGAAGCCGACGTCGTGCTCGTCTGCATCGGCCGCGTGCCCTACACCGACGGTCTCGGTCTGAAGGAGGCCGGCGTCGCGCTCGACGCGCGCGGCCGCGTGCAGATCGATCCGCATTTCGCCACCAGCCTGAAGGGCGTCTATGCCATCGGCGACGTCGTCGCGGGCCCGATGCTCGCGCACAAGGCCGAGGACGAGGGCGTTGCAGTCGCCGAGATCATCGCCGGCCAAGCCGGCCACGTGAACTACGACGTCATTCCGGGCGTCGTGTATACCACGCCGGAAGTGTCCTCCGTCGGCAAGACCGAGGAGGAACTGAAGCAGGCGGGCGTCGGTTACACCGTCGGAAAGTTTCCGTTCACCGCCAATGGCCGCTCCAAGGTCAACCAGACCACTGACGGCTTTGTGAAGATTCTCGCAGATGCGAAGACCGATCGCGTGCTCGGCGTTCACATCATCGGCCGCGAAGCCGGCGAAATGATCCATGAAGCCTGCGTTCTCATGGAATTCGGCGGCAGTGCCGAGGATCTCGCGCGCACCTGCCACGCCCATCCGACCCGCTCGGAGGCCGTCAAGGAAGCCGCGCTTGCGGTCGGCAAGCGGGCCATCCATATGTAGGCACGCCCAGCACCGAATCGGGCGGGAAACACATGCTGCGCCGCCTCCTTCAACCGGTCTGGGTCCTGCTTGCGATCATCTTCCTGATCGAAGCCTGGCTGTGGGACCATCTCGAGCCGATCGTTGCCAGGGTCGTCGCAGCCATCCCGCTCGCGCGGTTCAAGCATTGGCTGACGGAGCGCGTCAATGCGCTGTCGCCGGCCATGACGCTGATCGTGTTCGCGGTCCCCATCGTCCCGCTGTTTCCGCTCAAGCTGGTTGGCTTGTGGCTGCTCGCGCACGAATATTGGACCAGCGCGGTCTTCATGATCGTGTTCGCAAAGCTGGTCGGCGTCGGCGTCACCGCCTTCGTGTTCGACGTGACGCGCCACAAGCTGCTGGAGATGCACTGGTTCGAGCGGATCTATGATCTGGTGCTGAAGGTGCGCGCCAAGGCCGCCGAACTGGTCGATCCGATCAAGCGCCGCATCCGCGAGTTGATCGCCGGCAACGGGCAGGGGTGGTCCGTTCGCACGCTTCGCCTGATTCAGCGCTTCCGCAAGAGCGTGCACGAAGCGCGGTGAGCGCCGGCACAATCATTCTCTCACCGTCGCCCTGAGGTGGCCGCTTCTTCAGCGGCCCTCGAAGGGCGACGGCCCGGCTCTCTCTGCGCGGTGGCAGCTCATCCTTCGAGGCTCCCGGCGCGATGCTTTTTGCATCGCGCCACTCGCACCTCAGGATGACGGGATTAATAGCGTCGGCCGTAGCCCTCAATGCAAATGCAACAGATGCGGCCACCACAGGCCGAGCGCGGTCATGATCAGGCCGGCGACCGTCAGCACGCCGCTGACATAGGCCAGCGCGAGCATGCCGGTGATGATGGTGGCCGAGGCCAGCACGATGCCGATCTGGAAGGCGGCTGAGGCCAGCTCGAAATGGTGGTATTTCGCGGTCGCCTCGTCGCGCGCATGCTCGGCGTGCTTGGCCTTCTCCGCGAGTTGCTCGGTGCCTTCGCCGGTCTCCGGCTCGGAGCGGTAGCGCTGTGCGGTCTTGGTCCAGTCGTCGATCTGCTTCTGCACGGCCGGCTTCATGGTGGCGTCGTCGGCCAGCGAGCCCAGCGTCAGCTTGCCCTGCTCGGCCGCGGTAATCACCACGGTGCGGCGGATGCTCTTGGCCTGGAAGAATGCCCAGAGATTGGCACCCTCGACGTTCTTGCTGATCGATTCGGTCTGGGCGGCCTTGCCGAGCGTCTCCGAGATCGCCAGGAACAGCGCCAGCACCGCGATCAGCAGCGCGATCTTCTTGTTCGAGCCGGACGCGTGCTCAGCGTGCTCGGCGTGCTCCATGCTTTCGTGGGCGCCCATCATGTCTCTCCTGCATCGGTTCCCACGATTTGACCGAACCGCGGCTGCTGCGCAAGAGGCACGCGAGCTATGACGAGAGTGTGTCAGCGCCGCGGATGCGCGCTCGCGTACACTTCCAGCAGTCGCTCGGAATCGATGCCGGTATAGACCTGCGTGGTCGAGAGCGAGGAATGCCCGAGCAGTTCCTGGATGGCGCGCAAGTCGCCGCCGCGCGAGAGCAGGTGCGTGGCGAAGGAATGGCGGAGCGCGTGTGGCGTGGCGCTGTCGGGAAGGCCCAGCGCGCCGCGCAGCCGCTCCATCGCCAGCTGGATGATGCGCGGGCTCAGGGGGCCGCCGCGCGCGCCGACGAAGATCGGCCCATCCGCCGGCAGCGGATAGGGGCACATCGCGACGTACTCCTGCACCAGCTCCAGCACGTTCTGGAGCACCGGCACCATGCGCGTCTTGTTGCCTTTGCCTGTCACGACCAGCACATCGCCTTCGCCGGGACGCGGCACCTCGCGGCGCTTCAGGCCCAGGGCTTCCGAGATGCGCAGGCCCGAGCCGTACAACAGCGCCATCACCGCAGCGTCGCGCGCCAGGATCCAGGTCTCGCGGTCCTCGCCGGCGCGCTCGTCGGCGTCGGCCAGGCGTTTTGCGGAGGCCATCGGCAGCGGTTTCGGCAGGCTCTTCGCAACCTTTGGCGCGCGGATTGCGGACAATGCACCGACCTTGCCCTTGCCCTCGCGTTCGAGGAAGCGGCCGAACGAGCGCAGGCCCGCGAGCGCGCGCATCAGGCTGCGGCCGGCAATGTCGTCGGCCCTGCGCATCGCCATGAAGGCGCGGATGTCGGTGGCTTCCAGCGCCGCGAAGCGCGCCAGCGTGACGCGCTCGCCCCAATGATTGCTGAGGAAATCCAGGCACTGCCGCAAGTCGCGGCCATAGGCCTCCAGCGTCTTCGGCGACAGCCGCCGCTCGGCGCCGAGATGCGACAGCCAGCGTGCCATCTCCTGCGCGATCGAGGGATCGGCGCTGGCGAGCTCGATCTGTGGGGCGGCCGCTTTGCTCATGCGCTCTGGACGTGGTGATTCCGTACAGTATATCGCATCACACTCGTTTATCGTTCGCTAAGGCCGGCCCGTGGCGCTAGCCTTGAGCACCCCCGGTTCCGATTCTCCCCTCATGGATCATTCGTCGCGCAGCAACGCCGCCCCCGCCAACGCGACCCGCATGGTCGACGTGCTGGTGCCGGTCGCGCTCGACCAGACCTATTCCTACAAGGTGCCGCGCGGGATGGAGCTGAAGGCGGGCGATCTCGTCGGCGTGCCGCTCGGTCCGCGCGAGGTGCTGGCGGTGGTCTGGGGCGAGAACGCCAATCCCGATCCGCGCCTGCACAATCGCCTCAAGGAGGTCAGCGAGAAGCTCGACATCCCGCCGCTCAAGCCCGAGCTGCGCCAGGTGGTGGATTGGGTCGCCAATTACACGCTGAGCCCGCGCGGCATGGTGCTGCGCATGTGCCTGCGCATGGGCGAGAATCTCGGCCCGGAGCGGGTGCGCGCCGGCGTTCGCCTGGTCGGCGATCCCCCGAAGCGCCTGACGCCGGCACGGCAGCGGTTGATCGCGGTGCTGTCCGACCGGCTGCTGCACGGCAAGTCCGAGGCGGCCAAGGAAGCGGGCGTCTCCTCAGGCGTGATCGACGGCCTCGTCGACGAAGGCACGCTCACGGTCGAGCCGATGCCGCCGCCTCCGCCCCCTCCCGCGCCCGATCCCGATTTCGGCCGGCCGGATTTTTCGCCGCTGCAGCGTGCCGGCGTGGATGCGATGCGCGCGCTCGCGGCCAACGGTACCTTCCACGTCGCGCTGCTCGACGGCGTCACCGGCTCGGGCAAGACCGAGGTGTATTTCGAAGCCGTCGCGGAAACCATCCGCCGTGGAAAACAGTCGCTGATCCTGATGCCGGAGATCGCGCTGACCGGCCAGTTCCTCGATCGCTTCGCGCAGCGCTTTGGCGTGCGGCCGATCGAATGGCATTCTGAATTGACGCCGCGCACACGCGCGCGCAATTGGGCGGCGATCTCCGGTGGCACCGCGCCGGTCGTGGTCGGCGCGCGCTCGGCGCTGTTCCTGCCCTATGCCAATCTCGGCCTCATCGTCGTCGATGAAGAGCACGACCAGGCCTACAAGCAGGACGACGGCGTGCATTATCACGCCCGCGACATGGCGGTGGTGCGCGCGCACATCGCCAGGATTCCGGTCGTGCTGGCTTCCGCGACGCCTTCGGTGGAGTCCGAGGTCAATGCGCGCAAGAGCCGCTACCAGCGCATCGCGCTGCCCTCGCGCTTCGGCGGCCAGCACATGCCGCATATCGAGGCGATCGATCTGCGGCGCGAGCCGCCCGCGCGCGGCCGCTTCATCTCGCCGCGGCTTGCCGGCGAGATCAGAATCGCGATCGAGCGGCGCGAGCAGGCGCTGCTGTTCCTCAACCGCCGCGGCTATGCGCCGCTGACCTTGTGCCGTGCCTGCGGCCATCGCTTCGCCTGCACCATCTGCGATGCATGGCTGGTCGATCATCGCTTCCGCCAGCGCCTCGTCTGTCACCATTGCGGCTTCTCGATGCCGCGTCCGCACATCTGCCCGAACTGTTCCGCCGAGGAATCGCTGGTCGCGGTCGGTCCCGGCGTCGAGCGCCTGCAGGAGGAGGCGGCCGCGCTGTTCCCGGAAGCGCGCACCATGGTGCTGTCCAGCGATCTCATCACCTCGATCGAGACGATGCGCTCGGAGCTCGCCGAGATCGCGGAGGGCCGCGTCGACATCATCATCGGCACGCAGCTCGTGGCGAAGGGCCACAATTTCCCGCGGCTCAATCTGGTCGGCGTGATCGATGCGGATCTTGGCCTCAGCAACGGCGATCCGCGCGCGGCGGAGCGCACCTGGCAATTGCTCAATCAGGTGATCGGCCGCGCCGGACGCGAGCAGGGACGCGGCGTCGGCTACCTCCAGACCCATCAGCCCGATCATCCCGTGATGAAGGCGCTGATCGCCTGCGACCGCGAGGCCTTCTACGACAGCGAGATCGAGCTGCGCGAGAAGACGCTCTATCCGCCGTTCGGCCGGCTCGCGAGCCTGATCATCTCGGCAGGCGACCGTCCGGGCGCGGAAGGTTTCGGCCGCAAGCTCGTCGCGCTGGCGCCGCGCGATGAACGCGTGGTGGTGCTGGGGCCGGCGGAAGCGCCGCTCGCCGTCATCAAGGGCCGCTACCGCTTCCGCATCCTGGTGAAATCGGCGCGCGGTTTCGATCTGTCGGACTATCTGCGCCGCTGGCTCGCGGTGTGCCCGAAGGCGACGGGCAATCTCAAGCTCGAAGTGGACGTCGATCCGCAGAGCTTCTTGTAGCGACACTCTCTCTCCCGCGTCATTGCGAGGAGCTCTTGCGACGAAGCAATCCAGAGTCTCTCGGCGGAAAGATTCTGGATTGCTTCGCTGCGCTCGCAATGACGGTGAGAGAGTGGTGCGCAAATCTCTCCTCGCGTGCCCCGGACGCGGCGCAGCGCCCTTCAGCTCTGCGCAGCAACGCGCGCGCGTTGCTGCTTGTCCGGGACACGCGCCGAGCCCAATAAAAAAGCCCGCGGTCCCCCAAGACCACGGGCTTGTCTCACGCGCGCAGCAAACTGATGGAAACTGCGCGTGTGAGGAAAGGCGTTGATCGCCCGTTAGGAGACGACTTCCGCGGTGACGCGGCCGACGCCGGCGCCGGTGAGGCCGATGGCGCGGGCAGCGCCCGTGGAGAGGTCGAGGACACGGCCACGAATGAACGGGCCGCGGTCATTGATGGTGACGACCACGCTCTGGCCGCGATGGGTGACACGCAGCTTGGTGCCGAACGGCAGCGAACGGTGCGCCGCAGTCATGGCGTTCTGGTTGAAGCGCTGGCCCGACGCCGTCCGGCTGCCGGACTCGTTGCCGTAAAAGGAAGCCACGCCGGAGAAGCTGCGGCCCGCGCCGGAGGTCGGCGTCATCGACGCATTGGCGTTGCGCCAATCGGAGGTCGCGTTGGTGTCGGTCTGGGCGTGGTGGCGGTGATGATGATGCCGGTGATGCCGGGATTTGGCGGAAGCTTCGGTGGCGGTTCCACCGACGAGAAGGGTTGCGGCGACGAAAGCGATCGCCGTACGCGGCCGGGTCACAAAGCCCAGCGTCTTCAAAGACAGCATTTACTGGTCCCTAAGCTAGTATTGCCACATATGTGGCTAGTGGAGCCCCCATCAGTTTGTGAGCGGTTTGGCGTTTCGATTCCCAATGAGGCGTGAATTGGGCAGTAAATTGGGTATGTTTCGTCATGAAACATCTTGTTACCGTTGTGCGATAATCAGAGGATGTTCCGTAATCTTTGGCTTTAACGATTCATTAACCTCATGATTACTTCTAAATACTGTAAATCGAAGTGATCGTTTCGATTGTTCAGAATTCGGTAAGTATTCGGCCAGTGGAACCGGCGGCGTCGGAATCACGCCTCAGTGATCCGTGTTCATGGCCGCTATGCGCTGGGGGCAGGAACCAACCGCCGGGAGGCTTCCGGCAATTTCCGCGACGCGGGAGGTCGTCGGTCCGGACGCGTCAGCGCCGCCCTCGCGGCGTCGTTCGCTGCGACGAACTGGCGAGAGAACCTCGTGCCTTTAATTTGGCGTCATGTTGCACCTGCGCGCCTGCTATGTTAGCAAAGCCGCGATTTTAACGAGCCCGGCACCTCCCGTGCTGGTCGAAAATCGAAGTCCCGCTTGAATTCCAAGGGCTTGGATCGCTAGGCGCCGCTTCGTGGCGACGGTTTTTCCCTTGCGAGTTTGACAGCAAAAAGAGCGCGTCTGTGGCTGCAGAAGATACGTCCGTTTCTGGTGTGTCCGGCCGTTATGCAACGGCCTTGTTTGAACTGGCCCGCGACCAGAAAGTGGTCGACGAGGTCAAAGCCGATCTCGACAAATTCGATGCCTTGCTGAACGAAAGCGCGGATCTCAAGCGCCTCGTCCGCAGCCCGGTGTTCGCGGCCGACGCCCAGTCCCGGGCCCTCTCGGCCGTGCTGGCCAAGGCCGGCATCGCCGGCATCTCCGCCAACTTCCTCAAGGTGCTGACCGCCAACCGCCGCCTGTTCGTGGTGGCCGACGTCATCCGCGGCTACCGCGCCCTCGTCGCCAAGTTCAAGGGCGAGACGACGGCCGACGTCACCGTGGCGGAAGCGCTCTCGGACAAGAATCTCGATGCCCTCAAGGTTGCCCTGAAGTCGGTGACCGGCAAGGACGTCGCGCTGAACGTGAAAGTCGATCCCTCGATCATCGGTGGCCTCGTCGTCAAGCTGGGCAGCCGCATGGTGGATGGTTCGCTTCGCACCAAACTCAATTCGATCAAGCACGCGATGAAAGAGGCAGGCTGATGGACATCCGCGCCGCGGAAATTTCCGCGATCCTCAAGGACCAGATCAAGAATTTCGGCCAGGAAGCTGAAGTCTCCGAAGTCGGACAGGTGCTGTCCGTCGGCGACGGTATCGCCCGCGTCTACGGTCTGGACAACGTCCAGGCCGGTGAAATGGTCGAGTTCGAGAACGGCACCCGCGGCATGGCGCTGAACCTCGAAACCGACAACGTCGGCGTCGTTATTTTCGGTGCCGACCGCGAGATCAAGGAAGGTCAGACCGTCAAGCGTACCCGCGCCATCGTGGACGCGCCCGTTGGCAAGGGCCTGCTCGGCCGCGTCGTCGACGCGCTCGGCAACCCGATCGACGGCAAGGGTCCGATCCAGGCCGAGAAGCGTATGCGCGTCGACGTCAAGGCGCCCGGCATCATTCCGCGCAAGTCGGTGAGTGAGCCGATGGCGACCGGCCTCAAGGCGATCGACGCCCTGATCCCGATCGGCCGCGGCCAGCGCGAGCTGATCATCGGTGACCGCCAGACCGGCAAGACCGCGATCGCGCTCGACACCATCCTGAACCAGAAGCCGCTCAACGCGCAGCCCGACGAGAACATCAAGCTGTACTGCGTCTACGTCGCCGTCGGCCAGAAGCGTTCGACCGTCGCCCAGTTCGTGAAGGTGCTGGAAGAGCAGGGCGCGCTCGAATATTCGATCGTCGTCGCCGCCACCGCCTCCGATCCGGCACCGATGCAGTACATCGCGCCGTTCACCGGCTGCACCATGGGCGAGTACTTCCGCGACAACGGCATGCACGCGGTCATCATCTATGACGACCTCTCCAAGCAGGCCGTCGCCTACCGCCAGATGTCGCTGCTGCTGCGCCGTCCGCCGGGCCGCGAAGCCTATCCGGGCGACGTGTTCTATCTGCACTCCCGCCTGCTCGAGCGCGCGGCGAAGCTGAACAAGGACCAGGGCTCGGGCTCGCTGACGGCGCTGCCGATCATCGAAACCCAGGCCAACGACGTGTCCGCCTACATCCCGACCAACGTCATCTCGATCACCGACGGCCAGATCTTCCTGGAAACCGACCTGTTCTTCCAGGGCATCCGTCCTGCCGTGAACGTCGGTCTGTCGGTGTCGCGCGTCGGTTCGTCGGCGCAGACCAAGGCCACCAAGAAGGTCGCCGGCAAGATCAAGGGCGAGCTCGCGCAGTACCGCGAAATGGCGGCGTTCGCGCAATTCGGCTCCGACCTCGACGCCTCGACCCAGCGCTTGCTCAACCGCGGTTCGCGCCTGACCGAGCTGCTGAAGCAGCCGCAGTTCTCGCCGCTGAAGATGGAAGAGCAGGTCTGCGTGATCTGGGCCGGCACCAACGGCTATCTCGATCCGCTCCCGCTCAACAAGGTGCGCGCGTTCGAGGACGGCCTGCTCTCGCTGCTGCGCGGCAAGCACGTCGAGATCCTCAACTCGATCCGCGACACCCGCGACCTCACCGACGACACCGCTGCCAAGCTGAAGTCGGTTGTCGAGGGCTTTGCGAAGTCATTCGCTTAAGAAACAACCGTCATGGCCGGGCTTGTCCCGGCCATCCACGTCTATTGGCGTGCAAGACGGGACGTGGATGCCCGGGACGAGCCCGGGCATGACGACTGGGATAGGCTAGTGGCTTGGCCGTAATGGTCGAACCGCCGGGGTGAACGAAGAATGGCGTCACTTAAAGACATGCGCGTCCGCATCGCCTCCACCAAGGCGACGCAAAAGATCACCAAGGCCATGCAGATGGTCGCAGCCTCGAAGCTGCGCCGTGCGCAGACCGCCGCGGAAGCGGCGCGTCCCTATGCCGACAAGATGAGCGCGGTGATCTCCAACATCGCCAGCGCCGCCGCGGGCTCGCCCGGCGCGCCGGTTCTGCTGGCCGGCACCGGCAGGGATCAGGTTCACCTGCTGCTGGTCTGCACCGGCGAGCGCGGCCTGTCCGGCGCCTTCAACTCCTCGATCGTGCGCCTGGCGCGCGAGCGCGCCCTGGCGCTGATGGCGCAGGGCAAGGACGTGAAGTTCTTCTGCGTCGGCCGCAAGGGCTACGAGCAGCTGCGCCGCCAGTTCGACAAGCAGATCGTCGAGCATCTCGATCTGCGCAGCGTTCGCCAGCTCGGCTTCGTCAACGCCGAGGACATCGCCAAGAAGGTCCTGGCCCGCTTCGAGGCCGGCGAGTTCGACGTCTGCACGCTGTTCTATTCGCGCTTCAAATCGGTGATCGCGCAGATCCCGACCGCCCAGCAGGTGATCCCGCTGGTCGTCGAGGAGAGCGCTGCTGCCAGCACCACGTCCTACGAATACGAGCCGGAAGAGGATGAGATCCTCACCCGCCTTCTGCCGCGCAATCTCGCGGTCCAGATCTTCCGCGCGCTGCTCGAGAACAACGCCTCGTTCTACGGTGCGCAGATGAGCGCGATGGACAACGCGACGCGCAACGCCGGTGAAATGATCCGCAAGCAGACGCTGGTCTACAACCGCACGCGTCAGGCGCAGATCACCAAGGAACTGATCGAAATCATCTCGGGCGCCGAGGCCGTCTGATCAAGGCGCGTCGGTACCCATCATACGCAACATCCCGGTCAAGCTGACCGTGGTCTAACGAGCATGATCCGGAAAAGTGGGAACCGGTTTTCCGCAAGATCATGCTCAAAAAGCAAACTAGCTCATGATCCGATCTGATCGGATCATGAGCTGAATTCGGATCGAAGGAGACATTCAATGGCAGCCCAGGTCGGTCGCGTCACCCAGGTCATCGGCGCCGTCGTCGACGTGCAGTTCGAAGGCCACCTCCCGGCCATTCTCAACTCGCTCGAGACCAAGAACGGCGGCAACCGCCTGGTGCTCGAAGTCGCCCAGCATCTCGGTGAATCCACGGTGCGCACGATCGCGATGGACACCACCGAAGGTCTGGTCCGCGGCCAGGAAGTGACCGACACCGGCGCGCCGATCCGCGTTCCCGTCGGCGAAGGCACGCTCGGCCGCATCATCAACGTCATCGGCGAGCCGATCGACGAAGCCGGCCCGGTCAAGTCGGAAGGCCTGCGCGCCATCCACCAGGAAGCACCGAGCTACACCGACCAGTCCACCGAAGCCGAAATTCTCGTCACCGGCATCAAGGTCGTCGACCTGCTCGCGCCCTACGCCAAGGGCGGCAAGATCGGCCTGTTCGGCGGCGCCGGCGTCGGCAAGACCGTGCTGATTCAGGAGCTGATCAACAACGTCGCGAAGGCGCACGGCGGCTACTCCGTGTTCGCCGGCGTCGGCGAGCGCACCCGCGAGGGCAACGATCTCTATCACGAGTTCATCGAGTCCAAGGTCAACGCCGATCCGAAGAATCCGGATCCGAGCGTGAAGTCGAAATGCGCGCTGGTGTTCGGCCAGATGAACGAGCCGCCGGGCGCCCGCGCCCGCGTCGCGCTCACCGGCCTCACCATCGCCGAAGACTTCCGCGACAAGGGCCAGGACGTGCTGTTCTTCGTCGACAACATCTTCCGCTTCACCCAGGCCGGCTCGGAAGTGTCGGCGCTGCTCGGCCGTATCCCGAGCGCCGTGGGTTATCAGCCGACGCTCGCCACCGACATGGGCGCGCTGCAGGAGCGCATCACCACCACGCAGAAGGGCTCGATCACCTCGGTGCAGGCCATCTACGTTCCGGCCGACGACTTGACCGACCCGGCGCCCGCGACCTCGTTCGCGCATCTTGACGCGACCACCACGCTGTCGCGCTCGATCGCCGAAAAGGGCATCTACCCGGCGGTGGACCCGCTCGACTCGACCTCGCGCATGCTCTCCCCGCTGGTGGTCGGCGAGGAGCACTACGCGGTCGCCCGTCAGGTCCAGCAGGTGCTGCAGCGCTACAAGGCGCTCCAGGACATCATCGCCATTCTCGGCATGGACGAACTCTCGGAAGAGGACAAGCTGACGGTGGCCCGCGCCCGCAAGGTCGAGCGCTTCATGTCGCAGCCGTTCCACGTCGCCGAGATCTTCACGGGATCGCCGGGCAAGTTCGTCGAGCTCGCCGACACCATCAAGGGCTTCAAGGGCCTGGTCGAAGGCAAGTACGATCACCTGCCGGAAGCCGCCTTCTACATGGTCGGCACCATTGAAGAAGCCGTCGAGAAGGGCAAGAAGCTCGCCGCTGAAGCGGCTTAAGGGGCGAATGGCGAATTGGGAGTAGCGAATAGTCCGCTGCTCCCGACCGCCACTCGCTATTCGCCACTCGCTATTCGCAGGTTTCCCATGGCCACCTTCCACTTCGATCTCGTCTCTCCGGAAAAGCTCGCCTTCTCGGGCGAGGTCGATCAGGTCGACATCCCCGGCGTCGAGGGTGATTTCGGCGTGCTGGCCGGACATGCGCCGGTCGTGGCCGCGATCCGTCCGGGTATTCTCACCATCACCAGCGGCGGCAGGCACGAGAAGATCATCGTGCTCGGCGGCATCGCCGAGGTCTCCGACAAGGGGCTGACCGTGCTCGCCGACGTCGCGACGTCGCTGGCCGAGCTCGACCGTGCGCAGCTCGCCGAGACGATCGCGGAGATGGAAGAGGGACTGAAGGAGCACGAAGGCGGCGAGCTCGATCACGCCATCGAGCGGCTCGACCACTTCAAGAGCATCCAGCAGCAGCTCAGCTCCACGGCTATGCACTAAGCCCCGGGGCACCGCTCCGGGGCTCAAGCCTGCAAATCCCGAACAGGTTCAGCGCTCGTCACGACCGTGGCGGGCGCTGAGACTTTATTGCGGGATCGCTGGAGCTGCCGCCGATTTTATCGCGACGTGTCAAACACTTCGCTACTGTGCATGGGGTTGTTTTCGCAGTTTTGGAGCATGATCCGGAAAAGTGTGCAGCGGTTTTCCGAAAAGATCATGCTCAAACAATAACCTAAAGCGCGATGACGATTGTTCCTAATCGCATCGCGCTTTAGCTTGCGAAGGCTGCAAACTCTCTCGCCACCGCCCGGTAGACCTCACGTCGGAATGGCACCACGAGATCGGCGACACGGTCGAGGCGCTCCCAGCGCCAGGCGTCGAACTCGGCGGGCTGGCCGTTGCGCGGTGTCAGCGGATCGATCTCGTCATCGCGGCCGGTGAAGCGCAGCGCGAACCATTTCTGGCGCTGGCCTCGGAATTTCGCCAGCCGGTGCGTCTGCGGCCCGTCGTAAGGCGGGAATTCGTAGGTGAGCCAGTCGGTCTCGCCGAGAAAGTCGGCGCTCACGACATTGGTCTCCTCCCAGAGCTCGCGCATCGCCGCATCGCGCAGATCCTCGCCCTCGTCGACGCCGCCCTGCGGCATCTGCCAGTCGAGCCCCGGCAGGACGATCTCCGGCCCGTCGCCCTTGAAGCGGTGGCCGATCAGCACACGGCCGTCGGCATTGAACAGGGCGATGCCCACGTTGGGGCGGTAGGGCTTTTCATTGGTCACGCGCGGATCCCTTGCCGTCATTCCGGGGCGATGCGAAGCATCGAACCCGGAATCTCGAGGCTCCGGGTTCGATACTTCGTATCGCCCCGGAGCGACAGTGGATCATTCATCCGCCAGCGCAGAAAATTCCTTCACCACGCGCTCATAGACCGGGCGCTTGAAGGGGATGATCAACTCAGGCAGATTCTTCATCGATTCCCAGCGCCAGCTCACGAACTCCGCCTTGTGGCCGCCACCGCCGGGCTTCTCGACGTTGATCTCGCTGTCCTTGCCGGTGAACCGCACCGCGTACCATTTCTGGCGCTGGCCGCGGTAGCGGCCCTTCCAGGCGCGCCCCGCAACCGTGCGCGGAATGTCGTAAGTGAGCCAGTCCGGGACTTCGCCGAGCAGCTCGACCGAGCGCACGCTGGTCTCCTCGTAGAGCTCGCGCTTGGCGGCTTCCCAGGTGTCCTCGCCGGGGTCGACGCCGCCCTGCGGCATCTGCCAGACATGGGTGTCGTCGACATGCTCGATGCCGCCGGCGCGGCGGCCGATGAACACCAGTCCCTTTGGATTGAGCATCATCACACCGACGCAGGTCCGGTAGGGCAGATCCTCGTAACGCGCCATTCCGCCAGACCTCTCGCATGCCTCAGGTCCGGCTTGATGCGGCCCCGCGGGAGCCGTGCCGTACCAATTCGTTGATTTAGCTGGATTTTGATTTCAGCATCGCGGTTGTCAATGGCACCAAAAGGATACCTCGGTCGCCCAATGTCTTGGTCCAGGCGCCGATGCGCTCGATCGAGACGGGCAGGGCCGAGGCCGTGCCGACAGCGATGCCGCGTTCTCGTGCGGTCGATTCGAGCTTGTTCAGAGCGCGGTCGATCTCGGTCGGCGTCGGCACCACGTCGATGGCGATGTCGCCCTTGCCGAACGGCATGGCCTGGTTCGCCGCGGCCTGGGGCGCGATGCTGCGCGGCGAGGAGCCGTCGTCGAAGAAGCCGAGGCCGCGCTTGGCGGCCTCGCGGATGATCGGCTGCATCGCCGGCTCGGTCGCGATGAATCGCGCGCCCATGAAATTGGTGAGGCCGGCATAGCCCTGCATCCGGCTCAGGTGCCAATAGAGACGGTCCATGTTCTGGTCGGGGCTGAGCGAGGTCAGCAGCGTTTGCGGTCCCGGATCGTTGTCGGGGAAGTCATAGGGCTCCATCGGGATCTGGAGGAAGATCTCGTGGCGCTGCGCGCGGGCGCGCTCGGCGAGCTTGCCGGGGTCGGCGCCATAGGGCGTGAAGGCCAGCGTCACCGCCGCCGGCAGCTTCATGATCGCGTCGGTGGTCTTGGCGGCGCCGACGCCGAGGCCGCCGATCACGATCGCCACCACCGGCATCTTGGCGGCCTTGGCGCGGTCGGCGTCCGCCGCATAGACGTCGAACGGCTTCAGCCCGTCAGCGGCCACCGGGATCATGCCGTAGCGCGATTTCTCCAAGAGCTTCGGATTGATCCCGGCCATGACGGGCGGCGGGGCGGATGCTGCCTCGCCCTTGTCGGCGGCATCGCCACCGCCGATCACCACGTCGTGGCGGGCGCCGGTCGAGCCGTCGATCATGGTGATGGTCTTCTGCTCACCGGGGGCGGCCTGCTTCGGCGCCTCCTTGGTCTCGTGCTTGCCCTCCGGCTTGCTCTCCGAGCCGTGGCCGGAGGCCGCCGGCTTCTCGTCCGTGGCATCGGGAGCGCGGATCGCGATCCGGGTCATCGGCTCGCCGCCGAGCGGATCCTTGTTGAAGATGGCGAAGCCGGCAAAGGTGAGGAGGAAAAGTCCGAGCAGGACGGCAAGCAGCTGCATGGCCGTGAACGGCAGCCGCAGCCGGCGTTTCCGGCGCGGCTTGTCCTGTCCGAGCGGCGCGCTCAGATCATCGGCCGTTTCAGTCATGCGAGATCCCGAATCACTCCAGCCGACGATACCATGCCGAGGTCAAGCGGCGGCAGGCCGGGATAGGCCGGGGGATCGGACTTGCAAGCAAAAGGGCGGCTCCAGGAGCCGCCCTTTTCGTCAGATCGCGGAAATGCAAGGACTCAGTTCGCCGCTTTGGGCTTGTCGGTCGTGGCCTTGTTGTCGCCCGGCGTGGGGGCGGCGGAGGCGCTGTTCTTGATGCCGTGGAGCAGGTCGCCCGCGAGCTTGAGCGCCTTGTCGTCCTTGGCATCCGGCGGGACGTAGGACTGCGAGCCGGTCTTCTCGTCGCCGTCGTTCTTCAGATGGCCGCGCAGCGAAGCCTCGCCCTTGGTGTCGGTGCGCGACTTCAGCTCGTCCGGCACGTCCTGCAGCACCTCGATGTCGGGCACGATGCCCTTGGCCTGGATCGACTTGCCCGACGGCGTGTAGTAGCGGGCGGTGGTCAACCGCAGCGCGCCGTTGCCGCTTCCGAGCGGAATGATGGTCTGCACCGAACCCTTGCCGAACGAGCGCGTGCCGACGATCGTCGCACGCTTGTGGTCCTGCAGCGCGCCGGCGACGATTTCCGACGCCGAGGCCGAGCCGCCATTGACCAGCACGATGACCGGCTTGCCCTTGGTCAGGTCGCCCGCATGCGCGGTGCGGCGCTGGGTCTCCTCGGCATTGCGGCCGCGGGTCGACACGATCTCGCCCTTCTCAAGGAACGAGTCGGAAACGGTGACCGCCTCCTCGAGCAGGCCGCCCGGATTGTTGCGGAGGTCGATGATGAAGCCCTTGAGCTTGTCGCCGCCGATCTGGTTCGTGAGGTTGCCGATCTCCCGCTTGAGGCCTTCGGTGGTCTGCTCGTTGAAGGTGGTGATGCGGATATAGGCGATGTCGTCCTGCTCGATGCGCGCGCGCACGGAGCGGACGCGGATGTTGTCGCGCACCAGCGTGACGTCGATCGGATTGTCCTGACCCTTGCGGATGATCTTGAGCTTGATCTTGGTGTTGACCGGGCCGCGCATCTTCTCGACCGCCTGGTTCAGGGTCAGGCCCTGCACCGCCTCGTCGTCGAGATTGGTGATGATGTCGTTGGCCATGACGCCTGCGCGCGAGGCCGGCGTGTCGTCGATCGGCGAGACCACCTTGATCAGGCCGTCTTCCATCGTGACCTCGATGCCGAGGCCGCCGAACTCACCGCGGGTCTGCACCTGCATGTCGCGGAAGCTCTTGGCGTCCATGTAGCTCGAATGCGGATCGAGGCCGGTGAGCATGCCGCTGATGGCGGATTCGATCAGCTTGGTGTCATCGGGCTTCTCGACATAGTCGGAGCGCACGCGCTCGAAGACGTCGCCGAACAGATTGAGCTGGCGATAGGTGTCCGCGGTGGCGGCTCGCGCGCTTGAGCCCATGAACACCGCGCGGGGCTGGGTCACGAACAGCGTCAGCGCTGCACCGGTGGCGGCGCTGAGGAGGATTACTGAAGTCTTGCGCATCATCCGCGAACCTTCTCGCCTTCATTTGCGGCCCACCATGGGCCTGGATCGATTGGAGTGCCGTCTTTACGGAACTCGACATACAGCACAGGTTGACTCGCGTTCGTGGCGAGAATGGAGGCGACTTGAGAGGTCGACCCCATGGTCGCGACCGGCTCCCCCGTGAGCACAAACTGTCCGATGTTGACCGAAATGCGCTCCATCCCGGCGATCAGGACATGATACCCGCCACCGGCGTTGAGGATCAAGAGTTGTCCATAGCTGCGGAACGGCCCGGCATAGACCACCCAGCCATCACACGGCGTCGTGACCTGGGAGCCGGGCTTGGTGGCCAGCGAAATCCCCTTCTGGACCCCGCCAACCCCGTCGGAACCGCCAAAGTCCCTGATCTTGTTACCGTTAACCGGCAGAGGCAGGAGTCCCTTGGCGGAAGCGAAGGAGATCGCCGGGGTGGTGCGGGACTTGTCCTTGAAGGCGCCCGGGCCCGACTTGGCGCTGGCGGCCGCTTTCGCCTCGGCCTGCCTTGCGGCCTCCGCGGCCTTCTCGGCAGCCTTGGCGGCGCTTTGCAGGTCCTGCTCCATCTTGGCGATCAGCCCCTGGAGATCGCCGACCTGCCTTGAAAGCGCGATGGCGCGCGAACTCTCGGCGTCCAGGTCCTTTTCGCGCGCCGCCTGCTGTCGCTGCCGCTCGTCGACCAAGGCGGCGAGCCGGGTCTGGTCGTTGCGGACCCTGTCGCGGTCAGAGGCGAGCTGGTCGCGCTCGGTGGCGATGGTCTTGCGCAAGGCCACGAGCTCGCCGAGCTCGGCCGCGATCTTCTCGGCGCGGCCGCGCAATTCCGGCACGACGGCGCCGAGCAGCATCGCCGTACGCAGTGATTGCAGCGCATCTTCGGGCCGCACCAGCAGCGCCGGAGGTGTGCGCCGGCCGGCGCGCTGCAAGGCCGCGAGCACTTCGACGATGTCGGCACGGCGTGAATCGAGCGAAGCACGCATCTGCTGCTCGCGGCCGTTCAGCGCGCGCAGCCGCGCTTCGGCCTCGTCGATCTTGGTCTCCACGGTGCGCACATTGGCGGCGGTCTCGATCAGCTGCTGATTGAGCTGGGTGCGGTCCTGGCCGAGCGCGGTGATCTCGGCCTTGAGCTTGGCCTGCGCTTCCTCCGCGCTCTTCTGCCTGGCGCGCGCGGCTTCCAGCTCCTGCTCGCGCTGCTTGATCGCGTCGGGCGAGATGGCTGCGGTCTGCGGCGCCGGTGTTGCCGTCTGGGCTTGCGCCAGGCTTGCGCCGGCGACGTTGGCGATCAGCAGCAGGTTGAGAATCGGCGCTCGCATCGCTTCTCGGCAAAAGTGCTCGTTGTGGCGCGCATCACGCGCGGTGATAGGGATGGCCGGCCAGAATGGTGGCGGCCCGATAAAGCTGTTCCAGAAGCATGACGCGGACCATTTGGTGCGGCCAGGTCGCAGAGCCGAACGCGATCGCGAGCTTGGCCTTACGGCGCAATTCGGGCGAAAGTCCGTCCGCCCCTCCGATCACGAAAATAGTATGTCCGGCGCCTTCGTCGCGCCAGCGCCCGAGATGCCGTGCGAACACGGTGGACTCGAGATTCTGGCCGCGCTCGTCCAGCGCCACCAGGATGGATCTTTCCGGAATATGCGCCGAGATCGCCGCAGCCTCCTCGGCCATCCGGGTCGCGGTATCGCGCGCGCGGCTCTCGGGAATTTCGTGGATGCTGAGCTCGCGGAATCCAAGCTTGCGGCCGGCCTCGTCGAACCGCTCGAAATAGCGGTCCGCAAGCTCCCGCTCGGGGCCCTGCTTCAGCCGGCCCACCGCAATGACAGCAACACGCATGATATCTTCAGGGTCTGATATCGTCAGGGTCGTGTTTCAAGACCGCGCGCCATAAGCGCGCGCACACGACGCTAGCATGCGCGTCAGCCGATTCGAAATCGGCTCGATGAGCCTAGATCGCCTTCGCCGCCCCCGGGCCCTGGGTGTACAATCTCTCGAGATTGTAGAACTCGCGGACCTCGGGTCTGAACACGTGCACGATCACGTCGCCGGAATCGATCAGCACCCAGTCGCAATTGGGCAAGCCCTCGACATGGATGTTCTTGATGCCGTTTTCCTTGAGGCTCTTGGTGACGTTTTCCGCGATCGCGCCGACGTGCCGGTTCACCCGGCCGGTGGTCACGATCATGTAGTCGGAGTACGCCGATTTGCCGCGAAGGTCGATGGTGACCGTCTCTTCCGCCTTCATGTCCTCAAGGCGGGAGAGGATCAGGCTCAGCGTCTTGTCGGCGTCGGGTTGCGCCTTCAAGGCCGCAGCTTTGGTCGATGTTTTACGCGTAGGCTTGGCAACCTTGGGTAAAACAGGCTTGGACAATACAGATGTGGTCAGGGACCATTCCTTTCACTGTATCGCGAACGCGAATCCGGCGCTCACTGGTTACACTACATCATGTGGGGTTAAGGGTTTCAATATGCCAGAGAGCCTCCAGCCCGCACACTTCGTCTCACTTCGTACCTTTCCAGCTTCCGTCCGGGTTCCGCAGGCCCGTCGAGGAGAGGTTCAGCTTCAATCCGGTCAGGAACACCCAGGCGGGCGCCGGCCGATCCGCAAGTCCTGCCGCCTTCGTCTCGGGCAGGCGGTAGCGCGATAGCGCCTGGGCGGCGGGGGAGGCGAGGGCACGAAAACTCTGCGGCGGGCGATCGATGATGGCCATCGGCACCTGGGCGGCGATGCGCCGCCAGTCCTGCCAACGGTGGAATTGAGCGAGATTGTCGGCGCCCATGATCCAGACAAAGCGCAGGCCGGGGAAGCGGCGGCGCAAGGTGTTGATCGTGTCGATAGTGTAGCGCGTACGGATGACGGATTCGAGACAGCTCACCTCGATGCGCGGATCATCAGCGACGTCGCGCGCGGCCTGCATGCGCGCGCCGAGCTCGTGCAGCGTGCCGTTCTCCTTCAGCGGATTGCCGGGCGTGACCAGCCACCACACGCGATCGAGCTTCAATCGCTTCAGCGCAAACTGGCTGATGGCGCGATGCGCCTGATGCGGCGGATTGAAGGAGCCGCCGA
Organism: Bradyrhizobium sp. I71; assembly: GCF_022354745.1. Taxonomy (NCBI): domain Bacteria; kingdom Pseudomonadati; phylum Pseudomonadota; class Alphaproteobacteria; order Hyphomicrobiales; family Nitrobacteraceae; genus Bradyrhizobium; species Bradyrhizobium sp. I71. The sequence continues at coordinate 3,692,589 of NZ_CP059398.1, forward strand.
GCAGGCCGATGCGCATGCCCGGCGTGTGGGGCGGGACCGCTTGCGCCGGGGAACGCGGCACGACGAAATTGTTGCTCAATGCCCGCGCCTCGCGATGTCTACGGCCGGGTCTGCCCGGTGCCGTGGACGCGATATTTGAAGCTCGTCAACTGCTCGGCGCCGACCGGACCGCGGGCGTGGAACCGGCCGGTGGCAATCCCGATCTCGGCGCCGAAACCGAACTCGCCGCCGTCGGCGAACTGCGTCGAGGCGTTGTGCAGCACGATCGCGGAATCGACCTCGCTCAGGAACTTCTTCGCGGCAGCCTCGTCCGCGCTCACGATCGCGTCGGTGTGATGCGAGCCGTGGCTCTGGATGTGCGCGATCGCGCCGTCGACGCCGTCGACCACCTTCGCCGCGATGATCGCGTCGAGATATTCGGTGTCCCAATCGTCTTCGCTGGCGGGCTTGACCCGTGCATCGATGTTCTGCACGGCGTCGTCGCCGCGCACCTCGCAGCCGGCATCGAGCAGCATCTCGACCAGCGGCTTCAGGTTCTTGCCGGCAGCGGCGCGATCGACCAGCAGCGTCTCGGCCGCGCCGCAGACGCCGGTGCGTCGCATCTTGGCATTGAGCACGATCGACTTCGCCATTGCGAGGTCGGCGCTGCCATCGACATAGACGTGGTTGACGCCTTCGAGATGCGCGAACACCGGCACGCGCGCCTCCTGCTCGACGCGCGCGACGAGGCTCTTGCCGCCGCGCGGCACGATCACGTCGATCGCACCGTTCAGGCCTGACAGCATCATGCCGACCGCGGCGCGGTCGCGCGTCGGCACCAGCGTGATCGCGGCTTCGGGAAGGCCCGCTTCGCGCAGGCCCTGCACCAGGCACTCATGAATGGCACGGCAGGAGCGAAAACTGTCGGAGCCGCCGCGCAGGATCACGGCATTGCCGGACTTCAGGCACAGCACGCCGGCGTCCGCCGCCACGTTCGGCCGGCTCTCGAAGATCACGCCGACGACGCCGAGCGGCACGCGCACGCGCTCGATGGTCATGCCGTTCGGCCGCTGCCAGCTCTCGGTGACGACGCCGATGGGATCGGCGATGCCGCGGACGATGGCGATACCTTCGGCCATGCCCTCGATCCGCGCCGGCGTCAGCGTCAGGCGGTCGATGAAGGAAGCGGTCATGTTGCCGGAGGCACGGGCTTCTGCGACGTCCTCGGCGTTGGCGGCGAGAATCGCAGCAGAGCTTGCGCGGATCGCCCGCTCCATGGCCTCAAGCGCCCGGTTCTTCTGCTCCGGCGGCGCCAGCGCCAGCACGCGCGCGGCAGCGCGGGCTCGGGCGGCGAGATCGGACATCAGCGCCAAGAGATCGCCAGCTCGATCGGCATTGCCGTCAACGGCTTTGAGGGGGGCGGCCATGGGGTTCAACCTTCTGCTAAGGCGGTGTCCTAGCACGGAAATCCCGCTTTTGCGAAGGGTCGGGAGGGTATGGCTGGTCTCCCGACGCCATTCCGGGGCGGTGCGTGAGCACCGAGCCCGGAATCTCGAGATTCCGGGTCTGGTCCTGCGGACCATCCCGGAATGACGGCGCAAAGGGATCTACCCGCCCACCACGAGATCGTCGCGGTGGATCATCTCCGACCTGCCGCTGATGCCGAGGATGCTCATCACGTCCGGGGAGGAGCGGCCCTTGATCCGCTCGGCGACCTCGGCGTCATAGGCGATCAGGCCACGGCCGACCTCGCTGGTATCGGGGCCGCGGACGATGACGGCATCGCCGCGGGCGAACTGGCCCTCCACCTTGATCACGCCGGCCGGCAACAGGCTGGCGCCGGCGCGGAGCGCCGTCACGGCGCCGGCATCGATCGTCAGCGTGCCCTTCGGCTCCAGCGTGCCTGCGATCCAGCGCTTTCGCGAGGTGATGGGGTTGGCCGGCGTCAGGAACCAGGTGCAGCGGCCGCCATTGGCGATCGCCTGCAGGGGATGCTCGATCTTGCCGGAGGCGATCAGCATGTGGGTGCCGCCCGTCGTGGCGATCTTGGCCGCCTCGACCTTGGTGCGCATGCCGCCGCGCGACAGCTCGGACTCGGCGTCGCCCGCCACCGCCTCGATCTCCGAGGAGATGCTCTCGACCACGGGTATGAGCTTTGCGTCCGGGTTGTTCTTCGGCGGGGCGTCGTAGAGCCCGTCGATGTCGGACAGCAGCACGAGCAGGTCGGCGCTCGCCATGGTGGCGACGCGCGCGGCGAGGCGGTCATTGTCGCCGTAGCGGATTTCGTTGGTGGCCACCGTGTCGTTCTCGTTGATCACGGGGATGGCGCGCCATTCCAGCAGCTTGCCGATGGTGGAGCGGGCGTTGAGGTAACGGCGGCGCTCCTCGGTGTCCTGCAGCGTCACCAGGATCTGGCCGGCGCCGATGCCGTGCGCCCCCAGCACCTCGGACCAGATCCGCGCCAGCGCGATCTGGCCGACCGCGGCGGCGGCCTGGCTCTCCTCCAGCTTCAGCGGGCCGCGCGGCAGCTTGAGGCGGCTGCGGCCGAGCGCGATCGAGCCGGAGGAAACGACGAGGACGTCACGCCCTTCGTTGTGCAGCTTGGCCATGTCGTCCGCGAGCGCGGCGAGCCAGGACGCGCGTACCTCGCCCTTGTCGGAATCCACCAGTAGTGCGGAGCCGACCTTGACGACGATACGGCGGAATTGACTGAGTTCGGGGCTGGCCATGTGTGTATGTGCTGGCGCGTGTGACGAATTGCTCTGCATCGGAAGCGGCGGAGCGAAAGAGCGGCGCCGGTGAGGCCTGCTTTTGCAGCAGGACGATGGCCGGCGCAAGGCGGGCGAGATGGTAAACGGCCAACGTCGGCCTTGTCTTGGACGCCAACCCGGTTCTAATGCCGGCAACCAAAAACGGGGTTGGAGAGGAAACGTATGGATCGCCGCAAATTCATGACCGGATGCCTCGGCCTGCCGCTCCTGGCGCATGCGGGTGGAGCGCAGGCGCAGGCCGGGCTGAGCAAGATCATCTTCCCGTTCGCAGCGGGAGCTGGCGGCGATACGCTGTGCCGGCTGATCGCGCAGGAGATGGCCCCGGTGCTGCAACGGACCATCGTGGTCGAGAACCGCACCGGCGGCGACGGCCTGATCGGGATCAAGGCGGTGAAGGGTGCAAGCCCCGACGGCAGCATGGTGTTGATGACGACCGGGCCGACCATGTACCTGCTGCCGATGGTGGAGACGACACCGAGCTTCGACACGGCCAGGGACTTCATGCCGGTGTCGCTGCTGGCGCGGTTCGAGTTCGCCGTCGTGATCGGCCCGGGGATCGACGTCCCGGATTTCAAGAGCTTTGTCGCCTGGCTGAAGGCGCATCCCGACAAGACGTCGTTTGGCGTGCCGAGCAACGGCACCATCCCTCATTTCACGGGCTCCAGGCTCGAGAAGGATCTCGGCATTCCCCTGACCCGCGTGCCCTATCGCGGCAGCGCGCCCATCCTCAACGACCTCGTCGGCGGCCATATCTCGTTCGGTATCACGACATTGGCCGACGCGCTGCCGCAGCATCGCGCCAAGGGCGTGAAGATCGTCGCGGTCGCGAGCGCCGAGCGCTCGCCCTTCGCGCCCGACGTTCCGACGCTGCAGGAGAACGGCATCGATCTCGTCGCGGACGCCTGGTACGGGATGTGGCTTCCCGCCGGCAGCCCGCCGGAGTTTGCGAGCAGGCTCGGCGCAACCGCGAGCGCGGCGCTGGCCAAGCCCGAGGTGAAGGAGAAGCTGACGGCGATCGGGATGATCCCGGTCGGGTCGACGCCGGAAGGATTGACGAAGGAGCTCGCCGCAAACACGGCGTTCTGGCAGCCGATCGTGAAGGCGACGGGCTACAAGATCGAGAATTGAGTTTCCCGCGGCGCCACACACTCAGTCGTCATGGCCGGGCTTGACCCGGCCATCCACGTGTGTCCGCGATTGCCGTAAGACGTGGATGCCCGGGTCAAGCCCGGGCATGACGAATGGAGAGAGCCTCGCTCCACGCGCTCACATCTTCGCGCGCTGTTCGATTCCGTCGCGAATGGTGGCGAGCTCTTTCTCGTCCCAGATGCCGATCAGGACGCCGTTCTTCACCTGCAGCTGGTTGTCGGCATAGGCCGCGATCTTCTCGCGCGGCGTGGTGATGTGGCCGCTCGGATGCAGGGCCCAATCGAACAGCTCGGCCTGCAGCCGCGCGATGATGCCGGCGCACTCCGGATCGTCGCCGCGATCCAGGCACTCTTCCGGGTCGGTTTCCAGGTCGTACAGCATCGGGCGGAAGCCGGAGGCGTGGATGTATTTCCAGCGGCCGTCGAACACCATGAACAGGCGGCAGCGTTCGATCGGCTGGTTCAGCTTCAGCCTGACGTCCTGCATGGCGTAGTCGTATTCGGAGAACGCGACCTTGCGCCAGTCCGGTGGTGTGGCGCCGCGCAGCAGCGGGAGCAGCGAACGTCCTTCGAGGATGTGGCCCGGCACCTTGCCGCCGAAATAATCGACGAAGGTCGGCGCGAGATCGATCGCCTCGACCAGCGCGTCGCTGCGCGTGCCCCGCGTGGCGTCGGCCTCCTTCGAGGGATCGATGATGATGAGCGGGATCTTCGCTGACTGCTCGTGGAACAGATCCTTCTCGCCCATCCAGTGATCGCCGAGATAATCGCCGTGATCGGAGGTGAACACGATCATGGTGGTGTCCAAGAGGCCTCGGTCCTCCATAAACTCCATCAGCACGCCCATCTGGTCGTCGATCTGCGTGATCAGGCCCATATAGGTCGGAATCACCTTTTCGCGGGCATCGTCGCGCGCCATGTTGCGGGAGTAGCGCATGTCCATATAGGCGCCGAACACGGGATGCGGATTCTGGCGCTCGCGCTCGGAGCGGATCACCGGAATCATGTCGTCGGTCGAATACATGCTCGCATAGGGCTCTGGCGCGATGTAGGGCCAGTGCGGCTTGATGTAGGACAGGTGCAGGCACCATGGCCGGCCGTCGGTCTCGGCCTCGGTGATGAAGTCCATCGCGCGCCGCGTCATGTAGGGCGTCTCGGAATGCTCGTCCGGCACGCGCGCGGCCTTGTCGGCATGCACCAGCAGCCAGCCGTTTTGCAGGGAGCCATCGTCGGCTGCGCCTGAATTGGCCCAATGCTCCCAGGGATTGGTCGCTTCAAAGCCCTGCTGGCGCAGATAGTCGTCGTATTTCGGCCGCGGCCGCCCCGTGGGATGCAGGCCGTCGTCGCGCTCATACGGCTCGAAACCGCATTCGGCGACGTGCACGCCGATGATCGATTCCGGCGGGATGCCGAGCGCCTTCATGCCCTCGAGGTCGGGCGCCATGTGGGTCTTGCCGACCAGCACGTTGCGCACGCCGATCTTCTTGAGGTGATCGCCGAGCGTGGGCTCGCCGACGCGCAGCGGCCAGCCGTTCCAGTGCGAGCCGTGCGAGCGCATGTAGCGCCCGGTGTAGAACGACATCCGCGACGGCCCGCAGATCGGCGACTGCACATAGGCGTTGGTGAACAGCACGCCGCGCTTCGCCATGGCGTCGATGTTCGGTGTCTTCAGCGTGGGATGGCCGGTGCAGCCGAGATAATCATAGCGAAGCTGGTCGCACATGATCCAGAGAACGTTCTTCGCGCGCGCCATGCCTTGCCCTTTCCGCACATTCGTCGTTTGATGCTGCGATATAGGAGCCGCGATGACAACCTCTCCCGAAGGGAGAGGTCGATTTGCGCAGCAAATCGGGTGAGCGGTTCAGGTCCCACGAGAGGGCGGAGCCCTCACCCGGCGCTGCGCGCCAACCTCTCCCTGTGGGAGAGGTGTCAAGTTCGGGGCTGCGTTCTCACAGGGGCCAAATCACGCCGACCACGGCTCCGCCTCGGCCGCGCTCTTCGCCTTCGCGGAGACGGGGCTCTCGCCGATCACGTCGGCAAGCGCGCGCAACGCTTCCTTGACGCCCTGGCCGGTGATGCCGGAGAGAAGCAGCGGCGTCTTCTTCGCCGCGCGTTTGAGGCGGTCCTTCTGCTTCTTGAGCTCGTCCGGCTCGACCGCGTCGATCTTGTTCAGCGCGACGATTTCGATCTTGTCGGTGAGCTGGCCGCCATAGGCGTCGAGCTCCTTGCGCACGGTCTTGTAGACCTTGCCGGCGTGCTCGCAGGTGGCGTCGACGAGATGCAGCAGCACCCGGCAGCGCTCGACATGGCCGAGGAAGCGGTCGCCGAGGCCGGTGCCTTCATGCGCGCCTTCGATCAGGCCGGGAATGTCGGCCAGCACGAATTCACGGCCGTCGGCGTTCACCACGCCGAGTTGCGGATGCAGCGTGGTGAAGGGATAATCGGCGATCTTCGGCTTTGCGGCGCTGACCTTGGACAGGAACGTCGACTTGCCGGCATTGGGCATGCCGACAAGGCCGGCGTCCGCGATCAGCTTCAGACGCAGCCAGATCCAGCGCTCCTCGCCGGGCTGGCCGGGATTGGCGTTGCGCGGCGCGCGGTTGGTCGACGACTTGAAATGCGCGTTGCCGAAGCCGCCATTGCCGCCCTCGGCCAGCACGAACTTCTCGCCCACCTTGGTGAAGTCGTGGATCAGCGTCTCGCGATCCTCGTCGAAGATCTGGGTGCCGACCGGTACCTTGAGCACGATGTTCTTGCCGTTGGCGCCGTGGCGGTCCGAGCCCGAGCCGTTCTCGCCCTTCTGGGCCTTGAAGTGCTGCTGGTAGCGGTAGTCGATCAGCGTGTTGAGCCCGTCGGCCACTTCGATGATGACATTGCCGCCGCGGCCGCCATTGCCCCCGGAGGGACCGCCGAACTCGATGAACTTCTCGCGGCGGAACGCCACGCAGCCGTTCCCGCCGTCGCCGGAGCGGATATAGACCTTTGCTTCGTCGAGGAATTTCATGGGCCATAGGTAGGCCAGCCGGTGCCTTGCGGCAACCCGCATTGCCCCGCGGATTGGCCGAATTTCTCCCGAAGTCGCGCCTTGCTTAACCTGCCGGGCGGCGCCGGATCAGGAATTTCTGCATGCCCTCCAGCACCAGCTCCTTGCGCTGGTTGAAGATCGTGCTTCGAAGCGTCACCACGCCGGTCGAGCGGCCCGGCATGAGCTCGGTGACCTCGAGCGCGGGGTAGATCGTGTCGTCGGCGAACACCGGCTTGAGGAACCGGCTCGATTGCTCGAGGAAGCCGACGAGGGAGTCCTCGACCATGAACGGAAACAGGCCGGCACCGGGCGCGGTGTGGATCAAGGTCTGGAAGCCGTGGGCGAGCAGATGCGGCATGCCGCGGCTGCGGCAATATTCCACGTCGTAGTGGACCGGATGGGTGTCGCCGCTCGCGGTCTGGAATGCGGCGAACACCGCCGAGGTCTGGGTGCGGCTCGGCAGCACGAAACGCTCGCCGACGACGAAATCCTCAAACCAGCGTTGCGCGGGGATCATGCGATGCTGGGTGGGATCGAACTCGGTCATGCGCTGCACCATCGGAACGAATTTCCATCGGAACGGATTTGGAGAATGATCCGTATCGCGCCGCGCGCAGTGCGACAATGCGTTCAATTGATCGAACGCGGACTTGTTTGGTGCCGTGTCGCCATTAAAAGGACCTTCCGACGCTCTATCGATCGCGCTGCTGCCCTGTCCTCCGTCATTGCGAGGAGCGCAGCGACGAAGCAATCCAGGCTGCCGCCGTGATGACAGCCTGGATTGCTTCGCTTCGCTCGCAATGACGCGTTTCCCGAAGCAAACCCTGTCGATGCCCCTGTTCAAGAACCTCTCCGCCTATGACGACCGCTCGGCGCGGCTGGCCGGCATCGCGCTGATGGTGCTGTCGATCTTCATGTTCTCGTTCGGCGACGCCATGGGCAAGTTTCTGGTCGGCACCTATTCGGTCGGGCAGCTCTTGTTCCTGCGTGCCTGCGCGGCGCTGCTCTTGCTGTCGCCGATGATCTGGACGCAGCGTCGCCAGTTCCTGCATCTGGAGCGGCCGGGCTTGCAGCTGTTCCGTGTCGTGCTGTCGACGCTCGAGGTGGCTGCCTTCTTCCTCGCGACGGTCTATCTGCCGCTTGCCGACGTCATCACCTATTATCTGGCCGGTCCGATCTTCGTCACTGCGATGTCGGCGATCTTCCTGGGGGAAAAGGTCGGCTGGCGGCGCTGGACAGCGATCCTGATCGGCTTCTGCGGCGTGCTGATCGCGCTGCGCCCCTCCGCGCAGACCGTCAGCCTGCCGGCACTGATCGCGCTCGGCGGCAGCCTGTCGTTTGCGACCCTGATGCTGATCACGCGCAGCCTGCGCAAGACGCCCGACATCGTGATGGCGTCCTCGCAATTCATAGGCACGTTTTCGCTGGGTGCCGTGCTGTCGGCGTTCCACTGGGTGCCGCCGACGCCGGGCAGCCTCGTGATCTTCGCGCTGGCCGGATGCATCTCGGTGACCGCGCTGTTCTGCGTCAACCGCTCGCTCAAGCTGGCGCCCGCGAGCGTCGTGGTGCCCTACCAATATTCGATGATCGTCTGGGCCGTGATCTTCGGTTTTGTCGTGTTCGGCGACGTGCCGTCGATCGCAACCCTCGTCGGCGCCGCCATCATCATCGGCGCCGGCTTCTACATCTATCTGCGCGAGCGCGATCTCGGGCGCGCGGGTGCCGACGTGAACCCGCCTGCGTGAACGCGCCTTCGTCGTCCCGGGGCGCGCGAAGCGCGAGCCCGGGACACAGCGGAGAATGTGGCGCGCTCTTGCCCTACCTCATGCGTCGCGCGCTGCTCCAGCTCTTCAGCGACGCCCAGACCCCGCGTGACAGGCGGAAGCAGTCGACGGGCGTCGAGGAGCCCAGCGCCAGGAAGCGGTGCAGCTGCACGCCGCTCCACTGGAAGCCGCACTTCTCCAGCACGTTGCGCGAGGCCGGATTGGTGACGCGCGCACCGGCATGGAGATGCTCGTCCTCGAACTCCTCGAAGAAGAAGTCGATCGCGCCGCGCGCGGCTTCGGTCGCATAACCCCGGCCCCAGTGCTCGACGCCGAGCCAGTAGCCGAGCTCGGCCTTGCCGGGCGTGGAGCAGTCGATACCGACCATGCCGACCGGCTCGGTGTCGTGCTCGATCAGGAACACGGTCTCGCTGACGAGCGCGGCCGTGGCGCGGATGAATGCGACGGCGTCGTCCTGCGAATAGGGGTGCGGAAGGCGGCGGGTGTTCTCGGCGACACGGCGGTCATTGGCGAGCCGGGCGATCGTCCTGACGTCGGCGAGGGTCGGCCGCCGCAAGGTCAGCCGCTCGGTGGCGACGACGCTGGGTCTCGCCTCCTGCAAGGTCACGCTCGAGAAATCCTGCAACATGTCCGGCTCCGTGAAAGTCACTAATTCGAAGTGAGCAAGTCAAAGAAAAGGGGAGGCCGGTTTCCCGCCTCCCCTGGAGCCTGCTTGTGGACTCCGCCGGTTCAGTCAGGACCCGGCGGACTCCAAATTTGATCCACCGTCTATTCAGCCGCCTCGGCGATCGGGAGTACCGATACGAAGGTGCGGCCGTTGGCTTTAGCCTGGAACGCAACGCGGCCCTCGATCTTGGCGAACAGAGTGTGGTCCGTGCCCATGCCGACATTAAGGCCGGGGTGCCAGGTCGTGCCGCGCTGACGCGCAATGATGTTGCCGGGAGTGACGATCTCCCCGCCGAACGCCTTGATACCGAGGCGCTTGCCTTTGGAATCGCGTCCGTTACGCGATGAACCGCCTGCTTTTTTGTGAGCCATGGCTCGTCTCCGAAATCCTGCGTATGTCTAGGTCAATTCCTTGACGGAATCATTTCAAAAGGTCTCACGCATCAATTCGTGAACTGGCGTGATCGATTCTCGTTACTCGGCGGCTTCGGCTGCCGGCTCCTTGGCCACCTTCTCCCGCTTCGGGCGCGGGCCCTTGGTGGGCTTGGCGCCGTCCGTCAGGATCTCGCTGACGCGCAGCACGGTGATCTCGTCGCGGTAGCCGCGCTTGCGGCGCGAATTCTTGCGGCGGCGCTTCTTGAACGCGATGACCTTGGGGCCACGCTTGTGGTCGAGCACCTCGACCGCAACGGACGCACCTGCCACCGTCGGGACGCCCAGCACCGGCGTGTCGCCGCCGACCACCAGAACTTCATTCAACTGCACGATCGAGCCGACTTCGCCTTCGATCTTGCCTACTTCCAGGACATCATCCGGCACGACGCGGTATTGCTTGCCGCCGGTTTTGATGACTGCGAACATCGTTTTTTTCCTTCGTGTTCAATCCCGGCCTCGCGACGGATATCGTCGGGGCCGGCTTTTTGTCAGTCGCTAAGGGTTTATGCGCGTTTGTGCGGGCGGGACTTACCCCTTTGAAAACCCACGCAAAAGCAAGCGGCGCGAGAAACGCCCCGCGCCGGCTGTGGGACTTATAGCCGCTGGACGCCGCGAGTCAAGGAAAACCGCGGGAAAAGGCCCGAGATCTGAAGGATTTGGAGCGTTTGCAGGGGCCGAGGGGAATCTCGGCCCGGGCTGCAACCAACGGGTTCCCTCGCCGTTGTCCTCGCAAATCTCTCGCGGGCAAGGGCTATCATGGCAACGGACGAACTGGTCAAGACAACGGGCATCGCCCAGCACGGCGCCGAGCGGCTGCCGTCGGTGGATGTCGACAGCTTCAACATCGAGATCAAGGACGAGGACGGCTTTCTCGGCGACCGCGCCAGCAAGGGCGCGTTCCGGGATATCCTTGATCGCTGGCGCAAGCCGCTGCGCAAGACGGGGGAGGACCCGTTCGGCAAGGTGCCGACGGAGGAGATCAACAAGAAGACGCTGGACGCCATCCTGGTCGGCGACGACACCGAGGCCTCGGCCGTGGTGCACAGTGCGATCGAGGATTTCGCCCAGGAGCTCGCCTATGTCACGCGCCGCTTCCTCAAGACCAAGGCCTGGGCCAAGACCGAGCGCATCGTCGTCGGCGGCGGCTTTCGCGATTCCCGGCTCGGCGAGCTCGTGATCGCCCGTGCCGAGATCATCCTGAAGTCGGAGGACCTCAAGATCGACCTGCAACCGATCCGCCATCATCCCGACGAAGCCGGCCTGATCGGCGCGCTGCATCTGGCGCCGTCCTGGATCTTCGAGGCCCATGACAGCATCCTCGCCGTCGATATCGGCGGCACCAACATCCGCTGCGGCCTGGTGGAAACCAGCTGGAAGAAGGCCAAGGATCTGTCGAAGGCCAGGGTGGTGCATTCCGAACTGTGGCGTCATGCCGATGACGAACCGACGCGCGAAGGCGCGGTGAAGCGGCTCACCAAGATGCTGAAGGGGCTGATCACGGAAGCCGAGAACGAAGGCTACAAGCTCGCGCCTTTCATCGGCATCGCCTGCCCCGGCGTGATCAACGCGGACGGCTCGATCGAGAAGGGCGCGCAGAACCTGCCGGGCAATTGGGAGAGCAGCAAGTTCAACCTGCCGGCGAGCCTCATCGAGGCGATCCCCGTCATCGGCGAGCACGACACGGCGATCCTGATGCACAATGACGGCGTCGTTCAGGGCCTGTCGGAAGTGCCGTTCATGCAGGATGTCGGGCGCTGGGGCGTGCTCACCATCGGCACCGGGCTCGGCAATGCGCGCTTCACCAACCGCCGCAAGGAGAACGGTAACGGCAAGGACCGCGATTCCACGGAGAACGGGAAGAAAAAGAGCAAGTCAGACAAGGAGTAACCTTGACCGGTTAGGTTAAGGGGCGGATTGCGTTGCGCCATGCGGGCTACACGCTACGGTCGAAATCGCCGCTTTCACTCGGCCGGCGAAGCCGCCCTTCCTGGCCAGTATTTCAATGAGCGGCACGGGACCGCCAGTGTTTACCGCGTCTGGCGGTCCCACCCCCCTTCTGCTTTCCCTTTGAGCCGTGATTCGCCCCTGCGTCCGCGGCCTCGGCCCCCGCGCCGGGCGAGGCGAAAACTCCGCCCCGAAACGCTCAAACGCGCGCCAAAATCCGCAATCGGCGCCGCCAGCACCGCGACCGTCGCAGGGTTCGGCGGAAAACCGTCCCGATTTTCGTCTCCCGCGCCTTGTCTGGCCCGCCATCCTCGCCTATTAACGCCCCCAACCACAGGGGCCGCAGCCCCTCAATGGCGCCTTCAGGAGAGGTGGCAGAGTGGTTGAATGCACCGCACTCGAAATGCGGCATAGGTGCAAGCCTATCGGGGGTTCGAATCCCTCCCTCTCCGCCAGCAAACTCGAAAACCCCTGAAAAACAGCGGACCTTTTGAAACATAAAGGTTTTCCGGACCGGCCGTCGGTACACAACGACGGTACACACGGATCATGGTTAACGCGCTGTTTACGCCCAAGCGCCATCCGGAAAGCGGAATCTATCTGTTCCGGAAGCGCGTCCCCGAACGGTTGAAGGACGTCGTCGGCAGGCGCGAGATCAAGTTCTCGCTGCAGACGCGCGACCCCGCCGTGGCGCGGATCCGCAACCTCGAGGAGCTGGCGCGGCTCGAGCGCGCATGGGCCGAGATCGACGGCACGCGCTTCAGGAATTCGGAGCACTTCGCCTCCTACCTGGACGCCAAATTCTCGCGCGCGCCTGCGGCGCCCCGTCAGCCGGCGCCGGCCGCCCCCGACACCGCGCCGATGCCGGCCGCGCCCGCCTCGTCACCGGTATCCGCGACGGCATCCATGTCCGCGACGGCAGCCTCGCCGACGGCGCCGGCCGGAGGGGCGCCGAAGGCGCCGGTGCCGCTGCGCCAGGTGTTCAAGTCCTACGCCAAGGAGGCGAAGCTCTCCCACGGTACCGTCAAGCGGTGGTCGCCGGTGATCGACCGCCTGATCGCGCGACTCGGCCACGACGATGCCGCCTCGATCCAGCCCGCCGACCTGGTCGCCTGGAAGGACGCCCTGCTCGCGGAGGGCATGTCCAACATCACGGTGCGCGACGTCTACATCGCGGCGACCAAGGCAACGCTGCAGTTCGCGGTCGATCAGCGCCTGCTTCCCGCCAATCCGGCGAAGGAGGTCAAGGTGCGCGTGCCTAAGAAGGTCAAGGAGCGCGAGAAGGGCTTCGACGGCGAGGAGGCGACCACGATCCTGTCGGCCACGCTGCGCACGTTCTCGCATCTGATCAGCAAGGAGATGAGGGCGGCGCGGCGCTGGGTGCCGTGGATCTGCGCCTACACCGGCGCGCGGGTCAACGAGATCACGCCGGTCACCGGCGCCTCGTTCGTCAAGCGCGACGGCATCTGGGTGATCCGCATCCGCGGCGCCGACGCGAAGACGCGCAGCTACCGCGAGGTGCCGTTGCACAGCCACCTGATCGAGATGGGCCTTCTGGATCTCGCGAAATCGAGCGGCAGCCGGCCGCTGTTCTACGACCCAGACCGCAGCCGCGGCGCGAAGGATTCGAACCCGCACCACAAGAAGGTCGCCGAGCGCCTCGCCGAGTGGGTCCGCTCGCTCGGCATCGACGGCGACGTCGCGCCGAATCACGGCTGGCGGCACCGCTTCTCATCCGTCAGCCGCCTGGTCGGCATGAGCGAGGAGGTGCGCAACATCATCCAGGGCCATGCTTCCACGCGGACCGCCGGCGACTACGGCGAGACCTGGCCGCTGGTGGCGCTGCGCGAGATCGAGAAGCTGCCGCGCTACGCGGCGTGAAGGAGAAGAAATGTCCGACTTCACCTACACCATGTTCATCGACCGCTGCGGCCAGCCGGGCGAGATCGTCGCGCGCGGCGTCACGTCCTCGCGCGCGCTCGTCATCGCGCTGGAGCACGGCGGCGCCGGCAAGGCCGAGGTCGTCCACAAGGACGTCGGCCGGCTGCGCTACTTCGCGATCGGGCGGCGGCTCGCCGAGGACGGCTCCTTCGAGTGCGCAAGGCACATCGCGATGCCGCGCTCCGACGATCTGCCGCTCGATACAGAGCTCGCGATGGAGGCGTTCGAGCAGGTTCTGCTGCAGCACCCTCACGAATTCTGGGACGGCCGCATCGTGGCCGACGAGGCGTTCGCGGGCCGGCACGTCCACTGAGATCGGAGGAAACCATGCAGTCCACCTACACCATGCTCATCGAGAACGCCGCCGGGGCCGAGGAGGTGGTCGCCCGCGGCGTGTCGCTGCCCCGCGCGCTGGTGCTGGCGCTGGAGCACGGGGGCAAGGGCAAGCCCGCAATCGTATACGGCGACGTCGGCGAGTTGCGCTACTTCGCGATCGGTTGGCGTCCCGCCGCCGACGGCCCGTTCGAATGCGCGACGTACACCGTCCTGCAGCCGTCGCAGCATCCCGGGCACGACGCCGACAGGGCCTTCGAGGTCTTCGAGCAAGTCCTGCTGCAGCATCCCGGCGAATTCTGGCGCGGCCGCGTCGTGGCCGACCAGGAGTACGAACACCTGCAACATCACGAGGAGAGCGACGTGACCGAGGCGAGACTGACGACGTTCCTGCCCGGCTTCGGCGGCTTCCACGGCACGCGATGGACGGACCTGTTTCCGTTCGCCCTAGAGAGCTGCGCGGACCGCTTCGCGCGCTATGAAGCCGCCGACGAACTGACCGCGGCAGATCTCGGCGCGATCCTGCGCGAGACGAGCGAGGCGTCGCGCTTCTTCGATGCGCTCGCGAACAGCTTCTGCCGCCGCTACGACGCGGAGATTTCGCGGTGGCTCGGCTTCGAGCTGGAGCTGAAGTTCGCCGAGTTCGACATCCCGCCCGCCTACGGCGGCACCACGGACTTCATCCTCGCGACGATGCCGGCGAGCAGCGCCGCCAAGCTGCTCGAGAGAAGCGCCGCAGAAGGGCACCAGCGGCTTCTGGGCTCGATCCGCGACCGGCTCGCGGCCGACGACGGCGTCGTTGCCGAGGAAGACAAGGCCGTGAAGCAATGGCTGGCCCAGCCGATCGAACGCTGGAGCCGCACCGAACTCTGCGACCTGCTCGCCGGCTTCGTCGATCCCGAGATCGACGAGCGGCTCTACGCCGACATGACGGGCGGAAGCGACGTCAGCACGGCGTTCGAGGCGGCCGTCGACTGGGAGCGGTTCGCCGCGACCGCCGCGGCGCGCCGCCGCGCGCTCTCCGGCGACACGGCGAAGCTCTAACCCGACCGAAACGAAAGGAAGAAGGAAATGCGGATCGTTCCGATGTTCGAAGCCCACCTGCCGGAGTTCTCCGGCTTCGCGTCGCCCGGCTGGGCGGCGCTGCTCTCCGGCCCCAGGCTGCAGGCCGCACAGAGCCGCGAGCTGATCGCGATGAACGACCACGTGCTCGACGCCGAGGAGTACCTCGAGATCTTCGAAGAGACCGTGGACGAAGCACGGCAGCGCTCGGCGCTATCGAGGTCCTTCTTCGAGATCTTCCGCACTCATCTGTCGGCCGCGCACGATCTCGGCGAGGGCCTGCGCTTCCAGGAATACGACGCCGGCGCCGACCGGGTCGTGGCGGGCATCCCGCTGCCGACGGTCATGCGCATCGTCGGCCTCCACGTGGACGACGGCACCCTGCCGGCGGCGTTCGCGCCGCTCGCGGAGATCGTCCGCGGATCCGGCGAACGGGCCTACGAGATCGCGCTGCGCCGCCTGCGGCCGCTCGATCGCGCGGTGTTCGGCGAGCTGCTGCAGACGGTCACCGCGGCAGGGCTCGAGAAGTCGGCGATCACCGCGATCGCCCAGCACCAAGCCGAAGACGCATTCGAGCATTCGGTCGACTGGAGCCGCTTCTGGACCCTGGTGGAGGCGCGATGGCGCGGGAAGGTGGCTGAGATCACCGAGAGGAGCCTGCGATGAACCGGCCGGAGGAGGGTGGGCGCGCGCCGACGGTGGAGCACTGGCATTCAGTCTTCATCGCGGCGCCGCGCCGGCTGCACAATGCCGTCCGCTACCGGATGAGCGTCAAGCGCGACGGCGTCGAGGAGATCATCGCCCACGACGTCAGCATCGCCCGGGCGCTCGTCATCGCGCTGGAGCACGGCGGCGGGCGCGGTGCCGAGATGTTCTATCGCAACCGCGGAGACCTGCGCGAATACGTCATCGGGCGCCGACGGCTCGCCGACAAGATCTTCGAGCCCGTGCTCCGCGGCGTGGTGCCGCGGACGGGACGCATCGAGACCGATCACGTCCGCGCGCTCGAATTCTTCGAGGAGGTTCTGGAGCACGACCCGCGCGTGTTCTTCGGCGGGCGCCTCGTCCGGGAGCGTCCGGCGAACCGCAACACGAGCATCAGAGCCACCACATGACCAAGAACACCAACAAGAAACTCGAAACCTTCCTGCCGGCCTTCGGCGGTTTCTATCAGACCCACTGGGAAGAGCTGCTCACCGACATCGAGGAGCTCTACGCGGGAATGCATGTCGAGGAAGAGAGGGCCGAAGGGGGCCTCGACCAGGTCGAGATCGCGGAGCTCCTCTCCGAGACGAGCAGCGTCTCGCGGCTCTGCACCGGCATCGCCAAACGCTTCTGCGAGGGGTTCGACGGCGCGATGTCCGAGAGGCTCGGCTTCCGGCTGGGACTGAAGTTCTCCAGGCTCGACAGCCCCAGCGAATACAACGTCACGACCGACCGCATCCTCGCCACGATGCCCCTGCGCAGCGCGAAGAAGCTGTTCTATGCGAGCATGAGCGAGCGGCACCGGCGGCTGAACGACGAGATCGTCGACTGGTTTACGCCGTATCCGGGATTCGTTCCGTACTACAGCGACTATATCGGCGACTGGATCGCCAAGCCCATCGACAAGTGGGACAGAAACGAGCTCTGCGTCCTGCTGGGCGCCGTCGTCGACGCCGACATCGACAGGGACCTCTATCACGATATCGCCGAGGGCGGCGCCTATGAGGCGTTCGAGGACTCCGTCGACTGGAAGCGCTTCGAGGAGAAGGCGGACGCGCTGCGGCGCGAGAAGACCGACGAGTATCTGGAAAAAGTGGAGTTCGAGGGAAGGGCGTCATGAGCATGAACCGAGCCTACACCGTCTACCTTCCGGTGGACGACATCGAGAAGGACGACACCGTGATCGCCCGGGGGATGTCGGCGGTGGAGGCGATGAAAATCGTCTTCGGTCACCGGAGCGGCTGGCGCGTCCACCTTCACGAGGAGGACTTCGGCACGTTCATGCACTTCGTCTGGGCGGCAGCGCCCGACAAGCGTCCGCCGGAACGCTCCTTCACCGAGCGTCTGCACGCGACCGTCATCCGGACCGCCGACGCCGAGCGCGACAGGGCGGTCGCGCTCGAGATGATCGCGGCACAGTGCATCCGCTTCAACCATCTCTACTGGGAGGGCCGGGTCGAAGACGACGACGTCTTCGACAAGCGGTTGCGCCGCGTGACGGAGGCGCGCGAGGTGCGGCGGATCGACCGCGAGATCGCGACCAAGCTGGTCGACGGCCTGCTCGCCGACGGCTACACGATCACCTGCGACCTGCAGGAAGACGAGCCGGAGTTCGATTGCTCCACCGACCGCGACGGCATCCTGGACTATCTCTGGGCGGTCGAAACCGCGCAGCTGGCGGTCCACAAGGGCAAGAAGCGCGGCTGGATCAGCCTGATCTTCAACGAGTGCGGCTGGGACGTGGTCGCCGACTACAGCGCCGATCTCGAGCGCATCGTCGATCCGATCTGCGAGCCGTATCTACCCTGGAACCAGCCCGATGCCGACCGGCGCGACCACGGCATCCGCGTGCTGGTGCTGAACTCGCCCGACGACGTCCTCAAGATCGAGGGCATGCTGAAATGACGGGCGATTGCGACATGCGTCGGTTCACGGTGTACCTCCCGGCAGCCGACATCGGCGAAGACGGCGTGGTCGTCGCGCGCAACCTGCCGGGCGCCGACGCCATCAGGACCGCGCTCGAACTCGACGGCGCATGGCGCGTCCACGACCGCGAGGACGAATACGAGACGTTCAGGCTCTACCACTGGCGGCCTTATGCCAGAGATTTTCCCTACCAGAAAGGCAAGCTCGACGCACTGCACGCCACCGTAGTGAAGACGGCGGACGCCGTGCGCGACCGCGAGCTGGGCATGTCGATGATTGTCGATAAGTTCCTGCGCACGAGCGGCAGGTATTCGAAGGCGCACGTCGAGACCGACGAGGAGTTCGACAAACGCCTCCTCCACGTCGCCAAACGCCGGGAAGTCCACCGGTTGGACAAGAAGATCGCCACGAAGCTGATCGACGCTCTGCTGGCGGACGGCTACGTCGTCACCGACGCGTCCGGCGAGGAGTTCGAACGCTCCGCCGACCGAGAGACGATCCTCGAGATCCTGCTCGACGTCGACCGGATCGAGCTCGTCGTCGAAAGGAACGACGAGGAATCCTGGATGCGGCTGATCTTCGGCGAGAACGGCTGGGACCTCGTGCAGGACCATACTGTCGACCTGGGCTACCTGATCGATCCCATCGTCGAGCCGCTCCTGCCGTGGAAGCGGAATCTCGCGGGCAGCTGCGACGGCGGCGACACGGTCGCACCTGTCACGACTGAGGATGTTCCGCAAATGGAGAAGGCACCGAAATGACGAACGAACGCACGCCGGAAGAGCGTTTCCTCGACGAGATGGTCGAGGGCTACCTCGACGGACGTAAGCCCGACAATCCCGAACCGTCCGCGAACAGGTCAGCCAGCTATCGGCACGGCTTCGCCAACGGCAGGGACGACCTCGCGCATTCGCCCCGCCTCCCGGCGAACGTACTCCGTCTGTTGGCGGACCAGGCAATCAGGGACGACGTGGCCCGTCTCACCCCGCCGTCGTCCGAGAGCCTGTGAATCCCCGAGGACCTTGCGTCTCAGGGGTAGGTGGGCGCGTTCTTCAGGATGGGGGCCAGATTGCCGCAACGCGCTTTCTTCTGTCCGTCGACGAGCTTTCGCGTCTTCGGGGTGAAGCTCGCGAAGTACTTCTTGTCGTTCTGCTTGCAAAGATAGGGCAGGTGATCCTCGATGTCGTACTCGAAGGAAGAAACCCATTCCTTGTCGTCGATGATCTGGAAGATCTCGTCGTAGGCCGTGAGCATGTTCGCGACGTAGATCTGGTACCGCACAAGTTCCGTCGGATCCGGATCGGACTTCATCCGGAGATAGTTCGGCCTCGCCAGCCTGGGATTCTGCAGGGTGGCCTGACTGTAGGCGAGATAGACCTGGCGGGCGCTGGCGCGCTGGGCGTTGACCCGCGTCAGATGAACCTGGAAGTAGATGCCGGCGAGCGCCACGATGGCCACGGCGGCGGACACGATCTGTGCCACGTTGCTTTTCGGCCGCGGCGCCGGCGGTTCAGGTATCGTCGTCATGCGGTCGTCGCGCGCCCCCAGTTCGGCTGCCTGTTCGCGATCCTTAACATTCTTGAATCCCAAGATCCAAAAAACTGCGCTAGGATAGCAAAGGCCAAAGGGGGGCTTTTATGTTCGATCAGGCCATGAAGGCGCTGTTGCGCGCCGTTCTCGATGAGGTCTGCGCGAACGTCTCGCGGTCCGAGATGGGCGCGCGTACGCATGTCGCGTCCAAAATCCTCGAGGCCGCCAATAGGGGCGAGATCTCGCCCGAGGACCTGAAGCAGATCGGTCGCAAAGCCCTGTCGCAAGCACCGACCATGTGGCGCTGAGGGGCGAGCGTGAATTTCCAGGTCACGGTGTTGAAGATATTGGTAAGCTATCCCGATGGTTTCGCCGTCATGGACGATCTCAAGCGCGACATGGCGCTTCTAGCGACGAGCGGCCGCGACTGGGCCGATCGCACCAAGCGGCTGGCCGCGCGCGTGCCGGACCTCGACATCTTCACGCAAGGTCATGTCGCGCGCGAGCATGGCGGCTGGAGGATCACCGACCAGGGCCGCGCCGTGCTCGAATTCATGGAGGAACGGTCCGCCGTCGATCAGCCGGTCGAGGCGGCTCCCGCCGAGCAGTCCGACACGACGATAGTGGCGCAGCGGCTGCCCGCGGAACGAGTTCGGCGACGGCGAGAACGTCCGGAGCGTCGAAGGCAAGCTGCGGAACGAGCACGGGCGGCCGTGTCCTAGCGTCGCGTTTCGATTTTTCCCTTCCAATTTTTGGGGACGAACGCTCAAGCGCCGCTCAAGAAGCTGCTCGCCAAGAAAGACCAGTCGTTGGTTTGCGCTTGCAATCTGCGGGCAGCCTTTGCGGTATACGAGGCATGAAGATCCGGCCGCCTCCCTTCGGGGGCTTTCGCTCTGTCCAAAACGATAGCAGGAAAGTCATCCAAGAACGGGTGCGCGGGGCTTGCGAGCAATCCGGTTCGAGTTGCCATCCGATGACTGCTACGGCAACTCTCTCTTCCGGTCGGGCGGGGCAAGCCTCGTCGGACGCTCAATGAGCACACGTTCGGGGAGGTCGGGCCAGCTTAGGAAATATTTCACGGTATCGGATCATAATGGCCGGCCGGCATCCATCGCCAGCCCTTGTGAGCGTCCTCGTGCCGAAAAACAAAGAACAGAAAGAGCGGGGGCCTATCCGCGACAAGAGCGGGGTCTACCATTACCGTCGAAGAATTCCCGACGACGTGCGGCGGGTGCTGCGCGAACTGGACGCGAATTCCGGAGGGAACGGTCCCAAGCACGACAAACGGGAGGAGAAGAAGCGTCTGGGGAGGAACGCGACCTTCGCCCAGTCGGCATGGGAAAAGCACGATCGTGCCGTGGAAGCCAGATGGGCAGAATTGCGCAGCGGCCAATCGAGCGAACTCACCCGGATCCACATCCAGGCGTTCGCCGGCGAGATCCACCGGCGCTGGCTCAAGCTCTATCCGCCCAAGGATCCGAATACCCGCGAGGGCGCGAGCCATACGCTTCGGGTCTTGCAGGAGATCGACGGCGAGATCGAGAGGGAGTTCACCTCGCCCGCCTTCGATGACGATCGGCTCGAATTTCTCCATGGCGATCACGTGGAAGCCGTACTGGCGGCCCGCGGCCTGACCGTGAGCCACGGCGTCCGCTGGCTCCTGATCGCGGCCGCGCAGGATGCCGCCAAGCACGCGTGCCGCGTCGCCATCAGAAAGGCGGGCGGAGATCTTCGACCCGATCCCGACGCCGATCTCTATCCCGAATGGCCCAGCCTAGAGAACACGACGCTGTCCGGCATGTGCGCCGCCTGGATACGGAGAAGGCCTCAAGCAAAGCCGGAGACGCATGCCGCCTTCAAGGCCTGCGTCGACCAGTACATCGCGTTCGTCGGCAGCAACGACGTGTCGGATGTGACGAGCGATCAGCTGCGGAAATGGCTGGAGCATCTGAAGATCGAGCGAGACCTGAGCGATATCCGCATCAGGGACGGATATTTCGCAGCCATCAAGACGATATTCAACTCGGCGCGCAAACAAGGCGTGATCAAGGTAAACCCTTGCGACGAGATCGTCCTCGAGGGTAAGCCGCTGCCGCGCAAGCGAGAGAAGGATCTTCGCGACGGGGAGGTCTTCGCGATCCTGAGGGCAAGCCTGGAGCCTCAGGGGGACGCCTCGCCGGACGTCGCGAACGCCCGGCGGTGGGTCCCCTGGTTGCTCGCCTACACCGGCGCGCGGGTCGCGGAGATGACGCGGCTGGAGTCGAAACACATCCTGTTCGAAGCGGGCGTGTGGGGCATCGATATCCAGCAGAGCAAAAACGGGCGCCCGCGCATCGTTCCCATCCACCGTCATCTCATCGAGCAGGGTTTTCTCGAATTCGTGCTCGAACGCGAGGGGCTGCCGCTGTTCTTCGACGCCGAGAAGCTGAAGGACGATCCTCTCGTCGTGCACAAGACCCGCGCGGAAGGGCTCGCCGAGTGGGCACGCAAGGTCGCCGAAATCGAGAAGGGCTCGGTCGCGCCCAACCACGGCTGGCGCCATCGCTTCAAAACGGAGTGCCGCCGCATATCGATGGATCGCGAAGTGCGCCTCTACATCCAAGGCCACGCGTTCAAGATGGAAGGAGAAAAATACGGATTTTTCCCTGTGGACGTGACGGCGGCATGGATGGAGTTGTTTCCGACATACCACGTCGATGGTGACAGGCTGCACGTCGATCGGGTCAGCGGAAGCGACATGCTCTTGCGGGCTTTCTCGCTTCTGCAGAGAGAGCGTACCCTTCAGGTGCCGGAAAGGCCGGTAGATTTTGACCTGGACCACCGGCTTACTTTTGATAAGCCGAAAGCCGTCTAGGGGTCCGGGAGCCTCTTCCTATACCAACTTGGTTGATTAGCTAGTGGCGCGGCAGGATGACCTTCGATGACGAAATGGCTGAACGGGTCGTAGGCACGATCATCGCGGCCGTGGTCGTTCAGTGGCTTTGCCGGCCAAGGCCACGGCTATGAGCTTGAGCGGTTCCTCTGTCGCCATCGGTAGTGCCGGAAGAGCCAGAGAGGAGCGCGGCCCGAGTTTATGATCGACCGTCTCACGTTTGATGGCGGGGCGCTCTTACATAGGAAAGGACAGCGGAATATCGACGGTTCCGGGCGCCCGAATGTCTCGCGGCGGTCTGAGTGGTACGTATCCCCAAAGCGCGTGATTTCATCGGCACGCCATCGGAAGGTCCCGCTCTTTCGCCGGCCGAATCCTAGACTGATTTGAGAACTGATTGACCTCGCCCCGACTGATCAACTTCGAAAACCGGCGATAGTCCGACGCGGAGATCGGCCCTGCCACCACCGTGAAGGAGTTCGTCGATATCGCCGTCATCAAGACGGGGATCGAATGCCTGCTTGAGGTCTACGTCGAGGACGCCGAGGAGCCGCTCGGCCCCGACTCCGTCCTGATCGAGCATCTGTCGGTCGAGTTCGCGCCGCTTCACGTCGCCAAGCCGGGCAAGATCGCGACCACGGTCCGCTACCAGCGCCGTCACGTCGAGCACCCGTTCCGTACGTCGGCCACGAGCGCGAAGGTGACGCGGTGGGCGGTCGGCAAGCTTGCGCCCACCGAGGATCCGATCGACTTTCAGTTGAAACACGACGGCGACGTGCTGCCGTCGGACTCGCATCTTGGCCAGGCGGCTCGCGGCGAGAAGTCGATCGTCCTCGATCTCGTCTTCAAGGTGGAGCCGCAGGGCTAGACCATGTGACCCGATCACGACGCTCTCATGCGCGCCAGGGTCGCTGGGCCTTGCTCGGCAACAAGTTCCCGATCGCGATGTTCTTCGTCGCGGCGCCCGTTCGTCTCAGCGGCCCGACCGGCTTCCTGCTGCGGTCGGACTGTTCCGGATATCCGGCGACAGCGCCGACCTCGCAGCTTTGGCACGGCCGCGACAACCAGCCGCTGGCCGAAGCGCACCGGCCCAAGAACAAGCAGGGCGGCACGATGGTCTCGTTTACCCAGAGGTCGACGCCGTGCCTCTACCACCCCGTCGACCGGTTCGCGCGGAGCCATTGGCCCGGTCAGTACCACGAACTCTGCTGGACTGCCGACAAGACGATCGTCTTTCTGCTGGAGACCGTACATGGCCTTCTCGATTCTACGGAATATTCGGGGCGCTAGTCTTCCCGCCGCGGCGCTTGAACTGCCGCAGGAGTTTGTGGCTGGAAACGTTGGCGCTGCTGCGTGAGTGCGGCCGGGGCCGTCGCGAGAGCGGCGGCTTCCTTCTCGGCCGCCGGGTCGACGGCCTCAGGACGATCGAAGCGTTTCTGCCCTACGACGATGTCGATCCGCACGCGTTGCGGGGGCGATCCTGTTCGACGGTTCGAAGATGGACGTCGTCTGGGATCTATGCCGCCGCGAAGGACTGGAGGTCGTCGCCGACGTCCACACCCATCGCGGCGGCGTCGGTCAGAGCCAGACCGATCGCGACAACCCGATGCTACCGGAGGTCGGGCACGTCGCGATCATCGTGCCGAACTTCGCGGATCGTACGTACCTGCCGGGCCAAATCGGCATCTACGAATATCGCGGCCGCCGGCAGTGGACCGATCGCAGCGACGACGCCGGCAGGTACTTCGCGGTCAGGAGGTTCGCACGAACCTTTCGATCGAAGATGATCGCTTGGCGCAACTGCTCATGCGCGGCGACGGGCATGTCGGCTACGACGAGGCGCGGCGAAGGCTCGATCAGGCCGCGCTGGTTCTGAGCGCCGATGCCGCGACTGGCGCGCCGTGGATCCAGGCGGCGCTGCTTACCGCGGCGGAATGCGGCGTGCGGATGTTTCCCGGCGGCGTCTATCTCCGCTCCGATTTTGGCGACACGACCGTTGTCGGGCAGCTCGGCAGATGGCCCATCCGTCGGCATCTCGAACTCGCGCGGTGCCGTTCTACGGGTGCGCCCGCGAACGCCATCGGCTTGCACGTCGGTACCGAGCGTCGGCGGATGCAGGGCGGGGCGCTATGCTGGGCCGATGGCTGGGCAGGCCTTGTCGGCATCCAGGCGCCGGCCGATTTGCCCCGGGGCGGCAGCGAAATCGGCGGCGTGATGGCGGCCGCCATGGGCATCGGCGAGGTCTTCCGCAGTGTCGTGCTCGGAGACAAGCTCGCCTGTCGCAGGGCTTCAAGATTGTCGGCGTTGTCGCCGGGCTGCGAAGACGCTGCCGGCATCGATCTCGCCTACCTGCCCGCGGCGTACTGGATGTTGGGGCTCGGCAATCTCGGTCAGGCCGCGCTGTGGACGATAGGACTTCTCCCGTATGCCGATACGGGCATGGTCTCCCTGTTTCTTCAGGACGCGGAGAAGTCCGAAGTCGGCAATCTCGCCTCCAGTTGTTGACCAAGCCCGACTGGATTGGCCGCAAAAAGGCTCGCAACGCGGCGTCGTGGGCGGAGGCGCGTGGCTTCGGCACCACGGTCATCGAAAGCAGGTTCGCCGATGGCATCAAGCGCTCGGCGGACGAGCCCGGCCTGGCGATCGTCGGCGTCGACAATCTCGCGGCTCGGCGCGCGGCGGCCGGTTCGAACTTCGACCTCGTCCTCGATGCCGGCCTCGGTGCCACGCCCTCGGAGATCTTCGACATTCGGCTCCATGGCTTCCCCGGAGGGCGCTCGCCCGAGCAGGCGTGGCCTCAGCTGGACGGTCACTTGGAAGTTACGCTTGTCCCGGCGCTCCAAGAGCTCGTCGACGCCGGTCGCATCGATCGCTGCGGGGCGTTGACGATCGCCGGCCGCAGTCTCGGCGTGCCCTCGACGGCGGTCGCCGCAGCCGCGATCCAGGTGGCACAAGCTTGCCGGGCCGTCAGCGACGGCACTTTCGTCGATCTCGCCGACGTGGCGTTGACGAACTGTCGTCGCGCTGCCGGCCGCCGGCATATGCTGGCCAGACCGGGATCCTTCCGTCCGTACGGACCAGGCTGGGCGCGCGGCCATCGGTGAAACGTGAGGTGGCTTGGTACCGCAACGACGCCGCGGAAAATCCAAGTGGATTGAGGAGTTTGCGCCGGTTGCAGTATGTTGCCACAATCTGTTAACCTCGAGTTGTGGGACGGCTTGACTACATTCGATGGAATCGGTAAATAAGACGCATCAACACCCCCCACGCCTCTCAACGATGCGCACCAGGGGGGTTTTCTTTTGTGCGGAGAGTCGCGAACGTTTACGAAGCCGGCGCTGTCGGTGTCCGACCAATTGGCCCTCTTGGAAGGCCGGGGTTTGACGATTCCGGACCGGGCAGCGGCCCAGATGTCGCTCAGACATATAGGCTATTACCGCCTGTCCGCGTACATGCGGCCGTTCCAATCGACGGACCGAACACACAAATTCCACGCCGGAACCACGTTCGATCAGATTGCGACGCTCTACTCCTTCGACCGGAAGCTTCGCGTTATTTTCCTTGACGCGATCGATCGCATCGAGGTTGCGATCCGCTCGGCCCTCACCGAGTCCCTCGGGATCAAGCACGGCTCTCACTGGTTTCTGGATCCTAAGCATTTTGCTGCCTCGACGAACCATGCCGAGCTTCTGCAGAAGCTGAAGGACGAGATCGGTCATTCCGATCCCCGGAAGAGGGCGGTGCACATCGCACATTACTATGAGAGCTACGACGTGCCGGACATGCCGCCTTCGTGGATGATCGTCGAAGCGATATCCTTCGGTAGCCTCGCGAACCTGGTCAGAAACCTCAACTTGGCGAATTCGAAGTCGGTCGCGTGGCTGATCGGACTTCAAGAGCCGGCACTGAAGTCCTGGTGCCTTTCGCTCTCCTACTTGCGAAACCTATGCGCGCATCACAGCCGCATCTGGAACCGCGTGTACACGCTGAAGCCCACGACCATCAGGCAGTATGATGACGAGCTGAATCCGAACGACCGGACGTACGCCCAGGCAGTAAGCCTCAAGATCATGCTCAACAAATGCTCGGGGCCATCGAACTGGACGCAGAGGTTGAAGGACCTGATCGATGAGTTTCCCGACACTCCCATCGATAAGATGGGTTTTCCTCAAGATTGGAAGACGCGCACGATCTGGAAGAGCTGAGCTGATAGGCCGCGCATCGGGCCGAGGGCGGCGAAGTCCCGTTCGGCCATCCAATCAGTTCTGCATCCCGCGGTGCACCAGCTCGGATGCAAGGGTACGCGGCGCACCGCTGCCGCGGGCGGCTTCGGCCGCGAACATCCCTTGATACTTCGTCCGGAAGATCGGTTCGGTGTGGACAAGAGCGGCGCGCAACACTTACCCTGCGAGTGGCATTTCAATCAGAGGTTTATGCGTGCGTTACATTATTGCGATCTCGGGACCGGTTGCGGTCGGAAAGTCGGCCTTGGCCGAGGAGCTGCTTCGTAGATTCAGCTCCCATCGGATTTCGACGCGGACGTTGCTGTTGGACGAGGGTTGCCCGAACGAACGCGATGCGCTGATCGAGGCAGGCAAGCGGTTGGACGTGGACACTGACGGCCGATGGGTCCGCGACGGCATCGCTCGATACGTCGCCGAGCACGAAGGCAAGGACGTGATCCTGGTCGATGCGGTCAGGACCGCCCGGCAGGTCGCACACCTCCGCGAGACATACGGCGATCGGCTCGTCCACGTGCATGTCACGGCACCGTTCGAGGTGGTCAAGAAGCGCTACGAAGACCGCGGTTCTGTCGCCGACACTGGCATGACGTACGATCAGGTCAGGGCCGATGCGACCGAAGCCGGCGTTTGGTCGCTGGACGGCACGGCCGACAGGGTCGTCGAAAATCACAATCAGGAGCCCGCGTCGCTGCTTGCCTTGGCGGTGGCTGGGCTCGAGCTATTCCCGGGCAAGGCCGTTCCGCTCGTCGACGTCATCGTGAGCGGCCAGTACGGTAGCGAAGGCAAAGGGCATATCTGCGCTCATATCGCTACGGATTACGGCATCCTGGTGCGGGTTGGCGGCCCCAATGCCGGCCATCAGGTGGCGGATCCCAGGTACAACTACAGACAATTGCCGTCCGGCACCCAGTCCAATCCGGCTGCGAAAATATTGATCGCTGCGGGATCGACGATCTCGCCGACCCGAATTCTACGCGAGATCGCACAGTGCGACGCCGCGCATCGCATCGTCATCGACGAGCAGGCCATGGTGATCGAAGACGCCGACGTGGCGTTCGAAAGCCAAGAAGGCGGTCTCGGAACGATCGGTTCGACAAAGTCGGGCGCCGGCTCTGCGCTGGCCCGTAAGATATTGAATCGAGGTAAACAGCCGATGTTGGGCGGCCCCGTCAGGCTGGCGAAAGATCATCCCGACCTGCAGCCGTTCGTCCGCTCCGTCGGTTGGGAGCTCGAGAAGGCCTATTCGTCGGGGACGCGTGTAATGCTCGAAGGCACGCAAGGCACCGATCTGAGCATCCATCATGGTCACTACCCGAACGTCACGGCGCGAGAGACCACAGCGGCCGGCTGTCTCGCAGACGCCGGAATAGCTCCGTCGCGCGTGCGCAGGGTCGTCATGGTCATGAGGCGATATCCGATCCGGGTCGGCGGCGAGTCGGGCCCCATGGGGATCTTGCTCGATTTCGAAACGATTTCGAAACGGTCGGGCGTGCCTCTGAAGGAGATCGAGGAAACCGAAGTCGGGTCGGTGTCGGGAAACAAGCGCCGGATCGCCGAGTTCGATTTCGAGCAGCTTCGTCGTTCGTCGATCCTCAACGGGGCCACCGACATCGCATTGTCGTTTTCGGACTACATCAGCATCGACAACCGAAAGGCCCAAACCTACGACCAACTCACCGCCGAAACGCACGAATTCATCGCGTCCATCGAGAAGGTTGCGAACGCGCCCGTATCGTTGATATCGACGCAATTCGCCAAGTTTGGCGTCATTGATCGAAGGGATTGGCGGTGACGGAAGAAGAACTGCTGGAGAACTATCCGCGTCTTTACCACATGGCGGAAGACGCAAGTTGGGAGTCGGTCGCCCGCCACGGCCTGCTGTCGACGACTGCGCTGCTCGACCTCTACGAACTCGGGGGCGAGGAGCGGCGTACGCTGGAATCCGAGCGCCGACCGGAATCGGTCAAGATATCGCGGGACGGGTTGCCGGTGGCCGTGGTCCGCGACCAGAAGCCGATGACCCGCTCCGCGCTGGAAAAGTGCCTGACTGACGGCACGACGCCCGAAGAGTGGTTCGAAACGTTGAACGCGCGGGTGTTCTTCTGGCTCTCCAAGGATCGGCTTCAAGGACTCCTCGGTGCACGGGCCTATCGCGACAAACCGCAGACCGTCATCACGCTAGATACGAAGAGCCTGGTCGCTGCGCATCGCGACGCCATCACGCTCAGTCCGATCAACAGCGGTGCCACGATCTACAATCCGGTGCCGAGGGGACGCAGCACGTTCAAGCCCATCGCCGACTTTCCCTTCGACGAGCGCCGCAAGAAGCTGAAGAAGCCGATCAAGGACGCGGTGGTCGAGTTGACCGTGATGGGGGGCGTGCCCGACATCGAAGCTCACGCTCTGGCGGCACATCGCGTCTTCAAAGGCGAGAAAAAAGTGCTTTGGCGGCGCAAAGGCAGCGATCCTGGCGAGGGACCGTAGACGGCGGCCTACGCCGCCGAGGTCTCGGTCAGACGCGCGGGGCGCCGATGCTTGCGCAGCAGATCGGCCACATGCGACGTCAAGCCGACCTCGCCGCGGATGCGGACGCCGACGCCCGATGGCAGGCGGTGCAGCAGATTGCGCAGTTCTTCCAGGCCGCTCGACACGTCGAACGTCTCCCAGCGGTCGGCTTCGCCCGGAACGAGCGTGGACGCCGCGCTGTCCGTGGCGCCCTTGTGAAGCTGGACGATCCAGACGCGCTTGCCGTCGTGGACCCACTCGAACCGCACTGGTCCGAGCCGTTCCTTCGTCCGGTGATAGATCGCCTCGACGTCGCCCACCACGCTTTGCGGCAGGCGTTCCGGCACCTTCTGGCCGAGCATGAAGCGATCGCCTTCGCCGGCGGCGCCTTCGACGACGACTTCACCCCGCGCATCCGTGATGGCGGCGCCGGCGAAAGTAGCAGGGACTGCGGCCTGAGAGAGAACCGCCGAGATCGCTTCGCCGCTCGGGTCCTCCGCGTTGAGCAGGCGGAACGGATCGAGCCAGCCCTTGATGGTGGTGAATCTGCCGGGTTCCTGCTCGCGCGGGCACGTACGGGTCCACACTTCCTTCGACGAGGTCGCTTCGCCGAACGTGAACGGTGCGATGCGCCGCGAAATGCAGGTCGTCCGGGGAACGGGCAGGCCCATGGCGTGGGCGATCAACAGACCGAACGTCTTGTCGCCGATCAATCGGCTGAAGCGGTTCGGCCATTTGACGGCCGCCATGGCGGGCGCGCTGTCCGATCCTTCGTATTCCCACATCAGGGTGTGGGTCCGTCGCCAGCCACGCGGCTTGGGATGAATGCTGAACTCGAGTCGCCCGCGACCGGCGTCGACCGTTTCGACCGGGATGCCGTACACCGTCTCGATCAGGGCGAGCGCCCAGTCCAGCGGCAGCGATGACGTGCCGCCCTTTTCGACGCAGCGTGGCGTATCGTCGGGCGCGAACTCGGCCACGCCGCCCTGGATGACGCCGGATACGCCGCCATCGGAAACGTCGACCGTTTCGTTCGCGATGACGAAGAGACCCTCGGCCGACATGCTTCGGACCAGCGCTTCCGCCTTCGTCAGATCGGACAGGCCGTAGTGGAAGTCGCGGCTCCTCGGACTGTCTGGCGTGAAGCTGCGGAGGTTAATCGTCCCGTCGGGACTTTGCTCGATCAGGCTGCGGAGCGCGTCCGCCAAAGACGGGAACCTGTGGTTGGCGTCGAACCCGGCGACGCGGCAGAATTCCTGACGCGGTCGGTTCGCATCGGGAGAGAAGCTCACGAACTGCGCGACGTTCCCGACGCGGGCGAGCTCGTCCAACGAAACGTCCTTACGCAATGACATCGACCCGGCCCCTGTTACGCGTCCAGCTTCGGCATAAAGGCGCAAACGGCCGCTCGCTCCAGCCGTTCCGGAGAAATATCACCGCCTTTCACCGGACCTGGGATTGTCCCTTGACAATCCTCTCCCGCCGCAGGGTCTCGAACCGATCGAGCCACATCCGCTTAGCGGTTTCCGGTTGGAGGTGGCGGACCACGATCGGTGCAGGCCGTATGGTCAGCCCGGCGAGCCAGCCGTCCGTCCCCGGCGGCATGATCTGCCTTTGCTCGGCCGCGAGCACCCGCAGATCGGCTTCCTTTATCTGAGGAGGAAGAGGGGACGTGATGCCGAACCGCTTCAGGACGGCATCCTGGACCGCGGCTTCGATCCGCTTGAAGTCGGGAAGCATCTGCTTGAGCGGGCGCGTGATGTCGCCGATGAAGGCCTCGGCCGCGTCGTGCAGAAGCGCTTCGAATTCGAATCCTTCGGCGACGTCGCTCACCAGCAGGCTGTGTTCCGCCACCGAGTAGAACCGGCTGCATTGGCCGGAATACCGGCAGATGTGCGCGAGTCCGTGGGCGATGTCCTCGGCCGTGAAGTCGCTGGTGTGCGGCGAGGCGAAATCGAACCATGCGCCGCTATGGAGCATGATCGACGGTCCCACTTCTACCTTGACTGCGACCATCGCGCTCTTCTTCCAGGACATCGGACCCCATCAATATAATTCGGCGCGCAACGCAGCGCCACGGTCCGCAGCCTATAGCAATCGTTGTTGCATATAAAACGAAAATGTCGCAAATGGAGTCGTTCTCCCCTCCTCTCGAATGCGGTCTATGCCCCGAGGAAAGGTCGATCACTCCGCCGTCCAGCGGCTGCAGGAGTTCGCCGGCGAGCATCCTCACTGGAGCAGGCGGGAACTCGCGCGTCGGCTCGACTTGAGCCACTCGCTGGTCACCAGAGCTCTGGCCGGACGTCCCGTGACGGATGCGAGCGCGAAGCTGATCGGGCAGGGTTTGGATCGTCTGGGGAACGGCGACAGACCGCCTATTGATGTTGCATTTGCAACAGAATTGTTGCATTTACTTCAGCAGGCGCTGTCCTCCTTGGATCGTTCGCGGAGGACGAAAGGCCGACGCCGCAGACATTGAGCCGTGGGAGGCGACCGGCAAGCCGCCAGGCCAGATCGGGCTGCGCTAGGGGCTCGGGCTAGGTGCAACCGAACTCGTCGGCGATGGCGGACGCCAATCCGGTGTAGGTCGCGGGCGTGAAAGTCAGGAGGCGAGCGTTCGCGTCGTCCCCGATGTCGAGACCGCGCAGGAATTCAGGCAACTCGGCCGCGCCTACTCGGCGACCGCGGGTCAGGTCCCTCAGCAGGGCGTAAGGGTCGGCGATGCGCGAGCGACTGACAACGATCTCAGCGCGGACGACCGTCTGAATCGCCTCCGCGAGCACCTCCCAATTCGCCTCGAGCTCGGCAGCGAGCACGTCCTCCGCGAAGATCTCGCCGAGCCCGCGCTGCAGATTATCTAGGGCGGGCAGCGAGTGTGCGAACGCGACGTCGATATTGCGCTGGGTCGAGGAGCCGGTGAGATCGCGCCGGAGGCGCGAGGTGACCAGCGTCTGCGCGAGCGTGCCGAACAGCCCGCCCGAAATCTCGAGATTCGCCTCCGCCTTCTCGAAGCGCATGGGGTTAATCTTGTGCGGCATCGTGGACGATCCAGTCGCGCCGGGGATGGGAGTCTGCGCGAAGTAGCTCAGGGAGATGTAGGTCCACGCGTCGGTGACGAGATTATGCGGAACGCCGCCGGCGTGTCTAACGCGGCCGTAAAGTTCCACCCGGCAATCGTGCGGCTCGATTCGGGTGGCGAGATGGTTGAAACCGAGCCCGAGGGATTCGACGAACGTGCGGCAGAGGGCCAGCCAGTCCACGTCCGGCGCGGCGGCAGGTGCGCCGACCACGTGCCGGTGGCGCCAGAAAACTTCGCGACGTAGTCCGACGTCTTGATCTGCTGGCGATGCGTTGCAGCCGCCACGCGAACACCCCGATCTCCTTGCCCATCGTGGTAGGCGTCGCGGGCTGCCCGTGGGGACGGGCGAGCGTTGGGGTGTCGCGGTGCGACGCGGCCGGCGCCGTCAGCGAGCCGATGACGGCGCTGGAGCTTGGGCGGCCAGACGCGCGTCACCGCGCGCTTCGCGGTGAGAGCATAGGCAGCGGAGTTGATGTCGTCGCCCGTGCACAGTCAGTTCGCCGATAGCTCCAAGGCCTAGCTACTTGAGCCGATCGCGGACGAGGTGTTCGACGGCCTTGACGTCGTGGCGTGTGGTCGCTTCGGTTCGGCGAGCCGATCGATCTCGCCTTGGCCGAAGTCCGTGTGCAGTTCGCGCAGCCGTGCCTTTTCCGCTGCGCCGACGCCTTTGCGCCGAACAGCGAACATTCGGGGAGAGTAAGTAGCCACTCGGCCTCAACCTCGACGCGGGTTCGATTAAGTCTGGCCTACGAGAGGTAGTCAGTAACCGGGGTACCGCGGAACGAGAGCGGCCGTCTACGGGCTGAGCGGCAGAGGAGGTAGAGCGGTCATTGTATCTCCAGGCGACGATTAGGAGAGATCAGCCGCTCCCGCATTCAGCAAGCTCTCCAACAAGGTACGTCAAGATCGGCGTTGAAACCAACGAGGAACTTTCGAGTGAGGATCTCGTGAAACCCGACCCATAGTATGTCCGCAGAGCGCAATTCCGTATGCTTGAATCTCTGCGATATTTTCGAGTTGGAAAATGCGGCTTCGCCCGCAGGCGGAAGCATAGTGAGCCCGCAAACCGCTCGATGGCGGGACGAGGTGGCACCGATGGCGCACTAAGTGGCCTACCTGCGCTTCTTGCCGCTGGGCCACGGAAGCACCCCGTCAAGCTCGCGCAACCTATAGGAGTCTTCGTCCCATTGTTTCCGTTCGGGGGCGGGCGCCGCCATCTGATCGTCGTCAAACCACAGCAGCGTCAGCGTCTGGTCCCACTGCCCCAAGTGGAGTGCATCCTCGAAGAGCGCTGCGTCGCGCGACCAGTCTTCGAACCACGAATCCGGCTCTGCGTCCTCGACCCCTGACGGCGTTTCACCTGAGCGAACGCGCGCGCTGTAGGAGTCCGTCGGCAGAGACGAACCCGGCCTGATCCAACCTTTCGCTTCGCGAAGACGCGCCGACCGGGCGCTGTACCGGACCTTGCCTCCCTCGGAGACAACGAACGCGCACAGTTCGCGGGAAAAGGTCGCGAAGCGCGAGCCAGTGGAAATCAGGGACGCGTCGAATTCGTCCGCGAGACTTCCAATAGCCGCGAGCGCCATGTCGGCACTGTCGACGCGGGGCTTAAACAGTTTATGGGGCAGCAGCAACTCGGCCGCGAAAACGTCGCAAGCGATCTCGCCTGGGGGGCGGCGCGAATAGCTCCAGCTCGGCGTCGCATGGTCGGAGGCGATTTCAAGAACGACGTGGGCGACCTCATGGCAGACGCTGAACCGTTGCCGCCGCGCGTTATGCGCGCAATTTACGCAGATCCGGTACTTGCCCGCGCTGTCTCGGAAGGACCAAGCGTCCTCGTTCTCTTCAAGCGCCTCCTTGAGCACTTCCCCGCCGATCTGGGAGGCGTAGGCATCGACCGAAACCGGCAATGCCAAGGGTCCGCAACGTCCGATGAACTCACGCGCCTTCATAGCGATGCCGAGCTCATCGATCATGGTATCCCCTATGTCATGAATTTGCGGATGCGGGCGAGGGAGGTCGCATAATCGGGGCGCGCGCCGCGGTTAACGACCGTTGTCAGCATGTGGAACTGATCAAAGGTGATGCTTGGATCGCCTCGAACGAACTCCACAAGCTTGACGTCGAGGTTGGTGTGGTCGACGAGGAAGCGAAGTATCTCCGCGTCGCGCTTGGGGGGCGCGAGCGCCGATATCAGCTTGTCCACCACCTCCTTGGAAGGGGCCTCCTTCGTTCCGGTCTCGAGGCGGTAGATGTAGGCGTGGTCGACGCGGCTGCGGTCAGCGACTTCCCGCAAGCTCATGCTGCGGCGTTCCCGCAGGTCCTTCAACCAGGTCCCAAGCGCCGTCCCCGGCATTCGCCCTCTCAACAAAATTCCGCCACATTCGGCCTGTTGTCTGGCTGGACAACACGCCCTTGCCCCGCTGCGCGGCCTGGGCGTCTTTATGAGCCCGGGCGTTGTCTGACTGGACACCAGCTTTACAGCCTCATGTGGGGAATGCAAGCGCAGAGAGGTCGAATGCACCCCCAGGAGGTGAACGTGACGGCGCAACTCAAAGCTCTTTCCGCGGAGATCGATTTGCCGAAAGGCATTCAGCGGATCCTGTCCCTGCCGAACGACCAGCTCGGCGCCCTCTGGAGCTCGATCGTCATCGACCGCGCGATCAAGGACAAGCTCGAGGCCCAGGGCATCTTGAACTTCACGGTCCGTGAGAAGGTCTCGCGGACCGTGCTCCCGCTCCACGGCGTCATCCTGCTGGTGGGACCACCCGGCACCGGCAAGACGTCGCTGGCCCGCGGCCTTGCCAACCAAATCGCCAAGGCTTTCCCGGGCGGCAAGTTCCGCCTGATGGAGGTCGAGCCGCATCAGCTCGCAAGCTCTTCCCTCGGCAAGAGCCAGCGTGCGGTTACCGAACTGTTCGGCCAAGCGATCGCCGAAGCGGCCGCCGGCGGTCCGGTGGTGGTCCTGCTCGACGAGGTCGAGACGCTCGCCGTGGATCGCGCGAAGCTGAGCATGGACGCCAATCCGGTGGACGTGCATCGCGCCACCGACGCGGTTTTGGTCCAACTGGACGCACTGGCGGAGCACTACCCGAACCTCCTGTTCGTCGCGACCAGCAACTTCCCCCGCGCGGTCGACAGCGCGTTCACCTCGCGCTGTGACCTCATCGTCGAGATCCCGCTTCCCGCCAAGGAAGCCTGCGCGCAGATCCTGAAAGACTGCCTGACCGGGCTCGGCGCGACCTATCCCGCCGTCGCCAGGCTCGCGAACGCGGCCGGTTTCGCGGACTGCGCCGCCGCCTGCGTTGGGCTCGACGGCCGCGCGATCCGCAAAATGGTCGCGAGCGCGCTCGCGAGTGATCCGGAGACAGCGGTGCGTCCGGAGAAGGTCACTCTCGCGCAGATCCTCGCCGCGGCGAAGGCCGCGAAGGCCGCTCGTTCGGCGGCGGAGCGCTGACCATGAGCACCGTCTACCGCCGCACCTTCGCCGCCACCCCCGCCCGCGATGCCCTCTCGACCTGGAGCGCGATCGTGGACGTGCTCGCGCCCGGCGCCACGCATCCCGCCCGCAAGGAGCTGACGTCGGTCGCCGGCATCGCGGCCAGCATCATCTCGGACCGCTCGCCGAAGGACCATGCCATCGTGGCAACCTGCGACGGCCCGCGCACCCGCGTCTATTGCCTCTTCGACGACGACGCGGTCGACGGTTCGGACGCCAACGAAGCCGCGCTCGGTTACGACGCCTTGAAGGGCGATTGGGCCGTCTCGCTGCCCTGCGACGCCGACGAGCTCGACTGGGTGCAGCGGGCGCTGAAGAAGCACGGAACCAGAATCACGGCGCGCGAACCCGACGCGCCGGTCGCCGCCGACCAGGACGAGCCGGCCGCGGCGGCGGCCCGGCTCTCGCTCGTCCCCGACCTGAAAGGATTGCGCGAACCATGACCGCCGTGGCCGTAAACGTCTACTCTCACACGCATTCGGTCACTTACGTGGCCGAGAACATCCTCAAGAGCCTGAAGGACATCATCCGTCTCAGCGGGCTCGACCCCGGCGAGTTCGTAAAGGATTGGGACCTGCACATGCGTGGCATCGACGGGTGGCTACGCTCGGGCGATCTCGAATGCGTCAAGCTCGACATCTACCACCAGCGCTCCTGCCAGCTTCTCTTCCAATGGAATATCGAGATCTCCTACAGCTGGGCGGGCGGCGACGGCAGCTTCTGGACCGACACCGACCAGTTGAAATACGCGATCCGCAAGGCCGGTCTAGCGCCGAGCGAAGCGAAGTACGACCTGCGTCTGAACACGAAGCCGGGGCGCCACGACATCGCCGGCTGGAGCAAGATCGCGGCGCGCTCCACGGTGGGCATGGTGCGGCACAGCCTCGGCACCACCATCGGCCACGGCAGCCTCAGCGCCAGCACATCCTATCTGAGGAGACCCTGATGCTGACCACCAACGAAGCCTTCCGCAAGTTCAAGAGCAAGCTCGAGCTGAACCAGCGCGAGCAGGACAACGCGCGGTCGCGCGAGCAGGAAGTGCGCGAGTACCTCGACACCAAATTCTCCATCTACAGCGACTTCCTGACCGGCTCCTACGCGCGGTGGACCAAGACCAAGCCGCTCAAGGACGTCGACATCTTCTTCGTGATGAACCCGAACAAGCGCGACTACCGCTCCGAGGCGCCGTCGGTCGTGCTGGGCGACTTCCACGACGCGCTCGTCGACAAGTACGGCGAGAAGGCCGTCAAGAAGCAGGGGCGCTCGATCAACGTCGACTTCGGCGTGCAGGTCGACGCCGAGGACAACACCGACTACCGCATCATGAGCGTCGACGCCGTGCCCGCCTTCGTCGCCGGCGCCGACTACGAAATCCCCGACAAGGATCTCGGCAAGTGGATCAAGACCAACCCGAAGACGCATGCCGAGAAGGCGACGGCTGCCCATCAGGCCTATTCCAGCGAATGGAAGGGCCTCGTCCGCATGGTCAAATACTGGAACAACAATCCCAAGCACGGCGAGAAGCCGATCAAGCCGTCCTTCCTGATCGAGGTCATGGCGCTCGAGATCCTTTACGGTGGCTTCGGCGGCAGCTTCGACCGGGAGATCCAGGGCTTCTTCGCCACGCTCGGCGACCGGATCTTCGACACCTGGCTTGATCCCGCAGGGCTCGGACCTCCGATCAGCGACGGCATGGACCGGGCGCGCAAGGAGCGCGCCCGCGGCCTGCTGCTGGCGGCCGAGCAGGAGGCCGCATTCGCGATCGATCTGGCCCGCAAGGGGCGCCAGGGCGACTCGCTGAAGGCCTGGCGCGCTCTGTTCGGGCCGAAGTTTCCGATCTCTTGACCCGAATAGTGAAGCGCAACCTGCCGGCAGGAGAAAAACATGGCTGACGCGGTCCTGCCGAGATGGCACGGCGACAACTACCAGGCCCGCGTGTTCTGGGAGAACGCGCTCAACCTGCTAGACGACGGCACGTCGTGCATCGTGGAAGTGGCTTTCGAAGCCGACGGCCCCAAGGCCTTCGACGATGTCGTCGTGCGCTACGATCCCGCCGTGGTCCGGTCGGGGCCCGAACGCGTCACCGCGGACTACCATCAGGTGAAATGGCACGTCGAGTACGGTGGCCGCTTCGGCTACGCCGATCTCGTCGATCCCGCCTTCATCGGCGCCAAGTCGTTCTCCATCCTCCAGCGTCTCGAAGAGGCGCGGAAGAAGGCCGGACCCGGCGCCTGCTTTTCCTTCCTCACCACCTACCGCATCAAGGACGGCGACCCGCTCGCCGATCTCGTTTCCGGCAACGACCGGTCGCTGCTGGTCGAGAAGTTGTTCGACGGCACCAAGACCGACGGCAGCAGGATGGGCGCAGTCCGCAAGCTTTGGCGCGAGCACCTCGGACTTCTCGACAACGAAGCCCTGCGCGGGGTGCTCGCCGGCTTCCGCATATTCGACGGGCATCGTTCGCTCGAAGAACTCAAGGACTCGATCGTTCTGCGCGCCAGGACGGTCGGCGTCATCACGACCATGCCGACCAGCTCCGACTTCCGCCTCGACGAGCTCGCCCGCGCGCTCAAGAAGCGCGGCCTCAACTCGTTCACGCGCGAGACGTTCAGACAGTTGTGCAGGGACGAATCGATCCTCGCCGAGGCGGCCGCCGCGGCGGCCGATCCCCACCTGCCCGTCGCCATCCGGTCGTTCCTCGGGCCCGCGTCGGACATCGTGGGCGCCTTGCCGGAGCATACGCTGGTGCTGACCGACTCGTTCCGACAGCGATATCTTCGTGACGATCTCGACTGGCAGCGCGACATCCGCCCACGCGTCGAAAGCTTCCTGCGCCAGAAGGTCGTGCGGAGTCCGATGCTGCGTCTGATCCTCGACGCCCATGCATCGGTCGCCTTCATCGCCGGCGCGGTGCTGGACGTGAAGTCCGGCGTGTCGGTCGAACTGGTGCAGAAGGGCCGGGTCGGGTCCCGCGTGTGGCGCGCCGACGATGGATCGGAAAGCGGTGCGCCCGACTTCCAGATCACGGAACACAGGCTCGGCGACGGGCCGGAGATCGCGATCGCCATCAGCGTCGCGCAGTCCGCGGAAGCCGCGGCGCGGGCCTACTGCGAGGCATCCCTGCCGAACGTCGGCAGGCTGGTCGTCTTCGCTCTAGGTCCCGGTCAGCGCGGCGTGCTGGGTGGTGGACACGCGGCGGCGCTCGCCGAATCCTTGGCGAACCATCTCCGTTCGCTCAAGGGAAACGACATCGACGCCCTCGCTCATGTCTTTGCGGCGGCGCCGAACGCACTGTTGTTCTATCTGGGCCAGCAGCACCAGGCGATCGCTCCGTGCGTCGTCCACGAATACGATTTCGATCGGCGCGGCAACAAGAGCTATCAACCTTCGATGATCATCGACTGATCCAGTCGCCATCATGACCATTCTCCTCTGCTTTCGTCGTCATCGCAGTCGTCGACTGAAAGCGCCCATTCAGTTTTCGAGCAACAGCGACAGGCGTCGTAGAACATATCGGGAACCAACGGTCGAGCCCTGAAGTCGCTAAATCTGCGTTTCACGGCCGGGGGAAAGCCCATGCCACCGGTTGCGCGGCGGAAGTTATATGTTGCAACCTTATGTGGAGCGATTCGAGTTCTAAACCTTCGAGCGGCCGTTGGCTGAATGGTTGGCGATTTCAATTCATCGGGGCACGAAAATGGCTGACGATCTGCTCAACGATACAAAGACCTATCCCCGCATGGCGCACTGGTTCGATCCGGTGTTGTTGCTGCAGTTGTTGAACAACGTGATCGTGTCGTCGATGTTCGGGCAGTACGCGGACAGACGACTAATGATCGCGGCACTCGACACCGTACCGCCCGAAGAGCATGCGAGCCGGGCAGAGGAATTCCGGTCGCGCCTTAAGCCCGACGAGAAAGGCGGCGTCTGGTTCGATTGGGTCTCCGATCTGGGCGACGGCTTTGACAGCACCTATGCGGTGGCGAGCCTGCTCGCGCGCAGCGAGTTGAAGGTCGGCGACGACAGGCTTCCGCGCGGCCAAGCGCTCGTCATGGGCGGCGATGAAGTGTATCCCAAGGCTACCCGGCAGGCCTATATTAACCAGCTTTGGCAGCCCTATGCTTGGGCGGCTCCCGACTCCGACAAGAAGAATGACGCGGGTAGACCCCTGCTCGCCATTCCCGGCAACCACGATTGGTACGACGGGCTGGTGCTTTTCCTCGCGCTCTTCACTCGGGAGAAGCCATGGCACGTCGGCGCCTGGCGTTCCTACCAGCGTCGCAGCTACTTCGCTGTTCGCCTGACCGAGACATGGTGGCTGTGGGCGACGGACGTGCAGCTTGCCGACAACATGGATCAGCCGCAGTTCGACTATTTCAAGCACATCGCGGCGCACATGCCCGAAAACTCCAAAATCATCCTGTGCAGTGCCGAGCCAGGCTGGCTGTACATGGACACAAATCGAAATTCCTGGGAAATCATGGAGTATGCCGCCGGCATAGCGATGAACGCCGGACGCGGTCACACCATCCCAGTGCTGCTGTCGGGCGACACGCACCACTACAGCCGCTACGTCGGCAAGGACAACCGTCAGTACGTCACCTCGGGCGGCGGGGGCGCCTTCCTGCATCCGACGCACCAACTCGAGCAAGACGTCTCGGTAATCTTCGTCAACCACCGCGAGGGCCTGAAACTTGGCACCATGCCGGATCCAAAGCATCCGGAAAAGACGACGGCTGCAGCATACCCATCGTTCTTGACGAGCAGGTGGCTCACGCTACGCAACGCGTTCTTTGCTTTCACAAACTGGGATTTCTCCCTATTGATGGGCGGGATCTACTTCCTGTTCGCGGTGCTAATATCGCTGCGAGACCAACCGGATGTCTACGTACTGATCGCCGCCATCTTCGGCGCATCCTTGATCGGTTACACGTTCAAGCAAGAAGTCTCCAAGAAATTCAAGATCTGGAGTTCAGCCGCCGTACACGCGGCCGCCCACGTCCTAGTTTTGATCTACGCGGCACGCTACGCGATTGCGTTCAACAACGCGCATTTCGCATGGAGCGGCGAATGGTGGGAGGTCTGGAAATGGTTCGGCCTCTTAGCCATAGAGATGGTGCCCGTCGGCTTCTTCGTCGGGAGCACACTGTTCGGGCTGAATATGCTGATCACGTGTCTGTTGCTCAGGATGAACCGCAACGACGCCTTCAGTTCACTCCGAATCGGAGCCTACAACAATTTCCTACGCTTCCGACTGACCGAGGACGGCTTCGACATGTACGTCGTGGGGCTTGAACGCGTTCCACGGCGCGAGGATTGGATCGCGAACAATAAGCACGACAAGAACAGACCGAATCCGGAGGTGCCGGTGTTCGTGTCTGCCCCCGATCTCGATCCTCATCTTATCGAAAAGGTATCAGTCCGGTTCACCCCGACGGAAAAAAAGCCAGCAACCTCGGCATAAGGCCGGATACGAGACCGCGGCATGGGATCACGCCTTCTTCCACTTCAACGCCCGCGCGACGGCGTTGTCTATAAGTTGCCATGCCTTCTGATCGTTGTCGTGCGCCGTATCCTTGACCAGCTGGATGAGGTCGGGGTGCATGTAGATCAACATGGCCTTCCGTGGGAAAGACAGGGCCGGAGAGCGCCCTGGCCCTGCCTTTGGACGATCCTGAACCGCCAGCAAAATTGACAGGAAGCAAAGGACGAGCACTCCCACAATGCTCAGCGAGTAGGCTGCCATACGGACCTCCACAATTTGGGATCACGTCGCACGAAATGCGCGAGTATTATTCCTTGCGGGCAATCCGCTCGGCGAACCGTTTCAGATAGAGCGGCCAGCCCTGATCGCCCTCCACTCCATCACGCACGCCTTCCCAACCCTCGCCATGGCGTTCAAGGTGACGGTGATCAAGTTCCAACCGAGTCCGGCTTGGCGACTCGACAATGAATCGTACCTCCCATTCACTGGTCTTGTCGGGATCGTTTTCGATTTGCGGGGGCTGATGTCCCAGCTTAGAAGGACGCGATTCGGCGGCTCAAAAGCCAATACACGTGCCCAGCGGCATTCGCTGCCACCGACACCTCGATCATAAACGTGCCCTCCGACCCGGGGCTCGAACACGGTCTCTGCGATGGGGACGGAGAGCAGATTGTGCTCGCGTGGCTTGAAGCTGCCGAAATCTTCCGTGAAGACCTTGAACGCACGCTCGATGGGCGCCTCGACCACGACAGATTGTTTGACGGGCGCGGCCGGTACACGTTTACTCATTGGTCCTCCACTGATTTTTCGACGGCCACTTTGCAGGCTGCCAGTGTGCTGCTCCAGAACCGGTCAAGCCAGGCGCGCATCTGGCCGATCCCCGCTGGATCGATGTGATAAATGTTGCTGGCACCCTTTGGCTCGGCACGAACCAAACGAGATTCGCGCAGCACCTTCAGATGCTGGGAGACGGCTGACTGCGAGACCGTCAGCTCTCGAGTGAGTTCAACGACAGTGCGAGGCCGCGCGCCCACCAGCTCGAAAATTCGTCTGCGAGTGGAATCGCCCAAAGCGGCCAATTGCACGCTGTCTTTAGCCATGGGTGGCCGACGTCCGATTCTCAGTGACATTAGTCATAC
The DNA here is from genome assembly GCF_022354745.1 of Bradyrhizobium sp. I71. Taxonomy (NCBI): domain Bacteria; kingdom Pseudomonadati; phylum Pseudomonadota; class Alphaproteobacteria; order Hyphomicrobiales; family Nitrobacteraceae; genus Bradyrhizobium; species Bradyrhizobium sp. I71. Next base: position 3,734,661 of record NZ_CP059398.1, read on the forward strand.
CTAATGATTAGCGTAGACTGATGATTACGTCAAATGGAGATGTGGCCAAACTTTCGTCCACGGATCACAACGTGGTCATGACCCAAAACTTCGCCACCCCAGCGCCGCAGCGGCAACGACGGCGAGCGTGGCCTTGGCGCCGTCCGCGTCGCCCTTCTCGAAGTCGCCCTCGGTCTGCGCCATCGAGTTCGTGACGTGAGCGAAGCAGACGATCGAATTGCCGCTCGTCGCGCCGAAAGCGTAGAGGGCCGCGGCCTCCATCTCCACGGCGAGCGTACCCAGATCGCGCGCTCGTGCGATCGCCGCCTCGGTCTCGCGATAGGGGGCATCCGTCGTCCAGGTCGAGCCGCGATGCAGTTTCTCCGGCAGCGACCGGCCAGCCCGCTCGACGCGATCCAGAAGCGACACGTCGGGTGCCGCGGCGAAAGCCGAGCCAGGCAGATAGTGATAACTCGTCCCCTCGTCGCGGAGCGCGCGGTCGATCAGGACGAAATAGGGTGTCGGTCCGATGGGATTGATCTGGCCCGCCGAGGTGACGCTGACGAGCAGCCGGCAGCCTGACGCGAACAGCTGTTCTGCGACCAGGACGGCGAAGGGTGCCCCGACCGCGCAGCCGACGATCCCGACCTCGCCGATGCCGTCGAGATCGAAGGCAAGAAGCTCGGTGTGATAGCATGCCCAACCTTCGTGGATCCGGCCAGCGCCGGTCCGCTTGAGGTGGCGGACGACGTCACCGTCCGGATCGAGCACGCAGATTTCGGGCACAGCGACGAGCGGCAAGTGTCTCTGCCTGCGCGCCTCCCTCAACAGGGATTCAGGCCGGAACACCGAGGGCGCCTTGTGATCCTTGATGCCGACGATCGGCCACGCGGGTTCCGCGCGATGAGGCTTATCATCCATGATGCACCTGACGAGTTGTCTCAAGCCGCGGATTCGATCGGCAGGCCTGCGGCCCTCCACTCCGGGTAGCCGTCCTCAAGACGGCGAATGCGATAACCGCGCGCCCTCAGCGCCGCCACGGCCTCGAACGAAAGCACACAATAGGGCCCGCGACAGTAGGCAATCACTTCACGGCCTTTCGGCAACTCGCCCAAACGTCTTTCTAGTTCGGCCAGTGGAATGTTGAGCGCCCCCGGTAGATGGCCAAGTGCGAACTCATCCTCGGGCCGCACGTCGAGCAACGTAACCAGGTCGTCCCGCAATCGCGCGACCAGGTCGTCACGCGAGACAGGCTCGAGCGAATCTCGGGCCTGGAAGTAATCGGTCACAACACGACCGATCTCGGCAACATTCCGTTCACCGACGCGCCCCAGCGCTTTGAGCAGCGTGACCACTTCGGCATCGCCGGCGAGACGATAGAGAATGTGTTTGCCGCGACGCTCGGTCTCGACGAGACGCGCGCGCCTCAGGATCTGCAGGTGCCGCGACGTATTCGCGAAGGTCAGATGTGCCCGAGCCGACAGTTCCTCGACGGTGCGGATCCCCTGCGCAAGGTGCTCCAAGAGCTCAAGCCGGTGAGCATGGCCAAGCGCCTGCGCTACCTGGGCAAGGTTTTCATAGATCGCCTGTTTCGGTCCCGAGCTTGACACGGCGCTCCCTCAATATATCATTCAGCAGATCGATTGAATGTATCTAGCGTTTCTCACTAGGGAGTGCAAGTCCATGATTCTCCGCCAGTTCTTGCATAGCGATCCAGTCGGTATTTCCTACCTTTTCGGCTGCGGCGGCAAAGCCACCGGGGCGGTCGTCGACCCGGTCGGCGATATTCAGCCCTACCTCCAGGCCGCCCACAATGCCGGCATGCGGATAAACTACGTCATCGACACCCATGTCCATGCCGATCACCTGTCGGCGGGGCGCGCGCTCGCGGCCGCAGGGGGAGCCGAATACGTGCTCTCGGCGGAGGCTGGCGTATCGTTTCCGTACAAGGCGGTGAACGACGGGGAGGTTCTTCCGCTCGGCAATGTGTCGGCGACGGTGATGCACACGCCGGGTCACACACCCGAGCACATCTGCATCCTTGTGACGGACCGAACCCGCGCCAACGAGCCCTGGTTCGTCTTCACCGGACACACGCTCATGGTCGGCGATCTCGGCCGCACCGAACTTGCGGCGAGCGCGGAGGAAGGCGCGAGGCAATTGTTCAAGAGCGTGCGAAGGCTGAAGGAACTTCCTGACTACGTCGAGGTGTTGCCGGGCGCGTATGCGGGCTCGGTCTGCGGTCGCCGCCTGAGTGGCAAGCCATCGTCCGCGATCGGCTTCGAGAAGCGACACAATCAGGCGTTCATGATCGAGGACGAAGCCGAGTTTGTCCGGTTCATGGTCGCCGAGATTCCGCCGGCGCCACCGGGAGCCGCGAAGATCAGGGCGGAAAATTCAGGCACTGCGGCGGCTGCGGCCTGATCTCATGACCGAGGCTGTAACCGGTCCACAGACTGCCTCGTCTGTCCGATTAGGGCTGAAAGAGAACTGGCCGCAATTTGCCTTGCTCGTCCTGATCAACGCCTTCGTCGGCGGGATGGTCGGAATCGAGAGGACGGTCGTGCCGCTGATCGGCTCCGAGGAGTTCAAGATCAGTTCGACGACGCTCGTTGTTTCTTTCATCGTAAGCTTCGGAATCGTGAAGGCGTGCGCCAACCTGGTCTCTGGCCAGCTCGCCGACGCATGGGGACGCAAACGTGTTCTGATCCTCGGCTGGCTCGTCGGGCTGCCGGTGCCGCTCATGATCATGTGGGCGCCAAGCTGGGGATGGGTCATCGCAGCAAACGCCCTTCTCGGCATCAACCAGGGTTTGGCGTGGTCTATGACGGTGATCATGAAAATCGATCTCGTCGGCCCGAAGTCGCGCGGGCTTGCCGTCGGCCTGAACGAGTTCGCAGGCTATCTCGCGGTCGGCGTGACCGCCTTCCTCACCGGGTATCTTGCCTCGAAGTATGGACTGCGGCCGGCGCCGATCTACCTCGGGGTAGCCTACGCCGTCTTCGGCGCAGCGCTCTCGATCCTGCTGGTGCGCGATACACGTGAGCACGTCCGGCTGGAGACCGCGGCGCATGCGCATCAAGCGTCTCCGATCAGCTTCAGGGAGATATTCGTCCTCACGTCGTTCCGAGATCGCAATCTGTTCGCCGCGTCCCAGGCTGGGCTCGTCAACAATCTGAATGATGGGATGAGCTGGGGAATCTTTCCGCTGTTCTTCGCTTCGTTTGGCCTCCACGTCGATCGGATCGGCATACTGAAGGCCGTCTATCCGGTCACCTGGGGCATCCTGCAGATCGCCACGGGCCCTCTTTCCGATCGCTGGGGCCGCAAGGGCTTGATCGTGGCCGGCATGTGGGTGCAGGCCGCGGGTCTATTCCTGACCGCCGCGACAAGTCATTTCGAAGGGTGGCTGGTCGGCAGCCTGCTTCTAGGGCTTGGCACGGCCTTGGTGTATCCGAGCCTGATCGCTGCGGTGTCCGACGCTTCGCATCCAAGCTGGCGCGCACGCTCGCTCAGCGTCTACCGCTTCTGGCGCGACCTCGGTTACGCGATAGGGGCGCTGTCGGCCGGCATCATCGCCGACCTGTTCGGCATGGCCTGGGCGATCGGAGCGATCGGCGCACTTACTTTCCTCTCCGGGGCGATAGTGTTCGTCGCCATGGAGAGTAAGCCCGGAGCACGACAATGATCGAGACCTTTTCAGGCCGCTCCCTTTGTGGGGCGGTGGGCGTCGAGGCGCGAGGTCGGCCGAAGGGAGTCTTCTGGTGTCACTGCGATAGCTGCCGCCGCCATTCCGGCGCCCCCGTCAGCGTGTTCGTCGGGTTCGAGAACGACGCTGTCACGGTCACCGAGGGCACCATCACGACGTTCAAATCATCGCCGGGAACGACGCGCGGCTTCTGTGCCCGCTGCGGCTCGACGCTGACCTGCGCTACCGTGCATTTTCCGACGGAGACGCACTATCACGTCGGCGCCTTCGATCGGGCGGCGGAGCTCCAACCGGGGAAGCATTTTTTTGCCAACGAGCAACTTCCCTGGCTGCAGCTTGACCACAGCGAGCAAAGCAAATGACTGCGACGATTCGGCTGATCTATCTCGACTACAACGCGAGCACGCCGATCGATCCTTCCGTGGCGGAGGCGATGCGCCCCTTCCTGGACGCCGCGTTCGGCAATCCGTCCAGCGGCCATTGGGCCAGCGCGCCGGCGAAGGCCGGTTTGGATCGGGCGCGCAGCCAGGTCGCCGCGCTGCTCGGTGCCTCACCTGATGAGATCGTATTTACCAGTGGCGGCAGCGAAGCAAACAATCTGGCCATCAAGGGCACGTTCTTCGCGCCGAACCGCCGCGCTGCGCACATCATCACCTCGGCCGTCGAACATCCCGCGATTCTCGCGCCGTGCCGGTTTCTCGAACGGCTCGGCGGTTCGGTCGCCCACATCCGGGTGGACGGGACAGGCCGGGTCGATCCTGAGGACGTCCGCCGCGCGATCACTCCGCAGGCGGCCCTGATCAGCATCATGCATGCCAACAACGAAGTCGGAACCATCCAGCCGATCGCGGAAATCGGGGCGATCGCGCGGCAGCACGGAATCCGTTTTCACACCGATGCAGCCCAATCGGTCGGAAAGATCCCGACCCAGGTGGACGAGCTCGGCGTTGATGTGCTGACGATGGCCGGTCACAAGCTCTGCGCCCCGAAGGGCGTCGGCGCGCTTTATCTCAGGCGAGGCATCGAGGTCGAGCCGGTGATCCACGGCGCCGGCCACGAATTTGGCCGGCGTGCCGGCACCGAGAGCGCTTTGCTCGCAGTGGGGCTGGGAGGGGCTTGTGCGATGGCCGCCGACCTCGCGCCCTTGAGCCGCATTCAGACCCTGCGCGATCGCCTCTGGCAGGCGCTGCAAGACAGGTTCGGTGAAGGCGCCGCGCTCAACGGACATCCCACGCATCTCTTGCCCAATACCCTCAACGTGTCGTTCGTCGGCAGAATAGGCGCGGACATCCTAGCCCAGCTACGCGATGTCGCGGCGTCGACAGGTTCGGCGTGCCATTCGGGGCAGATCGAGCTCTCACCAGTTCTCGCGGCCATGCGCGTGCCCGAGAGGACCGGAATGGGGGCGATCCGCTTCAGCTTAGGAAGGCGCCCTGCAGTCGACGAGATCGACCAAGTGATCGCACGCCTGGCCACGATCGCGGCGGTCTGATCGTTCACCTACCGCTTCGTCGCCAGCACAAGAGCACGTTGGTTCGCGCTATCCTCAATCTCACCATCAGTTCAGAGGGATCCACCCCAACGATGTGGCCGCGCGGAGCTCGCGCAGCTCGGAGGCAGCGGCGGTGAGAGTCTCTCGCTATCCCGACGGGGAGCACCACGGGCCAGCCTTGGTAGGTTCGCAAAAACGAAAGCTCCGTTCATCTCACGGTTCAGGGCGCGGCCCCCTCGAGGCCCGGCCAAGTCTTTCGATCGCCTCGGGGCACCAGCTAAAATGCCTGGCTGGAGTCGGAGCGCTGGATGTTGAGGATATCCAACACCGGGCACTCCGGCGCGGTGGTGCCGGTGCATTGGGCGATAGTTCTCGCCAGCAAGTGCTCGAGCTTGCGGAGGTCATTGATCTTGGCGCGAATGTCATCGAGGTGGTGCGCGGCAATTTCCCGGACTTCGCGGCAAGAGGCCTTCTCAGGACCGCCGAGCCGCAGCAAAGCGCGTACCTCATCCAGCGAAAATCCCAACTCGCGCGAGCGCCGCACGAACGCAAGGATGCGCCGTTCCGTCGGACCGTACAAGCGACGCCCGTTCTCAGCGCGCGAGGGGACGGGCAGCACCTTGATTTTTTCATAATAGCGAATGGTCTCGATGTTCACGCCGGTAAGCTGCGACAGCTTGCCGATCGTCAGCGCATCCGCTCGCGCAGCCGTGATCGCACCCATGGAAAACTCCTTGATCCTGTAGTCACTACAGGATGTAGCCTCATCGTCATGACAATCAAGCAAGATCCTATCGTCAGCAGTTCGGAACGCGGAACGACGCTGATGGCTGCGGGCGGGCTGCTGGGCGCGCTCGCCGCTTCGTCATGCTGCATCCTGCCGGTGGTTCTGTTCAGTCTCGGGATCAGCGGTGCCTGGATCGGGAATTTCACCCAGCTTGCCCCCTATCAACCGTATTTCCTCGCGGCGACAACGGCGTTTCTCGGGACCGGCTATTGGCTCGTTCACCGCGCCTCGAAACGTGTCTGCGTCGAGGGCGAAGCCTGCGCCCGCCCTTTACCGAATCGGCTGGTCAAGGCCGTGCTCGTCGTGGCGACAGTCCTGGTCGTTGCTGCCCTTGGCTTCGATTTCGTCGCGCCACTGCTACTCGACTCATGATGGAAGGTACCCCATGCACAAACTGCTGATCTCCACTGCATTCACAATTTGCCTATTTGGCTCTTCCGCCGCGTTGGGCGCCGAGAAGAGGGTTACCCTTGCGGTGAAGAACATGTACTGCGCGACGTGTCCCCACACGGTGAAAGCAAGCCTTGCAGCGGTGCCGGGCGTGACCGATGTCGCCGTGTCCTACAAGGACAAGACTGCGATTGTAACGTTCGACGACGCAAAAACTGGTGTGAATGCGCTGACCGCCGCCACGACAAACGCTGGGTATCCCTCCGTTCCAAAGGTTAGACGTGACGATCCAAAGCGGGCTCCCACCACCAAAGCCTGCGCGGAGGTAACGCATGGATACGTATGATCTCATCGTGATTGGCACGGGAACTGCGGCTCAGGTTGTCGCGGGCCGCGTCCGCAAGGCGGGGCGTTCGGTGGCGATGATCGATCATCGCCCATTCGGCGGCACCTGCGCCCTGCGCGGCTGTGATCCCAAGAAGATGCTAGTCAGCGGGGCCGAGGCTATTGATCTCGGGCGCCGCATGCGAGGTCACGGCGCGTCCGGGGACCTGCACATCGAATGGAAAGATCTGATCGCCTTCAAACGGACCTTCACTGATCCGGTGCCGAGCAGGCGCGAGGAGCATTTCGCCAAGCAAGGCATTGATGCGTTTCATGGCTTTGCCCGCTTCACCGGCCCCGATCGCGTCGCGGTGGGTGAACACACTTGCCGAGGCCGTCATATCTTGATTGCAAGCGGTGCGCGGCCAGCCGCCCTCGGATTTCCAGGTTCTGAGCATCTCACGACCGGCGACGCCTTCATGGAACTCGAGCACTTGCCCGACCGTATCGTCATGGTCGGCGGCGGTTACATCGCTGCCGAGTTCTCGCATATCGCGGCGCGCGCCGGTGCCCAAGTCACCGTGCTACAGCGCGCGGCGCGGATGCTGCCGGCCTTCGACGCCGAGGTGGTCGGCTGGCTGATGGAGAAATTTGCCGAAATCGGCGTGGACGTACGCACCGGACATGCGGTGACTGCGATCGAACGGAGTAGCGATGAGTACCGCGTGCATGTGCAGACGCCGCACGGCGAAGCGATGGTCACCGCGGATGTCGTGATACATGCCGCAGGGCGTGTACCGGACGTCGCCGAGCTTAATTTGTCTGCCGCGAATGTTGCCGTCGCGGGCGGGACACTCCAACTCAACGATTTCTTGCAGAGCATCTCCAACCCGATCGTCTATGCAGCGGGAGACGCCGCGGCGAAGGGACCGCCGCTGACGCCGGTGTCGAGCCACGACGCCAAGGTGGCCGTCGGCAATATCCTGGAAGGCAACCGCCATAAGCCGGATTATCGTGGCGTGCCTAGCGTCGCCTTCACGCTGCCCCCGGTCGCCGCCGTTGGGCTGTCCGAGAGCGCCGCCCGTGCACAAACCTCGAAACTGCGGATCAAGTCTGCGCGGGTGCCACACTGGTATACGGCCCGCCGCGTTGCCGAGCCCGTCTACGGGTACAAGACGCTCGTCGATGAGGATCGCGAGCGCATTCTCGGCGCGCATCTCGTCGGGCCGCATGCCGACGAAGTCATCAATCTTTTCGCTCTTGCCATTCGGCACGATCTCACCGTCGATGATCTCAAATCGACGATCTTCGGTTATCCTACCGGAGCCTCAGACGTCGGCTACATGTTTTAGGAAACTCCATGATCCTGGAATCCATCATCACCTGCCCGCACTGCGCTACCGTGAAATCAGAGACCATGCCGACCAATGCCTGCCGGTTCTTTTATGAATGCACCGGCTGTGGGGAGAGGCTGCGGCCGAAAGCAGGCGATTGTTGCGTGTTCTGCTCCTACGGGTCCGTGCCGTGCCCGCCGATCCAGGCCGAGCGCTCAGGCGAGTCCGGCGCGGCTGGTTGCTGCGGAGGATAAGGGATTACTGCTGCACGAAGCTGTCGTGAGAAAGCCGGCCAGCCTCATCCAGCAGTTCTCATTTTGCGAAAAGGAGTACATCCATGCGCACCGATCCCGCATCTGCAAATCTCTCTGATCGGCTGGTCGCCAGCGTCGGCCAAGCCGTAAGCGCCCGTACGACGCCCCGGCTTTACAAAGCACTGCTGCGGTTCCTCTCCCATGGTGAGCCTGTCACCATCGCCGAACTAGCGGCCGCCGCAGGACAAGCCCCCGATGTCGTGCAACGCGCGGTGGCCGGCTGGAATGACACCGAATACGATCTGCAAGGGCGCATCGTTGGATGGGGACTAACCCTGCGTCCCACTCGGCACAGCTTCAACGTCGACGGCAAGCAGTTGTATACGTGGTGTGCGCTGGACACCCTGTTCTTCCCGGCCGTGATTGGCCGTCCGGCCCATATCGAATCTCCCTGCGCGGCCACTGGCATTCCCATAAGGCTGACAGTCGATCCGACAGCCGGCGTCAGCGCGCTCGACCCGCTCACTGCCGTCGTCTCCATTGTCACGCCGGAACAAATGAGCTCGTCCGCATCGCCTTCTGCAACCCCGATCGCTTCTTTGCCACGCCCGATGCAGCGCACGCCTAGCAATGCAAGTATCCGGGAATGGAAGTGCTTAGCGTGGTCGATGCCCACCGAGCGAGCCGCCCCCTCAGCGAGATGCTTCAGTGAGCTGTCTGAGTTGCTGGCTGCCATTCCGCCAAAAGATCCAGGGTTTCTAAGACACAGATCTTCCCGCAGCGGGAGGCCCGTGCGGAGCACCGCCCCTTGATCTCGGGCGCCAGACCTTCATTACCCCCACAATCGGTGCGCCTCCGCGCGTCACTTGCCCCTGCGTTCCGATTTGTCTCCACTCCGGAATCGATGAACATCTACTTACAACATCACCGCTCGGCCGCAGGCATCTGCCGGTGACCGAGAGACCAGTCGCGCTCCCGCCTCCTCAAGCGATCCGCTTCAGCCTGGGCAGGTACACTACGGCCCGACGCGATCGACGAAGTGGTCGCAGGTCTTGTAACTATCGCGGCCGTCTAATCGCTTCGGCTCAGTTGAACCGTTTGGTCGCCAGCAGAAGAGCGGGTTCGTCGGCGCCATCGCGGACAACATCGACGTCCATACCCGCATGTTCCAGCGCCGCCGACACGTCGGCCAAGGCGGGAAAGCGATAGATTTCCGGCGGGAACGATGCGATGGCCTTCGGGTCGGCGTTCGTCCGGAACAGCAATCCTAACCGGCCGACTGGCTTCAGCACACGCGCGATCTCGTGCAACGGCCCTTCGAGATCCCCCCAGAAGTAAAGCACGTGCACGCACTGCGCCTTGTCGAAGAAGTTATCGGGAAAAGGCAGCGACTCCACGCCCGAAAGAACGACCTCCACGCGAGCGGCTTCGATCAGCGAACGGCTTCGCTGCGTCGCGACTCGACCATCAGTTGGGAGGGATTTACGCCGCTGATGCGCCCCCGGGGAGCCCGCGCGGCCAATTCGGCCAGACTTCGCTCATGGCCGCATCCGACATCGAGCACATGATCGGCCGGCTCGATGCGAAGCGCATCCATCACGCGCAAATTCTGGCGCCAAGTTTCGCGGGCCATGATGAAGGCAATGAGCCGGCCCAACAGGCCACGCGCATTCCGAGCGTGCTCGGCAATGAATTGAGGACGACGCATCATCGACTCCGTGACTCACCAAGGGATATTTTTGGCTTGAAACGTGCCTCCAATTCGCAGAACTGGCTCGCCGAAAATGAAACGATATTCGCCGTTTTTGAGAATGCAGCGATTTTTCAAAGCGATATGACGCGATTCCTAGCGCTCTTCCGCCGCGGCCTCTTCGTCCGCATCAGAGACAGATTGATCGAGCTTCGAGAGTTGGTTGCGAATGCGCTTGACCCGCTTATTCACTTCGAACGCGGCCCGATCGAGCATCTGGTGAGGCCCTGCAGGCGATGATGCGATCGTCTCCTTGGCCGCGTCTACATTCGCGGTAACCAGCTCACACAGCTCTTCGACCCGCCTCAGCGTTCGAGCTGGACTCAGCGAGACTTGCTTTGCGAGTTGCTGCCAATCGGACCCGTAAATGTGGATGCCTTCCCTTCGACCGTTGAGGGCTTGCGCCAAGCGTTTCGTGATCTTGGGATAGACCTCGCCGCACATGAGATCGTAGAGCGGCGCGATCTTCGCCGACCCACCTGCACCGATCAGAATCGAATAGTTCTTCGCGTGTGCGTCGACGTTGCAGATCAACACGTTGTAGATGACCGCATCCATCAGCGGCAGTCTGGCGCCGGGCTGGATGAATCGAGCAGCGCCGTCGAACAACGCCTTTAGACCAGGGCCTCCTCTGACGGTTGGGGAGGTGAATTCGTATTTCGAGCTCGGAAAATATCCGAGCAATTGGCAGAAGTCCTCTTGATGCACGCGCGTGACACGGCCGTTCGGGGACTTCACACGGTCGTAGCGCTCGATCAGAAGGTAGAGCCTTTTCCCAGCGCGGCCTGTTGTCGCCTTTGCGGTATCCAATCCGATCAGTTCCGCGAGTTTGAGACAAAAGGCTTCATTGTGAACATTGCCAGGCAGGCGATCGCTGTCAGGTTTAATGATGTGCGTCGAAGGTGTCCCGTTGAGAGGGATGGCAAGTTTCCGGTCGATGAGGCTTACTGGAAGCTTGTCTTGAACGCCGGCCAACGACATAGAGACTCCGTCCTCGCCGACGAGGAAGGGCTTCCGCGGTAGTTCGTTGATGATCCGCTCCAGATCAGAGTCTCGCGCGATAGAGCGGAATTCGTCTCGTGGGGGACGAGGCGCCCCGATTGCCAGAGCGCCCGCGGTATCGCGGCCGATGTGTTCGAGCAAGCCGAGGATGTCTTGAGGCGCGACGCCGATCTGCTGTCCGATTTCCGAAAGATGGCTCTCCGGAAGAAGATTGGCGAGCCAGGGAATGATCCTATCGTGGTCGACGGGATCCGGACCGAGCGGCATGGAAAGGGAAATCGGAAAGGCACCATGTCGCGTGACCCAATTAGCGTCGTAACGCATTTGAACGCGTTCGTTCGCGACGTCGACCGTCGCCACCTTCAGTCGGTCGAAGTAGATGTCAGGCATGGGTCATCTGAATGTTGGGATCTGGGATAGCGGATCGTCTTCGTCGGGTGGAGCGCGGGTTTGGCCCCCCGGTGCCGGGGCGTCTTCTAGGCGCAGACCAACCTCAGCGGCGACGGTCAATGCCTTACCGAGTTGGCAGGAGGGTTTTCCGCTCTCCAAATCAATGATGAACCGGGCGCCAACGCCGCAGCGTTCGGCCAGCTCATCTTGGGTGATGCCGAGAACCTTGCGCTTCTGCCGGATAAGGGCGCCGTATTCCTGTGGTGTCGTGATTGGAGCCATCTTCCCGATCGGTAAGTTTGTGAACGTAAAAGCCAAATATTCCCGATCGGGAAGATATTCAAGCGGAAAATCAAAAACTTCCCGATCGGGAATAATTCTGGATTAACGGGCACAATATTCCCGATCGGGAAGTTTCACCTCAAAGGGGGCCATGCCGCTGCTCGCATCGGGCTCGGCAGTAACGTGCCGGCGCGATCATTCTCGGCACCATCAGCAGCAGCAGCACCGCCCTCGCGGCGATCATCGCCGCGAACATGGGCCACCTATGATCACCGGGACGAACCCGCCGTCGCGTTGGATTTGCACGCCGGGCAAGCGTACCGGCCGATCGACTGCGGCGAGCCTGACCGACTGCGGGCGTGCTATGCTTCCGTTTGCGGGCCTACTTAGTCGCTCTGCGGGCTAACTATGGGTCGGTTGGCATCTCGCCAGGGGCCACAAGCCCGACACGGACACGTTGCTGGAGGATTTCTTGTCTCGGCAGTTGGAGGCTATGTGCCGCCCTTAGACGACGCCTTCTTTGGGGCTGTGCACGGTGTCAGGAGTTCGGCAACGGGCACCTTGAACGCATCGGCAAGTCCTTCGATCGCCACGATTGTGGGGTTCGAGCGCCGGTTCTCGATAAGACTGACGGCATTCTGGTCGATGCCGGCCTTGGCCGCCAGCGCTTCCTGACTCCAGCCACGCTCCTTCCGCAGCTTGCGCAGATTGGTGGCGAGCGTCCGCAAGGCCGCCGACTTCCGGGCAGGGAATCGCTCCTTGAACGGCTTCTGTTCCGGCTTATTCTGCTGTGCTTTGGCCACGCGGTCGGTCGGTCGTTGGTGTCAACCGCGATGATAGACACATCGCACGGGATGACAAACATTTTCCCCTAGTTGCTAACCGAAGCTAATCATGTGGACCAAGGTTCACGGCGTCCGACGGATGTGACGACCACTCGCTAGGTGGACCTGTTCTTCTGTCCGATTCGCGCCGTCCTGCCGATCAACCACAGCTTAAGCGCGATGTAATGAATTCTGGAAAATACGAGGACGTTCGGCGCTGCTCGCGGGGGGACTTTTCCGGCCTCTGGCTCCGCCTACGAGCAGAATGGTGGATAACGACCGGACGTCGTGATGGATTCATCGGCGGCGTTCGAATCAGAGTTTTGCGATTTCGTCGGGGATGCATGCCGCGGCTTCTACCGCCTGTTCCGGGCTACTTTCCGCTCGAGCAGCCTAATCCCTGCTGCATTGTGCAGCAGGCCGTTTTACAATTGCGGCTTTCGATCCGCTGCGCGAGCCGCAGTTTTTCACCCCAAGAATGCCGTGGGGCTTTGGCGCGACGAACGCGTCTCGCCGCTGCGGAACGTGGAACGCATCGTCGCCGTCTTAGGATGCTGCCCCTCGCTGTCAGCTGGCAGACGGCGCCGATCTACTCCTCGCGGACCGGGCAAACAGAGCGCGAGGTCGGCGGAGAGGCGCTGGTCTATTCGCACATTTGTCGGCCCACTGGCAGCCGTTCGAGCCGCGCGGGCGGCCTGATGAATCGCGCCGGCATGATCGGAAGCCACGAATGCCTCGCGTCCCGGCGAAAAGCCGTCTCCGTCCCGGGTATCAGGCGGCGGTCCGTTCGCCGGCATAACGCTTCTGAACGGCGTCGAACACTTCGACCGCCACGATCGGCTCGTGTCGCCCTCTGGCGATGTTCCATTCCGCGCACGGCTTGAGGACCCGCATCCGAGCTCCGGTGGTTGCGTCTTCGAACGTGTGGTACATTCCGGAGATGACAAAGCCGGCGTAAGTCATGTCGTGCAGCACGCCGAGAACGCAGTCCTTCGACAACATCGTCACTTTCCATTTTCCCCCGCGAGGCGACGGAATGCGCATCTCGTTCAGCTCTTTCACGATCGCCAGCAGGGACGTTCCGTCGAGGTAAGAGCGGTAGATCTTCCGCACGATGAGCGCCTCCTGGGGACGGATCTTCAGAATGCCGCTTTGCCCGCCGGAGCGAACCACGTCGTAACCGTAGGGTGCAGGGCCAACGTGACGGCCGTCCTCATTCACGGCCTTGAGCCTGCGCGCAGTGTGGCAACGCCTGTCGTCAAGCCCCAAGCCGGCGACCATGTGCAGCGCCACGGCCATCATATTCGTAATCGGACCGGTCGTCGTCGTCCAAACCTCCACGCCGCAGCGCTCGGCCAAGCCGATGAAATAGGCTAGTTCGGAGTGCCTCCGGCTAAAACGGCTCGGTTCGGTCGCCAGCACGGCATCGACCTGGCCGGCGCGCATGGCATCTTCAATCTGCCGGAGCGCCGTCCGCATCCGCAGCGGCCTGCCTGCCGCGCGGCAATCAGGATGACAGAGGAGCGTCAAACAGGATGAGAGAGCTTCGCCGGGCTCGTGACGCAGGGAGGGCGTAGCCCGACCGGAGTTACGAGCCCGGCGTCGGCGCGATCCTTGAGGGACCGCGCCGACTGGTGATCGCGGCCGGTGGGGTTATGCAAGTGGTTCTTCCGCCAAGAGGAATCACTCGCTTGCCAGGCCGACACGTTACCGATCACCAGATGAGGCTCTACATGAAGTACCGTCAGACCGATACCCCGCCAGTGGCCGCTGCCAGAGCGTCGTTCAGTACCTCGACCGCGTATCGCTTCGACAAGGATCGAAGGCTCCCATCGCAGAAGAAGGGAGCCCGCGGCCGGCGCCGACCGGACCCCTTGGCCGACGTGTTCGAGATCGAGGTCGTGCCGATGCTCAAGGCCGCTCCCGGCGTGCGGCCGATTGCGATCTTCGAGGAGATGTTACGACGCCATCCTGAACTCGGGGCCGGAATCCGCCGCACGCTGGAGCGCCGGATCCGCGCCTGGCGGACAATCCACGGCGAGGAGCAGGAAGTCATCTTCCGGCAGACCCATGAGCCCGGCCATGTCGGCCTGTCAGACTTCACCGACATGGGCGAGCTCGGGGTGACCATCGCGGGCGTGCCGCTCGATCATCGCCTCTACCACTTCCGGCTGGCCTATTCCGGGTTTGAGCACGCCCATGTCGTGCTCGGCGGCGAGAGCTTCGTTGCCCTGGCGGAAGGCCTGCAGAATGCCCTATGGTCGCTCGGTGGCGCGCCGCGGGAGCATCGGACCGACAGCCTGTCGGCCGCCTTCTGCAATCTGGACCGGAATGCTCAGGACGATCTGACGCGGCGGTACGAGGAGCTCTGCGCCCATTACGATATGCGGCCCTCCCGCAACAATCGCGGCATCGCCCATGAGAACGGGGCGATCGAGAGCTCGCATGGCCATCTCAAGCGGGCGATCGCCGATGCGCTGCTGCTGCGCGGCACCACCGACTTCGACGATCTCACCGCCTACCGCGGCTTCATCGACGAGATCGTCAGCCGCCGCAATGCCCGCAACGCCAAGCGGATCGATAGCGAGCGCGCTGCCCTGCAGACGTTGCCGGATCGCCGCATCTCGGACTACGAGGAGGTGATTGTCCGCGTAACGTCAAGCGGCGGCTTCACCTTGCGCAAGGTGTTCTACACCGTGCCGTCACGCCTGATCGGCCATCGGCTGCGGGTTCGCCTTTACGACGATCGTCTCGATGTTCGTCGGCGGCACCCATCTCGTCACCCTGCCGCGTGGCCGGCCGCATCCTAACGGCAGGCATGACCAGGTCGTCGATTATCGGCACGTGATCCATTCCTTGCGGCGCAAGCCGATGGCGCTGCTCAATCTCGTCTACCGTGATCGGCTGTTCCCGCGCGATGCCTACCGCCGAACCTTTGACCTGCTTCGGCAACGGCTGCCGGACAAAAAGGCTTGCCGCCTCATGGTCGATCTGCTCGCACTTGCCCATGAGCGCGGCTGCGAGGCCGGGCTCGCCGATCAGCTCGCGGCTGATCTTGACGCTGGCCGGCTACCGGACCTCACCCGGCTACGCGCTCACTTCGCCCCTGATCCTGCCCACGTGCCGAACGTCGTGGTGCATCTCGCGCCGCTCGCCACCTATGAATGTCTCATCGGCGCCTCCGAGATCGGAGGTGCCGCATGAGCACGGCGAACACCGTCGACACCGCACGCCTCAACCTGTTGCTCAATGAGCTGCGACTTCCCGCCATCAAGGTGCTGTGGCCGCAGTTTGCCGAACAGTCCGATAAGGAAGGGTGGCCGGCGGCCCGCTTCCTTGCCGCCATAGCCGAACACGAGATCGCCGAACGCGGCCGCCGCCGGATCGAGCGCCATCTCGTCGAGGCGCGGCTGCCCGCCGGAAAGACCTTCGACAGCTTCGACTTCGAGGCCGTGCCGATGATCTCCAAGGCGCAGGTGACCGCGCTCGCCGCCGGCGATGGTTGGCTCGGCAAGGGCGCCAATTTGCTGCTGTTCGGGCCGCCCGGCGGCGGCAAGAGCCACTTGGCGGCAGCGATCGGCCTGGCCCTGATCGAGAACGGCTGGCGCGTCCTCTTCACCCGCACCACTGATCTCGTGCAGAAGCTCCAGGTTAGCGCGGCGCGAGCTCAACCTCGAGGCGGCGATCAATCGTCTCGATCGCTTCGATCTCATGATCCTTGATGATCTCGCTTACGTCACCAAGGACCAAGCCGAGACCAGCGTGCTGTTCGAGCTTATCAGCGCACGCTACGAGCGGCGCTCGATGCTGATCACGGCCAATCAGCCCTTCGGCGAATGGAACAAGGTCTTCCCGGACCCCGCCATGACCCTCGCCGCTATCGATCGCCTCGTTCACCACGCCACCATCGTCGAGATGAACGTCGAGAGCTATCGCAGGCGCACCGCGCTCGAACGCAAGCGCGGCCCCGGACGGCCGCCTTCGCACGCGACACCCAAAACTGTCGCTGATTGACGCTCCGCGACAATCAAAGCCAACAAAACTCTTGCGCGCGACAATCATCGCGGCAATCATCACCTCGCCGCGACACCGACTCGCCATCCTGATTGTCGCGCGCTTCCCACCCAGATTGTCGCGCTATAGCCTGCCGCTCTCGGCGTCAACGATCTTGCCCGCCGCGGCCCAGCCCTTTTGATTCGAGCTGTACTCGGCCATGGTGATCATCTGATCCTCAAGCGAGACATCGTACGGTTTGTTGGAAGTGCTGGCATAGGACAAGACTCGTACGGCCGCCGCCGCCTCCACGCCCGGCTTGGTCGACGATTCGCCTTCATCGGTCGCGGAATTTGCCGTTTCGGGTATGGTCATCACTTGCAATCCTTTTCGGAGCTTTCGCGCGTTCGACGGCGCTTTCCGTTATCGAACTTTCGGGTGCCTAACCTTCCGGCCAAACTTTAATGCTCGCCTACCGTCCTTACGAGTTTGCCGGACTGCTTAAGTTTCGGTTGCCCGGACGTGGTTAGGCTTCCGTGAAGGGCTACGATTTGATCGATTCCGCGCGAGATATCGCCGTCGATCCGATCGACGCTCGATCCGAACGAAGCTTTTGAGACCGTCGCCGGACCTCTCCGTCGACCGCCGCGAGCGCCATGACGGCCAAGACGCTGCGCAGCAGTTGCTCTCGCTCAGGCGAGAGGGGTTGCGGTATTTCGTTCTTCTTCTTCCGCTCGAGCCGGCGTGCATCGGTGCCTTCTCGGCTTTCCGCTACCTTTCGGTCGGCGGCTTCATGATTACTCATTGGGCTCTCCTGCGTCGCTGGTCGGGGTCGACGCCGCAGGCAGTCCTGCGGCGATCTTCTCGCGTCGTCACCTGTCGGAATAGCGGTCGAAGGCGGTGACGCGGCGATGGGGAATGGCCGCGTCGTTTCGCCGATAGACCTCCCGACGTAGAAATTCGACTTCACCGTCCAACGCGTCCTCGGCAACCTCCGCGCACCAGGCGCTCGGACCGCCCTTTCCACTTGCATCCCACCGATATCCGCGCGATTTCAGGAGCAGACGGGAGCCATAGGGCGCTCCTTCGGCGCGCACGCGTAGTCTGGGCGTTCGAGCCGATTCCAGGAGCGCGGCGAAGACCGGACGTCCGCTTCGCGGGAGGTCACGGGTGAGAATTTCGACTCCTGCGTAGCAGTCCTCTTCTGCCCGGTGCGCGTCGAAGAAGAAGCCGTATGCCGCCGCGATATGGCACAAACGACCGCCCTCAAAACCCTCTCCGGCCCAGTCCACCTCCTTCAGCGAGCATGCCCACGCCTTGGAAGCGAATTCCGGCCACAAGGGCTCGCAGAACGGACGATCGAATGCGGCGTTGTGGGCGACGACCAGCGACACGTCGCGCAGCATGTCGCGAACGATCTCGTCGTCCACCACGGCGCCGGAGATCATCTCGTTCGTGATGCCGGTCAACGTCGCGATGCCGGGAGGAATGGGGCGACCCGGATCACGCCTGGCGACGAACGGCTTGTCGATGCCGACGATTCTGCCGTCAGGCGCGTAATCGAACGGCAGCATGGCGAGCTCGATCACCGTGTCCGTCTGCCGGTCGAGACCGGTGGTCTCGACATCGAGAAAGACGGCCCGCTTGGTCGACAACGCTCCGCGTGAAGACTTGAAAACGCGCGGCTTGAGGCGGCGGAGCAGCCGGTAATTTCCGCAGCTCTCCAGTGAAAGCGCGATCCGCTCGTACTCCTGCTCTCGCGAGATGGGTGAGCGCGTCTGGGAGAGGTCCGTTTCAGTCATCGGTCTGGCTCCAGTCCTCAGCGGCCACGAGAGGCCGAAGATGTGACAAATCACATAACACGAACTATCCGAATTTGGTAGCTTAAAGCTACCGAGTTTCGAAGACGGTTAACGGCGGATGATGCCGCTTCGAGATCGCGAGGTATCGGCCGGCGGCGGAGCAAGGCGGAGGACGTCCCCACGCTTCTCCATGCCGGACCGTATCTGTTGCGGCATGTCTATGGCCCATTCGAGCGCGTGGGCGACGGCGGACTTAGTCCGACAATGGCGTCGATATCGTCCGCCGACAAAAAGCGACGGCGAGACAGAGCATGGGCCACGTCTGTCACCTGCCGACGGTGGTTTTCCACGACTTCTACGGCGCGTGCCTGCAACCGTTTGAGCATCTCATTGATCTTTCCGCGCGCAATGTGATCGCGGTCGAGTTCACGATGAGCTTCGTCGGCGTCGGCGAGATAGATCAGTTCATCGTCTCCCAATCCGTACGATCGGTTCATCGCGGCGAGCAAGCGCGTCGCGACCGATAGATCGGAACGTTCGCTACCCCCGGCACCAGCGGACGCCGAGCCGAGCAAAACGATCTCGGCCGCACGACCCGCAAGAAGTCCGACGACGTGTCGTTCGATCGAAGGCCGCGTGACCGCCACGGGGTCCTGCTGGTCGATGCGCGTGACGCCGCCGGTACCGCCCCGTCCGACGATCCGGACGGATTCCACCCGAAATCCGCTGCAATAGGCAGCCAGGACGTGGCCGGCCTCGTGCACCGCGATCCTGTAGATCATGTCGGCAGGCAGTTCCGACTCCGGAAGCGCCGCGCTCCTCACGTCCTCGATAGAAAGTTGGCGCCCGGCCCGCCGCGCTTTCCGACGAGCGCTGCGCACGGTCTGCATGATCTCGGCAGGCGTCGACCCCTCGAGCGGTCCGATCACGGTGCGCAGCTCGTCGTCGGATACGTCTCCCTGGACATGAAAGCGGAGGATGTTGAGGATTCCGTCGGCGTCCGGCGCGGTGATCTCGATCGCGCGCTCGAGCCGTCCGGGCCGGAGAATGGC
This sequence comes from Bradyrhizobium sp. I71, assembly GCF_022354745.1. Classification (NCBI taxonomy): domain Bacteria; kingdom Pseudomonadati; phylum Pseudomonadota; class Alphaproteobacteria; order Hyphomicrobiales; family Nitrobacteraceae; genus Bradyrhizobium; species Bradyrhizobium sp. I71. Next base: position 3,754,025 of record NZ_CP059398.1, read on the forward strand.
CGGGTCGATGGCGTCGATCCGGTTGGTCGCGCCGATCACCACGATGCCCTCTCTCCTGCCGCTGGTCGCATCGTCCAACTGCAGCATGAAATCTTCGATCACGGGCATCCACCAATCCCGATTCCTGGAGTCCAAGGATTCGCGGGAAGGCAGTCCGTCGATTTCGTCGAGGAAGAGGATCGCAGGCGCGGAAGCCATAGCGCGCGCGAACAGTTCGCGCATGCTCTTGATCACTCCATCCAGATGCCCGGAACTGGCCGCGAAAAGCTCGCCCACGCTGCCGACCACCAGCGAGGCTTCACACGCGTGAGCGATACTCCTCGCGAGAACGCTCTTTCCCATGCCGGGACCGGAAAAGAAGACGGCTCCGCGGTCCACCGCACTCCAGGGAATGATGCCCGCGCGATAGTCCCGCATGTCGCATGCCAAGGCCATCCCCCAAGCGCGCGCGGCGCCGTACTCGACCGCAGTGGCAAGATCCGGAACGTCTTCGGCATTTCCGGCGCCGCCCCTCGCGGTCGCGGCCGCCACGATGCGAGAGGCGACTTCACGCGCATCAACTCCCGGACGCATGGCGGCCACAATGTCGTCGAGCCCGAGGCGGACCAGATGAACCTCGTCGATCCGTGGAGGCGGCTCGCCGTACAGGTCGCTAAGCGTGCCACCGAGGACCGACTCGTCGAGCTTGATCTTTATGCGATGGTCCGCGCCCGCGACGAGCGTCGACGGGAGTACCTGCTCGGGATCCACGGCGATGCCGATAACGGATCTTCCTTTCGCCAGTGCAGAAGCCACCTCGGCGTTGCCGATCGACGGTTTGTGGCGAAGGCGCTCGGAACCGTCTCGCGCGAAGCAGAGCCACTTTTTTCCGAAGGGACGTTGCTCGAAGAATTCCTTGACCGGGACGATCCAATCGGCTGCCGGGACCGACACCACCACGGCCTGGGTCGACTTTCCCCAGAGCGCCTCGTCGACGATCGGCGTAACGGCCGCGGTGATCGCGGCGGCAACGAGCGCTTTGCGCGGGTCCCGAGGCGCACCGCCGTCGTCCGCCGTAGTCCCAGGGCCGTCGTCGTCGGCGGCATCGGAAGAAAGATCGAAGTCAGGATCGCCGCCATCCTCGGCCTTTCGCGCTCTTTCACGCGCGGCAAGCAGCCGGACGAAGCCGGACGGTACGCGCAGCGCATCGCCGCCTTTTGACGGATTGTCGGTCGGCGTCGCAGCGGGCGCGGCTACGGGCGACGAGCTTTTGATCGAAGGTGACGGTTCGCCCGTTTGCGTCTCGGGCGTAGCGAGTTGCGTGGGTTCGTTTTTCATCGAGATTCTGAAGGAGTGAGGATGAAATCGATCTTGCGGATGTCCGGAGAAAGAAGCCGTAGGCAGCAGGTTCGACGAGCAAGGCTGGATCGAACCGTCGTTTGTCTCCCGCCTAGTTGGCCGGGTTGGTTACCTGCGGCGCATGATGTCGACGTTGCAGCAGCGCCGCGACCGTCGAAGCAAGCCCTCGGCACGTGTCGCGGACTATGACGAACGCTTCGGTGCCGGCGGCTGGGAAGAAACCTCTCGCTTCCGGGATGAGCGGGGTTGCTTATCATCAGGTCTCCTCCGAGAACTTCCTCGCCACCAAGGGACGGAAAGATTTCACCAGCCACGATGTCGCCAGGCGTGCCTCGCGAGCGCCGGCGCCCGGCAGACGCCGGATCACGGTGGAGAGAACGAGGCAGGCCGTAGCGTCGCCTTCGCAGGCGCACAGAACCAGAGCGGTCATCACCAGATCGAACTTGTGACGAAACGAGTCGCCGCGGCTCAGCGCAAGCGCCATCCCGATCGCGGCGGCTGCGTCGCCGGCAACGGCGGCGTGCCAGCGCGGCTCGCCGACCATCTCGATCTTTTCGACAGCAAAGCGCATCGCGCCCAGCGCCGCCGCGTGGAAGTTGGGCGCAGCGATGGAGCGCCACCACCTGATCGGCGACGAGGCCGTTGCGATCGAGTTGATCTTTGCTTTCGGTTTCCGGCCTTGCTTCGCAGTGGTCCTCATCCTCGTTCTCCTCAGGCGAATATTCCGCGTGCGTATCGGAACGCGCGCACGCTCGACGTATATGTGATAAGTCACATAGCATGCAGCGTCAAAGAGGGGTAGCATAAAGTAACCGATGTTTCCGCGACGGTTAACGAGCGATTAAAGAGGACGGGTCGGTGACCGTCGAAGTCCTAAACACCGCACGGTGCGGCGATAAGCAGCGCCGGATCTCGCCGGAGTCCTGGGCGACGGCGCTTTTATATTGTTGCAGCACTCAAGATCGGGACGGTCTGCATCCTCATGAAGGGGCCCGACCCAGACCGACTATGACGCCGCTCTTGTCCGCGCGGCAGCTAAGCGACTACGGCTTCAACCGTAACGGTGCCCTCTGCGCCCGGCGTGGGGTGGCCCAGTTCTGCGCGATGGAAGGCGCTCGTCCTTCCCCCTTCTGCCTCGAACTGCTCACCCTGTACGAAGCCGGCGAGATCTCGGGCGCCGAGATGCGCAAGCGCATGCTGGAAAGGCGCGGAGCTGAGCTTGTGGGGTCCGTACCGTATTCCCGGTACGGACGTCCTCCGCAAGCAGTGGCAAAGGTCTAACTCGCAGCGCCGGCGCGGAAATAACCGAGGGTGAGACTTTCAGATGACCGCCAGACAAGCCTGAACGAGAAAGACGTCGATCGGCGTTATCGGCTCCGGACACGTCTTTGCTGACCTCGGCCTTCCAGACCCAGAGGCGCATCTCGCGACGGCGAACGCCGTCATCGAGATCACCGACGTCATGGAGAAGCGTCGCCTCACCCATACCAGAGCCGCCCGACTCATGGGAATATCTCGGCCAGAGCTCACCGAGCTCCTGCCTGGCCGCACCAGGGGCTACACAGTAGATTTCTGAAGGAGTGTCTGCGACGCCCTTCGGCGTGATCTACCAGAGCACTTTGGCAGTAGGCGGCTGCCAAGAACCCGACCTTCCGACGACTTAAGCCGCCGTCGAACCCTCTGGACCGTCTCAGACGGCAAAATAACTTGTCGATTTGTCTCATTTGGCGACTTAGCGCCGGAGCCGAGCGCTGGAACCGGATGATGGGGCCTCCGTGGCGCCCAAAGCCGGAACGCAAGGTCGGACCAGCTTTCCTTGGCTCGACGCGATGGTGGACGCTGGGAGCACCGGCAGAGGGGCGGCGCCCGCCGTGCGGTCGGCTTGAGGCTAAGGGCGAGGGATTTCCGCCCGCAGCGGCTCGGGGGCGCCTTTCTCCTGGAGCGGCCTGCTTCGGCGCGTCGTTGTGCGCCATGCCGCTGCGGTGGTCAGTCAACTGCCTTGACGACATCCGGCGGCTGGGAGGCGTAGTAGGCCGCCGCCTCGTCGATCTCCTGCGGCGTCATCGCGCGCGCGATGTTGCGCATCTGCTGGCTGATGTCGTTGCGGCGCTGCCCCGAGGCGAAGGCCAGCAGCTGCTCCCTCATGTAGACCTCCGATTGGCCTTCCAGCCACGGGCTGCCGACCTTGTTGTCGAGGCTGCCATGGCAGGAGCCGCAGGGCGCGATTCCCCGCAGCGGCGCGCCGTAGATCACGATGCGCGGTCTCGGAAGCTGCGGGGTCGGATGATAGGCCGGCAGCCGCGGCAGGTAGGCGTAGTACACGGCGACGTCGGCGATTTCCTGGTCGGTTAGGTTGGCGGCAAAGGGCGACATGATCGCGCTGGTCCGCGCGCCCGAACGGAAGTCGAGCATCTGCTTGTAGATCACGCTGGCATACTGGCCGGCGAGATTGGGGGAGTCGGCACGACTGAGTCCGGTCGGGCCGTGGCAGATGGCGCAGCGGTGCGCCAGCGTCGCGCCCCGCCCGATGGACTCCTGGCTCGGCCTGGCGAGCATCGTGGGGGTCAGGACCGCTTCGGTGAGGCGAGGTCCGACCTTGCCCGTCGCGACCGGAGCGGCCCGCTGCGGCAGCCCGGCTGCGCTGCAGATCGCGTCCCAGAGGCTGGCGAACTGAACTTCCTTCTGGAGGTATGGCAGCAAGATGAACCCGCCGAGTGCGGTCAGCACGAACAGCCCGGCGGCGATGCCGACGCCCGCCGAGAAGAACCTGTTGCGGAAGGTGAAGAGCTCGCGGGCGCTCATCACTGCGCTCCCACGTAGATGGCGGGCACGGAAGTGTCGGAACGCGCGGCCAGCGTCAGGATCGGGTAGCCGTAGTTCGTGACCGTCAGCCCGATCATCAGCGCCACCCAGATGGCGAATGTGTTCAAGGCCAGCGGGATCGACCGGACCGGATGAACGGGTACGCTGAAGCGGTACTCGCCGGAGCTCGCGGCTGGCTGTCGATGAGCGGTCGCCAGGATGAACAGGAATAGGAGGCCGGAGACCAGGAGAATGAACGCGCCGATCGCCGACAGCGTCACCGAGAGCGCCTGAGGGGCGATCGCCGGGTCCGCGTAGTCGTAGTACGCCATGCGCCGCGGCATGCCGAGGATCCCGACCCAGTGCCACGGGAACGTTGTCACGATCATGCCGACGAACCAGAGCCAGAGCTGCGCGCGGACCAGGCTTAGGCTCGGCAGCGCGCGTCCAGTCAGATGCGGCCATAGATCGTAGGCGATGGCGAAGTACATGATGACGATGGCGCCGCCGAAAATCAGGTGGAAGTGGCCGGTGATCCACTGCGTGTTATGGATGGTCGCGTCGAGCTGGTAGCTCATGTTGATCAGCCCGCCGGCGCCCCCGAAACCGAGCAACACGAACGAGAACGCCACCGCCAGCATGATCGGGTTCTGCCATGGCAGCGCCCGGATCCAGCCGAAGGGACCGCGGCCGCCGCGCAGGCGCGCGGCGATCTCGACCGAGGCGCAGATCGTGAAGACGGTGAGCAGGGTCGGCAGAGCGACGAGCGCGGTGAAAGCCGAATGGATGAACTTGAAGCCAGCGCCGACCTGCGGGTCGGCGAAGGTGTGGTGAATGCCGATCGGCATGGCCACCACCAGGAACAGGATGAAGGCGATCCGCCCCATGGTGTCGCTGTAGAGTCGGCCTCCAATCGCGCGCGGCACGATGGTGTAGTAGGCGATGTAGGTCGGCATCAGCCAGAAATAGACGATGGCGTGCAGCGTCCAGGAGAAGAACACGCGGGCGAGGCCCGCATCGATGGTCGTTTTCCAGCCGAGCGCGACGGGAATGATCTGCAGCAGGAGTTCGAGGGCGGCGCCGACCGCCGTCCAGGCCCACAGATAGGACCCGGCGACGTTCGCGAACATCGCGAGCGGCACCGGCTCGCCCGGGTGGGCGCGCCGCCAGACCCGCAGGTTCATCGACATCAGCGCGACCCAGATCCAGGATCCGACCACGACCAGCACGACGCCGATGTAGTAGAACGCGTTGCCGATCAGGGGCGGGTAGAAGGTGTAGAGCACCGAGGCGCGCCCCAATGCGACGGGCACCATCGCCATGACGCTGCCGGCCACGATCAGCCAGAAGCCGGCCCACGCCCAGCGGACGCCGACGAGACGCTGCTTCAGCGCCGCCTCGGTGATCGCATAACCGAAGCCCATTGCGACCAGCGTCGGGAAGACGTAGCCCATCACCGTGCCATGCGCCGTCAGCGAACGGTAGTACCATTCCGGATTGCTGATCCAGGTGTAGAGCGGGCTGCGGACAAACATCTGCCAGGCGCCCAGGAAGAGGGCCAGACCGAAGGCGGCGAACGCGAGCCAGAAATGCGCGAGGATGAGCTTCCTATTCTCCAACACAGCTCAGCCTCCCGCCGTTCTTCGCGCGTTCCGCGAACGCGGTCTTGTCGATTACCTTTACTTTGCCCCACATCCCTTCATGGCCGAAGCTGCAGAACTCCTGACAGGGCATCAGGTAATCGCCCGTCCTCTCGAACCGCATGAACTGCTCAGAAACGTAGCCGGGCACCAGCATGGTGTTGACGTTGGTGGCTTGGATCAGGATTCCGTGGACCACGTCGGCGCTGGTCGCCCGCAGCGTGATCGGCGTCTGGGCCGGCACCAGGATGCAGGCGGGAGTAAAGGAATATTGCTGTCCGATCGCGCGAACCGTCACGGCGCTGTTCGATTCCAAGACGCTGCCGAGGTTGGACTCAACGAACTCACCGGAGATGTGCAGGCGGGTCGGATCGATGGTCTCGACGCGGGCCTGCGGCATGGTCGCGCGGTGAATGCCAGCGAACGCCGCCAGCACCGCGAGGAGGATGATGATGAGGACGGAGACGGTCGCCCACCGCTTCTCGGTCCGCTCGGCGACCTCAGCGCCGTGATGGTCCTCCTGCACGGTCATTGGAGCGGCCCGCGCGGGAGGAAGACGAGCAGATAGAAGGCGAACCACATCGCCACGACCAGCGCGGTGGCGATGCCTGCGACCATCAGCGCGCCGCCGGGGCCGGCCGCCACGATCCGGTTCACGCGATCGTCGGTACTGTTCTCGATCGGCTCGGGAAGATCCGTGTTGATCATGAAATGCCTCAGTTCAGGGGCGCGGAGCGCAGTTCGTTGGCCTCGCGCGCGCTCACCGGGGCGCCGCGGTTGCCCCAGGCGGTCCGGATGTAGGACACGACGGCGGCGATCTCGTTGTCCGAGAGTAGCCCCGCAAAGGGTGGCATGCCGTAGGGGCGGGGATTTCCCTCGGTGCTCGGCGGATAGCCGCCGTTCAGCACCATCCGGATCGCATTCACCGCCGATTCCATCTCGATCGACTGGTTGTTCGCGAGCGGCGGCCAGTGCGGCGGTTTGCCCTCGCCCTGGGAGCCGTGACAACTCGCGCAGCGGGCGTCGTAGACGGTTTTGCCCAGACTGATCAGCAGACTGCTCTCGCTCGTCGGCAACTTGGTTCCAGCCGGCGGAGGTGATGCCGGCTCGGCGATGCTCTTCAGGTACACCGCCATCGCCTTGGTATCCTCGTCGGTAAGGTACTGCAGGCTGTTGTGGACCACCTCCGCCATCGGGCCGTAGACGACGCCGCGGGCCGAGACTCCGGTCTTCAGGAGGTCGGTGATGTCCTTGATGCTCCAGTCGCCGAGACCCGCCTCGCGGTTGGAGGTGAGGGAGGGCGCGTACCAGTTCTGCATCGGGATCAGACCGCCCTTGAAGGCGTCCGACTGCGACGTGCCTCCGAGGACGTTGATCGGCGAATGACACATGCCGCAATGGCCGAGTCCTTCGACGAGATAGGCGCCGCGATTCCACTCGGCGGACTTCGTCGGGTCGGGCTTATACTCGCCTTCAGTGAAGTAGAGCGTGCGCCAGCCTAAGATCAGTTGTCGATTGTTGTAGGGGAAACGGAGGTCGTGCTCGCGGTTCTTCTGATTTACCGGCGGGATCGACTTCAGGTACGCGAAGATCGCGTCGCTGTCGGCGCGCGTTACCTTGGTGTAGGAGGCGAACGGCATCGCCGGGTAGATCAGGCCGCCATCGGGAAAGCGCCCCCGGTGCATCGTGACGTAGAAGTCATCGGCACTCCACTTGCCGATGCCGGTTTCGCGGTCCGGCGTGATGTTGGACGAGAACAGCGTGCCGAACGGCGTCGGCATGGCCCGCCCCCCGGAGAAGGTGCGGCCCTCGGGAGCGGTGTGGCAGGCGATGCAGTCGCCCGCGCGCGCGAGGTACTCGCCGCGCTTGACGAACTCGCCGCCGGTCACGGATTTCTGCTGCTGCGCATCCGCGGCGGGCGCTGCGAGGAGGGGCAGCAGAGCCAGGCCAAGGATTCGTGAGAGTACGCGCACCTCCGCCTCCTCAGTCCGGTTGGCTGCCGCAGGCGAAGGGCAGCACGTAGGCGCCCTTTGGGCCTGGAGCGTTGTTGATCGGAGCGGGCCGGCTCGCGAGATAGGCGGCGACCGCGGTGACGTCGGCTTCCGTGAGCCGCGCTGCGACCTGCTGCATGCAATCCGGGGCCTTCGCGGTCCGCGTGCCGTAACGCCATGCGCCCAACTGTGCGCTGACGTAGTTCGGACGGAGCCCCAGCAGTCCAGGGATGCCGGGTTCCATGCCCGTGAGATTCGGTCCGTGGCAACTGCCGCACGCCGGAATCTGCCGGGCCGGGACACCGCGCGTGACCAGTGCCTGCCCCTGCTGCATGACCTGCTGGCTCACGTCGCTCGCTGGGGTCGCGGGCAACGGGGGGCGCTGCTCGGCGAAGTATTCGGCCATCTCCTGCAGGTACGGATCGCCGAGGTACTCCAACAGGTAGTTCATCGGCGGGTACTTCCGCCGGCCGTTCTTGAAGGCCAGAAGCTGGTTGTAGAGATAGCCGGCCGGCTTGCCGGCGAGGCGGGGGAAGTAGACGTCGCTGGTGCCTTCGCCCTGATTGCCGTGGCACGGCGTGCAGGCTTCCACGCGCGCCGCCATCGTGTCCGGCGGCTGGCCGGGTGTCTGGGCAGAAACGGGAAAAGCCTGGAGGGACAATCCCAGCCCGACCCCAAGAAGCACATTTCGCAACCGCACGCGGCACCCCAAAGCTGCGCAAGAAGGTGCAAAACGTCGGGCGGTTGGATTTGTTCCAAGCGCCGGAACTGATCCGAGCGCAGCAGGGAGTCCGGACGCCTCGCAACCGGAACGACTTACGAATGCCGCTCGGTACGGTCTCAACATACGCTCGCTGCGGCAGTTCGCCTTGAGCCTGGTCAACTTGATGCGATGACCGCGTGAGTTCGCTTCCAGAGTCCGTTGGACAAGATTGGCGGAGCCTAGAACATTCCTATCCACGCGAACACCGCGACTTCGAGCAGAAAAGCGGAGCTCATGGTCAGGACGGTGAGGAGCGCATCCCTCGCGGATAATGAGTTCATCACATGCCTCGCGCGTTGCGAAGCCCCGAAGCCTTGAGGAGCAAATTCAGCGAGACGCCGAAGGTTTCGATCATCGCCGTGGTCAATCTGTGACTTGGCGGCGTTCAACAACGGAGCCGGACCGACCAGAACCCAGAGGAGCAATTGCAGCCGCATCGTCATCGCGGGTCCGGAACGACTTACGAATGCCGCTCGGTACGGTCTCAACATACGCTCGCTGCGGCAGTTCGCCTTGAGCCTGGTCAACTTGATGCGATGACCGCGTGAGTTCGCTTCCAGAGTCCGTTGGACAAGATTGGCGGAGCCTAGAACATTCCTATCCACGCGAACACCGCGACTTCGAGCAGAAAAGCGGAGCTCATGGTCAGGACGGTGAGGAGCGCATCCCTCGCGGATAATGAGTTCATCACATGCCTCGCGCGTTGCGAAGCCCCGAAGCCTTGAGGAGCAAATTCAGCGAGACGCCGAAGGTTTCGATCATCGCCGTGGTCAATCTGTGACTTGGCGGCGTTCAACAACGGAGCCGGACCGACCAGAACCCAGAGGAGCAATTGCAGCCGCATCGTCATCGCGGGTGGGGTGCCGATAGCAACCTGTTTCACCAGGGTGTCGCGAAGGAAACCGACGATCCCGAGATCGTCGCCGCGACGATGGCGAAGTCGGGCGTCGTGCTCAGGCGGCCCGTCGGATCGAACGGCCCCTTCAAGCAGCACGCCGAGCTGCCGACCGAGCTGACGGGCGACGAGGCCAAAGCAGGACGGGCGAGACGTCGCTCGAAATCGAAGGGACGCGCCCCGGCCAAGATCAGCGATAAGCAGGCCCGGAAGGCGGCGCTGGAATTCGAGCGGGAGCAGAAGCAGCGGGACGCCGAACGCCGCAAGGAGGATGCCGCCAGGAGGATGCCGCAAGGGCGAAGGAACGCGAGCGGCGCGAGAAGGCGGTTGCCAAGGCACAGGCCGCGCTGAACAAGGCCCGGCGGGAGCACGAAGAGAAGGCGGACGCCATCGAGGCTGAGCGCGCCTCCGTGGACGAGCGCGCGAAAGCCGAAGAGACCCGCCGGGAAAGCAGAAGGCGAAGCTTGAGACCGCTCTCCGCAGGGCGCGAGAGTAGGGACGGCCGCGTATCGGTAAAAGCTCACTCCGCCTTGGGTAAGCGTCCCTTGCCGCCACACTTCGCGCAGCGGCCCGGAAAGATTCTGCGGCCGGGCGCGATCTCGCGCGCCGGTTGGCGCCCCGTGCCGTTGCAGGCGTGGCACTTGATCTCAGAGGAAGCGCCCTTGGTCATACTTCGCCGGCTCTGGCGAAGTATGTGGCGGGAGGGCTGGTGCGAGGTAGTGGCGAGGGCCGGGCGCTCCCGAGAGGTTTGCTCTTGGCGTCATATCTTTTGGCCAGATCGAGCAGCCGCCGGCGTGTGAACGGGTCTGCCTTCTCCGCCAGGTCGCGCGCACGCTGTGCGAAGCCTCTGTAGAACTCTTCCACGACGCTACCCCCGCAAAACATCCGTGAATGCTGGATTTGAGTGCGGGGCGGGGTCCGCGTCAAGACATCGCTTGTGCCGGCCCGGAAAACGGCACCAAGTTGAACAGGGCGGGGGAAGTCACATGTCGCTGCTGCATCGGGGTGGGAAGCCGGTGCCCTCATTGCGGGCGGCCGATGGAGCTTGTGCGCGACGAGGCGGCCAACGGCAGGGAGCGCTACGTCTGTCCGGATTGCGACGATCCGCTGCATGATCCCGCCGCCCAAAAGTGGGTGGATAGCCCGCTGCGGCCGCCGCCGAAATAGTGGTCCGGAAGAAATCAGCCCGGGATCTCAAGGAGCGCCGAGGCCGATAATAGCATCCGGCTTGCGAGTCCAAGGTGGACCGCCGCGGTAATGTGATGGGCCAGCGTTCTGGCGCTACGGCAGGGATGTCCGGGACCGTGACGGCGGCTGATCTTTTTCGCAAAGCGAGCCAGATTGACTGCCACGCCCGATGGGTTCATGCATCCTGTGTGCGGCGGATGGGGGAGATCTCCAATGCTCGATGCCGACACCACCGCGCTGCTGCGCGCGGTCCTCGATGAGGTCTGCGAGAACGTTTCCCGCTACGAAACCTTGGCTCGCACTCACGTCGCCTCGAAGATCCTCGAGGCCGCGACGAGCGGCGAGACCTCGGCGGCCAATCTGAAGCAGGTCGGCCGGAAGGCGCTTTCCGACGCGCCGACGATGTGGCGATAGGGGTCGGGTTACTGCATGACTTGCCTGCCAGCGCGACCTCCGGCGAACCGCTTGCGCGGGTGACAGGAGGCGGCTAGTCGGGGACGCGTCTGAACGCGGAAGTTCCCTATGTCTCCGAGCATCTGCTAATCTGTGTTTCCGCCGGTCTCACGGGGGAGACCCATGCCGTTCACCGCGTCGCAACGAGAAGCACGTATCGTCCGCGTCCTGCTACACTTGCGCCATGAGCCAATGGCCGCATACGGCGTCTCGATTGTCGCCGTCGGGGTGGCCGCATTGGCCCGCTGGGCGCTCGAGGACCATGTCGTTGCCGGGGTGGTGTTCATCACGTTCTACCCGGCGATCATCCTGACGACCATCGTTGGCGGGCTTCGCCCCGGCCTTCTGGCAATCATCTTGTCGGCGACGGCAGCGTGGTACCTTGTCTTTCCGCCCGACCATACCTTGGCTCTCGGTGCGCGGGCGGCGGTTTCGCTCACTGTCTTTTTCATGGTCAGCGCCCTCATGGTCGCCCTGATCGTCTTTCTGAACGATGCGCTCGAACGAGTCCTGGCACGTGAGGAAGAGGTGCGAACCTTGATCGAGGCGTCTCCCAATGGGATCATAGTTGTTGACGATCATGGCAAGGTCAGGCTGCTTAATGCGAGCGCGGAGAAGCTGTTCGGCTATAAGCGGATCGAGCTGCTCGGGAAGAGCGTCGAGGTGCTGGTTCCTGATCGGTTCGTCAATGCCCATGAGGCGTTGCGCAACGCCTACATGAGGATTCCCGAAGCACGCCCGATGGCGGCCAATCTGGACCTCAACGGCCGGCGCAAGGATGGCACCGAGGTGCCCGTCGAAGTGGGCCTCAGTCCGCTCCAGCGGAATGGAAAACGGGCCGTGGTCGCGTCGGTGGCGGATCTTTCGGAACGAAAGAAAGCCGCTGAGCAACAGCGCGTTCTCATCGGAGAGATGCGACACCGGATGCAGAACCTGTTGACAGTGGTTTCGGCCCTGGTGAGGAACGGTCTGACGGCAGACCGGCCAATCGCCGAAGCGCGGGACCTCCTGCAGAGCCGCCTGCAGTCGCTGGCACGTGCTCATTCGATGCTCGCCGATGCGGCCTGGACAGGCGCGCCACTGGATCAGATCGTCAGGGGTGAACTGCAGCCCTTTGCCGACCGCGCCGAGGTGCGGGGCTGCGATATCGCAGTTGATGCTTCCGCAGCCCAGCACTTCGCGCTGATCGTCCACGAGTTGGCGACCAATGCGACCAAGTACGGCGCGCTGAGTGTCCCAGGCGGGCACGTCACCGTTGAAGGAACGGTCGAGCAGTCCCCACTCGAAGAGGACGTGTTATCGTTTCGCTGGCGCGAGATCGGCGGACCACCGGCAGCAATGCCGATGCGCAAGGGGTTCGGCAGCACCGTGCTGCTGGAGATCGGCAACTGGCTCGGCAGGCCAGCCCTCGAATACAAGCCCGAAGGCTTGAGTTATGAGTTGCGGATTCGGTTAAGCGCGATACAGGCGAGCATTCCAGTCCCAGCAGACCCCCAGTGCAACGGGAGCGCGAGCGCCGCCGGCTCGCCGACCGGTCACGCTGCGGCGCTCTGAAGAGCAGGATCAGAGGCGTTGCGCGACACGAGATCGCGGAACCTCGCCAGGTCGTCTCCGGACGCGGCCCGGCACCGCGACCCGCCGTCGAACTTGGCCTGATAGAGCGCCGCGTCGGCGGCCCGCAGCAGGTCGGCCGCGCGGCTCCCGTGCTCGGGCGCCATGGCGATGCCGACGCTCACGCCGACGCGCGCCGATGTCCCAGAACCGAGGTCGTACGGCGCTCCGATAGCGTCGATCAGGCGATGCCCGAACTCCGTCGCTTGGTCCGCCGTGCAGCCTGTGGCGAGCACCACGAACTCGTCGCCGCCTAGGCGCGCCGGCAGGTCGTCTTCGCGCAGAAGGCCGCGCATGCGCTCGGCCACGCTCTCCAGCAACCGATCGCCAGCGGCATGACCGTGCGTGTCGTTGACCGCCTTGAAGTCGTCCAGGTCGAGATAGAGCAGGGCCAGAGCCTCGCCGGCACGGCCAGAGCGCGACAGCCGCTCATCGAGAGCGCGGACAAGCCCGGCCCGATTGGCGAGCCCGGTGAGTTCGTCATGCCGGGCGCGACGGTCGTTCTCGCGCTCGGCGCGCATGGTCGCGATCAGCATCCGGCTTAGTTTGAAGCAGGCCATGGTCATGGCTCCCAAATACACTGGGATCTGGGCGAAGAGGACGAGCAGGAGCGGCTGCGCGGCGATCAGGGCGCCCGGAATCGTCGGGCCGAGGCTCAGCACGATCATCACGCCGCAGAGCCGCGGCGCGCTGAAATTGCGGAAGCAGATCCCGCCGACCATCGCTCCGGCCGACACGCAGGCGAGCGTCGCGGCCACCCAGTCGCCCGTCGCCAGGCTGATCAGCGCACCGTACCCGACGCTGCCGCTCCACGCGATCGAAAGGAGCAGGTTGACGTCGGTCGGCGTGGACCGATGCTTCAGCGCGCGCCGGCGCGCGACGATTAGCACGGCGAGCCGCGTCAGGCAGATCGCGATCTCGACCGCGAGCCAGGCGACGAACAATGGCGTCGGTGAGCGCGCCGTGATAGCTGCGGCCACCAGTAGGGTGTTCAGGATGCCGCCGATGAAGACGGGCAGTGTGCCGTAGAGGTTGCCGATCAGCGCTAACCGAATGTCCTCGGGCACGTCCGCGCCGCAGTCGGCGAGCCATCGCGTCACGCGCCAGCGCGGAAGGCTGTAGATGCTCGCATCCGACTGCATCGAGTGCTTCTCGGGCTCCTGTCGACAAGGTCTTTGCGGCAATGACCGCCAATGAAATTGCGAACCAAAAAACGTTCGTTGTGACGATCGTCACTTTGCGCTTCGATTTCGCTAAACGAAGCGCAGCGACTTTAGGTAAATTTGCTTGTTTGCTTAAGGAGCGATTGAGGGGACGTGGTAAGGATGGCCACATTCCTCAAGATTGCGGGCTCACCGCTCGCTCTCGCTGCGCCTATCCGTAGATCCACGGAATCCAAAACGAGGCGAAGAAGGCTTATCTATACCGCAGCACCGGGACTGGCGTATTTCATAGTTTCGCCGATGGGCCGCAGGCCGTTGGTCTGCGGCCATTTTGCATCGGCTCACTGAGGTTCAGTCCCGCTGGATCGGCCATCTCGCGCCGCAGTCGGACTCGTCGGCGCAGCCACGCTCGCACCCGCGCAACGCGGCCCTGTGGTTCGGAGGTTGCCCTTCGGCAGTTCGAGCAGCTCGGTACCTTCATTCCACGATTCACAGCGCGCCGAGATTGTCCGGCACGTCGCCGAACTTCCGGATCAGCTTGGCGTCGCCGAATTCTCCGACCGCCGGATCCGCGCTGCGGCTGAACGCGACGGCCCCGACGTGCCTCGGCTTGCGCGAAAGCGCCTCCGCCCGCATCACGGCGGCGTTGGCGCTGAAGCATTCTGTGGCCTCGCCTGGTGCGATGCCGTGGTCCGAAGGGACGAACGGCAAAGCGACGTAGTAGGTCAATTCAGACATCGGTCTCGTCCTTGCGCTTGCGCGCCGGCGATAGCCGTCTGCGCGCGTAGCCTGTCGACACTTTCGTCCGGAGCTCTTCGATCTCCGCCTCGAGAAAGCCGTTCGCGACGATCAGCGCTTTCACCGCCTCCCGGGCGTCCCCGCCACAGACTTCGATCGCCTGGTCGGCGGCGAGTTCGAGGTCGCCCTCGACGGGCGCAGCGCGGTCAGGTGCAGCGGGCATGCCAGCGTTTCCACAAGCCGCGGCACCTTCGATCGAATTCCGCCCGAGGCTCCCGAGCGCGCTGCGCGCCCTTGAGCCAAGTCAAGGAAAACAGACCTAAGGAACGGATCGAGAAAATGGCAGCCGCAGGCATCAGCCTGTGGAACCGAGCTGCCTCGTTCGGCTTGAATCCGGACCGTCCCGAACCGGAGTTTCTGCGTACCCCCCGCGCGCCAACTGGAAAGGCTGCCTTCGACTGTCCCTGGTCACCTGTCCGGTGGCGCTCTACCCGGCCACGTCCGAGTCCGAGAAGATCTCGTTCAACCAGCTCAATAGGGCGACCGGTCACCGCATCCGATTCCAAGGAGGAACTGGAGAACGTCGCGCTCGAGTCCACGCGCACCATCGAGATCGACGAGTTCGTCGACAGGTCCGAGATCGATCCGCGCTATCTGATCCGCCCCCACTATCTCAGGCCCGACGGGAAGGTCGGCATGACGCTTTTGCCATGATCCGAGAGACCGTCCGGGAGATGGACAAGGTCGCGATCGGACGCGTCGTGCTCACCAATCGCGAGCACATCATTGCCCTCGAAGCCAATGGACAAGGCTTGGTCGGTACACTGCTGCGGGACCCTTACGAAGTGCGGGATCCGAAGAATACTTTGAAGAGATCCAAGAGGTCAAAGTCACCAAGGATATGCTCGATCTCGCCAAAGCACATCGTCGACCAGAAGTCCGGACGGCTCGAGCCCGACAAGTTCGAGGACCAGTGCGAAACCGCGCTGATCGACCCGTCAGCCAGAAGTGTGCCGGCAAGCCGATCACGCCGAAGGAGAAGCCCGCGGCTGTCAACGTCGTCGACCTGATGGAGGCGCTGCGGCGGAGTGTGGGTGGCGCGGCGCAGGCGAAGGCCGCCAAGGGCGCCAAGAAGCCGAAGAAGGCAGTGGCGGGTCAGAAGGAAATGTTGGTGTCCCTCGAGGGCAAGAAGACGGCAAGGGAGGCTGCAACGAAAAAGCCGTCAGCCAGGGCCGCACCGCAAGTCTGCCTAGCGATGACGACCGCTTGTCGCTGCGGGGTCCCGGCCTTTGCGCGCCCTTATAACCAAGTATGCGGGAACCGAGGCTGCTGCCGTTCATTCACCATCCATGGAGGAACGGATTTTCCTCGTGGTGATCGTCTCAGCCATGGCGGTTCTTGTCGGGTCGGCGACCATGCTCGTCTTCGGCCCGGCGAATTCGGTAGCTTTGGTGCGTCAGCCGCAGCAGCAAACGCCTGTCACGCGCCGCTGCCAGCAACTTTGCCGCTCGGTACTGCGGCGGCTGGACGTCCCTAGAAATCCAGTTCGCTCCTCGGCGGGCGATTTGACTGGAACGGCTGCGCAAAAGCCCTATCATTCGCGGCGAAGGTCCCGCAGGGACAGCGGGACGGAGCGAATCCTAGCCGACAGATTAGGACGGGCAATATGGGCGACCCAGAACAGGGCTCCGCGTCATCTTCGCAGCAGGTCAATGATCTATTCGACGCGTTGGATATCACACACGCCATCGACTCCCATGAATTTAGACTGTTTCTCGACCATATACCGATAGCAATCGTCATTTCCAAAATCGTCGGTGGAGATCAGCGCATAGTCTTTGCAAACAAATCCTATGAGGCGCTGACGGGGCAGACCGCCTCGGAAATCAAGGGAAGAGGATGGTCCGTCCTGGAGTCGTTCACGCTCGAAGGGCAGCCCGATGTCACCTTCACCAAGGCGCTCATCGACTGCGATGATTTTATCGGGACATTTCAGCGCGAGCAGCCGAAGCATTTGTTGGTAGACGCATTTGCCGGTGTGATCCAAAACGAGGACGAAACGGAGGACTATCGCATTGTTGCACTGATCGACATTACCGAGCGCGCCAAATCGCAGCGTGAGGAATTCGAGCGACAATTGCGCGATAAGGATCTGTTGCTCAAGGAATTGCAGCATCGAGTAAAGAACAACCTGCAACTGATCGCCGCCCTCATTCGCCTCGATGTACGCAATCAAGGCAGCGCCGACCGGGCCGCGCTGGATCGGCTGGCTGGACGCATCGATTCCTTGGCGATTCTTTACAGAGAACTTTCCGGCGACGGTCTTGGTCAAACCATAGACCTTGGTCAGTACCTGACACAAATCGCGTCCGCGGTAACGCGTACCCACGGTCTTGACGGCGTCCGGCTGGACCTCAAAGCCGACCAAGCTCCGATTTCGATCAATGTGGCGATGCCGGTTGGGCTTCTCGTCAACGAATTGCTGACGAACGCATTCAAATACGCCTTTGAAGGGCGGGACTCCGGCACATTGACGGTCAGGTGCCTGCAGGAACGGAACGACTACTATAGGATCGTCGTGGCCGACGACGGAAGCGGACTTCCTGAAGGCGCATCCTGGCCGGTGTCCGGGAAGCTCTCAGCACTCATGCTCGCCACGTTGAGGGAGAACGCCAAGGCGGATTTCGTCGTCGACAGCGCGCCCGGGAAGGGAATGCGCGTGAGCATCGGACTCTTCAGAGATATCGCGCGTTGAGCTGAGTAGCCTGGCAGGGCAGCCGACTACGCGGGGCGCCTCGCTCCGCCGTGCGGCCTGGTTCACCTTCGCACGGGTTCGCCTGGCCTCCGGCGCGAGATCCATGACCGCCCGATGAAGCTCGGCAGGAATGGTGAGAGGGCTTTCCGGCGGTTTTTCCGCCCACTGCCGGAAGCGGTCGAAGGCGTCCATCACAGATCCTCCCGAAGTCCCTTGAAGAAGGGATGCCGGACCTTGCCCTCCGCCGACTTCGCGCGGTACTCGATCTCGGCGAGCAGCTTGGGCTCGATGTGCGCGATCCGCTTGGAGTACGGCTGAGTTTTCCGGATCAAAGGCTTGAGGCGCTTCTGCAGGTCGGCGGCAGAAGCCTTGTCGAATCTATGGTCCACCTTGCCGGCATAGACCAAGTCTTGGCCCTTGCGGCGGCGCCCGAGGTACATGCCGTCCCATTTGCCTTCATCGAGTGCGAAGCCGGTGATGGTCAGAGTCTCCCGCTGCTCGCAGGTCTTCTTGGCCAGTTGTTGCCGCGGCCGCTGGCATACGCGCTGTCCCGCACCTTCGACACCGCGTCGCGATTTGTGGGTCGCTTGAGTCCTTGAAATCGAATCCTCGAAGCTCTGAACTCGGTGATCGTTCTTCGTCTCGGTAAAGGACACAGAGGCGAGGTCGCCGACATTGTCGCTGGCGAGGATTAGCTCGGGATCGATGTCCGTGCGTCGACAAAACCGTGCGAGTAGCGGAGATTGATGTCCTTGATTTCTGTCTTCGGATTCCACCGGCGCGACCCGACGTAGTCGGTGGTCTGATTGGCCACATCGCTTCGAATTCGCGCCGAGGGGTGTCCCAGTCCCGGATCGCGGACAGCAAGGTCAGTATCGTGTCGTCAAATGATCCTGCGCGTGCTGCAGCTTGATCAGCACCAGAAAGGCGCGCTTGCGGGACCGGCTCATAAGCGAGAGAAATCCGATCTTTTCGCCCCAGGTGGTGCGGATGTCGGCGGATATAAACAGAACGTGCTCGCCCGAAAAGCCGAGCAGGCCAAGAAGCCTCAATCTTCCGCGCTCCAGGATCGCCTTCAAGGAAATTCTGGTTCGTTGCGCACCACTTTCCGCTGCAGCTTGTTCTGGCCGGAAAGCCATGCTTGGAGCAGTTCTTCAGCCACCCGCGACACGTTCGTTTTCTGACGAATCGCCCGATCTTGGCATCTTCGATCACCGCTTTCTTGATGATGACCGCGCTGACGCTTGTCGGCGGGCGCGCGGGGGCCGCGCTGCTCTTGGGCATCGCCGGCTCCGTCTTCCTCGGCATTTCGTCTCCAATTCGCTGCGCTTACCGACGTGACTGCTCAGACCCGCTCTCGCAAGAGCCGCCCAACCACGCGTCCAATGAGAACTCCCCCGGAGGTGGCCGAGCCGTCGGAATGTCTGGCCAGAAACACCCTACCGTCGGCGCCGCAGAAGGCGAACTCGCCGGCGGCCGTCCAATCCCGACGGGAAGTATCCACGAACACGCGATCGCCTTGCGTCATACCTTCGATTGGCCGGTCGAGCGCCACAATGACCGTTTCGGAAGGCGACGCATCAAACAGAGTCTGCAGCAGACCCTTCGGCAGCTTCCACGTCCTCAGCCGGCGTGCCGCGCCAATAGCTTGAACGATACTTGCCGGCTCGACTTCATAAATCTCGTCCTCATCGGAGCTCCCGGGTGCGCGGCGCATTTTGGAGGCGCTTAAGAGTTCATTTACCTTATCGAAGTCGGGAGGCGGAGCCGCTTCGGCGATCCGAGCCAGATAGGCCGGGTCGATCTCGGCCAAAGACTTGACAGAGCGGATCAACCGATCCGCGGCTTCACCGAGGCCGGACGGAAAATCGCCGCGGGCGAGCCATGATGACGATAACGTTAGAGCCTCGGCATAGGCCTGCATCATCCGCTCGTTGACAGGATTGTTGCCGGCTTCGTGACTGGCCAATGTCGACGGCACGAAGCCGAAAGTGCTGCCAAAATCGTACGAACTGACGAAGCCGCGCACTTTGCGGGCGAGCTTGAGACGCGCACCCACGGCGACGTGACTCCTACCGGCCGGGATTTCGTCGGCCGCGAATGGCGAACTCTCGCGCAATCTCTCCATCTCAGCCCGGGCAGAATCGCCGCTGCAAAAAGCGTCGCCCGAGATCCCGAACGCCGAAGCATACTTCTCTGCATCCTTCACGCCGATCCTCCGCGTCGCGCTCTCGTGCGCACGCATCAGCGGTTCGGACCATCCGAAGTGAATTGCTGCGGCTTTGGCTGAAGTGAAACCGGCCAGCATCCTTGCAAGCCGTAACAGCTGCCCCGCCTCCCGGATTCCGAAGCTTTGAGACGCCTTTCCCATCGCTTCACCTAAAAGATCTTGTATTCATTAAAATTGTCGTATCAGATACATGTAACTTCGTAACCGTTACATACTACAGTCGCGCGCATCGCAGGTCAAGAGGCAGGAGAGCCCGATGTTCGAGTTGAAGGTCGCCCATGATAAACCCTGGGAGGGAGCCCGCTTTGCGCTCTACGGGCGTGTTTCGACGCCGGACCAGTCCGCCGCGTTGGACGCTCAATTGAGCTTCCTCCGGAACGAGGTGACCTCGAAAAAGGGTCATATCGTCGCGGAGCATTGCGATGTCGGGACGGGCAGGCGATCGAAGCAGCGTACCGGCTATCAGCAGATGCTGAAGCTCATCGAGCAGCGGGCGATCGACTACCTTTTCGTCCGCGATCTGAGCCGACTTTCCCGAAAGTTCGGTACTCTGGATGATCTGTGGCATTTCTCGCGGCAGAACGGCGTCGTCCTTGTCGACGGGCAGATCGGCGTCATCGACGGCCTGATCTGCTGGGCGCTGGGTCTGGTCGCTCAGGTGATGCCTGCCGTCGGCGGCGAACAGGTCAGGACCTCGCTGGCCGTGAAGGCCCGAAAGGGATTGCATCTCGGACGTCCGCCGCTCGGCTACGAATGCGTCGAGAAGGACGGCGAAAAGGGCCACCTTGAGATCGTCGAGGAAGACGCCAGGATCGTCAGGCGGATCTTCAAGCGGGCTTTGGCCGGCGTGTCGTTGCGCGGCCAGGCGCAGATCCTGAACTTCAAGGACAAGGTCCCGTCCCCGCGAGACTCGTTGTGGACGTCGGAGACGGTCCGGTACATCCTGACCAATCCGGTCTATCGAAAGGACATCGTTTGGGGGAGGACCCGAAACTTCTTCCACGCGATGACGGAAGCCTTCAAGCGTGACTATCCGCCCGAGGCCGAGTGGATCCGGGCGCTGGGAACTCACGAGCCGCTCGTTTCCGAGGCGGACTTCGATCGCGTTCAGGAAATCCTAGGCCGCAACGAGAACGGCAAGAAGAGCAAGAAGGCCGGTCCTCCCGCCTTCCTCTCGAGCCTGATCAAATGTCCGCATTGCAGCCGGATCGACGACGAGGGCAACGTTCAAGGCGGCTCGATGTCCGTGGTGGGCGGCGACGGCCGTCGGCTAAGGATGCGCTGCATCAACGCGAATGCGGGCAAGTGCAACAACCGCCGCACCTTCTACCGCGACCATATCCTCCAAGCGGTCCTTGGCGGTCTACTGGATCATCTCAAATCACCCGGGGCGATGCAGATCTTCCTGCAGGAGCACAATGCCGCGTCCGAGAGGCGTTTGGCCGAAGTCGGCCCGTCGCGGGGCAAAGCCGAGAAGCGCATCAAGGTCTTGGAAACCGAGATCAAGCGGCTCGTCGACCAACTCGCCAAGGGCATCAATGCCGACGAATTGCAAGGGGGCATTACCCTTCGCAAGGAGGAGAAGCTCAAATTGACCGCGCAGCTCGAAGACATCGAAAATTCGTCGGTGATCTTCGCGTTGAATCCTCCGTCCCTGGCGGATTACGCCTCGATGGCCGAGCGGATGATGGTTAATCTTTCGGGCAGCGGCCAGGAGCCCGAAGACATCGAGCTCCGCGAGCATCTCGAAGCTCTCGTCAAGCACGTCTACGTGCATCCTCTCGTGGAAAACGGCAAGAAGACCTTCGAGGTCGAGGTGTTCGGCAAGCTGGCTACCTTGGTTACCGGCGCCGAGTCCTACCGCGCCCAACATCGTAAGGATATGGTTGGTAAGGATATCCTTATCCGGGAAACCCTTACGACGTCGCGCGCGGCTGCGAATCTCGTGATGCCGTTTGCCCGGCGCCGCGGGCCGGGCCACAAACCCCCGCGAAAGCGCGCTCCGCGGCGAGAGGAACCGGAGTTGAGACTTCTCTTGTCCCGATCCGGTGTACCGCTCACGGCTAGGGCTATCGCCGGAAAGCTTGCCGACGTGGGCGTGCACCGCACCGTTACCAGCGTGCATAACGCCCTCGATCGCCGGCCAGAACTCTTCGTGCGCATCCGGAAGAACGGCTTCATGCTCCGTTCGAGGTGGGAGAAGCAGCCGCTCAGGTACTTCCAATCCACGGCGGAAATCGTGGAGATGGCGCGCGAGGTCCTGGACCTAAGCGGCAAGCCAATGCGCCCCCTCGAACTAATCGAGCAGTTTCACGCAAAGGGTCGCAAGATCTTCGGCAACGAGGTCAGCGTGCTCCAAACGGTGTTAACCAAGCACGCCGATGACTTCCAGGCGAAGGGCCGCAACTGCGCTCGCTGGATTTTGCGAGCGCTGCCGGTCGCCACCATCCCGATCTCTCTCGCCGCGTGAGCGCACTCTATCCCCATCCGTCACCCTCCGCCGCGCGTCTTCGACCCGAAAGCGGAGCCCAATCGCGTCGATGGCGAGGCCGCCGACGACCATGGCCTTGTGGTGCGATCGGCCGCGGTCGTGGCCCTCGATCCTGACCGTCGCAACCCATTCGAAGCCATCGAGCGTACTCGGCACCTCCGAAGCGGTCCGGAGATCTGCGTCGCTGCCGGTCGCCAAAGCCCGGTCACGAAGGTCGGCATACCGCAGTTGCCCGCTTTCGACCGATCGGATGTGGTCCCGCGCGCCCCTGCTCTTCACGTAGCGTGAGATCCAGCCCGCCCGCGGCAGGAACGCGACCGGGCCGACGGCAAACGGCTGGACGCCTTGATCGGTGTCGAACAGGTTGCACGGGATGTGGCGGTCCGTCGTCTGCAGGATCGTCGCGGCGAGGCGATCGAGATTCTTCCGGTAGTCGGCGACAACGGCTGAAGAAGCCTTCCGGCAGCGGATCCTGGCCCCGGGTTTGGGCGTCGGGCGGCAGGTGGGATGGACTGCTCGTCAGCGCCTCGCCGATGGCGCGAAAGGAAACCCTATCGAAGGCGCTCCGTTCGATCGTCTGGCGGAATTCGAACCTTTCGTTCCACGTCTGCGCCGTAAGCCGCTGGGCGGCGTCCACGCCGGCCTGCGTGACGTTATACCCACGACCCGCATCCGCCGGGATGGTCATCGGAATCATCGGAAACCGATTCTGCGACAACCAGTCCTCGAAAGGCATGGCAGCGGTCTTCAGGACATCGTCAACGATGGTTTCGATCAGGCTCTCCGCCGAGTCCTTCGGCGCGGCAGTCTTCAATTTGTCGGACCTGGCCAATGTCGCTCTCCCTCAAACGCGGTAGAACGCAGATAGGCGCCGCAAATAGGTCGTCTCGCTAAGGATTCGCGAGAGACGCATAGACGGGTCGCGGCGGCCGTCCGACCCGCGGGTGCAGGGCCGGCCTACCGCAGATCCCAAAACCCCCTTTTGAGAGCGCCGCTCAAGTCTCCTGAAATGGATTCGATCTCGGAAAGCGCGCGTTGGATCGTCGTCCAAGGTGCGGCTGCGTATCTGCCATCGCCGCGCCGGCGCGCGCCGATGTCATCTTCGATGACGCGACGGGCCGCCTCCTGAAACAGGTGGGGGCTCTCGAAGTACATCAATCGGCGCGACAGGCGCCTCAAACGCCCGTCGGCGAAGCGGGGGATGAGTTTCGCTCTGGCCTCCCACGGAAGCGTATGGAATAGCCGGCACAGTTCGGTGTCTGCGTCGGAGAAGAAGTTGCCGCCGTAGATCTGCTCCTCCACGTGCTCCGAGGGCGGATAACTCGGCTCGAGCGACGCGGCCGCGCGCGTCAGCGCCTCCATGAAGTCGGGATCGGCACGAACCGAATCGGATCGTCGCGAGCACTCGTCCTCGGTCAGATCGACGAAGTGAACGCCGTCTATGTCCCACAATGGATAGAGCAGCGGCGAGGCGTTCACCTTCAGCCGCCGGATCGGCCGCGGCTCTTGCGGCATCCTGGTCGCGAGTTCCCTCTCGTCGAGCCTGCGCAGAGCGTCTATGTCGCATGCAAGATCCAGGCAGTAATGCACATTCGCGTCTTTCGGGCTGATGCCGACCCTGGTCAGGAAGTGCATCACTTGCGGGCGGCCAAAGTAGTCGAAATAAGCGAACGCTGCCTCGTCCCGAACAAAGTCGAGCACCGCCGCTTTCGCCGAGAAGCGCAGAAAAGTGGACCAGAGGTCGGGCGCGCCGGCGCGCACCAGCCTGCAAAGACCGATCATGGCATCAACGTCGGCCGCCGCCTCATGTACCGCCCGCGACACGATGCCGTTTGCCGCGGCGAGGGCGCCAAGACGGTGGGTAGGGCGCCCGTCCGGCTCAAGTCCGGCATGCACCACCGATGGATGCAGAGTCGTCGCGGCCCGCATCAGATTGAGCACATCGGCGCGGGCATTGCCGTTGGTGTTGGTCAGGAAGACCGGATGCAGGCACTGATAGAATGCTTGCCTCAGGAATTCCTCGTCGAAGCGGATAGAATTGTACCCGAGGAACGCCGCCGGGCACCACGAAGCGAGCGTGTTCGCAACTTCGCAGATCATGGAATAGTGTGACTGTCTCGACGGTGCGTTCACGTCGTCGAGGGTATGCCCGGTGACGTGCAGCGCCTGAGGCGAGGGTACGATGTGAGGCATCAGGCGCGACTTCGTCTCGAATCTGTGGGTCTCGACGAGGTCCGCGTCGGTCCTGACGGCTGCAAATTGGAGGATCTGATCGAAGCGCTTGTGAAGCCCGGAGGTTTCCAGGTCGTACAGGATGAAGGCCACGATAGACTTGGCCTATAGGCGTCCAAGTCTGAACTGCAATGCAGCGAGACTGACGCGGAAGCGGCTCGCTATGCTGATCAGATAGTCGTCATCCTGAATGTCGCGAGACGACTCCGAAAGCATATTTCGGACGAGCCGTTCCGGCATGAGCAGTTCCGACGCGAACGCGTTGGCTTGCATTTCGAGCCGGTCAATCCCCTCGGCGGATACCGAGTCGCGCGGCAGGAAGTTCCGGCCCTTGTCGATCAGTACAGTGGCGTCGAGCTTCGATCGATGCAGCACCACGTGCGCCAGTTCGTGTGCGATGGTGAAGCGCTGTCGGTTTGGATGATGGTTTGAATTGACACCGATAACGGGCTTGCCGTCACGGACAAACGCCATACCCGAGAGTTCGTCGTCGAAGGGCGTGTACTCCACTCGCGCCCCCAATGCCTTCGCGAGCTTCTCGACCGGGACTGGGGGCGCCTTCAATCCCAGTTTGTTGACCAGGGCACGTGCGCTCTCTCTTGCTTCCTCCAGGTCGTTCATTTCCGGCCCCCGCCCGTTCTTCTCACATATTGTTCTATCTGAGCCCGCTGCGTCTCGTTCACGTCGCTGCCCTCGATTGCCAGCGGACCGCTCGTCTGCTCGAACGAGTATTTGCTCGGCACGAGATCAGTGATCGATCCGACCTCAAGCGCGCTCGCGAGACGGTAGATCTGATGAAGCATGACTTTTTGGCGCCCGCGCTCGATGTTTGCCAGCGAGGCTCTCGTAAGACCGATCCGATCGGCGACTTCCGACTGCCTAAGGCGCAGCTCCTTGCGCCGCGCCGCGAGACCCGCGCCCACGATCCTATACAGATCCAAATCAGCCATGCGGGAAGAGAATCGCAATTCGATTCCTGCGTCAACGATGCAAACAAAAAGGTGCTTAATACAAACATTACAAATATTTCATGTTTTAATACTCAAGCCTGCCCAGAATCGAGGTAAGGTTCTGACCTAGTTTGGGGGTGACCGATTCCGGCGCCCAGGCAGAAGGGATCGATCATGCACGATCACGGGAACAAGGACGCCGACCGGCTGGAGCGCGACGCCGGACAGCTAGAGGAGACCGCCCACAAGATCGAGGAGCACGCCCACGACCTGGAGCGTCGTGCGCACGAACTCGAGGAAGTAGCCCGCCGCGAGCGGAACGACCACGACCACGGCCACAACCACGACAATGGTGACGGGCACGGCGGGCACCATGATGACGACGATCACGGTCATCACCACGGCCATGTCGTCAAGATCACCATGGTGGTCAACGGCCAGCCCGTGACCATCAAGGCGACCGAACAGGAAAAGCTCACCGAGGTCCGGCAGCGCGCCCTGACCGAGACCGAGAACGTGGCGCAGCCGCCGGAGAACTGGGAGATCAAGGACGAGGCGGGCGCGGTGCTCGATCCCGACAAGCGCGTCGGCGACTACCACTTCGGCAAGGAGGTCACGCTCTTCCTCAGCCTCAAGGCGGGAGCCGCGGGTGCCGACGCCGCAGGTCGTTGATCCGGCGGTCTCGCGCGCCAAGTTCGATCGCGAGATCGCGGCATACCGGAAGATGGAGGCCGCCTACCGCAGGCGGGGGTGGCTTCTTCTCGACGCCGCATTTCCCGAGGTCTGCATCGCCTTCGGGATCCCGAAGCTGCGTCCCTTTCCGATTGTCGCGGCGGTCGTGATCGACTTCACCGACTACGACCTGCGGCCCTTGTCGGTCCGCTTCGTGGACCCGTTCACCCGCGAGCCCTTGATCGCGCGCAACCTCCACTTCACCATGTGGCGGCGTCAGAGCATGCCGGACGAGGCGTTCGCAGCGATGCTTCAGCAAGGTACCGTGCCGGTCGCCAATATCGTGCAGTTCAACGGTCCGGACGACTATCCCTTCATATGCCTGCCGGGCGTGCGCGAATATCACGACAATCCAGCCCATACCGGTGATTCATGGCTTCTGCATCGCGCTTCTGGCGAAGGCTCCTTGGCGTTCATCCTGGACAAGATCTGGATCTACGGCGTCGAGCCGCTGTCGACGTTCCAGATCCAGGTGCAGGCCACGACGCTCGCGCTGGGAGCCAATCCGCAGGCGTTCCGGGAATGATGCGGCTTGCCGATGTCCGCTCGGTCCAAGTACCGCGCCGCTGCGCCGACACCGTCCACGCCCACATGCGCAAAGTCGGCCACGACGGCTTCGAAGGACTCGGGTTGTGGGCCGGGCGCCAGTCCGGCGACATCTTCACGGTGGAGGAGGCCATCATCCCGGCCCAGAAGCACATACGTACCGAGGACGGCGTCTGCGTCATCACCGGCGCCGAGGAACTGCATCGTTTGAACGTCTGGCTCTACCGCAAGGGCCTGTCGCTGATCGCACAGATCCATAGCCACCCCGGCCGGGCCTATCATTCCGACACCGACGACCGCTATGCGGTCGCGACCACCGTCGGCTGCTTTTCGCTGGTCATGCCCGATTTCGCACGCGGTCCTTTCCAGATCGAGCGCCTCGCCTCCTATCGGCTGGACGCATCCGGCGCCTGGCGAGCCATCGGCGCGTCGCAGGCCGCCCGCATGATTGCGATCGTGGAGTAGCCATGGCCTTCGCCAACTTCTTCGGCCGGAGCGCCACGGCCGCCTCGCAGGTGCTCGCAAACTTCCAGCTGGAAGATTTCAAGGCCCGTTTGTCGGCGCACGTCGTCGCGTTGTCCTTCGATGATGCCGCGGTCAACTCTGCGGAAGGTCGCGCCAGCCTCGATCTTGCGGTGAGACTGCTCGCGCGCCTCAATCCTGCGCTCGCCGCCCATCCGGTGGGATCCACAGCAGGCGAATATGCCGCTCGTCTCGGCGAACTCGCCCGCAGCATCAACGACGAGATCGAACTGCAGGACGGGCTCGCCAACGCCGACATCGTCGTCAATGTCGGCGCGACGGCGGTGGCTGCCGCCGACGTGATCAACATCGGTTCCGACGGATGGCGCGCGCTGCTGTCGCGCCAGCGTCCCGTCGGCTCTGGCTCGACGGCGAATCCGTTCGGCGCCGGCGCAGCCGCATGCTTCGGAGCCGCCAACGTTTTCAGGAGGATGTTCGCTGACCAACTTCCCCGCGGCGATCCCGACGATCTGATCGATCTGTCACTGTCGACCTATCTTCAGGGCGCCGGGGCCGGATCGGAGCTGCCGGAACGATGCGACTTGGGCGATGCCTATCTCGTCGGCCTCGGCGCAATCGGCAACGGCGCCGTCTGGGCATTGTCGCGCGTTCCAGGCCTCGCCGGCGTTCTGCATCTCGTCGATCACGAGAACGCCGACCTTTCGAACCTGCAGCGTTATGTCCTGACCACGCAGGACGACATCGGCCGCAGCAAAGTGAAACTCGCTCGAACGATGTTCACCCAGGATGGGCTCAAGGTCCGGGCGCATCCGAAGCGGTGGGTCGACTACGTCCACGGTCGTAGCAAGTGGACCTTCGAACGGGTCGCGGTTGCGCTCGACACCGCCGAAGACCGCATCGCGCTCCAAGCGTCGCTGCCCAAATGGATCGTGAATGCCTGGACCCAGGACGTCGATCTAGGTGTCTCCCGGCACAATTTCGCCGACGGTGGTGCATGCCTCGCCTGCCTCTACCTGCCGACCGGCGCGGTTAAGAACGAACATGAAAGAGTGGCGGAGGAGCTGAGGATTCCTGACGCTCATATGGAAATCCGCAACCTGTTGCAGACGGATAACCCGGTGTCAGAGCCGTTCGTCCGCCGCGTCGCCACCGCGTTCGGCGTTCCGTTCGAGGAGCTTGAAATGTTCGTCGGCCAGCCGGTACGGACCTTCTATCGGAAGGCTGTCTGCGGCGGGCTTATGGTCAATCTGACCGGCGGCACCAGCGCGGGCACCGCCGTCGTGCCCATGGCGTTCCAGTCGGCGCTCGCCGGCATCATGCTCGCGGCCGATCTCGTCAAGCACGCCATCGGAATGCCGACCGCGCCAACCACGGCCACGCGGGTCAATCTTCTGCGACCGCTGGCGCCGGTCCTGGCTGATCCGCGGGCAAAGGATCCTAGCGGCCGCTGCATTTGCGACGACCGCGACTTCCTCGAGGCATACCGGCGCAAATACGCCGCTCGGAAGTGAGCCCCGGCGGCCGCGCTCGATGCCAGCGGGAAGGACAACGTGACGGCGATCGATATCGGTCCAAGGTCGATCCGCGCTTGGTCGCCCGCGGGGCTAGGATTTTGGCTTCGGTTTAGGGGTGTAGGCCCGCTTCAGCTTTACTCCTTCTCCGCTCCGCAGGCTCGCGAACGTGAACTCCACGCCATATTCTTCTTCGAAATGCTTTTGCAGATTTCTTAGTATTTCCAGTCGCTTAGGATGAGCCGGTGGCGAGTCGTCGGCCTCGATTAACGAAATCGTCTTCCGAGAAATTCCCGACGACTCGGCGAGTCCGACCTGGTCCATATGAAGTAGGGCTCTGGCGGCCCGAATGAGTGAAGGGGTGAGGATCTCGGCCATCGCAACGATCGGTTCGAGCGCCTGATGTTGCGCTTCGTCTGACATTGCACGGGATGGCCTAATCTGTCGTTAACCAAATCTCCGGCTTCCGTAGCTTTATGCTACCATTTCCGCGCGCGGCGTGCTATGTGACTTATCACATCAACGAACGCGCGCCGTTCGCCGGGCCATGGAGGCCGGCCGGAACGTCGCCGAAAGGCTTGAAGGATCAGTCATGCGTCGCGACGACGACAGCGGCACCGCCGGCGAGAGCGATACCGAGCGCGCCCTAAACTATTGGCGCACGCTGTCGGCGCTGGACTTCGGGCAAGCCGAGATCGCGGAGGTCGAAACCTGCGTCGGATCGATCTCTTCGACGGTCAAGGATTGGCGAGACGCGGTCCACGGCGACGCGGCGGCGGCGATACGACTGGTGCTGGCCCAAAAACCGCCGGAGCGCATCACGCTGAAGGTCGATCTCGCGATGACCGTGCTGTTGTGCCGCGCGTTCGACAATGCGGCGGCGGCGCTTACGCTCTCCCTCAGGCTGAGGTCGATGCCGCTGGACCGATCTCACCGCAATCGGCTCGCGACCTCTTGGCTCGTCAGGAATTTATGCCTTGCGCGCGATTATTCCGCATCCCGGCCGCCGCGGGCCCGCCAGATGCGGGGAGGGCGCAAGTCGTGATCCTGCAGCCTTTTTCGGACGCTCACTCGGACTGCGCAGGCTTCGGCGGTTTTCCGCGTCTAATAGAGGGCGTCGACGCCATCGTGGTCGCGGGCGATACCTGCCAAGGACTCGCCGCCTCGCTCACCGAACTGCGCGCCGCCTATCCGCATCCCGTCGAGATCCTGATGGTCGCCGGCAACCACGAGTTCTGGGGATCTGTGTGGTCGCGCGAGGTCGACGAGGGACGTCGCGTTGCCGAGAAATTGGGCATCCGTTTCATGGAGGACCAGGCGGTCACGCTGGGACGTCTGCGCGTGCTGGGATGCACACTTTGGACGAGCTACGACGCCTACGGCGAGTCCTTGAGGCCCGCCGCGATGCGGAGCGCGCGCGAAGAGATGCGCGACCACAAGCGCATCAAGTGGAGCAGCGATCCGTGGATGAGGTTTCGGCCGGAAGAAGCGCGCATGCTGCACATGCGCTCGCGCGCGTTCATGGAAGAAGAGCTTTCGAAACCGCATGATGGTCCTACCTTGGTGATCACGCACGCGGCGGTCTCGATCGAATGCGTCCAGCCGAGCAAGCAAAAGAGCATCGTATCGGCAGCATATTTCTCGGAAATGCTGCCGCTAATCGACCGCCATCAACCGGACCTCTGGGTCTTCGGCCACACTCACCACCGTACGGACTTTCGTCGCGGCAAGACGCGAATCCTGTCGAATCCTATCGGCTACGCGGACGAGCGTACCGGTTTCGATCCGATGCTGACCATCGCGGTCGACGGAGACTAGCGAATGATTAGTCCGCCGCGTCGCGCCGCCACCGCGCCAAACCGAAAGCGCCGAGCCGCTTCCAAATCGGAATCCGCGATCGACGATACCGGAGCGTATCCGACTCCCCGGAAGCGCACGCTGCCGCATGCGAGCCCTTCGTCCGGGTCGACGGCCCCTGCTGCCCGCCTCGGGAGCCTTGAGCGGAAGGCGTACAAAGAAGACTGGTGGGAGTCGTCGCGCTTTCGGCGCGGCGTCCGTGCGGCCGAAGCCGAACGCGACCAAACCGAACGGTCGACGGCGCAGGTCCCCGTCAAAACGGCGGTAATCGAACGCAACGCCAGCACGGGGAAGGGGAAGACTGGCGGCGGCTTCGGCGCTCTGAGACTGGCGGCACAGCGAAGCGCCTTCGAGGAAGGCGACGACGCCGATCGCGCCGAAACCGTTGCCGCCGGCGAACGGCGGCAGTTTCCCGTATATCCGGTCACGCCGGCCAGGGTCGCCGCGAGGCTTATCCTCGCCCGTTTGGTCGATGCGCGGCCCGAGTTGAAGGAAATTCTCCGAAGCCGCTCGCCAGTGGTGGCGATCGATGTTCCAGATCCCGAGATGCTCGACCGCGTGCTTGACACCTGGCAGCGCACCATCCTCGACGACCTCACGCGCGTGCACAAGGTGAACAACAACGTCGGCAAGCGGCGAGACAGCGATCTGCTTCTCATCGTCGCCAAGGAGCCGAGCAAGGGAAAAGCGGAGTTCGAGCGCGAGCGGGAGGCGCTCGCGGCGGTTTCCTTGGCGCTGCCGATCGCCATCTCGCCGGCGGCCGAGACCCACCTGCCGAAGAGCCTGAAGGCGAACCCGACGCGGATCGCCTTTCCGCCTATCGACGCGACCACGATCGCGCGCTGCATCCGGATCGTGACTGGGCGGACGCGCAAGGATTATCTGGACGAAAATTCGTCCGCGCTCATGACCGCGAGCGATTTGATCGTCGCGATCCGCTTCGATCGCACGCCCGCCGAGTGCATGCATGAACTGCGCCGGCACGTCAGCGAAGCAAAATCGCAAGTCCGGTCGCGACATCGCCATGGACGATCTGCATGGCATGGACGAGGCAGTCATGTGGGCACGCGAGCTGAGGGTGGATCTCGACGCCTGGCGCCGAGGAGACCTATCCTGGTCATCTCTGAGTGCTGGTGTGTGTTTCGTCGGGCCCCCCGGCACCGGCAAGACCCTCTTCGCGCAGACGCTCAGTACTTTCCTGTCGAGCGGATCATATAGCGTTCCGCTGATCGAATGTTCGCTGTCGCAGTGGCAGGGTGCAGATGAAGCGCATCGCGGCCATTTGTTGCGCGCTATGCGCCGAGACTTTGAGCAGGCCCGCGCAAAAGCGCCGAGCCTCCTCTTCATAGACGAGATCGATAGCTTCGCCGACCGATCAAAAGTCAAACACGCGCATGCGGACTATGTCGTTGAGGTCGTCAACGGCCTGCTTGCGCAGCTCGACGGCGTCGCATCTCGCGAAGGAATCGTTTGCGTCGGGGCTTCCAACGACATCGGCCGCTGCGATCCGGCGATTCTCAGGCCAGGGCGTCTCGGCAAGATCATCCGCATAAGCCTTCCGACCGAACGGGAATTGGAGCGCATGTTCCGGGTACGTCTGAGGGGGCTGCTTGAGAAGACGGACCTGTCGGAAATCTGTATGCTGGCCCTCGGCTCGACAGGCGCGGAGGTCGAGCGGATCACGAATGATGCGCTAAGGTCCGCCCGTCACGGCGGCGGCGACCTCGCTCTTTCCGATCTACGTGCGGTTATCGTCGGAAACGACGACCGCGCCGCCGTCGATCTGGAGATTGCCGCGATCCATGAGGCCGGTCATCTGGTTTCCGAGATCGAACTATTCGGAAACGAAGCCGACGTCCACGCGAATATCGCCGCGGTCGGAATCAGAGGAGGATGCACGACCCGAACGAAAGCGCCGCCCTTCTCCGGCACTTATTACGACTACGCACGTCGTCTTCAGGTGCTTCTCGCAGGCCGTACGGCCGAGGAGCTTCTACTTTCCGCAGCTTCCCCATGGTGCGGGCGGGCGACAAGGCTCCGATCTGCAGGTCGCAGCCTCGATGGCAGCGGGAATGTGTGCATCCTTGGGCATCGCCGGAAAGTCCAAGCTGCTCTACCTCGGCGACGTCGGCCGCACCGACGAACTTCTTTCGTACCCCGAAGTCAGGGAGGCGGCGAACCGCGAACTTGCGAAGGCGGAGAAAGCCGTGCGAGCCTTACTATTGCAGCGCAAACCGGCGCTGCGGGCGATCGCGCCCAAGCTGTTGAAGGACAAACGCCTAGATGGATCGACGGCCGGGGCCATAATTCGAAAGACCGTGGCCGCCAAGAAAGGACGAAGGGCTTGACCGGTCCCGCGGATGAACGCGAGGCGTTCGCTGCTCGCGATTTAACACGTCGGCATTATGTCGAGCGTGCCCGGATCGGTACAAAATCCGCCTGAACGAGCCAGGACCGTTGGATTGAAAGCAGCCAGCCTTTCTGCATGACCCACCGATGCCTACGCCAGGTCCTTTCTCGATCCAAACGTGGGCGGAAATTGACCACGTTGTATTCCACGATCGCGTCCAGTGCGCGTTTGCCATGCAAGCCACGGACGCCGCGGCAACCACGCTTCCTCGCGATCACTGAACGTTCAAGACCAGCATCAAGCCGCCGCCGCCGTCCTGCTCGACGTTGTTGTTCGCCGTGTGGTGGGGAATATGACAGTGCACCAGCCACTTGCCGGCTTTGCGGGCGGTCCAAATCACGTCGTACCTTTGGCCGGGGCCCACGTTGACGGTGTCGGCTTGGTACCGAGCGCTTTCGGAAAGCGTGATGCCGTCCACCGCGACCACCTGAAATGGTCCGCCGTGCACGTGCATCGGATGGACGAAGTTGTTGTTGGTCCCGATGAATCTCAGCTTTATCGTCTGACCGATTTTCATCGGAACGCTGTCGGTGGCCGGATAGGCCTTCCCGTTGATCGTGAAGTAGTTGGGCAGTTCGCCCTCCATCAGCATCGCGGGATAAGTGAGCCGCTCCCGCTTCAGCCATTCCTGTAGCTGTATCGCATACTCGTGATCCGCCTTGACCTCAGCCGACGGATCCTTCGGTTGGATGATGAGGGCGCCGTACAGGCCGAGCGCCTGTTGCCTATCGGGGTGGTCGTGGCTGTGATAGAAATAGGTCCCGTGCTGCCCGACCGTGTATTCGTAGCTGTAGGAGCCGCCGGGCGGAATCGGTGCCTGCGTGACCTTCGCCGGGCCGTCCATCTCGTTCGGGAGGATCAGTCCGTGCCAATGCACGGTCGTGCTTTCGGGAAGAGTGTTGCGTACGTTGATTCTCACATGGTCGCCTTCGGTCAATTCCAGCCGGGGGCCGGGTATCTGCCGATTGTAGGCATAGGCCTGCATGGTTACGTCGGGTAGGATGTTCCAGCGGATCACCGACGCTTCGATGTCAAACACCTTGACGCCGTTTTCCAGCCGTGGCTGCAGCGCCTGGTCGCCGCGCGCCGTGTTCGGAGCTTCGTAACCGACCTGTCGCGGCTTCACCGCGGCCATTTCCCGCATGGCGGCCGCCGGCAGCTCGAAGGTGTTGATCATGCCCGGCGGCATGATCGCACCGTCCACGTCGCGCGCACTGAGGCTCAGGTTCACGTGGAAGCCCGGCCAGACCATGCCGGTCACGAGGAGAAATCCCGTGACCCCCGCCAACGCGGCGAGTTGCGGGGCCGTCGCCTCGCTCTTCATTCCACTCCCGCCATGCTCGCCTTGTTGTCGGCCGCCTCCATCGTGCCCGCCGGATCGTTTCGTGCTTGCCGAGCGCCTCTCCGTCATGAGCCCGTGCTTGACGCCGGCTCCCGCCATCCAGACGTTAAACGGATATGCTGTCGCAAACCCGACGATGACGCCGAGCGACATCACACCCCAGAACACCAGTTCGAGAGGGTCCATGGCCCGCATGTCGCGTCCCATCATCAGGAGGCTCATCGTCGGAGCCATGCCCGCCATCATGGAATTCATGCTGATGAATTCCGGCATGAAGCTCATCTTCACGTTCTGCCAGTACGAGCCGCCCATCATCTTCTTCATGAACAGCGACTGGAATATGAAGAGGCCGAACGAGAATCCGGCGAGATATTCCACGATGAGATCGATCCACATCGGCAACCCAAGCAGCGCGGTCGTGGCTGCGGCCAGGATGATGCCGGTGGCGTCGCCGGCCACGCAGTGGATGGTGCTGCCTACTCCCTGCTTCCAGAGAGGAGAGGTAAATCGTTCGTGCTCTCCTGGCCGCGGCTCCTTGTCGGCAAGAACATAGAGCAGCAGCCCGAAAGGCCCCATGTAGAGCGTGACGAGGACGAACGCCCACTTCATCACCGTGGGCTCGGGGTTTCCCGCAAACTGATCGTAGGCTACATAGGCCGCCGAGCTCAGCGCGATGGCGAACCAGGCGAGCAGGAAATAATCGTATGGGAAGGCAATCACAGCTGCTCCGACGGATCGTTTGTCACGCAACCGTTGCGCGGTGTCATTGTTCCTGTCCTGATGCCGCTCCGGCAAAGCAGAAACGGCTACCGCCAACTGTAATATTCGCGACCGGCGGACGTCGCAGCGCGTGTCGACTTGCGGCACGGTGTTGATGTCAAAGGGGGCAGAATTGACCGATCTGCTGCGCGTGTTGATCGAACGGTGGCGCGAGGACCCGGGATCGACCTATCGCACATGGTTCTTGTGGGACGAGCGGCTCAAGAATTTTCGCTCCATTCGACGCGGGATCGAGCAGGTCGTCGAGGAGATCGAGGCGAGCACGTTCGGCAACGTCTACAAGGGTTCTTCCCTGGAAACGATCGTCGGGTCGATCGCGGAGCAGAGGCAGATATTCAAAGGGGCCGACCACGCCTTCCTGTGGAAGCCGAAGCTCCGGATACCGGACATCTACGAAAACTCCGGCAATCAGCGGGCGTTCGGCAGACTTCTCCATCACTGCTCCTGCTGCAGCACCGAGCAGGAGCTTGTGGACGGAATCGAGACGATCGATCGCCTGGCGATCAAGGGTCTCGGACCTGCGGTCGCCAATCTCCTGTACTTTTTGCACCCGACCTTGATGCCACCGTTCAATACGGCCATCGTAAACGGCTTCAACGCGGTCACCGGCTCGAAGGTGAAGCTGGGTCGTTGGGATCAGTACCTCGCCATGCGTCGGGGAATCCTGGAGCTGAACCGGAGCTACCGCGATCTCCTGTCCAACGACCTCGGCGCAATCGCAGGATTTCTTTTCGATGTCGGTACCGGACGCTTTACCGCGCCTCCCGCGGGCACCAGCGATTCCGCCAAGGACGCATGGTTGTCCGAGCTGTCGAAGGCCAGGGAATCCGCAAAGCGCCTCGAGGCGCCGATCGCCGTCGCGCGCGAGAACGACCTCACCCACACGGAGGTTCAAGCCTGGCTCCGGGACTTAGGCCTGGCCCTCGGTTACCGAGTCTGGATCGCCGCCAACGATCGAGGACGGCCTTACAATGGTGCGACGTTGGCCGCCGGGTGCATAGATCGTCTTCCGCCGTCGGTCGAGGAAGCTGCCGGCGCGGAGTCGATCCGGCTGATCGACGTTCTCTGGATCGATGCCGCGAGCCGTGTGACGGCGGCCTTCGAGGTCGAGCATACGACCTCCATCTATTCCGGCATCGTTCGCATGCTAGACCTCGCGTTGAGCAGCGACCTGCATGCGACGGGCGGGCTGTTTCTGGTGGCTCCCGACGGCAGAGAGAATGAAGTACGCAACCAGCTTCGTCGGCCCGCATTCAGTCGCGTGGCGGACCTCCAGGTCCGATTCTTGCCTTACGGTGAATTGGAGCGCAACAAGGATGCAATTGCCCGTTTCGGGACGGGAATGAAGGGCATCGAGGCGATCGCCCGCCTGCTCTGAACGGCGCGGACGTAAGGCATCCCGGCGTCCGGCGCGGCTGGTACCAACGCAACGGATTCTCGTATCAGCGAGGACGTCCTGAGCTTCGGGCGGTCCGTCGCGAACGGCGACAGCCGCGCCGATCGGAAGGTTCGCCGCGTTGCAGCAGCAAGAAGCCGTGCGGGTGCTTGGGAACCTCCGACGGCGGGCCAGCTTAGTAACGATGTTTGGAGAGAACAGCAGATGTCGTCAGAGCGATCCGGGCCCGACATTCGCGATTTCGAGCTGCCTGCAGCCGGTTACGCGGTCCTCGTGACCTGGCCCGAAGTCCGCGACGGGAAGCACGCACAGGAAGTCTGGTACGTGCACCTCGGCGACCAGCTCGAGGCTGTGAAAGCCGTTCAGGCAGCATGCGGAGCGCTCAACGACGCCAAGGTCGAGCTTCTTGGAAGCCTTTCGGAGTCCAGGTTGCTCGCGCATGGCGTCCCCGATGGAAACGCGAAGCGGGCTGCCGATTCCTCGATCACGTCGTCGCCTTGACGCGAATTCCGATGGCCAGCGACGATGGCCGGCGATTCGCGCGCGACAGCCGTCTTGGGCGGAGGTACCGGATTCGGACGAATGTACTCGCGCATGCTCGGACGTCAGACCCGCACTGTTCGTAGCCGCAGCGCGTTGCCGACCACGCTGACGGACGACAGCGCCATTGCGGCCGCGGCGACGATCGGCGACAACAACAAGCCGAAGGTCGGGTAGAGCAGCCCGGCGGCGATCGGAATGCCGGCCGCGTTGTAGGCGAAGGCAAAGAACAAGTTCTGGCGGATGTTACGCATCGTTGCGCGCGACAGTCGCCGCGCCCGTACGATACCCGTGAGATCCCCCTTGAGTAGCGTCACACCGGCACTCTCCATCGCCACGTCCGTTCCGGTCCCCATCGCGATACCGACTTCGGCGGCCGCCAACGCCGGCGCGTCATTGACACCATCGCCGGCCATCGCGACTATTCGACCTTGCTCGTGTAGCTTCGCGACGACCGCACTCTTCTGGTCGGGCAGAACCTCGGCTTCGACGTCCGCGATACCGAGCCTCCGAGCGACCGCCCGGGCCGTCGTACGGTTGTCGCCCGTTAGCATGATCACCCTGACCCCTTCGGCGGCGAGTTCGCGCAGCGCCTCGGGCGTGGACTGCTTCACCGGGTCGGCGATGGCCAAGATGCCGACGAGCGTGCCGTCGACCGCCATGTTGATGACGGTCGCGCCTTCGCCCCGCTGACGTTCGGCTTCGGATTCGAGGGAGGACGTATCGACGCCTTCCGAGCTCAGGAACCTCGCGTTTCCGAGGAGCACCTTCTTGCCCTCGACGGTTCCGAGCGCGCCCTTGCCGACCGGCGAGTCGAAGTCCTGCACGTCGGTAGTCGGTAGATCGCGCTCTCTGGCTGCATTAACGATCGCATCCGCCAATGGATGCTCGCTGGCGCGCTCGACGCTGGCGGCGAGCCGAAGCACGTCCGACTCCGAGTACCCGTTCGTCGGGATCACCGCGACGACCTTGGGCTTGCCCTCTGTCAGCGTGCCGGTCTTGTCGACAACGAGCGTGTCGATTCTCTCCATGCGCTCCAGCGCCTCTGCGTTCTTGATGAGCACGCCCGCATGTGCTCCGCGTCCGACGCCCACCATGATCGACATCGGTGTCGCGAGGCCGAGCGCGCACGGGCAGGCGATGATGAGAACGCTCACCGCCGCCACCAGCCCGAAAGCGAAGCGCGGCTCGGGCCCGTAGACGGCCCAGGCGGCGAAGGCTGCGACCGCGACCACGATGACCGCGGGAACGAACCAGCCAGCGACCTGGTCGGCCAGGCGCTGGATGGGAGCGCGGGACCGCTGCGCCTGCGCGACCATTTGCACGATCTGGGACAGCATCGTGTCGCTACCGACCTTCTCAGCACGCATGACGAACCCGCTGGACCGGTTCAGGGTGCCTGCGATGACCTTGCTGCCGACCTCCTTGCTGACCGGCATGGACTCTCCCGTCACCATCGACTCGTCGAGCGACGAGCGACCCTCGACGATCTCGCCGTCCACGGGTACTTTTTCGCCGGGTCGGACGCGCAGGCGGTCTTGCGGCTGCAGCACCGCGATCTGCACCTCCTCGTCGGCCCCGTCCGCACGGATGCGTCGAGCGGTTTTCGGCGCGAGATCCAGCAGTGCCTTGATCGCCCCGGAGGTCGCCTCGCGCGCGCGCAATTCGAGCACCTGCCCCAGAAGCACCAGGACCGTGATGACGGCGGCCGCCTCGAAGTAGACCGCGACCGCGCCGGCGTGGCCGCGGAAAGTGGAAGGAAACGCGGCTGGCAGAACCGTCGCGACGACGCTGTAGACCCAGGCGACGCCGGTACCCATCGCGATCAGGGTGAACATGTTCAGATTGCGCGTCAGCACCGACTGCCAACCGCGGACGAAGAACGGCCAGCCGGCCCACAAGACGACCGGCGTCGCGAGAACGAACTGGATCCAGTTGGAGAACGACTGGTCGATCCAACGGTGCGCTCCGACCAGGTGAGCGCCCATCTCGAGGATCACCACCGGAACGGAAAGCGCCAGACCCACCCAGAATCGGCGGGTCATATCGATCAGCTCGGGATTCGGTCCCGCGTCCGTCGTTGCGACTTCCGGTTCGAGCGCCATGCCGCAGATCGGACAATTGCCGGGCCCGACCTGCCGGATCTGCGGATGCATCGGACAGGTGTAGACCGTACCTTCCGGCACGTCGGTTCGGGCTTCATGCCCCACCTTGCCATGAACGTATCTTGCCGGCTCCTCGGCGAATTTCGTCCTGCAACGATCGGAGCAAAAATAGAAGGTTCTTCCGCCGTGCTCGACCTTATGAGAGGCCGTCGCCGGATCCACGGCCATTCCGCAGACGGGATCGACCGCGGCACCGTGCGCGGGGCCATGGTCATGGTGAACAGGGCGCTCGCGCGAGGTGGAGTGAGAGTGTTCGCAGCAGTTTCCGCGAGCTTTTTCGGAATTTGGGGCATCCTTAGACATTATGTGCTCCATCTCTTCTCTTGTCTCTTGCGGATCTCTTGCGGAAAGTACCCTAGGGGGGTATATACGGCCCATGAGGACCGACATCAAGGCTTCCTGTCAGAAACGCCTGAACCGCATCGAAGGCCAAGTTCGCGGACTCGCGAAGATGGTGGACGAGGACCGGTACTGCATCGACATCGTCACGCAGATTTCGGCGGTCAGAGCCGCGCTCCGCCGCGTCGAGGAAGAAATCCTCAAGGATCACGTGGCCCATTGCGTGGAACACGCCATTCGTAGCGGGGATAAGGCCGACCAGCGGCGCAAGATCGCGGAACTGATGGAAGTCGTCGGGCGGGCGGACAGGTGATGAAGGCGGTCACGAATGCTTGACGAGGATCAAAGACGCCGCTCGGAGCAGGATTATGTTATGGAAGGAAACCGCTACCGCGCCGGACCGGTGCGGTAAGCGGGACAAGTATAGGTAGACAAAGCGCGATGCGGCTCGTCCGTACCATTCTGGCATTCGCGATCGCCGCCTCCTTGGCGTTGCTGCCGGTCGGCGCGTCCGCGGCCGGGTTCGGCGTGATGGCCGACGATGCGCAGTCCGGAATGCAGATGGGCACCTCGGCCGACATGTCGATGGACTGTTGCCCGGACGACATGAACGGCGCCCCCTTTCACGCCGCCGGCCATAACTGCAGCATGGGTTTCTGCTGCGCGGGCGGATTTGTCGCGCTGGGCGACGTCCGAAGCATCGGCTTCCGCTTCGTGCCCGCAGCCGAGAGCAAAGTCGCCATCCCTGCGGACCAGTTCGTCCCCCTGAGCGGAGCGAGCCCTCCCTTCCGACCTCCTCGGGTCTGATCTCACCCGGTTCGACGCGCGTAGCACGTGCCCGCGCGCGATGACGACTGCCGTGTGTGCTCCTTCGGAGCCGCGGTCGAGACAGACCCATCGAGGAGAAAATCATGACTTCCAAATTCAGCAGTGCTGCCGCACTGACCGTCGTCGTCACTCTCGTCGCCACGGCTGCGTCGGCGGGCGCAGGCGACTACGTGTTCGAGCCCGTCAATGCGGAGATGAAGAAGGGCGACGACGTCACCGTCGCGGTCCGCTTGACCAACAAGACGACCGGGAAACCGGTCTCCGACGCCGTGATCTTCAGGACGCGCGTGGACATGGCGCCCGACGGAATGGCCGAAATGGAATCCCCGGTGGCTCCGCTGCCGTCCAGGGAGTCCGGCGTGTACGCCTTCAAGACGGATCTTCCGATGGCGGGACGCTATCAGGTCACGCTCTCCGCAAAGGTCCAGGGCGAGTCTGAGACCATCAACGGCAAGGTCATCGTCAAGGCCAACAAGTGAGCCTGCGGGCGTTCCCAGGGAACGCCCAGCATTCTCGAACCCATATATGCGCGCCGCAGGGCGCGCCCTGGTGCACACCATGAACACCTCGCGCTTGCTTACAATCATCGCGCTCGGCGCCGGAATCGGACTGACCGGATACTGGTCGGTGGAACGATCTTTCTGGCCCGCTCACGCCCGCTTGACCGACGCTGCCGCGGCCGCGGACAAGACACCGCTGTACTATCGTGACCCCGCTGGGGCCCCCTTCTGGTCGGCCGTTCCGAAAAAGGATCAGCAGGGACGCGATTACCTGCCGGTCTACGATGAGGACGAGCCCTCGACCGAGCCCGCAAAGCCGAAGCGGCAACAAGCAGACTCCTCCCGCAGGATCCTGTACTACCGCAATCCGATGGGCCTGCCGGACACTTCGTCGGTCCCCAAGAAGGACCCGATGGGGATGGACTACGTTCCCGTCTACGAAGGGGACGATCAGGACGACGGGTCGGTCAAGCTCTCGCCCGGCAAAATCCAGCGGACGGGCGTGAAGTCCGAGCCCGCCGAGCGCCGTCCGATCCGGATGCTGGTCAAGTCGCCCGGTACGATCCAACTGGATGAACGCCGCGTCTCGGTCATCGCAATGCGCGCCGAAAGCTTCGTGCAAAAGGTCGCCGACGTGACCACCGGCACGCGCGTGAAGGCAGGCCAGCCGCTGATGCAGATCTACAGTTCGGCCGTGGCGTCCGCCGCCGCGGAGTATCTCTCGACGATCACTTCCAAGACCACCGGCGGGATTGAGGCCTACGGCCGCGGCTCGCGGCAGCGGCTGATCAATCTCGACGTTCCCGAACAGGTTATAGCGGACATGGAGAAGTCCCACGTCGCGCCCGTCACCGTGCAATGGTCAGCGCCGCGCGACGGCATCGTGCTTGAACGCAACGCCGTCGAAGGGATGAGAGCCAATCCGGGCGACGTACTGTTTCGGATCGCCGACATTTCGGTGGTCTGGGCCCTGGTCGACGTCGCCGAACGCGATCTCGGCAACATCGCGGTGGGTCAGCCGGTCACGGTTCGCGCCCGCAGCTATCCGACCCGCAACTTCAGCGGCAGGATCGCCGTCGTCTATCCGCAGGTGAACCGCGAAACGCGGACGGCACGCGTTCGAATCGAACTCGCCAACCCGGAAGCGGCGCTGCTGCCGGACATGTACGTCGATGCGGACATCGACACCGCGGACTCCGCATCCGTATTGGCGGTATCCGACAGTTCGGTGCTCGACACCGGCAGCCGGCAGGCCGTTCTGGTCGACAAGGGCGGAGGACGCTACGAGCCGCGCGAAGTCAAGCTGGGCCGGCGGGGCGGCGGTTACATCGAGGTCCGGGAGGGCCTTGCGGTCGGCGAGGCGGTGGTCACCGCGGCCAACTTCCTGATCGATGCCGAAAGCAACCTGAAGGCGGCGCTCAAAGGCTTCGCGGAGGCTGCGCCCAATCCTTCCGACACCGGCGCCGCCCACTCGACGGGAGAGCACAAATGATCGCTCGCATCATCGCCTGGTCCGCACGCAATCTACTGCTGGTGCTGTTCGGCACCGGTTTTGCGGCCGCCGCTGGCCTCTACGCACTAGTGCATCTGCCGCTCGATGCGATTCCGGATCTCTCCGACACGCAGGTCATCGTCTACACGGAATATCCCGGCCAGGCGCCGCAGGTGATCGAGGACCAAGTTACATATCCCCTGACGACGGCCATGCTGACCGTGCCGAAATCCAAGGTGGTGCGCGGATTCTCGTTCTTCGGCGTGTCCTTCGTGTACGTGATCTTCGAGGACGGAACCGACATCTACTGGGCCCGCTCGCGCGTCATGGAATTCCTGAATAGCGCGACGTCCAGGTTGCCGGCGGGCGTCACGCCGAGCATCGGGCCGGATGCCACGGGCGTCGGCTGGGTCTACCAATACGCCGTCATCTCGAAGGAATTGAATCTGGCGGACACGCGCACGATCCAGGACTGGAATCTGAGATTCGCGCTCGCCAAGGCCGAAGGAGTGGCCGAGGTCGCGAGCATTGGCGGTTTCGTCAAACAGTACAACGTGGTCCTTGACCCGCAGCGCATGCGCGACCGCGGAATCAGCATGCAGAAGATCCGGGACGCCATCCGCGCATCGAACGCGGACGTCGGCGGCCGGACGGTCGAACTCGCGGAGTTCGAGTACGTGATCCGGGGCAAGGGCTACATCAAGAGCATCAACGATCTCGGCAACATCGTACTGAAGACGAACAACGGGACGCCCGTGTTGCTGCGTGACGTCGCGCGAGTCGAGCTCGGCCCGGACGAAAGACGGGGTATCGCCGAATTGAACGGCGAGGGGGAGGTCGCAAGCGGCATCGTGCTGCAGCGCTTTGGCGTCAATGCGCTCAACGTCATCGAGAACGTCAAGAAGCGATTCAATGAGATTGCGAGCAGTCTGCCGAAATCGGTCGAGATCGTCCCGGTCTACGACCGCTCCAACCTGATCTACGCCGCCATCGACACGCTGAAGCAAACGCTTCTCGAGGAGAGCATCGTCGTGGCGCTCGTCTGCATCGTCTTCCTGCTGCACGTGCGCAGCGCGCTGGTCGCGATCCTGATGCTGCCAGTGGGCGTGCTGATGGCGTTCGGAGCCATGAAACTGCTGGGGCTCGGGTCGAACATCATGAGCCTCGGCGGTATTGCGATTGCGATCGGCGCCATGGTGGATGCCGCCATCGTCATGATCGAGAACGCGCACAAGCACCTGGAGCGGGCGAAGCCGGGACAGTCGCGCGTTCAAATCCTGATCGAGGCGGCCTCCGAGGTGGGCCCCGCATTGTTCTTCAGCCTCTTGATCATCACCGTTTCGTTCATGCCGATCTTCACGCTGGAATCGCAGGAGGGGCGGCTGTTCAGCCCGCTGGCATACACGAAGACCTTCGCGATGGCAGCCGCAGCTCTGCTTTCGGTGACGTTGGTCCCGGCGCTGATGGTGGTCTTCGTGCGCGGGAAGATCGTTCCCGAACACAAGAATTTCATTAATCGCTTCCTGATCTGGGTATATCGCCCCGTCATCAAGGGGGTGCTGCGCGCAAAGACCCTAGTCATCCTCGCCTCCGTGGCGGTCCTCGCGGTCACGATCTGGCCGGCCCGACAGCTTGGAACCGAGTTCATGCCGACGCTGAACGAGGGCACGCTGCTCTATATGCCCACGACCCTGCCCGGCATCTCGGTGACCAAGGCGGCGGAACTGATGCAGATGCAGGATCGCATTATCAAATCCTTCCCGGAGGTCGCTTCCGTCTACGGCAAGGCGGGGCGGGCCGCGACCGCCACCGATCCGGCCCCGACCGAAATGTTCGAAACGGTCGTCAACCTCAAGCCGAAAGAGCAATGGCGTCCCGGAATGACGATCGACACT
Organism: Bradyrhizobium sp. I71; assembly: GCF_022354745.1. Taxonomy (NCBI): domain Bacteria; kingdom Pseudomonadati; phylum Pseudomonadota; class Alphaproteobacteria; order Hyphomicrobiales; family Nitrobacteraceae; genus Bradyrhizobium; species Bradyrhizobium sp. I71. The sequence goes on from NZ_CP059398.1 coordinate 3,798,081, forward strand.
TTGATCGCGGAGATGGACAAGGCGCTGCAATTTCCGGGCGTCTCCAATGCCTGGACCATGCCGATCAAGGCACGCATCGACATGCTGTCGACAGGCATTCGCACGCCGATCGGCGTCAAGGTCATGGGCACGGATCTCGTGGAGATCGATCGGTTGGCAAAGCAGATCGAACGGGTCATCAAGACAGTCCCCGGTACATCATCGGCTTATGCCGAGCGGGGCATCGGCGGGTACTATCTCGAGATCGCTCCGGACCGGGAGGCGCTCGCCCGTTACGGGGTCCTGATCCAGGATGTCCAAGACACCATCGCGGCCGCATTGGGAGGTCAGACGGTCACCACGACCGTCGAGGGCCGGCAGCGGTTCACGGTGAACATGCGCTACCCGCGCGATCTCCGTGACAATCCCAAGGCCATCACAAGCGACATTTTGGTGCCGATGCCGGCCGGCGGGGCCGTTCCGCTTGGCGAAGTGGCGAAGGTAGAACCCACCCGCGGGCCGACTTCGATCCGTACGGAGAACGGACAGCTCGCGACCTACATCTATGTCGACATCCGGGACAGGGACATCGGGAGCTACGTCGCCGACGCACAGCGAGCGGTCAGCGAGAGCATACAGTTTCCGGCGGGTTACTATGTCGTCTGGAGCGGCCAATACGAGTATCTGCAGCGTGCCGCTGCGCGTCTGAAGATCGTGGTACCGGTCACGCTCACGATCATCTTCCTGCTGCTCTACTTGAACTTCAGGTCGATCACAGAAACCTTGATCGTCATGCTCTCGCTGCCCTTCGCGCTGGTCGGCGGCCTCTGGATGATGTGGTGGCTCGGCTTCAACATGTCGGTCGCCGTCGCGGTAGGGTTCATCGCGCTCGCCGGCGTCGCCGCCGAGACCGGCGTGGTGATGCTGATCTATCTCGACCACGCGTTGGCGGAAACGAGCGAGCGGATAAAGGCGGAAGGTCGCGCGCTGACGCGAAGCGATCTTTACGACGCCATCATGGAAGGCGCCGTCGAGCGAGTCCGGCCCAAGATGATGACGGTGGTCGCCATCATGGCCGGCCTTCTGCCCATCATGTGGAGTTCGGGTACCGGATCCGAAATCATGCAGCGCATCGCCGTGCCGATGATCGGCGGAATGGTCTCGTCCACGCTGCTGACGCTCATCGTCATTCCAGCGATCTTTGGACTGATCAAGGGCTTCCGGTTGCCTTCAACGTCCGATCGAGGCGACCGCGATCCACAGCCTCCCGCACATGAAGAAGCGCCTGCAAAGAGGCCGCGCATTATGGAGCCGGCCCAATGAGCCGGAAGAGGGCCAGCCGTGAGCACATCCGTGTGCGACGCTTCGCGAAGGACGAGGAAGAGATGGCTAAGTACAGATCGAGAGTCGATGCTTCGGGTTCGATCGTCGGGAGGTGGGCCGGACCCATGTTCGGGTCGGTGTTGTTGCTTCACGGCGGAGCGCCCGCCAGGGCGGAGACCCTCGTGGAAGCCATGGTGAAGGCCTATCAGTCAAATCCGCAGCTGAACGCGGCACGGGCGCGCCAACGGGCGACCGACGAAAACGTGCCGCAGGCGTTGTCGGGCTATCGCCCGCAGATCGTGGCAAGCCTGAGCGCCGGCCTGCAGCAGGTTCGCAACCTGTTGCCGGACAACGTCGTCCAGACGGTCACGCTAAAGCCGTGGACCGTTGGGCTCACGGTGACCCAGACGCTGTTCAACGGCTTCAAGACCGCCAACAATGTCCGGGTGGCGGAGGCACAGGTAAGGTCCGGCCGCGAAGCCCTGCGCAACGTAGGGCAGGGGATCCTGCTCGATGCCGTCACCGTGTACATGAACGTACTTGCCAACGGAGCGCTGGTCGACGCGCAGCGCGCCAATATCGCCTTCCTGCGGCAGACGCTCTCCAACACTCGCAGTCGTCTCAATGCCGGCGACGTCACGCCCACCGACGCGGCCCAGGCCGAAGCGCGCCTGAACCGCGGCCTTGCCGACCTCAACGCCGCAGAAGTGGCCCTTGCCGTGAGCAAGGCGACCTACACCCAAGTGGTGGGCGAGCCTACCGCGCAGCTCGTGGCGGCAACGCCGGTGGACCGGTTCTCGCCGCCTACTCTTGCGGATGCGACGAATGTGGCGCGTCAAGAGAACCCGGCCGTCCTTGCCGCGCAGTTCGATGTGGATGTCGCCCAATCTTCGGTCGCAGTGGCGGAAAGCGGGCTGCTTCCGACCGTGTCCGTGCAGGCCAGCGTCAGCCGCGCCGTGCAGAATGATCCTACCCTCGCCACTTCCCGCATGGATCAGGCTTCGGTTTTGGGCCAGGTCGGCGTTCCCCTCTACGATGCAGCCATCGCGGCCGCCCAGACCCGCCAGGCCAAGGAGGTCACTTCGCAAAGCCGGCTGGTCCTAGAGCAGGTGCGCAATCAGACGCGCACTGCGGCAACCGGCGCTTGGGTCGCCAATGAGGGTGCAAAAGTCGCGGTCACTGCCTCGGAATCCGAGGTGCGTGCCGCGAACGTGGCGCTATTGGGGGTGCAGCGGGAGGCGCAGGCAGGACAGCGCGCCACAGTCGACGTACTCAACGCCCTGCAGGATCTGACCAATGCCCGCGCTCGCCTCATCCTCGCTCAGCGCGACCGCGTGATCGCATCCTACACGCTCCTCAACGCCGTAGGGCGCCTCGACGTGAAGACGCTCGGGTTGAACACGCCCGACTATCTGCCAGAGGTTCACTACCACCAAGTTCGGGATGCCTGGCATGGTTTGCGGACGCCTGCAGGACAATGAATTCGTCGAGATATTCCCTGATCGAGAAGGTAGTCGGGACCGCGAACATGACGACCTCGGAGGCGGATCTGAAGAAGCTCATGCTCGCAAGCCTGGACGGCGATGCGGCTTCGCATCGGGCATTGCTTGAAGCGCTGAGCAGGCGCCTACGTGCGTACTACAAGAGGAAGCTCGCAGGCACTGGCCGTAGCGCGTCGGAGGCCGAAGACCTGGTTCAGGAAGCGGTCTTGGCCATTCACATCAAGAGACATACCTACGACGCCTCGGACCTGCTGACACCATGGGTCCATGCGATCGCGCGCCACAAATTGATCGACTTTCTGCGTCGGACCCGCACGTCGTTGGCCGATGTGCCTCTGGACGAGGCTGACGAGGCCATGGCATCGGACGATCATGTCGGTGCGGAGAGTTCCTACGACGTCGGGCGGCTCTTGCGACGGCTGCCGCCAAACGTCAAATGTTCCATGGAAGCCGTGAAACTCGACGGGTTGAGCATCGCCGAAGCGGCGCAGCGGTGCGGACTTTCGGAATCCGGGATTAAGGTGAATATTCACCGCGGGCTAAAAACCCTGGCCGCGCTGATTGCCCGGGAAGCGAGATCATGAAGACGGATGATTTGATCGCGGCACTCAGTGCCCACGTCGAGCCGGTCGATCGCCGATCGGTAGGTCGGACAGTGGGCCTCGCCCTTGCGGCCGCAACGGTTCTGACGTTGGGCGGCATATTGGTCGGCCTGGGTACCCGGTCCGATCTGACGACCGGTCACGCCGTCGTTTCCGTGCTCGTTCGCGGTCGGAATCGTCGTGTTGGCATCGGCCTACCTGATGCGACTGGCGCGGCCGGGCGGAGAACGTAGGTCCTCTTCGGGGTGGGCCGTCCTCCCATTCGCAGGCATCTTGTTGCTTGCCGCAATCAGCCTTGGGCTGGCGCCCATTACGCATTGGGCCAAGATGGTCATGGGTGACGAGTGGCTAGAGTGCACTATCTCGATCCCGATCATCGCGATCGTACCTTTCACCTTCGTTATCGCGGCGGTGCGAACGGCGGCGCCGACCAATCTCGTCCGGACAGGTGCCTTTGCGGGACTTGTTTCGGGCGGCATCAGCGCCACGGGTTACGCGCTTCATTGCACCGACGATTCCTTGCCATTTGTCGCAATCTGGTACGGCGGGACGATTGTGCTCTGCACCCCGGCAGGGGCGATGCTGGGCCCCAGGTTGCTGCGTTGGTAGCGAGACCGAACCGTTTTCACGTCGGCGTGAGCCCTGTAACCGAACGGCGATTTCTTCCGAACTCATCGATGAGAGGGCCTCAAATCCTTCCTTCGAGTGAGCAGGAGCCGGGTCATGTTCAAGCAGACCTTCAGAACTATGTTGCTGGTGCTGCCGTTGGTTGCAGTGTCGGCGAGTGCCTTTGCAGGGGCCACGATTTCGGATCGGCGGTATTGGCCAAACGAGGCCAGGCGGGGCGCGCAAGGGATGTCGAACCCACAAGGTGACTGGAGCTCTGCGTTCGGCTCGGTTCCCGCGACACCGGGCCACTACTTCGCGCCACCTGTTGATTCGAGCAGGCGGGTTTGGAGATATCAGGGAGGCCCGAAGTCCTCGATGATACAGAACTAGACCAATCGACGCCCTGTCAGTCGGCGAGCGCATCGCGCAACGTGCTTAGGCAGCGGTCGCCGCAAGCGCCTTGTTTGCGGGCGTTTCCGGTCCGATCTGCTTGATCTCGATCAAGAAGAAGGTTTCCGGCAAGTTGTTTACTTACTGTTGGGTAGCAGGACTTCACGATGTCGGTGCAAGATCGTTCCGGTCACCAAGGACATGCGCCTGAGGGTTTGTCGCTCAAATCGCGTGCCGGACTGGTTCTGATCGGATTTCTTATCATCGCAGGTGCCCTGCTGTTCACTGAGCATAGAGCGCACGTGCTCGGATTGCTTGTCTGGCTCCCAATCCTCGCCTGCCCGCTGATGCATTTGTTCATGCATCACGGACACAGGCATCATCACGCCGACAATCAACAGAACGATCCAAGGAGCGTGTGATGCATGATTCTACGCCCGCTTACGGCCTCTGGAGCCTTGTCATCGTCAACTCCGCGGTCTTCATCCTGTTCGCATACAGCTTCTTCAAGCCGCAGACCTCCCGGGACTGGCGTTCGTTCGGCGCCTTCAGTGCGTTTCTGGTGGCGCTATTCGTGGAGATGTACGGCTTCCCGCTCACCATTTACTTCCTCTCGGGCTGGCTGCAGTCGCGGTTTCCCGACATGGACTGGTTCTCGCACGGCGCCGGTCATCTGCTCGAGATGGTGTTCGGTTGGAAGGCCAATCCGCACGCCGGACCGTTCCACATCCTGAGCTTCATCTTCATCGCCGCCGGGTTCATTCTGATTTCCGCCGCCTGGAAGGTGTTGTACGACGCGCAGCAGACGCGCAGTCTCGCCACGGCCGGTCCCTACAGCTATGTGCGCCATCCGCAATATGTCGGCTTCATCCTCGTCATGCTCGGCTTCCTGTTGCAGTGGCCGACAATTCTCACGCTCGCAATGTTTCCGGTGCTGACGATCATGTACGTGAAGCTCGCGAGAAACGAGGAGTTGGACGCCAAGTCGGAGTTCGGCGAGGCCTATACGAAATACGCTGCGGAAGTCCCGGGCTTCATACCGCGCCTGAGCCGAATTCTCGGGCAGGGCTCGACCGGCAGCACCTATCGCCACGGTTGATCCGGCTGCCACGATGCGCGACGCACCGTATCGCTGGCGTCTGTCCTCGATGCTGTTGGCGGCCTCCGGATCCTGTTGGTCGGGGTTGGCGTCTACTTCCTCTTCCTTCGGGCTCCCCTGCTGCCGGAGGACATCCGGCACATGAGACCTTACACCTGTCGAATTGAAGTCTATCGGGCCCAGACTGACATCATGGCTGACCCACGCATTCCGGGTGATGGGCGGCTACGTGACGGCTACGGATGCTCGCGCTCACCCTGGCGTTGACGTCCTTCCGAGACCATCGCGCTGTAGCTGCGGTCGGCGCCGGGGTCGCCGCGGGCTTTCGATCGAGTTGATGGCCGCCGTCAACTTCATGATCCATTCCGATTTCAAGTGGGTTCTGCTCGGCATCGCCCTCGTTTGGGGGGTGAGCATTGTCATGTTCGTCCGAGAAGCCGTCGTTTCTCCGAAGGCGGCCGAGCCGCCTGGTTCGAAGCACCAGCGCCGAGCGCGATAACGGCAGGCGGACGTCTGTCACGCTCATTCAGACATATTGCGGGTAGAGCGAGAGGTCTAACTCGCGTTCGAGGACGTAGTGCGGCTGAATTGCGAGGCCGGACAGGAAAGACCGGGTGCGCCGAGACCGCACGAAAGTAGTTTGGACCAAATATCTTCCGAGGTTTCCGCGAACCGGAAGAGATCGCAGTCGGATCGATCGATCGTGCCGCTGTCGATCAGCGCCTCGAAGTTGACGGCAGACCGCCAGTATTGTTCGTCAAACAGAACGATCGGAATGGCCGGCGCCTTCTTCGTCTGCCGCAGCGTCAGGATTTCGAACAACTCGTCGAAAGTCCCGAAGCCTCCCGGGAACGCGACGAGCCCATTGGCGCGCATGGCCAAGTGCATCTTCCGCATTGCGAAATAGTGGAATTGAAAGGTCAGCGCTGGCGTGGAGTAAGGGTTTGGTTGTTGCTCCCCCGGAAGCGTGATGTTGAAGCCGATGGAAGGCGCTCCCGCGTCGGCCGCTCCTCGGTTTGCGGCTTCCATGATCCCCGGGCCACCGCCGGTCGCGATGACGTTGTCGCGGAGGCCGCCGTTCGAGGTCAGGGCGCCACCGCGTTCGGAGGCCAAGCGCGCGAACGCGCGTGCTTCCCTATACCATCGCGCGTGCGATTCAGGCCCATCCTCTCGAACTCTTGCCGACCCGAAAACGACGATGGTCGACCGGATGCCCCACGATCTCAGGCATTCCTCGGCCTTTGCGTACTCCAGCAGGAACCGTACCCCACGCATGGAATCGCCAAGGAGAAAGCCTTGATCGAGTGCAGCTAGAGTGTAGGCGGGCGAATCCAGTTGCTCGTTGTTCGAGGGACGAAAGGTCTCCCTAGACGTCTGTGGGGTGTCGTCCATTACAACTTCCGTATCAAAATATATCGCCTTTACTATTCCTTCTGCCAACTACACTGTCCCACTAGATCAATAAAGCGCAACCGGAATCTAGCTTCTGCTTGACCGGTTGCCGAAGCGCTCCGATCTTCCGGATCTCCGTTCGGCCGCTCGCCAGCGGAGCGAACGGTCTGGTCCGCAATTCAGAGTGACGGAATGAGTCTGAACTTGTCTTTCTTGGGTGGGGCGGGGACGGTTACGGGCTCCAAATATCTTCTCGAGTCCCCGTCTCATCGGATTCTCGTCGATTGCGGTCTCTTTCAAGGCGGCCGGTCTCTTCGCGAGATGAATTGGGACAGATTCCCGGTCCAACCAGCCGGCATCTCCGCCGTCGTCCTGACCCACGCCCATCTCGATCATTCCGGCGCGCTTCCCCTTCTGGTGAGGCAGGGATTCGCCGGAGCGATCGTCTGTTCCGAAGCGACAGCCGCCCTATGCGAGGTGCTGCTACGCGACTCTGGGCATCTGCAGGAGCAGGATGCGCGATTTGCCAACAAGCGCGGCTTCTCCAAGCATAAGCCTGCTCTTCCGCTCTACACAGTAAAGGATGCCGAAGCGGCCCTGCGTCTGCTGAAGCCAACATCTTTTCACGAGGACCACAGCCTGCCGGGCGGCGCAAATCTGGTACTCCGACGGGCCGGCCACATCCTGGGGGCTTCCTCGATTGAGATTGGGTGGGAGCGAACCTCGATCGCATTTTCCGGCGACCTTGGTCGGCACGACGATCCGATCATGCTGCAGCCCGAGCCGTTGGCAAAAACCGATTACCTCGTTGTCGAATCGACCTATGGCGACCGCTCGCACCCGAAGATCGATCCTCAACGTACAATCGAGGAGATCGTCGGCACGACGGCGAAACGCGGTGGCACCGTGGTCATTCCGGCGTTCGCGGTTGGCCGTGTTCAGGCGCTGCTTTACTACTTCGCACGCATCAAATTGGCCGGTGGCCTGGGCAACGTTCCGATCTTCCTCGACAGTCCGATGGCCGTCGATGCGAGCGAAATCTTCTGCAAATTCAGGTCCGATCACAAGTTGTCGCACGAGGAATGCATTAGAACATGCGCTGTCGCGACCTATATCCGTTCCGTCGAAGATTCGAAGCGCCTGAGCGACAGCCCAGTTCCGAAGGTCATTATTTCCGCGAGCGGAATGGCGACCGGCGGCCGGGTGCTCCATCATCTGAAGCGCTTCGCGTCGGATCAGAAGAGTACGGTCTTGTTTGCAGGCTATCAGGCCGAGGGGACGCGAGGGGCGGCGATGATATCAGGTGCAAGGACGATCCGGATCCACGGCGAGGATGTCCCGGTCGCCGCCGAGGTTCGCAACATCGATGCCCTTTCTGCACACGCGGATGCCGACGAGACAATCGAATGGCTCAAGAGCGCCGGGGCAGCGCCGAGGAGGACGTTCGTTACTCATGGCGAGCCGCGGGCCGCCCGGGCGCTGCAGACTCGCATCGCGAAGGAACTGGGATGGACCTGCATCGTGCCTGAACGAACTCAGGAGGCTCGGTTGAACGAAGCAGTGATCCCACAAGCCAAGTTCGTAGGATCACCGCGCTCCGATCATTGATCCTTCTTGGGCCCGATATGATGCGGCAAATCGGACTTGGGTCCGCCGCCATAGTGATGGCTGCCGCCGGAGGACTTCTTCTTCGGGGCCGTACTCTCTTTCTTTCCCATGTGGTGCGGCTCGGCCCTTGGTCCACCTGAATAGTGATGTCCGCCATCGCTCGGGGAAGGGGCGGTCTGCGCGATTGCTGGCAGCGTAACGAAGGAGGCAATGGTTGCGGCCAAAAACAATTTGCGGGCGTTCATTTTCTTTCTCCTGTTTCGACGAAGTTCTTTCAAGGGGCAATCAAACCAGATGTCTGTTTCAGAAACAATCAAGCTCAGTCTCAAGCGGTGCAGTTGAGCCAGATCAAAAGTTGCCCGCCTCGAGGCGGTCTTCAAAGCACAAAAAGAGGGCAGCGATTCGCGACGCGTGAGGCTCGGATTTCTTACAGGTTCATTCGAGTTATTTTTGAAGATCACTTCCGGTCACCAACAACTAATTTAGCAGAGTAGGATCTGCAGAATGGATGGTCGGTACTCCACGTGGTGAACTGCTCTTCCGGCTTCGCTTCGAATATTTTTGGGCCTACATTGCAACAACGATTCGTTGCGGCGAGGAAACGTTCGAGTTTGTTGACGCGCCTGACCAAGGCCAAGCGATTGAAGGCAGGTAAGCTACTCGCTCTGCTCTATCTGCTTTGCTTGCTGGCATCCCCGCTTGGGTTTGCATTCTCCTCGCGCGCCGCTTCCTGTCTCGTCGAAGATGAACACGGCAAGGGCATTGCCCACGTTCACCAGGAGTGGACCATGCGGTTGCCTACGTCCATACCAGCCATTGCGTGCAAGATCATTCCGCACCCGTTCAAGAGGCAGGCGATGACGGAACCGGCGAACGATCGGCGAATGTAGTGGACGAGCCTGACCGTCGAAAGTCCTCGCACGGTCAATGCTGCGGAATGCTGTGTGTCAACGCATTGGCGGTGGAGGTCGCCGAATTGATAAACCCGCCCACGCTGACCTCCCGCTGGGAGCTCGCAGCATATCGGCGGACCGCGGACAACGATCCCGCCGCCCTTTACCGGCCGAAAGCCATGGTGCTGGTCGGGGCATCGTCCCTTGGCCTCACGGCAGAGACCCCTGTGCACGCCGAGTGCGGCACGGCGGCGACGTCTTCTGCGCGGTAACCGTTCGCCAGCGAGGAATCATGGGAATATCGTCACGCGGCGCTTCAGCTCCCTCCGCACCGGAAACGATGACGTTCGATCGGAAAAGCGGACGTTGGCGGGAGCAAACTTGCTCGACCGGGCGACCGTCTTGGCGCTGCAGGCCGGGTCGGTTGCCACAGGGCCCTTTGGCCACCGCGGTTACGGCTTGGGTTGTCGCCTAATCGTTTCGGTCGCCGCGCACCGCGAAATCGTCATGCGGCTAAATGAGGACGCTACATTCGCCATGCGTTCTGCAATGCCTACTGGAGCAGGCTCCTCAACTGCAGCTACGACTACGAAGAAGAGATAAACGCTCTCCTGCACTGCGCGCGCGAGGAGAGGTATGAGTTCGTCGATTGCGGCGCAAACTTCGGATACTGGTCGGTCCTCGCCTCGAGCCAGCCCTTCGGCGCGCAACAGGCGCTTGCGATCGAGGCGGGTGGCTTGAACGTGAAGCGTCTGAATCGGAATGCTGAGCTTAATGGGAATCGCTTCCGTTGCCTTCACGCCGCGATCGCAGGTGGGAGCGGATTCGCCCGAGTCACGGGGACAAGTCACGAGAAGCTCGAAACCGTGCCGGTAGACAATCCGAACCGGGGGCGGTCGAAACGGTATCCCTCGATGGCCTTGCCGAGATGCGGGTCATCGACGCGTCGCGCCCCTGGTGATCAAGCTGGACGTGGAAGGGGTCGAGATCGAGGCGCTGCGCGGCGCACGCGGCATGCTGGCCGGAGATTGTCTGGTCGTTTGCGAAGAGCATGGCTCCGAAGGAAGCATTCCGTGTCGCGCTTTCTCATGGAAGAGAACTCGCTTTCGCTGATGGTGTTCGATCCTGCGGTCCGGAGGTTCGTCAGGCTCGACGATCTTCGCCTGCTCGACCGCATGAAGCGACACCGATGGGTCGGCTACAACGTCTTCGCCACGTCCGATCGTTCCTGGAAGGAGCGCCTACTTTCGGCTTGCAGCCACCAATGAATGTTGCCGTCGTGGAATGCGCGAGAAGGGAGAGCTAACAGCAGCCGGTCGAGGCCTTCCGTTTTGGCACACGCGGAGAGGCGCACTCGGCTCCAACCGACTCCGCCACAATCCGATGTCAACGGCCTGGGCCATCGAGCCCTTCTTTCAATTTCGGCTGCAGTTGCTATCGAGGTCCCACGCTGTTGAAAGCTGGCGCACTGAACAGCCACCAATTAGTGACGACGGGTGCCTCGATCTATTACACCGAACTGACGCAAAAAGATTGCTTGGCCGCACGGCTTCCATTTGACATTGGTCAATGTGAGCTCGGCGAGCGGCCATAGCGTCCCGACACCAGTCATCGAAACTGGCCGCCAAACATCACGAATTGGAGATCACGATGAAGTACATCGGTCAAGGAAGGCTTGCGGCAGCTGTCGCGCTCGCAGCGATCTTGGGCGTGTCCGGGGTTGCGTCTGCCCAGCAGCAGACTCCGGACAATCAGAATCAGCAGAATGCCCCCCAACAGAATCCGTCCACTCAGCCGAGGTCCGGCATGGGCCACGAGATGATGCGGGATGGGATGGGCAAGATGGGGGACCAAATGCACCGAAAGGGAATGGAAGGCGACCATGGTCGGATGGGGTCGGGAATGAAGCAGGACGGCTCAGCTCCGTCGAGAGATTCAACCGCGACCACCGGCGCGAATCCTTCCGCTGCGCCGTCGACCGGCTCCAAGTAGCCTACCAAGGGAACGGCAGTGCTCTTCGCCCGACAGATCAGAATAGCCCCGGACTGTCGGGCACACTCTGTTGTCGCCACTGGGAGATTTCCCTCAAGCGGCAACAGAGTTCGAATATGGATCGAACTGCTATCATCGCCTCGACGATCATAAGACGATGATGCGCCTTGGAGGCCGGTGCAGGTCGACCATTGGGCGAGTTTCAAAATGGCGAACCTGCACCGGTCGATCTCGGCGGGTCGACTGAGGCTTTCAAGCCAGAACAGGGAGAACGGCTGCAAATGGCGGGGGCGACGGAGAGCCAATGATCGGTCACGCCACGACGCACAAACTCGTCGAGATAGTCCTCGGTCAGGCCGAGCGCAGCTCGTTTCCGCCGTTGGTTGGAGCGACCGCCTTCCTTTCCACGCTGACGATGAGCGTTCCCGTGGAATGGTTGGTAGTCGTGGCGTCCCTGGCCTGCCGACGCCGATGGACGATGACCGCCTTGATGGCCGCCGTCGGAAGCGCGACCGCGTCCCTCGGCCTGTACCTCACCTTTCACCATTTCGGCTGGAGCATATTGCTTGCGCGTTACCCCGAGCTCGCGGATTCGCAAGCTTGGTCGCAGGCGACGGATTGGCTGTCGAAATACGGTCTCCTCGCCATATTCGCACTGATGGCCTTGCCGCTGCCCGTTCCCAAAGTGCCGATGCTCGCGGTAGCTGGAATCTATCGACCCCCGATCGCTGACGTCTTCGTCGCCATTCTTGCCGGGAAGATCATCAAGTACTTGGCATATGCATATCTAGCCGTTCGCTTTCCCGAGGCCCTGCGCTTCCTCACCCAACGCGGTTCGCCCGCCGACCGCGTTCATTATCGAGTACGAAGCCTGATGGTTGCCCGTATGACAACGAGCCGTAAGATACGAACTTTCGTCACCCCTCCCGGTGGCGCGGAAATTCATCATCAGTAATGAAGGGGAGCAGGCTTGCCTGACGAAACGACTGGCCGTGCGACCGGCCGGACGCTGCAGATAGCGATCTTCGTACGAGAGCGGCTTTGGGAAACGATCACCGTGAGATCTGTGCTGCCGAAGTCTCAGCGCGATCTCCGCCTCGATCTATTTCGCGGACTGGCGAACTGGCTGATCTTTCTGGGTCACATCCCGGACTCGGCGCTCGCCTGGTTCACCACCCGGAACTACGGCTTCAGCGATGGAGCCGACCTGTTCGTGTTGATCTCCGGTTACACCGCGACCTTCGTATTCGGTAAGATCATGATGGATCGCGGCTTTGTAGTCGGAGCGACCAGGCTGTTGCGCCGAGTGTGGCAACTCTATGCCGCCCATTTGCTGCTTTTCCTGTTTTACCTCACTTCGGTGCATTACCTTTCGCACAGGTTCGATGATCCGCATCTCATGGATCAATTCAACGTCGCGCACCTAATGAATTTTCCCGTCGAGACGCTTTCGCAGGGCTTGGTGCTGAAATTCAAGCCGCTCAATCTCGACGTCCTGCCACTCTACATCGTGTTGATGGCGGCATTCCCGATCGTACTTTGGTTCATGCTGCGATGGCGCAACGCCGTCATGATCGGATCGATCGGGCTATACCTGGCCGCTCGTCACTACGGCTGGAACTTCGAATCCTATCCTGCGGGAGTGTGGTACTTCAATCCCTATGCTTGGCAGTTGCTCTTCGTTCTTGGGGCCTGGCTCGCGCTCGGGGGCGCCGAGGCCAGTCGATGGCTGCTCCGTTTTCGGATTCTCTATGCGCTTAGTGCCGGCTTCTTGCTGTTTGCTCTCGTGATCACCCTGGCGGAGCGGATTCCGGAGCTACGACAGCTCATCCCCGACTCGATCGATGAAATGTTCATCCCCAACGACAAGACCAATCTCGCGCCTTACCGAGTGATCCATTTGGCCAGCCTGGTATTCATCGTCGTCGCTCTCATTCCCATCGACTGGCCCGGATTGCAGTGGCCCATCTTCAAGCCGCTGATCAGGTGCGGCCAGCAATCGTTGCCGGTCTTTTGCGTGGGTCTCTTTCTTTCTTTCGTGGCCCATTTTGTGCTGGAATTCGGTTCGGAGGGGATTTTGGTCCAGCTCCTGGTCGGCGCCGCCGGCCTGTGCATCCTGACGATCATCGCTTACTATCGCACTTGGTCGAAGCAGCTCGACAAGAGTTTGTCTTCCGGGGGGAATAGATCGACGCCGGCAGGCGCAGGTGACGAGCCGCAAATCTAGTCGACGGACCAAGATCGTCCGTCGGGTGGGTGAAGCGTAAGGTGGGACGCTGATGATAACCTCGGAGCGGATCTTCAACGAGCAAACGCAAGGCGCAATTCTGCACGGGCTTCACTGGACCGCGTCGGCGATCGAACTGCTCGGAGTGGTGGTGATCGTCTGCGGCGTGTTAGCCGCCACGGTCTGGTCGCTTCGCGAATTGCGGCACGGGGGATTTGCCGACGCATTTCGTTCGTATCGGGCGAACCTCGGCCGAGGAATTTTGCTCGGGTTGGAGTTCCTGATTGCCGCCGATATCATCGGTATGGTCGCGATAGTGCCGTCATTCGATCGGCTGGGTATCCTTGCTCTTATTATCGTGATCCGCACCTTCTTGAGCTTCTCGCTTCAGGTTGAGATCGAGGGCCGATTGCCTTGGCAGCGGCGCAGGTCGATCACCGACGAGACCGATCGCGCCGAACTATGAACGGGCGATCAGACTCCGCGAGAGGAAGCACGGCCGTACAGCACTTCGAACATGCGTTCCAGAGCGGCGTCGCGGTTTATTCGGCTTGCCTCGATTAGCGAGGTTGTTGAGCCGATGAGCGTCCGCTCGGCGGCCAGGAATGGATTGTCTTCCGCCAGCGGGACGCGGGTATCGCGAATCGAACCGGCAAGTCCGGGAAGTCCGCGGAGCCACGGCGAAAAGGAAGGCGAGAGCAGATAGCGGCTCATCCGCATCGGGTGAAGCCATTTGGCCGCTTCCGCCGTCAAGGGATTCGAGGTGGACTGGACGAAGGGGCTGAAGAAAGTCCTGTAGATGGTTTCTGCCGCCTCTGAGAAATCCCTTATGCGCTCGAAAGCAGGATCCGGCGGCTGGAATTTAAGTTCTTCGACACGTCGGGATTCGAACCTAACCGCAAAAGGCAGTTTGGACGCGCCCGTCGAAGAGTCGGCCTCTTCGATCTTCATCTCGTATAGGCCGGGTGGCAGCCCTTCGATTTCCGAGAGGCTGGCAAGAATGGCCCGGTGCTCGCGTTGGGCGATTTTAGCGGAGACGAAAATTCCCAAATGGCCCACGTGGGGGTTCGTCAGATAGACGATGCGTTGACCGGCCTGAATCAGCTGTTCCGTGGTCTTGTACACGACGGGTATCCAGCCGAGCGCCTGGTGCGGCGGCGTGATATTGTCGCCGTAGGAGGCAAAGATCACCAGCGGGTTGCGGATGCGGCGAAGGTCGGCGAAGCAGTGTTCACAGATTCGGAAGCGGCCGCCCTCGAGCTGATTGCCGATAAACAGGTTTTCGACGATCGCCAGGATTTCCTCACGGCTGAGAAAGAAGAAGCTCCCCCACCAGCGCTCGAACTCCAGAAAGCGGTCGCGTTCCCGATCGATATGCGTGAACAGATCGGCGTATTTCTCCCACTGTGCCTCGGGTTTGAGATTCTCGAAGTTCTGGGCGAGCCAGGCGCCGTCGAATCGGCCGTCGCTGAGATCTGACACGAGGTGTACAAGCCAGGCTCCCCCGTTGAACCCGGCCGCGAGGCGCATGGGGTTGATCCCTACTTCTCCCGACCAGTAGGAGAGGGGAGACCCGTTGAGTACCGCCGGACCGACGAGGCCGCTGCAGTCGGCCGAAAGCAGCGTGACCGCCCAGCCGGCCTGACAATTACCGTAAAGGATCGGCGGACGATCCGGGTGGCGATGGGCCACGGCCTCCACGAAGCGCCGGAGCGCGTGCAGCACATCGGCGAGGGTTTGCCCATGACAAGGTTGCGGGAAAAACGAGACGAAGTAGACCGGATTTCCGTCGGAGAGTGCGACGCCCACTTCGGAGTCCTGCTTGAATCCGCCGATGCCAGGCCCATGTCCCGCCCGCGGATCCAGGATCAATATCGGCGGCTTCTGCTCGCTGCCTCGCCCGATGTCGGATCCGGGCCCGGGCAGGATCCGCAGCAGCACGCAATTGACCGGACGCTCGAACCGGCGCGCGTCGAGAATCGTCTCGAAGCGGAAGTCCAGGAGAGGCGGCAGCCCCCGGCGCTCATGCTCGATCAGATCGTCGGCTCGTCGTCGAAGCGTGTCCCAGAAGAGGATCGAACGTTCCCAAAAATCGCGACCGTATGCCCATAATGCACCATGATCCGTTGCCGGGTTCAGGAGGCGATCGCGTGCCTCTTCGAAGCCGCCGTCAGCACGACCGTCACGATTGGCTTCTTGCGGCACGCATTGCGTGCAGGTGGAAGCTTGCATTGGGCCTGCCTCATGCCTCACCGATTTCGGACGAGGAAGCTGGTAGCGAAACTGGCGGCGCGAGACCACTGTAATTTTTCAGCGGGCTCTCCGTCTATACTAACTGGTGCGCCCAATCTGCCGTCTGGCTCGACTTGCGCTGTTGATCTGGCTCAACTTGATCCGGTCCTGAGTTGGTAGGCAAGTCGGGGGCATCCATCAGCGTCACGATAGGAGATAGGCCATGGATAATATCAAGAGGTTCGTTGCGATAACGGCGGTTACCGTCCTGGGCCTGGCTGCTGGGTCGCCTGCGGGCAAGCTTGTGGCGGCGGAACGCGCGCAGCTTGCCATGATGGACGAGATGAAGATGAAACCCGATTCGTCCAGCGGCACCACGAACAACATGGGGAACATGGGGCAGCCCGGCAGCCAATCGCAGAGCACTGGCGGCGGTCGCATGGACGACAAGATGAAGATGCCCATGCCGGGTCAGATGCAGGACTGTCAGGGAGCCGGCTGTCAGCCGCGCGACTCCAACATGATGCCGATGATGCAAATGATGGAGCGAATGCATGGCCGCATGAATCAGCAGATGAACGGCATGGGTTCCGGTACCGGTGCAAGCGCGAGCGGCCCCGCCGACGTCACCGAACGACTGGAGGGGCGCATCGCGTTCCTCAAGACCGAGTTGCAGATCACCGACAAGCAGACGGCCGATTGGAACGTTCTGGCGGACGCGCTGCGCTCCAGCCGTCAGCACCTGCTGGAAGCGCGCAAGCTGCTGGTGATGGATGACAAAGCGGCCGGCCCCGAGCGCCTTGACCGCTACGAGCATCATTTGGGTGAGCGCTTGGAAGCGATCAAATCGGCGCGCTCTGCATTCGCTCGGTTGTACGGGTCCCTCAGCGACGGGCAGAAGCAGACGGCTGATGCCATCCTTCTGCCTTTGATCGCGACGTTCTGACGACCTCTTCGTGAAGGCAGAGGCCATGTCGATATTCGAGCTGGTGTTTCGAAATCGCGGTGGTCTTTGGGTGGCGGGCCTCTGCACCCTGTTTCTCGCAGGGGCCTCCATCGCTGCAACCGCGCAGCTCTCGGCAGAGCAGCTACGGGATCGCGATAGCCCCAAGCGTCTCGATGCGGAGTTCGGACGGCCGGCCGATTTGCGGTTGGCGCAGGCCGAGGACAATCACTCGGCGCATCATCCCGGCACTCCCGGCTCCGGAGGCGCGAGCGCTCCTCAATCGAACGGCACGGCAGCTCCAGGTGGCGGCCCGCCGGCACCTTCGTCGAGCGGATCATCCAATCCGGGCATGATGGGCGAAACGGGGATGATGGGCGAGATGATGGGCCGCCCACGCAAGGAGTTCTATCCGGCGTTGATGGAAATGCCCGCTCTCTCGGCCGAGCAGCGGCGCGGCTTTGAATCCGAGGCCCTTGCCCGCATCAACTCCGGTCTCGATAGTCTTGCCGCCGCGCAAACGAAACTGCGTCATGCCATGGCGGGAGGCGACATTCCCGCCGCCGATCAGGCTTCGGGACAAATTCGCGGGTCCCTCGATCAGGTGCAAAGCGGAGTGACCGTGCTGCGTTCGTTGAGCGAAGGAAAGTCTCCGCAGCACATCGCGCAAAACTGGTTCAAGGCGCAGATGAATCTGCTGCCGCCGCCCGCAACCTTCACTGCGGACGGAGTCCTGGGCATTTCCTGGTTTCACGTCGTAACGATGGGACTGCTCGCGGCCTTCTCGTCGGGGATGCTTGCGGTCTATGTGGCGCGAATGCGCCGAGCCAACGCTCTCGTCGATAGGCTAACAAAGGCGCCGGCGTTCGCAGCGACGCCGCAGGCTGCCTCGCCGGCGTTTCAGCGGCAGGTCGGGTCGAGCGATGGCCCCGCGGTCAAGCCATCGGTTGCGCGCAGCGACTCTCCGGAAGGAACTGCGGTTTCGACGACGCGCGCAACCGGGGGGTCGACGACGCCGGGGCAGCTCTGGAAAGGCAAGCTCAAGGTCTGCGCGATCTTCAGGGAAACTCAGAGCGTGAAGACCTTTCGTCTCCGGGATCCGGAAGGCGGCTCGATTCCTTTCACGTTTCTTCCCGGCCAGTTTTTGACCTACTCCGCCCAGATCGACGGGAAGACCGTCAGGCGATCCTACACGATCGCGTCATCCGCCGCCCAGACGGCTTACGTCGAGACCACCATCAAGCGCGAGGACGGCGGAGTCTTCTCCGACTACATGCACGACAAGGTCAAAGAAGGAGACCTGCTCGACGTGATGGCTCCCTCCGGCGCCTTCACTTTCAGTGGAAAGGAGGCCGACAGCGTCGTGTTGATCGGCGGGGGGGTCGGTATCACGCCGCTGATGGCTGCGATAAGGTATCTGTTCGACATCGCTTGGCCGGGCCAAGTCCACTTGGTGTACGGTGCGCAGACGACCGAACAGTTCATATTCAGGGACGAGCTGGAATACCTGCAGCGGCGGATGAACAATCTCCACGTCGCAGCCACTATGGCGCGCGCGGCCGGCACGTCGTGGATGGGAAGCGAGGGCCAGATCACGGCCGATTTCCTGACGCGGGCCGTCCCCGATCTGGCCCGACGCCGTGTGCATCTGTGCGGCCCTCCCGGAATGATGCAGGCGATCAAGAAGACCCTCGGCGAGCTTGGAGTCCCGTCCGAACAGATCAAGACGGAGGCGTTCGGCCCCGCGCTCGGGGCCGTTCCGCCTCCCGGCAGGACCGTCACCGAGAGCACGAAGTCCGAGAACGGTCGCGCCGCAGCCATCGGTCCGGCCACGGCGTCCGTCCGCTTCGCCAGATCAGGCAAGGTCGCGCCGTTGCCTCCGGACAAGAGCGTGCTCGAAGTCGCCGAGTCCGTCGGCGTGCCGATCGACTATTCCTGCCGCGCGGGCATCTGCGGCATCTGCAAGACGCACCTGCTGGAAGGCAGCGTCACGATGGAAGTCCAGGATGCGCTCACCGAGGAGGACAGAGCCAAGGGCATGATCCTGGCTTGCCAGGCGAAATCCATCGGAAACCTGGTCGTCGAGGCCTGAGATGGGTGACAGAGAGCGGCTGATCGTCGATGTCGTCCTCGCCAGCCTGCTGTTGCTGATTCCGGCATTCTTGCTTCATTCCGATGAGAGATTCGCCGGAAGCCTCGCTGGATTTGCTCTCGGCGCGTCGGCCGCCGGCCTGATGCTTCTCCTCCTCGTCTATCCGCTCGCGAAGTACGGCCGAAGTTTCAAGACCATCGTCACCCGCGTCGTCTCGATGCGCGCGCTACTTGGTTTTCACGTCTACGCCGGCATTGCGGCATCGTTTCTCGCGCTCCTGCATACCGGACACAAATATCAAAGCCCGCTTGGAATCGCGCTCGTAGCCAGCCTGCTGGTTGTTGTCGTCACCGGATTCGTGGGGCGTTACTACTTGCCGCAGACCGCCGCCGAAATTCGGGAGCGGCAGTCTCGCCTTGCAACGTTGCGGTCTACCTACGACCGGACCGCGCTCATCCTGTCCGCGCGCGCAGCATCCGCTGACCACGATCCTCCCACGAGTGCTTCCGCGCTGCAGGAAGTGCCGATCCTGCAGCTCGTCGAGGGCATTTCGGATCTCGAGTATGCGATCGGATCCCAAGAGGCCGTCAAGAAGATCTTCACGCAGTGGATCGGATTCCACGTGCTTGCGGCGATCGCGATGTACGCGCTGTTGGCGCTTCATATTGCAGGCGAGGTCTATTACGGGCTTCGGTGGCTCACGTGAGCGTTCGGGCGTTCATCTACGCGATCTTCGCGACGCTTGCCATCGCGGGCGTGGCGGCGGTATCCGCCGGATTGTACAGGGATGGTTCTATGGCTGTCTCGGGTTGGATGGACACAGTGCTTCCCGGGCCGCTTTCGGAGAAGCATGCCTTCCTATCCAGTAAATGCGAAAGTTGTCATACGCCGGCCAAAGGCGTTGAAGCCACGGCCTGTGTCGCCTGTCACACGACGGCCGCTGCGGATCTCGGGAAGCAAGCGACGGCATTCCACGCGACGAGCAAGGAGTGCCGCGGCTGCCATCTCGAGCATGCGGGCGGCGTGCGGCCGACGAGGATGGATCACGCCGCGCTTTTGCGCATGGGGGCGTTTCCGCATGAAGCAAACACGTCTGCGCGCGCAATCACGGGACAGATGGTCGCCGATCTGAAGAAATTCCTGCGCGTACCGAATTCCGACGAAGCGGAGAAGGCCAGCCTCGACTGCGTCAGCTGTCACAGCAATCGAGAACCGCACCGCGGACTGTTCGGGCGCGAATGCGCGAGCTGTCACGCACTCGATACATGGAGAATTGCGAAGTTCCTCCATCCTTCGCCCACCTCCAAGGAGTGTGCGCAATGCCACCAGGCGCCGCCGAGCCACTACATGCACCACTTCGTGATGATGGACCAGATGATCACGGGGCAGCACCATGCGCGTGTGAACCAGTGCTTTCTTTGTCACCGCACCGATTCTTTCAACGACATAAAGGATATCGGTTGGTTCAAACACCATTGAGGGATAGGGACATGACGCCAAGTTCGTCTGCGAAGCTTCGACTTTCACGCCGGATGGTTTGCGGTTGCATTCTAGGAATCGCGCTGGCGCCCCTGCCACTCCGCGCGGCCGCGGGCGTCTTGGTCCACAAGGACCCCAGCTGCGGCTGCTGCGGCGCTTGGGCGAAGCACCTCGGCGAGGCGGGGTTCTCCGTCAAGGTTGAAGAAACGAGCGGTCTGAACGCGATCCGCAATCGTCTCGGCGTCCCCTCGGACCTGGCTGCCTGTCATACGGCTGAAATCGCAGGCTACGTCGTGGAAGGGCATGTGCCTGTGGCCGCGATAAACAGGCTGCTTGCTGAACGACCCGAGGCCGCGGGCATCGCAGTGCCCGGGATGCCCCAGGGATCTCCGGGCATGAGCGGCAAACCTCAGAAGTATTCGGTCGTTTTGTTCGGCCCGCACGGACGCCGCACCTACATGGAGTTCATCGGCTCCGACGAAGTCGGCTGAAAACGATGATGGGCAGCAAGAACCCGGGATGTCCGAGCCGGCGCAACCGCGCAAACGAGCCGGCCTATGTGCTCTTTGCAAGCACATTCGCGCGCGAGTTCTACGCGGTCGTGCCGACCTACAATCCGATTCCAAATCTGCTGCTGAGCCCGGGTTGGCGCTTCGTGCGCATCTTGAAGGGCAGGAACGCGCGTCAGCCGTGTCTGCGGGGAAAGTCCGCGATGACGGCTTTCGCCCGGGACGGCTACTACCTGTTTACGAACCGGCGGTTTGCTCCCGAGCTCCCAAAGCCTGCCTCTG
This sequence comes from Bradyrhizobium sp. I71, assembly GCF_022354745.1. NCBI lineage: Bacteria > Pseudomonadati > Pseudomonadota > Alphaproteobacteria > Hyphomicrobiales > Nitrobacteraceae > Bradyrhizobium > Bradyrhizobium sp. I71. The sequence continues at coordinate 3,819,234 of NZ_CP059398.1, forward strand.
GAAGTCCCGAAAACGCTGGCGCGAGCTCGTCGGCGGCCGGCCACATGCTTGATCGCAGCGAACTGTCGGCAGCGTCGCGCGATGAAGGCGCCCTGCGTGGCAGTGTTATCAGCGGTGACGATAACAGGCCGGATGCCGGGGCACCTGCGGCCCGCGCAGACGTTTGATCTCGATCAACAATGACGAACCCGTTCGCTCCTATGATAAAATTAAACACGAGCACCCGCTGCGCTGAGAGCTTGAGGCGAGGCATGTCGACGAGGACAAGACTCCTATGTCTTCTGGTCCCGGTGCTCGCCTCAATCTCCGCGTTCGACGCGCAGGCGGGCGTGACCCTCTCCGACCGGCGCTACTGGCCTAACGAGGCTCGAAGTAGCCCAGGGCGGGCGTTCGAAATCCTGCCCCCTTCATACGCGTATCCTGGGGCCGGCCCCGACGCCAAGCCGATGGTGGTTCCGCGACGGAAGGCAAAGCGGGCTCGTTGAACGCCCAAAAGGGCAGTTGAGCGGGCGTTTCTACTATTGGCGTCGTGCCCAACAGTGGCTATATTTTAGTCTTCGGAATGGCGGTAAATGGGATGATTGGCTTCAGAAGGCCTGCGCGCAGATGGTGGGGGTGGCTCGTCGCCATCACGTATCTGCTCGGGTCGTTGACGCCGTCCATCGCCGCGCCGCTGCCGGCCGACCTCGAAGTAGTGGCTCAGCGTGCCCACGAAACCCTGCCGGCTCATGAGCACGCCCAGAAGCATCAGCACAGCCACGACCACCAGCATAGCCATGACGGGCATAAGCACAGTCACGGCGATGCCAAGGTCGCGGTTCACTCGCATGATGGGACCTCGCCCGCGGCGGGTCATGCTGACCAGGACCGCCCCGACCAGCACGGCAATTGCTGCGGGTCGGTGCTGTGCCTTAACGCCGTGTCTCCTCAAGCGCCTTCGCTCCTGCAGTTCGCACCTCTGCCGTCGCGGTGCGACGCCCGGCCGGATTCGGTTCTCGCGGGCAGAGCGCTGGGTCCGCTGTACCGACCCCCGATAGCCTGAAAGCACGTGAATTGATGGGCTGCCGCGCTCCGGCTTGGGGCGCGAGTACTCGTACGTCGGTGCTTTTCAGGGGATTTACATGCTGGCGCAAATGGCGGCGAACGACGCCGCCGCATTCAATGCATTCACGAGAACGGGATCCAGACGCGCGGTCATCCGGCGCACGATTCTGATTGTTTTGGTCGGCCCGTTTCTTGCCGGCTGTGCGACGACCGTGCCCTTGGTGGGTGCCGATCCCGCGGATCTGGGAGTAAAGGTCCGGCGGGTCGGATACAGGCCCACGGTTGCCCCCTACGTCAGCCTGCGCCCGACCTCGCCGGTCGGATGGCGCGAACAGAATCAGCGCGTGGCGCCCACGCCGAAGAACGAGCGGTAGGGGATGGACATGACGCTCACGGCTCGAAACACGATTTCGCTCACGACCGCTTCGAGAGCAGGCATCCTTGCGCTGTCGGTCTCGGTCCTGCTCGGCGGTTGCGCCGCCTTCTCTCCCGATGCCGGGATGTCCGGCGTCGCGGACGTCGCGGCGAACACCATCAAGAAGGATGTGATCGCGATCCGGTCGGTCGACGATGCCGATCTGGCCAATACGCTGGTCGCGCAGCTCCTGCGCCGAACCCTGACGGTCGACGCCGCGGTGCAGATCGCGTTGCTGAACAACCGCGGACTTCAGGCCGCCTACAGCGAACTCGCGTTGGCTGAAGCGGACGCGATCGAGCAAAGCCTGCCTCCGAACCCGACCTTTTCCACTTCCCGGATCTCCGGAAACGGTGGATACGAACTCGAACGTCAGGTCGTAGGCGACATCCTTGCACTGGCAACGCTTCCCTTTCGTTCCGACATCGCGCGACGACGATTTCGCGAAGCCCAGCTGCGGGCAGCCTTGGAGACGCTGCGCCTCGCTGCCGACGTGAGACGGGCGTACTACCAGGCGGTCGGCGCCAACGAACTGGTCGTACTTCTGACCGAGACGAAGACCACGGCCGAGACCATCGCTCAGCTCGCGGAAAAGCTCGGCCACAGCGGTTCGATGAACAAACTCGATCAGGCGCGCGAGCAGGTCTTCTACGCGGAGATCACGGCCGATCTCGCGTCTGTGCGGCAGCAGGCAACGTCCTTGCGGGAGCGCCTCGCAAGACTGCTCGGCGTATGGGATGGCCAGCTCGACTTCAAGCTTCCCAAAGCGCTGCCGTCTCTGCCGCGCGTCCCGAAGTCGCTGCCCAACATCGAAATGGAGGCCGTCAGCCACCGCATCGATCTTCAGATAGCCCGCATCGAGCTGGAAGTTCTGGCGAAGGCTCTGAACCTGACCGAGGCGACCCGCTTCGTCACGCTGCTCGATCTCGCGGGGATCTATCGGAAGACCAAAGACCCCGAAAGCCCGCCGTTCCGCGAACGCGGCTTCGACCTTCAGTTTCAGGTCCCGATATTCGACGGAGGCGAGGTCCGCGTCCGCCAGGCGACGGAAAGCTACAACATTGCCTTCAACAGGCTGACGGAAAAGGCCGTCAACGTGCGCTCGGAGGCGCGCGACGCATATCGCGTCTATCGCTCGAGCTACGATATCGCCGGTCACTACCAGCGTGAGGTCGTGCCGCTGCGCAACATCATCTCGGATGAAGCTCAACTGCGCTACGGCAGCATGCAGATCGACGTATTCGCGTTGCTGGCGGAAGCGAAGCTGCGGATTGCGGCCCAGCGCGCGTCGATCGACGCCAGACGCGATTTCTGGCTGGCGCAGTCGGAGCTGCAGACGGCAGTCAACGGCGGAGGCCGTGCCGATAGTCAACAGGAGAGCCGTTCACCGACCAACTCATTGGCAAGCGGCGGATAAGGAGATGGAAATGTTGTCTCGACGAAGTTTTCTCGGTACCGCGACCGCGCTTGCGAGCGCCAGCCTCGTTTCCGGACGGGTTCAGGCCGCGGGCATTCCCGAAGCGCCTACCATGGACAAGGTGGCCACCCAGCCGCCGCTGCACCCGAGCAGCGGACCCGAATATCGGCCGGTGGTCACTCTCAACGGCTGGTCCCTGCCTTGGCGCATGAACGGCGATTGGAAGGAATTCCATCTGGTAGCCGAACCCGTGGTGCGCGAATTCGCCGAAGGCATGAAGGCCCACCTGTGGGGCTACAACGGACAAACGCCGGGCCCCACGATCGAGGCGGTCGAAGGTGACAAGGTGCGCATCTTCGTCACCAACAAGCTGCCGGAGTACACCACCGTCCACTGGCACGGCATGATCCTGCCTAGCGGCATGGACGGCGTCGGTGGTCTGACGCAGCCTCACATCAATCCGGGCAAGACCTTCGTCTACGAATTCCAAGTCAAGCACAGCGGCACCTTCATGTACCACCCCCACGCGGACGAAATGGTCCAGATGGCGATGGGAATGATGGGAATGTTCGTGGTGCATCCCAAGGACCCCGGCTTTCGTCCCGTCGATCGCGACTTTGTCTTCGTGATGAGCAGTTATGACATGGATCCGGGGACCTACCTGCCGAAGGTCACGGAGATGACCAACTTCAACATGTGGTCCTGGAACGCGCGCGTCTTTCCCGGCATCGATCCGCTGCCCGTAAGACTGGGCGACCGCGTCCGCGTGCGGATCGGCAATCTGACGATGACCAATCACCCGATCCATCTCCACGGTCATAGCTTTTCGGTCAGCGGCACGGACGGCGGCTGGGTGCCGGAGAGCGCGCAGTGGCCAGAGACGACGATCGACGTTCCGGTCGGAGCGATCCGTGCCTTCGACGTGTTGGCCGACAATCCGGGTGACTGGGCGTTTCACTGTCACAAATCGCATCACACGATGAATGCGATGGGGCACGACCTCAGAACCTTGATCGGGGTCTCGAAGAAGGACATCGCCAAGGCGGTGAAGCGGCTGGCGCCGGACTCGATGGCGATGGGTTCGACCGGCATGGCGATGGGCGAAATGGAGATGCCCCTGCCGGACAACACGCTGCCGATGATGACGGGCTCAGGGCAATTCGGTCCGATCGAAATGGGCGGCATGTTCACCGTGATGAAGATCCGCGAGGGAATGGGTCGCGACGATTACAGCGATCCGGGGCCTTACAAGTTTCCGAAGGGAACGGTTGCTTATGAGATCGAAACGCCTGCTGCGGAGCCGCCGCGCCAGGACACTCAGCCGAATGCGGGGGAACGCAAGGGAGCGAAGGGAACTAAGGGAATGAAAGGCATGAAGATGAAGGGAGCATGATTGTGAGACTGCAATCGAAGAAAGGAAGATACGAGATGAACTACACCAGCGCGCTCGCCGCTGCCGCGATGGCTTGGTCCCTTTCGACCGTGGCATGGGCTGACCCTGGCCACCATCAGGGAGGGCACCACAACAAGGATGAGACGTATTCCGCGGGTGAACCGGGAGATCCCAAGAAGCCCGCCCGAGTCGTTCAGGTCACGATGAACGAGACCGACGGCAAGATGGTATTCGTTCCGGAAAAAGTCGACGTGAAGAAGGGCGAGCAGGTCAAGTTCGTGCTTCGCAACAACGGCGAGCTGGACCATGAATTTATCCTCGCGACCACGGCTGAGAATCTCAAGCACGCCGAGGCGATGAAGAAGAATCCCGACATGGAGCACGACGATCCGAACGGCAAGCGGCTGGCACCGAAGAAGACGGGGGAAATCCTCTGGAAGTTCGGTGCGGCCGGCGAGTTTGAATATGCGTGTCTTATCCCGGGTCACCGTGAGGGTGGCATGGTCGGGAAGGTCGTCGTGAAGTAAGCCGCAAAATCAATGAGGAAATCGAAATGATGAAGTCTGCTGTCAGATCCGCGCTGTTCGCCATCGCACTCGCCGTCGCTCCGAGCGTCGCCTTCGCCCAGGGGAGCCTCGCTGCCGGGGAAGTAAAGAAGGTCGACGAAAGCGCCGGCAAGATCACGCTCAAGCACGGTCCCATCAAGAACCTGAACATGGACGAGGAGGAGATGACCATGGTGTTCCGGGTCTCCGATCCCTCCATGCTCAAGCAGGTCAAGGTGGGAGACAAGGTTCAGTTCGAGGCCGAGCGGCAGACGGGCGGAATCACGATCACCAAGATTCAGAAGTCGAAGTAGAGCGTCGGCGGGGCGCTCTCGCCAGAGGCGCCCCGCCACGAGCCGAAGAGCAGCAAGTCAGCAAAGCGTCGAGACAAGCGTCATGAGGTCGTCGCGGAATATGGGATCAAGTCCGGCAAAGACGCGCAGTGTACGGCCGTCCGCAGCTTCTGACGGCGCGGTTCGGGCGGCTATCGTAGGCAGCTACGAGCGTCTACGCAATTATCTGCAGAAGCGCTTCAGTTCGCCCTCAGACGCGGAAGAGGTATTGCAGGCGTTCGTTTTGAGAGCTCTGGAGCGTTCTTCCGATATTCGAGATGCCGATTCGGTACGTGGGTGGCTCAGCAAGGTTCTGGCGACCACGGTTGCCGATTTCCACCGGCAGGCGTCGAAAAACAAGACGAGGGAAGTCCCGCTGCCCGCCGAACTGAGCGATCGCGTTGCGGTCGATCAAGATGCCGAATTGGAAAGTGCGATCTGCGAATGCTTGTATGCTCATCTGCCTTTGTTGAAGATGGAGCACGCCGAGGTCATCCGGCGAATCGACCTTGCGGGCGAACCGAGGGAAACGGTCGCGGCTGAACTCGGGGTGACCGTCAACAATCTAACCGTGCGTCTATTTCGTGCCCGTCAGGCCTTGAAGGATCGCCTCGAAGACAAATGCGTAATTTGTCGCGAGGATAGCTTTTTGGAATGCCGGTGTGGCGAAGGTCGAGCAGGAAGGCCTTCCTGACGCGCGAACCGGCGCTCGGCCGAGGGCTCGAGCAATGAGGTCGCCCATCGAGCGTTCGGCTAGTGGTTCGGCATTCGCTACGGTCGGCTGGAGTAGGGGAGCGACGATGACTCCGATGACACGGTTCGGCCAGACCGACGCCTTGTTTGCCGCAGACCGGCAGGCGGACCTATGGAAGGCGTTCGAGCGGAATGATGCTCCGGGTTCGCCGGGCATCGCTCCTACCTGGACCAGCAGCGCGAAGGACGCGGTCGGCTGTTCGTTGGGGCCGGCGCGCCTTTGGTTCACGATCGGCTACGGCATTCTGAACGAGGTGTACTGGCCGCGCATCGATCTCCCCCAGATCAGGGACCTTGGATTCATCGTTTCCGATGGCAAGGGCTTCTGGTCGGAGGTGAAACGCTGCGGCAAGTACTCGCTTCGGTCGCTCGCGTCCGGAACACCGGCTTATGAGATCGTCCATCCGGACGAACGATACCGTCTCTCGCTGAGGATCTCGCCCGATCCGCGCAGAGACGTGCTCGCGGTGGAGGTAGTGCTGGAAAGCAACGCGCCGGAAATGAGGGTATATGTCCTGCTGGCGCCGCACCTCGGGGCGAGCGGAAACAACAACCGAGCCGGCATCGCCATGCACAACGATCGAACGGTGCTTTGGGCCGATCAGGCGCCATTTTCACTCGCGCTGGTCGCCGTCGATCAGTGCCAGCAGGACGCGGTGCTGCGCGCGAGCGCGGGTTACGTAGGATTCAGCGACGGTTGGCAGGATTTTGCGCGCAATGGCGCAATGACATGGTCATATCCGTCGGCGGGCCCGGCAATGTCGCGCTTATGGCCGAGCTCGGCAGGCGCTGCGTTCTGGCGCTCGGCTTCGGCAGCAATGTGGAAGCCGCGACCACCCTTGCGCTGTCAAGCCTGATGCAGCCATTCGATCGGCTGCTGGACGGGCAATTGTCCGACTGGGCGACATGGCATCGGTGCTGCGATGAGCGTTGCGACTGCGTACTTGCCGTGCCGGCCGATCTCCGCGACCAGCTTGCGGTCTCGAAAGCCGTGCTGCGCAGCCATCTGGACAAGACTTATCCGGGGGCCATGGTGGCGAGCCTCAGCGTGCCATGGGGCGACAGCGGAGAAGAACGCGGCGGCTACTTTCTGGTGTGGCCGCGTGATCTGGTCCAATGCGCCACCGCATTGCTGGCGATCGGCGGCGAGGCGGAGGCGCGCGATACGCTTCGTTACCTGATAGCCACGCAGAATGCCGATGGGCACTGGAATCAGAACCAGTGGCTGGACGGGCGCTCGTTCTGGCGCGGGGTCCAGCTCGATGAGGCCGCCTTTCCCGTGCTTCTGGCTGCCGCACTTGCCGAACGAAACGCGCTGGCAGGCACCGAAGTTGCGGACATGGTGCGCGGGGCCCTTGCCTTCATAGCGCGTCAAGGGCCCGCCACGGATCAGGATCGGTGGGAGGAAAACGCAGGCATCAATGCCTTCACGCTCGCGGTCTGCATCGCGGCCCTCGTCTCCGGCAGCGCCTTTCTGAACACGGAGGCGGCCGATTGGGCGCTGGAGCTCGCCGATTTCTGGAACGAAAACCTCGAACGGTGGACCTCCGCGGGAGCTACGGAAATCGGTCGCCGGGCCGGCGCTGCGAGCCATTACATCCGAACGGCGCCTCCCAGCGTGCTACGATCGGGGCAAGCGGCCATGGACCAGCCCATCGCGATCCGCAACCGGGCCGATGGTCTCCAACTCGCCGCCCGAGAGCAGGTCAGCACCGACTTTCTCCAGTTGGTCCGGTTCGGCTTGCGCCGACTGCAGGACCCGTTGATCCAGTCCACGATTGCCGTGATTGATCGTCTGTTGAAGGTGGAAACTCCGGCTGGAGCGGTATGGCGACGTTACAACGAGGATGGCTACGGTGAACACGAGAACGGTGGTCCCTACGACGGGACCGGCTGCGGACGACCTTGGCCGTTGCTGACGGGTGAGCGGGGACACGTCGAATTGACCGCCGGCCGCGACGCACTGCCTTTCCTGCGCACCATGGCGTCATGCGCCAGTCCCGGCGGCATGATTCCCGAGCAGGTGTGGGATGCCGCCCCCATTCCCCAACGGCGTCTTGCTCCGGGGCGACCGACCGGCTCGGCGATGCCCTTGGCCTGGGCGCATGCCGAGTTCGTCAAGCTCCTGATGTCGCGCGCCCTAGGCCAGCCGTTCGACCGGCCGCACTTTGTCTGGAATCGCTATCAGGGCATTCGACCTCTCGCCCGCAGCGCATTCTGGTGGCCGCACGCACAGACCGGAAGCATCCGCGAGGGGGCGGAATTGGTCGTCGCATCGAGGGACGAGGCGGCCATTCGCGTCGGGATAGATGGCTGGCGCCTGGTGGATGAAGTGCCGGCCAAGGACACGGGTCTCGGCTTCTTTGCGGCGAGGCTCGATACGGCCAGGCTGAAGGCCGGGCAGCAGCTGGAATTCACGATCCGATGGAATAGCGGAGAGTGGATCGGACGAAATTTCTCGGTTGCGATCGAGCAGCCTGCGCACCGCGAGCCAGTCTCATAGCGGCGCGTAAGCTGCCAGGTGCGGCACCGGCGCGTGCGGTCATCGCGGTTTCAATAATCGCGAGCCAGCCGCCGGCGATCGCCGATGAATTGCGGGGCAAGCCGATGTTTCGTCGATCTTCTGGAGCCGTAGGTGGAGAAGTTCATGGTGCACTCGAACAAAAGAAAGTACCCGACCGGTGGCGGCTACGGCAGATTCTTCCTGGGCGCCGTGGCAGTGTTCGCGGCGGCGGCTCTGTCCTGGATGACATTCTCCTCTGGACCTGCGCCGCGATCGTTCTCCCTGGAGGTCGCTGAGCCGGAACTGTCGTCGTTGGCCGCGACGGGCAAGGTTCTGTACGAAGCGAATTGCGCGATTTGTCACGGTATCCGTGCCTCGGGCACGGATACCGGGCCTCCGCTTGTTCACGACATCTACAATCCGGGACACCACGCCGATCTCGCCTTCCTTGCAGCGGCCAAGTTTGGCGTAAGGCAACATCACTGGCGTTACGGCAATATGCCGCCGCAACCGCAGGCCAATGAGGATCAGGTCGCGGCGATTGTGCGCTACGTTCGAGAGCTGCAGATCGCAAACGGCATCCGGTATAAACCGCATCGCATGTAGGGATAATCCATCGGCAAAGCGGAACGTCGCGCGGGCGACTCAAATTCAATAAACAACTGTGCGGCGAAGCGTCCGTGAGAACGGTCGCCGCCCTTATTTATCGTGCTCGAGATCGCCGTGCGATAATCCGCGCCGAGCCTGCCGAGCAAGAGCGTAGAATCTCGCACCTTACCTTCGGCTTCGTTACCTCTCCGGCGGCATCAAGCCCCTTCCTTTCAGGCAAAAGCGGGCAATCTGCGCGGCGCCGGTCTTCCCGCCGGATCCGTGGACCAAGGGCGGATTTCCCTCGAACTGGCCAGCTCTTGACGCTTGCGTCCCACTGCCGATGTTTCGGCTCGCCTGTCCGATCGACAAGGAGCATATCGACCTCATGATGATCCATTTCGCGCGCGCGTCGTCAGAAGACGGTTTGTCGATGACTTTCGGGACTGGCAATCGGCGCCCACCGAACGGATCCAGGGATGCCCTTCAATTCGGGTTCTGTCTAAACCACCGCGGAAGCCGCAGCATCGCGGCCCCACGTACCGTAGTCTTGCGAATGTGATGGCGGCACCAAAGGCGATTAGCGCCCGGACAGCTGAGATCAGCATGACAGCGACCGTGCGTACCCGAACAAACCGCTTTATGTACGCGCCAGCCTCATCGATCGGCGAAACTCCGAGCAAGCTCTTCCATCGAGATCAACGGTGACGAAGAAACGAAAACATTGCGACACGGCGTTCCGCGCTTTGAGACCGGCGGCTCGGCTCGGACCAAAGTCCCTTTCGACCAGGGCGGCCAGGCGTCGAAAGCGGGATGGCTACAATACCCGCGCAGCGCCCGGGATAGCTCGCAATGCCGCCGTCGCGCCCCAGCTGAACAGAACGGTGAGCACGAACGTTATCAGCGCTTTGGTAAAGGCGGGTGCGTCGAAATCGTACAGCCAGTATTGAATCCAGAGCGCGATCGGATAGCGCACCAGAAACATGCCGTAGCCATCTGTTCGGATAGTATCGAGCAGGGTGAAGCCAGATCGGTTGAACCTCAGAAAATAGCCGAGAATGGCAAGCATAGTGGCCGCGCTGAAGGCGACAAAGAACAATCCGTAGCTCGCTTCATACCAGTTCGGCAGCCATACCGGATTGCCGAGCATCTCGCGCTTGACGTAAATCAGCATCCACAGCAGGCAATAGGAAAGCAGGGCGACGACCACCCAATGCCAGCGGCTTTTGGCTAGATGTCCATCCGTACCGAGCAGGCCGCGATCGAAATTCGCCATACCCACGCCCGCGCCGACGAAGAAGTACGTCGGATAGAGCAGTACGCGGCTCGCCTGTAGCGAAAAGGGACCGAACTCGAACCAACGACCCGCGCCGAAACAGACCCGTGCCGGAACGTACAGGAGCGCGGTGGCGAGAAGCAGGAACACGAAGAATATGGCCGGCCGCGAGTGGCTGCTTAGCGAGATCCGGTTGATTGGATCGAGGATGAGAGGCGTGAATCGATAGAAAAGGAAGGCGGTAAGATCTAGCGCCAACAAAACCCAGACAAATCAGACGGGTCCGCTCGGCCACGGACCCACCGTGACCATCTTCCACCAGAACACAGCAGGATTGGTGTTCGGCGACTGGCGCAGTTCGATCGCGTAATAGGCGAGCGGGATGATGGTGAGAGTAGCGATTGCGAAGGGAAGTCCTGGCCGGAGCAAACGATCGCACAAAAAGACCCCCGGCTTCTTGTGAGCCAGGCTGGACCAGACAAACAGCCCAGATAGAAAGAAGAACATCGCCATGAAGAAGCTGTCATTGGCGAGCACCATCATGTCGAAGCCGATCCACCCCTCGCGGTCGGTATGGCCGAAATAAGTATACGGAATAATGGTGTGATACAGGAGCACCAACAACATCAGGAATGCGCGCGCGGTCGACCGCGGCGTTGCGTGCGATGCTTGGTGCGGCTTCGATATTCTCCGACACGATCGACTGCGAGATTGTTGTCATTTATTGGCTGCCGACTGATGATGCGGCACAAGTTCCCGCGCTGTTCCGTGGGGTGCCGCCAGGGCCAGTTCGGCGTGTTCCTCAAACTGTGGCTCAACAATCAGCCCGCTCCGATTCCTTACGAGCGCTGCGGCACGCCGGTCCATCACGGCGTCCGCCACCGGAGTTCTTCGTTGAAGATTTCGAAACAAGTCCTCGCCGCGATCGACTGCAAGAATCTGCTGAATCGAGCTGCGACTGCTGATCTCGATAGGGGCCGATCGGGTGGTCGAACAAGATGCGCTCACCGATGCTACCAAAACAGCCGCGCACCCGCGACGAAGGATACGGCAGAGACGGACTCTCTGTTATTCCTGGCGATGGTCGCCGTCTGGCCGACCTTGCGATCCCAATTCACACCGACATAGGGCGCAAAGTTGCGCGTGTATTCGTAGCGCAAACGCGCACCTAGCTCGAAATCGGTGAGGCCCGCACCGAGCTCCAGGTCGGGTACCGACTGCATCTGAAACTTGACGTCGATGCGCGGTTGCAGGATCAATCGATTCGTGATCAGCAGGTCGTGGAATGCCGTCACCTGGGCCGAAACTTCCCCTTTCTGACTGATGTACGCGTCGGCGTCGATTTCGATGAAGCCGGGTGCGAGCCCTTCGATGCCGATCACCGCATAGGTTCGATGCGACTTCTTCGAGAAGTCCTGCCGGACGCCGAACTGGGCGTCGAAGTAGTAGCTGATCAGTCGCGAGTAGAGCACTTGCAGTTGGCCTTCCTCGGTGGTCCTGGTCTTTCCGTCGTAGAAGCCTTCCGACTTGAAGAACAGTTTGTCATAGTCGGTTCCGACGAAAGCCTCCATGTCCCAGCGCGCGCTCCTGCTCATCTCCGGGCCGCCCCATTCGAGCTTGTCGAAGCGCAGGGCGCCGAAGGCCTGCTGATCGGGGAAGCTCACTGCCCCTGGCCTGCGCAGATTCCACCATTGCGTTTCCTCGACATAGGGCGGCGCAGTCTGGGCTCGAGCGGTACCCAGGCAAACGCTTGCAAGAATGCAAAGGGCGAGCGTCGCGAGGCGAGAGGTCCCTGTCATGTTCGCCTCCTATCGAACCGAAGCCGTCTGTCTGACGACTTCGATCTTCCGCATCATTCCGGTTTCCATGTGATAGAGCTGATGGCAATGGAATGCCCAAGGGCCCTCGGCATCGGCGGGCACATCCACATCTACCGTGCTCCCGGGCTTGACGTTGACGGTATGCTTCTTGGGATTGCGAGCACCGTTCCCGACGTCCGGCAGCAACCATGTCCCGTGTATGTGCATCGGGTGATTCATCATCGTCTCGTTGATGATACGGAATCGGACGCGTTCGCCGTATCGCAGTACGATCGGTTCGGCCTCGCTGAATTTCCGACCGTTGATCGACCAGAAGTACCTTTGCATGTTGCCCGTCAGACGCATCTCGATGATGCGGTCGTATGGCTTGTACGGATAGGGGCTGAGCGCCCTGAGATCGCGATACGAAAGGACTTTGGTGCCTGGTGGCGCTCCCGTATCGTTCAGGAGCGGGTCCGGCGCTCCATGTCCGCTCGCCAGCGGAACGCTCTCCATGTCTTCGCCACCGTGGAGTGCGTACGCCTGGGGTCCTTCTTGGACTCCGCCTTCCGGCTGTACAACCGGTGCGGATCGGCCCTCGCCTCGCATTCCAGGCATGGTGGCATGGCCCGGCACCTGTTGCATCTGGGCGAATGCATCCGACTTCTTGGGAAGAGCCTCGCTCATTCCGGGCATGTTTCCGTGGTTCGGCATGCCCGGGCTCTTGCTACGCGGAGCCGGCTTCGGAGCTTGCTTCGACGGTTTCGGCGACATCGACATCCCGGTCATCGGTTGCTTCGCGCCGCCGCCATTTTGCATACCGGGCATCTTGGAGCGGCCCCTGTCCGACATTCCGCTCATGTCGCCCATCCCGATCGCCATTGCGACCGGATCCTCGGGCGCGACATGGCCCGGCATGTCCTGCTCCGGATGGGGGGTTCCGCGGTCGCCGCCTTTCGGCCCGAGATTCATGCCCATTTCGGCCATCGAAACGAGCGGCCGCAGGCGATGCGGTGGCAGGTCGCCAACCATTCCCGGCCTGCTCGCGAGAGTGGCGCGAGCGAAGCCCGTGCGGTCCAGCGACTCTCCGACGATCGTGTAGGCCCGGTCTTCGGTGGGCTGCACGATCACGTCGTAGGTTTCGGCGTTGGCGATACGGAATTCGTCCACGACGACCGGCTGAACGTTGTTGCCGTCCGCCTGGACGACTTTCATTTTCAGTCCGGGAATACGTACGTCGAAATACGTCATCGCCGAGCCATTGATGAATCGCAAACGAACGCGCTCACCCGGTCTGAAAAGAGCAGTGAAGTTCTGTTCCGGTGTCCGGCCGTTGACCAGAAAGGTATAGGCCGACACGTCCGAGATGTCGGTAGGGTCCATCCGCATCAGCGACCACGCGATACGGTCGTTGATGATGGCCCGGCGAGCCTCCTCGGAAGGCGCCTTGTTCAGCTCCTGGAAGAGACTCACCAGCGTGCGCCTGTTGAAATTGTACCAGCTGCTGTCGGCCTTCAGGTTCTTGATGACGCTTTTCGCGCCGTCGCTCCAGTCCGACAGCATGATGATGTAGTCGCGGTCGTACCTAAACGGCTCGTGGTCGCGAGGTTCGACGATCATAGGACCGTAGATGCCCAACTGCTCCTGCTCTCCGGAAGAATGACTGTGATACCAGTAGGTGCCGGATTGCTTTAACTTGAAACGATAGGTGAAGGTCTGGCCCGGCGGTATGCCGTCGCCATAGCCTGGGGAGATGCCGGGCACCCCGTCCATCTCGGGCGGGACGATCAAACCGTGCCAATGGATGGAGGCGTTTTCGTCGAGGCGGTTGGTCACGTTGATCACCACGCTCTCGCCTTCCCTGAACCGGAGAACGGGGCCAGGCAGCTGTCCGTTGATCAGAAGTGCCTCGGTGTTGCGCCCCGTGATGTTGACCGCATGCCGCTCGAGCACGAGATCGTACGCACCTGCGTAGGCCGGAGCTGCAATCGAACACGCCAGCCAGAAGGCGACCGTGATCGGCAATAACGTATCCCGGAATTCCCGTCTCATGCGATCCCCCTCGCTATCGTCCCGAGCCACGGCCTTCAGTGACTGCGCGCGGCATGCTCGTAGACTTCGGTGTATTTCTTCGCTGATCGTTGCCAGCCGAAATGTCGCTTCATGGCTGCCCGCCGCATGGCGCCGAGTCGCCTGGCTGAGCTGAACACGTCGAAGGACCGATAGATCGCGTTGAGCATCGGCGCCAACGACGCGTCCTGAAAGAGAAAGCCGGTCACGCCGTCCTGGATGGTGTCGGCCAAACCTCCGGTTTGATGGGCGATCGGAAGCGAGCCGAAGCGCTGCGCGTACATCTGCGTGAGGCCGCAAGGCTCGAATCGCGACGGCATCAGTAGGAAATCGCTTCCGGCATACATGCGGCGGGCCAGCCCGTCTTCATAACCGATCTTGACGCCCACCTTGCCGCGGTACTTCACGGCAAGGTTCGCGAGTTCGGATTCCAGACCCGGATCTCCGCGACCTGCGACGACGATCTGTCCGCCCTGTCGGACGATGCTCTCCGTGGCCTGGATCGTGAGATCGACGCCCTTCTGATGAACGAGCCGGGAGATGACGGCGAACAACGGTCCTTCAGAAACGGCCAGACCGAATGCCTTGCGCAGGGCCTTAGCGTTCGCCTGTCGGCTACCCCAATCGCCGATTTCGAAAGGTCTATCCAGGTGCGGATCGCGGCGGGGGTCCCAGCTCCGGTCGATCCCATTGACGATGCCGGTAAGCCGACCCTCCTCGGCTTTGAGCCTCAGAACGCCGTCGAGACCGCAACCGAACTCTGGTCTCGTGATCTCGTCCGCATAAGTGGAGCTCACGGTCGTCACGTGCGAGCAATAGGAAATCCCAGCCTTCAGAAAGGACGCCCGGCCATAGAATTCCATGCCGTCGACCGTAAAGGCGCTCTCCGGCACGCCAAGTGGTCCCAGCCGTTCCCGATCGAAGATGCCGGCATAGGCGGCATTATGGATCGTCAAGATGCTTGGAATGGAGCACCCGCGCCAAGCGACGTAGGCCGGCGCGAGCGCCGAGGTCCAGTCGTTCACGTGGATCAGATCGGGGCGCCATCCGGGGTCGGCGCTGCCACACGCGATCTCGGTAGCCGCTGACGCAAGTCGACCGAACCGGATGTCGTTGTCGTCCCAATCTCCACCGCTCGGTTCGCAGTAAGGAGTTCCATCGCGTTCGTAGAGGTTGGCGCAGACTAGTGCATAGACCGTCAGGCCATCGACGGTCTCAAACCGGCCGAGATCGCAGTGAGGAAGACCGGCGAACGCGTCCATCCGTCCGACGATCCGCAGCCGCGGGGCCGCTCTGAGCAGCTCGCTGTAGCCGGGAACGAGCACCCGGACGTCGTGGAATCGCTTGAGAGCGCGTGGTAGAGCGGCGGACACGTCCCCAAGCCCGCCAACTTTTGCGTAGCCGCCAAACTCGGAACTGACGAATAAGATTCGCTTTGGCGAACTAGTGACCGTGATGCGCATGAAATCCCCACAGACGCTCCAAACAGATAGACGTCCTACTCGTGGAGATATTACGAGCCCAGCGTTCAGAATGTATCGATTGGCGCCATACTTTAAGGGCGGCGATCGACCGTGAACAGATTCTGGCAATGCGTCGTTGATCTGCATCAAAACCCGTTTAGCTCCGATGACGCTAAGTCTGATCAGAACGCTGATCGGCCTCTCGCGGCGCGTGATGAAATGGACTATTTGATGTCGACATCGTAAACGGCCACTTGAGCGTCGCGCATCGGATGTTCCACTGAAGGCCGCTCCCCAGCATTTCGACGATTAGCGATAGCTTCCGTGGTCCTCAGGTCAGGTTCCTGTCGGATCGTTCCGCGAATCGACGGCGATTCCGCGCTTCCGCTTCGCGAGCCGCACTACCGACCAGCCCCTAGATCGTTGATCTTGAAGAGCGGTTCGCCGGCCGCCCCCAATGCCGGAAACCGACACTCCAATGGGCGATATTTCCCGTGCCTGCCTCGACAATCCCCGCGCCGGCGAAATAGGACTCAAAGGATACCTTTGGCGGTGAGACAGCAGATAGGGCGATGCGCGGCGATTGATTGCCCTGAATCACTGAGGCACCTGGCAACGGCAAGGCCGGCGACTGCATGAATTGTCCGGGGCTATCGGCCGATCGCTGCATGATGCTTTTGCAAATAGAGATACTCGTGCCATGTCAACCAAATCACGACTACATCCAATAGCGTGATCAGCAAGAGCCAGACGGAAGGGCATGGGTAAATCTGTGGAGCTGATAGAGAATGAAGGACACAAATACGATAATTGCCGCTGGGTAATACCACAGCTTTTGGCGTAGCAGTCCGGCAATGAGTAAGGCTTTGATTATTCCGTGGCTGAGCAGATACATCGACGCGAATTTTTGGGTGTCCAGCGAGAAGCTGTGTGCCGTCTGGAGCAGATAGCGCACGACGACGTCGCCAGGATCTTCGGTCAGCTCTTCGCGGGTTTTGCAAGGATGGCGCTCAATAGGAACTGCTGGCTGACGAAATGCGCGGTGATGCCAGCGAATATCTCCAGTAGTGCGAAGATGCCCTTGATCGTGAGGCTAATCCGAAATGCGAGGCGAAAGGTCCTTCTCCTGAAAAATGGATTGCTCATGAACCGGTAAGTTCAGTTGCATCGATCTATTTACCTCGAAGGCGATTGCTCACTCAGCATTGGAATTCGTTCGTCTCCGTAGCGATGGTGTCGCGCTGCCAACATAATATTTGTGAGCAGTATCGCAATGCATCCGACGAACAGGATTGGGGCGTTCCAGCCGCCGAATGTTATCCAACGCGGAAGAACGGATCCGGCGCCCACACACCAGATCACAAGCGTACCAGCGAGGCTGCCATCATCGACGAACAACCGCCAAAGCTGGCGCAGCACGCCAGAAAGAGTACTCATTTGTTGGCTCCGGATGGCACGGTCGCCCGCCGAGCGAGTTGCGCCCCGACCAGCGATGTCGTGAGGAGCAAGGCGAACATCGGGATCAGCGCAGAATCGCGACCCGGCCATTCAAAGCCGAGTCCTTCGCCGACCCAGAATATTCCGAACCCGGAGATCAAAATGCCAACGGCAAATTTGATCGCGTTCTCCGGGACACGAGATAGCGGCCGATGCAAGACGATACCGAGAGCGATGACCAGAACGCCCGCAGCGGCGGCTCCAACGCTCCCCGGTATCAGCGTATTGCCGGCAGCACCGACTGCAAGGACGATGAAGACCACTTCGGTGCCTTCGAGCACGACGGCCTTGAAAGTCGTCCCGACCGCAATCGGGTCGAGCATGATCGCGGCCATCGGCCCGGCGGAGCGGAGTTGGATGACTTCCGAGGAGAAAGCGGCGATTTCGTCGTGCAGCGGGATAATGCCTGCCGCTCTGAGGATTGCCTTCCGCAGCCACCGCATCCCGAACAGCAGCAACAAGAATCCGACTACCAACTGAAGAATCTCGATTCGTATCTGTCCCAGCAATGGCCCGAGCAGGACAATCATCGCGGCGAGAATCACGGTGCCGGCTGCCGTGCCCACAAGTGCAGGGCGCCATCCGCGCACAATTCCGACCGCCAGCACGATGGTCAGCGCTTCGACGAATTCGACAAGCGAGGCGAGGAATGCCGCCAAGAAAGAAGGAGCCGAATGGGTCCAGGTATGTAAGGTGGCGGCGACGGGCATGGAACATTACGCGTGATTGTGAGATCGGCCTCTGCCGCGCCCGACCAGCCTGCTCAGCCTACGATGCTCGGCTCTCAACATATACACGCCAGCTCCAGCGTATGTCCCGACCGCGGCAGTTCGAATCAGATTACGGATTCGTATAGTTTCGGCAAAATCCCGGAGAGCTTGGGGCCCGTATGCTCGGCCATGGCGAATCACCGGTAGCAGGCTGAACACCAATGAACAAGGGAAGCGCGCGGCTTGCCTTGGTTTGGTCGAGTCCGCCGGATTTACATCCGGGCCAATGCGGCCCCGGGGGGTGCCTATCGGCTCGGCTCGTCGCCGACGATCATCGCCTTTTACGTCACAACCTAGCCCGCGATCGCGCCTGTTTTCACCCGAGTCGGGCTCTCCCGGATGACAAGTCGAGTGATTCCAAGTTGCCCCCAAAAACTTTCATGACTGAATCGGACGCCATTATCACCTCAAATCTCTGGCGGGCTTGCCGTCGTACCGCGAACATCGCAGCCCTCACCACGCTGCTCATCGTGACGTCTATCGCGTCCTATTGCGGTATCATCCAGCTGTTGGGCAACGTTCATGTCGTAGAAGAGCGGACAACTTTACCGCTCCGCGCAACTTAACAAGAACCAGTTTGAGCGGGTAATCAACGAGTACGCGATAAGGTCGATCTTAAACCTACGAGGGGATAATTCTGGTACATCCTGGTATGACGACGAAAATCGCTATCTCGCGAAGCATGAGCGTAACGCGCTTTGATTACGGCATTGGAGCGCGCCGTCTTGTCACATCACAGCAGATCCGTGCAATTCTCAAAATCGTTCGCGACGCCGCCAAGCCACTCCTCATTCACTGCCAAGGCGGCGCTGACCGATCGGGTCTGGTGGCGGCTCTTTGCGTCGCCGAAGTGGAAGGCAAATCGGCCGATGAAGCTGCTCAACAGCTTTCGCTGGTTACGGGAATTTTCCCTATCTCCTGAGCAAGACAAATGCGATGGACAAGAGCTTTTGGGAGTATGTTGAGGCGCATCGCTCATCCCGGCAGTCGCGCCAGCTTACGAAAGCGGCAGGACCGGCCCGTTCAAACTGATGGGCCGTGGTCAGCTTGCTATCGCTCTTTGCGGTCTTGTTGCGTTCGTCAACCGGGGTTGTTCGTGTCGCCGTTTCTGCATTTGTCATCGCATTCTCTGAGGGTCGAGCCCTAGCATGAGCCGCGGCCCATTCTCATTCCCTCATCGCTACCCCGATCATCTTCGGCGCTGCTGTACTCGAAGTCCGAAAGATGGGACATCAAAACGCGGGCGGCATCACCGGACTGGTAATCGCGTCGGGAGCACTCGCCGGCGCGATTGCCTTACTTTCGGACTGGGTATTGATGCGGGTTTCGTGTCACACGATTTTGTCCGCCTATTTGGACGGTTTTGAGCCGATCGAGCCGGCGCTGACCGCGAGCGACCGCACGCTGATGGAGCGGATTGAAGGGCTGATGGGCGAATATCGCGCGGCCGTGAAGGCCGAGACCGCCGACGCGCTCTCGGAGCAGGTTCAGGTTCTGGACGGCCTCCTCGACGACGCCCAAGCTGCGCTGTCTCCGGATGCGACGGGCGCACTTTCGACATTCCTTGGGGCAGCGACGATCCTGCTGCGCGAGGGTCTCGAAGCGCTCCTCATCGTAGTCGCGATGGTCGCCTTTCTTCGCAAGGCCGAACGAATGGAGGTCATGCCCTACGTCCACGCAGGCTGGATCGGCGCTCTGCTCGCGGGCTTCCTGACCTGGGTTGTCGCGACCTGGGTGATCGGCATCAGCGGCGCCAGCCGCGAATTGACCGAAGGGTTCGGGTCGATCTTTGCCGCGGTGGTGCTGCTGTCGGTCGCCATCTGGATGCACGGCAAGGCGCAGGCGGATCAGTGGCAGCGGTATATCCGCGAGAGGATGTCGAAAGCGCTGTCCGGAGGATCGGCCCGGCTTTTGTTCGTCCTAGCGTTCGTCGTCGTGTATCGGGAAGTGTTCGAGACCATCCTGTTCTCCGCGGCGCTCTGGCATCAGGGAAACGGCGGCGCGATTTTCGCCGGCGCGCTCAGTGCCTGTATCGCGCTGACGATCATGGCCTGGGCGATGCTGCGCTACAGCAGCCGACTGCCCATCGGCAAGTTCTTCATCTACAGCTCTTGGCTCATGGCGGTCCTCACGGGGAAAGGGAATCTCCGCGCTACAGGAAGCGGGCATCGTGGGCATCTCGCCGTTGCACGCGGTGCCGCGCCTCTCGCTCGTCGGTTTCTTTCCGACCACAGAGACCGTCGCCGCTCAGATCGTCATGATAGTGGCACTGGCCCTCGGATTCGCCCTCAATCGACGTAAAGTCTAGGCGCTTTGCGCCGTTGCCGGCGCCGCGAATAACGCGGGAAAGTACCGGCTGCGCATCCGTTCCGCGTAGTCCGTGCAGCCCGGCTGCGATCGCTGATTCAGAGGCAGCTGCGCGGGTCCTAAGGCCACCGAGGATGCAGGTCGTCGAGCACATAGGCGTGCGCATGCATCGAAGGCTGTCCGCGCAAATGAGGGTGATCGGGCGGTACTTCGGGATGGTCGTGAGGAATGGGGTCTGGCTCGGCGACCGGCCAAAAATAGAACGCCAGCACGACGCCGCTCAACGTCAGGGTTGCGAGTACCAAAGCGGTCGGCGCGATCCCGGCGGACAAGCCAAGCCATCCAGCAAGTGGGTACGTCAGCAGCCAACATAGGTGGGACAACGCGAACTGAGCAGCGAATACGGCGGGCCGGTCCGCAGCGCCGGCCGACCGGCGCAGTAGGCGCCCGGCGGGTGTCATCACACCGGAGTAGCCGATCCCCAATAGCACCCATGTCGGCAGAAGCGCGTACCTGACGACCTCGTTTCCATAGATCACCATGATCGCGCCGAAGGCGGCCAGCACTGCAGCCAGCATTTCCGCCGACGAGAGCATGATCCTTCGGTCGGGCAGCCGGTCGAGCAGGCGAGGCAGCAAGAGGGCCGCCGCCATGGAGCCGCCGCCGAAGCAGGCGAGTGCGACCGCGACGTTGCCGTCCGTTCCGCCCAGCGCCCCCTTCACCAGGACGACCGTATTGACGAACACCATCGATCCCGCTGCGGCCACGGACAGGTTGAGCGCCAGCAAGCCCCGC
The DNA here is from genome assembly GCF_022354745.1 of Bradyrhizobium sp. I71. Classification (NCBI taxonomy): domain Bacteria; kingdom Pseudomonadati; phylum Pseudomonadota; class Alphaproteobacteria; order Hyphomicrobiales; family Nitrobacteraceae; genus Bradyrhizobium; species Bradyrhizobium sp. I71. Next base: position 3,840,201 of record NZ_CP059398.1, read on the forward strand.
AAGCGGGGCGCCGCCAGGTAGATCCGCATGCCGCCCGTCGTATCTTCGTAGAAGCCGCGGCGGGGACGGGTTGCCGCCGCTTGCGGAATCGTTACCGAGACCACCAGCGCGGCCGAGCAGAAGAAGCCGATCACGGTTCCGAAGAAAAGCCAGTTGAAGGTGACCAGGGTCAGCAAGGCGGCCGCAAGCGTCGGGCTTAGAAGACTTTCCAGGTCATACGCCAGGCGGGACAGAGAAAGCGCCCGCGTGTAGTCGCGCTCCTCCGGAAGCACGTCCGGGATGGTCGCCTGGAATGTCGGAGTGAAGGCGGCAGACGCGGACTGCAGCACGAAAATGAGGACGTAGACCTCCCAGACCTGGTCGATGAAGGGCAGCGCGATCGCGACCCCGGCACGGGTCAGGTCCATCGCCACCAGGAAGGTCCGACGCGGGAGGCGGCCGGCGAGACCGCCTACGACCGGCGCGACGAGCACGTAGGCGACCATCTTGATGGCGAGCGCCGTTCCCAGCACCGCCCCGGCGTTCTCGCCGGCGATACGGAACGCCAGCAATCCCAGCGCTACGGTCATCAGCCCCGTCCCGATCAACGCGATGACCTGGGCGGCGAACAGATGGCGGTAGGTGCGGTTAGCAAGGACTGACAGCATGGGCCGTTACTCCGCTGCGCGGTCGTGGATAAGGGGCGCGACCGAGCCGCTGCGCTTGTCCGCCGCGGCGGGGACGACGAATCGGGCGTACAGTGCGGGTAGAACGACCAGCGTGAGCAGGGTCGCGGTCAGGAGCCCGCCGATCACGACGGTCGCCAGCGGCTTCTGGACCTCGGCTCCCGTGTCGGTCGCCAGCGCCATCGGTAAGAATCCGAGCGAGGCGACGAGTGCGGTCATCGCGACGGGTCGAAAGCGGGTCAGCGCCCCCTCGCGGATCGCGGTTCTTGGATCTACCCCCTCGAGGATGAGCCGCCGGATCTGTGTCAGCATGACCAGACCATTCAGCACGGCCACGCCGGACAACGCGATGAAGCCGACGGCCGCCGAGATCGAGAACGGCATGCCGCGAAGCCAGAGCGCGGCTATCCCGCCGGTCAGCGCCAGTGGAACCGCGCTGAAGACGAGTGCGGCGTCCCGTGCCGAGCCGAGCGCTCCGAACAACAGCATGAAGATCAGCGCGAAAACGCCGGGCACGACGAAGACGAGGCGCTGGCGCGCGACCGCGAAGTTCTCGAACTGGCCGCCCCAGGCAAGATAGCTGCCCGGCGGCAGCTTCACCTGTTCGGCGACCTTCGCCTGCGCCTCCGTTGCCACCGAGCCGATGTCCCGACCCCGGATCTCGGCCGTTGCCACTACGCGGCGCTTGCCGTTCTCGCGACTGATCTGGTTGTAGCCGACGGTCTGTTCGAACGAAGCTACCGTCCGGAGCGGGATCGACGCTGCGGGCGCGTTCGGATTCGCGTTCGGGAGCGAGAGTGGGAGCTCCTCGAGCGCCGGAATGCTGTCGCGCAGATCGTCCGGAAGCCGCACGACGATCTTGAAGCGGCGGTCGCCCTCGAAGACGAGACCGGCGTCGGTGCCGCCGATCGCGGTCGCGATCAGGTCCTGCACCGAGGCCAAGCTCAGGCCCCGCCGCGCGATCTCGCCCTTGTCGATATTGATGTCGAGGAACGGAAGACCGCTCGTCTGCTCGGTCTTCACGTTCTCAGCGCCGGCGATCTTGCGGATGACCTCGGCGATCTGGCCGGCGGTCTTTTGCATCCGCTCGAAGTCGTCGCCGAAGACCTTGACGGCCAGATCCTCTCGGACGCCGGCGATGAGTTCGTTGAAGCGCATCTCGATCGGCTGGGAGAAGCCGACCTTGTTGCCAGGAAGCTTCGCGGTCACCTCCTCGATCTTCTTGATCAGATCTTCCTTCGTCATCGAAGGATCGGCCCATTCCTCCTGCGGCTTGACGATGATGTAGGTGTCGGACGCCGACGGCGGCATCGGGTCTGCGGCAAGATCGGGCGTGCCGGTGCGCGAGAAGACGAACGAGACCTCCTCCAGGGTGCTGATCTGGCGCTCGATAAGAAGCTGCATCCTCTGAGACTGCGCGAGCGCCGTAGACGGCACGCGCTTCACCTCCATGACGATGTTCTTCTCGTCGAGCGTCGGGGTGAATTCCTGGCCGAGACGCGTGAACAGGAGCGCCGCGCCGACGAAGAGAAGGCCTGCAGCAACGACTACGGGGAGCGGCCTTGCGATCGATCCGGCGAGGAGCGGGGCGTACCAGCGCTTCAGCGTTCGGACGATAACGTTCTCGCGCTCCATGACGCGCCCGCGTATCGCGATGGCGACGGCCGCGGGGACGAACGTCAGCGACACGACGAAGGCTACGGCCAGCGCGATCATCACGGTGAGCGCCATGGGTTCGAAGGTCTTTCCCTCGACGCCGGAGAATGCGAGCAGGGGCGTGTAGACCAGGATGATGATGATCTGGCCGAACACGGAAGGACGGATCATCTCGACGGTGGACGCCGTCACGGTGTCCAGACGTTCCTGCAGCGCCAGCCCGCGGCCAAGCTCACGCTGGCGCTCGGCAAGGTGCCGGAGGCTGTTCTCCGCGATGATGACGGCGCCGTCGACGATGAGGCCAAAGTCGAGCGCACCGAGGCTCATGAGGTTCGCGCTGATCCGCCCCTGCAGCATCCCGCTCGCGGTGACGAGCATCGTGACCGGGATGACGAGGGCGGTGACCAGCGCGGCGCGGAAGTTTCCGAGCAGGACGAAGAGCACGGCGATCACCAGGAGGGCGCCTTCGGCGAGGTTCTTGGCGACCGTCTGGATGGTGGCGTCGACCAGTTGCGTGCGATTGAGGACCGTGTGGGCGTAGATCCCCGGTGGTAACGTCCTGCCGATCGCCTTGATCTTGGCGTCCGCCGCGGCTGCCACGGTCCGGCTGTTGCCACCGATCAGCATCAGCGCGGTGCCGAGCACGACCTCGCGCCCGTCGACGCTCGCGCTGCCGGTCCGGAGCTCCTTTCCGATTGCGACCTCGGCGACGTCCCTGACGCGGACCGGCACGCCGCCACGCGTCGCGACGACGATGTTTTCGATGTCTTCCAGGTTCTCGACGCGGCCCGCGGCGCGCACGACGTACCCTTCGCCGTTCTGCTCGATGTAGTTCGCGCCGCGGCTGGCGTTGTTGGCCTCGATCGCTTCGACGATCTGCTTCAAGGACAACCCGTAGCCGACGAGCTTCGCCGGATCAGGCTGCACCTGGTACTGTTTGACGAAGCCGCCGATGGCATCGGCGCCGGCGACGCCGGGTACTGTCTTCATCTGCGGCCGGACGATCCAGTCCTGCACGGTCCGAAGGTAGACGGTGCGCTGGAAGTCATCGGTCAGCCGCTCGCCCTCCGGAGTGAGGTAACTGCCATCGGTCTGCCAGCCGGGCTTTCCATCGCGGACAGGTACGGACGCGCCAGGCTTTTCGTATTCCACGGCCCACCAGTAGATCTCGCCGAGGCCCGTCGAGACCGGTCCCATCCGGATGTCGACACCTGGGGGCATATCGGTCTTGGCTTCGCTGATACGCTCGGCGACGAGTTGCCGCGCGAAATAGATGTTGGTCCGGTCGGCGAAGACGGCGGTGATCTGCGCGAAGCCGTTGCGCGAGAAAGAGCGCGTCGATTCCAGACCGGGCATGCCGGCGAGCGCCGTCTCCAGCGTGACGGTGACCTGCTTCTCGATCTCGACCGGCGTCATGGCCGGGGCCACGGCGTTGACCTGTACCTGGACGTTCGTAACGTCGGGCACGGCGTCGATCGGGAGCTTTGTCAGTGACCAGAAGCCGGACGCAGCCGCGGCCAAGGCGATCAACACGACCAGCCATCTCCGGCGGACTGAGAATTCTACGATGCGTTCGATCATCGCTCAGTCCTCGTCGCCGGGCTTGGATACCTCCGCCTTGAGCGGGAACGTGTTCGAGGCGGCGACGGTCTCGCCGGCGGCCAAACCAGAGACCACCTCGACGACCGGTCCGTCTCGTCCGCCGAGCACGACGTTGCGGGTTTCGAAACCTTCCTTGGTCCGGACGAAAACGGTTTTGCGACCGTCAAGGGTCTGGAGGGCGGCAAAGGGGATGGTGACCGCCGCATCATGGCTTTCGACTGCGATCTTGGCCGTGACGAAGGAGCCGGGACGCCATCGGCCGCCGGCATTGTCGAGCGAGACCACGACGCGGGCCGTGCGGGTATCCTTGTCCAGCAGGGGGCTGACGAACGTGATCTTGCCCGAGCCGGCCTCCGTGATCCCACGCACGGCCACGGCCACATCCTGGCCCTCCCTGACCAGGGGCAGGTCGGTCGCCGAGACCGCCAGGTCGACCCAAACGCGGCTGAGGTCGACGATGACGAAGAGCTCGGTCTCCAGGCTGTCCCGTCCGACCGCGGTGCCGAGCTCGACCTTTCGCTCGACGATACGCCCGGAGATAGGGGCGCGGACGTTTTGGCTGCGCAGCGTCCCATCAGGCGCCTGCGGCAGCCCGGAGACCTCCGCATCGCTGATGCCGAGCGCCATCAGCTTCTGACGAGCGATGCCGAAGCGCATCTCGGTCTGCGCCGCCGCGTTGCGCGACTTGATGTACTGCTGCTCGGGAACGGCGCGGCCTTCCCACAGCGACTTGTCGCGCGCCGTGAGGTCTTGCTGCAGTTCGTTCGAGAGTTTGGCGGAGAGATACTCGCTCTTGGCGTCGGCGACCTCGCGGCTCTCCAGAACGCCGAGGACTTCGTCCTTCTGAACGTCGTCGCCGATGTTCTTCCGCAGATCAGCGACGGTTCCGGACACCTTGATCGAGACGTGCGCCACCCGGCCGGCGTCTGGGACGATCGTCCCCGGCACCGTCAGCCGTTTAGCGATCGAGGCTGGTCCCGCCTGTCGGAGTTCGATTCCTGACAGCCGGATGCGGTCGTCGTCCATGACGATGACCGCCGGCTTCGCGGAATCCACCTGCGCCCTCGTCGGCACGATGGTGCCGGCCGCGGCAATCGTCGCGAGGAGGACCATGCAGGCCGTCCGTATACCCGGGATCATCTTTTTCCTTCCTACAGGTAGCGCGAGATCGCCTTGAATTCGGCGAGGACGCTCTTGGTCGACTTGCCCGATATGCCGTTGGCGGCGGCGTCCAAGCAGTTGTCGACGTGATCGTGGATCAGGGTTTTCTTCGCCTCGGCGATCGCCTTCTCGACGGCGTGGAGCTGCTGCGCCAGGTCGAGACACGGTCGGCCTTCGGCGAGCATCGCGATCACCTTTTGGAGATGCCCGTCGGCCCGCTTCAGCCTTTTGACGATCTCCGGGTGACTTTCGTGGACGTGATCCTTGCTACTCATGGTCCGAACCCTCCTATCCCCTGGGAGGGGATACTCCTCGCCAGCGGTTCCGGCAACCGCTCGGGGGGGAGGCGCGGCACGCGAATCGACGCCCACCGCGACCCTAAAGGATCTCAGCCGCTATAACCGGACCTTTTGCGAAGGCTCGTCTCGCTGCAAAGCGACGAGTGCCGTTGAATTGCACTCGAACTGCGCGACGAGATGGGTCCGCTCCTATTCGCCATCCGAACCAACGCCGCTGAAATACCGGAAGAGGCCGCAAGCGACGGCTGCGGCGCCGGCGCGCCCGTCCAGGGGGCGTGGTCGAGGCGGCGGAGGCGCTTCAGCAGGCGAACATGCGCATTGTGCAGGGATTGAGCCCGCTCTACCTTGCTGAGCTCGGCCTATCCGGAACTATCGAGGCGCTGTCGCGCGACACCGACCAGCAGGCTCCCAGGTTACGCATTCGATCACGGCTTGAAGGTCCTTTCGACGTTCTCGACAACCTACTGTTGCAGACCGTCTATCGGCTCATTCAGGAAACATCACCAATGTGCTCAGGCACGCCCGAGCGTGGTGGATGTCGAGTGACGATCGAGGAGGGCTAATCTGTTGATCGAAATCGCGGATGATGGGCGAATGACGCCCAATCTACCGTCTTCGCATCTTTGGGGTCCTCCCAAATTTCTTGCGCGAAGACGACAAGAACGAACTCAGAAAGCTGGCCCCGGCGAAGATCTTTAGGCCCGCAGGCTCTCTGCCGCTTCCGACATAATGCGGCTCGACGGAAGGTGACCCTCATGTTAGGTAGCCACGTCGTCTTTACCAAGAGCGTGATCATTGTCCGGTTGTCAGGTCATAACGGGAACCCAGCGCGTTTCTGCGTTTCGCGGGGTCGTGTCCGCTCTCCTGACCATGGCGTACCTCCTGCCCGGCATTCTGCACGGATTCGTTGATGTCGACGTCGCCGATCGCTACGGATCCTCCACGACGATCTTCTTGATGGATGGGAAAAGCTCCCAATCGTCCGAACGGGGCTTGGTGGCCGATCACCACTGTCACGGTTGCTTTTCGGTGTCGGTCCCTGCGCCCGCGCAACAGGCTGAACTCGCCCCGGGTTTGAAGGTCGCGGAGTTGCCGAAATCGGCGGCTCCTTTGTACGGCAATGTTCGCGGTCTTGATCCGCCCCCGCCGAAGTCTCTGACCTGAAGCGAACGACGCGGACGCATCGCGCGCCCGTCTCCGTGTTTCGTCGAATTCCCTCGCGCGCTTTCACGGCGCGCGATGCTGTCATCCCTCTATTTTAGCATGTCGACGCCGTCGCTCGCAAAGCCTTCGCGAACCGAGTTGCTGTGACGGCGAGCGCGCAGGCGATCTTGATCGACAATGGATTTTTCAGAAACTGCTCTTATGAGGCCCTTCCGTTTTGTCGGGCCCTCGGCGGCACATCGAATGGAATTAAGGGATCGCGCTATGGAAACCAAGCAAGTTGAAGACCCGCAGACCTCGGCGTCGGACAACCTCTTGCAGCGATTGTCTTGGGAAGTGAAGCAAATTCACGGTTGTCTAAGCGAAGTGCAGAAGTTCTGGGCGACCCGGGTGGGCGTCACTTTGTCTCAATGGAACATTCTCATGGCGATATCGCATCTTGCGGGCGACGAGGGTGTCCGGGTTAACGTGGTGTCGGAGAAGCTCTCCGTAGACGCCTCATTCGTCACCGCCCAGTCGCAGTTGCTTGAGTCCAAGGGACTGATCTGCCGCAAGCCGAGCGCGATCGATCGCCGGGTCGTCCTCCTCGCGATCTCGAGCAAGGCTCAATGGCAGATAGAAGAACTGTCTGGCTCCATGAACGCTGTGAATGCGTATGTTGCCAATAACGCGAGCGGCAAGGCGCGCCGGCTTCTAACAGAACTCGAGGAGCTGAAAAGCGTCCTCAAGCGCGCGGAGCTTCTGACGGCTTCGGACGCGCTCCGCCATTGGCCACGCGGTCGCGACACTGCATGAAGTTTCTATCGAAATTGGTCGTGGCGTTGCTTAAGCCGCTCTACTACCGCTTCGCCGCTGCAATGATGCGCGACACGACATGGCAAGAGCCGTTGTTCGACTTGATGTCTCCGAAGCTCGGAGAGCGCCTCTTGGCGTTCGGACCGGGAAGTGCAGCGACCGCGATCGCGCTTGCGGAACGGTTCACCGAGCTCAGCATCGTGGTAGCGGATCCCGATCCATCGATCGTGCGCAAGTCAAGACGCGTTATCGAAAAACAGCAAATTCCGAATGTTACGTTCATCGACGCACCTTCCATTGCCGCCCTCCCGGTTCACACCGGCTGCTTCGACCGCGCGATGTGCATACTGTCCTTTCACCTACGAACTCCCGACGAAAAAATCGCCTTGGCGAAGGAGGCTTTCCGAATCCTGCGCCGTGGAGGAGTATTCTACGTTGCGGACTATGACCGACCGACGATCCGCGAAGAACGCATCGTGCTCAACATCGCAGCACAGATTTCAAGCAGGAATGCGGTTCAGTCTCACGTCGACGGCACATGGGGCCAGCTCCTGAAAAAAGCTGGGTTTGCCGGGGGCAAAACACAGTCGTCGCATTCCGTACGGATCGGACGGATTGCCGTGATTTTTTTCAGGAAGCCCTAAGGGTACCCCCGATGACGACCGAGTGCGGCATGCCGCCGATGCCTTCTCGAGCCACGCGATCCGGACCAGGCGCGGGCGCGCCTTGCTTTCCGTCCGAATTGGGAACTGCGCCGCGGAGTCTCGACTTGGGACAGGCTCGCGTGCCCGTCCGAGACTAGGGCGATCGGAAGTTACGAGTAACCCGCAACAAATGTTTGGGATTGTTACATTGTTGCGGGTCGACCTGAGCAGCGTGCCCATGCTACCTATCAACTCGCAAACGTAGACCGTGGTCATTGATGATCGATCGGACAAGATCTGGAATGAGGCATATCCCTGCTTTGCGCGGGATTGTGTCCGTATTTCTGATCGTGACGTATCTGATGTCGGGTGCGCTGCATCGCTGTCTCGACCTTGACGTGACCAATCCGACCGGTTCCCCGGTGGTTTGGATGGTCGACACCAAGTCCGACAGCGGCCCTGAGACCGGCGTCATCATCGACCATCACTGCCATGGCTGTTTCGCGGTTTCCGTCGCAGCGCCCCCGCAGCAGGTCATGACCGTGATGGAACCCAAGCTGGCGGTCCTCATCCGGTCGACGGCCCCTTTAACAGACACTGTCCGAGGTCTCGATCCACCGCCGCCGAAGTTCCTGACCTGAAAATGACCGCTGGGCGCATCGCGCTCTGATTCCGTCTTTCGTCAGGTTTTCATCATGTTTTCAAGGTGCGTCACGCGTTTCGCGTGCGCGACGGCGTTGCTGGTCAGTCCTTGGCTGACGGCGGCGTCGCATTCGCAGACCCTCAATCTTGGGGCGGCGCTGCAGCGCGCGCTCGCGACCAGCCCCCGCCTGACTACCGCAGAGCGCGACGTCGGTATCGCGACCGGCCAGCGCATCCAGGCGGGCGCGCTGCTCAATCCGGAACTATCCTACGAACAGGACAACTCGTTCGGATCGGGCATCTACCGTGGCACCAAGTCGGCCGAGACGACGCTGCAGATCAGCCAGCTCTTCGAGTTGTTCGGCAAGCGCGAGGCCCGGATCGCCGCCGGCCAGGCGGGCGTCGAGGGGGCGACGATCGAGCGCAAGGCGGTGCGCCTGCAGATCCTGTCGGAGACCGCTATCGCCTTCCTGAACGTGCTCGGCCTGCAGCGGCGGATCCAAATATTGGACGAGCAGGTCGCCGCTCTCGAGCGCCTGACCCCGTTGCTTCAGCGCCGGGTGGACGCCGGCGCATCGTCGCCCGCCGAGACCGGCCGCGCCGAGGTCGCCGCCGCCCTGGTGAAGGCCGATCGCGAGCGCACCAAGGCCAGCCTGTCCAGTGCCCGTCGCGAGCTGGGGGTGCTCATAGGGGAGACGTCGCCGAAGTTCGCCAGCGTCTCTGGACGGCTGGATGCCACCACTCGGGCGCCGTCGTTTCAGGCGGTGATCGCGGCCATCGACGCGAACCCGCAATTGGCGAGATGGAATGCGATCTACGCCCAGCGCAACGCCGAACTTCTTCTGGCGCGGCTGAAGCCTTACCCCGACGTCCGCCTGGCAGCCGGCTGGCGCCATTTCAACGAAACCAACGACGACGCCGTTCGGTTGACCTTGTCGGTCCCGATCCCGGTATTCGATCAGAACCAGGGCAACATCCTCTCGGCGCAGGAAAGCCTCGCCAAGACGCGGGCCGAGCGCGAGGCGAACCGCAATACGCTGATCGTCGTCGCGGGGCGGGCGTACGACACGGTCCAGGGCTCGCTGCGGGAACTCGCGATCCTACGCGAGTCCGGCATACCGAAAGCCCAGGCGGCCGCCAACGAGATCGAGCAAGGCTACGGCGCAGGGCGCTTCACCCTGCTCGAAGTGCTCGACGCGCAGGCCAACGTCACCCAGGCTCGTCTGCGCGAGCAGGAAGCGCTGCAGAATTATCACGTCGCCGTTGCCACAATCGAAGGCCTGGTTGGCAATCCCTTCGCTCTGGCGCGGGGGAGCGCACGATGAGAACTTCGAGCGCAATCGTCCTTGCACTGGTCGCTGCCGCCGCCGGCGCCCACGGGTACCGCTGGCTGACGCCCAAAGACGCGCCCGCCGCGACGCAGCAGGTCGCGAAGCAGGATGGCAAGGACGAGAAAGCCGGCAACGAGCACGCCGAGAAGGACGAACACGGCGCCGACCGCATCGTGATCAGCGACGTCAAATTGGCGGCTGCCGGCGCTGCCTTCGCCGAGGCGGGACCGGCGACCCTGACCGAAACCCTCTCGTTCAACGGCGTGCTGCGAGCCAACCAGGAGACGGTGGTCCAGGTCACCCCGCGCTTCCCGGGGATCGCACGTGCGATCAAGAAGCGGATCGGCGACACCATCGGCAAGGACGATCTGCTGGCGTCCATCGAGAGCAATCAGAGCCTCACGGTGTACGACCTGAAGGCGCCCATCGGGGGAACCGTGATCGATCGCCAGATCTCGCTCGGCGAGTACGTCTCCGAGCAGAAGCCCGCCTTCGTCGTGGCTGACCTGTCGACGATCTGGGTGGACCTTTCGATCTACCGTCAGGATCTCAGGCGGGTGCGGATCGGGGACGAGGTTCTGATCGATCCGGACGATGGGGCCGGCGACATCAAAGGGTCGATCTCCTACGTCGCGCCCGTCGGCGCCAGCGAGACCCAGACGGCGATCGCCCGCGTGGTCCTGCAGAATCCCCACGGACGTCTTCGCCCAGGTCTGTTCGTGACCGCCCGGTTGATCCTGGCCGAGCGGAAGGTGCCGGTCGCGGTGCACGCCGGCGCGATCCAGACGTTCGAGAACAAGACGGTCGTGTTCGTGCGCGAAGGCGACGACAAGCTCGAGGCGCGCCCGGTCGAGCTCGGGGATTCCGATCAGAAATTCGTGGAGATCCGTGCCGGCATATCGCCGGGAGAGAGGTACGTCGCCGAAAACTCGTTCGTCGTGAAGGCCGAGATGGGCAAGGGGGAGGCCGAGCATGATTGAGCGCATCATCGAATTCTCCATCCGCCAGCGCTGGTTGGTGATCCTGTTCGTGCTCGGGCTTCTGGCGTTCGGCGGCTGGAATTTCACGCGGCTGCCGATCGACGCCGTGCCGGACATCACCAACGTCCAGGTGCAGATCAACACGCAGGCGCCGGGCTTTTCTCCGCTGGAGACGGAGCAGCGCATCACCTTCCCGGTCGAGACGGCAATGGGAGGACTACCCAAGCTGGAATACACCCGCTCCCTGTCGCGCTATGGCCTCAGCCAGGTGACCGTCGTCTTCCATGACGGCACAGACATCTACTTCGCGCGCCAGCTCGTCAACGAGCGGATCCAACAGGTCAAGGATCAGCTTCCCGCCGGCGTCGAGGTCGCCATGGGTCCTGTTGCGACGGGCCTTGGCGAAATCTTCCTCTACACTGTCGAAGCGAAGCAGGGCTGGAAGGCGCCGGGCGGCAAGGAGTTCACGCCGAGTGATCTTCGGACGATCCAGGACTGGATCATCAAGCCGCAACTCCGGAACGTGCCCGGCGTGATCGAGGTCAACACGATCGGTGGGTTCGAGCGTCAGTTCCATGTGCTGCCGGACCCCGGTAAACTGATGGCTTACAAGCTCGGCTTCCGCGACGTGATGACCGCGCTTGCAGCCAACAACGCCAACGTCGGCGCGGGCTACATCGAGAAGAACGGCGAACAGTACCTGGTCCGGACCCCCGGGCAGGTCGCCAACATCGCCGAAATAGAGGACATCGTCATCGGCTCGCGCGGCGGTGTGCCGGTCAGGATCAAGGACGTGGCGCAGGTCACCGAAGGGAAAGACCTGCGCACGGGCGCTGCGACGCTGAACGGCAAGGAGACGGTGCTCGGCACCGCCATGCTGTTGATCGGCGAAAACAGCCGCGCCGTCGCACAGCGGGTTTCAGCCAAGCTGAACGATATCGCCAAGTCACTCCCCGAAGGCGTCGTCGCCCGCACCGTCTACGACCGGACCCACCTCGTCGAGGCGACGGTCAAGACGGTCGAGAAGAACCTCGTCGAGGGCGCGATTCTCGTCATCGCCGTTCTCTTCCTGATCCTCGGGAATTTCCGTGCAGCGCTGGTGACCGCCTGCGTCATTCCGCTGTCGATGGCGATGACGGTCACCGGCATGGTCGAGACCAAGGTCAGCGCCAACCTGATGAGCCTGGGTGCAATCGACTTCGGCATCATCGTGGACGGCGCGGTCATCATCGTCGAGAACTGTCTCCGGCTGCTCGCCGAAGCGCAGCATGAGAAGGGCCGGCTGCTGAACCTAAGGGAGCGGTTGGACACGATCCGTCGCGGCTCTGCCGAAGTCATCAAGCCCAGCCTGTTCGGAACGCTCATCATCGCGGTCGTGTACCTGCCGGTCCTGACGCTCACGGGCGTCGAAGGCAAGATGTTCACGCCGATGGCGCTGACCGTCCTGATGGCGCTTGCCGCCGCCGCCATGTTTTCGATCACCTTCGTGCCCGCCGCCGTCGCCATCGTCGTCACCGGCAAGGTATCGGAGAAGGAGAACCTCTTCATGCGCGCCGCCAAGCGCGTCTACCTGCCGCTTCTGGACCGGGCGATCGCATTCCGCGGCATCGTGGCGTTCGCGGCGGTCGTGATCGTAGGCGCCAGCGTGTTCGCGGCGACCCGCATGGGTGGCGAGTTCATCCCGAGCCTCGATGAGGGCGACGTCGCTCTGGCCGCGATCCGGATCCCTGGAACGAGCCTGACACAGTCGCTCGAGCTGCAGATGGCGCTCGAGAAGCGAATTCAGCAACTGCCCGAGGTGAAGGAGTTCTTCGCGCGTACGGGCACCGCCGAAGTCGCCACCGATCCGATGCCCCCGTCGATTTCCGACGGCTACATCATGCTCAAGCCGCGCAGCGAGTGGCCTGACCCCGAGAAACCGAAAGCGGAACTGGTCGAGGAGATCGAGAACGCGGCCAACGACATTCCGGGCAGCAACTACGAAGTCTCCCAGCCGATCCAGTTGCGCGTCAACGAATTGATCTCGGGCGTGCGCAGCGACGTCGGCGTCAAGATCTTCGGCGACGATCTCGACGTGCTTCAGGGGGCTGCCAAGCAGGTCCAAGGGGTGATCCAGGGCATCCGCGGGGCGACCGACGTGAAGACCGAACAGGTCGCAGGTCTGCCGATCCTCACCGTCAAGCTCGACCGCCGCGCCCTGTCGCGGTACGGGCTCAGCGTCGGCGACGTCCAGAACATCGTGGAGATCGCCGTCGGCGGAAAGAGCGTCGGCAAGCTGTTCGAAGGCGACCGGCGGTTCGACATCGTCGTGCGCCTTCCGGAGCGCCTGCGCGGCAATATCGAGGCGATCCGTGCCATCCCGATTCCGCTGCCTGCGGAGGAGCCCGGCGCGCCGGCGGTCACCAAGACCGCCTGGTCGGGGACGCCCGCGGCGCAGCCCCGCTACGTGCCGCTGTCGTCGGTCGCGACCGTCGATTCCGCGCCCGGCCCGAACCAGATCAGCCGCGAGAACGGCAAGCGCCGGATCGTGGTGACGGCGAACGTCCGCGAGCGCGATCTCGGCTCGTTCGTGTCCGAGGCGCAGGATGCCGTGACTCAGAAGGTCAAGCTCCCGGCCGGCTACTGGATCGGCTGGGGCGGTCAGTTCGAGCAACTGGTCTCGGCAACCAAGCGGCTCACCATCGTCGTTCCGGTGGCGCTGCTGCTGGTGCTGCTGCTGCTGTTCATGAGTTTCGGGTCTGTCGCCGACGCGCTTCTGGTGTTCAGCGGAGTCCCGCTGGCGCTCACCGGCGGCGTCCTGGCGCTGCTGTTGCGGGGCATTCCGCTGTCGATCAGCGCCGGCGTCGGTTTCATCGCGCTTTCCGGCGTCGCCGTCCTCAACGGTCTCGTCATCATCGCCTTCATCGAGCGGCTCAGACACGAAGGGAAACCGGTGCTGGAGGCCGTCCATGAAGGCGCGGTGACCCGGCTGCGGCCGGTACTGATGACGGCGTTAGTGGCTTCGCTCGGCTTCGTTCCGATGGCCATCGCGACGGGTGCCGGTGCCGAAGTGCAGAGGCCGCTGGCGACCGTCGTCATCGGTGGCATCATCTCCTCGACGATCTTGACGCTGCTGGTGTTACCGGCCCTCTACGTGCTGTTCAGGAAGGACTCCGAGCCGGCGCCGGCGCCCGAGGAGGCGGTATGAAACATAGATCGCGGCAGACCATGGCAAGGGCGGCACGATGACACGTCCAAACGCACGAAACGAGGATGGCTCGACGGCTGCCTCGCAGGCGATCACCACGCGCCTGCAGGTGCAGGGAATGGACTGCGCGAGCTGCGCGATCAAGATCGAGAACGCGCTGAACCGGATGCCCGGAGTGCGTACCGTGGATGTCTCGGTCTCCCGCGGCACGGTCACGGTGAGGCACGACAACGCAAACTCTGCAGAGATGACGAGCAAGATCTCGTCGCTCGGATATACGGTCGCGGAGAGCGACCAGGCAAGCGCCCGTGAGCATTCCCCGATCGAGTCCGAAGAACGAACCGGTCCTTCACGGGGTCAAGATCATGATCGCGAGCCAAGCGACAGGCCATGGTGGCAGACCGGAAAGGCCCGCCTGACGATCGCATCGGGTGTGGCGCTCGCGGTTGCTTTCGCGGTCGGGAAGAGCGTGCCCGCGTTTGAGCGCTGGGCCTTTTTGCTGGCGATGATGGTCGGTCTCGTCCCGATCGCCAAGCGGGCCTTCTCGGCGGCCATGGCGGGGACACCGTTCTCGATCGAGACGCTGATGACGATTGCGGCGGTCGGAGCGGTCTTCATCGGCGCGACCGAAGAAGCGGCTACGGTGGTTCTGTTGTTCCTGATTGGCGAGCTTCTGGAGGGCGTGGCGGCCAGCCGGGCGCGCGCCAGCATCCAGGGTCTGACGAAGCTTGTACCCAAGACCGCGCGCCTCGAGGACAGCGAGGGCCGGGTGAGCGAGGTCGAGGCCGACACGTTGTTAGTCGGCGCGGTGATCCAGGTGCGTCCCGGCGATCGGATCCCGGCCGATGGGGTCATCGTCTCCGGAGAGAGCGCCATCGACGAGTCCCCCATCAACGGGGAAAGCAATCCCGTCCGAAAGGGGCGGGACGAGAACGTGTTCGCCGGGACTGTCAATGGAGACGGCCTGGTCAAGGTCCGCGTGACGGCCGCTGCGGCGGACAACACCATCGCCCGCGTGGTCAAGCTGGTCGAGGAGGCGCAGGAGTCGAAGGCCCCGACCGAGCGGTTCATCGATCGGTTTTCCCGGTACTACACGCCGGGCGTTGTAGTGGTCGCAGCACTCGTTGCGATTCTGCCGCCGCTGCTGTTTGGCGGAGACTGGAACGGGTGGATCTACAAGGGCCTCGCCGTCCTGTTGATAGGATGCCCGTGCGCGCTGGTCATCTCGACCCCGGCGGCCATCGCCGCCAGCCTTGCGGCGGGTGCCCGGCGAGGGTTGCTCCTGAAAGGGGGCGCCGTGCTCGAGAAGGTCGGCAAGGTCACCGCAGTGGGGCTCGACAAGACCGGCACGCTCACCGCCGGCAAGCCCCAGGTCACCGACATCGTCGGTTTCGGCCGCAGCGAGGGCGACGTGTTGCGCTTCGCGGCCGCGCTGGAATTGGGGTCGAGCCATCCGCTCGCAACCGCCATCCTGTCCAAGGCGGCGGAGCAACGGACGCAAATCCCGCCGACCTCGGAAGCCTCGGCCATCGGCGGCAAGGGCGTGCGGGCAATGGTGGAGGGAACGAAGGTCTTCCTCGGTTCCGCGAAAGGCGCTGCGGAGTTGGCGGCCGTCTCGGATGCCCAGCAGGCACGGATCGCTGCTCTCAATGACGAAGGCAAGACGGTCTCCCTGCTCGTCTTGGACGACAGCATAGCCGGCGCGATAGCCATGCGTGACGAGCCTCGTCCGGATGCGGAAAGGGGCCTGAAGCTGCTTGCGGAAGCCGGCATTCGGACGGTGATGCTGACCGGCGACAATCGGAGGACCGCCGATGCCATCGGCGAACAGCTCGGCATCGACGTCGAAGCGGAGCTTCTTCCAGATGACAAGCAGCGCATCATCGGCCGGCTCCAAAAGGAGGGCTTCGTTGTCGCGAAGGTTGGCGACGGCATCAACGACGCGCCGGCGCTCGCGGCCGCCGACGTCGGCATCGCCATGGGAGGCGGCACCGACATCGCCCTGGAGACCGCCGACGCCGCCGTGCTGCACGGGCGCGTGTCGGATGTCGCGGCCATGATCGTCCTGTCCAAGCGGACCATGACCAACATCCGGCAAAACATCGCGGTCGCGTTGGGACTGAAGGCGATCTTCCTCGTCTCCACCGTCGTCGGAATCACGGGCCTATGGCCGGCCATCCTCGCCGACACCGGCGCGACCGTCCTAGTGACCTTGAACGCGCTGCGTCTGCTCTCTGTCCCAAGCGGTCATGGACCATCCGACAAGGGCGCGTCCCGATGACAGCGGAGAGGGCACAAAGCGGCAGTCGCGACCTGCGCCTAGACCTCTTTCGGGGGGTGGCAAACTGGGCGATTTTCCTCGATCATGTTCCGAATAACGCGGTCGCCTGGATTACGGCTCGGAACTACGGCTTCAGCGACGCTGCAGAGTTGTTCGTGTTCGTCTCGGGCTACACGGCCGCCTTGGTGTATACCCGCATGGCGCGAGCCAGGGGTTTCCTCGCCGCCGTGGTCGGCGTTCTCGGCAGAGCCTGGCAGCTCTATATCGCCTACATTTTGCTGTTTGCCTTTTACGTGGTCACCATAGGTTACGTAGCGCAACGGTATGGGCATGCTCATCTGCTGGACGAGTTTAACATTCGGCTTCTCATCAGGGACCCCGTCGAGTTTCTGAAGCACGGCCTTCTGCTCGAATACAAGCCCCTGAATCTCGACGTCCTACCGCTCTACATCGCGTTGATGGTCGCGTTTCCGCTGCTGCTCTGGGTTCTCATCAGATGGCCGAACATCGCGCTGGTGATCTCGGCGGGCGTCTACATCGCCGCACAGGCAGGATGCAATCTACGCGCGTACCCCGCCGGTCACTGGTACTTCAATCCGTTCGCATGGCAATTTCTCTTCGTCATCGGAGCGTGGGTCGCCGTCGGAGGAGCGACCGCGGCAAGGGCGCTCATCAACTCGAAAACCACCCTCGCTGTCGCCGGTCTCTTTCTCCTGTTCGCCGCGTTCATCACACTGGCGACTCGGACCGGCCATCAGAATCTGATCCTCGATACCGTCCGCTCGACATTCATTCCGAACGACAAGACGAATCTGGCACCGTATCGCATCGTCCACTTTCTGGCGGTCGCAATCGTCATCTCGCGATTGATTCCGAAGGACGCGCCGTTCCTGTCGACGTCGTGGCTTCGGCCGCTGCGGCTGTGCGGAGAGCGCTCGCTCGAAGTCTTCTGTGCGGGCGTATTCCTCGCGTTCGTCGCTTACTTCGCGATCGACCTTGTCTCCGACTCGCTCGCCTTCCAGGTCGTCGTCAGCACCGCGGGCATCAGCATCATGATCTCCGTCGCCTATTTCAAAACCTGGGCGAGAGATTTTCGCGCTGCATTTGATCGACGACCCGTCGAGCGCGAAGCAAGTCCGCAACCAAGACTAGCACGAAGGGAACTATGAGATGGGCTTCGATCAATACCACGAACCGCCCCAGGAGCTTTCGCAAGAGGTGCGCACCTTCGCGCGGATGATCGCTTCGCTGATCGAGGAGGCCGAGGCCATCAATTGGTACGAACAGCGCATGTCAGTCGAGAAGGACAAGAAGGCGAAAGGCCATCATGGCCAACGCCCAAAAGGAGGAGTTCAAGCATTTCGGCATGAACCTGGAATTCCTTCTGCGGCGGAATAAACAGTGGCGCGAGGAGCTGAAAGGAATCCTTTTTACCGATGGCGATATCGTGAAGCAGGGCGAAAAGGCAGAGAAGGCCGCCGACTGAACTGATGATACGCCGCAGCAACTGCAATGGAACGACGTGGAGATCAACGCCGGAGGGTACTTAAAAAGGGATCGATCGAGTTCGGCAGCTCCGCCATCGATTGCTCGATCCGGAACCTCAGCGACCAAGGTGCGATGTTGGAGGTCGAAAGCCAAGTCGGCATCCCCCGCGAATTCACGCTCGTCGTACCTAAGGACGCGATACGGCGCAACTCTCGGGTCGCGTGGATCAAGGAGAAACGAAGGGGTGTGAAGTTCAAGGGGTGAGGACGGAACGGCATCGGAGGTCGCAGATGTGGAAGGACGGGCTCTTCTTGGCGCTCGGAAGTGTCTTGGGTCTGATCGCGGCAGTAGGCGTCGCCGAGGCGCGGGGCAGCATTGCCAGCGAGCGCCCTTTCGCGGCCGAGCACATCGATCTGCTTCCCCCGGACATCCGTCATGACCTGAGTCGCCTGGAGAGACAATGCGGCGGGAAAGCTGCCGCCACGCACTACTTTTCCACCACAATCGAGGCCGGCGGCCTGCATTTCAGATCGTTGCATTTCGAGAACTTCGCCTGCGAGCGGCGAGAGGCGATTTGTAGGGCGGACCGATGCCTCCATGAGGTCTATCTGGAACAGGGTGGGCATTCACGCCGGGTATTCAGCGCTTTCATCGACGACATGAAGCTGATCAACGACGGCGGGACCGCCGGGTTGGAGTTCGCGGGAGATCGGCCGGTTATTCTACGTTGGAACGGACGCACATTCGCACCCGTTCCCTTATTCGGAAAGGGTATCGAGCGGTGACATCGTCGATCATCTCGCATCTTCACTTTGGCGGCGCTGATATCTCTCTCTGGAAGAAGTTCCGGCTGTTCTTCACCGTGGGAGTCGTTGTGCTGATTCTGAGCGCGGCGAAGGTCGCGGTCCACTACTTCGGAGTCGAATTCCTCGATCTGAACGGCCTGGTGACCAGCGGCATCGGCGGCGCCGTCTTCATCGTTGGCTTTCTGCTATCGAGCATCCTTCAGGACTACAAGGAGGCCGAAAAGATTCCGGCCGATCTCAGGAATTCCATTGAGGCTATCGACGGCGACCTCGCTTGCTTCGCGCAGACCAACGATGCGTTTGAGCTACGAAAGGCTCGGCAGTTGCTGCTGGCGGTCATCGACAGGCTTCGAGATGGTCTAGGGCACGAAAACGATCACAAGGATGTTCCTCCCGCTCTCGCTGAGCTTGCCAGGTTGACGCCGATCTTGGGCCAGCTCGAGGGCATGGGCATGGCGGCGAACTTCGTCGTTCGCCTCCGGACGAATCAGGACGTTATCCGGAGAGCCTTGCTCCGGATCTACACCATTCAGCGCGTCGAGTTCGTGCCGTCCGTCCACGTTCTGGTGCAGACCCTCGTCGGATCGATAGTGCTCCTTCTGCTGCTGTTGAAGACCGAGGGCGATCCCGCATCCGCACTGCTGTTCGGTTTCATCACCTACATGTTCGTCTACGTCCTCTACCTCGTCCGGCTCCTTGAGCAGCCATTCGCCAAGGGGCACGGTTCGGTGGACGACGTCAGCTTCTTTCTGCTCGACGAGCTCGAGCGGAACCTCCGCCGATCGCTCGACGTTCCGGACGACGCCGCGCGAGAACCGGTCACGACGGGAGATTGAGACATGCACGGAGGAGGATCCGTCGGAACGGCCGGCGCAAGGCACGCGACAAAGCTCGCCTGGGCGCTCGCACTGACCGCGACATACATGATCGCGGAGGTCATCGGAGGGCTGGTGACCGGTAGCCTGGCGTTGCTCGCGGATGCAGCCCACATGCTTACCGACGTCGGTGGTCTCGCGCTGGCGCTCCTGGCGATCCGCTTTGCCGCACGCGAGGCGACGCCGCAACGCACCTTCGGCTATCTCCGGATGGAGGTCTTATCGGCATTGGCCAACGCCGTCGTGTTGCTGCTGCTGACCGTCTACATCCTGTACGAAGCCTATCAACGCTTCCTGACACCCCCCGAAGTCTTGAGCGGACCGATGCTCGTCGTGGCGGCAATCGGCCTTGCCGTCAATCTGGTCAGCATGCGGCTGCTGTCGAGCGGGTCGTCCGAAAGCCTGAACGTCAAGGGCGCGTATTTCGAGGTGCTCAGCGACATGCTCGGGTCAATCGGAGTGATCGTCGCCGCGCTGCTCATGATGTGGAAGGGGTGGGCGCTTGCCGATCCGATCATCGGAGCCGGTATCGGCCTTTTCATCGTGCCCCGGACATGGTCGCTCCTCAGCCAGGTCACCCACATCCTGATGGAGGGAACGCCTCCCAATGTCGATACCGGCGCGATCGAGAAGAAGCTGCTCGGCATTCCTGGGACCGTTGCCGTCCACGATCTTCACGTCTGGAGCGTCACGTCCGGCTTCGACGCCATGAGCTGCCATCTCGTTGTGGCAAACATGTCGACCAGTCGGGAGACGCTGCGGGCGGCCCGCAACCTCATGAAGGATGACTTCGGCATCGACCACACCACGATCCAGGTCGAGGACGAGGCCATGAGGGTGGAGGAGACCGTACTCCATGTCTGAGACGGGCCACCGCGACGCCAGGTCGGGAGGGCATGCCGGTCATGATTCTCGGCATCATGCTCATCATAGGCACGGCTCCGACCAGGACGGTCATGACCACGACCATGCCGGGCTCGGACACGTCCATGCTCCGGCGAGCTTCGGCAGGGCCTTCGCCATCGGCATCGGGCTGAACCCCGCCTTGGTCGCGGCCGAAGCCGTCTACGGCTACCTCGGAAACTCGACGGCGCTGCTGGCGGACGCCGGACACAATCTGAGTGATGTCCTTGGCCTGGTCGTGGCCTGGGCCGCATCAGTCGCCGCGAAGCGGGCGCCCAGCGGTCGCTTCACCTACGGTCTGAAGGGGGCGTCGATCCTGGCGGCGCTTGCGAACGCCGTTTTTCTTCTGGTCGCGACCGGCGCTATCGGATGGGAATCCATCCTCCGGCTGTACGAACCGGAGCCCGTCGCCGGCCTGACCGTCATGGTTGTCGCCGCGATCGGCATCGTCGTCAACGGCGCCACCGCCATGCTGTTCGCCAGCGGCCGCAAGGGCGATATCAACATCCAAGGCGCCTTTCTGCACATGGCTGGCGACGCTGCTGTTTCGGCCGGCGTCGTTGCGTCCGCCGGGCTCATTCTCTGGACCGGCTGGCTTTGGCTGGATCCCGGCATGAGCCTAGTCATCTGCGCCGTCATCCTGTGGAGCACCTGGAGCCTTCTGCGCGGCTCGGTCGCGATGTCTTTGAGCGCCGCGCCGGCCGGGACCGACATGGACGCCGTCCGCTCGTTTCTGCTGCGGCGCCCTGGCGTCTCCAAGATCCATGACCTGCACATCTGGCCGATCTCTACGACGGAAACCGCGATCACCTGTATCTGGTCATGCCCGCCGGGCATCCCGGCGACGAGTTCTTGATGGAGACGGCTCGACTGCTCCGGACGGAGCACAAGATCGGACACGCGACCCTGCAGATCGAAGTCGACGAGAACAACGAGTGCGCTTTGGCGCCTGACGAAGTGGTCTAGTGTGGACGAGGGCGAGAAGCAAGCTCGAGCGCCGTCTCAATCGACGCTTGATATCGAGATCGATGGGGTAAACCAAAGAGGGAGGGCAGCATGTCCGAACTGTCCGCACGACGGGGACTGGCGAACCGAGCCCGGTGGCTGGCTTTTTTCCTGCGAAGAATGCTGGGTAGGTGTCGATGGAAGGTTTTCGGCCAGACGATTTCCAAATTGAGTACGGCGGCTTCCGAGAAAGCCAGAGCGGCCAATGCCGGTGGCAGATTTTGCGAGCGACTGCTCGGGAGTGGCGGAAGGTCGGTCCATGTGGCTTTTTGTCTGCTGATGGTCTGTTGGCTGGTTTCGCCGACAGCCGCCCAGACCGCGCGCGAGTTCGCACGGGAAGGCTTCGCGGCAAAGGACAGGCAACAGTTTCCGCTGGCCATCCAATTGTTCAACGAAGCGATCAAGCAGGGACAATCTACTCCTGAGCAACGCGGTTTCATCCTGTACGGGCGAGGGGTGTCGTATGAGGCGCTCGGGCTGCGCGATCTTGCCTTGGGCGACCTCGACGCCGCGATAGCGCTGTTGCCAGATTTCCCGAATTCCTACGTGTATCGCGCAATAGTGTGGGGCGATCGTCGGGAATTCGAGAAGGCGCGTGACGATCTCATGCAAGCCCTTCGGCTGAACCCGACCAACGCGCTCATTCACAACAATTTGGGCTCGGTCTACGAACGCAAGGGAGAGATCGATTCGGCCATCCAAAGCTATGGGGAAGCGATCCGGCTCGATCCCAAGGCAGCACAGGCCTTCTATAACCGTGCTCACGTCTATATCGCGAAGCAGGACTATTGGGCTGCGATATCGGATTATGACCGCGCAATCGATCTGCTGCGCGACTTCGCGGATGCCTATAGCAACCGGGGTGGAATGTACCTGATGCTTGGAGAGCCGGACAAAGCGATCAAAGATTTCGGAGATGCCATCCGGCTCAACGGCACCGATCCGATCTTCTGGTCGAACAGGGCGAGCGCCTACATGACAATGGGACGCTACAAGGATGCCTTGGCGGATTTCGACCGGGCTCAGTCGATCGACCCCGGCAATGCCGCGACCTAGTTCGTTGGATCTACATTTACCATGGCTGGACGAGCAGTGGGCGTCCGGCTGCCGTAACGGGGCTGAACTTTGGCGTCGTTTAAAAGGGCGGGGCT
This sequence comes from Bradyrhizobium sp. I71, assembly GCF_022354745.1. NCBI lineage: Bacteria > Pseudomonadati > Pseudomonadota > Alphaproteobacteria > Hyphomicrobiales > Nitrobacteraceae > Bradyrhizobium > Bradyrhizobium sp. I71. The sequence goes on from NZ_CP059398.1 coordinate 3,862,836, forward strand.
TCCGAGGCTCGCTCCGAGTCATCAGCGAGTGGACAACCCGCAGACGACGGGCGGAAAGAGCCGACACACGAACCTTCAGAGGATTCCGTCGGCCAGAACGATCGCGCGCCTCATGATAATCGGGCGGACTTGCTCACGGAAGCAGAGACCGTGACGGTTGCGGCGATCGAAGCTGGCGTGCCAACCTTGGTCGAGGCACGCGAGATGATTGCCGAATTCCATCTGATGATCCGGCGCAAGACGGAGGCGGGTCTCATGACGTGGATAGAGCGCGCCCGCGCTAGTCTCGTCGCCTCGTTCGCCAGTGGCGTCGCAAGGGACGACGCAGCGGTCCGGGCAGCAATCACTTTGCCCTGGTCTAATGGCCAGACCGAAGGTCAGATCACGCGCCTCAAGCTCGTCAAACGTCAGATGTACGGCCGCGGCAAACTCGATCTGCTTCAAGCGAGACTAATCGGCGCAGAATAATTGGATCTGCACCAAGATTGGTAAGCCTCCGGTGGAAGCCGCCTTCCCGGATCGGGTTCGAGCATGAGATGATTTGCTCATTAATTTGCAAACAAATGAGCAAACGTGACGACGGTTACGGTTCTGTCTGGTCCAGAGCGGCGACGGCGGTGGACCAGTGCGGAGAAGCTTCGGATCGTGGAGGAGAGTCTGGCGCCTGGGGCCAGTGTTGTCGAGGTTGCTCGACGACATGATGTTCACCGCAATCTGGTTACGGCTTGGCGGCGGCAGGTCCGTACAGGCGTCCTTGCTTGCGGGCCCGAGCCGATGCCGCAGCGGAGTGACGAAGTCTGTTTTGCGGCGGTCTCCATTGCGCCAGACCGGCAACCGTCTACGGCGCCCGCCGGGAGCTGCGGCGCGATCGAGATTGAGTTCGCGGCCAGAGCTCGGATGCGGATCACGGGCGCGGTTGACGCCGCGACGCTGAGCGCAGTCGTGGCGGCGCTGACCGATGGACGGCCACGATGATCCCGTTGCCTGCCGGCGTGCGGGTATGGCTCGCAACCGGCTATACCGACATGCGGAAGGGCTTTCCGTCGCTGGCCTTGCAGGTTCAGGAGATCCTGCATCGCGACCCGCTGGGCGGTCACCTGTTTTGCTTCCGTGGTCGTCGCGGCAATCTCTTGAAGGTGATCTGGCATGACGGCCAGGGCGCCTGCTTGTTCACAAAGCGCCTGGAGCGGGGTCGCTTCATCTGGCCGAGCCCGGCTGAGGGTGTGGTGACGATCTCGTCGGCGCAGCTCGGTTATCTCTTGTCCGGGATCGACTGGCGGCACCCACAAGAGACGTGGCGGCCGACATCGGTCGGATGAGAGAGCTTTGAGCTTGCGGATCGTGATGGATGTGATTCCATCATCGTCGTGACCACATCTGAATCGCTTCCCACCGATCTGGCCGCCGCACACGCGATGATCCTCGCGGAACGGGCCGCGCGCCGTCAAGCGGAAGCAGTCGCGGCGAGCGCCAAGGCGGAAGCTGCCAACGCGAAGGCAGCCGAGGCGCTGATCAGTTACCTCAAGCTCGAGATCGAGAAGCTGCGCCGCCAGATTTATGGCACCCGCTCGGAGCGCAAGGCACGGCTCCTGGAGCAGATGGAGCTTCAGCTCGAAGAGCTGGAAGCAACTGCAACCGAGGACGAACTGGCAGCCGAGCAGGCCGCGGCCAAGACACAGACCGTGCAGCCGTTCAAGCGCACGCGGCCGTCGCGCAAACCGTTCCCCGAGCATCTGCCGCGCGAGCGCGTCGTGATCCCGGCGCCGGAGAGCTGTCCCTGCTGCGGCTCATCGAGGCTCTCGAAGCTGGGCGAGGATATCACCGAGACGCTGGAGGTCATTCCCCGGCAGTGGAAGGTGATCCAGACGTTGCGGGAGAAGTTCGCGTGCCGGGGCTGCGAGACGATCACCCAGCCGCCGGCACCCTTCCACGTGACGCCACGCGGCTTCGCCGGGCCCAACCTCCTGGCCATGATCCTGTTCGAGAAGTTCGGCCAGCATCAGCCCTTGAACCGGCAGAGCGACCGCTATGCCCGGGAGGGCATCGATCTGAGCCTGTCGACACTGGCCGACCAGGTCGGCGCCTGTGCGGCAGCCCTGCAGCCTCTCCATGGGCTGATCGAGCGCCACGTCCTGGTCGCCGAGCGGCTGCACGGCGATGACACCACGGTGCCGATCCTGGCCAAGGGCCAGACGGTCAAGGGGCACATCTGGGCCTATGTCCGCGACGACCGGCCGTTTGGCGGACGGGCGCCGCCGGCCGCGCTCTATTACGCCTCGCGCGATCGACGACAGGAGCATCCCACGAGGCATCTCCAAAGCTTCACTGGCATCCTGCAGGCCGACGCCTATAGCGGCTATAACGAGCTGTATGACGCCTCGCGCGCGCAGGGACCGGTCACGCCCGCACTCTGTTGGGCTCATGCCAGGCGGCAATTTTTTGAGCTGGCGGACATCGCCGCCAATGCGAGGCGAGACAAGAACGCCGCGGCGATCTCGCCGATCGCCCTGGAGGCGGTCAAGCGCATCGATGCGCTGTTCGACATCGAGCGCGGCATTAACGGCCAAAGCGCCGAAGAGCGGCTACGGATGCGCAAAGAACAAAGTGCCGTGCTCTTAAACGCATTGGCATGGCTGCGCGAGCAGCGCGCGCGGCTGTCGAACTCGTCATCGGTCGCCAAGCCAATCGACTACATGCTGCGCCGCTGGGATCGGTTCGCTCGCTTCGTCGAAGATGGGCGGATCTGCCTGACAAACAATGCGGCGGAGCGAGCGCTGCGCGGCTTTGCTCTCGGCCGCAAGTCCTGGCTCTTCGCCGGCTCCGAGCGTGGTGCCGACCGCGCCGCCATCATGGCGACGCTGATCATGACGGCAAAGCTCAATGACGTCGATCCGCAAGCCTGGCTGGCAGACGTCTTGGCCCGCATCGCCAGCACCCCGCAAGGTCGCCTCAATGAGCTGCTGCCTTGGGAATGGAAGAGAACCCCCGTTCAGTCCGCTGCCTGATCGGGACGCCGCTCGATCATCCCGCGGCCCTCACCGGACGGTTACCAAGATTGCGTCAGAGCCAAATTTGCAAACGATGACGTAATTGCGGTCGACGTTCGGGAGGAAGGTACTCTCGCTATTGTCAGGCTCTCGCAATCAAACGATTCGGAGCAGCTATGATGAAGCAATACGTTGGGCTGGACGTCTCGCAGAGGGAAACGGCGATATGCGTAGTTGGCGAGATGGGACAAGTAATCTTCGAAGGAAAGGCCAAATCTGATCCGGGCGCGTTGACCAGCCTGCTTCGCAAGCATGCGCCCCATGCCGAGCGCATCGGATTCGAGACTGGCGCGATGGCGAGTTGGCTGTGGCATGAACTCCGCAGGGTTGATCTTCCCGTTGTCTGTATCGACGCTCGGCACGCGCACGCAGCCCTGTCGGTTCGCATGAACAAGAGTGATCAAAACGACGCGCGAGGTCTCGCCGAACTGGTGCGGGTCGGTTGGTACCGGGAGGTGAAGGTCAAGAGCGAAGAAAGCCAGAAGATTCGTGCGATACTCGTTGCGCGATTTCGTCTCGTGACCATTCGCCGGGATATCGAGAACCAGGTTCGCAGCCTGATCAAGGAGTATGGATTATTGTTCCCCCGCGCAATCGGCCTGCAGTTCCGCCACCAGGTCCACGAGCTTTTGGGCGATGATCATCAGCTCCTGAGCGTGATAGCGCCGCTCTTGTCGATCCATGAGAACGTCTGTCAGCAACAGAATAAGTTCGATGACCAAGTCCGCCGGTTGGCAAAGCAGGACGAGACGACGCGCCGTCTGATGACGGTCCCGGGTGTTGGCGTCGTGACTGCCCTAACTTTCCGCCATACGATCGATGATCCCTCGCGCTTCCGATCGGCCTCGACAGTTGGCGCCTATCTGGGGCTTACGCCGCGACGCAACCAATCTGGTGAAACTGACACCAACGGCAAGATATCTCGTTGGGGCGATCGATTTCTGCATCTGGGTCGACGGCACATCGTTCGACTGGGGGCAGGCGAAGGCGGCATAATCCTATTTTACAAGCTCCTGGTCCGGCCCCGCCGGACTGGCGATGTCCCGCTGGGACGGTGGTCGTGGCGACCTCGGTCAATCGGCTGGAGGCGGTTCGTCCGCACTCCGCTGCAAACGTTGAGGCGCTCGATCCGGACATCATCATGAGGCGCTCGCGACCTCGGAAAGGACCATGACCCCAGCTACGACATCAATCCAATTACGCCGAAGCCGCCAAGGACGTCGATTATCCAATCCCGCTAGGCGATCGTCTCGCCATCCGCGATCGCTCCGTCTCCGCAACCCGACCAGCTCCGACGGAGCAATCGCTACCGGCGTGCCACTGGAGAGAAAGAATGGCAGCTTGACAACAGCCCGCAATTAAAGGGCCGATTGACAGCCGATCTTCCCTCATTGCGTCTGCACGAGCTGCTGCCTTGGGAATGGAAGCTCCTGCGCCAAGCCGACAACCCCACTGATCAGCAAGCCGCTGACCTTCACGCATCGCCATCATAGAACTCGCCGTGCCCGCGCGCATGCGTCAATCAGGCGGTCTTCGTCGTATGCGTACGTTCCGCCTGCTTACACAGGGTGAGCTTCCGAATGTCATACCTGCCGCTTTTCCACGTGTTCCATCGCCTTGTGCAATACGGCGCTACCTCAATTTGGCAGCAGACTGTGCCAAATTCCCCGGCTCGCGCTAACGAGCTGCTCCGCTCGAAGGAGGATTGGCATCTGGGTTGGGTGAGGCGAGCTTCTCCGCGTGCAGGATCACCTCCTGGCGGCGCTCGGGGCTGTCAATCCTGAAGAAGGCGTGCAGCAGCCGCAGGGCTTGGAGATCCAAGAAGCTTGCGAGTTTGAATTTGCGCTCGTCCATCAACCCCTCATGCGATGCCAGAGCGGACATTCGGTCGCGCACGCTACAGAAAGGCAAGCTCTTCGAGGGTCGATGGCCATAGTCCCGTATTCCTACGGGCCGAGGATCTAGGCAGCGAGCGCTCCGTACTCCTTTGCGCGGCAGGGTGAGACTCGAGCGACAATCAGGATGAGACTGCGCCGGTGGGGACGGACCGAAGGGAGGGCGTAGCCCGACCGGAAGACCGTCCCCATCGGCGTCGCGCAGTTTTGAACCCGTCTGGCGGCCGGGCGGGATTGGTGCAAGCTGTTGATTCGTCTCGACCAAGAGGGAATCGGCGCCGTGCCTGGCCTCCACATCACCGACCACCAAATGAGGCCATACATGACCTACCGACTCACATTGTCCCCCGAGGCCGCCGGGGCCAAGGCGGGTTCTCGAAAGCGAGCGCGTAGCGGATCGAGGGCGATGTGCGTCCGCCATCGCAGAAGAAGGCGCCGAGGGGCCGGCGACGATTCGATCCGCTCGCGCCCTATTGGGACGCCGAGATCCTTCCGATCCTAGAGGCTGCCCCCGGGCACCCCCGTGATCGGCGTGCTGGACGAACTGCGCCGACGGCATCCCGACCTCACCCCAACAACCGACGCACGCTGGAGCGGCGCATCAATGCCTGGTGGTCGCTCAATGGCCCCGAACAGGACGTGATCTTCCGCCAGGAAGGATGAGCCCGGCCGTCTGGGTCTGTCCGACTTCACCGACACAAGCGCGCTCGGCATTACCATCGCCGTGAGACGCTCGATCACCGGCTCTATCGCTTCCGGCTGGCCTTCTCCGGCTCCGAGCATGCTATGTCGTGCTCGGCGGCGAAAGCTTCGTCGCCCTGGCCGAGGGCCTGCAGACCGCCCTGTGGGCGCTCGGCGGCGCGCCGCGGGACATCGTAGCGACAGTCTGTCCGCGGCGTACCGCAATCTGGCGGCCGATGCGCGGGGATCTGACATAGCGCTACGCCGCGCTGATGGGCCATTACCGCATGGCAACACCGCGCAACAATGCGGGCATCGCACACGAGAACGGCTCGATGGAGAGCGCGCACGCTGCGTTCGCCTCTCGTTCCGGAAGGCTCGACAGACGGAATGCATGCCGCGCTCGCCGCGGCGGGATATGACGCCATCATGGTGACTGAAATTGAGGTCGACCAAAGCTTCCGGAATTTTGACGAGTATTGGGAGTTCAGACCTTGCCCTTCTCGCCGCCCGGCAAGAGCGTCGCCAGACTTGACAACGCTCAACGAGACCATTTGCGCGAGACCTTGCCGATAGCTTCCGACGGCAGCATCACCTATTCGGCAACCGCATTGGCTGGCAAAGCACGGAGGCCATGAAGAGCACTGGTACGCGTATTCCGGAAGGTCCGGTTGGCCCGGCGTCCCAGCAGTCAGTGGCTGCCGGCCGCCCGGTGTTCACCGTGTCTGCTTTGGGTCTTGGCCATGTAAAAACGTTCCTAAAGAAGACCGGTTCTGAGAGACCCGGTTCGGCCTGAGGCCGCGATCGCAGATATCAACGGCTTGTCCCAACGATGTTCATGACCCGCGTCAGATTATAGGACTATAGGCCAGGACGGAGAGTGCCATCTCGGCGGCAATGTTCGGAAGGGTCTTGGTGAGGAAGTGTGTTGCTCCCGATGCGAGCCTTCATCGTCCCGGACGGACGCTCGACCGTCTCGCGACGCTGGCGCATGGCTTGTTGGTTTGCATCAAGCCGTGCTGTACGGCCTCGAGCAGGTGCTCATGCCCCCATCGTGCAATTCTCCGCTCTGGCCGGTCGTGGCATTGCGATTTGAGCGAACAAGTTTGACAGGCGGTGGTCCACTAGTGTCCCGAGTTACAAGTTCGCAATCGTAGATTCGCAGTGGATTCGCGTCGCTGTGCCAGAGATGGCCGCTGTAACAGCGACGGAGGATCTGATGTCGGCCCAGCGACTTGCGCCCCTGATATTGAGCGATGATGAGTTTGCCGAACTTCAGTCGCTGACAATGCGGCGGAAGACGGCGCAGGCGCTGGCTCTGAGAGCCCGGTTCGTGCTGGCCTGCGCGGAAGGCGGGCAGAACAATGAAGTGGCGGCCAAGCTAGGCCTGGAGCGGAGAACGGTAGGCAAGTGGCGGCAGCGTTTTGTAAAGCAGCGCGTGGCCGGCTGCACGACCAGCCGCGTCCGGGGCGCCGCGCACCATGACGATGTCCGCATCGAAGCCGTGATCGTGCGGACTCTGGAAAGCTGCCCCGAGAACGCCACTCATTGGAGTTCTCGGAGCATGGCGAAAGCCAGCGGGCTGTCGGTGTCGACGGTGCAACGCATCTGGCGGGCCTTCGGGCTTCAGCCGCACCGGCTGGCGACATTCAAGCTCTCGACCGATCCGAACTTTGTGGCCAAGGTGCGCGACCTCGTCGGCCTTTACCCCAGCGAGCTCCTGAGTTGGTTTTAATGCGACGAGAAGGCCCGGTCATGGGCGCATCAAGCCCCTGACCAGCGGCGATGTGACCGGGTAGCAGCCCAGGAGGCGGGGCTGGAACCTTGCCATCATTGGCGGGTTCTCGCAGGCCGCATCCTGCGGCCAGGAGATTTTCATGAAGAAGCTGATGCTGACCTGCGCGGCCGCCGCGCTGATTTCGACCGGTGCGATGGCGCAGTCTACGGTCGTCACCACGACCACCGGCACGGGTCATGCTGCCGCCGTGCAGATCGAGCCAGAATACCGCACGAAGATCCGCACCTACGTCACCGAACACAAGGTCCGTCCCGTGCAGACCCGCGAGAAGATTGTGATCGGCCAGCCCGTGCCGCGCGAGGTCGAGCTCGAGGCGGTGCCCGCCGACTGGGGTCCCTCGCTCACGAAGTACCGCTATGTCTACTCGGGCGAGCGCGTGATGCTGGTCGACCCGTCGACCCGCACGGTCGTTCAGGAGATCGACTGAGTCCTTGGCGGGTCGCTGAAGTCAGCGGCCCGCCACGCCGATCCGGCCCGCCCAAAATCTCACCCCCTTTCACGAGCGGCCAGTTCATGCCGATCATTCGATATTTCGTCTTTGTGGGCGGTCTGTTGCTGGCCCTGCTCTTCGCTGCGGACCGTTACCTGCCCGCTCCAGTCGAAACTGCCGCCGCGGCGGATCCTGACAGAACCATCATCCGGATCAGTTCGGCGAAAAGTCTTCCGGAGAAGATCGTGTTCGACACAAGTCCGCGTACTGACGTGCCCAAGGTCGCGCAGGCGGATCCCATCCCTGAAGGCCCGCAGGAGCAGGTTCGTCAAGCCATGGCCGCAATGCCTGCAGCACCTTCGGCCGAGATCAAGAAAGAGCCGCCTGCTCACGTCTACGCGGGGGCCAGTCCGCGGCCGAAGCGCTCGGCCCAGCCTTCGAGAAGGGCATCCGAGCGACGGCTTGCCTTCGACCGACACGACCCATTTGCCGGCGGATGGTGGTGAGCGGAAGTTCTAGGTCGGTCCCGCACGCAAGGCCGCGCGTCCAACGCGCGGCCTTCATTGTGCGGTCGGACCGATCTCACCAGTGATCGATGACGATGCCAGCGATGCCGAACGACCGGATGGGACCCGCCGTAATAGGCGTAGGCAGGCCGCACGACGCGGCGATAGCGATAGCCGTAGGAGACCGGCGCCGTGTAATAGGTCGTGGTGCATCCGCCGCCCCAGCGATAGGGCCCGTCGTACCCGTAGTCGGAGGCGTAAGGGCCACCGTATTAACCGTCCCGGTAGTAGCCGGCCCCGCCGTAATAGCCATAGCCCGGACCCCAGGCGTAGGCCGAGGAAGCAAGCCCGCCGATGACCGCGCCCGCGACCAGGCCACCCGCGAGGCCCGGGCCCCAGCCGCCCCAACCTCCTCGCCAATGGGCTTCGGCAGGAGATGTCGTGGCTACCGAGGCGAGACCAAGAGCGCCACCATCAGCGCCGACATTGCAAGTTTCTTCATCGAAAAGCCTTTCACGTTGCTCGGCGTCAACGGGAAGAACAGGCAATGGTTTCTGCTGGCCCCGACGGCGAGCGGGCAATGGATTGCTCGGCGCCGGGGCAGCGTTGCCTGAAGAGATCCAGCTCGAAACAATGCATCTGCGCTCGACGGGTTCGCGATCGATGTTGCGCTGCAGCATTCTTCCGAGAGGCGCTCGGCGTCTTCACCAGTGAAGCGCAGACGATGTTGAGTGGCGGTAGCGTGCGTTTGCGGTAAACTATCTCTCTTTCCTTGGGGCGTCCCATGTTCGATCCAGCAGCGACGGCGCTTTTGCGCGCCGTGTTCGAGGAGGTCTGCGAAGACGTTCCGCGCCTTCAGGCCGTAGCTCACACGCACGTCGCCTCTAAACTACTGGAAGCGACGTCAAAGGGCGAGACAGCGCCGGAGAGCCTGGCGCAGGTGGGGCGCGAAGCGCTCCACGACGCTCCCACCATGTGGCGATAGCGGAGGGCGAGGGTGAACTTCCAGGTCACAGTGCTGAAGATCCTGGTGAGTTATCCCGATGGATTCGCCGTCATGGCGGATCTCAAGCGTGACATGGCGATCCTTGCGACTAGCGGCCGCGACTGGTCCGAGCGGACAAAGCGCCTCGCCGCGCGTGTCCCCGATCTCGACATCTTCTCGCAGGCGCTGATCGAACGCCTGAACGGAGGATGGCGGATCACGGAGAAGGGCAGGACGGTACTCGACTTCATGGAAGCCAGGTCTTCAGGAACGCAAACCGCACTAGACGCTCCGGTCGAGCAGCTCTCGTTCGCTCAGCCGGCGCCCAGGCTAGTCGTCTCCAAAAGGGCCGGCCGAAACCAGCGCCTGCAGCGCCGCCGCGCAGCACGTGCGCGAGCGCGCGCCAAGGCATCCTGAACCACCTCTCGTCCGGAACCGGGAAAAACCGGAAACTTTCAGCGGTGCCTTGAGTTGGCAGCGATTGGGTTCGTCTCCGGAGAGTGAGCATGGTCGACGATGTCGTCTTGAGGAGCGCCGCGGAGACGGCATGGACGGTGTACCGGGCGCGGCACCCCGAGGTCTGCGCTCGCGACAGCCGGCGCTGCTTGCTCGAGCGCCACCTGCACAGGAGATGGGAAGAGCGCGAGAGCGACACCGAAGAACTCGCGAGCTTCGGTATCGCCTACCTGCACCGTCTTCCTAGAGACGAATGTTGACGAGCATGAAAATGCTCGTCGTGCGCGCAGCCCGCGGAAGCACAAGGCCAAGTTGGACGCTGCTCGCGATTTCGTTTCTGATCTCCGCGGCTGTCGTGATCGGTTTGCGGCTCGTCTTTGGGGCCTGACCGATGCGGATTGCCCAGCTTTCTCCGTTGGCCGAGAGCGTTCCGCCGAAGCTCTATGGTGGCACAGAGCGGGTAATCGCCTGGCTGGTGGACGAGCTCGTCCAACACGGACACGACGTCACCCTCTTCGCAAGCGGCGATTCGAGAACCAAGGGAAAGCTTCATGCCGTTTGGCCGCGCGCGCTGCGCCTGGGGCGGCGGGGCGCCGATCCGAACGCCGCCTGCGCGCTCCTCATCGAGGCGATCGCCGAGCGCGCGCGCGACTTCGACGTCATCCACTCCCATGTCGACTGGTTGCCGCTGCCGGTCCTGAGACGCACGGGAGTGCCGTTTCTGACGACCATGCACGGACGCCTCGACCTTCCCGGCCTGGCGGACGTGATCGGCGCTTTTCCGGAGGCCCCCTTCGTCTCCATCTCCGACAACCAGCGCCGTCCGCTTCCGGACGCCAACTGGATCGCGACGATCCCCCATGGGCTTCCCAAGGACCAGTTTCGACCGTCGTTCGAAAGCGGTTCGTATCTGGCGTTTCTCGGACGGCTCACGGCCGAAAAGGGGCCGGAAGATGCGATACGCATCGCACGTGCCGTCGGGATGCCGCTGCGGATAGCGGCCAAGATACCCCGGGCAGAGACGGCGTACTTCAAGAAGAAGCTGGAGCCCGAGATCGACGGCAAGGAGATCAAGCTCGTCGGCGAGGTGGATGAGGCCCGCAAGGAGCCCTTCCTCGCGGGGGCCGCCGCGCTCCTGTTTCCGATCGATTGGCCGGAGCCGTTCGGTCTCGTCATGATCGAAGCGATGGCTTGCGGTACGCCTGTGATTGCGTACCGCTCCGGATCGGTGCCGGAAGTGGTCGAGGACGGCGTCACCGGCTTTATAGTCGATGGCGAGGAGCAGGCGATCGAGGCGGTTGGGAAAGCGGGCCGACTGGATCGGAGCAGGATCCGCGCCCGTTTCGAAGAGCGCTTTGCAGCCGACCGCATGGCCCGGCGCTATGAAGACAGCTATCGCAAGCTGCTCGCTCGCGGAGGCTGTCGCGCCTGACGCATCCGAGCGCGAAGGATTCGAAAGAGATCGTCGCACGTTCCGATCTGGGAACAAGCGGCAATCATACGCGTTGGGGCGGGCATCCGAACGGGTGCGTCACCTGGAGGAGAAAATTCGATGAAAAGCTTTCTTGCCGTCGCTCTGCTGAGCACTGCCGTGATCGGCGGCGCCGCGTTCGCGCAATCCGCTCAGCCGGCCGACCGCGCCGCGCCGACGGCCACCGCACAACCCGCCGACAAGATGATGCTGAAGGACAATTGGCGCGCTTCGAAGCTCATGGGCCTGAACGTCTATAACGAGGCCAACGAGAAGCTGGGCGACATCAACGAACTGCTGGTCGACAAGAGCGGCAAGATCAATGCTGTGGTGATCGGTATCGGCGGCTTCCTCGGGATGGGCGAGCACGACATCGCGGTCTCGATGGACAAGCTGAAGTTCGTCGAAGAGCCGGTCCGGACCAGCTCGACCGGCAACTCGACCACCACGCGCGAGACCACGACCACCGGTGCGGCTTCGACGAGTACGTCGAGCCGCAACACGAACGATTGGGTCCCCGACCATGCGGTCATGAGCGGCAACAAGGAGCAACTGAAGGCGCTCCCGCAGTTCAAGTATTCGGATTACAACTGACCTTCGCAAAAGATCTTTCGGGATCGGGGGCCTCCATCCAGAGGCCCCCCTTTTCCACGCGAGGCATCCTAAAACAAGAACGGCCCGCCCGGAGATGCCGGACGGGCCGTTCAAGGATGCGTCCACTTGCTCAGTGCATGTGAACCAGGAAATAGCCGACGCCGCCGACGATGAGAACGGCAGGAACGGCCCACAGAATCAAGACAGGCATTTACGCCTCCATGGTTGATTAAAAAACGAAGCGTCGAGCAGTTACTGCTCGGTGCAGACCTTTGTGGTCTTGACCGCGGACTCGGCCTCGACCTTGGTCTTGTAGACGCCGTTGCCGACGACCGTGGTGGTGGTCGTGGTTGGCTTGCTGTCGACCACGGTGCACTTCTTGGTGGTGGCGTCGCGCACGATGTAGAACTCGGCGCCGCTGGCGGCCTGGGTGCCGAGGGCGAAAGCGGCGAGCGCGCCGCATACGATCAACTTCTTCATGATGTCCTCCTCAGTGTTTGTATCACTGCAAACGAGCGTTCGTCGTCGAAGTTCCGCTTGTTCCCACGGGCGATATCGTCGTTGCCATTTCGCTACAGCAGCAATCTTGCGGCATCCGGAAGAAATCGAGCCGAGATTGCCAAGTTTTCCCGCAACGGAACCCCGCTTGTCGCTGCGGGTTGACCGGCGTCCGCATTTAGGAGGTTTCAGAGATGAACAAGCGTTTATTATTGGCTACGACGGCTGCAATCGCGATCGCGACTTCGGCTTTCGCTCAATCTTCGCAGAGCTCGTCGAGCTCCAGCCCGACTTCTACCCAGCGTCAGCAGGATTCCTCGACGCCGTCGTCTTCTACCTCAGCCCCGGCAAACAACTCTTCGTCCGGATCCGCGCAGACCAGTCCTTCGACGAATTCCGCCCAGACGCAATCTCCGTCATCGACGGGGCAGACCGCTGCAGGCCAGTCGTCCAATTCGGGCGCGGGCACCAACACCACCCAAGCGCCCTCGAACAACTCCACCAACCAGGCTCAGACCAATCAGCCGTCCAACCAGACCAGGGCGCCTTCCAGCCAGGCGCAGACCAATCCTCCTTCGAACACAAACAACCAGACGCAGAGCGCCAACCCGCCAGCCTCAACCACCAACCAGGCCCAATCGCCGTCGGGTAGCGGATCGACAAACACCGCCCAGCAGCCCAACAATCAGCAGAACACGGCAGATCGTTCGTCGAACACCAACGTGAACGCGTCGGTGAACATCAACGACCAGCAGCGGACCCGCATCAGCGCGTCGATTTCGCACCTGAACGTGCAGCCGCTCACCAGCGTGAACTTCTCCCTGTCGGTGGGCACGGTTGTGCCGCGCGACGTCCGTCTGCAGCCGCTGCCGGCCGAGGTCGTCGAGATTGTCCCGCAGTACCGCGGTTACAACTTCGTCCTGGTCAAGGACGAGATCGTGATCGTCGAGCCGTCGACCTACAAGATCGTGACGGTCCTGCCGTACTCCGGCCGCTCGACGGCCGCTGCGCCGGCGAGGACGGAGCAACGCAAGGCGACGTTCAGCGATCGTGATCGCGAGGTGATCCGGAAGCACGCCAAGCCTCGCCCTGTCGAGCGCGAGCGGCAGACCACCGGCAGCACCGTGCGCACCGAGATCCGCAGGGGGGAGCGCCTCCCGGAAGGCGTGGAAGTCGAGACTTTCCCCGAGGAGGTTTACCGCGAGGCACCGAGCCTGCGGGAGTACCGGTACATCAACCGGGATAGCCGCACCTACATCGTCGAACCAGGGGAACGTCGCGTCATCGAAGAGATCGATTGATCTTGTCATTACCAAGGAGAAACACCATGAGGACTATCGCTTTCGCAGCGTTCGCTGCCACCGTCATGGCGGCCTCGGCAGCCTCGGCAGCTCCGCTCAATGCCCCCCCGATCGGGTCGGCGGAGCTGGCAAACATCGATCAGGTCCGCCTGGTCTGCAGCGAGTACGGCCGCTGCTACCGGACCCGCGGCCCACGATACGTGCAGCGCTACTACGGCGGCGACGACCGCTACGTGGTGCGCAGAAGCTACGGCTCCTACGGCGGTCCGGGCTACTACGACCGCGGCTACGGCTATTACGGCGGGGGGCCGAACATCGGCTTCAGCTTCGGCACCGGCCGCTGGTAACTGACAATCTTGGCGCCGCCCCATAGGGCGGCGCCTGCTGCATGGATCGGCCTGCTGCAGCTTGTGGCGTCTGAACAGCTCCCCGTGGAGGACGCGCGAAAGCGACGGGTAGCATTGTGTTCGCAACGTATCCCCACGGCAGCGCGCATGCAGCCGTGTCGTGCTTGGCTTGCGGCCTTCTGCACTTCGTCAACGGCGTCAGGGGGAAGATATTGGCCGACGAAGGGGACGGGGGCGGCGGATCGTCCAACTCATTTCCGTAATCAGGTTTTGCAGCAGCCGCTTGCGCTCAATCTGCGGCTCTCGCCCAAGGTCCTTGCCATTCAGCAGAGGACATCGAAGACGAAGAACAGCATCCTGTCCTAGTCACCTCTGGACTAGCTCAGCCGGAAGAATCGAGAGCCGTGGCCCGAGAACGACGCTTAGGGTGGTTGCGCACTACTTATTCGTTCAGGGATTGAAAAACCGAAGGCCGGCTCTGAGAATCGGCTTTTGTCTTTTAGGTCGCGCCTGTGCGAAGCGCAGCCCCTCGAACTCACCAGCGATGGCGGTGGTGCCTCCACCCATAGTGGTGACCACGACCTCGGTACCATCCATAATGGTGGCCACGCCCCCGGTGCCACCCGTAATGATGGCCGCGGCCGCCCCGGTGTCCTCATCGGTGCACGTGGCCGTGACCGTGGCCGCCCTTGACTTGGATTACGGCATTATCGGACGCGCCAAGCACGCCAGGTGCTGCAACGGAAATCGCCGAAGCGGTTTGAAGTGAGGCGATGGTAGCGGCACAGGCCGCAAGCCTGATTACGAAAAACCTTCTCGTGTAAGCGCGTCTCCTCCGATGAACTGGCGTTTTCGCGGCAACGTAAGAAAGTCTCTCTGAGCCATGCGAGTTCCCCTCAAATCCTGACATTGTTTGGCTTTGAGGATTGGGACTCTCATCAGAGATCAGGCGAGCGCGGCAACCTATGTATCGCGGCGGCCCCGTGGCTTTCCCCAAACTCAGAAAACTCCCGTGCCAGCGGAACGCCCTTTCATTGACGACATTAGGTGTGTGAGACCGTCGCCCGCTGTTTAGACAAGCAGCGCACGTCGCAGGATAGCCAAAGGTCGATAGCGATGGACCCGCTGTCTAGCAACCAGCGTCCGCGTAGATAGCAAAAAGCAACGGTCTCCGCATTTTCCATAGGATGGTGCCTGCCTGGTTCGAGGCAGATTGTGGTCGCGAAATTCAACCTGATTGCGGATCGAGAGTATGCGAAACTTCTCGATGACCAAACGCACAGCCATGCAATCAGGCGTGAGATCGGTGAGCACCTGCGCACAGTGCTAAGGGAGCAAACCGATTTGCCTCCTAACCTAGAAAGGAAAATGCAGCAACTTCGCGCGCTAGACGAGGCGCCGTCGATCAGCCCGCACGAGGAAAAGTCCGCAACTCGATCCGCAAGGTCGCTCGCCGAGATCGGGCGCTTGCTCACGTGGTGGCGACGCAAAAGCTGATTCAGATTATCCCGATGAGGATGGAAACCTCAAATCTCGACGAAAAGAGGCGCTTAGCCCAGACTCCTTCGGTACTGGCTATTCCTCCTTGTCGTACATTGAAGTCTTGCCTCTCGACAGGATCAAGATCGATCGGTCCTTCGTCGCCTCGCTGGGGCAGAGCGAGCGGTCGCTGGCCATCGTACGCGCGGTGATCCGCCTTGCCCACGGCCTAGGGGTGCCGGTGCTCGCGGAGGGGATCGAGACCGACGCCCAGATGTCGCTTCTCCGGCAACAGGGTTGCGACGAGATGCAGGGATACTTGATCGGCCGGCCTCGCAGCCTGGCGTCTGAGCAAGGCGAGACGCTTCGGCTCCGAGCCTTCGATATCCTGGGTAAGCGCCCGCAGGGCCGGCTCGCGAGGAGCGAAGGAACCCGGCCGCCAGGCTGCCGCCTCCACGCAAGCGGCAGGCGACTTAGTGCAGCTTCTGGCGCAGCTTTCTGATGATCTCGCGGAGGCCGTTCGCGTACTCCTCGATGACGCTTCGAGCTTCCTCGACCCGGGAGGGCTTGGCTTCCTCAGCCGGCTTTGGTTTCTCGGGCTCAGCCATGCGCGATGGTTCGACGGGACGAAGATTGGGCCGTTGAGCTAGATCAACGGTTCAGACGAACTAGGTTCCGACAGCGAATTAGGACACTTGTGGTCAGATACGGGCAAGAGCAAGACTGGAAAGTTCATCGTCGCCGCACCAACTCGTTAGGGCTATTCGGATTTGAGCGTAGTTTGGATGACGAGTTCAACCGGTCTCGATCAGGTCTTGTTGCGGCGGCCTCCTTGCGCTTCCGCTGATCGATTTATCAGTCGCGTTGGATCTCGGGCTTGTCGTACAAGACGGCGTTCAGCAGCGAGCTGTTGACCTCGATCTTTCCGTTGTAGTTGATCAAGCCGAGCTTGCGAAACTTGTTCATAAAAAAGCTGACGCGGGATCGGGTCGTTCCGATCATCTCGGCCAATGTTTCCTGGCTGATGTTGGGGCTGATCAGTTGAGGGCTCCCCTCCTTCCCGAAATTCGCCAATAGGAGAAGCAGGCGCGCCAACCGTTTTTCACTGGAATTGAAGAGCTGGTCGATCAAATCCTCTTCGATCCGACTATTTCGGGTGAGCAGGTAGCTCATGAACAATTCGGAGAACTTAGGCTGATCGCGCAAGGCGGCGAGCATGGCGCTTTTCGTGATCGCCGTGATCAAGCAGGACTCAATCGCCGTCGTTGTCGCAATCCGCAGCGAATGACCGTTCATGCAGCCTTCGCCAAAGAATTGGCCCGGCACCAAGATACCGACGACAGCTTCCTTGCCTTGCTCAGATACGACGACAACCTTCACCCGCCCCTTCTGGATGTAGAAGATCGTATTCGCCTCGTCACCAAGGGTGAAAATGACGTCGCCCTTGCCGAGTTCAAGGATGGTCTTTCCCTCGCCCACGTTGGCGAGAAAATCCCTCGGGTCATATGGTGTGTTGGTCCTGCCGGCCATGCCGATTTTGGTCCTCATGACGTCTACTTTGGCCGGCCGCCTGAAGGCGGTGCCAATAAACCAGCCGCGCGGATGGACCCGTCGTCCCGTCATCAGAGCGAGACTCCGCGCCTTGGCGAAGCGAACGTTGGGACCAGCCGATCTCTGCCCATCGGCGACTAGATCACGGCTTTGAACTTGCCCGTCGTTTTGCATTCCGGACACTCGAAGATCCGGACTTCGTGACCAGGCTGGTCGGGCTCGATGCAAACGAGCCGCATAGGCTTGCCGCACCTGAGACACGGGTGAATTCCGAACTCGGCGCGGTTGAACAGTGGGTTTGGCTGGATAGATGACATCTGCTTTCCCGGAAGTTAGGCGGCAGCATTACCGATCTCTCCGTCGCCGATAACTGCCTGTCGGAGCGGCGATGGACCCAGTCTGCCTCAACTCGTGGCAGCGGGGCTGGTCAATATTGACCAAAACCCCGAGTTCGGATGGCAGGTGTCTTCTGGCGGAACTGTTGGTTGGCGGGAAAGTCTCAGGAGGAGCAGTCCGTCCTCTATCGATCGGATCGCACGTGGCAAGTTCACCAAGGCAGTGAGACGACGGCATTGCAGGCACTGCTTCGGAATATACTCGCTGCCGGATGGCAACCAATGCTCCGAAGGTCCGGCAAATGCTGCATGGGCATGCGGCATCGATCGCAGATCATCAGGTCTTCTTCCGGCAATTCCATAGCATCGGTCACGTGAGCTCAGTGCCAGAGTTATCAGCATCCGGCTGAGCAAATCTGACCACAATCTGAACTAAAGCTTAGGCAATCCTGGTGGAATCGCGGAAGCTGATCGATTGCCTTCCGTTCTACCAAATTGCCGGTGGGCAACGATGCGGAGCGCTCCGTCCGGAATCGCCTACAGCATCAGGGCTTTGTCAGCAGGAGCGATTATCCAAGTCTTGTCTTGGAGCTCGCGCGATCAACACGCTGGCGCCATGCGTTGGCCGAATGTCCTGAGCAACGTGGTCGAGGCCGGTGAGGAAGGCTTCGCGCTGCCGCATAGTTGGGAGCGTCAGGCTTCGCCGGAACCGGAAAATAGCACGGTCGGTGGCGTGGCCCGCTGCGTTGGAAGGGGCCGTCCGCTCGCTGCGCCCGGCCTGCTCCTGAGATCGTACCGCTGAGCCAGGTCAAGTAGCCGCCGCTTGGTAAATGGATCCGCGGCCTCCGCCAGATCGCGCGCCCGTTGCGCAAAGCCTCTGTAGAACTCTTCCATGACGCACCCCCGCAACATTCACTGAAAGCCTAATCTCAACGGCTTGCGGCACCCACGTCAAGCCTGATGGATGCGCTTGCGTACACGCCAAGAGCGGGATTACGATCCAAGCGGCAGGGGGAAATCCAGTGGCAGTGCTCTATCCCATCCGGAAGGCGTGCCCGACGTGCGGCAAGCCGATGGCGGCCGTGACCGACGATCTTGCCGAGGGACGGCTGCGCTACGTCTGCACCGTTTGCGAGCAAGACCCGTTGCACAACCCGACCGCCCGCAATTGGGCCGACAGCCCGCTGAGGCCTCCGGAAAAGTAACGGTCTGCGGCGGCCGAGAGACGGGACCCGGAGTGCCCAGGAGTCCGGGCTCCGCCTCGCCACGCTATCGGGGCCGAAGTGCCCGATGCAGGTCAATTCTGGATCAGTCGTTGGGTTCGCTTTGACCCACCTCAACTTTCGGGGAGCGCCCTAGGTAGTCATCCGCAATTTCGCCGGCAGCGGGCAAGGTGCATGGTGGGGTCATGCGGCGCCAGATCCTGTTCAACTGTCCGCGCACGCGAATGAACGTCCAGCTTTCCCTGGACGACGAAGCGCTTGAGTGCAGAAAACCCGAATATACCTATGCGGCGGTGCCATGCCCGGCCTGCATGTCGCTGCACATCGTCAACAGCACGACGGGCAAGATGGTCGGCGATCTCGCCGCGATGCACCATTGATTGCTACTCGCGGCGACCTGCTCCCCTCTGAGACCTGCTCCCCTCTGAGAGGTGGTAAAACAGAAATGCCGCCTCTCCCGATGGAGACTTGCGTCAGCTTGGCCGCGTTCGTGCCAGCGAGACCTAGGCGGCAAATGCCAGTCTCCTCTGCGCAGTGGGTTGAGGATTTGGCTGCTGCAGAGGCGTGCCGAGAAGCGGATCGCCACTGTGCGGAATGCAAGTCCCGATGTTGCTCAGTAGCCGTTTGGCTTGGATGTCGCGTGCCTTGGAATAATCCCGTCGTCGTTCGAAATTGAGTGCCGCCGATCTATCCCAAGCCTCGAAAGCGTCCGCGTAATGCCTCCGCATCTGCTCCTCGGCGGATAGGCAGTCCGCGAATTTCTCGAACACCAGATCGGTGTTGACCGGCGTCACGCCGCCGACCAGAACGACAAGCATCCATTTCATGAGGACCGCGCTCGCTTTCCAGCCAATCTGGCGGTCCCGGTATCAGCCGCTGCCGTCTCCAATTCGGCTTTACGTCTTAAGACTCCTATTCTCGATCTTGTTCCCCAGATCCCGAGCGGCGGCGGGAACGGCGGTCCCCAGCGGGTAGTTTGAGTTTCCATTAACAGGCTGTCCCCGCTGGTGCTTGAGCACCGCCTCCCTGGTGTTGCCCGGTACTGCATCTCCGTCTGCATCATGGTCGTTTGCGCAGTGCTGCAGATGGCGCTCCGGATGCAGACCGGGGCACCCGGCGACTTCCTGCTGCAACGGAATAGGTCTTCCGGTTCGGGTCGGCGCGACAGGCGCTGGCCCATGATCTCGACATGGCCGGCGTCAAGCTCGTCGAGGCCAGCAACGCAGGAAAGGATCGTCTACTTCCCGCTTCCGGAAAGGCCGACCAAGACGACCAACCGGGCGGTCATTCGCCGGTCGAATAGGCATTGGCCACCTCTGGAGGATTTTCGCCGAGCTCATTGACGGCGGCCTCGAACCGTCCGAAGCGCAACGCCAACGCAGGCAGAATGAGCAAATTCAGAGCCATCGAGGTCAGCAGACCACCGAGAATGACGAGCGCCATGGGGCCCTCGATCTCACGGCCGGGATCTCCCATTCCGATCGCGAGAGGCAGGAGCCCAAGCGCGGTGACGAGCGAGGTCATCAGGATGGGCGTCAGTCGGTCGCCGGCGCCTTTGATTGCAGCTTCAAGATCCCAGGGCATGCCATCAATTTCGACCAAGCGTTCATAGTGCGATATCATCATGATCGAGTTGCGCAACGTGATTCCGAACAGTGTCACGAAGCCGACCATTGAACCGAGCGAGAGCACGCCTCCGGTTGCAAATACAGCGAGCACGCCGCCGACGAGGGCGAAGGGCAGATTGACAAGGACGAGCAGCAGGTTTCGCCAGTTCCGCGTCACGATCGACAGGAGCATAACGATGCCGACGGCGGCGATCGACGAATGGATCAGCAGGTCCCGCCGGGATTGTGCCTGCGCTTGCGCTGTGCCGGTGAACTCGACGTAGACCCCACTCGGGCGTTCGACATGGGTTGCAACCGCTGCCTGAGCTTCCTGCACGAATGACGCGACGTCGCGGCCGGCAACGTTCGCCGTCACTGTCTGAACGCGCCGGCCGCCGAGATGAGAAACCTGATATCGGCCGGCGGTTTCGTATACATCCGCAATTTGCTTCAGGAGTACAAAGCTGCCGCTCGGCGCCCGCAGGGCGAGGTCCCCAACTTTCGCGATGTTATTGCGGCTCGCGGCGTCGAGCACTGTGATGACGTTGAAAACCCGGTTCCCGTCATAGCTCTGACCGACGACATCGCCTTGATAGGCGGTGCGCACTAGGTCAAGAACGTCCACCGCGTCGAAGCCCCAGCGCTCTACAACCTTTTTCCGGAGCCTAATGGTGAGTTGCGGCATGCCAGGCGGCGATTGCAGCTGCACTTCCGTCGCGCCTTGGATCCCGCCGACGGTGCGCGCTACGTCGCGCGCCGTGCGATCGAGCGTGTTGAGATCGTCGCCAAAGATGTTGATGATAACGGCGGCCGTGTAGCCCGATAGCGATTCCTCGACCCGCTCCGTCAGGAACGGCTTGACGGCGAAGTTTACGCCCGGGAATCCGACGAGGGCCTTGCGCACGTCGGCCTGAGCGCCTTCCGCTTCGTCACCGGATAGCCCAGGCTTGAGGTCGACCTCGAACTCGCTGTAATGCGTACCCCAGGTGTCGTCCGCTTTCTCCGCCCGGCCGATCCGCTGGGAGATCGAGCGCACCACTGGCAGGGCAGCCAAAGCCTTGGTGACGAGCGCGCCAAGGCGCTCCGATTCCGCGATCGAAGTGCCCGGCACGGCCGACATGTGCAGGATGAAATGTCCTTCCTTGAGCTCAGGAAGGAAGGCGCTTCCGAAGAACGGGAGGGCGGCACAGCCGGCCAAAGTAAAGGCCATAGCGGCGGTGATCGCAGTCCGTGGATGGACCGCGATGTTCCGCAAAATTCGCTCATAGCGGCCGCGTGTCCAGCGAACGACGGGCGGCTCTCTAGCCGCTCCCGCGCCTTCGTCTTGTCGTCCGCGACCCGCGAGCAACAGCATCGAGAGCGCCGGCGTCACGGAAAGCGCGACGACAAGCGATGCCAGGATCGCGAAAATGTAAGCGGCGCCGAGAGGCGCAAAGAACCGGCCGGCGAGACCCGGCAACGTCAGCACGGGCAAGAAAACAAGAACCACCGCGAGGGTAGCGTAAATCACGGCTCCGCGCACTTCGAGCGAGGCGTTGAGCACGACGCGGGCTGCGGACCGCGGATTGGGCAAACGCCTGTTCTCGCGCAAACGTCGGACGATGTTTTCAACGCCGATCACCGCGTCATCGACAACTTCGCCGATGGCGATCGCGAGGCCGCCCAAGGTCATGGTATTCAGGCTCTCGCCCAGCGCGTTCAAGGTGATGACTGCGGCCAGCAGCGAAAGCGGAATCGCCGTGCAGGCGATGGCCGCCGTACGCAGATCGAAAAGGAACAGGAACAGCACCCCGACGACGAGGATGTCGCCGAGGATCAGCGACTCCCGGACATTATTGTTGGCCGTATCGATGAAGTTCGCCGGACGGAAAAGGTCGGCGTGAAGGATGACGCCATCCTTCTCGATCACCGGCCGCAAGTCCGCCAGCGCGTCTTCGACACGCTGCGTCACCTCGACGGTATTGGCGCCGTACTGTCCCGAGATCGCCAGGATTACGCCGGGCTTGCCCATGATCGTCGCGCCACCGATCGGCGGCTCCGGCGCATGGACCACGTCGGCAACGTCGACCAGCAGCACGCTCGAAGCGCCCTGGTTCAGCAAGACAGTGTGGGCAACATCTTCCGCCTTGAGCGACTGCCCCTCCGTCTGAAAGACGATGCGCTGATTGGTCGTGTCGATAAAGCCCGCGCCGCGCACGCCGGTCGCCTTCTTCGCTGCGGCCAGAACGTCGTCGAGGGTTAGAGACCCCCGGCACGGCAAGAAGCCGCAGCCGCAGCGTCCAATCGGCGATGGTGCGCATATCCATCAGCGAACGCTTGTCGGAGGTGAGCCCCGCCACCAGGACGGTACTCGTCGAGGAGGTCAGCGGCGTCATCGCCGGGGATTGTGTCCCCGCGGGGAGTTGCTGGGCCGCGACCGCCAGGCGTTCGGCCACCACTTGCCGATCTCGGTAGATGTCACTTCCGGACGCGAAAACAACCGTGACGACCGAGAGCCCCTGGATCGATGTGGAGCGCAGCGATTGCACGCCGGGAACGCCGTTAACGGCGTTCTCGATGGGCTGGGTCACAAGGACCTCGATCTGCTCCGGGGTCAGTCCGGGGGCCTCGGTTTGGATGCCGACCTGGGGCGGCGCGAATTCCGGAAAGACATCGTATTTCGCGCGGACGACCGAGAGGATACCGTAGCCGAGCAGCACCAAGGCCAAGGCCAGGACGATGCCGCGGAAGCGGATGGCGAAACCGATGATATTCGCTTGCAATCCCGACTGCTTTGCGGCGAGACCGGCGTTGGCCCGCGTCATTTGTTGTCCTCGCCGACCTGGATTTGCGCCCGGAACTCCTCGGACAGCAGCATCTGGGCTCCCTGGGCCACAAGCTCGGGGATGGGTTGGGGGAAATCCTTGGCTGCGCCTTCGGGCATGGGTGCGTCAGTGTGAATTTCGAGGCGCGTAAATGTATCTGCGCCGGTGCGCAGATAGACCCAGGCACGCCCCGTCCACCACACGACAGCCGAGCGCGGAAACTTCGATTGCATCGATGGGCGCACCGGATGGCAGGAATGCAAGAACGTTCATTCCTGGCAGCAGATTGCTTGCGGCATCGGCCGAGTAATAGAAACTCAGACCTTGGATTTTCGGGTCCGTTTGCGTGGCGGGCGAGAGGAACTCGACCTGATGCGGTGTGGCACTTGCGCCGAATTGAACCGTCGCGCTCGGTGCGGCGACGCGGAAGCCCCAGGAGGCAGCGTGATCTGGAGGAGAAAGGTCTGACGTTCGATCAGCCGGCTCACCAACGGGCTGCCGTCGACGAGTGCGGAATCCGAGGCAAAGCGGCCACCGATTCCGACGGAAGGCGGCCACCGATTCCGATCGAAAGCGGCCGCCCAATCCGAACGAAGGCGGCCACCCTGTTGATAGGGTGAGCCAGGGGGCGTTGTCGGCAATCTGAACGGGGCAAGGTCCCTCCTTTTGCGGTTCACGCAATGGGAGGTCTGATGCCCGCCGAGAGATTGCCGATGCGGAAGATTCGAGAAGTTCTACGCCTGAAGTATGCCTGTGGGGTGAGCGATCGGGTGATCTCCCGATCGGTCGGGATCGGCCGCACGGCGATCGCGGAGTATGTCCGCCGCGCCGCGGTGATCGGCATCACCTGGCCGATACCGGAGGAACTCGACGACACAGCACTGGAGCGCAAGCTGTTTGCGCCGGCCGGCTACAACCCGCCGCGATCGAAGCCACTTCCGGATCGGGGGCATGTCCATGCCGAGTTGCGCCGCCGCAGCGTAACGCTGGCGCTGCTGTGGGAGGAATACCGCGGCCATCATCCCGACGGCTACGGCTACAGCCGGTTCTGCGATCTTTACGTCGAATGGCGCCACGGGATTACGGCGACCATGCGACAGACCCACGCGGCCGGCGAGAAGCTGTTCGTGGACTTCGCCGGCGATACCGTGCCGGTGTTCGACGGGCTCACCGGGAAGGTGCGCGCCGCCAAGATCTTCGTCGCGGTCATGGGAGCGTCGAATTACACCTTTGCCCAAGCCCGGTTCAGCGAGGCGCTGCCCGACTGGATCGGCGCCCATGTGGATGCGCTCACCTTCCTGGGTGGGGTGCCGAAGGCGCTCGTCTGCGACAATCTGAAGGCCGGGGTAACGGTGGTGAGCCGCTACGAGCCAGGCGTCAACCGGACCTACCAGGATCTTGCCGCCCATTACGGCACCACCCTTATGCCGGCGCGGCCCCGCAAGCCGCGCGACAAGGCCAAGGTGGAGGCGGCGGTTCTCATCGTCCAGCGATGGATTTTGGCGCGGTTGCGCAACCGGCGCTTCTTCTCACTCGCCGAGTTGAACGTTGCGATCCGCATCCTGGTCGATGAACTCAACGCCCGCCTGATGCGCAAGCTCGGTGCCAGCCGCCGCGAGTTCTTCGACACCATCGATCGTCCGGCCCTGATGCCGCTGCCGGCCGAGCTCTATCAGTACGCCGAATGGCGTCGTGCCCGTGTGGCGCCGGATTACCATGTTGAAGTTCAGGGACACTTCTACTCGGTGCCATCCCGCATGATCCGCCAGGTTGTCGAGGTGCGGGCCACCGAAGCCACTATCGAGGTGTTCCATCGCGGCACCCGCATCGCCAGCCACGCACGCTCGGGCGTGAAGCGCCGCCACACCACGATCCCCGAGCACATGCCGAGCGCGCATCGCCGATACGCCTTCTGGACGCCCGCGCGTCTGCTGGCCGCCGCCGAGAAGATCGGTCCGTCCACGGTCGCGCTGTGCGAGGCGATCATGCGGACAAAGCCCCATCCTGAGCAGGGCTTCCGATCCTGTCTCGGCATCCTGCGGATGGAGAGGACCTATGGGGCGCAGCGTCTCTAGGCCGCATGCCGCCGTGGTATCAGCATCGGCGCAGCGAGCTATCGGTCGATCGCCTCGATCCTCAAGACCGGCCTGGACAAGGCCTTCCTTCCCGACACCGCCCCCGACGCCGATCCCATCCAGCACGGCAAGATCCGGGGCCGCGGCTACTACCACTGACCAGCAACAAGGAGACCTTATGCTCAGCAACCATACCCACGAACGTCTCGCCGCTCTCGGGCTCGCCGACATGGCCAAGGCCTTCGATGATCAGCAACGCCAACCGGACGTCACCGCACTGACCTTCGAGCAGCGCCTCGGCCTGATGATCGATCGCGAAGCAACCGAGCGGGAGAACAAAAGGCTCATCGTGCGCCTGAAGTTCGCCTCGCTACGGCAGACCGCAATCGTCGAAGATGTCGATCTGCGCGCTCCGCGCGGCATCGACCGCGCCTTCTTTGCCAAGCTCGTCGATGGCGATTGGATCAGCCGCAAGCAAAATTTGCTCATTGCCGGGCCGACCGGCGTCGGCAAGAGCTGGATCGCCTGCGCGCTCGGCCACAAGGCATGCCGCGATAATCGATCCGTCTTATATCATCGCTTGCCAAGGCTGTTCGAAGCTCTTGCGCTCGCCCGCGGCGACGGACGCTACGCGCGGCTCCTCAAAACGCTATCGAGGGTCGATTTGCTCATCCTCGATGACTGGGGCCTCGCTCCGCTTACCGGCGAGCAACGTCGCGATCTCCTCGAAGTCGTCGACGATCGCCACCAGCGCGGATCGACCATCATCACCAGCCAGGTGCCGATCGAAAATTGGCATGAGGTCATCGCCGACCCGACCATCGCCGACGCCGTCCTGGATCGACTCGTCCACAATGCTCACCGCCTCACACTCAAGGGAGACAGCATGCGAAAGATCACTGCGCAGCGCGCCAATCTTGACGCAGCCAAGAAAACCTGACCCAACTCCTCATGCCGGCAACGACACCCCGGCCGCCTTCGTCGGAACAGGTGGCCGCCTTCGATCGGAATGCATGGTCGCGTTCAATCGGAATCCCTGGCCGCAATCCCCGGAATCCGCAACGAGCGCCTTGCCGATGACCGTCCCCCACTCCTGCAGCGCCGTTGCCTTTAGCGTTCTGACCTGGGCCTCTGCCGTTGCGACACCGGCTTGATCTGTGGCGAACGTCGCCTCGGCCGTCTGTAGCTGCGCCAGGGTCCTGATATTGTCCTTGGAAAGTGTCTGCGCGCGCTCCAACGCAGCCTTCGATGCAGCGATCCTGGCTTGGACACTCTGAAGCTGGGCGACGGCAGTCACGTAGCTGTTGTCCAACGCGACCAGCTTGTCGAGATCGAGCACGGTTCCGTAGACGCGGATTTGGTCCTGGTGTTGCGTCGCTTTTGGCTTGATGACCAGGACCCCGCTCAGCTTGCGCGTCGCGGCAGTCAGGGTCACGACGGGCTGACCATCGCCGTCGATCGATACGCGCAGAGGCGCTTTGAGCGGCCGCTCTCGTTCAGCCTCCAACGCTGCCTCGCCTCGTCCGGCGAGGAACCCCCCCAAACGACAAGCGCGCCAAGGCCTACAACCACTGCAAGGGTAACCAAGGCTCGAACGATTCGGCGCGCAGATCCATCAGGGCTTGTGTGCTGCCTAACGGCCACGTCCATCTCCATCGCCATTTTTCGATAGCTCTATCTTGAGCGAATGCTGTCCGAAATCCTTTCGGAACTGCTTGCGCAGACCAAGCAGACCAACCAAAGCGACCGTTGTAAACGCCGCTCCGGCCAGGAATGTCGCGATGGGGCCGTAGACATCCCAGAGTGCTCCCGCGACCACGCTGGCGGCGAGCATGGCACCCCCGCTCGCGAGATTGAACACCCCAAACGCAGTTCCGCGCAGATCGGCAGGCGCGGTATCTGCCACCAATGCCGCAAACAATCCTTGGGTGAGGCCCATGTGCAGATCCCAAAACACGACGCCAAGCAGAAGGATCGGCATCGATGACGCCAATGCCAGGAGCAGATCGGCCACCACGAGCGTGGCGACGCCGACGATCAGGACAGCTTGATGCCCAAACCGGTCAGAGAGCACCCCGGCAGGGTAAGCCGCGAGCGCATAAGCGAAGTTCATAACGACCAAGACGATGGGTACGAGTCCGACGGCGAGGCCCACGTTCTGAGCTCGTAGAATCAGAAAGGCCTCGCTGAACCGGGCCAACGTCAGCACCACCGCAACGGCCACCACGGCCCAGAACGGCCGCGGGAGCTGCCAGACATCGGCGAAGTGCGGCTTGAACTTCGCCACAGCGCCAATTGCCCGTTCCGGCTCCTTCACCCCGAACACCATCAAGCCAACTGCGGCGAACGCTGGGACGACCGCTATCCAGAACACCGCGGCGTAATTGTCGCCAGTGAGGTGCATAAGCCCGATTGCGGTGAGAGGGCCTAGGAATGCACCGATTGTGTCGAGCGACTGTCTTAAGCCGAAGCTCGCTCCCATCAATGCCGCGGGCGCGAGGTCCGCCACCAGTGCATCGCGCGGCGCGCCGCGGACGCCTTTTCCGACCCGGTCAAGGAAACGGGCAGTCAGGATCCACTCAATCGTCGTCGCGAGGGGGAAGATTGGCTTGGTGAAGGCGGCAAGACCGTAGCCGATGGCGGCCAGCATCTTGCGGCGGCCGAGCCAATCGGACAGTGCGCCCGAAAAAATCTTGGTGATCATCGCGGTGGCTTCGGCAACACCCTCGATGAGTCCGACTGTCAGTGTCGAGGCTCCGAGCACGGCGACGAGGTAAACCGGCAGGAGCGCGTGGATCATCTCGGATGAGAGATCCATGAACAGCGACACGAATCCGAGCGGCCAGATTCCGCGCGGCAGGGCTCGAAGCGCCGTCGAGGCGGTCAGAGCGTGGTCAGCCATTCCGCGATTTCCCTCGCTTCGAGGAGTTTGGAGTGTCGGGATCCAGCGGGCCAGTGCCGCCGTCATTCGTGTCTACGATGCCTTCTTGCGCATAGACCTCATCGGCGAATGTCCGCAGGGCGGTGTCACAGGTCTTAAGTATTTCGTCCGGCTGCTCCATCCGCGCGCCTGGGAAAAAGTCGCGCGCCTTGATCTTGGCAAGCCAGGCAGAGAGCTTGTCGAAGTCGTCTTCGATCTCCTCAAGCTCCGCGAACGTAAACTTCCGGCGCTTAGTTTCCTTTTCGATCTCGGCGAGAAATTCGCTGGAGCGCGCGCCGAACTCGTCGTATTCGCGCGTTCGGTCGGCTTGAAACCGCGCCACGATGGCTTGCTCTTCTTCCTCATTGACTGCGGTGACAACAAAAACGTTGGCGCTACCGCCTTGGAAGTCGCTCGCGAGGTGATGGAACCGGCCTCGGCCTTTCGATTGTGCGTCGCGTAGCCGAACGGTGTCACGGTTCGATCCGCCTCGAGAACACGAGGCCGCCCGGCGAGCACGGGCTAATTGCCAGCGCCAGCTTTCCCGCGGTCCCGGAGATCAAGTCCCAATCGTAATTGGCGAACTTATCGAGTGTACGGGCGACTGTCTGCGACTCTTCATCGACTATCACCGCAAAAAGTACCGGGTTATAAGGACCCGGGGCGTCTATCGGCCGACAATGTCCAAAGGGAAATGGGCGGCGAGGTAGACCCGGGCCCAGCCTACGCAGAGCCCGAGGGCGGCGGCTAGGGCCCCGGCACGACGTGCCGGCGTTGAGGCGGACACCCAGAGGCCAAACCCATCGCAAAGAGTATGGCGCTGTGATCGCTCGGGAAAGACTATCCGGAGCGTGATTGAGGAAGTTTCGGGTATGTAGGATTGCGAAGGGTCGCGGGTGCATCCAGAACGATGACACACCGACGGCCAACGGCAGCGCCAGAAGTCTTCGAGATCTACCGGGATAGGAGCGCTACGACGCTCATCTCGGATCGGATCATTTAAAAGTACAAGACGACCGTGGAGAAGATGGTGAAGTCGCTAAAGCTGTCCTTCGCTCTCGAAGCTTTCGCTATATTGTACGTCGTCCGTTCCCGCGATGATCTTCTTGAGCTCGGCCTTTCGCTCGAGGTGGGGCAGCTTCCGAATGTCGCGGCCGTTCAGATAGGGGAGGCCGAAGGCTATTAGGGCGCACACTGATAAAACTTCGGCCACGTGCGCTTCGCTCCGATAACGACCACTCTTGTGCAACCGCAACAGATGACGTCGTGGACCAGAAACTAGATGCTTGCAGCAAAGAGATCCCATCGGTCCGGAAGGCCCTTAAGCTCGTGCGATCCGCGATCGGAGAATTTCAAACCTGATCCAGCCACGAGATCGGTCACGACCCTTGAAACAAGTACCTCATCGGCTTTGGAATTGGCCATGACGCGAGCCGCGACGTGCACGGCAATACCGCCGACATCCCGCCCTCTGATTTCGATCTCGCCGGTGTGAAGGCCGGCGCGCAATGTTAAACCGATCTTCTTTGAAGCGGAAGCGACGGAAATCGCGCATCGAACTGCCCGACCAGGTCCGTCGAATGTCGCGAGAATACCATCGCCAGTGTTCTTGATCAAAGTGCCGCGATGCTTTGCGACCATCTGCTTCGCCAATTCATCGTGACTATCCAGCAATCGACGCCACGTCTGGTCGCCCATCTCGGCGGCACTCCGGGTCGAACCGACGATGTCCGTGAAAAGCACGGTCGCCAATACTCGCTCCAGGTCCATTGATGCAGCTTCCCGTCGGCCGGTAACAAACTCCTCAATGTCTCCATAGAGCGCCTCAACTTCACCGAGCCAGTAACAGTGATCGCCCTCGGCATATTCGACGTACTTTGCCCCGGGAATTTTCTGACCCAGTTTCCGACCCAGGGCGACGGGGACCTGAGCATCTGTTTTGCGGTGCACCACTAAAGTGGGGATCTGCAGTGTGGGGAGGATCGAGGAGACGTCGATCTGCCGGTTGAGTGCCAAGAGCGTCCGCAACGCGCCGGGACTGCTGGATAACCGCTCTAGCTTAGCGAACTGGCTAACGGCGGCGGCGCTGTGCAATTGACTCGGGATGACCGTTTTGATCATGGCTCCGCTACCGAACGACTTGATGATCTGTTCCAAACGAGGCTGCCACAAGTCGTCAGACATCCGATCCGCAGCGCGGGAAAACCCTCCCACGAGAATAAGGTGCGAGACCCTGTCGGGATAGGTTGCCGCGAACATAATGCTCATTGGACAACCCTCAGAGAAGCCGAAAATAATGGCGCAGCGGGATCCAATCTCGTCCATGACGGCGCGGACATCGTCCATGCGTTGCTCGAGTGAGGGCGCGCCGGATATTCTGTCCGACAACCCCTGGCCTCGTTTGTCGAAGCTCACAATCCGGGCGAATCGGGATAGCCGCCGCAAGAACGCCGTGTAGCCTGGGAGCTCATGCATAAACTCGACGTGCGAAAACAGGCCCGGGACCATGATGATGTCGATCGCTCCGTTGCCTATCACCTGGTAGGCAATACTGACCTCACCTGAAAGCGCGTAACGCGTCGGGGGCAAATCGATGTCGGACATTGAGTCGCGTCTCTATGAGCGAGCGACTAGGTATCGGAACGTGTTGTTCAGACGATAGCCGCTGGACGCAGTGCGGTAGCGCTCGATCGCAGCGGCGACTCCTTCGCGGGCACATTCAAAGCTCGAGGCCCGAACCGCGCGCTCGGCTGGTCCCGCGGATAGCATGCCCCTGAGCGCCGTCTCCAAATCGGCATAAATCCAGGGACATGAGACATCCACGACTACGCCCGGTGTCAGGCCCGCTTCGCTCGCGAGCGTTTTGAGCTTGCTTTCGTCCGAGAGCGCAAACGGACCTGGAGCGCCGGGAGGCGGTGGCGGCATCAGCGATCCCAATGCCTTCAGGTGCCCGGCAGCCTCGCAGGTTTCCGGCAAGCCCCAGACTGCGATGATGATGATGCCGTTGGCCTTCACGACGCGTCGCGCTTCACGCAGTGCGTTCACCGGCGAAGCGGCATACTGAAATGCGTTGAAGCCTGTCACGACGTCGAAAGAGCCGTCCTCGTAGGGGAGGGCTTCCATTTCGGCGACGTGGAACTCTCCACCGGGGACGCGACGCCGCGCAATCTCGATGAAGGGCGCAGTAGCATCGACGCCTGCAACACGGCCGATTGCTCTTGAGAAAACCTGCGCTGCGAGCCCAGCTCCACACCCAATATCGAGGATTGACCCAGCCTTCGCGACTTCCGGACGCGCCAGCACGCTCTCATAAAGGGGAAGGAAGGTCGGCTCTTGTACCTCGGCATAGTCACGCGCACGCGCGCCCCACAAGTCCCCTTGGACCGAAGCAGATCCAGCAGATGCGGTTATTGTCACGCTCATTGCTTTCTCCTTCCAAACTTGGCTGGTGGCGCGATCGCTCCAGGTTGCCACATCATCAAGAATACTGAACATTCGTCATGAGCCGCCGGACCCAGACGGCTGCACAATTTAGACGAGATCAATGAAAGGTCTGGGGCCCAGGACCCAGATTCGGTCAGTCCCTGGAGACGCCCCGAGATCCAAGCCCCGCCTCGCGCGCACGGACGATCGCCTGCGCGCGGTTTAGCGTGCCGAGCTTGCCGAAAATGCTGTTGATGTGATTGCGGACGGTTTTCTCGCTCAGCGTCAACGACTTAGCGATCTGCAAATTGCCTAGACCGCGCGCGATCAGGTCGAGCACCTGGCGTTCGCGTGCAGTCAGCTCGAGAAACGGGGTTTCTCCGGATTCCGCGCGCCGATCAGCGAGGACAAATCGTGCCGTCTCGTCAAGAAACTGACGCCACGCAGGCTGATGTTCGAGCAGAAGATGGTTATTGCTTTCCAAGGGCACGAATTCGGCATTCGGGATTGAATGGGCGACCATATGGCCGTCGGCGAACGGCACTCGCCTGTCATTGCGCGCGTGCATGACAAGCGTCGGACTGCGGATATCGGACAGCATGTCGCTAACATCGATGCGGTTATGCGTCCGCATCAGATGCACCACGTTTTGTGGCGAGATCGTCATGCGCTGCATATCCATGAACCAGCTGTATTGCTCCGGCCTGCTGTCGGGTATCAGGAGGGCAGAAAACACCTGGCGGAACGCCGGATTGTCACGCCCCCACCCGAGTTCGACCAGCTTGAGCATCGTCTCGGCTTCATCGACGTCCTGCGGCAATGGATTGTGAGTGAGCTTTCCGCGTGCATAGGCGCCATAAAGAACCAAGTGGCTCACGCGCTCCGGATGACGTGCCGCGTAAGCCATCGCCACCGGCGCTCCCTGGCAGCAGCCGAGGAGAATGAATCGCTTCAGCCCTGACGCGTTGACGACCGCCTCGAGGTCGGCAACAAGATCATCGAATGTCAGGTGCGGGGGATTTTGTTCGGAGAGTCCGCAGCCGCGACCATCATAGCGCGTAAGCGTGTAGTTCCTTGTCAGCTCGGCAAGCCGCGCATTCCAGATTGGGCTCTTCCAATCGTATTCCACATGATTGAGCCAAGTCGCTACCTCGATCATCGCCGGACCTTGGCCGCCCTGAGTATAAGCGATACGGACGCCGTCTGAGGATTTGCAGAACCGGATCTGAGTCATGTCGAATGGTCTAAGTCATTGTAAGGTTCAAGGGAGGCAGCTCGACCAAGCCGCCGGTGCCCGTTACCCTATCACGGCTGCACTGGCCGATTCTTTGAAGATATTTCAATGACTAAAGTGATGCAATGTCAGCAGTATGATTAAATGCGCCTTCCCCTGCCATTGAATTGGAAGGGGTCATCTCGATCGAGAAAGAAGACCCTCGCGTTGAAGCAAGGGTTGGTGGACAAGAATGTCCAGGGAAAATCCGCCCTGATCGGGCGCCGAACCCGTAGGTTCTGGCAGGCCATCCGATGGTCCCCACAATGGTGCTCCTCCTGCTGGAGCATTGGCCCCTTGCGTCTAGATGGGAGGCGGTCACTTCTTGCTCTATTCAGTACCCCCTGGCGAGCATCAACGTGAGCACACGCAGCGTCCGTTCGGGATCGCTCGGGTATTCGGAGTCGTGCGCATGCCCTTATCGAAATAGTCTATCTTCCAGAAGAACGTGCGGCCCACCAAGCTAAAGCGGCCTAAGTCGTGCTCGCCATGCGAGTCATTCTCGGCGGAAAATTCCGAGAAGCTCGTCACCAAAAGCAGCGGCTGTGCCTTCACGCAGTCAGGCAGTTCCGCACCCCCACCATCGGCAGCATCACCTTGCCGCCGCAGAATGCGCTTATGAAGGCGTAATGAGAAGAGCGATCCAATTCGTCATCGCTCTCCTCCGCGTCATCCGCGTCCCGCTTTTGTACGGAGACATGTGGCGGGCCCCGCAGTAGGGACAATCATCGTCACACTGTGCAGACCACAGATCGGTCCACTCACGGCCGCGTTCCGCCCAGTGGTAGTAGTTTCGGATTTGCATGGCCGGCCTCTTAGATTAGGTCAGCGAGCACGGGCACTGATACGACGGTGTTACCGCCACACGCTTCGCAGTATCCCTGGTCCTGGTCGGGCTCTATCTTTGCCGTGTGGTCGCATCTTTCCGTCATGCAGATGGCAGGACACACGGTGTCGGTGATTTCTGCGATGAGCAGATTATCGAGGCTATCGAATCCCTCAATGTCACAAAGCCTCACCGGCTTTATAGCCTTGTAGAAAGAGCAATGGTGGACGTCTCGCTTCTCCTCACTGCCGACCGCCCGAGATAGCAAAGCGGAGCTACTGCGCGCATGGCTCGCGCAGCTGCAGAATAACTCCACCTCGCTACCGACCCGGAATAGGGGGCCGGAGAAGGTACACGCCAGACCGCAATATTGTCTTGGGGTCGTGAAAGAAGGAGGCGTGAGATTGTGGCAAATTGGCAAGGCTATTGGCGCCCTCTCCTGGAACGGCCTAGGGAGAATGTTATGCGGCTCGATCGCCACCTCCTTCCTCCGCATCTCACTCACAAGTGTCAGTGTTGCCATAGGATCAATGGATTGTCGTCAACGGACGGCTCATCGTTTGGGCGCGAGATGGAAACAAGCGATGGTGGTTCAGCTCAGAGCTGGGTCGTGTCCCCGGTGGTGGTGTAGCTCGGTAGAGCAAAGCCGCCCGGACGCGCGCCTCAAATAGCGCCGTAGCGGGCGGGCGGCTTTGCGGTGGTCACCGGCAGTTCTCCGGTAGGATCGGGTTGCGACACGCCAACGCAACCGAGGAACCACCGATGACCGACGATATGATGAACCTGCGCACGCTCGTGGAGAAGACCCCTGATGCCGATCTCTTGCGCGAGATGATCGGCTTTGCCGCCCAGCGGCTGATGGAGCTGGAAGTCGAAGGCCAGGCCGGTGCAGCCTACGGCGAGAAGAACCCCGAGCGTCTGGCCCAGCGCAACGGCTACCGCGACCGGATCTGGGAGACCCGGGCCGGCACCGTCGAGCTTCGCATCCCCAAGCTGCGCAAGGGCTCCTGCTTCCCGGGTTTCCTGGAGCCGCGCCGGATGGCAGAGAAGGCGCTCACCGCCGTGGTCCAGGAAGCCTATGTGCAAGGCGTTTCGACCCGCTCGGTCGACGATCTGGTGCAGGCGATGGGGATGAGTGGCATCTCCAAGAGCCAGGTAAGCCGGCTCTGTGCGGAGATCGACGACAAGGTGAAGGCGTTCCTCGCCCGTCCGATCGAGGGTGACTGGCCGTATCTGTGGATCGATGCCACCTACGTGAAGGTGCGCCAGAATGGCCGCATCGTGTCGGTCGCAGTCATCGTCGCGGTCGGCGTCAACAGCGACGGCCGGCGCGAAGTTCTCGGCATGGACATTGGCCCGTCCGAGGCCGAGACGTTCTGGACGGCGTTCCTGCGCAAGCGCGCCCGCCGCGGCTTGCGTGGTGTCAAGTTGGTCGTCTCCGATGCCCATGAGGGCATCAAGGCCACCGTCGCCAAGGTGCTCAATGCCAGTTGGCAGCGGTGCCGCGTCCACTTCATGCGCAACGCACTGGCCCATGCCGGCAAGAGCGGCCGGCGCGTCGTCTCCGCCTTCATCGCCACCGCGTTCGCCCAGGACGATGCCGAGGCCGCTCGCACGCAGTGGCGCAAGGTCGCTGACCAGCTCCGTCCCAAGCTGCCCAAGCTTGCCGGCTTCCTGGACGAGGCCGAGACCGATGTGCTGGCCTACATGACGTTCCCGCCGCAGCACCGGACCAAGCTGCACTCGACCAATCCGATCGAACGCCTGAACGGCGAGATTAAGCGCCGGACCGAGGTCGTCGGCATCTTCCCCAATGAAGATGCCATCGTTCGCCTCATCGGCGCGATCCTGCTCGAGCAAAACGATGAATGGGCCGTCCAGCGCGCCCGCTACATGACGCTGGAAACCATCGCGCCGTTGAGCGATGATCCCACCGTCAGCCTTCCGGCGATCGCCAGCTGACCTGCCCGGCTCTTGCCGGTGAACGCGGTCTCCCGCCGCCAGCTACACCACGCAACGGGGCACGATCCAGAGCTGTGCGCGACGATTGGCAAGCCACCGCTTCCAACCGAACGCCAAATCCATACCCATCTCCGCAACTAGCAAAAATAGGCGGCGTCTGATAGGCGTGCGGATCAAGCGTGACGGCGTTGACGGCGTTCCATCGATCATAAGCTTGAGATAAATGCGGTAATTCGGCAGCTGCAGAAGACCAATCTCGTCGAACCTCCCATGAAATTCGCGATGGAAATCAGCGTTTCCGGACTACTACCGCGGTGCGTTGCGTGTACCGGCAACCCGGCTCAACCGGATTCCTCCGGGTGGTAAACGCTTTCCACCGCCGTCGCGTTGACGTCGCGCGGGGGGCTGCCGGATCGTTCGCGAAAGACCGGTTCCCTCGTTCGGCATGGACGCCGCCCTCGACGCGATCGTAACCGGACCATTTTCCGGTTCGTCACTTCGCCGGCCAGCGCGCCGGTCCCTGTCGGCGGCCGACTCACCCGTGCGCGTCTTCCCAGATCCGCCGGATGATCCCCAGCACGCTCCTGCTCACATGGAGATTGCGGAAGTGACCGACCTGCCGCGAGGCCTTTGAAGCCGGTCGCTTCGGATCGTAGGTGATTACCTCCTCGTTCCTCCCTGCGCACGCGAGGTGCCCAGACCTATCGCGCACACCTGGAGGTGGCCGGGAGGCACTTTGGTCAATTCGCGCTCCACGCCCGTCGTCGTAACCAGTTGTCCATAGAACTCGAGTTCTCCCTCGATCGCCGCTCGACGCAGCCTTTCGAGGAGCGCGAGCGCTTCTCCATTTCCTTTGATTAAGCCGATCTTATCCGCCCAAGTGACCATCATCAGCAACGGGTATGGACCGAAGAACGGCCTCAATCGGCGTTGAATGTGTAGGCGCAGGGAGGAGCCTGCGGCGGCGGCCATCGCCCACCCGGGGACTCCCGAAAAGATCGCCTCGCCACGACAAGCGGCCGACGTATTAGCATCGAGAGGCGCGAGTCCGGCGCCAGCTCCGATGAGATAAAGCCAAACAGTCATACGATCCGGAAACGCACCGCGGTCAGGAACGGCGAAACGTGTCGGGTCGCGGGGCGCTCCCGCGGAACGCTCGCACCGAATGGGAGAACTGTCGCTTGAAGTCGGCGCGTCGGAGCATCGGCTCGCCGCCGGAGATGTTCGTGGCATTCGCCTTTTCGGTCGATAGTGTCGGGTCGCCGAGCTTGCACCGCATAGGGCGTCGGTGAACCGCAAGCGACCGCAATTCCGATATCATGTCGCCGCCGGGGTGTGCGATCCATATGTCTCCAAGGGCGGACTTCGGTGATCAGCTATGCCACTCGCTGTAATTTTTCGCCGAGCTCAGCGTCTGTATAAAGCTGCTTGTATGCCCGCGCCATCGCGTCGCCTGACGACCGTCGCGCGCGAGCAGCGGTGTAAACGACACGGGCGAAGCGGTTCCTTGACACGAGGCAGGATCGCCCGTTTGATGTTCGCCCAAGGCGCAATGACATTCCCTGATGCCGGTTGGCTCAATTGCCGGATCGAAAGGGCTGGAAACGAGATGGCCGGGATAGTTGGCCGAGTGGGCACGGGATCGGACGTCAGCCATATTCGCGCGGTCTTGAAGGAAATCTTCGAGAATGCCGCGATCCGGCGCAATGCCGAGATGCTGATCGACGGCAGCGACATTCGAAGCCGCGAAGCGGCAATCCGTTTCAAGATGTTGATCGGCACGATCGATATCGCAGACGCCGATCTCGTTGCGGCCTTTCATGAGCTTTGGGTCGGACGTGAGGATGAACGCGCCCATCTCCAGCTTCTGACCAAGGTGGGATACGAGTTCTGGCCGCAGAACGCGGCAGAGTTCCTTTCCCGGTTCATTGCCGAGCGTACCGGTAGCATTCGAAGCCCCGACTTCAGCGACTGAGCTCCATCGCCTCCAGATTCATCCACGGAATGCGGAGAAGCCGCCCAGCCAGACCGGCCGATCCGGCGAGCAAATCGTCGCTTGGGCATTGGGCAGCAATCCTCATTGAAGTGGAACGATGCATTAGTTCACGAAGCCTCCCTGGGGATCCGGTCCGGCCTCGCGATTGCGCGTCGCACCGGGTCGACCGGCGGCAGCGGGGCCACAGCTCACGTTCGCGGCGCTGCGAATTCGGCCTTCACGCGGCCGCTGCGGAGCGATGTAGGCCGCCATAGACGGTATTGGAATCATCGCCGTGAACGAAGGCGCGCGACCTCTCATGAGCCACTTTCCGGACCTACCGCAACGGCCCCTCTCCAGAATTCCATTCGTCCGATCAAGAAGCCGCAATTTGCCTTCGACGGGTCCGACCGATGCGGCGCGGAATCCGCGTCCAACACGCAAAACGTCTCGCTTCCGACCTTTCGACCGTCTTGCCAAAATTCGAAGACCCACTCACCGGCTACGATCTCCCACGTGTGGTCAAACATGAACTCGCGGTAGGCCTGAGCGCCGATCGTGCCGCGAATGGTATACTCGCTTTCGTAGTGCCGAACCCCCGAAGCCGGATCGAGCAATCCCGACTCCGGAAAGACAGTGACAAGCCTGAGCTCCACGCGCGCGCCGGCGGGAGCGCCCTCGATGAGATACCGCAGCCCGAATCGTAGCGACTTGCGCGCAGGAATGGTGGTCGTGCTCTGAACGAGAGAGGCGTTCCGGACGTTTGCGACCGCGCCAAGGCTACTTTGAGCGATCGGCCGGTTTCCGGTGCTGGCATGAAAAATTCCTCGCTCGAGTTACCCGAACCCGCTCGACCTGAAATCATCCGACGGTCCTGCCGAAACGATAGGATTGCGAACAGGACCGCTCCAGCGGCGCACAAGGCGCGAGGTAGGACCAGTGTGAACTTGTCCGAACGTCGGCGCATGTTCCATGTCCTTCGGTGAACCGACCTTCGGCTGGGGCCTAGCACTACTTGGCAGAATGTTAGATCTGGGCTTTTTATTAGGATTCCCGAATCGATTTTTCAATGATTCATGGGTGGTCGGCTCTTGGACGGCTGACCATGGCGGAATGGGAAGACGAACTCGAACGCTGGCTCATGCCGTTCTTGGACCGGTTGGGTCATAAGACCCGGCAGCGGATGTGTCCCCTTTACGTTGCGGGACTGATCGGTCCTGGCGATCGCAAGAGCGTTCCGCCGATGGCAGAACGCCTTGCCACGGGCAACTACGATCAGTTGCAC
Source organism: Bradyrhizobium sp. I71 (assembly GCF_022354745.1). Classification (NCBI taxonomy): domain Bacteria; kingdom Pseudomonadati; phylum Pseudomonadota; class Alphaproteobacteria; order Hyphomicrobiales; family Nitrobacteraceae; genus Bradyrhizobium; species Bradyrhizobium sp. I71. Next base: position 3,901,583 of record NZ_CP059398.1, read on the forward strand.
CATTTCATTGCGGACGGTGTCTGGGACGCGACGCCGCTGGAGACAGAGCTGCTCAACCAGGCGGACCGACTTGTCGGCGGCAAGGATGCGGTGCTGGTTATTGATGACACCTCACTGCCGAAGAAGGGCGACCGCTCGGTTGGTGTTGCGGCTCAATACGCGTCGGCTCTCGGCAAAACGGCAAATTGCCAAACGCTGGTGTCTTTGACGCTTGCGCGCGGCGAAGTGCCAGTGATGGTGGCGCTACGTCTCTTTTTGCCTGACAGTTAGACAAGCGACGTGTCTCGTTTGAAGCGCGCTCGCGTGCCAGTCGAACATCGAACGACACAGTCCCAGCCGGAAATTGCTTTGGCCGAGATTGACCGCGCGATGGCAGCCAACGTGCGCTTTGGATGTGTGCTGGCGGATGCAGGATAAGGACTCAGCGCACCGTTTCGACAAGGGCTAACAGAGCGCGGGCTGGCCTGGGCTGTCGGCATCCCTCGGCACCTGAAGGTGTATCCGGTCGATGTGAAGCTCATTTGGCCGATTACCAAAGTCCGCGGGAAACCACGAAAGCACCACGTGCCAGATATCCTGTCGACTGCGGCAGAACAAATGCTGGCCAGCGCCAAATGGAAAGCCGTGAGTTGGCGCAGCGGGACGAAAGGTCGGTTGAGAGCATCTCCCGGGCGACGAAGCTTCGCTCATTGGCGAGCAACGTGCCTCAGGGGAGAAGAAATACGATCTTACCAATCTCCCTGCGGCGACGGATCTGCGCACACTGGCCGCCACCATCAAGGCTAGATGGATTTGTGAGCAGGCGCATCAGCAGTTGAAGGAGGAACTTGGACTTGATCACTTCGAGGGGCGATCATGGCAGGGTCTTCATCGCCATGCCCTGATGACAATGATCGCCTACGCCTTCCTGCAACATCGCCGCCTCGCATACGCGGGGCGGAAAAAAAGAATCAACGGACCTCCGCCTCAGCCAACCATGCCCGCCGTACGTCACGCCATCGTCGATCTTATCCTTCGGCCGCCGTCTCAACGGTGTCCATACTGCCGAAAACAAATCTTTGAAAAACACTGGCGCAAATAGATTCTACCAAAGTAGTACTAGCTCGACCGGCGACTTTTCGCCAGCCTCCTTCGCAATTTGGCCGAAGGTCGCGTCAGGCGCGTCGACCTCGCTTATTCACTGTGAGAGACGCAAGATACGGCCAAGCCGTTCTCGCGTCCGGCACCCGTTCCAGAGCTCGCATCCGGAAATCGCAGCGTGATCTTGAGACCTGGTTTGCTGTCGGACAGTTCGATCACGGCTTGATGGAGATCGGTAACGGCAGCAACCAGACTAAGTCCAAGGCCGTTTCCCGCCGTGGTGCGGCTCCGCTCCAGGCGGTAAAATCGCCGGAACACGCGATCTCGCTCGGGTTCCGGGATGCCGGGACCGTCGTCGCTGACCTCCGCGATGACTGTGCCGCGCGAGTGAAATCCGCGCAAGACGATGCGCGTCTTCGTCGGTGTATGCCGCAGCGCGTTTTCCATCAGGTTGGAAAAGAGTTGGATCAGAAGCTCGCGGTCGCCATGGATCGGAAGCTCGTCGGCAAGTTGCAGCTCCAAAGCTCGGCCGCCGTCCTCGATTGTCGGCTCGTAAGCATCCGCAACCGTCCGCATGACCTCCTCCAGATCGACCAAACGGAACGACGCGCGTCGAGCCCCGGCCTCGATTTGCGCGATTCTCAAGAGTGCCGAAAATGTCTCGAGGAGCTGGTCTGCGTTCTCGATGGCCTGATCGATGGCACGTTGATAATCGACTGGCGAGCACGCCCGCGCTTTGGCGGACTCGAGGCGCTGGCGCAGGTGAGTGAGCGGTGTCCGGAGATCGTGGGCAATATCGCTGGAGACCTGTCGCAGGCTCTCAAGCAAATCCGCGATGCGATCGAGCATCGTGTTCAAGGTCGCGGAAAGCCGATCGAAGTCGTCGCCCGAGCCCGTCAGGGCGATGCGCTGAGACAAGTCGCCGGCAATGATTGCTTCCGCAGTCCGGCTGACGTGGTCAACCCGCTTGAGCAGCGAGCGGGTGAAGAGGGTCCCAGCCGCCAGACCGAGTACGAGTGCAAGGCCGAGCGCGATGAAAAACCCATTCAAGACCACATCTTCGACGTCCTCGACGCTTTCGAGATTGTCGGCAACGACGAGCGTCAAGCCGTTTGCCAATGCAGTCGAGCCCACCAGGATTTGGTCGGTTGCGTCTTCGCCATTGGACCGAGGCACGATCTTCGGTCGTGCGGTCGACGTTGCGGCAAATTCAGCCAGATAGCTTTCACCGATCAGGACGTGGCCTTCGGCATTGACAATGGCATACTGCAGACGCCGCTTGGCGGCCGAAGATCGCTCCTCGATCGTAGAGCGCAAGCCCTCCATGCCGTGGCGCCGATATTCGGCCAGCATCGACGAAGACTCCGCGTCCATGCGGTCCCGCGCCTGATGCTCAAGAGCGGACGTCACCGTGATTTCGGCAACCCAGGCGATGACGGAGACGGACAGTACGAAGACGACCGTGTGAAGCAGAGCGAAGCGGAACCCCGTGCTTCTAAAAAGTCTAGGGGCGGGCACGGAGAATGTATCCTGAACCGCGAACCGTCTCGATCAGCTCAGTGTCGAAACCGCGATCGATTTTTGACCGCAGCCGGCTAATGTGAGTTTCTACGATGTTCGTTTTTGGATCGAAATGGAAATCCCAGACACTCTCTAAGAGCATCGTGCGCGTTACGACCCGACCGGCATTGCGCATCAAATACTCCAGCAGACGGAATTCGCGGGGTTGTAAGTCGATGTCCAGACCGGCGCGGCGCACTTCTCGGCTGATCAGGTCTATCTCCAGGTCCGCGACTTTCAACACGGTCTCGACTTGGGCCATTGGCGGCCGTCGGGCCAGGGCATTGATCCGGGCCGACAGCTCGGCAAACGCGAACGGCTTGACGAGGTAGTCGTCCGCGCCGGCCTCGAGGCCTTCGACGCGATCACCGACGCCAGACATCGTTGTCAGAAAGAGCACTGGGGTCTTGAGTCCCGTCGCACGGGCCGTCTTGACCACCGAGAGGCCGTCGAGATGGGGAAGCATCCGGTCGACGATCAGGATATCGTAGGCCTCGCTGGTCGCCATGAACAAACCGTCACGACCATTTGTCGCGATGTCCACCACGTGACCCTGTTCCCGCAAGCCCCGCCTGAGATAGGACCCCGTCTCGGCGTCGTCCTCGATTACAAGAACACGCATCGCCTGCATCTCCCATCGCATGAGCCCGCCGCCTCGCGATCAGGTACGATCCTACAATGCCGGCGCGTCGTCAAACGCGCCGCTTGACCGGAACGGCCTCCTCGCCCTCGTGGCTGAGCGTCATATAGACTATCACGCTGGCAATAACGGTCAGGAACACCGCGCTCGTGATCACGGTGCCAAGTCCCAAGCCGCCATTTCCGATCGGTTGCGACAGGAGATCGCCGAAGGATGCGCCCATCGGGCGCGTCACAATATAGGCGAGCCAGAATGCGAGGATGGAGTTCATCTTCAGCCCGAAATAGCCGAATGCAATAACGGCGATGACTGCGCCGTACATCAGCCCGGCATGCAGATAGCCCAGGTTCAGGCCTTCAGCGGCGAGATCTCCGGCGGCCGTGCCGAGGGCGAAGGTCAACAAGATAGCCAGCCAGTAAAACAGTTCGCGCCGGGTGGTGTAGATGGTATGAATGGAAAGCGTCCTTTCGACCAGATACCATACGGCGAAGGTCGCCGCGAGGGCGATGGCGAAGCCGATGCTGGCGGCCTCTTGGCTGACGCCGAGGTGATCGACAAGGTTGTCGGTGAGCAGGGTGCCGACAATGCTGACCAGAACCACGATCACCCAGTAGATCCAGGGGACATATCTCTTCTGCGCAAACTGCACCATCAGCGCGGCGAGCAAGAGCCCGCTCATCAGCAAGGATGTCTTCGAGAGGCCGAGACCCAAATTTGCGTTGAGGAAGTCTGCCGCCGTCTCGCCGACGGTCACAGCCATGAGTTTGATCAACCAGAAGTCGACCGTTACCTTCGGTACGCGATTGTAGATGGCGCTTGCCGTCAGCTGGGTTGCATGCATCGGATCGGCTCCTATTCAAGAATTGCTGCCAATTGCGTACGGCTCCCGCGCGTTTGACACGCAAGACGACGGTCAAAGACATTCGAGAAGATGCGCGAGGGGAAGGAACTGGAGCCGCTGTGTAGCGGCCCCAGTCGTCGAGATCAGTCGTCGTCGCCTTCGTGGCCGTTCTCGTTCTGCTCGTTGTCGGCAGTGACGGTTTTCACCACCTTGCCCGATTGAGGGTCGATCAGCACCTTGTGGCGGGTGCCGCCTTTGAGGACCTGCACTTCGAGATAGACGGTACCATCTTGATCCTCGATGCCCGAGCCGACGGCCTTGCCGCCGACCGCTTGTTCTGCGGTTGCCATGGCCTCTTCCATACGGACCTTGGCGTTGGCCATGACCGCCGCTTCGTCGGTCGGAGCATCGCGGTTTTTGGCGTAAGCCGCGACCGAGCCGCCGATCGCGCCCGAGGCAAGAGTACCGGCCAGGATAGCGGTCATAAGTTTGGTGCGGAGCATTGGTGTCTCCTTTCGTCCGCCGCGAAGCGAAGGCTTCGCTGATAGGCCGAACCATGACCGGGAGAGCATTGCCTGAATTCGACCGACGCTATACGTTTTAGTAATGATCGCCCGGATATCGCGACAGGCGCCGCGACTTGCGGTCCACCTCGGGACCCAAAATCCATTATGGAAAACGGATGATCACCTCGATGATCGGCTGACGCAAGGCGACTGTCGCGCGCATCACGATGGCCGCCAATAGCGCCGTGCCCATGCCGCCGACTACGTCCGAAACGTAGTGCGTTCCGACGTATATGCGCGAGACCATCAGCAGCGCCGCCGGAATCGCCAAGATCAGCGCGCGGAGCCGGCGATGCTGCAGCAGTGTCGCGGCGACGATCGCCATCGCGGCCGTGGCATGATCTGAAGGAAAGGAGGGGTCGGAGCTGGGTGCGACGATGAGATGGGTTACACCTAGCTCGTAGGGGCGGAGACGACTTACATACAACAGGATAAACTGGTTGATGAGGAGACCGAAAAGAAAGGTCAGTCCGGCGTCGACCGCGAGCATCCTCTCGTTTGCCCTGTCCTCACGTTGCCACCACCGCACCGCGACCGCCAGAACCATGACGGGAACCGTGTAATCCGTCACCCCGATCATGAACCAATCGAGCATAGGACGATGTCCGGCCGAGCTGTTGAGCCACTGAGTAAGCGCGATATCGAGACCTTGTCGCATGCGTGGTGCTAAGCCTCCAGGAAAGCAACGCCAATCTGGGTTTGCGTTCTCCAGGCGGCCCGGCAGGCCTTTCGCGCGTTGTCGGCGTTGACAAGAAGGATGAACTCGTCCGGAATTCCGCAGGTGTTTTCGACATTCAGCGCAGCGCCGCCCTGCGACAAGTTCTTGATGGTGCAGTCGATGATTGAGCGCCCGTGGTTGAAAACAATCTTGCCACCCTTGAAGGTGCGCCGTCTCTCCGCTTGCCGCTTCTCCATGACTGCCCCAACTCGGCGCGATCCATCCGACGAGAATAGGAGCCTAGCAGTCGACACCTGACGGGGCCCTCACCAAAACTATACCGATTTGTAATGTCGGCTCGACGAGTTCTGGCGAGTAGGGGGCGGTGTAATGTATGCGACGCTCGCAGTCCTCATCTTCCGGATGAGGCGATAGCATTCGACTTGCGGTTTGCAAGTCTGCCCTCGCGCCGCCTTGCAGTCCGCAGAATACGGAATTGTATAGAGCCCGTAACCTCGCGGAAGGAGAAAAGATTGCACTCTGCGCGTTGTCGCGTCGTTCAATCAGGAGGTGCTCACATGCAAGAGAGAAATGCCGGTCGCCATGCAGGGCAGGACTTCTCATCACCGTCTGCTTCAATCGAACTGCAGGATTTTGCCACCAAAGTACCGGCGGTTACTCTCTCGTTCTGGGTGATCAAGATCGCCGCCACCACGCTGGGCGAGACCGGCGGCGATACCGTTAGCATGACGTTGCATTGGGGGTACCTCGCCAGCACCGCGCTGTTTCTCTCGATCCTTGCGGTCTTGGTTGTGATGCAGACCGCAGCGAAGAGGTTCCACCCGTTCCTTTACTGGGCCACCATCATCGCATCGACCACGGCCGGCACGACCATGGCTGATTTTGCCGATCGCTCGCTCGGTATCGGCTATGCTGGCGGCTCCTCGATCCTATTTGCTTGCGTCATCTTTACCCTGTGTTTGTGGTACTGGTCGCAGGGCTCGATCTCCGTCGACACCGTGAACACGCCAAAGGTCGAGGCGTTCTATTGGGCGGCGATCACCTTCTCGCAAACCCTGGGCACCGCTCTGGGCGACTGGACGGCCGATTCGACCGGGCTTGGGTACGAAGGCGGGGCGATCGTCTTTGCGGCAGGCCTTGCCGTCCTCGCCGCACTGTATTATCGGACCACAGTTTCGCGGGTTCTGCTGTTCTGGGCAGCGTTTATCCTGACACGACCATTGGGCGCAACCGTGGGCGACTTCTTCGACAAGCCGGTCAGCCAGGGCGGCCTGCACCTGAGCCGCCCAATCGCCTCGGCCGTGATTGCCGTCTTCATCGTCGCCTGCCTCCTGATTTTCCCGCAGCGGGCTGGCAGACATCCGGCAGGGCGCCTCGCCAGCGATGCAGTCTAGACCCTACGCCCACCTGGCGAGGCGCGGCCTAGCATCAGGTGAAGGCAGCTCCCAAAGGAAGCCTGTGCAGGATATGCGAATAGCGACCCCATTGCAGTATGGCACCACCGCGAGAGTTCTTCACTGGCTCGTTGTCGTACTGCTGCTCGCGCAATATTCGATTGGATGGCTGATGCCGGACATTCACCGCGGCGAGCTGCCGGGCATCGCCATGACCCTCCACGCCAGCCTTGGGGTCTTGATCCTGGCCGTAATGCTGCTGCGGTTCGCATGGCGGCTTACCCATCCTGTCGCACCAGAGAGCTCGCTGTCCGCCTGGCAGCGCTTGAGCTCGGAAATGGTGCACTGGTCGCTTTACGCGCTGGTGCTCGCGACGACGCTCACAGGATGGCTGTTCGCCTCTTTTCGTGGCTGGTCGGTCTCCTTCTTGTTCCTGACGCCGCTGCCGATGCTGGGCTCTGTCGATGCGACCGCCGCTCGAGCCATTGATGGCCTCCACCAAGCCATGGAATGGACCCTGCTGGCGTTCATCGTTATCCATGTGTCGGCAGCCCTATTGCACATCCTGCTGTACCGCGATGGGGTCGTGCAGCGGATGCTACGATAGAGCCCTTTCGTCGCGCGCGTTCGCGGGCGGCGTGGAGCATTGCAGCTTCATCCGCGGGATCTCGGAATCAGATAGATTTCCATGCCGGGCGCGTCATCGAGCGACCAGCTGGAAGGCCACCCGTTCAGGAGCCCGGCCCCTCCTTGAGGGGGCTGCCACGCCTCTCATGGCTTTCGCGCCCGGCCACGTTCGGAACAGCCGGCCTGCCAAGGTCCATCACAACAGACCCAGGCTGCGGACCAGCATGTAGATTGCGACTGCGAATATGAGCGCGGCAAACACGGTGTTCAATGCGCCCTTGCGGCTGGCCAGGGAGGTTGCAGAGCGGGCGCCGAGGAGCCCGCCGAGAACGCCGCCGACGATGAACAACCCGGCGAGGGACCAGTCCACGAAGCCGGACACGGCGTAGTTCGCCGCAGTTGTCAGTCCGAAGGCGGTCACCGCCAGCAGAGAAGAACCCACCGCGTACAAGATCGGCATGCCGGTGGCGGCGATCAGAGCGGGTACGATCAGGAAACCACCGCCGATCCCGAAGAAGCCGGACACGCCCCCCGTGGCGAGACCATAAGCCACCAGCTTCGGCAGATTTTCACGATTAAGCCTGACCGACGGCTCGCCCTCGCCGGAGCGGCCCTTCAGCATCAGCGCTCCCACGACCAGCATGACGATGGCAAACAGGGCGAGAAGCTTCTGGCCGTCGATGATCTTGCCCAGAGTGGAGCCGAGAAAGGCGCCGGCGACGCCCGCGAGCGCGAACACGGAGGCGCAGCGCCACTTCACATTGCCGGCGCGAACGTGGTTGGCCAGGTTGGTCGCGGCGTTCGCCGCGACGGCGATGGCGCTGGTCCCGATCGCGACATGGGGATCCGCTACCCCGACCAGATAGATCAGCAGCGGTACCGCGAGAATCGAGCCGCCGCCTCCGACCAGGCCCAGCGAAAAGCCGACCAGCGAGCCAGAGGCGATGCCGAGCGCGCCTTGGGCCAGAGACAGCATAGCGGATACTCCTCAATTCTCGGGCGTCACGCGGCTCGCCCCGGCGCGCTGTAGAGTTGGCGGTTCCAAGGGGCCCGCATGAGCATACGGGCCATACCGCAGAAGCCTGTGAGCCCGGCGGTGATCAACCCGGCACCGACGAATGCCGGCACGGCGAAGAACCAGGGCGAGACCAGAAGGCCAAGCAGCGTCCCGACGAAGACCAGACTTCCGGCCCCCATCTGCACTTGGCGCTGAAGCTCGATCGGCTGCCGCCGGTCGGTCGCGACCGGCAGACCCGCCTTACGCCAAGCATCGAGCCCGCCATCGACGACGAAGGCCTCGCAGGCGGGATCGAGTTTCACGGCGAGCCGCGGAGCGTTGGCTTGGGTTCGCGCGCCGCTCTTGCAATGGAAGATGATCGGCTTGTGATGCGCCGCGAGATCGGCGTCGTCGAGTTTCGACAGCGGCAGGTTCCGCGCGCCCGGGATCTTCTCGCGAGCGTGCTCGTCCGCTTCGCGGATGTCGATGAGGGTAGCGCCCTTGTCGAGAAGACGACCCGCATCCGTCGGGGTGATAGTCGGTAGAGACATTCCTGGTTCCTTCTTTGGCTTATCTGCGCTTGGCTTTGACGGGCGCGCAAAACAGCTTGTGCAGCGTAGCAAAGAGCTGCTCGATGCGCGGATCGGCGATGCGATACCAGAGCGTCTGGCTTTCCCGGCGGAAAGTGACGAAACCCTCGTCGCGCATCTTCGCGAGATGCTGCGACAGCGCCGATTGCGACAGGTCGACCGCCTCGGCGAGGGAACTCACGTTGTCCTCGCCGCATTCAACCAGTCTGCACAGGATCATCAACCGGCGCTCATTGGCGAGCGCGCGCAAGATGGAGGCAACTTCAACTGCCTGCTTTCCGAAAGTTGCCGGATCGAATGTTGAGATGGCCATATTCCCGTTCCCATTATTTCAGGTATTGCTTAATTAGGCATCGCTAATATATTCGTCAAGTCCAAGTGACCATGGCATCAGGGAGTTCCAGAATGTCACAGCCAATTATCCGATCGTTCTTCGACGAGCCCACCAACACCGTAAGCTACCTTGTCGCCGATCCGGCTACGAAAAAGGCCGCCATCATCGATCCGGTGTTCGACTACGACCATAATTCAGGAGAGGTGGATACGCGCTCCGTCGAGGCGATGCTGGCAGCCGCCGAACAAGCGGGCTACACCGTCGAATGGGTTCTGGAGACCCACGCGCATGCCGACCATCTATCGGGCGCGCCCTTTATCAAGTCGAAGACCGGAGCCAAGATCGGTATCGGCGAGCACATCAAAGACGTGCAGCGCATCTTCCGACCGATCTTCAACGCCACCGACCTGAAGACCGACGGCAGCGACTTCGATCATCTGTTCCGCGACGGAGAGCGCTTCAAGATTGGGGAGCTCGACGTGGAGGTTCTCTATACCCCGGGGCACACGCCGGCAGACGTCTCCTACAAGATCGAGGATGCGGTGTTCGTCGGCGACACTTTGTTCATGCCCGACTACGGCACCGCGCGCGCCGACTTCCCCGGCGGCGATGCTCACAAGCTTTACCGTTCGATCAAGCGGCTGCTGGCGCTGTCGCCGGAAACACGGCTGTTCATGTGTCACGACTACAAGGCCCCCGGCCGAGATACGTTCGCGTGGGAGACCACGGTACGCGAGCAGCGCGAGAACAACGTCCACGTCAAAGACGGCGTATCGGAAGACGAATTCGTGGCCATGCGGCAGGCGCGCGACACCAAGCTGTCGGCACCGAAGCTGCTGCTGCCTTCCATTCAGGTCAACATCCGCGCCGGCAAATTCCCGCCGGCCGAAGCCAACGGGGTGCGCTATCTCGCGATCCCCGTGAAACTCAAGGGCGGCGCGCAGACCTGCGTGTAGGCCCCAGACGATCGTTCATGCCGTGGCACCGGTCGCTGATCAGACGTCGAACGTCAGCTCCGACCGAGTGCCGCTGCGACCTTCGCGGTTGGATATGGTGAGTTTCGCTCCGACCTTGGCGAGCGCGAGCTTGACGATGGCAAGGCCCAGCCCACTTCCGATCGGGCTCCTCAGTCGACCCCGGAAGAAGCGCTTTCCGATTTGATCGAGTTCGTCGGCGGGGATCCCCGGCCCTTCGTCCTCGATGGCGACGGCATTGCCCCGGGCCGTCCAGACGACCCGTCCCTCGCTAGTGTACTGCATCGCGTTTTCGTGCAGGTTCCGCAGCGCGAGCTGTAGGCATTCGGCGTTCGTATTCAGCACCATGGCCCGGACGCTGGCGTCGATCGTCACTGTCGTCCGTTCGTGCCTCGGAGTGGCGGCGACGATCTCCTCGAGGATCGGACCGACCGCGACCGGCGCCAACGGTGCATCGACCGTTTCGGAGTCCAGCCTTGCGATCGTCAGCAGTTGGCGCACCAGGCGCGAGCTCCTGTCGACGGCTCTCACGATCTGTTCGAGCGCCCCCCGCACGACCTTCGGGTCGTCGGCGGCCAAAGCCACCTGGGCCTGCGTCTTCAGTCCTGCCAGCGGCGTGCGCAGTTCGTGCGCCGCGAAGGCGGTCACTTCGCGTTCATGCCGACGCGCGGCTTCCACTCTGCTGAGAAGCCCGTTCAGGGCGACCGCGAGCGGCCTGACCTCGGTCGGAGCGCGTTCGGTTTCGACGTGCCGCATGTCGTCCGGCTCGCGCGCGCCGAGGTCCTGGGCCATCTGCCGCAAGGGACGAAGACCCTGCCCCACGCTCGCCCAGATCGCGGCGCCGAGCAGCGGCGCGATCAGCAGCGCCGGCCACATCAGCCCCTTGATCAGGTCGGTCACCAGCCGCTCCCGCAGCCCGACGCGGTCGCCGACCATCACACGCAGATTGTGATCGGCGTCCTCAACGGAGAACACGCGCCAGGGTTCGCCGTCGATGATCCGGTCGGAAAAGCCGGACACCGCGGGCGAGAGCTGCTGATCGGGCGCGCCGCTCGATTTCGCGACCATGCGGCCATCGAGAGACCAGATCTGGCATGACAGTTGACGTTCGTAGCTGCCGAGTGGCTGCGGCGCGGCGGGTGTCGAGCCACCGGGAAGCGCGTCGAAGCCGGACGCCAGTGAGGCCACCATGCGCGCGGCCTCCTGCAGGCGCGTGTCGAGAACGTGCTCAACTTCATCGCGGGTCCCGACGTAGATCCAGATGACCGCCGCCAACCAGACGATCCCGGTCGCGGCGAGCAGCATCGCAAACAATCTCAGTCTCAAGGATCTCATCGGGCCGCCCCCATCCGGTAGCCGACGCCGCGCAGCGTCTGGATCGCGTCTTTGCCGATCTTGTTGCGAAGATTGTGGATGTGGACCTCGATCGCATTGCTCTCGACGTCCTCCTGCCATCCGTAAAGCCGCTCCTCAAGTTCGGCGCGCGAACGGACCTGCTCCGGACGCTCCATGAGCGCTGCCAGGATCGCGAACTCGCGACGCGACAGGTTGATCGGCTCACCCGCGACGGTCACGGAGAGATCAGCAGGCGAGAGCACAATGGCGCCGTGGGTCATGGCCGGAGCCGCACGACCGCCTTCCCGGCGGACAATGGCGCGCAGGCGCGCTGCCAGTTCATCGAGATCGAATGGTTTCGCCAGATAGTCGTCGGCCCCAGAATCCAGTCCCGAAACCTTGTCGCCGACGCTGTCGCGCGCCGTCAGGAGCAGGACGGGCGTAGCGTCCCTGCGCCCCCGGAGCTTGCGCAGCAGATCCAGACCGCTTCCATCCGGCAGCATGATGTCGAGCACCACCGCCGAATAGCGCGACGCGGCGAGCGCCTGGTCTGCGTCCTCGCAGGTTTCGACCGCGTCGACCGTCGCACCCGTCAACGACAGACCCGCCCGCAGACCGTCGGCCAGGATCGGATCGTCTTCGACCACAAGTATGCGCATCAGCACCTCCGAGTTTCCTCTCGGTCGCCAGCCTTAAGGCTGGCTTAAGGTAGCCTATCCAAGTCGTGGCACCGCTCACAAAAACGCAGGGCCGCCACCGACATGCCGGGCTTTCAGCGACTATCGATCTTATTGCTCGTTCTCCTGTCATCGCTCGCGCAAGCCCGGGCGGGAACGCCGCCTCCGGCCGATCAGGCGTTCCAATTAAAGGCTTCGCGCGACGACGCGGGGCTTTCGCTCACTTGGGCGATAGGGCCGGGCAGCTACCTCTACCGCGCGATGATCGTCGTCAAGGATGCGGTGCCGCCCGGAACCCCTATCGCGGTCCAAACGCCCCGGGGAGAACCGAAGGACGATCCGGATTTCGGGCCGCAGGAGATCTATCGGAACTTGGCGAAGGCCCGGATCCCATCAGCCGATCTGCGTGGGTTGCGCGAGATCGCAGTGACCTATCAGGGCTGTGCGGAACAATATCAGATTTGCTACCCGCCCGTCGCCAAGACGATCGATTTGCAGACGCTGGCGATCAAGGACCGCGAGGCCACCGGCGCGAGTTCGTCGGGATCATCGTCGGCCTTCGAGGACGCTCCCAATGTCGCGGGGGGATCGGATGATGACCTTCCGACGAAGGCTGGGTCAACTTCTGACACGGGTATCTCCTCCTGGGCGACGCTCGGCGGCATGCTGGCCTCGTTCTTCGGATTCGGCGTTCTGTTGTCGTTCTCACCCTGCACCTTCCCGCTGGTGCCGATCTTCTTCGGCCTGATGGCCCGGTCGCAGGACCATCTTTCGCTCGGTCGCGGTCTCGCCCTCGCGGCCACGTTCGTCGGCGCGTCGGCCTCGGCCTATGCGGCACTGGGCGCGTTCGCGGCCTGGTCCGGATCCGGAGAGAACCTGCAAATCCTGCTGCAGACGCCGATCGCGCTCGGCGCAATGAGCGCCGTTCTCGTCGTCCTCTCGCTATCCATGTTCGGCCTGTTCGAGATCCAGCTGCCGGCCGCGTTCGTCGAGCGGATATCGGGCGCGGCTTCAGACGGAGGTCGAGGGCCGTTGGCTGCGGCCGCCGTTCTTGGATTCGGATCGGCGCTGATCGCCGGCCCCTGCGTGACGCCTCCGCTTGCCACCGCTCTTCTGTACGTCGCGCGGACCGGCGATGTCGTGCGTGGCATGACTGCCCTTTTCGTGTTCGGCGTCGGCATGGGAATGCCGCTTCTGGTCTTCGGGGCGCTTGGACCACGCTTCCTGCCGAAGCCTGGTCGCTGGCTCGTCCGCGTCAGGCATGCCTTCGGGTTCATCCTGCTGGCCGTCGCGATCTCGATCTTCTCTCGCGTTCTGTCGCAGCAGACCACGCTGCTGCTATGGGGCGCTCTTGCTACCGGTGTCTCCGTCTATTGCGGAACGCAATTCCTGGTCAGGCAAAGCCGATGGCGCTTCGTGTCCATGAGCTTGGCGAGTATCGCGCTGCTAGTCGGTTCGGTCCTGATGATCGGATCAGGAGGCGACGATAGCCTCAACGCGACACGCATTCTCGATCGGTTCGTGACCCGCGAGAGCGCATCCGAGGCACCTTTCCGAACGATCCGGTCAGTCGCCGCGCTGAAAGACGAACTCGCCGCGGCCCGAACGGACGGAAAGCCCGTCATGGTCGACTTCTCCGCCGAGTGGTGCGTCGAATGCAGAGTGATGGATGCCGTCCTGCGCAAGCCTGAAGTTCGGGCACGGCTGCAGGACTTCAGAATGGTTCGTGCCGACGTGACCTCCGTCGACGACGCGAGCCGCGCCCTGATGAAGCGCTTCGACATCGTCGGGCCGCCGACGATTCTGCTGTTCGGCGCGCATGAAACCGTCGAGCCCGCGGTCAAGATCATCGGTGCTCTCGATGCCGACGCCCTGCTCGGAAAGCTATCGGCCTTCGCCGCGGTCGACTGAGCCCCATCTACAGAAAAGGAAATCGAACATGCCTCCGCACATCTCCAGACGCACCCTCGCCCAAATGATCGCAATCGCGGGTGCCCGCTATCTGGTAGGCCCCGTGCGCGCCGAGGGCGCTCCGACTGAAGCCGACATATCGCGCGAAGCCATCCTCTACGATCCGGCGACGCCGACCGCGGGCAACCCGAAAGGTGATCTGACGATCGTCGTCTTCTTCGACTACAACTGCCCCTTCTGCAAACAGGCCGAGCCCGAGCTCGATCGGCTGGTGAAGGCCGACGGCAAGATACGCCTCGTCTACAAGGATTGGCCGATCTTGACGCCGGACTCCATCAAGGGTGCGCAGTGGGCGCTGGCTGCCAAATATCAAAACCGCTACGAGGCCGCCCACTCCGCGATGATGGGGATACCAGGACCGAAGATACCCGCCGAGCGGATGCGGGAAGCGATCGCGCAGTCGGGGGTCGACATGGTTCGCCTCGATGCCGACCTGCAGGCACACGGCGACGAGATCACCAAGTTGCTGCGACGCAACCTCGCCCAGGCCGACTCGCTGGGGCTGATGGGCACGCCCGCCTACATCGTCGGTCAGTACCGGGTGACGCAGGCCCTGAACTACGAAGGCTTCAAGCGCGTCGCCGCCGACGCGCGGGCGCGCGCCGCAAAGAAGTGAGCCAACGGAGCCCCTCTTAAGCGTGGCTTAAGCTGAGGATTGAGACTGACCGCCATCAATGAAGCCACGCTGGGATCGTCAGATGCTGAGGCCGCAGACCTTTATGAGGGACGGACGTGTAGGACGCAGGGGCTTCCTCGCTTTGGCTGCAGGAATGGTGCTGGTCCCGCGTCTGATCTCAAGGGGATCGGGCAGCGCCGTCGCTGACAGCGTCGACGTCGGCTCCATTCTTCGGGATCCGGATGTGCCTGTCTCGGGCAATCCGGACGGCGACGTGGTCGTGGCAGCTTTCACCGACTATAACTGCCCATTCTGCAAGGCAGCTGTCCCGAATTTGGATCGGCTGTTAGCGGAAGATAAAGGTGTTCGCCTCGTCCACAAGGATTGGCCGATCCTGACGAACGCCTCTCTCTTCGGCGCCCGCCTCGCCCTCGGAGCTCGATACAAAGGCGGATACGACAGGGCGCACCATGCGCTCATGGAGATTCCGGGCTCGAGGATTCCGCAGAAACTGATGCTGGACAGCGTCCGCGCCTCCGGCATCGATATGGAGGCGCTGGAGGCCGATCTTCGCCAACACGCCGACGACATCAATGCGCTGCTCGCCAGAAACGCGGCGCAGGCGGACTCCTTGGGCCTTGCCGGCACGCCATCGTATCTGATCGGAAATCTTCTTTACAACACGCTCGACTACGCCGGCCTTCGCCGGGCGGTCGCCGACGCGCGCCGGCAAGCCGCATCGAAGGAATCGACATGAGCACTTATAGAAAATGGACCGTACGTGCTGCGGCACTGCTTCTGCCGGTAGCGTTGGCGGGCTGCGTGTCCGACTCCGACATGATGCCCAAGGCCGCAGCGGCGACCTACGCGCCGGCTTCCGACCTGCGATATGGGGCGGTCTCGGACGGCGCCTACACTGTTGCGGCGGTTCCTGGCGGCGACCTGAAGATCCGTTACATGCGACAACTCGTCGACGATCCGACCGGGCAGCCTGCCGGGACCGTCGTCGTGGACCCGAAAAACCGTTTCCTCTATCTGGTGCAGGAAGGCGGCAAGGCGCTCCGCTACGGCGTAGGCGTCGGCAAGGAGGGCATGGCCTGGTCGGGTACCGCCAATGTAGCGATGAAACGCGAATGGCCGCGTTGGACGCCGACCACGAAGATGATCGCCCGGGAGCCGGGGAAATACGCCAAGTGGGCCCGGGGCATGGAAGGCGGCACGCAAAACCCGCTCGGCGCCCGCGCTCTCTATCTCTTCAAGAACGGCAAGGACACGCTGTACAGGATTCACGGCACCAACGAGCCATGGTCCATCGGGCAGGCAATGTCGTCCGGCTGCATCCGCATGATGAACCAGGACGTGATCGAGCTCTACCGACGCGTGCCGTCGGGAGCCAAGGTCGTGGTCCTGCCGACGGGCGGTGCAGAGACCGCGGCCTCGGGCGGATGAACTTCGATCCGCGCGCGACCTCGACGAAAGTAGGGATGCTCCAAGGGGCGGGATCCCTCCCTCCGCGGTACCGAGTGTCCCTGTCGAGACGTCGCCAGGCGACGTGTCGCCGAGCTGGAGCGATGCACCAACACAAAGAACAGAAGGCCTTTAGATGGCTTCGACCGCCGCCTTCAATTCGCCGCGGACCATCTCCGCGATCGCCGCCAGTGATTCATTCTGTATGGCCTGCATTGACGCTACCGGATCCACCGCTGCCACTTCGGTCTTCCCGTCGAATTCCTGAACCACAACGTTGCATGGAAGCATGGTTCCGATCTTGTCCTCGGCCATCAGCGCCTCATGCGCCATTCTCGGGTTGCACGCACCTAATATGACGTAAGGCCGAAAGTCGGCGCCGATCTTCTCCTTGAGCGTCGATTGTACGTCGATCCTGGTCAACACGCCGAATCCGCGGGCTTTGAGTGCGGTTATCGCTTTGTCGACGGCCTCCGCAAAAGGAAGGTCGAGTGTTCTCGAGAAATAGTACGACATTCCAAACTCCTGTACTGGTGTGCCTCAGCGCTACGCTGGTGCAGTCGCGTTTGGGACACCCCTCGCAGCCCGAAGGGCGCTATCCGCGTTTTCCGCCACGTGCCTGAAATCGCCTCGTAACGCCATCAGGGCTCGACGTTCTTGCTCGATTTCGTAGGAAGTGCGAAAGCCCAGCTTTCTCAAGACAGGCACCGGGGGGCACCACCCCTGGATCGCATGCTGGAACAGAAAGCCGGTCACCAGCGCCGGGAGTGCGAGCCAGCGCTGATTGTGAGCGGCCGCCAGGACGATGCCAGTGAATCCGATTACAGCTGCATTAGCTTCGATGGTTCTCTCGATGTCCCACTCCCGGTCGAGCTCGCGCAACCTGTCGGCAATCTGGTCGCGGTGTTCGGCGAAAAAGGCGACGTTCGCCCGCATCGTGCGCTCGATGCGACGATTATCGCTCTCAGACGAACGTAGGGGCACCCGATTCCGCGTCGTGGTCATCCATCAGCTCCTAGAGGTCCTTACTAGATTACGCGCGCTGTCCTGATTTGTTCCTACTGCGCACGCGCTGACGACGGCCGACTGTCGCGCGAACGTGCAGCGGACAGCTATGTCCGACGATTCGTCGCGACGATCACTGACGGCTGTTTCAAGGCGCAATGTCGAGCCTCGGGCGGTAACGAATCAGGCGCGCTCCACGTCGCGGGCTTCGCGGTTCCGAAATACGAGCTGAAGAACGTTGCCGGCGGCAGGCTCGCTCCGTCGCCCCCTTCGTGCGTCGAACCGCTTGCTCTTCAACCTTTCTCCAATTTCATCTAACGCCGACGCAATTAAGTTGATTTTGCCGCGCACTCCCTCACACTTCAAATTGCCTCGCGCAACGCTGCAATGTGGGAGCTGTCGTGATGCCGCAATTCGATCCCGAGCTGGTGTCGCGAATGAGGAGCGCTCTTGAAGATGCGATGGCGAGGGTGCCATCAGACGTCGCTACGGTTTCCACAAAAGCGTTTCTCGCCGAATGCATTCTCAAGGCCGCGGCGCAAGGTCACACTAGCTACGCCGATCTCGTCGCAGCCGCCACTGACCACATCCAAGCCCTGATATCGATGTTGCCGTGAACTGCCGACCAATCACATCACGAAGCAGGAAGGGACGCGGCCGCCGCTGCCTATGATATTTGACAAAGGACGTGAGACCGGGACTGAGATATGAGATCGGCGCAGATGCATGAGCGAGGCCAGCGATGGAGCCGTTCACTCTTTGAAAAATTGATGGTTCTTCTCGGTCATGCTCGGTGTCCGGCGCCGCCGCCCGATCGAACCGGCTGTGCCGCTGACAGTCGCCACCCCGCGTACGCCCGCGAGAAGATCATCGGCGCGGGCCTACCTGGTCGACTTCCGACGACGAAGGGAGAGGCCGTGCACGCATACATACCGGTAAGCGCTTGGAACTCCGTCCCGTAAGCGTCGTTGCTCACACCTAAGAGTTTCACGAAAGCGCACAGGACTATGGGCGAACGCTCCCCGATGGCTTGCCGGAGATGACAATGCTGTGGCGTTCGCCTCCGCCAAGGGGGGCCACTCGAGCCCTCCAATTTGCTGCAGGACGATGTCATGATGTCTCGCCGCGCTCTGCTCGCCGGTGCTGCTCTGGCTGGCACCGGCGTCGTCGTGGCCGGTTCACTCTGGCACGATCGTGCAGCCCCCGAGCCGCAGCTACTGCGGATTCCCGATCTGATCGACCTTCGGGGGATGGGGCAATCGGCGTCCCTCAAGGTGCAGCGAGGCACCACCTCGTTCTTTCCAGGTCGAGAGAGCAGAACCCTCGGATACAACGGCAGCTATCTCGGCCCCACACTTCGCGTCCACAGTGGAGACGACGTCGAGGTGGCGGTCACGAATGCGCTTGGCGACGACACAACCGTGCACTGGCACGGGCTCCTTGTCCCGGCGGAAGTGGACGGTGGGCCACATCAACTCATCCGTCCTGGCACCACATGGCGCCCCGTGCTGCCGGTCCGCCAGCCCGCGGCGACCCTTTTCTATCACTCACACGTCCATGATCGGACGGCCGAACAGGTCTACACTGGTCTTGCCGGTGTACTTCTTGTGACCGACGACGAAGAGAATTTGCTCGGGCTCCCATCAGAATATGGTGTCGACGATCTGCCGCTCGTTCTGCAAGACAGGCAATTCGAGGATGGTCGGCTCGTCATTCCAAACGGGATGATGACGTTGATGGCTGGTAGGAGGGGCGACACAATGCTCGTGAACGGGACAGTGAATCCAATAGCGAGGGTGCCGAGGCAGCTGGTTAGATTGCGTTTTGTGAACGGATCGAATGCTCGCATTTTTGATCTTTCCTTTACGGATGGCCGGACGTTTCACTGGATTGCCTCGGAAGGCGGACTGCTGGAGCTTCCTGTCAAGCTGCAGTCGCTGAGCCTTGCGCCCGGCGAGAGGGCGGAGGTCCTTGTGGATTTTCTGATGGACGATCAGTCGCGCTGCAGACGGCACCCGACCGTAACATGCCCACGATGATGCGCATGGTCGGCGGCCCGCGAAACTTCCTGCGGGATCTCGTCGACCTCGATCATGAGCGCGTGCTCGCGTTCGAACCAACGGAAACAGCGGGCCATCGCACCAACCCAACCGTTCCCGACCGACTCGTCACACGCGCGAATCCAGACTCAAGCAGGGCTGTGAGGCGCCGGCGGTTTTCGCTGAACATGGGTATGGGCGGCATGATGGCCATGATGGGTAGCAGAGGGCGGATGATGGAGGGCGGCAGAGGCAGTGGCATGGCGATGGCTGGCATAAATGGCCGCGCCTTTGACATGGATCGTATCGACGAGAAAGTCCGGCTGGTAGATTTTGAGATTTGGGAAGCGTCGGGCGAGATGATGGCCCATCCACTACACATCCACGGCGTGCACTTCCAAGTACTGAGCCGGGGTGGAGTAAAACCGTCTATTCGCGACCAGGGTGTTCGGGATACTGTCCTAGTGAAGGAGCCTGTCGAATTGCTGGTACAATTCACACAGCCCGCTTCGAAGGCGGCGCCTTTCATGTATCACTGTCACATCCTGGAGCATGAGGATAATGGAATGATGGGGCAGTTCACGGCGGCCTGTTATTTTTCCTAGCCCTGTTCCAAATATGGTCATCTGATAGGACGAAACCGCAGCTCGTCGACAGTGGGCGGCGGCTTCCTCATCGCGAAAGCGCCGATGTGCTGCCGTTTCGTGTAGTCGATTGCGCCCGCTTTTCCTTGCGCATGCGTGGCTGGAAAGACCTGACACCTGCCGGCCAACGCCACCCACAAATGAAGCAAGTATTACCAAATAGAATGGCGCAAACTCCGGCGTCTAAAGAGAGAAATCATAGACACGCTCGTGTATTCTTGCCCCGCGCACGGCCAGCAAACCCGCCAGCGCGATCAGCGCGAACCCGGCTCCCGCGACGAAAGTTCCCCTTGGCCCGGCGGCGTCCTAGAGTGTGCCGGCGATCACGCTCGCGCCGAGCATCGCCGAGCCGCCCAGCAGATTGAAAAACCCATATGCCGTCCCTCGCAGTTCCGGAGGCGACGTATCCGCGATCAGGGTCGCCAGCAGCCCTTGCGTGAATCCCATATGCAGTCCCCACAGCACGGTCCCGACGGTTGTGCCGCTGGTCGTGGAGAGGAAGGCCTGTGCCAGATCTGCCGCGATCAACAGCGCGAGGCCAAGCGCGAGCAAACCCGTGCTGTCGATACGGTCCGAGAGGACGCCCACCGGATGGGCCGCCAGGGCATAGAAGACGTTCATCACGATCAGCACCGCCGGCACCAGTGCAATCGGCAGCCCGGCGTTCTGCCCGCGCAGGATCAGGAATGCCTCGCTGACCCGCGCCAGCGTGAATGCGGTGGCGACCGCCACGACCCACCAGTACGCCGCGCCGAGACGCTTGATCTCGGCCAGGCTAATCGGATTGCGCACCTCGCGCATCCCCTTCGGCTGCGCCGGCTAATGGACGGCGAAGATGATGAGCGCCAGCGCCAGAAAGGCCGGAAAGACCGCGAACCAGAATACGGCCTTGAAGTTGTCGGCCGTCCACACATCAGCGCGATCGCCAGCGCCGGCCCCGTGAAGGCTCCCGCCGTATCCAGCGACTGACGCAAGCCGAAACTCGCCCCCCGCAGATGCACCGGGCGATGTCCGCGATCAGCGCGTCCCGCGGCGCGCCCCTGATGCCCTTGCCGACCCGGTCCGTGAAGCGCGCGGCCACCAGAGCCAGTCGACCGTAGATGCAAGCGGACACACCGGCTTGGTCATTGCAGCGAGGCCGTATCCGACGACGGCGATCAGCTTGCGCTTGCCAAGCCGGTCGGAGAGGGTGCCGGAGAAGATCTTCGTGATGGATGCTGTTGCTTCGGCGATGCCTTCAATGAAACCGACCGTGACCATCGAAGTGCCGAGCACCGTCACCAGGTACACCGGAAGCAACGCGTGGATCATCTCCGACGAGACGTCCATCAAGAGCGCAACGAAGCCGAGCGCCCAGACGCCGGTCGGAATGTTCCTCACCGAGTATTTCTGCCTCGCCTCAGCCATTTCGTCGCCCGCCTGTGATTTCGTGAATCGCGCCGCCCCATCGGAAGGCATCAAGCTCGCTCCTGCCGGAACCAGTTCCGCCACCCGAATCTTGAGATGCACCCGCCAGGCCGCTCCTATCTAGTGTTCCGAGTCACAAGTTCGCAGTCGCTGTGCCAGAGATGGCGCCTGCATCGAAGCGGTGATCGTGAGGACGCTGGAAAGCTGCCCTGAGAACGTGACTCATTGGAGTTCCCGTGGCATGGCGAAGGCCAGCGGCCTGTCGGTGTCGACGGTGCAACGCATCTGGCGGGTCTTCAGGCTCCAACCGCACCGGATGGAGACGTTCAAGCTCTCGACCGATCCGAACTTCGTGGCCAAGGTGCGCGACGTCGTCGGCCTTTACGTCTCGCCGCCGGAGCACGCCATCGTTCTGTGTGTGGACGAGAAATCCCAAATCCAGGCGCTGGACCGCATTGAGCCGATGTTACCGATGCGTCCCGGCCAGCCGACCCGAAGGAGCCATGGTTACAAGAGGCACGGCACCATCGCTGTTCGCCGCCCTCGACATTGCGACCGGGCGGGTCATCGGCACGTGCTACGGACGACCGTGCCGCCGAGTTCCGCAAGTTCCTCGACGAGATCGAGGCCGCCGTGCCGCGTGAACTCGACGTCCATCTCGTCATGGATAACTGTGCCACGCACAAGGCCCCGCCGATCCGGCGATGGTTGGCTAAGAGGCCGCGCTGGCATGTGCACCTGACCCCGACCAGCTCGTCGTGGCTCAACCAGGTCGAACGCTTCTTCGCGCTCCTTACCGACAAGAAGATCAGGCGCTGCGTCTATCGCAGCGTCGCCGCCCTCAGGGCGGACATCACCTCGTTCATCGAATGACACAACGCCGATCCCAAGCCGTTCCGGTGGACCAAATCAGCCGATGACGTCCTTGCTTCTATCGAGCGCTTCTGTCGGTACAATGCCCCGCCAGAACACGACGCGATGTTGCGGACTTCTGGTTCAGGACACTAGATCACCGGGACCGCTCCCGCGATTGTGGCCGGGGGTTTCCAATTGCAGTCGACGGCTGGAACGGTCGAGATCACGTTGTCGCCATCCATCCCGGCAAGGCAGCGCGAGCCACGTGCCAGAGCGCTGCGTGGTGGCGACGCGTCGCCAGGCAGAGCCGTCTGTGCTTTTTCGCGTCATGCGCAACTCCTCGGAAATTCCATGGTCACCGTGGTGCCTTCCCCGAGATGACTGTCGATCTCGACATGCCCGCCGTGCCGGACGACGATCGATCTGACGACTGCGAGGCCCAGCCCGACGTTGTGTTGCGAACCCGCCCGCGCCTTGTCGACCCGGTAGAACCGTTCGAAGACGCGCGGCAGATCAGCCGGGGGAATCCCGCTGCCGGTGTCCGAGACGGCGACGGCGAGAGCACCTTTTGAAGCCTGCGCCTTGACGCGAAGCCGTCCGCCGCGGTCCGTGTGGGTTATGGCGTTCGAGACCAGATTGCTTAGAGCCTGGCGGAACAACGTTCGATCAACGCGCGCCGTGAGCGCCGGAGAAGCGCCGAGCTCGAAGTCGATACCCTTCTCGGCGGCCGAGGGTTCGAAGAAGTCTTTCACGCTCGCGATCTCGTCGCGGACGTTTACCTCCTCGACGTCGAGTTGGCCGACCGCGTTGTCGGCCCGAGCCAGGAACAGCAGGCTTTCGATGATACGCGAAATGCGGGCGCACTCCTCCAGGCTGGAGCCGAGGATATCGCGGTAGTCCTCGTTGCTTCTCGCCCGTGTGAGGGCGACCTCAATCTCGCCCCTCAAGTTGTTGACCGGCGTCCGGAGTTCGTGCGCGACGTCGTCGCTGAATTGCGAGATGCGGTCGAACGAGCCCTGCAGCCGGTCCAACATGTGGTTGAAGGTGGAGGAGAGTCCCAGAAGTTCCGTAGGCAGATCTGCGGTATCGATCCGCTCATGGAGCGTGGTCGAGCGGATCCGCTCCGCCGTTTTGCTGATGCCGCCGACCGGACGCATGGCGCTGCGGGCAATCGCGTATCCGACCAGCGAGCTGAGGACCACGGCCAACACCAGAATCAGGTAAAGGCGTTCTCGGTAGCGCCGCAACGTCTTTTCTTCGGCTCCGCGGTCCATCGCCACCTGCACGTACTGCGCGTCCGGGCGGCTGGCGTCGGCGGGCGCGCGCGTGGTCAGGATCTTGAACGGCCGCTTGGAGCGGGTCGCGATGTCCCGGGGCTCCGGCGGTCCGGTCGGGAGCGTTTCCAGGGTCTCCGCCGACGGCGGCGGAATCTCCTGCGTCATGCCGGGGGTCTCGACCAGCGGTCGGCCGTTCCGGTCCAGAACGCGGATGTATATCTGCGTGTCCACCGGCGAGGCATCGGGTGCTGCCGGCTCGGTGAGAAAGCCCGAGCCGTGCTGCGGCTTCAGGAGCAGTCGGAGATTATCCAGGTTGTTGGTGAGGATGCGCCGATCCTCTTGATTGAGGTTGGTCGCCATCGCCCAATAGAGCGTGCCGGTCGCGGCCGACACTATGGCCACGGCGGAAAGCACGTACCAAAGGGTTATGCGCAGAGCGATGGAAGTCGGGCCACGCCAGATCGGCCACCGCCGCGCCTCCGCAGCTTCAGGATCGCGTTTCGAGGACATAGCCAATTCCGCGTACGGTATGAAGAAGCTTTCTGTCGAAGGGATCGTCTACTTTTGACCGAAGCCGCCGAATGTGGACATCGACCACGTTGGTGTCGCTATCGAAGTTCATGTCCCATACCTGTTCAGCGATTACGGTCCGGGAAAGGACGTCGCCGGCACGCCGCAAGAACAGCGATAGCAGGAGAAATTCCTTTGGCGTGAGGTCCAACGGCTTGCCGGCGCGGGTGGCACGCCCGCGATTGAGATCGATTTCGAGATCGTCGAGCCGAAGTATCGTCTGCTCGCGCTTCGCGCTCCGCCGCAGAATGGACCGGGTCCGCGCCAGCAGTTCCGAAAACGCGAAGGGCTTCACGAGATAGTCGTCCGCCCCGAGATCCAGGCCCTTGACCCGGTCCTGCAGACCATCGCGGGCTGTCAGGAAGAGGACGCGCACGTCGCTTTGCGTGCGCCTGATCTCCGTCATGACGGACCAGCCGTCGATGACCGGCAGCATGACGTCGAGGATGATCAGGTCGTATGGTCCCGTACGCGCGAGGAACAACCCGCTTTCCCCATCATGCGCCACGTCCACGACGAAGCCGTTCTCCTCAAGGCCCTTCTTGAGATACGCCGTCGACTTCTCTTCGTCGTCGATGACGAGGATCTTCATTTACCGAACGACTCCATCGCTTCAACTTCGCACGCGCTTGATCCACGTCAACATAATCTCCCCTTCGCGTCTTTGGAAATCAATCCGGTGCCGACGCCAAGATGACGAAATCGTCATCTTGCAGGTGCACCTCCGATTCGATCAATACGCTCTCGACATACGACCGGCCGACGTTCGGCGTTCCGGCGGAGGCAAACATTTTATTTCGGTCACTGGCCGAGTTGTGGAACGATTTGGCGAGCCGACGGAGCGATCGGAGCGTACCCCAGTATCGCCCCGTGCCGATTGCGCGCCACAGAGATAGTGGTGATGGCTCAATCGCAATCGCCGACCGGCGTAGCGGCCAGGGTTTGCGCATCGCTGCACATCAATGGCGCTGATAGGGCTGCAGACTTGCTCGGATCTCAAGCATCAGTTCATCAGAGTCTCGCGTCCCGAAAACCATGCCTGCCGGGCCGACGATGCGATTGTGCGCATATTCCAAGTGCAGGTTGATGAGCTTCTTGAAGTGGGGAGGGTTGTAATTGATCCCAAGCCTCACCGCTTGTTGTCGAGCACTTCCGCCAAAACCGGCGGCGCTTGCATTCACCACATCATGGCGGACGAAGAGGTCGAGATCGCCCCAGATTTCGGTGTCGAACAGCGAAAGCTGGGCCATGACGTAGCCGCCACCAATTTTCGTCTTGCTGCCGCTGAAGTTCGAAAGCAAGCCCTCGGCTTCCAAGGTGATAGGATGTCCGAAGGCCTTAAACGAATAGGACACATCGCCTTCGACGGTCAACTTGTCGCCTTCGGCCGGGAGGGCGCCCAAGCCAGATTGGCCGACGGCGGTCAGCAGCCTCAGCATTCCGTTGTGGATGTCCATCGTATGATCGATGCCGCCCCCCCAAGGTTAGTTTCTGTCCGCTTTCCCTATCCTCGAATGGCGTCGCAGAGAGCTTTGCCGAGAGCGAATTGCCGATCGAGTATCGAGGGCGGTCGACGTTGAACGAGCCGCGGTTGTCGAGGGCGGGAAAGGCGATCGTGTATTGCGGCGACAACGCCTGAACATACTCGAAGCCAAATTGCGCGCCGAAGAGATTCGCTGTCCCATGCTCTTCCAGGATCAGAGATTGATTGATGGTTGGGAGATTGCCGGACGACAGATTGTCCTCGCGCGAGGGAATATGGGGATTCTGGCCGAGCAGGGCGCGCAGATGGCCGGGATCCCGGACATCTGAATCGCAACGAAAAAGTTTTCTAGATTGCGGCGGCCAAATCCGCTTGTTCCGCCGATGCCGCTCTTGAAGAAGTCAGAATTGACCATGTCGATTTCGTAGACGAGCGCTGGCCGTAACTGATCGGTGATACGGGGAAGATCAAACTCGCTGCCCTGCCGGAAGCGACGCCATGTGCTGTTGTTGTCGCCCTGCGCGTCGATCAGACGTTCAGCATAGCCCCATAACGTCCATCGAAAATCGACATTCTGGTAGAAGAGACCGGCGCCCGGATCATAGGACCAAGTTCCCCACGGTCGCTCTGAAGTGACCGATGGGGCCGTCGCTTCGGCCATCCGGGTCGCGACGTTCGTCGATTCATCTGCGAGCGCCGGTAGCTGACCCGAGAACGGCCAAGCCTGCCAGCATTGCCATGTGCTTTGCGGCTGCCATGAAAAACCTCACCCTGATGGCGCCTGTTCCTGACGTTTGATGCGAACTGGCGGCACTAGATTTCACGCCAAAAACGCCGAAAGCCTCATTCGACTGCATGCGGGCGATCCAATATCGAACGGGACTCCTACTGCGTCCTCCGAAAGTGGCCTCACGTCAAGCTAGTCCAGCCCGAGAAGACAAGCTTGATCTCGTCACGAAAGGCGAAGCGCATTGCTACTGGCAGATGACGAAATCGTCATCTTGGCGTCAGGGGCCTGTCAGGCTCGCTTCTGTAGGCAAGGGTAGGTGTCGAGGTTTGGATGAATCCAATGTGGCGGGCGAACTTATTCGGTCGGAAGTCGATGTGGACCGCATTTGCCGTTCCCCTGACGATTGTCGTCGCAGGCTGCGCCCAGTATCGGCCCGAGCCGTTTTCGGCCGAGCGCCACGCTGCGGCGCTCGAAGAACGTTCGTTCAACGATCCGCGATTGGGCGAGTTCGTCGCGCTTGGTTTGCCTCGGCAACGGAAGGGCGGCCGGGCATGGGAGCTCTCGAGCTTGACGCTGGCGGC
Organism: Bradyrhizobium sp. I71; assembly: GCF_022354745.1. NCBI lineage: Bacteria > Pseudomonadati > Pseudomonadota > Alphaproteobacteria > Hyphomicrobiales > Nitrobacteraceae > Bradyrhizobium > Bradyrhizobium sp. I71. The sequence continues at coordinate 3,928,522 of NZ_CP059398.1, forward strand.
GCTGTACTATCATCCGGATCTCGACGTCTCGCGCGCCAAGCTTGTCTCGGCACGGGCCGCCGTGATTACCGCCGCGCAAATTCCGAATCCTACGCTGAGTGCGAGCGCGACCTACAACGCCACGATGACCGCGCCGACGCCGTGGACCGTCGGCCAGATCGTAGGCTTCCTGATCGAGACGATGGGTAGGCGCAAGTATCGGATTGGCCAGGCGGAAAACCTGGTCGAGGCCGCGCGCGAGGATTTGGCGACGGCCACCTGGCTGGTGCGCGGGCACGTCCGCACCGCCTTCCTGAGCCTGTGGGCGGCCCAGAGAAGGCTCGAACTGAACGGCCGGCGTGCGGCCCTTCAGCGCCAACTCGTCGACCTGCTCCAACGGCGGTTCTCGGAAGGTCAGGCCTCCGCATTGGACCTCACGCGCGAGCGGATAAACCTCAATCAGGTAAGTCTTGCGGTGCGCGATGCAGAGCGGCAACGCGCCGAGGCGCGGGCGCAACTTGCGACCGCCGTCGGCGTGCCGCTCCGAGCGTTGGACGCCGTCAGCCTCTCGTTCGGCGCTTTCGAGCGGGCACCTCCATTCCGCCTGGAGGCCGGCGAATTGCGCCGCGAAGCCCTTGTCGGTCGCAGCGACGTGCAGGCGCTCCTCGCCGAATATGCGGCAATGCAAACTGCCCTGCAGTTGGAGATCGCGAAGCGATTCCCGAACGTTAATGTCGGGCCCGGCTACACCTTCGATCAGGGCGCCAACAAGTACAATCTCGATCTGTCCTTCGAACTGCCGATCTTCAACCAGAACCAGGGGCCGATCGCCGAGGCGGATGCCCGCCGCAAGGATGCCGCCGCTCGCTTCGACGCCTTGCAGGCACAGATCATCGGGGCGATCGACACCGCCGTCTCGAGCTATCGCGCGATAAACCAGACGATGACGACGGCGGATGCGCTGGTTGCCACCGGACGTCGGCGTCAGGATGAAGTCTCCCGCTCGTTGCAGGCCGGGGACGTCGATCGCTCCACCCTGGTCACGGCCGAGCTCGAGGTGGCGGCGATCGAAATCTCGCGTTTCGACGTCCTGGTGCAGCAGCGACAGGCGCTGGGCGCGCTGGAGGATGCGCTTCAGCACCCGATATTCGAACCGCGCGTCCGCCTCTTCGTTTCGGAGACGAATCCACGCGGACCATCAGGGTCAGGCATATGATCGAATCGAAGCCATCGAAGAAGCGCTGGCGGCCGTTGCGCCGTTTCCTTCTTGTACTTGTCCTGGCCGGCGTCGGAGGCGGGATTCTCTGGGGTTTCGTGGCGGGACGAATGGAGGCGGCGCTCGAGGCCGAGCGGGAAAGACCCATCAAGGCTCCGCTCCGCGTCTCCCTGGATAACGACGAGCAGGTCGTGACGCTGGACGCCGAAGCCCAGAAGCACAACGGGATCGAAACGTCCCGGGTTGCGGCGGCGCCGTATCGGGAGCGCGTCCGGGCCTACGGCACGGTAGTCGATCTGGCGCGTCTGACCGACCTGAGCAACAGCTACCAGACCGCCAAATCCTCGCTGCAGGCCGCGAACGCCCGGCTCGCGGCATCGCGCCCTGCGTACGAACGTGCGCAGACGTTGAACAAGAACGAGCAGATCGTCTCGCAGGCGACAGTCCAGGCGGCGCAGGCGACCTACGGCGCCGACGTGGCCACTCAGGCCTCCGCCGAGTCGCAGCTCCGGACGCTCGCGGCCACCGCGCAACAGGAGTGGGGGCCGGTTCTAGACAAGGCGCTGATCGAGGGATCTCCTACGATCACCCGATTGATCGAGCGGCAGGACTTTTTGTTGCAGGTCACCCTGCCGCCCGGGGTGTCGATACCGACGCCTCCGCCGACTGCCGCGATCCTCACCGCCAACGGACTGCGAGCCGACATCAGGTTCGTCTCGCCCGCGACGCGGACCGATCCGAAGATTCAGGGCGTGAGCTATTTCTATATCGCCGCGGCCGACAGCGGCGTGTTGCCCGGCATGAACGTGATTGCGTATCTGCCCAGCGGCGCAACTGTCGAAGGCGCGGCCATTCCGGAGCCGGCCATGGTATGGTGGCAGGACCGGGCCTGGGTTTACCGGCGCAGCGCCCCCGACAAGTTCACCCGCGTCTCGATCGCGACCGACTTTCCGGCGCCCGGCGGAGGCTACGTCGTCAAGGGCTTTCCGAAGGATGCCGAAATCGTGACGCGCGGCGCGCAGGCGCTCCTGTCCGAGGAGTTCCGCGCGCAAATCCAGGTCGGCGAGGACAAGAAATGACCGGCGCGCCTCCATCGGGACCACAGGCGGCGGTCATCGGCTTTGCGATCCGCTTTCGCGGCATCGTCATCGCGCTTGCGTGCCTGCTGCTGGCGTACGGGGTCTATTCGTTGGGGCGGGTCAAGTACGACGTGTTCCCGGAATTTGCGCCGCCCCAGGTCGGCATACAGACCGAGGCCGCCGGCCTCACGCCCGAACAGGTGGAAATTCTCGTCACTCGGCCGATCGAGACCGCGATCAAGGGAGTGCCCGGCGTGCAGACGTTGCGCTCCACCTCTATACAGGGGCTCTCGGTCGTCACGGTGTTCTTCGATCCGTCGAGCGACATCTACCGCGACCGCCAGGTCGTGGCCGAACGGCTCGCCGCAGCCGCTCAGCAGCTTCCCGCCGGCGTCCAGCCGCCCTCACTGACGCCGCTCACGTCATCGACCAGCACCGTGCTCGTCGCCGGCCTGACCTCGGATTCGAAATCGTTGATGGAACTCCGCTCGATCGCGGAATGGACCGTCCGCTTGTGGCTGCTCGCGGTGCCCGGCGTCGCCAACGTCGCGATCTTCGGCGGTGAGACGCGGGCCATTCAGATTCAGGTCCACCCCGATAAGCTCATCCTGTACGATCTTGGCCTGAACGATGTTCTGACCGCGGCCCGCAAGGCCACGGGCGTGCGCGGCGCCGGCTTCATCGACACCAAGAACCAACGCATCGTATTCCAGACCGAAGGCCAATCGCTCCAGGCGGCGCAGATCGCCCGTACCGTGCTGCTGAGCCAGAACGGCTCGAGCGTCACGCTCGGCAATGTCGCCGATGTGAGGGACGCTCCGGAGCCCGCGATCAGCGGCGCCGCCATCGGCGGCCGGCCGGGTGTCATTCTCAACGTCTCCGAGCAGTACGGCGCGAACACCGTGGACGTGACGACCGCCGTTGAAGCGGCGCTCGAGGATTTGCGGCCGGGATTGGCGGCCAGCGGCATTAGCATTCAGTCGGACCTGTTCCGGCCGGCGAACTTCATCCACACCGCGACCAGCAACGTCCGCGATTCCTTGATCATCGGCGGCGTCCTGGTCATCGCAATCCTGTTCCTGTTTCTCTTCGACATGCGCACCGCGGCGATTTCCTGTATCGCCATTCCGCTGTCGCTGCTGGCCGGGACGATCGTTCTCCAGGTGGTGGGCGCGACCCTCAACACCATGACCCTTGGCGGTCTTGCGATCTCGATCGGCGTCGTGGTCGACGACGCGGTGATCGGGGTGGAGAACATCGTCCGGCGCCTGCGCGAGAACCGGCGCCTGCCCGAACCGCGATCCGAAGCCAGGGTGATTCTGGACGCCTGCATCGAGGTCCGCAGCGCCGTCGTCTACGCCACCTTGGCCGTCATTCTCGTCGTTCTACCCATCATGGCGCTTTCCGGACTTGCCGGTCGGTTGTTCGCGCCGCTTGGCTTCTCCTACACGTTGGCCGTGCTGGCGTCGCTCCTGGTCGCGCTCACGGTGACGCCGGCGCTCTCGATGGCGCTGCTTGCCGGCCGGACCGCTGCAGCCCACGATCCTCCGGTCGTCCGTTGGACGCGCGCCGCTTACGAAAACCTGCTGCGGGGCATTGCGCAGCAGCCGCGGACCGTAATTGCCGCCGCGGTAGCGTTTACGCTAGTCGGCTGCGCGGCCTTGCCTTTTTTCGGAGGCGGGTTCATTCCCGAGCTCAAGGAGGGGCACTTCATCATTCACATGTCGGCCGTGCCCGGCACGTCCATCGACGAGTCGCTGCGCATCGGAGCGCGCGTCGCCGACACGCTGCGGACTCTGCCTTCGGTCCGGTCGGTCGCGCAGCGGGTGGGCCGGGCGGAGAAGGTCAGCGACACGTGGGGACCGCACTACAGCGAATTCGAGGTCGATCTGAAGCCGCTAAGCGGCGATGAGGCGGAGGGCGCGCAGGCCGAGATCCGCAAGGCACTCGCCGGCTTCCTTGGCGTCAATTTCTCGGTCAAGACGTTCCTGACCGAGCGGGTCGAGGAGACCCTTTCGGGCTACACCGCCTCCGTCGCCGTCAACATCTTCGGCAACGACCTCGACGTTCTCGATCGGACGGCGCAGGAGATCGCACGCGTCCTCGGCGGGATTCCCGGCGCCACCGAAGTCCAGGTGCAGTCGCCGCCGGGGCTCCCACAGCTCACGATCCGCTTGCGGCAGCCAGATCTGGAGCGATGGGGATTCGATGCCGTCGAGGTGCTTGATCTCATCCGCACCGCCTACCAGGGCGATGTCGTTGGCCAAACCTACGAAGGCAGCCAGGTCTTCAACGTCATCACGATTCTGGATCCGGAAAGCCGCGGCAGCGTGACCAAGGTCGGCGACCTTCCGCTTCGCGTCACAAGTTCACCGGGCACGGCATCGGCCACGGCCGGTGCAAGCTCTTCCGGAGGCGGCACCTACGTGCTGCTGAAGCAGATCGCCGATATCTACGAAGTCGCTGGACGCTACCAAGTCCTGCACCAGGGCGGGCAGCGCCTGCAAACTGTCACTGCCAACGTGGCGGGGCGTGACGTGGCTTCCTTCGTTCAGGACGCGCGTGCGGCGATCGGTTCGAAGGTTCGGCTTCCGGCAGGCTCCTACGTGACCTTCGCCGGCGCCGCGGAAGCGCAGTCGCAGTCGCAGCGCGATCTTCTTCTGAACTCGCTGATCGCCGCCGTTGGCATCGTACTGCTACTCTCGATCGTGACGGGCAACTGGCGAAACCTGCTCCTGGTGCTGGTCAACCTGCCGTTTGCGCTCGTTGGTGGCGTGCTGGCGGTGTTCGCGACCGGAGGCCTGCTGTCGCTGGGCTCGCTGGTCGGTTTCGTGACGGTCTTCGGGATCACGCTGCGCAATTCGATCCTGATGGTTGCGCACTACGAACATTTGGTCGAAGTCGAAGGGTTGAGTTGGGGCCCGGATACCGCGATCCGGGGCGCCGCGGACAGGGTAACACCGATCCTCATGACTTCCCTCGTCACGGCCCTGGGCGTGCTGCCCCTGGCAATCGGCATGAGCGATCCCGGCCGCGAGATCGAGGGGCCGATGGCCGTCGTAATCCTTGGCGGGCTGCTGACGTCCATGGCGCTCAACCTGCTCGTGCTCCCGACCCTGGCGCTGCGGTTCGGGCGTTTCGAAGCGGAGGCCAATGAATTCGCAACTCGACAAGCAAGCCCGGGGCCCGCTCCCGCAGAGTAGATCGGATGGCGAAACAGCGCGCTCTTCGAGCGTCTCAGCCGATCGCCGCGGCTTCTGAGCAAAGAGATATCTCTGCCACGCATGGACCAGTAACATAAGTCCAGTCCGGATCTCCCGATCGTCAAAATGACTTGCCGACAGTAGAGCAAATGGGAGTCGCGGGGCGTGCCGAGCAGCATTCTTGCTGGAGAGGCTTTCACGTTGGCGCAACTAGCGACGGCTCTCAATCTCAACATGGTTCATAGACGGGAGCGGCTAGAGGACCTCATCGTTGGCGGCGAGCGCTGATCCTACGGCGCGATCAGGATGGCATTTGCCATAGCCTTGAGTCCTGCGTGCGTTCGTCGTGCATTCACAAGCACAGCATTGACTGGAAACGCTCGTCCTACTTGGGGCATCAGTGAAACCAAGATGACGGATTCTTAATCGCCATATCGGCAGTCCGTAATCTGCGCCTGATAGTGATCGCACCTTCGTCGCCTCGGCTCACTGCATCCGAGGGAGCTTTGCGGGAATCGCTTATGAGTTGGCATCCATTCTGCGACGTCTCAGGATTGGCGGCGATCGGGGCGGACCATCCGTTTTACTGCTTTTGGTCGGAAACGAATCGGACGCGCTATCAGTTTCGTTGCCTGCGGTACTGGTTCATGCGCAGGATCATCGACCTGGAGAGCGAACGACGCGGTTGTCCGCTGAGGGTGCTGGAAGTCGGAATCGACAGAGGACAGATGTTGGCGTTCATGAACGGGCGCGCGAGCGGATCCGGTCGCTTCGGTTTGCCGGAGCTGTTCGAGCGATGGGACGGGCTGGATCGGTTGCTCCGGCCGGAATTAACGCGCTATTCATACAGTGACCTGATCGAGCACACGGTGGGACGTGAAGCGCTTCCCTGTCTGCGGTCATACGACATCGTGATCGCGCTGCACGTACTGGAGCATCTCAAGGAACCGGAATACGCGCTGCAACAGCTATCGACCTGCCTGGTGCCCGGCGGCATCATCGTTGGTGGCTCTCCCACCATGCCTGCTTGTCTGGCGCCGCTTCGCGAACGCGTACTGCGAAGACGGGCCGGGCCCTTCGAGCATGTCAGCGTGATCTCTCCGCAACGGCTCCAGCGATTTGCGGACGACAATTGCTTCTCCGTCGAATTCCTGTCCGGCGCCTTTCTGTCCCGACACTCTGGATGCGCGATCGAGAACTCGCGCATTTGGCTGCGACTGAACCTACCTTGGGGAGCCCTGTTTCCTGCGCTCGGCAGCGAAATCTACTTCTCGATGAGGCTGAAAGGCCGGCGAGCGGCGGCCGCTTCAGATCAGTGATCCGCTTGGAGACGCGCCACAGAATGAGCCCACCAAGCCTATCCGAACCGAAACCCAAAGCGAGGTCTGCCGACGCGCCGCACGCCTCGGACATGCGAAGCTCGTCGACGGATATCGTAAGGAATGCCCATCCGGCAGCTCGGCGGCGCGATCTTCGCCTCGACCTTTTCCGTGGTTTGCGAACTGGGCGATCTTCCTCGATCATATCCCCAACAATGCGGTCGCGTGGTTGACGACGAAGCACTACGGCTTCAGCGATGCCGCCGATCTTTTCGTCTTCATCTCCGGCTATACGGCGGCTCTGGTCTACGGTCGGACGATGCTCGCGCGTGGATTCTTTCCCGCCGCGATCCGGCTGCTTTCGCGTGCTTGGCAGCTCTACGCGGCTCACGTCCTTCTGTTCGTGACATATGTCGCGTCGATTGGATATATCGCGCGCACCTACGAACACTCGCACCTCCTCGACGAATTCAACGTCGCCCAAGTCATCAAGAATCCGCTTGCCACACTGGCGCATGGCTTAACTCTTGGATTCAAGCCGCTGAATCTCGACGTGCTGCCTCTGTACATCGTGCTGATGGCCGTCTTCCCGCCTGTGCTCTGGGTGATGACCGACGGCCCGACCGGGCCCTTGCGGTCTCGTTGGTGCTTTACTTCGCGTCGAGACATTTTGGATGGAATCTCCCGTCCTTTCCGTCGGGCGTCTGGTACTTCAATCCGTTTGCCTGGCAGTTGTTGTTTACGCTGGGCGCATGGGCCGCGCTGGGCGGCGCGGCCAGGTGCCGGAGCCCTGATCGAATCTAACGTGGCCCTAGCACGCTTCAGGGCACTCTCAAGGAGCCGCTGCCTGGTGGTCAAAAGAGATTTTTGACCACGCGCGTTGACCAGGATGTGGCGCAGGAGCTTGAGAAGTACAACGTCTGGTTCACCGGGCAGATCGAGAGCACATTCCTGCGCGACATCCTGTCCTGGGCGATGCCCGTCCTGATATTCTTCGGCATATGATGGTACATCGGCCGCCGCATGGCCGAAGCGGGTGGCCTGGGCGGCGGACTGATGGCGATCGGCAAGAGCAAGGCGAAAGTCTATGTCGAATCCAACACTGGCGTGACCTTCACCGACGTGGCTGGGGTCGACGAAGCAAAGGACGAGCTTCGCGAAGTCGTCGATTTTCTGAAGAATCCCACCGACTATAGCCGTCTTGGTGGCCGCATGCCCAAGGGCGTGCTGCTGGTTGGCCCGCCGGGGACAGGCAAGACCTTGCTGGCAAAGGCGGTTGCAGGCGAAGCCCGGGTGCCTTTCTTCTCGACCTCGGGCTCTGAATTCGTAGAGATGTTCGTGGTCGTCGGCGCTGCGCGGGTGCGCGACCTGTTCCAGCAAGCTCACGAAAAGGCGCCAGCGATCATCTTTATTGACGAGCTCGACGCGCTTGGCCGAGCCCGCGGCATCGGCCCGTTTGCTGGAGGGAACGATGAGAAGGAGCAAACGCTAAACCAGCTTCTCGTGGAACTCGACGGCTTCGACTCGCGCTCGGGCTTGGTTATCCTCGCGGCTACAAACCGACCGGAAATCCTCGACCCTGCCCTGTTGCGCGCTGGGCGTTTCGATCGCCAGGTCTTGGTCGACCGCCCCGACAAGAAGGGCCGTATCGAGATACTCAACGTCCACATGAAGAAGGTGCGGCTCGCTGGTGATGTCCAGCCGGAGGCCGTTGCAGCGCTAACGCCCGGATTTACCGGAGCCGACCTTGCTAATCTCGTTAACGAGGCCGCGCTTCTGGCGACGCGCCGGGGGGCCGAGGCGGTAAGCATGAGCGACTTCAATAACGCGGGAACGCATGGTCGCCGGCTTGGAAAAGCGCAACCGGCTGCTCAATTCCAAGGAGCGCGAGATCGTCGCTTACCACGAGATGGGCCACGCGCTCGTCGCGCTCTCACCGCCCGGTGTTGACCCAGTGCACAAGGTCTCGATCATCCCGCGCGGAGTCGGCGCGCTGGGCTACACCATTCCGCGGCCCATCGAGGACCGGTTCCTGATGACCAAGGAGGAGTTAGAAAACAAAATGGCCGTACTTCTCGGCGGCCGTGCGGCTGAGCTAATTGTGTTTGGTCATCTATCGACCGGAGCCGCCGACGACCTGCGCCGGGTAACCGACATCGCGCGAAGCATGGTGACCCGCTACGGGATGTCGGAGAACTCGGCAGCGTTGCCTACGATCGCGAGCCCGGTAGTTTTCTCGCAGGGCCTGACCAACCTTATCCGGTCCACGAGCGAGATTATTCGGAGGAGACTGCTGCTGCTGTCGATCGTGAGGTGAAAGCGATTGTAGATCAGGTCTTCCAGCGCACCCAGGGCCTATTGAACACACGACGTCCGATCCTGGACCGTGCCGCAAAGAAGCTCCTCGAGAAAGAGACTTTGGAGCAAAGTGACATTGATGTGTTGATACGGGAAATGCCCAGGGAGGGTCTCCGAGCGATGTGATTCTCTTCCCACATCGCCCAGGCCACTGGCTTATTGTCTAGGTGCGACGCAGGACGCCTGACCGCGCAATCGCGAGCCCCTTCAGTCTTGCGTCTCGCATGGTTCTGGTTTCCGCATCGGTCGCTCAACCTCCGGCAGGGCGCACCTGACGGCTCCAGCCGGAGGCTCATCGCGCGGGGAGGTCAGAGCAGCTGACGACAGGCCAACTAAATCGGCCGACCTACTTTCAAGAGGCTGAGCAGGGGGCCAGTAGGCGCGCCTGGCATTGCTTGTTTCCGGCGGGCTCTTGAAGGCTCGCGAGCAGACACCCAACTTGATTGCCGCGACGCTGGCAAAGAAGCGGCGCAAGGGCATGTCGTTCAGTCATCCTTTCATAGGACTGACGCGCTGCGCGGCTTGAGCGAGCCCTGTGCGGTTCTCAGACATGGGAGGGATCAAATGGAGGTCGTGAACACCAAAATTTTGGAACAACCCGTACCAGAGGCTGTCATTGCCAATGACAATCTGCCGGCAGATCTTTTCACCCCGTCCGTGTTCCCGAAAGGCGCCACAGCCGTCATCTTCAGGCCGGCGCCATCGCCGATGAGTTCGGGAAGAGCCCATTGCGACGGCTGGCGGCTCGTGTTCGAGCGGCGCAGCGCTCCTTACCTGGAGCCTTTGATGGGATGGACCTCCGATGATGACCCGCTGGCCCAGGTCGAGCTCAAGTTTCCGACCCTGAGGTCCGCAATCCGGTATGCTGAACGGCAGGCCCTACGATACGTTGTTGAGACGCCTCACCACGAAGGCGCGGACCAAGCGGAAACGCAGCCCCCGGTGACGCGTGCCTTCTCCGATGCCACCCTCGAACGCCTTGGGCTTGGCGCCTTGCAAGAAAGCTATGTGGACGCCGTTGCAGGCGCTGAAGCTCGGCATGACCCTCGAGGGGATGAAGGCTGGGCCACCCCTATGGCCGTGGCAAAGGATGCGGCCTTCCCAATCGAGGCCAAACGCTCGATCCTGATAAACTGGGCTTGGACCGAATACCTGATCGAACAAGCGAGCGCCGACGCAAAACCCGACGAGCAGCGACGATCGCGCCTGGGTGAAGTCGAGCTCGCCTTGCTCGAGCTCGAACGGACCACCATTCAGTCCAACCAGCGCCGAGAGCCGGCCCAAGGGAGCGAGCCGACGACCGAACTAGCAGCATGAGGGGATCTGCTCGATTCTGCGGCTGCAGCCGGTCAGCTTTCGAGAGGAACGAAGACCCCGGCAAGCCCGGGGTCTTCGTTCCTGGCCGACGGCTGTATGCTTCGCTCAGCCGACGTTCCGCTGTGCGCGGCCAGGGCCATCCCTATCAGCGTTGCGCCGCCAAAAGCCAAGTCGATCCCGACAAGCAGTCCAACGGCCCACAGCGCCGATCCGGGAAGGCCAATAATGATGATGGACGCGATCAGCAGGTCCATCAGACCCGCAATCAGCATCCAAGATCAGCCAATCAATTCGCGCCGATGCTCGAACGCGTACAGGATGGAAGCGACGCCCTCGGCCAGGAAGTAAGCTCCCAAGACGATGGTCAGCGCGTACGTGCCCTGGATGGGCGCAACCAGCAGGACCACACCCGCGGCAATAGCGACGAGAGCGGACAGCAATGACTTACCAAAAGCCCGGCACTCCTTTCGCCCAGAATGTTAGGACCAGTCCGACTAGACCACTGATCAAGAATATCCATCCGAGCCAGATGGTTGTGGCAATGCTGGCCAGTGGTGGCACGATCATGGCCGCGAAGCCGAGGATGGTGAGCAGAACGCCTTCGTCCCGCATCGCCCCCGTCGCCGCCGATCGTAAGCGGGCAAAGAACTCTGGTGTAGTCATTGCAATCTCTCCCGTCCGCCGCTCGTCAGGCGCGCGACCTACTGCATGAAACGTACAGTTCGAACTTTGTTCCATATGCCCCGCGCGCACCCAACTGCAGCGAGAAGCTTGGACGAGCAATTAGAGCCCTTTCCACTTGATGTGGGTCATTATGTGTATCCGGCATGTCGAAAGTAGTTCGTGCACTGGGCGGGTGCAAATGACTTGATGAGCTTGCCAATCAGCTTCATCAGCGTTGTCACGGTGCGAGCGGCGCCCTTGCGCAGCGCCGTCTCCAGCTTCGAGAATGCCATTTCGATCGGATTGAGGTCGGGCGAGTAGGCCGGCAAATAGCGTACCTTGGCGCCGACCGCTTCGATCGCTTGGCGAACGCCGTCGATCTTGTGGGTGCGCAAGTTGTCCATGAAGACGGTATCGCCTTTGCGCAGCGTCGGCGCGAGGATCTGCTCAACATAGGCGAGGAACGATGGCCCATCCAGCGCGCCGTCAAAGACATAGGGCGCCGTCAGGCCATTGATGCGCAGCGCGGCAACCAGTGTCAGCGTCTTCCAGTGGCCGTGCGGCACGCTCGCAACGAGACGCTCGCCGCGCGGTGCGCGACCGCGATGCCGGACCATCTTGGTCGTAACCGCCGTCTCGTCGATGAACACAAGGCGCGGCGCATCAAGCCTGGATTGCTCGGCCTTCAGCTCGGCACGCGCTGCAGCGACAGCAGGACGATCCTGTTCGGCGGCGTGCAGAGTTTTTTTTGAACGTGATGTCGTGGCGTTCGTAGAGCGCCAGACCGAGGTCGTACCGGTTTTCAGCCGCTTCTCGGACTTGAGTCGCGCGCGAATCTCTTCGAGCGTCAAGTCCGGCTCCGCGGCGACCAGATCAAACAGCCATTGGCGATGCGCTTCAAGTGGCGAGCGACTGTGGCCCGTGCCGGGCAATGCCGCGACACTGCCCGTCGTCGCCCACCGCTCAATCCAGCGGATGGCGGTCGAGGCGCCGAGACCAAGCACCCGCGCCGCTTCCCGTCTGCTCTCGCCATCTTCGACAAGCGCGACTGCCCGCGCCCTCAGGTCCTTCGAGTATCCCTTCGCCATCGCGCAACCTCGTCGTTGCTGTCAAAGCAACACGAATCTGATTTTCTCCCCTCTGGGAACCCCCTTTTTGTTCCGATTCACATCAACCGAAAACCGCTCTAGTCAGGCCTTGAGTTGATGCACCCAATTGCGCAGAGCGACGCTATCGGTCACGCCTACGTGGCTCGCTGCTACCTTGCCTCCACGAAACGCGAAGAGAGCCGGGATACCTTGAACACCGTATTGGCTGGCAGCTTGTAGATTTTCTTCGACGTTCACTTTGACGAAGCGCGCTCTGGGCTCCAGGGTTTGGGCGGCTTGAGCAAATATCGGAGCCATCGCGCGGCACGGCCCGTACCACGGCGCCCAAAAATCGACGATCACCGGAGACTCTGCGATGTGTTTCTGCAGCTGGCTGGCGTTGACGTCGATCGGGCGACGCTGAAAAAGCGGCGCGTGACAGCGGCCACACCTTCCGGCTTCAGCTGGTCGATCCGCCGGAACGGCATTGATGCTATCACAACTCGGGCAGACTACTCGACGCTTCTCGGCCATAGGACGTCCTCACGTTCAGCCGGTGCCGCCGTGAATCTGGGCATGAGTCCGAGCGATCGCCAGTGGTCTGCCTGCGGCGCTTGTGCTCCGCACGCAGGCTCCTAGATCATCATCAAACGGCGCGGCTCGCGCCGTTTAGCCCCCAACAGGAAAGGATCAATTGGAGATAGGGAGCACGGTTATGAGTACCCATGCAGGTCCGCTCGACGTTCGCCCGAGCCGTATCGAACAACTTGAGTCTGATTTTGCCGCTCTCGCGCCTCAGCTCTCGGGGGCGCTGAAAGGCAGGCGATCTCGCTGCTGCATGGGATGGTCCAGGAGCTGTGGCGCGCGGTGGGTTCTTCCAGCCCGGCACAAACCCGGCCCGGCGCCACAATCGAAGACATCGTTGAACTCCATCAGCACGCGCCGGCAATGGAGGGGGAGGCGGTTAGCACACCGCTGCCTGTGGGACAGCCCGCGCCAGAATTCGCTCTTCCTGACGCCAACGGGGCACCATTCGCCTGTCCGATTTCCGCGGCCGACCAGTTGTGCTGGCGTTCTACCCGCTCGATTGGAGCCCAGGCTGCAGCCGGCAACTGGATGTCTACCAGCACGAGCTCGAGGAGTTTCAGCGCCGAGGTGTCGAACTCGTTGGCATTTCGGTGGATAGCCTTTACAGCCATGGAGCCTGGTCCGCTGTTCGGGGGCTGAGCTTCCCGCTTCTGTCGGACTTCAATCCAAAGGGCGAAGTCGCCCGGAGCTATCGGGTCTGGCGCGAAGCCGAGGGATTTTCCGAGCGCGCGTTGTATGTCGTCGATGCTGACGGCATCATTCGCTACGCACACGTATCGCCCAAACTTCAGCATGTCCCGGACATCTACGAGCTGTTCGAAGTCCTGGACGGACTTGTGACTCGCAAGGCCGCTTGATGGAGCATTCCCGATGTATGCGTCTACTTCCTCTATGTTTCGAGCAAAGCCGCATGCCGGCGGCGTCGTTGTCTATGGCAGCCGCTGGTGTGGAATCACGATGATGGTGCGTCGCCATCTCGATCGGGCTGGTGTGCCCTACCATTTCGTGGATTGGGAGGCATATCCGGAGGCGCGAAGTCAGCTCGAATGGTTGGCCGGCGGACGGATTGCAAGTCCAGCCGTCACTATCGGCGGACAAGTGCTGGTCCAGCCATCGCTACGCGAACTCGACTCGGCTTTGAGCCGGGCAGGTTATCGCTGACCGCCGTCGATAGGAGCTGACCCACTCGTCGGCGATCCGCACCATCCGCGGCGCGCGTTGCGCTGATGATCGTACGGGCAGCAGCATGGCAATAGGCGCCGGTTACTTGAACTCGCCTCCGACAATTCTAATTCAACTCATAGCCGAACCGAGGTTCGGCTATGTTGAGCTTGGTAAGGACTTAAGTGCGCAGAGCGCGTAGAAAGTTGAGGGAAACGACATGAGAAAGCTTGCCCTTACAATCGTCGCGGCGGCAACGCTCCTCATCGGATCGATGGCGCCGGCTTCGGCCCATTGGCGTCACCATGGTTGGGGCGGCCCGGGTATCGTTCCTGGGCTTGCTCTCGGATTGTTCGCGGGAACATTGGCGGCCGCTGCCGCGCCTCCGATCTATTATGGACCGTCTATGGTCCGCCCTACTACTACGGCCGCCCATATCGGGTAGTCCGCTGACTATCCGCCGGTTGATCCCTACTGGTACGCCTGGTGACGAGAAGAAGGCCCGGCTCCCGCCGGGCCTTCTTAGTCCGCCATACGGCGCTTCCGGCAATGAAACTCGATGGCTTGAAAAGGTTGGGTTTGGCGAGGTGACGAGTGTGTGCTGTTGGCGGGCGAAGATGCCGAAGGAGAGTCTGCGGTCGCTGAGCAGCAATGTTGCGCCGCTCGCGCACTCAGCTCGCGCTCCGATTTTGAGCTCGGGGCGGCTCGATCGGCCAGCCGGTAGATGACGGCGCGCGAGAGATGAGGGCCGGCTGCCCGTCCTGCCGCGATGGCTGGGTCGGATGTGTGGGGTAGTTTTCGAGGTAGATCTGGCCTGCAACCAGCATGATTCCGGCGGATAGGAGCGTAAGGCTTGCTGTTACAATGTCGCTATAGTCGTCCATTTCTGTCATATCCCTTAAGCGAGAGAGCACGTCTGCCATCTGTGATCAAAGTTTCGCCACAGCAAACCTCGCCTAGCAGGCCGGCATGCTGGCTCGGTGTCGTCGCCGTGGTTGGGTCTGCTCCGCAGAACCCGAAGGTGTCGCGTTAAATACGGATTGGTCCTCGGTCTTACCCTCGCGTTCCCGCATCACCGGCGCGACAAGCCGAAAGGCTATCGCAGAGCCGGGAATGGGGTCTTCGCCCGCGCGCCTCACTAGTCCACGGTCGATGAGATCCTTCAGCGCGAGCCTGAACTCTTTCGCGGTTGCGTGCGTACCGATGCTGGCTGCCAGGCTCTGCAATGTGATAGCCCTGCCATCGCTGCCGTGGCGCTCGAACGCAGCAAGCAGTTTGCGTTTAATCTGCTCAAGATCGATAGGAACTGCTCTTTCCATGGCCTTCACAGTGGCTCTCTGCTCAAGTCTCGATCCGGGCCAGCCGGACTCCCTCCCTGGCGGAGAGACGAAGCGACTATCGGCTGAAATGCGGACAATGCTTCCCGTGCGCGGCGCAGGCCGCGCGACGGGAGCGATTCGGCCAAGACTTAAGCCGTCTGCTTGTGCTCGAGCTTCTGATTGTCGTTGCCGGCCTGGAGAGGAATCTGGCGCGGCTTCATCGCTTCGGGAACCTCGCGCACCAGCTCGATCTTGAGCATGCCGTCCACGAAGGAAGCGCCCTTCACCTGCACATATTCGGCCAGGTTGAACTGCCGACGGAACGGGCGAGACGAGATACCCTGGTACAGAAACTGATGGGTACCCTTGTCCGCCTTACGGCCTTCGATCGTCAGTACGTTCTGCTCAGCCGTGATGGTCACCTCATCAGGCGAGAAACCGGCCAGAGCAAGCGAGATCTGATAGTGGTCCTCATCGCTCCGCTCAATGTTGTAGGGCGGGTAGTTGTCGCCCGTCCATTGGGCGGAATCTTCGAGTAGATCGAACACGCGGTCGAAACCGACGGTCGATCGCCACAGCGGGCTGAAGTCAAAGGTGGTCATAGCCACATCCTCCTTTCGAGCAACATGGTTACGAGCGCACGGACACCGTAGCCGGCGCCCGATCACCGGGTCCTCAGAAGGCACCCGGAGCAGCGCATCGCCGCGCGCTGCACTACTGGAATTAGAACGGGCTCGGCCGGTTTCAAGCCCTCTGCATCGCGAGCCCCCCTCGATAAGAGGCTTCGAAGGCGTTGCCAACGGTCTGCGGAAGCGCATGCGGTCGCTTGCCACCACGCCGCCCATGCCGTATCGGCGATAAAATGGCGGCGATGACCTGATCCTAAGTATGCAGCTTCGCGCCGGGCTCGAGAGGCCTGGGACAAGCGGATTCGCGCTCCACCTCAATCGAGCAGGTGACCGCGGGGCACGATGCAAGCCCATCGTTTTGGGACCGTCCATCCGTCCGGGGGGATGGCGGCGGTTCGACCGGTCGTCCGAATTGACGGAGATCTTCCGACCAATGGGTTAGTCAAAACGTGGAACAACCCATTGTCTTCGCGGTTCTTTCGGCGTCGCCGGCCTGAGTGTCGCTGGGCGCCTTCTGGGCCCAGTTAAGCCGGGCAACGCGGCGGCTCGTACCATTTTGCTCCATGGAGGATTTGGATATGAAAGCCACCTGTCTTTTCGCTTTGCCGTCCATCGGTCTCACTCACCACGGTGGGCTCGCGCGGCTGCATCTTCCCTTTGGCAGCCCGTTCGAACTCAAGAACGGCTCTGGCTTCTGAAGGAGGGCAAGTCATGTCAATTGCCTCAGCCCTCCCTGCTATCCATTCGGAAGCCGGGTTGTCCCGGTATCTGCAACAGATCCGCAGCTTTCCGCTGCTCGATGCGTCGGAAGAAGTGATGTATGCGAGGCGTCTTCGGGATTTTGGCGATCGCGAAGCTGCCTACCGTTTGGTGACGAGCCATTTACGGCTCGCTGCCAAAATCGCCCTGAAATATCGGCGCTACGGTTTACCGGTTGCCGATCTCATCTCAGAAGCCAATGTCGGATTGATGCTGGCGGTCAAGCGGTTCGACCCTGAAAAAGGATTTCGCCTTGCCACCTATGCCACTTGGTGGATCAAGGCGTCCGTGCAGGAATTCGTCCTGCGGTCATGGTCACTGGTGAAGCTCGGCACGACGGCCGCACAAAAAAAGCTGTTCTTCAACCTTCGAAAGTTGAAGGCGCGCTTGGGTGCGCCGGAGGACGGCGAGCTTTCGCCAGAACAGGTAAAACAGATCTCTGAGCACCTTCAGGTCAAGGAAGCCGATGTCGTCGAGATGAACGGGCGGATCCGTGGCGACATGACGCTGAACATTCAGCTCAGCGACGAAGAAGGCGAACAATGGCAGGACAGGCTCGCCGATTCGTCTCCTGATCCTGAAACCCTGCTCGTGGAGACCGGAGACCGTGAACGGCGGAAGGCCGCACTCTCGGAAGCCTTGAGCGCGCTTTCGCCGCGAGAACGCACCATCGTCGAAGCGCGTTACATGGCAGAAGAGCAAAGAACGCTGGACGATCTTGCTACCAAGTTCGGAATCTCTCGCGAGCGAGTTCGCCAGATCGAGCAGCGTGCCTTGAAGCGTATCAAGGCGATGATCTGCGCTCGCCTCCCCGATCTTCAGACTGCATCAGCAGAGGCATACTAGGAGGATCCCACAACCACAGACTGGCTGCTGATCAATGGATCAGCAGCCAGTGCAGATATCGGGCACAATGGCTTCCGCTGAGAATTCACGGTCCTTGCGGGCATCGGACCTTGTTCTTGCAAGCTTGCCCCGCGGCTGTGAGCTTTGATTGCTCACGATCTGCTTAACGGCGGCGTCCGAGCCTCGCAACGCTCGCAGCGATCCCACTTCTTTGGCGTGCAGCGAAACCATCATGCCGAGTAAAGCAGCGAATACCATCAAGGTCCGCATCTCTGATCAACCTCCTTTCGACGATGCTCCAAACTGCTGCGTTGCTCCGCGGCCGAGCAACATCTCGGTTTTATGATCTAAGTTTTCAACTGAGCGGCGAGCGATTCCGACGCTGGCGAAGCCTCGAGCGCGAGTGCTATCGATGAGCAGATTTGGGGCAGAAAAATTTGCTCACTTCCTCTTGAAAGTAGAACCTCCGCGCCTAAGTGGATTTTTGCCCGGGGGCCGCTATGGACCCGGTTTTTGGACATCGCTGAACCTGCCCAAGGAGGATGTGCATGCATTTCCGTCCCTTGCACGATCGCGTGCTCGTGCGACGTCTGGACGCCGAAGAGAAGACCGCCGGCGGCATCATCATTCCGGACACCGCAAAGGAGAAGCCACAGCAGGGCGAGATAATCGCCACTGGGCCCGGCGCACGCAACGAACAGGGCCAACTCGTTCAACTCGACGTCAAGCCAGGCGATCTTGTCCTGTTCGGAAAGTGGTCTGGCACCGAGGTCAAGATCGACGGCGAGGACTTCCTCATCATGAAGGAAAGCGACCTTCTGGGTGTCATCGACAAGACAGGCACCGTCAAGAAGGCAGCGTAGCGCACGGACAGTCATAGAGGACATTGACAGTCATAAAGGAAAGGAGAGTTCAAAATGGCTGCCAAGGACGTCAAGTTCGCAACCGAGGCCCGCGAGCGCATGCTGCGGGGGGTCGATACACTGGCTAACGCGGTGAAGGTCACGCTCGGTCCGAAAGGGCGTAACGTCGTGATCGAAAAATCGTTCGGTGCACCGCGCATCACCAAGGATGGCGTCACCGTCGCCAAGGAAATCGAACTGGAGGACAAGTTCGAGAACATGGGCGCGCAAATGGTACGCGAGGTCGCCTCAAAGACGAATGATCTTGCGGGCGACGGCACCACGACAGCGACCGTGCTCGCGCAGGCCATCTTCAAGGAAGGCACCAAATCCGTCGCCGCCGGCATGAATCCGATGGACCTGAAGCGCGGCATTGACCTGGCTGTCGACGCTATCGTGTCCGATCTGAAATCACACGCCAAGAAAATCACCTCCAATGACGAGATTGCCCAGGTCGGTACAATCTCGGCCAATGGCGACACCGAGATCGGCCGCTTTCTCGCCGACGCAATGAACAAGGTCGGCAATGAGGGCGTGATTACTGTCGAGGAGGCCAAGAGCCTGCATACGGAGCTCGAAGTGGTCGAGGGTATGCAGTTCGACCGCGGCTACATCTCGCCCTACTTCGTCACCAATACCGAGAAGATGCGCGTCGAACTCGAGGATCCCTACGTTCTGATCCACGAGAAGAAACTGTCCGGCTTGCAGACCATGCTGCCGCTGTTGGAGCAGGTGGTTCAATCAGGTAAGCCGCTCCTGATCATCGCGGAAGACATTGAAGGCGAAGCGCTTGCGACCTTGGTCGTCAACAGACTGCGCGGTGGTCTGAAGGTCGCGGCGGTGAAGGCGCCCGGTTTTGGCGACCGCCGCAAGGCCATGCTGGAGGACATCGCGATCCTGACCGGCGGCAATGTCATCAGCGAGGACCTCGGCATCAAGCTGGAAAAGGTCACAGTGAAGATGCTTGGCCGCGCCAAGAAGGTGGTCATAGACAAGGACAACACTACCATTGTCGGCGGCGCGGGCGCCAAGAAGGATATCGAGGCGCGCGCCCAGCAAATCAGACTGCAGATCGAGGAAACCACCTCCGACTATGATCGCGAAAAACTGCAGGAGCGGCTGGCGAAGCTTGCCGGAGGCGTTGCGGTGATCCGGGTGGGCGGCGCGACGGAGGTCGAAGTCAAGGAACGCAAGGATCGCGTCGATGATGCGATGCACGCAACTCGCGCGGCGGTCGAAGAGGGCATTCTCCCGGGCGGCGGGGTGGCCCTCCTGCGTGCCCTTAAGGCGCTGGAGGGCGCCAAGACGGCGAACGCCGACCAAAAGGCCGGCATCGACATTGTTCGCCGAGCCATTCAGATGCCGGCTCGCCAGATCGTGGAGAACGCCGGCGAGGATGGGTCGCTGATTGTCGGCAAGCTTCTGGAGCACCAGAGCTACAATTGGGGCTTCAACGCGGCGACTGGCGAGTACGAGGATTTGGTGAAAGCCGGTGTGATCGATCCCGCCAAGGTCGTCCGCACCGCCTTGCAGGACGCCGCGTCGGTGGCGTCGCTGCTGATCACGACCGAGGCGCTCGTGGCCGAGAAGCCGAAGAAGGCAGAACCAGCTCCGGCAGCTCCCGCCATGGACTTCTGAACAATAGAGCCCGGCCGAGGACGGCCGGGCTCCGCCGATGAGAGGAGAGAAATCAAAGACGAAGTCTCGCATGAAAGGTCTGATCGTCGTCGGCTCAGGATGAAACAGGACGCGATCCACGGGTTCATGTTCTCACTGAGCTTTCTCACCATCGCCTGGACCTGTTGTCGAACGATTGGAGGAGTATAGATGCGGAGTCATCATCGTACGTTCTCCGCCCGAACGGAGACCAAACACAACCTGCGGCGACACCTGCTGGCGCTCGCGATTGGCGGCGCAATTTCTATGACTGCCTTTGGTGCTTACGGCATGGACAGCCCGCGCGGAGCCGAGACGACGCGTAGTGCTTTCACAGGCCTGCCACTGCCGCCGATCCCTTATCTTGATACAATGCCGTGGATGAAATGGCAGCCGGAGCCAGCAAGGATGAAGATCGACATTTTGCTGCCGCCGAGCTCTGCGCCGACCAGCATCTTTCCGCAGCAGATGCCCGGTCCTAACGGGCCGGCTGCAACAAGCTGAACCTCACGGGAGCGGCCCGCCAGGCCGCTCCGGTTTCAGTGCGTCAAGAGCGAGCGACGATCATGTCCGGACCGAATTCGGCGAGGCATTCCGTACGCGGGAGCACCGACCGGGCATCACGCGCAACACTCGGGCCTGACGTCCGCGACTTTCTCATCCGGGGTAGCCAGAAGGTGATCGGTCACTACGAGCGCCTTCTTTCGACCGCGACGAGTGAGGAAGAGCGCCAGCTTTATCAATCCCGAATTGAGCGAGAGCGGCGAGTGATAGAGGATCTACGCCAGGGCGCTCTCCCGGATCGCTTTGCCGCGTAGCCGCTGAGCAGCTTCTGCCAGAAAAAGTACGTACGGCCTCTTGAACTCACGGGCGTCGCTTCTAGTTCGATTCTCGACCGCGGCTGCGGTGTGTCGAGCGCCGGGCCGGGTTCGGCACGAGGTACGGGACTGGAGGTTCGACTCTCACCGACTCCCGTCCTGCCTAGCTTCGTATCCATATTGCTCTTTGGAGGACTTGGCTATGAGGACACCTGATTTTACGCCACTTTGGCGCACTAGCGTCGGCTTCGATCATCTGGCTGACCTTGTCGAGGGCATGTCGGGCCAGCCGACCGAGGACAACTATCCTCCGTACAACATCGAGCGGTCCGGTGACGATCAGTATCGAATCACGCTGGCCGTAGCGGGCTTTGGTGCCAACGATATCTCCGTGACGGCCGAGCAGAATGCTCTCACGATCGAGGGCAGGAAACCCGATGGCGCTGCGCGCGAGTATCTGTATCAGGGCATCCCGGCGCGACCGTTCCGAAGAGTCTTCAGCCTCGCCGATTACGTTCAGGTGAAGCAGGCGACCTTCCAGAATGGTCTCTTGATCGTGGATCTCGTTCGAGAGATTCCGGAAGCCATGAGACTACGCAGAATTCAGATCGGAAGCGGAGAGGCCTCTTCGTCTCAAATTGAACAGAAGAAGGCAGCGTAGAATGGCCCGACATGGATGCTGAGCTGTGACCTCCAGCCAGGTCGCGCTCTCTCGAGTGATCTCGCGGCGAGCATCGCTGCTCACCAATACGAAACCCCGCGTGGCGACGCACTTCGCGCCGCCGCTCATAACGCACCCACCATCCCTTCAGAAAGGAGTGATAAGGGAGGCACCCATGACCAACGTCAACGTTAATGGCGGTGGCATGCACCCATTCTTCCACCCCGCCGCTCATTACAGTTCGCCGGCGGAAGTCCTGAATGACAAGGAGCTCTCGATCCCCGAGAAGCGAATCGTCCTGTCTTCATGGGCGTCCGACATGTACGCGGTGGAATCCCGCCCCGATTTGCGGGAAATCCCTGGCACCGGCCATTCGGTACGGTTGAACGACATACTTGCAGCGTTGCGTCAGCTCGATGGTGGTGACGATGACGATCCGCCCCGTGGCGGCGGCGTTCCCATGCGGTTGCGGCGGCCTTGGGCCGCCGCCGCACACCGGAGGTGGTTGTGATGGTCACGGAAGCCGTTCTGGGCATCGTTCTGCTTGGCCATGCCGCAGCGGCCTGGGCAGTTCCGATTGTAGCATGGCAACGAGGGCTTCTGCCGCTGCTTGATGACCCCACACGCATGCAAGGGTGACCGACATGTGTGGTCAGCGAGCAATATTGGCATGGGTTCTAGTTGCGGCGTTCTTCGCGTCTCCACCAGCCTCAGCTCAGGTGCCGGACCTGAAGACGGGCGGTACTGTACCAACATTGGCTCCAGTAGTTCGGCAGGTAACGCCCGCCGTGGTCAACATTTCCGTGCACGGTCGTGTGCGCGAGGACAATCCGCTTTATCGCGATCCTTTCTTCCGCGAATTTTTCGACATTCCCAAGCAGGTCGAGAAAGAGGTCAACTCGACGGGTTCGGGAGTCATCGTCGATGCGATCCGTGGCTATGTGTTGACCAACAATCATGTTGTCGAGGGCGCGTCTTTGGTTCAGATTACAACCAAGGACGGCCACCAGCTTTCTGCGAAAGTAGTCGGACGCGATCCTCCTACCGATGTCGCTGTACTGCAGATCCAGAACCCTGTCGGCCTTCAAGGGCTTCCCTTCGGCGACAGCGACGCGCTTGAAGTGGGAGATTTCGTGCTTGCCATTGGCAATCCCTTTGGTCTCGGCCAGACGGTCACGTCCGGCCTCGTGAGTGCGCTGGGTCGCACAGGCTTGAGTAAAGAAGGCTACGAGGACTTCATCCAGACCGATGCTGCGATCAATCCGGGCAATTCCGGCGGCGCATTAGTCAATCTTCGCGGCGAGTTGGTCGGCATCAACTCGGCTATCATTTCACCTGGCGGCGGCAACGTCGGGATTGGCTTCGCCATTCCCGCGAACATGGCGCGGCTGGTCATGGACCAGATTGTAGACAAGGGACGCGTCGAGCGCGGCCGCATCGGAGTCTCACTGCGCGACCTCCAACCATCGACCAATAAAGGTCGCAATGAAGGTGCGGTCATCGCGGAGGTCTCGCCGGATTCGCCCGCTGAGAAGGCCGGCTTGCGGAAGGGTGATATCGTCATTATGGCGGACGACCGTCCGATCCGCACGGCCTCGCAACTTCGTAACAAGATCGGCCTCGCGCGTGTCGGCCAAGACGTGAAGCTTACGCTGGTGCGCGGCGAAGCCACCAGTTCGGTGATCGTCAGAGTAGCCCCGCCGGCCGTGGGGAGTAGCCCATCCACTCGGTTGCGTTAGATGCAAGACCGTAAGGTTCGGCACCCCACAGCAGAACAATAGGTCGCTATGCGCTCAGTGCAGAATGGCCCGCTTTTATCTCAAACCCTGCGAGAACTTATGATTGGCGTTTGCCTGAAGAAGAACGCTTTTTGTTCCAGGGCAACCACCTGACTGCTCAATGCTGTAAGTCTTATCGCCTCCCAGTGCCTCTACAGCCACGACCGCGCCATTTCGGCTTCGGGCTCGCCGACAAACTGACAAGTTCGCTTTCGCCCGGTCTGTGTGACTGTTGCGCCGAATTTAATAGTTTTACCGGAGCGCTTGGAGACACATCGACGATTTCTGCACGCGCAAGCTTGGCTTCCAAGTCGGCTATGCGGGCCCGTTAAGACCTTGCTCGGTCCTTCACGCCCGCACCTCCTGCCGTTGGAACAGGACGTAGCCGACGACGAACAGCACGATGGTGCCGGCGATGAGGCCGACGGTCTGTGGCCAGGCAATCATGACGCTCTCGCCGAACGGCAGGGGCGAACCCATCACCGCGCCGCGCAGCTGATCGATGAAGACCGGACCCAAGGTCCGCGTGGTCGGCGAGAGCACGGCGATCATGGCTTCGCCAAAGAGGTCGTTGGGCGACACACGCTGCAGCGTGTTGGTCCAGATGGCGGTCTGCGGATCGTTGAGACCGAGCAGCGCATAACGCGGATCGGGCGGCGAGATCGCCTGCGCGATCGCCGGCGCCAGCATCGTATAGAGCACGGTCAGGAATAGCCAGATGCCGAGCGCGACGAGGGCTGCGGTGGCCGGCGAGCGGAACACGATGGACAGCAGCATCGCGAGCGACAGCCAGACCCCAGCATAGAAGATCGCCACGACTAGGAACACCAGCGATCGCGCGATCTCTTCGCCGCCGGGCGGCACGCCGAGGAAGATCAAACCGAGCCCGATCACCAGCAGCCACAGCGCGGCGAGGCTGATGCCGATGGTGGCGAGCGCCGCAAGATATTTTCCCATCAGGAGCGCGTCGCGGTAGATCGGCTGGGCCAGGATGCGCGACAACGTCCGCCGGTTATACTCGCTGTTGACAGCGTCGAAGCCGAGCCCGATCGCCATCAGCGGGATGAGGAAGCCGAGGATCGCCACGAAGGACGGCAGCGGCGCCTGGTCGATGGTGAAGAGGCGCAGCAGCAGGAACGGGTCTTCGGCCGTGTTCTGCCGCAGGCTCGTGATCGCCTCATAGAGCGCGGCGAGCGCCGTGAACAGGATCAGAAGCTCCAGTATCAGCATGCGGACGCTGGAGATGTGATCGGCAAGCTCCTTGACGAAGACCGTGCCGAGGCCCTGGAACGGTGAACCTTCACGCCGCATGACGGACGCCTCCTCCCGCGGCCTGGAAGTAGCGGGCATAGATCGCCTCCAGACTGGGTTCGTCGACCGAAAGCCGCTTGAGCGCGCCATCGACCGAGACCACGGCACGCGCCGCATCCGGCCGCACATCGCGCTCGGCGGTCATGCGGAAGCGATCGGGCGCCAGCGTCTCGACCTGCGTCACGCCGGGAATCATCGACAGGCGCTGGGCGATGCCCGCGCCTTCGGCCTCGACCTCGACCACAAAGCCCGCGCCGAGCACCTTGACCGACAGCTCCGGGACCGATCCCATCAACACGATGCGGCCGGCCTGGAACAGCGCGACGCGGTTGCAGATGCGCTGCACCTGGTCGAGCAGGTGCGAGGACAGCAGCACCGTGATGCCCTCGCCCCGGAGCTCATCGATCAACGCGAGGAACTCCAGGGTCGCCTGCGGATCGAGCCCGGAGGTCGGCTCGTCGAGGATGGCGATCTCGGCGCGCTTGATGATGATCTCGGCGAGGCCAAGCCGCTGCCGCATGCCGCGCGAGAAGGTGGCGACGCGCTTGTTGGCGACGTCACTGAGCCGCACGCGTGCCAGCGCCCCTTCGATCCGCTTCGTGCGCTCGGCCCGTGTCAGTCCCATCAGCTTGGCCGTGTAGGCGAGATTCTCCGCCGCGGTGAGCTGATCGTAGAAGCCGACGGAATCGGGCAGATAGCCGACGTGGCTCTTCACCTTCAGCGGCTCGCGGGCAGGATTGAATCCGAGCACGCTCACTGTGCCCTCCGATATCTCGGTCAGGCCGAGCATCATCAGAATGGTCGTGGTTTTGCCGGCGCCGTTGGGCCCGAGCAGACCGAACACCTCACCCCGCGCGATGTCGAGATCGATGGCGTCGACGACGGCGGTGTTGCCGTAGCGTCGGGTCAGGCCGCGCGCGCTGATGACAATGTCGCGCGGGCCGCCGACGGCCTGTGTCTGGCTGTCGCTCATCGCCGTCCGAACCTTACAACCGCACCCAGCATCAGCAGCAGCGCCATGCCGATGACCCCGGCTCCCGCAATACCCCACACCGTCGAGGTGCCGACGGTGATGCGGAACTGGCTGGAGGCGCTCTCGCCCCTCGAGGTCGCGCGGATCGTGGCCTGATAGTCGCCGGCGAGGGACTTTTCGCTGGGGGTCACCAAAGCCTGCACCTCGGCATCCTTGCCGGGCACCAGACGCTCGATGGTCTTAGGCTCGAAGGTGACCTTCCAGCCCGTCGGGGCGGTGGCCGCAAGCGTGATATTCTCCGCCGGCGCCGTGCCCGAGTTGGTGACAACCACGGGAATCGAGCTTTGTTGTCCGGCAACCGCGCGCGCGCTGAGCAATCCTTCGCGGCCGGACACCTGGAGCTGCGGCTGGCCGACCACGTCGAGGGCAACCTCGGTCGAGGCCGAGACATCTTCGGCTTTCACAGTCACCTTGACCGGGAAGTGCCCGGCATCGACCGTGCTCGGCGGCCGCACCTTCAATTTGACGTCTTTGGACTCGCCGGCCTTGATGGGGATCGAGGACAGCTCCTGCGTACCGTAGGCCTCGGTGAACGAGGTCTCGAAATTGCTGGGCGCCTGCGCATCGAAGCTTGCGACCACGTCGCGGCCGGAATCGTTCTTGATCGCGAGCGTATAATCGAAGTTCGATTTCGGGCTGCCGCGCAATGACGGCAGGGTCGGAATCACCGTGAGCTTCGCCGGCAGCTCCTTGGCAAGTGCTATCGTGATCGGAAGGTCCGCACTGGCGCCCTGCCCTTGCGCCTTGACGGTGATTGTCTGCTGGCTGAGATCGGCCCCCTTCGGGATCTCGAGCCGAAGCTGGAGCGACACGCTGGCGTCAGGCGCCGGCTCGGCCGCAGCGACCGGCTGTCCGCCGCCGAGCAGCGCCGCGGTCCACCCGGCCGGCACGCCGGCGACCGAGAGCTGATACGGCTCCGGCGCAAGACCATAGTTCTGCAGGCGCAGCGAAATGTTGGAGGTGGTGCCCGGCCTCACCGTGACGGAAGGATAATCGGTCATGAGGTAGAGGCCCTTGATCTCGCGTGCCGGCTCGGCAGCATGGGCCAGGGGGCCAATCAGTGTGAGGGCAAATGCAAGACGCGCAACATCAAGCGCTCGCATGGACGACACTCCTGCAAGGGGAATGAACCCGGGATGGCTATCGCACGCCGCCCAAACCGGGGCGCCAGCGTGTCGGATGATGGAAGCAATCGTGACGAAGTTGGGGAAGGAAACGAGCCGGCCAGTTACAAGTCTGTGATTTCAGGCATTTTCGGCTCAGACTTTGGTAGGAATTGTGCTCGTCCTCTGAATGCATCGTGACGCGATATTCATACACGCGCAACCGGCGCGGCAGCGCAGTAAGCGCTAGTGTGGGTAAGGAGCGCGAGCGACGTGCCCACCACTTTTGTCTCGAAGAGCGGCTGGCGAGAGAAGTGGCACGCATCCGCCTTCGCTCTTCGAGCTCCGGCGGAGCCTTTGCCGCCCGGCTTCCTGCCCTACATTCCCGGCTAGATCGGCTTCTCCACCGCCCCGCCGGAACCCGCCCAGTCCTTGAAGCCGCCGATGTATAGACCCGGCTGCAGCCCTGTCCTTGAGCACCTTGCCGAGGCCGCACCGGGCCGCAGGCCGAGCGGGAGAGGGCCCCCTGGTGTTCATGGCAGCCACCTGACTTCCTCAATCCTGTAGTTCTTGTCTCCTCCCGGTGCCTCCACAGCAACGACCGCGCCCTTCGACTTGCCGATCAATGCCCGGGCGATCGGTGAGCTCACTGAAATCTTGCCTTGAGCAGGATCGGCTTCGGGCTCGCCGACAATCTGGCAAGTTCGTTTCTCGCCCGTATCCTCGTCTCTGAGCGTGACCGTCGCGCCGAACTTGATAGTTTCGCCGGAAAGCTTGGACACATCGATGACTTCTGCGCGCGCAAGCTTGGCTTCCAAGTCAGCTATGCGAGCTTCGTTGAGACCTTGCTCAGTCAGCGCAGCTTGATACTCCGAGTTCTCGACGAGATTGGGATCGTCGCCGATCGCCTGCTGGATGCGCTCGGCAATCTGCCTCCGCTTGATCCTGATGCGGTCGTTTAGTTCGGCCTGAAGGGCGGCGTAGCCCGCCGCAGTCATGGGAAGGCTCGGCATGGAAATAGCTGACTTTTCGGATGCGCTTTAGCCGAGGGCAAGCCCCAGCTTGGGGTCATCGGCTGGAAACTGCCCTGAACCATCGTTGTTTCAGAGCACCCGCCCGACTAGGGGAACCGATTGACCGAGGCCGCACCGGGCCCCGTGTCCACGTAGAGACTGCAGCCCCAGGAACTGCCGGTGCAGTCGAGAGTTTAGCGCGTATCGAGAGCCTACTTCGGCGCGACGCACACCAAGCGTCCCACGATCGCCTCCTTGTTGCCGCGACAGAGCAACATCGGGTTCAGACCAATGTACCAGCATGCCGAACTCACGCCTGCGATGACGAGCATAGCAATGCTCCTCACGCGCAAGCAGCACCTGATCAGCCGCCTAGAAGAAGATCCCGGGCCAAGGGAGCGTGAGGAGATCGAGCATCTTCTCGAAAGGATAGATGCCGAACTGGACGCAGTTGATAGCCCAGATCGGCTCTGAACACTGCGGCATCTATGTCGACGCGTTCCTATTGCGACCTTGGCGGTGCCGATCAGGAGGACGCCGAATATCTTGAATCGTTGATCCGCCAGGATTTCGAGCGATGCCATCCCGGAGACACTCTTGACGATCTCAAACGCCGGGCAGTCTTTTCAAGAGAGGACAGAGGATTGCTGCGAGACTGGATGGCGATCGCGGCAAGGCGCGCAGCGGATGAGCGGTCCAGGAGAACTCCCAACTCGACGGCCTAGCTTGCGAGCTTAGCTGGCTCGGTTTACCAGGCCGGGCAGCTCGCTCTTGACCCCGGTCATGATGAAATTCACTGCGATCGCCGCAATGATGAGCGCCATCACGCGTGTCATGACGTTGATGCCGGTTCGCCCCAGGAGCCGCTCAATCGCAGCAGCCATCCACAAGGTTAGGCCGATCAATAGAGTTGCGAGGATCGCTGCCGACGCCAAGAATGCCTTTCCGAGCCATCCCGGATTGTCATTCGAAAGAGTTATCATGATGCTCAATTCCGCCGGTCCCACGAGCAGCGGGAAAGCAAACGGTGTAATGGCAAGGCCATGCACGTCGCTTTCCTCGTAGTTCCCTTCGTCAGCACGAGGAATGAACTTTCCATATTGCGCCTGGAACATCTCAAATGCGATCACCAGCACGAGCAGCCCGCCCGCGATCCGGAAGTCATTGAGCCCCACATTGAAGAAGGCCAGTATCTCCTTCCCGAACATCGCGGATCCGACGAAGAAGATAGCGACCGCCGTGCAGGCCAAGACAATAATCCGGTGGGTCATCGCTGCGCCAGTGCGCCCAGTCATTGCTAAGAACACGGGGATGGCTCCGACCGGGTTCGTCAGTGCGTAGAGGAGCATGGTGGTGCCGACAAACTGATTCCACGCCACGGTCGTTGGATTCCTCCGCATCGATCGAGATCTTGCCGCCGGAGCCGGGTAACTCAGCTCAGTTGTCGCGGTTCCCGGCCAGGACTGGTTCCGGCAGCTTGACACAACAGCAGAAATTCGTACGAAAATGGACTTTCCGGGAGATGTCCGCGCCAAGGTGCCTGCTCAAGGGCCTGGGCCTTGTCTTCGCGAAGATCACGACAATCACATCCAGCCATGCCGGCCGGGCGAACGAAGCCTGCTCGTCGGCGCGCGCTTGGGACGATCGGAAGACAAATGAACATCCCTGAAACGAGCACCAAAACGCATGCCATCTCCACGGGAATCGCCGGCTTTGACGGCATCTTAGATGGCGGATACGCGTCGCACCGTGTGCACCTGATCGAGGGTCAGCCGGGAACCGGTAAGACCACGCTCGCCCTGCAGTTTCTTTTGGACGGTGCGTCGAAGGGAGAGCGCTGCCTTTACATCACCCTGTCCGAGAGCAAGGACGAGCTGCGGCAGGTGGCTGAGACGCACGGCTGGAATCTCGAGGGGATCGAGATCTTTGAGCTTATCCCGGCGGAACTCAGTCTTGACCCCAAGCAGCAACAGACGGTGGTCTATGCCTCCGACCTTGAGCTCGGCGAAACGACCAAAATGACGTTCGACGAGGTCAAGCGGGTTGCGCCGGCGCGGGTGGTTTTTGACAGCCTCTCCGAAATCCGGCTCCTGGCGCAGAACCCGCTGCGCTACCGCCGGCAGGTCATCGCCCTGAAGCATTTCTTTGCCCAGGAGGGATGCACCGCGTTGTTGCTGGACGACTTGACCGACGAGGCCGACGACCTCAATCTGCATAGCCTCGCCCATGGCGTCATCCGGCTCGAACACAATGCGCTGCAATACGGCGCCGAACGCCGCAGGCTGCGCATTTTCAAGATGCGTGGCCGCAGCTTCCGCGGAGGCTTTCATGATTTTGTCATCCGCAAGGGCGGGATCGTCTTGTTTCCGCGCCTGATCGCGTCCGAGCACGTCGACAACGCACCTGCAGCGGAGCCGCTCCTGAGCGGCATCGGTGAGCTGGACCAGTTGCTGGGGAGCGGCCTCGACCGCGGCACCAGCACTCTGCTCATCGGGCCGTCCGGCTCCGGCAAATCATCCATCGCCATGCAGGTCGTCACCGCGGCGCTTGGCCAGGGTGAGCGCGCCCTCTTCGTGACCTTCGACGAGACCAAGGCGATCCTGATGAAGCGTGCAGCCGGCATGGGCTGGCATCTGGAGCATCCGATCGCATCAGGACAGCTCCTGCTCGAACAGGTCGACCCCGCGGAGCTTTCTCCAGGTGAGCTCACTGGAATGGTGCGCCGGCGCGTCGAAACCGACAATGTGCGGGTCGTGGTCCTCGACAGCTTGAGCGGCTACCAGAATGCAATGCCCGCCGAGCAGTTCATGTTGCTGTTGATGCACGAAATGCTGACCTATCTCAATCACCGCAGCGTCGTGACGATCTTGACCCTAGCGCAGCACGGACTTGTCGGCTCAATGCAATCCAGCGTCGATCTCACTTATCTGAGCGACACGGTTCTGCTGTTGCGCTTCTTCGAGGCCGCCGGAAGGATCCGCCGCGCCATTTCGGTTCTGAAGAAGCGCACCGGGCGCCACGAAGACGAAATCCGTGAGTACCGGCTCGACAATCGCGGCATCCGCGTCGGACCGCCTCTGGCCGAGTTCCAAGGCGTCCTGTCGGGTTCTCCCGTCTATACGGGCCAGCACGGCGCGCTGCTTACGACGAGGAGCAATGGAGAATCGTGAGCCAAGCCCGGACGGGCCGGTGCTCGTATTGGCGCCGTTCGGTCGTGATGCCGGCGTGGTCTGCTCTGCGCTGCGTGACGTTGGCATCCACGCGCTGCAGCAATCGAGCCTTTCGGAGTTGGTGGCCAACCTGAATGATGCCGCCGCGGCGGTCATTGCCGAGGAAGCGCTGGTTCACGAGCATCGTGGCACATTGGCTCATTGGATCGCCAATCAGCCGCCATGGTCGGACTTTCCCTTCGTATTGCTGACACTGAGGACGGGCCAAAACGGCGCGGCTCTCACCAAACTGATCGAGCTGCTTGGCCACGTGACGGTGCTCGAGCGGCCGCTGGCGGCGACCTCCCTCAAGAGCGCGGTGCTGGCGGCGATACGCAGCCGCCGGCGGCAGCGACAGGCCGAGCATTATCTGCTGCAGTTGAAGCAGCTGGCCGACACCCTGGAGCGCCGCGTGGAGGAGCGGACCCAGCAACTCCTGGAAGCGAACAAGCGACTGAGAGACGAAATCGTGGAGCGCGAGCGCACTGAAGTCGCACTGCGTCAAGCCCAGAAGATGGAGGCCATCGGTCAACTCACCGGCGGCATCGCTCACGATTTCAACAATCTTCTGATGGCGATCATTGGCAATCTCGAGCTGATCGCCCGGCGAGTGGAGGACGAGCGCATCCAGCGATATGTTCGCAACGCGATGCACGGGGCGCAGCGCGGAGCCAAGCTCGTGGGACAGCTTTTGGCATTCTCCCGCAAGCAGCATCTCACGCCGGAACCGGTCGATGTCAATGAACTCGTGGGCACAGTTGCGGAGATGCTATCCAGAACCCTTGGAGCCTCCATACGGGTCGACGTTGTCACACAAAAAGATCTTTGGCCTGCACTGGTCGATTCGACTCAACTGGAGCTGATGTTGCTCAATCTTGCGATCAATGCGCGAGACGCGATGCCGCAGGGTGGCCTTCTTACCATCGAAACAAGCATTCTCCATGGTGTCCCGGAAGATCTGCGGACAGACCTCAAGGCAGGTGAATATGTCTGCATCGCTGTGAAAGATACTGGCACCGGAATGCCTCCGGATGTTCTGGCCCGAGCTTTCGATCCATTCTTCACCACCAAGGAGCCCGGCAAGGGAACGGGACTTGGATTGTCGCAGGTCTACGGGTTTGCCCGCCAGTCCGGCGGGACCGCCAAAATCGAAAGCGAGGTTGGTCGTGGAACGGTGGTGCGAATCCTCTTGCCGAAATCGACCGAGGCTGTCGTCGGAAGCGACGATCGCCAACCGGATACCCCGGGCGCGGGAGCAAGGGAGCACATCCTTGTCGTGGACGACGATGCCAGCGTGCTGGAGACGACACGGAGCATGCTCGACGATCTCGGATATCAGGCGATCGCGGCGGACACTCTGGATATGGCGCTGACCGCCATGTCCGATCAGCCGATCGATCTGGCCATCGTCGATCTCGCCATGCCCGGCCTCTCGGGACTGGACGTCGGGCGCGAGCTTCAACGGCGGAAGCCCGGCTTACCTGTCGTGTATTGCAGCGGCTATCCGGATCTGATCGAGGAAACCAGCAAGCGCCTCGATGGCGGCACACTGCTCAGCAAGCCGTTTTCCTCTCGGGATCTCTCCATCAAGCTTGAAGCGACGCTCCGCTCGAAAGTCAACCATTATCCCGCCTGACTGGAAGATGCCGTCGACGCGCGCATTTAATCGAGACCGGTCCGCAACATCGCGCGCGCCAGCTGAAGCTCGCTAATCGCTTGCCGCAGCGATCGACCGACCGCGCGCTTGTCGCCGTTCGCGCAAGCCGTCTTCAGCTCCTTGATGTGCTGCGCCGCCGTCTCGGCGTGTGCAACAATATCCGCCGCGCCTGCAAAACTGGATTTCATGTCGAGCACATTCCCGCACAACGAATTGGTGTTCGACGGGAGCGGAGACCCGCTCCCGTCGAACTGCACTTATTTCGAGTTGATCGCAATGCGCTTCACCTTCGATTCGGCCTGCGGCAGCTTTGGCATGGTGACCGTCAGCACCCCGTTCTTGAACGCGGCAGAGATCTTGTCCTGATCCACGTCGTCGACCGGGATACGCCGTTCAAACCGGCCATAGTAGCGCTCGCTGAACTTGCGATCCTTGTCTTCCGTTTCGGTCTTCTTCTCTCCCTTGATCGAGAGGACGCCATTAGCGAGTTCGACCTGGACGTCTTTCTCCTCGAGACCCGGCAATTCTGCCGTGACCTTGACGTCCTTGTCGCTCTCATTGACCTCGATGCTCGGCCAATTCATCGACTGCTCGAAGAAGCTGCCGCCAAACGGCGCGACATCGAAGCCGCGGAAGACATCATCGAATAGCCGGTTCATCTCCCGGTGCAGGGTGAGAACCGGATTGTAGTTTTCGGAGCGGCGGGTGGTCAGATCACGACCACGGCCCCAAGGGATTAGATCAGTGATAGCCATAGGGTTTCTCCTTTCTCTGTTCCAAGCGCCCGCGGCGCGGCGGGCCACGCCGCGAGCGCCAATTACGGGCAGGCGGTGTGTTAGGCCGCTTGCTTGTTCTCAATTTGCTGGTGGTCGCCACCTGTGCTGATCGCAATCTGGCGGGGTTTCATGGCTTCCGGAACCTCCCGCACCAGATCGATCTTGAGCATGCCGTTCTCGAACGAGGCGCCCTTCACTTGCACGTACTCGGCCAGATTGAACATCCGCCGGAACGGGCGTGAAGAGATGCCTTGATAGAGATACTGGTGGGCGCCCTTCTCGGCCTTGCGACCCTCAACGGTCAGCATGTTCTGCTCGGCCGTGATGGAGACCTCATCGGGTGTGAAGCCCGCAAGCGCCAGGGAGATTTGATAGTGGTCCTCGCCGACACGTTCGATGTCGTAGGGGGGATAGTTGTCCCCACCGGTCCATCCGCCGGAGTCATCGAGAAGGTCGAACAGACGATCGAAGCCGACGGTCGATCGCCACAGGGGAGCAAGATCAAGCGTGGTCATAGCCATATCCTCCATTGAGCAACATGGTTCTGGGCGCTTCGGACACCTGCCTGGCGCCCGCTGACCGGGCCCTGTCTCAGGCGCCCGGTGGTGCCGCGCGATGGCTCGCGCTTTCACCCATCAAGTTAGAAGGGAGCCCCATCATTTCAAGTCCTGCCGGCATCTTGCGAAAACTGCGATGCCGCACCCATGTTTTTTGGCGGGTCCGTCTGAGACAAAGGATACTTTCCTATCATCCTGCTGAGCCTCGGCCGGCCCCTCCATCGCACTTGGCCGAAGAGAGTGACCATGGCAGCAGTCCTAGACGATGTGATCGAAACCGCGCTCTTGGAATCCTTTCCAGCGAGTGATCCGCCGTGCTTTGCCGCGCTCGGTGTCAACATCGGCTCTCCCGATCGGTCAATTGCTTGGCGAGCGCGACCAGCCCGCCGCTCCGCGCGAGCGACCGCGGAACGACCAGCTCCTTCCGAGGTCCAAGGCGCTGCCGCGCGCCGGCGTGGCCATTTGGCAAAGCCGGCCGGATCTCACGCTTGAAAAATATACCCGACTGGACGCACGGAGGACCGAATGAAGATCGCGCAGATTGCGCCGCTGTTCGAGAGCGTACCGCCCCGGCTTTATGGCGGGACTGAGCGGGTCGTGCACTACCTGACGGAGGAGTTGGTCAGGCAAGGGCACAAGGTCACTCTGTTTGCGAGCGGGGACTCCATCACATCGGCCGAACTCGTCCCCTGCACGACCCAGGCCCTCCGGCTCGATCCGGATGTCAGAAATTCGATTCCGCACCAAATGCTGCTGCTGGACAAGGTCCGGGAGCGCGCTGAGGAGTTCGACGTGCTCCACTTCCACGTCGACTATCTGCACTTTCCACTGTTCCGGACGCAGGCCCGACGGACCGTAACGACCCTCCACGGGCGGCAGGATTTGCCCGACCACATGCCGTTCTACGCCCATTTCCCCGAGATGCCGTTGGTCTCGATCTCCAACGCTCAACGCGCGCCGCTGCCGCGGGCCAATTTCGTTGCAACCGTCTACCACGGGCTGCCGCTCGATCTGCATAAGCCGACTTTCCAACCGGCTGGCGGCTATCTCGCCTTTCTCGGACGAATTTCCGCAGAGAAGCGGCCGGACCGCGCGATCGAAATTGCGCGAGCAGCGGGACTGCCGTTGAAGATTGCCGCGAAGGTCGACAATGCCGACGAAGCCTACTTCCGTGACACCATTGCGCCGCTGCTCGACGGTCCGGGGGTGGAATTCATCGGTGAGATCAACGAGAGCGAAAAGACCAAATTTCTGGGCAACGCGGCAGCACTGCTGTTTCCGATCGATTGGCCGGAGCCCTTCGGCCTCGTCATGATCGAGGCCATGGCATGCGGCACGCCGGTCCTGGCGTTCCGCGGAGGATCGGTCGCCGAGATCGTTGAGGACGGGATCACCGGGCGCATCGTCGAAAGCGTCGACGAGGCCGTGCAAGCCATGCCCTCTCTTCTGGCGCTGGATCGAATGGCCATTCGCGCCCGTTTCGAGGAGCGCTTCTCCGCCACCCGTATGGCTGCCGAATACGTCAAACTTTACCAGAGACTGCTGCGAAAACGGGCTGCATCCGAGCGTCACCTGCCGAGCTTCGCGGCGCGTCCGATCGCAAGATTGCAGGCTCAGGCGGAAACTGGGGTTCAAAATGAAGCCAATTGAGGAGGCCCAATACGGGACATGACCATGACACCCATCGATGTCTCGGACGCCGGTACTTTCGGCCCTGCGTCTAGCACGTTGGACAATAGCGCGGCATGGGCGCGTTGCCTGGACGGCGATCGGGACGCGTTCCAGGTTGTGGTCAGCGCTCACCTGGACGAGCTATTCGCTGCAGCTGAGCGGGACATCCGATATCACGTCGCCCTCGGCGGTCTACTCGAGGGCGATTTGTCTGCGGAGGAATTGGTTGGCGAGACCCTGCTGCGGGCATGGCGAGACCGCCGAACCCGTCCGCAAGCCCTCGGGCTTCGTGCATGGCTGCTCGGGCTCCAGTTCCGCGTGCTGATGCGCATCGTCCGGCAGGAGCAATTGCTACGGCGTCTCATTTCCGTTTCGCTGGAGTCGCGTGCGCCGGAGCCGCCGATCTACGACGATGACGAAGGCTTCTATGAATGGTTTCAACCGGACGAGGTGGTGCGCTGGGAGGACATTTTGCGTGCTGAGTCCGATCTCGAGCCCCCCACGGGAGTATTCGACCGGAACATTCCGGGTCTGTCGCCCATCGCTCGCCAGGTGCTGGTGATGCGTCATGTCCACCGCCTCAGCTTTACCGAAATTGCAATTGGCTTGCGAATTTCGCGGGAAAGCCTGTCGCAGCTCTGGCGAGAGGGGCAAGCCCGCTTGGCTGAACTGATGAGGAGGACTGCAAATGAAGGCTCTCAGCCTCGCCATTGACGCCCATCATGCACTCACTCCGGAGTTGCGGGACCGGATCGTCCAGAACGTTCGCACGCGGATGCAAGAGCACTCCTATCGATTGCTCTCCCCCGAACATTTCCGCGCTCTCGCTGCACTCGACACGGCCGGCCCTCCCGTCGTCAGCCTCTATCTACAGCTGACCCCGGAACGGCGCGTGGGAGGTGGCTGGCGGTCTGCCCTGTCAGCCCTCAGCCATCGCATCTCGCAGACGGCTGATCAGGCCATTCGGGCCAGCGTCAATGCGGACATCGAGGATATCCGGGGCGCGTTGGATCAACAATTGCCCGAACTTGGCCGTGGCGCTGCATTCTTCGCTTGCCGCGAACGTGGGATCTGGCGGCAGATCGCCCTGCCGATTCCGCTGCCGGACAATATCCGGATTGGACCCCGGCCTTACCTGCGACCTCTATTGCGCACCTGGGGCCGCAGCGACCGAATGCTACTTGCGCTGCTGTCGCGGGAGCAGAGCCGCTTTTTCGTCAGCCATCTCGGCACCATCGAAGAGATCTACCGCGTCAAGGGCCAGCGCATTCGGGGCATGCTGACGGATCGTGTCCCGCGCGACCGCCGCGAAGCGCTGGCGACTCAACTCATGAAGGACGAGGCGAAGGCCTTGGCCTCGATGACTGAGATCATCGGCCGAGAGTTCGAAACAACCCACATCCTGCTCTGCGCGCCTCCCGACATGAGCGCGGCTTTTCGCGATCATCTGTCCAAGGATTCTCTCTCCCGCCTTGCGACGTGCGAGGTCAGCGTACACGCGTCGTCTGCCGAAATCGGTGTTGCGGCCGCCGCAAAACAAGATCAGCTCAAAGCTCGAGAGGAGCGCGAGCTTATCGACCGATTGCGCGAGGCGAATCCAGTTGCGGTCTCAACGGGAACACAGGAGACCTTAGACTGTCTGAGCGAGGGACGAGTCCTCACCTTGGTCGTTGACGACAGCTACGCTGCTGCTGGCGCCCAATGCGGGCACTGCGGGAGTTTGTTCGAAGACGCGCGGCTATCGAAGTGTCCGGTTTGCGGCGAGGCCGATCTCGAGGCGATCGATGACCTCGTTGAGGCGGCGCTCCAGCAGGCGCTTGAGCGCAGAGCACAGATCGCCTTCGTCCGCGAACCGACGTGCCGTTCAGCCCTTTCTGAAAAGGCTCCGTTACAAGCCTTGCTGCGATACTGAAAAGGCGGCCTTCGGGCCGCCTCCACCGTGACATCGGATTGCAAGCCGAACTGCAACCCGTCGCCCGCATTGGCATGCATAAGTGCTGCAGATAGGAATGTCCCGGCCCGCATCAGTTTCGACCACTTGCGTCCGAAAGACGGGACAACCAGATATTTGATGCGCGCTCGACCCAATCGCAGGCTGCCCCGGGCCGCCACGAAGGCGCCAAGGCGGAAAAGGCCGTGCCGTCCCCGGCTGCCTGCGATCGGGCCGAAAATCCTCCTCCTCTTGCATCTAGTTAGCTCTCCGAGGTGAGTCATTCCATGGCCAGCAGCTCGGGCGAGCCTCTCCGCGACGTATTTGCGTGTGGCATGAACGCCGCCATGACCCCGCGCATGGATGGACACGGGCCAAACCTCCTGATACCGCCCAGGACCGCTATGAGAGCGACAAGGCGGTGGGAAACCGTTTACCATTCGCGCGAATCCGCTTGAGCTGGGCCATCTGATCCGGTACATGCTCGCGGTACACACAACCCACCGAGGTTGTCTGGAAACGCTGATTTCACTGCGGTTTTCGAGCCCTCTTGGGCTCTGGCAGAGAATCCCTCCCTCTCCGCCATATTAGAACGGCCTCGAGAACGCCCCGTAAAACAGAGACTTTTGCATACCCGGCGGGGTCCTGGTGGAGCCCTTGAGTGTAGCCCCAAGAAACCTCCTATTTCGCATATGTGGTTGCTGCTGACAGGATTCCGTACGCTTCGGAAGCTATCGTCGGGCTGGATTGGCCCCTTGCCTAAGCTCGTAAATCAGTTTTGTGAGGTTGGGGTCGTCCGGCCCGATGGCGGCGAGGCGCTGTGCATAGGTTAGCGCGGCTTCCGTATCGCCATTCGTTCGGCTGAACGCAATGAGCGCGGACAGGATGCTGCGATCGTTGGGATGGCTTGCCAGGGCTTGCTTCAGGACCGTCACAGCTTCGTCAGCATGGCCACTTGAATGGAGCGCGACCGCGTAGACATAGGCGTATTGCGGACTGTCCGGCTCCAGTTCGATTGCTTTCTGGAATTCGACGATGGCTTCGTCCGGTCGCTTCAGCCGTGTCAATGTTAGCCCGAGCGCATGGCGGAGCGCGGCGTCGCGTGGCGATGTCGCGATCACTGTACGCAACGCATCTTCACCGTCCTTATCCCTGCCGAGCTGCCGATAGAGATCGGCGAGGTTGACGGCAGCGACCGTGTATTGCGGGCTCAGCCGCAACGCCGCCTTGTATTCCGACTCGGATTCGGCCAACTGTCCGCGCTGGGCCAGGAAGTTTGCAAGCGTCGTCCGCGCCTCGGGCCTTTCCGCGTTGGCGCGTTGCGCATCGACGAATTCCGCTGCCGCCTGATCGAAGCGCGCGCGATCCGCCTGGGGCTGTCTCGCGGCCGGGATGGCGGCGAGCAGCGAGGCCGTTCTGATCCGGACGCCGCGCACGGGATCGGCCAGCAGAGGGGATGCCAGCGGCCAGATCTGGGCGGCCGGGAGGTTTGCCAGCACGTCGAGGGCTCCGATCCGAACCATCGGGTCGGAATCGGACAGCCCGCTTCGCGCAGCATTGATGTTCGCCGGCGAAACGCGTGAGGCGAGTTCGCTGAGTGCGCTGGCGCGTGCGACGGCTGGTACATTCTTGCCCGCGGCGATGATGCCGAGAAGGGCGGCGGCATCGACCTGGTCGGTCCGTGCTGCGTGGAAGGCGGGCCCAAAGGTCTGAAAACCCTTTCTGCCGGGACCGAACCACCGTTCGACGGCAGCGGCCGTCCACTCTGCGGGTTTGTCGCGGTGGCAATCGTTGCAGGCGTTCGGCGTACCCAATGTGAGGGAAAGATCGGGGCGCGGAACACGGAAGGTGTGGTCATGGCGGGGGTCGACGACCATGTAGGTGCGCGTCTGCATGTGGCACGAGGTGCAGGTTGGCTGCGGCTTGACGCTGCCGTGGTGATGATGCTCGACGTTGGCGTATTTCTCCGGCGCATGGCATTGCAGGCAGACGCCTTCGCCGGATGCTCGAAGCTTCGCGCTGTGCGGCTCGTGGCAGTCGCTGCAGGTGACGCCGGCGGCAAACATCTTGCCTTGCTTGAATGGCGTATAGTTATACGGCTCTTCCTCGTCACGGATCTGGCCATCGGAATGATAGGTCGTGCGCGCGAGCGGCTCGACCACGTGCGTCTGAGACAGCCACTGTCCTGGCAGCCAGTCCTCGTGGAAGGAGGCCCGCCGCGCATGGCACAACCCGCAGGTCTCGACCTCCTTGCGAAGCGTGGCAGGCGCGACGCTGCGCCTGCCGATCCCTGTTTGCGGATCGATCGGCCAGGTGACGCCTTGGCGCTCGTCGAGCAGCGTGAGCAGCCCCTTGCTTGGGTCCTCGCGCTTGCCGAAGGGCCACCAGCTTTGTTGCTCGCGCGCCCAGGCGGCATGACGCGAACCCTGGCCGTGACAGGCTTCGCAGCCGACGCTGATCTCTGACCAGCCAGTCGCGAAGCGGTCTGTCTTGGCGTCGTAGTTCTTGCGTACGCCCGTGGAGTGGCACTCCGCGCACATGAAGTTCCAATTCTGGTTCAGCCCGGTCCAGTGCAGGACATCGTCGTGCTTGATCTGCTCATTGGGATAGATGTGAAACCAGCGCTGGCCGCCTTTGTCTTGCGGGCGACTGTCCCAGGCAATCGAAAGCGCCTGAATGCGGCCGTCGGAGAACTCCACCAGGTATTGTTGCAACGGCTCTACGCCGAAGGTGTATTTCACCTCGTAGACGGCGAGCTGACCATCCGGTCCGTCGGTCTCGACCAGAAACTTGCTGTCCTTGCGGAAGAAGCGGGAGTACACGCCATAATGGTCGAAGCCGGCGTCGTTGAAGTTGCCAAGCACAGTCTTCTCGGTGGCGTGCTGCATCGCAACCTTGTGCTGCGAGGCGTTCCAGAGCTTGGCTTCGGTACGATGACAGCCGGTGCAAACTTCGCTACCGACGAAGCTTGCGCCTGAATCGTCTTGCGAGTCCGAAACTGCCCCTCTGCTGCCGAGAAACCACAGGGCAAGTCCCAAAGCGGAGACCAAAACCAGCACGAACCCGAAAGCCGTC
Source organism: Bradyrhizobium sp. I71 (assembly GCF_022354745.1). Lineage (NCBI taxonomy): Bacteria > Pseudomonadati > Pseudomonadota > Alphaproteobacteria > Hyphomicrobiales > Nitrobacteraceae > Bradyrhizobium > Bradyrhizobium sp. I71. Next base: position 3,969,196 of record NZ_CP059398.1, read on the forward strand.
CGGGCCATTCGCATCGCGCGCAGAACGGCTCCTGATCCTGTTGACGTCGGTGCTTCGGCGACAGCCGGCTCTTCCCCGATGGGATCCTTTCGCAATCCCGATTTGGTGGAGGATCTCCGTCGCTTGCGTGCCAACGACACCCCCAGCGCTAGGACCGCGATGGTGCGATCGCGACTGTGCCGAGTTGCTGGCGCGGAGCCTTCTCGTCGCATATGCAATCGTCAGAGCTCTGGGGCAGGTCCAGCCCCATCGCCCTGTCGGTTGCCACCGTCGCCTTGCATGCCGCTACGACATTGAACTCGGGCACGCGGCCGCTGACGGGGATCACAAGTTGGCTTCCGGGCAGTGCCATCGAAAACAGCGCGACCTTCATACTGAAGCTCCCTGCGAACTGCCTCTCGTCGAATGAACCACCTGACTTCAGCGCCGCAACAAGTTGAGTCTTTCCGTCGGGACAACGTTGACCTGGATCAAGGGAAGGCTTGGTCCCGCTGACAGGCTCGCAGTTTGCCGTGCGTACCATCCCACCGGGAGTTCGCCATGAGATCCATTTGCAGTATGTTCGTGGGTGCATGTTTTCTCGCCCTGAATTACGTTTCGGCATCGGCTCAGCAGATCACCGGCACGCTTGGTTCGGCCGGCGCCACCGCCACAATTGACGGCAAGCAAATTCCGCCACCTGATCCGAAGTTCGGCGGCGTAATCAATGAAAAGGCGTCGGAGTCGAAGCCGTGGTGGGCCCCGCGTGTTGTGCCGCCGAAAGGCGCGCCCAACGTGCTGCTTATCATGACGGATGATCAGGGCTTCGGTGCGCCAAGCACATTCGGTGGCGTGATACCCACGCCTGCGATGGATCGCATCGCGAAAGCTGGGCTGCGCTTCACGAATTTCCACTCAACATCGTTGTGTTCACCGACGCGGGCGGCGCTGATCACAGGGCGCAACCATCACTCGGTCGGCTTCGGAGTCGTCGGCGAAGTAGCTACTGGTTTCCCGGGTTACAACTCGATCATTCCGATCGAGAAAGGAACGATCGGCACGGTCCTGAAGGCGAATGGATATGCAACGTCGTGGTTCGGCAAGGACCACAACACGCCATCGTACCAGTCGAGCCAAGCCGGGCCGTTCAATCAATGGCCGACCGGAATGGGTTTCGACTATTTCTATGGCTTCGTCGGTGGCGACGCCAGCCAGTGGCAGCCGAACCTGTTCCGCAACACGACGGCCATCTATCCTTTCGAGGGCAATCCGAAGTGGAATTTGGAAACGGCGATGGCGGACGATGCCATCCAGCACATGAAGCAGCTCAAGGCGCTCGCGCCCGACCAGCCGTTCTTCGTCTATTACGTGCCGGGTGCGACCCACGCGCCGCATCATCCGACGCCGGAGTGGATAAAGAAGATCAGCGACATGCACTTGTTCGATGACGGATGGAACAAGGTGCGTGAAACCATCTTCGCCAACCAGAAGCGATTGGGCATCATGCCCGAAAACGCCAAGCTGACGCCGTGGCCGAAAGAATTGCCGCAGTGGGATTCTCTCAGTTTCGAGGAGAGGAAGCTCTTCATCAAGCAAGCGGACGTCTATGGCGCATATCTCGCCTATGCCGACAACGAAATCGGCCGGGTCATCCAGGCCGTCGAGGATCTCGGCGAACTCAACAACACCATGATCATCTATATCGGGGGCGACAATGGCGCGAGTGCCGAAGGCATGATCAACGGCACGCCGAATGAATTCACCACGTTCAACGGCGTCGCGGTACCGGTCAAGGACCAGCTTCTCTGGTACGAGTTCTGGGGATCGGACAAGACATTCCCGCACTTTGCGGCGCCGTGGGCGTGGGCGATGGGCACTCCGTTCAAGTGGGTAAAGCAGGTGCCGTCGCATTTCGGCGGCACGGCGCAGGGCATGGTCATGTCCTGGCCCGGCCACATCAACGATCCGGGCGGCATCCGCAGCCAGTTTCACCACGTCATAGACATCGTGCCGACGATCCTCGAGGCCACGGGCATTCCGCAACCAGACATGATCAACGGCATCAAGCAAATCCCCGTCGAGGGGGTCAGCATGAAGTACACTTGGGACAAGGCGAATGCGAAGGCGCCGAGTCAACATACGACGCAGTACTTCGAGATGCTCGGCAATCGCGCGATCTACCAGGACGGATGGGTGGCGGCCACGACACCGGCGACACTTCCCTGGGCGCTCAGCTCGGCCGTGCCTCCGGATGTCATCACCGGCTACAAGTGGGAACTTTACAACGTCCAGGAGGACCCGACCCAGTTCGACGATCTCGCCGCCAAGATGCCGGACAAGCTCAAGCAGATGCAGGACCTGTTTTACTCCGAGGCAAAGAAGTACAACGTGCTGCCTCTCGACAATTCCACCCTCGCCAGGTGGAATGCGCCGCGCCCGAACCTCACGGCGGGACGAACGGTCTTCTCCTACAGGGGTGAGCTGTCGGGCGTTCCGGCCAGTGCAGCTCCAAGCATCCTGGGCAAGTCCTACGCCATCACTGCTGAGGTCACGATCCCGGACGGCGGCGCCGAAGGCATGATCGTTACCGAAGGCGGGCGCTTCGGCGGCTATGGCCTGTTCGTGAGCAAGGGCGAAGCCGGCGTTGGCCGCGGCAAGGTGGTGTTTCTCTACAACCTGCTCGACCTCAAGCGAACCATGTGGGAAGGGCCGGAGTTGAGCGCCGGCAAGCACACCATCATCTTTGACTTCAAGTCCGATGGTCCGGGTCTGGGCAAGGGCGGTACCGGCGTGTTGTCCGTGGACGGAAAGGAAGTGGCAAGACAATCCATGAAGAACACCATTCCCGTCACCTTCCCCGAGGATGAAACCTTCGATGTCGGCCTGGATACCCGCTCCGGGGTCGCGATGGTCGAATACCGCTACGACCCGCCGTTCAAGTTCACCGGCGAGATCGACAAGCTGACCTTCAAGCTTGAACCTTTCACGCCGGAGCAAGAGGCAAGCGCAAAGCCATAGCGGCACCGGTGGTTGGTTGCTTCGCAACAGCAGGCGGAACGATGAAGAATGCTCTGACGTTCGCCGCTGTTGCCGAAGCTGCCACCGGGTTGGCTCTGCTCGTTGCCCCTGCGCTGGTCGGCCAGCTGTTGCTGGGTGAGCGGCTGACAGGCATCGCAGTACCGGTCGCGCGCGTCGTCGGGATTGCCTTGATTGCTCTCGGCATCGCATGCTGGCCGGGGCCGCCGCTTGTCGGGATGTTGAGCTACAGCGCGTTGGTCACGCTCTATCTCGGCTACGTCGGCTTCGCGGATGGATTAGTCGGCGTGTTGCTGTGGCCGGCGGTCACGCTTCATTTGCTGCTGACCTTGTTGCTTGCTCGCGAAGCTGCTCTGCTCGGTCCTTCCGGTCGGTAAGCACCCCTTACGAATGTGTACCGCATTTGGCGCGCCATCGAGCCAATTGTCTTTGGGGCCTGCGGTGATCTTCTTCGACTTGATGCAGATCAAGGTTCGCACCGCGACCCGGACCCAGCCTTTCGATGCAAATTATTCAAAGGGGATACGCCATGGATTTCAGCATCAGACATTTGGGGGCAGCCGCGTTGATGCTCTCGACCGCCGCGGTTTCGGCAAATGCGGCCGACATGCCGACCAAAGCCTACGTTCCCGCGCCTGCCGTCGCGCAAGTCTACAATTGGACCGGTCTTTATGTGGGGGTGAACGGCGGATACGGCTGGGGCTCGCAGGATCCCTTGACGCTCGTTTCCAACAGGTTCGATCGCACAAGCTTCAATATCAGCGGCGGAATGTTCGGCGGCACGATGGGCGCGCAAATTCAGCAGGGCATCGTCGTGCTGGGCGTCGAAGGTGATCTTGATTGGGCAAACATCAAGGGCAATGGCGTCTCCACTCCGACCATCGCAGGCGTTCCCCAAGCCATCACGCTCAACATCGCATCAAAAATCAGCGCCGTAGGAACAGCAAGGCTGCGCGCAGGCGTCGCCATGAACAACTGGCTGTTCTACGCCACCGGCGGCGCGGCGTTCGTCAAATCCAGCGCCGACGGCACCTCGATCGCCGGCTCTGCATGCGGAACGGCCGGCGTGCTCACGAACTGTTCTGCTTCGGCGTGGCGGCCGGGACTGGCGGTCGGTCTCGGCGCCGAGTGGGCGTTCACTCAAAACTGGTCCGCAAAACTCGAATATCTCTACATCGCCACTGTCGGAGGCGGTGCCAATACGGACCATCTGAATACGGTTCGTACCGGCAATTCTAGCATGCGAACCGGTATCGACGAATTCGTCTGACCGCGAACGCGCATTCTCTTTGGATATCGAACGGAGCACGTCATGATGAAGCGATCAATCGTATTCTCGGGTCTACTGATGGTTGGGTTGGCGTCTGGTTTCGTAGCCGCAGGCACGGAACCGGCCAGTGCCGTGGTGTACTGTCAGTATGTCGCATATCCCGTCGGCTGCGTTGCAAGGGCCGGTGTCGTGCTTCGGCCGCGACCGGTCGCGCGCGCCGTGGCGACTCCCGGCGTTGGAGTCCCGGGCACGCCCATGAACCGCGGTGGCCCCGTCAACCGAGCGGGCAGGCGCTGAGGCGACCAACATCGGCGCGGCATCGGATCGTGTTCGATTGTACCGGGAGAGCAATCATGAAACTGTATCGATCAGTTCTCGCCGCTGCGGGCGTATTGAGCCTGTCGTTGCTGGTGCCCCTTCCGGCAGCCGGCCAGCAGGTCAATGGTACTCTCGGTGCGCCCGGTGCAACCTCGACGATCGGCGGCAAGCAACTGCCGCCGCCAGACGCGAAATTCGGCGGCGTCATCAAGGATGGAGCGCTGCAGTCGACGCCCTGGTGGGCGCCGCGCATCGTGCCGCCGAAGGGCGCGCCCAACGTACTGTTGATCATTACCGATGACGCCGGCTTTGGCGTGCCCAGTACGTTCGGAGGTGTCATACCGACCCCGACCATGGATCGCATCGCCAACAGCGGCCTTCGGTACAACCGGGTCTTTTCCACCGCGCTGTGTTCTCCGACACGCGCAGCGCTGATCACGGGACGCAACCATCACTCGGTCGGGTTCGGTGTGATCTCGGAGCAGTCGACCGGCTTTCCCGGCTACAACAGCATCATCTCCAAAGACAAGTCCACGATCGGGCGCATGTTGCTCGACAACGGTTACTCGACGTCGTGGTTCGGCAAGGATCACAACACGCCGGCCTTCGCAGCCAGCCAGGTTGGTCCGTTCGATCAGTGGCCGACCGGCATGGGATTTGAATACTTTTACGGCTTCGTTGGCGGCGATGCTAACCAGTGGGAGCCGAATCTCTTCCGCAACACGACGCAGATCTACCCGTTCCTGGGCAAGGAGTCGGGGACCTGGAATCTGGTTACCGCGATGGCGGACGATGCCATTGACTGGATGACGCGGGTCCATCAGACCGATCCGTCGAAGCCGGTCTTCATCAAATACGCGCCCGGTGCCACGCACGCGCCGCATCATCCGACCAAGGAATGGGTCGACAAGATCAGCAAGCTGCATCTGTTCGACGAAGGCTGGAATAAGGTGCGCGATCGGATCTTCGAGAACCAAAAGCAGCTGGGCGTGATTCCGAAGGAGACCAAACTGTCACCCTGGCCAAAGGATATCCTGAAGGAGTGGGACCAGCTGACAGCCGACGAAAAGAAGCTCTATATTCGTCAGGCGGAGGTATTCGCCGCCTATGAGGCCTACAGCGATCACGAGATCGGGCGCGTCATTCAGGCTTTTGAGGATCTTGGCAGGCTCGACAACACTCTGATCATCTACATCAATGGCGACAACGGCACGAGTGCCGAAGGCGGCCCGATCGGTACGCCCAACGAGGTGGCCTTCTTCAACGGCGTGCCGGTGCCCGTCGATGTCCAATTGGCCAAGTATTACGACGTGTGGGGTACCGAACACACCTACAACCACATGTCGGCCGGCTGGTCGTGGGCTTTCGATGCGCCGTTCTCCTGGTTCAAGCAGAACGCCTCGCAACTCGGCGGCACCAACCAGAACATGGTTGTGTCATGGCCGGCTCGCATCAAGGACAAGGGCGGGCTGCGCGAACAGTTCGTTCACGTGATCGACGTGGTGCCAACGATCCTCGAGGCCGCGGGCATCCGCGCTCCCGAGATCGTCGACGGCATCAAGCAGGCGCCGATCGAGGGCACGAGCTTCGCCTACACGTTCGAGGCGGCGAACGCGAAGGCCGCGTCGCGGCACAAGACGCAGTACTTCGAGATGATGGGCCAGTGGGCCCTGTATGACGACGGGTGGTTCCTGAGCACCAAAGTCAATCGCGCGCCTTGGGAGGCTTTCGGCCCCGCCAATTCCGACCCGCTGAACAACCAGACACTTCAGCTGTTCAACTTGAGCCAGGACTTCAGCCAGACCGAGGATCTTGCCGCGAAGAATCCGCAGAAGGTCAAGGAGATGAAGCAGAAATTCATCGCCGAGGCCAAGAAGTATCAGGTCTTCCCAATGGACGCCTCGGTCGCCGCGCGAATCGTCGCGCCGCGCCCGAACATTACGGCCGGTCGTTCCGAGTTCGTCTACACCCGGCCGATGACGGGATTGCCGCAAGGCGACTCGCCGCTGCTGCTTAACACCTCTTATGCGATCATCGCCGACATCGACGTTCCGACCGGTGGGGCGGAGGGCATGATCCTGACGTCGGGAGGACGCTTTTCCGGCTACGGCTTCTATCTCCTGCAAGGCAAGCCGGTGTTTCTTTGGAACATGATCGATCTCGAACGTATCAAGTGGGCGGGGGCTGAGGCGCTTCCGCCCGGACGGCATACGGTCGAATTCGACTTCAAGTACGAAGGTACTGGCGTCGGAACGCTTGCGTATAACAACTTCAGCGGCCTCGCCCAACCCGGCACCGGTACGCTCAAGGTCGACGGCAAGGAAGTCGATTCGAAGCGCATGCCGAAGACGCTGCCGATGATCCTGCAATGGGACGAGAGCTTCGATATCGGCTCGGATACGCTGACCGGCGTGAACGATGCCGACTACAAGCCGCCTTTCCCGCTGACCGCCAAGCTCAACAAGTTGACGATCAAGGTCGACCGTCCACAACTGTCACCTGCAGACATCAAGAAACTCGAGGCAGCAATGACCGAGAAAGCCAAGGCGGACTGATTTGGCCGCATCATGAGGGACGTGCTCCGTCAGCTGTTTCTCGATGTGCCACGAGCCGTCCCAATCCCGAGGCGGCGGGTTCGCTCTGATGCTTTCGATGCGTTGAAGTATCGCGATCGACGGTCCGTCGCCAGGCATCACCTCCAGTGAGGCACCAGGCCTCGCGAGTGCATCGTCCCATCGTCGCTCGCGGTAGGCCGGGTGCCCTTCCAGATACCTATCTCGCAGCGCATGTCTGCAGCTCCGCGTCGCCGGGACAGCCCGAAGGCGATTTCGCCAGCGCCCCCCGCTACGGCGAATCCATCTTCCCCGCGGGTGAGGGCCATCACGGGATTTCCTTCGTATTTTCAATGACCGTGCGGCTGGCACACGCCTTGCGAAGTGGAGAGGGACGATGAGCGTCGCGCGGTTGCGATGGCCTGGCCTCGGGAATTCGGAATGCCCAGCCCACTAACCGAATACAGTCCCGAATGGGAAACTTTCGAGGCCGAGGCGTCGGGGCTGGCGGATTCGGATCGCCGCGAGATCATCGACGAATCCACTGAGCTCGATCTCGCCAGTGAATTGCTGGCGGTCAGCAACGAGCTGGAGCTCGACCAGTTTCTCGGCGATCTCATTCGCAAGGTCGGCCGCGCGGCCGGCTCGATCGTGCACTCGCCGCTCGGCAAGGCGATCGGCTCCGGACTGAAAAGTGCGATCAAAACGGCGTTGCCGCTCGCAGGCGGCACGCTTGGGACTTTCGCGGGCGGACCGCTCGGCGCTTCGATAGGCAGCGGACTGGCCTCCATGGCTGGGCGAGCATTCGGCCTCGAGCTCGAGGGACTGGGCCCGGAGGACCGCGAGCTTGCAGCGGCAAGACGCTTCGTGCGCTTCGCCAGCGAGGCGGTGGGCGACGCGATCGTGGCACCGCGATCGCAGGACCCGGCGACAACAGCTCGACTCGCAATCGCGGCTGCGGCGCGGCGCAACGCGCCTGGATTGTGGCGCTACGGGATTATCCCGCGCGGCCGCAAACGTCGGCGGCAGTCGCAGCGCGACCGTTCGGGCGGACCCATCCACATCCGATCTGCGGAGGACAGCATGCACAACATTGGCCGCATTCAGCTCGAAACCGATCCCGAGTTGGAGAACTACGAAGCCGGGCAGCTCGAATGGCTCGGCGAAACCGTCTTCAGCGAGGCCGAGGAGATGGAGCTCGCCGCGCAACTGATGGAAGTCAACAGCGAGGAGGAGCTCGATCAGTTTCTCGGCGACCTGATCCGCAAGGCCGGGCGTGCGCTCGGCAGCTTCGTGAGCTCCCCGTCCGGCCAGGCGATCGGCGGGATCCTGAAAGGCGCGGTGCGGCAGATCCTGCCGCACGCCGCGGGTGCGCTCGGCACGTTCGTCGGTGGGCCGCTCGGTGCGCAGATCGGCAACGGCCTCGCGTCGATGGCGGGCAACGAGATGGAAGCGGAAAGTTTCGAACAGGAGGATCGCGAATTCGCCGGCGCGCGGCAGTTCGTGCGTGTCGGCGCCGACGCCGTCAGGAACACGGTCGCGGCGGGGCCGCATGTCGAGGCGATGGAGGCGGCGCAAGCCGGTATTGCCCAGGCGGCGAATGCGCTGGCTCCGGCGTTGCTGCGGCCGCCCGCTCCCGACCTGGGACCATGTCGCTGCGGCCAGCGCGGCCGCTGGCGGCGTCGCGGCAACAAGATCGTGCTTTACGGCGTTTAGGGCAGGGTATTGTGATCGGCTCCTTCGCAAAATCGATGCTGCTGCACGAGACGCGCGCCCTGCTGGCGCGGCTGGCGCTGGTCAAGCCGTTTGCGCTGCAGGAGCCGATGCTGCCCGCCGCCGCGTTGCTCCCGGCCGCGGAGGTCGCGATCGACCGCTTCCTGCTCGCCGGCCGCCGCGAGCTGAGGCTCATGGTCGGCCGCTACCTGGCCTGGCTGAACGCGGCGGGTGACGAGGTCAGCGCCGAGGAGGCGCAGCGCCGTTTCGCGGTGCTGCGCCTCAAGTTCAACGCGGTGCTGACCCAGTTCGACACCTTCGCAGACGTGATCACGCAGCGTAGCGAGAACGAGTCGGGCGTCTGGCTGTCCGGGCTCGACGTGGTCGCGGCCGAGGCCCTCGCGCTGCCCGGCTATTACGATCCGCCGCCGGTCATCTGCTATCTCGATCGCGACATCGGCGCAGCGATACGGCGCGCGCGCACGCGCATGCCCGGCGGCGGCGAGAGTCCGGTGGCCATCATCCGCGTTCCGCGCGAGCGCATGGTCGGCACCAGCATCGCGTCGTCGCTGGTGCATGAGGTCGGGCATCAGGCGGCGGCCTTGCTGGACCTGGTCAATTCGCTCCGGCCGGCGCTGTGGCGGCTGCAGCATGGGGCCGGAGCCGCCCGCCGCGCCTGGCAGTTGTGGGAACGCTGGATCTCCGAGATCGTCGCCGATTTCTGGTCGGTCGCGCGGGTCGGAATCGCGTCCACCCTCGGGCTCATCGGTGTCGTCAGCCTGCCGCGCGCCTTCGTGTTCCGCCTCAACGCCGATGACCCGCATCCGATGCCGTGGATCCGCGTCAAGCTCAGCGCGGCGATCGGAGATGCGCTCTATCCGCACCCGCAATGGCAGCGGCTGAGCGCGACATGGGAGTCGTTCTACCCGGCGGACGGCGTGGCGGCGGAGATACAGGCGCTGCTGCAGGAGTTGCAGGCGACCATGCCCGCTTTCGCGGCCGCGCTGATCAACCACCGGCCGCCGGCGTTGCGCGGCCGGTCGCTCGCCGAAGTGATGGACACCGGCGCGCGGCAGCCCGCGCGGCTCGCTGCGCTGTTCCAGTCCTGGCAGGCGCGGCCGTCGGAAATGTATCGCGCGAAGCCGACGCTGGTCTTCGCCGTGATGGGACAGGCGCGCTCGGACGGCAAGCTCGGTCCCGAGGACGAGAGCCTCTTGCTCTGCAAGCTGCTCACCTTCTGGGCGCTGCGCGCCACGTTGGACATGTCGGAAATCTGTGCGGCCGCGCCGGTTGCGCGCGCCCGCGCTGCATGAAGGCTCAAAGGAGGATCAGATGATCAAGAAGATTCAGACGGTAGAGCTCGAAGCCAATATCAACCTGGTTCTGCGGAATAGTGACACCGTGACCCTCACGGTCAATCTCTCGGATCTGGAGCTGGAGAGGATCACGACGGAGCACGGCCCGCTGGTGTTCGCAATCGACGGCGTGGATATCGACCTCGATGCACACAATCCGCGAATGGCACGATGGACGCCGCCGGAAAATATAACGACACGGGTGCACCGCGCGACGGTCGCCGTGGCCGGCCATGAGATCGGTGAGACGTGGATACACACCGTGCGCACCGCCAAACAGCCCGAGGACATGCCGGTGTGGGATTTCCACGTCGACGACGACGACAAGGGAGTTGAAGAGGGCGAACCAATCAAGCTCACAGTGGGAGGTCCATCGGTAGAGAGCGCCAAGCTGCATTGGCGTTTCGACACCGGCAACAAGGGGGCGATCCGTAACGTCAAGGTCGAAGCCAAATCGGTAACTGCCTCCTGGGATACGAGCGGGATGTTTGCCGGGACGCACACCGTCAGTGCCCTGCTGGTGGACGAGCGGGGAGCCGCCGTAATGCGCGGGCACGATCCTGTAGTCCTTAGCGACACGGGACGCGTCAGGGCGCAGCCGCTCGGCCGCGGCGACACGTTGCGGGTGTCACTGCAACGTCCGGCCGCACTACGCACCCGTGACCAGGCATTCTGGTCGCTGATCCGCAGTTGCACCGGGCAGATCAGCGGCGCTCGTTATGCCGAGTTCATCGAAGGCGTGCTCTGTAAGCAGAAGACCGACCTCCTCGGCCGCGGTTCGATGCTCGCGAGCCGGCTGGTGCGCGACGCGCGCGATCTGCAGCCGTTCAGCTACGGCGTCGGAGCCTACGAGCTCTTGAAGACCGCTACGCAGGTGTTCCTGCTGCTCGAATGCGGCGGCTGTCATGCGGAGATCAAAAATCTCGATCCGGACGACGAGTCGCTGCGCTTCGGCGAGCAGGTGACGCTGGAGGATCTGCGCGCGCGGCTCTGCGCCTACATCCCGCACGGACAGCTGCCTTACATCAAGCGTGTGCTCGATAGCGCTTTCCAGGGCGAAAAGGAGATCGCCAGCCTGCACTGCTATGGCGTGCTCAGCTCGCGGATCCAGGTGCCGTGCCTGCTCGAGCTGATCTGGTCGTACTGGCACGAGGAAGGCATGCTGGTGCAGAGCATCGGCGCCATCGCGCGGCGCTTCCAGAACGTGCGGGCGCGGGGAGACCGCGATCCGCTCGCCCATCTCGAGATCGATCCGCTGCGTCCGCTCGGCAACCTGTTGTGGGGCTACATTCAGGACGAGCCGAACCTGCTCTCCGTGAAGCGCCGCGCCTATGAATACGACCATCAGTATGGCCTGCAGCTCTACGGCAAGGCGGTGCCGCCGCTGCGTTCGGCGGACAGCCGGTCGAAATTCCTCGAGGCATTCCACCATCTGCTGCACCGCTGCTCGATCTTCTACAAGGAGGACAACGACACAACGGTGATCGCCGACGGCTTCGCGCTGCTCAACGCGCTGCAGGAGGTGCACATCCTGCTGGCCGAAGGCGCGAACAACCAGTTCGGCGATCTGCCGTGGACGGCTCGCGCCGAGATGCTGATGCAGCAATGGCTGCTGTCGCGGCCGGAGATGCGCGACTTCCTGCAGGGTCGCCGCATGGTGCCCTACAAGGAGCCGTGGATGGCGACGGTCGACACCATGAAGGCGCTGCAGGGATGGACCGACATTCCGGTCACCTACTTCCGCGACCTCGGTGTCTATGGCGAGCAGATCCTGCTGACGATCCGCTACGGCGACTGGATCGACGTCAACAACGAGGAGGCGGCGAAGAACTGGGCCCGCTCCTGGCGACCCGAGGTCCAGGGATACCTGCACGCCTACCGTGCCGTCACCGGCATGGATCTCACCAATGCCGAGATGGTCGACCACACCATGCCGGCGATCCACCTTCAGAACCGGTTGGCGATGCAGCGGTCCCGGTGAAGGGCCGCCGCGGCAGCGTCACTGAGATCTCGTCTCCGGCCGCGCAACCAAACTGTCAGCGAGGACATCATGAACAGGGCATTCGAGAGCGAACGCAGCGATTTCGAGTTCAATTCCGAGATGGACGAATTTGGCGAGGCAGAATTCGGCGAAGCGGAGTCCGATGAAGCCGAATTCGGCGAAGCGGAGATCCGCGATCACCGGCGTCGGTTGCCGCGTCTGCCGCCGCGCGCTTACCCGCAACGGCCATACGCATCACGCGTCAGCGCACCGTCATTCCGCTACTCGCCGTCCGGCCGGGTTTCGCGCTACTACGCGGCGCGTCCCTATCGTTCGACTGTCTATGGTTCGCGTCCCCTTGGAGCCCGTCGGTGGTGGCCGGCGCGGCCGGTCTATGGATCGCAGGCTTACGGGATGCAGCAACCGGTACGTTATGGCTACTGGCAGCAGCCTTATACGGCCGGCATAGCCCCGCGCTGGCGCCGCTGGCGTCGCTGGTATGGCGGCGGCTGGCCATACGGCCAGATGCGGTACCCGCAGCCTTACGACGAACCGCAATATCCCGAGCCGGCTTATGTCGAGCCGCCGCCACCGCCTCCGGTTGTTGCGCCGATGGTGCAGATGGCGCCGCCGCCTGTCGCCGAGCCGCCAAGTCCGGAGCCGGCCGAGCCTCCAGCGCCGCCGCCCACCGGCCAGTCAGGCGAGTTCTTTATCGAGCCGGAGGCCTTCGAGTTCGAGTCGGAATACGGCTACGAGGGCGAACAGGACGAGTTCGAGGACGAATACGAACAGGGCTGGTACACGCCGAAACGGCTCACGGGTCGGTGTCCAGCCTACGCCCCCGGCGAGGTCGCGAAGTCGAGGACCGAGGCGGGTCACCTTCCTGCCGATGTCTTCCCGCAGCCAAGCCAGGCGCTGGTCGCAGACTTCGGCGTCGATTGGCGCCATACCAAGCCGAGCCTCGCCCATGACGCCACGCTGCAGGCCTGGCTTGCGAGCGCAATCGCCGAGATGCGCGCCAATCCCGCGGTCGGGCTCTCGGTCATTGGCTTCAGCGATTGCGTGGGGCGTGAGAACAACAACAGCTTCCTGCGCCGCGGCCGGGCCGAACGCGTGAAAGAATTGCTGCTGCGGCTCGCGGGTCCTGACCGCGCGTTCCTCAGTTCGAGGCTCGACGCCTGGGCGGCACCGAGCGACGAATTCATCGCCGACAACGGTACGGTTGCCGGGCGCGCGCAGAACCGCGGGGTGCTGATCATGAAGTCGGAGATCATTCGCGTCACCGGGGCCGCGCCCGGTCGTGGCCGGCGATCAGGCCAGTAGCATACTGACGACAACGGGAGGGTGACATGACGAGCCCATTCAATATCTCCCGGAAGCCGTTCGAATCCGTCGCGCCTGCGCCGCGCGACGGATTCGAGCGTCCTTCGCCGTTCCGCACCCACAACCTGTGGCCGGCGCAAGGCCGGGCGACGCCCGAGGAGTTCTATATCGAACCCGAGGCGTTCGAATTCGAGCCGGAGTTTGACGAGTACGAGAACGGATGGGCCGAGTCCGAAGGCGCCTTCGATGAATATGAAGCGCCGACGCCCCGGGCAGTGTGTCCTCCGTATCAGCGGGGCGAGGTGGAGAGGTCCCGAACCGCGCAGGGGCATCTGCCATCCGACGTCACCAGGCCCGGCAGCGGCGGCTTGCTGGTCATGGACTTCGGCGTCGATCAGCCCACTCCGAAGGCGTCCCTGAGAAGAGAAGCCGCGCTGAGGAGCTGGCTCAGCGAGATCATCCAGGTCGCTCGCGCCAATCCCAGCACCACCATCTCAATCACCGGATACAGCGATTGCGTCGGCCGGGAGAAAGACAATCGTGCCCTTCGCCTCGGCCGCGCTCGACAGATGGCGCAATTGCTCCAGCAGCTTGCCGGCTCCGACTGGAGGTACCTGGGCGGGAAGGTCCGAGTTGCCGCGGCATCGCCCGGTACTTACATTGCCGACAACAGCACGGTGCAAGGACGCGCGCAAAACCGTGGCGTGCTCATCGAGAGTAGGCGCGAAATTTCATTTGCTCAGGAGCCTGTCAGAGCGCGCTTCCCGGCCCCCACGCCCAACATCGAGGAAGACCCCGAATATATCGGGCGGGTCATCCTGAGAGCTCGCGAGCTGTTTGGCCGTACCGGCAAGTGGGACCAATTCGGCATGCCCATCAACGAGGCGAAGCGACGGCGAATCCTGTGTCTTGTTGACCAGATTGCACGGCCCGGAAACGACATGCGGTATCTGACGGCTGACGCGGTGGACCGGTACGACCGGTACGTTGACATGACAGAACCGGAATTCAGCGACGCGATCGAGTTCCTGATCCCGTCCGTTCGGGCCTGGGGCCAGGCCCCCCACCTCGCCAAACCAGGTCCGAAAAAGACAGACAAGGAGATCTGGCGCGACATGACCATCCTCGAGGAGAATATCCGTGGCGGCATACGCATGATCAATCAGATGTTCGAGCTGCGACAAAGCGCAGTGTCGCAGCGTGTGCGGCGGTTGAGAGACTGGGTGGCAAAGCAGCAGATCAATCCTCTCAGCCTCTACCCTTGCTTCAAATGACGATGCTCATCGAAACGATCGCGCGGAGAAACGAGGGAGCGACTGTGGCAAGCGACTTCGGGATCCCGCCGGACACGTTCGAATTCGAAGCCGGATTCCCGGCGGTCATCGCGCCACGGTAAAACGCTTCGACCGATCCTCTCGACCAAAGCGGAATGGCTTTAGGTTGAATCGATCACCGCGGGTCGTTCACCTCTCCCGCAAGCGGGAGAGGGAGTGCACCTCCGTCGCTGTCGCAATCAAGCTTCATCCCATCACGCTTTAAGTGCCCGAATTGCCGTTGTGAGCGCGCCGCGCGGCGCGTCGCATCTGCAGCGCACGGTCCGTCACGCCCAGGCGCTGCGCGGCGAGCTGCAGGCTCCCGTCCTCGCTGTCGATGGCGATGCGTATGGCGGTTTCGGCGGCGGCCTGGCTGATTTCCTTCAATCCGGCTCCAATGTCGACCGCATGGCGGATCGCCTGCTCGAAATCCGCGTTGAGCCACTGGCCATCTCCGGCGCCGACCGCGGGATATTCGTCGACGGGCACATCGCCGACGGTGATCGGGCCCGGTCCGACATGGCGGCTCGCGATGCGCGCCACAAGATGTCGCAAATCCCGAACGTTGCCCGGATATACCCGCGCGAGCAGCAAACTGCGCACCGCGGGCTCGAAGTCGAGGTCCGGAATGTCGGGGCGGAACACGCGCAGAAAATGCCGCGCCAGCGGCAGGATGTCCTCGCGTCGTTCCTGCAGGCTGGGTACCCGGACCACCCAGCTGGCGATGCGATAGTACAGGTCGTTGCGGAAACAGCCGTCCGCGATCGCGTCGATCAGGTTCTTGTTGGTTGCACTGACGAGGCGAAACGCGGCATGCCGCCAGACGTTGCCGCCGACGCGCTTGTAGGTGCCCTCCTGGATGACGCGCAGCAGCTGCGCCTGCAGCGGCATTGGGAGTTCGCCAACCTCGTCGAGAAACAGCACACCGCCGTCGGCCGCCGCGAAAGCGCCGTCGCGCATCGCCACGGCTCCGGTGAAGGCGCCGCGTTCGTGTCCGAAGAACTCACTGCCGGATAGTTCCGGCACGATCGTCGTGCAGTCGACGACGACAAGCTCGCTTTCGGCCGCGTTCGAATCCAGCTGATGGACGAGACGCGCCAGCAACTCCTTGCCGGTGCCGCTCTCGCCGGTCAGCAGGACAAAGGCGGACGTGAAGCGGGCAATCTCGATCACTTGGCGCAGCGTCGCGCGCCACGCTGCGGTCACGCCGACCAGCCGGTCCATGACCGCTGCGGATTGCATGAGCGCGTCGACGGCCTGCCAGCGCGCGAACCGCGCCTTGATGCGTTCGGCGACGCCGGGTGCCGACGACCATGTCAGCAGGTCCGATGCGCCGGCGTGCAACAGCTGCCAGGCCTGCGCACCGTCTGCGGCCGTGCCAGCGGTCTCCAGCACCAGGACCCGCCCGTGATTGCGCGTGTGCTCGCGTACGAATTCACAGATGTCCTCGTTCAACCGCGCGATACACAGAATTCCGTCGCCCTCCGCACTGGAATCGAAGGGGCGTGGGCGAATGCCCGCGCCGGCAAGCGACTCGAGCAATGTCTTTCGGTCGCAGGACTCGTTCTTGTCCCATACATGCAACCACGGCTCACGATGCATGGCCTGCTCCGGACAGGAAATACAGGACCTCGCGATCCTGCCCTCAGGTGCGAACGGCTATTACGTGATCATCAGTGCCGTGCCGGAATTCCCGGCACTAAGCGCTTGCGAGCCGGGCAGTGCGAAGGCTGCCTACTCGATAGCAACGACATTGAAGCAAAGGGTGGCTCGATGGAGCTCCGGCAACCGAAGAATATGATCCAACACCAAACACGGGGCGACTCCAGAACGCAGAATCGACGCGGCAAGGGGTAGAACTTCATGCTCGCTCAGCTTGGCGGGAGTTTCTCACGCTGGCTGAAATCGGGAAAGACCCGAATCTGTGCCGCTGGAAAAATTCCATCGAGGAAGCAGGATGGCGCTTGCGGAAATCTAACCATGGCCTCAACCGGCGGTTGTGAATGCTGTTTCCCCAGGCCTGATGATTCCAAATGGATTGATTCGATTTAAGCGGGAATCCTTCTCTTTCCGCCAATCAAACCTCATCATTTGCAGCTGCTCGATCGGAAGATAGTCTGTGCGGGAGGTTCTTATGCGGACCCCACGGACGTAACTTCCGATCGCAAGATCGGGGCTTGAGGCGACTTGCATGATGTTCTGGCGGGTCGGTTCGTCACCGCATCGCTTGATCATCTCCACGAGTGCCGGCGACATGTTGAATGCAATCAAGGGAGGGCTCTCCGAGCAATCGGCTTCGGGTAATATCGATCGAGGAAGGCCCGAAAATCCCGCATGATAGGGAAGTCTGCCCATTGCGGGTCCGTCACGTCCATCTGATAGCCCGCGCTGAGAATTCCAAGCGCGTTCTACAAACCGGCAGGCCTTATTACAGCGCCGACCGAGACACGTAGGCGCGGACGAAATGGTCGGCTGAATGCCCGCACACCGAGCGCGAGGTGATCAGCCGAAATCCGAGTCGAGGGGCGTCAATAGTTCAGACGTTTCGCTAGGACCAGGAAGAACGGCTGCGTTACTAACGATGCGCCGTCTGGGCCTATCTGAGTTTTTGCAAAAAAGCCTTAAGCCAACACCTCGCGACCACCCGCCGGCCCGGCAGCACGCGGCGGCTCTTTCCGGTTACCGCATGTTGTTGAGCTGTTTCTCGTCTCAGACCTGCTCGCTGCCGTCATTTCCCCTCACTCTTCAGATGAGGCAAGTCTGCGCCCCTCTGTTGAGCAGCCTTCCAGACATAACGGGTAAACGCAGCCGTTTCTGCCCATTGTAGATGTACCGGATCTGTAAATGCCGAGTCCGGCACTTGCCATTCGGTCATGCCATCGACCAAGATCGCTTTAGTAGGGGCAAGCGCGGATGCGACCGCAGATCTGAATTGTTCTCGTATCGAGCGGGATCGGTCGTGACGTGCGGCCCACCCCGGCATAACGGGAAAAGTCACCGCAACGAACTGAATGCCCTTCGATTCGAGCCAGGTGGCGAGGCCGGTTAGTTCCGAATAGCAGCTGGACTCCGGCTTGACCGGGTATCCCACGTCCGGCACGTCCCTGACCAGGGGGCCGGATCCAAACTCGTCAAACTGCAACTCGGAGCGGCGCTCTTCGGCGTAAAGCACGTGAAAGAAGACGTCTTTGAGACGAAAGTTACGAAAGCGAAGCCACGCCCTGTTTAGTCTGTTGCTCAGTTTTCGATCAATGAATTGATCGACCAGATCAGGATCGAAAAATGCAGTCGGATTCCTCGAACAGCCTTGGAAGTCTCGCGGTGCCAGGACCATCATCACAGCTTTTGCGTTCGATGCGCGCGAGAGAAGAAACTCCGTCATATAACGAGTCTGATTGACGGTTAGGGCGCAGGGCGCTGCGTTTACGATTCCCCCCTCGGGGCGAACCACATGGAAATCAAGATTACGCCAAGTCACCGACGAGCCCACCGCGATGAGCGCCGCATTCTTCCAGTCCGGGTTGTCTCTCAGCCAGACAAAACGGCCATCGATGCACCACGTCCCGGATACCGGAGGCGGCGGCAGGCGATCGATGGCCCGCAAAGCTGCGAGTGCTGCAAAGAATCCAACCACCGACAGGAGGACCGTAACGGAAAATGCGGCAAGACAGACCCGCGCACGACCTTCCGCGCCACGTTCGTCGCCCGTCTGGATCAGCTGCATCTCAGGCCCTCCGGTCAGAACTGGAAATAGAGGAAAGATTGCACGATGGACATCTGGGTCAGAGTGAAGACGAAAAGGCAGCCCAACGCCACGCCGTGCAATGGGTAGGCAGTCCCAAAGTGACCGGCCAAGGAGGAGCGTTCTTCAACCCGATGCTGCGGATCGTAACCCAACCACTGCTGTGAGTTGGGGGCAAACAGCGCAATCGCCGACAAAGCGACAATTGACGCCAGCGTCAGCAAGGTGGTCAGTTGCCGGTCGGCATTGATCCCGAGATCGAACCCATTCAGTCCGATCATCGTCCCCATCATCTTGGTTGCGCTTCCCATGGAGTCCGCACGGAACAGCACCCACCCAAACACGATGAATATCAAGGTAAGAGTGCGGCCAGCCATAGCCCCAGATCGACTGGCGCCGCCGCGTTGGGCAGTACCGAAGAGACGTATCCACAAATGGCATATGGCGAGCCCGAAGCCATGAAACGCTCCCCAGCAGACGAATGTCCATCCCGCGCCGTGCCATAGCCCGCCGAGCAGCATGGTGATGATCAGGTTTGCAAGCCGCCGTATTTCCCCTCGGTGGCCGCCGCCGAGAGCAAAATAAAGATAGTCGCGGAGAAATGCCGACAGACTCATGTGCCAGCGCCGCCAGAAATCGATGAGGTTTTCTGCCTTGTACGGCGAGTTGAAATTCAGTGGAAGGCGAACCCCGAACAGAAGGCCCAATCCGATCGCCATGTCGGAATAGCCGGAGAAGTCGAAATAGAGCTGCAACGTGTACGCCAGGGCTCCAACCCAGGCTTCGGCAAAGGTCGGCGAAGCTCCCTTGGCCAGACCGTCGAAAATCAGATTGGCCTGCGGCGCCATGCCATCAGCGAACAGCACCTTCTTTGCAAGGCCGAATACGAATAGGCCGGTTCCGAGCGCAAGTGTCGGGGCCCTCGCGCTCAATTGCTCATTGCTCATGAATTGACGCATTAGAATCCGGTGATTGACGATCGGCCCGGCGATCAAGTGCGGGAAGAACACCACCATCAGTGCGTAATCCTTGAAGCGGTACCCGTATGTTTCGCCCCGTGACGAATCGACCAGATAGGCGATCTCCTGAAATGTGAAAAACGAAATCGCCAGCGGCAACACCAGATCGAGGACAGGAATGTCGGTTCCAAAAATCGTATTGACGTTCGCTGCAAGAAAGCCTGCATATTTGAAATAGCCGATCATGCAGAGGTTAAATGCTATGCCCACAGCAAGCAGAAGCCGGGTTGGGCTTCCGCTTCGCGCGCGAGCCGCGAGGCTCGTGCCGCAGATAAAATTGAGGCCGATGCTCGTAAAGAGCACCAGAAGATTCCATGGATCCCAAGCCGCATAGAACGCAAGGGATGCGCCAATCAACCAAAGCAAGGTGACGGCTTTGGTTGCAAAGAAACGCAGGGCGAAATAGCCGAACAGTACGGCAGGCAGGAATACGAGTATGAACTGATAAGAATTGAACAGCACGTAGACTACTCCGCTCGCTGACGTTAATCGCGTCGTTTTAGACGTAGTCAGAGCCAGTAACTCAGCCACTTGCCGCTGATTTCACCATCGTAATCTCAAACGCCGAATCCTCAGCGAAGCTGCTTTCGAACAGTTCGATTCGCGAATGTAGGGGAGAGAGAGGATTCTCACGGTTGCCCGGGGCAGGAGACGGCGTGCCGGGGCTTTGACGTTATCTGGCGGATGGGCGGCCAGAAGAGCCACCTGGTTTCTCACCAGGTCCATGTGATGGGACCATCGTTGCAACTGGGCGGAAGCAGTTCTTGAGATTCGTCAAGTTATCCAGTGGCATTCAGCCGCATCGCACAATGCTCTCGGTCGCCATTCCATCGCGAGGCGCCTGCCATCCGCGCCGCCTCAGAATTGCCGGGCCGCTTGATCGACTTTCAAATTCCAGGCCGAGAAAGAAGAGGCGCCCGCGGTCGCAAACGCGAGCATTAGCGACAACCGTTTCGCCAGCCTCATAGCGGCGAACCGGAATATTTCTGACCAGCAGGTCAGCGGCTGCGGCCAGTCCAATCGGACTATCGCCAATGACTGCATTCGATGTTCATTGGCATCGAACGAGCTGCCGCATCTCGACCGATCGAACTAGTTTGTTGGCGTTAAGACTTTAGACCGCAGTTCAAGATGGCCGCTTTTTCCTGCAGAGCGGTGACGGGTTGAACCTGTTATGGGTGGGATCCGACCTAGCAACGTCCCGCCCTCCGACGACACCCCGAGTAATTCCCAACGATGTTCGACAAATCCTACCGGCAGCGCCTCGAGGCCGATCTCGGGCGATGGGAGGCCGATGGCGTGATCGCGCCGGCGGCGGCGGCCTCGATCCGCAATGCGCTGCCGCCGCTTCCGGCGGGCATCAACATCGCCGTGGTGGTCGCCATCGTCGGCGGCCTGCTGATCGCGGCGGCATTCCTCGCCTTCGTGGCGGCACACTGGACGGAGATTGCACGACCGATGCGGTTCGCGATCCTGCTCGCCGGCATGGTCGTCACCGGCGGCCTCGGGGCCTGGTTCGCTGCGACCGGCCGCATTGTTCTCTCCGATCTCTGCGCGAGCGTCGGTGCGATCATCTTCGGTGCGGGCATCGCGCTGGTCGGCCAGATGTATCACCTCGGCGAGGATTTTGCCGGCGGCATGCTGCTGTGGTCGATCGGCGCGTTTGCGGCGGCGCTGCTGACCGGATCGCGCGGTGCGCTTGCGGTCAGTCTCGTCGCCGCCACCATCTGGACCTGCATGCGGACTTACGATGCACCCGACGTCCTGCATCTTCCCTTCGTGGCGGTCTGGCTGGTCGCCGCAAGCCTCGCCTTCGCCTGGAATTCGCGCGTCGCGGCTCATCTCGTCGCGCTCGCAGTGCTGCCGTGGTGGATCGCGACGTCGCTTCGCTTTGATTTCGCTGGAGCCCAGCCGTCGTTCGTGCTCGCGAACGGTGCGGCCCTGCTGTTCGGCGCCGGGCTTGCGATCGCCGCAGCACCCTCGCCGCGGGCGCTCGGCCTCGGAACAGTTCTGTCGATTTACGGCGCGTTGTCGCTGGCCGGCGCCGCCGTCCTGGAAGTGACGACCGTCGATGACATCATCCGCCTCCGGACCGCCACGGTGCCGGCCCAGCCGCTTTGGGCGATCCTGTGCGGCGTTGCCGGCGTGATCCTTGCGCTCGTATCCGCCGCCATCACCAGGCGCCCGGGTGAAGTCCTGGCAGGATGCGCGATCGGGCTCGTGCTGGTCGCGGCGCCGCTCTGGCCGGCATCCACGGCCGGCGAGCCCTGGTTCGCCTATGCCGCACTGCTCTGCGCCATGCTGTGCCTCGTCGTATCAGGCATGCTCGATGCAGCGCGTCCGCGCATCGTTGCCGGCTGGCTCGGGATCGCCGGCGTCATCGCGGCCATCACCTGGGCCGTGAAGGGCTCGCTGCTGCGCCGATCGGCTTTCCTTGCGGCCGCGGGCGTGGTGGCCGTCCTGTTCGCAACCGCGCTCAATCGCATGTTGCCGAGGGCCGAGCGATGAACAAGACGATCGCGTCCCTCACCGAACTCTGGCAGCGCATCCCGAAAGCGGCGCTGTTCGTCGCCGCCATCCTCATTCAATGTGCGCTGCTGGTCCTGATGGTCGCCGACCGCATGCAGATCCTGCGCGAAGGCAGTGAGGTCACGTTGCAGACTCAGCCGGTCGATCCCCGCGATCTGCTGCGCGGCGACTATGTCGTGCTCCGCTACGACATCTCGCAATTGCCGGCAGGTGCGCTGGCCGGCAAGCCCGCGGCCGAGCGCAATCCTGACGTGTTTGTGAAGCTCGCACCCAATGCCAACGGGCTCTATGAGGCGGTTTCGGTGCACGCCGCGCCCGTCACGGTCACGGTACCTGAAATCCTGATCCGTGGCCGCGTCAGCCATTCCTGCGGTTCGACCGGCCGCACCTTCTGCGACAAGCTGACGATCAAATATGGTCTCGAAAGCTACTTCGTGCCCGAGGGCGAGGGCCGGAAGCTCGAGCAGGCGCGCAACCAGCAGAAGCTGCGGGTCGTCGCCGCCGTGCTGCCCTCGGGCCGCGCCGCCATCAAGCGGCTGCTGCTCGACGGCGAGCCGGTGTATGAGGAGCCGTGGTACTAGCCGCCGGTGCTTCCGGGCGCCGACTTCAACGCCCGCCGCAGCACGTCCCACATTCGCGGCTCGCTCATCTGTGCCACGTTGAAGCGCATGAAGTGCGATGCCGTCTGCGACACGCTGAACACGTTGCCGGGCGCCAGCACGACATTCTCCTGGAGCGCGGCGCGCGCGATCTGCGTGGCGTCCAGCCCGTCGGCAAGGCGGCACCACAGGAAGAAGCCGCCGCGCGGCATCAGCCACGGCTCGATCCCCAGCGCCTGAAGCTTGCGCGCGACGTCCCGACGCGTGCGCGTGAGCCTCTGCCGGAGTTCGTCCATGTGCTTGCGATAGCTGCCGCCGATCAGGACTTTCGCAATGATCTCGGTCGCGACCGGGCTCGGCCCGCCGAAGCTGGTTGCGACCTGGAGGTCGACGAGATTCTCGATCCAGTCGGCGCGTGCCGCGATGTAGCCGCAGCGCACCGACGCCGACAGCGTCTTGGAGAAGCTGCCGATGCGGATCACGCGGGTGAGGCCGTCCAGCGCGGCAAGGCGCGGCGAGCGCTCCGGCTCGAAGTCGCCAAAAATGTCGTCCTCGATGATGGTGAGGTCGTGCGCGGCAGCCGCGGTCAGAAGCCGGTGCGCGGCCGCAAGAGACAGCGTCGCGCCGGTCGGATTGTGCAGAGCTGAATTGGTGATGTAGAGCCGCGGCCGTTCGCTGCCGAGGATCTGCTCGAAGCGCGCGACGTCCGGGCCCGACGGCGTATAGGGCACGCCGACGATCCTTGCCTGATGTGCGCGCAGCAGTGCACGGAAATTGAAGTAGCAGGGATCGTCGACCAGCACGGTGTCGCCGGGACGAAGCAGGAAGCGGCAGACGAGGTCGGTGGCCTGCGTCCCCGAGCCCGTCAGCATGAGCTGGTCGACTGACGCCTCAACGGCATCTTCCGCCAGCCGCGTGATCAGCAGCCGGCGCAGCGCCAGTACGCCGCGCGTGCTGCCATAGTCGGTCAGCAGGCGCTCGTCGACCCGCGCCAGCGCACGGACGGCCCGTCGCAGGCCGGCCTCCGGCATCCAGTCTGCCGGCAACCAGCCGCAGCCCGGCTTGAGCACGGCCGCATCGGCGTCGAGCGACTGCCGCGACACCCAGAACGGATCGACTTCCCGGTCGCGCCGCGGCTCGACTTCGGCCAGCGCGAGCGGCGGTGTTGCCGTCGGGGAGACATAGAAGCCCGAGCCGCGGCGCGCGCGGATCAGGCCTTCGGCCGCGAGCCGGTCATAGGCCTCGACCACCGTGGAGGGCGAAACGTCCATGGTCGCGGCAAGACTGCGGATCGAGGGCAGGCGGTCGCCGGCACCGAGCGCGCGGCCCGCGACCTTGGCGCGGACCGCGCTCATGACATCGGCGGTCCGCGTGCCGTTATGGCCCTTCATGCGTGTGTCGGCGCCCAAGGTGTATGACCTTCCATACCAATACAGTTTTCCAAGATTGTATGGGACTGTCGCTGGCTTCGCCATGGTCGAAGCGGGTAGATGGCCGCGCCAGGGAATGAGGTGACATGCAATCTGCGGGCAGCGGCTGGGGCAACGGTCTTCTGGGCGTCATCATCTTCAGCGCTTCGTTGCCGGCGACGCGGGTTGCGGTCGGGGGCTTCTCGGCGCTGTTCCTGACCTCCGCGCGCGCAGTGATCGCCGCACTGCTGGGGGCTGCGCTGCTCGGCCTGCTCCGTCAGGCGCGGCCGGCACGGAAGGATCTCGCCTCGCTCGCGATCGTCGCTGTCGGCGTCGTGATCGGCTTTCCCCTGCTGACGGCGCTCGCGCTCCAGCACATCACTTCCGCGCATTCGATCGTCTTCATCGGGCTCTTGCCGCTATCGACCGCGATCTTCGGCGTGCTGCGCGGCGGTGAGCGGCCGCAACCGCTGTTCTGGCCGTTCGCCGTGGCCGGCAGCGCCACGGTGGCCGGCTTCGCCCTCGCTGGCGACGGCTCGGCATCGCTCACCGGCGATCTCTTGATGGTGGCCGCGATCGTGCTGTGCGGCCTCGGCTATGCCGAAGGCGCCGCGCTGTCGCGCCGCCTCGGCGGCTGGCAGGTGATCTCCTGGGCGCTGTTGCTCGCGCTGCCGTTGATGGCGGCGCTCGCGATTCTGACATGGCCGCCCGTCTGGAGCGGCGTCACCGTGCCCGCCTGGATCGGGCTCGGCTACGTCTCCGTCTTCAGCATGTTCGTCGGCTTCATCTTCTGGTACCGCGGGCTCGCCGTCGGCGGCATTGCCCGTGTCGGCCAGTTGCAGCAGCTGCAGCCGTTCTTCGGTCTCGCGCTCGCGGGCTTCCTGCTGCGTGAGCCCGTCGCCTGGAGCATGATCGCCGCGACCGCGGTCGTGGTCGTCTGCGTCTTCTTCGCGCGGCAGTTCGCGTGAGGCTGTGCCTCACGCCTCGCCCATCACCGTTCGCGTCAGCGCGCTCCTTGCAAACTTCTTCAGCGGCATCGGCTTGCCGAACAGAAAGCCCTGCACGAGGTCGAAGCCGAGTTCGTTCGCCGCCACGAGGTCGGCGCGGCTCTCGACCCCCTGAGCCACGGTGCGCGCGCCAAAGCCCTGCGCCAGCTCGACGATGTGGCGGCACACCGTGCGCTTCAGCCGGTCCCCGCCGCTGCCGGTGACGAATTGCCGATCGGCCTTCAGCTTGACGAAGGGAATTCTGTCGAGCCCCATCAGCGACGGCCAGTTGGTGCCGAGATTGTCGATCGACAGCGCGATATTGTGCAGGCCCACCTCGCGCGCGACCTCGGTCAGGAGATCGAGCTCGCGGATCGCCTCCTCGCTGTCGATCTCGACCGTCAGTCCGCCGAAGGCCGGATGCGTCGGCACGCGACGGCAGAGATCGCGCACCGCGTGCGGCTCCCTCAGATAGGAGGCGGGAAGATTGATCGACAGATCGACCGGGCTTTGTTGTTCCAGAAGATAGTGCCAGTCCTGCACGGCGCGATCGATCACGAACTCCGACAGACCGCGGAAATGCGGATCGTGCGGCTCCGGGATGAAATAGGCCGGCGGTACCACGCCCCAGGTCGGATGCCGCATCCGCACCAGCGCCTCGGCGCCGCTGCGCACGAGCGTGCGCGCGTCGATCTTGGGCTGGTACCAGAGCTCGAGCCAGCCGGCGTGCAAGGCCTCGCCGACATGCACCGCCGGGCTCGGCGCCGGCTCCTCCGGCAGCAGCATTGCAACACGCTCGCGCAGCGTCTCCGCGGCAAAGGGCGTGGTCAGCGGCGGCAGCATCGCAAGGCCATACTCCTCACCGACCTGCCGCACGGCTTTGACGATGATCGATTCGCGGGCACCGACGGCGAGGACCCTGCCAGCAAATGCCTCGCGCACCAGGATTTCGAGGAATCGTCCCGGCTCGATGCCATCGGCGGCGACGCCGAGCAGGATCAGGTCCGGCAACTCGGTGGCGAGCACGGTCTTCAGCTCGTCGGCACTGGCGCATTCGCAGGTGACGAAGCCGAGATCCTCGAGCACCTCGCTGAGAAAGGCGCGCAGGTGACGCTTGCTGTCGGCCACGCAGGCGCGCGGCGTCACCTTTCGTCGTCCGAAGGTCACAGGCCTCCGGCCGACGAGTTCAGTCATCCCATCGTTCATCGTACACCACTCCCGTTCCGTGACGGTTTTTTAAACGGCGAGCGTGGGTTCAAATAAGGAGAGCTTCACATCGTTCTTGAATAATTTGAGTAACGTTAAGCTCTGCAATTTGAGCTAATTTTTCGACAGAAGCTTCGAAAAGAATCCGCATATCCAGGCATCGCATGCGCAACGCCGGTCGAAGCGCGCGAAAAATCTCTCGCGCGCAATGGGCGTGCAATTTGCCGCTCGACCGCGTTGCGCAATGCGGTTGCGCTGTCGCTCCGGCGCAGGGATGAGGCCGACGGAGGATTGATTGCCGGCGACTTTCCCGTGTCACGCCAGCCCGCGTGCTCGTTCGAGGGGCGCGGCTGGTGGCGCTTGTCGTTGTGGTCGGTGCGCAATTGCCTTGCGGCGATGACGTCGGCGCCATTGTCGTCGACGCGAGCGTCAGCGCGCGCATCGGAGCGACGGCTGCGCCGGAACAGCTCGTCTTCCCGTCCTGCGCGCATGTTGCGCTGTCGCGCGCCGTGGTTCTGCGACAACGGGTCCGGGCCGGAGACCGAGAATGTGAAGCGCATCACACGCACATTGCTGCAGCTGCGCTATTGGTCCGCGCAGCCGGTGGTGGGCTGTCGAGGATTACAGCAATGTCGATGCGGCGAATGATGTATTGGTGGTTCAGATTCGTGCTGTCGGGGCGGTTTTTCGACCGTTTCCTGAGCCTGCCGCGCGCCCGGCGTGCCTAACTAATCGCATCGCGCTTTAGTTTTGCCCGATCAACTTGCGGAACGCCGCCGCACCGTCCTGCATCGCGTCGCGTCCCTTCCAGGCCAGATAAGTCAGCTTGCCGCCGAGCGTGTCGTGGCTGCGCAGCCGCCGCGATCCGAGAATGTGGCCCACATTGGCGGGGAAGCGGCTCACCTCGGCGGAGACCAGCTTCGCGATCGCGTCCATCAATTGCTGGAGGCGGACGCCCCAGTCGCAATGCTCGATGCCGTCGATGCGGACCTTGAGCGCATATTCGGTGTCGTAGATTTCGGCGAGCAGGTCGCGGGCGACCAGCACCCGGTTGTTTCGGAGCGCGATGCGAAGCGCGAGGCGCTTGTCGTCGAGCCGGTCGAGGACCATGTGAACGACGCAGGCATAGGGCGTGGCGGCAATGTCCGCGGCGGCCTTGCTCGCAGCAGCCTTGGTGGCAAGCCGCACCAATTGCCAGGGCGTCTTCAGACGCCGCGCCACCAGCGCCAGCGCAAAGGGCAGCGCGTCGGGATGGGCCTTCTTGAAGGCGTCGAGCTGCGCGGTGGTCTGGGCGACCTGGCCGTCGTCGAACTTCGCGATCCTCTCGGGCAGCTTCTCGTTGAACTTCGGTAGCGCATCGCCGGCGCGCAACACATGCAGCATCTTCACAACGTCGTCGAAGGCGGTGCGCGAGGCCGTGTATTGCGCGAGCTTGGCTCGCGCCGATTCGGTGCTCTCGGATGAGGTGAGGGTGCTTTCGAGGACCTTGACGACCTTGATCTGGAAGGTCGACGCGATCTTCTGCACCTCCTTCGGGTTGTTCGCCGCGACCTGGTCGTTGATCGCCTTGATGTAGTCGCGCGCCATGGTCGGCAGCAGATCGCGGCAGATCCACTCCCAGATCGGGGTGAGGGTGTTGCGCGAGATCCGCCCCAGATTGGCATGCTCGGGTGCGCCATCGATCAGCAGCAGCTGCAGCGGCGCGAAGAAATAGCGCGACGGGTTGGTGGCGCGCGCCTGGGTCGATCCGTCCTTGCGGAACTCGGCGCGCAAGCGGGACTGGATGTCGGCCGAGCCTGGCATGTCGATGCCGCACAGCTCGAGCCGCTCGAGCTCGCTGAGCAGACAGCTGCGCGACAGCGGCGTCAGCCTCTGCAGAAATTCCGACAGTCGATCGATCTCGTTCATGGCACGCATCTTTCGCAGCGTGTCCCGCTGGCTTGCGGGCCCAATGCGTGGAGGCATTTGCGCGCTCAACCGCCCTAGAGAAGCAAGTCGCCGTTAATTAATCCGTAAAAGCCGGGGGCCGGCGCCGGTTGGAGGCGGCGCTCGAAGGGAGTTTTCCGGCCTGACCGCTCAAGGTGTCGGCCGGAACTCAACCGCTGCACGATCGAGGGCGGCCGCACGCAAGCACAAATTGTGCCGAAGTCGCCTTTTTAGCGCAAAAGGGCCCAAATCACCGTAGTCTTACGGAGCAGAAAGTTAAGCACAGACCGGCTCCGGTTCCGCTAAACGAGTGCCATGGGGTCACCGAATGATACGGCCACTGATTCGCGGCCGTCGGAATGGGACGAAGGCGGCGCTGCGCCGGCTGAGGAGCCTGATTTCGTCCGCCTGAGCGCCGCCCGTGCCAAGGCGGCCGACGAAATGGCCGCGGCCATCGCCCGCGAGCTCAACGGCCCCCTGACTGCGCTCCTGCTCTACATGGGCGAGATCAAGCACCACAGCGATCAGCTCGTGCCTGCTACGGGCGATCGTGCCTATCTGCAGCGGGTGGTGGAGAACGCGCTGGTACAGACCGAGCGCGTTTGCGGTCTGGTCAAGCAGCTTGCCGGCAAAGGCGGCTTGCCGATCCCGTCCGGCACCGAGGAGGCGCAATCGAAGGCCGCTCGCGCGCTGCAGCCGCAGCGCGTGCCGAGCGCCGAGCTCGTCGGTCCGTCGGGCCAGAAGCGGCTGACCAAGCGCGAGCGCGAGGTGCTGAGGCTGATCAGCGAAGGCTATTCGAACAAGCAGGGCGCGCTTCGCATGCAGATCAGTCCGCGCACTTTCGAGAGCCATCGCGCCGAGGCGATGCGCAAGCTCGGTGCGCGCAACACCGCGGATCTCGTCCGTGCGGCGCTGCTGCATGCGATCGACTGAGGCGGGCGTGCGGCGTCGCCGGCAGGCGATGCGCCCGCGACATCTCTCGAGACGTTCGGAAACCCGTCCTGCTCAGAAATAATCTTCGGCGAACGGACGCGCGGGGGAGGCGCGACGCAGCGGCTTGATCTCTTCCTTCGGCGCGTTCGGAATGATCGTGATGGTCCAGCGGGGAGGCACGCTCGATTCCTGCTCAAGCACCGAACGCACGAAGCCGGTCACGGTGGACTCGCCAGCCTTCACTGTCGCCATCCGGCCGTTGAACTGCGCGATGCGGAAGCGACGAACCTCTTTCTGGTCTGCCGTCTCGTACTTGAACATTGGAAACCCTCCTGGTTTTCCCCGGGACTATCGCCTCCCATGATTAGCCATCTATGAAGATCCAAAACCGTAGAAGTACGGCGGGCTTCGCGTGGTCTGTACCCGAGCGTCTTCGAGCGGAGCGGATACCGGTTCGCGCACTGGAAACGCGTCAATCGCATCGCGCTTAGACCTGCGGCTCTTGTGCGCGCGCGGCGGCGTAGGCGGCATCCATCCGGTCCAGGAGCGCGCGGAATTCGGCCTCGCCGAGGCCCTCCGCGGTCTTCTCCAGCCGCAACGCCAGCGCTGCGAGCCTGACATAGCCGAATGTCCCGGCTGCGCTCTTGAGCGAATGCGCCTCGCGCGCGATCCGGGCGTGGTGCTGCGCAAGCGAGAGCGTGCGGAACAGTTGCAGGCGCGCGCGGGTCTCGCTCCAGAACACATCCCGCACTTCACAGGCAGCATCCTCGCCGATCTCGCGCACCAGCGCTTCGTACGCGCGCGGCTCACGCGCGGGGTCGGCATCGAGCGCGTTCAGCGCAGGCGCGACGGGGGCGTCAAACATGGCTTGCCTGCCTTGATCATCGTTCGTTGTCGCGCGGCACGTGGCGGCGCGAGGTACGTCCCGTGTCTACGGCATCGGAATTTCAGTTCCGGTAGCAGGATGGCCGGTGTTTGCAGACCGGTATTAGCCGGCGGTTTACCAATCGCCCGCGGCGTTCAGCGTGTGCCGAGCAGCCGGTCGTACTGGGCCTTCACGGTAGCGTAGCAGGCGCACGCCGTCCGGCGCAGGCCGTCGATGTCGATGATCTGGATGTGTCCGCGGCTGTAGTGGATGAAATTGGCCTGTTGCAAGGAGTGGGCGACCAGCGACACGCTGTTGCGCCGCGCCCCGATCATCTGTGCCATGGTCTCCTGGGTCAGCAGCAGCCGGGAGTCGCCCGACAGATCATGAGTGTGCAACAGGCACCGCGACAGCCGCGACTCCACGGGATGGGCGGCGTTGCAGCCGGCGGTCTGCTGCACCTGGACGTAGACTGCAAGCCCGTGGCGCATGAGCAAGGTGCGCAGGGTGCTGCTCTGGTCGGCGGCGATCCGCAGCGGGTCCAGATCCACCACTGACGCGACGCCGGGAACCAGCACGAGCGCGGTGTTCAATACAGACGCATCGCCCATGATCGAAAACGTCCCGAGCAGGCTGTCGCGGCCGATCATGGCGACCTGCACATGCTCGTCCCTGGCCAGCTCCACCACCAGCGAGATGACGCCGCGGTGGGGAAAATAGGCGCGCTTCAGCGTCTCGCCGGTCTCGGCCAGCACTGCGTCATGGGGCAGATCAACCGTTCGCAGGTGCGGACGGATCAATTCGTAATCGTCCGGCGACAGTGCGGACAGGAAACCGTTGGGTGGACGGGCCATCGTTTCCAAAGCTGCCTCCCCTGTTCCTGCATCGTCGAATCGCGACAGGCGACATCACGGCCCTGTGCGGTAAGTTCAATCATGTACAGGCCGGGATATATTGGCAATTGAGACAGGTTGTCCGGCCGCGGCAATCGCTTCCTGCGGCGCTTCGTGCTTGCAAGACGGCGCGCTTGCGGCAGCGACTGGAAGGAAAGCTCCGATTTCGAGCATGGAGGCAGTTCCGGGGAACAGCACGACGCGTCCATCGGATGCCGTCGGCAAGTGCCGTTCGTCGCTCAGTTGTAGTTTTGGCAGATATTAACCCAAAGGTTGTGACCTAGTCCAAACAATTTCGGGTGACGATGGCAAGGCTGGCGAAGCCGGGCTGCACGCTCGAACACGACCAGCTCGATCTGATGATCATCGACATCGTCATGCCGCATTGCCTGCCAGAGCGTCGTGGCGGCGGCATTGCCTCGGCTGCGCGCGGCTAGGTTAGCGCGGCACGAGTCGCTATGGCCGCAGGGTAAGAGTCCGTTTACCTCATGAGCGGACGGCGCACGTCGCAGCAATTCCGCGAAGCGCAAGCCACGAGAGCATCGCCGGTTGCGAGCGGCTCGGGCCAACCCCCGCAGGCCGTCTCCAATGCTCTTCGCGAGCAGGACTTTCCCGCACGTCTCGCCTCGCTGTTATCGGCCCGTTTACCTCGCACGCCGACTCCTTGCGGCGAGGAGACGGATTTGCCGAAAAGCGCTGGGGCATGCGGTCGAACCGCAAACTTCTCTTCAATATCCGTAGTAGGACGGAGGATGAAATTAACGGGACTGTGAAAGGGGATGTCTAACGATCGAGGATAGGGCGTCCATCCGTGCCAAGGGTGGCTCGGGCGTCCAGTTTAAATCCAGGTCAGTAAGGCGTAGCTCATGGATGATCTGTTGCGGGAGTTTCTGACGGAGACCAGCGAGAGCCTGGACACCGTGGACAATCAGCTGGTGAAGTTCGAGCAGGAGCCGAACAACGCCAAGATCCTGGATAACATCTTCCGCCTGGTCCACACCATCAAGGGCACCTGCGGCTTCCTCGGGCTGCCGCGGCTGGAAGCGCTGGCGCATGCCGGCGAGACCTTGATGGGCAAATTCCGTGACGGCATGCCGGTGACCGGGCAGGCGGTGACGGTGATCCTGTCCTCGATCGACCGCATCAAGGAGATCCTGGCGGGCCTGGAGGCGACCGAAGCCGAGCCGGAGGGCAACGACCGCGACCTCATCGACAAGCTGGAAGCGATGGTCGAGCAGGGCATGGCGGCGATGTCAGCGTCGGCTTCGCCGATCGCGGCAGGCTCGGCGCAGCCGATGCCGTCGGCCGGTGCTGCTGCTCCCGTCACTGACGCTCCGCCGCTGGCGCCGGAAGCCCCGGCTGCCGCTGCGCCTGCGCCCGTCAAGGAGCTGACCACGGGCATGCTGATCGAGCAGACGCTGGAGCGCCCGTTGCGTCCCGGCGAGGTCTCGCTCGACGAGCTCGAGCGCGCCTTCCGCGAGACCGCGATCGAAGCGCCGGTGCCCGCGCCCGTTGCCAAATCCGAAGCCAAGTCTGAAGCCAAGGTCGAAGCCAAGCCTGAGCCCGCCCCAGAAGCGCCCGTCGCGGAAGCAAAACCCGCCAGGGAGAAGGCTGCGCCGAAGAAGTCGACGGCCGACGAGGGCGCCTCCGAGGGCGACCGCATCGCCAACCAGTCGATCCGCGTCAACGTGGATACGCTGGAGCACCTGATGACCATGGTCTCCGAGCTGGTCTTGACCCGCAACCAGCTGCTGGAGATCTCGAGGCGCAACGAGGACACCGAGTTCAAGGTGCCGCTGCAGCGCCTCTCCAACGTCACCGCCGAGCTGCAGGAAGGCGTCATGAAGACGCGCATGCAGCCGATCGGCAATGCCTGGCAGAAGCTGCCCCGCATCGTCCGCGACCTCTCGAGCGAGCTCGGCAAGCAGATCGAGCTGGAGATGCAC
The DNA here is from genome assembly GCF_022354745.1 of Bradyrhizobium sp. I71. Taxonomy (NCBI): domain Bacteria; kingdom Pseudomonadati; phylum Pseudomonadota; class Alphaproteobacteria; order Hyphomicrobiales; family Nitrobacteraceae; genus Bradyrhizobium; species Bradyrhizobium sp. I71. Next base: position 4,002,089 of record NZ_CP059398.1, read on the forward strand.
GGCGCCGACACCGAGCTCGACCGCCAGGTGCTCGATCTGATCAAGGACCCGCTCACCCACATGGTGCGCAACTCCGCCGATCATGGCCTCGAGACCCCCGCCGAGCGGCTGGCTGCCGGCAAGGGCGAGCAGGGCACCATTCGCCTGTCCGCCTATCACGAGGGCGGCCACATCATCATCTGCATCGCCGACAACGGCCGCGGCCTCAACACCGAGAAGATCAAGGCCAAGGCGATCTCGAGCGGTCTCGTCACCGAGGCCGAGCTGGAGAAGATGAGCGAAGCCCAGATCCACAAGTTCATCTTCGCGCCGGGCTTCTCGACCGCGGCCGCCATCACCTCGGTGTCGGGGCGCGGCGTCGGCATGGACGTGGTACGCACCAATATCGACCAGATCGGCGGCACCATCGACATCAAGAGCGTGGCCGGCGAAGGCTCGAGCGTCACCATCAAGATCCCGCTGACGCTCGCCATCGTCTCGGCGCTGATCGTGGAAGCCGCCGGCGACCGCTTCGCCATCCCGCAGCTCTCGGTGGTCGAGCTGGTGCGGGCCCGCGCCAATTCCGAGCACCGCATCGAGCGCATCAAGGACACCGCGGTCCTTCGGCTGCGCAACAAGCTGCTGCCGCTGATCCACCTGAAGAAGCTGCTCAAGATCGACGACGGCGCGGCCTCCGATCCCGAGAACGGCTTCATCGTGGTGACCCAGGTCGGCAGCCAGACCTTCGGCATCGTGGTCGACGGCGTGTTCCACACCGAGGAGATCGTGGTCAAGCCGATGTCGACCAAGCTGCGCCACATCGACATGTTCTCCGGCAACACCATTCTGGGCGATGGCGCGGTGATCATGATCATCGATCCCAACGGCATTGCGAAGGCGCTCGGCGCCGCCGGCTCCTCGGCTCATGACATGGGCGAGGACGCGGCCGGCCATCACATCGGCTCGGGCGAGCAGACCACCTCGCTGCTGGTGTTCCGCGCCGGCTCGTCCCAGCCCAAGGCGGTCCCGCTCGGGCTCGTCACCCGCCTGGAAGAGCTGCCGGCCGACAAGATCGAGTTCAGCAACGGCCGCTACATGGTGCAGTACCGCGAGCAGCTGATGCCGCTGGTGGCCATGGAAGGCGTCACCATTGCCAGCCAGGGCGTCCAGCCGATCCTGGTGTTCGCCGACGACGGCCGCTCCATGGGCCTCGTCGTCGACGAGATCATCGACATCGTCGAGGAACGGCTCAACATCGAGGTCGGCGGTTCAAGTTCGGGCATCCTGGGCTCGGCCGTGATCAAGGGCCAGGCCACCGAGGTGATCGACGTCGGCCACTTCCTGCCGATGGCGTTCTCCGACTGGTTCACCCGCAAGGAGATGAAGCCGTCGATGCATTCGCAGTCGGTGCTGCTGGTCGACGATTCGGCCTTCTTCCGCAACATGCTGGCCCCGGTGCTCAAGGCCGCCGGCTACCGCGTCCGCACCGCGCCGACCGCGCAGGAGGGCTTAGCTGCGCTCCGCGCCCAGAGCTTCGACGTGGTGCTGACCGACATCGAGATGCCCGACATGAACGGGTTCGAGTTCGCCGAAGTGATCCGTTCCGACAACAACCTCGCCGCGACGCCGATCATCGGCCTGTCGGCGCTGGTGTCGCCGGCGGCGATCGAGCGCGGCCGTCAGGCCGGCTTCCACGACTATGTCGCCAAGTTCGACCGTCCCGGGCTGATCGCGGCGCTGAAGGAGCAGACCGCGGGCGCCGCCGGCGCTTCCGAGCTGAGCCGGGCCGCGGCGTAACCCAGGGGATCAGGAGATAGGCTTATGGCCAGCAACAAGACCCAGTCCAGCGAAGGCGCCATGGTCGAATACGTCACCGCGATGATCGGCGGCCAGCTGTTCGGCCTGCCGATCTCCCGCGTCCAGGACGTGTTCATGCCCGAGCGCGTCACCCGCGTTCCGCTGTCCTCGCGCGAGATCGCGGGCGTGTTGAACCTGCGCGGCCGCATCGTCACCGTGGTCGACATGCGCGCCCGTCTCGGCCTGCCCAAGGCCGAGGACGGCAAGGTGCCGATGGCGGTCGGCGTCGACCTGCGCGGCGAATCCTATGGCCTGCTGATCGACCAGATCGGCGAGGTGCTGCGCCTGCCCGAGGCCGGCATGGAGGAGAACCCCGTCAACCTCGACCCCCGCATGGCCAAGCTCGCCGGCGGCGTCCACCGCCTCGACGGCCAGCTCATGGTCGTCCTCGACGTCGATCGCGTCCTCGAGCTCGCACCCGAGATGATGGCGGCCTGAACCAAAGAAACCATCGAAGCCGGAGAACCAAAATGAAGACGTGTTTGGTGGTCGATGATTCCAGCGTGGTGCGCAAGATCGCGCGCCGGATCCTGGAAGGTCTGGAATTCGAAGTCACCGAGGCTGAGGACGGGGCGAAGGCGCTCGAGATCTGCCAGCGGCAGCTGCCCGACGCGGTGCTGCTCGACTGGAACATGCCCGTCATGGACGGCTTCGAGTTCATGGGCCACATGCGCCGCCTGCCCGGCGGCGACCAGCCCAAGGTGGTGTTCTGCACCACCGAGAACAACGTGGCTCATATCGCGCAGGCGCTCAGCGGCGGCGCCAACGAGTACATCATGAAGCCTTTCGACAAAGACATTATCGCCGACAAGTTCGCTGAAGTTGGTTTGATCCCGGTCGGACAAGCCATGGTCTGAGTGTGTCTGGCCCGAGTGCTTGGGCCAGAGTGTTCCAGTACAGCTTCCGAGAGGCCATCCGTGACCCCGACCGAGTATGAGTATCTGCGCAAGTTTCTGAAGGACAATTCCGGTCTCGACCTGTCCGCAGACAAGCAATATCTGATCGAGAGCCGCCTGCTGCCGCTCGCCCGCAAGACCGGGCTCTCCGGCATCGCCGAACTGGTGCAGAAGCTGCAAGCCGGCTCGCGCACGCTGATCACCGATGTGGTCGAGGCGATGACCACCAACGAGACCTTCTTCTTCCGCGACAAGGTCCCGTTCGATCATTTCCGCGACCACATCATGCCCGAGATCATCAAGGCGCGGGCCAACCGCCGCAGCGTGCGGATCTGGTGCGCCGCCGGCTCGACCGGGCAGGAGCCCTATTCGCTGGCGATGTGCCTGAAGGAGATGGGCGCGGCCCTCACCGGCTGGCGCATCGAGATCATCGCGACCGACCTGTCGCAGGAGGTGTTGGAGAAGGCGAGGGCCGGCATCTACAGCCAGTTCGAGGTGCAGCGCGGCCTGCCGATCCAGATGCTGGTCAAATATTTCAAGCAGACCGGCGAGACCTGGCAGATCAATCCCGAATTGCGGGCGATGATCCAGCATCGCCAGCTCAACCTGCTGCACGACTTTGCCCAGCTCGGCACCTTCGACGTCATCTTCTGCCGCAACGTGCTGATCTATTTCGACCAGGACACCAAGATCAACATCTTCAACCGGCTGGCGCGCCAGATCGAGCCGGACGGCTTCCTGGTGCTGGGCGCCGCCGAGACCGTGGTCGGACTGACCGATACGTTCAGGCCGATTCCGGAGCGGCGCGGCCTCTACAAGCCGAACGATCCGCGTGCGGCGGCAGCCAAGCCGGTTCTCGCCGCAGCGGCGCCGCGCATGGCGGCGGCGATGGCGGGGCAATAGCATGGCCGACGATGGCAAGGGCGCGGAGCGCGTGACGTTCAGCCGCGGCTATGATGTCTGCATCATGGCCATCGACGGCACCTGGCGGCGGGACTGCAAGCTCAACGCAATCTCCGACACCGATGCCATCCTCACGGTGGAGGGCTCGATCCAGGGATTGAATCTGAAAGAGTTCTTCCTGCTGTTGTCGTCAACGGGCCTCGCCTATCGCCGCTGCGAGCTGGTCCGCGTCAACGGCGCCGAAATGGACATCCAGTTCCTGCGCGGCAAGAACAGGAAGAAGCGCGGTGCGGCCGGCGGCCACGACGCCGCGGCGTGATCTGGCCGCAGCTGCCGCCATTCCGTCCGGCACCTTGCTTCACATTTGTTGAACACATTCGAATCAATTGGCCGCAGCGGCTTTACATCGCCTAAGCGCGAGCCGTGTATCCATTGAGGGTCTCAATCTCAGGATACGGAAATGCCCAGAAGTTCTCTTTCCCCCGTCTCGTCAAACCTGCCGGACGTCGCCGAGCGGCGTGCGCTTCAGCTCCTGGTGGTCGACGACGACGCCACGCAGCGCCACCTGATCGCGGTCGCCGCCAAGCAGGCCGGCCACGAAGTCACCGTGGCGCCATCGGTGACGGACGCGATCGAGAAGCTCCGCGCCGCGCGCTTTGACTGCGTGACGCTCGACCTCGTGCTGGAGGATGGCGACGGCATCGACGTGCTGCGCGAGATGGCGAGCGCGAAATTTGCGGGCTCCGTGATCGTCATCAGCGGCATGGACGGCAAACGCCGCAGCGCCGCCCGCAGCTTTGCCCGCTCCGTCGGGATCGAGCTGCAGAGCCTGCCGAAGCCGCTGGATCTCGCGGCCCTGCGCATCAGCCTCGCCAATCTCGGCAAGATCGCGATGGGCCTGCCTGCGATCCACACCTGGGGTGGTGTCGCCAACGACGCGATCGTGGAACGGCATCGCGCCTGACGCGCAGAGCTGGCATGCGAGCGGCTGCTCCGCCGCGCTGATTGCAACTCAGGCCGGCCTGCCGGATTCCGATAATTGTTGCAGGGCGTGGTCGAGCCCCGCCCGGCAGGCAATGAGCGCGGCGCCCGCCGCGGCGTAACGGGGCGTGACGTCGTCGAGCACGAAAATCTCAATGGAACCCGCGATAGCGCTCGCGTGCCCCGCCGCGTCTTCCTCCGCCATGACTGCGTCGATCAGGCGCAGACTGATGTCGATGCGCGCGATCAGAGAGCGAAGATCGGCTGCGATCAACTGACGGCTGTCAGTTGCAGACGTCGCGACAAGCGGGGCCGTGCCGGCGAAATTTAGCATGGATAATCTCCGTGTCCCGCAATTAGGCACCCTGCCGCTACTTGTGCGTTAAGTCCATGTCCCGTACAAATACGGGTGGGCCGAATCCGCGCCGAGCGCCATAAGGGTTGGCGCGGACGCGAGTCCTTCATGCCAACCGGATGTGGCACATGGCCGAACAAAGCTCTCGCGGTGAAATCTTCGTGGTGGACGACGACGCTGCCGTTCGCGACACCTTGTCGATGGTGTTGAAGGCGGCGGGCTATGACGTGATCTGTTTTGCGGACGGGGCAGCACTGCTCTCGGTCGCGCGAAGCCGCACACCGGCTGCGATTCTGCTCGACGTGCATATTCCGGGAAAGTCGGGTCTCGACATCCTGAAGGAGTTGCACGGCGAGGATTATCCGGCGCCGATCTTCATGATCTCCGGTCAGGGCGACATCGCGATGGCGGTCGGCGCGATCAAGAGCGGCGCCCTCGACTTCATCGAGAAGCCGTTCCGCGGCAGCGAGATCGTCGGCCGGCTCGATGAGGCGATCGGCGCCTATGCACGCAGGCAGGCGCAGAATGCAGCGCCGAAGTTCGGCTCGCTGCATTTCCCCGGACGCGAGCCGTTGACGCGCAGGGAGCGCGAGGTGCTGGAGCAGTTCGCCTCCGGTGCATCCAACAAGGAGGCCGGCCGCACGCTGGGCATCAGCCCGCGCACGATCGAGGACCATCGCGCCAACATCATGAAGAAGCTCGGCGCACGCAATGCCGCCGATCTGATCCGCATCGTGATGACTGCGGCCCAGCGCGCATCTTAGCAAGCTCTTGTAGCCCGGGTGAGCGAAGCGACACCCGGGACCGCTGCTGCATAGTCCCGGATATCGCTTCGCTCATCCGGGCTACGCAGCCTCAAGTGCTCAGCGCCTTGCGGATGATCTGCGCCAGATCCGACTTGCGATAGGGCTTTGCCAGCAGCAGAACTCCGGAATCCAGCCGGCCGTGATGGATGATCGCGTTCTCGGTGTAGCCTGACGTGTAGACCACCTTGAGATCCGGGCGCGTCTTCATCAGCTCGTCGGCGAGCTGCCGTCCGTTCATCTTGCCGGGCATGATGATGTCAGTGAACAGAAGGTCGAACGGCTTTCCGCTGGCGACGATCGTGAGCGCCTCCGCGGCGTTCGCGGCCTCCAAGGTGACGTAGCCCAGCGAATGCAGTTGGGTCAGCACGTAGTCCCGCACCAGACGGTCGTCCTCGACCACGAGGATCGTCTCGTGTCCGCCCTCGATCGTCGCCGGCGTCACGCCCTCGCCGACCGCTGTCGCCGTCTTGCCGGGCGGCAGGTACATCTTGATCGTGGTGCCGTGGCCCTCCTCGCTGTAGATCTTGATGTGACCTGCGGACTGCTTGATGAAGCCGTAGACCATCGAAAGCCCGAGCCCGGTGCCCTTGCCCGGTCCCTTCGAGGTGAAGAAGGGGTCGAACACCCTGGTCAACATGTTCGCGGGGATGCCGGTGCCGGTGTCGCTCACGGCGATCAGGACGTAGCGCCCCGGCGGCACGTCGTTCGCGCCGGCATAGACCTCGTCGAGATAGGCGGCGCCAGTCTCCAGGATCAGCTTGCCGCCGCCGGGCATGGCGTCGCGAGCATTGAGCGCGAGATTGAGGATCGCGGTGGTGAGCTGGTTGGGATCGACGATCGCGACGCAATTCTCGTCCTCGAACACCGATTCGATCTGGATCTGCTCGCCCAGCGTCGGCCGCAACAGTTTCGCGGTGTCGACGATCAGCGAGTTGATGTCGATCTCGCGCGGCTGGAGCGGCTGCTTGCGCGCGAAGGCGAGCAGGTGCTGGGTCAGATCGGCGCCGCGCGCGGCGGCCTCGTCGATCATCTTGGTGATGGCCGCGAGCTGCGGCTCCTTCGCGACCGCCTCCGCGAGAATCTCGATCGTGCCGGTGATGACGGTCAGAATGTTGTTGAAGTCATGCGCCACGCCGCCGGTGAGCTGGCCGACAGCCTCCATTTTCTCGGCGTGACGGATGCGTTCCTCGGCGGCGATCTTGTCGGTGAGGTCGCGGCAGAACACGTTGAACAGCAGGCCCTCGCGGCGCTTCAGGGCGGTGACGCTCAGCTCGGCCCTGAATTCCCTGCCGTCGCGGCGGCGGCACATGAGCTCGCGGCGGCGGTTCAGCGTCGTGCCGTCCTCGTCCTCGAGGAAGCGCTTCAGCCCCGCCCTGACCCTCTCGCGCTCGCTCTCGGCGACGATCAGATCGATCGTGCTCTTGCCGAGCACCTCGTCCCGGCGCCAGCCGAAGAGCTGCTCGGCCTGCGAATTCCAGTTCAGGATGCTGCCGGTCTCGTCGGTCTGGACGAAGGCGTCGAGCGAGGTGTCGACGATGTTGCGGGCGAGCCGTTCACTCTCGCGCAGCGATTCCTGCGCGAGCCGTGCCTCTGTCATGTCGCGACCGACGAAGAAATATCGATGCGCCGGCTCGGACCAGTTGCCGAGCCAGGACAGCCACACCTCGTGGCCGCTCTTGTGGAAGCAGCGGGTGTCGGCGAGCTTGGGACGCTCGCCGCGACGCAAGGCGCGCATCTCGACGCGCGACTGCTCCAGATGATCCGGATGAATGAAATCGGCGCCGCTGCGGCCGGTCATCTCGTCCGGCCGGTAGCCGAGAATGGCTTCGCTGCTCGGGCTGATCTGCGCGATATGGCCCCGCGCATCCATGATCATGATCAGATCCTGCGATGTCTCGAAGATCTGCCGCCGCTCCTCGAGCTGGTGCTGCAACACCCGCTCGGCGCGCCGCGCCTCGGTCAGGCTGCTCGCGCTCCCGGAGACGCCGACGATCTGGCCGGATGGCCCCCTGATCGGCGAGAGGCTGAGCGAAATTTCGACCGGCGTGCCGTCCTTGCGCAGGCGCACGGTCTCGAACCGTTCGATCGGCTCGCCCCGCGCGATCCGCTGCAAATAGTCCTTGCCGTGCGCGCGACGGTCGGGCGGGACAATGATCGACGTGGGCTTGCCGATCGCCTCGTCCGCCGAATAGCCATAGAGACGTTCGGCGGCCGGGTTCCAGCCCGTGATGACCGCATCGAGCGTCTGCATCACGATCGCATCGTCGGACGATTCCACCGCGGCGCTGAACAGCCTTTCGCGCGCCGCGTGATGGCTTCGCGCAGCCTCGGTGCGGCGATGCTCCTCGATCTCGCGCTCGAGAGCGGCCGTTTTCGCACGGGTCTCCTCGATCATCCGGGCAAAGGCCCGCGCCAGCACGCCGGTCTCGCCGCCGGCGTCGACAGGAATCTCCGCTGGACGTCCGCTGCCGATCGCCTGCACCGCCGCAGTGAGGCGCCCGATCGGGCGTGTCAGCGAACGCGCGAGCAGCACTGCGAGTGAGGCCGCTGCAAGCACGGCCAGCACACCGACGAGCAGGGAGGTTCTCTGGATGGCCCCTGGCACGAGGCCGAACACAGGCGCCGGAATCGTCTCGATGATTGCGACCCATTCCTTGCCCACGAGCAGTGCCGGCGCGATGGCTGCGCCGCTCGGCCGGCCCGATCCGTCCGTCATGAGCCGCGTAGAGACTTCCAGCGTGCCGGCCAAGGCGGCGAAATACGGAAAGTCCTTGCGCCAGTCGTTGGGACGGTCATGCAACGCACCGAATTCCCGCGTGCGATCGGGGTGGATGAGATAGTCGCCCCGCGAATTCACGACGTAGATCTCTCCTCCTGAAGTCGAGGTGGAGCGGACGCGGTCGAGTGCCGGGCGCATGTCGACATTGGCGACGATGATGCCGAACGGCTTGCCGTCGGATGTGAACAGAGGCATCGCAACCCGCAAAGTCGGAGCGTGAGCGGCCGTGGTTCCCCCGTGGCGGGTCGCGAGATCGATCGGGGACACGTAGATCTCGCCGGGCCGGAGCCGCATGGTTTCCCTGAAGTAGGCTCGGTCGCCCTTGCGCTCCAGTTCGCCGTCCGGGGCGATCCGTGCCGTTCCGCCCGGTCCGGAGCGATCGACGCGGACCAGTTCGCGCTGGTCGTTGTCGACACCGATGATCCGGAACTGCCCATAGATGGGCTTGGCGTCGATCTCGGCCGCGAGCCGCGTCGCGATACGCTCGCGCCAGGTTTGCTCCGAGACGCCATCGACGGGGTCGGTTCCTCCACTGGTGTGAGCGCGGATGAGGCCGTTGATTGCCGCTGCGGCGCGGTAGCCGATCAGATCGCCGCGCACGCCGGCAACGTAGGATTCGAGATTGGTCGCGAGCAGGCGTGACTGGGCTTCAACCCGCTCCAGGACCCGTGGAATGACGGCCTGTGTGGTGTTGCGATAGCCCAACCATCCGACTGCGGCTACGGTCACCGCCACCAGCAGGATCATCGCGATGGCCAGCCGCGTTGCCAGCGTCGTTGCCAGTCTCATGGGGACTTTCGCCGGGCTTGCCGTATCGCGTCTGTTCTGGCCCGGAGCAGAGGAGGTGTCCTGGTCATCTGCAGCCATCGCCGGCGACAGTCACGTGATAACCAGCCCGTTCCAGCAGCCGGATGGTGATCTCCAAGCCCGGATCGTCATCCACGATCAGGATGTTGGCCACGTCTGAAATCCTCCGGGTCAATGGGGAAGTCCCCGGCGACCATCAAAGCCATCAAAAACATGAAATTGTTGCGCGGATTCTCGTCTGCCGGCAAGCACTTCGGAGCCTCTCTGGCCTGAGGTGCCGATTTTTTGCCCCGCACCGTCCCTATGCCCGCCTGAGTGCATAGCAGAGGTTCGCTCTCGGCCCGCCCAGCGCCTTGCCGGGCATGGAGAGCCTGTGAGAAGAGCAGGGCCAATCCTTCGGACGGACAAGGAATGAAATGACCAACAAGAAGAAGTCGCCCGACCAGCTCCGCAGCGCGCGCTGGTTCGCGCCCGACGATCTGCGCTCGTTCGGCCACCGCTCCCGCGCCATGCAGATGGGCTATGCCCCCGAGGAGTGGAAGGATCGCCCGATCATCGCGATCCTCAACACCTGGTCGGACGCGCAGCCCTGTCACATGCACTTCAAGTCGCGTGTCGACGACGTCAAGCGCGGTATCCTGATGGCCGGTGGCCTGCCGCTGGAGCTGCCGGCGCTGTCGCTGTCGGAATCGCTGCTCAAGCCCACCACCATGCTCTATCGCAATCTGCTGGCGATGGACGCCGAGGAGCTGCTGCGCAGCCATCCCGTCGACGGCGTGGTGCTGATGGGCGGCTGCGACAAGACCACGCCGGCGCTGCTGCTCGGGGCGACCTCGATGAACATTCCGGCGATCTATCTGCCGGCGGGCCCGATGCTGCGGGGCAATTGGAAGGGCAAGACGCTCGGCTCCGGCTCCGACGGCTGGAAATATTGGGACGAGCGCCGCGCCGGAAAAATCTCCGACAAGGACTGGCTCGATATCGAAGCCGGCATCGCCCGCAGCTACGGCACCTGCATGACCATGGGCACGGCCTCGACCATGACGGCGATCGCGGAAGCGATCGGCATGACGCTGCCCGGCGCCTCCTCGATTCCGGCGGCCGATGCCAACCACATCCGCATGGCCTCAGAATGCGGCCGCCGCATCGTCGAAATGGTGTGGGAGGACCTGACGCCGAAGGTGATCCAGACCCGCGAGGCGTTTGAGAACGCCATCGCGGTGGCGATGGCGATGGGTTGCTCCACCAATGCGATCATCCACCTCATCGCTCAGGCCCGCCGCGCGGGCCAGGACATTGGCCTGGACGATTTCGAGACCGCGAGCCGCAAGGTGCCCGTCATCGCCAATGTCCGTCCAAGCGGCGATACCTATCTGATGGAGGACTTCTTCTATGCCGGCGGCCTGCCGGCGCTGATGAACCGGATCAAGCCGCATCTGCATCTCGACTGCATCACCGTCACCGGAAAGACGGTGGCTGAGAACATCGAGGGCGCCGAGGTCCACGATGCCGACGTGATCCGCTCCATCGACGATCCCATCTACAAGGAGGGCGCGCTCGCGGTGCTCAAGGGCAATCTCGCCCCCGACGGCTGCGTCATCAAGCCCTCCGCCTGCGCGCCGCGCTTCCTCAAGCATACCGGGCCTGCGCTGGTGTTCGACGATTATCCGTCGATGAAGAAGGCGGTCGACGATCCCGACCTCGACGTCACCGAGGACCACATTCTCATCCTGCGCAATGCGGGGCCGCAAGGCGGGCCGGGCATGCCGGAATGGGGCATGCTGCCGATTCCGACCAAGCTCGTGAAGCAGGGCGTGCGCGACATGGTGCGCATCTCGGATGCGCGCATGAGCGGCACCAGCTACGGCGCCTGCATCCTTCACGTTTCGCCGGAATCCTATGTCGGCGGCCCGCTCGCGCTGGTGCAGAACGGCGACCGCATCACGCTGGACGTTGCCGCGCGCACCATCAATCTCGACGTGAGCGAGGCCGAGCTCGACAGGCGCCGCGCCGCCTGGAAGCAGCCCGAGCCCCGCTTCGAGCGCGGCTATGGCTGGATGTTCACCAGGCACATCAAGCAGGCCAATGACGGCTGCGACTTCGATTTCCTTGAGACCGATTTCGGCGCGCCGATAGGCGAGCCGTCGATTTACTGACGTCGTTCCGGGGCGCGAAGCGAACCCGGAACCTCGAGATTCCGGGTTCGATGCTTCGCATCGCCCCGGAATGACAGATGAGGATGCCCATGACCAAACTCAGTGACGCCACCCGCAACAAGCTCAAATCCGTCTCCACCGCCACGGTCGCCACCGCCTTGTTCAAGCGCGGCCTGCGCATCCAGATGATCCAGGATGTGCATCCCTTAAGTCCCGATCAGCCGACCATGGTCGGCGAGGCCTTCACGCTGCGCTACATGCCGGCGCGCGAGGATCTCAACACGATCGACGTCTTCAAGGACCGTTCGCATCCGCAGCGCAAGGCCGTGGAAGATTGCCCTCCGGGCGCTGTGCTGGTGATGGACAGCCGCAAGGACGCGCGCGCGGCATCGGCAGGCGCGATCCTGGTCACGCGATTGATGAAGCGCGGCGTCGCCGGCGTCGTCACTGACGGCGGCTTTCGCGATTCCGCTGAAATTGCAAAACTCGGTTTTCCCGCCTTCCACCACCGCCCCTCGGCGCCGACCAACCTCACGCTGCACCAGGCGATCGAGATCAACGTCCCGATCGGCTGCGGTGACGCCCCGGTGTTTCCCGGCGACGTCATCCTGGGCGATGCCGACGGCGTCATCGTGATCCCGGCGCATCTCGCGGATGAGATCGCGAGCGAGACCTTCGAGATGACCGCGTTCGAGGACTTCGTCACCGAGGAAGTCGGCAAGGGCCGCGGCATCTTCGGCCTCTATCCCGCCACCGACCCGCAGACGCTCACCGACTTTGCGGAGTGGCGGAAGAAGAACGGGAGGTAGTCTCTTCGCCTCTCGCTGCAAGCGGCAGGGCTATCGCATATAGGCGATCTCGCCTGTGGCCATCCTTCGAGACGCCCGCCGTAGGCGGGCCCTCAGGATGAGGACCGAGGTCGTGGCGATCGGCTCAACGAACACGGACGCTGTTTAGCCTCATCCTGAGGAGATCGCGCAGCGGTCGTCTCGAAGGATGAGGCGTGCGCACCGGCCGTCGCTACAAGTTACATGCGATCGCGCTGCCGCTTGTGGGAGAGGGAGAAGAACTAAGCCTCCGCCATCCCCGCCGCCCACAGCGCGAACGCATAGACGATCGCGACCTCGTCGAGCCGGTCGAAACGTCCCGACGCGCCGCCGTGGCCGGCCCCCATGTTGGTGCGGAGCAGGACCGGGCCGCCGCCCGTCATGGTGGCGCGCAGGCGCGCGATCCATTTGGCGGGCTCCCAATAGGTGACGCGCGGATCGGTCAGGCCGCCCATCGCCAGGATCGCCGGATAGTCCTTTGCCGCGACATTGTCATAGGGCGAGTAGGACAGGATGGTGCGGAAATCCCTCTCGCTTTCGATCGGGTTGCCCCATTCCGGCCATTCCGGCGGCGTCAGCGGCAGCGTGTCGTCGAGCATGGTGTTGAGCACGTCGACGAACGGCACTTCGGCGACGATCCCTGCGAACAATTCGCCGGCGCGATTGGCGACGGCGCCCATCAGCATGCCGCCGGCCGAGCCGCCATGGCCAATGATGCGCCTGGCGCTGGTGTATTTCGCATCGATCAGTGCACGGGCGCTGGCCGCGAAATCATCGAACGAGTTGGTCTTCTTCTCGCGCTTGCCGTCGAGATACCAGCCCCAGCCCTTGTCGGCCCCGCCGCGAATGTGCGCGATGGCGTAGACGAAGCCGCGGTCGACCAGCGACAGGCGGTTGGCATTGAACGAGGCCGGCATCGCCATGCCGTAGGAGCCGTAGCCGTAGAGCAGGAGCGGCGCTGCGCCGTCGAGGTTCAGCCCGCGGCGATAGAGGATCGACACCGGCACCTCGGCCCCGTCATGCGCCTTCGCCATGATGCGCGTGGTGACGTAATCGGCCACGTTGTGGCCGGACGGGATCTCCTGGCGCTTGCGCAGGGTGCGCGTGCGCTTGACCATGTCGTAGTCATAGACTTCCGACGGCGTCGTCATCGACGAATAGGCAAAGCGCAAATTCGTCGTCTCGAACTCGTAGGAGCCCATCGTGTCGAGCGAATAGGCCGCCTCGTCAAACGCGATCGCGTGTTCTTCCTTCGTCGAGAGATCGCGGATCACGATCGACGGCAGCGCATTGGCGCGCTCCAGCCGGACCAGATGGCCGGCATAGAGATCGAGGTCGATGATGTAGATGCCGGGACGATAGGGAATCAGGTCGCGCCAGTTCTTGCGCTCGGGCGAGCCAAGCGGTGCCGTGACGATCTTGAAGTCGATGGCGTCGTCGGCATTGGTGAGGATGAAGAGCTCGTCGCCGCGGTCGGCGAGTGAATATTGCACGCCCTCCTCGCGCGCCGCCACCAGGCGCGGCGGCGCCTCGGGATTGGCGAGATCGATCAGCCGCTGCTCGCTCGTCTCGTGGTCGCCGCCTGCGATCACGCAGAAGCGGCCGCTGGTGCTCTCGTGCAGATGCGTGAACCAGCCGGCATCCTGCTCTTCGTAGACCAGCGTGTCGTCGGCCTGCCTGGTGCCGAGCTTGTGTCGCCAGACCTGCATCGGACGGTGATTGTCGTCGAGCTTCACATAGAAGAAGCTCTTGCAGTCCGCGGCCCAGACCACGCCGCCGTCGGTCTCCTCGACGAGGTCGTCGAGATCCGCCCCGGTCGCCCAGTCGCGCACGCGGACGGAAAAATACTCGGAGCCCTTGGTGTCCGCGCTCCAGGCCTGCAGCTTGTGATCGTGCGAGTGCCGGCTGCCGCCGAACTTGAAATATTTGTGGTCCCTGGCGAGCGCGTCGCCGTCGAGCACGATATGGCCCTCGCCGCCATCGCGCGGCATGCGGCCGAACAGCTCGTGCTGCCCGCCCTCGCGAAACCGGCGGAAATAGGCGAAGGGGCCGTCCGGCGACGGCACGCTCGAATCGTCCTCCTTGATCCGCCCGCGCATCTCGCGCACCAGCGTCTTCTGCAGGCTAGCTGTGTGGCCGAGCAGGCTCTCGGTGTAGCCGTTCTCTTCGTCGAGATATTTGCGGATATCGGGATCGAGCACCGCAGGGTTACGCAGCACCTCCTGCCATTTCTCGTCCTTCAGCCAGGCATAGTCATCGGTCACCGTGATGCCGTGGCGCGTGAAGGAATGCGGCCGGCGCGGGGCGACGGGGGGCTTCGAAGGCGTCTTGGCTTGTGTCACTCGATCCTCGTTCGTGTCCGACGTCGCTGTTCTTCGCCTCTCCCCGCTTGCGGGGAGAGGCCGGGATTTGCGACAGCAAATTCCGGGTGAGGGGGACTCTCCGCGAATCCAACTCTCACCAGTCTTGCGGAGACTCCCCCTCACCCCGACCCTCTCCCCGCAAGCGGGGAGAGGGGGAAGAGGGCAACTCGCTGCGTTCCCTTATATCGTCCCGATTCCGCGAATTGCCAGCGCCGCTGCGCCGAGCCCGCCGGGTTGTTGACCGGCCCCTTGTATGCTTTAGGGACGATATCCCCGCCGCCGGTCCAGCCAGATGCTGTTCAATTCCTATCCATTCATCCTGCTGTTCCTGCCGGTTGTGCTGGCCGGCTATTTCCGGCTCGGCCAGCGCAGCAATCTCGCCCCGGTGATCTGGCTGGCGCTGGCCTCGCTGGCCTTCTACGCCATCGGCAGCTGGCAGTTCGTGGCCCTGTTGCTGGTATCGATCGCGTTCAACTACGGTGTCGGCCATCTCCTCATCGTGGCGGAGCTCAAGCCGTCACGGCGCCGGGCCGCGCTCGCTTTTGGCGTCGTCGGCGATCTCCTCGGGCTCGGCATCTTCAAATATGCCGGCTTTGCCGCTGAGAACATCAACGCGCTGCTCGGCACGCATGTTGCGGTCCACATCCTGCTGCCGGTCGGCATCTCCTTCTACACCTTCACCCAGATCGCGTTCCTGGTCGATGCCTATCGCGGCCAGGTCGCGGCCTATGCGCTGCCGCATTACACGCTGTTCGTGACCTATTTCCCGCACCTGATCGCCGGACCGATCCTCCACCACAAGGACATGATCCCGCAATTCGAGCGGGAGGAATCGAAGCATCCGCACGCGCATCTGATCCTGTGCGGGATCATCATCTTCGCCATCGGCCTGTTCAAGAAGACCTGCCTTGCCGACGGCATCCAGCCGCTGGTCGCGCTCGCCTTCGATACGCGCTCGCCGAGCTTCGACCAGGCCTGGCTCGGCGCGCTTGCCTACACCTTCCAGCTCTATTTCGACTTCTCCGGCTATTCCGACATGGCGATCGGCATCTCGCTGATGTTCGGCATCTTCCTGCCGGTCAATTTCAACTCGCCCTACAAGGCGACCAGCATCGTCGAGTTCTGGCGCCGCTGGCACATGACGCTGTCGCAGTTCCTGCGCGACTATCTCTACATCCCGCTCGGCGGCAACCGCAGAGGCCGCGTGCTGCGCTATGCGAACCTGATGATCACGATGCTGCTCGGCGGGCTCTGGCACGGCGCGGCCTGGACCTTCGTGGTGTGGGGCGCGCTGCACGGCGCCTACCTCTGTCTCAATCATGCCTTCAACGCGCTGGTGCCGGATCTCCCGTCGTCGCTGGCGCGCTCGGCCCGCATCGCCGGAGCGGTTCTGACGTTTCTTGCCGTCGTCGTCGCCTGGGTGTTCTTCCGCGCCGAGAGCGTCGCATGGGCGCTACGGATCCTCCGCGCCATGGCCGATCCCGCCGATATCGTCTTTGGCCGCGAGGAGATTGCGGCGCTGGTGCTGGTATCGGTCTACGCGGCGCTGGTGTGGCTGACGCCGAACACCCAGGCGATCATGAGCTACGATCACGGCAATCGCAGCGTCGGCGGGGCCCTGCTGGCAGGGCGCATGCGACCGCTGTTTCTCTATGGCGCGTCGCTGGTGCTCGCGTTCGGCATTTTGGGCATCCAGAGCCACAGCGAGTTCATTTATTTCCGGTTCTGATGCGCGCACCGTTCACCAATGTGAGACGTCTTCTCCTCGCGAGCATCGTGTGCGCGCTGGCCGCGGCTGCGCTGACCTTCGTCGTCGATCCGCTGCAACTGTTTCGCCCCTCGCGCCTCATGGCGGCCTTCTACTCCGACGACACGCGCGTGCAGAATGCCGGGCTGATCCGCAGCCAGTCGTTCGACACCGCCTTCATGGGCACATCGCTCGCGATCCATTTCCGCCAGAGCGAGATCGATCGCGTGCTCGGCGTCCATTCGCTCAAGCTGGCGATGACCGGCTCCAATTCGCGCCAGCAGGCCTTCGTGCTGGAACAGGCGATCGACCGCGGTGCAAGACGGGTGATCTGGGAGATGGACGACTTCATCTTCGTCGACGCCGCGGACATCGAGGCAGATCCCTATCTCTCCGTCGACCTCTATCGTGGAACGGCGAAGGGCATCGCGTCCTATCTGTTCAGCGCGGCGATGGCGAAGGAATCTCTGTTCGCGCTGGCGCGGTCGGTGCCGCCGCTGCGCAAGCCGCTGACCCGGGCGGCGCCGTTTCTCCCGGTCAAGTTCGCGCTGTCCGACGTCGATGACATCTACGCGCTGCCGCGGGATTTCGTTGTCGCGCGCGGCTACAACGCGACCAAGACGCTTGCCGCCTTCGGCTACATCACCGATCCCGTTCGCCGCCGCTTCCTCGGCGAAGGGTACGGCTACGACGCGATGGTCCGGCACTTCGAGCGCGATGCCGTCGGCCTGATCACGCGCCACCCCGGCGTGACCTTCGACATCTACTTCCCGCCCTATTCGATCCTGCAATTCGTCGCCATGCGCGATGCCTCGCCCGGGACGCTGACGATCGTCACCGAACTGACGGCGCATATCGCGCGGCGCCTGACGCAGTTTCCCAACGTGCGCCTGCATGATTTCCGCGCGATCAAGGCGGTGACGCACGATCTCGACAATTACAGCGACGTCATCCACCATTCGCCGGTGGTGGACGCCATGGTGCTGAAGTGGCTGGCGAGCGGGGAGTACCGGGTGGATTCGAAGGCGCCGACCGCGTCGCTGGAGGATCTGAAGGCGCAGGTTGAGGCGTATCGTGTGCCACAGCCGTAACCTGGCCAGAGCTCAAGATCGATTTGCGGATCGTCGGTCTCGTGTCCCGGACGCGGTGCGGCGCGAAGTGCCGCTCCGCTGAGCCGGGACCCATCGCAGCCACGTGGGCCCCGGCTCAGCAGCGCATCACTCCGTGCTGCGCTGCGTCCGGGGCACGAGCGCCGCTTTATTACACCGCCACCTCCTCGCCGAGATACGAAACCGCCGCCTCCAGCCCGCCCTTGCCGTGCGGGATCTTCAGTGCGTTCAGGCCGACCTCGATCACGCCGAGCGTGCCGAGCAGCATCGGCGCATTCACGTGGCCCATATGGGCGATGCGGAAGGCCTGTCCCGAGAGGTCGCCGATGCCGGTGCCGAGCACGACGCCGCACTTCTCCTTGCAATAGCGTTGCAGCACGGCCGGGTCGTGGCCGTTGCTCATGGTCACCGTGGTGACGGTGTTGGAGCGCTCGCTCGCTTCGGCCACGTTGAAGCCGAGCACCTGGCCTTCCGACCAGACGGCGACCGCACGGCGCGCCGCTTCGGCGAGCAGGCTATGGCGGCGGAAGGCGTTCTCCAGGCCTTCCTCGTGCAACAGGTCGATCGCCCGGCGCAGCGCGAACAACAGATGCACCGGCGCGGTGCCGGCATATTTACGATAATTCTCGGTGCCCTCGCGCTCGCTCCAGCTCCAATAGGGCGTCGACATGTTGGCCTTCTTGTGCACCTCGAGCGCGCGCGCATTGGCGGCGACGAAGCCAAGGCCGGGCGGTGTCATCAGGCCCTTCTGCGAGCCGGACATCGCGACGTCGATGCCCCATTTGTCCATCTCGAACGGCATGCAGCCGAGCGAGGCGACGGTGTCGACCATGTACAGCGCGGGATGGCCGCTGGCCTTGATCGCCTTGCCAATCGCCTCGATGTCGTTCTGCACGCCCGAGGCGGTGTCGACCTGGACCACGACGACCGCCTTGATCGTGTGCTCCTTGTCGCGGCGCAGGCGCTCCTCGACCTCGTGCGGCCGCACCGCGCGGCGCCAGTCGCCCTTGAGCACCTCGACCTCGGCGCCCATCAGCGCCGCCGCATTGCCCCAGCCGATCGCAAAGCGTCCGCTCTCCAGCACCAGCACCTTGTCGCCGCGCGACAGCACGTTGCTCAGCGCCGCTTCCCAGGCGCCGTGACCGTTGGCGATGTAGATGTAGGACTTGCCCTTGGTCGCGAACAGCTTCGAGATGTCGCCGAGCAGGCTCTCGGTCAGATCGAGCATCTCCTTGGAGTAGATGTCGATCGCCGGACGATGCATCGCCCGCAGCACCTCGTCGGGCATCGTGGTGGGCCCGGGGATGGCCAGAAACTCCCGGCCCGCGCGAACGGTCATTGCTGTTGGTCCTTGTTGCTTGAGAACAGGCTGATTGGTCGCTGATTCATGCTTTTACGCGCCGCCGGGTCTTGAGAAAAGCACGTAAAATGCAGGGCTGGGTTATCGCTTCGTCTCCCGGCACCCGGCCGCTTCGGCTTCCTCCACCGAGCAGAACCAGCGAGTGCCCTTGCTGATCTTCATCTTGATCTGGGTGTACCAGCGGCTGGTCGGCTGGTGATAGATGCACTCGCCGGCGCTGTTCACATTGCCCTTGATGGTGCAGTCCGGCGAGGGCGCGACCGGCCCCGAGGCCGAGGCGAGCAGCACCGCATGCGCGCCGTCGGGCGGCTTGGTGGCGCCCAGGATGGCCGTCTTCTTGTTGCGCACGCGCCAGTCCCAGGGCGCGATGAAGGCGCCCTGCCACATCCCGGCCTTGGCCTCGCGCGCGGCCTTCTCATCCGCCTCATAGTCGTGGGACATGCGGGTGTAGGCCAGTGCCCAGCCGTTGCGCACCAGCCATTTCTGAATGTCCTCGCCGCCGACCTCGCAGCGCGCCACGGTGCGGCCGCGCCGGTCGATCGACCTCGTGTGGCAGGCCCAGCTCTTGCCCTCGGCGTATTTGGCAAGCTCGTCGCGGGCGGCGACGCCGCAGGTCCAGCGCTCGGTCTTGGTGTTGAGGCAGAGCTGGTCGACCGCGGGCGCGTCGATGCCGCCGAGCCGGATCCGCGTGTTCCCGATCACGACGGCATCGCCCGCGCGGACCTTTGCGTTGCCGGTGATGTCGGCGGCCTCGGCCAGCGACGGCAGGGCAAGGAAAGACAGTGCAATCAGGATTCTTCGCAGCATGCCTGTCCGCGCGTGATGAGATACCGGTAGAGCCCGCAATTGTGGTCGGCTTTTGACCTCGCGGCCAGCATATGCCTGACGACTGGGCTTTCAACTTCCCGTCATTGTGGTGAGTATTCACGCCTCTCTTGTCCCGGACGCGCTGCAGCGTGAAACGCTGCTGCGCAGAGCCGGGACCCAGAAAATCACGGACACAATTCGCAGTCGTATGGGCCCCGGCTCTGCGGCGCACCGCGCAAGTGCGCTCTGCGCCGCGTCCGGGGCACGAGAGGAGCTCACCCCCGCGCCATCGCCCTTTTCGCCACCGCCAGCCCCATCAGCACAAAGGCCGAGGTCACCTCGGGACCGCCGACCAGAATCCGCGTCGGTGTCTTCATCTTGTTCCATTCATAGGCGCGGAACGGGCCGCGGCGGCCGCCTTCGCCCAGGCTTGCGATGATCACGTTCAAAGCCGGTGCGAAGGCGCGCGGGTCGGCGCCGAGATGGCCGAGCGCGATCAGCGCGAGCGCGGCGTCGAACACGTTCATCTCGGCCGCCATCAGCTCGCCCTTGACGTAGGACAGCACGCGGTGGCGGATGAAATCGAAATCGCCATCGGGATCGATCGCGGCCTGCGCCGCCAGCGGCAGTGCCAGGAAGGCGGCATAGCAGCGGCCGAAATAGGCGCTGTAGAGCTCCGGCAGGTAATAGATGTGCGAGCGCGGATTGGCGAAGGCACCGCTGGCCGCCAGCCGCTTCTGGAAGCCGATGATGCGATGCACGGTGGCGAGCCGGGCCGGCGTCTCCAGAATCTTCCAGCGCGCCAGGTTGCGGAAGCTGACCTCGAGAATGTCGAGATTGAGCGTCGGATCGAGATCGTTGCCGTAAGGGCGCTCGCCGTCGAGATTGTCGATCCAAGTCGCAACCCCGCCCTCATAGTCGATATTGTCGTTGAGCGGCACGGTCACGCGCGGCGCGTTGACGCCGGCGCGCACCTGATAGCCCGAGTAGAAATCCAGCAATGGCTGGTCGATGATGGGATCGGTGCAGCCGGCCTGCGTCGCCGCGGAGATCGAGCACGCCGTGGTGTCGCAATCCGGAACGTAGATGCCGAAGCCGAGATCCTGCTTGATCTGCGCGAAGTAGCGGGAAAAGCGTGGATGCGGCGCCGGCGCGAGCGCGGTGACGACGTTGAAGCGCGCGCCGTCGATGCCCTCGACCTCCTCGCGGCTGATGTTGACGCAGAAATCGACCATGTCGGCGATCGCGCGCTCCGCCGCGATCTTGTCGGCGACCGAGGCGAGCCCGGTCTCGACGTAGCTCAGCAGCGCCTCGATGAAGAACGCATCGTAATAGGCCGAGCGGTGGCGGATCTGCACCGGCTCCCACATCGGTTCGGCAATGCCTTTCCACGGCGGATTGACCACGGCCCGCGCGGACGAGCGCGCGATGAAGACGCGGGCGAGATTGAACAGCAGCGAGGAGTTCTTGTAGCCGCGCGCGTTGAGGCCCGTCAGGGCCATGATCAGCTCGCGTCCGCGGAAATCGGGATCGCCGATCAGGTTGAAGGCGGCATAGGTCGGCAGGAAACCGTTTCGGCGGTACGAGCCGAGCAGATGCTGCGCGCAATCGCGGATCGCGCCGTCGATCTGCGCGCTCTGCGGCATGGCGGCGGTGAACGGCGCCGGCGGCGGCCTGGGGTGGTCGAGCGCGATGCTGTCGACGAGATCGGCGATCGGCCGCCCGACCGCCGCCCAGTCGGGCTCGACCTCGTTGCGGGCGTGGACGAGTGCCTCGCGCAGCCGGGTCAGCCTGGCTTCGTCGCGCAGCTCGGGCAGGCCGGCGCGGCGGAGCAGGATCCGCAGCGCGGGATTGCCGAGTGCGGTCTTGTAGAATTTGGCCAGATGCAGATCGCCGCTGGCCGTGTCAGACAATACGGGATCGCAGACGTCGTAAAGCGAGGGGCCGTCCTTCCGCGCCGTCAGCGCCCGGCAGGCGGCGCCGGCAAAATAATGAAAGCTCATGAAATACCTGGTCGCGGGGGCTCATCCGGGGCCGGCGAGCGCGCAGCTGTCCGCACACCACCCCCTGCAAGTCTTTGAAAAAGCTACCCGGATTCGCAGGAAAAACAAATGTGATAGACGTCACAAAAAAGCCGGCACGAGGCCTGCATGACGGCCTCCGGAATGCTACGGGGGCGTCAAGAATGGAGCCTCCAGCTCGGAGAATTAACTAACGTATTCAGAGACTTATCTCAAATTTCGAGCAATCTATTGCCCGAGGGCCTATATGCGGTTAAGGGTTTGTTTGGTGCGGCGCCGCAAATTGCGCGCAATTCGGGGGCACTCCCCCGGCCAATCCCTCAAACCTAAAGACGCTATCGCGCTACTCAAACAGTGTGCGCGCGCGTGGATGGTCTTTGGCACAGGAAACGAACCGAGATGAATGTAAAGCAGCTCGACCTTTCCAGACGCACGATCGCCTTCGCCGCAGCCCTCATCGGCACGGTGTCGCTGGTGATCGGCGCCCATGCTGCTCTCAACATGCGTGCGATCGACGCCGCCAAGGCCGTCTCGACCGACCAGATCACCGGTTCGATCGGCCAGACCTCGCGCCTGGCTCTGGTCATCGGCAACGGACACTATCCCGACGCCAGCGCGCCGCTCACGCAGTCCATCAACGACGCCCGTGCGCTGTCCTCGTCGCTGCGCAAGAACGGCTTTGACGTCGACATGGTGGAAGACGCGACCAAGGACGACATGGTCCGCGCCGTCAACCGCCTGAAGTCCCGGATCAAGCACGACAGCGTCGTCATGCTGTTCTTCGGCGGCTTCGGCGTGCAGGCCGGCCGCGAGAGCTACATGCTGCCGGTCGATGCCGTGATCTGGAAGGAAAGCGACGTCCGCCGCCATGGCGTCTCCATCGAGGGCGTGCTCGAGATGATGAAGGAGCAGGGCGCCAAGGCCAAGCTCGTCGTGGTCGATGCCTCCCGCCGTAATCCCTACGAGCGCCGCTTCCGCTCCTACAGCCACGGCCTCGCGCCGATCAGTGCGTCGGACAATGCGCTGATCCTCACTTCCGCCTCGCCCGGCAAGGTCGTCGACGACGGCAAGGGCGAGCACAGCGTGCTGGTCAGCGAGTTCCTCAACAACCTCAGCAAGCAGGGCAGCGCCGAGAGCGTCTTCAACAAGACCCGCCTCGCTATCTCCCGCGCCAGCGAAGGCGACCAGGTCCCGACCGTTTCCTCCTCGCTGCTCGAAGACGTCCAGTTCGGCGAAGCCGGCGGCTAGGCTTTTCCGGGCTTTGCGATGTGCGTGTTGTTGCGCACATCTGTATCCACATCGTCATTGCGAGCGCAACGAAGCAATCCAGATTCTTTCCGCGGAGGGACTCTGGATTGCTTCGCTGCGCTCGCAATGACGGTTGTGGCGACTACTTCGCGGCTTCCGCGCTCGCCATCACTGGGCGCACCGGATCGCCTTCGCGCAGCAATGCGCCGGCGCGGGCGACGACGACATCGCCTTCATTGAGGCCGTCGCGGACCTCGATGTTGCCGCCCGACATCAAGCCGACCTCGACACGCTTGGTCTCGACGCGGTTGCGGCGGATCACCTGCACCACGGTGCCTGCGGATGAATACTGCACGGCGGTCAGCGGCACCGCGACGTTGCAGCTCTGTCCGGTCTTGATCAGCGCGCGCCCGCTCGCGTTCAGGAGCAGACGCTTCTGCGATGAGATGCCGATATAGACCATCCCCTGCTGGATGTTCGGCTCGACGGTCGCGCCGATGCGGCGCACCTTGCCGCCGATGTCGTCGGCGCCTGCGATCCACACGCTCGCCTGCTGATTGACCGCGAGCTTGCGCACATCGGTGGTGGCCACCAGGCCGACGAGATCGTATTCGCTGCGCGCAACGATCGTGAACAGCGCCTCGCCCTTGGCCGAGGCGAAGTTGCCGATCTGCGCAGTCGAGGTCGCGATCACGCCCGCCACCGGTGCGGTGACCTGAAGCGTGCCGCCTTCGGGCAGCGCCAGCCGAGCCAGCACCTGGCCGGCGGTGGTGGTATCACCCGCTTCCGCCAGCACCTCCGTGACCTTCAGGCCGGGACGCTCGGGCCGCACCGAGGTTTGCTCCCGCGCGACGATCGTGCCGGTCGCCTCGACGATATCGGAGAAGCAGGATTTCGCGACCTTCAGCACCGTGACCGCCGGCCCCTTGGGCGCGTCGTCATCGGCGGCTCCGGCCGGATGGGGGCTGAAGACGAGCAGGCCGGCGACGGCTGCGGGACACAGGTTTCGACCAACGGCACGGGGCAAATGACGCATCGGAAATTCCACAGGGGCTATGTCTCCAATCGATAGCAGATGGCCGCCGCCCGCACTATGGCCGCGTCGTCCCAAAACAGGATGCCGCGCCGCAGGCGGTCGCGGCAAGCCTTTGATTAGTCGCGGGATTGGTGAACAGGTTCGCGCTTCTGGGGTGCGCTTTGCCGTGGCCGTCCGGGCCTCGGGTGCGGCTGATCACGGTCTTCTCATCTGCGACAGCGACCTGTATGGGTTTAGCGTCAGAAACGATGCGGCGTTGCTGCCGTACAACTCTTGGTCGAGACGGGATGCAGCAGTTCGTATGCGAGCAGAATATCGTCCATTTCGAGCGGCTGCTCAATGAGACGAGCGACCCGACGGTCCAGAGTACCGTGCGCGCACTGCTGGCGTCGGCGAAGCGCCAGTTGGCGTTGTTGAACTCGGCCGCGTCCGGCGCCGATTCGACGCGGCTCGAACAGCGCCGGCGGCAGCATATCGACGGCGCAACGATCCGGCGGCAATTCCAGCCGGAGTTCGATAGCTCGCCGCACCCCTACATGTTGCTGGATCCCGGCCCGGGACTGTCCATCGTCGACATCAACGACGCCTATGCGGCGGCGACCTTCATCAGCCGGGCCGACGTGGTCGGCCGGTCCCTGTTCGAGATGTTTCCCGACAATCCCGACGATCCGCTCGCCGATGGCGTCAGCAATCTCTACGGCAGCTTACGGATCGTCGGCGAGACGGGGCAGGCCCATGCCATGGCGATCCAGCGCTACGACATCCGGGATTCCGATGGCACCTTCGTGGAGCGTCATTGGCAGCCGATCAACTCGCCGATCCATGACACGGCCGGCCATCTGGTCTTCCTGCTGCACCACGTCGAGGACGTCACGCCACAGGTCGCGGCGCCGCGTTAACCGTTAGCCGCGCCGATCGCCCAGCAGCTTGCCGGTCGAACGTTCGATCAGATGCAGCCGCGTGCAGGCCGGGCATGACACGGATACGTGCGTGCGGTCGGCCGGCTCATCGGTAAGCCGATGCTGCACGTTCAAGCCAGTCTGAGGGCATTTGAAGACAATCTGTCGATCCATGGCCGGAGATATGCCGCCAAGCCGGACCTTGCGAAATTACGGATGTTTACGTAGGTCGGCGGCCCCTCAAGGCAGGCTCAGGAACTCGACCCAGTTCGGCTTCCTGCCGGTGGGGTAGGATTTAAGCTTGGCCAGCGCGCCGCTGCTCTGGTCGATGGCATAGATCGTCATGCCGTCTGAGAGCTCGCCGACCGCCGCGAGGTAACGCCCGCTGGGATCGATGGCAAAGCCGCGCGGCTGGGTCTCGGTCGGGACGCTGCCGATCGTGGTCAGCTTGCCGCTTGATCCATCGACCCTGTAGGCGGCGAGCGTGCTGGTGGTGCGCTCGGAGGCGTAGAGGAAGCGGCCGTCCGGAGTGATGTGGATGTCGGCGGCCCAAGGCTTCTTGTCAGGCTCTTTGGCATTGAACCCTTCCGGCAGCGTGGTGGTGCGCTGGATCTCGTCCCAGGCGCCGCTGCTGGCATCGTAGGCGAATGCCGCGACGTCGCCGTTCAGCTCGTGAAGGAGATAGACGAACTTGCCGCCAGGGTGAAACACGAAGTGCCGCGGCCCCGATTTTTGCGGTGCCTTGTGCGCCGGCGGATCGCTCGGCGCCAGCGTACCGGTTGCGGTGTCGAACGCGAAGCTCAGGACCTGGTCGGAGCCGAGATTGGTCGCGAACACGAAGCGGTTGTCGGGCGAGGGCAGGAAGGCGTGGGCGTTCAGCCCGGTCGGGATCACCTGCTTGGGTTCGCCGACGACGCCGTTGGCCAGAAGCGGATTCAGCGCGACCTTGTTGCCGCCATAGGAGGCGCTGAACAGGAACCTGCCGCTGCGGTCGAGGGCGATGTTGGCCATGCTGTCCGCGAGCGGTCCGTTGCCGAGATGGCTGAGCCGGCCCGTCCCGGGATCGATCGCAAAGCTCACCGCGAGGTATGGCTGCGAGCGGATTCCGGCAATCAGCACGCGATGGTCGGGCGTGATCGCGAGCGGCGTCGAGGAGCCGGGCTTTTCGACGTCCTTGAAGGCGGCCGTCTGCACGAGCGTCATCTCGCCGCGCTCGGTCATGTTGAACACGCTGATGTCGTTGCTGTCGGCGTTGCCGACATAGGCGAAGGTCTCGGCCATGCCGGCACGGGCTCCGGAAACGAGAATGAGGCAAGCGAACAGGGTGGTGGCGATCGCAGCGCGTAATGCTTTGGATGCAGATTCTTGGCGCGGTCTCGGCCTCGGTTTCGACATGGGCTCCTCCTAAGGCCGGATCGCGGCATCGTCGTTTTGCCGGCGAGGATAGCGGCAGGCGTGCCGCCGCACCAAATCCCAATCGGGATTGATCGATGCCGAATTCGTATCGGTGGCGCCGGGTTAGCCCACGCATCGCCGCCGTGCGGCCAGTGCATTGCAAAGCGCTCCCATGAGCCGGTTCACAGGTCGAAAACAGCCGATGCCGCTGCGAACCAATGCCGCGCGAGTGCATTGAACCGGCATGCCCCGTGAAAATGATCTCGAAGGCAAGCCCGACATGGGCGGCAAGCATGGCGGCCAAGCCGGCCAGCCCAAGCTTCCGCCACGCCCGCGCGAGGGCGAGCGCGACGAGGACGTCGTGGCAAAGCGCCACACCGGCCAAACCGATCGCGCGCCGCCACCGACCAAATCAAAATAGCGCCTCGTCTGTCCGCATGCTGTTGGACGGTCGTCGCGCCAGGGAACGGCGGCATCGCCACGCCGTTACCCAGGTGCGTCGGGCGAGAGATGGAAACGGAGGCTGGCCGTGTTTTGGATCTATTGGAACACCGCCTGGTCGCTGATCATCAGCGGCATCATGGTCGCCACCATCGTCAGCCATCCCGACGCCGAATTCGCCGAAGTGCGCGCGGCCCGGCGATCGATGTAAGCTTGCCGAGCTCGCGGGTTTGCCCCTGTTCCGGCGAGGTCCTGAGCAGCAGCCCGTCAGGCCTTGCCGCCACCGTGATCCCCGTTGCCGTCAGCCGGCCGCCCGCCGCGGCCTGACCGATGTGCCGGAGGCCGGGGGCCGCGCTCCCGTGACGTAGTCGGGAAGCTGAAACTTGCGCCGGTAATCCTTCGGCGACACGCCGGCCTGCTTTCGAAACAAGCGGCGGAACGATGCCACGTCCTCGTATCCAACCTCGCGGCAGATATCCTCGATGGCCGTTTCCGACGTCTCGAGCAGTTGCTTGGCTTCCTCGATGCGCAGCGTCTGCACATAGGCGAGCGGCGAATAGCCGGTCGCTGCCCGGAAGCGGCGGTCGAATGAGCGCTTCGGCAACCCGGAGTGATGCACCAGCGCCGCAATGAGGTCCTGCCGCTGGTAGTTCTGCGCGATGTAGTCCTGGCACTTCCTGATCACGCCGTCGCCGTGATCCACGTTCTGCACCATCGAGGCGAACGGCAATTGTCCTTCGCGATGCCACTGGTAGAGAAAGAGTTTCGAGATGCGAATCGCCTCTTCCGTACCGCCGTATTTCGCGACGATCAGCAGCGCGAGATCCTGCCAGGATGATGCACCGCCCCCGCAGACGAGATTGTGACCGGGCCCGTTCTGCACCAGCACGCGCTCCATGCGGAGCTTGACCTTGGGGAAATGCTTTCGAAACACCGGCTCGTAAACCCAGTGCGTGGTGGCCTCGTATCCGTCGAGCAGGCCGGCTTCGGCGAGCACGAGAGACCCGCCGCAGGATCCGTACAGCTGCGCGCCCGCTTCGTGCATCCGCCTGATCCATGCGATGAGCCGGCGATCGAGCACGGCGGTGCCCGTCTCTGCCGTGACGATCACATTCGGTACGAACACGATGTCGGTCGATTCAACCTGATCGACCAAGTCTTGCGGCAGGATGCTGACCCCGGTGATCAGCTTGATTGGGCCAGGTTCGGCGCCGACCAGCCGTGGTTCGAACAGGCCTTCCGGCGTGCCGCCCTTGACGCCGTCCCACATCCGTCCCGCGCCCCACAGCGTGTCGAATACGCCGTAGATGATCGACGGATCGCATTCGGCGAACACGGGAATACTCACGCGTACACGTCCACGTGACATTCTGCAGCCTCTGGCTCGATTGGCTCGAAACTGACTATTCTGCCTCTCCATCCGCGAGTCCAGACACCCTATGTCGCACCTCAGCGGCGCATCTCCGCGCCCTGAGGAGCCAGACATGAACTTGGATGAGAGAAAGCTCGAGCAGCTGCTTGGACTGGTCGTCAACGAACTCGGCGCCGCCTCCAATGCGGCGCTCGTCGTCCTCGGCGACCGACTGGGATTATTCCACGCGCTGGCCGACAGCCCGATGACGTCAGCCGAGCTGGCCAGGCGAACGGGGACTCACGAACGCTACGTTCGCGAATGGCTGTCCTCACAGGCGGCCTCCGGCTTCGTGAGCTTTGATGCGACGAAGGACACGTTCAGCATGACGCCGGAGCAGAAGGCCGTATTCGCGGATGAGAACAGTCCGGTCGCGATGGTTGGCGGCTTCAGCCTGCTGCCGGCGGTTTATCACGATGAGCCGCGACTGGCCGAGGCGTTCAAGACCGGCAAGGGTCTACGCTGGAGCGATCATTGCAATTGCATGTCCTGCGGCGTCGACCGCTTCTTCCGGCCCGGCTATCGCGCGCATCTGATCGCCGAATGGCTGCCTGCGCTCGACGGCGTCGTCGAGAAGCTGGAGCGAGGTGCCAAGGTCGCAGACGTCGGTTGCGGCCACGGCTATTCGACCCGGCTCATGGCCGAAGCATTCCCGAACTCGGACTTCATCGGCATCGACTACGACGAGGCCTCGATCGACTGCGCACGGGCCGAGATATCCGGCGCGCGCAATCTGCGATACGAGGTCGCAAAGGCGCAGGATTTCGCAGGATCCGGCTTCGATCTCGTGACGATGTTCGACGCGCTGCACGACATGGGCGACCCCGTCGGCGCCGCCCGCCACGTTCGCGCCGCGCTGAAGCAGAACGGCACGCTGATGCTGGTCGAGCCGGCGGCGGGCGACAGCCTGGCCGACAATCTCAATCCGGTCGGGCGGGTCTATTACGCCGGCTCCACCCACATCTGCCTTCCGACGTCGCTGAGCCAGGACGTCGGTTTGGGACTCGGGGCGCAGGCCGGCGAAAAGCGCATCGCGCATGTGTTGCGGCAAGGCGGCTTCTCGCAGATCGGCAAGGCTGCCGCCTCGCCCTTCAACATGATCCTGGAGGCGCGGCCATGACGGCCGCGCACGTCCTTGTGCGCATCGGCGCGATCGCGGTCGAGCCGCACGCTGCGGACGCGAGGTGGCCGTGATTGATGTCGTCGCCCACCTCCTTCTCGCCCGCGCTTCGCTGGTCGCCGGCCTGTCCCGCCTGTCCTGGAGGCGGGTGGCTGCGCTCGGTCGCCGCGGATGGCGCGCGTTCTGGACGGTCACCGCGGGGGCGTGAAGCGCGATGACGATTCGTCCCCATCGCATCGCGCTTCAGGCTGCCACCGCCTGCGCCGCCAGCAGTCGTTTCAACTCCGCCGCGGGCACGGCCGGGCTGAACAGCCAGCCCTGCATCTGGCTGCATCCGAGCTGACGCAGCACCTCGCGCTGGGCCTCGGTCTCGACGCCTTCGGCCGTCGTCGCCATGCGGCGGGCGGCGGCCATGTGCACCACGGCCTGCACGATCGGCGAGGAATCCTCGGGCTCGCCGATGTCGCTGATGAAGCTGCGGTCGATCTTGATCTTGTCGAACGGGAAGCGGTGCAGATAGCTCAGCGAGGAATAGCCGGTGCCGAAATCGTCGAGCGCGATGCGCACGCCGAGCTCGCGCAGCTGCTGCAGGATCGTCAGCGCCTCCGCATCGTCACGGATGAGCACGGTCTCGGTGATCTCGAGTTCGAGCCGCCCCGGCGCGAGCCCTGACTCCGCGAGAGCGGCGGCGACCTTGAGCGCCAATGTCCGCGAGCGGAACTGGACCGGGGAGACGTTGACCGCGATGTGAATCTGGCCGGGCCAGGAGGCGGCTTCGAGGCAGGCCTGCTTCAGCACCCATTCGCCGATCTCGCCGATCAGGCCGGTATCTTCCGCCACCGGAATGAAATCCGCGGGCGAGACCATGCCGCGCTCGGGGTGGCGCCAGCGCAGCAGCGCTTCGCAGCCGGTGACCACATTGGCGGCGAGGTCGACCAGCGGCTGATAGTGCACCTCGAACTCGCCGCGCACGAGCGCGTGACGCAGATCGAGCTCGAGCTGCCGGCGCTGCCGTGCCTTGGCGTCGTATTCGGGTGCAAAGAGTCGGAAGGTGCGGCGCCCTTCCGACTTCGCCGCATACATCGCAAGATCAGCGCGCTTGAGCAGATCGTCGGGATTGTCGCCGTGGTCGGGCGCGATGGCGATGCCGATGCTGGCATCAGTCGGGATGTCCTGGCCCTTGCAGCTCACCGGCGCGCGCAACGCCCCGAGGATCGTTTCCGCCAGCGCCGTCAATTCGGCCGCGTCGTTCGTGCCGGCCTTGACGATGGCGAACTCGTCGCCCCCTAACCGCGCCACCATGTCGTTGCCGCTCACGCAGGCGCGCAGGCGGTTCGCCACCTGGCGCAGCAATTCGTCGCCGACCTCGTGGCCCAGCGAATCGTTGACGCCCTTGAACTCGTCGACGTCGATGTAGAGGATCGCGAACGGCTTGCCCTGGCCGAGCTCGGCGATGCGGCGCTCCAGATGCCCGCGCAGCAGCACGCGGTTGGGAAGGTCGGTCAGCGCGTCGTAATGCGCCATATGGGCGATGCGCTCGTCGGCGCGGATGCGCTCGGTGACGTCGTCATGGGTGGCGAGCCAGCCGCCCGCGGCGCCGGGCTGATTCTTGATCTCGACCAGGCGGCCGTCGGCGGTCTCGACGATGGTGCTCTGGGTCCGGCCGACATTGCTCAGGATTCCGTCGCAATAGGCCTCGACGTCGCCCTCGAACGAGCCGGTGTCGTGCCGATGCCGGATCACGTCACGGAAATGGACGCCGGGCTTCACCACCTCCGTCGATAGGCCATACATATCGATGTAGCGCCGGTTGCAGACGATCAGCCGCTCGTCCTGGTCGAACATCAGGAGGCCCTGCGTCATCGTGTTCATCGCGGTGTCGAGCCGCTGCTTCTCGAGCGAGAGCCGGTTCGTCATCTGGCGGAAGATCAGGTAGAGCGTGAGCACCAGCAGGCCCGTCGACAGCACGGCAATGGTGACGAAGAATTTCGTCTGCGTGCGCCAGGTCGCCAGCGTCGCATCCATCGACTTGGTCGCCACCACCACCAGCGGCTCGCCCGCGAGCAGGCGCGAGGCGACGATGCGGTCCTTGCCGTCGATCGGGCTTGCGAGCTGGGTGGTGACGAAGGTGCGCTCGAACACCGCCATTTGCTCCGGCGTGCCGTTGCGGAAATTCTGCCCGATCATCGCATCCGCATGCGGAATGCGCGCGAGCAGCTGGCCGTTCTGGTGGTGCATCGCGATCGAGGATTCCTCGCCAAGCCCGGTCGAGGCAAAGAAGGATTCGAGCTGTTCGGGCGCGATCGCACGCGAGACCAGCCCGAGGAATTCGCCATGCGGGCCGGAGACGCGCCGCGCGAACACGATCGCCGGTCCGCTGCCGAGCCGGGCGGGCTCGACTTCCACCTCTTCCTGCGAGGCGGGATCGTTCTTGAGCCGGTTGAAATAGCCGCGGTCGGCGACCGAGATGTCGGCGACCGGCCATTGCCGCGACGAGTTGATCAGCAGGCCCCTGGAATCGAACAGATTGGCGCCGGCAATGTCGGACCAGCCGCTGGCCTTGGCACGCAGCACCTCGTGCACGGCGAGCGTGCCCATCTCGCTGCGGAAGATTTCAGCGGATTCGACGCCGTGGCTCTCGAGCTCGGCGATGATGCTCTTCTGCAGCACCGCAAAGTCCTCGAACGCGCGGTCGAAGTGCCGGGCGAGCATGCGGACGGAGTTTTCCAGGCTGTCGCGGCCGCTCTCGATCGCATTCTGCCGGAAGCGGTCGACGGTGAGCGCGGTGCCGATGGCGGTCGCAAGCATCAGCACGAAGCCGCCGATGATCAGCCATGTCAGCGGCGCCCCGCGCCAACGGCGGAGCAACGCGCGCATTCGCGCGGTCCATCTGATCGATGCGCCCATCCGGCCCTCCCGTGGGATGCAAGATGCAGCAAAACCGACAAGACCCCGTTACCATTAAAGGTTAGGAAAACATGAATCGGAGGTGGCGCTCACCGCCTGATCTCCCATCGCAGCGCCTCCGCATTCGCCTTGGCGAATATCGACGGCACGTCGAAAGTGCCGGTCTCGAGATCGTAGCGGCAGCGCCAGTCGGCGAGCCCCTTCACCGCAACGTTCTTCGGATGCCTGTCCATCTCGCCCGACAGCGAGATCACGAGATAGCGGTTGTTGGGCCAGCGGACGCCGAGCCGGCGATAGCCATCCTCCGTGCCTTTCACGAGATTGGCCGAGATGTGGGAGTCGAGCTTCATCCTCTTCGTGTCGGACCGGCTGTGGAAATAGGCCCAGGCGAGATCGCTGAGCGACTTGCTGGTCGCACTCACGACGGCTGCCTTCTCGACACGGTAGAGATAGAGGTCCTGCTCGCCGGAGCCGGTCTTCTGCATCCGCACCAGCCATCGCGAGTCGTCGGTGAAACGGAAGCCCGCCGGATAGGTCTGCTCCGGCTTCAGCTCGGTCATCTCTCCGCCCTGCCGAGCCCAGGCCTGCCACCTGACGTTGAAATCCTCGCTCTCCTTCACGTACTGCTCGATCCTGGTGGCGCCGTCGGGCGAGGTGAAGGC
Organism: Bradyrhizobium sp. I71; assembly: GCF_022354745.1. NCBI lineage: Bacteria > Pseudomonadati > Pseudomonadota > Alphaproteobacteria > Hyphomicrobiales > Nitrobacteraceae > Bradyrhizobium > Bradyrhizobium sp. I71. Next base: position 4,034,961 of record NZ_CP059398.1, read on the forward strand.
GAGATCCGTGTTGTCGGACAGGGTGAAGCCGGGCGGCGGGCCGGAGGCAGCGAGTGCGGGTGAAGCCGCCACCGTCAGGACCAGCGCCAGCCATCGGGCGGGACGGCGAAATACGGCCACGGGAAAATTCCTTGAAGACATGCCGCGCTGCGGCCTCGACGATTTGGACGCCGGCGGGGTGACGCCGGTTCATCCCGGGCGCCGGGACGGAGGCTTATCATCCTATCGACCGTCTTGCTGCCGCAGCCAAATCGGCGCACTTTGCCGGCCTCGGCTGATTTGCCACCCAAGGTCCTTTTCAGATGATCACCGCATCCAAGGTCCTCATTGCCCTCTGTCTGCTCGCGCTGGCCGGCACCGCACTGGTGATCGGCCCGACCGAGCTGCGCCGCCTGTTGCCGGACGGGACGAAGACCGCCGTCGCCGCCAAGCCGGAGGCCAAAGCCGAACCCAAGGCCGAACCCAAAGCTGAGGCCAAGGTCCAGCTCAAGCCGGAACAGCCAAAGCTCGCCGGCGGCGCGCCGCCGGCCCCGGCCCCCGGGCCGAAGGCGGGCGCGCTGGCCGAGACTCAGAACGAGGTCACGGCCGCGCTCGCCGATCTCGCGCCGGTCAAGCCGCCGCCGGCGGTTGCGGATAGCGGCCCTCGTTTCGACGTCGCCCGCGTCGACGATCACGGCGAGGCGGCGGTGATTGCGGGCCGCGCCACGCCGGGGGCAAGGGTCGAGCTGCTGCGCGACGGCAAGCCGCTCGATAGTGTGGTCGCGGACGCCTCGGGCCAGTTCGTCATGACCCCGCCGCAGCTTCCCTCCGGTTCCTATGAATTGACGCTCCGGGCCAAGGCACCGGACGGCACGGTGACGGAGTCCGGCCGGACCATGCCGGTGACCATCGCCGCGGCGGCGCCGCCGCCCGCGCGGCCCGCACCGGCCGCGAAGCAAGATGCGGGACAGGAGCCGAAGCAGGCCGAGAAGCCCGACGACAAGCCGGATGTCGTGGCCGCCCTGCCATCGGCCTCGCCGCGCCTGGCTTCAGCGCCTGACAGGCAGGCGGCCCGGCCGAAATTGACCGGCGCGCCGAAACCCAAGGTCCTCGCGCGTGCGCCGGCGGACACCACGGTCGCATCGGCCTCGCCGGCAGACGTGCTCACCGCCGCACCGGCGCAGGCCGGCGGCAGCCGGGTCATTGCCCGTGGCGACAGTCTGTGGGCTCTGAGCCGGCTCGCCTATGGTGACGGCGCCCGTTACGCGGTGATCTTCAAGGCCAACCGCGACAAGATCAACAACCCCAATCTGATCTATCCCGGCCAGACTTTCGTGATGCCGCAAAAGGCGGAGTGACGGCACGCTCCATCCTCCCCCGCCCAGGCGGGCGTCTTGAAAGTCGCCCGTCGCGGGCAGAGGGCGCGGTCGCCCGCGACGCTTTGCCCTGTGTCCCTCCGGAACAATCGGTTCCCTCGCGCGTCATTGTGCTGCGACGCATTGCGCTTGGTGCTGGGAGGAGGCCGAGGTGGTCAGGTCGGCGATCATGTCGGGACGCATGGGACTGGCACTGGCCGGCGCGACCCTCGTGATTGCGGCAGTGTTGCTGCCCAACAAGGCGGAGGCGCAGTTCGGATTGCGCGGCGGTCCGCTTGGCGTTGCACGTTTCGCGGTCGGCCACATGCTCGGCGTGTCGCGCCTGCGCCACTCCCGCATGGCCGTGCGCGGCAGCCGATACCGCTCCGCTGCGCTGCGGTCGCAAGATCTGCGCGGGGCCGAGCGCGGCCAGCTGTCCAATCCCTATGTCCTGCGTGCGGCCCTCACCGCGCAGGCTGCGCTCTCGGGCTGGCATGGCGGCCGGCGCCCGCAGGGCTGGTGGCGCCATCCCGACGGCAGCTACGGCTGGGTCGGCCCGGTGTTCTGGCCATTCGCGCATGACGATCTCACCACCGCGATCATGTTCGGCGACACCACCAGCCTCTCGTTCTATGGCTATGGCGACATCTATGCCGCGATCTTCTCGCCCTATGCGGCGACGGAGCTCGCCGCCTACACCGCGCCGCAAAGCCGGCGTGGACGAAGGGTCCCGACGGCGGAGACGCTCTGCGAGGCCAGCGACACCGGCGGCCTGCCGGTCGACCGCATCGCCGCGGCCGTGGCACCGAACGAGCTGCAGCGCACTGCGCTCGACGAGCTCGCATCCGCCTGGAATGGGGCGCGCGAGGCCATCCACACTGCCTGCCCGGAGCAGGCGCCCGCGACTGCGTCGGAGCGCCTCGGCCTGATGCGCGAGCGGCTCGAGGCCATGATCAAGGCGATCGACGCAATCGAAGCGCCGCTGGCGAAATTCGCCGGTCTCCTCAATGACGACCAGAAGGCCAGGCTCAATGCCCTCGCCAGCGATCGCCGCGCTGCGCTGGCGTCCCGCCAGCCCAAGGATTCGCAGAAGGATGCGGCCAAGGATGTGGTCAAGGATGCGCAGGCGGCCGCCGCCTGCCGGCCCGACTACGATCCGCGTTATGACGAAAAGGCGCAGCGCCAATACGAGCAGCTGGTCCAGCAGCAATGGCCCGCCAACGACATTGCCTCCACGCTCCACCTCGACGAGGTGGCCCGCGCCCGCCTCGAGGTGCTCCAGGACACCACCCTGCGCACCATGCAGACGCTCAGCGCCTGCCCGACAGAGCCCGCCGCGACACCGCAAGCCCGCCTCCCGGCCGTGAAGGCGCGGCTGCAGACGATGCTGCAAGCCGTCGGCGACGTCACCGATGCGCTCGACGATTTCCAGGCGGATCTGAGCGACGAGCAGAAGGCCGGGTTCGAGTCGATCGGGCCGAAGCGGGGGGCGTGAGGCCGGAGTCGCAACGCCTCCCGTGAAGGTCGCTAAAGCATGATCCGGAAAAGTGCGCAGTGGTTTTCCGAAAAGATCATGCTTAAACAACAACCTAAAGCGCGATGACGATTCATCCTCATCGCATCGCGCTTTAGCCGACCTCCCGCCGAACCTTCGCCGCTGCGTCGCACATGGCCTTCAGCTTCCCGAACGCAGTCGCACGCGGCATGTATTTCATGCCGCAATCCGGCGCCGGGACGAGACGATCCGGCGAGACATATTTCAGCCCGTTGCGGATGCGCTCGGCGACGGTATCGACGCTCTCGATCGCGGGATCCGCGAGGTCGAGCACGCCGAGCATGATCTTCTTCGACGACAGGTCCTTGAGCACGCCGAGGTCGAGCTTCGGTTGCGCCGCCTCGATCGAAATCTGGTCGGCGGTGGTGTCGTCGAGCTCGGCCAGGAAGGAATAGCCGGCCGGCTTGTTCGAGCCCGGCACGACCGCAGCATAACCAAAGCAGAGATGCACCACGGTCGGCACCGTGATCCCTTGCAGCGCGCGATTGATCGCCTTGACGGCGTAGCGCTTGGCGAGTTCCGGGTTGTTGCGCACCCAAGGCTCGTCGAGCTGGATCACGTCGGCGCCGGCCTTTTGCAGATCGAGCGCCTCGGCATTGACGGCTTCGGCGAGAGCCATCGCGAGCTCCTCGTCGTCCTTATAGTACTCGTTCTTGGCCTGCTGGCTCATCGTGAATGGTCCGGGAAGGGTGATCTTCGCCGCACGCTCCGTGTTCTTTCGCAGGAACTGCATATCGTGCAGCTCGACCGGGCCTTTGCGCCTCACGGGGCCGACGACGCGCGGCACCGGCGTCTGGGTGTTGCCGGTGCGCGCCACGATCATCGCGGGATTGTCCCCGTCGATGCCGTCGAGCGCGGTGGCGAAGCGATTGGAGTAACTCTCGCGGCGGATTTCGCCGTCGGTCACGATATCGATGCCGGCGCGCTCCATGTCGCGGATCGCGACGATGGTGGCGTCGTCCTGGGCTTCTTCCAGGTGTTCGGGCGGCAACCGCCACATGTCGTGCAGGCGTGTGCGCGGCACCACCTTCGACAGCATGGCGCGGTTCACCAGCCATTCCGGCTGCGGATAGCTGCCGACCACGGTGGTCGGCAGGATGTGCGTCGGCATGGGCATGGGGTTCTCCTTCTTCTTCTTGTTGTGGCTTGTCGTTGTTGAGCGCGACTGTTCAGGCCGCGCGCGTTGCCGCGGCCGATCCTTCGTCCTTGACGGGATTGCGCAGGATGCCGATGCCAGAGATCTCGATTTCGACGACGTCGCCGCCCTTCATCCACAACGGTGGCGTGCGATAGGCGCCGACGCCGCCGGTCGTGCCGGTGACGATCACGTCGCCGGGCACGAGCTCCGTGAAGGTCGAGCAATAGGCGATCAGGGCCGGGACGTCGAAGACGAGATCGGAGATCGGAGCCTTCTGCACTTCGACGCCGTTGAGCCGGGTGATCAGCGTCTGCTTTGCGATATCGGTCAACTCGTCGGTCGTGACCATCCAGGGCCCGAAGCCGCCGGTGCCGGCAAAATTCTTGCCCGGCGCGAATTGCGAGGTGTGGCGCTGCCAGTCGCGGATGCTGCCGTCATTGTAGCAGGCATAGCCGGCGACATGGCTGAGCGCGGCTTCACGCGAGATGCGGCGGCCGGCCTTGCCGATGATGACGGCCATTTCACCCTCGTAGTCGAAACGTTCGGATTCCAGCGGCCGGATCATCGGCTGGCCGTGGCCGACCTGGCTGTTGGCGAAACGGGTGAAGATCATCGGATGCGCCGGCGTCGGATGGCCGCTCTCGGCCAGATGCGTGGCGTAGTTGACGCCGATGCAGAAGATCTTGTCGGGATCGGGAATGGTCGGCAGCAGCGCGACGTCCTGCAACGCGTAGTCGGTCTTCTCGCCGGCGAGTTGCTTCAGCTCGTCGAGCGACCCCTTCGCGAGCAGCGCCTTCAAGGTCGGATATGCCTTCAGGCGCTTGCCGGCATCGATGACGCCTTTGTCGGTGACGATGCCATAGCTCGCAGTACCGGCGATCGTGAAGCTTGCAACTTTCATCGGTCAAACACTCTCTTCAATGCAGGAGACATAGTCGTTGATCGGAAGGACGATCTCGCCGCAGCGGATCGGAACGCATTGCGGCGGGAAGTTCTGGCGGAAGCACGCGCCGGCGGCATCGGCGCGGTCGAGGAAGCGCTCCAGATGATCCGTGGCGCCGGTCGGCAGATCGTGCAGCACCGTCAGCGTCCATGGCTGCCGGCTGCACTGGTCGAGGGCACGCTCGGTCCAGCCGTCGGGATCGTCCCAGTCGCGCGGAATGGAATTCCAGAGCACGCAGCTGTGTCTTTTGCGCGCGAGATAGTCGACGACGGAGGGCTTGAGCAGCCGCTTGTCGAGATTGCCGCCGCCACCGAACGGCCGGAACCAGCGCTGCGGATGTGCGAGATCGCCAATCGCGTCCTGCGTGCGGCCGATCTCGTTCTCTGCGGTATCGCGCCCCGATTGCTCACCAAGCGGAATGCTATGCGTAAAGGTGTGATTGCCGATCCAGTGCCCCTCACGGTGCGCGCGCTCCGCAAGTCTGCGCCGCTCGGGATCGGCAAGCTTCTCTCCGATGACGAAGAAGGTGGTCTTGATCCCGCGCTCACCGAGAATGTCGAGCACGCGCGGCGTCACCTCAGGGTCGGGACCGTTGTCGAATGTCAGGGTCAAGTCGTACACGCGAGTACCTCAGGTCGCCGGCTGCATCGCGCTGGATGCGATGTCGTCGTTGGCCTGACCGGCGCGGGTGCCGGTCTGCCAGATCGCCGCCTTGCGCTCGATCCACCGGATCACGGCGTTGAAGCCGATCGCAAGAAACAGCACGAGCAGTACGCCCGCGAACACGTGCGGGCTGTCGAGGATCGTCCGGTAGCGCGAGATCAGGTAGCCGATGCCCGCCGAGGAGATCAACATCTCCGAGACCACGACGCCGACGATGACCAGCGCACCGCCGACGCGCAGACCCGACAGCACCGTCGGGATTGCCGCCGGGATGATGACGCGGACCAGCCGCTGGCTCAGCGTCGCGCCCATGCTGCGGGCTGCGAGCAAGAGTTGCGGATCGATGGTCTGGATGCCGGCGGCGGTCGCGAGCATCGTCGGCAGGAAGCCGTAGATCGAGGCGAATGCGATCTTGGATTCGGAGCCGATGCCGAGCCACACCGTGAAGACGGGATAGAGGATCACAAGCGGCACCGCATAGAGGCTCGACACCATCGGCATGATCAGCACGCGCGGACGTGGCAGGCTGCCGACGATGGCGCCGAGCAGGATGCCGCCGCCGCAGGCGAACGCCATGGAGACCACGACCTCGTAGAGGGTGACGGCAAGCGCATGACCGTATTCACCCGCGTCTGTCCATCCCGCCATCAACGTGGACGACAGCGACGGCAGGAACAGTTCCGGGATGAGCCCGGCGCGCGGCAACAGCTCCCACAGCGCGATCAGGCCGATCACGATCAGATATCGCAGCGTCTTCGCGCTTATCCTGGCACTCATCTCAGCCTCACGCCGATTTGCGGATGTGCCGCCAGATGCGGTCGCGCAAGCTCCCGAAGGCATCGCCGCTCAGCATCTCGTAGGTGCGCGGCCGCGGCAGCTGGACCTGGAGATGGTCCACGATGCGGCCGGGCCGTGCCGACATGACGATCACCTCGTCGGCGAGATAGACGGCTTCGGTCAGGCTGTGCGTGACGAACACGACCGTCTTGCCGGTCGCGGCCCAGATGCGCAGCAGCTCGTCGCCCATGGTCATGCGCGTCTGTTCGTCGAGCGCTGCGAACGGCTCGTCCATCAGCAGCACCGGCGGGTCCTGCACCAGCCCGCGCGCGATCGAGACGCGCTGCTTCATGCCGCCCGAGAGCTCGTGCGGATGACGTTTGCCGAAGCCTTCGAGCCCGACCAGCTTCAACGCATCCTGCGCCTTGGCTCGCCGTTCGGCCTTGGGGACACCCCGCAACGCCAGCGGAAACTCGACATTGTCCTCCGCCGTCAGCCATGGAAACAGGCTCGCCTCCTGGAACACCACGCCGACCCTGTCGGGGTCGGGCTGCAGGATCGGCGCGCCGCTGATCGTGATGGTGCCCGCGGTCTGCTGACGCAGTCCCGCCATCATCATCAAAAGGGTCGACTTGCCGCAGCCGCTGGGGCCGACCAGCACGACGAAGCGGCCGGGCTTGATGTCGAGCGAGACGTCCTCCAGCGCGACGACGTCCTGCGACCGGGTCTTGAACACCTGGCCGACATTCTTCACCTCGATCGCGCCGGCGCGCGCGGCGGGCTTCAACGGGGTCACGTTCGCCAATGGCTGCATCGCGTTTCCACCCATCTGACAAGTTCGTTGAAGATCATGGCGATCGCGGCGACCATCACGACGCCGGCGAGGAGCTGCTTCATCTGGAAATTCTCGCCCCAGGTCGCGATCTGATGGCCGATGCCGTCGCGTGAGGCGTACATCTCGGCGAGGATCACGCCGGTCAGGTTGAAGATCATGGAGATCCGCAACGCCTCCAGCAGCACCGGCAGCATGCTCGGCAGGTAGACGCGGAACGCCGTCTGCATCGGCGTGGCGCCGTAGGAGCGCGCCACCGTCAGATGCTCGACCTTGACCGACTCAACCGCCGTCGTGGTCGACATGATCACGATGAAGATCGTGGAGAAGAAGCCGAAGCCGACCTTCTGGGCAAAGCCGACGCCGAACACGAGGATGAACATCGGCAGGAAGATCGATTTCGGGATGCTGAAGGCGAAGAACAGCAGCGGCTTGGCGACATCGGCGAAGTAGCGGTTCTCCGCGACCAGAAAGCCGATCACCGCGCCAAAGGGGACGGCCAGCGCGAACGCGGCCAGCACCTCGGTCGCGGTCACCATCAGGTCCTTCTGCACGGCCGCGCGCTGCAGGAGATCGCCGAGCGTCACGAACGTGTCGGACGCCGACGGCAGCAGGCGCGGATTGACGATGCCGGTGCGCGACAGCACCTCCCACAGCGCCAGGATCGCGACGATAATCGCGAGCCGCGCAAGGTTGATGGCAAGCGTGCTCTGCATCGCCAACTACTTGGTCGGGACGGGCTTGAACCTGGTCGAGATCACGTCCTCGACCGGCACGATGTCCTTGAGCCCGCCGAGCTTGGCGAGGTCGAGCGAGAGCTGCACGGCGGCGCTCACGTTGGCTGCGCCCATGTCGCCGCTGGTCTCGAGCTTCATGATTGTGTTGTCGTATTCGAGGCCGGCGATCTCCGGCGGCATCTCGTAGAGCTCGGCGATCAGCTTGATGGTGACGTCGCGATTGGCGCGCATGAACGCGACCGCGCCGTAGAGAGCGTTCACGGCCTTCTGCACCAGCTGAGGCTTGGCCTCGGCGAATTTGTCGAGCACGATCCAGCCCGCGGTCAGGTTCGGCGGAACCGCGGTCGCGTAGTCGAGGATGGTCTTGGCTTCGCCGGACTTCGAGATCTGGAAGCTCAGCGGCGAATAGACCACGGCGGCCTCGACATTGCCGGCCAGCAGATTCGGCACCAGGCCGCCGCCGCCGACGGGGACGCGCGTGAAGTCGATCTTCTTGTCCTGGATGGTCCACAGCGCAAGCAGGTCCGAGCCTGAGCCGGCCGCGGTGATCGCGACCTTCTTGCCGTTGAGGTCCTTGACGTCGAGCGTCGATTTGGCCGGCACCATCAACTGCCAGCCGAAATTGCCCATTGCGGCGTTGGCGACGATGCGCGACATCACGCCCTTCTTGCGCCCGGCGGAAACCAGCGAGGGCGGATCGAGGATGATGTCGGCTGCGCCCGCAGCCATGCCTTCGAACGTCTCCGCGCCGCTGCGATAGATGGTCAGCTCGGCCTGGATGCCTTCCTTCTCGAACAGCTTTTGCCGCACGGCCGTCTCGGCGATCGTCGTCGGCCAGTAAGTTTTCGTGGGCAGGCCGACGCGAATGGTGTCGGCGGCGCTCGCGGGGCCGGCGAAAATTGCGGCGGCAACGAGCGACATGAACGCGTGACGGCGATTGATCTTCATTGTTTCCTCCCGGTCTCTCTTTTTTTGTGCCGAATTTCTAGGGATCGTCAGGTCGTGCGGCTCACCTCCGCAATGCGCGAGGCGGCGAGCTCGACAAACTCCTTGGTGATGCCGAAATGCTTCGACAAGGCGCGAACTGCCGCGTCCGCGTCGCGTTTCATCACGGCAGCGACAATCGCCTCGTGTTCGGCCTCGACGTCGCGCGGCTTGCCACCGAGCTCGCGTCGGATCGAAAGACGGCGATATCTCTCACTCTGCTCGTGCAACACGTCGCGGAAGCCGAGCAGCCATGGCGAGCCGCAGGCGTTGACGAGCGCACGGTGGAAAATGCGGTGACGGATCACCCATTCCTCGTAGTGCACGGTCGGATCATCGGGGTAGTGATAGGGGACGGCCTTCAGATCCGCCCAGGTCGACTTCACCGACGCGAGCCAGGCGTCATCGCCCCGCTCGATCGAACGGCGCAGCGCGAGGCCCTCGATGTCGATCCGGGTCTGTGTCACGTCGGCGAGATCGGCCAGCGACACCGGGCTCACGCGGAAGCCGCGCTGGTCTGACGCCTGCACGAGGCCGTCGGCGACGAGACGCGACAGAGCCTCGCGGACGGCGGCAAGGCTCACCGAAAACTGCTTGGCGAGGCCGGCGATGTGCAGCTTCTGGGCGGGCAGCAGGCGCGTCGCCAGGATATCGGCGCGCAGCCGCTCATGCAGCGCCGACGTCAGGCTGCGCGGACCATCGCCGGGGTTTCCGGACATGTCGAACTGAAGCGGACCCATTGCGGGATGATTGCAAGGCGGCACCCCGCGGTCAACAGAAAATCGAAAATCGATTTTATCGGCGCCTCTTGGTTGAGCAGGAGAAGAAGCGGCACGCCTGGCGTGATCACCCGCAAGCCCAGTCGAACTTCATATCCCTGAAGTCGAGCTGGGCGTTGCCGCCGCCAAAATTGTAGCCGCCGAAATATTCCTCGAACTCGATGTAGAACGGGCTCATCTCGGGCACGGCCTGGCAGGGCCGCATCGTGCCGCCGAGATGGTTGTGGGCGTGATCCTTGCTCCAGTCATGCAGGCGGAAATTGTCGCGGCCGGGCACGCCGCCGACATAATAGTAGTAGGGCTGATAGCCGGTCGGCGTCTTCTCGCGCACGTGCTCGTCCTGCGGGCCCTTGCCGGCGTTGGGATCGTTCGCGCGCGGCGACAGGGCGATCGCGCGATTCTCGACGAGATCCGCGCGCGGCGAAGCGGCGAACATCTTCCTTGCGTAAGGCGGCGCCGCCTCGAAGAAGGCGCTGGCCCCGCCGACGTCGAGCCAGCGCGGCCGCTCGGCCGTCGCCAGCGCCAGCGGTGCCGGCGGCGTCGCGAACGCGTCCTCGTACTCGGCCCGTGTCAGCAGCAGCGCGGCATATTCGTAGTCGAGGATGTCCGTCATGCGCGACAGGTGTGGATGGGAGATGCGCGCCAACACCGCCTCGCGAATCTCGGGATCATCGGGCGCGCCGCCGTCGTTGTGATCTGGCGCGGTGGCAAAGAACGACACCGCGACGATGTCCTCGCCATGCACGCGATAATCCTCCGGCAGCAACAGCGTGAACCCGTGCATCAGCGGATAGCCGCTGACCGGATCGAGCGGCCATTGTTCGCTCGTGATGCCCGGCGGCAGCCCAAAGACCCAGCCATGATCGCGCACGCGGTCGGCGGGACGGTCCAGCATCTGCAGATCATAAGCACGCGAAGGCGGGGCAAATGCCACGGTCGGCTCCATCCGGGTTCAGCCTCGCCGTTGAGGCGAGGGTTGGTCGCGAGGAGGCGGGATGTGGTTCGTGGGGATGCTACCGTCTTGCCGCTGTTTTCGCCCGACGTGTCAAACGCTTTGGCACCCGCGGAAAGGCCCCGCTAACCCATTGATTCCTAAGACCCCGTCTACTGTGCATGGGGTTGTTTTCGCACTTTTTGCTTCGGCTACCCGCGCATCCGCGCGACCGACGCATCCACCACGTTCTCCACCTCCTCGCGCCAGCTCAGGATCTCCATCGCCAGCACCGGGTGATTGAAGCCCTTGAGCTGGAGATCATCGAGGGCGCGGGCCTCGACCCAGGGCTCGACCATGCCGTAGACGCGGCGGCTGACCACGATCTGGTTGGGCTTGGCTTCGCCGCAGAGGCGGGAGGCGAGGTTGGTGACGCTGCCGATCGCGGCATATTCCAGCCGCTGCTCGAAGCCGACCTGGCCGAGCGTGGCATAGCCGAGCGCGATGCCGATGCCGAACCCCAGGCTATGCCCGCGGTTGCGCCAGCGCTCGGTCAGCGGGCCGATGGTGTCGCGCATCTCCACCGCCATCTTCACCGCGCGCCTGATATGGTCCTCGAACTGGATCGGCGCGTTGAACAGGATCATCACGCCGTCGCCGGCATATTTGTCGAGCGTGCCCTCGTATTTGAAGATCAGCTTGCCGAGCGCGGCGTGATATTCGCGCAGCACGTTCATCGCCTCTTCCGGCTCGGTCGCTTCCGTGAACGCGGTGAAGCCGCGCAGGTCGCAGAACACCACGGTCACCTCGCGGCGCTGGCTGGTGAGCAGCCCCTCGGGGCTGTCGGAGGAGGCGATCAGCTGCGCCACCTGCGGCGCCAGGAAACGCTCGAGCTTGCGGATGCGCTCGATCTCGCCGAGCTGGGTCTTGACGCGCGCCTCCAGCGACTTGTTCCAGTCCTTGAGCTGCTCGGTCTGCTCGCGCAGCTTGTCCGCCTGGGCGCGCACGGTCTTGTTCGCGGCCTCCAGCGCGTGGCTCTTGTGGTCGACCTCGCTGAACAGCCGCGCATTGCGCATCGCCAGCACCGCCTGGTTGGCAAAGGTGCGCATCAATCCGATGACGCTGCCGGCGAACTCGCCACCGGCGCGGCGCAGCACCACCAGCGAGCCCAGCGTGCCCTGCTGGTCGATCAGCGGCACCACCAGCACCGAGTTGAAGCCGGCCGCGAGCGCGACCTCGCGCAGCGGCTGCTCCGCGGCCTCGCCGAGCTCGGCTAGTGCGATCGGCTCGCCGCTGTCGGCGGCATCGCTCAGGATGTTCTCGCCCTGCTCGATGGTGACATGCGCGCCGTCGGCGGATTTGTCGATGCCGTTGGCCTCGACCAGGTTGAAGCGGCCCGCCTCGGCGTCGAAGCCGTAGATCAGCACCGCGTCGGCATGGGTGATCTCGATCGCACGGGCGGCGATCGTCGCAAGCACGGCGTTGAGATCGAGCGAGGAGGCCACAGCGCGGCCGACCTCCTCCAGCACCTTGAGCTCGTGGATCGACTGCGCGAGGTCGCGGGTGCGCTCCTCGACCTTGGTCTCCAGGTTCGAATAGGTCTCCTGGATCTGGTCGGCCATGCGGTTGAACTGCCCGGCGAGGTCCTCCAGCTCGTCGGAGGTGTGCACGTCGATGCGGTGGCTGAAATCGCCTTCGCCGAGCTTGTGTGCGCCGTCGCGCAGCGCCGTGATCGGGATGATCATGCGGCGCGCCAGCAGCGTGCCGGCGAGGATCGCGACCATCAGGCCCATGCCGATCAGCAGCACGATGCGCACCAGCTGGTCGCGGATCGGCATCAGGGCCTGCGTGGTCGGCTGCTCGAACAGCACGCTCCAGCCGAGCTTCGGCACGATGCTCGCGGCGCTCATCACCGCATGACCATTGAAGTCGGTGCCGGACGTGTCGGGCTCGTGGCCGGGCGCGATCGCGGCTGCGACCTGCGGCAGCCTGGAGAGGTCCTTGCCGATTTCGGGCCCTTTCGAGGACGTCGCCAGCACCCGGCCGCGCGGATCGACCACATAGGCAAAGGCCGCCTTGCCGACCTGGGCGTCGGACAGGAAATCGGTGAGGAAGCTGAGATCGATCTCGGCCACGGTGACGCCGGCGTTGAAGCCGGAATGCGCCACCGAGATCGACATCATCGGCGTCCGGTCGGCGAACCAGGCCGGCGCATAGCTGACGCCGCGGGCGACGGCGTCGGTGAAGCGCATGTCGCGGGAGAGGTCGGCATTGCCGCCGGTCGTGGTCGACTGCCGGGAGACGCGCAACACCTCGCGGCCGTCGCCGTTGAGCTGGAACAGCTGGTTGACGTCGGAGACCTGGTGCAGCAGCTGCGCGTAGTCGGCGCGGCGCTTCTCCAGCGTATCCTGGCTCGCCCGCGTCACCCAGCTGATCTGGCGGTCGAGCTCGGAGATCGACTGCTCGATTCGCCGGGCGGCCGCCTGGGCCTTGTCCTCCAGCCCGTCGGTCAGCGACGTCCGGGTGGCGCGATAGGAGATCCAGGTCTCCATCGCCCCGTTGACGGCGAGGACGAACACGACGAGGCCGACGAGGGAGACGACGTATTTGGCGAACAGGCCCCCGCGCAGAGATCGTGTCTTGTCGTTCGCTCCTGCCATCCCGATCCTCTTGCGCCGCCATCGACGCCGGCGCTGCGGGCCGTTCTACCACAATTTGGGCCATGGGGCCGTGGCGGGGCCGGCGGACCGGCCGGTGTGGTTACCCCCGGTGGACTTCCGGGCCGGTGGAAGGGAGGAATTGCCGCAGCCTCATCCCGCTCGGAGGAAGCCGCAGGGGTCGAAGCCGATGCAAGGATTTGCCCGTGACGTCCAGCGCGCCAGTCCTTCGGTCAGCGATTGAAGAGCTGCCGCAGCACGTCGTTCATTGGCTGACTGTCCTGCTGCGCCGGCGGCGGGTCCTCCAGAGCGGGGGCCGCAGGCGAGGCCTGCGGCGCCGGCGTGGAGGGCGTTGCCGGCACGCTGCGGCTGCGGCCGGAGGCGGTGCCTGTGCCGGTTGCTGCGCCACTGGAAAGCCCCTGCTGGATCAGATTGCCGATCGCCTCCCCCAGCGGGCCGCCGAGCACATTGTTCTGCCCCGGCTGCTGGGCTTGCGGATTGGCATTGCCGCCGCTTGGCGCGGTGGCGCCACCCAGCCCGAGGCTGCCCAGAATGTTGCCGAGCCCGGCGCCGTCGGGGCCGAACAGACCCTTGCCCATCTCGCGCAGCTTGGCATAGGCGGCGTCCGGATTGTCCAGCATGCCGGCCATATCAGGATAGATCCGCGGCTGCGACCAGCTGCCCTGGATCATCACGGGGATACCGAAGCCGACCGGCTCGGAGATGCGGCCCTGGCCTTCGGTCGTCATCACGAGCTTCGGCTCGACGCGAAAGCCCATCATCTTGGTGTCGAGCGCGATGGTGCCGGCGCCGGTCACGCGCACCAGCGGTCCGATCAGATTGAGATCGGTCGTCACCGCCTGGCCCTTGTCGATGCGGAAGGAGGCCGAGAGCTGCGACAGATCCGTGCTCTGTTCCTGGCCAGGGTCCTGATTTGCCTGCCAGCCGGACAGCGTGCCTGCCGTCAGCGAGCGGATCATCTGCGCGACGTTGATGCCACGGATGGCGCCGTCCTGGAAATTGACGAAGGCCGTACCTTGCATGTTCGCCATCAGCGCGCGCTGACTGTTGCCGGCGCTGCGCAGGGCGAGCTTGGCCTGCAGCTTGCCGTCGATGCGGTCGAATTCGGCAAGGCCCTGGAGCAGCGGCAGCGCGCGCACGCCGACGAGATCGGAATGCATGGCAAAGCTCGGCGCACCGCTGGTCGCATCCAGGATCACCTCGCCCGAGACCTGGCCGCCATAGGCGCCGAGATTGGAGGTGCCGGCCTTCAGCACGCCGCCGGCGAGCTTGGCGTCGAGCGCCAGCGGCGCGATGCGCGCATCGCCGATCAAGGCTTCGTTCGCGGAGATCCGCAACTGCGCGTCGACATAGTTGAGCCCGGACACGTTGATCGGCGCATCGCTCCAGGGCTGTCCGGCCGTGCCCTGCGGCGATTTCGCCAGCGGCATCGCGAGCCGCTGGAAATCGAGGTCCACCTTGACCAGGGGCTTGCTCGCGATGTCGACCGAAGCCCAGCCGTTGAATGCGCCGTCGCCGAGCCGGCCGTTCACGCCGTTGATCATCACCACATCGCGGTTGAGCCGCATCTCGGCGTGTCCGGTGAGCTGGGACTTCAGCACGTCAGGCATGTCGATGGCGAAATCCACGGGAACGGTCGGCCGCTCGGCCGGCGATGCCGGCGCGGCCGCCTTGATGTCGAACTTGGTCGGATGATCGCCGACGCGCGCGGTGCCGGTGATATTGACCTTGCGGTCGTGGTCGACGGTCGCGTCGGCGTTGATGGCGCTGATGCGGCCCTCGACACGATCGCGCAGGCGCGAGAATGCAACTTCGCCGTCGATCACCTTGATGCGGTCGATGGTGGCGCCATTGGTATCGAGCGCGAGCGGCTTCGACGGGGCGCCGGCACTCGGCAGGCGCTCACGCAGCAGCGGCTGGTAGAGCACGGGATGGGTGACGACGAGTTCGCCGATCTCAGGGCGGCCGGACCATATGCTTGCGAGCGACATTTCGGCCTGCACGCTGTCGACCGTCAGGCGCGTGATGCCGCTGCGATCCCTGGGGTCGGCAAGCGTGAGGTCGTTCAGGGTGACGTTCAGCGTCGGCCACAGGCTGATCTTCGTGGTGCCGTCGATCGACAGGCGATAGCCGGTCGCGCTCTCGACGCGCGAGGCGATCGCGGCGGTCAGGAAGCCCGAGGGGATTCCCACCATCAGCAGGAGTGCGATCACGATGATGACGGCGGCCAAAGCTCCGCCGGCGAATTTCAATGCTCTCATGTCGACTTTCCAACGACGGATGATCGGCGTCGAACCGGCAGATGACCCGTCCTTTGCGCCTTTAGTTTATCCCCGGACGGGAAGCGGCTCCAAGCGCGTAAAAATAGTCCGGGGGTGCTGCAAAGTTATGTGACTTATGACACACTTCTCCGGCGCGGTTTTACGCGATCCTGAAGTTTGATGGTTTCAAGCGATTTGACAGGAACAGTGACGTTCACAAGGACATTGAAATGAGCAAGCAGGCCGAATTTGCGGTCATCCTGAAGATGAACCCGATGTTCGCCGATCTCGGCGCAGACGAGCTCCAGCGGTTGTCCAATCTCTGTCACACCCAGCATCTGGGGAACGGCGAGGTGCTGTTCCAGAAAGGCGATCCCGGGGACGCGCTGTTCGGCGTGCGCCGCGGCCAGGTCCGCATCGAGACCGGCGCCTCCGACGGCAGCCGGCTGACGCTGAATTTCATGGGGCCCGGCGACCTGTTCGGCGAGGTCGCGGTGCTGGACGGCCAGAGCCGCACGGCGGATGCCACTGCGGGCGAGACCAGCGAATTGTTCGTGCTGCGACGCGAAGACTTCCTCGGCTTCCTCGAGCGCGAGCCAAAGGTCGCGATCAAGATCATCGCACTGCTGTGCCAGCGCATCCGCTGGCAGAGCGAGCGCATGGAGGAATCCATGCTGCAGCCGCTGCCGGTTCGCCTGGCGCGGCGGCTCTGCGCGCTCGCCGCCGATTTCGGCTCCGAGGTCCACATCTCGCAGGAGCAGCTCGGCGTCTTCGTCGGCGCCGCCCGCGAGAGCGTCAACCGCCAGCTTCAGGCCTGGCGCAAGGAGGCGATCCTCGATCTCCAGCGCGGCCGCATCCTGCTGCGGAACATGAGCAAGCTGACCGCGATCGCGCGGAACGAGTAGGGGCGACGGCTGCTCGCGGCGTCCGATCTTCCTGCTCGCCGCGCACTCATCATCGCACACCCAACCGGCGGCGTCGTCCGTTTGAGACGCGCGGTCCTACTCCGCCGCCGGGTGCACGAAGTTCTTCGGCACGCGGGGCGCCTCCGCTGGTGCCGTTCCATGATGATCGTCCGTCTCGGCGTCCTCGCTGTGCACGATCAGCCGCTTGGCGAAGCGCCAGATCAGGGCGCCGAAATCGTCCATCACCATGAACATCGCGGGCACGAACACCAGCGACAGGATGGTCGAGAAGATCAGGCCGCCGATCACCGCGAGCGCCATCGGCGAGCGGAATTCGCCGCCGGCGCCGACCGCGAGAGCGCTCGGTATCATGCCGGCGGCCATCGCGATCGTGGTCATCACGATCGGCCGGGCGCGCTTCATGCCGGCGTCGATCATGGCTTCCTCGCGCGGCTTGCCGGCGCGAATGGCTTCGATCGCGAATTCCACCAGCATGATCGCGTTCTTGGTGACGATACCCATCAGCATCAGGATGCCGATCCACACCGGCGTGGTGAGCTGCTTGCCGGTGACGAGCAGCGCTGCGATGGCGCCGCCGATCGAGAGCGGCAGCGAGAACAGGATGGTGATCGGCTGCAGGAAGGTGCCGAACAGCAGCACCAGCACGGCGTAGACCATCATCAATCCCGCCGTGATCGCGGTCGCGAAGCCGTCCGACAATTCGTTCAGGCTTTCCGCGTCGCCGGAGGGCGAGACCTTCACGCCCTTCGGCAGGGTCTTCATGACCGGCAGGTCGTAGATCTTCTTGGTGGCATCGCCGAGCGCGGCGGAGCCGACGAGGTCGGCCGCGACGGTCGCCTGCCGCTCGCGGTCGTAGCGGTTGATGCTGGTCGGACCCTGGTCGAGCTTGACATCGGCGATAACCGAGAGCGGCACGCCGCCCTTCTCGCCGCGCTCGCCAAGCGGCACGCGCAACTGTTCGAGCGTCTTCAGATTGCCGCGCGCGGCATCCTCGAGCTGCACCCGGATCGGTACCAGGCGATCGCCGACGTCAAATTTGGCGAGCGCAGGGCCGACGTCGCCGATGGTGGCGACACGGATGGTCTGCGACAGGCTTTCGGTGGACACGCCGAGCCGTGCGGCGAGATCGGCGCGCGGTTCGATACGCAGCTCGGGACGCTCCAGCGAGGTCTCCGAGATCACATTGGCGATGGTGGGAATGCGTTTCATCTGCGTCGCAAGCTCGCTCGCGACGTTGTTGACGATGTTGGGATCGACACCGGTCACCACCAGCGAGATCGCGCGCAGGCCGTTCTCGTCCAGGAACCAGAAACGGATATCGGGAACGTTCTCCAGCTCCTGGCTGATCGAGAATTCAAGCTCGCGCTGGGTGATGTCGCGGCTGTTCTTGGGCGTGTAGTTGATGATCAGGGCGGCACGCCGGACTTCCTGGGTCCCCGGCGGGACGCGCCCGCCGTCGACGAAGATGCTCTTGACCTCGGGCCGCTTGCGCAGGCGCGCGACGATGTCCTCGGTGACCTTTTCGGTGTAGGCGAGCTGGGTGCCCGGCGGCAGCTCGAGGGCAAGCAGCGAGCGGGCGCTGTCCTGCGCCGGCAGAAAGCCCTGCGGCAGCAGCGTGATGCTCCAGATCGAGGCGGCGAAGACGCCGAGGCCGATCAGCACCGTGATGAAATAGTGCTTCACCGACCAGCCCACGATCCGATGATAGGACCGCAATATGCGGCCGGGCGGCGGTTCCACATGCGTATGGTGCTTGAGGAAGTAGGCTGCCAGAACCGGGGTGACGAAGCGGGCCGCGAGCAGCGAGAAGAACACCTGCACCGAGACGGTGATGCCGAACTGCTTGAAGAACTGCCCGGCAATGCCCGACATGAAGCTCGCGGGTGCGAAGATCGCGATGATGGTCAGCGAGATCGCGATGACCGCGAGGCCGATCTCGTCGGCGGCCTCCAACGCGGCACGGTAGGGCGATTTGCCCATGTTCATGTGCCGGACGATGTTCTCGATCTCGACGATGGCATCGTCGACGAGAATGCCGGTCGACAGCGTGATGGCGAGAAAGCTGACGAGGTTCAGCGAGAAGCCGAGCAGGTCCATCGCCCAGAACGCCGGGAAGATCGACAGCGGCAGCGAGATCGCGGCGATGATGGTGGCGCGCAGGTCGCGCAGGAACAGCAGCACGATGACGACGGCGAGGATGGCGCCTTCGAACAGGGTCGAGATCGCCGCGTGGTAATTGCCGTTGGTGTATTCGACCGAGGTGTCGATCACCTTCAGATCGACATCGGGATAGGCCGCCTTGAGCGCGTCGATGCGCTTCTGCACGGCTTCGGCGACCTTCACGTCGCTGGCGCCCTTGGAACGCTTGATGCCGAGCGCGACCACCGGCTCGCCATTGAAGCGGGCGAAGGTGCGGCGGTCGGCGATGGTGTCGGTGACGGTACCGAGATCGTCGAGCCGGACCTCGCCGCCGCCGAACAGCGGGATCATGGTGCCGGCGAGATCGCCCAGCGTCTTGGCGCCCGCGAGCGTGCGGATCGCCTGGTCGTTCTTGCCGATCTCGGCGCGTCCGCCGGCGACGTCGACATTGGTGCCGCGCAGGCTCTGGCTGACATTGACGGCAGTCAGACCCATGGCCTGCAAGCGATCGGGATCGAGCGAGACCAGGATCTCGCGCTCGACACCGCCGATGCGCTCGACCTGGGCGACACCGCGGACGCCCTGCAGCGCGCGCTTGACCACGTCGTCGACGAAATAGGAGAGCTGCTCCGGCGTCTTGCCGGGCGAGATCGCGGCATAGGTGACGATCGGCAGGCCGATGACGTCGACGCGCTGGATCAGCGGCTCGGTGACGTTCTGCGGCAGGTTGGAGCGCACGCGCGTCACCGCGTCCTTGACGTCGTTGAGCGCGCGGTCGGTGTTGGTCTCGAGCGCGAACTGGATCGTGGTGACCGACAGGCCGTCGGTGATCGAGGAGGTGATGTGCCTGACGCCCTCGACGCCGGAGACCGCGTCTTCAACCGTCTTGGTGACCTGGGATTCGAGCTCGGCTGGTGCTGCGCCAAACTGCGAGACCGCAACCGAGATCACGGGGATGTCGGCCGAGGGCAGCCGCGTCACTGCAAGCTTGGTGAAGGAGGTCCAGCCGAGAACCAGAAGGATGATCGAAAAGACGACAGACGGCAGCGGATGACGAATTGACCATGCCGAGATATTGAGAGCCATCAGCGTACCCGCGTGCGATCGAGTTCATCGGCGAACATGGTCTTGATCTGGTCGCCATCATGGAGCGAAGAGCCGGCGTCGGCCACGACGATTTCCCCGACCTCGAGGCCTTCCAGGATTTCCGTCGAGGTGTCGGACGACAGTCCGACCCGCACCTTGCGCGTCTCGACGACATTGCCTTTGACGACCTGCACCATGAGATGGTCGATCGCGGTCTTGGGGATGGAAACGCCGCAGCTGCGCTTGGCGTCGATCGAGGCGCGGGCGAACACGCCGACCTTGAGCGATGGATTGTTGGTGACGCTGATGCGGACGCGCCCGAGCTGGGTCGTGCGGTCGATTTCGGGCGCGACCAGCCGGACGCGTCCGATCAGATCGGGCGCGTCGTCGCGGCTGATGCGCACGGTCGCGCCGGAACTGAGCTTGGACATGTGCACCGCCGGCACCTGGGCGTCGAGCTCGATCTCGTTGTTGACGGCGATGCGGAACATCGGACCAGCCTGCGGCGAGGCCGGCGCGCCGACGATGGTGCGGACCTCGGTGATGAGACCCGGAGCAGGTGCTCTCAACGAGATCGGGCCTTGCGGGCCGGGTCGCTGCGGCTGGCCCGGGATCTGCGGCGGCGCAGTCAGGCGCGCCAGCTCCTGGTTGTCGGCGACAATGGCGCCCTCGGTGACCAGGAGGTCGGTGACTCTTGAGCCTTCCTGGTCGGCAACGACCACCGCCTCGCGGCGCGGCACGAAGAAGCCGGTCACCCGCACCAGGTCGGAGAAGCAGGCGTTGGTGGACTTCGTCACGATGACGAGCGCCTCGCCCGGCGTCTCCTTCGCTTCGGGGCGATGCCGATGCTCGAACAGATAATAGCCGACGCCGAGCACGGCGACGAACAGCACGGTTCCGGCCGGCTTGAGATATTGAGTCAGATTCATCGCCGGATCATCCTGGCCTGGCTCACGGCCGTCCGTGCGAGGCCCAGACAGAGCGTTTCCCCGAAATAAAGCGTCCCGCAAGGTTGCGGGACGCGCTTTGGAAGCGAGACCTTACACCACATCACGACTGTTCACTGTAAAGGATTACGTCGAGCTCACTTCGACGCGGTAGTCTTGTTTTCCATGTTGACGACCTGCACGCGGCGGTTGACCTCTGCCAGCGGCTGGCTCGGATTCTTGAGCTTGCTCTTGCCATAGCCGACGGTGACGAGATCGGTCGCGGAGATGTTGTACTTCTCGACGAGGTAGCGCTTGATCGAATCGGCGCGACGCTCCGACAGGTCCTGGTTGTAGGCTTCGCCGCCGGCGGCGTCGGTGTGGCCGGCGACCACGAAGGTCGAGCCCTTCAGGTCGGGACTGGTCAGCGCCCGGCCGAGCGCCTGCACCGACGGCATCGACTTGGCGCTGATGTTGGCGGAGTTGTAGTCGAACGTGATTTCGAGATCGATGTTCGGCTTGTCCTTGACGACTGAAGCGATTTCCTCGCGCTCGGTCGACGACAGCGAGCGCGTCGAGCGGCCGCGCACGGACTGAATCAGCTTGGTCTCCGCCGCGTTCGGCGCGGATTCGGTCTGCGGGCCGATCGAGAGGCCGCGGGTCAGGGGCTTCTTGGCCGGCGGTGCGAGCGCGCGGACGATCTCGTCCTCGGTGACATTCTTGCTGTTGCCGTCATCGCCTGCGTACGCGCGCGGCAATGACAGAGCGGCGCCGACGATGATGATGGACAGGATCGCGGTAAGTCCCTTTGCAGCCAATCTCATAGCCAGTCCCTCCTGCTCAGCCAGTCGCGTGCTTCCAAATTCCGGCAATAGGCCCCGGAAAAGGCCTCTTGCGGCATCCGCCCATTAGTCTTTCTTGGCCCGTCCAAGGTTCGAGGCTTTGACTGCCCCAACTCGAAAAAATATCAACGCACTCCGTAGCTTGCGAATTCCTGAACGATGTTCGGATCCATCGCCTTGGCATTGGCGATGTCCAGCGCTCCTTCCTGGGCGGAGCCGTTGCGTTGCTTGGCAAGGCCCCGTCCGTAGAGCGAGGAGGTCAGGCGCGGGTTGATCTTCAGGGCCGCATCGAAATCGGCGATGGCGTTCTTCACCGCTCCCGACTTGAGGTTGACGAGTCCTCGGCTGTCCAGCGCATCGACGAAGTTCGGCCGAAGCCGCAGTGCCTCGTTGCAATCCTTCAGCGCGCCCTGGAGGTCACCGACCACGGTGCGAGTCCAGCAGCGGTTGTTCAGCGCCTCGACGTCTTTCGAATTGATCCGGAGGGTGTCGTCGAAATCCTTGATCGCGAGGTTGTAGGCGCCCTTGCTGGCATAGACCTGGCCGCGCCGATACAGCGCGTTCACGTCGTCCGGATTGGCGGCGATCTTGGCGGTCAGGCCCTTGATCGTGGGATCGTCAGCCAGCGCGGCGGCGCTGGGTCCGCTGTCGGTGCTCGGCGCGGGAGCGGGATCGATCGGCTTCACCGGCTGTGGCGGCGGCGGCAGGGCGGCCTCGATCTGTGGCTTTGGCGCGGGGGGCGGCGCGGGCGCGGGCGCAGCTGGAGCAGCAGGAGCGGGTGCCGCAGCAGTGTCGGCCGGCTTCGGCGGCGGAGGCGGTGCCGGCGGGGCGGGTGGCGCCGGCGGCGGGTTGTTGGCGATGACGGCCGGCGCAGCGGGGGGCGCAGGCGGCGGCGTCGTTGCGGGACGCGATCCGCCGGCGCCCGGAATGAACGAGAAATCTTCGGCCAATGACGAGGAAATCCAAGGCACCTGCTCGCCGCGCGAGGCGCGGGTGACGCCCATCTTGGTGCGGTTCAGCGTCTCTTCGGCCATCAGGTCGGGGACGCGGATCTCCTTCAGCAGCTCCTGGACGAACAGGCTGTGGTCGCCGCCGGCGTCCGAGACCACCGAGGCCAGCGCCGCCGAATACATCACCAGCGTGCCGTTGGGCGCGATGACCGGGGTCAGGCCGGCCGAGAAGCTGCGGAACCGGCGCTCGAACGGATTGCGCCTGGACGCATCGATCAGCGCGATCTTGACGCCGGCGCCGCGGCTGTTGAGCTCGCCGAGCACGGTCTCGAGGCTGAAACCATCGCGGCGCACGTCGGACTCCGTCCAGATCTGTGCATCGACCGGCAGCAAGTAGCTCTGGCGCGCCGACTGGATGCCGAAGCCGCTGAAGAACACCAGCGCCACCGATCCCGGTTTGATCTTGCCGTAGAGCTTGTCGAAGGCGCGGCGCATCGCGTCGCCGGTCAGGTTCTCGCCGATCTCGACCGAGAAGCCGTCCCGCTTGAGCTCATCGGCGACGTCGCGCGCATCGTTGATCGGTTCCTTCAGTGGAGCATCCGCGTCCGGATATTTGGCGTTGCCGATGACAAGCGCAAAACGGTCGCCGGCCGCAAGCGATGGGGCAGTCGGGACAAGCGAGACGAGCAAGGGCAGAAGAAAAAAGAAGCGAATTTTCATAATCAGCGCGGTCCAGCCAAAAAGGCGCCGTTCCAGCTTGCGCCGCGGCGACCTTAACTTACGCTTCCTGCATTATCAAACCGGGGACGGGGGGGCGTCAACCGCTTGGAGATTCGGCATTATCGTAGCGATTGACCGCAACGTATGGGCGTGCCGCGAGGGGGATGGACGGGCTGTCATGACGGTACTCGGCGCGGCCTGGTTCGATCCTGTCGGCACAATGTTTAAGGCAACCATGGCGATGAAAAATGTGATTGGTCTCACATTGCGGGGCCGGCTCCCGGCGCAATGCCCCATTTGACCTTTCCTGCCGACGATGGCTTGGTGTGCTCGATCGTCCCAGAAGATCCAACTCAGAAAAGCAAGACCATGGGAAACGTCTACGAAATCTACGCCCTTCGCTACGCGACGATGTCGCCGCGCACCCCCAGCATGAACTTCCTGGCACCCGATCCACATGACAGTGCGGCGCAGGACCTCGACTATTTCGTCTGGCTGATCCGAGGGCACGGCCGCGACATTCTGGTCGACACCGGCTTCAATGCCGAGGAGGCGAGCGCGCGGGCGCGCAAGCTGACGCTCAACCCGGTCGATGCGCTGGAGCGCTTCGGGGTCGCCGCATCTGCGATTCGCGACGTCATCGTGACGCATCTGCATTACGACCATGCCGGCAATCTCGACCGCTTCCCGAATGCGCGCTTCCATCTCCAGGAGCGCGAGATGGCTTACGCGACCGGCCGCTGCATGTGCAACGGACTGTTGCGACATCCGTTCTCGGTCGAGCACGTCACGCAGATGGTGCGCCACGTCTATCGCGAGCGCGTCAACTTCTATTCGGGTGACGGCGAGGTTGCTCCAGGCGTGACAGTGCATCGCGTCGGCGGCCATTCCGACGGCTTGCAGGTGGTCAGGGTCGAAACTGCGCGCGGCCCGGTGGTGCTGGCATCCGATGCCGCGCATTACTACGCCAATCTGCAGCGCAGGAGCCCGTTCCCGATCGTCTACAATGTCGGCGACATGGCGCAGGGCTGGGAGACGATCGAGCGCCTTGCCGGCCATCCGGATCGCTTCATTCCCGGACATGATCCGATCGTGACGGAGATCTATCCGCGCGCCAGCGAGAAGGTCGATGCCTGGGCGCTGCATATGCCGCCGACGCGATCGTTCGCGAAATGACGGCGAAGCCGTCATTCCGGGGCGCGCGTCGCGCGAACCCGGAATCCAGAAGTTGACGGCATCGGCTAATACGCCTGCTTGGCGTCGGCCTCTTGGCTGGTCTGGATCAGGTCGAGGCTCTGCTCGATCTTGCCGAGCAGGGTCGAGAGTTGCCTGCGCTCCTGCGCGGAAAGGCAGGCGAGGATCTCGTCTTCCCGCCGCAGCAATTGCGGGAAAAGCTCTTCGTAGAGCGCGCGGCCTTTCCTCGTCAGTTGCAGCCGGAATTCGCGGCGGTCGGCCTCATTCTCGACCCGTTCAATCAGATTGTCGTTGAGTAGCGCGGTCACCGCACGGCTGATGGTGGATTTGTGCGTGCGGGTGCACTGCGCGATGTACTGCGCGCTGCAGGCATCGTTGCGGAAGCCGAGCGTGGCGATCACGCGCCAGGCCGGAATGTCGAGGCCATGCCGTTCTTGATATTCGACCGAAAGCGCGGAACTGACTTCCGCTGCGAGCCGGTTGAGGCGGAACGGCACGAACTTGAACAGGTCGAGCCGTGGCTTTGGCCGCGCCGAAGCCTCGTCGGCGTCGCGCGCCTTCAGCGCGATGTCGCTGGATGTCCTCGCCAAGGAAAGCGCTCCGAATTCCAGTTGACGGCCGGCCGGCTCCGGTCCAAAATAGTTGCACGTGAGACTATCTAGCAGATCAGTCCTCTCCTGACCAGAGCCGAGGTTAGTGTATGGCACAGGCCAAATCCCAGTTCGGCTATCGACGCCACCCCGATCAGGATCGTTCCGGCCAGAGCCCGGCCGAGCACGCGGTCGTGGTCGTCGGTGCGGGCCCGGTCGGGCTGTCGCTGGCGATCGATCTTGCTCAGCGCGGCCAGCGTGTCGTCCTTCTGGATGATGCCGATCGTATCGGCGAGGGCTCACGCGCGATCTGCTTCTCGAAGCGCTCGCTGGAATATTGGGACCGGCTCGGCGTCGGCGACCGCATGGTCGACAAGGGCGTGGTGTGGAGCGTTGGCCGCATCTTCCACGGCGAGTCCCAACTTTACCAGTTCAATCTCCTGCCGGAGAACGGCCACAAGCGGCCGGCCTTCATCAATCTCCAGCAATATTACGCCGAGGCCTATCTGGTCGATCGCATCGACGATCTTCCCGAGATCGACCTGCGCTGGCGCAACAAGGTGACGGCGCTCGAGCAGCGCAACGGTTCCGTCGCGCTGACGATCGAGACGCCGGAGGGCGCGTACCGCGTGCTCGCCCAATACGTCGTCGCCTGCGACGGCGCGCGCTCCTCGCTGCGGCAGATGGTCGGCGCCGAGTTCGCCGGGCAGGTGTTCGAGGATCAGTTCCTCATTGCCGACGTCAAGATGACTGCGGAATTCCCGACCGAGCGCTGGTTCTGGTTCGATCCGCCGTTCCATGCCGGGCGTTCGGCGCTGCTGCACCGGCAGCCTGACGATGTCTGGCGCATCGATCTCCAGCTCAACCGCTACGCCGATCCTGTCGTCGAGAAGAAGCCCGAGAACGTGCGGCCGCGGATCGCGCGTATGCTCGGCCACGACAAGTTCGCGTTCGAGTGGATCTCGCTCTACAAATTCCAGTGCCGGCGGATGGACCGCTTCATCCATGGCCGCGTGGTCTTCGCCGGCGATTCCGCGCATCAGGTCTCGCCCTTCGGCGCACGCGGCGCCAATTCCGGGCTGGAAGACGCCGAAAACCTGTCCTGGAAGCTCAATCGCGTGCTGCGCGGCACCTCGCCCGCGAGCCTGCTCGAGAGCTATCACATCGAGCGTAGCGCCGCCGCCGACGAGAACATCCGCGAATCGACCCGCTCGACCGATTTCATGGCGCCGAACTCGCATCAGGAGGCGCGGCTGCGCAAGGCGGTGCTGTCGCTGGCGAAGGAGACCGAGTTCGGCAAGCGCATGGTCAATGGCGGCCGGCTTTCGGTGCCATGCAGCTATGATTCCCCCTTGTCCTCGCTCGACGCGGATACGTGGCACGGTGGGCCGTCGCCCGGCTGTTCCATGCTCGACGCCCCCGTCACGACGCCGGCCGGCGAGCAGATCTATCTGACGGATGCCTTCCGCAAGGGTGGAACGGACTTCACCCTGCTGTCGTTCAGCAATGGTGCGGCCATCGATGCGCCCGATGGCGTCAAGGGCATCCGCATCGGCGGCGAGGGCGGGTTTGCCGATCCCTCGGGCTTGGTCGCGAAGCGCTACGGCGCCGAACCGGGCGCCGCCTATCTGCTGAGGCCGGATGGCTATGTCGCGGCGCGCTTCCGCCATCCGACGCGTGCGACGATCGCGGCAGCGCTGGCGCGTGCCGAAGGCTTGTATTGAGGTTCGCATGCCGCTTTCCACCAGCTCCAACTTCGCACGCCCCGACGACGCCTTCCGCGCCATCGTCGAGGCGCATCGCGGTCTCACCGAGGAGCAGAGCGCCGATTTCGACGCGGCGCTGGTGCTGATCCTCGCCAACCATATCGGCGATATCGACGTGCTGCGCGAGGCGATCGGGCTTGCGAAGCGCCGCATGATCGACGGCCAACAGCAACAACAGCAGCAACAATAACCCGGTGACTTGAAGGACGAATTGATGGCGAAGAACTTCGCATCCACTGGCGATCTCTCCGAGAAGAAGATCACATTCTCCGAGATCGGTACGGACCTCTATGCTTTCACCGCCGAGGGCGATCCCAACACCGCCGTCATCGTCGGCGACGACGGCTGCCTCGTGTTCGACGCGCAGGCGACGCCCGCGATGGCGAACAAGGTGATCGAGCGCGTGCGCGCAGTCACCGACAAGCCGATCAAATATGTCGTGCTGTCGCACTATCACGCCGTGCGCGTGCTCGGCGCCTCTGCCTACAAGGCGCAAGGCATCGTCGCCTCGCAGGAGACCTATCGGCTGATCGAGGAGCGCGGCAAGCAGGATTGGGATTCCGAATACGGCCGCTTCCCGCGGCTGTTCCAGGATGCGCAGAGCATCCCCGGCCTGACCTGGCCGACGCTGACCTTCGAAGGCGAGATGACGATCTACCTCGGCAAGCGCGAGGTTCGCCTGATGCAGCTTGGCGCCGGCCACACCTCGGGCGACATCGTCGCCTGGGTGCCGGACGCGGAGGTGATGTTCTCCGGCGACCTGATCGAATATCACTCGGCCTGCTATTGCGGCGATGCGCATTTGCGCGAATGGCCGATGACGTTGAACGAGATCCGCAACTTCAATCCCAAGGCGATCGCGCCGGGCCGCGGCGATGCGCTGAAGGGCACGGCCACGGTGCGCGAGGCCATCGCGATGACGCGCGACTTCGTCACCTCGCTCTACGGCGCGGCCGAAATCTCCGTTGCTCGTGGTCGCACGCTGAAGGAATCGATGGCGGCGACCCGCGAGGTGATGGATCCGAAATTTTCCAGCTTCGCCATCTACGAGCACTGCCTGCCGTTCAACGTGTCGCGCGCCTATGACGAGGCGTCGGGGATCGACGACCCCGTGATCTGGACCGACAAGCGCGACCAGGAAATGTGGGCTGCCTTGCAAGGAGGAGGATAGTCATGAACATCAATACCTCGCCTGACCAGATCATCCGCAGCTCGGCCCAGGTGACGCCGGGTTACATGTCCGGCTTCGGCAACAGCTTCGAGACCGAGGCACTGCCGGGCGCGCTGCCGATCGGGCGCAACTCGCCGCAGCGCTGCGCCTACGGGCTCTATGCCGAGCAGCTCTCGGGCTCGCCTTTCACCGCGCCGCGCGGCGCCAATGAGCGCTCCTGGCTGTACCGCATCCGGCCCTCGGTGAAGCATTCCGGCCGCTTCGAGAAGGTCGATGCCGGCCTGTGGCGCTCGGCGCCTTGCCATGAATACGAGCTGCCGATCGCGCAGCTGCGCTGGGATCCGACGCCGCTCCCCAAGGAGGATGTCACCTTCGTTGAGGGCGTGCAGACCATGACGACGGCGGGTGACGTGAACACCCAGGCCGGCATGGCCGCGCATGTCTACCTCATTACCAAATCGATGGTGGACCAGCATTTCTACAATGCCGACGGCGAGCTGATGTTCGTGCTCCAGCAGGGCAATTTGCGCCTCGTCACCGAGTTCGGCCGCATTGACGCCGAGCCCGGCGAGATCGTGGTGATCCCGCGCGGCGTCAAGTTCCGCGTCGAGATTCCGAATGGCCCGGCGCGCGGTTATCTCTGCGAAAATTACGGCGGTGCCTTCACCCTGCCGGAGCGCGGTCCGATCGGCGCCAACTGCCTCGCCAACGCGCGCGACTTCCTCACGCCGGTCGCGAACTACGAGGACAAGGACACGCCGACCGAACTGTTCGTGAAGTGGGGCGGTTCGCTGTTCAAGACCACGCTGCCCCATTCGCCGATCGACGTCGTCGCCTGGCACGGCAATTACGCGCCGTACAAATATGATCTGCGCACCTTCTCTCCCGTCGGCGCGATCGGCTTCGATCATCCCGATCCCTCGATCTTCACGGTGCTGACCTCACCGTCGGAGACCGCGGGCACAGCGAACATCGACTTCGTGATCTTCCCCGAGCGCTGGATGGTCGCGGACAACACCTTCCGTCCGCCCTGGTACCACATGAACATCATGAGCGAGTTCATGGGCCTGATCTACGGCGTCTACGACGCCAAGCCGCAAGGCTTCGTGCCGGGCGGCATGAGCTTGCACAATTGCATGCTGCCGCACGGCCCGGACCGCGATGCTTTCGAGCACGCCAGCAATGGCGAGCTGAAGCCGGTGAAGCTGACCGGCACCATGGCCTTCATGTTCGAGACCCGCTATCCGCAGCGCGTCACCGCGCATGCGGCGAAGGCTACGACGCTCCAGGACGATTACGCCGATTGCTGGAAGGGCCTGGAGAAGAAATTCGATCCGAGCCGGCCGTGACGGTCGTGCCCTCTCCCCTTGTGGGAGAGGGTGGCTCGCCGCGTGGCGGCGAGACGGGTGAGGGGGTCTCTCCGCGAGCGGACCTCTCTCATTCTGGATTCGCGGATAGAACCCCTCATCCGGCGCTTCGCGCCACCTTCTCCCACAAGGGGAGAAGGAAGAAAGGACCGGGCCAGACGTGACGACACACCCCAACGACCCCAGCCTCCGCTCCTTCATCGACGTCGATCCCGCCTCCGACTTCCCGATCCAGAACCTGCCCTATGGCGTGTTCTCGGCGAATGGATTGGCGCCGCGCGTTGGTGTCGCCATCGGCGCCTACATTCTTGATCTGTGGGAGCTCGAGCAGGATGGCCGCCTCGATGTCGGGCAGCCGGGGACCTTTGCGGCAGGCAGCCTGAATCCGTTCATGTCGTTGGGCTCGAAGGCGTGGTCGACGACCCGCGCGCGGATCAGCGAGCTCTTGCGGCACGACAATCCCGAATTGCGCGACAATGACGAGTTGCGCAAGCTGGCCCTGGTTCCCATGTCGGCTGCCAAACTGCATCTGCCCTTCACCGTCTCCGGCTACACCGACTTCTACTCCTCGAAAGAGCACGCCACCAATGTCGGCGTGATGTTCCGTGGCAAGGACAATGCGCTGCAGCCGAACTGGCTGCATATGCCCATCGCCTATAACGGCCGCGCATCGACGGTCGTGGTCTCCGGCACGAAGGTGAAGCGGCCTCGCGGGCAACTGAAGCCGCCGAATGTGGATGTGCCGAGCTTCGGGCCGTGCAAGCGGCTCGATTTCGAGCTGGAGATGGGCGTCGTGATCGGCCAACCCTCGCCGATGGGCGGCATGCTCAGCGAGAGCCAGGCCGAAGACATGATCTTCGGCTTCGTGCTGCTCAATGACTGGAGCGCGCGCGACATCCAGCAATGGGAATATGTGCCGCTCGGGCCGTTTCTCGCCAAGGCGTTTGCGACCTCGATCAGCCCCTGGGTGGTGACGCGCGAGGCGCTGGAGCCGTTCCGGCTGAAGGGGCCGGAGCAGGAGCCGGCGCCGCTCGACTATCTCAGGCAGACGAAGCCGCAGAACTACGACATCGCGCTCGACGTCTCCCTGCGCGCTGCGGGTGCCAATGCACCTGCCGGCATCAGCCGCACCAATTTCAAGTACATGTACTGGTCCTCGGTGCAGCAGCTCATGCACCACGCTTCCAGCGGCTGCGCCATGAATGTCGGCGATCTCCTGGGCAGCGGCACCATTTCTGGCCCTGAGAAGGACCAGCGTGGCAGCTTGCTCGAGATCAGCTGGAACGGCACCGAGCCGGTCGAGCTGCCCGGCGGCGCCAAGCGCTCATTCCTGGAAGACGGCGACAGCCTCGTGATGCGCGGCTGGTGCCAGGGCAACGGCTATCGCGTCGGCTTCGGCGAGGTCGAGGGGACGATTCTGCCGGCGGAGTAGGAGCGCTCGCCGCCACAAGTACCGTCATTGCGAGTGCAGCGAAGCAATCCAGAATCTCTCCGCGGAAAGATTTTGGATTGCTTCGTCGCAAGGGCTCCTCGCAATGACGGCGTGGAGAGCGCTTACCGCCTCTCCGGCGGCACGTCGCGGACTCTCGCGCAATGCGCCGCGATATCTTCTACGCTGTACTTCAGATGCACCCGCTTGTCGGACGGCGCCTGCTTTGCTGTGCACACGCCCGGCCGCCATTCCTGCGCCGGCCTGATCGGGCGCGGGGCAAAGCCGCCGCCGCAATTCGGGCAGACGTTGAACAGCTTGGTCTCGACGCAATCCGCGCAGAACGTGCATTCATAGGAGCAGATCCGCGCGTCCGTTGCGCTCGGCGGCAGGTCGCGGTCGCAAAATTCGCAGTTCGGCCGAAGCTGGAGGGCCATGTCGAATCTCCGCACGTGGAGCCGGATCATCGCAGATCGCGCGCGCCGCGCGAATGCCATAGTTCCCTCGATTTCAGCCGGTCCTGATTTCCTTGAGCGGGAGCCGTGAGCTTTCCTTGAGCCTGTCGAGCACGATCGAGGAGCGCACATGCGCCACGCTCTGGTGCGGCATCAAGACGTCGTTGACGAGGTTGGAGAGGCCCTTGAGGTCGCGCAGCACGGCTTTCAGCACGTAGTCGGCATCGCCCGTGAGCGAATACGCCTCCTGGATCTCGTCGATCCGGTTCACCAGCGCGCGAAAGCGCTTGGAATTGTCCGGGGAGTGGGTCGCGAGCCCCACCTGGATGAAGGCGATCACGCCGAAGCCGAGCGCCTCGCTGGAGAGGTCGGCATGATAGCCCGCGATCACCTTCTCCTCCTCCAGCCGCATCCGCCGGCGTGAGCATTGCGATGCGGAGAGGCCAGCGAGGTCGGCGAGCTCCTGGTTGGTGAGGCGGCCGTCGTCCTGGAGTGCGCCCAGGATCTTGAGGTCAAAGGCGTCCACAGGAATCATGCGTCAATCGTCCATTTTTTGCACAAAGCGTGCATAAAGTAGCGAAATCGCGACCCGTTTGCACGCCTCTTGCGCGCCCTATGAAGGATAGTTCCTCCCGGCAGCAAATTGGGAGAACCGCATGGGTCCGTTTCCGCACGATGCACCGCCGGCCACGATCAGCGCCGACAATCCGATGGGCACCGACGGGTTCGAGTTCGTCGAATATGCGCATCCCAATCCGGAACAGTTGCACGCGCTGTTCAAGCTGATGGGCTATGCGCCCGTCGCGCGCCACAGGACCAAGAAGATCACGGTCTATCGCCAGGGCGACATCAACTATCTCGTCAACGAGCAGCCCGGCACCCGCGGCTACGAGTTCGTCGCCGCGCATGGCCCCTGCGCGCCGTCGATGGCCTTTCGTGTCGTCGACGCGAAGGCGGCCTATGACCGCGCGATTTCGCTCGGCGCCGAACCTGCCGATGTGCCACCGGCGCAGAAAACTCTCGATGTCCCCGCGATCAAGGGGATCGGCGGCAGCCTGCTTTATCTCGTCGACCGCTACGGCGCCAATGGCTCGGCCTATGATGCCGAGTTCGAATGGCTCGGCGCACGCGATCCGCGACCGGTCGGCGCCGGTTTGTTCTATCTCGACCATCTCACCCACAACGTTCATCGCGGCCGCATGGACGTCTGGGCCGGCTTCTATGAGAAGCTGTTCAACTTCCGCCAGATTCGCTTCTTCGACATCGAGGGCCGCGCCTCCGGCCTGTTCTCGCGCGCGCTGACGAGCCCGGACGGCAAGATCAGGATTCCGATCAATGAGGACGCCGGTGATTCCGGCCAGATCGAGGAATATCTGAAGACCTATCGCGGCGAGGGCATCCAGCACATCGCCTGCGGCTGCCACGACATCTACCGCACCATCGAAGGCCTGCGCGAAGCCGGCCTGCCGTTCATGCCGTCGCCGCCCGACACCTATTTCGAGAAGATCGATGCGCGCCTGCCCAAGCATGGCGAGGACGTCGCACGGCTCAAGAAGAACGGCATCCTGATCGACGGCGAGGGCGTGGTCGAGGGCGGCCAGACCAAGGTGCTGCTGCAGATCTTCTCGGCCAACGCGATCGGCCCGATCTTCTTCGAGTTCATCCAGCGCAAGGGCGACGACGGCTTTGGCGAGGGTAATTTCAAGGCCCTGTTCGAATCGATCGAGGAGGATCAGATCCGGCGCGGCGTGTTGAAGGTGGACGCGGCCTAGGTCGCTGCTTCAGCCACACTGCTGCGTCACAACAGGTGTCGTCCCCGCGCAGGGGGGGACCCATAACCACAGGGAGGAGTCGTCGTGCGAGATGGCAACTCCGAGTCTTCGTCAAACCACGTCCTGTGGATATGGATCCCGGGCTCGCGCTCCGCGCGCCCCGGGGTGACAGCGGAAATTACTTCGCCGCCGCCCACGCCTTCATCACCGCGCCGATCTCCGCCGGCTCCGGCTCGCGCACCGTCGAGGGCGTGCGCGAGAAGCGCGGTGCCGGCCCCGGTTGCTTGATGCCGTGACGCTCCACGAAGACCTTTCGCGCCACCATGTGCGGATGCTGCGTGGCCTCCGACATGGTCAGCACCGGCGCGAAGCAGATGTCGGTGCCTTCCATGATCTTGCACCAGTCCTCGCGCGTCTTGCTCTTGAACACCGTCTTGAGCTTTTCCTTCAGCGCAGGCCAGGCCTTGGGATCCATCTGCGCGTCGAAATCGGCGTCGGTGAGCCCGGCATGCTCGCGCAGCAGCGCGTAGAATTGCGGCTCGATCGAGCCGATCGAGACGAAATGGCCACAGGCGCATTCATAGACGCCGTAGAAATGCGCGCCGCCATCGAGGAAGTTCTGGTTGCGCCCCTCGGTCCAGCGTCCCATCGCGGTCATGTCGAAGAAGAACGACATCAGCGATGCCGCGCCGTCGCACATGGCGGCATCGACGACCTGGCCTTTGCCGGATTTCTGCGCCTCCAATAGCGCTGCGAGCACCCCAACCACGAGATAGAGCGCGCCGCCCCCGAAATCGCCGACGAGGTTGAGCGGCGGCACCGGTGCTTCCGTGGTACCGATCGCGGCGAGCGCGCCGGTGATGGAGATGTAGTTGATGTCGTGGCCGGCGGCATTCGCGAGCGGGCCTTCCTGGCCCCAGCCGGTCATGCGGCCATAGACGAGTTTTGGATTGCGCGCGAGCACCACGTCGGGCCCGAGCCCGAGCCGCTCCATCACGCCGGGACGGAAGCCCTCGACCAGGGCGTCGGCGCTGGCAAGCAGGTCGAGCACCTGTGCAATCGCGGCCTTGTCCTTGAGGTCGAGCTCAATCACCTTGCGGCCGCGGCCGGCGACCGACTTCATGCTCTTCTTCGCACCGATCCGGTCGAGCGTGACGACCTCGGCGCCCATGTCGGCCAGCATCATGCAGGCGAACGGACCAGGACCGATGCCGGCGAATTCGACGACGCGGAAGCCCGAGAGCGGGCCGGAGGTGCGGACGGATGAGGTGGGGGCTGATTTATCGAGCACGTTGTTGTTTCCTCGGGGTCGCGAGCAGAGTGCCGGTGGTCCGGCAATCGCTTCCGACGTTCCTCTGTGGGCGAGTTAATTGACTGATTAACTTTTCTCGCCTTCACGTCAGCGAGGCAAGCGGTTTTCATGCCGCACGGCCAAATAAAAACGGCGCGCACCGAAGTGCGCGCCGCGGAAAATTTGCGTGGAGGCGCTATCAGCGAGCAGCGGCGACCGCGCGCTGCGCCATCACCTTGACGAGATTGGCGCGGTACTCCGCCGTGCCGTGGATATCGGCGAGGAGTCCACTCGCCGAAATCGTCACGTTGTCGATCGCCGAGGGCGACCAGTTCGCCTTCAGCGCGGCCTCGATCGAAGGCACCCGCATCACGCCACTCTGTGAGGCGCCGGTCGCGGCAACCCGAACCTCACCCGATTTGGTCTGCGCCACGAACACGCCGGTCAGCGCAAAGCGCGAGGCCGGGTGCCGCATCTTTTCGTAGCCTGCTTTCGCCGGCACGGGGAATGACACGGCGGTGATGATCTCGCCGTCTTCGAGCGCCGTGGTGAACAGGCCCTTGAAGAAGTCATCCGCCGAGATCGACCGCTTGTTGGTCTTCACGGTGGCGCTGAGCGCGAGCAGCGCGGCCGGGAAATCCGCGGCAGGATCGTTGTTGGCGATCGAGCCGCCGATCGTGCCGCGGTAGCGCACGGCGGGGTCGCCCAGCACCGAGGTGAGATAGGCGATCGCGGGTATTGCCTTCTTCACGTCGGCATTTGTCATGATGTCGTAGTAGGTCGTGGCGGCCTTGATGGTCAGCACGTCGCCTGACAGCTCGACGCCCTGCAGCTCCTTGATCCTGCCGAGGTCGATGACGTCCGACGGTGCGGCAAGGCGCTGCTTCATCACCGGCAGCAGCGTCTGGCCGCCGGCGAGGAATTTCGCCTCGCTTCCTTTGGCGAACAGGCTGGCGGCTTCGTCGACCGAGGAGGCGCGATGATAGGTGGTCTGGTACATCTTGGTTGCTCCTGAAATCTCTGCTCTGTCATTCCGGGATGCGCCATAGGCGCAGACCCGGAATCTCGAGGTTGAATTCGTGGCTCCAGATTCCGGGTTCGACGCCTCGCGTCGCCCCGGAATGACGACGGTGGTCGGCTAGGCCGCGTGGATCGTGCGCCACACCCGGTCCGGGGTTGCGGGCATTTCCAGAGTGTTCTTGCCGATCGCATCCGTGATCGCGTTGATCACGGCCGCTGACGCCCCGATCGCGCCGGCCTCGCCGCAGCCCTTGATGCCCAGCGGATTGCCCGGGCAGAGCGTCGTGGTGTGAGAGAGGTTGAACGACGGGACATCGTCGGCGCGCGGCATGGCGTAATCCATGAACGAGGCCGTGACCGGCTGGCCGTTGGAATCGTAGATGGCATGCTCGAGCAGTGCCTGCCCGATGCCCTGCACAAGGCCGCCATGGACCTGGCCCTCGACGATCATCGGGTTGATCAGCCGGCCGAAATCGTCGGCCGCGACGAAGTTGACGAAGGAGGTCTTGCCGGTGCCGGGATCGACCTCGAGCTCGCAGATATAGGCGCCGGCCGGGAAGGTGAAGTTGGTCGGGTCGTAGAAGGCGCTCTCCTTCAGGCCCGGCTCCATACCGTCAGGCAGATTGTGTGCAGTGTAGGCCGCGAGCGCGACCATCGGCAGGGCGATCGCCTTGTCGGTGCCGGTCACCTTGAACTCGCCGTTCTCGATGACGATGTCGGCCTCCGACGCCTCCAGCGCATGCGCTGCGATCTTCTTGGCCTTGGACTCCATCTTCTCCATGGCCTTCAGGATGGCGGTGAGGCCGACGGCCGCCGAGCGCGAGCCGTAGGTGCCCATGCCGAACTGCACCTTGTCGGTGTCGCCATGGACGATCGAGACCTGGCTGATCGGAATGCCCAGCCGTTCCGCGACGAGCTGGCAGAAGGTGGTCTCGTGACCCTGGCCGTGGCTGTGCGATCCCGTGAGGATCTCGATGGTGCCGACCGGGTTGACGCGCACCTCGGCCGATTCCCACAGGCCGACGCCGGCGCCCAGGCTGCCGACCGCCTTCGACGGCGCGATGCCGCAGGCCTCGATGTAGCAGGACACGCCGATGCCGCGCAGCTTGCCGTCGGCCTTCGCCTTGGCCTTGCGGGCGGGGAAGCCGGCATAGTCGATCGCCTTCATCGCGGCATCGAGCGAAGCGTTGAAGTCGCCGGTGTCGTAAGCCATGATTACCGGCGTCTGGTGCGGGAACTGGGTGATGAAGTTGCTCCGGCGCAGCTCCGCCGGGTCCACCTTCAACTGCCGCGCCGCCGTTTCCATCAGCCGCTCGATCAGATAGCTCGCCTCGGGGCGGCCCGCGCCGCGATAGGCGTCGACCGGCGTGGTGTTGGTGTAGACGCCGATCACCTCGGCATGGATCGCCGGGATGTTGTACTGGCCCGACAGCAAGGTCGCGTAGAGGTAGGTCGGCACCGAGGACGAGAACAGCGACATGTAGGCGCCGAAATTGGCGTAGGTCTTCACCTTCAAGCCGATGACCTTGTTGTTGGCATCGAACGCCATTTCGGCATGGGTGATGTGGTCGCGGCCATGCGCGTCGGTGAGGAAAGCCTCGGTGCGGTCGCCCGTCCATTTCACGGGACGCTCGACCTTCTTGGATGCCCACAGCGCCACCATCTCCTCGGGATAGATGAAGATCTTGGAGCCGAAGCCGCCGCCGACATCGGGGGCGATCACGCGCAGCTTGTGCTCGGGCGCGATGTTGTAGAACGCCGACAGCACGAGGCGGGCGACGTGCGGGTTCTGCGAGGTCGTATATAGAGTGAAGTGCTCCTCCGCCGCGTCGTAATCGGCGATCGCCGCGCGCGGCTCCATCGCGTTCGGGGCGAGACGGTTGTTGGTGACGTCGAGCTTCACCACATTGGCAGCCTTGGCAAAGGCGGCATCGGTGGCACCCTCGTCGCCGATCACCCAGTCATAGACCTGGTTGCCGGGCGCTTCGGGGTGAAGCTGGGGCGCGCCGGCCTTGATGGCGGCTTGCATGTCGGCGACAGCGGGGAGCTCCTCGTAATCGACGACGACGGCTTCCGCCGCGTCACGCGCGAGATTCTTGCTCTCGGCGATGACGACGGCAACGGCCTGGCCGACGAAGCGCACCGTCTCGGGCGCCATTGCCGGCCACGCGCCCATCTTCATCGGGCTGCCGTCCTTGGAGGTGATGGCCCAGCCGCAGATGAGGTTACCGACCTTGTCGTCGACGAGCTCCTTGCCGGTGAGCACCGCGACCACGCCCGGCATCTTCAGCGCGGCGGAGGAGTCGATCCGCTTCACCTTGGCGTGCGCGTGCGGACTGCGGACGAAATAGGCATGGGTCATGCCCGTCAGCTTGATGTCGTCGACGTAGCGGCCCTTGCCGGTAATGAAACGCTTGTCTTCCTTGCGCACGACGCGTGCGCCGATGCCTTCAACACCCATGTCTGGTCCTCCCGACCGGAATTTTCGTTGACCCGCGCTTTCCCTCGAAAGCGGGAGTGGTGATTTCTTGCTTCGCGACGGCCGCTCTACTCGGCCGCCTGCGCGACCTTCATGCGTCCGGCCGCATCCAGCACGGCTTTCACGATGTTGTGGTAGCCGGTGCAGCGGCAGATATTGCCCTCGAGCTCTTGGCGGACGGTCGCCTCGTCGAGCTGGCCACCATGGCGTTGCACGATGTCGATCGCGGACATGATCATGCCCGGCGTGCAATAGCCGCATTGGAGGCCGTGATTGTCGCGGAAGGCAGCCTGCATCGGGTGCAGCTCGTCGCCCTTGGCGATGCCCTCGATCGTGGTAATGCTGGCGCCATCGGCCTGCCCCGCCAGCATCGTGCAGGATTTCACAGCACGGCCATCCATGTGCACGACGCAGGCGCCGCACTGGCTGGTGTCGCAGCCGACATGGGTTCCGGTGAGGTTGAGGTGATCGCGCAGGAGCTGGACCAGCAGCGTGCGGTCCTCGACGTCGACAGCAACGGCCTTGCCGTTCACTGTCAGGTTGACTTTAGACACGGCGTAGTCCTCCCGGGATTGATTTTGATTGCTTCTAATTAGAGACAGCGGCCCGGAACTTTGCAACTAGGATTTTGGTCGCCGGCGTCATTGAAAAGTCATTGATCCAGTTCGGCGCGCGAGGATTTTGGAGGCGGAGCAGCCGGGCTGGTGTGGGATGCCAGCAATCATCTCGATCCGGATCGAGCCTTTGGCCGATGCGGCGAGCATCGTGCGGGCCTGCCAAATTTACCGCCCCTTATCGATTCTGCCTTAGTTTTGCGCATCCAGGTCGGGGGGCGGGGCGCCTCCGGATCGCGGCTGAATTACAAATGGGGGTGGGAATGTCCGGGCGTATCGCGTCGCCGTCTAAGCGTACACTGTTTCCGGCCCTCAGGTTCCGCGCAAAGATCATTCTCGGCTTCGCCGCCGTGCTGGTGATTTCCGCCGGCAGCATGGCTTTCTCCTATTTCGGCTTCGAGCGGGTCGCCTCCGGGGTCGGGTCGTACCGCAGCAGCGTTTCCGAGGCCGATCTCGCCCGCAACATCGATCGCGAGCTGCTCGCCTATCGTTCGGCCGCCCGTTATTTCGTGGTGACCGGCAAGGAAGACGACGCCAAGGCGGCGCTGGATGCTGAAGGCAGCCTGAAGAACGCCATCGACCAGGCCGTGAAGGGCGCCAAGACGCCGGCGCGGCAGGAGAGCCTCGACAAGCTCGCCAAGGAGTTCTCCAACTTCTCCGCGACCTTCGCAAAGGTGCTCAAGGCCAAGCGCGACAGTGCGCTGCTGGTGCAGAACCAGCTCAGCCGCAACGCCAATCTCTTGAAATACAAGCTGGACGATATCGGCAACAACGCCTCCGACTCCGAAGCGCAGGCGATCGAGTTCGGCACGAAGCAGGTCAACGCCCAGTTCCAGACGGCGAGTGCGGCGGCGACCAATTTCGTGCTGACCTCCGACCAGGCGATCGCCACCAGCGCGCTGGCGCGGCTGAAATTCGTCGAGAACTCGCTCGGTGCGATCTATTCCATGGACGACAAGGTCGTCGCCGGCCTGAAGGATGCCAAGGCTCTGCTCGGCGCCTATCGCGAAGCGCTGGAGAAGCTGATCGCCAATGCCAAGCTGGTCGATGATCTCGTCACCGAGATGAACGGCTCCGCCGGTGCGATCCTGCAAGGAGCGACCACGATGAAGGCCGACCTCCTCGCCGAACAGCAGCGGCTGGATTCGGAGTCGGAGGCGACCATCGGGCGGACCGAGCAGCTGGTGCTGATGCTGGCCGTTGGCGGCACGCTGCTGGGCGCGGTCCTTGCTTTTCTGCTTGGCACCGGCATCTCGCGTCCGATGATCGCGATGTGCAAGGCGATGCGCGAGCTTGCCTCGGGCAATTTCGACGTCGTGCTGCCGGGTCTCGGCCGCAAGGACGAGATCGGCGAGATGGCCGGCGCGGTCGAGGAGTTCAAGGTTCAGGCGGTCGCCAAGGCCGAGCGCGACGCCGCCGCCAGCGAAATCCAGAACCGGGAGCAGGCCGCAAGCCGCCGCTCCGAGCTGATCCGCTTTGCCGACGATTTCGAGAGCGCGGTCGGCGCCATCGTCTCCAACGTCTCGGCCTCGGCCGTGCAGCTGGAATCGGCGGCCTCGACGCTGACCCGCACCGCCGAGACCACGCAGAGCCTGTCGAGCCAGGTCGCCGGCGTCTCCGAGCAGGCGTCCAGCAACATGCAGTCGGTCGCGACCGCGACGGAAGAGCTCTCGGCCTCGGTCGAGGAGATCGGCCGTCAGGTCCGCGATTCCAGCCGCATCGCCGAAGCGGCCGTGGTGCAGGCCAAGGAGACCGACGGCCGCATCGGCAAGCTGTCGCATGCCGCCCAGCAGATCGGCGAGGTGGTCAAGCTGATCACGGCGATCGCCGAGCAGACCAACCTTCTCGCGCTCAACGCCACCATCGAGGCCGCGCGTGCCGGTGAGGCCGGCCGCGGCTTCGCGGTGGTGGCGAGCGAAGTGAAATCGCTGGCGAGCCAGACCGCGAAGGCGACGGACGAGATCTCCTCGCACATCGCGGGCATGCAGGGCGCCACCGCCGAATCGGTCGCCGCGATCAAGGAGATCGGCGCGACCATCGGCCAGATCTCGTCGATCTCGACGTCGATCGCGAGCGCGGTCGAGCAGCAGGGCGCCGCCACCCAGGAGATCGCCCGCAGCGTCCAGACGGTCGCACAGGGCACCCAGACGGCCGCCACCGATATCGGCGAGGTCAATCGCGGCGCCGCCGAGACCGGCTCGGCCTCGGAAGAGGTGCTGAATTCGGCCAAGACCCTGTCGAGCGAGAGCACCCGCCTCCGCGCCGAGCTCGACCGCTTCATGGCGAATATAAGGGCGGCGTAGGTTCACGGCCTCCGAAGTCCGCGCTGCCTCATCTCCGCTGTCGTCCCGGGTCGGTGCTTCGCTCCCGCCAATGCTACGCGTCGTCGGGAGCTGCGCTGGTCCGGGACGACCGCAGAGATGGGGCGGCAGTCAATTTGTAGCGGCGGGAGAAAGCGCGCCTTAACAATTCCCTGGGTCACCTAACCGCCAGTTGCGGCGCCACAAATTTACCACAGCTTATCCTTTGCCCCGTAACGTGCAGAAGAGCCGGGAAGCGGGCTGCTTCCGGGATGCGCCTGGTTTTCCGCGAATGGAATGGGGTGGGGGAATGTCGGTCAAGTCGAAGTCGAGCAAATCGAAGCTGCCAACGCTGCGCTTTCGCGCAAAAATCATCCTCGGCTTTGTGGCGGTGCTAGCCATTCTCGCCGTCAGCATGGCGTTCGCCTATTTCGGCTTCGAGCGAATCGCAGGCGCCGTGGCGTCCTACCGCACCAGCGTATCGGAAGCCGACCTGGCGCGGACGGTCGATCGCGAGCTGGTCGCCTATCAGGGGCTGGCGCGGGCCTATACCCTGACCGGCGCGGCCGATGATGAGACCGCAGCCAAGACCGCTGAAGGCAATCTGAAGAGCGCGATCGCCAAGTCGATGACGGCGACGACCGGCGCCGCCCGCCGTGAGCAGGTCGGCAAGCTCGAGACCGAGTTCCAGAACTTCACGAAAGTCTTCGGCGAGATCATCACGCTGACGCGCGAGAACAACAAGATCGCGGCCGATGAGCTCAACAGTGTCGGCAACAAGATCCGCTTCAAATTCGACGATCTCGCCGACACCGCAGCTCTGGCGGGCCTGAACTCGGTCCAGACCACGGCCAAGGACGTCACCTCGCAATATCTGGCGGTCTCCACCTCGGTCGGCGCCTTCGTGGCCAAGCCGGAGCCGAAGACCGCCGACGGCGTGATCGCCCGCATCAAGTTCCTCGAGACGCTGCTGGTCTCCATCTACGCGAATGACCAGAAGATCACCGATCGCGTCAAGGAGATCGGCGATCTCCTGAAGCAGTACCGCACCTCGTTCGCAAAGCTGAACGAGAACGTGAAGGTCATCGTCAAGCTGAACGGCGAGATGACCAGGACGGCCGCGACCATCCTCAAGCTCTCGGCCGAGCTGCGTTCGGATCTGACCGCCGACCAGCAACGCATCGAGGCGAGCGCCAATTCCACCATCGTGGAAACCGAGCAGCTGATGCTGATGCTGGCGCTGGGCGGCCTGGCCGTTGGCACCGTGCTGGCCTTGTGGCTCGGTAACGGCATCTCGCGTCCGATGATCGCGATGTGCAAGGCGATGCGCGAGCTTGCCTCGGGCAATTTCGACGTCGTGCTGCCGGGTCTCGGCCGCAAGGACGAGATCGGCGAGATGGCCGGCGCGGTCGAGGAGTTCAAGGTTCAGGCGGTCGCCAAGGCCGAGCGCGACGCCGCCGCTAGCGAAATCCAGAACCGGGAGCAGGCCGCAAGCCGCCGCTCCGAGCTGATCCGCTTTGCCGACGATTTCGAGAGCGCGGTCGGCGCCATCGTCTCCA
The DNA here is from genome assembly GCF_022354745.1 of Bradyrhizobium sp. I71. Lineage (NCBI taxonomy): Bacteria > Pseudomonadati > Pseudomonadota > Alphaproteobacteria > Hyphomicrobiales > Nitrobacteraceae > Bradyrhizobium > Bradyrhizobium sp. I71. The sequence continues at coordinate 4,077,169 of NZ_CP059398.1, forward strand.
ACGTCTCGGCCTCGGCCGTGCAGCTGGAATCGGCGGCCTCGACGCTGACCCGCACCGCCGAGACCACGCAGAGCCTGTCGAGCCAGGTCGCCGGCGTCTCCGAGCAGGCGTCCAGCAACATGCAGTCGGTCGCGACCGCGACGGAAGAGCTCTCGGCCTCGGTCGAGGAGATCGGCCGTCAGGTCCGCGATTCCAGCCGCATCGCCGAAGCGGCCGTGGTGCAGGCCAAGGAGACCGACGGCCGCATCGGCAAGCTGTCGCATGCCGCCCAGCAGATCGGCGAGGTGGTCAAGCTGATCACGGCGATCGCCGAGCAGACCAACCTTCTCGCGCTCAACGCCACCATCGAGGCCGCGCGTGCCGGTGAGGCCGGCCGCGGCTTCGCGGTGGTGGCGAGCGAAGTGAAATCGCTGGCGAGCCAGACCGCGAAGGCGACGGACGAGATCTCCTCGCACATCGCGGGCATGCAGGGCGCCACCGCCGAATCGGTCGCCGCGATCAAGGAGATCGGCGCGACCATCGGCCAGATCTCGTCGATCTCGACGTCGATCGCGAGCGCGGTCGAGCAGCAGGGCGCCGCCACCCAGGAGATCGCCCGCAGCGTCCAGACGGTCGCACAGGGCACCCAGACGGCCGCCACCGATATCGGCGAGGTCAATCGCGGCGCCGCCGAGACCGGCTCGGCCTCGGAAGAGGTGCTGAATTCGGCCAAGACCCTGTCGAGCGAGAGCACCCGCCTCCGCGCCGAGCTCGACCGCTTCATGGCGAATATAAGGGCGGCGTAGGTTCACGGCCTCCGAAGTCCGCGCTACCTCATCTCCGCTGTCGTCCCGGACGAGAGCGGAGGAGGAGGCGCCATCCGGGCTCACTCTTTCCCGAAGGCTCGCTTCAGCTCCACCTTCGCGCGCTCCAGCCGCGCGCGCTGCGTCTTCGGCAGCGTCCTGCCGGCGCGGTTGATGTAGAAGGTCAGCATCGACAGCGCCGAGCGATAGGCGCCGGTCTTGCGACGCGAGCTGTGCTCCGCCGAGCGCTTCAGGGAGGCCGCGATCTTCCCGGGGGCCTTGAGCTTGAACACACCGCGCTTGAGATCGAGCGCGTCGCTCTCCCGCGTCACCCGTTGCGACCAGCGCTTCGGTGCCGCACGGCGACTCGATCTCTTGCGCGTCGTGCTCCGCCTCGTGCTCGCCTTGCGACGCGCGGTGTTGCGCGCGCCTGTCTTCCTTGAATGTGTCGTCTTTCTGACGTGAGCCATGCGTCAACTCCTTGCGGCTCCATCGGAAACGAGCGGTGCCAACGGACGTTCCCATGGGAACCTGGCCTCGCCGCAGGCGTTGTCGCAGGTGGCAGGCGAATTGCCGCACCCCGATGATCGGATCGACCCGTCCACATCACGTGAGAGGGGTTGTTTCCATTGATCAGACTGGCCCGATGGAATTGCAGCAAAGCCCAGCCCTGAACTATGCACCCGTAGTCCCGGCGGCGACCGCGACCGACCGTATCGTCGAGACCAGCATTCCCTCGCGGCTCGACGCGCTGCCGTGGAGCGGTTTCCACACCCGCGTCGTGCTCGCGCTGGGCATCACCTGGATTCTCGACGGGCTCGAGGTGACCCTGGCCGGTGCGCTCTCGGGGGCGCTGAAGCAGAGTCCCTCGTTGCAGTTCTCCAATTTCGATCTCGGCATCGCCAACTCCGCCTATCTGGCGGGCGCCGTGCTCGGCGCGCTCGGCTTCGGCTGGCTCACCGACCGCATCGGCCGCAAGAAGCTGTTCTTCATCACGCTTGCGCTCTATCTCTCGGCAACGGCGGCGACCGCGCTGTCATGGGACGTCGCGAGCTACGCACTGTTTCGTTTCCTCACCGGAGCCGGGATCGGCGGCGAGTACACCGCGATCAATTCGACCATCCAGGAGCTGGTGCCGGCGCGCTATCGCGGCTGGACCGATCTCGTCATCAACGGCAGTTTCTGGATCGGCGCCGCGATGGGCGCGGTGGCGGCCATCGTGCTGCTCGATCCTGCCGTGATCGATCCCGATCTCGGCTGGCGCCTGGCTTTTCTCATAGGCGCGATCCTCGGCCTCGTCGTGCTTCTGATGCGAATGTGGATCCCGGAAAGCCCGCGCTGGCTGATGATCCATGGCCGTCCCGACGAAGCCCACGCCATCGTCGACGGGATCGAGCGCTCGGTGATCGGGCATGATCAGGACCTGACGGATGGGCGCTTCACGAAGATCCGCCTGAGAATGCGCGATCACACGCCGCTCCGCGAGGTCGCGCATACGTTGTTCTCGGCCTATCGCCAGCGCGCGGTGGTCGGCCTCGTGCTGATGAGCGCCCAGGCGTTCTTCTACAACGCCATCTTCTTCACCTTCGCGCTGGTGCTGACCGATTTCTATGGCATCAGTGCCGATCAAGTCGGCTGGTACCTGCTGCCCTTCGCTGCCGGCAATTTTCTCGGGCCCCTGCTGCTCGGCCGTCTGTTCGATACGCTCGGCCGCCGCACCATGATCATGTTCACCTATGGCGCATCGGGCGTGCTGCTGGCGGTATCGGGCTATCTGTTCTCGATCGGCGTGCTGAGCGCACAAGGGCAGACCGTGGCCTGGATGGTGATCTTCTTCTTTGCCTCGCCGGCTGCGAGCGCGGCCTATCTCACTGTCAGCGAGACGTTTCCGTTGGAGGTTCGCGCGCTGGCGATCGCGGTGTTCTACGCGATCGGTACCGGCATCGGCGGCGTGATCGGGCCGGCGCTGTTCGGCGCTCTGATCGACACGGGTTCACGCAACAGCGTGTTCGCCGGCTATTTGCTGGGGGCAGTCCTGATGATCGCGGCTGCGATCGTGGCGTGGCGCTATGCCGTCTCGGCGGAGCGCAAATCGCTCGAACAAATCGCGCGGCCGCTCGCCTTTATGGAGTAGACTGATGAAATCGGAACTTGCGGACATGGCATTGGACCAGAAGCGCACCATGCTGGATGACGATGCGCCCGAAGCGGTGCCGGTGCCGCATGCCTTGGTGCCGCATCTCGATGAAATCGCCATCCTGCTCGACATCGACGGCACGCTGCTCGACCTGATGCCGACACCGCGCGAGGTGTGGGTGCCGCCGGGCCTGTCGGAAACGCTGGGCCGGCTGACCGAGCGTACGTCCGGCGCGCTGGCGCTGGTCAGCGGCCGTTCGCTCAACGACATCGACCTGATCTTCGCGCCGGACGTGTTTCGCGCCGTCGCCGGCCACGGCGCCGAAATGCGGCTGTCGGTCGACAACGAGGCCGATGCTGTCCATGCGCCCCCGCTCGACAAGGAGCTGAAGCGGCGTCTGGCTGCGGTCGCCAAGCTCAGCCCGGGCATTCTGCTCGAGGACAAGGGCTACTCGCTTGCCCTGCATTACCGTCTCGCGCCGCATGCGGAGAAGGCGATCTACGAAGCCGTCTCGTTGATTCGCGCCGACCTGCCCAATGCGCCGATCGAGGTGCTGCCCGGAAAGTTCGTCTGCGAGATCAAGCATTCCGGCTTCACCAAGGCGAGCGGCGTGCGCGAATTGATGAAGCACGAGCCATTCAGGGGGCGGCGCCCGATGTTCATCGGCGATGACGTCACCGACGAGACGGTATTCGCGATCATGCCCGACATGGACGGTCTCGCCTTTTCCGTCGGCCGCCGCGCCATGGGCGTGAATGGCCACTTCGATGCGCCGGCGGATGTGCGCGCGTTCCTTGCGCGCCTGCTCGATCCGAGGTGAAACGAAGGCAGCGCCACCTCGCAGACACAAAGCCCTGAGCGCAGCTTCACTGCGCGCCGCGATACATGCTGTGCAACACGACCGTAAAAGCCGTCTTTGCAGCGAAATCCCAGGGTTCCGCAAGCGAAACCAGTTCCAACGCGCGCGCCCGATTTTGGTTTCAATTGGTTGAAACGATGATCAGGAACCATATTGATGAACGGCAGTTAAACGGGGTGGAATGAACAGGAGGGGACGACCTGTGAACTTAGTCGTCGTTTCAAATCGTGTCGCGCGCGGCAAACCCAACGAGCCCATGACGGGTGGCCTCGCGGCGGCACTGCTTCCCGTGGTGGAACATTCTGGTGCGATCTGGGTCGGTTCCTCCGGCCGGGTGCGCGATGGCCATCAGAAGGAACCTTTTGCCGAGATCGAGGCGCTCGGGACCGGTGCGATTGCGACGCTGGACCTGCCGGCGGCGCATTATGGCGGTTATTACGAAGGCTTTGCCAATTCGGCGCTGTGGCCGGCGCTGCATTCGCGCAGCGATCTGATCCGCGTCTCGCGGGAAGACTATGTCAGCTATCGCGAGGTCAACGCCTTCATGGCGCGCGCCCTGCTGCGCTTCCGAAAAGCCAAGACAGCGTTCTGGGTGCAGGACTATCATTTCCTCGCGCTCGGCGCCGAGCTGCGCGACCTCGGTGTCGACGATCCCATCGGCTTTTTCCTGCATACGCCGTGGCCCGTCGCCGCGGTGATGCAGGGCGTGCCCAACCATCGCGAGCTGATCACGGCGATGCTGGCCTACGATCTCCTCGGCTTCCAGACAGAGGAGGATCGCCAGAACTTTCTCGGTTATGTCGGCGGTGAGCTCGGCCTCGCCATCGAGGATGGCGTTGCGATCTCGCAGCATGGGCGCACCCGCTGTGAAGTCTTCCCGATCGGCATCGATGCGGAGAAGTTCGCGCAATATGCTGCGAAGTCTGCCTCGCACCCCGATGTGTCGCGGCTGCGGCGCAGCCTCAACGGCGAGCGGCTCGCGATCGGCGTCGACCGGCTCGACTATTCGAAGGGTCTCGTCAACCGCATCAGCGCGTTCGACCGGCTCTGGACCGAGCAGCCGCAACTGGCGCGCAGCATCTCGCTGCTCCAGATCGCCAACCCGTCGCGCGGCGGTATCGAGGCCTATGGCAGTCTCCAGAGCGAGGTCGCGCGCCTCGTGTCCGACGTCAACGGCCGCCACGGCGAGGTCGACTGGACGCCGATCCGCTATTTGAACAAGGGCTTCAGCCAGGCCGTGCTCGCGGGACTCTACCGCACGGCGCAGATCGGCGTGGTGACGCCGCTGCACGACGGCATGAACCTCGTCGCCAAGGAATATGTCGCCGCGCAAAACCCGGCCGATCCCGGCGTGCTGGTGCTGTCGAAATTTGCCGGCGCCGCCAACGAGCTGGACACCGCACTGCTGGTCAATCCGCACGACGTCGACGGTATGGCGCGTGCGATCGCGGTCGCGGCCTCCATGCCGCTCACCGAGCGCAAGATGCGCTGGGACGCGATGATGAAGAAGCTGCGCGGCCACACCATCCAGCAATGGTCCGCCGACTTCGTCGCCGAGCTTGAGAAGTGCCGGACGGAGAAGGCGGCGGTCGCGCCGCTCGCAGCTCAGCCGCCGCAGGCACTGCGCTGGCTGAAGTCGGCGATATCAGGCGTGCGGTTGATTTAAGATCTTCGCAGGCTCTGTCCACGCGTGATGGCCGGCCTTGTCCCGGCCGTCACGTCTTGCCACGCGGATCCGAGACCGTGGATGCCCGGGACGAGCCTCGGGCACGGCGGTATCAGGCGAATGGCGCGAGCCTCAAAAACAATACGACACGCCCTCCAGAATCGCGCATTGCCGCTTGTTCGGCGCGTTGGGATCGTCCAGCGGCACCACGCCCTTGCCCTGGCCGACGAATACGCCCGGCCCGACATGGACCGAGCGCTTGTTGCCGACAATCACGCTCTGATGCGGCGTCGAGCTCGAGCGCGTGCCGTCCGGCCAGAGGATGGCATCGCCCGAAAGCAACCCGCGCCGGCCGTCGTCACAGCTGACGTCGACGCCTTGCCGGGTGCAGACCTGCGCGGCGGCGGGCACGGCGAGGGCGGAGCCGAGGGCCGAAATCAGCCCAAGGGCGGCGATGGTCCTGCAGATGGTCATGGCGTCCCCCGTCGTGTTTGGCGGCTTGCCGTGAATCGTCGCGCCAAACCCGCCTGCGGTTCAGCCGGCAGGCGGGTCAAGGCACCTGCAGCGACAGATATTATCTCGCAAATACAACAAGTTGCGGAAAATCGCCCGATTCCCTCCGCGATCCCTTGCAAAATCATCGGCGCCCCTTCAAGAGAGGGCGCTCCGGAGAGATGGCCGAGTGGCTTAAGGCGCACGCTTGGAAAGCGTGTGTGCGGGAAACCGTACCGTGGGTTCGAATCCCACTCTCTCCGCCATGTCCTGCTGATTCAAATTATGCTTTTTGATTTTTGACCCCGGATTAGCCTCCACGGCGTGCGCTATCTCCTTTGTTACTTACCCTGACGCCATGAGATACAGCGCAGGTCAATTGGTACAGGTCGGTCTGATGCGCGTCGCAAAATAGGATATCAGGGCGAGCAAATGGACTCTCTGAGAGTCGCGCGGTAACGACCTGGAGATGAAATTAACTGTCGGACTAGAGCCTTTACCGCCTCGCTGGTAACAGCAAAATTGGCATCAGAGGACCTAAGAGGTGGTCCGGCAAAGTGCTTACTCTGAGCACCGCAAGACAGGCCGTTTGCAATGAACGCAACAGAGCAGACGGTTCGCGCGGGCTCAAAAGGAGATTGGCATGAGCAATGGAGCTGTACGCCAGCTGGACGAGAAAACGGCTCTCGAACGGCAAATCGAAATAGGTAACCGGAACTACAATCCAGCCAAATGGGTACCGTTTGAATGGGACGATCCGAAGTTTGGTCCGCAAATCAAGGGCGAAGTCGCTGTCATTCGTAGTAATGGCACCAGCGGCTTCCTTCAAGCTGGCCTCTGGAGGACAGGCATTGGCATCGCGGGATGCGAAGCGAACGGTTCATGTCACGTGGACTATTCAGCGCCGCTCGGCGACGAAACCATAGTGATCCTCGAAGGGGCGGTGACAATCACCATAGCCGCCACCGGGAAGAAGTACCGTCTTGAGGCCGGATCGATCATCAGTCACCCAAAAGGAGTGGTGTTGAGCTGGGATATTGATCCGCCATTTCTCAAGAAGTTCTGGGTGATCTGGGACAGCCCAAATCCGGCAACTCGCGAGACCGATATTTTCGTCGGCAACATCAGCGATAATCCCGATCTTTGGGCACCGTATCGATGGGTCGAGCCCGACCACGGTCCGCAGACTTGCGGTGAGTTGTTTGAGCTCCGATCAACGGGAAGCACCGGCACGCTCAAGTGCGGTCTCTGGCGCACAGGAGTCGGCATCCCCGGCTGCGAGGCGGACGGATCCTCGACAATTCCCTATACCGCTCCGCTCGGTGACGAGACAATGCTGCTGCTCGAGGGGCAAGCTCACCTGATCAATGAAGAGACCGGTGAGGAGTACCAATTCAAGGCCGGCGACATCATTGCTCTACCTTCAGGTCTGAAGGTCAAGTGGACATCGAAAGCACCGTATGTGAAGAAGTTCTGGATCATCACAAACGAAGCCGTCGCTTAGTGACCCCGTAACTTAACTTAAAGAAACCTAAGGCTTGGGGGTACGTCCCCAAGCCAGTCCTCAAATCGTTAGCTATTCGTGCTCACTCGACGCCCGCCTAAGGCCCTGGGACCAGGTACGAGTTTGGCCGTACCGATACACAGGTTGAGAACCAGTCACGAGTCGAATGGTGCAGTTGCGAGCAGGTTTGTCCGGTACCTCGCGTGCTGAATCAGCCCAATAGCGGTTTGGATCTGTTGCGGATTCAGGCACGGATAGCCCAAGAGTATTTTTCGTTCCCCGTCTAGACGAGGGTGAAGCTGATGCGTCGGGCTTTCGTTCAACGTGTAGACGCCAACACCGATCTGCTGGCACTTTGACTTTAAGTCCGATGCCGAACCGAAGTCCGATTCGATCGTCCAAACCAAGTGCATGCCACCTTCGAAGCCACTAAGCGATGTGGCTGGGAACGCACGCCCGATGCATTCCATCACAGTGTTCCTGCGCTCCAAATAGCACGTCCTCATCCGAGACAGGTGCTGTTCGAACGCGCCGGATGATATGAAATCGGCCGTAACGGACTGCTCCAACCATGGATGACCGTTGTTCATCACTGACTTGAGGCAGCGAGCGGCTTTCGCCAGATCGTGCGGAAAGACCGCGTATCCGAGACGCAAGCCCGGCCCGATCGACTTGGAGAACGTCCCCAAATACACCACGCACTCGGGCGCCAGCGCTTGTAAGGCTATCAGCGGGGTCGAATTATGTCGGAAGTCGCTGTCATAGTCGTCTTCCACGAGTAGCGTACCGGTATGGCGAGCCCATTCGACCAAATTTAGTCGGCGCTCTCGCGACATGGTGACACCGAGTGGAAACTGGTGGGAAGGCGTCACGTATCCGACGCAACCGCCGTCCTTCGGCAGCATGTCGGTGTCCAAGCCATCGTCTCCGATTGGCACCGGCACCAACTGAGCACCAAGGCTCGAGAACGCCTGTGCAGCGCCACGATAGCAAGGATCCTCCACGACAACCTGCTTGTCACGGATTTCCATCAGCCGCGCCACCAAGTTCAGGCCTTCTTGGGCTCCTGCCGTGACAACGACCTGCTCTGGTTTACATAAGATGCCGCGAGCGGTACGCAGATGATTTGCGATCGCCTCGCGAAGCAGTGGGTGACCGGCAGGATCCGTGTAGTCGCTTATCAGCCTAGTGAAAGTATCTAGGTGTTCGACCGTAAGTCGTCGCCATAAATTTCTTGGGAACAGACCCGGATCCGGGCGACCAATGCGGAAGTCATATCGCAGCCTGTCTCTCGGTTCTTGGTAGAGATGCATCCCATCAACCGCCCGCTTGAACCGGGCGAACGATAGCCGGGCTACTTCCGCGTCGGGATAGCCATCCCTTATACGAATGTATTCGCTCGGCAGCGGATCGCAGACGAAGGTGCCAAGGCCCGGCCTTGTCACAATAAGACCATCTGTGATCATGCGCTCGTAGGACAAGACCACTGTCCGTCTGGAAATATTCAGGTCCGTCGCCATCTCCCGCGTGGAGGGCAGTCGAGCGCCCGGTTTCAATATTCCACGGGATATCAGCTCTCGAACTTGGTCGACGAGCTGACGTTGGAGGCCGGCTTTCCCTTCCGAACCTATGTTGATCGGCAATTGCATGATACCAACTCGAAGCAATGCGCGTGCCAATAGTGTACCGGAAAAGAGGCTCCTAGCCGAGGTCATCCGGGTGGACTCATGGTCATTTTGCGATGCGGACCCATTCTCCTCAGGTCCTCCCAGCTTGCGATCCGTGGCTTCGTTCGCCTAACGCCACACTTGGATCAGCAAGTCGCTGCCCAATAGTTCTGCGGCATCGGTCATGAGCGACCTGGACTAAGGGAAAAATCATTTCCTGGCGCCAGTCGGAGTTCTGAATCGTTCTAGTCTTCACGCCGCCAGCGCAGTGGGCGCACCGGAAATGAGGACGAGTTATGGCGGTATATCAAAGCATGCAACGAGTACGGTTCTCGAGCGAGGACGGCTACAAGAAGTTTCAAGTCGTGTTTGCGAACGTGCGTCATCAGTTGAAAAAGCTCCCCGGCTTCCTCCATTTGACTTGGTGGGTGCATCCCGACGATCCGCACTGGTACAACGAAGTTAGCTTCTGGACGAGCTTCGAAGCTCTGAAGGATTGGCACATGGACACCTACCACAAGCACGCGAAGGAATGGGCGGTCCGCACCGGCGCCATCATGGAGGACATCATTGTCAACTTCGAGTACAAGAATGCGCGCCTCATTCGGGTGTGTCCGGCTTGTGCCTTCATTTCGGACAAGGCATTCGACGTCTCCATGGAACAAGCGGCGCTGGCCGAGCCCTGTCCTAAGTGCGGCTTCATTTTCCCCGTGATGGCTGAGACCGCGAATAGCACGGCGGTCTTCAAGGACGTTTCCTCAATACCGACAGCAATCGCCGCGGAATAAGAGGTGCTCGCTCCGGGATGCCGAGCGTCGATATGAGCCCGACTGCCGCACGGAAGCAGAAAGAAGACTCCTCGCGAGCGCGGAAGCTCTACCCTTCAGGGCCAGGGCTATTGCAAATGGTTCTTATACAGGTGCGAAGGCGCTCGGCGTCATGGTTCGAGACGCGCCGCAGGCGGCGCTTCTCACCATGAGGGTCCAAGATTTTGCCGCGAAACAAGACCTCATCCTGAGGTGCCAGCCAAAGGCTGGCGTCTCCAAGGATGGGCCGCAAAGACACCGCCTGCAGGTTCTTTTCAAATGCGATAGCTCTGCCTTCAGGGCCGAGCGTGGTCACCAGGTGTGCCTCGATGCTGTGGAATAGCCGAAAGAAACTGCCCGTTACCGTCTTGTCTGGATTTCTTGGCGCCGGAAAAACCACCCTGTTGAACGAGTTGCTTCTTAACCGGACTGGTCGGCGCGTCGCTGTGATCGTTAACGACATGTCGGACGTCAACATCGACAAGGCTCTGATAGAGTCGGGTGGATCTCAGTTATCCCGCACCGAAGAATCTTTGATAGAGCTTAGCAACGGCTGTATCTGTTGCACGCTCCGGGGAGATCTCATCGACGAGGTGAGAAAGCTCTGCAACGAACGACGCTTCGACAACCTGATCATCGAGGCTACGGGAATTTCGGAGCCAATGCCCATTGCGGCGGCATTTTCCTACCGAGACGAGAAAGGCCGGAGCCTGGATGATATCGCCTATATCGACAACATGGTGACGGTGGTCGACACCGCGCGCATTGCCCAGGACTTTTGGTCGCGTGAGCTCCTGCAAGCAAGACAGAAGGAAGTGTCCCCTGACGATAAGCGAACCATTGTCGAGTTGCTGGTCGACCAGGTGGAGTTTGCCGACACCATCATTCTGAACAAGATATCCTCAGCGACGAACGAGCAGCGCAAATATGCATATTCGATCATTCGCGGACTGAACTCGGACGCGAGAATCTATGAAGCGGATTTCGGCCGTCTGGATTTGACGCGGATCATCGGGGTAAGTCGGTTCGCCCCGGAAAGAGCCGCCCTGCATCCCCTTTGGAAGAAGGAACTCGAAGGATTCAAGGATCATGTGCCGGAGACGTTGGAGTTCGGCATTTCGAGCTTCGTTTACCGCGCCCGGCGTCCGTTCGATCCTCAGCGCTTTTCCGATTTCCTGGACAGCGGCTGGGGCGGAGTGTTGCGCGCGAAGGGATTTTTCTGGTTGGCCAGCCGACCTCGGTGGGTTGGAGAACTGAGCCATTGCGGTGCTCTCGTGCGAACCAGCGGGAGGAGCTGGTGGTGGTGTGCGGTCGATCAAAAGTTGTGGCCTAGGGATCCTGCCTGGCGCAGCCAACTCGCGGCCTCGTGGGACCCAAGGTACGGCGATCGCAAGCAGGAACTGGTATTCATTGGCGTGGGGCTCGATGTTGAGGATTTGCAAAGACGGTTGGATTTTTGCCTCACCGAATCGTGGCCGTTGGAAAATCCCGCAGAACTCGCTGACGAAAGGGATTGCTTTCCGGTGTGGCGGGCGAAGGCTGACTCAGAAGAATCCCACTTCGTGGCCGTATGACGTTGCCGAAATCTTGCACAATAGTGTGTTTTGTGCACGTGCGGCAACGAACTATGCAAGTCTTTGTCGTCGGGTTGATACGATTAATGAAGGGGGCCGACATGGTGGCTTCCGACGTTGCTCGTCGTTGACGACCGCGCACGCCCGTCGCACGGGTATTGAACGAAGCGCCAGGCGAGGTATTCCGGATATTCTGAGCGGCCGGCTGGCAGATCCAGGATTCTTCTGACCGAACGGGAGCAGAGCCCGCACTGCGTCCAGGATCTCATGATCACTGATGACGTTGCACTTCAGCGATTCGTGCTCATTCAGGAAGGATCACACGGGGGTCGACAAGGCATGCAATTTCGCGGTTCAAATCGAAGAAGTTGGATGCAGCAGCTGTGCTGTACAAGAGGAAGCCGTAGAACTCAATTGCATATCCGAGATAGCCGGAGATGATGACGCGCCTCACCGTCGCCAGCGAACTCGTGAGCCACATAGAGCACGTGGTCGCATCGTTCGTCTTTGAACGGCAGGGCGACGTTGAAAATGGTCTCGCTCATGAGTCCCCCGATCCGGCTACTCAAGCGGATCTAGATTGCAATGGGTTCCAAATCCAGCGGTGCTAGTGCTGCCCCGCGGCGTCGTTACTCCGCTTTTTCGCTCGCAGGCTAATTGCCGCTCTTTGCTCGGGCGTAGTCCGGCGGCGATTGGCGGTAATTTTAGTGTTGGCGTAGTGGAAATGGCAAAAGTGGCGTACCCGACACGATTCGAACGTGTGGCCTTCGCCTTCGGAGGGCAAACGCCCACGCCCCAGGCTGAGCGGTGCGACGGCAATTTGCCTTTCGCTAGTCGCTTGGTGGCACTGTTGTCGATGACCGTCCATTGGACGGGATAGGCTTTTGTCGAAGGCGAAATTCCATTCCGGCGGTAGCTCAAACGGTGGGTTTTGGTCTGGGAAGGTCGAAAATACTTGATCTTTCAATGAGGATTGACTGACACTCTCTCCGCCATAGGCGCGATTTGACCGCTTCGTTCGCCGGCTTACGATTTCGACGATTCGTACGACCGATGGAGTCGGTCCGCCGCGCCAGCTGACTGTCCCCAAGAAGCTCGCCGTCAAGCTCACGTGGCAAGTCCACCATGACGTCGTGACCCCATGGTGCAAGCGAAGTTCTTGTTCCGCTGCCACGCGCGCCTGGGACCGACATCGCTGGGCATGACGTTTCGCACGACGAGGACAAGATCGGCCTTTCCGGGTTAGGCGCTTGCGTGAATGGGTGCAGATAGAGGTCCGGGCGATCATCCGCGATTCAAGTTTGTCTATCTCCGGCGTCTGCGGCGAAGCGTGCAAAGGGCGGATGAGTGACTGGCGATCAGCAACAGTACATTTGCACTTTTGATGAAGGTGCGATCGTAAGGCTGCATTGTCTTGCGAAGCGGCGACGCTGCCAATGACGCCTTTGCGGCGACCGGCTGCAATCTCTGCATCACAAACACCTTCCGCGGGAAATGCCCCGGCCCTGATTTTTCTGTATATAGCTGGGCCAATCGATTGATTCTCGATCTGCGCCGGCGCGGTAACTTGATCCGCATTGGCAATGCTGCAGCTGCCGCAACGCGCCAAGGGGGCATCAAAGAGACATTCATGAGCGCCATGCCGGTGGGCTGCTGGCCAACTCCGTGGCCGCCGGCGCCGGTGAGATGATGTTGCGATCGTGCGAGGTGCGGCCCAAACGATGGCTGCGCTGATCAGCGCTCATGCCCGTGAGCCCCGACGCAGGCGATGTCCGCGCGTTTTTGGAACGACGGCGGGCGGTGCGCCGGATGCAGAGCGCAGCACCGGGGCGATGGATATGCAGACGAGACAGACCGCGGCCGACATGGATGGTTCGCGTGGCGGGGGATGGCAGAGATGGAGATGTTGGTACTAACGGGGCGTGGTTTTGCCGGCCGGCCGGCTCGCTTGGCGGTTTTGGCGGGCCTGGTTTGCGCCATGCCGGCCCTGTCCGGCTGTAACGAGAAAAACCGGTATGCCGCGCCGCCGCCGGCAAAGGTGGCGGTGGCAAGCCCGATCCAGCGGCCGGTCACCCTCTACGCCGAGTTCACCGGCAACACCGCGCCGCTCGCCGCCGTCGACGTGGAGGCCCGCGTTCAGGGCTTCCTGACGGCGATCGGCTATCGCGATGGCGAAGCGGTCAGGAAGGACCGCGTGCTGTTCGAGATCGAGCGGGATCAGTACCAGGCGCAGTTCGATCTGCAGCAGGCGCAGGTGGAGAGCGCAAAAGCCAAGCAGGTGAATAGCAAGCGGGAGTACGATCGGCAGGTCACGCTGGGTCAGAAGGACGTTTCCACCCAGCGTGCGGTCGACGAGGCGACGATGAACTACGAGATGGCGACCGCCCAGCTCGCCGCCAACGAAGCCAGTCTCAGGCTCGCGCAGACATCACTCGGCTACACCACGGTGCGCGCGCCCTTCGACGGAGTGGTTACTCGGCACCTTGCCGAGGTCGGTTCGCTGGTCGGCCAGTCCGGTCCGACCAAGCTCGCTACGGTCCTTCAGGTCAATCCGATCCACGTCTATTTCAACATCTCCGAGCAGCAGCAGATCGACATGCGTGACGCCCTTGCCAAGCAGGGCAAGACGCTCAGGGACCTGCGCGAGAAGGCCGAGGAGCGATCGGTCGAGGTGGCTCTCGCCGCGGATGCCGCATTTCAGTACAAAGGCAAAATCGATTACATCGCCCCGCAGCTCGACCCCAATACCGGCACGCTGCAATTGCGAGGGGTGTTCGAGAACAAAGATATCGCGCTGGTGCCCGGCCTGTTCGTGCGTGTCCGTGTTCCGGTCGGCAAGATCGAGAACGCGCTGCTCGTCAATGACACCGCTGTGATGTCGAACCAGGCCGGCAGCTACGTGATGGTGGTCGGCGAGGACAAGGTGGTTGCCCAGCGTCAGGTGACGACCGGTCCGGTGGAAGGCCAGCTTCGCGTCATCACCGGCGGGCTCAAGGCCGACGACAAGGTCGTGATCGGATCGATCCAGCGCGCGGTCGCCGGCAACACGGTCGATCCCGTCGCGGGCACAATGGCCGCCGCCGGCCAAGGCTCGACGCCCGCACCTGCCTCTCCGGTCCCGGCGGCGGGGTCGGGACGAAGCTCGCAATAGGCCACCGGCACACACAAGGCTCTCATGTTCTCGCGCTTCTTCATCGAACGGCCGGTGCTCTCGAACACGCTGGCGTTCCTCATCGTCCTGGTCGGCGCGCTGGCGTTGGCGAGCCTGCCGGTGTCGCAATATCCGAATGTGGTGCCGCCGACCGTATCGGTGACGGCGACCTATCCCGGCGCCAGCGCGCGCACAGTGATGGATACGGTCGCCCTTCCCGTCGAGCAGCAGGTCAATGGCGTCGACCACATGATCTACATGCAGTCGACCAGCGCGAGCGACGGCAGCTATAGTCTTGTCGTCACCTTCGACATCGGCACGGATCCGGACACGGCGCAGGTTCTGGTGCAGAACCGGGTCTCGCTGGCGAGCGCGCAACTGCCCAGCGCGGTCTCGACGCAGGGATTGAATGTCCAGAAGAAGCAGACCTCGATTCTTCAGTTCATCAATCTCTATTCTCCCGAGGGCCGCTACGACAACCTGTTCCTCGCCAACTACGCCACCATCCACCTCCAGAACGAGCTGGCGCGCGTGCCCGGCGTCGGCAACGTCACGGTGCTGGGGTCGGGAGCCTACGCCATGCGCATCTGGCTCGATCCCGGCCGCCTGCAGGCGTTCGGCCTGACCCCGAGCGATGTGACTTCGGCGATCCAGCAGCAGAGCAACGAGGTGACCGCCGGCCTCGTCGGCGCGCCGCCGACGCCGGACACCGTCAACTTCCAATACGTGCTCAATGTCACCGGCCGGTTTTCCGAGGCGGCGGAGTTCGAGAACATCGTGGTCAAGGTGGCGAGCGGCGAGGGCGGCAGGATTGTCCGCATCCGCGACGTCGGCCGGATCGAGCTCGGCGCTGCGTCCTACGGCCAGACCGCGACGCTGAACGGCCGGCCGTCGGCGGCGATAGCGGTCTCGCAGCTGTCCGGCGCCAACGCCCTGACGGTTGCCGAGAGCGTCAAGAGCAAGATGGACGAGCTGTCGAAATCGTTCCCGTCCGGGCTCGCCTACAAGGTCTCGTTCGACAGCACCAAGTTCATCACCGCTTCGGTCCGCGAAGTCTACGAGACACTGGTGATCGCCGCCGGCCTTGTGCTGATCGTGATCCTCGCGTTCCTGCAGGATTGGCGGGCGATGCTGGTGCCGGCGACGACGGTGCCGGTGACCATCATCGGCGCGTTCGGCGCGATGTCGCTGCTCGGCTTCACCGTCAATACGACGAGCCTGTTCGCGCTGGTTCTTGCCATCGGCATCGTGGTGGACGACGCCATCGTGATCGTCGAGGGCGTGGCGCGTCATCTGGATGGCGGCATGTCCAGCCGCGAAGCTGCCGTGAAGGCGATGTCCGAGCTGTTCGGCCCCGTGATCGGCATCACCCTGGTGCTGATGGCGGTGTTCCTGCCGGCGGCGACCTTGTCCGGACTGACCGGAAAGATGTATCAGCAGTTCGCGCTCGTGATCGCCGCGACCGCAGTCATCTCCGCGATAAACGCCGTGACGCTGAAACCGACGCAATGCGCGTTGTGGCTGCGGCCATCGGTGCCGCCGCAGGAGCGCAACGTCGCCGCGCGCGCCTTCAACGCCGTCTACGGGCGCGCCGAGATGCTGTACACGGCGCTGATCAGCCGCATCGTCGCCCTGAGCGTTCCGGTTGCACTGCTCGGCATCGCCTTGATCGGCGTTGCGTTCTACAGCCTCTCGACGGTGCCGACCGGCTTCCTGCCGGACGAGGATCAGGGCTATTTCGTCGTCAGTCTCAAGCTGCCCGACGCGGCTTCCGCGCACCGGACGGAGACTGCCGTCGCGGAGGCGGTAAAGCTCGTGCAGGCGGTCCCCGGCGTCGAGGACGTGATTGCGGTGTCCGGCATCTCGCCGCTCGACAATAACGCGACGCTGTATAACGCCGGCATGCTCTACGTGGTGCTCAAGCCCTGGGACGACCGGAAGACGGCCGATCTTGGCATCGGCAGCATCGCGGCCAATGCCCGGGCCGCCCTCGACGGCATGGACAGCGCGACGGCGCTGATCATGCTGCCGCCGCCGATCCAGGGCATCGGCAATGCCAGCGGGTTCACGATGATGGTGCAGATCAAGGACGGCAGCTCCGATTTCGTGGCGTTGCAGAACGCCGTCGACCAGCTCGCCGCCAATGCGTCGACGCAGACCGGGCTTGCCCATGTCGCGCCGAACTTCAAGGGGACGGTCAAGCAATTCCGTCTGGTGGTGGACCGCATCAAGGCCGAGGCCATCGGCATCACCGTCGGCCAGGTCTTCTCGGCGCTGGAGACCTATATGGGGTCGACCTACGTCAACCAGTTTACCAAGTACAATTACGTGTTCAAGGTCTACGTCCAGGCGGATGCCGCGTTCCGGCTCCAGCCCGACGACATCCTCAAGCTGAAGGTCAAGGGTGCCGATGGCCGGATGGTGCCCTTGGGCACGGTCGCCGCCATCAAGGATGAGGTCGGCCCGCCGCTGATCACGCTGTACAATCTCTATCCCGCGGCGACCGTCACCGGCAGTCCGGCTACCGGCTTCAGTTCCGGAGAGGCGATGTCGCTGATGAGCGAGGTCGCGGCCAAGTCGCTGCCGCCCGGCATGGGGACCGCCTGGACCGGCATGTCCTATCAGGAGCAGATCGTCGGCAACCAGATCTATCGCGTCTTCCTCATTGCATTGGTGCTCGTCTATTTCATCCTCGCCGGTCAATACGAGAGCTGGCTGCAGCCGCTCGCGGTGATCCTCGCCGTGCCGCTCGCGCTGCTCGGCACGGTCATCGCGCTCGATGCGACGGGCATGCCGAACAACCTCTACACCCAGATCGGCATCGTCCTGCTGATCGCGCTCGCTGCCAAGAACGCCATCCTGGTGGTCGAATATGCGCGCGAGAAGCGGGCCGAGGGCATGGAGGTCGCCGAGGCGGCGATCGAAGCGGCGCGGCTGCGCCTGCGCCCGATCCTGATGACCTCGTGCGCCTTCATATTCGGCATGCTCCCGCTGGTGTTCGCCACCGGGGCAGGTGCCGGCGCCCGTGTTTCGATCGGGCTGGCGGTCGTGAGCGGCATGTTGGCTTCGACCTTCCTCGCCGTGCTCTTCGTGCCGCCGTTCTTCGTGGTGCTCGAACGGCTGAGCGTCGCATTGGCAGCGCGGACGAAGCCGGTGACCACGGCTTCGTGATTTCGGCCGCACCTCAGCAGCGCCGGAGCTGGAACGTTCGGCTCATTTCAGCGCAGTCGATTGACGCTCCCTTCGCCAGCCTCATCACACCAATCTCCACCTTCCATCACCCGCCCGCTTCAACGCCGGATCGCTCACCCGCACGTGCTTGGCCAGGAAATCGATGAACGCGCGCACACGCGCGGGCAGTGGTGCGGTGTGGCCGACATAGACGGCGTGGATGTCTTCGCGGTCGCCGGGATTGTAGCCTTGCAGCACCGGGACGAGGCGGCCGGATTCGATGTCGGGGCCGATGTGGAAGAGGGCGAGCCGGGCAAGCCCGACGCCGCCCAGCGCAAGGCGGCGGGCGGCCTCGCCGTCGCTGGCGCGCGCGACGGGCGTGGGCACGGCCTCCTCGGTGTGATCCCCGCGCCTGAACGGCCAACCGCGGATGCTGCGCGGAAAAGTCCAGCCGATGCCACGGTGATCGGCAAGGTCCGCCGGCGCTTTCGGCGTGCCGCAACGGGCGAGGTAATCCGGCGCGCCGACCACGACCATGCGGCTGCTGCCGAGCTTTCGCGCCACGAGACGCGAGGCCCGCAGCGGGCCGACGCGGATGGCGACGTCGGCGCGCTCCTGCATCAGGTCAATCAGCGTGTCGGTCAGCACGAGATCGAGCGTGACGTCGGGATGCCGTTCCAGGAAGCGCGGGATCAACGGCACCACATGCAGCATGCCGAAGGGAATGTTGCAATTGACCGTGAGGCGGCCGCGCGGCGCCGCGCCCGAGGCGGCCTCGCGCTCGGCCTCCTCCATTTCGGCGAGGATGCGCACCGCCCGCTCGTAGAAGGCCCGGCCCTCCTCGGTCAGCGTCAGCTTGCGCGTGGTGCGGTTGACGAGTCGCGCGCCGAGCCGCGCCTCCAGCCGCGACATCAGCTTGCTGACGCCCGACGGCGTCAGGCGCAGCTTTCGCGCGGCCTGGGTGAAGCCGCCGAGATCGACCACGCGGACGAAAACCTCCATCTCGGCGGAGCGGTTGGTGTCAAAACGGGCCATGTTGAATTCACGTCACAAATGATTGGATTGCCGACATTCTAATGGTTTTGCGGCCATGCCGCTATCTGCGGGGCTTCGTCTCATCCATCGGAGCCACGCATGCCTCCCGCCGTCCTCGCGCTCACCGCCGGTGCCTTCGGCATCGGCACCACCGAATTCATCATCATGGGCCTCTTGCTCCAGGTCGCCGCCGACATGCATGTTTCCGTGCCGGTCGCCGGCCTGCTGATATCGGGCTATGCGCTCGGCGTGTTCGTCGGTGCGCCGGTGCTGACGCTGGCGACGCGGCGGATGCCACGGAAAACAGTGCTGCTCGCGCTGATGGCGATCTTCACGCTGGGCAATGCGGCTTGCGCGCTGGCCCCGAATTACGAACTGCTGATGGCTGCGCGCGTGCTGACCTCGCTCGCCCACGGCACGTTCTTCGGTGTCGGCTCGGTCGTGGCCACCAGCCTCGTCGCCGAGGACAAGCGTGCCTCCGCGATCGCCACCATGTTCATCGGCCTGACGGTCGCCACGCTCCTGGGCGTGCCCTTCGGCGCGTGGTTCGGCCTGATGCTCGGCTGGCGCGCCGCGTTCTGGGCCGTGACGGTCATCGGCGTGATCGCGTTCGCGGTGGTCGCCGCGCTCGTGCCTGGCCATGTCGGCAGTGGCGACAAGCCGATCTCGCTCGCCGAAGAGGTCGCCGTGCTCGGTCGTCCGCAGGTGCTGCTCGGCCTCGCCATGACCGTGTTCGGCTTCGCCGGCCTGTTCGTCGTCTTCACCTATATCCAGCCGATCCTGACGCGTTTCACCGGTTTCTCGGAGGCTGCCGTCTCGCCGATCCTGCTGGTGTTCGGCGTCGGGCTCGCGATCGGCAACGTTGCCGGCGGCAAGCTCGCGGACCGCGGCCTGGCACGGGCCCTGACCGGCACGCTGGCCGCGCTTGCGATCGTGCTGCTCGGGCTGGCAGCCGTGCTATCGATCAAGATCCTTTCCATCGCGCTGATCCTGCTGCTCGGCATCGCCGCCTTCGCAACCGTCGCCCCGCTCCAGCTTCGTGTGCTGGAGGCAGCCGGCCCCAGCGGCCGCACGCTCGCCTCCAGCCTCAACATCGCCGCGTTCAATCTCGGCAACGCGCTCGGCGCCTGGGCCGGCGGCGTCACTATCGACCGCGGATTCGGGCTTCCCGCGCTGCCGCTGGTCGCGGCCGGCATCACAGCGATCGGCCTCGCGCTGGCGCTGTGGAGCCTTCGGCTCGATCGCGCGCCGGTCGCCGCCGCGGCGTGTCCGGCGGAATAGCGAAGGAGATCCGCAATGGAATACCGCAATCTCGGGGCCTCCGGACTCAGGGTCCCTGTGCTCAGCTTCGGCACCGGCACCTTCGGCGGTCAGGGCCCCCTGTTCTCGGCCTGGGGCCGCAGCGATGCGGACGAGGCGCGCAGGCTGATCGACATCTGCCTCGATGCCGGCGTCAATCTGTTCGACAGTGCTGACGTCTATTCGAACGGCGCGTCCGAGGAGATTCTCGGTGCTGCGATCAGGGGCCGGCGCGACAAGGTGCTGATCTCCACCAAGATGAGCCTGCCGATGGGCGAGGGGCCGCACGATGCGGGCTCGTCGCGGCAGCGGCTCCTGACCTCGGTCGATGCGGCGCTGCGCCGGCTTGGCACTGACCACATCGACCTGCTCCAGCTCCACGCTTTCGACGCCTTCACCCCGATCGAGGAGGTGCTGTCGACGCTCGACATGCTCGTGCGCGCGGGCAAGCTGCGCTATGTCGGCGTCTCCAATTTCGCCGGCTGGCAGTTGATGAAGTCGCTCGCCATTGCGGACCGGCATGGCTGGCCGCGCTATGTCGCGCATCAGGTCTACTACTCGCTGCTCGGCCGCGACTACGAGTGGGAGCTGATGCCGCTCGCGCGCGACCAGGGGGTGGGGGCGCTGGTCTGGAGTCCGCTCGGCTGGGGCCGCCTTACCGGAAAGATCCGGCGCGGCCAGCCGCTGCCGCCGAACAGCCGCCTGCACGCGACCGCACAGTTCGGTCCGCCGGTGCGCGACGAGACGCTCTACGCCGTCGTCGACGTGCTGGACGCGATCGCGATGGAGACCGGCCGCACCGTGCCCCAGGTCGCGATCGCCTGGCTGCTGAGCCGTCCCACCATCGCCTCCGTCATCATCGGCGCCCGCGACGAAGCGCAGCTGCGCGACAATCTCGGCGCAGTGGGATGGCCGCTGAGCGCGGATCAGATCAAGCGTCTCGACGAGGCCAGCGCGGTGATGCCGCCCTATCCCTACTATCCCTATCGCATCCAGCAGGGTTTTGCCCGGCTGAATCCGCCGCCGGTGTAGTCCAGGAGACGCAAGCAATTCGTCGCATCGGTGTACCGTCGCAATGCGCCATGCAGAAACGCGGCTGTACACGCCTCATCCTCGTCCGTAACCTCCGCCGCACAATTTCAGGAGATGCGACGTGGCGAAGAAAACGGCAACCAAGAAGAAAAGTGCTTCCAGGAAAGCGGCAACGAAGACGAGCAAGAAGGCATCGAGCAAGAAGACTTCGAGCAAAAAGACCCCAGCCCGAAAGGGCGTCGCTGCGAAAACGATCAAGCCAGCCAAGAAGGTCGCCGCGCGCAAATCAGCCACCGCGCGTCGGCCCAGGGGACCGGCCTGGCAATGGTCCGCGGTCGATACCGCGGCCGCGATCCGCTCCGGCGCAATCTCCGCGGTCGAGGTCGTGGAAACGCATCTCGAGCGGATGCGCACCGTCAATCCGGGACTCAATGCGGTTGTCGTGGATCTCTCGGAAGAAGCGCTTGCGGCCGCGCACGCCGCCGACAAGCAGCGCGCCAAGGGCGGCGAGCTCGGCCTCCTGCACGGTGTGCCCATCACCATCAAGGAGAATGTTGACTATGAAGGCCGGCCCAACTTCAACGGCGTTCCCGCCAACAAGGGTCTCATCGCGCCGTCGGATGCGCCTGTTGTCCGCAACCTCAGGAAGGCCGGCGCCATCGTCCTTGGTCTCACCAACACCCCGGAATTCTCCTTCCGCGGCTTCACCGACAATCCCCTGCACGGGCTGACGCTGAACCCCTGGGATCCTGATATCACCTGCGGCGGCTCCTCGGGCGGTGCGGGTTCGGCGGTCGCGGCAGGCATCGGCACCATCGCCCATGGCAACGATATCGGCGGCTCGCTGCGCTGGCCGGCGCATTGCAACGGCGTCGCCACCATCAAGCCGACGCAGGGCCGCATCCCCGCCTTCAACGGAAGCGCAACGGCGGAGCGGCCGATGCTGGCGCATCTGATGTCGGCGCAGGGGCCGCTCGCCCGCCATGTCGCCGACGTTCGCCTCGCGCTGGAGGCGATGAGCCAGCGCGATCCGCGCGACCCCTGGTGGGTGCCGGCACCGCTGATCGGACCCAAGCCGAAGGGGCCGATCAAGGTCGCGCTGGCGAAGATCCCCGAGGACATGGACGTCGATCCCTCCGTCGCCGCGGCGCTGCGCCAGGCCGCCGACCATCTCGAGCGTTCCGGCTATCGCGTCAGCGAGGTCGAGGTGCCCGACATCAACGGCGTCTGGCAGACCTGGTGCGACATCATCACCAACGAGACCGTGGTGATGCAGGAGGCCGGCATGCTGAAGGTCACGTCCGAGGATTTCCACAAAGCCTGGGGGGGCATGAAGGCCAAGGCCAACGTGCTCGATCTCAAAGCCTGGATGCAGGCGACTGCCGCGCGCAGCGGCCACATCCGCGCCTGGCAATTGTTCTTCGAGGAATATCCGGTCGTGCTGGCGCCGACCACGGTGAAGCCGACGCCGGGCCCGCGTGACGACACCGTCAGTTCCGAGCGCGTGCGCGAGATCTTCTGGGGCGAGATCCGCTTCATCTCCGCCATCAACGTGCTGGGCCTGCCCGGCGCGGTGGTGCCGGTGGCGCTGCATGACGGCAAGCCGATCGGCGTGCAGCTCATCGCCGGCCGTTACCGCGAGGACCTCGCACTCGATGCCGCCGCCGCGATCGAGAAGCGTGCCGGCGTGCTCACCCACCGCCTCTGGGAGAACATGGCTTAGGCCTAAGCAACACCGCCACATTGACGATGCACCCCTCTCCGCGTGTGGGCGAGGGGTGCTCGCCGTGCAGCGGCGAGTTGGGTGACGCCGAGCAAGACACGGCGTGATCGGTTAATCGAATTTAACCGGGATCACTGCCAATTCGCCAGCAGGCGTTAGGGTTACTTCCTCGATCTCTATACGAATTATTGTCCGCTTTACCGCCCGCCTCTAACACGAGGACGGCGGACAACGCACATGCCTCATTCTAGGCCAATAAGTGCGGCCCGCCCCACGCGGAGGTGGCATAATGCGCAACGAGACGATCGCTATTCACGCCGGTTACGAGCCCGAAGCGACCACGCACGCGGTTGCCGTGCCGATCTACCAGACCGCGGCCTACGCCTTCGACAGCGCCGATCATGGCGCCGCCCTGTTCAATCTCGAGACCGAAGGCTTCCGCTACAGCCGCATCGCCAATCCGACCAGTGCGGTTCTGGAGAAGCGCATCGCCCAGCTCGAAGGCGGCGTCGGCGCGCTTGCGGTCGCGACCGGGCAGGCCGCGCTGCATTTCGCCTTCGTCAACGTCGCCGATCACGGCGGCAACATCGTTTCGGTGCCGCAGCTTTATGGCACCACGCACACGCTGCTCTCGCACATCCTGCCGCGCCAAGGCATCACCGGCCGTTTCGCCGAGAGCGACAGGCCTGAGGCGATCGAGAAGCTGATCGATGAGAACACCCGGGCCGTCTTTGCCGAGACCATCGGCAATCCCGCCGGCAATGTCTGCGACATCGAGGCGCTGGCGAAGATGGCTCATGCGCATGGCGTGCCGCTGATCGTCGACAACACTGTCGCAACCCCGAT
The DNA here is from genome assembly GCF_022354745.1 of Bradyrhizobium sp. I71. Classification (NCBI taxonomy): domain Bacteria; kingdom Pseudomonadati; phylum Pseudomonadota; class Alphaproteobacteria; order Hyphomicrobiales; family Nitrobacteraceae; genus Bradyrhizobium; species Bradyrhizobium sp. I71. The sequence goes on from NZ_CP059398.1 coordinate 4,100,913, forward strand.
CCTGCTCAAACCGTTCGACTACGGTGCCGACATCGCCGTGCATTCGCTGACCAAGTTCCTTGGCGGTCACGGCACCACGCTCGGCGGCGCCATTGTCGATTCCGGAAATTTCCCCTGGGCCAAGCATGCCGAGCGCTTCCCGGCCTACAACAAGCCGGATGCCTCCTATCACGGTCTGGTCTATGCCGAGCGGTTCGGCCGCACCGCTTACATCGAGCGGGCGCGAAGCGTCTATCAGCGCACCATGGGCTCGGTGCTGTCGCCGTTCAACGCCTTCCTGCTGCTCCAGGGCATCGAGACCGTGGCGCTGCGCATGGAGCGCCATGTCGAGAATGCGCGCAAGGTCGCCGAATTCCTCCGCGGCGATCCGCGCGTCGCCTGGGTCAACTACACCGGTTTTCCGGACAGCCCCCATTATCCGCTGGTGCAGAAGTACCTGAACGGCAACGCCTCCTCTCTGTTCACCTTCGGCATCAAGGGCGGCATGGAGGCCGGCAAGACCTTCTATGATGCGCTGAAGCTGATCACACGGCTCGTCAATATCGGTGATGCCAAGTCGCTGGCCTGCCATCCGGCCTCGACGACCCATCGGCAGATGTCGGAGGAGCAGCAACGCGTCGCCGGCGTGCTGCCGGAGACCATCCGTCTGTCGATCGGCATCGAGCATGCCTCAGACATCATCGAGGACATCGACCAGGCGCTGGAAAAGGCCTGCCCGTCGGCGCGGCTCGAGGCCGCGGAGTAGGCGGCGTCGCCCATGACGATCCTGATCGACAGGGATCAAGTCGTATCGAGCCCGGCCTTGGTGCCGGGCGAGGGCGATCTCGTGCGCGACCATGCCGGCGCCGACCTCACGATCGGGCTGATCAACAACATGCCGGATCCGGCGCTGAAGGCGACCGAGCGGCAGTTCATGAAGTTGCTCCAGGCCGCCGCGGGCCCGCACCGCATCCGCTTCCACTGCTTCTCGCTTCCCAGCGTGAAGCGGTCGCCCGAAGCGAAGTGGCATGTCGAGAGCGAGTATTCCGACTTTTCCGATCTCGAGCGCGGCAAGTTTGACGGATTGATCGTGACCGGTGCAGAGCCGATCGCGCCCGCGCTCGACCAGGAGCCATACTGGCAGGACCTCACGAACCTCATCGACTGGGCCAAGACCAACACGCGCTCGACGATCTGGTCGTGCCTTGCCGCGCATGCCGCGGTGCTGCATCTCGACGGTATCGAACGGCGGCGGCTGCCGGCCAAATGTCACGGCATTTTCGATTGCGACGTCGTGACCCGCGATGGGTTGACCCGTGCTGCGCCTGCGCCGCTCAAGGTCTCGCATTCACGCCTGAACGAGATCGTCGAGAGCGACCTCGTGCAGTCGGGCTATCAGGTGCTGACACGCTCGGCCCAAGCCGGCGTCGACGTCTTCGTCCGCCAATATGCCAGCCGCTTCGTGTTCTTTCAGGGCCACCCCGAATATGACGCGCTGTCGCTCCAGCGCGAATATCTGCGCGACATCGGCCGCTATCTCGCGCGGGAGCGCGAGACCTACCCGCGCCTGCCGGTGAGCTATTTTGACGCAGCGACGGAAGAGAAACTGGCTCGCTTCGAGAAGAAGGCGGCGCATCAGCGCCATCCGGCACTCGCCAACGAGCTGCCCGGGCTGAACTTGCGCGCCGATATCGGCGCTGGCAACGCGGCGGCAATGCTATTCCGCAACTGGTTGCGCTATCTCGGCGCGGACGCCGACGCGTCGGTAGCGGCGCGCTAGCGGAAGCGGTCTTGGTCTCACGTTAGGATTACCCAGGCGTTAGGCTTGCCTCAACCTGCGCACGAATGTTTCAGTAGAGGAATAGGGAATCACGGGAAGCGCAGCGTGTGGTCGGCACTCCAGGGACGCGTGAACAATCGGCTGGCCCGGCATTTCCATGCCGCGCCGCACCGATTGCCCGCGCATGCGCCGATGGTGAGCTTCACTTTCGACGATGCCCCCGATAGCGCCGCAGGCGAGGGTGCCGAGCTTCTGGAGCAGCATGGCGGCCGGGGGACGTTCTATCTCGCCGGCAGCTTGATCGATCAGCCGTCGGACCATTGGCACGGTCTGTCGAACGATGCGATCGTGCGGCTTCACCGGACCGGTCACGAGATTGCCTGCCACACCTTCTCGCACCGGAGTTCGGCCACTCTCGATGAGGCCGCGATGGCTCGCGAGATCGAGCGGAACCGCAGTCATTTCCGCGGTATCGATTCCTCGATCACGCTGGAGAACTTCGCCTACCCCTATGGGCTCGCCTCGGTCTGGCGCAAGCCGCAACTTGCGAAAGCCTTCCGTTCCGCGCGCGGCATTCTTCCCGGCGTCAACAGCGACGTCATCGATCTCCAGTTCCTGCGCGCCTCGCCGCTTGTCGATTGCGAGATCGATCCGGCAGGCGTCGATCGCTATTTCGACGAGGCGGTCGCAAGCGGCGGCTGGCTGATCTTCTACGGCCACGACGTCGCCGATGCGCCAAGCCCCTATGGCTGCACGCCGCGCCTGATGCGTCACGCGCTGGAGGCCGCTGGTAAGCGCAACATGCCGATCGTGACCGTTGCAGAGGCGCTGCGACGGATCGGAGCGTAGCTTCTGCCCTCCTTCTCCCCTTGCGGGAGAAGGTGGCGCGAAGCGCCGGATGAGGGGTATGTCTCCGCAGAACAAGCTCCATCGAATCCGAGGATAGATACCCCTCACCCGTCTCGCCGCTATCGCGGCGAGCCACCTCTCCCGCAAGGGGAGAGGGGAAGAGAAGCGCCTGCCCCGCAAACAGTCTTGCCACGCTCGCGCCGGCATGCGACTGGCGTTGTGACGAATCTCACGGCCTGATCTGTTCCGCATGTCCGCTCCCTCCACCGCTCCGCTCTCTGCGCCGGCCAACGGCCGCGACGCGCTGTCGGTGCTGCATTCGGTGTTCGGCCTGCCGGGTTTTCGCGGAGCGCAGGGCGAGATCATCCGGCATGTCACCGAGGGCGGCAATTGCCTCGTGCTGATGCCGACCGGCGGCGGCAAGTCGCTGTGCTATCAGCTTCCGTCCTTGCTACGCGAAGGCTGCGGCATCGTGGTGTCGCCACTGATCGCGCTGATGCGTGACCAGGTTGCCGGGCTGATCGAGGCCGGCGTCAATGCCGCCGCGCTGAACTCGTCGCTGACGCCGCAGGAGGCATCCGACATCGAGCGACGCCTTCTCGCGGGCGATCTCGACCTGCTCTATGTCGCGCCGGAACGCCTGGTCACGCCGCGTTGCCTGTCGCTGCTGGCGCAGGCGCAGGTGGCGCTGTTTGCGATCGACGAGGCGCATTGCGTCTCGCAATGGGGGCATGACTTCCGTCCCGAATATGTCGGCCTCTCCATCATCGCCGAGCGGTTTCCCGACGTGCCGCGCATCGCGCTGACCGCGACTGCCGACGAGCTGACGCGCAAGGAAATCGTCGAGCGGCTTCAGCTTACGGGCGCGCCGCAATTCGTCTCGAGCTTCGACCGGCCCAACATCCGCTACGAGATCGTCGACAAGCGCAGCGCGGTGTCGCAGTTGAAGGAGTTGATCCGCGAGCGCCACACGAGCGATGCCGGCGTGGTCTATTGCCTGTCGCGCAACCGCGTCGAGGAGGTCGCCGCCGCGCTTCAGGACGCCGGCATTGCGGCGCTGCCCTACCATGCCGGGCTCGACGGCAGCGTGCGCTCGCGCAACCAGGACCGCTTTCTCAACGAGGACGGCATCGTCATCGTCGCGACCGTGGCGTTCGGCATGGGCATCGACAAGCCCGACGTGCGCTTCGTCGCCCATCTCGATCTGCCCAAGAGCATCGAGGCCTACTACCAGGAGACGGGGCGCGCCGGCCGCGACGGCAAGCCGTCCACGGCCTGGATGGCCTATGGGCTCTCCGACATCGTGCAGCAGCGCCGCATGATCGACGAGTCCAGCGCCTCCGACGAATTCAAGCGGGTCTCGATCGGCAAGCTCGATGCGCTGGTCGGCCTTGCCGAGACGCCGCATTGCCGGCGCCGGCGGCTGCTCGCCTATTTCGGCGAGATCGTGATGGGTGAGAGCTGCGGCAATTGCGACAATTGCCTGACGCCGCCCAGGATGCGCGACGGCAAGGTGCTGGCGCAGAAGCTGTTGTCCTGCGTCTATCGCACCGGGCAGCGTTTTGGCGCGATGCACTTGATCGACGTGCTGGTCGGGCGCCTGACCGAGAAGGTGACGCAGTTCGGCCACGACAAATTGTCCGTGTTCGGCATCGGGCGCGAGCTCAACGAGAAGCAGTGGCGCACCGTGCTGCGGCAGTTGGTGGCGATGGGCCATTTGCAGAGCGACAGCGAAGCGTTCGGTGCGCTGAAGCTGACCGAGACTGCGCGCGGCGTGCTGCGCGGCGAAACCGAAGTGTGGTTGCGCGAGGAGGCGCCCGGCACGCGCATTCGCGCGAGCCGCGGCAAGTCCCGCCGCGGCGACCTTGCGCCCGCCGCCAGCGCCGCGCCAGGCGATGTCGATCCCGAACTGCGCGCGCGGCTGCGCTCGTGGCGTTCGGAGGTCGCGCGCGAGCGCGGCGTGCCGGCCTATGTGGTGCTGCACGATGCCACTATCGACGGCATCGTCCGGGCCTGGCCGACGACACTCGACGAGCTCCGCAACGTGCCCGGCATCGGCGACAAGAAGCTCGAGCATTACGGCGACGAGCTGCTGCAGATCGTCAAGACGCGGTAGGGAGCGGCCTTTAACTCCGCCGTCATCCCGGACAAGCGCGCCCAAAGCGCGCGCAGATCCGGGATCCATAATCACAGGACGAGGTCGCTGCGTCACGCTGGCAACCACGAGCCTTCGCAAAACTATTGCTGCGGCGTATGGGTCCCGGATCTGCGCTGCGCTTGTCCGGGACGATAGCTGTGTACAAGGCGAGGGCTATGCCCTCACTCACCCATTCCTGAACGCATACGCGTATCCATTCAGCGCGGGGGCACCGCCGAGATGGGCGTAGAGGATCTTCGCACCCTTCTCGAAATAGCCCTTCTTCGCGAGGTCGATCAGGCCCTGCATCGACTTGCCCTCGTAGACGGGGTCGGTGATCATGCCTTCGAGGCGCGCGGTGAGGCGGATCGCCTCCTTGGTCTCTTCCGACGGCACGCCATAGGCGGGATATGCGTAGTCCTCGATCAGCACGACGTCATCAGTGACGAGGTCCTTGCCGAGTTCGACGAGCTCAGCGGTGTTCTGCGCGATCTCGAGCACCTGCGCCTTGGTCTGGGCCGGCGTAAAGGACGCGTCGATGCCGATCACCTTGCGGGCGCGGCCATCGGCGGCGAAGCCGACCAGCATGCCGGCATGGGTTGAGCCGGTGACGGTGCAGACGATGATGTAGTCGAACTTGAAGCCGAGCTCGGCCTCCTGCTTGCGCACCTCCTCCGCGAAGCCGACATAGCCGAGCCCGCCATATTTGTGCACGGAGCCGCCGGCGGGAATCGCATAAGGCTTGCCGCCCGCCGCCTTCACCTCCTCGATCGCCTGCTCCCAGCTCTTGCGAATGCCGATGTCGAAGCCGTCGTCGACCAGGCGCACGTCGGCGCCCATGATGCGCGAGAGCATGATGTTGCCGACGCGGTCATAGACCGCGTCCTCGTGCGGCACCCAGGCTTCCTGCACGAGGCGGCACTTCATGCCGATCTTGGCCGCGACCGCGGCGATCATGCGGGTGTGGTTGGACTGCACGCCGCCGATCGAGACCAGCGTGTCGGCGTTGGAGGCGATCGCATCGGGAATGATGTATTCGAGCTTGCGCAACTTGTTGCCGCCATAGGCGAGGCCGGAATTGCAATCCTCGCGCTTGGCATAGATCTCGACATTGCCGCCGAGGTGTTTTGACAGTCGCTCCAGCTTCTCGATCGGCGTCGGGCCGAAGGTCAGCGGGTAGCGCGCGAATTTTTCCAGCATCATGGGTTATCCCGATTTGGCGGTGGCGTCTGAGGAACGGAGCTAGCATCGCCTTGGAAAAATGTGCTCTCGAATATTGGGTCAGTACTGGCTATCTCTTGCGTCGATTGGCTCAATAGGCCAGATTTCTTCCAAATTGTCCGCTACGAATGAAAGCTTCTTCCGTGGCCGCCCGACTTGACCGCATCGACCTTAAGATACTGAGATTGCTGCAAAATAACGGCCGGCTCAGCAATGCCGAGCTGGCCGAGACGGTCGCGATCAGCCCCGCCACCTGCCATCGCCGCACCCAGCGCCTGTTCGCGGACGGCTTCATTGCCAGCGTGCGCGCCATGGTGGCGCCGAAGAAGCTGGCAAAGGGCACGCTGGTGATGGTCGGCGTCGTGCTCGACCGCTCGACGCCTGAGAGTTTTGCCACCTTCGAAAAGGCCATCGCGAAGTTGAAATTCGTGCTCGACTGCCACCTGGTCGCCGGCGACTTCGACTACTTCCTCAAGATCCGCGTCGGCGACATGGAGGATTTCAACCGCATCCATGGCGAGCAGCTCATCGCGCTGCCCGGCGTGCGCCAGACCCGAACTTTCTTCGTGATGAAGGAAGTCGTCGACAACGCGCCGCTGGAGTTTTGAGCAGAAGCGTTTTCCAGCGAAGTGGAAGCCGGTTCGCGCCATAAAACGCGTCAAAACAGAATCCTGCGCACTTGATGCGCGATCCGCATCATGAGAGGTTCATCCGATGCAGACATTTCCCTTCCGCCAGTACAATCCGGCCGGGCCGAGCTATCGGCGCGGCTGGGTCGACGAGGCCGTGGCTGCGATCGAGGCCGACCAGTGCCGCACCGCCGACACGCATCTGATCCGGTTGATCGTGCCGGCGCTCTCCGGCATCGACATCTATCTCAAGGACGAGTCCACGCATCCGACCGGCAGCCTGAAGCATCGTCTCGCGCGATCGCTGTTCCTCTATGCGCTCTGCAACGGCCACATTGGCGAAGGCACGCCCGTCGTCGAGGCATCGTCGGGATCGACGGCGGTGTCGGAAGCCTATTTCGCGCAGATGATCGGCGTGCCCTTCTACGCCGTGATGCCGCGGACGACCTCGGCGGAGAAGATCGCCGCGATCGAGCATTATGGCGGCAACTGCCATTTGATCGACGACGGTCGCGCGCTCTATGCGGACGCCGCGGCGCTCGCCGCCCGTCTGAACGGCCACTACATGGATCAGTTCACCTTCGCCGAGCGCGCCACCGACTGGCGCGGCAACAACAACATCGCCGAGTCCATCTTCACGCAATTGCAGGGCGAGCCGCGCCCGCTGCCGGACTGGATCGTGATGGGCGCCGGCACCGGCGGCACCTCGGCCACCATCGGGCGCTATCTGCGCTATCGGCAGTATCCGACGCGGCTATGCGTCGCCGATGTCGAACATTCCGCCTTCTTCGACTGCTTCCGCTCGCAGGACCGCTCCCATGTCTGCGACCGCCCGTCACTGATCGAGGGTGTCGGCCGGCCGCGCTGCGAGCCGTCCTTCGTGCCGGGTGTGGTCGATCGCATGATGAAGATCCCGGATGCGGCGACGATCGCGGCGATGAACGTGCTGTCGCGCCGGCTGCGCCGCGCGGTCGGCGGCTCCACCGGCACCAACTTCCTGGCGCTGTGCCGGCTCGCCTCGGAAATGCGTCAGGCGAACGCGACAGGGTCGCTGGTGACGCTGATCTGCGATTCCGGCGAGCGCTACCGGCAGACCTGTTACGAGCCCGCATGGCTGAAGGCGCGCGGACTCGATCCGGCGCCTTACGAGGCGGCCTTGTCGTCGTTCCTCGCGACAGGCGAGCCGCTGAGGCTCGATGTCGACGATGTCTTCAATCCGCAGGGCGTGCGAAGCCCCGCCGCGTCATAGCAGCGTCTTCCTGCCGTTTTTCAAATTGGCACGACCGTCACGGCAACTTCACTTGCCCCGCGCACGCATGCAGGTGACGGTTGTGGTCTCAACGAGGAGATCCCATCGTGCGCCTTCCCATTCTCGATCCCAAGGATCTGACCGACGAACAGAAGCCGCTCTATGACGACATGCGAGCCGGCATCACCGACCATTTCAAGGGTTTTGTGAACATGCGCGACGACGGCGCGCTGCTCGGGCCCTGGAACCCCTGGATCCGCGAGCCGCGCTTCGGCGGGCCGGTGTGGGAGCTGGTCAAGGCGGTCGCGTCGAACCCGCTGCTGCCCGCTCCGGTGCGTGAGGTCGCGATCCTCGTCACCGGCTCGCATTTCCGGTCCGGTTACGAGCTCTATGCCCACGTTCTGGTCGCCGAGCAGCGCGGTCTGTCCGACGAGAAGCTGGCGACCATCGTCGCCGGACAGCGGCCTGTCGATCTGACCAGGCAGGAGGCGGTCGCCTATGACATGGCCTCGGCCCTGGTCAGCGGTGGCGTGCTGCCGGAGCTGACCTATCGTGCGGCGGTGAAGGAGTTCGGCGAACACGGTGCGGCCGAGCTGTCCTATCTGGTCGGCGTCTATTGCATGGTCTCGGTCACGCTCAACACGTTCGACGTGCCGGTGCCGGACTAGCAGGGGCTTCGTTTCATTTGAGCATGATCCTCTTCCGGGATCGTGCTCAATTGCGCACGGCGTAGAGCGGCGTTCGCAACGTCAGCTGATAGGACGGCTTCGGCGTCCACGCGATCAGCGCGGTGATGCCGAACAGGCGGTTGTCGTTGTCGTCCATGCGGTCAAGGTCGAGCCGCAGGATCGGCTGGGTGAAGGACTCCGCGATCGTCCGTCCCGCGAGCTGTGCGCCACCGAAGGACTGCATGCCGAGGCGCCCGGTGAACTTCCAGTTGCTCGGCCATTGGTAGTAGCCGCCGCCATAGAGGATCGTGTTCGGCCGGATGCTGGCGAACGTACTGGCAATGGTGGCGGTGGTGTATTGCATGCCGGCCAACCAGCCCCGCGTCTCGTCCTCGTCGAGCGCGTAGTCGAATTCCAGGATGTTGTTGAAGGAATTCACCATGCCCTGCTCGTTCGGCACCGACTGCGTCAGCGTCGATTGCAGCGTGATCGTCGGGATCTTGCCGCCATTCTGCTGGTGGAGGTCGGCCTGCACGCCGATGTTCCAGCTGGTGATGTCGAAGGACGACCAGCCGCCGCCGATATCCGTCGTCGATCCGGACACGCCGCCATAGAGCGAGACACGGTCGGTGACGTCGACGGTCAGCGGCAGGTCAACGGCAATCGACTTCGCCGCCGGCAAGCCGCTCGGCAGCGTCGTGCTTCGTCGCGCCGCCAGCGCCTGGAGCGCGGCCGACAGCGAGGTGGTGCCGAAGCCGAGCCCGAGCGTGCCTGCGGGGATCGTCGCGTAGCTGGTGCGGAGGTCGAGGTAGATGTTCGGAACAGCCGGCTTTGCCGGTGCGTCCTCGTCCGCCTCGGCGGCGAAGGCCGCGCTTGCTGAAACCGTCACGCAGGCCAGCCCCAGCGCGACGGCGCGCAAAGCCGGACGATGCGGTGGGTTGCGAGTTGACACGTGACAATCCGACGCGTGAGGCTCTGGTGGCGGAAGCGCACGCTAGATGGAACGTGATCGTTCCCGCGGTCAAGCGCTATCCGCAAACGATGGACTGTATCGACGCACGCGGCTACCCTGTCGTGACTGCACCGACACTCTCGCCGGCCAGAGTGCAGGCCAGACAACGGAGGACGACAGCCATGAACACGTCACGCCGCATCCTGCTCGCCGGAATGGCGGGGCTCGCCCTCGCTCCGACCGCTGCGGCGGCCGCACCGGCGCCAGTGGTCGATGATGTGACGGTTGCCGAAGAACGCTTTGCGCGCATGATCGCCGCCGCGCATGCTCCGGACGTCACTTGCGCACGGCAGGCGGAGCGCTATGCGGATGCGCATTGGCCCGAATATCTTGTGGCCGCCAGGGCCGTTCTCGACGCACGCGTGTGATTCTCACACTCACTCACTTCTTCACCGCCCTCCGCACCTGTTCGCCGATCTGCGACAGCACGAGCTGGGCCTGCGGCAGGATCGCGCCCATGGCGTGGAAATTGTGGACCATGCCGTCGTGGCAGACATGTTCGACGGCGACGCCCGCAGCGAGCAGCTTGCGGGCATAGGCATTGCCTTCGTCGCGCATCGGGTCGTACTCGGCGGTATGGATGATCGCGGTCGGCAGGCCCGTCAGCCGTCTCGCGCGCAGCGGAGAGACGCGGGGGTCGGCGGCGTCGATGCCCTCGGGCAGATAATCGGAAAGATCGGCTTCGATCGTGACGCGGTCGATCAGGTGGCCCTCGGCAAAGGCCTCGCGCGAGGGCGAGGTTTCCTCGAAATCCAGTACCGGGCAGATCAGGCATTGCGCGGCGATGGAGAGGCCGGCGGCCTGAGTCGCCTCCTGGCACACGACCGCAGCCAGCGTGGCGCCGGCGGAATCGCCGCCGATCACCAGGCGGTCCGCGTCGATGCCGAGCGATGCCGCCTCGCGCGCCACCCATTCGGTGGCGGCGATCGCGTCATCGACGGCGGCGGGGAATCTGTGCTCGGGCGCGAGCCGGTAGTCGACCGACACGAGGCGGCAGCCGGTGGCATGCGCCAGCGCGGCCGCGATGCGGTCGTGCGTGGCAATGCTGCCGGCGACGAGCCCGCCGCCGTGAAAGAACACGAAGCCCGGTGCGAGTTCCTCGGCGCTTGCCGGCGTGTAGAGGCGATAGGGCAGTTCGCCGGCACGGCCGGCCAGAACGCCGTCGGACGTCGTCACGTCCGGCGCCTCGGCACGCGCGAACTGCATCAGCTTTGCCAGCGATTGCCGCCGCGCTTCCACGCTGGGCCGGCTCCGCGCCTGCGGCGCAGCCGCAGCCATCATGGTCAACAAACGCTTGGCGAGCGGATCAAGGGGCATGGATCTCTCCTTTCTCCCACGAGGGGAGGGTAGCTCACCACGTCCCCGCAGGGAATCTTTTAGAAATTGGGGGCAATAGTGCCCGGATATTTCCAAGGGGAGGCCGGTCATGGCCGAGATCAAGAAGCCCATCGACTATTCGCCGAGCTGGACCTTCTTCGAGGGCGAATGGCACGAGGGCAACGTGCCGATCATGGGCTCGCGCACGCATGCGGCCTGGCTCGGCTCGATCGTGTTCGACGGCGCGCGCGCGTTCGAGGGTGTTGCGCCCGATCTCGACCGGCACGTCGCCCGCGTCAATCAATCGGCGATCAATTTTGGCCTGAAGCCGGTGCTCGATACCGGCGCCTGGCTTGCGCTCGCAACCGAGGGCATTGCGCGATTTGCGCCCGATGCCGAGCTCTATATCCGCCCAATGTACTGGGCGCAGAACGGGAGCGGCGGCGGCGTGCTGTTCGACCCCGAGACCACCAATTGGTGCCTGTGCATCTACGTGGCGCCGATGCCAAAGCCCGTCGGCAACGCGATCACGCTGTCGCCGTTCCGCAGGCCCACCGCCGAATGCGCGCCGGTCGAAGCCAAGGCGGCCTGCCTCTATCCGAACAATTCGCGCGCGCTCGCCGAGGCCGCCGCGCGCGGCTTCAACAACGCGCTGATGCTCGACATGCTCGGCAACGTCGCCGAGTTCGGCAATTCGAACGTGTTCATGGCGAAGGACGGCGTGGTCTTCACGCCGGTGCCGACGGCACTTTCCTGAACGGCATCACGCGCCAGCGTGTCATCAGCCTGCTTCGTGGCGACGGAATCACCGTGGTCGAGAAGACGCTGCGCTATGCCGATTTCCTTGCCGCCGACGAGATCTTTTCATCCGGCAATTTCGCCAAGGTCGCTCCCGTGATCCGCATCGACGAGCGCGAGCTGAAGCCAGGCCCGTTCTACACGAGGGCGCGCAAACTCTATTGGGATTTCGCGCATGCGGTGAGGCTGGCGGCTTGAGCCAGCTGTCGCGCGCTTACAGGCCGCGTCTCCGGAACCGGCTGAACTGAAACGCCTGCGTTGAATCCCACGGCGTGTGATGCGTCTCGCTGCGCGTCTCGACGAGCCCAAACTCAGGTCCGAGCTCCGCTGCAAGGCTCGCGCTGTCGTGTCGCTGAACCGGCAGGCCGCTGCATTTCTCCGGACCATCGGGCGCGAACGTGCCGATGATGACTTGTCCGCCGGGGGTAAGCGCTGCCCGCAGGCGTTCGACATAGGCCGCCCTGTCGCGCGGCTCGGTCAGGAAATGAAACGCGGCGCGATCGTGCCAGACGTCGTAGGCCTTCGCCGGCTGCCACGTCGTGGCGTCGGCAACGATCCAGTCGACGATCGAACCGGCTCCGCCGATTCGCTTCTTCGCCGCATCAAGCGCGTTGGCGGAGAGGTCCAGCACGGCGACGTCGCGATATCCGTCCTGCAGCAGCGCATCGACCAGCCGCGAGGCGCCGCCGCCGATATCGATGACGGCTGCGTCATGATCCGGATTGGCCGCGCGGATCATCTGAAGCGAGATTGTCGGGCTGTCCTGAAACCAGCTGACCTCGGCTTCGCCCTTGGTGGCGTAGACATTGTCCCAATGGGTGCTTCGGCCAGACATGGCTCGTCCTCCGGCGCGCTGGGAGCCGGTGCCAATGAAAGACTACTCGTCCTTCTTCGACATCCGCTCGAGGCGTTCCTGCATCTCCTTCATCTGCTGGCGCAGGTCGTCGATATTGCTGTCCTTCGGCGCCTCAGTACTCGCATCGGGCTGCGGCTCGGCAGTGGTGGTCGGACGTGGCGCCGCAAACGGCTTGAACATCGAGAAGGTCTGCTGGAACAGCTCCATGTTGCGGCGGACCTGCTCCTCCAACGGAGCAAAAGGAGTGCCGGACAACGTATTGGCGATCTGCTTGCGGAACTTCTCCTGCTCTTGGGTCAGCGTCGCGATCGACTGCTCCAGATATTTCGGCACCACCATCTGCATGCTGTCGCCATAGAAGCGGATGAGCTGGCGCAGGAAGGTGGTCGGCAGCAGGTTCTGGCCGGCCTTGTTCTCCTGCTCGAAGATGATCTGGGCGAGCACGGAGCGGGTGATGTCGTCGCCGGTCTTGGCGTCATAGACCAGGAAATCTTCGCCGTCCTTGACCATCGCGGCGAGGTCTTCCAGCGTCACGTAGGTACTCGTTCCGGTGTTATAGAGCCGGCGGTTCGCGTATTTCTTGATGGTGGTGGGTTGGTCTGATTTCGCCATGGGCTCTCACTTGCAAACGCGGAGAACGGGAACCTGTCGGGCAATGCCGCAGGGCGGGAAGAGTACGCAACGCAACAAAATAAGCATTTTCAAAGGGCTCACGCTACCGTTTTGTGCGGCACGGTTAATTGCAGAGCAAAATCGTGCTTGCGAAAGCGCCAAGAACGCTATTTTGAATGCGTTGCGGCATGAATTCGGAGACCGTCCGATTGACATGCCTCAACGACGTTAACAGGATGCCGTTCGAGACTGGCGAGCCGTCTTTTCCCCAGCCCCGCCTGCCCCCTTCAAACCCAGGAGATGCCCATGTCAGACGATGTCGTCATCGTCAGCGCCGCCCGCACCCCGGTCGGTAGCTTCAACGGAGCGTTCGCGACCCTTCCCGCCCACGATCTCGGCGCCATCGCCATCAAGGCCGCGCTGGAGCGCGGTGGCATCGAGCCCGGCCGGGTCTCCGAGGTCATCATGGGTCAGATCCTGACCGCGGCCCAGGGCCAGAACCCGGCCCGCCAGGCTTCGATCGCCGCCGGCATTCCGGTGGAGAGCCCGGCCTGGGGCGTGAACCAGCTTTGCGGCTCGGGCCTGCGCACGGTTGCGCTCGGCTATCAGGCGCTGCTCAACGGTGATTCCGAGATCGTGGTCGCAGGCGGCCAGGAATCCATGAGCATGGCCCCGCACGCCCAGCATCTGCGCGGCGGCGTCAAGATGGGCGGCCTCGAACTGGTCGACACCATGATCAAGGACGGCCTGTGGGATGCCTTCAACGGCTACCACATGGGCAACACCGCCGAGAACGTCGCACGGCAGTGGCAGATCACCCGCGCCCAGCAGGACGAGTTCGCCGTTGCTTCGCAGCAGAAGGCGGAGGCCGCGCAGAAGGCCGGCAGGTTCAACGACGAGATCGTGCCCGTCACCATCAAGACCCGCAAGGGCGACGTCGTCGTCAGCGCCGACGAATATCCGCGTCATGGCGCCACCCTCGACGCGATGGCCAAGCTCAAGCCGGCCTTCGAGAAGGACGGCACGGTCACTGCGGGCTCGGCCTCCGGCATCAATGACGGCGCCGCCGCGGTGGTGCTGATGACCGCCAAGCAGGCGGCCAAGGAAGGCAAGAAGCCGCTCGCGCGCATCGTGTCCTGGGCTCAGGCCGGCGTCGATCCGAAGATCATGGGCTCGGGCCCGATCCCGGCCTCGCGCGCCGCGCTGAAGAAGGCCGGCTGGAATGCCGGGGACCTCGACCTGATCGAGGCCAACGAAGCCTTCGCGGCACAGGCCTGCGCCGTCAACAAGGATCTCGGCTGGGACACCTCCAAGGTCAACGTCAATGGCGGCGCGATCGCGATCGGCCATCCGATCGGCGCATCCGGCGCACGCGTGCTGGTGACGCTGCTGCACGAAATGCAGAAGCGTGATTCGAAGAAGGGCCTGGCCACGCTGTGCATCGGCGGCGGCATGGGCATCGCCGTGTGTGTGGCGCGCGACTGACGACGACCTTGCACGGAGCTGACGCGTGCGTCGCACACGTCAGCGCGTGCATTGCACGCGACCAAAAAGGCAGCGGTTGCAAATCAAATATTCTTCGCAACCACGCAAGCCTCGACTAAAGAGAAACGCCCGGCTCGACGCCGGGCGTTTTGTTCTTGATGTCCGTCAAACCAATCGCATAATCCATCGCTAAAAACAGTCACTCAAAAGCGTCCGAAAAGTCCAAGGGAAGGATCACGACATGGCACGTGTTGCATTGGTCACGGGTGGTACGCGGGGCATCGGTGCGGCGATCAGCAAGGCGCTGAAGGCCGCCGGCTACAAGGTCGCGGCGAACTATGCCGGCAACGATGCGGCGGCGGAGAAGTTCAAGGCCGAGACCGGCATCGCGACCTACAAATGGGACGTCAGCAGCTTCGACGCCTGCGCGGAGGGCGTGAAGAAGGTCGAAGCCGATCTCGGGCCGATCGAGGTGCTCGTCAACAATGCCGGCATTACCCGCGATACCGCCTTCCACAAGATGACGCTCGGGCAGTGGACCGCCGTCATCAACACCAATCTGGGCTCGCTGTTCAACATGACGCGCCAGGTCATCGAGGGCATGCGCGCGCGCAAGTTCGGCCGCATCATCTCGATCTCGTCGATCAACGGCCAGAAGGGGCAGTTCGGTCAGGTCAACTATTCCGCGGCGAAGGCCGGCGACGTCGGCTTCACCAAGGCGCTCGCGCTCGAGAACGCCAAGGGCGGCATCACCGTCAATGCGATCTGCCCGGGCTACATCAACACCGAAATGGTGCAGGCGGTGCCGAAGGACGTCTTGGAGAAGAACGTGATCCCGCAGATCCCGGCCAACCGGCTCGGCGAGCCCGAAGAGATTGCGCGCGCGGTCGTGTTCCTTGCGGCCGACGAGGCCGGCTTCATCACCGGCTCGACCCTGACCGTCAACGGCGGCCAGTACATGGTGTGATGCGATCGCATCACGTGGCCCGATAATTTCCACATCGTCATGCCCGGGCTTGTCCCGGGCATCTACGGCCTTACAACAGCCGTCGCCACGGAAGAACGTGGATGGCCGGGACAAGCCCGGCCATGACGGAAGCATTGGGTCGATGACTGCCCGCACGGCAACGCTGATCGGATTGACCGCGATCCTGATGTGGTCGCTGCTGTCAGTGATGACGGTGGCGACCGGAAAGATCCCGGCGTTCCAGCTCGCCGCGATGACCTTCGCGATCGGCGGTGTCGTGGGGCTGCTCACCTGGATCGGGCGGAGCGAGGCGGCGAAAAGCCTGCGTCAGCCGCTCGCCGTCTGGGTCGTCGGCGTCGGTGGCCTGTTCGGCTATCATGCGCTGTATTTTCTCGCGCTACGCTTTGCGCCGCCGGCCGAAGCGGGCCTTCTGAATTACCTGTGGCCGCTGCTCATCGTGCTGTTCTCGTCATTCCTGCCGGGCGAGCGGCTGGCCGCGCATCACATCATCGGCGCGGTCCTCGGCCTCGTCGGCACCGTGCTGCTGTTTGCCGGCAATACCTCCGGCTTCGCGCCGGGGGCGGTGCCGGGATTGATCGCGGCCTTCATCGCCGCTTTCGTCTGGGCGACCTATTCGGTGCTGTCGCGCCGCTTGAAGGCGGTGCCGACCGACGCCGTCGCGGGCTTCTGCCTCGCCACCGCCGTGCTCGCCGCAGTGATGCATGTCGCGCTGGAGACCACCGTGTGGCCGGAGACCACGCTGCAATGGCTTTCCGTGATCGCGCTCGGCATCGGGCCCGTCGGCGCTGCCTTCTACGCCTGGGACATCGGCATGAAGCGCGGCGACATCCGTGTGCTCGGCGCCGCCTCCTACGCGACGCCGCTGCTCTCGACCGGCTTCCTCATCGCCGCCGGCTATGCCAAGGCCAGCGCCAACATCGCCATCGCTGCCATCCTGATCGCCGGTGGCGGCCTGATCGCGGCGAAGGACATGGTGCTGCGGAAGAGGTGAGCTACGGCTCCCAGCCCGGCGGAGCGAGTTCGAAGCCCGCGAAGTCGAACGCGGGCGCCACGGTGCAGCCGACCAGCGTCCATTCGCCGGTGGTTTCCGCCATCTGCCAGGCCTGTGCCGGCACGATCGCCTGCGGCCGCTCGCCGCCGACGAGGTCGGTGCCCAGCCGCACCTCATGCTGGGAGCAGCCGTCATGGGCGATGCGCAGCATCAAGGGGCTGCCGGCGTAATAGTGCCACGTCTCGACCGCATCGACGCGATGCCAGTGCGAACGCTCGCCGCGAGCCAGCAGGAAGTAGATCAGCGTCGAGCGCGAACGCCCGTTGGCGTCCGTGGCCAGATCACGAAACGTTTCGCGGTAATGCCCGCCTTCGGGATGCGGCCGGAGTTCGAGGCGCGCGATGATCTCGGCTGCGGTCGGCATCGATTCCCGTCAGGACTTGTTCTTCAGGACTTGTTCTTGCGCTCGCGCAGTTCGCCGAACACCGCGGCGGCATCCGCGCCCTTCATGTGTAGCCTGGCTGCGACCTCGGGCGCATCGGCCCGCAGGAACACGTTTGCTCGCTTCTCGTCACCAAGCAGTGAGGGAATCGTGGGCTTGTTCTCGGCCCGCAGCTTCGTCACTTCGGCGGCGCGCGCCTGGAGCGCCGGATTGTCCGGCTCGATGGTCAGCGCGAACTTGACGTTGGACGCCGTGTATTCGTGGCCGCAATAGAGCTTGAAGTCGTCGGGTAGCGCCCGCAGCTTCAGAAGCGAATCCCACATCATCGGGTAGGTGCCCTCGAAGACGCGGCCGCAGCCGATCGAGAACAGCGTGTCGGCGGCGAAGACCGTCTTCTCGGTGTCGAACACGTAAGAGATGTGGTCGAGCGTGTGGCCGGGCGTCTCCACGACACGCGCCAGCAAATTGCCGATCTTCACCACGTCGGCGTTGGCGACGCGCAGGTCGACATTCGCGATCTTCGTCGTCTTGTCGTGCGGCGCCACGACGCGGCAATTGTATTTCTGCTTGAGTTCGGCAACCCCGCCGACGTGATCGCCATGATGATGGGTGATCAGGATGTCGGTGAGCTGCCAGCCCTCGCGCTCCAGGGCCTCGAGGATGGGACCGGCCTCCGGCGCGTCGATCGATGCCGTCGCCTTGGTTTCCACATCGTGGATCAGATAACCGAAATTGTCGTTTAAACAGGTGAAAGTACGAATTTCGGCGGCCATGTCATCTCCATCGGGCTCAGCCCCGCCAGACAAATATGGCGTTAACGTTGCGCAGGCAATGCAATATTCCGCGCGCAGCGGCGGCCTTGCGCATGTTACATTGCCGTCATGACCATCGACGTCGTCGACCTCCGCGAGTTCTATTCCCGCCGCCTCGGGATCGTCGCGCGGCAAATGATCAATCGCGGCATCAGGGAGCGCTGGCCAAGCGCCGAGGGCCAGCGCGTGCTCGGCATCGGCTATCCCACGCCCTATCTGGGATTGTTCCGCGAGGACGCCGAGCGCTGCATCGCCTTCATGCCGGCGGCCCAGGGCGTCCTGAAATGGCCGACGGGACGGCCGGCGCTGGCCTCGCTGGTCGACGAATACTCGCTGCCGCTTCCTGACGCCGCGGTCGACCGCATCCTCCTGGTCCACGCGCTGGAGATGTCGGACGATCCGGCCGCGTTGCTGCGCGAGGTGTGGCGCGTGTTGTCGCCGTCCGGGCGCGTGATCGCCGTGATCCCGAACCGGCGCGGGGTATGGACTCGCACCGACAGCACGCCCTTCGGTCACGGCCGGCCCTATTCGCGCTCGCAGATCACCGAGCTGCTGCGCCAGACCTGGTTCACGCCGACCGCCTGGGGCGAGGCGTTGTTCATGCCGCCCTATGCCGGAGGCTGGGTGCTGAAATCGGCGCAGATGTGGGAGCGCGCCGGCGCAGCGTTGTCGCTGCCCTTTGCCGGCGTCCATATCGTGGAGGCGACCAAGCAGGTCTACCGCGCGATCCCCGCCAAGCGCGAGCACGCGCGGCTCATTCCCTCGCTCGCGAAGCCGGTGCTGGTGCCGTCCCAGACGACAGCGACGCGCAGCTAAAGCGCGATGCGATCAGGATGAATCGTCATCGCGCTTTAGGCCGTTGTTTAAGCATGATCTTTTCGTAAAGCCGCTGCGCACTTTTCCGGATCATGCTTTGGGCTCACCGCCCCCTACCGGGAGAGGTGGTCCGTGCCCCGAGCGCTCACCGCTTCAGCCAGGCACAAACAAATCGTCCCGGCGAGGCCGGGACGAGTCGGGTCTGAAAATCAGAAGTGGCTACTCGCCAGGGGCGACCTCGTCGCTGGACGCGACTGGGGCGGCCTCCCGCTCGGGGCGCGGGCCATGCGGCCGGCGCCGCCGCCGCGGATAGCGCTCGCCGCCACTGGCGCCCTCGAACCCGCCCTGGCCGCCATTCGCGGCGACATTCACTTGCGGCTGCGCGCCAGTGATGAAGGAGGGCAGGCGGTCGACGCTGCCGGCATCGGCGATGACGGGCTGCGGCTGGTTGGCGGGTTGCGGCTGATATTGCGGCTGTGCGCGATGATCGCGTTCGCGGTGCTCGCGCGGCTGCTGGTTGTCGCGCTGATAGGGCTGCTGGCCGTCGCGCTGCTGATGATCACGCTGGTGGTGATCGCGCTGGCCATCGCGGTCGCGCATGAAGGGCTGCTGCGGAGGCTGCGGGACGAAACCCGGCTCCTGGCCGAAGGCCGAGAAATTCTCGCCGTCATCCTCGCCGTCGTCGCTGCTGCTGATGGGCTCATCGCCGCGCGGCTGCTGGTTCTGGCGGAACTGCTCCTGGGCCGCCGCGATCAGGCGGAAGTAATGCTCGGCATGCTGGTAGTAGTTCTCGGCTGCAACGGGGTCGCCGGAGGAGCGCGCATCACGCGCAAGCTGGAGATACTTTTCAGCGATGTGCGAAGCGGTGCCGCGAATCTTGATGTCGGGTCCGTTGGACTCGTAGACCCGGGTCATCGGGTTCTGGCCGCGCCGGTTGTTGTTATTGTTGTTGTTGCGGTTGCGCATCCGCTGCTTGTTCTGACCGTTTCTCATGTCCTGCCTTCGATTCCAGCCCTAAAGGTTGCACGCATTACTGATTGCTAGGAGTGACCTGGTGACAGCGGCTCACGTCTCTCGCGCGCACCGCGCGCAAGCCGGATCGAGCCCTGCCAATGTTCGTCGACCGTCGCGTTCAACAAAGACGCGTTCCCCACCCGCCAGCATTCATTGCCAGCGAACCCATTCATTTCGCCTGCCGAAACAAGCCCAGCTTTCTTGCGTAAGTTTTCAAGCGCAATATCAGGCTTTCGTTCACGTTGCGGTCGGAGAGCAGCGCAGCTCCAATGGCCATCGCGCTCAACAGGACCTGCGGCTTGGAACCTTTAAATCAGTAAAGCTCTCGCCCGAGAGCCCGGCTTTCACCCGTAGGTATACGGGGCCGGCACCGATGTGTTGAACGGAACGTAGTCGTTCCCAGGCGATATTCCAAGAGGTTTTTTGCAGCCCAATCCGGCTTTTATGGAGGCATTTTTCGGGCCGAAACGGCCCGCGGAATGCCCGCCAGGTCGGCCTTGGGCGGCCGGTCCAGGGATAACGCGGCGCCCCTCATCAAGGTTTCAATATTTTGGGCCTGGCCCTGTCCGGCCTCGACGATCAGCGCTCCGCCGGGCGCGAGCCGTTCGGCCGCCTGGGGGATCAGCGCGCGGTAGGCGTCATATCCGTCATTGCCGCCGTCGAGCGCCAGATGCGGATCGTGCCCGCGCACCTCGATGCTCAGTTTCGGAATCTCGGCCGAGGGAATATAGGGCGGGTTCGAGACGATGAGATCGAACGGGCCGCGGAGCGCAGCGGCGTAGGAGCAGGCGACGAAGGCGGCGCGGTCGGCGAGGCCGAGCGCGGCGGCATTGTCCCCGGCGGTTCTGAGCGCGTTCTGGCTGAGATCGGTGCCGACGCCGAAAGCACCCGGAATTTCGTGCAGCAGCGCGAGCAGGATCGCGCCGGATCCGGTGCCGATGTCGACGATACGCGGCGGATGAGACGCCTGCCGCTCGCGAAATATCTCGAGTGCAAGCTCGACCACGGTCTCGGTATCGGGGCGCGGGACCAGGGTTGCTTCCGACAAGCGAAATGGCAGGCCCCAGAATTCGCGTGTTCCGAGGATGCGCGCCACCGGCTCGCCGGCGATGCGGCGCTGCGCATGCTGCGCCAGCCGCGATGCCTCGGCCGTGGTGAGAGGACGGGCAGCCTGCGTAACCAGGCCGGTGAGGTCGAGGCCGAGCACCGCACCGATCAGGATGCGGGCGTCGAGCTCGGCTTCGTCGAGCTGTGCCGATCTCAACAGCGCAGCAAGCGTGCGCCGCGCACCCTCGATGGATTGTCCGGTGAAGGGGTTGCTCACGCCTCAGGCCGCCGCGCCTTGCGCAGCGAGCTGTGCGGCCTGGTGCTCCGTCGTCAGTGCGTCGATCAATTCGCCCAGGGCTTCACCCGCGATCACCTGCGGCAGCTTGTAGAGCGTGAGGTTGATGCGGTGGTCGGTGACGCGCCCTTGCGGAAAATTATAGGTGCGGATGCGCTCGGAGCGGTCCCCGGAGCCGACCTTCTCCTTGCGCTCGGCGGAGCGTGCGGCGTCGACGCGTTGCCGCTCGGCGTCGTAGATGCGCGAGCGCAGGATGTTCATGGCGGAGGCGCGGTTCTTGTGCTGCGAGCGGCTGTCCTGCATCATCACCACGATGCCGGTCGGGATGTGGGTGATGCGGATCGCCGATTCGGTCTTGTTGACGTGCTGGCCGCCCGCTCCTTGCGCGCGCATGGTCTCGATTCGCAGGTCATCGTTCTTGATGTCGACGTCGACGTCCTCGACCTCCGGCAGCACGGCCACCGTCGCGGCGGAGGTGTGGATGCGTCCCTGCGTCTCGGTGTCGGGCACGCGCTGCACGCGGTGCACGCCGGATTCGAACTTCAGCTTCGAGAACGCGCCGCGGCCCTGCACCTCCGCGATGATTTCCTTGTAGCCGCCGACGGTGCCTTCGCTGGCCGAGATCACCTCGACCTTCCAGCCCTGAAGGCTGGCAAAGCGCTCGTACATCCGGAACAGGTCGCCGGCGAACAGCGAAGCTTCGTCGCCGCCGGTGCCGGCGCGGATTTCCAGCACCACGTTGCGGTCGTCCATGGCGTCCTTCGGCAACAGCGCGACGCGGATCTTCTGGACCAGCTCCTCGATTTGTCGCGTCAGCTCGTCGCGCTCGGCCTCCGCCATGCCGCGCATCTCGGCATCGGTCGACGGATCGGCGATCAGCGCCTCGGTATCCGCGAGCTCCTTGACGGCGGAGCGATAAGCCTTCACCGCCTCGACCAGCGGGGTGATCTCGGCGAGCTCGCGTGTGATCTGCACATACCGCTCGGAGGTAAGTTGTCCGAGCGATTCGGCCTCGAGCGAGGCGTGATGCGCGAGCAGGACGTCCAGTTTGGCTTCGGGGAGTGACGACATCGGTTCAGTCTCAATAGCGGCAGGAGGCGAGGCGGCGGGACGCGGCGAAAGGCCCGCTACAAGGCCAGGCCTTCGGCCTCGGCAAATTCCGTCAGCTTCCGCCGGATCGAGACGCTGCCGGCCGGCGCGTCCAGCAGCGGGCCAAGCACGGCCTCGGCCTTCTTGGCGTCGAGATCGAGCACCATCGCCTTGACCGGGCCGAGCGCAGTCGCCGAGAGCGACAGCGAGCGGTAGCCCAGCGCGATCAGCGCGAGCGCGCCGATCGGCTTCGACGCCATCTCGCCGCACAGCGAGAGCGATTTCTTCGCCGCGTGCGCCTTGCTTGCGATGTCGCGCAGCGCGCGCAGGATCGGCGTCGACATGGTGTCGAAGCGCTCGGACACCTTGGCATTGCCGCGATCGACCGCGAACAGGAACTGGAACAGATCGTTGGAGCCGACCGAGATGAAATCGACCTTCTTCAGGAGCTCGTCGAGCTGGTAGAGCAGGGCCGGCACCTCGACCATGGTGCCGATGTCGATTCTTTCAGGCAGCGTGTGGCCGTGCTGGCGCAGATATGTCAGCTCGCGCTCGACCAGTGCCTTGGCCGCGTCGAATTCGGCGACCTCCGAGATCATCGGGAACATGATGCGCAGCGCGCGGCCGCCGCCGGCGCGCAAGAGCGCGCGGATCTGGCCGCGCAGCAGGCCGGGACGATCCAGCCCGAGCCGGATCGCGCGCCAGCCGAGCGCGGGATTTTCCTCGATCACGGCTTCCATATAGGGCAGCGCCTTGTCGCCGCCGATGTCGAGGGTGCGGAAGGTGACCGGCTTGCTGCCGGCCGCGTCCAGCACGGTGCGATAGAGCGCGAGCTGGTCGCTGGTGCGCGGCAGGCTTTGGCCGACCATGAATTGTAGCTCGGTGCGGAACAGGCCGATGCCGGCGCTGCCGGTGTCCTCGATATGCGGCAGGTCGATGGCCAGCCCTGCGTTGATCATCAGCTCGACCTTCTGGCCGTCCTTGGTGACGCAGGGCCGGTCGCGCAGCGCCAGATACTGGGCCTGGCGGCGGGCGCGGAAGCGCACGCGCTCGGCGAAGGCGGCCTCGATCTCCTGCGACGGGCGCACATAGATCGAGCCCGAAGTGCCGTCGACGATGATGGCATCGCCGGGATCGGCGATGCCGGGCGCGTTCGGCACTTCGCCGACCGCGGGAATGCCGAGCGCGCGCGCCACGATCGAGACGTGCGAATTGGCGGTGCCTTCCTCCAGCACGATGCCGCGCAGGCGCTTGCGGTCGTAGTCGAGCAGCGCCGCCGGGCCCATCGCGCGGGCGATGACGATGGCATTGTCGGGCAATTGTTCGCGCGAAGGTGCGTGATCCTGGCCGACCAGCTGCCGCATCAGGCGGTAGCCGAGGTCTTCCAGGTCGTGCAGGCGGTCGCGCAAGTAGGGATCGGTCGAGCGCAGCATGCGCGCGCGGGTGTCGGATTGCACGCGCTCGACGGCGGCTTCCGCGGTGAGGCCGGTGGCGACCGCCTCGTGCAGCTTGTGCGACCAGCCCTGGTCGTTGGCGAACATGCGGTAGGCTTCCAGCACCTCGCGATGCTCGCCGCCGTCGGCGACGTCGCCGCGCTCCAGCATGCGGTCGAGGTCGGCGCGCAGCTTGGCGAGCGCGGTGTCCAGCCGCTTGATCTCCTTCGGCAGGTCCTCGGCGATGTAGTCCTTGATGACGACGCGGGGCTCGTGCAGCACGACGTGGCCGAGCGCGATACCCTCGGACAGGATCGCGCCGACCTTCTGCGCGGAATGGCGCGCCGCCGGCTCCTGGCCCGGCTGGGCCAGCGCGGACAGCTCGCCCGAGGCGATCAGCTCGGCCAGCACCATCGCGGTGGTCTGGAGCGCCTCGAGCTCCTCCTCGACATAGTTGCGCTTGGCGCGGTTCTGCACCACCAGCACGCCGAGCGTGTTGCCGGCGCGCAGGATCGGCACGCCGAGGAAGGAGTGGTAGATCTCTTCGCCGGTCTCGGGGCGGAACGAGAACGCCGGGTGGCTCTGCGCATCGCTCAGATTGAGCGGCGTCGCCTCGCTGGCGACGAGGCCGACCAGGCCCTCATGGGCGCTGAGCACGGTATGGTGCACCGCCTCGCGGTTGAGACCTTCGGTGGCGTAGAGCTCAAGCGTGTTGTCGATGCGTAGCACATAGACCGAGCACACCTCGGCCACCATGTTGGCGGCGATCAGCACCACGATCTTGTCCAGCCGCTCCTGGGCCGAGACCTGCTCCGCCATGGTTTCGCGGAGCCGTCTCAACAAGACGCGGGGACCTCCCGACGCGCTCCGCATGAACCGTCAATCTCCTCCGTCTGCCGGGCCCGGCGGTATCAGCCGGCGGCTGGCTCAAAATTCCAGAAAAACAACCAAATTGTTTGTCCGGCGCAGGCACAAGCCCAAAATCTACCTGAGATTCAGCGCTTGTACCGAATCAGCGCCGCCTGAACTGGGACACAGTCTGCGGCAGCCCACCCTGTTCGCCGTATAGCGAATTGAGGCTTGTTTTGCCAAGCAAAACGCCTGCCAAACGCGAAGGTGTGTACACCTTCGCGTTTGCTGCGACCGCTAAGAGAAAATTAGCCTAGGCTTGGTCCGGAAAAGTGCGAAGCGATTTTCCGGAAAGACCATGCTCCAACAACAATCTAAAGCGCGACGATGGTCGCGCTTTAGGCCTGATCGAGGCCGTAGAGCGTATGCAGGGTGCGCACCGCCAGCTCGGTATAGGCGGCATCGATCAGAACCGAGAATTTGATCTCGGAGGTTGTAATGGCCCGGATGTTGATGTTCCGCCCGGCGAGGGCCGAGAACGCCTGGGCGGCGACGCCGGCATGGCTGCGCATGCCGCTGCCGATCACCGAGATCTTGGCGACGTCGGTGGCTGTATCGAGCCGCGCATAGCCGATCTTGGCCTTGGCGGCGGTAATCGTATCCTTGGCGCGGGTATAGTCGGCGGCCGGCACCGTGAAGGTGAGGTCGGTGGTCTTGCCGTCCTCGGAAACATTCTGCACGATCATGTCGACGTTGATGTTCGCATCCGCCAGCGGGCCGAAGATCGAGGCCGCGACGCCGGGCTTGTCCTCGATCTGGCGCACCGAGATCTGGGCCTCGTCCTTCGAAAAGGCGATGCCGGTGACGACGTGGCTTTCCATGATCTCCTCCTCGCTGCAGATCAGCGTGCCGGGCGGCTGGTTGGCATGCGGGTCGATATCCTCGGGCTTGTCGAAGCTCGAGCGGACGAAGATCGGCATGTTGTGGACCATGCCGAGTTCCACCGAGCGGACCTGGAGCACCTTGGCGCCCTGCGAGGCCAGTTCCAGCATGTCCTCGAACGCGATCTTGTCGAGCCTCTTGGCCTTCGGCACGATTCGCGGGTCGGTGGTGTAGACGCCGTCGACGTCGGTGTAGATGTCGCAGCGGTCCGCCTTGACGGCGGCGGCGATCGCCACGGCCGAGGTGTCGGAGCCGCCGCGGCCGAGCGTGGTGATGCGGTTGGTCTCGGGGTTGATGCCCTGGAAGCCGGCGATGACCGCGACCTCCTTGCGCTCCTGGAAGCGCTTGATGATCTCGCTGCCGTCGATGTCCTCGATCCGGGCCGAGGCATGGGCGTCGCTGGTCTTGATCGGGATCTGCCAGCCCTGCCAGGAGCGGGCCTGAATGCCCATGCCCTGGAGCACGATGGCAAGAAGACCTGAGGTCACCTGTTCGCCCGAGGCGACCACGGCGTCGTATTCGCGCGCATCGTGCATCGGCGAGGCCTCGGTGCACCAGGCGACCAGCTCGTTGGTCTTGCCGGCCATCGCGGAGACGACCACGGCCACTTCATGGCCGGCATCGACCTCACGCTTCACATGGCGTGCGACGTTGCGGATACGTTCGATGTTGGCGACGGACGTGCCGCCGAATTTCATCACGAGGCGGCTCATGACGACGCGTGCATTCCTTCATAAGGATCAGTATGGTGACCCGCACTGGACGGGTGCCTCGCGGACACCGACGCGCGTATACATAGCGGCGGGGCCGGGGGCAAGCGGGTTCCTGCGGGGGCAGGGCGCGGGGGAAGTGGGTTAACCGAGATCATGGCGCGCTATATCGACGAGATCCTGCAACCGGGCGAGCGGGTGCTGTATTCGACCAATGCGCACTGGATCTTCTACTTTCCGGCCATCGTGGCCTGGATCGTGGCGCTGGCCCTGTTCGTGCTGTCCCGGCAGGCCACCGCCGACTGGCTCGTCCTGCTTTGCCTGGTCGCCTCGGGTCTCGTGGCTCTGGCGGCCTTGTATTGGACCATCAAGGGCTGGTTCCATCGCTTCACCACCGAGACCGACGTCACCAATCTCAGGGTCGTGCACAAGACCGGTTTCATCAAGCGCCGAACCTTCGAGATGGCGCTGGACAAGGTCGAGAGCGTCGACGTCGACCAGTCCATTCTTGGACGTATTCTCAACTACGGCGACGTGACGATTCGCGGCGTCGGCGAGGGCATCGAGACGATCAAGACCATCGCTTCGCCGCTCGCCTTCCGTAGTTCGATCACCACGCGGTAGGACCGCGCGCAACCATGAGCATGCAGCAAAATACTTCCCTTTCCGCCCAGCCGGGCTCCACCGTCGACGCCGCCGAGATCGCGAAATTCTCAAAACTCTCCGCGGAGTGGTGGGACCCCAAGGGCAAGATGGCGCCGCTGCACCGGATCAACCCGCTGCGGCTCGGCTATATCCGCGACGCCGCCTGCCGCAAGTTCGAGCGCAACGTGCGCAGCCTCAATTGCCTCGGGTCCCTGCGCGTGCTCGACATCGGCTGCGGCGCCGGCCTGCTGTGCGAGCCGTTGTCGCGGCTGGGCGCACAGGTCATCGGCATCGATCCTTCCCAGAGCAACATCGCCGCGGCGAAGCTGCACGCCGACAAGAGCCATCTTGCGATCGACTATCGCTGCACCACGGTGGAGGAGATCGACCCGCGCGAGCGCTTCGACATCGTGCTGGCGATGGAGGTGGTCGAGCACGTCACCGATGTCGGCGTCTTCCTGAAGCGCTGCGCCTCGATGCTGAAGCCGAACGGCCTGATGGTGGTCTCGACGCTGAACCGCAACTGGAAGAGCTTCGCGCTCGCCATCGTCGGCGCCGAATACGTGCTGCGCTGGCTGCCGCGCGGCACCCACGAATGGAGCAAGTTCGTCACCCCCGACGAACTCGCAAAACACCTGCTCGACAACCGCCTCGTCATCACCGAGCAGACCGGCGTGGTCTACAGCCCCTTCGCCGACAAATGGACCCTCTCGTCCGATATGGACGTGAACTACATGGTGGTGGCGGAAGCCATGGTGTGACGCGCGGGCCGGCGGTCTTCGCCAACCTTCTCCCTGGGGTTATGGGTCCCTGCGTTCGCAGAGACGACACCGAGTTTGTGGCGTGAGCATCGCACCCATGACGTCTGTGCGGTTGACCGCGCTGACCTCAACTTGCAGGTTGGCCGCAATCATTTCCCGCTAACGCCTGTCCCACCCCACCCCGATGCTCACCATCGCCAGTCTCTGGATTCCCTTCACCATCATTGCCGCGCTCGGGCAGGTCGCGCGCAATGCGATGCAGCGGTCGTTGACGAAGCCGCTGGGGACCTGGGGCGCGACCAATATCCGCTTCCTGTTCGGCTTTCCATTCTCGGTGCTGTTCCTCGCCGTCGTGCTGCTCGCGACCGGCGATCATCTGGGCATGCCGCCGGCCGTGTTCTGGCCCTGGCTGCTGTTAGGCGCGCTCAGCCAGATCGTCGCCACCGGCCTGATGCTGCTCGCGATGAACGACCGCTCCTTCGTGGTGACGACGGCGTATCTGAAGACGGAAGCGATCCAGACCGCGATCTTCGGCTTCATCTTCCTCGGCGATCACCTCACCTGGCTCAAGGTGCTCGCGATCGTGATCGCGACCGTCGGCGTCGTCATCACTGCGCTGCGGCCGGGCGGCGAGAAGAGCTTTGCCGAACTGAAGCCGACCATCACCGGCCTCGTTGCCGCCGCGGCGTTCGCGCTGTCCGCGGTCGGTTTTCGCGGCGCGATCATCACGGTGTCCGACGTGTCGTTCGTGACGGCCTCCTCGTTCACGCTGGTGCTCGGCCTGTTCGTGCAGACACTGGTGCTGACGATCTACCTGCTTCTACGTGCGCCGAAAGTGCTGCAGGGCATCCTCGCGATGTGGCGGCCGTCGATGCTCGCCGGCTTCACGGGCGCCTTCGCCTCGCAATTCTGGTTCCTGGCGTTCGCGCTGACGGCGGCTGCCAATGTCCGCACGCTCGCTTTGATCGAGGTGCTGTTCGCGCAGGCCGTGGCCTACTACTCGTTCAAGCAGCCGATCGCGCCGCGCGAGCTCGCAGGGATCGCGCTGATCGTGATCGGCGTGGCAGTGCTGGTGGGCGTGTAAGGCACCGTCATTCCGGGATGGTCCGAAGGACCAGACCCGGAATCTCGAGATTCTCAGGTGCGCAAGTGCGCACCAGAGTTCACGCTTCGCGTGCCCCGGAATGACGCGTTGCGCGCATCAATTCCGGTCTTCCGGGAGCGTCGGCAGCGGCGAGACCTCGATGCCTTCGTCGATCAGCGACTTCGCCTCTTCCGGCGAGGCCTCGCCATAGATCGGACGGTGCTCCTTGTCGCCGTAGTGCATGGCGCGAGCCTCGTTGGGAAAACGCTCGCCGACATTGTCGGCGTTCTTGACGATATGATCGCGCAGCTCCTTGAGCTTGGTGCGCAGCTCGCGCTCCTGCGCCATCAGCAGCGAGGTCGGTCCTGACGGCGCGGCTTCGGGCGTCGTGGCCGTGGCGACTGGCTCCGGCGTCGCGCGGCCACGGCTCTTCTTGCCGACGATGCGCGGCGCCATGATCGCCTTCTCGACCTTGGCCGAGCCGCAGATCGGGCAGGTCACGAGTTTCCGCTTCACCTGCGAATCATAGGCCGACGAGCTCTGGAACCAGCTCTCGAAGGCGTGGTCCCGGTCGCAGCGAAGGGCGTAGCGGATCATGCCGAGCCCCGCACGAGGTGCAAATGGTCCGGTCCCGCCTTGGGGTCGGAGACGCCGAAGCGGCGGCCATGCTGGAGCGAGGGAATCGCTCGGCGGGCGGTCTCGACCCTGGCCGGATCGACCTTCGCCATGATGATGCCGGGCTCGACGTCACCCTCGGCCAGAATCTCGCCCCAGGGATCGATGATCAGCGAATGGCCGTAAGTTTCGCGCTTGTTCTCGTGCAGGCCGGCCTGGGCCGCGGCGAAGACGAAGCAGCCGGTCTCGATCGCGCGTGCGCGCAGCAGCACGTGCCAATGCGCTTCGCCGGTCTTGCGGGTGAAGGCCGACGGCACCGTGATGAAATACGCGCCGCTCTCGGCGAGCGCGCGGTAGAGTGCCGGGAAGCGCACATCGTAGCAGATCGTCAGCCCGATGCGACCCCAGGGCAGATCGGAGATCACGGCGGTCTCGCCCGGCTGGTAATTGGCGGATTCGCGATAGCTCTCGCCGTCCGGCAGCTCGATGTCGAACATGTGGATCTTGTCGTAGCTCGCGAGCACATCGCCCTCGGGCCCGATCAGGAAGGAGCGGTTGACCGCCTTCTCCGGCGAGAAGCGCAGCGCCAGCGAGCCGACATGGAGATGAATCTTCAATTCCGCCGCGAGCGCGCGGTAGGCCTTCAGCGAAGCGTCGTCCTCCTCGCTCTGCAGATGCTCGAACAATGCCTTGCGGTTCAGCTGCATCATGTTGCTGACTTCGGGCGTCTGCACGTAGTCGGCGCCGTTGGCCGCAGCCTGCCGGATCAGCTTCGTTGCCTGTTCGAGGCTCGGCTCGGGCATCAGGCCGGTGCGCATCTGCACCATGGCCGCGGTGAAGGTGCGATTCTCGCTCATGAGACCGCCTTGACGCTCTCGAGCATGCCGTCGAGCTTGCCGTCGCGGTCGAGCGCATAGAGCTCGTCGCAGCCGCCGACATGGGTGCCGCCGATCCAGATTTGCGGGAAAGTCGAACCTTGGCCGGCGCGGCCGTACATTTCCTGGCGCCAGGACGGGTTCTTGGCGACGTCGAATTCGGTGAAGGTCGCCTTCTTGCGGGTCAGCAGCGACTTGGCGGCGGAACAATAGCCGCAGCCCGGCCGGGTGTAGATCTCGACAGCAGCAGTCATTTCGTCTGGCGCTCTCATGTCATGAATTCATTGAACTATATGGGACGGGGGCCGCTTTCGACAACCCGGGCGAAGACCAGCACGTCGACCTGGGCCGCTTTGGTGCGCAGCAGGACCCGCGCGCAGGCATCCAGCGTCGCCCCCGACGTCAGGACATCGTCGATCAGGACAATGCGGCGGCCCTGAATCTCGGCCTGACGGTCGGGAGATACCTGGAATGCGCCCTGCACATTGGTGGCGCGCTGGGCACGCGACAGGCCGATCTGCTGCTCGGTGGCGCGCACCCGGCGCAGCACCTCGCTCTGCACCTTGACGCCGCTCTGCC
This sequence comes from Bradyrhizobium sp. I71, assembly GCF_022354745.1. Lineage (NCBI taxonomy): Bacteria > Pseudomonadati > Pseudomonadota > Alphaproteobacteria > Hyphomicrobiales > Nitrobacteraceae > Bradyrhizobium > Bradyrhizobium sp. I71. The sequence continues at coordinate 4,131,492 of NZ_CP059398.1, forward strand.
GCGCGATGACACGCGCCAGCGCCCCGGACTGGTTGTAGCGGCGGCGCCAGGCCCGCCGCCAGTGCAGGGGCACCGGCACCAGCATGTCGGCGCCGGCCAGCAGCTCGCCGCCCGCCCGTGCCATCCAGCGGCCCATGGCGGGCGCCAGATCGGTGCGGTCCTGGTATTTCAGCGCATGCACCAGCGTGCGCGCGATGTCGTCGTAACGCACCGCCGCCCGCGCGCGCTGGTAGGCCGGTGGGCTCGCGATCGCCTCCATCGACAGCATGTCGGGGCCGGGGTCATACACAAAGGGGATGCCGAGCCGCGGGCAGTAGGGCCGTTCGATGAACGACAGCCGCGCCCAGCACGAAGCACAAACGCCCTCGCCGTCGACCGGCTCGTGGCAGGATACGCACTGCGTCGGCAGGGCGATGTCGAGCGCGAGCCGCGCTGCGCGCGACACCACGTGGCGGCCAGCCGTCCACGCGGCCCGCAGCGGCGCGGCGATCGAGCGGGTCGGGGCGGCGTCGGCTTCCATGAGACAAGGCTAGCGTTCTGCTTGCGAGGGCTCAAGCGGCCGAATTCGGTGTCGTGCCCCGGACGCAGCGCCCCTGGCGATGCGAAGCATCGTCCGGGACAGGAGAGCGTTGCCAGAACCGTGGTGATCAGCGTAACCAGCGGCATGGCTCAGACCCCGCAAACCCCGCCCGCCTTGTTCGATCGCGCCTTGCTGAACGCGCGGCAGCGGCGCGCACGGGCGCTGGGCGAGGTGACATTCCTGCTCGATCGCGTGGCCGAGGACATGTCCGACCGGCTGGCTGCGGTGATGCGCGAGTTTCACGCTCCGGCCGATCTCTGGACGCCCGGCGAGGGGCTCGCGGCGTTGCGCGGGAGGCTTCCGACAATCGCGCGGATTGCACCCGATGCGACGGGTGTGGAGACACTTCCCTTCGCGCAGGAAAGCCTCGATCTCGTCGTCTCGGCGCTGGCACTGCAATTCGTCAACGATCTGCCGGGCGTGCTTGCGCAGGTTCGCCGGGCGCTGAAGCCGGACGGCCTGCTGCTTGCCGCCATGATCGGCGGCGACAGCCTGACCGAGCTGCGCCAGGCCTTCGCCGCGGCGGAAGCCGAATGCGAGGGCGGCGTCTCGCCGCGGGTGGCGCCGTTCGCCGACTTGCGCGACGTCGGCGCGCTGTTGCAGCGGGCGGGCTTCGCGCTGCCGGTCACCGACGTCGACCGCGTCGTGGTGCGCTATGCCAATGCGTTCGCCTTGATGCAGGATCTCCGCCGCATGGGCGCGGCCAACGTGCTGATCGAACGACGGCGAACGCCGAGCCGGCGCACGACGCTGCTGCGGATGGCCGAAATCTACGCCGAGCGCTTTGCCGATGCCGACGGCCGCATCCGTGCGACGTTCGACGTCATCTGGCTGTCCGGCTGGGCCCCGCATGCGAGCCAGCAGCAGCCGCTCAAGCCGGGATCGGCCAAGGTGAGTCTGGCGGAAGCGGTGAAGAAGGCGGGGGAGACGTAGGCGTTTCCGAACGTCATTCCGGGGCGATGCGCAGCATCGAACCCGGAATCTCGAGATTCCGGGTTCGCGCTTTGCGCGCCCCGGGAATGACGACCAAATAATCGACGCCGCCGTTACGACCTCACATCAGCAGATCGATCAGATGTGGGATCAGCGGAATGTCCGCCGGCGGCATCGGATAGTCGCGCAGCTTGTTGGCGCGGACCCAGGCGAGGTTTTGCCCTTCGCGCGGCGTCACCAGGCCCTCCCAGCGCCGGCAGATGTAGAGCGGCATCAGGAGGTGAAAGGTCTCGTAGCCGTAGCTGGCGAAAGTCAGCGGCGCGAGGCATGGCTCGGCGACGGTGATGCCGAGCTCCTCATGGAGCTCGCGGATCAGGCTCTGCTCCGGCCGCTCGCCCGGCTCGAGCTTGCCGCCCGGGAATTCCCAGAGGCCGGCCAGCTGCTTGCCCTCGGGACGTTGCGCGATCAGGACGCGCTTGTCGGCATCGACCAGCGCGCAGGCCACGACGAGGGTGAGCTTCAGTTCGGCCATCCGGTCAGGACCTGTAATCCCCGTTGATCGCGACGTATTCCTTGGTGAGGTCGCAGGTCAGCACGCGGTCGCGGCCCTTGCCGAGGCCGAGCGACACCTTGATCGCGATCTCCGGCGCCTTCATCGCTTCCGATACCTGCGCTTCGTCATAGTCAGGATCGCGCGCGCCGCTCTTGGCGACGCGGATGCCGTTGAAAGAGATCGAGAGCTTATCGCGATCGGCCGGCTCGCCGGCCTTGCCGACCGCCATCACCACGCGGCCCCAATTGGCGTCTTCGCCCGCGATCGCGGTCTTCACCAGCGGCGAGTTGGCGATCGACATCGCGATCTTGCGCGCCGAGGCCTTGGTCTTGGCGCCCTCGACCGTGATCTCGACCAGCTTGCGCGCGCCCTCGCCGTCACGCGCCACCTGCTCGGCGAGGTTGGCAAGCACCTGGTTGAAGGCTTTGACGAAGGCCTTCAGGCGCGGATCGCTGGCGCGGCTGATCTTCGGTGCGCCGTGCCCGGCGGCGGCGCCGGTCGCAAAAGCCAGCAGCGTGTCCGACGTCGACGTATCGCCGTCGATCGTCACCGCATTGAAAGTGTCCTCCACGCCGCTCTTGAGCAGCGCCTGCAGCGCTGCCGGCGCGATCGGGGCGTCGGTGAAGATGAACGACAGCATCGTCGCCATGTCGGGGGCGATCATGCCGGCGCCCTTGGCCATGCCGTTGATGGTGACCCTGGCCTTGCCGAGCTTGACCGTCGCGGTCGCGACCTTCGGAAAGGTGTCGGTGGTCATGATCGCCTTGGCCGCGGCGAGATAGTCGCCGGGCTCGGCGGTCTCGGCGAGGCGGCCGAGCACGCCGTCGAACTTGGTGGCATCCAGCGGCTCGCCGATCACGCCGGTCGAGGCGAGGAAGATCTCGCTCTCGCTGCACCCGACCGCCTTGGCGGCGATCTTCGCGGTCAGCGCGGTGGAGGCGCGGCCGGTCTTGCCGGTGAAGGCATTGGCATTGCCGGAATTGACCACGAGCGCGCGGGCCTTGCCGCCCTTCAGCTTGGCGCGGCACCATTCCACGGGGGCGGAGGGGCACTTCGATTTGGTGAAGACGCCGGCGACAGCGGTTCCCTTGTCCATCACCGCCAGCAGCACGTCGGTGCGGTTCTTGTAGCGGATGCCGGCTTCGGCCGTCGCAAGACGGATGCCCGCGATCACGGGCATGTCGGGAACGGTTTTGGGGGCGAGGGGAGAGACGGCAGAGGACATCGTGGGGCGCCTTGGTGGGTCTGGACATGCAGATGGCCGGGGGATGCCCGGCCATTGCGATGCTTAGATACTCTCGGCGTCAGCGAAGTGACAGCGAATTCTTACTTCTTCGCCGGCGGCGCCATCTTGCTGTCGGACGGCTTGGCAGTGTCGGCGGGCTTGGCGTCCTTGGCCGCATCCGCCGCCGGCTGGTCGAGCCGCTCGACCTTGGCTTCGGCGCGCAGCTTGGCGACATACTCGGCCTGAGCCTTGCGGGTCACGTACTGCTCGATCTGGGCCTTGACCTGCTCGAAATCGGGCGCCTTGCGGTTGCGCTTTTCCTCGACCTTGATGATGTGCCAGCCGAACTGCGACTTCACGGGGTCGGAGATCTTGCCGGGCTCGAGCGAGAACGCCACGGCCGAGAACTCCGGCACCATCTGCTCCTTGGTGAAGAAGCCGAGGTCGCCGCCATCGGCGGAGCCCGGATCCTTGGACTTCTTCTTGGCGAGCTCGGCGAAATCGGCGCCCTTGTCGAGCTCGGCCTTCACCGCCTTGGCCTCGTCCTCGGTCTCGACCAGGATGTGGCGGGCGCGCACCTCCTGCTCGCCGGTGATCTGCTTGGCGGCTTCCTCGTAGACCTTCTTCATGGCGTCCGGCGTGGTGGCGGCCTTGCCCTCATTGGCGAGCAGGCTGTCCATCAGGAGCCGGTTGCGGGCGAATGCCAGGCGCTTCTTGAACTCCTCGCTGTCGGCGATCTTCTTGTCTTCGGCAGCCTTGCTGACGATCTTCATGTCGATGAGGAAGGACAGGACATTCTCGTCCTTGGTCGCCGGGTCCATCTGGGCGAGGCTCGGCCCGAGTTCCTCCTCGGCCATGGTGACGTCGCTCTTCTTGATTTCCGCGCCATTGACCTTCGCCAGCACCGGATCGTCGGCGGCCCGGAGCGGGCCCGCGAACGCCAGGGACAGCGCCAAGCAGGCTGTCAAGCCGAGGCTGCCAGCCAGGGCCGACGCATGCCGGAAGCGCTGGCCGGTGGTTACCGGGAACGAGGTGGTCATGGAAAATCCTTATGTTGAAGCAGGGGGCTGCTCGAGCGGGGCGGACACTCGCCCAATTCAGGGGGGCTTGGCAACGCGAAAAGTCTGTCAAAATGATGAATTAGCCGCAATGCGCCCGCCGTTGACAAGGCCCTGACCGGGCCATATCTCTGCCCGGTCGCGACCATGGCGATGGCGTTTATTTTGCTGCGTTTTTGGCCGTTGAACCCAGACTTGCCCAATTCCCACCCATATGGCGGATGAACCCGCAGTCCGGGCTCAGATGCCGCGAGGCGTCACGGTGAGTTGATAGGCAGGCGGGTGACAACTTCTTGGCTGCAACGCGGTTAAATCGCGAACACAGGAACTAGGCATGATCGGCGCGCTCGCCCGCAAGTTTTTCGGCTCCGCCAACGACCGGCGGGTGAAGGGATATCAGTCCCGCGTCAACGCGATCAACGCGCTGGAGCCCGAAGTCTCCAAGCTGTCCGACGAGGCGCTGAAAGCGCGCACCGCCGAGTTCAAGAAGCAGCTCGCCGAAGGCAAGACGCTCGACGATCTCCTGGTGCCGGCCTTCGCCACCGTGCGCGAGGCGGCCAAGCGCACGCTCGGCCAGCGTCATTTCGACGTCCAGCTGATCGGCGGCATGGTGCTGCACGAGGGCGACATCGCCGAGATGAAGACCGGCGAAGGCAAGACGCTGGTCGCAACGCTCGCGGTCTACCTCAATGCGCTCGCCGGCAAGGGCGTCCATGTCGTCACCGTCAACGACTACCTCGCCCGCCGCGACTCCGGCTGGATGGGCCAGATCTACGGCTTCCTCGGCATGACCACCGGCGTGATCGTGCACGGCCTCGACGATGCCGAGCGCAAGGCGGCCTATGCCTGCGACATCACCTACGGCACCAACAACGAATACGGCTTCGACTACTTGCGCGACAACATGAAGTACCGGCTCGAGGACATGGTCCAGCGCCCGCACTTCTTCGCCATCGTCGACGAGGTCGACTCCATCCTGATCGACGAGGCGCGCACGCCGCTGATCATCTCCGGTCCGCTCGACGACCGCTCCGATTTCTACAACACCATCGACGGTTTCCTGCCCAGGCTCGACAAGACCGATTACGATGTCGACGAGAAGCAGCGCACGGTGACGCTGACCGAAGCCGGCATGGAGAAGATCGAGACCCTGCTGCGCGATGCGGGTCAGCTCAAGGGCGAGTCGCTCTACGACGTCGAGAACGTCTCCGTCGTGCACCACATCAACCAGGCGCTGCGCGCCCACACCCTGTTCACCCGCGACAAGGACTACATCGTCCGCGACAACGAGGTCGTCATCATCGACGAGTTCACCGGCCGCATGATGCCGGGCCGCCGCTATTCGGAAGGCCTGCACCAGGCGCTGGAGGCCAAGGAGCACGTCCAGGTCCAGCCCGAGAACCAGACGCTCGCCTCGATCACCTTCCAGAACTACTTCCGCATGTACGAGAAGCTGGCGGGCATGACCGGCACGGCCGCGACCGAAGCGGACGAATTGTTCGACATCTACAAACTCGAGGTCGTGGAGATCCCGACCAATCTGGCGGTGGCGCGCCTCGACGAGGACGACGAGGTCTATCGCACCCAGCAGGAGAAATACGCAGCCATTCTTGCCGAGATCGAGCGCGCCAATTCGCGGCTCCAGCCGGTGCTGGTCGGCACGGCGTCGATCGAGAAATCGGAGGTGCTTGCCGAGTTCCTGAAGAAGAACGGCTACAAGCAGATCGATTTCGGCAAGGAGGGCGCGCTCGACAAGCTCTATGCCGCGGCCCGCGCCGGCAAGCAGGCGAAGCTGTTCGCGGTGCTGAACGCGCGCTTCCACGAGCAGGAGGCCTATATCGTCGCGGAAGCCGGCGTGCCCGGCGCGATCACGATTGCCACCAACATGGCCGGCCGCGGCACCGACATCAAGCTCGGCGGCTCGCTGGAGATGCGCATCCAGCAGGAGACCGCTGCTATCACCGACGAGGCCGAGAAGGCGAAGAAGATCGAGCAGATCAAGGCCGACATCGAGCGCTTCCGCGAAATCGTGCTGAAGGCCGAGGAGACCGTCGAGATCGAGCCGGCGAAGGGGTCCAAGCCTGCCAAGACCGTGAAGAAGCCCGGCGGCCTCTACATCATCGGCTCCGAGCGCCACGAATCCCGCCGTATCGACAATCAGCTGCGCGGCCGTTCCGGCCGTCAGGGCGATCCCGGCCGTTCAAAATTCTTCCTGTCGCTCGAAGACGACCTGATGCGGATCTTCGGCTCGGACCGTCTCGACAGCATGCTCCAGCGTCTCGGCCTGCAAGAGGGCGAGGCCATCATCCATCCCTGGATCAACAAGGCCCTGGAGAAGGCGCAGCAGAAGGTCGAGGCGCGCAACTTCGACATCCGCAAGAACCTCCTCAAGTTCGACAACGTCCAGAACGACCAGCGCAAGGTGATCTTCGATCAGCGCGTCGAGCTGATGAAGGACGAGAGCGTCGCCGAGACCGTCACCGACATGCGTCACGCCTTCATCGACGACCTCGTCGCCAAGCACGTGCCCGAGCATGCCTATGCCGAGCAGTGGGACGTCGCGGGTCTGAAGGAGGAACTGAAGCGCGTGCTCGATCTCGACCTGCCGGTCGACGAATGGGCGAAGGAAGAAGGCATCGCCGACGAGGAGCTGCTGAACCGCATCGAGACCAAGGCCGACGAGCACATGGCGGCCAAGGTCGGGCAATGGGGTCCCGACGTGATGCGTTACGTCGAGAAGACCATCCTGCTCCAGACCCTCGACCATCTCTGGCGCGAGCACCTGATCATGCTCGATCATCTGCGCCAGGTCATTGGCCTCCGTGGCTACGGCCAGCGCGATCCGTTGCAGGAATACAAGACCGAAGCCTTCAATCTCTTCCAGGAGATGAGCGCTCACTTGCGCGAGGCGGTCACGGCGCAGCTGATGCGGGTCGAGATCGTCCCGCCGGAGCAGGAAGCTCCTGTCCTGCCGCCGATGGAGGCGCACAAGTTCGACCCGAATACCGGCGAAGACGAAATGGCGCTTGCCAGCGTCACCCTCGGCGCCCCGGCCACGGATGCGTCGCTACGGGATCCGAAGAACCCAGCCAGCTGGGGCAAGATCGGCCGCAACGAGGACTGCCCGTGCGGCTCAGGCAAGAAGTACAAGCACTGCCACGGCAGATATGCCTAGCCCCGGGCATCGGCCGGGCTCCCGGCCGGCCCGCCTTGGTTCCATCGCTGCTGCGGCGTCAGTGTCGTAGACACTAGCGGAACCCTCTGTAGCAAATGCTGTTGTCATGCCGTGACCTTGCGGGGACGTGCGCTCGTCTCGCAAGCAAGGACAACGTCGTCCGCCGCTGCCTGACCAGTTTCGACGATCAGAATTCAAGTCGGGACGGCTCAACGTGGGGAGGCCGCCACAACGCCGGCGATGATGCGACGTCGCTCGATAATGGCTGCGCTGGCCCGGGGGTGAGACCGTTTCATGAGTTCCGCAGACAATCTCCCGCCGTCCAGAACCGAAATCCTTGAGGCGCACGATCTTGAAAACCTTGCCGTTGAGGCGGGCTTCGATGAACTGACGTCGTTCACGGCGGCTCTGTGCGAGGTGCCAATCTGTCTCGTCAGCGTGGTCGGCGACACGATGCAGCGCTTCGTGGCCAGACACGGCCTCGACGTTTCCGAAACGCCGCGCGAATCCTCGTTCTGTGCGCACGCCATGCTGGGCTCCGACCTGATGGTCGTGCCCGATGCGACCCGGGATCCGAGGTTCGCCGAAAATCCCCTGGTGACGGGAGACCCGTTCATCAGGTTCTACGCCGGCGCGCCGCTCGTGACGGAGGACGGCTTTCCGCTCGGCTCGCTCTGTGTCATCGATCGCGTGCCCAGGCCGGGCCTGACGCCGCTGCAGCAGCAGGGCCTCCGCGTCATGGCCTCCCAAGTCATCGGCGCGATGGGGCACCGCAAGAAGACCAGAATCCAGCAGGCCAGCGAGGCCGTCGCAAAGCAGGCGCTGTCGGAGACCGAGCAGAAATTTCGCATCTTGGCCGACACCATGCCCCAGATGGTGTGGTCGACGCTGCCCGACGGCCACCACGATTACTACAATGCCAGGTGGTACGAATTCACGGGCGTGCCGGAAGGCTCCACCGACGGTGAGGGCTGGAACGGGATGTTCCACCCCGACGATCAGGACAAGGCCTGGGAGCGCTGGCGGCATTCGCTGAGAACCGGCGAGCCCTACGAGATCGAATACCGTTTGAGGAATGCCGACGGCAATTACCGCTGGACCCTCGGACGCGCCCTGCCAATTCGCGACGGCGAAGGCAACATCACCCGCTGGTTCGGGACCTGCACCGACATCCACGAACAGAAGCTGCTGATGGAGCAGCGCGAGATGATCAGCCAGGAGCTGAGCCATCGCATCAAGAACATCTTCTCCGTGATCAACGGGCTGATCGGCCTGTCGACGCGCACGCATCCGGAGCTCAAGCGTCTGGCGGACGAGCTGCGTTCGCGCATCATGTCGCTCGGCAAGGCGCACGACTTCGTACGTCCGCACAGCGCCCGATCGCAGCCGACCTCGACGCAGGCGACCCTCAAGGGCCTCATGGAGCAACTTCTGTCGGCCTATCAGTCGGAGGCGCAGCGGGTTGCGATCACGGGCGGCGATTTCCGCATCGACGACCGCTCCGCAACGCCCTTGGCGCTGTCGTTCCACGAGCTGGCGACCAACGCCGCGAAGTACGGCGCGCTCTCGACGCTGGAAGGACGCGTCGCCATCGACATCAGCGAGGCGGACGAGGATGTCGTCATTGCGTGGACGGAAAGCGGCGGTCCGCAAGTCGAGGCGGCGCCGGCGGTGGAAGGCTTCGGCTCCAGGCTGATCGCGTTGAGCATGTCCAACCAGCTGGGCGGGGCGATCTCCTACGCCTGGAAACCGGAAGGGCTCCGGGCCGTGGCTACGATTCCAAAGGCCTCGATGAGCCGGCCGCTGCCGCAAAGAACGTGACGTCGGGGGAACGGGGCTGAGCCGCCTGGCCAGCGGCGTGATGAACTGCGGTCAGGATCGCATCATCGCTGAAAGGCTTGCGGATGAATCCAATGGCGGTCTCTGCCCGGGGCGCGATCTGTGCGGGATTTGCAGTGACGTAGACGATCTTGGTCCCGTATGTGCGCGACAGGTCGAGTGCGATCTGCGGCCCGGTCGATCCGTCGCGCAGATTGACATCCACCAGCGCGATCTGCGCCTTGGGCCCCGCTTCCAGCGCCTCCTTGCGATCCGCAGCGATCGCAGCGACACGATAGCCCGCGTCTTCCAGGATGCGGGCAATGTCGCTGGCGACGAAGATTTCGTCTTCGACGATCAATACTGAGCGTGTCATTCGCGAGCCGTGGGTGGCCTCAAAAAGACGGGACCGGCTCGGTGGATCTGTTCCTCACGGCCGTACGCGCCGGGATCAACCGTCAGTTCCGCTTTTTGTTCCGCCAAGCCGCATGGCCCGATCGGCTTTCACCCGGCGCAGACGAGCCTCAGTTCGAGCTGTCGATCAGGCTCTCCAGTAGTCGCTTGAGCTCGCTCGTCGACTTGTCGCCGTAGCTTTCCAGGATGTGCTCCTCCTGGTCCACCGCGAGCGAGTTGAGCTTCCTGCACAGCACCTTGCCGCGGTCGGAGATGAACATCAGGACCTTGCGGCGGTCGTTCGGGTCCTGAACGCGATAGACCAGCGTGTCGGAGACCATGCGGTCGATCATCTTGGTCAATGTCGGATGGTTGAGCAGCACCGCATCCGCAAGCTCTCCCATCGAGTGGCCGTTGCCATCCGACAGCACTTTCAGGATGCGCCATTGCTCGACGGGAACGCCTTCCTTGCTCAACCGCAGTTCGAGCTGCCGGTTGATTTCCCGGTTGGCTTGCGCGAGCAGGTAGGCGAGGTGTTCGGTGATCGGGGAGTTTTCTTTCGGCGGTTTTGCCACGGCTAAGACTTCGTCTTGACCCAGATGAGTGAATGTCTTGCAATCAATGCTGCATCTATATGCACTTCAATTCTTGAACATTCAATATTTTCAAAATAGGATCATTGCCCAACAAAAGGGCGGAAGCCGCGGCCGCCTGATCAATGTGCTTTCAGGTCTGGTCCCAGACAGGAGTTGGCGTGCGCGCGACGGTGAACTTCCCGGCTCACGGCAGACCGGCGTTGCCGCCGTCCCTGCTGTTCAGGAATTTGTCGTCATCGGTGGCGGATTTCGACCTGTCCCCGGTCGATGCGCATTTCATGAAGCGGCGCGGCGCCCGCAACAAGCTGCGCATCGGCAACTTCCTCACCTTCACCGGCTCGCCGGGGATCTGGGGCCCGAGCTCCACCAACAGCGCGATGCTGGCGGTCGCCGAGATCAACAAGCGCGGCGGCATTCTGGGCCGCGAGCTGGAGCTGTCGATCTACGATTCCGGCGGCCCAATCGACCAGGTGGTGCGGCGCGCCGAGCAGGCGATCGCCTTCGACGAGGTCGATCTCATCATGGGCTCGCATATCAGCGCCGTCCGCGTCGCGCTGCGCAAGGTCACCGGCGACCGCATCCCCTATATCTACACCCCGGTCTATGAAGGCGGCGAGCGCACGCCGGGGGTCATGGCGATCGGCGAGACGCCGCGCTGGCAGAGCCGGCCCTCGATCCATTGGCTCGCGGAGGTCAAGAAGGCGGCGCGCTGGTACCTGATCGGCAGCGATTACGTCTGGCCCTGGCAGTCGCATCGCGCGGTGAAGCGCTACATCAAGGAAGCGGGCGGCCAGGTCGTCGGCGAGGAGTTCGTTCCGGTCGGCGAGGACAATCACGAGCCGCATCTGGCGCGCATCCGCGCCGCCAGGCCGGACGTGGTGCTGATCTCCCTGATCGGCACCGACAGCATCACCTTCAACCGCGCCTTCGCCGAAGCGGGCCTTGCCACCTCGACGCTGCGGCTCGGGGGCGCGATGGACGAGACCGTGCTGCTCGGCATCGGCGCCGACAACACCGAGAATCTGTTCTGCGCCTCCGGCTATTTCAACTGCATGGCTTCACGCGCCAACGACGAGTTCCTCAGCGGATACGAGGCCATGTTCGGCGCCAATGCGCCGCCGGTCGGCTCCGTCGGCCAGTCGAACTATGAAGGGTTGCGCTTCCTGGAGTCCGTGGCCAACCGCGCCGGCTCGCTGGCGTTTCGTCCGCTCCTGAAAGCCGCGCGCAACACCGTCTACTCGGCCGGCCGCGGACCCGTGACTCTTCGCGACGGCCGCGCCGAGATGCCGATGTACTTCGCTGAAGCCGACGGTCTCGACTTCAGGATCATCAAGACGTTCTGAATGCGGCCGCCGATACGTCGCAGCCGTCTCGCGAAATAATACTTGAAAAGGAAAATATTTCCGTCTGTAGTATCGCCGCGAAGCCGGATTGGCCCGCGCCGTGCAGGCGCGGGCGGAAGGCTTCCGTTCAACGCCAGGAAACAAGAAGCCTTCAAGGAGAGCGCCGTGACAGTTGTCCTTCCCACGCCCGACCAACTTCGCAGCGTCGCCGAGCAGTGCGGCCTTTCGCTGACCGACGACGACGTCGCCTCGTTCCGCGGCCTGATGCAGGGCTCGATCGAGGCCTACAATCTCGTTGCCACGATGCCGGACGAGGTGCCTGAGGTGAAGTACCCGCGCACGCCGGGTTACCGGCCCTCGGCCGAGGAGAACCCGCGCAACGCCTGGTATCGCAAGTCGACCGTGAAGGGCGCAGCCAGCGGCAAGCTGAAGGGCAAGACCGTCGCCCTGAAAGACAACATCATGCTGGCCGGCGTTCCCATGACCAACGGGTCGTCGACGCTGGAAGGCTATGTGCCCGATTTCGACGCCACCATCGTCACACGCATGCTGGACGCCGGCGCGGAGATCAAGGGCAAGGTGCATTGTGAGCATTTCTGCCTGTCCGGCGGCAGCCACACCGGCTCCTACGGGCCGGTGCACAATCCGCACAAGATGGGTTACTCGGCCGGCGGCTCGTCGTCGGGCTCGGGCGTCGTGGTCGCCCTCGGCGAGGTGGACATGGCGATCGGCGGCGATCAGGGCGGCTCGATCCGGATGCCGTCCTCGTTCTGCGGCATCTACGGCATGAAGCCGACCTGGGGCCTCGTGCCCTATACCGGGATCATGCCGATCGAGATCTATGTCGACCATACCGGCCCGATGACCGCGACGGTCGCCGACAACGCGCTGCTGCTCGAAGTGCTCGCCGGCGACGACGGCTACGATCCTCGCATCAAGGCTCCGAAGGTCGAGGAATACACCAAGGCGCTCGGTCAGGGCGTCAAGGGCATGAAGATCGGCATCGTCAAGGAAGGTTTCGAGCAGCCGGGCGCGGAGGCTGCGGTGAATGAAGGCGTGCGCGAGGCAGCAAAGCGTTTCAAGGATCTCGGCGCCACCGTCGAGACCGTCTCGATCCCGATGCACCTCCTGGGTGGCGCGATCTGGACCCCGATCGGCACCGAAGGCCTGACCCAGACCATGATGTTCGGCGACGGCTACGGCCTCAGCCGCGGCGACCTCTATTCGACCTCGCTGATGGATTTCCACCGTGGCTGGCGCCGGCAGGCCGACTCGCTGTCGGAGACCACGAAGTTGTTCATGATGCTCGGCACCTACATCAACAACAATTTCGGTCCACGCTTCTACGGCAAGGCGCTCAACATCTCGCGCCGGCTGACCGCGGCCTACGACAAGGCGTTCAGGGATTACGATCTCCTGCTGATGCCGACCACGCCGATGAAGGCGACCAAGCTGCCGGAGCCAAATGCCAGCCGCGAGGAGTACGTCGCCCGCGCGCTCGAGATGATCTCCAACACCGCGCCGTTCGACATCACGCATCATCCCGCGATGTCGCTGCCCTGCGGCATGGTCGACGGCCTGCCCGTCGGCCTGATGCTGGTCGGCCGCATGTTCGAGGAATCCACGATCTACCGCGCCGCCCATGCCTTCGAGCAGATCGGCGACTGGAAGAAGATGTGAACGAGGTGTTGATGCAGGTGGGCGGAACGCCAGATCGTTTTCGCGCGAACTGGACCCCGGTTCGCGTCAGGAAAACGCGTCAAAACCGAATTCTAGAGGCCCGTTCCGATTCCATCGGAACGGGAAAGGCTCCGGCGCATGGCTAATGCGTTCGTCGCGACGTTCGAGATCCTGAGCTTCGGGGCGATCATCGTTCTGATCGTGCTGGGGCTCGGGATCATCGCCAGCATGATGGGCATCTTCAACTTCGCGCAAGGCGAGTTCGTCCTGCTCGGCGCCTACATCACCTATCTCGCCTATGCCAGGGGCCTGCCGATCTGGGCCGGCATGGTCGCGGCGCCCTTCGTCGTCGGCGCGCTCGGCTTCGTGCTGGAAGCGCTGATCATCCGCCGCTTCTACGCCGCACCCATCGTCGCCATGCTCGGCACCTATGCGCTCGGCCTGATCATCCGCGAATCCGTGCGCGGGCTGATCGGCGGCTTCTATCTCACCGTGCCCGAGCCGATCGGCGGCTCGATCGACATCGGCGCCATGCACATCTCGGCCTGGCGCTTCACCATCATCGTCATCACGCTCCTGGTGATGGCCGGCTGTTACCTGCTGCTCTCGCGCACCAGCTTCGGCCTGCGCATGCGCGCCACGCTGGAGAACCCGTCGCTGGCGCGCGCCTCCGGCATCTCCACGCCCTTGATGTACGGCGCCACCTTCGCGTTCGGCTCCGCGCTCGCCGGGCTTGCCGGCGCGCTGATCGTGCCGGTGTTCAGCCTCTACGCCGATCTCGGGCTGCGCTTCCTGATCCAGGGCTTTGTCGCGGTCATGGTCGGCGGCGTCGGCTCCTTCATCGGCCCGGTCGCCGGCGCCGGCGTCATCGGCACGCTCAGTGCCGCTCTGCCCTGGGTGATGGCGCCCGTCGTCGCCGATGTGCTCGTCTTCGTGCTCGCCATTGTCTTCATCAAATTCCGCCCGCAGGGCCTCATCGCTGGAAAAGGGGTTTAATCACATGCTCGATCGTACTCAGCTCACGCGGCGTCGTTTCCTCTCCAATTTCGCTTTTGCGTCCGGCGCGGTCGCAACCGGTGTCGGCAGCTGGGTGATCCCGGCGCCCTGGGCCAATGCGGCGGAAGGCCCGATCAAGGTCGGCATCGCCACCGACCTCACCGGCCCGATCGCCTATGCCGGCAACGCCGACGCCAACGTCGCCAAGATGGTGATCAAGGAGATCAACGCGGCCGGCGGCCTGCTCGGCCGTCCGCTCGAGCTCTACATCGAGGACACCGCGTCCAACGAATCCGTCGCCGTCGGCAACGTGCGAAAGCTGATCCAGCGCGACAAGGTCGACATGGTGCTCGGCGGCATCACCTCCTCGATGCGCAACGCGATCAAGGATCCGATCGTCGCCCGCGGCAAGACGCTCTACATCTATCCGCAACTCTACGAAGGCAAGGAGTGCACGCCCTACCTGTTCTGCACCGGCCCGACGCCGGCGCAACAGTGCGACGAGTTCATCCCCTGGCTGATCAAGAACGGCGGCAAGAAGTTCGCGCTGCCCAGCGCCAACTATGTCTGGCCGCACACGCTCAACGTCTACGCCCGCAAGGTGATCGAAGCCAACGGCGGCGAGGTCGTGTTCGAGGAATATTACCCGCTCGACCAGGTCGACTTCTCCTCGACGGTCAACCGCATCATCTCCAACAAGGTCGACGTCGTCTTCAACACCGTCATCCCGCCGGGCGTCGGTCCGTTCTTCAAGCAGCTCTATGAAGCGGGCTTCCTCAAGAGCGGCGGGCGGCTCGCCTGCGTCTACTATGACGAGAACACGCTCAACATCAACCAGGCCGCGGAGATCGAAGGCCTCGCAAGCTGCCTCGACTATTTCAAGGTGCTGACCAAGGAAAACCCGTTCGACGCCAAGATCCAGGCCGCCTACGAGAAGGATTTCCCCGGCAACTTCCTGTTCGCCGCCGGCAGCGCCGCCACCGGCACCTATCGCGGCCTGAAGCTGTGGGAGGCGGCCGTCAAGGAAGCCGGCAAGATCGATCGCGAGTCGGTCGCCGCCGCGCTCGACCACGCCAAGATCGCCGAAGGCCCTGGCGGGCCCGCCGAGATGGTGCCGGGCAAGCGGCACTGCAAGATGAAGATGTACACCGCGGTCGCCAAGGGCGGGAACTACGAGATCGTCGCCCGCAGCAACGGCCTCGTCGATCCCAAGGAATGCTGACGACACATGCCGGGTCATCGTCAGTTTGGCTTGCATCTGTACCAGCCGAGAGGCTCCCTCTTCACCTCTCCCCGTTGGGGAGAGGTGACACACGACCAGGCGGACTGATCCCACGATGTCGAATTCGAAATGCTGAAGTCCATGGGTGCGGCTAAACAGGCTGTCCACGCCAACGTTGGCAGCGAAGCGGACGTTCCGGTGGCCAAGAGCGCATCGTCAGGGCGAAAGGTCCTGCCGATCGTGGAGGGCGTCGTGCTGGTCGCGGCGCTGCTCGCTCCGCTGGTGCTGCAGGACTATCTCACGGTGTTCGCGACGCGGGTGATCATCCTGGCGCTGTTCGCGCTGTCGTTCGACCTGGTCTGGGGCTATGCCGGCATCATGAGCTTCGGCCAGGCCTTGTTCTTCGGCTCGGCCGGCTACGGCGTCGCGCTGCTCGCGCGCGACCTCGACATCACCAACATCCTCCTGGTGCTGCCGGCGGGGACCATCATCGGACTCACCTCTGCGCTCCTGCTCGGCGGCTTCCTGCTGCTCGGACGGCATCCCTCGAGTGTGATCTTCGTGTCGCTGGGCACGCTCACCGGCTCCTATGCCGCCGACCGCTTGGCCCGCGGCTGGTATTATCTCGGCGGCCAGAACGGCATTCCCTCGATCGCGCCGATGTCGCTCGGCGGCTACGAGTTCACGGAAGGTCCGGCCTTCTACTATCTCGTGCTCGGCATCCTCGTCGTCGTCTATCTGCTCTGCCGCTTCCTGGTGCGTTCGCAGTTCGGCCTGGCGCTCGCGGGCCTGCGCGAGAACGAGCAGCGCATCGCCTTCTTCGGCTACAAGGCGCAGCACCTGAAAGCCATCATCTTCACCATCGGGGGCGCCATTGCGGGTCTTGCCGGCAGCCTCTACGCCTTCCACGAGGGCTTCGTCTGGCCCAACATGGTCGGCGTCGTGGTCTCGACCCAGGTCGTGCTCTACGTGCTGTTCGGCGGCTCCGGGACGCTGATCGGTGCCGTCATCGGCACCGTCATCGTCGAGGGCGTCAGCTTCTGGCTGTCGGACAATTATCGTGACGTCTGGCCGATCATCCTGGGCCTCTTGCTGCTGCTCGTGATCCTGTTCCGGCCGCTCGGCCTGATCAGCTTCGTGCTCGGCGAGCGCGAGCGGGTCGGCAGCTTCGGTTCGAAGCCAAAGGAGAAGCGCAATGCCGCTCCTTGAGGCCGCCGGCATCAAGAAGGTCTTCGGCAAGCTCACTGCGCTCGACGGCGCGGCGCTCACCGTCGGCGAGAACGAGTTTCACGGCCTGATCGGCCCGAACGGCTCCGGCAAGAGCACGCTGATGAAGTGCATCGCCGGCGCCGAGGTGCCGACGCAGGGCAAGGTCTCCTTCGTCAACACCGACATCACCGCGTTCACGCCGACCGAGCGGGCGCGGGCCGGCATGAGCCTGAAATTCCAGATCACCAGCGTGCTGCCGACGCTGACGCTCTACGACAACATCCTGCTCGCGCTGCAGGCGCAGTGCTCGCTGCTCGACCTCGTGTTCTCGCGCACGCGCGGTCTCCTGCACGACCAGGTCATGACCATGCTGACGCAGTTCCGCCTCGCCGACCGCGCCTTCGATGCGGCCGCCGCGCTGTCGCACGGCCAGCAGCAATGGCTGGAGATCGCGATGGCGCTCGCCGGCAAGCCGAAGCTGTTGCTGCTCGACGAGCCCACCGGCGGCATGAGCCTGGAGGAGCGCCGCGTCACCGGCGAATTGCTGCAGCCGATCAAGCAGCATTGCTCGCTCGTCATCGTCGAGCACGACCTCGATTTCATCCGCGACATCTGCGATCGCCTCACCGTGCTCGACCAGGGCAAGGTGCTGGCGTCGGGCACGGTGTCCGAGATCCAGGCCAACAAGGCCGTCCAGGAGATCTATCTGCGCCGTGCCTGAATTTTTGGACATCAAGCATCTCGACGCCGGCTATGGCCGCAGCCAGGTCCTGTTCGACGTCAGCCTCGGCATTCCCTGGCGCGGCGGCGTCGCCGTGCTCGGCCGCAACGGCGCCGGCAAGACCACGCTGATGAAGACCATCGTCGGCGAGCTGCCGGCGTGGAAGGGCGAGGTCGCCTTCGACGGCCGCGACATCAGCCGCCGCGCCACCCAGGAGCGCGTCCGCGCCGGCATCGGCTACGTCCCGCAGGAGCATTCGGTGTTCGCGCGCCTGTCGGTGCGCGACAATCTCGCGGTCGGCTCGCTCGCGAGCAAGAAGGCCGACGCCGTCGATCACGTGCTGACCATCTTCCCAAAGCTCGGCCAGCGGCTCGACCAGCCCGCCGGCACCCTCTCCGGCGGCGAGCGCAAGATGCTCGCCATCGGCCGCGCCATGCTGGGCGATCCGAAGCTGCTGCTGCTGGACGAGCCGACCGAAGGCGTCTGGATCGGCGTGATCGAGGAGATCACCGAACGCCTGATCGATCTCGCCAAGGAGATCGCCGTCATCATCGTCGAGCAGCACCTCGACCTGGCGCTGCGCGTCGCCGACTACGCCTACGTGCTCGACCGCGGCAGGGTTGCGCTGCAGGGCGAGGCGGGCGAGGTCAGGGACAATCCGGAGCTGATGCGGTATCTGGCGCCGTAGGGATGCTCGTGAAGCGCGCCGAACCCACACCGACCACAGCTGTCATCCTCCGCGAAAGCGAGGCATCCGGTATGGTGCTCCGTCTCAAGCCAGGTCCAGACGCAACATTACTGAAAGCCTCATTATGCGGGAAGTCGCGACCAATAGGGCGCGGTTAGAAGCAGCATGAAAAGCGCGCGTTCGGCCTGGTACTTTGCGGCATATCGACTTGATTCCCGCCCTCGCACCACGACCGCTCCTCCGCTGGTGCAGACGCTCCACACCCATCTCTTTCGCTTGCGCTGCACCAAAGTCACTTCGAATGTCGAAAACTCCGATCTGACCATTGTCGCCGCTTCTCACCCTGCAACCAACCGGACAAACTTGAACCCGGAGGTCCGATCCCTGTCTTCACCCATTTGGGTGAAAGAGGACTTGCCCATGCCAGGGCAAGGTCTGGTCTGGGCCGTCGGGCGGAAGGGCGATGAGGGATGTGTCTGCGGGATAGGGGTCTAGCCGCCGCGCAATGCCTTGCCAGCGAGCAGGCTGACGAGCTCCTGCTGACGGGAAAGGCCGGTCTTTGAAAGCACGGCTTTGAGCTGCGTGCGCACCGTCTCTCGCGTCACGCCGATTTTTGATGCGAGTGCATCGACCGATCCGGCCTGAGCAACTCCACGTGCGACCTGGGCTTCTGCCGGCGTCAGGTCGAACAGCCCTTGCAGGACTTCCGCACTCGGTACCGCGCCGCGATCGACGGGCGTCACGATGAGCATGAAGGTGGCTTGCGTGAAAATATCGCGTGCGGATCCGCGCACCGGGACGACATGCAGGACCATCGGTACGCGATCCATGGCCGCTGCGATGGCGAGGGACTTGACGCCTCGACTGGTGCCAACGAACGAGGTCCCCAGCGCCGCCAAGAACAATCCGTCCGCAGTGACATCTGTCAGGGTCAACCGCTCTGCGCGGTCTTGGAACAGCGACGGCATCAGTGCTTCGAACAGGCCGTTCGCCGCGAGTAATTTGCCTCGTTCGCGCAATATTGCTCCGGGCAGCCCAATGGCCTGCAGTGCGTCGGCTTGCGCGCGCGCGCGCTCGAAGCCAAGGCGGTTTGCAGTCAGGGACGCCCGAGCTAGATGAGGCCTCAGGCCATCAAGGAACGAGACGACGTCGCGCGGCACCGGTCCGTTGTCTTGGTGTCGCGGCATGACGATCGCAATCGAATCGCCGCTCGGTATTGAAATGAGGGTCCCGGCTCTGTAGCCGATTCCGTACCTGCGGTAGAAATTGCAGTACACGTCATTGGTCGCGATCTCCTCCTCCGATAGAAGGTCTCCATCATTGAGGAAGCCGGCGTAGTTGAGGGCGGCGGCACGCGGCAGCAACGGATCGCGCTCACTCCATCCCTCTTGCAAGAAAAGAGGCATGGTCTGGTCGTGATTGACGGAATTGACCCCGCTGATATAGCCGTCGCGTACCGCAAAAAGCAGTCCGCCATTGCCGCCGATAGCGTTACCGATTTCATCGAGAACCGCGGGCCACAATGACGGTATGAGCCCGGCCTCGTAGATACGGTCAATCAGATGATCGAGATGCCCAAATCCACTCATGCGCAGCGCGAGAGAGCAAACGGCGTAACTATAGCTGGGTGACCGGGCGACGCAATCCGGCACATCGAGAGGCGCCCCGGATCCTTGGAGGGAACCAGTCGGCTCCTCAATCCTCGCCGTGGCGGCCTTGTCGGAGGCGTTCGAACTCTACGACGAACTTTCTCCGGCCTTCCCCAAGTCGCGATTTCTTGCATTCCGCGTGCGGGATCAAGCTTCCCGACAAGCTGGCGGATCGCACGCGGCTATTGCTGCGGCGGGCCATGTGCGGGGAAGGGCAATCAGCAGGTTGTGCTTGGCTTGCTCCGGAAGGCGCGGCGCCCGCCTACTTCACCGCCCCAAACCGGCTGTCGAACGAGTTCGACTGCACCACCGGCGCGGCGCCCATGATCTGCGTCGCTTCACCCGCGCCATCCGACACGGACGGCTTCAGCGCCGGACGCGTCTGGGCGAGGCGGGTGTCGGGCTTCGGCGGCTCCGCAGGCTTGGCGGCGACGGCCGCCGGCTTCGGCGCATCCTTGGCCGTGTCCTTGGACTTGTCATGCCCCGGCACGAAGCGGGTCACAGCGGCCTTCAGCCTCGATGCTGCCGTAGGCGGCGTCACGGACGTCTGGGTCGGCGCCACGGACGCTGTGGCCTGCGGCGGCGGCGTGGTCGCCGTCGTCTCGGAGCTGCCGAGGCCCATCTTGCGGCCGAGGTTCGAGAAGAAGCCGCCGCCTTGTGATTTCTCGGCTTGCGATTTCTCAGCCTGGGGCTTCTCCGCCGGCGCAACTGCGGCGACGCGCGTGGTCGCGGGCGCGCTGACGGCTGCGACCGGCACGTCCTGCGGTGCGGTCGCGGACGCCACCGAGTCGAGGTTGGGCTTCGGCGGATTGACGTGACCGGGGATCGTGCCCGGCGCCTTGGCCATCGCCAGCATCTGCAGCGTGGTGCCTTCGGCGCCTTCGGACAGGCCGGTCGAGCCTTCCGGAATCTTGGCGGCGAACACCTTGTTCATGCCGCCGTCGATGCCGGTGTTCATGCGCGCCACCGGCGTGCCCTTGGCGACGAGCTTGGCGTATTCCGTTTCGTCCTTGGCCTGCTTCTCGCGGACGGCGGCGACGATCTCCTCGGGGATCACATAGGCCGGGCACTTCGCCGAGGCGTCGAACACCAGGTCGCGCTTGGCGTCCGCCGGCTTCGCCGCGTCGAACACGTATTTCTTTTCGCAGAAATCGACCCTCGGCTCCTGCCGCGTCACCTCGAAATGATCATAGCCCTCCTTGATCATCTTCCAGAACGGCATGTTCGGATTGTTCCGGTGCCTGGCCATGTTCACCGGCGTCATCTTGAACGGATAGGCCTGCAGCTGGAACGCCTTCTGGCCGCCGAAGAAGGATTCGCGCCCGAGCGAATAGATCTCCGCGATCTGCTCGTCCGTCATCGCGTAGCAGCCGCGCGACGAGCAATCGCCATGCACCATCAGCTGCGAGCCGGTGCGCCCCAAGGCCTTGTCGAACGCGTTCGGATAGCCCGTGTTGAAGGACAAGTAATAGGCCGACTGCGGATTCATCTGGCTCGGGTTGATCGAGTAGAATCCCTCCGGCGCCTGGCGGTCGCCTTCGCGCACCTTGGGGCCAAGGTCGCCGGACCAGCGGCAGATCGGATAGGTCTTGAGCAGCGCGAACTTGCCTGAGCGGGTCTGCTTCCAGATCTCGAGCTCGGCCTCCTGCTTGAACAGGCGGACCAGGATCGGCGATTGCAGGTCCATGTCCTTCTCGGCCATCGCAGCGATCAGCTTCGGCGGCACCGGCTGGTTGGCCTTGGCGTTGGTCGCGAGCGAGACCTGGTCGCTGTTGCAGCCGGTCAGCAGAACGCCGGCCGTCATCAGCGCAACCGAAGCCAAGAGCGCGCGAGCAAGCGAACGAGAAATCAAGATGGACCCCACACCGTGCCGGGCATTGATGCGCGAACCCCAATTCTATGGAGCATGATCCGACCGGCGAACCGGACCCGTCCACGGGCTTTTTCGGACCACGCCCCAGCGCTTATGCCCTGAAGCCATTGATTAAAATTCTAACCTCTGGGTCATGCGGTCGCAACCCGAGCGGGGATCACGAGGGCGTTGGCCCAAAGGTGTGGTCAACAGAGACTTAAACTGGGCCGGAACTTGGACCACGGCCAAACCACCACTGAGATCGCCGATTTGGGCAAAAAAAGGGTTAATGCGGGGTTACCGGGGGCCGTCCTGCGACGGTCTCGTGCCCCGGACGCAGCGCAACGCTCCTTGGGCGGTGCGCTGCTGAGCCGGGGCCCATGCTGCGGGCGAGCTGTGCAGTCTCCTGGGTCCCGGCTCTGCGCAGCAGCGTTCCACGCTGCAGCGCGTCCGGGACACGGCAACAAGCCCGAATCAGCCCAGTTTCCGGCCGATATCGAGGAATTTCTGCCGCCGCTGCTTGCGGATGGCATCGCCGTCGAGGCCCTGGAGCTCGTCGAAGGCCTTGGCGATGGCCTCACCCGTCGTGGCGATCATGGCCGCGGGGTCGCGATGGGCGCCGCCGACCGGCTCCTTCAGGATCTGGTCGATCACCCCGAAGCGGAGCATGTCCTGGGCGGTAATCTTCATGTTGTTGGCGGCTTCCTGCGCCTTGGTGCCGTCGCGCCAGAGGATCGAGGACGCCGCCTCCGGCGAGATCACGCTGTAGATCGCGTGCTCCAGCATCAGCACCTTGTTGGCGGTGGTGATGGCGATGGCGCCGCCCGACATGCCCTCGCCGGTGATGATGGCGACGTTCGGCACGGTCAGGGCGAGGCAGGCGTCGGTCGAGCGCGCGATCGCTTCGGCCTGGCCGCGCTCCTCGGCGCCGATGCCGGGATAGGCGCCCGCGGAATCGGCGAGCGACAGCACGGGGAGGCCGAAGCGCTCGGCCATCTCCATCAGCCGCACGCATTTGCGATAGCCTTCGGGCCGCGCCATGCCGAAATTATGCCTGATCCGGCTCTCGGTGGAATCGCCCTTCTCCTGGCCCATCACGCAGATCGGCTCGCCGCGGAAGCGGCCGAAGCCGGCGACCAGCGCCTCGTCCTCGCCGAACTTGCGGTCGCCGGCGAGCGGGGTGAATTCGGTGATCAGGCCCTTGATGAAGTCGTTGAAATGCGGCCGCTGCGGATGCCGCGCGACCAGCGTCTTCTGCCACGGCGTCAGGTTCTGATAGAGGTCGGCCAGCGCCTGCGCCGCCTTGTCCTCGATCCGGCCGATCTCGTCGCTGATGTCGGTGCCGGACGCCGCGAGCGCCCGCAATTCATCGACCTTGGAGTCGAGCTCGGCGACGGGCTTTTCGAAGTCGAGATAGCTGCGCATCTGGTCTTGCATCAACTCAATATAGGGGGACGGGGCCTTGGAGCGAAGCGAGGTTCGGGTCACGGAAAGATGTGTAGCGTCTTCAATGGTTTGGCTTGTGTGCTCGTGTGGCGCCAGCCAAATCAATCGGTGAGGCCCCGGCTCTTTCTGCGGAGATGCGGCCGAAGTCAAGGCGGTTCATGGGTCGCCGTAGCCCGGATGAGCGAAGCGATATCCGGGGCAGGTCGTGCCTTGGGCACAATTCCGGATGTCGCTTCGCTCATCCGAGCTACGACAGCCCCGTCCAGGGCACGAGACCTGTCTACTTCTCCGCCAGCGGGTGCAGGTCGCGCACCAGGCTCTTCAGCCGCTCCTCGACCACATGGGTGTAGATCTGCGTCGTGGAGATGTCGGTATGGCCGAGCAGCGTCTGCACGATGCGGAGATCGGCGCCGTTGTGCAGGAGGTGGCTGGCGAAGGCGTGGCGCAGCACGTGCGGGGAGACCAGCCGGGCCTGCAGCCCGGAGGCAACCGCGAGTTCCTTCAAATCGCGGGCGAAATGCTGCCGCGTCAGATGTCCGCTCTCGCCAAAGGAGGGGAATAGCCATTTCGAGGCGGCGAGGCTGTCTTTCTTCTTCTCGGTCTTCGCGGCCTCCGTCGCGGCAAGGTAATCCGCCATCGCCTGCCGCGAGGCCTCGTTGAGCGGCACCAGCCGTTCCTTGTTGCCCTTGCCGCGCACCACGATCATGCGGGCGTCGCGCTTGGCCGCCGAGCGCGGCAGCGCCACCAGCTCGGAGACGCGCAGGCCCGTGGCGTAGAGCACCTCGAGCAGGCAATAGAGCCTGAGAGCGCGCAGCCGCTTCGCCGGCGAGGCCTCTTCCGCCTCGCTCAACTCCTTGGCGCGGCGGAGCATGCGGTCGACATCCGCGATCGACAGCACCTTCGGCAGGCCGCGGCCGCGCTTGGGGCCGGACAGGATCGCGGCCGGATCGTCGCTGCGGATGCGCTCATTGAGGAGGAAGCGGTAGAGATGTCGCATCGCCGACAGGCGGCGGGCGACGCTGGTGGATTTGAAGCCGCGAATGTCGAGATCGGCGAGATAGTCGCGCAGCGTCTGCGTTTCCGCGCCCACAAAATTGTGGCCGACGCGGCCCAGGAAATCCGAGAAATCGGTGAGGTCGCGGCGATAGGCGTCGAGCGTATTGGGCCCCGCGCCCTGTTCCGCCGCGAGCATGTCGAGGAACAGGCCGATGAGCTTGGCGTCTGAGGGCTTGATGGGCATGCCTCGGAGGCTAGCGCCTATTTCTTGAGAAATTTATCCGGCGGGATCGTTACCGTCATTTCCCGCGGCTTGGGATTGACGAAATTGGCCAGCGCGAAGACCACGCCATAGACGATGCCGGCGATCACGGCGACGACCGTCAGGAAGCGGAACAGGCTGGGCATCTTTCTGGGGTCTCGGGCAGAGGACTTGGATAGGGCTCTTGGATGGGGCTGTTGGTAGGTCTTGGCAGCCAAATTAACCAATGAAATCATCCAACATGTTCGCCGTTTCGTGGCAAGAGTCCTCTGGCGAGGGCCCCCATGGGATCGTATAGGTGGCCAAAGCATGCCGCCCCCGGCGGCAGATCGAGCGAGATCCAATCGAGCGAGACAATGTCCGACGCCGCGGTGCCAGCACAAGCGACCCCTGAGGCCGACATCCTGTCGGCGCTCGGCGCGCGCTCGATCGTGCTGGTCGGCATGATGGGGGTGGGCAAGTCCACCATCGGCCGGCGGTTGGCGGCGCGGCTTGGCCTGCGATTTCTCGATGCCGATGTCGAAATCGAGGTGGCCCACGCCGGCATGACCATCCCGGAAATCTTTGCGGCCCATGGCGAGCCCTATTTCCGCGATGGCGAGGCCCGCGTGATCGCGCGCCTGCTCGAGGGAGGTCCCGTGGTGCTGGCGACCGGCGGCGGCGCTTTCATGCGCGAGGAGACGCGCGCGCGCATCGCGGCGAAGGCCATCTCGATCTGGCTGAGGGCGGACCATGACGTCATCATGCGCCGCGTGCGGCGCCGTGCCGACCGTCCGCTGCTTCAGACCGCCGATCCCGAAGGAACCGTGACGCGCCTTCTCGCCCAGCGCGAGCCGGTCTATGCCAATGCCGATCTCACCATCGCCTCGCGCGACGTTCCGCACGACCGGATCGTCGAGGAGTGCATCGAGGCGCTGCACGCCCATCTCTGCGGCGGACAGGCCGCCCAACCACCTGCCGACGTTGCGAGTGCCGTACGATGACTGCGCCGTTGAAACATTCCGATCCAGTCAAGGTCGACGTCGCGCTCGGCGACCGCGCCTATGACATCGTCATCGGCCGCGGCGTGCTGTCTTCGCTTGGAGAACGGGTCGCAGCCTTGCGGCCGGGCGTGCGCACGGCCATCGTGACCGACCGCACCGTCGCGAAATACTGGCTCGAGCCCACCGAGGCGTCGTTCGCAGCCAGCGGTATTCCGACCTCGCGCATCGTCGTCGAGGAAGGCGAGATCTCCAAGACCTATGCCGGCCTCGAAAAAGTCAGCGAAGCCCTGATCGCCGCCAGGATCGAGCGCAACGATCTCGTCATCGCGCTCGGCGGCGGCGTCGTCGGCGATCTCGCCGGCTTTGCCGCGGCCATCCTGCGCCGCGGCGTCGATTTCGTGCAGGTGCCGACCTCGCTTCTCGCGCAGGTCGATTCATCCGTCGGCGGCAAGACCGGCATCAACTCGCCGCAGGGCAAGAACCTGTTAGGGGCCTTCCACCAGCCGGTGCTCGTCATCGCCGACACCGCCGTGCTCGACACGCTGTCGCCGCGCCAGTTCCGCGCCGGCTATGCCGAGGTCGCCAAATACGGCGTGCTCGGCGACGGGGCCTTCTTCACCTGGCTGGAAAAGAACCATTCCGACATCTTCAAGGGCGGCTCGGCGCGCGAGCACGCGATCGCGACCTCGTGCCGCGCCAAGGCGGGCGTCGTCTCGCGCGACGAGCGCGAGACCGGCGAGCGCGCGCTGCTCAATCTCGGCCATACCTTCGGTCATGCGCTGGAAGCGGCGACCGGCTTCTCCGACCGTCTGTTCCACGGCGAGGGCGTCGCGATCGGCATGACGCTGGCGGCGCAGTTCTCGGCCAGGCTCGGCATGATCGGCGAGGCCGATGCGGCGCGCGTCGAGCGGCATTTGATCGAAGCCGGCCTGCCGACCCGCCTGCAGGACATCGCCGGTTTCGCGCAGGAAGGACTTGCCGATGCCGATGCGCTGATGGCGCTGATGGCACAGGACAAGAAGGTCAAGCGCGGCAAGCTCACGTTCATCCTGCTGGAGGCCGTGGGACGCGCGGTGATCGCCAAGGACGTCGAGCCGAGCCTAGTGCGCGATTTCCTGCAGTCGAAACTGTCGCAGTGATGGCGGGACCCTTCAGGCCGGCCGCCCGCGAAACGGCGGGGAATGCCGAGGCGGTCGCGAGGCAAACATGAGTTCGATCTCGGTCAATCTGCTGCTGGCGGTCCTCTTGCTCGCCGCCAACGCGTTTTACGTGGCTGCGGAATTCGCGCTCGTGAAGAGCCGCGGCTTTCGCGTCAAGGCCATGGTCGAGCAGAATCGCTTCGGCGCCCGCCTGCTGCAGACGATGATGGGAAATATCGAATCCTATCTCGCCTGCTGCCAGCTCGGCATCACCATGGCGTCCCTCGGTCTTGGTTGGATCGGTGAGCCGACCGTGTCTGCGCTGCTGAGTCCGATCCTCCAGCCGCTCGGTTTGTCGGAGGCCACGCTGCACTTCGTCTCGTTCGTGGCGGGTTTCCTGGTTTTCTCGTCGCTGCACATCATCATCGGCGAGCAGGTGCCGAAAACGCTTGCGATCAGGGAGCCGATGCCGGTGTCGCAGTGGATCGCCTATCCGCTGCATGTCTCCTACCTGCTGTTCTATCCGCTGAGCTGGTGTCTCAACGCGGCTTCGAGCGCGATCCTGCGTCTGATCGGGGTCCAGGAGTTTTCGCAGCACGAGATCCTGACGGATTCCGAGATCGAGGGCCTGGTCGAGGAATCGGCCGTGCACGGCAAGATCGAGAGCGGCGAGGCCGAATACATTCACAATGTCTTCCGCCTCGGCGAGCTGACCGTGTCCGACGTGATGGTTCATCGCACCGCCATGGTGATGATCAATGCCGATCTGCCGCCGGAAGAGCTGGTGCGGGAGGTGCTGGCCACCGAGTACACCCGCATTCCGCTGTGGCGCGACAAGTCGGAGAACATCATCGGCATCCTGCACGCCAAGGATCTGTTGCGGGCCATCCGCGCGTCGGAGGGCGATACCTCGCGCATCGACGTCACCAGCATCATGCTGCCGCCCTGGTTCGTGCCGGAAATGCGGCCGATATCCCAGCAGCTCAAGGCGTTCCGCCGTCGCAAGACCCATTTCGCGCTCGTCGTCGACGAGTATGGCGAGGTCGAAGGCCTCGTGACGCTGGAAGACATTCTGGAGGAGATCGTCGGCGATATCTCCGACGAGCACGACGTGGTGGTCACCGGCGTGCGCCGTCAGCCCGACGGCTCCGTCGTGGTCGACGGCTCCGTGCCGATCCGCGATCTCAACCGCGCGCTGGACTGGCACCTGCCCGATGAAGAGGCAACGACGGTCGCCGGCCTCGTCATTCACGAAGCGCGCTCGATCCCCGACCGCGGCCAGAGTTTTACCTTCCACGGCTTCCGCTTCCGCGTCCTCCGGCGCGAGCGCAACCGCATCACCGCGCTCCGTATTTCAGCGGTGGCACGCGAGGGTGAGCTGGAGGAGACCAAGCCGAGACGGGCCGGAACGTCGTTCTGATCTCGCTCACCGTCTCCCTCCAGGGGAGGGGCTATTGCATATGAGAGCATCTCTCTGCGGCCATCCTTCGAGACGCCCGCCTTTGGCGGGCCCTCAGGATGAGGACGGAGTGTGCGGCCGCAGTTTCAACGAGCAAGATGCCGCTTAGCCTCATCCTGAGGAGGCGCGTAAGCGCCGTCTCGAAGGACGAGGCGCGTGCTCAGGCTGCAGCCAACAGTCACCTGCGATAGCCCTGCCCTCCAGGGGAGGTGAGCAAATCAGCCTTCCCCCGGCGCCTGCGCCTGGATCGCGAGCGCGTGCACGCCGCCGGAGAGTTCCGCGGCGAGCGCCGAATTTATCATGCGATGGCGGTCGACCCGGCTCTTCCCTTTGAAGGCGGCAGATACGATATAGACGCGAAAGTGCGTCTCGCCGCCCGGCTGATGGCCGGCGTGGCCCTCATGCAAGTGTGACTCGTCGATGACCCGCAGGCTTTCCGGCGTGAAAGCTTCCTGCAACTTGTTGCTGATAGTGTCTTTCATGACCATGAGTGCCATTAAGGGACGCGATCGCGGCCCGTCAACTCCCGGGCCTCACGCTAATTGCAATGTCAAGACTTGAAGGTTTTTGCATTGCGTAGTCAAAGTCAGCCATGCCGATCGATTCATCAAAGTTCTTCGACTCCATCCGCGTCAAGCCGCGCGGCAAGCAGGCGGAAGCGAAGCCGCGCGACAGCGTGGTCGCCTGCGAATGGACCGGCTGCCAGAACAAGGGCAGCCACCGCGCGCCGAAGGGCCGTGAGAACCAGCGCGAATACTGGCACTTCTGCCTCGACCACGTGCGCGAGTACAACCAGAACTACAATTTCTTTTCCGGCATGAACGCCGACGCCGTCGCGCGCTACCAGAAGGATGCGCTGACCGGCCACCGTCCGACCTGGAAGATGGGCGCCAATGGCGGCGTCAAGAAGGGCGCGGAAGCCGAGATCGACGGCGCGTTCGATCCGTTCAGCATGTTCCAGGAGCTCAATGGCCGCACGGGCTGGCGGAAGGGCCCGGAGGCGCCGCCCAAGGCCGAAACGCGCAAGGTGATGAACGCCGAGCGCAAGGCGCTCCAGGTCATGGGCCTCGGCCCCGGTGCGACGCTCGCCGACGTCAAGACCAAGTACAAGGCGCTGGTGAAGCAGCACCACCCCGACGCCAATGGCGGCGACCGTTCCACCGAGGACCGCCTGATCGAGATCATCAAGGCGTATAATTATCTGAAGACGGTCGTGCGGGAGGCGTAAGGCCTCGCTTTCTTTCTTCCTTCTCCCCTTGCGGGAGAAGGTGGCGCGAAGCGCCGGATGAGGGGTATCCCTCCGAGATACTCCGCTGACAGTTTTGCGCGCGGAGACAACCCATCACTCGCCGCGGCGCGAAGCGACCCTCTCCCGCAAAGGGAGAGGGGAAGCACGGCACGCTGCCGCCGATCATTCACCGGATACTTCACGTCTTCGGCATCGCCCCGACATAGGACGAACTCGGCCGGATCAACCGTCCCGTCCGCTGCTGCTCGCGCGCGTGTGCAGTCCATCCCGCGGCGCGTGCCACCGCGAAGATCGGCGTGAAGGCCTGGCGCGGAATCGCGAGCGCGTCGAGCAGGATCGCAGTGAAGAACTCCACATTCGTCTCCAGCGGCCGCTCCGGATTCTTCTTGCGCAGCGCGGCGCGGATATAGGCTTCGACCTCGCCGGCGAAGGGCAGGTCGGCGCCGTTGGAAGCCAGTGCCTCGATCGCGGTCTTCAGGACGTTGGCGCGCGGGTCGCGCACGCGATAGACGCGGTGACCGAAGCCCATCATCCGGTCGCCGCGCGCCAGCGCCGCGTCGACCCACGGCTTGATCCGTTCACGCGAGCCGATCGCATCCAGCATTTCCAGCACCGGCTCCGGTGCGCCGCCATGCAGGGGGCCGGTGAGCGCGCAATAGCCCGCGGTCACGGCGGCGAACAGATCGGCTTGCGTCGAGGCCACCACGCGCGTCGTGAAGGTCGAGGCATTCATGCCGTGGTCGCAGACGGTGACGAGATACGCATCGAGCGCGGTGACCTCGCGCGTTGCAGGCGCGCGCCCGTGCAGCATGCGCAGCGTGTCGGCAGCGTGGCTCGCGCCGGGATCGGGCGCGACCGGCTCCTGCCCGTTGGCGCGGCGGACCAGTGCGCCTGCGATCACCGGGAATGCGCCGACGATGGTCGCCTCATGCTCCAGCCCGTGCTCGGCGCGAAGCGCGGCGACGGCTGCGCGAAACCCGTCGACGATGCCCATGCCGCGCGTCGCCGGCAGCAGGTCGGGCAGCCGCGCGAAGGCGCGCTCGCGCCCCGCGCCCAGGCTCGCCCGCACATTGGCTTCGCTCAGCGTGGTCTTGCTCGCGCCGTTCCACAGTCGGGCGGTGACGCCTTCGAAACTCGATTTGGCGGCGAGGTTGCCGACACGCTCCCCGGCGATGATCAACTCGCCGCGCTCGCCATCGACATGGCTCAGCACGGTTTCAGCCGCGGGGACGCCGTCCAGCCCGATTTGGCTCTTGGTCAGATGAATGTTCATGGCCTGTCTCCTTTCACGCGAGAAAGGTCGGGCCTCTCGACAGATTGATCAATCTTGATTACGTAAATCAATATGAAAAATTCCGATGGGCTGTACCTTTCTGCCCGGGAGGCGGCCGCCGAGCTCGCGATCTCCCCGGCCACCCTCTACGCCTATGTCAGCCGTGGCCTGATCCGCTCCGAGCCGACGCCGGATTCGCGCAAGAACCGCTACCGCGCCGAGGATGTCCGGGCGCTGAAGGAGCGCCGCGTACCGTCGCCGGAGCCGCGCGGGCTGCGCAGCTTCGATGCCGACCTGCCGGTGATGGACACGGAGATCTCGACCATCACCGAGGAGGGCGCGATCTATCGCGGCGTCAATTGCGTCGATCTTTCCGAGAGCGACACACTGGAGCACACGGCGACGCTGCTCTGGGACGTCTCCGGCGTCGATCCGTTCGCTCCGGACAATCAGCCGGAGATATCCGAGGAGATGCGCACGATCGGGCAGGCCGCGCGCCGGGCGGCGCCGATCGACCGGGCCATCGCCGTGCTGGCGCTGGCCGCCAGTGCCGATCCCCGCGCCTTCACCCGTGCGCCCGATGGCCGCGCCATGGTCGGCGCGCGCATCGTCCGCCTGCTGGTCGCGACCATGCTCAACGCCGAGCCGTCGGCAGAGCCGCTGCATCGGCAGATCGCCAACGCCTGGGCGCCCGACAACAAGCATGCGTCGGATCTGATCCGCCGCGCGCTGGTTCTGCTCGCCGATCACGAGCTGAACGCCTCGACCTTTACCGCGCGCTGCGCGGCCTCGACCGGCCTCAACCTCTACGATTCCGTCATCGCCGGCCTCGCGGCGCTGAAAGGGCCGAAGCATGGCGGGGCCGGCGTGCTGGCCTCGCAGCTCGTGAAGGCGCTGGTCGACCGCGACGTCGAGCCGATGGTGCGCGAGCGCGTCGCGCTCGGCGAGCGTTTTGCCGGCTTCGGCCATGGCGTCTACAAGCGCGGCGATCCCCGCGCGCAATCGCTGCTGAACGCATTGTCGCGCGCCGGCGCGCCGCGCAAATTCACCCGCGAGGTGCCGGAGCGCATCGCGGAAGCCACCGGCGAATTCGTCAACATCGACTACGCGCTCGCAGTCCTCGTGCACGCACTGCGCCTGCCCGCGGGCAGCGAGCTCGCCTTGTTCGCCATGGCGCGCAGCGTCGGCTGGATCGCGCACGCCAGCGAGCAATTGCAGTTCGGCAAGCTGATCAGGCCGCGGGCGCGGTATGTCGGGCCGGCGCCGGGGCGGCGGACGGCAGCCGCGGATTCCAGAACTCGGGACACATAGTCTGCCGACCTTGTCAGCTCAGGCTTCCGGCGAAACGTTCGGCGAGCCGGTTCTTCCTGAATGCCTCCGCCACCCAGTCCACGAAGGCTCTCGTCTTCGCGGGCACGAGCTTGCGCGATGCATGATAGATCGAGATCGCACCGGCGTCGCAGTACCAGCGCGGTACCAGGCGCAGCAGGGAGCCGTCTTCGAGCGCTGGAAGGATGTCGGCTGTCGCGAGCATGGCCACTCCCAGGCCCAGCAGCGCTGCTTCGCGCATTGCGGCGGGATCGTTGACCACGATGGACTCCGACAGCGACGCCTGAACTTCCCGTCCCGAAACATCGCGCATCGACCAGTGCCGGATGCGCCCGGTTTGCAGCGAGCGCATCACGATGCCATTGAGCCTGGCCAACTCATCAGGCTTGGTCAGAGGCACGCGCCCGGACATGTAGGCTGGTGACGCCACGGCGACGATATGGGCGGGCGCAAGTGTTCGGCTCACAAGTCCCGGCGACAACTCGAACCCGCCACCAATAGCCGCGTCGTAGCCTTCGCCGATCAGATCGACCTGACGGTTCTCGAAGTGCCACTCAGGGCGGACCCGCGGATACCGGGCAAGGAAGCCGGGAAGTAGCGGCAGGATATGAGCCGTACCGAATGTCGGTGGCAGGCTGACCTTGAGAAGGCCTGCCGGCTCGGTGCCGCCGGTCGATATCCCTGCAATGGCTGCCTGGAGGCCTTCGAGATTGTCGGAGATCGCCACGCGAAACGTCTCGCCCGCCTCCGTCAGCGTCAATTTCCGCGTCGAACGATGAAACAGCCGGACGCCGAGATTGCGCTCCAGCATGGCGACGTTTCGGCTGACGGCGGCCGGAGTCAACGAGAGACGCCGGCTGGCCTCCGAAAAGCTGCCGCATTCGGCGCTGCGGAGGAAGGATTCCAGGTTCGCCAGCGTTTCCATCTATCTATTCTCAAGCAATCGTTGAAAATATTACGAGCAATATCTTCCTAATCAAGGGGCAATGTTTGGACCATCTCTGCACCACCGATCAGCTTGGCTGATCCCAAACATCTCGGAGATTTTCCATGTCCACTATCGGCATCATCGGCGCGGGCAATATTGGCCGCGCAATCGCCCAAGCCCTGGCGCGCAACGGCATCGCCGTGACCCTGTCCAACAGCCGCGGCCCGGAAAGCCTGGCCGCGACCGTTGCCGAACTCGGTCCGCTCGTGACCGCCGGCACCCGCGAAGAGGCCGCTGCCAAGGAGATCGTGTTCGTCGCAGTCAACTGGTCGAAGCTGCCGGATGCGCTCGCCGGGCTGCCGCCATTCGCCGGCCGCATCGTCGTCGACGCCAACAATCCGATCGAGGCCCCGCTGTTCAAGCCGGCTGAACTCGGTGGCCGCGCCTCGTCCGAGGTTTTCGCAGATCTCGTGCCCGGTGCGCGGGTGGTGAAGGCATTCAATCATCTTTTGGCGCAGCTCCTCGCAACTGACCCTGCGAGCGACGGCGGCAAGCGCGTGCTGTTCTACTCGGGAGATGACGCTGATGCGAAAGCCGTTGTCGGCGCGCTGATCGATCGGCTCGGATTCTTCGGCATCGATCTGGGCTCGCTCGCAATCGGAGGCAGGCTGACCCAGTTTCCCGGTGGTCCGCTTCCGGCGCTGAACCTGGTCAAGTTCGGCTGACCCTCCGAGAAGGTTCACCAACGATATGAGATGATGAAAGGCTACCCAGATGACAACCGATAGTACCGATTTCGACCACCTGCTTCGCTCAAATCTTGAGCGCGTGTTCAACGAGCGGAGCGAGGACAAGCGGCGCGCCGCCATCGCCGAGTTGTTCGTCGAAGAGCCCGTGATGTACGAGCCGACGAAGATCGTCCGGGGCCGGTCAGAGATATCGCGCGTCGCCGGAGAACTTCTGCAGCAGTTTGGGCCGACATTCAGGTTCGTACCCGATGGCGTCGCCGTCGGGCATCATGGTTTGGCACGTCTGGCCTGGCACGCCGGGCCTGAGCATGGTCCAGTCGCCGTGACCGGGGCCGACGTCGCGGAAATCGAAGGCGGTAAGATCTCACGCTTGTGGGTGTTGCTCAACGCGCCGTGAGAGACGGTCGCCCTGCGGAAACTAGGTCTGCGGCTTCGACGCGGCGACTTCGCTGCGGCTCCGGCGGCGTATGAACCACAACGCGGCGCCGAATGCGATCGCCGCGCCCGTTACGGTCAGGATCCAGATGTGCTTGCCGACATGCCCATGATAATGCAGCCCGGCATATTCGTGCAGGGCTGAGACCGCCAGCACGCCCGGCAGCACATGCGCGGGCGCCCAGGCCAGGATGGCCGGGATGTTCACCGCGTAGAATTTGGCCGGCGCCATGCCGAGCGCGCCGGCGGTCACGGGGACGAAGGCCCGAACCGGCGGCACGAAGCGGGCGAAGAACACGGCCCAGGTGCCGAAGCGGTTGAAGAAGCTCTCGCTCTCGGCGACCACGCGCGGATAATTGGTCAGCGGCCAGGTGTTGAGGATCTCGCGCTGGCGCCGGTGCCCGATCCAGTAGGCCGAACCGTCGCCGAGCACGGCACCGAGCGCGGCCGCCAGCAGCACCCATTGCAGCTTGAGCTCGCCGCCCGGGACCAGGGCGCTCAGCGCCAGGATGATGGTCGAGCCGGGGATCACCGATCCCACCACCGGCACGGCTTCGAGCAGCGCCGCCAGGAACAGGGTCAGGTAGCCCAGCCATGGATGGGCCGAGACGAAGGAGATGAGCGGATCGAGGAAGGACGTCACGTCGTCTCTGCGGCGGGTTGGAGCATCGGAGGTCAGACCCTATCTAAGTAAGCACGAGCGGCAAACCTGCCATTTGTGAAGGCAGAGACGTTCCCCCGCCCGAAATACGAGCGTGATTCGCAAGGCAGCCCTCCAAAAACTGCGCTCCTTGCCTATCTAAATGAAAAGACAATGGAACTTTGATTGGAGGGCGGGCTTCTGCCGGCCCCGTGTCTCTGATAGGTTGCTTTTCAGCACCCAGCCGCAGCCAACGTGCGAATAACCGGTTTCGGGACCGCCCGGGACCTCGGAGGATTGATGACGACCGCCGCCCTGTCCAAAGTTGAGGAAGTTTCCGGTCTGCCCGACATGAAAGTGTCGGTTCGCCAGGTGTTCGGGATCGATAGCGATCTCGAAGTGCCGGCCTATTCCGAAGTCGATCCTCACGTGCCCGAAGTCGACGCCGATTACCGCTTCGACCGTGCCACCACGCTCGCCATTCTCGCGGGCTTTGCGCGCAACCGCCGCGTCATGGTGACCGGCTATCACGGCACCGGCAAATCCACCCATATCGAGCAGGTCGCCGCCCGCCTGAACTGGCCCTGCGTGCGCGTCAACCTCGACAGCCACATCAGCCGCATCGATCTCGTCGGCAAGGATTCGATCGTGGTCCGCGACGGCAAGCAGGTCACCGAATTCCGCGACGGCATCCTGCCCTGGGCGCTGCAGCACAACGTCGCGCTGGTGTTCGACGAATACGACGCCGGCCGCCCGGACGTGATGTTCGTGATCCAGCGCGTGCTGGAGGTCTCGGGACGCCTGACGCTGCTCGATCAGAACAAGGTGATCAAGCCGCATCCGGCATTCCGCCTGTTCGCCACAGCGAATACGGTGGGCCTCGGCGACACCTCGGGCCTCTATCACGGCACCCAGCAGATCAACCAGGGCCAGATGGACCGCTGGTCGATCGTCACCACGCTGAACTATCTCAGCCATGACGAGGAGGTGGAGATCGTGCTGGCCAAGGCCAAGCACTATCGCACCCAGGAAGGCCGCGACATCGTCAACAAGATGGTGCGCCTCGCTGACCTGACCCGCAACGCCTTCGCCAACGGCGACCTGTCGACGGTGATGAGCCCGCGCACGGTGATCACCTGGGCGGAGAACGCCGACATCTTCGGCGATATCGGATTTTCGTTCCGCGTCACCTTCCTCAACAAGTGCGACGAGCTCGAACGCCCCCTGGTCGCCGAGTTCTACCAGCGCTGCTTCAACGCGGAGCTGCCGGAATCGGCGGTGAACGTGGCGCTGAGCTGATCTCTCGCGAGATGTCGTCCCGGCGAACGCCGGGACCCATACCGCGTGATATCTCGATTGAAGCGACGTGATAATTTCCCTGACTACCGCCGGTGGCTATGGGTCCCCGCTTTCGCGGGGACGACGGTGAGATCGAGATGAGCACCACCTCCAACTCCAAATTCCGCACCAACAAGGAAGCGCCGACCGAGCCGTTCAAGCGCTCGGTCGCCTCCTGCCTCAAGGCGATCGCCAGGACGCCGGAGCTCGACGTCAGCTTCGCGGCCGAGCGGCCCGGCCTTGCGCCGGGGAAGGCGCGGCTGCCCGAGCCCGCGCGGAAGATGACCCGGCGCGATGCCGCGATCGTGCGCGGCCATGCCGATTCCATCGCGCTCAAGCTCGCCTGTCACGATCCCAAGGTTCATCGCAAGCTGATGCCCGGCAATCCGCAGGCGCGCGGCGTGTTCGAGGCGGTCGAGCAGGCTCGCGTCGAGGCGATCGGCGCGCGCCGCATGGCCGGCGTTGCCAAGAACCTCACCGCGATGCTCGACGATCATTTTCATCGCGGCAAGTTCGACGAGATCACCGACCGCGCCGATGCGCCGCTGGCCGATGCGCTGGCGATGCTGGTGCGTGAGCGCCTGACCGGCCTCGCGCCGCCTGCGGCGGCGAAGAAGATGGTCGACCTCTGGCGGCCCATCCTCGAAGACAAGATCGGCAAGCGGCTCGACCGGCTCGACGGCGTGGTCGAGGACCAGACCAAGTTCGGCGACGCCGTGCATGATCTGTTGTCGGCGCTCGAGCTCGGCGACGAGCGCAACGCCGACAGCGAAGACAATGACGAGAACGACGAGAACCGGGACGGCGACAACGACCAGTCCGGCGCCGAAGGCTCGCCCGATTCCGACGCAGCGCAGGAGATGAGCGCCGACCAGGCGCAGGCGACCTCGGAAGAGATGAGCGAGAGCGCGATGGAAAGCGCGCAGGCCTCGACCTCGGATACGTTCGACGACGGCGAGCTCGGCGACGACGAGACGCCCGGCGAGGCGACGCGTCCCAACGCGCACGGCAAGAACGAGCCGCGCGGGCCGGAATATCACGCCTTCGCGCCCAAGTTCGACGAGGTGATCGCGGCCGAGGACCTCTGCGACCATGACGAGCTGGAGCGGCTGCGCGCCTATCTCGACAAGCAACTCGCGCATCTGCAGGGCATCGTCGCCCGCCTCGCCAACCGGCTGCAGCGCAAGCTGATGGCGCAGCAGAACCGCGCCTGGGAGTTCGACCTCGAAGAGGGCATCCTCGATCCCGCGCGGCTGTCGCGCGTCGTCACCGATCCCTATCATCCGCTGTCCTTCATGCACGAGAAGGAGGCGACGTTCCGCGACACCGTGGTGACGCTGCTGCTCGACAATTCCGGCTCGATGCGCGGACGCCCGATCACGGTCGCGGCGACCTGCGCCGACATTCTCGCGCGCACGCTGGAGCGTTGCGGCGTCAAGGTCGAGATCCTCGGCTTCACCACGCGCGCCTGGAAGGGCGGGCAATCGCGCGAGGCCTGGCTGGCCGCCGGCAAGCCGGCCAATCCCGGCCGTCTCAACGATCTCCGCCACATCATCTACAAGTCGGCGGATGCGCCCTGGCGCCGTGCGCGCAAGAATCTCGGCCTGATGATGCGCGAGGGGCTGCTGAAGGAGAACATCGATGGCGAGGCGCTGGACTGGGCGCACAAGCGCCTGCTCGGCCGGCCCGAGCAGCGCAAGATCCTGATGATGATCTCGGACGGCGCGCCGGTCGACGATTCCACGCTGTCGGTCAATCCCGGCAACTATCTCGAGCGGCACCTGCGCCACATCATCGAGGAGATCGAGACCCGCTCGCCGGTCGAGCTGATCGCGATCGGCATCGGTCATGACGTGACGCGCTACTATCGCCGCGCGGTGACGATCGTGGACGCCGAGGAGCTCGGCGGCGCCATCACCGAGAAGCTCGCCGAACTCTTCAGCGAGACCGCCACGGCGCCCACGCAAGCACCCGGTCGCCCGCGACGCAAATTGCATTCGTGAGCACGCATTCATCCCGCCGCCGCTTTCTCGGCCACGCGGCGGCGGGATTCTCCACCCTCGCAGTCTCCCGCCTCGCGCTGGCGCAAGCCACGACCGAGCCGCCTCCGCGCGCGCTCCAGGTCGAGCACGCCGTCGCAGAGCCCGTCAGCGTCGAGGTCAACGCGCGCCCCATTCCCAGTTTCGAGCCGCGCGACCGCACGCGCACGCGCTTCGGCTCGCTGGACTATCGCAGCGGCCTGGTGCTGACCTCGCCCTATCGCGGCTTCGGCGGCTTGTCCGGCATCCGCTTCCTCGACGGCAAGGGCGAGCGCTTCCTCGCGATCTCCGACCAGGGCGGCTGGTTCACCGGCACCATCCGCTATGCCGGCCGCGAGATGACGGGCCTTGCGGATGTCGAGGCCGCGCCGGTGCTGGGCGCCGACGGCCGGCCGATCACCGAGAAGAAGCTCTGGTACGACACCGAGTCGCTCGCGCGCGATGGCAACCTCGTCTATGTCGGGCTCGAGCGCGTCAACCAGATCCTGCGCTACGATTTTGCCAAGGGCGGCACCCGTGCCCGCGGCGAGGTGATGAGCGTCCCGCCGGCCTTGCGCAAGCTGCCCTACAACAAGGGGCTCGAGGCGATGGTCGTCGTTCCCAAGGGCCAGGGCCAGCCGCTCGCGGGCAGCCTGATCGCCTTCTCCGAGCGCGGGCTCGATGCCGATGGCAACCTCATCGCCTTCCTGATCGGCGGCCCCACGCCCGGCCAGTTCGGCGTGCGGCGGACCGAGAAATACGACATCAGCGATGCCGTGCTGCTGCCCTCCGGCGAGCTGCTCATCCTCGAACGCAAATTCTCCTGGTTCACCGGCGTCAACATCCGCATCCGCTCGATCCCCCTGAAGTCGATCGTCCCGGGTGCGCTGGTCGATGGCCCTGCGCTGTTCGCCGCCGATCTCGGCCACGAGATCGACAACATGGAAGCCATCGACGCCCACGTCACCGCCGACGGCGAGACGGTGCTGACCCTGATCTCCGACGACAATTTCTCGATGCTGCAACGGACCCTGCTGCTGCAGTTCACGCTGGCGGAGTAGGCAGTCTCTCCCTGTCATTGCGATGGAGAGGCTGGCTCGCGCCAGATCGCAATTGCGGGAATGCACGCCGAGGCGACCCGCCATTCCTCCGCCCCGCTAGCAATCCGCGCGTCTCCCACTACACTCCTCCGCATCGCCCTCCCACCTTCCGGAACTCCCCGCATGAGCGTCCTGTTTTCCCCGATCAAGCTGCGCGGCCTGACCTTGAAGAACCGCATCGTGGTGTCGCCGATGTGCCAGTATTCGGCCGATGACGGCGTCGCCTCCGACTGGCACTTCACCCACATCAACAATCTCAGCCTGTCGGGCGCGGCGATGTTCTGCATCGAGGCGACGCATGTGGAGGCGATCGGCCGCATCACGCCGGGCTGCCTCGGGCTCTACAGCGATGCCTGCGAGGCCGCGCTGAAGCCGATCCTCAATTCGGTGCGCAAGCATTCCTCCGCCGCGGTCGCGATGCAGCTCGCCCATGCCGGCCGCAAAGCCAGCAGCGCGCGGCCCTGGGACGGCGGCCAGCTGATTCCGGTCAGCGACGGCGGCTGGCAGACGGTCGGCCCGAGCGCGGTGCCGCACAAGGAGGGCGAGGCCGCGCCTGCGGCGCTCGATGCTTCGGGCCTCAAGCGCATCCGCGAGGCCTTCGTCGACAGCGCCAGGCGCGCCGCGCGGCTCGGCATCGACGCCATCGAGGTGCACGGCGCGCACGGCTATCTCCTGCATCAATTCCTGTCGCCGATCTCGAACCGGCGCACCGACGAATATGGCGGCAGCCTCGAGAACCGCATGCGCTATCCGCTGGAAGTGTTCGACGCGGTCCGTGCCGCATTCCCCGCCGACAAGCCGGTCGGCATGCGGGTGTCGTCGACCGACTGGGTCGAGGGCGGCTGGGAC
Organism: Bradyrhizobium sp. I71; assembly: GCF_022354745.1. Classification (NCBI taxonomy): domain Bacteria; kingdom Pseudomonadati; phylum Pseudomonadota; class Alphaproteobacteria; order Hyphomicrobiales; family Nitrobacteraceae; genus Bradyrhizobium; species Bradyrhizobium sp. I71. Next base: position 4,171,376 of record NZ_CP059398.1, read on the forward strand.
CTGGCGCAGACCATCGAATTTGCGAGAGCGCTGAAGGCGCGCGGCGTCGACTGGATCGATGCCTCCTCCGGCGGTGTCTCGCCGCTGCAGAAGATCGCGCTCGGCCCCGGCTATCAGGTGCAGTTCGCAGACGCCATCAAGCGCGAGACCGGCCTGCCCACCATCGCCGTCGGCCTGATCACGGAGGCAAGGCAGGCGGAAGAGATCGTCGCATCCGGCAAGGCCGACATGGTCGCGCTCGCCCGCGGCATGCTCTACGACCCGCGCTGGCCCTGGCACGCCGCCGCCGAGCTCGGCGGCGAGGTCGAAGCGGCCCCGCAATATTGGCGCTCGCAGCCCTCGACGCAGAAGGCGCTGTTCGGCAAGACCACGTTCGGCGCGCGGTGAGGGCACCTGAGGCGCGATGATCCTGCCCCGCCCTCGTCATTGCGAGGAGCCCTTGCGACGAAGCAAGCCAGGACTGCCTCCGCCGAGGGGTTCTGGATTGCTTCGCTTTCGCTCGCAATGACGATGGGGAGGCAGGCGTGCACCACACGTAGATGTCGAATTCCGGCGGGCGTGATTCAGACGTTCCTCGCCCCTCCGTAACTCCCCCGAGCTTCCACGCCCCTCGAAACTGGCCTAACCTTCCGCGCAGCCGAGGCAATGGAGGGCCGCCCATGCGTTATCCTGTTCGCAAAGCTGCTCACATCTTCGAGCGCGTGGGCCTTGCGATGGCCGGTGCATCGTGCGGGCTGTTCGTCGGCGCCTATGTCGGATCGGCGATTCCCGTGCTCACCACCCAGGGCTTCCTGCTGCTGATGATGGTGCTCGGCGGCATCGGCTTCTATCTCGGCATCGACACGCCGCAGCTGCCGTTCGACGATGCGCACAGCCAGATCGACGCCGCCGAATTCATGAGCTCCGCCGGCACGCTGCTTGCCACGCTCACCGCCTTCGTCTCCGTCTTCGTCATCGTGCTGCGGATCGACCCGCACATGCTCTGGACCTGGCTGGTCCTCGCCGGCTGGCTCGCCGGCGTCGTCATGCAGATCGTCGCGGGCGCCAAGGCAAGGATGCGGAAGTAACTTTCTGACCCTCCCCCTCCAGGGCAGGGTCATCGCATATGGTGCGCACAATGCGGCGGCATCGGCACTGGGCTCCCTCTCCCGCTTGCGGGGGAGGGCTGGGGTGGGGGTGTCTCCGCATCGGGATTGCCAGGGATTGATGAGAATGTCCCTGCGTGGCGAGAGCCCTCACCCGCCGCGCTCTGCGAGCGCGTCGGCCTCTCCCGGCAAGCGGGAGAGGCGGAGCAAGCCCGCAGACAGTCCTTGTGAAATCCATATGCGATGGCCCTGCCTCCAGGGGAGGGTCAGCAGCAGCATGGCTCAGAACACCACGCCCACCCGCGTGCCGCGCTTCCAGGCGATGCGGCAGCGCTTCTTGGTGTTGACGTGCAGGAGCTCGAAGCGATCGGGGATCTTCACCTGGCCGCCGAGATCGACGCAGGCCCCGCCGGGCGAATAGTCGATCAGCGTGCAGGGGATCACCGGCGCGCGCGGGTCGGTGATGATCTTGGCCTGGCGTGAGACCAGCCCTGCTGGCTTGACGCGGGTAAACTTTCGCGGATGCTGTGGCACGTCTCCTCCAAGTCCGCAGGTTCTGCAGTCGGTTTGGAGGGCCATGATGGCAGGCGAGATGATGCGATCGCGCTAAGCCGCGAATGAGAATTTTAACGAAAAGTGTTGGCGAAAGCAGAAAGCGGGGTAGCAGGATGCGCCGCCTTCACCCTCTCCCCTTGTGGGAGAGGGTGGCTTCGCGAAGCGAAGCCGGGTGAGGGGTTCTCTCCTCACGACCGGTCTTGCGAGTGGAGACAACCCCTCATCCGGCGCGCGTTCGCGCGCCACCTTCTCTCACAAGGGGAGAAGGGAATCGCAGCTCACCCCGTCACGCCCCCCTCCACCTGTGCCCCCGCCGCCTCCGCGTGCGCCGGCCCCACCGGCATCGGCACCGTCACGTAATCCTTCGGCATGTTCACCGGCCGGTAGTCCGGCTCCACCGCCATCCGCTTCAGCACGCTCTCATGCACGTGCGCGCCTTCGGGGATGACGCGCGGCTCGCAGTCGGGGATGTAGAAGCCGAAATAGGCCTTCCGCTCCGGCCATTCCTTGTACCTGGCGCTCTTCGGCAAATACTCCAGCACGCGCCAGGCCGGCGTCATCGAATCGTGCAATTGACCCGTCTTGCCGGTGTAGGCCGGCGCGACATAGTGGAACGGCGAGTTCTTGCGCTGGACGCCCCAGGCGAGCTGGTTCACCGTGCGCGGATTGAAGTTCAGCCCGGCCTTCGCGGCTTCCTCGATCATCCAGATCAGCGGGTATTTCGACTCGCCGCTCTCGACCTCCGGATAGCCGCCGCCGACGTCGCAATGCACGCCGGCGAACCACACCTGCAGAATGTCCTGCGGCACCTTCTTCTCGTCGGGTACGTAGCGGTTGCTCCAGAAGTCCTGCGGCTCCCGGTATTGCTTCAGGCGGAACATGCAGCGCCGCTCGTCGATCGCGATCGCCTGCCGGAAGATCCTGACGCTGGGGTTGCGCAGCGTGAAGGCGAGCTCCTCCAGGCTGAACAGGAAGAAGAAATTGTCGCGCCGCGGCACGATCACGCTCGCCACCGTGTCCCAGACGCCGATGAAGTGGATGGTCGGCCAGCGCGTCGAGGTGATGCGCGCGAACTGCGCGGCGAGGTCGAATGCGTCCTTCGGCAGCGGCCCGCTCTCGTCGGTCGCGATGCCCTCGACGTCTTCGATCGCGTTGCCGCGCCCGGTGCCGGAATATTGCTTGTAGGCGACGAGGCCGCTGCCTGCGAGGTTCGCCTGCTCCGGCGAGATCAGCCCGATCTTGTGAATGAGCCCCGCCAGCACCCGCACGGTGTAGGCCCCGCGCGAGAAGCCGAACAGGTAGATCCTGTCGCCCGGCGCATAATGCTCGACCAGGAAGCAATAGGCGCTGAGCACGTTGTCATCGAGCCCGTAGCCGGTGGCGAGCCCCAGCACCATGTTGACGTTGGCCTTGAAGCGGTGCCACGTCGTCGGCTCCGTCACCGTGCCGACCCCGGGATCGTAATACACCATCTGCCGCGGCGACGTCCTGTCCGTCTTGCGCAGGCAGCGATAGAGCTTCAGGACGTTGGAGATGTTCTCGCTGATCTCGTTGCCGGTGCCGTCACAGCAGATGACGAGGTTTTTCGGATCTAGCTTGCGGTCGGTGTCGTGCGCGGACTCCATGGGATGCGCCTCCGGGTGATGCTACCGGGGCGAGTATAGCGGAAAATTGGAAAACCGAGGCTCCTACCGCAACTAGCAAAGGATCAAAAAGACGCTCGGCAGTCGGCGCTAGCGTCGCGATTTTTCGGCGTTAGCGAGCCACTCTGCCGGCGGTTCTTCGTTCCCCGCCCAGATTTTTAGCTCGCCGCTTGCGGTTCCAACCCAAGCGCCGTGGGTTGGGTAATCCTTTCCTGTCCGTCGCATCAAGGCGATGACCTCAGCCAAAGGGACAAGCCAAAGGCACTGCTTCTTCAGACGATCCGAGGTAAGATGAAATCCCTCTACACAACCCTCTTCGCTCACCACCGGTGAGAAGACAAAGCTATGCACGACGCGGTTACAAAATTCGTCGGAAGGCATTCTCACGTCTAAAGGATTGGCGAGATCATAGAACTGTTCAATCTTGTGAGAATTCAAGATGGTCGGCGTGCCATTTCCGATAAATTCGAAACGGAAGCAAGACAGCTTAACCTTTGTCCAATCGGTCGATAGCTTTCCCGATTCGTGAAGCTTACGCATCGAATAGGCGCCAATGAAGATCAGGCGCTCAAGACGAGCGAGCAAAGCGTCTTCATTGCTCTCTCCAAGGCGGGCTCTTGATATCTTGTTTAGACTCCCCGCGTCTCTAAGCAATTGCTGCTTCCAGGGGCTGCTCTCAAAGATCATTCTAGATTCCGCCCTTGCAGTGTTCGCAAGTATAGGGGCTGCTACTGGGTGAGGTAGCAGGCTAGAGTAGCCGAGGGCAATCGGTAAACTGCCAAGCCCCTAGCACTAGCTTGATGTTGGACTCCAGCGATTCAACAATTGCCCTGTGGCCTGAAGGCTAACCGGGCAAAATTGTCCATAGTCCATAAAGCAGCAATAACGCCTCGCTCTTCGACGTCGATTATTGTTGTTGCAGTTAAATCCTCAAGCGCGTCGACTCTCCGGAGAATTTCCCTTCGGGCCTTAATCGTAAACGGGCCTAGTCCGGCGCTGCCGTTGCGCCTCGTGTGCCATCGATTGGCGGGATCGTTACGAAATTCTGCGAGCCAATCGCGAAATGCCAAGAATGGTCTCAATTGAAAATGGCCTGACTTTATCAGTTCGTTTGCAGACTTGTCCTTGCGGACAACCGTGCAGGTCCAACATCCAAATCTGCCTGAGGCGCATGGGGGAGCAGTCGGAGCCTTAATGACGGGACACTCGCCCGAGGCTCCGCGGTAAAGCGTTTCTAAGTCAGACTTATCTAATGCGTTCGGGAGAGAAAGACCGAAAATTGTATCCCATACTTCTGGCACGCTCATTTCTACGACTGGTAGAAAGAGATCGTAGTCCCCTTTGCCCTCTCGCTGTTTCTGCCAATAGAGGTTGGAGCTTAGAGCCAACGCGCGATCTCGTTGTCTGCTTTCAGATTGCCTCAGGCCCAAGACAACGACTGTGTTGTCCGGATTTTGTTTCGCAATGAATTCCGAGACGGGCTTTATTCGCAATCCAGTCGTACACCATCGGAAACTGTTGGTAGGTGGCGGGTAGCCACGTCCTATTATTCTCACAAAGAAGCGATCAGGAATGGGCGCTTTGAGTAGCTCTATGTTGATGGATAGCCCAAGCTCGACGAATTCCTGCCTCACCTTCTGAAGAAATGCCTTCACATAGGCGTCCAGCACGGGATTCTCGACACCGGTATCGCAATAGATCAAGGTCATTCGAGAGAGATTGACCTTCGCGCGACGATAAGCAGCGAGGAAAATCTTTAGCGCTGCGGACGAGTCTTTTCCGCCCGAGAATGCGATGATCCAATGCGCTGTGCTTCTGGCCCGTATTGCTTCAGTAGTCATTTCAATTGAACGGAGTACCGGATCATCCATCAAGAGCATTTAATCGCTTCTCGACTTCAGACTTGTACTTCAGGTCGATCACTTCGAGTTGCTCTGCACCGATGCCGATTTGACTAGAGGTGCACGCAAGAGAGCCTGCGAAGGAGAAGACCGCAATCAAAAGAAAAATCATACCCGCGGGGAAAGCTTCTTCGATCTTCAGATAGAAGAGCAACATTGAAACGAGAAAAAACAGCAGGGCTAAGATCGTGGAGTCCGCGCACGACGTCCATATGGCGCCGTTTGCGTAGGCCAAACTTGCTTTTTGTTTGAGACTCTCGTCGCTGTCGACCAAGGTAAAGAAGAGCGGTCGTAGCTTTTTCCAAGTATATCGATCTTTCTGATCCGGATAACCGGTGATCTTAACGAGCCCCTCGCGCAGTCTCTCGACGACGCGCTTGTGGTGATAAGCGTTGGTCCATTTGCGAAGCGGTGTGAGATAGTAGAGAACAGCAGGAATGACTACGATCGGGAGATACGCCGACTTTTCGAAGTCCGGAAGCGTGGTGGACCATAGCCCCGTCATGTGACCGAGAAGCTTAGCGTAGAAAAGCATTAGGGCGGCCGGAATGACGAGCCGCACCAACTTCAATAGACTAAGTGGCACTGAAAACCCCGGCGGATGAAAAATTTTACCTCTGCAAACATTAATTGAATAAATCAAAGATGGTTGCTTTTAGGCGAGTAATGCACAAACAAAAACGGCCGGATCTTCCGATCCGGCCGCAACGCAAACTCTTACTCGGCTAAGCCTACGCCACGCGACGCTACTTAGCCCCCGCCCAATTTCCGAAAACTCAGCTCGCCTGCTTGGCCGGCTGCGCGTCGCCGACCTTCTTCTGGATGGCGCGCTTCAGCTCGAGGGCGCGCGGCGACAGATTGTCGGCGTTGGCCTTGAGCAGGAAGGGGTCGAGGCCGCCATTGTGGTCGACGCTCTTGACCGCGTTGGTGGAGACGCGCAGGCGCACGTTGCGGCCCAGTGCTTCCGAGATGAACGTCACGTTGACGAGGTTCGGCAGGAAGCGGCGCTTGGTCTTGATGTTGGAGTGGCTGACCTTGTGGCCGACGAGGGGGCCCTTGGCCGTCAGTTCGCAGCGGCGAGACATGGCAAAAATCCTTATCCTGAACCCCCAACGATCTGCGGCCGCCATTCGGGGCGCCACGGGGGCAAATTCTTTTGTCCTTGCAGGGAGCGCGCGGACGTATAGGGGGGAAGGGGCGGGACGTCAAGTTTTTGGGGTGTCTTTTAGAGCCGCCCGGGTGGTGCGCTCCCTCCCCCGCGCGCGGGGGAGGGTTGGGGAGAGGGCTCTTTCCTCTTGGGGGCCCGGACGTCATTGCGGACGGTGCCCCCAAGAGGAGAGAGCCCTCACCCGCGCTTCGCGCGACCTCTCCCGCAAGCGGGAGAGGTGGGAGCCCGCGGTTACCGCCCGATCACCAAAACGGCAATGATTATCGCGCGTTACCATCACATAAAGGGCGTATTCGCCGCCGAAATATCAGGTGGAGTTCCGGGGCGGATACGTCCGGACACATTGTTTGCCGCGGTTTTTGGTTTAAGTAACAGCGCATCGCGCCCTGATTGGATTGCTCCGTGCTTGCAACGTCTCTTTTTGCGCAGGATTTGCGCTCAGCCCGTCCGCGCCTGGCCGGATGGCTGATGGCGCTTTGCGCGCTGGCCCTGGCGTGGGGCGCAGTGCCGGCCGCAGCGCAAGGCAAGCTCGAGGCGCAGTATGAGGCCTCGCTGGCGGGCATTCCCGTCGGCAAGGGCGCCTGGAACATCGATATCCAGGACGACGTGTTTTCGGCGGCGGCCGCCGGCGGCACCACGGGGCTGCTGAAGTCCTTCACGGGCGGCTCGGGCACCGGCGCCAGCCAGGGGCGCGTCGTCAACGGCGCGCTGGTGGCGACCGGCTACCAGGCCTCCACCACCACCCAGAAGAAGACCGAAGAAATCCGCATCACCCTCGACAAGGGCAATGTGAAGGATTTTGCGATCCTCCCCGAACCGCCGGTCGACCCTGATCGTATCGTCGTCACCGAGGCGCATCGCCGCGGCGTCTGGGACCCCATGACGGCCTCGCTCCTGCGCGTGCCCGGCAGCGGCGATCCCGTTTCGCCGGACGCCTGCCACAACGGCGCGCCGGTGTTCGACGGTCGCATGCGCTACGACCTCAAGCTCGATTTCAAGCGCATGGAGACCGTGAAGGCGGAGAAGGGGTACAAGGGCCCGGTCGTGGTCTGCTCGCTCTATTTCGTGCCTGTTGCCGGCTACATCCCCGATCGTCCCGTGATCAAATACCTCGCCGCCCAGCGCAACATCGAGATCGCCTTCGCCCCGGTCGCCGGCACGCGCATCCTGGTCCCGTTCTGGCTGAAAGTGCCGACGCCGCTCGGACCGGCCATGCTGGAAGCCACCAGCTTCATCACCTCGGCCCAGCCGCCGCGCGTCGCCAAGACGCAGTAGGCCGGCGTTGGCTACCCACTCCTCTCCCTGACCGTCACCCTGAGGTGGCCGCTTCTTTCAGCGGCCCTCGAAGGGCGACAGCCCCCCTCTCGCCACGAGGATTTCAGCGCCAGCCGCCGCATCCGGGCCGTCTCATCCTTCGAGGCTCCCGGCGCGGCGCAAGCGCCGCGCCACTCGCGCCTCAGGATGACGGAGAAGAAGCGTAATTTTTTCAATCACTTCCCTACTGTGCATGGGGTTGTTCTCACGAAAAAGGCGTCCGGCCCCAGCACCAGCGTCATGGCCGGGCTTGTCCCGGCCATCCACGTCCTTGCTGCGCGGGGCCGAGAACGTGGATACCCGGGACGAGCCCGGGCATGACGGCAGAGCGAGACAACGGGAATCCATTTGACTCCGCCCCGATTCTGATTCGACTCCGCGCCGTCCCCAGCTTTAACCGATACGGCCGCTTGTGCGGCGGCCCGAACCTCCATCTAGTGCACAACCAGCACGAGTCCCGCGACATGTTGCGAGAACGGAACGGGACTCAACGGGGAGTCAGCGATTCGGCCGCGATTCGTTCTAGAGTCGTTCCGAAACTTAAGGCGAACGGGAAAAGCGTCGCAAAGTGAGACAGTTGCGGAGGGTTCGGCGAGGGCGTTCCCACACCCACGGTGTCATCGCCCGGCTTGACCGGGCGATCCAGTACGCCGAGGCGGTTGTGGTCGAGCGGAGAGGCCGCGCCGTACTGGATGCCCCGGTCGAGCCGGGGCATGACAGCGGAGTGCGTGGTTGCCGCGCAGCGTTCGGAGACATGGCCGACACCCAGCCCCCGGCCCGCCTCATCCAGCACTGACATTCGCCCAAATCGCCACTACCTAATCCCCCAGACATGGCTTTTTCCTCCTCCCCCTTCGCCTCCGAGCGCGCCCTTCACGATCGAGTGCCCGGCGCGGGCGTCACTGCGGTGCTCGGGCCGACCAACACCGGCAAGACCCATCTCGCCATCGAGCGGATGCTCGCGCATCCCTCGGGCATGATCGGCCTGCCGCTGCGCCTGCTCGCGCGCGAGGTCTACAACAAGATCGCCGACAGGGCCGGCGCCGCCAGCGTCGCGCTCGTCACCGGCGAGGAGAAGATCAAGCCGAAGAACCCGCGCTATTGGGTCTCCACCGTCGAGGCGATGCCCAGGGATCTCGACGTCTCCTTCCTCGCCGTCGACGAGGTTCAGATCGCCGCCGATCTCGAGCGCGGCCACGTCTTCACCGATCGGCTGCTCAACCGTCGCGGCCGCGACGAGACGCTGCTGCTGGGCGCCGCCACCATGCGCCCGATCATCGAGCGGCTGCTGCCGGGCGTGTCCATGATCACGCGGCCGCGCCTGTCGCAGCTCGAATTCGCCGGCGACCGCAAGATCACCCGCCAGCCGCGCCGCACCGCCATCGTCGCGTTCTCGGCGGATGAAGTTTACGCCATCGCCGAGCTGATCCGCCGCCAGCATGGCGGCGCCGCGGTGGTGCTGGGATCGCTCTCGCCCCGCACACGCAACGCGCAGGTGGCGATGTTCCAGAACGGCGACGTCGACTATCTCGTCGCCACCGACGCCGTCGGCATGGGCCTCAATCTCGATGTCGACCACGTCGCCTTCGCCTCCGACCGCAAGTTCGACGGCTACCAGTTCCGCCGCCTGACACCGGCCGAGTTCGCGCAAGTAGCCGGCCGCGCCGGCCGCGCCACCCGCAACGGCACCTTCGGCACCACGGGCCGCTGCGCGCCGTTCGAGCCCGAACTCGTCAACGCGCTGCAGAACCACACCTTCGATGCCGTGAAGGTGCTGCAATGGCGCAACTCGAAGCTGGATTTCTCCTCGCTCGGCGCGCTCCAGGTGTCGCTGAACCTCGCCCCCGGCCACGAGGCGCTGACGCGCGCGCCGATCGCCGAGGACATGCGCGTGCTCGACCACGCCGCCCGCGACGGCGAGGTGCGCGATATCGCGCACGGCAAGGCCGCCGTGGAACGGCTCTGGGAAGCCTGCCAGATCCCGGACTACAGAAAACTGTCGCCCGCCGCCCATGCCGAGCTGGTGACGACGCTGTACGGCTTCCTGATGCGGAAGGGCTGCATTCCCGACGCCTGGTTCGAGTCCCAGGTCACCCAGGCCGACCGCATCGACGGCGATATCGACACGCTGTCGGCCCGAATCGCCCAGATCCGCACCTGGACCTTCGTCGCCAACCGCCCGGACTGGCTGAGAGACCCGGAACGCTGGCAGGGGATCGCGCGGGAGGTCGAAAATAAATTATCGGATGCGCTCCATGAACGCTTGACTGAGCGTTTCGTTGATCGCCGGACCAGTGTATTGATGCGCCGCCTGCGGGAGAACACGAGCTTGAATACTGAAATCGGCAAGACCGGCGAAGTCATCGTCGAAGGCCATGTCATCGGCCGCCTCGACGGCTTCACCTTTGCACCGGATGCTGCGGAAGCAGGCTCCGATGCGAAAGCCTTGCAGGCCGCAGCGCAAGCGGTGCTCGCCGGCGAGATCAACGCGCGCGCCGAGAAGCTCGGCAACGCGCCGGACGAGCAGTTCGTGCTGACCTCGGAAGGCATCATTCGCTGGACCGGCGATGCCGTGGCGCGGCTGTCTGCCGCAGACGACGCGCTGCATCCGCGCATCCGCATCATCTCCGACGAGCGCCTGACCGGCGGCCCGCGCGACAAGGTGCAGGCGCGGCTCGAGCTCTGGCTCAAGACGCATATCGAAAAGCTGCTCGGGCCGATGTTCGAGCTGTCGAAGGCCGAGGACGTCACCGGCATTGCCCGCGGCATCGCCTATCAGCTGGTCGAGGCGCTCGGCGTGCTCGAGCGCCCGAAGATCGCGAACGAGCTGAAGGATCTCGACCAGTCCTCGCGCGCCGTGCTGCGGAAATACGGCGTCCGCTTCGGCGCCTACCACATCTATTTCCCCGGCCTGCTCAAGCCCGCCGCGCGCGCACTCGCTGCGCTGCTCTGGGCGCTGAAGCAGGACAATGTCGATCTCTCCGCGCTCTCGGGCGCGCAGCATCTGGCGTCGTCGGGCCGCACCTCGTTCCCGGTCGACAAGCAGCTGCCGCGCGATGCCTATCGCGTGCTCGGCTACAAGCAGGCCGGTGAGCGCGCCGTGCGCGTCGACATCCTGGAGCGGCTGGCCGATCTGATCCGCCCGGCGCTGGCGTGGCGCGAGAACTCGCCCGGCGAAAAGCCCGCCGGCGCATTCGACGGCCGCAGCTTCGTGGTCACGCAGGCGATGACCTCGCTGACGGGATCGGCCGGCGAAGACTTCGCCTCTGTGCTGCGCGCGCTCGGCTATCGCATGGAGAAGCGTCCGCCGCTGCCGCCGAAGCCGGTCGTCGTCGAAACGGTTGCGGCCGAAACGGTTGTAACCGAAACGGTTGCGGCCGAGACGCCGCCCGCCGAGGGCAGCGCGGAGACCTCGACCGAGGCTTCGACCGGGACCGCGGCGGAGGCCGTTGCCGGCCTGCCGGCGGAATCGACCGCCTCCACCGAAGCCGCTGATCAGTCCGTCACGGTCGAAGACGCGCCCGGCATGGAGCCGCACGACGAGCCCGCCCATGAGGAGCCGGCGCTCGAAGCCGCTCCCGAGACCCCCGTCACGCCCGAAGATGCCCCCGGCATTGCGCCGCCGGCAGAAGAGGCTGCGACGTCCCCCGAGGCTGCCGGCCTCGAAGCCGCTGCCGCCGAGACGGCCGCGACCGAAGCCGCCGCAGCCCCCGACGCTGCCGCGCCTGAGGCGGCAGTCGCGCCCGCAGAGCCCGAGCTGGTCGAGGTCTGGCGCCCGGCCGGCCGTCACGAGGACCGCAAGCCGCGCCACGAGCGCCATCGCCACCAGCGTCACCATCAGCCGCGTCCGCAGGCGGGGGCCGAAGCTGGCGCGGCCGCACCCGCCGAAGCCGCCGAAGGCGCGAAGCCGGGACATCGTCACGGCGGCGGTCGCCGCGATGGCGGCAGGGACTTCCGCAAGCCGCGCGAAGGCGGTGCGGACGGCGCGCCGCGTCCCGAGGGCCGCGACGACAGGAATCGTCGTTTCGAGGGCAAGGGCGGCGACAAGGATCGCAACCGCGACAAGGGCAAGTTCGGCGGAGATCGCGACAAGGGCCGCGACAACCGTGGCCGCGACCGCGACAAGGGCCGCGACCGCCAGGGCGGTCCGTCGCTCCGTCCCTACGCCTCCAGCGCAAGCCCGCGCGAGCGCGACCGTCCCGCCGATCCGAACTCGCCCTTCGCCAAGCTTGCCGCGCTGAAGGAGCAGCTGTCCGGCCGGAAGGAGTAACGTCGCGTCTTCACGCGAAGTCCGGAGCGGTTCGCCTGAAGACAACGCGTCAGAAGGAGCAGGGAGTAGAGTCACGACGACCGAGCGGCAGCGCCTCGACAAATGGCTGTGGCATGCGCGGGTGGTGAAGGCCCGCACCTCCGCCGCCGAGCTCGTCGTCACCGGCCATGTCCGCATCAACGGCGCGCGCGAGACCTCGCCGGGGCATGCCGTCAAGATCGGCGACGTGCTCACCGTCGCGCTCGATCGCACGGTGCGCGTCCTGAAGGTGACGGGCTTCAACGAACGCCGCGGCGATGCTGCCTCGGCCCGGGTGCTCTACCAGGAGCTCGGCGAGCGCAATTAATTGCGCTTTGTATTCATTTCTTGGTCGATCAAACGGCGCAAAGCCGTCATGATCGGCCTCCCCGATCTTGCGGCGCCGGGCCATCCGCGCTACGCAAGCCACGACTTTTAAAAGAGCTTTTCGGAGCGTTGGATGACTTACGTCGTCACTGAAAACTGCATCAAGTGCAAGTACACCGACTGCGTCGAGGTCTGCCCGGTCGACTGCTTCTACGAAGGCGACAACATGCTCGTCATCCACCCCGACGAGTGCATCGATTGCGGCGTGTGCGAGCCGGAATGCCCGGCCGACGCCATCAAGCCGGACACGGAACCGGGCCTGGAAAAGTGGCTCCAGGTCAATGCCGACTACGCCAAGAGCTGGCCCAACATCACCCAGAAGAAAGAATCACCCGCCGACGCCAAGGAATTCGACGGCATGGAAGGCAAGTTCGAGAAATATTTTTCTCCGAACCCGGGCTCGGGCGACTAATTCGGGCCCAAACTTAACCCTAATAGCGGCGTTGCCGCCGAAAACCAGCCCTGAAGACCCCTAAATCATTGATTTTTGCGGGAAATGTGCTATATTGGGCACATTAAGCCGAACCCCGTCAGCCCGTTTGGCCCCTCTGGGTTCCCGTGAAACCAAATGTCGAACAGGGGCGTGGCAGTTTCCGCGCGCAGGCTGTGTCACAGAAAACGCGTAAAAAGAGTACTTCAGCGAGGGCTTCCCATAAGGAGGCCAAAAAAGTCGCCGCGGCCAGCCGTAGCGCATCCAAGGGTCGGACCGCGACGAAGGCGCCGGCTGCAAAGTCCTCGAAGAACAAAAGAAGCGCAATGCCTAACAAGACTGCCAAACCGGCCGCGAAAGCGACCGCTGCCAAGCCTGCTGCTGCCAAGCCTGTGACTGCAAAGCCGGTAACTGCCAAGGCTCCCGCTGCCGCTGCCAAGCCCGCGACGAAGGCTCCTGTTGCTGCTGCGCCTGCCAAGGCTCCCGCGGCGGCGAAGCCGGCTGCCAAGCCCGCTGCTGCGCCGAAGGTCGAGGAAAAGAAGGTCGTGACCCAGCGTCAGGGCTTCAAGGCCAACGAGTTCGTCGTCTATCCCGCTCATGGCGTCGGCCAGATCCTGGCCATCGAGGAGCAGGAGATCGCCGGTGCGAAGCTCGAGCTGTTCGTCATCAACTTCATCAAGGACAAGATGACGCTGCGCGTGCCCACCGCCAAGGTCGCCAATGTCGGCATGCGCAAGCTGTCCGATCCGGCGCTGGTCAAGAAGGCGCTGGAGACGCTCAAGGGCCGCGCCCGCGTCAAGCGCACCATGTGGTCGCGCCGCGCCCAGGAATACGAAGCGAAGATCAATTCGGGCGACATCGTCGCGATCGCGGAAGTCGTGCGCGATCTCTATCGCTCGGAGTCGCAGCCGGAGCAGTCCTACAGCGAACGCCAGCTCTATGAAGCGGCGCTCGACCGTCTCTCCCGCGAGATCGCGGTGGTGCAGCACTCGACCGAGACCGAAGCGGTCAAGGAGATCGAAGCCCAGCTCGCCAAGAGCCCGCGCCGCAACGCCAAGGCGGAAGCCGCCGAGGGCGAAGCCGACGCGGATGCCGAGGGTGAGTCGGACGATACCGATGGCGACGACACGACCGTCGCCGACGAGGCGGCGTAAGCCCCGCGTCGAACGCAAGAGATCAAAAGCCCGGCCGTTCGGCCGGGCTTTTTGTTCGAATGGTAGGCTGGGTTGAAGCGGAAAGTGTCTTGGTTGAGTCGATGCGTACGGAGAGCTCCGATCACCTCTCCCCGTCGGGGAGAGGTAATCGCCCGCGCCGATCGAGCCTGACTCCATCATGCTTTAGCCGTGCGATCGTGCGAAGCACAATCGCACCGCGTAACCCGCCAACGTCTGTGTCCGCATCGAAAGAAGTGGTGGGTTACAACGAGCAGATGCGCTTTGCGCATCTGCAGGTCCTACCTCACCACCTACGCGTGCTACGTTCTCGCTGCATCATTTCACCGGCCGCTTCTCGAGCTTCCTTGCCAGCGTCCGCCGGTGCATGCCCAGCCGTCGAGCCGCTTCCGAGATGTTGAACTCCGTCTCGATCAGGGTCTGGTGGATGCGCTCCCATTCCAGCGTCTTGATCGAGGTCGGCCGCGCATCGAGCGCGACCTCGGCGTTGCCTTCGGCCTTGTTGAAGGCGGCTTCGATGTCATCGGTGTTCGACGGCTTTGCCAGATAGTGGCATGCGCCCAGCTTGATCGCTTCGACGGCGGTGGAGATGCTGGCAAAGCCGGTCAACACCACGATCAGCATGTCCGGATCATGCGTGTGCAAGAGCTCGACGCAGGCAAGGCCCGAGGCGCCGCCGAGCTTGAGGTCGACCACGGCGTGGCCGAAGGAGCGTTGCTCCAGCACCTGGCGCACCTCCTCGATCGAGGCGGCGAGCACGACCTCGTAGCCGCGGCGCTCGAAGGAGCGCTTCAGCGTGCGGGCGAAGCCGGCGTCGTCCTCGACGACGATGAGGGAGCGGTCAGGCGTCAAAATTCCCTCCGATCGCGAGCGTTGCGAGCGGCAACGTCAGGCGCACCGTGGCGCCGCGCTTCCTGTGGTTCTCGGCGGTCACGGTGCCTCCCAATTTGCGTACGACATTCACCACCAGGAACAGGCCGAGCCCGCCGCCGGCGCGTCCCTTGCTCGAGTGGTAGGGCTTGCCGAGCTGCGCCAGCATCTCCGGCGCAAAACCCGGGCCGCGGTCGCTGATCGACAGCACCAGATTGTCGCCTTCGCGCTCGGCCACGAGCTCGACCCAGTCGCGCGAGACCTCATAGGCATTGTCGAGCACGTTGAAGATCACCTGCTTCAACGCGACGTCGGAGACGATCGCGACGTCCTCGCCGAACGTGTTGACGAAGTACAGCGTGCGCGCCGAGCGCGCGTTGCGCCACTCTTCGACCAGTGCCGTGACGAAGGCCGTCACCGTCGTCGGCGAGGAGCCTTCGCCGCGCGCTTCGCCCGCCGACACCAGGATCCCCGTGACGATCGATTTGCAGCGTTGCAGCGATGTCTCCATCTCCGCAAGATCCTCGGCAAGCTCCGGATCGGCGGCGAGATCCGGCATGCGACGCCAGTCGCTGAGGATCACCGAGAGCGAGGCGAGCGGCGTGCCGAGCTCATGTGCCGCGCCGGAGGCGAGCAGGCCCATGCGCACGATGTGGTCCTGCTCGGCGGCATGCTGACGCAGCGCCGCCAGATGCGCATCGCGCTGGCGCAAATTCCTGTTGATGCGGGTGACGAACACCACCAGCAGCACGGCGTTGAGGACGAAGCCGAGCAGCATGCCTGTTACGGTGAGGGTGTAGGTCTCGCTCAGCGGATTAGGCGGCAGGTCGAGCGGCCGGTAGGCCAATGTCAGCCAGACGAAGCTCGCACAGGTCAGCGCGACCAGCGACCAGGTCGAGCGGGCATCAAGCAGCACCGCGCCCAGCGTCACCTGGAGCAGGAACAGCGAGGTGAAGGGATTGGTGGCGCCGCCGGACAAATAGAGCTGCGCGGTCAGCGCGGCGACGTCCAGCATCAGGGCGACCAGAAGCTCGTTGTTGGTGATCGCGGCGCGATGGCGCACCCAGACCAGGCTGGAGACGTTGAGCAGCACCAGCGCGCCGATGACCGCGGCCATCCGCTCCAATGGGAGGGGGATGCCCAGACCAAAATGCACGGCGCCGATGGTCACGATCTGGCCGACCACAGCGGTCCAGCGCAGCTGGATCAACAGCGCCATGTTCTTGCGGTTGGTCTCGTCGTCGGTCGGAGCGCTGCCGATCAACTCGCTGCGCGCATCGGCCTGCGACTGCAGCGTGACGGCGAGCCCGTCACGCGCAAGCGTCTGGGAAAGCGTTTTCCCGTCGTCAGGTCGGCTCGACGATCGTTCCAGCATCTGATCCCGTCCTTCGGGCGATGGCATCGGAGCCGCCGGCCGTTTCGTGGACGAAGCGCTTGCGGCGGAACAGCCCGCCGCCGAATGTGACGAAGAGTTTACCGGCCAGCATGAAAGCCAGGGCAAACCACGTCAGCGCGTAGATCAGGTGGTTATTGGGAAAGCGGATCACGGTCAATCCGCCGATCGGACCGCCGGCGATTTGTGATCCGGCGTCGGCATCGACGAAGAAGGGTGCGACGTCGTGAAGGCCGCGTTCCGCCGCAATCGCGGCGACGTCGCGTGAGTACCAGCGGTTGTGCTGGGGCGCGTTGTCCCGGAGAAATCCGCCCTTCGGCTCCGTCATGCGGATCAGGCCGGTGATCTCGACCTGACCGTCGGGATTGCCGCCCCTGCGCGTCGACGCGTCGCGCCGCTCGGATGGCACGAAGCCTCGATTGATCAGCACCAGCGTGCCGTCGCTGCGCTTCAGCGGCGTCAGCACCCAATAGCCGGGGCCTTCCTCGGTGACGGCCTGAACCAGAGTCTCGCGGTCATGCAGGAAACGGCCGCTGACGCTGACGTGCCTGTATTCGTCGTTCGCGGCGCTGATGGTGGGCCATGACGTGGGCGAGGGAACCGGCTGCGCCGGGGCATGAACGCGCTGCTCGACGCGGTCGATCAGCGCCAGCTTCCAGGCCCGGCGTTCGATCTGCCAAACTCCGAGCGCGACGAGAATTGCAAAGGCGATGAGCAAGAGCGCCGTGAGCCCCAAGGAAGGGGCACGCACAGCCTCGCTGCGCGTCCCCCCTGGCTTGCTCGTCACGGTCCGGGTCTTGCTCACTTCGGAGTCTCGCTTAGTTCATTCCCGGCATCTGATGCACCGGCATCATGTTGCTGTTGAGGTGGCTCATCACCCACAGCGAACCGGACAGCGCGATCACCACCATCACGATGGTGAAGATCAGCGCCATCATGCTCCAGCCGTTCTCGGAGGCCGTGTTCATGTGCAGGAAGTAGATCATGTGCACGACGATCTGCACGACCGCGAAGGCCATGATGACCAGCGCGGTGATCTGCTTGCTCGGAAGCGCCCCGCTCATCACCAGCCAGAACGGGATCGCGGTGAGCACCACCGAGAGCACGAAGCCGAGCAGATAGGTCGAGAACGTGCCGTGGGCGTGGCCGTCGCCGTGGTGATGATGGTCCGCATGGGCGGCGTGGGTATCGGTGTTCATCGCAGAACTCCCAGGAGATAGACGAAGGTGAAGACGCCGATCCAGACCACGTCGAGGAAGTGCCAGAACATCGACAGGCACATCAGGCGGCGGCGGTTGGCCTCGATCAGGCCGAACTTCTGGACCTGCACCATCAGCGTCACGAGCCAGATCAGGCCGCACGAGACGTGCAGGCCGTGGGTGCCGACCAGGGTGAAGAAGGCCGACAGGAAGGCGCTGCGCTGCGGCGTGGCGCCCTCGTGGATCATGTGGGCGAACTCGGTGAGCTCGATGCCGATGAAGGCAAGGCCGAACAGGCCGGTGATCGCCAGCCACATCTGGGTCTGGGCGACCTTGTTCTGCTGCATCGTCAGCATGGCAAAGCCATAGGTGATCGACGACAGCAGCAGCATCGAGGTGTTCACCGCGACCAGGTTCAGGTCGAACAGGTCCTTCGGGGCGGGGCCGGCGGCATAATTGCCGCCGAGCACGCCGTAGGTGGCGAACAGGATCGCGAAGATGAGACAGTCGCTCATCAGGTAGATCCAGAAGCCGAGCGCGGTGCTCCAGCCTTCCGGATGCGGATGTTCGTCGGCGAGATAGAACACCGGCTCGCCGGTTTGCGAGGGATTGACAGCGACAGTCATTTACTTGGCTCCGGCGAGCAGTTTGGTGCGCGCGTCCTCCGTCCGGATGATGTCTTCAGCCGGAATGTCGAAGTCGCGGTGATAGTTGAAGGTATGGCCGATCCCGACGGCGAGCATCGCGATGAAGCTCGCAGCCGCCAGCCACCACATGTACCAGATCAGGCCGAAACCCATCGCGGTGGCGAAGCCGGCGAGGATGATGCCGGTGCCGGTGCTGCTCGGCATGTGGATCGGCTTGAACCCGGTGAGCGGACGCTGATAGCCGCGCCTCTTCATGTCCCACCACGCGTCATTGTCGTGAACGACGGGGGTGAAGGCGAAGTTGTAGTCCGGCGGGGGCGAGGAGGTCGCCCATTCCAGCGTGCGCGCGTCCCAGGGATCGCCGGTGACGTCCTTGAGCTGCTCGCGCTTGAGCAGGCTGACCGCGAACTGCATCAGCATGGAGAGGATGCCGATGAAGATGAAGAGGGCACCGATCGCGGCGATGACGAACCAGATCTGAAGCGAGGGGTCTTCGAACACGCGCAGGCGGCGGGTCACGCCCATCAGGCCGAGCACGTAGAGCGGCATGAAGGCGAGGTAGAAGCCGGTGACCCAGAACCAGAACGACATCTTGCCCCAGAACGGATCGAGCTTGAAACCGAACGCCTTCGGGAACCAGTAGTTGATACCGGCGAACGCGCCGAACACCACGCCGCCGATGATCACGTTGTGGAAATGCGCGATCAGGAACAGGCTGTTGTGCAGGACGAAGTCGGCCGGCGGCACCGCGAGCAGAACGCCGGTCATGCCGCCGATCACGAAGGTCAGCATGAAGGCGATCGTCCACATCATCGGCAGTTCGTAGCGGATGCGGCCGCGATACATCGTGAACAGCCAGTTGAACATCTTCGCGCCCGTCGGGATCGAGATGATCATCGTGGTGATGCCGAAGAACGAATTGACGCTGGCGCCCGAACCCATCGTGAAGAAATGGTGCAACCACACCAGGTACGACAGGATGGTGATGACGACCGTGGCGTAGACCATGGAGGTGTAGCCGAACAGCCGCTTGCCCGAGAAGGTCGAGGTGACCTCGGAGAAGATGCCGAAGGCGGGGAGAACCAGGATGTAGACCTCGGGGTGGCCCCAGATCCAGATCAGGTTCACGTACATCATCGGGCTGCCGCCGAAATCGTTCGTGAAGAAGTTGGTTCCGACGTAGCGGTCGAGCGAGAGCAGCGCGAGCACGACGGTCAGGACGGGGAAGGAGGCGACGATCAGGACGTTGGTGCAGAGCGAGGTCCAGGTGAACACCGGCATCTTCATCATCGTCATGCCGGGGCAGCGCAGCTTGACGATGGTGCAGATCAGATTGATGCCGGATAGCGTCGTTCCGACACCGGCGACCTGCAGCGCCCAGATGTAATAGTCGACGCCGACATCGGGACTGTAGCCGATGTTCGAGAGCGGCGGATAGGCCAGCCAGCCGGTGCGGGCGAATTCGCCGATGAACAGCGAGGCCATCACCAGCACCGCGCCGCCGACCGTCATCCAGAAGCTGAAATTGTTCAGGAACGGGAACGACACGTCGCGTGCGCCGATCTGGAGCGGCACGACATAGTTCATCAGGCCCGTGACCAGCGGCATCGCCACGAAGAAGATCATGATCACGCCGTGGGCGGTGAAGACCTGGTCGTAGTGATGGGCGTTGAGATAGCCTTCGGAGCCGCCAAAGGCGAGCATCTGCTGGCCGCGCATCATCAGCGCATCGGCGAAGCCGCGCAGCAGCATCACGATGCCGAGGATCATGTACATGATGCCGATGCGCTTGTGGTCCACCGTGGTGAACCACTCGCGCCAGAGATAACCCCAGAGACGGAAGTAGGTGAGGCCGCCGAGCAGCGCCGCGCCGCCGAGCGCGACCACCACGAAAGTGCCGACGACGATCGGCTCGTGCAGCGGCAGTGACTCGAAGGTGAGCCGGCCGAAGATGAGCTTGAGAAAATCAGGAGACATGCTGGATCTCTATTAGGAGTCTGACTTCGGACGCTGTCCGAGGAAGAAGGACGAGGACTTGAGCGGCGTGAACGACGGCCGCTTCAGGCCGGCGCCGATGAGCGGCATGGTGTCGGTCGGGGCCGTGATCGAGGCGGTGGTCTTGCCCTGCGGCGCATCCGGCGTGCAGGTGCCGGCGACGAAGCTCGGCTCCGGCCCAAGCGCGGTGCCGCGGCGGGCGTATTTGTCGTAGGCCAGCGGCAGCGTGTTGTTCAGGCCCTGATGGCCGGCGCCGCCCTTGGCGTCGATCGCCATCATCTCGCTCTGGCACATCTTGCCGGTCTCCACGCACATGTTGAGGATCAGGCGGTAGAGATCGGCATCGACGGTGCCCCAGCGCCGCACCGGCTCGTTCTGGCTGGGCTTTTCGAGCTGGAGATATTCGGCGCGGCCGAGCGCGCCGCCGGCCGACTTGGCGCTGGCGATCCAGGCGTCAAAGCCCTTGTCGTCGAGGCCCTTGAAGTTGAAGTGCATGCCGGAGAAGCCGGCGCCGCTGTAATTCGCCGAGAACCCCTTGTAGGTGCCGGGGTGGTTGACGACGGCGTGGAGCTTGGTCTCCATGCCCGGCATTGCGTAGATCTGGCCGGCGAGCGCGGGGATGTAGAACGAGTTCATCACCGAGGAGGCGGTGATGCGGAAGTTGATCGGACGATCGACGGGCGCCGCCAACTCGTTGACGGTCGCAATGCCGTAGCCCGGATAGATGAAGAGCCACTTCCAGTCGAGCGCGACGACATCGACCTCGAGCGGGGCCTTGGACTGGTCCACGGCGCGGTCGGCATGAATGCGGCCGAGCGTGCGGTACGGATCTAGCAGATGCGTGCCCATCCAGGTCAGCGCGCCCAGGCAGACGATGATCAGCAGCGGCGCCGACCAGATCACCAGCTCGAGCTTGGTCGAGTGGTCCCATTCCGGCTCGTAGCGAGCGGCCGTGTTGGACTGGCGGTAGCGCCAGGCGAACAGCGCCGTCAGCGCCATCACGGGCAGGACGATCAGGAGCATCAGGACGGTGGAGATGATGACGAGGTCGCGCTGCTGGGCAGCGATGTCGCCGGCTGGCGCCAGCACGACGTAGTTGCAGCCGCTGAGCGCAGCTGCCAGGGGTAGTAGCGCCAGGATCTTGAGACGAGACACGGGCCGAGCCTTTGAGAATGAGTTTCCTTTGCGGGGGCAACGGGTAGCTGCGACGCAACAATCCGGACATTGGACAATTTGTCCAATGTTGCAGTGCAGAATGTTGGGACAGACAGAACCGGATTGCCTGGCCTTCGGCCGGGCGGTCGGCTTTGGTTTTCAGGACGTTAAGGGCGCACGAATGGCGACGGCACAGACCCCCGCAATGGCAGACCTCCACACGGGCGAGCACGGCCACGACCAGGCCAGTCCCGGCGAGATCGCTATCGGCGTCATCATCGGCCGCACCTCGGAATTCTTCGACTTCTTCGTCTTCGCGATCGCTTCGGTGATCGTGTTCCCGCGCCTGGTGTTTCCGTTCGCGAGCGAACTGACCGGCACCCTTTATTCGTTCATGATCTTCGCGCTGGCCTTCATGGCCCGGCCGATCGGCACCGTCATTTTCATGACGATCGACCGTGCCTACGGCAAGACGGCAAAGCTGATCTCGGCTCTCTTCCTGCTCGGCACCGCCACCGTGGCGCTCGCGTTCCTGCCCGGCTATCACGAGATCGGCGTCGCCGCGATCTGGCTGCTGGCGCTGGCGCGCATCGCGCAGGGTCTGGCCTGGGGCGGCGCCTGGGACGGCATGGCTTCGCTGCTGGCGCTGAACGCCCCGTCCTCCCAGCGCGGCTGGTACGCGATGGTGCCGCAGCTCGGCGCCCCGCTCGGACTGATCGTGGCGAGCGCGCTGTTCGCCTATTTCGCCGGCAATCTTTCCGCGGATGATTTCTTCGATTGGGGCTGGCGCTATCCGTTCTTCGTCGCCTTCGCCATCAACGTCGTGGCGCTGTTCGCGCGCCTGCGCATGGTGACGACGGAAGAATACGCCACGCTGTTCGAGACCCGCGAATTGCAGCCCTCGCGCATCTCCGAGACCGTCGCGCGCGAAGGCCAGAACATCATGCTCGGCGCATTCGCGCCGCTGGCGAGCTTCGCGCTGTTCCACATGGTCACGGTGTTTCCGCTGTCCTGGGTGTTCCTGTTCACCCGCGAGAGCCCGGTGCGCTTCCTGATCATCGAGATCGTCGCCGCCATGTTCGGTGTCGCCGCGATCGTGATCTCCGGCATCATCGCCGACCGCGTCGGCCGCAAATCGCTGCTGATGGGATCGGCGATCGCGATCGCGATCTATAGCGGCTTTGCCCCGCAGCTGCTCGATGCCGGCGCGTTCGGAGAGACCATCTACATGGTGATCGGCTTCATCCTGCTCGGCCTGTCCTTCGGCCAGTCCTCCGGCGCGATCGCCTCGAACTTCCGGCAGACATACCGCTACACGGCTTCGGCATTGACCTCGGACATGGCATGGCTGTTCGGCGCCGGCTTTGCCCCGCTGGTGGCGCTGCTGCTCGCCACCAATCTCGGCGTCATCGCTTCGGGTGCGTATCTGCTCTCGGGCGCGTTCTGGACCCTGCTCGCGCTCTGGCTCAGCGGCCAGCGCGAGGCCGGCGACATGGACGCGGGCGGCAAGGCCAGCAACGCATAGCCATCCGGCTTCAACGGGGGGAGCTGCAGGGTGGGCAAAGGCGCGTAGCGCCGTGCCCACCATTCCTTCAGCGATTGCGACGGAGAATGGTGGGCACGCTCCGCTTTGCCTACCCTACAGCTGGTGCAGCTTGGTGCGGGTCAATCCGCCACGATCTTCACGCGATCGCGCACCTTCACCTGCGCGGTGCGATCGAGGCCGTTCAGCACGCGGAAGCGCTCGGCGGGATGATCGACGCCGGCCATGCGGTGGGAGAGCGATTCCACGGTATCGCCGGGCTGCACGGTGATGACCTTGATGCGCAGCGGGCGCGCGGCCTGAATCTCTTCGAGAGTCAGGCGACGGAACGAGTTGACGGTCTCGCGCGCGTTGCGCTCGCTCTCGGTCGACTTCTGCCGTGTCGCGAAGATGAAGCGATAGACGTCGCTGCCGAAGCGCAGCGCATAGACCTTGAACTGCCACTGATCGCCCTTGGCGGTGGCGGACGCTGCCGGAAACCCGTTGATCGTGAGATCCTCGGTCGACGCCTTCTCGACGCCTTCCATCCAGCCCGAATTCAGGTAGTCGCCGAGCGACTGTTCGGCCGGCACGCGCACCACGTCGAAGCGCATCGCCTGCGCGCCGCCCTCGCGCACGCCGATCACGGCCTGCGCGGTGTTGTCGAGCGTGAAATTGTCCGGCGCCTGGAAGGTGAAGCCGAGCTTCGGATGCAGGAAACGCCGGCCGCGGACGAAGCCTTCGCTGGGATCTTCGCCATAGACGAGGTTGTCGATCGCGGCGAGATAGCTTTCGCGGTCGCGCTCGGCGCCCTCCGGCGCCGTGTATTGCCGCGCGATATTCTGCGCGTTCTGCACGCGTTCCGGGGTTGCCGGATGCGACGAAGTGAAATCCTGCGCGCGCGGATCGAGCGAGCTCTTGCCGGCCTTCAGCTCGGCATTGCGCTCCATCGCCGAGAGGAAGCGCGCCGCGCCATAGGGATCGAAATGTGCCTTGGCGGAAATGCCGACCCCGATGCCGTCGGCCTCGATCTCCTGCTTGCGCGAGAAACTCGCCATGGTGAGCTTGGTCTTGGCCAGCGCAAGCGCGGTGAGATCGGGATCGTTGCTCATGTCGGTGACGACGCGGGTGACGATCGCGGCCTGGCGGGCCTGGTCCTCGCGCATCGCGGCGTGCTTGGACAGCACATGCGCCATCTCGTGGCTGAGCACGGAAGACAATTCGGAGGTGTCGCTGGCGAGCGCGAGCAGGCCGCGCGTGACATAGAGCTGGCCGTTCGGCAGCGCGAACGCGTTCACCGCGCCGGAATTGAGGATGGTGACCTTGTAGCCCTGATCGGGGCGGTCGGAAGCCGCGACCAGCCGGTCGACGGTCTTGCTGACCAGCGCCTCGAGCCTGGGATCGTCATAGGTGCCGCCATAGCTCGCCAGGATGCGCTCGTGCTCCTTCTCGGTGGCGGGGGTTTGCGCCACGGCGGGCTTCGGCTTCGGCATCATGACGGTCGCCGGGGCCGCCGCGGTCTGGAACCGGCCCATATCGCCGCAACCGGCGAGAACAGCCGTGCCCAGAACAAGGCACAGCGCGGCCGGCGCCGCCCGCAGGCGGCGGCGTTCAACCCGTACGTGCCGTTCTAGCACCCCATCCACGTCGCTTAACCCGTGCCTGGCCTGATCTTAAGGCCTTACCCCTGTCGGCTCGTTTGCGCCCAGCAACTCGACCTGCCCCACGAGTCGCACATCGATGCGCGGCCCCGTACTCCCCTCAACCCAGCCCCGAACTCGAATACGCCGATTCTCCAGGGACTTAAGGCTGATACCGGCGCCTTCGAACGCCGGCAGCGTGCGCTTTGAAATAGTCACGGCAAAGCCACGTGTCCAGTTCCGTCCAAAGTTGAGGTAGGTCGTTGCCCCAGCTTGCCGGACCGACAGGACTTTGCCCTCGACCACCGTAAAGCGCCCGATCTCCGCCAAAATATCGTCCGGACTTTCCGCGTTTTTTATGGCCGACAGGTCAGCCCAGCTGCCCATTTTTTGGCGCCGTGCCGCGGCTTCTGACGCCATCAGGGAGGCCGCGCAGTCCTTGTCCGCGATCTCGGCAGAGACCATGGCGCTGCCCTGGGCGAGCAGCGTGGCCTGCACCGGGGTGTCGCTTCCGCCGATGAAGACCAGCGCCCCTTGGCGGCCGTAGCGATCGGGCGTGTCGTCAGCACCGCGGAGTATGACGTCGCGGCCGGCGAGCAGCGATGTCAGCGCCTGCTTCGTCGTCGCCGTCGGCTCGATCCCGCTAAGGCGAATTTCGCGGCCGTCGTCGAGACGCACGCTGCGCGCATCGACGATCGCGGCAACGCGGCCTTCGTCTTGGGATTGGGATTCGAACTGGCACGGATTGGCGAGCGCGGCGCTTCTCGCGACGAGAAGACATGCGACGATGAGATGAAGCAGTCGCGTCACGTGACCCGGAGAGGTTGCGTTGCGGGCGGATCATAACTCAAGCGTCGTGAGCCGCGAAGAGTCTTCCTCACAATGACGGCGCGGAGGCGCATTTCCGCATCTCACCATTCCGCTTTGCGGAAAACGCGCACGGCAATCGTGTGCTCTCAACGCCCGCGCGCTTGCTGCGCTGTTGCGCATGCGGCAGGATTGCGGCAATAGCGATAGCGAACAGCTATAGCCAAGAGCAATAACCAAGCCGCCATCAGAGTACGGCGCGATAAAGGGAGATCGTTTTCGATGAAGAGACTTTTGCCTGGCATTTTTGCCGCCGCTTTTGCCTTGAGTGCAAGCGCCGCGCAGGCTCAGGACAAGCCGCCGCTGAAGATCGGCGGAATCCTCGACATGTCGAGCCTGTATGCCGACATCACCGGTCCCGGCAGCGAGACTGCGGCCAAAATGGCCGTCGAGGATTTCGGTGGCGAGGTGCTGGGGCGCAAGATCCAGGTGCTGGCGGCCGACCATCTCAACAAGGCGGATCTCTCCGCCAACATCGCCCGCGACATGCTCGACAACCAGGGCGTCGAGATGATCTACGACGTCGCGGCCTCCGCGACCGCGCTTGCTGCCGGCGAGATCGCGAAAGCGCGCAACAAGATCATCATCTTCAATGGCCCGGGCTCGATCCGTCTCACCAACGAGGCCTGCGGTCCCTACACCGTGCACTACGTGTTCGACACCTACGGCCAGGCCAACGTGACCGGCCTTGCGGCCGTGAAGTCGGGTCTCGACACCTGGTTCTTCCTCACCGCCGATTACGCTTTCGGCCAGGACCTGGAGAAGGACACCGGCAGCGTCGTGACCAAGACCGGCGGGAAGGTGCTCGGCAGCGTGCGCCATCCGCTCAACACGTCGGATTTCTCCTCGTTCCTGCTGCAGGCCCAGGCCTCCAAAGCCAAAGTCATCGGGCTCGCCAATGCCGGCGGCGACACCGTCAACGCGATCAAGCAGGCGGCCGAGTTCGGCATCACCAAGGGCGGCCAGAAGGTCTCGCCGCTGCTCGCCTTCGTCTCCGATATCGATTCGATCGGGCTCGAGACCGCGCAGGGCCTGTTGTTGGCCGAGGCGTTCTACTGGGACCTCAACGACGACACGCGCGCCTTCTCGAAGCGCTTCATGGAGCGTACCAAGCGGGTGCCGACCTCGGCGCAGGCCGGCGTCTATTCTTCCGTCACCCATTACCTGAAAGCCGTGAAGGCAGCCGGCACGACCGACGCCGCGGCGGTGATCAAGGTGATGAAGGAGACGCCGATCAACGACTTCTTCGCCAAGAATGGCAAGATCCGCGAGGACGGCCGCATGATCCACGACATGTATTTGTTCGAGGTGAAGAAGCCGTCGGAGTCCAAGGGCCGCTGGGACGACTACAAGCTGCTCGCCACCGTCCCCGGCAACGAGGCGTTCCAGTCACTGGAGCAGTCGCGCTGCCCGCTGGTGAAGAAGTGACGCGAAGCGTCATCCCGGGGCGCGCGTGAGCGCGAGCCCGGGATCTCGAGGTTCTCAGGTGCGCAATCGCGCACCGGGGTTCTCGCTGCGCGAGCCCGGAACGACGGAGCAAAGCAACAACAAGGGAGACGTCCTGTGAGCAACGACATGGTCCTGCAGAAGCTCGAAGGCGGGCTGCTCACCATCACGATGAACCGGCCGGAGCGGAAGAACGCGCTCAATCCAGAGATGGTCGCCGGGCTGGTCGAAGCGGCGCGGCGCGCGGCTGATGATCCGGAGGTACGGGCGGTGCTGTTCAAGGGCGCGGGCGGCTCCTTCTGCGTCGGTGGCGACGTCAAGTCGATGGCAGCAGGCCGCGCACCGCTGCCGTTCGAGCAGAAGCTTGCGAATCTGCGCCGCGGCATGGAGGTCTCGCGCATCCTGCATCAGATGCCCAAGCCCGTGGTGGCGCAGCTCGATGGCGCCGCGGCCGGCGCGGGCCTGTCGATGGCGCTGTCCTGCGACCTGCGCATCGCCTCCGAATCCTGCAAGATCACCACCGCCTTTGCCAAGGTCGGATTCTCCGGCGATTACGGCGGGACCTATTTCCTGACGCAACTGCTCGGCAGCGCGCGGGCGCGTGAGCTCTACCTGATGTCGCCGGTGCTCACGGCCAGGGAAGCGCATGCGATCGGCATGGTGACCAGGGTCGTGCCCGACGCCGAGATCGATGCCGCCGCGCACGAGCTCGCGCTATCGCTGGCGCAAGGCCCGTCGATCGCGCTCGGCTTCATCAAGCGCAACATCAACAATGCCGAGCATCTGGCGCTGGAGGATTGCTTCGACGGCGAGGCGATCCATCACACCCGCTGCGGCGACACCGAGGACCACAAGGAGGCCGCCAAGGCCTTCGTCGAGAAGCGTAAACCCACATTCAAGGGCGCATGACCATGGCGCCCTATATGCGGCTGCGGCAGATCTGCCTGGTCGCGCCGCAGCTCGCGCCCGTCGTTTCCGACATCGCGGAGATCATGGGCCTTTCCGTCTGCTATCGGGACGGCAATGTCGCCAAATACGGCCTGGAGAACGCGCTGCTCCCGGTCGACACGATCTTGCTCGAGGTGGTGGCGCCCTTCAAGGACGGCACCACGGCCGGCCGCTTCATCGAGAAGACCGGCGGCCGCGGCGGCTATATGGCGATCTTCTGCTGCAACGATCCGGACGAGCGCGGCCGCAACGCCAACGCGCTCGGTGTGCGCACCGCCAACGTCATCGACCATGCGCCCTATCACGGCGTGCAGCTCCACCCGCGCGACTGCCGCGCCGCCTTCATCGAGTTCAACCACACCGAAGGCAGCGACGACATTCTGGGCCCCTATCCGCCGGCGGGGCCGGACTGGCAGAAATTCATTCGCAAGGATGTGACGCAGGCGCTGACGGCCGTGGAGATGCAGAGCCCGGACCCGCAGGGGCTGGCGGAGCACTGGGGGAAGATCATCGGAGTTGCGGCTGATGGCTTCGCGTTGAAGCTGCCCAACGCGACCTTCCGCTTCGTGAAGGGCGCCAGCGAGATCATGAGCGCGCTGGAGTTTCGGGTGACCGACGTCGCACGCGTGCTGCATGCCGCGCGAGCGAAGGGGCACGCGGTCGCGGGGAATGAGTTCTTGCTGGGCGGGGTGACGTTTCGCGTGAGCTGATCCTATTCGTTATCCGTCACCCTGAGGTGCTCGCCTCTTCGGCGAGCCTCGAAGGGCGACGGCCACTGGCCCGGCCGTTCATCCTTCGAGGCTCTCAGCACGGCGCTATGCACCGTGCTGTTCGCACCTCAGGATGACGGTTCGAGACGGCCGCGAGGAGATACGGGGGTGTAGAACAAGAGCAAGATCCGGAAAAGTGCGCAGCGAAGCGTAGGGTGGGCAAAGCGACTTGTCCGCCATAGCTCGAAGAGCGACGGCGGAAGCGTGCCCACGCCTCTTCTCATTGGGAGCACAATGGTAGGCACGGCGCTTACGCGCCTTTGCCCATCCTACGGCATCGCCGCAATCACCTTCCCTTGAAATTCGCCGCGCGCCGCTCTTCTGTCGCCTTCACACCTTCCTTGAAGTCTTCCGTCGCGCGCAATCTGGTCTGCTCGGCGAGCTCGTGGTTGGTCGCGGCCATGACGCGGTCGGCGAGGCCGGCGCGCATGGTGGCGCGGGTGGAGAGCAGGCCGAGCGGGGAGCATTCGGCGATCTCGCCGGCGAGCTTCATCGCGGCCGATTTCACCTGGTCCTGCGGCACCAGCTCGTTGGCGAGGCCCCACTTGTAGGCCTCCTCGCCGGTGACGCGGCGGCTGGTGTAGAACATCAGCTCGGCGTTGTTCTTGCCGATCAGCTCGGGCAACGTCACGGTCAGGCCGAAGCCGGGATGAAAGCCGAGTTTGGTGAAGTTCGCGGAGAAGCGCGCCTCGGGGCAGGCGACGCGGAAATCGGCCGACACCGCGAGCCCGAGTCCGCCGCCGATGGCCGCGCCCTGAACGGCGGCAACGATCGGCTTCTTGGCGCGGAAGATGCGCACCGCCTGGATGTAGAGATGGTTGATCGGGCCGAGGCTGTCGGCCGGATCGCCCTTCTTGTCGGCTTCGCGCGCCTCCTGCGCCTGCCGCGCCGGATCGCCGAAATTGGCGCCGGCGCAGAACGCCTTGCCCTGCGCTGAGAGCACGGAAGCGCGGATCTCGATGTCGCGATCGAACTCTTCCAGCGCATCCGCGATCTGGTTGATCAGCGATATGTCGAAGAAGTTCAGCGGCGGGCGGCGGATCTCGATGGTGCCGACATGCCCGACCTTCTCGACGCCGATATCCTTGTAGGTGCTCATTTCTAATCTCCAGTATCTCAGTAGCGAAGAATCACCTCTCCCATTGGAGAGGTCGATTTGCGCCAGCAAATCGGGTGAGGGGATCAGCTCCTCTATCGTGGGACCCTAACCCCTCACCCGGCGCTACGCGCCGACCTCTCCCGATGGGAGAGGTTGACGGAGCGCGAGGAGACAGGTCCGATCCCATCAGCTTAGCGCAAGCCAAGTCCGCGGGCGATGATGCCGCGCAGCACCTCGGTGGTGCCGCCCTGAATGGTGAGTTTCGGGGCGGTCTTGATGGCGAAGTCGAGCTGCCGCTCCAGCGTCTCGCGGTTGCTCGCGGTCTCCTCGACGAAGGCGGCGAGATCGCGCACGCGGTGCGGAAGCTGCTGCTCCCAGACCGTGCCGATGTCCTTGACGATGGACGCTTCGACCACCGGCTCCTTGCCGGCTTCCAGCATGCCGGCAACCGAGACCGACATGCGCCGCATGGTGTGGAGTTGCGCCACCAGCCGGCCGATGCCCTCGGCGCTGCGCGTGTCCGGATTGGGACCGACTGCGCGCACCAGCTCGGTCAGCACGTAATAGGTTTCGAGGAAGCGCTCGGGGCCCGAGCGCTCGTAGGCGAGCTCCGAGGTGGCCTGCTTCCAGGCGCCGTCGACCTCGCCGAGCACGTGATCGTCGGGAATGAAGTGGTCGGTGAAGACGACCTCGTTGAATTCGTACTGTCCGGTGATCTGGCCGATCGGGCTCACCTTGATGCCCGGCTGCTTCATCTTGACCAGGAACTGCGTCAGGCCGTGGCGGCGGTTCTCCTTGGTCGGCGGCGAGGTCCGGAAGATCGCGATCATGTAGTCGGCGATGTGTGCCGACGAGGTCCAGATCTTGGTGCCGTTGATGAGATAGCCGCCGTCGGTCCTGGTCGCGCGCGTCTTCGCCGCAAACAGGTCGGAGCCGGAGTTCGGCTCGCTCATGCCGATGGCGAAGCAGATCTCGCCGCGGCAGATGCGCGGCAGGATCTCCATCTTGATGTGCTCGGGCGCGTATTTCAGCAGCACCGGCCCGCTCTGGCGGTCGGCGACGAAGAAGCGCCGAGTCGGCGCGTTGGCGACGCGCATCTCCTCGGTCACGACGTAGCGTTCGAGGAAGGAGCGTTCCTGGCCGCCATATTTCTTCGGCCAGGTCATCCCCAGCCAGCCCTTGGCGCCGACCCGGCGGGAAAATTCCGGCGCGTCGGTGTCCTCGCGGTTGGGCTTGTGCGGATCGAAGGTGCCGGCGGCGATTTCCTCGGCGAGGAAGGCGCGCACCTCCTTGCGCAGCTGTTCGCACTTCTCCGGCAGGCGGATCGGATCGAAACGGAGGGCAGCGGTCATTGTTGTCTCGTCTCCTGATCAGCGCGACGCCACGAGCGGCCACAATTCGTCGGCGCCGCGGTTCGCGACCAGCCTGCCGAGCTCGACGGCCCAGTAGCTTTCCGAGCCGAAATCGTCGCGCCAGGCCAGCGCGCGCAGCGAATAGCGGTGCAGGATATGCTCCATGGTGAAGCCGATCGCGCCGTGGACCTGATGGGCGATGCTGCCGCCTTTCTCGGCGGCTTCCGCGCAGCGGATCTTGGCGGAGGCGGCTTCGAGATAGACCTCGTCGTTGAAGGATATTGCGTTGGCGATCGCGTCGGCGGCCGACGTCGCCGCCGCAAGCGCCGCGGCGGACTCGCCGGCAAGGCGCGCGAGATTGTGTTGCACCGCCTGGAATTTCGAAATCTTCTTCTCGAAGGCGACGCGCTCGTTGGAATAGCGCACGGAGATATCGAGCATCGATTCCAATGCACCGGCGATCTGAAGGCTGCGAGCGACGCCGCCCATCAGCATCAACGTGGTCTGGTCGCAGCCCTTCGGCGCGGGTTTGATGATGATGGGCTGGACCTTGTCGAGCGTCACGATGTCGCTGTGGTCGTAGCCGACATTGAGGCCGGCCTCGATCCGCGCCTT
This sequence comes from Bradyrhizobium sp. I71, assembly GCF_022354745.1. NCBI lineage: Bacteria > Pseudomonadati > Pseudomonadota > Alphaproteobacteria > Hyphomicrobiales > Nitrobacteraceae > Bradyrhizobium > Bradyrhizobium sp. I71. The sequence continues at coordinate 4,202,837 of NZ_CP059398.1, forward strand.
GGCCGCATCGACCAGTGCGATGGAAACACCGTCCTTGCCATGCGCCAGCACCGCGAAGTGCTTCGCTGTCTTCGCGAACGGCACGCCGCGGGCACGGCCGGAGAGCGCGCCATCGGCATCGAGGCTGATGCGGTCCTTCGGCGAAGCCGGCAGCACCGTCATCTCGCCTTCGGGCGAGGCGATCCTGGCCTGCGCCAGCAGCCACCCCGCCAGCATGGTCTCGGCCAGAGGCACCGCGACCGCGAAACGGCCGGCGGCGTTCAGCAGCGCAAAGCCATCGGCAAGGCTCGCGCCGGAGCCGCCGAGATCATCGGGCACCCAGGACAATGGAAGGCCGGCCTCGCTCAGCGCCCGCCACAGCGGCGCCTGCCACGAATCCTTCTTGTCGTTGTTGATGGTTTGCGGATCGGCGAGATCGGCGAAGATTTTCTCCGCGGTCTCGACGACGATATTGTCACTCTCCGCCACAGCGTTCCCCGTGTCTTGCCATTGGCGCGTCCCGTTCCGTAGGCGGGTGCGCGCTCTCTTCTTGCGCCCGAAGATCGGAAAAAGCCATGGCCCTGACAAGCGTTGACCGCAGGTCAACCTGCGGCGTGGGCATGGGCGCAAGGGCCAACAGGAGGCTAATTCCGCTTAGCGGAGTTTGCTCGATTTGCAGGGCGCGGCAAACTCGCTAAAGAGGACGCCAACGTCAGAACAGGGGAAGGAATTCGGGATGGCAAAGGACAGTCTGTGCGCAATCGTGACGGGATCGGCGTCCGGCCTCGGCGCGGCGACCGCGGAGATTTTCGCGCGGAGCGGGGCGCGGCTCGTCATCAACTATTCGTCGAGCCAGAAGGAAGCCGAGGCCACGGCCGACCTCTGCCGCAAGGCCGGCGCGGCGGAGGTCCTGGTCGCGCAGGGCGACGTTTCCAGGGATGAGGATTGCCGCAAGATCGTCGCGGCAGCCAGCGGATGGGGCCGGCTCGACGTGCTCGTCAACAATGCCGGCACCACCAAGCATGTCGCTCACGCCGATCTCGACGGATTGTCGGCGGAGGATTTCCAGCGGGTCTACGGCGTCAACACCATCGGTCCATTCCAGATGGTGCGCGCGGCGCGCAGCCTGCTCGAGGCGGGCGCGAAGGCTTCGGGACGGCCTTCCGCGGTGGTCAACGTGTCCTCGGTCGCCGGCATCAGCGGTGTCGGCTCGTCGATCGCGTACGCCGCGAGCAAAGGCGCACTCAACACCATGACCTTGTCGCTGTCGCGTGCGCTGGCGCCGCTGATCCGTGTCAACACGGTATGCCCCGGCTATATCGACACGCCCTGGTTCACCAAGGGCCGCGGCGAGGCAGGGGCCAAACAGGTGCGCGATAGCGTTGTCGCAAAGGTGCCGCTGAAGGTCGCCTCGCGCGCAGAAGACATCGCGCAACTCGTCTGCTTCCTGGCGATGCCGGCCTCCAGCAACATGACCGGCGAGGTCGTGCGCATGGATGCGGGGATGCATTTGATTACCTAGCTCGTCATTGCGAGCGCAGCGAAGCAATCCAGAATCCCTCCGCGGAAACGGCCTGGATTGCTTCGTCGCAAGCGCTCCTCGCAATGACGAGTGCGGAGCGACGGCGTGCCTACTTCCAGCGCCGCTACCCCTTGATCACGCCGCTCGCCACCAGCCGGTGCCAGATGAACAGCACCACCACGGCGCCGATCGTGGCCATGATGAAGCCGGCGCCCTGGTCGGGGCTGTAATGGCCGATGGCCTGGCCGAGGAAGGTCGCCAGAAATGCGCCGGCGATGCCGAGGATGGTTGTGAGGATGAAGCCGCTCGGATTATTCGGCCCCGGCGCCAGCCAGCGCGCGATAAGGCCGGCGACGAAGCCGACGACGATGATCCACAACAGGCCGCCCATGCTCATGAGTGTGCTCCCCTTCCCGAGAACGCTTCGAGCATGATCCGAAGAAGTGTGTCGCGGTTCTCCGAATGGATCATGCTCAGACCAAGAACTTCAGATTCGGCCCGAGATTTCGTTCTCGGTCGGCAGCCGTCCGTCCGGCGTCAGATGGTCGACCACCTGCGGCAGATATTGGCTGAGGCCGGAGAGCAGTTCCTCGCGTGACAGGCCGCTCTGGGCGGACAGGCTGTCGATCTGGTCGGCGCCGAGTGCGCTGGCGAGATCGCCGGGCGCGATCGGTTTGTTCTCGCCCCTGCCGACCCAGGAATTCGCAGCTTCGCCCTGGCCGCTCTGCTGGAGCTGGTTGAGGAGATCGCCGAGCCCACCGCTGAGCACGGTGCCGGCCGCGCCGCCCGCAAGCAGGCCGCCGAGGCCACCTTTGAGCAAATCGCCGAGACCGCCGCCGGGGCCGCCCGCATTCGCCTGCGTCGGAGGCGGCAGCGGCGACCGCGGCTGCGGGGCAGGCGCCGCGCCGGGCTGCTGGCCTGCCGTCAAATGCTTGAACGCCTTCCAGGCGAGCAGGCCGAGCAGCGCCATGGTCATCGGCGACATGCCGCCGGAGGATTTCTCGGAGCTCGGTGTGCTCGGGCCGCGCGGGCCGTTCTGCATGCCATTGAGGACGTCGAGTAGACCCATGGTGCTCTCCTTTGGCCTCTGGTTCGGCGAGCGCTCGCCGCTGACTGCCCCCGGGGCGAAAACATATGGGGCACGCATGACCGTTACAAGTCGGATGCACCGCGATTGGTTGCCGGCCTGGCCTCTGCTATCGAAGGCGAGCCGTTCAGGTTGAGCAAGGCGAGGTTATGACAAATCGACCGATCGTAGTCGCCGGCGCGGGCGCCATCGGCTGTTTCGTCGGCGGCATGCTGGCGGCCGCCGGCCGCCGCGTCGCGCTGCTGGTGCGGCCGCGGGTGAAGACCGAGATCGAGCGGTTCGGCCTGCTTCTGACCGATTTCGACGGCTCCGAGAAGAGGCTTGGCGCGGGTCAGCTCGCGCTATCGGAGGATCCCGCGATCTTCCACAGCGCAGGTATCGTGCTGGTCACGGTGAAGAGCGCCGACACCGCCGACATCGCGGATCAGATCGCGCAGCATGCGCCGCAGGATGCCGTCGTCGTCTCGCTCCAGAACGGCATCGGCAATGTCGCGGTGCTGCGTGAGCGGCTCGGCGGCCGCCGCGTGCTTGCGGGTATGGTGCCGTTCAACGTGATCGCGATGGGCGGGGGGCGTTTCCACCGCTCGACCTCCGGCGACATCCACGTGGGAGAGGATCCGGAGAACACGGCCGCCGCACTCTCCGTCGCCGGCCTGACGGTGCGCGCGAGCGGTGACATCACCGGCGTGCAATGGGGCAAGCTGATCATCAATCTGAACAATGCGCTCAGCGCGTTGTCGGACTTGCCGCTCGCCGCGCAACTGGCGAACCGCGACTGGCGCAGATTGTTCGCCGACCAGATGGCCGAGGGGCTCGCGGCGCTGAAGGCGGCCGGCATCACGCCGGTCTCGGCGACGCCGATTCCGATGAGGTGGTCTCCGGCCTTGCTGCGGCTGCCCGATGCGATCTTCAAAGCGATCCTGGGACGCACGATGAAGATCGATCCCGAGGCGCGCTCCTCGATGTGGCAGGATCTCAAGCAGGGCCGCAGGACCGAGATCGACTATCTCCAGGGCGCGGTCATCGCGCTCGCCGAGCGGAACAATGTCAGCGTGCCGCTGATGCGCCGCATTGTTGCGCTGATCAAGGAGGCTGAGACGGCCGGCAACGGCCCGCTGCGGCTGACCCCGCAGCAGATTCGCGGGTCGGCGTGAGTGCGAAGGAGGAACGCGATGAAGCGTGGTTTGATGATCGGGCTTGCACTGGCCGCGCTTTGCGCCGCATCGACGCTCGCCTACGCCAGGCCGCCGACGGTCATGAACTCGCCCGGCTATGACAGGCGGTTGCAGGAGAGCCGCAAGGAGTTGAGTGGTTCGATGGCCATAACGGAGCCCGCGACTGCGCCCGCGGTCAAGCCGAAGCGCGGCAAGAAGAAGCACACGAACTGACGCTCCACGCTCAATCCGGAAATGACGCTGTCTCGGCTCAGCCCTTCTTCGCGGGCTTGCTCGGGGTCGGGTTGAACAGCTTCTTCAGATCGTTCAAGCTTTCCGATAGCCGTGGCCATTCGCAGGAGAACGAGCCCTTGGTGCAGGGTGCGCCCTTCGGCCTCGGGCCTGCGGCCTGCTGGACCTTCGGCCGCTCGACCGGAATAGGCACGCGCTCGACTTCGGTTCGCAGTGCCACCTGCTGAAGCTGCTGCACCAGTTGCTCTTGCTGCTCGCGCTGCTGGCGAGCGGTGGCCTGGGCCGCTTCATTGCTGCGGCGCTGACTGGCGAGATAGGCGGTGTAGGCTTCGTCGATCTTCTTCTGTTCCTCCGGCGTCGGATTGGGGCCGGCGATGTCGAAGGTGCGATCCTGGAGGAAGTCGTAATAGGAATAGCCGCCGCCCGGCTTGCGGCGGCCGGCAAACTTGGCGTTGCAATCGGCAAGCGCGGAGGTCTTCTCGGACTTGGTTGCGGCCTTCTCGGCGGCGTCGGCGCATTCCTCGAAATCGACCGGCGCGCGCTTCCACCATTGCGCCTCGGCATGCGCATGCGTCAGCAGGAGAGACCCTGCTGCGGTCACAAGAAGCAGCGCCGCACGACGCGATGTAGCCACGGCCGACATTCTACGAGAGCATTCCTTGCAGGACTCAACCCGAACTGAGTCGAGACCGATTTTTGCCCCTTTATCGCCGCCTTGTCACCCATGGAACTTGGGAATTTCATGTCTGCAATGCTGACATTTTGTGCTTGACGTGGCGCGGGAGTCACAGCGCCCTGCCGGCAGACTGTTACACTCATGCTGTGAGCGCCTCACTCCCGAGGCGTCGCCAAGAAGACGAAGTGGAAACGCCTGATGCTGCTGCCCCTGTCCGACGTGCCGCGCTGGTACGCTGAACGCAAACCGCATGGCACGATCGCCATCCGTCACGGGCAGGACACGCTGACCTGGGACGAGCTCGAGCGTGGCGCCAACCGGCGCGCCCGGGCGTTCGCGGCCAGGGGCGTCAAGCCCGGCGATTTCGTCGCGATCGGCTTGCCGAACGGCAACACGTTCTTCGAGACCTCCTTTGCGGTATGGAAATGCGGGGCGACGCCGACATCGCTGTCATGGCGGCTGCCGCGCGGCGAAGCCGCCGCGGTGCTCGATATTCTGAAGCCGGCGCTTGTGGTCGGCGGCGAGGCCGACTGGAATGCGCCGAACCGGCTGCCTGCGGACTTCGTGCCGGAAGGTTTCTCGGACGAGCCGCTCAATGCGCCGGTGGCGCGCTATTGGAAAGCGATGACCTCAGGCGGCTCGACCGGCCGTCCCAAGGTGATCCTCGACCATCAGCCGGCGGTGACCGACACGGTCGCCGCGCCGCCGCTCAACATCCCCTTCGGAGTTTCGCTGCTCAATCCCGGCCCGCTCTACCACAATGCGCCGTTCATCGTGTCGCATTACGCGCTGTTCGTCGGCGGCAAGCTCACCGGCCTTACCAAGTTCGATGCCGAGGAGACGCTGCGCCAAATCGAACGCGAGCGCGTGCAATGGGTCAATTTCGTGCCGACCATGATGCACCGGATCTGGGCGCTGCCGGAGAACGTGCGCAACGCCTACGATGTGTCGAGCCTGCAGACGGTCTTCCACATGGCCGCGCCGATGCCGCCCTGGCTGAAGGAGAACTGGATCGCCTGGCTCGGGCCCGAGCGGATATGGGAGCTCTATGGCGGCACCGAGCGCCAGGGCGCCTGCATCATCTCCGGCACGGAATGGCTGACGCACAAGGGCTCGGTCGGCAAGATCGGCGACATGGCGAAGCTTCGCATCATCGGCGAGGACGGCAACGATGTTGCGCCGGGGGAGACCGGCGAGATCTACTTCCTCAACAATGACGGCAAGGACGCCACCTATCACTATCTCGGTGCCGAGCCGAAACGCCGTGCCGACGGTTGGGAGTCGCTCGGCGATATCGGCCGGCTGGATGCGGAAGGCTATCTCTATCTCGGCGACCGCCTCGCCGACATGGTCTTGCGCGGCGGCGCCAACATCTATCCGGCCGAGGTCGAGGCCGCGGTCTCTGCCTGCCCCGGGGTGCGCTCCTGCGTCGTGGTGGGCTTGCCAGATCCGGAATTGGGCCAGCGTGTGCATGCCATCATCGAACCGGAGCTTGATGCCGATGGCCAGGCCGTCGCCGACGGCATGACGGAGTTTTTGAAAGACCGGCTCAGCCGCTACAAGCACCCCGAAAGCTTCGAGTTCGTCGGCGCTCCGCCGCGCGATGATTCCGGTAAAGTCCGCCGCACCCTGTTGCGCGATGAGCGCGCGGCGTGGATGAAGGAGGGGCGCGCCTTCCGGATCTGGCCGGCGAAGGCGCGGGCACACGTCGAGTAAGACAGACACGGAAGGACTGACATGACGATCACCATTGCAGCGAGCAGCGTGCCGAAGCCGCCGGCCGATATCATCGAAGGTTTCAGGGACGCGCCGACTTCGGTGATCTCTGACAATCTCGCCCGGCTGCCGGGCGCGGTGGGGCTGAGGCCGTATCATCGCGGCGGCAAGCTGGTGGGAACGGCCTTCACCGTGCGCACCCGGCCCGGCGACAATCTCGCCATCCATCGCGCGCTCGACCTGGTCGGCCCGGGTGACGTCATCGTGGTCGACGGCGGCGGCGACGAGACGCGGGCGCTGGTCGGCGAGATCATGAAGAACATCGCGCAGTGGCGCAAAGCGGAAGGCTACGTCATCGACGGCGCGATCCGCGACGTCGCGGCTTTCGCGGCCGACGACTTTCCCTGCTACGCCCGCGCGGTGATCCATCGCGGTCCCTACAAGAACGGGCCCGGCGAGATCAACGTGCCGGTCACCATCGGCGGCAGCGTGATCTCGCCCGGCGACATCGTGGTCGGCGACGAGGACGGCGTGGTGTCGTTCCCCGCCGCCGGTGCCGCTGCGCTGCTGGACGCGGTGCGCGCTCAGGTCGCCCGCGAGGAGGAGACGCTGAAGGCGATCCGCGAGGGCCGCTACCAGGGATCTTATGGCAAAGCCTGATCAGATACGCGTGAAGGGGAGGATGGCGTGAGCCAGAAGGACGAATTCCACAACATCGACGATGCCAGCGACGGGCTGTTCCGCGAGCTCGCAGCCGGGGTGACCACGCGCATCTTCTCCGGCGAGCAGGCGATGCTCTCGGTGGTGACGCTGGCGCCGCATGCGCAGGGTACGCTGCATCACCATCCCGAGGAGCAATGGGGCGTGCTGCTCGACGGCTCGGCCATCCGCGTCCAGGGCGACGAGGAGATCCCGGTGAAGAAGGGCGACTTCTGGCGCACGCCCGGCAACGTGCCGCACACCATGCGCGCCGGCCCCGACGGCGCCCGGGTGCTGGACATCTTCAGTCCGCCTCGGCCAGAATACAGAAAACCAGGGTCGGGTTTCGGAACGACCTGAAGCGCCAAAGAGCAAAAGCCGGGCGCGGAGACACAAGGGAGGGGACGATGACGATCACAAGACGGGCGCTGCTGACAGCGCCCGCTATTCTCGCAATCGCGCCAGCGGCGGCGCAGGCCGGCAAGATTACACTGGTGGTGCCGTTCCCGCCGGGTGGCTCGACCGACGCGATGGCGCGGCTGTTGCAGGCCAATCTACAGACAAAACTCAATCGTATCGTCGTGGTCGAGAACAAATCGGGCGCGGCCGGCGCGCTCGGCGCGGCGCAGGTCGCCAAGAGCCCGGCGGACGGCTCGACCTTCCTGGTGACGTTCGATTCCCACGCGGTGATCCCGGCCATCCTCGACAAGCCACCGGTCGATGTCGAGCGCGAGTTGATGCCGGTGCTGCTGATCGGCACCGCGCCTTACGTGATCGCCGCGGGTGCCGGCCGTCCCTACAAGAGCTTTGCCGACGTGGTCGCGGCCTGCAAGGCGACGCCCGGCGCGGTGAAATATGCCTCTGTCGGCATCGGCACGCTCGGCCATCTCGCCATGACCGTGCTCGGCAGCAAGGCCGGGGTCGAGATCATGCACGTGCCTTATCGCGGCGGTGGCCCCGCGATGAACGACGTGCTCGGCGGCCATGTCGACCTGATCGCGGGATCGGCCGCGCTGGTCGCCGCCCAGCTCGGCACCAACATGCTGCGCCCGATCCTGCAGCTCGGCCGCGAGCGGCTGCCGGCGCTGCCGGACACGCAGACCGCGATCGAGGCCGGCTTTCCCGATTTCGAGACGCTGGCCTGGTGGGGCATCTTCGCCCCCGCAGGCACGCCGCCCGATATCGTCTCGGCCATGGCGACGGCGTCCAGGGAGATCCTGAGCGAGCCCGCGACCGCCACCCAGCTCAAGGACACCCAGCACATGACGCTGCTGCTCCAGGACGGCGCCGCCTTCAAATCCTTCTTCGACAAGCAGGTCGCCTATTGGGGCAAGGTGGTGAAGGACAACAATATCAGGGCATGAGAGGCCTCTGCCCGGGATTGCCATCCCGGGTCCGGTGGCAGGTCCGGTGCGCTCGCGCGGGCCTGAGCGTCAGAGCATCTTGCCAACGATCTTTGTCATATCCGCTGCCGAGAACGCGCGCAGCGTTTCGGTGCGGACGTTGCCGAGAGCGCTGAGACTAAGGCTGAGCGACATCGCGGCAGCCTCATCTGGAGCCTCGAGAACGGTCACAACGTCGTATCGTCCCTGCGTCCAGACGATCTCTTTCACAGTCACGCCGAACGTTTTGGCCATCTCCTTGAAGGCGTCGGCCCGCTTCGGCGAGTCCTTGACGTTGCGGGCTCCCTGATCCGTGAAGTTTCCCAGCACAACATAGGTTACCATGGTCGTCCTCCCTGGTTAGAACCTGAGGAAACCGCGCCGAGCTTGCCACGGCTGCTGAGACAGCGCTACTTGCACGTTGGGGAACGTCAGCGACTGCGACTTATTCGGTCAGGACAACGGCCGCGCGAAACTGAGCTCATGGCCGTCCGGGTCGGTGAGATGGAAGTAGCGCTCGCCCCATTCGGCATCGCGCGGCGTGGTCGACGGCTGCCATCCCGCAGCGCGCGCCTGCTGATAGGTCGCGTCCACGTCGGCGACATGGAAGATGACGCGGCCCCACCAGGACCAGCACCTGTCGTCCGGCTGCGCCGTCAGGTTGAGATAGCCGCTGCCGGCGCGAAAGCTCGTGAATGCCGCGGCCTCGCCGCCATAGAGAAGCTCGAATCCGAGCGAGCGGTAGAAATGCACGGCGCGCGCCATGTCATGGGTGCCGAGCGTGATGGCGCTGATGCTCTCGATCATGGTGGGCTGCTCCGCCGAGAGGGGCCTGGAAGCGATTGTATAGCCGCCCTGTTCAGGTTGACGATGGCTTGGCCCGCCTGACGGCTGGCGAACCGCATTTTGCTCTGCTATGACGGGATCGAACCCGTACCCACGGGTTCCGCGGTCCCGTAGCTCAGCCGGATAGAGCGGCGGTTTCCTAAACCGTAGGTCGGATGTTCGAGTCATCCCGGGATCGCCATTTTCATCTTCCTCCCGTATCGCGTATCAGGCCGAGATCCGCGCAAAGCGCTTGCGATATTCGGCGGGCGTCACGCCGACATGGCGGGCGAACGCGCGGCGCAGCGTGTCCGCGTCGGCAAAGCCGCAATGCAGGGCCACCTGCTTGGGCGCTTCGTTTCCGAGCTCCAGCAGGCGCCTCGCCGCGTTGACGCGGGCCTCCTCGACCCAGGTTGCGGGGGTGATTCCGACTTCGGCACGGAATAGCCGCGCAAAGTGACGCGGGCTGATGTCCATGCGCGTCGCGAGGCTCGCAACGCTGTGGTCCAGTCCAGGATTGGCGGCGACCCAGCGCTGCAGTTCCTGCAGCGCGGCACGGCCGGCGGGGACGGTCTCGCCCTTGCGGCTGAACTGCATTTGTCCACCCGGGCGCTTGAAGAACATGACGAGCTGGCTCGCAACCTTCATCGCCGTCTCGCGCCCGAGATCCTCCTCGACGAGGGCGAGCGCGAGATCGAGCCCCGCAGTGACACCGGCAGCCGTGCGAAGCTTGCCGTCGGTGACGTAGATCGCGTCCCTGTCCACGGTGACTGAAGGGTATTTTTCGGCAAGTCGGTCGGCGACTGCCCAGTGTGTCGTGACTCGTCTGCCGTCGAGGAGGCCCGCCGCTGCAAGGAAGAAGGCGCCGCTGCAAACCGATCCGAAGCGCCGGGTCCTGGTCGCCCGCCGGCGGAGCCAATCGGTCATCACGCCGCCTGCCGGCACGTCGGCGGCGTGCGGGCATCCCGCGATCAGCAACGTGTCGATGCTCTCCTGGAAACCGCGATCGATGATCCGGTCCGGCATCAGTCGCACGCCTGAAGAGCTGTGGATCGGGCCGGGCTCCGCCCCAGCCACCAAAAGCACATAGGCCTGATGGCCGGCCTGCACGTTGGCCTCGGCGAAAACGTCGAGCGGCCCCGCCACGTCGAGAAGCTGCACCCCGGGCAACGCCACGATCACAACTGTCCTCGGTTTCGGCTTCCCGCTCATGTCCGCCTCGGTCGGTATTTGTCCGCTTTAGACGTATTACGACAATTGAAGACAGAATAGCGCGGATTTAGCTTGCGGGCGACCAGAGATTTTCAGGAGACCCTCATGCCACAGATTGCCAAAGCCGCCGCCATTCCCGACAGCAAGCTTGCGCGCGCCGTCACCGACTACATCCGTGACACCGAGACGGACCTGCTCTTCAATCATTCCAGCCGCGTCTATCATTTCGGCGCGCTGGCCGGCATTCGCCGCGCGCTGAAATTCGACCGCGAGCTGCTCTACGCAGGTGCGATGTTCCACGACATCGGCCTGATGCCGGGCCATGGCAGCAAGCACGAACGATTCGAAGTGGACGGCGCGCACGCCGCTCGTGACTTCCTGCGCAGCCATGGCATCTCCGAAGCCGACGCCTACACGGTCTGGACCGCGATCGCGTTGCACACGACGCCGGGCGTGCCGCAGTATATGCATCCCGTCGTCGCTCTGGTGACCGCCGGCGTCGAGATGGACGTTCTCGGCCTCACCTACGAGGATTGTTCCGACGAGGAACGCGAGGCGGTGGTGCAGGCGTTTCCGCGAACGCCGCACTTCAAGGAAGACATCATCCAGGCGTTCTACGACGGCATCAAGCACAGGCCGGATACCACCTTCGGCAACGTCAAGGCCGACGTCATCGCCGACAAGGAGCCGCATTTCCATCGCGGCAACTTCTGCAGCGTCATCCGCGGCTCACATTGGCACGGGTGAGCCGCCGCTCGGCGCTGCCGCGCGGCCTTACCGCCTCTTTCTCCAAATCACCGATCGGGAATCATCACATGAGCGACAAGCTACCCTATATCACGCACGCGACCGGCGCTCCCGTCAGCGACAACCTGAACATCATGACCGCGGGCCGTCGTGGCCCCGCTCTTCTCCAGGACATCTGGCTGATCGAGAAGCTGGCTCATTTCGACCGCGAAGTGATCCCCGAGCGGCGGATGCATGCCAAGGGATCGGGTGCCTTCGGCAGCTTCACCGTAACCCATGACATCACCCGCTATACCAAGGCGAAGATCTTCTCGCAGATCGGAAAGCAGACGCCGATGTTCGCGCGGTTCTCGACCGTCGCCGGTGAACGCGGCGCGGCCGACGCCGAGCGCGACATCCGCGGCTTTGCGCTCAAGTTCTACACCGAGGAAGGCAACTGGGACATGGTGGGCAACAACACCCCCGTGTTCTTCTTCCGCGATCCCCTGCGTTTCCCCGACCTCAATCACGCGATCAAGCGCGACCCGCGGACGGGGATGCGCAGCGCCGACAACAATTGGGATTTCTGGACGCTGCTGCCGGAGGCGCTGCATCAGGTCACCATCGTCATGAGCGAGCGCGGCATTCCCAAGAGCTATCGTCACATGCACGGGTTCGGCAGCCATACCTACAGTTTCCTCAACGCTGCCAATGAACGGACTTGGGTGAAGTTTCACTTCCGCACGCAGCAGGGCATCGAGAACCTGACGGACGCCCAGGCCGAGGCGCTCGTCGGCAAGGACCGCGAGTCTCATCAGCGCGATTTGTTCGGGAGCATCGAGCGCGGTGAATTTCCGCGCTGGACTCTGTTCGTGCAGGTCATGACCGATGACCAAGCCAAAGCGTTTCCGTTCAACCCGTTCGATCTGACCAAGGTCTGGCCCAAGGCGGGTTTTCCGTTGATCGAGGTCGGATATTTCGAGTTGAACCGGAATCCGGAAAACGTCTTCGCCGAGGTCGAGCAGGCATCCTTCTCGCCGGCACATGTCGTGCCCGGCATCGGCTTCTCGCCCGACAAGATGCTGCAGGCTCGTCTGTTCTCATATGGAGACGCGGCGCGCTATCGCCTCGGCGTCAACCATCACCTTATTCCAGTCAATGCCCCAAAATGTCCGTATCACAGCTACCATCGCGACGGCGCAATGCGGACGGACGGCAATCTGGGGAGAACGCCGACCTATTTCCCCAACAGTCACGGCGAGTGGACCGATCAGCCCGATCTCAACGAGCCGCCGCTGGAGATCGACGGCGCCGCCGCCCACTGGGATCATCGTATCGACGACGACCACTATCAGCAGCCCGGAGACCTGTTCCGCAAGATGAACGCGGCGCAGCGGCAGGTCCTGTTCGACAATACGGCACGCGCCGTCGGCAGTGCAGCCGTCCACATCCAGGAGCGCCACATCGCGAACTGCACGAAAGCCGATCCGGCCTATGGCGCCGGCGTCCGCAAAGCGCTGATGCGTCTTGCCACAGTTCGCTCTGAATAGGTGCATCGACAGCATCCCCGGAGGAGACGGAATTTGCGTCAAAGGCCGGGGCGCGGCTCTTACCGGGACTGCTGATTTGTCATGGGTCTTCGTCTCGGTTTGCCAGGGACTCCGGCGCAAAAATTGCTAGAAGTGTGGGGATTCCTTCCCTTCGGTCGACCAGTCGGCCGCCTCATAGCTAGATCCGGAGACCATGATGCCTTTCGACTTGATCCTGCGCGGGGGGCGGGTGATCGACCCGTCCCAGAAGCTCGACGCCGTGACCGATGTCGCCTTTGCCGGCGGCAAGGTCGCTGCGATCGGCAGCGGGCTCAAGGCCGATCCGGGCACGCACGTGCGCGACGTCTCGCATCTCATCGTGGCGCCGGGGCTGATCGATCTGCACACCCATGTCTATTGGGGCGGCACCTCGCTCGGCATCGATGCCGAGGAATTCTGCCGTCTCTCCGGCGTCACCACGGCGGTCGACACCGGCAGCGCAGGTCCCGGCAATTTCGCCGGCTTCCGCAAGCATGTCATCGAGCCGAGCCAGGTTCGCATCCTCGCTTACCTGCACGTCTCGCATGCCGGCATCTTCGGCTTCTCGCACCGGATCATGGTCGGCGAGAGCGAGGAGCTGCGGCTGATGAATCCGATCGAGGCGGCCAAGGTGGCCGATGCCAACCGCGACCTCATCGTCGGCATCAAGGTGCGCGTGGGCTTGCACTCCTCGGGCACATCGGGCGCCGTCCCGCTCGACATCGCGCTGGAGGTTGCCAACGAAGTCGGCATGCCCCTGATGGCGCATATCGACCACCCGCCGCCGAGCTATGAGGAGGTGCTGGCCCGCCTGCGGCCCGGCGACGTTCTCACCCATGCGTTCAGGCCCTTCCCCAACACGCCGGCGACCGCGCAGGGCACGGTGAAGAAAGCGGTGCTGGATGCGCGCGAGCGCGGCGTGCTGTTCGACATCGGCCACGGCAAGGGCTCGTTCGCCTTCAAGACCGCGCGCGCCATGCTCGCCAACGGCTTCTATCCCGACACCATCTCCTCCGACATCCACCAGCTCTGCATCGATGGTCCCGCCTACGACCAGGTCACGACCATGTCGAAATTCCTGTGCATGGGCATGGAGCTGCCGGACGTGATCGCGGCCTCGACCGTGAACGCGGCGATGGCGCTGCGCCGCCCCGAACTCGGCAGCCTCAAGCCGGGCAGCGTCGGCGACGCCACGCTGATCTCGGTCAGGCAGGGGCAGTTCGACTATGAAGACGTCGTCGGCGAGCACCTGATCGGGGACCGCAAGATCGTCTCCGAAGGCGTCGTCATCGGCGGCCGCTGGTGGCATCCGAATTGAGCGGCCGACGATTGCGAGCTGGCACAGGGCGTGCCGTCAGTCGCGTCCCGCCTCCATGATCGCCTCGGCGAGCCGTGCCGGATCGGAGAAGCACAGCTCGTGGCTGCCCGCCACCTGCACCAGGCGGAACAGGCCGAGCTTCTCCGACAGACGCGGATGCCAGCCATAGCTGTGCGGCAGCGCGGTGTCTTCGGTGCAGTTGATGTAGGATTTGGCCAGCGGTATCTCCGCCGGATTGGTCTTGAGCGCGATCTTGTCGGTGAAGGTCGCCAGCGGATGCGGATTGAGGACGTGGTAGGCGCGCTGCGCCAGCGCGATATCGGCATCGTTGATGAAGGCTTCGCGCCAGACCGGGAAGGGCAACACGACCGAGCCGTCGCCTCGCTCGGCCGCGATCGCGTCGAACAGTCCGATATAGTGCGGCGGCACCATGTCGTTGAGGCATTCGCCATTGTTGGGCACGAAGGCATTCCAGTAGACCAGGCGACGGATTCGATCGGGCGCGAGATCGGCGACGCCGGTGATGATCATCCCGCCATAGGAATGGCCAAGCAGGATGACGTCCTTGAGATTGTTTTCGGCGAGATAGTCGGCGATCGACTGGATCGCCTCCTTCAGTCCGGTCGTCTTGGCATCGCCCGGGCGGTTGCCCTTGATCGTCGGCGTATAGACCTGATGGCCAGCGGCGCGGATCGGGGCCGCGACGGGCTCGAACTCGGCACCGGTGTGCCAGGCGCCGTGGACGAGAACGTAGGTCGACATGTTGTGGCTCCTCCCAAGGGTGTGGTTAGATCGAGGCTGCGCGGCCCTGGCCGGCGCGGCGCTGCCGTACGTCGATTGTGGACCGGCGGCTAGTTTGCCGCTTGGCTGGGAGTGAACCGGATTGGTCTCGGAGTGAACCGATGCAGCAGATCGAGCGCGCCGTTCCGTCACGTCAATCGGCCTGGAATACTGCGGGCGTGCGGCCGACCGAGCAATTCGCCTATTATCGCGAGGCGATCTGCCAGGCCTTCATGAATCTGACGCCGGAGCCGGCGGCCGCGGCCGGCTTTCCGGCCAGCGTTGATCACGTTCGCCTCGGCGATGCCGCGATCAACCGCGTCAGCTTTCCCGAGCACGTGGTGCGGCGCTCTGCGGCCGACATCGCGGCATCGGACCGCAGTTGCTTCTATCTCAACCTGAAGCTGGCGGGCCGCTGTCGCATCCAGCAAGATGATCGCGAGATCAGCCTTTCGTCGGGACAGGTCGGCATCTTCGACAGTGATCGGCAGTTCGCGCTTCTGCACGACCGCGGACCACAATTGCGCGTTGCCTCGTTCTGGGTGCCGGCAGAAGCCTTGCGCGAGCGCCTGCCGGCCTCCTTCGACGTCGGAGCAGCGCGCGTCTCCGACGATCCCTTCGTCGGCCATCTCATCGTCGACACCGCGCGCACGCTCAGCGACGGCGCGCTGCGCATGACCGAAGACGAGGGCGTGCGGCTGTTCCGGGTTCTGATCGAACTGGTCGCCGTGAGCCTGTCGCGCCGTGGCCGGGCAGGCGCTGCGGAGACGGAGAGTCTTGCCGACGCAACCACGCTGGCGCTGAAGCGTGCCATTCACCGGCGGCTCCGCGAGCCCGGCCTCGCGGTTGCCGATGTCGCCGAGGCCGTCGGCATCAGCGAGCGCTATGTGCACAAGCTGCTGGCGCGATCGGGCTCCAGCTTCACCGAATACGTCATCGACCATCGGCTCGACGGCGCGGCCAGGGATCTCGGGAATCCCGCAATGGCGGACCGTGCGATCGGCGCCATCGCGTTCGACTGGGGCTTCTCGGACCTCTCCCACTTCACGCGGCGCTTCAAGCAGCGCTTCGGCTGCCGGCCGCGCGACTGGCGTGCGCGATGATCTACAGCGACTTGATCTATAAGGATCTGGCGATCAGCAGCTTCATGATCTCGTTGGTGCCGCCATAGATCTTCTGGATGCGCGAATCGATGAAGATGCGCGAGATCGGGTATTCCTGCATGTAGCCGTAGCCGCCGAACAGCTGCAGGCATTCGTCAGCGGTCTCGACCTGCTTCTCCGAGCACCAGTATTTCGCCATCGACGCCGTGACCGTGTCGAGATCCCCGGCGATCAGGCGCTCGATGCACCAGTCGACGAAGACGCGTGCGATCATCGCTTCCGTCTTGCGCTCGGCGAGCGTGAAGGCGGTGTTCTGGAAGTCCATCAGCGGCTTGCCGAACGCCTTCCGCTCCTTGGTGTAATCGGTGGTGAGCTTGACCGCGCGCTCCATCGAAGCGACGGCGCCGACCGCGAGCGCGAGGCGCTCCTGCGGCAATTGCTGCATCAGCTGAGCAAAGCCCTGGCCCTCTTCCTTGCCGAGCAGGTTTTCCGGCGGCACCGTGACGTTGTCGAAGAACAGTTCCGACGTATCGGACGCATGCAGGCCGATCTTGTCGAGGTTGCGCCCGCGCTTGTAGCCGCCGGCACCCGCGGTCTCGACCACGATCAGCGAAATGCCCTTGGCGCCAGCTTCGCCGGTGCGCGCGACCACGATAACGAGATCGGCGGCCTGGCCGTTGGTGATGAACGTCTTCTGGCCATTGATGACGTAGGAATTGCCCTGCTTCTTCGCCGTGGTCTTGACGGCCTGGAGGTCCGAGCCGGTGCCGGGCTCGGTCATGGCAATGGCGCCGACCATCTCGCCGGAGGCCATCTTGGGCAGCCAGCGCTTCTTCTGCTCCTCCGAGCCGTAGTTGAGGATGTAATGCGCGACGATGGCGCTGTGCACGGAGACGCCGGTCGTCATCTCCGGCACCGTGCTTTCGAGGTCTTCCAGCACCGCTGCGTCATAGGCGAAGGTGGCACCCAGGCCGCCATATTCCTCTGGCACGCTCGCGAGCAGCGCACCCATCTCGCCGAGCCCGCGCCAGGCGAAGCGGTCGACCATCTTCTGCTCGCGCCATTTCTCGGCATGCGGCGACAGGTCCTTGGCGAGATATTTCCGGAACTGGTCGCGGAACGTGTCCAGCTCTTCGGTCATCCACGACGATCGGTATTGCATCAGCGCCTCGCTCTCAGACAATCAGGCCGCCGCCGGCGACGACCACCTGGCCGCTGATATAATTGGATTCCGGGCTGCAGAACAGATAGACCGCGTCGGCTGCCTCTTCCGGCGTGCCGCCGCGGCCGAGCGGGATCATGCGCGACATGGCCTCCAGCATGTGCGGCTGCACGCCCACCTTGATGTCGCGGCCGGCGACGTCGATGGTCTTCTGCTGCGCCTCGATCGGCTGGGTCAGACGGGTGTTGATGAGGCCGAAGGCGACGCAATTGACGTTGACCTTGTAGCGGCCCCACTCCTTGCACATGGTCCGGGTCAACCCGATCAGCGAGGCCTTGGCCGAGGAATAGCTTGCCTGTCCGGCATTGCCGTAGAGGCCAGCGATCGACGAGATGTTCACGACCTTGCGGAACACCTCGCGCCCCTCCTCGGCTTCCTTCCTGGCAAAGACGCGGATCGGCTCGGCGGCCGCGCGCAGGATCCGGAATGGCGCGACGAGATGGACGTCGAGCATGGCCTGAAACTGCTCGTCCGTCATCTTCTGGATGGTGGAGTCCCAGGTGTAGCCGGCATTGTTGACGATGATGTCGAGCCCGCCGAACTTCTCCAGCGCGGCGCCGACGAACCGGTCGGCGAAGCCCGCTTCCGAGACGCTGCCGTTCACTGCGGCGGCGTCGCCGCCGAGCGCCTTGATCTCCGCGACCACCGCGTTGCCGGGCTCGGCATCGAGATCATTGACGACCACCCGGGCGCCTTCGCGCGCGAGCTTGAGTGCGATCGCGCGCCCGATGCCGCGGCCCGAGCCGGTGACGAGCGCGATCTTTCCTTGCAGTTTTGCCATTTGGATGTGTCCTCCTGCTGTCACAGCGCGACGACGGCGCTGCCTTCGAGCTTGACCTCGCCGCGATCGTCCCTGGTGGTGAGCGCGAGCTTTGCGCGGCGCTCGCCGTCTTCCGCGAAGAGCTCGGTCACGGTGCCTTCGCATGTCAGCTTGGCGCCGAGCTGGGTTATCGCCACGAAGCGGGTCGCAAAGCTGCGGAGCTTCGACGGCGGCACCACATCCGTGAGCGCCTGCCCGAGACAGGCCATGACCAGCATGCCGTGGGCGAACACATCCGGGAATCCGGCCGTCTTGGCAAAGTCGATATCGACGTGGATCGGATTGTGATCGCCCGATGCGCCGCAATAGAGCGCGAGCGTGTGGCGGGTGATCGGCGGAAAGACCTTGTGGACGATGCGGTCGCCGGCCTTGATGTCTGCGGATGCCATCACAACGTCACCTTGTTGCGGACGACGATGGTGCGCGCGGTATCGGCGACATGCACGCCGTCCTGGTTGGTCACCTCGCATCGGATGCCGATCAGCGTCATCGCACCGCCCTTCTTCTCCGTCACGCTGGTCACGCTCGGCCGAAACGTCAGGGTGTCGCCGACCAGAACCGGCGCGTGATAGACGAAGCTCTGCTCGCCATGCAGCACGCGGCCAAGGTCGATGCCGAGCGCGCTGAACATTTCGAACGGGTCCCCGGCGTCCATCATCTCCAGGCAGAACAAATAGGTCGGCGGCACCGGCGTTCCGGCAAATCCGGCCGCGCGCGCAGCATCTGCGTCGCGGTAGACCGGATTCTGTTCACCCAGCGTATTCAGGAAGTAGCGAAGACGACCCGGCTCCACGCGCGCGGTGACGGGCGTGAAGCAGCGCCCTACGGCGGACTGATCGACCATGGCGATATCAATGGCGCTGGTAGAGCGTGACGACGCAGGCGCCGCCGAGGCCCAGATTGTGCTGGAGCGCGACCTTCGCACCCTCGACCTGCGTGGGTCCCGCCGTGCCGCGCAACTGCCGCGTTAGCTCGTAGCACTGCGCAAGCCCGGTGGCGCCGAGCGGATGTCCCTTCGACAGCAAGCCGCCGGACGGATTGGTCACGATCCGGCCGCCATAGGTGTTGTCGCCGTCATTGATGAACTTGCCGGCCTCGCCCTCGCCGCAGAGGCCGAGCGCCTCGTAGGTGATGAGCTCGTTGTGGGCGAAGCAGTCGTGCAGCTCGACGACGTCGAGATCGCCGGGCCCGATGCCGGCGCTTTCATAGACGCGGCTTGCCGCCTCTTTGGCCATGTCGTAGCCGACCAGTTGCATCATGTCGCCGGCCTTGAAGGTCGAGGGCGTGTCGGTGGTCATGGCCTGCGCCGCGATGCGCACCTGCTTGCCGATGCCGTGCCGGTCCGCAAACCGCTCGGACACCAGCACGGCGGCGGCGCCGCCGCAGGTCGGCGGGCACGCCATCATGCGCGTCATCACGCCCGGCCAGATCACCTGGTCGTTCATCACGTCGTCGGCCGTGACTTCCTTGCGGAAGAGCGCGAGCGGATTGTTCCTGGCATGACGGCTCGCCTTGGCGCGCACCTTGGCGAAGGCGTCGAGCGGCGTGCCGTATTTCTTCATGTGGCTGAGCCCGGCGCCGCCGAAATAGCGCAGCGCCAGCGGAATGCCGGGAGCGTCGATCAGCTGGTCCGCAGCCGCGTCGAATTCCTCGAACGCGCTCGGGCGATCGGTATAGACGCTGCCGAGCGCGCCGGGCTTCATCTGCTCGAAGCCGACCGCCAGCACGCAGTCGAGCGCGCCGCTCGCGATCATCTGCCGCGCCATGAACAGCGCGGTCGAGCCGGTCGAGCAGTTGTTGTTGACGTTGACGATGGGGATGCCGGTCATTCCGACATGGTAGAGCGCGCGCTGCCCGCAGGTGGAATCGCCGTAGACGTAGCCGACATAGGCCTGCTCGACCTTCTCGTAGCCGAGGCCTGCGTCGGCGAGCGCGAGCTTGGCCGCTTCCGTCCCCATCTCGTGATAGGGCGCGCTGGCGCCCGGCTTGGCGAAGGGGATCATGCCGACCCCTGCGACGACCACGTCAGACATGGTTTCCTCCCGATAAATTACCCATTGGACTTTTTCTTACCCATGGGTAATATATCGGTCGATGTCCTCCGGAGTCAACCGATCAAGCATGGATTCAGCGCCGCCCGCTCCGCCCTCATCGCCGCCGCCCTGGCTGCCGTTCGAGAGTCGCCGCCGCGCCCGCGACGAGAAGCGCGAGGCGGTGCTGCGCGCCGCCGTGCAGCTGTTCCTGGAGCAAGGCTATCATCGCGTGACGCTGAACGAGGTCGCCGAACGGCTGAACATCACCAAGCCCGCGCTCTATAATTACTTCCGGGGCAAGGACGAGATCCTGTTCGAATGCTGGTCGATGGGCGCCGAGCTCGTCGACAGCGTCATCACGGAGATCAACGCCGGCGGTGGTTCGGGCCTCGCCAAGCTGCGCAAGCTGGTGCACGCCTATGCCGGGCTGATGGCGACCGACTTCGGCGCGAGCCTGGTGCGTTTCGATCTGCGCGACCTGACCGAGCGGAACGCCGGTGTCGCGCGCGCCGCCAAGAAGCGCATCGACGCCACGTTCCGGAAGTATATCTCCGGGGGCATCGACGACGGCTCGATCAGGCCTTGCGATCCCAAGCTTGCAGCGTTCGCGATCGCGGGCGCGCTCAACTGGATCGGCCATTGGTATCGCCGTGACGGCGGGCTGTCGCCGAACGAAATCGCCGACGAGTTCACGGTTCGGCTGACGGAAGGCCTGGCGACCGAGGGCCGGCAGCAGATGACAAAGAAGACGCCGAGAGCGCCGCAACGGCGCAACTCAGGGCGCGGGACGACAGGGAAGAAGCGCACAGGAGGAGGAACGCGATGAACATCACACATGGGCTGCGGCGCGCGCTGCAGATCAATGCGAACGGGCTCGCCACCGTCTATGGCCAGCGGCGGCGCAGCTGGGGCGAGCTCGGCGAACGCGTTGCCAGGCTGGCCGGCGGCCTGCGCACGCGCGGTGTCAAGGACGGCGATCGCGTCGCCGTGCTGTCCTTCAACTCGGACCGCTATCTCGAGCTCTATCTGGCGACCGGCTGGGCGGGCGGCGTGATCGTGCCGCTCAACATCCGCTGGAGCGCCCTCGAAAACGAGGATGCGCTGCGCGACTGCCGTGCCTCCGTGCTGTTGGTCGACAAGGCGTTTGCGCAGGTCGGCGCGCAGCTCGCCGGCGCCATTCCAGGGCTGAAGCTGATCTATGCCGACGACGGCGAGGTGCCGGCGGGCATGGAGAGCTATGAGGATCTGGTCGCGGGCAGCGCTCCGGTCGCCGATGCCATGCGCAAGGGCGACGATCTCGCCGGCATCTTCTACACCGGCGGCACCACCGGGCGTTCCAAGGGCGTGATGCTCAGCCACCAGAACCTGATGGCCAACGCGCTCAATGCTCTCGGCGAAGGACTGTTTCCGGCGAGCACGACCTATCTGCATGCGGCGCCGATGTTTCACCTCGCCAACGGGGCGGCGATGTATTCGCTGCTGCTCTCCGGCGGCTCAAACGTGATCGTTCAGGGCTTCACGCCCGAAGGCGTGATGGCTGCGATGCAGAACGAGCGCGTGACCGACGTTTTGCTGGTGCCCACGATGATCCAGATGTTCGTCGATCACCCCGCGATCGGAAACTACGACCTGTCGTCGCTCAAGCACATCATCTACGGGGCCTCGCCGATCAGCGAGGCGGTGCTGGACCGTGCCGCGCGCGCACTGCCGCATGTGCGTTTCACCCAGGCTTATGGCATGACCGAATTGTCGCCGATCGCGACCCTGCTGCACGCCGGCGAGCATGTCGGGGAGGGACGCCGCAAGGGACGTCATCGCGGTGCCGGCCGCGCCACGCTCGGCTGCGAGGTCCGGATCGTCGACGAGAACGACCGGCCGGTGCCGGCAGGGTCCGTCGGCGAGATCGTGGTGCGCGGCGACACCGTGATGATGGGCTATTGGGAACGGCCGGAAGAGACCGCGCGCGCCGTCGTCGACGGCTGGATGCACACGGGCGATGGCGGCTACATGGACGAGGACGGATTCATCTACGTCGTCGACCGCGTGAAAGACATGATCATCTCGGGCGGCGAGAATGTGTACTCGGTCGAGGTCGAAAACGCGCTGGCGCAGCATCCGTCGGTGCTGCAATGCGCCGTCATCGGAATTCCCAATGAGCAATGGGGAGAGCAGGTCCATGCCGTCGTGGTCAGACGCAGCGGCGTGGAGGTTTCGGCCGGCGAGCTGATCGAGTTCACGAAGACGTTGATTGCCGGCTATAAATGTCCCCGCAGCATCGAGATCACGGAGGCACCGCTGCCCCTGTCGGGCGCGGGCAAGGTGCTGAAGCGCGAGCTGCGCAGGCCGTTCTGGGAAGGTCGGGAACGGCGGGTCAGCTGACGGCTTCCGCTCGCGTCGAGGTGCGCACGCCCGCGACGTGCGCGCGAAGTTTCATGTTTTCAGATCGCGGTCGCGCAGGTACCATCGGGCCCGATCCATTCGGGAATAGTGAGTCTTGGTCGAGACGCGCGAGCTCAAGCTCGACATCGAGCGCATCGGGACGGTCTCGGCGATCCTGACGCAGCCGGACCGTGCGCGCGCCTGCTACGTGCTGGCGCACGGCGCTGGCGCGGACATGCGGCATGCCTTCATGGAGAAGGTCGCAGCAGGCCTCGCGAGCCGCGGCATCGCGACGTTCCGCTTCAATTTCCCTTACATGGAGAAGAAGCTGGGGCGTCCCGACCAGCCGGCGGTCGCGCACGCCGCCATCCGCGCGGCGGTCGAGGAAGCGGCGCGGCTCTGTCCTGGATTGAAGCTCGTCGCCGGCGGAAAATCGTTCGGCGGGCGCATGACCTCGCAGGCGCAGTCGAAGGCACCGCTGCCCGGTGTCAAAGGGCTCGCCTTTCTCGGCTTTCCCCTCCATGCCGACAAGAAGCCGTCCAGCGAGCGCGCCGAGCACCTTGCCGGTATCACGATCCCCATGCTGTTCCTGCAAGGCACGCGCGACGGGCTTGCCGATCTCGGCCATCTCAGGCCCGTCATTGCATCGCTCGGAACCAAGGCGAAGCTGCATGAGGTCGAGGGTGGCGATCACTCCTTCGCGGTCCTGAAAAAGTCGGGCCGCAGCAATGACGAAGCGCTGACGGAAGTGCTGGACGTGCTCGCGGCCTGGATCGACGAATCGGTTAGCGCGTGATGACCTGAGCGCGATTGTGTTCAGGCAACAGCAAAGCTCCTCTCGTTCCCTCCCCCCTTGCGGGCAAGGGGGGAGGGAACGCATCTCGATCGAGGCGCTAGCGAGGCTCATCCCTTCAGGCGTAAAGCTCACGCCGCGTAAAGCCCCTTGTCGCGTGCCTTCTGAATCGCCAGCGCGGCGATCAGGTCGAGCGTCGGCGTCGACAGGCCGGCGGTGCGCGCGAAGGCTTGGGGCGCCCTTACCAGCACGTCGATCTCCATGGCGCGGCCAAGCTCGTAATCCTGGAGCAGCGACGGCTTGTGATTGGGGGCAGAGCCGCTTCGGGTCACGCGCTTGACCTCGGGAATGAAGTGCTGGGCGATCTCGTTGGCCTCGCTCAGCATGCGTGGAATCACCTCCGCAAAGGCGGGGTCGTCGCGCACGCCACGCGCGGTCTGGCCGGTGAGCAGGCACAGCACCGACAGCGACATGTTGGTCAGCAGCTTTGACCAGATCGCCTCCCGGATCTCGGCCACCGGCGGCGATTCCAGCCGCGCGTCATTGAAGATACCGCGCAGCCTGGTGATGCGCTCGCAATGGCGGTCGTCGCATTCCCCGATCAAGACGCGATTGCGCTCTGGCGTGAGGTTGTGCACCACGCCCGGCGCGGTCACCTCGTTGGAGGAGAAGATCACGCCGCCGATGATGCGCTCCTTCGGGATGCAGGCGCGCAAGCGTCCGCCGGGATCGAGGAAGGAAATGTCCGGCGGCGTCGGGTGCCGCGGCGGCAGGCCGATGCCGTACCACCAGGGAATGCCGTTCTGCGCGAACACGATCGCGGTGTCGTCCCGGAGCAGCGGCTTGATGCTGCCGACCAGTCCCGGAAGCGCGGTGGCCTTCAGCGTCGAGATCACCACGTCCTGCGGGCCGAGCTGGGCCGGGTCACCCGAGGCGTTCACCTTGGCGCCGACCTCGGAATCGCCGACGCGCAGCTTGAGCCCGCTTGCGCGAGCCGCCTCCAGATGCGCCCCCCGCATCACGCAGCTGACCTCGTGGCCGGCGCGCGCCAGCCGGACCGCAATGTGGCTGCCGACGGCGCCCGCGCCGAAAATGCAGATGCGCATGATGATGTCCCGTCCTGGTCTCTTGCCGCCCGGCGCCAGCATGACACAAGCCGCCATGCGATGGACGCGGCCGCCCCACGCCGGAAAGATATGGATCAGGACGCGCCGTCTCGGTCATAGTGCGCAGCAAACAGACCGACCGGAGGATCGCCGATGACTGCCAGCCCCGTCCTGTGGACTCTCGATGAGCGTGGGGTTGCGACCGTCACGTTGAACCGGCCGGAGGTCAACAACGCCTATGACGGCGCGCTGATCGCGGGCGTGCTCGCGGCCATGGACGATCTCGGCAGAAAGCCGAACCTGCGCGTCGTCGTGCTCAGGGGCAACGGCAGGCATTTTCAGGCCGGCGCCGACCTCAAATGGATCAACGGCGTGCGGCCGCAATCGGCTGAAGCGAACGAAGCGGCGTCGCGGGCCACCTTCGAGGCGGTGCAGCGGCTCAACACGCTGCCGATCCCGACCGTCGCGCTGGTGCAGGGCGGCTGCTTTGGCGGCGGTACCGGCGTGATCGCGGCCTGCGATGTCGTGATCGCCGCGGACAACGCCCTGTTCTCGATCACCGAAGTGCGCTGGGGTCTGACCGCGGCGATCATCATCCCGCAGCTCTGCGACGCCATCGGCGTTCGGCAGGTGCGCCGCTACGCGCTGACCGGCGAGCGCTTCGGCGCCGAGGATGCCCGCCGCATCGGCCTCGTCCACGAGGTGGTGCCGCTCGCCGAACTCGAGGCCGCCGGCAGCAAGGTGGTCGCGCAATTGCTCGCCAACGGGCCGGAGGCGATGGCCGAGACCAAGCGCCTCGCGCTGGAAAGCTCGTTCGGCGGCATGGCGGTGGACGATGCCGCTTACAGGCGGCTCGTGCAGCTGCATTCGCTCAAGCGCCAGAGCGCCGAGGCGGCGGAAGGGCTGGCTTCGTTCGCGGAAAAGCGTGCGGCGAACTGGGGCGGCGCAAAAAGCTGAACGTCAGCAGCCGCGGCAGATGTTGTTGATGCTGCGGTAGACCGCGTCGTCGTCCTGCCGCAGCCGGCGCATCGTTTCGAGTGTCTTGCCCTCGTCGGCCGCAGGTGCAGGCTTGCGCTTTGCGGCCAGCACTTCCTCCTGGCGCTTGTAGCAGGCCTCGCGATCAGGCTTGGCCTGGATGAAGCGGCAGTTCTGCTCGAGGGCTGCGGCGGGCGTGGTTGAGAGCGCGAGGGCGAAGACGGCGGGCAGGGCATGTTTCAAGAGCATCGGATCCGTTGTTTGACATGAGCGCGGCACTGTAGCCCGGATGAGCGAAGCGACATCCGGGAATACGGCGAGCGGCCCCGCATATCGCTTCGCTCATGCGGGCTACGGCCTCCGCGTACTTGGCGCACCTTCTCTCAGGTCCATTCTGCGAGAGCAACCGCCATCTTGTGACACCTTCGCGACGCAGCCTACAGCGACCGCGCCAGTGACGTTTTCAGCAGGGTGAGCAGCGCCTGCACCGCGGCGGCATTGCGCCGCCGTTCGGGGATCGCGGCCTTCACCCACAATTCGGGAATCGGAAAGTCGCGCAGCACCGGTTTGAGCGTGCCGTCGCGTAATGAGTCCGCGACGAGATAATGCGAGATCAGCGCGATACCGTTGCCGGCGATGGCGCTGCGCGCCAGTACATGTCCTTCGTTGGACGACAGCAGCGGGCTGACCTGGACGCTGATGCGGCCGCGCGGTCCGTCGAAGACCCATTCGGGGCCGGTCGGCATGAAACTGAGGCAGCGATGCTCGACGAGGTCGCGCGGATGTCTTGGTGTGCCGTGCTTCTTCAGGTAAGCCGGCGAGGCGCAGAGCAGCCGCTTCAGTGGGCACAATGGCTCGTCGATGACGCCGCCGAAGGAATGCGGGAAGGCGCCGATGGCGATGTCAAAACCTTCGGCCACAGGATCGACCGGACGATCGATCAGCACGATCTCGAGTTTTAGCCGCGGGTTCTGGGTCTGGAAGGCGCTGAAGGCATCGGCGAGGCGCGCCACCGTCAGCGAGGTCGGCGCCTTGATGCGCAGGTGATCGACGAGGTCGTGGCCCTTCTCGCCCATGCGCGAGAGCAGGTCGGTGGCGTCGGCCACGACACCACGCGCGCGATGCACATAGCGCTGCCCGGCTTCGGTGAGCCGCAATTGCCGCGTCGAACGATGAAACAGCGGCGTGCCGATTCGGGCCTCCAGTTGCGTGACGCGCTTGGCGACGACCGAGGTCGAAACATTGAGCTTTCGTGCAGCGGCGGAGAATCCGGCCGCATCCGCGGTGGCGAGGAAGGCCTGAAGGTTCACCAGGATGTCCATATCCACCTTTCTCGATTCGCGAAAGCTGATCGCGTATTTTGGTGGATTGTAGCTTGCTGCGCGTTAATTCATAGTCGCCCTCAAGCAAGAGATTTCGGGAGCGGACGCGCCATGCGGGCCATGATGATCGAAGAGCCGGCACGACAAGTGCCGCTCTATGGCGAATACGAAGTTGTCGTGCTCGGCGGCGGACCGGCCGGCATCGTGGCGGCAGCTTCAGCGGCGCGCGCGGGACGGAAGACGCTGCTGATCGAGCGTTACGGCTTCCTCGGCGGCATGGGCACCGCGGCCGGCGTCACCAATTTCTGCGGCCTGCACGGCAATGTCCATGGCGAGCAACGGCGGCTGGTGCAGGGCATGGCGTCGGATCTGCTGGCGCGGATTGATCGGCTGAACGGCCTCAACACGCCGCACCTGATCCTCGGCAAGGTCTTCGCGCAGGCCTATGACACCGCCGCGTACAAGATCGCCGCTGACCAGCTTCTGGCCAGTCACAGGGTGCATATCCTCTTCCATGCGCTCGGTGCCGGCGTCGTGATGGGCGATGACCGCCGCATCGACGCGCTGCTGGTCGAGACCAAGGCCGGCCGGCAGGCGGTGCGATCGGAAATCTTCATCGACTGCTCGGGCGATGGCGATCTCGCCGTGTGGGCCGGCGCGCCGTTCGAGATCGGCGACGAACACGGCCATCCGCTCTATCCCTCGATGATGCTCCGCCTCAACGGCATCGATCCCGGGAAGGCGGGCGAGGCCTGGCGGACCATCCCGCAGCTGATGGAGAAGGCGCTCGCGGCCGGCACACACACATTCCCGCGCAAGAGCGCCATCGTGCGGCCGCAAAAATCCGGCATCGAATGGCGCGTGAACTTTACGCAAGTCGCGCGCGAGGACGGCCATGCCATCAACGGCATCGAGCCCGACGATCTCACCCGCGGCGAGATCGAGGGCCGCAAGCAGGCGCTCGCCGCGTTCGAATTCCTGCGCAGCGCCGTGCCGGGCTTTGAAAATTCCTACATCGTCGACCTGCCGCCGCAGCTTGGTATCCGCGAGACCCGCCGCATCATGGGCGGTTATCAGCTCGGCGGCGAGGACGTGCTCGGCTGCGCTTCGTTCGAGGATTCGATCGGCGTCAATGGCTGGCCGATCGAGGCCCATGTTCCCGGCGACGTCGTCTTCACATTTCCGCCAATTCCGGAATCGCGCGGCTACAACGAGCTGCCCTACCGGATGCTGGTGCCCCAAGGCGTCGACAATCTCCTGGTCGCCGGCCGCTGTGCCTCGATGACACACGAAGGCCAGTCGGCGGCGCGGGTCTCCGGTGCCTGTTTCGTGATGGGCGAGGCTGCCGGTTCCGCCGCCGCGCTGGCGCTCTCCGGAAACCGAATCCCGCGTGACATCCCCATTGAAAAGCTGCAGGAAACGTTGAAGCAACAGGGCGCCTTCATCGGGCGGGACCAGGCCGTCCCCGAAGGGCTGTAGCGGACTGCAAGACAACGACGGCGGAGGAATTGGAATGATCGGGATGGCGCGGCTCGCGATAGCGGGCCTGGTGGCGATCATGGCGATGGGCACGGCGCGGGCCGAGGATGTGCTGAAGGCCAAGATCGGCGTGCTCCGCCTGTCGTCTTCCGCGCCCGTCTTCATCGCGCAGGACAAGGGCTATTTCCGCGACGCCGGCCTGGAGGTCGAGCTGAAATTCTTCGACGCGGCGCAGCCGATCGCGGTGGCGACGACCTCGGGCGACGTCGATTTCGGCGTCACGGCCTTCACCGCGGGCCTCTACAATCTCGCCGGCAAGGGCGTGCTGAAGGTGATCGGCGGCATGAGCCGCGAGAAACCCGGCTATCCCCTGATCGGCTATTTCGCCAGCAACAACGCCTACGCCGCCGGCCTGAAGACCCCGAAGGATCTCGCCGGCAAGCGCGTGGCGGTGACGCAGGTCGGATCGAGCTTTCACTATTCGCTCGGCCTGCTCGCCGACAAATACGGCTTCAGGCTCGCCGACGTGAAGATCGTGCCGCTGCAATCGCTGTCGAATGCGGCGGCTGCGCTCAAGGGCGAGACCGTCGATGCCGCGCTGCTGCCGATCTCCACGGCGCGAAAGCTGATGGACGAAGGCGGCGCGAAGTTCCTGGGCTGGGTCGGCGACGAGACGCCGTGGCAGTTGGGAGCGGTGTTCGTCTCGCCGAAGACGCTGACCAACAAGACGCTGGTGACGAAGCTGCTCGGCGCGCTCGCCAAGGCCGATCGCGAATATCACGATGTCATCCTTGCCGCGATGAAGGACGGTGTCGCGCCGATCAACGAGCAGACGAAACCGCTGCTGGAGATCATCGCGAAGTACACCAATCTGCCGGTCGAGCAGGTGGTCGGCAATTGCGCCTATGTCGATCCCGACGGCAAGCTCGACGTCAAGAATGTCGACAACCAGATCAAATGGCTGCAGGAGCAGGGCTTTGCCGACAAGGGCTTTGACGTGAATGCCATCATCGCCAAGGAATTCGTGAAGGCGGATTGATCGATGCGCTTTCCCAACCATCCCCGTCACCCTGAGGTGCCCACCTTGCGGCGTGCCGCAAGGTGGGCCTCGAAGGGCGCACGGCCCGGATGCAGCGGGGCCGCTCATCCTTCGAGGCTCTCATTGCGATGCGTTCGCATCGCAATGAGAGCACCTCAGGATGACGGATCGGGAAGGGCGATCGAATGGACCTGATCGCCAGCCACATCTCCCATCGCTTCGGCGATCTCGCCGTGCTCGACGATGTCTCCTTCACCGTCAGCGCCGGCGAGGTGGTGGCGATCGTCGGGCCCTCGGGGTGCGGCAAGAGCACGCTGCTGTCGATCCTCGGCGGGCTGTTGCAGCCGAGTTCCGGCGCGCCCGAACTGCGCGGCGCGCCGCCGGCGGACAGTCTCAATCCGCTGACCTTCGTGTTCCAGGATTTCGCGCTGCTGCCCTGGGCCACGGTGGAGGAGAATGTCGAATTCCCGCTGCTGCATGCCCAGCTTACCGCTGCGCAACGCCGTGCGCTGGTCGAAGACGCGCTGCGCCGCACCGGCCTGACCGATTTCCGTCAGACCTATCCAAAGCAGCTTTCCGGCGGCATGCGCCAGCGCGTCGGCATCTCGCGCGCGCTTGCCGTGAAGCCCGCGATCCTGCTGATGGACGAGCCGCTCTCGGCCCTGGATTCGCAGACCCGCGAGCTCCTGATGGAAGACTTTGTCCGCCTGCTCGCCGATGGCGGCATGGGCGCGGTCTACGTCACCCACAATCTCGAAGAAGCCGCACGGCTTGCCGACCGCATCGTGGTGCTGTCGCGGCGGCCGGGACGCATCCGCGAGGTCGTGACCGTGCCGATGACGCGCGCGGCGCGGGGCGAAGCGGCGGCGCGCGAAAGGCTGCTTGCGCTCCAGAACCAGATCTGGTCGCTGATCCGCAACGAGGCGATCGATGCCGAGCGCGAGGTCCAGCATGCTTGATCGCGCGCCGGCGGACATTGCGAAGGACACTGTGACGCGCCGCGTCCGCTTCCGCGGCGCGGGCTTCGTGCCGGACTCGAGCCGCTACGGCGGCTGGATCGCGCTCGCGCTGGTCATCGCCATCTGGCAGGCCGCCGGCAGCGCCGGCCTCGTCAATCCGCTGTTCCTGCCGGCGCCCTCGGCGATCGCGCGCGCGGTCTACCAGCTCGCGATCTCAGGCGCGCTCTGGCAGCACGTCTCGGCCTCGCTGCTGCGCATCGGCGTCGGCTGGCTGCTCGGCACCGCGGCCGGTGTCGCCGTCGGCTTTGCCATCGGCCTGTCGCGGCTGGCGCGCGGCGTCGGCATCACCTTCATCTCGGCGCTGTTCCCGATTCCGAAGATCGCGCTGCTGCCGCTGTTGATCCTCTGGCTCGGCATCGGCGAAGAGCCGAAGATCGCGACCATTGCGCTCGGCGTCTTTTTCTCGACCGCGATCTCGGTCTATAGCGGCGTCGATGCGGTGCCGCGCAACCTGATCCGCATGGCGCAGAGCTTCAACGTTCCGTTTGCCACCATCGTGCGCAAGGTGATCTGGCCGGGCGCGCTGCCCGCGATCCTCGCCGGTTTCCGCATCACTGCCTCCGTGGCGCTGCTGCTCGTCGTCAGCGCCGAGATGATCGGCGCGCAATACGGCATCGGCGCCTTCGTGCTGCAGGCCGGAAATCTGATGCAGACCGATCAGCTGCTCGCGGGCGTGGTGATCCTGTCGGTGTTCGGGCTCACAGTGGGCAAGGTGATCGGCTGGCTGGAGACGCGGCTGTTGCACTGGCGATAGCTGGGTTCGCAATGACGATGTGGAGCGAGCTTCGATTCGTAACGGATCGTCATGCCCGGGCTTGTCCCGGGCATCCACGTCTTTCCTCAGGCGCGGTGACGCGTGGGTGGCCGGGTCAAGCCCGGCCATGACGGATAGAGCAGGGCCTCAGGCGTTGCCGCGATCTTCCCTGAACAGATCCAGCTTCTGCTGCACGGGCCGGTCCGAGAAGCTGAACAGCACGGCGTCGTCATCCGCCTCGTGCGTCACCCAGTGCCAGCTCGGCACCACGAACAGATCGCGCGGACCCCACTCGAAGACCGCATCGCCGATGCGGCTGCGGCCCTTGCCTTCGATCGGGCAGAACACCGTCGCATCGGTCGCGCGATAGCGCGCGGTCTTGAAGCCCCTGGGCAAAAGCTGGATGAAGGTGCCGATGGTCGGCATGGCGAAATCGCCGGTCTCGGGGTTGCTGAACTTCAGCTTGAGCCCGTGACAGGCGTCCCACTCCTGGCTCGCGCGGGCCTTCTCCAGCGCCTCGCGGGTGTAGGCATAGGGATAGCTGAAGATCGGCGAGGTCTTCGAGCTCCGCTTCAAATCGACCGGCAAGAGGTTGTGGCCGTAGCGCGCAAAGCTGTCGCCGGCGGGTTTCGTGATCTTCTGCTGGTCTTCCTTCGATCCTTCCGCGAAGGAACAGTCGAAGAACTGCACCAAGGGGATATCGAGACCGTCGAGCCAGAACATCGGCTGGTCGGTCTCGTTGGAATGATCGTGCCAGGTCATGGACGGCGTGATGATGAAATCGCCGGGCTCCATCGCGGTGCGTTCGCCATCGACGGCGGTGTGAGCGCCCTTGCCCTCGAGCACGAAACGCAGCGCGGACTGGCTGTGCCGGTGCGCAGGGGCGACGTCGCCGGGCACCACCATCTGCACGCCCGCGTAGAGCGAGGTCGTGATCTTGGACTGGCCGCGCAGCCCCGGGTTCTCCAGCACCAGCACGCGCCGCTCGGCTTCCTTGGCGGTAATGAGCTTGCCGGCCTCCAGCATGTAGTCGCGGATGACGTCGAACTTCCAGAGATGCGGCCGGCAGGCACTCTTCGGCTCCGGCGTGATCAGGTCGCTCATCACCGTCCACAGCGCGGTGAGATTCTCGCCGTCGATCTCGCGGTAGAACGCCTCGCGTTCCGGCGTCTTGGTCACGGCTTCCATGGTTGCTGCTCCCGATCGTTTGTTGATTGACAGTATACTTACGATCCAGGTTGCGTCAATGCGACGAGCCTATGTATAAGACAGTCATTCCGGGTTCGGCACTTCGATCCGCCGCGGAATGACGAAAACAGGGAGGTCCCGATGAAGCTGCACGGCTATTTCCGCTCCAGCGCCGCCTATCGGGTGCGGATCGCGCTGAACCTCAAGGGGCTCGGCGCCGAGCATCTGCCGCATCATCTTCGCAAGGGCGAACAATGCGCGCCCGCTTATCTGGCCATCAACCCGCAAGGCCTCGTGCCCGCGCTGGAGAGCGAGGGCGGCACCGTGCTGACGCAATCGGTCGCGATCATCGAATGGCTCGACGAGACCCACCCCAGTCCTCCGCTGCTGCCGAAGGATCCGCTTCGCCGCGCCAAGGTGAGGGCATTCGCGCTGGCGATCGCCTGCGACACCCATCCGGTGCAGAATTTGAAGGTGCTGGCGCGGCTGCGCGAACTCGGGCTGCCTGAGGAGAAGGTCCAGGACTGGGCGGCGTGGGTCAATCGCGAGGGCCTGTCGGCCTGCGAGACCCTGATCCGAGATGAGAAGGGGCCGTTCTGCTTCGGCGATGCACCGACGCTGGCCGATCTCTGTCTCGTGCCGCAGCTTACCAATGCGCGCCGCTTCGGCGTCGACGTCTCCGCCTATCCGCGCCTGCTCGAGGCCGAGGCCGCCGCCAAGGCGCTGCCCGCCTTCGCCGATGCCGCACCGGAGAAGCAGCCCGATGCCGAGTAAGCCTCCTGCTCCGATCACGATGGACGCGGTCTATGCCGCGCCGGGCTATCTGTTCCGGCGCATGCAGCAGATCGCGGTCTCGATCTTCATGGAGGAGTGCAAGGCGTTCGATCTGACCCCGGTGCAATATGCCGCGCTGGTCGCGATCCATACCCATCCCGGCATCGACGCGACGCGGCTTTCGGCGGTGATCGCCTTCGACCGCTCCACGCTCGGCAGCGTGATCGAGCGGCTTCAAGCCAAGGGCTATATCGAGCGCAAGCCGGCGCCAGAAGACAGGCGGATCAAGCTGCTCCACCTGACCAAATCAGGCGCCGCGATCCTGCGCGACATCATTCCCGTCGTCGAATGCGCCCAGGCGCGGATGCTGGAGCCGCTGAAGCCCGCCGACCGCAAGGCGCTGATGGGGCTGCTGGTGCAGCTCGTCGATCTCAACAACGAGGCCTCGCGCGTGCCGCTGCGGGCCGAGGACGCGCTGGAGCATCTGGGGAAGGCTGGGTGAGAGGGCTTCCAATGTCTCGTGTCCCGGACGCGCTGCAGCGCTCTTGCGCTGCTGCGCAGAGCCGGGACCCAGAACATTGGACGCGTGGCGCTGAAGTGTGGGCCCCGGCCCTGCAGCGCATCGCTTCGCGCTGCACTGCGTCCGGGGCACAGCGCCGCGGCTACAGCTGGGCCGCCGACCTCACATTCTCAGCAATGCCTGCCGGTCGATCTTCCCCGTGCCCGTCTTCGGCAGCTCGTCGATGAAGATCACCTCGCGCGGATATTTGTACGGCAAGAGCTTGCCCTTGACGTAGTCCTGCAGCCTGCGCGTCGCCTCACCCTGGTCGACGGCGCGGTTGTTCATCACCACGACTGCCTTCAGCGTCATGCGCCGGTCCGGCAATTCGGCGGCGAACACCGCGCATTCGCGGATGTCGGGGTGGTCGGCAAGACACAGCTCGACCTCGAGTGGATAGACCCATTGGCCGGAGATCTTGATGAGATCGTCGGCGCGGCCCCGGAAGAAGTGAAAGCCGTCGGCATCGCGGACGAAGCGGTCGCCGGTGTAGATCCAGCCGCCCTCGCGAATCGTTTCCGCGGACTTGTCCGGCCGGTTCCAGTACAGCGGCGTGTTGGAATCGCCGCGCACCCACAGGATGCCTTCCTCGTTATCGCCGACCTCGTTCCCGTCCTTGTCGCGCAGGGCGACCTCGTAGCCGGGCACGCGCAGGCCGGCGGCGCCGAGCTTCCTCTGCTCGGGCCGGTTGGAGAGATAGATGTGCAGCACCTCGGTCGAGCCGAGGCCTTCGACGATTTCGAGCCCCGTGAGCGTCTTCCAGCCGTTGAAGACCTCGGCCGAGAGCACCTCGGCGGCGGAGAGCGCCATGCGCAGCGACGAGAAATCCGTCTTGTCCGCGCCGTCGGCCTTTGTCAGCGATGTATAAAGCGTCGGCAGCCCGAAGAAGACCGTCGGCTTGTATTGCGCGATCGCCGCGAAGATCGACGCCGGCTTGGGCTGGCCCGGCAGCAGCAGCGTCGCGGCGCCGGCAGAGAACGGGAAGGTGACGGAATTGCCGAAGCCGTAGGCGAAGAAGATCTTCGGCACCGAGAAGCAGATGTCATCTGGCGTCAGCTTCAGCACGTTCTGCGCAAAGGCGGCATCGCTATAGGCCATGTCGTGCTGGAGATGCACGATGCCCTTGGGCCGTCCGGTCGAGCCGGAGGAGTACATCCAGAACGCCATCTCGTTGCGACGCGTGTCAGCTTCGACGAGATCAGCCGGGAATTGCGCGAGCCAGTCTGCTGCCGCGAGCGTCGCAGGCGCGGCATGCTCGCCCACCGCCCCGTTCACGACGATCAGCGTATGGAGCTTCGTATCCTTGCACGCCTCCGCGTTGAAGCGCGCCGCGAACTCGGCATCCGCGACCGCGACGGCCGCCCCGGAATCGGCGAGATAGAATTGCAGAAGGTCCGGCGGCGTCAACGTGTTGATCAGGAGCGGCACGAAGCCGGCCCGCACCGCGCCGAAGAAGGCCGCCGGGTAGGCCGGCGTGTCGTCGAGGAACAGGAGCACGCGATCGCCGCGCTCGAGGCCGAGCGAGGCGAAACCGTTGCCCCACCGGCAGGCTTCGCCGCAGAGTTCGGCATAGGTCCGCGTGCCTGCCGGGCCCATGAGCGCCATCTTGTCGCCGCGGCCCTTGCCGAGATTGTCGAACAGCACGCGGCTGGCATTGTAGATCTCGGGAACGGCAAAGCCTATTTCGCGTGCGCCCGCGCCGTCCGCGGGCACCTGGTCGCGGATTTCGTTGCTCATGCCGCATCTCCGCCGTTCTTGGCCGCCTCGTAGCGCGCCATGAAGGCCGGCGACATCGCGCGCAGCCGGAAATCGTCGATGCGGCCGGAGCGGGTGATGTAGCTGTAGGCGAAGTCCAGCAGGGGAAGCTTCATGTGCTCGGCGAAGTGCTCGTACCAGAACGCGCTCGTGCGCGCGGCATCGACGAGCTTCTGCACGATGGGCTTGCGCGCGGCCTGATAGCGATGCAGCGCGGTCGCAAGATGCGCATCCGACTCCAGCGCCTTGACCAGCGCGATCGCGTCCTCGATCGCGAGCCGCGTGCCCGAGCCGATCGAGAAATGTGCGGAATGCAGGGCGTCGCCGAGCAGCACCATGTTCTTGAACGACCAGTGCTCGTTCCAGACCCAGGGAAAGTTGCGCCAGACCGATTTGTTGGAGACGAGGCAATGGCCGCCGAGCGTGTCGGCGAACACCTCCTCGCAGACACCCTTGGACTGCTCGACGTCCTTGTAGGCGAAGCCATAGGCCTGCCAGGTTGCGTGATCGCATTCGACCAGGAACGTGCTCATGCCCGGCGAATAGCGGTAGTGATGGGCGTTGAAGGCGCCGCGGTCGGTCTTCACGAAGGTCTGCGACAGCGTGTCGAAGCGTTTCGAGGTGCCGTACCAGACGAACTTGTTGGAGGAGTAGGACAGCGACGTCCCGAAATCGCCTTCGAAGGCGCGGCGGACCAGCGAGTTCAGGCCATCAGCGGCGACGATCAGATCGTGGCCGTTGAGCTGGTCGATGCCTTGGATCGGCGTGTCGAAGCGCGGCGTGACGCCGACATCGAGCGCGCGCTGCTGCAGGAACTTGAGCAGCTCGAGGCGCCCGATCGAAGAGAAGCCGACCCCGTCTATGGCGACGCTGTCGCCGTGCAGGTTCAGCGTGATGTTCTCCCAGCTCTCCATATGCGGGGCGATCGCATCGACCGTCTCGGGGTCGTCGGCTCGCAGGAATTCCAGCGCCTGGTCGGAGAACACGACGCCAAAGCCCCAGGTCGCGTCGGCCGGGTTCTGTTCGAACAGGTCGACCTGATCCTCGGGATGACGCTTCTTCCAAAGATAGGCGAAGTAGAGCCCACCTGGCCCCCCGCCAATCACGGCGATCCGCAACGTCTGCCTCCCTAATTGACAGTATACTTACTATCTAGGGGTAGACTAATGTGCCCCGGCTCCCGGCGCCAGCGGAATTATCCGCAAGGCCGGCACGCCAAAGCTCGCCTTCGAACACCCGTTTCGCTGGTGTCCGAAACCTCAGGTGCGAACAATAGCCAAACCGGGGCGAATTGGCCACCGGGGGCATCAGACTCAGCGCTTCACATAGACCCCGTTCACCAGCGCCCTGGTGCAACGGACCGCGGGCACGGGCTTGCGGACCACGACGGCCGCGTTCGGACCGGCGCAGCCGGCGCGATACACGCCGCGGGCGCACACCACTTCGCACGCCGACCATCATTGCCGCGCGCCTTGCCGCGCGATGCGCCGCCTCATCGTGCCGCGAACGGGGCGAGCACGTCCTTGCACGCGGGCGACAGCGAGGCGGCCCTGTTGGAGATGCATTGAATGATGCGGCCGCCGCCGGGCGCGACCCCGGCGCAGAGCGTGCGGATGTCGGCGCCGCAGGCCGACCTCACGATGAACAGCTCCTCTCGCGGCAGCAAGGGGCGCAAGACGATGACGGCAGGCGCGGCCGCTGCAGCTGCCGCCGGCGCTGCGCCCGCAGGCGCTGCCGTTGCTGCTGCGCCGCCGCCGGCTGCGGCGCTCACGGCCTTCTCGCAGGCCGGCGAGACCTTGGCCTTGTTCTTCTCCAGGCATTCGAGCGCCGCCGCGCCGCCCGGCGTCACGCTGGCGCAGACCTTGGGATAGTCGGCGCGGCACGCGCTCTTGACGGCCGCAACCTGCGCGCTGCTCGGCTGCTTGGCGGCAGCGGCCTTCGGCGTCGGTGCAGCGGCGGGCTGCGCTGCGGGCGCGGGCTCAGCCTTGGACGCGGCGGGCGGCGCCGATTCCACCTTGGGAGCGGCTTCCTTGGGCGCAGCCTCGGTCTTCGGCGCGGCGGGCGCGGCTTCGGTCTTCGGAGCCGCAGCGGGCTCGACGGCACGAACCGCGGTCTGGCATCCCGATGACAGGCTGGACATGTTTTTCGCCAGGCATTGATACGCTTCCGTGCCGCCGGGCGTCACGCTCGCGCAGTGCGCCATGAAATCCGAGCGGCATGCGGAGCGGATGGCGCTCTTCTGGGCCTCGGTCGGCGCTTGCGCGGCTGCCGATGTCGCGGTTGCAAAGAGTGCCGCCGCCAGCAGCGCCTTGCGCCGCGATGCATGCTTCAACGTGTTGAACATCTAAATGATTTCCTGCCCGTCGGGTGAGCCGAGGATTCTTGAAATATGATGCAATCGCAATCGTCGCGAGTGACGCCTCGCAAGGCAGCATCATTCGCCGCTTTGACCTCACCCGCAAGTCAATTGTGCCAGCTCCGACGGCGTCTCAGAGCCTGACCATGCGCTTGCCGCGGTTCTCGCCCGCGAGCAGCCCGATCAGCGCCTTCGGTGTGTTCTCGAAGCCGTCGATGATGTCCTCCTGCACCCTCAGCTTGCCGGACTTCACCCAGGCCTGCAGGTCAGCGAGCGCACGCTGGCTCTCCTTCATGTAGTCCATCACGATGAAGCCCTGCATGACGAGCCGCTTCACCACGATCAGCCCGGGCACACCGCGCGGGCCGTGCGCGGCAGGAGCGCCGTCATACTGCGAGATCGCGCCGCAGCAGGCGATGCGGCCGTAATTGTTCATCTGTGGCAGGCAGGCTTCGAGGATGTCGCCGCCGACATTGTCGAAATAGACGTCGATGCCTTTCGGCGCGGCCGCGCGCAGCGCCTTGAACACCGCGCCGTCCTTGTAATCCACCGCGGCATCGAAGCCGAGCTCGGAGGTCAGCCATCTGCACTTGTCCGCGCCGCCGGCGATGCCGATGACGCGACATCCCTTGATCTTCGCGATCTGTCCGACGATCGAGCCGACCGAGCCCGCAGCCGCAGAGACCACGACCGTTTCGCCCTCCCTGGGCTTGCCGATCTCCAGCAGGCCGAAATAGGCGGTGAGGCCCGCGATGCCGAATACGCTGAGCAGGTGCGTCATCGGCTCGAGCTTGGGCATCTTGGTGAGATGCCTGGCCGGCACCGCCGCAAATTCCTGCCAGCCGGTGTCGCCGAACACGATGTCGCCCGGCGCAAGCTCCGGCGCCTTCGAGCTGACGACCTCGGCGATGGCGCCGCCGGCCATCACGCTGTTGGCTTCGACCGCGGAGCGATAGGTCGCGCCATGCATCCAGGCGCGGTTGGCGGCATCGAGCGAGATGTAGCGCACGCGCAGCAACGCCTCGCCGTCCTTCGGCTCCGGCACTGTGTCCTCGACCATCTTGAAATGCTCGGGGCCGAGCTTGCCGCTGGGCTTCTCCACCAGCAGAATCTGGCGATTGACGTTGCCGTTCATGGCGTTCCCCTCTTTGATTCTTTGACGACCATTGATGCAGCCGCCGCGAACAAGACCCGCAGGCCGCATTTGCTGTGCGCGGCCTCAAGGCTAGAGCGCTGCGTTCCATTTCACAACTGGAACATCCGCTCATCTTCCCCGAACACCCGGTCCAGCGCCGCGTCATATGTTGCCTGCACCAATTCCGGATGCAGCTTGCCCAGCGCTTCCATCATCACGCCGGAATTGATCTCGAGCACTTTCCATTCGCCGTCGACACGCACCACGTCGATCGACGCAAAGGCAATGCCGATGGCGCTCGCGGCATCGACCGCGAGCTTCACGCAAGCCGTTCGAACCTCGCCGTCCTCCAGCAGCACGGGCTTTGCAGTGGCATCGAGATTGTGTCGCCAGTCCGAGCCACGCTGCTTGCTGTAGACGACGAGCGGCAGATCGCCGAGTTGCACGACACGGACCTCGTCTTCGATCGCCAGATAGGGCGAGATCGCGAGTCCAGCGTTCATCGAGAAAACGTCGTCAACCGCGTGATCGAGTTCCGCCACCGTCGACACCTTGAACACCGACCGTCCCGACGTTCCCTCGTTCGGCTTCACCACCACGCCTTGCGGATGGTCGCGAAGCAGTTCGAGCATGGCCTCTCGCCAGGTGGGGCCAACGATATTCCTGCCGAGCCTTGGGTTGAGGAAGAGCCGATGGGGAACGCATGGCACACCGGCCATCTCCAGCGCCTCGGCAGTCGCCGATTTGTCGTTGGCGAGGCGGTGGGCGATGGCGCTGTTGAGGCCGATGTCGTAGCCGAAGGCGAAGTGGCGCCTTTCGCCCCGGCGCATCGCGATCAGCCAGCCGCCGGGGCGGACATCGACCGTGATCCCATGCTGGGCGCAATAGCGCCTGATCGCCTGGACGAAGGTCCGCTCGCCGTCTGCCATCTGCTCCAGTCGCTCTTCAGTCGTTCCTGGCGCCAAAAGCCGCGAAAATGCGGGAATCGGCGCCAGACCGGGGTGAAAATCAGAGCTATTCTTAATGAAATTCTCGCGAGCGCGACGGAAATTAAGTGCTGCCATCGCGCCCCGCAGGGAAAAGAAATTGCCCACCGCGCGCGCTCGGCAGCAAATTCATCAATGATGCGCGGAATTCCGCCCAAATGCCGGTTTGATCGGCATCAATTGCATCCGAAACGAGGTTGATTATTGGTCTCAATGGCGTAGATCACACACGCGAATTCCTCCGCCATGGCAGATGGTGCCCGCCCCGCGTCAGGGGCCGGGCAGCGCTTTTGCCCTAAAACCGCAGTTATTCGGAATATCGAAAATCATGAGCGCGTTTTACCGAGAGAAGGTTCTTTCCGTCCACCACTGGACCGACACGCTGTTCAGCTTCCGCGCCACCCGCGATACCGGCTTCCGCTTCCAGAACGGCCAGTTCGCCATGATCGGCCTCGAGGTCGACGGCCGTCCGCTGCTGCGCGCCTACAGCATGGCGAGCGCCAACCACGAGGAAGAGCTCGAGTTCTTCTCGATCAAGGTTCAGGACGGCCCGCTGACCTCGCGCCTCCAGAAGATCAAGGAAGGCGACACCATCCTGGTCGGCCGCAAGGCGACCGGCACGCTGATCACCGACAATTTGCTTCCAGGCAAGCGGCTGATGCTGCTCTCGACCGGCACGGGCCTCGCGCCGTTTGCGAGCCTGATCAAGGATCCCGAGGTCTACGACCAGTTCGAGTCGATCGTCCTGGTGCATGGCTGCCGCCAGGTCTCCGAGCTCGCCTATGGCGAGAAGCTCGTCGCGACCTTGCGCGAGGATGAGCTGTTCGGCGAGCTGCTCGCGGACAAGCTCGTCTATTATCCGACCGTGACCCGCGAGCCGTTCAAGAACCGCGGCCGCATCACCGACCTCATCAGCTCCGAGCAGATCTTCAACGACATCGGCCAGGGCCCGCTCGATATCGAAACCGACCGCATCATGATGTGCGGCAGCCCGGCGATGCTCGAAGAGCTGAAGGCGATGTTCGAGAGCCGCGATTTCGTCGAGGGAAGCGGCAACAAGCCTGGCCATTTCGTGATCGAGAAGGCCTTCGTCGAGCGGTAAGCTCTGTCGAAGAAGCGGCGTGATCGCGCGCCACACCCGGCTCGTCGTCCCGGACAAGCGCGCCTAAGCGCGCGCAGATCCGGGACAACCACAGGCCGTGGTTATGCGACGAGTCGGAGCGGACAGCTTTCCCAGCCCCAAAATCTCGTGGTTATGGATCCCGGGTCTGCGCTGACGCTTGCCCGGGACGACGGCTGAGCTTGTGGATCCAGTGTGGCCCGCTCGCAGCCCCATAGGAGCCTTGTGGCCTGCGGTCTCTTCCTCCCAACCCTTCTGCTGCGGTGCAGCAGCCCGCGATCGAGGCTGATTGATTTGCCTCGGCCGAATTCGCTAGCCAGAAACAAGGGCGGCGTCATATCCGTATGACAGGGGCGGGCGTATCGTATCGCCTGCTGTAGGCAGGCAAGAGGACGGGAATCGTGGCCGACGACGACAAGACACATGAATCCCCCAAACGCCTGCCGCTCGCGGAAGAGGGGATCATGGAAACCCTGCTGCTGCCCTTCTCGCCGCGCTACATCGTGCTGACGATCTGCGCGGTGGTCACCGCGCTCCTGATCGGCATCGGCATCGCGGATCGCAAGATCTTCGACATCATGCTGGTCCCGATCCTGATCTTCGGCGCGCTGACGCTGCTCGGTGTCCGCGATCTCCTGCAGAAGAGCCACGCGGTGCTGCGCAACTACCCGATCTCCGCGCATATCCGCTTCCTGCTGGAAGAAATCCGGCCCGAGATGCGGCAATATTTCTTCGAGAGCGAGAAGGACGGCATGCCGTTCTCGCGCGACACCCGCGCGGTGGTCTATCAGCGCGCCAAGATGGAGCTCGACAAGCGTCCCTTCGGCACCCAGGAGGACGTCTACCGCGACGGCTACGAGTGGATGCATCACTCGGTCGCGCCGAAGTCGCATGCCGCGGAGAAATTCCGCATCACCATCGGCGGCCCAGATTGCACCAAGCCCTATTCGGCCTCGGTGTTCAACATTTCGGCGATGAGCTTTGGCGCGCTCAGCCCGAACGCGGTGCGGGCGCTGAATGCCGGCGCCAGGAAGGGCAGCTTCGCGCACGACACCGGCGAGGGCGGCGTCAGCCCCTATCACCGCGAGATGGGCGGCGACATCATCTGGGAGATCGGCTCGGGCTATTTCGGCTGCCGTCGCCTCGACGGCACCTTCGATCCCGAAGCGTTCGCGCGCGTCGCCAGCGAAGACCAGATCAAGATGGTCGAGCTCAAGATCAGCCAGGGCGCCAAGCCCGGCCATGGCGGCGTGCTGCCGGCGGCCAAGGTCTCGGAAGAAATCTCCAAGATCCGCGGCGTCGCCATGGGCGAGGACTGCATCTCGCCGGCTTCGCACCGGGTCTTTTCCACACCCGTGGGCATGATGCAGTTCATCGCCGAGATGCGCCGCCTCTCCGGCGGCAAGCCGGCCGGCTTCAAGCTGTGCATCGGCCATCCCTGGGAGTTCCTGGCGATCTGCAAGGCGATGATCGAGACCGGCATCTATCCTGATTTCATCGTCGTCGACGGCAATGAGGGCGGCACCGGCGCCGCACCGCTGGAGTTCATGGATCATCTGGGCATGCCGATGCGCGAGGGCGTCAACTTCGTCCACAATGCGTTGATCGGCATCAACGCGCGCGATCGCATCAAGATCGGCGCCTCCGGCAAGATCGCAACCGCCTTCGACATGGCGCGCGCCATGGCGATCGGCGCCGACTGGTGCAATTCGGCGCGCGGCTTCATGTTCTCGCTCGGCTGCATCCAGTCGCTGAGCTGCCACACCGACCGTTGTCCGACCGGTGTCGCGACGCAGGACCCGACGCGTGCGCGTGCGCTCTACGTGCCGCTCAAGATCGATCGCGTACACAATTACCATCATGCGACGCTGCACTCGCTGACGGAGCTCATTGCCGCCGCCGGCCTCGAACATCCGCAGCAGCTGCGCCCGATTCACTTCAGCCAGCGGACCTCGACGACCCAGGTGCAATCCTTCGCGCAGCTCTATCCGGCACTGCGCCCGGGCGAGCTGCTCGAAGGTACGGAAGACCCGCGCTTCCGCGACGCCTGGCGCATGGCGCGCGCCGAGACGTTCGAGCCCGCGCTGTAGGATTCCGGTCGCAGAAATTCACCGCGGTTCAGGTTGTTGTTTGAGCATGATCTTTTCGGAAAACCGCTGCGCACTTTTCCGGATCATGCTTTGGCGCTTAACGTTTGGTTCAGCTTTGGGTGTAAATTCCGCCCATGGACGAGCGACGCAGCAAGGCGCGACATCGGGTGCTGAAGGCCGGAACCATCGAGTTCGGCGGCGGCGCGATCGACTGCACCGTTCGCAATCTCTCCGATCATGGCGCCGCACTCGACGTCACCAGCCCCATCGGCATCCCCGAGCATTTCACCTTGTTCGTCCCAGCCGACGGAACGCATCTGTCCTGCAACGTGGTCTGGCGCAAGGAAAAGCGGATCGGGGTGAGGTTCGGGTAAGGGCTTTGCGTTGTCCGGGACGACAGCGGAGACTTCAGCTCACGCCGCAGCCTGCTCGCTCCGCCGGGTTGCCAGGATCTTGTCGATCCTCCGTCCGTCGAGATCGACCACCTCGATGTGCCAGCCGCGGAAATCGAAGGCATCGCCGGCACTGGGGAGCGCGTTGAACTGTTGCAGCACAAGGCCCGCCACCGTGTTGTAGCGGTGCGGCGGCAATTCGACGCCGAGCAGCTCGCCGAATTCGTCGGCCGGCATCCAGCCGGAGATCAGGAGCGAATCGTCGGCGCGCCTGACATAGGCCGGCTCCGGCGGCCCCGCCTCGGAATGAAAGGCGCCGACGATCGACTCGAGGATGTCGGTGGCGGTCACCACGCCTTCGAAGGCACCGTATTCGTCGTAGACGAAACCGACGTGAACCGGAGCCGCTTTCAGGATGGTCAGCACGTCGCGCGCATCGGCCGACACCGGGATGCCGGGTGCCTCGCGCACGAGCGCGCGCAGATCCGGCGTGCGTTCGTTCATATAGGCCACCAGCAGGTCCTTGGCCTGGAGCACGCCGATCGGCTTGTCGCGGTCGCCGTCGGAGACGGGAAAGCGCGAATGCGGGCTCCTGGCGATGATCTCCCGGATGGCGGCCGGATCGTCATTCAGGTCGATCTCGTCAACCTCCGTGCGCGGCGTCATGACGGCGCCGACAGGCCGATCGCCGAGCCGCATCACGCCCGCGATCATCTCCTTCTCGCCCGGCTCGAGCACGCCCGCGCTCTCGGCTTCGCTGACGAGGTGATGGATCTCGTCCTCCGACACCTTCTCCTCGGCCTTGCCGCCGCGGCCGAGCAGGGTGAGGATCAGCTTTCCGGAGACGTCGAGTAGGAAGACGAGCGGCAGCGATATCTTCGCCAGTACATGCATCGCGGGCGCGACGCGGACTGCGATGCTCTCGGGATCGCGCAGCGCCACCTGTTTCGGCACCAGCTCGCCGACGATGAGGGTGGCGTAGGTGATGAGCGTGACCACGATGCCGACCCCGACGATGTCGGCAATGCCCTTGGAGAGGCCGAGCTCGAGCAGCCATTGCG
Source organism: Bradyrhizobium sp. I71 (assembly GCF_022354745.1). Taxonomy (NCBI): domain Bacteria; kingdom Pseudomonadati; phylum Pseudomonadota; class Alphaproteobacteria; order Hyphomicrobiales; family Nitrobacteraceae; genus Bradyrhizobium; species Bradyrhizobium sp. I71. Next base: position 4,247,193 of record NZ_CP059398.1, read on the forward strand.
TCAGCCGCTGCCCGAGCGTTGCGCCCGAGAACGCGCCGGAGAGCACACCGACCAGCGTGATGCCGATCTGCACCGTCGACAGGAACTTGCCGGGATCGGCGGCCAGCGTCAGCGCCCGCTCGGCGCCGCGCACGCCCTTGGCCGCGAGCAGCGACAGCCGCGCCGGACGCGACGAGACCACGGCCAGCTCGGACATGGAGAGCAGGCCGTTGATGACGATCAGGACGACGACGATGACGAGTTCGAGCGAGAGCATTGACCTTCCGGAGGTAAGCAAGTGTGGCCGGATGACGGCGCAGGCCATTGATATAGGTATTCGGTGAGGAGATGCTGGTGATTCGCGCATTCAGGCCTCGAAGGGAACCGGCGTCCGGCGGTGTTCCCGAGGGTCGTCCGCGACGACCTGACACTCCGCGGAACTACGGATTGTCGCTTAACGCCCCCTTAGTGGCCGCCCACTAGATTTTCGACATTGCAGAAATGGATTCGGGGAAATCAGGATGCGGATCGGGAAGCTTTTCGCGCTGTCGATGCTGACGGTGACGGTATTTGCGGTCATCCTTGGCGCCGAGGTGCTGATACCTCAGACGCGCATCTTCGCGAACCGCTCCGACGCGATCAAGACCGTCGATGCCTTTGGTGCGACCCTGATGGCCAGCCAGCACCTCGCCAGCCTTCGCGCTCCCTACATCGGACCGATCTTCCAGGAAGGCGCTGCGACGCAGGCGCAGCTCGAAGCTGCCGCGAAGGCTACGAAAACGGCCGAGGCGGGCCTCGACGCTGCAAGGCGCGCCATCATGGTGCTGGACGATGGCGGAGCGATCGCCGAAAATCTCGACCGTGCCGCGCGGCGGCTGAAGGAGATTACCACCGCTGCGGATCGCGCGATGAGCGTCCCCCTGGCGGCGCGTGACAGCACCGCGATAAAGGGCTTCCTGCCCGGCGTTGCCGAGGTCCTCGGCAACATCGAACCGGTCATGAACCGGCTCGAAGCGAAGGTCATCAATGCCGATTCCTCGCTTGCGGCGCTCTTGAGCCTGGCGCGAACGGCGCAGGATCTGCGGGTTTCGGCCGGCAGCCGCGCGGCCACGCTGTCCCCGGCGCTCTCCGCCCGCCGCCCGCTCACCGCGGCTGAGCTGTCGCTGATGGACCGCATGCAGGGACGCGTGGAGGCCGACCGCGAGCGCATCGAGGCCGGGATCGACCAGCTCGGAAATCCCTCCCGCATCGCCGCCGCGCTGAAGGCGGCAACGGAATCCTATTTTGGACAGGCAGCGGTTGCCGTGGACAAGGAGCTTCCTGCAGCGCGGAGTGACGGCAAGTACGGCGCCACCGCCGACGAGCTGGCGAAGGTCATCGTGCCGGCCATCCAGATGTTCTACGGCGTGCGCGACGCCGCGCTGGCGGAAGCTGCCGAGCGCGCCTCGGCCGCGCGAGACGGCGCGCTGGCAATGCTCGCGCTGGCCGCTGTCGCCGTGCTGGCGCTGCTCGGAACGCTCGGCGGCGTGACCGTGATGCTGCGCAGGCGCGTGGTGACGCCGCTCGGCCGGATCGCCGACGTGATCGGCGCGCTCGCCGCCGGACAGCACGAGGTCGAGATTCCCACGACCGGCCGCGACGACGAGATCGGACAGGTGGCGGGCTCGCTGCAGCACTTCAAGGATTCGCTGCTCGCCAAGAAAGCCGCCGACGAGGCCGCTGCGGTCGAGGCCGAGGCGAAGCTGCGGCGCAGCCAGCGCATGGACCAGATCGCGCGCGAGTTCGAAGCCATGATCGGCGACGTCATCAACACCGTCTCGTCGGCCTCCTCGGAGCTGGAAGCGTCCGCGGGAACGCTGACGAGCACCGCCGCGCAATCGGAGAATGTCACCGCGACCGTCGCGGCCGCCTCCGAACAGGCTTCCACGAACGTGCAGACCGTTGCTGCGGCGGCCGAGGAGATGGCCTCGTCGGTCGACGAGATCAGCCGTCAGGTCCAGGATTCCGCGCGCATCGCCGGCGAGGCGGTGCAGCAGGCCGGGCGCACCAACGACCATGTCGGCGAGCTCGCCAGGGCCGCGGGCCGGATCGGCGACGTCGTCGAGCTCATCAGCCAGATCGCGGGCCAGACCAATCTTCTCGCCCTCAACGCCACCATCGAGGCGGCGCGCGCCGGCGAGGCCGGGCGCGGCTTCGCCGTCGTCGCCTCCGAGGTCAAGGCGCTGGCCGAGCAGACCGCCAAGGCCACCGGCGAGATTAGTCAGCAGATCGCGGGGATCCAGAGCGCAACGGAGGATTCGGTCGGCGCCATCAAGGCGATCGGCGACACCATCACGCGCATGTCCGAGATTGCGTCCGCAATCGCCTCGGCGGTCGAGGAGCAGGGCGCGGCGACGCGGGAGATCTCCCGCAACGTGCAGCAGGCCGCGCGCGGCACCCAGCAGGTCTCCGCCAGCATCGTCGACGTGCAGCGCGGCGCGAGCCAGACCGGATCGGCTTCCTCCAATGTGCTCGCGTCGGCCAGATCGCTGTCGGGCGAGAGCAGCCGTCTCAAGGTCGAGGTCGGAAAATTCCTGGACGCGATCCGGGCCGCGTAGAGGCGAGCCCCCGCTCAGAACTCGCCGTGCACGCGCCCCGAAAACACTGACACTGGACCACGATCTGCGTTGTAGGCGGGATTGACGATGAGCTGGTAGTCGGCGGTGAAGGTGAGATTCTTGTTCAGCGCGTAGGCGTAGTAGGTCTCGAGCACGCGTTCGCGGCGGTAGTTGAGCTGGCCATCGCCGATCAGCGGGCCGAGACCGCCGGCGGCGATGAAGTCGCGGTGATCCTGCGACAGGGCGTTGACGGCGCCGGCGATCGCGACCACGTCGTCGGGCCGGCCCCATGTCGTGCCTTTGACCGAGACGCCACCGGACAGGCTGCGATCGATGTCGGTGAAGGCCATGATCTCGTTGCGGCCGTCGTTCCAGCTCCAGCGGCCGAACACGCCGATGTCGCCGGTGATGGCCTGTTCGAGGTTGAACGCGTAGCCGTACTTGATGCGGCCACGGCGGGTCTGGCTGATGTCCACGCCGAACGCGGGATTGTCCAGCGTCTCGCGATAGCTGCCGGAGAAAGCGCTGTTGACGAAACCGAGCGTGCGCAGCTTGCCGGGCTGGCCGAATAGCGAGTAACGCAACTCGAGCTCCGCGACGTACTCGCCGCGACGGCCGATATTCATGTCGAAATTGTTGGAGTTGGAGACGGCATCCATCAGGAAGTAGCCGCCGCGCAGCGCCCATTGCTTCTGGTTCAATTCGGCGGTGGCGCCATAGCCGAGGCCGAGCTTGTCGGCGGCATAGTCGAAGGCGCCGGAGGCCCAGATCGACCAGTTCATGAAATCCTTGCGCGGATCGTGCGCGTAGGCATTGCCGTCGAACACGTCGACCACCGAGAACTTGCCGACCTGCAAGGTCAGGCGCGAGACGTCGGCCTTGCCGGCAAGCTGAAACTGGCCGCTGGCCAGCTCCTCTTGCTCGCCGCCGAAGCCGAAGGTGTGGCGCACGAACAATCGCGAGGCGTTGAAGTGTGGATAGGGAAAGCCGGACTTCTGCGCTTCGCCGTTGGGGAAGCCCGCGGCGCCGGTCGTGTTGTTGAATCCGAAACCCTGGAGAAGCTCGGGGTTGAAGTAGACCTCGCCGCCGTCCCACAACCGCGCATTCAGATAGAGCGAATTGCTCCAGGTCTGCTGAAAATCCGGCGACGGGAGCAGGCTGTTCGGTCCGGTATAAGGCGCGTGGAACGCGGGGTAGCCCTGCCCGAGCACGGTCGACTGGCCGTGAATCTCCCAGCGGCTGGATTCGGTGTCGGTGACGTCGGATTTCGGGTCGTAGGTCGGCACGCCCGGCCAGTCGATCTTGCGATTGAGGCCGATGCGCAGGCTGTGAAAATCCATCGACGACGAATATTGCCCGCCCGAGGGGAAGGTGACGTTGGCGTTCTCGAACTTGCTGTAGAGATATTCGAGCCGAGCGCTCCAGTGCGGTGCAAAGGCGTATTCGGCGCCGCCGCCGGCAGTCCAGCCGAACCGCGTGTGCAACACTTTCTCTTCGTTCCCGCCGGTCGGCGTCGAGAGAAAGCGCTCGCCGGCGAAGGCCGCGCCGCCGGTCGCATAAAACAGCCAGTTGCCGCTGGCATAACCGAGCCGCGCGCGCAGGCTCGCGACATAATCCCAGCGCTCCTCCGCGCTCGACAGCGCGGTCACCGCCGATGACACGACGTGATTTGAGGGGAGGTAGTTGGGGAAGGAGATATCGCCTTCGACGCCGAGCAGGAAACCTGAGTTGAGGCGCCAGTTGTAGCCGGCCTGGACGCCTCCGGTCATGCCGTTGAACACGTGATCGTCGGTCGCGAGGGTGGGATCGGCCAGCGTTGCCGCGGATGTGCCGCGGGTGAAGCCGACATGCGCACCGATATAGAGGCCCGTCCAGTCATAGACCGCCTTCAAGGCCGAGGCCTTCAGCGGCAGATCAGCCGTGTGGCCGGTGCCCGGAAAAGCCAGTGCGCCCGAGGCGATCGCCGCAGCCGTCCGCAAGTACCTGTAATGGTGACCTCTCAACGTCAAAACGCACGCCCCCAAACGCGAATGTATTCCACCTGCGCGATATCCCTGCCGATTCGCGGCGCCCTGTCATCAGGCCTCGGCCGTCCACGCGATCGAGTCCCAAGTCCCGTGCGGTTGCTATCCTTATTGCAATTAATTCTTAATAGCAACTAAGGTGATTGTTGCAGGTGGATGCTTCGCATCGCCTTGTGACGGGGGTGCAACAACTGCCCTGCGCCTCCAAACAGATGACCCCGCCCGGGGGGACAGCCGGGCGGGGTCGGGGGCACGACACGGGGTGGATGAGGCGCCCGTGTCGGACGCAGGGTCCAGGAGAGATCGGCCTCAGATACCCAAATCAGTAGCAGGTACGAACGCGGCCGACGTACTGGCCGAAGGCGTTGTACTGGGCGACCCAGCCGCAGCGGTGATAGCCGTGATAATAGGGGTCGTTGCTGGCGGCGATCGCGGAGCCGACGACGGCGGCGGTGGCGATGCCTGCGCCGACACCCCAAACCCAGCCGGGCTGCTTGGCTTCGGCAGAAGAGGTGGTGGACACCATGCTGCCGGCGACGGCGAGGGCAGCGAGAGCTGCGGCGGCAACCTTGGTCTTGATCGACATGTGAAACTCATCCGGGTTGAGGCGGTCCGTTGTGGCCCGCGTGCCCAGTTGGACGGAGGTTCTTCGCGTCCGGTTCGAAGGCCGCAGATGTAGCCGCGAAGACTCGACCTTTCCCGTGTGAATCCAGAAGGATGCCGGCTAGCCGAGGGGGCCCTTCGCGAGCCTGTTCACGTCGAAGTTATCGACTTCACTGAGCAGCTCGCAGAAGGCGCGCGCACCCTGGTCGATCAGCCGCTCGCCCTTCTCGGCCACGGCCAGCGTCGCATTGCCGATCGCGCCGCTCGGGTTGAGATCCTGCGCCTGCCAGGCGAACGGCGCGGGGCGCTGCGTCGAGAGCCAGCGATACTGCTGCTCCATCGCGACGCTGCTCGCAGGGAAATCCGCGATTGCATCCATGCGCACCTGATCGGGATAGCGCGCCAGCATGATCGAGGTCTCGACCGCGCCGCCGTGAATGCCGTGGCGCACTTCCTCGGCCGGGAACAATCTGTCCGCGCCCGACAGCCGCGACCATGACGTCGTCACCACGAACAGTTTTTGGTGCGCGCGCAGGTCTTGCGCGACCAGCATCATGGCCGCGCTGTTGCCGCCATGGCTGGTGACGATGACGAGCTTCTTCACGCCGCGGCGTGCAACGTCCTCGCCGATCCCTGTCCATCTTTTCAGCGCAACGTCGGTCGGCAGCGTCTGCGTGCCCGGATAGTCGATATGCTCGGTGGAAATCCCGACCGGTTCAACCGGGAGAAATCCGGCGGGAATGCTCTCAGGCAGCAGCTCGCGCACGCGCGCCAGATAGGCCTCCGCGATCAGCACGTCGGTCGTGAGCGGCAGATGCGGACCGTGCTGCTCGGTCGCCGCCAGCGGCAGCACCGCGATCCAGCGCGACGCCTCCGCAGGGCCCGCATCGGCCCAGTCGATATCGATCCAGTCGCGGGGAGGCGTCTTCAAGGTTTCTTTGCCCGAATTTGTCACGTAATTTGGGGTATGAGGGGATGCGGGCCTGGCCGGTTCGCGTCCCCTGATGTCATGCGGTTTTATCGCGTTGCCTTCACTTGAGCCAGACACGATTGGGCCAGCCACGATCGACGGAGTGCCATCATGACCCCCTCTCATCTGCGGCGAGCGTTAATTGCGGGTTTGTTGGCCGCTATCGTGTCCTTTGTGCCGGCGCGCGCCGAAACGCTCGACAAGGTCACCTTCGGCACCAACTGGGTCGCCGAGGCCGAGCATGGCGGCTTCTTCCAGGCGGTCGCCGACGGCACCTACAGGAAATACGGGCTCGACGTCACCATCGTCCCCGGCGGTCCCAACGAGAACAACCGCATGCTGCTGATCGCCGGCAAGATCGATTTCTTCATGGCCGCGAACACGCTGATGTCGTTCGACGCCGTCGCCAACAACGTCCCCGTCGTGACCATCGCCGCGATCTTCCAGAAGGATCCGCAGGTGATGCTGACGCAGCCCGACGCCAAGGTCGCCAAGATCGAGGATCTCAAGCCGCTGACGCTGTTCGTCTCCAAGGAGGGCATGGGCAGCTACTTCCAATGGCTGAAATCCGAATACGGTTTCAACGAGAAGAACGTCCGTCCCTATAATTTCAATCCGCAGCCCTTCATCGCCAATCCCAAGAGCGCGATGCAGGGTTACGTCACCTCCGAGCCCTTCGCGGTGGAGAAGGCCGCCGGCTTCAAGCCCAACGTGCTGCTGCTCGCCGATTACGGCTTCAACACCTATTCGACCCTGATCGAGACCCGTCGCGACATCGTCGAGAAGAAGCCCGATCTGGTCCAGCGCTTCGTCGATGCCTCCATGATCGGCTGGTACAATTACATCTACCGCGACAATTCCGCCGGCAACGCCCTGATCAAGCAGCTCAATCCGGAGATGACCGACGATCTGCTTGCCTATTCCGTCGCCAAGATGAAGGAACACGGCATCGTCGATTCCGGCGACAGCTTGAAGAACGGCATCGGCGCGATGAGCGACGAGCGCTACACCTCCTTCTTCAACAAGATGGTGAAGGCCGGCGTCGTGAAGGCGGATCTCGACTTCCGCAAGTCCTACACGCTGCGCTTCATCAACAAGGGCGTCGGCATCGAGCTGCGCCCGAACAAGCCCTAGCGCATGCTGCGATTCGGCGAAGGTAGTCCGGCGTCCTGCACCTCTCCGGAAGGGAGAGGCATAGGCCGCCTTTGGCGGCCGTTCTTAAGAACGCCGAAGCAAAGCTTCGGCTATGTCGCATCGCCAGATGCGATGCGGGTGAGGGGTTGCGCTCCCTCGTGGGCCCTGATCCCCCTCACCCGGCGCTGCGCGCCGACCTCTCCCCGTTGGGGAGAGGTGAAGGGCGCCCGAAACGCCGCAGTCATCGATCAATGGTAGAGCGCAACACCTCGCCCAGCGTCGAGGCCAGCCTGACGGCTCTTGCCGTCAGTCTGCGCGGCGTGACGAAGGCCTATGACAACGGCGTCATGGCACTCGGCCCGTTCGACCTCGCCGTCCGCAAGGGCGAGTTCATCTCGCTGCTCGGCCCGTCCGGCTGCGGCAAGTCGACGGCGCTGCGCATCATCGCGGGGCTCAGTGCGCCGTCTTCGGGCACTGTGCGGGTGGCGCGTCACGAGGGCTCGGTGCAGCCCAGCCATGTTCAACCGGGTCACGGCATCGGCTTCGTGTTTCAGGAACCGACCCTGATGCCCTGGACCAGCGTCCGCGAGAACGTGCGGCTGCCCTTGAGGCTCGCCCGCGTGCCGAAGGCAGACGCGCGCGCGCGTGCCGACGAGGCGCTGGCGAGTGTCGGGCTCGCCGATTTCGCCGATGCCTATCCGCGCGAGCTCTCCGGCGGCATGAAGATGCGGGCGTCGCTGGCGCGCGCGCTCGTCACCGACCCCGAGATCCTCCTGATGGACGAGCCGTTCGCAGCCCTCGACGAGATCACGCGATTCCGCCTCAACAACGATCTGCTCGCCCTGTGGCGCCGCCTTGGCAAGACCGTCATCTTCGTCACCCATTCGGTGTTCGAGTCCGTCTATCTGTCGCAGCGCGTGGTGGTGATGACGGCCCGGCCCGGCCGCATCCAGGCTGACATCCGCATCGAGACGGTCGAGCCGCGCGGGGAGGAGTTTCGGATCTCGGCCGCCTATTCCGATTACTGCCGAAGAGTGTCGGCCGCGCTGGCGCCGTCGTATTCGGGACAGTCGACGCTATGAGCGCGCAAGCTCCCATCACCGCGGGATCGTCCCGCGCGCAGCGCGTGATGCGCTTCGTGCTTCCCGTCATCGTGTTCGCGGCCGGCCTCGTCGCCTGGGAACTCGTGGTCCGCCTCAAAGGGATCCCGCCTTACGTGCTGCCGGCGCCGTCCGTCATCGTCCTGACGCTGCTCAAGGACTGGGCGGTCCTGTCACAATCGCTCGCCACCACGCTGCTGACCACGCTCGAGGGGTTCCTCGCGGCGAGCATCGGCGGCATCGCGCTGGCGCTGCTGTTCAACCAGTCGAAATGGGTCGAATATTCGCTGTTCCCCTATGCCGTGGTCCTGCAGGTGACGCCCGTCATCGCGATCGCGCCGCTGCTGCTGATCTATCTGGAGCAGCAGACCGCGGTCGTGGTCTGCGCCTTCATCGTCGCCTTCTTTCCGGTGCTGTCCAACACCACGCTCGGGCTGAATTCGGTGGATCGCAATCTCGCCGGCCTGTTCCAGCTCTATGGTGCCTCGCCACAGCAAGCGCTGCGCTTTCTCAAGCTGCCTTCGGCGCTGCCTTACATCCTCGGCGGCCTGCGCATTGCCGGCGGCCTGTCGCTGATCGGCGCGGTCGTGGCCGAGATCGCGGCGGGAACTGCCGGCGCCGGCTCCGGCCTCGCCTACAGGATCGCGGAGTCCGGCTATCGCTTGAACATACCCCGCATGTTCGCGGCGCTGCTTCTGTTGTCGCTGGCCGGGATTGTCATCTATGGGGTGCTGGCGCTAGTTTCCCACCTCGTTTTACGGCGCTGGCATGAGAGCGCGCTTGGAAAGGAAAACTGATGGCTGCCGGTTCGATTTCGTCCGAAAAGATCGACCTTCTGATCTATGGGCCGGTGCGGCCGATTCTCGAGAACGGCTTTTCCGATCATTTCGTCGTGCACAAGGCGGAGACACGCGGCGATCTCGAGCGCCTGACGCCGGCGGTCCGCGACAAGATCCGCGGCGTCGCGGTGACCTATCACACCGTGCGCGCGGACAGGGATTCGCTGTCACAGCTGCCGAAGCTGGAGATGGTGGCGAGCTTCGGCGTCGGCTACGACCATGTCGACGCCAAATACGCCGCCGAGAACAATATCGTCGTCACCAACACGCCAGACGTGCTGACCGAGGAGGTCGCCGACGTCGCGATGGGTCTTCTGATCGCGACCTTGCGCGAGTTCATCAAGGCCGACCGTTACGTCCGCTCCGGCCTCTGGCAGACGCAGAACTATCCGCTCAGCGTCGGCTCGCTGCGCGACCGCAAGGTCGGCATCGTCGGCATGGGCCGGATCGGCCAGGCCATCGCGCGCCGGCTCGACGCCTCGCTGGTGCCGGTGGTCTACCACTCGCGCAATCCGTCCAAGGACGTCTCCTACAAGCACTACCCTGACCTGCTCGAGATGGCGAAGGCGGTGGACACGCTGATGGTGATCGTGCCCGGAGGCGCCGCCACGAACAAGATGATCAATGCCGAGGTGCTCAAGGCCCTCGGTCCGCGCGGCGTGCTGGTCAACGTCGCGCGCGGCTCGGTGGTGGACGAGCCGGCGCTGATCCAGGCACTGAAATCAGGCACCATCCTCGCCGCCGGCCTCGACGTGTTCGCGGCCGAGCCGAACGTGCCGGACGAGCTCAAGACCATGCAGAACGTCGTGCTGCTGCCGCATATCGGCTCGGCCTCGGTGGTGACGCGCAACGCGATGGACCAGCTCGTGGTCGACAATCTCAAGGCCTGGTTTGCCGGCAAGGCGCCGCTGACGCCGGTTGCGGAAACGCCGGTCAAGGGGCGCTGATGAGAGCTCTTCGGGTCGTTGCATTCGCCGTCGCGGCCACCTTGGCCGCGATCGGCATCGCGCATGCGCAGGATGCGACGAGCCTGAAGAAGCAGATGCCCGGACAGTGGGAACTCTCGACCACCGAGCGCAGCAAGACCTGCGTCGTCACGCTCAAGAGCGATGCGGCGGCGCAGGGCTTCAAGCTGGAGCTGGAGCCGGCCTGCAAGACGGCGCTGCCTTTCACGAAAGACATCGTCGCCTGGAACGTCAGGGGCCTCGACATCGTCCGCTTGCAGGACGCGACCGGCGAAGCCGTGATCGACTTCACCGAGGTCGAGGCCGGCATCTTCGAGGGCCTGCGCCAGGGCGAGGGCGTCTACATCCTGCAGGATCTCGCTGCCGCGCGTTCGATGGCCAAGTCGATGGACCAGATGATCGGCGACTGGTCGATGGTGCGCGGCAACGGCCAGCCGGTCTGCGGGCTGACGCTGACCAACACCGAGGCGGACTCGGACAATTTCCAGGTCTTCCTCAAGCCGAAATGCGACGCGACGATCGCGCAGTTCAACCCGACGCAATGGCGCCTCGAGCGCGGCCAGATCATCCTGATGTCGAAATCAGGCGAAGCCTGGCAGTTCGAGGCCGACGACCACGCGCAGTGGCGGCGCGTCCCCGACACCGCCGATCCCCTGATTATGCTTCGTCAATAGGCGACGCGGCCGTACTCGGCCTGCATGTTTCGCCCGGCGATGCGAAGCATCGTCCGGAGACGCCCGCTTTGGCGGGCTCCTCACCATGAGGGTCTGATATCTCGCCGCGTAACGCGACCTCATCCTGAGGGCCCGCCGGAGGCGGGCGTCTCGAAGGATGGCCGCAGGTTACGTCGTCACCCTCGGCGGCGGCGCGGTGCCTTGCGACCATTTCTCCATCTTGCCGAGCACGCCCCAGACGGCGAGCGCTAGCGAGATCGGCATCGCGAACTGGCTGATGCCGGGCACGGCGGTCACGATCGTTCCGAGCAATCCGGCAAGGCCGCCGGCGTTGGGGCTCGCCGTCACCGACGAGAGCAGCGCGGTGAGCAGCGAGCCGCCGATGCCGAGCGCGGTCTTCTTGCCGTCAAGCAGCTTGCCGACGGTCTCGCCGAGCGCGCCGTTGACCTGGCCCAGCATGGGCTTGCCTCTGCTCGTGTTGAGGAGAGTGCTGAGCAGGTCGACGACCTGCTTCAGCTGATCGACGGGGGCGGGGCTCGCCGGGGCGACCGGTCCCGGCACGGGCGCCGTCCTGTTGATGAGCGAGAAAAGCCGCTCGAACAGGCTGATCGGGTCATTCGTGGCAGGCAATGTCCTGCTCGGCACGGTCGCCGGCAGCGTCGCGCCGCCGGCTGACGGTCGCAGCAATTGCGCGAGGTCCTCCAGCCGCTTCAGGATCTGCGACAGGTCGACCGCCTGCACCGGGCCTCCAGGCTGCGTCGCGCGCGTGATCGCGGCGACCGTGGCCGCATCGAGAAGCCCGGTATCCCTCAGGCCGTTCTGTTCCTGAAACTGCGAGACCGCGGCCCTGGTCTTTGGTCCGCTGATGCCGTCCTCGGCGAGCGGCGGGTTGGCGCCGAGCTTGTTGAGCGCCTGCTGCATGAGAATGACCGACGAGGCGACGTCGTCCTCGGGCTCGCTGCGGCCGGCGAATTGCGGGCTGCCGTCGAGCGTGATCGAGGAGTCGAGTGATATCATCGCATGCAGGATCACGGCCGTGCCGAGCTGCGAATCGACGTGATTGGAGTCGAACACATGGTCGCGAACGAATTTTCCCGCCCTTGCCTCCGGCGGGCCGTACAGCGTCGAGCCGCCATAGAGATAGGGCGAGTTGACGCCCTTGGAGTGATAGCCGAAGCCGTTGAACGCCTCGAGCCGGAACATCATCCGCGCGATGCTCCAATCGTTCGCACCAATGAAGTTCTGGATTCTGAACGCGTCCACGGCGCCGTCCACGAACGTGGCGAAGGGGCCGCGCCCCTTTGGAACGAGCTTCGTCACGCGATGAAGCGACTCGCCGTTGCCGAGATACGTGTCGAAATCGAAGTTGGACTCGCGGTAGTGGCAGAGCGCGGTGAAGAACCAGGGGACCCCCGTCAACCGCTCGATCTGCTGATACGTCGCCTTGCCGTTGAGGGCCTTGCGGGCGACTGCATTCGCCTCGGCCAGGCGTCCGGCCCGGATCTCGAGATCGGCCCAATTCCGCTCATACTCGTCTTTCAATCTTTCGAATGAGATCATTTTCCGCTCCCGCAAATGACTGAACGATCGACTCTCCGTGCAAGCCAAAGTGAACCAGGTGCCGTGATCAGCGCGTCGCTCCAGCGTGATCTTCCGAAATCTGGCAGGTTGCCGGCCCGGCGCATGTGAAATGGCTTACAGCTTCGGCGGGAAATCATCGGTAGAACCGGGAGCGCTCGCGACCACCGTTCTGGGAACCGGCTCGCCCGTCCATCGGCTAGCGGGCGAGACGGTCCGGCAAGGAGTCCTGCATGGCCAGGCGGGTCCTCGCGATCGGCATCGAACCCGGCAATGCGGGCATGGCGGTTTCCGATTGTCGAAATCTCCGCCAGGATCGAACTTTGTCTTCCTCTTGAGCGACCAAGGCATATTGGTTTCGAAGCGGATCGGGATCTGACATGAAATTTGCTGCTTTGGCTTTTTCGTGCCTCTTTTCGTGCCTTCTAGCGTTCTCGATGCCCGCCAATGCAAGTGACGCGGGCACCTTCAATGCGATGATGGTCCTGGCCAATCAAGGAGATGCCGAGGCGCAATACCATGTCGGCATGATGTACAATAATGGCATCGGCACCCAACAGGATCGCAGCCGGGCGTTCGAGTGGTTTCAGAAAGCGGCTGCGGCCAACGATCCGCTGGGAGCCTACAAGCTCGGCTGCTACTACGACGGCCAAGGCGTGGGCATCGTCGCAACCGACCAGGATCAGGCGTTGAAATACAAGCTTGTTTCCGCCAAAGCCGGTTATGCGCGTGCCCAGCACGATGTCGCTCTTCTGTACGACAGACGAGGAGATTCGGAAGAAGCGCTGAAATGGTGGAAGATGGCCGGCGATCAGGGACTTCCTGGCGCCCTGTTCGGCCTGTCCCGCGCGTACTCCGCCGGAAAGGGAACGCCGAGAGACCTGTCTCTGTCGTATGCGTACTTCAAGCTCTCGCAACTGGCGCCGGCCAAGAACGTGAACGAGATGGCTTCCATGTTGTCCAAGCCGGAGCTCGAGAAGGCCGAAAGATTGGTTTCCGAATGGAAGCCGCAACCGACTGCTTTGACGCTCAAGGCATTGAGCGGCATCAGGGCCGCAGAAGAGCACTTGAAGGTTGCCAGGAACAAGGTGTTCTGATCTTGCCCGGAAGCATGATCCGGAAAAGTGTGCAGTGGTTTTCCCTCGCGACAAACGCGGAACGCGTTTGCGCGGAGATCATGCTTGAACAACAAGCTGAAGCGCGATGACGATTCAGGCCAGTCGCATCGCGCCTTAGATCAGCCGCATCCCGCGCAGGCTGGCGTGGCCGTTCCTGCCGACGATGATGTGGTCGTGCACGGCGATGCCGAGCGGCTTGGCGATGTCGATGATCGCCTTCGTCATCTGGATGTCGGCCTGCGAGGGCGAGGGATCGCCCGAGGGATGGTTGTGCACCAGGATGACGGCGGTGGCGGAGAGTTCGAGCGCGCGCTTGATCACCTCGCGCGGGTAGACCGGGGTGTGGTCGACGGTCCCGGTCTGCTGCACCTCGTCGGCGATCAGCTGGTTGCGCTTGTCGAGGAAGAGCAGGCGGAATTGCTCCTTGTCGGCGAACGCCATGCTGGTGCGGCAATAGTCGATCACCTCGTTCCAGGACGACAACGCGTTGCGGCTGTTGACCCCGCCCTTGGCGACGCGATGCGCCGCCGCGGCGATCAGCTTGAGCTGGTTGATCGCGGATTCGCCGATTCCCTCGACCTCGCGCAGACGCGCCACCGGAGCATGCACGACCTCGGCGAAGGAGCCGAACGTCTTGATCAGGATTTTCGCCAGCGGCTTGGTGTCCCGCCGCGGCAGCGCCGGAAACAGCGCCATCTCCAGCAGCTCGTAGTCGCTGAGCGCATCGGCGCCCGCGCTGTAGAAGCGTTCGCGCAGCCGCTCGCGATGGCCGTGATAGTGCGGCGCGTCCTCAGGCTTGCTCTTGTCGTGGTCGGACTTGGCGGGCATCGCGCACAACCATGCCGCACCCGGCGCATTTTGCAACCAAGAAGAGTCCGCCCCCGGCGGCTCGCTCATTGACACGTCGCCCGGGCCCCGTCATCCGCCCGCAGCGACAGCATGCCCGGCCGGTGTGCAGATCTCGTTCAGGCGGTTGCCGGCTTCTGCGCGGCGATTGACTTGGTGGCTTCGATGCCCGGCTCGAAATCCAGATATTCGGGCGGCCGGCGGGCCAGGCGAGCCCGCTTGATACCGGCCTTCACGAACTCCTCGATATGCGCGGGAACGAGGTGCAGACGGCCGAAATCGCGGGTCAATGTCTGTTGCAGCCGGCGCCGCGTCAATTCGTCGTTGACGCCGAACCGGTCGAGATAGAGTTCGAGAATACGCAGTTTGTCATCGTCGCTCGGATAGCCCATCCGGATATGTGCATCGAAACGCCCGGCCCGCTTTGCCAGCGCTTCGTCGATCGCCTCGGGATGGTTCGTCGTCGCGATCGTGATGATGTCGTCATAGGCGGAGCCGCCGGACAGGACCTGGAGCAACTCGCCCGTGACGTCGTCCTTGTTCGCGCCCGCATAGAGATTCTGCCGGTTCTTGGTCATGAGATCGAGGTCTTCGAGGATGACGACGGTCGGGGCCAGCGTCTGTGCCAGATGATAGACCGCGCGGATGTGTTCGACCGCCTCGACGATCAAAATCGTGGCCTCACTGGCGATGTCGTTGACGAAACACTCGATCGCCGTCGACTTGCCGTCGCCGGGCGGGCCCGACAGCAGCAGTCCGCGCCGGATGCTGAGGCCTTCAGCCTTCAACATGTCGCGGTTGCGGATCGATGCGGCAATGAAATCGAGCTCGCGACGGGCGTGTTCGTGAGGAATGATATCGGCCCAGGAGCGATCCGACATGCGCGAACGGACGGTGCGCAGGTCGCGGTTGATCAGCACCACCCTGCCTTTGAACGGGGTCGATTCGCGCAGCAATTGGCGGACCAGCGAGACGACTGCGGTCTCGTCCTGCTCGCGATAGATCAATCCGATGCTGTCGAGCGGGCTCTGGCCGTATGACCGGCGCTCGGCCATTTGCACGACGAGCATGAACTGCGCGCCGGTCTCCGGGACCGTGCCGCGGAAGACGCTGCGGGGACGGATCACCTGCAATTCGCCGTCGATGGTGAGCGTGACCTTGTTGGGACGCCAGGCTGGAATGACGGCGCTGCGCTCGGCCGAGCCCAAGCCCGGAAGCTCGCTCAGCCACATCCAGCCGGGAACATCGGCCAGCTTCCGGGTCAGGATCGCGACCGTGGCGTCGTCGGTGGGAAGGGAGAGCGTGCTCGGGTCCTTGCCGCCGCAGAAGATGCGGAACAAAGTCGAATAGCCGATCTGCGGCGTCGCCGAACGCTTGATCTGCTTGTGCTGGGCCACGATGTAGCCAAGGGCGGCCGACATCGTCGCAAAGCCCTTGATGGTGTCTTCGGGTATCTCGGCGAGCAACTGGTCGCGAAGCGTCAGTGATGCCGCGGCGGACTCGGCATAGAGCTTCTTGATCAGCGGGTCGGTGGCGACGGCGGCCCCTTCGCTGACCTCGTAGACGCCGTAGACGAATTCGCCGTCCGTGTCGGTGCCATAGACGGTCGCGGTCACGTTGAGCGACGAGGCCAGGATTTCGGCGGTCTTGCGGGCCTCCGTCACCCCCTTGACCAGCCGTTCCTCGACCACAGGCTTGCCTGCGATCTCGGAGTTGCAGCGCACTACATACTTCTGGCCTGTCGACGAGCGCTCCTGCTCAACCTTGAACCACATGTTCGAAGAACCCCCGGCGCGCCGGTTGCTCCCGGCGCCGATACCCGGCGATGTCCTATCAGACAACTTTTGCGTGTTCCAGAGTGCGAGGCCGGATCCGCCGGGCAATCACCCGATCTGCTTCTCGCCGTGCCGCTCCGACAGCGTGAAGATCTCGACGCCCGTCGCGGTGACGCCGACGGAGTGCTCGAACTGCGCCGACAGCGAGCGGTCGCGGGTGACCGCGGTCCAGCCGTCGGAGAGAATCTTGACGTGCGGCTTGCCGAGATTGATCATCGGCTCGATGGTGAAGAACATGCCGGGCTTGAGCTGCACGCCCTCGCCGGGACGGCCGACATGGATGATGTTCGGCTCGTCGTGGAACATGCGCCCGAGCCCATGGCCGCAGAAATCGCGCACCACGCTCATGCCCTGCGGCTCGACGAAGCTCTGGATGGCGTGGCCGATGTCGCCGGTGGTTGCACCAGGCTTCACGGCGGCGATGCCGCGCATCATCGCTTCATAGGTGACCTCGATCAGCCGCTCGGCCTTGCGCGCGATCGGGCCGATCGCATACATCCGGCTGGAATCGCCATACCAGCCGTCGACGATGAAGGTGACGTCGATGTTGACGATGTCGCCTTCCTTCAGCGGACGGTCGCCCGGCATGCCGTGGCAGACCACGTGGTTGAGCGAGGTGCAGGTCGAGTAGCGGTAGCCGCGATACATCAGCGTCGCCGGATAGGCGCCATGGCTGAAGGCGAAGTCGCGGACGAATTCGTCGATTCTGGAGGTCGGCACGCCCGGCCCGACGATGTCAGTGAGCTCGTCGAGGCATTTTGCCACCAGCGCGCCCGCCTTGCGCATGCCGGCAAAGGCGCTCGGCCCATGCAGCTTGATCTGTCCGGTCTTGCGCAGGGAGGTATCGGTGGCTTCGACGTAGCTCATGCGTGTCAGGTCTTCTCGGGGCTGGTCTCGATATCGGCGGAAAGGATTGATTTCGGGCCCCAATTTAATGATTGCGGGCCTTCATGCAAGCCGAGGCAGAGCGTTTTCGAGCGAAGTGGCTACCGGTTCGCGTGAAGAAAACGCGTCAAAACAAGAGCTTGCCGGCCGGGCGGCGAAAGCGGCCTAATTCGGGACTTCTACGGTGGTTTCCACGGGGAGGGCGCCGCCGCGGATGCGGATTTCGCGGACCGGATAGGGAACCCGGATGCCCTCGCGCTTGAACGCGTCCCACAGCTCCAGCATCACGTCGCTCCTGACCTTGTCCATGCCGTCGGGATCGGCGATCCAGAAGGTCAGCGAGAACTTCATGCCGGCTTCCGCGAACTCGGTCAGGATGCAGGTCGGCGGCTTGCCCTTCTGCGCGCGCGGATGGGCGGCGGCGGTCTCGGCGGCGAGCGTGCAGACAAGGCGCGGGTCGGCATCGTAATTGGTGCCGAAGGCGATCTTCACCAGCGTGTTCTTGTCGGTATAGGTCCAGTTGACGACCTTCTGCGTCACCAGATCCTCGTTCGGCACCAGGAATTCGCGGCCGTCGCCGGCGGCGACGGAAATATAGCGCGTCTTCATCGCGCTGATGCGACCGGTATTGTCGCCGATGGTGACGAGATCGCCGGGCTTCACCGACTTGTCGGCGAGCAGGATGATGCCCGAGATGAAATTGGCCACGATCTTCTGCAGGCCGATACCGATGCCGACGCCGACCGCGCCGGAGAACACCGCGAGCGCCGACAGGTCGATCCCGACGGCGCCAAGCGCGATCACGATCGCGACGGTGAGTAGCCCGATACGGATGATCTTGACCAGCAGCACCTGCACCGACGGCGTCAGATCGGTGGTCGCGTTGATCCGGCTCTCGGCAAAATTGCTCGCGATGTTGGTGGCCCAGAGTGCGATGAGGAGGAGCGCACCGGCCTTGAGTGCCAGCAGCGGGGTCAGCCTGAGGCCGCCGAGCACGATCGCAAAGGAATCGAGCGCGTCCACCGTGGCGTCGAGCTGGCCGAGGATGGAGAGCGCGGCGACGAACCACGCCGTGATCGACACCAGCTTGACGATGAAGGCGTTGCGCAGCACCGAGGTCACGAGCCGGATCACGAGCCAGGCGAAGCCCAGCTTGGCTGCGACCATCAGGAGATAGCTGCGGCTCGGCCAGGTCGCGTGGTACATCACCACGCGCGAGATGATCACGAGCAGCGTGAACACCGCCGTGGAGGCGCTGGAGACCATCACCCGGACGAAATGCCGGAGCGGCAGCGGCAAGCGCATCGCCAGCGAGGTCATGTCGAC
This sequence comes from Bradyrhizobium sp. I71, assembly GCF_022354745.1. NCBI lineage: Bacteria > Pseudomonadati > Pseudomonadota > Alphaproteobacteria > Hyphomicrobiales > Nitrobacteraceae > Bradyrhizobium > Bradyrhizobium sp. I71. The sequence continues at coordinate 4,265,666 of NZ_CP059398.1, forward strand.
GCGGCTGCGAATCGCGGTCTCCGCGGCATAGGCGATGCCGGCCGCCGCCAGGATGAGACCGAATTGCAGGTAGAACCAGGGTGAGGAGATTTCCGCCCCGACGCTGCGTGCGGTCGTCTGCACGAACTCCATGAAGTCTTTGAGGTCCATGTCCATCGGTCTCGTCGGCAAGCGGGGAGGAATTGATTCGAGGGAGCCGCAGAATCCCACAAGGGGCGCGGCCGGACCATCGATACACCGTCAAGTGAAGCGCGTTAAGGCCGCAAAATGCGGGCAGATTGCCGCGAACCATGGGAAATGGGTTGGCGCGCGAGTCCGCCGACGATAAGGATGCAATCCCAGCGATTTTTACCCGGAAGGTGGATGGCTTCCCTCGACTCCGTCAGCATCGCCATATTGCTCGGCGCCGTCCTCGTCATGGCCGGCATCCTCTCGAGCCTGCTCGCGCTGCGCTTCGGCGCACCCTTGCTGCTCGTCTTTCTTGCGATCGGCATGCTCGCCGGCGATTCCGGCCCTGGCCAGGTCCAGTTCGACGACGTCCGCACCACCTATCTGGTCGGCTCCGTCGCGCTCGCCCTGATTCTGTTCGACGGCGGCCTGCGGACGCGCTTTGCCAGCATCCGCACTGTGCTGGCCCCGTCCGTGATGCTCGCGACCGTCGGCGTGCTGCTGACCGCGATTGTCACGGCGCCGTTCGCGAAATACGCGCTCGATCTCAACTGGTCGGAATCGCTGCTGGTCGGCGCCGTGGTGGCCTCGACCGACGCGGCGGCGGTGTTCCTGCTGGTGCACACCCAGGGCCTGCGCCTGCGCCCGCGCGTCGGCGCGACGCTGGAGGCGGAATCCGGCACCAACGACCCGTTCGCGATCTTCCTCACGCTCATGCTGGTGGAATACATCTCGATCGGCTCGAGCTCGCCCGGCCATGTGCTGATGGAGTTCATTCAGGAGGCGGTCCTGGGTGCCATCGTCGGTGTCATCGGCGGGCGCCTGGTCGTGATCGCGCTCAACAAGGTGGCGCTGCCGCAGGGCCTGCATGCCCCGTTCGTGGCCACAGCTGCACTCGTGATCTTCGGCGGCTCGCAGATCATGCACGCCTCCGGCTTCCTCGCGGTCTACCTTGCCGGCATCATCATCGGCAACCGGCCGACGCGCGCGCATAATTCGGTGGTGACGTTCCTCGATGCCGCGACCTGGCTGGCGCAGATCGTGATGTTCGTGCTGCTCGGGCTCTTGGTCTCGCCGAGCCGCCTCGGCACCAGCATATTGCCGGCCGTCGCCGTCGCGCTCGTGCTGATGCTGGTGGCGCGGCCGCTCGCGGTGTTCGTGTGCCTTGCCCCGTTCCGCTTCAACTGGCGCGAGAAGATCTTCATTGCCTGGACCGGCCTGCGCGGCGCGGTCGCGATCTTCCTGGCCTCGATCCCGATGCTGGTCGGGCTCTCCAAGGCCTATCTCTATTTCGACGTCGCCTTCGTCGTCGTCATCATCTCCCTCCTGCTGCAGGGCTGGACGCTGGCGCCCGCCGCACGCAAGCTGCACGTGGCGCTGCCGCGCGCCGAGCGCGGCCCGCGGCGCGTCGAACTGGATCTGCCCGGCCAGCTCGAGCAGCAGCTGGTCGGCTATCCGGTGCGGCCCAAGAGCCTGTATTTCCGCCGCGGCCTGATCCCGTCCTGGTCCAAGCCGACGCTGGTGATCCGCAACGAGAACATCCTGACGCCGGCGGAAGCCGACCCGATCGCGCCCGGCGACTACATCTATCTGCTGGCCCCGCCTGAAAAGGCCGAGTCGCTCGACCGCTTCTTCGTCGACATGCAGCCGAGCACGGCGCCTGATCCGCATCTGCTCGGCGACTTCATGGTCTCCGGCGACCACACACTCGCCGAGCTCGCCGAGATCTACGGCGTCAAGGTCGGTGAAGACGAAGGCAAGCTGACCTTGGCGGACTATTTCGACGTCCATCTCGACCGCGCGCCGAAGGAGGGCGCCGAGCTCGCCCTGGACGAGATCGTCCTTGTCGCGCGCTCGATCTCCGGCGGTCGCGTCAATCTCGTCGGCTTGCGTCTGCCGGAAGAAGACGAGACGCCCCCGCCGCTGACGCGCGCGCAGGCGCTTCGGAAGAAGCTCGCGGACCTGTGGACCTCGGTGGCAGGGGTTTAGCGTATGATCCGGGTTCGCCATTCGTGCGCCCCGGGATGACGAGAATAGGGAACCGCCACCAAATCGCCGCAACCGCCGAAGATTTGCGCGGTTTCGTGAGCGCGAAACCGGAACGCTCCGCGGCGCCGCTCGTTCTAAGCCGCGAAACAGCTTGAACCGACAGGAGCATGCCAATGCGAAAGTTCATCCTTCCGATCGCGATGGCCCTTACGCTCGGCGCGGCGGCGCCGGCGATGGCCTATGACACCGGCGATCAGATCTCGATGCAGGTCGCGCTCGATGTCGCGAGCGCTCTCGGCGTCGTGACGGTCTCGCACACGAACTTCCTCGGCGATGAATGGGAGATCGAGGGTCGCGACCGCGCCGGCCGCTGGATGGAGGTGGACGTCGATGCCCGAACGGGCGAGGTCCGCAACGTCGACCGCGGCTGGTAGCCGAAAGGAACACTGTGGCCCGGGTGGAGCGCAGCGGCGAAATCCGGGCTACCGCCGCCTCACGCCAGCACCTTGACCCCGCCGACCGACGTCACGCGGCCCTGCTTCAGCAAAACGATCTGCGTCGCGAGCTGGCGCAGCTCCGCGGCGTCGTGGCTGACATAGACCATCGGCACGTTGGCTTCATCCCGCAGCCTCACCAGATAAGGCAGGATCTCGAGCTTGCGGCCCTCGTCGAGCGCGCCGAGCGGCTCGTCGAGCAGCAGCAGCCGCGGCTTCGAGAGCAGCGCGCGTCCGAGCGCGACGCGCTGGCGCTCGCCGCCCGAGAGCTTTCCGGGACGGCGATCGAGCAGCGCGCCGATGTCGAGCAGGTCGATGATGCGCTTGTGCTGGGAGGGATCGGGCGGCAGGCGGTTCATCCGCCGTCCATAGTCGAGATTCTGCGCGACGTTGAGGTGCGGAAACAGCCGCGCGTCCTGGAACACATAGCCGATGCGGCGCCGCCAGGTCGGGACATGGATGCCGGCCGCGGTGTCGTCGACGGTTTCGCCGTCGATCACGATGGTGCCGCGGTCGGGCCGCAACAGCCCTGCGATCATGTTGACCAGTGACGTCTTGCCGGCGCCCGAGGCGCCGAACAGGCCGATGGCACGGCCTTCGCTGGCGAAGGATGCATGCAGCGAGAATTCGCCGAGCTGCTTTTCGATGTCGACGCGCAGCATGGTCAGTTTCCGTGCAGCCGCGCGGTGGCGCGGCGGGCGAACCACTCGGCGGCAATCAACGCGCCCAGCGCCAGCACGATCGAGACGATCACCAGCCGTCCCGCCGCGGCATCGCCGTCCGGCGTCTGGATCAGCGAATAGATCGCCGAGGATATCGTCTGGGTCTCGCCGGGAATGTTGGAGACGAAGGTGATCGTCGCGCCGAACTCGCCGATCGCCTTGGCGAAGCCGAGCACCATGCCGGCGAGCACGCCGGGCAGCGCCAGGGGCAGCGTCACCGTGAAGAACACTTTCCACGGCGCGGCGCCGAGCGTCTCGGCCGCCTGCTCGAGCCGGCGATCGATCGCCTCGATCGACAGCCGCATCGGGCGGACCAGCAGCGGAAACGCCATCACGCCGCAGGCCAGTGCTGCGCCGGTCCAGCGGAATGAAAAGACGATGCCGAGATAGTCGGCGAGGAAGCCGCCGACGAGGCCGCGGCGGCCGAACGTCAGCAGGAGCAGATAACCGGTGACGACAGGCGGCAGCACCAGAGGCAGATGCACGACCGCGTCGAGCAGCGACTTGCCCCAGAAATCACGCCGCGCGAGCAGCCACGCCAGCGCGATGCCGAATGGCGTCGCCACCAGCGTTGCGATGATGGCGACCCTGAGCGAGAGCAGGATCGCCGTCCATTCGGCGGGAGAGAGGTCCGACATCAAGCCGCAGATATCACATCGCAAGCCCTAAGTTATGGGACTGACCAGGAACTTGAAGCCGTACTTCTCGAAAATGGACTTGGCCGCCGAGGAGCGCAGGAACGCCAGATAGTCGCCGGTCTCACCCTTCGCGGTCGCGGTCGCGGCGACGGGATAGACGATCGCGGGATGCGAAGCCGCCGGGAAGGTGCCGATGGTCTTCACGCCGGGCTCGACCTTGGCGTCGGTCGAGTAGACGATGCCGAGACCGGCTTCGCCGCGGGCCACCAGCGTCAGCGCGGCGCGGACGCTCTCGGCCATGGCGAATTTCGGCTCCGCGGCCTGCCAGGCGCCGAGCTTCTCCAGCGCGGCCTTGGCATACTTGCCTGCTGGCACGGACTTGACGTCGCCGGTCGCGATCCTGCCGTCGCCGGCGAGCCTGGCGAGGTCGAAGCCTTGCGCGATGTCGACGTTGTCGATCCTGGCATCCTTCGGCGCGATCAGCACGATGCTGTTGCCGAGCAGGTTGACCCGGGTCGGCTCGTTGATGGTCTTCTTGGAGATCGCGTAGTCCATCCAGTCGGTGTCGGCCGAGACGAACACGTCGGCCGGCGCGCCCTGCTCGATCTGCTTGGCCAGCACCGAGCTTGCCGCATAGCTGACGCTGAACTTGACGCCGGTCTTGGCGGTGTAGGCGGCGTCGATCTCGTCCAGCGCGTTCTTCATCGAGGCGGCGGCGAACACGGTGATGGTCTTGTCCTCGGCGGCGGCGGGCGAGAGGGCCGCGCCCGCGAGGATCATGAAGGCGGCGAAAAGTCCTGAAATGCGTAACATGGGGAGCGCTCCGTGCGAGTCCGCGCGCGGCAAGATGCACGCGCAAGTCTGGCGTTGGGTGGGTTGATGCGATGGGTGGAAGCGCTGCTCCACGGGGCCCGGCAGCGGCTTACGACCGGCAGGGATATCGCGATTGCGAAGATAGCAGGCTTGCGCCTCCGGTCAAAGGCGACCGTTGGTCTGACCGCATGACCCGGACGGTGCGCAGCGGCTTTCCGGAAAGGTCATGCGCAAACAACGACGTACCCGTTTATTGCGCCGGCAGGATCGCAATGGAGACCGAATTTTCCTTGGCTCCGCTGACCTGCAGGACGAAAGACTGTGCCGACAGCTCGTACTTCATGGTCTTGCGGATGCCATCGCAATCGGTCGCGCCGCTGAAGTCCACGGGCTTGAGGACCTGCCCGTCCTGGACCACGTCGACCCATGCGCCGGCCGACAGGCTGATCGTGTAGAGCCCGGCCTTCGGCGCCTTGATGCTGGTGAAGCCGGCAAAGGTGCCGTCCTTCGGCGCCCGCTCCGGCGGCGCGGGCAATTTCGCGTCGCTCGGGGCGACCAGCCCCAGCGTGATGGCCGATGCGGGCAGGGCAGCCTGCTCGCTTCCCGTGGCGAGCCTGGCGCGATCGGGTGCGGTCAGCGCGGCGCGCTCGCGCTCGATCGGCCATTTGAACTTGTCGCAGCCGCTCGGCTCCTCGGCAGCGAGGGCGGAGGTCATGCTGATCGTGAGCGCAGTGAGGAAGGTGAGGGCGCGCATGTGAAATCCCATCATTGGCCACGCGACGGCGCGAGGCTTGCGGTCAGGCTTGTTGAAAGATGGGATGCACATCCCGGGATGCCGCGGGCTTACGGCACGGCGGCAGAGGATGTTAGCGCATCAGGGGAGTACGAACCAATCAACGAGTTCGTCATCCCGGGGCGCGTGCAGCGCGAGCCCGGGATCCATAGCCACAGGCAGCAATTTGGCGAAGACTTCGGAGTTCTCACTTCGCGCCAAACTTCTCCCTGTGATGATGGGTCCCGCGTTCGCGGGGACGACATCGATCGGGCGGCGACAGCATGCCCACCCGCACATATTACGGTTTCGCGTCGCCCGCGTGCAGCACCGCCTTGCAGGCCGCGGGCATCTGCGCCAGCGTCATCGGCGGCTTCGGTTTTGGCGGCTCCGGCGGCGGCTTGGGGTGCAGCACCGCGTCGGAGAACCAGTAGGCGAGATCGGCGGGTTTGCAGCCTTCGTCCTCGGCCTGTGACGGCTGGCCCTCGCATTCGCCCGCCCCCGGCGGGCAGCGCATGCGGATGTGGAAGTGGTAGTCGTGGCCCCACCACGGCCGGATCTTCGACAGCCACGCGCGATCGCCCTTGGCCTCGCGGCACAACGCCCTCTTGATCGCGGCGTTGACGAAGATGCGCTGCACGGCGGGCTCCCGCGCGGCATCGCGCAGCACCAGCACATGGCCAGGCGTGAACACCTTGGGATCGACATCGAGCCGGTCCTGGCGCACCATCATCACCGCCGACATGTCCTCGCGCTCCTCGCGCGAGAGCCGGCGGTTCGGCATCGGCGTCAGCCAGATGTCGGCGTCGAGACCGATCTGGTGGCTGGTATGGCCTGACAGCGCCGGCCCGCCGCGCGGCTGGGCGATGTCGCCGACCAGGATGCCGGGCCATCCTGCGTCCTTGTGCGCCTTCGCCGCGAGCCGCTTGATCAGTGCGATCATGTCGGGGTGGCCGTAGCTGCGATTGCGCGACAGCCGCATCACCTGCCAATGGTCGCCGTTGACCGGAATCTGCTCCGCGCCGCCGATGCAGCCCCTGGCGTAGGAGCCGATGACATGGGCCGGCCCCTTCGACGGCAGCAGCTTTCGCGCGAACAGCTCCTTGGCGGGGAGATCGGGGTCGTTCGGATTGGCGAGCGGCGGCAGCGGCTTCGCATTGGTGCTGCCCTTGTCCTGGGCCAGCGCGCCGCCGGCAGCCAGGAGAGCGAGCGAGAGCAGGAGGAGTGTGATGCTGCGGCGACTCATGCTGATGTCCTTATAGCCCAATGCGCCATCAGGGTTAAGAACGAGGCATTGAGCGGATCGCAACGTCGCGGCGCACGGTCCAAATCGCGTCTCAAATTGCCGCTTTTTAACGGCGCAATAACCGTATCCTGCATTGACCAAAATTCGTGCGTGGAGGGAGGAATATCTGCGGTTCGCATGCAATCGCGGGCAATTTCGGAACTGATTCAGGTGCGCGCGCAGTTTTGCGCCAGATCGCCCGTTGATTGCGATGCCGGACTCGGTCCGAAGGCGCTTGCCGCCGCGGCCGCGCCGCGCAAACAGGCAGCAAGGTGCGCCTCGCGCGGACCGCGGCCGGGCAAGATTACTTTTTTTTCAGACACTTGCCTCAAGACTTGCGGCCGCCGGGGCGCGCGACTGGGACGAGTGAAGTTGAGTTTGGGGTCTCGAAGAACGAAAAAGCGAAAGCAAGACGTGCTTGCCCGCGCCGGCAGAAAGGCGCGCAAGCCGCGTTTCGCGTGCGCGCCGCGAGACCTTGTCGAGCGCGACGAAGTCCTGCGCAGCCGCGCCGAGGCGGAAGCCGCGATTGCGGAAGCGCGCAAATCCCATGAACGCCTGCGCCAGGCCATCGATATCCTGCCGCAGGGCATCGTGTTCCTCGATGCCGAAGGCCGTTACGTCCTCTGGAACAAGAAATACGCCGAAATCTACAGCAAGACCGCCGATCTGTTCGAGGAAGGCGCGCGCCTCGAGGACACGCTGCGCATCGGCGTCGCCCGCGGCGACTATCCCGAGGCCATCGGTCATGAGGACGAGTGGATCGCCGAACGTCTGCAAAAGCTCTATCAGCCCGGTGCGCGTCACGAGCAGAAGCTGTCGGACGGCCGCGTCATCCTGATCGACGAGCGCCTGACCGACGACGGCGGCGTCGTCGGCCTGCGCGTCGACATCACCGAATTGAAGCAGCGCGAGGCCTCGTTCCGCCTGCTGTTCGACGGCAATCCCGTGCCCATGATCGTCTGCGCGCTGGATGACGAGCGCATCATCGCCGTCAACGACGCCGCGGTCGCGCATTACGGCTACAGCCGGGCCGAGTTCGAGAGGCTGAAGATCCGCTCCCTGCAGGCCTTCGACAGCGAGCCGCCCTGGACCGCCGACCACTCCAGCGAGGAACAGGCCGGCCGCACCTGGAAGCATGTCAAGGCCGACGGGACGCTGATCGACCTTGCAATCTACTCCCGCGAATTGACCTATGCCGAGCGCCCCGCGGTGCTGCTCGCGCTGATGGACATCACCGAGCGCAAGCGCGCCGAGGCGCGGCTCGCCTTCATGGCCCAGCATGACGGGTTGACCGGCCTGCCCAATCGCAGCCTGCTGCGGCAGCAGATGGATGAAATGCTGCTGCACACGCGGCGCAGCGCCGAGAAGGTCGCGCTCCTGATGCTGGGGCTCGACAATTTCAAGGCGGTCAACGACACGCTGGGGCATGCAGTCGGCGACAAGCTCCTGCGCGGTGTCGCCAAGCGGCTGCGCTCGACCCTGCGCGAAGAGGACGCGCTGGCGCGGCTCAATTCCGACGAGTTCGCGATCGTGCAGGGCGGACTGACCCGTCCCGAGGACGCGGTGATGCTGGCCAAGCGCCTCCTGGAAGCCATCGCCGATCCCTATCTGCTCGACGGCCATTCCGTGGTGATCGGCGCCTCGATCGGCATCGCCATGTCGCCCGGCGACGGCGACGATTCCGAGAAGCTGCTCAAGAGCGCCGACATGGCGCTGTCGCGCGCCAAGCTGGACGCGCGCGGCACCTTCGCCTTCTTCGAGGCCGCGCTGGATGCAAAAGCGCAGAGCCGCCGCAAGACCGAAGTCGAGCTGCGCGACGCGATCCAGAACGACGTGCTCCGTCCCTATTACCAGCCGCTGATCGATCTCCAGAGCGGCCGCATCACCGGCTTCGAGGCGCTGGTGCGCTGGCCGCATGCCGAGCGGGGCATGGTCTCGCCGGCCGAATTCATTCCGGTCGCCGAGGACACCGGCCTGATCAATCCGCTCGGCGGGCAGATGCTGCGTCGTGCCTGCCTCGATGCCGCGGCCTGGCCCGACGACGTTCGCGTCGCCGTCAACCTGTCGCCGCTCCAGTTCCGCAGCGGCAATCTGCTCTCGGTGGTGACGGACGCACTGAAACATTCCGGCCTGCCGCCGCGCCGGCTCGAGCTCGAGATCACCGAGACGCTGCTCCTGGAGAAGAGCGCGCAGGTGCTGGCGACGCTGCACGCGCTGCGCGCGCTCGGGGTGCGCATCTCGATGGACGATTTCGGCACCGGCTATTCCAGCCTCAGCTATTTGCGCAGCTTCCCGTTCGACAAGATCAAGATCGACCAGTCCTTCGTGCGCGATCTCGGCGCCAACCGCGAGGCGCAGGCGATCATCCGCTCCATCGTCAGCCTCGGCAAAGGACTGGGCGTCACCATCACCGCCGAAGGCGTCGAGACCGAAGCCGAGCTGAGCTGTCTTCGCGCCGAAGGCTGCCACGAGGGCCAGGGCTTTCTGTTCAGCAAGGCCCGGCCGAATGCAGAGATCGTCAGCCTGCTCGCCGCACAGCGCGGGATTGATGCCGCCGATGACGAGGACGCTGCGCTGGTGGCGTGATCTCTCGTTCCTTTGGTACGTAAGGGACGCGCCGCTCTCTCGGTTAACCTCTCCCGCTTGCGGGAGAGGTCGCGCCGGGGGCGCGGGTGAGGGTTCTTTCCTCTGGGGGATTGCCTCGTTGCGGATAAACCCTCTCCCCAACCCTCCCCCGCAAGCGGGCAGGGCAATCGCATATGGATTTCACGGGGATTGTCCGCTGGCTTGCTCCGCCTTTCCCGCTTGCGGGCAGGGCTATCGCATATGAATGACACGGGGACTGTCTGCAGGCTTGCTCGGCCTCTCCCGCTTGCGGGAGAGGCCGACGCGCTCGCAGAGCGCGGCGGGTGAGGGCTCTCGCCACGCAGGGACGTTCTCAGTTAATCTCAATAATCCCAGCACGGAGACACCCTCTCCCCAACCCTCCCCCGCAAGCGGGGGAGGGAGCCTAGTGCCGATGCCGCCGCACCATGCGCACCATATGCGATTGCCCTGCGCAAGCGGGGGAGGGAGCGCAGCGTCACTTGTGGCTGCGGTTAGCGACCTTCCGCCAAGAGCGTCTTCCCCACATCCTCATAGTGCGTGTCCCGCGCCTGGATCTGCTGCGCGATGGCGTGCATGTCGCGGAACCGGCGCTCGAACGGGTTGCTGCGGAACACCGCGGTCGCGCCGGCCATGTGATAGGCCGTGTCGACCACGCGTGCGGATTGATGGATGGTCCAGGTCGCGGCGAGGCGGACCGCGCTGCGATGCGCCGCGCTGAATTCGCCGGTCGCAGACAGGTCGCGCCACATCGCGTTCGCAGCCGCATAGAGATAGGCGCGGGCGGCACGCAAATCACCCTCGGTGCGGCCGATCAGCCCCTGGACCGCACCGTTGTCGCGCATGGCGCCGGCCGCCAGCGATTGGTGCTTCTCCCGTGCCAGCGTGATAGCGGCATCCAGCGTGGCGCGCGCGACGCCCAGCGACACCGCGGCAAAGCCGAGGCTGAAGGTCGCGCCGGTGCCGATCTTGTAGAGCGGGCCCGGCTCGCGCAGCGCCGACGGCACGTCGCGAAACGCCGTGAAGCGCTCGGGGATGAAGAGGTCGTTGACTTCGTAAGAGTCCGTGCCGGTGCCGGCGAGCCCGATCGCCTGCCAGACGTCGTGCAGGGTCGCGTGCGCAACCGGAAACAGGATGGTGCGCAGCTCCGGCGACCCGTCGGCATTCTTGCGCGGCACGCCGTCAGCTCCGACGATGCGGACATGCGCGCCCAGCCAGCTCGCCTGCCGCGAGCCTGAGGCGAAGTCCCAGCGCGCGGTGACGCGATAGCCGCCCTCGCCGATGCGTGCCTCATGCGCGATCGCGCCCCAGGCGAGGATGCCGGGCGGGGTGTTGAAGATTTCCTGCGCGGTGTCGTGATCGAGCCAGGCCGCGATCATCGCGCAGACACTGCACTGGCCGAGACACCAGGCCGTCGAGGCATCCGCCTTGGCGATTTCCTCCAGCATCTGCATGAAGGCTTCCGGCGCGGCTTGCGCGCCGCCGAGGCTCTGCGGCAGCAGCGCCCGGTAGAGCCCGTTCTCGATCAGCGCGGCAACGACGCCCGGCGTCAGCCGCCGTGTCCGCTCGATCGCGTCGGCTTCGCGTGCAATCAAGGGGGCGAGGGCTCGCGCCCGCTCGACCAGACCAAATCCGGGAAGCTCGGACATTCGCGCTGTCTCGCCCCTTCTGCCGTGAGCGGTAGAGGCGCGATGGTGATCCATCTGGCTGATGGGATCAAGGCGACGCCGTCGGCCGGAACGGGCGCGTCATGGCCTGCCGCGGCGGTTCCGTTGACTTGGGTCAAGTCGAATTCGGCGGGCGAGCCCCATAATTTAATTGCAACGAAGGGCGGGACCTCGGGAGGCACACGATGCGACATCAGATGCTTGCAGCAGCCCTGCTGCTCCCCCTCCTCGGCAATTCCTCGCTCGCGCAAGCGCCTGCCGACCACCAGGCCCATCATCCGGATCAGAAGGACGCGCCTGCGGCCAGTCCGGCCGCGCCGCCGGAGCCGCCGCGCAGCACCGCTCCATCTCAGGGCAGGATGGGCGGCGGTATGATGAACATGATGGGCGGCAACATGCCGATGTCCGACATGATGCGGATGATGGGCATGATGCGTCAGTCCGGCGGTGACTGCATCAGCGGGATGGAGACCGTCGATCGCGTGGAGGGCCGGATTGCCTTTCTGCGCACCGAGCTCAAGATCACCGATGCTCAAGCGCCGGCCTGGAACGCGTTCGCCGATGCGCTGCGCGCGAATGCCAAGGCTCTCGGGGAGCTCCGCGGGTCGATGGCCGGCTCCGGGTCAGAGACCTTGCTGGATCGCGTGACCTGGCAGGAAAAATGGCTGTCGGCGCGGCTGGAGGCCACCCGTGCGATGAAGTCGGCGCTGACCAACCTTGTCGGCACCCTTTCCGACGAGCAGAAAAAGACCGCGGACGAATTGCTCGCGCCCAACATGGGCATGATGCCGATGATGCAGGGTGGCCGGATGGGCGCCATGCCGATGCAGGGCGGAAGATGAGGGCTTCACCCGCATCCTCGCCATGTCTCGAGAATGTTGGCAACTGCGGCATGCTTTCTGGACCGTAGCGGCGCGGCAATGTAGCTTCGGCGGTTGATTGAATTAATGAGCCGGCGTCCACGACATCACCGCGCTGGCCCGGTCAGCGCTCGCCGTGGCGAGACGCTCTTATCAAGAGAGGCAGTGCGCTGGAGTGAAGTGGACTGCGACCAAACCACCACCCCTGAAGGAGCGCGATCTTCGGATCGACCTCTTTCGGGGCCTTTCCCTATGGTGGATCTATATCAATCACATCCCGGAAAGCTATCTGAACCGGTTCACGCCCAAGAATTTCGGCTTCAGCGATGCGGCGGAGATTCTCGTATTCCTGTCGGGCCTTGCGTCCGGCATCGTATACGGCGACCTGATGCGTCAGTCCGGCTTTGCGGCCGCGAGCTTGCGCATGTTGCGGCGTTCGTTCGAAATCTATGTCGCGCAGATCATGACTGTCGTCCTGTTGCTGGCGGAAGTGGCGTACATCGCGGCATGGCAGCCCGGCATGTTCGATCACGCCAACCTGGCCATCCTGCTGCAGGAGCCTGCAGAAACACTGGTTCAGGTGGCACTGCTGCGCTATTCCCCGGTCAATCTCGACCCTCTGCTCCTGATGGTCATACTCCACTTCGCGCTCATTCTCATCGTGCCGCTGACGATACGCGCCTGGCCGCTGGCCCTGACCGGATCCGTTGCTCTCTATGTTCTCGCCCATCAGTTTGACTGGTACATCCCGGCCTATCCGAGGGGGCAGCTCTATTTCAATCCGCTGAACTGGCAGCTGCTGTTCGTGATCGGCATCTGCTGGGGAGCAAACCGCGGCGATTGGCAGCTTGCCGTTCTCAATTCCCGGGCTCTTGCCGTTCTGGCGGCGGGCTACGTGCTGTTCTCGTTCGTGATCACCCTGGGCTGGCAGTTCCACGCGATCGAGGCCTATGTGCCGGGTTGGCTGTCGCGTTTGATCTATCCGGTCGACAAGACCAATCTCGATATCCTGCGATTATTGCATTTTGCTGCGCTCGCGCTGCTCTGCTGGCGCCTTCTTCCAAGCAATGCCAGCATCTTGAAAGCCGGTGCACTGCGACCGCTGATACGATGCGGCGAGTATTCGCTCGCGATCTACTGCGCCAGTGTTCTGCTGTCCTTTGCAGCTCATGCACTGCTCAGCCTGGGCTGGAACAGCCTGGGATGGCAGACGCTGATCACTCTCCTGGGCCTGGGCCTGATGAGTGCCATGGCGACATTGCTCGCCGCAATCGATCGCGGCATGTTTCCCCATCTCAGGCCGTTGTAATTCGAACACGAATGCGCAGGCGCATTGTTCCGGTGTCAGGCCGCGACGCGGCCGAGATCGAGCGACGGCCGGCGCCTGGTCGGGAAGCTCAGCGCCACCGCGACGGCGGCGAGCCCGATCGCGAACGAGCCGGCGTGCAGCCACGTGTAGCGCTGGAAATTGTCGAACACGAGCCCGCCGGCCCAGGGACCGAGCGCCATGCCGAGGCTGGCGAAGGCCGATACCGCGCCGAACACCGTACCCATGATGCGCGCGCCGAAGAATTCGCGGACCAGCACCGCATAGAGCGGCATCACCCCGCCATAGGCGAGGCCGAACACCACCGAGAGCGCGTAGAATTCGCCGAGCTGCGCTACCGCGAGATAGGCCGCGATGCACATCGCCTGCACCAGCAAGCCGCCGACCAGCACGGGCTTTGCGCCGATGCGATCGGCAGCCGCGCCCAGCAGCAGGCGCCCGCCGAGGCCGGAGACGCCGGCGACGCTGTAGACCGTCACCGCCGTGAGCGGAGCGATGCCGCAGACCATCGCATAGGACACCATGTGGAAGATCGGGCCGGAATGCGCTGCGCAGCAGGCGAAATGCGCCGCCGCGAGCGCAATGAACTGCGGCGTACGCAGCGCTTGCGCCGCGCTCAGCTCGACGTCAGGCGCGGCGTCCGCATTCGTGCTGCCTGCCGCTGCTGGAGCCGGACGCACCAGGAAGCAGGCGGGGATCAGCAGCGCCCAGGCAGCGAAGCCGATCACCAGCATTGCGGTGCGCCAGTCATAGGTCGTGATCAGCCAGCTCGCGGCCGGCGCGATCGTCACCGGCGACACCCCCATGCCGGCGGAGACGAGAGCTACCGCAAGGCTGCGGTTCTTCTCGATCCAGGCGCTCGCGAGCGCCATCATCGGCGCATAGAAGCTGCCGGCGGCAATGCCGATCAGGACGCCGAAGGAGAGCTGGAACTGCCACAGCGTTGCCGCCTGGCTCGCCGTCACGAGGCCGAGCCCCAGCAGCAGGCTTCCCGAGAGCACCACGATGCGGGTGCCGAACCGGTCCGACAGCGCGCCCCAGAGAAAAGCGGCCACGCCCATGCAGAGGAAATCCAGCGTCGCCGCCGCCGACACGCCGGCGCGCGACCAGCCCATCGCCTCCGAGATCGGCTGCAGGAACACCGCGAGCGACAGCATCGTGCCGAACCCGACGCAGGTCATCAGCGCTCCCGCGGCGACAACGACCCAGCCATAGTCGAAGCCTGACGGCTTGCTCATGCGTTTCCTCGGCGATCTTGGTTTTGTTGACGGTGCGCGGGAGGGATGGTGACACCATTGGGTGGCGGAGGGCAAGGTGCCATGCGTTGTTCGCTCGTCCAGGCGAAGGTCCGCCATACTCATCCTCGCAACGGATGGGATCAACGACAATCGCTCGCTTCAGGTGCACCGAACCATCGCATCGCGGCTCGAGCTGCGTCATCGAGGTGAGGCGCCTGCTCGCTGACCCACGCCACGATGCCGTCCGGCCGCACGAGCAAGGCGGTCACGCCGAATCGATTCCCGACGTCGCCTGCGACATAGTTGATGCGGCCGGTCCAGCGGCGTGCAAGCGCCTCGAGCGATGGCCGGACGTCGAAGTCCAGCAACAGGCCTTGTCCGGTCCGGAGCAACTCGGCGGGACGTGTGCCATCGGCGAACGTGAACTCCGGCACGCTGCGGCCGACAAGCGGATGTGTATCGCCGAGATCGTAGCGGAGAGAGATGCCCCACACGCGTTCGGCGAAATAGGTCGCGCCGTCGCGCGTGTCGATGAGATCGCGGATGATCGCCTCGAGCGCGCGCGAGCTCCTGCTGGGACGCATGAGCGCGACTTGGGCGCGCGACCAGTCGAGGATCTGTGCTCCCACAGGATGCCGCTCGGCAGAATAAGTGTCGAGCAAGCCGGCCGGCGCGTCGCCGCGAATGGTCGCCGCGAGCTTCCAGCCGAGGTTCATCGCATCCCCGAGGCCGAGGTTGAGTCCCTGGCCTCCCAGCGGCGAATGGATATGCGCGGCATCACCCGCCAGCAACACACGGCCCTTGCGATAGCCGGTCGCCTGACAGGCGCGGTCGGTCCAGGTGGTGGCGAGCAGAAGGCTCGTCAAGGTCACATCCAGGCCCGAGACCTTGCGCAGCACGACCTCGATCTGGTCGCGTTTCGGCTCGGTGCGATGAGCCATGCCGCCATCGAAATCGACCATCGCGATCGTGCCGGGCGCCGCATAGGTGTACATGCCCGACGCCGTGTAATGGCGACCGGGCTCAAGCGCGGCCGGATCGGCGAGTTCGGCCTGCACGGAATAGCCGGTGAATTCCGGATCGGTGCCGACAAAGCCGATGCCCGCCGCCTTTCGCACGGTGCTGCGTCCGCCGTCGCAGCCGACCAGCCAGCGGCCCCGGGCCATTCCGTCGGCTGTTTCAACGGTGACGCTGTCGTCTGATTGCGTGAGAGACTGGACGCCACACCCGCGCCGGATCTCGACGCCCAGCGTCTCCGCGCGGATCGCGAGGACAGCCTCGATGCTTGCCATATCGGCCGCGATGCTGCCGATGGGACCGGGCAGGCGATAGGGCCATCGCGTGCTGTCGATCTGATCGTGGAAGAACTGGATTCCGGCGAAATGACCGCCTGGGCGGCGCTGCTGCTGCATCCAGTGCGCGGCAGCCGACGTGTCGCGGCCGACCGCCCGGCGCGTGAGCTCGTTCAGCAGGTCGCGGCGATCCAGGCTCTCGATGGTCGGCACCGAAAGTCCGCGCAGCCCGAACGGCAAGCCCTTCAGCGGCGAATGCGGCTCCGGCGCTTTTTCCAGCACCAGCACCGAAGAGCCCGCAAGCCGCAGCTCGCAGGCCAGGAACAAGCCGACGGGACCGGCGATGATGACGTCATAAAGAGCAGTGTCGGGACTTTGCATAAATGCTCCGTTGTCGATCTTCGACTGTCGATGTTCGACCGGAGCGTTTCCCGAACCTTTAGGACCTCACGGACGAACCATGAGCCGCCTGAACGGCGACCGTTGTTCGTCGTGGGGATCCCGGGCACGAGGCCAAAGACCAGAGCTTTCGTTACCGAAAGGACTTGGGCTCACCAGACCAAGTCTGCCTTTTCCGACGTGGTCATTTAGCGTCGGGAGCGCGGCCTCGTCAACGGGCTGTCGGTCGCCGCTCGTCGGATCGATAGGGCGAGCCGAAATCGCTCGGGCGTGATCTACCTCAAATTGCAAGCATGGGTCAGCGCTTGCTGACGCCGTCGGCCTGGAGTGGTAGCATGCCGCTCGGTGTCGTTCTCGCAAGCGCACGCAGACACGAGCGTGCGGGGAGGCAAGTGCAATGAGAGGGGAAGCGCTGTGCAGGCCGGGCGTGTGTCGCCGGTTGGTCTTGCCCGTCATTTTCGCCTCTGCGGTCTGGGCGCCGTTGGCATGCGCGCAGGACATCCGAAGCGCGCCCGCCGAGCCGGGCCCGGTCTTTTCGGATAGCGGTCCCGATGCCGAGCTCTACGGTGCGGCCGAGGGCTACCCGGTTGGCAAGCGGGGCGCGCCCCCTCAGCTCGACAGGCTCGTCGGGAGCTACAGCCATTTCGGCGAGATCTATCCCTCGCGCCGGGTCGGGCGCGCGACGGCGCCCTGGCAATTCAAGCGCGCGCCGGAGCCGTCGATCACCTACAGTTTTGGCACCGAAAAGCTGAGCATCGCGGACTACCTCAAGCGCAACCCGGTGACGGGACTCCTGATCGCCCGGGACGACACCATCCTCTACGAGCACTATCAATATGCGCGGACCGACCATCACCGCTTTGTCTCGCAGTCCATGGCGAAGACGCTGGTGGCCATGCTAATCGGGATCGCGGTCTCGGAGGGACGGATCAAGTCGATCGACGACCTGGTCTCGAGCTACGTCGGCGGCCTTGCAGGCACGGAATATGGCAACACATCCATCCGCGCCTTGTTGAACATGTCTTCGGGCGTCGAATTCTCGGAAGTCTATGATGGGAACGACGACATCGCCCGGCTCGGGCGGGCGCTGTTCTCTGGTGAGCCAAAGGACCCCGCCGCCGTCGTCGCGCAGTTCAACACCCGGACCGCACCGCCGGACACTAAATTCCACTATGCCAGCGTTGAAACCGAGATCCTCGGCCTGGTCCTGCGCGCCGCCACCGGCACGGCGGTTGCCGACTATCTTCACGACCGGATCTGGGACCCCATCGGCACCGAGGCGGACGCCTCCTGGGTGATCGACGGCAGCGGGCAGGAGATCGCCTTTTGCTGCTTCAACGCAATCTTGCGCGACTATGCGCGCCTCGCCCGGTTGCTCGCCCATGACGGCGCCTGGGAAGGCCGGCAGCTGGTCCCTCGGCAATGGCTGCTGGATGCCACAACCGTGCGGCCGGCCGATGGCCACCTCGTCCCGCGCGTGGCCACGCCCTATTTCGGCTACGGCTATCAGGTGTGGCTCCTCCCCGGCGAGCAGCGCCGATTTGCCCTGCTCGGCATCCGCGGTCAGGTCATCCTGGTCGATCCCGCGTCCAAGCTTGTCATGGTGCACACGGCCGTTCGCCAAAAGCCGTTCGAGCCCGGCGCGCTCAGAGAGCCGCTCGCGTTGTGGTTCGCCGTGCTGCAGCAGCTCGGGCCGTGACGACCTGATGGTGTCTTGAATCCCAGATATTCGCGATGACCATGTCGGTCCCGACGGGGTTCGATCGTCCTTGGTCTACAATTCCCGAAAAGTGCCGCGGACGGCTCGGCACGCGGGGACGTGATGTCGCACCTCGACTACAAGAATTAAACTGGAGCAATGCCTATGAGGATCACCGTCGAAACCAGCGTCGCCGCCCCGATCGATCAGGTCTGGCGCGCCTATACGACGCCAGCCGACATCGTGAACTGGAATGCCGCGTCCGACGACTGGCATACGACCAGGGCGACGGTCGACCTGCGGGACGGCGGCGCCTTCTCGTCCCGGATGGAAGCCAAGGATGGCAGCATGGGCTTCGACTTCGCCGGCACTTACACCAAGATCGTCGAGCACAAGCGGATCGAATATTCGTTCGGCGATCGGAAGGCCGAGGTCGAGTTCGTACCCGGCCCGAACGGCGTTGTCGTCCGCGTCGTCTTCGATGCCGAAACCACGCACTCGGTCGAGCAGCAGCAGGGCGGCTGGCAGGCGATCCTCGACAGCTTTGCACGGTACGTCGAGGCGAAGAAGGTGCCGTGAGGGTGTGCCTCGAGGAGCGCACGCGAGCACGGCTTTCGTAAGGTGGGCAAAGGCGCAAAGCGCCGTGCCCACCACTCTCCCGACGGCACACGAGCGGGTGGCGCGTGGGCCCTAGAGCTTGACTGGGTCCAGGAATGTGCCGACGGGTGTGGGGTGACCTTTGACGGGACCCAGGCCACCTCCTTCGCCTTGAGGGCCGGACGGCTGATCGCGCCCCCTCTGTCGGGAACGGGACGAGGTCTCGAAAAGACCGGTCGTTCGCGGGCATGAATGCATCGACTTGCATCAGTCAATCATTCTATCACACCGTCCGCGTGGGCCAGCAATGTAGCAGGTAGTTCGATCCCGAGTGTCTTTGCAGTCTTGAGGTTGACGAATAGTTCATACTTGGTTGGTTGCTCGACCGGCAGATCCCCGGGCTTGGCGCCCTTGAGGATTCTATCGACGTAATCAGTGCATCGCCGGTTCAAGTCGATGATATCCGCTCCGTAGGACAGGAGCGCACCGAGTTGAACAAATTCCTTGCCAATGGCGAATAGCGGCAGCCGATGTTCTGCGGCGAGGTCGGCGATGCGCTTGCGTGCGATGAAGAACATCGGGCTGGGAAACAGGAAGACTGCATCGGCACGCGCGCCCGCAAGCGCGGAAAACGCCTCGCCCAGCCCGTCAGGATCTTGGACGGCAATGAGTTGCAAATGAATGCCCACGGTTTTTGATGCGGACTCCGCAGCGCTGATCATGCCTTGAGTTGTAGTTTTGCCGTATGCAGCCGGGTGCCAAATCGCTGCTATCCGAGACGCCTTGGGCAATGTTTCCTTCAATTGCGCAAGCCGCTTGGGAACAAGCTGCGGGCCGATGAAGGTTAGTCCGGTGATGTTACCTCCTGGTCGGGCGATGCTGGCGACGAGTCCGTCTTCGACCGGGTCGCCCATGACTGGCACAACAACAGGAATCGATTTGGTAGCTTGCTGCACCGCCCGCGCAGCAAGCGAATTCTGTGCAACTATGAGAGCAGGATTGAGACGGACGAGGTCACTCGCCAAGGCCGGGAGTTGTTCGACCTTCGAATCGGCTGCTCGGAACTCTACGATGATATTCTCTCCGTCAATATAACCGCGTTCGCGTAGTCCTTGATGAAAGGCAGCCATCGAAGTGCGGGTTTGCTCGATCGAGCCGGTGGTCAAGAAGCCAATATGGGGGACTTTCTTTGGCTGTTGCGCGCGAGCAAGGGGTGACCAGGCCGCCGCGGCACCGATCAGTGCGAGAAATTCGCGTCGCCGCATGACACCTCCGCTCATTGAGGCTCAACTACAATAGCGCGAGCGCCGACCCGAGCCAACAACCACGTGCCCAACGCTTCACGCAATTGTTCTGTGACGCGATGTCACGACCAGGCCCGTAATACGGCGGGAACGAACCCGTGGGTTCGCTGGGTTGATTGCGCGTGGGCCGAAGCAATGAACGTCCCTGCCGCTATTGCAGAAGCCTAGCCTACTGCAGCGCCTAGCTGCCAAGTATCTTGCGACGTGTGATTTGCACGAACCATGAAATAACTCCGTGAATGAATGATCGACACTTGAAAAAATCAGATGGACGATCGTGCTGGCTCATCCGGCCCGCTCCGATGATGCCATCATACCCCTGTTTTGCCCGACGGGTCAAACCGACTTCGAAAAAATCGAAAAACACAGTGCCATCAAGGGGGCGGCTACTGTGCATGGGGTTGTTTTCGCACTTTTTTGTTGGCCGCCTGGTGAGCGCCTGTTTACCGGCCCGGGAGACCGGGCCGGCCCGTCCCGAGCGTCGCCTCAGCTATCCACCTTCAGCGCGGCGATGAAGGCTTCCTGCGGGATGTCGACCTTGCCGAACTGCCGCATCTTCTTCTTGCCTTCCTTCTGCTTCTCCAGAAGCTTGCGCTTGCGCGTGATGTCGCCGCCGTAGCATTTTGCGGTGACGTCCTTGCGCAGCGCGCGCACCGTCTCGCGGGCGATCACCTTGCCGCCGATCGCCGCCTGGATCGGGATCTGGAACATGTGCGGCGGGATCAGCTCCTTCATCTTCTCGACCATGGCGCGGCCGCGGCCTTCGGCGCGGGTGCGGTGGACCAGCATCGAGAGCGCGTCGACCGGCTCGGCATTGACCAGGATCTGCATCTTGACGAGATCGGCCGGCTTGTAGTCGGTCAGGTGATAGTCGAACGAGGCGTAGCCCTTGGAGACCGACTTCAGCCGGTCGTAGAAGTCGAACACGACCTCGTTGAGCGGCAGGTCGTATTTCACCATGGCGCGGGAGCCGACATAGGTGAGCTCCTTCTGCGCACCGCGGCGGTCCTGGCACAGTTTCAGCACGCTGCCGAGATATTCGTCGGGCGTCATGATCGTGGCCTCGATCCAGGGCTCCTGGATCTCGGCGATCTTCACCACATCGGGCATGTCGACGGGATTGTGGATCTCGAGCTCGCTGCCGTCGGTCAGCTTCATCTTGTAGATGACGCTCGGCGCGGTCGCGATCAGGTTCAGGTCGAACTCGCGCGACAGCCGCTCCTGGATGATCTCGAGGTGCAGCAGCCCGAGGAAGCCGCAGCGGAAGCCGAAGCCGAGCGCGGCCGAGGTTTCCATCTCGAAGGAGAAGCTGGCATCGTTCAGGCGCAGCTTGCCCATCGCCGCGCGCAGCGTCTCGAAGTCGTCGGCATCGACCGGGAAAAGGCCGCAGAACACCACGGGAATCGCGGGCTTGAAGCCCGGCAGCATTTCCGTAACTGGCTTCCTGTCGTCGGTGATGGTGTCGCCAACGCGGGTGTCGGCGACTTCCTTGATCGCGGCGGTGATGAAGCCGATTTCGCCGGGGCCGAGTTCCTCGACCTGCTGCATCTTTGGCGTGAAGAAGCCGACGCGCTCGACGTCGTAGGCCGCGCCCGTGCCCATCATGCGCACGCGCTGGCCCTTCTTCATGGTGCCGTCGACGATGCGCACCAGGACGACGACGCCGAGATAGACGTCGTACCAGCTGTCGACCAGCAGGGCCTTCAGCGTGGCGTCGCGATCGCCCTTCGGCGGCGGCAGACGCGTAACGATGGCCTCCAGCACGTCGGGGACACCGAGGCCGGTCTTGGCCGAGATCATCACCGCATCCGAAGCGTCGATGCCGATGACGTCCTCGATCTGCTGCTTGACCTTCTCGGGCTCGGCGGCGGGCAAATCGACCTTGTTCAGGACCGGGACGATCTCGTGATTGTTGTCGAGCGCCTGGTAGACGTTGGCGAGCGTCTGCGCCTCGACGCCCTGGCTGGCGTCGACCACCAGGAGGGAACCTTCGCACGCCGCCAGCGACCGCGAGACTTCGTAGGCGAAGTCGACATGGCCGGGCGTGTCCATCAGGTTGAAGATGTAATCCTTGCCGTCCTTGGCCCGGTACTGCAGGCGCACCGTCTGCGCCTTGATGGTGATTCCGCGCTCGCGCTCGATGTCCATGGAATCGAGCACCTGCTCCTTGCCCGCCATCTCGCGGTCGGAGAGGCCGCCGGTCATCTGGATCAGGCGGTCGGCGAGCGTCGATTTGCCATGGTCGATATGGGCGACGATGGAGAAATTGCGGATGTTGGAAATGGGGACGGTCGTCATGGGCGCGGGATACCACTCACATCCTCGTGCGGCAACCATATTGCTGTATTTTCAGGGCCTTTCTTCACGCCAAGCTGATTCCACGGCAGGCCAAAACGCGCTACGCAACGGCGCATGTCCACCACCTCGATCCCATCCGCCAGAGCGCGGGCGAAGACCCGCTTGAGTTACAACCGCTTCCGGGCCTGGCTGGTTGCCTGCGCGGTCCGTCCCGAGGCGCGGCTGTGGCTGGTGATCCAGCTCGCCATCCTGCATGCCGTGCTCTGGACCTTCATCCTGATCAATATCAAGGCGGCGCAGGACGTTCACATGGACGTCGCAGAAGCCTATGGCTGGGGCCAGAAATTCCTCTGGGGCTATGGCAAGCACCCGCCGCTGTCGGGCTGGGTGGCCGGCCTCTGGTTCAAGGTGTTCCCGGCGGCGGACTGGGCGACCTATGCGCTCGCGATGGCGACGGTGAGCGTCGGCATGGTGATCTGCTGGCTCGTGAGCTTGCGCGTGGTGGATGCGCGACGCGCGTTCCTCGTCGTGGTGATGATCGCACTCTACCCGATCTTCAATTTCAAGGGCTTCAAGTACAACCCGGACCTGCTCCAGCTCGTCACGCTGCCGCTCCTGGTGCTCGCTTATCTCAACGCATTCGAGAAGCGGACCTGGCAATCCGGAATCCTGCTCGGCCTTGCCGGCGCGCTGGCGCTGATGACCAAATATTGGGTGCTGACCATGGTCGGCGCCATCGGCCTCGCCGCGCTGATCCATCCCGACCGGTTGCGATTCCTGTCGTCGCCCGCGCCGTGGGTGGCGATCGCGACGATGGTCGCGGCGATGATCCCGCACATCGTCTGGCTGGCGGACGCGCATTTCGTGCCGCTGACCTATGCCGGCGACACCTACAGCCTCCAGGACAGCGGTCAGGTGCATCAGCTCGTCGCCGGCTATGTGCTGCATAATCTCGGGTTGCTGGCATTGCCGGTGGCGCTCGCGGCGCTGGCCATGGCGCTGGTGCCGCCGTTGATCAAGTTGCTGCGGCGCGCCCCCTCGCGCATCGTGACGCGCGCCTGGGCGCGGGGCGGCAATCCCGCCGTCAATCTTTCGCAGGCGCTGAACGTCTGGATCGTCCAGATCATCGTCGCCTTCGGCCCGCCGCTCGGCGCGCTGGTCTTCAGCATCTACATGAAGACCGATTGGGGCATCTCGCTGTTCTTCCTGGTTCCGCTCGCGCTGGTCGCGATTCCTGCGTTGCGGGTGCAGAGCGCCGTGCTGTTCAACATCGCCGCGATCTGGCTCGTGCTCAGCGCTGCAACGCTCGCCGCCTCGCCCTGGATCGCCGCGCGCGAGATGGCGGTCAATGGCGGCAACACCGCGACCTATGGCGCGCGGTCGGAGCTGGCGCGCGAGCTGACCCAGGCCTGGCACGCGCGCTTCGCCTCGCGCTGGGCCGTCGTCGCGGGAACGATGGAGACGATTCAGCCGATGGTGTTCTACAGCCCCGATCACCCCAGCCCGTTCACGCCGAACGAAGCCTGGGCTTCCGGGCTGACCTCGCTCGACGACATCAAGAGATACGGCTTCATCGGCGTGTTCGATGCGACCGACGAACGCCTGCCCAAGTTCGAGAAATGGGTGTCCGAGACCGCGCCGAACGCCGAGCGCATCGTGATGACGACGCGCCGCTTCACCCACGGCAAGGCGGGCCCGTCGATGACCTGGAACGTCTACATCGCAGCGCCTGGGAAGTGAGGGTTATTGTCGTTCCGGGGCACGCGAAGCGTGAGCTACGGTGCGCATTTGCGCACCTGAGAACCTCGAGATTCCGGGTTCGATGCTGCGCATCGCCCCGGAATGACAATCGGGCCTAAATCCCTTCCTCGTTGAACTTGCTCTCGACGAGTTCGGTGATCGCCGCGAGCGCGGCTTCGGCATCCGTGCCGGCGGCCGATACCGTGATCGTCGTGCCGGGACCGGCGGCGAGCATCATCAGGCCCATGATCGAGGTGCCGCCGACGGTCTCGCCGCCGCGCGTCACCCACACCTGCGCGTCGAAGCGCTCGACCGCCTGGACGAATTTCGCGGAGGCGCGAGCGTGCAGGCCGCGCTTGTTGATGATCAGGAGATCCTTGGAGATCGCGCCCGCGGGCACGCCTGTCCCCGCTTGTGGCGCCTCCCCGCTCATTTGCCGGCGAGCACGCGGCTGGCGATCGTGACGTATTTGCGGCCCGCTTCCTGAGCCATCGCGATCGCGTCGGGCAGCGAACGCTCCTCGCGCACCTTGGCGAGCTTCACCAGCATGGGAAGGTTGATCCCTGCGAGCACTTCGACCTTGGGCCGGCTCATGCAGGATATTGCAAGGTTTGATGGCGTGCCGCCGAACATGTCGGTGAGGATCGCAACGCCGTCGCCGGAATCGACGCGATTGACCGCCTCGATGATGTCGCTTCGGCAGAGATCGGAATCGTCTTCGGCACCGATCGTGATCGCTTCGATTTGCTTTTGTGGACCCATGACATGCTCAAGCGCTGCCTTGAATTCGTCGGCAAGGCGCCCGTGGGTCACAAGTACTAGACCAATCATCGGAAAACTCCTCGCGGGCGCTTTTGGTGCACCGCACGAACGCGCCACTTTGACCATCCAGAGCCCCCGCGCAAGAGGGGATGTTGCGTATCTCCCTGAATATAGACGGATGGATAATGGGAGCTGCGCCGGTCTACTCGGTCGCGATACTGGGGTTCATATGGTTACCATTTCCCTTCGAACAATCGCCGGTAGGGTTAACGGAAGATGAACTCTTGGTAGTGGTCAAGGCCGCAACAACCAGGAGGAGGGGCGAATGGTCGCGGCCAACCGGGACTCGCGGTATTTCGACACCAAAAATGCTGGTTTTCAACGATTCCGCCGCAGGCAGGCGCTCCGCGTCCGCCGCGTCCAGATCGACCACGAGACCGACGGTCGCATGCTCCACGAAGTCGCAGCGACGGATTCCCAAGCCCCGGATCTCGATCAGGCCAGCCAACACCGGCGCGGGGCGCACCTCAATTTCATGGCCGACTGTCGCCAGATGGACACGGTCATCACCGACCAAAACGGCCCTTTCGACCACGCCCGAGCGTCCCGCTATGATCAAATCAAAGGCAAGGCGCGACTTGCCGGAGCCCGACGGCCCGCGGATCAGCACCGCCAGAGATCCGACCTTGACGGCGGAGGCGTGAACGCTGGGCCCGCCGTCGCTCATAGGGCCGGCAGCCTGACCACGAAGCGCGCGCCGGCAACCGTCGGAGCCCCTTCGGCATCCAGCGGGCCAGGACGGTTCTCCGCCCAGATGCGTCCGCCATGGGCGTCGATGATCTGCTTGGAGATCGACAGGCCGAGGCCGGAGTTCTGGCCGAAACCCTGATGCGGACGGTCGGTGTAGAAGCGCTCGAAGATGCGCTCCAGCGCGTCGTCGCGAATGCCGGGGCCGTCGTCGTCGACCACGATCTCGATCTCGCCGCGGACGCGGCGGCAGGTGAGACGCACCTTGCTGCCGGCTTCCGAGAACGATTGCGCGTTGGAGAGCAGGTTGGAGACCACTTGCCCCAGCCGTGAATCATGGCCGCTCACGGCGAAGGTGTCGGTCGGGCTGCGGCCCTCGAAGCGCGTCTCGACCGCGACGTCGTGGCCGAGCTTGGTCTCGTTGGCGACGGACACCAGCGTCGTCAGCAGGCGGCGCAGATCGACGGGGATCGCGTCCTGGCGCTGCAATTCGGCATCGAGGCGGCTGGCGTCGGAGATGTCGGAGATCAGCCGGTCGAGCCGCTTGACGTCGTGCTCGATCACCTCGAGCAGGCGCGCGCGGCTGGTCTCGTTGCGCGCCAGCGGCAGCGTCTCGACCGCCGAGCGCAGCGAGGTCAGCGGGTTCTTCAATTCATGGGCGACGTCGGCGGCGAACATCTCGATCGCTTCGATGCGGCTGTAGAGCGCGCTGGTCATGTCGCGCAGGGCGCCGGAGAGGTGCCCGATCTCGTCGCGGCGGCGCGTGAAGTCGGGAATCTCGATGCGGGCCTTGATGCGGCGGCGGACGCGCTCGGCGCTGTCGGCGAGCCGGCGCACGGGTCCGGCGATCGTGCTCGCGAGCAGCAGCGACAGCATGATCATGACGGCGGCCGCGACGCCGCCGACCTTCAGGATGGCGAGGCGCTCGGCGGTGACCATCTGGTCGATGTCGTCGCCTTGCGTCGACAGCATCAGCGCGCCGTGGATCGCGCGCGAGCGCAGCACCGGGACCGCGACCGACACGATCACCTCTCCGCGCGCATTGACCCGCACCATCGAGCGTTTCTGGCCCTGCAGCGCGTCCCCCACCTCCGCATAGCCATTGCCGTTCTCGGGCCCGAGCTCGCGATAAAGCGGCAGGTCGCCGCGGTTCAGCCAGGTGCGCACCGCGACCATGCCGCGCTCGACGAAACCGGGCTTCTCGGCCGGAGGCGGCAGATCGAAGCGCAGAACGTTCTCGAGGTTGCGGCTGTCGAGCAGCAGGCTGCCGTTCGGATCGTAGATGCGGGCGCGCGTCTTGGTCGGCGAGATCAGCGTGCGCAGCACCGGCGCCACGCGCTCCGGATTGATCGGGAAGTCCAGCGGCGAATATTCGTCCGAGCCGCCATAGGTCTCGCCCGGCTTGAGGTCGAGCAGCCGGTCGGGGTCGATGGTGATGGCGTTGGTCTGCACGGTCGCGGAGGCCGCGATCGCGCCGGCGATGATCTCGGCCTGCACCAAAAGGCTCTGCGCGCGCGCGTCGATCAGCCCGGCGCGGAATTGCGACAGGTACAGGATGCTCGCCACCAGCGCGACGAGGCCGGCAAGGTTGAGCGAGACGATGCGGCGGGTCAGGCTCGAGAAGGACAGCGCGAAGAAGAACTGCCCGGCGCGCTTCAGCCAGTTCAGCGGTCGCCAGCCCTGCGGCTTTTCATCAGTGACGTGCTCCGGAACGCCGTCGGATGCAAGATCCCCGGCGCTCTGGTCTGAGTCAGGCTGCGTTCGGTCAAGCAATGCTCACGCCCGCGTTAGGACAGCTCGTGCGAAGGTCCCCGCATCCTAGAGCGATCCTGGTCCCGATGGAACGAGAACCGGAGATGACATCGATCTTCGTGAAGGGCGCCAGCCGCCTCAGGCTTCCTTGAAACGGTAGCCGACGCCGTAGAGCGTCTCGATCATCTCGAACTCGTTGTCGACCACCTTGAACTTCTTGCGCAGCCGCTTGATGTGGCTGTCGATGGTGCGGTCGTCGACATAGACCTGGTCGTCATAGGCGGCGTCCATCAGCGCGTTGCGGCTCTTGACCACGCCGGGCCGGGTCGCGAGCGCCTGCAGGATGAGGAATTCGGTGACGGTCAGCGTCACCGGCTCGTTCTTCCAGGTGCAGGTGTGGCGTTCCGGATCCATGCGCAGCAGGCCGCGGTCGAGCGCCTTGGCGTCGTTCTCCTTCGGCGCGACGGTCGGGTCCTTCGGCGCCGAGCGGCGCAGCACCGCCTTGACGCGCTCGACCAGCAGGCGCTGCGAGAACGGTTTGCGGATGAAGTCGTCGGCGCCCATCTTGAGGCCGAACAGCTCGTCGATTTCCTCGTCCTTGGAGGTGAGGAAGATCACGGGCAGGTCGGATTTCTGCCGCAGGCGGCGCAGCGTCTCCATGCCGTCCATGCGCGGCATCTTGATGTCGAGGATGGCGAGATCGGGCTGGGTGGTGCGGAAACCGTCGAGCGCGGAGGCGCCGTCGGTGTAGGTCATGATGCGGTAGCCTTCGGCTTCCAGCGCGATCGAGACGGATGTGAGAATGTTGCGGTCGTCGTCGACCAAAGCGATTGTGGGCATGAGCCTCTGCTTTCTGCTTTCCGTTTGGGTCGTGGCTTGAAACGGCGAGCAATCCAGTGATGCGCCGCATACATACATGGGTGCCGAAGTGGCGTTCGAACCTTGTCACCGAGCAATGCAAGCTGGGCTGAAGTGTGACCAAGTTCCACGAAACGCGGCAGATTCGCCGCATCTCGACCCATAACCGGCCTCTCGTTTACCCGAAACAAGGCCCTCCATGCAACCACCTGACCAGAGAAAGCCGATGCAACCGACTCCCGATTTCGACCCCGGAAAGCTCGCCAAATCGCTGCTGCGGCGGTCCCGGCAGGGGGCCCTGGCGACGCTGATGACCGGCAGCGGCGATCCCTATTGTTCCCTGGTCAATCTCGCCAGCCACCCCGATGGCTCGCCGATCCTGCTGATCTCGCGCCTCGCCGTGCACACAAGGAACATCCTCGCCGACAGCCGGGTCTCGCTGATGCTGGACGAGCGCGTGGCCGGCGATCCCCTGGAAGGCGCCCGAATCATGCTGTCCGGCCGGGCGGAGGAGGCCGATGCCGACAAGGCTCTGCTGCAGCGACGGTATCTCAGTGCCCATCCATCGGCGGAGGGCTTTGTTTCGTTTAAGGATTTCGCCTTCTTCCGGATCCGTCCCACCGGGACCCATCTGGTCGCCGGCTTCGGCCGGATCGTCGACCTCAGGCCCGATCAGTTTCTCACGGACCTCACCGGCGCCGAGGACCTGCTGTCGGCGGAAGAGGGCGCCGTCGAGCACATGAATGCCGACCATCGCGATACCATGAACCTCTATGCAACGAAGCTCCTCGACGCCGCCGAGGGCGACTGGCGCTGCACCGGCTGCGACCCCGAGGGCCTCGACATGCAGGACGGCCAGACCACGTTGCGGCTGGACTTCCCGGAGCGGGTGACGGATGGCACGGCACTGCGCAAGATGCTGGTCCGCCTCGCTGGCGAAGCGCGCATGAAGATGGACCAGAGCGCAACGACTTGAACGCCGCGACCCGTCCCTGCGACCCATGACCGTGATGGTTTTCGGGCTCGCAGCGAGAGGGGTCATGGCGCGTCATCGTATGGCATGGGCCGCGGGTCTGGCGCTCGCGATCACCATCTTGCTTGCCACCCCGGCCCTCGCCCAGAAGGGCGATCTCGCCGCACAGGGGGCGCGGATCAACGCACTCAATCAGGCCGGCAGATATGCCGAAGCGTTGCCTCTGGCGCAGGCCATGGTCGCGAGCCTGGAGAAGGCCAACGACGGTCGCGAATTGTCCGCCGCGCTCAACAATCTCGGCCAGGTCCATGCCGGCCAGGGCCGCGACGATCTGGCCGAGCCGGTCTACAAGCGCGCCATCGCGCTGATGGAGAAGTCGCTCGGCCTCGACACCGGCTTGATCGCGCCCGAGCTGAACAATCTCGCCGCGCTGTTTCAACGGCAGGGCCGCTTCGCTGAAGCCGAGCCGCTGTTCAAGCGCGCGCTCGCCATCAGCGAAAAGAGCCTGTCGCGCGAGCATCCCGATGTCGGCCGAGCTCTGAACAATCTCGCCACGCTCTATGTGAAGCAGGAGCGCTTTGCCGACGCCGAGCCCCTGTTCCGGCGCGCGCTCGCGATCTATCAGAAAGCCGCCGGGCCCGAGCATCCCGCGGTCGCAACCGTCCTGAACAACATCGGTCAGGTCGATCGCGACCTCAATCGCGACGCCGATGCCGAAGCTCCGATCAAGCGCTCGCTCGCGATCCGCGAAAAGGTGCTGGGGCCGGAACACCCCGATGTCGCGCGCTCGCTCAACAATCTCGCCGGGCTCTACCAGCACCAGAAGCGCCATGCCGAGGCCGAGCCGCTTTATCGTCGCGCCCTGGCGATCCGCGAGCGTGCACTCGGACCGGATCATCCCGATGTCGCGACTTCGGCGAGCAATCTCGCCCATTTCCTGCAGGCGACGGGACGGACGGCGGACGCTCTGCCGTTTGCGCAGAAGACGCTCGCCGCCAATCGTGCCCAGCTGCGCGTGGTGCTGCCGATCCTGTTCGCAGCGCGGCAGCAATCGCTGCTGACGAACGACAGGGCGCTCGATAACGCACTCGGTGCGATCCAACGCGGCACGCAATCGTCCGCCGCCTCCGCCGTGACCAAGCTCGCAGTCCGGTTGGCCGCCGGCAGCGACCGGCTCGCGGAACTCGTGCGCAAGGACCAGGATCTCGCGGCCGAATCCGACGCGCTCGACAAGGCGATCGTCGCCGCGGTGTCGAAGCCGCCCGCGCAGCGCGACGTCGCGGCCGAGCAGCGCAGCCGCGCGCGGATCGCGGCGATCGCGAGCGCACGCAATGAATTGCAGAAGACGCTCGCCGTCGAGTTTCCCGACTATGCCTCGCTCTCCAACCCGCTGCCGCTGACGGTGAAGGAGATCCAGCCGCTGCTCTCGGCCGACGAGGCGATGGTGATCTATTCCGTCGTCGACAGTCAGAGCTATGTCGTCGCGATCACGCGCGAGAGCGTCGACTGGAAGGAGATTTCTCTCGGAGCGGATGCACTGGCGCAGAAGGTGGCCGCCTTCCGCAGGGGGCTGGATGTCGGCAAGGCGAGTGATGCCTCCGGCAAATCGGGACTGTTCGATCTTGCGCTCGCGAGCGAGCTCTATACCGCGCTGCTCGGCCCGGTCGAGGCGCTGACGAAGGACAAGCGCAACCTGCTGGTCGTGCCGTCGGCCGCGCTGACCGCATTGCCGTTTCATCTGCTGGTCACGGAGAAGCCGCAGGCGGCGATCCCGGACAGGCCCGAAGGCTATCGCGATGCCGCCTGGCTACTGCGGCGTCAGGCCGTCTCGGTGCTGCCGTCGGTGATCAGCCTGAAATCGCTGCGCGCCTTTGCCCGCAGGGACCACGGCGTCAAGCCGATGACCGGTTTCGGCGATCCCGTGTTCAACCCTGGAGCCGAAGGTCCTGCCGACCGGCGCGCCGCGAGCGGCAGGATCGCCGCGCGCAGCATCGCGACGATGGCCTATGCCGAGTTCTGGCGCGGCGCAGGCGTCGATCGCGCGCGGCTGGCGCAGGCGCTGCCGCAGCTGCCCGACACCGCCGACGAGCTGAATGCGGTGGCGAGGGACGTCGGCGCCGCCGCGGCCGATATCCATCTCGGGCGCGATGCCAGCGAAACGACGCTGAAGCGTGCAGCGCTTGCCCAATACGGCATCATCTACTTTGCCACCCACGGCCTCGTTGCCGGCGACGTCAAGGGACTGGGCGAGCCCTCGCTCGCACTCTCCATTCCGGATCAGCCGTCGGAGCTCGACGACGGTCTTCTTACCGCGAGCGAAGTGGCCCAGCTCAAGCTCAACGCCGATTGGGTGGTGCTGTCGGCCTGCAACACCATCGCGGGCGACAAGCCCGGCGCCGAGGCGCTGTCGGGATTGGCGCGCTCGTTCTTCTATGCAGGTGCCCGCGCGCTGCTGGTTTCGCATTGGGCCGTGGATTCGGAAGCTGCCACCCGCCTGACCACATCGACGTTCGCGCTGCTCAAGAACGAACCAAGGATCGGTCGTGCCGAAGCCTTGCGCCGTGCGATGTTAGCCTATCTCGATGACGCCTCGTCGCCGCGAAATGCCTATCCCGCGATGTGGGGGCCGTTCGCACTGATCGGCGAAGGTGAGGTCAGGTGAGATTGCGCCGCGGCGATTGTGCATCGCAACAACCCCGAGTAACGCGCAAACGTGCATTTGGTTGCGCGATCATTCGTACTTTTTTGCCGCGGCTGCTCAGAGCTGACATGCGCGACGTTTGGCGCGGTCCTTGAATAAACCAAATCCTGCGGGATCAGCTTGGCAACGCCAGCGTTCACGATTATGACGTCGTTCAGCCGAGGCCGAACGGCCCATTGATCAAGGTGACCGTGGTGGCGCTAAACTTGTCGCGCTGAGTGTCGCGGGTTCTAGGAGGATTCTTTCGTGCAAGAGACGGGCGTGCGCAACGGTGCCTTCGGCGCCGATAAATTCGGCTTAAGGAATCTCAAGCAGGTGCACTGGAATCTCCGTGCGCCGCAACTCTATCAATACTCGCTCGCGGCGGGTGAGGCTGTGCTCTCCGCTGACGGTGCGCTCTGCGCCGACACGGGCGAGTTCACCGGCCGCAGCCCGAAGGACAAGTTCACGGTCCGTGACGCCACCACCGACAAGAAGATGTGGTGGGCCGGCAACCAGTCGATCACCGCGGAGCAGTTCGAAACGCTCTACCAGGACTTCCTCAAGCACGCCGAAGGCAAGAAGCTGTTTGCGCAGGATCTCTATGGTGGTGCCGACCCGGCCTACCGGATCAAGACGCGCGTCTTCACCGAGCTCGCCTGGCACTCGCTGTTCATCCGCACGCTGTTGATCCGCCCCGAGGCGCTCGAGCTGTCGACCTTCGTGCCGGAGCTCACCATCATCGACATGCCGAGCTTCCGCGCCGATCCTAAACGCCACGGCGTGCGCTCGGAGAACGTGGTCGCGATCGATTTCGCCCGCAAGATCGTCCTGATCGGCGGGTCTTATTATGCCGGCGAGATGAAGAAGTCGGTCTTCACCACGCTGAACTACTATCTGCCCGAGCGCGGCGTGATGCCGATGCACTGCTCGGCCAATGTCGGCGCCAAGGGCGACACCGCGATCTTCTTCGGCCTGTCGGGCACCGGCAAGACCACGCTGTCGGCCGATCCCAACCGCACGCTGATCGGCGACGACGAGCACGGCTGGGGCCCGAACGGCGTCTTCAATTTCGAGGGCGGCTGCTATGCCAAGTGCATCAAGCTCTCGAAGGAGGCCGAGCCCGAGATCTATGCGGCCTCGACCCGCTTCGGCGCGGTGCTCGAGAACTGCGTGCTCGACGAAGACACCCGCGTGGTTGATTTCGACGACGGCTCCAAGACCGAGAACACGCGTTCGGCGTACCCGCTCGAGTTCATCCCGAACGCCTCGCGCACCGGCCGCGCGCCGCAGCCGAAGAACGTGGTGATGCTCGCCGCCGACGCCTTCGGCGTGCTGCCGCCGATCGCAAAGCTGTCGCCGGCGCAGGCGATGTATCACTTCCTCTCCGGCTACACCGCCAAGGTCGCCGGCACCGAGCGCGGTCTCGGCAACGAGCCGCAGCCGGAATTCTCCACCTGCTTCGGCTCGCCCTTCCTGCCGCTCGACCCCTCGGTCTACGGCAACATGCTGCGCGACCTCATCGCCCAGCACAATGTCGACTGCTGGCTGGTCAACACGGGGTGGACCGGCGGCAAGTACGGCACAGGCAGCCGCATGCCGATCAAGGTGACGCGCGCGCTGCTCACCGCCGCGCTCGACGGCAGCTTGCGCAACGTCGAATTCCGCACCGACAAATATTTCGGCTTCGCGGTCCCGACCGCGCTGCCGGGCGTGCCGAGCGAGATCCTCAACCCGGTCAACACCTGGAAGGACAAGGACGAGTTCGACAAGACCGCCCGCGCGCTGGTCGGCATGTTCCAGAAGAACTTTGCCAAGTTCGAAGCCCAGGTCGACGCCGAGGTGCGCGCCGCCGCGCCGGACGTGAAGCTCGCGGCGGAGTGATCTCTCGCACTGTCTTCAATGCAAGAGGGCGGCCGTGAGGCCGCCCTCTTTGTTTGTACGCAACTCTCACCGTCATTGCGAGCGCAGCGAAGCAATCCAGAATCTTTCCGCGGAGACGGTCTGGATTGCTTCGCTGCGCTCGCAATGACGAACGTTGTGGAGACGCCTACGCCTTGAAATACGCGATCTGGGTCGTGGTCGCGAGCAGCCTGCCGTTCGGCGACCACAGCTCGGCGTTCTGGTCGGCGTAGCTCTTGTGCATGATCTTCGAGTCCGCCGTCGCCAGCACGCGCGTGATGTCTTCAGCCGCGAGCTCTGCGCTGTCGGTGTGGAAATAGGTCGTCAGCGACACCGTGCCGAACGGCACGAGTTCGCGGCGCGCGTGGAAGATGCGGCCGAAGAAGGCGTCCGACATCGACATCAGCGACAGCATGTCGAGCTTGCGCGGCGTGCGGTCGCTGATCCAGATCCTCGAATAGGTGCTGGCGGGCTCGGCCTGCTGCGGGCCGATCCGCATCTCGCCCTCGATGAAGCGGAATTCGTACTGGTTGGCCCAGGACGCCGAGATTTCGGGAAACGGCATCGTCTCCTCGAACGGCTTTGCATCCGGATATTGCGCCACCCGGTGCTCCCAGGACGGCCGCCGCTCGGCGAACACCGCGGTGGCGAGCGTTGCGACCTCGCCGCCGCCTTGGCTGAGCTCGACGCTCCAATGCTGGCTGGAGCGATTGGCCTTCACCAGCCGCACGTCGAGATCGAACGGACCCTTCGCGATCGGCGCGCAGTAATTGACGGTGAGGGCGAGCGGATCGCCGGCGGCCTGCGGATGCTCGATCAGCGCGCGCAAAATGGTCGCGGCAGTGGCGCCGCCGAATGGGCCGACGAAGGCCCAGTAATCGTCGCTGGTGTGCCCCTGCCAGCTGGAATCGCCGGCGGTGACGCGGGTGGCGTCGTCGAAGGGGTGGGGAAGCTTGGCGTGCATTGGAGTCCTCAGTGTCTCCCCGCCGTCATTGCGAGCGCAGCGAAGCAATCCAGACTGTCTCCTAGGAAAGATTCTGGATTGCTTCGCTGCGATCGCAATGACGCTGGTCGAGGTTGCTGCGGCGTGTCACCGGCGCCGCCTTGGGGATGATAACGATCATATCATCATCCGCCCTGCGAGATGCAATAACCTCGCAGGTAACGCCGTTTCACGCCGCGGAAAATCAGCCCGCGGCGTCGCGCAGATCCGGCAGCACCGGCGTGGTCGGATTGACCGGCACGTTCCAGATTTCCTCGGCATATTCGCGGATGGTGCGGTCGGAGGAGAACCACGCCATGCGCGCGACGTTGAGGATGGAAGCGCGTGTCCAGGCCGACGAGACCAGCCAGCGCGCATCGACCGCGCGCTGCGCCTCGTAGTAGGAATCGAAATCGGCGCTGACCATGTAATGGTCGAGATAGCGCAGCGCATGCGCGATCGATTCGAAACGGCCGGGATCGCCGGGCGAGAACTCGCCGGCGCCGATGGCGTTGATGGCGCGTTGCAGCTTCGGCGAATTGCGGATCACGTCGGAGGCGTCGAGCCCCTGCTTGCGCCGGATCATCACGTCGCCGGCCTCCATGCCGAAGATCGCGATGTTCTCAGGTCCCACATGGTCGCGGATCTCGATATTGGCGCCGTCGAGCGTGCCGATGGTGATGGCGCCGTTGAGCGCCAGCTTCATGTTGCCGGTGCCGGAGGCTTCCATGCCGGCGGTGGAGATCTGCTCGGAGAGATCGGCTGCGGGAATGATCACCTCGGCGAGGCTGACATTGTAGTCGGGCAGGAACACGACCTTGAGCTTGCCGTCGATCGCGGGATCGTTGTTGACGATCTCGGCGACGTCGTTGATCAGCTTGATGATCAGCTTGGCGTAGCGGTAGCTCGCCGCCGCCTTGCCGGCGAAGATCTTCACCCGCGGCACCCAATTGCCGCTGGGGTCGTCCTTGATCGCCTGGTACAACGCGACCGTCTCGATGACGTTGAGCAGTTGGCGCTTGTATTCGTGGATGCGCTTGATCTGCACGTCGAACAGCGCGCTCGGATCGACCTTGATGCCGAGCCGCTCGCCGATCAGGCGCGCCAGGGCCGCCTTGTTGTGGTGCTTGACGCTGCGGAATTTCTTCTGGAACTCGACGTCGCTGGCGCGCGCCTCGATCAGGCTGAGCTGGGTGGGGTCGTCGAGCACGGCATCGCCGCAGGTCTCGCGCAAAAGGTCGGTCAGCTTCGGGTTCGCCAGCATCAGCCAGCGGCGGAAGGTGATGCCGTTGGTCTTGTTGGTGATGCGGCCGGGATAGAGATGGTTGAGGTCGTGGAATACGGTCTCCCGCATCAGGTCGGAATGCATCGCCGAGACGCCGTTGATGCGGTGCGAGCCGACGAAGGCGAGCTGGCCCATGCGCACGCGGCGGCCGCTCTTCTCGTCGATCAGCGAGACCGAGGCGCGGAAGTCGATGTCGCCGGGGCAGCGCGCCTCCGCGAGCGCCAGATGCTGCACGTTGATCCGGTAGATGATCTCCAGATGCCGCGGCAACAGCCGTTCGAACAGCTCGACCGGCCAGGTCTCCAGCGCCTCGGGCAGCAGCGTGTGGTTGGTGTAGGAGAGGGTAGCGACGGTGATCTTCCAGGCCTCGTCCCAGCGGAAATTGTGGAGGTCGACGAGGATCCGCATCAATTCGGTGACGGCAAGGCTCGGATGGGTGTCGTTGAGCTGCACCGCGACCTTGCCTGCGAGGTTGCGCAGCTGGCCGTCGGAGGCGAGATGCCGTTTCACCAGGTCCTGGAGCGAGGCGGAGACGAAGAAATATTCCTGGCGCAGCCGCAGCTCGCGGCCCGCCGGGCTCTCGTCGTTCGGATAGAGGAACTTGCAGATCGCCTCCGCGCGCGACTGCTCGGCGCTGGCGCTGACGTAGTCGCCCTTGTTGAAGGCATCGAGCTTCAATGGATCGGGCGAGCGCGCCGACCACAGCCGCAGCGCATTGACGTGATGGCCGCGCCAGCCGACGATCGGCGTGTCATAGGCGATCGCCTGCACGGTCTCCGCAGGATGCCAGATCGCGCGGTCGCGGCCCTTGTCCTCGACATGCTCGACGCCGCCGCCGAAATTGACGTCGTAGATCACCTCGGGCCGCTGCAATTCCCAGGGGTTGCCGAAGCTCAGCCATTCATCGGGATATTCCTGCTGCCAGCCCTGATTGATGATCTGGCGGAACAGGCCGTAATCGTAG
This sequence comes from Bradyrhizobium sp. I71, assembly GCF_022354745.1. Taxonomy (NCBI): domain Bacteria; kingdom Pseudomonadati; phylum Pseudomonadota; class Alphaproteobacteria; order Hyphomicrobiales; family Nitrobacteraceae; genus Bradyrhizobium; species Bradyrhizobium sp. I71. The sequence goes on from NZ_CP059398.1 coordinate 4,302,477, forward strand.
CGGATGCCGTAACCGATCGCGGGAATCGACAGCGTCGCCATGCTCTCCATGAAGCAGGCGGCGAGGCGGCCGAGGCCGCCATTGCCGAGCGCGGCGTCCGGCTCGCATTTGCGCAGCTCCGGCAGCGAGACGCCGAGATCGCCGAGCGCGACCTCGAAGATCTTCAGCAGCCCCATGTTGTTGAGCGCGTCGGTGAACAGGCGGCCGATCAGGAATTCGAGCGAGAGATAATAGACCCGCTTGCGTCCCGCATCGTAGCTGTGCTTCTCGGCCGTCAGCCAGCGATGCACGATGCGGTCGCGCAGCGCCAGCGCCGCGGCCTGGTACCAGTCGTGTTTCGTCGCCATGCCCGCGTCCTTGCCGATGGCAAGGCGCAGCTTTGCCAGGATCGCGCCCTTGATCTCAGCCAGCGCGAGTTCGTCGATGGGCTGTCCGTGGGCCGGAGAACTGGGTTGGAACGATGAATCCTGCAAAGCCGTCACTTCCTGGGTCGAAAGAACTCTTACCAATCTACGCGTCCTGCCCTTGCACTGGAACTGTCGCCCGTGCGGTGGTGCACTGCGCTGGCGCAAATTTATGCAAGGAACGGGCCGAATTGGGAACCCGGGCGAGCACGGAGAAACCGGGATTCGGTGCTAGATTACGAAAGATTCAGCCATCAGTGTGGAGGAGACCCCATGAGACTGCTGACGCGACTGCTGACGCGACTGCCGATCGAGATCGCCGCTGCGGCCCTGCTCGTCGTCTGCATCGGCGCCTCCGGCGCGGCGTTTGCCGCCGGCAAATCCGGTCGCAGCGCCGACGGTCTCAGTTGCGGATTCACGGTCCCGCAGAATGCGTCGCCCGCAGCCCGCTGCGCCGCGATCAAGCGCCAATGCGGCGGCAAGTTCTACGCAAATGCGTGCGGCGACAAGCTGCTGTCCGCGGCGAATTGAGAGCCGTCTGAGGTCCGGCGGACTCAAGCCGCCTTCGTCTGCACCGTGTCGCAAAACTCCGCGAGACGACCCGCAAGCCGCAGCGTTGCCGGGCTCGCGTCCGGCGAAGCCATCAGTGCGAGCTCGGTCTTGTTGATCGGCGCAAAGCCCTCCTTCGCCGTCAGCACGCGGTGCTCGGACTGGATCGACATCTCCGACAGGATGCTCAAGCCCATGCCGGCGGCGACCGCGGCCTGGATGCCGGCGAGATTCGATGACGTATAGGCGGTGTGCCAGGCGCGGCCGGCGCTCTCCAGCGCGTGGATGGCGCCGGCACGATAGATGCAGCCGAGCGGAAAGCCGATCAGCGGCACCGACGACACGTTGACGTCGACCGGATGGCTCTTGCTGGTGACCCAGTGCACCCGCTCGGGCCACACCGCGATCGCGTCCTTTCCCCCGGCCTCGCGCTTGTAGAGCGCAAGGTCGAGCTCGCCGCGTTCGAGATCGCGGGCCAGGTGCTTGCTCTGGTCGGCGCGCACGTCGAGCCGCAGGCCCGGATGCGAGCGCGAGAACGCACCCAGCAATTTGGGCAGCCGGTACGCCGCGAAATCCTCGGGGATGCCGAGCCGGATCGCGCCTTCGCTGTCAGGCTGGCGCAGCACGTCGCGCGCCTCCTCGGCGAGCGAGAGCAATCGGCGCGCATAGGAGAGCAGCCGCTCGCCGGCCTCGGTCGGCCGCACGTCCTTGCCGTCGCGGTGCAGCAGCAACTGGCCGACATCCTCCTCCAGCCGCTTGATCTGCTGGCTCACGGTCGACTGCGTGCGGTGGACGCGGGCGCCGGCGCGGGTGAAGCCGCCGGCCTCGACCACCGAGACGAAGCTGCGCAGGAGCTCCAGGTCGAGCATGCTGGCCTCCATTGGAAAATCCACTGATGTCGAGTTAATCATTTAATTTCCAAATGACAAGCGGTCTCCCTAGATCGGGGTCCAGAAGAAAAACATCCGAGAATGCCCTCATGTCGCTCGCCACCTCGCTTTCCGCAGCCCCCAGCCGTTTCAACACGCTGCCGCTCGCCATCGGCCTGTTCTGCCTGCTCTGGAGTTACGCCTTCATCGCCGGCAAGATCGGCGTCACCCATTGCCCGCCGCTGATCCTGCTCGCCGCGCGTTTCTCGCTGGCCGGCATCTTGATCCTGGGCGCCACGCTGATCCGCGGCGACGGCTGGTCATTGTCCTGGCGCGACGCCGCCATCTTCGCCGTGCTCGGCATCGCCAACAACGCGCTCTATCTCGGCCTCGGCTACACCGGCCTGCAATCGGTCTCCGCCGGTCTCGGCGGGCTGATCGTCTCGGCCAATCCGGTGTTCACGGCGGCGCTCGCCGCGATCCTGCTCGGCGAAGGCATGACCTGGCGCAAGGCGAGCGGCCTCCTGCTCGGCGTGATCGGTGTGACGGCGATCGTCTGGCACCGCCTCTCGGTCGGCACCGATTCCCTGCACGGCATCGTCTTCACACTGGCCTCGCTGGCCTCGCTCGTGGCCGGCACCATCCTGTTCAAGCTGCTGGCGCCGAAGGGGTCGTTGTGGATCGGCAACGGCGTGCAGAACCTCGCCGCCGGCATCGTGCTGACGCCGGTCGCGCTCACCTTCGCCGATATCCATGCGATCGACTATACGCCGAGCCTGATCGGCGCCTTCGCCTTCCTCGTGCTCGGCGGCTCGATCCTCGCCTATTGGCTCTGGTTTCATCTGCTGAAGGTGTGCGGCGCCACCGCCGCCAGCGCCTATCACTTCCTGATGCCGCCGCTCGGCATGCTGTTCGCGTTCCTCGTGCTGGGCGAGCACGTCGAGGCGCGGGACCTGCTCGGCATCATTCCAGTTGCGCTCGGGATCTATCTGGTGACGCGGCCGGCCAAGGCGGCGTCGTGAGCTCAGTCTTCGTCATGGCCGGGCTTGATCCGGCCATCCACGTCTTCGTTGCCGCGCGCAAGAACGTGGATGCCCGGGACAAGCCCGGGCATGACGGCGACGAGGCAGTATGCGCCCATCAATCCTTCCGGAACACGATCGACGCCATCCAGCCCGTCATCAGCGCCATCGCCACCGTGGCCAGACCGTACAGAAACCCGTTGTGCCGTGCGGTGGTCGCGACGAACTGCTCGAAGCCGACCTTGACGATCTCGAACGCGGTCTCGGTCTTGCCGATGAATGCGCCGTTCGCAAACAGCTTGATCTCGATCTCATAGGTCCCGATCGGCACCTCCGCCGGCAGTGGAATGCCGGTGCGGAACAGCGTTGGTGTCAGGAACGTCACCGCGCTCGGATCCTCGCGATAGAGGCCGCGCTCGGTACGCAAGCGAATGAAGGCCGAGCGGAACGCATCGTTCGGCACCACGTCGGCGTAATCGCCGCCGACCCGCTGCGTCAGCAGCACGTTGTTGAGCCCGATCTGCTGCCGCCGAGCGATCTCGGGCGAGGTGATCGCGTCGAAGGGGCGGTTGGCGAACAGCGCGAGATAGCTCGGCACCTGCAGGAACTGCCGGTAGTCGGTGTTGATCCAGATGCCGAAGGTGCGCTCCTTGCGCCGTGTCACCATGTCGGCGCGCGGGCCCCTCACGGTGACGACGAGATCGTAAGCCGTGCGGTCGGCGGGCGTCGTGGCGTCCCTCTCGACCGAGCCGAACAGCACCAGCTCCTCGCCGGAATAGTTCGGTGTCACCGTGACGCGGTGGTTGGAGACCGACACGATCAGCCGCTCGGCCCGCGCAGCGCCGCCGAGCAGCAGGACGAGAACGATTGCGAGAAGCGTGCGCGTCATCCGCTCACTCCGAGCTCGCGAATGGTGAAGAGATCCGAGGGCTGGATCACCAGCTCGATCGCGAAGCGGACGCCGACCGAGAGGATCAGCAGGCCGAGCAGCAACCGCAGCTGCTCGCCGCGGATCTTCTGGCCGGCGCGGGCGCCGAACTGCGCGCCGGTGACGCCGCCGACCATCAGGATCAGCGCCAGCACGGCGTCGACGAGGTGGTTGGTCACGGCGTGCAGCATGGTCGCGAACAGCATGGTGACGAGCGTCAGCACCATCGAGGTCCCGATCACCGTCGAGGTCGGCACCCTGAGCAGATAGATCATGATCGGCACCAGGATGAAGCCGCCGCCGATGCCCATGATGGCGCCGATGAAGCCGATCACGATGCCGACCACCACGACCGGAATCACCGAGAGATAGATCTTCGAGCGCTTGAACCGCATCTTCAGCGGCAGGCCGTGGATCCAGTTGTGCGTGCGTCGCGGCGGCAGCGCGCCGCGCCGGGTCCGCATCAACGCGCGCAGGCCCTCGGAGAACATCAGGCTGCCGACGGTGGTGAGCAGCACGACGTAGGAGAGCGCGATCATCAGGTCGAGCTGGCCGAGCGCGCGCAGCTGCGTGAACGTCCAGACGCCGAGCGCCGTGCCGGTCACGCCGCCGCAGAGCAGGACGCTTGCCAGTGCAGGATCGATCGCGCGCCGCCGCCAGTAGGACAGCGCGCCGGAAAAGGACGAGGCCGCGATGTGGCTCGCGACGGAGGCGACCGCCACCGCCGGCGTGATGCCGATGAAGATCAGCAGCGGCGTCATCAGGAAGCCGCCGCCGATTCCGAACATGCCCGAGACGAAGCCGACCGCGGCGCCCATGACGAGCACCAGGAAGACGTTGACCGGAAGATCGGCGATCGGAAGGTAGAGCTGCATTGAACCACGCACCGGCGAGACGGATCGACGAACGCGGAATGCTCGCGGAAAGGACGGAACGATTGCCGCGCCCCTCAATAGCGGACTTTGCCTGCGGGCGGGACCGGGAACTTCGCGCGTGGTGAATGGGCGCGGCGAGAGCGTGACCAAACCGGGCGAGATCGTTGCGACCACAAGGGTACGCTCCCTCCCCCGCTTCGGGGCAGGGCTATCGCATTTGAGAGCCTTCCCCTGTGGCCATCCTTCGAGACGCCCGCCTTTGGCGGGCCCTCAGGATGAGGGCTAAGTGCGCGGCAGCAGTTTCAGCGGGCACCGGTGCCACTTAGCCTCATCCTGAGGAGACCGCGAAGCGGTCGTCTCGAAGGACGAGGCGCGCGCTCAGGCTCCGCCAGGAACGACTGTTCAAGAGGAGAAAATCCCCACCCGGCGCTACGCGCCGACCTCTCCCGCACGCGGGCGAGGTGCACCGAGTCCGTGGCTGGCTTGGTTCGATCTCGTTACTATGCGGCTCAATTCGCGGCCGAAGCCGAGCGCTTGGTCGCGACGGCCTTCGGCGCCGGCTTTGCGCTTGCCTGCGACGCGGTGTCCCAGCCGCCGGCGGGCGCTGCGACATTGACGGCATCGTCGGGCTGCGGCTCGGGGCTGAAAGTCTGGATCGCGAGCTTGGCGGCGGCGAGCGATTGCGGGTCGAGGCGCTTGGCGACGTCGTCGCGCTTGCCGGCCGCGTCCGCATCGCCCTGCGCGGCCGCCAGGCTGAACCATTTGTAGGATTCGGCGAGGTTCTGCTCGACGCCGATGCCGCGAGCATAGAGGATGCCGAGGTTGAACTGGCTGTCGGCGACGCCGCGATCGGCCGCCTTGCGGAACCACTGCGCCGCGCTCCTGTAATTGGCGCCGCGCCCACCGCCGTCGGCGTCGAGCACCGCGAGATTGTGCATCGCCTTGGCGTTGCCGCGCTCGGCGGCCTGGGTGTAGTAGCGGCGGGCGATGTCGGCGTCCTTCTTCACGCCAAGGCCCTTTTCGTAGAGCGTGCCGAGGCGGAAGATCGCGGGCACCACGCCGGCCTGCGCCGCGCGGTCGTACCACTTCGCCGCTTCGTCGTAGTTCGTGGCAACGCCCTTTCCTTCGGCAAAGCGCACGCCGATCTCGTAGGCCGCGGTTGCATCGCCCTTCATCGCGGCGGTGCGCAAGGCCGGGCCGCCGATGCCGTCAGGCAATCTCTCGCTCGGCGGCACCTGGACGAGGCCGAGCTTGGCGCGGCTGGTGCCTGACAGCGCGCCGGTGACGTCGCTGGAGGCCGGTGGCGGGGCCGCGGCAGGCGCCGGCGGGATCTCGACGGAGGCCGAGTTGCCCGGAATGGCGGCGGGCGCCGGCGCGGCATTGATCTGGGATTGCCGTCCGATCGGCGTCGGCGACGTCATCGAAGGCGTGATCTGCTCGGGCGTGGCGGGCTTGGTCTCGACCGGGGGCGGCGGGGCCAGCGGCGCCGGCTGGCCGGACGTATCGTCCATGGCCTGCGGCGCCGGCGGCGGGCTGCCGCCTTCGAGCAGGTTCATCGCCATCTTGAAGGTGCCGAGCACGATTACGACCACGCTTGCGCCGACCAGCAGCGAGCGGATCTTCGAAGTGATGGTCGAACCGCCGTCCTTGCCCTGGTCCTTGTTCTTGGATCGGTCGGCCCCTGCCTTGGCGGCGCGGCCGGTCTTTTCCGGCTGCGCGGCGGCGGCTTGCGCGGCGCGGCGTGCGGCCGCGATGAAGCTCGACGACGACACCGGCTCTTTCGGCGCGGTGGCAATTCCGCTGATCGCGCTCTCGGAGGCGGCGATGCGCTCCGACGGCGTGGCGAGGCGTCCGCCCGGCCGTGTGCCCGGCTCGAGCGGATGATCCGGTGGCAATTCCGGCGCGAGCGCGGTCCGCGCGGGCGCGGTGTGCGGCTCCAGGATTTCGCTGATCGCACGCGGCGGCAAGGGTGGTGCGACTTGCGGTGCCGCCGGCACCGGCGGCGGCGCAACGGGCGCGGCTGCGTGGAATTCGCGCGGCGCGGCGACGAAGGCGGCTTGCGCACCCTGCGTGGCGGCGGGATTGGGCAGCTCGGGCTTCGGATCGTATTTCGGCTGCTGCGGTTGTGGCCGCGGCTCGCGCGCCATCGGCGCCGGCTCCATCGGAGCGGCCATCGGCATCGGCTGCGGCGCCGGCACGGTGCGCACCGCGCGCAGATCGCCCTCGATCATCGAGAGGCGATCGACGACGTGGCCGAGCGCGCTGTGGACGGCCTCGAGCGAGTCCTGGGTGTGCCGGGTGGTCTCGGCCTGGCTGAAGCGGATGTCGGAGAGCTCGCGCTTGACGAGATCGACCATGCCGGAATCTGCGAGCGGTGCGGAGTTGCGGCTCTCGGCCAGCGCGGCATAGGTCGCCTGCTGCCGCTCCAGGTGGCGCAGGATGTCGTGCAGCCCGTCCTCGACGCGGCTCAGATTGCCGTTGTGCGGATCGGAGGCGGCTTCGATCCGTTCCAGCAGATAGGAGACGCGCTGTTCGAGATGCGCGAAGGTGGACGCGGAATCGCTGCCGACCTGCATGCGGTCGAAACGGTCCGACAGCGCGCGGATCGCGGCTTCGAGGTGCTCGGTGCTCTCGGATGGCTGAGGCCGTTCGCGGGTTTCGAGCGCGGCGGTGAGCGCGGCGATGCGCTGCTCCAGCACCGCGAAGCTGTCGCCGTGGCCGGAGGCGCGGGTGACCTGGTCGACCTTGGACGACAGCAGCTGCACGTCCTCGGAAAGCCGTGCCAGCGCCTCGTTGGAGGCCACGTTCGAGACGATGCCGCGCAGCGCCGAGATCGCGCCTTCGAGCTGCTGCACTGTCGAGGGATCGTCATTGGCGCGCAGGATCAGATCGAGCTTGGCGCCGAGATTGCGGATCGCCTCGTCGTAGCCGGTGAGCTGCTCGGCCGGCGTCAGCGTGCGCAGCACCTGCTTGATGTCGGACAGCGCATGCTCGATGCCGGAGAGGACCTGGCCGTCGGTGCCGTTGGACCGTGTCTCGTCGATGCGACGGTGCAGCGAGCGGATCTCGTTCTCGATCGATTCGATCGCGCGGCGCGGCATCGCCTCGGTGATGGCGGCACGGATTTCGGCAAGCTCGCTGCGGAAGGCGTTGATCGCCTGCTCGGTATTGTCGGGACGCTGCAGCGACTCGATCTGGCTCGTGATCTTGAGCAGGTGGCGCTCGAGCGATGAAAAATCCGGCCCCGGCTGCGGTGGCGGCGGCGCGTAGGCAGGCGCCGGCGGGGCCATGGGCGGTGCGTAAGGAGCGGCGGGCGCAAGCGAAGGCGCGGCACGCGGCGGCATCTGCCTGGGCGCAAAGCCGTCGAGCTCGCTCTGGCGCGCGGTGATCTCGGCGACCGCGACGTCGAACGAAGCCGGGCTCAGGGGTGGTGAGCTGCGATAGACCTGCGCGGCCGCGCGCTCGACCGCATCCTGGCGCTGGCGCGTGTCGGCCGGGGCGGGGCGGGGGGGCTGCGGCTGCCGCTGCGGGCGGGAGATTTGCGACAGGCGCGCATCGAGCCGCGAGATCGCATCGTTGAGCTGACGCGCGACGCCCTGCTCGCGCGAGACGTCTGGTCTTGAAGAGTCCTGGCGCGGGGCGGGCTTGGAAATCCGTTCGATCTGCTGGGTGATCGCGTCGAGCCGCTGGTGGATGTCCGCGACTTCGCGGCTCTCCTGACTGGGGCCTTGGCTCGGCATGTGCTGCGGACGCTGGTCGTAGGCTGCGCGAAAGTTCGGCGGGGCCGTCTCGCCGAGCGTGGAGCTCAGCCAATCGTTGAGTGACATGCCGGCTCTGCGCGCAGCAGCTTCGGCCCGCTCCCGGACGGATGGATCGATGCCGTCAACACTCCACGATACGCGCGAATTCATGACTCTGTCCGGTTCCGACTCCGGCGCCCCACCCGGCGCCTCCAGCCTCCCCACGCGCCCCGGTTGCAAAGACAATCGAATTTGGCGCGGGTCGTCTGCCTCGAAAACCGACTTTTTCCTGTTACGGTAAATAACGAGTTAAGGAATGCGGCGCCGCTGTCTTAAAGTTGGGCGGAACAGCGAGCCCCGGAACAAGGTGCGCTCCGCTTGCGGGAGAGGGTTGGGGGAGAGAGTGCTTCCGCAATCGAGAACCCCGAAGAGGAGAAAGCGCTCACCCGCGCCTTCGGCGCGACCTGTCCTGCAAGCGAGCGCTTTGCATAATTCGGAACGAAACCGAATGCACCGGAATCGAAACGAGAACTGACCAGATTCGTTTGCAGAACATCGCTCTAGTTCCGCCCCATTTTGCAAAGCTCTCGCAAGCGAGAGATGTGGGCACCGCCGAGGCCGAACCTAGCCCTTCCCGCGCTTCCCATCCGCCAGCGGCACTACCGTGGCCTTGCCACTCATCGCCGACAGCGCCTCGAGCGCGGCTTAGCGACCTGGCGGGTGCAAGCGCGTGTCCAGTGCGAATGGCTCCTGAGATCTCAGCTTGTAGGCGCCCGCCGCATTTGCGGCCGTGAAGATCAAATTCCAGCTCGCCGTCGAGACCACGCTCGGAATCACGATGAACCTGTGTTTCGCAAGCAGCTCATCCCCGAATGCCTGCTGGCCGGCGCTCGGTATCCCCGGCCTCAGCCAGTTGGGATTTGGAACGGTATTGGGCTCGACGACGAATACACCCGCTGGATCGATCGCTGTGGCCGTGATCACATGGGACACCATGTCCAACGCGCGAAATCCCTTATGAACGGCGACCTCCAGAATCGCCGTCGCGGGATCGATCGAACAGTAAACCGTGCGAACTCCTTTGCTGTTCCAGCGGCCTCCGACGAGAAACGCGCCCTCTCCACTGTCCCAGGTCGCAGCATATTTGGATTGATCCAGACGCCAAGCCACCAGCTCGGAGCCGCCGAGCGATGCGGGGAGCGGTGTCACGCGTAAACGCCATACTCAAGCCGTGCGAGAAAATCCTCGACGAGTTCAACCCCGGCAGGTGTGGCTAACAGATCAATCGGCTTGCGTTGATCGAGGCCAATGGCCGGGCGCTCCAGCCACTGCTCAGCCTCCTCCTTCGATCCGAGGACCGAAGTGGCTTTCGCCAATATTTCTGCGAGCTTCCACGCGCGCCCGCTCTGTTCAGGGCTGAGCTGCCGGATATTTTCAGCCGTGTGCCGCTGGTAGGTTCTATGGCTCATTCCGATCGCCTTGGCGAAAGAATCGTCCCAGCGGAGAAATGCGAAATTTGCGACCAGATACACCAGCGCCTTGGATGGGAGGCCACTCACGAGAATTTCGTGAGCCTCTAGTGGGCTCTTGGGCATCTTCCGAAAGGTGGAAGTTCCCCCGAGAAGCCGTGTGACGGCCGCCAGCCGGGCAATTTCAGGGGATTGAGCAAGTTCGTCCATCAGCATCAGTCTCGCCACTTGTCGCTCAAAATATGACAAGTGTCGAAATGATTTTCAAGGGCGGGGCACCAATTCTTGGTCGGGCTCGGCCCCTCAGCCCTTCTCGCGCTTGCCATCCTCGATCGGCACCACGGTGGCCTTGCCGCTCATCGCCGACAGCGCCTCGAGCGCTTCCTCGCAGAAGTCGGCCACCATCTGCTCGTGCCGGGCCCCCAGGCGGAGCAGGAGCAGGTTGCCGAGGTCGAGCTTGCCCTCTGCCGTGCCGTCCGGAAAGCGCTTCTTCAGGATGCGCTCGTAATTGGCGTGGCGGTCGCGGTGGTGCTCGAGCCGGGCCATCAAATCGGCGCGCAGCGGCTCGATGTCGATGCTGTCGAGCGCATGGAGGCGGACCAGGAGGTCGTCCTTGGTCGAGGCCGGCGTGCTTGGCCGCGCGGCCCAGTGCCGCAGCGCTGTTCGGCCCTCCGGAGTGAGCGTATAAACCAGCTTGTTGGGCTTGCCTGATTGCACGACCTCGCGGCCCTGGATGTAGCCGCGGTCGCGCAGCTTGGAGAGTTCGCGGTAGATCTGCTGGTGGTCGGCCTTCCAGAAGAAGCCGATCGAGGAATCGAACGTCTTGGCGAGCTCGTAGCCCGTCATCGGACGTTCCGTCAGGCATGCGAGGATCGCGTCGCCCAGTGCCATGACCGGTCTCCTGTTTTCGACCTTGTGGCTTGACTTTATGCGCATCGGCGCATATGCGTCAATGTGCATATGAGGCGGCTGAAGGGCCGGGCGAAAGACCCGTCCTGAAAACCCAGCGGAATCAACCCTTTCGCTACTGTGCATGGGGTTGTTTTCGCGTTTTTTGCCAAGGCTCCTGGAAAGCCCTTTAGGGAGGCACCCGAGAATGACCGGCCTCGATTCCTGGTACGCCTACATGAAGTCTCATGACCGCACCGCGCTCTGGGATCTTCTGCACCCCGATGCCGTGTTCGAAAGCCCCGTCGTTCACACGCCGCAGCGCGGCCGCGACATCACCTTCAAATATCTCTCCAGTGCCGAACAGGTGCTCGGCGGTCCGACCTTCACCTATGTGGGTGAGTGGAGGAACGAGCGCGGCGCCGTGCTCGAATTCAAGACCATGATCGACGGCATCGAGATCAACGGCGTCGACATCATCAGCTTCGACGGCGAGGGACGCATCACGCACTTCAAGGTGATGGTGCGTCCGCTCAAGGCGATCAACATGCTGCACCGTCTGATGGCGGAGCAGCTGGCTGCCCAATCATGATACTGCCCTGAGTTGCCGAACCCGCTAAGCTCGCGGGCGAACGCGCCGCAGGAACCGCACGAACATCATTTCAAGGCCCATGCCGGGAGAACCCCATGCCGATCTATAAAGCCCCCGTCGAAGACGTGAACTTCCTGCTCAACGACGTCTTCCAGATCGACCGCTACGACAATCTGCCGGGCTTCTCCGATGCGTCGAGCGACGTGCGCGAGGCGATCCTCGGCGAAGCCGCCAAGCTCGCCGAAGAGGTGCTGCAGCCGCTGAATCGCGTGGGTGATCTCGAAGGCTGCAAGCGCGCCGACGACGGCAGCGTCACCACGCCGAAAGGCTTCAAGGAAGCGTTCAAGCAGGTCGTCGAGGGCGGCTGGCTCGGCCTGTCGGCGCCGACCGAATATGGCGGCCAGGGCCTTCCGGTGACGCTGAGCCAGGCGGTCAACGAATTCCAGATCTCCGCCAACATGGCGTTCTCGATGTATGGCGGTCTGACCATGGGCGCGACCGCGGCGCTGCTGGTGCACGGCACGCCCGAGCAGAAGAAGATCTACGTCCCGAAGATGGTGGCCGGCGAATGGACCGGCACCATGAACCTCACCGAGCCGCATTGCGGCACCGACCTCGGCATGCTCCGCACCAAGGCGGTGCGCCAGGCGGACGGCAGCTTCAGGATCACGGGCACCAAGATCTTCATCTCGGCCGGCGAGCACGATCTCGCCGACAACATCATCCATCTCGTGCTCGCCCGCATCGAGGGCGCGCCGGCCGGCATCAAGGGCGTGTCGCTGTTCGTGGTGCCGAAATTCCTGGTGAACGCCGATGGTTCGATCGGGCAGCGCAACGGCGTCGTCTGCGGCTCGATCGAGCACAAGATGGGCATCCACGGCAATTCCACCTGCGTGATGAACTACGACAACGCCACCGGCTGGCTGATCGGCGAAGAGAACAAGGGCATGCAGGGCATGTTCGTGATGATGAACGAGGCCCGTCTCGGCGTCGCCGTGCAGGGCCTCGCGCAGTCCGAGGTCGCCTATCAGAACGCCGTCGCCTATGCCCGCGAGCGCATCCAGGGCCGTTCCCTCACCGGCGTCAAGGCGCCGGACAAGCCGGCCGATCCGATCATCGTGCATCCCGACGTGCGCCGCACGCTGCTGTCGATCCGCGCATTCAACGAGGCCGCGCGCGCCTTCGTGATCTGGACCGCGCTGAAGAGCGACGTCGCCCACCGCTCCGAGGATCCCAAGGACCGCCAGGCCGCGGACGACCATATGGGCCTGATGACGCCGGTGCTGAAGGGCTTCCTCACCGACTACGGCTTCGCCAACGCGGTGCAGGCGCAGCAGATGTATGGCGGACACGGCTATATCGCCGAGCAGGGCATGGAGCAGTTCGTGCGCGATGCGCGTATCGCCATGATCTACGAAGGCGCCAACGGCATCCAGGCGCTCGACCTCGTCGGTCGCAAGCTGCCGCGCGACGGCGGCCGCGCCATCATGGCCTTCTTCGGCGAGGTGATGGCCTTCGCCAAGGAGAATGGCGGCGACGAGGCACTGAAGCCCTTCATCACGCCGCTCTCCACCTCGCTCGGCCACCTCCAGCAGGCCACGACGTGGCTGATGCAGAATGCGATGGCGAAGCCGGACAATGCCGGCGCTGCCGCAACCGACTACCTGCATCTCTTCGGCTTCGTCGCGCTCGGCTATATGTGGGCGAAGATGGCCAAGGTGACGAATGCCAAGATTGCCGAGAGCGGGGCGACGCCCTATCTCTCGACCAAGCTGGTCACCGGCCGTTTCTTCATGGAGCGGATGCTGCCGGAGACCGCGGCCAATCTCGCGCGCATCCAGGCCGGATGCGCCACCATCATGGAATTGCCGGCGGAAGCTTTCTGAGGCCTGCTCCCGCCGCCGTTTCCCAATAGCTTTCAAACATCACATCAGGAGGGCGTCATGCCTGAGGCATTCATCTACGACCACGTTCGCACCCCGCGCGGCCGCGGCAAGGCGGACGGCGCGCTGCACGAGGTCACGGCGCTCGCGCTCGCCACCGTGCCGCTGAAGGCGCTGAAGGACCGCAACAATCTTCCGGAAGATTCCGTCGACGACGTCATCCTCGGCGTGGTCGATCCCGTCGGTGAAGCCGGATCCGACATCGCGCGCTTCGCCGCGCTCAAGGCGGGCCTCGGCGACGCCGTTCCCGGCGTGCAGATCAGCCGGTTCTGCGCCTCCGGCCTCGATGCTGTGAACTTCGCTGCGGCGCAGATCATGAGCGGCCAGCATGAACTGGTGATCGGTGGCGGCGCCGAATCCATGAGCCGCGTCGGCATCGGCGCCTCCGGCGGCGCATGGCCGATGGATCCCTCGATCGCGGTGCCGGCCTATTTCATGCCGCAGGGCGTCTCGGCCGATCTGATCGCGACCAAATACGGTTTCTCGCGTGACGACGTCGACGCCTACGCCGTGCAAAGCCAGCAGCGCGCGGCCAAGGCCTGGGACGAGGGGCGCTTCGACAAGTCGGTCGTGCCGGTGAAGGACATCAACGGCCTCACCATCCTCGCCAAGGACGAGCACATGCGTCCCTCGACCACGATGCAGTCGCTGGCGCAGCTGCAGCCGTCGTTCACCATGATGGCGCAGATGGGCGGCTTCGACGGTGTCGCGGTGCAGTCGCATCCCGAGATCGAGCGCGTCAACTACGTGCATCACGCCGGCAATTCGTCGGGCATCGTCGACGGTGCCGGCGCCGTGCTGCTCGGCAGCAAGGAAGCGGGTGCGAAGTACGGCATGAAGCCGCGCGCGAAGATTCGCGCCTTTGCCAACATCGGCTCCGAGCCGGCGATGATGCTGACCGGTCCGGTCGACGTCACCGAAAAGCTGTTTGCGCGCTCGGGCATGAAGAAGTCCGACATCGACCTGTTCGAGCTCAACGAGGCCTTCGCCTCCGTCGTGCTGCGCTACATCCAGGCCTTCGACATCGACAGCGCCAAGATCAACGTCAATGGTGGTGCCATCGCGCTCGGCCATCCGCTCGGGGCCACCGGCGCGATGATCCTCGGCACCGTGCTCGACGAGCTCGAGCGCACCAACAAATCCACCGCCCTTGTCACGCTGTGCATCGGCGGCGGCATGGGCACCGCGACCATCATCGAGCGGGTGTAACTTCTTCCCCTCTCCCCTTGTGGGAGAGGGTGGCGCGAACACGCGAAGCGGGTTCGGGCCGGGTGAGGGGTCTGTCTCCGCGGATGCAGACCCCTCACCCCCTCGCTTCGCTCGGACCCTCTCCCACAAGGGGAGAGGGCAAGACGAGACCCCCATCAACCGCCGCGCCTGAGATCGGCTGCGGCACCGAGGAGCAACCAGCATGGCCTACAAGAATTTCAAGGTTGAGACCGACGCAGACGGCATCGCGCTCGTCACCTGGGACATCCCGGGCCGTTCGATGAACGTGCTCGACGAGACCTCGACCAATGAGCTCGAGGCGATCGTGAAGGAAACGACGGCAGACGCCGCGGTGAAGGGTGTCGTCATCACCTCCGCGAAAGAGGCGTTCTGTGCAGGCGCCGACCTGTCGATGCTCGAAGGCATGAACCAGGCCTATGCGAAGGTCTTCAAGGAGCAGGGCGAGACCGCGGCGAACCAGATGCTGTTCGACCAGAGCCGCCGCTTCTCGCTGGTGCTGCGTTCGATCGAGACGTCGGGCAAGCCGTGGGCGGCCGCGATCAACGGCCTCGCGCTCGGCGGTGGCTTCGAGATCACGCTGTGCTGCCACTATCGCGTCGCCGCTGAGAATCCCAAGACCCGCCTCGGCCTGCCCGAGGTCAAGGTCGGCCTGTTCCCCGGTGCCGGCGGAACGCAGCGTGTGCCGCGCCTGGTGCCGCCGCAGGATGCGATGACGATCCTGCTCAAGGGCGATCCCGTCACGGTCGAGAAGGCTAAGGCGCTGAACCTCATTCACGCCGTGGTGCCCGCCGCCGACCTCGTCAAGGCGGCGAAGGACTGGATCAAGGGCGGCGGCAAGGCCGTCGCGCCCTGGGACGAGAAGGGCTTCAAGCTTCCGGGCGGTCCGGTGTTCTCCAAGGCCGGCATGATGATGTTCCCGGCCGGCAACGCGATCTACCGCCGCGAGACCTACGACAATTATCCGGCGGCGCGTGCGATCATGAGCTGCGTCTATGAGGGCCTGCAGCTGCCGATCGACGCCGCGCTGCGCGTGGAGTCGCGCTACTTCGCCTCGGTGCTGCGCTCGAAGGAAGCGGCCGCGATGATCCGCAGCCTGTTCCTGTCGATGCAGGAATTGAACAAGGGCGCCCGCCGCCCGAAGGACGTGCCGCCGACCAAGGTGAAGAAAATCGCCGTCATCGGCGCCGGCTTCATGGGCGCCAGCGTCGGCTATGTCTCGGCCCGCGCCGGTCTCGACGTCGTCCTGATCGACCGCGACCAGGAGAGCGCCGACAAGGGCAAGGCGCATGCGCAGAAGGTGATCGAAGAGCAGATCAAGAAGGGCCGCGCCAAGCCCGGGGATGCCGAAGCGCTGCTCGCGCGCATCACGCCGACCGCGGACTATGCCGCGCTGAAGGACGTCGACCTCGTCATCGAGGCCGTGTTCGAGGACCGCAAGGTGAAGGCCGAGACCTTCGCCAAGGCGCAGCAATATCTCAAGCCGGACGTGATCTTCGCCTCGAACACCTCGACCCTGCCGATCACCTCGCTGGCCGAGGGCTTCAAGGACCAGGGCAAGTTCGTCGGCATCCACTTCTTCTCTCCGGTCGAGAAGATGATGCTGGTCGAGATCATCAAGGGCAAGAACACCGGCGATCTCGCGCTTGCGACCGCGCTCGACTACGTCCGGCAGATCGGCAAGACGCCGATCGTCGTGAACGACTCTCGCGGCTTCTTCGCCAACCGCTGCGTCGGCCGCTACGTCGCCGAAGGCAACGAGATGTTCCTGGAAGGCGTGCCGCCGGCGATGATCGAGAACTGCGCCAAGATGGCCGGCATGCCGGTCGGCCCGCTCTCGCTCTCGGACGAAGTTGCGCTCGACCTCGGCCTCAAGATCATGAAGGCGACGGAGGCCGATCTCGGCCCCAACGCCATCAATCCCGATCAGAAGAAGCTGATGGTGGAGATGGTCGAGAAGCAGGGCCGCCTCGGCCGCAAGAACAGCAAGGGCTTCTACGATTACCCCGAGAAGGGCAAAGGCCAGAAGAGCCTGTGGCCGGGCTTGTCAGCGCTGCAGCCGAAGCAGCTCGACCCTGACACGCTCGACATCGAGGAGCTGAAGCAGCGCTTCCTGGTGGTGCAGGCGGTGGAGGCCGCGCGCACGGTGGAGGACCACGTCATCACTGATCCACGCGAGGCGGATGTCGGCTCGATCCTCGGTTTCGGTTTCGCGCCGTTCACCGGCGGCACGCTGTCCTACATCGACTTCATGGGCACGAAGAAGTTCGTCGAGCTCTGCCGCAAGCTCGAGGCGAAATACGGCTCGCGCTTCACCCCGCCGAAGCTGCTCGAGGAGATGGCTGCGAAGGGCGAGACCTTCTACGGCCGCTTCGCGCCGAAGAAGGCGGCGGCCTGAGAGAGACCTGTAGCCCGGATGGAGCGTGAGCGAAATCCGGGCACGCAGAGCCAAAAGGCCGGATCATTGATCCGGCCTTTTTATTTTCCGTCGCCGAACGGCGAGAATGCGCGCCCCGATACGGTCTCGCCGGCGAGACTGGCCGTCCAGCTGCCTTCGTCGCCGCGGCCGATGCGCACTTCAAAACGCCAGCCATTCTGGTTGGTGAAAGCGATGTCTGCGCCGCGCTTCGTCCTGGCGTAGCTGCACCGATATTCGGTCGGCCGGTCCGGAAAGACGATCTTTCCTTCCCTACTCTCGAACACGGCCGCGGTGGTCTGTGGATGGATCATGAAGATGCAATCGCGCTGCGGCGCGACCGGCGTCGACAAGCCGAGAATCGCGAGCGGCGCGCCGGCGGTCATGAGGACGATCATGTTCATGAGGCAACTGTCTCCAGGAGATGATCCTTCGACGTCGTCGCCGATCACATGGTTCACGATGAAAAAGGCTGGATCATCCACGCCAGAATCCTGCCGCAGCCACGCTCCGCCCTGGCACCGCTCTTGCTGATGTTTCCCCGGATGGCCCATTGGCATTGAAGGTGTCCCGCAATGATCCCCACCGTGTCTCAAGACAGCGCAGCCGGCGTTGCGGTAAGATACGCCCCCCTGCTGCTTGTGGGTCGGTCGTGGCGCCGCCGCGGGCTCCTCCGGCGGCGCAGAAAAATTCCCTCGTGGTTCGGCCTGGTCCTACTCGTTCTCCTTCTCGATATCGCGATGGCCGTGCTTGCCTGGTTCGCCGTCGATGTCGTCCTGCATTGAGAGCTCGCCCCTGTACAGGTAGAACGTCGCCGCCAAATAGGCGAGCTGGCCGGCAATCAGGCAGCCGACGACGATCGGAACGCCCGTCCAAAATCCAAAGCCTGAGCTCTGAAGGACCGTTGCTGTAACGATCGCGGTCGCCGGCGAGACCAGCAGCAGAGTCCAGACTCGGAAGATGAGCCCCGTCGCAAGGCCAGTGATTGCGCTCGCGAGCAGGAGAAGGAGTACAGCCGTCACAATAGCTTCCCGGTCCAGTCCAGTGGTCTGCGTCGTGTTCCCGCGCTGAAGCTGAGCCAAGTGGAGTGCTCTCACAAGGATGGTGACGGCCGCGGAGTGCACAACGCAGAGTTATTGTTAACCCTGACAATGCTCGTAAAATTGCAGTCAGCGCATCGCGAATCTTCGGATTCAGCGAATGGCGCAAGCAGAGCGCCGGATCATCGATCCCAGTCTTCGTCGCTTCGCCTGTCCTGCTCGGTGAACGGCGGACCAAAGCTCCCGCGCAGCTCGGAGGTGAGGAATTTCAGCTTGTGGTGCTCGGAACTGTCGCGGGCTGGCGCCAGCGCCTCGGGCGAGGCCTGACGGCGATCTTCTGGACAATCACCGGGCCTTCGGTCACGATCTCGCCGCTGTCGAGGCCCGGCGCAGGGCCTAGCCCCCAGGGGTCAGCTTCAGATAGTCCTCGCCCATTTTCGAGCTTCCTGGCGCCGATTCGACCTCGACCATCTCATAGGGCAGGCCGGCCGACAGGAGGGCCATGGGGATGGCGAGCAGGCACCGGTCGAATCCTGCGGTTTCGCGGAATTCCGCCTGATGCTTGGTTCGGCCGAAAGAGCAACTACATGCACCTGCTTGAAATAGTCAAGATTGATGCAGGTGCATCAAATGGAGTAAGAGACGGGCGACGAACTTGAGCGGGACCATGAAACGCAAACCATCGACCGAGGCAACAGCCGCCTGGATCCGCCTGATGCGGGTGCAGAGCCGCGTGCTCGATTGCGTCGAGCAGGACTTGAAGAAGGCCGGCTTCCCACCGCTGGCCTGGTATGATGCGCTGCTCGAATTGTCGCGGGCGCCCTCGGGCGAGCTGCGGCCGGTCGAACTCGAGCGGCAGATGCTGATCCCGCAATATTCCACCTCGCGGCTGATCGACCGCCTGGTCGACGAGGGCCTAGCCTCGCGGCGCGAATGCAAGATCGACAAGCGCGGCCAGTTCGTCGAGATCACGGAAGCCGGCCGCGAGTTGCAGAAGCGGATGTGGGGCGCCTATTCGGCTGCGATCGAGAAATATGTCGGCTCGAAACTGTCCGATGCCGACGCCGTCAAGCTCAGCAATCTGCTCGATCGCCTGGGCTGCTCGTGCGGCGAGGTGAAACTGCCGCCCGCGGGCGTCAACGAAAGCATGCCGTCGCGATGATCGCGCGGCAAACCGCTCGTCCGCGCAACCGGTGGGTTCGCGGGCCATCCCTGTCACCGCGCGCGTTCGGTCGAAGCGCCTTTTGATTAGAGTTTGATATGGCGCGAGACCAGATCGATATGACGCCGCTGCAATCACGCGACGAACTCGTCGCGTGGTTCGAGGCCGGCTGCAAGCACCCGTCCGAATTCCGCATGGGCACCGAGCACGAGAAGACGCCGTTCACGCTCGAAGGCCACCATCCGGTGCCGTACGAAGGTGCACGCGGCATCGGCGCGCTGCTCGAAGGCATGAAGCTCCTGCTCGGCTGGGAGCCGATCATGGAGCAGGGCAACATCATCGGCCTCTACGACGTCACCGGTGGCGGCGCGATCTCGCTCGAGCCCGGCGGACAGTTCGAGCTGTCCGGCGCGCCGGTCGAGAATGTGCACCAGACCCAGGGCGAGTTGATGGCGCATCTGGCACAGGTGCGCGAGATCGCAACGCCGCTCGGCATCGGCTTCCTCGGGCTCGGCATGACGCCGTCCTGGTCGCGCGCCGATATCCCGGTGATGCCCAAGGGCCGCTACAAGATCATGACCAACTACATGCCGAAGGTCGGTCAGTACGGCCTCGACATGATGTACCGGACCTGTACCGTGCAGACCAATCTCGACTTCTCCTCCGAAGCCGACATGGTCAAGAAGCTGCGCGTCTCGCTCGCGCTCCAGCCGGTCGCGACGGCGCTGTTCGCCAATTCGCCGTTCACCGAGGGCAAGCCGAATGGCTTCCTGTCTTTCCGGTCCGAGATCTGGCGCGATACCGACAACGCGCGCTCGGGCATGATGCCGTGGGCCTTCGAGGACGGCATGGGGTTCGAGCGCTATGTCGACTACGCGCTCGACGTGCCCATGTATTTCGTCAAGCGCGGCGAGGAATACATCGACGTGTCGGGCTCCTCGTTCCGCGCGTTCTTCGAGGGCCGCAATAACAATCTTCCCGGCGAGCGTCCGACGCTGTCGGACTGGGCCAACCATCTCTCGACGATCTTCCCGGAAGTGCGGCTCAAGCGCTATCTCGAGATGCGGGGCTCCGACGGCGGTCCGTGGGGCCGCTTGCCGGCGCTGCCGGCGTTCTGGGTCGGGCTGCTCTACGACGACGTTTCGCTCGACGCCGCCTGGGACATGGTGAAGCACTGGACCGCGCATGAGCGTCAGGCCCTGCGCGATGACGTGCCGCGGTTCGGCTTCAAGGCGCGAATCAAGGACCGCTATCTGTTCGAGATCGCCAAGGAGTGCCTCGTTCTGGCACATGCCGGCTTGCGCCGGCGCGGCCGGATCGACCAGCTTGGCCGCGACGAGACCCGCCATCTGGAGCCGCTCGATCGCATCATCGATTCCGGCCGGACGCCGGCGGAGGAGATGCTGGAGAAGTTCAACGGTCCCTGGAAGGGCTCGGTGGAACCGGTCTACGCGGAGTACGCTTTCTAGAGTCATAGGCGAGCGACCGGATCCGAGCCGTTCATCGCCCGTACAGGTTTGCGGCGATCAAATGATCGGGCCGGAAAACCTGAGCGTCCTCAATAACTCGAAAGCTGTTCCGATGGTGAAGGGCCGCCCGCCTGGGGCCGTCATGGCACGCCTCTTGGCTTGTGCCGCGCTGCTTTTGCTCGCGCTTGCGAGCGTGCCCGCGCGCGCGCAGACAGCATTCGACAGGCCCGGCGGCGACTATTTCAGCACGCCGGTCACCTCGGGCGATCCGGAGGATTGTGCGCTGCTGTGCGAGCGCGACCGCCGCTGCCGCTCCTGGAGCTTCAGCTATCCCGACGTCGAAGGCGGCTCGGCGGTCTGCTGGTTGAAGAACACCGTGCCGCCGCGCGTGCCGGGAAGTTGCTGCATCTCCGGGGTGCGCGGCGCCGGCGTGATCGAGCCGCGCGTCGAGGGCGTCGAGACGTCGATCGACCGCCCGGGTGGTGATTTGCGCAATTTCGAGCTCAAGGACGGCGAAAGCGTGGAGGCCTGCAAGGCCGCCTGCACCGCCGACAACAAATGCCGTGCCTTCACTTATGCCCGCCCCGGCTACGTCGGGCGCGAGGCGCGCTGTTTCCTGAAGAAGGAGATCAAGCCGCCGCGCCGCAAGGCCGGATTCACGTCGGGCGTGGTGCGGTGATGCTCGTAGTCGTGCCCCGGACAGGGTGATGCGCTGCTGAACCGGGGCCCATTGCGGTCCCGCAATCTCTGCACGATGGGTCCCGGCTCTGCGCCGCGTCGCTTCGCGACGCGTCTTGTCCGGGACAGGAGTGAGTCTTGCTCACTCTGCCGCAATCACCGTGAGCTCGGGCCACAGTGCCTTCCATCGCGCGGCTTTCGCCTCGTAATT
This sequence comes from Bradyrhizobium sp. I71, assembly GCF_022354745.1. Lineage (NCBI taxonomy): Bacteria > Pseudomonadati > Pseudomonadota > Alphaproteobacteria > Hyphomicrobiales > Nitrobacteraceae > Bradyrhizobium > Bradyrhizobium sp. I71. The sequence goes on from NZ_CP059398.1 coordinate 4,323,959, forward strand.
GGCGGCGGAGAAGTTCGGCGCCCGGTTGGGCCTTACGATCAGCCTTGCGACGTCATCGAACCCGTGGGGCGCATAGACGTCGAAATTCCCGCCGGCGGGTCGGATACCCAGTTGCGTATTCTCCGTGAGGAAACGGTCGATGCCGTCCGTCGAGCACGTCAGCGGCGGATAGGGCGAGCCATGCTTGTCGGGGTACCACAGATGCACCCGCGCCTGGTTGCGGATCTCGATCCTGGCGCCGAGATGCGCGAGCCGCGCGTGCAGCCTGCGGATCACTGCATCTTCCGCCTCCCACGACGTATCGGGATCGAAGTAGAACACGTCGTAGTCGGCGATGCCGTGACTGATCGCACGGCCGGTGAGCACGTTCCATACCGTCTGCACCAGGCAACCTGCGACCAGCCAGGCATCCGGCAGCGCAGGCTGCGCGAGGGCGTCGGCAATCGCAGCGTTGACGGGATTTCTCAGGGCAAGCGCGAGGAATTCGTCACGGTTCATCGTGAAGGGGAGAGACTTCCGCTCAATGCACGGCGGTGAAGAACCGGGCCAGCCTGAACCCGGACAGCCAGGTCCACACCGGCTGACCGCGCATGCCGAGATCCCAGGAGCCGAGCACGGCATCGGCACGGCCGATCAGATTGTCGATCGGCAACAGGCCGACGCCGCCGGCGCGCAGCGGCACGCGGCTGTCGGCGGAATTGTCGCGGTTGTCGCCGAGCACGAAGAGATGCCCGGCCGGCACCGTCACTTCGGGCGTGTTGTCGAGCGGGCCGTTGTCGCGCATCTTGAAGATCAAATGCGAGACGCCGTTCGGCAGCGTCTCGACATAGCGATAGGCAGGCTCGCTGCCGCCACGATCGTCCTCGGCGGCGCCGACGCCGTCGGGCTTCAGTTCGGCGGGACGGTCGTTGATGAAGAGCTGGCCCTGCCGCATCTGGATGCGATCGCCGGGCAGTCCCACGACGCGTTTGACCCAGGCCTGCGAGCGATCGCCGGGCCAGCGGAACACGACGACGTCGCCGAGCTTCGGCGTCTCCGCGAACACCCGGCCGCTCTCGGGCAGGCTGATCTGAATCGGCAGCGACGAGGTGCCGTAGCCATAGGGGAATTTCGAGGCGAGCAGCGCATCGCCGATCAGCAGCGTCGGCTCCATCGAGCCCGACGGCACGTAGAACGGCTCGGCCAGCGCGCCCTTGGCGATGAAGACCGCGGCGACGATGCCGGCGAGCTGCACGAGTTGCCCACCCCAGCCGCTGCTTTTCCGCTTGGGGGTGACAGTCACTTTGTCTTCCACGCTCATGCGCCCGTTCCACCCACCGTGATGCGTTCCATCAGCAGCGATGGCTGGCCGACGCCGACCGGCACGCCCTGACCGTTCTTGCCGCAGGTCCCGATGCCGGTATCGAGCGCAAGGTCGTTGCCGATCATGCGGATGCGATGCAGGTCGGTCGGCCCGTTGCCGATCAGCATGGCGCCCTTCAGCGGTGCGCCGATCTTGCCGTTCTCGATCTTGTAGGCCTCGGTGCACTGGAACACGTATTTGCCTGAGGTGATGTCGACCTGGCCGCCACCGAAATTCGCGGCGAACACGCCGTTCTTGACCGAGGCGAGGATCTCGGCGGGATCGCGGTCGCCCGCGAGCATGTAGGTGTTGGTCATGCGCGGCATCGGCACATGGGCGTAGCCCTGGCGACGGCCGTTGCCGGTCGGCTTCATGTTCATCAAGCGCGCGTTCTGGCGGTCCTGCATGTAACCGACGAGGATGCCATCCTCGATTAGCACGGTGCGATTGGTCGGCGTGCCCTCGTCGTCGATCGACAGCGAGCCGCGCCGCGAGGCGATGGTGCCGTCGTCGACGACCGTGACGCCCTTGGCCGCGACCTGCTGGCCCATCAGGCCGGCAAAGGCGGAGGTCTTCTTGCGGTTGAAGTCGCCCTCCAGGCCATGGCCGACCGCTTCATGCAGCATCACGCCGGGCCAGCCGGCGCCCAGCACGACGTCCATCTCGCCGGCCGGCGCTGGAATCGATTCCAGATTGACCAGCGCCTCGCGCAGCGCGCCGTCGGCGGCCTCGCGCCAGGATCTGCTCTCGATGAATTCGGCATAGCCGGCACGGCCGCCATAGCCCTTGCTGCCGCTCTCCTGGCGGTCACCCTGGCCGGCGACGACGGAAATGTTCACGCGCACCAGCGGACGGATGTCGCGATAGCTCTCGCCATCGGGCCGCAGGATCTCGACGACCTGCCAGGTCGCGCCCAGGCTGACGCTGACCTGCCGCACCCGCGGATCCTTGTCGCGCAGGTAAGCGTCGATCTCGGCGAGCAGCTTGACCTTGGTCTCGAAGCCGGGCGCATCGAGTGGATTGTCGTCGCCATAGAGCCGCACATTGGTGTGCGGGGGCGGCGCGGCGAAGCTGCCGGAGTAGCCGCCGCGCACGGCGGCGACCGCGTCGGCGGCGCGAATCAGCGCCGGCAGCGACACGTCGGAGGAATGGGCGTAGCCAACCGCATCGTCCTTGACGGCGCGTAGGCCAAACCCTTGCGAAGTGTCGTAGGTCGCCTGCTTCAGCCGCCCATTGTCGAACATCAGCGCTTCGGTCTGGCTGTATTCCAGGAACAATTCGCCGTCGTCGGCGCCCGAAAGCCCGCGCGCGACCTCGCTGCGAACCTGGTCGCGGTCGAGATTGGCACGGTCGAGCAGGGAGGTTGTTGCAGGGTTGGTCATGAGTCCGTCCATTATCGGGGGCTGTGGGGCAAGATAATGGTTTCGGACCGGTTCCGCGAGGGCGCCAAGCCTCACATTACGGAAACAATAGGATCGCTCACCAGTGCCCGATCGGCCGCTACGGCAGCTTGTCGTAGCCCTCGCCGAGCCCGTTCAGGCTGAGCGGGAAGCCGATGCCTTCTTCGGGGGTCTCGAAGATGATGAAGGTCGCGGTCTTGGCGCTGCGCAGCTGGCCGAGCAGCTTGTCGTCCATCACCACTTCCGCCACGCAGCCGTTGGGCAGGCATCTGACGAAACCGGCGCGGCCGACGTCCTGGTTGTCGAGCTTGAGTCCGAGGCCGGAGGGCAGCAGCACACCCAGCGGCGCCACCACGCGCATCAGGCGGCTCTTCTGGTCGGCGGTTTTCAGCACGATCACGGTCAGGCCGGCATTGGAGCGGTCTTCCGCCACCACGCTCTGGATCAGCGCGCATTGCTCGGTCTGGGCGCCGGGCGGGGTATCGCAGCGAATCTGCCAGTCGCCATGGACGGAGCGCACCGCGCCCTGCGCATGGGCGAGGCCGGGGAGCGCCAGGAGGACGATCGCGGTCAGGAGGGCGGCCAGCGCCGGGAGGCCGCTAGCCGGCTTTGCCATCGATCTCGAAAGCCCCATCGGGTCGGTCCCTCTGCTCGCCTGGGTCGCTCGCGCTTGGCAGGCCAATCTGGCGGACTGATACGGGAATGACGGCGTCTTGAAGGCGATTCCCAAGCAAATTCCGCGCCGCCTCGCGCCGCCGCCGCCGGCACGAATCAGGCTCCTGCGCGGCCATCCGCCAGTGCCTACCGCGGGCAATTCCGCTGTCAAGCCGCAGCATCCCGGCAAACGGTATTTTTGTTTGATGTTGCTGGGAAATATCTTGCCGGTGATGGCTGACAGACCGAGCTCAAGACTGCATTGCGATAGATCAAGAATTATGGTTTGAGAGGCTTGATTTCGCGTTCTAGCGATCTGGCCCCAATTCCTCTTAGAGGTATTCTTGCGTGGCGGTTTGTCGGACTGGCGGATCGAATAAGCGTTTCCCGGAAATAGGGGAATGCACTTGGGGTGATTTCGTAAGGGGAGCGCGAACGGCATGAGGATGTCGATGGGTCGGGTGGGCCGGCAATTGCTGGGATTGGCCACCATCGCCTTGGTGGCGGCTGGCGTCACGCTGGGTACGGGTGGTGCGGCGTTCGCCGAGCTCGGGCAGCCGGCGCCGTGGGAGTGGACGCTGCAGCAGTCCGGTTCCCCGGTGATGGACAATATTGTCTGGTTCCACAATTTCCTGTTCGTGCTGATCACCCTGATCACGCTGTTCGTTCTGGCACTGCTGGTGATCGTGGTCATCAAGTTTAACGCGAAGGCCAATCCGGTGCCGTCGCGGACCACTCACAACACGCTGATCGAGGTGGCCTGGACGCTGGTTCCGGTGCTGATCCTGGTCGGCATCTCGGTGCCGTCGTTCCGGCTTCTGTTCCTTCAGCTCGACATTCCGAAGGCTGACCTGACCGTCAAGGCGACGGGCAAGCAGTGGTACTGGTCCTACGCCTATCCCGACAACGGCAAGTTCGAGTTCGACTCGCTGATGGCCCAGGACAAGCAGCCCCGCCTGCTCGGCGTCGACAACGAGATGGTGGTCCCGGTCAACAAGGTGATTCGGGTCCAGACCACGGGCGCGGACGTCATCCACGCCTTCGCGCTGCCGGCTTTCGGCGTCAAGATCGACGCCATTCCGGGCCGGCTGAACGAGACCTGGTTCAAGGCCACCAAGACCGGCATGTATTACGGCCAGTGCTCGGAATTGTGCGGCAAGGATCACGCCTTCATGCCGATTGCGATCCGCGTGGTCAACGACCAGGAGTTCGCCTCCTGGGTCGAGGCGGCCAAGAAGAAATTTGCGAGCGGCGGCACCAGCACCTACGCCTCCGCGGCCGGCCCGACGCAGTAAGCGCCGGGCGACGGCTCAAGGGGACTGAAAGCGACAAAAAGGGCGGGACCGCATAAGGTCCGCATGGGACGCAAGGCAGGATTTGAAAATGGCAACGAGCGCAGCGGCACACGGCGATCACGCGCAAGACCACGGACATGACGAGCACGCCCATCCGACCGGGTGGCGGCGCTACGTCTACTCGACCAACCACAAGGACATCGGCACGATGTACCTCGTCTTCGCGGTCATCGCCGGCGTCATCGGCGCCCTGATGTCGATCGCGATCCGCGCCGAGCTGATGTATCCGGGCGTGCAGATCTTCCACGAGACGCACACCTACAATGTGTTCGTGACCTCCCACGGCCTGATCATGATCTTCTTCATGGTGATGCCCGCGATGATCGGCGGCTTCGGCAACTGGTTCGTGCCGCTGATGATCGGCGCGCCCGACATGGCGTTCCCGCGCATGAACAACATCTCGTTCTGGCTGCTGCCGGCGTCCTTCGCGCTGCTCCTGATGTCGACCTTCGTCGAGGGCGAGCCGGGCGCCAACGGCGTCGGCGCCGGCTGGACCATGTACGTGCCGCTGTCGAGCTCCGGCCATCCGGGCCCGGCCGTCGACTTCGCGATCCTGTCGCTGCATCTGGCGGGCGCCTCGTCGATCCTCGGTGCCATCAACTTCATCACCACCATCTTCAACATGCGCGCGCCGGGCATGACCCTGCACAAGATGCCGCTGTTCGTGTGGTCGATCCTGGTGACGGTGTTCCTGCTGCTGTTGTCGCTGCCGGTGCTCGCCGGTGCGATCACCATGCTGCTCACCGACCGCAATTTCGGCACGACGTTCTTCGCACCCGACGGCGGCGGCGACCCCGTGCTGTTCCAGCATCTGTTCTGGTTCTTCGGTCACCCCGAGGTGTACATCCTGATCCTGCCCGGCTTCGGTATGATCAGCCAGATCGTCTCGACCTTCTCGCGCAAGCCCGTGTTCGGCTATCTCGGCATGGCCTATGCCATGGTCGCGATCGGCGGCATCGGCTTCGTGGTGTGGGCGCACCACATGTACACGGTCGGCATGTCCTCGGCGACGCAGGCCTACTTCGTCGCGGCCACGATGGTCATCGCCGTTCCGACCGGCGTGAAGATCTTCTCATGGGTCGCCACGATGTGGGGCGGCTCGATCGAATTCCGCGCCCCGATGATCTGGGCGGTGGGCTTCATCTTCCTGTTCACGATCGGCGGCGTCACTGGCGTCGTGCTGGCGAACGCGGGTGTCGATCGCGTGCTCCAGGAAACCTACTACGTCGTCGCGCACTTCCACTACGTGCTGTCGCTCGGTGCGGTGTTCGCGATCTTCGCCGGCTGGTACTACTGGTTCCCGAAGATGTCGGGCTACATGTACAACGAGACTTTGGCCAAGGCGCACTTCTGGGTCACCTTCATCGGTGTCAACCTGGTGTTTTTCCCGCAGCACTTCCTCGGCCTGTCGGGCATGCCGCGCCGCTACGTCGACTATCCCGACGCCTTCGCGGGCTGGAACCTGGTCTCGTCGGTCGGCTCCTACATCTCCGGCTTCGGCGTGCTGATCTTCCTCTACTGCGTGATCGACGCCTTCGCCCGCAAGGTGCCGGCCGGCGACAACCCCTGGGGTGCCGGCGCGACCACGCTGGAGTGGACGCTGCCCTCGCCGCCGCCCTTCCACCAGTTCGAAGTGCTGCCCCGCGTGCAATAGGCAATCTTCCGCGGCGCCCGTGACGGGCGCCGCGGCGCTATAACGAAGCGAGTAGATCTAAGTGTCCGTCCTCGACCAGAACGCCATCGACATCAATCCACGCATCTCAGAAGCGGGGGTTGGCGACTATCTCGCGCTGCTCAAGCCCCGGGTGATGTCGCTGGTGATCTTCACTGCGCTGGTCGGGATGGCGATGGCGCCCGGGCATTTCCATCCCGTGCTGGCGATCACCTCGCTGCTCTGCATCGCGGTCGGTGCCGGCGCCTCCGGGGCCCTCAACATGGCGCTCGAAGGCGACATCGACGCCAAGATGTCGCGCACCGCGAACCGGCCGATCCCGCGCGGCCGCATCACCCGTCCCGAAGCCATGGCGTTCGGCATGACGCTCGCCTTCTTCTCGGTGATGACGCTCGGCATCCTCGTCAACTGGATCGCCGGCGCGCTGCTCGCCTTCACCATCTTCTTCTACGTCGTGATCTATACGATGGGCCTGAAGCGCTGGACCGCGCAGAACATCGTGATCGGCGGCGCGGCCGGCGCGCTGCCGCCGGTGGTGGCCTGGGCTGCGGTGACCGGCACCGTCGACGTCGAGCCGCTGCTGCTGTTCGCCATCATCTTCTTCTGGACCCCGCCGCATTTCTGGGCGCTGGCGCTGTTCCGCTCCGACGACTACGCGCGCGCCGGCATTCCGATGCTGCCCAACGTCGCCGGCCCCGACGCGACCCGCCTCCAGATCCTGCTCTACACCATCGTGCTGATCGCGGTCGCCGCGGCGCCCTGGGCGCTCGGCTATTTCGATGCCGTCTACGGCATCGTCTCGCTGATCCTGGGCGCCGGCATGCTGGTGCTCGCGATCAACGTCTATATGCGCCGCGAACGCAGCCAGTCGCTGCGCGCGACCCGCAAGCTTTTTGCCTTCTCGATCCTGTATCTGTTCGCGCTGTTCGCGACCCTGCTGGCAGAGGTCGTGTACCGGGCGCTTGCTCCGATAGTTGGGGGCGCATGAGGCAGGAATGGCTGACAAACCCGAGCCAGATGGAATCGTCCTCACCGAGGCGCAGAAAAAGAGCCGTCGTCAGCGTTCGATCGCAATCGCGCTCGCGCTCGGCGTGCTCGTGGTGCTGTTCTTCGCCGTCACCATGGTCAAGGGACCGGCAGTGCTAGTGCGGCCGATGTAGGTAACATGGATCACGAGCCGACCATATCGCGGGATCAGAACCGGACGGCCACGAAGGGCCGTCTCGGTGGCCTTGGCCGCGACGCGCTGGTCGCCTCGATCTGCGGCGGCGTGGTCGCGCTGATGGTCGGTGCGTCCTACGCGGCGGTGCCGTTCTACAACTGGTTCTGCCGTGCCACGGGCTTCAACGGCACGACGCAGGTCGCGACCTCTGCGCCGGCCACCGGCCCGATCGCGCGGAGGATATCGGTGCGCTTCGATTCCAACGTCGCGCCCGGCCTTCCATGGAAGTTCGAGCCGGAGCAGAGCGAGATCGAGGTCAATATCGGCCAGGTCGTGACCGTCTTCTACACCGTGACCAATCAGGCCGCGCGCACCACCGCGGGCCAGGCCGCCTACAACGTCGCGCCGCTGACGGTCGGCTCCTATTTCCAGAAGATCAACTGCTTCTGCTTCACCGAGCAGACCATGGCGCCCGGCGAGAAGCGCGAGATGCCGGTCGTGTTCTACGTCGATCCCTCGATCGTCGACGACCACGAGAATGACGGGCTGGGCTCGATCACGCTGTCCTACACGTTCTATCCGGTGCGCGACCCCGTGGTGAAGCCGCTCGCCGCCAGCGAGGACGACAAACGCAAGGGAAATCTTTGACCGCCCGGCTCACGCTCAGGCGGTTGGAAACAAGGGGATAAGTGCCTGACAGGCACGGGATTGAGGAGAGAGACGGAATGGCTACGGCGCACACCAAGCATCACGACTATCACCTGGTCGATCCCTCTCCCTGGCCGGCCGTCGGTTCGCTCTCGGCCTTCATCATGGCGGTCGGCGCGATCGCCTGGATGCACCACATGTTCTCCGCCGCGCCGATCGTGTTCGGCGTCGGCACCGTGGGCGTGCTCTACACCATGGCGAGCTGGTGGGGCGACGTGATCAAGGAAGCCCAGTACAAGGGCGACCACACCCGCGTCGTGCAGCTGCACCACCGCTACGGCATGATCCTGTTCATCGCCTCCGAGGTGATGTTCTTCGTCGCCTGGTTCTGGGCCTATTTCAATGCCGCGCTGTTTCCGGCCGACGCCGTCCATGCCACCCGCGATGCGGTGTTCGGCTGCGGCCTCGGCACGCAGCCCGGCGCCTGCTCTGTCCCCGGCACCTGGCCGCCGAAGGGCATCGAGACTTTCGATCCCTGGCATCTGCCGCTCCTGAACACGCTGATCCTGCTCACCTCCGGCACCACCGTGACCTGGGCGCACCATGCGCTGCTTGAGAACGACCGCCAGGGCCTGAAGTACGGCCTGATCCTCACCGTCGTGCTCGGCGCGCTCTTCACCTGCGTGCAGGCCTATGAGTACAGCCACGCGGCGTTCTCCTTCGCCGGCAATGTCTACGGCGCGACCTTCTTCATGGCGACCGGCTTCCACGGATTCCACGTGCTGGTCGGCACCATCTTCCTGCTGGTCTGCCTGTTCCGCGCCTATGCCGGCCATTTCACGCCGAAGCAGCATCTCGGCTTCGAGTTCGCCGCCTGGTACTGGCACTTCGTCGACGTGGTCTGGCTGTTCCTGTTCCTCTGCATTTATGTCTGGGGACGCGGCGCCGAGACCATGGCCCACGCCGCCCACTAAGTTGCATCGAACCGATCAGAAAGGGCGGCCCCAGGGCCGCCCTTTCGCTTGCCGGCCGCCGAACGTTCGGCGGAAACTGTGATAGGGTCCGCCATCATGAACGACACCGCCGGCCCACCCCAGCCCGAAACCACCGTCCTGCAAAGCGCGATGCGCGGGCTCGCCTGCAAATGCCCACGCTGCGGCCAGGGCAAGCTTTATGCGGGCTTCCTGACGCTCGCGCCTGCGTGCGACCGTTGCGGCCTCGACTACGCCTTCATCGATACCGGCGACGGCCCGGCGATCTTCATCATCATGCTCGCCGGCGCCATCGTGGTCGGCTGCGCGCTGGTCGTCGAGGTCAAGTACCAGCCGCCGTTCTGGCTGCATGCGGCGCTCTGGCTGCCGCTGATCCTCGCCACCACGCTGTTGCCGCTGCGTGCGATGAAATCGCTGCTGATTGCGCTGCAGTTCCACCACAAGGCGGCGCCGGGCCGGTTGGTCGACCGCGCGAAATGAGCGAGCCCGCGCGCAAGGCCCGCGTGGGCGGCTTCGCGCTGTTCACGCTGTTCCTGACGGCTGCGTTCGTAGCGCTCGGTGTCTGGCAGTTGCAGCGCCGGACCGCCAAGCACGAGCTGATCGCGGCACTCACCGAGCGGCTTGCGGCGGCGCCCGTCGCGCTGCCGCCGCCGGCGCTGTGGACCGCGCTGAATCCTGCTCGCGATGAATTCCGCCGCGTCAGCTTCACCGCCACCTACGCGGCCCTGCCCGATGCGATGGTCTATTCCTCCGGCTCCGCGGTGCGCAAGGACGCCTCCGGCCCCGGCACCTGGGCGTTTCTGCCGGCGCGTCTACCCACGGGCGAGACGGTCGTGATCGATGCGGGCTTCGTCGAGAACACGATGCAGGATCGCGGTGTCGAGGATCGCGCGGTGAAGAAGCTCGTCACGGGCCAACCGGTGGCGCTCACCGGCTATCTGCGTTTTCCCGAGGCGCCAGGCTGGCTGACGCCGGCGGAGAATCGCGACAAGCGGCTCTGGTTCGTGCGCGATCACCTGGGAATCGCAAGCGCGCTCGGCTGGGGTACGGTCGCGCCGTTCTATGTCGATCTCGAGCATCCCGCGCCCGCGAATGGCATTCCACGACCGGGACCGCTCGACGTGAATCTGAAGGACGATCACCTGCAATATGCGATGACCTGGTTCACGCTGGCCGGCGCCCTTCTGATCGCCTTCGCCGTATGGGCAAGAGGCCGGCGGCAGGGCTGAGCTTGTTCGGAACCATCTCGCGGGAACCCGGTATCGCCCGGGGTTTATTATTCAGCGCATATTCACGAGTGTGGTCCTAAGCCGCTGGTTATTTCCGCGGCAGACAGGATTGCGGCGTGAGCGATTTCGACCAGATGGGAATTATCGTCGATTGGGTGGACGCCTGCCGGAAGGGCGACCTCACGGCGCTGCTCGATCTCTATGCCGACGACGCCCAGCTCGAATGCGCGTGCAACGGCACGCAGCGATATCATGGACGGAGCGCGCTCGAAGCCTATTGGCAGCCGCGGCTCAGCGCCTTCTCGTCGGCAGGTTTCGGGCTGGAGGAAATCCATCCGACGCCCCACGGCGTCGATCTCGAATATTCCGTCGCCGGCGCGCTGCGCATTCAGGTCTCGTTTCGTTTCAACCCGGAAGGCAAGATCCGCAGCACAATATGCGAGCCCGCGCGCCATAACGCGCATGACGGCTGCGTATGCTAGAGCGCGAAGCGGTTGGGATGAATCGTCATCGCAGCCTGGGTTGTCGTTCCAGCATGATCTTTTGGGAAAACCGCTGCGCACTCTTCCGGATCATGCTTTAGCCTGCTGACGGCGCGTCCCGCGTCGTCTCGACGGGAAGACGGCAGCGGACGTAAGTTCGCTCATCCACGCGCAACAGGGACAGCGATCCGCTGAGCGCGCGCACGCGCTCATGCATGCCGGTCAAGCCCCGGCCGAAGACGTTGCCCGCAGGAAAGCCGCCGCCGTCGTCGGAGATCTCGATCGCGAGCGTCTCGCCGGCGACGGTCGCCCTTACATGAGCGTTGCTGGCGTTGGCATGGCGCAGCACGTTGGTCAGTGCCTCCTGGATCAGCCGATACACGGTTTGGGCCGCCGGCCCGTCGATCACGTTCAGATCGGCGTCGATCGTGTCCGTCAGGATGATGTGCGGAGCCTGATTGCGAAAGGTCCGGAGCAGCGTCTGCACGCTGGTCGAAAGGCCGAGTTCCTCGATATAGAGCGGCCGCAGCCGGTCGAGGATACGGCGATTGGTCTGCTGGAGCGCCTCGACCGATTGCAGCAGGCTCTGTGCGGAATTGCCGAAATTTCCCGCCGGCGGCGCAGCCTCGGCCAGCGCGATCGTGCCGGCGCGGATGCTGAACAACAGCGGTCCGAGTTCGTCGTGCAATTCGCGGGCGAGATCGCGCCGCTCGTCGTCCTGGAGCGACACCAGCCGGTGCATCAGATCGCGATTGTCCTGGCTCAGTTGCGCCAGCGTTGCAGCCAGCGCATTCGCCTCTTTGCAGCCTTGCCGGATTTCCGGCGGACCCCCGACCGGAATTGGCCTGGTGTAATCGCCCCGTCGTATCCGCGTGAGACCTTGGCCGAGATCTTGCAAAGGCCGCAGGACGGATCCCGCCAAGACATAGGCGATCGTGCCGGTAAGAACCATCAGCACGGCGACCAGGCTGGTGAGCGCGAGAAAGCCGATCCATTTCTCGAACAGATCGGCCGACATGTCCTGCAGGAATACGATATCGCCGATGCGTCTGCCGTCGATCATCACCGGCGATGCCGCGTCCATGTCGGGGGTGGCGAGAAGGTCGATGAACCATTGCGGCACGCCATGCGGCTTGTGCAGGCCGTCCTTCGGTGACGGCGTGGTACGCGCATCCGAGGCGCGGAATTGGATATCGGAGGAGGTGTCCAAGGAATGGACGAAGGCGTCGAGCGTCCGCCGTGGATTGTCCGATGTGCGCAGCGTGTCGTTGAGCGCGGCGGCGATGGCCTCTGTCGAACGCCGTCTCGGCTCGTTCTCCGCCGCCAGTTGGTCCGTTGCGAATATATGGAGCAGCAAGCCCGCCAGGATCAGCGCCGCCAGAAAGCTGGCGCCGAGCGGAAGAAACAGTTGCGTCCTGAACGAAAGTCGTTGCCACATTAGGCCAATTCTAACGCGCATCGGCGGGATTTACCCTTTCCATTTATTCCCGCCGGTCTATGAGTCGAAAAACAAGAGAGTGCGCGATGCAAGATACCGCCAAGCTGGCGACCAGGGTCCTGATCGTCGACGACCATCCCGTGGTGCTGTCCGGTTGCCGCACCCTGTTCGCGTCCGACCATTCAATTCGCATTGACGAGGCGAGCGACGCCAAATCCGGGCATCGCGCCTATGTCAGCAAGCGGCCCGACGTCACCGTGATCGACATCAGCCTGCCCGATGTCTCCGGCTTCGAGCTCATGCGACGCATCCGCAAGGACGATCCCGATGCCAAGATCATCATGTTCAGCATGAACGACGATCCGGCCTTCGTGGTGCGGGCAGTGGAGCTCGGGGCGCAGGGCTATGTCTCCAAGGGCGACGATCCCCGGATCCTGCTGAAAGCGGTGCGCAAGGTGGTCGCGGGCGACCATTTCATCTCGCCGCAACTCGCCGAGGCCGTGACGTTTTCCGGTGCGGCCATCAAAGCCAATCCGGCCTCGCAGATGACGCCGCGGGAGCTCGAGATCCTTCGCCTGCTTGGACGCGGCGACAAGATCGTCGAGGTCGCCGAGGCGCTCGGCATCTCTTACAAAACCGTGGCCAACACCACATCCCTGCTCAAGCAGAAGCTGGGCGCCAAGAACCACTCCGACCTGATCCGGATCGCAGTGGAAATCGGGATGAACTGACCTTCTGCCAGCGACCGAACCGGCTGCTCCAGGATGCAGCGGTTCGGTCGACGGATCGACGCCGCCGTTTGCCGGGCAATGCATGGGCAACGGGCGGCACCCATCCGCGGACACAATGGGCCGGGCCTGTATTCGTTCCTGCAGCAGAAATTCTTTCGGGAAAAAGTAGCAATCTGAAATAAACCCCCGGCTGCATTGCAGTAGTCGTGCCCGAAACGAGTCGGGAAAAACAGGAACATTTTTCGGCCGGCACGGTTTTGGCCCTTGACGACTTCGTGGCCGGCGACGAATGCTTGCCGGAACGGTTTTGACGGGCGCGACCCTGACGAAGCAAACCGGTCTGCACACAACGACAGACCTTCCAAGAGAAGGGCTGCGGCAATGCCGCAGCCCTTTTTCATTGGGCGATAGGAGGGCCGGAAGCGGTTTCCCGATGCCGCAAAACACTTTATGGTGGCCCAAAGCCTCTGGCTGTTATCAAGTAGTTTCGTAAAATCAAAGGCTTAAGGATCGAGCCTCGGTTCGGCCGGCCTTTGGAGGGCAGTTTGACTCGTTATATCTCGACCCGGGGCGAGGCCCCCGAACTCGGCTTCTGTGACGTGATGCTGACCGGGCTTGCCCGTGACGGGGGCCTATATGTGCCGGCGACCTGGCCACAGCTCCCGACCGAGACGATCGCCGGCTTCTTCGGCCGGCCCTATTGGGAGGTCGCGGTCGACCTGATTCGTCCCTTCGCCGACGACGAGATTTCGGACGCCGAGCTTGGTCGTATGGCGAACGAGGCCTATGCCACCTTCCGCCATCCCGCGGTGGTGCCGCTGCGCCAGATGTCGCCGCACCAGTTCGTGCTGGAGTTGTTCCACGGCCCGACGCTCGCCTTCAAGGACGTCGCGATGCAGCTGATCTCGCGGCTGATGGACCATGTGCTCGCCAAGCGCGGCCAGCGCACCACCATCGTGGTCGCCACCTCCGGCGATACCGGCGGCGCCGCGGTCGAAGCCTTTGCGGGACTCGAGAATGTCGATCTCATCGTGCTGTTTCCGCACGGCCGCATCTCCGAGGTGCAGCGGCGGATGATGACGTCGACGGGCGCGGCCAACGTCCATGCGCTCGCCATCGAGGGCACCTTCGACGATTGCCAGGCGATCGTGAAGGGGATGTTCAACAACCATCGCTTCCGCGATGCGACCTCGCTGTCCGGCGTGAATTCCATCAACTGGGCGCGCATCGTCGCCCAGGTGGTCTACTATTTCACCTCCGCCGTTGCCGTTGGGGCGCCGGCGCGCGCGGTCGATTTCGTCGTGCCGACAGGCAATTTCGGCGACATCTTCGCCGGCTACGTCGCCAAGCGCATGGGGCTGCCGGTGCGGACCCTGCGCATCGCCGCCAACGTCAACGACATCCTGGCGCGGACGCTGAAGACCGGAATCTACGAGGTGCGCGAGGTGCACGCGACGGCGTCGCCGTCGATGGACATCCAGATCTCGTCCAATTTCGAGCGGTTGCTGTTCGAGGCGAGCCGGCGCGATGCAGCAGGCGTGCGCCGGCTGATGGAGTCGCTGAAGCAGTCCGGACGTTTCGTGCTGCCCGACGCGACGCTCGCCGCGATCCGCGAGGAGTTCGATGCAGGGCGCGCCGACGAGACCGAGACTGCGGCTGCGATCCGCGCCGCCTGGCGCGAAGCAGGCGAACTGGTCGATCCCCATACGGCGGTGGCGCTTGCCGTCGCGGACCGCGATACCACCGACACGAGGGTGCCGAGCATCGTGCTCTCCACCGCCCATCCGGCCAAATTCCCCGACGCTGTGGAGGCGGCCTGCGGCCAGCGGCCGCAATTACCGGCCTGGCTCGACGGCTTGATGACCAAATCCGAACACATGAGGGTGATGAAGAACGATCAGGCCGAGGTCGAGCGGTTCGTGCTGTCGGTCAGCCGCGCCGCAAAGCAAGGAGTTGCCGGATGAGCGTCGAGATGACCAAACTTGCCTCCGGCCTGACCGTCGTCACCGACGAGATGCCCCATCTCGAGACTGCGGCGCTCGGCGTCTGGGCCGGCGTCGGCGGACGCGACGAGAAGCCGAACGAGCATGGCATCTCGCACCTGCTCGAGCACATGGCGTTCAAGGGCACGACCAAGCGCTCCTCGCGCGAGATCGTCGAGGAGATCGAGGCGGTGGGCGGCGACCTCAATGCCGGCACCTCGACCGAGACCACGTCCTATTACGCGCGGGTGCTGAAGGCCGACGTGCCGCTCGCACTCGACGTGCTCGCCGACATCCTCGCCAATCCCGCCTTCGAGCCCGACGAGCTGGAGCGCGAGAAGAACGTCATCGTGCAGGAGATCGGTGCCGCGCAGGATACGCCCGACGATGTCGTGTTCGAGCACCTGAACGAGCTCTGTTATCCTGACCAGCCGATGGGCCGCTCCCTGCTCGGCACGGCCAAGACGCTGCGCGCCTTCAACCGCGACATGCTGCGCGGCTACCTCTCGACGCATTATCGCGGGCCCGACATGGTGGTGGCGGCCGCCGGCGCGGTCGATCACGGCCAGGTCGTCGCCGAGGTCGAGAGACGCTTTGCCAGCTTCGAAGGGACGCCGGGGCCGAAGCCGCAAACCGCTCAGTTCGGCAAGGGCGGCGCCAAGGTGGTGCATCGCGAGCTCGAGCAGGCGCATCTGACGCTGGCGCTGGAAGGCGTGCCGCAGAGCGACGCGTCGCTGTTCTCGCTCCAGGTCTTCACCAACATCCTCGGCGGCGGAATGTCGTCGCGCCTGTTCCAGGAGGTGCGCGAGAAGCGCGGCCTCTGCTACTCCATCTACACCTTCCACGCGCCTTATACCGACACCGGCTTCTTCGGCCTCTACACCGGCACCGACCCGGCCGACGCGCCGGAGATGATGGAGGTCGTGGTCGACATCATGAATGATTCGGTGGAAACGCTGACCGAGGCCGAGATCGCCCGGGCCAAGGCGCAGATGAAGGCGGGCCTGTTGATGGCCCTGGAGAGCTGCTCCTCCCGTGCCGAGCAGCTTGCCCGGCATGTGCTCGCCTATGGGCGGCCGCAGACGGTGCAGGAACTGGTCGCCCGGATCGATGCCGTCAGCATCGAATCGACGAGGGACGCGGCGCGTGCGCTGCTGTCGCGGAGCCGGCCCGCCGTTGTCGCATTGGGCAGTGGCAGGGGTCTGGACACGGCCGTATCTTTTGCGGAAGGATTGACCCGGGCGCGCGCCAAGGCGCGGCTGCATTAGGAGCTGTGCTAGGGAGCCCCGCCCCGGAAAGCATCACCATGGCCCTCTTTCGCCTGCCATCCAGTGGACCCGCCACCCTCGCCCCGCGAGGCAACGGGCTGCTGCTGCGTGCGCCGCAAATGTCGGACTTCCTGCAATGGGCTCATTTGCGCGAAACCAGCCGCGACTACCTCACGCCCTGGGAGCCGATCTGGCCGTCCGACGATCTCACCCGGTCCGGCTTCCGGCGGCGCCTGCGCCGCTATTCCGAGGACATTGCCGCGGACCGCTCCTATCCCTTCCTGATCTTCCGTGAGCTCGACGGCGCCCTGGTCGGCGGCATCACGCTTGCCAATGTCCGGCGCGGCATCGTGCAGGCCGGCACCATCGGCTATTGGGTCGGCCAGCCTCATGCCCATCGCGGCTACATGACAGCCGCGCTGCGGGTGCTGCTGCCGACGCTGTTCGGCGAGCTCAATCTGCACCGGGTCGAGGCCGCCTGCATCCCCACCAATGCACCGTCGATCCGCGTGCTGGAGAAGTGCGGCTTCTCGCGCGAGGGCCTGGCGCGCCGTTATCTCTGCATCAACGGGGTCTGGCAGGATCACCTGCTGTTCGGCCTGCTGCACGAGGATTTCCGCGGCTGAGCTGCCATCCCGTGAGGGCAAGGTCTCCCTGCCTGCCACCTTTTTGCTGCCTTGGGTTCGCCGATTTTGACGATATAACGGCGCGGGCCGGCCGGCGGTTGGGTCCGGATATTGTGATGGAGCATGGGTGTCGATGGTGAAGGAGCTTCGGTCATCGCGGAACGCGTTGCGGCGGGGGACAGCGGCCGCGTTGGCGCTGTCGATTGCGCTCGTGTTCGTCTCGCCGGTGGCGGCCCAATCCTTGAGCGACCGCTTCAAGAGCCTGTTCGGCGGCAAATCGGACGAGCCGGCGCAGCCCAATCCGGCGCCCACGCCCGGCCAGCCAGCCGACGACGAACTCGATTGCCCGCAGGTCACCGTGCGCGCCGGCGCTTCCACCTATGCCGTCGGTGCGAACGGCAAGCAGGCCGTCGGTAACGACATCCGCTTCCAGGCCACGATCACCAAGATGGCGCGCGAATGCGCCCGGAATGGCGGCGACATCACCGCCCGGATCGGAATCCAGGGCCGCGTCATCGCAGGTCCCGCCGGTGCGCCAGCTACGGTCGACGTCCCATTGCGCATCGCGGTGGTGCAGGGCGGCGTCGGCGAGAAGGTGATCGCCTCGAAGGCCTACCGGACCACGGTCGCGATGTCGGAGGGCGGCAGCGTGCCCTTCACCTTTGTCGCCGAGGATCTGAGCTATCCGGTGCCCTCGGCCAAGGATGCCGATTCCTACATCTTCTATGTCGGCTTCGACCCGCAGGCGCTCTCGCCCGAGCCGAAGGCGCGGAAGAAGAAGTAGGCGAGGTGTTGCGGCAATCTCAGCTGTCATTGCCCGCGAAGGCGGGCAATCCAGTATTCCAGAGGGCGAGGTGCTTGAACCGAGAAGCCTCGGCGTACTGGATCACCCGCTTTCGCGGGCGATGACACCCAGTTTGCGGCTGCAGATCGACCAACAAAAAAGCCGGCGCTCATCGCGCCGGCTTTTTGATTGATGAGAGGGTACCCCTCAGTTCAGCTTCTGCCTGACTTCGTTGATGCCCTTGGCGAGCAGGTCGTCGGCGACCTGGCCTCTGACCGACTGCGACAGGATCGTGGAAGCGGCCTGGACAGCGGCTTCCGCGGCTGCGGCGCGGACGTCGGCCAGCGCCTGGGCCTCGGCGAGCGCGATCTTGCTCTCCGCGGTCTTGGTCCGGCGGGCGACGAAGTCTTCCATCTTCGCCTTGGCCTCGGTCGCGATGCGCTCGGCTTCGGCCCTGGCGTTGGCGATGATGTCGGCAGCCTCGCGCTCGGCCGTGGCACTGCGCGACTTGTAGTCGGCGAGCACCTTGGCCGCCTCCTGCTTGAGGCGCGCGGCGTCGTCGAGCTCGGCCTTGATGCGTTCGGCGCGATGATCCAGCGCCGTCATCGCCGTCTTGAAGACCCCGAGATAGCCGAACACGACCATCAGGATCACGAAGGCGACGGCGACCCAAAATTCAGGTTCGAAGAACATCTCGACTAACCCTTCAAGGACGCATCGACCGCGGCATTGACCGACGCGGCGTCCGGAACGACGCCGGTGAGCTGTTGCACGATCTGACCTGCCGCATCGGCCGCGATGCCGCGGACGTTGCTCATGGCGGCGGCGCGGGTCGAGGCGATGGTCTTCTCCGCCCCGGCGAGCTTGGCTGCCAATTGTTCTTCCAGCGCCTTGCGCTCGGCTTCCGCCTGCGCATTCGCCTTGTCGCGGGATTCGTTGCCGATTGCCTGCGCCCGCGTTCGCGCCGCAGCGAGCTCGCTTTCATAGGCCTTCAGCGCAGCGTCGGACTGGTCCTTCAGCTTCTGCGCTTCGGCGAGGTCGCCCTCGATCTTGTTCTGACGCGCCTCGATCGCACCGCCGATGCGCGGCAGGGCGAGCTTGGACACGATCACGTAAAGCAGGACGAAGAAGATCGCGAGCGACACCAGCTGTGAAGCGAAGCTGCTGCTCTCGAACGGCGGAAAACCGCCACCGTGGTGACCACCGTCAGCCTCGGTGTGAGCGCCCGCCGGACCTTTCGCGCCGCCATGACTCTCAGCCATGGAGTTCTCCTGTTGCTGTCACACGCGCCGTTCCAAGGACTGGAACGGCGCGAAAAACGTCGTCCTCAGAGCGGAACGAACAGCAGCAGCAGCGCGATCAGCAGCGAGAAGATGCCGAGCGCTTCGGTCACGGCGAAGCCGAAGATCAGGTTGCCGAACTGGCCCTGAGCGGCCGACGGGTTGCGCACGGCTGCGGCGAGGTAGTTGCCGAAGATCACGCCCACGCCGACGCCCGCACCGCCCATGCCGATGCACGCGATGCCCGCGCCGATAAGTTTTGCTGCTGCCGGATCCATTTTAGACTCCTTGGAAGAAAGATGGGGTTGTGGGTGGAAATTCCCCGGACCGCTCAGTGTCCCGGATGAATGGCGTCGTTGAGGTAGATGCAGGTCAGGATCGCGAACACATAGGCCTGGAGGAACGCGACCAGGATTTCCAGCGAGGTCAGCGCGACCGTGAGCGCCAGCGGCAGCACGCCGCCGATCCAGCCGATGGCGCCGAGCGAGAAGCCGAGCATGGCGACGAAGCCCGCAAACACCTTCAGCGCGATGTGGCCGGCCAGCATGTTGGCGAAGAGACGAACGCTGTGGGAGACCGGCCGCAGGAAGAACGACAGGATCTCGATGAACATGACCAGCGGCAGGATGTAGATGGGGACGCCGTGGGGAACGAAGATCTTGAAGAATTTCAGGCCGTTCTTGTAGAGGCCGTAGATCAGGACCGTGAAGAACACCAGCAGCGCGAGCGCTGCGGTGACGATCAAATGGCTCGACACCGTGAAGGTGTAGGGGATGATGCCGACCAGGTTCGAGACGCAGATGAACATGAACAGCGAGAAGATCAGCGGGAAGAACTTCATGCCTTCCGCGCCGGCCGTCGAACGGATGGTCGAGGCGACGAATTCGTAGGAGATTTCGGCGACCGACTGCAGGCGCCCGGGAACCAGCTGCGTGCCACTGGCAAGCATCAGGAGCGAGATGATCGCCACCGCCACCAGCATGTAGAGCGACGAATTGGTGAAGGCGATCGTGTGATTGCCGATGTGGCCCAGGGTGAAGAGAGGCTCGATGTTGAACTGGTGGATCGGATCGATTTTCATCAGCGCGGCATCTCTTGGTCTGCCGGGCAATGCCGGCGGGTCTCGGTCTGCCGGCCGGGCCGGCCCGTACCGGCGAGGCCGGCACGATCATTCCTCTCCTGGTGGGATCCGCTAGGAATCGCCGCGCCTGTTTTGACCCGCGCCCGCCGTTCTCACCACATTCACCACGCCAGCCACGAAGCCCAGCAGCAGGAACACGATAAATCCGAAGGGCGACGTCGACAGCAAGCGGTCGAACCCCCAGCCAATCCCCCCTCCGACAGCGACGCCGGCGATCAACTCCGAGGATAACCGGAAACCAAGCGCCATCGCCGAGGCTCTGGCCGCTCTGTCTCCACCGTCACCTGCGGGTTGCTCGGTCTTGGTCCGGCGGTCGCGAAATTCGGACAACCGCTGATCAAGACTTCCGAGCCGTTCGGAAAGCGCGGCTTCCTCGGACGATCTATCGCGATCTCCATCCTCGCCGTGTCCCGTGCCCTGTGTCATGCAACGAAGACCCGAAACGCTGCGGCTGAATGGAAATTGCGCCCGTCACCCTCAAAAGCCGCGCGGACCATACTGATGGCCCATAATCAAGTCAAGCCAAGTCACGATTGCGTCGCTTTCGGTTATGTATCTGATTTGTTTGATGATATCGGCGTGCGCGGCAGCGCTGCACACAGCGTGACGCCGCACCGCAGCAGGTCTCCTCATGATCGGCGGACGCGGCTGTCCTTTCGCCTCACGGCCTGGATCAAAGAAGCTACCGCGTTCGTTGATTCCAGAGGCGGGTTTTTGGCGGCGGATCGCCTGACGCGGGTGTAGAATTGCACAAAAGCCGCACCAGTGCCGTGGCGGAGAGGGCGATGAGACCAGCGACGTCATCCACAACATCATGGCTTGCGGCGGCCGCCGCGGTGATGGTCGTCAGCGGCGGCCTCGTGGCCGCGCAATCCGCGCCCGACGGCGAAAATGGCCGCTACAGCATGACGCCCATCGCCGAGGGCGTGCTGCGGCTCGACACGCGCAC
Source organism: Bradyrhizobium sp. I71 (assembly GCF_022354745.1). NCBI lineage: Bacteria > Pseudomonadati > Pseudomonadota > Alphaproteobacteria > Hyphomicrobiales > Nitrobacteraceae > Bradyrhizobium > Bradyrhizobium sp. I71. The sequence goes on from NZ_CP059398.1 coordinate 4,345,094, forward strand.
CGGCACGGTATCGACCTGCACCAAGAACGACGCCGGCTGGGCCTGCTACGCGGTGCCCGACGAGCGGACCGCACTCGACGCCGAGATCGGCAGGCTCCAGGCCGAGGTCGAGAGGCTGAAGGGACAGCTCGCGGCGGGGCCGACTGTGTCGGGCAAGATCGACGAGGCGCTGCCGAAATCCGACCAGTTGAAGAAGGCGGAGCCCAAGGCCGCCGAGGGCGAGCGCAAGATCGAGATCCCGCTGCCGAGCGACCAGGACGTCGATCGCGTGATGTCGTTCCTGGAAAAGGCCTGGCGGCGGCTGATCGACATGGCCAACCGCGTGCAGAAGGACGTGTCGGGCAAGATTTGAGAGTTTAAATGACCTCCGAGAAACAGCTGACGCGTTCGGTGCCATCGACCGTGCAGGCCACGGCCATCGGTACCGCCCTGTTGACGGTGCCGACGCCCGGGCGAACCTTCGTCGATCTCACCGCGGAAGCGACGAAGTTCATCAAGGACGTTCACGCGCGCGACGGCGCGTTGACGCTGTTCATCCGCCACACCTCGGCCTCGCTGACGATTCAGGAGAACGCCGATCCCTCCGTGCTGGTCGATCTCACCACGGCACTGTCACGGCTCGCACCGGAGAACGCCGGCTGGACCCATGACACCGAGGGGCCCGACGACATGCCCGCGCACATCAAGACCATGCTGACGCAGACTTCGCTTCATGTGCCGGTCCTGAACGGGAAGCTCGCGCTCGGCACCTGGCAGGCGATCTATCTGGTCGAGCATCGCAGCCGCCCGCACCGCCGCGAGGTCGTGCTGCAATTCATCGGCAGCAATCAGTAAGCGCACAAGACAAAACCGGCCGCGGGGAGTCCGCGGCCGGTTCGTGTTGTCGATTACTGCTTCGATCAGGTCGCCTTGATGTCGACGTCCTTGGTCTCGGGCAGGAAGAAGAAACCGATCACGACGGTGATGGACGCGAAGATGATCGGGTACCAGAGGCCGGCATAGATGTCGCCGGTCGAGGCCACGATGGCGAAGGCGGTCGCCGGCAAGAGGCCGCCGAACCAGCCGTTGCCGATGTGGTAGGGCAGCGACATCGAGGTGTAGCGGATGCGGGTCGGGAACAGTTCGACCAGCATCGCCGCGATCGGGCCGTACACCATGGTGACGAACAGCACCAGGATGAACAGCAGGCCGATGATCGCCGCCACCTGCGGGCGGAAGATGTCGAGCGGATGCGACATCTTCACGATGCCGGCGTCGCCCGCCTTCGGATAGCCCGCCGCCTGCACCGCGGCGAGAACCGCCGGGTTGCTGTCCTTGGCGTTCGTGTAGGGCAGCTCCTTGCCGTTGATCATGATCTTCACGCCGGAGCCGGCGGGACCGGATGTCGTCGAGTACTTGACCGACGACTGCGACAGGAAGGCGCGCGCGGTGTCGCAAGGTGCGGTGAAGACGCGGGTGCCGACCGGGTTGAACAGGTCGCCGCAGCCTGCGGGATCGGCCACCACCTCGACCTTGGTCTGCTCGATGGCCTTCTCCAGCGCCGGGTTGGCGTTGGTGGTGATCATCTTGAAGATCGGGAAGAAGGTCAGCGCCGCGATCAGGCAGCCGCCGAGGATGATCGGCTTGCGGCCGATCTTGTCGGACAGCATGCCGAATACGATGAAGAAGCCGGTGCCGAGCAGCAGCGACCAGGCGATCAGCAGGTTGGCGGTATAGCCGTCGACCTTCAGGATCGATTGCAGGAAGAACAGCGCGTAGAACTGGCCGGTGTACCAGACCACGCCCTGGCCCATCACGCCGCCGAGCAGGGCGAGCAGCACGAGCTTGCCGTTCTGCCAGTTGCCGAAGGCTTCCGTCAGCGGCGCCTTCGAACCCTTCCCTTCGTCCTTCATCTTCTGGAAGATCGGCGATTCGTTGAGACGCAGCCGGATCCAGACCGAGACGCCGAGCAGCAGCACCGAGACCAGGAACGGGATGCGCCAGCCCCAGGCCGCGAAGTCCGCTTCGCCGAGCGCGGAACGGGTGAACAGGATCACCAGCAGCGACAGGAACAGGCCGAGCGTCGCCGTGGTCTGGATGAAGGAGGTGTAGTAGCCGCGCTTGCCGTTCGGCGCATGCTCCGCGACGTAGGTCGCGGCACCGCCGTATTCGCCACCGAGCGCCAGACCCTGGGCAAGACGCAAGATGATCAGGATGATCGGTGCCGCGATGCCGATGGTCGCGGCGTTGGGCAGCAGGCCGACGATGAAGGTCGACAGACCCATGATCAGGATGGTGACGAGGAAGGTGTATTTGCGGCCGACGATGTCGCCGATGCGGCCGAACACGATGGCGCCGAAGGGGCGGACCAGGAAGCCGGCGGCGAACGCCAGCAACGCGAAGATGTCGCGGGTTGCGGGCGGATAGGCCGAGAAGAACTGGGCGCCGATGATGCTTGCCAGCGAACCGTAGAGATAGAAGTCGTACCACTCGAACACGGTACCGAGCGAGGAGGCGAGAATGACGAACCGTTCGTCTTTCGTCATGCCGGCGCTGGCAGATGGTGCCGATGTTGCAGTTACTGTCGTCATCCGATTCGCTCCCGCTTGTTTTCTTTTCAAGAACCGATCCGCGCCACATAGGCGCGCCACCAATAGGGAGCGAGCAATTACATGCCTGCCGCGTCCGGCCCAATAGTACTTTCGACGCGAATGGGAGGGACCGCGTAGATACCGGTCAGAAATCACGGAACCGCAGCAACGAAATACCGTGGGGTCTGCAGCCTCAAACTAAAGTCCAAGTACGGAAAAGCCCATCGCGACAATCCACATCACGACGGACACCAGCGCAGACCAGTATGCAAACACCAGATAGGTCTCTCGCATCACCGCTGAGACTGTTTTTTGTGCATGCGGCTGAGGCGGGCGTCGGTCTTTTGGAAGATACAGCCACATCTCGGTGCGGCGGTGGTCTTTGGTCCGCGCCTCCTCCGCCTTCAGGAGAAGCACCAGTGTCATGATCAGGCTCAGAAAGCCTCCTGCCTGAAACGCGGAGCGCGGCAGAAACGAAAGGCCGATCATGACGCAGAATATGGCGAGGGAGGCAAATCCACACGCGCGCAGGACCGTTTCAAAGGCGATGCGGCGCATTTCTTCCATGAGGAGGGACTCCGTCGCCTGGCTCATTGGGATCGAGATGCGGCTTAGGGTAGTCCCTGCGGGGCCTGCCTTCAATGGTTCCCGCCCGCCGTTCAGAGGCCGATGCTGATGAAATTGCCGGCGGCGGGGAGGGCCAGAATAGCCGTGCCGGCCAGCCAGATCCAAAGCGAGACGCCGTTCGACTCCTGTGCACCGGTGACGCGTTCGTAGATGGCGGCGGGAATGCCGCCCAGGATGACGGTAGCAGTCGAGACCATCAGCGAGGCGAACATCAGCGTCAGCGACATGCTTCCGAACAGAAGAGGGCCTGCGAGCGGCTGGACATAGAGCAAGGCGAAGATCAGCCAAAGCTGGTTGAAGAGGCCGTTGATCATTGCGAAGAAGGCAATACCGATCAGGAAGAAGTTGCGGCTCATGATCCTCCTCCCGCAAGCCGCGGCGCGAGATTGAGCACGAGCAATGTGTAGTGCAGCACGATCCGCAACCAGAACATCCAGACAAAACCGAACAGCCACACGACGGCTGGAGGAACTGCCTTCGGCGTGACGGTTGCAATGGCGGTGAGCACCGGATCGGTGAAGCGGCAGAAGAAGCGCCAGATATAATTCGGCGAGTCGGCGTCGACGAAGAGGCCAAGCAGGAAGCGGCCGAGCATGGTGTACATCAGAGCCGCCAGAACGAAGTTCGGCAGGTGAAAATACCAGTATCTGACGAGCGAGTCGGCAATGTCCAAGATCGGGTCCTCCTCCCGGGTGTCGCTGTGGAAGCAGCATGGTCTTGCGAGGGGCGCTCGCTCCGCCCGGGCCGTCGGACATGCTGCACCAGCCTCCGCACGCAACAATGTCAAGGCAGGCGGTTCGGGGCAAGCGAGCGCCACCGGTCGCAAACAAAAACGGGGCCTCGCAAGGCCCCGTTTGTCGCAATCCATCCGATCCGCTCAGGTCGTTTTCTCTTCGAGCACCGTGCGGCCTCGCGGCTTGCGGATCTCGTCGACATAGGCCTGCATTTCCCGCGACGGCGCCCGTCCCAGCAGGCTCACGACGATGATCACCGCGAAGCCGAAGGGCGCACCCAGCAAACCGCATGCGATGTTGTTGAGGTTGAACCAACCCACCTTGTTGGCCAGCGGGTGGGCCAGCGTCGGCCAACTCTCCATGGCGTTGGGCAATGCCATGGCCTTGACGATGTCGACCAGCGGTGCGCCGGTGACCGGATTGAGCAGCGACGTCATGCCGAAGTACTGGACGCCGGCGCCCGGGAAATAGCGCGTGACCAGCAGGTAGAACATGCACAGCCCAAATCCGGCGATGATGCCGCAGACCGCGCCCGCGGACGTCGTGCGCTTCCACCAGACCCCCATCACGAGCGCCGGGAAATTGCCCGCCATCGCCAGGGAGAACGCCCAGCCGACCATGGCCAGGATATCCCCGGGCTTGGTGGCGGCCGTCGCCGCGGCAATGACCGCGACCGCCAGCAGCAGCACGCGCGCGATGATCAGCCGGCGCGCCGTCGGCGCGTTCGGATCGATCATCTTGTAGTAGACGTCGTGCGACAATGCATTGGCGATCGCGAGCAGCAGCCCATCGGCGGTGGACAGAGCCGCAGCCAGGCCGCCGGCCGCGACGAGGCCGGAGATCACGTAGGGAAGCCCCGCGATCTCCGGTGTCGAGAGCACGATCACGTCCGTGTTGATGACGAAGTCCTGCAGCCGGACCACACCGGGGTGACCGGCAACGGCCTTGCACGCGGCAATGACGGCGTCGATGTTGACGGCGTTCTTGCCGCAGATCTGGATCAGCCCGAGCTCGCCCCAGCTGAACAGCCAGGGTCTGATCGCGGACAGATCGCGCCCGATGATGTTCGTGTACACCTCCAGCTTGGAGAACGCTGCGTAGGCAGGCGCCGAGAAGTACAGGAGGAAGATGAACAGCAGCGACCATGCTACGGATTGCCGCGCCTCACGCACCGACGGCGTCGTGAAGTAGCGCATCAGGATGTGCGGCAGCGAGGCCGTGCCGACCATCATGCAGAGGATGATCGCAAAGAAGTTCAGCGGACTGTAGCTGAGGAACGGCTGAATGTGCGGCTTGAGGCTTGCTGCCGCCGCCAGTCCGTTGGCGAGCATCTCCTGTTCGCGCGCCGTGATGTCCGCGATCGCATGTCCATAGGTCAGCTGGGGAATCGGTATCCCGTAGATCTTTGTCGACAGGATCACGATCGGCGTCAGGTAGGCTATGATCAGTACGATGTATTGGGCCACCTGCGTCCAGGTCACCGCGCGCATGCCGCCCAGCATCGAGCAGACCAGGATGCCGACCAGTCCCGCGAAAACCGCGAGCTCGAACTGCATTCCGAGGAAGCGCGAGGCGATGATGCCCGTGCCGTAGATCTGCGCCGTCACATAGGTGAACGAGCAGGCGACGAGCACGATGACGCCGAGCCCCCGGGCGAAATTGCCGCCATAACGGAAGGACAGAAAGTCGGGCACCGTATAGGCGCCGAATTTGCGCAGATAAGGCCCGATCAGGATGGAGACCAGCACGAAGCCGCCGGTCCATCCGAGCACCCAGGCAAGCCCGTCATAGCCGAGCAGGAACAGCGTGCCCGCCATGCCCACGAAGGACGCTGCCGACATCCAGTCGGCACCGGTGGCCATGCCGTTGTAGAACGCCGGCACGCTGCGGCCCGCCACGTAGTATTCCGAAACTTGCGCCGTTCGCGACAGAACGCCGATGATGGCGTAGACCGCGAGCGTGAAGAACACGAACAGATAGCCTAGAACCTTGTTCGGCACCCCGATCATCTCGAGGACGGCGAGCAGAAGCACAAACGCGACGAATCCACCGGTGTAGAAGCCGTAGATCCGCCCAAGGTTGCTGAGAAAGTCGGAGCCGCCGGTTGAGGCCTGCGTAGCCATGTTCCATCCCCCTAGTCGTCTTCTGCAAAACCGTATTCGCGGTCGATCTTGTCCTGCTGTCTGGCGAACACGAACAGGATGACCACGAAGGCGATCAGCGAACCCTGCGCGGCCATATAGAAACCGAGCGGGAAGCCAAGGATCGGCAACTGGATGGTGTTGAGCGGAACCACGAACATGTGGATGACGTATCCGAAGAAGAACCAGATGCCGAGGTTGATCAGCATCAGGCGCGAGGTCTTGCGCCAGTGGGCTTCTTCTCGTTCTCTGAGATTGTGGGAGTCAGGCATGGGCTGCATTTCCTCTGTCACAACTCCGGCATGCGAGCCGGAGGAATCGAGGGGTTGCATACCCGTCGCTGCGGCCCCCCTCGTGCCGCCTTCCAACCGGTCTTTCGCCAGTTTGGAATGTCGGAGGCTAACATCAGGAATGCCGCGGTCTTTCTAATACTTTCGGAGGGAACCGATGCTGCGGATGCGAACGGCGTTGCGGCCGTTGACAATTCGGGCGCAGCGAGCGCGGGATAGCACGGCGATTCCGTCTGGCAGGATCGGACTGCGATGAAGCTGCTGCAAAAGTTCTTTCGTCCCCGGCCGCCGATTGGCGACCGCGAGGCACTTGCCGACTTCATCGACGCGCAGTCGGCATTCATCGTGCAAAAGGGCATCTACGAGTATTCGCGTGCCCGCGCCGGCCACTACGCCAAGGTGCTGTTTGCCGAGGAAGGATTTGCACTAGCCGTCGAACGTTCGCGCTGGCAGGCTTATCCGCTCGGGCTTGCGATGGTCGGCGAGATGGTCGAGGGGGTATTGCGCCCACATGCCGGCATGCAGCGCCGGGCGGTTCTCGACCGGATGATCCTCGTCGTCCTCTCGGTTTTCGACCGTTATCCAGTGCCGCCGTCGATCGGCGAGGACGCCTGGTTTCAGGCCCGGCGCGAGCTGGAGCAGCGGCTCGACCTCGTTGGCGGGCATGCGCCCAAGCGCGTGATGGATATTCCCGAGCCGCTGGCGGAAACCTATTTCGCGATGATGCCGATCCACGAAAAACTGCGCGGACGGGATCTCGAGACGATACGCAATTACCTGCGCGTCAGCCTGTGCAACATCCATGACGAATTGGTCGATCGCATCGATGCGGCTGCGGTGACCAACAGGCTGCTGGCGTAGCATCGCCCGGCCTCTGCCAATGCCCGGTTTGCCGGCCGGCATCGCACGGTCCGGGCCTTCCGAGGGAGGACAATGGATACGACAAGTGGTGCTGCCCCGCTTTTGTCGCTCGACGCCGTTGTCATCGATGCCGAAACGACCGGGCTCGATCCGCGCAAGGCGCGGGTGATTGAGCTTGCCGGCGTGCGTCTGTCGGCCGGAAAGCTGGTCGACGGCGGTTCGTTCGTTCAATTGCTGCGGCCGGCCGATCAACCGATCCCCGCCGAGACGACGCGCATTCACGGCATCGATGATGCCACGGTCGCCGAATCGCCGCTGTTTGTGGAGGTCTGGCCGCGTTTCGAGGCGTTTCTCGGTCGGGCTGTCGTCATCGGGCACATGATCGGTTTCGATCTGGCGGTCCTGAAGCGCGAATGCGATCTGGCGGGATTGCCATGGTCCCGGCCTCGAACGCTCGACACCAGACTGCTCGCGGAGATCGTTGCGCCGGACCTCGGCGGATACCAGCTGGAGAATCTTGCGGCCTGGCTTGGCATTGACGTGGCCGGCCGGCATTCCGCTCTCGGCGATGCGGTCACGACGGCACGGATCTTCCTGGCGCTGCTGCCGAGGCTGCGCGAGCACGGCATCCGGACCGTTGCTCAAGCCGAGCGGGTCTGTCGCGCGCTCACCGCCGTGCTCGACGATCAGGTGCGGATGGGCTGGATCGAGGCGGTCGAAGCGACAGCCCGCATCGATGCAGAGCAAACGCTGAAGCGGTTCGACGCCTATGCCTATCGCCACCGCAACCGCGACATCATGCGGTATCCCGCCATTTTCGTCGGTGCGGAGGTTTCGGTAGGCGACGCCCTGGCGCGAATGACCAGCGAGAGAATATCGGCTGTGTACGTCGGCGCGCCGGATGCGGCCGCGGACGACGTCAAGGCCGTCGAGGCCGGGATCGTCACCGAGCGCGACGTGCTGCGGGCGATCGCCCGGCTCGGTGCCCCGGCGCTGGAGCTGCCGGTGCATCGGATCATGAGCAGGCCGCTGGCGTCGATTCCCGACGACGCGCTCGTCTATCGCGCGATTGGCCGGATGAATCGCCTCAAGACCCGTCATCTCGGCGTTGTCGATGAGGCCGGCCGGGTCGTCGGTGCGTTGTCCGCGCGGGACCTGCTCCGTCTGCGGGCAGGGGAGGCCATCTCGCTCGGGGACGAGATCGAGGATGCCGCGGATACGCGGGCATTGGCGCTGGCGTGGGCGAAGCTGCCGCGGGTTGCGGAGGTGCTCCTGGCGGAAGGATTGTCCGGCCGCCAGGTTGCGGACGTGATTTCCAGCGAGCTCTGCGCCCTCACCCGTCAGGCCGCTGTGATTGCCGAGCGGCTCATGCGGGAGCGCGGCGAGGGCGACCCCCCAACGCCATACACGCTGGTCGTGCTCGGGTCTGCCGGACGCGGCGAAAGCCTGCTGGCGATGGATCAGGACAATGCCGTGATCTTCGGGCAAGGCGAGCCGGGAGGCGACGAGGATCGCTGGTTTGAGACGTTCGGGGCGCACGTTGCAGATATTCTGCACGAGGCCGGTGTGCCCTATTGCAAGGGGGGCGTCATGGCGAAAAACCCGCCCTGGCGCGGCTCTGTTGCAACGTGGCGGGACCGCATCGAGCACTGGGTCTGGCGCTCAAGTCCAAAGGATCTGCTGTCGGTGGATATCTTCTTCGATCTGCGGGCCGTTCATGGCGACGGCAGCCTTGCCGTCTCCGTCAGGCAGGCGGCCTTCGCGGCAGCCGAGGGGCAGGTCGCATTCGCCAAGCTTCTGGTCGAAGGGATCAGCGTCCCCGCGAGCCTGAAATTCTTCGGCGGCATCCGCACTGAAGGCGGTCGCATCGACCTCAAGGCGGCAGGGCTGTTCGGCCTGGTCGCTGCAGCGCGTGCGATGGCGATTCGCTACCATGTGATGGGCCGGTCGACATCGCAGCGACTCGCGGGTGTGAAGGCCGTGGTTGGCCGTGGCGAGACCGATCTCGATGCGCTCGACGAGGCCCATGGTGTCTTTCTGGAGCTGATCGTGTCGCAACAGATTGCGGATGTGGCGCAGGGGACGCCGCCCTCCAATGCGGTGTTGGTCAAGCGATTGTCGGCCCGTGACCGCGAGCGATTGAGGGCAGCGCTTCAAGCGGTCGCCGTGATCGATGATTTGATCCGGGACCTGCTGTTCAGGGATTTATGAGACCCGTCAGCGGCTTTTTGCGTTGCAGCATCAATTGGTTCGCGGCTGTGATTAACTGCCTTGCGACTGGGGGCGGAAGGTTGCCTTGCAAGACGGCTCCAGTCAGTGAACAATCGTCAATTGCTGCTTGATCAGCAACGAGTTGAAATTCTTTCCCGATCTTTCGTCGGCCTGCGGAACAGATGACTGCAACAGCCAATGCAAACACCCATCTCGTCATCGCCGATGACCATCCCCTGTTCCGCGATGCGCTGCGACAGGCGGTGGCGGGTGTCCTCCCGTCGGCCAGGATCGACGAGGCCGGATCCTTCGAGGACCTGACCGGGCTGCTGGAGCAGACCTCCGACGTCGACCTGATCCTGCTCGACCTCTCGATGCCCGGGATCTCCGGCTTTTCCGGTCTGATCTATCTGCGCGCGCAATATCCGGCGATTCCGGTCGTGATCGTCTCGGCGTCCGACGACAGCGCCACGATCCGCCGCTCGCTCGATTTCGGTGCCTCCGGCTTCATTCCAAAGCGTTTCGGCGTCGAGACGTTGCGTGACGCCATCCTCAAGGTGATGGAAGGCGACGTCTGGGTTCCCGCCGACACCGACCTGTCGGCTGCGGCCGATCCCGACATGACCCGTCTGCGCGATCGCCTGGTGACGCTGACGCCGCAGCAGGTCCGGGTCCTCATGATGCTGTCGGAGGGCCTTCTCAACAAGCAGATCGCCTATGAGCTCGGTGTCTCCGAGGCCACGATCAAGGCGCATGTCTCGGCCATCCTGCAAAAGCTCGGCGTCGAGAGCCGCACCCAAGCCGTAATCGCTGCCGCAAAGATCGCCGGCGGCCAGTGGACGCAGGGCACGCCGACGGGGTGAGGTCGCTACAGTGTGGTCAGAAGCACGTTGGCCGCTCTGATATCCGCCGTTTCGGAGCCCTCGGCAAAGCCCTCGAGGGACGATTGGAGCAATCGCCTCGCATCCTCGTGCAGCCCGCGTTCGGCAAATAGTCCGGCAAGATCGATCGCGGCGCGCAGCTCCCAGGCTGTGGCGCCTTGGCGGCGGCTCAAACCCAGGGATTGCATCAGGTAGACCTCTGCTTGCTCAGCCCTGGGCTGCGGCAGCGACAGCAGGACCTTGCCCTTCATCCGCAACAGCTCGGGCATGTAGAGATGATCGCCGCTGTGCTCGACGAGCCGGATCGCGTCGTCGATCAGGCCCGCGCTCTGCTCGAACTGTCCAAGCGCCAACGAGCCATGAACCAGCGCGATGTTGAAGGTCGTGGTGAGCAATTCGTAGCCGGCCTCGTGGAGCTCGCGCAGGCAAGCCCTGATCGTCTCGACGCCATACGCGGCGTCTCCCCGCCGGATCGCCAGCTCCCCTTTCGCGCCGCGGCCGACCACGAGATAGGGACCCATCGACCGAGATTCGGCATGGGCGATGAACTGGTCGATGCTCTCTTCCGCGCCGTCGAGATCGCCGCCCCAGAGCGAGATCGAGACCGCCCAGATCAGCGCGATGCAGAGCGTGATCGGGTGCTCCATCTGCGCGGCCTCAAGCGGAAAATCGTGCTTCCCAGGAAAAGTGCGGTCGATACGGAAATCGATCTTCTTCTCGATGAAGGCACTTATGCCCTCCGGGCGCGCCTCAATGTCAGCCTGCCGGGTCTCGATCGCGAGACCGCACAGGGCATCGTCGCTGAAGCGCATCAAACCTGCCCCTACTCCAAGGCCGTCCGCGGCAACATCGACGTCACGGTCGCGCTGGTCTGACGCAGCATCATCAATCACCAGGAGGTCGCAACGCCATGAAGCAGATCATCGATGAGCACCGCCGCCAGCTTCTCGGCATCGCCACAGGAGCCGTCGCCGTCGGTCTCGGCGTGATCGATCTCGCACGTGCCGAGACGGAACCGCTTCGATCCTCCGCATCGAATGCGTCCTTCGGGGCGATCAAGCAGATCGACGCCGGCGTTCTCAACATCGGTTATGCGGAGGTGGGACCCTCGAACGGTCCCGTCGCGATCCTGCTGCACGGCTGGCCCTACGACATTCACGCCTTTGTCGATGTCGCGCCGATCCTGGCGAAGGCCGGCTATCGCGTGATCATCCCTTATTTGCGCGGCTACGGCACGACGCACTTCCTCTCCAGTGAAACGCCGCGCAACGGCGAGCCTGCGGCGATGGCCGTCGACATCATCGCGCTGATGGACAAGCTCGATATCAAGAAAGCCGTCGTCGCCGGGTTCGACTGGGGCGCGCGCACCGCGGACGTCATCGCCGCGCTGTGGCCCGACCGCTGCCGCGCACTGGTGTCGGTCAGCGGCTATCTGATTTCCAGCCAGGCTGCCGGCAGTGCGCCGTTGCCGCCGCAGGCGGAGCTGCAATGGTGGTACCAGTTCTACTTCGCCACCGAGCGCGGCCGCGCCGGATACGAGAAGTACACGCACGATTTCGCCAAGCTGATCTGGAAGCTCGCCTCGCCGCAGTGGAAGTTCGACGACGCCACCTTCAATCGCAGCGCGGCGGCGCTCGACAACAAGGATCATGTCGCGATCACGATCCACAATTACCGCTGGCGGCTCGGGCTCGCCCAGGGCGAGGCGAAGTACGAGCATCTCGAAAAGAAGCTCGCGGCGGCTCCCGTCATCGATGTGCCGACCATCACGATGGAAGGCGACGCCAACGGCGCGCCGCATCCCGATCCGAGCGCCTATGCCAGGAAATTCTCGGGCCGTTACGAGTTTCGCCTGATCACCGGCGGCATTGGCCATAATCTGCCGCAGGAAGCACCGCAAGCTTTTGCCAAGGCCGTCGTCGACGCCGACGGCGCCTGAGCATCTGTCAGCACCTCGGTCCAGCCCGGCTGGATCGAGGATCGCCCCGTTGATCCCAGCTTGAAGGACGTCATGTCGCCAACCGAACCTGAAAAGAAGAAGTCCTTCTACGCCACGATGTTCGTGCTGACGGTGGTCTTGCTTGTCGTGCTCCTGACCTGCGGGCCGTATCTCGTCACGATCGCCTCCGCAGAGGGGCCGGCAGAACGCAGCGCGGCGGATGCCTCACCGATCTTCGGCGTCACGATTCCGCAAGGCTACAAGCAGTGGGAGCTGGTCGCGCCGGCCGAGGAGGCGGCGCCACTCGACGAGCTTCGCGCTGTGGTCGGCAACCAGACCGCAATCGAAGCCTATCAGGCCGGGAAACTCCCGTTCCCGGACGGCACCATTCTGGTCAAGCGCGCCTGGAAGCGGAAGCAATCGCCGGAGTTCGCGTCCGCAACCATTCCCGGCGCCGCCACCACGGTCCAGGTGATGGTCAAGGATTCCAAGAAATACGCTGCCACCGGTGGCTGGGGTTTCGGCCGCTTCATCAACGGCAGGCCGGTGGACGAGGCCCAGCATCGCACCTGCTTCGCCTGCCACGAGGCTCGAGCCAGGAGTCACGATTACGTCTTCACGCGCCTGGCGCCCTGAGCATCCGGAGAGAGGAATTGGAGAGGTGGCGGGCGCTCAGCCTATCGACCGACTACTGACCCACGCGTCTCATTCCGCCGCCACCATCTGCTGCGTGCGCCACTGACCCAGCAGGGCACGGAGCGAAGCCGGCTTCACGGGCTTGTTGAGCACCGCGATCTTCTCGTCCCGGGCGGCGACCTGCACGGCGGGGCTGCGATCGGCGGTGATCAGGATCGCGGGGATGGCGTCGCCGAAGCGGCGGCGGATCTCGCGGATGGCGGCGATGCCGTTGCCGCGATCGAGGTGATAGTCGACGAGCAGGCCGGTGACGCGCCGTCCGGCTGTTTCGATTGCGGCGATCGCACCTTCGGGGTCGGCGACCGCGATCACCTCGGCGTCCCAGGCCTTCAGGAGCGTGCGCATGCCGTCGAGGATGGCCGCATCGTTCTCAATGCAGACAATCAGTGCGCCCGAGATCGGCGTGCGCGCCAACGGCGTCGCGCTGGTCACGGCCGCGGTATGGGTGATTGCCTTGGCCGTCGGCACCGTCACGGAGAAGACCGAGCCGCCGCTGGCATTGGCGTCGATGGCGATGCCGTGCTTGAGCACGCGTGCCAGCCGCTCGACGATCGATAACCCCAGCCCCAGGCCGCGCGCGATCCGCGCCCCCTGCTCCAGGCGATGGAATTCCTTGAAGATCTCGCCGCGCTTGACCGGGGGGATGCCGACACCGGTGTCGTAGACGCAGATCTTGAGCGAGGTGCCGCGGCGGCGGCAGCCGACCAGCACGCGGCCGCGCGGGGTATACTTGATCGCGTTCGAGATCAGGTTCTGGAGCAGGCGCCGCAGCAAGAGCCGGTCCGACTCGACCGGCAGCGAGCAGGGCACGAAGCTGAGCTCCAGGCCCTTGGCGCGCGCGATCGGCGCGAACTCGATCTCCAGCGAGCGCATCAGATCGGCCATCTTGAAGCTCGAGATCGAGGTCGTCATCGCACCGGCATCGAGCCTGGAGATGTCGAGCAGCGCGCCGAGGATCTCCTCGATGGCCTGCAGCGATTCGTCGATGTTCTCGACCAGCCGCGTCTCTTCGCCTTCGTGCTGACGCTCGACCAGGCTCGTGACGTAGAGCCGCGCCGCGTTCAGCGGCTGGAGGATGTCGTGGCTGGCGGCGGCGAGGAAACGCGTCTTCGAGATGCTGGCGTCTTCCGCCGCGCTCTTGGCCAGTGCCAGCTCGGAGTTCAGCCGCGTCAGCTCCTCGGTGCGGTCGCGCACGCGCTTTTCCAGCGTCGCATTGGCGCGCTCCAAAGCTTCCGCGGCTTCGAAAGTGGGCGTGACGTCGGTGAAAGTGATGACGAAGCCGCCGCCGGGCATATGGTTGGTGAGCACTTCGATCACCATGTGGCGTTCCGGCAGGCGTTCGAGATAAGGCTCGCTGTCGGTGGTGTAGGCGGCGAGGCGCCGCTCCAGCAGGGCCTCGCTCTCGAGCGGATGCTCTGGATCGCCCACGCCGATGAATTCCAGGATTTCGCGCAGGGGCGTGCCGAACTGGATCAGATGCGGGGGAACGTTGAGGAGATCGCCGAACTGCCGGTTGGAGCAGATCAGTTGCAGATCGGCATCGAACACGGCGATGCCCTGGCGCACGTGGTTGAGCGCGGTCTGGAGGATCTCGCGGTTGAAATGCAGCGCCGCGTGCGAGTCGTCGAGCAGCTTCAGCGCGGCCTTGGCGGAGACCGTCCGCTTGCGCAGCAGCAGCGACATCACGAGGCGGGAGGAGGCCGCGCCGATCGAGGACGCGATCAGGTGCTCGGCGTGCTGCAGCAGCTCGAAATCGGCGGGTGCTCCGGGCTCCAGCCGCACGTTTCGCCGCGCCGAGAATGCCTCGAAGGAATGCCGCGCGCGGTCGGGTCCGAGATATTGCGCCACCGTGGTCTGGATGTCCTGCACGGTGATGCTGGTGCGCCAGCGGCGGAAGCTCGGGGAGATCGGTGCGAGCGTATTGGGCACGAACAGATCGGCCTGCAACAGCTCGATGGACGACGGCTGGCGCGCCAGCGACAGCAGCACATAGGTCAGGATGTTGAGCGACAGCGACCAGATGACGCCGTGCATCAGCGGCGGCAGGTCGGCGCCGAACAGCGCCTGCGGCCGCAGCGCCTCGATGCCGAACGGGCCGTGCTGGAGCAGCATGATGCCGGCCGTCGAGGAGTCCATGAAGCTCGGAATGAACAGCGTGTAGAGCCACACCACAAAGCCCACCAGCATGCCGCCGATGGCGCCGCGCGCGGTCGCGCGCCGCCAGAGCAGCCCGCCGAAGAAGCTCGGCGCAAGCTGGGCGATGGCGGCAAAGGAGAGCAGACCGATGGCCGCGAGCTGGGTATTGCCGAGCGCGCGATAGTAGAAATAGGCCATCACCATGATGGCGAAGATCGCGAGCCGCCGCGAGCGCAGCAGGAAGTCGCTGAAATCGGCACCGCCGGCGCGGCCCTCCGGCCGACGTTTCAGCACCAGCGGCACCACGAGGTCGTTCGAGACCATGATGGAGAGCGCGACGCATTCGACGATCACCATCGCGGTCGCCGCCGACAGGCCGCCGACGAAGATGACGACGCTGAGCAGATCGGCGCCGCCTTCCATCGGCAGCGCCAGCACGTACATGTCGGGATCGGCGGCGCCGAACGGGAAGGTCACGAGGCCGGCGATCGCGATCGGGATCACGAACAGATTGATGGCGACGAGGTAGAGCGGGAACAGCCATCGCGCCCGGCCGACCTCGGCATCGGAGGAATTCTCCACCACGCTGACGTGGAACTGGCGCGGCAGCAGCATGATCGCGCACAGCGACAGCAGCGTCATGGTCAGGAAGTTGCCGATCGACGGCGAATAGTTGATCGCGCGCACCGCTTCCGGCGTCTTCATCGCCCGCTCGATCAGCTCATGCGGCGAGAACATCCAGAAGGTGACGAAGATGCCGGCGGCGAGAAAGGCGATCAGCTTGATGATGGATTCGGTCGCGACCGCCAGCATCAGGCCGTGCTGGTGCTCGGTGGCATCGGTCTGCCGCGTGCCGAACAGCACCGCGAAGGCCGCCATCGACAGCGTCACCATCAGCGCCACGTCGCCGACGATCGGGATGTGGGAGAAGGCCTGGTCCTCGCTCAGGATCGTTTCGAGCGAGGAGGCAACCGCCTTGAGCTGGAGCGCGATGTAGGGCACCGAACCGATGATCGCCATCAGCGCGACGGTCGCCGCCACCGCCTGGCTCTTGCCGTAGCGGGCCCCGATGAAGTCGGCGATCGAGGTGATGTTGTGGGTTTTGGCGAGCTGGATCACGCGGCGCAACACGCCGGCGCCGAGCCCGATCATCAGGATCGGACCGAGATAGATCGCGAGGAAGTCGGTCGAGGTGCGGGTGGCGAAGCCGACCGAGCCGAAGAAGGTCCAGGAGGTGCAGTAGATCGCCAGCGACAGCGGATAGATCAGCCCGGAGGCGCGACCGCGCCCGGCCGGCGAGCGGCGGTCGCCATGGCTCGCCACCAGGAACAGGAAGCCGATATAACCGAACGCGGCGGCGATCACGCCCCAGTCGTGCAGCATGGTGAGCGTGCTTCTCTCCCTGGGCGCTGGCAGCGCCCGTGCTCATTTTCCCCGCAAACCTAGCGCGTTGGACGGTCGCAAGCGACAGCGAAATGCCGAGGGTGGGGGAGGAACCGGGGTTGTCGTTAAGGTGCGGCCAGGAGGCGGCCCTTACTTGCTGGAGGACGGGGGGAACGCTACATGCGGGCTTGTGGAGCACCGACGGTCTCCACAGCGTCATGGCCGGGCCTTGTCCCGGCCATCCACGCCTTCCATGCAGCACAAAGAACGCGGATGCCCGGGACAAGCCCGGGCATGACGACCTCTGCAAAATCTCAAATGCGTTCCGCCTCGCCATCCGGAGAAGGCCTCGCCATCCGGAGAAGGGTGGAAGGGGGTCTACTCCGCTGCCAGCGACTTCTCGCGCAGCGGCAGGCCGAGGCGGTCCCACACCTGGAGCAGAGCTTCGGCGAGCTGATCGATCAGGCCGTCGTCGTGATAGGGCGAGGGCGTGATGCGCAGGCGCTCGGTGCCCTTGGCGACGGTGGGATAGTTGATCGGCTGGATGTAGATACCGTGCTCTTCGAGCAGGAGGTCGGAGGCCTGCTTGCACTTCTCGGGATCGCCGACGAACAGCGGCACGATGTGGGTGTCGCTCGACATGACGGGCAGGCCGGCGGCATTGAGGATCGCCTTGACGCGGGCGGCGCGGTCCTGGTGGCGCTCGCGCTCCCAGTTCGAGCTCTTCAGGTGCTTGATCGCGGCAGTCGCGGCCGAGCAGACCGCCGGCGGCAGCGCGGTGGTGAAGATGAAGCCCGGCGCGTAGGAGCGCACGGCGTCGATGATCTGGCCACTGGCGGCGATATAGCCGCCGAGACAGCCGAACGCCTTGGCGAGTGTGCCCTCGAGAACGTCGATGCGATGCATGACGCCGTCACGCTCGGCGATGCCGCCGCCGCGCGGGCCGTACATGCCGACGGCGTGGACTTCGTCGACATAGGTCATTGCGCCATACGTCTCGGCGAGATCGCAGATCTTGGCGAGCGGCGCGACGTCGCCGTCCATGGAATAGAGGCTCTCGCAGACGATCAGCTTCGGCCGATTCGGGCCGGCCGCTTTCAACAGCTCTTCGAGATGCGCAACGTCGTTGTGGCGGAACACGACCCGCTCGCAGCCGGACTGCCGGATGCCCTCGATCATCGAATTGTGGTTGAGCTCGTCCGACAGGATCAGGCAATTCGGAATCAGCTTTGCGATGGTCGGGATGCCGGTCTGGTTCGAGACATAGCCCGAGGTGAACAGCAGCGCGGCTTCCTTGCCGTGGAGGTCGGCGAGCTCGGCTTCGAGCTGGATCAGCGGATGGTGCGTGCCGGCAATGTTGCGGGTGCCGCCGGCACCGGTGCCGACGCGCGTCGCGGTCTCGACCATGGCGCCGACCACCTTCGGGTGCTGGCCCATGCCGAGATAGTCGTTGGAGCACCAGATCACGACGTCGCGCTTGCCCTTGGACGAGTGCCACACCGCGTGCGGGAACCGGCCGGCCGTGCGTTCGAGGTCGGCGAACACCCGATAGCGCCGCTCAGTGTGGAGACGATCGAGAGCGGAATTGAAGAACTGGTTGTAATCCATCGGCAAGACCTGCAACGGAACCCGGCCATGACGGCCGCTCATTTTTTAGAGCTTTTCGAGCTCCAATGTCTATGCGCCAGCACACATTTGAGGCAAGGCGAGCGTGCCAATTGATAACCGCCGGTCCGGCGGCGATTGTTGATTTGGATCAAGCGCCTAACACGGGATTGCCGGCCGCGACCGGACTGACCGGGGGAGGCAGGGGCTGCCGTGGACATTTTGTCCATGGCGCGCGCACCATCCATGATGGCCAAGCTGGCGGCACCGACGCCATAGCCGTGCCCGGCTGGGGCGGTGTGCCGGTCAGTCGGACAGCCCATGCGAAAGGAAGCCCCGATGAAGCGTGTCATGATCCTCAACGGTCCCAACCTCAATATGCTCGGCATCCGCGAGCCGCACATCTACGGCACGACGACGCTCGCGGAGGTCAACGCGAGCTGCGAGGACGCCGCCGCCAAGCTCGGGCTCAAGCTCGCCTTCCACCAGTCCAACCACGAGGGCGTGCTCGTCGATCTGATCCAGTCGGCGCGGCAGGATGCCGACGCCATCGTCATCAACCCGGCCGGTCTCTCCTTCACCTCGGTGTCGATCATGGACGCGATCAAGACGTTCGAGGGCCCGGTGCTTGAGGTCCACATCTCCAACATCCACGCCCGCGACGAATATCATCGCCACTCCAAAATTTCGTTCGTGGCGACGGGCGTAATCTGCGGGCTCGGGCCGTTCGGCTACATCGCGGCGCTGCACGCGATTGCGAACATGAAGTGAGAACTTCTCCCTCGCCTCGCTTGTGGGAGAGGCCAACGCGCTCGCAGAGCGCGTGGGTGAGGGCTCTCGCCGCACAGGGACGTCCTCAGTTAATCTCAATAATCCCAGCGCGGAGACACCCTCTCCCCAACCCTCTCAGCGCGAGCGAAGCTCGTCGCGCCCCGCAAGCGGGGGAGGGAGCCCACTGCCGATGCCGCTGCATCCTGCACATCATATGCGATTGCCCTGCCGCTTGCGGGGAGAGGCGAAGAAATTACGTCGTCCTGAATTGCAGCACGCCGTCTTGCATCTCTGCCGTCAGCCGGCCCTCGACGATCATATAATTGACGTGGGCGACGAGTTCGCCGGCGGCAAAGCCCATCTGGTGCTCGTCCAGCACGTGCTTGTTGAACACGACAGGCACCAAGGCGCGCGAGGTTTGCGGCGTCTCGCGGCAGGCTTCCGCGATCAGGCGGCAGCGCTCCTCGTGATGGTCGGCGAGCTGCTTGATGCGGGTCTTCAATCCATAGAACGGCACGCCATGGCCGGGCAGCACCAGCAGATCATAGGGCAGGGTGGTGGTGAGGCTCGCGAGCGAGGCCAGGTATTCGCCGAGCGAGTTCTGGTCGGGCTCGACCGCCCAGACGCTGACATTGGGCGAGATCTTGCTCAACACCTGGTCGGCGGAGAGGAACAGCTTGTCGTCGGCGCAATACAGCATCACCTGGTCGAGCGCGTGGCCGCCGCCGGTGATCACCTTGAAGCGGCGCGTGCCGATCACGACCTCGTCGCCATGCGAGATGCGGCGGTAGGACGGCGGCAGCACTGAGACGCGCTTGAGGTAATCCTGGCCGCGCCCGAGCAGCTTCTCGGTCAGCGACTCGTCCATGCCGTGACGGCGGAAGAACAGCCGCTGCGCCTCGCGCCGCTCCTCGGTGCCGCGGTTCTGGTGATAGACCGATTGCAGATACTCGACCTGCGACATCACCAGCGGGCAGTTGAAGCGTTCGACGATCCACCCGGCGAGGCCGACATGGTCGGGGTGGGAGTGGGTGACGATCAGGCGCGTGATGTTGACGCCCTTCAGCGGCCCGTCGAACAGCTTGGTCCAGGCCTCGATCGTCTCCTCGTTGCCGAATCCGGTATCGACCATGGCATAGCCGTCGCCGTCGGCGAGCAGGTAGATGTTCACGTGGTTGAGGCGGAACGGCAGTTTCAGCCGCGCCCACAACACGCCGGGCCGGACTTCGACGACCTCGTCGTGGCCGGGATGCTGGTCCCAGGGGTAGCGCAGGGCCTCGGCCGAGGACTGTGCGATGTCGGTTTTTGAGCTCATGCTACCCGCTTAAACCCAGCGCGCGCAGGGCGCCAGCCGAAAAAGCACGCCTGGCGGGCGCCGCATGGCCGTCATACCGGCCGTGTTTTTCCGCCTCTCGGTTTGAGGCCGCCAAAAACGCAGTCATTCCGGGGCGCGCGTAAGCGCGAGCTCTGGTGCGCGGTTGCGCACCTGAGAATCCGGAGATCGTGGTGCGGGATTCCGGGGGCGCCTCTTCGAGGGCCCCGGAACGACGATCAGGCCGCCCGCATGTCGTTGAGGAAAGCGTCGATTTCCCCGCGCAGCATATCGGCCTCGCGCCGGAGCGCGTCCGAGGCGCTCAGCACGTCGCTTGCCGCAGCGCCCGCTTCGGCGGACGCGGTGGAGACGCCGACGATGTTGCTGGAGACTTCGCTGGTGCCGCCGGCGGCATGCTGGATGTTGCGGGCGATTTCGCGCGTGGCGGCGCCCTGTTCCTCGACCGCGGCTGCGATCGTCGTGGTGACGTCGTTGATCTCGCCGATGATCCGGCCGATGCCCTGGATGGCGCCGACCGCGGAGGTCGTGACGTCTTGCATGCTGGCGATCTGGGTGCGGATCTCGTCTGTCGCCTTGGCAGTCTGGCTCGCCAGGCTCTTCACTTCGGAGGCGACCACGGCGAAGCCGCGGCCGGCCTCGCCTGCGCGCGCAGCCTCGATGGTCGCGTTGAGCGCGAGCAGGTTGGTCTGCGAGGCGATGGTCTGGATCAGGTCGACGACGACGCTGATGCGGCTCGCGCCGTCGGCGAGGCTCTGCACGGTGGCGTCGGTTGCTCCCGCTTCGTCGACCGCCTTCTTGGCGATCTCGGCGGAGGTCACGACCTGGCGGCTGATCTCCTGGATCGAGGAGGACAGCTGCTCGGTGCCGGCCGATACGGTCTGTACGTTGACAGACGTTTCCTCCGCGGCGGAGGCGACCGCGTTCACCAGCGCGTTGGACTGGTCGGCGGTGTTCGACATGCTCTGCGCGGTCGATTGCATCGAATTGGCCGACTGCGCGAGATTGTCGAGCGCGGAGCGCACCGTGCTTTCGAATTCGGCGATCTTCGCTTCCATGCGCGCGGCACGCTCGGCCTTGGCGATACGGTCCCTGTCCTGCTCGCTCGTCAGCGCGCGGGCCTCGATCATGCTCTCCCGGAACACTTGCAGCGTGTTCGCCATCACCGAGATCTCGTCGTTGTGGTTCTTCGAGCGATAGATGTCGGTTTCGAGGTCGCCGTTCGCGAGCAACTGCATCGATTGATGCAGGGCGCCGATCCGGCGCAGGATGCTGCGCCCGACATAGAGCCAGACGAACAGCGCCGAGCCGACCAGCATCAACGCGCCCATCGCCAGCATGACCGACGTCGCGAGCGAAATCTCCTGCCGCGCCTGGAAGGTCGAGGCGTTGGTCTCCTTCTGCACGCCGTCGACGAGCTGCTGCACGCTGATGCCGAGACCGACATTGAGCTTGCGGGTCTCGTCCAGAATGGTCTGGCCATAGTCGATGGAGTCGAGCTCCTTCTCGCGCAGATTGAACACGCCGGTCTTGCCGGTTCCGAGCGCGAGCAGCTTTTCCGCCGTCTCGCGCAGCATCTTGTTGCCCTGGTTGTCCGGCAACAGGTCGAGGTTGGAACGCAGGCGTCCCTGCGCCGTCTTGAATTCCTTCTGGATGTCGTCGAGCTTGTCGCTCGTGCTCGCCGACAGCGCCGCGCTCATGTTGGCGGCGGCGAGGTTGCCGCTGGCGACGACGTTGCCGAGCTGACCGACGGTCTGCGCGGCTTCGGTTGCATCTGCGGCGGACAGGTCGGCCGAGCCGAGAATGGCGTTGACGCGGGTCTGCGCGTCCAGCATCGCCGGGCTCGCCGCGCCGACGAACGCGCCCTGCGCGTTTCGAAGCGCATCATATTGCTTCTCGTGGAGGGCCGCGATGTCGAGCCGTTCGCGGGCGGCCTTCGCAAGGCTCTGAGTTGCCTCGTTGATGCTCTTCATCGTGTCGCTGAGCCCGGAGACGACGCTCTTGTCGCCGCCGAGATCGATGATCTCCGTGAGCTTCCGCTGCGTCTGCTCCTGCAATTCCATGAGCTTCTTGGTGCGCTCATTCAGGGCGTCGTCGCTTTGCGCCGCAAGCAGGGCCGGTCCCTGCGCCGCAAGGCTGGCACTGAGTGCCGACAATTGGAGGCTGGCGGAAAGGCGCGGAATGTCCCGGCCGCTCAGTTCGGTCATGCGTCCGCCGAGATTCTGCAGCGCCAGCCCGGCGCCGGCCGCGATCACGAGGCCCATGCCCGCGATCACTGCGAAGGCCGCGAACAGGCTGCCGCGCACGCCCCATTTCGGCATTCTGAAACGAGGACGGAGACGGCCAAGGAAACGGCCAAGGCCCAGACGGATCGCCATCGAAAATTCCCCCAATGTTCTTGCTTCTGTTTGTGAGCGCAGTATCGGCAGCACCGGTTAAAAAATCGCACTTGGCACAATTGGTTGCGCATGTTCCGCAGAGCGAAAAAAGAAGGGCCGGCAACGAGGCCGGCCCTTCATCGTGATAAGGTTTTGATAACCGGTCAGTAGGGCGCGACCGCCGAGCCTGCCCAGTTGAAGCGGTAGTTGACGCCTGCCTTGAAGGTATGGTCGTCGGTGGTGAAGTTGCCGGTGCCCACCAGCGGGCCTGCCGTGAAGTGCGCATCGCCGAAATTGTAGTACTGGTACTCGGCCTTGGCCGACCAGTTCGGGGCGAACATGTATTCCAGGCCGGCGCCGACGGTGTAGCCGTTGCGGTGATCGCCGTCGATGATGAAGCCGGTCGGCACGCCGCCCACGGTCACCTTCTCGTTGTTGTCCGAATAGGCGTAGCCGCCCTTCACGTAGAGCAGTCCGGGGCCCCAGGTGTAGCCGACGCGGCCGGTGATCGAGCCGAGGCCGCGCTGGTCATTGGTATAGGCGATGCCGCCCGGAAACACTGCGCCGACGCTGCCCGTGAGCCAGGAATACTGGCCTTCGACGCCGACCACGAAGTTCGGGTTGAACTGCCAGTCCGCGCCGACCTGCACGCCGCCGAGGAAGCGGCCGTTGCCGTTGCTGCCGGTGGAGAGGCCGTTGAAATTGTTGTCGCTGGAGAACGCGCCGCCGACATGGGCGCCGAGATAGAAGCCCGTCCAATTGTAGATCGGCGCGGCATAGGCCGGCGCGGGCGACTTGTAATAGCTGCGGTTGCCGAGATCGGCGCCGACGGCCGGCGCAGCCGCGCCCACCACGAGCAGCGCCACGGTCGCAAACAGAATCTTCTTCATCGTCTTGAACTCCAACACGTAAGGTCCCCGGCAGGCGCGCTTTCCTGCGCCGTCGTTGGTTTTGCAGATAGCTCGCTTTTGATGAAAATGCTGTCACATGCATGGCACGGCCACAGCCAACCTAACTTATTGGGCTGTAAATGATTTTCGTGCTTAATGGCGGCTTAAGAAGTGGTGAAGGAAGGCTTAACTTCGCGCATCCCAGGTAACTTGCGCGCGCCTTTTGTTAACCAAGACGCCGCCGAACCTCATCGCGCATCTGTTCGCGAAAGGCCGCGCGCTTTGCCGGCCGGTCATCCTCGCGCACGTCATGACGATCGAAGATGTCGAACTTCTCCAGGATCGGATAGCGCTCGCTCGCCATCGCGAGCACGCGCAGAACCCTGGTCGCCGCCGGCGTCGGGCCACTGATCTCCCAGCGCCGGATGGTGTCGGTGCCGCCTGTCTCCGGCAATCCGCAAAGCCTGGCCATGTCGGCCGCAGTGAGCTTTCGCTCGAGGGCATCGGACAGGTCGTTGCGAAGCTGCTTCAGTTCGGGGCCGGTCATGCTGCTTGCGTCCAGGGAAGTGGCCGAACGCAAGGCACTACAGCATGATCCGGAAGAGTGTGCAGCGGTTTTCCGAAAAGGACCATGCTCAAACAATGACCTGAAGCGCGATGACGATTCATCCCAATCGCATCGCTCTTTAGCGCTGATTCGGGTCCATCCGAAGGCGACGGGCTGATGCGCTGCCGGCTTAGGCCTCAGATGCCTCTGCCACCCCGGTCGCCGATCACGCAGCGCCATGCAGCCAGCCGCTCGGCCGGATGCTGGTTCATCCATTCGGCGAGCTGCGGGGCACCCATCAGGCAGGACTGCACCGAGATTTGCGCAAAGTCCGAAGTGGTGACGATCTGCTCGTGACAATTGGTGGGAGAGGCGAGACTGCAAAGCACGGCGATGATCTTGATCACGATACGCTACTCCCCGTCGCGGCCGATGAAGGTGCGACCGATCGCCGGTTCGTCCTGCTCCTCGCCGGCCCGGTCCGCCGGAGGGAAGATGCTGTCGTAGATGGCGCGCGCCTCCTGGATGAGACGTGCTCGCTCGCGCTCGGATTTCGAGACAAATCGAATGACTTCGCCCATGGCGGCTCCAAATCTCAACTCATGAGTCTGTCATGAGATGACGCAAAACATCCAATCGTCATCTATGGTGCCGCCTTCGACCTTGAAGCGGCGCGGCAGTCACGACCGAATAAAAAGCGCGTGACCGCACATCCCAACGTCCCGGTGTTTCGTTGGGTTGCAAGGCCGGTCCACCACTTCATGTCAGTTGCGCAACTCCAGCAGCCGAGCGGGGAAATGCTTGTGTCGGCCTGTCCTTGCGCCCGTTGGCAAGGAAGGTCGCACGAAGCAGTGCTGCCGGAGCGAATCTGTTTCGCCTCTTGCGGCGTGCAAGTTCTTGGAACGATCTCGAAATCCGGTGAATCCGCCCGACCAGCCCCTCAGGCCGCCGGGGCTTGCTCCTTTCGACCCGGCACCGCCGCGAGCAGCTCGCGCGTATAGGCATGCTCGGGCGCGGCGAACAGTTGCGCGGTCGGCTTCAGCTCGACGATGGCGCCGCGTTGCATCACCGCGATGCGGTCGCAGATCTGGGCTGCGACGCGCAGATCGTGGGTGATGAACAGCATCGAGAGGCCGAGGCGCGCCTTGAGGTCTTCGAGCAGCTTCAACACCTGCGCCTGCACCGAGACGTCGAGCGCGGAGACGGCCTCGTCGGCGACGACGATCTCCGGCTCGAGCGCAAGCGCGCGCGCAATGCCGATGCGCTGACGCTGGCCGCCGGAGAATTCGTGCGGATAGCGTTCGAGCGAGCCGGCGTCCAGGCCGACCATCTTGAGGAGATCGCGGGCGCGGTCGAACGCGACCTTCGGATCGACGCCGGCCGCGATCGGGCCGTCGGCGATGATGTGACCGATCTTGCGGCGCGGATTGAGCGAGGCGAATGGATCCTGAAAGATCATCTGGATGCGATGACGCTCGGCGCGCAGCGCCTTGCCGGAAAGCGAGGTCAGGTCGGTCTCACCGATCCGCACCGTGCCGCGGTCGGCCTCGATCAGCCGCATCACCAGGCGCGCCACGGACGATTTGCCGGAGCCGGATTCGCCGACCAGGCCGAGCGTCTCGCCCTTGAAGATGTTGAAATTGACCGCGCGCGCCGCATCGACGCGGCGGTCCTCGCGAAACCAGCCGCCCGAGGTGACGTAGGTCTTGTCCAGCCCGATCACCTCGACGGCCCTGGCCCGATCGTCGAGGGGCGCGCGCGCCGGCGGATCCATCGACGGCACGGCGGCGAGCAGCGCCTTGGTGTAGTCGTGCTGCGGCGCGCTGAAGACGGTCGCGGCGGGACCTTCCTCGACGACCTTGCCGTGCCTGAGCACCACGACCTGGTCGGCAATGTCGGCGACGACGCCGAAATCATGGGTGATGAACATCACCGCCATGTTGCGGTTGCGCTGGAGATTGCGGATCAGCTTCAGGATCTGCGCCTGCGTGGTGACGTCGAGCGCGGTCGTCGGCTCGTCAGCGACCAGCACGGCCGGCTCGAGCGCGAGGGCCATCGCGATCATGGCGCGCTGGCGCTGGCCGCCGGAGAGCTGGTGCGGGTAGGCGCGCACGATTCGTTCAGGATCGGGCAGGCCGACTTCGCGTGCCAATGCGAGCGCCCTCGCGCGGCGCTCCCTCGGCGTCAGCAGGCC
This sequence comes from Bradyrhizobium sp. I71, assembly GCF_022354745.1. Lineage (NCBI taxonomy): Bacteria > Pseudomonadati > Pseudomonadota > Alphaproteobacteria > Hyphomicrobiales > Nitrobacteraceae > Bradyrhizobium > Bradyrhizobium sp. I71. Next base: position 4,371,278 of record NZ_CP059398.1, read on the forward strand.
GTGCGCCTCGAACATCTCCGCCATCTGGTCGCCGATCCGCATCAACGGATTGAGCGCCGTCATCGGCTCCTGGAAGATCATCGCCAGCCGGCGGCCGCGCAGATCGCGCCAGCCGTCGTCGTCGAGCTTGAGCAGGTCGCGGCCCTCGAACATGATCTCGCCGGCCGTGACGTCGACCGTATCGGGCAAGAGGCCCATCAGCGCGTGCGCGCACATCGATTTGCCGGAACCGGATTCGCCGACCACGCAGACGATCTTGCCGGCCCGCAGGTCCAGCGAGATGCCGTCGACGGCGTACGGCCGTTCGGCGCTCTTGGGCAGCGCGATCCGCAGGTTCTTGATGGAGACGGTGGCGGGGGCGGTCATGTCAGCGTCCCTCGCGCGACAGGCGCGGATTGAGCGCGTCGTTGAGGCCTTCGCCGATCAGATTGAGGCCGAGCACCGAAATCAGGATGGCGACACCGGGAAAGACCGTGATCCACCACGCCTGGCGGATCACGGTGCGGCCGGCGCCGACCATGTAGCCCCAGGAAATCAGGTTGGGATCGCCGAGGCCGAGGAACGACAGCGAGGATTCCAGGAGGATCGCGGTCGCCACCATCAGCGAGGCCAGCACGATCACGGGCGACAACGCGTTCGGCAGGATCTCGCGCAGGATGATCCAGCTGTTGCTCTGGCCGGTGACCACGGCGGCCTGGACATATTCGCGCGTGCGCAGCGACAGCACCTCGCCGCGGACGAGGCGTGCCACCGGCGGCCAGCTCACCACCGCGATCGAGGTCACGATCGAATAGATCGAGGGCTGCAGGATGGCGACCAGCACGATCGCGAGCGCGAAGCTCGGAATGGTCTGGAAGAATTCGGTGAAGCGCATCAGGGCGTCATCGACCTTGCCGCCGAAATAGCCGGCCATGGCGCCGATCGGCACGCCGACGATCAGTGCGACCAGCGTGGAGACGAGGCCGACCAGCAGCGACACCCGTGCGCCGAAGATCATGCCGGCGAACACGTCGCGGCCGAGCGCGTCGGTGCCGAGCGGGACGGACGAGAGCGTGAACGGCGGCAGGAACGGCCGCTGCACCATGCGCCACGGCGAGTTCGGGAACAGCATCGGTCCGAACACCGCGACGGAGATCGCAAGCAGGAGGATGATGAGCCCGATGACGCCGCTCGGGCTTTTCAGCATCGATTTCCAGAACTGTTTCATGAGGCGAATTCGATGCGTGGGTCGACCAGTCGGTAGACCAGGTCGGTGATGAGGTTGAAGATCAGGACCATGGCGGAGCAGATCACGAAGACGCCGAGCAGCAGATTGTAGTCCCGCTGCAGCAGCGCGTCGTACATCAGGCGCCCGATGCCCGGCCAGGCGAACACGGTCTCGGTGATGACGGCGCCGCCGATCAGCGTGCCCGAATGGACGCCGGCGAGCGTCACGACGGGAAGCAGCGCGTTGCGGAGCACGTGGCGGCGCTGGATCACGGCGTCGGAGAGACCTTTCGCACGCGCCGTCTTGACGAAGTCGAGGCGTTTCACCTCCAGCATCGAGGCGCGCGTCATGCGGGTGTAAGTCGCCATGAAGAACAGGCCGAGCGTCATCGCCGGCATGATCAGATGTTTTGCGACGTCGAGCGCATGAGCAAGGCCGGTGAGATTGGCGCCGACCGTCTCGTAACCGAAGCTCGGCAACCAATCCATGGTGACCGAGAACAGCAGGATGCCCATCAGCGCCACCCAGAAGATCGGCATGGCGTAGAAGATCAGCGCGAACACGGTGATGGCGGTGTCGAGGAAGGTGCCGGCAAAGCGCGCCGCGAAGGAGCCGAACAGGATGCCGAGCGCGAGCGAGATCGCGAAGGCAGTCAGAGTCAGCAGCAGCGTCGCCGGAAGCCGCTCGCCGATCAGCTTTGCGACCGGCGCCTGCTGGCGGAAGGAGAAGCCGAGGTCGAGCGTCACGACGCCCTTGACGTAGATGAAGAGCTGCTCGGGCAATGGCTTGTCGAGCCCGAACTTCTCCCGGAGCTGCTTGACGAAGACCTGATCGGTGGCCCCGGCCTCGCCCGCCATCACCACCGCGGGGTCGCCGGGCGCAAGGCGAATCAGGAAGAAATTGAGGACGACGATCGCGAGCAGGACGATCACGCCCTTCACGACACGCTGGGCAACAAAGGAGAGCATCTAGACTCGTATGCCAGTTGATCGAGGCGGTCTCGCCGCGAGGAACACCTCTCCCCGACGGGGAGAGGTTGCGCCGAAGGCGCGGGTGAGGGGGATCTGGTCCCACGAGGGAGTGCAACCCCTCACCCGGATCGCATCTGACGATGCGATCCGACCTCTCCCGATGGGAGAGGTGGGCACCGCCGATGCCTCAGCGTCTCGATATGATTTCATCGTGAATCAGTTCGTACCCTGGAGCGCGACGCCGCGACTGAGATTTCATCGCGGTGTCGCATGCACCTCGTCACTTGTCGAGCCATGCGTCCTTGAAGCCGTCATTGACCCCGATCCCCGTGGTGATCAGGTTCTTGACCTTGCAGCGCATGATGGTCGGGAACTGCAGCTCGAGCATCCAGGCCACCGGCACGTCCTCGACCAGGATCTTCTGCGCCTTCTCGTAGATCTCCTTGCGCTTGGAATCCGGCGTCGCGACCGCGCCGTCGGCGAACAGCTTGTCGATCTCCGGGTTGGAATAGCCCTCGACGTTGTTGAACATCTGGCCCTTGGCGATGGCACTGGAGACGTAGTTGCGCCCCACGCCGAGCGCGGGATCGCCGTACTGGTACAGATAGGTGAAGGCGATGTCGTAGTCCCACTCGGCGATCTTCTGGTTGCCGCCGGCAACGTCGGTGGCGATCGTCTCGATGGTCATGCCGACGTCCTGGAGATTCTGCTTCACCGCTTCGCCCCAGCGCTGCCAGGTCTCGCCATAGGCGAGCGGCAGCAGGCGGATCTTCTCGCCCTTGTAGCCGGCTTCCTTCAGCAGCGCCTTGGCCTTGGCCGGATCGTACGGATATTTCTTCACGTCGTCGGTGTAGAACTTGATGGTCGAGGCTGACGGGCCGGTCGCGACCTTGCCGAGCCCGTTCCAGATCACGTCCTTGGCGAAGTCGCGGTCGATCGCGTACATGATCGCCTGCCGCACCCGCTTGTCAGCGAGCGGCCCCTGGCGGTTGTTCAGCCACAGCCAGGCCAGCGGCGAGAAGAACTCCCAGCCGGCGCCGGTGACGCAGGTGTCCTTGAGCTTGGACAGCCGCGGCACGTCGAAATTCTCGACCGAGCCGCCGGGCAGCACGTCCACCTTGCCGGTCTCATACGCCACCGCGCGCGCCGCGGCGTCGGGAATGACCTGCCAGTAGATCTCGTCGAGATAGGGCTTGCCCTTCTCGTGGTAGTTCGGGTTCTTGACCAGGCGGATGAACGAGCCCTTCTGCCATTCCTTGAACATGAAGGGGCCGGTGCCCACCGGCGCGTTGTTGTAGGGATTGGTCTTCCAGTCGGTGCCTTCGTAGAGATGCTTCGGCACCATCGGCATCGAGCCGACCTCGAAGATGCCGAGGAAGGGGCCGAACGGCTGCTTCAGCGTGAACACCACCGTGTGGTCGTCGGGCGCCTCGACCTTCTCGACCTGCGCGAGATTGTTGCGGGCGCGCGCGTGGGTCTGCTTCAGCATCTCGATCGAAAACAGAACGTCGGCGGCGGTGAAGGGCTTGCCGTCATGCCAGGTCACGCCCTTCTTGAGCTTGAAGGTGTAGGTCTTGGCGTCCTCGCTGACGCTCCAGCTCTCGGCAAGCTCCGGCTGCGGCTCGAGCTTGGGGCTGTAGCGCAGCAGGCCTTCGAAGATGTTGCCCGATACCATCTGGGTCGGGCCGTTCTGGATCTGCGCAAGCATCAGGCCGGGTGGCTCGGGCTGGATCACGGCATTGATCGCGCCCCCTGCTTTCGGCTCTTGCGCCAGCGCCGAGGCCGTGAGGCCGCAAGCCAGGAGAAGACCAAGCAACACTCGTTTTGGCATGTCGTATCTTTCTCAAGCGAGGCCAGCCGCAAACGCTTCGCAACGTCCTGGCGCGCAAAGCGACGGTCGGCCCATCCCAGTCCCCATCCGATATCGAGGCTCACACAGTCTCGTTCGGCGCCGCAAGATGAAAGTCTCGACAGTGTTCGCACAAAAAATGTACAGCGCGTCCTGTTTTCACTTGATTCATTCTCGTGTCACGGAGAGAAGTCCGCCATGGACAATGCCACGCGCTCCGAACGGTCCCGCAATGCCGCGCTCGAGGCGGCGATCGCCATCATCGCACGCGACGGACCCGGCCGGCTGACGCTCGATGCCATCGCGCGCGAGAGCGGCCTCAGCAAGGGCGGGGTGATGCATCAGTTCCGCACCAAGGAGGCGGTGCTGAAGGCGTTGCTCGAGCGGCAGATGGCGCATTTCGAGGAGTTCTCGACGCGCCACATGGCCAAGGTGAGCGCGTCCTCGGCAAGCCCCAATCTGGCGACGCAGCTCGCCACGATCAGGGAAGCGGCGAGCTCGCCGAACTCTGCCGCGCTGGCCCTGGTTGCGGCCATGGTCGAGAATCCCCGCCTGATGGCGCTGCCGCGCGAGCGCGAGATGGAGAGGATGGCGGCGATCAGGGAAGAGGCCGCAGATCCGGACCTTGCGATGATACGCTGGGCCGGAGCGATGGGACTGCTGCTGAGCTCGCTGTTCGGCATGTCGCCGCTCAGCAACGACGAGCACCAGCGACTCTTCGCGCGTCTGCTCGACGACGCGCAATGGAGCGGCCTCGAACAGCCGGCCGCGACGCGCACCGCCAATCCCGCTAAATCGGGGACGGCATCGGCCGCAAAGGCCGCAACCCCTCGCAAGCGCGCCTGATTCATCGTTAATGAATTCCGACCGATCGCTGCCCAAAACCGCGCCTGCGGCCAAATGTGTCAGGACGCATTTTTGCGACTTTACAAACCAACCAGTCGGTTTTATAAATTGAAACACTGAGACGGCCCAAGGCATCCGAAACGCCCCGGACGATGCCTTGGGTTGGCAATGGTGAGCGCCGCAGCCGCGATTGGTCCCAAAGCGCGGCTGCGGTCGTCCTTGCCTTCCCAAGAAGCCGCAAGAGGAGTTTGGAATGGATCGCTCGATCGCCCTGCGCGGTCTGGGAACGCTGGTGCTTTGCGCGGGCATCGCCGGCTGCGCATCTGTCGCGCCCGTGCCCTATTCGGAGTTGGCGTCCTCGGCCTACATGGCCCCGGACAAGGCGGACGCATCAGGCCGCGTGCCCTACCGCTATTCCACGCCGGTCGACTGGCGTGCCTATCGTAATGTGATCCTCCAACCCGTCGCGGTCTATCGCGGCCGGGATCACCAGTTCGGCGACATGTCCGACAAGGACAAGGCGACGCTCGCCGCCTACATGCAGAACTGTTTCGCCGAGCGGCTGCGTAGCCGGTTCACGCTCGTGCGCGAGCGCGGACCGAACACGCTGCGGATCAGGCTGACGCTCACCGGCGCGGTCACTAACACACCGGTGCTCGGCACGCTCTCGCGCTTCGACATGGCCGGCGCCGTCTACAACGGGGTGCAGGCTGCGCGCGACGGCGAGGGGATGATGACCGGCTCGGTCATCTACGGTGTCGAGATCTTCGATGCCACGACCTCGCGCCTGCTCTCGGCCTACGTCACCAAGCAATATCCGGGCGCCTACGACATCAAGGCCAGCGTCGGCGCGCTCGCGGCCGCCACCGCCGGCCTCGACAAGGGCGCCGATGCGCTGATGGCGCAACTGAATTGAAGCCGCAACCCCTGCAACGAAAGGTGCCGCTGATGAACTTCCTGCTTCGCTTCGTGCTGCGCGTCGCGATCACCGTCGTGATGATGATCATCGGTGGCCGCGCGGGCGCGGCCGCTCCCGCCGATCCCAGCGGCACATGGCTCGTAGAGGACGGCCGCGCCCGCATTCGGCTCGAGCGCTGCGGTCCGACGCGTGACCGCATCTGCGGCTTCATCGTCTGGATGAAGGAGCCGGCGGACAAGCGCGGCCAGCCCTATCGCGACAGTCAGAATCCGGACCCCGACAAACGCGCCCGCGCACTGCTCGGCCACCAGCTCATCATGGGCCTGCAGGCGACGCCCGAGGGCCGGTTTGCCGGCGACATCTACAATGCCGAGGACGGCAAGTTCTATTCGGTCTCGCTGTGGCGCGAATCCGCCGACCGCCTCAAGCTCAAGGGCTGCCTCATCAAGCTGCTCTGCCAGACCCAGACCTGGCAGCAGACCCTCGACGTTCTGCCCGGCCAGCTCGTCGGCCTGACCGGCGATCTCAACGGTCCGCGCGCCGACAAGGAATGGGCCGCGGTGCCGGCTCCGAAGCCGATGCAGGCGAAGGCGAAGTAGCCTTCAGGAGGTCTCCAGCCCGTCGCAACTCGTCGAGCGCGCCTGCGCGTTGCTCGCGGTACGCGAAGTCGTGGTTGGGACGGCCGCGACGCTCCCGGTGGGCTCATGACCGCCCTCGCGATCGGTCAGTGGCGGATCCGCCCGCGAATTTGATCCGGATCAAAGCCAAGCCGCCGCTTTTGCGATCGAATGGCAACTGGCGGGACGCGGCACTGCGCGTCCCGTTTCCTTGAGCCGTGAGACGATCCATGGACATTCTGGCCACGACTACCCCAACGGATGACGATTGCGGGGCCGAGGTCGCCGGCCTCGAGCACTCGTCGGAGGCGGGCGTGCAGCACTGCCTGCGATTGCTGAGCAATGCCGGCCTGCGTCCGACGCGCCAGCGCCTGGCGCTCGGCCAGTTGCTGTTCCTGGGCGGCCATCGTCACGTCACCGCGGAGAGCCTCTATGAAGAGGCGATGGCGGCGAACGCATATCTGTCGCTCGCGACCGTCTACAACACGCTGAACCAGTTCACCGAAGCCGGCCTGCTGCGCCGGATCGCGGCCGACGGCATCAAGTCGTTCTTCGACACCGACACATCCGTGCATCCGCACTTCTATCTCGAAGGCGAGGATATGCTGATCGACGTTGCCGACGGCCTGGCCTTCACAAAAGTGCCCGAGGCGCTTCCCGGCCACGAGATCGCGCGGCTCGACGTCATCGTCCATTTGCGCCGCAAGCGCATGGCGTAACCCGGGCCTTGCGAATTTCCTACCGCAAGCCCGCCCGCCGAAATCCCTCCAGATAGTGCTCGCGATCCCCGTCATTGGCCCACGGCAGTTGCGTCTCGATCCAGTGCAGCGAGATGTTCGGTTGGGTGCGACGGAGCTCGCCGAGCGCCATCTCCGCAAGCGCCCCGTCGCCCGTCATGCCGGCGGAGACCGCCAGCACCCGGTAGGCGCCGGTGAGGTCGCCGCGGTGGCGGATCGCCTCGCGCGCCAGCGCGATGGCCTCGTCATAATGCCGCTCGGTGAAGCGGGCATAGGCGGCGATGCCGTGATAGATCGCCAATGACGGATCGCGCGGCGACAGCCGGATCGCCCTTTGCGCGGCCTCGAACGAATCCCGGGAACGTCCGGCATAGGACAGCGCCAGCGCGTAATAGCCCTGCGCCAGCGAGAAGTTCGGATTGAGCGCGAGCGCCTGCTCGAACTCGGACAGCGCGTCCGCAAGCCTGCGTGTCGAAAAGCAGACGCTGCCGAGCGCGGCATGCGCCCAGGCGTCCTCATGGTCGCACCGCACCGCGGCGAGCGCGGCGGCTTCCGCGGCCGGGGCAACCGCGGCCAGCTCGGCCCAGCCGAGATGCACGCCGAACATGTCGTTCACGGCCAGCACCGACAGCGCCTGGCCGTAGTTCGGATCGATTGCAATCGCGCGCTCGAGCAGCCCCCGGGCGGCGCCGTGATCCTGCCGGGTCACGCGCCAGTAATGCGACAGCGCACGCATCAAGAGGTCCCAGGCGTCCAGGCTTGCGGGCGGCTTGCGATGGGCACGAAAATTCTCCGCCGCGTGGATCTGCGGCTCGATCGCCGCCGCGATCGCATTGGTGATTTCGTCCTGCACGGCGAAGACGTCGACGAGCTCGCGGTCATAACGTTCGGCCCAGAGATGGTTTCCCGACACGGCGTCGTTGAGCTGCGCGGTGATGCGCACCCGGTTGTCCGCCTTGCGCACGCTGCCTTCGACGACGTAGCGGACGCCGAGCTCCTCGGCGATCTGCCTGATGTGGACCGCGCGCCCCTTGTAGGTGAAGGACGAGTTGCGGGCGATCACCATGAACCAGCGCTGCTTCGACAGCGCGGTGAGGATGTCTTCGCTGATCCCGTCGCCGAAATAGTCCTGCGCGGGATCGCCGCTCATGTTCTCGAAGGCGAGCACCGCGATCGCCGGCCGGTCCGTCACGCGTGGGGGAGTGGGCTTGGTTCCTGCCTGCGCGGGAGATGCTGCCGCTTCTTCCCGGACCTCGCCGACGAAACGAAAGCCCTTGCGCGGAATGGTCTTGATCAGCCGCTGCGCCGCGCCGTCGTCGCCAATCGCCTTGCGCGCGGCGTTGATCCGGCTGTTCAGGGCGGAATCCGAGATGATGCGGTCGCCCCAGATCTGGCTGATCAGGTCATCCTTACTGACCAAACGGGCGCGTTGCGTGACCAGATAAAGCAACAGATCGAACACTTGCGGCTGCAATGGAACGGCCGTCCCGTCGCAAGTGAGCTCCCGCAGGTCACTGTCGAGCACATTGTTTTCAAAGCGAAATCGCACGTTTTCGTCGTCTCAAGCAAAAATCAAAGTCGTCTCAGGCGAAAATCAACCGTCCGCGAAAGTCCCGGGACGACCGATCCGGCATGGTGCGACGACCAAACCGTGTCGATGTCTCGGCACAACGGAGCATTTCATGACCCAACTTGATCAACACGTTCATTCTGTCGGCCCGGAGGTGACGGGCTCTCGCATTTTCAAGTTCATCGCCTTTCTGTACGGAATTGCGGCATATCTCGTGTTTTTCGTCACCATTCTCTACGCCATCGGCTTCGTCATGGGGGTGATGGTGCCCAAGACCATCGACACCGGAAGCGACTCGTCGACGGTCGAGGCCCTCATCGTCAACCTCCTCCTGATGACGCTGTTCGCCCTTCAGCACAGCGTGATGGCACGCAAGCAGTTCAAGGCCTGGTGGACCCAATTCGTGCCCAAGACGGTTGAGCGCTCGACCTATGTGCTGTTCGCGAGCCTGTCATTGCTCCTCCTGTTCTGGCAGTGGCGCCCGCTGCCGTCGGTCATATGGAACGTCGAGAATCCGGATCTTGCCGTGACCCTGGTCACGATGTCCTTCGCCGGCTGGGTGCTGGTGTTCACCTCGACCTTCATGATCAACCATTTCGAATTGTTCGGACTGCATCAGGTGACCGACCATCTCGTCGGCAAGGAGGCGGCGCCGCCGCGCTTCAAGACGCCGCTGCTCTACAAGTTCGTCCGCCATCCGATCTATCTCGGCTTCATCATCGCGTTCTGGGCGGCGCCGACCATGACCGCGGGCCACCTGCTGTTCGCGGCCGTGACCACGCTCTACATCTTCGCCGGCATCGCGCTGGAGGAGAACGATCTCGTCGATCTCTTCGGCGAGGAGTACCGGCAGTACAGGCAACGCGTCTCCATGCTTATTCCCTGGCGCCGGTCGGTATAGTCTGAGCCTCGCCCCGCGCGTCCACCGAAAGGAGGGCGCGCGGGGCGCCGACGCGCAATGATGATCCCAAAAAAGAACGGAGACGCCTAAATGAAACATGTCGGAAATTGCTTCTGTGGCGCGGTCACGGTCGAGGTCACGGGTGCACCGGAGGCGATGGGCTATTGCCATTGCCGCTCCTGCCGCTCCTGGTCGGGCGGTCCGGTCAACGCCTTCAGCCTGTGGAAGCCCGAAGCGGTGCGCATCACCGAAGGCGCTCAGAATGTCGAGACCTTCGTCAAGACGCCGCTCAGCCAGCGCAAATATTGCAGGAAGTGCGGTGGCCATCTCATGACCAACCATCCGCCGCTCGGTCTGGTCGACGTCTTCGCCGCCACCATCCCGACGCTCGCGTTCACGCCCGGCGTCCACGTCAACTATGCCGAGACCGTGCTGCCGATGCACGATGGCCTGCCCAAGCTGAAGGATTTTCCGGCCGAGTTCGGCGGTAGCGGCGAGATGATGCAGGAGTAGCGGCGGTGGGTGAGGTGACCCTCACCACAAATCCGATAAGGAGCTCGTGGGGGCCGCCCCCATCCGCAAGCCAAGGCCGAAGCTCTGCTTCGGCCTTCTCTCCAGAGGGCGGCAGAGCGCCGCCCTCGCTCTTGATGGGGAGAAGGACGAAGGACTAGCCTCCGCGCGATTCAACGACCTTGCGGCAGGAGTCCGAGAGCTTCGACTTGTTCTCGCGCAGACAGGCGTTCATCTGCGGCGGCTTGCCGACATGTTCGGCGCAGAATTTACTGGCGTCGCCGCGGCAGGCCATTTGCTCCTGGATCGATGGGCCGGACTGTGCAGCAGCGGGCAGGGCGGCAGCAGTGAGCAGCAGCGCGGCAAGAACCGAAATCTTCATAAGGCACCTCTTTGGAATCGTGGTTGGTCCCGACCGGGATCACGCGGGCCGGACCATCTCGCGAAGCCCAGGCGTGGGTCCATGCCATGTTCATGGCACCGGCTCGGTGACCCGAGCGCCGTACCCCCATCTTCATGGCATGTATCCGCGTCCCGACTTTTGCCATTCAGGCTGCACCTCGGCTGCGAAAACCGGTGATTGCATCGGGACGCCGAACGGGAAGCAGGAGAGCAAGATGTCAAAGAGAGCTGGAGCGCTGAGCGCCGGGCTGACGATCATGGCCCTGGCGGGCGCGGCGATGGTGTCGCTGGGCACGAGCCCGGCGCAGGCGGTGGTCTATTGCAAGACCGTCGGGGTGCCCAAGGGCTGCGTGGTGCGGCCGACCGCGGCGGTGCTGGTTGCGCCGGGAGCTCCGGTTGCGCGGGCTGCGGTGGCGACCCCCGGTGTCGGCGCGCCCGGCGTCGGCGTGCGCGCAGGTACGCCGATGAATCGCGGCGGTCCTGTCAATCGCGTCGGCGTGCGCTGATACTTCATTCGATTGATTTGATTGCATTGCTTCGGGCCAACGGAGCCTGCGGACGAACACCCCCCGTCCTCCGCAGGCAATCACCCGGCCCGTCCCCTCTCTCCGTGCGCCCTACACGTCCGGAGAGGGGGCTTTTCAGCCCGCAGCCATGTCGCTGTCGGGAAAGCGCTGCGGCAATTGCAGCCGCACGCGCGTGCCGGAGGCATCCGAGCTCAGGTCGAGCACCGCGCCGCAGCGCGCGGCACGGCTTCTCATGTTGCGCAGGCCGCGCGCGGTCTGGCCCGCGCCCGCGGCCTCGCAGTCGCCGGCCAGCGCAAAGCCCCGGCCGTCATCCGTGACGCTGATCACGCCGTAAGGCCCCTGGCTTCCATCATGCGTCTCGATGGTGACCGCGACGTGGCGGGCCTGTGCGTGCTTGGCCGCGTTGGTCACGGCCTCGTCGAGGATGCGCACGATCTGGATGACGTGCCATGGCCTCAGCTCGGGATGCAGCGGCAGGCCCTGCGGCGTCGCCACGCGCCAGTCGAGCGCGATGTCGTGCGGCCGCAATTGCGCGGTCGCGCGCTCGCGCCAGGAGCCGAGCGCGAGCATCAGGTCGCCGCCGATGTCGTCCATGGAGTCGATGACGAGGCGCAGGTCCTTCAGCGCCGCACGGGCGGCGTCCGTGATGGTCGCGCCCTCACTGCCGCGCTCGGACAATGCGACGATGCTCACGAGCTGCCCGCCGAGGCCGTCATGCAGGTCCCGCATCAGGCGCGTGCGCTCGTTGGCGAGCGCGGCGGCGCGGGCGCGCTCCTCCTCGCGGGCGAAGCTCGCCTTCAGCCGTTCCTCGGCTTCGCGCACGCGCGTCACGAGCTGGCCGGCAAAGCTGTCGACCTGGTTCAACGCGCGGGCAAAGCGCCAGGTCAGCCCGGCGCCGATCGCGACCAGCATGGCCGAATAGGACAGGCGCGAGACGAAGATGCGATCGTTGGTCTCGATTTCGAGCACCGTGAGCATGTCCTGGATCCAGCAGACCAGCACGATGGTCACCGCGCAGCCGATCATGAAGCTCGCCGCGTCCTGCCGTCGTACCACCGCGGCAGCCGCGACGCAGGCCATCAGGAACAGGCAGAGGCCGACGGTGGGAATGCCGAGCACCAGGAAGAGGATGCGCGGCAGCGGCGGCCCCCCGATCAGCCCGACCACGAACACGACGACGCCGGGCACGAACAGCAGCGTGCCGTAGCGCGGCCAGCGCCAGCCGAAGAACAGCACGCCGAACACGACGACCAGCGCACTCTCGATCGGCGCGGACGCCAGCAGCACCGCGGCGAGCCGGGATGCGGTGGCCGGCGGCACCGGCGCCTGCGCGAACGCCTGCACCAGGCCGAGCACCATCGCCACCGCCAGCACGCCATAGACCGGCTCGCGGCGCCGCATCAGCCACATGATCGCGAGGATGACGGCCAGGATCGCCTGCCAGGCGGAGAACACCACCGGCAGCGTGACGAACAGCAGCGTGCGTGTCTCATAGGCCGGGCGCAAGGCGGCATCCGGCCCGACATAGACGGTGTCGAGGAAGCCCTTGAGCGGTCCCCACACGAACAGCCGCACCGCGATCTCGTTTCCGCCCTCGCGCAGCAGCGAAGCGGGGATGAGTGCGATCTGCGGCGTGTTGCGGTCGGGCCGGTTGGCGTTGGCATCGCGCCGGGAGTCGAGCACGACGACGCCGTTGACGGCGACCTCCACCGCGTTGCTGAAGCGGGGCAGGAACACCGACCAGCCCGAGGCCGCATCGCCGCTCTGGAAGGTGAAGGCGCCGGTGTAGAACGGCGGGTCGGCCAGGGAGTAGCGCGACGAGGTGAAATGCGGCAGCGTCACGGGGCGCGTGACGCCGTCCTCCCGCAGCGCGAATCTGCCGAGCGCAAAATCCTCGGGGTCGCTCGGCTGGAGCAGCCGCAAGCCGAGAATGGTGGCGATCACGATCAGCGCCTGGAACAGCAGATAGGGCACGAGGCGCGAGGCCAGCAGCCGGCGCCGCGCGGGTGTGGCCGGTGCCTTCATAGGTGCCTTGGCCGCGAGCTCGCTCACAGCTTGATCAGGCCCTGCTGCACCGCCTCGAACACCGCTTCGCTGCGCGTGTGCACTTCGAGCTTGCGATAGATATTCTTGATGTGGCCGGGCACGGTCTGCCTGGACAGGCCGAGATGGCTCGCGATCTCGGCATAGCTGAAGCCCTTCGCGATGCCCCAGAGGATGTCGATCTCGCGCGGGGTCAGCCTGGCCGTGTTGAGCGCGGGCCCGGGCGGCGGCTCCGCCGAATTCTGTGCGGCCCCCTGTGTTCTGCGCACGATGAAACGGGCGATCGAGGCCGAGATCGGCGAATGTCCCGCGACCAGGTCGCGCACGGTGGTGGCGATGTCGGTGGGGAAGGCATCCTTGAGCAGATAGCCGGTGGCGCCGACCGTGATCGCGGAGATCACGCTCTCCTCGTCGCCGAGCGCGGAGATCACCATGATCTCGGTGTCCGGAAAGCGCCGCCGGGTCTCGCGGATCAGCTCGACGCCGTGGCCGTCGGGCAGCCGCAGGTCGGTCAGCAGCACGCGCGGCGCGCCGACGCTCAGGGCCTGCCGCGCCTCCGCGAGCGTACCGGCGCTTCGCACCTCGTAATCGGCCTTGACCAGCGCATCCTGGAGCCGCCAGCAGGTCGGCGCGTCGTCCTCGACGAGGAGGATGGTGATGGCTTCACCCGTCTCGCCCTGTTCGGTCATGATCATCGTCCCGCGACCCGCGTGTCCCCCGCGGCGCGAGGCAAGTTTAACCGCAGCGCGGATGCCGCGACACCCATAATCATGGGGGCGGGGATGACACGGGGCGGTGTCCGGCGCGGATGGACGGTCGTTGGTTGCGCCGAGGCTTGAGCGCGTGCTCATAATCCGCGCTGCATTCAGCGCATGGATGAGGTCCACTCTGCCTCCGACACCGGCCCATGACGGCATCTCACCAGATGTCCGAGTTGGGCCAAGAGCGACTTAGGGACGACGATCGCCGAAGGCGAGTTACGGGCCCATTATCGGACTTCAGATCCGGATCAACCCGAATGTCAGCGAAGGGCCAGGCGACCAACGCCACAGTTATCGACAGGTTGTATGCTCCCAACCAAAGGTTGCGCAGTCCAGTATGTATGCTAGGGTGCATTTACCGGTACGGCGTTTCCCGCCCGGACCTGGAAGGACATGGTCATGAGATTGTCATCGAGCCTTGTCGTGCCTTCAACCGTCGCTGTCTTGTCGACTGTCTTGCTGTGCGCCCCGGCTGCGTCGCAGATCCCAACCGGCTCCGCCGCCACGCTTCCTCCCGTCACAGTCGATGCGCCGAAACAGGTGGCGAAGCCGCACGTCTCGGAGCGGGGAACAGACACAACGGCGCCGCGTCGAACTGCATCAACAACTCGACCGTCAACCGCGCGCGCGCCTGCATATGCGCCAGGTTCTGTTATGGGGAGGATTGCCAGCCTGGAGAAAGTCGCCAGCAGTTGCAACGGTGGCTGTGCATCGAGTTTTCCGAAAGGCAAGGAGCCTTGGATCGGATGTAGCGAGTCGGGCGGCCAAATAGACTACGGACCCTTCTCACCAACCTGCCGAGACACCATCACCCACACATCTTACCTGGGTTGCGTCGAAACAAAGACGTTCTTGGGCGAAGGCCGCAACAAGGCTCACTGGTTGTGCAGCAGCCTGGCCGCTGGCAACAGGTTTAAGGTCGCAGAACTTAAGCGATCAGGGCGCCGCTAGTCCACATTGCCTTTGGTCACGCGCGAGCACAGCGAACACAGCGAAGTTGAGACCAAGCAGGGTCACGTGCTTGATCAGGGACAACGGGGCGCTGCGGGCTGCCGTCTTCAATTCGACTCTCTCCAAAGGCTCTGGCGAGCGGGAGTATGACCCTCGAGTCCGCTACGGGTCACAGGCCGCCGATTGCGCTCAAGCGGGTGACTTCCGCTTCACCTTGCGGAGCCGACGCCTGTGAGTACACCCCGGCCCGGCTCACGAAAGGTCAACCCGCGGTGGCGGATAGCGCCGGGCCAGCATCGAAAGCGACAGACGCCGTTCGTCCTCCGGCAGTTCCAGATAGGCCAGCACGAGCGGGCGCTTCCAGTCGCCGATGCCGAAATCCATCGCCATCCATTTCTGCGGCTCGGGGCCTTCAAGGCCCCGCACCCAGACGAAATAGCGGGGAAGGTCGTCGGCATCCGTCCTGCGTGTCCTGGCCATCGAAAGCTGCTCACTGCATCCCATCGTATGCGAGAGGATATAGGCAGCGACCGTGCGGAGTCGAATGCCTCGCGGCGGTACGGGATCTAGCCCCTATCGATAGTCGACGTTCGAACAGCAGGTGCCGCTTCGCTCCCGGGGGCTCCGCGCCGATACGGCAGTTGGGCGCGCAATCTCTCCTCCTCGTCATTGCGAGGAGCCCTTGCGACGAAGCAATCCAGGCTAGCTCCGCGGGTGCATTCCTTGATTGCTTCGCTGCGCTCGCAATGATGATGCGGACATAGGCGGGGCAAGAATGAACTGTTGCGAAGATGGTTCTTAGCCGGAACGAGGTTTGCCCGAACGCTCGCCGCTTCGAAACTCAAAAATTCCGGTTGACCGAAATTCGGAAATAGCGTAACACATGCGCCATCCCGGCCCAAGGATAGGGGCGTTTCGCGATCGTCACGATACGCGGGCCGGGTGGCGGTGGACGTGGAGTGCATCGGCGCGCCGGCAATTGCAGGGCGGGCTTGGCCCGTGAGCGGTTGCGCGGCGCGCACACGACCGGTGCGATTCCAGCGTACGGCAAAAGCGTGTGGTCCTGACGCCCGGGGCCTGTGCGTCAAGGCTTGCGGCGATGTGGCGGTCCGACCGGGTCCGCGCATCGGTCATCCGCAAGGCGACGGGGGCAATAGTGCATCGCTCCCCGGGGAGAGCGCGCCATAAGCCGTCAAACCACTGCGCAGGGAAAGGCCGGGATGTCCAGGCTGCCCTGTATGCCGCTGTGCATCTGTCTTCGCGCAATTTGCGCACAGCGGACCGCGGGTGCCAGCCGGCGCCCGGCCTTCCCTGCGCCCTTTCGAAGGAAGGGGCGTCGAGAGAAGCAAGGCTCGGGCGCCATGCGTCGCGAGGCCGTACTGGCGTGTCCCGTTGTTTGAAAGTTGATCTGTGCCAGCTTGTCCTGCCAGTCACCGCCACAAGTCGCAGGTCGCCACGCGGTTGATGTCGGCGAGGCGGCGGTCGGCGTTTCCGTGCGGATCGAGGCTGCCGACCAGCGTCAGCAGGCGTCGGTAAGCGCGATCGGCGACGTCGACCGGCAGCGGAGCCTCGTCGAAGGCGTCGACATAGCCGCCGACGAGGCCGCTCAACAGGCGGCATAGTCCGCGCTGGGCGGGATCGTCCCGGCCGAGCGTCTCGAGCTTTTGCTGAAAGGTCTGGAAGGTCCGCAAGCCGTGGTGTTGCTGCGAAAGCCACGCGTGCAGGTCGTTCATGTGAGCTCCTTCGAGTGACGGAAGAAGCTACCGGTTTATACAGGGGGCATGGGAAGATGGCTAGGGAGGGATTGTCGCCAGTCCGTCTTCGCCAAGAGGCTTCGCCGGACGGACACGCTTCGCCCTTCGGTTCAGCATGGCCGCGCCACGCGTAGCCCGAAGGGCGAAGCGTGGTGCCCCTGGCCGGAATCGAACCAGCACTCCTTGCGGAACTCGATTTTGAGTCGAGCGCGTCTACCAGTTCCGCCACAGGGGCCCCCGGTCGGCCCTAAAGGGGGGCGTCGCGAAGCCGGCGGACTATAGCCATGGACAAGACGGGGTCAACCCGCGCCAAAGTGATCCCGGCCGTTCTCGACAGCCGCACGGGCCGGAGCTAGAGGCTTGAGGGTGCGACCACCGGAAAGAGGCTGCCGTGACGACCCAGAGTGCCGCCATACCAGCGTTCAAGCAGGCCAGTGCGGGCCCCGCGCTGACCGCCTCGCTGCTGGTCACGCTGATCGCCGCAGTCACGATCGCCGGCGCCTGGTTCTTCCAGCTCGTGCTGGAGATCCTGCCCTGTCCGCTCTGCCTGGAGCAGCGCTACGCCTATTACCTCGCGATTCCGCTCGGTGCGCTCACGGCGCTGGCGGCGAGGAGCGGCGCGCCGCGGCCGCTGCTGCTGGCGGGGCTCGCGATCCTCGCACTGGCGACGCTCGCCAATGCCGGACTCGGCACCTATCACGCCGGCGTCGAATGGGGATTCTGGAAGGGGCCGACCGACTGCTCCGGGCCCGTCGTCAATCTCGGCAGCGCGGCTGATCTGCTGTCGAAGCTCGACACGGTCAAGGTGGTGCGCTGCGACGAGGTGCAGTGGCGCTTCCTCGGCCTGTCGCTCGCCGGCTACAACGTGCTGATCTCGGTGCTGATGGCCGCGATCGCCGCGTGGGGATTCGTGCGGACGCAACGGTCGTAGTTGCCGTAGGGTGGGCAAAGCGAAGCGTGCCCACCACTTCTATCTCCATTCTGGAAGGATGGTGGGCACGGCGCAAGAGCGCCTTCGCCCACCCTACGGGAGCTGCGCCCCGTCAATCATCCACATCGTCCTGCGTGCGCCCGAACAGGTGCACGATGCCCGGCGTCGCGATCGTCACGAAGACGAAACGCGACAGATGATGGGCGCCGACGAAGATCGGGTCGATGTGCAATGTCAGCGCCAGGGCCAGCATCGCATCCATCGCGCCCGGCGCGAAGGCGACGACCACGTCGGAGAATTTCACCTGGGTGGTCAGCGCCACGATCCCGACGAAGATGGCGGAGACGGCGATGGCCACGGCAAACGAGCCCAGTGCCGCGCTGAGGTGGCCGGCGAGCGTCTTGATCCGCATCCGCGCGAAGCGGCTGCCGATCAGTGCACCGATACCGACCAGCGCCACGCCGCGGACCCAGTCCGGCAGGCCGCCCTCGACCCATCCGGCGCCGTGCAGCACGCTGGAGGCGATCATCGCGCCGAACATCCAGCTCGCCGGAAACTTGATCAGCCGCAAGACGAGCGCTGCGGCCAGCGAGGCCGCGGCCAGTTCGAGGAGGTCGAGCGGCGAGGCGATCGTCGTCGTCGGCGACGGCGCAGCAGAGGACGCCACGCCTGCAATCGCCAGCACCATCGGCAGCGCGGCGGTCAGGATGATGACGCGCATGGTCTGCACCACCGCGATGCCCGGCAGGTCGGCGCCGCGCTCGACCGCAAGGATGGTGATCTGCGACAGCGCGCCGGGACTGCCGGCCAGGAAAGCCGAGGTGCGGTCCCAGCCATGGATGCGCTGGAGGTAATAGCTCGAGCCGAACGTCGAGCAGAAGGTGGCGAGCGCGAGCAGCCCGATGGTGAGGGGATAGGCGCCGACCTGCTGAAGCAAATGGCGCGAGACGACCGAGCCCAGCGAGATGCCGAGCAGCACCAGCACGGTCTGGGTCAGGATCGGCGGCAGCGTCAGCTGGCGGCCGGCGATCGCGGCGATCCCGACCGCGATCATCGAGCCCGAGATCAGCCCGCCGGGAAGGTTCGCGACGAGAAACACGAGACCGCCGGCGGTGCCGATGACGAGCGTCTCCACCGTGCTCAATATGCTGGCACGGCTCGGCCATTCGAACGTCAGGGAGGCGGTGATCTGCTTCACACCACCTTATCGCAAATCGTCGGGAGGCGCACAATTGCAGGCTCGTCATGCCGCAATGCGCGCGCCTCTCGCCGATGCTCGCGGAGGATCGTGACGGACTTACTTCTTGTCTGCGGCGGGGGCGGTGGGCGCGGCGGGAGCGGCGGTGCCGGCCCTCGCTTCCTTCTTGCACTCACGGCGAAACTTCTTGCGCTCCTTGCCTTTCAATCCCTTGGCGTCCGCCTGCTTGGAGCATTCGAGCGACTCGGCCGAACGCTCCTTCGGCGCCATCTTGTCGGCGGTGGCGGCGGCATCGGTCTTGGTTTCGGTCTTGGCTGCCGGCGCTGCGGTCTGTGCAAAGGCGGTGCCGGTGACGAGCAGGGAGGCGAGGGCGACGGCGGCGAGGCGAGACGTGAAGGTCATGTGTTGCACTCTGCTTGGGAGAATGACGAAGGGCTGGAACGTCGGCCTGCATTGCTGAACGCGACATGAATGAGCTGAGCGATGGGATCACTATATTTTGGCGGCGATAGCCATCGCATCCTTGTCGCAAGCGGCCGACACGCTAGGATAGCAATCCTCGTTTCACTTCCGTCGGGGAAGACCAAGCAGGAGACCCAGGGATGATCATTCAGACAAGATTGTTGTGCGCGATTGCGGCGTCCGGTGTCGCGGCATTGCTGGCGAGCGCGCCGGCGCAGGCACTGACCGCGCAGGAATGCGGCGCGAAATATCAGGCCGCCAAGAAGGACGGCTCGCTCGGGACCATGAAGTGGAATGACTTCCGCAAGGCCCAGTGCGGTGCCGATGCGAAGCCCGCCGCTGCACCGACCGCAGCTGCTCCGGCTGCGCCCACCGCTCCTGCCGAGCCGAAGCAGGCGGCGAAGGAGGCGGCACCCGCCGCCGCGCCGGCCCTGCCGGCCGGACCGGCGGTCTATCCGAACGCGGTCGATCCGAAATATGCCAAGGAGACTCCCGGCAAGGCGCGGCTGCATACCTGCGTCGACCAGTACAACGCCAACAAGGCCACCAACGGCAATGGCGGCTTGAAGTGGATCCAGAAGGGCGGCGGCTATTACAGCGAATGCACCAAGAAGCTGAAGGGCGCCGCCTGAGCTTCGAATCGAGACGATGGCCGGAGCAGCGCTCCGGCCATTTCGCCTGGAGCGTTTTCGAGCGAAGTGGACACCGGTTCGCGTCAAGAAAACGCGTCAAGACAAGAAGCTGGAGCGCGTTCCGATTCCATCGGAACGGGAAGGCTCTAGCCGAGCAGCTTCTCGGCCGAGTTCGTCACGAGCTGCGACCGCTTGCGCGGGCCGCCCTCGACGAACAGCAGGCTCTGGCCGAAGATGAAGCAGTAGAACAGGAACGCCTGCGCGTCGGCCGCCTCGGCCGCAAGGCCGGTCGCGCGATAGAGTTCGCTGACGTGCTTGAGCCGCGCCGCGTCCACGCTCGCCACCGCCGCCGCGGCGTTCTCGTCCGAGCGGGCCCATTGCCGGATCGCGAGCTCGATCGCCATTCCTTCCGGATTGAGCCGCTCGGAATAGAGCTGGATCAGAGCCTTCAGGCGCTCGCGGGGCTCTTGCCCGTCGAGACTGGTCTGCTGCGCGATTGCGGCGACGCGTCCCTCGCGCCAGCCTTCCCGCATGGCATCGAGCAGCGCGGCGCGGTCGGCAAAGCGGCGGTAGAATCCGCCCTTGGTGACGCCAAGATTCTTGGCGATCACCTCGACCCGCACGCCCTCGACCCCCGCGCGGGCGAGCTCGGCAAAGCCTGCCTCGACCCAGACATCGCCCTTGCCGTCACTCATGAAGGAAACCCCACCGGCTCTTGATACGGTACCGTATTGCTAACGCGACTCGGGTTTGATACGCTACCGTATCAACGATCAAAGACGAAATTGCGGGAGGAAGTGCGATGGAGCAGGAGGCGACCTATCGTGGCACGGTCTATCCGTGGCAATGCGATCACGTCGGGCACATGAACATCATGTGGTATGTCGGCAAGTTCGACGAGGCCAACTGGAATCTGTTCGCCCGCCTGGGCCTGACGCCGAGCTATCTGCGCAGCTCCGGCCGCGGCATGGCCGCCGTGCGGCAGAACATCGCCTACCGGCGCGAGCTGCTGGCCGGCGACATCGTCGAGATCCGCAGCCATCTGCTCGAGCTTCGCGACAGGTCGATCCGCTTCCGGCACGACATGACGAATGCGGAGACCGGCGAACTCGCAGCGACGTGCGAGATCACCGGCGTGCACATGGACCGTCAATTGCGGAAGTCCGCACCATTCGCCGATGCGATCCGGGGGATCGCCGTGACGCACCTTTCCGAGCCGGCGGAGGCCTGAGCGATGGCCACATTCGAGCCGAGAAACCCCGAGTACCGCCCGGCCGCGACCGCGATGTTCGCCGCTCAGCCGGCGATGCGCACGCTGGGCATATCGATCGTCTCTCTGGCGCCGGGTCAGGTCGAACTGGCGATGCCGTATGCATCCGCCTTTACGCAGCAGAACGGCTTCGTGCACGCCGGTATCATCACGGCAGGCCTGGACAATGCCTGCGGCGTCGCCGCCTTCACCCTGATGCCGCGCGAAGCCGACATCCTCACCGTCGAGTTCAAGACCACGCTGCTTGCGCCGGCCCGGGGCGACCGCTTCGTCTTCAGGGCCGAAGTCGTCAAGCCTGGCCGCACGCTGACCTTCTGCGAGGCCAAGGCATTTGCCGAGCATGACGGCAAGACCACGCTGATCGCGACCATGACCGGGACCTTGATGGCGATGCTGCCCCGCATAGTGGCCGCGGACGTGCCGCGCACGTCTGCGCATGGCGGCGATTGACAAGCGTGCCAGCGCATCCCTTGATGCGATCGTCATGCTTGCAAGTCTCGGCCTCATCCTGCTCTGCCAATTGATCGGCGAAGCCGTCGTGCGTGGGCTCGGCCTGCCGTTGCCGGGACCCGTGCTCGGTCTGCTGCTGCTTCTGATCCTGCTGCTCGCCCGCGACCGCTTTGCGCTGCTCGCGCGGGGGCCGCTGCGCAATGACGGTGTCGAGACGGCGAGCAAGGGCCTGCTGGCCCATCTCTCGTTACTATTCGTGCCGGCCGGCGTTGGCGTCGTGCAGGAGCTCGATCTGCTCGCGTCTCACGGCATCGCCATCATTCTCGTGCTCGCGCTGTCCGTGGTCATCACGCTGCTCGCGACCGTGCTGACCTTTCGCCTCGTCAGCCGCCTGTTGAAGCAACAGGACGCGCGATGAAGGACAATCCGTTCTCGCTGTGGGTCTATCTCTCGCAATCGCCGCTGCTCTGGCTCACCGTGACGCTGCTGGTCTATGCGACCACGGACGCGGTCTCGCTGGCGACCCGGCGTCATCCGCTGGCCAATCCCGTGCTGCACGCGATGTGGATCATCGGCGCGTTCCTGCTGTTGACCGGCACCTCCTACACGACTTATTTCGCCGGCGCGCAGTTCGTGCACTTCCTGCTGGGGCCGGCGACCGTCGCGCTCGCGGTGCCGCTCTATGAGAACCGCAAGCGCGTCGTCTCATCGATCGTTCCGATGCTGGTGGCGCTGGTCGCGGGCTCGGTCACCGCGGTGGTGTCGGTCGTGTTGCTGGCCGAACTTGCCGGCCTGCCGCGCGACGTGGTGCTGTCGCTGGCGCCGAAATCAGTCACCGCCGGCGTCGCCATGGGTATCGCCGAATCCCTGCATGCCGATCCTTCGCTGGCGGCCGTCGCGGTCATCCTCACCGGCATCATGGGCGCCATCATCGTGACCCCGCTGATGAACCGCACCGGCGTCACCGATTATCGGGCTCGCGGCTTCGCCGCCGGCCTTGCCGCGCACGGCATCGGCACCGCGCGCGCGTTCCAGGTCGACGAGATTGCCGGCGTCTTTTCCGGCATCGCCATGAGCCTGAACGCCTTGGTGACCTCGTTCCTGGTCCCGCTGGCAGTCACACTGCTGGTGCGATGACATCGCTGCCGCGAGGCTCTATATGTCCGTAACATTTCCTGGTCCTGAGCCGTATTTGCGGTGATGGGGCCGAAACGGGACAAGATATGACCGAATTTGGGAACAAGGGCCGTCTGATGCCGACCCGGCGTGCGGCGCTGACGTTGATCGGAGCGGGCGCCGTCGCAGCGAGCGGGATCAACCTTGCGCGCGCGGCGACCGGTGAGGACGAGGTGCTGACCGAAGCCAAGGTGCTGCGCGATCCCGACACACCCGTCGCAGGCAATCCCGCCGGCAACATCACGATCGTCGAATGGTCCGACTACAATTGCCCGTATTGCCGCAAGCTCGAACCCGAGCTGCGCCAGGTCGTCCTGGACGATGGCAAGGTGCGGCTGGTGATGAAGGACTGGCCGATCCTCGGACCGGTGTCGGTCACGGCGGCGCGGACTGCGCTGGCGGCGAAATTCCAGGACAAGTACCATCAGGCCCATGACGCCATGATGGGCGTCAGCTCGCGCCTGACCGAGCCGCGCATCAACGAGCTGCTCGCGGCCGCCGGCGTCGACATGGACCGGTTGAAGCGCGATCTCACCGGCCACGCCAAGGACATCGACGCCATCCTCAAGCGCAACAACGAGCAGGCTGAAGCTTTCGGTTTCAGTGGTACGCCGTCATTCATCGTCGGCAAGTACCGTGTGCCCGGCGTGCTCAGCATGTCCGAGTTCGAGCAGGTCATCGCCGATGCCCGCAAGGCCAAGATGAACTGACGCGCATCTTTGATCGTAGCCGACACAAAGGCGCCGCCGCGGAGATCGCGACGGCGCCTCATTCATGTCGGGCGATATTACTTCGACGAGATCCGGACCCAGTCCTTGTGCGCGCGGTCGCGCAGTGCGTCCCAATCGGCCTTGGCGACATCCCAGTTCACGATGGTGCGATTGGTGGTCGCGACCTCGCCATTGGCGACCGACGACGTCTGCATGGAATCATAGACGTAGACGCCGCCTGCAAGCAGCAATGCGCCCAGGATCATTCCGAAAAAAGTCTGCATGGCGAACCTCCGGTGACGGGCGATAACGTCGGCCCGGAGTGATGGTTCCCCGGCCATGCGGCGCATCTAAGGAGAGGTCGTTCATCCTCCATTCAGCCACTGCAGCAATTCCGCATTGATCTCGCGCGGATAGGTGTGGCTGAGGTCGTCGATCTCGCGGTAGGTGACATTGGCGCCGGCGGTGGAGAGCGCCGCCTGCGTCTGCCGTGTGGTCTGCACCGGAAACATCCAGTCGAGCTTGCCGTGAGTGATGAAGACCGACAGGCCCTGCAGGCGCGTTGCGTCCGCCATTTCCGCCATCAGCGGATGAAAGGTCGCCGCGACAGGCGCGAGATGAGTGAACGGCGAGGCGCCGTCGAGCCCGGTGACGTAGCAGAAGGTGCCGCCGTCGCTCATGCCGGTCAGAAGCATGCGCGAGGCGTCGATGCTCCAGCGGCCGCGCACCGTCTCGAGGATGCGCATGAGGTTCGGCGTGTCGGTGTCGTCGCCCATCAGAGCCCAGGTCGGGCCGGTCGCGGTCGGCGCCACCAGGACCGCGCCGAGACTGCGCGCGTCGCGCAGCCAGCTCCACAGAAAGCCGCGCCCGTTGCCGCTGCCGCCATGCAGCGCCATCACCAGCGGCATTGGCCGGCCGGGCACGTAGTATTCGGGCACATAGGCTGAGAAGCCGCCACGGCTGCCGGGCTCATTGTGATCGTGGAAGATGCCGGTGTGCTCGCCCGCGCCGGCTTCAAGTCGCGACAGCAGATCGTGATTCTCGCGATTGGCGGCGTTGAGAAAGAAGCTGCTCACGGGCGGGAACTGCACTGCCAGCGGATAGAGCGCCTCCTGCGCGCGGGGGACATGGCGCAGGGCCCGGAAGACCGCGACGAGATCGCCATTGCCTCGCTGGACCTCGCGGATCCCGGCAAAGGCGGCGAGGGCCTCGTCGCAGGCGCGATCGAGCCGTTCACGCAAGCCGGCGAACCGTTCAGGCCAGTCGCCGATCGCCGCTCGTGCCGCCTGCAGCGCCTCGTCAGGTGTGCCGATTGCGTTCATCACCGCGGCGAAGGCCGGCGGGTGCAAATGCCGCTGGAAGAAGCCGAGTGCTTCCAGCGCATTGAGCAACGGTGGCAGCACGGCAACGATGTCGTCCACCACAGCTTCGGTCATCGCCCGCTTCTTCCTCAAGCCTTTGGGATCAGTCCTTGGGGTCAGTGCAGCTTCGGCGCCTTCAGGAGCTTGAAGCGATCGGTCGACGTCACAGTGACGTCGAAGGTGACGCCTTCATGATGCACTGTGAGCGGCACGTCGACGCCGGCAGCGCCGAGCGTCCACATCTTCCTGTAGAAGGCGCTCTGGCTCGCGACCTTCTCGCCGTCCACAGCGAGGATGACATCGCCGGTCTTGAGCTCGGCCCGGGCGGCCGGGCCGTTGGTGGAGATCCCGATCACCACCACGCGGTTGTCGATCTCGGTCGAGAAGAGTCCGAGCCAGGGCCGCGCCGGCCTGTTGACGCGGCCGAATTTGCGCAAGTCCTCGAGGATCGGTTTCAAGAGGTCGATCGGCACGATCATATTGACGTGCTCGGCCTTGCCGTCACGTTCCCGCTCGAGCTGGAGCGAGCCGATGCCGATCAACTCGCCGCGTTCGTTGAGAAGGGCCGTGCCGCCCCAGTTCGGATGTGCGGGACAGGTGAAGATGGCCTCATCGAGCAGATACTCCCAGTAGCCGGCGAATTCCTGCTTGGCCACGATTTGGCTTGCGACCGAGCGCGTGCGCCCGCCGGCGCCGCCGACCACGACGCGATCGCCGATCCGGGTTGCCGCCGACGAGCCGAGCGGCAGCGGCGCGACGTCGAGCTGGCCGAGCGCCTGCACCAGCCCGAACCCGGTCTCGGAATCGAAGCCGAGCGCATGACCCTCCACCACGCGTCCGTCGGCGCGGTGCAGCCAGACCGTCTCTGCCTCAGTGATGAGATAACCTATCGTGAGCACCAGCCCGTCGTCGATCACGACGCCGTTGCCGGCGCGTTCGGTGCCCAGCGTCTCGGCGCTGAAGGCATCCGGCGGGACGATGGCGTGCAAGCCGACGATGGATGCGAGCGCGCGGTCGAGGTCGAAGCCGTAGTCGCTCGCCCGCGGCTGGTTGGCCGGCGGCACTCTCCATTCGGTCAGAGCGGGCATGGAGTTCTCCTGGCTGAGAGCATCGCTCCGGTATGGCTAGCGGAACGACGAGCAAGCATAATTTAGGCCGGGGCAGGCCGTCTTGAAAGCCTCGTCGCCAACTATTCCGGAGAACGCCGCGTGAAATCTTCGAAAGGCGCGAAAGATCCCTCGTGGATTGGGCGTCCGTGCGATCCGGCACGGGCCGCATGGCTGCTGTCCGGCGGAATGCTAGGCGTCGCATGGCGAAGCTGCTAACCATTGCCGCTTCGTTTGACCTTGGGATCACGGACGACAAGCATGGACAACCGCAGCGACATCTGGCGTGGCATCGATACGATCAAGACACGTTTCATCGACCTCAGCGACAGGGTCTGGGGCATGCCTGAGGTCTGCTACACCGAGGCGCGGTCCGCCGCCGAGCATCTCGCCGAGCTGCGCCATCAGGGATTCCGGATCACCGAGAACGTCGCCGGCATCCCGACCGCGGTGACGGGCGAGTGGGGCGAGGGTGGTCCGGTCATCGCCTTCATGGGTGAATACGACGCGCTGCCGGGCCTCAGCCAGGAGGCGGGTGTCGCCGAGCATCGCCCGGTCGAGACCGGCGGCCATGGCCATGGTTGCGGTCACAATCTGCTCGGTTCCGCCGCGCTGCTCGCCGCGACCGCGGTGAAGGACTGGCTGGCCGAGAACAAGGTGCCGGGCCGCGTGCGCTATTACGGCTGCCCTGCGGAAGAAGGCGGCGCGGCAAAGGCCTTCATGGTGCGCTCCGGCGCGTTCGAAGACGCCGACATCGCCATCACCTGGCATCCGCACAGTTTCTGGGAAGTCGCGGTGACGCCGTCGCTCGCCAACACGCGCGCGGATTTCATCTTCACCGGCCGTACCTCGCATGCGGCCGCCTCGCCGCATCTCGGCCGTTCGGCGCTCGATGCGGTGGAATTGATGAATGTCGGCGTGAACTACATGCGCGAGCACATGCCGAGCGATGCCCGCGTGCACTACGCTTTGCTCGACACCGGCGGCATCGCGCCGAACGTGGTGCAGGCGCATGCGCGCGTGCGCTATTCGATTCGCGCCCGTGACCTTCCCGGCATGAACGAGCTGGTCGAGCGCGTCTCCAAGATCGCGCAGGGCGCCGCGTTGATGACCGAGACCAAAGTCGAGATGAAGATCATCTCCGCGGTCTCCAACATCCTGCCGAACGCGCCGCTGGAGCAGGCGCTGCACCAGCTGATGGAAGAACTCGGACCGCCGCATTTCGACGACGCGGACAAGAGCTTTGCCAGCCAGATCCGTGCGACGCTGAGCGACAAGGACATCTCGTCGGTCTATTATGCGATCGGCATGGAGCCGACCGACCGGCCGCTGGCCGACTTCCTGGTGCCGCTCGATGCCAAGCGCAACCCGCTGGTCGGTTCGACCGATGTCGGCGACGTGAGCTGGGTGGTGCCGACCGTGCAGGTGCACGCACCCACGGTTGCGATCGGCACGCCCTTCCACACCTGGCAGGTGGTCGCGCAGGGCAAGAGCCCACATGCCCACAAGGCCATGGTCCAGGCGGCAAAGGCGATGGCCGGTCTCGGGATCAAGGCGCTGACGGAACCGGAGCTGATCAAGGCCGCCAAGGCGGATCTTCAAAAGCGGACGGCCAAGACACCTTACATCTGTCCGCTGCCGGATCACGTCGCGCCGCCGCTCGACATGTCCGTCGGGTAATTGCACCTCGATACTTCGTCGGATGCGGCGAACAAATTTTCCGCAGTGCAGCGCGCAATCCAGCACGTTTTGATGCTGGATTGCCGAACGGATGGGCTGCGGAACGCGATTTTGCCCAACGGACAGCCAGAAGACCGTTTGCATACACACGGTCCCAGTTGACGTGTACCCCATTCGGTGTGCCATCTACCGCCAGCCAAACCCGGCGGTCGCCTCTTGCGGCCGCCTGCATCCATGTCGGAACCAGACGGGGGACAACCATGCTGGATAAAGAACTGCGTTCGATGATCGGCCAGGTGAAGGACGGGCGGATGGATCGCCGCGCCTTCATCCAGCGCATGGCCGCCGTCGGCCTGACCGCACCGCTGGCCAACCAGATCCTCGCGCTCGGCGGTGTCGCCATGGCCCAGGGCGCGTCCACCTACAAGCCGACCAAACGCGGCGGCGGCGGTGCGCTGAAGCTGTTGTGGTGGCAGGGCCCGACCTTGCTCAATCCGCATTTCGCCACCGGCACCAAGGACCAGGACGGCTCGCGCCTGTTCTACGAACCGCTCGCCTGCTGGGATCCGGACGGCAACATGAAGCTGGTGCTGGCGTCCGAAATTCCCTCGACCCAGAACGGCCTGCTGGCCGCCGACGGCAAGTCGGTGACGTGGAAGCTGAAGCCCGGCGTGAAGTGGCACGACGGCAAGCCGTTCTCGGCCGATGATCTCGTGTTCACGTGGCAGTACATCAAGGATCCGGCCACTGCGGCCGTGACCATCGCAACCTATCGCGACCTCACTGTCGAGAAGATCGACGATCTCACGGTCAAGATTACCTTCCCGAAACCGACGCCATTTTGGGCCGACGCCTTCGTCGGTGCGACCGGGCAAATCCTGCCGAAGCATCTCTTTGCCGATTTCATCGGCTCCAAATCGCGGGAGGCTCCGACCAACCTCGCGCCTGTCGGGACCGGGCCCTACAAGTTCGTCGAGTTCAAGCCGGGCGATCTCATCCGCGGCGTGATCAATTCCGACTATCACATGGCCAACCGGCCCTATTTCGATACGCTCGAGATGAAGGGCGGCGGTGACGCCGTCTCGGCGGCACGCGCCGTGATCCAGACCGGCGAGTATGATTTCGGCTGGAATATCCAGGTCGAGGACGACGTGCTGCTGCGCCTGGAAAAGGGCGGCAAGGGCAAGACCGTCTATGCCGTCGGCGGCGATACCGAGTTCATCGCGCTCAATTTCACCGATCCGAACGTCGAGGTCGATGGCGAACGTTCGTCGATGAAGACCAAGCATCCGCTGTTCTCGGATCCCGTCGTGCGCAAGGCGCTGTCGCTGCTGGTCGATCGCGAGTCCGTCAAGAAGGCGATCTACGGCCGCGCCGGCCGCACCACGGCGAACTTCCTCAACGGCCCTGAAAAGTTCGTCTCCAAGAACACGAGCTGGGAATTCAACATCGAGAAGGCCGCCAAGATGCTCGACGACGCCGGCTGGAAGCCCGGTGCCGACGGCATCCGCGAGAAGGACGGCAAGAAGCTGAAGATCCTGTACCAGACCTCCATCAATGGTCCGCGCCAGAAGACCCAGGCCATCGTCAAGCAGGCCTGCCAGAAGGCCGGCATTGAGGTCGAGCTGAAGTCGGTGGTAGCTTCGGTGTTTTTCTCCTCCGACGTCGCCAACCCCGACACCTATCCGAAGTTCTACGCCGACATCGAGATGTTCCAGATCCCGCTCAGCCAACCGGATCCGTCGCAGCACATGCGCCGCTACCTGTCCACCAGCGTCGCGACCAAGGAGAACAAGTGGCAGGGCACGAACTTCCCGCGCTGGGTCAACAAGGACTATGACGCGATGATCAACGCTGCCGATATGGAGATGGATCCGGTCAAGCGCGCGGCGCTCTATATCAAGGCTAACGATCTGATGTGGCAAGACACGGTGTTCATCCCCGTGATGCATCGTCTCAAGGTGGAGGCGGCCGCGAACAACCTGCGTCCGGTGATCTCGGGTTGGGCCAACGAAACCGACAACCTGTTCGACTGGTACCGCGAGGAATGATCCCCCAGCGCTAGACGGGGGCTTTCCCTCATGAGTCAATACGTCCTGCGTCGCCTCCTGATCGCGATTCCGAGCCTGCTCGGAATCTCGGTCGTGCTGTTCGTCGTGCTTGCGCTCGCCCCCGGCGATCCGTTCTCTGAACTGGCGACCAACCCGAACGTGCCACCCGAAGTGCAGGCCGCGCTTCGGGCCAAGTTCGGCCTCGACGATCCGATCTACCTTCGTTACCTGCACTGGCTCAACGCCATGCTGCACGGCGACTGGGGCTTCTCCTTCGTCAGCCGGATGGACGTCGACCAGTTGATCCTCCAGCGCCTGCCGGCCACGCTCTACGTGATCGGCTCGGCGCAGATCCTGGCGCTCTTGATCGCGATTCCCGTCGGCGTCTACGCCGCGACGAAGCCCTATTCGCTGTTCGATCAGGTCGCGAACACGCTCGCCTTCGTCGGTTTCTCGCTTCCGACCTTCTTCACCGGCATTCTGTTCATCCTGATCTTCTCGATCACGCTGGACTGGCTGCCGTTCGTCTATACCACCGACATCAAGGCGACCGGTATCCGCTGGGTGCTGGAGATGATCAGGCAGGCGATCATGCCGGTGGCGGTGCTCGGCCTGTTCCAGGCGGCGTCGATGACACGCTTCGTCCGTTCGGCGATGCTCGACGTGATCCGGCTCGACTACGTCACCACGGCGCGTGCCAAGGGGCTTGGCCAGGCCACGGTCATCGTCAAGCACGTGATGCGCAACGCCATGATCCCGGTCGTGACGCTGATCGCGTTGCAGATGCCCGCGGTGTTCGGCGGCGCCATCGTCACCGAGCAGATCTTCCGCATTCCCGGCATCGGCTCGCTGCTGATCTCCTCCATCCTTTCCAACGACACGCCGGTGGTGATGGCCGTCACCTTCGTCTTCGCGTGCCTGGTCGTGCTGTTCAATCTCATCGCGGACGTCCTTTATGGCTGGCTTGACCCTCGCATCTCCCTCCGCTGAGCGGCGGGTCTACTCGCCCTGGCGCGAGACGTGGCGGCGCTACAGCCGCCACAAGCTTGCCGTCGTCAGCGCGTTCCTGCTCCTGGTTCTTGTCCTGGCGGTGGTGTTCGGTCCGTTCGTCTGGCGGGTCAAGATCGACGAGATCGACATTGTGGCGGGTATGCAGGGGCCGTCGCCGGCCCATCCGTTCGGCACCGACGATCTCGGGCAGGATATCCTCGCCCGCATGATCTATGGCGGGCGCATCTCGCTCGCCGTCGGCCTTGCCGCGATGCTGGTCTCGGTCTTTATCGGCGTGCTGATCGGCGCGCTGGCCGGCATGTCGCGCGGCGCACTCGGCCATGGCCTGATGTGGCTCACGGATCTGTTCCTGTCGCTGCCGCAGCTGCCGCTGCTCTTGCTGCTGATCTATCTCTTCCGCGACGGGCTGAAGCAGGTGTTCGGCCCCGAGGGCGGCATCTTCATCCTGATCGTGCTGGTGATCGGGGGGCTCCGCTGGATGCCGGTCGCGCGCCTGGTGCGCGCGCAGTTCCTGTCGATCCGCGAAAAGGAATTCGTGGAGGCTGCACGTGCGCTCGGTGCAAGTCCGCTGCGGCAGGTGGTCAAGCACATCCTGCCAAATGCGCTCGGTCCGGTGATCATCGCCGGCACCATCGACGTTGCGGCCGCCATCATCGCGGAATCGACGCTGTCCTTCCTCGGCCTCGGCTTTCCGCCTGATACCCCGACCTGGGGCCGACTGCTGTACGATGCCAAGGATTTCCTCGATATCGGCCCGCACTGGGCGCTGTTTCCGGGCGGCGCGATCTTCATCGCGGTGGTCGCCATCAACTTCATCGGCGACGGCCTGCGTGACGCGCTCGATGCGCGACGGGTGATCTGATGGCGCCGCTGCTCGAGATCAAGGGCCTGAAAACCCACTTTTCCACCGACGACGGTATCCTCCAGGCCGTCGACGGCGTCGACATCTCCATCAACAGGGGGGAGACGCTCTGCGTCGTCGGCGAGTCCGGCTGCGGCAAGACCGTCACCGCGATGTCGATCCTGAAGCTGATCGCGATGCCGCCGGGCCGGATCGCGGCGGGCCAGATCATTTTCGAGGGGCGCGATCTCGTGCCGCTGACCAGCAATCAGCTCGACGAGATCCGCGCAAAGGAGATCGGCTTCATCTTCCAGGAGCCGATGACCTCGCTCAATCCGGTGCTCACCATCGGCGAGCAGATCGCTGAGAGCCTGCGCCGCCACGAGGCGGTGACGAGAAAGCAGGCCCTGGAACGCACCATCGAGATGCTGAAGCTGGTGCAGATCCCCAATGCCGAAGGTCGCGTGCACAATTATCCGCACCAGTTCTCCGGCGGCATGCGCCAGCGTGTGATGATCGCGATGGCGCTCGCCTGCAAGCCGAAGCTGATCATCGCCGACGAGCCGACCACCGCGCTCGACGTCACCATCCAGGCGCAGATCCTCGACCTCCTGCAGGACATGAAGGAACGCTTCGGCATGGCGGTGATGTTGATCACCCATGCCATGGGCGTCGTCGCCGAGACGGCGCAGCGCGTCGTCGTGATGTATGCCGGCAAGGTGGTGGAGGAGGCGGCCGTCGACGAACTCTTCGGCGATCCCCGCCATCCCTATACGCAAGGGTTGATCCGCTCGATCCCGCGCATCGACCTCGACAGCGAGCACAAGACGCGGCTGGAGGCGATCGGCGGCTCGGTACCGATCCTGATCAATCCGCCGGTCGGCTGCCGCTTTGCCCCGCGCTGCAAGTTCGCGATGAACGTCTGCACCGAGAAGGAGCCGCTGCTGCGCGAGGTCGCGCCCGGCCATCGCATGGCCTGTCACTTGGGCGATACCAGCCTGGGAGGCGCGGCATGAGCGAACCGTTGCTGCGCGTCAGCGGCCTGAAGAAACACTTCCCCGTGCTCGGCGGCCTGCTGTCGCGCCAGGTCGGCACCGTCTACGCTGTCGACGGCGTGTCGTTCTCGGTCAATCGCGGCGAGACGCTCGGTCTCGTCGGCGAATCCGGTTGCGGCAAGTCGACGACGGGGCGTTGCGTGCTGCGCCTGATCGAGCCGACCGACGGCGAGGTCACCTTCGACGGCCAGGATGTGCGCAAGCTCGGCGGCAACGATCTGCGCGCGATGCGGCGGAACATGCAGCTGGTGTTCCAGGACCCGTTCGCTTCGCTCAATCCGCGCATGACGGTCGGCGCCATCCTCGGCGAGGCCTTCACCATCCATAATCTCGCGACCTCCGCCAAGGAACGCGAGGAGCGCGTCGCGAGCCTGCTGGTCAAGGTCGGGCTCAAGGCCGAGCACATGCGGCGCTATCCGCACGAGTTCTCCGGCGGG
This sequence comes from Bradyrhizobium sp. I71, assembly GCF_022354745.1. Lineage (NCBI taxonomy): Bacteria > Pseudomonadati > Pseudomonadota > Alphaproteobacteria > Hyphomicrobiales > Nitrobacteraceae > Bradyrhizobium > Bradyrhizobium sp. I71. The sequence goes on from NZ_CP059398.1 coordinate 4,404,214, forward strand.
CAGCGCCAGCGCATCGTGATCGCGCGCGCGCTCGCGGTCGAGCCGAAGCTGATCGTCTGCGACGAGCCGGTCTCCGCGCTCGACGTGTCGATCCAGGCCCAGGTGATCAACCTCCTGGAAGATCTTCAGGCCGAGTTGAACCTCACCTATCTGTTCGTCGCGCACGATCTCTCGGTGGTCGAGCACATCTCCGATCGCGTCGCAGTGATGTATCTCGGACGCATCGTGGAGCTGGCGAAGGCGAGCGATCTCTACCGCAATCCGCAGCATCCCTACACCAGGGCGCTGTTGTCGGCGGTGCCGGTGCCCGATCCCAAGCTGAAGCGCGAGCGCATCCGCCTCAAGGGCGACGTGCCGAGCCCGATGAAGCCGCCGTCGGGCTGTCACTTCCACACCCGCTGCCCGATCGCCCAGCCGCGTTGCGCGGAGAGCGCGCCGGTGCTGAAGGAGGGGGCGAACGGTCACCTCGTGGCATGCCACCTGGCGTGATGGTGCAGCGCGACGGCCTTGCGAGGACGGTTTTGCGCCGGTGCTCAGCGAAGCGTGCCGTTCGTCGTCCGCAGTGACTGGACGAAATCGACCACCGCCAGGATCACCACGCCAACCACAATGACGATGAGCGGAATGGCCTTGATCCAAACCACCAGAAACCCAAGAAATGTCATCATGAGCGCGAGGCCGATGAGTCCGGTGATCAGATTGGTCATCGCACGTTCCTTTTCTCCGCGCGGGGAGCCGAGTTCGTCCCGGCGTTTGGGACGTTGCGCCGAGCGCTGCCACGTGTGCGCCCGATAGTCTTGACGAGCCAGCGCGCCGTACGCAAGAGGCGGGCATCGTTGCCGCGGCGGCCGACGAGCTGGACGCCCAGCGGAAGGCCGGCTTCCGAACGCATCAATGGCAGGCTGATGGCGGGTACGCCGAGATAGGTCCAGAGCGTGCAGAAAACCGGGTTGCCGGTCGTTTCAATGCCGGGCGCCGCACCCGGCGCCGCAGGCGTCAGGACGGCGTCGTATTCGTCGAAAATGTGGTCCAGAGCCTGGTTGAGCGGCGCAATCCCGGCCAGAGCGCTGCAATAATCCACCGCGAGATGGGCGCGGCCGCGCTCGATCGCCTGGCGTAGAGGCGTGCTCAGCTTGTCGCCGCCTCGCTGGTAGTCGCGCCGCAGATTGTGCGCCATATCAACTTCCATGATGACACGGTGCATATCGACGGCTGTATCGAAGCTCGACCCAAGCTCGACTTCGCTGCACGCCTCGCCCAAAGCCTCGACGAGCTCAGCAAAGGCCTCACGGGTCACTGGCTCGGCCTGATCCCAGACCGGAGAGCGCACGAAGGCAAATCGCGGCGGCAATGGCGGCTCGCTCGCCGCTACCGCAGACAATGGCGGGCGCGCAACAGGCCGCGTGTCCAAATCCTCCCGGTCGAAGTCGACCATGACCTCGGCCAGCAGGGCCGCGTCCTCCACGTTGCGCCCGAACACGCCGACATGATCGAGTGTGCGCGACAATTCGAGTGCGCCGCTGCGCGGAATGAGGCCATGCGAGGGCTTGAAACCGACCACGCCGCAGAAGGCGGCAGGACGGATCACCGAGCCGTTGGTCTGCGAGCCGACAGCACCTGGCACCATCAGCGCCGCGACGGCCGCGGCGGAGCCGGAGGACGATCCGCCGGGCGTGTGATCCGGGTTGTGCGGATTTCGGGTCTTGCCCGGATTGTAGTACGCGTACTCGGTGGTCACCGTCTTGCCGAGGATCACGGCGCCGGCCGCCCGCAGCCGCGCCACGGCCGCCGCATCGCGCCGCGGCGTGCGTCCGGCCCACAACTCCGATCCGAATGCCGTCGGCATGTCGCCGGTGTCGAATATATCCTTGACGCCCACGGGCACGCCATGCAGCGGGCCGATAGCCTTGCCGTGCTTACGATGATCGTCAGCAGCCTCGGCCTGCCGCATCGCGTGGTCGCGATCAAGAAATGCCCACGCCTGGATATCGCGATCGACCTCGTCGATGCGCTTGAGGCAGTCGCCGACGAGCTCTTCCGAACTGAGCCGGCCGTCGCGGATGCCGGCCGCAGCCTCCATGAGGCCGAGCGCGCTGAGACTCATGCGGAACCTTTCGGCGGCTTGCCGGTCCCGCTCATCGCGATCCATAGAGATAGGTGGGCAACCACAATGCGATCCCCGGGAAGATGTAGACCAGTGCCATGGTGAGGAAGACCAGGCCGACGAAGGGAAGCGCGCCGGAGAAGATGTCGGTCAGCTTCACCTGAGGTGGCGCCACGCCCTTCAGATAGAAGGCCGCCATCGCGACCGGCGGCGTGTTGAACGCCGTCTGCGTATTCAGTGCCACCAGGATGCCGAAGAAGATCGGATCGATGCCGTATTGGGGCAGCAGCGGCAGGAAGATCGGCACGAAGATGATGATGATCTCGGTCCATTCCAGCGGCCAGCCGAGCAGGAAGATGATCACCTGGGTCAACAGCAGGAAGCCGATCGGCGACAGGTTCAGCGCGGCGAAGAACTGCTCGACCACAGTCTGTCCGCCGAGGACCGCAAACACCGCGGAGAACGTCCACGACCCGATGAACAGGTAACAGACCATCGCGGTGGCACGCACGGTCAGATAGACCGATTCGCGCATCATCGTGAAGTTGAGCGAACGATAGGCGGCGGCCAGAACGATGCTCATGAGGGCGCCCACCGCGGCCGCCTCGGACGGCGTCGCCAGGCCGAGCAGGATCGCGCCGAGCACCGAGACGATCAGCAGCGCCAGCGGCAGGAACGATGTGGCGAGCGCCCAGATTACCGTGCTGAGCGGCACGTTGGTCTGCTCGGGCGGCAGCTTCGGCGCCAGCGCGGGATTGATGATCGCGCGCGCCATCGCATAGAGGACGTAGAGTCCGGCCAGCAGGAACCCCGGAAAGAAAGCGGCCGCATAAAGCTTGACCGCCGAAACGCCGGCGGTTGCCGCATAGACGATCAGCAGAATGCTCGGCGGAATCAGGATGCCGAGGCAGCCGCCGGCGCAGACGACGCCTGCCGACAGCTTGACGTCGTAACCGGCGCGCAGCATCGCCGGCAAGGCCAGCAGGCCCATCAGCGTGACAACCGCGCCGACGATGCCGGTCGCGGTCGCGAACATCGCGCAGGTGATCAGCGTTGCCACCGCCAGCGCGCCCGGCACGTTCTTCATCGACAATTGCAGCGAGTAGAACAGGCGGTCGAGAATGTTTGCGCGCTCGATCAGATAGCCCATGAACAGGAACAGCGGAACCGCAACCAGCACATCGCTGGATGTGACCTCGAACGTCTTCTGCACCAGAAGCGTGAAGATACGGTTCTGGAAGAAGTCCTGACCGGGGGTATAGTAGGCATAGTAGCCGAACGAGACACCCATCGCCATCAGCGTGAACGCGATCGGGAAGCCGAGCATGATGATGAAGATGAAGAGGCCCAGCATCAGCATGCCGAGTTGAGGATCGGTCATGCGTCTGGTCCCTTCCCGCTCTGCGGCTCAGCCGCGTGCTGCTGATGTTCGCGGATGACGAGGCTCTCGGTCTCTTCCACGTCGTGCAGGCGTTGCGGCCATCGGCCGGTGCGGATGCACAGCACACAGCGAATGATCTCAGCGACCCCTTGCAGAAACAGAAGGAAACCGGTGAGAGGGATCAGCGCCTTCAGCGGAAACACCGGCACGCCGGCCGGACTGAAGATGCTGACTTCGCGGAAGCGGACCGACATCTGGGCGTAGTTCCAGCCCGAATACATCAGCGCGGCGATCGCCGGCAGGAAGAACAGGATATACAGGACGAGGTCCATCGTCGCCTGGGTGCGCGGCGACCAGAGGCGGTAGACCACGTCGGCACGCACATGGCCGTTGCGCGAGAGCGTATACGCGCCGGCCATCAGGAACATCGCGCCATAGGTGATGTAGCTGATGTCGAAAGCCCAGGTGGTCGGCGCACGCAGCACGTAGCGCACGAATACCTCGTAGCTGACACCCAGTGTAAGGACGAGAATCAGCCAGGCGAACGCCTTGCCGACCCACGTGCTGAGCTCGTCGATGAAGAACAGGAATTTCGTCATGCGAGCTGAACTCGCTGCGAGCAGTACATCCGGATGTCCCCCTCCCAACTCGCGGGCGGCGCTTCAATGCGCCGCCCCTCACGATACGGCCTCACGCGATACGCAGCGACAGCCGTCACACCTTGAGCACGCCCGGGAAGTGATGCTCGAAGGCGCCGCGGTAGTCGGTCGCGTTGTTCATGTTGTAGTAAACCACGCGGCGTACCCAGGCCTTCTGCGATTCCATCACCTTCTTCATGAACGGATCCGCGCCGAGCTGGGCGATCAGACCGTCCCACGCCTTGATCTGCGCGTCGAACACCGACTTCGGCGTCCGCACGACGTTGACCTTGTCCTTGTTGATGAGCTCCTGCAGGTCCTTGGAATAATAGTCCATGCCTTTCCATTCGTTGGCGGAGGAAGCAGCTTCGGCTGCGTATTGCAGGATCGCCTGCTGTTCCTTCGGCAACGCGTTGAATTTGGTCCGGTTGAACATGATCTCGAAATATTCCGTCGCCTGATGGTGGCTGCCCATCATGTAGTTCTTGGCGACATCCTGTGCGCCGAAGCGCCGGTCCGAGGTCGGATTGTTGAACTCGAACCCGTCGATCACGCCGCGCTCCATCGCGGGCACGATCTCGCCGCCGGGTAGCTGCGCGACGGATGCACCCATCGCCTGGAAGAGATCGGCGGCAAGGCCCACCGTGCGATACTTCAAGCCCTTGAGATCCGCGTCGCTGGTGATGGGCTTCTTGAACCAGCCGAGCGGCTGGGTCGGCATCGGCATGGCGAAGAAGCTCTTGATGTTGACATTCATGATCTGGGTCTGAAGCTCCTCAAACAGCTCCTTGCCGCCGCCGTTGTGGATCCAGCCGAGGCCTTCGTTGGCGTTGAAGCCGAACACGGGACCTGTCCCGAACAGCGATGCTGCCTTGTGTTTGCCGTACCAGTAGACCGTCACCGTGTGTGCTGCGTCGATCTGGCCGCCATGAACGCCGTCGAACACCTGGAATGGATGCACGACCGAGCCGCCGACCAGATAGTCTATGCGGAGCCGGCCCCCGGCCATCTCGTTGACGCGCTTTACATAGTCTTCGGCCATCTCGTTGAAGACATCGGCCTTGCCCCACGAGCCCTGCATCTTCATGGTCACTGTCTGCGCCCGGCTGACTTGCGGCATGGCGATGGCAGCAGCGCCGGTCGCGCCGGCGGCCAGCAGGAATTTGCGACGAGTTGTTCTGGTCTTTTCAGACTTTGCAGTCATGGACGTCCTCCCTGGCGGCCTGGTTGTTCGAACGCGTTTCGGTGCGCTTCGTTTTTAACCGCTGGGGGCGTGCCGCATTCCAGCGACTTTGATCACAGTCTGGACGCATTGCCGGCATCCGACAAGCTGCGCGATGTCGCATTTTGGATGTCGGCGAGCTTTTGGTTTGCAGGAGTCGCATAACCGTCGCGTGTCGCAGCGCAGCAAATGCAGACGTTCTCTCAGACTTCGGAAAGCTGCGTGCACCGCCGAAGAGAAGCTGGCAGCGCGGAAGGCCGGACGGAAGGGTTGGCTGACTAGATTAGGGCTGCGATGCGCGCCGCCGGGCCAGTTGGTGCAGCACCGTGTCGATGGCCGGCACCGCTCCGGTCTCGCGCAGCCATGTGTCGGCCAGATCCCTCAATTCGCCCGGCGTCAGGCCGAATTTGCGGCGGAATGCGCGAATGAAGGTGGAATCGCTGCTGAAGCGCATGTCGACGGCGAGCTCGATCAGACGGCCGTCCTGCGCGGACGGCGATATCAACCGCCGGAATGCGAGATTGAGCCGCTGCTCCCGTACATAATGCGCAAGCCCGCCCTCGGCCTCGAACAGCCGGTAGAGCGTCGCGCGCGAGATATGGAAGTGGCGGCAGAGCCCCTCGCTGGCGAGCGCATCGGTGTCGAGATTGTTCGCGATGTGGCGCTTGATCATCGTGAGGTAAAGATGGCGCTCGGCGCGCTCGAGGCCCGCGACGATTTCGGCCGTCCCGCCGGCCGCGGCCGCCACGAGGTCGGCGATCGCCTCGACCGTGGCCTCGGCATTGCCGATCCCGGTTTCCGTTCCGGGCTCGGACGGCAGACCAAGCGCGGCATAGTGGCTCGCGAGCAGGCGGGCATGAGGGTGGTCCGACGGCAATAGGGTTGCCGTCGCCGCATCCGGATATGCGAGCCGCGGCGCCAGCATCGCGCGCTGCAGGACGATCGTCATCAGATGGGTGCGGCCGCCGCCGGCGCGCAGCGCCGTCCGGTTCGGTTGCGCCATGTCGATGAGAACGATGTCGCCGGGTCGCAGCGCGACCTCGCGCCGGCCCGAGCTGAACTGCATCTCGCCTTCGACGCAGAGGGTGATCTGAAAATGATCCATGACGCCGCGGGCGACGTGCGCGGGCGTGCGGTCATAGTCCTGGTCGGAGGCACGCGTGTCGATCAGCAAGGCGTTGCGGGTCATCCATGTCACCGTGGTGACATGGAAATCGTTCTCCGCGGTACGCGGAACGACCTCGCAGATGTCGGCCGTCATGGCCCGCAAGTGCGCGAGCGCCTCCGGACCGCGCCCGGGATTGTCGGCTGCCATGCTCCCGGTCAACGCTGTGTCGTCCACATCCCCTCACGATGCGGAAAGACCGCACACAACTGATTTCCCGATCTCGGCTCTGGATGTAGCCATTCGGAAATCAGTGCGCAAGCGAGAGGCGGGTTGTTCGCAATGATAGATGCAACTCGTGCGAGATCCGCATAGATTCTGTCTTGCTGAGACGCTGGGCACATCACCCGGCGTGCCGTCCTGTTAGAGATTCTTTCGTCTCTGGAATGCGAGCGCGCCATGCGGCCCGCGCCGTCGGAATGGGGTTACCGCGTGGGATCAATGGGAATTGAGGGCGCCGATCGTCGGCAACGACGTTCGCGCAGCTGCCGTCGTCGCCGGACAATGAGAGGTTGCGGGATGCTCGCCATCCTGGTCCTGCCGTATCTCGGCTCGACCTCCGCCAGCCGCGCGCAAATCGACAATTACGGGCTTTGGACCGCAATCAACAGCACGCCGGGGCAGGCGATCGAGTTCGGCACTCTGACCAACGCTCCGATCGGGTCCGCTTTTGCGACGAGCGCCTATCCTCACGCCGCAGTGTTTTCGGCCGATGGCCGTTTCGCCTATGTCGCTGCCATGTCCGGCGCGGTGGACGTCATCGACGTCGTCAGCCGGACGGTTGTCGCGACCATACCCGTCGCCGTCGGGCCGGCAGGATTGGCGCTCAGCCCTGATGGCTCGAGCCTCTATGTGACGTCCTCCGGGGCCAATTCCGTCACGGTGATCTCCACCGCGACCAATCTCGTGGTCGGTTCACCCATCGCAGTTGGTGCAGTCCCTTACGGCGTTGTCGTCTCGCCGGACGGGACCCGGGTCTATGTGGCCAACGAGGGCTCCGCGAGCGTTTCGATCATCGACGCCGCGTCGAAAACCGTCATCGGCGCGGTCGCGGTCGGAGGCGGCCCCTCCGGCATCTCCGTGTCTCCGGATGGAAGCCGGATCTACGTGGCCAATCAAGGCGGTGGCGTCTCGGTCATCGATGCGGCCTCGCAATCGGTGGTCACGACGGTTTCGATCTCCGGGCTCCCGCTGCATGTTGCAGTCAGCCCTGACGGGTCGCGGATCTACGTAACGACGCAGACCAACGTGCTCGTGGTGATCGATGCACTGACGAACACCGTCACGGCAAACGTCGCCCTGTCCAGCCACGGCGTCGGAGTGTCCCTGACGCCCGACGGAAGTCGCGCCTACATCACGACCGGCGCCGGGTTTTACGTGCTGGATACCGCCACGAACACGATCGTATCCTCCCCCTCGATGCCGATCGCGGACAACGGCACTTCCGGTGCGGCCTTCATTGGACCGAACGTCATCGTTGCGGCGGGTGGGGCGGTCTCGGCTGGCAGCGACGCCGCGCTCTCGGCGCTGAGTTTCGGGCAATACGTCAACTTCTATGGCGGTGCGCTGCGCTTCACGGGCGCTTTCAGCACCGCGCGGACGATTTCGCTGCTGGCGGGCGGCGGCACGATCGACACCAACGGCTTCAATGCGACGTTGTCCGGACAGATCATCAACACGGGGGCCCTGACCAAGACGGGGCTGGGCACGCTGACGCTGACCGGAGCCAACACCTACAGCGGCGGCACCTTCGTCAGCGGCGGCACGCTGGCCTTGAGCGGCGCCGGCACGCTGGGCGACGCCGGCGGGACGACCACGGTCAACAGCGGTGCCACGCTCGATCTGGGCGGCACGGCGCAGACCCAGGGTGCGGTCGGCCTCAACGGAGGCACGATCCGCAACGGCAATCTGAACGCGCCCGTCACGTCGACCGGAGGCGTCCTCAATGGCATCGGCGGGACCGCGAGCCTGACGACGACGGCCGGCTTCACCATGTTGGTCGGCAACAACGGCTATACCGGGGCCACGACCGTGAATGGTGGTGTGCTCGACGTCGAAGGAACCATCACCGGCACCTCTTCAGTCACGGTGAATGCCGGTGGCGTGCTGATGGGAGCGGGCACGATCGATCCATTGTTGGTGACGATCGCCGGCGGCGGCACCCTGGCGCCCGGCAACGGCACGCCCGGCAGCGTCACGAGCATTGTCGGCGATATCGCCCTGCAGCCGGGCGCGATCTATCAGGTCCAGGTCAATCCGTCGACGGCGTCCTCCGCAAGCGTATCTGGCACCGCAACCCTCGGCGGCGCCACCGTGAACGCGGTGTTTGCGGCCGGCAGCTATATCGAGAAGAGATACACCATCCTCAGCGCGGGCGGCGGCATCTCCGGCACCTTTGCCTCGACGGTTGTCAGCAGCAATCTGCCGGCGAACTTCAAGACCGATCTCAGCTACGATGCGAACAACGCCTATCTCGACCTGTCGCTCGCCTTCGTCCCGCCGCCGGCTTCCGGCCTGAGTGGCAATCAGCAGGCGGTGGCGAATGCACTGGTCCATTCCTTCGACGTCAACGGCGGCATTCCGTTGATCTACGGCCGCATGACGGCGGCAGGGCTGACGCAAGCCTCCGGCGAACAAGGCACGGCCACGCAACAGACGACGATCAGCGCGATGAGTCAGTTCATGGGCCTGCTCACCGATCCCTTCGCGCAACGGGAGAGCGGGCCGGGTCCGGCGAACAGCGCGGCTGCACTTGCCGAAGACTTTCAGTCGAGCGCCTATGCCGCCCGCAAGCGCACCGACGCCTTTGCCATGCTCGCCAAGGCGCCGGCGCAGGGATTTGTGCAGCGCTGGAGCGTGTGGGCTGCCGGCTTCGGCGGATCGCAATCGACCCATGGCAGTGCGAGGGATGGTTCCAACGACACGACGAGCCGCATCGCGGGTACGGCTGTCGGCGCGGACTATTGGCTCGCGCCGAGCACGAAGCTCGGCTTCGCGCTCGCCGGCGGTGGCACCGGCTTCGACGTCAACGGTCTCGGCTCCGGCCGCTCCGATTTGCTCCAGGCCGGCGCATATCTGTACCACGCGAACGGCCCGGCCTACGTTTCCGCCGCGCTGGCCTATGGCTGGCAGAACATGACCACCGATCGCACGGTGACGATCGCCGGCACCGATCGCCTGCGCGCCGCGTTCGACGCCCATGCGTATTCCGGTCGTCTCGAAGGCGGTTATCGCGTGGTCGCGTCATGGATCGGCGGAATTGGCCTTACGCCTTATGGCGCGATACAGTTCACGACGCTCGATCTCCCCGGCTATGCCGAACAGGCCGTCTCCGGCTCGTCGGCATTCGCCTTGAGCTACGCCGCGAAAAGCGTGACCGACAGCCGCAGCGAGCTCGGCCTGCGTACCGACAGGTCGTTTCCGATTCAGGATGGCGTGTGGGCCCTGCGCGGCCGTGTCGCCTGGGCGCATGATTTCAATCCCGATCGTGCGGCGGCCGCAACCTTTCAGGCGTTGCCGGTCGCAAGCTTCGTCGTCAACGGCGCGGCGCAGGCGCGCGACGCCGCGCTCACGACGGCTTCGGTCGAGATGAGATGGCCGAACGGCTGGTCGGCGGCGGCCACTTTCGAAGGCGAGTTCTCCAGCGTCACCCACAGCTACGCCGGCAAGGGCAGCGTTCGCTACGGCTGGTGAGCACCGTCATCCCTCCAGCGTGAAGCCGACGCGCAAGGTCACCTGATAGTGGCCGACGGTGCCGTTCTCGATGTGGCCACGAGTCTGCACCACCTCGAACCACTTCATCTCGCGAATGGTCTTCGACGCGCGGCTGATCGCGTTCTTGATCGCGTCCTCGATCGAGGTCTCGGACGATCCGACCAGGTCCAGGATCTTGTAGACATGGTCTTGCTCGGCTGCAGGCATGATGGGCTCCTTGGTTGCGCTGCGGCACGCGTCGTCGCGTGGGCTCCCATCTGAACGAGCGCCAGGCGGTCCGGTTCCATCCTGCGCGATGGCCCGCATGCACCAGCCGAGGTGGAGCGGCCGGCGTCCGCCTGCTAAGCGCTAGCCATGGATTCGGCGCAGCGCGACAGGACGATCGGCTCTCTCTGCCTCTGCGTGACGGCCTTCGGCTGGGCGTTGAACTGGCCGCTGATGAAGCTGTTGCTCCAGCAATGGCCGCCCCTGTTCGCACGTGGCCTTGCCGGGATCTGCGCCTCCCTCATTCTCGTGACCCTCGCGCTGAGCCGGAAGGAATCGTTCGCCGTGCCGCGCGAGGCCATCCCGCGGCTGCTGTTTGCGACCTTCACCAACGTCTTTGCCTGGATGGGTCTCGGCACGGTCGCCATGAAATATGTCACCGTGAGCGAGGGCGCTCTGCTCGCCTATACGATGCCGATCTGGGCGATGCTGTTTGCCTGGCCGGTGCTGCACACGCGGCCGGCCGCAAGGGATATTTTCGGGCTGGTCCTAGGCGTTGCCGGCGTCACGCTGCTTCTGAGCGGCAACGGCTTTGCGTTCGGCGCCGACAAGCTGCTGGGCATCGTGCTGGCGCTGCTCTGCGCCATCCTGTTCGCGCTCGGCAACGTGCTCAACCGCAAGCCGCTGCCGATGCCGCCGCTGGTCGTCGTCGCCTGGCAGGTCGGTCTCGGCTGCGCCGCGATGCTGATCCTCGGCGTCCTGTTCGAGCGTCCTGATATCACTGCGATTACCCCGCTGGGGCTCGGCTGCTTCGTCTATATGACGCTGGTGCCGATGGGCATCTGCTACGTCACCTGGTTCGAGACGCTGCGCCGTCTGCCACCGACCACGGCCTCGACCGGCATGCTGATCGTTCCCGTGATCGGCGTGGTCTCCGCCGCCATCATCCTGGGCGAGCCGCTGGGCCTGCGCGAATGGACGGCGATGGCGCTCACGCTGGGCGGCGTGACACTTGCCTTGCAGCGGGGGTAAGGCGCGGAGGTTCGGTCCTACGGATCCAGCTCCGTATCCCAGTACAGATAGTCGAGCCAGCTGTCGTGCAGGTAGTTCGTCGTCTGTGAAGAATTCCCAAGTCGTTGATTTGGAATCAGGAAACGGCATTTTGCGGTAACGGCATTTGCCGGAAAGCGGGGCTTTGGAGCGGGATTCCTTGCAAACTTGATTTGTGATTCACTCGCCCAAGAACCGGCATTGGCGGGGAATTCGATGCGGCCACCAGAGCGTCGCGAGACGGGGGAGCAGGATCTTTTCCGCTCCCGGCTCGATCAGATCATCGACATGAGGCATCCGCTGGTGACGCTATCGCGCACCGTGGACTGGGGCTTTCTGGAACAGCGGTTCGGCGAGGTTTACGACGACGACCCCGGCCGGCCGCCGCTGCCGACGCGCCTGATGGCGGGGCTGGCGATCCTCAAGCACACCTACGACCTGTCCGACGAAGTTCTGTGCGAGCGGTGGGTCGAGAACCCCTATTACCAACATTTCTGCGGCGAGGAGTTCTTCCAGCACCGGCTGGTGTTCGATCGCTCGTCGCTGACGCGCTGGCGCAACCGCATGGGTGAGGAACGGCTGGCGGCACTGATCCAGGAGAGCCTGTCGGTTGCCGTCAGGACCAAGGCAATCAAGCCGTCGGAGCTGTCGCGGGTGATCGTCGACACCACGGTTCAGCCCAAGAACGTGACGTTTCCCACCGATGCAAAGCTTCTGAACCGGGCGCGCGAGAAGCTGGTGCGGCTGGCGCAGCGCCATGGGGTGGCTTTGCGGCAGTCCTATGCGCGGGTAGGCAAGTTCGCCCTGATCAAGCACCAGCGCCATGCCCACGCCAAGCAGTTCAAGCGCGCCAACCGGGCGCTCAAGACGCTGCGAACCTATCTGGGCCGCGTGATCCGCGACATCGGCCGCAAGATCGAGGGCAATGGTGGGCTCGAAGCGGCGTTCGCCAAATTGCTGTTGCTGGCGCGGCGCGTACGCGAGCAGCAGCAGCGTCAACGGGGGCCGAAGGTCTATTCCCTGCACGCGCCGGAGGTCGAGTGCATCGGCAAGGGTAAGGCTCACAAGCCTTACGAGTTCGGCGTCAAAGTCTCCGTCGCCACCACGATCGGCCACGCCAAAGGCGGCCAGTTCGTCACTCATGTGAAGGCGCTGCCCGGCAATCCCTATGACGGTCACACGCTGGCCACCGTGATCCCGGACATGGAGGCGCTGATCGGCAACACCATCGCGCGCCTCCTCGCCGACAAGGGATATCGCGGCCACAACGCGCCGCCCGATTACAGGTTCAGGGTCTTCATCTCCGGCCAGAAGCGAGGAGTGACACCCAGCATCAAACGCGAATTGCGTCGCAGGGCCGCTGTCGAGCCCGTCATCGGCCATCTCAAAGCCGAGCACCGCATGGGCCGCAATTATCTCTGGTTCCGTCGCGGCGATGCCGCCAACGCCGTCCTCGCCGCCGCTGGCTACAACTTCCGACGCCTCATCCGCTGGCTCAGGCTTTTGTTGCGCCAAATCCTCTCGGCTCTAACTGCCGCGCCTCAGACCGTTCCAGCCTGAGGACAGAGTTCTTCACGGACGACTAGTTCGGCGGGAAGAGACGGCCGTTGCGGTGCAGCTGGTGCACGGTGGGTGCGAACGCGTTCTGGCGCGGAAACATCTTTGCCTGCGCAGGGGTAAGATTGCCCTTGCGCAGGTTACACGGCGAGCACGCCGCGACCACGTTCTCCCAGGTGGTCTGGCCGCCTTTGCTGCGCGGGATGATGTGATCGAAAGTGAGGTCTTCGGGCGAGCCGCAATATTGGCAGGCGAAACGATCGCGCAGGAAGACGTTGAACCGGGTGAAGGCGGGGTGGGTGGTCGGCTTGACGAAGGATTTGAGCGAGACGACGCTCGGCAGCTGCATCTGCAGGGTGGGACTGTGGACCGCCTGATCGTAGTGAGCGACGATATTGACGCGGTCGAGGAACACCGCCTTGATCGCGTCTTGCCACGACCACAACGACAGTGGGTAGTAACTCAGCGGCCGGAAGTCCGCATTCAGCACCAACACCGGCCAACTGCCTTGCGAGACATGTGCGTTCAAGTAACGCTCCCGGCCTCCAATATACGCTGCGAAGCAGCATGTACTGACATACTACATGCAGCGTGACGGGATTGTGAAGCCCGTTGAGCGACTTATTCAGGCGCAAGCAATGCGGCGGCGGGGTGGCAAAAATGCTCAAAATGCCGCGATCCCGGGGGCGCGCGGAACCGCCGCCCCCGCGTCGTGACCGCCCTTCCGCGCCAGCTACTCCCGTACCCGCTCCAGCTTCTGCAGGCACCGCGTCGTGCGCACCGCGGCCGGCATCTCCTCGTCCGGAAAGCTGCTCTCCCAATTGGTGACGCCGACCTCGCCGACATAGATGTCGCCCTTCGAGTCCAGCGCGATGCCATGCGGGGCGAGGAATTTGCCGCTGGCAACCCCCGGGCCCTCCTCGCCGCCAAGCCGCGCGATGCGATTTCCCTTGGCGTCGACGATCGACAGTCGCGGGCCGAGATTGGGCACATTGCGGTTGATGGCGAGGCCGGGGCCGAGCTCGCCGATGACGAAGGTCGGGCTCTTCCCGCGGCCGCAGCAGCACAGCGCGCAGGGCCGGTGCAGATTGTTCCACTGCGCCTCATACCTGCCCTCGCCGTTGAACACCTGCACGCGGTGGTTCTCGCGGTCGGCGACATAGACCCAGCCGTCGGCATCGGTCGCGATGTTGTGCACGATGTTGAACTGGCCGGGGTCGGTGCCGGGCTCGCCCCAGCTTTTGGTCAGCTTGCCGTCAGGGGTGAATTTGTGCACGCGCGCATTGCCGTAGCCGTCGGAGACGTAGATCTCGCCCTTCGGCGACAGTGCGGTGTGGGTGCAGCGGTGGAACGGCTCGCCGCTCATGAACGGCGCCGGCTTTGCGGGAATGCCGATCGTGAGCAGCACCTTGCCGTCGGTGGTGCATTTGCGCACCGTGTGGTCGCCGTCATCGGTGCAATAGAGGTTGTCGTCGGCATCGATGTGCAGGCCATGCGCACGGGAGAACAGTCCTTCGCCCCAGCTGCGCAGGAAATTGCCGTCGCGGTCCAGCACCACCATCGGATGGGCGCCGCGGTTGAAGACGTAGACGCGATCCTTGCTGTCGACCGCGACCGAGGCGACGTCGGTGAGCTGCCAGCCGTCGGGAAGTTTCGCGAAGTTTTCGACGACGCGGTAGCGATGCTCGCCGCTGCCGAGAATGGCTGGCATTTGTGATCTCCCTCAATTTGGCCGTCGGGCGACGCCCTCTCCACGCTGTCATTGCGAGCGCAGCGAAGCAATCCAGAATCTTTCCGCGGATATGGTCTGGATTGCTTCGCTGCGCTCGCAATGACGATGGCGTTCAAGCCGAGCTCACCTGCCGCCCCAAAATCCTTCCTCGACCGCCTTGATCTGGAGCGCGAGATATTTCGAATTGATCCGGCATTGTGCGAGGCTGCCGGCGATGAACCAGAGGCCGGGCTGCTTCGTGCGCGCATACATGTTGCGGAGCTCGAAGCCGTCGCCGAAGCCCCAGATCGGACCGACCCGGTCGGCGATGGCATCGCCGAACAGCTGACGCACCAGATATTCCTGCGGCTTGTAGCCGGTCGAGAGCACGATGAGGTCGGCTGCAATGGTCGAGCCGTCCTTCATCCGCGCGCCGTTCGTGACGAAGCTCTCGATGTCGGAAAACTGCCTGAGCGTGATCTTGCCCTCGACGATCAGGTTGGAGCAGCCGACATTGAAATAATAACCACCGCCGCGCGTGAGGTATTTGAACTGCCAACCGGTGCCGGCCTCGCCGAAGTCGAGCTTGAAGCCGACGCGGCGGAGGCCGTCGAGCAGCTCCTTGTCGAGCTCCTTCGATTGCTCCGTGAGCATCACATGCGCTGTCTTCGCCAGCGGCGTCGGCATCGAGGCCGCGATCAGATCATTGTCCTCGAGCGTGCCTTCATTGTAGGTCGCGTAGGCGAGCTGCGCCGACGGCTCGATATTGGTGACCAGCGTCGGCGAGCGCTGCACCAGCGTCACTTCGGCGCCGCTGGAATAGAGATCCTGCGCGATGTCATGGCCGCTGTTGCCGGTGCCGATGACGATGGCACGCTTGCCGGTCCAGTTCTCGCCGTCCTCGTAGCGGCTGGAATGCACCAGCGCGCCCTTGAAATTGTCGAGGGTCGGGATATCGGGAACATTGGCGATGCCGCTGACGCCGGTCGCCATCACCACATGGTGCGGATGCATGGTGCGCTTGCTGCCGTCGGAGCGGCGCAGCGTCACGGTCCAGTGGCCGCTGGCCTCGTCATGGGCGCCGCCTTCGAACTCGGTGCCGGTCCAGAAGTTCAGCTCCATGGCATCGACATAGGCTTCGAACCAGTTGGCGAGCTTGTCCTTTGGGATATAGGTCGGCCAGCTCGGCGGGAAGGGCATGTAGGGCAGGTGATTGACCTGCACCTGATTGTGCAGCGTCAGCGCGTGGTAACGCTTGCGCCAGTTGTCGCCGATCCGTGCCTCGCGATCGACGATCAGCGTGTCGACCTTCAACTGTTTCAGCCGCGCCGCAATCGCGAGCCCGGCCTGGCCGCCGCCGACCACCAGCACGGCTGGATCGCGGTCGGCATAGTCGCGCGAGGCGTTGCGCAGGTCGAGCCAGTTCGGCCCGCGAAAGTCGCGCGAATAGGCCTGGCCGCGCGGGCGCGATGTGCCGAGTTGCTCCTCGAAGCCCTTGAGCTCATCGAGCGCGGTCAGCAGCGTCCAGGCCTTCAACCGGTCGCCGTCGGTGCTGTCAGGTACGAGCCGCAGGATACCGCTGCCGCGGCCGAGCGCGGTTTCGAAATCGAAGATGGCTTCGATGGTGTTGGTGCCGGCGCGCGTCACCCAGCGCGGCGGCGCGCGGTTGGGCGCGATCCTGAAATGAGACGGCGCCGCTTTGGGCGCGAGCGCCGTCAGCTGCTGCACGACCGTGTCGCTGCCAGCGATTGTTTGCAGGTTCCAGCTGAGCGCCAGCACATCGCGCCAAAAACCGTCGGCGAGGAAGAGGCGGGTCAGGGTGGCGCTATCGGGCTTGCCCAGGGCGCGCTCGAACTCATCGAGCCAGGCCTGTGCGGAGACGGAAATATCCTTGGTCTTGTCCAGCATGCGCGACCTCATGGCCGTCTTCGCGGCGTTTCCTCTGAGGCTGACGCTATACGGTTTCGCGGACCGCCAAAAGCGGGCGACCCGAGCGAGGCAGGCATGCGGCCCTGCTCGGACGGAATATGCCGGGCGATGCTTCAAGCCGGGATTCGGTGGCGGCCGGCTAAGGCCCGTCCGGCCTGCGGTCCGTCCAGTAGGGATCGCGGAGCTTGCGCTTGAAGATCTTCCCGGTCGCCTCCCGTGGCAGCGCATCCAGGAACTGGATCTCCTTCGGCACCTTGAAGTTGGCCAGCCGCTCGCGCAGAAACGCCTGCACCGCAGCGGCGGAGAGCTCTTCGGCCAAATCGGGCTCGATGCAGGCGCACAACCGCTCGCCATATTCCGCGTCCGGGATGCCGAACACGGCGCAATCGCGGACGCCGGGCATGGCGATCAGCACATTCTCGATCTCGGCCGGATAGATGTTGACGCCGCCCGAGATCACCATGTCGCGCTTGCGGTCGCACAGGAACAGATAGCCGTCCTCGTCGAGATAGCCGACGTCGCCGACGCTGACGAGACCGTCGCGCCCGGCCTCGGCGCGCGCCTGCGCCTTGCCGTGATAGTCAAAATCGGGCACCGCCGTCTGGCGCATGTAGATCTCGCCGACCTCGTTCGCGCCACAGAGGCTGCCGTCGTCGCGAAAGATCTTGACGATGCCGCCTTCGATGGCGCGGCCGACTGTGCCGGGTTTCCTCAGCGCCTCCTCGGCCGAGTGCCACACCGGGATGCCGGTCTCGGTCGAGCCGAAATATTCGTTGATGACGGGTCCCCACCACGCGATCATGGCCCGCTTCACCTCGGGCGGGCAGGGCGCCGCGCCGTGAACGACGAACCGCAGCGACGACAGGTCATAACGCTGCCTCACCGTCTCGGGCAGGCGGAGCAGGCGCACGAACATGGTCGGCACCATGTGGATATGCGTCACACGGTGGCGTTCGATCAGCGCCAAGAGCTCCTCGGCATCGAACCGCGCCTGGAGGACGATGGTGCAGCCGTTGCGGAACGCCATCATGCCGTAGGAATGCGGCGCCGAATGATACATCGGCCCGTTGATCAGCACGACCTGGCCCTCGCGCGGCTTGATGCCGTAGGCGATCGCGCCGACGCGCTCGGAAGCCGCCGCCTGCTCGGGCTGCATCGGCATGCGCCGCACGCCCTTCGGCATGCCGGTGGTCCCCGAAGTGTAGATCATCGCCGCGGCCCGGCGCGGCGGCTCCTGCGATTCCGGATGGCCGTCGCGCCAGCGGTCCCAATCCATCGACCCCGCCGGGACCTCGGTCAGGTCGGGGGGAATTGCGAAGGTCGCCGCGAGCTCGGGTGGCGTCGCGACGACGAGCAAGCGGACATCGTCCGGAATGCCGCCGCGAATCTGCGGCAGCAGATCGGCGTGGCAGACCAGAATCGTCGCGCCGCTGTCGGTCAGGATGTAACGGACCTCCTCGGCCTTGAGATGCCAGTTGATCGGCACCACCGGGCTGCCCAGTGCGGCCGAGGCCGCAACCACCTCGAACAGGGCGAAGTCGTTGCGCAGCATCATCGCGACCGGCGCGCCTTCGGCAACGCCGAGGGCGCGAAGCCCGCTCGCGGCGCGCTTGATGCGCGCCTGGATCTCGTCATAGCCGATCCGGCGTTCGCCGCTGATGATCATGGTCCGTCCCTGTTCCACTGGAGTCAGCGATCGTCGAGCACGTCGCCGAAGCCCACCCAGCTCTTGCCGTTGAAGCGTCGGAGCTGAAGCTGCTGGAACGGCAGATAGTCGTCTGGCCCGGTCGAAACGGCGATGCCCGGCAGCAGCAGCGGCAGCTTCACCTCCTTCAGCGAGGCCGCCTGGCGCATGATGTTCTCGCGGCTGAAATCACCCTTGCAGGCCTTCAGCACCGTCATCAGCAGCGTCGCGTAGTGGTAGCCGGCCGCATAGTTGGAGTTGGAGAGGTCCGCATTCGGCATGTACTGCTTCATGAAGGCGAAGTACTCCTTCACCCCGGGATCGCTGGCCCATTGCGGGTCCATCGTGTCCTTCTGATTGCTCGACGAGATCAGGCCGACCGCGTTGTCGAGCCCGGCCGGCTCCAGGAACGAGATCGACGAGGCCGAGGTCGGCACGAAGAACAGCTCGGGCTTCCAGCCGATCTCGGCCACGCCCTTGATCATCTGCGAGGTGAACTTTCCGAGCACGACGCCAAACAGCACGTCGGCGCCAGATGACTTCAGGGTCGAGAGCTGCGAGCTGATCGTCGGCGCGCTGGTCTCATAGGTCTGCTCGGCGATGATCATGCTGGCGGCCTTGTCGCCGAGCGCGCGCTTGAAGCCGGCGACATAGTCGCGGCCGAAATCGTCGTTCTGGGACAGGATGGCGATCTTGGCGCTCGGCTTGGTCCGCAGCACGTGCTTGGCATAGACCACGCCCTCGGATTCGTAGGCGGCCATGCCGGGCATGGTCCATGGATATTTCTGCGGGTCGGCCCATTTCGTCGCGCCGGAGAGCACGAAGAGCTGGGGCACCTTCTTGCCGTTGAGGTAGCGCTGTACCGCGGTGTTGGTCGCGGTGCCGAGCGAGCCGAACATCATCAGCACCTCGTCCTGCTCCACCAGCTTGCGGGTCTGCTCGACCGTCTTCGGCGGCGAATAGGCGTCGTCCAGCGTGATGAACTTGACCTTGCGGCCGTTGATGCCGCCATCGGCATTGATCTTCTCGAAGAAGGCTTCCTGCGTCCGCCCGATCGCGCCGAAGCCGGATGCCGGCCCGCTATAGGGCAGGGTCTGTCCGATGCGGATCTCGTCGCTGCCTTCGCCATGGGCGCTCCCGCCGGCGAGCGCCAGCAGGGACAGGCCGATCAGTGCGGCTGCCAGCTTCATTGCATCCTCCCGTTTTTGCCAGTTCGAGACGTCAGGCGCTCGCGCGCATCAGGAAATCCTGCCGGGCCTGATCGAATTCACCTTTCATCCGATCGACGAGCTCCGCGACGGGAGGGACATCGGTGATCTGGCCGATGCCCTGGCCCGATCCCCAGATGTCGCGCCACGCCTTCGATTTCATGTTGCCGCCGGAGCCGAAGTTCATCTTCGATTTGTCGGCGGCCGGCAGATTGTCCGGGTCCAATCCGGCGGCGGCGATGGAGGGGCCGAGATAGTTGCCGTGCACGCCGGTGAACAGGTTGGTGTAGACGATATCGTGCGCGGCATGCTGCGTCAGCGCGGATTTGTAGGCTGCGTCGGCATTGGCTTCCTGCGTCGCGATGAAGCGCGTGCCCATATAGGCGAGGTCGGCGCCCAGCGTCAGTGCGGAGGCGATGCCGAAGCCGTCGCTGATTGCGCCCGACAGCAGGATCGCGCCGTCGAACCATTGCTTGACCTCGCGCACCAGCGCGAAGGGTGACAGCGTGCCGGCATGTCCGCCCGCACCGGCGCAGACCAGGATCAGGCCGTCCACGCCCTGTTCGGCGGCCTTGCGCGCATGCTTGACGTTGATGACGTCGTGGAACACCAGCCCGCCATAGGAGTGCGCGGCCTCGACGATCTCCGCCGGTGGCCGCAGTGAGGTGATGATGATAGGCGCCTTGTGCTTTACGCAGGTCTCCATGTCCTTCATCAGCCGGTCATTGGAGGCATGGCAGATCTGGTTGACGGCGTAGGGCGCAACCTTCTTGCCGGGATTGCGCGATTTGTATTCGCCGAGCTCGTTCTCGATGCGGCTCAGCCACTCGTCCAGCTTCTCGACAGGACGGGCATTGAGCGCGGGAAACGAGCCGACCACGCCCGCCTTGCACTGGGCGATCACCAGCTCCGGTCCGGAAACGATGAACAGAGGTGAGCCGACCACGGGCAGCTCGAGTGAATCCTTCAAGAGAGTGGGCAGCGCCATCATGTCCTCCTGAAACGCGGCCCCGCCGGCGGGCGGATGACGAGGCGTTTCCCTGTTGATTGTCGCGCGGGCGGATTGCCGCCCGCGTTTGCGGATTTGATCCCACTATAAGGTTGGACGGCGCGCTCCGGCCGTTCAATAATGAACGGATCGTCATTCAGAGATGAACAGGGCGTCCGATGGACTGGGACCTTTGCAAGACCTTCGTCGCGGTGGCCGATACCGGCAGCTTCACCGCCGCCGCCCGCCGGCTGCACACCAGCCATCCCACCGTCAGCCGCAAGATCGCGGCGCTGGAAGCCCAGCTCGGCACCCGACTGGTGGCGCGCGCCGCCGACGGCCTGGCGCTGACCGCGGATGGAAGGACGTTGCGTGAGCACGCGGAGGCAATGGCGGCCGCAGCGCTACGGGCCGAGACCGCGGTCGCGGCGGGAGGACACAAGGCGCGCGGCATCGTCAAGCTGTCGATCGGCGCGACGCTGGCCTCGCATTGGCTGATGCCGCGCTTGCCTGCCTTCCTGCGTGCGCACGATCATATCCAGCTCGAGATCATCACCCATCCGTTTCCGGCGAGCGTGCGCCGGCGTGAGGCGGACGTGGTGCTGCGGCCCTTCGACAGCGGCGAGGAAAACTTGGTCGGTCGCAAGATCGGCCGTCTCGGCACGGGATTCTATGCCTCGCGCGATTATGCCGCCGGGCGGCCCTTGCCTGAACGGCGCGGCGATTGGAAGGAGCACAGCGTCATCGGCTTCGCCGACCAGGCATCCAACGCGCAGCTTGCGCGCTGGAGCGACGTCGTCACGCGGCAGGCGAGGGTGGTGATGCGCTGCTCATCCCAGGGGGACATGCTGGCGGCGGTCCGCGCCGGGATCGGAATCTCCGCGCTCTCGTGCTTCGTCGCCGAAGCCTATTCCGATCTCGTGCGCGTCGCCCCGCAGAAGCTCGCCAGCGTCGCGGATCTATGGCTGCTGGCCCATCCCGACCTCGTCGAGCTTCCGGCGGTGCGCGCCGTGGTCGACTTCGTTGCCGAATGCGCCCGGGCCGACCGCGCGAGGCTGCGCGGTTAGCCCGATCCCGCGAGCACGCCCTCGCGCTTCTTCACGGCGCGATAGTAGCTCCACCACAGATGCGCGGCCGCGCCGCGCAGCGGACGCCAGGGTTCGGCGAGCGGCGCCATCTGCTTCTCGGTCGGCCGCGCCTTCAGACCGAGCCCGATACGGATGCCCTCCTGCACGGCAAGGTCGCCGGCCGGCCAGGCATCGCCGTGGCCGAGGCAGAACAGCAGGTAGACGTCGGCGGTCCACGGCCCAATGCCGGGCAGCGCGATCAGCGTGTGATGGGCAGCATCGGCATCTTCCTCCGCGAGCACGTCGAGGTTCAGCCGCTCGGCGGCGATCTCGCGTGCCAGATGCTTCAGCGTCTTGATCTTCGCGGCGGAGAGGCCGAGCCGCCCCAGCCGGTCGGTGCGGGCGCGGCGCACCGCGTCATGGTCGAGCGGATCGAACGCGGCCGACAGCCGACCCCAAATCGCCGCGGCGCTCGCGGTCGAGAGCTGCTGTCCGCAGACGATGTGCGCAAGGCCGGTAAAGCCCGGCTCGCGCCGCCGCAGCGCCGGCATGCCCGCGATCTCGAGCACGGGCCTGAGGCGCGGATCGCGCTTGATCAGCGCGTGGACGGCCTCTTCGAGATCGGACTGGGTTTCGAGGTGGATGGTCATGATGGTCCGACAAGCTCTCCGACGTCATGGCCGGGCTTGTCCCGGCCATCCACGTCTTTCTAACCGTGACGTATTGTCTAGCATGAGCGGTGGTTGTGGTGTTTGTCCGGCACCTTGACATGATCGGCAGGCGGCATCGAAGAACGTGGATGGCCGGGACAAGCCCGGCCATGACGAGATATGTCGACTGATGCCACCCGTTTTCCGATTTGCCCCCAGCCCCAACGGCCTCCTGCATCTCGGCCACGCCTATTCCGCGCTGCTCAACTTCGATCGCGCGCGGGAGACCGGCGGGCGGCTGTTGCTGCGGATCGAGGACATCGACGCGACGCGCTGCCGGCCGGAATACGAGGCGGCGATCTACGAGGATCTCGCCTGGCTCGGAATTGCCTGGGAAACGCCGGTGCGCCGGCAGTCCGAGCATCTCGGTGATTATCGTGCCGCGCTGGAAAGGCTCTCCGCGCTCGGTCTCGTCTATCCCACTTTCGAAAGCCGGGCCGAGATCGCAAGGCTCATCGCCGCGCGCGAGGTGGACGGGCCGTGGCCGCGCGATCCCGATGGCGCGCCGCTTTATCCCGGCGACGCCAAATCATTGTCGGCTGACGAACGGTCGCATTTGATCGCATCAGGCGCGCCTTATGCGCTGCGGCTCGACATGCAGGCCGCCTGCCGCCGTGCCGCCCGTCTGAACTGGAATGAGCGCGGCGAGGGACCGGACGGCGAGCGCGGCATCGTCTCGGCGCGGCCGGAGGCGTGGGGCGACGTGATCCTGGCCCGCAAGGAGACGCCGACCAGCTACCATCTGTCGGTGGTCGTCGACGACGCGCTCCAGGGTGTCAGCGAGATCGTGCGGGGCCAGGACCTGTTTCATGCGACGGCCGTCCACCGCCTGCTCCAGGTCCTGCTCGGCCTGCCCGAGCCCGCCTATCGCCATCACCCACTGATTCGCGATGAGGCGGGCCGGAAGCTGTCGAAATCGAGCCGGTCGACCGGCTTGCGCGCCTTGCGCGCGGCCGGCGTCACGTCCGCCCGCGTCCGCCAGCTGGTGGGATTAGGTTAAGTTTCTCTGGGGGTTAGCAAAACGTCGCCGTGACTCCGGGTGTTCCTCCGTGCCATGCTCGGTCCGCGCGGGGTTCGAAGAGAGTACTTCGAAGGGGATTCATGGCGGCGAAAACGCGTCCAGTGCGCACCACGCGGACGTCCAGGCGGCTGCCTCGGAAGCGGTCCGGGCCGGCCGGAAAGGTGCGCAAGCGCAGCACCAAGGCGGTCGCGCCCGACGTGGTCCAGGCGGCGCTGGCCGCCTTTGCCCATGAGGTCCGCACTCCCCTGACCGGCATTCTGGCGATCAGCGATCTGCTCGCGACTTCCGATCTCGGCGAACGGGAACGGCGGTGGGCCGATACCATCAAGGCCGGTGCCGAGCATCTGGCGAGCCTTGCCACGCTGTTCGTGGATGCCGCCAGAACCGGCAAGGGAACGGGGAGGGGCGGCAGCACGCTGCGGCAGGACCTGTTCGATCTACGGACGCTCGCCCGCAGCGCCGGCGATTCGCTGGCCGGCCGCGCCGCGGCCAAAGGTCTCCAGGCCGAGGTCGAGATCTCCGACAAGCTCCCGGGACTCGTGGTCGGTGATCCCGTCCGCCTGCGCGCGGCGCTCGAGAACCTGATCGACAATGCCGTCAAATTCACCGACCAGGGCGGCGTGGCGCTCGCAGTCGAGCCGTGGCGTCCCGCCAAAGCAAAGGGCAAGGGCAGGGTCGGTGTCTCCTTTGCGGTGTCCGACAGCGGCATCGGCCTGACCATGGCCGAGATCAAGCGGCTGTTCCGCCCGTTCACCCAGGCCAATGTCACCATCGCGTCGCGCTTCGGCGGCGCCGGCTTGGGGCTCTCTTCGGTCAAGCAATTGGCACGTGCGATGGGCGGCGACATCACCGTCGCTCCGCGCCGCGGTGGTGGCGCCACCTTCACGTTGACGGTGTCGCTGGACGCCACGGGATCGGACAAGAGCAGCAAGGCGAAGGGTAGCGGGCCCGAGGCGGTCGCGGGCCTTCGCGTGCTCAGCGTCGAGGACAATCCGTTCGGCCGCGTCGTGCTCAACACGATCCTGACCGAGCTCGGCCATCAAGCCGAGTTCATCGGGCGCGGCGAGGACGCGGTCGGCCGGCTGGAGCAGGGCGGGTTCGACGCGGTGCTGATGGACATGGTGCTGCCGGGCATCGACGGTATCGAAGCCATCAGGCGGATCCGCGCGCTGTCGACGCCGCTGGCCCGGATCCCGATCATCGGCGTGTCCGGCCGCGGCGAGGACGAGGCAGCATCGCGCGCGGCCGGCGCCGACGCCTTCCTGGTCAAGCCTGTGTCTCCGCGGGCTTTAGCGACTGCGCTGCTTGAAGCGACACGCCATGAGGAAGCCGCGACTTGATGATCGCGGCGTTGAGCTCACCGCCGTAAACGAAGATCGCGGCGATGAAATACAGGAACACCAGCGCGATGATCACCGAGGCGAGCCCCGCATACATGGTCACGTAGTTGTTGGCGAAGCGCGCCAGATACTGTCCGAAGACGACGCCGGAGACCAGGGACGCCACCACCGTGAAGATGATGCCCGGCATGATCTGGAGGAAGCTGCGCCGTCCCGCCGGCAGCCAGGCGTGCAGGATGAACAGCGCAACCACGAGCGCGCCGATGGTGATGCCGTAGCGCAGCCAGGTGAGAATGCTTTCGTTCGATTCGACGAACAGGGGAATGTGGCGCCGCGCGGCCTCGATGATCAGCGGACCGAGCACGATCAGGAACGCCATCGCGAGGGCAGTGAAGGCTGCAATCAGCGTATAGGCAATCGATTCCAGCCGCAGCCAGTACCAGCGTCGCATCTCCACCACCGCGTAGGCGCGGTTGAGTGCGACCCGCAGCGCCTCGACGCCGTTGGAGGCGAAATAGACCGACAGCGCCGCGCCGATGGTCAGAATGCCGGTGCGGGTCGTGGTCAGCACGTCATGCACCTCGCCCGAGATCGAATCGGCGACCTGCTTGGGCCAGACCTGGAGCATCAGGCTGGCCGCCTGGTCGGCGAGTTCCTTGGAGCCGAAGACGCCGGCGAGCGAGGTCAGCACGATCAGGAACGGGAACAGCGCCATCAGCGTCGACAACGCGATGTGGCTTGCGATCGCCCAGCCGTCATCGGCGAGGAAGGTGTAGAACGCATCCATCACGACGACGTAGATGTAGCGGATCGCTTTCAACGGCCACCTACACCGCTGCTCTCTTTCCCCGCACGCGGAGAGAGGCGAAGAGAGCAGGCAATTGGCGCAAATCGGAAATCATTCCGCTACCATCTGACATTATTGGGTCAAAAGCCAGATCGCGAAACGCTCCGCCGTCATTCCGGGGCGCACGCAGCGCGAGCCTCGAATCCCATTTGGCCGCAACGCACCTGGAGGAGTGGATTCCGGGCTCGATGCTTCGCTTCGCGGCGGAGTGACGCCGGCGTTTGCTGCGGCACCATGGCGCATCCGCGCACGTGGTGTTATCTACGTCCAATGGCATCTCTCTTGAGTACTTTCATCCTGCCGGCGGCCGCCGGCGCCGTGGCGTTGGTGCTGCTGCTCGGGCTCATCAACATGATGCGCGGCGGCTCGCCCAATACCTCGCAGAAGCTGATGCGCTGGCGCGTGCTGCTTCAGTTCCTGGCGATCATCATCGCGATGCTCGCGGTCTGGGCGATGGGGCGATAGGGCATGACGGAAAAGTGCGTAACGGTTTTCCGACAAGATCATGCCCTGAAACCAAGGAAACCAGCATGGTGGTGCTGAACCGTATCTACACCAAGACCGGTGACGACGGCACGACGGCGCTCGGAACCGGCGAGCGGCGTCCGAAATACGATCTGCGCATCGAAGCCTATGGCACCGTTGACGAGACCAATGCCGCGATCGGCGTGGTCAGGCTCCATACGCGGGACATGCCCGACCTCGATGCGATGCTCGGCCGCATCCAGAATGATCTGTTCGATCTCGGCGCCGATCTTGCCGTGCCCGAGCGGGAGGGCAAGGCTGAGCGGCTGCGGGTGGTGACGAGCCAGGTCGAGCGGCTCGAGCGCGATATCGACACGCTCAACGACAAGCTCGCTCCGCTGACCTCCTTCGTGCTTCCCGGCGGCACGCCGGCCGCAGCCTATCTGCATGTGGCGCGCACGATATGCCGCAGGGCGGAACGCGTGATTGTGGAACTGGCGGCCCGGCCCGGCGAGCAGGTCAGCGCGGCTGGCATCCAATATATGAATCGCCTGTCCGACTTCCTGTTTGTGGCCAGCCGGACGGCTAACGGCAATGGCGCCGGCGACGTGCTTTGGGTTCCCGGCCAGAACCGCTGACCCATCGCGCTCCCGCATTTCAGAAGGCCAAAATTAGACCCGTTCGCGCGTTGACCGGGGCAGATCAGGCCTTTAGGTTCCGCGCCAGTTGATAACCCCCCTCCCAGATTGAGTGAAAGAGGATCGATGAAGGTCTTAGTGCCGGTAAAGCGGGTGGTCGATTACAACGTCAAGGTCCGCGTCAAGGGCGATGGATCGGGCGTTGAACTCGCCAACGTCAAGATGTCCATGAACCCGTTCGACGAAATCGCAGTCGAGGAAGCGCTGCGCCTGAAGGAAGGCGGCAAGGCCACCGAGGTCGTGGTGGTCTCCATCGGACCTGCGCAGGCATCGGAGACGATCCGCACTGGCCTCGCCATGGGCGCCGACCGCGGCATCCTGGTGAAGGCCGAAGGCGCCGTCGAGCCGCTCGCCGTGGCCAAGATCCTGAAGAAGGTTGCCGACGAAGAGCAGCCGGGCCTGATCATCCTCGGCAAGCAGGCGATCGACGACGACTCGAACCAGACCGGCCAGATGCTGGCCGCGCTGCTCGGCTGGTCGCAGGCGACCTTCGCTTCGAAGCTCGAGGTCGAAGGGTCCGACTTCAAGGTCACCCGCGAAGTCGATGGCGGCCTCCAGACCGTCAAGCTGAAGGGACCGGCGATCGTCACCACCGATCTCCGCCTCAACGAGCCGCGCTACGCCTCGCTGCCCAACATCATGAAGGCCAAGAAGAAGCCGATCGCGGAGAAGACCGTGGCCGATTACGGCGTCGACGTCGCCGCGCGTCTCGAGGTTCTCAAGACGACGGAGCCGGCGGGCCGCAAGGCAGGCGTCAAGGTCAAGGACGTCGCCGAGCTGGTGTCGAAACTCAAGAACGAAGCCGGGGTGCTCTGATGACGACGCTTCTGATTGCCGAACACGACAATGCGTCGCTCAAGGATGCGACCAACAAGGCCCTGACCGCAGCTAGCGCGCTCGGCGCGGATGTCGAGGTGCTGGTCGCCGGCCAGAACGCCAAGGCCGCGGCGGATGCCGCCGCCAAGCTCGCCGGCGTCAAGAAGGTGCTGCTCGCCGATGGCGACCTCTACGCGCACGATCTCGCCGAGCCGCTGGCTGCGCTGATCGTCTCGCTGGCTTCCGGCTATGACGCGATCGTCGCGCCGGCGACCTCGCGCTTCAAGAACGTGATGCCCCGCGTCGCCGCTCTGCTCGACGTGATGCAGGTCTCCGAGATCATCAAGGTGGTCGCGCCCGATACCTTCGAGCGCCCGATCTATGCCGGTAACGCCATCCAGACGGTGAAGTCGAAGGATGCCAAGAAGGTCATCACGGTGCGGACCTCGACCTTCGCCGCGGCAGGCGAGGGCGGCAGCGCTGCGGTCGAGAACGTGGCGGCGGCCGCCGATCCGGGCTTGTCGTCGTTCATCGGCGAGGAGGTTGCCAAGAGCGATCGTCCCGAGCTGACCTCGGCCAAGATCATCGTCTCCGGTGGCCGGGCCATGCAGAGCCGCGAGAACTTCGCGAAATACATCGAGCCGCTCGCCGACAAGCTGGGCGCTGGTGTCGGTGCCTCGCGCGCGGCGGTCGATGCGGGCTATGCGCCGAACGACTGGCAGGTCGGGCAGACCGGCAAGGTCGTGGCGCCCGAGCTCTATGTCGCGGTCGGCATTTCCGGCGCCATCCAGCATCTGGCCGGCATGAAGGACTCCAAGGTGATCGTTGCGATCAACAAGGACGAGGACGCGCCGATCTTCCAGGTTGCCGATTACGGCCTGGTCGCCGATCTCTACCAGGCGGTTCCGGAGCTGACGGCCGAACTCGGCAAGCTCGGCAAGTAAAAGGCATCGAAAACACCGGCCGGAGGTATAAACTCCGGCCGGTGTTGCATTTCTGAGGCGTTTTCTTTGGCGTGGGCGCGCCTTCGAAGCGATCCAATCTAGGTTTCGAGCCAAGGTTCTGATTAAATCGGACCTCCCGGCTCAAGGGGATAGGCAGGGTGCGCTCGTCGCGCGCCGTTCCGGTGGATGACATGATGGCGGCAGTGATCAAGAAGGTCGGCGTGATCGGCGCGGGTCAGATGGGCAACGGCATCGCGCATGTCGCGGCGCTGGCCGGCTTCGACGTGGTGCTCAACGACGTCTCGCCCGACCGTCTCAAGTCGGGCATGGCCACCATCAACGGCAATCTGGCGCGCCAGGTCTCCAAGAAGGCCGTCACCGAGGACGACAAGGCCAAGGCGATGGCGCGCATCACGCTCGCCGAAAAACTGGACGACCTTGCCGATTGCGACCTCGTCATCGAGACCGCGGTCGAGAAGGAAGAGGTCAAGCGGAAGATCTTCCACGAGCTCTGCGCGGTGTTGAAGCCGGAGGCGATCGTCGCCTCCGATACGTCCTCGATCTCGATCACGCGGCTTGCCGCCGCCACCGACCGGCCGGAGCGCTTCATCGGCATTCACTTCATGAATCCGGTGCCGCTGATGGAGCTGGTCGAGCTGATCCGCGGCATCGCCACCGACGACTCCACCTTCGAGACCGCCAAGGAATTCGTCGGCAAGCTCGGCAAGCAGGTCGCGGTCTCCGAGGATTTCCCGGCCTTCATCGTCAACCGCATCCTGCTGCCGATGATCAACGAGGCGATCTACACGCTGTATGAAGGCGTCGGCAATGTCGAG
This sequence comes from Bradyrhizobium sp. I71, assembly GCF_022354745.1. Lineage (NCBI taxonomy): Bacteria > Pseudomonadati > Pseudomonadota > Alphaproteobacteria > Hyphomicrobiales > Nitrobacteraceae > Bradyrhizobium > Bradyrhizobium sp. I71. Next base: position 4,433,513 of record NZ_CP059398.1, read on the forward strand.
GCGATCGACGCCGCGATGAAGCTCGGGGCCCACCATCCCATGGGCCCGCTCGAACTCGCCGATTTCATCGGCCTCGATACCTGCCTCTCCATCATGCAGGTGCTGCACGAGGGGCTGGCGGACTCCAAGTACCGCCCGTGCCCGCTGCTGGTGAAGTACGTCGAGGCCGGCTGGCTCGGCCGCAAGACCCAGCGCGGCTTCTACGACTACCGCGGCGCCAAGCCGGTTCCGACGCGCTGATCCGCTTTGTGTCAATTCATGACGCGTTAACCTCTCGCGCCTAGGTTACGGCCGGTAAGAGGGTTCGCGTAATGGACATGATGGCGATGGTCAGCACCATGCTGGCCGCTCAGCAAGGCGCGCTGCAATCGAACATCGCAGCGACGCTGACGAAGCAGAACATGGACATGGAAAAGTCGACCGTCCTGACGCTGATGGGCGCGGGCCAACCCTCGCTGGCCAATGTCGGCCCCGGCGTCGGCGGCAATCTCAACGTCACCGCCTGAATTCCTAAAGCGATGCGGCGGCCTTGCCGGTCGCGGCGCGGAGCAGCTTGAGCGCGTCCTCGCTCGCCCATTCCGCCGGCCCCGCAATCGTCGCGATCTCGCAGCCCTGCGGGTCGACCAGCACCGAGGTCGGCATGCCCAGCGCCCGGCCTATGGCCTTAAGGTCCTGGAACACCTTGGCTTTCGGATCGCTGAAATAGCCGAGCCGGGTCAGGTTGGCCTCTTTCAGGAAGCTCTTGGGCTTGTCCGGGTCGCGGGTGTCGATATTGATCGCCACCACCTCGAAATTCGGGCCCGCCAGCTTGCCCTGGAGCTCGTCCAGCGCCGGCATCTCTTTCCGGCAGGGCACGCACCACGTCGCCCAGAGATTTACCAGCAGCGTCTTGCCGCGGAAGTCGGACAGCTTTTTCGGCTTGCCGTCGGCGTCCTCGAAGGCGAGGTCGGGCAGCTTCAACGGGGCGCTCGCCATGGTCAGCGCCGCCACCTCGCCATGGGCGAGCGGGGCGATCCTCGAGGCCGTAGCCACCGCCGTCCGGCACACCGGATCGCCTGACGGCGCCCGGCTCAGGCCGAGCCCATACAGCGCGGCGAAGCCGGCCAGTCCTCCGATCGCCACGGTGGCGATGACGAGGGGGATGCGGCGCGTGGCGGAGGGCTTCTTGTCGAGCATATCGTTTGTCATCCGGTCGCAGATATGGCTATCAGGGGCCTCTTAATACGGCTGGCCGAGGCCAGCAAACGTGGCTAGCGACAGGCAAGGCGTGAGCAAGGGATCATGAGCAACAAGATGTGGGGCGGCCGGTTCTCGGAACGTCCCGACGAGATCATGGAAGAGATCAACGTCTCCATCGACGTCGATCGTCACCTCTTCGCCCAGGACATTGCCGCGTCCAAGGCTCACGCTGCCATGCTGGCCACGCAGGGCATCATTACGGCCTCTGATGCGAAAAATATCGGCAAGGGTCTAGACACGATTTTGTCAGAGATCGGCAAGGGCGGCTTCGCATTCAAGCGCGCGCTCGAGGACATCCATATGAATGTCGAGAGCCGCCTGTCGGAGCTGATCGGCCCCGCCGCCGGCCGCCTGCATACCGCGCGTTCGCGCAACGACCAGGTCGCGACAGATTTCCGCCTGTTCGTCCGCGACGTCATCGACGAGACCGATGCCGCGCTCGCCGCGTTCCAGCAGGCGCTGGTCGAGCGTGCCCTGGAGCATGCCGGCACCGTGATGCCCGGCTTCACGCATCTGCAGACCGCGCAGCCCGTCACCTTCGGCCACCATTTGCTCGCCTATGTCGAGATGGCCGCGCGCGACCGCGGCCGTTTCCAGGATGCGCGCAAGCGGCTGAACGAATCCCCGCTCGGCGCGGCCGCGCTCGCCGGGACCTCGTTCCCGATCGACCGCCACGCCACCGCCAAGGCGCTCCTGTTCGACCGCCCGATGGCGAACTCGCTCGACGCGGTCTCCGATCGCGACTTCGTGCTGGAGACGCTGTCGGCGGCCTCGATCTGCGCCGTGCACATGTCGCGTTTTGCCGAGGAGATCGTGATCTGGACCTCGCCGCTGGTCGGACTGATCCGCCTCAGCGACAAGTTCACCACCGGCTCCTCGATCATGCCGCAGAAGCGCAACCCGGACGCCGCCGAACTCGTGCGCGCCAAGACCGGGCGCGTCATCGGCGCGCTCAACGGTCTCCTGATCGTCATGAAGGGCCTGCCGCTCGCTTATCAAAAGGACATGCAGGAGGACAAGCAGGGTGCCATGGAAGGCTTTGCCGCGCTGTCGCTGGCGATCCGCGCCATGACCGGCATGGTCCGCGACCTCGTGCCGGATGAAGCCAGGATGAAAGCGGCGGCGGGCGAGGGGTACGCCACCGCGACCGACCTCGCCGACTGGCTGGTGCGGACGCTGAAAATGCCGTTCCGCGAGGCCCATCACGTCACCGGCCGCATCGTCGCCAAGGCCGCCGAGGGCGGCGTGGCGCTGCACGAACTGCCGCTGAAGGAGATGCAGGCGATCGAGCCCAAGATCACCAAGGACGTGTTCGGCGTGCTCTCGGTCGAATCGTCGGTGAAGAGCCGCACCAGCTTCGGCGGCACCGCGCCGAAGAACGTCGCGTCGCAGGCCAAGGCCTGGGCGAAGCGGCTGGAAAAAGAGCGAAAATCGGGCTGAGGGCAAAATTTCGCTTATGTTTCATGGTCATCCGGCTCTCGCCAGAGCGCGCCAATCTCTGTATGGTGCGCGCCGCGTAGTGGGGATTTCGTTGTGACGTCAAAGTTTCGCCCGGCCGGCTCGGGGTGGGCCATCATTGTCTTGAGCCTGACGGCGCTCGCGCTTGCCGGCTGCGGCCGAAAGGGCCCGCTCGACTTGCCGCCGACCGCCTCCACGGCCGGCGGCGCCGCACCTGTTGATACCGAGACCGAAGTCCAGAGGACGCCGAGCGTGTTCAACCCGACCTACGGTGTGGATGCTGCGCCCGCGGCGGCCAAGGGCAGGAAGAAACCGTTTATTCTCGACCCGCTCCTGGACGAACCTCCCGGCAGGAAATAAGCCGGGACAAGCGAGCCTGCGCCATGAACCATTTCGACTATCGCAACGGCGTGCTGCACGCCGAGGCGGTGAACCTGTCCGAGCTGGCCGCCACCGTCGGCACGCCGTTCTATTGCTATTCGACCGCGACGCTGGAGCGGCACTACCGCGTCTTCGCCGATGCCTTCGCCGGCGAGAAGGCGCTGGTCTGCTACGCCATGAAGGCGAACTCCAACCAGTCGGTGCTGCGCACGCTGGCCAAGCTGGGCGCCGGCGCCGACGTCGTCTCCGGCGGTGAATTGAAGCGCGCGCTGGCCGCCGGTTTCCCGGCCAGCAAGATCGTGTTTTCCGGCGTCGGCAAGACGGAAGAGGAGCTGCGCGCCGCGCTTGCCGCCGACATCCTCTGCCTCAACGTGGAATCCGAGCCCGAGCTCGAATTGTTGTCACACCTTGCGACCGCGATGGGCAAGACCGCGCGGATCTCGCTCCGTGTCAATCCGGATGTCGATGCCGGCACGCATGCCAAGATTTCGACCGGCAAGTCCGAGAACAAGTTCGGCATCCCGATCGCGCATGCGCGCGAGGTCTATGCACGCGCCGCCAGGCTGCCCGGCATCGAAGTGACCGGCACCGACGTGCATATCGGCAGCCAGATCACCGACCTCTCCAACATGGAGACCGCGTTCCGCATCCTCGCCGAATTCGTGCAGACGCTGCGCGCCGACGGCCACGACATCAGCCACGTCGATTTCGGCGGCGGTCTCGGCATCCCATATTACATGGACCGAGAGGCGCCGCCGGAGCCCGCCGCCTATGCCGCCATGGTCAAGCGCGTGAGCCATAATCTCGGCTGCACGCTGATGTTCGAGCCCGGCCGCATGATCGTGGGCAATGCCGGCATCCTGGTTGCCAAGGTCATCTATGTGAAGCACGGCGACGGCAAGAACTTCGTGATCATCGACGCCGCGATGAACGATCTGATCCGCCCGACGCTGTATGAGGCCTATCACGACATCCTGCCGGTGACGCAGGCGGCCAAGGGCGCGGCGACGATCATGGCCGACGTCGTCGGCCCGGTCTGCGAGACCGGCGACTATCTCGCGCTCGACCGTACGCTGCCGGCGCCGAAGGCGGGCGATCTCCTCGCCATCATGACCGCGGGCGCCTATGGCGCCGTCCAGGCCGGCACCTACAACACCCGGCCGCTGGTGCCCGAGGTGCTGGTGAAGGGCGATCAATACGCCGTGGTGCGCCCGCGCATCGAAGTCGAGCAGCTCATCGCGATGGACAAGCCCGCGCCGTGGCTGTGAGGCGCTACTTCCCCGCCAATCCGCCCTTTGCGCCGCCGACCACAACTCCCGCCTTCCTCTCGATCGGCTTGATCGCGGCGGTGAAATCGGACTCGGCGCCTTCCGAACTGATCACGGTTTCCCATAGCCGCCCGACCGCATCGGCAACCTCCATCGACAGGCCGAGCTGCTTCATCTCCTCCAGCGCCAGCCGCACGTCCTTGACCATCAGCCCCGTGGCAAAGCCGAAGTCGAACGTGCGCGGCAGCACCGCGCGCGGAAACTTGTCGCGGCTCGCAGTGTTCATGCCGGAGCCGGCATTGATGACGTCGATCATCACGGCGGGATCGAGCCCCGCCTTCACGCCCATCACCACCGCTTCCGAGGTCGCCACGATCGCTGTAGCCGACAGGAAATTGTTGGCGAGCTTCATGGTCTGCGCCGCGCCGGGCTTCTCGCCGATGAAGAACACTTTTCCGATGACGTCGAGCGCGGGCTTCAGCAGCTCGAACTCGGCCTTCGGTCCTGACACCATCACCGCCAGCGTGCCCTTCTCGGCGCCGCCGACGCCGCCGGAGACGGGGCAGTCGACCTGCACGATGTTGCGCTTGGCGAGCAGGCCGTGAATCTTCGCTGCCATCGTCGAGCCGACGGTGGAGAGATCGACGAAGCGTCTTGCGCGGCTGCCCTCGATCACGCCGTTCGCTCCCGTTGCGACGTCGAGTGAAGCCTGCAGCGAAGGCAAACTCGCCATCACGGTCTCGACCTGATCGGCGACGTCCTTTGGCGACGCCGCCGCGGTCGCGCCAAGCGCCACGAGCCTGCCTGCGACGTCCTTGCGCGTGTCGAACACGACGAGCTTGTGTCCCGCCTCGATCAGCCGCCGCGCCATCGGGAAGCCCATGTTTCCGAGCCCGATGAATCCGATGTCCATGGTGTTTCCTTTTTTGCTTCTTTGTCGTTGTGGAAGATGCGGGTTCCATCGCCGAAATCGTCCCGCACAAGCGCGCCTCAAGCGCGCGTCGGCCCGGGACGGCAGCGCGGAATTGGCTACGCCTTCCCGTCGATCTCCGCGAACACCTCGCGCGCGATCCGGAAGCTGTCGACCGCGGCGGGCATGCCGCCATAGATCGCGACCTGCATCAGGATCTCGCGGATCTCCTCGCGCGTCACGCCATTGGTCAGCGCACCCTTGAGATGCGCGCGAAACTCGTGCTGGCGGTTGAGGATCGCGATCATGGCGATGTTGAGCATGCTGCGGGTCTTGCGCGGCAGCTCCTCGCGGCCCCACACCGTGCCCCAGCAATATTCGTTGAGCATCTCCTGGAACGGGCGGTTGAAATCGTCGACGTTCTTCAGGGCGTTGTTGACATAGGCTTCGCCCAGCACCGCTTTGCGGACCTCCAGGCCCTTGTCGTGCATCTTCTTGTCCATGGCGTTTCCTTCGTTTCCCTCAGGGATGGCGCGCGGAAATTACGGGGTTGCACCGGGCCAGTCACGTCCTCGTGTTATGCGGGAAAAGGGGGTTCTCCCGTACAGGAACGGATGCCTCAGTGCTGCCGTTGTGATAGGCTCTTCTCTACCGGGTAACCTGGAGAGCTGATTGAACGGCGTCACCCCCGACCCGTCAGACCCGATCCGCAGCAGCGATGCGCTGTCGCGGCTGAAGCTGGCGCAGGCCCTTGATCGGGCCACTTATGCCATCGCATGGGAGCGTGCCTGGCCCAATGTGGCGCGCCTTCTGACCGTCGCCGGCCTGTTCCTGGTGGTGTCCTGGGCCGGTCTTTGGCTGGCACTGCCGTTCATCGCCAGGGCTATCGGTCTCGCCCTCTTTGCCGTGGTCGCGGTCGCCGCCCTGTTCCCGTTGCTTGGCTTCCGCTGGCCGAGCCGTGCGGAAGCGCTCGCCCGGCTCGACCGTGGCTCCGGCATCCGTCACCGCCCGGCCACCACGCTCACGGACACGCTGACCTCGCAAGACCCGGTCGCGCAGGCGCTGTGGCAGGCGCAGCGCGAGCGTACGCTGGCTTCGCTCAAGCGCATCCGCGCCGGTCTGCCGCACCCGCGGCTCGCGCTTCACGACCCCTGGGCGCTGCGCGCGCTGGTCATGGTGATGCTGGTTGCGACCTTCTTCGCCGCCGGCGACGAGCGTGCGATGCGGCTTGGCGCCGCCTTCGACTGGAACGGGGTGCTGGCGCCCAGCAATGTTCGCGTCGATGCCTGGGTCACGCCGCCACTGTACACCGGCAGGCCTCCGGTCATTCTGTCGGCCGCCAACAAGGAAGCGGCGGCCCTGCCCGCCAGCGGTCCGCTCGCCGTTCCAGCCGGTTCGACCCTGATCGTGCGCTCCTCAGGCGGCAGCCTGGATGTCGCCGTCTCCGGCGGCCTCAAGGAGGTTGCCCCCACCGAAGCCAGCCCGAAGGGGACCAACGAAAGGCATTTTGCCATCTCCGGCGACGGCACGGCGCATGTCCGCGCGCCTTCCGGCCAGCCGCAATGGGCGTTTGCGGCAACGCCGGACCGTGCGCCGACGATTTCACTTGCCAAGGACCCGGAGCGCCAGGCGCGCGGCGCGCTCCAGCTCTCCTACAAGATCGAGGACGATTACGGCGTCACCGGCGCCGAGGCGAAATTTGCTCTGCGTTCGATCGATGCCCGGGATGGCGCCAAGGACGATGCCAAGGACGACGCTAAGGGCGGGGCGAAGGCTGCTCCCGGCGATAAGGCTGCTGCCGGCGCTGGCGACACCAGGACGGCTCCGCGTCCGCTGTTCCAGCCGCCGCACTTCCCGCTCGCGCTGCCGAATGCGCGGACCCGCAACGGCGTCGGACAGTCGGTGAAGGATCTCAGCGAGGATCCCTATGCCGGCGCCGAGGTCATGCTGACCCTCACGGCGAAGGACGAGGCCGGTAACGAGGCCGCAAGCGAACCGTTCAACATGCGTCTGCCCGAACGGCTCTTCACCAAGCCGCTGGCCCGTGCACTGATCGAGCAGCGCCGCATTCTCGCGCTCGACGCCAACAAGAATTCGGACGTGTATGCCGCGCTCGACGCGCTGATGATCGCGCCCGAGATGTTCACGCCGGAGCCCGGACAATATCTCGGCCTGCACAGCGTTGCGCGACAGCTCGAGGCCGCACGCACCGATGATGCCCTGCGCGAGGTCGTGGCGAGCCTGTGGGCGCTTGCGGTGACGATCGAGGACGGCAAGATCTCCGACGTCGAGAAGGCGCTGCGCGCGGCTCAGGACGCGCTGAAGCAGGCGCTGGAGCGCGGCGCGAGCGACGAAGAGATCAAGAAGCTGACGCAGGACCTGCGTCAGGCGCTGAACGACTTCATGCGCCAGCTCGCCGAGCAGTTCCGCAACAACAATGACCCGCAGCAGCTGGCGCGGCCGCTCGACCCGAACACCAAGGTCCTGCGCCAGCAGGACCTGCAGAACATGATCGACCGGATGGAGCGCCTGTCGCGCTCCGGCGACAAGGATGCCGCCAAGCAGTTGCTCGAGCAGCTCCAGCAGATGCTGGAAGGCCTCCAGATGGCGCAGCCGGGGCAGTCCGGCGAGAGCGACATGGAGCAGGCGCTCAACGAGCTCGGCGACATGATCCGCAAGCAGCAGCAATTGCGCGACAAGACCTTCAAGCAGGGCCAGGATTCCCGGCGCGAACGCTCGCGCGGCAAGCAGCAGCAGCAGGGCGATGATCAGTCCATGTCGGAGCTGCAGCAGGACCAGCAGGGACTGCGCGACCGCCTGAAGAAGCTGCAGGACGAGCTTGCCAAGCGCGGCCTCACGCAGAAAGGCGAAAAGGGGCAGAAAGGCCAACAGGGACAGAAGGGTCAGCAGGGCGACCAGGGCCAGCCCGGCCAGAACGGCGATCAGGACGGCGACCAGGGCGATGACGACGGCAGCCTGGACGCTGCAGACGGCGCCATGGGCGATGCGGGATCAAAGCTCGGCGAGGGCAATGCCGACGGCGCCGTGGACTCGCAAGGCAAGGCGCTCGATGCGATGCGCAAGGGTGCGCAGAAGATGGCCGAGGCGATGCAGCAGGGCGATGGCGACGGCCAGGGCGACGGCCCCGGCCAGCGCGCCGGCCGTCAGCAGAGCGGCGGCAACCAGACCGACCCGTTGGGCCGTCCGCTGCATGGGCGCGAATATGGCGACGATTATACGGTCAAGATTCCCGGCGAGATCGACACCCAGCGTGTCCGCCGCATTCTCGAGGAGCTCCGCCGTCGTCTCGGCGATCCCTCGCGCCCGCAGATCGAGCTCGACTATATCGAGCGGCTGCTGAAGGAGTTTTGAGGCGACGAAGCGATATCCGGGGGCGCCGGTCCCGCATGTCGCTGCGCTCATGCGGGCTACGAAGTCGACGACGCTAACCTTTCTTCGCCGCCAGCGCATCCGCCACGGCCGTGCGGATGTCGGCGACCGAGAACGGCTTGGTCACGACATCATGCACCAGCGCATTCAGGTTCGAGGCGCGCTCGCGCTGGTCGGCAAAGCCGGTCATGAGCAAAATGGTCAGATCAGGGAAGTCGCGGGCGGCGGAGAGGGCCAGCGCGATGCCGTCCATGACCGGCATCTGGATGTCGGTGAGCAACAGATCGAAAGCGCCGTCCTCGCGGATCAGGATCTCCAGCGCCTCGGCGCCGTCCTGGGCGGTGACGGTCTCGTGGCCGTCCATGGCGATGGCGCGCGCCACAAGCTGGCGCATCGAATCCTCGTCGTCGGCGATCAGGATTTTCGGCATGGGACCAACCTTGGGATCAACCTTCCGTGCGGGACCTCGAGCATGATCCGGAAAAGTGCGTAGCGGTCTTCCGGAAAGATCATGTTCCAATAATAGCCTGATCGGTTATGCGCTGCCGCCCGCAATGTCGCGCCGGTTGAAGAAGCGAACGTCGATATTGCGGCCCTCCGGCGGCGGCGAGGCCAGGCGCGAGCGGAAGAAGGCGCGCTCGCCGGGCCGCAGCACGGTCTGTTCCAACACCGTATTCCAGGCGTAGATCTCGGCTCCTTGGGCGTCGCGCACGGCAAAGCGCAGCCGCGGGATGTCGTGCGGCTTCTTGCCCTCCCCGACGATCACGCCCTCGATCACCAGCACCTGCTTACCGTCTACGGTCTCGCTGGAGAGTTTGACGTCCTTGAAGGCCAGGCCCCGCAGATTCACCTCGAGCCCGACCATCTTGTAGAATGCCGCCGTCTGGGGCAGCAGCCGCACGACGTCGCCGCGCCAGACCACAAGGGCCAGCACCAGCGCGCCCATCGCGGTGCAGGCGGTCGGCAGGCCAAAATAGGATCTCCGCGGAGCCGTGGTGGGGGCCGGGCGGCTCACCCGCGCGCCGCGGCGGCGGAACAGGCCGCGGAACCAGGACTGGTGCTGCGCGCCGGTGGTGTCCTCTTCGGCCTGACGGGCTGCCGCTGACCACTCGTCCTCGGTCTCGCGGACCTCTTCATCCGGCCAGTCGCTGGCGATCGACGGGCTGTCGACGACAGGCGCGTTCGCGGCGCCGTCGTCCTTGGCATAGGAGTTCCATTGCTCGGCGAGGTCGGACTGGTCGTCGGCTCGGCTGGCAGCGGCCATGGCCGGAACGGAGGCCTCCTCGATGGCATCCTCGGCGTGGGCGATCCAGGTCTCCTTGCAACGGGAGCAGCGGACCGCCCGTCCGTTGGCCCCAAGGCTCGCGAGCTTGATGGCGTAGGATGTCATACAATGGGGGCAGACGATATGCATGGACGAGCCTTGATGCATGAACGAGGTCTTGGACGAATCTTGACGACCAGCCGGTCGCGGCGAACCGGGCGGCAGGGATGCTGCCAACTATGCTACTGGCCGACCGTTAACGAACCGGAAACCATAACGGCGGCAAAACCCGTTGATCGCGCGTGGCGGAGCGCAGCAGTGCGACCCGCGCCCCCTCTCGAACGGAGCTGAGCTTGGTTCGGTTCGAAAATGTCGGATTGCGTTACGGTCTGGGGCCGGAGATCCTGCGCGATCTCAGCTTCCAGATCCCGGCGCATTCCTTCCAGTTTCTCACCGGACCGTCCGGCGCCGGCAAGACGTCCCTGCTGCGCCTGCTGTTTCTGTCGCATCGGCCGACGCGGGGCCTCGTCACTCTGTTCGGCCACGACATCTCGCAGCTCGGCAAGGACGAGATCGCGGACCTGCGCAAGCGCATCGGTATCGTGCTCCAGGATTTCCGCCTGCTCGACCACATGACGACCTATGAGAATGTCGCGCTGCCGTTCCGCGTCATGGGCCGCAGCGAGTCGAGCTACCGCAAGGAGGTGATCGATCTCCTGCGCTGGGTCGGCCTCGGCGACCGCATGGACGCGTTGCCGCCGATCCTGTCGGGCGGCGAGAAGCAGCGCGCGGCGATCGCGCGCGCCGTGATCTCGCGGCCGCAGCTGCTGCTCGCGGACGAGCCGACCGGCAGCGTCGACCCGACGCTCGGCCGCCGCCTGCTGCGGCTCTTCATCGAGCTCAACAAGTCAGGCACCGCCGTCATCATCGCCACTCACGACATCGGCCTGATGGACCAGTACGAAGCACGGCGGCTGGTGCTGCACCAGGGACGGCTGCACGTCTATGAGTAGGACCGACGAGCGCGGCGTGCTGGTCGATCTCGGGCAGGAGCGTCCGCAGCTTCCGGCCAGGGCACGCAACATGTCGCCGATCGTGCCGCGCGCCTCGATCCACGGCAGAGCGCTGGTCGCCGTCGTCGCCATCATGAGCTTCCTCGCCTCGATGGCCACGGGCACGGTGCTGCTGGTGAGTGCCTCCGCCGCCGAATGGCAGTCGGACGTCGCGAGCGAAATCACCATCCAGGTTCGTCCGCAGGCCGGCCGTGATCTCGATCGCGACACCGCGGCCGTGACGGAGGCGATGCGCACGCAAGCCGGCATCGTCGAGGTCAGGCCGTTCACCAGGGAGGAGAGCGGCAAGCTGCTCGAGCCCTGGCTCGGCACCGGCCTGTCGATGGACGATCTGCCGGTGCCGCGCATGATCATCGCGCGCGTGCAGCCGGGCAGGCCGCTCGATCTCGGCGCCCTGCGCGCGCGCGTGACGCAGGTCGCGCCGGGCGCCAGCGTCGACGATCACCGCGCCTGGATCGAGCGCATGCGCTCGATGACCAACGCCATCGTGCTGGCCGGCCTCGGCATTCTCGCGCTCGTCATCATCGCCACCATCATCTCGGTTTCGTTCGCGACCCGCGGCGCCATGGCGGCGAACCGTCCAATCGTCGAGGTCCTGCATTTCGTCGGCGCCGGCGACCGCTACATCGCCAATCACTTCCTGCGCCATTTCCTCAGGCTGGGCCTGGAGGGCGGCGTGATCGGCGGCGGCGCCGCCATGCTGATGTTCGGCTTCTCAGAGTCCATCGCAGGCTGGTTTTCCGGTACCCCCGTCGGCGACCAGTTTGCCGCGCTGCTCGGCACCTTCTCGCTGCGGCCATCCGGCTACATCGTGCTCGCGATCCAGGCCGTGCTGATCGGCGGCATCACCGCGGTGGCCTCACGCCAGACGCTGTTTGCGACATTGAATGATGTCGATTGAGCTCTTTTCTTCCCTTCTCCCATTACAAGCGGGAGAGGATGACCGGGCAGCCATTCGCAGGACTCCACTTCGCCTCAAAACGTCTTAAAATCGCTTCAGGGAAGGGATCACTGATATCGCATGAGCTCGCCGACCGACGATCGATCGCCGAAACTGCCGCGCGGCTGGCTCCGCGCGACAATTGTGTCGACGATCGCGCTTGCCTTCGTTGCCGCGGCCGCAGGCTTCGTTGCGTTCCTGTCGCATTTGCGCGGTGCCGAGACGGTGCCCGACCGCAAGGCCGACGGCATCGTGGTGCTGACCGGCGGCTCCTCGCGGGTATCGGACGCGATGGAGCTGCTCGCTGCGGGCTACGGCAGGCGGCTCCTGATCTCCGGCGTGCATCCGACCTCGAGGGCGAGCGACATCTCCCGGACCTTGCCGGAGAACCAGTCCTTCATGACTTGTTGCGTCGACCTCGACCGCACCGCGCTCTCGACCCGCGGCAACGCAGCGGAAGCGCGGCGCTGGGCCGAGGGGCGCCGGTTCAAATCGCTGATCGTGGTCACCTCCAACTATCACATGCCGCGCGCGCTGGTGGAATTCTCGCATGCGATGCCACAGATGACGCTGATCCCGTTCGCGGTGGTCGGCGACAAATGGCGCGAGGAGCCGTGGTGGACCTCGGGATCGACGCTGCGGCTGCTCCTGTCGGAATATGTCAAGTACGTCGCGGCCGAGCTCAGGGTGCGGCTGGAGCATTTCGGGATTGACCTCTGGCCCGAGATATCGGAGCAGCCTGCAGGTCAGCAGCCGAAGCGGCCCGCTACCGCACAGGCCAATTGATCGGACTATCGATGTTCCTGATTTTTCTGCGCTCGCTCGTGTTCAACGTGTTGTTCTACGCCGTGCTGGTGTGCCTTGCGATCGTGGCGCTGCCGACCTTCGCATTGCCGCCGCGCGCCATGCTGACGGTGGCGGAATGGTGGGCCAAGGCAACGCTGTTCCTGATGCGCGTGGTCTGCAACATCAAGGTGGAATTCCGCGGTGTCGAGAACATCCCGAAAGGCCCGCTGCTGATCGTGGCAAAGCATCAGTCGTTCTGGGAGACCTTCGTGCTGCCGGGCTTCTTCAACCGGCCGATCTTCATCCTCAAGCGCCAGCTCATGCAGATCCCGGTGTTCGGTCAGTTCCTGGTCAAGACCGGGATGATCGCGATCGACCGCAATGCCGGCGTGAAGGCGCTGCTGGAGATGACGCGGCGGGCGCGCGAGGCGGTGCGCAGCGGCCGCCAGCTCGTGATCTTTCCGGAAGGCACGCGCCGCGCGCCGGGCGCGCCGCCCGACTACAAGACCGGCTTTGCGCAGATCTATTCGTCGTGCGGCGTGCCGTGCCTGCCGGTCGCGCTCAACTCCGGCCTGTTCTGGCCCCGCCGCACCTTCATGCGCTATCCCGGCACGCTGGTTGTGGAATTTCTCGAACCGTTGCCGCCGGGCCTGCCGAAGGACGAGTTTCTCTCCCGCGTGCAAGCCGCGATCGAGGACGCGACCGGCCGCCTCGTCGAAGCCGGCCGCAGGGAGCAGGAGCAATTGATCGGCTCGGCGCCGAGCTACGCGCCAACGGGCGGCTAAAGCATGATTCGGAAAGGTGCGCAGCGGTTTTCCGAAGAGATCATGCTTGAACAACAACCTGAAGCGGGATGACGATTCATCCCAATCGCATCGCGCTTTAGCGAATTTCGCGATCTTCGTTCGCAGCCGGAGCGCGCAGCGAATGCGCATCACCATGCAGCATCAATGCAAGCTGATGCAGCTGCGCGTCGCGAAAGCCTTCGGCCTCGATCGCCTTCACCGTCGCGGTCACGTAATCGCGATTGGCGCCGGACTGGCCATGGCCCTGGACGACATGACGGTGCTGCTCGGCGAGCGACAGCCGGCCGGCATATTGCGCATGGCCGCGGTCGACGACGTAAGCAAGCGCGGAGACGCGCTGGCGCGCATCGTTCTCCAGCCACACCGAGCGCATCACCTCGCGATAGACCGACGTGACCTGCTCCCGTGCGCGCAAATACGCGACGACGTCGGCACGGTTCTTCTCGGCGACGCGGAAGGCGATGCCGCGGCAGGCGCCGCCGCGGTCGAGCCCGAGCACCAGGCCCGGCTTTTCCGGCGTGCCGCGATGCACGAAGGAGTAGACGCAGAGCGCGCGATGCTCGCCCACCAGCCGGGCCGGGACGCGTTCCTCGAAGTCGAAGCCCGGCCGCCACATCAGCGAGCCGTAACCGAACACCCAGAGGTCGTCCTTGGCGGTGGTAACGGAGGGGAGGGTGATTTCCGACATTTCGGGCACGGCTACCAGAACCATGCCCCGAAGCGAAGCGAATTCTCCGCCTTTCGTCGCAGGCCGTCCCCGCTTACATTTGCCAAAATCCGGGATCAAAGGTCGCCGCATGTCCAATATGACCGTTGCCGCAGGCCGTCGCTCCCGTTGGGGCCTTTTCATCGCACCCGTTCTCGTCCTGATCCTCGCGGTCGCGTGGAGCTGTTTCTGGTTCTACGCGGCGTCGCAGGCCGAAATCGCCGCAGACGCCTGGCGGGCGCAGGAGGCCAAGTCCGGCCGCATCTATGATTGCGCCAAGCGCTCGATCGCGGGCTTCCCGTTCCGCTTCGAGGTCCAGTGCTCCGGCGCCAGCGTCGCCCTGGTGTCGCAGAACGCGAGCAAGACGCCGTTCACGGCGAAGCTCGACAACATCCTGGTCGTCGCCCAGGTCTATGATCCCAAGCGCGTCATCGCCGAATTCTCCGCGCCAGCGACGCTGATCGACGGCATCACGCAAAACACCTTCGTGGTGAACTGGAGCAAGGGCCGCGCCAGCGTGGCCGGTCTGCCTGCCGTGCCGGATCGCGCCTCCATCGTGTTCGACGACCCCGCCCTCAACCGTGTCGATGGCAGCTTGCAGGTGCCGCTCGCGCGCGCCAAGCAGGTCGAGCTGCACGGCCGCCTCGCGGATGGATCACCGTCCGATCACCCCGTGATCGAGACCGTGGTCCATGTCGCGCAGGGCAGCATCCAGGGTGTTCATCCCCTGCTCGCCGAGCCGTTCGAGGCGGACACCCGCGCCAAGATCACCGGCCTCTCCGACCTCACGCCGAAGCCGTGGCCGCAGCGCTTCCGCGAGATCCAGGCTGCCGGCGGCCATATCGAGATCGTGCAGTCTCGGATCCAGCAGGGCGAGATGATCGCGATCGCGGCCGGCACGCTCGGCCTTTCGGCCAGCGGCCGGCTCGACGGCGAATTGCAGATGACGGTGACCGGCCTCGAGCGCGTGATCCCGGCGCTCGGCATCGAGAAGATGCTGGAGGAGGGCGTGCCACAGGCAACGCTCGACCGCGTCGCCCCCGGCGTGAAGTCGCAGGACCTCAACAATCTGTTCGGCGCGCTCGACCGCGCCGTGCCCGGGCTCGGCAAGGTCATCAAGCAGAACGCCAATGCCGGCGTCGCCGCCGGCATCAACTCGATCGGCACCGAGAGCACGCTCGAAGGCAGGAAGGCGCGAAGCTTCCCGCTGAAATTCGTCGACGGCGCCGTGCTGCTCGGCCCGGTCAAGGTCGGCCAGATCCCGCCGCTGTATTGAACAAGATACGCCCGCCAAACACTCCGTCGTCATACCCGGGCTTGTCCCGGGCATCCACGTCTTTCGTCAATCGCGGATGCGCGTGGATGGCCGGGACAAGCCCGGCCATGACGGAGAGAGCTACGGCTTCTTCAGCGCCGCGTGCGGCCGGCCGAAATCGGGCGCGGCCGAATCCTGGCCGATCTCGACGATGCCGCGGCGGATGGCGCGGGTGCGGGTGAAGTGATCGAACAGCGCCTCGCCGTCGCCGCGCCGGATCGCGCGGGTGAGCTTGGCGAGATCCTCGGTGAAGGTGCCGAGCATCTCCAGCACGGCTTCCTTGTTGGCGAGGAAGACGTCGCGCCACATCGTCGGGTCGGACGCGGCGATACGGGTGAAATCGCGAAAACCGCCGGCGGAGAATTTGATCACCTCGGATTCCGTCACCTGCGCCAGCTCGTCGGCGGTGCCGACGATGGTGTAGGCGATCAGATGCGGCAGGTGGCTGGTGATCGCGAGCACGAGATCGTGATGATCCGGCGTCATGATCTCGACCTTGGCGCCCATCGCCGCCCAGAACGCGCGCAGATGGTCCGTGGCCGCCGTCTCGGTGCCTTCCGGCGGCGTCAGGATGCACCAGCGGTTGATGAAGAGCTCGGCAAATCCCGAATCCGGGCCCGAATGCTCGGTGCCTGCGACCGGATGCGCCGGCACGAAATGAATGCCTTTCGGCAGATGCGGGGCCATGTCCCTGACCACCGCGCCCTTGACCGAGCCGACGTCGGAGACAACAGCGCCCGGCTTCAGATGCGCGGCGATCTCCTGCGCCACGGCACCGCAGGCGCCGACGGGAATGCAGAGGATGACGAGATCGGCATCCTTCACGGCCTCCGCATTGGTCGCCACGACCTGATCGACGATGCCGAGCTCGGCGACCCGCGCGCGTGTCTTCTCCGAGCGCGCGGTGGTGACGATCTCGCCGGCCAGGCCCTGGAGCTTCGCAGCGCGCGCGATCGAGCCGCCGATCAGGCCGAAGCCGATCAGCGCGACGCGCTGGAAGTGCGGATCAGCATTCATTTGCCGCCCATGAAGTCGTGCAAGGCCTCGATCACGAGACGGTTGGCCTCCTCGGTGCCGATGGTCATGCGCAGCGCATGCGGAAGGCCGTAATTCTTCAGCGCGCGCAGCACGAGGCCCCGCTTGGTCAGGAAGGCGTCGGCGTCGTCAGCGGTCTTGCCCTTGTCGGTCGGGAAGTGGATCAGCACGAAATTGGCGACGCTCGGCGTCACCTTCAGTCCGAGCTTGCCGATCTCCTCGGTGAGCCGGTTGCGCCAGGTCTCGGTGAACTGCTTCGACATCGCTTGGTGCGCGGTGTCCTCGATCGCGGCGACCGCGGCATACATCGCCGGCGTCGACACGTTGAAGGGGCCGCGGATGCGATTGACGGCATCGATGATGTGCTCGGGGCCGAACATCCAGCCGATGCGCAGCGCAGCCAGGCCGTGGATCTTGGAGAAGGTGTGCGTCACCACCGTGTTCTCGGTGGTGGCGACGAGCTCGATTCCCATCTCGTAATCGTTGCGCGAGACGTAGTCGGAATAGGCGGCGTCGAGCACCAGCAGCACGTGCGAGGGCAGGCCGGCGCGCAGCCGCTTGACCTCGTCGAACGGCAGATAGGTGCCGGTCGGATTGTTGGGGTTGGCGAGCCAGACCAGTTTTGTCCGTGGCGTCACGGCCTTCAGGATGGCGTCGACGTCAGCGGTGAGGTTGGTCTCCTGCGCGACGACGTTCTTGGCGCCGACCGCCATGGTCGCGATCGGGTAGACCAGGAAGCCGTGCGTGGTGGAGATCGCCTCGTCGCCGTGGCTGAGATAGGTGTGGGCGAGCAGGTTGAGGATCTCGTCCGAACCGGCGCCGCAGATGATGCGGTTGGGATCGAGCCCGAAAGAACGGCCGATCGCCTCGCGCAGCACGCGCGAGGTGCCTTCCGGATAGTCCTCCAGATGATCCGCCACGCGCTTGAACGCCTCGATCGCCTTGGGCGAGGGGCCGAACGGCGTCTCGTTGGCCGAGAGCTTGAACACCTTGCGGCCCGGCTCCGGCACCGGGCTCTTGCCGGGGGTGTAGGGCGCAATATCGAGAATGCCGGGATTCGGCACGGGGCGGGACATCTTCAACTCCGAAATGGCGAGGCGCGCGATTTACGATGTCGCCCCGGTCGGGGGCACCGTATAGCGCGTTGCGTGGCTGCCGACGAGAGCCGTGGAGCGTACCGAGGCCCCCGCCTCGATCAGGGCAGCCCTGATCTTGTCGATGCTGGTCGCGCTGGTGACCGAGACCAGCAGCGCCGCCCCATCGAAGGCGGTATCGGGCACCGCCACGATCTCGGCGAGCGGCGACAGGGCGCGCGCGACCTCGGCGTTCCAACCGGAGACGCGCACGCTGAAGGTCTCGACCTCCGTCACCAGGGCGCTGTCGGGAACGCGCGAGACCGCGAACACCGGCATCGCCGCCGGATGATCGGCACGTTCGACGAAGGGCATTCGCGCGATGATCTTCGGCGCGCCAGCTTCCTCCAGCAAGAGCCACCACGGCGTGCGGCTGGAGGTCGCCGAGACCAGCGCCAGATCGCCCTTGGATTTCGCCGCCGCTTCGACCGCGGCCTGCGCGCTGAAATGCGCGACGTAAGGCACCGTAAAGCCGAAATGGAAGCGCGCGGAATCGCGCATTGCAGGCTCGCTCACCGAGATGTCGGCATGCACGGAGAACGGCGCCTGCACATAGGTGAAGGTCGAGATGATGACGCGCCAGATGCTCTCGACCGTGTCGAGCGGCAGGATGCCGCAATGGCGCCGCACGAGGTCGCGCATCATGGCGGCCTCGCGCGCCGGGCGGAATGCCGAGCCGACCTCCTGGGTCTGCTTCACCTGGATCAGGCGGTCGATGATGTCGCCGCGCTGCATCAACAGGCGATGCATGGCCTCGTCGATCGCGTCGATCTCCTTGCGCAGTTCCTGCAGCGATGGCGGCGCGGGCGGACGTTGGGACATGTCTGGCTGTCGATCGTTCGGAATGGGGAGTGTCCTGATTAGGCAGTCGGGGCGGCGAAAGCAAAGAGAAATGACGGCCTTTTTGGTCGATCAGATGGAGACGAATTCGATCGATCCGGACCGCGACTTGACGAAAACCGCCCAAGACGGTAGCTTTTGCTTGTTCCGTGGTCATTTGAGCCGGCCGGCTTGCAGCCACGTTAAAAAACTCGCTAAACAGGCCGGGGACGCTTCCGATCCCGGCCGAACCTATCGTTCAGGCCGGGTTTTTCATGGCCTGATTTCAGCGGCGGTCTGACGGCAGTCGCAAACGAGGTCGATGATGGTTGGCGTCAAGTCCGTACCCAGTCCTGCGATCAGCGCCGACGAACGGTCGCACGAGGTGGATCACCCGAGCTCGCAGGTCGCGCATTTCGGCGCCGAGCAGCCGCTGCGGCTCGATTGCGGCGTCGATCTCACCCCGTTCCAGATCGCCTACCAGACCTATGGCGAACTCAACGCCGATCGCTCCAACGCCGTTCTGATCTGCCATGCGCTGACCGGCGACCAGCACGTCGCCAATGTGCATCCCGTCACCGGCAAGCCTGGCTGGTGGGAGACGCTGGTCGGCCCCGGCCGGCCCATCGATCCCAAGCACTACTTCATCATCTGCTCCAACGTGATCGGCGGCTGCATGGGCTCGACCGGGCCGGCGTCGATCAATCCCGCCACCGGCAAGGTCTGGGGCCTGGATTTCCCCGTCATCACCATCCCCGACATGGTGCGCGCGCAGGCGATGCTGATCGACCGGCTCGGCATCGACACGCTGTTTGCCGTCGTCGGCGGCTCGATGGGCGGCATGCAGGTGCTGCAATGGACCTCGGCCTATCCTGCCCGCGTGTTCTCCGCGCTGGCGATTGCCTGCGCGACGCGGCACTCGGCGCAGAACATCGCCTTCCACGAACTCGGGCGCCAGGCCGTGATGGCCGACCCCGATTGGCATGGCGGCGGCTATGCCGATCACGGCATCCATCCGCATCGCGGGCTCGCGGTGGCGCGGATGGCGGCGCACATCACCTATCTCTCGGACGCGGCGCTGCATCGCAAGTTCGGCCGGCGCATGCAGGACCGCGAGCTGCCGACCTTCTCGTTCGACGCGGATTTCCAGGTCGAAAGCTATCTGCGTTACCAGGGCTCGTCCTTCGTCGAGCGCTTCGACGCCAACTCCTATCTCTATCTGACGCGCGCGATGGACTATTTCGACATCGCGGCCGACCATGGCGGCGTGCTGGCGAAGGCGTTTGCGGGAATCCAGACCCGCTTCTGCGTGGTCTCCTTCACCAGCGACTGGCTGTTCCCGACCTCGGAATCGCGCGCGCTGGTGCACGCGCTGAACGCGTCGAGCGCGCGGGTGTCGTTCGCGGAGATTGAAACCGATCGCGGCCACGACG
Organism: Bradyrhizobium sp. I71; assembly: GCF_022354745.1. NCBI lineage: Bacteria > Pseudomonadati > Pseudomonadota > Alphaproteobacteria > Hyphomicrobiales > Nitrobacteraceae > Bradyrhizobium > Bradyrhizobium sp. I71. The sequence continues at coordinate 4,453,469 of NZ_CP059398.1, forward strand.
CCTTCCTGCTCGACGTGCCCGAATTCTTCGACATCTCCCGCGCCTTCCTGCAATCGGCAGGCAAGGCCCGCGGGCTCACCGGCAAGGACCGCTAGCAATGTCTGTCCAGGAAGTGCTGCCGCTGGGGGGGCTTTCGTCCGCGCAGTCCGGTCAGTTTCGCGCCGATCATCTGCTGGTCGCCGAGATGGTCAAGCCGGGCTCGAAGGTGCTCGACGTCGGCTGCGGCGAGGGCGACCTGCTTCAGCTGCTTGAGACCCGCGGCATCGACGGGCGCGGCATCGAGCTGTCGCGCGAGGGCGTCAACCGCTGCGTTGCCAAGGGGCTCGCGGTGGTGCAGGGCGACGCCGACACCGACCTCGTCAACTATCCCGACGACGCCTTCGACTACGTGATCCTGTCGCAGACGCTGCAGGCGACGCGGCAGCCGCGTGTGGTGCTGGAGAACCTGCTGCGCATCGGCCGCCGGGCCATCGTCTCGTTCCCGAATTTCGGCTTCTGGAAGATGCGGCTGCAGCTCCTGATCGGTGGCCACATGCCGCGCACGGAGAACCTGCCGGCGACCTGGTACGACACCGCCAACATCCATTTCTGCACCATCAAGGATTTCGTCGAGCTCTGCGACGAGATCAACGTCAAGATGGAGCGCTCCATCGCGCTCGATCTCTACGGCCGCCCGGTGCCGCTGAACCTGCCCTGGTGGGTGTGGAACATGTTCGGCGAACAGGCGGTGTTCTTGCTGAGCAGGGGCGGCGGGAAGTAGCTTTCCCTACGCGCTCCTCGATGATGAAGAGCTGCAGTCCATCCTTCGTCATTGCGAGCGCAGCGAAGCAATCCAGAGTCGTTCCGCGGTGGGATTCTGGATTGCTTCGCTGCGCTCGCAATGACGGAGTCCTTGGTGACGCCGCGTTCTAATGCGCCGCCAAAGACCGCGGATCGCGCACCGGCCAGCGTCCGGCTTCCACCAGCGTGACGAACCGCTCCACGCTCTCGTTGAACAGCGCGGGCTCTTCCAGGTTGAGCACGTGGCCCGACTTCGGAAACATCGCGAGGCCCGCGGCCGGCAGGTGCTTCTTCAGGAATAGGCTGGGCCCGACGCAGGGATCGTCCTCGTCGCCGCAGATGATCAGCGCGGGCGTTGCCACCTTCGCGATCGCGTCCGTCATCGTGTAGATCGAGGGACGTCCGCCCTGGAAGCCGCGCATCGTGCGCGCCGAACCCCTGGCGTCGTGCCGTGCCAGCGCGGCATAGAAATCGGCGTGGCCGCGCGGATCTTTCACCAGGAAGGGAATCCGGCTCGGCGCCTCGCGCGTGACCTTTGCGACCTCGGCGGAGCCGAGCGTCTCGAACTGTTCGGCATTGGCGCGGCATTGCTGGCGCCAGGAGTCTAGATTTTCGATCTCCGAGCCGGAGCCGACGCCGGCGAGCGTCATCGACAACGCGCGCTGGGGGGCGTTGAGCCCGATCTGGAGCGACGAATAGGCGCCCATCGACAGGCCGACGAGATGCGCGCGCTCGATGCCGAGATGGTCGAGCACCGCGAGCGCATCGGTGTAGAAATGCGTGTAAGTGTAGACTTCACCTTCGGGTACGTCCGAAGGCGTGTAGCCGCGCGCGGAGTAGGCGATGCAGCGATGGCCGCGCGAGAAGTAACGCATCTGCGGCTCCCAATTGGTGTAGTCGGCCGCGAACTCGTGCAGGAAGATGATCGGCGTGCCGCTGCCCGCTTCCTCGAAATAAAGCCGGCAATTGTCCTTCGTCACGGCGTAAGGCATCTAGTTTTCTCCCTAAGGGTGCTGCGGCATTGGAATGCCGTTCTGCAGTTCACGCATGTGAGTTCTAACACCCGTTAACCTCCGCGCAAAATCTCCCAGAACGTGTCTTGATCTCGCCACATCGGGATTCTGATACGCGGGGTGCATGACGGCCGCGCACGGCCGATCGGGAAGTGGGGTGTAACGAAGGATGAAGAATGGTTGAGTTGTTTGCGTCTCGCCTGTCGCGTTGTGTCGTCGCGCTGGCGTTGTTCTTTTCGGCGGTCGCCGTGTTCGTTTCTCCGGCCTCGGCGCGACCCCATCATCGTCATAGCGCAGAGCGGCACGCTTACGTGCATCACGCCAGGCATCATCACTACCGTCATTATCGGCACCATGCCCGCAGCTCGCGCTTCGAGCGCAGCGCGGCGCAGCTGCAGGCGAGCGGGTTCGGCAACACCCAGGCGAGCTATGATCCGAACGCCAATGGCGGCGGCATGGCCACCAACGGAATGGCGAACAACGCCATGAGCAGCGGCGGGTTCGGTGGCGGATCGGGCCTCGTGTCCGAGGCGCGGCGCTATCTCGGCGGCAATCCGACCGGGCGCGGCAGCCTGTGGTGCGCGCGTTTCATGAACATGGTGCTGCAGCACACCGGCCATCAGGGCACCGGCTCCGACATGGCCAGCTCGTTCGCGCGCTACGGCACGCGCATCTCCGGTCCGCAGGTCGGCGCCATCGCGGTGATGTCGCGCGGCCGCCGGGGCGGCCATGTCGGCATCATCACCGGCGTCGATGCGCAGGGCAATCCGATCATGATCTCCGGCAACAGCGGCAACCGCGTCCGCGAAGCGCCGGTCTCGCGCGGCCGGATCTATGCGTATGTGATGCCGAATTGAGGTGACGACAGCGACGGTCTCGTAGGATGGGCAAAGCGACTTGTCCGCCATAGCTCGAAGAGCGACGGCGGAAGCGTGCCCACGGCTTCTGCCAGCTCGGAGAAGTGGTGGGCACGGCGCAAAGGCGCCTTTTCCCACCCTTGTATTAGCCCGATTGGTTATATTGAGCCGTTCCGTGAGGAATGGCCCAGCCCGGGTGGCCGCCCGAGCTGGGTCGCCGTTCGATCGGATCGGTACCCACCGAAGCCTTGAGGGCTGTCAGACGTAGCAAGATCGCGATCGGCACTTCATCGGGACCCGAATGGTTGAACGAACTTTAGGTTCGCATAACAAGGGAGGGATCGACGAAGATGGCCAAGCATACCACGATCTGTGCCGGGATCGATACCGGCAAACGGAAGCTCGATGTGGCGATCGAGGGCAGCCGCGAGCAGTTGCAGGTGACGAACACGGCGGAAGGCCATGAGGCTTTGCTGACGTGGCTGCGACAGCATCGCATCAAACGCGTCGGCATCGAGGCGAGCGGCGGTTACGAACAGGCTGTCGTCGCCGAACTGCGACGCAAGGGGTTTGTGGTTGTGGTGTTTCAGCCGGCTCAGGTCCGAGCCTATGCCACATTCCACTTGCAACGGGCCAAGAACGATAAGATCGATGCCGCTCTTATCGCAACCTGCACCGCCGCGGTGCGGAAGATCCATACCGCTCCCGATCCCCGGTTGCTGCCGTTCGCCGAGCAGCTGACCATGATCGATCAGATCGGTGAGGATATTGCACGCCTCAAAAACAGGATCGAAAGCTGCCGCAATGCGGCGATCAACAAGCTCTGGCAAGAGGATATCGCTCGCCTGGAGCAGCGCGTGAGGGTCGCACTCAAGGCTCTGGTCGCCTCGATCCGCAAGCATCCCGACCTTGCCAAGAGACTTGCCCTGATCAACAGCGTTGACGGCATCGGGCTGCCGACCGCCGTGGCCATCCTGGTGCGTCTGCCTGAGATCGGCCAGATCACGCGGGAGCAAGCTGTCGCTCTCGCCGGCCTTGCGCCCTATGACGACGACAGCGGCGACCGGTCAGGCGTTCGGCATATCGAGGGCGGACGAAAGCGGCTGCGCCGCGCCCTTTATACGGCTTCACTGGCCGCATCGTTTCGATGGAACCCGCAGCTCATCAAGCTCTATCAACGGCTGACTGCGGCTGGAAAGGAACACAAGCAGGCGCTCGTTGCCTGTGCCAGAAAGATGCTCATCTTCGCCAACACAGTGGTGGCTCGCGGCACGCCGTGGTGCGGCGAACCTCCGGTAGGATCATTCCCTGCTTCTTAGTTCGACCGAGACGCGCTTCTTCGTCCCGACCTACGGCTCCCTCATGACGTCGCGCGTAGCGTCCGTCAAGGATGGCCGTCGCTCGCCCCAACATCACCCGATCTGCCGCCAGGCCACGCCTTGACGGACGCGAGCACGGCGTCATCATGGCAGACGCAGGCGATCCGGACGGCGCAAAACACGGCCGCTATTTAATGGTTGCTACGGCAGTGTGGCTCTCACAGCAGCTTCGGCTCTTCCACCGCAACCGCATCGCCCACGCCGATCTCGCCACCTTCGATCACCTCGGCGTAGATGCCGCAATCCATGTGGCCGAGATGGCGCGAGAGCGTGGGCGGGATCTCGAGATCGCGCTTGGCGGTTTCAGGATCGACATTGGTGGCGGGGCAGCGGACGATGCGCTTGATCACCTTCAGCCGGGCCTGCCCGACCGCAAGTGTCTGGCCGACCAGCTCGAGCTCCGACCAGGCCGGCCAGCCCTTGACGTAGAGATTGGCGCGGAAGCGCAGGGGGTGCACGGCGGCGCCGCCGAGCATAGTCTCGATCGCGCGGACGCTGCCGAGATTGATGATGGAGACGACCTTGCGGGCGACGTCGGAGAAGCTGTGGTCGCGGCCGGACAGAACCTTGGGCGGGCCCTTCAACTCCGGCTGAAAGTTCTCGCTGAAATAGGCCTCGATCGCGGCGCGGCCGGCGGCGGTCTCGAGATCGCCGCTGGCGACGATCTGGCCGTCCTTGCGGATGGTCAACAGATTGGTGGCGTCGTCGAACCGGCTGTCGAGCTCGGCCAGCCGCTCATTGCGCGCGAGCATCAGAAACTGGATCTTCGGTTTCCAGGCGGGGGCCTCGGGATCGAAGCCGCTCGGCCCGTTCTCGATGGCGTAGCGGCGATCGGCGGGCAGGGTCTCCCCTGGTCGCAAGGTCACGCGGGATAGGGCTTCCGGCGTGAGGCCCTTGATCGGGTAACGGTAAAGGCCGGTGATCTCGGCAGTCTGGCTGGCTTTCATGCCGCTACTTAGGGGATTCGGCCTGCTCGCGCCAAGCGGGTCTAAGCGTGCACGAAATTGTGAAGTCGCCTCTTCCGATCCGAGGCCACGCTTCCCACATCTGGATCAGGCTGGCGCCAGCGCCGGCTGATAACGACCGCTTGCGGGTTGAGGAACGTCAACACGCCAGGCGGAAACCCAATGAAGATGCCATTTGGAGTGCCTTTGAGGGCTCCATGAGAGGCAGGCCGAGGGACAGAAAAGATGAACATCGAGAAGTATACCGAACGCTCCAGGGGCTTCATTCAGTCTGCGCAGTCGCTTGCGATGCGCGAGGGGCACCAGCAGTTTTCCACCCCGCACCTCCTGAAAGTCCTCTTGGACGACAATGAGGGGCTCGCTGCCGGTCTGATCGACCGCGCTGGCGGCAATTCCCGTGCAATCCTGAAGGCGACCGAGGACGCCCTCGGCAAGGTGCCGAAGGTTTCCGGCGGTGGCGCCGGCCAGATCTACCTGGCGCCCGAGCTCGCCCGCACCTTCGACGCCGCCGAAAAGGCCGGCGAGAAGGCCGGCGACAGCTTCGTCACCGTCGAACGGCTGCTGCTCGGCCTCACGCTGGAGAAGTCCAGCGAAGCCGGCACCATCCTCAACAAGGGCGGCGTCACCCCGCAGAACCTCAACGCGGCGATCGAGGCGCTGCGCAAGGGGCGGACCGCGGATTCGGCGACCGCCGAGAACGCGTATGACGCGCTGAAGAAATATGCCCGCGACCTGACCCAGGCCGCGCGCGACGGTAAGCTCGATCCGGTCATCGGCCGCGACGAGGAGATCCGTCGCACCATCCAGGTGCTCTCGCGCCGGACCAAGAACAACCCCGTCCTGATCGGCGAGCCCGGCGTCGGCAAGACCGCGATCGCGGAAGGGTTGGCGCTGCGCATCGTCAATGGCGACGTGCCGGAGAGCCTGAAGGACAAGAAGCTGCTCTCGCTCGACTTGGGCGCACTGATCGCCGGCGCGAAATATCGCGGTGAGTTCGAGGAGCGGCTGAAGGCCGTGCTCCAGGAAGTGACCGGGAGCGAAGGCACCTTCATCCTCTTCATCGACGAGATGCACACGCTGATCGGTGCCGGCAAGGGCGACGGCGCGATGGACGCTTCCAACCTGCTCAAGCCCGCGCTCGCCCGCGGCGAGCTGCACTGCATCGGCGCGACCACGCTCGACGAGTACCAGAAGCACGTCGAGAAGGACGCCGCGCTGGCGCGGCGCTTCCAGCCGATCTTCGTCAGCGAGCCCTCGGTCGAGGATACCATCTCGATCCTGCGCGGGCTGAAGGACAAGTACGAGCAGCACCATGGCGTGCGGATCACCGATTCCGCGCTCGTGGCCGCCACGACCCTGTCCAACCGTTACATCACCGACCGCTTCCTGCCGGACAAGGCGATCGACCTCATGGACGAGGCCGCGGCGCGGCTGAAGATGCAGGTCGATTCCAAGCCGGAAGAGCTGGATTCGCTCGACCGCGAGATCATCCGGCTCAAGATCGAGCAGGAGGCGCTGAAGAAGGAAAGCGATCCCGGCTCAAAGACCCGGCTCCAGACCCTGGAGAAGGACCTTGCCGAGCTCGAGGAGAAGTCTGCTGGGCTGACGGCGCGCTGGAGCGCGGAGAAGAACAAGCTCTCCGATGCCCAGAAGCTGAAGGCCGAGCTTGACGGCCTGCGTGTCGAGCTCGCCAACGCGCAGCGGCGCGGCGAATTCCAGAAGGCCGGCGAGCTGGCCTACGGCCGGATTCCGGAGCTGGAGAAGCAGCTGGCGGATATCGAGGCGCGTGAAGGCTCCGGCGAGATGATGGAGGAGGCGGTCACCGCCAATCACATCGCGCAGGTGGTCTCGCGCTGGACCGGCGTGCCCGTCGACAAGATGCTGGAAGGCGAGAAGGAGAAGCTCCTCAAGATGGAGGAGCAGCTCGGCAAGCGTGTCGTCGGCCAGGCCGAGGCCGTGCGTGCGGTCGCAACCGCCGTGCGCCGCTCGCGCGCGGGCTTGCAAGACCCGAACCGCCCGACCGGCTCGTTCATGTTCCTGGGGCCCACCGGCGTCGGCAAGACCGAGCTGACGAAAGCTCTCGCGGAATACCTGTTCAACGACGAGACCGCGATGGTCCGCCTCGACATGTCCGAATACATGGAGAAGCACTCGGTCTCGCGGCTGATCGGCGCGCCTCCGGGTTATGTCGGCTATGACGAGGGCGGTGCGCTCACCGAAGCGGTGCGGCGCCGGCCTTATCAGGTGGTGCTGTTCGACGAGATCGAGAAGGCGCATCCTGATGTCTTCAACGTCCTGTTGCAGGTGCTCGACGACGGCCGCCTGACCGACGGCCAGGGCCGCACCGTCGACTTCCGCAACACGCTGATCATCATGACCTCCAACCTCGGTTCGGAGTTCTTGGTGAACCAGCCGGAGGGCGAGGACACCTCGGCCGTGCGCGAGCAGGTGATGGGAATGGTGCGGGCGCACTTCCGCCCCGAATTCCTCAACCGCGTCGACGAGATCATCCTGTTCCACCGCTTGCAGCGGAGCGAGATGGGCCGGATCGTCGAGATCCAGTTCGCACGTCTCCAGAAGCTGCTGACCGATCGCAAGATCGTGCTGACGCTCGATGCCGCAGGCCGCGACTGGCTCGCCGCCAAGGGCTGGGATCCCGCCTATGGCGCAAGACCGCTGAAACGGGTGATCCAGCGCTACCTCCAGGATCCGCTCGCCGAGATGATCCTGGCCGGCGACGTCAGGGACGGCGACACGGTCGCGATCTCGTCCGAAGGCAACGTGCTGACCTTCAACGGCAAGGCGCCGCGAACCGCCGAGATCACCCAGTTCGAGGCGCCGGTGACGAAGCGGAAATTGAACTGAGGGTACGGCGCTTGAAGCAACAGGACGCCCCGGAGAGGCCAACCTCTCTGGGGCGTTTTCCTTTGTCGGTGTCTCAGCTAACCGGCTGCGGACGCGGAGCCAGGACCCGCCGGACCTTCCTCCTCGTCCTCGTCAAGCTCCGAAAGAATATCCACCAGCTCGCGCACCCGTCCCTGCGCCAGCGGTCGCAGATCGTTGATCATGGGCTCGTCATTGGCGAGCCAGGCCTGGGCTTCGGCGAGTTCCTCGACCGTCGCTCCGGTCCCGATGATCTGGGCAATGGTGACGTCGTCGGCCCCGTCCACGGCCTTGACGACATCGTCCCGTGAGAGGCGCGTCATGGGGCTGTCCTCCTGCTGGTCGGCTCCGTCAGCTAACCGAAAATCCGCCTCCGGGTTCCGCGGCCAGGCCTTGGCCGGCGGACGCTACTTCTTCACCACCTTGTAGATCGCATTCTCGATGTCCGAGCTGAAGTAGATGACGCCCGTCGCCCCGACCGCCACGCCTGTCGGAATGTGCGTCGGCAGGCCCCCGGGCGCGCCTGTCAGGCCGATCGGGAGATTGGCGGCGATCTCGGTGATTTTGCCGCTGTCCGGCGCGATCTCGATCAGCCGTTTGGCGCCGACCTCCGCCACGACCAGCTGGCCGTCGCGGCCCCGTGCGATGCCTTCGGGCATTTTCAGGTCCTTGGCGACCACGGTCTTTCCGCCGTTTGTGTCGATCCGGGAGACGGCGCCGGCAAACGCTTCGGTGACATAGACCTCGCCGCCAGGTCCACCGGCGAGCCCGACCGGGCCCTCGAGGTCGCCAATCAGCGTGACGCGATCCTTGCCGTGCTCGCCGCTCACCTTGACCAGCGATTTGGTGCCGAACTCGGCCACCAGGATGCTGCCGTCCGCGAGCACGACGGCGTCATGCGGCGCCTTGAAGCCGTGCAGCATGTCGCGCGTTGCGCCGGTCTTGCCGTCGATCACCTGCACGGTGCCGGTGAACCAGCTCGACAGGACCACGTCGTTGCCGTTCGCCGTCGCGCTCATCGGATATTCGAGCGTGACGCCGGCGGCGTGCATGCGCGCCTTTTCGGTGACCTCGCCGGTCGCTCCATTCACCGTGCGATAGGCGAACACGTCGGCGACGTGGATCGTGTCCCTGCCGTTCTCCGAGGTGACGCCGATGCCGCCGGGCAAAGCGAGCTTGCCGATGATGATCTGCTTGGCCTGGCCGGTCGCAGGATCGACCTCCTGGATGCCGTTGTCGGCCATATTGGAGACGTAGATGCGGTCCTTGTCGTCGATGGCGAGATTGTCCAGCGATGGCTTCAGCTGCGCGACCATGGTCTTGGCGCCCGATTTGGGATCGACCCGGACGAGCTGACCGAGCGCGGTGTCGACCACGAAGAGGTTGCCCTTGGAATCGAAGTTCACGGCGGCCGGGACCTTGAAGCCGTCGGCAACGACGGTCAGCTCGGCCTTGTCGACGTCGACCTTCGCGACCTGGCCCTTGAACCAGAGCGGACCGTAGAGCTTGTCGTCGGGACCGAACTCGAAGCCGTTGAGGCCGCCCATCTTCTCCATGATCTGGCGCGGCGGTTTGACGCCCTCGACGTCGATCTCGTAGAGCGCGTCGCCGAGGAAGACGGTGGTGGCGTAGAGCCTGCCGTCCTTGCGGAAGGCGAGCGAGTTGATGCCGGGAAGGCCGGAAGCGAGCTTCTTGATCGGGCCGTCGCCCTTGCGCGCATAGAGATCGCCGGCGAGGAATCCGGTCCAGGCCATGGTGCCGTCGGGCGCGAACGCGATGTCGTCGGCCATTCCGACCGGTGCCGGGATTGCAACCTTGGCGCTACTGCCCTCAACCTCGTAGAGCGCCGCGCCTGCGACGCTGCCGGCAAACAGATGGCCGGCCTTGTCGACAGCGAGCCCGTGCACGCCGTGGAATGCCGAGCCGGGGACGAGCTTGGTGACGTCCCAGGTTGCCGGCAGGGTCTCAGCCGACAGGCTCGTGGCGGAGAACAGCGCAGCGACGAAGGCTGCGCAGGCGAGCCTGTTGTTCATGGCGAGACCTCCCGTTTTTTGGGAAGTATTCGCTCCTCATGCCGCTTTGGCAAACAAAACTTGACGTTGTGACGCCGCAAAGCGGCCTCGCGACGACGTCGAATTCGGGTCGTGTCTGGAGATGTCCGCCGGGGCGGGCCAAATTCCCGACTTAGCGGTTGGTGACCTGCAGCGGCCCGCCGGTGGCGTCCGAGATGCGGGCGATGGCGCCGCCGCGGCCGCTCATCATCCCCTCGAGCCGGTCGCGCTCCTTCTCGAAGCTGGCCAGCATCGGGCCCTCCAGCGAACGGCCGCGCGGCAGCTTCACGCGCATCGGGTCGACGAAGCGGCCGTTGACCAGGATCTCGTAATGGACGTGCGGGCCGGTCGACAGGCCCGACGAGCCGACGAAGCCGATCACCTGGCCCTGCCGCACCTTCTTGCCGGGCTCCATGCCCTTGGCGAAGGCCGACATGTGGCCGTAGGCGGTCTCGTAGCCGTTGGCGTGCTTGATGCGGATGTACTTGCCATAGCCGCCCTCGGGGCCGGCCTTCTCGATCATGCCGTTGCCGGAGGCGAAGATCGGCGTGCCGTAGGCGGTGGACCAGTCGACGCCGGTATGCATCTTGACGTAGCCCAGGATCGGGTGGCGGCGGCCGCCGAAGCCCGAGCGCATGATGGCGTTGTTGACGGGCTTCCTGACCAGGAACTTCTTCGCGCTCTTGCCGGTCTCGTCGTAGTAATCGACGACGCCGTCGTCGGGGCTCTGGTAGCGGTAGTATTTCTTGGTCTCGCCGCCGACGGTGAGGGAGGCGAACAGCACCTCGTTCTTTTCGCTCGACGTCACGCCTTCGTCCTCGCCGGCGTAGAACACGTCGAAGGAATCTCCGGGCTGCACCTTGCGCTGGAAATCGACGTCGTAGGAGTAGATCTTGATCATGTCCTCGATGACGGGCATCGGGACCTTGTTGCGCATCGCCGTCTCGTAGATGCTCTGGTACAGCCGCACGCCGCTGCCGTCATCCTCGTCATCGTCTTCGCTGTTGGCGTTGGCCGCGGCGTCGGCGACGGTGTTCATGCTGGAGACGTCGACGGCGACGTATTTGCCGAGATCGGACAGCGCCGCGATCGCCTCCACCATGGTGTCGTTTGCAACCACGACGCGATAGGGCTGGAGCCGGGCGCCGGGGCTTGCGGGCGCCATCAGGATGCGGAGTTTCTCGCCTTCCTTGAGGCCGCCGTCGCGGCCGCGCGGGCCAAGCGTTGCGGTGATCGCCTTGATCTCGTCGGCCGTCGCGCCGAGCTCGCGCAGCACCGAGCCGACGCTGTCGCCCTTTCTGACCAGATGGACGCGCTCGCCATTGGGATTGCCGCCGGTGATCTGCTCCTTGGTCTTGGGCAGCAGCGTGACGTTCTCCGGCACCACGCGCGTCTCGAAACCGGCATAGGGATCGGAGGACGACGCCTCGGCGGCGTAGGCCATCTTGATGTCGGACGGGCCGGTCGTGCCGGAGACGTCGGCTGTAGCATTGGCGAGCGAGGCGTAGCGCACCCCGCCATTGCCGCGCCAGTTGGCGGCATCGCGGACCCGCATCAGGATGTCGTCGAGCGCCACCACCGCGGAAATCTTGGCCTTCGGCAGCACCGACGACAGGTCCTTGGTGACGAATGACACCTCCGCGTCGGGCTCGACGGCCTCCGGATTGTTGGGATCGTCGGACGCCGTCTTCGGATCGGAGCCGACATCGGTGAGCAGGCGCTGGGCGTTGAACGGCGGGATCTTCGCCGACAGGTCGCTCGTCGTCATCGACAGGTTGCCGGCGATCCGGACGAAGGGGCGCACCCGCATCACGTCGCGGTTGCCGACGCGGGCGACCGTCGAGACGCGCACGATGTTGCGCGAGGCGGTGGATTCGCTCGGCGGCGGCAGCCGGTCGCTCTTGTGCAGCGAGGCGGCGCGATCGGCGGCGCCGAACGCGCCGCGCAAGGCGCCCTCGACCCGCTCCGGCACCTTGGCGAAGGTCATCTCGCCGTCGAGCGATGCGAAAACGGCGCCGCCGATCAGGGCCGCGCCGCAGAGTCCGGTCAGAATTGTGCCGCTGAACCATTGCACCGAGACGCGGCGGCGGTCGATCACGGCGGCTTCAGAACCATCGACGGACAGCGGCGGCTCGTGGCCGAGATCGATGATCCCGGTCTCACGCCCGTAGGTGCCGCGTGACGTCCTGTGGTTCAACCCAAGTCCCCCAATCAATGACCCAAGAAAGCCCGCTTCGAACCTTGTCCCTGGCCGCCCTCTTGAACGGGGATCGCCGGAAAAGGCAAACCGCACAGGCGCCCGCGCTCAGGAAGCCCCGGAACAGGGCTGGCCGAAATTACGAACAACTGGACGGATGAAACTCTCTCGATGTCTTTCGAACGTCGAAGGAAGGCCGCGTCATCTGCAAGATGCCTTCCCCTGACCCCATGAAAATCGCCGGCAGCCCCCATAGGCATCCCCGCGATTCAAGCTCGTCTCTTACCAGAACGCCGCGGGATTGTGGCTCAAGTACGGCGCCAAATATGGAAAAAACTTCCTCAAGAAGCCGGCGCGAGGGGCCTCCCCGGAGCGGCGCCGCAAGCCGCCTCTGGAGCCCCTCCGGAGCCTCCAGGGCCGCAAACTTTTTTTCAGTTTTTTCTTCGCGCGGCGTCGGCTCGCTCGCTCTGCGTCGCTCTAAGCGACTGTAATCGCGCGTTTTTTTTCGGCGATCCACTGTGCGACGATTTGTTGACGATGGGCGTTGACAATCCCGATCGGTGGGGACTATAACCCCAACCACTGAGCGCGGCGCCGCCGGGTCACTGACCAAGGCGAGCGAACGCGCCACTGATGCTCCTCACCTTGTTGAGTGACACAACAATCGACACCAGTCGGTTGGAGTCATTTTTCGTCGGTAAGGGTATCGGAACCCTTCCACTCTGGAAGGTTGGGGCCTCCTGGTCCCGGGCTGTTTGACAAGTGAAGATGAAGAAAGAGAAACGTGGACGGCGGAGTCCTTGCGGGTCTCGCTTCTGGAAAGCTTCGGCTTTTCTGATCGAGACCGGACGAAAGACTTCGGCGGTACACGTTTTAAAGGAAACACCATCGTTGCCAGCGATGTGAATCGCGGGCAGCTCATCGGCTTCGGTCGATGGAAAAATGGTGGGACCTCGTCAAACGTTGTGATCAGCCGGTTCAAAGTTCAAGTCCAACTTGAGAGTTTGATCCTGGCTCAGAGCGAACGCTGGCGGCAGGCTTAACACATGCAAGTCGAGCGGGCGTAGCAATACGTCAGCGGCAGACGGGTGAGTAACGCGTGGGAACGTACCTTTTGGTTCGGAACAACACAGGGAAACTTGTGCTAATACCGGATAAGCCCTTACGGGGAAAGATTTATCGCCGAAAGATCGGCCCGCGTCTGATTAGCTAGTTGGTGAGGTAATGGCTCACCAAGGCGACGATCAGTAGCTGGTCTGAGAGGATGATCAGCCACATTGGGACTGAGACACGGCCCAAACTCCTACGGGAGGCAGCAGTGGGGAATATTGGACAATGGGGGCAACCCTGATCCAGCCATGCCGCGTGAGTGATGAAGGCCCTAGGGTTGTAAAGCTCTTTTGTGCGGGAAGATAATGACGGTACCGCAAGAATAAGCCCCGGCTAACTTCGTGCCAGCAGCCGCGGTAATACGAAGGGGGCTAGCGTTGCTCGGAATCACTGGGCGTAAAGGGTGCGTAGGCGGGTCTTTAAGTCAGGGGTGAAATCCTGGAGCTCAACTCCAGAACTGCCTTTGATACTGAAGATCTTGAGTTCGGGAGAGGTGAGTGGAACTGCGAGTGTAGAGGTGAAATTCGTAGATATTCGCAAGAACACCAGTGGCGAAGGCGGCTCACTGGCCCGATACTGACGCTGAGGCACGAAAGCGTGGGGAGCAAACAGGATTAGATACCCTGGTAGTCCACGCCGTAAACGATGAATGCCAGCCGTTAGTGGGTTTACTCACTAGTGGCGCAGCTAACGCTTTAAGCATTCCGCCTGGGGAGTACGGTCGCAAGATTAAAACTCAAAGGAATTGACGGGGGCCCGCACAAGCGGTGGAGCATGTGGTTTAATTCGACGCAACGCGCAGAACCTTACCAGCCCTTGACATGTCCAGGACCGGTCGCAGAGATGTGACCCTCTCTTCGGAGCCTGGAACACAGGTGCTGCATGGCTGTCGTCAGCTCGTGTCGTGAGATGTTGGGTTAAGTCCCGCAACGAGCGCAACCCCCGTCCTTAGTTGCTACCATTTAGTTGAGCACTCTAAGGAGACTGCCGGTGATAAGCCGCGAGGAAGGTGGGGATGACGTCAAGTCCTCATGGCCCTTACGGGCTGGGCTACACACGTGCTACAATGGCGGTGACAATGGGATGCTAAGGGGCGACCCTTCGCAAATCTCAAAAAGCCGTCTCAGTTCGGATTGGGCTCTGCAACTCGAGCCCATGAAGTTGGAATCGCTAGTAATCGTGGATCAGCACGCCACGGTGAATACGTTCCCGGGCCTTGTACACACCGCCCGTCACACCATGGGAGTTGGTTTTACCTGAAGACGGTGCGCTAACCCGCAAGGGAGGCAGCCGGCCACGGTAGGGTCAGCGACTGGGGTGAAGTCGTAACAAGGTAGCCGTAGGGGAACCTGCGGCTGGATCACCTCCTTTCTAAGGATGGTTCTTCAGAAGCTTGCTTCTATCGAACCGTTTTAGAAACATCAGTGGCCAACAGATCGCCAGATCGTTGAGCTGCATTGGCGGGATTTCGCCGTCTTCGTTTCTCTTTCTTCGCGGACGAACACGCGCTGGGGCTGCAGGCTTGCAGATCCCTGGTCCTTGACTGGATATGCGTTAGGGGCTTGTAGCTCAGTTGGTTAGAGCGCGCGCTTGATAAGCGTGAGGTCGGAAGTTCAAGTCTTCCCAGGCCCACCACTTTCATCGAGTGTGCATTCGTCTTCTGGTTACGGGGCCATAGCTCAGCTGGGAGAGCGCGTGCTTTGCAAGCATGAGGTCGTCGGTTCGATCCCGTCTGGCTCCACCAGATGGTTTGATCACCGAGATCTTGTACCGTCGTCCGCGAAACATCACTTCGCACTTGCTAGTCCGGATGGACAGTAAGCTGCGTGATTTCTGACATCGTAAAGAGGAGATCGATCCGAGTTGGATCGTGCGGAGAATATCCGCGCGAGACTTCATTATCTCCGGATCATTTCGGCGCTCGCGCGCCTTTCAGTGTAGCTCAAAAGGCTGCGTCTGAGGGACGAGCGGGTTGTAAATGATCCTTTTAGCGAAGCTTGACCGCCTCGCTATCGGAACGATCTTACGAAGCAAGCTGGTCTTTCTAGTCAATGTCCGGCTGCAGATAGCGTTCATCGAGGGCGCGTGCCGCAAGGCAATTCTGCAGACAACATTCTGCCGAGTGTGTGGACATTGATAATGAGAGCAATCAAGTGCCTTAAGGGTGTTCGGTGGATGCCTTGGCGCTGAGAGGCGATGAAGGACGTGCTACGCTGCGATAAGCCGTGGGGAGCTGCGAAGAAGCTTTGATCCGCGGATTTCCGAATGGGGAAACCCACCTTCGATAGCCGGAACTCCAAGACCTTAGGTTTTGGGGTTTGACCAGAAATGATCGGGACCATGACCGCAAGGTTTTGGATTTCCGGTTATCAAGAGAAGGTATGAGACTTCTGAATACATAGGAGGTTTCAAGCGAACCCAGGGAACTGAAACATCTAAGTACCTGGAGGAAAGGACATCAACAGAGACTCCGTTAGTAGTGGCGAGCGAACGCGGACCAGGCCAGTGATACATCAGAGACAATCGGAACCAGTCAGGAAAGCTGGGCCTCAGAGGGTGATAGCCCCGTACGAGTAATGCGATGATGTATCCACGAGTAAGGCGGGACACGTGCAATCCTGTCTGAACACGGGGGGACCACCCTCCAAGCCTAAGTACTCCTCAGCGACCGATAGCGAACTAGTACCGTGAGGGAAAGGTGAAAAGCACCCCGACGAGGGGAGTGAAATAGACCTGAAACCGGACACCTACAAACAGATGGAGCCCAAGATACGTTCTGGGTGACATCGTACCTTTTGTATTATGGGCCAGCGACTTAATTTAACGAGCAAGCTTAAGCCGATAGGCGAAGGCGTAGCGAAAGCGAGTCTGAATAGGGCGTCAAGTTCGTTGTATTAGACCCGAAACCTAGTGATCTAGCCATGAGCAGGTTGAAGGTGAGGTAACACTCACTGGAGGACCGAACGGGTGCCTGTTGAAAAAGGCTCCGATGACTTGTGGTTAGGGGTGAAAGGCCAATCAAACTGGGAAATAGCTGGTTCTCCGCGAAAGATATTTAGGTATCGCCTCGGATGAATACCTCAGGGGGTAGAGCACTGGATGGGCTAGGGGGACTTACCGTCTTACCAAACCCAACCAAACTCCGAATACCTGAGAGTACTATCCGGGAGTCACACGGCGGGTGCTAACGTCCGTCGTGGAGAGGGAAACAACCCGGACCTACAGCTAAGGCCCCTAATTCGTGGCTAAGTGGGAAAGGATGTGGAAATCCCAAAACAACCAGGAGGTTGGCTTAGA